>CAWASA010000001.1:0-24014 GCA_963784665.1 uncultured Actinomycetota bacterium
TCCAGCAAACAGGGTGACTACGGCGAGCATCCGACGCGGATCAGACGTATCGGCGCGAGATGCGCAAAATGGCCTCTGACGTGCGAGAAGGTGAGTGCCCCCGGCAGGATTCGAACCTGCGGCCTTCTGCTCCGGAGGCAGACGCTCTATCCCCTGAGCTACGGGGGCGCTACGACTTTGTTGTGCGCCATTGGGCCCCGCCAGACTAACGCATCGTGGCGACTGCTCGACCACCGCAATGGATTCGGGGTGAAGGCACCCCAGCCAATAGGATGGACGCTCGTGACCCCCGCCGACTTGGCTGAGCTGCTCAAAGCCCACCGCTGCCGCGGTGCTGGCCGAGCGCGGGCTGGACGCTGCCGCATTGCCGCAGACGGTCACGGTGGAACGGCCGCGCATTCCCGAGCACGGCGACTACGCCAGCAACCTGGCGCTGCAGCTGGGTAAGAAAGTCGGCGCAAACCCGCGTGAGCTGGCCAGATGGCTGGTCGAAGCACTCTCGCAGGCGGACGGTATCGCCGCGGCGGAGGTGGCCGGGCCGGGTTTCATCAACATGCGCCTCGAGGCGTCGGCACAGGCCGTGATCGTCAGCAGCGTCATCGACGCCGGCGACGAGTTCGGTCAGTCCGACGCACTGGCCGGGCAGAAGATCAACCTCGAGTTCGTCTCGGCCAACCCGACCGGACCGATCCACATCGGCGGTACCCGTTGGGCCGCCGTCGGCGACGCGCTCGGCCGATTGCTGGCCACGCAGGGCGCCGACGTGGAGCGCGAATACTATTTCAACGACCATGGCGCCCAGATCGACCGGTTCGCCAACTCGTTGATCGCGGCGGCCAAAGGCGAACCAACGCCGGCGGACAGCTATGCAGGAAGTTACATCAACGACATCGCCGCTCAAGTGTTGCAGAAGGCGCCCTACGCACTGAGCCTGCCCGAACGCGAGATGCATGAAACCTTCCGCGAAATCGGTGTTGACTTGATGTTCACCCACATCAAACAGTCGTTGCACGAATTCGGCACTGATTTCGACATCTACACCCACGAAGACTCGATGCATACGAGCGGCCGTGTCGACCAGGCCATCGCCAGGCTTCGCGAGACCGGCAATATTTACGAAAAGGATGGCGCAATCTGGTTGCGCACCAGCTCATTTGGTGACGACAAGGACCGTGTCGTGATCAAAAGCGATGGCAAGCCGGCTTATATCGCGGGTGATATCGCCTATTACCTGGACAAGCGGCAACGCGGCTTCGACTTGTGCATCTACATGCTCGGCGCCGACCACCATGGGTATATCGCCCGGCTCCAGGCCGTGGCCGCCGCATTCGGCGAAGAACCCGCCACCGTCGAGGTTCTCATCGGGCAGATGGTCAACCTGGTCCGCGACGGCCAGCCGGTCCGGATGAGCAAGCGGGCCGGAACTGTAATCACACTGGATGACCTGGTCGAGGCGATCGGCGTCGACGCGGCGCGCTACAGCCTGATCCGCTCGTCGGTGGACACCCCGATCGACATCGACCTGGCGCTGTGGTCCTCGGCGTCGAATGAAAACCCGGTCTACTACGTGCAATACGCGCACGCCCGGCTTTCGGCGCTGGCCCGTAATGCCGCCGAACTCGGGCTGATCCCCGACACCAGCCACCTCGAGCTGCTCAGCCACGACAAAGAAGGGACGCTGCTGCGCACCATCGGCGAATTCCCGCGGGTACTGAAAACGGCGGCATCCCTGCGGGAACCACACCGGGTATGCCGTTACCTGGAAGACCTCGCCGGCGACTACCACCGGTTCTACGACTCGTGCCGCGTGTTGCCCCAAGGTGACGAGCAGCCCACCGACCTGCATACTGCGCGCCTGGCGCTGTGCCAGGCCACCCGCCAGGTCATCGCCAACGGACTGGCGATACTCGGAGTCACTGCTCCGGAGCGAATGTGAACGTCCATCCCGCCGGTCCACGGCACGCCGAAGAGACCCGTCACCTGGGTAGCCCGCCGCGACCGCAATCTCCCGAAGAGCTGCTGCGGTTGGCGCCGAGTGTGTGGCCGCGCAACATGGTTCGCGACGAAACCGGTGTGGCCGCCATAGGCGGAGTCCCACTGACGCACGTTGCCCAGGAGTACGGGACTCCGCTGTTCGTCATCGACGAGGATGACTTCCGTTCTCGGTGCCGAGAGATCGCGTCGGCCTTCGGCGGCGGGCACAACGTGTACTACGCTGCCAAGGCCTTTTTGTGCAGTGAGATCGCCCGCTGGGTCGACGAGGAAGGTCTCTCGCTCGACGTGTCCACCGGCGGGGAGCTTGCCGTCGCGCTGCACGCCGACTTTCCGCCGGAGCGGATTACCTTCCACGGCAACAACAAATCCGTCGCCGAATTGACTGCGGCGGTCAAAGTCGGTGTGGGACATATCGTTGTGGACTCGATGACCGAGATCGAGCGTCTCGACGCCGTCGCGGGGGAGGCGGGCGTCGTCCAGGATGTCTTCGTTCGTCTGACCGTCGGTGTCGAGGCGCACACACACGAGTTCATCTCGACTGCGCACGAGGACCAGAAGTTTGGGTTGTCGGTGGCCAGCGGCGCGGCGATGGCAGCGGTGCACCGGGTATTCGCCACCGATCACCTGCGTCTGGTTGGGCTGCACAGCCATATCGGTTCGCAGATCTTCGATGTCGACGGCTTCGAACTCGCCACGCACCGGGTCATCGGGCTGCTCCACGAGATTGTCGAGCAGTTCGGCGTCGACAAGACCGCACAGGTATCGACCGTGGACCTCGGCGGTGGCCTGGGTATTTCGTACCTGGCAACCGACGATCCACCGCCGGTGGCCGAGCTGGCGGCCAAGCTGAGCGCGATCGTGAGCAACGAGTCGGCAGCCGTGGGACTGCCTACACCGAGAGTGGTGGTGGAGCCCGGACGTGCCATCGCCGGACCAGGCACCATCACGCTGTATGAAGTCGGCACCGTTAAGGACGTCGATGTGAGCACCACGGCCCAGCGCCGTTACGTCAGCGTCGACGGCGGCATGAGCGACAACATCCGTACCGCACTCTACGACGCGCAGTACGACGCCCGACTCGTCTCCAGAGTCAGCGACGCACCGGCGATACTGGCCCGCATCGTCGGAAAACACTGCGAAAGCGGTGATATCGTCGTGCGCGACGCATGGGTGCCCGACGATCTGCGCCCCGGCGATCTGCTTGGGGTAGCTGCGACCGGTGCTTACTGCTATTCGCTCTCGAGCCGCTACAACATGATTGGCCGGCCCGCCGTGGTAGCAGTGCGTGCGGGGCGCGCCCGCCTGATCCTGCGTCGTGAGACGGTCGACGATTTACTGAGTCTGGAAATGAGGTGAACTGTGCCCCGTGACGAAAAGCCGGTCGGCGTAGCGGTACTCGGGTTGGGCAACGTCGGTAGCGAAGTTGTCCGAATCATTCAGGACAGCGCTGACGACCTCGCTGCTCGTGTCGGCGCGCCTGTGGTGTTGCGCGGCATCGGGGTGCGGCGGGTTGCCGCCGACCGCGGGGTTCCGGTCGATCTGCTCACCGACAACATCGAAGAACTCGTCTCGCGCGAAGACGTCGATATCGTCGTGGAATTGATGGGGCCGGTGGAACCTTCTCGGAAGGCAATCCTGTCCGCGCTCGAGCACGGCAAGTCGGTCGTCACGGCGAACAAAGCGCTATTGTCCACCTCCACCGGAGAATTGGCGCAGGCAGCTGAAAGCGCGCACGTTGACTTGTATTTCGAGGCCGCGGTCGCAGGCGCTATCCCGGTCATCCGCCCGCTGACTCAGTCGCTTGCCGGCGACACGGTATTACGGGTGGCCGGCATCGTCAACGGCACCACCAACTACATCCTTTCCGCGATGGACAGCACCGGTGCCGACTACGACAGGGCTCTGGCCGAGGCGAGTGCGCTGGGCTACGCCGAGGCCGATCCCACTGCGGACGTCGAAGGCTACGACGCCGCGGCCAAGGCTGCGATTCTGGCATCCATCGCATTTCACACCCGGGTGACCGCCGACGACGTCTATCGCGAGGGCATTACCAAGATCACGCCGGCCGACTTCGCGTCTGCGCGGGCCTTGGGCTGCACCATCAAGCTGCTGTCCATCTGCGAGCGCATCACCACCGACGATGGTCAAGAACGGGTCTCGGCACGCGTCTACCCGGCGCTGGTGCCCTTGTCGCATCCGCTGGCCACGGTCAACGGAGCGTTCAACGCGGTCGTCGTCGAGGCCAAGGCCGCGGGTCGGCTCATGTTCTACGGTCAGGGGGCCGGCGGCGCGCCGACCGCGTCCGCGGTGACCGGTGATTTGGTTATGGCCGCCCGGAACCGGGTACTGGGCAGCCGCGGCCCGAAAGAGTCGAGGTACGCCCAACTTCCTATTGCTCCAATGGGTTTCATTTCCACCCGCTACTACGTCAGCATGAACGTCGCGGACAAGCCTGGCGTATTGTCCTCAGTAGCAGCGGAATTCGCCAAGCGCGAGGTCAGTATCGCCGAGGTTCGCCAGGAAGGCGTTGTCGACGAGGGCGGGCGACGGGTGGGCGCCCGTATTGTGGTGGTCACCCACAGCGCCACCGACGCCGCGCTATCCGAAACCGTCGACGCACTCGCGGATTTGGACGTTGTCCAGAGTGTGACAAGCGTGCTGCGAATGGAAGAGACCGGCCTATGAGCGTCCCGCGCACGGCCACCCATCAGCCCTGGCCGGGTGTGATCGCGGCGTACCGCGACCGGTTACCGGTCGGCGACGACTGGACACCGGTCACCCTGCTCGAGGGTGGGACGCCGCTAATCCCCGCCACCCGCCTCTCGGAGAAGACCGGCTGCACGGTCTACCTCAAGGTCGAGGGCCTCAACCCCACCGGCTCCTTCAAAGACCGGGGTATGACGATGGCGGTCACCGATGCAATGGCGCGCGGCCAACAGGCCGTGTTGTGCGCATCGACCGGAAATACCTCGGCGTCGGCGGCGGCATACGCCGCCCGCGCCGGCATCACCTGTGCGGTGCTGATACCGCAAGGCAAGATCGCGATGGGCAAGCTGGCACAGGCGGTTATGCACGGCGCCAAGATCATCCAGATCGACGGCAACTTCGACGACTGCCTTGAGCTGGCCCGCAAGATGGCCGCGGACTTCCCGACGATCTCGTTGGTCAACTCGGTCAACCCGGTGCGCATCGAGGGCCAAAAGACGGCTGCGTTCGAGATCGTCGACGCGCTCGGTACCGCGCCGGACGTGCATGCGCTTCCGGTCGGCAACGCGGGGAACATCACCGCGTATTGGAAGGGGTACAGGGAGTATCACCACGAAGGCGTGATTGACAAGCTGCCCCGCATGCTGGGCGCCCAAGCGGCCGGTGCAGCACCGCTGGTACTCGGTGAACCGGTCAGCCACCCCGAGACGATCGCGACCGCAATCCGCATCGGCGCACCGGCGTCGTGGACGGCCGCTGTGGAGGCACAGCAGCAATCAAAGGGACGCTTCTTGGCCGCTACCGACGAGGAAATCCTGGCCGCATACCATCTTGTGGCCCGTACCGAAGGCGTCTTCGTCGAGCCTGCGTCCGCGGCCAGCATCGCGGGCCTACTGAAAGCCGTTGACGACGGTTGGGTGGCAACCGGATCGATGGTGGTGTGTACGGTGACCGGCAACGGTCTCAAGGATCCCGACACGGCGCTAAAGGATATGCCGAGCGTATCCCCGCTGCCTGTCGATCCTGTGCTCGTCGTCGAGAAGTTGGGGCTGGCCTAGTGGCGATCGCAAGCGCGGCGGAGCCGGGCGAGGCGGGTCGCCGCCAATTCGGCTCCGTGGCGATCGCAAGCGCGGCGGGTCGCCAGCCATCAGGCCTTATGAAAGCGTGTCGGTGACCCAGATGCTGCCTGCCGGGCTGGTGGCGAGCGCCGTGGTGTCGGCGTCCAGCGCTAACCTCGGCCCCGGCTTTGACAGCATTGGCCTGGCATTGAGTCTTTGCGACGAGATTATTGTCGAGACAACCAATTCCGGCTTGGTTGTGATGGTCGAGGGCGAGGGTGCCGACCAGGCACCGCTGGGCCCCGAACATCTGGTGGCGCGCGCCGTCGAGTGCGGGTTGCGGGCTGTGGGGGTCCGCGCCGCAGGCCTGGTGGTGCGCTGCCGCAACGCCATCCCGCATTCCCGCGGTCTCGGCTCGTCTGCAGCCGCGGTGGTGGGCGGCCTGGCAGCAGTAAATGGCCTTGTGGCACAGACGGATTCGAAACCGTTGAGCGATACTCAGCTCATCCAGCTGTCCTCGGAATTCGAGGGTCATCCCGACAACGCCGCGGCTGCCGTGTTGGGTGGTGCGGTGGTTTCGTGGATTGATCGCACCGGTGATCGGCCCCGGTACTCGGCGGTGCCGCTGCGGCTCCACCCCGATATCCATTTGTACTGCGCTATTCCCGAGGAGCGCTCGTTGACCGCGGAGACCCGGGTGCTGCTGCCCGCCCAGGTCAGCCACGACGATGCAAGGTTTAACGTCAGCCGCGCCGCGTTGCTGGTGGTAGCGCTGACCGAACGCCCCGATGTGCTCATGGCGGCCACTGAAGACGTGCTGCATCAACCGCAGCGCGCCCCGGCGATGCCGGCCTCGGCGGAATATTTGCGACTGTTGCGGCGTCATACAGTGGCAGCGACGCTTTCGGGGGCTGGTCCATCGCTGATTGCACTGAGCACAGAGTCGGAGTTGCCCTCGGAAGTGTTGGAGTACGGGGCCGCAAACGGATTTACCATCACTGAGATGACCGCCGGCGAAGGAGTTCGCTGGAGTCCGGGAGTCACAGTCCCCGGTTAATCCACAGCGTGGCCGGAGGGTTTGCTTGCTTCCGACAAGGATGCGAGCTATCCTCGGAGCCGTCCAGCAATCGCAGAATCTGTATCTGCATACATACTGCCTTGCCGCTAGGACAACACCAATTCTTCTCGTGGACGAGGTTCGCCGCTTTCCTCCGCCAATCCAGGCGATCACCGTTGCAGAGTCGATGATTGGGTGCACTCGGCAATTTGGCTGAATGCAACGAACCCCCGTATGACCTGATCAGCGGGGGAAGAAAGGAAATCCGTGACTGATACGGACCTGTTCACGGCTGACGAAAGCACCGACGGCAATCAGCCGTCGAACGCCGTGACCACAGACACACCGGACGTTAAAACCAACGTCTCGGCCGGCGCACTGTCCACCATGGTGCTGCCCGAGCTGCGCGCGCTGGCTAATCAAGCTGGCGTCAAGGGGACGTCGGGTATGCGCAAGAACGAACTAATCGCCGCGATCAAGGAAAGTAGGGGGCAGGCCAACGGCGCTTCCGCCAGTGGCGCCCCATCAGCTGAGGACAGCGGCGAATCCGACACTGCCAGTGCCGAAGCACCGGCCCACGAACAGAACGGTTCAACAACCGAGGCGCCGCGCCGGGAACGACGCAGCGGCTCCCGCGAACCGGGATCAGCCGCCCGCACCGCCGACGAGGCGGATCGCGAGGAGACCGGCACCCGCAAGGGCGCAGCCACCGGCGAGGCCGACAACCGCCAGGGGCGCCAACAGGACACCAAGACGGACGAGCGCCGACAAAACGCCGGTAGCGACCAGAGCGGTGATCAGCAGAGCTCGGGCGGCCAGCAGTCGCGTGGCGACGACGACGGTGACGGGCGTGGGGGCCGCCGGGGCCGCCGCTTCCGCGACCGCCGCCGCCGCGGTGAAAGGACAGGCGAAGGCACCGAAACCGAACTGCGTGAGGACGACGTCGTTCAGCCGGTAGCCGGCATCCTCGACGTACTCGACAACTACGCGTTCGTGCGCACCTCCGGGTACCTGGCCGGTCCGCACGACGTCTACGTGTCGATGAATATGGTGCGTAAGAACGGCTTGCGCCGCGGTGACGCGGTAACCGGTGCGGTTCGGGTTCCCAAAGAAGGTGAGCAGCCCAACCAGCGGCAGAAATTCAACCCGCTGGTGCGTCTGGACACTATCAACGGCGGATCGATCGAAGACGCCAAGAAACGGCCCGATTTCAACAAGTTGACGCCGTTGTACCCTAACCAGCGGCTTCGCCTGGAAACCACCCCCGACCGGCTTACCACGCGGGTCATCGACCTGATCATGCCGATCGGCAAGGGCCAGCGCGCGCTGATCGTGTCGCCGCCCAAGGCGGGCAAGACGACGATCCTGCAGGACATCGCCAACGCGATCACCATGAACAACCCGGAATGCCACCTGATGGTTGTGCTCGTCGACGAGCGGCCCGAAGAGGTCACCGACATGCAGCGTTCGGTCAAGGGTGAGGTCATCTCCTCGACGTTCGACCGCCCGCCATCCGATCACACCCAGGCCGCAGAGCTTGCGATTGAGCGCGCCAAGCGGCTCGTGGAGCAGGGCAAGGACGTCGTGGTGCTGCTCGACTCGATCACCCGGCTGGGTCGCGCCTACAACAACGCGTCGCCGGCGTCGGGCCGCATCCTGTCCGGTGGTGTCGACTCGACCGCGCTCTACCCGCCCAAGCGCTTCCTGGGCGCCGCCCGCAACATCGAGGCAGGCGGATCGCTGACCATCATCGCCACCGCGATGGTCGAAACCGGCTCCACCGGTGACACGGTCATCTTTGAGGAGTTCAAGGGCACCGGCAACGCCGAGCTCAAGCTGGATCGCAAGATCTCTGAACGCCGGGTCTTCCCCGCGGTCGACGTGAATCCTTCCGGCACCCGCAAGGACGAGCTGTTGCTGTCGCCCGACGAGTTCGCCGTTGTGCACAAGCTGCGCCGCGTCCTATCGGGCCTGGATTCACACCAGGCCATCGACCTGCTGATGTCGCAGCTGCGCAAGACGAAGAACAACTACGAGTTCCTGGTGCAGGTGTCCAAGACAACACCTGGATCAATGGACAACGACTAGGTCGACAACTCGCCGGGCCAGCCGTGGCGGAGACGCTTCAGCAACTGCTTCGAGAGCGTTTGGACCAGGACACGCCGGCGCTGAAGTACGGCGAGCGCGTCTGGACCTGGCGTGAGCATCTGGCTGAGGCAGCCGCCACCGCCGCCGCCTTGATTCACGTCGCCGACCCGAACCGCCCGCTGCACGTCGGCGCATTGTTGGGCAATACGCCCGAGATGCTCACCGCCATGGCGTCAGCTGCGCTGGGTGGATATGTGCTGTGCGGCATCAACGACACCCGCCGCGGTGCCGCGCTGGCCCGGGACGTCTTGCATGCCGACTGCCAGATACTGCTGACCGATCCGGCGCATAAAGAGTTGCTCGACGGGCTGGAACTGCCCGGTGTGCGGGTGTTCGACGTGTCCAGCGACTCGTGGTTGACGCTGGTCGGGAGCGCTGAAACGCTGTCCCCCTATCGCGAGGTCGCGCCAACTGACACCTTCATGATGATCTTCACCTCAGGAACCAGCGGGGAACCGAAGGCGGTGCAGGTGACCCATCTGACGGTGGTGTTTGCCGGCACGACGCTGATAGGGCGGTTCGAGGTCGACGTTTCCGACGTCTGTTATCTGTCGATGCCGCTGTTTCACTCCAACGCGCTGCTAGCCGGGTGGAGCGTGGCCGTGGGCGCCGGTGCGGCTATGGTCCCCGCGGCGTTCTCGGCATCTCGGCTGCTTCCCGACTTGCGACGGTACGGGGCCACTTTCATGAACTACGTCGGCAAACCGTTGGCCTACGTGCTGGCCACGCCGGAGCGACCCGATGACCAGGACAACCCACTGCGGGTCGCGTTCGGCAACGAGGCGAGTGATCGCGATATCGCCGAGTTCAGCCGGCGTTTCAACTGCACGGTGTGGGACGGCTTCGGATCTACCGAGGGCGCGATCATCATTACCCGAGAGGATGGCTGCCCGCCTGGGTCACTCGGCCGGGGCTTTCCCGGTGTGGCCATCTACAACCCGGACACCTTGACCGAATGCCCGGCAGCGGTCTTTGACGACGACGGCGCCTTGACCAACGCGGAGGAAGCGATAGGGGAGCTGGTCAACACCACCGGTGCCGGGCTGTTCGCCGGCTACTACAACGACCCGCAGGCCACCGATACACGCCTTCGTCACGGCATGTTCTGGTCGGGCGACCTCGCTTACCGGGACGCCGACGGCTGGATTTACTTCGCCGGCCGCAGCGGTGACTGGTTGCGCGTCGACGGAGAGAACATGACCACGGCGCCCATTGAACGGATCCTGCAGCGGTTGACACCCATCAGCCACGTGGCGGTGTATGCGGTACCCGACGAGCATGCCGGTGACCAGGTGATGGCAGCTATCGTGTTGGCCGAAGACGCCGACTTGACGCCCGAGGAGTTCGGCCAATTCCTGGCTCGCCAGCCCGACTTATCACCCAAGGCGTGGCCCCGGTACGTCTGGCTCACCGATCGGCTACCGACCACGGCCACCAACAAGATCCTCAAGCGGGAATTGACTGCTCGTGGCACAACACCCGGCAGCGGAGTGCTCTGGACGCGCAGCGGGCGAAGCAGGACTTACATCCTCCTGGATCGCCATGTCGACGCCGGCGCAGCACCAATCTGACCCGCGAAGGGTTGGTGTCGTCAGGCCGCCGGGAATGCCCGGCCGAATCTCGGTGTTTGGGGAGGTAGCGGTTGACCTGGCATAATCGTTGCTCGACTATCCCAGAACCGCCTCAGGTTCTGCAATCACGCTCGACGCCGGATCCAACACGGGGGCACGGGCGATAAACGATCGAAGAGGACAGCATGAAATCAGACATCCATCCCGCCTACGCAGAGACCACGGTGGTCTGCGGATGCGGTAACACCTTCCAGACACGCAGCACCAAGCCGGGCGGCCGCATCGTCGTGGAGGTTTGCTCGCAGTGCCACCCCTTCTACACGGGCAAGCAGAAGATCCTCGACAGCGGTGGCCGGGTGGCCCGCTTCGAAAAGCGTTACGGCAAGCGCAAGGGTGGAGCTGCCGAGGCGGACAAGACCGACAAATAGCTGGGTTACCGACGCCCGAACTGTGCGTGAAGCTGCACAGGCCGGGCGTCGGTTCGCGTTTGCGGCAAATACGGTAAATGAGGTCACGCGAGGCGTGAATGAACTGGGCAGGGGGTGAAACATGACGCAGCCGGTACAGACGATTGACGTGCTACTGGCCGAACACGCCGAGCTCGAGCATCGGCTGGCAGATCCCGAATTGCACAGCGATCCCGCCGAGGCGCGCAAAGCCGGCCGCCGGTTCGCCCGATTGGCCCCGATCGTGGCCACGTACCGCAAGCTGGCGTCGGTGCGTGACGACCTGGAGACCGCACATGAACTGGCCGCCGACGACGAGTCGTTCGCCGATGAGGTGATCCAACTGGAATCACGGGTAGCCGAGTTGGATACCCAACTGACCGACATGCTGGCACCGCGCGACCCGCATGACCCCGACGACATCGTGCTCGAAGTCAAATCCGGTGAAGGCGGTGAAGAATCGGCATTGTTCGCCGCTGATTTGGCCAGGATGTACATCCGCTATGCCGAGCGGCATGGCTGGACGGTGACGGTACTGGACGAAACAATGTCGGATTTGGGCGGCTACAAGGATGTGACGCTCAGTATCGCCAGTAAGGGCGACACAGCTGACGGAGTGTGGTCGCGGATGAAGTTCGAGGGCGGGGTACACCGGGTGCAACGCGTGCCGGTGACGGAATCGCAAGGCCGCGTACACACTTCAGCGGCGGGCGTGCTGGTCTATCCCGAACCCGAGGAAGTCGGTGAGGTGCAGATCAACGAGTCGGATCTGCGCATCGATGTGTACCGCTCATCCGGCAAAGGCGGGCAGGGTGTCAACACCACCGACTCCGCGGTGCGCATCACGCATCTGCCCACCGGGATCGTCGTCACGTGTCAAAACGAACGGTCGCAGCTGCAGAACAAGACCCGTGCGTTGCAGGTGCTGGCTGCTCGCCTGCAGGCAATGGCCGAAGTGCAGGCGCTGGCCGACGCGTCGGCCGACCGGGCCAGCCAGGTCCGCACCGTGGACCGCAGCGAACGGATTCGCACGTACAACTTCCCGGAGAACCGGATCACTGACCACCGAATCGGTTACAAGTCACATAATCTCGATCAAGTACTCGACGGTGACCTGGACGCGTTGTTCGACGCGCTGAGCGCCGCTGACAAGCAGTCGCGGCTGCAACAGGCATGAGTGTCTTGCGGCGCGCGATCGACTCCGCTGCGGCGCTACTGGCCGAAGCGGGGATCGACTCGGCGCGTGGGGATGCCGAGCAGTTGGCCGCTCATCTGGCAGGTACTGACCGCGGTCGCCTGGCTTTGCTCGAGTCGCCCGGCGACGACTTTCTCGGGCGTTACCGCGACGTGGTGGCTGCGCGTTCGCGGCGGGTGCCGTTGCAGCATCTCACCGGGACGGCGGCTTTCGGGCCGGTAATGCTGGATGTGGGGCCCGGTGTTTTCATTCCGCGTCCGGAGACGGAGGCCATCTTGGCGTGGGCCACCGCGCAGCGACTTGGGGCGCGGCCCGTGATCGTCGATTTGTGCACCGGATCCGGCGCTTTGGCGGTGGCGCTGGCCTACTACTGGCCGGAGGCCCGAATCATCGGCATCGATGATTCGGATGCGGCCCTGGAGTACGCGCGCCGCAACGCCCAGGGCACTGCGGTTGAACTTGCGCGAGCCGACGTCACAGAGCTGGTCTCCAAGCCGGGCATGCTTCCCGAACTAGACGAAGGGGTAGACCTGATCGTGGCTAACCCGCCGTACGTTCCCGACGATACGGCGGTGGAACCTGAAGTAGCCCAACATGATCCGCACCACGCCGTGTTCGGCGGGCCGGACGGGATGGCGGTGATCGCCCCCATTGTCCGCCTCGCCGGACGCTGGCTGTGCCCAGGTGGCCTGATCGCCGTCGAGCATGATGACACCACGTCGTCGGCAACCATCGAATTGCTCGAGGACACAGGGCTTTTCGACGATGTCCAGGCCCGGCAAGATCTAGCCGGCCGGCCAAGGTTCGTGACTGCCCGCAGGAGGAGGGTGCAGCCGTGACTGACGTGTTCGACTGTGCCGACCCCGACCAGCGTGCACTCGGAATCGCCGCGGCGGTAGGGGCGCTCAAGGGCGGCCGTCTGGTTGTTATGCCGACGGACACGGTGTACGGCATCGGCGCCGACGCCTTCAATAGCGCCGCGGTGGCTGCGCTGCTGTCGGCGAAGGGGCGGGGTCGAGACATGCCGGTTGGCGTTTTGGTCGGCTCCTGGCACACCATCGAGGGCTTGGTCTACACAATGCCCGACGGGGCCCGCGATCTGATCCGTGCATTCTGGCCCGGCGCGCTAAGCCTGGTGGTGACACAGGCGCCGTCGCTGCAGTGGGACCTCGGCGATGCACGCGGCACCGTGATGCTGCGGATGCCGCTGCACCCGGTTGCCCTCGAGCTGCTGCGTGAAGTGGGGCCCATGGCGGTATCCAGCGCCAACGTCTCCGGCCGTTCGCCCGCGGTGGACGCCAGCGAGGCGCGCGGTCAACTCGGCGACCCCGTCGACGTCTATCTCGACGCGGGGCCATCCGAGCAGCGGGCCGCCTCCACGATCGTCGACCTGACCGGAGCCACCCCGCGCATCCTGCGGGCCGGTCCGGTGAGCGTTGAGCGGATCGCAGAAGTGCTCGGGGCGGACCCCGAAACTTTGACCGCCCAGCAGTAGCCAGCCGCGGCTATTCGCGTCTCAGCTTGGTGCAGTACGGTCTCGAGGTGTCCAGCGACGTAGCCAACCTCGCCGGTCGTTTGCTCGCCCTGTCTGACCGCGGCGCCGGTGTCCCGCTACGCGAGCTTGTGCTGGTGGGACTGACCGCAGCGATCATCACCTACTTCGCGACCGGACCGGTACGGGTGCTGGCCACCCGGCTGGGGGCGGTCGCGTATCCGCGGGAACGCGACGTACACGTGACGCCCACTCCACGCATGGGCGGGCTGGCGATGTTTCTCGGCGTGGTCTCGGCCGTCTTCCTGGCCTCCCAGCTTCCGGCGCTCACTCGCGGCTTCGTCTACTCCAGTGGGATGCCCGCGGTGCTGGTGGCGGGTGCGGTGATCATGGGCATCGGCCTCATCGACGACCGTTGGGGCCTGGATGCTTTGACGAAGTTCGCCGGTCAGATCACCGCGGCCAGTGTGCTGGTCACCATGGGTGTTGCCTGGAGCGTTCTCTACATCCCCGTGGGCGGCGTCGGCACCATCGTGCTGGACCAGGCCTCGTCGATCCTGCTCACCCTGGCGCTGACTGTGTCGTTCGTCAACGCGATGAACTTTGTCGACGGGCTCGACGGGCTGGCCGCGGGGCTCGGGCTGATCACCGCGATGGCGATCTGCATGTTCTCGGTCGGTCTGCTCCGCGACCACGGCGGTGATGTGCTCTTCTATCCCCCTGCCGTGATTTCGGTGGTGCTCGCCGGGGCCTGTCTGGGCTTCTTGCCGCACAATTTTCACCGAGCCAAGATCTTCATGGGCGATTCCGGCTCGATGCTGATCGGCTTGATGCTCGCCGCCGCGCTTACGACCGCTGCCGGCCCGGTCTCGCAGAACGCCTACGGCGCTCGCGACGTGTTTGCCCTGCTGTCACCATTCCTGCTCGTGGTGGCGGTCATGTTTGTGCCGATGCTCGACCTGCTGCTGGCGATCGTGCGCCGCACCCGCGCCGGCCGCAGCGCGTTCAGCCCCGACAAAATGCACCTGCACCACCGGTTGCTGCAGATCGGTCATTCGCATCGCCGGGTGGTCCTGCTGATCTATCTATGGGTAGGCATTGTCGCGTTCGGCGCTGCGAGCACGATCTTTTTCAATCCCCGCGATACCGCCGCGGTAATGCTGGCCGCCATTGTGGTCGCCGGCATCGCGACGGCAATCCCGCTCCTGCGCCGCCGCGATGACTACGAAGACGAGGACTACGACAGGCAGTAGTAGTGGTGTTTGCCATATGGTACGGTGCAGGTAGAACCCCTAAAACGGCCTCGCAGGTTGCCGGGCAACCGGCTCATCGGACGCTTATCCGATCGCGCCGGCTTAAGACTGACGCCGGGAGCTACCCCTTGGGTGATTCCAATGTGACGTGCGATACGCTCGGCGGGCCACCGATCAGTCGGTCGGGGGGTTCCCGTTGCCACCAACCTGGGATTGAGGTGCTGCAGTGACGACACCAGCGCAGGACGCGCCGTTGGTGTTTCCCTCTGTTGCTTTCCGTCCGGTTCGGCTCTTCGTGATCAGCGTTGCGATTACTGCGGTGGCGATGCTCGCCGCCGGATTGTCCGGTCACCTGATGGTCGGGGTGTTCTTTGGTATCGGGTTGCTACTGGGTTTGCTGAATGCGCTAATGGTGCGTCGTTCGGTTGAGTCGATTACCGCCCACGATCATCCGCTGAAAAGGTCAATGGCGCTCAACTCGGCCTCGCGGCTGGCCGTTATCACCGTTATCGGGCTGATCATCGCCTACGTTTTCCGGCCTGCTGGCTTGGGCGTGGTGTTCGGGCTGGCGCTCTTCCAGGTGCTTTTGGTCGTATCGACTGCGTTGCCGGTTTGGAAAAAGATACGTGCGGGGGTGCCGGCGGAGTCTCCTGATACTGCGTCTTCCACGGACCGCCCGGCGGGCTCGGACCACGGCCTTCTCACGGGCTCGGAAGGGCCGGAAGAAAGGAGCACCGGCGATGACTGAGATGACCCTGGCCGAATCCCAAATCGAGGTTGGCCAGCACAACACGGCGACCTGGCTCGGTTTGACCGTCAACACCGACACGATTCTTTCGACCGCGATCGCCGCGGTGATCGTGCTCGGATTGGCCTTCTTCCTGCGCGCGAAGATCACCTCAAAGGGCGTGCCCAGTGGAGTCCAGTTGTTCTGGGAAGCAATCACCGAACAGATGCGCGGTCAGATCGAAGCCGCCATCGGCATGCGAATCGCTCCGTTCGTGCTGCCGCTGGCGGTCACCATCTTCGTGTTCATCCTGATCTCCAACTGGCTTTCGGTGCTCCCGCTGCAATACACCGACAAATCAGGGCATACCACCGAGGTACTCAAGTCGGCGGCAGCGGACATCAATTACGTGTTGGCGCTGGCTCTTTTCGTGTTCGTCTGCTACCACGTGGCCGGGATCTGGCGCCGCGGCATCGTCGGACACCCACTCGCAGTGCTCAAAGGTCACGTGGCGTTCTTGGCGCCGATCAACCTGGTCGAAGAACTCGCCAAGCCGATCTCGTTGTCGCTCCGACTTTTCGGCAACATCTTCGCCGGCGGCATACTGGTCGCGCTGATCGCGCTCTTTCCGCCGTACATCATGTGGTTGCCCAACGCGATCTGGAAGTCGTTCGATCTATTCGTCGGCGCGATCCAGGCCTTCATCTTCGCGATATTGACCATCCTGTATTTCAGCCAAGCGATGGAGGTCGAGGAACATCATGACTGAAGCCGCCGCGAAATGGCCCAAACCACACACCAATACAGGAGCCTGGTAGACCGCTACCAGATAGCCACCACACAAAGGAGGATAAGAATGGACCCCACTATCGCTGCCGGTGCTCTCATCGGCGGTGGACTGATTATGGGCGGCGGCGCGATCGGTGCCGGTATCGGTGACGGTATTGCGGGTAACGCGTTGGTTTCGGGTATCGCCCGGCAACCCGAGGCGCAGGGTCGCTTGTTCACACCGTTCTTCATCACCGTCGGTCTGGTTGAGGCGGCCTACTTCATCAACCTGGCGTTTATGGCGCTGTTCGTCTTCGCCACCCCCGTCACGTAATTCGCTGTGATGGGTGACGCGAACCCTATTGTCCTGGCTGCCGGCCAGGCAGCTGAGGGAGGCAAGGGCGGCAGCAACTTCCTCGTTCCCAACGGCACTTTTTTCTTCGTGCTGGCCATCTTCCTCATCGTGCTTGCCGTCATTGGCACGTTCGTCGTGCCGCCGGTTTTGCGGGTATTGCGCGAACGCGATGCCCTCGTCGCCAAGACCGTTGCCGACAACAAGAAGGCGGCCGAGCAAGTCGAAGCCGCCCAAGCCGATTACGAAGAAGCCCTGAAGGAAGCCCGAATGCAGGCGTCGTCATTACGCGACAATGCCCGTGCGGAGGGCCGTAAGGTTGTGGAAGACGCGCGCGCCCGTGCCGAGCAACAGGTGATGTCGACGTTGCAGCTAGCCGCCGAGCAAT
This sequence comes from uncultured Actinomycetota bacterium, assembly GCA_963784665.1. Lineage (GTDB taxonomy): Bacteria > Actinomycetota > Actinomycetes > Mycobacteriales > Mycobacteriaceae > Mycobacterium. The sequence continues at coordinate 17,157 of CAWASA010000001.1, forward strand.
TGAAGCGGGAGAGGGACGCCGTGGAACTGGATCTGCGCGCCAACGTGGCGACCCTGTCTGCCACGTTAGCCAGTCGAATCCTCGGCGTCGACGTTGCCCCCGCCACCGCGGCCGCCTCAGCAACTAAGACCTCCGGACGGTAATTACGCATGTCGACCTTCATCGGACAGTTGGTGGGATTCGCGGCCATCGTGTTTCTGGTGGTGCGTTATGTAGTGCCGCCAGTGCGCCGTTTGATGACCGCTCGGCAAAACACGGTGCGCCAGCAGTTAGAAGATGCGGCGGCGGCGACCGATCGGTTGACTGAGTCGACCACGGCCCATAGCAGGGCCGTGGAAGCCGCCAAGTCGGAGGCGGAACGGGTTGTCGAAGAGGCGCAGGCAGACTCGGAGCGGATTACCGAGCAGTTACGGGCCCAGGCCGACGTCGAGGCGGAACGCATCCAAATGCAGGGTGGCCGCCAGGTCGAGCTGCTGCGGGCTCAGCTGAGCCGTCAGCTTCGCCTGGAACTCGGTCACGAAGCGGTGCGCCAGGCAGGCGAGTTGCTGGGTAACTACGTTGCTGACCCGGCGCAGCAGTCGGCTACCGTCGATCGATTCCTGGACGATCTCGAAGCCATGGCGCCCGCGTCCGCTGAGGTCCAGTATCCGCTATTGGCAAAGATGCGCTCGGCCAGTCGGCAGGCAGTGGTCAGCTTGTTGGACCGGTTCGACACCATAGCCAAGAACCTTGACAATAAAGGACTTTCCACCCTTTCCAGCGAGTTGGTCTCGGTAGCCGAAATGCTGGACCGCGAGATCGTTGTCACCAGGTATCTCACCGTCCCCGCCGAAGACGCGGCGCCCAGGGTCCAGTTGATCGAGCGGTTGGTTGCCGACAAAGTCGACGAGGCCACGCTTGATGTTCTGCGGTTAGCTGTCTCGCAGCGTTGGTCGGCCAACTCCGACCTCGTCGATGCGATCGAACACGTGTCGCGGCAAGCGTTGCTCGAAGTCGCCGAACGTGAGAATAAGGTTGACGAGGTCGAGGAACAATTGTTCCGGTTCTCCCGCATTCTCGACGCACAGCCGCGACTTGCCATCCTGTTGGGCGACTATGCCGTTCCGGTCGAAGGCCGGGTGGGCCTGCTGCGCAACGTGCTTGATAGCGCGAGCGGCCGCGTCACCCCGATCGTCAAGGCGCTGCTGACCCAGACGGTCGAACTGCTCAGAGGTGAGCCGGCCGAGGGGGCCGTGCAGTTCTTGGCCCAAGTTGCGGTGGCTCGCCGCGGCGAAATCATCGCGCAAGTCAGCGCAGCGGCCGAACTGAGCGATGCCCAACGGACGCGTCTCACCGAAGTGCTCGGCCGCATCTACAGGCATCCGGTGACGGTGCAGCTGCAGACCGATGCCGAACTGATGGGCGGGCTGCTCATCGCCGTGGCTGACGAAGTGATCGACGGGACACTCTCGTCTCGCCTGACCTCAGCCAAGGCTCAGTTGCCCGACTGACCACGAACCAATCACCACAACCGCAGTCGAACCAAGATCAAGTAGGAAGACGAAAAGCCATGGCCGAGTTGACAATCTCAGCTGATGACATTCAGAGCGCCATCGAGGAGTACGTGGGCTCTTTCACCTCAGGCACCTCCCGCGAGGAGGTCGGTACCGTCATCGACGCCGGCGACGGCATCGCGCACGTCGAAGGCTTGCCGTCCGTGATGACCCAGGAGCTGCTCGAGTTCCCCGGCGGAGTACTCGGCGTCGCACTCAACCTCGACGAACACAGTGTCGGCGCCGTGATCCTCGGTGACTTCGAGAAAATCGCAGAAGGCCAGCAGGTCAAGCGCACTGGCGACGTCCTGTCGGTGCCCGTGGGCGACGCGTTTCTCGGGCGGGTGGTCAATCCCCTTGGCCAGCCCATCGACGGGCGCGGCGACATCGAAACCGAGACGCGGCGCGCCCTGGAGATCCAGGCGCCGTCGGTGGTCAACCGGCAGGGCGTGAAGGAGCCGCTGCAGACCGGGATCAAGGCCATCGACGCGATGACCCCGATTGGCCGCGGGCAGCGCCAGCTGATCATCGGCGACCGCAAGACGGGCAAAACCGCCGTCTGCGTGGACACCATCCTCAACCAGCGGGAGAACTGGGAGTCCGGCGACGAGCGCAAGCAGGTTCGCTGCGTGTACGTGGCCATCGGGCAGAAGGGCACCACCATCGCCGCTGTCCGCCGTGCGCTGGACGAGGGCGGCGCGATGGACTACACCACCATTGTCGCGGCGCCCGCGTCAGACTCTGCCGGCTTCAAATGGCTTGCGCCGTATACCGGTTCGGCGATCGCTCAGCACTGGATGTACGAGGGCAAGCATGTGCTGATCGTCTTCGACGACCTGAGCAAGCAGGCCGAGGCGTACCGCGCGATCTCGCTGCTGCTGCGCCGCCCGCCAGGCCGCGAGGCCTACCCGGGTGACGTGTTCTACCTGCACTCGCGGCTTTTGGAGCGCTGCGCCAAGCTTTCCGACGACCTCGGTGGCGGCTCGCTGACCGGTCTGCCGATCATCGAGACCAAGGCCAACGACATCTCGGCCTATATCCCCACCAACGTCATCTCGATCACCGACGGGCAGTGCTTCCTGGAGTCCGACCTTTTCAACCAGGGTGTGCGGCCGGCCATTAACGTCGGTGTCTCGGTGTCCCGCGTCGGTGGTGCCGCACAGATCAAGGCGATGAAGGAAGTAGCCGGCTCGTTGCGTCTGGACCTGTCGCAGTACCGCGAATTGGAATCCTTCGCGGCCTTCGCTTCGGACCTGGACGCCACGTCCAAGGCGCAGTTGGACCGCGGTGCTCGGCTGGTCGAGCTGCTCAAGCAACCGCAGTACCAGCCCATGCCCGTTGAGGAACAAGTGGTTTCGATCTTCCTGGGGACCGGCGGTCACCTGGACTCGGTGCCCGTCGAGGACGTCAGGCGGTTCGAAACCGAATTGCTGGATCACATTCGAGCCTCCGAAGAGAAAATCTTGGCCGGGATACGCGACAGCCAGAAGCTCTCCGAAGAAGCCGAGAACCAGCTCACCGAGGTGATCAAGAACTTCAAGAAGGGCTTCGCCGCCACGGGTGGTGGATCGGTGGTGCCCGACGAGCACGTCGAGGCACTTGACGAGGCGGACCTGGAGAAGGAATCGGTGAAGGTCAAGAAGCCGGCGCCGGAAAAGAAGGAAAAGAAAAAGAAAGAGAAGAAGTAGCAACCGATGGCCGCCACACTTCGTGAATTGCGCGGGCGGATCCGCTCGGCCGGCTCGATCAAGAAGATCACCAAGGCCCAGGAGCTGATCGCGACATCGCGCATCGGCAAAGCGCAGGCTCGGCTCCAATCCGCCAGGCCGTACGCATTCCAAATCACCGCGATGCTCACCACGCTGGCCGCCGAGGCTGCTCTTGATCATCCGTTGCTCGTCGAGCGGCCCGAACCTAAGCGGGCGGGCGTGCTGGTGGTTTCATCCGACCGTGGGCTGTGCGGTGCGTACAACGCCAGCGTCTTCCGCCGCGCCGAGGAGCTGTTTTCCTTGCTACGGGACGAAGGCAAGACACCGGTGCTGTACGCCGTGGGCCGTAAGGCGTTGAACTACTACACCTTCCGGAACTGGGACATCGCCGAGTCCTGGACGGGCTTCTCGGAGCAACCCACGTACGAGAACGCGTCCGAGATCGGTTCGACATTGGTCGACGCGTTCATGGCCGGCGCGGGCGGTGAGGAGGAGAGTCAATCCGACACCGAGGGCGTTGACGAGCTCCACATCATCTACACGGAGTTCAAGTCGATGCTGTCGCAGTCGGCGGCGGCCCACCGGATTGCCCCGATGGTGGTCGAGTACGTCGAGGAAGAACCCGAACTGCATACCCTTTACTCGTTCGAGCCGGATGCGACAACGCTTTTCGAATCGCTGCTGCCACGGTATCTGACCACCCGTGTGTACGCGGCGATGCTTGAATCCGCGGCATCGGAGCTGGCATCGCGCCAACGTGCGATGAAGTCGGCCACCGACAACGCAGACGACCTCATCAAGGCCCTGACGCTAATGGCAAACCGCGAGCGGCAGGCCCAGATCACCCAGGAGATAAGCGAAATCGTCGGTGGCGCAAATGCGCTCGCAGACGCCCGCTAGGTAGCACCACGAGGAAGCGAAGAAATATGACTGCGACTGACGAAAAGACCGAAAAGTCGACCAATAGCGACACCAGCGGCCGCGTGGTGCGGGTCACCGGGCCCGTCGTCGACGTCGAGTTCCCGCGCGGTTCCGTCCCGGGGCTGTTCAACGCGCTGCACGCCGAGATCACGTTCGAGGAGCTCGCGAAAACCTTGACGTTGGAGGTAGCGAACCATCTCGGCGACAACTTGGTGCGCACCATCTCGATGCAGCCCACCGACGGCTTGGTGCGGGGGGTTGAGGTCACCGACACCGGTGGCCAGATCTCGGTGCCGGTCGGCGAGGAAGTCAAGGGCCACGTCTTCGACGCGCTCGGGCACTGCCTGGATAAGCCAGGGTACGGAGAAGACTTCGAGCACTGGTCGATTCACCGCAAGCCGCCGCCCTTCGAAGAGCTGGAGCCTCGCACCGAGATGCTCGAGACCGGTCTGAAGGTCGTCGACCTGCTTACTCCGTACGTGCGTGGCGGCAAGATCGCACTGTTCGGCGGCGCCGGCGTAGGCAAGACGGTGCTGATCCAGGAGATGATCAACCGCATTGCCCGTAACTTCGGTGGTACTTCGGTGTTCGCCGGGGTGGGGGAGCGCACCCGCGAGGGCAACGACCTCTGGGTTGAGCTCAAAGAAGCCAACGTGCTCAAGGACACCGCGCTTGTTTTCGGTCAGATGGACGAGCCGCCCGGCACCCGTATGCGGGTCGCACTGTCGGCGCTGACGATGGCGGAGTGGTTCCGCGACGAGGCCGGGCAGGACGTGCTGCTGTTCATCGACAACATCTTCCGGTTCACCCAGGCCGGCTCGGAGGTGTCGACGCTGCTCGGTCGTATGCCGTCGGCCGTGGGTTATCAGCCCACGCTGGCTGACGAGATGGGCGAGTTGCAGGAGCGCATCACCTCAACGCGGGGCCGTTCGATTACATCGATGCAAGCGGTTTATGTTCCTGCCGACGACTACACCGACCCGGCGCCGGCCACGACGTTCGCGCACCTGGACGCCACCACCGAGCTGTCGCGTTCGGTGTTCTCCAAGGGCATCTTCCCCGCGGTGGACCCGTTAGCGTCCAGCTCGACGATCCTGGACCCCGGTGTCGTCGGTGACGAGCACTACCGCGTCGCGCAAGAAGTCATCCGGATCCTGCAGCGTTACAAGGACCTTCAGGACATCATCGCGATTCTCGGTATTGACGAGCTGTCCGAAGAGGACAAGCAGTTGGTCAACCGGGCCCGGCGCATTGAGCGGTTCCTTTCGCAGAACATGATGGCGGCCGAACAGTTCACCGGCCAGCCGGGTTCGACGGTCCCGCTGAAGGAAACCGTCGAGGCGTTCGACCGCGTGTGCAAGGGCGAATTCGACCACGTGCCCGAGCAGGCCTTCTTCTTGATCGGTGGCCTCGACGACTTGGCCAAGAAGGCCGAGAGCCTTGGCGCCAAGCTGTGATCCCGTCTAGCCAACAGCGAAAGGTGGTATGGCATGGCGGAATTGAATGTTGAGATAGTCGCCGTCGACCGCAAGATCTGGTCGGGTGAGGCAACATTCCTGTTCACCCGCACCACCGTCGGCGAGGTCGGCATCCTGCCCCATCACATCCCGCTGGTAGCCCAGTTGGTCGACGATGCAATGGTGCGCGTCGAAAGGGAAGGCGAAGACGATCTGCGGGTCGCGGTGGATGGCGGTTTTTTGTCGGTCACTGAGGAGACAGTCAGTATTCTCGCCGAATCCGCCGAGTTCGAGTCGGAGATCGACGAGAACGCCGCCAGGGAGGATTCTGAATCCGACGATCCCCGCATCGCCGCCAGGGGACGCGCCAGATTGCGCGCCGTCGGTGCGATCGACTAACTGCCGATGAGCGCGCCCATGATCGGCATGGCCGTGCTCGTCGTCGTATTGGGGATGGCCGTCCTTGCCCTGAGTTATCGGCTGTGGAAACTGCGCCAGGGCGGAACGGCAGGGATTATGCGAGATATCCCTGCGGTCGGAGGTCATGGCTGGCGGCACGGCGTGATCCGCTACCGCGGCGGCGAAGCCGCCTTCTACCGGCTGTCCAGTCTGCGTTGGTGGCCAGACCGTCGGCTCAGCCGCAGAGGTGTGGAGATCGTGGCCCGGCGTGCGCCACGCGGCGACGAGTTCGACATCATGACCCACGAGATCGTCGTATTGGAGCTGCGCGACACGACGCAGGACCGCAGGTCTGGTTACGAGCTTGCGCTCGACAAGGGCGCATTGACCGCGTTCTTGTCCTGGCTGGAATCCCGCCCTTCACCGCGCGCACGCCGTCGCAGCGTCTAGACCGCTGGATTGCCAGCGACAATCTTTCGGCGGCAAGCGGATGATTTGCGTGATTGACGGTGTTCGTTCAGCCCGCGCTGGGCGCGCCGCCGCCCGGTTTCCAGAGAACGTCGCCTTCGGGATTGGCCGCCCGCGCCAGGATGAAGAGCAGATCCGACAGCCGGTTCAAGTATTTCGCCGGCAGCGTGTCGACTTCCTGCGGCGCAGCATCGACGGCGGCCCACGCCGACCGCTCGGCCCGGCGCACCACGGTGCGGGCGATATGCAACAGCGCCGACAACGGCGAACCACCTGGCAATACAAAGGAATTCAGCGCCGGTAGGGGCTCGTTATAGGTGTCACACCATCCTTCGAGCCGATCGACATAGGCCTGGGTAATGCGTAGTGGAG
>CAWASA010000002.1:0-538401 GCA_963784665.1 uncultured Actinomycetota bacterium
TCACCATGATCGCGGCGAGTGCTTACTGCCCCCAGCACATGGGGCAACCGATCACGCAGGCCCCGCCAACTCCGCTCCGGCCGGGCGGTTCTTTCCTCCGCTTCCCGCCGACGTTACCGCCGCAGCAATCGCCAATCATCGACTTTCCAATAATCACACCGGGAGCTGGGTAGGCACAGCCGGCAGCCCACGCTAGGCGAGGTGGCGGCTGCAACCACCCACTGCTGTCAACCTGGCATGGGAGTTACTGAAAGACAGCGAGCGGGCATCGAATCTGATTGGCACTTTTGCGAACCTGGCCGTCGAGTTGGCAACGAAACTCGCACACGGCGATATGGAACTTGCGAAGCGTGAGATGGTTCGTCGAGGAGGTATCCGCCGGAGCTGCGTGAGCGCGCGGTTCGGATGGTCGCAGAGATCAGCGATCAGCACCATTCGGAGTGGGCGGCGATCAGTGAGGTTGCCCAGCTGCTCGGGGTCGGCTGCGCGGAGACGGTGCGCAAGTGGGTTCGCCAAGGCCAGGTTGATGCTGGCTCGCGGCTCGGAACCCCAACCGAGGAATCGGCTGAGCTGAAGCGATCGCGGCGTGAGAACGCCGAATTGCGAAGGGCTAACGCGATTTTGAAGACAGCATCGGCTTTCTTCGCGGCCGAGCTCGACCGGCCATCACACTAATCGCCCGATTCATCGCAGACCATCAGGGCCACCGCGACAGCCCCGATGGTCTGCGGTGGGGTGTCGAGTCGATCTGCACACAGCTGACCGAGCTGGGTGTGCCGATCGCCCCATCGACCTACTACGAGCAGGGCAACCGGGAGCCTAGCCGCCGCCAGAACCGTGCGGAGGCCCTCAAGCCTGAGATCGCCCGTGTCCACGCCGCCAACTACGGGGTCTACGGTGCCCGCAAGGTGTGGTTGACGCTTAACCGTGAGGGGATCGCGGTGGCCCGCTGCACCGTCGAGCGCCTGATGGCCGAACTTGGCCTGTCCGGGGCGACCCGCGGCAGAGCCCGCAAGACGACGATTGTCGACCCGGCCGCGGTGCGTCCGGCTGATCTTGTTCAGCGTCGGTTTGGGCCGCCGGCACCGAATCGGCTGTGGGTGGCCGATTTGAAATGCCGACGTCGGCATTTGATGTCTTATGCCGACCCTCGAAATATGCCGATGACTTCAGTAATGGTGCACTCCGATAACGCTTTTGGGGTTGTATGGTCGGCATAGTCAAAGCGAGGTGAGCCAGGCCAGGATGTCGGGTTCGGGTTGGTAGGTCCCTGGTTTGACGTTGGGTGGCCTGGTCCGGTCGATGGCGGCTTGTTTGATGGCCATGTCGGCGTGGAGGTAGGCGTCGGTGCTGTGGGTGTCGGCGTGTCCGAGCCATAGCGCGATGACGGAGACGTCGACTCCGGCGGCGAGGAGGTTCATCGCTGCGGTGTGCCGCAGGGTGTGCATCGTGACGTGCTTGGTGGTGAGGCTGGGACAGGTGGTCGTCGCAGTAGCAAGGTGCGCGGCAAGGCGATGTTCGAGTGCGTCGCGGGACAAGGGTTGTCCGTGAGGACCGCAGAACAGTGCGGAGCCTGGCCGGGTCATCCGTTCGGCGAGGTAGGTCGTCATGGTGCTGAGGGTGGCTCTGGTCAGCGGGGTGATGCGTTGGCGGCGCCCTTTGCCGGTGCAGGCGATATTCGGGCCGGTGCCGAGGTGAATGTCGTCGTGGGTCAGTGAGCAGATCTCGCTGATCCGCAGACCGGTCTGCGCGGTCATGGCCAGCAGGGCGTGGTCGCGTCGCCCGGTCCAGGTAGTGGAATCTGGTGCGGCCAGTATTGCGTCGAGCTCTGCGGGGGTGAGGAACTCGATGACGGGCCTGATTGTGCGTTTGGGTGGGATCGCCAGGACCTGGGTGATGGTGGCGGCGTGTTCGGGATGGTCGGGCAGGGCGCGGCCGAGCACGGCGCGGATCGCGGTGAGTCGGGCATTGCGGGTTCTGGTGCTGTTGCCACGTTCGTGTTCGAGGTGGTCGAGGAACCTGGTGACGTGCGCGGCGGTGACGGCGTTGAAGTCGAGTGCGTCGGCGGGAATCGCGAGTGTGGCGGTCAGGTACTTCAGCAGCATCCGCCAGGTGTCGCGGTAGGAGGCGATGGTGTTGACCGACAGGTCGCGCTGGGTGTGGGCAAAGGTCGTGAAGTAGCTCTGCAGGCTAATGGCCAAGGCGTTCACAGTATTTCACTTTCGGAGATGGGTTCGAGCTTGCCGGCGGCCAGGGCCATGAGTTCCCCGGTCGCGGTCAGGTACCAGTAGGTGTGGGTGGCGTCGGAGTGCCCCAGCCAGGTGGCCAGCAGCGACAGCACCCGATCGGGATCACCGCCGTGGGCGTAGGCGACGGTCAAACTGGTAACCAGCAATCTTCGAACCCTGCGAATGCCTAGCCGCGGGGACCGTGGACGTGAGGTATTCGTCATGGTTGGTGATTGGCCTGCTGGGTGAGTTGGGCGGCGTAGCGGTTCCAGTCGCCGCCGGCGTCGTGGACCCAGTGGACGGCGGTGGTGGGGTGGATTCCGAGGAGGTCGGCGATGACGGCGGCGGGTAGTTGGGCGGCGAGGTGGGTGAGTGCGGCGCGGCGGCCGGGTTGGGCTCGGATCCCGAGTTTGCGGAGGCGGTCGCCGAGTCGGGCGGCGGTGAGGGGTCTGCCGGGTCGCAGTCCGGGGAACAGCCAGCGGGTGGTGTTTGGGGTGCCGACTCCGGTGTAGGGGCGGCCGTCGCGGGCGAGGGCTCCGATGAGCTCGGCGAGCGGTTCGGGGATGTGCAGGTCGTCGGTTCCGAGTCGGAGAAAGACTTGCGGGCCTTGAGTTTTGATCTGGTCGCGGGTGATGGCCACGATCCGGGCCAGGTGCTGGCCGTAGAGCAGCAGTAGTGCTCCGGCGACCCGGTCGGTGAGTTCGATGGTGTCGTCGTGCAGGAGCCGGGCGATCTGGGCCCACCGTTGGTCGTGGTCGGTGGCGGGGCCGGGGTTGCGGCCCGGGGTGGCGATGGTGACCGGGCCGGTGTGTCCGGTTGCGGCGGCCCAGTGGAGGAAGTCGCGGACGCGGTAGCGGGACGGCGGTTGTCCGGCCAGGTAGGTGTCGATGTCGGCTTGGCCGGTGTCGGCCAGGGTGGTTCGGTGGTCGGCGAGCCAGTTCAGCAGGTCGATTGCGGCGTTGATGTTGGTGCGGGCGTGATGGGTGTAGGTGCGTGGCCGGTCGCCTCGTGCCGCGGTCACCCGCAGGCGGCGCAGGACCTGCCAGGTGGCGTAGGAGTGGACGAGGCGACGGTCGCTGTCGCGGGTGATGCCGGTCAGGGTGCGGTTGAGGAATTGTTCGGTGGCGGCGAGTTGTTCGTCGCGTTGCGGAAGGACGTTGTTGGCGACCAGCACGGCCCGCAGGTATCCGGCGACACCCGGGCGTGGGTGTTCGTCTAGTGCCTGGTGGGTTAGATCCATAGCGCCGGAAGCCATCTGGGTCAGCAGGGCCGCGCCGGCGCTGTTGCGCAGCCAGTTCAGTGCGGTGCGTGGAGCGTCGGTGGCGGTGATCGCCTGGTAGACCGGTTCCAGGTCGGGCCGGTTCTGCCTGTCGGGGCCGGACAACGCCGCCGCGGTTCTGCGGTTGAGTGCGCAGGGCGCGCACCGGCCGCGTTCGTAGGCTCTGTCCTCGATCCCGCAGTCGGTGCAGGTGTGGCTGACCGGGACACCGGCGCAGTCGGCGCAGATGGTGGCGTTCGGGCCGGGCGGGTGCACGAGCCGCCGCCCGGTCCGGCAGGTGGCGCAGGTGCCGCGGCGGCGCAGCGCCGCGATGTAGCAGGGGTCGCAGACCGGTCCCTCGGGCCACCGGGCCGTCGGTGGACGATCGGCGCCGCAGTGCGCGCACGTCGCGGTCGCCCGAGGTGCGCATCGGGCGCAGATCGGGTTCGGGCCGGACGCGAACGAACAGGGCCGCCGCCGCCCGCAGCGGCTGCAGACGGCCTCGTGCCCTCGGAAGCAGGAATCGCAGATGTCGGGTTGGCCGTCCCGGGCGCGGCGGGCGATCCGTCGGGTCCGTCCGCACTTGCCGCAGACCCGTTGCGGCCGGTCGGCGCACCGCGCGCAGACCGGCCGACCCTGCCCGTCCCGGCCGGCGACGGGTTTGACCACGCCGCACCGCAGGCACGCGGTCGCCAGTTGCCGGCGTCGGCAGCGGGCGCACACACCCCCGGCCGACGAACGGGTCAGTGGCTTGCCGGTGCGACCGCACCGGCTGCAGACCGGGTCGGGCAGGTCTACCCCGCGGGCCTGCAGTTCCCCGACGAGGCGGCCCACCACGGGCGGTGCGCCGACCGTGAGCGCATCGGGATCAGCGGCCAGGGCGGCGGCCAAGGACCGGATGGCTGCCCAGTGGGCGGCCACCGCGTCCAGCGCAGCGCTCAGCACGCCCATCGGGATGCCCGGTGTCGTCGCCGCGACGGCGGTGATGATCCGCCTGCGCCCGCAACCGGTGCACAACCGCCCCTTGGCGCAGGCCGGGCATCCAGTCTCGTTGGCCGGCATGGGCTTTCAGCGTCCGGTGTCGGGCAGCACCCGGGCCCGGGTCGGGCGTTGCGGCGCGGCTGGCCCGGCCGGGTCACCTCGGGTCGGCCGGGAACGGGTGACCCGGTAGGGCTCGATGAGATCGGCCGGGGTGCAAGACAGGATGTCGCACAACGCCGCCAACGTGGTCAGCGACAAACGTTCCGGGACCCGGGCCACCAGCCGGTAGACCTGCTCCCGGGACAGCACGACCCCCCGTTCGGCCAGCAGCGGCACCAGGTCGGTGGTCGCGAACATCCCGGCCGCCGCCATCTTGGCCCGCAGATGCCAGTGATACCCCACCTGAATACTCACCCCGGTGATGATTCCGCACCGAACGCGGCATCCAACGCCGCACGCAACATCCGGTTCTTGGCGTCCGCGCCGACCTGCGTGTACACGGCCGTCGTGGACGCCCAGGAATGCCCGACCTGCTGCTGCACGAACAGCGGGTCGACCCCGTCCTCGATCAGGTGGGAGACGTAGGAATGACGCAGGCAGTGGACCGACAACTCGACCGGCAGACCGGCGGCCGCCCGCCACCGGGCGAACCGGTCATCGACCTGCCGCGGCGAGATCCGGCCGCCTCGTTCGGTCAACCACAGCGCCGGATGCGCCGCCGCGGCGTACCGCGGCCGTACCTGGGTCAGGTACTACTCCAACGCCTCGAGTGCCCACGGCATCACCGCGGCGACCGAGCGGCGTCGCGGCGGGGAGCCGCGCATCGCCTTGCCGAACCGCACCTGGCACACTCCCAGCCCGCCCAGCTCGGGGGCGGCCGGGTTCGCCGTGAAGTCGGCCACGTCCAGCATCGCGACCTCCCGCCGCCGCAACCCGAACGCGTAGCAGACCTTGAACAGCGCGGCGTCTCGGAACGCGGCCAGCCATCCCTTGCGGCCCGAGGTGACGGCCTGTTCAGCCCGGTCGTCGGCAGCGTCGAAGAACGCCTGCAGCTCCGCCCGGGTCAACGGCCGCCGGGCCGGACGCCCCTCGTACTCGCACACGTGCCGGGCGGTGTTCTACTCGTGACAGATCTGCGCCGGCCGGACACCGACCCGCTGCTCACACTCGACGACCCAGCCATACCTGTTGTCGCACACATACTCCAGGAACACCGCGACCGCGCCCTGATAGCTGCGGACCGTGGAATGCGCCCACCCGCCGGTCGCGATCCACGACTCCAACTGTCCCGCCGTCCAGGACCACGGCCAGCCACCGGTGAACTCAGCGAACCGGCGGACCGTGCGTTCCCGCGCACCGATGATCGACTCGCCCAACCGCCGGGCCAGCTGCTGCGACCGCCACCCGTCCAGCATCGCCTCGAACAACGCCGGCTCCGGACGCACCGGGGTGCAACCGGTCACCACCGTCAACGCAGCCGAACCGGCCACCCGGGCACCCGACACCAAACCCCCCGACCACACCTGCCATCAGACGCCACAATCAGGCATCAAACGCAACCGAAACAGATGCCTCATCGTGACATCAGATGCCACCCCCGCGATCACATCCCAGGTCAGATGGCGTGTCGCCCATACCGCCAGACTGGGCCGGCAGACGCTCCAAAACCGAAATCCCTTACCGACTCCCAATCACCAACCACGCCCAATGATGCATCAAATGCAATTCCGCGCATTTTGTGGGCGGTGGCGAAGGTGTGTCTGAGGTCGTGCAGTCGGGGGCGTGCCCTGCCGCGCGGGGCGAGCCCGGCAGCGTCGCGGACTCGCTTGAACAAGGATTGGAATGACACGTAGACGTATCCGGTTCCTCTGGAGGTCACGAAGACTGGGCCGTGGGGGTCGGGGTGTGTGGCCATCCGGGCAGGCAAAGCGATGTACTGCAGGAGGGCAGCCGTCGTCGACGGGTGCACCGGGACGAGACGTTCGTGCGACTTCGCGGCCTTGATCATCAGCAGGTCGTTGTGCTGGTCGATGTCAGGGACTCGCAGGTTCAGTGCTTCGCTGATTCGCAGGCCTGTGGCGGCGAGCAGACCGATGACGGTGCGTAGGGTGGCGGCGATCCGCTCGTCGGTGAACTTGGTGTCGCAGGCGGCAAGTAACGCATCGATGTCTTGTTGGCTGTAGATGAAGGGCACGGCTCGGGGCTTGCGGGCCGCAAGCAAGCCGCTGGGGATGACGGGGACGTCGACATCGTTGGCGTTGAGGTAGGCGGCGAAGCGGCGCACCAACGACAGGCGCGTCGCCCACCATGAGGGGTGCGCATCAGGGTTGAGCCGCGCCCAGGTCACGGCATCATCGATGGTGAAAGTCGTTGTTTGGCCGCGGGCTTGGAGCCAGGTGCAGAACAAGCCGACCTGCCGTTCGAGGTCGTTGAGCTCAAACCCGAGAGACCGGCGCAACTGCAAGTACTCGTCGAGTCGTTCACGCAGTGTCGTCATCGCGGCACCTGCCCGAACGGGACGGCCAACTCGCGCAGCGATGCGAGGTCGACTTTCGCGTAGGCCATCGTGGTGACGGTGAACGCATGACCCAGAAGCTCCTTGGCTTCGGTCAAGGAGCCACCTGCGGCCAACACGTCCATCGCGGCGGTGTGCCGCAGTCGGTGCGCGTAGATCCGGTCGATCCCCGCCAGATCCGACAACCGGGCGATGACCCCCGAGATGCCCGAGGTCGTCATCTTCTGGCGGGGCGCCCGCAGCCGCACGAACACGGCTCGGTCCAGCGCGGGCGGCCGTAGCCGCAACCACGCCTCCAATGCCTGGCCCACATCGACCGGGATCGGCAACGAGTGCTCGCGGCCCTTGCCGGTCACCCTGAGATATCCACTTGACCAGCCGATGTCGTCGAGCCTCAGGCGGGCGGCTTCTCCAGCGCGCAGGCCACACCGCACGAGGATCATGACGAGCGCCCGGTCCCTTGCCCCGAGCGCGGTGGCCGCATCGCACACGCCCAGCAAGGCCGCGACCTGCTCGGCATCCACACCCCGCGGCAACGATCGCCGCGTCCCGGCAGGCTTGAGGATCCCGGCGGTCAAGTCCCGATCGAGGCGGCCGGTGCTCAACGCCCACCGCAGCAGGCAGCGGACAGATCCGACGATGTGAGCACGAGCAACAATGCCGTAAGGGCGTCCACGCTCAGCGACGTACGCGTTGACGATCGACGCGTCCAGACGCCGCCACTGCACTGACCCGTCAGCCGCCATCAACATATCTAGAAGGCCGGCCGCGTAGTGACAACGGGCCGCGATGGTCTTCTCGGCCAAGCCGCGCTGCTCACGCATCCACGAACACCAGTCCGCCACCGCGGTCTGCGCCGGCGTGAGTGAATCCGACTGGACCACAGCTGCACTCAGATATCCCGCTGCGGTCAAGAACCTGCGCACCGTGCCAATCCACTGCTTCACTGCCACGCACGGAAGATCTCGGGATCCCTCGACTGCGACGAACCGGGCGAGCAGATCCTCGTCGATGTCATCGACCCCGGCGCCCGCCAGCTGCATCCACCAGCTCAGCCGTTCCAACACATTCACGACCCCGGCCGCCGAACCCGGCGAATAACCCAGCCCGGCCAACCATTCCGAACACTGGCCCAGCACCATCGGCGCCAAAGGACCCACCGGAACACGCGGGACCCGAACCGGATACGACCGGGCCGTCGGCGATCTCTTCGTCACGGACCTCACCTCCAGACAATTCCATGCCTGAAGCGTGACCACGACTACGCGACTATGCCGACCTTTTGCACCTCAACACTGCCACTGGCCTGCACCATCGCAAGCACTGTCGGCATATTTCGAGGGTCGGCATAAGATTTGACCTACGTGTCGACGTGGTCGGGGTTTGCCTATGTCGCCTTCGTCACCGATGCCTACGCGCGGCGGATCCTGGGCTGGCGGGTCGCGGCGACCATGGCGACCTCGATGGTGCTCGATGCGATCGAGCAGGCGATTTGGACGCGTCAACAAGAGGGTGTGCTCGACTTGAAAGGTGTTGTCCACCAAACGGATCGAGGATCGCAGTACACCTCGATCCGGTTCACCGAGCGACTCGCCGAAGCGGGAATCCAGCCCTCGGTCGGGGCGGTCGGTAGCTCCTACGACAACGCTCTGGCCGAGACGATCAACGGCCTGTACAAGACCGAACTGATCAAACCCCGCAAGCCGTGGCGGACCATCGAAGAAGTCGAGCTGGCCACCGCCGAATGGGTGCACTGGTTCAACCACCGCCGCCTCTACGAGTACTGCGGTGACATCCCACCGGCCGCGCTGGAGGCGGTCTACTACGCTCAACGCCGGAGGCCAGCCGCCGGCTGAGTCCTCAAATCAGAAGGGTCTCCGAACTCATCGAGGCGGTTCATCTTTCCCGTCCCATCAACGCATGAGGAGGAACCATCATGTTGCGCCATCTGCTGTTCGACACCCTGTACCGCCTCGGCAGGCCGATCTGGGACACCCCACCGCCTGAGGAACTGCGTGACGCGATCGAAGGGCCCAACGCGATACCGCCCGGGCGCGCCCTCGACGTCGGCTGCGGAACCGGCACCAACGTGATCTACCTCGCCCAGCATGGCTGGCAGGCCACCGGCGTCGACTTCTCCGCCGCAGCGATCCGAAAAGCCCGCACCAACGCGCACGGAATTGCTGGCGCCACCTTCATCGAAGGCGACGTGACAAAGCTGTCCCACCTCGATATCAGCAGACCCATCGATCTGGTCATCGACATGGGCACTTATCACTCCTTGGCCGATAACGCCAAGCCGACCTACGTGGCGGAACTGGCGGACGTGATGGAGCCAGGAACGCCACTGATGATGTGGCAGGGCATCCGGCTCAAGCCCGGCGAGATCCCTCAGGCCTTCGGCCGCGACTTCATAATCGAACGCACCAAGCCCAAAGACTTCATCATCAAACGAAAGATGCTGCGCCACACAATCACCGCTCACTGGTACTGGCTGCGCCGTCGCTAAACCGGCAGCCACACAACACCAAGCGCGATGCGCATCTTTGACGACCACCGGGCGGGGCGGTCGGTAGCTCCTACGACAACGCTCTGGCCGAGACGATCAACGGCCTGTACAAGACCGAACTGATCAAACCCCGCAAGCCGTGGCGGACCATCGAAGAAGCCGAGCTGGCCACCGCCGAATGGGTGCACTGGTTCAACCACCGCCGCCTCCACCAATACTGCGCAGACGTCCCGCCGGTCGAAATGGAGGCCTACTACGCTCACCATCAGAGACCAGCCGCCGGCTGAGTTCTCACACGAGAAAGTCTCCGGGCTCACCGGGGCGGTTCAGTCAGGCATCACCTGAAGCTGAAATGTCAACCATCACCCGACGTCATACATTTTGAAAGCGCGCCCGAAGAGATTCGAACTCCCAACCTTCTGATCCGTAGTCAGAAACGGCGTGCTTTCAGGCTGTTTCACGGTATCCCGCAGTGTGTAGACAAGTACCTCTCACCTGGGCAAACCGTCTCACGGTATCCCGTCGTGACGCGGGGCGTATCACGCCAGTTGTGACAAGGGCGTGACAACTTAGGCATCGGATTTATCGCCGGCGACCTCTAAGTTATGAGCCCTGGGCCAGGGATTTTCGCCGGTTCGCTTGGTCTCATTTGCGCTGGTCAATGGGAGTCAGGTGTCCGGGTGGTTACGCCGTGTTGAGCTGATTGCCTTCGAGCTGGAAAAATTTTGTTCTAGAGGTCATCGTCGAATAAGCACAAGACGGCTGCAGTCGCAGTCCGGTCAGTTCGGTTTCAGGCGGGGAGGACGGTGAGGCAACTTCTGCTGGCCTATCACGTTCCCGTCGCCGCATCTATCCGCTCGACGAATCTCTGCACGGCCCCTGCGGCTTGCTCAACTGTCGCGGCAAGCTCGAGGTGATCCAGCCCCTCCAACGCACCCGAGTAGATCGGCGGCCAGTGCGGCAGCGCCGCGACCCTCGGTGGCCACGGATGCTGAGCGCGCGCCTCGAATACCGCGATGCACGCGCTGCGCGTCGGCAAGAGATCGGCATCCGGCAGCAGCCCTTCGAGGAGTTGCAAGTCCACCAAGTCGTGGGCGCGGTCGTTGACTCTCGGCGTTTCGAGCGCGGCGGTCACCGCATGGAGCTTCTGCGCGATCTGCCAGGGAATGGTCACACACGGCACGGCGACCGCTGCGGGAACACCGACAAGGCCAAGCGCATCCGAGGTAAGAGTGTCGAACTGGTCGGCATTGCCGGCTTCGACAGTAGAAACCTCGATCGGAACCGATGCGAAAGGCTGATTACGGTAGCTCAGCTTGGCGGTGAATCTGCGCGGCTTGAGGGGCATGCCCGGGACATCTATCTCTTCGGGGGCAGTAAAGATGGCGGTGAAGCCCTCCCACCCTGTGTCGCCAGCATCAGCCAGCTGCTCATGGACCGTTTCGATATCGTGGCGTGCCACCGTGTCGAAGTCTTTGGAGGTCCGCGAATCAGGAATCCCCCTGCGCAGTTCCAACGACGATCCGCCTTTGACCAACAGCAGCGGAGCGCCGCTGTCGTCGGTGAGCGTGGCTGCGAACTGTGCGACGACAATCATCGCGACGTGCCGTTGCAGTCGACCGAACACCACACCTTGCCGTTGCGCTGCTTGGGTGAGCCGATCTCGTAGTGAGCGCAGGTTCGTCGGCGGCGACGAATAGGGCTTGCTCACGCCGATGCTCGCTTCGGTCGCGCCTTTAAGCCGGTTGCGGGTTCATCGAGTGCAGCGCGTAGCTTAGCTGCTGGCGCACGCCGTAGCGTGCCCTCGGCCTCGGCTCGGTCTATCGCTGCCCGAAGCTGATAGGGATCAGTGCCCGTGTTCAGGCAGTCTTTGATGGTGCGCGCGACGGTGGTGACGGGTATGGCGTCGACCGACGTGATGTCGGTTGCGTCGAGGTCGCGGCGGTGGAGCCGGTACAGCTCAGCCCCTGCTGCACGCGGATGGTTATCGCGTGGGACTGTGAGATGAATACGCGACGGGTTGACGTCGGCAAGGGCGTGAAGCGCCAAGGCCGACTCATGTGAGATGACACCACGGCCCTGAGCCCACGAAACCGCGGCGGCGAGATCGTCGTGTTCACCGCGCGGCAGCACGAGCACCCGGTACACGCCTCGTCCGGCACGCTCAAGACGACCCCGGGCGGCCAAGAGGCGGAGCTGTACAGGGTCGACGCCGATTTCCCGCGCATCGCGAGTCGTGACGTAGCCATGTCGCTCGGCAGCAAGTTCGACTAGTCGATCCCAGATAGCCATGTGCGCAATCGTATCAAATTGATACGATTGCGCACATATGGCCCTTCGAAGGGCAGTGCATGCCGAGGCCGCAGTGGCCGACGATCCACGATGAGTGCGCCACGTTAGAAGTGATCTGGCGAGCGCGTCCTTCAATTGGCGACGCGCCAGCAATCCGCCACGCGCAGCCACCCACGGTGCCCGTTCCCCATTCACAGGCTGGGAACGGCGCCCCGGGCCACTATGTCGTGGTGTACCGCGTGTCCCTCGAGGCATCCCCAACCGAGCCGGCGATCTCGGTATTCTGCCCGACGTGGAGCAGGCGTTGATGCGCGCCTTGATTGGGCTGGACCCGGTGCCGCTTTCAGTGGTGCACGGGGTGTTCACCGACACCTGGCTCCCAACGGACCAGCAGCCCCGCTATGACGTGTCGTTCCAGCAGTGGACCGTCTCGGCGTAAATCTCGCCGAGATGACGGAGATGTGCAGACCAGGGCGCACGTAACCATGTGCGCCGTTGTCGTGTGATCCCCCACGAACCGGTAGGCCACCTCCTGGCACCGTACGCCGCGCTGAATCGCCCGAGTCGCTAATTTCGAAGTCGCCGTAGATGGCGCATCGCGCGTCCGCTTGAAACGGCGTATACACCGGCGGGTCTGCCGGCGTCGCGCGTATGCCCTTGTCTTACGACAGAATTAGAGATCAATTAGAGATCTAGGCCGTTGCTTCGGTGCCGTTCGCGATCATGCGTGAGGGTGCGGTCACGTTTGGCGATCGCGTCCAATCGGTCTGCGGTGGTGGCGATGTCGCGCAGCTGCGCAAGCGCGTGGCTGCGTTGGCGCAGGAGGTGCGCGGCGCGGTTTCGGTCGGGACTGGGTGCGCTGGTGGCAGCCAGGTGGTGTTCGGCGCGGTCGATGGCGGTGCGGGGTTGGCGCTGGGCGGGGTCGGGGGTGCCCAGGTGTTGGGTGTGGGGCAGGTCGTTGGTGAGGACGGTGAGCAGGGTGTGGGCGGGTTGCTGCTCGCCGGGGGTGGTGATGAGCAGGAGTTTGGTGTTGGTGGCGGCGGAGCTGTGCGCGAGCCAGCTTAGCTGGGAGGGGGTGAGGGCATGAGCGTCATCGACAATGAGCAGGCTGCCCAGCGGTAGCGTGTGGCGCTTGCTGGTTACAGCGTCGCGGTAGGTGTCGACGCTGGCGGTGGTGTCGGCGTAGGCGCGCGCCGCTGCGCCGTCGGTGCCGATGAGCGCCAGGATGTGCTTGTTGTGGTGGTGGGCGGTGTCGGCCAGGGCGACCAGTGTGGCGGTTTTGTCGGCACCGGGATGTAGGTGAAGCAGTTGGACGCTGTGGATGTTGGTCGTGATGGCGTTGACTGCGCTGCGGTGTTCATCGTCGAGGCCGGCAAGTGCGCCTTCCGGCGGGCTGTAGAGGGCGGCGGGGCTGGCTGCGCTGGCGGCCTGAAGGAAGTCGACTTCGGCCTGTAGTTGGTCGAGGTCGGCGCCCAGATCGTAGGTGTGGGCGGGGCTTTGAGCCAGCGAGCGCGCGGCGGCGGCTTCGGCGCGGGCGAGTTGGTCATCGAGGTCGCGGGCCCGGCGGCGGGCGGCGTTGAGGGTTTCGGTGTCGGCGCGCAGCGTTCGGGCGCGCCGGTCGTGCAGGTGCTGTTCGGTGACGATGCCAGCCACGCCGCCGGCGGTGTTAATGAGTTCGGCGCGGGCGCTATCGAGGCGGGCGCGGGCGGTGCTCACCGCGGTGTCGACCCGCTGGGTTTGTTCGCTGACTTGGGTGTGGTGTTGGCGGTAGCGGGCGACGGCGTCGTACTCGCCGCGCTCGGTGGCCGCGGTGATGGCGGCGCTGAGTTGGGTGAGTAGTTGGCGGTGCAGTTCTGCGGTGTCTTCGGCGTGCACCCAGCGGGCGTGAGCGTCGGCCAGGGCCTGCTGGTAGGGGCGTTGTTCGAGCAGGCAGCGGCGCAGCTCGGCCAGCTCGGCGGCCGCGGCGTGTTCGGCCGGCCCGCCACCGCCGGTGAGGATGGCGGCGGCGAGTTGTTGGGCGTGCTGGTGGGCGGCGTCGCGGCGGGCCCGTAGGGCGGGGATGTCGATGTCATCGACGCGGGCAGGCGCGGCGGGCCGGACGGTGGGCAGGTCGGCCAGGTCGAGGCCGGCGAGGTCGTCTTCGACAAAGCCGTAGGGGTAATCGTAGGGGTCGGGTGGGGGCTCATGCAGATCCTGGTCGGGGATGCTGTGTGCGTCGAGGTCGAATTGTTGTTGGCCGGTGGGTGTTTCAGCTTGCTCGGCGGGGTGGGGGATGTCGGGGTCGAGGGTGGCGGCGTGGTGGGTGAGCAGCTCGACGCGGTAGGTGAGCAGGCGGGCGTATTCGTCGGGCCGGATGGTTTGGGTGGCAGCGATGTCATGCAGGTGTTCGGTGGCGGCGGCGAGCAGATCGTGCGGGGGCCAGTCGGAGGCGGTGACCGCGGCGACCAGGCCGGGCCAGGCGGGGTCGGTGATGACGGCTTCGGCGATGCGGGTGCCCAGCAGGCGGTGCAGGTCAGCGGTCCAGGGGGGCCGCAGTTTGGTGTCGGTGCCCTCCAGCGAGGGGGGTGCCAGGGTGCCGGCCAGTCGCCACCACAGTGCGGCGGCGGGCATTTCAGCCGGGAGTGGGCCGTGGTCGGACACGGCGTCGTGTAGCAGGGCGGCGACGTCGGCGCCGGCGCGGGCGGCGTCGTCGAGGTGGGTGGCCAGCCGGGGCCAGAACGGGTCGTCGGTGAGGTGGGGATCGAGGGTGGCGGCGAGCTGATGCCAGCGGGCGGTGTCGGCGCCGGCGCGGGTCAGAGCGGCATCGAGGCGGGAGTGGATGGCTTGTTGGACGATGGCCGAGCGGGTGGCGTGCTGGTGGGGGCCGGTGATGCGGGTGTCGGCGTCCTCGACGTTGTGGGCGGCGCGGAAGACGGCGATTTCGGCCAGCAGGTTGGGGTGGTCGTCGAGCAGGGGCCGCGCCCAGGCGGGGGCGGTGGCGGCATCCCAGGCACGGGCGGTACCGCGGATGTGATCGGCGAGTTCACGTACGAGGTCGGCGCGCTGGCGTAGGTAGGTGGCCCAGGTGGGGTCGGTGGTGATGACGTCGGGGATGGCGGGCAGCCAGTGCAGCGGTCCGCGGTCTGCCGCGTCGGCGCCGTCGGGGGTCGGCAGGCGCCAGTCCAGGACGGCAGCGGGATCGTGGGCGTCACCAAGTGGGGTGGCCGCGGCCTGGTGCAGGGCCGTGATGGGGTCGTGTCCTTCGATGGCCAGCAGGGCCAGATGGCGGCGCAGCACGGGCCAGGCCCCGGCGTCGGTGAGGTGATGGCCCAGTTGTGTGGCGGCGCTGTCGATGCGGGACATGACCTCGGGCCCGGCGTGTTGTTCGGCGGCGGCGGTGAGCGCGTCGGTGTACATGTCGGCGGCGCGGTGCAGCCGAGTGAAGGGGTCGGTGTCGGCGGCGGCGATGCTGTGGGCGGATTGTTGGGCGCCGTCGCGGCCCACGATGGTGGTCAGGATGTCCACGGCGGTGGGAGGGTGGGTGGCTTTGGGGGTCAGGATGCGGTGTGGGTCGGCTTCGGCGGTGGAGAAGTAGAGGTGGTTTTCGGTGCGTCCGCGGGTGGCGGCGACGTAGAGCTGTTGGCGGGTGAGCCGATCGGAGCCGACGATGTGGCAGGTGCCCTCGGTGTCGCGGCCGCCGGCGGTCATGCCTTGGGCGGCGTTGATGGTGCTGGCGTAGCCCAGGGTGGTGTAGGTGGTGACGTAGCGGGCGGGCAGGCGCACGGAGGTGGCGGTGCCGCGCAGCGGGACGACGGTGATCGAGCCGTCGTTGTGCACGGTGCGGATGATCCACCGGTGGCCGTTTTTGACCCACGCGCCATGCGCGGTGGTGCGTAGCCAGCGGGCGTTTTTGCGGGTGGCGATCCAGTCGCCGGCGGAGGCGGTCAACCCGTCGGCGAGGGTGACGGTGGCCGCTGATTGGGGATCGCTCGGGGGGCTGGCGGGGGTGGCGGGGGTGTGGGTGAGCCGGTCGAGGCGGGCGCGTTCGTTGAGCTCGGCGACCAGGTCGTTGGTGGGGGCCAACAGAATGGAGTCGCGGCCGGCGGCGCGGTCGGCGGCCCAGGCTTGGTATGCCATGTCGGCGGCGGTGGCATCGGCGCCGACGTGCACGCGGTGGTGGTCGATGTAAAAGCCGATTCCGGCGGGGTCACCAGCGCGCATGGCCAGGCTGGCGGCGGCTTCGGATTGCCCGGTTTCGGGGTGGGTAAAGCGCACCACGGTGCTCAAGGTGACGGTGTCGTGGCGCTCGGCCAGGTCGCGCAGCACACCGCCGGCGGAGACCGACGCCAGTTGTTGGTCATCGCCGATGAGGCGCACGCTGGCCCCGCGCGCCAGCGCGTGGGCGATGAGGGTGTCGAGGTCGGCGGTCGAGGCCATGCCGGCTTCGTCGACGATGAGCAGGGTGTCAGAACCGATGCGGTCGAACCACGCACGGGCGGGGTCATCGGCGGGCGCGGGGGTGGCGGTGCTGGTGTCGGTGAGTGCGATGAGTTTGGCGATGGTGTCGGTGGGGGAGGCGAGGTCTTGGGCCAGGACTTCGGCCGCGCCGGCGGTGGGGGCCAGCCCGATGACGGTGCCGCCACTGTTGCGCCAGGCGGCCGCCAGGGCGGCCATGGCGGTGGTTTTGCCGGTGCCGGCCGGGGCGAGCGCGAGCTGGAGGCGGGCACCGGAAGTGGCCATGTCGCGCACCAAGGCGGCTTGTCCTTGGTTGAGTGTTAGGCCGTGGTTGGCGTGGGTTTCGGCCAGGGCTAAACCGATGCTGGTGTCATCGACGGTGCGCCCGTCGCGCAGGGTGGCCGCGGCCAGGATGCGCCGTTCGGCGGCCATGATGGCGGCACTGGTGTAGACGGTGGTGTCGTGGCGGGTGTAGACGCTGGCACCGTCGCGGCGGCGCAGCGGCGCGGGCTCGTTTTTTTCGGTGTCAGCGTGGGTGGTCAAGGTGATGCTGTGCGCGCCGAGCGCGCTGGCGACGATGCGGTTCACCAGGTCGGGACCGCCGGGGTGGTTGGCGTAACGCAGCGCGCGTTGGGCCTGGGCGCGTACGTGGTTGACCGTCCAGGTGGCCCGGGTTTGCGGCGACGGTGGCGATGACGGCGGCGGCCTGTTCGTCGATCCATTGATCGGTGATCGCGAGGTGTTGGGACGACCGCCTGAGCGGTGACGTCGACGATCATGGCGGTCAGGGCACGCTGGCTGCCCAGGCACCTCGACGGCTTGCACGCGCCACACGTGGCGCTGCTCGGCCAGCGAGCGCGGTTCGTGTTTGGCTTGCCGGGTTTCCAAGGTGGCCTGCTGGGACAACGCCAGCATCTCCACCACGGTGGGTTCGCGCCCGTGGGCGGTGTGGAACTGCTTGGCCAGCTGGCCGACGCGGTGGTCGATGGCCGCGCTGCGCGAGGAGTATTTCTCGATCAGTTCGGCGGGGATGCCGACGATTTCACGCACCGGCCGTTTGCCGGGTTTGGTATCGGTTTCGGCGAAGTCGACACCGAGTTTCTCGATCAGCGAGGGCTTCGATGCGGGTGTTGTACAACTCCGAGGCGGCCACCGTGGCGTGGTGCAGCGGGGTGCCGTCTAAGGCCAGCCAGCGCGGTATGCCGTCGGCGCCGATGGCTTGCACTTTGTTGCTGATCACCAGGTGGGTGTGCAGGTTGGGGTCCCCGGCGCGGGAGTCGCGGTGATCGAAGGCCGCGGCGATCAATCCGGTGGTGTTGACCTGGGCCACACCGTGGGCGCCCATGCGCGAAAACGCGGCCTGTTCTTCGAGAAATTCCAGCGTTTCGGCCACGGCTTGGTGGTGGCATTCCTCGATCGCGGCGCGATGGGCGCCGGGGCGATCGCCCACAGCGCCGAGACGGATTTGACCGGGGTGAACGTGAGGTCATAGCCGGCCACGGCGGTGGTGGCCGCCCGCGAATTGCGGGCGATGAAACCCGAGAGCTCCCGGTCATCGGCGGGGGGGCGAGCGATAGGTTTCGGTGAACATTTCTCGCCCAAGTGCGGTGCGGATACGGGCCCGGACGTCCGGCGGCGATGCTGTCGTGTTCACCACTGCCGACGGTGAGGTTGTAGTCGCGGTAGGCCTGACGCAGCCGGGTGACGAACTGGTTCTCAGCGTTGTTGATGGCGAACGGACGACCCAGTCGCGCGGCGGCGATCGCTCCGGCCTGCCCGACACCAAGGCCGGTCAGATGCCGGGTGATCCGATCCGCGTTGGGGTGCAAGCCTTCCCCGAACAGGGCTTTCATTTGGTCCTCGCTGACCTGCGATCCGTGCGCCACCCCCCACAGGTCGGCGACCAGCGGGTCGGACGGGTCACGCGAGACCGGCCGACCCAGCGCGCGCAGCCCGCGGCCCATCCAGGTTCCGGGGGATTCGCCTTTGGCGCTGTAGTAATCGCTGAGGTTGGGGCGCCCGCGCTCGGTGGCATCCGAGGCCGCGACTTGCCGGATCAGGTACATGTACCCGTCTCCGGCGGTCAGCTTGTGTAATCCCATCACCGCGGCATCACCACGAATTTGACTCTGGCATCGCCCCGGGCGTTACGCGACGGCCGCGCACCAGAAAATTCGCCTGCTTAGGCGACCTAACCATCGACCGTTACCGAACCGTGACCTGAGTGCAAGAGGTGTGATGTTCGGTGAGCGGTTGTAGTTAGGGTGGCCTAAGTGACGGTGGGCTGGTGTGGCGAGTGGTCGGGTCCGGGCATAGGGAGTGGGGGACAGTGGCGAGATCTTTGGGTTCGGGTGCGGCGTAAGGGTTTTGCGGGCTTTAGCGTGTGATGCATGGGAAACAAGGCGGTCAGCAAGCAAGCCCGACGGGCGGCGCGCGAAGCCGCGGCTGCGGCGCAGGAAGAGGTCATCCGACGTACGAAGGCCAACGTCGAAGATCTTGCGGCGTTCTTCGACGCGCGCGATCGGGCCGACGCGGTCGATGAGTGGTTGGCCGAGCGCCAGCAGGCGTTGGCCGAGCAGGCCGCGCAGCGGCGCGCGGGCCAACGCCTGCAGTGTGGGACGGCTCTACGGGCGATGCGCGATCGTGGGGAGACGCTGCGCGAGATCGCGCATGGCCGGTATCAGCGAGAAAGCGGTCCGGGAGTTGATTCGCGAAGCCGAATCACCGGGGGCCGTTACCGCGCCGGCCCCGGTGACCGTGGGAGCGGGCGCGCCGGCGCCGCGACCGACGCCAGACAGTCTCGAGGCCGGCACGGTGAGCGCGCACGAAGCACAGGCCGATGGGGGCGCCGGAGCCGGCCGCGGCGCGAGCCTAGCGCGGCCAGGGCGGCCGTGTCGGTGGGCGTTGGGATAATGACGGCGACGGGCGGCACTGTGCCGCTGGACGCGGAAAGCAGTAGGAGTCATGGGGGTTTCGCAACCGCTACGGCTGGTGGTCGATCCGCAGGTGCACTGCGAGGAGCTGCTGCGGTTCGAAGCAGAACGTCGTTCGCGGTCCGGGCGGGCAGGGCTGCGCGATCTGGTGTTCAGCGATCGGCGCGGACGGATATGGTCGATTTTGGTTGCGTCGCGGCGGCACACGGGTCATGGTGCGGGCCAACCGTTATGCGCTCGCCGCGGCTCTGAACGGTAAGCCGTTGGAGCCGTGGGTGCGAGCACTGCATGGCTGCGATAACCCGGCATGTGTGCGGGCGAGTCTGCCCGGAGATCTCAGCCTGCTCCACATCATCGGCGGCTCACAACGCGACAACATGTTGATGATCGCGCGAGCCCGCCGCGGCGGCGGCCGGGTGGTCGTGCGCCGCGGCGATCACGGAATCAAAGCGCGCCGCGCCCGGTCGGTGGCGCTGCGCGAAGCAGTACGCCCCGGATGGGACACCGAAGCCGTCGAGGCGGCGCTTCTCGGGTCAACCGACCCGACACTGTGGTAGGCCACACGGCGGCAACGCAATCGCGCCACGGCGATGGGGTGCAGCGCCGCCGCCAAACGGCGATGGGCGCCAGGCCGGCGGGACCGTCGTCGGACATCTGATGCGGGTTAATCGGGTGCCACTGGCGACCAGGTGGCGGGTTCGTGTCGTTGCGGCGGCGGAGGCCGCGATCAGGCGCCGGGGCGGGCCTGGTGACAACCCACTCCGGGGACCCCGGCCAAGGAACCGAAGCTGTGGGTGGCGAAAGGTCGGCGCGCAGCGGCGAGGAACGCGATAGACAGGATTGCTGGAGATCGACCCGGCTGGCACGGCCGCCACGTTTCGACACCGCCGTGAACGCGCGAACTGCCTCGTCAAACTGTGGGACCCCCTCGCCCACCATTCGCGCCTATCGCCGCGACATACGCCCCGGTGAGCGGATCAAGCCCACCAGGGGCGGCCGTGCGCCATTGAAAGCGACAGAAACGACCCCATCACTGTCCAGGATCGGATACATGACCGCGACGCCAAGGCTCGTCCCGGTCGACACGAAGATGCTCGGCGGGCTACCACTGCCGCGTTGTCGGTGGCGAGCCGCCTTTCCATGTCGGAACGCGGTCGTAGGCTCTAGCCATGAATCAGCCTGATGGCCCCGCCATCAACCGCGCCGCCCGCCGCCGGGCAGCTAGCGAGGCGCGCACAGCAGGCGAGCCTTCGCCACGGCCGTCGGCGCCGCAGAAGGCGAACAGAACCGGCGAACCCCACTTCATGACGATCAACCACGGCCCGGACCACCGGAACGTGTCGTGCAGAAAGATCACCGAGACGATCATGAATCCGCTGACGAAGACGGTCACGCTCAACTCGACGGCGCTCGAGGACACGATCCACCCCGTCCCCTTGGCCTTCGCACCGCCGTACCGGGACCTGGCCGCAGCAGGCGGCGCCAAGGGGTTCCAACACATCTGGGAGAAGCTCACCTACGCCTTCGCCCTGCCTGATCCCGCGCAGTTCCCGGTGCTCCCCGGGCTCACCGCCGAGGATCGGGACGCCTTGGCAATATACGTGGCCGGCTGCCGGAAGTTGGCCGGCTACAGCGCGATCGCGCACGGCGGCGGCTTCAAGATGCAGAGCACGAACGGGAACTGGACGGTCACGCCGGACTTCCCCGATGACGAGCTGATCGTGGCCGCCGCCGCACGGTTCCGTCAGCTGAACAACCAGGGCGAGTCGACCGCGTTCACCACGGCGTCGGACCTGATCATCAAAACAGCGAAGGTCCAGGACTCCGACCTGATCCCGGTGGTGTCCACGTGGCGGAAGGCTCGCGGCGCGCTCCTGAACCGGACCATCGCCACGATCATCTGCGACACACTGCTGCCCAAGGGACCGCGGCCCGACGACTTCGTCAGTTTCGGAAACCTGCGGCCCGAGGACCTGTTCAACACGTACTTCTATGGCGACTTCCTCCACGTCGGCGACAACGCCGGGCAGCTGATCGATATCAACTCCGAGAACGGGAACGCGGCCTATCACATGTTCGGGTTCCTCACTTCGATGTCGGCGCTGGCGCACCTGTACTTCGGGTTCTCGGTGCTCGTGGAGCACGCGCTCGGCTCTGTCTCTGCCCCAACCGAGGAGTGACCATGGCCCTCAGCTTCGTCGACCACCGTCGAGGTTCAGCGGACAAGTACTCCTGGCTCCCGCCGTTCGATTGGGCCGTCGTCTACGAGAATGAGCAGTGGTGGGACGAGGTCCGGTACTACGTCGACGAGCCGTGGTTCGTCCAGGTGCTCGAGGACGGTGTCGAGGTGGCGCGCGTCGAACTGGACGACGACGGAGGGATCAACCCGACCTACGCGAACGTGCCGACGACCGGGCCGGAGCGCCTGGAGATCCAGTACATCGAGGTGGCCACCGCGGCGCGCGAACGCAGCATCGGCACGCGTGTGGTGCAGGCACTCGCCGAGCGGCACCCGGACCGGCGACTGCTGGCGTACAGCGAAGGCGCCGACAGGTTCTGGGCTTCCCTCAGCTGGGACCGGTTCGACCACCCCGAAGGGCCGCAATTCCACCGACCGCTGTTCATTCAGCCGACCCGGCCGCATCCCCACCTATGCGCGCAATAGCGGCCGGTGGTCTTCGAACACCGCTGTAGCCCCGAGCCACCTCTGGGCGGAAATCCTCAAGCTTGACCTGGCAGCGACTCCGCTCAACGGCGTTTGGGCATATGGGTGGACGCTTCCGCCGATCACCGACCGGTTGCTAATAATTCCCTCACAAAGGTACCGGTCATGGGCAACAAGTCGGGGACGCCGGCTCATAGTTCATGCTTAATATCAGTTATGCATGAAATAGCATCGTTCGGCCTTGTGCGACATGCATGTTTCTTCTGACGGTTCGCCAATCATCAGCCGAGCGAAATGGACGGCTGCGCCGGCGTCGTGGCGCATTGCCTCGATGAGGCTCCTAGCTTCACCGATCGCGCACACTATACGGGACAGACCCCACCGGACCCAATCGCCAAATCACTAGATTAGGCAGCACCATTCGCGCATTAGCGATGGGAAGTTGTTCTGGACCGGAGGTCTGTTCCAGGGTCATCTTTCGTCACAGTGACGTTTCAGCGACGGCCTGTCCGATTCGGGCCAGAGTCCAGGAAACCATGAGAGTCAGCGATCCCACGAATCGTGCAATGCAACGACCGACAAAGATCCGCCGGTTCTCGGCCAGCGCATCTACCATACCCGACTAAGAAACGGCCACCGGCGCGAACCTCCACACCTCCGCCGCGTGGACCGGCCCTAAGAAAGTCATTACGTCACGATGACGTTTCTTACGAACGATATCTCGCCCGCCACTATCAAGCCGTCCAGGGCGGGCGCAATGCCAATCTACCTGCGGCCACTTGACCCCCAGTAAATAGCGGTAAAGCATTTCCGCAGGTCGGCGGTGGCGAAGTTATGCCTTCCTTGGCGCTTCTTTTTAGGTGCAACCTTTGCAGGCTCACTCGCTGGGAACGAGAATCGAGGAACAGTGAGGTGGGATTCATCCTGATGGCTAGTGGGATTACCATCCCGCGATCTGGACCTCAAATTTTTCGGGTCTAAGTTCGGTAGCCGCCGAAAGGGGCGCCGGTCGGCCGCGTTCAGATTTCGGCGCACCGTGGGCAGGTTCCGTAGAAGTCGATTTGGTGGGCGAGGTCGGTGTAGCGGTGTTGCTCGGCGAGTTGGCTTGTGAGGTGTTCAATTTCGCCGGCGGTGAACCCGATCGCGCGCCCGCACCGTCGGCACAGTAGGTAGTGGCGGTGCTCGGGTGTGGTGCGCAGCCGGTAAAGCGTCTCACCGTCTTCGGCGCGCTGGGTTTCGGTGATTTTCATGTCGGCGAACGAGCGCAGGATCCGGTACACGGTCACCAGCCCGATCCGGACGCCGTGGCGTTGACGGAGATCGCGATGGAGTTGTTGGGCACCACGGAAGCGGTCGCTGCGATGCAGCAAGTCGAGCACCGCTCGTTGCTGGGCGGTCATTCGGGTCCGGCGTAGCACCGACGGCGCGGGCATCGTTGCGCTCCTAGGCTTTCCTGCGTTATGGCGCCGCCAATGCACGCCGTGGCCGGCGGCCTCGGGCGCTTATCACGGCGGCGATCAGGTAGATCGTGGCGGCGGTGCTCATGATGGTGAAGGTGGCCGGCGCTGCCGGAACGGCGTAGGCGATGGTGACGCCAATCCAGATCGCGGCCGTGGCCAACACCGCGGACAGCCAGAACCCGTGCCAGGGCCGGGTCGTCAGCCGCGCGGCGGCGGCGGCCGGCGCGGCGAGCAGGCCGAGCACGACAAGCGCGCCGATGATCTGGGTGGCCTCGGCGACGGTGACCCCGACAATGACCAGGAAAAGCGTACCCAGCAGCCGGGTCGGCACGCCGGCGGCCTGGGCGACGGCCGGATCGACGGTGGCGAACAGCAGCGGGCGCGCGATCACGATCAGCACGACGCCCAATCCGGCGGCGACGGCCACCGCCAGGGTCCTCGCCTGGTCATTGATCCCAAAGATGCTGCCGAACAAGACATTAACGTTGGCTGTGCCGTTATTGCCGCTGCCGTGGGTGGTGTAGTAGGTCAAAAACAGCGCGCCCAACCCGAGCATCCAGGAGAAAAACGAGCCGATCGCGACGTCGTCGGCGCCGCGACGGCTGATCACGCCCAGCGCGACTCCGGCCATGATGGTGGCGGCGAACAACCCGACGCGGGGGTCCAGCCCGGCCACCAGCGCCGCCATGGCGCCGGTGTAGGCGATGTGTCCTTGTGCGTCGCCGGCGAACACCTGGCCGCGCAACACGAGGAAGTAGCCGACCAGACCGCACACCAGCGCCACCGCGCTCCCGGCCACCAGCGCGTGGGTGATGAAGGGGTGGCCCAGCATGTTCGCGAAACCGGTCAGCGGCCCTGCAGCGCTGGCGCGCTCGTCGATGATCGTCATGCCGCCACCGCAGGGCGAGCCGGGGAGTGCCGTCGGTCGATCCGTCGGAGGGTCCGCTCGACGCTCGCTCGGTAGCCGGCGGCCAGCAGATAAACGCCGAACGCGAAACTGCTCACCCAGAACCCGATCGGATACGGCGAATAGAACGCGCAGCCGATACCGACCCAGGTCACGGCGACCGCGATGAGGACCGAGATCGCAATGCCCATCGCGGGACGGGCGGTGAAGTGGAAGGCGGCCGCGGGCGGGGCCACCAGCAGCGCGAACACCAAGAGGCTGCCGGTGATCTGGCTGGCACCGGCCGCGGCGACGCCGAGCACCACCAGGAATACCCCGGCGACGAGTCGGATCGGGACGCCGTTGACGGCGGCGGCATCGGGATCGATCGAGGCCCACAGCAGTGGCCGCCCGATCGCGGCCAGCACGATCAGGCACACCAGTGCGGCGATGAGCAGCACGTGAAGCTGCTGGGAGCTGACCCCGGCGATGGTGCCGAACAGCAGGCTGGTCAACCCGGACAGGAATCCGTGATACAGGCTGACGAACAGGAACCCGGTCGCCAGTGCGAGGGCTTGAATCGTGCCGATCCCGGCGGACTCCTCACTGAAGCCGCCCAGCCCACCCGCC
The DNA here is from genome assembly GCA_963784665.1 of uncultured Actinomycetota bacterium. Taxonomy (GTDB): domain Bacteria; phylum Actinomycetota; class Actinomycetes; order Mycobacteriales; family Mycobacteriaceae; genus Mycobacterium. Next base: position 24,792 of record CAWASA010000002.1, read on the forward strand.
CGGGTCGGCGCGGGCAGCAGCGCGATCGCCGCCGCGGCGCCGATGCAGGCCGCGAAGTAGCCGTAGCCGGTGGCCACGCCGAGCCAGGCCGCGGCGGCGGCGCCGGGGAAGCCGACCACGGCCAGGGTGTGCCCGGCGAAGCTTTCCTTGCGCAGCACCATCACCCAGCCGACAACACCGGCGAGAACGGCGACGACGGTGCCGGCGCGTAGCGCGGTGACCATGAACGGGTAGGCCCACATCTGCTGCACATCGGTGATCAGATTCCAGGTCAGCTGCGGATTCATCCACGCGCTCCGTCGACGTGCATGGCGGGAACATCGGGTTGGCCGACGACGAACAGGTGCCCGGCCCGGTCATGGAGCACTTCGATCGGGATGCCGTAGAGCGCGATGAGCTGATCGGCGGTGATCACCTGCTCGGGCGTTCCGATCACGGCCGAGCCGCGGGCGATGTAAATGACGCGATCCAGGTAGGGCAGGATCGGGTTCACGTCGTGGGCCACCATGACCACCGCGACGCGCTCCCGGCGGCAGATGTCGCGCACCAGGGCGCTGATCCCGGCCTGGCTGGGTACGTCAAGGCTGTCGAGCGGCTCGTCGAGCAACAGCAGTTCCGGCCGGCGAATCAGGGCCTGCGCGATCAGCAGCCGCTGCTGTTCACCACCGGAGCAGCGCCCGATCGGGCGCCGGGCATAGTCGGCGGCGCCGACCACCTTGATCACGTGCTCGAGCCGGCGTCGCCGTTCCGCGAACCGTCGCGGGGCCAGCAGCCGGGTCAGCCACGGAACGGGCGTTCCCCAGCGGGCACCGTCCAATCCCAGGGCCACCACGTCGATGCCGCGGATGCGCACGCTGGCGTCGAACGCGCGCCGTTGCGGCAGATACCCGATCCGGTTGTTGCGCCGGCCGGGGCGCGCGCCCAGCACCTCAACCATGCCGTGCGACGGTGTCAGCCCGAGCAGCACTTTGAGCAGCGTCGACTTTCCGCAGCCGTTAGGTCCAAGCACCGCGACGAACTCCCCGGCGGCGACGTCGAGGGACACATCCGACAACACGGTCGTCCCGCCCACCACGGCCGAGGCGCCGCGCATCCGGACCGCGACCCCGTCGGCAACCGGCGCTGGGGCGGCCTGCTGGCTGGCGTGGCAGGGGACCGTGCTGGTCACCTACTTTCCTGTCGCGGTGTGCAGAGCGTCGGCCAGGCCAGACAACTGGGTGGATTGCCAATCTTGAAACGACACGTTGGCCGGCGACAGTGTCTCGGTCACGGTAGTGACCGGAATGCCCTGTTTCTTGGCCGCGTCGACCTGGGCCCGCACATCTGGGTTGCTGTTTTGGCTGTTGAACACGTACACCTTGACCGCCTTCGTGGCGATCTGCTGGTCGATGGTCGCCTTGTCCGCCGGCGAGGGATCGGTGCCCTCACTGATCGCCTTGAGGAATTGCGGCGGCGTGATCAGGTTCAGCCCCAACGCATCCGAGAGCGGGGAGAAGATCGATTCACTGGCACCGACTGGCGTCCCGGCGTACGTGGCTTTGATACTGGCGATCAAGCTGTGGTAGTTGGACAGGCCCTGGTTGAGGAACTGCTGGTTCTGCTGATCGAAATATCCCGAGTCATTGGGGTCCGCTTTCTTGTAGGCGGCGGTGATCGCGTCGGCCACCTTGGCGACCGAGTCGGGCGAATACCACTGGTGTGGGTTGCCGCCTTCGGCAACCCCGACGGTGGCGCCGACATTGACCACCGTGCGCTGGAGATTCGGGTTGGACGCAAGCATTTTGTCCGCCCAGGCGTCGTAGCCGATGCCATTTTCGACCACGATCTTCGCGTCGGCAAACATGCGGGCATCAGCGGCCGATGGCTCATAGCTGTGCGGATCGGTATCGGGGTTGGTGATGATGCTGGTCTCCTGCACCCGGTCACCGCCGAGCTGTGAGGCGATGCTACCCCACGCGTTGATCGTCGCGACAACCGCGACTTTGCGGCCGGCCCCCGTGCTGCTTGTGCCACTGGGCCCGGATTGCGGTGCGTTGCTGCTGCTACACGCAACCGCGCCCAGCACTACCGCGGCCGTGCCCACCGCTGCCCATATCGCCGCCCTGCGCCGGCCAGGTCGACCTTTCATCAGACCAATCCACCGTCAATTATTGAAAACGGTTTTCATTATCTTGGCGGCATGCTAGCACGCGACAGCGCGGTAACCCGTTCCGTCATCGGGTCTTGTCTTGAAGACACAGTTCAGCAACGCTCGCGCCCGTCGATCCGGGTTCGAAGGTTGACTGCCTACGGTGGGGCTATGCAGGACAGCGGTTCATCGATCCGATCGCGATGCCAGGGCGCGGTGTCGCGCCGCGATGTGCTCAAGTACGCGGCCAGCGCGCCCGTGTTGTTGAGCCTGCCGACGGTGCCGCTGGTGGGCGCGCCGACGGCCGGTGCGGCGTCGGCGATCGCGGGCCGGATCGTGTTCCTGGATCCGGGCCACAACGGCGCCAACGACGCCTCGATCAATGAGCGGGTGACCAATGCCCGCGGGGGCACCAAGGAGTGCCAAACCACCGGTACCTCCACCGACGCCGGTTACCCCGAGCACAGCTTCAACTGGGATGTGGTGCTGCGCATTCGCGCGGCGTTGACGGCGCTGGGTGTGCGTACCGCGATGTCACGGGGTAACGACAACGCGTTGGGTCCGTGTGTGGATCAGCGCGCCGCGATGGCCAACGCCCTGCAGCCCGATGCGATCGTGAGCATCCACGCCGACGGCGGACCGCCGGAGGGGCAGGGCTTTCACGTCAACTATTCCAGCCCGCCGCTCAACGAGGCCCAGGCTGGACCTGCGGTCCGCTTCGCCCAGGTCATGCGCGATCAGTTGGTTAGCGCGGGACTGCAGCCGTCCACGTACCGGGGCACCAACGGGCTGTATGGGCGCGCCGACCTGGCCGGTCTGAACCTGGCCCGCTATCCGTCCGTCCTGATCGAACTCGGCAATATGAAGAACACCGCCGAGGCCGCGGTTCTGGCCAGCGCCGAGGGGCGGTCGCGGTACGCATCAGCGGTCACCCAGGGCATTGCGACGTATTTGGGTTCCACGACCCCGGCACATCTATGAAACTCCGTTGCGCCCGAGGGATTCGGCTCAGACACGCGCGGCCATACCCTCGTTCGTATCGGTAACGCCGGGCAGGGCGAAGACGTCGGCCAGGATCTGCTCAACCAGTGCGGGGTGGTTGGCGCGGCCGGACCGGCGCAGCAGCGTCACGTCGACGTCGTCGCGGCGGTGCAGCTGACGCAACAGCACCAGCAGGTCGTTGCGGATGGTGCACGATACGCACCCGTGCGCGAGTTCGAGCCCAGCCTCCGTGGTCGTCAACACCCCATGTTGCAGCGTCACCATCGTCCGGCGCACCACGTGACCGTCGAAACGGTGCTCCACGACCAGCGTCCCGGGGGTGCGCAGCAGTGCCCCCACGACCGGGTCGGTGTCCTTCTGGCCGGCGACCAGGATGATGGGCGTCCGCATCAGCCTCCTTGTTGGTAATCATTTTCATTAGAGCTAGCCGTACGGTACCGTCTCCGATGACGCTTGTCGAAAACGGTTTTCAATTAAGTACATACGGGTCAAGGAGGCTGCAGTGTCTGCTCGTTGCCAAGTCACCGGCCGGGCACCGGGTTTCGGTAACACGGTGTCGCACTCGCATCACCGAACCCGTCGGCGCTACGACGGCGGCGCAGCAGCAATTCATATTGATATCGCAATATCACTATGTTAACTTCCTGGAGAACTCGCTAAAGTCGTGCCGACAAACCAGAAGGAAGGTTCAGGCAATGGCGGTCCACGGGCTATTGGCAAAAGCGGCAACGACGGTCATCACCGGCCTGGCCGGGGTGACCGCCTACGAGGTGTTGCGCAAGGCCGCGGCCAAGGCGCCACTACACGAGACTGCGGTGTCGGCCGCCGAGCTGGGGTTGCGCGGAACCCGCAAGGCCGAGGAAGCCGCGGAGTCGGCCCGGCTCAAGCTTGCCGATGTCATGGCCGAAGCCCGCGAACGCATCGGCGAAGAAGCGCCCACCCCGTCCATCAGCGACGCCCACCAGCACGAGCACTGATCACCTGATATGACCCTCGCCCTAATCGCCGACGAGGTCTCGGAGATGGCCACAGCCAAAGACCCTGCCCTAGTGGTGGTTTCGGATGCCGCGGGGCGTATGCGGGTCCAGGTCGAGTGGGTCCGCTCCGATTCCAGGCGCGCGGTGGCGGTCGAAGAGGCCGTTGCCAAGCAGAACGGCGTGCGCGTCGTGCACGCCTACCCGCGCACCGGGTCCGTCGTGGTGTGGTACTTGCCCAGACGCTGCGACCGCTCGTCGCTACTGGCGGCGATCAGCGGCGCCGCGCACGTGGCCGCCGAACTGATCCCGGCACGCGCGCCGCATTCGTCGGAGATCCGCAACACCGACGTACTTCGCATGGTCATCGGCGGAGCGGCGCTGGCCTTACTCGGCGTGCGCCGTTACGTGTTCGCACGACCGCCGCTGCTCGGCCCGAGCGGCCGGCTGGTCGCCACCGGTGTCACCGTGTTCACCGGCTACCCGTTCCTGCGCGGCGCGCTGCGCTCCCTGCGCTCCGGTCGGGCCGGCACCGATGCGCTGGTCTCGGCCGCGACCGTGGCGAGCCTGGTCCTGCGCGAGAACGTGGTCGCACTGACCGTGCTGTGGCTGCTCAACATAGGCGAGTACCTGCAGGAACTGACCCTGCGCCGGACCCGGCGGGCCATTTCGGCGCTACTGCGCGGCAACCAAGACACGGCATGGATTCGCCTGACCGACGGCCCCGAGGCGGGGACCGAGATCCAGGTGCCGATCGACACCGTGCAGATCGGCGACGAGGTGGTGGTCCACGACCACGTCGCGATACCGGTGGACGGCGAGGTGGTCGATGGCGAAGCGATTGTCAACCAGTCGGCGATCACCGGCGAAAACCTGCCCGTCAGCATCATGGTCGGGGCACACGTGCACGCCGGGTCGGTCGTGGTGCGCGGACGCCTGGTGGTGCGCGCCCGCGCCGTCGGCAACGAAACCGCGATCGGGCGCATCATCACCCGAGTCGAAGAGGCGCAGCACGACCGGGCGCCCATCCAGACGGTGGGCGAAAACTTCTCCCGCCGCTTCGTTCCCACCTCGTTCATCGTCTCCGCCATCACCTTGCTGGTCACCGGGGACGTCCGTCGCGCGATGACGATGCTGTTGGTCGCGTGCCCCTGCGCGGTGGGCCTGTCCACGCCGACCGCGATCAGCGCCGCGATCGGCAACGGTGCGCGCCGCGGCATCCTGATCAAGGGCGGATCCCACCTCGAACAGGCCGGCCGGGTCGACGCGATCGTGTTCGACAAGACCGGAACGCTGACGGTCGGGCGTCCGGTGGTCACCAATATTGTTGCGATGCACTCCGATTGGGAGCCCGAGCAGGTGCTGGCCTATGCCGCCAGCTCGGAAATCCACTCTCGTCATCCGCTGGCCGAAGCGGTGATCCGCTCGACGGAGGAACGCCGTATCAGCATCCCGCCGCACGAGGAGTGCGAGGTGCTGGTGGGGTTGGGCATGCGGACCCGGGCCGACGGCCGGACCCTGCTGCTGGGCAGTCCGTCACTGCTGCGCGCCGAGAAAGTGAAGGTGTCCAAGAGGGCCTCGCAATGGGTGGACAAGCTGCGACGCCAGGCCGAGACGCCGTTGCTGCTCGCGGTGGACGGCACGCTGGTGGGCCTGATCAGCCTGCGCGATGAAGTGCGGCCCGAGGCGGCCGAGGTGCTGGAGATGTTGCGGGCCAACGGCATTCGCCGGATCGTCATGCTCACCGGCGACCATCCCGAGATCGCCCAGGTCGTCGCCGGCGAACTCGGGATCGACGAGTGGCGCGCCGAGGTGATGCCGGAGGACAAACTCGAAGTGGTGCGCGAGCTGCAGGACGACGGCTTCATCGTCGGCATGGTCGGCGACGGCATCAACGACGCCCCCGCGCTGGCGGCCGCCGATATCGGGATCGCGATGGGTCTGGCCGGAACCGACGTCGCCGTCGAGACCGCCGACGTGGCGCTGGCCAACGACGATCTCCATCACCTGCTCGACGTGCGGGACCTAGGCGCCCGGGCAGTCGAGGTCATCCGCGAGAACTACGGCATGTCCATCGCCGTCAACGCCACCGGGCTGCTCATCGGCGCGGGCGGCGCGCTCTCCCCCGTGCTGGCCGCGATCCTGCACAACGCATCGTCAGTCGCGGTAGTGGCCAACAGCTCCCGGCTGATCCGGTATCGCCTCAACTGAACCGCATCGACGTCCGCACGCCACGTCACCTTGCGCTGAATCCGGTTGGCAGCCTCCCAGATCTGGCTCATTATCGCTTCGCACGGCTCGTCACACCGCTGAGTTGCACAGGAATCTGGTCAGCGGGCTCGACCGTTCCTGGCCCCAGGGCCTCTCCCGCGAAGCGGGGATCCTGGCACACGCAGCGCACACATCCGACGGTCACCGCGACCCCTAGCTGGCATGCTAACCGTCGGGAGAAAACACCAGGTCGCGCCGCCCTGCTGGTAGTAACTTACTCCGCACACCAAATCGAGGGGTGGGGTTGCGGCGGTTTTTGGTCGGCACCATTGTGACGACGGTCGACTAGCGGATCACCGCCGAAGGGATGTTCACCTACAAGGTGAACGCGGAGGCCCTCGTCTGCCCCAGGTTTCCGTCGCCGGTTGACGAGTATCTCGGCGACGACTGCGACTGACTCGTTCGCACTGCGGCGCTACGACGTCGCCGTTGACCGCGTGCTGGGCTACATCCGGGATCCGGCGGCCCGAGTCAACAGGTCGACGCCACTCATGAAATGTGCCGGCCGGTTCGACTGGTCGCAGCTGCGGTCGCGCTACAAGCCGACCTACGACGAGATCATTGCGGGCGTCGCCCGGCGACGACATACGGTTGGGCGGTTGAGCTCCACCCGATCGCAGCGCTGACCGGTCAGGCCAAGTCGGCCTCCTTGGCCTGGTAGTAATCGCCCATCGCGACATTCGCCTCCACAAGGGCGGTCAGGCTAGCCAGGAACTCCTCGACTTTGGCACCCGGAAGGACCGCAAGCAGAAGCTCACCGGAAATGTGGGTGAAGATCCGCATGCCTGCACACCCCAGCGATAACCGGGGCTCCTGCGCGTTGAGCGCCAACGGCAGCGCGGTGCAGGCCGGACGGCCGCTGACCCGAAGCTGCTCCCCGGTCCAGGCCGCGGTGCCGGCTGCCTCGCTGAACAGCATCGCCTGCGCCGGGGTGAGCCACATCAGCACGACATCCGGGTCGACCGATACGTCGGCCAACGGCCCGTATACCGCTCCCTTTCTTCCCGAGCGCACTGACGGCAAGGACGCGACCTCGGCGGGATCAAAGTAGCCCACCTCACACATCGTTTCGACCGCGATGCCCAGTTCGTTCTGAATATGGGACGGCAGCTCGAAACCCATGACCATCGCGCCGACCGGACAGTTGAAGTGCTGGTGCGCCGTCGCATAGAAAACACTCTTCTCCCCTGCGCGCCAGAACGAGCAACCCGACGGCACAGGCCGCGCGGCAGTCGCAACACCGTCAGGCGCCTGATCACGAAAGGCCACCGCCACGGGAGGAACGGTCAGTGACAACGACTCAACAAGTTTGGCGGACAATTCACGGCGTTCCACAGTTCATTTCTCCTAATCAATCTCATCAATTCAGGACTGTGCTGTCTTGTCGAGATCCGGCCCACAAAGCGCACGGCACTCGGCTGGGCCGGCCCCGAAACACCGCCACAGCTGATTGCTCGGTACGAGCTCACCCAGTTCGCCTGCAACCAGCCATCGGGTCGTCAGTTCGTTCGCATTGCGCACCGCAAGGCACGGCCAGTTCGGGATCGAACAGCGCCGTGTCCAAGACGGTGTCCAACCCCACCGCGCCGTGGGTGGTGGACACCTGATCAACCAGCAGGTCAGTGATGGTGCGGGCGTCGCTGCGGCCGGCGGCCAGATCCCGCGCAGCCAGCTCCTCGCCGCGGGCCAGTTCGGCAAGAGACGTTGAGGCGTCGCCCGGCACCGTGCCCGCAGCTGCCATTCCCATTCGTGCGACAGTGCTGCCCGACCCGCCTGGGGCATCCGACGGCGGCCGTAGGACTTCCGGTCTGACCGCACAGCCCTCGCTGTTACGCGAGGTCGGGTGCGGTGCGCACGGTGCCTGTGCTGAGGACTCGACCGGACACCGCTTCTTCTCGATCGCCGACGCGGCGCTCATGGGCCGGTCCCCGCGACGGTGGAGGTGAGCAAACACACCGGCATCATCCACCGCTGTTCCTTTCCTGCGGGGTGTGGCCCGGGCGCGTCATAGCTTGCCGCCGCCGACGCGCGCGGGGCCAGCTCTGACGCGCCGAAGCCGTTGAGCGTCTGTCATTTGGTCACTTTTGATTTGCGTCGGCGTCGCCCCGACCGGCCACGAGAATCACCGGAGCACCCATCACACCCGACCCCTTATTGAAAATGATTGTCATTATCCTGGGTTCACGGTACAGTCCTAGACGACGCTTGTCGAAAACGATTGTCATTAAGCTCTCGATCACGCCAAGCGGGCTTGGCCGCTGAAAAAGGGCCCTACGTCCACTCCGGTCGGGGACCAAGGCCTCCTGACCGGTAGCCCTCGGCTGGCCAGCGCCATCGGCAGATCGCTCGGTCACACGCGGACTCGAACGAGGAAGGACACCAAGATGTCCGGTCCCATATCGCAATCGGGAATTGTGGTCGGTGTCGACGGATCCGCACCGGCGCGAGTCGCAGCGCTACCTAAGCCGCTGTGGCTGAAATGGGCGGTCACCATCTTGTCCGGGAACTGGATTCAGTTGTGGGCATTCCCCGCTTTGCAGCGCAGCCAGAACAAGATCCTGGCCAATCAGTCGGCGAGGGCTGACGTCGATCACCAGAACATCACGTATGTGGTGGATCTGCTCGAGCGCGTGGAGAGGCGACTGAGGTCACCACATGTATCCAACGCTGCCCCCTGAGATCAACTCGGCGCGCATCGAAGCCGGTCCAGGCCCGGCGTCACTGGTCGCCTCAGCGCAAGCGTGGCGGGCTGTGGCCGCCGAGCTTGAGGCCGGCGCCGCCGGTTTCAGCGCGACCATCGGCAACCTACAGAGCGCTTGGTTGGGGCCATCGGCGGCGGCGATGGCTGTCAACGCCGCCAGCCACATCGCCTACCTGCAACAGTCATCCCTCATGGCCACCCAGACAGCCGCCCGGCTCGACCTCGCGGTGGCAGCGTATGAGGAGGTGTTCGCGTCGCTGGTGCCGACCCCTTTGATCGTGGCGAACCGCACCCAAAGCGCGGCGCTGATCGCCACGAATTTCTTCGGCCAGAACACGCCGGCGATCGCGACACTCGCGACACAGTACGCCGAAATGTGGGTCCAAGACGTCGAAGCGATGTTCAATTACCAGGCGGGTTCGACTGCGGCGACGGCGGCGCTCCCGGCTCAAGCGATGACGCCGGCTGCGGCCGACCCACCAACCCTCTCGAGCATCCTGTCTGACATCAGCAGCAACCCGGCGTTTTTGGTGACGACCTCAGAATTGGGGGCCGGCATGCCGATCAACCTGCTGCAGTACTTCGCCACGTTCCAGGTGGCGCAGAACGTCGGCGCTGTGGCCAGCGACATCGGCTCAGGCATGAGCGCAGGCCTCGGCGCCACCGGCGCCGGCGGCATCGGCGCCGGCATCAGCACGGCACCCGCCACAGCATCAGCCGTCAGCAGCTCAATGGGCGGCGCGCTTACCATCGGCGGCCGCCTCTCAGTACCGGCGTCAGCAGTCACGGCGCCAGTGCGGTTGGCGGCGCAAACCATGCCGATCCCGGCCGCTGCGGGTGAGAGCACTAATGTGACGGCGGCACCGATCATGATGCCGCCGCCGCCATTATCGGCGCGCGGCAAGGCGCAACGCGACAAACCCGACGAAAAGGGCTACGGTCCGCCGATCCCCGGCGCCATCATGCGCCGCACCCCGGCAGGCGGCTAACGATGTGCCCCGCGCAGATCATGCTGGCCCCGCTGAATGCCGGCCGCGATGCGATCTTGCAGCACAGCCGGCGACTCAGGCGGCGGCGGCGCCTCACAGCGGCCCATGCACAGGTTGCCGAACACGTTGGAGTCGGCGGGGGCGGGCGCCGCCAGCCCTACGGCGGTGAGCAGGAGGACCGCGGCGAGGATGAACTTGATACCCATAGCGTCTAGGATGACCTCTGTCGTGCTGCTGGCGGTATTGATCGCGCCGTTGGCCACTGCCGATGACATTGATGACAAGTTTCTGGCTGCGCTACGCTCGCAGGGCATCGCCTACGATGCGGCGGCGTCGGCGATCGCAGCCGGCCACGCCGTATGTTCAGAGATCGACGGCGGCAAAACACCAACCCAAGTCGCACAAGAAATCCAGACGAACACCAACCTCGACGGGTTCCACTCTGGCTATTTCGTCGGCGCGGCCATCGGCTCCTACTGCCCACAACACTCAAGCGGCTAGTTGCCGATAATGGTGCGCAATGTTCGGCGGCATCACCGGCGCCGCGGCCGGCGCGACAATCTCGTCCTGCACAACCGGCGCAGCCTCAGTCACGGCAGGCGCCGCCGCGGGCATGGTGTCTGGCTCATCACCCCACAAGCCGACACACCAAATCGTCACCGCCGCCACCACACTCCCAAACAGGCTGACGCCGGCCCAGTTGACGGTGTCGACCTACGTTGGGCCGGGCGCCGGGGAGACGCTGGCCGAGCGATCGCGGTGGCCAGCACCCCGTGTTTTGCCTACCCAGAGCCTCTCCCAGCGTAGGGAGATGTCATGGATTTCGTAGCGTTGCCCCCGAGATCACCTCGGCGCTCATCCACTCCGGGCCCGGTGCGGAATCACTGATCGAGGCTTCCGGTGGGTGGCAGCAGCTGGGCACCGGGTTGGAAGCCTCAGCATCCGCTGCTGGGCACTCCGTTGGCGGTGTGGGCCAGCGCCGCGGTGATCGCCTCGTGGTCTGAGGCCAGCCATCGGGACGTGATCGCTTCCAGGTGGGAAGGGTGTCGGTGCGGCAGGTTCCGGTGCGGTGGCAGTGCGCTGACATACTGGGACGGTGGCGACGCTGAGGTCTGGGCGCGGACTGCGCGTCGGGTCGATGGAAGTGCTGGTGTGCATTCTGTTGGCGTGCGCCTTCTCGGCGACGATGTTGCGAAATGCGGTCTCGGGCAGTGCGGCGTTGTCGACGGCGGGCACCGTGTTCTGTGGGGTGTTCGTGCAGGCGGTCCCGTTTTTGGTGCTGGGGGTGGTGGTCAGTGGGTTGATCGCGGCGTTTGTGTCACCGGAGCGGTTGGCGCGCTGGCTGCCGCGTCGTCCCGCGGTGGCGGTGTTGGCCGCGGGGATCGGTGGGGCGGTGTTGCCGGGTTGTGAGTGCGGGTCGGTGCCGGTGGCGCGGCGATTGTTTGGCGAAGGAGGGGCGACGGGTGCCGCGGCTTTGACGTTCATGCTGGCCGCGCCGGCGATCAACCCGGTGGTGCTGGTGGCCACCGCGGTGGCGTTTCCCGGTGCGCCGGAGATGGTTGTTGCCCGGCTGGGGGCGTCGCTGCTGACCGCGGTGATCATGGGGTGGGTGTGGGCGCGGTGGGGACGCCCGGAGTGGGTCACCCGTCGGCTATCGCGTCCGGGCTCTGACACCGAGTCACGGTGGGCGGTCTTCGCCGAGGCGGCCCGCCACGACTTCCTTCAGGCTGCATCGTATTTGGTGTTGGGTGCCGCGGCGGCGGCGGCGCTGCATGTGCTGGTGCCACGGTGGGTGTTCGAGCATTTGGCGGCACACCTGATCCTCGGTGTGGTGGTGATGGCCGCCCTGGCGGTGGTGTTGGCATTGTGTTCGGAGGCCGACGCGTTCGTGGCCGCCAGCATGACGATGGTGCCGCTGCTGCCCCGGCTTGTGTTTCTGGTTGTGGGCCCGGCCGTCGATGTGAAACTGTTTGCGATGCAGGCGGGTATGTTCGGCCGGGCTTTCGCGGCGCGCTTCGCCCCCTGCACGTTGCTGGTTGCGACGGCGAGCGCGTGTGCGGTCGGGCTGTTGGTCCTCGGCGGTGGATAAGTGAGCCGCGAAACCGAGAACACCGTTCTGCTGCTGGTGGGCATCAGTATCGTCATGGTCACGGTGTCGGGTGCGTTCACCCGCTACGTCAAGCCCGGACTGCTGCCGTGGCTGGCCGCGTCGGCGGTGGTGCTGATCGCGTTGGCGCTAGTGGCGGTCATCGGCGATGTCCGCCGCGGCGGACCCCGCATTAGTGATCAGCCCAGTGATCACAGCCAGGTACACTCCCACCGGACCGGCATCGTATGGCTGCTCGTCGTTCCTATCCTGGTCTTGATCTTCGTGACGCCGCCGGCGCTGCGGCCCTCAGCGGCTGCCCCGTCCGTGACCGCGGTGTCGAATGATGTTCTGAATCGGGCATTTCCGCCGCTACCGCCGGGCAACGCTCCTGAGGTGTCGCTGCCGGAGCTGCTGATGCGCGAGGCCCAGGACACCACCGGCTCGTTGACGAATCGGCCGATCACCGTGACCGGCTTTGTCCTCAACGAGGCGCAGGGCGTGGACCTTGGTCGCATCGTCATCATCTGTTGCGCCGCCGACGCCCAGCTGGCCCGCATCCATCTGCGTGGTCCGGCCGCCGCCCACGCCGCCGGACTCGCGGACAACACCTGGCTTCGGGTCGAGGGCCAAGTCACACCCGCGCCCCGGCAACCGAATTCAGTTACGATTCCGACACTGCAGGCCACCACGGTCGCCCGCATCGATGCCCCGGCCAACCCCTACGCCTACCCTCATTGATGAGCCCGCTTCAGGTAGCTCGTCGGCGCGCCTCGCTGGCCGCGGACTCGTGAAACCCGAAGATCGGCGGCGGCGGTCAGTGGCGTTGTCGTTATCTCAATTGCTTTGACTGGCGCGGCGAGTCCAAAGCTGATGCCGGCCGAGTTGTCTTGGCACTGGCGTGTTTTCCCATTGCCCGAGCTCCAGCCAATCGCGCAGGGCCGCTGCCTCACTGTTGTCGGTGATGGGGCCGATCCAATGGGGTGGTCCGCAGGCTACCCGGTCATTGGTGCAAGGTTGGACCACGGCCATGACGCCGCATCCGGTCGGGCGAGACGCGCAGGTGAGTGGTCCGAGCAGGCACGCGGCGGAGACGAGCATGGCGTGTGGACAGCGCCGGATGGTGGGACGTAGTTCGTCGATTACCGACAGGTTATGGTCGGCCGCGCAGGCGGCACAGACGATGACGGTGAACGGCCGGTCGGTACCGCGACGTGGGGAAGTCAACGCACCAGTAAAGGCCAGTAGTCCACTGTTTGCCGGTTGGCGTGATGCATACGACTCCGCCTACGGGTGTGCCTACGGGTTACGAGAACAACAGCGGCTAACATAGGCGGCTATCCGCTGCGATGACCCGGCTTCCAGCCGATGTAGGTCAGATACACCCCAGTCAAGGCAAGACAGACATAGAACGCGCGCCACAGGTTCGTGCCGCTTACCAAGTGGTTGAAGACCGTGGGAAAGGCCAGAACAAGAAACCCCTGTAACGCCGATCCCCAACCCAGCAAAGACACGAGGACCGCAGCAGCACTTCGCCAGTATTGGTGAAACGCGATGATGATAAGGCCAACCATCAGCACAAAAGCGCCTGTCGCCCACGGCCACACCCCGAAGTCCGACAGTCCCGGCAGTGTTCGCAGGCGAGAAGCACGCACCACACCGATGCCGGAAATGATGACATAGAACGGGCCGAGCACCCGGGCGAACATGCGCGTGCGGGCCTGCTCTTGTAAAGAGATCATTGTCAATTACCTTCCTTCATCTCAGAGGGAGGACGTCAACCGCCCTTGTGACTCGGACAGGCCGTACTCTGGTCGGTCTCGCCGAGATCAGAGCCGAATCGTGTCATTCTGAATCCTTGCTTCCCTCTTGTTGTGTCTGGGGGCGCAACATGTTTCAGCGGCCGGCAGATTGTCCGGGGTAGGGCAATAGCGCCATTTCGCGGGCGTTCTTGATCGCAGTGCTGACCTGCCGTTGTTGCTGGACGGTGAGACCGGTGACGTGACGGGAGCGGATTTTGCCGCGTTCGGAGACGAACATCCGCAGCGCGGCCGTGTCCTTGTAATCGACCGCACTGACCCCGAGGCTGGCGAGAAGGTTCCTCTTGGCGGGGCGGACGCCCGGATGCGCGGTACGACGAGCCCGCTGAGGTTTCTTGGCCATCACCAGCTCGCCTTCCGCACGCCGGGCAGCTGACCGTTATGAGCCAACTGGCGGACCCGTAGCCTCGACACCCCGAATTTGCGCAGATACCCGCGCGGACGCCCGTCGACCGCGTCGCGATTGCGCAACCGCACCGCGCTGGCGTCGCGGGGCTGGCGCGCCAACTCGCGTTGCGCCGCAGCCCGCCGCTCACCCGTGCTCGACGGTGAGCGGATGATCTCTTTGAGTTCAGCGCGGCGTAGGGCATAGCGCGCCACCATCGCGCGACGACGGTCGTTCTTGACGATCTTGGATTTCTTGGCCATGCTCACCGCTCCTCGCGGAAATCGACGTGACGGCGGATCACCGGGTCGTACTTGCGCAGCACCAGCCGATCCGGGTCGTTGCGCCGGTTCTTGCGGGTCACGTAGGTGTAGCCGGTGCCTGCCGTGGAGCGCAGCTTCACGATGGGGCGAATCTCGTTGCGTGCCATCAGATCCGCTGCCCGTCGCGGCGCAACCGTGCCACGACGGCTTCGATGCCGTCGCGGTCGATGACCTTGATGCCCTTGGCGCTGACCCTCAGCCGAATCCGGCGGCCCTCCGACGGCAGGTAGTACGTCTTGAGCTGGATGTTGGGTGACCAGCGCCGCCGAGTTCGGCGATGCGAGTGCGACACCGCGTTACCGAAACCCGGTACCCGGCCGGTGACTTGGCAACGAGCAGACATTGTGCAGTCTCCTTGGCGCGCATCCCTTATTGAAAATCATTTTCGACAAGCCTTGCCAGAGACGGTACCGTACGGGTAGCGCTAATGAAAACGATTATCAAGAAGGAGACCGATGCGGACGCCCGTCATCCTGGTCGCCGGCCAGAAGGACACCGACCCGGTCGTGGGGGCCCTGCTACGCACCCCAGGGACGCTGGTCGTCGAGCACCGTTTCGACGGTCACGTGGTGCGCCGGACGATGGTGACCCTGCAACACGGGGTGTTGACGACCGCTGAGGCTGGGCTCGAACTCGCGCACGGCTGCGTGCCGTGCACCATCCGCAACGACCTGCTGGTGCTGTTGCGTCAGCTGCACCGCCGCGACGACATCAACCGCGTCGTGGTGCACCTGGCTCCATGGCTGGAACCCGAACCGATCTGTGTGGCCATCAACCATGTCCGAATCCACGTGGCGCCAGGGTACGTGGACGGACCCGCGGCCCTCGATGTATCAATCGCCGCAGTGGTGACCTGTGTCGATGCATCGGTGTGGCTGAGCCAGGCGCTCGGTGACGCCCAACTCGACGACGGACGCACCCAGGCCCAGGTGGTGGTCGGACAGGCCGAATTCGCCGACGTGGCCGTGCTCAACCGCCCCAACCCGATCGTGGGAGCCGTGCTGCGCCGCCTGTCACCGCGCGCGCGCATCCACGTGGGCGCCGACGGCATCGAGCACGCTCTGGACAATCTATTCCGCGACGCGCGGCGAGGCCGAAGCGACGATCCGCACGGTCCACTGCTGGCCGGACAGCCACCCCTGGATTCCCGGGGCCCAGTCAAACTAGTCGAGTTCAATGCCCGACGCCCCTTCCATCCCCTGCGTCTGCACGCGTGTCTGGACGTGCTGCTGGAGGGCGTGATCCGAACCCGGGGCAGACTCTGGCTGGCCAGCCAACCCGAGCAGGCGATGTGGCTGGAATCGGCCGGGGGCGGATTGCGGGTCAGTTCGGCCGGCAAATGGCTGGCCGCCCTAACGGCATCCGAGCTTGCCGACATCGATCCAGAGCGACGCGCCTTCGCCGAGCTGACATGGGACGACCAGTACGGCGATCGCCACACCGCGATGACCATCCTGGTGTACAGCGCGCACCCCGCCGACATCCTCGACGCCCTCGATGACGCGCTGCTCAGCGGCGACGAGCTTCGCTTCCCGCAGAACTGGATCCACTACGACGACCCGTTCGGTGACTGGCACGAAGACCCTTGTGCGGGCCGGGCAGAAGCCGCCGAGGACACGCCTCCTCAACACGCCCAGGACGGAGACCGCTGATGAAACCCGGCATCCACCCCGACTACCACCCCGTCGTCTTCCAAGACGCCACCACCGGTGCGATGTTCCTGACCCGATCGACTATCACCAGTTCACCCACCATCGAGTGGCAGACACCGCAAGGGGTGCACACCTACCCTCTTATCGTCGTTGAAGTCAGCTCTGATTCGCACCCGTTCTGGACCGGCGGCCGCCGCATCGTCGACAGCACCGGACAAGTGGAGAAATTCCACCGCCGCTACGGCAGCCAGCAACCATCCACACCCGAACGTGGGTTTCGTCAAGTCAATTGACCCTGGTTGCCTCAGGAAGTTTGGCCTCATCGGCCGGGGATAGCGAAGTCAAGTGGTGTGTCGGCGACCGGTGGCTGTGGGTGCTGAGCATGCCCAGCTGGTTGAATTCGGTATATGGCTGTTGAGGGCTGGTCGACTCCGGCCGGGTTGCACGAGATTCGACGTGCTCGTAGCGGGCGGATCGACTGCTGGGCTTCACAAGCAGCCATAGTCTTTCGTGACATGGCTGAGCGTCCGAGACTGGCCGCGGGCAGACTGCCCGGTTCAGGCCACGCGTGATGCATCAAGTCAAGATGCCCGCGAAACCTGATCCATGCATCACGTAAGGAATGCCCGCGAAATCGGGGTCAGCTGGCGGTCTTGTTCTGGATGCGGATGCCGGATCTGACCTCGGGTAGGGCAGTGGGTATGGCGGCGAGGTAGAGCTGTTCGCTCTTGTCCTTGGCGAGTCTGAGCAGGACGGCTTGCAGATCGGCGATCTGCCGTGCGATCGCGGCCGGATTCAGGCTGTCTCGGTAGGCGAGCAGCTCTGATTCTTGGGCTGGCGAAAGGACCTCGGCTGCCAGCAACCGGTCCAGTGGGGTCATGGGCTCGTCGTAGAGGCGGCGGCGCTGACCGTCGCGGCTGGAGCCGTAGCCGATGGGTTTGATGGTGGGGGTCAGGTAGTTGAGCCGGTCGTTGACCAGCTTCCAGAGTCGGTTGAGCACCGCGCGTTCCTCATCGGTGTCGTAGCGGTAGTAGAACCCGTACTTGCGCACGAGATGGTTGTTCTTGGACTCGATCGTGGCTTGATCGTTCTTCTTGTACGGCCGTGATCTGGTGAAGAAGATCTCCATCTCCCCGGCCCACTTGATGACGGCCTTGTTGAGGAACTCGGTGCCGCTGTCGAAGTCCAAACCGGTTACCTCATAAGGTATTTCGTGCACTGCCGTCTTCAGTGCGCCGAGGATGTGGGTGTGGGCGTTGTTGCGTACGGTGCGGGTCCAGACCCAGCCGATACGCACATCGGTGAGATTCAGGGTGCGGACGAACTCACCTTTGAGGGTTGGCCCGCAGTGCGCGACGGTGTCACCCTCGAAAAACCCCGGAGATGTCTCAACCTCGTCGGTTGCCTTACGGATCTTGACCGAGGACCGCAGCAACGGGGACGCCTTGGTGGTCGATTTCCCCTTGATCTGATCGCGGGCCTTGGCCGGACGCAGGTAGCGGTCGATCGTCGCGCTGCTCATCGCCAACAGCTCGGCACGCACCTCGGGGCTGTAGCGGTCCTGGCCGCACACCAGCTCACCGTGGCGTTCCAGCCCAGCCAGCTGAACGGCCATTGAAGCGGCCAGATACCGCCCACACTGCCCACCCGAGGCCGCCCAGACCTTCTGCAGCACCTTCAACGCGTCGTAGGAATACTTCGGCTTGCGCTGCCGGCGAGGCCGTTTGGCGACCTGCCGGCCCGCCCCCGGTGGCCGGGCCGCGGCCGTCAACCGGCGCCGAGCATTGTCACGCGACCAGCCGGTGACCTCCACCACCCGATCCAGAATCTGCCCCCTATCCGTCTTCGAGGCCTTCACATACGCCTTGGCGAACTTCGCGGTGATCTCGGCACGAGACGACATCGACAGCCCACTTCCCATGCCTGACGAGGATCACCGTTTCGCGGGCATCCTTACGTGATGCATCGAGGGCGTTTCGCGGGCACTTTTCGTGATGCTTGCCGCCACGTTGACGCTGGTGAGATTTCGTCAGTACGCTGCATAGGCGTGTGACGGTGCAAGGAAGCCGGTGAGATTCCGGGACGGTTGCGCCACTGTGATCTCCGACGATTTTTCGTGGGGGTAAGTCAGATACTTCGCCGTCACGCCATCCATCCACTCTCAGGGACGCAATTATCCCTGAAGGAGGCATCATGTCCACTGCTTCATTGCCCATCTCCGGCGGGTCGAAAGTTCAGGTTTCACCGGAGGCGATCTCAAAGGGCCGGGTTATCTTCATCCTCGGTATCACCGTCTTTCTTGCCCTGGCCGCGTACTACTTTGTTGGCGTCGACGAGGGCATGACCTCGGTATTCGGCAAGACGCAAGTGCTGCACGAGTGGATGCACGATGCACGGCACTTCCTCGGATTCCCCTGCCACTGATCGGCAGTAGGGACCCACAAAATGGAAATCCGTATTGTTCTTCGAGGCGCACTGGCCGGAGTAATCGCCGGCGTCCTCGGATTCATTTTTGCCCGGATCTTCGCAGAGCCGGTGATCAACAAATCGATCGATTACGAATCGGGTCGTCACCACATTCTCGCCAAGCTCAACCAGGCCGCAGGGCTCCCTGTAGCACCGGACCGGCCGGAGATTTTCTCGCGGACGATCCAGTCATCGATTGGCGCCGCGACGGGCATGATTGCGTTGTCGGCCGCGATGGGCGCGTTGGTCGCGGTTGCCTACATCGTGCTGCATGGGCGCGTGCACGTCCGGCCTCGGAATCTGGCGTGGATGATCGCCGCTTTCGGCTTCTTCGGCGTGTACATGCTGCCCTTCGCGAAGTACCCCGCGAATCCACCGGCGATCGGGCACACGTTCACCATTGCCGCGCGCGGGCAGCTGTACCTGACGATGTTGGCCGGCTCTCTGGTTTTGCTGGGCCTTGCCGTCTATCTGTACCGGATACTGCTGCGACGCTTCAGCACCGCAGCAGCGACGGCGCTGACCGCGGCCGGGTTCCTCGTCGCGTTCGGACTGCTGATCGGGCTGCTGCCCTCGCTGGGTGACCTGTCGGCCAACGTGAACGCTGCCCACCAGTTCGGCTTCGCCCGCGCCGCAACCGAAACCCCGCAACCGATCACCAACATCCTGTCCACGCCGCTGGTGATCGACGGACAGACCGTTGCTCCGGGCCAGATCGTTTACCCCGGCTTCGACCCCGACGTGCTCTGGAAATTCCGCTGGTACTCCATCCTCAACCAGCTGCTCATCTGGACCACCATCGCGCTTGTCTTCGGGGCGCTGCTCGAGCGCTTCGTCGGCGGACCGTCCACGCCCGCACCTGAGGCGCCCCCGGCGCGCATGGCGGCAGCCGAATAGACACCTCTCCGGACCCGCAAGCTCGCCGAGATATACCCGGCGAGCTTGCGGCGCTCGGTCCCTTCTTCGCCGCCGACGTCCATCGTTGCGGTGATGTCCCCGCTGCGCCCTGGCGGTCGGTGCACGACCTCGCGGATGATCCCCGTGTACTGGACGAGCGCGTCACTGCGGTGCGAGCGGCCCTCGCGCGTGGGCGATCCCCGGACAGCGTTGAGCTTCGGGTCGCCGCATCTGTTACTCAGCTGGGCCTCGTTGCGCGTCTTATCGCACCCACGATTGCCACGGCAGTACTCGAGGTCACACGCGCAGCGATTGTCCCGAACGAATTTTGGTGGCAAGACCAGCTCGGCGGACCATTCCCGCTTTCGATAGCTCTGCGCGAACACCACCCCGTCGATCCCATCCCGGATGTCATCGAATCCATCACTACCGCAACTGCTACGGGGTATGGCGTGCCATCGCGAACGGTCTGGGGAAACATCGCCTCAGCGACCAACAGCGCCGCGCAGATGATCACCCGCAGCCGACCCGATTCCGGCCCTCGCGCCCGCGAGGTGGCCGACGTGATTCTTGCCGACCCACGCATCGAAGGAGGCCTGCAATCCGGCCCCTCCTTACGACGGACCAGCTGTTGCCTGATTTACCGGCTCAACAACGCAACCTCACCCGTGTGTGGGGACTGCGTCCTGCACCGCTGACCGAGCCAACGCATTATCGGCCCCCGATAAGAGCCACGACGGCCCCTTTTCTGCTAATCCGAACCGGGCGTGGTCCGGGGCAATACTCGGGCCGCCGGTGGTGGGTGCGGCCCGCGACGCGTAGTGCATCCGGAGGCCACCGCCTCTAGGGCGCCGCTGATTTAGCGACCGGTTTCGGCGCGTCTGGGCGGGGTTGGGGCGGGTGTGCCTGGAGAATCGGTGTGTGGCGTTGGGGCGTGAGGATCGGCAAGGCCGACGCGGGAGGTGAGGCCGAGTTTGGTGTACACGTCGGTGAGGTGGGTTTGCACGGTGCGCGGTGAGACGAAAAGCCGTGTGGCGATGTCCTTATTGCCGAGCCCCTCGCTGACGAGTCGGACGACGTCGCGCTCGGTGGGGTGAGCGATGCCCAGCCGCTGGCGGGTCGCTTTCGTTCGCCGCGGCCGCGCTGCGCGTAGGCGATCGCTTCTCGACCGACAACGCCGCGCCCTCCGACCATGCGGAATCAAAGTCGGTGTGGCCCATGGCGTCACGAAGCGCCGCCGCCGAGGCCTCGTACCCCGCGTCCCAAACCTTGAACCGGACCACGCCCATACGCTGCCGAATGCCGTGTGCCGCGCCGAACAGCCGCGCTGCTTCGCGGTGACTACCGGCATCGTCGGCAGACCGGCACTCCAATCCAGGGTGTCCGAAAAGGCAAGGTAGGCCTCAAACTCGGCGGCACGCGCTAGCGCGTCGTGGGCGTCACGTTCGCCTTATTCTGGTTCCCCTTGCGCGATCGCGACGCGGGCCCGCGTGGTCAGCACCCACATCAGGAACCAGCCGGTCGCCATCGTGACTGCCTTGTCGGCCGCGCGGCGGACCGCGACCAGATCCCCGCCCGCCAGTGCGGCCTGCACATTGAGCGCGCGCCACACCGCCGCAGACCGCTTATCTCTAACGAAAGCGGAGAATCCCGCTATATGAGCAGTTCATGGCAGGCTGGTATTGGGTTGTGCAGGTTGGGGTGTCGGTTATGCGATTGCGGCGACGTGGAGGTCGCCCTGCAGTCGGCGGACGCGTTGTTGGAGCGTAACTATTCTAAACCGCTAACCGGTAGGCAACCGAGGTAGATGTCGGCGCTGGCGAGTTCGTAGACATCTCAGCGGATGAGTTGCGCCGGGTTGCCGAGTGACATGGCACCGTGGCAGATCCTGGCACATGGCCGCCACGATAGGCTTGCGTGGGCCAATTCTGCTGGCGCTCCCCCGATCCAATGATGGGCACAGCGAAGAAAGGTGTGACCGTGACAGAACAGATGCCACTTGCTGTGGGCCGGCGTCACCTTCTCGGGATCTCGATATCCGCAGCCGGTGTGATCGCCCTATCGGCATGCGGCAGCTCGCGGCCCAAGCCCAGCCCGGGCCAGGCTGGCGCACCCTCGGCAGAGGAGGTGCCGGTCACTCCACCCGAAGACTTGATGCGCGAGCACGGAGTGCTCAAGCGCGTCTTGTTGATCTATCGAGAAGGGATCCGCCGCCTGCAGGCCGGCGATCAGGGCCCCGCTCAAGCGCTCAACGCGGGCGCGGGGATTATTCGAAGCTTCATCGAGGACTACCACGAACACCTGGAAGAACAGTACGTCTTCCCCAAGCTCGAACAGGCAGGCAAACTCATCGACATCACCACCATATTGCGCACCCAGCACCAGCGCGGCCGCGTGCTCACGGACCGGGTGCTCGCCGCCACCAGTGGAGCGGCTGCGCTCGATCAGCGTGCGCGAGACGCCCTGGTGCAAGACATGTCGGCGTTCATCCGGATGTATGAGCCGCATGAGGCACGCGAAGACACCGTCGTTTTCCCCGCGTTGCGCGACGTGGTGCCCGCTAGGGAGTTTCGCGACCTGGCTGAGACCTTTGAAGACGAGGAGCAGCGTCGGTTCGGCCAGGCCGGCTTCCAAGGGGTGGTCGATAAAGTCGCCGATATCGAAAAAAGCCTCGGCATCTACGACCTGAGCCAGTTCACCCCGGCCTAGTATGCAGCGTTCGATGACACCGCTCGGCCATGTCTGCCTCATGCGAAGGTTCGTCACGACGGCCACGCGGGCAGCAAACCTGGCGGGCCAATTCGCCGGCGCCGAGGAACGCTTCGCGGAGCTTTACTGCCAACTGGGTCGCACAGAGCCGGCGATGCACGACAGTTGTTGTGCGCGGCGAGTATGCCGAAACATATTGTGCGACAATGACGTTGCCACAACGACGCCTTGGGTCGCCCAACAGATAGGGTTTTAATCCATGCGCCGCTGCGACCAGACCGGTAGGGCGAATCGAGTCGTTACCGACTACGCCTTCGTACTGATGCTCTGCGGCGACCTCGAGCACGTCTCCGGGGGCGCCGTCGACGCGGCTGCTGAATCGCCAGTAGCTCCGGCATTGGCCGTCCGGCCACCAGCAGGTGATCGTGGCCGTTAAGGGCTACAGTTCGTCTATGCTCAAGCCCGCCACCGTTGCCGCCACCTTGCTGTCCGTGGCCGTCGTTGCCCTGAGCGCGTGCAGTTCCAACCAGCACCCGAGCACCGCGCCCGCTAGCGAAACGCTCACGGCGCAACTGAAAACCGCTGACGGCCGGGTCGTTGCGACCGCCACCTTCGAGTTCGCCAACGGCTTTCCACCGTCACCGTGAAAACCGTCGCCAACGGCATCCTGGCGCCGGGTTTCCATATGATGCACGTCCACTCGATCGGCAAATGTGAGGCCAACTCGGTCGCCCCGACCGGCGGCCCGCCCGGCGACTTTCTCTCTGCCGGCGGGCATTACCAGGCGCCCGGGCACACCGGGGAACCCGCCAGCGGCGACCTGACTTCGCTGCAGGTGCGACAGGACGGCGCCGCGCTGCTGGTGACCACCACCGACGCGTTCACCAGGGACGACCTGTTGGCAGGTAACAAGACCGAGCTGATGGTCCACGGCGCTGAGAACAGCAGCGACATGGAAAAACGGGTGGCGTGCGGAGTCATCGGCACCGGCTAGACGTCCCAGACGGATCACATTGCTGACAAGTCGTTAAAAATGGCCCTTCTGGCCGTGCAGCATTTTGAGGGAGGCCCTCTCCTCGTCCTCGGTTGACGTGCGGCACAGCATAACCCGCTCGAGGCTCGGGCTCACCAAGGAAATCCAGGCACACCTACTGGATGAAAGGTGCGAGCCGAGAACATTCTCCACTTGCACCACTTGAATCAATCTACCGCGCCGCGCAAAGTTGCCTCGACACGCCGGCGTACTTTCTCGTGGATAACCTCTGTTATGCATGAAAACCGTGGGCTCTTGGCAAGACGACTAGCCCATCGGCTAATGCCGCCTAAGTCTTGAAAGACGGTTGGCCGCAAGGATTTCCGACGTTTTTGGCTGATCGGGCGATTGCCTCGCCGCGCTCAATAACGGTTATCTCCTCGTCGCGCCGGACGCGGGCCAACACCTTAGAAGTCTGTTGCTGAGCATGTGGATCGATACTCCGCTATCGAGGCAATGCACTACGACTTCCTCCTACTTCCCCTCACCCTCACTGAGTCTGTGAGCAGGCGAGGGTGTTTCCGCAGGCGCACTTTCACGCAATTCGGTGCCGCGACGCGCGACCCGCGCCAGACCGTAAACGACAGTCTCCGCCTGACAGATCGATATTGGGCGGAAAATCTTTCGCGCGACCGATGCGCAAGGGACCACCGTATCCGATGATCAATCTAAGCAGTCACGGCGAGCTCAGGAGAAATGATGACGAGCGGAAGTGGCACGAATTGGGAGGGATGGGGTGTCAGTTCGACGGTCGAGACCCCACTAGCCCGAGCCGGTCTGCTCCTGACAGTCCCGGAAGCGGCCGCGGCGCTGCGTATCAGTCGGTCGTCGATTTATCGATTGTTCGACTCCGGACAGCTGTCGTGGGTACTGATATGTGGCAAACGGCGAGTCACTCTCGTTGAGATTAATCGATTCATCGCCGCCCACACGGAGGTCGCGTCGTGACCATCAACGTGGCTTTGTCCTAACTGTGCGGTTATGACCGATGGTTGAGCGCCGCCAACTGCCTCCGCAGATCAAACGCATCGAACTGACCCGCCGCACCGGCGGACGGCCCGTCGTCCGCTACCAACTCACTGTCGACGTCGGCATTGTCGACGGAAAACGCAAGCAGTTACGCAAACGCTATGCGACTGAAAGGGAGGCGCGCGAGGCGCTCGATGAAATCCGCGGCGAGGTCGCCAAAGGCACCTATGTGCATCCCTCCGTTCTCACGGTGGAGGAAGCGTGCGCGAACTGGCTGATGTCACGACATGGCATCAAGCCCAAGACCAAGTCTGGGTATGACGGGGTCCTCGCACCTGTACGCGCCGACCTGGGTCATCTGCCGGTGCAGAAGCTCACCCGCCGCCACGTCGATGAGCTTGTAAGGCGGCTGCGCGACGGACAGGTTGTCCGTGCTGACGGCACAAAGCGGCGGCCGTGGAGCGCTCGTTCCTGCAACTACTTGCTCGGCACGCTGTCCCAGGTGCTCGGCCAGCTCGTACAGGACGGCACGTTGGTCCGCAACGTCGTGGCACACGTCGACCGGGTGGCCGGCAAGCCGAAGAAGTTCGCCACCTACACACCTATGCAGGTGGAGCGCCTGCTACGCGCGATCCGAGAGGACCGCAATCGCCACGCCTGGCATCTGGCGCTATCCGGCCTGCGTCGGGGCGAGATCGGCGGGCTGCGCTGGAGCAACATCGATTTCGAGGCCAAGACACTCACCGTCGGCCCGACTCGAATCAGCGTCGATGGCAGGGCCGTTGAGCAGGATGATGCCAAATCGGAAGACTCCCACCGAGTGCTGCCCGTCCCAGACCCGCTGTTGGTCGAGTTGAAAGCGGCGAAAAAGCGGCAGCTCTCCGAAAAACTGAAAGTCGGTGTCGACTACACCGACCTCGGTTACGTGGTGTGCAACGAAGCCGGGCAGCCTTATCACCCAGACACACTGTCCAAGATGTGGGCCAACACTGTCACTGCGGCCGGTGTGCCCCGAATCCGGCTGCACGACGCTCGGCATACCTGCGGTACCACGATGCACCTGCAGGGCGTGCCGGCCGCGGTGATCGCGGCCTGGCTCGGCCACGCCGACGTGGCCTTCACGATGCGAACGTATGTGCACTCGCAGCCGGACGCGCTGGCCGACGGCGCGCGGAGTTTGGCGCAAGTTGTGACAATCCGTGACAATATTGCCGGCGCTTGACAGCGAACGAGCCATTTTCGCTGATAGGAAGCGCGCCCGAAGGGATTCGAACCCCCAACCTTCTGATCCGTAGTCAGATGCTCTATCCGTTGAGCTACGGGCGCCTGTCTTCAATTGTCTTGCGTGGCGGAGGCGAGAGGATTTGAACCTCCGGTCCCCTTTGAGGGGGACAACTCATTAGCAGTGAGCCCCATTCGGCCGCTCTGGCACGCCTCCATTGGACTTTCTGAGGGTACCCGACCCCTTCCCGGTCTCCCGGAACCGCCGGAGGCATAGCGTACACAGCTGCGACATATGCTGTCGAAGTGACCGCCCGCCTGCGCCCCGAGCTGGCTGGGCTGCCAGTCTACGTACCCGGCAAGACGGTGCCCGGCTCCATCAAGTTGGCCAGCAACGAGACGGTGTTCGGCCCACTGCCCAGCGTCCGCGCGGCCATCGAGAAGGCCACCGACGACGTCAACCGCTACCCCGACAGCGTCTGTGCGCAGCTCAAGGCGGCGCTGGCCAAGCACCTGGGTGCCGATTTCGCTCCCGAGCACGTCGCAGTCGGCTGCGGTTCGGTCAGTTTGTGCCAGCAACTGGTTCAAATCACCGCCTCGGCCGGCGACGAGGTGATGATGGGCTGGCACAGCTTCGAGCTCTATCCGCCGATGGTCCAGGTCGCCGGCGCGACCGCCGTCAAAGTGCCGCTGACCGACCACACGTATGACCTTCACGCAATGCTTGCCGCGATCACCGACCGCACCCGGTTGATCTTCGTCTGCAACCCCAACAATCCGACGTCCACAGTCGTCCACCCGGACGCACTGGCTCGCTTCGTCGAGACCGTGCCGCCGCACATCCTGATAGCCATCGACGAGGCCTACGTCGAATACATCCGCGACGGCATGCTGCCCGACAGCTTGGAGCTGGCCCGCACCCACAGCAACGTCGTTGTGCTGCGGACCTTTTCGAAGGCGTATGGACTGGCGGGCTTACGCGTCGGCTACGCAATCGGCCAGCCCGACCTGATCACAGCGCTGGACCAGGTCTTCGTGCCGTTCTCCGTGACGAACGTTTCACAGACCGCGGCCATCGCCTCGCTGGATGCCGCCGACGAGCTACTGGCCCGCACCGACGCACTGGTCGGCGAGCGCATCCGGGTCGACACCGGTTTGCGAGATGCCGGGTTCACCCTGCCACCGACGCAGGCGAACTTCGTCTGGTTGCCGCTGGGCCCTCGCACATTGGACTTCGTGGCGCAGGCCGCCGACGCGCGCATCGTGGTCCGCCCGTTCGCGCCCGACGGTGTCCGGGTCACCATCGGTGCGCCGGAGGAAAACGACACCCTGCTGCGGTTTGCCCGCGACTGGATTACGCGCACCGAACGTTAAAGGAGCAGCCAATGAGCCTGGCCCGCAAGAACTTCACCGAGTTCAAAGAACGCAGCGGCGACATTCCCGATGCCGAGCTCGACGAATTCTGGGCAACCCTTCAGCCCGCGACCATCGACGAGATGATCGGCGAGTGGAAGGGCGGCGAGTTCCGCACCGGCCACAAGATGAACGGCCAGCTGGAGAAGGCGGGCTGGTTCGGCAAGACGTTCAAATCGGCCGGCGACGTGCAGCCGTTGGTCTGTGTGGGCGCCGACGGGAACAAGTTCTCCAACGTGGCGATGGGCAAGGGCGAGGCCAGCCTGTGGCTGGAGGACTTCCGCGGGGAGGTCACCGCCACCATGGTCTATGACGGCCAGCCGGTGCACGATCACTTCAAGAAGGTCGACGACGACGCCGTGATGGGCATCATGAACGGCAAGGGCGTCCGGGACAACGGCCGGTATTACTACTTCTATCTCGAGCGGGTGTAGACACCCGGCGGCTACCTGGCCGGGTTGCGGCCGGTAAACGCGATCAGCTGGTCCAGCACGCTGGCATCTGCGGGCACGTCGACCGGTTGATGGAATCCCACATTTGTGCGGCCCTCCGGCAGGATGATCTCGCGCGCCAGCCCTAACACATATTCGGCCAGCGAATCCGGGGCGTCGACGTCGCGGCCGGTGGCCACGGCGTAATCCCAGGCGTGCACTAGGAATTCGATCGACAGGACGCCGACCATGACCGCTGCGGGTGCCTCGTTCGGACCCACCATCACCATGCCATTCAGGCCGTGGCGGTGCCATGCGTCCAGGGCGGGCCGGGCCGCGGCGATAATCTGCCGCTCCACCGAATCGGTCTCGTCGCGCGGCGGAAGTTCTGCGTCCACCGCGCCGCCGACGGCAGTGATGGAGTTCAGCAGATGATCGGTCAACTGCGCCACGTTGAACTCGGAGCACGGCGTCTGCCGGAAAATGTCGTCGCGAGCGATGGTGTGCAGAACTTGCTGCAGCACCGCGAGCGTGGCTTCGGCGCCGTCCAGCTCGTCCGTCGGTGGGGAATCCGGTCCGGGTCGCAAATCTGAGGCCATGTTCGCCACGCTACGGTCTCGATATGGCGCAAGAATACGAATCCGTCCAACCATACGAATCCGTCAGGGTGGAGACCAAAGACCAGGTTGCCCAGGTGACGCTGATCGGACCGGGCAAGGGCAATGCGATGGGGCCGGCGTTCTGGTCGGAGATGCCGGAGCTGTTCGCAGCACTGGACGCCGACCGCGATGTGCGAGCGATCGTCATCACCGGATCCGGCAAAAACTTCAGCTACGGCCTGGACGTACCCGCGATGGGGGGTTCGTTCACCCCGCTGCTGGCCGACGGGGCGCTGGCCCGCCCGCGCGCAGATTTCCATGCCGAGATAAGGCGCATGCAGAACGCGATCAGCGCCGTCGCCGACTGCCGCACCCCCACCATCGCGTCGGTGCACGGCTGGTGCATCGGCGGCGGGGTCGACCTGATCTCCGCCGTCGACATCCGCTACGCCAGCGCCGACGCCAAATTCTCGGTGCGCGAGGTGAAACTGGCCATCGTCGCCGACGTCGGCAGCCTGGCCCGCCTGCCACTGATCTTGAACGACGGGCACCTGCGAGAACTGGCGCTGACCGGCAGGGATATCGACGCTCACCGCGCCGAGAAGATCGGCCTGGTCAACGATGTGTTCGCCGACGCCGATGCGACGCTGGCCGCCGCGCACGCCGCCGCCGCGGAAATCGCCGCCAACCCACCGCTGACCGTCCACGGCATCAAGGACGTTCTCGACCAGCAACGCGCCTCCGCCGTCGCAGAGAACCTGCGCTACGTCGCCGCCTGGAACGCGGCTTTCCTACCGTCCAAGGACCTGACCGAGGGCATCTCGGCGGCGTTCGCCAAGCGCCCGCCCCAGTTCACCGGGGAGTAGAACACCACGTCGTCCGACGGCAAGTACCCTCGCTGAGATGACTCCAGACGGGAAGATCCGCGTCCCGGCCGACTTGAACTCCGTGACGGCGATCGGCGAAGAGGACCAGTCCGGAATCGACAGCGCGGCCGTCGAACGGATATGGGAGGCCGCGCGGCACTGGTATCAGGCCGGGTTTCACCCCGCGATCCAGTTGTGCATCCGGCAGCACGGGCGCGTCGTGCTCAACCGCGCGATCGGCCACGGCTGGGGCAACGCGCCGACCGATCCGCCCGACGCCGAGAAGATCCCCGTCACCACCGACACCCCCTTCTGCGTGTACTCGGCGGCCAAGGGAATCACCGCGACCGTCGTGCACATGCTCGTCGAGCGCGGCGTCTTCTCACTCGACGACCGCGTCTGCGAGTACATCCCGACCTTCACCAGTCACGGCAAGCACCGAATCACCATCCGGCACGTGATGACGCACAGCGCCGGCCTGCCCTTCCCCACCGGGCCCAGACCCGACGTGAAGCGCGCCGACGACCACGAGTACGCCCAGGAGAAGCTCGGCGAATTGCGGCCGATCTACCGGCCGGGATTGGTGCACATGTACCACGCGCTGACCTGGGGTCCGCTGATGCGCGAGATCATCTACGCGGCCACCGGCAAGGAGATTCGCGAGATCCTGGCCACCGAGATCCTCGACCCGCTCGGCTTCCGGTGGACCAACTTCGGCGTCGCCGAGAACGACCTCCCCCTGGTCGCGCCGAGTCACGCCACCGGACGTCCGTTGCCACCGGTGGTCGCGCAGATCTTCCGCAAGGCGATCGGCGGAACCGTGCACGAGATCATCCCGTACACGAACACTCCGCTGTTCCTGACCACCATCATCCCGTCGTCCAACACCGTGTCGACCGCGGACGAGATGTCGAGGTTCGCCGAAATCTGGCGTCGCGGTGGCGAACTCGACGGCGTACGAGTGGTGAGCCCGGGAACGATGCGCAGCGCGGTGGCCCAATGCCGCCGGTTGCGGCCGGATATCGCGGTCGGGCTGCAGCCGGCCCGCTGGGGGACCGGGTTCATCCTGGGCACGAACCGGTGGGGACCGTTCGGGCGCAACGCACCCGACGCGTTCGGCAATCTCGGCCTGGCCAACATCGCGCTCTGGGCCGATCCTGCGCGCGGGCTGGCCGCCGGAGTGGTCAGCAGCGGCAAGCCCGGGCGGGACCCCGAAGCCCGTCGCTACACGGCCCTGATGGACAAGATCGCCGCCGAGATCCCCACCGGTTGACAACGTACGACCGCGGGAAACACTGCGGGCATGGCTACTTATCGAGTGCTCAACCCGAAGGGCGATGTCGTCGCCACCAAGGACATCGAAAGCGCCGGCGACGCACTGACATCACACGGCGGTGGCGGAGGGATTTGAACCCCCGGACGGTTTTAGCCGTCTCTCGCTTTCAAGGCGAGTGCATTAGGCCGCTCTGCCACGCCACCGCTGATAAGGGTAGCGGGGCCGGCCTCCTCGCTCCGGGGGCCGCAGGGTCGGCTAGTAGCGTGGCCGCCATGCGCGCCATTGTCGCCGAATCCCACGATCAACTTTCCTGGCAAGAAGTACCCGATGTTTCCGTCGGGCCCGGCGAGGTACTGATCAAGGTCGCTGCGGCCGGCGTGAACCGCGCCGACGTGCTGCAGGCCGCCGGCAAATATCCACCACCGCCGGGAGCAAGCGACATCATCGGCATGGAGGTATCCGGCGTTATATCAGAAATCGGTGCCGACGTCGGCTCAGATGTGACCGGATGGCCTGCTGGACAAGAAGTTTGCGCACTGCTGGCCGGCGGCGGATACGCCGAATACGTCGCCGTTCCCGCCGGTCAAGTGATGCCGATTCCCGACGGTGTCGACCTTGTCGACGCTGCCGGATTACCGGAAGTGGCCTGCACGGTGTGGTCGAACCTGGTGATGACCGCTCACCTGAGCGACGGCCAGCTCCTTCTGGTTCACGGCGGAGCCAGCGGCATCGGCAGCCACGCGATCCAGGTCGCGCGAGCGCTGGGCGCCCGGGTGGCCGTCACCGCCGGGTCGGCGGAGAAGCTGGCATTCTGCCGCGAGCTGGGTGCCGACATCACCATCAACTACCGCGACGAGGACTTCGTCGCGCGGCTGCGGGAGGAGACCGGCGGCGCCGACGTGATCCTCGACATCATGGGCGCCGCCTACCTGGACCGCAATATCGACGCCCTGGCCACCGATGGACAGCTGGTCGTCATCGGCATGCAGGGCGGCATGCAGGGTGAGCTCAATCTCGGCAAGCTGCTCGGCAAGCGGGCGCGGATCATCGGCACCACGCTGCGGGCCAGGCCGGTGAGCGGGCCGAACAGCAAAAGCCAGATCGTGCAAGCGGTGACAAAGTCGGTGTGGCCGATGATCGCCGACGGCCGGGTCCGGCCGATCATCGGCGCCCGCGTGCCCATCCAACAGGTCGCTGACGCCCACCGACAGCTGGTGTCGGGAAAGGTGACCGGAAAGATCGTGCTGACCCTGCCCGGTTAGCCCAGTGACGCCAGCGCACGCACCAACTGGTCGACTTCAGCCATCGTCGAGTAGTGCGCCAGCCCGACGGTGACGGCGCCGCCGATGTCATTGACGCCCAAGACGTCGAGCGCCCGTGAACTCTCGTCGGAGATGGCCAGAACCCCGTTGTCGGCCAACCGCTGTACCACCCGTTCGGCGGGCACCCCGTGCAAAGCAAAACTGACCACCGGTATCCGCACCTCGGGACGGCCGATCACCATCACCAACGGCAATGACCGCAACGACACCATCAGGTAGTCGAAGATCCGGTTCAAATACGAGGTGGCGGATTGCATCGACACCGACAGTCGTTCGCGTCGGCTGCCGCGAGCGGACTCGTCGAGTGCCGCCAGATACTCGATGCTGGCGACCACACCGGCCAGCAGACCGAACTGGTGTGCGCCCATCTCCAGGCGTGCCGGGCCGGTGGCCTTGGGGTCAGTCGAGATGGAGCTGAACGAGTTGATCAGCGCCGGATCGCGAAACACGATCGCGCCGATCGGCGGGCCTCCCCACGCCTGAGCGTTGACCGCCACCACGTCGGCGTCGGTTTCTTTGACGTCGAGTAATCGGTACGGCGCCGCGGCGGAATGGTCAACCACCACTAATCCGCCGACGTCGTGCACCAGCTTGGTCATCGCCCGCAGATCGGTGACCGTGCCCAGCGTCGCGGACGCGGAGGCGACGGCGACCAGTCTGGTCGACTTCCCGATCAGGCTCTCCCACTGCCACGTCGGCAGTTCACCGGTCTCAATATCGACTTCGGCCCACTTCACCTTGGCGCCGTAGCGGTGGGCTGCCCGCAGCCACGGGGCGACGTTCGCCTCGTCGTCGAGGCGGCTGACGATCACCTCGTAGCCCAGGCCGGCCCGTGAGGACGACGCGTCGGCCAGCGCCGACAGCAGGATCGCGCGGTCGGCGCCCAGCACCACGCCCGCCGGGTCGACGTCGAACAGATCGGCCACCGCCGCACGGGCGGCTTCCAAGACTGCGGCGCTGCGCTGCGCTGACGGGTGCGCACCGACTGTGCTGGGGCCGGACCTGCGGAAGGCCGTCGAAACGGTCGTCGCAACCGAATCGGGAATCAGCATCCCGGCCGGCGCATCGAAGTGCACCCATCCGTCACCCAGCGACGGATGTAGTCCGCGCACCCGGGCGACGTCGTAAGCCATGCCAGCCACCTTAGAGCTTCCGCTCTTCCGCGAAGTCGTGACGGTAGCGGGTGCCAGAGACGTTCGAGCCAGACGGTGGCTTCCCAAGTCAGGTCACCCGGCCAGCCATACTAGTCCAGTGGGGCTTTGGTTCGGAACGCTGATCGCATTGTTCTTGCTGATCGCGCCGGGCGGGATCGTCGCACGTATCAGTCAGCTAAGTTGGCCCGTCGCTATCGCAGTTGGCCCGGCGCTGACCTACGGCGTGGTTGCGGTGGCGATTATTCCTTTCGGTGCGCTCGGAATCCCTTGGAACGGTTGGACTGCGCTGGCTGCACTGGCCGCGGTGTGCCTGCTCATGACGGGTTTGCAGCTGCTGCTCGCCCGCTACCGCGACACCGGGGCGGAAGCCCGAGGGGTCAGTCGCTGGCCGGCGGCGACGGTGGCGGCCGGTGTGCTGTTGGGCGCTCTGCTGATCATGTGGGCGGCCTATCGCGGCATCACCCATTGGCAGTCCGTCCCGAGCACCTGGGACGCGGTTTGGCACGCCAACGAAGTGCGATTCATCCTCGACACCGGCCAGGCGTCATCCACCCACATGGGTGAGCTGCGCAACGTCGAAACGCAACAAGCGCTGTATTACCCCTCGGTGTTCCACGCCCTGGTCGCGGTGTTCTGTCAACTCACCGGGGCGGCGCCGACCACCGGCTACACGTTGAGTTCGGTGGCCACGTCGGTCTGGTTGTTTCCGTCCAGCGCGGCGGTGCTGACCTGGAAGCTGCTGCGGCCGGTGACGACGCAATGGCGCACCGCAGGGGCGGCGGCCACCGCGGCCGCGCTGTCGGCATCCTTCACCTCCGTGCCGTACGTCGAGTTCGGCGTCGCGGCGATGCCCAACCTGGCGGCCTACGGGGTCGCGGTGCCGACGTTTGTGCTGATCACCTCGACGTTGCAGCACCGCGACCGCATCCCGGCGGCCGTACTGGCATTGGTCGGTGTCCTGTCGATGCACCTGACCGGCGGGTTCATCGTCATCTTGTTCCTCTTGGCCTGGTGGCTTCTGGACGCGTTGTGGCATCCTGTGCGCGGCCGGCTCGCCGACGTCCTGACGCTGGCCGCCGTGGCCGTGCCGACGCTGCTGGTGCTGGCGCCGCAGTTTCTCGGAGTGCTCAAACAGGCCGACATCATCGCCGGGCACTCATTCCCCAGTTTCAAGGGCGCGAAGCAAGGCCTCATCGATGCGCTCCTCCTGCACACCCGCCACCTCAACGATTTCCCCACCCAATACGGCCTGGTCGTGCTGGCTGCCGTTGGCACGGCGGTCTTGCTGACCAAGAGGGTCTGGTGGCCAACCGCGGTGTGGCTGCTGCTGACCGCGGCGACGGTCTACTCGGGGGCGCCAGCGCGGTTTCGCGGTCCGATCGGAAACACCATCGAGGAGTTCAGCCAGTTCTTCTATAACGATCCACGGCGGCTCACGGCGGTGGTCACCATACTGGTGACGCCGATGGCAGGCATCGCGTTATTTGCGGCGGTCATGCTTTTGGTGGCCGGCGCCAAACGAGTCACCGGCCGGCTAAAATCGCTGCCCGCACCGGTCTGGGTCGCGACCACGGCGGTTCTGCTGGTAGTGGCCACCGTCCTCACTGCGCGGCACTACTTCTATCGACACCTCGTCTTGTTCGGCGACAAATACGATTCGGTGATGATCGACCAGCGCGACCTCATGGCCATGGCCTACCTGGCGACCCTGCCCGGTGCGCACGACACTCTGATCGGCAACTCAAATGTCGACGGCACCGCGTGGATGTACGCGGTTGCCGACCTGCACCCGCTATGGACCCACTACGACTACCCCCAGCAGATGGGCCCCGGCCCTTACCGTTTCATCTTCTGGGCCTACGCCCGCAGGGGTGATTCCGATCCGCGGGTAATCGAGGCGGTCAAGGCACTCAACATCCGCTACATCCTGACCAGCACGCCGACGGTCCGGGGCTTCGCCGTACCCGACGGACTAAGGTCACTGGATAAGTCGAAGTCGTGGGCGCTGATCTACGACAACGGTGAGGCCCGAATCTACGAATGGCGCGGAAACGGCGCGGCGCCACACTCTTAGTTCTGCAAAGGATGGTGATGGATTGAGTACCGGCAACGGCAGCGACGACGACGGCGTCGAGATCATCGGCGGAGTCGATCCGCGGACCCTGACGGCCTCTGAGGAGGACTCTGACGAGCCCTCCCTGACCGACCTGGTCGAGCAGCCCGCCAAGGTGATGCGAATCGGCACGATGATCAAGCAACTGCTCGAGGAAGTGCGCGTCGCACCGCTCGACGAGGCCAGCCGCAACCGCCTGCGCGAGATCCACGCCACCAGCATCCGGGAACTGGAAGACGGCCTGGCACCCGAACTGCGTGAGGAACTCGACCGCCTCACGCTGCCGTTCAGCGAGGACGCCACGCCGTCGGACGCCGAGTTGCGCATCGCCCAGGCCCAGCTGGTCGGCTGGCTGGAGGGGCTGTTCCACGGCATCCAGACCGCCCTGTTCGCGCAGCAGATGGCCGCCCGCGCGCAGCTGGAGCAGATGCGCCAGGGCGCGCTTCCACCGGGCATGGGCAAGCCGGGCACCGGGCCGGGACACGGGCAGTACCTGTAAGCAGACTTAAGTAGTTCATGGTGCCGGGTCCTGGTCCTCACATCGAGACGCACAGTGCGTGGGTGGAATTTCCCATCTTCGACGCCAAGTCGCGCTCCTTGAAGAAAACCTTCCTGGGCAAGGCGGGCGGCACGATCGGTCGCAACAGCTCCAACGTGATCGTCATCGAAGCGTTGCGGGACATCACCATGTCGCTTGAGTTGGGCGACCGAGTCGGTCTGGTCGGCCACAATGGGGCCGGGAAATCGACTCTGCTACGCCTACTTTCGGGCATCTATGAACCCACCCGGGGCTGGGCGAAGGTCACCGGCCGGGTCGCACCGGTCTTCGATCTCGGGGTCGGCATGGACCCCGAGATCTCCGGCTACGAGAACATCATCATTCGCGGCCTGTTCCTCGGGCAGACCCGAAAGCAGATGCTGGCCAAGGTAGACGAGATCGCGGAGTTTACTGAGCTGGGTGACTACCTGTCGATGCCGCTGCGCACCTACTCCACCGGGATGCGGGTCCGGCTGGCGATGGGCGTGGTGACCAGTATCGACCCCGAGATCTTGCTGCTCGATGAAGGCATCGGCGCAGTCGACGCCGACTTCCTGAAGAAGGCCCAGTCCCGGCTGCAGAGCCTGGTGGAGCGTTCCGGAATCCTGGTGTTCGCCAGCCATTCCAACGAATTTCTGGCCCGGCTATGCAAGACCGCGATGTGGATTGACCACGGAGTCATCCGGATGTCCGGCGGCATCGAAGACGTGGTGCGCGCTTATGAAGGTGAGGACGCTGCCCGGCACGTACACGAGGTGCTGGCCGAGACCGTCACCGACAAGCCGCTGGCACAAAGAGCGTCCGGGGATGAGTGAATCCGTCTTCGCTGTCGTCGTCACCCACCGGCGCCCCGACGAACTGGCCAAGTCGCTGGATGTGCTGAGCACCCAAACGCGGTTACCCGATCATCTGATCGTTGTCGATAACGACGGTTCCGGCGACAGCCGGGTCCGGGATCTGGTAGCCGGCCAGCCGATTCCGACCACCTACCTAGGGTCCCGCCGAAATCTCGGTGGCGCAGGCGGTTTCGCGCTCGGCATGTTGCACGCGTTGGCACAGGGGGCGGATTGGGTGTGGCTGGCCGACGACGACGGGCGGCCGCAGGACTCTCACGTTCTGGCAACCCTGCTGGCCTGCGCCGAGAAATACGGCCTGGCCGAAGTATCACCGATGGTGTGCAATATGGACGACCCGCAGCGGCTGGCGTTCCCGTTGCGGCGCGGCCTGGTATGGCGCCGGTGCACAAGCGAATTGCGTACCGAAGAAGGGCAGGATCTGCTGCGCGGGATCGCGTCGCTGTTCAACGGCGCGCTGCTCCGGGCGTCCACACTGGAATCGATCGGTGTCCCGGATCTGCGGCTGTTCATCCGCGGCGACGAGGTGGAGATGCACCGGCGGCTGGTGCGGTCCGGCCTGCCGTTCGGCACCTGCCTGGACGCGATCTACCTGCATCCCTGCGGAACCGGCGAATTCCGGCCGATTCTGGGCGGCCGGATGCACACCCAATACCCCGACGATCCCGCCAAGCGGTTCTTCACCTACCGCAACCGCGGCTATCTGCTGTCGCAACCGGGCCTGCGTAAGCTGCTGGCCCAGGAGTGGATTCGGTTCAGCTGGTTCTTCCTGGTGACCCGCCGCGACCCAAGGGGCCTGCTGGAATGGATCCGATTGCGCCGCTTGGGACGTCGTGAGCAATTCAGCAAGCCCGATGCTGGAGGATCCCAATGACGTTCGTCGACGCGGCGGCACAGTCGCGGACGTTTGCCCGCGCCCAAGGAGATCTGGTCGACGGCTTTCGTCGTCGCGAGCTGTGGTTGCACCTGGGCTGGCAGGACATCAAGCAGCGCTACCGCCGCTCGGTGCTGGGCCCGTTCTGGATCACCATCGCGACCGGAACCACCGCGGTCGCCATGGGCGGCTTGTATTCCAAGCTGTTTCACCTCGACCTGTCCGTGCATCTTCCCTACGTCACCCTCGGGCTCATCATCTGGAATCTGATCAACGCGGCCATCCTGGAAGGTGCCGACGTGTTCGTCGCCAACGAGGGATTGATCAAGCAACTGCCGACGCCGTTGAGCGTGCACGTCTACCGGCTGGTGTGGCGGCAGATGATCTTGTTCGCGCACAACATCGTCATCTATCTCGTCGTGGCGATCATCTTCCCCAAGCCATGGTCGTGGGCAGACCTGTCCGTGATTCCGGCACTGGGATTGATCGTGCTCAATTGCATATGGGTGTCCCTGTGTTTCGGCATCCTGGCGACCCGCTACCGCGACATCGGTCCGTTGCTGTTTTCGGTCGTCCAGTTGCTGTTCTTCATGACGCCGATCATCTGGAATGACGACACGTTGCGGCAGCAGGGTGCCGGACGCTGGTCGAGCATCGTCGAACTCAACCCGTTGCTGCACTATCTGGATATCGTTCGCGCCCCGTTGCTGGGCGCCCATCAGGAATTGCGGCATTGGGTCGTGGTCGTGGTGCTGACCGCCGTCGGCTGGACGCTGGCGGCCTTCGCGATGCGGCAATACCGCGCCCGGGTGCCGTACTGGGTCTAGCTTTTCGGTTAGCTGCGCGCCGCAGCCGCTATATCGGCATCGTGTCAGTGGCTCCGTGTCTTGCCGCAAGACACCGACTGTCACCGATTTTGGGGGCGTGGACGACGCCGGTGTGGTGGATCGCATCACCGGTGTGGCGCGCACGCAAAATGCGTCGTGTGCGCGTGAATTGGCGGCGATCGGTGAGTTGTATGCGCGTCGGGCGCCGGCCGACGATGCCGAGCGGTTCAATTGGGCCGTCGACGGACATGAGAATGTGGTCGCCGAAGTGGCCGCGGCGTTGGGGATTAGTCGTGGTCGGGCCGCGGGGCGGTTGCGGTATGCGATTGCGTTGCGCGAGCGCCTGCCCCGGGTGGCCGAGGTCTTCGCGCGGGGAGCAATTGATTTCCGGCTGATGGCGGCGGTGGTGTACTGCACCGAGTTGGTCGAAGACACCGAGCTGATCGCCCAGCTGGACGCCGCGGTGGCCCGGCATGCGCCGAGGTGGATGCGGTTGTCGGGGCCGAAAATCGTTGAGCGTCTCGATATGTGGGTGGCGCGGTTTGACCCGGCCGGGTTGCGGGTGCCGGGACGGCGCAGCCAGGATCGCTATGTCGAGATCGCGCCCACCGATCCCGGGCTGGCTGGGGTCTGGGCGCAGTTGCACGCCACCGATGGGGCCGCGTCGGATCGCAAGCTTGACGCGCTGGCCGCCACGGTGTGCCGCGAGGATCCGCGCACCGAACGCCAGCGTCGCGCCGACGCCCTGGGCGCACTGGCCGCCGGAGCTGGATGTTCAGCGCTGCGACTGTGGTTCACCCACGTGCGCCGCAGCACAGAGGCCGCCGAGCACCACTGTGGTGATTCGTGTGCTGGCCGAACAGGGCGCGGTCACCGGCGAGTCGCACGCTGCGGGATATCTGCCCCGGTTTGGCACCATGCCCTCGACGCTGCTGCGTGATCTGGCCGGTGTCGCCAAGACCAAACCGCTGTCCCTGCCCCGGCCGGCGCGGAGGCCGGCTATCGGCCGTCGGCGGCGCTGGGCGAATTCGTCCGCTTTCGGGATTTGACCTGCCGATTCCCCGGCTGCGACCAGCATGCTGAGGTTTGCGACATCGACCCCACCGTGCCGTTTCCGCTGGGCCCCACCCATCCGTCCAACCTCAAACTGCTCTGCCGCTACCATCGCCGGCTTCAAAACCTTGTACAAACCGCCCCGGCGGCTGGGCCGACACCCCAATTGCCCTACGGCACGGGGATTTTTGTGGAAGACACCCTTCGAAGCTCTGGTCCTCAGCCGCCTATGGGAACGATCATGTATGTGGCCGTGGATCGGGCCAAGACCCGCTGTGCGGCATCAACGATCGAGCATTCGCAAACTCAGAAGCCTTCGGCCTCTATGCACCATCGTGGCTTCCGCGACAAGGGGTCCCCCTTGAGGCTGCCGGTAATAGCGGATATGCATGTCAGTTGTAACGGGGATCTGCGACCCCGGCTCATAGGAACCTTCGAGGCAAAAGGCAGAAGCGGCGTCGGCAAGCGTTGCGAGCATCCCTCCATGGATGCTGCCCTCCGCAAGCCCCCCTAAATTCTCGGTGAGCGGACTGGACAGAATCGCGACACCTTGCTCCTGCCGGACAACACTGAGCTGCATGTGCTCGTGGACGGGAGATCTGCGCAGGTCCTCAGTCGCTTCGAGCGGATCACGGAACGTGTACGCCATGGCTTGGCACCTCCTTGTCGCGAGAGAGACTCGCATGCTATCGAGTGGGCAATGCCGTGGCGGTGCCTTTGGCCCGCACCCCGGGGTGATACGCGACGGGCTTGCTTCTAAAACGTTCTTTAGCCAGTCGGTGCCACCATTTCTTGAAGGCTTTCCATGCCGGCCCGTGGGCGGTGGCGGCCATCATCGCAATCTTGCGCACGCCGGTGACCAAGGGCACCAACCTCGAAGCTTGACGAGGCTTCGAGCCCGTGTAAGCCGGCTTGCTTGCCGGGGGGCTCGTTTTTGGTGGACAGTGGTGCTCAAACCTGGAATGCGATGGAGGGCGCCGATGGAAATCGTGCCGTCGGGCCCGGGCTTTGCCGCGGAACTACGCGGAGTGACCATCCACGACGTTGCGGCAACCGAGGCCGCATACGCGGCGGTGCGCGCGGCGTTCGAGGAGCACTCGGTTCTGGTCCTTCGTGACCAGGACGTCACCGATGAAGTGCAGCTTGCCTTCTCGCGCCGCTTCGGCCCGCTTGAGGTCACCAAGGTGGGTGCGGAGGGCTACGGCACCAACCTCGTGATTCTCAAGACCCTCGACGAGAAGGGCAACATGGTGCCGGAAGATCACCGGCTCGCCTTGGAAAACAAGGCGAACCAGCTCTGGCATACCGACAGTTCGTTCAAGCGGGTGCCGGCGCTCGCTTCGGTGTTGTCGTCGCGCGTCATTCCGGGGCGGGGGGGCGAGACCGAGTATGTCTCCACCCGGCTTGCCTTCGAGCGCCTCGATCCGGCGTTGCAACGGCGGCTGGAAAATTCGTTCGCCTGGCACGAATACGCCTATTCGCGCGGCAAGATCGCGCCCGACCTTGCCGGCCCAGCGGAGCGGGTGGCGCTGCCGCCGCAATGCTGGCGTCTTGTTTGGAAGAACCCGGTCAATGGCCGCAAGGCGCTGTACATGGCCTCGCATACCTGCGCGATCGAGGGCATGGAGGTGAAAGCGGCGCGGGAGTTGCTCGCCGAGCTGACGGAGGCGGCGGCCGCCCCCGGTGCGAGCTATCTGCACTCGTGGCGCAAGGGCGACGTGGTGATGTGGGACAACCGCGCGACCATGCATCGCGGCCGGTCGTGGCCCGCGCGGGAGCCGCGTTACATGGTGCGGAGCACGATTTCCGCGACGGCGGTAGACGGGCTCGACGCCATGCATGCGCCGCGGCGCCGGGCGGCGGAATGACGGCGCGGGCGACGAGGAGCTTTGCGGCCAGCGGTTCCCCGAACGACTGGTGACATATCGCACTAAAGGGTTCTTCGGGCAATCGGTATCATCACTTGGTCAAAACCCCGGAACCGTTTCGGGCGCATCTGATTCCCAGCTCAGAGACCCCGCGGGCCTAGAACGACGATGGATTGGGCAGTACGGCGCCGGGCGAGTACGGCACCGCAGGAGTCTGCCCCGGCCACACTGTGTTCGGATAGCCGGGAGACAGGGGGTCTGTACTGGAACCGCTGCCGGGAAACAAGGCATTCAACAGAGGACCGAGCTCGCCGAAAATCGTGTTGACGATATTCACAGCCGTGGTCGGGTTGGGCCCGGTAGGGGCGGGAACGGGCACTGGATCGTCGACAAGCAAAGGTTGCTGCGGAGCCGCCCCAGCGATCCCGCTGCCAAACCCAATTGCGCCAATTGCGGCCAGCGTGAGCGCCATACCCAGCGTCGCTCGGGTCAGTGGTCCGCGAGCATTCGAAATCGCAAACAGGTTCCGGAACAAGGGGATACTCCTCAATCTCCGCTAAAGCATCGAGTGCTTCAGACACTCAAGTCACTGCGGTAACACTGCTCGTCAAGAATCACAATTGAAACACGACACGATCACAGATCGAACTCTATAGATTCGCTTACTAACCTTGGAATTTGCTTACTCTGGGTGACCTTCGGCCGGGAAGTCGGTGCGTGCGATCGCGGCGCAACGAACATGCTCTTCCCGACGTAAAAGAATGCGGATTCCGGCAGCGACTAGCGCCACGCACTCAAAGTTAGGCGAACGGAGAAACGGTGGCGTTGATCAAATACTCACACTTCTCGATGGCGCTGGACACGGAAAGTTACAGCCGTCGAACACAATAAGGCGCCGGTGGGGCACGGGAGTAGTCATCCTCAAGAACGAGCAATCGGCGCCTCGTGCCTGAAATGTTCTTTGGCGAATCGGTGTCACCACCGGCTCCAAACCGTCAGCTACCAGTTTGACGTAGACCGAATACCCGATAGGTAGGTCTTGCTCATGTAGGGACGTTGAACCCCGCGGCCTCGATCTGGTCCGTGACCGACTTCAAGTCGTAGGCTTCACGCCACTGCTTGATTCGCCCGTCGGTGCCGAGTTCGAACACTGCCATGACAACCGAGGAGATGGGGTTGCCGCCCACACTGAAGTTACTGACGTACTCCGCCATGACGGTTCGGCCGTCGGTGAGCAGCGACCTCACGTCTACCGTCGCGCCTGCGGATACCCCAAGCTGGGCGGCGAGCTCAGACTTGA
Organism: uncultured Actinomycetota bacterium; assembly: GCA_963784665.1. Taxonomy (GTDB): domain Bacteria; phylum Actinomycetota; class Actinomycetes; order Mycobacteriales; family Mycobacteriaceae; genus Mycobacterium. Next base: position 66,906 of record CAWASA010000002.1, read on the forward strand.
TCGCGTCCACGCCGCGGCGCACTCCTTGCGGACCATCGACCCACACGGCGTCGTCAGCGAAAAACCCGCCCAGTTCGTCCGGCTCGGGGCCTGCCCAGGCGCCAAGGAACTTGCGTATTACCGACTCCGGCGAATCGCTCATTTGAATCACCTCCGGCTAAGAGCTGGTCTCGCGCTTACCCGCGCCGGACCTAAACGGGGTTTTCGGGCGGGATGAAGTACTCACGCCAAGCCGTGATCTTCTGGTCCTTGACCTCGTAAGCCCCCATAACGGGCGTGCCGATCGGCTTCCCATTCACTATCCAGTGATCGAAGCGCTCCATCAGCACTACATCTCCGTCGACTGCGAGGTGAAGGATCTTGAGGTCACACTCGGTTGCGCGGTTGAAGTATGCGCGGAGCGTCTTGCGGATCGCGTCGTGACCTGAGAGCCGCGGATAAGAAGGTCCGATGTCATAGACAGCGTCCTGGGCGAAGTACCTCATGGCCTCGTCGACATCCAGATGATCCCACGCGGCCAGCTCGGCCCGTACAACCTCCTCAGCGTTCATCGCGCCTCCCAGTCTTCCCAGGGTGGGGCTTTACGGATGACACATTAATGTGCGCTGTAACGAAACGGACTGGTTTGTGGTCGCCTCTCGAACCTCTGCTACTTTGGCGCGTTTGCCATCGCGTAGACATTGGCCGACCTGGCTCATAGCCGGCGGTCCAACTTAACGGTGAAGTAGTTCTGAAGTGTTCTTCGAGTAGTCGCTACCACCCGGTGCACACGCCGCTTACGGCACGCCAAATGAGCTTCGCCGAACTCACCCTACGGAGATGTGACGGCAAAGAGGCGCCATTCGCCGGGCACGCCCTTGAGCTCGAATGCGCCGCGCTCCTCGAACTCGAGTCCTGACCCGATCACTAGGTCGCGCAGGGTGCTCGACACGAGCACCTCGTTCGCCCCTGCCAGGGCACTCACCCGCGCGCCGATGTGCACGCCGATCCCGCCGATGTCATCGCCGCGGACCTCGCACTCGCCGGTGTGCAACCCGGCACGCACCTGGATGCCGAGAGACTGCACCGCGTCGCGGATCGCCATCGCGCAGCGTATCGCTCGCTGCGGCCCGTCGAACATCGCAAGGAAACCGTCCCCAGTTCTGTTCACCTCGCGTCCGCGAAACCGAGCAAGTTGAGCCCGGACGACGGCGTCGTGCGCATCCAGCAACGCGTGCCAATCACGATCGCCCATCTCCGCCGCACGGCGCGTCGAGTCCACGATGTCGGTGAAAAGCACCGTGGCGAGAACCCGATCATCGGCCACCTCTGCCTGGTGGCCGGTGAGGAACTCGGCGATCTCCTGAAACGATGCACGCCAGGGTTCGACGAAGTGGTAGAGGTTGCGTCCGGGCAGCTCAACGTATTTCGCGCCCGGTATGTGATCGGCGACGTACTTGCCCAATACGGGCGAGAGCAACGGATCGTCGGCATGGTGGACTACCAGCGTTGGCACGCGGACCGTCGGAAGCACCGCGCGGACGTCCAATTCGATCACCAGAGGAAACATGAGTGCGACTGTCCGTGGGCTTGCCGCCAAGCGTTCATGTCGGGCCCAGGAAGCCCGAATCTCCTCGTTCCACGGCATGTCCGGGCTGAGCACATGTTGGTACTCGCCAGTGCCGTACATCGCGATCATGGCGGCGACGAGTTCGTCGCGTGTGGGTCCCTCGGTGCGCTCGGCGAGCGGATCGGCGTAGCCCTCCAGAACAACCAGCGCAGTCGTCCGCGAGGGGTATGTCGCTGCAAAAAGCGCCGCAGGCGCGAGCGCGCCGTCGATGGCGACGAGGACCGCTTCGCGGCTGCCGAGGTCGTCGAGCACCGCGATGATGCTGTCGGCCCACTGCTCCAGGTTCGGCATCGCGTCCGGCGTGACGGGATCGGACGCTCCTGTGCCGGGATGGTCGAAGAAGATGAGTCGACCGAGCGACCGCATTGCCTCGACCCAGCCCTGTATTGACGGTAGTTCTGGAAACACCTCGCAGTTTGTGAACCAGTTCGACACGAAGACGATGTCGCGCGGGCCTTCGCGGGAGGCGCGGTAAGCGACGCGCAAGTCGCCGTTGCGGGCGTAGCGCGTCTCCGAGAACATTGCGGAAGTCTAAGCCGGGTAGCGGGTGGAGGTTCGCGTCATCCGACCAGCGGGAACAGAAGTGTTCTTTAGCCAGTCGCTGCCATCATCTTTGGAAAACGTTTTGGGGCTGGCAGGACACACAGCTCGCTGATGGCACGGAAAATCTTCTGAGATGCAACCCTGCCTGTATCCGCCGGGCAGCTAGGCAATGACGAGCACTTGATTCCTAGCAATCCAGTCGTCGATATGGCCCATGGTCACGGGTAGCGCCTCCCCAGAAAAGACGAGGTGGTCGGAGCGGTGAATCTCGACATAGGTCCCCCGCTGATACTGGGCTGCCGTTTTAGGAGCGATCTGTGGCGGCACGACACGGTCGCATTCGCCGCGGATCACGAGCACCGGCGTGGTGACTGCAGCGAAGTTGACGGTTGTGGCTTTGCCCCGATCCAGAAATGAAAAGAAGATCTCGCAATAGGCGCGCCCGGATTCGCAGACGAGGTCGGCGAAGAACTCGCGGGCGGCCTCCTCGGTCTGGGCGTTGGCAATCCATCGCCGAAACCGCTGCCACGTCGGGGGATACAGCGGGCTGGCCCACGGCAGCGGCTGCAGAAAGTGCCTCCCGTAGATGCTCCCGAGACTGCGCAGCGTCGTGGGAGTTGCGGCGAAGATACCTGCCGCAGGTATCGGGCAGGCGGCGACAACCCCGGCGTGACGGGTACGCGCGGCGATTAGCTGCGCCAGCAGACCGCCCAGCGACAGCCCCACAACAAGCGGTGGCGAATCCAGCGAGTCGACCAGCGCGACGAGGTCGTCGGTGTAGTCGCGCATGCTCAGCGGCGCGATCTTCATGGCCCCTTCCTGCAAAGGCAGTTCGTGATGACGCAGCGTCGGGGTGTGCACCGTGTAACCGCGCTCTTCGAAGGCCGCCCGAGCGGGACCCCAACTGCCGCCACGGGCCCACGCGCCGTGGATGAGAACGACGTGCTTGGTGTCGGACATGAAACTAAGGATGACACCCAACGGGTCAAACAGTGCCCATAGCACCGGGAGCGACCGGCTTGCGCGCTCAAAGTGTTCTTCGCGTAACCGGTGCCAGCGCGCTACTAGACACTCAGCCCGTCTCTATGTCGTGGAAGAGTTTGCCGAGTTCCCCGGCGGCGCGTCGCCGATGTTCGTCCCTCAGTTGCGGATAGTCGTTGACAACGTCGACTGCGATGGCTTTGATCCTGTCGGCCAACGCGGCAAGCGTCGTAAACGGATCCTGTAGCGGTGAGTTGTCGATCAACTCCAGCAGCGCCTCACGCGCGACAGTCGACGGCGGCAGTCTGCGGCCTCTCGCGATGCGCTCAATCGCCTCATACTCGTCAGGGTTGAGCCGCACTTGCAGTACCTTGCTACGCCCGTTGCCGCGCGTGACTTTCACATGCTCAGGGATCGGCTTCGCGACCTGGTCTTCTTCGCCGGCTTCAGCTTGGTCGCCTATTCTGGCGAGCCGATCGACGAGCTGCTCGTCAACAGTCTTCTTGCTCATCAAGGGCCTCCTTGCTGGTAATACGTGCGGTCGCGACTGTTCGATCTCCACGCGTTCACGCCGTAGACGATGCCGTCGTCTTCGACGGTGATGACGCTCAGAACTCGCCGGGCGCTGATCGAACAGGCGATGGTGCGTACCAGTCGCCGCTCCTGCTGTTGTAGTCGGGCTCAAACGTGACAGCATTCGGGTCGTCTAGGGCCTCGTCGGCTTGCTCTGGCGTCACGTCGTGTTTGGCGATGATGTACTCACCCCGGTGAGTCCAGTCAGCCACACGACCAGTGTAATACGCGGCGTATTACGCCGCCAGTTCTGAGGCGCCAGTGCGCCGTGCCCGGGCGTAAAAACATGCTCTGAGCTGCGTAATGTTGGACCACGCCTTAAAGCGTCCTTTACGTAATCGTTGCCACCATCTGCTCAAAACGTTCTATACGGGACCGGATGGGTGGCGGGATCGCCAGGAGCCCGACGGCACGGAAATGCTTCTGGGATACATCCCCCGGGGGGCGTAGGGCGATCTTCCCAAGAACGAAGCAAGAGGTGCGGGGCGATCCATGCGGCAGAAGTCATATCGTACTGGCGGGCCGCACGAGAGGATGATTCTCATGAAGACCAGGCTGTTGGTAATAGTCGCAATCCTCGTCTTACTAGGGGTGCCGGGGTGCGCGGCGAGTCAGACGAAAACCACGCAGACCATCGAAGTCCCTATGGACGATGTAATGAACCAGAAAGTCATCACCCGGGACGTCACGCTGGCGGTCGGCGACACGCTCACAGTGTCCTTGGGCGCGAATCACTCCACGCCTTACGCTTGGACGCCTCAGACACAGATTGCCGATCCCAGGATCGTGCAGCAAACCAGTCACGAATATGTGGCACCAAACCCTCCTCCCGGCATCGTTGGAGCACCCGGCACCGAGGTCTGGACATTCAAGGCTTTGAAGGCTGGGACCACTACGATTGCCACCGACTACAGCATGAGCACCGATATCACACATCCGGCGTGTACTTTCACGGCGAACGTCAGAGTGCAGTGAATTGGCCGTGGTCGCCGACCCGCGGGCGTCGAACACAAGGCTAGAATCGCCCCGAGCGGTAATCACCCGAGCGGTAATCAAAGGACCAGGGGCAAATGTCCTCCTGAACGACATAGGTTTGCTCTCACGTCGCCATCGTCTCCTCGCCCGAGCGCCGTGGTGTAGAGGCCAAAGTCACCCTGCCGCACGGTTGGCGGCAAGGGGCACCCCGGCGGGGGCTAGCGTTGCTGCTCGGTGAGCCGTGCTCGGCATCGCGTGCCGGGTGCTGCTGTCTCTGCGGCCCTGGTGATTTCCGGGATTTCCCGGGTGCTTCGGGTGCAGTGTTCGATGCAGTCGCGGACGGATTCTCGGCGTGAGCGGTTTTGCCGGTTTGGCTAAAGGGGGGTCAACCGCTGACCATTTGGCTCTTACTCCTGGGACTTTCGACACTAGCTGCGCACCACGCCTGGCCCGAAGGTGGGTGCTGCATTACTGGTAAACATCTCTGTGGAGCCCTGGCCACGCGATCATGAATAAGGAGTTGTCGACATGTACGCCAAAGGTTCGTTCCGATTATTTCTGCTAATCTTTGCGGTCTCACTCTTCATGCCGTCGGCTACCGTTTCGGCGCAAACGAATTCACTGACCTTGTATAAGACGGTCTTTGCGCCTGGCGAGCCGATCAAGGTCTACTTCACCGCCTCTTCTGACTTCCCTGCCAGTGCCTGGGTGGGGATCCTACCCTCGGGTGTTCCTCATGGGTCCGAAGTAACCAACGACGCAAACGACATTGCATATCAGCATTTGAATAACCAGACTTCCGGGACGCTGACTTTCACCGCTCCCGCCCGACCTGGCGCATATGATCTGCGAATGAACGATACTGACGATGCTTCGCAGAATGGGCATGAAGTAGCTTCGGTGTCGTTTACGGTCTCTGGATAAGAGACTGGGGCGTGAAACCGAGTAACCGCGTGCTCGATACGGCGTCGCCGGCCTGAGCTCCCGCCGACAGCCGGGCGAGCGTGGACTTGTGGCACGCTTTTGCGCCTTGTCATCGCCCGAGCTCCCGTAATTTGAAGTGTTCTTGAGCAGTCTGGTGTCACCACCTGCTGAAAACCTTCTACAGCCAGTGGCGCGACCGTCAACAGCCGGACGGCACGGTGATCTGGACTTCACCGACCGGGCACACTTATGTCACCAAACCCGGTGGCAGTCTGTTCTTTCCGGCTTTGGGTGTCCCGACGGCCACGCTGGGACTGCCGACGGGTATGCCACCGCCGGCCAACAACCGTGGACTCATGATGCCGGCCCGACAACGAACCCGGGCCCAGGACCGCGGCGCCCGCATCAGCTGGGAACGCGGCATCAACGAAGCACGCATCGCCACCGAGGCAGCCCGCCACGCCGAACCGCCGGCACCCAACAATAACGATCCCCCACCCTTCTAGTTTCACGGTCGAGCACGGCGAATCTCCCGTTTGAGAATCCCTTTAGAACCTTTTGAGGATGCGCCAAGGCCAGAACTGGACACTAAGCATCGTTCCAGCGCACGCCAATTTCCACCGGCTGCCCGCCAGCCGGCCGGGACACCAAATACCAAGGGAGACGGGTTAAATGAGCAGCACCATTTTCGCCGACGAGGTGCGCGTGGCCACGATGCACCGCGCGGATGCGCCACCGGGTCGAACGGCGAAGTTCCACAGGCGCGAGCTGTTCGACGAGCTTCCTTGCTGCCACCGCTCGTGGGCCAATCAAGGGAAGCGCTTCTTTCTCCACGGCTACGAGCGGACGTTCGAAATCGAGTTCGCCTGCGCGGAGCCCGAATCCGGCAACGGCTTGGTGGTGGACGACAACCCCCTCAACGAGATCGGGGCAGCATTGCGCCACCAGTTCGATCACACCACACTGATCGCGGTCGATGACCCACAGCGCGATCTGTTCGAATTATTGGCCGACCGGGGCGTCATCGATCTGCGCATCATGGATAACACCGGAATGGCGGGGTCGGCGGCCTGGGTGTTCGAGACGGTCGAGCGCATCGTCGGCCTGGCGACCGCAGGCCGGGTCTGGGTGTCGCGGATAGAGGCACACGAGAGCCGTAACAGCATGGTCACTCTGACCGCGGGACCGGTCTAAGAACCACCCGCGCAAAGACGACGAAACTCGACGCCAGAACTCCCGATGGAGCAGGATGCGATCGTGAGCGACGCCTCGGCAATCGGTTGTGTCGGGACGCTGACCGTGGCAACCCGCGGTGACCGCGGCGCCGGGGAGGTGTTGGTGACCGTGCGGGGGTCGAAGGAGGTCTTCCTGGCTTGGTCCGACGATCCATTGCCGAAGGGCTCCAAAGTGCTGGTAGTCGAAGTCCGGGGTGGCCGGACGGTGGTCGTCGAGCCTTGGGAGGACCTCGTCTGATCTGAATTGACGACCCATATTGCCTGAGATACAACAGCGAAACCCAATAAGGAGTCCAACATGCTCGGTTACAAGGTGCCCGCCCCGGACGAGGCGATGCTCGTCTCCGGCGGCCGAATCAAAAGCAACGCACCGTTTCGCGTCGTCACCGGCCACGGCGCCTTCATCCTGCCAGTCTTCCGCAAGGCTCGATTCCTCACGCTGGCCATGTGTGAGGCCGAGGTCGGCGAAAAGTGCGTCACTCAGCAAGGCATCACCCTCAATGTCCGGGCGGTGATCGCCTTCAAGGTCGGCAACGACAACGAAAGCATCATCAGCGCGGCGCAGCGATTCCTGTCCGACCAGGACCAGATGGCTGTGCTGACCGGCCGGATCTTCGCCGGTCACTTGCGCTCGATCATTGGCTCGATGACCGTCGAGCAGATCATCCGGGAACGCCAAAAGCTGGCGACCGAGGTGCTCGACGGTTCCAAGGAGGAGATGGCCCGGATCGGCCTCACGGTCGACGCCCTGCAAATCCAGTCAATCGACGACGACGGGCTTGGCTACATCACTGCCATGTCGGCACCCCACAACGCAGCCATCCAGCAGCAGGCGCAGATCGCTCAGGCGCAGGCGAACCAGAAGGCCGCCGAAGCCGAGCAGGAGTCGCAGCGGCAGCAGGCCGAGTTCGCCCGTCAGACCGCCATCGTCAAGGCGCAATACAAGGCCGAGGTCGACAAGGCTCAGGCGCAAGCCGCCCAGGCCGGCCCGCTGGCCGAAGCTCAGGCCCAGCGTGAGGTACTGCAAATGCGCACCGAACTGGCCGAGCGCGCCGCCGAACTGCGCCAGCAGGAGCTGGTCGCCGAGGTGGTCAAGCCCGCCGAGGCAGAAGCCGAACGCGTTCGGATCATGGCGGTCGCCGATGCGGAGAAGATGAAGATCCAGGCGGAGGCTGCGGCGTCGCACAACCGGGTGGCGCTGGACAAAGCGCTCATCGACCAACTGCCCGAGATCGTGGAGAAAGCCGCACGTGGGATCGCCAACGCGAATCTGACTGTGCTCAATGGCGCCGAAGGGCTCACCGAGGTGGCCAGCGGGCTGGTCGCGCAGGGCGTGGCGATCTTCGACGCGCTGCGGGGCAGCATCATCGACTATTCCGACGACGAAAGCGCACCGCCGATCACCACGAACTCCGACTCCGGCTCGACCAGCCAACCGACCCGCTGAACACGCGAAAGTCTCTACACGACAACACGACTAAGCAGTGGTCGGGTCGATCGAGTTCGACGGGCGAACTGTCCAGTTGTCGTAAGTCAACGAGCCACGGCGCGGATAACGGTGGCGGCTGCCTCTTCGTGGTGTAACACTGGAACGCCACCCAAGCAAACTGGGCGAAAGGTCCACGCACGTGAGCGACAAAGTCCAATCAGCAGCAGACGCGGCGCGGGAAAACCTTGCCGCGGAGCTGGACCGGCTACGGCAGCGGCGTGACCGCCTCGAGGTCGAAGTCAAGAACGACCGCGGCATGGTGGGTGATCACGGCGACGCGGCCGAGGCGATACAGCGCGCTGACGAACTGGTCGTCCTCACCGACCGGATCAATGAACTGGACCGGCGACTGCGTGCCGGGCCGTCGGACTCCGAAAAATTGGCCACGCTACCCGGCGGTACCGAGGTGACCCTGCGGTTCTCTGACGGTGAAGTCGTCACGATGCACGTGATCTCCATCGTCGAAGAGACACCGGCCGGCCGCGAAGGTGAGACGTTGACCGCTCGCAGTCCCCTGGCCCAGGCCCTTGCCGGACATCAACCGGGCGACACGGTGACCTACTCGACGCCGCAGGGGGAAAATCAGGTCGAGTTGATCGCGGTCAAGCTGCCCAGTTAGCGCACTCCGGGGGCACCCGGCGTCCCGTTAGACTCCCCCCAATGGTTGCCCCGCTCCCCGATTCCGCGCCGCCGCGCCCGCACTTGAGTCTTTCGACACAGGTAATGCGTTTCGTCGTCACCGGCGGTCTGTCGGGGATCGTGGATTTCGGCCTCTACGCGACCCTCTACAAAGTCGTGGGCTTACAGGTCGACCTGTCCAAAGCCATCAGCTTCATCGCCGGCACCATCACCGCCTACCTCATCAACCGCCGGTGGACATTCCAGGCGGCTCCGAGCACCGCCCGGTTTTTCGCGGTCATGGTTCTTTACGGCATCACGTTCACCGTGCAGGTCGGGCTCAACCACGTGTGTCTTGCGCTTTTCCACTACCGCGGGTGGGCGATCCCCGTCGCGTTCGTGATCGCCCAGGGCACCGCGACGGTGATCAACTTCGTCGTGCAGCGGGCCGTAATCTTCCGCATCCGCTGAGCGCAGCCACCCAAGCGGTACCCTCTTTGACGATGTTGAGCACGGACCCCTCCACGGCGGCTTTGATGAAGCCCACCCGGCTGACCGGGTGGGGCCGGACCGCGCCGTCGGTAGCAGACGTGCTCCGTACGCCCGATCCCGAGGTGGTCGCCAAGGCGGTGGCCCGAGTAGCCGACGCCGGCGGCCCCGCAAAAGGACGAGGCGTGATCGCACGCGGGCTGGGCCGGTCTTACGGTGACAACGCCCAAAACGGCGGCGGCCTGGTGATCGACATGACCGCGCTGGACACCATCCACTCGATCAGTGCCGACACCAAGCTGGCCGACCTCGACGCCGGGGTCAATCTCGACCAGCTGATGAAAGCGGCCCTACCGTTCGGCCTGTGGGTTCCGGTGCTTCCGGGAACACGCCAGGTGACCATCGGCGGTGCGATCGCCTGCGACATCCACGGGAAAAACCATCACAGCGCGGGGAGCTTCGGCAACCACGTGCGCAGCATGGACCTGCTCATGGCCGATGGCGCCGTCCGAACGATAACCCCCGACGGCCCAGATATTGCAGACGCCGAGCTGTTCTGGGCCACCGTCGGCGGCAACGGCCTGACCGGAATCATTCTGCGGGCCACCATCGAGATGACCCCGACGGAGACCGCCTATTTCATCGCCGACGGCGACGTGACCGCCAGCCTCGACGAAACCATCGCCTTTCACAGCGACGGCAGCGAAGCCAACTACACCTATTCGTCCGCCTGGTTCGACGCCATCAGCGCGCCCCCCAAGCTGGGCCGTGCGGCGATATCGCGTGGCAGTTTGGCCACCATCGAGCAGTTGCCCCCGAAGCTCCGGCGAAACCCACTGAGATTCGATGCGCCGCAGCTACTTACGGTGCCCGACATATTCCCGAACGGGCTGGCCAACAAATACACGTTCATGCCGATCGGTGAGCTGTGGTACCGCAAGTCCGGCACCTATCGCGGCAAGATCCAGAACTTGACGCAGTTCTATCACCCGCTGGACATGTTCGGCGAGTGGAACCGGGCCTATGGCCGGGCGGGGTTCGGCCAATATCAGTTCGTCGTGCCCACCACCGCTGTGGAAGAGTTCAAGGGCATCATCGGCGATATCCAAAAGTCCGGGCATTACTCGTTTCTCAATGTGTTCAAACTGTTCGGCCCGGGCAACCGGGCCCCGCTGAGCTTCCCGATTCCCGGCTGGAACGTCTGCGTGGACTTCCCAATCAAGCCGGGACTCAACGAATTTCTCAACGAGCTCGACCGCCGGGTGCTCGAATTCGGCGGGCGGGTTTATACCGCGAAGGACTCACGCGTGAGCGCCGACACCTTCCATGCCATGTATCCGCGCATCGACGAGTGGATTGCCTTGCGCCGCAAGGTTGACCCGTTGCGGGTGTTCGCCTCCGATATGGCCCGACGTTTGGAGCTGCTCTAGATGGTGCTCGACGCCGTTGGAAATCCGCAGACCATCCTGCTGCTCGGGGGTACCTCCGAGATCGGGCTGGCCATCTGCGAGCGCTACCTGCAGAACGCACACGCACGCATCCTGCTGGCCGCCATGCCCGCCGACCCGGGTCGAGACGAGGCGGTAGCGCAGATGAAGGCAGCGGGCGCGCGGTCGGTGGAGCTGATCGATTTCGAAGCCACCGACCCCGAGAGTCATCCGAAGATGATCGACCAGGCCTTCGCAGGTGGTGACGTCGACGTGGCCATTGTGGCCTTCGGTTTGCTGGGGGACGCGGAGGAACTGTGGCAAAACCAGCGCAAAGCCGTGCAGATCGCCGAGATCAACTACACCGCAGCGGTTTCGGTGGGCGTGCTGCTGGGTGAGAAGATGCGCGCCCAGGGCTTCGGTCAGATCATCGCGATGAGCACGGTGGCCGGGGAGCGGGTGCGGCGGTCCAACTTCGTCTACGGCTCCACCAAGGCCGGCCTGGACGGCTTCTATCTGGGGTTGTCAGAGGCGTTGCGCGAGTACGGGGTTCGCGTTCTGGTGATCCGACCCGGCCAGGTTCGTACCAGAATGAGCGCGCATATCAAGGAAGCTCCGTTGACTGTCGACAAGGAGTACGTCGCCAACCTCGCGGTGACCGCGGCCGCAAAAGGTAAGGAATTGGTTTGGGCGCCAGCAGCATTCCGTTATGTGATGATGGTGTTGCGACACATCCCGCGGAGCATTTTCCGCAAGCTGCCAATCTGATCATGCGTAACGCACTGGCCAGCCTCGGCCAGATGGTCCTGGCGGTGGTGGTATCCGTTGCTGTCGCGGTGGTATCGCTGGTTGCCATTGCCGGGGTGCAATGGCCCGCCTTTCCGTCGTCCAACCAGCTGCATGCGCTGACCACCGTCGGGCAGGTCGGCTGCCTGGCCAGTCTGGTCGCTGCCGGCTGGTTATGGCGGCGGGGAGGTCGGTACCGACTGCCAGCCCAGCTGGGTGGGTTGGTGTTCGTGTCCGCGTTCACGGTCGTGACGTTGGGCATGCCGCTGGGGGCCACCAAGCTGTATCTGTTCGGCATCTCCGTCGACCAGCAGTTCCGCACCGAATACCTGACCCGGCTCACCGATAGCCCCGCGCTGCACGACATGACCTATATCGGGCTGCCGCCGTTCTATCCGCCGGGCTGGTTCTGGATCGGCGGGCGGGTCGCGACGCTGACCGGAACACCGGCCTGGGAGATCTACAAGCCGTGGGCCATCACCTCGATCACCATCGCGGTCGCCGTCGCGCTGGTGCTGTGGTGGCGGATGATCCGATTCGAATACGCGCTGATCGTCACGACCGCCACGGCCGCGGCGACCCTGGCCTACGGCTCGCCGGAGCCCTACTCCGCGATGATTACGGTGCTGTTGCCGCCGGTGCTGGTGCTGACCTGGTCGGGCCTGCGTGGTGGCGAGCGGCGCGGCGGTGGGGCCGCGGTCATCGGCGCCGGGCTGTTCCTCGGTTGGTCGGCCACCTGGTACACGCTGCTGTTCGGCTTCAGCGCGTTCACCATGACCCTGATGGCCCTGCTGCTGGCCGGCGCACGCTGGCGACAGGGCGGCTTCAAGGATGCACTCGACCCATTGCGCCGGCTGGCCCTCGTCGCTGTTATCGCGGCGGCCATCGCCAGCACCACCTGGCTGCCCTTCTTGGTGCGCGCAGCCCGTAGCCCCGTCAGCAACACCGGTAGTGCCCAGCACTACCTGCCAGCCGATGGCGCCGAACTGACCTTCCCGATGCTGCAGTTCTCTCTGCTGGGAGCGATCTGCATGATGGGCGCCCTGTGGCTGGTGGTGCGTGCCCGTTCATCGGTGCGAGCGGGCGCCCTGGGCATCGGCGTGCTGGCCGTCTACCTGTGGTCGCTGCTGTCGATGCTGGCCACGCTGGCGCGCATGACGCTGCTGTCGTTCCGGCTGCAGCCGACGCTGACCGTGCTGCTGGTGGCCGCCGGGGCGTTCGGCTTCGTCGAAACCGTTCAGGCGTTGGCCGCCGCGGGCCGCGATCGGGGCTGGGGCCGGGCCGTGCGCCCGGTGGCCGGCGCGATCGGCCTGGCCGCGGCGATCGCGTTCAGCCAGGACATTCCCGACGTGCTGCGGCCGGATCTCACCATCGCCTACACCGACACCGACGGCAACGGCCAGCGCGGTGATCGGCGGCCGCCGAGTTCGGAGAAGTTCTACCCCGCCATCGACGCCGCCATCGTGCGCGTGACCGGCAGGCCGCGCGATCAGACCGTGGTGATGACCGCCGACTACAGCTTCCTGTCCTACTACCCCTATTGGGGATTTCAGGGGCTGACGTCGCACTACGCCAACCCGCTGGCACAGTTCGACCTGCGGGGCGCGCAAATCGAAAAATGGTCCAAGCTCAAGACGGCCGACGAGTTCATCCACGCGCTGGACACATCGCCCTGGCCGCCGCCGACGGTTTTTCTCATGCGCCGTGGCGCTGGTTCTGGTTTGGGCGGCAACTACACGCTTCGGCTGGCTGAGGACGTGTACCCCAACCAGCCCAATGTTCGCCGGTACACCGTCGATTTGCGCGGAGCCCTGTTCAATAGCCCTCAATTCGCCGTCCAAAGCGTCGGCCCGTTTGTGCTGGCCATCCGCAAGCCGCTGACCCAGCCAGTTACAAGCGGCTGATGGCTACCGAAACCTCGCCTCAAAAGGTCGAAGAACTACCATCTACCTCCGTGAGCGACACGGGAGCGAATCACCGGATCGCTCGGTTGGTTGCTTCCGTCGCCGGGCTACTCGGGGCCCTCCTGGCGATCGCCACCCCATTGCTGCCGGTCAAGCAGACCACCGCCCAACTGAACTGGCCGCAGAACGGGACGTTCCAAAGCGTCGAGGCACCGCTGATCGGGTATGTGGCCACCGAATTGAACATCATCGTGCCGTGTCAGGCCGCCGCCGGACTGGCCGGGCCGCAGAACACGTCCAAGACGGTGCTGTTGTCGACCGTGCCCAAGCAGGCCCCGAAGGCCGTCGACCGCGGGCTGCTGATGCTGCGCGCCAACGACGATCTGGTGCTCGTGGTGCGCAACGTCCCAGTGGTCACCGCCCCGTTGAGCCAGGTGCTCAGCCCGGCCTGTCAGCGGGTGACCTTTACCGCGCACGCTGACAGAGTCACCGCCGAATTCGTCGGGCTGAAACAAGGGCCTAACGCCGAGCACCCCGGCTCACCGCTGCGCGGCGAGCGCAGCGGCTACGACTTCCGGCCGCAAATCGTCGGCGTGTTCACCGATCTGGCCGGGCCGGCGCCGCCAGGGCTGAGCTTCTCGGCGACCGTCGATACCCGCTACAGCAGCAGCCCCACCCCGCTGAAACTGGCCGCGATGATCCTCGGGGTGGTGCTGACCGTCGCCGCGCTGATGGCGCTGCACCTACTCGACACCGCCGACGGCACCCGACACCGCCGCTTCCTGCCCCCCCGCTGGTGGTCGATAGGCGGTCTGGATGCCCTCGTGATCGCGGTGCTGGTTTGGTGGCATTTCGTCGGCGCCAACACCTCCGACGACGGCTACATCCTGACCATGGCGCGGGTATCCGAGCACGCCGGTTACATGGCCAACTACTATCGCTGGTTCGGTACCCCCGAGGCGCCGTTCGGCTGGTACTACGACTTGCTGGCGTTGTGGGCACATGTCACCACCAGCAGCATCTGGATGCGGTTGCCCACCCTGGTGATGGCGCTGATGTGCTGGTGGGTGATCAGCCGCGAAGTCATCCCTCGTCTCGGTCATGCCGTCAAGAAGAACCGAGCCGCAGCATGGACCGCGGCGGGCATGTTCCTCGCGGTCTGGTTACCGCTCGACAACGGCTTGCGGCCCGAGCCGATCATCGCACTTGGCATCCTGCTGACCTGGTGTTCGGTAGAACGCGCGGTGGCGACCAGCAGGCTGCTGCCGGTGGCGACCGCCTGCATCATCGGCGCTCTGACCCTGTTCTCCGGACCGACGGGTATCGCCTCCATCGGTGCGCTGCTGGTGGCGATCGGGCCGCTGCGGACCATCCTGCACCGCAGATACAAACAGTTCGGTGCGCTACCACTATTGGCGCCCATCCTGGCCGCGGCGACCGTCACCGCGATCCTGATCTTCCGCGACCAAACTCTGGCGGGCGAGGTCCAAGCCACCGCTCTCAAGCGTGCCGTCGGGCCCAGCCTGAGCTGGTTCGACGAACACCTCCGCTACGAGCGGTTGTTTATGGCCAGCCCGGACGGATCGGTGGCCCGGCGTTTCGCTGTGCTGGCGTTGCTTCTCGCGCTCGGGATATCGGTGGCAATGTCGTTGCGCAAGGGCCGAATTCCGGGCACGGCGGTCGGACCGAGCCGCCGCATCGTCGGCATCACCATCATTTCGTTCCTGGCGATGATGTTCACTCCCACCAAGTGGACGCACCACTTCGGGGTGTTCGCCGGGCTGGCCGGATCGCTGGGGGCGCTGGCCGCGGTCGCCGTGACGGCTGGGGCCATGCATTCCCGCCGCAACCGCACCGTGTTCGCCGCCGTGGTGCTGTTCTTGATGGCATTGTCCTTCGCCAGCGTGAACGGCTGGTGGTATGTCTCTAATTTTGGTGTGCCATGGTCGAATTCGTTCCCGCAATGGCATTACGCCTTTGCCACCATGCTGCTGGGGCTGACGGTGCTGGTGCTGCTGCTGGCCGCATGGTTTCACTTCGTCGCTACCGCTAACGATCCACCAAGAACCCGGTATGGGGTGCGGCTGGCCGGAATTGTTCAGTCTCCGTTGGCAATTGCCGCGTGGGTGCTGGTGATTTTCGAGGTGGTATCGCTAACCCTGGCGATGACCGCCCAGTATCCCGCGTGGTCGGTGGGTCGGTCGAATCTGCAGGCGTTGACGGGCAAGACCTGCGGGCTGGCCGAGGATGTGCTGGTGGAACAGGATCCCAACGCCGGCATGCTGCCTCCGGTGACGGGCCCGGTAGCTGATGCGCTGGGCGCAGGCCTTTCGCAAGCCTTTACGCCCAACGGTATTCCGGCTGACGTCCGCGCCGACCCGGTGATGGAACGTCCGGGCGACCGCAGTTTCGTCAACGACGACGGGCTGGTCACCGGCGGCGAGCCCGGCACCGAAGGCGGCACCAGCGCCGCACCGGGAATCAACGGCTCCCGCGCTCAGCTGCCCTACAACCTGGATCCGGCCCGCACACCGGTGCTGGGCAGTTGGCATTCCGGCATTCAAGTGCCGGCCAGGCTGCGGTCCGGCTGGTACCGACTGCCGGCCGGGGATAAGGCGGGGCCGTTGCTGGTCGTGAGTGCGGCCGGCCGCTTCGACTCCCGCGACGTCGAGGTGCAGTGGGCCACCGATGACGAAGCGGCCAGCGGACACCCCGGCGGATCATTCCAGTTTGCTGACGTCGGGGCGTCGCCGGCCTGGCGTAACTTGCGGTTACCGCTATCTGCGATCCCGAGCAGCGCCACCCAAATCCGGCTTGTCGCCAACGACGAGGATCTGGCGCCGCAGCACTGGATCGCGCTGACCCCGCCGCGGATTCCGCAGCTACGCACGCTGCAGGATGTGGTGGGCTCGCAAGACCCGGTATTTCTGGACTGGCTCGTCGGGCTGGCCTTCCCGTGTCAGCGACCGTTCGGCCATCAAAACGGCGTCGACGAAACACCGAAATGGCGCATCCTGCCGGACCGATTCGGCGCCGAAGCCAACTCGCCGGTGATGGACAACAACGGCGGTGGCCCGCTGGGCGTCACCGAACTCTTACTGAAGGCGACCACGGTGGCCAGCTACCTGAGAGACGACTGGTCCCGCGACTGGGGTGCGTTGCAACGGTTGACGCCCTACTACCCCGATGCCCGGCCCGCTCATCTCCAGTTGGGGACGGCGACGCGTAGCGGTCTGTGGAACCCGGCGCCGCTGCGCCGGGGTTAGGGGCCATCAGCCACTACAGTCCGGGCAAGCAATTCACGAAGGGTATGCACGGCAGCTGCGGAGGCCGCGGTGGCGGAAAGCCTTCGATGATGGTCGAGTTGGTCACCGGACTGTTCGGGTCGAAGTACCAGGGGTGGCACTTGCTCCTGTCCCAGTTGGGCATGTTTTTCATCGCCGGCGAGCCCGGGCACCATTGATTACGTACAGCTGTTAGTGGGGCTCGGCCCGGAGTTTGGATCCTGGCACACCATGGGGGCGGGCTGCGCATGGGCGGTTGCTGCGGCCAGCCCCAAACCGGCGACCGCGACGCCGCCCGACAGCAGCGCCCCGGCAACGATGCGCGCCAGATTCTGAGGGGAATTCACGGTGGTTCCTTTCATGGAAGCCATCAGATATCGCCCGCCTTGTTACCGATCCCAAGGATTGATTACATGGCACCGGTAAGTCTGGACTTACCGTTCGTGGCCACTTACCGAGAAGGTGATGTTTGGCTGGCCCCGGCCGATGGGACGCGGCGGGCCATTGTGGAATGTCTTACCCGCGGGCCGGCGGCCGTCGGTGAATTGGCTCGCGACCTACCCGTCAGCAGGCCGGCCGTCTCGCAGCACCTCAAAGTGCTCAAGTGCGCCGGGCTGGTGCGCGACCGCGCCGCAGGAACGCGCCGCGTCTACGGCACCGTATGCCGTTGGGCGCGCGTATTGGTCTACGAGCCGCCCAGCCGTCTGGTGTTCACCTGGGACATCGGGCCGACGTGGCAGCTGGGGAACCGATCATTCCCAAACCAGCGAGGTCGAAGTCCGCTTCACCGCGGAGTCCGACGAGTGCACGCGCGTCGACCTCGAACACCGCAATCTGGACCGCCACGGCCCGGGCTGGCAGTCCGTCGCCGACGGCGTGGATGGCGATGCGGGCTGGCCGCTGTATCTGGATCGCTACGCCCGCCTGCTGCGCGTCGGGGCGCCGCAATGACAGCCACCCTGATGAGCATGGCCCGCGATGAGCGGGCCGACCTGGCGGCGTTCCTCACCACGTTGACGCCGCAGCAGTGGGACACGCCCAGCCTCTGTTCCGGCTGGACCGTCAAAGACGTTGTCGCGCATGTTGTTAGCTACGAAGAGCTCAACGCCATGGGGCTGCTCAAACGCTTCGCGAAGGGCTGGATCGTGCGGGCCAACCAGGTGGGCGTCGACGAGTTCTCGGCACTGAGCCCGCAGCAGCTCCTCGAATTTCTCGGCAATCACCTCACACCCAGGGGGTTGACCGCGGGCTTCGGCGGAATGATCGCGCTCGTCGACGGCACGATTCACCACCAAGACATCCGCCGCTCGCTTCGACAGCCCCGCGCCGTTCCCGTCGATCGACTCACGCGCGTTCTCGGCCTGGTGCCGGGTAACCCCAGGCTCGGAGCAGGACGCCGAATCAGGGGACTACGACTGCGCGCCACTGACGTCGATTGGGCGCACGGCCACGGGCCCGAAGTAACGGGCCCCGGCGAAGCGCTCCTGATGGCGATGGCCGGCCGCCCCGCGGCGCTTGCAGACCTCAGCGGCCCGGGTAAAGCCACACTGACCGAACGGCTGGGTGAATAGTTCGGGCGGCGCCGGCTCAGACCGGCTGCTGTGACGAACTTTGGATGGCGTCTGACTCGCGCGTAACCCACCTCAGGCCCCCACCGCGGCCCTGCATCCTCATCGGACTAATCCGCTTCGCTTACGATCGACCCTCGTGCCCCACGACGGTAATGAGCGATCGCAGCGGATCCCACGGTTGGTGGCCGCCGCCGCCGGGATCGTGGGTCTGCTGTTGTGCGCAACCGTCCCGTTGCTTCCGGTGAAACAGACGACGGCGACCGTGCTGTGGCCTCAGGGCACCACGGACGGGCACATCACCCAGATCACCGCCCCACTGGTGTCCGGGGCGCCGCGCGCGTTGGATATCTCCATTCCCTGCGCGGCGATCGCCACCTTGCCTCCCAGCGGAGGCTTGGTGGTCTCGACCCTGCCGACCGGCGGGGTGGACACCGGCAAAAACGGACTGTTCGTTCGTGCCGGCAAAGACGTGACCGTCGTTGCGTTCCGGGACACGGTGGCCGCGGTGGCACAGCGCTCGGCCATAGCCGCAGGCGCCTGCAGCGTGCTGCACATCTGGGCCGACACCGGCGCGGCAGGAGCCGATTTCGTGGGCATACCCGGCGCCTCCGGAATACTGCCGTCCGAGAAGAAGCCCCAGGTCGGCGGTATATTCACGGATCTGAAAGTGCCCGCCCAACCGGGATTGTCGGCCCGCATCGATATCGACACCCGGTTCATCACCGCACCCACCGCACTCAAGAAAATCGTGATGGTCGCGGGTGCTTTGGCCGTCCTGACGGCCATCATCGCGCTGGCGGCGCTGGACCGTCGCAGTCGCGGCCGCGACACGTTGGTGAACTGGCGGTCCCCGGTTGGCTGGCTGTCCAGGTACCGCCCGGATCGTCACCGGCGGGTCGGGATCGCGGTTTGGCTGGCCGACGCGGGGGTGATCGCAACACTGCTGCTATGGCATGTCATTGGCGCGACCTCCTCGGACGACGGCTACAACCTGACGATCGCCCGCGTCGCGCCGAAAGCCGGCTACGTGGCCAACTACTACCGCTACTTCGGGACGACCGACGCCCCGTTCGACTGGTATCTCGGGTTGCTGTCCAAATTGGCTTCGGTAAGCACCGCCGGCGTGTGGATGCGGTTACCGGCCACGCTGGCCGGTATCGCGTGCTGGCTGATCATCAGCCACTGGGTACTGCGGCGGCTGGGACCCGGTAAGGGCGGCCTGGCGGCGAACCGGGTGGCGGTATTCACCGCAGGCGCCGTATTCCTGGCCGCCTGGCTGCCGTTCAACAACGGCCTGCGGCCTGAGCCGCTGATCGCCCTCGGCGTGCTGGCCACCTGGATGCTGGTGGAACGGGCGATCGCGCTGCGACGTCTGGCTCCAGCCGCCGTCGCGATCGTCGTCGCACTGCTGACCGCGACACTGGCGCCGCAGGGATTGATCGCCATCGCCGCGTTGTTGACCGGGGCCCGCGCCATCGCCCAGATGATCCGGCGGCGCCGGGCGACCGACGGGCTACTAGCACCGTTGGCGGTGCTGGCTGCCGCGCTGTCGCTGATCACGGTGGTGGTGTTCCGGAGCCAAACGTTGGCCACGGTCGCCGAGTCGGCTCGCATCAAGTACAAGGTCGGCCCCACCATCGCGTGGTACCAGGACTGGCTGCGCTACTACTTCCTGACGGTGGAGAGCAACGCCGAGGGGTCGATGTCGCGGCGATTCGCGGTGCTGGTCATGCTGCTGTCGATGTTCGGGGTGCTGGTCGTGCTGCTGCGCCGCGGCCGGGTCCCGGGCCTGGCCAGCGGCCCGGCGTGGCGGTTGATCGGCACCACCGCCCTCGGCCTGCTGCTGCTGACGTTCACGCCGACGAAGTGGGCCGTGCAGTTCGGCGCGTTCGCCGGACTGGCCGGCGCACTGGGCGCGGTCACCGCATTCATCTTCGCCCGCATCGGCCTGCACAGCCGCCGCAATCTCACGCTGTACGTCACCGCGCTGCTGTTCGTGCTGGCGTGGGCGACGTCCGGGATCAACGGCTGGTTCGAGGTCAACGACTACGGGGTCCCGTGGTACGACATCCAGCCCGTCATCGCGAGCCACCCGGTGACGTCGATGTTCCTGGCGCTGTCGATCCTCACCGGGCTGCTGGCCGCCTGGTACCACTTCCGCATGGACTACGCCGGGCACACCGAGGTCAAAGACAACCGGCGCAACCGCGTGCTGGCCTCCACCCCGCTCCTGGTCGTGGCTTCGATCATGGTCCTGGGCGAGGTCGGCTCGCTGGCCAAGGGCGCCGTGTTCCGCTACCCGCTCTACACCACCGGCAAGGCGAACCTGGCCGCCATCACGTCCGGACTCTCGCCCACCAGCTGCGCAATGGGCGATGACGTGCTGGCCGAGCCAGACCCGAATGCCGGCCTGCTGCAACCCCTT
Organism: uncultured Actinomycetota bacterium; assembly: GCA_963784665.1. Taxonomy (GTDB): domain Bacteria; phylum Actinomycetota; class Actinomycetes; order Mycobacteriales; family Mycobacteriaceae; genus Mycobacterium. The sequence goes on from CAWASA010000002.1 coordinate 87,739, forward strand.
CCGGGGCAGCAGTTCGGCCCCGCGGGCCCGCTCGGGGGAATCAACCCCGTCGGCTTCAAACCCGAAGGGGTGGGCGATGACCTGAGGTCCGACCCGGTGGTGACCAAACCGGGGGTGGTGAATTCCGACGCGTCACCCAACAAGCCCAACGCGACCATGAGTGACTCCGCGGGCACGGCCGGCGGGAAGGGCCCGGCCGGGGTGAACGGGTCGCATGCGGCACTACCGTTCGGCCTCGACCCGGCCCGTACGCCAGTGCTGGGCAGCTATGGCGAAAATTCGCTGGCCGCCACCGCGACCTCGGCCTGGTACCAGTTGCCTTCCGATTGGAGAGAGCGCAGTCCGGACCGGCCGCTGGTGGTGGTCTCCGCCGCCGGCGCCATCTGGTCCTACAAAGAGGATGGCACCTTCACCTACGGCCAGTCGCTGAAACTGCAGTGGGGCGTCGCCCGCCCCGACGGCACCACAACGCCGCTCGGTGAGGTGCAGCCGATCGACATCGGGCCGCAGCCGGCGTGGCGCAATCTGCGGTTCCCGCTGGCCTGGGCGCCGCCGGAGGCCAATGTGGCGCGCATCGTCGCCTACGACCCGAACTTGAGCTCTGAGCAGTGGTTTGCGTTCACGCCGCCGCGAGTCCCGGTGCTGGAAACGCTGCAGCAGCTGATCGGGTCGCAGACCCCGGTGCTGATGGACATCGCGACGGCCGCGAACTTTCCCTGCCAAAGGCCGTTCTCCGAGCACCTCGGCGTTGCGGAGCTTCCGCAATACCGCATCCTGCCGGATCACAAACAGACGTCGGCGTCGTCGAATGGGTGGCAGGCCAGCGAAGCCGGCGGTCCGTTCCTGTTCACCCAGGCAATGCTGCGCACCTCGACGATCTCGACGTACCTGCGCGGCGACTGGTATCGCGACTGGGGATCGGTCGAGCAGTACTACGCTTTCGTCCCGGCTGATCAGGCGCCGGACGCCGTCATCGAAAAGGGTGTGATCACTGTGCCCGGCTGGAGCCGGCAGGGACCGATTCGGGCCCTCCCATGAGCGTCATCAACTCCGAACGCCACGCGGCGACCGCGCAGGGCGACGCCGGGCAGAACGTGCGCGTGACGCGCTGGGTCGCGACGGTCGCCGGCCTGATCGGTTTCGTCCTGTCGGTCGCGACGCCGCTGCTGCCCGTCGTTCAGACCACCGCGATGCTGAACTGGCCGCAGAACGGCCAACTGAACAGCGTTACCGCACCGCTGATTTCGCTGACACCGGTCGACGTGACGGCGACCGTACCGTGCTCGGTGCTGCGCGACCTGCCACCCGACGGCGGGGTGGTCCTGAGTACCGCGCCCAAGAAGGGCAAGGACGCCGCGCTCAACGCGTTGTTCGTCGTCGTCAGCAGCCAGCGCGTCGACGTCACCGACCGCAACGTGGTGATCACCAGCGTGCCGCGGGACCAGGCGGCAGGGGGCGCAGGTGCCCCCGGATGTTCCAGCATCGAGATCACCTCCACCCGCGCCGGCACCTTCGCCACCTTCGTCGGGTTGAACGATCCGGCCGGCCAGCCCGTGCGCGGCGGCTTCCCCGATCCCAACCTGCGGCCGCAGATCGTCGGGGTGTTCACGGATCTGACCGGTCCCGCTCCGCCCGGGCTGCGGTTCTCGGCGACCATCGACACCCGGTTCTCCACCACACCCACGACGCTGAAACTGGCCGCGATGGTGCTGGCGATCGCGTCGACAATCGTCGCGCTGGTCGCCCTGTGGCGCCTGGACCAGTTGGACGGGCGCCGGATGCACCGGTTGATTCCGACCCGGTGGCGAAAGTTCACCCTGATCGACGCCACGGTGATATTCGGCTTCCTGCTGTGGCACGTAATCGGCGCGAATTCCTCCGACGACGGCTACATCCTGGGCATGGCCCGGGTCGCCGACCACGCCGGATACATGTCCAACTACTTCCGCTGGTTCGGCAGCCCGGAGGACCCGTTCGGCTGGTACTACAACCTGCTGGCACTGATGACCCACGTCAGCGACGGCAGCCTGTGGATGCGACTGCCCGACCTGGTCGCCGGGCTGGTCTGCTGGCTGCTGCTGTCGCGTGAGGTGTTGCCCCGGCTGGGACCGGCGGTGACGGGCAGCACGGCCGCCAACTGGGCGGCCGGCCTGGTCCTGCTCACCGCGTGGATGCCGTTCAACAACGGCCTTCGTCCCGAGCCGATCATCGCCCTCGGTTCACTGATCACCTACGTGCTGATCGAGCGCTCCATGTGCGCCTCCCGGCTTACGCCCGCGGCGCTGGCCGTGATCACCGCCGCATTCACCCTGGGGGTCCAGCCCACCGGGCTGATCGCGGTGGCCGCCCTGATTGCCGGTGGCCGCCCGATCTTGCGGATCTTTGTGCACAGGCATCGCCTGGTCGGCACCTGGCCACTGGTGGCCCCGATGCTGGCCGCCGGGTCGGTCATCCTCACCGTGGTCTTCGCCGACCAGACACTGTCGACGGTGTTGGAGGCCACCAGGATTCGCACCGCGATCGGTCCGAGCCAGGCGTGGTACACCGAGAACCTGCGCTACTACTACCTCATTTTGCCCACCGTCGACGGTTCGCTATCGCGCCGATTCGGCTTCCTGATCACCGCGCTGTGCCTGTTCACCGCCGTGTTCATCATGTTGCGCCGCAAGCGAATCCCCGGTGTGGCCCGCGGGCCGGCGTGGCGGCTGATGGGTGTCATCTTCGGCACCATGTTCTTCCTGATGTTCACGCCGACGAAGTGGGTGCACCACTTCGGGCTGTTCGCCGCGGTGGGCGCGGCGATGGCCGCCCTGACCACGGTGCTGGTGTCGCCGAAAGTGCTGCGCTGGTCGCGCAACCGCATGGCGTTCCTGGCGGCGCTGTTGTTCCTGATGGCGCTGTGCTTCGCCACCACCAACGGCTGGTGGTACGTCTCGAGCTACGGTGTGCCGTTCAACAGCGTCATGCCGAGGCTGGCCGGAATCAGCATCAGCACAATGTTTTTCGTGCTGTTCGCGATCGCCGCGCTCTGGGCGATCTGGTTGCACTTCGCGTCGCGGGATCACGGCGAGGGCCGGCTGGCACGGGCGGTGACGGCCGCGCCCATCCCTCTCGCGGCCGGATTCATGGCGCTGGTGTTCATCGCATCGATGGTCGCCGGAATCGTGCGCCAGTACCCCACCTACTCCAATGGCTGGGCCAACTTGCGCGAATTCGCCGGGGGCTGCGCACTGGCCGACGACGTGCTCGTCGAGCCGGACAGCAACGCCGGCTTTATGGCGCCCCTCAAGACAGGAGAGCCCGGCGATTACGGCCCGCTGGGCGCGCTCGGTGGTGTCAACCCAACAGGGTTCACCCCCAACGGCGTACCGGAACGCACCGTGGCCGAGGCGCTCCAGGAGACGTTGGTGCCGCAGCCCGGCACCGACTACGACTGGTATGGGCCGAAAAAGCTGACGGCGCCCGGCATCAACGGGTCGCTGGTGCCACTGCCCTACGGGCTGGACCCCGGCCGGGTTCCGCTGGCGGGCACCTACACCACCGGCCCCCAACAGCAGAGCAAGCTGACGTCGGCGTGGTACCAGCTGCCCAAGCCGGACGATGGGCATCCCCTGCTTGTGGTGACCGCTGCGGGCAAGATCGCGGGCAACAGCGTGCTGCACGGACACACCGCTGGGCAGACCGTCATGCTGGAATACGGCAAGCCCGGTCCCGGCGGTGATGTGGTGCCGGCCGGGCGGCTGGTGCCCTACGACCTGAACGGCGAACAGCCGAAGGCATGGCGCAACCTGCGCTTCGCCCGGTCTCAGATGCCCGCTGACGCGGTCGCGGTCCGGGTGGTGGCCGAGGACCTCTCCCTGACGCCCGAAGACTGGATCGCGGTGACCCCGCCGCGGGTGCCGGAGCTGCGCTCGCTGCAGGAGTACGTCGGCTCGTCACAGCCGGTGCTGCTGGACTGGGCGGTCGGGCTGGCCTTCCCGTGCCAGCACCCGATGCTGCACGTCAACGGCGTCACCGAGATCCCCAAGTTCCGCATCACGCCGGACTACAACGCCAAGAAGCAGGACACCGATACCTGGGAGGACGGCGTCAACGGCGGCCTGCTGGGCATCACCGACCTGCTGTTGCGGGCCCATGTCATGTCCACGTACCTTTCCCGCGACTGGGGCCGCGACTGGGGCTCACTGCGCAAGTTCGACACCATCGCGGACGCTCATCCCGCGCAACTTGACCTGGGCACCGCGACCCGCACCGGATGGTGGTCGCCGGGGGAGATCCGGATCAAGCCTTAGTAACACGCGAGCATCGCGCGAAGTCGTTGTATTCGAAGCGTGTTTGTAGTTCGCGGACTGTAATTCGTCATTGGTCCAATAACGGCCTCAAAATTTACGTTCGGGTAATTGGCGCCTGGAGGTTTAAATTCGGCGACTCCGGGTTAATACCTACTTCCCCTGTGGGGAAACTAACTAAAAGGTAAAAAAGGTGACCCGATGCACATGCTCATCCGCTTAGGGACATGCACGGCGGCCATCACAGCGATGATCTGCCCGGCGGCGACATTCGAAATCATCACGGCCGTCGCTGACAGCGGCACGAGGGTCGTTTTAGATGGCGATCTCCGACGTTGCGATTTCAGCCTGGTGAGCAGTGCGGCCATGGTGCCGCGCCCGAGGCTCGGCACCGGTTCGGTCCTCATCCATACCGCCGGGTCAAGAGCGGTTGCTGAGGTGCATCTGGTGGACGCACCGGATCCGGGTACCCACTTCGACGTCGGTCTGATAGAGGAACCCCGTCCGGCGTCGGGCACGTGCGGGCCGGGGGATCCGGGCACCGCTTTTACCGGCCTGGACACCGATGCGGCGGGCAACGGAACGGCGATTGTTCAAGACACCATTCGGCCCGGCACGACGGGCGTTTGGGTAATTGTCGAGCGGCGGAACGGAAACTCCCAGAATCCGGCTGAGTTCTACACGTCTGAGTTCGTGGCACCGGTATAGCCGGCAAACCGCTCCGTCTACTGGCTGCCGCCGTGTCGGCTCGGTTGGGACCGTTCCTGCTCGGCCGCGGTGACGACGAGGGCGTCCGAGCCCGGAAACACCGTTGCCACATGGCCGTTAGCAAGCCAGCGCACCACATACGGCGGTGCACCGTCAGCCCCGTGCACCTCCGTGATCAGGCCACGCTGATCCGCTAACTCCGTCGTCGTGCCCTTGATCACGAGCCAGTCACCCACGTTGGCCTTCATATCGACTCCTCTAATCGTTGGCTCTCGGGCCGATCATGCGCCGCGGCCGGCCTGCTGAGGGAGGGCCATAGGTCACTGTTGGCCAACTCTGCGGAGCAACGAGCCACCCGTGTCGGGGACGAACGCCCCGAACGAACAGGACTTCCGTCCCTATCTCGGCGCTTCGGTCAAATGGTCCGATACAGGGGTCGCCAACGATCGGTGTCAGATGAGAGGCACGGTAATGAACGCTTCACAAGAGTCGCAGGCCAGGACACGCTTTTTCTCGCGCGTACTGGGTCCTTTCCTGGTCATCGTCGACGTCACGGCGGTAGCCCGCGCCTCGGACATGCAGACATTGCTGTCGCAGTTTGAGGCGAATTCGATGTGGGCCTTTGTCAGCGGCGCCTTCATTCTGCTGTTCGGCCTGATCATCGTCGCCGCTCACCAATACTGGGCAGGCGCCGCGGCGATCATTGTTTCCCTGCTGGGTTGGCTTATCGTGCTGCGTGGGCTGTTACTGGTGGCCTTTCCCAAGGTTTTCGTTTCGGTTGCCAACAATATGATCGGCGCGCAAGCCTGGTGGATTTCGCTTTGCGTCGTCTTCGCCCTGATCGGGGTGTATCTGACCTACGTCGGCTGGGCACCGGCACCCAGCCGGCCGACATCACACGCGGCAACCGCAACCCCCGATCTTCACCGAGCTGCGTGACTTCGGTGACGACGTCACGACGGCCAACTCGCGCCCCGCACCCGACCTATCAGGAGCGGGGCGTGAACCGTCAGGTCCAAGCACCCGATGAAACCACCGGCGACATCAGCCCCGCTCTGCGCGCTAACCTCCGCGACGAGTTCGACACATCAGCAGCTGTCGCCGACGCAGCAGTCGAGGACATGGCAACGTTGACTCGCGGCTCGGGCATGCTCGTCGTAAAACGCGGCCCCAACGCCGGATCCAAGTTCCTCTTGAACCAGCCCGTAATGTCCGCCGGCCGGCATCCCTCCAGCGACATCTTTCTCGACGACATCACAGTCAGCCGCAGGCACGCCGAGTTCCGGAGGGAAAAAGGCGAATTCCGCGTCGTTGACCTCGGCAGCCTGAACAACACTTACCTCAATCGTGAACCCGTCGACTCGGCGGTGCTGGCCAACGGCGACGAGATCCAGATCGGTAACTTCCGTCTGATTTTCCTCACCGGGCCGGGGATGAATTGACACCGACGAGGAGGGCCTTGTGACCATTGCACCCGGCGTCAAGCACGGCGATGTGGATCGGATCCTGACCCAGCTCCTAAGCGAGGCGGGAATATTGCGTCGCGTCGAACCCGAAGCGGCGTCGGCAATGATCAAGCAGCTGCATACATCCGAATTCAAGGCAGGGCAAATTATTTTCGTCCAGGGTGATCCGGGTGATCGGGTTTACATCATTGTGGCGGGCAAGGTCAAAATCAGCCTGAAGGGCCCCGGTGACCGCGAGCATCTCCGGGCGATCATGGGCCCGACGGACGTCTTCGGCGAGCTGGCGGTGTTCGATCCCGGTCCTCGAACCTGCACCGCTACGGCGCTCACTGACGTTCGCGCGGTGTGGGTGGACCGTGCCACGTTGCGCGCCTGGATGGCCTGCCGGCCGGTGATCGCCGAGCAGCTGCTGCAAGCACTGACCCAGCGCCTACAACACACCGAGGACCAACTCGTCGAACGGGTCTCCAGCGATGTAGCCGCCCGTGTTGCCCGCCAACTGTTGCTGTTGGCCCGGCGTTTCGGAACCCGCGAGGGCGACGCGCTGCGGGTTACGCACGAACTCAGCCAGGACGACATGGCTCAACTTGTCGGCGCTGACCGCGTATCGGTGAACAAAGCACTTCGCGATTTCACTTCTCGCGGCTGGATCATGTTGGAAGGCAAAGGCGTTCTGATAGTCGACCCCGGCGCGCTGGCCGGCCGAGCCGCGGCCGGCACTGGATCCGGCGTCTGTCGGCGGCGCCCACTGCGCGCTACGGCATGAGGTTTGGGCTAAGCATCTTTCACCCCGCATCCCAGCTGTAATACCGTCGCGGCATGAGCGATTACGGCTTGGAGGCGGTGGACAGGCTGCCTTTCGCCACTGAAGAAAAGTCGCAGCGCTACCAAACGGACAACTACCGCGGAGCCGTAGGTCTCAATTGGTACCTCGCCGATCCCACTCTGCAGTTCGCCATGGCCTACTACCTGCAAGCCGAAGACCTGGAATTCGCCGAGCGCCACTTGACCAGCATGGGTGAGCTGATGGGCGGTCCGGTGGCGCGGTGGGCCGAGGAGACGGACCGCAACCCACCTCGGCTGGAGCGCTACGACCGGTGGGGCCACGACATCAGCCAGGTCGTCATGCCGGCGTCGTTCACGCAGTCCAAGCGCGCGGTCCTGGATGCTCAGCAGGCGCTGCGCACCGAAGCGCGCGCCGCGAAAGTGAGCTCGTCGCTGCCGTTGTTCGCGTCCAACTATCTGCTCAACCAGGCCGATATCGGGATGGGCTGCGCGCTCGGCACCGGCGGCGGCATGGTCCAGTCGCTCGTGGCCGCCTACGCGCCAGCCGACGTGCGAGAGCACGTGCTGGCCAAATTCGCCTCCGGCCAGTGGGCCGGCGAGACGGCGCAGCTGTTGACGGAGCGTACCGGCGGCTCCGACCTGGGAGCGCTCGAGACCACGGCTCGACCCGCGGCAGGCCAAAACGGAGACGTGTGGCTCCTGAACGGCTTCAAGTGGTTTGCGTCCAACTGCGCCGGGGAAGCTTTCGTCGTACTCGCCAAACCAGAAGGCGCTCCCGACTCGAGCCGTGGTGTCGCCAATTTCCTGGTGCTGCGCACCCGCCGCGACGGTTCGCGAAACGGGATTCGAGTGCGCCGGCTCAAGGACAAGCTCGGCACCCGCTCGGTGGCCTCCGGCGAGATCGAGTTCGTCGACGCCGAGGCGTTCCTACTGTCCGGCGAACCCAGTACCGACGCGGGCCCCTCCGACGGCAAGGGGCTCGGACGCATGATGGAGCTGACCAACGCCGCACGACTCGGTATCGCCTTGTTCGGGCTCGGTAACGCGCGCCGTGCCCTGGTCGAGTCGCTGTCCTACGCCCGGCAGCGGCGCGCGTTCGGCGGGTCGCTCGTCGACAAGCCGCTGATGCGGCGCAAGCTCGCCGAAATGATCGTCGACGTCGAAGCAGCACTTGCGCTGGTTTTCGACGGCACCGGCGCCACCAACCATCGCCAGCCCAGGAGCATGCGGCAACGCATCGCCGTGCCGGTCACCAAGCTCAAGGTGTGCCGGCTCGGGATCACTGCGGCGTCGGACGCGATCGAGATCCACGGCGGCAACGGGTATATCGAGACCTGGCCGGTGGCCCGGCTGCTGCGCGACGCGCAAGTGAACACCATCTGGGAGGGGCCCGACAACATCCTCTGCCTCGACGTGCGGCGCGGTATCGAGCAAGCTCGTGCACACGAGACGCTGTTGGCGCGGCTGCGTGACGCGGTGTCGGTCTCCGACGACGACGAGACCACCCGCCTGGTAGCCGGCCGCGTCGAGGATCTCGACGCGGCGATCACGGCGTGGGCCAAACTCGACAGGGAGATGGCCGAGGCGCGGCTGTTCCCGCTGGCCCAATTCATGGGCGACGTCTACGCCGGTGCGTTGCTCACCGAGCAGGCCGCCTGGGAGCGGGCCACCCGTGGCGGTGACCGCAAGGCACTCGTCGCCCGCCTCTACGCGCAGCGGTACCTGGCCGATCGCGGGCCGCTGCGCGGTATCGACGCCGACTCCGACGAGGCGCTGGAGCGGTTCGACGAACTCGTCGATGGCGCGTTCAGGGTGTAGCCCTAGATGGGCAGCAGGCTGTGCTTGCGACCGACGCGCCACCACAACTGCTTGTCCCGCAATAGGTGCATCGACTTGCGGATCAGCAGCCGGGTGTCGTGTGGGTCGATGACCGCGTCGATGAAGCCGCGCTCGGCGGCGATCCACGGGATCGCCATGTTGAGGTTGTAGCCCTCGATGAAGTCTTTCTTGATCTGCTGCGCCTCGGGCGTGGTCGGGTCGGGGAACCGTTTCATCAGCAGCTGCGCGGCACCGTCGGCGCCGATCACCGCGATGCGCGCGGTCGGCCAGGCGAAGTTGAAGTCGGCGGTCAGCTGCCGAGACCCCATTACCGCGTAGGCGCCGCCGTAGGACTTGCGGATCGTGATCGTCACCTTCGGCACGTCGGCTTCGACCACCGCGGACAGGAACCGGCCGCCGCGCTTGATGATGCCGTTCTTCTCCTGGTCCGCCCCCGGCAAGAACCCGGGTGTATCCACCACGAAGACCAGCGGGATCTCGAACATATCGCAGAAGCGAATGAATCGCGCCGCCTTGTCGGACGCTTCGTTGTCGATCGCTCCCGCCAGGTGCATGGGCTGGTTGGCCACCACGCCCACCGGGCGGCCGTCGACGCGGGCGTAGCCGGTGATGATGGACTGGCCGCCCTGCGCTGCGACGTCGAGGAAGTCGCCGTCGTCGAAGATCCGCAGCAGGATCTCATGCATGTCGTAGGCCGCGTTGTCGGAGTCCGGAATGATCGAGTCGAGCTCCAGGTCGCTCGGAGTGATCTCCGGTTCCAGCCCAGGGTTGACGATCGGCGGTTTGTCGAAGCAGTTGGACGGCAGAAAAGACAGGTAGTCGCGCACGTACTGGAACGCGGCGGCCTCGGACTCCACCACCTGGTGGATATTCCCGTAGCGGGCTTGGGCATCGGCGCCGCCCAGTTCATCGAGGCTGACCTCCTCGCCGGTCACGTCCTTGATGACGTCGGGACCGGTGACGAACATGTAGCCCTGGTCGCGCACCGCGACCACCAGATCGGTCTGGATCGGCGAATACACCGCTCCCCCAGCGCATTTGCCGAGGATGATGGAGATCTGCGGCACAATTCCGGACAGCAGCTCGTGGCGACGGCCCAGCTCGGCGTACCACGCCAGCGAGGTGGCCGTGTCCTGGATGCGCGCTCCGGCGGAGTCGTTGATGCCGACGATCGGGCACCCGACCATCGCGCACCACTCCATCAGCCGGGCCACCTTGCGGCCGAACATCTCGCCGACCGAGCCCTGGAACACGGTCTGGTCGTGGGAGAACACCCCGACCGGCCGGCCGTTGATCATGGCGTGGCCGGTGACCACGCCGTCGCCGTAGAGCGCGTTGGGGTCGTTGGGGGTGCGGGCCAGCGCACCGATCTCCATGAAGGTGCCCGGATCGACCAGCGCGTGGACGCGCGCGCGGGCACTGGGAATGCCCTTCTTGTCGCGCTTGGCGGCGGCCTTCTCACCGCCGGGCTCCTTGGCCAACTCCAGGCGAGCATGCAACTCGGCCAGCTTCTCGGCTGTCGTGTGGGCGCGAGAAGGCTCTGTACCCGTCACTGCTTGCCTACCTCACTCGTCTGGCGGTGCCCGGCCTCGATGGTGTTTAGCGCCTCGGTCATGTGTGCGCCCACCTTGGCGATGATCGGCTCGTCGATGGCCTGGATGTGCTCGCCACCGATCGGCACGACCTCAAGGTCGGACACGTACTCGCCCCAGCCGCCGTCCGGTTGGCGAACGGCATATCGCGGCTCGAACATGATCGCGTCGTCATGGTAGCGATCGGCCAGGTAGAGGGTGACATGCCCGTCGTATGGCTGGATTTGGGCGGTGTCGATGGCCCGGTTGTCCAGATACGACGTGCGCTGGTGTTCGACGATTCCGGCCGGGATCTGCACACCGCTCTCTTTGACGGCGTCGAGCACAAACCGGATTTGGCCTTCGTCGTCGAGCTCCTCGAGCTGCTCGTACGGGATCTCCGGGATGGTGACGTTGAAGGTCTTCTCCGCGAACCGGGCGTAGCGGTCCCAGCGTTTGCGGATCTCCTCCTTGGTCTGCGGGATCTCCTCGCCCGCGCGTACCGCGTCAATCAACCCGACCCACCGGACATCTTTGCCCAGCCGTTTGAGCCCGATCGCGCACGCGTAGGCCAGCACGCCGCCCAGTGACCAGCCGGCCAGAATGAACGGCCCGTCACCCTGCATCTCGATCAGCTTCGGCACGTAGATCGCCGCGCGCTCCTCGATTGAGCCTTCGACCCGCTCGAAGCCGTACATCGGGGTGTCCGGCGGCAGCTGGTTGAGCAATGGCTCGTACACCACCGTCGACCCGCCGGCCGGGTGGAACACGAACACCGGCACCTTGGAAACACTCCCTGCGCTGCCTTCGGGACGTGCCCGCAGGGTGCGGACGAACCCGTCGACCACGCCGGCTTCCAGGTAACCGCGCACCTTGTCGGCCAGTGCCTCGATGTTCTCCGACGTCAGCACGTCCTCTGCGGTGATCGGACCGTCGGCGCGCTCGGAAAGCCGCTGCGCCATCTTGGCGGCGGAGGCGTCGTCCAGCTTGGGCAGCGGGTTGAAGATGCCGCCCGGGGACTTACCGGTGACGATCGCCCACGTGGCGAAGGTCACCCGCTCGGCCGCATCCCGCGGCGGCACGTCGGAGTTCAGTGCCTTGGCAACCGCTTCCTGGTTGAGCGCTTCGGCCGCCCCCTTTAAATCCGGTGCCAGGTTCGGTTGCCCGTTACCGGTGGGGGCACCACCCGCTCGCGGGGCAGGCCCTGAAGGGTCCGTCGGGGGCGGCGGAATAGGAACGTCCGACGCCGGCGACGCAGCGGGCTGGGTTTCCGGCTGGGCTTGCGGATCGGGCGCCGGCGCAGTGACCCTGGCAGGCGATGCGCCGCTGATCAATTCGGCCTGTGCCCTGGCGATTTCCTCGGCAGTCTGCGACTTCTGGACCTCGTGCAGCTGCTGGACCTCGTCGCGATGCTCGACCGCGTACTCGATCAGCTTCTCCACGTTGTACAGGTTGGCGTCGCGCACCGCCTGCAGCTGGATCGGGGGCAGGTCGAAGTCGTACTCGACGCGGTTCTTGATGCGCACCGCCATCAGTGAGTCCAGGCCCAGCTCGATCAGCGGCACCTCCCACGGCAAGTCCTCGGGTTCGTAACCCATGGCTGCGCCCACGATCAGGCCCAAGCGCTCGCCAATGGTCTCACCGGAATCCGGTGACCATCTGCCCATGCCGCTCGGCATATAGCGGTTGGTCAGGCTGTCTGAAAGAGTTTCGGCGTCCTGCTCTGCTGCGCCTCCTTGGGGGGCTTCGGACGGCACCGGCGCAGCAGCCGGAGCCACGATCGCCGCACCCGCGCCGACCGCGGTCGGTAAGGCCGCACCAGCTTGACCGGACCGGGCCACCAGCGCGTCATACACCAGCGTGAAGGATTCGTCGATGCGGGCATGCACCTGAACCGCAGCTCCACCGGGATGCCGAGTCATCGTCGTCACCAGCCGAGCGCCCTCTCCCGGTACCGCGCGCTGCTCCGCAGCCGTCAATTGCGCATCTGGAAGAACTTCGGCCGCAGCGGCTTTCACCAACGCCGCCAGATCCGTAAGGCCCCGGGAGGTGTACTCCCAGACGTGGCGGCCATCCGGCAGCGCGACGTGGGCGCCCGGCATGATCACAGAGCTGCTTCCGGAGGCGAAGTGCACATCCAGCCAGTGCTCCTTGCGCTTGAACCGGGTCGGCGGGATGTTCGCGTAGTCCTGCGGTCCGGGGGGCCCGGATGCACGCCGGGAAAATAAAGTCCAGATGTCCAGGGCGTGGCCATAGACGTAGAGCTGGGCCATGGTCGAGATCATCGACTCGACTTCGTCCTGTTTGCGGGCCAGCGTCGGGATCAGCTGGGCGTCATGCAGACCCGCATCAGCCGTGGTCAGACCCACCTGCATCAGCGCCACCGGGTTGGGCGCCAGCTCCAGGAAGGTGGTGTGCCCGCTGTCGACGGCGTTGCGGATGCCGTGGGTGAAGTAGACGCTGTGGCGTAGGCCCTTTTTCCAGTAGTCGACGTCGTGGATGGGCTCGCCGCCGGGCTTGATGTAGCTGCCCTCGTGCACGGTTGAGTAGATCCCGGCCGTCGGGCTCATCGGCTTGATGCCCTGCAGCTCCGCGGTGAGCTCCCCGAGCAGTGGGTCCATTTGCTGGGTGTGGCTGGCGCCCTTGGTCTGGAACTTGCGGGCGAACTTGCCCTCGGATTCCGCCCGGGCGATGATCGCGTCCACCTGCTCGGGCGGGCCGCCGATGACGGTCTGGGTGGGTGCGGCGTAAACGCACACCTCCAAGTCGGGGAAGTCGGAGAACACCGTCTTGATCTCGTCGGCGGAATACTCCACCAACGCCATCAGCCGGATGTATTCGCCGAACAGCATCGCCTCGCCCTCACCCATCAGGTGGGAGCGGGAGCAGATCGCCCGGGTGGCGTCGCGCAACGACAAACCGCCGGCGAAGTAAGCCGATGCGGCTTCGCCCAGCGACTGGCCGACCACCGCAGCGGGCTTGGCGCCGTGATGCTTGAGCAGCTCACCCAGCGCGACCTGGATCGCGAAGATGGTGACCTGGGTGGTCTCGATGCCGTAGTCCTGGGAGTCGTCCAGGATCAACTCGAGCACCGAGTAACCCAGCTCGTCTTGCACCAGCGCGTCGACCTTCTCGATCCACTCGGCGAAGACCTCGTTGCGCAGGTAGAGGTCCTTACCCATCTTGCGGTGCTGCGCACCGAATCCGGCCAGCACCCACACCGGGCCGCTGGTCACCGGGCCGTCAACGCTGAACACGTTCGGTCGCTGCTTGCCTTCGGCGACCGCCCGCAGGCCCTTGATGGCCTCATCGTGGTCGTGGGCCAGCACCACCGCGCGCGAGCGGCCATGGTTGCGCCGCGACAGCGACCGGCCGATGGACTCGAGCGATGACGCCTGGCCTTCGGGGCTTTCCATCCAATCGGCCAGCTCGGCGGCGGCGGCCTTCTTGCGCGAGGTCAAAAACGCCGACACGGCAAGCGGAATAAGAGGCGGCTTGGAACCCTCTTCGGCCTCTTGCGCCGCAAGTTCGTCCAGTGCCGCTTCCTTGAGCCGCAGCGCCTCTTCGGTGACGCCCGGCAACTCCGGCTCTTCCTCTTCGCCCGCAGTTGCGTCGGTGATGATCTCGCCGAAATCGTCGAACCGCAGCGAGTGGCCCTCGAACGTTCCCGACGTGGGGGTTTCGGTCGCTTCCGCACCGGCCGGCGCAAGCTGGGCCTCGGGCTCGGGTTCGCGTACGTCCTTTTCCACGACGTCGCGGGGCAGCACCTCGCGCACCACCAGGTGCGCGTTCGCCCCGCCGAAGCCGAAGCTGGACACCCCGGCCAGCGCGTAGCCGCCATAGCGCGGCCAGTCGGTGGCCTGGTCGATGACCTTCAGGTGCATCGCGTCGAAGTCGATGTACGGGCTGGGTCCGGCGAAGTTGATTGACGGCGGCAGCTTGTCGTGCTGCAGCGCCAGCACCACCTTGGCCATGCTGGCCGCACCGGCCGCCGATTCCAGGTGGCCGACGTTGGTCTTCACCGCGCCCAGCAGCGCCGGCCGATCGGCGGGACGCCCCCTGCCGACCACCCGGCCCAGCGCCTCGGCCTCGATCGGGTCACCAAGGATGGTGCCGGTGCCGTGCGCCTCGATGTAGTCGACGGTGCGCGGATCGATGCCGGCGTCCTTGTAGGCCCGGCGCAGCACCTCGGCCTGCGCGTCCTGGTTGGGCGCGATCAGGCCGTTGGACCGACCGTCGTGGTTGATCGCGCTGCCGGCGATCACAGCCAGAATCTGGTCGCCGTCGCGCCGGGCGTCGTCGACCCGCTTGAGCACCAGCATGCCGGCGCCCTCGGAGCGGGTGTAGCCGTCGGCGTCCGACGAGAACGACTTTATCCGGCCGTCGGGAGCCAGCACCGCGCCGATCTCGTCGAAGCCGAGGGTCACCATCGGGGTGATCAGCGCGTTGACACCGCCGGCGACGACGACGTCGGCTTCGCCGTTGCGCAACGCCTGCACGCCCTGATGTATCGCCACCAGCGAGCTCGAGCACGCGGTGTCGATGGTGACCGACGGCCCGCGGAAGTCGTAGAAGTACGACACCCGGTTGGCGATGATCGAGCTGCTCGTCCCCGTGATCGCGTACGGGTGTGCGACCGTCGGGTCGGACACGGCCAAGAAGCTGTAGTCATTGGTCGAGCTACCGACGTACACACCGACGGCCTGACCGCGCAGGCTCGATGCCGGGATACGGGCGTGCTCGAGTGCCTCCCAGGTCAGCTCCAGCGCCATCCGCTGCTGCGGGTCGATGTTGTCGGCTTCGGTCTTCGCCACTGCGAAGAACTCGGAGTCGAAGCCCTTGATGTCCTTCAGGTAGCCGCCGCGGGTGCGGGCCTGCGCGATGCGCTGGGCCAGCCGCGGCTCTTCGAGGAATTCCGACCAGCGGCCCTCGGGCAGGTCGGTGATGGCGTCGCGGCCTTCCAGCAGCGCCTGCCAGGTCTCTTCGGGGCTGTTCATGTCGCCGGGCAACCGGGTGGCCAAGCCCACGATCGCGATGTCGACACGCTCGGCGGGGCCGTTGCGTGTCCAGTCGGCATTGTCGGCGCCGTCATCGGCCCGTTCGGGTTCGCCCTCGATGATCCGGGTGGCCAGCGATTCGATGGTCGGATGCTGGAAAGCCACGGCCACCGACAGCGTGACACCGGTCAGGTCTTCGATGTCGGCGGCCATCGCCACCGCATCCCGCGACGCCAAACCCAGCTCCACCATCGGCACCGACTCGTCGATCTCGTTCGGTGACTTCCCGACAGCGTTGCCCACCCAGTTGCGCAGCCATTGCCGCATCTCGGGGACCGTCATGTCGGTCTTCTCGGCGGGTACGTCCGATCCGGCGTTTTCGGAGTGGTCAGATTCAGTGTCAGCCATGATTCCTGGATTCAGTCTGTTGCGCTGGCGAAGGCCGTCGGAGAACCGACACCGCTGCGCAGACTGCCGTCGAGGTAGGCAGCGCGGCACGCGCGGCGCCCGATCTTGCCGCTGGAGGTACGGGGAATCGTTCCGGCCTGCACGAGCAGCAAGTCGCGGACGGTCACCCCATGGCGCACGGCGATGGCCGCCCGGATGTCGTCGGCGATGGGCTGGTAATCGAGCTTGTGCGTACCGGCGGCACGCTCGGCGACGAGCACCAACTGCTCGGAGGTGTCCTCGGGGTCGAACTTGAGGCCGACGTGCGGGTTTTCGAACACCTCCTGGGGCAGCTGGTTGGCAGGGACGGAGAACGCGGCCACGTAGCCGGTGCGCAATGCCTTGTTGGCTTCCTGCGCTGAGTACTCCAGGTCCTGCGGGTAGTGGTTGCGGCCGTCGACGATGACCAGGTCCTTGATCCGGCCCGCTATATAGAGGTGGCCCTTCAAGTAGGTGCCGTAGTCGCCGGTGCGTACCCACAGCCCGTCATCGGAGGCGCCCTCGGCGTGCGACTCGCTGATCCGCGACTTGAGGATGTTCCGGAAAGTATGAGCAGACTCTTCTTCCTTGCCCCAGTAGCCCATACCCAGGTTCTTGCCGTGCAGCCAGACCTCGCCGATCTGCCCGTCCGGCAGCTCGCTGGCGGTGTCGGGATCGACAATGGCAGCCCATTCGTCGACCCCGATAACGCCCGCGGAAACCTGCGCGACGGCGTTCGGCGCATCGGCGGCCACCTCTACGAACCGTTGATTGTTGAGCTCGTCGCGGTCGACGTGAATGACCCTCGGCGGCTGGTCCATCGGCGTGGTCGAGACAAACAGCGTCGCCTCGGCCAAACCGTAGGACGGCTTGACCGCCGTCTCCTTCAAACCGTAGGGCCTGAAGGCGTCGTAGAACTTGCGCATCGACGCCGGCGACACCGGCTCACTGCCGTTGAGGATCCCCTTGACATTGCTCAGGTCCAGGGGCGGCTCATCGTCGCGGGGCAAGCCACGCACCGCGGCGTGTTCGAACGCAAAGTTCGGCGCGGCCGAGAAGACGCCGCCGGTATCGTCGGGCTTGCGCGCGAGTTCCCGGATCCAGCGCCCGGGCCTGCGCACGAACGCGGCGGGCGTCATAAAGGTGAAGCTATGTCCGAGCACCGATGACAGCAGCGCCGTGATCAGGCCCATGTCGTGGAAGAACGGCAGCCACATGCACCCGCGGTCACCTTCGGTGCCCTCCAGGGCATGCAGCACCTGCAGCACGTTGGTGGGCAGGTTCAGATGGCTGATTTCTACGCCCGTCGGTGTGCGGGTGGAGCCGGACGTGTACTGCAGGTAGGCGATGGTGTTCTCGTCGGCCTCCGGCTCCTGCCAGGTGGCGGCGACCTCGTTGGGCACCGCGTCGACGGCGATCACGCGTGGGCGTTCCTTGGACGCGCGGCTCCGGATGAACTTGCGGACACCTTCGGCGGCGTCGGTGGTGGTCAGGATCGTGGACGGGGTGCAGTCGTCGAGCACCGCGTGCAAACGGCCGACGTGACCCGGCTCGGCCGGATCGAACAATGGCACCGCGATCCGGCCCGAGTACAACGCCCCGAAGAACGCAACGAGGTAGTTCAGGTTCTGCGGGCACAGGATGGCGATACGGTCGCCGGGCTGGGTGACTTGCTGCAGCCGGGCTCCCACCGCGCGGTTGCGGGCGCTGAACTCCGACCACGAGATGTCGCGCTCGACACCTTCTCGGTCGGTGGAGAAGTCGAGGAACCGGTAGGCCATCTTGTCGCCACGAACCCTCGCCCACTTTTCGACGTGACGAACCAGGTTGGTGTTATCCGGGAACCTGATCTTCCCATTCACAATGAACGGGTTGTGGTACGCCATGCCGCTCTCCTGTCACAACAGTTTTAGGTCGGCTACGCCGACAATTACATCTATGCGCGGGTCAGCCCTCGCACGACACCCCGGTCCGGAGCGCCGGTCCCGTACTAGTCCCAGCCGGCTTCGACCAAGACCGGGTCCACAACAAAAGTCCTAGTGCTCTTAAATTCCTCTTAATGTTAAGGGGCCCCTCGCGGCAGACCAAATCACAAGGTACCGCCGATCGGCCCGGTCACGGGCCACCGGACGGCCATGTCACCCATGTTTGGGATGTGGTGCGTTTGCTACGAGCCCACGGGCCCAGTTCAACGTCCAATCGGTCGCCGGTTCGCCGTCGACATTCCAGAACTGCGTCGTGGCATACATCGCGTGGATTGGCTGGCCGGCACCCCCGGCCAGCGAGTTCAGCGTGTTCGGCAGATTGGCCACGCTGAACGCCTCCTCCGGCGCGGCGCAGATGAGGTCACCCGTCGCGCAGATCTCGTTGGTCTTGCTGTTCAGCGCACCGAAACCACCTGGCCGCGCACCGGTCATGGTCAACCCGAGCCCGGACAACACCGGCACCTCCTGCAAGGTGACCTCGGCGCCCTGCCCTGGCGGGTTGGGCCCGATATCGTTGCCCACCCCCGGTTGGCGCCGACCGTCGGCGATCAGCGTCACACCGAGTACCAGGTCGTCGTCAACGGGTCCGCGGCCATTGCCGATATCGCTGGTGATGTCGCCGGCGATCACCGCGCCCTGGGAGAAACCCATCAGCACGTAGCTGGTCAACGGGCACTTGTTGTTCATGTCGGTCATCGCTTGGACCGTCGCTCGGGTGCCTTCTGCCCGGCTCTGGTTGTAGGACATCTGCGTGTCGCCACTCAATGGATTGTGGAACTGCGCCGTGTAGGGAACTGTGTACGTCTCCGCCCGGGAAGCGGGGAACTGCCCGGAGATCTGGCTAACCACGTTATGTAGCAACGCATTCGGGAACTGCATCGGGTTGAGCGGATCGTCCTGCGGTGACGACTCCCAGGTGCCGGGGACGGTGATCACCTGCACGTCAGGACAGGAAGCGTCTTGAGAAGCGGGTCGGGGCTTGTGGGGGTGGGTGGTCGCGGAGGACGGCGGCAAGACGCCGGGCGGCACCGCGCTGGGCGGTGATTCGCGGCTGCGCAGCAAGACCACCACGGCCACGATCACCAACAACACGACGCCGGACACCGTGAGGGCGGCGATCCAGGCGAGGATTCGTTGGCGTTTACGCCGGGCGTTTGTAGCCATGTTCTCCTGCCAGCAGAGTCGGAAGGTCGCTGCGACGCGGCCGTTCCGCCCTCTGCTGCACGCTCTACACGTTACCGGCTCGCCGCGCGGTCCCGTCCGTGCTGCAGGCGCGGCTCGGTGCCGCGCGCTCTCGTCTCGTACCGCTCCGACTAGCGAATGGCCCCGACGATATCGCCCGACATCGCACCCAGTTGCCCTGACCACGAGCCCCAACCATTGTCGCCGCCGCCGGGTAAGTCGAAGTGGCCGTTGTGTCCGCCGACACTGCGGTACTGCTGGTAGAACTCCCGGGCGCTGCCCATCGCCGCGCCCGCTTGGCCGATCATCGCCGCCGGATCGCTGGCCCCGGCGTTGGTCGGGCTGTAGACCCACACGCGGGTGTTGTTCTGCGCCAGCAGCGAGGCGTGCACGTACGGGTCGTGCCACTTCCACCGGCCCAGCTGCGGGGCTCCCCACATTCCGTTGCCGTCCACGCCGCCAAACTGCTGCAGGCCGGCCAGGATCGCGCCGTTGTAGTTGGTGCTCGACGGGTAGAGGAATCCCGACATCGAGCCGGCGAAGCCGAAGCGGTCGGGGTGGAACGCGGCGAGCGCCATTGCCGCATAGCCGCCCTGGGAGGCGCCGACGGCGGCGTGGCCACCGGGTGCGAGGCCCTTGTTGGCGGCCAGCCAGTTAGGTAGCTCACTGGACAGGAAGGTGTCCCACTGCTTGCTGCCGTCCTGCTCCCAGTTGGTGTACATACTGTAGGCGCCGCCCGCGGGCGCCACCACCGAGATCCCCTTGCCGGCCAGGGTGTTCATCGCATTACCCGCGGTAACCCAGTTGCTCACATCCGGGGCGGCGTCGAAGGGATCGAGCAGATACACCGCGTGCGGACCGCCGCCCAGGAAGGCCACCGGGATGTCACGGCCCATCGCTGCCGACGGAACCATCAGGCTTTCGTAACCCGCTGCCCTGGCTTTGCCGGTGGGTCCGGCCGCCTCCAGGGCCGAAGCCACACCGACCAACCCGACCGATAGCGCGGCAATGCAGAACACCCGAAGAAGCGCTGACAGACCCCGTACGACCCTCATGTCCACCCTCCATCGTGTAGTCGCTGAGTGCACAGTAGCCAGCGCTATATTGCCTCCGGCTCGCAGGGTAGTGAAACACGTCACACGCCGGTGGATCGGGAGAAAACGACCAGCGGCGGCAACCCCGTAAGGTTCCCGCCGCTGGTCGCGTCGCTCTTGTGTTTAGGTGCCCCGGGTGTTCCCGGCGTTGGTACCGGTGCCGCCGGTGTTCGGCGTAGCGCCCAGCGTCCGCTGAAGGTCAGGCTTCATGGCGTTGAGCTGCGCACCCCAGTATGGCCAGTCGTGCGTGCCATTGGCGTCGAAGTTCCACACCGCGTTCTGACCACCGGCGGCGTTGTACGCGCTCTGGAACTTCAGGTTGCTGGTCCGCACGAAGCCCTCCAGGAACTTCGCGGGCAGGTTGTCACCACCCAGGTCCGACGGCTTGCCGTTACCGCAGTACACCCAGATGCGGGTGTTGTTGGCGACCAGCTTGCCGACCTGCAGCATCGGGTCGTTGCGCGCCCACGCCGGGTCGCTTTTGGGCCCCCACATGTCCGCGGACTTGTAGCCGCCGGCGTCGCCCATGGACAAACCGATCAGGGACGGCCCCATGCCCTGGGACGGGTCCAGCAGCGCCGACAGCGAGCCGGCGTAGATGAATTGCTGCGGGTGGTAGGCCGCCAGGATCAGCGCCGACGACCCGGCCATCGACAGACCGACTGCGGCGCTGCCGGTCGGCTTGACCTGCTTTTCAGCCGACAGGTATTGCGGCAGCTCGCTGGTCAGGAAGGTTTCCCACTTGTAGGTGGTGCAGCCGGCCTTACCGCAAGCGGGCTTGTACCAGTCGGAGTAGAAGCTGGACTGCCCGCCGACCGGCATGACGACCGACAGGCCCGACTGGTAGTACCACTCGAACGCGGGGGTGTTGATGTCCCAGCCGTTGAAGTCCTCCTGCGCGCGCATACCGTCGAGCAGGTACAGCGCGGGCGAGTTGGCGCCACCGCTTTGGAATTGAATCTTGATATCGCGGCCCATCCCCGCTGACGGAACCTGCAGGTACTCCACCGGCAGACCCGGGCGTGAGAACGCCCCAGCGGTCGCCGAGCCCCCAACGGCGCCAATCAGGCTCGATAGCAGGGCCGCGCCAACGGCACCCACCACGAGCCGGCGCGGCATACGTGCCACGGCGCCGCGAAACCTGTCGACAAGCGTCATCCTTGCTTCCTCATCCTTTCGGCGCATCCTTCGTCTGGGCGCATCCTTGATTTGGGTCGGACTGCATGCGCTCGGGCGCAGCAGTGCCCGTGTAGTCAACCACACGTTCGTTCATCCGGTCTCATCGAGGCGGTCCCGCCAACAATCGTTCGGCCCTCGTACCCAGCGCTTTTCAAGCCAAACATGTGAATGGGAAATCACGTTTTCGCATGTGCTTGACCGGCATCGTCAGCTGGTGAGGGCCTAAATGTGATGTTGCTGTCAATTTTTCGCGATGGCGGGCCGTGATTGGTTTTCAGAACTGCCGAAAATTCTTCTGCCGAGCGCTTACTCGCGAGGGGGCGACGGGACCGCCTCGGGCACGGGGAGCCCACACCTGGCGAGCTCGTAGAGCGGAACGCGGTCGATCCGGTACTTGGTGAATTCATAGGAATGCAGCAAGTTGGAGAAGAACCGGTACGGGGTCATCGGGGCGCGCACCGAGCTCAGCACCGCCTGCGTCTCGGGGCATTGCAGGGCAGCTACCGCCTCCGCGACCCACTGCGCGTCCAAATAGCCGGGAATCCCCGGGTACACCTTCACCCACGGGCCATCGGCGACCACCCAGTCTGGGAACAGGTTCTTGTCATGCCCGATACGGCCGTGCTTCAGCCGCTCCGTGTGTTGGGCCAGCGGATTTGCCAGTCCGATCTGGTCGATCACTCTGACGTCGAGCCCGACGTTCATACCGACCATGCCGAGATTGGTGAAAAATACTGCGTGCTGCGGCTTTTGGAGTTCCTTTCCGTTCGGCACGCTTCCCGGCTGCGGCTTCATCATCGGTACGAGGTCCCATTGGGTGTAGTTGCCAGACGGCAGCAACAGCGCCCCGTCGGGAGTGTTGTCGAGCGCTGTCAGGATGGCGGCCATCCTTGGGTAATCCAGGTAGTCGGCGGCGGTAAGGGGGTGTGCGTGCCCGGTGGCCTGCGCGTAGAAACGGCGCTCGTCGACGATTCCGGAGTAGGTGACGTGGGTGGCGTCGTCGCCCATCCCGGGCGAGTTTGCCGCCCACAGCGACCAGCCTGCGACCCCGAGCCAAAGCAAGCTGGCGGCACCGGCCACCCAATAACCGGTCTCCCGCGAATAATCCAGGCCGTCGGGAATCGTCAGCGGGATCACGGCCACCGGCGCCAGCAAACAAAATAGCGGCGCCAGCAACACTCGCCCGTGCATGAAGTCGCCGCCTTGCCGAATCCAGTAGAGCGCCTGCAGCAGGCCGCTCACAAGCACGAACGCCACCACTGCCGGCGGGCTTTGCACCGCCCGGGCCACTCGCCCGTAGTTGGGCGCCAACGCGGGCCGCAGGAATGACGGCCGGCGACGCGCTGCCATCAGCAGCACTCCCAACGGCACCAGGAGCACCACCGGTAGCCACACCACATAAGGCGCGTCGAAGTTCGAGAGATAGATCATGCCCTGGGACCACTTGTCCCCGGCCGCGTCTTTGGCCAGGGCGGTACCGGGCACCAGCAGGCCGTAGTAGCCCATCCGGAAGATCTCGCAGGCGACCGGCAGGAATCCGCCCGCCGCCACGACCAGCACGCGACGGCGCCACGTCCGGGCCGCGATCAGCATCATGATCAGCGCCAGCCCGCCCATGAGGGCCAGCTCGGGCCGGACCAGGACGCTGAACCCGGCAACGAAGGCCAGCGCACCGGTGAAGACCTTGTTGTCCGGACGGTTCCGCACCCGCTGCGCCCAGCAGACCATCATCCACCACAGCAACCCCAGGTACGCCAGCGTCAACGCGCTCTCCAGGCCGGAGGTGGCAAAGTCACGCGACGGCGGCAGCGCGATGTATACCAACGCCCCGGCCGGCAGCATGATGGCCCTGCGGCCCCGCAAGCTGGGCGCATATAACCGGCCGGTGCCCAGCATGAGCAGCGCCACGCCAAGCACTGAAAGCACCAGAGCCAGCGCCAATGCGACGTATTCCATCCGCATCGGGCCGCCGACCCAGCTACCCACATACATCAGATATGTCCACGCCGTGGAGGTGTTGGCCTCCACCCGCTCGCCCTGATTGAAAACCGGCCCGTTGCCGGCCAGCAGGTTGCGGACCGTGCGCAGCACGATCAGTCCGTCGTCGGCGATCCAGCGTCTCTGCCAACTACCCCAAGCGAACAGCCCGGCGACCACTGCCACGCTGACCCACAGGCTCACTCGGACCACGGTGTCGTACGGGAACAACGGCCGAACGGCCCGCCTGGCCACCGGCCGCCGGCGCATCACGCCGGCATTTAGGCCCTTCAGGCCTGTCCGTTCGGGGCTAGCCGAAGGCAACGGCGGCTCCAACTGTTGCGATCCATGCCAGCGCCAACAGCTGCAACACCCGGTCCCGCAGCGCGATGTCCTCGGGCTCGCCGGCCAGCCCGCCGTCGACGTCGACGGCATAGCGCAGGATCGCGATGGTGAACGGAATCATCGACACCGCGAACCAGGACCCCGAATGGCGGTCGCGCTCGAACGCCCACAGGCCATAGCACACCACCACCGCGGTGGCCGACATCGTCCAGACGAATCGCAGATAGGTGCTGGTGTAGCTCTCCAGCGCCTTGCGGATCACCGCGCCGGTGCGCTCGGCGACTTGCAACTCGGCGTAGCGCTTGCCGGCCACCATGAACAGTGAACCGAACGCCACGAACAGCAAAAACCACTGGGAGAGCGGGATTTTGGTGGCCGTACCCCCGGCGATGGCCCGGATCAGATAAGCCGACGACACGATGCAGATGTCCATCACCGCTTGGTGCTTGAGGCCGAAGCAATATCCCAGCTGCATGCCGAGGTAGACCGCCATCACCAGTGCCAGGTCCGGGTTCAGCAGCCAGGAGATCGCCAGCGAGGCCGCCCCCAGCACCGCCGCGAGGGTGTAGGCCAGCCACTCGGGCACCACGCCGGCCGCGATCGGGCGGAACCTCTTGGTGGGGTGCTCACGGTCGGCGTCGACGTCGCGCACGTCGTTGACCAGGTATATCGACGAGGCCGCCAGGCAGAACACCACGAAGGCCACGGATACCTTGGTCAGCACATCGGTGTAGTCGTAGCGGATCGGGCCGCCCAACGCGGCCAGGGGTGCGGCCAGCACTAGCACGTTCTTCACCCATTGCCGCGGGCGCATCGCTTTGATCACCCCGGTGAGCAAGTTGGCCGGAGGACCGGTCACCACGTCTTCACTCATTCGGCCACCCCTCCCGAGCCCGGCTGGCCGTTCGCTAAAAGTCGGCCCTCGAGCCGGACGGCGATCCCCGCGATAGCGGCACCCAGGGCAATTCCGAAGGCCACGTCGCTGGGGTAGTGCACCCCCAGCAGTATCCGCGACAGCGCCATCGGGGGTACCAAGACCGCGGGCAGCGGTAGCCCGGTGGCCCGGCCCATCAGGATGGCGGCGGCCGTGGTCGAGGCGGCATGCGCGGACGGGAAACTCAGCTGACTGGGCGTGCCGACATTCACCACGACGGCCGGATGATGCGGCCGTTTGCGCCGCACCAGCCGCTTGACCAGGACGGCCGCGACGTGTGCGACGAACGCGCCGGCCCCGGCCACCAGCCAATCCCAGCGTCGTCTCGGCATCAGTACCGCTCCGAGCAGCGCCACCGCCACCCACCCGATGCTGTGCTCCCCGAAGTGGGACAGTCCTCGCGCCGCGGTCAGCACACCGGGACGGTCGGTCAGCGCCGACTGAACGGCTACCAGCGCGGCCACCTCGCCGCGCGGGGCCTCTGAAGGAGAGGCTTCAGGCATGCTCGGGGTCTTTTTTGGTGGGGGGGTCTGCTGCGGGAAGTAGCGCCGTCTCCCACTTCTGTTTGCTGGACAGCGCGGGCAGCGCGTCCCGGTAGGTTCTGCGCATCTCGTCGAACCGGCTCGCCAGCTGACGCTGGCGGCGCAGCGACTTAAGCAGCAGCGAGAACATCTTGCGTCGGTCGCGCTGCCGGTAGACCACGCCGCACCCGTCGGCCGTCGTCACGGTCACCCCGTCAACGGTGCACAGCCGGAACCAGCGCGCGTCCTGGGTCGGCACGTTGTACTCGGGGCGCCGGTGGGCTTCTGGGTCGGCCTTGGTCATGTTGTGCACTATCCCGCGGGCCAACCGGTAACTAATGGAGAACGGGTTCACCGGCGGCTTCATCGCCTTGCTTTGGTGCAACGGCGGCCGCAGTTCGCTGGCGGCTGGAAGGACGACCGCGTCCGGGTATTCCTTGCGCATGCGATGCACTTCCGGCAGGGCCGATTCCAGAATCGAGAAGATGTGCTCCGGGCCGGCCAGGAAGTCGTCGATGGCCTTGTTCTGGATGGCGACCGTTGAATACTCAAGGCAGGCAAGGTGTTTCAGTGTTGCCTTCAGGTGGCTGCGGATCAGTCCGGTGACGTCGCCATCCCAGTGCATCGCCGCCACCACCAGCCTGTTGCGGAGATGGAAGTAGGCCTGCCAGTCGATGGCGTCGTCCTTGTCGCTCCAGGCCATGTGCCAGATGGCTGCGCCGGGCAGGGTGACCGTCGGATACCCGTGTTCCGCGGCCCGCAGGCCGTAGTCGGCGTCATCCCATTTGATGAACAGCGGCAACGGCTGTCCCAGCTCTTCGGCGACCTGCCGCGGGATCATGCACGTCCACCAGCCGTTGTAGTCGACATCGATGCGGCGGTGCAGCAGCTTGCTTCGAGGGTCGTTGTCGTTCAACGGATATTCGGCGAAGTCGTGGTCGTACTCGGTGTGGGGCGCGGCGGTCCACATGAAGTTCGAGGGGTTCACGACTTCACCCATGATGTGCAGGTGCGACGGCTCCTGCAGGTTGAGCATCTGGCCGCCTACCAGCGTTGGGCTCTTGGCGAAGCGGTGCATCGCCAACACCCGCAGGATCGAGTCCGGCTCGATGCGGATGTCGTCGTCCATGAACAGGATCTGTTGGCAGTCGGTATTTTTCACCGCCTCGTACATCACTCGGCTGTAGCCGCCGGAACCGCCCAGGTTGGGCTGATCGTGGATGGAGAGCCGATTACCCAACCGGGCGGCCGCGGCGGGGAAGTCAGGATGATCGCGCACCTTGCGGACACCCTGGTCGGGCACGATTACCGCCCCAATCACCTCGTCTACCAAGGGATCTGCCGTGAGTTCGGCCAGCGCGTTGGCGCAGTCCGCTGGGCGATTGAACGTCGGGATGCCGACGGCGATGTTGGCTTTGCCGGGAGCGGGTTCGGTGGCATACCAGCCGCCGCTGAGCAGGGTGACCGCGGTGTCGGTGATGATGTCGAACCAGATCCAGCCGCCGTCCTCGAACGGCTGCAGCCCCACCTCGACTTCGACGACCCGGGGCTGATCCTCGGCGCCGCCGAACTGGCGGCCCTCGACGAAGATGCGCGCACCGGTGGCCTTGGTGCGGTAGACGTCGACGCGCCCGGCACCGGTCAGCTCGACGCGCAACACCACGGATTTGCAGATTGACCAACGTCGCCAGTAGCTGGCCGGGAATGCGTTGAAATAGGTGGCGAACGACACCTCGGACTCAGCACCGACCTGCAGTGAGGTCCGGCTTGTCGCGTGCGCGCGCCGGGCGTTGGTGGTCGACTCCTCGAGGTACAGCTTGCGCACGTCGAGGGGTTCGCCGGGACGCGGCAGGATGATTCGGGACAGCAGGCTCACGGCAGTCATCCGCGCACGCCTTCCTCTACGAGAGTTGTGCCGTCGCGCAGGTGCGGCGAAAGAATGTTGTCGTACATGTTCAGTGCGCTGGCAATGGCCATATGCATGTCCAGATACTGGTAGGTCCCCAACCGTCCGCCGAACAGTACCTTCGACGATGCGGTTTCTGACTTCGCCCTTGCTCGGTACGCGGCCAACAGGGCGCGGTCGGCCTCGGCGTTGATCGGATAGTAGGGCTCGTCGTTGTCTTCGGCGAACCGGGAGTACTCCCGCATGATCACTGTCTTGTCGGTCGGGTAATCGCGCTCGAGGTGAAAGTGGCGGAATTCGTGGATGCGGGTGTAGGGCACCTCGAGATCGTTGTAGTTCATCACCGGCGTGCCCTGAAAATCTCCGATGGGTAACACTTCCACTTCGAAGTCCAGGGTGCGCCAGCCGAGCCGACCGTCGGCGTAGTCGAAGTAGCGGTCCAGTGGGCCGGTATACACGACCGGTGCGTCCGGACTGTCCGCACGCAGTTGGTCGCGGACATCGAACCAGTCGGTGTTCAGCCTCACCTCGATGCGGTCGTCGGCGGCCATGTTCTCCAACCATGCCGTGTAACCGTGGACGGGCAGGCCCTCGTAGGTGTCGCTGAAGTAGCGGTTGTCGAAGGTGTAGCGCACCGGCAGCCGGGTGATGTTGGCCGCCGGCAATTCCTTGGGGTCGGTCTGCCACTGCTTGGCGGTGTACCCCTTGACGAACGCCTCGTAGAGCGGTCGCCCGATCAGCGAGATCGCCTTCTCCTCGAGGTTTTGCGCGTCGGCGGTGTCGATCTCAGCCGCCTGTTCGGCGATGAGCCGGCGCGCTTCCTCGGGAGAGAAGTACCTGCCGAAGAACTGCGACACCAGGCCCAGTCCCATCGGGAACTGGTAGGCCTGCCCGTTGTGCATCGCGAACACCCGGTGCCGGTAGTCGGTGAACTCGGTGAACTGCCGCACGTAATCCCAGACCTTCTTATTGGAGGTGTGGAAGAGGTGGGCGCCGTATTTGTGGACCTCGATGCCGGTCTGTGGCTCGGCCTCGGAGTAGGCGTTGCCACCGATATGCGGGCGCCGTTCGACGACGAGCACGCGCTTCCCGAGTTGGGTAGCCACGCGCTCGGCAATGGTCAGGCCGAAGAATCCGGAGCCGACGACGAGGAGGTCGAAACGATCAGTCATCGGTTGCTTAGGGTATCCGACAGCGTGGGCCTAACCCATTTGGCGAGCCCGAAGAAGTCGGGGTTCGGCCGGCTACCACAGCCGCGGGCCTCGAATCCGCGGTTACGGCCAAGGTCGCAATTGCCTCACGATTCAATATCACCACTCTGGTCACAGCAGTCCCACTCGTACCATCGACTCTGTGTGGTTCATGCCGGATAGGACGGGCAGGACACGCCGACACAACACGCAGTTCGAATTAGTTGTCCAGATATGAGGAGACTTCCGTGCCGAACCGACGCCGACGCAAGCTCTCGACAGCCATGAGCGCGGTCGCCGCCCTGGCAGTCGCGAGTCCTTGCGCATACTTCCTTGTTTACGAATCGACCCTGAGCGACAAGCCGCCCGAGCACCACGAGTTCAAGCAGGCGGCGGTCATGAGCGACCTGCCCGGCGAGCTGATGGGCGCGCTGTCGCAGGGGCTCTCGCAGTTCGGGATCAACTTGCCCCCGGTGCCTGCCCTCAGCGGGGCCGGTACCAGCACTCCGGGCCTGACCAGTCCAGGGCTGGGTAGTCCAGGGCTTGGCACCCCGGGCCTGACAAGTCCAGGCCTCACGAGCCCGGGTCTCACGAGCCCGGGTCTCACGAGTCCAGAACTGACGAACCCGGCTCTGACGAGCCCGGGCCTGACAAGTCCGGGCCTGACGCCCACGACGCCCGGGCTCACCCCGCCCGGCGCGCTGCCGCCGACCCCGGGTGGAGGGCTGACAACCCCGGGCGCGGGCCTCAACCCGGCACTTTCCAACCCCGGGCTGACCAGCCCGACCGGGGTCGCACCGGGCATCGGCAGTCCCACACTCACTCCCAGCGAAGTGCCGATCACCACGCCGGCCGCATTGGACCCGGGTGCCGATGGCACCTACCCGATCATCGGTGACCCGTCGACGCTAGGCGGCGCTTCGCCGATAGGAAGCGGTACCGGCCTGGGCAGCGGCGGCGGTAACGGCGGTGGCGGCGGGCTTGTCAGCGACGTGATGCAAGCCGCCAACCAGCTGGGTGCCGGTCAGGCCATCGATCTGCTCAAGGGCTTGGTGATGCCCGCGATCATGCAGGGAGTTCAGCACGGCGGCGCTGCCGCGCCGGGTGCTGCTGCCGCTCTGCCGGGTGCTGCTGCCGCCCTGCCGGGTGCCGCCGGTGCCCTCCCAGGTGCCGCCGGAGCCTTGCCGGCTGCCGCGGGCGCTTTGCCGGCTGCCGCGGGCGCGCTCCCGGGCGCTGCGGCGCCTGCCGCTGCTCTTCCGCCGGTCTAGCCTGGGGAACCTGTCACCAGACGGCACCGCAGAGTCGCGCTTGGCTTGGGGGCCTAACCACCCGCCGGGCAGCTCTATCTCTGCGGTGCCGTCGATCATTTTCGGCGAGATTCCGCACGCATAGATCGTGTCGTCTCATAAATAACATTAGAAACATGCGTAACATCGGCTGATGTCTCGCAGTCGTGCCCCGACGACGTTGCTCACCACCATCGCGGCGACCGTTGTCATCGTCTCCTGGGTGGCGGACACGACACGCGATCGCGACACTCCCAGTCCGCCGGCTCGCGACACCCAACTCGTTGAGCAGCCGCTGATCGGGCTCGCAGGCGGTGTCACCGTTCGTGAGATCAGCCAGGACGCACCGTTTTCACTGGTCGCTCTCACCGGCGACCTGGCCGGCACGTCGACACGGGTGCGCGCAAAGCGCCCCGACGGTTCGTGGGGGCCCTGGTATCAGACCGAGTACGAAACCGCAGCGCCCGACGCCGCGACCCCGGCAGGCGGCGAGGGGCCCCGCGGCACAGATCCGGTGTTCGTCGGCACCACCACGACGGTCCAGATCGCGGTCACCCGCCCGATCGATGCGCCGGTGACCCAGCCTCCTCCAGCGCCGCCGAGCGACCCGCCCGACAACGGTCTGGGCTATAAGCCGGCGTCCAAGGAACAACCCTTCGGCCAGAACATCTCCGCCATCCTCATCTCCCCGCCGCAAGCTCCGACCAAAACACAGTGGACGCCGCCGTCCGGGGTCATGATGCCCGGTCAGGCACCCAGCATCATCAGCCGAGCGGAATGGGGCGCCGACGAGTCACTGCGATGCGGTAGTCCGCAGTACGACAACGGGATTCGCGCCGCGGTCATCCACCACACCGCGGGCAGCAATGACTACTCTCCCCTCGAATCGGCCGGCATCGTCAAGGCCATCTACACCTACCACAGCAAGACCCTGGGCTGGTGCGACATCGCCTACAACGCGCTGGTCGACAAATACGGCCAGGTGTTCGAGGGCAGCGCCGGCGGCCTCACCAAAGCGGTTGAGGCCTTCCACACGGGCGGATTCAACCGCAACACCTGGGGTGTGGCGATGATCGGCAACTTCGACGACGTACCGCCGACACCGATCCAGCTGCGAACCGTGGGCCGGCTGCTCGGCTGGCGGCTGGGCATGGATGGCGTCGATCCCAAGGGCACCGTGGCACTGGAGTCAGCCGGTAGCCACTACACCACCTTCGCAGCCGGCACCATAGCGACGCTGCCCACCATCTTCACGCACCGCGACGTCGGAAACACCGACTGCCCGGGCAACGCCGCCTACGCGTTGATGGACGAAATCCGAGATATCGCATCGCATTTCAATGACCCGCCGGAGGAGTTGATCAAGGCCCTGCAGGGCGGCGCGATCTACGAGCACTGGCAGGCGATCGGCGGCATGAACAGTGTGCTGGGCGCGCCGACCTCGCCGGAAGACAGCGCGGAAGGTGATGCGCGCTATGTCACATTCGCCAAGGGTGCGATGTACTGGTCGCCCGACACCGGCGCCCAACCGGTCACCGGCGCAATCTATGACGCCTGGGCCTCGCTGAGCTACGAACGTGGTCCGCTGGGATTGCCGACGAGCGCGGAAATACAAGAGCCGCTGCAGATTACGCAGAACTTCCAGCATGGAACCTTGAACTACGAGCGGCTGACCGGAAACGTCACCGAAGTCGTGGACGGAATCACGACGCCGCTGTCGACACAATCCCCGAGCGGCCCGACCGTGCCGCCCGAACACTTCTCGTTACCCGCTCACCCCGCCGCCGCCTAGCCGCACGGTCAGAGCCACCAGCGTTCCAGCACCCGTCCCACCCCGTCGTCATCGTTGGGTGCGGTGACCTCGTCGGCGGCGGCCAGCACATCGGGATGGGCGTTACCCATCGCCACACCATGACCGGCCCACCGCAGCATCGGCAGGTCGTTGGGCATGTCACCGAACGCCACCACCTCGTTGCTGGCGATCTCCAATGGCTTGGCGATCTCGTCCACGCCGGTGGCCTTGCTGGTTCCCAGCGGCACGATCTCCACGAGCCCGTTGTTGGTGGAGTAGGTGATATCGCCCTCGATGCCGACATGCTTGGCCAGTTCGGCGGCCATGTCGGCGCTGCGGGCACCGTTCTTGCGGATCAGTAACTTGATCGCCGGCGCGCTGAGGAGGTCTTCGATCGACACCTCGGTGTTGTCCGGGTTCAGCCACGCATGCTCGTAGCCCGGCGAGCTGATGAACTGGGGAGTCGCCGTGTCGTGAGCGCGTTCGCCGATCCGCTCGACGGCCAGCCCCGCGCCCGGGATGACGCGAGTCGCCAGCTCCGCCAACTCGGCCAGCGTGTCGACGGTGAGCGTGCGTGCCGACACCACCCGGTCGGTCGCGGAGTCATAGATGACGGCACCGTTGGCGCACACCGCCATCGGCGCAAAACCGAGCGCCTCGACGACGGGGCGTATCCACCGCGGCGGGCGGCCGGTTGCCACGATGAAGTGCGCACCGGCGGCGACGGCGGCACGTACGGCGTCGCGGGTGCGCGGGGTGATGGTTTCGTTTTCGTCGAACAACGTGCCGTCGACGTCGCAGGCGATGAGCGCCGGCTTCGTCACTTTGGGGTCATCGAAACGGTCCGCCTTGGCAGCTGGCCGGTCTGCTCAATGCAATCCGCTTTGGGATTGCCGCGGACGCGTCACGCCGTCGGTCCCATACTTCTGAGCCCGCTGTTGCAGCTCGACCAGCCGGATCGCCCTGGAATCGTCCTGGGTGGGCGCGGCGCCGCCCAGCCGTCGCGGCACCCAGAACTCGCCCTCCGGATGCGGGTACTCCTCCTGCACCCGATACAGCAACGCATTCATCGCTTGGCGCAGCGCGGCGTTGAGTTGCTCGGGGGTGCCCTGCGGGGGCAGCCGCGGGCCGGCAGCCACGGTGACCGGAACCCTGTTGCGGAACACCTTCTTTGGATGATCTTTAGGCCAAATCCGATGCGCCCCCCAGACGATCAGGGGAATTATCGGCACCTGGGCGTCCAGCGCCATCCGGGCCGTCCCGGTCTTGAACTCCCTGAGCTCGTAACTGCGACTGATGGTTGCCTCGGGATGCAGCCCGATGAGTTCTCCCTCCCGCAGGCGCTGCACAGCCACCGCGTAAGCGTCCTGTCCCTTCCGGCGGTCCACCGGAATAAGCCGGGCGTGCTTGATCACATAGTTGACCGCCTTCACGTCGGCCATTTCGGCCTTGATCATGAAGCGCAGCCGCCGTCCCCGCTCGTGTGCGGCGATCGATGCCGGAAGCCAATCCAGGTAGCTGGTGTGGTTGAGGGCGATCAAGGCCCCACCCCGCCCGGGGATGTACTCCAGGCCCTCGAAATTGAGCTTGGTTCCGTTCATCGCCACGATGGGCGGAACCACCGTCTCCGCAAAACGGAAGAACGGCTCTGGCATGCGTCTCTCCTAATCGTTTAGTAGGGGTTGGTTACTGGTCGTGTCGACCAGGGCGATTCCTGTGTGGTCTGCCGTCGGGTGATGCCTGGTATCTCCCGGCGTCTGACGTCTTGTGAAAGAGCGGCGCGCCTGATGGCAGATCACGGTTTTCAGTGGTGGGATGCCGTTGCTCGAGCCCGCCACAGGGTCGACCTCCCGAAGGATGTTCCCGAGCTTCGAGCTCTTCGATAGAACGAGGCCCTGTGGTGTGCTGGAGTCACGGACGGCTAGTGAGATGACGGACCTTCGAGTCCCGCGATTAGGGCGCCGCGTGACCCCATCGAGGCTCGTGACCGGTTGAGTGATCGAAGGAGTGAGAATTTGGACCTGTATTGCGGAATCGACTGGGCCACAGCGCATCACGACGTCGCCGTGGTCGACGCCGACGGTCGCGTGGTGGCACGCGGGCGGGTCGGCAACGACGCTGCCGGCTTTTCGCAGTTGTTGACTCTGTTGGCCGAGGCCGGCGACAGCGCCGAGCATCCGATCCCGGTGGCCATCGAAACCGACCGCGGACTGTGGGTGGCCGCCCTGCGTGAAACCGGCCGGGCGATCTATCCGATCAACCCGCTGGCGGCCTCGCGGTATCGGGCCCGGTATGCAGTCTCGGGCGCCAAATCCGATGCCACCGACGCGGTGCTGTTGGCCAACATCATCCGCACTGACCCCGACGCGCATCGCCCGCTGCCCGCCGACACGGAGTTGGCCCAGGCTATCCGGGTGCTGGCGCGCGCCCAACAAGACGCGGTGTGGGCACGCCAGCAGATCGGCAACCAAATCCGCGATCTGCTCAAAGACTTCTACCCGGCCGCCCTGGTGGCCTTCGCCGACCTGCCCAGCGGCGGGCTGGCCCGCGCCGATGCCCGCACCATCCTGGCGGCCGCGCCCACCCCCGCGCAGGCTGCCAAGCTGACCCCGGCGCGGCTGCGTCGACTGCTGATCAAGGCCGGTCGCCGCCGCGACCTCGACCGTGACGTCGAGCGGCTGCGCACGGTGTTCACCGACGCCTACCTGCACCAGCCGCCCATGGTGGAAAACGCGATGGGCATCCAACTGGCCGCGCTGCTGCACCAGTTCGAGGCCGCCTGTGCGGCCGCCGACGAGTTGGCCGAGGCGGCGATCGCCCATTTTGAGCAACACCCGGACGCCGCAATCATCACCAGCTTCCCCGGCCTGGGGAACCTGGCCGGCGCCCGGGTGCTCGCCGAGATCGGCGACGACCGCGCCCGTTTCGCCGATGCCCGCGGGTTGAAAGCTTTCGCCGGATCCGCCCCGATCACCCGATCCAGCGGCAAGAAAACCGTTGTAACACACCGCCACATCAAGAACCGGCGCCTGGCCGCGGT
The DNA here is from genome assembly GCA_963784665.1 of uncultured Actinomycetota bacterium. GTDB lineage: Bacteria > Actinomycetota > Actinomycetes > Mycobacteriales > Mycobacteriaceae > Mycobacterium. The sequence continues at coordinate 122,252 of CAWASA010000002.1, forward strand.
TGGCTCGATTTGGGCGCTGGCGTCGCTGCGCGGCTCGCCGGGTGCCCGCCGCCACTTCGATGCCCGCCGCGCCGGCGGAGACTGGAACCGCCAGGCTCAACGACACCTGTTCAACAAATTCCTTGGCCAGCTTCACCACTGTCTGCAAACCGGCCAGCTCTACAACGAACACCAAGCGTTTCCACCCCCTCTCCCGCTTGCGGCTTGACTATTAACTTCGTGAGATGTCTTTCACCCCTCGCGCGATTGGCGCGGGGTACGGCTGGCGGCCCTCGCCGCCGCCTCATCGGTCTCAATCTGAGCAGCCTCGGCCAGGCTCGGCGCCCCGCCGCCCAGCCGGCGCGGCACCCAGTGCGCTCCGGGCTCGTGCGGATACCGCTGTTGCGCCCGGTGCAGCAATGTGGTCATCGACTCGCGCAGCGCGGCGTTGGTGGCTGCGATGTCTTTGGCGGCAGGCAAGGGCGCACCTACCTGCACGGTAATGGGCACCTTGTTGCGGCCGATGTGTCGTGGATGATCCTTGGTCCAGATCCGCTGCGCACCCCAGACGATCACCGGAACGATCGGGACGTCCGCTTCGATAGCCATCCGGGCGGCGCCGGTTTTGAACTCCTTGAGCTCGAAGCTGCGGCTGATCGTGGCCTCCGGATAGACCCCCACCAGTTCCCCCTCACGTAGCCGCTGCACGGCCACGGCATAGGCGCCCGCCCCGGCGCCGCGGTCCACCGGAATGGTGCGCGTGTGCTTGATCAGGAAATTGACCACCTTCACCTGTTGCATCTCGGCTTTGATCATGAATCTAAGCCGACGACGCCGGCGGTGCACGGCGAGCGCGGCAGGCAGAAAATCGACGTAGCTGGTGTGGTTGATCGCGATTACGGCGCCACCACGGTCGGGGATGTTCTCCTTGCCGCTGTAGGTGATCGGGCTGCCGGTAGCCAGGACGACCAAGTGCGTCAAGATTTCCAGAGTGCGGAAGGTTGGCTCCACCATCGATCGCTACTCCGGCGCCCCTGCCGATTGAGCGCGACGAGCCGCCCGAGCGGCCGCTTCCTCGGCGTCCATGCGGGCCGCTTCGGCTAATGATGGGGCGCCACCGCCGAGCCGGCGCGGCACCCAGAACTCGCCGGAAGGATGGGGCCCGTACAGCTCTTGCGCCCGTTCCAGCAAATGCTGCATCCGTGAGTGCAGCAGGCCGTTCAGGTCCGCTGTGGCCAGCGTCGGTTCAATCGGTTCACCGACGAGCACCGTGATCGGCACCTTAGGGCGGAACAGCTTCTTGGGGTGGCCCTTGGTCCAAACCCGCTGGGCGCCCCAGACGATCACCGGAACGATCGGCACCCCTGCCTCGACCGCCATGCGGGCAGCGCCGCTCTTGAACTCCTTGATCTCGAAGCTTCGGCTGATCGTGGCCTCGGGATAGACGCCGACGAGCTCACCGTCCTTCAAGTTCCTGACGGCGGCTTCGTAGGATGCGGCCCCGTCTTGCCGGTTTACCGAGATGTGCCGCAGGCTGCGCATGATCGGCCCGGTGATCTTGTTGTCGAACACCTCCTGCTTGGCCATGAACCGCACCTTGCGTCCCAGGCCCTGCTGGTAGGCGGGCAACCCCGCGAAGGTGAAGTCGAGGTAGCCGGTGTGGTTGATCGCGATGACCGCGCCGCCGGATTTCGGTAAGTTCTCGACGCCCGCGACAGTTATCTTCAGGCCCTGGATACGCCAGATCTGGCGGGCAAGCGCAATGACAGTCCCGTATACCGGTTCCACAGCCGTTCAGCCTAGTGCTCCCGGCTGTGAGCCACCCGAAGTGCCGAAAAGAGGCAACTTGTCCTTCCCGTCATCCCCGCCCGCGGTGCCTGCGGTGGTCCGCCGGTTCGCTGGCGGCAGGCCCGTGCGTGCGGTCTGGGTCAACGAGGAGGGCGACGTGACCTTTCGGGTCGGCTCTGCCGGCTCTGGCATTTGTGGCGCCGAGTTCATCAAGGTGGCTGACGCGACGGCATCCGGGTTCGCCGGCGAAGCGTGGCGCCTGCGATGGGCGTCCCGGTACGTAGCGGTGGCGCAGGTACTGGGCTTCGGCATAGATCAGGGCTTAGACCGGGACTGTGCGTGGCTGCGCACCCGTGGGCTGCCCGGCCGCTCGGCGGTGCATCCGCGATGGCTGGCAGCACCGGACGTTGCGGTGCGCGCGATCGGTGCGGGTCTGCGCATGTTGCATGACCGGTTGCCGGTGCGGTCGTGCCCTTTCGAGTGGTCGGCGACCGGCCGGCTCGCCAAGTTGACGCCGGCCGCCCGCTCGCACCTGGGCGAACCGCCGCCGGTCAACCAAACTGTGATCTGCCACGGTGATTCGTGCTCACCCAACACGCTGATCGATGACGACGGCCGCTGCTGTGGGCATGTTGACCTAGGGGAACTCGGTGTGGCCGATCGGTGGGCCGACCTGGCGGCGGCGACCCTGTCGTTGGGCTGGAATTATCCGGGCCGGGTTTGGGATGCGGAGTTCTTCGCCGCCTACGGTGTCGAGCCGGACCCGGCGCGCATCGACTACTACCGGCGGTTGTGGCAGGCCGAAGATACCGCCTCGCGCTAAGCTCGGGGGCTGAAAAGCCGTCACCGTAGAGAGCGTAGAAAGGTATTTGTGCAGGTCACCAGCGTAGGCCACGCCGGATTTCTGATCGAGACCCACGCGGGCAGCATTCTTTGCGACCCCTGGGTCAATCCCGCTTACTTCGCGTCCTGGTTCCCGTTCCCGGACAACAGCACGCTGGACTGGGACAGGTTCGGCGACTGCGACTACCTGTATGTCTCCCACCTGCACAAGGATCACTTCGATGCGAAGAATCTGGCCGAGCACGTCAATAAAGACGCGGTGGTGCTGCTGCCCGACTTCCCGGTGCCCGACCTGCGAAATGAGTTGCAGAAGCTAGGATTTCACCAATTCTTTGAGACCACCAATTCGGTCAAGCACCGGACCAGCGGCCCCAAGGGCGGCCTCGACGTCATGGTGATTGCCCTGCGGGCACCTGCCGACGGCCCGATCGGCGATTCGGCGCTGGCGGTTTCCGACGGCGCGACAACCGTTTTCAACATGAACGACGCCCGGCCGATCGATTTGGATGTGCTGGCATCCGAATTCGGCCACGTCGATGTGCATATGCTGCAGTACTCCGGAGCGATCTGGTACCCGATGGTCTACGACATGCCGGCCCGCGCGAAGGAGTCGTTTGGCATCCAGAAGCGGCAACGGCAGATGGACCGTGCTCGCCAATACATCGCCCAGGTGGCGGCGACCTGGGTAATACCGTCGGCGGGCCCCCCATGCTTTTTGGATCCCGAGTTGCGCCACCTCAACGACGACCGTGGCGATCCGGACAACATCTTTCCCGACCAAATGGTGTTCTTGGACCAGATGCGCACGCACGGCCACGACGGCGGCCTGCTTATGATTCCCGGATCGACCGCGGACTTCACTGGCGCGACGCTGAATTCGCTCAATCATCCGCGCGCCACCGACGAAATCGAGGCCATCTTCACCACCGGGAAGTCGGCCTACATCGCCGACTACGCCGAGCGAATGGCGCCCGTCGTAGCCGCGGAGCGGGCGAACTGGGCTCCCGCCAAAGGAGAACCGCTGCTGGAGCAGCTGCGCGCGCTGTTCGAGCCGATCATGTCGCAAAGCGACGAGATCTGCGACGGAATCGGCTACCCCGTCGAACTCGTGCTCGGTCCTGAAACCGTAATTCTGGACTTCCCGAAGCGGTCGGTGCGGGAACCAATTCCCGACGAGAAGGTTCGCTACGGGTTCGCGATAGCGCCGGAGTTGGTTCGCACCGTGCTGCGCGATCACGAGCCGGACTGGGTCAACACCATCTTCTTGTCCACCCGTTTCAAGGCCTGGCGAGTTGGCGGCTACAACGAATACCTGTACACGTTTTTCAAGTGCCTGACCGACGAGCGGATCGCTTACGCCGACGGATGGTTTGCCGAAACCCACGATGACTCGGCGTCGGTCACGCTGGACGGCTGGCAGATTCAGCGCCGATGCCCCCATCTCAAAGCTGACCTGTCGAAATTCGGTGTGGTAGAGGGCAACACATTGACCTGCAACCTGCATGGGTGGCAGTGGCGATTGGAAGACGGCCGCTGCCTGACTGCGCATGGCCATCCCCTGCGGAGTTCCCGGGCATGAACGAGAGCTACGTCCGGTCTTACGATGATGGCCTGGTTCAGCTGGACCGCGCGGCGATCACGTTGCGCCGCTATCACTTTCCGTCGGGCACCTCGAAGGTCATCGCGCTGGACGCGGTCCGCGGGTACACAGCCGAGAGCCTGAGCCTGTTCAGACAACGGTTCCGGATCTGGGGCAGCTCGGACTTACGCCGCTGGCTGCCACTCGACGTAAGCCGGCCATTCAAGTCGACGTTGATCACCCTGGACGTGCCGGGAACCTGGCCCAGCCCCGCCTTCACCCCGGCGCACCCGAACGAGTTCACCGCACTACTGGACGACCTGCTAGGTCAGCGCGGTTAGCGGCGCACCCGAGTGCCCAACAGTGCGGCTGGACCGCTTGGGTTCGACGTGCCCGCCCGCTTAGACGCTTGACCGCGTCACTCGACAGCCTCGAATCGCTAAGCCGTACGGTCGGCGATTGCCTGTCGCGCCGCGTTGTAGCCGGGTATGAAGGTGATCCCCGGCCCGCCGTGGCAACCCGCACTGCCCAGGTATAGCCCTTCGATCGGAATCGGCTGGCCGATGAATCCTTTAGGGCCGGGCCGGTTGGGACCGATTTGGTCCGGGTTCAGCAGTCCATGGCAGTAGTCGCCACCCGGGGCTCCGAACATCACACCCATGTGCTTGGGCGTGAACGTGGTGTGCCGGATGATGCTGCGTTCGAAGTTCGGCGCGAGTCGGGTGATCTTGTCGATCACGCGCTGGCCCATTTCGACCTTCGCCTGGCCATAGTCAGCCCCGCCCTCGATGGGGAACCACAACGCGAACGCCGATGCGGCGTGTTTACCGGCGGGCGCCAGGCCCGGGTCGTTCTGCGAAGGAATCTGCAACACCACGGTCGGGTCGGCCGGAACAATGCCGCGGCGGCACTCCTCCCACTGTTGCTGGACTTCTTCCGGCGTGCAGAAAAGGCCTATGGATGCCTGCATGGCCGGATCGTTGAGTGCCTCGTAGGGTGCGGCAAACGCGGGGGCTTCTTCCAGCGCGAAGTGCATCTGCAGGTAACTGCCGCGGTGGTCGATCCGGGAATACCGCTCCCGGATATCGGCGGGCAACGCGGCTGGATCGATCAGCTCGTTGAGCGTGACGTCGGGCGCGATGCCAGAGACGACGACCGGGGCGGTCAACGTGTCTCCGGCCTCGGTGCGCACTCCACTCACCCGGCCGTCCGCGACCAGGATTTCGCTCACCTTGCTACGCAGCCGAACTTCGCCGCCGTGGCTCTCTAACAGCTCGCACAGATGCGAGGTGAGCGCGCCGATGCCCCCGCGCAGCTTCTTCATCTGCATCGTGTCCCCGTCGGGGACTCCTAATCCGAAGGCGAGCGCCGCTGCGCTGCCCGGTGTGGCGGGCCCGCGGTAGAGGGTGTTGACGGCCAGCACGGTCATCGAGCCGCGTAGCGCACCGTGCTTCTCGCGGTCCGGCAGATAGCGGTCCAACACGTCGGTGACCGAGCCGAACAGCATGTCATCGATAGCTGAGCGTTCGAATTCATTTGTGGCGCAGGCATACATCTGGTCGAAAGTCTTGGGCGGCGTCCCCGCCTCGAACCGGCCCAGCGCCCGCGTCGGCGCTTGGCTCCACGCCATCAGCCCCGCCATTCCGTTGACGGCATCAGCCCCGTGCACTTCGTTGAGGTGAGTGAACAACTTGATCGGGTCGCTGTACTGGACCAGCGGATCGTCACCGACGCCGCGCAGCGCTACCGACATCACGTCCAAGTCGATCGTCGGCAAGGTGTCCAGGCTGAGCTCGTTGATCACCACCGATGCCGTCGGGAACTGCACCGAGCCGGCGATCTCGAACTGGTACCCGTCGAAAAGCTCCACCGTGGAAGCCATCCCACCGGCGTAGAGCTTGGCATCCAGACACACGGTGCGCAGGCCCGCCTTCTGCAGCAGCACCGCCGCGGCCAGCCCATTGTGCCCTGCACCGATAACTATCGCGTCATACCGTGTCATGTCCTGCCCTCCAGAAATGGAGGCTGGCACGGACGCAAAGTTTTGTCAATTATGACGAAACTTTAGTTGACGCGTCCGCGTCCCAGGCCTCGGTGATGCCGGCCCGCAGCGACTCCAGCGCCGTGTGGCACACCCGCGCCAGCTCGCCCAGCGATCGATCGTCGCCGAGCATCCAGAATTCCATCGCGCCGAAAACGGCGGCCCCGATGCAGCGGGCGGTCACCGCCGCGCGCAACCGGGCATCCGGCGTCTGACGCGCCGCGCAGCTACGCTTTTGCAGCTGCGCCCGAATGGCTTCGGCGAAGTCGGCCTGGACTTCCTGCATGTGACGGACGATGCGGCCGGGGTCGAGTTCGCCACCCCTGAGCGCGGCAATTTTCGTCACGGCTTCAACGTCATACGGAAAGGAGAAGATGGCCGATTGGACGGAATCGATGATGGGTTCGTCGTCCGGTCTGGCGTCCAGCGCCGCGCGAAACCAGTTCAGTCCGGTGTAGTCGGCAAACAGCAAATCGTGCTTGGACCGAAAGTGGCGGTAGAAGGTCCGCAGCGAAACCCCGGCATCCGCGGCGATTTGTTCGGCGGAGGTGTCTTCGACGCCTTGGGCCAGGAATCGCACCAGCGCGGCCTGATGCAGCGCTTCCCGGGTGCGTTCGCTGCGCGCTGTCTGCGCGGGCCGGACCATGCCAGTAAAGTACCCCACCCAAAGTTCTGTCAATATTGACAAAACTTCAAGACGCGGGTGAGACTGCGCCATGGTCTCCATCATCATCCACTTTCTACTCGGGCTTGCCTGCATCGGCTGGATCATCGCGTCCAACCCCAACATCTACGCCAAACCCGCGGGCGGCCCGTGGGTTTCGCCGCTGGAATGCGTGTATTACACCGCCGGCATCGCGTCGATCGCGCTGGGCTATTACTTCAACATCCACTTCGTGCTCGATGCGCACGGGCAGGGGAACCTGATATCGGGACCAGCAAGCTATCCGCATTTCCTGCGGATGCAGTTCGCCAACCCGGCCTGCGGTTCGGGCAATCAGGACTACATCATCGCGAATGTCATCCTGATGCCGGTGTTTACCATCATCGACGGCTATCGGCGTGGTCTGCGGCGCCCGTGGCTCTTCTTTGCGGCCAGTTTTTTCACCAGCTTCGCCTTCCCATTTGCCTTCTATTTCGCCACCATCGAGCGGCAGCGCCGGCACGAGCGGGCCCGTGAGAAGGTGCGCGCCTAACCCACTGGCTCCAACACCTCGGTGCCGACGTACGGGACCAGTGCGCCGGGGACCCTCACGCTGCCGTCGGGCTGCTGATGGTTCTCCAGGATCGCAACCAGCCACCGGGTGGTGCCGAGCGTGCCATTGAGCGTGGCCGCAATCTGCGGCTTGCCGCCTTCATCGCGGTAGCGCGTCGCCAGCCGGCGCGCCTGGAAAGTGGTGCAGTTCGACGTCGACGTCAGCTCGCGGTAGGTGCCCTGCGTGGGAACCCACGCCTCGCAGTCGAACTTGCGGGCGGCCGACGAGCCCAGATCACCTGCGGCCACGTCGACTACGCGATAGGGCACCTCGATACGGGCCAGCATCTCGCGTTGCCAGCCCAGCAGCCGTTGATGTTCGGCCCCGGCGTCGGCTGGCGTGCAGTAAACGAATCCCTCCACCTTGTCGAACTGGTGTACCCGGATGATGCCGCGCGTGTCCTTGCCATAGCTGCCGGCCTCCCGCCGGAAACACGAGGACCAGCCCGCGTACCGCAGCGGACCGTGGGACAGGTCCAAGATTTCGTCGGCGTGGTAACCGGCCAGCGGCACTTCGGACGTGCCCACCAGGTAGAGATCGTCGGCTTCCACCCGATACACCTCGTCGGCGTGGGCACCCAGGAATCCGGTACCGGCCATCACCTCCGGGCGCACCAGCACCGGCGGGATCATCGGGATGAAGCCGTTGTCGACGGCCAGTCGCACAGCCAACTGCAGCAGGCCCAGCTGCAGCAGAGCACCACGACCCGTCAGGAAGTAGAACCGCGAGCCGGAAACCTTCGCGCCGCGTTGCATGTCGATAAGCCCCAGCGACTCGCCCAGTTCCAGGTGATCCTTGGGGTTGTCGATCGCCGCGGGCTCGCCGACCACGTCCAGCACGCGGTAGTCGTTCTCCCCTCCGGCAGGCACCCCGTCGATGATGACGTTCGAGATCGCCATGTGTGCCGCCGTGAACGCGGTCTCGGCCCGGGCCTGGGCTGTTTCGGCGGCCTTGACCTGCTCGGCGAGCTCCTTGGCGCGCGCCAGCTTGGCCGGGCGCTCCTCGGCTGACGCCGCGCCGACGCTCTTGCTGGCGGATTTCTGTTCCGCCCGCAACGCATCGGCGGACGAAATCGCGGCCCGGCGGGCAGCGTCGGCCGTCAATAGGGCGTCTACCAGCGCCGGGTCTTCGCCACGGCTGAGTTGAGAGCGGCGCACGGCATCGGGGTCTTTCCGGAGCAGCTTCAGGTCGATCACGGCCCTGAGACTACTTTCAACAGCTGCGGTCGGATGGCAGAACTTCCCGCCGGACAAGCGCTACGGCCACATCTGCAACATTTGTCACGCGACTTCGCTCGCCCTGTCAGAATGGAGCGGATGTCACAAGCGCCTGAGAAGGACATTTTGGAAGCCTCGGAGGTCTCGGAGGTCGGAGCCCCCGCCGCCTCCCCCGATGAGCAAGCGGAACAGCCGCTGGCCGGCTTTCGGTGGCCGCAGAGTTTGCAGGCGACGGCGACCAGGCGGGCGCTGTTACTGACCGCCCTTGGCGCCCTGTTGATCGCCGGACTGGTCACCGCGCTCCCGGTCGGCACCGGACCGGGGCGGCTGGCCGGCTACATCGACAGCAATCCGGTGCCCAGCACCGGGACCAGGAGCGAGGCGGCCTTCAACCGAGCCGCCAGCGGAGACTGCCTGATGTGGCCGGATACCACCCCGGAGTCGGCCAGCATCGTCAACTGCGCGGACGACCATAAGTTTGAAGTCGCCGAGTCCATCGATATGCGGACTTTCCCGGGATCCGAGTACGGACCCAACGCCGCTCCCCCGTCGCCTGCTCGCATTCAGCAGATCACCCAAGAGCAGTGCGAGGCCGCCGTGCACAACTACCTCGGCCCCAAGTTCGACCCCAACAGCAAGTTCACCGTCAGCTTGCTGTGGCCCGGTGACCGAGCCTGGCGGCAGTCCGGCGACCGCCGCATGCTGTGCGGCCTGCAGTTGCCCGGCGTCAACCAGCAGCAAGCCTTCAAGGGCAAGGTCGCCGACGTCGACCAATCCAAGGTCTGGCCGGCCGGCACCTGTTTGGGCATCGACCCGACAACCAACCAGCCGATCGATGTTCCGGTTGACTGTGCGGCACCGCATGCCATGGAGGTCACCGGCACGGTCAATCTGGCCGAGAAGTTTCCCGGTGCCCTGCCCGCGGAGCCCGAGCAGGACGGGTTCATCAAGGATTCGTGCACCAAGATGACGGACGCTTACCTGGCGCCCGTCAAGTTGCGCACCACCACCCTGACGCTGATCTACCCCACCGTGTCGCTGTCCAGTTGGACGGCGGGTAGCCGCGAGGTCGCATGCAGTATCGGTGCGACCCTGGGCAACGGGGGCTGGGCCACCCTGGTGAACACCGCCAAGGGCCGGCTGCTGATCAACGGTCAGCCACCGGTACCACCACCCGACATCCCCGAAGAGCGGCTCTCCCTGCCGCCTATTCCCCTCCAGGTTCCGGTCCAGGCTCCCCCAGACCAATCCGGCGCTCCCCCGGCAATCCCGCCGAACAATCAGCACCTCCCTGGGCAACAGCCGGTTGTGACGCCCCAGTCACCGGCATCCCAGGCTCCGGCTCCTCAACCACCCCAGAATGCCCCGCCCCCGGCGGACGGCGGAGCGCCGCCGCCGGCCAACCCCCCGCCCCCGGCGGACGGCGGAGCGCCACCACCTGCCAACCCGGCACCGGAGCCACCACCACCGGCCGGGCCGGCACGGAGGCTCCACCACCGGCCGGGCCGGCACCGGAGGCTCCACCACCGGCCGGGCCGCCGCCGGGAGGCTAGCCGGGTGTCCGTGCGGATGGACCCGCAGCGGTTCGAAGAGCTGGTCTCCGACGCACTCGACCTGATCCCGCCCGAGCTGGCGGCGGCGATGGACAACGTCGTCGTGCTGGTCGAAGACCGCCACCCCGAAGACGGCGAACTGCTCGGGCTCTATGAAGGGGTGGCGCTGACCGAGCGTGATTCCGACTATTCCGGCTCCCTGCCGGACGCGATCACCATCTACCGCGAGGCGCTACTGGACGTCTGCGAATCCGACGACGACGTGGTCGAGGAGGTGGCGATCACGGTGATCCACGAAGTCGCCCACCACTTCGGCATCGACGACGACCGGCTGACAGAACTGGGCTGGGCATGACAACCTTTTGAACCCGCCCGTTTTTACGGGCGCGGCATCCCGGATTTGTCTGCGACCGGTGCTATGAACGGCACATGAGCGCTGATTGCCGCGACTGCCAGGCAGGCTTGGATCACTGCCACGGCACCATCATTCGCCATTCATTGCGCCGGGCGGAATGCACAGAGCCGGACTGCTTCAGCCCCGAGCTGTTGCCGCACGCCTTCGTCATCGACTGCGAAGCCGTCGGCTGCGGATGCACCGAATGGGTCGCGCTGGCCGTTTGATCAGACGTCAGCCCATCGGGTCGCTGCTCGACCGCACCGCGTCCGCGACCGGACTGGCCTCGGCTTCCGGATAAAACGGCGGCGTCACGGTTCCCCACCGCAGACAACTCCACCGCCCATCGGTGATCGGAGCCAACACCACCGAGTCGGCGTTGCCGAGGTGGTTGTCCAGCGCAAAGTTCGCCTCCACTCCGGCCAGCACCGCAGCGGTCAGCCGGATCGCCGCGCCATGACTGACGACGACAATGTCACCGTTCCAGTCGTCGTTGTCGAGGTAGCGCATACGGAGGTCAGTGAGCACCGGGACGTAGCGGTCCAGTACGTCGTCGCCGGTTTCACCGCCGGGTAGCGGCACGCTGAGCTCACCGTGATGCCACCGGTCGTAAATCGCACTGAATTCCGCGACCGCCTCGTCGTCGTAGCGGTTTTCCAACTCCCCGACCTGCACCTCATGAATGTCGGCAACCTCGATGGCGGCCATTTCGAGTTCACCGCCGATCACCGCGGCCGTCTGCGACGCCCGGGTAGCCACGGAGTGCGCGAGCATTGCCGGCCGTCCGTAACTGCGGGCAAACGCTCGGGCTTGGTCGCGGCCCAACGGCGTCAGCTCCGCGCCCGGTGGCCGGGTGTCCAGCCTCCGCTCGACGTTGCCGTAGGACTGGCCGTGTCGCAGCAACACCAAACGACCGCTCACGGCGCAAACCCCCGGGAGGTCTGGTCAGACTTTCCTTCCCGCAGCCGCGCCAGCCAGCGCGACGCCTCGTCCGCCGGCGGTGGCACCACCCCGGCGGGCGAGCCCGTCGGCCAAGACCCCAGGTATCGCACATCGGCACAACGACGGTGCAGTGCCTTGAGTGCCTCGGCGACGGCGTCGTCGTCAATGTGGCCCACGCAGTCGGCGAAGAACAGATAGGTGCCAAGTCCGGTTCTGGTCGGCCGGGATTCGATCCGGGTCAGGTCGATGCCGCGGACGGCGAATTCGGCTAGCGCGGTCAACAGCGCACCCGGCGCGTTGTCGATGCGCAAAACTACCGACGTTCGATCGGCTCCGGTGCGAGTCGGCGGCGGCCCCGGGAGCCCGGCCAGCACGAAGCGGGTGCGAGCGTTGGCTTCGTCAACGACGCCCTCGGCCAGTGTGGCTAGCCCCCAATGAGCGGCGGCCAGCGGCGAGGTCACCCCGGCGTCGGCTTGCCCATCGGCCACCTGCCGCGCCGCGTCGGCATTGGAGTAAGCCAGCCGCAGTTCGGTGCCGGCCAAGTTGGCGGCCACCCACTGCCGCACCTGAGCCGCCGCCACTGGGAAGGCCGCCAAGGTACGCACGTCAGCGGCGCTGCAGCCGGATTTGACGACGATGGTGAACGCTACGTCCAGCGTTGTCTCGGCGAACACTTGCAGGGGCGGACCGATGGCCAAGCTGTCCAATGTGGGCGTCACAGACCCGTCGATCGAGTTCTCCAGCGGGACGCACGCGTAATCGGCACCACCGTTGCGGACAGCATCCAGCGCCGCGGGGGTGCTCTCGAGCGGCAACCGCCGCAAGCCATCCGGCCCCTGTTCGGGCACCAGACCGGCGGCCGTGATCTGCAGCAGCGCCGCCTCGGTAAAGGTGCCCTCGGGACCGAGGTATGCGATGCGGACCACACCTCAACCCTAACGGCGCGCAGTGCCAAACAAGTCTTGCGGCACCACTGCACCTAAGTTACCTTAGGCTTACCTAATATGAAGGAGAACGGTGTTTCCGCTGAGTTGCCCCGCCCCGACGACTGCCGAGCGCATTCGCAGCGCCTGTGTCCGCGCCGGCGGCGCACTCCTGGCGTTGGAGAAGGGGGAAGAGCACGACGACGCGCACGCGGACCCCGTCGCCGTCCCCATGCATCACTTGCTGCACGACGGATCCATTGCCCTCGCGTTCCCGGCCGACCGCGATCGCAGCGCTGGTCGCCCGGTGTTCGGATCGCAAGCGCTGCTCGAGCTGACCGACTACGCACCGCTTCGGCTGCGGGAACCGGTGCGCTCGCTGGTGTGGGTGCGCGGGCGCCTGCAACAGGTCGCCCCGGACGCAGTGGCCACGATGCTGGACCTGATCGCCGCCGAGTGCCCGAATCCGGTATTGCTTCAAGTCGACACTCCGAGATCCGTGCCTTGCCGCGGACCTGAGCCCCGCTACACGCTGCTGCGGCTTGAGATCGCATCCGTGGTCGTCACCGACGCCACCGGCGCCGAGTCCGTCTGCGTAGCGGACCTGCTGGCAGCTCGACCTGATCCGTTCTGCGAGATCGAGTCAAGCTTGCTGTGGCATTTGGACACCGTTCATAACGACGTGGTTGCACGACTGGTTTCCCGGCTGCCCCCCTCGTTGCGACGCGGGCAGGTCCGCCCGCTGGGGCTCGACCGCCACGGCGTGCGATTTCGGGTCGAAGGCAACGACGGCGACCATGATGTTCGGCTGCCTTTCCATAGGCCGGTGGACGACATGACTGGGCTGAGCCAGGCCATCCGGGTGCTGATGGGTTGCCCTTTCATCAACGGGCTGCGCGCCCGCCGCTGACCGACCTCTTGTACTCCGGCTGCAGTGGCGGCGGCCCCCGGCACGTACGTTAGGCAAGTGAACGGCAACCGACCACCGCAGCGGCAAAGGCCTTCAGGGCCTCCAAGACCGATCCCGCCGGCCGGATCGCATCCGGAGCCGCCACAGGTGATTCGCCGCGAACCCGCCCCGGCGCCAGCGGGGGCCGATCAGACCATGCCGCTGCGTCGGCCGTCAACGCCATTCTCTGCAGCTGATGCCCCGCCTCCACCGGGCCCGTCGCCGCGACCGGCGCCTGGGCCACGGGCCCGTCCGCCAGCGCAGTCGGTACCTCCACCGCGCCCCGTCGCGCCGAAGGCGCGTCGCAAGCGCAGCAAGCGCCGCTGGGGACGGCTGGTGGTGTTGAGTCTGCTGATCGGCTTGCTGCTGGTCGGCGCCGGCATCCTCGGCGGCGCCATTTGGTTCGACACCAGACTGCACCGCGAGCAGGTGCTGACCGACTACCCCGAGCGGCCCGGGCCCGGCCGCGGCACGAACTGGCTGCTGGTCGGCTCGGACAGCCGCCAAGGTCTCAGCGCCGACCAGCAGCAAGATCTGGCCACTGGCGGCGACATCGGCAGCAGTCGCACCGACACCATTCTGCTGGTGCACGTGCCACAGCTGTGGTCCAGCACGCGGGTGACGATGGTGTCGATACCCCGCGACTCCTACGTACCGATCCCCGGTCATGGCAAGGACAAAATCAACGCCGCGTTCGCGATGGGCGGGGCGCCGTTGCTGGCCCAGACGGTGGAACAGGCCACCGGGCTGCGCATCGACCACTACGCCGAAATCGGATTCAGCGGGTTCGCCGCCTTGGTCGACGCACTCGGCGGGGTGACCGTGTGCCCGACTACGCCGCTCAATGACCCGTTAGCGGGCATCGACCTGCCGGCCGGCTGCCAGAGACTAGACGGCCGCAAAGCGCTCGGGTACGTCAGGACGCGCGACACTCCGCGAGCAGACCTGGACCGCATGGTCAACCAACGGCAGCTCTTGTCGGCGCTGCTGCACGGCGCCGCAAGGCCCGCGGTATGGCTCAATCCATGGCGCTGGTACTCGGTGCCACGTGCGGCCGCGGACGCCCTGACCGTTGACCGGGGTGACCACGTATGGGACCTGGCCCGGCTTGGCTGGGCGCTGCACGGATCCATCACCACCACGACCGTCCCGCTCGGTGAGTTCACCAACGGAGATGCCGGGTCGGTGGTGGTGTGGAACCACGACGAGGCCAGCAGGTTATTCGAGGCGCTGGCCGCCGACGCGCCGGTGCCCGCCACCGCCGATGGACAGCAATAGCGCCGCACGCCACCGGCGGACGCCTCTCGCCGAACTAACTGCTGCCCGCGCCGGCGCGGCCGCGCTCCAACCAGGCCTTCGTGCGACCCGGGTGGTGGGTGGCAAGCCAAGCGACCCCGACGTCCCGGCAGAAGTCGATGTCTTCGTACTCGTCGACGTTCCAGCAGTACACCGCCCTGCCCTGCGCGATGGCGCGGTCCGCGAGTTGCGGATACTCCTTCAACGTCAGCAACGAAGGCCCCACGGCGGTGGCGCCGACCGCGGTGGCCGCGCCGCTGATCAAATAGCGGGCTGAATTGCCGAGCAGCACCGTCGGCAGCAGCGGTGCGGCTCGCCGGATCCGCCAGACCGCGGCCGCCGAGAACGACATCACCACCGCCCGGGACCGGTCGGCGGAGGCCGGCGCGGCTATGCCGAAGCGGTGCAGGAGCGCGAGAAGCTTGCTTTCCACCAGTGAGCCGTACCGGACTGGGTGCTTGGTTTCGATGAAGATCTTCACCGGCCGGTGCCAGTCCAGAACGAGCGAAACCAGGGCGTCCAGCGTCAGCAGACTGGTATCACCGTGCGTGCCGTCCGGCCGCCAGCTGTCGTGCCACGCTCCATACTCGAGCTCCCGGAGCTGAGCGAGCGTCATCGTGCTGACCAAACCGGCTCCGGTTGAAGTCCGGTCCAGCCGGCGGTCGTGTACGCAAACCAAGTGGCCGTCGCGGGTCAGGCGCACATCGCATTCCACGCCGTCGGCGCCCTCTTTGAGTGCGAGATCGTAGGCGGCCAACGTATGTTCGGGCCGAGCCGCTGAAGCGCCGCGGTGGGCAACAACAAAGGGATGCCCGGCGAGCACCTCCTCGGCCCACGTCATACCCACTATGCTGCCGGTTCCTGCCCCTTCAACTCAACCGGGCCAGCGGACGCGGGCTCGGCGGCGTGATCTGGGCCATCTGGGCCGACCACCACCCAGCGGTGCGCGGGCCGTTCGACCGGTTTCCGCTCGAATCCCTCGAAGACTCGGGCAGCAGCGGCCACGGTGGCTGCCGCGAACAGGTACGCAAACACCATCATGGCGGTGTTGTTGGCGATGCCCTGGGCGTCCGTGGCGAAGCTGGTGATCATGGCGAAGATGGAAACCGCATAGCTGAAAACCCAAGCGATCCACCACTGGACGATGGGTCTCCGCAGCCGGGCGTAGTGCTCTTCGAGAACTGCCAGCTCGATCACGTATACCGGGGCCCACAGCAGATTGGCCAGCGGCACCACGCAGCCCGCCCACAGCGCCCGAACCGAGCGTTGCTCAGGCATGAAGTGATGCGAGAACACAGCGGCCCGCCGCGCAATCAGCCATCGGATCAGCATCACGCCGGAGGTGATCACGGCCGCAATCGCGGCCACGCTCGCCAGTACCCCGAGCCAGTCCGCGGCGATGGCTACCAACGAGTTCAACAGAGTGTTCCGATTGACCACCAACAGCACATAACGCACGACATAGACCAGCGCGGCAATGCTCAGCACGAGCACGCTCACGAACAGTGTCGTGCGAACGACCGCTGCCGACGGCCCTGTGCGCGCGGATGCTTCGCCTACCGCGTGGGCCTGTTCGACGCGGTCGGACAAACCCCAACGCGGGATTACGGCGTACCGCGGTGTGGGCCCGAGGGAGCGTCGTCGGCGTCGCGCGGGCGGAGCGGCGCCGGGGCGCACCGCTATCCAGCGGTAGCCCGGCGGCAGCCGCGGCGGCATGCGCTGCCACCCGGCAGCCCCGCGCGGTCTGGCCGGCGACGGGGCAGCGTGCGTACTCCACCGTGGGTCGGCCGTCGGCGCGTCCCCCAACGGCGCCATCAGCGCCCCGCGACAACGGGGACACCACTCGCGCCGCCGCTCGCGCACGTTCCACCGAGTGCCGCACTGGGAGCACACCTGGATCACCGGACCAGCCTAGCCTCGGGAAGATGCCGGCCGCGGGATGCTCCGCATCGTCAGTACTCGAGCGCCCCGGCAACCTATTCGGTGGGCGACGGCTATCCACAGTTTCCACAGGTTTATCCACATATCTTTCGTGCGTAGGGAAGCATTACTACAGCCTCTACCGGCTAACCGCGATGTAACTGTGGATAACACCCCGGTAATGGAGCCGTGCCATAGACAGCCAAAACCGGTCGTCGAGCGAAATGGATTGCCTTACTAAGCACCTGCGCAATGGGCAGCATCGCCCCCGGCGGCCCACGCCCCGCTCCACCCAGGTCCGCGTGCGCCCGCAGTTACCATCACCCCGCGGTTCAGACCGCCATTTCTCAAGACCGCCCCAAGGCGCTATGATCGCGTTCGCGAAAAGTTGTTTGTGACTCACCTCACTGGAGCGAGGTGAGGTGTGGGTGAAAGGCGATTGATGGCCACGCATTCGTTCGGTCCGGGTTCACCGGCCCCGTCGAAGTCGTACTGCGGCTCGCCCGCTTGGAACCACAGTTACAGCATCGCCGCTTTGCGCGCCGGGCTGATCGCACTGGCGTTGCTGGCGGTTCTCGCCATCATCGTCTTGTCTTGAAATTTCGCCGAACGGGTATCCGGCTTTCGGCTCACAGCGGTCGTTCTTGCGGTGCGCGCGGTCATGGAGCAGGGTTGATTATGGCTGGCCGCCGCGTGGCAGCCCCGCGCGAATGAGCGTCAAGACGACAATCGAAGAAAGGAATGCCGTGGCTGAATACACCCTGCCCGACTTGGACTGGGACTACGGTGCGCTGGAACCGCACATTTCCGGTCAGATCAACGAACTTCACCACGATAAGCACCACGCCACCTACGTCAAAGGCGCCAATGACGCCCTGGCCAAACTCGAGGAGGCCCGCGCCAAGGGAGACCACGCAGCGATCCTGCTGAACGAGAAGAACCTGGCTTTCAACCTCGGTGGTCACGTCAACCACACCATCTGGTGGAAGAACCTTTCTCCCAACGGCGGTGACAAGCCGACCGGTGAACTGGCCGCAGCCATCGACGACGCTTTCGGATCGTTCGACAACTTCCGCGCACAGTTCCATGCAGCCGCGACCACCGTGCAGGGGTCGGGATGGGCAGCACTCGGTTGGGACACACTGGGCAACAAGCTGCTGATATTCCAGGTGTACGACCACCAATCCAACTTCCCACTCGGCATTGTTCCGCTCCTGCTGCTCGACATGTGGGAGCACGCTTTCTACCTGCAGTACAAGAACGTCAAGGTCGACTTCGCCAAGGCGTTCTGGAATGTCGTCAACTGGGCGGACGTGCAGGCGCGCTACGCCGCCGCGACGTCGACAGCCAAGGGGCTGATATCCGGCTGACTTCATCTCGATCGGCAGGGGCGTCGCGCGGATTGCGCGAGGCCCCTGTCGTTTACCCGGCCGGTAATTGGGCACTCGAAAACATGCGCGCCGGCAACCGTGTCGGGTTGCAAGGCGCCTAAACCGCAGGCATGCTGAGTTATTCGAGCTACCAGTGTGGTTATCCGAAACGGAGGCGTCGCGCGGAGGTCGAAATGGAAACTGGGTCAGGCCGGCCGATAGGGGTTGCGCCCTTCCATTCTCGTGGTGCCCTGAAAGGGTTCGTAATCTCTGGGCGTTGGCCTGATTCGACGAAAGAGTGGGCCCAACTGCTCATGGTCGCGGTCAGGGTCGCATCTTTGCCCGGATTGCTCTCGACCACAACGGTGTTCGGCGCCCGCGAGGAGTTACCTGATGAACCCGAGCCGGGCACCGTGGGCCTGGTGCTGGCCGAGGGCACGGTCTTCGGCGAATCAGCCATCCAGCCAGGGTATTTCGCTGATCATCAGCCGCCCGCGTTACTGATGTTGCATCCACCCTCCGAAACCACGCCTTCGTTGCCGGAATGCACGGGAGCGGCGTCGGGATGTGTACTGCTACCGGGATTGCCGTATCTGGGACTAGAGCATCGGGCGGCTTGGGTGGAGGCGGAAGCCGACGGCACCATCACGTCCATGGTGAGCCGCGTCGGCGTCGACCCCATTAGCCACCCTGATACGGCGATTTTGGCAATGCTGCTCGCGGCATAAGTAATAGACAAATGAGTTCGGTCCTCGAATCGAGAAATACGGGTACCCGAACTTAAGCGGCTTCGTGGCGCGCACCAGATTTGGCCGTTAGCCTGGGACCGTTAGCGAAGGGGAGTAGCCCCTAATCGTCGAGTCGACATGCTGGCGCAAAGCCCGGCCGGCGAACCGGGTCCGACTGGACCGGTGGGCGAGACCTTCGACCGGAGTTCGATGACCGCGTGGTCGTCGACGACGTGTCGAAAGGTCGCCCCTTATGCTCGCCGCCACGTTGCTAAGTCTCGGAGTGGTTTTCCTTGCCGAACTTGGCGACAGGTCCCAGCTCATCACCATGACCTACGCGCTGCGCTACCGATGGTGGATCGTGCTGATCGGGGTGGCGGTCGCCGCTTTCATGGTGCACGGGGTTTCGGTGACACTTGGCCACTTTTTGGGCACCACGCTGCCGGCGCGCCCGATGGCGTTCGCGTCGGCGATCGCTTTTCTGATTTTTGCGGTGTGGTCCTTGCGTGAGGGCGCGGCCGCCGACGAGACGGTCTCGACGACGCAGGAACCCCGGTTCGCACTTCTGACGGTCATGTCGTCGTTTGTCCTCGCAGAACTGAGCGACAAGACCACTTTGGCGACGGTGACGTTGGCCAGCGATCACGACTGGACCGGCGTGTGGATCGGCACGACCCTGGGCATGGTGTTGGCCGACGGGCTGGCGATCGGTGTGGGAAGACTGCTGCATCAACGCCTTCCGCAGCAGCTATTGCACGTCTTGGCTGGCCTGCTATTCCTGATGTTCGGGGTATGGATGCTCTTCGACAGCGCATTGGGCCGGCGCTCCGTGGCCATCCCCGTGACCGTGGCGGTGGCCGTGGCCGTGGCAACGGTGGCGGCGGCGCAAACTTTGCGCCTACGCAGAACCGAAGTTGCGCCCGCCGGGAGGCCACCGGACGTCGTTTAAGGTGCCGGCGAACTCTGCAACGAACCCTTGCCACCCCGTCACGTCCGGCAGCCCGCAGCGGAACTCCCAGGGCCGTCCGCCTGCACCTAGAGTCCTTGTTCTCCGATGTATTGCAGGCCTGACAGCAAAGCATGTTCGCAATGGACATGGATTGCTAGCCGGTTGCGGTGCGACCGCCCAGCACTTTGTGACCGATCGCTTCGCCAGACCTGAGGCCCTGCGCCCGCCACTTCGGCCCGGATGCCGAATTCTGCGGATAACCTGTGAGTTTCGCGGATTTTGTGGACACCTCAGCGAATCAGTTGGACGCTCGTCAAGTGGATAGTTGGCAAGCATCAGCTACGCCGGTACCGAAACCGCTCGGGTTTGCACCTGGTTAGGGACACAAACCCCCGCTACCATGATCAGCAAATACACCTAGGTAATAGTTCACTTCTACAGCCCAGTGGAGGTCATATCGATGAGCACGACATTCGCTGCCCGCCTGAACCGCCTGTTCGACACGGTTTATCCCCCCGGACGCGGGCCGCACACCTCCGCAGAAGTGATCGCGGCGCTCAAGGCGGAGGGCGTCACCATGTCGGCTCCCTACCTGTCGCAGCTACGTTCAGGCAACCGCACCAACCCGTCGACAACGACCATGTCCGCTCTGGCCAACTTCTTCCGCATCAAGTCGGCCTACTTCACCGACGACGAGTACTACGAGAAGCTCGACAAGGAACTGTCGTGGCTGACCAGCATGCGCGATGACGGTGTACGCCGCATCGCGCTGCACGCCGCCGAGTTGTCCCCCGAGGCCCAGCATGAGGTCATGGATCGGGTCAACCAGCTGCGCCGCACGGAGCACTTAGACGCCTAGGGGAAGCCTAGGCGCGCTACCGGGCGTGAGCCATACCTGGAGGGCTGCCGCCCGCCCCTTCCGATTAGGGTTGGCTCACGGATCGCGCACACGCGAGAGCGATAGTTCACGAGATACCGGGAGGCGGCCGGGAATGGGCCTGTTCCGCAAGCGAAAGAGTCGTGCGACGCGTCGCGCCGAAGCCCGTGCGATCAAGGCCCGCGCGAAGCTGGAGGCCAGGCTGGCTGCCAAGAACGAGGTACGCCGCCTCAAGAGCGACCGACGGGCCGCGGAAAAGGCCCTCAGGGCGCAGATCAAAGCCCAACGTGAGAGCGACCGGAGCGCAGTGAAAGTTGCTGAGGCCGAACTCAAAGCGGCCAGGGAAGGCAAGATATTGTCGCCGACGCGCATCCGCCGGACGCTGACGGTGTCTCGGCTACTCGCGCCGATCCTCACGCCGGTGATCTACCGGGCCGCCATCTCGGCGCGTGCGCTGATCGACCAGCGTCGCGCGGATCGGCTTGGGATTCCGTTGGCCCAGATCGGCCAGTTCTCCGGGAACGGCGCCCAGCTGTCGGCGCGGATTGCCGGGACGGAAAAGTCGTTGCGGATGGTGCACGACAAGAAACCCAAGGACGCCGAGACCAAGCAGTTCGTGTCCGCGATCACCGAACGGCTCGCTGATCTGTCGGCGGCTGTCACCGCCGCAGAGAACATGCCGGCCGCGCGGCGTCGGGCGGCCCAAGCCGCAATCTCGTCGCAGCTCGACGGCATCGAGGCAGACCTGATGGCCCGGCTCGGGTTGACCTGACCGCGCCGGCAGGTGACCAAACCCCAGCACGCTCGACACGGAAGGCACCGGCCCGCATGTCCATCCACGACGGGTGGATTTCGCCCTTCTTGATTGCCGTCGCCACGGCCGTCGCGCTCTATCTCGGCTCGGCGGCGCAGACGCCGGCGGCATGGGCGCACGTCCATGCCAGCAGCGACAACACGATGCGCGGCGCCATGGCAATCGTCACCTTCCAGGTGCCCAACGAATCAAATACCGGCGCCGCGACCACCGCGCTGACCGTCACGCTTCCCAACGTCGCATCCGCGCGCACCGAAAGCGTGCCCGGGTGGACGGCCAAGCTCGACCGCGACGCGGCTTCCGGCACTGTCCGCTCGGTGACTTGGACGGCCGCGCCCAACGCCGGGATCGCAGTGGACCAATTCGCGCTGTTCCGGATATCCCTGCAGCTGCCCGACACCGATACCGTCAGTTTCCCGGCCATTCAGACCTACTCCGACGGCGGAATCGTGAAGTGGGATCAGCCGCCGCTGCCCGGCGGCGGCGAGCCGGAATACCCGGCACCCATGCTGACACTTGCCGCAGGACCGGTCGCACCGCATGAACACCATCCGCCTTCCGGTACCCCCGCCAACCAAGTGACCGCGCCCCCGCAGCCGAAAGCAGCGGACAACACCGCCCGACTGTTGGGCGGCGCGGCTCTGGTAGTCGCCGCGCTGGGCATCTGTCTCGCGGTGATCCGGCGACGGGCATGAAACGTTTGGCAGTTGTCGCGTGGATCGGCGCCATGCTGTTGATCGCAACACTGGCCGCACCAGTGGCGTCTGCGCACGCTGCCCGAGTATCCACCGAGCCGGCAGACAACGCGGTTCTCACGACCGGTCCCGAGCGGGTGAGCGCGACCTTCAACGAGCGGTTGCAAACCACGTTCGCTGCCATGACGGTCGTCGGGCCCGACGGCAACGTGTGGTCTACCGGGGAGCCCACCGTGCAGGGGGCAGTGGTCGGCATAGGCCTGCGCCCGCTCGGACCGAGCGGGGCCTACACGGTGAACTACCGGGTGACGTCCGCGGATGGCCACGTGGTGTCCGGGTCCTGGTTGTTTCGGCTGACGGTGCCCGGCACCGGCACACCGGGACCTCCGGCCGCTGGTGCCGATGCCGGCGGTGACGTGCCGGTCTGGCCGTTCGTGCTGGCTGCGGTGGCCATCGTCGGTGCAGGCGTCTTTTGGGCGCTGCGGCGCCGAGCGTGACCGGTGACCGAGGCGCCGCGACGCGTCCTGGCATGATGGGACCCAAGAACCCGGTGGGCCAGAACAAAGTAAGAGAAAGCTCAAAGGAGCGGCCGCATGGCAGACGCGC
The DNA here is from genome assembly GCA_963784665.1 of uncultured Actinomycetota bacterium. Classification (GTDB taxonomy): domain Bacteria; phylum Actinomycetota; class Actinomycetes; order Mycobacteriales; family Mycobacteriaceae; genus Mycobacterium. The sequence goes on from CAWASA010000002.1 coordinate 144,971, forward strand.
AGGATCAACCCAACAGCGAACCCGACGGCGCATCGACACCGCCGGAGAAAAAACCTCCTGCCAAGGCGGTCAAGAAGACCGCAAAAGCGCCCGCCAAAAAAGCACCCGCGAAAAAGGCACCCGCCAAAAAAGCACCCGCCAAGAAGGCGCCGGCTAAGAGCCCTGAAGCCGCACAAAAGCCCGCCGAGCAACCGCCAGGCTTGCAGCCGCGGATAGAAACCAACGGCGAACTTTCTGCTGCCGCCAAAGATGCAGCGGCACAAGCCAAGTCGACCGTGGAAGCTGCCCCTAACCCGGTCTCTCCAGAGGTTTCGCCGTCGGCGGCGAGCCAATCCCCGGTGCCGCTGATTGTTGCCCTTATCCTCAGCCTGGTGGCTGTCCTGCTGATCCGGCAGCTGCGGCGCCGCTGAACGCCACATAGGCGCTAGCGTGTCAGAAGTGACCGTGTCGTTCCGGCCGACCGCCGACCTCGTAGACAGCATCGGGCCAGAGGTACGCAGCTGCGACCTGCAGTTACGCCAGTTCGGCGGCCGCGCCGAATTCGCCGGGCCGATCAGCACCGTGCGCTGCTTCCAGGACAATGCGCTGCTCAAATCGGTGCTCTCGCGCCCGAGTGCGGGTGGGGTGCTGGTGATCGACGGCGGCGGCTCCCTGCACACCGCGCTGGTCGGAGATGTCATCGCCGAATTGGCGCAGTCTAACGGCTGGGCCGGACTGGTCGTCAACGGTGCGGTGCGTGACGCCGCCGCGTTGCGCGCCATCGACATCGGCATCAAGGCGCTGGGGACCAATCCCCGCAAGAGCGCCAAGACGGGGGCCGGAGAGCGCGACGTGGAAGTCAGCCTGGGCGGCGTGACGTTCGTGCCGGGCGAGACCGCCTACAGCGACGACGACGGCATAGTTGTCGTCTAAACTCTAAACCGCCACTGCAGCAGGCTTTTTGGTGAATCGCAGACCCTCGTCAGCGATCTTGCCACGTCGGATCAGCCCGATGTCGCGTAGGTAGTTCTGATTGAGCCGCCATGGGGTGCGCGAGCCCTGTTTGGGCAACTCGTCGAGCGAGCGCAGCACGTAGCCCGGGGTGAATTCCATGAACGGGCGCTCCTCGACGTCGGAGCCCGGGTGCTCGACCACGACGGTCTCAAGCCCCTTGTCGTCCATGTAATTCAGTAGTCGGCAGGCGAATTCCGAGACCAGGTCCGCCTTCAGCGTCCACGACGCGTTGGTGTATCCGACCGTGTAGACCATGTTCGGCAGCCCGGACAGCATCATGCCCTTGTAAGCCATCGTCTTGGTGAGGTCCACCGGTTGCCCGTCGACAGTGACGGCGGCGCCACCAAACAGCTGTAGGTTCAATCCTGTTGCGGTGATGATGATATCGGCGGCCAATTCCTGGCCCGAATTGAGCCGGATGCCGGTCGCAGTGAACCGCTCGATGCCGTCGGTGACCACTTCTGCTTTCCCATGCCGGATGGCGCGGAACAGGTCGCCGTTGGGCACCAGGCACAGCCGCTGATCCCAGGGGTCGTATTGCGGGTTGAAGTGCTTGTGCACGTCATAGCCCTCGGGAAGCTGGCGCTGCACATAGCCCAGCAGGATGTTTCGCATCCGGCGCGGCCATTTCTTACAAGCCCCGTACAGCGCCGCCTGCCGCAACACGTTTTTCCAGCGAACCGCGGCGTAGGCCATGTTTTCGGGCAGCCACCGGTTGAGCCGGTCGGCTATAGTGTCGTCGGCCGGCTGAGAGACGATGTAGGTGGGTGATCGCTGCAGCATCGTCACGTGCTTGGCGCCCGAATCCGCAAGTGCCGGAACCAGAGTGACCGCGGTGGCGCCACTGCCGATCACGACGATGTTCTTGTCCGCGTAGTCGAGGTCCTCGGGCCAGTGCTGCGGATGGATGATCGGGCCGGTGAAATCCTCCGATCCGGGGAATGACGGCGCGTAGCCCTGCTCGTAGTTGTAGTAGCCGCTGCACAAGAAGAGGAACGTGCAGGTAAGCACGTTTGATGTGCCGTTGCTTTCGATATGCACGGTCCAGCGGTTGTCCACGCTCGACCAGTCGGCGCTGACAACCTTGTGGTTGAGCCGGATGCGCTCGTCGATGCCGTACATCGCCGCGGTGCTCTTGACGTACTCGAGGATCGGCTTGCCATCGGCGATGGCCTGGCGCTCGGTCCACGGACGGAACCTGAAGCCCAGTGTGTACATGTCGGAGTCGGAACGAATCCCGGGGTAGCGGAAGAGATCCCAGGTGCCGCCCATGTCGGCTCGCTTCTCGAGGATGGCGTAGCTCTTGGTCGGGCAGCGGTCCTGCAGGTGCCAGGCCGCGCTCACGCCCGAGATGCCGGCGCCCACGATGACGACGTCGAGGTGCTCAGTCATGGTGCCACGCTATCAACGCGCCGTCGAATTCGTCAACACCGTGTCGAAACTTTCGACGCCGTGTAAAGTAACGGCCGTGACTACCGTCGGCCAGACCCGCGCCCTGCGCGGCCGCCGTGCCATGCGACCCTCGGGCGACGACCGCGAGCAGGCGATTCTGGCGACCGCCGAGCGGCTGCTCGAAGAGCGATCGTTCGCCGAGATCTCGGTCGACGATCTGGCCAGGGGCGCCGGCCTTTCCCGGCCGACGTTCTACTTCTATTTCAAGTCCAAGGAGGCGGTGGTGCTGTCGCTGCTCGAGCCGGTTATCGCGCGCGCCGACGCCGAGTTCGACGGCGCTGTGCAGCGGCTACCGGCGGACCCGCGTCGGGTGTGGCGCAACGGCATCAAGGCGTTCTTCGCCGCATTCGGCTCGCACCGGGCGCTGGCGCGGGCCGCAACGGAAGCACTGGCCACCAGCGTGGAGCTCCGGGCGGTGTGGTTGGGATTCATGCAGAAATGGATTGACCAGACGGCGGCAATGATCACCGCGGAACGAGCGCGCGGCGCCGCACCGGAGACGATCCCGGCCGCGGACCTGGCTACCTCGCTGAACCAGATGAACGAGCGCACCATGATGGCCGCATTATCGGCCGAGACGCCGGCGGTCGATGAGGACCGGGTCGTCGACACCCTCACGCACATCTGGGTCAGCAGCATCTACGGCGAATCTGGCTAAGCGTCGTAGTCCGGTGCGAACATATGTTCGTGCGGTGTGATGCGTCCATCCTGCATGCGGACCTGGATTCCTTCTATGCGTCCGTCGAACAGCGCGACGACCCGACGTTGCGCGGCCGCCCGGTGATCGTGGGGGGCGGAGTGGTGCTCGCGGCCAGCTACGAGGCCAAGGCCTATGGCGTGCGCACAGCGATGGGCGGGGCGCAGGCGCGACGCCTGTGCCCACACGCAGTGGTGGTGCCGCCTCGGATGACTGCCTATACCCGTGCCAGCGACGCCGTGTTCGAGGTGTTCCGCGATTGCACACCGATCGTGGAGGCTGTGTCGGTGGACGAGGCATTTCTCGATGTCGGCGGGCTGCGCCGGGTCTCCGGCACGCCGGTAAAGATCGCGGAGCGGCTGCGCGCCGACGTGCGGGATCGCGTCGGGCTGGCGATCACCGTCGGGGTCGCCCGGACGAAATTTCTTGCCAAAGTCGCCAGCCAGGAAGCCAAACCCGATGGATTGCTGTTGGTCCCGCCCGATCAGGAACTGGCGTTCCTGCGCCCGTTGCCGGTGCGCCGGTTGTGGGGTGTGGGAACCAAGACCGCCGAGAAGCTGCACGCGCGCGGCATCTCGACCGTCGCCGAGGTCGCCGAGCTGAGCGAATCGACGCTGGCTTCGCTGCTGGGTGCAGCTATGGGCCGCCAGCTGTTTGCGCTGTCCCGCAACATGGACCGCCGCCGCGTCACGACCGGTGTGCGTCGCAGGTCGGTGGGTGCGCAGCGGGCGCTGGGCCGCGCCGGGAACCGCATGTCGGCCGCCGAGATCGACGCGGTGGTGGTCAACCTGATTGACCGAATCACCGCGCGGATGCGCACCGCCGGGCGCACTGGTCGCACCATCGTGCTGCGGCTGCGCTTCGACGATTTCAGCCGGGCGACCCGCTCTCGCACGTTGCCGTGGGCCACATCGTCGACGGGAGCCATCCTGGCCGCCGCCCGGCAACTGGTCGCAGCCGCGGCGCCCCTGATCGCCCAACGCGGATTGACTCTTGTTGGCTTCGCGGTGGCGGGTATCGACCGCAGCGGTGCCCAGCAGCTGATGCTGCCGTTCAGCGAGGCCGAGCCGCTGGCCGTCGACGCTATCGACGCAGCGATCGACCGGGTACGCCGTCGCTACGGCAGATCCGCGCTGACTCCCGCGGTGTTGGTCGGCCGCGACCCGGGCCTCGAGATGCCGCACTTACCGGACTGATCCGTCGTTCAGCTCGACCCGGACCACTCCAGCAGTTTGTCGGCCGGCCAGGTGTTCACGATCCGGTCGACGGGAACTCCCGCATCCAACGCGCGCTGGGCGCCGTAACCGAGGAAGTCCAGCTGGCCAGGTGCGTGCGCGTCGGTATCGATGCTGAACACGCAGCCGATTTGCAGCGCCAGGTTCAGCAGGCGGGTCGGCGGATCGCGGCGCTCGGGACGGGAATTGATTTCCACCGCGGTGCCGTGATCGCGACAGGCGGTGAACACCGCTTCGGCGTCGAACTTGGATTCGGGCCGGATGCCACGGTTCCCGGAGACCAGCCGACCGGTGCAGTGGCCGAGCACATCGGCGTGGGGGTTGCAGACCGCGCGCACCATGCGGCGGGTCATCGCCGCCGAACCCATCGACAACTTCGAGTGCACGCTGGCCACCACCACGTCGAGACGCTTCAGCAATTCCGGTTCCTGGTCCAGGCTGCCGTCCTCGAGGATGTCGACCTCGATCCCGGTGAGAATGCGCATCGGCGCGAACTCATCGCGCAACCCGTCGATGACGTCGAGCTGTTTGCGCAACCGCTCCGGCAAGAGCCCGTTGGCTATCGTCAGCCGCGGCGAGTGGTCGGTCAACGCACAGTACTCATGACCCAACGCCGACGCGGTCGCCATCATTTCCTCTATCGGCGCCGACCCGTCCGACCAGTTCGAATGCAGGTGCAGATCCCCGCGCAGCGCGGCACGGACGTCCCCTCCGCCGAGATCCTCGGCAGCGGACCGCAATTCGGCCAAGAGGTCGGGTTCGCGACCGGACCAGGCCTGGTCGATGACCTTGGCGGTTTTGGGCCCGATGCCCGGCAGCGACTGCCAGCTGTTGGCCTGACCGTGGCGCTCGCGCGCGGCGTCGTCCAGACCCTCGATGACGTCGGCGGCGTTGCGATAAGCCATCACGCGCCTGGGGTCGTGGCGGCTCCGGTCCTTGTAATAGGCGATCTGCCGCAAAGCCGTTACCGGATCCATGACTCCAGTGTGCCTGGCCCCCTCACAACAGCTGGCCGACGATGAACCCGGTGAGCAGCACGCCGAAGCCGCCGATCTCGCCCGCGATGAGCAACGCCATCATCAACTCGATGCTGCGGCCGGGGTTTTCGAATTGGTTGACGGTGTCGCGCCGGGCTCCGTGGCCGATGTAGCCGAGGATGGCGCCGACGAAAACGAAGACGACGACGCCTGCCGCGGTCAGGTTGACCCACGCCGGCCAGGCGCTGAGTTGGACGAAGACCGCGAGCAGTAGCGTCGCGAACGAGTAGAGCAACGCCGCCCGGTGCGCGATGTCGACGTAGGGATGCGCGCGATGGTCGTCGGAGGCCATGATCTGCCGGTACTTCCAGACTCCGAGAACAAGGGCGAGCACAAAGATCAGACCGGCTGCCAGCAGGGTGATCCTGGTGTCGATTCGACAGGGCGTCGCTCATCGTCCGGTCGAGTTTAGTTGCGCGTCATAAAGTTCCGCTAACGTCGATTTCATGCGATTCGCGTTCAAAACCTCACCGCAAAACACCACCTGGGCAGAGATGCTGGCCGTCTGGCATGCTGCCGACGACATCGACGTCTACGAGTCCGGGTGGACCTTCGATCACTTCTACCCGATCTTTTCCGACAGCAGCGGGCCCTGCCTAGAGGGCTGGACGACGCTCACAAGACTTGTGCCGGTGAAGCCACTATAATACAAGGTGTGTATACCGCGCTATATTCCCGCGTGTCGCAGGACGCCACCGGTGAACGGCTAGCCATATCCCGCCAACTCGACGACTGCACACTGCTCGCCGAGCGGCTCGGCTGGACCGTCGTCGACCACTTCAGCGACAACGACATCAGCGCATACGACGGGTCGGTCCGGCCCGGCTTCGAGGCGATGCTGGCCGCGATCGGTCGCGGCGAGATCGACGCCATCATCTGCTGGCAACCAGACCGGCTATACCGGTCGCTGAAAGACCTGGAACGGCTCGTCGACGCCACCGATCGCGGGATCGAGATCCGCACGGTCAACGGTGGAGACCTCGACCTGTCCCATTCCACCGGCCGGATGCTCGCCCGGATCCTCGGCAGTGTGTCTAGGCAGGAGTCCGAGTTGAAGGGTGAGCGGCGCCGTCTCGCGAACAAGCAGCGCGCCACCCTCGGCCGATGGCGTGCAGACCAGTCGAGAGTGTTCGGCTACACCCAGCGCGGCGAGCCGCTGGAGCCGGAAGCGACAGCGGTACGGCAAGCCATCACCGACGTGTTAGGCGGGCGGTCGCTGCGGTCGATCGCCGCCGAGTGGAACGAGCGTGGTCTTCTCACCCCACGCAGTGCGAAGCGCGGCGGCGGCCGCTGGTCGAACCTGTCGTTGCGGCGGGTGCTGATCAAACCTGTCTACGCCGGCCTAGTCGTCTACCAGGGTCGGGTGGTCGGACGGGGCGAATGGCAAGCCATCATCGACGAGGACACCCACCGTGGCCTGGTCGCGTTCCTGTCCGACCCGGCCCGGCGCCCGGCCACCGCGTTCGAACGGAAGCACGTCGGCTCTGGTGTATACCGCTGCGGTGTGTGTGATGGCTTGCTGTACGCCACCTTCGTCAGCGCCACGCGGCCGATGATGTACGGCTGTAAGCCGCACAAGCACGTTGGCCGGTTGGCCGCCCCGCTCGATGCGTTGGTCGAGACTACGGTGCTGACCCTGTTGCGCCGCGACGACATCATGTCTCGGTTGGCTCCGCGGGAAGGGTTCGACACCGCCGTAATGCACGCCCGCCGGGAGGCGCTGCAATCCCTCATGGACGAGTTGGCGGCCATGTTCACGCGCGGCGAGATCGACGGCAGCCAACTCCGCTCCGGGACCGCCGAGCACCGCGGCCGCGTCGGTGAGATCGACCGCATCCTCGCCGATGCGGCGGCCACCAGCCCCGCGGTGCAGCTCCTCGACGGCGACCTCGACGACCTTGACGAACGGTGGGAAGCTCTACCGCCGGACATGAAAGGCAAGATCGTCGACGAGATCATGACCGTGACCGTGTTGCCTACGCCGCGCGGGATCAAAGGTGTTGACCGCGACGGGGTGATCAATCTCGACTATGTCACCCTTAAGCCGAAGGTGTGACCCCCGGTGGATAACCCCAGCATCACGGTGTACTGCGACGGCCCCGACGATGGCCGACACGAACGCTACGTCGTGATCCGGTATATCCGCCTAACTGACGACGTATTAGGGCATGACTGGATACCGGTTGAAACATTCACCGACGCCGACGAGCGCGTCAGACGCGCACGCAAACATGTTGTCCATCAGAAAAGGGGCGCACACCGAGCCGCCGGCTCGAAGACGCTGGAATCCCCCACGTGCACTACCAATATCGTTTCCACTGCCCGCGCTGCGGATTCGACGAACGGCGAAACGACACCACTCATTTAGAGCATGTATTCGACCTTCTCGCCGAGAACGACGTGCACGAGATCTCAGTACGCGCATTGGCCGGATATGCCTGGCCACCCCGGCGCGGCTAATCCGCACCAGTACCGGGAATTTTGTTGTAACATCATGCCTGTCACGGCGCGAAGTTACCGTGACAGCGGCCTCTCCGCGGAGGGTGATTCACCCTGCCCGAGAGGCCCTTTTCATGTCAAGGACCGCTGACCGCGCCCGCGTCGAAGAGATTCGTCGCGACATCGGCGCCGGTATCCGCCCCGCCAACGACCCCCAATTAATCGACGCCTACCGCGATCGGCGCGCCGAACGGCTTCAAGAACACGTGGCCGAGATCGTCGCCGGCTGGCCGCCGCTATCTGATGAGCAGAAGGCCCGCGTCGCCGCCCTGCTCACCGCAGGGAGTGCCACGTGAGACGAGAATGCCGGCCCCCACAGGGACCGGCACCCACCACGACCGGCATAGTCGATACCCGCGACACTAGCAGCACCAGGCGACAGGATCTCGGCGCGGCGCGCGTCATGCGTGAACATGCCGTCGAATACGCGCGTCATCACTGGCAGGTCGGCCCGCTATGCCACCATGACCGCGACACCGGCAGGATCGTCCACCCGTGCGGCAAGGATCCCGTCGGTCACCTCGTCCCGCACGGACTCCTCGACTTCGCCGACGACGTCAACACCGTGACCCGCTGGTGGTCGCGCATCCCATGGAACATCGGTGTCCGGGTACCGGAGTCGATGTTCGTTCTCGACGTGGACGGGCCTGACCGGCGCCCGCATCCCGGCAGAGGCTTACAGGCCCTCGCCGAGTTGGAGGAGCATCACGGTCCGCTGCCGAAGACCTTCACCCAGATCACGGGTTCGGGTGGGCTGCACCTGTTTTTCCGCCGCCCACCCGGCAAGCTCTCCAAGGCCCAACTGCCGGCCGGACTGGAATACAAAGACCACGGCGGCTACGTGGTGATGGCCCCATCCATCCACCCCGATAGCAGCCAGCGGTATGTGCGCTGCGATCATCCGGTGGCGGCGCCGCCGCCTTGGCTGGTCAATCTGATCGTCGAACGGGCCCGCGTCGCGCCGCCACCCAAACCGATTCGACCGCAACGGTTTTCCGGCCCGTCGATCGCCGACCAATTCACCGCGAACACCAGCTGGGCTGACATCCTCGAGCCGCACGGCTGGACCCAGGCCGACCGCCGCCAAGACCCGGACGCCGACGGCACACGCTGGCTGCACCCCACCGCGACATCGGCGTGCTCAGCCACCATCAAACACGGCTGCTTGTTCGTTTATAGCCGCCAACACCCCATTCGATGTCACGAGCGCGGGAAATCGCCACGGTCACACCAGATTCAAGGCCTACGCGGTCTTGGAGCACGGCGGGGACATGAAAGCGGCTGCGCGGGCCCTGCGGGGGGTGGCGTAATGATCGACCCCAACAATGTGGATCCGATGCCCGAACCCGACGGCGCGGAGCTGCTCGACGACATCAAAGCATTCCTCGCCCGGTTCATCGCCTACCCCACCGAGCACGCCGTCATCGCGCACACCCTGTGGATCGCCCATACCCACCTCATGGACTGCTGGGAATCAACACCCCGCATCGCGTTCCTGTCACCCGAACCGGCCAGCGGTAAATCCCGCGCACTGGAAGTCAGCGAACCGCTGGTACCGCGGCCCGTTCACGCCGTCAACACCACACCCGCCTACCTGTTCCGGAAAGTGTCCGACCCCGAAGGTCTGCCGACGATCCTTTACGACGAGATCGACACCGTGTTCGGTGAGAAAGCCAACGGCAACGAAGACATCCGCGGCATGCTCAACGCCGGGCACCGCAAGGGCGCCGTCGCCGGCCGCTGCGTCGTCCGCGGCAAAATCGTCGAAACCGAGGAACTGCCCGCCTACTGCGCCGTCGCCATGGCCGGACTCAACGACCTGCCCGACACGATCATGACCCGCGCCGTGGTCGGTCCGCATGCAACGCCGATCACCGCTGGAGAAGGTGGAACCGTGGCGCCGCCGAATCAACGCACCCGACGCCGATAAACTCCGGGACCGCCTGACCGCCTGGACCGGCGCAGTGCGTGACCGCGCGATCGACTACTGGCCGGTCATGCCCGACAACATCGAAGACCGCGACGCCGACGCATGGGAAGCACTCCTGGCGGTGGCTGATCTGGCCGGCGGGCACTGGCCGGAAACCGCCCGTGTAGCGGCTGTAGCGGCTGTAGCGGATTCCATGCGGAACACAGAGAGCCTCGGCATCATCCTGCTCCGCGACCTCCGAACCGTCTTCAGCAAAGAAGGCGGCGACTACCTATCGTCCGCTTCAGCACTAACAAACCTGAGGGGGATAGAGGAGAGCCCTTGGGACAGCATCAACCGGGACGGCAGCGCACTCAATGCGCGCGGGCTGGCGCAACGTCTCCGCAGGTACGGCATCAAATCAGGCAATATCCGCGATGACGACGGCAAAGTGCTGAAGGGCTATTTCCGCGCCCAGTTCGTCGACGCCTGGATCCGGTATCTCCCCGACGACGATCAGGATGACAGCAAACAGGACGGCGGCAACGACCGGGCCGGCGACGGTGCTCCCCCTGTGTCCCGCGAAAAATCCGCTACAGCCGCTACAACCGCTACACCGCAGGTCAACACACATGAGCATGTAGCGCCTGTAGCGGATTACATCGACGAACCCGACGAGCCCGAGCTGTGTTGGTGCGGATACCCGCCGCCAACCGGTCGCAGCATGCACTTCGACTGTGAACGTGTCGCAGGCAACGGCCACCGCGCCACCGACCACCGCGAACCAGATTCCCCACTGTCAGAAAATGATCTGTTCACCGAAAGCGGCATCTCATGACCGCCGTCCGATTCGAGCACCGCGGCCACATGTACGCGGTGACGTTCACTTACGACCCGATGATCGTCGAGATGCTGAAACTGGTCGTACCGTCTTACGCCCGCTCATGGAGCAAGCCGCGACGGGAATGGCTGGTCGAAGCGATGTACGGCAAGCCATTAGCTGATGCGCTGCGCCGACTCGACTGCACCATCGTCGGCATCGACGACCACCCCCAGCGGCCCCACGGCACCGATACGGCCGGCTGGGCCCGGTCGGTGTTCGCCCGCGTCGGGTCCAGCAGGGCCCCGCTCGCATACAAGCTGCTGTCCCGGCTTTGCCACCCCGATCATGGCGGCGATCACCAACTCCAGGTCGAACTCAATCGGGCATACGCCGAACTACCCGACGAGCGGAGATCCGCATGACCGATCGCGATGAGCGTCGCCGCATCCTCGACGAGCAACGGCGGATCCTCGCCGAAGCCCACGAACTCGCCCAACTTGACGCCGAACTCGACGAACAGCAACGCCAACTCGATGAGGCGTTCAACGCCGATCCGCTCGGTTTCCTGTGGAACGACGATCGGCGGCCATGACGAATGTCGGGGGGAGGTCGAAAATCGCGATGTTGCGGCGTCACCGACACCGCGCGGTGTCCCAGATTTTCTATTTACCACGTAAAAAGGCAGGAAAAACGTTCTGCAGAAAACAGGCAAAACCCGATCGACACCGATTCGTGACAACGGGCGCTGTCACTTTGTAGACTGGACAGTGCGGGACTCCGCAGCTGAGCACCGCCCCAGACGTGGGGCCGTAGCGAGGCGCCGAATTCAACCTCCCGCAATTCCTCAATGGATAGAGCGTTCTTCCCGGGCATTGTTCGCTCTGCCCGGGTGGAGCGCTACCCCCGAAACTTTGGAGAATCATCATGTTGAACGCCCAAGACCAAGCCGAATATGACCGGCTAATGGACGAAAACGTCCACTTCGACGCCGACCAGCCCGACGCCTCAGCGCGTCTCGCTGACCTGTCCGCACGCATCGCCGACTTCGACGACCGCACCCGCGTGGCACGTTCGCGCGAGCTGGTCTCCGGTGTGCGCTCCGGCCGGCTGCGCGTCGACCACGGCAGCCCCGACAGCGGCACCGATAGCGGCTACATCCCAGCCCCGTACGGGCAGCGCGGCACCGCGATGCGCGCCCTCGACGCCGCAGTGTCCGATAGCCGGCTGGGTGCGCGCGGCGCCGAACTCGTCGAATCGCTGATCGACACCGGGCCCGCACCGCAACGGTCGTGGACTGCCCGGTATGCGGCCGCCGCAGGCAGCCGCGATTATGAGACGGCGTTCGCGAAGTTGCTTGGCAATCCGACCCAAGGGCATTTGACGTGGACCCAGGCCGAGGCTGACGCCTACCGGGCTGTCGAGGCGTTGCGCACCGAAACCCGTGCCATGTCCACCGTCGACGTGTCGGGTGGCGCGATGATTCCGTTGACCTTGGACCCCGCGGTGATGCTCACCAGCGACGGCAGCACAAACCCTTTGAGGCAGCTCGCCAGGGTCGTGCAAACCGTCTCCGACTCCTGGTCCGGGGTCACATCTGCCGGGGTCACCGCCGAGTGGACGGCCGAGGCCGCCGAAGTCGCCGACGCCTCCCCGTCGCTGGGCCAGCCGGTGATCCCGGTCTACAAGGGTGACTGTTTCGTGCCGTTCAGCTTTGAGGTTTCCCAGGATGCGATCGGTTTCCTCGACGAACTCGGCCGGCTGCTGCGCGACGGCGCCGACCAACTCACCGCGACCGCATTCACGACCGGCTCCGGTATCCGGTCAGCCCCGCGGTGTGATCAGCGCCCTGGTCGACGCAGCCGCCACCGTCCCACTCATCGACCCGGAAACGGCTGAGACATTCTCCGCCGCCGATATCTACGCGACACAGAACGCGCTGCCGCCCAGGTTCTCGCCGCGGGCACAATGGTGCGCCAACCTGGCGATCATCAACGCTGCCCGCCAGTTCGAAACAACCAACGGCTCGAAGGCGTTCCCCGAGTTGAACACCAACCCACCGATGCTGTTAAGCCGCAACATCAATGAGCTGTCAAACATGGACAGCGGCATCGACCCCGACGCCAGCGAAGACAACCACCTCTTGCTCTACGGCGACTTCACCGCGGGAATGGTCATCGTGGACAGGATCGGGAGCACGCTGGAAATAGTGCCGCACCTTTTCGGCACGGCGGGGCACCGGCCGACCGGGCAGCGCGGCGCCCTGCTCTGGTTCAGAACCGGCTCAGACGTGGTCGTCCCGCAAGCGTTCCGGATGTTGAGCGTCCCGACGACCAGCGGCTCATAAGCACCGGGGGCCGGTAAAAATCACGAACAGCCGAGGTCATTCGCGGCCACCGAGCTCTCCGTTTTTTAGGGCGGGGCGTTCCGCTGTGATAACAGCGACGGTTCGGTGTGGCTGTGGCCCGGGCTGTTGACTGGACCCGGGCCACAAGAAAATCGTACGTGTCGTCACACCGGGCCGACTGTGTTCGTGGCTCTACGGTGATCTGAGGCCGACAAAAAATCGGCCCGCCACCGAAGTGACGGGCCGATCTCTGATTGTGATCTGTTAGTCGTCGAGAGAGGTCTGCGGCGTCGACCAGCTCGGCGGCCAGTTGCCGCACCTGCACGGGTGTCATCGCGTGCCGGTCCTCAATATGCACGAACAGCTCCCAGGTGACGGCGCCGTCGCGGGTTTGGATCCCGTCGAGGTAGACCGCGGCGTCGAACCCTTCAAGGGTGCGGTCGGGTCCGTGGATGCGGCGTGTCCAGGTGCCGGTGCCGTCATCCTCCCAGTGCTCGACTTCCTCGGCGGTGGCGGGGACGGGCACGTCGAACAGCCGGTCGGTGAGGTTCTGCTGAGCTTCCCAGCGGGCCTCGGACAGGAACCCGCGGGCGACGTCCTCGGGCGATTCGTAGCCTTCGCCGGGATGCTTGTCGCGGGCGGCCAACTCTAGGGCCTCGTGACGTTCGAAGCGGCGGACTTGCGCGGGGGTGAGCTGGTCGGCCAGATCACGCCAGGTGCGCGCGGTGTCGTCGTGAGTGGTGTTCATGGTGTTTCCTTTCTCAGTCTCGTGGTGTGCTATTCGTTGCCGTTGGTGTACCGCTTCGACTCGATCAGTCGCCGGCACTGCTCGGCGAAGTCCCACCGACTGTCCAGCAGCGGCGTCGGCGCGGCGCCGTCCAGCTCCGCTTCGGGCAGTTCCGGGATCTCTGGCAGGTCGAACTGGTCGGCGTCGAAGTGGACGTCGGCCGAGGATCTCCTCGATCTGATCGCGTACCTCGGCGAGCCGGTTGCCCGCGGTGATCCGCAGTTCCTCGAGCTGCTCACCACCCTGGGCGTCGATGGCTTGCTGTGCATCCGCCTGCCACTGCTGGGCGGCCGCCCGGACCCGCCTCGACAGGGTGTCGTCGTAGAACGGTGCGATGGCATCGCGTGCCATCTGCTCGAGCCGCGCTGGTTGCAGTGCGATCATGGCGTCGATCTCGGTCTGCTCGACACCCATCGCCGCGGTCCATTTGTCGGCTCGGCGCTCGGTGTCCTTCAGCGGTGTTGATGGCAAGCCGTACTCCCGGACCTGCTCCGGTGTGAGCTCCGACCCGGTGGACCTCGAGGTCGAGGTCACCGAACTCCAGCGCGATCGAACGCCTGCAGCTTCCGGCTCGACGCGAGATCGACATCTGCCACCCGGCGGGGTCGCAGTCGGCGAAGTACAGCACCACCATCGGCCGGCCGTCGTGCGGCGCCGTCGCTGGCCATCTGGTAGATCTGCGTATCGCGAGATCTCCCCGGTCGGCAGGTACAAGTCGGCGCCGTAGCGGGCGGCGATCGGGTCGAGCACCGGCCGCAGCGAGGACTTCTCGCCGACGAGCACCAGCCGATAGGGCTGCACCGGGACGAACCCGTCCAGCCCGGCCTTCGGCGCGAGGTCTTCGGCGTCCGGGACGGCGACGTCGAAGTCGACCGACACGAACGCTTCCGGTCGGGCCGCCGGCTGCCGCCGGATGATCGGCGCCGTCGTTGCGCTGATCGACGATCCGGTCGAACGGGATGTACCGCAGCCACCGCGCCGCCTTGGCGGCCTTGCCCAACCAGATCCAGTCGGCCTCGGTGTTGGTGTATGGCAAGCCGTTGGGTTTCGGCTGGCCGATCACGATGTAATGCAGCCCTCTCAGGTGCCGTTGCCCGGTGATGTCGAGGGCGGCCAGGGTGTTGGCTAGCCATGCACCGTCTCGGTGCCCGGAGTCGGTGTCGACCCGGAATGGGTCGTTGGCCGCCGCGAGCACGGTCAGGTCTTTGAGGTTGCCGCCGTGGGAGTCGAGGACGTCCCGCAGGTTGTTGAACTCTTGCATCGCGATCACCGCTCACTCGGGTAGTAGATGCAGGCGGCGGTGTCGTCGATCTGTTCGATCCACACCTCGACCTGTTCCTGCCGCCCGATCGAGACGACCGCCTTAAAGATCGGGTAGCCGAGGTCGCCGGGGCAGATGGTGGCGCGCGAGTGGTCCACCATGTCCTCGATCACCTCACGCAGCTGGGCCTCGGTGCGATAGCCCGCAAGCTCCAGGTCGTACCCCAGCTCAGAGCTGGCGTGCACGATCGGGATTTTCTTGAGGCCGACGGTGGGGGCTGTCTGCCAGATGGTGGCCCCGACACCGCGCAGGTCGAATGCGCCCATGTCCTCCTCTGAGATGACCAAGTCGGGCTCGATCTCGCCGCGGGCCAGCTTGTCAAAGAAATCGTTGTTCATCATGTTCTCCTTCAGTGTGGTGGTGCCACCGACCCAAGGCTCACCGCGCTGGCGCAGGCCACCAAACGGCTGCGGCTGGGCACCCTGGTCACGGGAATCCACTACCGCCACCCCGCCGTGCTGGCCAATATGGCCGCCGCGCTCGACATAATCTCCAACGGACGACTCGAGCTGGGGATCGGCGCCGGCTGGAACGAGGAGGAGTCGGGCGCCTATGGCATCGAGCTGGGCAGCATCAAGGAACGTTTCGACCGGTTCGAGGAAGCGTGTGAGGTGCTGACCAGCCTGCTAAGCCAACCGACCACTGACTTCGACGGCAAGTACTACCAGCTTAAAGGCGCCCGCAACGAGCCCAAAGGCCCGCAGCGGCCGCACCCGCCGATCTGCATCGGCGGCAGCGGAGAGAAACGGACACTGCCGATCACCGCGCGGTACGCCCAACACTGGAACTTCGCCGGCGGTCCGCCTGACTTGTTTGCGCGCAAGCGCGATGTGCTGGCCGCACAGTGCGCGCAGATCGGACGCGATCCGAAAGAGATCACCCTGTCGGCCCACCTTCGACTGGATCCAGAGCGCAACTATGGGCAGGTCATCGAGGAGGCGGCCGCGTTGGCGGCCGAGGGCTTGGACCTGGGCATCGTCTACATCTCCCCGCCGCACGACCCCACCGTCCTGGAACCGCTGGCTGAGGCGATCCGCCATTCGGGGTTATGGGATCGATGAAGCCAGGTTCACGCGGCGTTCAACGCCTTCTTGCCGAGATCACAAGCTGGTAACGCTCAGCAAACCTGTCGCGCGCCGGTAGGTGCACCGGCTGGGTGGTTACACGCCGAAGAGCAGCAAATCCTCGGCGGTAACCAGGCGCTCCTGCTTAGCGGGAAACTCGCGGCTCTTTACCGGGTGACGAAACCATGACCAGGCGATTCGCCCCATCCGCGACCGAGGTACTGGGTGGATATGCACAGTGATGACTCCTGCGATCGGTCCGTTCATGCGGGACTCCGATCTGACTTCTCTGTGATGGAGCCCACAACGGGTTATTAGACACCCGCCGTCTGGCAAACGGTGTAAGACTCGCCGAACGTTAGTAGGCCTGTTTCTAGTGTTGCTGGTGTGACTACTGAAGCGGTGCAGCGGTGGGCTTGACCGGCGCCAGCAGAGCGGTGGAACCCATCAAATATCGGTCGACGGCCGCCGCCGCAGCCCTGCCCTCAGCTATCGCCCAGACGATCAATGACTGGCCGCGGCCGATATCCCCGGCAACGAAAACGCCCGGAACCGACGAGTCGAAATCGGCACCTCGCGCGACATTGCCGCGGTCGGTGAATTTGACTCCGAGGTCGGTGAGCAGGCCCTCCTTCTCCGGGCCGACGAATCCCATCGCCAGCAACACCAAATCGGCCTCGAGCTCGAAATCAGAACCCTCGACCTTGACGAACTTCCCGTCCTGCATGGTCACCTCGTGCGCCTTGAGCGTAGTCACGTGCCCGTCTTTGCCGACGAACTCCTCGGTGTTGACCGAGAACACCCGCTCGCCGCCCTCCTCATGCGCTGCCGACACCCGGTACATCAGCGGGTAGGTCGGCCACGGGGTGGATGGCGCGCGCGAGTCCGGCGGACGCGGCATGATCTCGAACTGGTGCACGGCGATTGCGCCCTGCCGGTGCACGGTGCCCAGACAGTCGGCCCCGGTGTCACCGCCGCCGATAATGACGACCTGCTTGCCTTTGGCGGTGATCGGCGGCTCCCCGTCTGGCCCGAGGACGTCGTCGCCTTCCTGCACCCGGTTGCCCCACGGGAGGAACTCCATCGCTTGGTGGATGCCGTCCAAATCGCGGCCGGGAACGGGTAGATCACGCCACGCGGTGGCGCCACCGGCCAGCACCACCGCGTCGAAATCGGCGCGTAGCTGCTCGGCGGTGATGTCGACCCCGACATTGACACCTGCTTGGAATTCGGTTCCCTCGGCGCGCATCTGGTCCAGGCGCCGGTCGAGGAAACGCTTTTCCATCTTGAATTCCGGGATGCCGTAGCGCAGCAGCCCACCGATGCGATCTGCCCGTTCGAAAACGGTGACGGTGTGGCCGGCCCGGGTCAGTTGCTGAGCCGCGGCCAAACCTGCCGGTCCCGAGCCCACCACGGCAACAGCTTGCCCGGTCAGCTTGTCCGGGGGCAGCGGCACCACAAAGCCTTCCTCGAAGGCTTTGTCGATGATCTCCAGCTCGATCTGCTTGATCGTCACCGGATCCTGGTTGATACCGAGCACACACGCCGGCTCGCACGGCGCCGGACACAACCGGCCGGTGAAGTCCGGAAAATTGTTGGTGGCGTGTAGCCGTTCGATCGCGTCGCGCCAACGGCCACTGCGTACCAGGTCATTCCATTCCGGGATCAAGTTTCCCAGCGGACATCCGTTGTGACAGAACGGGATACCGCAATCCATGCAGCGGGTTGCCTGCTGGCGCAAGGTCTCGGGATCGAATTCCTCGTAGACCTCGTTCCAGTCGCCCAGTCGCAGCGGGACAGGCCGGCGCTTCGGCAATTCCCGATGAGTGTATTTCAGGAAGCCGGTCGGATCAGCCATGCGCCGCCGCCATAATCGCCTTGTCGACATCCACGCCGTCGCGCTCTGCTTCGGCGATCGCCTGCAGCACCCGCTTGTAATCCCGCGGCATCACCTTGGCGAAATGCCGCTGCTGCCCGGGCCAGTCCGCCAGAATCCGCTGCCCCACAGCGGAATCAGTGGCATCGACGTGTGCCTGGATGATGCCGTGCAGCCATTCCACGTCGTCTTCATCGAGGCTCTCGAGCTCGACCATTTCGGCGTTGAGATTCTTCGGCAATTCACCATCCGGGTCGTACACGTAGGCCACGCCACCGGACATCCCGGCGGCGAAGTTACGACCGGTCCGTCCCAGGATGACAACCCGACCGCCCGTCATGTACTCGCAACCGTGATCGCCCACACCCTCGACCACGGCGTGGGCCCCGGAGTTGCGGACCGCGAATCGTTCGCCGACTACGCCGCGCAAGAATGCCTCCCCACTGGTGGCGCCGAACAGGATCACGTTGCCGCCGATGATGTTGTCCTCAGCAACATAGTCCTGCGGCGCATTGTCCGAAGGCCGCACCACGATCCGGCCACCGGACAGGCCCTTGCCGACATAATCGTTGGCATCGCCATAGACACGCAAGGTAATCCCCTGCGGTACAAAGGCCCCGAAGCTGTTGCCCGCTGATCCGTCGAACGTGATATCGATCGTTCCGTCCGGCAAGCCTTGGCCGCCATACGCTTTCGTCACCTCGTGGCCGAGCATGGTGCCCACCGTGCGATTGACGTTGCTGATCGTGGTGGAGAACCGCACCGGTTTGCCGGAATCCAGCGCCTCGCGGCTCATCACGATCAACTGCTGATCGAGCGCCTTGTCCAGGCCATGATCCTGACGGGAGCTGCAGTACAGGTCCTGGTTCATGAACGCCGACTCCGGCTCGTGCAGCACTGGCGTCAGGTCCAGCCGGTGGGCCTTCCAGTGCGCGCGCGCCAGCGTGGTGTCCAGCGATCCCACCTGGCCGACAGCCTCGTTGAAGGTACGGAAGCCCAACTGCGCCAGGTATTCCCGGACCTCTTCGGCGATGAACATGAAGAAGTTCTCGACGAACTCGGGCTTGCCGGAGAACCGCTCCCGCAGCAACGGATTCTGCGTGGCCACCCCGACCGGGCAGGTGTCCAGGTGGCATACCCGCATCATGATGCAGCCGACCACCACCAGCGGGGCGGTGGCGAAGCCGAATTCCTCGCCGCCGAGCAACGCGGCGATCATCACGTCGCGCCCCGTCTTGAGTTGGCCGTCCACCTGGACCACGATCCGGTCGCGTAATCCGTTGAGCAGCAAGGTTTGCTGCGTCTCAGCCAGGCCCAACTCCCACGGCGCACCGGCGTGCTTCATCGATGTCAGCGGGGTCGCGCCGGTGCCGCCGTCGTGACCCGAGATCAAGACCACGTCGGCGTGTGCCTTGGATACACCTGCGGCCACGGTGCCGACACCGTTCTCGGAGACCAGCTTGACGTGCACCCGCGCGGACGGGTTGGCGTTCTTCAGGTCGTGAATCAGCTGCGCGAGATCCTCGATGGAATAGATGTCGTGGTGCGGCGGCGGAGAGATCAGGCCGACACCCGGTGTGGAGTGCCGAACTTCGGCAACCCACGGATACACCTTGTGTCCCGGAAGTTGTCCTCCCTCACCCGGTTTGGCGCCCTGCGCCATCTTGATCTGGATGTCGGTGCAGTTGGTCAGGTAGTGCGAGGTGACCCCGAAACGCGCTGAAGCGACCTGCTTGACGGCGCTGCGGCGCCAATCCCCGTTGGGATCGCGGTCGAAACGCTTGACGTCCTCGCCGCCTTCACCACTGTTGGATCGACCGCCCAGACGGTTCATCGCAATGGCGAGCGTCTCGTGCGCCTCGGCGGAGATCGAGCCGTAGCTCATCGCCCCAGTCGCGAAGCGCTTGACGATTTCGCTGGCCGGTTCGACCTCGTCCAGCGGAACCGGGGGACGCACACCCGCGCGGAACTTCAGCAGGCCACGCAGTGACGCCATCCGCTCGCTTTGGTCGTCGACCAGACGGGTGTACTCCTTGAAGATCTTGAATTGCCCGGTGCGAGTGGCGTGCTGCAGCTTGAAAACGGTCTCCGGGTTGAACAGGTGATACTCGCCCTCGCGGCGCCACTGGTATTCCCCTCCCACCTCGAGCTCGCGGTGCGCGCGCTCGTCGGGTCGGTCGAGGTACGCCAGATTGTGGCGGGTGGCGACGTCGGCGGCGATGTCGTCCAAGGTGATCCCGCCGGTTGGGCAGCTCAGCCCGGCGAAGTATTCGTCGAGCACGTCCTCCGAGATGCCGACCGCCTGGAACAGTTGCGCACCGGTGTAGGAGGCCACCGTCGAAATGCCCATCTTGGACATCACTTTCAGCACACCCTTGCCGGCGGCTTTGATGTAGTTGTTCAGCGCCGTGTTGCGATCCACCCCACTTGGACTGCCATCGATGACACCGCGGTCGAGCATGTCTTCGATTGACTCGAAGACCAGATAGGGGTTGACCGCCGCCGCCCCGAAGCCGACCAGCGCCGCCATGTGGTGCACCTCGCGGGCGTCACCGGTTTCGACCACCAGACCTACCTGGGTGCGCGTCCGGTCGCGCACCAGGTGGTGGTGCACCGCCGCAACAGCCAGCAGCGAGGGTATGGGAGCCATCTGCTTGTCGGACTCGCGGTCGGACAAGATGATCACGCGCGCGCCGTCGGCGATCGCCGCCGACGCCGCAGCGCGTACCTCGTCCAGCGCGACGGCCAGCCCGGTGCCGCCCTCGGCGACCGGGTACAGACACCGAACCACCTTGGAGCGCATGCCATGCGGACGCCCGTTGACCAAGGCGGCGGGGTGGAGGTTGATCAGCTTGGCCAGCTCGTAGTTACGCAGAATCGGCTGTTGCAAAACGATCTGGTGACAGGAGCTCTCGTCCGGGTTGAGCAAGTCACGTTCGCCGCCGGTGGTGCCCTGCAAGCTGGTCACCACCTCCTCGCGGATGCCATCCAGCGGCGGATTGGTGACCTGAGCGAAGAGCTGGTGGAAGTAGTCGTACAGCATCCGTGGTCGCTGCGAGAGCACCGCAACCGGAGTGTCGGTTCCCATCGAGCCGATCGGCTCGGCGCCGGTGCGCACCATCGGCGACACCAACAGACTGAGTTCCTCATAGGTGTAGCCGAAAGCCAACTGCCGCTTGACAAGTCGATCGTGGGGCATACGCACATACTGGCCCGCCGGCAAGTCGTCAAGCGGGACCAAGCCCTTGTCGAGCCACTCCTGATAGGGATACTCGGCAGCCAGCTCCGCTTTGATCTCCTCGTCGGAGACGATGCGGCCTTGCGCGGTGTCCACCAGGAACATCCGGCCGGGCTGCAACCGCATCCGGCGGACGACCTTGGCCGGGTCCAGGTCGAGTACGCCGGCCTCGGAAGCCATTACCACCAAGCCGTCTTCGGTGACCCAGATCCGTGACGGGCGCAACCCGTTGCGGTCTAGCACGGCGCCGACGATGGTTCCGTCGGTGAACGTCATCGATGCCGGACCGTCCCACGGCTCCATCAAAGAGGCGTGATATTGATAAAAGGCCCGTAAACGCCCGTCCATACCCTCGTGACGTTCCCAGGCCTCGGGGATCATCATCAGCACCGCGTGGGCCAGGCTGCGCCCGCCCAGGTGTAGCAGTTCGAGCGCCTCGTCGAAACGCGCGGTGTCGGAGGCGCCCGGAGTGCAGATCGGGAACAACTTCTCGACGTCGGCCTCCGATCCGAAGATGTCGGTCTTGATCAACGCCTCGCGGGCCCGCATCCAATTCTCGTTGCCGGTGACGGTGTTGATCTCTCCGTTGTGGGCGATGCGCCGGAAAGGATGCGCCAACGGCCACGACGGGAAGGTGTTGGTGGAGAACCGCGAGTGCACGATACCCAGCGCGCTGGTCAGCCGATCGTCTTGCAGGTCAAGGTAGAACGCCTTGAGCTGCGGGGTGGTCAGCATGCCCTTGTACACCAACGTCTGGCCCGACAGGCTTGGGAAGTAAACCGTTTCGCGACCAGGCCCGTCTTGGCCCGGGCCTTTGGTGCCAAGTTCGTGCTCGGCACGCTTGCGAATCACGTAGGCGCGGCGCTCCAGCGTCATACCGGATGCCCCCGCCATGAATACCTGCCGGAAGGTAGGCATCGCGTCGCGGGACAGCGCACCCAGCGACGAGTCGTCGGTGGGAACGTTTCGCCAGCCCAGCACCGTCAGGCCCTCGGCTTCGGCGATCTTTTCCACCGCGGCGCAGGCAGTCGCGGCGTCCTTGGAGGACTGCGGCAAAAATGCGATACCGGTGGCGTAGCTGCCCGCAGCGGGCAGCTCAAAATCCACGACTTGGCGAAGGAAGTTATCCGGGACCTGAATCAGGATGCCGGCGCCGTCACCGCTGCGGGGCTCGGCGCCCTGAGCGCCGCGGTGTTCAAGGTTGAGCAACGCAGTGATGGCTTTGTCCACGATGTCGCGGCTACGCCGGCCGTGCATATCGACGACCATGGCTACCCCGCACGAATCGTGCTCGAACGCGGGGTTGTATAACCCGACGCGCCTGGGCGTCATATGCACCTGCCCCTTCACCTGAACGTTCCGCGCGGCCCTTAGCAGCAGCTCCGATGAGGCCGTACCCGGAGGTTGCGGGTAAAACCCTTTCGGTCTTGTCTCGATAGTCTGTTCCCCAGGCGGACACGATCCTTTAGGGATGCATCCGTGCAACGCTGAACGGTGGCCTGGAACCGGTCTCGACAAGTCGTAAAACGATATGACAATACCCGCCTGACATGCCAACTTCGTTAAGTCTAACTGCCAGCTAGCAGGACCGTAAATTTCGCTGCAAGGGGCGATCGGCGCCATTTCCGACGTGCGGTTTCGCGGCTGGTACTTCCCCCACAGCAGCGTCGATCCCGGCGGACTGGGCACCATACCTGGCACTTACGCAAGTTTGCTGAGGCCACACCAAGGCACTCTCGCAACGATGCCGCGAGTGCGCCTGAGCGTGCTCAGCGCGCGGCCAAAGGCGCAGCGGCAGGGCCGAAGTAAGCCCCGCTAAGTTTGCACGGTACTAATAAGAGGCACGTGACCGATACTGGACGGGTATTGGTCCGCGTCCGGCGTCGGCGGTTGGACCGTGGCGCTCATCACCTGAGGAGCTTGCCGCGGCCGGACCATACGCGCGAGGATCGATTGCCTGGCACCCGAGGAGCCCATGAACGAGCGCGACGAATTCCTGCGGGACCGTCTGCAGCCCGACCGGCCCAACGCCCCTGCAGCGCACCCACCCGGTCCCTACCGCACAGACTCCCAGACCGCGCCGCCCCCGGCTGCTGTCCCGGGCGCCCCGAGACCCGCGCCGCTGCGCCCGCCGTCAGCTCACCCTCCCCCGGCGCGACCCCCCGCGCCTCCCCAGCGCTCGCCGATACGGCCCCGGCAGCCAACTCCTCCTCCTTCTCCTGTTCCTTCGGTTCAGCCCGCTGCGCCGGAAGCGCCCGACCGCGGTTGGCGACGAATCCTCCGCCTGGCCACTTTTGGCCTTGTCAAGCTGGGTCCGTCGCCGGAGCAACGCCAGGAGGCCGAGTTCGAAGCAGCCATCCGGACCGTCCTTCGCGGCAACTACAAGGTCGGCGTACTAGGCAAGGGCGGTGTGGGAAAAACGTCGGTCGCCGCCATTGTCGGGTCGCTCTTCGCCGAACTGCGTAAGCAGGACCACGTTGTGGCGATTGACGCCGATACCGCCTTCGGGCGACTCAGCAGCCGAATCGATCCAGGGTCGACTGGTTCGTTCTGGGAACTGACTTCTGACAAGAACCTGCGCTCCTTCAGCGATGTGGTTGCGCGTGTCGGCCGTAATTCCGCCGGCCTGTACGTGCTCGGTGGCGAACCGGCGTCCGGCCCCCGCCGAGTGCTCGATCCAGCGATTTATCGGGAAGCCGCGCTACGACTGGACCGCCATTTCGCGATCTCGGTCGTCGACTGCGGTTCGGCGATGGACGCACCGGTCACCCAGGAAGTCCTGCGCGATCTGGATGCGTTGATCGTGGTTTCCTCGCCGTGGGCGGATGGGGCGTCCGCGGCCGCGAGGACGATGGAGTGGCTGGCAGATCAGGACTCGGTGGGTCTGTTGCAGAACACCATCGTGGTGCTCAACGATTCCGACGGACACGCCGACAAACGCACCCGGGCGTTGCTGGCTCGTGAGTTCATCGATCATGGACAGCCGGTCGTCGAAGTGCCCTTCGATCCCCACCTACGGCCCGGCGGCGTCATCAATGTGAGCCGTGAAATGGCCCCGGCGACACGGCGGAAGTTCCTCCAGGTCACGGCAACGATCGCCGGGTATTTCGCGGGCCGTCCTGACCGTACGCGGGACCGGCGGCCGAGCGACGAGCAGAGCTAAGCCTGCTCGGCGGCCCGCTTCAGGCCCGTGCTCTCCATCTCCAGGTACGAACGGATCCGGGCCCCCGCCATCAGAGCTGCCAGCCACGCCAACGGGCCGGACACGATGAACTCGAGCGTCGTGGCCACCCCAGCGCCGGTGTCGTCGATGCGGTGCACAGCCTCAAGCGAAAGGCCCGGTTGCGCGGTCACCCAAGTGAATACGCGCATCGGCTCGAGTTCGGTGACCGTCCAAACCATCGGCCGGCCCTTCGGCTGAGTCACCTCGGATCGACTGCCCACCGCCAACGGACCGTCGTCCAGACGCTTTATTTCCCGCATCGACTCGGTCCAGGCCGGCCAGCCCACCACGTCGACCAGCAACTCCCACACCCGCGCCGCGGGTGCGTGCACGACTTCTTCACGTACGTATCGCATGTCTTCACCTCAACGGCATCATCGCACTACGTGGCCGAGCGGCCCCTGGCCGGATGTTCGCCGAGCGGTCCCCGCCCGCGCCGAAGGGTCGGCGATGGCCTCGATTTTGGTCACGAGGGAACCGCGGATTGTCAGCACAATGGCGGCGAAGAGCCGTCGGTCGGCGAAGGCCAACACCACCGGTCCCCCGGCGGGACCGCTGACCAGCGTCACCTGCGGCCACAGATAGCGCAGCAGGTTGGTGGCCACCGCGTGGGGCCCATGGTTGACCTGTGGCGGCGGCGCCGGGTCGGCGAGGATCGTTCCCACGCCCCAGACCGCCGGATCCAGGACGGCGGTCAATCCAGCGATGTCGCCGTTGGCGCATGCGGTAATGAATTTTTCGGTGACGAGCTGGTGCTCGGCTGGGGCCACTTCGCTTGATTTCGGTTGTGCCGTATGGAATTTGGCCCGCGCGCGCCGCGCGAGTTGACGGCAGGTACCGACCGGGCGGCCCACGGTTTCGGCGATCGTATCGAAAGGGACCCCGAACACGTCGTGCAGCACGAACGCAACCCTTTCCCCGGGGCTGAGCCTGCGCAAGACCTCCAGTAACGCGGTGCGGATCTCGTCGTCCAGGGTGACCCGGTCGGCTGGGTCTAAGCGCTGCGAGCTATCTGGCATGACCGCCTGGTCCTCGAGAGCTGGGCTACCCGGCCGTTCGTAGCGGGTGCGGGCCGCACGTACCTGATCGAGGCAGAGGCGGCTGGCCACCACCGTCAGCCAGCCGCGGATATCGTCGATCGCGTTTATATCAGTACGCGATAGTCGCAGAAACGCCTCTTGCGCAACGTCTTCCGCGTGGCCAACGTCGCCCAGCATCTGGTAGGCGAGATTGACCAAATACGGGCGGTGGCGATGCCAGGCTTCGGTGACCTGGTCGCTCGGCGACTGCGACTGGTTCATGAATCTTCGACGATCGGATGCCGCAAAAAGTTACGTGTTTCGGCTGTAACTTTCCCACTTTCCGCCCCGTCCTTGGAGCAGTGAAGAAAATCCACGAAAGGAACCATCCCATGACGATCGTCGTAACGGGTGCGACCGGCAACGTCGGGCGTCCTCTTGTTGCCGAACTTGTTGCCGCAGGAGCCCGCGTGCGGGCCGTCACCCGCACACCGAAGACCGCCGGGTTTCCGTCTCGTGTCGAGGTGGTCGGCTCGGCGGCCGAAGCATTACCGGGTGCGTCGGCGGTATTCCTGAACTCCCGCGCGCTGGGTGAGCACCTGGAATCGGTAGTAAACCAGTGCTTGCGTCACAGAGTCACCAAGCTGGTTGCTCTGTCAGCCATCAACGCCGACGACGACTTCTCCCGTCAGCCGTCGCGCTTTCGCGGGGACCGTAACAAGGAGGTTGAACAACTCGCCGTCGAATCCGGCCTGGCCTGGGTGAGTTTGCGGCCCACAGTTTTCGCGACGAACTTCGCCGGCATGTGGTCGCCGCAGATACGAGGCGGCGATGTGGTGGCCGGGCCCTACGCCGCGGCCTCATCTGCACCGATCGTCGAAAGCGACATTTCGGCGGTCGCGGCACGGGCACTGCTTACCGATGAACTCCTTGGGCAGCGTATTCCGCTGACCGGTCCGCAGGCGTTCACCAACTCAGAGCTGGTTGAAGTCATCGGTGACGTTCTGGGTCGCCCGCTGCAGTACCGGGAAATGCCCAATGACGCAGTACGGCAACGATTCACCACGTTGGGTTTCACCGCCGAGTTCGCCGACGCCTATACGGCCATGCTCGCCGAGACACTCGACAAACCCGCCCTTGTCACGCATGACGTGGAGAAGATCCTCGGCCGGCCGGCACTCCCGTTCGCACAGTGGGTCACCCAGCACCGCGACCTGTTCACCAGCTCGAGATAGCTAAGGAGCCTGACATGCCCGAACCACGTCCGCCGCGCTACCTCAAGCCCATGAACAAAGTGATGATGGCAGTCCAGCGGCTCGGGATTCCGACCGGTCCCGCCATGGTGCTGACCGTGCCCGGCCGCAAATCGGGTCGACCGCGCAGCACCCCGATGACGCCGTTCAAATTTCAGGACGGCCTCTACGTGGTGGCCGGCTATCCCGGCGCTGACTGGGCGGCAAACGCCCGGGCAGCGAACACCGGCACGCTGAGTCGGGGCCGACGGTCACGGGAAGTCCGGATCGTCGAACTGACCGCTATGGAAGCGAGGCCGGTCCTGCGGGCATTTTCCACCAAAGTGCCGGTGGGTGTGGCGTTCGCGAAACGCTCGGGGATGGTGCGCGACGGGACGGCCGACGAATTCGAAGCGCTGGCGGGCCGGGTCGCCGTTTTCCGATTCGAGCCGGCTTGAACCCCACTGCCACCCGGGGAGCCGGACCTCGCATCAATGCGGCTGGGCAAGCCTTCCCATTTCGGCGGCGATGGACTGGCGCAGCTTGTCTTCGGGAAAGTCGTGCAGTCCGGTTGCCGAGCGCAGGAACGGTTCGAACAACTGCCAGCCGAGCAGCAGGGCGCCGGCGTGAGCCGCTGCCAGCCGTGCGGCATCATCGCTGGGATGTCGGGGCCGAATCTCGTCGAGCAACCTGGCGGCGGCGGGAAAGCTGGTCTGTAGCTGACCTGCCGGAAACCCGTCGAGTAGTGCCCGGGCAATCACCCGTAACTGGATGGCGCTGGCTGCCTCGACCTCGTCTGCGGGCGCTCCGCTGTCGATCAGCTTGGTCAGCTGGGCGGCCAGGTGATCAAGCACGGCAGCGACCAATTGCTCCTTGGTGCCGAAATGCCGGAAGACCAGGCCGTGGTTGACCCGCGCCCGAGCTGCGATATCACGAATCGACGCAGCCGCCGGTCCGCGTTCGGCGAAAAGCTGCCCCGCGCTGTCGAGGATGGCCGCGATCACCTCGTCGCGACCCGTCGGCAGAGTTTCGTGAGCGCGCCCGGCACCTGCAGCGCCTGTAGTCATGTGTCTACAATACCGGATGCCTACGGTGGCCTTCAGCCACCCTCGTGCCTCTTGACCACGGCGCTACCAGACTATGGCGGCCATATCGCGGTTGTCCGAACAGACGCTGCGCACCGCAGCCTGGATGTCGGCCGCGGTAATGATCTGCAGATCCTCAACCGTCACCGGTTGGCCCGCACGTTTTTGGGCGACCACCCGGGTGTCGCGAAACCCTTCGGCACGTTCGATGACGTTGCGGGCGAACCGACCGTTCTGCATGGCGTCGATGCCGTGCTGCCCACCGGGAGTGGTGTAGTTGCGGATGGTGGTGGCCGCGTCCAAGAACGCCTCGCGCGCGGCGTCGTCGAGCAGACTGGCGCGTGGTGTCGCGTAGCGGTGCCCGATCTCGACGATCTCAGCCGGCGAATAAGACTCGAACCGCAGCTTGCGGTTGAACCGACCGGCCAAACCCGGGTTCACGGTGAGGAATTCGTCGACCTGGTCCTCATAGCCGGCCCCGATGAAACAGAAGTCAAATCGGTGTGTTTCCAATGCGACTAAGAGCTGGTTGACGGCCTCCATGCCGATCATGTCCGGTGTGCCGTCCTGGTGGCGCTCGACCAGCGAGTAAAACTCGTCCATGAAAATTATTCGGCCAAGCGACTTTTCGATCAGCTCGTTGGTCTTGGGCCCCGATTCCCCGATGTAGTGGCCGCAAAAGTCTGATCGGCGAACCTCTCGGATTTCGGGGTGGCGCGCGATCCCCATGCCGGCATAGATCTTGCCCAGGGCTTCGGCGGTGGTGGTCTTGCCCGTGCCGGGTGGGCCGACCAGCAGCATGTGGTTGGTCTGCCCCTCCACCGGCAGGCCGTGCTCGAGGCGCATCATCCGCACTTCGAGTTGGTCTTCTAGCGCCGATACCGCCTGCTTGACCGCTGCCAGTCCCACCTGTTTAGCCAGCAGCTCGCGGCCCTCGGCCAGCAGCTCGGCGCGCCGCTCCGTCGCGGCGTCGTCGTCGAGCTGGTCGCGGCTTTTGGCCGACGAGGCATCCCAACGATCGGTCCGGCTGGCGATGCTTTGTTCGTCGGTCACCACCAACTGGAGATTCGGGTCGGCCAATGCCTCTTTGGCTGCTTCCGTCAGGACCCCGTTGATGGTCGCTTTCGACATCCAGATCTGGGCCTTATCCTCCTCGCGCAGCTGGCGATACACCATCCCGCGCACATACGCCAAGTCGGCGACCAGCAGCGGAATGTCGGCGGGGCCGATCGAAGCCGTCAGCACATTGGCCTCGAATCGAGCCGACGACGTGCTGTGTCCGATCACGTCGACGCGGTCCAGCCAGTCCAGGGCGACCCGGCCCTGTCCGAGGTGCGCCGCAGCGTGGGCGGCCAACGCACAAATCGACGCTGTCACAGCAGACATGACGATCGCCTGCGCCGGCAACTCCTCGGCCGCCGTCAACAAGACGTCGGGCCAGCGTTGCGCGGTGTACATCAGAAATGCCCGCGCCAGCTGGTGCCACTGATAGTTGGCCCACGAATCCAACAGATCACGGTCGGCCAGAAGTTTATCGGCTTCGGCGTATTCCCCGGCTATCGTCAGCGCCGACGACAACGCCAGCCCGACCTGTGAAGCGTCGGTCACCGTGATTCCGATGTAGGGACCCAGTTGGATCTCCGCAGCGAGCGTTTGCCCGATACGCGTTGTCTCGCGGTGCAGCCATTCGCTGCTGGCATAGAGCTTTTCCAGCGAGGCCAGGTCATTATCGCCGCAGGCGATCCGCCCCAGCCACGCATCGGCCATCGAAGGGTCGGCGTCGGTGGCAGCGATGAACTCAGGCAACGCCGCTGCCCGGCCCTGCCGACTCTTGATGGCCATGGCCCGGTCGAAATGCCTACGGGCAGTGTGCAAATCACCCATCGTGTGCACCATCCTCGACACCGTGGCTGTGATCATCGCGGTTGCGGGCAGGCGGCCACAGCTGGGTGCAGCCGTCGCCGCATCTGCTAGGTGCGCTCATCAAAATGTGCCTCAGACTTCGTGTTGTCAACGGTCTAGGTGGCGATCGACATCGTGACCGGCTCAAGGCTGACGTAGCGGTTCTCTGCGCGGAACATGTCCATCTCGACGAGCCAATTTTTCCCTGCCGCACTAACATTCACCAGCGCAGGGCTCACCTGCTCAATGGTCACCTCGAAGCCATGCCGATATCCCTCCGACAGCGTCGTACCGGATGGCGCGACGGTAATCACGGTCGCCGGTCGCGGGGTGGGTGAGATCGCGACATCGCTGCCTCCGCCCTCGGCAGCGGCGTTACCATCTTTCCCCGCCGCGCGACGAACTCCACGACGCTGACGGTGGTCCGCGGCGCGGGGCGTGACGTGCTGACGACAGTGATCTCCGGCATTCGTACGCTGGCCCAGCGTGTTTTGTCGCGGGTGTGCACACAGACCCGCTCGCCGGCGCCGGCGGTGCGGATCACGATCCGTTTGACAATCGGGTCGTCAGCGGCCACGAAAACACGCGACAGTTCGCCGGCATCGGTCAGCGGCATCATCAGGCGGTCCCCGTTGCTCAGTTTGCCTACCAGCACACCCGAAGGACCGATCTCGGTGACCAGCTCCACCGGTAGCGGGCTGCGCCGCAGTCCTCGCAGGTATGGCCGTGGACCGCACATGTTGGCCGCCGCAGCGGCGGCTTGCTCGCCGTTGAGCCGACGCAGGACCACGCTGGGCGGAGTGGGCGCCGGCGTCGGTGTGCGCACGGTGATAGTCGCCGTGCATGTCTCGTCCGGATACACCGTCACGTTCTGGATGACCTCGTCAGTGCGCAGGGTCCACGCCTGCGAGAGAACCCGCGACGTGATCGCCTCTGCGTGGGTACGCATAGGTCGTCATCCAGCCGGCTTCCCCACGTATGGCTTTCCACCGCTGCACGCTCCCGGCCACCGCGTCCGACCCCAGCCGGCGATCGAGTTCGACCAGGTCGGTGGCAGTGGCCACTTTTGCCCGCAACCCTTGGCAGCGCAGCAACCCCGCAATGCGCTGCGCGACGGAAACAGCTGCTGTACCAACGGTTATGCGCCAACACAGCGCTTGCGTATTGTCAATGACCGACACCCGCATGATCAGCCAGGTTTCGCGTCGGCCCGCATACGGCGGAGTGCCGATCTCAGAGTCATACACGCGTGGGTAGTCCCCGACGTTGCCGTGCCGAGACCCGAATGTGACGGCGCTGATCGAGTCGAGCTGCAGGCCCAGCGCCTGGTGCAGCATCGGCACCAGTTCGACGATGTCGATGACGTTTTCGGTCTCGACGCTCACCGAGCCGGTCACCGTTGTGGCTTGGTGCGCTTTACCGAGCAGTTGCACCGCGACAACGGCAATACCGTCTTGCACGCGCACACCACCACCGGATCTGTTGTTGGCCACGGTGATCGGCGCGTCCCAGCTGATCGGGCGCCGGCCCCGCCGCCACAACACGGCCCACGACCAGGCCGGCTGACCCCACCACCGGACGAACACCAGCGCGGTACCCACCAACACGGCGATCATCGCGCCGATGTATCCGCCGAGTGCCCAACTCGACCAACGCGAAAACGAACACCACCCAAACCCCGACGACCCGCCGGTTACTGCCGGGGCTGAACCCGGTCAGCGTCGGCCTCATCG
The DNA here is from genome assembly GCA_963784665.1 of uncultured Actinomycetota bacterium. Taxonomy (GTDB): domain Bacteria; phylum Actinomycetota; class Actinomycetes; order Mycobacteriales; family Mycobacteriaceae; genus Mycobacterium. The sequence continues at coordinate 176,440 of CAWASA010000002.1, forward strand.
GGCCCTCCGCAGCCGCGCCGCGACCGCCATGACGACCACACCGGCGGCAACTACGCCGACAAACCCGATCGCGATGTTGCGGGCCCGGTGATCTGGCGGCGGAGCCGGCGGGGCGGGCGTAATCACCCGGCTTCGCGCACCCGGGGGCATCCGCTCACCAGGGGGAATGTTGAACGTCAATGCAGCGACCGGATCCACCAGCCCATACCCGACCTTGTCGTCTACTCCCGCAGGAGGATTGTGCGCCGACTGCACAATCCTGTTGATGACTTGATGTGCGCTCAGGTCGGGGAATTTAGCCCGGACCAAGGCAGCCACCCCGCTGACGTAGGCCGCGGAAAAGCTAGTGCCCCAAAACGGCATGTTTTTCTCGCCAGGCCTCGACGGCGGGTAGGCGTTGACTGGTCCGCCGCCTTGGGGAGAGAGACCCATGATGTGGGTCCCCGGCGCCGGCGACACCGACCCAGGGGCCCGACATGCTTTTATCGAGTGCGGCACCGCTGCCATCGACGGCACCGACCGATAGGACGTAGTCGGAAAACCATGACGGCGAGGAGACAACCTTGACCTGATGCCAGTCTCGTGGATCCGACGGGTCCAGCGGGTCATAGCATCGGGTTGTTGTTGCAGCCGGCTTCCCCGTCGTTGCCGGCCGCGGCCACGATCACCGCATCCTTGACGGTGGCCGCATACCACAGTGCAGCGCCCAGCGCCCGCTGGTCGGCGGGGGCCGCCGCCGGCAGGCATGCGGTGACCGAAATGTTGATCACTTTCGCCCCCATGTTCGCCGCGTGCACCACCGCTCGCGCCACCGTGTTGAGCGTGCCGGCTTTGACCTTCTCGTCGGAGTTGGGATCCCCCGGTAGCGGGTTCACCGGCTCGAAGGCTCGCGATGACTGCCGAATCGAGATGATGGTCGCGTGCGGGGCGACACCGGCCACCCCGTCGGGTGCCCCGGGCGGGGGCGGCGGCACTGCGGGTTCGTCCTCGGTCTGCGGATCCGGCGGCCCATTTGACGCAGAGGTAGCGCCCCCTCCCTCGGGCGGCGGGGGCGGCGGTGGCGGTGGCGGAACGATCTGGGTGATCGTCACCGGCGGTGGCGGTGGTGGCGGCGCTAACGGCGGCGGGACCTCGACCGGCGGCGGCGGCGCCGCGATAACCGCTGGCGGCCCGGCCGGCGGAGGGAACGCCGGCGTCGCCGGCATTGGCCGCGGCATCGGCAAAATCCCTTGCGGCGCAGCGGCGATGATCGAACTCACGACGGTGCCGTGCGCGTCGCAATCCGACAGACCGTCCTCACCCATGATGTAGTCACCACCAGGCACGACCGGCATCCTCGGGTTGGGAGAAACCCCGGTATCGATGACAGCCACGGCCACACCGTTGCCCGTGCTGTACTGCCATGCCTTACTGATGTTGAGGAGGTTGAAGCCCGGCGCCATCTGCGCCACATCGGGGTTTCGCACCGTGATCGGCGTGGAGCAGCTGTTGGCGCGGCGCATCGGTTGGTCCGGTTGGGGCGGCCCGTCGGGAGGCACCATCCCCGGATCCACGGATGGTGGTGGTGATGGCTTGTGCAGCAGGGATATTGGCTGACAGGGCGACTAGGGTGACGGCGGCGATCACCGCCGCGAGCCGCTGCTTGAGTGGCGAATGCCACGTGCGAACAGCCCTCCCAGGGCTGCCGCGGCTGGCAACAACACGATGAACGCCAGCACTTCAGCCCACTCCACGGTCAACCGGATGAATGGCCTGAACCGCATCGTTGGCACCAAAAGCGCTGCGGCCAAACCGAATGCGGCGAAAGCAGCCACGGCCACCGCAGGCCATAGCAGACCGCTCAGGACGTCTTTTGGCGCGACGACGGCGTACTTGACCACTCCGGCGCATACAGCGGCAGATGCTCCGCATGCCAGCGCGACAGCCTGGTACTTGGCGGCGAATCCGCGGCCCTGGGTGATGAAGATGCCCACCGCCAGTCCGGCGACGACCAGCGCCAACCACGCCCAAGGGCGTCCGGGCGTCAGCACCCCCCATACCGCGGCGGGCAGGAGGAGCGACACCCCGACGCATACACCGACTTGTACGGCGTTGACCAGTCGCGCCGAGGCGGCGATCGCGGCGCCCCGCGCGGTGATGTCGGTCAGTTCGTTGTCTTCGTCTTCGGATTCGTCCTCGCTGACCGGGGACACGGTGTCGACGGGCATCCCCTCGCGGCGCGCGAACAGGTCGCGGCCGGTGATCGATCCGAAGTGTGGAGGTCTTACCTGAGCCACCCATAACGCGATCAACGGGGTCATCCTGACCAGGACGAGTAATCCGACGAGCACGCAGATCGCCAGCACTTGCACCGAAGCCGGCCGGAACATCCGGACAACGGCAACCGCGGCAAGGGTCCCGCACACTGTGACGACTGCGGTGACCACCGCTGTCTGCCAGCGTTTCTGCGTCGATCACACCGATGGCGATGGCGCCGAAAAGCACCACCACCAGTCCGATCAGCCGCATGAGCTGCGCCGAGCGCACCGGGCGGCGCGCAGCCGCCGGCGACGGCCACCAGCACGACCGCCAGCCATCCGAACCCGCTGAACAGGTCGCGTCGCTCCGGCCAGCCCCGCCACACGACCGAGGTCGCGATCACCAGTAGTACACCGATCGCGCCTGCCACCGCGGCAGGGATCAGGCTGTCGGTGAATGTCCGTGCCCGCAATGTCAGGGCCACCACGACACGCGACCGCCATCGCGATGATCGCGATCGCCGTGTGGGCGGCTGTGAGCGGCGTCACCGGCGCGAACATCCGATCACCGCCGTCGCGGCCGAGCCACTTGCCCATGGCCGCCAATCCCGTCGACAGCGACTCGTACTGCGGTTCGAAGGACTCGCCGGCGACCCTGGGCACGAGCACCAGGGTGTCGCCGTCTTGAACGCCGAGCTCGTCAAGGCTCTTATTGATATCGAGCCGGACGCCATTGATCTTGTGCAGCTCATAGCTGCCCGCCGGCAGGGCAATGCCTTCGAAACCTTTGCGCTTCAGGTCGGCTGTCGAAAAGCTCGACCATTCCCTCGAAGAATCCCTCGACGGGAATTCCGGCGGGGAAGACTTGGGAGCACAGATGCTTCTCGTAGGAAATGTTGACCGCACAGCGCGCCGGGAAAGCAACCTTATGCGGCGATGTCACGGCGCCGTCCGCTCGGCATCGGGTATATATTTATCAGCCAGGCCCGCGGTGATTTCAAAAAGCCGCAACCGCGATTTTTTCTTCAACTCGTGAACGGTGTCGATGATTCCGCCCTTTGGCTAAGTGCGGATCGAACGGCATAACTTCAACGATTGCCCCGACCTTGCTGAACCGCTCGGTGAGGTAAGCCAGCGCATCCTTGTCGGTGATCTGGTCGGTGTGGTTGATGATCACGGTGCTGCGCGAGACGAGCTCGTGGTAGCCCTGCGACCTGAGGTAGTCCACGGCTCGCAGCACCGGCCGGGACCGGTCCGCGGTGATCCCGGAGACGAACACGAGGGTGTCGGTGTTCTCCAGCACCGGCTTCATCACTTCATGTTCAAGATCCGGAGAGGTGTCGACAATCATGACCGTGTGGGTTCGCCGCAGACGCGACAAGACCCCGGAGAACATTGCCGGCACCAGTGGCCTCGGCTGGTCTGACGTGCGGTTTCCGGCCAGCACATCGAGCCCCACCGCGTTTTGCCCCAAATGTTCGCGTATATCCGCGTAGCCCTGGACGTCGGTGTCATTGATGATGGCGGTGTAGTCCCCCGGCGGTGACTCGTCGATGCGGTCAGCCAGCGTGCCGAAACCCGGCACCGCGTCGATCGCAATCACGTTCTGCGGGCGGCATTCACGGAACACACCGCCGATGCAGGCGGCCACCGTCGTGACCCCGACCCCGCCCTTACCGGAGACAACGGTGATCACATATTGCCGCCGGATATGCCGCCGGATACGGTTCTGCAAATCACGGTAGTGCCGTTCGCGAGGCGATTCACCGGGGTTTATTTGGTGAAATGAGACGACATAGATGAATTTCCGCCAACCTGACCCGGGAGGAATCTTTCGGGGCGCAGCCAGATCGGTAATACGCATAGTGTCCGATACCGAATCCGGGAAGTTGCGGCCCGCTGACGGATCCCCCCGCCTGAGCGCACCTTCGTCCGACATATTCGGGTCATTCCAAGGGCTCGTCACGATCGCGATGCTAACACGCTTTGCGAAACCGCGTTTACCCGATCACAAACCTTTCAAGTGCGAGAGGCGTTGCCATTCCAAGGCTTTGGTTAACTGACTTTGTTTCTTCCGTTCGGTTGTGAGGACACCACAGTGATGCGGCACTCCGAAAGCTGTTGTCCAGTCAGACCACACGCCGATATGAGTACCACTCCTCGCCGGCGGGCAAGCGCCGGATAAGCCGCTGCACCGCCCCGCCGATGTCACTGCGCGAGCCGGGCGAGAGAATCTGGTAGCGACGCTGGCCCGAGATGACGCTTTCCACGCAGACACGGCCCGCGGGGGTGTCGACGACGGACACCGTCGAATCGCCGACGACTATGCGCCCCATTTCGTCCGGCCCTACACCGGCCTGTAGCGCCACGATCGCCGCGTGCGCGGAGCGCGCGGGATCGGCGGCCATGGTGACTATCTGCAGCTGGTCGACGTCGAGGCGCTGACGGAGCAGAAACGATCGCAGGCCGGCGGCGTCGCGCACCGACTCGAGCAACTGTTCGGTATCCAGGGTGACCGGCCGCAGCGGCGCTGCCTCCGCCACGCCGCACAGCCGCTCGATCTGACCGACGACGAGCTCACTGGCGGCGGTCTCGTTACTGGCAGTGCCGGCAGGGTAGAGACGCACCAGATCACCGTGGCGTTCCAAGACCACCCACCAGGTGGCGAAGCGGCAAATGGCCGCACGTGTCGGCTCGCGGCCCGGTACGCCGATGGTCACCAAGAGCCCCAAGTCGCGCCGCAAAAGCACAGTGAGCCATTCGCGGATCATCGGGTCAGCGTTGCCGGCCTCATCGATCGCGCCGGCGGCCACCAGCTCGGCTGCCACCGGGTGACGCAGCGCGCGCTCCGCGGTGTCGAGCCGGGGCAGCAACGGCCGTAACCCCAGCTCGGGGCAGGTCTGCTCCACCCCGGTCACCGCTTGCAACACCCACAAGCCGTCGAGTGTCGTTGTCAGCATGCCGCTTTCACCTCAACCAGCGAGTAAGACACCGAAGGTGGGGCACACGCGCTCGGCGCATCTGCCCCACCTTCACTTCGATCTTCACCGCAATGGGCGTGACCGGTGCCCTTAGTGGTGAGCGGATTCAGAACAAGCCGGCGATGGACTGGTCTGTACTGATAGCGCCGTCGAGCACGTGCGAGGTCGTCTGCCCGTGCTGGCGCACCGTGTCGATGAGCCCCTGCAGCCCCTGCAGCATCTGCGCCTGCGCCTCGAAAAAGCCCGCCGCACCATGGCCGGCGAAGAATTCTTGCAGCGCGTTTGTCCTGTTCGAGGTGTCGTCGTAAATCGATTGCAGCTGGCCGGCACGCGAAACCACATCCGAGGCAAAGTCGGCCACAGCCCCCGGGTTGTAAGTGATTGGGTCTGGCATAGTGAACTTCCTTTCAAAGGCCTTTTACGAAACTAAGGGGGCTGGTCAGGATCCGTGGCCGCCGAACAGGGCGTTGAACGCGTGCGTCGAGTCCGCCTCGTGCCCTTCCATCAGGGCCGACGCCTGATTGAGGCCCTCGGCCAGACGGGTGCCACCGGTCAAGATCTTGTTCAGGTCACCAGCGATCTCGGTGGCAGTCACGTGCGAGGCGGTCACGGCGGCACCAGACCAGGTCGCCGGGTTCATCACGTTTTCCTGATTCGCGACGTAGCCCTGGGCGATCGCGATCGCATGTTCCATGTTCGCCTGGACAGCGTTGGAAGTGTCCCGCAGCATCTGCGGTGTCACCTTGATGGTCACTGAAATCTCCTTCGTGCGGTTGGCCGTTCCCCCCCGAACTATCTGGGGTGTGGAGCGAAGTTTATGGCGGCAATTTCGACCTGTCGATTCACCCTTTCCCGGTCGGCTTTACACCCGATCGTCGACAACCCGCATGGTCGCGGGCTGTTCGGACTTGTCACGGGATCCGCGATGGCCTCCCGCTGCATGGCCCACCGGCATACCGCCCATTGGGGCGCCGCCGAGGGTCGTTGTCTGCGGGCGCATGGCCTCGGCGCCTAACGCTCCGCTAGGCCGCAGTCCCACCGGCCGACCACTGGTGGCGGGCTCAAACGCACTCACGGGTCGGGTGAAGCTGGTCGCAGGCACACCTGCCCCGGCCAGGGATGCACCTCCACCGCCGGCGCCGGCCGATGCCCCGGCTTCGGCAGCGGAAAGTCCACCGGCCACCGAGGCTGCCGACGCCCCCGGCGCCGCCCCGCCCAGGGCGCCGGGGTTCGCGAACATGCCCACCATCGACTGCAGCGGCTGCATCGCACTCATCGGAGCTTGCATCAATTGCGTGGGAGCCTGCAGCGCCTGCGGGACCACTCCCATCATCGACTGCAGCGGCTGCATGAATGTGCCGGCCTGACTGGCAAAATCTTGGCCGCCCGATGCTGCCTGACCGGCCCCCGTTGTCCCCGTCTGCGCGCCCTGGTAAGCGGCGCGCATGCCGTCGCCGGCCGCGACATCTGCTGCCGCCTGGCCAATCGCCGACGCTGCCTGCGCCGGTGCTGCCGGCGAGGCGCCCATGGTTGCGACCGGCGGCGCAATGGCGAGGCTTCCGGCCAGCGCCGTGAGAATCCCCCCGTAACTAGCCCCGACGGCGGAGTTGTTCGGCCACATCACCCCGAAATACTCGACATCCAGCGAGACGATCCGTGGGGTCAATGCCCCGAGCACAATCGGATTGATGCCGTTGTCGACTCCCCACTCGTCACGATTGGCAATGCACTCGGGAGCTGGGCGCATCGCGCCATTCGCCATCTGATACGCCGAGATCGCCGTCGAAACCACCGCCGGCTTCACGTCGACCCAGCCGGCCAGCCCGTGCAGCGACGCGTTGAGCATGGTGACATTGGTCGCCGAGGCTGCCGACCCGGCGCCCAGCCAGCTCGCCGAAGTGGCGGCGGTGTTGATGGCTGATGCGACACCTGAGGCATGATGCGTGGCTGCCAGAGTCGTCCAGGCGGTTTGGTTGGCCAAATGGGTGCCTACCCCGGCCCCAGCCCCGGCCTTGAGCAGCAGATCGTTTTCCTCAGGCGTACGCGCAGCCCACCCCGGATCGGCCATGCGTACCTCCCCCTATGACCAGATCTATCCAGAAGCCGCTAGCGCCAACGAGCGCAAAATCTCAGAATTGACGTACACCCCCGAAGCGATGCCCTGCGTGCCGGCGAACAAGCCACGCTGTGCGGCGTGCTCGGCCACCACCCCCAGGTAGCTGCCGCCGCAAGCGTTCAGGGCCGCCGCGAACATCGCCGAGTCAGGGTCCGCGCCCATGGGTGTCACTCCAAGCAGGGCCGGCGCCGCAGCTGAAGCCGCCGCCTCGGTCTCGGCGCTGATCGCCGACTCCGCGCCTGCCGATGCCAAAACTGCCTCTGGCTGCACAGATACCATGTTTCCCTCCGATTGCTGCGCTCAAAGAAGACGTGATTGATGGCAGTCTAGTGCGGTCGGCCGATCGTGTATTCGGTACTAATCCGTCCGCACCTGGCGGCTACAAATTTGGTGGAGTGAACGCCACCAACTACGGGCTACGCTCCGCCGGGCAGCGGCCATTATGGCCATCCCAGCTCTGCCGCAGTTCAAGCCGGCAACTGCCTTCAACTGAGAAATTGAGGGTTTCGAAAAGCTGCGGCGGCTGCCTCGATCCTGATAGTCGGTTGCCCGAAATGCAGCGTTTCCGCCCAGCACCCTTCCGTGAATAACGGACCTTGCAAGCCAACCGCCAGCATCGTAGCGGCACCTGGCCCTTACTCGACGCGGTCGTGGTGGCATACGGCTTCGAGCTTGATACCAAATGGGTCGTACCAAAACGTGGCGTAGTAATGGCCGGGGTACTGCGGGAAATGCCGAGGCGGGTGGATGACTGTGCCGCCGATTTGAATGACGTGCTGATGCACGGTGTGCACCAAAGACCGGCGCCGCACGATGAATGCCAGGTGTTGCAGACCGGTCGCTGCGATGAGTACTCCGGTCGGCGCGGATAGAAGACAGGTAGGCGCCGCGCTTGTTTTCGGCGGGCTTGTACGCAAATTCGTCGTCGGTATGAAAGAACGGCTCAAATCCCACAAGGGGCATCAGCGCGTCGTAGTAGCGTTTCGCGGCCACGAGATCAGGCACATTGATTCCGAGGTGCCCGAGCATCGCATCAGTATCCGTGTTCGCCCACGTTGTGCGCGGTAGCGCGGCAATGTCAGTTCTACGCGGGGCCACGCCCGTCGCCCGCCAGCCGCAGCAGAAGTCGAGTGCCGCCGAGTGGGCTGGTCTGCAGCGACGCTGTGCCGCCGTGCAATTCGGCCTGCTGGGCGACGAGCGCCAGGCCTAACCCGGAGCCCGAACGCGATGCCGTCGACCCGCGGGCGAAGCGTTCGAAGACCGCGGCGCGTTCCGGTTCGGGGATCCCGGTGCCGTCGTCGTCGATAGCGATTTCCACGCCCTCACTGGAACTGGCTACGGTGAGCTGGATTTTGCTGGCAGTACCGTGCTTGACAGCATTGGCGATGGCGTTGTCGATCACCAGGCGCAGCCCGGTAGGCATCCCCACCATCAGCACAGTGGGCGACGGCACCAGCGACACCTGCACATCGGGATAGATGCGCAGCGCGTCGTGCGCCGCACGATCCAAAAGCTCGGTTATGTCGAACGGGACGAAGTCGTCGACGGTGGTCAGTTCGCCCTGGGCCAGCCGTTCCAGCGCCGTCAGCGTCGCTTCGATGCGGCTCTGGGTGCGTATGACGTCGCCGACAACCTCCTGACGCTGCTCGCGGGCCAAGTCCAAGGTGGACAGCACCTCCAAGTTGGTGCGCATGGCTGTCAACGGCGTGCGCAGTTCGTGTGATGCAACCGCAGCGAAGTCGCGAGCCGACTCGAGCGCCGCCTTGGTGCGCTGTTGCTCATTTCCGATGCGGGCCAGCATTCCCTCGACCGCTTCAGCGATCTCCACCGCCTCACGCACCCCGCGCACCTGGACTTCGTCAGGGCTGGACTGCGCATTGATCGCGCGGGCCTGTTGAGCCAGCAGCAGGAACGGGTTCACCATGATCAACGAGATCACCCAGCCGACGAGGACCGTACCGCCGATCACGCTGGCACAGATCAACAACACCCGCAGGTGCAGTTCGTTGATCCGATGTTGCGCCTCTGCCAACGGTGCGGCGAGCGCTATCGAGGCAGGACCCGCGGAAAAAGTACGGACGCGGTATTGCACGCCGTTGATGGTGGTGTTCGCATAGCCGTTGGGGAGTTTGGGCAAGACGATATTGCTGGGCACGGACACGGTCGCACCGCCGATGCGCGCGGTGCGCGCCACGTTGCCATCGGGCAGGGGGCGTTCGGGGCTGGAGTGCTCCGCGTTGTTGAGCAGCGTATCGATATCGCCCAGACTGCTGACTGAATCGAGACGGCGGTCGAGCTGGCTGTACTGATCGTTGGTGACGCCCACCCAAACCCACGTACCCAGAAGTACAACGAGAGTCATTACCGACAGTGCGGCAACGATGACGATGGTGCGCAGTGACAGGACCCGCCTCGGCAGCTGTACATGCGGTAACACGCGAATGTCAGGCTCCTTAGTGAGCTCGCGGTGCCACGTCGTGGACGGTGTCAACCAACCTGAGCACAACCCTCACAGCGATTACGATCCACCGCGTTCAGGCGTCGTGGCGTTTCGCACAGAATTTAACGCTAACTTTCATGGCCTTGTCCTCCGCTGGATCCTGAACGCTCGATCCCAGGTCTGTGGCGCCGGCTCGCAGTCGAGCTACGCCTACCCCGATGCCCCGGATAGACCTGATAAGCCCGGGCGGACTTTGCCTCCGGAGTGGTGAGTGAGTACTCTCTCACCATGCCCGCTTCTGGACGTGATCGGCTGCTGGCCGCAGCGCTGAAGCTCTTTGCCGCCAAGGGGTACGCGGCGACGTCGGTGGCCGACATCCAGCGGGCTTCCGGCCTGGCGCCGGGATCGGGCGCGCTCTACAAGCACTTCGGCTCAAAGCGTGAGCTGCTAGAGGCCGCGGTTGCGCACCGGATCGACAGCATCGTGGCCGCGCGAGAGCGGTACGACGCCGGGCAGCCAGGCAGCGTCGAGCAAGCGGTGCGCACGGCCGGCCAGTTGATCTGGAACAACCTGAAAGAGAGCGAAGACTTGCTCAAGGTCACGCTGCGTGAACCCGACGAACTTGGTGATCTCGACGAGAAGACATGGCAGATCATCACCGACAACGCCTATCAGCGGTTCGCCGACGAACTGGCCGCGTCTAACCGTTCCGGCCGCACGCGCATTCCCGATCCCGAGGCGGCCGCGGCCGTCGCAATCGCGTCGCTGTCCTATGGCGCGACGCTGCAAGCGCTCACCGGCCGCCTACCAGGCAATATCGATGAAGATCGTTACTTCGAGGCGTGGGTCAACCAGACGGTCAGCGTCCTCGCGCAGTACCAGAACCGTTGAGCACCAGACTATTTGAGGAGTACCGCTGTGACATTTTCACTGCAACTCAGCGACGACGTGATCGAGGTCCGCGATTGGGTGCACCAGTTCGCGGCCGAGGTCGTCCGGCCCGCCGCGGCCGAATGGGACGAACGAGAGGAAACCCCGTGGCCCGTCATCCAGGAGGCCGCGAAGGTGGGGCTCTACTCCCCCGATTTGTTCGCGCAGCAGGCCGGTGAACCCACGGGTCTCGGCATGCTGACCGTGTTCGAGGAGTTGTTCTGGGGCGACGCCGGTATCGCGCTATCCATCATGGGCACCGGGCTGGCGGCAGCGGCCTTGGCGGGCAACGGAACCCCCGAACAGCTGGGCCGCTGGCTTCCTGAGATGTTTGGAACGCCCGACGAACCCAAGCTGGGCGCATTCTGCTCATCCGAGCCCGACGCGGGTTCTGACGTCGGCGCCATCCGCACCCGTGCGCGGTACGACGAGGCGGCCCGCGAATGGGTTCTCAACGGCACCAAGACCTGGGCGACCAACGGCGGTATCGCCAACGTGCACATCGTGGTCGCATCGATCTATCCCGAACTGGGCACACGCGGCCAGGCCACGTTCGTCATCCCGGCGGGCACCAAAGGTTTAGCTCAGGGGCAAAAATTCAAAAAGCACGGGATCCGCGCTTCCCACACCGCCGAGGTGGTGCTCGACGACGTCCGTCTGCCCGAGGACCATATTCTCGGCGGCCGAGAAAAGTTCGAGGCGCGGATCGCTCGCGTCAAATCCGGTGCTTCCACCGGTGGGCAGGCGGCGATGAAGACCTTCGAGCGCACCCGGCCCACTGTCGGCGCTATGGCCGTCGGCGTGGCCCGGGCCGCCTACGAGTACGCACTCGACTACGCCTGCCAGCGCGAACAATTCGGTCGCAAGATCGGTGAATTCCAGGCAGTGGCGTTCAAGCTGGCTGACATGAAATCCCGTATCGACGGGGCTCGTCTGCTGGTATGGCGAGCCGGCTGGATGGCGCGCAACAACCACGCCTTCGACTCGGCGGAGGGCTCGATGGCCAAGCTGGTGGCAAGCGAGACCGCGGTCTACGTCACCGACGAGGCGATCCAGATCCTGGGCGGCAACGGGTATACCCGCGACTATCCCGTCGAGCGAATGCACCGCGACGCAAAGATCTTCACCATTTTCGAGGGAACCAGCGAGATCCAGCGCCTGGTCATCTCGCGGGCGCTGACCGGTTTGCCCATCCGTTAAGCACCGCACCGGGGTGCCGCTCGAAGCGGCAGAGATGATGGTGGCATGACCACCGAGATCCGAGTTCTCGACAGTGAGGACGAGCTCATCGCTGCGGTCAACGTGTTTCGCGCGGCCATGGTCGGGTTTCCGCCGCTGTCGAGCCTGCCGCCAGGCCAGATCACGAAGCTACTCGAGCCCGGCCGCACCGTCGGAGCGTTCGTCGCAGGACAGCTCGTTGGCACCGCTGACGCCGTGACGAGCCGACTGACACTTCCCGGCGGAGCGATGGTGGGACATGCCGCCGTGACACACACTGGGGTGCTGCCGTCGTTCACCCGAAAAGGCATCGCCACTGAGTTGATGCGCCATCAGTTGCGCGACGTCGCCGCGCGGGGTGAGGTGGTGGCAACGTTGCGGGCATCGGAAGCCACAATCTATGGGCGGTACGGCTACGGCGTAGCGAGTTCATCGCAGACCGTAGAGGTCCAAACGGCGCGGGCGGCGCTACGTCCCGATGTTGGGTCCGGCGGCCCGGTGCGACTGGTCGACACGGCTGAAGCGTGGGATGTGCTACCCCGGATCTATGACGAGAATCGTCCGTCCCGTCCCGGAACCATTGATCGCCCGCAGGTATGGTGGCAGGGCCTGCGACTTCGCACCGAATCAACCTCGGGGGCTTCGTATGTCGCGGTGCACGGCGAGCCCGGATCCGAGTCCGGCTTCGTCCGCTACCGTCCCGTCGACACCGAGAAGTGGTTCGTCAGCGAACAGCGAACCGTCGCGGTCGAGGATTTCTTTGCGCCGACGACAGAAGCCTACCTTGGTCTGCTGCGGTTCCTGCTGGGGCTGGATCTCGTTGACCGCGTGGTGTTCTGGATGCTGCCAGTCGACGATCCACTGCCCTGGCTGCTCGTCGATCGCCGGGCCGCGCGGGTTACCGCGATGCATGACGAGACGTGGCTTCGCGTCGTCGACGTAGAGAAGGCGTTGGCGGCACGCGGATACGTCGGCGACGACGCGGTCACCGTGGCAGTCAACGATGGCTTGTTGCCGAACAATTCAGCCCGCTTCACCATCGCGAGCGACGGTGCCGAACCGACCGACCGGCGCCCCCAACTGCACGTCGGCGTCGAGGGGCTGGCCGCCGTTCTGCTGGGTGGCGCGACCTGGCGTGATCTCGCCGTCGCCGGACTGGTCCTGGCCGACGATCCGGCGGCGCTTGTTATGGCTGATCAGCTGTTCGCGGTGCGCGACGCGCCGTACGCCGGGTTCTTTTTCTAGTTCGACGCCTACAACGGGCTGAGTTGCCCGTGACTGCCGCTGTCGGGCTTGCCCACCGTTTGGCAATACGTTGACGCCGACAGCCGCGTTGCCGAGATCTCCACATTGGTTGGATCAGTACCGCTCTTATCCTTGAGCATCTTGCTGACCTCATCGTTCTTGCGCGTCCGGCCTGTGTTTACGCGAGGGCTTGATTGATCTGGAAGCCGCAGCCCCACAACGCCTGCGTGGTGCCATCACCGGAGTGTTCTACGCGGTGACGTACATGGGATTCGGGTTGCCGCTGCTCTTGACCTTAGTCGACTCCGCGGAGTATTCGGCGATGATTCTCGCCGTAATGGCGCTGCTGGCATCGGCAACCGCAGTCGGTCGAGCAATGCGGCTGCGCCGAGATAGCCACCGCCAGAACTGATTACCTGGTGCGTGGGCGGTTCGATTGAAGGCCGCCGCGCTGGTCATATCGGTGTTGGCCAGTGCTGCAAGGAGATTGGGATCACCCGCGGCGCTCCCAAATCAGCGGCAAATCGACGTTCCCCAAAGGCGGCTCTTGCGCGGCATCCAGGCACGCGCTGCACAGACTGGGGTAGCGTCGGAGCCGTGGAAGCGGACCCGGCCAATGAAATCGTTGTGCCCGAGCCGTCGAGCGGGCCTAGTCCGGCACTGGGTTCTGATTCCAGGCCGCGCCCGCACAGCTGGGGTCTCGGGGCCTTCCTGCTGGTTGAGCTGGTCTACCTGCTCGCCTCGGCCTCGTTCGCCGTTGTCCTCATCGGTGCCGGTCCTTTGTCTGTCGGGAAGCTGGCACTGGCGTTAGCCGTGCCTACGGTGATCGCGGCCGGGCTGGCGATGGTCATCACGAAGCTCCGCGGCAACGGGCCGCGTACCGATCTACGGCTGCAGTGGTCGTGGCGGGGAGTGCGGCTGGGGCTGGCGTTCGGTTTCGGGGGACTGTTGGTCACGATACCGGCTTCACTGATCTACACCGTGATCGTCGGGCCGAACGCAAACTCCGCCGTAGGCCGGATCTTCGGCGGCCTCGGGGCCGCCTGGCCATGGGCGGTTGCGGTGTTTGTCATCGTGGTCCTAATCGGGCCGCTGTGCGAAGAGATCGTCTACCGCGGGCTGCTATGGGGAGCAGTGGATCGACGGTGGGGGCAATGGGTCGCGCTGGTAGTCACCACCGTGGTCTTCGCGCTTGGGCATCTGGAGTTCACCCGGGCTCCGCTATTGGTAATCGTCGCCATACCAATCGCATTGGCGCGGCTGTACTCCGGTGGTCTGCTGGCCAGCGTCGTCGCGCATCAGGTGACCAACCTGTTGCCGGGAATCGCATTGATGCTTGGTCTGGTCGGCCTCATGCCGTCCCAGTGAGCCTCGATAGCGCCGTTGTCGGGCATGACATATGTGGCGGACGTCGGGTGTCGCCGGTGAACGTCGGGCGCGCCGGCCTCGTAGGTGTCAAGTATTGGGGATAGCGGAGGAGATGTCCGGAAGGTCATCGGTTTCGAAGAGCATTACAAGCTTCCGGCCATATCGGAAGCACACCGTCAAGACGCAATCACGTCGGGAATGGACCTGCTGATGAAGGCAGGTTACGGCAGCACGGGACCGGAAGGCGAATGGCCGCCAGGCATCAATGATCTGGGTGAGGGCCGGATCGCCGCGATGGATGCCGCGGGTATCGATATGCAGATCCTCTCGCACAGCGTTCCGGGCCCAGAGACGCTGGACCCGTCGGCGGCTGTGGAGCTGGCCGGGCAGGCCAATGATGCCGTGGCCGCTGCGGTCGCCAAGCATCCCGACCGGTTCCGCGGTTTCGCTACCTTGCCGATGCGCGATCCGGCCGCAGCCGCCGGCGAGCTCGAGCGCGTCGTCCGCGAGCGGGGCTTTGTAGGCGCCCTGATCAACGGCCACGTCAACGGGCGCTACCTGGACGACACATTCTTCTGGCCGGTTTTCGAATGCGCCCAAACCCTCGGCGTACCAATCTATTTGCATCCCACGATGCCGCCGCGGTCGGTGATCGACACCTACTACAGCGGCTTCGATCAGAAGATATCGGCGAGGCTGTCGGCCGCCGGGGTCGGCTGGCACATCGACACCGGGATCCACTGCCTCCGATTGATCCTGGGCGGGGTGTTCGACCGGTTCCCCGGGCTGCAGATCATCGTGGGCCACCATTTCGAAGCATTGAGCTGGATGGGGTGGCGGGCCGACTACTCGTTTCCGGTAAACGAGACTGGCCTCAAACGCACCATCAAGGAATACCTTCGTGAGAACTTCTACGGCGGCATCCTCGCCGGCGATTTCTCCACCCAAGACCCCGGCACGATGGATCCCAGTTGGAGCCTGTCCTTCAACGCCTACCTGGCCATGGTCAACGTAATCGGCATCGATCGCGTCGTTTTCACCGCCGACTATCCTTACGGCAACATGAAAGCCTGTCGACAGTTTCTCGATCAGATGCCCATCAACCCCATCGATAGGGAAAAGATCGCTCACCTCAACGCCGAGCGCCTGTTGAGGCTGTGAGCGCCGGCCGCAAGGGCGCTCGAGAACGATCCCGGCATCGTCGACGATTCGGAGCGGCTGCGCGAGTTGCTCACCTCCAACCTGTGCCGCTGCACGGGGTACGAGGCGATCCGCCGTGTCGTCATCAGAGCCGCCCGAGCGGGTTAGGCGTGCGTGCTTGGTCATGCGCAGCGGCGGGTGGTTAACTGCCACAATGCGAAGAGAACCGGTGCTGGCGCGACGCTTCTTCGATCGGTTCGAGCCGGTGCATGCGGTGACGTATTTCGCACCGGAGGCGCGGGCGGCGTTGGACGGGCTGGGTTACCGGGGTTTCTGGATGGGCTACTTCGCTGCCCGGTCGGCGCCGCTGGGCATGGTGCCACGGGAGGTGGTGACCGCGATCTTCTATAACTTCGCCCCCGAGTGGGTTGCCAAGGCACTGCCGGCGGCGTGGCAGATCGCCGGTCCAGACGCCGCGTTGCGCGCCCGGCAGGAATCCGCGGTCGCGGCGCTGCGCCGCTACGGACTGGGATCGAATGAAAATGTCCGTACCGCAGCGGAATTAGCGGGACGGGCGGCGCAACAGTCGCCGCTCGACGGGCGTCCACTTTTCGCCGCAAATCTCGCGTTGCCGTGGCCGGACGATCCGGTGGCCGCGCTGTGGCACGCTACGACGCTGTTGCGCGAGCAGCGCGGCGACGCGCACGTGGCAGTGCTGACTGCCGCCGGTGTCTCAGGCCGGGAATCCAACGTGTTACACGCCGCTGCGGGTGGGGTTCCTCGCGACTACATCGCGCGCACCCGCGATTACGACGAGACGGCCTGGCGTCACCACGAACAAAGGCTGGCCGAGCGAGGGCTGCTCAACGAAGAGGGGTCGCTCACCACAGCCGGCCGGGAATTGAAGGACCACATCGAATCGCTGACCGACACGCTTGCCCTATCAGCACTCGACGCGCTCAGCGACGACGAGGTGGAGACGCTGTTCCGGGCGCTCACTCCGATCGCCCGCGTCGTGATCGCCTCCGGCGATGTCCCCGCTCTCACGCCGATGACGTTGCGCCGCGACGAATTGCACGACGACAGAGCGCATTTGGCCGCTACCTAGCAACGTTGCCACGCAACGAGCGATGGTGGATGGGCGCAGTGTCCTATGGGGTTACCCTGGCCCCATGAGCTCCCAGCGAATACCGGGTGGAGTCGTGCACAAGCTGCCCGCAGACCTGCGCCAGTCGCTGATCATCAACGCCACGGCGCTCGCTGCCTGGAAGGACATCACGCCCTTGGCGCGCAACGAGTTCATCTGCTGGGTCGAGGATGCCAAGCAAGAGACGACCCGAAAGCGTCGCATTCGCCGGACTCAGGAGGAGCTGGAGGAGGGCCAGCGCAGGCCCTGCTGCTGGCCGGGGTGCAAGCACCGCGAGCGCACCGGCAGGTAAGCGGTCGCCGCCCCCGCGGTCGAGTCACTCCCTCAGCTTCTCTAACTGCTCGAACCGGTTTGGTTCACGTCAATATGCATTGCAGCCATTGAGAATCAGCACTTCTCTTATCGGCCCAGCGGCTTGTAGAAGACCAAGCCGTTGCCTTTGCCGTCGTAGACCACCGCACGGCGTTCATGTGCGTCGTCATACGGGCCTTTCATGATGCCACCACCACTGGCCTCAACAGCTTTCGCCGCGGCGTCGACATCGGCGGTCTTGATACCGACGACGACCTGCCCCGGTATGGGATGGTCCACCGCGGTCGCCAGCGCAAGAGTGATCGGCCCTCCGTCGAGGGCCGCGAAGTGGGTTCCGTCGCGAAATTTCAGCGGCATCCCCAAGGTCTCGCTGTAAAAGCGGATCGATTCATCCAGGTCGTCGGTCGACAAGATGATCATTTTTACTTCATGCTCGCTCAATGGTGCCTCCTGTGGCTAATCGCCTCCAGACTAGGCGATCAGGCGTTACCCGGTGCGGCGCTGACGGGTTGGCCCTCAACGTGATCCATCGGCGGCCCGTTGCCGTGTCCCATATGGCGGTCAGCCACAGCGGTGGCCAGCGCGGTACCGCCCTGAATTGTTCCCAAGATATCTACTTCATCGTTGACCGTGAAATGCCTAGTGGCAGTGATCGGTTGCCTGCCGCCATTGGTGATGACGGTGGTTTTCGGGGTGACTAGGTAGGTCTGGGTGTACCCGTTGGCGCTGCGCGCGGTCATCGAGTCCCCCGACACAGCGATCAACCTGCCCTCCTGACTCACCGGCTGCGGGGCCTGCCGCGGGCCGTGGGTCGCCACAGTCCCAGTGTCCGTGGCCTTTTGCGCCTCGACCGCGTGGACCACCAGAATTGCCGGGGTTGCGACACACAGCATCGAAGCACTCGCGACGCCGCATACCATCGCCGATCGGGACATCCTTTGCCGCGTACGAGAACCGGTTAGTGCTCATTCTCGCTCCGGCGATTTGCTCGCGCGGTACTTGGCGCCCATGGTCGGCCCTTCTTCCTGCGGTTTAGCGCAGACGAATCTCGACGCCTACCGAGTCAGGTCGTTGCCGGTGGTGTTACCCGAAGCGCTGCCCGCTGCCACCTCACACGACACGCATTCAGACGGGCCATCTCGCCGGGCCCGAATACCGGCGTGGTTTACCGGCCGGGTCACCACCCGCCTACGGCCAGCTGTCAGCCCTTGGCGAGGGTGAATTGCGCGACGTCGGTGTAGCCCTCGCGAAACAGGTCGGTACAGCCCGTCAGGTACTTCATGTACCGGTCGTAGACCTCTTGGGATTGAATCGCGATGGCCTGGTCGCGGTGCGACTCGAGCGCGGCCGCCCAAGTGTCGAGGGTGCGGGCGTAGTGCAGGCGCAGCGGATGGACTCGCCTGACGGCGAAGCCGGCGCGCGCCGCGTGCTCCTCGACGCCCTTGGCCTGTGGAAGGTCTCCGCCCGGGAAGATCTCGTCCATGATGAACTTCATAAACCGGAGCTTGGTCATGGTGATGGGCAGTCCGCGCTCGGCGAACTCCTCATCGCTGGGCTTGATGATGGTGTGCAGCAGCATCACACCGTCGGCGGGGAGCGCCTCGTAGGCCATCGTGAAGAAGTCGGTGTAGCGGTCACGTCCGAAGTGCTCGAAGGCGCCGATCGACACGATGCGGTCCACCTTTTCGTCGAACTGCTCCCAGCCCTGCAGGAACACGCGCTTGCTTCGCGCGCTGGGATGCTTGTCGAGCAGTTGCTGTACGTGCGCCTGCTGATTGCGGCTCAGTGTCAGGCCAACCACGTTGACGTCATAACGCTCGAGCGCACGGCTGATTGTTGCGCCCCAACCGCACCCGATGTCGAGCAGCGTCATGCCCGGTTGTAGCCCAAGCTTGCCCAGCGAGAGGTCGATCTTGGCGATCTGCGCCTCTTCGAGTGTCATGTCGTCGCGTTCGAAGTAGGCACAGCTATAGGTCTGCGTCGGATCCAGGAAAAGCCTGAAGAAGTCGTCGGACAGGTCGTAGTGCGCCTGCACGTCCTCGAAGTGCGGCTCTAAGCTGACGGTTTCGCTGCGTTCTTCGGGCAAGGCACAACCTCTGACTCTGACGTTGGTTTTTATTGGGCTTGGCGGCGTTCGATCGAAGCCGATCGACATGCGCTGATGTCCTAGTGTATCCGGCCCGTTAACTCCGCCCGCAGCGGTGACTGGGCCGTCGAGGAAGACTGCTGCCGGTGTCTGGACCGGTCTCCGAAGGAAGCCACTACTGGCTGATACTCGACGACGTCAAGCACGTTGCGACACAACACCATAATGAAGCGGGGCCGAATTAAGACAGTTGACTGTGTTACGCGAGTGAGCCTTGTAATCGGGTTGGGTCGACTTACCCGCTCTGGGCTACGTTGTTGCGCCGCGATGTAGCGGGTTGACGGGTTCTGTGGCCGTGGGACACGATGGCCGCAAACTGTAGCGGTCAGGGAGGGCTGGGAGTCGGGATGGCTGACATCACCATGTTGATCCTCGCCGACCACGACTGGTTCCGCGAACAGTTCGCCAAGCTGGACTACCTGCAGGCGCAGACGCCGGTCAACCGCGCCGGCCTTGAGCGGGTATGGCGTCCGCTCGCCGACAAGCTGGACGTGCACGCCTACATCGAAGAGAAGATTTTCTACCCACAACTGCTGACGCGGGGTACCGACGATGCCGAAGGCGAGACGCTCGACGCCATCGGTGATCACAACGACATTCGTGACGGGGTGCGCGCCGCCAACGCGGCCCGGGTGGGCACTGAACAGTGGTGGGCGGCCGTCGGCAGCACCCGATTGGCCAACGACGATCACATGAGCGAAGAGGAGCGGGAGGGGCTTTCGGACTTCCGTCGTAATGCCCCGATCGGTCTTCGCGAAGCACTCGGGCAGCAATACAGCGAGTTCATGGCTGAGCATCCCACCACCAAGGGATTGCCGATCAGGGACCGCGACCCCAGCCGTTACGTCGAGAGTCTTGAGGAGAGCCCGCGGCCCAAATCGCCGGACGCGTCGCTTCGCATCGGCAGTCTGAAAGGCGAATGATCTGTGGCCTTGAACGCAGGAAGGTGAGACCGGCAATCACCGATCGGACGCCCAGGGCGGCTGCGGGCGCAACTTGTTCGGCCCACGAGAGTTCTGGGTACGCCACGTGTCGATGAAGATTCGGCGCCGTCGCAGGAAGTGGACACGCGACGAGATCAGGGTCGCCGATCCGGCGATGCGGCAAACGATCGCGGGCACCGCGATCGGCAACTTCATGGAGTGGTACGACTTCGGGGTCTACGGGTACATCGCCACCACGATTGCGCAGGTGTTTTACCCGGGCAATAGCGTCAATGCGGTCCACCTCCTCGCCACCTTCGGCACACTCGCGGCGGCTTTTGTGGTGCGTCCGCTCGGCGGGTTCATTTTCGGTCCGCTGGGCGACCGCATCGGACGCCACCGGGTTCTGGTGGTCACGATCCTGATGATGACGGTGGGCACGACCACGACCGGCTTGCTGCCCGGCTACAGCACCATCGGTATTTGGGCGCCGATCCTGCTCGTGATCGCCCGAATATTTCAAGGGCTGTCGACGGGCGGTGAGTATGTCGGCGCGATGACCTATCTCGTGGAGCAGGCGCCAGACCACAAACGCGGCATGATGGTCGGGTTTTTGCCGATGGGGAACCTGGTCGGGTTCGTGCTCGCCGGGCTGCTGGTGACCACACTGCAGACGCTGCTGCCGGATCGCGACATGCTGACCTACGGCTGGCGGATTCCGCTGCTGCTGGGCGCGCCGTTCGGTCTGATTGCGCTCTATTTGCGGCTGCGGCTCAAGGAATCACCCGCCTACGAGAATGAGAGCAAGGGCACCGACGCCCCGGGCGGCCACGGCCGGCAGCAATTCAGGCACACGGTCGTCGACCAGTGGCGGCGCCTGCTGATGTGCGCGGCTCTCGTGTTGACTTCTCAGGTCGCCGACTTCATGCTCACCGGTTATTTGCCGACGTACCTCAAGCTCTTCGTGCGCATCGGTCATACCGCCGGACTGGTCATGATCGTCGCGACGTTGACGATCCTGATGGCCACGGTGGTGCTCGTCGCGAAGTTGTCCGATCGGATCGGGGTAAAACCGATCATGTGGACGGGCTGCGGGCTACTCATTGTGGGTTCGATCCCGGCCTTCCTGCTCATGCGCTTCGGCGGTATCTACCCATTGATCTTCATCGGCGTGCTGCTGATCGGACTGATGGAACTCTGCTTCGACAGCACTGCGCCCTCCATGCTGCCGGCGCTGTTCCCCACACGGGTGCGCTACGGGGCCCTGGCCATCTCGTACAACATCTCGATTTCGGCCGTGGGCGGTACCACCCCGCTGATTGCTCAAGCGCTGATATCCGGCACCGGTAATGTCATGGCGCCCGCCTACATGCTGATCTTCGGGGGCCTGGTGGGCGCGGTCACTTTATTGTTCACGCCCGAAGTCGCCGGCAAGCCGTTGCCAGGTTCCGGGCCCGCGGTCGAAAGTGAACAGGAGGCCCGCGAGCTGGCCGATGACGTGCGATAGCGGTGGTCTGCTCGATGACGTGCCGGCTGAGCAGGCCAACGCCGATGCTCAGTACTGCGTGTTATTCACTATCCATCCGGACCGCTGGCTCACCGCCGACTTCTCCGACGGCCTCTAAGCCATCCCATACCGTTGGGTCTCAAACGATTTCGGTGTTGACAGTCGTCCAATTCACTGTCACCTATGCGGCCTCAACACGGCTGTTACCAGTTCGCCGGAGTTGAGATAGCTGTCGAGGTTGCGGATCGCGAGCAGCGCCATCGCCCGGCGGGTCCGGGCTGTTGCGCTGCCGATGTGCGGGAACAGCACCACGTTGTCCAAGTTCGACAGCGCGGTGGGCACATGAGGCTCATCGACGAAGACGTCCAGCCCTGCGCCGGCTAGTGCCCCGCCAGCTAGCAACTCAACCAGCGCTTCCTGGTCTACCACGCTGCCGCGCGCAATGTTGATCAGGTAACCCTCCGGGCCCAACGCTCCGAGGACCGTGCGGTCGACCAGATTGCGAGTCCTCTGGTCGCCCGTGGTAGCGACGACCAGAACATCGACTGACTCGGCCAATTCCACCGGCGACTCTGCATATCGGTATGCCGACCCGTCAATCCGGCGACGGTTGTGATACGCAATGGCACAGTCAAATCCGAGCAGCCTAGTCGCTATAGCCGAACCGATCCGGCCTAAGCCCAAGATCCCGACCTGGAGGCCACTGACGTCCCTGGCGTACGGAAATGGGCCGTCTCGCGCCCATCGACCCGCCCGCACGTAGCGGTCGGCGGCGCCAAAACAACGTAGCGTCATCAGAATCAGCCCCAGTGCTGTATCGGCAACAGTGTCCGACAACACATCCGGGGTGTTGCTCACGCCGATACCGCGGCGCTTCGCCGCCTCCAGGTCAATCGAATCCACC
This sequence comes from uncultured Actinomycetota bacterium, assembly GCA_963784665.1. Classification (GTDB taxonomy): domain Bacteria; phylum Actinomycetota; class Actinomycetes; order Mycobacteriales; family Mycobacteriaceae; genus Mycobacterium. The sequence goes on from CAWASA010000002.1 coordinate 199,054, forward strand.
CCGGCCCCGTAGTTGACGATCACCTCAAGGTTGGGCAGCGCCGCGATGGTGTCGGCATCGACGCCAGGCGGCCCCGACGCCACCACTACTCGGACCTCAGCCGCATGCTCGCCCAGGAATGCGGTCCGCTGGAGACCGCCGGGAAGCTTAGGGATTTCGTAGCGCGCGACCAGTTCATCTTCGAATGTCCGCTCAAACTCGCCGATCCGGAGCACGCCCCTGATCTTCTTCACCATCATGGCTCCATCATCTCCCAGCACGTGTTGCTGCCGGAGTTGCCGGCTGACGACGTCGAGTCTCATAACCCTTGCCGGCCGAGCCAGGATTCAATGGTGTTCGCCACCGCCGTCCATCCGGGTTCCATCATGACCTCGTGTCCCATGTCAGGGATGAAGACGGGTTCCGTGTGATTTATAGGATAACGATCGTGATGTAACGAACGTTATCCTATGGTCGATCGAGCGTCAAGGAGGACAGGGAACGTCTCAAGTCAGGAATTGTTATGGCGTCGGATGCTTAGACACGGGTATCACATCTGCGAACTAGACAGCCCAAACTGTTCAGGTTAACCTGTCTATATGGGGAGGGTAAGCGAGTCGTCGGTCCGGGCGGCCAGGGACCTGCGTGTGGTATTCAGCAGGTTGCGCAGGCGTCTGCGGAAGGTCGCCACGGCCGATGACCTCACGCCACCGCAGACGGCAGTGCTGTTGCGGCTGGTCAAGGACGGGCCCGCATCCACCAGCCAGCTCGCCGGTGCGGAGCGGGTTCGCCCGCAGTCCATGGCCGCCACCGTGGCTGGGCTCGACCGGCACGGCTTGATCGCGCGCACGCCCGACCCCGACGACGGCCGCCGCCAGCTCATCACGTTGACGGCCCTCGGTCGCAAACGCGCCGAGAGCGATCGCAAGGTGCGCGGCGAGTGGCTGGTGCGAGCCATGCAGGACCGCTATACCGAGCGTGAACGTCAGGTGATCAACGAGGCCCTGACATTGCTCGGTCGACTCGACGAGTGACGAAAGGCTGGATATTGCAATGAAATTGGGCGTCCACTACATCGACTTCCTGCCCGGCGCGCCGGAGCGCCTCGGCCCCACGCTGGCCGCTACCGCCAAGGCCGCCGAGGATGCGGGCGTGGAGATGTTCACGTTGGCCGACCACTTCTTTCAGATGGAGGGTATGGGGCGGGCCGAGGACCCATTCCTGGAGGGCTACACGTCCATGGGGTACGTGGCCGGCCTCACCGAGCGCATCACGCTCACCATGTTGGTCACCGGCGTCACCTACCGGTACCCCGGCGTGCTGGCCAAGATCATGACCACGCTGGACGTCCTGGCGGGCGGGAGAACGATGTTCGGTCTGGGTGCGGCCTGGTACGACCGCGAGCATCACGCCCTGGGCATCCCCTACCCCCGGTGCGCGAGCGCTTCGAGATGCTCGAGGAGACGCTACAGATCTGCCTGCAGATGTGGAGTGACGACGACGGGCCCTATGAGGGCAAGCACTACCGCCTCGCCGAGACCATCTGCCAGCCGCAGCCGATGCGCCAGCCACCGATCCTCATCGGAGGTGACGGCGAAAAGAAGACGCTTCGCCTGGTGGCCCAGTACGCCGACGTGTGGAACAGCACGTCGTCGATCGACGAGATGCCGCACAAGCTGGACGTGCTGCGCCGTCACTGCGACGCGGTCGGTCGTGACTTCGGTGACATCCGCCTTACCGCAGGCTATTTCGCCGATCCTTTCGAGGACGTCGATGAGTACCTGCGTCAGCTGGACCGGTACGCCGAGCTGGGCTTCGACCTGATCAACACCGGACCGATTCCCGGCACCCCCGATCCCGAGGGCTGGGTCAAGCGATTGGGCGACGAGGTGCTCTCCCGTTTGGCGCCATAACCCCAGCCGGCGTATGGGGATGTGGTTGGCCGAGTCCTAAAACGCTGTCATGACGCTTTGGCGTACCGGGATACTAACTGGTCCTCGCCGAAAGTGCTTGTGTGCTGCAGGCCGTTGTCGTCGCGGCCGAAAAACGTCCACTGCCGTGGAGTTGCCTGCGGCCCGCTGATGAGCTTGACCGTGTAGCGCAGTTGGGCCGATTGCATCGTGCCGATGACGTCACCGACGCGGATCTGCGACGGATGGATCTGGGGTGCATCGCACCTGTTCTGTATGGCCATGTCACCCGTCCTCACGTTGTAGCCGTCACACTACCCGCAATTCGCGCCCTTGCCGACACGGGGCAGCCCGGCAGGTGACGCGCCGTTAGCTAGGGCCGGTGGATGCGATCGCCTGAACGGCCCCGCTCGGGCTCTCGACGCGGCTGGTGGCGTAGTCTGAGGGGTGAACCGTTTCGTTGTCAGCGGTGGTCGACCGTGACCGAGCGGATGGCATCCACGGGCAATGTGGTTCCTCCGTCGCCCCGCACGTGGGGGGCGGGCGATGCCGAGCGTGAAGGAATAGTCCGTGGATTGCGCAACCCTAGCCGTGGTGCTAATCCCAACCCGACTTGTCGCGCGCAACTGGCCGAGCACGACGATCGCCGAATGCACTCGGCGCCGACAGCGACACGTCTGATGACCTATCCACTAGGGACCCGACGCCCAGCCAACCCCGTACGGCTCTCCGTGGCTCGTGAGTTAGGCCGTGACATCGACGGGGCGTGGTGGCCACGCGTCGACCGCATCACAAATGAGTTGCCCACCCTTGTTGCGGCCCTGACTCCCCTGCTTGGAGACATCACCTCCATCAACGTGAATTGGCCACCATTACAACGACCTCCCGACTTCAACTGGCCGGGATGGGAGCACAAACGCCAGCACGTGATGACGGTCAACGGCGGGGAGGCTCGCGTCAACCTCCTGATCATCCCGTATGCGACGTACAGCGCGCTTGCCCTGATGGTGCTGCGCCGCGCCGCCGACCTGCCCATCGACCCAGCTGACCGCAATAGACCCGCATTCGTCATGGCCGGCTCGATCCTGCACGCCGCCCAACAACAACGCACCTGTCACTAATACGAAGCGACACGCCTGAGACCGCCGCAATTGCCCGGCTGACTGCTACCGGGAGACGTTGCAGGGCAACGACATCGGTGGCATGTGGGTAGGTGCCAGAAAATGCCCGTAGAAAATTGGACGTAACTCGAATGTCGGCGCGTCGCTATGAAGGCGACCCGTCCGGGTGTCGATGTTGTGTTGCGGTCCGGTGCCTTTTCCATATTCGCGGATGGACTACGAGGGCCAGGCAGCTCCGCGACCCAGGGCCCGCTTCTCGTGGAGACGAGACGATGCCTGGCTGCATCAGCTGGTTTCACCGTGTGGCCCCGGGTACGGTCGACTGTTAGGCACACGGCAGACCCGGGATTGCCACGTTGCTTAGCCCTCGGTGGTCATAAAGCGGCTGCCGGGGGCGTTCTCGACGGCAATGACCTGGATGTGACCCATTTAGGTGGCGCGGGTGCCGATCGACAGCCGCCGCGAAGCCGCTTTCGGCCGGTGCAATCCGCATCGCAAAGGGTTAGCGAATTATGGGCTTCGGGCTGGGCCGTCACCCGAATGTTGCTCCCTATCCGTCGTCATCCATGTCAAGGTTCTTGACGTATATCAGGTTCCTTGATATACCGGATGTCATGACTCAGCCGACTCGAGAGATGTTCGATTCCGCCTACCGGGGCGCGGCCCCCGAGATGGGAGAAGGCAACCGGCCGCCGTGGAGCATCGGCGAACCGCAGCCCGAGATCGCGGCCTTAATTCAAGCCGGGAAGTTCCACGGCGACGTGCTCGACGCTGGCTGCGGTGAGGCGGCGGTGTCGTTGTATCTCGCCGGCCGCGGCTTCACCACGGTAGGCCTCGATCAGTCGCCTACTGCCATCGCGTTGGCGCGCCAAGAAGCCGCCGAGCGGGGCCTGACCAACGCCACCTTCGACGTCGCAGACATCAGTGCCTTCACCGGGTACGACGGCCGCTTCGACACCATCGTCGACAGCACCCTGTTCCACTCGATGCCCATCGAGCTGCGCGACGGTTACCAGCAGTCAATCGTGCGCGCCGCCGCGCCGGGAGCGTCCTACTTTGTGCTGGTCTTCGACCGCGACGGCATGCCGGCCGACGGCCCGGTCAACGCCGTCACCGAGGACGAGTTGCGCGACGTGGTCGCCAAGTACTGGCTGGTCGACGAGATCCGCTCGGCACGCATCCACGCCAATATGCCAGACAGCTTCCTGGCTGGCTTCGAGGCCTTCGCCGGCGCTGACATCCGGGATGAGGGCAACGGCCGCAAGTCGATGCGGGCCTGGTTGCTGTCCGCGCATCTCGGCTAACTGGGAAACCGGCCTCGCTCAGCTTCACTCCGGCACCTTGATGCTCTTGGGCACCATGCACGCCACGGTCTTGTCGCCGCCGGCCCACCGGTCGATCCGGCAGTCGAGGACCATCGTGGCGAGGTGGTAGGCCTCGTTGCGGGTGATGCCGAGGTTGCTCGCCATCTTGTCCAGCGCCGCCCAGGCAGCGGTCTTCATGGCGTCGAGCGCCTTCGGAGCGGTCCCGGTGGAGACCCACTCGGTGTCGGTGTCGTGGGTCGGGAGATTCCCCGCGCGCGGGGCGTCGGGGTTCTTCGGGGCCACGCAGTAGGTGCCGAGGACCTCGTCGACCACCTCGGAGATGCGGCAGTCCCAGGTCTTGTACATGGCGCTCGTCGCGTCGGCCTGGGAGAGGTGCTGCTTATCCATGATCAGCTTGACCGTCTGGGACTTGTTGATGTCGAGCGCCGTGTCGAGGTCCTCGTCGTAGCCGACCGCGACCCAGCTCGTCGGCGTCTCGACGGTCGGCCAGTCCTGCGACTGGTGCTTGATGACGTTCACGGTGATGTTGAGCTCCGGGTACCAGGTCTCGAGCGCGTCGAGGTCGATCTCGCCGTTGCCCTGTTTGGCGTGCGAGTCGCCGGTCCAGATCAGCCCGCCCTTGACCTGCACGGGCAGGTAGGTGGTGGTGCCGGTCTGCATCTCCGGGAGGTCCATGTTGCCGCCGTAGGGGCCCGGCTGCTCGGTGCTGCACTTGCCGTCGGTGCAGTAGGAGCTGGTGGTGTCGGAGCGCCCGACAGCGAGGACGCCGGGGAACGGCTCGAGCGGCACCAGGACGTTCGGCGCGAAGCGCATCTGCATGTTGTCCGCGTCCAGGTAGTAGCTCGTGACCTCCTCGGGGAACTTGCCGGGGAAGAGCCCCTTGTCCTTGGCGGTGTTGTTCGTCGCGTAGTTGGCGAGCCGGATCCGGTTGATGTGGATCGCCAGGACGTCGCCGGGCTCGGCGCCGTTGACGTAGATCGGTCCGGTGACCGTGTGCGGCCCGCGGTTCTTCACTGCGCCGTTGATCTTCTCGATCTGGCCCTCGTTGATGCCGGGAGCGACCTGCCCGCCGCCCGCGGGCACCGTCTGGATCGCTACCGTGTCACCGGAGTCGATGCGCAGCACGGGTGGGATGTTGTTGTAGTAGACGCCCCACTGGGTCGTCTGAGGGGTCGCCGCGAGCATCCAGAACCGGTGCCCGTTCTTCGAGAGCGGCCTGGCCTCCATGTGGGCCTGGTCCGGCGGGCCCTTGAGATAGGTGACGGTGTAGTCGGGGTATGGGCTGTCCGGATCCGTCGCGGCGCGGTTGGGGCCGGACCCACATGCACCAAGCAGGACGGAAATCGTCACCCACGTCGCTGCGGTCAGCGCAATCTTGCGGGCCTTTCCCATCATTTCGTTCTCGCTCCTCAATGCATCTCGGCTCGACCGGCGATCGAGCAACCAGTTGAGTGCACAAGTGCAGTCAACTTTGAGAACCTATCAACGGGTTGTGGTACGCACGTGGTAGTAGTCGAGGGGTTGTGTACGTTCTCATTTCCGATGTCATATCGCGATCCCCTGACCTGGGATGATGCGAGTTGTCTCACGCGATGTCATCGAGCATTTGTCTCAAACTCGTGTCATTTCTTCAGGCGCTGCATCTGGGCTCACTTCGGCATGCCGTGCTCGTCGGTGTGCACGGCGTTCCGCAAGGACGGCATTGCGTCACGTGACAGCGACGGAAGTGAGCGGGGCGTCAGTGCTGAAGCTGATCGACGAACTGATCCGCTCCGGACGATATGCCTAAACCGGTTGTGCAAGAGCGGTTTCGGCGTAGTTCGTCATGAATAACCGCTGATATCCGTGAGCAACCGCTGTACACACGCTATTATGCTGTACGACAACGGTTTGCACGCTCCCCCAAAGTACCGGTAATTGTGCGGAGCCCACCGTCTGTCGGCGCAATATACCTCGGTCTTGGAACCCTGGCCATGCCCGGCAACGCGCGTCCGCGCCCAACAGCAATGGGTCGGGAGTCTGGTGTGGGGTGGCATTGTCCGCGCCAACAGCGCCGCTCCCCCGCCGGGGGATCTGGGCCGGTGCAAGGCCAGCAAATTCATGCATATTACGTTCGTGTTCGACCACATCCGCGCCGCGATCACCCACCGCGATGTGCTACTGGCAGGCGAACACGCGGTCACCCTGACAACCCCAATACCGGATGACGAACTCCTCACCGCCGAACTGGCGCGGCTGGACCGCAAAATCGACGCCGTCGGAGCACCGAACGGCGCCGCCTCATCGACCTCCACCAGGGCGGGTTCATCGAACTCCCCGAAACGCAGCGCCGCGCCACAGAAGTCTCCTCCCGCCGAAAAGAACTGCAGCACAAGCGAACCAACCTCACCCACCAACGAACCGCGCTCGCCTGCGCCAACCAGCTCCGCCGCCGCCTGCACGACTTCGCACGTCCGCATCCACGCCGTCATCGACACCCTCGACGACACCCAAAAACAGCAGCTGCTGCGCCTACACATCGACGTGCCACGCCCGACCCCAGATGGGCTGTCAATTTTCGGAAACCATTGACAAGCGTGGGCGAGGTGCAGCGCGTCCTCGACATCGACCTTGACTTGTTCCATCCCTTGGGCACGACCGGCGCACGCATCACCGCCACGCTGCTGAACAACCTCACCACCTATGACAAAACGTTAGGGCTCGAAACCATGTGCGTCGGCGGCGGCGAGGGCATGGCAATGGTGATCGAACGTTTGAACTGACCTAGAATCCATTTCGTTAACCGAGCCCGTTAGCGGACACCCGTAAGCGAACTGCCGCAATAATGGCGGCATGCCGGAGTTGCCAGAGGTCGAAACCGTCCGGCGCGGCCTCGATGCGACGGCGCGCGGTGCCTGTATCGAGACAGTGAAGGTGCTCTGGCCGCCATTTGTCGAGGCGACCCCGGCGAAGATTCATGCCACTGTTATCGGGCACCGCATCGTCGCCGCTCGACGCCGCGGAAAGCTCCTCATCCTCGACCTGGACCACAACTATCACCTGCTGGTGCACTTGATGATGACCGGCCAAGTCGTGGTGCACCGGCGTGGGCGGGTTGTTCTGGCCGGCGGGCACCCAACCCCTAACATCCTTGGCCCCATGCCCAATCCCTCGACGCGAGCCGTGTTCACCCTCAGTGGTAGTCGAACGCTGTTCGTCAACGACTCACGCAAGTTCGGGCGTATCCGGGTGGTCAGCACCGCAAAGCTGGCCGATGACCCATTTCTCTTGCACCTAGGGCCCGAACCACTGGGCGATGACTTCACGGTTTCGGCATTCCAAGCGCGTTTAGCCCGGCACCGGTCCGCCCCTATCAAGGCAGCACTGCTCGATCAAGCGACTATCGCCGGCCTCGGCAACATCAACGCCGACGAATGCCTTCACTTGGCCCGGATCGACCCGCGGCAGCCGACCGGGAGCATCACCCCGGCCCAGGCGCGCCGGTTACACGACGCGATCCAGACCGTACTGCGTGACGCGGTCGAGCACGGCGGCACCAGTTTTGCTAGCTACGTCAACGAGGCGCGGCACCCGGAGACCTTCCTTGCCCATGCGCGGCTGTTCGGCCGCCAGGGTCAGCCCTGCATCGTGTGTGGTACACCGATTGAGCGGATCCGAGTTGCTGGACGCGGTACCAACTGCTGCCCACACTGTCAGCGGATGAACGACGACGTTGGTGCATCGGGTGACGGTAAGCACAGCCACGGCGGTTTCACCGCTTGACAGGACTGACGCGGCGTCTCAAGTGTTTGCAGGAACGGTAACTCGGCCGTAGCCGCGTCGCGCTGACAACCGTCGATTGCAGGAAGTCCCCAGTTCACTGGCCTTCCCGGTCGCCCTGTTCACACCCGGCGATCACACCTGGCTCCGGCACCCCGCCGTCGGCGAGGACTGCGAGCGCGTTCATCTCTCGGTGATGTCAATCCCGGTGGGGCACCAGGCGATACAGCGCCCGCAGCCCACACAGCCGGTGTTGCCGAACTGGTCGTGCCAGGTTCCGAGCTTGTGGGTAATCCAGTGCCGGTATCGCGACTGGCCGGATTGCCGCACGCTGCCTCCCCCGTGGATGAACGTGAAATCGAATTCGAAGCACGACGCCCAGTGCTGCCACCGTTCGGCGTGCTCGCCGGCCAGGTCGGTGATGTCCTCGGCGCTGGTGCAGTAACAGGTTGGGCATACCATCGTGCAGTTTCCGCAGGTCAGGCACCGACTGGCGACGTCGTCCCAACGCGGTGATTCGCGCGAGATTATCAGCAGCTCCCGCAGGTCGCGCAGTCCCAAATGCCGGACGTAGGGCATCTGGCAGCCCATCTTGTTGGCCGCATCGGCGACTTCGCCTCGCGCGGCGTCGATCTCCGTGCCGGTGGCGTCTCGGTGTGCAACCGCGGCCAGCACTGCGGCGCCGTCTGCGCTGCCCACGTCGACGACGTAGCGGCAACCAGCGCCGTCGATGCGTTCGGTCAGCGCCAGGTCGTAGCCCGGGCCGACCGCGGGTCCGCTTCCCATCGATGTGCAAAAGCACAAACCACCGGGCTCGGTGCAGTTGACCGCCACCACGAAGACCTTGCGCCGGCGCGCGACAAACCCTTGGTCCGGATAGTCGCCGACGCCGAGCACGCCGTTGAGGATCGCGATTGCCGACAGGTCGCAGGCGCGCACCCCGATGAATGCATACTGTGGAATCTCTTGTGGCTCAGTGGTATCCGTGCCGTCTGACGTGCCGGAGCATAACTTCTGCCGGGGTGGGTGTAGGAACTGCTTCCACGATTGTGCGCCGGCCGAATGGCCGAATAGCGCGTCGTCGTCTCGGCGCCGCAGCCGATAATGCCCTGGAGCAACGTCCACTCCCCATCCCCGGGGGAGTTCGTCGGCGGAGGTCAGCTCGGCCAGCACGATCGCGTTACCATCGCGCGATAGCGAGGGCCTACCACGCGGTAGCCGCGATCGATCAGCTCAGATATCAGTTGCTGCAACCCCGCGGCATCAATCACCGCGGTACGATCAGCCTCGCTGGCCCCGTCTTCGCCCATGGCCTTATCGTGCCCCTCCGGCAGAAGACTGCACAATGCTCGGGATGCGGCCTGGCGCACCGATATCGCTCCGTTATCACCCGGGATACAACTTCCGTTGCGCCATTGGGATGGGGGCTGCCTGGTTGCTGACAATTCGTTAATCTACCCGTCGACCTGCTGGCCGCTCTGAATACCGTTGCAGTCAGTTTGGAGGTTGACCGAGTAGTAGCAGAATCCCGGCAACCACCAACGCGATCACCTTGATCGCCTCCAGACCGACATATGCGTAGTGGCCGCGAGAGCGGGGCGCGTTCAGGCCGGCAAGCACTTTGTCAGAACGACGGTTCAACCGGGGCCGTACCGCTCCCAGTTGGACGCCCAACGCGGCAAACACGACGACGAACGCCACGATGACGCCGGCTGGTGGCGGGCTGGCCACGGTGGCCAGCAGGATGACGACGGCGAAAACCACCTCCACGCTGTTGAGCGCGCGGAAGACCAGGCGACCGATGCCGAGCCCGATCTGCAGCGTCACGTTGGGGGCCCGGAACTTCAGCGGCGCTTCCAGAAACGAAATGGCCAGCACCATGCCTAGCCACACGAAGGTGACGGCGACGGCCACCGCTGATCCGCCGCTCACCGAGTAGCTCCTTCCAGCGTGAGGTGGGCCAGACACAGATCCGGTTCGACGAACGCGTCCAGTCGGTCGACGGCGACCGGCGACTCCCAGCTTTCCAGGGCCCCTTGCATGAGCCCCAGGTGGATCGGGCAGACGACACTGGCCCGGGTCTCGGCGAGTTCGAGGAACGGGCAGTGCCGCAAGCCAACCTGCTGCTGCCCGCCGGATTCGCGACGTTCGGGTGCGAATCCGAGCTCGTCGAGCATGCCGACGAGGTGGTCGATCGATTCCTCGGCGCCCATCTCCTTGCCGTGTGGCGCCGGCGATTCCATCCGCCGCCCCCAGGCGCGGCCCGCGGCCAGCGCCTTGGCACGTGGATCGCGGCCGGCGGCAAGGCTCATCGTGAGAATCTCGGCGAGCAGCCGGTAATGGCGCGGTCCGCCGGGATCCATCTGCCGAATCGCACGAAACATCAGCGGCGGGCGCCCCGGCCGTTTGTGGTCCGGCTCGACACGCTCCACCTGGCCGTCGCTGACCAATGTGTCCAGATGGAAGCGGACGGTGTTGGGATGCACGCCCAGCTCGTCGGCGAGGGCGGTGATGCTCATCGGGCCGGGCGCCGCCTTCAATACCCGCAGCACGTCACGACGGCGACTGGAGGGTTCCTCGGATGACGTGACGATAGTGCTCACGCTCGCTGAGAATCTTGCTTGGGCAGGCTGGCCACTAGTGGCGTGTCGACGCCGAGCGGGCCCATCTTGGCGGCCCCGCCCGGTGATCCCAGGGGCTCGTCGCGGCCGGGCAGGGTTTCGAAAAAGAATGCTGCGTTGTCCTCTTGATAGGGCTGCAACTCTTGGGGCAGGTCGTCTTCGTAGTAGATGGCCTCGACGGGGCAGACCGGCTCGCACGCTCCGCAGTCCACGCATTCGTCGGGATGGATGTAGAGTGCCCGGCCGCCCTCGTAGATGCAGTCCACCGGGCACTCCTCCACGCAGGCCCGGTCCATCACGTCAACACACGGCTTCCCGATCACGTACGTCATGACGTAGAGTTTACACAAGGCCGTTTGTGAAAACTAGAGAAGATGCGAGATCCGATGCCCGACAATGAACTCGACTCCCCACAATCCCAGGGTGAAAGTAGTGGCGCTGACGGGCACGTCGATTCGTCGGGAACCGCCCTGGCTACCGCCGCGCACGACGGCGGAAAGCTCCAGCCCAGCAACGACGCTCGCAACGGGCATCAGGCCGCGGACTATCGCGCAGAGCTGCAAATTGCTGAGAACATCGTTAACCCGGAGACCTGGGCCGGCGGGCTGGAAGACAAGCGTGCGATCGCGCCGCGACTGCGAGTCGGACGTGACAAGTGGTTCAACCTGCTGTGGCTGATTCCCGTTGGGTTCGCCCTGCTGGTCGCGGCGGTGGCGGTGGGCAAAGGCCTGCACAACATGCCGGCGGTGCAGGCGTTCATCCAGCGTTATCCCGGTACCCATGTGCCTTCCGGGGTCAGCCCGGGCATCCCCGCCTGGGTGGGCTGGACGCACTTTTTCAACCTTTTCTTGATGATGTTCATCATCCGCTCCGGGATTCAGATCCTCTGCGATCATCCGCGGCTCTACTTCAGTCGCAACGCCACGCCCGGCAAGGACGAGTGGCTTCGGGTGGCCAAGCCAGTGCCAGATGACCCGCTGTGGACGGCCAAGGACGATTCGGTGGCGCTGCCCGGTCAGTTGGGGTTACCCGGAATTCGCCATTCCATTGGACTGGCTCGGTGGTGGCACCTCGGCGTCGACGTCTTGTGGCTGCTCAACGGCGCGGTCTTCTACGTGCTGTTGTTCGCTTCCGGGCAATGGCGTCACATCGTGCCGACCAGCTGGGACGTCTTTCCCAATGCGGCGTCGGTGGCGATCCAGTACCTGTCGCTGAACTGGCCGACCGACAACACCTGGGTGGCCTACAACGCGCTGCAGCTGCTGGCGTACTTCACCACCGTCTTCATCGCTGCACCGCTTGCGGTCATCACCGGGCTGGGGATGTCGCCGGCACTGTCGATGCGTCTCACCGTGATCAGTAAGCGGTTGAGCATCCAGGCCGCACGCTCGCTGCACTTCCTGGTGCTGGTGTATTTCCTGTTCTTCATCGTTGTCCACGTCACGCTGGTCTTCGCTACCGAGGCGTTGCGCAACCTCAACCACATGTTCGCCGCCCGCGACGACAACGGCTGGGTTGGGTTTGCGATCTTCACCGCGGCCATGGCGGTAGTGGCCGTCGGCTGGGTGGCCGCCACCCCGCTCACGTATCGCCACCCGCGGGTGGTGCAGCGGGTCGGCTACGCACTCGTCGGGCCGCTGCAGCGGCTTTTCGAGTACACCAACCCGAAACCGGGCGCATTCACCGAAAAGGACATCTCGCCGTACTTCTGGCACAACGGCACCTACCCGGAAACCGTTGAGTACAAGGAGTTGGAGAAGAACAACTTTGTGGATTGGCGGCTACGGGTCTACGGTCTCGTCGAGCACCCGACCGAGTTCTCGCTGGCCGACTTGCATGACCTCCCCTACCACGAACAGATCACCCAACATTTCTGCATCCAGGGCTGGTCGGGTGTCGCCAAATGGGGTGGTGTGTCGATGCAGACGATCATGGACATCGTCAAACCGTTGCCCGAGGCGAAATGGGTGGTGTTCTACTCGCTGGGTCCCGGCGCCGACGGCGGGATCTACTACGTCGCGCACCCGATCGAGCAGATGAGCAACCATCTGACCATGCTGGCCTACGACATGAACGGTGAACCGGTGAGCTACGGCCATGGGGCGCCGCTGCGGCTGCGCAATGAATTACAACACGGCTTCCGGCATGTGAAGTGGCTCAAGGGTATTGAGTTCGTCGCGCACTACTCCGAGCTCGGCAGCGGTTACGGCGGTTACAACGAAGACCACGAATTCTTCGGGCGCCACCAAACCATCTAATGCGTGTGGAACAACCGGTGCCAGTAGGACGTAGGGAAGGCTTCCCTATCGCGCACTGATGCGATAGGGTTTACACAAGTGCATTTGTAACAACTCTTGGGAGGCGTGAAACCCTATGGCAGACAACGAACTCGATGTGCGACAGCTGCGCAAACCCGACAAGCACCCAACGATCTTCGCCACCTATGCCGACCTGCCGGTCGGGGGATCGTTCGTGCTGGTCAACAACCATGACCCCCAGCACCTCCATGAGGAATTCGAGGCCGATCACGCCGGCAGCTACGGCTGGGACTACGTCGAAAAAGGCCCGACGGTCTGGCGGATCCGGATCAGCAAACTCACCACCACCCCGCTGCCGCGGATCCTGACGAACACCGCCGATATCGGGGCCGCCGACGTAGAGCCGGGTGTGCCCGGGGTGGAGTGGAAGCTGGAGGTCCGCGAGCGGGATCTGGACTCCAATGTCATCGCGCTGGCACCCAACGGCGGAATCGACACGCACACCGGGGCCGACGTCGACGTGTTGATCCACGTGCTGTCCGGCAGCGGCCAGCTGACCACCGAGCAGGACACCATTGACCTGGCCCCCGGTGCCTTCGTGTGGCTACCACGACGGTCGCGGCGACAGTTCGCCGCCGGTCCGAACGGACTGCGCTACCTGACCGTGCACCAAAAGCGGGAAATCCTGCCCCTGACCCCCACCGTGCGGCACGTTGGCTGATGAGCAGCGTCATGCGAACCAATCGAGCGGAGAAGTTGCCGTGGGCGAGCCGCAGCGATGACGCCCTCCAAGGGCACTGGCTGCTGGCGCGGCTGGGCAAGCGGGTGTTGCGCCCCGGCGGTATCGAGCTGACCCGCACGCTGCTCTCCGACGCCGATGTGACCGGCGCCGACGTGCTTGAGCTAGCCCCAGGTCTCGGCCGCACCGCGACCGAGATCCTCGCCCGCCGTCCCCAGTCATACGTTGGTGCCGAACAAGACCCCGACGCCGCTCGGTCAGTCCGCAACGTCATGACCGGCCATGGGGAGGTCCGGGTCGCCCGCGCGGCTAAGACTGGACTACCTGATGCCAGCAAAGACGTCGTCATCGGTGAGGCGATGCTGACAATGCAAAGCGATCCGGCCAAGCACGCGATCGTGGCCGAGGCATCGCGGGTGCTGCGGCCGGGCGGACGCTACGCCATCCACGAACTCGCGTTGACGCCAGACACCATCTCCGATCAAGTCAAAACCGATGTCCGGCAGTCACTTTCCCGAGCGATCAAAATCAATGCCCGTCCCCTGACGGTTACCGAGTGGACACGACTGCTGGCAGACCACGGTCTGGTCGTCGACCACGTCGCGACCGCGCCGATGGCGCTGTTACAACCGCGACGCCTGATCTCCGACGAAGGCCTCCTGGGGGCGTTGCGGTTCGCCAAAAACCTGTTGATCCACCATGACGCCCGCCGCCGAGTGGCTGAGATGCGACGCACCTTCGGCAAACACCGCGAACGGTTGATCGCCGTTGCGATCGTCGCTCACAAACCCACCGGCGACGCCGGCTGACGGCCAGCAACGTCGAAGCTGACGTGCGAATCGAGCGGGAGCTTAGCAACGGCACCGAGTATGGGAGGACTTGATGGCCATCGAAGCGGCCCCGCGAGAATTGGTGGCGCGTCGCCCCTTTCCTGCGCGGCTGGGGCTGCAGGGCAACCTGCTCTACAAGCTGATAACAACGACCGATCACAAGCTGATCGGTGTCATGTACATGGTCGCCTGCTTCGCGTTCTTCTTCATTGGCGGCTTGCTGGCGTTGCTGATGCGCGCCGAACTCGCCGCGCCCGGGTTGCAGTTCTTCTCGAACGAGCAGTACAACCAGCTGTTCACCATGCACGGCACGATCATGCTGCTGTTTTATGCCACCCCGATCGTGTTTGGGTTCGCGAACCTGGTGCTGCCGCTGCAGATCGGCGCACCCGACGTGGCGTTCCCCCGGCTCAACGCCCTGTCATTTTGGCTTTTCGTATTCGGCGCGCTGATCGCGATCTCGGGGTTCATCACTCCCGGTGGGGCTGCCGACTTCGGTTGGACCGCCTACACGCCGCTGTCCAACGCTGTCCACAGCCCGGGCGCGGGCGGCGACCTGTGGATCCTGGGTTTGGCGGTCGGCGGTCTAGGCACCATCCTGGGCGGGGTCAACATGATCACCACGGTGGTGTGCCTGCGCGCACCGGGGATGACGATGTTCCGGATGCCGATCTTCACCTGGAACATCTTGATTACCAGCATCATGGTGCTGATCGCCTTCCCGGTGTTGACTGCGGCGCTGTTCGGGCTGGCCGCCGACCGGCACCTGGGTGCCCACGTCTACGACCCGGCCAATGGCGGGGTGATCCTGTGGCAGCACCTGTTCTGGTTTTTCGGCCACCCCGAGGTCTACATCGTGGCGCTGCCGTTCTTCGGCATCATCACCGAAGTCATCCCCGTGTTCGCCCGCAAACCGATCTTTGGCTACACGACAATGGTCTATGCAACGTTGTCGATCGCCGCGCTGTCGACCGCGGTGTGGGCGCACCACATGTTCGCCACCGGAGCGGTGCTGCTGCCGTTCTTCTCGTTCATGAGCTATCTCATCGCGGTACCTACCGGGATCAAGTTCGTCAATTGGATCGGCACCATCTGGAAAGGGCAGCTGACATTTCAAACCCCGATGTTGTTTGCGGTGGGCTTTATGATGACGTTCCTGCTGGGCGGGCTGTCTGGGGTGCTGCTGGCCAGCCCACCGATCGACTTCCACGTCACCGACACCTACTTCCTGGTCGCGCATTTTCACTACGTGCTGTTCGGCACGATCGTGTTCGCCACCTTCGCCGGCATCTACTTCTGGTTCCCGAAGATGACGGGCCGGCTGCTCGACGAGCGGCTGGGCAAGCTCCACTTCTGGCTGACCCTGATCGGCTTTCACACCACCTTTTTGGTGCAGCATTGGCTGGGCAATATGGGCATGCCCCGCCGCTACGCCGACTACCTGCCCACCGACGGCTTTCAGCCGCTGAACATCGTCTCCACCATCGGGGCGGTAATCCTGGCCGCGTCGATGCTGCCGTTCGTCTGGAACGTGTTCAAGAGTTGGCGCTATGGCGAACCGGTGACCGTCGATGACCCGTGGGGACATGGCAACTCGCTGGAGTGGGCCACCAGTTGCCCCCCACCGCGGCACAACTTCACCGAGTTGCCCCGCATCCGCTCCGAGCGGCCCGCCTTCGAGCTGCACTACCCGCACATGGTCGAACGGATGCGCAACGAGCTATACATCGGGCGCGAAGCCGTCAATGCCCGCGAGAAGACCCCGACCGGATAGCGGCTGGACAGCGAAGCTTTAGCGCAGCGTCCGCGACAGATCAGGCACGGTGTCTTATGGCTAACGATCGGAGGATTGTGAACGACGCCGAGCGGAGCCAAAATGACCTCGACCGGCTCGACAGCGAAACCAGCGAAACCAGCGAACTCGAGGTATCCGACAAGCCACTGGGCCGGCCCGCCGGTGAGGAGTTCGTTGATCTGGATACCGATGCGGAATTCTGGCGTGAAGTCGACGACGAGGCAACCCCGAGGACGATCCGGTCGACGATACAAAGAAGACAGATTGATACGCAGTGATTAGATGAGCAAGCCGACAACGCAACGCACAGGCGTCTTTTCGCCAACCCGCGCCGAAATACGGCAACGCACACTGCGCACCGATGCGTGGTGGTTCCCACCGCTGATAGTCAACATCGGCCTGGCCGCGTTCATCGTCTACGCAACCGTCCGTGCGTTCTGGGGCAGCTCCTATTGGGTCAAGGATTACCATTACCTGACCCCGTTCTACTCGCCGTGCATCAGCGCGTCCTGCGCGCCCGGCGCCAGCCACCTCGGTGTCTGGCTGGGACAGTTCCCGGCGTGGATCCCGTTGGGGATGCTGGTGTTGCCGTTCCTGCTGGCCTTCCGGATCACCTGCTACTACTACCGCAAGGCCTACTACCGGTCGGTGTGGCAGTCCCCCACCAGCTGCGCAATCCCCGAGCCGCGCGCCCGCTACACCGGAGAAACCCGGCTTCCGCTGATCATCCAGAACAGCCACCGGTACTTCTTCTACGTCGCGTTCCTCATCGCGTCCACCGTCTGCAACAGACCCAAACGCCCGACCTCGCGGTGCGCTGGAATTGTAAAGCGGGCAAGTGCGGATCGTGCTCGGCAGAAATCAACGGCCACCCGAAGTTGATGTGTATGACCCGGATGTCGACATTCGCCGAGGACGAGGTCGTGACCGTGACGCCGATGCGAACATTCCCGGTGATTCGTGATCTGGTTACCGACCTCTCGTTCAACTACGAGAAGGCCCGGGAGATACCGTCTTTCGCGCCGCCCAAGGGATTGCAGCCCGGTGAGTACCGGATGGCGCAGGTCGACGTACAGCGCTCGCAGGAGTTCCGCAAGTGCATCGAGTGCTTCCTGTGCCAAAACGTCTGCCACGTGATCCGCGACCACGAGGACAACAAGAAGGTCTATGCCGGCCCGCGGTTCTTCATCCGCATCGCCGAACTCGAGATGCACCCACTCGATACCGCTGACCGTCTAGACCTCGCCCAGGACCATGAGGGCCTGGGATTGTGCAACATCACCAAATGCTGCACCGAGGTCTGCCCGGAAAACATCAAGATCACCGACAACGCCATCATCCCGACGAAGGAACGCGTTGCCGGCCGCAGGTACGACCCCGCGGTCTGGCTGGGCAACAAGCTGTTCCGCCGATAGCCTCTCGGTCGGCAGCCGACAATGAGGAGCTCGGGTGCCCGGAGCCGGCCTGGGTGCTGCAGCGGATCGAGTCCACCCGCAGTTGGGTGGCCAGGCGGGCGGCGAGGTCGAGCCGTTGGGCGGTCATCGGCGCCGTCATCATCGCGCTCCCGACACAGGTACGCCGGCGACCTGGTCCAGCGGCACGTCGGGGTCGACGAGCTTCGCCCGGTCGACCGGCCGGCCAGAGCGGACCAGGGCGGTGATCGTGTCGGTGAGGTCCCACACGTTGACGTTCATGCCGGCCAGCACCCGACCGTCATGCAACCAGAAGGCGACGTACTCGCCCTTGGCCACGTCGCCGCGGAAGGCCACCTCATCGTAGTTGCCCCTCGCGACGTAGCCGGAGTACTCCATGCCCATCTCGTACTGGTCGGAGAAGAAGTAGGGCACGTGGTCATAGGCCGCGTCGCGCCCGAGCATGGTGGCCGCGGCCACCGCTGGCTGGTTGAGCGCGGCCGACCAGTGCTCGAGACGCAGGTGGGTGTGCAGGTGGGGGTAGTAGGCGTTGGCGACGTCCCCGGCGGCGACGACGTCGGGGTCGGAGGTGGCCAGGTGTTCGTCGACGACGACGCCGTTGTCGACGTGCAGTCCGGCCGCCTCGGCCAACGCGGCGTTGGGGGTGATGCCCACGCCGACCACGATGGCGTCGGCGTCGATCACGCTGCCGTCGGCCAGACGCACCCCGGTGGCGCGGCGGTTCGTCCCGGTGATTTCTTCGACGCCGGCGCCCAGCCGCAGGGTGACGCCGTGTGCGCGGTGCAGGGCGGCATAGATCTCGGCCACCTCGCGGCCTAGCACCTTGAGCAGCAGCAGCTCACCCATCTCGATCACGGTGACCTCACAGTCGGCGGCGCGCGCTGCGGCGGCGGTTTCCAGCCCGATCCAGCCACCCCCGATGATCGCCACCCGCCCGGCGGTGGTGAACGCGGCCTTGATGGCTTCGCAGTCGGCGAGGCTGCGCAGGTAGTACACGCCGTCGAACTCGGCGCCGGGCACGCTCAGGCGGCGCACGTCCGACCCGGTCGCCAGCAGCAGCTTGTCGTAGCCGATCCGCTCACCGCCGGTCACGCTGAGGCGGTGGGCGGCGAGGTCGAGGCCGGTCACCCGGGTGTCGACCCGCAGCTCGACGTCATGCTCGGCGTACCAAGCCTTGGGGTGTACGTAGATCTTGTCCTTCTCCGACTTGCCTTGCAGGTAGCCCTTGGACAGCGGGGGCCGGTTGTAGGGCCGTTCGGTTTCCTCGCCGAGCAGCACGACCCGGCCGGTGAAACCGTCCGTGCGTAGTGCCTCGGCGGCTCCGGCACCGGCCAGCCCCGCGCCCACGATCACGAATGTTTGCTGTCCGGTAGTCATATTCGGTCCTGTCCCTCAAAACTGTTGCTGGCCGTGTCTAGATCGTTTGCCGGTAGCCGAAGAACTCGTGGTCTTGGTTGTAGCCGCCGTAGCCGCCGCCGACCTCGGAGAAGTGCGCGACGAACTCGATGCCCTTGATCCACTTCACCTGTTTGAATCCGAGCTGGATCTCGTTGCGCAGCCGCAGCGGCGCGCCGTGGCCGAAGGAGAGCGGTTCGTCGTTCATGTTGTAGGCGAGCATGCTGAGGTGGTTGCTCATCTGCTCGATGGGATGCGCGTCGTAGTAGATACCCGCGTCGGGGCCGTCACCCAACGAGTAGAACACCACCCACCTCGCCTCGGGCGCCGGGTGCACAAGATCGAGGATGGTCTGCATCGACACCCCGCCCCACTTCGCGACGCCCGACCAGCCCTGGATGCAGAAGTGCTGGGTGATCTGCTCATGGTGAGGCAGCGCCCGCAGCTGGGCCAGGGTGAGCTCGACCGGGTGCTCGACGAGGCCGTTGATCCGCAGCCGGTAGTCGGCGAAGTGCCCGTCGAACAGCGCGGTGTACTCCGGCGAGTCGGGGTACTCGCCGTTGTGCCAGAAGTAGGGCGAGATGTCTTTCTCGCCGTACTCGCCCGGGGTCGCGTCGAGCTGTTCGAAGAGCCGTTGCACCGGCCCGATCAGCGCGAAGCCGACCCGCTGCACCACCCGCGGGTGGCGCAACGTGAATGGGGTGGCCGCCACCCAGCCCACCACGACCACCACCATCGAGGCGGCGAAGACCGCGAAACCGACCCAGTCCGTCGCATCGCGACCGGCGTAGATGTGGTTGAGGTTACGCAGCAGACCGGTGGTGAACACCAGCGCGACGTGGATGGTGATGAAGAACAGGAACCACACCAACACCAGGAAGTGCAGCGAGCGGGCCAGCTGGATGCTGAACCGTCTGCTGATCGGCTTGAACCGGGTCGACAGCGCCGGGGACATGCCCAGTCCGGTCACAAACGCCAGCGGGGCGGCAATGAAGATGGTGATGAAGTAGGCGATCAGCTGCAGGCTGTTGTAGGCCACCCAGCCGCTCTCGACCGGCCACTGCAGCGACAGATACTGGATCAGCACCGACACCGCGTTGGGGATCACCGACCAGCTGGTGGGCACCACGTGCCGCCACTGCCCGGTGGTGAACAGCAGCACGTAGAACACCGCGCCGTTGAGCAGCCACAGGGTGTCCACGCCCAAATGCCACCAGCGGGCCAGCCCGATCGAATGCCGGATGCCGGGCAACCCGACCTGGCCGGGCAGGCTGATGGAGTCCTTCTTCGCCGTCCACAGCGGGTCGGCGGGAACCGGTTTCTGGATGCGGAACCAGTCGCGGCCCGGGGTGCTGTGCCGGGTCCAGTACAGCCGCGGGTGATCGCTGAGGATCTGCAGTCCGGAGCGGATGATGAAGATCAGCAGGAACAGGTTGAAGAAGTGCTGCACCCCCACCCAGACCGGCAGCCCCGGATGGCGTACGGCGTCGGCTGACACGACGGTGCCCGGGTAGCTGGCGATGAAGTGCTGCACTGAGGTCATGTCACGCAGACCCTTGCCGACGGCGACCGCGATGATCAGGACCACGAATCCGATCGGCAGCAACCACAGCAGGTTGAACCACCTGCTATCTCCCACCCGGACGCGGGGCGCGATGCCGTGCGCGACCGGCACCGAACCGGCCCACGTGCTCGGGTCCACCACGTCCTCGCCGACGGTCAGTTGCGAACGAAAGCTGGCTACCACCTCTGGGGTGATGCTGGCGTCCGGCGCGGCAGGCAGCTCGACCGGCGGGTCGGTCGGTTCGCGCCCCGCATGTGGGAGGCCTTCGCCGTCGCCGCCGTGGTTCACGGTGCTGCGTTCAGTCATCAGGGCTCCGTATTGTCCAAGCGCTGAGCCACACGACGCGAGCAACGTCGCGGGCGAGCGGCGCAAGATGAGGCGCGGACCAGGATTCGCCGAATGTGAGTTTCCGGCGATGCGGTTTCGCTAACGAACGTGCGACCTGGTGGCGGCGCCCTAGTGTCGGAACGGCTGCTGCTCAGCGATTTTGACGCTACGCCGTTCAGGTAACACTGTCACGCGATCCATCCACGCATCGGGACCGGCGTCGCGAAGCCAGACATGTTGACAGATCCCTGCCGTTGACGATCGCCCGGTTCGCGCGATCGGACAATCGCTCATACTGAGAGTCATGCAACGGATCTCTCTGGACGCGCTGGCCACTCAGCAACTCGAACTGGCTGCCGCCCACGGTGGGCGGCCTGCCGCCGACACCGTCGTCGGCGGTCATGAACGGGTGCTGCGCCAGACCGTCGTCGGCATGATCAAAGGCACCGAGTTGGGCGAGCACAACAACCCCGGAGAGGCCACGGTGCACGTGCTGCGCGGTCGGGTCCGCTTGACATCCGAGGGCCAGGCCTGGGAGGGCCGGTCCGGTGATCTGTTGAAGGTGCCCGACGCCCGTCACGGCCTGCAGGCGCTGGAAGACTCGGCGATCTTGCTTACCGTGGCCAAGCTACCGTGAGGCCAACCGCTTGCATCCGCGTCAACCGCTTGCGCGCCAAGATCCCGGGTGATTCCGCAGATCACCAGTAGGTCCACCACCCCACTCCGGTTGTCAGCGGTCATCTCTCACCTTGTCTTCTCTCCTCCCCAGCGGCGAGCCGCACGGTGCGCCGCGAGCGTCTAACGGGTCGTTACCACCCAACCCGCCAGCCCATCGGACCTCGCGTTACAGATTGAAGCCCGGATAGGTGTAGCTGGCTGACCAGTAGGGTGCGCAGCCGTAGTGGACATAGATGCTGCTCTGGTAGCTGCGGTCGTTGACCAGGTAAGGGTCATAGCCGGGCGCCTCGGCGACGTGGTCACGAGTGTCGTTGATGTAGACGTCATCACTGGTGGTCCGGCGGATCACGTCGACTGGAATGAAAGACTTCTTTTCGTCGATACCGAGGAAACCGCCGTGTTCGACGAGCAGGAAGCGGGCCTTGCGTTCGCGGTCATCGACGAACACGTCGTGCACCTTGCCGACGTCCATTCCGTCCCTGTCCGTTACCTTCCGTCCGCGCATGTCGTCAGTGGCATTCTTGACCGTCATGCCGGTGCCGGTGAGTTTGCTGAGGGTGACATGGTCCTGAGATGTCATGGGAACTCCTGGCGAGCGGCGTTCACAGGTGTGTACAGGCGGAGCTGGATAAGACCGGCGGCCGACAGCCGACCTCATCGCGGGCTGGCTGAAGTCTCAACACCATGAACCTACGCCGATCTGCCAGCCCACTGTCGGCCTGCCCTAATCGCTTGACGGACCGCACGTCAACTGCCCTCGGTAGCCGACCCACACCTCCTCGTCGAGGAAGGTCGGCTGACCGGGTAGTGCGCAGAAACGGCAGCCGTGTCAACACGAACTGGTCAGCGCGCCCGATCCAGGGGACAGTTGAAGAAGATCGAGAAGGTGCGATCGCACCAACACGGGAGCCGTCCACCTGACCGGCCCGGGGAGCCGTCGGCGCGGCCCACCGACAGGAGGCAGCAAATGAGCACACACAAGGTGCAGGTGCGCCGCGTCTACGACGACCCGGCCCGCGGGGACGGGAACCGCGTGCTGGTGGACCGGATCTGGCCGCGCGGTATGACCAAGGAGAAAGCGAAGCTGGACGAGTGGTGTAAGACGATCGCCCCCTCCACCGAACTGCGCAAGTGGTATCACCACGACCCGGAACGGTTCACGGGGTTCACCCGGCGCTACCGCGACGAGCTGACCCAACCCGAACGGGCCGAGGCGCTGGCACATCTGCGGACGCTGGCGAAGGACCGAAACCTCACCCTGCTCACGGCAAGCAAAGCCGTCGACATCAGCGAGGCCACCGTGATCGCCGAGATGCTGAGTCGAGCGGCGTCGCCGGCGACATAGGCAGTCGACGATGCCCAGCTGCTGGGGGTGCACCGGGCGCCACCGCGAGACGAGTTCACCTTGTCTCGCCGGGCGTCTTCAGCGCCCCTTACTCTAGGAACCCTCTGGCGCGTCTTGTTCGGGCCGCGTGCGTCACGATGACCTGCGCTGGTCGGCGCGGGTAACGGACCCGGATAAACAATGGGGGCGCAGATGGGTGAGGAAATTGACGCGAGTGCGCGACCTGGACCGTTCGGTGAACTTCTACCACGATGTGTTCGAATGCCGTGTCGCGCTTCACGAACCCGAGGCGGCGCTTCTCTTGACGCCGGAGGCTTCCAGATCTATTTCACCGCACATGAGGCGTCCGTCCGGGGACAAGCGGCATCGACCAGAGTTGGCGTTGGGCCAAACCCTATGCGGCACTTCACAACTGATGAACACGGTACCAAAAACGACGAGAGAGGTCCGCCATTCGCCTCACATTTCTCGCGCTCGGCCCGAATCGGTAGGTTGGAGAAGTTCGCTGTCGTCGAGAGTTTCCGCAGTTCGCGGACGTGTGCGCATTCCAAACCCCCACGATCACGTTCCCAACCGTCCACAAAACGTGCATCGTGCATCGATCAGCGATTCAAAGTTTTCATCCGATCCCAGTTCAGCGTGCGACCAGCATGTCGAGTTCTGGCGTGCCGGTCCCGGTTAGCCGGCGGTGCATGGCCCAGGCGATCCGGGCGGCTTGGAGCTTCGCATGTTCGGCGACCGGTCCGCGGTGCATCTCGTCGACGGTGTTGTTCCACGTGGCCAGCCAGCGGACGAAGTGACGGGCGCTCAGCGGAGTCCGCTGATGAACATGTCGGTGGGCGTGCAGTGCGCTGCCCCGGTAGAGTCCGGCGCGAAACAGCACGGTTTCCCAGAAGTCGCACATCACCGGAATGTGCGCATCCAAACCCTTGATCCGCAACTCGGCGAAGGGCTCGGCGAGCACTTCGTCGACGAACACCCGGCCGTAAAACCGGCGCAGCAGTGCCTCCACATCGGCGCGGGTGGTCAGGTCCGTGCTCGCATGGTCAGGTGACGCCTGCAGCTCAGTCATTCGCGATCACCCTGGCAAGACACAGGTCGGGTTCGACAAACGGCTCCAGCTCGGCATGCAGCGCTGACCGTGCTGGCTTTTTCGCCCGGCCTTCGGTCGCTGTCGCGTTGGTGAGCAGGCCCTGCAGGAGTCCCCGGTGCAAGGCGCACCCCACCTCCGGGTGGGCACGGGCCAGGTCCCGGACCGGGCAGGCGTGCAGACGAATGGTCTGCTGGGTGCCGGCGGTCGACGTCGCAGCCGGGGTCAGCTCAGGGCCGAACCCCATCCGCGCGAAAACCGACGCGACCATCGCCGCTCGATCCTCGAGGGTCTCACTCGGCGTAGTTCTGTCCGAAACATCCAGTCCCGCATCAACGTCGCTCGCTGACCCGACCTGGATGCGCTCAGCCCAACGCCGCCCGGCAGCCTCGGCGCGTCGACGCCGCTGATCGGCGGTGTCGCCCAGTTCCAAGGCCAATATTTCGGCAAGGTTTCGATAGTCCAGCCGGTCGCGTACGGCCATGTAGCCGGTGCGGGGACGGCCCACGCCGGCGCGTGTCATGCGGGTGCGCTCGATGGCTCCTTGGTTACACAGCGCGTCGAGGTGAAATCGCACCGTGGTCACGTGCAGTCGCAACTGTTCGGCAAGCTCGGTTGCGTCGACGGCTCCGTCGTGCTCACGCACCAACTCCAGGATCCGTTGGCGTTGCCGGTTTCCTGGCCCGCGGTGCGCTCGTCGGGCCCTGCGGTCGTTGTGGTCAGCCACTCCAGGCGTCCTCTCGTCCCCTTGCCCTCCGCCTATTTAAAGGATACTATTCATTAATAATAGCATCCCTGAACGAGGCCTAGTCGTCACCCACCGCGGGAAGGAACGTGTGATGGCAAGGGCAGGACGTAGTTCGCAAAAGGCTTGGGAAAACCGAAAATTGGAGGTGGGTCATGTTGGACACCATGGCGGCAACCAACGTCATCGAGGATGCGGTTGAAACCCAGGTCATCGAGGATGCGGTGCGGTTGGCGTGCCGGGCCCCGTCGCTGTACAACAGTCAACCGTGGCTATGGGTGACCGATGGCTGCCGGCTGGATCTGTTCTTGGATCCCAGCCGTGTCCTGCACACGGATCGATCGACGCGGCAGGCCCACATCAGCTGCGGCGCGGTGCTCGATCACCTTCGGGTGGCGATGGCCGCCGCGGGATGGATGGCCATTGTCGACCGATTTCCCACACCGAGCAATCCCGGCCACCTGGCCACGGTGGAGTTCACCCGCCTGGACTGCGTCACTGATGACCAGCGCCGCCGCGCCGACGCGATCCTCAAGCGCCGAACCGACCGGCTTGCTTTCATGGCGCCGTTCACCGCGCCGATAACGTGGGACTCGATTGAGGGCGTGCTGCGCAGCCGAGTGGGCGCCGATGCGGTGCGTCTGGACGTATTGCCTGACGAGATGCGTCCACGCCTTGCCGAGGCGGCCCAGCTCACCGAATCGCTGCGCCTATATGACTCCGCGTATCATTCCGAACTCGATTGGTGGACAGCACCGTTCGAAGCATCAGAGGGAATTCCGTACAGCGCGCTGGTTTCGGCCGCCGAGAGTGACCGGGTAGGTGTCAATCGAGTCTTCCCACTCACCCATAACAGGGAAAGACGCACCAACATCGGACAGGATTACTCGAAGATACTGATGCTGTCCACCGACGATGACCGTCTCTCCGATGCGTTGGCATGCGGAGAAGCGCTCTCGGCCGTCCTGCTGGAATGCACGATGGCTGGCTTGGCCACCTGTCCGGTGACGCATTTGACGGAGTTGTCGGTCAGCCGCGAGCTCCTGGCCGCGGTAACGGATCACACTGACCTGCCCCAAGTCTTGATCCGGGTCGGCGTCGCTCCCATGCTGGGCGAGGTACCTCCGGCCACGCCGCGGCGTCCGCTCGCCGACGTGTTGCGGGCTGAAGAATTGACCCGGAACGCGTAATGCGGGGCTGGCACCCACCACCCTCGTTCGTCGACGGCGTCGACGGTTCGCGGTCGGCGCCGTCGGTGTCAGAATGCCGCACAGGCTTAATCGGAGCGCGGGGTGTCGTGTCGCTTATTGAAACCTCTGTCGCCAATCCGCTTGTCTGACTACGTTGGTGAAGGACTCGCTTACAACCGGTGAGGTGAATGCGATGGCATCGAACAGCTTTGGAACCCAGGATCAGCTCACGGTCGACGACGAGACCTACATCATCCACCGCCTGGCACGGATCGACGGCGCTGTCCGGTTGCCGTATAGCCTAAAGGTCTTGCTGGAGAACCTGCTCCGCAATGAGGATGGGCGACTGGTCACCGCCGAGCAGGTCAGTGCACTGGCCGCCTGGGATCCAACCGCCGAGCATGGCCGGGAGGTGGCCTACACCCCGGCGCGGGTGCTGATGCAGGACTTCACCGGGGTGCCATGTGTAGTGGATCTGGTCGCGATGCGCGATGCCATCGCCGAACTCGGCGTCTGTATCGCCCACAGCATCGACGGGCCTGCATGCGGTGCCCGATGCCAATCCCGTTGACGAAACGGCCGGGATAGGCCTCGGCCAGGGTCGCGCCGGCGGCCTGGGCGTCTTCGGCGGCACGCGCCCAGACGTTGGCGATGCCACAGCCGGCGGCCAGCCGCTGGGTGGCCGCCAGCCAGATTCCCAGGTGGGCGTAGATGTCGCGGCCTCCGACTGTTTCTCCGGTCCAGATCGAACCGTAGGTTTCTATGGCGTCGAGGCGACGCAGCGCAGCGCGCTCCGCAGCGGCGGTGTCGGCCTGGTGCTCGGGACCACCGAGCCATATCCCGAAGGGGCCCAGCTGGTGGCGCGCTATCTGGTTAACTTGAGGCATGCTCAACTACTATAGTGAGGGTGCCTCAAATTGACAACGTCGCGTTCCCGCGCGCCGCGCGCCGACGCCCGCCGCAACTACGAGCGCCTGATGGCCGCCGCCGATGACTCCTTCGCCGCCGAGGGCGTGGGCGCCTCGCTGGAAAAAATCGCCAAAGCCGCCGGCGTGGCGATCGGAACCCTGTACTCCCATTTCCCCACCCGCGACGACCTTTTGGCCCACCTGATCGCCGACCGCATAAACCAGCTCACCGAGCGCGGTCGCCAGCTGCTCGACGCCCAGGACCCAGCCGCGGCCCTGTTCGAGTGGCTGCACGCCTTCGGTGCCGACGCGGCCGCCTATCAAGGACTTCCCGATTCGGTGATCCGCACCTTGCACGATCAGCAATCAGCCCTGTTCACCCCCTGCGAAAGCATGCGCCAAACGTGCGGCGCCCTCCTGAAGCGTGCTCAGGCCGCTCGGCAGGTGCGCACCGACACCACACCCGCCGAGGTCCTGGCGATGACGGCGGCCATTGCCGGCGCAGCCCGCGCCGGCGGACACGACACCGGCCACTTCCTCGCGGTGCTCACCAGCGGACTGCGGCAAACCCGTCAGCCGAGCCGCTCCAAGCCGTCAGGCATCCGAAAAGCGTCAAAAACTTAGCCTGCAACCAGGCCAACAGTCACTACGACGGCGCGACACGACGCATCAAGAGCCTCCCTCACCACTCCCCCGGCGCGGAATACGACGGACTCGAATACGCGATTTTACCGGTAAACTCCGTATTATTCGCTCTCCCAACCGGTTTAGCGACCGTAGCTCTCGGTTGACAGTCCGATCAGATTTGCGACCGGCGCCTAAGCGCACATGCGAAATCGGCCTAGAGACCTGGATCATTGTCGAGGTGACCGGCAGGGAACTCAGCCCAAATAGCGCCGGGCGGGCGATTGTCGCGCGTTGCAGTGACGTGAGGTCCACGTCGCCCGGCCGCAGTGCCGCCAACTCTGTAAGTGCCGCTACCGACGCCGCAAAGCCCCCATGAAGACGCCGTCTCTATCCCGGCACCGATTCTGGCACCATTGCGGGGATGGATGCGCGTTCGGAGTCAGGTCCCAATGATCCGTTCGAGGAGGCCATTGACGACGCGCTGAGCTCACTGCCGGCCGATCTCCGCGCGGCCATGAGCAACGTCGAGATCGTCGTCGAGGACGAGCCTCCCGCCGGGCGGCCGCTGCTCGGCCTGTACCACGGCGTACCGCTGCCGCGAAGGAGCAGCACGTACAGTGGGGTGCTTCCCGACAAGATCAGCATCTTCCGCGGGCCAATCACGCAGCTCGCTGCCGGAGACACCGAACGTCTACGCCGCGAGGTCACACATGTCGTGCTCCACGAGATCGCGCATCACTTCGGGATCAGCGACGAGCGATTGATTGAGCTCGATCGCTACTGAACGTCGTGCCGCTGCTCCGCAGCGCAGCCGGACCGGCGGCACGTGATCATCGCCACCCTGGTGTGCGCTCTGCTTCCCATGCGGAGAGCGAATACGACGGAAACGAATATGCGGCTTTACCGGTACCCTCGCCCCACTCTCCCAGATGGTCGCAAAGCCGACTTCCAGGTCCATCCAAGTTCCCTGCCGGGCAACGCAAAAGATGACACGGGCTTGAGATTTCCGGCGAAAAATGACACGACGATGACATTTCAATTGAGAAAATGACACCGAGTTTGAGAAGAACCTACAGTCTCAGGAAAATCAGGCGGCTTACAACATTCGCTGCTGCTGCATTGCCGCGTCGTTACCTCGCCATGTTGGCGAAGCGCGACAAGTGCAGTTGATGCGCGACAGTGACCGTCTTGGTGGGGCCGTTACGGTGTTTGGCGAGAATAAAATCCGCCTCTCCCCCACGTGGATCGTCGCGTTCGAATGCATCCGGCCGGTGCAGGAGAATAACGACGTCGGCATCCTGCTCCAGCGAACCCGATTCGCGAAGATCGGACAGCATCGGCTTCTTGTCGGTGCGTTGCTCGGGACCACGGTTGAGCTGGCTGATCGCAACCACCGGAACCTCCAGTTCTTTGGCCAAAAGCTTGAGGTGGCGGGAGAATTCGGACACCTCCACCTGTCGGGATTCGTGCTTCTTGCCCGATGTCATCAGCTGCATGTAGTCCACCACGACCAGGCGCAGCTTCGCTTTCTGCCGCAGCCGGCGCGCTTTGGCGCGAATCTCCATCATCGTGAGGTTGGGCGAGTCGTCGATATACAGTGGGGCCTCGCTGATTTCGCTCATGCGCCGCGCCAGCCGTGTCCAGTCATCGTCGTTCATCCGGCCCGAACGCATATCGGAGAGCTTGATTTTTGCCTCCGCCGACAGCAGGCGCATCACGATCTCAGACTTGCTCATCTCCAGCGAGAAGATGACGCTGGCCATGCGGTGCTTGATCGAACACGACCGCAGGAAGTCGAGCCCCAGGGTGGAGTTATGAGTCGGAATCATGGCATTGCCCGCGAGATACATGTGGCTGGCGTTGTCCACTTCGACACAACGCACGGGAACTGTCTCTACCCGACGAACGTCCAGAATGAAGCGTGATCTAGAACGCTCGGCGCCGGTGATAGCCCGGCGCTCCTTGTGAGCGATGGCCTTTCGCTGCAATGCGAAGACCTCGTCATCTGTGGAAAATGTCAGGATGTAAGCGATGCTGGACGATTCGTGACGGCCGCGGACGCGCTTGGTTGAGGTTTGGCAGCGATAGCCAAGGCTGACGATTAGCTCGGCGACATCAGACGCCAGCCGATGGTTAGTGACTGAAAATTGGACGCTGCCGCCCGCCGTCACGGTTCCGTCGGTGTCGAGTAAGCCGGCGAGCAGGGCGCGCCGCTGCGTCTCGGACCCCCGTAAATATTCGGTCGGAATGTGCTTGTTACCGAGCACGCCGAGTGTTCGCAGCCGCGCCTGCAATGTCCCCACAGCGGCGCGGCACTTCCGACACAACCGTCCCCCTGTTGAAGGTCCCGCGCAGCGAATGCAGGTCGGACTCGGCACCGGTGCAGAGACAAACCGTGCGCGGCCACCGCATGAGCGTCCACAGGTGCGCACCTGACTGATTTTGGGAACGAACTCCTTGCCGCATACCACGCACTGGCTAGGAAGCTGCTCGGCGTTGGCCGGCAGACGCAGCTGATAACGGTACTGAGCGGATCCCGATGGAACTGCTACGAAGCCGTCCGCTTCTATCCGCATGATGATTTCAGGATCGGCAGTGGTGATCTGGGCTGCGGCACTAGTGCCATCTCCAAGCCAAGCGCCGAGAGTGTACGGGGAGACCAAGAACTCGCGATCGGGTAGGTCAAGTGCACACGCATTGACCACGCTGTGGTTCAGTCGCCGGTCTCGAGTGTCGCAGCGCAGACTTCCGGCGATCTCGGCCGTCGTTCGCACCGCCGCAAAGGTGCGCTGATTTTTGTAGCGGTTGTAGCCCACCGCTGCAGCTTGCGCTGACTTCCGGGATGCGCGCGTCTCGGTCAGCCACTGATGCGCCGCGTCGGCGACGATCACTGTCCCATCAGAGAACTCCACCTCGTAGCACGGCCGTCCCAGCATGACGTCGGTAGCGGCCACCACCCGCGTCGGCAACCCGTCGGCGCCGAGCAACGCATCGCCGACTGCGACGTCGCCCATCGTCGTCCAGCCGGACGGCGTGGGCAGCGGGGTGTCGAGCGCAAGCGCCTTACCCACACCAGGGCGCGCCGCCAGGATGATCATCTGTCCGGGATGCAGACCATTAGTCACTTCGTCGAGTTCGGTGAAACCGGTCGGCACGCCACGCGATAAGCCTCCGCTGGAGGCGATGGCGTCGATCTCGTCCATCGTGGGCTGCAGCAGATCCTCGAGCGGAACGAAGTCATCGGACAACCGGCGATCGGCGACGTCGTAGATTTCGGCTTGGGCGCGGTCGACGATTTCGGCCACATCGGCGCCCTCGGCGCCGGCATAGCCGTACTGCACCACCCGCGTGCCGGCCTCCACCAGCCGGCGCAGCAGCGCCTTCTCGGCGACGATGCCCGCGTAGTAGCCCGCATTGGCCGCCGTCGGCACCGTCGAAATCAGGGTGTGCAGGTAGGGCGCGCCACCAATCCGGCGCAGCAGCCCCCGGCGGTCGAGCTCGGCGGCCACCGTCACCGCATCCGCCGGCTCCCCACGCCCATACAGGTCCAAGATGGCGTCGTAGACGTTCTGGTGAGCAGGGCGATAAAAATCGCCAGGGCGCAGCCGTTCCAGCACATCGGCGATGGCGTCTTTACTCAGCAGCATCCCGCCCAGCACCGACTGCTCTGCGGCAAGATCCTGCGGTGGCTGACGGCCGTAATCCTCACTGGGCGACGACGAATCCATGCCCGGCGCCAGATCATCGACGACCGCCACGGATCCCTCCTCCCTTGACATCCGCACCCGAACGTATTTTCGATGGCCGATATTCAGAGCGTAAGTCAAGGCGCCGACACTTCCGCTCCAAGCGCCCGCACACCTCGCGCCGGGACGACGTTAAACGTTGCTGGCTAGTACTTGAAGGGGGCGTTGTTCATGAAGCTGTGCATCGTGTGTGCATATCCTTCGACACCTGTGTTGAGCGGGGTGTGGAGAACCTGTGGATTAATCCGAGGGGCTATGGCATCAGTGCAGATAAGCGTCACACAACGCGACTAATTTGGTGTGGACAAGAATCTCTACGGCGTGTCGTGCCAGGTTACCGCTCCGGGCGTGTTGGCTTTCGGCCGTATTTTCGCAGCGTTACGGGCCGGTAAAGGCGCCCGCCCGAATACACCGCAGAAGTAGTTCGCCAGGGTTTGCGCCCGCGACCATCGCCACTCCGGTTCGCAGTACGACTGAGCCCGGCGGCTGCCGAATCATGGCCGCCGCCGGGAACGAGCAAATGCTGCCTGCCTAGCTCTCCGCGACGACCTCGACTGCGACCTCGACGTCGATCTCCGGGTGCAGGTGCACCGACACTCGATGGGTGCCGACGGCCTTGATGTGCGTTTTGGGCAGCCGGACGATTCGCCTATCCAGGTTTGGTCCGCCGGCCTTCTTGATGGCCGCGGCAACATCGCCGGCGGTCACCGAGCCGAACAATTTTCCGGAGTCAGCCGCGGTTTTCACCGGCAGCGAGACCGGGCCCAGCGACTCGATCGCCGTCTTGAGTTCGTTGGCGTGCTCGAGGTCGCGCACCGCCTTGGTGTCGCGGGCCCGGCGGATCTCGTCGGCCTGCTTCTGTGCGCCGCGCGAGGCGACGATCGCCAGGCCGCGCGGGAGCAGGAAGTTGCGGCCGTAGCCGTCCTTGACCTCGACAGTGTCGCCGACGGTACCGAGGTGGTCGACGTCACCCGTCAGAATCAGCTTCATCGTTTCGTACTTTCGGTTGGCGTTCGGCGGCTAGCGCGCCGAGGAGGTGAAGGGCAGCAGCGCCACCTCGCGGGCATTCTTCACCGCGATCGCGATGTCGCGCTGGTGCTGCACGCAGTTGCCGGTGACACGACGCGCCCGGATCTTGCCGCGCTCACTGATGTAAGTGCGCAGCAGCGTGGTGTCCTTGTAGTCGATCGCTTGCCCCTTTTTCGAGCAGAAGATGCATTTGCGCGCCTTGATCGGCTTCTCCGGAGCCGGGCGCCGCTTCGTGGACTTGGCCATGTCTGTCTTTCTTCCGTTTCTTACTGGTGTGAAGTTGTTTGGTCAGAACGGCGGTTCGTCGTCGCCGCCACCGAATGATCCCGACGCCGGAGCGCTGCCCCACGGGTCGTCACCGGTTCCGCCGCTCGCCGGCGCCGACGCTTGTCGGGATCCACCGCCGAAGCCGCCTCCACCGCCACCACCGCCGCTGCGGCTGGCTTTGTTGACCTTGGCAGTGGCATACCGCAGCGAGGGCCCGATCTCGTCGACCTCGACCTCGACGACGGTGCGCTTCTCGCCTTCGCGGGTCTCGAAGGAACGCTGCTTGAGCCGCCCGGTGACAATCACCCGGGCGCCACGGGTGAGGCTTTCCGCGACATTCTCAGCGGCTTCCCGCCAGATATTGCAGCGCAGGAACAGCGCCTCGCCGTCTTTCCATTCCCCGCTTTGGCGGTCATAGATCCGAGGCGTGGATGCCACGGTGAAATTCGCGACGGCAGCACCCGACGGAGTAAACCGCAGTTCAGGGTCGGCGGTCAGGTTTCCGACAACGGTGATAGTGGTGTCACCAGCCACAATTTCCTCCTGGGTCCGCGTCTCCGACGATGGATGTCATGAGCGTAGTTTTCGCTGAGCTCTGAACAGCCTAAGCAAGTGCACCGACGGTTGACCCGCGGCGCAGCCACGGCTGTTAGTGCTTGTCAGTGCGCATCACCTTGGTGCGCAATACCGACTCGTTGAGGCTCAGCTGGCGGTCGAGCTCGGATACCGTTGCCGGTGCGGCCTTCAGGTCGATAACGGCATAGATGCCTTCGGCGTGTTTGGCGATCTCGTAAGCCAGCCGGCGCTTGCCCCAGATATCGACCTTTTCGACGGTTCCGCCGTCCTTGCGGACGACGTTCAGGAACGTCTCCAAGGACGGGGCGACGGTACGCTCGTCGAGCGTGGGGTCAAGAATGACCATGATTTCGTATGGACGCATGGAAACCACCACCTCCTCTGGTCTGTGCGGCCACGGGCGATCCGTGGCAGGAGGGTCGCCTGCGTCGGCAACCGCACCAGGCTACCGGACGCGGGGCTGCGCGGAAAAATCCGGGCAACCGAGGAACCGGTTTACTGTCGGGCGTCCAGATACTCGTGGGCCCTGGCCACCGTCGCCTGATCCGCCTTGGCGAGGGCACCAGAGTCGAATGGCGGTTGCGGGTCGTATTCGATGAGCAGCTGAGCCGCCCGCGCGGCCTGCTGATCGACAAGAAGCTCGACCAACCGCAAGGCCATGTCGATGCCGCTGGACACCCCCGCGGCGGTGATAATTCGCTGCGGCACGTGCTCGACGACTCGCTCAGCCACATAGCGGGCGCCCAACTCGTTGAGCAGGTCCGCGGCCCGCCAGTGGGTCGTGGCGGTGAGTCCATCCAGCAGGCCCGCGGCGGCCAGCAGCAGCGCACCGGTGCACACCGAGGTGGTGAATTCGGTGTTCGGGTGCACCGCTTGCAGCCATGCGCGGATGACGTCGTCGTGGATCAGCTGGCGGGTTCCAATACCGCCGGGAAACACGACCACATCCGGTGCCCCGATCTCATCGAATGTGGCGTCGCAGCTGACGCCGAGCATTCCGTTCTCAGTACGCACCTCACCCCGCCGGTGCCCGACGAACACCACGTCGATCGATGGAATACGTTGCAACACCTCGTAGGGACCGACAGCGTCGAGTGCGGTGAACCGTGGGAATAGCGGGATGGCGATGAGGGTCATGCTTGCCTGGCGCCGGTCGCCACCTCAGCTCCGGCATCGTCATCAGTCTCGGGTGCAGGCGCGGGCGAACGGCGAAATCCAGCCGGTCTCAACCAGACCGGCAACCACCCGGGCGGGGCGTCGGGGGCGCGGTCGAAAGGACCGCCCACCGGGTCGTCCACACGCCCGCCCCACCGCACCAGATCCTCGTCGGGTCGGTAGATCTGCCGGATCACCAGCGCGCACAGTGCTACCACCGCGACATCACGCAGCAACACCGTCGTGGTGAAGAACTGCTCCGGCAGTGAGCGATTCGGGTTGCCGTAGAGGTCATACATCCGCGGCACCCACACCAGCGCATCAATGGTCATCCACACCAAGAGGATCCGGCGATGCGGCAAAGCCAGGACCGCCAACGGCACCAGCCATAGCGAGAACTGAGGGCTCCACACCTTGTTGGTCAACAGAAAAAGCGCCACCACCAAGAACGCCAGCTGCGCCACCCGCGGCCGTTGCGGAGCGGTAAGGACGACGTATGCGATTGCCGCACAACACACTACGAACAGAACCGCGACCACCGTGTTCAGCACCGCGGGCGGCTCCCAGAAGCCCAGCTTGGGATCGAAACCTCGCCAGCCGGTAAGCGACTTTATGACGTTGTACAACGAGTCCATGTCATCGCCGCGTCGGGCGTTGAGCCGGAAGAACTCGGACCAGCCTCGCGGAAACAGCACCAACACAGGCAGATTCACCACCAACCAAGTCGCTGCGGCCGTCGCCGCGGTGCGACCCAGAGCACCGAGGCGCCCGGTCCGAATTCCCAGGACCAACATGGGGCCCAGGAACAACAGCGGATACAGCTTGGCCGCGGCGCCCAATCCGATCAGCACACCGGCAAGCACCGGTTTACGCCGCGCCCATGCCAGCAGTCCGGCCATCGCGAACGCCGTTGCCAGTGCGTCGAAGTTGGTGAATATCTGAAAGATCACCAGCGGCGAGGCGGCCACCAGGACCGCATCCCATACCCTGCGTCCCGCCAGCCCCGCGGTGGCCCAGACGGTCCCCAGCCAGGCCAGCGCCAGCCCGAATGCCGCGACATTGAAGAACATCACCACCTCGGCGACCACCGGAAGCGGGGCAAGCTTGCTCAGCGCGGTGTAGGTCTTAGCCACTGCCATCGACACGTACTGATACATCCCGGTAAGCACCGGATACTCCATGTATCGCACCGCGGGCCGGCCGTCGTAGCGAGTCTGCGGGGCGCCGGTGGCGTCGGTCTCGATCCAGCTCGACTTGTAGGGAAACTTGCCCTGGCTCAACAACTCCGCGCCGTAAAGCGGCACCGTGTCCGAGTAGCACAACTCGTAGTACGCGCGTTGGTTTTCCCAGTTGGCGACGCGCTGGTCACCCGTCCCGGTGCCGGTGCTCTGCAGGCAGGCCGCTTTCGTCGACCAGCCGAGCGCGAGGAATACCAGCGCGATCAAAAACATCACCCGCAGCGGAGTCATCATCCGAGTACGGCCGATCAGCGCGTGCCGGCCTACCGGACCTCCGACGACGTCGGCGAGAGCGGCTCCCAGAAAGTCGGTGCGGCTAGGGAAATCGCGGTTGTCGGCGCTACGCAGATCGGCGGCCAGCGGCTGCGGTGAAATGGTGGCGCTCTGCTGCGCAGCGCCGGTCACGGTGGCGGTTGCGGTTGCGGAGGAAACGGGGCACCGGGCGGGGGCCCGCCCGGGGAGGCGCCGGGCTGGGTGCCGCCCGGTGCTGGCGGCGCAACAGTGATGGTCGTGGGCGGGCCGACCGGGATGGTGATGCCGGGCGCCACTTCGACAGTGGGCTGGATGACGGTTACCGACGGCGGTGGCGCCGGCGGCGGGGGCGGTGCCGGCACACCTGCGTAGCCACCTATCTCGGTCGGCTTGGGGAAGGACTCGTTGGAGGTGCCCTTCAGGGCGCCGTCCATAGTGGCCTTCCAGATGTCCGATGGCAGCCCCGAGCCGTAAACCGGTCCACCCGAGGCGGTCACCAGCGGCACATCGTCTTTCGCCGTGCCCACCCACACAGCCGTCGACAGCGACGGTGTGTATCCGACCATCCAGGCGTCCTTGTTGGCGGTGGTATCACCCAACTGCGTGGTGCCGGTCTTAGCGGCCGATGGCCTGCCGCCGGCCAGGTTGTGGCCACGCGAATAGCCGGCGATCGGCTCCATGGCCGCGGTGACGTTGTCGGCAACAGCCTTGGGGATGCGCTGCTCGCCACTGTTGTTTGCGTTGCCGGCGTCGAAAAGTACCTGGCCCTCCGAGTTGACGACCTTTTGTACGAAATGCGGCCGGTGATAGACACCGGAGGCGGCCAGCGTGGCGTACGCCGTCGCCATGTCGAACACCCGGGTTTCGTACTGGCCCAGCACAACCCCGTTGTTGGGTGGTCCGCCCTTGCCGTCCTCGGACAGCGTGTGGTCGACACCGGGGAAGCTGGTCGCGATACCGGCTTGGTGCGCGGCGTCCGCAACGGCCTGCGGTCCGCCCTTGAGTTTGAGCATCAGCCGGTAATAGGAGGTGTTCAACGATTGCTTGAGCGCCTGAGCGATGTTGCATGTCCCGCAACTCTCGCCGTCGACGTTCGTGATCTTGATGCCGTCGACCGTCAGTGGGGAACTGTCGACCTGGTAGCCCAAGCCGATTCCTTGTTCGAGCGCGGCAACCAGGGCGAACACCTTGAACGACGATCCGGTCTGCAGCCCAGCCTGAGCGAAGTCGAAACCGTTGGCGTCGGAACCGCCGTAGTAGGCGCGGATCGCGCCATCGTGCGGGTCGATCGACACCACGGCCGAGCGCATGTCGGGGTCTTGCCCGTCGAGGTATTTCGATACCGCCTTTTCCGCCGCCTGCTGGGCTTTGGGATCGATGGTGGTGGTGACCTGCAGCCCCTGGGTGTTGAGGGTCTGCTCGTCGATGTTGAACAGCTCCATCAGTTCTTTGGTCACCTGACGCTCGATCAACCCGTTGGGCCCCGACGTCTGGTTCTCGGCGCGAGCCTGATCGGGCGGTAGGGTCGACGGAAACACTTGAGCGGCACGGTCACTCGGTGACAGGGCCTTGGTTTCCACCATGCCATCGAGCACCCAGTTCCAGCGGGCCGCGGCGCCCTTCGGATCGACAGCCGGGTCAAGCGTGGACGGCCGCCGAATCAGCGCCGCCAACAGCGCCCCTTCGGAGACAGTGAGCTGCTCGACGGGCTTGTTGAAATAAGCTTTGGCAGCGGCCGAGATCCCGTAGGCGCCACGGCCGAAGTAGATGATGTTCAGATAGGCCTGCAGCACTTCATCTTTCGACCACTCCCCCGACATCTTGGTGGCGATGACCAATTCCTTGGCCTTGCGCATCAGACCGCTCAGCCCGTGTTGGGCGGACCCGACCAGCGCGTTCTTCACATATTGCTGGGTGATCGTCGATCCACCCTGCAGGTCGCCGCCGCCGAAAAGGTTGTTGTCCACCGCCCGCGCGAAGCCGCTGAATGAAAAGCCGGGGTTCGAATAGAAGTTGCGGTCTTCTGCGGCGATCACCGCCTGGCGCACGTGTACCGGCACTTGGTTGAGGTTGACGTCGACCCGATTACCTTCGGGCGGGATGATTTTGGCGATCTCCGAGCCGTCGCTGGCCAGGATGGTCGAGACCTGGTTGGTACGGAGGTCGCCCGGCTTGGGAATGTCGACGATGAAGTACGCCATGGCGAACGTGACGATCGGCAACAGAACCAGCACCGCAGCGGAGAGATAGGCCGCTCGCCGCACCCACAACCAGTTGATCTGTTGGGTCCAGTTCCGGTCGGCCCTTCCTCCGAAGCCGCCATCACCTGGGCCATTGGATCCACCACGCCGCCAGGGCGGGGTTGGAGGTCCGCCCGGTGGTTCGCCTCCGGGGCTTGGCCGGTGGCGCCGCGGAGGCGTGGCCGCCCGGCTGTCCAGCGCGGCTTTGACCTCATCGATCGCGTCCCTTTGCAGGGGCTTCGACGGCGGGGCGTCCAACGCGGCTTTGACTTCCTCGACGGAGTCGGCCCGCCGAGGCGACCGGTCGTCGGTGACGGGCGGGAGGATCGTGGTCAACCGGTCATCGGGTGGAACCTGGCGGCGATGCCTGCGCGCCGGAGGCGCATCCGGACGATCGGCATTCGGACGATCAGGATCCGGGCGATCGCTGCTTACCTGGTTCCCCACATCATCAGTCGCCGACGCATGGGCGTCACTGGACGACTCGTCGTGGCGTCCTTCGTTATTCAATGGCCGTGCGGGCGCCGTTGCGCGCGGTCCGGGTGCCGCCGGTGCCCTTGGGCGGGCGTGCCGCGCCGAGCACGTACGACTTGACTAAATGATTCCAGCTGCAGGTTCGGCAGACCTCCACCACGTGGACCGAAAACTCCGCGAAGCGCGTAGCCAACAAGACCAACTCTTCAGCCGTGCGCGCCGAGCCCGATACCGGACCTAGATGATCGCCGAACACCCACGACACCAGCGTGAGCTGCTCCTTGCGGCAGATCGGGCACATGACCTGGCTCGGTTTCCCGTGAAACTTGGCGGCGCGCAGCAAATACGGGTTGGCGTCACATACCTCCGACACACCTGTGCGGCCGGAGTACACCTCGGCCAGCAGTGTGCGCCGCCGGAGCGCGTAGTCCACCACTT
Organism: uncultured Actinomycetota bacterium; assembly: GCA_963784665.1. GTDB lineage: Bacteria > Actinomycetota > Actinomycetes > Mycobacteriales > Mycobacteriaceae > Mycobacterium. The sequence continues at coordinate 238,108 of CAWASA010000002.1, forward strand.
GTCGCTGCAGTCGCACGCTCACCAGAGTACGTCGCCATCCCGACCACCGATACGCAACTAAAGCTGTTGCGGCCCCAACCGCGGCAATGGGTCGTCCCTATCTGTGCCGAACCAGAGCCGGACTTCTACGATCATCCCGTGGCGAAATGGCTCGGGACGACGCTTTCTGGTGGGGCGACCGCGGCGACCCGCGCCAAAGACGGCAACCGGCAAGACACCTGCAAGGTTCTCGACAACGCCTTGAACGACGGCGAGCTCTCGATGGAAGAGCACCTGGAACGAGTCAGCGCGGCCACTAAGGCAATCACTCTGGGTGACTTGCAGGCCCTGGTGGCCGACCTACAAACCGACAGCAGCCCGCTGCAACTGCCCGCCGCCAAGCCGGCCCCGAAGTCGCCAACATTCAGCGGAAGGGGCCTGCTGGCGATCGCCTTCGTTGTATCGGTGCTGCTGGGCGTCGGCATCGGATGGGGCCTCTACGGCAACACCGGTTCGCCGCTGGACTTCACCACTGACCCAGGAGCCAAACCCGACGGAGTTGGCGCCGTGGTGCTGACCCCGCCCACACAGCTGCACTCGCTCGGCGGGCTTACCGGACTGTTGGAGCAAATGCGCAAACGGTTCGGCAACACCATGGGGTATCGGCTGGTGATCTACCCGACGTACGCGGCACTGGACCGTCCGGATTCCTCCGACGACCGCCGGGTGCTGGCCTACACCTACCGCGGCGGATGGGGCGACCCGACCAGCTCCGCCAAGAGCTCCACCGATGGGCCCGTCCCGGTGGACCTCAGCAAATTCGACATAACGGCGACCGTGGGCATCATGCGTGGCGCTGCCGAGACCCTTCACATGAAGCCGTCCGATGTGAAAACCATGTACCTGATCATCGAGCCGGCGACCGACCCGACCACACCCGACGCGCTGTCGCTGTCGCTGTATGTCTCCAGCGACTACGGTGGGGGTTATATCGTCTTCGCAGGTGATGGGACCGTCAAACAACTGAGTCTGCCGACGTAGCGGCTTGGCCCCCCGGCGCAACTCAGCACCCATGCGTCGTGACTAATAGCACGCCAACAGTAGTTGGTGTTGTGGCAAATATATCGAGACGATACGATGACGCGAGGCGTCGAACCGTCGTAGCCAGGCATGCAAAGGAGGTGACTCGATGCTGGAGCTCGCCATCCTGGGCCTCCTGATCGAATCACCTATGCATGGTTACGAGTTGCGCAAACGGCTGACCGGTCTACTCGGCGCGTTCCGGGCGTTTTCGTACGGTTCGCTTTACCCGGCGCTGCGGCGCATGCAGTCCGAAGGGTTGATCGCCGAGAATGCCGCCCCGGCCGGGATGCCGGTCCGGCGGGCCCGGCGGGTCTATCAGCTAACCGATGAGGGCCGTCGGCGCTTCGGTGAGCTGGTGGCCGACACCGGCCCGCACAACTACACCGACGACGGCTTCGGGGTACACCTGGCGTTCTTCAACCGGACTCCGGCAGAGGCGCGGATGCGCATCCTGGAAGGTCGCCGCCGTCAGGTCGAGGAACGGCGGGAAGGCTTGCGCGAAGCAGTGGCGCGGGCCAGTAGCTCGTTCGACCGCTACACCAGTCAGCTTCATCAACTGGGGCTCGAGTCCAGCGAGCGCGAAGTCAAGTGGCTCAACGAGCTCATCGCTGCGGAGCGGGCAATGCCCGGCCTCTCCGAGCAGATGTAAAACCCTGCACGAAACAACATCAAAAAATCAAGCAAGACATCAGACAGACGGTTATGAGGTTAGGAGAACGCCCTAATGAGTGAGCACAACGCGACACAGGCGTCGGCGGAGGTACGAGTCGCCATTGTCGGCGTGGGAAACTGCGCGTCCTCGCTGGTCCAGGGCGTCGAGTACTACCAGAACGCCGACGAAACATCGACGGTGCCGGGCCTGATGCACGTGCGGTTCGGCCCCTACCATGTTCGCGACGTCAAGTTCGTAGCGGCGTTTGACGTGGACGCCAAGAAGGTCGGCTTCGACCTGTCGGACGCGATCTTCGCCTCGGAGAACAACACGATCAAGATCGCCGACGTGGCACCCACCAATGTGGTGGTGCAGCGCGGCCCCACCCTGGACGGCATCGGCAAGTACTACGCCGACACCATCGAGCTGTCGGACGTCGAGCCCGTCGACGTGGTGCAGGTGCTGAAGGACGCGAAGGTCGACGTGCTGGTCTCCTACCTGCCGGTGGGCTCCGACGAGGCCGACAAGTTCTACGCCCAGTGCGCCATCGACGCCGGCGTGGCGTTCGTTAACGCGCTGCCGGTGTTCATCGCCTCCGACCCGGTGTGGGCCAAGAAGTTTGCCGACGCCGGGGTGCCGATCGTGGGTGACGACATCAAGAGCCAGGTCGGCGCGACCATCACGCACCGGGTGATGGCCAAGCTCTTCGAGGACCGCGGTGTGCAGCTGGACCGCACCATGCAGCTCAACGTGGGCGGCAACATGGACTTCCTCAACATGCTCGAGCGCGAGCGGCTGGAGTCCAAGAAGATCTCCAAGACTCAGGCGGTGACCTCCAACCTGCATCGCGAGTTCAACGCCAAAGATGTGCACATCGGGCCGTCCGACCACGTCGGTTGGTTGGATGACCGCAAGTGGGCCTACGTGCGGTTGGAGGGCCGGGCCTTCGGCGACGTGCCGCTGAACCTGGAATACAAGCTCGAGGTGTGGGACTCGCCGAACTCGGCGGGCGTCATCATCGACGCGGTGCGCGCGGCCAAGATGGCCAAAGACCGCGGGATCGGCGGACCAGTGGTCCCCGCGTCGGCCTACCTGATGAAGAGCCCCCCGCAGCAGCTGCCCGACGATGTCGCGCGTGCCCAGCTCGAAGAGTTCATCCACCGGAGCTAGCTCTCCGCTTTCGTCGAGTGCGGGGTGAGGTCGCTTGGTGCAGTCTCACCCCGCAGTCGTTGGTGTGCGCTTCAGCGGCCCGCACCATCGAGTGTGCGCTGGGGGCTTCGCGTGTGCACCGCGGGTTGAAATTCCGTGAAATCCCCGCCCTGGACACACACCGGAAGCCCTCAGCACACACTCAATGCTTCGACATAGTGCTTCGGCGCCATTCGCCGTCGCGATGTCCTCTAGACGCCGCCGCTAGTGTCAGAGATCGTGACCGAGATCTCCGAAGACGAACTGGCTGGACTGTCCGAGTTCTCACTGCTGGCCGAGAACGCCGAACAGGCCGGCGTCGCGGGTCCGCTGCCCGGCGTGCGGCGGGTTGAGGCGGGCACAGACGAAGGCAGAATCAGCGCGCTGCGCTGGGGCACTCCCTCATCTCAAGGTCCCCCACGGATCGTCTTTTTGCACGGCGGCGGGCAGAACGCGCACACCTGGGACACCGTCATCGTGGGTGTCGGTGAGCCCGCGCTGGCCGTGGACCTTCCCGGTCACGGCCATTCCGCCTGGCGTGAGGACGGGGACTACTCGCCGCACAACAACGCCACCACACTGGCGCCGGCGCTCCACGAGCTTGCCCCAACGGCCGAGCTCGTGGTGGGGATGTCCCTGGGCGGGTTGACCGCCCTACGGCTCGCCGCTGTCGCGCCCGACCTGGTCAATGAACTCGTCCTCATCGACGTCACCCCATCGGCGTTACAGAGGCACGCCGAACTGACCGCCGATCAGCGCGGCACGGTGGCGCTCATGCACGGAGAACGGGAATTCCCCAGCTTCCAGGCCATGCTCGACCTGACGATCGCCGCAGCGCCACACCGCGAGGTGAAGGCACTGCGCCGCGGCGTATTCCACAACTCCCACCGGCTCGACAACGGCAATTGGACGTGGCGCTACGACGCCATCCGCACCTTCCCCGACTTCGGGGTTCTGTGGGACGACGTCGATGCGTTGTCGGCGCCCGTCACTTTGGTGCGAGGCGGCACGTCGGGTTTCGTCAGCGACGAGGACGCGGCCGAACTTGCCCGTCGCACAACACATTTCCGCACGGCGCACGTCGTCGCGAATTCGGGTCATTCCGTACAAAGCGACCAGCCTCGCGCGCTGATCGAGATCCTGCGCGGGGTACTCGACGCACGCTGAGCCTACGGTGGTCGTATGACTCCCGACCTCCCCGTCCGTATCGGTGTGCAGTTGCAGCCTCAGCATGCCCCGCAGTACCGCAACATCCGTGACGCTGTGCGACGCTGCGAGGACATCGGCGTGGACATCGCGTTCAACTGGGACCACTTCTTTCCGCTCTACGGTGATCCCGACGGCCCACATTTCGAATGCTGGACCATGCTCGGTGCCTGGGCGGAGCAGACATCGCGCATCCAGATCGGTGCGCTGGTGACGTGTAACTCGTACCGCAATCCGGAGCTGTTGGCCGATATGGCCCGTACCGTCGACCACATTTCGGGCGGCCGACTCGTCCTGGGGATCGGCTCGGGCTGGAAACAAAAGGACTACGACGAGTACGGCTATGAGTTCGGCACCGCCGGCAGCCGCCTTGACGACTTGGCGGCGGCGCTGCCCAGGATCAAGGCGCGGCTGGCCAAACTGAACCCGCCGCCGACCCGTGACATCCCGGTCCTGATCGGCGGCGGGGGTGAACGCAAGACCCTGCGACTGGTCGCCGAATACGCCGACGTTTGGCACAGCTTCACCTCCGCCGATGAGTTGCCGGCAAAGTCGGAGATCCTGGGCCGACACTGCGCCGACGTGGGTCGAGACCCGGCCAGCATCGAACGATCGGCCGCACTGGGAAACGGCGGCGGACTGATCACCAACGCCGAAGCCCTCGTCGGTCTCGGTGTCACGCTGCTGACCGTGGCTTGCGACGGTCCGGGATACGACCTGACCGCCGCTGAAGCGCTGTGCAAGTGGCGCGATAGTCGTTAAGCCGGTCGTGTCACGTTTGCCTCAGGTTCATCGGCCAAACACCTGAACACACGCGCCAAGTCATGAGAAACTTTCTGCGCTAGCTGGCCGAAGCGGGTTTGAAAGAGACTGGCGAAAAACAGATGCCGAAGAAATACGGGGTCAAGGAAAAAGACCTGGTTGTTTCGCACATCCTGCACCTCCTTTTGACTGGGAAGTTGCGCAGCGGCGACCGCGTCGACCGTAACGAGATCGCGCTGGGCCTGGGAGTCAGCCGAGTCCCGATTCAAGAGGCGCTGGTCCAACTCGAACACGACGGCATTGTGTCCACCCGCTACCATCGTGGAGCGTTCGTCGAGCGGTTCGACGAAGCCACCGTCCTCGAGCACCACGAGCTCGACGGCCTGCTCAACGGGATCGCGTCGGCGCGCGCGGCTACCAACCCCACCCCGCGGATCGTGGGTCAACTCGATGCACTCATGCGATCGCTGCGCACCGCCAAGGATTCGCGGGCCTTCTGCGACATCGCTGCGCAGTATCGGCGCACCGTCAACGACGAGTACGCCGGCCCGCGACTGCACGCCACGATCCGCGCCTCACAAAGCCTCATCCCCCGAGTGTTCTGGATGACCTACCAGAGCAGCCGCGAGGATATGTTGCCATTCTACGAAGACGAGACCTCGGCAATCCACCGGCGTGACCCCGAAGCCGCGCGGGCCGCGTGCGGCCGTCGCTCCTACCTGATGGCCCAGACCATGCTGGCCGAACTGTTTCGGCGCAGAGTGTTCACCGCACCCGAGGACGTCAGCCGGGTCGTTCCCGGCTCTCTTGGGGTGCTCGCCGGCACCGATGCGGTATGCGGCGAGCCGTCGCTAGCGCTCTGAACCGTATCTGAACGGGCCGAGCTGCCGGTCGGTCGATACGGTGGCGATGATGAGTTTGCGCGTGGGCCGGCGCACCGAGCGCCGCGGAAAGCTATTCGGCCTGGCCGCGACAATCCTTATGGTGTGCGGGTGGGCGTTGACTGCACTGGCTGCGCCCGCGGCAGCCGACAGAAATCAATGCGCGCCAGCCGGCGTGGACAGCGCCAGCGTCTTGCCCCAAGACCTGACTGTGAGCGGAGCGTGGGGCCAGGACGACCATTACACGACACCTTCTGTCGAGCCGCTGAGTGCGGTGAACATCGGCGCATTGCGACTGGGCACACCGGGCGTGTTGACCGTCGGCACCCTGTCGGATGCCCCGCCGAACGTCTGCATCACTCCCACGGGTCAGTTCAGCGGCTTCGACAACCAGCTGTTGCGCGCCATCGCCGCCAAGCTGGGCCTGCAGGTCAACTTCGTCGGCACGGATTTCGCCGGACTGCTCACCCAGGTAGCGTCGCGCCGCTTCGACGTCGGCTCATCGTCGGTCAAAGCCACCGATCAACGCCGACGCACCGTCGCCTTCACCAACGGCTACGACTTCGGCTACTACGCGCTCGTCGTGCCCCCCGGCTCAGCGATCAACAAATTCAGTGATCTGGCTGCCGGCCAGCGAATCGGCGTGGTCCAGGGCACCGTCGAAGAGTCGTATGTCGTCGACACTTTGCACCTGCAACCGGTGAAGTATCCCGATTTCGCCACCGTGTACGCCAGCCTCAAGACCCGCCAGATCGACGCGTGGGTGGCGCCGGCGGGGCAGGCAGCGACCACGATGCGACCGGGCGACCCGGCGGTGCGTGTCGCGAACACCTTCAGCCCCGGCGCTTTCGTGGCCTATGCCGTGGCAAAAGACAACCAACCGCTGGTCGATGCGCTGAACTCCGGGCTGGACGCAGTGATCGCCGACGGCACTTGGGCGAAGCTGTACTCCCAGTGGGTGCCGCGGACCCTGCCTCCGGGCTGGAAACCGGGGTCCAGGGCCGCGCCCGCACCGACGCTGCCGGACTTCGCAGCGATCGCGGCGAGTCACCACCACGAGCCGGTAGGCCCGGCCGCGCCGAAGTCCACGCTGGCGCAGTTGCGCGATTCTCTTTTCGACTGGGATATGTATCGGCAAGCCATCCCCACCCTGTTCAGTACCGGGTTGCCTAACACGCTGATACTGACCGCCAGTGCCAGCGTCATCGGTCTGGTGCTCGGCATGGCGCTGGCAGTCGCCGGGATCTCACATTCGCGCTGGCTGCGCTGGCCGGCGCGGGTATACACCGATGTCTTCCGCGGCCTTCCCGAAGTGGTGATCATCCTCATCATCGGGCTGGGCATTGGACCATTAGTCGGCGGAGTGACAAACAACAATCCGTACCCACTCGGCATTGCCGCACTGGGATTGATGGCCGCCGCCTACATCGGGGAAATCCTGCGCTCCGGAATACAAAGCGTGGACCCCGGCCAGCTGGAAGCCTCCCGCGCGCTCGGGTTCAGCTATTCGGCCGCGATGCGGCTGGTGGTGGTGCCGCAAGGTGTCCGGCGCGTGCTGCCGGCACTGGTCAATCAATTCATCGCGCTGTTGAAGGCTTCCGCGCTGGTGTACTTCCTGGGCTTGATCGCCGAACAGCGAGAACTGTTTCAGGTGGGCCGGGACCTCAACGCGCAGACCGGCAACTTGTCGCCGCTCGTAGCCGCCGGCGCCTTCTACCTGATATTGACTGTCCCGTTAACGCATTTGGTGAACTACATCGATGCACGACTGCGCCGCGGGCGAGCCGCGGTTGAGCCCGAAGAGCACGCCGACATGCTCAGCTCGACGTTCGGCCAGGAGATGACGTGACGACCGGTGTGGGGAGCCGGCCGTCAGTATCGTTGGTGGGCAAAGGGATTCACAAGGCTCTGGGCGGGACAGCGGTGTTGCGTGGCGTCGATATCGAGGCACCCGCAGGTAGCACGGTGGCGGTAATCGGACCGTCCGGCTCAGGTAAGTCAACCCTGCTGCGCGCCCTGAACCGCTTGTATGAGCCCGACAGCGGCGACATCCTGCTGGACGGCCGATCGGTGTTGCACGACGACCCCGACGAACTCCGCCAGCGCATCGGCATGGTGTTCCAGCATTTCAATCTCTTCCCGCACCGCACCGTGCTGGACAACGTTGCGCTGGCGCCGCGAAAATTGCGGCGGCTCCCAAGCGACGGGGCCCGCGACCTAGCGCTGACTCAGCTGGACCGAGTTGGCCTGAAGCACAAGGCCGGTGCCCGTCCCGACACGCTCTCGGGTGGCCAACAACAACGGGTCGCGATCGCCCGTGCGCTGGCGATGGCTCCACAGGTGATGTTTTTCGACGAGACGACCTCTGCGCTGGATCCCGAAATGGTCAAGGGAATTCTGCAACTGATCGCCAATCTTCGCGCCGACGGCATGACAATGCTTGTGGTCACCCACGAAATGGGTTTCGCGCGGTCGGCATCCGACACGGTCGTTTTTATGGATCACGGCAAGGTTGTGGAATCTGGGCCGCCCGAGCAGATATTCGAAGCCCCGCAAACCGAGCGCCTACAGCGGTTCTTGTCCCAAGTGCTTTGACGACCATTAACTAGTCGGCGATAGCTCCCTTGTAGCACCTGATATCGGGTTAGACTGCCGATTTATGGCGGACAGCGAATCCACCGCGGCCGACGTGACGGAGCTTGCGGAAGGTCTGCACCGTGCGCTGTCCAAATTGTTTTCGATTCTGCGTCGGGGGGACCCCAGCGGGGCTGCGGCAGGAGACTTGACCCTGGCACAGCTGTCGATACTGGTGACGTTGCTCGATCAAGGCCCTATCCGCATGACAGACCTGGCGGCCCACGAGCGGGTGCGAACCCCCACCACCACCGTGGCGATCCGCCGGCTGGAGAAGCTCGGGCTGGTGAAACGCTCGCGCGATCCGTCCGATCTACGGGCGGTCCTGGTTGACATCACCCCACGAGGGCGGGCAGTTCATGGCGAGTCGCTGGCCAACCGGCGCGCCGCACTGGCCGCGATGCTCAGTCAACTCCCCGACTCCGACCTTCACACCCTGATGAAGTCGCTGGCCCCGCTCGAACGGCTGGCTTCCGGTGAACCGACGTCCGGCCCCGCGGGCGAGTCGCCGGCGCGCAAAGAGGCGTGAAAGTAGCTGGTTTTCCAATGGGATTCGCAGCGCCCGTAGACTGAACTACATGCCAACTGCACTCATCACCGGCGCCGGCGGCGGTATCGGTTCCGCGATTGCCACCGCGCTGGCGCCTACGCACACCCTGCTGTTGGCCGGTCGACCCTCTGACCGGCTCGACGCCGTCGCGGAGCGACTCGGCGCCACAACGTTTCCGCTGGATTTGACCGACGCCGGTGAGATTGAGGCCACCTGCGAAATTGTGGACGAACTCGATGTCCTGGTGCACAACGCGGGGGTGTCTATCCCCGGCCATGTCTCCGAGTCTTACGTCGACGAATGGCGCGCCACCTTCGCCGTGAACGTCTTTGGGCCAGTGGGACTTACGCTGACGCTGTTGCCGGCGCTGCGACGTGCCCGGGGCCAGGTGGTGTTCATCAACTCCGGCTCGGGGCGTAACGTTGCGCCGGGCATGGCCTCCTATTCGGCCAGTAAGTTCGCATTGCGTGCCTTCGCAGACTCGCTGCGCAGTGACGAACAAGAGCTGCGGGTGACCACGATCTATCCAGGCCGCACCGACACCGACATGCAGCGTGAACTCGTCGCGTTCGAAGGTGGCGAGTATGACCCCGCCAACTTTCTGAAGCCCGAAACCATCGCGGCCGCGGTCGCCAATGTGGTGGCTACGCCGCCCGACGGCCATGTCCACGAGGTGGTGCTCCGGCCCGCTCGGCGATAATCGCCGGTGCAGACCGCTTCTAGACGACCAAATTGACCAGCCGGCCGGGGACGACGATCACCTTGCGCGGGTCGGCACCGGCCAGGAATACCTGGACCTTTTCGTCGGCCAGCGCTGCGGCTTTCAAGGTGTCCTCATCGGCGTCGGCGGCCACCACCACTCGTCCACGTACCTTCCCGTTCACCTGGACTGGGTATTCCACGGTGTCCTCGACGAGGTGGGCGGGGTCGGCCTGCGGGAAAGGACCGTGCGCTAACAAGGTGGTGTGGCCCAGCCGCAGCCACAGCTCCTCGGCCATATGCGGGGCCAGCGGCGCCAACATCAGCACCAGCGGCTCGACCGCCGCGCGGGGTACCGCGTCACGGTGCTCTTTGGTGAGGTGGTTGGTGTATTCGATCAGCTTCGCGGCCGCGGTGTTATTGCGCAGTGCGGCATAGTCTTCCGACACTCCGGCGATGGTGCGGTGCAGCAATCGCAATGTGTCGGTGTCCAGGTCTTGTTGGCCGGCCGCGTCAACCACCCGCGTTTCACCGGTCTGCTCGTCAACCACCAGCCGCCACACACGCTGCAGAAAGCGGTGCGCGCCGACGACGTCTTTGGTGGCCCACGGCCGGGAGGCCTCCAAGGGGCCCATCGACATCTCGTACACCCGTAGCGTGTCCGCGCCGTATTCGTCGCAGATCTCGTCGGGTGATATCGAATTCTTCAGGCTCTTACCTATTTTCCCGAATTCCTGGAACACTTCGATTTCGCCGTCGGGCCCCGGATAGACAAACCCGCCGTCGCGTTCGACCACTTCGTCCGCCGGAACGTAAGAGCCGCGAGAGTCGGTGTAGGCAAAGGCCTGAATGTAGCCCTGGTTGATCAGTCTGCGGTAAGGCTCGCGAGAACTGACGTGGCCCAGATCGTATAAAACCTTGTGCCAGAACCGCGCATACAGCAGATGAAGTACTGCGTGTTCGGCGCCTCCGACGTACAAGTCGACGCCGCCCGGATCTTTCGGGCTGTGCTCAGCCGGCCGCGGGCCCATCCAATAAGCCTCATTTTCCTTGGCGCACAACCGCTCCGAGTTATGCGGATCGGTATAGCGCAATTCATACCAGGAACTGCCGGCCCACTGCGGCATCACGTTGCTGTCGCGAGTATAGGGCTTCACGCCGTCGCCCAGATCCAGCTCAACGTGCACCCACCCAGTCGCTTTGGCCAGTGGTGGCGACGGCTCGCTGTCGGCGTCGTCGGGCTCGAACAGCACCGGCGAATAGTCCGCCACATCGGGCAACTCGACTGGCAGTGAGGCCTCGTCGAGCGCATGCGGACGTCCGTCGCTGTCGTAGACGATGGGGAACGGCTCACCCCAATAGCGCTGCCGGGCGAAAAGCCAGTCACGCAGTTTGAATTCGATGCGCGCCCACCCCAGGCCTTCGGCTGCCAAATGGGCAGTGATCGCTTCCTTGGCTGCCGCCACGTCCATTCCGTCGAGGTAGCCGGAGTTGACCAGCACACCGTCGCCCGTATGTGCGGCCTCCGAAATATCGCCGCCGGCAATAACTTCCACAATGGGCAGGCCAAACTCATGGGCGAAGTCCCAGTCGCGCTGGTCGTGCCCGGGGACCGCCATGATCGCCCCGGTGCCGTACCCGGCCAACACGTAGTCGGCGATGAAGATCGGCACGGGTCTACCGTTGGCGGGGTTGGTTGCGTAGCCGCCCACGAAGACGCCGGTTTTCTCCTTGCTCTCCTGGCGCTCGAGGTCTGACTTCGCGCCGATGGCGTGTCGGTAGGCGGCGACGGCCTCACCCGGTGTGGCGGCACCGTACGTCCATCGCAGGTCGGTCCCGTCCGGCCAAGCAGCGGCGACCAGCTGATCGACCAGGTCGTGCTCGGGGGCCAGCACCAGGTAGGTGGCACCAAACATGGTGTCGGGCCGGGTGGTGAACACCTCGATGTCGACTGTCTCGCCATTGAGATTGCGTGCCGAGAACAGGGCTTTGGTGCCGGTGGAGCGGCCGATCCAGTTGCGCTGCATGGTTTTGACCGGCTCCGGCCAGTCCAGCAGGTCCAGGTCGTCGAGGAGCCGGTCGGCATAGGCGGTGATACGCATCATCCACTGCCGCAAACGTTTCCGGAATACCGGGAAGTTGCCGCGGTCGCTGCGGCCATCAGCGGTGACCTCTTCGTTGGCCAGCACGGTGCCCAGTCCCGGACACCAGTTCACCATCGAGTCTGCCCGATAGACCAGTCGATAGCTGTCGATCAGGTCGGCCCGCTCCCCCGCCGACAGCTTGTCCCAATCCCGGCCGTCTTCGAGACTGCGTGCACCTGAATCGAATTCGGCGATCAGTTCAGCGATCGGGCGAGCCTTCTTGGCTGCGGTGTCGAACCAGGCGTTGTAGATCTGCAGGAAGATCCACTGGGTCCACTTGTAGAACTCGACATCGGTGGTTGAGAACGTGCGCCGGCTGTCGTGGCCAAGACCGAGGCGGCCCAGCTGGCGCCGGAAGTTCACGACGTTGGCCTCGGTCCTGGTGCGCGGATGGGTGCCGGTTTGCACCGCGTACTGTTCAGCGGGCAATCCAAAAGAGTCAAACCCCAACGCGTGCAGAACGTTATGGCCAGTCATCCGGAAGTAACGGGCGTATACGTCGGTGGCGATGTAGCCCAGCGGGTGGCCGACGTGCAGCCCCTCCCCCGACGGATAGGGAAACATGTCTTGCACGAACAACTTGTCCACCGGGACCGGGGTGCCGTCCGCCGGAGCCAAGGAACCGACCGGGTTGGGCACGTTGAACGTCCCGAGCTTCGCCCAGTTGTCCTGCCACGTGCTTTCGATACCGCCCGCCAGCGCCGCCGTGTAGCGATACGGCGGCGCATCGGAGTCTGTCTGGGCTGCATCAGAGTTGTGCCCGGGCGCGGTGGTCGGGGATTCGGTCACCTGAACAGGGTATAAGGGCCGCCTCGACGGGGCCGCCGGCCACAGGTTGGTCTCGGTTCCATTGCGCACCGATCAGAGCTTCATCCCAGCTCTATCTCGAGCCTGTTCACCGCCTTTGACCTCTAGTTACAGTCAGCCTCTAACGCCGGCTGCTGGTACTGAGCCATTGGGAAGGACCGACGCAGATGATTGAGATCGTCCCCGCCCACCGGGCATTGCTCGGGGGCATGGTCGCTGGCCTGATCGGTGTGGCGGTTTTTGCGGGCGCCAAGGCATCGGCAGATCCGTTGCTTCCGGCGCCATCGCCTGCGCCCGTTGTCCCGGCGCCGGCGCCGGCGCCACAGAACGTCACGGCCGTCCCCGGGCAGGTGCCCGCCAATAGATTCCTCGCCGCCCCGCCGGCGGCAAATTCCTTTGCGCCGCCGGCTCCTGTCACGGCACCCGGAGCGCCGGGATCGGCTGCGGCCACGCCGGCGGCGCCGATGCCTCCGAACGTGACTCCCGCGGTTTCCGGGACGATCCGTGAATACCTGCAGTCGAAGGGAGTCAAGCTCGAGGCGCAAAAACCGCAGGGACTCAAGGCACTCGACATCACGTTGCCGGTGCCCACTCGCTGGACTCAGGTGCCCGATCCCAATGTGCCCGATGCTTTCGCGGTAATCGCCGACCGGAACGGCAACAGCATTTACACATCGAATGCCCAGGTGGTGGTGTACAAGCTCGTCGGTAACTTCGATCCCAAAGAGGCCATCACGCATGGCTATGTCGACAGCCAGAAACTGCTCGCGTGGCAGACCACAAACGCCTCGATGGCTGATTTCGGCGGCTTCCCCTCGTCAATCGTTGAGGGCACTTACCGCGACGGCGATATGACGCTGAACACCTCGCGGCGCCACGTCATCGCCACGTCTGGGCGCGACAAGTATCTGGTGTCACTATCGGTGACCACCGATCGGTTGCAAGCGATCGCAGACGCACCCGCCACCGACGCCATCATCAACGGTTTCCGGGTGACCGCAGCCGGGGCCGCGGCGCCGGCGCCCACCCAGGCACCGGGTACGGCACCGGTCGGGCTCCCCGGCCAGGCACCGGGTACGGCGCCAGTCGGCCTTCCCGGGCAGACACCGGTTGGGTCTCCGGTCGGGCAAGCACCCAGTACGGCGCCGGTCGGGCTCCCCGTGCAGGCGCCCGCGCCAAACCGGCAGCCCACGCCAAACCTGTTGGCCATGGTGCCCGGCCTGCCACCGCTACCCAACTTCTCGTTCCTCCAGCACTAACTCGCAGCGACCCCCCGGAGCCGGGCGAGCGGATCGGAAGCCGGGCTCGTATTGTGAGGCAATGCTGATTGCGGGGGTGGTGTGCATGTGTGCGGCGGTAGCCTCCGCCGGGTTCGGAACCTGGTCGCTTGCACATAACCAGGATCTCGACGCCACTGCGCTGGCGCTGCGCGCCATGGCGCCGACTCAGTTCGCGGCTGCGGTGATGCTGGCCGCCGGCGGCGTAGTGGCGCTGGCGGCATCCCCGCACACCGCGCTGGTCGTACTGATCGTCTGTGTCGCCGGCGCTTTCGGAACCCTGGCCGCAGGGTCATGGCAGAGCGCGCGCTTCGCGTTACGCCAGGAAGCGACGGTATCCGGCTGCGGGGGCAACTGCGCCGGCTGCACGCAGTCCTGCCACTGAAGCCGAATCTGGCAGAGCATCGACGCCTTCGACTGTTCCAAGCCCGAACGCGGGGCAGGAGCCCTAGTTTCGGCTGAGGTCGATGGGATGGGTGGCAAGCAGCGAAAGCGGCAGCGGCTGCCGACGCAGCACCTGCCCCCACAGGTCGGCCTTCAGCCCAACCAGAACATCAGATGGCAACGCGGACAAGACGATCCAGTCGTCGCGCTCAATTTCGCCTTCGAGCTGACCAATGGTCCAACCGGAGTACCCCGCGAAGATTCGTACTCCCTCGACCAGCGGTGCGATCGTGTCGGGCTCGGCGTCTAAATCGACCATCACCACCCGGCCGGCCACATGCCGCAAGCCCGGCACGCCTTGCGGGTCGGCGCCGACCCGCAACGCCGCCAGGCACAGGGCCGCGTCGCGTTTGACCGGCCCGCCGATGAACATCGTCTTCGGCTTGGCCGCCAGTTTGGCCCACTGCGGCAACACGTTGTAGACGGCGGTTTCGCTGGCGCGGTTGAGCACGACGCCCAACGTGCCGCCGTCGTTGTGCTCCACAATGTAGATCACGCTGCGGCGAAACGTCGGCTCCAGGAGATCGGTGTTGGCAAGCAGCAAAGTACCCGCACGCACCCGCTGTGCGGCGGGTGCTACATAGTCCTCTGGATCCTCCGGCTGCGGCACTACACCATCATCGCATCTGGCGCATCGTCGCCCGGGCCAATCGAGCGTGGCCGCCGAAGATTTGTACTGTTGATGGGGCGGCTTCGACCGCGGCGAGCTCGCCACCCCAATCGTGGAAGACGGTTTCTGTGATCCAAACCCGGATGCGCTCAAGCGCACTCGTCGACATGTGGCGGTCGGTGCGCAGTTTGCCGGATTTCTGGCGGCTGCTGCAGGTGCGCATGGCGAGTCAATTCGGTGATGGTCTGTTTCAGGCGGGGCTGGCCGGAGCGCTGCTGTTCAACCCGGATCGAGCCGCCGACCCCATTGCCATTGCGCGTGCCTTCACAGTGCTGTTCTTGCCCTACTCGCTTCTGGGACCGTTCGCCGGCGCGCTGATGGACCGTTGGGATCGGCGGCTGGTGCTCGTGGGCGCCAACGCGGGCCGCCTGATTCTTATCGCCGCGATCGGCACGATTCTGGCTTTCAGAGCCGGCGACATGCCCCTGTTGTTGGGCGCGCTGTTCGCCAACGGCTTGGCCCGGTTCGTCGCGTCCGGGCTGTCGGCGTCACTGCCGCACGTGGTGCCACGCGAACAGGTCGTGACGATGAATTCGGTAGCCACCGCGACCGGGGCCGTCGCGGCCTTCCTGGGGGCCAATTTCATGCTCGTGCCCCGCTTCGTCTTTGGCGCCAGCGATAAGGGTGCCTCGGCAATCATTTTCATCACCGCGATCCCCATGGCGATCGCGCTGCTGTTGTCGTTGCGGTTCGGCTCCCGCGTACTGGGCCCGGACGACACCAAGCGTGCCATCCACGGACCAGTCATCTACGCGGTGGTCACCGGCTGGCTGCACGGCGCGCGTACGGTAGTGCAAAGCCCAACGGTCGCCGCCACCTTGTCCGGCTTGGCCGCACACCGAATGGTGATCGGCATCAATTCGTTGCTGATCTTGTTGCTGGTTCACCACATGGCCAACCCCCAAGCTGGAGGCTTCGGTACCGCATTGCTGTTCTTCGCCGCTACGGGCGTCGGAGCCTTCCTGGCCAACGTGCTCACCCCGCCGGCGATTCGCCGCTGGGGCCGCTACGCGACGGCAAATGGTGCGTTAGCGACGTCCGCGATCATCGAGGTCGCCGGCGCCGGGCTGCTGCTACCGGTGATGGTGGTGTGCGGCTTCTTCCTCGGCGTGACCGGGCAAATGGTCAAGTTGTGCGCCGACTCGGCGATGCAGATGGACGTAGACGACGCTCTGCGCGGGCACGTGTTCGCGGTGCAAGATGCGCTGTTCTGGGTCGCGTTCATCGGCTCGATAACAGTGGCTGCGGCGTTGATTCCCGTCGACGGCCACGCACCGGCATTCGTGTTGTTCGGGTCGGTGCTCTACTTAGCCGGGCTGGGCGTGCACAGCATCGTCGGCCGCCGCGGTGAGGCAGCGAACAATCGCTAAGGTAAATACGTGATTTTCCCGACGGCCACAGCCGACGGTCGGAGGCAATGATGGCCGGACCTGGGCCTATCGTGGCTGACCTGCGCGCCGAAAGCGACGGGCTTGACGCGTTGGTTGCCCCGCTGCCAGCCGAACGCTGGGCCGATCCGACGCCTGCGCCAGGCTGGACCATTGCCCACCAGATCGGGCACCTGTTGTGGACCGACCGGGTCGCGCTGACCGCTGTCACCGACGAGCCCGGGTTCGCTGACGTATTGAAGGCCGCCGCCGCCGACCCGACCGGGTTCGTCGACGCCGGTGCCGAAAAGTTGGCAACCCTATCGCCGGCCGAGCTGCTCACCGATTGGCGCCTCACCCGTGGGCGGTTGCACGACGCGCTGCTGACCGTTGCCGACGGTCGCAAACTTCCGTGGTTCGGGCCACCGATGAGTGCGGCGTCGATGGCTACCGCACGCTTGATGGAGACCTGGGCGCACGGGCTCGACGTCGCCGACGCCCTGGGCGTCAAACGGCCCGCCACCGAGCGACTGCGGTCGATCGCGCATCTGGGGGTGCGCACCCGCGATTACGCCTTCTTCGTCAATAATCTGGCCGCGCCGGCTGAACCGTTCCTGGTCGAGCTGCGCGGACCCGACGGCGACACCTGGTCCTGGGGGACGTCAGACGCCGCGCAGCGGGTCACTGGCTCCGCTGAGGACTTCTGCTTCCTAGTCACCCAGCGGCGCCCGCTTAGCAGTCTCGACATCACAGCGCACGGTCCCGACGCGCAGCGCTGGCTGCAGATCGCTCAAGCCTTCGCCGGCCCACCCGGCCCCGGTCGATGAGCGCGTAAGCGCGCGAAGAGAGCCGGGGCCCAACCGACCCAAAGCCCCGGTCGATGAGCGCGTGAGCGCGTCACTGCAGGGGGCCGCCGTAGCTTGCCCGGTTCTCGGCCTCGGCTTCTTCGCGCAGCGCCGTGATCGCGAGGTTTAACCTGTCAGCCAATTCTCCGTGGGCATATCCGATCATCACGCCGGGGTGCAAAGTCAGTTTCAGCAACCTGCCGTCAGAATTCGCAACAGCGTAAATGTCACCCAGGTCGACGCTGTAGGTGACGGCCTCGGCCTGCGCGACGAGGGCTTCCCACTTATCGGCCGCCTCGCTGAGTTCCCGAAGAACCGATTCGACGAGATCCTTATCGCTGAGATTCGCGCGACTGCCCGAATCCGACACGATGACAGTATCGTCGACCCCTTCAACCAGCGTCAATTCATACTCGCGGCTCACCGGCCAGGCGGTGGCGTGGCGAGTTTCTGGTACCAGGCGAGGTGATAGTTCGCCGATACTAAGTCGCCGCTGACTATGCCTTCGATGGCAGCCAACAATAGGCAGTCGAGCAGGAGCGCGGGACTCACGTCCGGATACTGGATCAGAAGCTGGTAGCGCGCCGTATCAAGATGCACCCGCAGCACGTCGACTTCCTGATCGACGACGCCAGTGCCCGCCGCAGCGGCTTCTGCCAACCTGTGCACGATCCGTGGAAGTCCGTCGCGCCGGCGCGTGGCCTCGCTCAGTACCCGCCCCAGATCGTCAATCTCAGGCAGCTTGCGCGGCTGTAACGAGGATTTCGTCGCGGCGAAGTCAGCCGAGCGGCGCAGCGAATCGCCGGGAGCGTAAGTCACGAGATGCATCGTGTCGCCGATGAGTGCGGAGGCTTTTCCGGTGCGTCGCTCGGGTTCTAACAACCGCACCCCTGCGGGGAGGGCGATGCCTGAAGGTATCCAACCGTGGGCGAGGTCGGTGACCAATACCGTCGTGCCGTCCACGCGATCCCCGACCGCCCAGTTCAGCCGTGGTTCTTGCCGGACCACGAACTCGAGGAGCCGGTACATCCGGTCGATGTCGTATTCCCTTTCGGGGACGGCCTCTGGCGTTTGTGGCCTGGCGGCAGCGCTGTCACCGGCAGGATCTGGATGCCGCGCCGCGGGCGCCTCCGGTTCGTCCTCACCGGCCACCGCCGCGTGGTGGCGACCGCTTTCGGTGGTCGGCCGACGCGATTCCGGTGTACTCGCGGTGGGCGCGGTCGAGGACGGGTTCCACGTCGGTGACGGCGGGTATGACCTGCGTCTCCTCAAGCACTGTCATCGGCGGAATCTGGATGCCACGCCGTCGGCGCCTCCGGTTCGTCGTCGCCGGCCACCACGGCATGGTGACGACCACTACTCTCGGTGGTCTCCCGACGCGATTCCGGTGCACTCTCGGTGGGCGCATCGACGACGGGTTCCACCTCCGTAACGGCAGGTATGACTTGCGTCTTCTCCGGATCTGACCCCAAAAGCTCGGCACCCCGTGGGCGCGAATATCCGGCGGCCGCCTCAGCCTTCACCGCGTACAAATGACGAATCGTCGATTCGACTCGTCGCACGGCACGGGCGCGGGCTTCATCGATGACTCGGGCCTCTTCTGCCTGCCGGGCCAGATCAGCCATTCCTGCTCGCTTGATGGTCTTCAGCTCGTCGTTGGCGCTGTTGGCGAACCGCTGCAGGTCGGCCTTCAAATACTCTGCGAGCGTGGCGGTTTCGGCGGTGACCGTCGACAGTTCGGCGGGCCAGAGCCCACCTGTCACCCACGGGGTGCAGTCGATAGGAGAGCTGAAGGCCGGAATCGCCAGTGATTCCCGGGTCGCTCTCCGGAGGCGCTGCCGCGCCGTTATCCGACCGAAGATCGCCACCGGCTAAGCGTACCGGCATCTGACGGTTGCCTTATTCAGTCAGTGAATTGTGCAGCTGTAATGGCCTGGGTAGCGTGGGGACATGGCTGATTCTGCGCTGCAGCAGCAACTCGATGAAGTGCGTGCCCTACTCGCCCACGCTCGAGAGTTGTTCGGCCCCAATCCCGTAGAGCCGCCTGCAGATATTGCGCCCGATCCCGATGCGGCCAAGACCTGGCTACTGTAGGCCGTCAGCCCCGGTGAGATCCGTTTGGGCCGCCTAGTCCGCGCTGTCGCGGCGGCGCAGTTTATGCCCCAGCAGCTTCTCGATCGCCGCGCCAAGATCTTGGGGGGTCGGCACTTCCGCGGACGGGGTGTGTCCGGCTGCCACGATTTCGTCGCGAATTTCCAGCAATGCTTTGAGACACGACACATCGGCGGTCAACAGAATGCCCTGTGCCAGGGTCTCGGCGTCGGTTCCCATCGCCTCTTCACTCAGCGCGACGCTGTGCATATACCCGCCGCGACAGGAGCGGACAAGTATGTGTCCACTCGGGTGAACCGTGTCAAAAGCGGGATTCGCGTCTGTCATCGACCGCCGTCAACGATGCCGCGAAGGTCATGTGCCGCATCCTGCTCGTGCTGTTCCCACATCGTCGCCGACACAGTCAGTTTGTCCGCCAATTCGGCGTGGTCGTCGGCTTGTTGCTCGTAACACTGACGTCTGAGCTCAAGCAGTTCACGTCCGGCGTCACGAAGTTCGCTGAAGATCGGCCCAAGCGAGTCCAGACTCTCCTGGATCGCGGCATGCGTTGACGGAACGGTACGCAGGTACTCCGAGGTCTCCTGATGATGCGCAGCGGCTTGACGTAAGTGCGCGGGCACTACATGGATTGAATCTGCCATCCGCTGTCTCCTGTTCATCGCCGCCGGCCGAGACCGGCGAATTCACTATTGTCAGATGGTCGACGAGGTCGCCGGCCGGGTGGGTGTCGGTATGGCGGGCTTAGCCGGCGCGGTCACGGTCGCGGCCGCAGCCGGTGGGTGCTCCCAGCCTAGAAAGCTCGGCCCGCTCACGGTGGCGATGTGCTGAATCTGCCCGTCGAGAAGGGCTTTACCGGGACCGAGGGCAAGGGCGTGACGATCTATGAAAATGCCTACGTCTCCCGGAGTCACCTGCTGCGAGTCGATTGGGTTGGTGACCGCCGTTCCCGGTGGCGGAATATTAATTCCCTGCTGCTGGAACGCGTCTGCGATCGGCGCTCCGCCGACGGCGGCTTTGATGGCCGCGGCCAGCTGCGGGCTGGCAGCCGTCACCGTCTCACCGTCGGGCAGAGTTACCGTTGTCGGACCCGTTGGCGGCGATTCGCCCTCACCCGCTGACGCGTCCTCATCGTGGTCCTTGTCCCCGTCGCCGTTGGGGTTGCCCGGTTCCTCCGGCAAGGCGTGAGCGCTCGAGTCCGGGTCATGAGGGCCCAGCCCTTCGTCGTCGAGTTCGTGCAGTGCCGGATCAGATCTGTCGTCCCCCTGCAGTCCGGAAAGCGGTAACCCACCCGGCGCACTCCAACCGGCCATGGATCCGGGCGCTGTGCCCAGTCCTGGCAGTGGCCCCGTGCCAAAGTTAGGAATCGTCGGCATCACCGGCGGCATGGGCATCGTCGGAGTTGTGGCGCCCTCCGTCGGACCCGGCCCCGACGAATCGCCGGGCAGCAGGCCTGGATTGTCGTCCAGTAACGAATCGAGTAGCGGATCCCACCCGATATCGGGGTCGTCCGTCGGCGGTTGCGTAGGGCCGCGTGCGGGTGCACCGGCACCGATGGCCGATGCCGGCGGCTGTTCGCCGGGAACGTTTGGTTCGCTCTTGGAAGCGCCGTACAGCGCTGTCCATGCGGCCATCAGCGCTGATTTCGACGTGTCATCCAGACTCGCGTTCAGCACTACCTCGCGTATGTCTCTGAGCTTGCCGATGAGGAACCGCTGGAAATCACGAGCTCCTGCCGGAGTGTCCAGGTCTGACCGCGTTCGTACCGCGGCTTCGGTTTCTCGCTGCAAATTGGTCAGCGCGTCTCTGCCCTCGACAGCCTTCAGGTGCGCGTTCAGGATCGCCGAGACCACTTGCATGTCGAGCTGGGAACTCGCTGAATTTTGATGTGCTAGAGCAGCTTCTGCGTTTGCGATGGCTTCGGCAGCGTCGCCCTTGTCTCGATCCGACGGTGCCACAGGTACGTCCGGCGGCCGGCTACTGGGCGGGCTGCCCGGCGTCGCGGCACCAAACAGGTCTGAATGTTGTTGGCGGATCTTGCCCAGGATCGCCTCGAGCTGTTCAGGACGTGTCGTCGGGGTAACCACAGCAGCCACCTCATTCGGCGCCAAGCCCGTCTGCCACGCGTTTGGATCGCCGGTGCGGTCCCGGACATACTTGACCGCGGCAAGAAGCTCCTCGTAAGCCGACATCAGCCGGGCAAACGGCGCTGCAGCCCCCTGCGCGCCTGCTGCAGGATGTGTCGCGACCCCTCCATGCCCGGCGACAGTACCCAGGCATATTCTCGCCGGCAATTCACTGCGACGGGCGGCTGTGTACCAACGATGCGACTGCGGGCCTGCTAGCTCGCATTGACGGCGTACTGTTCCCGAAGGCTGTCCAACAGAGCCTTTTTCGCGCGATCAAGCTCGCGCGCGTCTGCCACGAGTGCGGCGATCTGGCGTTGTTTGGCGACCAGGAACTTTTGAAACTCACGCGCGCCCATGGGCGTATCGACGGCAAGGTCCGCTTGCTGTAAGGCAGCACGGTCGATCTCTTCGGCGATGGCGTCCAGTCGCCTGGTGCTCTCCCGGATCGCGGCATGGGCGCTGGCAAGCACCTCTGCCAGCACCCGGTCGGCGTCGGCTGCCGTGCCGTGCTGGCTGGCCAGTGCTGACTGGCGCGCCTGAAGGGCGGCTACCGAAGGTCCGGCTTGCTCCGACATCGGTTCAACCCTATTCGTCGTGCCCGCGTGGCGGGCAGTGATTGCTTGTCATAACGGCCGGCGAATCGCAACGTTGTTGCCCAGCGGCGCTATTCGCACCGAAGCGCCCGAGTAGGGCGCTTCGACAACCAGGTTGTTGCCGATAGCCAGCTGTACGTGTCCGGCGTGCGGGAAGATGAGATCGCCCGGCCGGACTTGCCAACGGGGCACCGGGATTCCGTCGTTGATTTGCTGATAAGTGGTGCGGTCCAGGTGAATACCCGCCTGCGCGTAGGACCACTGAACCAGCCCGGAACAGTCGAATTGGTCGGGTCCGGTAGCGCCCCACACATATGGTCGGCCGAGTCGTGACAACGCGGCTCGCACCGCGGTTGCGGCGCGGCCGCTCGGCGACGACAGCCGCAGTCCAGCCAGCGCGGGAACGCGGTGATACAACACCTGGTAACGCAGCGCCTGCAGTTCCGCCAAGTGCCGTCGAGCCCGCAACCGGGCCGACAATACGTGGGCCCGTTGCGCGCGCAGTCGCACCACGCGGCGGCGAATCGCCTCGCGCTGGGCCAACGGCGTAACCGGGATAACGGTGGCATCGGCGCGGGCCTCGTCCAGGACGCTCTTGGTCAGATCACGGGCGTGCGTGCGATCCCGGTGGGCGCCGGCAATGACGCCCGCGGCGGCGTCGTCCGTGCGGGCTGCCGACAGCAGCCGTTGGCGGCTGTGGTCCACCGCGAGCTGATAGCCACCATGTGAAAATCCGCTATTCAGGCCGGCCGCTCGCTGCAGCAGGCTGCGGTAAGGCGCGGTGCCCGCGTCCAGCGTCGGACGCCAAGTGCTGCCGGCAAGCATTTCATGAGCGCGGCTCAACACCTCGACTTCGCTTTGGATCAATGCGCCCCCTCGCCGCCGTCCTGATCTGTTTCTTCTTGGCTCGTGAACTCGACGGCATCGGTGAAGGCGCGGACGCGGGGGAGGGCTCCCGGCGGGATAACCCCCCTGTTGCGGATGTCCCACATTTCATCGACGCCGACACCGACCAGGGCAGCGATGATCGTCTCTGGCAACGACGACTGCGCGCACGCCCGATCGAAGCGCGCGCTCAAGCTGGCGGGCATTCGCTTCAACAGCGCCGTGCGTGTCGCCTCGAGCGCTTGTAAATGCTCCATCATCCGGCCCGTGGAGTCGGCGCCGGCGTTCACGGTCACCCGCCAAGAGCTGGCGGCCAGCATCTCGGCCTTCACGCACTGAGCGATCACAGACAGAATATACGTCTCATATTCGTTTGATGTCGTCGCAGGTAGTCGATCGATGACGGATCTGAGGGCGTCGAGCTGAGCTTCGGCGTAGCCTTCCAGCACTTCGGTGTCGCTGTGGCGATCCACCACTACCGGGCCGGTACGCCTTGCGGGGGTAGCGGCAGGTGGCTGCACGGCCATCAGTCGGGCCAACTCAGCATCCGGATCGGCGGCCACCAACAGCCGAGAGTAAGTGCCTGGCGGCAGGCCAAGCCCGTTTTCAACCTTCTGAACGGTGCTTTTGTGCGGCTTGCGGGCGCCGCGCTCCAGATAGCTCAGTCCCATGATGCTGATGCCGGTCGCGCCGGCAAGCTCTGCCAGTGACCAGTCGCGCGACTCGCGCAACGCGCGGATGGCCGCGCCGGCCGATTCACGGCTCACCGCACGCTCCGGCCATAGGCCGGATATTACACAGCCAGCTTCCAACTCCCGTGTATATACGTTTTTGTCACGTTTCTCTTGCGCCTGCAACGTATCTGTGTATACGCTTTTGCCTACGTTTCACGCTTGATTAGGAGACCGACATGGGACACCCCTGCGCAGCCAACCCAGAGCTATGGTTCGGCTATCCCGACGACGATGATGGTGACGGCGCGGCAAAGGCGCGTGCCTACGAGCGGTCAGCCACCGAGGCGCGGATCCAATGCCTGCGCCGCTGCCCGTTGGCGCAGCAGCGCAGGTGCGCCCAACATGCCATAGCGCATCGCGAGGAGTACGGCGTCTGGGCCGGCGTCAAGCTACCCGGCGGCCAGTACCGGAAGCGCGAACAACTGGCTCGGGCGCACGAAGTCCTGCGGCGGATCGCGAGCGGCGAGATCAACTCCCGGCAGCTGCCCGAAAACGCGGCCCTGCTGACACGTCGGGAAGATGAGGCCATTCCGGTGGCCGCAGTGGTGTTGCATCTGCCGACTGCGCAAGTCGGGCCCCGCTCGGCGGCCTGACGCCTCGCCGGCATCCTTGCCGGCAGTTTGCTGAGCCAGCCAACGGGGTAGACGGGGTCGGCAAGGACCGAGTCTGTCGACCTGAAGGCGCATCCATGACGTTCGACCTGACACCGACGGCGGCACAACACGACCTGGCCCGGCGCACCCACGAGTTCGCCGAATCGGTGGTGCGCCCGGTCGCGCTCGAGTATGACCAGCGACAAGAATTTCCCTGGCCCGTGCTGGAGGAGGCCGCCCAGCGCGGCTTCTACAGCCCGCTGTTCTACCGCGATCTGATCGGTGATCCGACCGGCATCTCCTTACCGATGTTCATGGAGGAGCTGTTTTGGGGCTGCGCCGGTATTGGTTTGGCGATTGTCATGCCGGCGCTGGCGCTGTCGGCGATCGGCCAAGCCGCGTCTCCAGAGCAGATGTTGCAGTGGGCGCCCGAATGTTTCGGAACACCAGGCGATCTCAAACTCGCGGCGCTGGCGATCTCCGAACCCGAAGGCGGCAGCGACGTGCGGAATCTGCGCACTCGCGCCCGCCGCGACGGTGACGACTGGATCATCGACGGCCACAAAATGTGGATCGGCAACGGCGGCATAGCCAATGTGCATGTCGTCAACGCGGTGGTCGACGAGGAACTCGGCCACCGCGGTCAGGCGCTGTTCGTGGTGCCCGGCGGGGCGCCCGGGCTGAAACTGGTGCGAAAACTGGACAAGCTGGGCTGCCGGGCATCCCACACCGCTGAGTTGCTGTTCGAGGGCGTCCGCGTTCCGGGGGCCAATTTGCTTGGGGGACAAGAAAAGCTTGAACACAAGCTCGCCAAAGCCCGCGAAGTGGTTGCGGGCGGAGAACGTTCCGGCTCGGCGACGTTGGGCACCTTCGAGCAGACCCGGCCCATGGTCGCCGCCCAGGCAATCGGGATTGCGCGCGCTGCACTGGAGTACGCGACGGCCTATGCGACCGAGCGTGAGGCTTTCGGCGGACCCATTATCGACAACCAAGGCATCGCATTCCCGCTGGCGGAGCTGGCCACCCAGATCGACGCGGCTCGCCTGCTGACCTGGCGCGCCTCGTGGATGGCAGCCAACAACGTCCCCTTCGAGCGGGGGGAGGGCTCGATGTCGAAAATGGCCGCCAGCGAGGTGGCCGTAAAGGCCACCGAACGTGCCATCCAAACCATGGGTGGCTGGGGCTACATCACCGATCATCCGGTGGAGAAATGGTATCGGGATGCCAAGTTGTACACCATCTTTGAAGGCACCAGCGAGATTCAGCGGATGGTCATCTCGAACGCACTGGGTGCCGCCGTGGGCACTCCGCCGCTGCACGTGGTGATCGAGCCGTCTGGGGGACCGTTGAACCGGATTTTCGGCCGCGGCACCCCACTGCGATCCCGCGCCGCCGACACCGCGCTGTCAATGCAGGATCGGGTCCCCGAACCCGTCATGCGGCTGGCCATGAAGGTGCTGCGCCCGCCCGGAAAGTGAGCGCGCCGGGGGTACGGTCGAGGTATCGGTGCCCTAGCATGCCCGCGACGAAGGGTGGACGATGAGCAACCTTGAAGCCGCGCCGGTAGAAGTCGCCTGCAGTGCTTCACGGGCTCAGGGCATCGAGGTGCTGCATCCGCGAGAGGTTCCGTTGGGTGGGCCGAGGGCGATCCGGGTACAGCGCACGCTTCCGCAACGACAGCGCTCGCTGATCGGTGCATGGTGTTTTATCGACCATTACGGCCCGGTGTCCGCGCGGATGGACGTGCCGCCACACCCACACACTGGACTACAAACCGTAAGTTGGTTGTTCAGTGGGGAAGTGGAGCATCGCGACAGCGCCGGCGTGCACGCCCTTGTCCGGCCCGGTGAGCTGAATCTGATGACCGCGGGCGCGGGGATTTGTCACTCCGAGGTGTCGGTCGAGTCGAATGCTGTTTTGCACGGCGTGCAGTTATGGGTGGCATTGCCTGGTGCCGATCGCGACACTCGTCGCGACTTCGCCCACTATGCGCCCACACCGATCTCCCTGCCCGGTGCGACGGCGTGCGTCTTTATCGGAGAGCTGGCCGGCAGCCGTTCCCCGGTGCACACGTTCACTCCGCTACTGGGCGCCCAGCTCGATCTCGAACTGCACACTCGAGCTGAACATCGACGTCGATCCGGCATTCGAACACGGCGTGCTTTGCGATTTGGGCACAGTGCACCTGAACGGGACGGCTTTGGCGGTCGCCGACCTCGGATACCAAAGCCCGGGCAACTCCAAGCTACATTTGCGCAACGCTGGGGATCGGCCCGCGCGAGTGTTGCTGCTCGGCGGCACGCCTTTCGCTGAAGAGCTGGTGATGTGGTGGAACTTCGTCGGACGCACCCACGACGACATCGTCAGCTACCGCCAACTATGGGACGACGGCGATGACCGCTTCGGCGCCGTCCAGGGGTACCAGGGTTCACTCACCCGACTGCCCGCGCCGTCGCTGCCCGGCACCCGGCTGCGGCCCCGACCGACGCCGCAAAGATAAGGGGGACACGGATGGCTACCGACAAGACCGGCACGGAAGCGACCGTCAGCCTCCGGGACGGCAAGTACACCATTGCCGTCGAGGGCGAAACCGTCGGCCTCGCCGAGTTCGCCGACCGTGACGATCAGCGCGTTTTCTACCACACCGAGACCAATCCCAAATTCGGTGGACGCGGCCTGGCCACCATCCTGGTCGAGCAGGCACTCAACGACGCACGGGATGAAGGCAAGCGCATCGTTCCGGTGTGCTCGATGATCGGGACGGTGCTCAATAAGCATCCCGAATTCGACGACATCACCGATCCAGTCACCAGGGACATCCAGCGGTGGTTGCAGACGCAACCGGGCAATTGAGCGATGGGCTTAGCTCGTCGGACAATGGACCGCTAGTTCCATTGCTGCCTGAGTTCTTCAGGTGTTGTTCGGACTCGCGATTCGCGGTTCCGTCCGGCTGTACCGCGCTCGATGTAAACGGCAAGCGCGTGAGCGAATGGACGTAGCTCTCGGCTGGGCGTACGTCTTGGCGGGCCACCCAAGACACCTGTAGGACACCCCACCAGACACGAAGGTCACGAACTCTCTCGAGTTCGTGACCTCAGGTCCGTATTCACAGAAGTGGGCGAAGGGGGACTTGAACCCCCACGTCTACCAGGCAAAATACCGGTTTACCTGCGGTTTCGTTCCGGTTCGTTCCGGTTCAGCCCCGCTCGTTACCTGCGGTTTTGCTCTCGGGTCTTGACGGCGTCAAGAGCCGTCATCACCTGTCCCCTCTCCATCAGGGAGCGACTGCAGTACGACTGAGCACTAAATCAGCATCCCCGTGACCGACATCAAGCTAACTGCGGCCACGACCAGCCCGGAATCGCCCGAGGAAAGGGGATCAGGAGTCTTCTTCGTCGTCTTCATGCGGGGTTTGACTGGAAGGAAGAAACGTTCCGGGAGCGCCAGGTCCACCCGTCACAAAATCAGGGTCTCCGATGGTCGGGACAACGGTGTGAGCCGCACCGAGCCGGTTCGCCAGTGCTTCGAGTTTGTCCCACAGCGCCTCGTCGTGATTGCCGTAGCGAAGCCCTTTCTGGCCGAACCTCTCCCCTCTGAGGTCGAACACGATACTGCCGCCACCGCTGGTGTTGGCAGCGGCAGTCAGTGTGGCCGGACCGGGTTCTACCCGAAATTTCTGCAGCCATCCGTGTTCCGTGGCCGCTTCGAGCAGCTCTTCTCGGTCGACGGTATAGCCGCCGACCTCCAACTCATCGATGACTGCCGGTAGGGCCTCGTTCCACACCCCGTCCAGCGAGGTTGTCGATTCCGGGACCAAGATCAGTGTCATTTTGATCACGGGAGCGTGTTTATCACCCCGCCCACCAGAGCGGACGGGGTGGGCGCTAACGAGCCGCACCGCATACGAGCACGCCCTAGCTCCGTTGCGGCAGCGTCAACGGTGGCTTGCCGGTGCAGAAGCTCGATGTGCTGATGTCTGACCTCGCCGTCGGCAACTACCGGGGCCAGCGCCGTAAGTAGTGGGCGCCACAATCACCTAGCCTTCATTGACACGCTCAATCACTGCGAAAGAGCCGCTCGCCAACGCGACAAGCTCGTCATGGGAATCGCGAATCTCTGCCTGGAGCTGTATGACTCGCCTGCCTTCTTGGACGACAGTCGCTGTTGCCACAAGTTCACCGCTAAAGACAGCTTTGCAGAACCGCAATTGCGCCTCGATGGAGGCACACAGCTGATTCGCATCGAGGACGCTCAAGGTGGCGGCGCCCATCGCAGTGTCCACCATCGCGAACATCACAGCACCGTGCACTGAGCCGTGTGGATTCAGGTGCTTCGCCCCGACTTCGACACGGGCGGTCGCCGACCCCCGTTTCGTCTCCTCGATCACCATCCCCAAGAAGTCGGCCAACGGGAATCCGGGTGTCGGCTGGTTGGTCATTCGCACTCCGTCATTGACTAGACGTTAGGCCGCTCGTTGGTGTAGTGACCCGGTAGACATCGACCTCTTCGGGCAGGCCCTTGAGGCGTTGTGGGCCGAGGCTTTCGAACGTCAGGCCCGATCCTGCGGAGAGATCGCGGACCGTGCCGGTGGCCAGCACCTCACCTGCGCCCACCAACGCGCCGATGTGAGCGCCGGTGTGTACAGCCATCCCGCTCCACTCATCGCCGCGTCGCCCTGGCCCTGCCAGCGGCATACCGGTCACCGATCCGCAGGGGCCCGATGCGACTGTGGTCGACCTGGTGCAGCTCGGCGTTCTTGCGCTCTTGCTCGGCCCAGATCTCAACGACATTCGAAGGAGCGGAGGCGATACGGACCTTCTGCCGTTCGGCATTGGAACAGGCGCATGTGATGGGCCACTGCTTGTACCGGGTCGCATACCCGCACTGTGGGCAGGGGGAGTGAAGGTGGAGATCACTGTGACCCTGACGCTCACGCCCATTTCCTACCTCCCACGATCCATGAAGTTCCGGTCATCCCCCCTGCATCTTGAGCGCCCTTCAAGGCCGTAGGTGCCTCGGTTCCACCGTCGAGGGCGACGTTGGCTGCGGGTGGACACAATTGCCAGTTCTCATGACGACCACCCTCGACCACCTATCCACAGCGGCGGCTCCTGGCCGTTGTACATGCTCTTGGGCCGCCATCGCAGTCTGCGCAACAGTCGACCGGCGTGGTGCTCGGCCACGTCCTTCAGGTACTCGACGTCGTCGCTGGTCCACGGGTGCTGGCCGGTCCCGTCCAACCACCACCTCGGTTGGCCATCCTGCTCGTAGCGGGTTATCCGGTAACGCCAGGCGACGTGCCTACCCTTGGCGTCGACCTGCCAGTCCAGCAGTCGCGGGCGCACGGCCTCGGGCACCGGCTGGATGAATTCCCAGGGGTGGGTTATCCGGATCTCGATAAACTCGCCACCCATGAATTAACCCTAGTGGAAGTGATAGGCCGTGACAGACCGAACCGGAAGTGATTCGAGCCCAGGTCTAGACCCTGACGATCCGGGCCGTGGTGACCGCGATCGACTTGGTCCCGGTGGGAGATGTCAATATTGGGTCGGTGAGGTCGACTGACTGCCCAGATAGATCCGGTCCCAGAGGTTCTCGCGGTGACGGTAGCTGTCGGTGGGGGCCACGATCTCCTCGTTGGTCAGCGTTGATGAACTCAGCCCTCATCTTCCTGGGGGTTGGCGGTGGTGGGACCGTCACCGAACTCCTCCGCGAGTTTCCGCAGCAGCGCCCTTTCCTGAGTGGTCGGGGTCTCGGTCCCGACCAGGTACCCCGACTGCGGTTCTCCGGTGTCGCCGTCGGGTATGGCATCTAGGTCGGCGAGCCAACGCTCTGGAACCGTGTACCCGTGGTTTTCCCGCATCGCCCGCTCGATGAACTGCCTGGTGGTCTCGGTCGGTCGCCGACGTATTGGCGGTACGCAGGGCTCCACCTTGTCGAGGGTGGCGAGGTTGAACGAGCGGCTTGAGATCACGTTCAACACATGGAACTTCGGCTTCCATTCGGCATAGCCGCCGAAGCAGAGCGCCGAACGCAGGTGTTCTGGCTCGTGGTACCACAGCGTCAGTTTCAGGTCGTGGCCTTCAATCTCGACCTGTCCATCGTCATGAACGGCAACCACCTTCACTTTGATGATCGGCTGTCCGTCCTCATGCGACTTCTTTGCCTGGATCCAGTGCATGAGATGACCGGGGCCATAAGACCCGCATGAACGATTCCGAGGCATTGCAAAACTCCCGAAAGGTCAAGCCTCCGTAAAGGGAGGCGCTCTTGCCGACACCGGTTGGTGCCCGCCGCTTCGTCATCCGAGCCACCCACGAGCGTGGGGTTGGCGTGCCGTCCAGTCGGAGCTTGGCGACGGCAACTCGTGAAGCTAATTAACTATAGGGCGGAACCCCATCGGTTCCCGCATTTAAAGGGGTAGGCGATCTGTGGGCCCAGATACCGACTGGTTCGATACCCAGCCGGGACCACCATCATTGGCGCAGGTCAGACGCTATTTCCGAAACGAACATGGCCCTGGCGGGCTATCCATGGGTTATGTCCCGTCGTTAACTGGCTTAGCTGGCCTTCCGCCAACACCATTTCAGCTCCGGGGCTGAGTCGATGAAGTCCACATCCGCCCATCGAAGTAACGCAAAAGACTTGGATCGTTCTGGTCGGGATACCAACCCGGCGCAGGGCCGGTCGGAGCCGCCCCAGGAGTGTTGTAGCGATTCACCGATTTGGGCTTCGTCAACTTCGCAATCAACACGACACAGCCGACGATGGCGGCGGGGATGACGCCGAAAACTGCTAGAAAGCCGGGATGATTCGTGAGCGCGAAGTCGATCACGAACGCGGCAACCCCTGCCGCCAGAAGCGACAGTATTATGACCAGCCACCATGGCATCGGTTTCTCACGAGACATTCTTTCCTTTGACCCCGCCCCGTGAGCGTCACGCTAGGCCGCATTCTGCCCACGCCGGGTCATCGGGGGCAGCCCAGGGCAGGTGAGGCCCAAAGTCTTGCCAGCAGGGAGCCGAACGGCCCTATAGATGAGCGGTCGACTGGCCATAGCTTTGGCAGCTACAGCAAGCCCGGATTTGGCAGGAGGCCAGCGCATCATGATCAAGTTCCCACTTTTGGCAACTAGCGCGGTGGTTTTGGGCATAGCTTTGGCTGCACCTGCACACGCCCAACCGAGTCCGACACCGACCCCAACTCCGCCGCCCGGTGCAACCGCCGTGTGTAACGACGGCACCTACTGCTACAACCAAGACAGAAGTCGTGCCTGTCTGCACCACGGCGGCGTCAAGCAATGGTTCTGACTTTCGACCCACGTGCTCCCCGGAAGCGCCTTCAGGGCGAAACCCCGAGATGGCGCGTGTGCCATCGAGTGACTAGCGCAACGGATAGCCGCAAGGGCATTCAGATGACGGCGTGTTTTCTCGCCCAACCCACCATGGCGGTTAGCCCGCTCTGCGCCACATTAAGGGGCGCACAGGTCTCATTAGGAGATGGGGTCATGTTCAGACACAACCTTCACACGCGCTTGGCACGGTGTGCAGACCCGTGGTGCCGGAGCCGCAGACCACGGCATCGAAGACGAGCGACACGCGCGTCTGCGGGCACTGAGCCGGTCGGTCGGTACCGCTGACGGGATGCCCGGTCACGGGTCGGTGTCGGTTGTTTGTCAATTGTGCTGTCAGTCGCGGCGCGAGCTGGCCAGGTCAGCGCACCAGCCGCACACTGCCGGGTGTCTGCAACTTCACAGCCAGACCACGGGGAGCGACCACCATGCAGACAGACGCACACAACATGGGCCGCGAAGAGCGCCGCGCGTGGTGTTCGGAGGCATTCAGGTTGAGCACCTGGCGGTAGCGATCCGGCATTGACGGTGGGCAGTTCGTCGGGCGGGCGTATGTGCGTTTGGTCTTTGTGGTGTCGGGGCGGCACGGTGATCACGTCGTTGTAGGCGACGGCCCTCCCGATGTCTCTGGCGGAGTCTGCGGGAGGGCCGTCTGTGCGCGCTTGGAGGCGCAGTGGTCACGGTAGAGGCAGATGCCGATCGAGTCGAGCGCAGGTTGGCGGCGGGCGAGTTGAGCTGTCCGGCATGTAGCGGCGTGTTGGCGGGCTGGGGGCGGGCAAGGCCGCGGCAGCTGCGCGGCCTTGACGGGCCGGTGCGGTTGTGTCCTCGACGGTCGCGGTGCACCGGCTGCCGGGTGACGCACGTGTTGTTGCCGGTGACCGCGTTGCTGCGCCGCGCTGATGCGGCGGTGGTGATCGTGTCCGCGGTGGTGGCCAAGGCTGTGCGTCGGGTGGGGTTTCGCCGGATCGCGGCCGAGCTGGCCCGTCCGGCGGAGACGGTGCGCGGCTGGCTGCGCTGCTTTGCTGAGCGGGCCGAGGCGGTGCGGTCGACGTTCACGGTGTGGCTGCGTGCGGTGGATGCCGATCCGGTGATGCCTGAGCCTGCTGGCGGCCCGATCGCGGATGCGGTGACGGTGATCGCCGCGGTCGCCATCGCAGTCACACATCGGTTTGTGCTGTCCAGGGTGTCGCTGGCCGAGACTGCGGTCGCGGTCTCTGGTGGCCGGTTGTTAGCGCCGGGCTGGCCCGAGGGGTGGGTGCAACACGAATCGACCCTGCCGCTGGTGCCGATGCGGCCGTAATCCTGTGCGCTGTTGTGTTTTTCACCGACAGCAAAAGGAGGCGGCTGATGGTTGGCGATGACGAGGCTAGGGTGCGGGCCAAGCGGGCCCGGGCGATCGGGCTGTTCCGGTACCAGTTGATCCGGGAGGCCGCCGATGCGGCGCACTCCACCAAGGAACGGGGAAAGATGGTGCGCGAGCTGGCGTCGCGTGAGCACACCGACCCGTTCGGACGGCGGGTGCGGATTTCGCGGCAGAGCATCGACCGATGGATCAGGGACTGGCGCGCCGGCGGGTTCGACGCGCTGGTACCCAGCCCACGCCAGTGCACCCCGCGCACCCCGGCCGAGGTGCTAGAGCTGGCGGTGGCGCTGCGGCGGGAGAACAGCGACCGTACCGCTGCGGCGATCCGGCGGATCCTGGTGACCCAGCTGGGCTGGGCACCCGATGAACGCACCCTGCAACGCAACTTCCACCGGCTGGGGCTTACCGGACCCACCGGTTGCGGGTCGGCGCCGGTGTTCGGCCGGTTCGAGGCCGACCACCCCAACGACCTGTGGACCGGGGATGCGTTGCACGGCATCCGAATTCAAATCCGCAAGACCTACTTGTTCGCGTTCCTCGACGATCATTCCCGGTTGCTGCCCGGCTATCGATGGGGCTATGCCGAGGACACTGTGCGGCTGGCCGCCGCGTTGCGGCCGGCGCTGGCCTCCCGCGGTGTCCCGAAGGCGATCTACGTGGATCGAGGCTCAGCGTTCGTGGATGCGTGGCTGTTGCGAGCGTGCGCGAAATTAGATGTGCGCCTGGTGCATTCGACACCATACCGGCCTGAAGGGAGAGGCAAGATAGAGAGATTTTTCAGGACCGTGCGCGAGCAGTTCCTGGTTGAACTCACCGGCGAGCCCGACGTCATCGGCCGCCATTATGTGACTGACCTGCCCGAGTTGAATCGGCTTTTCGCGGCCTGGGTCGAAACCGTCTATCACCGCACGGCCCATTCCGAGACCGGGCAGGCCCCGCTGGCCCGCTGGTGCGCCGGTGACCCGATCCCGCTGCCCGCACCGGAGACGCTCACCGAGGCGTTCCTATGGGAGGAGCACCGCCGCGTGACCAAGACCGCGACCGTCTCGCTGCACGGCAACAGCTACGAAGTCGACCCTGCGCTGGTGGGTCGCAAGGTGGAGCTGGTGTTCGACCCGTTCGATTTGACCCGCATCGAGGTGCGTCTGGCCGGCGTGCCGATGGGGCTGGCGATCCCGCACCACATCGGGCGACATTCACACCCGAAAGCCAAACCCGAAACCCCCACCGCGCCACCCAAACCCAGCGGCATCGACTACGCGCAGCTGATCGAGACCGCGCATGCGGCCGAGCTGGCCCGCGGCGTCAACTACGCCGCCCTCACCGAGGCTAGCGAGGAGATCCCCGGACAGCTCGACCTGCTCAACGACCAGGAGGCCCAACCCCGATGATGGCCAATCTGATCTCGTATTACGGCTTTTCCCGGATGCCGTTCGGCCGCGACCTGGCGCCGGGCATGCTGCACCGCCACAGCGCGCACAACGAAGCGGTCGCCCGCATCGGCTGGTGCATCGCAGAACGGCGCATCGGGGTGATCACCGGTGAGGTCGGCGCCGGCAAGACCGTCGCCATGCGCGCCGCCCTGGCCGCCCTTGACCGCAGCCGTCATAGCGTCATCTACCTGCCCGACCCGACCGTCGGAGTACGCGGCATCCACCATCGCATCGTCGCCTCCCTCGGCGGCCAACCCCTCACCCATCACGCGACCCTGGCTCCCCAAGCCGCCGACACGCTGGCCGCCGAAGCAGCCGAGCGCGGACGCACACCCGTCGTCATAGTCGAGGAGGCTCACCTCCTCGGCCACGACCAATTAGAGGCCATCCGCCTGCTCACCAACCACGATCTCGATTCGTCGAGCCCGTTCGCCTGCCTGCTCGTCGGCCAACCCACCCTGCGGCGACGGATGAAACTCGGCGTGCTCGCCGCCCTCGACCAACGCATCGGGCTGCGCTATTCGATGGCCCCCATGACCGACAAAGAGACCGCCAGCTACCTGCGCCACCACTTGGCGCTGGCCGGGCGTGACGACGCGCTGTTCTCCGACGACGCCGCCGGGTTGATCCACCAGACCAGCCGCGGCTACCCCCGCGCAGTCAACAACCTCGCGCTGCAAGCCCTCGTCGCCGCGTTCGGCGCCGACAAAGCCATCGTCGACGAATCCTCAACCCGCGCAGCCATCACCGAAGTCACGGCAGACTGAACACCACCCCGACACCCCGAACACCACCGACCCCGCCGGACAACTTCCGGCGGGGTCATTTCATGCCCCCACATCCCCACCATCAATGCCGCCGTCGTGCTCATCCTGAGTGCCGGTCAACACTTGAGCAGCGGCGCGCAGCCGTCGCACGCCAATTGCGGCGTCTGGCAATCGAATTAACGGACCTCGACAGACAGCTTCACGAGATGGAGCAGTCGGAGCGTTGACTAAAGTGCGATCTGGGGTTCTGCACGCTGGCTGGCACCCTATTGTCCGCTAGCGCCGCCGCAACTGGAAAAGATGGTCGCCCGACGGTGGGTAAACCGCGACAGCTAAAACTACTCGGCGACCAACTGGTCGGTGTCGACGAAAACCAGACCGCCCGCGTCGAGCGCCACCGCCCATCTCCGCGCGGGGCCAACTATACGATCCCCGATATCCACTGCGTGCCCCGCCAGATCGCCGAAATCCTCGACCACAGTCCCCCCGACCTCGCCGTCCGTCCCCGGATATACACGCACCCGCACATTCACCGCCACGCGGCTATCGCCGGTATCGCCAGCCGTCCCGCTAGCGCCTTTCATCCGTCTTTTCATCCGTCGTCACCCTAGGTTGTGCGCGTGAAAATAGTGACGCAATTAGAGCACGACCAGCTAACGCCGTCCGGGCTTATGGTCCATGACCATCACCCCGCCGACCCGGAGCCTGGCCACGCTCTACCTGATCGTGCGCCTGCTGCAAGATCGTCCTGCACGCCGACACCTTCACGCGATTTCACCCGATTTGGGGCAAACCAGCAGGTAGACGGGGTGGGGAGGCTTCACCGCTGAGCGACGCTCTTGGCGCTTCTGACCAGGTCTTTTGTTGTGGAGCTGCCGGGAATCGAATCCGCTGCAAAAAATCTGCTGACGTGCGGAAACGTTGCGTTTGACGACGCGAAACAGCGTGAAATGACGTGAAACGACCTGCGGATATGCGAAAGGTGTTGACGGCGTCAACATTCGGCACCGACTCTGCGTGTCCCTGCCGCTGGCGATCCCTCTGGACCTTCGCCTCGCTACGCCGGGCCTTTGCTCCGTAAGCGCCGCACTAGACCACCACGGCATCACCGCGTCTGGCATCTCTTGAGTGCAAGGCTAGACGCTAAGCGCGCCAAAGCTCGCCGCGGCAGGACCGCTCAAGATGTGACATTCCACGCCGATCGGTCGTATGCCATCGCGCCGCACCTGCTGGTGGAGTGGACGTATTCCAAACCTGCGGTATTCGTCGCCGATCTGCCGGTGTCGTCATATGCCGGCTGAGAGATCGGTGGTGATCAGCTGAGGCCACAGCCCGAGCAGCGTCGTTACGCTCGACTGGCCGTTGGCGCTACCGGCCACCCACCCTCCGTTCGTCTCGTCGGATCCCTGGCCACCCGTCAGGTAGGCATCCGCAGTTCGAACGGAGCGCGCCCGGCCTTCACCAGCCACTGACCCCCGGACAAGGCCAGCAAATCATGAGTATTCCGAATTACGGTACGGGTCCGGCGGCAGGCGAATACAGCATGGAGAACGACAGGAACAGGTAAGCCAGGAGCGCCTCGGTGGGAGCGCGGCCCGACAGGAAACGCTGATACACAGTTTCCGGGGAGAATGCCGAACTGCCCTCGCCGAAGCGCTCGGTGTCGCCGGGCAGTACCGGGCGCAACAAGAGTTCAGTGCCGTCTTTGACCCGGACCGGGATCGGCGCGATGAATGCTGCTAACCGCTGACGCGCCGTGCGCACCAGCGGCCCAGCGATATTCGGTATCGCCAGCATGCAGTCGAAGGCGCTGTCGTATCCGACGTAGGCGCGCTAGGCGAAGACGTCGTTGAGGGTCACGGTTTGCAGGTTGCGGCTGTGGATGATGTCGAGCAGCTGGGTGTAGCAGTGGGTGATGGTGGGCTTGTTGGCGTGGCCCAGCACAATCTGTTGCGGCTGAAACGATTTTTGCGCCGCGGCGATCAGGCCGGCTTCGCTGATGGGCACGTCGTCGCGGATGTCGCCGCTCCACAGCGTGATCGTGGTGTAGCCCTGATCGGCGGCTATCTGGTCGGTGGTGGGCGTGTGCCGCCCGTAGGGCGGCCGGAAATAGGGGGTGCCGTCAACCCCGTAGGTGTTGCGCAGGAAATCGGCGTTGCGATGAATCTGGTCGGCGACCGAAGCCGAACCGATGCGGGTGATGTCGGGATGCGACCAGGTGTGGTTTCCC
This sequence comes from uncultured Actinomycetota bacterium, assembly GCA_963784665.1. Classification (GTDB taxonomy): domain Bacteria; phylum Actinomycetota; class Actinomycetes; order Mycobacteriales; family Mycobacteriaceae; genus Mycobacterium. The sequence goes on from CAWASA010000002.1 coordinate 275,483, forward strand.
ATCTGGATTTGACCAGAATCGACCATCGGCCGCAGTGCGGGTGCGTTGGCTGACCAGGAACTGTTGGCGCCGTTGACGAAGAACGTCAACCGGGTCCCGCTGTCGCGGCAAAAGTCGGCGAACGCGCCCACTACGGCGACACTGGCGCCGTCGTCGATGGTCAGCGCCAACTGGTTATCGTCCCCGGGTAGCCGGGTGAGCACACCGGCAGGTGGGGCCACTTTCTGGGTCGGGAATGCCCGCGCGGACGAGGACCCACTGGCCGCCGCCACGGCGATTGCGATGCCGCACAACACTGTACGGCGATCCATGTTCTTCATGTGTCAACGCTACTGCCCGCCACGAGCCCGGGGAAGATGCTGTCTTTCGTTGTGTGCCTTGCCTTTCGGCTCCGTGGTACGACGATCCACCCAGCCGAAAGCGCCTTCTGGCCCACGACATCAGGAATGCATGCCGCCGCCCCGCTAGATCGGGGTCACTCTGACCGCCTGAGGACCTTTGGGTCCCTGTTCCACCTCGAATCGGACTCGCTGATTTTCCTCCAGCGAACGAAATCCGCCCCCCTGAATCGCGGAGTGGTGGACGAACACATCGGCTCCGCCGCCGTCGGGCGTGATAACGCCAAAGCCCTTCTCGCTGTTGAACCATTTGACGATTCCCTCTGCCATATTTCTCGCTTTCTGATTGTGCCGACCTTGCGGGAGCCCCTGCCGACCTCGCGGGAGCCCCTGGCTGGAAGCGGTCTCTCCGAGTGCCGAACTTGTGTGCCACGAAATTGTCCGTCGGTTTCAGATCGCTCAGCGCGCCGGCAACCGAAAGGGGTTACAGCTGCGGCCGTTTTACTCCTTGGTGGCGCCCGGCTTGCTGCTCGCCGCCTCGCTCGCGCTGCGCACGACGCTGCGCAGAAACTCCATCCGCGTCGTGACCAGCGAGTCGGCCAAATCCAGGGCGGCATCGACGATCGTCTTGCGCCGCGACGCGTCGACCAGCGCAGGAGTCACCTCATCAACAGTGTCAACGAACTTGCGCACCGCCTCGATCGCGGCCCGTTGTCCGGATTCGACCGACTTGAGCACCTCCTCGGACACGTCTGCCACTTGCTCCGCCACGGTCTTCTCCTCCAAGTTTCGCTGGACTGCACCGGAGGGTGAAGGCCGCCGAGTGCGCTCTGCCATGATCGCGCTCCTAAGGGTTGAATGCAGAAACGAGTCTTGAATGGCTCGGCGTCAGAATGCGCTTCGACCCCGGCGTTCTATAGGGCCGATGGTCCCTGCTCCGCCTGATGTTGCGGGGCCGGCTGATTTCTGGGCGAGCTGCATAAAGTTGTCGGTGCCGCGGCGGGGCCGGTTGGCGGCCGTCGTCGCTTGCGCCGGGGTGTTGATCTTCGGGCTGGCGAAGGCAGAAATGCGTGCGGTGCGCCGCGCCGAGGCAGCAGCACAAGCCGAGGCGGCAGAAGCCGAAGCGGCAGCGTTAGAAGCCGAGGCAGAAGTGGCAGCGGCAGAAGCCGAAGCGGCAGCGGCAGAAGCAGTAATGGCAGAAGCCGAGCCCCGCCGGCGGCCTGGCTGGACCGGCTTAGATTCGCCCGACACTTCTAACGCCAAACGGGCAGGGAGAAATACGACAACTGCATCAAGGGTGGGAAGGACGAGCAGAGTTGCTGCATCGACGAGGAAGACCAAGACGCCGGCGACAAACTGGCGATGGTGGTGGTAGGTCGCGACGGAGGCCAAGAAGAATTGGCGACCTGGGTGGCACTCGACGGCACCACGGCCACGCCGCGTGGCCAGACGTCGACGTCGGTAGACCAGATCGCCTCAGGTCCACGTGGTTTCGGCTGACACCGGACAGGTGTACCTGCAGCGGAACCTGTAGGCCGCAGGGCGTCCGCATCGTTTCTGGCTCGTGAGCCGGCGGCTAGCCAGGTGGTTCGGGCGGCGGTGGCGGTCCGAGCACCGGCACGCTGATCGGCGGCAGCCCAGGAATCTGGATGACCGGCGAATCTACCTGCGGGGGAGGGCCTGGGCCGCTTGGACCGCCAACCGCAACGCTATCCGGCCCACCAATCGGCCCGCGCTGCACCGGAGCCGGCGGCGGTGCCGGCGCAATCCCGTTGCTGATGTTGATCGTGATGATCGACCCGGGGATGGTTTGACCGCTCGGGGTGGTCCCCACCACGGCACCATAGGGCTCGTAGCTGTTGACCGAAGTGGGCTGGTCGGCGACCTGGAAACCGGCGTCCTTGAGGCGCTGACGCGCCGCGTCCACATTCAGGCCGGACACATCGGGTACCCGCCCGCCCGGCGCGCCGTCGACGTAGCGCGGATCGGTTGGCGGCAGATGCACGTCGCCGAAATCGGTGGCGACAGGCTTCATCGCCTCGAACCAGGTGCGGGCGGGCTCGCTACCGCCATACAGGTCACCGCTGCCGCACCGGCGCAGTGGGAATGAACAGATGCCCGAGGGTGTGCTGGTGTCGTCGAAGATGTAGTTCGCCGCCGCGTAGTAGTTGGTGAAGCCGACGAATCCCGACGATCGATGCGACTCAGTGGTGCCGGTCTTGCTCGACAGCGGCAGGGTCCAACCCACCGCGCCGGCCGAGCCCGCTGCGGTGCCGCTGCCCTGGTCGTCCTTGCTCAAGGCGTTCGCGAGCGTGTTCGCCAGTCCTTCCGGCACCACCTGGTCACAGGCCTCGGTGGTCACGGACACCTGGTTGCCCTTGCGGTCGAAGATCTTGTCGATCGGGCTCGGCGGGCACCACATGCCGCCGGACGCGAGGGTCGCCGCCACATTGGAGAGCTCGAGCGCGTTGAGCTGGAACGGACCCAAAGTGAACGAGCCCATGTGCTGTTGCTTGATCAAATCGGCCAAGCTTTCGCTGCCTGTCGGGTGGTAGGCGCGCGCCGTTCCCGGAATCGCGTAGGACCGCAGCCCCAGCCGGACCGCCATGTCGACCGCCCGCGGCACCCCGACGAGCTGGATCAGCCGCGCGAACGCGGTGTTCGGCGAGGTGGCCAGCGCATCGGTGACGTTCATCGAACCGCGGTAGTGGCCCGCGTTTGCCACGCACCAGGTTTCCTTCGGACAGCCGGGCCTATCGCTGCTGCCCAAGCCTTTGGCTTGAAAGAAGCCCGGCACCTGCAGCTGAGCGTTGATACCCATGCCCATGTCTAGCGCCGCCGCCGTGGTGAAGATCTTGAAGATGGAGCCTGCCCCATCACCGACGAGCGAAAACGGCTGCGGCTGCACCGTTTCGTGCGCGTCGCTGTTGAGGCCATAGGTGCGGTTGCTGGCCATCGCCATCACCCGATGCGCGTCTTTGCCGGGCTTGATCACGCTCATCACGCTGGCGATGCCGTCGAGCGTCGGGCTGGCGAGCTTGTCGATGGCCTGCTTGACCGACGTCTGCACCTTCGGGTCCAGCGTCGTGCGGATCAGATAACCGCCGCGGGCAACCTGCTCCTTGCTGATGCCGGCCCGCGCGAGGTAGTCCAGCACATAGTCACAAAAGAAGCCACGATCGCCGGCGGCGATGCAGCCACCCGGCAGCTCATTCGGGTGGGGTAGCACGCCCAGTGGCTGGGCCTTGGCGGCACGCAACTGGCCGGCGTACCGGGGGAGATTGTCGATCATGTTGTCCAGCACCACGTTTCGCCGCTGCAGCGCCCCGTCGGGGTTGGTGTAGGGGTCGAGCGCACTCGTCGACTTGAGCATCCCGGCCAGCAGCGCGGCCTGCTGCCAGTTCAGCTGCGAGGCGTTGACGCCGAAGTAGGTCTGAGCGGCATCCTGCACACCGAACGCGCCGTTGCCGAACGACACCAAGTTGAGGTAGCGGGTGAGGATCTCCGCTTTGGAGAAGATCTTGTCGAGCATCAGCGCCATCCGGATCTCGCGCAGTTTGCGCGCCGGTGTGGTCTCCACAGCGGCCCGCCTCTCGGCGTCGGTCTGCGCGGTCACCAGCAACTGGTAGTTCTTGACGTACTGCTGTTCGATGGTCGATCCGCCGCGGGTGTCGAGGTTGCCCGACAGGTAGCCGGACAGGCCGGTCAGCGTGCCCGGCCAGTCCATTCCGTTGTGCTCAGCGAACCGCTTGTCCTCGATCGACACGATGGCCAGCTTCATGGTGTCGGCGATCTGATCGGTGGGGACCTCGAACCGCCGCTGGGAATACAACCAGGCGATCGGGTTTCCCGCGGCATCGACCATCGTCGAGACCCGCGGGACGTCACCCTCGAGGACTTGTGCGGAGCCGCCGGCGACAACGTCGGAGGCGCGGTTGAACAACAGCCCGATACCGCCCGCGACTGGAAACATCAATGCCGCCGCCACCACCCCGGCCAACAGGCAGCACCCCGCCAGCCTGGCGACCAGTGCCGAAGTCGGCGGGCGCTCTGACATACCTAGAGTATCCGCGGCCCCGGCCCCGAAATTGCGGCGAATGCCCACAACAGATTGCCTTTGATGGTGCGGTATTTCAATGCATACGGCGGCGGCCAGATGGCCGGGCCAACTTCTCGGCCGCTCCACGACTCGATGGCTCGCAGCGCTCACTCCGATACAAGCGCGGGCGGCATATACCCGGTCACCGGCACAGGTGTGGCCCTACAGCTTCAGGTGGTCGGGAACATGCTCAACTACGCATCGTTCGGAACGACCGCCGACTTGGACTGCGGCGACGGCAATTCGCTGAGCGTGGGCGGCTCCAACAACACGCTGACCGTCACGGGCACCTGCTCGACGGTGAGCATCCTCGGCGCGGACAACAAAATCACTTTCGACAAGATCGACAAACAACTCATGTCGTCGGGCTCAACAACACCGTCACCTACAAAAACGGTGACCCCAAGGTGGAAAACTTCGGACAGGGCAACACAATAAACAAGGGCTAGATAGCCACTACCGCGGCCGCAGCCAAGCGCAAGCCCGGCCGTCACCCCGATTTACGTGGTGACGCAGCACTTACTTTTTGAAGATGTCCGTAACCTTCTCGCCGGCCTCTTTAACCTTCTCGCCGGCCTCCTCAACTATCTCGCCAACCTTCTCGCCGGCCTCCTTGACCTTCTCGCCGGCCTCCTCCTTGACCTTCTCGCCGGCCTCCTTAAGCTTCTCGCCGGCTTCCTTGAGCTTCTCGCCGGCGTCTTTGAGGTTGGCCTTCGCCTGGTCGCGCTTGCCCTCTTCTTCAGTGCTCTTGTCGCCTGTGAACTTGCCGACCGCTTCCTTGGCCATACCGCCAAGCTGTTGGCGCTTGTTCTTCGCCTTATCCGTATCGCTCACAGTGTGTCTGCTCCTTCTCTTTTTTTGTGGGAATGGACCGAGGGGTGGCCCAAACCTCAGTGACTGTGAACGCTAATCGCCCTGGCGGTCGGCCAATAAGGGCGAAGGTCACAGGGGAGGGAGCCGATGGCCCCTGGGGGCCGGAAGCGCGGGACGCATAGCATCTCCGGCTGACGGCGCTCGATCCGGACGACTGGCGCAAGATGATTGAGCACGTCGAGTACGAGGTCGTCATGCTCCGCGGGGCCGGTATCTACCTTCTGGTAGACGGCGGCGATTGCCGCTTCATGTTGTGAATTGCCCCGGCCACAGACCCGGCCTACGGGCCGGGTGAGGCGCTGCTGCAGGCGCAGGCGGCGGCTTCGGCTGGCCAAGGTCGTCTTGCAGCTGGCGCATCACCGCTTCAATCGCAGCCGCGTAGGTGCCGCCGTTTTCTGAGCAAGTTCACCGCTGGGCTTGCAGTAGGGTGCGGATTTCTCTGGGGAGCTGATCCAGGGCCTTGTCCATCTGGGGAGGCGGGAGATGGTGCAATACGGCTGCGGTGGTCGCCGCAGCCGCCTTGCCGACGTCGTCGGGGGCGATGATCGCCTCACGGGCGAACCGCGCAGCGTAGGCCTCGGCGTCGTACATCTCGGGGACGGCGCTGGGATTCCAGCCCGCGTAGAAGATGCCCCTGATCAGGTCGGGCAGCTGAGCCGCAAAGTGGGCGCTCGCCTCCACGGTGAGCCGATCGCGCAGGGTGTGCAGCCACGCGCGCAGCACTCGGTAGGCGAACTCCCGATCCTCGGTGTCGAACTCCCTGGCCACGTCGTTGATCCAGGTGTGCGCGGTTTGCATCGCGTGGTCAAGCGCCGAGACCTTCGTTTTGGCGGACATGACTACCTCCTTGAGACCCCGGTCTTAGTTCTACAGCCAGTCGTCATGGACTAAGCCCCTTCTTCTCCCCTCGTGCCCGGCCGCCCGCATTCGGGCTTCGAGGTCTGGCCGTACGCATTTCAGGTTCTGCCTCCCCCGTCGTCCCGAAAAGGGTCCTTTGACCCGGATCCGCGCGCCTCGGTGCACACATTCGAGGCACCGGAATGGGAAGCGGGCCGCCCAGCCGACAGGACAAGTACCAGTCAGCGCCGGTCAGCCGGAGTCGAGCAGGTGGGCCAGCATCCGGAGGGCGTGGACAGTGCCCCGACCGTCGGGCACCCCGCGAACGTCTCGGCCACAGTCCGCAGAGCTGCGGCCACCTCACGCCGCTGCGGCGGGTCACGGGCGTTCGTCGAGCAGGGCCGGACGGGCCTTCTCGGTGCCGGACATGGCTCCTCGCACGGGTCGTCCGGGGTGACCTGCTGCGGCCAGGCCCGCTGCCGTGGTCTGTTCGAGGTGCCAGCGGTTCAGGTTGTCGCGATGAAGTCACGCACCAGATCGGCGAAGCGGTCTGGTTCATCGAGGTGCGGGAAGTGGCCGGCTCCCTCGAATAGCTCGACGCGACACCCCGGGATCGACCTCTGCGCATTGATCGCGTGCCAGGCCGGGATCATCCGGTCCCGGGAGCCCCAGATGATGAGTGTCGGGATAGGCGCGGCGTCGGGCAGGTAGTCGTGGGCGCTGACAGTCTGGCCCCCGGGGTCGATGACGGCGCGGGTCGTGGCCAGGAAGGCGCGCCGGCTCGCCGCATCCCCGAGCGAGGTGAAGCCCTGCCAGATCGTGGTGATGTCCGTGCTGGGCCTCCAGCCCGCCCTGGATAGGGCCCGCCCGGCGCCCTCGGCGCGCGCACGCACCCACCCCGACGCGAGGATGGGCAGGACCCATGCGGCCCCGGGCAGCGTCGCGGATCGCAGGATCGGGTTGACCTCCCGGCCCAACCCACCGCTCGCGACAAGCACCAGCCGCTCGACGCGCTCCGGGAACAGGTAGTAGAACTCCATCGCGATTCCCCCGCCGAGGGAGTGCCCGACGAGGGTGACCCGCTCAATGCCGAGGCGGTCCAGCAGGTCGCGCAGCGTTGCCGCGTGCGCACCGAGGGAATAGTCTCCCACCGGCTTGTCCGACTCGCCGTGCCCGAAGAGGTCCGGCACGATCACCCGGTGGTCGTCATGCAGGCGGTCGATGAGGTGGGTCCACTGGCGTTGCGAACCGAGAATCCCGTGGATGAAAAGCACCACCGAGCCCGTGCCGCTGTCCAGGTAGGAGAGCTCGTGGCCGTGGATGGTCACGGTTCGGCGTGTCGGCGGCTCCATGACATCTCCCCAGCGGCCGTCGCAGGCCAATCGATCTCAACGTACCCGAGGTTGGGTGTGGGACCACTACGACTCCAATGGAACACCCAGGTGGTGGCGGTGTGTGGTTGGCACCTTCACCGTCACCACCCGGGCCAGCAGTTCCTGATCGACACGATGAACACGGGGCGGGGACTTTTACCTGGCCACCAGTGGGGACCTCGACTTGGCCACCAGTGGGGACTTTTTCATGGCCATGGACAGTCTTGCCCGCCCGCATTCAAATTTTGCTCCGCCTCATCCCCCAATGTGGTCGTTTGACCAGTTGCGCGCGCCTCAGTGCCCGGTCGGGTACGGGTACCGCACTGATCATCTAGCACCGAATGAGAAACCCGCTGCGGGATCACCGCCGGTGTCGAGGGCACCGTTGCAGACCGCCTAGAGCTGCGAGGGACTTTTGAGACTCTCGAAACTCGTCTATTTCAAGACAACAAATACCAGCCGATTGCGCTTCGGGGATTGCGGCTCCGGAGCAGAGGTCCAACTGCTCTGTTGATCTTTGGCAAACCAGCGGAACGTAGGTGCCACGGGGGCTGTTACCAGCGGCTGGCGGCCTAGGGGTCAGAAGGACCGTTGTGGTATCTGGCTGCGCCAGTTCGCTATTGGGGTGGAACACCACGACACATGGCTCTAAGGGTGGAACACCACGACACATGGGTGTTGCGACGTGAGGGCGGCGGTCGACGACTCGAGCGGGGCGGGCCGGGCCACTTCGGCGACAAATCAGCCGCGGCGGGCGAGCTGCCTACTAAGTCGGGGTGAACTGGCTCAGGTCGTAGATGCCGAGGCTTTTTTCGATATCGGCGACTTTATCGACGACCCCTTGGAAGCCGGCCTGACCGAACCGCCGGTGCTCCTCGTCTTCGAAGGTCTCAGCCAGGTCGCGAAACTCTTTAGCGGGCACCACGTCGCGCAATGCGGGGAAAACGACAGTGTCTTCGCGCGCCTCGTGCGGCTCATACATCCGGATGAACGCCGACATGTCTTGCACCAGGGCTTGTCGCGCAGGCTGATCGAGCGCAGCCGCTCCAGTGGTGGCAGCGAGCACCCGGTCCGTGAGCACGCGGCCGCGCTGGTGCTGGGTACGCAACACGGTGGTGATGTCGGTGAGTTTGCCTGCCTGTTCGAGCTTAGGGAAGACGTACTGCTCTTCCAGGTGTTCGTGGTAGTCCTCGATGAAACTTCGAATAATCCCGGCGCCCGCGTTGAGCGCTTGAGCCGGATCCTGCTCGCCGGGCTGCAGGCGGCGGATCCCTTCTCGATAGATCAGCAAGACGCGCTTGAGTACTCCGTGCTCGCGCATCAAGTCCTCGGGTGGAGTGACCGGCACCTCCTCTGCCGAGGGTGCGCCAGGCTGGCCTGGGCTGGGCTTGGATGGCAAGCTGCCGCATGCCGATAGGGCGATCACACCAGCTGCGGGTATCGAGATCCCGAGAAGGTGACGCCGGCCCACGGCCGGCGGCATCTGTTCTGTCACGGCCACGCCTTTCTTCGCTGTGCCCATCATTGGATTGGGGGATCGCCGGGCAGAGGCGGCCGGCGTAACCGTCTGAGATCCGTCGCTGAACCTCCGTCGTGCATCGCAGTGACGTGGTCACAGGTTAGAACCAGAAGCTTGCGAGGGATGCCCCGCGCTTGCTGGGGTTCGCAATGTAGGTCTGGACGATCCCAGCGCAGCTTGTCCAGATTTACCTTGCGATTTCGGCGACCGAGGATCCGGGCACCACGGGTGATTCCCGCCGCCTCGCCGAAGCACTCAAGTAATAGACGTCACCCCGCTCAAGCGACCGGGACGCGGCCGTCGGCGATTGTGTTGATTGGCTTGACTTGGTACTTGGCTACAGGGTGCATGCTGGTGGGGTGAGAACGAGCGAGGTCGCCGCACAGGCCCAGGTCAACGCTCAAACCCGGAAACTCACATTCGTCGAATCCTGGTCCGCGCCTCATTTTGCGCCGCCGCCTGCGACGTTGCTCGCGCCGTGTGGCTGAGCGGCTGAGCGCTTGGACCGTAAGGAGCCCTGATGACCGAACGCAGCACCGTCAACCACGGCGGCGACGGCGAAGTCCTCCCTCCTCCGGGGGGCGAAGCGACCGACCCGCCGGCTGATCAACCTGCCACATCAGAGGCGCGTATCACCCCAGAGGCGGTAGCCAGCTTTCGCTCGCAACTGACCGTCGGCGAGGACGTGGTGGATCCGAGCACGTGGGCCGGTTCGGTGCCGGTCGCGCACGGCATCGCGCCCCGCGTCCGGATTGGTCACAGCAGGTGGTTCAACCTGCTGTGGTTGCTGCCGATCGGATTCGTTATCCTGATCATCGCGGTCGCCGTCGGCAAGGGTCTGCGGGACATGACCTCGGTGCAGGACTTCATCGCCAGCTACCCGGGCACCGTCGTGTCAGCCGGCGCCGAACACCATCCGGGACTGCCGATCTGGGTGGGGGTACAACACTTCTTCAACCTGTTCCTGCTGATCTTCATCATCCGCTCCGGACTGCAGATCCTCAGCGATCACCCGCGGCTGTACTGGACCCGGCACAGCACCCCGGGCCGCGACTGGTTCCGCATCCAGAAACCGGTTCCCGCCGACCCGCTGTGGACGGCGAAGAAGGACTCCATCAGCCTGCCCGGCCAGGTCGGGTTGCCCGGCATCCGGCATTCGATCGGGCTGGCCCGCTGGTGGCATTTGGGCGTGGACACCCTGTGGCTGCTCAACGGCGCGGTGTTCTACGTGCTGCTGTTCACCACCGGGCAGTGGCGGCACGTGGTGCCCACCAGCTGGTCGGTGATCCCCAACGCGGTGTCGGTGCTGATCCAGTATCTGTCGCTGCAGTGGCCGGTCGAGAGCGGCTGGGTGGCCTACAACAGCCTGCAGCTGATCGCCTACTTCATCACCATCTTCATTGCCGCCCCGCTGGCGTTTGTGACCGGACTGGGCATGTCCCCGGCGCTGTCGACCCGGTTCAAGCCGATCAGCAGACGGTTCAGCATCCAGCTGGCCCGCTCGCTGCACTTCCTGGTGTTGGTGTGGTTCCTGTTCTTCATCACCATCCACGTCGCGCTGGTGTTCACCACCGGTCTGCTGCGTAACCTCAACCACATCTACGCCGGTCGCGATGCGACGGACTGGGTCGGTTTCGCGGTCTTCGCCGCCTCGATGGTGGTGGTCGTGGTGGGCTGGGTGGCGGCCACCCCATTCACGTTGCGCCACCCGCGGGTGGTGCAGCGGGTCGGCTTCGCGCTGATCGGGCCGGTGCAACGGCTCTTCGAACAGCTCGACGCGACCCCGGGCGAGTACGGCGAGAAAGACATCTCGCCCTACTTCTGGCACAACGGCGAGTACCCCGACTCGCCGGAGTACACCGCGCTGTTCGACGGGCACTTCGCCGACTACCGGCTGCGGATCAACGGCCTCGTCGAGCACCCGGTCGAGCTCACCCTGGCCCAGCTGCGGGCGCTGCCTCACCATGAGCAGATCACCCAGCACTTCTGCATCCAGGGCTGGTCGGGCGTCGCGAAGTGGGGCGGGGTGTCGATGCAGACCATCCTCGATCTTGTGCACCCGGCGCCCGAGGCGAGGTGGGTGGTGTTCTACTCGTTGGGTGACGGCCCCGACGCGGGTATCTACTACGACGCGCATCCCATCGAGCAGATGAGCAACCACCTCACCATGCTCGCCTACAACATGAACGACGAACCGCTCTCCTTCGGCCACGGCGCGCCGCTGCGGCTGCGCAACGAGATCCAGCTCGGATTCAAACAGGTGAAGTGGATCAAGGGCATCGAGTTCGTCGCGCACTTCTCCGAGGTCGGCGGCGGCTACGGCGGCTACAACCAAGACCACGAGTTCTTCGGCTATCGGCAAACCATCTAGCTCTAGCCGATCCGGCCAGTAACAGAGTTAGGGACAGGACCGAATATGACTACCACACAGCGAGATACGCCGTGTTCGATCACATGCGGCCGCCGTGACTGGCTTTGATCGCCTGCGTGGCCTCCCCACCCAGACCTATTCAAACTGGAAACCAATCCGGTCCTAAATGGAGATCCCACCCGGCGAGGTTAGCGTACCTTGGGTCGGAAAATTGCGAAGGTTCTGCGCACGTTTTAGCAACTGTACGACACAAACCCGCAGATCACGGACCTGAGTACCGATTATCCGCGCGCTTAAATGTCTCTTGGATTGGGGTATCTAGCTTTTACATCAATCTTGTTTGGATTGTGAACCCGTTTGTTTCCCATGTGAATGTGTGCAGGTGGTGCGCAGCTTCGACTGCCACCAGTGCCGGCACCACACAGGAGATCAGAATCATGTCCGCCGACCCCATCGCACAGATCGCCCCCGTTGACTTCCTTACTTTGGTTGGGTTTGTTGAGGTCTTGTGTACGGGCAAGTACGGGCAGAACGACGGGCAGTTTGGGGCCTCCCCGACGGCACATCCGGCCCGCCCCGGCGCTGCCGTGTTGCCAGCCAGGTGCGCGCGTGTTGGCGGGGGGGTGAATTTGCCCGTGACAAAACCCCGCTGACCTGCAAACGGGCACAACGGGCATTTTCTACCAACCCGTAGTTCAGAGGAACAAAAATAGGGGGATAGGGAGGGGGTAGAGAGAATAAAAGATTGTAGGGCGAAACTGCCCGTTCTGCCCGTAGCCTCACGCAGAACCACCTGTGGCGGCCCCAAGCGTGATGCCCTTGAACCCCCAGACGTTGTTCTTGCATTTCGTGATGCCGCTGATCTGTTCGAGGCGGTTGTAGAACTCGCGGGAACCGAGCGGTTTGTTCTCGACAGCCGTCGCGTGTGTCCGGTATGCCCGATACAACTTCCTACGATCGGTCCACCCATCGGGGTCGAGGATGCACTGTTCGTCGATCCATGCCCGGATCGCGTCAGATGCGACGATGAACGACTCCTTGGCCTCGGTGACCGAGTCAGGCTCAGGCAGCCACCCCCTGGCCATCAGGGCGGGCAGTGCCCTGATCCCGCGCAGCATGATGCCGCGCAGCTCCGCGTCGGTCTGCAGCTTGGCGTCCAGGTTGCGGTCCTCCGCGTGCAGGAAGTTGTTCGGGAACGAGACCACGACCCACCGGGCGTGCCAGCCCTCCGACGAGTCCGCCGACCCGAACGGTTTGTTGGCCGAGTAGATCGGCAGCGCCCACGGCGTGAAGTCGAACGCCGCACCCTATTTTTCTTCGGCCTGGACGGTGTCGCCGCCGGTGATCGCTTTGAACGCAGCGGTGTTGTTGATCCACTTCGAGTCGAGGTCACCGGCGAGGTTGGCCAGCTTGCCGTAGAGGGTGGCCGTGCGGAACCGGTTCTCGGTCAGGTCGTGCAGCCCGACCGCCGACGTGTTGTTCCCGCCGAGGAGGGCCTTGAGTACCCGGATCAGGGTTCCCTTTCCGTTGCGCCCGATACCGCGTAGCAGGATCGCGATGTGCAGCGGATTGCCGGAGTACATCGTGTAGCCGATCAGTTCCCAGATGAATCCCTGCGGGCTGTCCTCGGTGGGCGTGTAGCAGTCGGGCGGCAGCACTTGGGTCAGGAACGTCTCGAACGCCGGACACTCGGCCTTCTCGTCGTACTCGACGGGCAGCTGCACGGTCGACAGGTAGTCGGGGGAGTGCGGCAACAGAGCACCGGTTCTCCAGTCCACCATTGCGTTGAGCGTGTTGATGTGATCCGGGCGTGGCTCACCGGTGATGCGCAGCGTTGTGTCGGAGAACTGGATCAGGTCGAGGACATTACCCTTGTGTGCGACTTGCGGTAGCTGTTGCCGAGCAGCCTGCCGATCTCGGCCTCGATGTGGTCAGCGTTGAGCACCCACACGCCACCGTCGTAGACGTAGAACTTCTTGGTGATGTCGTTGAATCCGCACCGGACGCCGCGCATCACGGCTTCGGCAAGTTGCTTGGCGAGCAGCCCGCCCTTGTCGCCGAAGAAGTCGCCCTCCTCGGTCATCTGCGGTACTGCCCTCGGGGTCTTTATCCCCGCCCGCAGGCCGGAACGGATGGTGGCGTGAACCGACATCTCCCCGCCGTCATCGTCGGCGAGACCGCATTCGATGGCGGCCAGCTTCAGCTGCGTTATCACCTTGTCCTGGTCCAGCCCGGCACCGGCGACGTAGTGGCCCAGCTTCAGTGCGGCGATGTTCAGCGCGTCGTTGCGGCCGCCCTCTTTGGCCTCGGCGACCTTTTTGGCCTCCCCGGCCAGTGCGGAGTCGAGGTATTTCTGTTGCCGCTCGTCGGGTAGTGTCCCGTCCCACTGCGGGGCGGGGTCGAACACGAACTCGGCGCGCTCCCTGCCCTTGGATGAGCCGCAGATCTGGCTGGCCAACTGATCAGCCACCCAGTCGGCGAATCTCTCCGCACCCTCGGGGTCACCCTCGCTGATCACGGTATCGAGGTCATCGACCACGATGTCGTAGCCGCGACCGCCGTATTTCTTCCATCTGCGGGTGCCGGGCAGGAACACATTGGAGCCGAACGACTGGATGTCCACGCCGGGATAGCCCGGCAGCTTGTTGTTCTTGGTGGTCGAGTGGACGGTGGGCAGGTCGGGGTGCCCGGCGATGTAGAAGTGCCGCCCGCCTTGACGGGAGTCTTGACGTGGCTTCGGCGTCCTTTAGATTTAAGGCTTTGACCTGCAGTTATGTTGGTGGGCGAAGGGGGACTTGAACCCCCACGTCCCGAAGGACACTGGCACCTGAAGCCAGCGCGTCTGCCATTCCGCCACTCGCCCGGAAAACAACCGGTGGACCATACCACTGTAATAGCCGTCGTCCCCAACCGCCTGGGAGGTCCGGGGAGCCGTTCCGCATGGAGCGCAGCTGCGGGCCAACCGCTCTGAGCTGCACTGATGCAGTTCTCAGAATTCCCATGGTGCCCCAGCGTCGCGGTGTGCCGATACCATGCTGGGGTGATACGACACGCGGGCGAATCGTTTGCCGTGCGCCCGGCGATATACCAAGGCAAGTGCGGGCGAGCGCTAAAGCATGAGTAGCCAACGGGGGCTCGTCGCGCGGATCGAGCGCAAGCTCGAGGCGACCGTAGACCATGCGTTTGCCCGAGTGTTCGGGGGGTCGATCGTCCCGCAAGAGGTCGAAGCCGTATTGCGCCGCGAAGCGCGCGACGGTGTCCGAAGGCTGCAGGGGAATCGCCTTTTGGCCCCCAACCAATACATCATTACCCTCGGTATGCACGACTTTGAGAAGGTGAACGCCGACCCGGATCTCACTTCGGGCTCTTTCGCGAGGTACTTGGCTGACTATATCCATGAACAGGGGTGGCAAACGTATGGTGATGTGGTCGTCCGGTTCGAGCAGTCGTCGAACCTGCGTACCGGCCAGTACCGCGCCCGTGGTGCTGTCAACCCCGATGTGCAGCCCCGCCCGACGGTCAACGATCCCGTCCGGCCACAATCAAATAACGCGTTCGGCGCAGAACGAGGAGTAGCACCCATGACTGACGATTCGAGCTACCGCGGGGCTCAGGGACCGGGACGGCCCGGTGACGAGTACTACGACGACCGCTACGGGCGTCCGCAAGACGATCCCCGCGGTGGGCCGGCCCCCCAGGGTGGAGCCGACCCGCGAGGTGAATATCCGCCCGAGCAGGGCGGCTACCCGCCCCAGCAGGGCTACCCGCCGCCGCCCGACCAAGGCGGCTACCCCGACCAAGGTGGCTACCCAGACCAGCGGGGCTACCAAGACCAGCGGGGCTACCCGCCCCCGCCCGACCAAGGCGGCTACCCCGACCAAGGTGGCTACCCAGACCAGCGGGGCTACCAAGAGCAACGCGGCTACCCCGACCAGGGGCAGGGCGGCTACCCGCCGTCGTATGAGCAGCGTCCTCCTGCGCCCGGCGGCTATGGCGGACAGGGCTACGACCAGGGCTACCGCCAGGGCGGCGGTTACGGCCCTCCTGGCGGCGGTCAGCCTGGCGGCGGTCAGCCGAGCGGCGGCCAGCCTGGCGGCGGCCAGCCGGGCGGCGGTCAGCCGGGCGGCGGTCAGCCGGGCGGTGGCCCGCAGGGCTACAGCGGGTATGGCGAGTACGGCCGCGGGCCGGTCCGCCAGGACGAGGCTGGCTACGCCCCGCCGGAACAACGGCCCACTTACCCCGAGCAGGGCGGTGCGTACGACCAGGGTTATCAGCAGGGCGCGGGATACAGCCGGCAGGACTACGGACCCGGCGACTACACCCAATATGCCGAAAACGTTCCTGGCGGGGGGTACGCTCCTCAAGGCGGCGGGTACCCGGAAACCGCCAACCGCGACTACGACTACGGCCAGCCGGGCGAGTACGGCCAGCCGGGCGAGTACGGCCAGCCGGGCGAGTACGGCCAGCCGGGCGAGTACGGCCAGCCGAGTGACTACGGCCGGCAGGCGGGCGGCTACGGCGGCTATGGCCAGGGCGGCTATGGGTCGGCCGGAACCGCGGTGACCCTGCAACTCGACGACGGCAGCGGCCGCACCTACCAGCTGCGCGACGGCTCCAACATCGTGGGTCGCGGACAAGACGCCCAGTTCCGGTTGCCCGACACCGGCGTTTCGCGGCGTCACCTGGAGATCCGCTGGGATGGACAGGTAGCGCTCCTGTCGGACCTGAATTCGACTAACGGCACCACCGTTAACAACGCACCGGTACAGGAGTGGCAGTTGGCCGACGGTGACGTGATCCGTTTGGGCCACTCGGAGATCATCGTCCGCATTCACTAAACCCACTGGGCTCAACGCTGCCGTGCTTCGCCCCGTGTCAACCGCCGTCCAAGTATCGTGACGTTGCTGATGTGCTCGGAGTCACGGGCGCCAACCACACGACGCCAGGACGGAAAGGACGCCAGATGCAGGGACTAGTACTGCAACTGACGCGTGCCGGATTTTTAATGTTGTTATGGGTATTCATCTGGTCGGTGCTGCGGATCTTGCGGACCGATATCTACGCGCCCACCGGTGCCGTCATGGTGCGCCGCGGCTTGACGTTGCGCAGCACGCTGTTGCCTTCGCGTCAACGCGGGCACGCTGCCCGCTATCTGGTGGTGACCGAAGGGTCGCTGGCGGGTGCGCGCATTACGCTCAGCGGGCAACCGGTGTTGATTGGACGAGCTGACGACTCGACCCTGGTGCTGACTGACGACTACGCCTCGACGCGGCACGCCCGGCTATCTCAGCGCGGCTCGGAATGGTACGTCGAGGATCTAGGATCGACCAACGGCACTTACCTTGACAGGGCAAAGGTGACGACTGCGGTACGAGTTCCAATAGGAACGCCGATTCGGATCGGCAAAACGGCGATCGAGTTGCGCCCGTGACCCTGGTCCTGCGATATGCCGCCCGCAGTGATGTCGGCTTGGTGCGCTCTAACAACGAAGACTCGGTGTACGCCGGCGCGCGGCTGCTGGCGCTGGCCGACGGCATGGGCGGCCACGCCGCCGGTGAGATCGCTTCCCAGTTGGTGATCGCAGCGCTGGCCCACCTCGACGACGACGACCCCGGTGGCGACTTGCTAGGCAAGCTCGACGCCGCGGTACGCGCCGGCAACTCGGCCATCGCCGCTCAGGTCGAGGCGGAACCCGATCTCGAGGGGATGGGCACCACGCTCACCGCAATCCTGTTCGACGGCGACCGTATTGGGCTGGTACACATCGGCGACTCGCGTGGCTACCTGCTGCGCGACGGCGGGCTGACCCAAATCACCAAAGATGACACGTTTGTCCAAACCTTGGTTGACGAAGGGCGGATCACTCGCGAAGAGGCACACAGCCACCCGCAGCGGTCGTTGATTATGCGGGCGCTGACCGGTCACGAGGTGGAGCCCACCTTGACGATGCGGGAAGTACGCGCCGGTGATCGTTACCTGCTCTGCTCCGACGGGCTATCGGACCCGGTGAGCGACGAAACCATCCTCGACGCTCTGCAGATCCCCGACGTTGGCGAGGCTGCCTACCGCCTCATCGAATTGGCGCTGCGCGGCGGCGGCCCGGACAACGTGACCGTCGTGGTCGCCGACGTCGTCGACTACGACTACGGCCAAACTCAGCCGATTCTCGCCGGCGCGGTATCGGGTGACGAGGACCAACTGACCTTGCCCAACACTTCCGCCGGCCGCGCCTCGGCGATCAGGCCCCGCGAAGAGGTCGCCAAACGTGTTGCGCCCCAAGACGAAGCCTCGAATCGGCCGCGGTGGTCGCGGCGGCGGATGGCCGTCGT
Source organism: uncultured Actinomycetota bacterium (assembly GCA_963784665.1). GTDB lineage: Bacteria > Actinomycetota > Actinomycetes > Mycobacteriales > Mycobacteriaceae > Mycobacterium. Next base: position 293,222 of record CAWASA010000002.1, read on the forward strand.
TGTCGGACTGGTGGTGCTGCTGGTTTTCGCGGGCCTGGCCATCGGGTGGTGGGTCATCCAGCGCAACTACTACGTCGCCGAATACGGCGGCAAGGTGGCCATAGTGCGGGGAATTCAGGGGTCACTGTTGGGCGTGCCCCTGCAGCAGCCCTATTTGGTGGGCTGCCTCAGTCCCCGCAACGACCTATCTCTGATCAGCTATGGCCAATCCGATGGTCATTCCAACTGTCAGCTGATGACGCTGCAGGATCTCCGCCGACCCGGACAAGTCCAGGTTCAGACCGGGCTTCCGGGAGGCAGCCTGGATCAGGCCGAATCGCAACTACGGCAATTGCTGGCCGAATACCTGCTGCCCACCTGCCCGCCGCCCCGCGCAACATCTCCGCCCGGGTCGCAGACTCCGATGACCCGGAGCGGGACACCAGCGTCAAGTGTCCCGACATCGCCAGCGTCCACCGCCCCACCCACTACCGCGTCTTCCAGCGCCAGCGCCGCACCCACCGCTACTGCCACAAGCGGCCCCCCGATCACTTCGCCGGCGGGGCCTGCGGCCACCTCGCCGAGCACCTCGCAGACGGTGACAGCGCTTCCAGCACCCCCACTTCAGCCGGGCATCGACTGCCGGACGGTGGCATGACGACACAACTTCAGCCCCCGGTCGCGGTAACGCCTCCGCTGCCCACCCGGCGTAACGCCGAGCTGCTGCTGTTGTGCTTCGCAGCGCTTATCACCGTCGCTGCGTTGCTGATCGTCGAGGCCAACCAGGAGCGTGAACTGCGCTGGAGCGTCACCAGCTACGGCCTGATGTTCCTGCTCGTGTTCGGGGCGGCGCATCTGGCCGTTAGGCGATTCGCCCCTTACACCGACCCCTTGCTGTTGCCAATAGTGGCGTTGCTCAACGGACTTGGCCTGGTGATGATTCACCGGCTCGACCTTGTCGATAACCAGCTGAGCGGCCGCCATCACCCCAGCGCAACCCAGCAGATGCTGTGGACCCTGGTCGGGGTGGTCGCCTTCGCGCTCGTGGTCACGTTCTTGAAAGACCATCGGCAACTTGCGCGGTACGGCTACATATGTGGAATCACTGGTCTGGTTTTCTTGGTGATTCCCGCGCTGTTGCCGGCATCACTGTCTGAACAGAACGGCGCTAAAATCTGGATTCGCTTCCCAGGCTTCTCAATTCAGCCCGCCGAGTTTTCCAAGATTCTGCTGCTGATCTTCTTCTCAGCGGTGCTGATCGCCAAACGCGGCCTATTCACCAGCGTCGGTACGCATTTCATGGGAATGACCCTGCCCCGCCCGCGAGACCTCGCGCCGCTATTGGCGGCCTGGGTGATCGCGGTTGGCGTGATGGCCTTCGAGAAGGACCTCGGCACTTCGTTGCTGCTTTATGCGTCGTTTCTGGTAGTGGTGTACCTGGCCACTCAGCGCTTCAGTTGGGTTGTCATCGGCTTGGTGCTGTTCGCTGCGGGAAGCGTTGTCGCGTATTTCGTTTTCGAACACGTCCGGATTCGCGTGCAGACGTGGTGGAACCCGTTCGCCGACCCCGACGGCAGCGGCTATCAGATTGTGCAGTCGCTGTTCAGTTTCGCCACCGGCGGAATCTTCGGCACCGGGCTCGGTAACGGTCAACCCGACACCGTCCCGGCCGCGTCGACCGACTTCATCATCGCGGCGTTCGGTGAAGAGCTCGGGGTGGTCGGGCTGGCCAGCATTTTGATGCTCTACACAATCGTCATCGTCCGAGGACTGCGCACGGCGATCGCGACACGCGATAGCTTTGGCAAGCTGCTGGCCGCGGGCCTGGCGTCGACGCTGGCCATCCAGCTGTTCATCGTCGTCGGTGGGGTAACGCAGCTCATTCCGCTGACCGGGTTGACCACACCGTGGATGTCCTACGGTGGTTCGTCATTGCTGGCCAACTATGTGCTGCTGGCCATCCTGGCGCGTATCTCGCACAGCGCCAGGCGTCCTTTGCGCACTCGTGCGCGTAACAGGTCGTCGATCGCGGCAGCCGGCACCGAGGTGATCGAGAGAGTATGAACGCCTCTCTCCGCCGGATCTCGGTGACCGTGATGGCGTTGATCGTCCTGCTCTTGCTCAACGCCACGATGACACAGGTCTTCGCCGCTGACGGACTACGTGCCGACCCGCGCAATCAGCGCGTCCTGCTCGACGAGTATTCACGTCAACGCGGTCAGATCGTCGCGGGCGGCCAGCTGTTGGCTTACTCCGTCGCCACCGACAACCGCTTCCGTTTCCTGCGGGTCTATCCCAACCCTGAGGTGTACGCGCCCCTTACCGGCTTCTACTCGCTGCGCTATTCCAGTTCGGGCCTGGAACGTGCCGAGGACCCGCTGTTGAACGGCTCCGACGAGCGGCTGTTCGGGCGCCGGCTGGCTGACTTCTTCACCGGCCGGGATCCGCGCGGTGGCAGCGTCGACACTACGATCAAACCGCGAGTCCAGCAGGCCGGCTGGGACGCGATGCAGCAAGGCTGCGGCGGGCCGCCGTGCAAGGGAGCTGTGGTGGCCCTCGAGCCATCCACCGGCAGGATTTTGGCTATGGTGTCGTCGCCGTCCTATGACCCCAATCTGCTGTCGTCGCACGATCCCGAGGTGCAAGCGCAAGCATGGCAGCGGCTTCGCGACGACCCCGACAACCCGATGACCAACCGTGCCATCTCTGAGACCTATCCACCCGGTTCGACGTTCAAGGTGATCACGACCGCGGCGGCGCTGCAGGCAGGCGCCACCGACACCGAGCAGTTGACCGCGGCACCCTCCATTTCGTTGCCCGACAGCACCGCAACCTTGGAGAACTACGGTGGCCAGCCATGTGGCAACGAACCGACGGTGTCACTCAGGCAGGCGTTCGCCCTGTCTTGTAACACCGCTTTCGTCCAGCTGGGAATGCTCACCGGAGCAGACGCGCTGCGCAGCATGGCGAGCTCGTTCGGCCTGGATAGCACCCCGAGCGTGATTCCGCTGCAGGTCGCGGAGTCAACGGTCGGGATCATCCCGGACGCTGCCGCGCTGGGGATGTCGAGCATCGGTCAGAAGGACGTCGCGCTGACTCCGCTGGAAAATGCCGAGATCGCGGCGACCATCGCCAACAACGGGGTCACGATGCAGCCCTACTTGATCGACAGCCTCAAGGGGCCAGACCTGGCCACCATCAGCACCACTACCCCCTACCAGCAGCGCCGCGCGGTGTCCCCGCAGGTCGCCGCTAAGCTAACAGAGCTGATGGTCGGCGCCGAGAAGGTCGCACAGCAGAAAGGGGCCATTCCCGGCGTGCAGATCGCATCCAAGACGGGTACCGCTGAACATGGCACCGATCCGCGTCACACGCCACCGCACGCGTGGTACATCGCCTTCGCGCCTGCACAGACGCCGAAGGTTGCCGTAGCGGTGCTGGTAGAGAATGGCGCCGACCGCCTGTCCGCGACGGGGGGTGCACTCGCCGCGCCGATCGGACGGGCTGTGATCCAGGCCGCACTACAGGGAGGACCATGAGCCCGCGAGTCGGTGTGACGCTGTCTGGCAGGTACCGCCTGCAGCGCCTGATCGCCACCGGCGGCATGGGCCAAGTGTGGGAGGCGGTGGACAGCCGGCTGGGCCGGCGCGTTGCGGTCAAGGTGCTCAAGCAGGAGTTTTCCCAGGACCCCGAGTTCATCGAGCGGTTCCGCGCTGAGGCGCGCACCACCGCGATGCTCAACCACCCCGGGATCGCAGCCGTCCACGACTACGGCGAAAGCCAGCTGGACGGGGAAGGCCGCACCGCCTACCTGGTGATGGAGCTAGTCAACGGCGAACCGCTCAATTCGGTGCTCAAGCGCACCGGCCGGCTGTCGCTGCGCCATGCACTGGACATGCTCGAGCAGACCGGTCGGGCTCTGCAAGTTGCGCACGCTGCCGGTCTGGTACACCGCGACGTCAAACCGGGCAATATCTTGATCACCCCGACCGGCCAGGTGAAGATCACCGACTTCGGTATCGCCAAGGCCGTCGACGCTGCGCCGGTGACCCAGACCGGGATGGTGATGGGCACCGCCCAATACATCGCACCCGAACAGGCCCTGGGCCACGACGCAACCCCGTCCAGCGATGTGTACTCGCTGGGAGTCGTCGGATACGAGGTCGTTTCGGGCAAGCGGCCGTTCACCGGTGACGGCGCTTTGACGGTGGCGATGAAGCACATCAAGGAGCCCCCGCCGCCGCTGCCTGCCGAGCTGCCGCCCAACGTGCGAGAGCTCATCGAAATCACGCTGGTGAAGAATCCCGCGATGCGTTACCGCAGCGGGGGACCCTTCGCCGACGCCGTGGCCGCAGTGCGGGCCGGCCGCCGACCCCCGCGGCCCAGCCAGTCGCCGCCTCCCGGCCGGGCGTCGCCGGCAGCCATTCCGTCAAGCCCGACGACCAGGGCGCCGGTGGTGTCCAGTGGCCGAGCCGCTGCGCCCCGTCGATCCCGGCCATCCACAGGTAGCCATCGGCCGCCCCCGGCCCGGCGCACGTTCTCCTCGGGCCAGCGCGCTCTGCTGTGGGCTGCGGGGGTCCTCGGAGCGTTGGCGATCATCATCGCGGTGCTCATCGTCATCAATTCCCGCGCGGAATCCGAGCAGCCACCGCCCCCGACGGTCACCGACACCGGGACCCCACCGACGCCACCGGCGAGTAAGACCCCCAGCGGTTCTGGACCCGGCCTGCGCCTCAATTGGACGGATCGCGGGAAGATAGGTAATTCTGGACTTCAGACCGGGCCGGCCGAATCCGGGTGGGTTGTCCCACTGCCGAGGACGTCGCCGGTCCGACACGAGACACCACGATGACCACCCCTCAGCACCTGTCCGACCGCTATGAAATAGGCGAAATCCTCGGCTTCGGGGGTATGTCCGAGGTTCACCTGGCCCGCGACGTCCGGTTGCACCGCGATGTCGCGGTCAAGGTGTTGCGCGCTGATCTGGCCCGTGACCCCAGCTTCTATCTGCGCTTCCGGCGCGAGGCGCAAAACGCCGCCGCACTCAATCACCCTTCCATCGTCGCGGTCTACGACACCGGCGAGGCAGACACACCCGCAGGTCCGCTGCCTTACATCGTCATGGAGTACGTCGACGGCGTCACCCTGCGCGACATCGTGCACACCGACGGCCCGCTGCCGCCCCGGCGCGCCATCGAGATCATTGCCGATGCCTGCCAGGCACTGAACTTCAGTCATCAGAACGGCATCATCCACCGCGACGTCAAGCCGGCGAACATCATGATCAGCACCACGAACGCGGTCAAGGTGATGGACTTCGGCATCGCACGCGCGATCGCCGACAGCGGCAACAGCGTCACCCAGACCGCGGCCGTGATCGGGACCGCCCAGTATCTGTCACCCGAGCAAGCCCGCGGCGAGACCGTCGACGCCCGATCGGATGTATATTCGTTAGGCTGCGTTCTTTACGAAATCCTCACGGGCGAACCACCTTTCACCGGAGACTCGCCCGTCTCGGTCGCATACCAACATGTCCGCGAAGACCCTGTTCCACCGTCGAAACGGCATGAGGGCATCTCCGCGGACCTCGACGCCGTCGTTCTCAAGGCGCTGGCCAAGAATCCGGACAACCGCTATCAGACCGCGGCGGAAATGCGCGCCGATCTGGTGCGGGTGCACAACGGTGAGAGGCCCGAGGCGCCCAAGGTGTTCACTGACGCCGACCGAACCTCGCTGCTGTCCTCCACAGCCGGAAGCCCCGCCGGTCCGCGCACCGACCCGCTACCTCGCCAACCTCTCTATGACACAGACGGCGATCACACCGGTGGTTCAGTCGGCCGCTGGATTGTCGCCGTTGCCGCGCTGGCGGTACTGACGATCGTCGTCGTTATCGCCTTCAACACGTTCGGCGGCACGACCCGCGATGTTCAAGTGCCCGACGTGAGGGGCCAGGTGTCCGCCGATGCAGTCGCCGCACTGCAGAACCGCGGCTTCAAGACGCGAACCCTGCAAAAGCCCGACTCCACGATCGCACCCGACCACGTCATCAGTACCGACCCCGCCGCGAATGCTTCGGTGAGTGCGGGCGACGAGATCACCATCAACGTCTCCACCGGCCCTGAACAGCGCGAAGTGCCCGATGTCTCCTCGCTGAGCTACTCCGACGCGGTCAGCAAGCTCAAAGCCGCAGGATTCAGCAAGTTCAAGCAGACGAACTCGCCGTCGACCCCGGAGCTGCTCGGCAAGGTGATCGGGACCAACCCTCCGGCCAACCAGACGTCGGCGATCACCAACGTGATCATCGTCATCGTCGGCTCGGGGCCGGAGACCAAGGAGCTCCCCGACGTCGCGGGCCAAACCGTTGAGCTCGCCGAAAAGAACCTCAACGTCTACGGCTTCACCAAGTTCAGCCAGGCCTCGGTGGACAGCCCCCGGCCGGCCGGTGAGGTAATCGGAACCAATCCGCCTAAGGGCACCACAGTTCCGGTGGACTCGGTGATCGAGCTGCAGGTGTCCAAGGGCAACCAATTTGTGATGCCCGACGTGACCGGCATGTTCTGGACCGACGCCGAGCCGCGGTTACGCGCGCTGGGCTGGTCAGGGGTGCTGGACAAGGGCCCGGACGTCGACGCCGGCGGCTCCCAGCACAACCGGGTGGTGTATCAGAATCCGCCGGCCGGCTCCGGGGTAAACCGGGACGGGGTCATCACGCTGAAGTTCGGTCAGTAGCCGCCGGGTCGGCAGGGAAGTACGGGCGCACCGCGGCGCGGACGTCATTCTCGAGTCGGCGGACCAGCGTGTCGTTGCGCGCCCACCCGCAGTAGGAGAGCCAGTTCGCCAGCATGCGGTGCCCGCCCTCGGTCAGGATCGACTCTGGATGGAACTGAACACCGTGAATCGGCAACTCGGTATGACGCACTGCCATGATCACGCCGCTACGGGTGTTGGCCGTGACCTCCAGCACCGTTGGCAGCGACTCCGGCAGAATCGTCAGCGAGTGGTACCGGGTCGCCGTGAACGGATCCGGAAGTCCTTGCAACACACCGGCATTAGTGTGAAACACGCTGCTTGTCTTACCGTGCAGCAACTCGGGCGCGCGGTCCACGGTGGCGCCGAACGCGACGCCGATGGCCTGGTGCCCCAGGCAGACCCCGAGCAACGGGGTGCCCTCGGCGGCACACGCACGAACCAGGTCGATCGAAGCACCCGCGCGTTCCGGGGTGCCCGGCCCGGGGCTGAGTAGAACACCGTCGAACCGCCTGGCGATGGCGGCCTCATCGGAAAGTCGGGCGTCGTCATTGCGCCACACGTCCGCCTCGACGCCCAGCTGGCCCAGGTATTGCACCAGGTTGAACACGAAGCTGTCGTAATTGTCGACGACCAGGATCCGCATCGTGTCAGGTTACCGTCCGATGGAACTCGGGCGCCGGCTCAGTAGGTCTCAGTAGCCGATCGGGCCGGCGGGCCGCGCGAAATGCAACCGGTCCGGTTCGGAATGACCGACGATCTGCGCGTCAGGTTTGACCTCTTCGTGGTAGCCGAGGCCGAATCGGACCACGTACTGCTTGTAGAGGATCACCAGGGGAGCGGCGGCCAGGGCAGCTTGCATGGCCGCGGCGTTGCCGATTGCGGTAATCGTGTAGGGCGGGCTGTAGGTGCGCCCGTTGAGCAGTAGCGTGTTGCCGACGCAGCGGGGCACCGAGGTCGCGATGATGCGCTGGTCCTGCATCTGAATCGCCTCGGCGCCGGCGCTCCACAATGCGTTGAGGACGGCCTGGATGTCTTGCTGGTGCACCACCAAGTCGTCCGGGGACGCATCGCGCGGGAAGCGGCCGTTGGCGTCGCGTTGTGCGTCTTCGAGGGTCACCGCCAGACCCGGGCCGTGCACCGGGGTCATATCCGCCTCGCCGGCCAGCTCGGCAGAGCGCCGCAGCATCGCCGCTAACGCGGTATCGGAAGAGCGTCCGTGCACCGCGTCGATTTTGCTCGCCAGCTCATCGCGTTGGGCGTTGAGACGATTTACCGACGACTGCGCTCCACGGACCAGATCCACCAGGCGCGGGGCATCACTGCGGCGGATCTCGGCACCACCGGATACCCCGTGGGTGGCGGCGAGCAGCAACCCGGCCAGCAGGCAAACCAACGGGACGCCGAGGCGCCATGGCGAACGGCGCGTATCTCTCATCGACGCTCCATTTCCTGGTCACCGTGCCAGGTGGGTTAGTCTCGTAGCCAAGCTATCCGTGCAGCTGCAGTCTTTATCGTTGCACCCCGTCCTGCTCACCGTGTTGTTGAGGTAATTCCGAGGTATCAAATGCCCAAGTCCAAGGTCCGCAAGAAGAACGACTTCGCCGTCAGCGCGGTCAGCCGCACGCCGGTGAAGGTGAAGGTCGGGCCGTCGAGTATGTGGTTCGTTGCGCTATTCGTCGGTCTCATGCTGATCGGGCTCGTCTGGCTGATGGTGTTTCAATTGGCCGCGGTCGGAACCCAGACCCCGGCGGCACTCAACTGGATGGCGCAACTGGGGCCCTGGAACTATGCCATCGCGTTCGCTTTCATGATCACCGGTTTGTTGCTCACGATGCGCTGGCACTGAACAGGACCTCACCGGCGAAATGAATTCATCTCAGGGTTGATTTGTTACTGCGCCAGCAACTTTCCGATCACCCAATCACACGGGTGTGATTTATCCCCACTGTTGATAGCGCTTGTGGATAACTGCATAGGCCGTGGTGGGAGGGGCTAAGGAGAGCATGCAGCAAACACAATGGGAGCCACGCGCGGCAGGAATCGCTGGTTGTGGGGCCGTCGGCGTTCTGATGGCTATCGCCAGTGTGACCCTAGTCACAGACGTCCCGGGGCGCATTTTGACGAGCATTGCCGCAGTGGGTCTGATCTTGTTTGCGGGCGTGACGTGGCGCGCGCGCCCGAAGCTGGCAATTACACCTGGCGGCCTGGTGCTCCGGGGCTGGTTCCGAACGCAGCTATTACAACACTCCGACATCAAGATCATCCGGATCACCGAGTTCCGCCGCTATGGACGCAAAGTTTGCTTGCTCGAGGTCGAAACGGTCGACGGCGCGCTGGTGCTGTTCTCCCGGTGGGACCTCGGGACCGACCCGTTGGAGGTGCTCGACGCCCTCACGGCCGCCGGCTACACCGGCCGTAAACAGCATTGAGCGGACGCCGAGTGGATCCCTTGCGGGGTCGGGTCAGGAGATGGTGATCGACTCGATGACGACCGGCTCGGTAGGACGGTCGTTGCTGTCGGTGGACGTCGTCGCGATCGCGTCAACAACCTTCTGCGACTCGGGGTCGGTCACTTCGCCGAAAATCGTGTGGCGCCGGTTCAAATGGGGAGTCTTGCCCACCGTGATGAAGAACTGCGAACCATTGGTGCCCGGACCCGCATTCGCCATTGCCAGCAGGTACGGCTTGTCGAATTGCAGTTCGGGGTGGAACTCGTCGGCGAATTTGTAGCCCGGGCCGCCGCGACCCGTTCCGGTCGGATCGCCGCCCTGGATCATGAAGCCCCCGATCACCCGGTGAAAGACCGCGCCATCGTAAAACGGGCCGGAGGGGCCACCCGCCGCGTTCTGGGTCGAGTACTCCTTGGTGCCCTGCGCCAGGCCAACGAAGTTGGCGACAGTCTTGGGCGCATGGTTTCCGAAGAGTGCGACCTTGATGTCGCCGCGGTTGGTGTGGAGCGTGGCGGTAGCAGTCTGAAAGGGGCTGTTAGTCACGACATCAGAGTCTGCCATTACGCGCGGGCGTGCCCGCACCCGGTGTCACCCGAGCGGAGCCGCTGGGAGAAAACACGGCATGCGCACAATGATCTCGCCGGCCTCCCTATGCTGGCAGTCTGTCCAGGTACCGGACTAGCGGTGGGCTAGCTTCACGACAGGCTCTACCAGCGGCATAGAAAGGCGGCAGATGAGCGCGAAGACCGAATCCCGGCTGACCCCCCGGGAGCGACTGGCCCGCGGCCTGACCTACTCGACAGTGGGACCGGTGGACGTCACACGGGGAGTTGTCGGCCTGGGTGTCCAGTCCGCGCAGTCGACCGCGTCGCAGCTCCGTCGGCGGTACCAGGAGGGCCGTCTGGCCCGGGAAATCGCTGCGGCTCAAGAAACTATCGCCCAGGAGCTGGCCGCCGCGCAGGAGGTGGTCGCAAGCCTGCCTCAGGCGCTGCAGGACGCGCGTCGGGCCCAGCGCCGCAGCAAGCGCCCATGGGTGATCGCTGGGGTCGCCGTAGTGGTCCTCGCCGGTGGCGCCATCGCGTTCACCATTGTCCGGCGCTCATCGCGCCCGGAGCGCCAGGAGCCGTCGCCCCGGCCGCCCAGCGTCGACGTGCAACCGCGTCCATAGACTCGACCGGTTGACTTGTGGAGCCTAGGGGAATCGAACCCCTGACACCTGCCTTGCAAAGGCGAATCATGCTGCTGGCCAACGGTTTACACCTGAATCGACGTGCTGAATTAGATCACAGTGGTTCACGGTAGTTATCTGTAACTGTGGGCAGATTGTGGGCAGATTGTGGGCAGATTGTGGGCAGATTGTGGGTGGACGCAGCGCGGGTGCCAGGTCGCCCCACTGGCGCAGAGCGGCGTGACAGGAGAGCGTCTCTACAGATTCCTACCCATTTATAGGTACCTATAGGGTTTTCCGTATAGAACCCTATAAAGCCCTACAAACGTGTAGATTGCTGGCATGGACCCCGCGTTGAACCCGTACACCCCGGGATCTGGGAGAAAACCGCCGTCCCTCCAAGGACGCGACGCCGAGATCGAAGCTTTCGATCTCCTGGTCGCCAAAGCCGGCAGCCGCAACTATGACCGCGGCATGATGCTCACCGGGCTCCGAGGAGTTGGCAAAACGGCTCTACTTAATAGCCTCAGGTCGAACGCCGACAACCACAATTGGTACACGGTCCAGATGCAGGCACAGGCCAACAGCACCAACTCGAAGGTCAACTACAAGCAACTTGCCAACGGCCTGAAGGCTGGGCTGCGTAAATATAGCCATAAACATGCGCTTGGTCAGCTGGCCGAGAAGGTCGGCAATCTCATCGCGGGCTCATCCATTTCCCTGGCCGGTCTATCGGTGAGCGCCCCGATACCGGACGAGAGCGATATCGTCAGCGACCTCGACGAACTGCTCGAAACGATTTGTGACTACGCGCGGAAGAGCGGTACTGCGGTCGGGTTGTTTATTGACGAGCTGCAGGATCTCGACACCACCCTCCTGTCCGCGTTGGTGATGGCACAGCACCGCGCAAACCAGGAGTCCTGGCCCTTCTACCTAATTGGAGCCGGATTGCCGAGCGTCCCAGCCGTGCTCGGCGAGGCCCGCTCGTACTCCGAGCGGCTTTTCCTTTACCGGATCATTGGGCCCTTGGCTGAAGACGCCGCCCGTAGGGCGCTGAGCGACCCTGCGGAAAGCACCGGTGGCAGGTTCACGGCAGAAGCCCTCGATATTTTGACGGAAGCTTCGGAAGGCTACCCGTATTTCTTGCAGGAGTTCGGGAAAGCAATCTGGGACGTTGCGCCGGCAGCACCATTCACGGCAGACGATGCCCACGAAGCGCTAGCCGCTGGCCGCGCACAGCTCGACCAAGGGTTCTATCCGTCCCGTTGGGATCGCGCGACGCCGGCAGAGCGGCGCTATCTGCGCGCGATCGCTGCGACCGGCGAGCCGAACCCGAAGACCGCGTCATTGTCGATTCCACAGAGCACCGCTGGGCCCGTGCGTGCGAGCCTGATTAAAAAGGGGATCGTCTACTCCGCAGAGCGGGGGCGGATTGGATTCACGGTCCCCGACATGGCCGGATTCATCGCACGTCAACCTGAAGACGATGAACTGTAGCGCTGGACACGCAATACGACAGAAGATTCGGGCTGTCTGTTGCCGAGCACTGAAATTGGCGGAGAAGCCTTCTCTTTCGATGCACACGAATGTGGTCTTGGCACGTGGTCACGCTGACGGTGTCGTCGGCTCCGTGGCGGGACACCGAGCCGGCTGTCGCCGAAATTCGGGGGGACAAGGTCAATCCGTCACCGCCGGTGAACTAGCCCTAGCGCCGCGGGTCCTTAAGACCCTTTGGCAGCGCGTGCACTCCTAATCGTTTAGTAGGGGTTGGTTACTGGTCGTGTCGACCAGGGCGATTCCTGTGTGGTCTGCCGTCGGGTGATGCCTGGTATCTCCCGGCGTCTGACGTCTTGTGAAAGAGCGGCGCGCCTGATGGCAGATCACGGTTTTCAGTGGTGGGATGCCGTTGCTCGAGCCCGCCACAGGGTCGACCTCCCGAAGGATGTTCCCGAGCTTCGAGCTCTTCGATAGAACGAGGCCCTGTGGTGTGCTGGAGTCACGGACGGCTAGTGAGATGACGGACCTTCGAGTCCCGCGATTAGGGCGCCGCGTGACCCCATCGAGGCTCGTGACCGGTTGAGTGATCGAAGGAGTGAGAATTTGGACCTGTATTGCGGAATCGACTGGGCCACAGCGCATCACGACGTCGCCGTGGTCGACGCCGACGGTCGCGTGGTGGCACGCGGGCGGGTCGGCAACGACGCTGCCGGCTTTTCGCAGTTGTTGACTCTGTTGGCCGAGGCCGGCGACAGCGCCGAGCATCCGATCCCGGTGGCCATCGAAACCGACCGCGGACTGTGGGTGGCCGCCCTGCGTGAAACCGGCCGGGCGATCTATCCGATCAACCCGCTGGCGGCCTCGCGGTATCGGGCCCGGTATGCAGTCTCGGGCGCCAAATCCGATGCCACCGACGCGGTGCTGTTGGCCAACATCATCCGCACTGACCCCGACGCGCATCGCCCGCTGCCCGCCGACGCGGAGTTGGCCCAGGCTATCCGGGTGCTGGCGCGCGCCCAACAAGACGCGGTGTGGGCACGCCAGCAGATCGGCAACCAAATCCGCGATCTGCTCAAAGACTTCTACCCGGCCGCCCTGGTGGCCTTCGCCGACCTGCCCAGCGGCGGGCTGGCCCGCGCCGATGCCCGCACCATCCTGGCGGCCGCGCCCACCCCCGCGCAGGCTGCCAAGCTGACCCCGGCGCGGCTGCGTCGACTGCTGATCAAGGCCGGTCGCCGCCGCGACCTCGACCGTGACGTCGAGCGGCTGCGCACGGTGTTCACCGACGCCTACCTGCACCAGCCGCCCATGGTGGAAAACGCGATGGGCATCCAACTGGCCGCGCTGCTGCACCAGTTCGAGGCCGCCTGTGCGGCCGCCGACGAGTTGGCCGAGGCGGCGATCGCCCATTTTGAGCAACACCCGGACGCCGCAATCATCACCAGCTTCCCCGGCCTGGGGAACCTGGCCGGCGCCCGGGTGCTCGCCGAGATCGGCGACGACCGCGCCCGTTTCGCCGATGCCCGCGGGTTGAAAGCTTTCGCCGGATCCGCCCCGATCACCCGATCCAGCGGCAAGAAAACCGTTGTAACACACCGCCACATCAAGAACCGGCGCCTGGCCGCGGTTGGCTCGATTTGGGCGCTGGCGTCGCTGCGCGGCTCGCCGGGTGCCCGCCGCCACTTCGATGCCCGCCGCGCCGGCGGAGACTGGAACCGCCAGGCTCAACGACACCTGTTCAACAAATTCCTTGGCCAGCTTCACCACTGTCTGCAAACCGGCCAGCTCTACAACGAACACCAAGCGTTTCCACCCCCTCTCCCGCTTGCGGCTTGACTATTAACTTCGTGAGATGTCTTTCAAGTTGATCCACGCGGTCACCCGTGTAGGCGGAGACATGGGCATCGAAGTACGGTCCCCACCCTGTCGCCAGTCCTGGTCGCCACGACTCCTTCAAATTCCTTTGCCGGCAACGGGAATCGGGGGCCGACTCGCGGTGGTGTCTGCTGGGTCGGTGATGTGAGGTCACCGGGTGGGGTCGTGGCGGAGCCGTAGCCGACTCTGTCCGCGAGGTCACGGCGCTGAGCGTGATTGAGCGGAAGGCGGGTCCTGAGATGCTGGGTTATCTGGCATTGCCGGTCCTCATTCCGGGCCCCGGACGGCCGGGGCCGCTCTTGCCGACACCAGTTGGTGCCCGCCGCTTCCTCATCCGAGCCACCCGCGAGCGTGGGGTTGGCGTGCCGTCCAGTCGGAGCTTGGCGACGGCATCTCATGAAGCACTTTCAGGGTACAAGAACCGACCGACACCGGTCCTGCCGCGAGTTGCGGCGAAAACGTTGCCAAGAGGCTGTGGAATCAGCGCGAAAATATGCACAGGGCCTACGAAACGGTCCACGGCATGGATCCGGCGGCGTAGCCGTCCCGACATCCCGGCGTCGTCTTGGACGCGGTCCCGCGCATGGCGCACGCGGCCTGCCTGGGCTTCGGCTGGTTCCACGCGCACGGGCACTACACGGCCCACTCCCACGGCGGCCTCACAGACCCAACATCGACAGCTGCCATCTGACTAAGTCGATCGCCGTCACGACGGCCCGGGTCGCCAGGGTCAAGCCCTTCGGCTCGAATCGCTTCGCGTTCGGTTTCATCCATACCGGTTTGGACGCAGGCGGGTAAAGGTCGGTTCTCACTCGGGATGGCAGTTCAGTCTCGACGGTTGTCGGCTGCAAACAGGCGGCGTTCGTCGGTTGGCCAGCCACAGTCCTGCCGCGATCGCTGTTGTCGGCGCTAGCTCGTTGGCCAGGCCTTCGTCCGTCGTAAAGTGCGCCTGATTCCAGATCGCGGGCCACCATTTGCATCAACCCCACCATCCAATACCGATCGCCACGGCCTGAGCGAGCCGATTCGCCTTACCCGCATGATTTCTGGCGTCGGATACGCGCCCACTAGCCGGAAAGACCTCACAGTTGGTGAACCAGTTAGAAACGAACACGAGATCGCGATATTCCGTTGCATGCCAAGCCGATTGCGGCCCTGGCCGTGCGGCAACTGCGCGACCGCGAAGTCCGTCGCGACAAAATGGTGCGGGCCAACTGGGTGCTGCGCGGTCTGCTGCGGGAGTATGGGCTCAGGTTGGTCGACGCCGGGCTCATCGACACCGCCGACGACATCTTCTACCTATTAGTCGAGGAACTCGATGCCCTCCCGCCGGACGTCGCAAAGCTGGTGGCCCAGCGGCGGGCCGAACAGCGTCGGCTGGCCGCCGTCGTTCCGGCGACGGTGTTCAGCGGGAGCTGGCAGCCGTCGACCACGTCGTCGACGGCGCTGGCCAGCGGGGACACCCTACGCGGAGTCGGCGTCTGCGGGGGACGGGTGCGCGGCCGGGTGCGGATCGTGCGGCCCGAGACCATCGACGACCTGCAACCCGGCGAGATCCTTGTCGCCGAGGTCACCGACGTCGGGTACACCACCGCCTTCTGCTACGCCGCGGCCGTGGTGACCGAGCTCGGCGGCCCGATGTCACACGCCGCCGTGGTGGCGCGCGAGTTCGGGTTCCCGTGCGTGGTGGATGCTCAGGGGGCCACCAGGTCTTTGCCGGCGGGAGCGCTGGTCGAGGTCGACGGCACGGCGGGGGAGATCCATGTGCTCGAACTCGCCCGAGATGACATCTCGTCGTTTCCGGCGTCCGAACGCACCGGGAATCTTCCGCAATAGCCGGAAGTTGCGGCGGTTAAGATGACAGGTGCCGGCCGCATCGGTGAAGCCGGCGGACGGGTCATCGATAAATACCAAGCTGGTCGGCGCGCGGTCTCGTTGACCGCGCCGTTGCATGCCTCCGACACTGCTGGCATCGATGCCTGGCCCCACCGATGTCATGCCGTCGCGACAAACATTTCATGCCGTGTTAATGACGCGATCAGCTAATTCGACAGCCTAGTGACAGTCAGCGCTGTTTTCGCCGGGGCGGGTGTAACAGCCTGAGCGCCAGGGTAAAGCGCCTACCTGGCCCGCCGCAATGTCGAACGTGATCCTGCGCCAGCTACCTCTTACCCGGTATAGGCCCCCACGTTGTGCCGCCCGGTGAAGGTAGGGTCCGACCATCCGCTGATTTTGCTACACGGCCGTCCGATAGACGCTAGTCTCACTACCATTGCCGGCTGGAAGGAGGGGTGATGAACGTGAGCGCTGGGTCGGTGCGCCTTAGTCCAGGTGGCGATCGACCGACGCCGGGAACGGGTGGGCAAGCCGCACCACCGCCGAACGGGTTCGCAACGCGATTCGCGGTGAGCGAGTCGTCACTTACCGATCTGCTGCGCAAGGTAGCCAGCCAGTACCCCAATCGCGCGGCGTACAAGTTCATCGACTATGAGACAGATCCGACTGGTTTTACGGAAACCCTCACGTGGTGGCAGGTCTACCGGCGAGCGATGATCGTGGCAGAGGAGCTCAGGATCTGCGGGTCGAGCGGCGATCGGGTCGCGATATTAGCCCCTCAGGGGCTTGAATACATCATTGCCTTCCTGGGCGTGCTACAGGCCGGTCTCATCGCTGTTCCTCTTCCAATGCCTCAATTCGGCATTCACGGCGAACGAATTTCCGCAGCATTGCGGGATTCATTGCCGACCGTCATTCTTACGAGCTTGTCGGTCATCGACCAGGTCACAAAATATGCGCCGCATGCGCGCGCCGCGCAGGGCCCTGCACCGATCGTCGTGGCGGTGGACTCGCTGGACCTGGACTCCCCGCGAGAGCTCGATGCGGCTCCATATGCGCATCCGAGCACGGCATATCTCCAGTACACATCGGGGTCGACCCGCTCGCCGGCTGGTGTTGTCGTCTCGCACAAGAACGTCATCACCAACTGCGTACAGATATTGTCCGATTACCTCGGGGATTCGGAAAGCGTTCCATCAATTGGTGTGTCGTGGCTGCCGTTCTATCACGACATGGGGTTGATAATGGGCGTCCTACTCCCGATCATCGGTGCAGGCACCGCAGTGTTGCTGAGCCCGATGGCATTTTTGCAACGGCCCGCCCGCTGGATGCAATTGCTGGGCAAACATCGTGGACAGATTTCCAGTGCACCGAATTTCGGTTTCGAACTGGCAGTGCGCAGAACATCGGATGACGATATGGCCGGACTTGATCTCGGGCACGTGCGGGCGATCGCCACTGGTGCCGAACGCGTAAACGCTGCGACGGTCAAGCGTTTCACCGACCGGTTCGCCCGCTTCAACCTCAGCGAGACGGCAATCCGACCGTCATACGGGCTCGCGGAGGCGACGCTGTACGTGGCTACCGCCGGACCAGGACGCCCACCGAAGAGTTTCTGTTTTGACTACCAGCACTTGTCGGCCGGTCAGGCGAGGCGCTGCGAGAGCGAAACGAGCGACGGCGCCAAGCTGGTCAGTTACGGCGCGCCGCAGGCATCAACAGTGCGAATCGTCGACCCCGGTACCAGGATGGAGAATCCGGCGGGAGCGATCGGTGAAATCTGGGTGCAGGGGGACAACGTCGCCATGGGCTACTGGCGGAACCCCCAACTCACCGAGCAGACATTCGGTGCAAAGCTTGTCAGTCCCTCGCCCGGCACACCAGAAGGTCCGTGGCTGCGGACCGGAGACCTCGGCGTCATTTTCGAAGGCGAACTGTTCATCACGGGCCGCATCAAGGATCTCTTGGTCGTGGATGGGTCCAATCACTATCCGGACGACATCGAGGCGACGATTCAGGAAATCACCGGCGGCCGGGTCGTGGCGATAGCTGTGCCGGATGACCGCACTGAGAAGCTTGTCACCATCATCGAACTCATGAAGCGGGATCATACAGATGAGGAGGCAATGGATAAGCTTCGCGCCGTCAAACGTGAAGTCACCTCCGCGATATCCCGATCACACTGTCTGGGCGTCTCAGATGTCGTTATGGTGGCGCCGGGCTCGATTCCGGTCACCACCAGCGGTAAGGTTCGACGTTCAGCCTGCGTCGAGCGTTACCTACACCGCGAATTCACCCGTTTGGACGTTCCGGCATGATCGGGGTCGCTGAACCTCGCCGGACCTGCGTCACAAAGTTGGTCTGCTTTACCCGAGAGTTGCAGTATGACCGAGTGCATTCTGTCTGAAGACAAAATCCGAAAGCTCAATCGCGACCTCCGGATACTTATCGCAACCAATGGGACCCTTACTCGGATTCTCAGCGTGCTTGCTAACGATGAGATCGTCGTACAGATTATCAACCAACAGATTCACGACGTCACGCCGAAAGTACCCGAATTTGACCATTTAGCGGTCGGTCGGGTTCTCCAGCGTAATATCTTGCTTAAGGGTCGGCGTTCGGGGCACCCATTCGTAGCTGCAGAGTCGTTGATTGCCATTGATCTGTTACCCCCCGCAATCACGACAAGCTTGGTAGAGACGGATCATCCTATTGGTGAGGTTATGGCGGCCAGTCGTATTGAGACCTTCAAAGAGGAGGCTAAAGTCTGGACGGGAAACTTGCCGAGTTGGCTCGCGCTTGACGGATATCGGAATTCGCGAACGGGAACCGTCGCCCGCCGGTATCGCGTCATTGCCGAAGCCCAACCGGCCCTTATTATTACCGAGTATTTTCTTCAAAGTGTATTCGAAGATGGTCTGAGTGAAGAACCCGATCGTCGCCAACATTCAAACGACATCGCACATGAGGAGTGGAGATCGATTTGTACATCATGATCGAATCCCCAGCAGTCCTTGGCGCCGACAATGTCATGTCGCAACCTCGTATCGACGGAGCACGTTACAGCGGTGCGCGAGGGTGGCCATCTAATCATGCGAAATGAGAATCTAGCGGGACTACTCGCGCAGCGGGCATCGGAAGCAGGATGGTACGACAAGCCCGCCTACATCCGGCGCATAGCAGGCGTCGTGACGCATGGCCAAATCCATGATGGTGGCGCACGTCTTGGGGAAGTGCTCAAAAACCGCGGCCTTTCCAGAGGAGATCGCGTCCTGTTATGTCTCCCGGATTCGCCGGACCTAGTGCAGCTATTGCTGGCGTGCCTGGCGCGTGGAATTATAGCGTTCCTAGCGAATCCGGAGCTCCACCGCGAAGACCACGCGTTTCAGGAGCGCGACACGGAGCCAGCGCTTGTCGTCACATCTGGTGCTCTCCGCGATCGGTTCCAGCCGTCGGGCGTTGTGGAAGCCGCAGAGCTCTTAGCCGATGCAACTCGAGTCGGGCCGGCAGACTACGAACCGGTGAAGAGTGACGCTCTTGCCTACGCTACGTACACGTCTGGTACTACGGGTCCGCCGAAAGCGGCGATCCATCGCCACGCCGACCCGTTGACGTTCGTGGACGCTATGTGTAATAAAGCGCTGCGGCTCACTCCCCAAGACATCGGGCTATGTAGCGCGCGCATGTATTTTGCCTATGGGCTAGGTAATTCGGTCTGGTTTCCACTTGCGACAGGTGGTTCCGCGGTCATCAATCCGTTGCCGGTAAGTCCGGAAGTGGCGGCCACGCTAAGCACGAGATTCAAGCCATCGGTGCTGTACGGTGTGCCAACTTTCTTCGCGAGAGTTGTCGACACATGCTCTCCCGATTCGTTCCGTTCGCTCCGATGTGTGGTATCAGCGGGAGAGGCGCTTGAGATCGGTCTCGCCGAGCGGCTGATGGAATTCTTCGGCGGCATCCCCATCCTTGACGGAATTGGATCTACCGAGGTGGGGCAGACATTCGTATCGAACGGCATCGACGAATGGCGTCTGGGGACTTTGGGAAAGGTTCTTCCGCCCTATGAGATCCGCGTTGTGGCGCCGGATGGCACGACCTCCGGACCTGGGATTGAGGGGAACCTATGGGTCCGCGGATCATCTATCGCACCGGGCTATTGGAATTGGCCCGATCCGCTGCCGGGAAATGAAGGTTGGCTCAACACACGGGATAGGGTGTGCATGGACGGTGAGGGGTGGGTTACCTACCATTGCCGCGCGGATGACACAGAAATTGTCGGAGGTGTCAACGTCAATCCGCGGGAGATCGAGCGAATCATTATTGAAGACGACGCGGTGGCTGAGGCCGCGGTTGTCGGAGTAGTGGAGTCCACAGGCGCGTCGACGCTGCAGGCGTTTCTGGTCCCGACGATCGGTGCATTCATCGATGAATCGGTGCTGCGAGACATCCACCGGCGATTGCTTAGCCGACTATCTGCGTTCAAGGTTCCGCACAGGTTTGCCCTTGTTGAGCGACTCCCTCGAACCGCGAACGGGAAATTAGTGCGTGGCGCGCTTCGCATGGAGAGTCCAACGAAACCGATTTGGGAACTTCCCTTGATCTTGATTGAGCCTGGGTCTGACGCGGCGGCGCAGCTTGATCGCCGACCGGCAGAGAGCACGCAGCTTGTTGGTGGAAACGGCGGCGAGGTGACACTCAAGGAGCGGCTGGCCGCTTTGCAGCAAGAACGTCACCGGCTGGTGGTCGAGGCAGTTTGCGCAGAGGCCGCGAGGATTTTGGGCGAGCCGGATCCCCGGTCGGTAAATCGGGATCTCGCCTTCTCGGAGCAGGGTTTTGACTCGCAAATGACAGTTGAACTCTGTAATCGATTGGCAGCAGTGACGGGCTTGCGGCTGCCTGACACGGTCGGGTGGGATTACGGCTCGATATCAGGATTAGCTCAGTATTTGGAGGCTGAACTGTCCGGAGGGGACAGGCGGGCGACGTTGCCCCTTCCCGCAAATATCGGCGCCAACGGCCACTCACCACTCGACGAGGAGTTGAAGAAGGTCGAAGAGATGGTGGCGGCGATCGGGGACAGCGAGAAGCAGCGGGTGGCAGATCGTTTGCGTGCCCTCCTCGGCATCATCACCGACCGCGAGGATCGCTTGGGCAAGCGGATCCAGGCTGCCTCGACTCCTGACGAAATTTTCCAGCTAATCGATTCCGAATTTGGCGGGTCATGAAGAGGAGCAACTGACTATGACTACGAGCGTTGAAGGCGCCGGCCAGCAGAGCGAAAAGCTCGTCCGTTATATAAAAAAGGTTGCTGTCGAGCTCGATGAGGCACGCGCACGGCTGCGGGAATATGAACAACGCGCGACAGAGCCGGTGGCGGTTGTGGGGATCGGGTGTCGGTTTCCGGGCGGCGCGGATGGTCCGGAGGGGCTGTGGGATGTCGTTTCGGAGGGTCGGGATCTGGTGTCGGAGTTTCCGACCGACCGCGGTTGGGATGTGGAGGGGCTGTTTGATCCAGATCCCGACGCGGAGGGCAAGACCTACACGCGATGGGGTGGGTTCTTAGAGGATGCGGCGGGCTTTGACGCCGGGTTCTTTGGCATCGCCCCTGGTGAGGTGTTGGCGATGGATCCTCAGCAGCGGTTGATGTTGGAGGTTTCGTGGGAGGCGTTGGAGCACGCGGGGATTGACCCGTTGTCGTTGCGGGGGTCCGCGACTGGGGTGTTTACCGGGATTTTCGCGCCGAGTTATGGCAGCAAGGAGACCGGGGGCCTCCAGGGGTACGGTTTGACCGGCACGGCGGTGAGCGTGGCCTCGGGGCGGGTGGCCTATGTGTTGGGGCTGGAGGGCCCGGCGGTGTCGGTGGATACGGCGTGTTCGTCGTCGTTGGTAGCGATCCATTGGGCGATGGCGTCGTTGCGTTCGGGCGAGTGCGATTTGGCGTTGGCCGGTGGGGTGACGGTGATGGGGTTGCCGTCGATTTTTGTGGGGTTCAGTCGGCAGCGGGGGTTGGCTGCTGATGGGCGTTGTAAGGCGTTTGCGGGAGCGGCCGACGGGACCGGGTGGGGTGAGGGTGCCGGGGTGGTGGTACTCGAGCGGCTATCGGATGCGCGGCGGCTGGGGCATTCGGTGTTGGCGGTGGTGCGTGGTAGCGCGGTCAATCAGGATGGTGCGTCTAACGGGTTGACCGCGCCCAGCGGGCAAGCCCAGCGACGGGTGATTCGGGCCGCGTTGGCCAGTGCGGGGTTGACCGCGGCCGATGTGGACATGGTGGAGGCACACGGGACCGCCACCACGTTGGGTGATCCCATTGAAGCGCAGGCGTTGTTGGCCACTTATGGGCAAGACCGTCCGTCGGAGCGGCCATTGTGGGTGGGTTCGATCAAATCGAATATGGGTCATACCCAGGCCGCGGCGGGCGTGGCCGGGGTGATCAAGATGGTGCAGGCGGTGCGGCATGGGGTGATGCCGGCGACGCTGCATGTGGATGTGCCTTCCCCGCGGGTGGATTGGGCCAGCGGCGCGGTGTCGGTGTTGACCGAGGCTCGGGATTGGCCGGCCGATGGGCGTCCGCGCCGGGCGGGGGTGTCCTCGTTTGGGATCAGCGGCACCAACGCGCATGTGATCTTGGAGCAGGCCCCGGCTGAGGTGAGCGAAAGCGCCGGGGGCGAGTCGGGGTTGTCGGTGGTGCCGTGGGTGGTTTCGGGGAAAACGGCTGAGGCGTTGACGGCGCAGGCGGGCCGATTGTTGGCCCACGTGCAGGCTGAGCCGGGGCTGGATCCGGTCGATGTGGGGTGCTCGTTGGCGGGTCGGTCGGTGTTTGAGCATCGAGCGGTGGTGGTGGGCGCCGACCGGCAGGCGTTGATCGCGGGGTTGGCGACGCTGGCCGGCGGTGAGCCGGGCGCGGGCGTGGTGACGGGTCAAGCGGGGTGGGTGGGGAAGACCGTGATGGTGTTTCCCGGGCAGGGCTCGCAGCGCATCGGGATGGGCCGCGAGTTGTACGGCCAGTTGCCGGTGTTTGCTGAGGCGTTTGATGCGGTGGCCGATGAGTTGGATCGCCATCTGCGGTTGCCGCTGCGCGAGGTTGTTTGGGGTGCTGATGGCGATCTGCTGGATAACACCGAGTTTGCTCAGCCGGCGTTGTTCGCGGTCGAGGTGGCGTTGTTCGCGGTGTTGCGGCGCTGGGGTGTGCAGCCGGATTTCGTCATGGGCCACTCGGTGGGGGAGTTGTCGGCGGCGTGCGTGGCCGGGGTGTTGACGTTGGCGGACGCGGCGATGTTGGTGGTCGCGCGGGGCCGGTTGATGCAGGCGCTGCCGACGGGTGGGGCGATGGTGGCGGTGGGCGCCGGTGAAGACGAGGTGTTGCCGTTGCTGGGTGAGGACGTGGGGATCGCGGCGATCAATGCGCCGGAATCGGTGGTGATCTCTGGTGCGCAGGCCGCGGTGAGCGCGATTGCGGATCGGTTCGCCGCGCAGGGTCGGCGGGTGCACCGGTTGGCGGTCTCGCATGCGTTTCATTCGCCGTTGATGGAGCCGATGCTCGAGGAGTTCGCGCGGGTCGCGGCCCGGGTTGAGGCGCGCGAGCCGCAGATCGGGCTGGTGTCGAACGTGACGGGCGAATTGGCCGGCGCCGATGGTGATTTCGGGTCGGCGCAGTACTGGGTCGATCATGTTCGCCGGCCGGTGCGTTTTGCCGACAGTGTGCGTCGTTTGCAGCCACTTGGGGCGACCCATTTCATCGAGGCCGGTCCCGGTAGTGGTTTGACGGGCTCCATCGAGCAGTCGTTGGCCCCGGCTGAGGCGGTGGTGGTGTCGATGCTGGGTAAAGACCGCCCGGAGGTGGCCTCGGTGCTGGGTGCGGCCGGTCAGTTGTTCACCACTGGTGTGCCGGTCGATTGGCCGGCGGTGTTCGCCGGCTCAGGTGGGCGGCGGGTGGAGTTGCCCACGTATGCGTTTCAGCGACGGCGGTTTTGGGAGACCCCGGGCGGGGATGGGCCCGCCGATGCGGCGGGTTTGGGTCTGGGCGGGACCGAGCATGCGTTGTTGGGCGCGGTGGTCGAGCGGCCTGATTCTGACGGGGTGGTCTTGACCGGCCGGTTGTCGCTGGCGGATCAGCCGTGGCTGGCCGATCACTCGCTCGGCGGGGTGGTGCTGTTTCCCGGGGCGGGTTTTGTGGAGTTGGTCATCCGCGCTGGTGACGAGGCCGGGTGCGCGGTCATCGAGGAGTTGGTCCTGGCCGCGCCGCTGGTGATGCACCCGGGTGTGGCGGTGCAGGTGCAGGTGGTGGTCGGGGCCCCTGGGGATTCGGGGCGCCGGGCGGTGTCGGTGTATTCCCGGGCTGACCAGTCCGACGGGGTCTGGCTGCTGAATGCCGAGGGCACGCTTGGCGTGGAGGCCGCGGAGGTCTCGACGGACCTGTCGGTATGGCCGCCCGAGGGCGCGGTGAGTGTCGACATCTCCGATGGCTATGCGCGGCTAGCCGAGCGCGGTTACGCCTACGGCCCGGCGTTTCAGGGGTTGGTGGGGATATGGCGGCGCGAGTCCGAGCTTTTCGCCGAGGTGGCCGCTCCTACTGGAGTGGCGGTCGACGGGGTGGGGATGCATCCGGCGGTGCTGGATGCGGTGCTGCATGCCCTGGGACTGGCCATCGAGACTACCGAGACGAAGCTGCCGTTCTGCTGGCGAGGGGTGTCGCTGCATGCCGGGGGTGCAGGGCGGGTGCGGGCCTGCTTCACCTCGGTAGGGACGGATGCGATCTCGATAGAGGTAGCCGATGCCACGGGATTGCCGGTGCTGACGGTGGGCGCGCTGGTCACCCGGGCGATGAGCGCCCAACAGCTACGCGCCGCGGTGGCAGCGGCGGGCGGTACGCCCGATCAGGGGCCGCTGGAACTGCTGTGGTCACCAATATCGTTGAGCAACAACAACGTTGACGGGTCGGATAAGCCTGCGGCGGTGTCCTGGGCGGACTTCTGCGCCGTAGGCGACAACGACGCCGGTGTGGTCGTGTGGGAGCACGAGTCTGCCGGTGAGGACGTGGTGGGCTCGGTTTATGCGGCCACCCACGCCGCCCTGGAGGTATTGCAGTCCTGGCTCGGCCGGGACCCGGCAGGCACGCTGGTGGTGCTGACCCATGGCGGGGTGGGGTTGCCCGGTGCGGATGTCAGCGATCTGGCCGCCGCGGCGGTGTGGGGTTTGGTGCGTTCGGCGCAGGCCGAAAACCCCGGCCGGATCGTGTTGATCGACAGCGACACGGCGGTCGATGCGGCGGTGCTGGCCGGCATCGGGGAACCCCAACTGCTGGTGCGCGCGGGCGCTGTGCATGCCGGCCGGCTGTCCCCGGCCCCGCCGCTGCTGGCGCTGCCGGCCGGGGAGTCGGCGTGGCGGTTGGCCGCCGGTGGCGGCGGGACGTTGGAGGATCTGGTGATCCAGCCCTGCCC
Source organism: uncultured Actinomycetota bacterium (assembly GCA_963784665.1). Taxonomy (GTDB): domain Bacteria; phylum Actinomycetota; class Actinomycetes; order Mycobacteriales; family Mycobacteriaceae; genus Mycobacterium. The sequence continues at coordinate 318,214 of CAWASA010000002.1, forward strand.
GGAGGCAGAAGCACCGCTGCAGGCGGGGCAGGTGCGCGTGGCGGTGGCCGCGGTCGGGGTCAATTTCCGCGACGTGGTGGCCGCATTGGGGATGTATCCCGGCGAGGCCCCACCGCTGGGTGCAGAAGGTGCCGGGGTGGTCATCGAGACCGGTCCCGAGGTCACCGGTGTGGCCGTCGGTGACGCGGTGATGGGATTCCTCGGAGGCGCTGGTCCGCTGGCGGTGGTGGACCAGCAACTGATTGCCCAGATGCCGCGAGGCTGGTCGTTTGCCCAGGCCGCCGCTGTGCCGGTGGTGTTCCTGACGGCGTTGTTCGGGTTGAAGGACTTGGCCGAAATCAAGGCGGGCGAATCGGTGCTGATACATGCCGGCACCGGTGGGGTGGGCATGGCGGCGGTGCAGCTGGCTCGCCACTGGGGGGTCGAAGTCTTCGTCACCGCCAGCCGCGGTAAGTGGGACACGTTGCGCGCCATGGGATTTGATGACGACCATATCGGTGACTCCCGGACGCTGGATTTCGAGGCGAAGTTCCTGGCGGTCACCGAGGGCCGTGGGGTTGATGTGGTGCTCGACTCGCTGGCCGGTGATTTCGTGGATGCCTCGCTGCGCTTGCTGGTCCGCGGCGGGCGATTTATCGAGATGGGCAAGACCGATATCCGCGACGCGCAGGCTATCGCCGCCAACTATCCCGGTGTGTGGTATCGGGCGTTCGACCTGTCGGAGGCCGGCCCGGTGCGCATGCAGGAGATACTGGGCGAGGTGAAGGAGCTGTTCGACACCGGGGTGCTGCATCGGCTGCCGGTCACCACCTGGGATGTGCGCTGCGCCACGGCGGCCTTCCGGTTCGTCAGCCAGGCCCGCCATATCGGCAAAGTGGTCTTGACCATGCCCTCGGCGCTGGCCGACGGACTTGCCGAGGGCACGGTGTTGATTACCGGTGCCACCGGGGCGGTCGGTGCTGTGCTGGCCCGCCACATGGTCGACGCCTACGGAGTGCGTCATCTGGTGTTGGCCAGTCGGCGGGGCGATCGCGCGGAGGGAGCCGCTGAGCTGGCCGCCGAGTTGACGCAGGCCGGTGCCCGGGTGCAGGTGGTGGCCTGTGACGTGGCCGACCGCGATGCGGTGGAGGCGTTGTTTGCCCGGCTGTCGCGGGAGTTTCCGCCGGTGCGCGGGGTGATTCATGCCGCCGGGGTGCTCGACGACACGGTGATCACATCGATGACACCGGATCGGATCGATACGGTGTTGCGGGCCAAAGTGGATGCGGCGTGGAACCTGCACGAGGCCACCCGCAATCTGGATTTGTCGATGTTCGCGCTGTGTTCCTCGATCGCGGCCACGGTGGGCTCACCGGGGCAGGGTAACTACTCGGCGGCGAACGCGTTTCTCGACGGGCTGGCCGCTCACCGGCAGGCCGCGGGGTTGGCCGGGATATCACTGGCGTGGGGGATGTGGGAACAGCCCGGTGGCATGACCGCTCATTTGAGCAGCCGCGATCTGTCCCGGATGAGCCGTAGCGGACTGGCCCCGATGAACCCCGAGCAGGCGCTGGAGTTACTTGACGCCGCGCTGACGATCAATCACCCCTCCATGGTGGCCGCCCGCCTGGACCGGACCGCACTGGACGCCCTGGCCCAGAGCGGCGGGTTGCCACCGTTGTTCAGCGGGCTCGCACGTCGCCCGCGGCGACGCCAAATCGAGGACACCGGCGATGCCGCCCAATCGAAGTCGGCGCTGGGCCAACGCCTGCACGGGCTGGCCGCGGACGAACAACACGAGCTACTGGTAGGGGTGGTGTGTTTGCAGGCCGCGGCGGTGCTGGGCCGGCCTTCCCCCGAGGACATCGACCCCGAGGCCGAATTCCAGGACCTTGGCTTCGATTCGCTGACGGCCGTCGAACTACGCAACCGCCTCAAAACCGCCACCGGGCTGACCCTGCCACCCACTCTGATCTTCGACTACCCGACCGCTGCGGCCGTCGCCAGCTATGTAGCCCAGCAAATCCCTGAAACCCAGCATCTCCAATCCGAGAATGGACAGCAGCGCCTCCCCGAACCCGACGACGAGAAGGTGCCCGTTGCATCCTAAGAACGATCCCGATTAGCGATCTCCGAGTGCGGGCCAACTGGACAAACCTCGAAACGACGGAAGCGCGCCTGATTTAGCCGCAGAGATGGCGTAGGAAGATTATCCGATCATGGCGTCTCCCCCGCGGGGTTGGTAGTGGTTTGGCGATGGTGGTGGAGGCGTTACGCACATCAATGAGCCCATGGTGGTCGCGTCCGGAATCCGGTGCAAATAGGGAGCACGGGCGTAGGTTCCGCTTCACGACCAGCAAGTCTGCGAAGAAGGAAGTAACGCCCGTGCCTGTTCGAGTATCACCTGAGTTAGGACACCTCCGCGTGGTTCTTCAGTTGAAATCGCCGTGACCTGCATGTTTGCTTCGCGGTGGGCGGGTTTTGGCTTACTAACCGAGTAGGGTCCGGTGGGTGTTTGTGCGCAAGGTGCGCACCGCCTCGGGTGCGGTGGCGGTGCAGGTGATGCGCAAGGCCGGTCGCCGTGACGTGGTGGTCGAGCATGTCGGTTCTGCTCATACCGACGCTGAGCTGGGTGTTCTGCTCGAACGGGCCCGCTGGATCGTTGCCGGTGATCAGGATGTCCTGGACTTCGAGGTATCCGCCCGCGCCCAGCGCGTCGCTGATGTCGCGGACTGGCGGACCGGCACGCTGACGTTGGCACCGGGTGTCCCCAAGGGTGCCCCGGTGGCTCCGGGCCCGGACCGCGGCGACCAGCTCCCGATTGCTCTACGACGTGATCGTAGGCATCTACGACTGGGTCGGGTTCGATGTCGTCGATGATGCGGTGTTCCGGGATTTGGTGATCGCGCGGATCGTGGAACCCACCAGCAAGGTCGATTCCCCTGCGGGTGCTCGCCGATCTGGGTGCAGAACCTTTGTCGTACAAGACGATTCAGCGCCACCTCGCGAAGGTCAACACCGGCAGGTACCGGGATGCCATCGCTGCCAAGTGCTTCACGCATGCCGCCGATCGGGGTGGGTTGAGCCTGCTGCTCTACGACGTCACGACACTGTATTTCGAGGTCGAGAACGAAGACGGCTTGCGTAAGGTCGGCTATTCGAAGGAGCGCCGAGTAGATCCGCAGATCGTGGTCGGCTTGCTGGTCGATCGCACGGGCTTCCCGTTGGAGATCCGCTGTTTTGAGGGCAACACCGCTGAGACCACCACGCTGGTCCCGATCATCACCGCCTGCGCCGAGCGTCATGACCTCACCGATATGCCGAGGGTCGTGGCCGCTGATGCCGGCATGCTCTCGGCATCAAATCTCACTGCGCTCGATGAGGCCGGGTTGGGGTTCATCGTCGGCTCGCGTGCGGTGAAGGCGCCGCTCGATCTCGCATCGCATTTCCATTGGAAGGGCGATGTTTTCACTGACCGGCCAGATCATCGACACTGTCACACCCCGGCACGCCAACACGAAAGTCAACGACACGAGCAAGCGAACCGAACCGGTTTGGAACCCGATGAACATTCCGGGGCGTGGCGGGCGATCTGGGCCTATTCGGCCAAACGTGCCCGCCGCGATCAGAAGACCCTGCACGCACAGGAGGCCCGCGCCAAAGCGGTCGTCAACGGTGAGCGGGCAGCGAAATCGACCCGGTTCGTCAAGACCCACGCCGGAGACCGCATCCTCGATGAAGCCAGCCTGGCCCGCGCGCAATCACTGGTGGGATTGAAGGGCTACGTCACCAACCTCGACATCACGGTCATGCCCGCCGCCGAGGTGATCGCGAAATACCACGATCTCTGGCACGTTGAGCGCTCGTTTCGGATGTCCAAGACCGACCTTGAGGCCAGGCCGATGTTCCACCGAACCCGCGAGGCGATCGAAGCCCACCTGACCATCGTGTTCACCGCCCTGGCCGTCGCGCACTGCATCCAGGAACGCAGCGGCCTGGCCATCGCCAACATCATCAAGCAACTACGGCCCCTGCGCTCAGCGACCATCGCCATCAACGGCGCCAGCCAGACCTTCCCACCCGAAATCCCCGAACCCCAACGAAAAATCCTCACCGACCTCGGGATCAAAGTGGCTTACTAAGCTAAATGTCCGACTTGTATGGGTGTCACGGCTCAGTGCGGCGATCGATCGTCTCTAGCGTGCCGTAGCAGACCGGAAGGGCTGGCTCGAAAATGTCCTGTCACCCGTAGTTTGGGTTGACCCAAGTTAGGTGTGTCGACCCTTCCGGTCTGCGTTCGCGGCGTGACTCGAGAGAGGCGTGACCCAAGCTGCTGTGGAAGGTACTTGAAGTCGGATTGTCCGCCGCGGATTCCCACCCATGTCAGCGAAAGGGAACCTCATTTCATGATCGTCATCGGCGTCGATCCGCACAAGTCGACACACACCGCCTCCGCGCTGGATCCAGGGACCCATTCCGAGGTGGGGTCGCTGCGCATTGACGCGTCGGTCGCTGAGTATCGGCGGCTGCTCCAGTGGGCCAAAGCTTGGCCTGAACGGAAATGGGCGATCGAGAACGCCGATGGACTCGGGCACCACTTGGCATTGTGGCTACTGGCCCTCGGTGAGGTGGTGCTCGATATTCCGACCACAGCCACTGCGCGTGTTCGTGAACTGTCCCGCGGCGGCCGTCGCAAGAACGACCGCATAGACGCGGCTGCAGCGGCCAGCGTTGCAGCACTGCACGGTGATGCGCGACCCGTTCATCCGGAGACGATCACCGATTCACTGGCGCTGCTGGACGAACGACGAGTTAATCTGTCGCACAGTAGGACTCGTGCTGTCAATCAGCTGCATGCGCTACTGCGCGAGTTGCTCGCCGGTGGAGCGCCGACATCTTTGACGCCGGCCCGGGCGACGACAGCGATCCGCGGATTTCGCCCGCGTACCGGTACGGATCGGATTCGGCTCGAACTGGCCAAGGAACTCATTGCTGATCTCCGGCGATTTGATGAACAGCTCAGCGCGAACGCGACACACATGACCGCGTTGCTCGACGAGCACGGCACCAGGTTGCGTGAACTCGATGGTGTGGGCCCGGTGCTTGCTGCTCGGTTGTTGGGTCGCACAGGCGCCCCGAGACGGTTCGAATCAGCAGCCGCCTACGCGAACTACACCGGTACCGCGCCCATCCAGATCGCCAGTGCCGATTCCAACCGGCACCGGCTCTCACGCTACGGAGACCGGCAACTGAACTCCGCGATCTACACCGTCGCGATGGTCCAAATCCGTATGCCCGCGAGCGCCGGCCGCGCCTACTACGACAAGAAAATCGCAGAGGGCAAGACACCTCGATACGCCATGCGCGCGTTGAAACGACACCTCGCCGGACACCTCTGGAAAATCATGCTCACCGACGAAAATCGAGCATCGCCACTGCCGCCCGACGAAACCGCTCTTGTTCTTGACAAATAGAGAGGCACCTAACTCAGGTTCGAGTATCAGCCACTGACCGTATCCGCACCAAGATCGACGCCTTGTTTGCCGAGGATCGGGAGCTGCCGGAGATCCTTGAAGAAGTCGCCCGCCTCGGCGCCCAGCTGTTGATGCAGCGGCCCTGGAGGCTGAGGTCACCGAGTTCCTCGGCCGCGAACGCTACCAACGCACCGCCGCCTGTCCCGACGCTAACGGCGGCTCACGCAACGGGTATCGGCCGGTGACGGTCAAAACCGCTACGGGGCCAGTCACGTTGGAGCGGCCGAAGCTGCGCGGCAACACCGCAGCGTTCGCGTCGCGGTTATTCGGTAAGCACGTGACGAAAACCAACGCCCTGGAGACGCTGGTGATCGCGGCGTTCGTGCGCGGGCTGTCGGTGCGCGACGTGCAGGCCACCCTTGCCGAAACGCTCGGCGATCAGGCCGCGATCTCCAAATCCACGGTCTCGGAAGTCTGCAAGGCGATTCGAGCCGAATACCAGGCGTGGGCGCGCCGCCGACTCGACGAGATCATGCTTGGACTATCTGTTTTTGGACGCCAGATTCTTTCGGATGCATCTCGGGTCGCCGGCCGAGCCGGTGTTGGCCGCCTGGGGCATCACCACCGAGGGCAAACCCGTGTTCGTCGGATTGTCACCTGGGACCGGTGAGTCCACCGACGCGTGGGCCGACTTCCTGACCGATCTGTGCGAACGCGGCCTTGCCACTCCGCTGCTGGTCGTCTCTGACGGCGCCAAGGGCCTGATCGCGGCCATCGAACAAATCTACCCAAAAGCGTTGCGCCAGAGATGTCTTATTCATCGACTCCGGAACGTGCTCGCCAAGATTCCCACCGGGATGCAAGCCGAGGTCCGTCGACGGATACTGGGCGATTTTCGATACCACCGACCTCAACATCGAACCGGGACCCCAGCTGGTCGAGATCGTCGACAAGCGGATCGAGGCGTTCGCCGCCAAATACTCCGACCTCTACCCGGCGGCTATGCGGATCCTGCTCACCGACAAAGCAGGGCTGACGGCCTATCTGCGGTTTCCAGTCGAACACCATGGGCGCGTTCGACATTCGAATTTCATTGAACGATCCTTAGGCTTAGGGGAAACCAAGCGACGGACCAAGGTCATTGGCCGATTCCCTGGCGAGACCAGCGCCATCAGCCTGGTGTGGGCCGTACTCGACCGCGCCTCAGCCGGTTGGCGCGGCCTCACCATGACACCGGTCGGTACCCGATTGCTGCAAGATCTACGCCGATCACTCCTCGACCCACCCCGTGAATTGCGGCCGCCGCCCTCCACCATGAGTGGCGACACCGACCAGGCCGATCCCATCTCGGCCATCGCGTAGCGACCTCGGGTTGCGACGCCGGTACGTCTCAAGTAAGGGATCGCCCGGGTTCGTGCAGTGGTCGGTCGCAACACCTACGGGAATGAGGGTGTTGATGGCCGCTGCACGAACCCGGCCCCCGCTATACGTGTCAGGGTCTACCTGCCCGCATCTGACAGCTTTTACCGCTGGCCTTGATGGCTGGCGGTGACCAGGTCGATCGGTGGGATGTAGCCGGTGATGCTGGTGATGGTGCGATGCAGGCCGTGGTGGAGCGCATTGATGTCGCAGCGGGCCAGACCGCCAGTGGTGGCGATGACGTGTTCGGTGGTGAACGCTAGATCGTTGATGGTGCCCAGGATGCGGCGGTCGGCGGTCTTGGCCATGGCCACCTGCCAGGGATCGAGTTCGCCGAGCGTATCGATGGGCAGGTGTTCGGCTTGCAGCGCGGCCTGGATCGCCGAGACGACGGGCGGGCGGATCGGGCGCAGGCCGGCGGCAGTGACGTTCGGGATGAACACCGAGAACATGGTGCCGGCGTGGGTCACCAGCAGGCATTTGCGCCGGTCGATCCTGATCAGGTGGGCATACCAGTCCTGCTCGCAGGCTTCGCCGATGGCCGGCTCAGACACCCGCAGCAGCGCCAACACCTTGGCGGTGCATCGCAGCATCACGAGTCATGATCGTAGGCAGAGCCACCGGTGAGCGGTACGCAAGAACGCCGTGACGGTGCGCCGGTACAGTATGGCGGCGTGTTGGTCGCTGATCTGGGTCACTTTCTCAGCTTGCCGGAGGACGCTTCGGGTTCCGCGCGGCGCCTTGCGCAGCATTTGGGCGATATTGGCCGGGCGGGCACCGCCGGCGACGTTGGTGATCCGTGGGTGTCTGCGTTGCCGTGTCGACGCCGACCGGCCCACAGGCGCTGCCCCGGGCGGATGACCATCGCCATCGTGTGGGCCGAGGCGGCGGCGCCGATCCGATGGTGGTGCACCGTCTGTGACGACGAGGGGGTGATCAGCAACTGGGCAGACACCTTATACGACCTGCGCCGCCGCCGGTTGAGCGTTGCCGGCGACGTCGACGCGGTCATCGTCAGCGACGAGACCGCCGCCGTGTTACGCGGGCTGGTGTTGCTCGACCCCGACTGTCAGCGGCTGGTGTTTGGCATGCGCGCCCACCCCGGCGGCGGTGTCTTGCTGGCCGGTGCAGACGACCTCGAAGAGCTGATCGAGTTCGTGGCCGCCGAAGCCAACCACGAACCCAACCGGCGCCGCCAGCACCGCCTCGACGCCGCGTTTAATGCACTGACCGAGTCCGCCCAAACCCTTTACGGCTGAACATTCTCGGCCCTGCAGCGTCGGTCCCGGGGGGCTGCCAAAGCATCTGGAGCGGGGTGAACGGAAACCCGCGCCCCGTTATCCCTGACACCATCAGCGGCAGCTGCGGGCGGGCCCGTCGCCTGAGTTCCTCAGCCCGTATGCTGACGGCGAAGTCGCGAACCGGCCTGTGCTTTTACACCAACTTTCGGACGCGACCGCCCATGATCGATGAGAGGTCTGAGGGATGAACGGATTCCGACCGCTACGGCGTATACCGAACCGGTGGTGGCTCGGTTGTTATTGGTGGATCGTTGCGCGGGAACGACGTCACCCGGCGGGGCGCCAACGGATCCCCGAACCGATGGTGATGAACGACCCCGATTCAGTAGCGCAATTCCACGCCGGCGGGGTGTCCAACCCAGCGATGGTGGCGGTTTACGACTTCGGCGCCCGTGCCCTCGACGCGCTCGTGCCACCCGGCGGACGGGTGCTCGACCTGGGCGTCGGATCCGGCCGTGCGCTCAGCGCCGTCCTGCGTCGACGGCCGGACCTGGAGGCGACGGCCGTGGACTTGGCCCCCAACATGCTCGCCACGGCGCGAGAGCTGTTCGCAGCCGAGGGGCTCGACCAACGTGTCGAACTGGTTCACGCCGACATCACCGCGCTACCGGACCGCCTGGCGACGTCACGCTGGGACGCCGTTTCATGCATGTGGACACTGCACCAGCTACCCCACTTCGATGCCCTGCGTGGCGCATTGCGCCAGCTCGCGGTCCTGCGTCGACACAGCGGTGCCGCAATTTGGATCTCCGATTTCCAGCGTATGCGAGACCCTTCGTCTGCAGACGCCATGTTGCGTTGCCTGGACCCGTCCCTTCCGGCAGCTCTGCTCAGGGACGCGATCGCCAGTGAAGCTGCCGCGTTCACCAGAGCGGAGCTGTCTGCGGAGCTGGCCGCTGCAGGACTCGATGATGTGCGGTGCGGCTACGCGAGACCGTTGCAGTATCTGCAGGCCTACTGGATCCCCAGCGCGCACCCGAAGCCCAGTACCTCGACCAGCGTGCGCCGCTCGACTGTGCACGGTCGTGCGCGCCCCGCGGCGGCGCTATTGCGCTGGGGGTTCACTGCCAAGCCGTTCTGACCCCGGCCGGGCCGCGCCGAACGCTGGATAGGTTCCTCGCCCGTCACCGGCCTGGAGCCGATCGGCCGCAATGAATTGCGATAGCCTGGTCCCAGCTCGGTCGAACCCCAAGCAGCACCAGAATTTCGGCGATGTCGTTACCGCCGGTGCGCGGTAACGGCCGTCGCGGCCGCAGTCTGGGCGGCGCGCACCGCCGCCGCTAACCGTTGGCGGCATGGTGGTGGCGGGCCCGAGTCCATTGCCGGTGCGCTCGACGATGCGCCTGCGCTGCGCTGCAGCCGATCGAGGATGCCTGCTATCGTTGCTGCAGCCGCTGCCCAACTGGACGCTTCGGCCGCATCGATGTTCTCGTCAACAACGTCGGCGGGTCCACGTATGCACGATTTTTGGACATCACCGATGAAGATTTCCGGCACACTTTCGACTGGTGTGACGTCCGCATTCATCATGAGTCAGCTCGTGGCCCCGCCCATGATAAGTGCCGGGCACGGCTCCATCACGCCGTCGCGGACGAAATCCGCCGGCGGGTGGCCGGGCCGTCGCCGACTCCCACAGCGTGACGAGTCCCGAAGGCGGACAAGCGATCATCGACTCCGCCCTTGACGCCTGGGGCGAGTGGACATCGTGATCAACAACGCCGGAATCGTCGGCGACGCGCCCTTCGGGGAGATGACCGTCGATCGGCTCACGCCCGTCATCGATGTGCACTTGAAGGGTGCGTCCTACGTGACTCGGCCGGCGTGGATGATCATGCGCGAGCAACGGTACGGCCGGATCCTCAACACCTGCTCGGCCGCGGCAATCCTTGGCGGCACCCACGCGGCGATGGCGCCAGCGATCAGCAGGCCCAAGACGAGGTCCCGGAGAATCGCCAACCACTCCATGACGAACACATGTGATACCGAGGTAAAGCCTCGCGGCGAAAGGAGCCGCCGCCAAAATGCGCCTTCACCTTTGATGGACATGTCCATGGCGGCATGGCCTTCCATCGAGCCCGCGATTCCCCGCTCGGCCTGCTCGCGGGCGGACTCGACGAGCCGGGACCGGACGACCAGCCGGAACAAGACGGCGAGGACGACGATCATCAGCGGGCCGCCGACGAACTCTGCGGCGGTGAACTGCCAGCCCATCAGCAGCGCCAGGATGATGCCCAACTCCACCACGAGATTGGTGGAACCGATCTCGAACGCCATCGCGGCGGTGAAGTTGGCACCCTTGCGGAACAACGATCGCGCCAGGGCCACCGCGGCATACGAGCACGACGACGACGCCGCTCCCAGCCCGGCCGCCACCGCCAGGGTGCGCGGCCGGTCGTCGCCCAGCAGGGACACGATCGTCGAGCGACGCGCCACGGCCTGCACCACTGCCGACAGGGCGAAGCCCAGGATCAACGCCCACAGGATTTCCCACGTCATGGACCCCGCCATCGTCAGGGCGTGGCCAATTACTGCTAGCACTCTGCCTGTCACTCGGTCCTCCGCATCCGGCATGTACTTTCAGCGATCACCATCCGTCCTGCGATGGATCCAGCCACCCGATCCGGCCCAAGAGTGTAATATACCCGCCCGGGGTATGCCAGAAAGAACGCGGTGTGCAAGGGGAGCGCACCATGCCAACGGGGTACTGATAAGGCACCGGACGGCTTTCAGTTCAGCCGGGTCGTCCCCATGGACACCCCGGCCGCCGGGAGACGCGCCAGCAGTGCATCGCCCATCGCCGCAGCGGGAGTGAGCACGCCCCGCAACTCGGAGAGCCGATCGCGATCGAGCGCCAGCGCCAGACCACTCTCACCGAGCAGCACCGCCGTCGAGATGTAAGCGTCGCCGTTCTGCGCGAAAGTCGCCATGTAGCGGGCACCGGTTGTCGTAGTGGTGTAGGTCTCGAACGCGTAATGGCCGCGTTCCCGGTTTTTCCGGCTGGGACCGGTGCCTGGTTTCGGCGCGATGCGCTCCACTAGTCGTCGGGGTAATCGACTGAAGTATCTATTGCCCAAACCAATAGCACCCGCCATAGCGCCGGTGACGGCCGCAGAGGCGACCGGTGCCGCCAACGACCTTCCCAGGCTCATCGTCTCCGAGTAGCGGAATCGTCGGCCGTAGGCCCAGTCCTGTAATGCATTGCTACGCCGGACAACCCGAGTGTTATACGGGCCCTGCACAAATCCGCCGGTCCAGAAACCCGCAAGCTCGGGTGCCAGGTTGCGTCCTCGGCGCCAGGGAAAATCCGGCTGCGCACCGAGTTCGGGTTCGGCGCTTCGGTCCGTGGTGAGCGTATACGGGTCTTTGACGAGCCGACGGGCCGCAGGGTCGCTGGATGCAGTGCGCATCGCTTCGGAATACGTTGCAACCGAACCGCCGGAGGCCCGGCGCTGGGAAAACTTGCGCAGCACCAGATTGGTGTCGCAGAGTTCACCGGTGCTGTCCTCGATCGCGCGGCGGTACAGCAGATAGACGCTCAGATCCGAAGGGATCGAATCGAATCCGCACGAGAGCACTATCCGGGCGCCGGTATCGGCGGCTTGTTTGTGGTACAGGTCGATAGCGTTTCGGCCGAACATCAACTCGCCGGTGAGGTCGGCATAGTCCGTTCCAGCCGTGGCGCAGGCTGCCACCAGCGGCAGGCCGTAGCGTGTATAGGGGCCAACAGTCGTCAGCACGACCTGGGCCCGGGTGGCCATCGCCTCGAGCGTCGACGGTTGTGACGCGTCGGCGACGATCACCGGCCAGTCCTGTGCGGTCGGGCCTAACATCTCCCGCACGGCCCGCAGCCGTTCGCTTGAGCGGCCGGCCAGTGCGATCCGTGCTCTTGACGCTCTATTTGCGAGGTATTCGGCGGTCAGCTTGCCGGAGAACCCGGTGGCGCCATACAAGACGATGTCGAACTCGCGCTCAACTGGGCTCATCTGGGCGACACTACCCGAGCAATTTCGGGGTTCTGCGTCTCGGGCGCACGATATCGAACTGCGGACCCGTATCGATGCCGAGACCGGGTACGGGTCATCCCCAAGACCAGCGCCACCTACAACACCGCGTGCCTTGCCCGGCGTGTGTCTGACACGCTGAGCTGGCCGAAGAGAGGGGGCAACGGCTTCGTGAGAACCTGCGCCCCGGAGCAGCCTCGTGTTGCGCCACAGCGTCGGAAAAAGGCGACGCGAAGGAAGGGCGCCGGGTGTCCCGCGCGGTGAGGTGATCGACGTAGGACGGGACGCCGCCTCAATCCTTGATGAAGCAATACATCCGGTATGAGATGTCCCCGCTTTGCAGGTAGCGGTACAGCTGCGTGCCTTGTACGCCGATGTATTCGCGGCCCGCGAAGCGCAGCAACGCCGGCATATGGCGTTTGACCAGATCCCGTGACTTCTGCGAATTTTTTTCGATGCCGCGCAGAACCTCCTCATTGATGACCTTCTGCGAAAGCAGCCGCATCGGGGTGGCGGTCAGGTCCGCCTCCCACTCGGCGACGCGATTGGAGGGGCGCAGATCGGCGTATGGGAAGTACCCTCCTGGGCGTAGCACGCGCACCACCTCGGAGAGGAAACGCGGAAACCGAGGGTAGCAGTGCGAGGCTTCGACATTGAGTACTACGTCGAAGGATTCGTCGTCGAAGGGCAGGTTCTCGGCGTCGCCCTGTACGAAATCCAAACCGGGCAGATTGTGTCCCTTTCGGCAGAGTGCGATGCCGGCCCCGTTCAAGTCCAGCGCCGTATAGGAGGCCGGCTGCAAGGTGCGCATGAGGTACGAGGCTCCGCCGCCGTGGCCGCAACTGACCTCCAGCACCCGTTTGCCGCTGAGATCCGCCTGGGTCGCCGTGCGGTGGTACAGGTTGATGTGGGCTCGGTTGGGCTCGTCGGACGCCTCCAGCGGCAGGGCCATCGGCGGATCCTCCTCATAGGCCCAGTTGATGAACACAACTTCGTCGTCACCGAGCCTGCGTGTCATCAGCGGGTACCAGTACTTCCAAATTTTCTTGTAGGTCGGGGTAGTTCCTACGCGCGCGAGGAGACGGTGTGCGGGACTGAAAGCCATGGGCGGAGTATGGCAGACACGACACCACGAACGATCCCATTGCGGGTAAGAGAGGTGACATGTGACCACCAGTAAGGGGTGGGATGGTTGGGAATCACGTGTGCGCGATCATCTGGGCCGAGATCGGTGATGCCCGCAGTTCCGCAACGCCTCCTCCGGCGGCGAACACTCACCCAGATACCTGTCCCGGCAGGGCTCAGCGGAGCTACGGTGGGCTGCCTTCGAGGCGGCCAAATGTGCTGTCGGGCGCGGTTCCCTGGATTACGCCTATTACCCAAGCCGGCGGCCGAGCACGACGGCAAGAACCCGACCTTAACGGTGGAGCGCAAGACCCTGCGCCGCTGCTATCACATGCTGCGTGAGCTCGGCGATGCCGCCCTGGCGTTGCCGGATGCCCGACCGCAGGAAGCGGCTGCCTGAGGTAGCGTCCCTCGCATGACGTTGATCACCAGCGCAGTGTGGGTGCGGTGAGTATGGGTGGATTTCGTTTCGGCTTTGTCGATGCGCTCGTGAACACGCGCTTTCCGCCGAGCATGCTGCCGCGGGTGAGTTCCCTGGCTGCCGCCGCGATGGGCGCCGACTCGTATTGGGTCGGCGACCATCTGAACGCGCTGGTGCCACGCTCGATCGCGACGCCCGAATATCTCGGAGTTGCGGCGAAACTGGTGCCCAAGATTGACGCCAACTTCGAACCGTGGACGATGCTTGGCAACCTCGCCGCCCACAACCGGGTCAGCCGCCTGCGACTCGGCGTGTGCGTGACCGACGCCGGTCGCCGCAATCCAGCGGTCACGGCCCAAGCCGCCGCGACTCTGCATCTGCTTACCCGAGGCCGAGCCATCCTCGGTATCGGTGTCGGGGAACGTGAGGGCAACGAGCCCTACGGCGTGGAGTGGTCCAAACCGGTGGCACGCTTCGAAGAGGCCCTCGCCACAATTCGCACGTTGTGGGCTGCGAACGGGGGGCTTGTCTCACGTGAATCGCCATACTTTCCGCTACGTAACGCCGTTTTCGACCTTCCGCCATACCGTGGGAAATGGCCCGAAATCTGGGTCGCGGCCCACGGGCCGCGGATGCTGCGGGCCACTGGACGCTATGCCGACGCTTGGGTTCCCATTGTTGTGGTTCGTCCCACCGACTACAGCCGCGCACTCGAAGCCGTACGCGCCGCGGCGTCCGACGCGGGTCGTGACCCAATGTCGATTACCCCTGCGGCAGTGCTCGGCGTGGTCACCGGCCGGAATCGCGACGACGTGGATGAGGCGCTGGACTCTGTCATCGTCAAAATGACCGCGCTCGGTGTACCTGCACAAGCCTGGGCACGCCATGGCGTTGAGCATCCAATGGGAGCTGACTTCGCCGGCGTACAGGATCTGATCCCACAAACCATGGACAAGCAGACGGTCTTGTCACAAACGGCGAAAGTTCCTGCTGCACTTATAAAAGAAATGGTTTTGAATGGGACACCCGACGAAGTCATCGATCAAGTAGCGGAATGGCGCGATCACGGCCTTCGATACCTAATCGTCATCAACGGCAGCCTGGTTAACCCGAAAGTGCGCAAGACTGTGGCGGCAAGCCTGCCGCACGCTAAGGTCCTTCGCGGACTCAAAAAGCTGTGACCTCGGCGCGATCGTGGCCTGTGTGCTGGGTTCGGTGCTGCCTGCGGTGCGAGCGGCATGGGCGAAAACATCATCGAGGTGGTGAGCGATGAACGATCGGAAACCGGCGGTGACGTCCGCCGTTCTGGTGACGCTGGGTGCCTGTCTGGTGCTGTGGCTATCCGGATGCTCCTCTGCCACACCTGATTCCGAGGGGCATAGTAGTGCGGTCAGCACGACGGCCGACCCGGCGCTCGTAGCCGAGATCCGGCAGGCGGCGGACGCGACAAAGGCTTTGACCAGCGTGCACCTGGCGGTCCGGACAACCGGGCAAATCGACAGCATGCTCGGCATCACCAGTGCCGATGTCGATGTCCGGGCCAATCCGCTCGCCGCGAAGGGCGTGTGCACCTACCAGGGCCAGGCGGACGTCCCGTTCCGGGTAAAGGACGACGTCATCTCGGTGAAACTGTTCGACGACTGGACCAAACTCGGCTCCGTCTCCGACCTGGCAGCCTCACGCGTGGTCGACCCCACCAACGGTGTGGCGAAGATGCTGTCGAGTATCACCAATCTGCAATCGCAAGGCACGGAGGTGATCGACGGAGTTCCCACCACCAAGATCACCGGAACCCTCCCGACGGAGACCGTCAAGATCCTGGATCCTGGCGCCAGACAGTCGAGGCCGTCGACCGGGTGGATTGCCGCGGACGGTTCGCACCGCCTCGTCCGGGTAAGTGTGGACCTCGGGTCCGGGTCTGTCCAGATCACGCTATCCAAATGGAACGAACCCGTGAACGTCGACTAGCGGCGAATCCCTCAATGCGCCAGGCGATCTCGAACAGCGACTTGGCATCAAAAGTCCGTCGCGGGCGACGCCGCGACGGTGCGTCGCGTAGTCCGGTCTGGGATCGCGGCCGGAACGCACACGTGCGCCACCGCGGTCAGCGCGCCCAGCCCGATCAGCAGAACGGTGCCGATCTGACCCAGAACGCTGACGGAACCTCCCGACAGCAGCACCAGTCCGCTGCCGAATGCGGCACCGAGCGCCATGAGCGGCGCAACGGCGCCCCGAACCGACACGGTGCCCGCAGACTGTGCCCGGGAGTCGATGAGAGCGGCGACGAGATACGGGACGCCGCACGCCGCGAGGACGGCGAACGACACCAGCGGCACCGAAGCGTGTAGCTCGCGACCCAGCAGATGTTGCCAGAGCGCAACCGAGATCCCCAGCGCGGCAAGGTAAGAGGCCAGCACCCCGAGGCCGATCACGAGACCACTGACGGCGCCGCGCCAGAGGCTGACGAAGGCGACTACCGCGAGCACCGTGACGGCCAGTAGCACGGCATCGTGGGTGAGGGCACCGCGGGCGGCCGCGGCTACTTGCGCGGCCCCGCTCACCGTGATCTGGCTGTCGACAAGGCTTCCGTACTTCGTCGCCTTGCCCGCGGCGATTTCGAGCTGCAGCGCGCGTGCCGCCGCATCCGAGTCCACTTTGTCCCCGTCGGAATAGACGAACAGCCGGGTCGCCGTTCCGTCTGACGAGAACATCGATTGCCGCACGTGCTGGTACGACGGATCCGCCAGCGCCTTCCTGGGTAGGTAGAAGCCGCCTTCGCCGGTGTCAGCGAAGTCGGTGCTGAGGTTCTTCAGGAATGTCGACAACTGCACGACTTGCGGGATGGTGTTCTCGATGGTCGTTTCCAGGGTGGGTACGAAGGAGCGCAGCCGCCCCAGCGCCGACCGCAATTGCGCCACCACGCGCGGGGTGGAGGCGAAGGCGCCCATTGTTTTGGCCGATACCGCGGCGATGCGGTCCGCGCCATTGGACAGCAGGGCCACGTCGGCGACCACGCTGTCGAAGGGATCAACGACCTTGCGCGCGGCCGAGCACAGTATGTCGCCAGGACAGTTCGCGATGCCGCCCATCCAGCCGCGCACCGGGTCCAGGTATCCCGACACCTGCGCGGTGGTGTCCTTGATGTTGCGCGTACCGGAGATCATGAGGTCGATTTGCTGCTGGATTTGGGTGGCCCCGGCGAGACCGGCGGTCACGCTCGCTTCCAGCTCGTTGACCGCTCCGGTCACCTGATCGAGCACGGACGCCAGTGACTTGATGGCATTCACCTGCGGTACAAACGTCGCGCCCTGGCGATCCAGCTGATCGGCGAGCCTTCCCGCTTCGGAGGTCAGCGAGGCATCGGTCCACGGGACACCGCCTGGCCATGCCGCCGACTGCACCTTGCGGACACCGGGAATCTCCATCAGACGGTGGCTGACCTGGTCGATGGCGATGAGCCCAGCCGGGTCCCGAAGGTCCCGGGCGGATTTGACCACCACCACGTCGGGCAGCCGATTCCCCGGGAGGAATTGTGCGCTGCGTGTCGCGGCCGGGTTTTCGGCGAGGCCCCACTGCATCGCGATGACGGGCAGCGCGCAGATCACCAGCACCAGGGCGGTGATGACGGCCGGACGCGGTATCGACAGCGGGGGTGTCCGGGCGGCACCGCCGGTTCGCGACGATGACTGCCCTTCAGGCCCCGCGCGTGGCCCTGCGAGCCCGATCAGGGCAGGCAATAGCGTCAACGAAGCCGCAAGTGCCACAACGACACCCTGTGCGGCCGTGCCGACGCTGTGCAGCGCCGGGGTTTGGGCAAGCAGCAGCGGGCCGGTGAGCATCGCGATGCACGCCCCGGGCAGGGCTAACGCGGGCAGGGTGTCGCGGTATGCGCGCCGGTCCGTGACCGAAGCGGTTGCGTCGGGCCTGAGCCGCGCAACCAGCATGGTGGATGCGGTGATCGTGCCGATCGTCAGGACTGCGGCCAGGGTCGCAGAGAACACCGTGAACACCGACACGTTCCCCCCCTGGTGTCCCCGCACCACCGCGGCGAGCGGCCACGCCACCGCGAGCGACAGCCCGGCGGTCAGCAGCGCGATCCCCACGGCAATCGTGGACTGCCGCGCTCGCAGAAGTAGCAGGACGGCGATCACCGCCGCGGCGGTCACGATCGCCGCGCCCTGCCACGCGGTCATGTGCAGGGGCATGCCGTTGGTGGTCGCCGGGACCGTAATGCGGGCGCGAAGCCCCGCACTCGGCGGTAGCTTTCGCACCACCGATCGGGCAGCATCGAGCGATTCCCGCGCTTGGGCGGTCCCCGCCTCGCCCCGCAGCCACACCATGGCGATAGCGGACCGGCCGTCGGGGCTGGTTCCCAGCGGGGCGGTGAGGGGATCTGACCGCCAGTCGAGGACGGATCCCACGTGGGCGGTGTCGGCGCGCAAGGCGCTGACGGCAGCGTCAAAGTATTGCTGGTCCGCTGGCCCCAGCTGGTCGCGGCCTTCCAGCACCAGGTAGGCGATGGCGTTAGTGCCGGTGCCCGGGAACGCCTGCGCAATCCGGCTGGTGGCGGCGGCCGTCTTGGCGTCCTGTGGCAGCAGCGCCGAGCCGGCATCCCTCGCTTTCGCTGGTGTGAAGGCGAGAATCAAGTTCGCGATCACGGCCACTGCAATCCATGCAGCGACGACAAGGAGCTTGGCGAGCCAGGATGACCTATGGTTATCGTCGGCTGACACGCTCGTGATGGTACTGACTCAGGCGCCCGTCGAGGACGCTTTCAAATGGACGTCTACTGCGCAGTACGGCTGGCCGGATCGCTCACAGGAAACTCCTCAGCCGCGTCCCGCCGGCTAACCCCGGCTCCGCAAGCTCCGCCGGGTGCTGCCGCCTGCCCACTCCCGTTGGCTATTTTTCCGATCAGGAGTCCTGGTGATGTGATCGGGTGAAACTGAAAGCGTCGACGCGATCATCGAGCGCGCGGGGTGGCGGCAAGCTGGCAGCTACGAGATGGCCCGTTCGACCGCCGCGCGTCCGGCGACCGATTCGTGGTCCGGGTAGTCGACGAGGCTGAATCGGAGTTCGGCCTCGTCAGTACGCGTGGTGATACTAAACGTCTAAGCGGGCGAACTGATCGTGTCGATACTGCTCGACACACGCCCCTCGTCTGACCTTGCCGCTTGTGGTGATGGGAATCGAGCCAAGCGGTACCAGAACGAGATCCGCCACGCTCAGGCCGTGCGACTTCGATATCGCCGAGGTGACTTCACGTTTGACGATGCCGAGCCTATTCATCGCATCCTCGTCGGAGTCGCCCCGCTTTTTGAGTTCGATGATGGCAACCAGCTTCTCAACGCCCCCATTCGGAACCGCTATCGCCGCGCAGCGGCCTTCGGTGACCTCCTGGATCGTTGCCTCGATATCGTCGGGAGAGTGGTTGCGCCCATACACGATCAAGAGATCCTTGATGCGGCCGATGATGAACAGCTCGCCGTCGGAGAAGAAGCCCAAATCTCCGGTTCGCAGCCAAGGTTCTTCGGGTGTGCCGGCCGACGACGCAGCGACGAGCGTTGCGCCGAACGTGCGCTCACTCTCTTCAGGTCTCTGCCAGTAGCCGGTAGCGACATTGCCGCCGTGCACCCAAATCTCACCGACCGTTCCCGCCGGGCACTCGGTACGGGTTTCGGGATCGACGATGCGTACCGTCGGTGACTGCGGCGCGCCGTAACTGACTAGCGGTGTGCCGTTTCCGCTTGCGCACCGTTCCGCATGGCCGTCGGTCAGTTTCTCGGATTCGAAATGAACGATTTCTGGTGGTTGATTCCCTTCGCGGGTCGCGATATACACCGTTGCTTCTGCCATTCCATATCCGGGCCGGATCACCCTGTCCTGAAAGTTGAAGCGGGCGAACCGCTCGGTGAAGCGCTGCAGTGTCGCGGGTTGTACCCGCTCGCTACCGTTGAGGATGAAGAGCACGTCCCCGAGATCAAGCCCGGCCATGTCGTCATCTGATATTTTTCGTGCCGCCAATTCGAAAGCGAAGTTCGGTGCTGCCGCAAATGCGTGACTGTTGCTTGCCAGCAATTGCATCCACCGGGCCGGCCGCTGCAGGAACGACACGGGGCTCATGAGCACAGCGCGAAATCCCGTCAGCACCGGAAGGATAATTCCCATATACAAACCCATGTCGTGATAGAACGGCAGCCAGGACACTACAGTGGTGTCCGGCGGGAGAACCTCTCCGTGGTCCCGATAGTAGTCGGACATGATCTGCCCGAAATTAGCCAGAATGTTTTTGTGCGAGATCATGACCCCGGCGGGCTGGCGGGTCGATCCGGAAGTGTATTGCAAATACGCAATGTTTGCTGAAGCTATGCGTCCTCTGCAGCGGGTCCTTTCTTTGAGTCCAGGTCCAGCAAATCAACCTCGATGACCGATGGAGCGGATTCACCGGGCTTCGACTTGACATACTCGGCGATATTGCCTGCGACAGAGGATGTCGTGAGAACGACAGAGGGCGCTGCGTCACGCACGACCGAACTAACACGTTCATCGCTGGCGCCACCCAGCGGGACCGACAGCGGAACGGCGATAAGTCCGGCCTGCATTGCGCCGAGAAAAGCGGTGACGTAATCGAGTCCCTGCGGCGCCGCTATCACAGCGCGGTCACCAGTTGACCCGCGAAGTCTGAGCTCCTGTGCAACGTTGAGCGCTCGCCGATACAGCTGCGACCACGTCAGGCTTTCGGCAACGCCGGCCCAGTCCCGCTCGTAGTCGATAAACGTGAACGCTGTGTTGTTGGGCTGCAGACGGGCGCACGTGCGCAGCACAGCGGGAAGGAAACGCGCATTCATGGGCGTCACGTTACGGCCTCGTTCGGAGGTTGTCCCGCTGTTCATGGAATCGGAGTCACGGCCCTTGCAGAGTCTCGGCGAAGTGGCATTTCAGCAGTTCAGCAGTAGTTTGCAGGGGCGGTGAGGGTTTCGTGCGTCGTGTCGCGGGGCTGACCTCTTAGCGGTCATCTCCCGAGTGACGTCGCGGACCCAGTGCAGCCAGTTCTCGATCGCCCAGCGTCCCCGCGGCCAGCCGGCTACCTGCCCGGCAACGAGCAGGGGAATTTCACGCTATTTCTCCTCCACAGTTCCAAGTGCGGCGTTAAGCTTGGCGCTTCGTGCAACGCGTTCCGTGTAGCTACCCGGATCGGTGGTTGTGCGAGCGACGCTACGGGGTTCCGTTGCGGGTACCGGGATCCGGTGAATGTTCTGGAAGTGACACCGGCCGAGCGGAGACGAGGTTGAAGCGATGGAAACACGTGTCACTCCCATTGCGGTCATCGGAATTGGATGTCGGCTTCCCGGGGGAATCGAGTCGCCCGACATGCTGTGGGAGTCCTTGCTCCGTGGCGACGATCTGGTCACCGAGATCCCGCCCGACCGCTGGGACGCCGACGAGTACTACGACCCTGAGCCCGGGGTACCCGGTCGAACGGTGTCGCGGTGGGGTGCGTTCGTCGACGACGTCACGGGCTTCGACCCTGAGTTCTTCGGGATCGGCGAGCGGGAGGCGATCGCGATCGATCCGCAACAGCGATTGTTGCTAGAGACCTCGTGGGAGGCGATGGAGCATGCCGGTCTGGATCCAGGCTCGTTGGCCGGGTCGTCGACAGGTGTGTTCGTTGGGCTGACTCGCGAGGACTACCTGCTGCTCACCAGCAGCGCGGGCGCTTTGGTGGGCCCATACGCGGTTACCGGCTGTAACAGCAGCGTGGCGTCCGGGCGGATCGCCCACGCACTGGGCCTGCACGGTCCTGCGATGACGGTGGACACCGCATGTTCTTCGGGTCTGATGGCAGTGCACCTGGCCTGTCGCAGCCTGCGCGAGGGCGAAAGCGACCTCGCCTTAGCCGGCGGCTGCGCATTGCTACTGGAACCGCACGGGAGCGTGTGTCTGTCCGCGCAGGGCATGCTTTCTCCGACCGGTCGCTGCCGTGCATTCGACGTCGGGGCGGACGGGTTTGTGCGTTCTGAGGGTTGCGCGATGGTGTTGCTCAAGCGACTGCCAGATGCGCTGCGGGACGGTAACAGGATCCTTGCCGTGGTGCGCGGCACGGCCGCCAATCATGACGGTCGCTCGGAGACGCTCACGATGCCGTCGTTGGACGCGCAGGCCGCGGTGTACCGGGCAGCCTTGGCGGACGCGGGGGTGGACGCAGCCACCGTGGGCGCGGTGGAGGCGCACGGCACCGGTACCCCGGTCGGTGACCCGATTGAATACAAGAGCCTGGCACAGGTGTATGGCGCCGCCGGTAACAGATGTGTTCTCGGGTCAGTCAAAAGCAACCTGGGGCACACCGAGTCCGCGGCGGGGGCGGTCGGGCTGATCAAGGCGATCCTGTCGCTGCAGCACGGCGTGGTGCCGCCGATGGTGCACTTCACCGGACTACCCGACGACCTTGCTGGTATCGAGACCGGACTTTTCGTGCCGCAGGCAGATCACGCCGTGGCCCACCAACGCACAGGGGCCCCGGCGGATGGCGTTGTCCTCCTACGCGATGTCGGGAACGAACGTGCACGCCATCCTTGAACAGGCGCCCGCACAAGCTCCAGCACAAGAGTCAGAGAATGCCGCAGACGGCACCATTTCAACTGGGTCCGCTACGGCGGGCCCGCTGTTGTTCGCGTTGTCATCGACCTCGGCCGACGGGCTGCGGCAGACCTCGCGGCGGCTCGCCGAGTGGGTGGAAGACCGCGCGGACTCCGTGGCGCTCTGGGATCTGGCCTACACGCTGGCGCGGCGGCGCGCGCACCGGCCGGTGCGCACCGCGGTCGTGGCCGCCAGCCTGCCGGAACTGGCCGAGGGTTTGCGGGAGGTGGCCGATGGCGACCTCCCGTATCAGGCTGCGGTGGGACAGGGCGATCGGGGACCGGTGTGGGTGTTCTCCGGTCAGGGCTCGCAATGGGCCGCGATGGGCGCTGACCTGCTCGCGAGCGAACCGGTGTTCGCCGCGACGGTCGCCGCCGTGGAGCCGCTGATCGCTCGGGAATCGGGATTCTCGGTGACCGAGGCGATGACGGCGCCGCAGACCGTGACCGGGATTGACCGGGTGCAGCCGACCCTGTTCGCCATGCAGGTCGCGCTGGCCGCCACCATTGAGAAGTCCTATGGGGTGCGACCAGGCGCGGTCATCGGACACTCGCTGGGCGAAGCGGCCGCGGCCGTTGTCGCGGGGGCATTGTCGCTGGAAGACGGAGCGCGCGTCATCTGCCGCCGCTCCCGGCTGATGTCCCGCATCGCCGGTTCCGGCGCGATGGCGTCGGTGGAACTGCCTGCCCAACAAGTGAATTCGGAACTCATGGCCCGCGGTGTTGACGATGTCGCGGTTTCGGTGGTGGCCTCGCCGCAGTCCACGGTGATCGGCGGAGCCACCGAGAGGGTGCGCGAACTCGTCGTGGCGTGGGAGAAGCGTGACGTGATGGCGCGCGAAGTGGCCGTCGACGTGGCATCGCACTCGCCCCAAGTCGACCCGATCCTCGACGAGTTGGCCGCGGCACTGGCCGATCTCACCCCGATGTCACCCGAGGTTCCGTACTACTCGGCGACCTTGTTCGACCCGCGTGAGCGGCCGGTGTGCGATGCCGGTTATTGGGTGGACAATCTGCGGCACACCGTGCAGTTCGCCGCGGCAGTGCAGGCCGCGTTGGAGGACGGGTATCGGGTCTTCGGCGAGCTGGCGCCACACCCGCTGCTGACCCACTCTGTCGAGCAGACCGCCCGGAGTCTCGACATGTCGGTGGCCGCTCTGGCCGGCATGCGGCGTGAGCAGCCGCTGCCGCACGGGCTGCGCGGCTTGCTGACGGATCTGCACAGCGCGGGCGCCGCGGTGGACTTTTCGGTGCTCTATCCCGCTGGGCGGCTGGTGGATGCGCCGCTGCCGGCGTGGACCCACCGTCCCTTGTTCCTCGACCTCGACGGCCAAGAACAGCAGACGCAAGGTGGTTGCACCATTGCTGTGCATCCGCTGCTGGGCTCGCATGTGCGGCTGATCGAGGAGCCAGAGCGCCACGTTTGGCATGGCGACGTCGGTACGGCGGTACTGCCCTGGCTAAGCGATCACCAGGTGCATAACGTGGCCGCGCTTCCGGGGGCCGCCTACTGTGAGATGGCGTTGGCCGCGGCCGGGGCGGTCTTCGGCGAGGCGTCCGAGGTCCGCGACATCGCCTTCGAGCAGATGCTGCTGCTGGACGACCAGACCCCGATCGACGCCGTCGCGTCGGTGGAGGCTCCAGGTGTCGTCGACTTCGTAGTGGCGACCCACCAGGACGGGGAGAACACGCGGCACGCCACCGCCGCACTGCACGCCACCGAGGATGATCCCCCGCCCTCATACGACATGGCCGCCCTGCTGGCGGCGCATCCGTGCCTCGTGAACGGGACCGAGTTGCGGGAGTCGCTCGTCGAGCGTGGTGTTCAGTTAGGCCCTGCATTCGCCGGTCTGGCCGCCGCGCACACTGCGGAGACGGGAGTCAGCACCGTGCTGGCCGAGGTCGGGCTGCCTGGTTCGATCCGCTTCCAGCAGGCCGCCTACCGCGTGCACCCGGCGCTGCTGGATGCCTGTTTCCAGTCCGTCGCCGCTCACCCCGGCGTCGAGGCCAGCGGCAGTGGCGGCCTGCTGTTGCCGTTGGGTGTGCGCCGCATACGTGCCTACGGTCCTACCCGCAACGCCCGCTACTGCTACACGCGAGTGACCACAGCCCACCCCACAGGGGGCGAGGCCGACCTCGACGTGCTGGACGAGCAGGGGACAGTCCTGCTGACCGTGCGTGGGCTGCGCATGGGAACTGGGACCTCCGAAACCGGCGAGCGCGAACGGGTGCTCAGCGAGCGGCTGCTGACTCTCGACTGGCAGCAGCGAACGCTGCCCGAGGACGCCCACGGCTTGTCCAGAACCGAGGCTGGATCATGGCTGCTGATCGACACCTCCGAGGCCACGGACCTGCTGGCCACCACGTTGACCGACGCGCTGAAATCCCAAGGCGCGGAATGCGCCAACCTGCACTGGTTGAGGGAGGTCGATGCCGCGGCCAATCTGGAAAGGATTGGTAGTCACCTGCGTGCCCGTCCCGTCGATGGTGTGGTGATCCTCTGTGGCGCACGCGTCGGCGGCCCGGATGAGCAAAGTCTGCTGCGGGGCCGTGAGCAGGTGCGTCATGTGGTTCGGATCGCGCGTGAGCTGGCTGAATTGGAGGGGGACATTCCTCGTCTGTACGTCGTGACCAGGCAAGCCCAGATAGTTCAGTCGGACGACGAGATCAACCTGGAACAGGCCGGACTGCGTGGCCTGCTGCGGGTGATCGGAAGTGAACATCCGCTTTTGCGCGTTACCCAAATCGACGTGGACGAGCACACGGATGCCGAGCAGGTTGCCCAGGAACTGCTATGCGGGTCGGAGGAAGACGAAACCGCCTGGCGGCATGGCGCGTGGTACGCGGCGCGCTTGTTCCCCAGTCCACTGCGCCACGACGAGCGGCAAACCGCCATCGTGGATCACGAACGCGACAACATGCGGCTGCAAATCCGCACGCCGGGTGACCTGCAATCTATGGAATTCGTTGCGCTCGACCGGGTTCCGCCCGGGCCTGGACAGATCGAGGTTGCGGTCACCGCATCCAGCATCAACTTCGCCGACGTCCTGGTCGCGTTTGGCAAATACCCCAGCTTCGAGGGCCGGCTGCCGCAGTTGGGTGCCGATTTCGCTGGCGTGGTGACGGCAGTCGGGCCGGATGTCACCGATCACCAAGTCGGTGACCATGTCGGGGGCCTGTCCCCCCACGGCTGCTGGAGCACGTTTGTCATCTGTGACGCCCAGCTGGCCGCGAAGCTTTCGGCGGGCCTGACCGACAGCCAGGCCGCTGCGGTGACCACCGCGTACGCCACCGCCTGGTATGGCCTCAATGACCTGGCCCGGATCAAGGCCGGTGACCGGGTGTTGATCCACTCCGCGACCGGCGGGGTGGGACAGGCGGCGATGGCGATAGCCCGAGCGGCAGGAGCACAGATATTCGCCACGGCCGGCAGCCCGCAGCGTCGGAGACTATTGCACGACATGGGAATTGAGCACGTGTACGACTCGCGCAGCGTCGAGTTCGCCGAGCAGATCCGCCGTGACACCGACGGGTATGGCGTGGATGTGGTGCTGAACTCCCTGACCGGCGCGGCACAACGTGCCGGGCTGGAGCTGTTGTCCTTCGGCGGACGGTTCGTCGAGATCGGCAAAGCTCGACGTCTATGGCAACACCCGGCTAGGGCTGTATCCTTTCCGCCGCGGCCTAACGTTCTACTATGTCGACCTTGCGCTGATCTCCATCACCCAGCCCGATCGGGTGCACGAGTTGCTCACCACGGTGTACAACCTCGTCGCGGACGGTGTACTGCCCGCACCGCCGAGTACTCACTACCCGTTGGCCGATGCGGCCAACGCTATCCGAGCAATGAGCCTCGCCGAGCACACCGGCAAACTCCTGCTCGACATGCCGCGCAGCGGCCGCAGCAGCGTGGCGGTGCCGCCGGAGCGGGCTCGGGTCTTCCGCCGCGACGGCGCCTACATCATCACCGGTGGCTTGGGTGGCCTCGGCCTGTTCTTCGCCTCGACGATGGCCGCTGCGAACGGGGGGCGGGCTGCGGCCGGATCGTGCTGACCGCCCGGTCGGCGCCCAACCCCAAAGCCCGGCAGGTCATCGAGCGCATCCGCGCGACCGGGGCCGACATCGTGGTGGAGTCCGGCAACATCGCCGAACCCGACACCGCGGACCGCCTGGTGAGCGCGGCAACCGCCACCGGGCTTCCGGTGCGCGGCGTGCTGCACGCGGCGGCGGTGGTCGAGGACGCCACGCTGACCAACATCACCGACGAACTCATCGACCGCGACTGGGCGCCCAAGGTTTACGGATCTTGGCACCTGCACCGCGCCACGAGCGGACAGCCACTGGACTGGTTCTGCCTGTTCTCCTCGGGAGCAGCCCTGCTGGGATCGCCTGGTCAGGGCGCCTATGCTGCGGCCAACAGCTGGCTCGACGCCTTCGCTCACTGGCGCCGCGCTCAGGGCCTGCCGGCCAGCGCGATCGCGTGGGGTGCGTGGGCAGAGATCGGCCGTGCCACGTTGTTGGCCGAAGGCGGCGAAATCATGATCACTCCCGAAGAGGGCGCGTACGCCTTCGAGACACTGCTGCGCCATGACCGCACGTACACCGGTTACGTGCCGATAATCGGAGCACCGTGGCTGCCTGCCCTCGTCCAACGCGGCCCGTTCGCTGAAATGTTCCAATCCATGGGGCAAAGCCCAACGGGCGCAAGCAGATTCCGCACCGAGCTATATTCACTGCCGCAAGATGAATGGCCCGCCCGGCTTCGGCGGCTGATAGCCGAGCAGGCTAGTCTGATCCTGCGCCGCACAGTCGACGCCGACCGCCCATTCGTCGAGTACGGCCTAGACTCGCTGGGCATGCTCGAGATGCGTACCTACATTGAAACCGAGACCGGGATACGCCTGTCCCCCAAGGTCATCGCCACCCACAACACACCGCGCGCCTTGGCCGAGCACCTGTCCGACACGCTGGCCGAGGACGAGGCCGAACCAGCGGCGTTATAAAGCCGGATTTTGCTGCACTGCAAGGTTGTTCGTGGGCTCGGGCGAAGGTGGGCTGCGGTTGACCCTACAGGTCACTCCATGACCCAGCCATACTCCGAGGGAACGGTGCAGAGCAGCGAACGTATCGCCTCGAGGCGCTTTTCCGCCGGTATGTGTCCGTGATGCTCGATCGCCATTTTCCCGCCTTGAACCCCACAGCCGTAGAAGTCAAGGGGGACGGTAATGGAACAAAAGGATTGGGCCTGAAACTCTCCCAGCTCCAGTCCCGCGGGTGTCCGGATGGGGAACGCACTGACATCGCTGCAGAAGACAAGTGGTGGCAGCCCGGGAGGAGTTCCTTCGAATGCCACGCCGAAGTTAAGCGACGACTGCTGGATCAGACCGTCGGCCAAGTCTGCCCGAAATGTGGCACCGATATCGCTTGCCAGATCGACGATGTCGGTGTCCGGCCCGATCTCAGCGAGGTAGGTTGCCACTCCCACCAGGTTGGTACTCTCGGTCGGGTTCACCGGCGGGTTGAGAAAATAGCGCAAATCGACGGGATAACAGTAGGGAATCGGGACGTGCGGAGTCTCGCGGAACCGCCACTCGGTCAGCAGGATGGCCGCCGCTACCACTGTGTTCATGCTGACCCGATTTTCCCGGCTGAACTCCACGAGGTCGCCTGTCTCCTGCTCGGTGAGCCGGACTCTGGTGACCGGAACAGCTTGGGGCGATCCAGGACTTGCGACCAGGGTCGGCTTCACGGAGGCAGGGAGCTCATAGGCGAACATCACCGGCATGAAACGCTCGACTCCCGACAGCCCTAGCTTTTTGACGCCCCGCTGTACCAGCATGGCCTCCATTGACACAGGCGCGGGCGCAGGGATTATCGGACCGGGGTCGCCGGTAGATACCACATCGGTGTAGCGGGTGAACAGCTCATCGAGAAGGCCGGCCCCATGGTGACCATCGGCGATGCTGTGATGGAGATACACCGTCAGCGCGGATGTTCCCTCGCCGAGCGCCAACCGCAGATTGCACAGGGATGCGGTCTGATCGAGCTGAATTCCGGCGTTTCCCGACGGTGCCCCGTTGGTACCGTCGACGACACGTATCCCGGAGTGGAGCAGGTCATCGGCAACGAGGTGCCAACCGCCATCGGAGCCTGGCTCGAGGTGACTGGCCAACACCGGGTGGGCCTCTACGAGGGCGTCGAAGGCTTCCGACAGCGCATCGACGTCGACAACACCGTGCAGCTGCATTGTCATGGAAGTGAAAACCTCGTATTGCGCAAAGACTTCCTCGCTGTGTGACAGCTTTCGGATCACCGATCCGGGAAACACCTTTAAGACTCCGCCCTTTCACTCGATGTAGGGGTCACTACATGTGGGGTCACCGCATGCTGAGTCAATGCGTGCTGGCCCGTCGATAGCCGATTGCCACAGGTACGACGCAAGCGGCAACAATGCCCGCGCTCCACAGCAGCATCGCGACCATCGGTGATAGGACCGGACCGCCCGCGGATAATCCCCGCATCGCCGCGACGGCGTAGCTCACTGGCTGATGCGCGACCACCGGCTGAATCCAGTGTGGATATTGGTCCAGCGGTAACAGACCGGTAGAGAAGAAGATCGCAAGTGCTTGTACCAGCTCAACCGCCTCTACCACGAGTACTTCCGCAGCGTAGAGCGCCACGGTGGTGACGGTAACGGCGAATGCGATGCCCAGTATCACCGGAACACTAAGCCACATGAGGCTCGCGATCACACCCTGCCGAAACCGGAAGCCCAATATTATCCCCACACTCAGCATCACGACGCTGGTGAACAGAATCCGAACCGCGTCTGCGAGGATTCGAGAGAGCAAGCCCGATGCCCGGTGCACAGGCAGCACCCATAATCGGGAAAGCAGACCGCTGGAGCGTTCGCGCATCAGGTCGATCGCGACGAAGGTGGAGCCAGTGATCGCAGCGCCGAGCGCGATTAGCGGCACGATGCTGTACAGCGGGTTGTCGTGGGTCACGGCGTAAATCAGATTGCCGAGCACGATCTTCAACACCAACAGGAACAGAATCGGAAACACGAGCGCTTCGATGACGGTGACGAGATCACGCGCCCACCGCGTGAGTATCCGCTTGGCCAGCAGCAGAGTATGCGAAACGAGCAGCCGAACGGAGTTGTCCGGGTACTGCGAGCGCACCGGGCGAAACCCGACTTCATGACTTGTCATAGGGATCATGGCCGTCTGGACAAAACGATGATGGATGAGGGCACCAGGACCACCAGGAAACCGAACAGCCACGCCAGCGTCGGCGCCATGACAGGCCACGTCACCGGTATGACCGTCTTGGTGGTGTCCCCGGCCAGTGCGCGCAGCGCCACCACGGACTGGGAGATCGGTTGGTTGCGGACAACGGGCTGGATCCAATGAGGAAACAGCTTTATCGGTTGGAGACCGACGGACAGCAGTCCGAAGATCAAAATAGGCAAAGTCAGCAATGGCAGCATCGCGTCGGGGTTCCTGGTAGCGGTGCCGATCAGGTCCGCGCCGAATGACATCAAGGCCCCGATCACGATCACCAATACGCAAAAACCGGCAATGTAGGGGACTCCCTGATGGAACCGGAATCCGATCGCGTGGCCGCAGATCAACGCTACCGTCAAACCAACGCAGCATCGGTACACACTGGCTGACACGCGGGCAAGCACCGGCGTCAATGGGGCGATCGGCATCGACCTGAACCGTCGATTGACGCCCTGCAGCGAATCGGTTGCCGCCCGGAAGGCAGATGAAATGGCGGCGAACGCGACGGCCTGCAGTGTGACCATGGGCGTGATGTATTGCCCTAAGTTGCTGGCGACGCCTGAACCACCCACAAAATGGTTCCACGGTATGGAGAACGGTATGTAAAAGCCCGCCGTGAAACCCACCGATGCGCCGATAACGGTGATCAGCTCTCCGTTGCTCAGCCCGGGTGTGATGAAGCGCATGGTGAGCACCCACCACTGCGTGCGCGTCGACGGGCGTGGCTTCTTCATGCTCGGGGTAGGTCGGGGCGCTCATCGCATGGCCTCCGACGCCAGGTGACTCAGAGCGTGGGTCTCGCTGGGATCCGCTGTCATGGACAGGAATACGTCGTCGAGCGACGGCCGGCGTAGCGCAATGTCGGCCAGCTCGATATTCGCCTCGTCGAGCCGCCGCACGGCCTCGATGAGCGTGCTCGTGCCGTGTGGCGCCGGAATCGTAATCCGGTCTGATTCGGGTGTCAGCATGTCCCGGTGCTGCTCGGGCAACAGCGAATCGAGCGCTGCGACGATAGCGCCCAGGTCTTTCAGATCCCGCGGCACTATCTCGCAGAAAGTGCCGCCAGCGCGCTGCTTGAGCTCATTCGCGGTGCCCTCCGCGATGATCTTGCCGTGATCGATCAAGATGATCCGGTCACTGAGCGCATCCGCCTCCTCGAGATACTGCGTGGTCAACAGCGTGGCGATGCCGAGCTTCTTGAAGCTGGTCACCAGATCCCAAATAGCTTGCCGACTCCTCGGATCCAGCCCTGCGGTGGGCTCGTCTAAGAACGCCACTTGGGGTTGGACCACCAATCCGCACGCGATGTCGATCCGTCGACGCATCCCGCCCGAGTAGGTGCTCACCCGCCGCTTCCCGGCATGGACAAGGTCGAATTGCTCGAGCAGTTCGGCCGCCCGTTTGCGCGCCGTGGACTTGCTCAGCCCGTACAGACGACCGAACATCACCAGGTTCTGCTCCCCGGACAGCATGTCATCGACAGCCACCTGCTGTCCGGTGACCATGATCGAGCGGCGCACACCGGCCGGCTCGGAAGCGACGTCGTAGCCGGCGACGGTCGCCGAGCCTCGATCCGGCCGGGTCAGCGTCGACAAGATGTCCACCATGGTCGTCTTGCCCGCCCCATTTGGGCCAAGCAGACCGATCACTTCACCGCGGCCCACATCGAAACTGATGTCTGCCATGGCCACAACCTTGCCGTAGGTCTTGCGAATCCCGCGAACCACCACAGCCATGTCGCTATTGCGCATCCGATTCTCCTCAGCCGGCATCAAGGGTCGACAGGTCCACCAGGGCGCCGGGTTCGGCGGCCCCGACCATTTCGCTCTCGGCGTCCTCGGCCGCGATGCCCTCCTGGATCAGCTTGCTGAGTGCGAGCGGGAAGTTCCGCGCCAGGGCTTCTGCCGTTGCCTGTGGGATCCGGCGGGTGTCGTACCACCAATCGAGATGCAGTGAGCCGCCGGACCGACACGCCCGAAGTTCGACGGCGTGGCCCAGCCCGGGGATCGTCTCGCGCACCGGCGTCGTCATGTCGGAGTCGAATTGGACGGGCGCGTCAACGGACGGCAGCTCGGGGATCACGCCCGCATACCGGAAGTGGATGTCGGGCGTACGTTGCGCACCAAGGACGCGCCCGGTCGCTGCGTAGACATACCGCAGCAGCCCGTATCCAATTCCGTAGTGCGGAACGGCTTTAAGGGCGTCGTGGACGGCGTCCAGTTGCTGAATCGCCGCGCCCCCGTTCGCGCATGCCAGCGGAATCGGGTAGTACGTCGTGAACCAGCCAACGGTTCTGCGCACGTCGACATCCGGTCGCAGCACCGAGCGCCCCTCGCCCTCGAGCTCTACGGCGAGCACACCGTCACCGACCGTCTGGGCTATTGTTCGGCCCAGCGCGGCCAGCAGGATCTCCTGAATCGACCGTCGGAACCTGCGCCGAGCGTCGTCTACCTCAGATGTCTGCTCGACGCTTAGCGTGCACGGCAACCGGGTCAGATCGTCGGCATCGGGCGGGTGCGTGACATCTGCATTGGGGAGGGGATCGGCCAGCCACAAAGTCAGCTTGCTTGAATTCTCGATCCAGTAGGCGCGGGTGTCGAGGGCCGCCGGATGCGTCGCGAGGGCAGCGCAGCGCACCGACCAATCCCGCCACCCGGTGGTGGCAGGTTCCAGCGTGATCTCCTGGCTCGCCAGCCGTTGCCCAAACGCGGTGAAGATGTCGGTTCCCAGGATTTGGCGCGACGCGCTGTCGGCGACCATCTCATGCACGCCAAGACCCAGGTAGTGCGGACCATCGTGAGCGCCAGTGATATGCACGGCGGTCAGCGGCGCGTTCGAGAGGTCTTGGTCAGCTTGCTGATCGGCTATGAGTTCGGCCAGGATGTTTGACACCGCGTCCCGCTCTTCGGTGCTTCCGGCAGCCATATCATCGGGAAGCGACCGGGTCGAGAGCCGGGTGAATTCTCCCGGGGGTGCGATGTGCTGCTCCCACATTCCGGCGTTGTCGACGAGGTGCAGGCGCAACGCGTCGTGGTGGTTGGTCACCGCGGTCAGCACCGCCCGAATGTCTTCTGGACCTATCTTGGGGTCGAGTCGCAGGATCAGCGGGACGCGCCAGCGGCCAGTGTCGCGCAACCCCCGGTCCAGGAAGTACGCGAAGTTCGGCGGAACCGCCGGATGTGCCTGCGCCTCCGGGGGTTTCG
This sequence comes from uncultured Actinomycetota bacterium, assembly GCA_963784665.1. Taxonomy (GTDB): domain Bacteria; phylum Actinomycetota; class Actinomycetes; order Mycobacteriales; family Mycobacteriaceae; genus Mycobacterium. Next base: position 351,062 of record CAWASA010000002.1, read on the forward strand.
CCAACCCGCCCGCTGCAAATGAGGCATCGACCACGGCTACCAGCGCGGCCAAGGTCGGGTGTTCGTACAGATCCTGCGGCGTGATGTTGAGACCTTCGTTGGCGGCGCTCATCGCGATGCTGATCGCCATCAGGGAATCGCCGCCGAGGTCAAAGAAATTGGCGTTTCGATCGACTGAGTTGACGCCCAAGCACTGTGACCAGATGCGCTGCAATGTGGCCTCGGTCTGCGACTGCCCGGGGCGCGCCACATCGACGGTGGAGGAATCAGTCGAGGAGCCGACCGGTGAGCCGTTGCTCTCGGCGGGAACCTGCGACGCCCAGACGGTGTGCTTGGGTTCGACCCAATGCCGTTGGCGGGCAAACGGGTAACCGGGCAAGGAAACGAAGTGCGGCTGAGCCGGGCGCAGCGGTGCCCAGTCGACCTCGACTCCGGCCGACCAGAGTTCACCCAGAGCGCGCAGGAACGTGTCGCGGTCGTCGGCGTTCTGAATGGGGTGGCGCATGAGCCGAACGGCACGGTGTCCGCCAGACCACTTGGGGTGCCGTATCGCCGAACCGGTCAGGCTGCCGCCGGGACCGACCTCGACCAGGATTCGACCCGGATCGGTCAGCACCACGTTTAGTTCGTCGGCGAACCTGATCGTGGAACTGATTTGGCGCGTCCAGGTGGCCGGGTCGGTTGCCTGCTGCTCCGACATCCAAGTTCCGGTGAGGTTGCTCAGCAATGGCGTGCGCGGAGCGCGGAGCTGTTGGTGGGACAGGAATTCCTGGAATTCTCCCAACATGGGATCCATCGAGCTGGAATGAAACGCGTGCGTGGCGCGGACCCGCCGAACGGGAATCCCATTCTCGTCAAGGCGTTGGCTGAACGCGCGAATCTGGTCCTTCGGCCCGGCGACTACGCAGTTACCGGGATCGTTCACCGCGGACAGCTCCACCCCCTTGGAGAGGTGCTCCGCGAGGTACTCCGCAATATCATCGGGACCCACCGCCACCGCGACCATGGCGCCTGGTGGCGACTCATGCATCAGGCGAGCACGCAACGACACCGTTTTGATCGCAGTCTCGAGGTCGAACACCCCGGCCAGGGTGGCCGCGATGTATTCGCCGGTGCTGTATCCGATATACGCCCCGGCGCGCACACCGTAAGTGTCGACCAACCTCGCCAGCGCGTATTCCACCGTGAACAGTGCGGGTTGCGAACGGTCAATGCGCTCCAGGTCCGTCGCGGTTCCACCAAACACTTCGGCGTGCAGGTCGATACCCATCTCAGCGCGGAATCCCGCGGCGCAGGTGTCGAAGTGTTCGGCGAAGACGGGCTCGGTGTCGTAGAGCCCTTGGCCCATTCCGACGTGCTGAGCGCCCTGACCGGGAAACAGGAAAACGGCGCGGTTTGAGGTCGTCGCGGTGGCTTCAGCGCGTTCACCATCCGCGCTGGCTTCGCCGACGAATACGTTGTCGTGCTCGGTCGCGCGCAGCACTGTGGCCGCGTGCTCGCGGTCGTGAACGACGGCGGCCATCGTGACATTGTGCTTGCGGCGCCGGGTGAGCGTGTAGGCGACGTCGGACAGGTCCGGTCCGTCTGACCGTTCTAATGCGTTGGCCAGGGCGGTCCGCGACTCCCCAAGCGCCGCAGCGGTTTGCGCCGACAGCAAGAGCACCTGGGGACCGGACGGCTCAGTGTGCGCGGGAACCGCGGGTGCCTGTTCCACCACGACGTGGACGTTGGTGCCGCCGACCCCGAACGAGCTCACCCCGGCCCGGACGCACCCCGTCGGTCTCCCATGGGCCGTACTTGCTTTGCACGACGAACGGACTTTGGTCCAGACGCAGTTCCGGGTTCGGACTGGTGAAGTGCAGCGTCGCGGGAATCGCTTTGTTCTTCAGGCACAGAATCGTTTTGATCAGACCCGCGATTCCGGCAGCGACTTCCAGGTGGCCGATGTTCGACTTGACCGACCCCAGCACACACGGTCCTGGTCGGGCTGTTTGTGACACCTCGAACGCCGTTCGGAGCCCTTGGATTTCGATGGGGTCACCGAGCGGAGTGCCGGTTCCGTGGGTCTCGACATAGCTCACGGTCGACGAATCGATGCCGGACACCGCATGGGCTTCCGCGATTACATCGGCTTGAGCGGCCGGATTGGGCGCCGCATACCCCATTTTCGCCGATCCGTCGTTGTTGATCGCCGACCCGCGGATGATGGCGTGAATCCGGTCGCCGGCGTCGATGGCCGCCTGCAACGGTTTGAGGGCCACCATCGCGACACCGCTGCCGAAGACCGTGCCGTCGGCTCGCACGTCGAAGGGCCGGCAGTGGCCGACCGCCGACACCATCGATCCCGGCGAGTTCCAGTAACCGACACGGTGGGGGATGCACAGCGACGACCCGCCGGCCAGCGCCATGTCGCATTCGCCGCTGAGCAGGCTCAGGCAGGCTAGGTGAACCGCAACCAGCGACGACGAGCACGCGGTTTGGACCGCGATGCTCGGGCCTCGCAGGTTGAACGCGTGCGATATCCGCGTTGCCAGAAAATCTTTGTCGTTCTGCAGGAACAGGCTGAACTGGTCGAAGTTGAGTCCTTCGGCCAAAACGACGTTGGGGTCGCGATGCGAGAGCAGGTTGTGCAGGAGATAGCCGCTGGGAGAACTGGTCCCGTACACGCCGATCGAGCCGTCGAACCGCGCGGGGTCACAGTTCGCGTCCTCGAGCGCATGCCACGCGCACTGCAGGAACAACCGGTGCTGTGGATCCAGCACCCGCGCGGCCAGCGGCGGAAACCCGAAGAAGTCGGCATCGAACTCGTCGATCCCGTCGAGTAGCGGGGCGCGACGCACATACGCCGGATCGGCCAGTGTCTTCTCGCTGACCCCGGCGTCGCGCAGTTCCTGGTCGGACAGCGTGACGATCGACTCCTTGCCGCGCCGAAGATTGCTCCAGAAGGCGGAAAGATCGTTGGCGCCCGGAAACTTGCCGGCCATGCCTACCACCGCGATCGCGTTGTCGGGGATGCTCACAGGTTTTGTCCTCGTTTCCGCCGCATCGCGGCTCCGTGTCGCGCCGCCGCGCGCTGCTGCGCCCGGTCGCGAACAATGTCAGCGGTTTCCTGCGCCTGGTCGGAGTCGCAGAGCCCGAGTTGGTGCATCAGGTCGGCCGCCAGATCTTGCAGGGACGCGCCCTGCAGTATCAGTGCCACCGGCGGCTCCACGCCGAAGTCGGCGCGCGCGGTGTTGCGGATCCGCACCGCCATCAGGGAATCCAACCCCAGCTCGGTCAACGGCATGCTGGCGTCGACGATCGATCGGTCGGCGTAGCCCATCACCGCCGCGATGCGCGCGCACATCCGGTCGGTCACCGTGCGCCGGGCCGCTGCGGGGTCGAGACCGGCAAGCGCGTCGGGCCCGGCCCACTCGCCGAGGTCGCCCGCCGTGTCCAGCTCCTCGACCACCTGGGTGAAATAGCCGATGCTGCGAATCTCCGGGAATGCGCCCAGCGCTCTGTCGGTACGCAGCCGGGCGACGCCGGTGCGGGGCCGGTCGGCGGCCAGCAATGAGTCGAGTGCCTCGAGGCCCTCTGCCGGAGTGATCGTATCGAGAGCATTGCCTACCAGGGCTTGGGCGACACCCACCTCCGACCACGGCCCCCAGTTGATCACCGATGCAGGCAGGCCGGATGCCCGGCGCCACGTGACCAGCGCGTCGAGCCACGCACTCGCACACGCGTACGCCGCCTGCCCGGGAGAGCCCAATAATGAAGCGGCGGAGGAGAATCCGAGCCACCAGTCGAGCTCGCAGTTCGCGCTCGCCTGGTGCATCCGCAGCGCGCCGGTGGCCTTGGGGGCCCACACCCGCTCCAGGCTGTCTCTGCTCATGGAGAACAGAATGCTGTCCTCGATGACTGCCGCGGCGTGCACGACGCCGCGCAACTCACATCCAGCTTGCCCCGCCGCCTCGATGAGGCTTTCGGCCACGCCGGGCGATGCCACATCGCCTCGCACAACCACGATTTCGGCGCCGGCCTCCAGTTCAGCCAGGACCTTGCGCTGCTCGTCGGTGGGCTCGCTGCGGCCGCCCAGGACCACCCGGCCGGCTCCGCGGTCCACCAACCATCGGGCGACGACCAGGCCGAGACCGCCGAGACCACCGGTGACCACGTATGACGCTCCCGCGCGGACAACCGGATGGCCTTTGTGCACATCGAGCGTGGCCCGGCATAGCTGTTCGACGAATCTGCGTTCACCCCGCCACGCGATCACATCATCACCACCGGACTTATCCAGTTCCGCACCCAGCGCGGCGATCCGATCTTGGGTGACATCCTGATCGAGCGTCGAACCCAGATCCAACAGGGTGGTACGCAGGTCTGGATGCTCGTAGGTGAGGACTCGCACGAGGCCCTTCAAGGCGGCCGTCGCGGGGGCGCCCGCCTCGTCGTCGCGAACGGAAAGACCGCCTCGGGTAACCAACCACAGCCGTGGCGATCGGCCGTGCCACGTGCCGACAACCGCACGAACGACGGTCGAGATCGACCATACCGCCTCCCGCGCTGCCACCAGCCCGTCGTCCAGTCCGGTCGAGGTACCGCCGACGAAGACGACCAGGCCAAGGGGCGGGTGGTCGGGGTCGCCCGCCGTTTCCGCGAACGCGGCGAGCATTGCCGATTCGTCGTCGAGGTTGGCGGTGTGCACCCGCCGCATCGGTGAGCGCCACCGCTCGACGAATTCGTCCGCCATGGATTTGGCCGGCCCATCCAGGGTCGCGTCTGTGAGTACCAGCCAACTTCCGCGCGCCGCCTCGGAAACCGGCTCGGCCGTGATCGGGCTTTCGATCCATTCGGCATCGAAGATCTTCTGCGCCAGCGGCAGTGGTACCGCGCGGCGTTCGACGCGGCGCAGGTAGATGCCGTCCACCTCGGCCGCTACGGAGCCGGAATCGTCGATCAAGACGATCCTGCCCAACTTGCCGGCGCCGCCGTCGAGGTTGGTCAGGTGCGCACGACACCTGGCGTGCCGACCGATGTCGCGGTACACCCGGATCGTCTCGAACGACACCGGCAGGTAGCTGGCTTCCGCCGACCCCGCGATCTCGCTGTCGGGTACCGCGGCACCAACGCTTTGCAATGCCGCGTCCAGCACGACGGGGTGAAGTCGATATCCGGGATGCCGGGGAGCCTCGTCGGGAACGGTGATCTCGGTTTCCGCGGAACCGTCGGGCAGCCGCGTTATCCGGCTCAACGCCGCGAACGCCGGACCATGGTGTTGACCGGTCTGGCGTAGCAGGGCATAGAAATCGGCCGGCGACACGGTTGTTCCGCTCGAAGCAGGAGGCGCTTCCTGGTAGGTGCGCGCAAGGCCGTGCGGTGATTGTTCAACCTTGACTGTGGCGTGCCGACGGAACTCACCGTTGGGCGAGCGGGAATAGACCTCGACCCGAATCTTGCTGTCCCCGTTGTGAATCAACTGCGTGGTTAGCTGGGTGTGGTCGCCGAGGGGAAGCATCTGCTCCACCTCGAACTGGTTGAGCACTACGGCGTCAGCGGTTACGCCGAGCGCTTCGCAGGCCGCCGCCAAAGCGATCTCGGCAAACCCCGCGGCCGGCATGATGGGTTGCCCGAACACTTTGTGGTCGCCCAACCAGGGACATACGTCGGTTCCGACATCGGCCTGCCAGACATGGTCTCCGTTGCAAGGCATCTCGATGTGCGCCCCGAGCAGCGGGTGGGTGGCGGCCAGATCCGACATAGCCGAGCGATCCGCGACCCAGAATCGGGAGTGGTGCCACGGTGTCGGTGGGAGGTCGACGAGGCGACCGCTGGTGTCGTCCGATGCGGTCACACCGACCGCCGCGAGCTGGGTGTGAAAGAACAGGGTCTGGTCTTGGTCGCGGTTCATCGCCGACGTGACGAGATGGCTGCCGGTCTCATCCAGGGTGTCGGTGATGGCGTGCGTGAGCACAGGGTGGGGGCTGATCTCGATGAAGGCGTGGTGGGCGGCGGCGGCGGCGACGGCCTGATGGAATCGCACCGGGTTGCGCAGGTTGGCCGCCCAATAGTCGGCGTCCATCACCGGCCGGGAGTTTTCGTACGTGGTGGTAATGATCGGGATGCTCGGCGGCCGCGGAGCCAAATCCGCTAGCGCGCTTCGCAACTCGGGCAGTATCGGATCGATGATCGGGTGATGCGAGGCCACATCGACTTCGATGCGCCGCGCCAACCGGTTCTGCGCCGCAACCGCCGCGATCACCGCGTCCACCGTCTCCGGCGGCCCGGAGATCACCGACTGGCGCGGCGATGCATGCACCGCCAGCGTCACCTGCGGGTAGTCGGCGATCAGGGCCTCGGCGGCATCGGCGTCCAGTTCTAGCAGCGCCATCGCGCCCTGCCCCGACAGCCGCGCCATCAACCGTGACCGGGTGGCGATCACCCGCAAGCCCTGCTCGGGTGTCAGCGCGCCGGCCACCACCGCTGCAGCCACCTCACCCATCGAGTGTCCGATCACCGCATCCGGCGTCACGCCGTAGGACCGCCACAACTCGGTGAGCGCCAACTGCATCCCGACCAGCACCGGCTGGATGCGCTCGATGCCCACCACTTCTTCGCCGTCGAGAAGCGTCTGTTGTAGTGAAAAGCCGGTCTGTGCAACGAATATCGGCTCCAGCTCGGCTACCGCCTTGGCGAACGCCGGCTCGTCGGCCAGCAACTGCCGGCCCATCCCGGCCCACTGCGAACCCTGACCGGAATACACGAATACCCGGCCTGGTGCACTGGCATGCTGATCGCAACCCAACACCCCCACGCATGGCTGCCCCGCCGCCAGCGCCCGCAACCCCGCGACCGCCTCCGCGCGGTCACGCGCGACGACGGTGGCGAACTTGGGATGCCGGGGCCGGTGCCGGTTCAGTGTGTGCGCCACCTCGGCGAGCGGTGCCCGCGCGCCCGGCCCCGACATCCAGTCGGCCAGCACCGCGGCCATGGAGGCCACCCGCGCAGCCGTCTTGCCCGACACCGTCAGGGCCGAAACGTGCGGCGTCGCAACGGCGGCCGGCACCTCCGTATCGGGCGTGTCCGGCGCCTGCTCGATCACCATATGCGCATTGGTCCCACTGAGGCCGAACGACGACACCGCACCCCGGCGTGGACCCGCGGCCGCCGGCCACGGGGCGCTCTCGGTAGGGACGAACAGCCTCGTCGCCGACGGGTCGATGGCGGGGTTCCACCGGGTGAAGTGCAAATTGCGTGGGATGTGGCCGCGCTCCACCACGAGCACCGTCTTGATGAATCCAGCCACACCGGCAGCCGCCTCGAGGTGGCCGATGTTCGTCTTGACCGACCCTAAAGCGCACGAGCCATCGCCGCGACCGTATGTGGCCGCCAGCGATTCGAACTCGATGGGGTCGCCCAATACCGTTCCGGTGCCGTGTGTTTCGACATAGTTCACGCTGTCGGCGGTGACGTCCGCGAGCCGCAATGCGGCGGTGATCACGTCGCGCTGCGCCAGCGCGTTCGGTGCGGTCATGCCGTTGGACCGGCCGTCCTGGTTGGTTGCCGAACCACGGACCACCGCCAGCACCCGATCCTGGTCGCGGAGCGCGTCTGCGAGCCGTTTGAGCACCACCACTCCGCAGCCCTCGCCCCGGACGAAACCATCCGCTTTGGCGTCGAAGCTGTTGCATCGCCCGGTCGGCGACAGCGCCGACCACTTGGACAGCGCGATGGCGGTGAATGGTGACAAGGTAAGCTGCACCCCGCCGGCCAATGCCACGTCGGTCTCGCGCAGCCGTAAGCTCTGACACGCCAAGTGAATTGCCACCAACGACGACGAACACGCGGTGTCCACGGCGACGGCCGGACCACGCAATCCCAACAGGTACGAGATCCGCCCTACCGCCGCGCAGTGCGGGGTTCCGGTGCTCAGGTACGCGTCGATGTCGGCTCTGCGCTCGATGTTGACGATCGTGTAGTCCCACGACGACAGCCCCATCATCACGCCGGTTCGGGTGCCGCTCAGGGAATCCGGTGGAATGCCGGCGTGCTCCAGCGCTTCCCAGGCAACCTCGAGCAGCATCCGATGCTGCGGATCCATCGCCACGGCTTCGCGAGGCGTGATTCCGAAGAAGTCGGCGTCGAATGCGTCCACATCGGGAACGAAACCGCCCCATTTGGTCGTCATCCGCCCGGATGCCGATGGATCCGGATCGTAGAATGCGTCCGCGTCCCACCGATCCGGCGGCACCTCGGCGATCGTGTCCACGCCGTCGACCAGCAGCTGCCAAAAGCTGTCCGGCCCAGTCACATTCCCCGGGAAACGGCAACCGATGCCCACCACCGCGACCCGCTCCGCGATGTCGGTCGGGAAGGCCGTCCCCGCCCGGACAAGTTCGCGTGCCAGGGCCGCTCGCGCGTTCGGCGACAGTTGCGCCGCGCGCTCCGCCAGACTCGTCATGACTCGCCTCCCGTCGCGACTTCCAGCTCGCTGGCGTCGACCAGATCGGAGAGCAAGTCCATCTCCTCGTCAGACAGTTCGGGCTCCGCGTCGGAAATCTCTTGCGCAGTGGCCGGTGTCGCGTAGTCCATCCGTTCGCACAGGGCGGTCGCGAGATCGCTGATCGTCGGGTATGCCCACACCAACGCGACCGGCAGTGTGATGCCCAGACTTGCTTCCAGCCGATTTCGCAGTTCGAGGCCCATCAGCGAGTCGAGGCCCAGCGTTTCCAGCGGCCGGTTGTGGTCGATGGGATCGCTCGAGCGCAACACCCCTCGGATCTCGTCGGCGATTGCGGCTGCGAGAAGCCCCGGGCGTTCGGCCGGGTCGGCGGAGTCCAGTTGCGCCCGAATCGCGCCCCCGCCGCGCCGCTCGACGGCTGCGGTGTCGTGCAACTTCGCGAACAAAGACGACCCCGCCACTGCGGGGAAGGATTGGAACCACTGCCGCGCGTCGAGGCTGAATACCCCGGTGCGCGCACGATCGGCGGCGAGCACCGTCTGCATTGCGGCCAGCCCCTGCTCTGCGCTGATCAGCGAGACGCCGAGATCGGCGAAGAACTGAGCACGCCCGACCTCGGCCCATGGGCCCCAGTCGATCCCGACGGCGGGAAGTCCAAGGGAGCGCCGATGGGCAACAAGGCCATCGACCCACGAGTTCGCGGCGGCGTACGCACCCTGCCCGGGCGTGCCGAGAAGCGCTGCGGCCGAGGAGAAGGTCAGCCACCAGTCGACGTCGCGCGCAGCGGTGGCCTGATGAAGCCGCCAGCTGCCGGTGACCTTCGGAGCGAACACCCGCCTGGCGGCGGAATCCGTCATGTTCAGTACGATCTCGTCGGCGAGGACCATTGCGCTGTGCAGGACTCCGGCCAGCCGGAAACCGGCGTTTTCGACCGCTTCCACCAACCGCTCGGCCATGCCGGGCTCGGCGATGTCGCCGGTGACGACCTCGATCCGGTGACCCGCGGCGTTCAGGTCCGCAATGGCCGCGCGAACATCATCGCTGGGGGCCGAACGTCCATTCAGGACAATCAATCCCGCGCCTTGCTCGGTCAGCCAGCGCGCGACGACGAAACCGAGACCACCCATGCCGCCGACGATGAGGTAGCCGCCGTCGTGGCTTACCAGTGGATGCGGCGGCGGGGACGCGATCGCTTCGATGCTGCCTCCGATGTCGCCGGGGCCCGGTATCGAGATGACGATCTTGCCGGTGTGCTTACCGGACGCCATGAGCCGAAACGCGTCGGCCGCGTCGTGCAGGCTGAATTCGGTGACGGGAAGCACCTGCAGTCCGCCATCCGAGACGTGCTGCAGGATGTCTTGCAGAAGTTGGCGATACCGTGCCGGCTGCAGCTTCAGATTCAGGTCAAGGTCTACGACGGCGAAGGACGCGCTTTTTGCCAGTGCCGCCAATCCCAGGTTGGCATCGGCGTAGACGTCTTTCTTGCCCAGTTCGATGAACCGGCCGCCGGGGGCAAGTATCCGTACGCCGCGCTGAATCGCTTCGCCTGCCAGCGAATTGAGGATGACATCAACACCGTAGCCGTCTGTGAGCTCGAGTATTTCGTCGGCGAAGTCCACGGTTCTCGAGTCGCCGACGTACTCGACACCGAGCTCGGAGAGCATTTCGCGTTTGGCATCCGAGCCGGCTGTTGTGTAGATGCGGGCGCCGACCATCTTTGCGATCGAAACCGCCGCCATTCCGACACCGCCCGTGGCGGAATGGATGAGCACGCGTTCGCCGGGGGACAGGCGCCCGACCTCGCACAGTGAATGCCAGGCGGTGAGATACGCGACGCCGAACGTGGCCGCCTCGTTATCGGCTAGCGCGTCGGGGATCGGGACGACGAGATCGGCAATCGTCCCCAGGTGTGTTCCGAATGTGCCTGGACCGAAGGCGATAACGCGCTGCCCGATCTCGACGGAGTCGACATCGTCGCCGATGGCCGTGACGTAGCCGACACATTCGCCACCGATCACCGGCGCGGCACCGTCAAGTCCCGGATACACCCCCATCGCCTTGAGCACGTCGCTGAAGTTGAGCCCCGCGGCGACGACGCGAACCTCGACCTGATCGCTTTGCGGCCTGCCCCGCTTCACCTGGTGGACGTTCAGTGCGTCCAGCCGACCGGTTTGATCGATCTGCAGCCGGACTGCTTGGGTGCCATCCAGGTTCACGACCGTGCGGCGAGATTCGGGGGCCAGCTCACCCTTCGCCGTGGTGGGCGCGGGCACCAGTCGGTTGACATAGCGTTGTCCGTCGCGGTAGGCGACCTCGTCCTGGTCCGAACCGGCGAGCAACTCCTCGGTCAGGTCAGCGAGCGAGCCGGTGCCGTCGGCTTCGATGTCGAGCAGCGTGGGCTTCAGTTCCGAATGCTCGAATGTCAGCACCCGTGCGATGCCACGAAGCTGGGTCTGTGCCAACGTGACTGACGCAGTGGGATCGAGCTGCGCAGCGCCGCGAGTGACGATCCACAGCCGCGGGCTCTTCCGGGCACCCATTCGCGTCACGGTCTCGACCACCCTGGCGATCAGAAGCGTGCGCGCCTGCGCCACCTCCAGTTGAGCCTCATTCGGCAACGATTCGTCGGCGGATCGGGGCGGACAGACCACGACGATGCCGTCCCAGCCGATGCCGGTTCGGGTGATCGCCGCGCGCAGCTTCGCTTCGTCGTTCGGGGAGACCAGCTCGACTTCGGCGATCCGGTCACCCAGCGTTGACTGCAGTGCGGGCAGCAGCGGGTCGCCCGCGTCGAGGTCACCGATCAACAGCAGGCCGGCCGGAGCGTCGGCCGCTTTGACCAGCGGTGCGGGCTCCCACTCCAGCGTGAATAGGCGATTGGTGAGTTCCGTTGCGCCGCTCCCGGACCCAAGCACCGCCATCTCGACTTCATCGATGACGAGTAGCGGTTGGCCATTCGGGTCACTCAGGACGACTTCGCCGACGAGCCGATCCGAGCCATCGGTTGCGGCGAGAGAGCCGACCGCGCAGACACCGCGGGTTATATCGCCGTAGACGTGCACGCCCGCGAAACGTACCGGCACCACGAGGGTTTCCCGGGCGGTCTGCCCGTCGGCCAGGTCGGTCGCCATACGGGTGGCGCCCAGTGTCTGCAACGCGATGTCCATCATTACCGGGTGCAGCAAGAAGTCGCGGGAACCCGTTCTGGCCGAAGACGGCAGCCGCACGTCGGCGCGGGCCGCACCAGATTGTGTTACGGCGAGCCCGACGATGCCGCGAAACGCCGGTCCGTGCTGTTGGCCGGCGCCGCGCAGCCGCTGATACAGGTCGTCGGGGTCCAGTTCGTCCGCGAGATCGGCAGTGACCTCGGGTCGCGGCCGGACGTGATGCGGCGGCGTCGTGCGCGCAACGGTGGCGGTGGCATGTTTGATCCATCCCGAAGAGCCACTGCGGGTGCGTATTTCGATCCGGCACCGCTGCTCGTCGCCGGTTAGCGTGGTGACCAGAACGGTGCCTTCGGTCACGTGCAACATCTGATGAAGGTCAAGCTCACTGATCATCCACGGCTGATCGTGCTCGACCTCGAACGTGTCGGCCGCCGCCGCCAGCGCGATCTCGGCGTAGGCCGCCCCAGGAAGAACGCAGAGATCGTCGATGACGTGATCTCCGAGCCACAGCAGATCGGGGCCGAGCTCGCTTTCCCATACGCGGGTGCCATTGGTGGGGTCGGTGACACCGATGCCAAGCAGCGGGTGGGTGTCTGCCCTGTGGTAGGCGGCCGATGTGGAGCTGATCCAGTGGTGGGTGTGCTGCCACGGGGTGGTGGGCAGCACGGGGTGCGGTTCGGGGGGGTGGGGGGTTTGGGGTGGGTGGGCGGTGTGGGCGGTGTTGAGGTTGGTGTGGAAGACCAGGGTGTCGTGAGCGTCGCGTTGCAGAGTGCCGACGCTCAGGTAGTTGGCGGTGTCGTAAGTGCTGCGCAGGGTGTCGCTGATGGAGTGGGTCAGCAGTGGGTGCGCGCTGATTTCGACAAAGGTGTGGTGATCGGCTCCGGCGGCGGCGATCGCCTGTTGGAAGCGCACCGGGTTGCGCATGTTGGTCGCCCAGTGCTCGGCGTCAAACGTCGGGCCTGAAACCAGGGAAGCGCCGAGGTCGGCATAGGTGGTGGAGATGATCGGGATGGTCGGCGGCAGCGGGGTGAGATCGGCCAATTCCGAACGCATCTGGGGTTGCAGTGCATCCATGGCCGGGTTGTGCGGGGCCACCTCGATGCTGACCCGGCTGGCGAAGCAGTTTTGTTGGCGCACCTTGTCGACGAAAGCATCGATCAGCTGCGGCGGCCCGGAAATCACGGTTTGGCGCGGGGAGGCGTAGATCCCCAAGCTCACCTGCGGGTAGTCGGCAATCAGCGCCTCGGTGGCGGCGGCGTCGAGTTCGAGCAACGCCATCGCGCCTTGCCCGGACAACGGCGCCATCAGCCGCGCCCGGGTCGCGGTGACCCGCAGACCCTCTGCTGGCGTGAGCGCTCCGGCGACCACGGCGGCGGCCACTTCGCCCATCGAGTGTCCTATCACCGCGTCGGGTTGCACCCCGTAGGAGCGCCATAGCGCGGTCAGCGCCAGCTGCATCGCGATCAGTCCCGGCTGGATCTGTTCGATGCCGACCAGCTCTTTGCCGCCGGCGATCACGTCGTGCAGCGAAAACCCGGCCTGGGCCACAAATTCCGGCTCCAGTTCGGCGATGGCTTCAGCGAATGCCGCCTCGTCAGCTAGTAGTTGGCGGCCCATTCCGGCCCATTGCGATCCTCGTCCCGAGTAGACGAACACTATGCCCGCCCCGATGGGGCCTTCATGGGGGGCCACCACGCCGGGGGCGGGCTCGCCCGCCGCCAGCGCGCGCAACCCCGCCACTGCTTGGCCCCGATCAACGGCCGCCACCGTGCCGAACTTGGGTTGCCGGGCCCGGTGATGGTTGAGGGTGTGCGCGACATCGGCCAGTGCCACCCGGGCGCCGGGACCTTCCATCCAATCCGCCAGCACCGATGCGGTCGCGGCCACCCGCTGCGGAGTCTTTCCCGACACCACCAGCGTCGACACCGCCGGATCCGGGCCCTGCTGGGGGAGGGTTACCGGATCGGGCGCCTGCTCGATCACCACATGCGCATTCGTCCCACTGACGCCGAAGGACGACACCCCCGCCCGGCGAGGCCGACCGGTGGTCGGCCATTGCGTGCCCTCGGCAGCTATGGTCAGCCGAGATGCGGCCTCACTGGCATGCGTTGTCAACTGGTGGAAGTTGAGGTGCCGCGGAATATAACCGTTGCGTATGGCGAGCACGGCCTTCATGAGCCCGGCGACACCCGCCGCCGCTTCCAGATGACCGAGATTGGTCTTCACCGACCCGATCACCAACGGACCGGAGCTCTCCCGATCGCTGAAAACCTTGCTCAGCGAATCGAGTTCGATCGGATCGCCCAACGGAGTACCCGTTCCATGGGCCTCGACGTAGTCGATGTCGCCAGCCTTCAACCTGGACGACGTCAATGCGTTGCGTAGCAACGCCTGTTGCGCCGGCCCGTTGGGAACGGTCACTCCGCTGCTGGCACCGTCCTGGTTGACCGCCGAACCGCGCACCACGGCAAGGATGCGGTTGCCCTCGCGCACCGCGTCATCTAACCGCTTGAGCACCACCACCCCAGCGCCCTCGCCGCGCACATACCCATCGGCGGACACATCGAAGGTCTTGCACTGCCCCTCCGGCGACAGCATCCCCCATCGCGAGCACGCAATGCTCGGTCCCGGGCTGAGCAGCAGGTTGGTCCCACCCACCAACGCCATGTCGCTTTCCCGCCAGCGCAGGCTCTGACACGCCAGGTGCACCGCCACCAACGACGACGAGCACGCCGTGTCGATGACCACCGCGGGGCCACGCGCCCCGAGGATATAGGCCAGCCGTCCGGCGGCGAAGTTCGCCGAGTTTCCGGTTGGGATGTAGGCGTCGAGGTCTTCGGGTCGCAACCGGCCTGCCAGCGTGAGCATGTAGTCGTAGGCGGTGACGCCGACGAATACCGACGTTTGAGTCCCGCGAATGGTGTGCGGTGGCAGGCCCGCGTCCTCCAACGCTTCCCAGGCAACTTCAATCAGCAACCGCTGCTGCGGGTCCATTGCCGCTGCTTCACGTGGGGAGATCGAGAAGAACTCCGCATCGAACTCATCGGGCTGCCAGCTGGTGAGAAAGCCGCCTTCCCGGCTGCAAATCGTGCCCGGCACGGTGTGATCGTCCGTGAAGTAGGCGTCGGCATCCCACCGGTCGGCGGGAACCCGGACGATGCCGCTTTCCCCGGCGTACAACAAATCCCAGAACTGTTCCGGGTTGTTTACCCCGCCCGGGAATCGGCACCCCATGCCGACCACCGCGATCGGTTCGGTGCTGGACTTTTCGGCGATTTCCAGGCGGGCCGTGAGGTCATCGATCTTGTGCAGCGCCTCGGTGATGATCGCCCGGCGATCCGGGGTCGCTGCGGTCATTGCGTTCCTCTTAGTCTTTCCGAAAGCTGTTCCAACAACTGGGCTTCGGTGAATTCGTCATAGGCATCGGCGACGTGCGTTGCGTCCGCTGTTGCCTCTCCCGCTTCCAAAAGCTCGGGCAGGAAGGTGGCCAGATAGTCGGTAAGGCTGTAAACAGTCGGGTAGTCAAAGACGACAGACGCCGGAAGAAACTCGCCAAGGCTTTCCGACAAGGCCCGCTGAAGCGTCACGCTCATCAGCGAGTCCATGCCGAGTTGGAAGAAGCCGGCCGACGGATCGAGAATTTCGGTGGCAGGCATTCCCATCACCTTGGCGGCCAAGGCACCGACGTGGTCGAACAGCATGTCGTGGCGTCGTTCCGCGTGGCAGTTCCGCAGGGCTTTGCGGAACTCACTTTCTTCCATCTTGACGTCTTCTGGCGCCGGCAACAGGTCATCAACGACGCGAAGCGATCCTCTCGTCCGATATGCGGCTGCCAAAAGGGGCCAATCCGCGGCAACCACAACAGTCCGCACTTCGGCATCCGGGCTCACCACCAGCGGCAGCGCGCCGATGGCGACCTCGTCAGCCATGGGTTGCAGTCCGGATTCCGCGCTGACCTGGCTCGCGTCTTTTTGCGTGTCGGCCAAGGATTTCCACAATCCCCAGTCGACGACGGTGGCCGGCAGCCCCATAACGCGGCGCGCGTAAGCGAAGGTATCCAGGAATGCGCTGGTCGCGGTGTAGTGGGCGAGCCATCGGGAACCGAGTAGACCGGAGACGGAGGAGAACAAAACGAACTGCCGCACAGGCTTTGTCAGCGATAACTGGTGCAGCAGCGTTGCGGCGTTCAGCTTGGGATTAAACATCGCGGCCACGTCGTCGTCGGTCATCTCGCGCAGCAGCACCGGTCCACCCCCGAAGGCCGCCAGGTAGATTCCCTCAAGTGGCGGCAAGTCCGTCCCAAAACGGTCGAACAGTGCGCTCATCGCGGCGACGTCGGTCGCGTCCGCGGCCACTTCGATGAGGTTCGTCCCGGTCGATGCGAGGCTTTGGGCCAACTCCTGAAGCGAGCCGGGTTTCCGAGCCACCGCGACGACCGTTTTGGCCCCCATCCGCGCGAGCTGTCGGATCAGATGTGGTCCGATGTTGCCGGTAGCCCCGATGACAAGCTGGCTGGTGGCTTCCCCATTGTCCGAGCCCAACTTTACCGGGGAGCCCGCAGGCGGAGTTCGCCGCTGTAGCCGGGGCACATGGCGTGCACCCGACCGGTACACGACCTGATCCTCCTCGTCGGCACCCCCAGCCGCGCCCAGTACCTGCCGCACGGTCAGCTCTGCAGGCATCGAATCGTCGAGATCGATTACCCCGCCCCAGATTTCAGGATGTTCTAGTGCCAGCGAGCGACCCAGACCCCACAGCACCGCGTGGCCGGGGTTGGCTCGATCGCCTTCGGAAACGGGTTGGGCGTTGCGGGTCACGATGAACAACTTCGCCGGCGAGCTGCTGGCGACCATCGCAGCGGCAAGCCTTCGTGTTGTGTGGAATACCTGATAGGCCGCCCCAACGTCGAGGAGTTCGCCGGAGACGGGCGGCGCGTAGAGCACGTTGTCCACTCCACGTAGCGCGTCGAGCAGTGCAGCCGGATCGCTTTGCTCCGCGAGCGCCGCCGGTGCGAGGAGATCTACCCGAGATTCCGCACCGACGACACGGACCATTTCGGCAAAGAGTCCGGTGTCTGCCACCACGAGCCAGGTAGCGGTGCGTGGTGTGTCGGCGCTGGGTGCTGGCCGGACCGGCCAGGCCAGCCGGTAGCACCAGCCTTCGAGTGCGTCGCCGCGGTGTTCGGCGTTCCATTGTCCGTTCACCGCAACCCCGTTGCGGCCCGGATGTTCCAGCGCTGCCGTGCTGGCGTGCGCGGCGGTGATCCAGTGGTGGGTGTGTTGCCAGGGGGTGGTGGGGATGGGGGGGTGCGGCTCGGGCGGGTGCGACGTCTGTGGTGGGTGTGTGGTGTCGGCGGTGTAGAGGTTGGTCCGGAAGGTGATGGCGTCGTCGGTATCGCGTTGCAGGGTCCCGATACTCCGGTACATGCTTTCGTGGTGGGTGTTTTCCAGGGTGTCGGTGATGGCCTGGGTCAGCAGCGGGTGTGGGCTGATTTCGATGAAGGTGTGGTGGTCCGTGCCGGCGGCGGTGATGGCCTGCTGGAAGCGCACCGGGTTGCGCATGTTGGTCGCCCAGTGGTCGGCATCGAAGACCGGAAGGGTGTCGAGGTCTTCGTAGGTGGTGGAGATGATCGGAATCGTCGGTGGCCGGGGGGTCAGATCGGCCAGCTCCGAACGCATCTGGGGCTGCAGCGCATCCATGGCCGGATTGTGCGGGGCCACTTCGATATTGACCAGACTGGCAAAACGGTTTTGCGCGCGCACTGCGTCAATGAGGGCGTTGATCTGCTGGCTCGGTCCGGCGATCACGGTTTGGCGCGGCGAGTTGTAGATGCCCAACGTCACCTGTGGGTAGCCGGCGATCAACGCCTCGGTGGCCGCGGCGTCGAGTCCTAGCAGTGCCATGCCGCCCTGTCCGGACAGCGGAGCCATCAGCCGCGAGCGGGCGGCGGTCACCCGCAGTCCCTCGGCGGGGGTGAGCGCTCCGGCAACGACGGCGGCGGCTACCTCGCCCATCGAGTGGCCGATCACCAGGTCGGGTTGCACCCCGTAAGAACGCCACAGCGCGGTCAGCGTCAGCTGCATACCGATCAGGCCCAGCTGGATCTGTTCGATGCCGACCAGTTCTTTGCCGCCGGCGATCACGTCATGCAGCGAGAATCCGGC
This sequence comes from uncultured Actinomycetota bacterium, assembly GCA_963784665.1. Lineage (GTDB taxonomy): Bacteria > Actinomycetota > Actinomycetes > Mycobacteriales > Mycobacteriaceae > Mycobacterium. The sequence goes on from CAWASA010000002.1 coordinate 368,836, forward strand.
CTGCTCGACGAACACCGGTTCCAGTTCGGCCACAGCGGCAGCGAATGCCGGTTCGTCGGCCAGCAGTTGGCGACCCATTCCGGCCCACTGCGAACCGCGCCCGGAGTAAACGAACACCGTGCCCGGCCCGGGCGAGCCGTCCTGGCAGCCCACCACGCCAGGGGCGTGCTGGCCGGCGGCCAGGGCGCGTAAACCAGTTACCGCCTGGGCGCTTTCCCGCGCCACCACCGTGGCGAACTTGGTCTGCCGGGCGCGGTGATGGTTGACGGCGTGGGCCACATCGGCCAGGGCGACCTCGGCGCCGGCGCCGTCCATCCAATCGGCCAGCACCGCCGCCGTGGCGGCCACCCGCTGCGGCGTCTTGCCTGTCACCACCAATGTCGACACCCCGGCGTCGGAGGCGTGTTCGGTTACTGGCGCCAGCTCGGGGCCCTGCTCGACCACGACGTGTGCATTCGTCCCGCCCAATCCGAACGACGACACCGCCGCCCGGCGCGGCCCCTCTGTGGTTGGCCATTGAGAGTTTTCAGTGGGAACGAAAAACCGGGTCGCTGGCGCGTTGATCGCTGGATTCCACTGCGAGAAATGCAAATTCGGTGGAATACGGCCATGCCGCACCGCCAGCGCCGCTTTGATGAATCCCGCGATTCCGGCCGCCGCCTCCAGGTGACCCAGATTGGTCTTGACGGCCCCCAGCGCACATGCGCCCTCGCCGCGGCCGTACGTGGCCGCGAGCGCCTCGAATTCGATCGGGTCACCCAACACCGTGCCGGTTCCGTGGGCTTCGACGTAGTTCACACTCTCGGGCGCCACGTCACCGGATCGCAAGGCATCGGCGATCACATCGCACTGCGCGGCCGTATTCGGCGCGGTGACACCGTTGGAGCGGCCGTCCTGATTGACCGCCGAACCGCGCACCACCGCCAGCACAGGGTCGCCGTCACGGACCGCGTCGGTCAACCGCTTGAGCACCACCACCCCGGCGCCCTCACCGCGCACGAACCCGTCTGCCGCAGCATCGAATGTGGCGCACCGGCCCTGCGGGGACAGCAATCCCCATGCAGAGATAGCGATTTGGGTCTCCGGGCGAAGGGTGATGCTCACTCCGCCGGCCAAAGCCAGATCAGTTTCGCGTAGCCGCAAACTTTGGCAGGCCAGGTGCACTGCCACCAGCGACGACGAACATGCGGTGTCCACCGCCACCGATGGACCGCGCAGTCCCAACAGGTACGAAATTCGGCCAACGGTGATGCTGTGGGCGTTTCCGGTTCCGCTGTAGGCGTCCACATTCTCCGGGCTGATGGCCAGCATGGACTGATATTCGTTGAAGTAGACCCCCATCATCACCCCGGTTCGGCTGCCGCTGAGGGAATCCGATGGGATGCCGGCGTTTTCGAGGGCTTCCCAGGCAACCTCGAGCAGCATCCGCTGCTGTGGGTCCATCGCCGCGGCTTCGCGCGGTGTGATGCCGAAAAACTCGGCGTCGAAGCCCGCGATGTCGGAGACGAAACCGCCCCACTTCGTCGTCATCCGCCCCGGCGTCAACGGGTCGGGGTGGTAAAACGCGTCCGCGTCCCAACGATCAGCCGGCACTCTCGAGATCGCGTTGCGGCCTTCGACCAGCAAGTCCCAGAAGCTATCCGGCCCTGCGACGTCCCCCGGAAACCGGCAACCGATCCCCACCACCGCCACGGGCTCCGCCACCGCGATGCGAGAGATCTTGGTGAACTCCTCGGCGAGGGCTGCGCGCTGCTGTGCGGTCATACCGGAAATCCGGCTGAAGGCGGTGCGCATTACGCCGGCCCTTCGGCCTCAGTCGATGTCGATTCGATGCGGTCGAACAGGCTGTCCAATACGCTTCCTGCCGAGGCAGATAGCGCGAGCATCTCGTCTTCTCGTGAATCATGCTGGGGTGCAACAAGTTTTGCCAGATAGTCGGCGAGTAATGCAACGGTCGGGTGATTGAACAGCATGATGGCCGACAGCTCTATTCCCACGAACTGCTCGGCTTCACGCCGAATCGCCATTGCCATAAGGGAGTTGAGCCCTAGTTCGGCGAACGGTCGGTCGGTGTCCAGTTCCGCCTCCGCCAACCGGAGCTCTGTGGCGATGATGGTCCGTAAACCACTTTCAAGTTCAGTGCGTACATCCGTGGCCGACATCTGCGACCAATTTCGTGCCGGGACCAGGTAGGTGTCCCCAGCGGTCGAGCCGTCCGCACCAATAGACGAGGGCACCGGCACCACAACCGCCTGCGCGACGTCGTAGGCATCGACGTACTCCCAAGCGGTGAACGCCTCCGACGGCGTGATGTCGCGCGAACCCATTCGCTGCAGCTCTTCGCTGACGATCTGCGCGTCAGCGGCGAATCCGAGCCCCCGCCAGGCCACCCAGTCGAGGCTCATGGTGTGGCAGCCCTGTTGGTGGCGCGCCCGCGCCAACGCGTCGAGGTAGGAATTGGCGGCAGCATAGGAACCTTGCCCCGGGATACCGAATATCCCTGCGGCCGACGCGGTCAAGAAGAAGAAGTCCAGGCTGCCGGGTGGAAATGCCTCGTGCAGCACCTGGCTACCGCCGATCTTGGGCCACATAACCTGCCGCACCGGATCGTCGGTCATGTTCGTCACCAGGTGATCGTTCGTGACGCCTGCCGCATGGATGATCCCGCGGATCGGTGCAGCGCCGTCGTGATCGCGCTTGGCCAACAGGGCCCGCACATCGTCGCGGTGTCCGACGTCGGCGGCGACGGCTTCGACTGTCACACCCCGCATTTCCAGGGCGCGAATTGCGTCGATCTTCTGACGCAGCCCGGCGTCGAGGGTGTCAAGCTCCCAGTCCCGCCTTGGCGGCAACGGCGTACGCCCTGTCAGTACCAATCGACGAGCGCCGCGGTCGGCGAGCCAATCGGCCATCAGCAGACCAAGTGCGCCCATTCCACCGGTGATGAGGTAGGCCGCATCGGGCCTGCATTGCAAGGACTGGCGCACCGGCTCGCCGTGGACCGGTGTCAATGTCGGGGCGAGCACTACGCCGTCACGTAGTACCAAGATCGACTTGCTCGGTGCTTGAAGCAGATCCGCAAGTGCCGGCCCGGATTCGTCGAGAGCGTCGTCGATGTCGCCGCCGACCGCGAGATCGACCAGTCCGCCCCACAGCTCGGGATGCTCCGCGGCGATGACGCCCGCAAAGCCCCACAGGAAGCTCTGGCGCAGCGCGGACGGGGCCGCCGATTCGTGCACTCCGCGGGTGATGATCCAAAGCGCGGCGGGCTTATCCGGCTCCCGCTCCGCCAAAGTCCGCACCAGACCGCTGATCTCGGCGGAGATCCGCACGGCGAAGTCGACGTCGGTCTCGCCTGCGCTCGCCGGGTGGGAACCCGCGACGTAAAGCACGTAACGGGCATCGGACACCGCGGCCGGCGCGTAGCCCGCTTCCTCGAGGTGCAGCCTGAGCGGGGCACCATCATCGCCGATTACCGCGACGGGCCCCGAACCGGTCACTCGCCCGGCCATCGGATGGGCCTGGGCATCATCCAGATCGGTCCGCGGTTGCCAGTCGATCGTGTGCACGAACTTCCTGGCATCGGAGTGGGGTTCGACCGGACCGCCCGACCCGCCTGGTTGAGCGTCGCCAAAGTCCAGCGCCCGATACCGAAGTGACCGCATCGATGCCCACGGCACTCCGCCGCGGGCTGCGACGGTGACATCGACGGTGATCCCGTCGCCGTCGCGAGCGGTGCGCTTTAGTGTCACCGAGCCACGCGGTGCGGTGACAGCGCCGCTGAGCCACACCTGCTCGATGCTGGCCGGCACGTAGAGCCGCGAATCGGTGACGTCGGCCAGCGCGGCGACGTGAACTGCGGCGTCGAGCAGCGGCGCGGTCGACCCTTCGGGCAGAGCCTCGGGGAGTTCGATCGCAACGGTGAGGCCGGTTGACTTCTGTGTCCATGAATCCACGGACCACTTGAAGGGCAGGCCGTCGACCCCACGGAGCGTGAGCAGCGCGGCTATGTCTGGAACCGGGTCTGGAGTCCGGTCACGGCGACCATTCTCGGATGTGTGACCGTTGGCCTGATTGGGGTCGCTCGATCCGATGGCGGAGCCCGCCGGTGACGACGAAAGCTGCGCGCTCGCATGCCGCGTCCACCGGTCTGAGGGCGTTGCGGTAGCCGGACTTGAGGCCAGGCTAATCGATTGGTTATCGGCGACAACCTGGATCAGGCGCGGCTGGTCGGCGAAAATGGGTTGCTCAAATCGGATCCCGGATAGCGCGGAATAGCCCAATTCTGCTGCAGCGGAAAGGATTGTGTGCAGCACGACGGACGCTGGGACCATCTCGACGCCGTGGAATCGATGCCGGCCCTGGTACGGCTTGGCATCCGGCGCCAGCCTGGCTTGCCAGAGGTGGAAGGGCGAACTCGCTGAGACCGCGGTGACCGTGGTGTGTTGGCCGAGCAGTGTGCCCGCCTTGGGTGCCGATCCAACAGAGTTGGCCGCGCGATTGTTGGTGATCCAGTGGTGGGTGTGTTGCCACGGGGTGGTGGGGATGAGGGGGTGCGGTTCGGGGGGATGGGGGGTCTGTGGTGGGTGGGTGGTGTGGGCGTTGGTGAGGTTGGTGTGGAAGGTGATGGTGTCATCGGTGTCGCGTTGCAGGGTCCCGATGCTTGTGTATCGGGTTCCGTGCTGTGCGCTGTGCAGGGTGTCGGTGATGGCCTGGGTTAGCAGCGGGTGTGCGCTTATCTCGATGAAGGTGTGGTGGTCGGTTCCGGCGGTTGTGATGGCCTGCTGGAAATGTACTGGGTTGCGCATGTTGATGGCCCAGTGTTCGGCATCGAAGACGGGGTCGGTGCGAAGGTCTTTGTAAGTGGTGGAGATGATCGGGACGGTCGGGGTCCGTGGAGCCAGATCGGCCAACTCCGAACGCATCTGGGGCTGCAGCGCATCCATGGCCGGATTGTGTGGGGCCACTTCGATATTGACCCTGCTGGCGAAACGGGCCTTTGCGCGGACGCGGGTGATCAACTCATCGATCTGCTTGGTGGGTCCGGCGATCACGGTCTGGCGTGGCGAGTTGTAAATCCCCAACGTCACCTGCGGGTAGTCGGCGATCAACGCCTCGGTCGCGGCCGCGTCGAGCTCGAGCAGGGCCATGCCGCCCTGTCCGGACAACGGTGCCATCAGCCGAGACCGGGTGGCGGTCACCCGCAGCCCCTCGGCGGGGGTGAGCGCCCCGGCAACGACGGCGGCGGCCACCTCACCCATCGAGTGGCCGATCACCAGGTCGGGTTGCACCCCGTAGGAACGCCATAATCCGGTCAGCGCCAGCTGCACGCCGATCAAGCCCAGCTGGATCTGCTCGATATCGACCAGTTCCTTGCCGTTGGCGAGCACGTCGTGCAGCGAGAAGCCGGCCTGCTCGACGAACACCGGTTCCAGCTCGGCGACTGCAGCCGCGAAAGCCGGTTCGTCGGTCAGCAATTGGCGGCCCATGCCGGCCCACTGGGAACCGCGCCCGGAGTAGACGAACACAGTGCCCGGCCCAGTCGAGCCGACCTGCGGGCCTACCACACCGGGCGCGTGCTGGCTGGCGGCGATTGCCCGCAATCCGGCTACCGCCTGGACGCGGTCACGGGCGACTACTGTGCCGAACTTGGCTTGCCGCGACCGGTGGTGGTTCACGGTGTGGGCCACATCAGCTAGGGCCACCTCGGCGCCGGGTCCCTCCATCCAATCGGCCAGCACGCCCGCTGTCGCGGCCACCCGCTGCGGCGTCTTACCCGCCACCACGAGCGTCGACACTGCCCGATCCACGTCCCGCTCAGGCCTCGGCGACACATCCTGGCCCTGCTCGATCACGACGTGTGCGTTCGTCCCGCCGAATCCGAATGACGACACACCGGCCCGCCGCGGATGCCCCGTGGCTGGCCATTCAGTCTGGTTATCAACGACTTTCATCCGCAAGTCGGCAAACGGAATGTGCGGGTTCGGGCTTTCGAACCGCTGATTCGGCGGAATCTGCCCACGCTGCACCGCCAGCACCGCCTTGATGAAGCCAGCGATCCCAGCCGCCGCCTCGGTGTGACCGAGGTTGGTCTTGATGGCGCCGATGAGCAGGGGAGAATCCTCGGGACGTCCGCGACCCAGCACCGTGCCCAGGGCGCGCGCTTCGATTGGATCGCCCAACAGTGTTCCGGTCCCGTGAGCTTCGACGTAGTCGACCTGGCTCGGCTGCATCCCGGCGTTGGAGTACGCGGCGCGCAGCACCGCCATTTGGGCCGCCGGGTTGGGGGCCATCAGCCCGTTGGAGCGGCCGTCCTGGTTGACCGCTGAGCCGCAGATAACCGCCAGCACCCGATCCCCGTCGCGCTGCGCATCGGTCAACCGCTTGAGCACCACCACCCCGGCGCCCTCACCGCGCACAAACCCGTCGGCCGCCGCATCGAATGCGCGGCACTTACCGGTCGGCGACAAGGCGCCCACTTGGTCGAAACCGCGAAATACGGCCGGGGACAACAACAAATTCACACCGGCTGCGATTGCCAAGTGGGAGTCCAGGGTCCGAAGGCTCTGGCAGGCCAGGTGGACCGCCACCAACGACGACGAGCATGCGGTGTCAACCGCTATGGAGGGGCCGCGCAGGTCGAGGAAATACGACAGGCGGTTCGCGATGATGCTCATCGCGCCACCACTATTGCTCCAACCGTCGACCTGCGAGAGATCGGTGGAAGCCATGGCGCCGTATTCGCTCAGGCATGACCCGGCGAATACTCCCGTCTGCGAACGGCGCAGCGAGTTGGGGGGAATTCCCGCGTACTCCAACGCTTCCCAGGCCACTTCCAGCAGCAGGCGCTGCTGCGGGTCCATCTTCTCCGCTTCGCTGGGGGAGATCTCGAAGAAATCCGCGTCGAAGGCGTCGATGTCGTGCAGGAATGAGCCCCAACGCGTGGTGCGGGCGAGCAGTGCCTTTACTTCGGGCGAGCCGTCGTCGAAGGGCTCCCACCGTTCGTTGGGGACCTGCTCGATCGAGGAACGGCGGTCACAGAGGAACTGCCACAACGCTTCTGGACCGGATATCCCCGCTGGGAAGCGACACCCCATTCCGATGACGGCGATCGGCTCCTCGAGCGAACTTCGAACTGGGCGCTTGAGCGCCGTTTCCGATTCGGGGTCGGGCTCGGGCGCGGTGAGGTATGCGGCCAGGGCACTTATGGTCGGGTGCTCCCAGAAGTCGATCGGGGATACGCTCTTTCCCAACAACTCCGTCAATTCCCCGGACAGCACGACCGCGTCACGGGAGCTCACGCCGAGGTCGGCGAGTGACAGATCGGGGTCGACTTCGTCCGGTGTACGACCGATATTCGTCACCAAGTAGTCGACTATCCAGTGGCGAAGGTCGGCTTCTTCGCTAATGTTCGGCTTCACACGGCCACGTCCAGCCTCTTGAATCCGTCTGCACGTCTGCGTGGCGCCCGATCGCCCTCGCTTCCCGTACACGATTTGTCGCATGTAGGGTAAGCATCTCTTGGGACGGGCGCGGGCAATATTCGGAAATCCACATGTTTCTCAGTGAGTTCGCCGAAGTCATTGCCAGTACTCGGGCGGGGTTGGTCGTCCGTACCGTGCTGCCTGGTGTGGTTGGTGTGACTTCTAATGCTTAAGTGACCGGTGTTCGACGAGTTAGGTTTGAGTCCTTGTTCTGGGAGGCGGCCCGTTTTGGACCAGCGTCCCGTTGTGACGAGCTCACACGCCCGGGGACCGGAGCAGGTTGGTGCTGATGGGCCGGGCTAGCAGACCAGTCCGCTGCTCGGTCCCCGCGAGTGCCCAGGTCCATCCGGGCCGGCCTCGAGTCGACGTGCGGCGAGCTTGGGGCAATGGGCTAGCTGTGCGGCAAGCACCGATCTTTCGGTCGGCAGGATCTGGCGCGTAGCTAAGGTCGGGCGCACAGCTCGAGCGTTTTGTCTTCTATGTCTCTTACAAGCTCTGGCAAATTGTTGTTGAGGTAGAAATGATCGCCAGGAAATACGCGGATCGCGAACTCTCCCGTCGTTCGATCGCGCCACGGCGCCATGTCTTCTTGGGTCGCAATCCAATCCTTATCTCCGATGAAGGCGTAGATTGGGCACGACACCGTGGTCTCTGGCGGGCAGTTATAACCGGCAATGGCGCGGGCGGCTCTTAATGTGGGTAGCAGCCCAACGCGAAATTCTTCGTCCGCCAAGAAATCCGGATTCGTGCCCGTCATTCGGGAGACCAAGTCCAACATGTCGTTATCTGAAAAGTTCTGGAGTTGTCGGTATCTGATATGACCTGGGGCTGAACAGGCCGACAGAAAGAGGGCGACGAGGTGGTGTCCTGCCGATTGGAATCTCAACGCGACTTCGAAAGCCAACGGTCCGCCCATGCTGTGACCAAAGAAGGCGACCGGATCGCAGGTCCGAGTCGACGGCTTCATCATCGCAAAAATCTCGTCGGCGAGGGCGGGAATACTTACGAGCGGCGGGAGGCCATACCCATCTCTCTGTCCGGGATACTGAACAGCGATCCGCTTTACGTCAGTGGAAAACTCCCGGGAAAATGGGACGTAAAATGTCGCGGTTCCGCCTGCATGCGGGAAGATATACAGTGTGGGCGCAGCTGACTGCTCGTCGTTTTTGTTATTGTTCGAGCGCGCATTCACGGTGCCAGCATAGCGTGGCGCACAGAGCACCTGCATCGATACCTCAAGTGTCAAAGAGGCTCTTCGTAATGAAGCGTGGTAGTGCTCGGGTGACACGGCTGTCTGCCTGACCCTGGGAATGGGCCTGGGGCCTCATGATTCGTGGTGTGACGGAACACGAACAGGAAGGGCCCCAGGTGAAAGACAACAGTAGTGCCACGGTGATGCTTGGTCTCTGGAAGGCATGGCCGTGCTGGCGGTTTCCGAGCGTGACGGTGAACTGGAGTACGCCATCGAGACGACCGCAACGACCAGCTGGTGCGCGGTGTGTGGGGCGGTTGCCCGGTTGCATGATCGGCGTCCCACCTGGGTGCGCGATTTGCCAGCTGGTGACCGGCCGGTGACATTGGTGTGGGTCAAACGCGTGTGGCGGTGTGTTGATCTTCTTCGTTGCCGCGTGGCCGTACCTTCTGGGCACCTTCATTGCCGTCCGATGCGGCGCAGAAAATCCGTCGACCGCGCGATTTGTAGTCGGCTGGTGCTTCGAGGTGGTGTACATCGCTGGCTTGCTCGCGTGGTTTCTGCTAGCGCGAGAGGGGAGCGCTCAGCGAGCGGCTGAGGAGGCTCAGCGGATGGCCGAGTTGACCGCGTCCGGCGCTGTTTACGAGGCTCAATATGGTCGTTCGGTGGTCTATCGGCATGGCACGTGCTCGGTGAACCACAAGTCACCCGAGACTGCCGCGAATTGCCGCAAATCCGCACTTCCTTCAGCGCCCGAGGACTCGCAAACCGTGCCTTCGTCGTCTGACAGTCGCCTTACGGCAAGTCCTACCGCAAGCAGGTCGGCTCTCGCCTGGCCCGCCGCCATCCTCGGCGTTGGGCTGGTCGTGGGACTAGTGATTCTCTTGGCCGATCCGATCCACCGGATACCCTCGCCTGCCGAACAGGCCAGGTCGAAGCCCTGTCCCGTACCGGTATCGATCGACGAAACTCCGGCCAATATCACGATGCCTGACTACATCGGCCAAAATGCCGGAGGTGTTGAGGCTGGGCTGAAGGCCTTGGGGCTGACCAACGTGGAGCTGTCCTCAGACAAGGTGCGTCTGGACCTGGAGAAGTTGTGCTTGCTGGTGATGATCGGGGTCCGTGCCGACGGCCGCAAAGAGCTCGTCGCGCTCACCGATGGCTTCCGGGAATCCACCGAATCCTGGACCGATCTGCTGCGTGATTGCCGCCGCTGCGGCATGCGGGCGCCGGTGCTCGCGGTCGGCGACGGCGCGTTGGGGTTCTGGAAGGCCGTGCGGGAGGTGTTCCCCGGCACCCGCGAGCAGCGCTGCTGGTGGCACAAGCAGGCCAATGTTCTTGCCGCGCTGCCGAAGTCGGCGCATCCCGGTGCGCTCGCGGCGCTCAAAGAGATCTACAACGCCGAAGACATCGACATTGCCCAGGTCGCGATCAAGGCGTTCGAGATCGACTACGGCGCCAAGTACCCGAAGGCGGTGGCCAAGATCGTCGCCGACACCGACGTGCTACTCGAATTCTATCGATACCCCGCCGAGCACTGGATCCACCTGAGAACGACTAACCCGAAAGCACTTTCGCCACAGTACGTTTGAGAACGAAGGTCACCAAAGGACCCGGATCCCGCGCAGCCGGCCTGGCGATGGCCTACAAGCTGATCGAGGCTGCACAGACCCGCTGGCGCGCGGTCAACGCACCACACCTGGTCGCCCTCGTCCGCAACGGCGCCGTCTTCCACAAAGGGAAACTCCTCGAACGGCCCATCGACATCGCACCAGCAGAACCCGACGAATCACACGAAACGGAGGTCGCCTGAAATACCCCCATCCACAGGTTTTGACAATATCTCCCTTAGGTCGCCGGACCCCTGTAGGGTCACAGACCGTCAACAGGTTCCACCCGCACTCCGCAAGGGGCGTAGTGATGATTCGTCAGCAGCGCATGCCGCTGTTGCGGTGGTCGGTGTGGCGGATGGCGGCCGGGTTGCGCAATATCACCAGGACGGGTCAGATCGGCGACGGACGCGAAGCGGCGGCCGTCGAGTACGTGCTGGAGTACGCCCGAGCGGGGGATGTCGATGACGTGCTGGCCACCATCGACCAGTTCGCCTACGAGAAGTCCATCCTGATCAATGTGGGTGACGAGAAAGGGGCCCTGCTCGACGCAGCGGTGCGGCGCGCCGGTCCGGCGCTGGCGCTGGAGTTGGGCACCTACTGTGGTTACAGCGCATTGCGGATCGCCCGGGCCGCACCGGCCGCCAAGGTGTACTCCGTCGAACTTGCCGAAGCCAATGCCGTCAACGCCCGACAAATCTGGGCCCATGCCGGCGTCGCCGATCGGGTGACCTGCGTAGTCGGCACCATCGGCGACGGCGGCCGCACACTGGACGCGCTGGCCAACAAACACGGATTTACTGCTGGCGCCGTCGATTTCGTGTTCATCGACCACGACAAGAGCGCCTACCTCACCGACCTGCTGAGCATCCTCGACCGAGGCTGGTTGCATCCGGGCTCGATCGTGGTCGCCGACAATATCAAAGTGCCGGGCGCACCGAAGTACCGCGAGTACATGCGCCGGCAGCAGGGCAAGCTGTGGAATACCATCGAACATAAGGCGCACCTCGAGTATCAGAGCTTGTTCCGAGACCTGGTGCTGGAGTCCGATTACCGGGGCTGAACCTATAGAGCGGGTCGGCGGTAGGAGACGTAGGTTCCTGACCAGTAACTTACTCAGCAGTAGGTTTCTGGCGCCGGGGTGGGCGATTTTGACAGGTGTGGTCAACGGACACACTCGGGAAAAGGGTTGGGCGATGACTGAAGTTGCAGTTCACGACGGCTATCCGACACATCGCCGCAAGGTCCGCTTCGACTGGTCGGACACCCCGCTGCATTGGGTGCCCGATGATCCGTTTTCCACGCACATGTTGAATGTGTTCCATCTGCTGCTCCCGGCGGGGGAGCGGCATTTCATCAAGGCCGTCAACGAGGCTGCGCCAATGGTTGACGATCCCGAGCTGAAGGCGGCCATCAAACCGTTTGTGCAACAGGAGGCGTGGCACGCATGGACACACCAGATGGTGTTGCAGCATTTGGCCGAGCAGGGCATCGACACGAAGCCCTACACCGACCGGTTGGAGACCTTTCTGTGTTTGCTGATTGATCAGATGCCCGGCTTGCCGAAAATGTTGCAGCGGTGGTTGCTGTACCGACGCCTGGCCGATATGGCCGCACTCGAGCACTTCACCGCCGTGTTGGGCCAATGGGTGATCCAGAACCGCGGCTTAGACTATGCGGGCACCGACCCGGTCATGCTCGACCTACTGCGCTGGCATGGGGCCGAGGAGATCGAGCACCGCTCACTGGTCTTCGACGTGTATCAGAATGTCTGCGGAAGTTATCCGCTGCGGGTGCTGTCGATGCTGTACACCGGGCCGCAGTTTTTGTTCTGGTGGCTAGCGGGGGTGCGGTTCCTGATGGCCCACGACCCGACCACTGACGCCAAACCGCGGTGGAGGGACTGGCTGCGAGCCGCGCGGCAATACCGGGTGCCGGGACCGTGGCAGCTGATGTTCGTCACGCTGCGCTACCTACGGCCCACTCATCACCCCAGCACCGAGGCGTCCACGCAGATGGCGATGGATTACCTAGCGTCCTCGCCGGCCGCGCGGGCCGCCCGCGAAAACGCCGAACGCATCCGCCAAACCGCGAGTATGTGGCATGAGGAACCGCCCGAGTCGTTTGGCTGGTCAGTCACCGGCGGCAGGTCGTCGTAGATGGACTGGGTCACAGGAGGCCATTATCCCGTGCCGGGCAACGGGGGGGGCTATCCACCGTCAGCCAAAAGTGCCTCAGCGTGGACGCTAGGGGGCAGTACGAGGCTGCCAGTGACGTCGGTCAGGAGTAAAACCAAGATGCCTCGCCCCGGTCTTGCCCCGAAGACCTGGGATCGGACACCTAGGGAGGCGCTGACCTGGGGTTATTTGGGTTTTGTCTAAATCGGACGGCAAACCTGCTACTACCGCACGTAGTATCGGACTCCAATAAGCAACAGCAATTTACGTCCCCACCGTGAAGACGCAGACCCAGTCGGTCAGCGGCGTGAAGCCGAAGGTCTGCCACTCCTCGATGAGGAAGTATTCGGAACGTCCTTCACAGATAAGCGGGTTGTTGGTCATGCTGGGTGATTCTCCTTAACTGTCGGGTTTTGTTGAGGTCTTGGGTACGGGCAAGTACGGGCAGAACGACGGGCAGTTTGGGGCCTCCCCGACGGCACATCCGGCCCGCCCCGGCGCTGCCATGTTGCCAGCCAGGTGCGCGCGCGTTTGGCGGGGGGTGAATCTGCCCGTGACAAAACCCTCTGATGCGATGAAGGAGCGGGGCCTCCGCTCCTCGTGTCCGTTCCGAGCGCGCATGCTCGGGGTGCTCACGTTTGTACGACGAAGGAGGCCCCTGTGGGTGAATTGTATTTGGGTCGGCAGTTTGTTGGTATGGACCTGCATCGCCGTCGGTCGGTGTTGGTGCGGATGACCGAATCAGGCGAGCATCTGGAAACGGTGCGTATCGTCAACACCGACGATCGGTTGGCCGATGTGATGTCTCGGGCCGGGGAGTGTCCCGAGGTGGTTCTGGAAGCAACGTACGGCTGGTACTGGGCGGCCGATACGCTGGCCGAGCTGGGTGCGAGCGTGCATCTGGCGCACCCGCTGGGGGTGAAGGCGTTCTCGTATCGGCGGGTCAAAAACGACCTGTTGACCGAACTATCGGCCTTGTCTCGGCGGGGGTGCGTGCGATGCCGGGCGTGGCTGGCTAGGTTCGCAGCTCGTGAGCAGCGATGCGGATGTGCCGCGGGAGTTGTCCGGGCTGGTGGTGCCGCGGCGGGGTTCGCTGGTGGCGACCGGAGAGCTGTTCGAGCCGTATCGGCTTGTTGATGGTGACGGCGCGGTGGTCGTGCCGGTCGCTGGGTTCTTCGCCGAGTTGGCGGCGTGTGGGCGGCCTGCGACAACGCAGCGGTCCTACGGGATGGATCTGTTGCGCTGGTTCCGGTTCTTGTGGGCGATCGGAGTGGGTTGGGACCAGGCGACTCGGGTCGAGGCTCGTGATTTCTGCCGCTGGCTGCAGGTGGCGGTAAAGCCGACCCGGCCGCATTGGCGCCACCCCGACGATGACCCCGCGCGATCGGGTCGGTCGCGTCCGGCGCCGGGGGTGAACGCGGTGACCGGCAAGGCGGGTCGGGGTGAGCACTACGAGGCCGCGACGGTGGCGCATTGCGAGACCGTGTTGCGTGGGTTCTACGACTTTCATCTGGAGGCGGGCACCGGGCCGATGGTCAACCCGTTCCCGCTGTCTCGGCATCGCAGCGGCGGGCGCGCGTATGCCCACCACAACCCGATGGAGCCCTTCACCGGGCAACGCAGTGGCCGGTACCGGCCGAAGCTGGTGACCCGTGCGCCGCGGTGCATCCCGGACGAGAGGTTCGACCAGCTGTTTGCGCAGCTGGGTTCGCACCGTGACCGGGCACTGGTCGCGTTGTGGGTCTCGACCGGGGCGCGGGCCTCGGAATTGTTGGGCGCCACGGTCGCCGATGCCGACCCTGGACAGCAGCTGATCACGGTGATCCGCAAGGGAACTCGCGCGTTGCAGCCGTTGCCGGCGGCACCGGACGCGTTCGTGTGGTTACGGCTGTATCAGGCGCAGCTGGCCGGTCTGGTGCCGGCCGGGCGGGACGAGCCGTTGTGGTGGACGTTGCGGCGCCCGTTTCGGGCGCTGCGCTATGACGCGGCCCGGGCGATGTTTACCCGCGCCAACGCCGCGTTGGGGTCGAACTGGTCGTTGCACGATCTTCGGCATACCGCGGCGTATCGGATGGCTCGCGACCCGCAGATGCCGCTGACCGATGTGCAGTGGGTGATGGGTCACGCTCATCTGTCCACCACGCAGCGCTACTTGAACCCGGTCACCGAGGACGTGATCGCCGGTCTGCTGGCCTTCCATGCCCGCCAACGCGACCGCGACCCGGCCGCGCCGCCGGTGGCGGGCTATCGCGCGGAGAGCCTGGCGATCCTCTTCGGCGAGGACCGGTCGTGACCGCCGACTCGCAGGTGCTGTCGACGCGAGCTGCCGATACCGCGCCCGCGGTGACCGGATCGGCCAACCCGACCGGGGCGCAACTGGCGGCGTCGTTTCCGCCGCGACCGGTCGCGTCGACGTGGCCAGCGACCGAGGCGACCCGCTCCGAGGTGCTCGCCCGGGTGCTGTCCGCGCCGTTCGCGTTGGACAACCGGCTCAGCCAGCAGACCCGGCGGCTTGGGGTGCTGGCCGTGCTGGGCTGGCTGCGGGCACGGTCGGGCGAGAGCTGGCAGCAGCGGTGGCGGGCCAGCGGCGCGGAGGATCAACCGGACTGGCGCCGGCTGGTCGGCACCGACCCGGCGAAGCCGCCGCCGCACCTGAGCCCCGGGCTGCTGGTGCTGATCTGCGCCGATGTGATCCGACCCAGCCTGGACTGGCTGCTGCGGTCCGCGCCGGCGCGGCACAACCTTGCCGTCGAGATGGCCCGCACGCGTGATCCCTCGGGTGCATTCACCGCGCTCACCGCGTTGTGTCGCAGCGGCCGGGTCGGATTGCAGAGCCAGCAGCAGGCACTGACCAATGTTGCGATCATCATGGCGGCCAAGGGCGGCCCAGTCGAGCAGGTGCGGGTCGGCGACTGCGTCGAGCTGCTCGCTACCGTCGCCCGCACCCGGCCTACGACCGCCAGACATCTCAACAGCCCGCTGTTCTATCAACTGCTGCGCGCGCATGGCGACCTCGGTCCCGATGCACCCGCCGCGATCGAGATGTTCTCCGGCCGTGGACAGCCCAGCTGCGAGGCGCTGATCGACCGCTACCGGATCGTGTGTCGGCCCGTGCGCGACGTGCTCGTGGACTACCTACGGGAACGGCAACCGTCGATGGACTTCTCCTCGCTGCAACGCCACGCCTACCTGCTGGGCAAACTGTTCTGGGCCGATCTCGAGGCCCACCACCCCGGTATCGACTCGCTTCAACTGTCCCGCGATGTCGCCGCGGCGTGGAAGCAACGGGTGATGTTCTGTACCCGCACCACAACCACACCCGACCGGGAACAGGTCACGATGACCTCGCCGCGATTGGACGGGCGCAGCGTGCTCACCGCCGTCCGAGCCTTCTACCTCGACATCGCCGAGTGGGCCGACGACGACCCGGCCCGATGGGGGCCCTGGGCGGTGCGCTGCCCGGTCAGCGCCAGCGACGCCTCGCACAAGAAGGACCGCTCACACCGCAAGTCCCGCATGGACGCGCGCACCCGCGAACGGCTTCCGGTGCTGCCGGCGCTGGTCTCCTGGGTGGCGGCCGAACGTACCCGTACCGCCGGGCTGCTCGCCGCCGCCGAGCAGGCCCGGCCCGGTGAACCGTTCACCTCCACCGGGGTGACCTTGCGCCGTGCGGTGATGAAGACCGAGACGACCGGGCGCCTGTGGGCCGAGGATCCCGACAACGGCCGGCGCCGCGACCTCAGCTTCGAAGAACACCGCGGGTTCTGGACCTGGGCCGTGGTAGAAGTACTGCGCCACACCGGGATTCGAATCGAGGAACTGACCGAACTGTCACACCACAGCCTTATCCAGTACCGACTGCCGACTACCGGGGAGCTGATCCCGCTGCTGCAAATCACCCCGTCGAAGACCGACGCCGAGAGGCTGCTGGTGATCTCACCGGAACTGGCGGACGCGTTATCCACCATCGTCGCCCGCATCCGCGGCGACCACCCCGACGTGCCGCTGGTGGTTTCCTACGATAAGAACGAACGCGTCTATAACCCACCCCTGCCGCTGCTGTTCCAATGGCGCCGACGGCTGGAAAACCGCCCGGTGTCCGAGCGGGCGCTGCGCAAATACCTCGACCACGCGCTGACTGCGATCGGCGTCAAGGACGCCGCCGGGCGCGCCATGCGCTACACCTTCCACGACTTCCGTAGGTTGTTCATCACCGAAGCGATCGTGCACGGCATGCCACCACACATCGCCCAACTCGTCGCCGGCCACCGCGACATCAACACCACCATGGGATACAAGGCCGTCTACCCCGAGGAAGTGATCAGCGGCCACCGCGCATACATCGCCCGCCGCCGCGCACTGCGTCCCACCGAGGAATACCGCACCCCGACCGACGAGGAATGGGCCGAGTTCGTCGGCCACTTCGAACACCGCAAGGTCGCCGTCGGCGACTGCGGCCGCTCCTACGACACCCCCTGCATCCATGAACACAGCTGTCTGCGCTGCCCGCTGCTGCGACCCGACCCCGCCGCCCGGCCGCGCCTCGAAAAGATCCGCGACAACCTCATCGCCCGCATCGCCGAAGCCGAATCCCACCGCTGGTACGGCGAGGCCGAAGGCCTCAAGGTCAGCCTCGCCGGCGCACACGCCAAACTCGCCCAAATGAACCAGATCACCGCCCGCCGCACCCACGCGGTCCAACTCGGCATCCCCAGCTTCACCGACACCGCCAGCCGCACCACCACCGACTCGGCAGACGACCGAAATCAGTTCTGATACAACAGAACACAAACTCAGCAATCAAGATCGATTTAGTTCGGAGAAGATCAGCGTGACGCTGCGGATCTGGCAGACCTGCTGCGGATGGGTCGGCTGCCGCACGCGTGGATCGCACCGCCGGCGACTCGCGAACTGCGGGAGTTAGTGCGCCACAGGGCCAAACTCGTCGCGATTAGGTCCGGCTGCAAGGCCGAAGTACATGCCGTGCTCGCTAAGCGCGGGGTCTGGGTGCCGATGACTGATCTGTTCGGTGCGGAAGGCACCCTGCTGCTGGATAGGGTTGAGCTGCCCGCGCCGTACAAGGCGCGAGTGGCCTCGCTGCGCCGGCTCATCGAGTCGTTGGATTTCGAGATCAACCTGTTCGCCAAACTGGCCCGTGGCCAGCTGGCAAAAGACCCCGGGTACACCGCCATCCAGCAGATCCCCGGCATCGGCGCGGTGCTGGCTGCGGTGTTCGTCGCCGAGATCGGTGACGTGCACCGATTCGCCGGGCCCAGCCAACTGGCGTCGTGGGCGGGACTCACACCCCGACACCATGAATCCGACACAACTGTGCACCGCGGCCGGATCACCAAACAGGGCTCGCGCTCGGTGCGGTGGGCGGCGATCGAATCGGTGAAGATGCTGCCGGACAACAGCTACATCGGCGCCGTGCGTGAAAAGGTCGCGCACCGTCGCGGCAACCGCAACATCGGGGCCGTGGCCGCCGCCCGAAAACAGTTGCAGCTGGTCTTCTACGGGTTGCGCGACCGCCAGGTGCGTGCCCTGCGGCACCGTTCGCGCGCCGCATGACAAACCGGTATCCGGTCGGCGCGGGTCGCGCAGGTCATGACCCCCGATACCCGGCGAGGCCGCCCCTCTGATTGACCCCGACCGACCGTCCCTGCGAACCGCTTCATGCCGCCCACACGCGGCGAAGGAATGACCGGCAGCACCTCGCCTGCCCCAACCGGGGAAACCCGCGATGAAGACGTCAACGATCACATAGTCACGAGCCGAAAGCAGCACAAGCCCTATCCGTCTTCCTGCCCTGAACAGCATCCGCTGAACGGCACCGGCGTCAAGGCCCGACGGCCGCTGCGCGGTCGGGCTCCGCCCGAGCCTTGACCCCGACGCCTATTCAGCGCGCCCAAGCTAGGACCAGGAAGACCACCGAACAGCCAAAACAACCACCAAGGTGGTCTTGACCGGCCCCGCTCCTTCAGGAATGACCGGCCCCGCTCCTTCAGGAATGACCTGCAAACGGGCACAACGGGCATTTTCTACCAACCCGTAGTTCAGAGGAACAAAAATAGGGGGATAGGGAGGGGGTAGAGAGAATAAAAGAGAGTAGGGCGAAACTGCCCGTTCTGCCCGTAGCCTCACGCAGAACCACCTGTGGCGGCCCCAAGCGTGATGCCCTTGAACCCCCAGACGTTGTTCTTGCATTTCGTGATGCCGCTGATCTGTTCGAGGCGGTTGTAGAACTCGCGGGAACCGAGCGGTTTGTTCTCGACAGCCGTCGCGTGTGTCCGGTATGCCCGATACAACTTCCTACGATCGGTCCACCCATCGGGGTCGAGGATGCACTGTTCGTCGATCCATGCCCGGATCGCGTCAGATGCGACGATGAACGACTCCTTGGCCTCGGTGACCGAGTCAGGCTCAGGCAGCCACCCCCTGGCCATCAGGGCGGGCAGTGCCCTGATCCCGCGCAGCATGATGCCGCGCAGCTCCGCGTCGGTCTGCAGCTTGGCGTCCAGGTTGCGGTCCTCCGCGTGCAGGAAGTTGTTCGGGAACGAGACCACGACCCACCGGGCGTGCCAGCCCTCCGACGAGTCCGCCGACCCGAACGGTTTGTTGGCCGAGTAGATCGGCAGCGCCCACGGCGTGAAGTCGAACGCCGCACCCTATTTTTCTTCGGCCTGGACGGTGTCGCCGCCGGTGATCGCTTTGAACGCAGCGGTGTTGTTGATCCACTTCGAGTCGAGGTCACCGGCGAGGTTGGCCAGCTTGCCGTAGAGGGTGGCCGTGCGGAACCGGTTCTCGGTCAGGTCGTGCAGCCCGACCGCCGACGTGTTGTTCCCGCCGAGGAGGGCCTTGAGTACCCGGATCAGGGTTCCCTTTCCGTTGCGCCCGATACCGCGTAGCAGGATCGCGATGTGCAGCGGATTGCCGGAGTACATCGTGTAGCCGATCAGTTCCCAGATGAATCCCTGCGGGCTGTCCTCGGTGGGCGTGTAGCAGTCGGGCGGCAGCACTTGGGTCAGGAACGTCTCGAACGCCGGACACTCGGCCTTCTCGTCGTACTCGACGGGCAGCTGCACGGTCGACAGGTAGTCGGGGGAGTGCGGCAACAGAGCACCGGTTCTCCAGTCCACCATTGCGTTGAGCGTGTTGATGTGATCCGGGCGTGGCTCACCGGTGATGCGCAGCGTTGTGTCGGAGAACTGGATCAGGTCGAGGACATTACCCTTGTGTGCGACTTGCGGTAGCTGTTGCCGAGCAGCCTGCCGATCTCGGCCTCGATGTGGTCAGCGTTGAGCACCCACACGCCACCGTCGTAGACGTAGAACTTCTTGGTGATGTCGTTGAATCCGCACCGGACGCCGCGCATCACGGCTTCGGCAAGTTGCTTGGCGAGCAGCCCGCCCTTGTCGCCGAAGAAGTCGCCCTCCTCGGTCATCTGCGGTACTGCCCTCGGGGTCTTTATCCCCGCCCGCAGGCCGGAACGGATGGTGGCGTGAACCGACTCGCCGCCGTCATCGTCGGCGAGACCGCATTCGATGGCGGCCAGCTTCAGCTGCGTTATCACCTTGTCCTGGTCCAGCCCGGCACCGGCGACGTAGTGGCCCAGCTTCAGTGCGGCGATGTTCAGCGCGTCGTTGCGGCCGCCCTCTTTGGCCTCGGCGACCTTTTTGGCCTCCCCGGCCAGTGCGGAGTCGAGGTATTTCTGTTGCCGCTCGTCGGGTAGTGTCCCGTCCCACTGCGGGGCGGGGTCGAACACGAACTCGGCGCGCTCCCTGCCCTTGGATGAGCCGCAGATCTGGCTGGCCAACTGATCAGCCACCCAGTCGGCGAATCTCTCCGCACCCTCGGGGTCACCCTCGCTGATCAAGGTATCGAGGTCATCAAACTCGATGGTGTAGCCGCGCCCGCCGTACTTCGGCCGACGGGTGCCGGGCACGAACACATCGGAGCCGAACGACTGGATGTCCACCCCGGGATAGCCCGGCAGCCTATTGTTCTTGGTGGTCGAGTGGACAATGGGCAGGTCTGGATGCCCGGCGATGTAGAAGTGCTTGCCGTCCGAGGGCGTGGTCATCCCGGCGAAGATCCTCACCCCGAGGTCGGCCAGCAGGGCGCGCACCTTGTCGATGTCACCGCCGTTGCGGGGATCGACATCCACGACCACGACGGCTCCGCCCATGTTGGCGCAGATCGCGGGGGTGTTCGGGAAGAGGTCGGTTCCGGAGCGGAATCCCGCGACGACCCGCTCCAACGCCTCGGGCTGGTTCTGCTGCCAGCCGAAGGGGCGATGGAACTCGGCGCAGGCATGGTCGGGTTCGCCCGGTTGGGTCGCCTCGGCCAGCCACATCGGCACGTCCAGCTTGACCAGCTTGCGCAGGAAGGAAACGGTCGCGTTTTCTCCCCCACCGTTGCTAGAATGGCTGGTAGCAGCTACTTGGCGGTGGTTGTTCTGGTTGGTTCCCTCGGGGGTGATGTCCCGGGGGCCGACTTTTTCATCAGCCCTCGTCATGTGCGTCACCCGTCTTGGTCTCTTGCTCGGCCAACCAATCTTCAACAGATTCACGCCGGTAATACACGCGCCCGGCCGGACCTATCTCAAGATGCGGCGGCCAAGATTCGTTGCTGGTGCGGCCCCTGCGTTCTGCGCTGTCACTGAACCCGTAATCGGCCATGAACTGCCTTCGGGTAATCACCGTGCTTTTGGCTACGACGTCACTGGTCATCGCCTCTCCTCCTTCAAAGCGGGAACTGGGAACGTTCCCTTTCACTCTTTTTGTGTTGGGGAGAGTGCTTTGACAGGCTGTGAACGCGAATGTCCGAATCTGTGGGGTGCACCTCAAAACGGACGTCACACCCCATCACCGCCGCCCAGCAGCTCAGAGATCCGCTGGCGTGTTTCGCTGGACAGTTCCACTGTCGCGATGATGTTGGCGAGTGTCGACGCCAGGGTGTCGCCGGACTTCTCTGCTGGGGGTTCCTTGCGCTCCCTGATGACCTTCAGGGCCTTGCGCCGTGCCCCGGCCAGCTGGGCCTGGCGGGCGTTCTCGGCGAGTTTGGCACGCTCTTTTTCGGACAGAGCGCCGTCGGGGTCCACCTGGCGCTCGAAGTGCTCGAACATGGCCCGCAATCCTGGGGCGCTTTCGGCACGGCGCTGGGTGGCCGAGAGCCGGGACCAGCGGTGGTTGGCGGCGATGCGGGCGCGCTCGGTGCGCTGGGCAGGGGTCAGGGACACCAGGCTCACCGCCCGGCCAGAACGGAGGCGATCCGCTCGATCTGCTCGTCCGTCAATCGAGGGGCGCCCGCCACCACATCGTGGATGTGCACCAGCAGGCGCTCGGTGAGCTGCGCTTCCAGCTGGCCGCCGTTTGGGCTCCGCAGAATGGCCGCGCGGTGCCCGGCTAACTCGGAGATCTCCGAGAATCTTGCTCATTGCTCTTCCAACCGCACTGCATCTTCTAAGAAAGCATTATCGATAACGTATTCGCTTTCCTGACGGCCTGTTTCGTGAATGCATGCCAGCAGCAGTGCATCTGGTGGCGCGTCGAACGCATACACGTACCCCACGGCGCGCCCGCGTAGCTGATCGTGGGCGAAACTTCGGGCCACTGCCAGATCCGAGGTCCATGAGATACCCGCTCGCCCGTCTGGCGTGCAGCCCCGGTAAACGGTGATCGGTTCGGTTGGTGGTGTAGCTGGCTGGCCATCGTGGGTGTATCCGGCAGTGCGGAAAAGTCCCGCCCATATGTCTGGCTCTACGCATCTCTCGGGGTACTCGGGTGACGACCAGGCGTCGGCGACGACGCTGGGGTGCGCTGCAAGGTCGAGTGATTTACCGTAGTAAAGGTCGAACAGCAGGGCGGGCGCCTTATTACGTCCCAGGCCTACCCAGGCGATACTGAATGTCTCCGCGTCGATCTGGCCGTCAAATCGGTAATACCCCTTCTCATCCTCATATAGACCGTCCACCCACCAGCTCGCGCGGAACCGTCTACCCCTATTTGCATTTCTCGACATGTGATGTTTCCTCTCAGGAGGCTCGGACTTATCTCCTCGCCCGGCTTCGGCGCTGGGTGAAATCTTGTTGTTTACTGCACAGTTCGGCGTTGCTCGCTTCTCCAGACGAACATGGCGTCGGCGCGCGTCGACGAGCTAACAGTCGGTGCGGACGTGCAGGGAGTCGGTGATGTACCGCTCGACATCAACCCATCTGTAGAGGACGCGCCGCCGTCCGACGCGCACGAACTTGGGACCATCTCCGCGGTACCGCATCTGAGCGAGGCTTGCTGGCGTCGTGTGTAGTGCTGTTGCGACCTCTGCGGGTGTTGCCAACTCTGGGATCATTCGCGTTGCTCCTTCAAGCTTCTGGGATTCACGAGGTCTGAGATCTTTGATACGCGAAGATGGGGCTACTGTCAACTCTCGGGATATCTAGTAGTCTGAGGCGATGGATGCTGAGGTTCCCGGACCCGACACAGCCAACCGGGAGCTGCGCACCGTGATCGGGAAAAACGCCAACCGCCTGAGGACAAAAGCGGGGCTGACCCTCGACCAGGTGAGCATCGCGGCACGGATGCGTGGCCTCAACTGGTCGGAAGCACGGGTCGCGGACTTCGAAGCCGGACGGGTCGCTCCAAACCTGGCGACGCTCATCGCGTTTTGTCTTGCGCTGACAGACGCAGGCTGCGTCGAAGCCACATTCCCCGAGCTACTGCGCTCCGAAGCGCCGATCCAGATCAACGATTCGCTGTTGGTATCGGACAAGCAGGTGGTCACTCTGCTCAACCGTCGATCAATGTCACCTGAACAGGTAACCGACTTGTTAACCATGTCATCTGAGCAGCTAACCGACTTGTTTTCCGCCGGGTTCGAGGCCTTCAAAGACTCGGGGATTATGACGGCGGCGACTGCGACCTCTGGCGCAACCGAAGAGCGGACGCGGAAGGCCCTTGGTATCGATGCGACGGACCTAGCCAACTTGTCGGCGAGATTGTGGAAGCGGACCTTCTCGCAGGAACGCGACCGACGAGCCGGTGAAGGGGCGAATGCCCAGAAGCGCGGTCAGGTCAGTCGTCAGATGCGGAAGGAACTACAGGCAGCGATAGAGGCAGCAACCCATGGCGACGATAAGTAGCTACAACACCGCACAGGGGAAGCGTTATCGCGTCCGCTACCGCACTCCTGGTCGCGGACAGACAGACAAGCGTGGCTTCAAGACGAAGCGCGACGCGCAGGCGTGGGCGGATCAGCTCGAAGTCGATAAGCGCAAAGGCGTGTACGTCGCTCCCGCAGCTGGTCGGGTGAAGCTGGGGGATTACGCGCAGGAATGGCTCAGCTCCAAGCACAACCTGAAGCCGTCCACGAAAGCCCGGTACAAGGTGGTGCTCGACACGGCACTTGCCAAGCACGCCGACATGGCTCTGGGGGATATCAGCCGTCAGTTCGTCCGCGAGTTTGTTGCCGACATAAGTCGTGACCTGGCTCCCGCGTCCGTGCATAAGACGGTCGGGGTGCTCCGCCAGGTGCTGGCGATGGCGGTCACCGACAATCGCCTTGCGATGAATCCCGTCGACGGCATAGAGCTGCCCTCGGTGACGGCGGTGGAGCAGCGGTTCTTGACGCTGGAACAGTTGCACGTCCTGGCGTCGGCCGCGGGCGCTCATCGTCCGCTTGTCTACGTGCTTGGCACCTGTGGGCTCCGGTTCGGTGAAGTCGCCGAGCTGCGCTGGCGGGATGTCAATATTGAGGGTCTGCGGTTGCGGGTCGCGAGGTCGGTGACGCTCGTCAACGGTGTGTTCGAGGTGGGGTCGCCGAAGAACGGGAAGGCTCGCACGGTGAGCTTGCCGGCGTTCGTCGCGGACCTGCTGACGCCGGGGAAGGATCTCGACGCCTTGGTGTTCCCCGACTCCGGGGGTGGGCACATGCGGGGAAGCAATGTTCGGCGGCGGTGGTGGTCGCGTGCGGTCGCCAAGGCGCAGTTGTTCCCCCGGACGGTGACTGACGCCGCCGGCGAGGAGACCACGGTGTACGACTTCAAGTTGCACGAGCTGAGGCACACCGCGGCGTCCCTGGCCATCCAGGCGGGCGCCAACGTCAAGGCGCTGCAGAACCTGTTGGGGCACGAGTCCGCGGGTTTGACGTTGGACCGCTACGGCCACCTGTACGGGTCCGACGTTGAGGCGGTCGGGGTCGCCATCAACGACCTGTTAACTCGTAATTGTGGGCAAAATGTGGGCACGGCTCGGGTAGTCGGGCATTCCAGCCCCAGGCTGCGAGCCGCAAAATAGCTGCTGCCCTGCATATATAGCTTGTGGAGCCTAGGGGAATCGAACCCCTGACACCTGCCTTGCAAAGGCAGTGCTCTACCAACTGAGCTAAGGCCCCGGATCGTGACTAGGCGTGTCAACCACCGCCACGTGCCAGACCTCGACTCCACGTTGTGACCGCGCCACCGCTACCACTACGACGATCAGTGCCAGTGGCAATGCAAGTCTTACGCAACGTCTTGACGGGCACATGGTTTGTGGGCCTAGGAGGACTCGAACCTCCGACCTCTTCGTTATCAGCGAAGCGCTCTAACCGCCTGAGCTATAGGCCCGTACTCGCGTACGGCCGAGCGACGAGATTACCGCAATCGCTGCCCCACCCCCAAAAACGCAGGATCCGCGCTAGTCGCGGTCGGCGAGGGTCACTTCAATGCCGCCGATCAGGTCGGTGGTCAGGTTGTAGACGAACGCGGCGATGGTGGCCATCGCGGTCAGCAGGACGATATTGACCAAGCCGATCAGGACGGCGCCGCCAAATATCGTGCCGCTGGAGACCAGTTCGCCGCTGTTGCCGCTGGTGTTGTTCAGTAGGTCACCGACGTTGCTGTTCAACTTGGCCCACACACCCATGCCACCGAGCACGAGGTAGAGGAACGCTACGGCGATCATCCAGACGAAGAACAACGCCACCGAGAGCAGCAGGGACACCTTCAACGTGCTCCACGGATCAATCCGGCGAATCTGCATGCTGGCCCGAACCGGGCCCCGTATGCGCCGCGACACCTGAACACGGTTCTCGCGGGTTTCGCGACCCTCTCGGCTTTCGGGGGCCACCGAAAGGCCCGATCCTGACAGGCTCGACGCCTCCGAACTGCGGTCGGGCGTGGACTTGCGGTGCGGGGCTCGCGGAATCGGGCCGGACAGATCGGGCAGTTCGCTGGCGTAGGCCTCACCGGGTGGGCCGTCGCCGCGCGCCGGCGACGCATCCACGTCGTGCTGCGGATTCTTCACATGTGGCGGTGTGCCGGCCCGCGGTGCGGCGGTGCCGGAAATGAAGCGGTTCAGCCGGGCCTCAACACCGCCCGGTGGCCCCGGCGGCCGGGCCTCGGTGTGTGGCTCGGTCGGGCGATGCGGTGCCTGCGGAGCGCGGGCGGCGCCGCGCTGCCACGGTGGCGAATCCCCGGCATCCTGAACACGGCCAGGCTGTGCGGGCGTCGCGCGGTGTATACCGGCCCGCTCGACCGAACCATCCCCATTAAGGCCGTCGCCCTTTTTGGGGGCGCCCGGCTCGTTCGGTGAGGTCACCCCGACTCCTTCGATCTCCTACCGTGGCCGCCCACGCGGTGGTAGTCGCATTATGTCTGGTCGGGCTGAGTCTAGTTGCCCGGCTCCTCTGACGGGCCGCTGCTCGCCCGCATCGTTACCGGCTAGCTGTCCGACTCCGCAGCACCGTCGCCTTCCGCGATGACTTCGTCCGCGCTTTCTTCGGCGTTGCGTGCAATCGCCAACAGGGTGTCGCCTTCGCCCAGGTTCATCAGACGAACGCCCTTGGTCTGCCGTCCCGCCTTGCGCACCTGGCGCGCCGCGGTGCGAATTACCCCGCCTCCGGAGGTGATTGCGTACAGCTCGCTGTCCTCGTCGACGATCAACGCGCCAACCAGCCTGCCACGCCGACGGTCGTACATGACGGTCAGGACCCCCTTGCCGCCGCGGCCCTGCACTGGATACTCCTCGATCGCGGTGCGCTTGGCGTAACCCCCGGACGTGGCCACCAGCAGGTAAGTGCCTTCGCGGACCATGTTGAGGGACAACAGGTAATCGTCGGTGTTGAACCGCATGCCCTGCACGCCGGAGGTGGCGCGTCCCATCGGTCGCAGCGCCTCGTCGGTCGCCGAGAATCTGATCGACTGACCGTTGGCCGACACAAGTAGCAGGTCGTCGTCGGACGAGCACAGCACCGCGCCGACCAGTTCGTCGTTATCACGCAGGTTTATCGCCACGATTCCGCCCGACCGGTTGGAGTCGAAGTCGGTCAGCTTGGTCTTCTTGACCAGGCCGTTGTGGGTAGCCAGCACCAGGTACGGGGCGTCCTCGTAGCCGCGGATCTGGATGACTTGGGCGATGCGCTCCTCGGGCTGGAAGGCCAGCAGGTTGGCGACGTGCTGACCGCGAGCGGTCCGCGAGGCCTCTGGCAGTTCGTATGCCTTAGCGCGGTAGACCCGGCCCTGCGTGGTGAAGAACAGGATCCAGTCGTGCGTCGAGCACACAAAAAAGTGCCGTACGATGTCGTCTTGCTTCAGGCCGGCGCCCTGCACACCCTTACCGCCGCGCTTCTGGCTGCGGTACAGATCGGTTTTGGTGCGCTTGGCGTATCCGGTTTCGGTGATCGTGACGACGACGTCCTCGCGGGCGATCAGATCCTCGTCGCTAACCTCACCGTCGGCCGCGACGATCCGGGTGCGACGGTCGTCACCGTGCTTCTCGACGATCTCGCCCAGTTCGTCGTGCACGATCCGACGCTGCCGCTCGGGCTTGGCCAGGATGTCTTCCAGGTCGGCGATCTCGGCCTCGATCTTGGCCAGGTCGTCGACGATGCGCTGACGCTCCAGGGCCGCCAAGCGCCGCAGCTGCATGTCGAGGATCGCCTGGGACTGGATTTCGTCGATGTCGAGCAACTCGATCAGCCCGGCCCGGGCGATATCGACGGTTTCCGACGCCCGGATGAGCGCGATGACTTCGTCCAGCGCGTCGAGCGCTTTGACCAGGCCGCGCAGGATGTGGGCGCGTTCGTTGGCCTTGCGCAGCCGGTAGGTGGTGCGCCGGACGATGACGTCGAGTTGGTGCTCGACGTAGTGGCGGATCATCTGGTCGAGACGCAGCGTGCGCGGCACCCCGTCGACGATCGACAACATGTTGGCACCGAAGCTGGTTTGTAGCTGGGTGTGCTTGTAGAGATTGTTCAGCACAACCTTGGCCACCGCGTCGCGTTTGATCTCGACAACGATGCGCACACCGACCCGGTCGCTGCCCTGGTCTTCGACGTTGGCAATGCCGGTGAGCCGGCCGTCGCGGACCTGCTCGGCAATCGAGGTGATGAAGTTGTCGTGGTTCACCTGATAGGGCAGCTCGGTGATGACCAAAGCTGTTCGTCCCCTGGATTCTTCGACTTCGACCACACCGCGCATCCGGATGGAGCCGCGGCCGGTCTTATAAGCGTCGGCGATGCCTTGTGAGCCGACAATCAGTCCGGCGGTGGGGAAGTCGGGGCCTTTGACCCGCTCCGTGACAGCGGCCAGGGTCGCCTCTTCGTCGGCGTCGTAGTTGTCCAGCGCCCAGAACACCGCGTCGGCAAGCTCGCGCAGGTTGTGCGGCGGGATGTTGGTCGCCATGCCGACCGCGATGCCGCCAGAACCGTTGGCCAGCAGGTTGGGGAACCGGCTGGGCAATACCGTCGGCTCCTGCACCCGGCCGTCGTAGTTCGGTATGAAATCGACTGTCTCCTCGTCGATTTCACGCAACATCTCCATCGCCAGCGGAGTCAGGCGCGCCTCGGTG
The DNA here is from genome assembly GCA_963784665.1 of uncultured Actinomycetota bacterium. Lineage (GTDB taxonomy): Bacteria > Actinomycetota > Actinomycetes > Mycobacteriales > Mycobacteriaceae > Mycobacterium. The sequence goes on from CAWASA010000002.1 coordinate 397,129, forward strand.
TACCGCATCGCCGCCGGCGGGTCGTTCCCTGGCGAGCCGAAGTTGCCTTGACCGTCAACCAACGGATACCGCAGCGACCACGGTTGCGCCATCCGCACCAAGGTGTCGTAGATCGATGCGTCACCGTGCGGGTGGTAGTTACCCATCGTCTCGGCCACCGACCGCGCCGACTTAGCGTGACTGCGATCCGGGCGGAATCCCGAGTCGTACATCGCGTACAGCACCCGGCGGTGCACGGGTTTGAGACCGTCGCGCACTTCCGGCAGCGCGCGGCCCACGATCACGCTCATCGCGTAATCGATGTAGCTGCGCTGCATCTCCTGCTGAATGTCAACCGGCTCGATCCGGTCCACGGAGTCGTCACCCGGTGGCAGCGTGGTGTCAGTCATCTAATCCTCGTTTGAGTTGGCGTGTCTGACTACGTCAGACATCCAGGAAGCGAACGTCCTTGGCATTACGGGTGATAAAGCTTCGCCGAGCCTCGACATCCTCGCCCATCAGGATGGAGAACAACTCGTCGGCGGCAGCGGCGTCGTCGAGGGTGATTTGACGCAGCACGCGAACCGATGGGTCCATCGTGGTTTCCCACAACTCCTTGGCGTCCATTTCACCCAGCCCCTTGTAGCGCTGGATGCCGTCTTCCTTATTGATCTTCTTGCCGGCCTTCAGCCCCGCTTCTAACAGACCGTCGCGCTCGCGATCGGAATATGCGAACTCCGGATCGCTACGCTGCCACTTCAACTTGTACAGCGGCGGCTGCGCCAAGAAGACGTGCCCGTTTTCGATAAGCGGTCGCATGAACCGGAACAACAGCGTCAACAGCAGCGTGGAGATATGCTGGCCGTCCACGTCGGCGTCAGCCATCAACACGATCTTGTGGTAGCGCAGCTTGGTGATATCGAACTCGTCGTGGATCCCAGTCCCCAGGGCGGTGATAATCGCCTGGACTTCGGTGTTCTTCAGCACCCGGTCAATCCGCGCCTTCTCGACGTTGATGATCTTGCCGCGCAACGGAAGGATCGCCTGAAACATGGAGTCGCGTCCGCTCTTGGCCGAGCCGCCGGCCGAATCGCCCTCCACTACATACAGTTCCGACTTTCGCGGGTCGGTGGAGCGGCAGTCCGCAAGCTTGCCTGGCAGCCCACCGAGATCGGTAGCGCTCTTGCGGCGCACCAGCTCTCGTGCCTTGCGTGCTGCGATTCGGGCTTGTGCTGACGACACCGCTTTGTTCACAACCACTTTGGCGTCCGCCGGGTTCGCTTCAAACCAGTGGGTGAGCTGTTCATTGCAGACCTTCTGCACGAACGACTTGACTTCGGTGTTGCCCAGTTTGGTCTTGGTCTGACCCTCGAATTGCGGTTCGCTGACCTTCATCGAAATAACCGCTGCCAGGCCCTCTCGTATGTCGTCGCCGGTAAGGTTGGGGTCCTTGTCTTTCAGCAGCTTCTTGTCCTTGGCGTACTTGTTCACCACCGATGTCAGGGCGCTGCGGAAGCCCTCTTCGTGCGTACCGCCCTCGTGGGTATTGATGGTGTTGGCGAAGGTGTGCACCGACTCGGAATATCCGCCGTTCCACTGCATCGCAATTTCGACCTCGTGACCGGGGCCTTTTCCGTCGAAGTCGATGATGCTCTGCTGAATCGGGCTCTTGGTGCGGTTGATGTGCTTGACGAAGTCGACCAGACCACCGGGGTAGTGGAACGTGCGGCGTTTGACCTTGTGCGGCGCAGTCGATTCGGCTGCCTTTTCTTCGGCGGACTTGGGTGCCTCGGCGGTATCGCTGACGACCTCGTCGACGACCTCTTCATTGCTCACCCGCTCGTCGGTGAGGTTGATCGTCAAACCCTTGTTGAGAAAAGCCATTTCTTGCAGGCGGCGCGCCACCGTCTCGAAGTCGTACTCGGTGGTTTCGAAGATGTCGGGATCGGCCCAGAACCTGATGATGGTTCCCGTCTTCTTGGTGGCCTCGCCCTGTTTGAGGGTTCCCGGCACGGCGTGGTCGTAGAACTGTGACCACATATATCCGTCGCGGGCGATATCGACCTCGAGCCGGGTTGAGAGCGCGTTCACCACCGACACACCAACGCCGTGCAAACCGCCACTGACGTTGTAGCCGCTGTTCTCGCCACCGAACTTGCCGCCGGCGTGGAGTTGCGTCATCACCACGTCGACGGTTGGGGCGCCGGTGGCGTGCATCGCGACCGGGATACCGCGCCCGTTGTCGGCGACCTCGACACTGCGGTCATCGAGCAACCGCACGTCGACTTGGTTGGCGTAACCGGCCATCGCCTCGTCCACCGAGTTGTCGACGACCTCCCAGATGAGGTGGTGTAAACCACGCTCGCCGGTGGACCCGATGTACATGCTTGGGCGTTTGCGGACGGCTTCCAGCCCTTCGAGAACGGTGATTTGTTCAGCGCCGTATCCGGCTTGGGGCTTCTTCTTCTGGGCAGCCACGGTCCGAGTGCTCTCCTTGGGGTTTCATGCGAGCGGTCCGGTCACCGCCGCGGTCGCACCTCAGCAGTCTACCGTCATCGGCGGTCAGCACCGATTTTCTGGGCGCGTTTCTGCCCAGCTAACCGCGCCGTGCACAGGATTTCTTCATTCCGGGCGCGTCCTGACGGCGGTGACATGGGTCCGTTTCGTCCTGGCGGATTTGAGGGGGCGCTTTCTTAACGGTTTATTGACGGCGCGCGCCGGCCTCAGCCGAGCTGCCGGATGTCCTATCCGTAGGTGTCGCGAGGCCCTCTTCCGGCAATATGGCGCGGCCCTTTGCGCCAGGAGGGCGCTGCCGGACCGGTGATTTTCAGCGATGTCACCACGCCGTTGCCAACCGCCGCGGCGATCTTGGCCAACAGCTGCGCCTGGATCATCCGCAATTGGGTGGCCCAGGCCGTCGATTCGGCCGTCACGCTGAGCACTCCCTCATTGAGCGCAGTCGGGATCGCATGTTCGGCAATCTGCTGGCCGACCACCGCCGGCCAGTGACCGAGCACCGTGCCTTCGGCGACGTGCGCAGACCAACCACGTTTCTTCGCCAGATCACGCGCCACCCTGCCCAGTGGTTGGGGATCACGGACGTCAGGACCGGGGCCCGACCAGCTTCGCCGCTGCCCTGCAACACGGCGCGGAGCGGGCATCGCACGTCCGCGACCGGCGTCTTTTCCGCGCGCGCGGGCGGCAGCGCGAGCCTCCTCGAGGGTTCGCCTCACCAGGTCCATGCCGGTCAGCCCATTCGGTGGGGCGGTGCCGTCGGGATCTGCTGTGTCGTCCATGCCGGTCATGATCGCACCGCCGATACCCGGCCAAAGTCATCGTCACGCAAATCGATGGGCACGTGTCTAGCTGCCCAGCCCGCCGGGATGTCTTCCACCACCGCCGCAGTGACCAACACCTGCTCCGCTGATTCCGCCACCATGGCGAGGGCACGGCGCCGGGCGGTATCGAGTTCGGCGAACACGTCGTCAAGCAACAACACGGGTTCACTGCCGTCGGCTCTCAACAACTCATACGACGCTAACCGCAACGCCACCGCAAAAGACCACGACTCCCCATGACTGGCAAAGCCTTTCGCGGGTTGGTCGCCGAGCCACAGCTCCAAGTCGTCGCGATGAGGACCGACCAAACACATTCCGCGTTCCAGTTCCGCGTCGCGCCGTGCCGAAAGCGCGGCCAACAAAGCGGCTTCCAGAAATTCGCGGTCGTTGCCTCCGGGTGCTGCCGCGGTCTCGGCGCCAAGGCTCGCTCGGTAGACGATCGATGCCGGGCGTGATCCCGGTGCCAACAACTGATAGGCCTTCTCCACCTCCGGCGCCAACTGGTTCACCAGATCGATGCGCGCGGCCATCAGTTCAGCGCCGTGCTCAGCTAACCGGCTGTCCCACACACCGAGAGTGTCCAGGGCGCCTTGGTCGCCCCGGTTCCGTACTCCGGAAACCGACTTCAACAGCGCCGTGCGCTGCCGCAAAACTTTCTCGTAATCGACGCGCAGCGCAGCAATTGCCGGCCGGCGCACCGTCGCCAAATCATCGAGGTAGCGCCGACGGTCTGACGGGTCCCCGCGCACCAACGACAAGTCTTCCGGAGCGAAAAGCACCGCGCGCAATACCCCGATCACTTCGCGCGTGCTGCGCACCGGCGAACGATTCAACCGCGCCTTATTCGCCCGCCCCGCCGCGATCTCCAAGTCGACCACACATTCCCTGCCCTCGTTGACAACGATCGTCGAAATCACCGCGCGGGTGGCACCCACACGGATCAACGGCATGTCGGTTGCTACCCGATGAGAGCCTAGGGTACTCGAATACCACAGCGCCTCAATAAGATTCGTCTTACCAAACCCATTGGGACCGACGAACACCGTCCGACCCGGCTGCAGTTCAAGGTCGGCGTGTGCCCAGGACCGGAAGTCACGCAGTCCTAAATGCCGGACGTACACCTATCCAGGCAATCGAACTGGCATCAACAGGTAGACATAGTCCGTCGGGAAGGCGGCAAAGGGACCAGTACCCGTCGGGTGACTGTCGCCGTCCGGTGCCGGGCGCAGCAACGCCGGCTTACCCGGAGTCGTGAAACCAAACGACACCCTTTCTGAATGCAGCGATCCAAGCCCGTCGGTCAGATAGGTCGGGTTGAACGCAATCGTCAACGGTTCCCCAACAAAATCGACGGGAAGATCTTCCTCGGCTCGACCTACATCGTCGGCTCCGGCGGACAGCCGCAGCATCCCATCGGAAAATTCCATACGTACCTGCGCGCCCCGGTCGGCCACCAACGCAACGAGCTTGATCGCCTCGGTCAACTCGGCCACGTTGATGGTGGCGACCGCCGTGTGCTCGGCCGGCAACAGCTGACGGAACTTCGGAAACTCCGCGTCAAGGAGTCGAGTGGTACTGCGTTTGCCGTTACCGCTGATACCGAGCAGCCCGTCTTTTCCGACCCCCGTGCCGGCGCCCAACGACAAACGGACGTCAGAGCCGTCGGTGCCTGCTTTGGCGGCCTCGGCCAGCGTTCTGGCCGGTACCAGCACTGCGGCTTCGACGTCGGGCGACGCCGACCAAGTCAGCTCGCGAACTGCCAGACGGAACCTGTCGGTGGCGGCCAAAACCACCGTGTCACCTGAAATCTCGACTCTAATTCCGGTCAACATAGGCAACGTGTCGTCCCGGCCGGCAGCGATGGCGACCTGACTGATCGCCTCGGTGAATAAATCCGCCGGCAGGGTGCCGGTCTCTTCCGGCAACGCAGGCAACGTCGGGTAATCCTCGACGGCCATCGTTGGCAACGAAAACCTGGCATTCCCGCAGTTCAGCGCGACCCGATTACCATCCACGTAGAAGTCGACTGGCTTGTTCGGTAACGCCCGGGTGATGTCTGACAACAGCCTCCCAGAGACCAAAACGCTTCCAGGAGAAGCTATTTCAGCTGGCACCTGCGCTTCGGCGGAAACCTCGTAATCGAATCCGGAGATTGTCAGGCCGTCATCCGAGCCTGACAGCAGAACTCCAGAAAGGACCGGCACCGCCGGTCTCGTCGGCAGATTCTTCGCCACCCACGACACCGCGTCGGCGAAGGACTCCCGCACCAAACGAAACTTCAAGTCGCTGAGGCCAGCCCTTGTCGTCGCCGCGTCCATAGCGTCCCTTCACCTACCCAGCGTTCCCAATCGGTGTGACTAGCTCCCCGCTAGCACGCGGCCCCGCCACGAACGCCGATGACACGTGCTGCGCCACGACGACCGAAACGGCAGTCGAAGAACAACCGTAGATCTTCTGAGGCCATCTTGAAAGCTAATCGTGAAGGCCGACAAACCGCGTCGATGAGTGGCTCGGCCACGTCTGTGCCGCGAGCGTCCCCAGCGCTGTTCTTCAAAGAAGAATCAACGGAGAGATCTCAGTAACAGTAATAAGGGCTGTGCATGTTGGGGACAGCTGAGTCTTGGCGCAGCTAGTGCAGTGACCGGGGTGTGGATGACAGCATCGGCAACTGTGGATCCGGTGTTGGGTCGATGGGGATGGCGGACGGCTGTGCACGGAAAGCGGATTACTGCACCGTTGTGTGGTCGGCTTGTACACAGACCTGCCCACAACATCGCGGTGGGGCTGGTGTGACAGACGTGCGAGAAGTTTTTTGAAGAAAATTTCGCTGCGAGTGTGTTTAGTCAGCGCTTGGACCGCTGGCGGATACGAGTGGTGAGCTCTTTGACGTGATCGAACACCTCACGTCGCTCGGCCATCTCGGACAAAATCTTGCGCTGGGCGTACATGACAGTGGTGTGGTCACGCCCGAAGGACTGGCCGATCTTGGGCAGTGACAAGTCGGTGAGCTCGCGACACAGGTACATCGCGATTTGCCGCGACTGAGCCAGCGCCCGAGTCTTGCCGGGCCCGCGTAGTTCTTCCACGGTGGTGTCGAAGTATTCGGCGGTGGCGGCCATGATGGTGGCCGCACTGATCTGCATGGTGCTGGCATCGGCGATCAGGTCGCGAAGCACGATCTCCGCCAGTGCCTTGTCGATTGGCGTCTTGTTCAAAGAGGCGAACGCGGTAACCCGGATGAGAGCCCCTTCGAGCTCGCGGATGTTTCGCTCGATGCTGCTCGCAATGAGCTCGAGCACGTCATCGGGCACCGCAAGCCGCTCCATCTGTGCTTTCTTGCGCAAGATGGCGATGCGGGTCTCCAGTTCAGGAGGCTGCACGTCGGTGATCAGGCCCCATTCGAATCGCGTCCTTAGCCGGTCTTCGAGGGTGGCGAGCTGTTTTGGCGGCCGGTCAGAAGAGATGACGATCTGCTTGTTCGCGTTATGCAACGTGTTGAAGGTGTGGAAGAACTCTTCCTGGATACCTTCTTTGCCTTCAATGAATTGGATGTCATCGACCAGCAGCACGTCGACGTCGCGATAGCTGCGCTTGAAGGCGACCTTGCGGTCGTCGCGGAGCGAGTTGATGAAGTCGTTGGTGAATTCCTCGGTGGAGACGTATTTGACTCGCATTCCAGGGAACAGTCGCTGCGCGTAATTGCCGGCGGCATGCAACAGGTGGGTCTTGCCGAGGCCGGACTCGCCCCAGATGAAGAGGGGGTTGTAGGCGCGGGCCGGCGCTTCGGCGATCGCCAGGGCCGCGGCATGCGCGAACCGATTGGAGGCGCCGATGACGAACGTATCGAAGGTGTAGCGGCGATTGAGGCTTGTTACGCCGGCCACGGCAGGATCGGCGATGTGTGGACGTTCGGTGAAGTAGTTGGGCCAACTCTCCTGGGCACCGCCGGCGGGTTCACCATTTTCGTAAACCTCGTCGGGGTCGATAGCGATGTCGTCGGGCTGGGTGGAGTCTTCGGTTTGGGGGAAGGGCGCCGCTGGTGGGATCACACTGTCGTCGACGTCGTCAGAGGGCGGAGCGATGCGCACGCCGAGTTGGATCTGCTGTCCGAGCCGACGGCTCAGCGCATCGGTGATCGGGGCGCGCAGATGACGTTCGATCTCGTTTTGAACAAAGCTGCTCGGGACGGACAACAGAGCAAACCCCTCGACAATCGTGAGCGGCTGGACGAGATTCAGCCACGCCCGTTGCTGAGGCGTCAGGGTGGTGAGAGTTGTGTGGTTGGCGGCCACGTCATCTGCCGCGGACTCACCGTTGAGCTCAGAGACGACCGCGTTCCACACTGTGGTGAAACCTGAACCGGGGTCATCGGTCAACGACGCATCTCCCTGGTTCTCGAACATTCTGGTCGAGGTACAACCACGCTTGGCGACAAAACAACTGTCCACATAGTTATACACAGGTGTGGACAGGATGATCGTGTGCGAGCCACAACCTACCGGAGACGGCCCGCGATCTCCGTGCCGAAGAAAACCTTTGGAGGTTGTCTAGGCAGCTAGTCGATCCACCATCCTCGCTTCGTTGTCGAGCGCTGTCTCAGTCTAAAACGACCTTGGCAGAAGCTAACAGTTTTCCGTGCGGCTGCCAACCGTTCTGCTGCATTCCAATCGGGTTGGTTACCGTCCCTTGGGCCCGGTTCGGCTCATCGGGGTAGTGGTGCCAGGCCGAAACAGCGAATACTTTGGATCGTCTGAGCGGCTACGTTGGGGCAAGCCAGGTTTGACCCGGCGAAGCGTCGTCAGTACCCTCAAACAGTCGCCCGAAAGTCGGCGATACGGCTGCGACCTGGATGTGCCTGGGGACCGCGCCGGCCAGCAGCAAGACCACCTAACCGGCCAACCCGCAGACGAGGTTAATCGAAACCTCTGAGCGGCCGGCCGGCTGGGAAAGCTTCGAGCGAGACACAACGAGGAGAGCGTCGTGGCCAAGGGCAAGCGGACCTTCCAGCCGAATAACCGGCGCCGAGCCCGCGTACATGGCTTCCGCTTGCGGATGCGTACCCGTGCCGGGCGTTCCATTGTTTCCAACCGGCGCCGTAAGGGCCGCCGCGCGTTATCTGCCTGATTGCAACGTCAGGTCTTCCGGCGGTGCTTCCCGCACGTAACCGCATGAGGCGGTCAAACGAGTTTGACGCGACGGTGAAGCACGGGAATCGCATGGTGCAGCCCGATGTCATCGTCCACGTTCGGCGGGGGAGTGATGCTGACGAGGGCACGGCTCCACGCGTCGGGCTGATTATCGGCAAGGCTGTGGGTTCGGCCGTGGACCGCCATCGGGTGGCCCGTCGGCTGCGGCATGTCGCTCGGGGCATCTTGGGGGATCTCCATCAATCCGATCAGGTGGTGATCCGGGTCCTGCCGAGTAGCCGGACTGCGTCGTCGGCACGGTTGGAGCAGCAGCTGCGACGTGGTTTGCGACGTACCTTCGAGTCGGCGGGAACTGAGCTGTGAGCGCGCCGGCGCGGGTGCGCGCGGTAATCCGCACTGCGGGCAATGCGGCCGTGCGCGGCCTGGTTTTCCTCATCCAGCTATACCGGCACATGGTGTCCCCGTTGCGACCGGCGACATGCCGCTTCGTTCCGACGTGCAGCCAATATGCGGTCGATGCTCTTACCGAATACGGCCTGATTCGGGGAAGCTGGTTGGCCGTAGCCAGACTCGTCAAGTGCGGACCATGGCATCCGGGGGGATGGGATCCGATCCCGGATCACGCTGGATGCCGCGTGAACTTGGAAGACACCAGCGACGCCTGGGGCCCCCCAGCGCCGCGAGGGGAGAGTGAACCTTTTGTTTGATTTCTTCAGTCTCGACGTCGTCTACTACCCGGTGTCGTGGATCATGTGGGCTTGGTACAAACTGTTCGCCTCCCTGCTTGGGCCGTCGAACTTCTTCGCGTGGGCGCTGTCGGTGATGTTCTTGGTGTTCACTCTGCGAGCGCTGCTGTACAAGCCATTCGTGCGTCAGATCCGTACCACGCGCCAGATGCAAGAACTCCAACCGCAGATCAAGGCGCTGCAAAAGAAGTACAGCAAAGACCGCCAGCGCATGGCACTCGAGATGCAAAAGCTACAGCGCGAGCACGGCTTCAATCCCATCCTCGGCTGCTTGCCGATGCTCGCGCAGATCCCCGTGTTCCTGGGGCTCTATCACGTATTGCGGTCGTTCAACCGAACCACAGGAGGGTTCGGTCAGCCGCACCTGTCGGTGATCGAGAATCGTCTCACCGGAAACTACGTGTTCAGTCCGACCGACGTTGGGCACTTCCTGGACGCGAACTTGTTCGGCGCACCGATCGGCGCTTTCATGACGCAACGGACCGGGTTAGACGCGTTCACACATTTCAGTCGGCCCGCCGTGATCGCGGTCGGCGTACCGGTGATGCTCCTGGCCGGCATTGCAACCTACTTCAACAGTCGCGCATCGGTGGCACGGCAGAGTCCGGAGGCGGCCGCCAATCCGCAGACCGCGATGATGAACAAACTTGCGCTGTATGTGTTCCCACTCGGCGTGGTCGTCGGGGGCCCGTTCCTTCCGCTCGCGATCATCCTGTACTGGTTCGCGAACAACATCTGGACCTTCGGTCAACAGCACTACGTGTTCAACATGATCGAAAAAGAGGAAGAAGCCAAAAAGCAGGAAGCAATCGAGCGCCGGGCGGCCAACGCGCCGGCGCCGGGAGCGAAGCCGAAGCGTAACCCCAAGACCGCAGCGCCTAGTGGGAACGGTTCGTCGACGGGCGGCGACGAGGCCATCGAGTCGGGATCCGAGCCGACGTCGCCGAAGGCGGAGGCCGATGTCTCCGATGGCCCAGCGGCCGAAGCTGAAACGGCGAAGGCGCAGGGGGAGAAGCCGAACCCGGCTGGACGGACCAACAGCGCAAGCAACCGGGCCCCGCGGCCCGGGGCGCGACCGAAGAGACGCAAACGCTGACTGCGGCGGCACAGCTAAACGGGGCCGCCCCGACAGGGGTGACCCCACTTGAGCAGGGACCCGTACATGAGGGAGAGAAAGACATGACAGACGCCGACACCACCGAGCGTGAGTTTGATGCGGAACTGGACACAGAAGTTTCAGGCGAGGATGCCCCGGAAGCCGGAGAAGCCGGCGCCGAAGAACCCGGGGACCCGGAGGAGCGGTTGGTCACCGAGGGAGAGATCGCCGGCGACTACCTAGAAGAGTTGTTGGATCTCTTGGACTTCGACGGTGACATCGATCTGGACGTCGAAGGCAACCGCGCTGTCGTGAGCATCGACGGCAGTGACGACTTGAACAAGCTGGTCGGCCGCGGCGGCGAGGTACTCGACGCTCTACAGGAACTCACCCGGCTGGCGGTGCACCAGAAGACCGGAGTGCGTAGCCGGTTGATGCTCGACATCGCCAGTTGGCGTCGCCGGCGCCGCGAGGAACTGGCGGCGCTGGGCGACAAGGTGGCGCGGCGGGTGCTGGAGTCCGGGCAGCGCGAAGAACTCCGCCCGATGACGCCGTTCGAGCGGAAGATCGTCCACGATGCCGTCGCAGCGGTCCCGGGCGTACACAGTGAAAGCGAAGGCGTCGAGCCGTCGCGCCGAGTTGTTGTCCTGCACGACGAGCGGGACTAGTTACACCCATGTAGTTCCCGCAGCGCCGCCGACCCGGAGGGCGCCTGCCAATCAGAGGATGTTTCACGTGAAACATGGTCGCGCCGAGCACACGGTGGACGATTCCGGGACACCAGCCTCTGGCGAGCCGGGCACCGCGCCTCATGCCGCCGCCGCGATCTTCGGCTCACGGCTAGAGATCGCGCAGCGGTACGCCGAGCTGCTCGCCGATGCCGGCGTGGAACGAGGACTCCTGGGCCCGCGCGAAGTGGACCGCATTTGGGACCGCCATCTGCTGAACAGTGCCGCCGTCGCCGAACTCCTCGAGCGGGACGAACGGATCATCGACATCGGCAGCGGGGCTGGGCTACCCGGTATACCGTTGGCCATTGCGCGCCCCGACCTCCAGGTGGTGCTCCTCGAGCCGCTACTGCGCCGGAGCGAATTTCTCAACGAGGTCGTGAGCGAACTAGGGTTGGCCGTCGAAGTGGTGCGCGGACGTGCCGAGGAACCGTGGGTGTGCGACCGGTTCGGCGAGAGGGATGTGGCGGTGTCGCGGGCGGTTGCAGCGTTGGACAAGTTGACGAAGTGGAGTATGCCGTTGCTACGGCCGGGCGGACGGATGCTCGCGATCAAGGGGGAGCGTGGCCCCGACGAAGTCCACCGATATCGGCGTGTGATGGCCGCATCTGGCGCCGTTGATGTCAGGGTGATGACATGTGGCGCGAACTATTTGCGTCCCCCCGCAACCGTAGTAGTAGCGCGACGCGGAAAGCAGCCGCGCCACCGGCCGGCACGGATGGGGAAGGCCGGAGCCCGATGAGTTCTTCAGGAGACCGGTCTCCGGCCCCCGCTCCGTCGCCAAGCATTCCCCATGGGCAACCGCCGGCTGCAGTACCCGTTACGCCGGACGGCACAGTGCCGCCAGCGCACGAAACCACGCCCGACGGGCCGCATGTTTCACGTGAAACATCGGACGACCTGGACACCCCGATCGGCGCTGCCGCTGAACGTGCGATGCGCGTCCTCCACACGACCTATGAACCCGTGCGCCGGCCCCGCCACCGCAGGATCCTCACCGTCGCGAACCAAAAGGGCGGCGTAGGTAAAACCACCACTGCGGTCAACCTCGCCGCCGCCCTTGCCGTACAAGGACTCAAGACCCTCGTCATCGACCTTGACCCCCAGGGCAACGCCAGCACGGCACTCGGCATCACCGACCGGCAATCGGGCACCCCCTCGTCATACGAGGTGCTCATCGGGGAAGTCTCGTTGAAGGACGCGTTGCGGCGCAGCCCGCACAGCCAGCGACTGTTCTGTGTACCGGCGACCATCGACCTGGCGGGTGCCGAGATCGAATTGGTGAGCATGGTGGCGCGCGAAAACCGGCTGCGCACCGCTTTGGCCGGGCTCGACGACCTCGACTTCGATTATGTCTTCGTCGACTGCCCACCGTCGCTCGGACTGCTGACCATCAATGCGCTCGTCGCCGCGCCGGAGGTGATGATCCCGATCCAGTGCGAGTACTACGCACTCGAGGGTGTGTCACAACTGATGCGCAACATCGAGATGGTGAAGGCCCACCTCAATCCCCAGCTCGAGGTGAGCACCGTGATCCTCACCATGTACGACGGCCGAACCAAGCTCGCCGACCAAGTCGCTGATGAGGTACGCCGGTACTTTGGAACCAAGGTGTTGCGAACGGTGATTCCGCGCAGCGTGAAAGTCTCCGAGGCGCCCGGCTACAGCATGACGATCATCGATTACGATCCCGGATCACGCGGGGCGATGAGCTATCTCGACGCGAGCCGCGAACTCGCCGAGCGCGACTAACCACCTCCGTGAAGGGACGACCATGACGCAGCCGTTACGCAAGAAGGGCGGCCTCGGCCGGGGCTTGGCTTCGCTTATCCCCACGGGTCCCGCGGACGGCGACTCGCAGCCGGCGACCCTGGGCCCGCGGATGGGGGATGCGGCCGCTGATGTCCTGATTGGGGGCGCTGGAACGGACGCCGTCTCGATGGGCGCTGTGTATCGCGAAATTGCGCCGGCCGACATCGAGGCCAATCCGCGTCAGCCACGGCAGGTGTTCGACGAGGAGGCGCTGTCCGAGCTAGTGCACTCCATTCGCGAATTCGGTCTACTGCAGCCGATCGTGGTGCGGGCGGTGACCGGATCGACGAGCGGCGCTCGGTACCAGATCGTGATGGGGGAGCGGCGCTGGCGGGCAGCCCAAGAGGCGGGGATGGCGACCATCCCCGCCATCGTGCGTGAAACCGGCGATGACAATCTGCTGCGCGACGCCTTGCTGGAGAACATCCATCGGGTTCAGCTCAACCCGTTGGAAGAGGCGGCGGCATACCAGCAGCTGCTCGATGAGTTCGGTGTCACCCACGATGAACTGGCGTCCCGCATCGGCCGCTCACGCCCGCTGATCACCAACATGATCCGCTTGCTCAAACTGCCGATCGCCGTCCAACGGCGAGTGGCGGCGGGTGTGCTCTCTGCCGGCCATGCGCGCGCGCTGTTGTCCCTGGAAGCCGGTCCCGAGGCGCAGGAGGAGCTGGCCAGCCGGATCGTTGCGGAGGGATTGTCGGTACGGGCCACCGAGGAAGCGGTCACCTTGGCGAACCGAGGCGGCGCGATCACCCCGGCGCCCCAGCGGCGCAAGCCGATCCAGATGCCCGGCCTTCAAGATGTTGCTGAGCGACTGTCGAACGCCTTCGATACGCGGGTGACAGTCAGCCTCGGCAAACGCAAGGGGAAGATTGTGGTGGAGTTTGGCTCAGTGGAGGATCTCCGACGAATCATCGATGTGATGACCGTCCCCAACACGTGATCAGTCATACCATGTAATTACGTCACTGTGACACCAGCGCCTTCGCGGACCAAAAAACAACGCGCCGCCAGCGCTGCAAACCGACGAAATTGGATGTATATCAACGAATTTCGGCGATCGGCCGGCTGTGACCGCAGTGTCCCGATTGTTGTGGCGCAGCAACACAAGCGGGACTGCCAAAGCTCGCCCGATGACGACAAACTCTCCTATCCTGGAGGGGCTGCCGGTGCAATTGGCTGCAGTAACGCACAGGAGCCAGGAGGCTAGTGTCCGCTCGAATCACGCCGCTGCGGCTCGAGGCTTTCGAGCAGCTTCCCAAGCACGCGCGTCGCTGCGTGTTCTGGGAGCTGGACCCCGCCACTCTCGGTAACCAGGATCACCTTGCCGACCCTGAATTCGAAAAGGAAGCCTGGTTGTCGATGGTGATGCTGGAGTGGGGCTCGTGCGGCCAGGTCGCGACAGCGGTCTTGGATGAGCGCAGCCACACCGAGCCCCCGTGTTTGGGGTATGTCCTTTACGCGCCCCCGGGGGCGGTGCCGCGGGCGCAGCGGTTTCCCACTGCGCCGGTGTCCGCGGACGCGGTGTTGCTGACATCGATGGGGATCGAGCCCGGGCAAGCCGCTGATGATGTACCGCATGCGCTCATCGCCCGGGTAATCGACGAGTTGGTCCGGCGCGGAGTCCGGGCGCTGGAAGCTTTCGGCCGCACACCGGCGGCTTCAGAATTGCACGACCCGGGGTTGGTGGATCCCGAAGTCAGGCCGGTGTTGGAGGCCCTCGGCGACTGCTCAGTTGATCGCTGCATCATCGACGCGGACTTCCTGAAGGACGCGGGTTTCGTCGTGGTGGCGCCACATACGTACTTCCCTCGGCTACGGCTTGAGTTGGACAAGGGTCTCGGGTGGAAGGCCGAGGTCGAGGCAGCCTTGGAGCGTCTGCTGGAGAACGCTCAGCTGCAACAGCCGGTTGGAGCCGGCTCTACGGCAGGGAATACGTTGAAGAGCACCCAGAGCGCTTAGGTACCGCCCAGCCTGCTGGTCCTTTCCACCGACAATTCGTGAGCCAGCAATTCGGCGAACGTGAACGTGCCAGTGGGCCGATCGTTCTTGCCCAGTAGATAAAGCCGCTTGACGGCGGCGAGGATACCTTCGGCGATGGCATCGCGGGTCTGCGTTGACACCAGCATTGCGCGATCGCGCGGGTTGGTGATGTAGCCGGCGTCGACCTGTACGGTCGGCATCCGAGTCAGGCGCAGCAGATCCCACGTCCGGCCATGCGTTCGACAATCCCGTAAACCGGTGCGGGCCACCACTTCTCGTTGAATGAAGTCGGCGAGATTGCGGCCGATTGTCGAGACGGAACCATGCGAGTTTCCGAAGTGGAAGGAAGCGACACCGTTGGCCGCAGCGTTAGCCTGACTTTCGCAGCGCAGGCTGATCATCAGGTCTGCTCCGACATTGTTGGCCGTCGCGGCGCGTTCGGCGTCCGACGGGCTGCGGTTGGCCGGGCGCGACAGGAAGGTCTCCATACCGATCGCGGTCATCCGTCCTTCAAGTCGGCTTGCCAAGTCCCACAACACATCCGATTCGCTTATCGGTCCCGATGGACCCTGCATTATCATGCCGTGGTCCGCGCCGCCGCGGCCCGGATCGATGATGATCCGCTTGCCCGACAGTTTCGGGCCCGATCGGCGGACCAGTTCTTCTTCGCGAAGCGCGTGGGGTGAGCCACCAGTGACCCGCGAACTCAGAAAGTACAAGGAGCGCAACGTTTCTGGGCCACAGATGCCGTCGGCGGCAAGCCCGTACTCACGCTGATACGACATCAAGGCGTTGTGCGTCTGCAACCCGAAGTAACCGTCCACCAGGTCGGTGTAGAAACCGAGGTCCTGTAGCCGTGCCTGCAGTGTGGCGACGTCGTCACCGTAGAGCGGGGCACCGAATTGGTGATACAACGTGCGCGCACCAAGCCGGTACGACGCCTCCTTCAACGCCCGGTAGGTGGCCTCGCCGACAATGCCGTCCACAAGCAGTCCGCGATGCTGCTGAAAAGCACGTACCGCCTGGTCGAGCTCGGCATCGAAGAGTTCGAGGGCCACATGCCGGCCGGTGCTGAGATCTTCGTCGGGGCTGTCCAGCAGCCCTAGCGCGGCCAGCGAAGCCCGGATCTCGGTCACAGCTGCGCTGCGATCACCACAGCGCAACGCGTCGCCGTCTTCACGGCGCGGACTCGACATACCAAGGGCCCTCCGGGACAAACCAACAGGCTCACATCTGGGCAACAGCTAGCGGTCATTGTCGCAGATGCTTGTCATATTCGGGAAAACCCCAGGCTAAACGCGGGGCGTGGTGCGGTGAACTAAATCAGCGTCAGGAGAGGTTGGGAACCGCGTCGGAAAGCTCGCGCAGCAACGCTGCCTTACCCTTTGCGCCGACGATCCGCTTCACTGGTTGGCCATCCTTGAAGAGGATCATCGTGGGGATCGACACCACCTGGAAGTCGCGTGCTGTGGTCGGATTGGCATCGACGTCGAGCTTGGCGATGGTGAGCTGATCGGCCCGTTCGCTTGCGATCTCCTCGAGAACCGGCGCGACCATCTTGCAAGGCCCACACCACGTCGCCCAGAAGTCAACCAGCACAGGCTTATTGCTGGACAACACGTCCGTAGAGAATGACGCGTCAGAGACTTCTATTGTGGCCCCGGCTTTTTGGGCGTCGGTCATTGTGGTGCTCCAATCAATGTGTCGTTACTGCCAGGAAATTCGGTGGCGTCGCCCTGTGCGGCCGCGCTGGACTCGTGGTGTTCGGCGAGCCAGCGTTCGGCGTCGATGGCCGCAGCACAGCCACTGCCGGCCGCGGTGACCGCTTGCCGGTAGGTGCGGTCCACCAGATCCCCGGCGGCGAACACCCCCTCGATCGAGGTGCTGGTAGTGGGTCCCTGCACCAACACATAGCCCTCGGGGTCGACGTCAAGCACATCGCCCACCAGCCCCGAACGCGGGTCATGACCGATCGCCACGAACACCCCCGTCACCGCCAACGTGGACTCCGCACCGGTGATCGTGTCGCGCACCCGCAACCCGCTGACCGTGTCAGTCCCCTCCACCGCCACCACCGTGTGGTTGGTGACAAACCGGATCTTCTCATTGGCCCGCGCCCGCTCCAGCATGATCCGCGACGCCCGAAACTCCTCGCGGCGGTGCACCAGCGTCACACTGCGCGCAAACCGGGTCAAAAACGTCGCCTCCTCCATCGCCGAATCCCCACCACCGATCACCGCGATGTCCTGGTCGCGGAAGAAAAACCCGTCACAGGTCGCACACGAACTGACCCCCCGGCCCAGCAACTCCTGCTCACCGGGCACACCCAAATACCGCGCCGCGGCCCCCATCGCCAAAATGACCGCCCGCCCCCGATACGTCTGCCCCTCGGCGGTCACCACCGACTTCACCGGGCCCCCCAGCGACACCGACTCCACGTCTTCCATCCGCAAATCCGCCCCAAAGCGCAGCGCCTGCTCGCGCATCTGCTCCATCAACTCCGGACCGGTGATGCCATCCCGAAAACCCGGATAGTTCTCCACCTCCGTGGTCGTCATCAACGCACCACCAAACGACGTCCCCTCAAACACCAGCGGCGCCAACTGCGCCCGCGCCGCATACAGGGCCGCGGTGTACCCAGCAGGACCCGAACCAATAATGATCACGTCATGCACAGTGTCGGCGGTCATACAAACCTTTCAAACGATCGTCTCCGGATCCCTAGAAACGCCAGCGTGGGCGTGGGTGTTCCCGGGTGCGTCGGACAGCACATGGCACCACACTAAGGGCGGGGAACCTGAGTGTTGGCCAACAGCCCGGTGTCTGCGGCATTGCAATTCAGCGCCACCGCAAAGACCGCCAGGTTGTGCGGCGTGTCGCCCGGCACCACCAGCACGATCCCGGGGCGGGCGTTGATCTCGATCGGGCGCGCACCCAGGACCTGCGTGGACGCCGGATAGCCCAGGCCACTGAGGCAGGAGGCGCGCCGTGCGGGATCGTTGAGCGGCCCGTAATCGGGACTGCGGCCGAGGAGGCCGAGTATGTCGTCCTGGGATAGCGGGATCACCATCGGCGGCGTTGAGACCGTGATGTGCTCGGCGGTCACCGGGGTGCTCGGCGTAGGCGCGGGGGCACGAAGCAGTGCTGCCGTACCGAAGCCGATCGCGGCGAGCACAGCGCAGAAACCGGCGACCGCGGCGACGATTCTGGCGGGCCGGATGTGGGCCCGGACGGAGTGAGCCGCAGCGCCGCTGGCGGACCCGCTCGATGCGGGTTCCGCCGACCTGAGCGTTGCGGAGATTCTTGCGGTGACCTGTGGGGGAGGCTCGGGAGCCGACGTCGGGTCGGCGCCCACTGCGGCAACGTCGCGGCGCACCTGGTTCAAAGCACTCAGGACCCCTTCGGCCTTCGGGTCGGCGCGGACTTGTCTGCGCACCCGGGCGGCCTCTTCGTCATCCAGCAGCCCGGCCTGTAGGTCTGCGAGCAGCTCGACCGTGAGCGTCGGGTCTGCTCCGGCCGAGCCTTGTTCCGGGCCGTGATCCGCCGCATCGTTCTCCGCTGCACCCATCCGCCCCAGTGTCCGTCATGCACCGACTAATGGCCATGGACAGCCCGCGCGTCGGGCGGCTACCGGAGGCCGTCAGCGCTGACCGGTAGCGCGGTCAGGTGTGGCGTGGGCGCTGCCGTTGAGGTAGCCGAGCAGCTCGGCGAGGCGAACCCGGGCGCGGGAGCATCGGCTTTTGACTGTGCCCTCGGCTACGCCGAGCAGCCGGGCGGTGTCGGCTACCGAGTAGCCCTGCATGTCGACGGCCACCACCGCTGCCCGTTGCTCGACGGGGAGCCGCATCAGGGCTCGCTGGACCATCATCGCCGTCTCGACATGAGCCGTCCGGTCAGCTACCGGGTAGAGGTCGTCGAGCGGGGCGGTCGGGTGGGCTTTGGCGCGGCGCAGCCGGTCGAGGCAGGCGTTGACCACGATGCGGTGTAGCCAACTGCCGACCGCGGCGTCATGCCGAAACGAACCGGCGCCGCGGTGCGCCGAGAGCATCGCGTCCTGCAGCGCGTCTTCCGCATCCTCGGGGGTGCGAGTGGTGAGCCGGGCAAGCCGGTGTAGTTGCCGTTGATGACGGTGGAACAACTCGCTGAAGGCGTAACGGTCCCCGGCGACATGGGCTGCCAACAGCTCGGCGTCACTGCGTTCCCGCTGGATATTTCCCCCGACACCCACGGCCGGACAGTAACCAATCGGGTGCCGGGCGGCACTTCACCACAGCGCCGGTCTGTGAGCGCGATCAGGATGCGGCCTGAACCGTGATCTCCGAGAAACCGGCTTGGCTCTTGCCGTTGTTTGTTCCCAACGTGGAAATCCAGACCAGCAGATTCGACGTCGGCGAACCGGCCCTGACCGGTATGACGTTATGACCAGGCTTGAGGGCAAAGGCCGGAGCCAGCACGGTGGTGTCGTCCAACTTCGACGGCGTCGGCGTGGATGCCGAGCGAATCTCTACCTTGGTCCCGGTGCTGGAAACGTCGATGTTGACTTGGCCGACCACGGTGGGGCTCGGCAGCTGCAACATCAAGCCTTCGCCCTGCTTGAAAGTGGGAAACGGGACAGCGTCGGTATAGACCTCAGTTGACCAGGAGGTAGAGGGGTCGCCATCGATGGCCTGGCCAGCCTGGCCCGGGTTGTCAGCATCGCCGTCGGGCGAAAAGACCGTTGCCTTAGTCGGTTTCACCACGCTGCCCGCAGCGGCCGAACTAACCGCCGAGGACGTCGACGAGCTCGGCCCGTTCAGTCCGAGCTCGTCTTTGTTGAGGCCACCGCCGACGTTGCCGAAGATCTTGCTCACCACCGACGCCAGCACCAGCAAGGCCACCACGATGACGGCAAGGCCGGCGCCGACACCGATCAGCACGTTGCGGCGTCGGCGCGCGAAGGCCGCGTGCTCCTGACCGGTTGACACACGGGAAGTCGGTGGTGGTGGCGCATCGTCGATCGGGCCGAGTACCTCGGTGCGGTCGGCGACCGCAGTCGCTTGTTGCAGTAAGTTCAAAAGCGTTGATGCGCTGCGTATTCCACCGCCTTCCTGGACCGCTCGAACGGCGACGGCGGAAATCTGGAAGGGGATGGCGCGGTCGATAACCATGGGTTCGACGGGCTGGCCCGTGGAATCCCGCTCCGCCGCGGCTAGCCCGCTGCGCACCCCGGACTCCGGCAGCGGCCACCGATTGACCAGTAGGGCATAGAGCGCGGCACCGATGCCACGGATGTCGTCCTGCGGGTTGGCATCGGGCATCGTCGCGGGGTACGCCAGCACCACATCGCCTTCGATGCTCACGCGCACCCGGTTGGGGTGGTCGATCGACAGCGCGACACCGGCCCGGTGGGCGGCGTCGGCGGCGGCGGCCAGCGACTGCATCGCCCGAACCGCGCCGACGGGCGACGGCGCCGTGTCGGCCACTTCCTGCAACGAACCGCCCCGAATCCATTCCGCGACCACCAACCCGCCAGAACCGGTGTGAACTACATCAAGCACCCGGGCGATACCGGGTTTGTCGATCCGGCTGAGCCGCAAGGTGCGGGACAAGATCTCTTGCAGCACTTCGTCGGGCAGGGCTCCATCCGGGTCGACGAAGGTCAGCGCCACCTGCCGGTCCAGCGCGGTGTCCAGTGCCTGCCAGAACTGCAGCGGGGGTGCACCGCCGTGGAAGACCAGCAGCCGATACCGGCCACCGGCGATACGGGCGCCAGGAACCAAGTGGACTTCGTCTGAGGGTGTCGCTGATTCCCCACCGCGCTCGCGGGGTGCGTCGAACGGGATCGGCCCGCGGTGGGATTCGGCCGCGATGTCGCCGTTGATCTGGTCGGACGGGCGTTGCGCCGATGGTTCGGGATCGTGATCGGCTGGAACCGGAATGTCGGGCTGGAAATCGTCGGCAACCGGTCGCGGCAGCTTGGCACCTGACCCTGAGCCAGATCCGGCGCTGGATGCGGCGCTTTCCACTGGGCGGTCGGTCACCTCCGGTCCTTTCGCTATCCGGGCTCGGGCATCCCGCTCCAAAGGCCTGCGCCGGATCGGCTCCTGGACCGCATTTACCCCAGGCGGGGACGAATTCCTCTGCTCAGGGTACGTGACCGGGCCGCGGTGCGACGATGCATCCGGCGCAGACAGTTTGCGGGGGCCTTCCGTCTGGCCCCTGATGCGGCGCCTGATGGCGTCCAGCGCCGCCTGCGCCTCGGGCACCCGCGCGCGGAGCATGACCGCGGCCATGATCGGCAACATGATGATCGCCAGCACTAACAGGCGCAGCAAAGAACCGGCACCGCCGCCGTGCGCCGTTAGCTGGTCCAGCCTCAGCAGCCGATCGGCCACATGGGCCACCAAACCGGCCAGCATCGACGCGGTAACCGTCACCAGGATTGTCCGCACTTCACCGACACCGATCAGGTGGCCACCGGCCGGCAACAGGGTGTGCCGCAACAAGTAGTAACCGATGATCGCGCCGGCCAGAAACCCGAGGCCGTTAGCCAGCCCCAGAAAACCGGCCACCAGCCTGGGGTCATTGGTGACGTGCGGCGCCAACACCGAGCCGGCGATCTTGACGGCCGTGATGACGAGAATCACCACGATCGGCGTCCAGGGCTGCTCGCGCGCGTAGAACACGCGTAGCTGCAAGAGCACCAGCCCATAAGGGATCAGCGTGAACGCCGACAACGCGATCGCGGCGCCCAGGTACCCGGCGTCGACCTCCCCAAAATGACCGTAGGCGAACAGCGCACTACCGATCGCCGGCCCGCCGACGGTCATGAACGCCACGATGGGGATCAGCGTGATCAATGTCAGCCGGGTGGCCAGCGACAGGTCAGCGAGCACGGCCTTGGTGTCGTCGGCGGCGGCGTTACGGCTCAGTCGTGGCATCACCACGGTCAGCACGGTGACCCCGATCATGCCGAACGGCAGCATGAGGACCAGCCAGGTGTAGTTGTAAATCGCGGGGCCGGACGCTGCCGCCGTGCTGGCAATCTGGTTGCCCACGACCAGGCCGAGCTGGCTGATCAGCACATAGAGCACCATGGCGGCGGCCATTGTGCCGAAACGTTTGAGGCGCTGGTCAATTCCCCACAGCGGGCGCAGGCTCACGTGCTGGCGCCGCAGCGCTACCAGCAGCACCGTGGTCTGCGCGAACACGCCCAACGTGGTTCCAATGCCCAGCACCAGCAGCTTGGTGTTGCCCATCCGAACGGGATCGACCGAAAGCTCACCGGGAACGACGGCGTACACCGCCAAGGTCGCGAGCGCGACGACATTGTTGACGACCGGCGCCCACGCCGTCGGCCCGAACACGTTGCGGGTGTTCAGGATCGCCATGAACACCGACGTGAGGCCGTAGGCGAGCACCTGGGGGAGAAGCAGGTAGGCGAAGGCGGTGGTCAGCGGCTCGTTGACTTGCGGGGTGCGGCCCAGCATCAGCCGAACCAGCAGCGGCGCGGCCAGCACCGACAGCGCGGTCGCGAACAACAGCAGCGCGGCCGTCAACGTGACAAGCCGCCGTACGAACGCCGCGCCCCCGTCGGGGTCGCTCTGCTCGGCACGGGCCAGCACCGGCACGAATATCGCGGTGAACGTCGCCTCCAGCACGAGCGCCGCCACCAGGTTCGGCAGCTGATTGGCCACCGAGAAAGCACTGGACAACGCGGCGCCCAGGATCGCGGCCAGCAAGACGATCCGCGCGAAGCCAGTGAGCCGGCTGACCAGCGTTGCGAACGCCATCGCCCACGACCGCGATACCAGCGCCGCGTCGGACAGTTCGGGTCGCCGACGATCGATCCCCGCGGGGACAGGGGGGAGTGGACCCGTCGGCGGCGAAGCCGGGCCCCGGGGACGCGGCGGTGGCGGGGGCAAGCGGTGTTGTTGCGGTCGGACCTGCCGGTAGGCGGGGTTCATACTCGGTGCTTCTGTTCGACCCGATGGTCGACCTCGTCGTGCGGCTCGCCGGGTCTACGGGCGGATCTGGCATCGGGCGGGTCCGGACGGTCCAGGTCGGCGCGATCGGGCTGGCCGCGGAAACGGTGCCAAAGCCGGCGTCCGGCCAGTGTCACCAGCACCGCCGCGGCAGTCAGCGTGATTGCGAACAGCACTTTGCCGTAGGCGTTGGAATGCACCGACAAACGCACCGGCTCGCCCAGCCGCATGCCGTCCGGTGTCCGCAGTGTCACGTCGACCGCGACCCGCTGGGTGAAGTTCACTTCGATCGGCACCCGCAGCGGTAAGTATCCCGGCGGCAATTCGATCTGGCCGACGTCGGTGACGGTCATGCCCGGCGGAGCGTCGACCTGCAGCCGCACCCGGATGGGAACAGCGAGCCCGTTGTGCAGCGCCAGCGGAAGGGGGCTGTGCTCAGTGGCCAGGGTGTAGGAGCCGCCCGGGTTGACGATCGTGACCGCACCGAACAAGTCGTTGATCGTTCGACCCACCACCGTCAGGCGCTGCTGAGCGAGCCCATTGCGGGAGTCCGGCGGTTCGGATTGGCTCAACGCGCGCAGCATGTCCTCCCGTAACGGCGCGGTGTACTGGACGCCGGTCAACCCGGTGCGTTCGTCAGTGCTCAGCGCTGAAGTCAAACCCCACAGCCGGCCGACCTGACCGGCGATGCCGGCGGTGACGTCGTCGTTGAACCGGCCGCGGGCGGAGGTATCGGAACCCGCCTGCTCCGGCGGCTCGTTCCGAGCCGCGGCCTCGGCGATCACCGCGGGCAACGGGCGCGGTACCGCCAGACCGGAACGGATGGTGGTGGTCAGCGCGGTCAAGATGCCCTGCGCATCAGTGGCCTGCAGATTCCACGTCGCCGGCGGCACAAGGATCTGGGTGCGGGGCGCGTCGTCGCGTCGTAAGGCGTGCCAGAAGATGGAGCCCAATGCGTCCTGGCGTCGAGCGGTCAGCGAATCGTGGGCGAGCCGAACCGTCAGCGAGGAGTCCAGGTAGGTAGGCGCGGCGGGGGTCGGCCCCGCGGCGGCCAGCGCGGCGCCGACGGCCGGGTCGAACGGTGCGACGACTACTTGCGGGGACAACCGTCGGGGTGCGGTGTCGACATTGGCCTCGGACGATCCCTGCGCATCCGGGGCGGATAAGTCGGCGGCGGCAATCGCGACCGTGTTGTCGTTGGCGCTCAGCAGGTTCACCGCGCGGCCCGTCAACGGGCCGTCAGGCAGCAGTGTGGCGCCGCGGGTGGAGGATACGTCCAGAATTCGGTCGACGATGCTGCCGACGCTGGTGGTGGCCGCGGCGCTCAGGCCCGGATCGTTGACGCGTTGCAACGCGTCCAGATCGGCTTGCGCATAGGGCAGCGGCGCCACGCAGGTCCGGTGCGCCAGCGCGCGCAGCCGGTTCAGCCATTGGGTCGCGGCGGCCTGACCCGTGCCCGGGTGCGTCGGGGTGCCCGGTAGTTGAGCGGGACCCTCAGGCGAATTGGACACCACGTAGCCGGCGGTCATCGCGTTGACGGTGACCAGCAGATCCGGGTCGACGGCCAAACACAGCGCGCGGCTGACGGCGCCGTCGGGGTCGACGTCGTGGCTCGTAGCGACTTCGGCAGCGGATAGCAGAATGTCCAGCCGGCCGCCGGTGGCCAAAGACGTGGCCAAGTCGTCGTCAACCAGCCGGACCGGAATGGTGCCGCCGGGTACGCCGGGGGACAGCCGGGGCCGGTCGGCCAGCGGCCACAGCATGGTGATCCATACGGGTTTGGAGGTGTCGGGCGCGACGGCGGAGTCCAAGTCATCGGATTGGTCAGGGGGCACACCGACCACGGGCAGCAGAAACCGTGCGTTGTCCAGCCGGGCAGGCGCGCCGTAGTCGGGTGTTCCGTTCACATTGACCAAGACCGGATAGATGCCGGGCTGGTCGATCCCCAAGGACGACTTGGTCGATGAACGCAGCGGGGCCGACAAAGTGAAGCCGACTTCTTGCCCGCGCCGTAGTTCAGGAGCCACCGTGAGGAAGTCCGCGGCCGGCTGGTACTGATTCGTGTCGCCGTCCAGAGAGGTACGCAAGCCCGCTGACGCGGTGACCGCTGCAGCGTGCTCGAGCCGGACCATCACGTCGCGAACGGGGCGGTCGCCGACATTGGTGACCATGCCGCTGACGGTGACGACGGGTTGACTGGTCGTGGTGACCATGTCCGGAGTGACTTGATCGATGCGGACCCGGACAAACGGCGTCACTCCCGGCTCGCCCGCAGCCGCGCGCGGCATGACGGGTCCGGTGAGCACCGCCAACCCGGCCACGACGCCGACCACTGCGGCAAGACGCAACAAGCCGGGCCAGCAGAGTCGCCGCGTGGTCACGGCCCTGGCCCGTGACCGTTCTTCCGGCCCGTGGCCGGTTTGTCGGAATGCCGAGTACGCGAGTGCGTCTGCGGGCGTCGCCGCGGCGAGCTGGGTGGCAGCGGCGGAAGCGCGGCGGGACCGTCGCTCTGCAGCTTGTCGATCAGCTCGTGGGCTACCTGGGCCAGTCGGCGTTCGTCGGCGTAGGCCAGCCGCGACGGCAGTTCGTGCATCGGCACCCAGGCCACTTCGGCGACTTCGAGGTCCTCATCGGACAGTTCGCCGCCGGAGAAGCGCATTAAATAGTGGTGCACGGTCTTGTGGACCCGACGGCCGTCGGTGACGAACCAGTAGTCGATGCGTCCCAGCGCGGCCAGCACGCTGCCGCGGATCCCAGTCTCTTCGGCAACCTCCCGCATGGCCGTCTGCTCGGCGGTCTCACCCATTTCGATGTGGCCCTTGGGCAGTGACCACAGCATCCGTCCGCGCCGATCGACACGACCGATCAGCGCCGCGACCTGGCCGTCGCGCGGCCCGTCGATACCGTCGATGACCAACCCCCCGGCCGATGTTTCGTGCACGGTGCGCAGTCGGTCCGGGCCGCGGCGAGACGGACGGGGTCGTCGCGACTTGGTCGCTGTCGAGTCGCCGGTCGCTTGGCCGTTCGTCTGGTTCTCGGACGAACCCGCGGCGCCACGACCCCGGCGCCGACCCCGGCGCCGACGTGGTTTCCCTTGTTCGCCGTCCGACACCCAAGCGATAGTAGCTGGCACGGGCTGGTCTCCAGGACATACTCGCCGCTAGCCCAGTGCGAGACCGGCGCAGCGCGCCTGTCACCGGGCGCTCTCAGCAGGCCAGCCGACTAGGCTGATCGAACGTGCCTGAAGCCGATGCCGACCTGCTGACCGCAGCCGCGGTCGCCCTGAATAAGCACGCGCCCATGCTGTGCGAGCTGGGCTCGGCGTTCGATGCCGCGGGCCACGAGCTCTACCTTGTCGGCGGTTCGGTGCGAGATGCCTTGCTGGGCAGGTTGAGTCCCGACTTGGACTTCACCACCGACGCCCGCCCCGAGCAGGTCCAACAAATCCTGCGGGAGTGGGCCGACGCGCTGTGGGACACCGGAATCGAATTCGGCACCGTCGGCGTCGGCAAGGGCGGGCATCGCCTGGAGATCACCACGTTCCGCGCGGACACCTACGACCGGGTGTCGCGCAACCCCGAGGTGCGTTTCGGCGATCGCCTCGACGACGATTTGGCGCGCCGCGATTTCACGGCGAACGCGATGGCCGTCCGCATCACGCCAACCGGGCCGGGGGAATTCCTCGATCCGCTGGGCGGCATGGCGGCACTACGCGAGCGAACGCTGGACACCCCGGCGGCGCCGTCGGTGTCCTTCGGCGACGACCCGCTGCGGATGCTGCGCGCGGCGCGGTTCGTGTCACAGCTCGGGTTCACCGTCGCGCCGCGGGTGTCCGAGGCGATCGAGGAGATGGCTTCGGAGCTGGCCCGGATCAGCGCCGAACGGGTGGCCGCCGAGCTGGACAAGTTGCTGCTCGGCGGCGACCCGTTGGCCGGCATCGATCTGATGGTGCAAAGCGGAATGGGTGAGGTGGTGCTGCCCGAGGTCGGTGGCATGCAGATGGCTATCGACGAACACCACCAGCACAAAGACGTCTACCAGCATTCGCTGACCGTGTTGCGACAGGCAATTGCCCTCGAAGACGACGGCCCGGATCTGGTCCTGCGCTGGGCCGCACTGCTGCACGACATCGGCAAGCCCGCCACCAGGCGGCACGAGCCGGACGGCGGCGTGAGCTTTCACCACCACGAGGTGGTCGGCGCCAAGATGGTGCGCAAGCGGATGCGGGCCTTGAAGTACTCCAAGCAGATGGCCGACGACGTCTCGCAGCTGGTGTATCTGCATTTACGGTTCCACGGTTATGGCGACGGCAAGTGGACCGACTCCGCGGTGCGTCGCTACGTCACCGATGCCGGGCCGCTGCTGCCTCGGCTGCACAAGCTGGTGCGGGCCGACTGCACGACCCGCAATAAGCGCCGGGCCGCTCGGTTGCAGGCCGGCTATGACCGGCTGGAGGCGCGGATCGCCGAACTGGCCGCCCAAGAAGATCTGGCGCGGGTACGTCCCGATCTGGACGGCAACCAGATCATGCAGCTGCTCGACATCCCAGCAGGCCCGCAAGTCGGAGAGGCATGGCGCTTTCTGAAAGAGCTGCGGTTGGAGCGTGGGCCATTGACCTCCGAGGAGGCAACAGCCGAGCTGCTGGCTTGGTGGCGCTCACGCGGGAACCCGTAGCGGCGGTGCCGCGTCCGACTAGGCGTGGATTACTGCTTAGCCGGGGACGATGGCGCCGCTTTCTGGCACGGTCAGCCCGACCTTGACCTCGACGGCGACGGTCGGCTCGATGCGATCGGGCTGGATGTCGACGGTGACGGGTTGCGCGATGATGCGCTCGCGGACTTGGACGGCGACGGCATCGTCGATCACGCGGTGTTCGACGTCGACAATGACGGCATGCCGGAAAGTTATTTCACCGATGACGGATCCGGGACGTGGGCGGTGGCCGTCGACCGGGGTGGGCAACTGCGCTGGTTCGGGCTCGACGGTGCCGAGCACACTGGCGGTCCGCTGGTCGACTTCGACGGCTTGGGGCGCGCCGACGACCGGTTGCTTGATACCGACGGCAATGGCGTGGCCGACCGCGTGCTGTGTGCCGGTGAAAACGGCGTGACCGGGTATGTCGACACCGACGGCGACGGCAAGTGGGATGTCAGACTAAGCGACACCGACGCTGACGGTCTGGCCGATGGGGCTAGTTCGTTGTGAGTGGGAACTGCGGACTATTTAGGTGACGGAGCCGCCTCGCACCGCGCGCAGTTCGGCAGCGTTGTCCTCATCCATGTCGGTGAACTCGGTGGCCGCATAATGCGCCTTGCGACCAACTTCGGTCAGCGTTTCCTGGTGACCTTGAAGGGTTTTCAC
Source organism: uncultured Actinomycetota bacterium (assembly GCA_963784665.1). GTDB lineage: Bacteria > Actinomycetota > Actinomycetes > Mycobacteriales > Mycobacteriaceae > Mycobacterium. The sequence goes on from CAWASA010000002.1 coordinate 425,286, forward strand.
GTGCCGAGTGTGCGCAGAGGTGACCGCCTCGTGGAACGCGTCGGCCGCGGCGAACTTACCGAACATGCCCGACCCCAGCGGTCCCGCCGATAGGTGATCGGCCCCCTCCTGAGCGTGCCCACCCGCGCGGTGAGACTCGTTGCCCCCTGAGCGGAGCAACCCAGTGTCGACGAACATGGTTACCCCCCTTTCCGAGCTGATGGCGGTAAGGCTACTACCGCAGATTTGTCGGTCAATTCACCTCGCATTCGGTGAGCGGCTCAGGCGCCGAAGGACACCATGAGGCTGCCGATGGGTCCGCGGTGGGTTTGCCGGCTCAATACGGCAGCCAGCGAACCAATAGCCCACGGTGATGGTCAGTGGTTGGCGGGTCATGATCGGGCAAAATGGTCAGTCAGCAACATTTCCCAAGGCGGCTCAGATCCGAGCGTTCTGGGACCGCCGGCTGCGTCGCACCAACCATGTGCGTGATAGCCACTGAGTGAGGTCAAGAAATAGAAAGAGGCGAGGGGCGGTGCCGCGCAGTGATTTGCTGTCATCCCGGTATCTGCCCCACTATTGAAGTCGAAGGCGTCTGGTGAAGCCGAAGGTGTCTGGGCAATCCCGGAATCTGTCTCGAAGGGGCGGCGACGAGTAAGGAGGGCGCATGGCGGGGGACCTGCCTCCTAATTTCGGCGAGGGATCGCCGATGGGGCCGCCCTCGGGACAGTGGACACCGACTTATCCCGTTCAGCTCACGCGACGCTCACGCAATTGGCCAACGATTGCCTTGGCCGGGCTCGCCACGGTGGTAGCCGTCGCTGCACTGATTGTGGCCCTAGTACGACCGATGGCTTCGCGTTCGTCAGCGACTACCGCGATGCCGACCTATACCGCTGCCGAGACCGCCGCAGCGCAACGGCAATTGTGCGACACGTACAAGCTTGCGGCGCGCGCGGTAGAGGTGGATACGGGTGGGCATGACCGCGCACTGGCTCGTATCGCGACCACGAACGGCGCCGTTATGCTCGACAACGCAGCGGCTAATCCGGCTCTTGACGCTAAACACCGCGATACCGCACGCGCGTTAGCGGCCGCATACGGAACGCTTACCGCAATGGGTAACAATGTAGTAGCGACCGATGCGCAGTACCAGGCTGCGCTTGATGACATCAGCGCCAAAGACGCCGAAATGAAAAGCGTGTGTGCGAATGGTGGCGGCTGACCTTCCGCCCGGTAGGTGGACAGCGGCGCTGATCGGGCCATGGTGGCCTGCGCCGTCGACGACTCTGCGCGGCGCCGCTCAACACTGGAACCAAGCGTGTGCCCAGCAGCAGCAATATTCACAGGATCTGCGTAACCAGTGGACTCGGATCGCGGCACATAATCAGGGTCACACGGCAGAGGATCTCATTGCCCGATACCAGCAGGGCGAAAAGTTTCATTTGGATCTCGCCGAAAAGTACCAGACAAAAGCGGCAGCCTTCAATTCCGGCGCGGACGCCATCGACTATCTACGGAGCCGATTGGCAGACATAGCGAATACGGGCAATAAAGAAATAGATGAAATCCTTGCGTCGAAAAAACCGTTGCCGGAGCAATTAGCAGAAATACAGGCTGTCCAAGCGCGCTGCAACGCCGATGCGGCGAACGCGAGCCGGACGGCCGTCGACAAGATCATGGCGGTAACGCAGAAGATCCTCGATGCTGAAGGTGTCGGCGGTGACGCCCGAACGTGGGCGCGTGAAAACGGCTTTAATGCCGAAGACGTTCCACCACCACAACTGATCAGCAAGGACGACCTCGTTTCGCCGCCGGCCCATCCCGGTGGACGTAATCAAACTGGCGGCGGCGGCGGTTCCCCTGGAGGTGCCGGGGATCGTGGCGCCCAGGCCTCGCCCCCTCCGGTGGTGCATGGCTCTGGGCGCTCTGGTGACGGTACCCGTGGATGGGTCTTCGGCGTCGACGGGCGAGCGTCGCCACCCGCGGTAGTTCATGCCGATGGGCGCGCCACCGGAACTGTGCCAGCTGCACCACCAGCCGCGCCGCCCGCTGGTGTGCAGTTGCCCGGTGGTGGACCGGTAGCACCGGGAATGCCGGGCGTGCCCGGTGGGCCTCTATCACCCGCGGCTGTTGGCCAGGGCTTTTCGCCCGGGTTGGGGCAATCGTTCGCGACCGGGATGGCGACGGGGCAGCCAACGGGTGCCGGTGCACAATCGTTGTCGGCGGGAGCGATACATGCGATGGAGTCCGGATCGGCTCCACCTCCGCAGGCTGCTCCCCCGCTGGCGACGCCGCCGACCGTACCTAGCGGCGGAGCATTTGTTGCGGCAAGCGGCCCGGTTGATACGCCCCCGACCACGTCTGGCGCTCCGGCGCCACCGACCGGTGGCGGAGCCACTCCGGTAGCGCCGGCGGTAATGACCGGGGGCCCATGGTCCTCACCTGCGGCGCCTGTGGCTGGCGGCCCGGCCGTCCCTGCCGGACCGCTGCCCGCATACGGCTCTGATCTGCGTCCACCGGCGGTGTCACCCTCAGCCATGCCCTCGGTTCCGACGGCGCCGGTCTCGGGGGCGCCGGTCGCACCGTCGGCAGCATCGTCCCCGTCCGGGGGTGGCCCGATGGTTTCTCCGGTGGAGCGGGCGGCGACCGGGGCTGCTGCTGGGCAGGCTGGCGCGAGCTCGTCGACGATGGCCGGTGCATCGGCGCTGTCCGCGACAACCGGCGCGGCTGCCGGCGCGGCATCAACTAGGGCAGCCGAGCAGCAACGGCTACAGCGGCTCGTCGATGCGGTGGCCCGTCAGGAGCCGCGACTGTCGTGGGCGGCCGGGCTGCGCGACGACGGCACGACTAGCCTGCTTGTCACCGATCTCGCCGGTGGGTGGATTCCGCCCCACGTCCGATTACCGGCCCACGTGACCCTGCTTGAGCCGACGGCACGACGCCGTGATGCCAGCGTGGTGGACTTGCTCGGCGCCGTCGTGGTCGCGGCTGCTCACCACCCCAACGCTTACGTCGCGGAGGCGGGTCCCGACGCGCCCGTGCTGAGCGGTGATCGGTCAGCCCGCTCGGCCGCGCCCAAGGTCGATGAGATCGGACCGGCCCTGGTGGAAGCTGTGCGTCGCCGCGACGGTCTGCCACGGATCGCGCAGGCTGTTGCGGCGCCGGCGGTGCGTAAAACCGGTGTCCTCGAAAATGAAACTGAATTATTGCGGGGATGCATCGCCGAAATTCAGCGCTCGGTGCTGAATGCGTACCCCAATCACGACCTAGCCGCTGTCGGAGATTGGATGCTTTTGGCGGCGATCGAGGCGCTAATCGATCAGCATGAGTACCTGGCGAATTACCACATGGCGTGGTTCGCCGTAATACCCGCCGCGGCGCTAGGGCGTTGATGTGAGGGACTGCTGCCAAGGGCTCGTCGTTTGCCCGGGGTTCGGATAACGCCGCACGGGCGGCGCCGTGCCCGATAGCGTAGCCCGACATTGTGACATGAATACCGTTCGCGGCGTGCTGTGCCAAAATGATGCCATGGCCGATCGCCCGTGCCGAGGCAGGTACGGAAGCGTTCGCGGGCTGCTTGAGGGGATAGAGGTGAGATCATGAGCGGGGGCGGCGATGGCACCATCAAAATAGATGTCCCTTCTCTAGGGGGGCTGGCTGGCGCGCCTGAAGGACCGCCAGGCCCGGCGCCGTTTCCTATATCCGTGGGCGGAATCGCGCCTGGCGATATTGGTCAAGGGTTACTGGGCGCCGCCGGCAATATCGGCGTGCCCGGTGACGCGGCGACCAGCGCGGAAGGAGATTTGGATCGTAGGGCGCATGCGGCCGATGCCGCGGCGAAGTTCCCGGCGAATGAAGCTAATTCGGCACAGCAGATGCAAGGTGTGGGTGCGCAGGCGCCGCAGATGATCGAGCAGATGGTGTCCAGCATTACAGGCGCGCTCGGTGGTGCGGTCGGCGGAATTATGGGGCCGCTCACGCAGCTCCCGCAACAGGCAATGCAGGCCGGCCAGAGCGCTATCCAGCCGCTGATGAGTGCGGTTCAGGGCGCCCATGGCGCTGGGGCGCTAGAGGCCGCTGACGAATCGCGTCTGGTCGACAGTCTCGGCGGTGAGCCCGGTGCTGGCGGTGGCGGCGCCGGCGGTGGCGTTGGTGGCCTCGGTTCCGGTGGTGGTGGAACGACGCCGACCGCCTATCTGGGTCCACCGCCTGTGCCGACGTCTTCGCCACCGACGACTCCTGCTGGGGCAGCCGCAAAGTCGGCGATGGTGACACCGCCCGGTGGCACGCCGCCTGCGTCGGGGCCGACGGGGATGACCGGTATGCCGATGATGCCGCCGGGCGCGATGGGCCCCGGTGGCGAGGGGGGCAGTAAAGACAAGCCGGCCGAGAAGCGGGTGACGGCCCCGGGTGTGCCCAACGGCCAGCCGGTCAAGGGCCGCTTGACGGTCCCGCCGAGTGCTCCTGTTACGAAGCCCGGTGAGGCCAAACCGACCGTGGTCACCAACAGACCCAACCGACGAATCGTGATTGTGCCGACTGACGAAGAGGCGAAGGACTAGCCACGGGCTGACTGCGCTACGGACGAAAGCCCAAGAGCGACAACGGCTTCGTTACGCTGCCCCCGCGGGCCAACCCGGGTAGGCAGCCACGGTGGGGGAGTCCGAACGTGGATGCACGCCGGTGCTGAGGAATTTGCGGCGTTCGACCGGGTCGGGCGCTTTGACCTGGCACTGCTGGGCGTCGGATAGTTGCTATGGCCACTCGTTGGGATGCCGGATAGTGGGGTGTTGGTCAATTCCTCCTGTTACGTCGACGCTGACGTCGCTCAGGCGCAGCTTTTCGGCAGGTTCGGCATGGCATTCCAATTGCTAAGACGCCAATGGAGGGTGACTGGTCGAGCCGCCGTAGCGGCAGTAATGTCGTGACCGATGTGGCCATTGTGTAAGCGCCCATGCAAAGGCGCAGAGTGCTGCGTTGGGGTTATCCGGCGCTAAACAAGCGACTTGCCGATGCACGCATGCCATTGGGCGCTACCTCGGGGATGGCGGTTGGCCCGCTGATGTTAGCGACTTATCGCATCGCGGGGTTTGAGGCATTCGCAAGTCATAAGGTGTGGAAGTAGTGGTTCGGGTGTTAGATGCCGATGCGGTGCGCAACGGGGCGGCGGCAGTTAAGGCCGTGGTCGATCAGACTGCGGTCGCGTTTCAAGGCGGATTCGGAGAAGCTAGAGCCGGCTCCGCGGGAGTCGGTTATCCCACGGTGCGAAACGAAGCCGCCGACCTTTTCCGGCGGAGATTACTACGGGGGAGTCGTTGACTGATCCGCTGATGACGCAGGCGGTGATGGTTTTGTCCCGCGGGCACCGCCTGTTCGCCGGCGAAGTCACCGGCGGCCACATCGGTGATACACCGGCGCAGATCCACGCGCGTGCCAGCGGGCTATCGCAGGCCGCGCGTGCCGGCGGGGTGCCGGGTGCAGCGGCGATACGGTCGGGGAACTCGGTGCAGCAGCTGCGTCGGTTGGGCGATACCGACCGGTCGTTGGCGCAGATCATGGCGGCGGCGCAGGCCCATCGGGCGCATGCAAGCACGGCCACGCGTATGGTCCTGGACGCCGCCAAGGCTGATGTGACGCCGGCCGCTGATACGCCAATGGGCCGGCGTGAGGCGATGGCCCGGATGGTGGCAAGGCTGCGGGCTCAGCATAGGCATATCGTCGGGTCACGTTCGCGGGCAAGGTTATTGGCGCTGCGGCTGAGGCGGCTACGGTACCTACGCAACGCGCGACGACGCCACAACGTTACTGGCAGGGGTCACGCGGCGGTCTTGGCCGCAATCCGTAAAGCCTTGAATATCAAGGGCATTCATGATCCCGTCGCGCGTGACCGCTGGGAACGCGGTATGGATTTGGTGGCCCGTCGTGAATCCAATTACAACGCCAACGCGGTAAACAGCTGGGATTCCAATGCGGCCAGGGGCACGCCCAGCAAGGGCGCCTGGCAGTTCATCGCGCCGACGTTCGCGGCGTATCACGAGCCGGGAACCTCGTCCGATATCCACAGCCTGGTATCGCAGGCGTGCGCTTTCATCAACTATGCGCGTGGCCACTACGGGGTGGCCGCTGATGCGTCGAATCTAGCCGATCGGATTCAGCAGGCCGATCCTCGCCGATCACCCAAGGGGTATTGAGAAATGCCGCTGAGCTTGTCTAACCGCGACCAGAATTCCGGCCACCTGTTTTACAACCGGCGGCTACGAGCGGCGACGACCCGTTTCTCGGTGCGAATGAAGCACGATGACCGCAAGCAGACCGCCGCGCTGGCGTTGTCGATGGTGTTGGTGGCCATTGCCGCAGGGTGGATGATGCTGCTCAATGTCCTGAAACCCACGGGCGTGGTGGGTGATTCGGCGATCATCGGTGACCGCGATTCCGGAGCGATCTATTCGCGTATCGATGGCCGGCTGTATCCGGCGCTGAATCTGACCTCCGCGCGGCTGGCGACTGGGACGGCAGGCCAGCCGACGTGGGTGAAGCCGGCTGAGATTGCGAAGTATCCGACCGGGCCGCTGATAGGTATTCCAGGAGCACCGGCGGCGATGCCGGTGAACCGAGGCGCGGTTTCGGCCTGGGCGGTGTGCGATACGGCGGGGCGTCCGCGCAGCGGGGACAAGCCGGTGGTGACCTCGATCGCGGGCTCGCTCACGGGGGCTGGTCGCGCAGCACCGCTGCGCGAAGATGCTGGGTTGCTCGTGACGTTCGAAGGCAAGACATATGTGATTTGGGGTGGTAAGCGCTCGCAGGTCGATCCGGCCAGTAGAGCGGTCACGCTGAGCTTGGGGCTCGACCCCGGAGTGACGTCACCGATAGAGATCTCGCGCGCGCTTTTCGACGGATTGCCTGCGACCGAGCCGCTGCGTGTCCCTGACGTACCCCAGGCGGGCACCCCGTCGAAGTGGGTCTCAGGATCTCAGGTCGGCGCGGTGTTGCAGGCCCAAACCGCTGGCGGTGGCAGCCAGTTCTATGTGCTGCTGCCTGACGGGGTGCAAAAGATTACAAGTTTTGTGGCCGATCTGCTTCGTAGTGCCAACTCCTACGGGTCGACGGCTCCTCGCGTGGTGACTCCCGACGTGTTGGTCAACATTCCCCAGGTCAACTCGCTGGCGGTGGACTACTACCCAACGAAGCGGCTGAATTTCGTTGATCCCGCGGCGAATCCGACCACATGCGTCGGATGGGAGAAGGGATCGACGGACCCGCAGGCCCGCGTCGTCATCTACAACGGACGGGGACTTCCCGTGGCGTCGTCGATGGACAACCGGATTGTGCACCTGGTACGGGACGACCGCGACCCGGCGTCGGTGGTCGCCAACCAAGTATTGGTGTTGCCGGGCGCGGCGAACTTCGTGACATCGACCAGCGGCGTGATCACCGCCGATTCCCGCGAATCGTTGTTCTGGGTTTCTGGCAACGGTGTGCGATTCGGCATCGCCTCCGACGACTCGACGCTGCGCGCCCTCGGGCTTGATCCGGCCGCGGCAGTGCAGGCGCCATGGCCGTTATTGCGGACTTTTGCTGCGGGACCGGCTTTATCACGGGACGCAGCACTGTTGGCTCGTGACACAGTGCCGGCGCTCGGCCAGGTAGCTGTGGTGACGACATCAGCGAAAGCCGGAGGCTAGAGAATGTCCAAGAAAGCATTCCCCATCAACCGGGCCAAGATCGAGCCGCCGAAACCCGTTCGGGTAGTACCGAATGCGCCGATAGCCCTGCCCGAACGCGAGCCGCGCAACATTTGGGTGATGATCGGCGTGCCGGCCCTGATTGTGGCGCTGATCGGCACCATCGTGATGCTCTATGTGTCCGGTGTGCGCAGTTTGTCCACCGGGTTCTTCCCGCTGATGGGGATCGGCGCCTTCAGCATGCTGGCGTTTTCCGGGCGGTTCGGGCGGGCGCGCAAGATCACCTGGGGTGAGATGGAAAAGGGTCGTCGCCGCTACCTTCGCGACCTCGACGCGAACCGCGATGAAATCCAGATCGCGGTGTGTGCCCAGCGCGAATGGCAAAACGCGGTGCATTCCGATCCGCGTGGGCTGGGAGCCATCATCGGCGGCCCGCGGATGTGGGAACGTGGCCGCCGCGACGTGGATTTTTTGGAGGCGCGGCTAGGCACGGGTGTGCAGCATGCACCGGATTCGGTGTTGTCGGTGACCTGGCCCGACATTGCCTCCGATGAGGAACTCGAGCCCGTCACGGGGCAGGCGTTGCGCGATTTCATCTTGGAGCAGCGCAAGATTCGCGATATCGCCAAGGTGGTGAACCTGCGGTCGGCGCCGGGATTCAGTTTCGTAGGCGAGGACTTGGACCGGCTGCGGTCGCTGATGCGTTCGGTGTTGTGCTCGCTGGCGGTATTTCACAACCCCCGCGACGTGAAGTTGATGGTGGTGACGCGCAACCCCGAGGTGTGGTCGTGGATGGTGTGGCTGCCGCACAACCTGCACGACGAGCTGTTCGACGCGTGCGGCTGGCGGCGCCTGGTCTTTGCGACGCCAGAGGAACTGGAAGAGACTCTCGGCGCTGAGCTGCACATGAAAGGAAAGCGCGGCGCGTGGACACCACAAGCGGCAGCCAGTCCAACCGCGATGGCCTCGACACTGGAAACCGGTAGTGACTCAGTGGATCTGGGACCGCACTTGGTGATTGTCGACGACAACACCGGCAGCCCCGATGCGTGGGAAAGCGTGGTCGGGCAAGTCGGCAAGGCGGGAATTACGTTGCTGCGCATCGCATCACGGGTAGGCACCGGGGTGGGTTTCGCCGAAGACCAGGTTTTCGAGATGGGTGAGCGCCACAGCCCACCCAACGGTTCGGTCAACGGCGAAGTCAAATTCGCCAGAAACGGTTCTGAGCCCGACGACGAAGACGGGCGCTCGGCGCCCCTGTTACGGGTGCGCGGCAAGTTCTTCGCCCACGCCGATCAGCTGTCGATTCACCGCGCCTACCGATATGCGCGGGCGATGGCGCGGTGGTCACCGACGAGCCGCAGCGAGATCGCCGATTCTGCCAGCGGCGCTACCGAGTTGCTGCGGGCATTGGGAATCAGCGACCCCCGGGAATTGGATGTCGATCGGTTGTGGGCCGAGCGTCGCGGCCGCGGCGACGAGCGATGGTGCGAGATCCCGGTAGGCGCCAAACCGAACGCTGAGCTGCAAAACGTCATCATCCGCGCCAAGGACTTCGGTGGCTTCGGGTTCCACTCCGTGGTCATCGGTACCAGCGGCTCAGGCAAGTCGGAGTTCTTCCTGTCGTTGGTCTATGGGATCGCGCTGACACACTCACCAGAGGCGTTCAACGTCATCTTCGTCGACATGAAATTCGAATCGGCAGCACAGGACATCTTGGGCATCCCTCACGTCGTGGCCGCGCTGTCGAACCTTGGCAAGGACGAGCGGCATCTGGCGGAACGGATGCGTAGAGTCATCGACGGCGAAATCAAACAGCGCTACGAGCTGTTCACATCGGTGGGCGCCCGTGACGCCAATGACTACGAAGAAATTCGGCTTGCCGGGCGTGATCTACCACCGGTCCCGGTCCTGCTCGTCATCGTCGACGAATATTTGGAACTGTTCGCCAACCATGAAAAGTGGATCAATCTGATCATCCACATCGGCCAAGAAGGCCGTGGCGCCAACGTGTTCTTTATGTTGGGTGGGCAACGCCTGGACCTATCCTCGCTGCAAAAAGTCAAGTCCAACATCGCATTTCGGATCGCATTGCGCGCTGAGTCCGGCGATGACAGCCGTGAGGTGATCGGTTCAGACGCCGCGTACCATCTGCCGTCGAAAGAGAACGGTTTCGCCCTGCTGAAGGTGGGACCGCGTGATCTGGAGCCGTTCCGCTGCTTCTATTTGTCAGCGCCGTTTGTGGTGCCGAAGACGAAGGAAGTCGCTACGACCGTCGACATGACCTTGACCAAGCCCCGGCTGTACAACTGGCAGTACCAGCCGCTGGACGTGGTTGACGCAGCGGCACTAGAAGCTGCCGCCGCTGTCGACGCGGAACCCGACGAATTCCTTTACCACGAAGACGGTTTCAAGAGGAAAAAGATCGTGGACGTGTTGCGGGAATCGCTGCAGCACGTGCCGCACCGATCACCGCGCCGGCCATGGTTGGAGCCGCTGGAGGATCCGGAGCCCGTCGACGGCCTGGTCGCGGGGTACCGCGGCAAGCCATGGCATGTCGACTACGGTCGCAACGCAGGGCTGATGTTCCCGGTGGGCGTCATGGACATCCCCGAAGAATCCAAACAGGTCGTCCATGCGGTCGACGCGTTGCGCAGCAACGTCATCGTGGTGGGGGCCAAGCAGCGTGGCAAGACGACCACCTTGATGACGCTGATGTGCTCCGCGGCAACGATGTACAGCCCGGCGCGGGTGACGTTTTTTTGCATCGGCGGGGCGACCCTGGCCCAGGTCGCATCGCTGCCGCACGTCACCGACATTGTGTCGCCGAAGGACGACGAGGGTATCGAGCGCATTTTGAGCAGCATGGACGCCTTGATCGATGCGCGCGAGGACGGGTTTCGACGACTCAAGATCGATCTCGACGGGTTTCGCGAGCGCCGGTTCGGCGCGGGCAGCGATGGACTGGGCGGTACCGATCCCAATGACCCGTTCGGCGATGTCTTCGTGGTGGTGGACGATTACGACGATCTGTACTCGAAAGACACCGTCTTGGGTGATCGCATCATCTCGTTGAGCAGCCGCGGTCCCGAGTACGGGGTACACGTGATGTGCAGTGCCGGCGGCTGGATTCACGGGCAACGGCAGAGCCTGCTGCAAAACGCAACGGCGCGAATTCAGTTGCGGTTGGCCGACCCGAGCGAGAGCCAGATGGGGCACTCGTCGCTCGAGTCGCGGGATGCGGCGCGGCGAACCTTGAACCGCCCTGGCTTTGGCTTGACGGATAGCTTGCACGAACTGCGAGTCGGTATTCCGGCGCTGGCCGATCCCGCCACCGGCGCGCTGGTGAACATCACCGATGTCGGGGCCCGCATCGCCGAGGTCGCCGGAGTGACCAAGCACGCAAGCCTGCAGCGGCTACCGCAGCGCGTGGAACTGAAGTCGATTCTTGAGTACGAGGCCGCGCACCCGAGCGCCCTCCTAGTCCAGGACCTCTCGATTGCGTTTGCCATCGGCGAGCGCCACGAACTGGGTCCGGTTCCCATCAGGTTGCGGGAAAGCCCCGGGTTGATGATTTTGGGCAGGCAAGGCTGCGGAAAGACCTTGTCGCTGGTGGCCATCGGCGAGGCGGTGATGAACCGCTTTAGTCCAGAAGAGGCGCAGCTGACGCTGATCGACCCCAAAACCGCCCCGCATGGCCTGCGAGACCTGCACGGGCCGGGTTATGTGCGCGCGTATGCCTATGACCAAGACGAGATCGACGAGGTGATCACCGAGCTGGCTCAACAGGTCTTGCTTCCCCGATTGCCTCCCAAGGGTTTGAGCCAGGAGGAGCTGCGTGCGCTCAAGCCGTGGGAAGGGCCTCGGCATTTCGTGCTCATCGATGATGCGCAGGATCTGCGCCCCGATCAGAGTTACCCCCCGAAACCGCCGGTGGGTGCGGCGTTATGGAAGCTGATGGAACGTGCCCGACAGATCGGCTTGCACGTGTTCACCACGCGGAATAGCGCGAACTGGGCGACGCTGACGATGGATCCCTGGATGAGGTTCCAGAACTCAGCAAAGGTGGCCCAGCTGTATATGGACAACGACCCGCAAAACAGGATCAATCGATCGGTTCGCGCCCAAGCGTTGCCGCCCGGACGTGGTCTGCTGGTCAGTGCCGACGGCGACGTCGAAGGGGTTTTAGTCGGGTTACCGTCCATGGCCGCCCAGCAACAGCCGTAGGGTGAGGCGCCGCGAGCGCGCAGCGCCGATGCGTCAATCTGCTTGACACGTATCAGGCAGCTTGATATCAATGGTGTGCGTCAGCACTCCCGTCAACGAGTGAGCAGAGCCGATGTCTGATCCGAAACCGCCGGCCTGTGCTAAAGCCGATGAACAAGGTCATGATGGCCATGCAGAAACTCGGCATCGTCGCCGGGCCCGTACGCGTGCTCACCGTGCCCGGCCGCAAATCCGGCCGGCCGCGCAGCACACCGGCGACCCCTTTCACGCTTGACGGCGACCTCTACGTCGTCGGTGGATATCCCAACGCCGATTGGGTCCTCAACGCCCGGGCTGCTGGCGCGGGAACCGTTACCCGGGGCCGCAAATCACAGCGCGTCACCTTCGTCGAACTGAGCGCCGAGCAAGCCCGCCCAGTGTTGCGTGCGTTTCCCGGCGAGGTACCGAGAGGCGTCGGCTTCTTCAAACGCTCCGGACTGGTGACGCAAGGAACCGCTGCTGAGTTCGAGGCCCTCGCGGGCCGGTGCGCGGTGTTCAGACTTGACACCGTTGCGACGGCCTGACGCCTAGCCGGACGCGCCGCTATCCAGGGGTCCAGCAATTCAATACGGCGTGGCCTGTTGGGCCAGGTTCAGCAAGACGTAGGCCATGCACAAAAGGAAGTTCAATACCACCAGAACCAAGCCGGCAAACATCAGTGAGCGGGTACCGCGCCGTTTCAGGCGCTTGTACTTCGCGACGCGCGCTTCACGGTTCAGCTCGATCGCGATTAAAGCGAAATTGATATCCGTCACTTCATGATCTGCGACGGGCGCGCCCGCCAGGATCTCCTGAAGGCGTCCCGGCGCCGTTCGGACGCCCACGCGCTCGAAGCGTTGGCACAGATGTCGCGCCCGCCTTCGGGCAAGCACCTGATATCGCGTCTGTAGGTGATGAGGGAGTTGGCTTCTCTCGTCGCCCCAGTTGTTTGACGGGGTCCTCACAGCGGGGATTGTAGTTCCCTTCCGGCCGCTTTCGGAGTACCTGAGCGAATTACGTTGGGCGAGTTCGATTCGTTGTGCCGCCGGTCATCCGCTCGGATTCAGGTAGGTCGAGGTAGCGCTCGAGGTTGCGATGCATGTTGATCACGCGTCGCTCCTCGCTGGACAGCACCAAGTGGGTCAAGCCGGGCTGGTGCAAGCCTCGCTGTAAGCCCGGGAGCACGCGGATGTCTTGGGTGAGCACAACGCCGGGCTCGGCCGCCTCGGCGGTCATGCGGACATCCGTCGGCTTGTTGCGTGGCGCGCCAGGCGGCATTCGCGTCATCAAGAACATGACCAGCTCGCCTTTATCGGGGTCCGGCCCGGGCCGCGAGCACATGACGGTCAAGTGGTCGGCGTTGGTCAGAAACGTCATATTCGGGAACACGTTGTACTGGTGCAGCCGAGTAATCCGGTCGGTGTCGGCCCAGGTGAGATCGACCCCGCGAGCCGCGGCGAAGGCTCGTGTGCGTTCGGCAATCAGGTCGGCGACCGTCTGTCCCGGTTGGCGTTCGTCGGCGGGGAAGGGCGTGCCTTCGGGTGCACCCATCAGCGAGCCCTGCGTGTAGACGTACGCGTCCCAGACCTCTTGGTCGCTCAGCGTGCCGTCAAAGCGTGGGCTCTGCACGCCGTAGGGCTGGTCGGACTTGCCGGTGTGACCCCAGATCTGTTGTGGCGCATGGATGTCGTCGACGCAGCGCAGCAATTCCGGATGCAGCGTCTGAACGTGGTAGGTCTCGCTGTAGCCGTCAGCGATCGTTTTCCAGTTGGCGTCGACCTCGACGGTGAGCGTGGCGTAGCAGCGGAAGTCGCCCAGATTGCACCAGGCGATATCGTCGGGCACTTCCTCCAGGTACTCGATCAACGGCATCGCATTGACATCGAGGTTGACGAAGACGAGCCCCTCCCAGGTGTCGACCCGGGCCGGTATCAGCGGGAAGTCGGAGATTCGTAGCGAGCCGAAACCCTTGCGGTTGGGCACCCGTTTGAGCGTGCCGGCCAGATCCCAGGTCCACCCGTGATAGCCGCATTTGAGCTCGCGCAGTCCCGAGCCCGATCCCACGCACAGGGAGTTGCCGCGATGGCGACAGGCGTTCTGGAATGCCCGCAACACACCGTCGTCACCGCGGACGATCAGCACCCCGTACGGTCCGCAGCGGTACTCGAAGTAGTCGCCCGGCTCAGCGACGTGGTCGACCATGCAGGCCAGCTGCCACACTTTCGGCCACATCCGTTCGACCTCGAGCGCAGCGAACGCCGGAGAGTAATAGCGCTCGGCCGGCACCAGGGTCGGGCTTTCTGGCGGGGTGCCGATCGCGTCCTCGTCGCGGGTGCGGGCCGGGTTGCCGGCGGCTGCTTTCATGGGCGTTCTGGGCGTTCCAGGGGCCGAGACATGGCCGAGCCCTTAACGCGCTCCGCGCACCAAGCGGCCGGGACGGGCTCCGGTGTCCACATCGTCGCGGCGGGTTACCGTCCCGCTGACGATGGTCGCCTTGTACCCGCTGGCTCCCTGCAAGATCCTTTGTCCGCCGGCCGGCAGGTCATAGGCCATCGCCGCGGGGTGAAGCGTCAGCTTGTCCATGTCGATCACGTTGATGTCGGCCTTCTTGCCGGGCTCGATCGTGCCGCGGTCGGTAAGACCGAAGAGGTGCGCGGTATCGCGGGATTGTTTGCGGATCACGTACTCCAACGACAACTTCTCACCCCGGTGACGGTCGCGTGCCCAGTGCGTCAGCAGGAAGGTGGGATAGGAAGCGTCGCAGATCATCCCGCAGTGGGCGCCGCCGTCGGAGAGCCCCGACACCCCCGCGGGGTGCGTCAGCATCTCCCGGATCGCGTCGTGATTGCCGTCGGCGTAGTTATAGAGCGGCAGCATCAGCATGGCCGTCGCGTCGGACTCGAGCATGAGGTCGTAGAGGGTCGCCAGTGGGTCCTCGCCGCGCGCTTGGGCGATAGCCGCGACGGTGCGGTCGGGAGTGGGCTCGTAATCAGGCGGGTCGCCGAGCGCGTAAAGACGGCCCAGGGAGTGCTGCACCAGGGCGAACATGCCATCGAACAGCAATGTCGGGTCTACGGGCAGGTCGCCGTCGGACAGGATCGCGGCTTTCACCGCGGGATCAGCAAGGCGCTGCGCGAGCTCTTCGGGGCTGCATTCGGCCTTGAGCCGGCGGTACGTGGGCCGATGGCTGAAGCCGTGGTGCCCTTGGAAGCCGATCATCATGCCGAACGGGCGCGCCGCGATCTGCGGGTGCAAGCGACTGCCCGCTTCATGGGCGGCGGCGGAGAGGTCCAGCTGCTCGCGCCAGAGGTTGGGATCGGCGTCGACTTGGATGAGAGCGAACGAGACGGGCCGGTCGATTTCGCCGCCCAGGCGCCGCATCCATTCCAGTTCCTTCTTAGGGGCGACGATGTCCTCGCCCGCGACCCCCTGCGGGGCCAGCTCGAACACCGCCTGACCGCCGGCCGCCATTGCGCGGCCAAGGCCGAATAGTTCTTCTTCGGCGGCGAAGGTGCCGGGCACGGGCTCGCCGTCCATCGCGCGGTGGCCCAGCGTACGGGACGTCGAAAAGCCGAGCGCGCCGGCTTCGATTGCTTCAGTGACCAGTCGGCCCATCGCCGCAATGTCGTCGGGTGTCGCCGGCTCGTTGCGGGCGCCCCGCTCACCCATCGCATAGGCGCGGACGGCGCCGTGAGCGACCTGGCTGCCCACGTCGATCGCAAACTTGTGTTTGCCGATCGCGTCCAGGTACTCGGGGTAGGTCTCCCAGCCCCACGTGATGCCCTCGGTAAGGGCGGTGCCGGGAATGTCCTCGACACCCTCCATCAACTTGATCAGCCATTCCTCGCGGCCGGGCCGCACCGGAGCGAAGCCCACACCGCAGTTGCCGGTGACCACCGTCGTGACCCCGTGACCGCTCGACGGCTCAAGCAAGCTGTCCCAGCTCACCTGACCGTCGTAGTGGGTGTGGATGTCGACGAAGCCGGGGGCCACTACACGCCCTGTCGCATCGATGGTTTCAGCGGCCGCACCACCCATCGCGGGGTCGTTGGCGGCGCGGCGGACAACGTCGACGATCTTGCCGTCCTTGATGCCGATGTCAGCGTGATAGCGCTCCGCGCCGGTGCCGTCGACGACGGTGCCACCGATGATCTTCAGGTCCAACATGAGACTCTCCTTGTCGCCGTGGGCTGTCGACGCGTGACGCGCGGCATTACGCTACGCCAGGTAGCGTAACTCCTGTAGCGGCCATGGTGATAGGTTCAGCCGAATTCGGCCGGCTACAGAGAATTCTTCAGCGCCGCGATGGTTTCAAGGTCATCAAGCGCTGCGACGCCGCGCCGCAGACCTTCCATGGCGATGTCTTCGACCTGCATACCCCCCATTCCCGCGGTGATCAGCGGAGCGACATATGCGTACAGCGCGCCTTGGCGGAACCGCAGCCACAGATCGTCCCGGTCTAGATCGGGTCCGCCGGCCGCCACGAGCGCTCGTCGATAATCGTCGAGTAGGTCCCGTTGTGCCGCACGGCGGTCCTCCGGCGTCAGGCTGGTGATCAAGGTGTAGGCCAGTTCCCGGGAAGGGTGCCCGCGGCGCACCGCCTGCCAGTCCAAAAGACCCGCCGCGCCGTCGCGGAAGTACATGTTGCCGGGATGGGCGTCGCCGTGCATCACCGTATGAGGGGGCGTGTCGATGAGCGCGGCGACCGCACGGTAGTTGTCGGCGATGAAGCGACCTGTTTCGATGGGGATCGTCGTGCGCTCGGCGAGTCGCTTCATTGCGTTTTTCATTAGCGAGCCGGTTAGCAAGGAAGTGACGTCGCCTGACGGCGTGTACAGCCAGCCCAGCGGTCCGCGCCCGTGACGGGGCAGGTGGTTCCAAAAAGTGGCGTGCAGTGCGGCCAGCAATTCGACGATGAGCCTCGCTTGGTCGATGGAAAGCGGATGCAAGGTGTCGGGAAATTCGCACGATGCGGCGGGGAGGTTTTCCAAGACCAGCAAGTATCTGCCCGTCCAGGCGTCGAATGCGGCACCGTATGCTCTTGGCACACCCTTCAGTTCCGGGGCGAGTTCGCTGTAGAAGCGCACCTCGGTATGCCCGAGCCGACCAAGTTCACCCATCAACCGGGTAGCGGCGGTCTCGGCCGCAATCTTGACGAAGACCGACTCAGGCACACCGTTTCCGGTCAGCGCTAGCCGCGCCCGCGATGAGGTGCCCGCGTCGCTGCCGATCACAGTGGCCGAGCGAACGGTGGTACCCATGATGTTGGAGAGAACCGCGGCGTCAATATCACCGACGGTGCGCGGCAGCCCCGCCCGGCCTCCCACCACCGCATCAGTGGTCACCCGGCCGACTCCTCGAGCTAGATGAGCGACCAAGCCGATAATTGAGAAGGCCTGCCCCACAGGGTTTTTCATATGGTCCATTTCGTTCGCAGCGGGTCGTCACACAAAAATAACCGACAAGGCTGAAATCCCCGGCGGTCATGCGGGCGTAGCTTCCTAGCGAAGTATCGCCTAGTAACGGTGACGGCCCATCAGCTGTTAGAGCCGGGTTGTGTTACTTCGATCCAGGTCAACGTCACGTTCGTGCCGTGTGGTGTGCGGTCGATGGTCACTTCATCGGCGAGTGCCTACATCGGCGGGATACCGCGGCCTCGAAGCCGCCGCTGTACCGGAACGCGCTGGCGCCAACGGCCCTGATCATTGATGGTCACGGCGAGGGTGTCGGAATCATCGTCGTAGGCTGCGCTGACATCGACCGTTCCGCGCTGCGCGGCGTCGGCATACGCGAATTCCGCCGCGTTTGCTATCGCTTCGTTGACCGCCAGAAGCAGGTCGCTAAACCGGTCGGCACCAAGCGTGAAATGCCTTTTGAGCCAAATCCCGAATTCGGCTCGGGCCCGAGCAGCGCTGTGTGCGTCGGCGGCTACTCGCG
Organism: uncultured Actinomycetota bacterium; assembly: GCA_963784665.1. Lineage (GTDB taxonomy): Bacteria > Actinomycetota > Actinomycetes > Mycobacteriales > Mycobacteriaceae > Mycobacterium. The sequence continues at coordinate 443,132 of CAWASA010000002.1, forward strand.
TTCGCGCAAAGCGGGAGCGGTCATCGATGTTGGACACGTTGTGTGGCTGATGATCAGACCGGCCCATCGTCTCTAGCTGCGTCCCCACCCTGTCGAGTTTCACCCATCAGCGATACCGCTCAGCGCGCTATCCAGGGTGCTGTAGAGCGAGAGCACGCTGTCTATTCCCATAAGTTTGATCGGCCTGCTCGTGGCCGCGCCCTCGGCAACGACCGCGAACCGCGTCGGCGGCACCACCTCAGCCTGCGCGGTCACCAGAACCGTCATCCCGGCTGAGGCGAGGAAATCGACTTTCGACAGATCAACGATCAGTGCCGCGGGTTTGGCGGCCAGCGCAGTGTGTATCGCCTCAGCCAGCTTTGGCGAGCTGAGCATGTCCACTTCACCTGAGACGGTGAGCACGACCGCCTGATCTACCTGGTGTTTCCCTACTTCAAAAGCCGTCGGATCGACTGAATCGCCAGATTGTTCGCCCATGGTCTATCACCCACATTCGGTCCCTCGTGGGACACCGCTAACTTTCAAACAGTGCCACTGCCAAGGTGGGGGCTGCTGATTCAACCCCGCGGAACACACTCGCCTATGGCGAAAACGCACTCCGTCGATCTGCGCCGCTAGGTGCAGCTGCAGGCCGCAGGTTTTTAGTTGATGGTAGGCCACGAGAAAGACCCACCCTGATAGTGGCGTCCCGCGGACCGCGGTTGCAGCTGCAAGGTCAACCGCCCCGCCGGACGCCGGGGCGTTTGCAACGCGAGATTGAACTGAACGAAGCTCGGCGCCGCGCCGTACTCCGAATGTGCGCGATGGTCACCGCAAGAGTTGCACATGGCCCCAGCCCGTGCGTGAATTGCCTCCGCCGAGTTCGTTCTCAGGCCGCGCGGCTTGGCCCGGAAAGGCGGGAAAGGACGGTGGGTGTGGAACCCGGTGATCGCGGTAGCGAGCAAGAGGATGAACCCGCCGAGACCGAGCCCACGCACTCTCTTCTCGGCGAACTGACGCGGCGGCGTGCGTTGCTGGGGATGGGCGCAGTAGCCGGTATCGCCGCGGTCGACGTGGGCGGGTTTGCCTATGCCGGCGGGTGGCTGCGGCCCGCCGCGCCGACCCCACTAACCCCATCAGGATTCGCTGATCGCTTCGAGCACGTCTACGGCCGCCACGACGGTTTTCGGCGGAATCATGCCAAAGGCCTCAGCGCCACAGGGACCTTCACGAGCACTGGAGCGGGCGCGGCGATATGCCGGGCAGCGGTCTTCCGGACGGGCACGGTTCCGGTCGTCGGCCGGTTTTCGCTGGGCGGCGGTCTGCCGGATCAGGCCGACAAGCCGGACACGGTCCGCGGCCTCGGGCTGCTGTTCCAGACGCCCAACGGCCAGCAGTGGCGCACGGCGATGATCAACCTTCCCGTCTTCACGGACAGCACCCCGCAAGGGTTTTACGAGCGGTTGCTCGCATCCAAACCGCTGCCCGAGACGGGCAAGCCCGACCCACAGAAGATGGCCGCGTTTCTCGATCGCCATCCCGAGACCGTCGCGGCAATGAAACTCATCAAACAGTCACCGCCCACCGCAGGATTCGCGGACAGCACCTTTTGCGGGCTGAATGCTTTTCGGTTCACCAACAGCGCCGGCGCGACGGTTCCGGTGCGCTGGTCCGCTGTCCCGCAAGAAGGGTCGGATGTCCCGGCGCCATCGCCCGGCAAGGATCACCTGTTCGACGATCTCGTCCGCACGCTGGTACAGCGACCAGTGAGCTGGCGGCTGGTTCTCACGATCGGTGAGCCGGGCGATCCGACCAACGACGCCACCCAACCCTGGCCGCAGTCACGACGGTCCATCGACGCCGGCACCATCACCATCACCGCGGTACAGACCGAGGCGGCCGGCAACGCGCGCGACATCAACTTCGACCCGCTGGTGCTGCCCGACGGCATTACCGCCTCCGACGACCCCTTGCTCGCCGCGCGGTCAGCCGTTTACGCCCGCTCTTTCACTCGCCGCGCCGAGGAACCCAAATCGCCCAGCGAAGTCAACGTGGGCCAGGTGCTCCGGTGATGGACGAGACCCAGGGAACCGGCACGACCGCGGCGCGCTTCGCCCTGCCGTCCCGGATTCTGCACTGGCTCATGGCTCCGATGGTCATCGCGCAGTTGTTCATCGGCGTGACCATGATCGCGTCCCTGAGCTACTACCCGCTGCTGCTGGCTATCCATCGGCCCTTAGGGGTGTTGATCCTCGCCTTCGCTGTGGTGCGCCTGGTGAACCGGCTCACCCACCGGCTCCCCCCCTTCCTGGCCACCATGAGCCCCGCCGAACGCCGCATCGCGACCTGGTCGGAATACTTGCTCTACGCCTTGCTGCTCGTCCAGCCCCTGACCGGGTGGGCCACGCTGTCGGCGGCGCGATTCCCGATCACAATGCTGGGGCCAGTTCGTCTGCCCGGTATCGCACCGCACAACATCGACGTGTTCGCGGTGCTCCGGGAGTGCCACGGTGTGTTCGCGTTCCTCCTGTTCGCGACGTTCACCGCCCACATGTGCGCGGTACTTTTTCACACGCTGGTCCTGCGCGACCGGCTTCTCGATCGCATGGCGCTGTGGCCCACCAAGCCCGTATCTCCCGAACAGGACGAAACCAAGGTCTGACGACCTGCCTCCGGGGGCTGTTATTGGCCGAATATGATCGGCACGATTCAAGCTTGAGTAGTGCGCGGTCACCGACAGGCGCGGCAACCACGAGGGAGTGGAGAGTTCCATGCCGAACGAGAAGCAAGTCGACCGGATGGCGTCGGGCAAGGGATTCGTCGCGGCGCTCGACCAGAGCGGTGGCTCGACGCCCAAGGCGCTGCGCCTGTACGGCATCGAGGACAACGCGTACTCCTCCGAGAAGGAGATGTTCGACCTCATTCACCAGATGCGCTCGCGGATCATCACTTCCCCGGTGTTCACCGGCGACCGGGTGCTGGCCGCGATTCTGTTCGAGCAGACCATGAACCGCGAGATCGCGGGCGAGCCGTCGACCACCTACCTATGGGAGACGAAGGGCGTGGTGCCCATCCTCAAAATCGACAAGGGGCTGGCAGAGGCGTCCGACGATGTGCAGCTGATGAAGCCGATGCCCGGACTGGACGAGCTGCTGCAGCGGGCCGCGGGCAAGGGCGTGTTTGGCACCAAGGAACGCTCGGTGATCGGTGGCGCCAACCGCGAGGGCATCGCCGGAGTGGTCGCCCAGCAGTTCGAGGTGGCCCATCAGGTGCTCTCGCACGGCCTGGTGCCCATTATCGAACCCGAGGTCACCATCTCCATCTCGGACAAAGCACAGGCCGAGGACATCCTGCGCGACGAAATCACCAAACAACTCGAAACCGTGCCCAACGGGCAGCGGGTGATGCTCAAGCTGAGCTTGCCGACCGAGGTCAATCACTACCGTGCCTTTGTCGACCATCCGAAGGTGATGCGGGTTCTCGCGCTCTCTGGTGGCTATTCGCGTGAGGAGGCCAACAAGCTGCTGGCCCAAAACAGCGGGGTGATAGCCAGCTTCAGCCGCGCGCTGACAGAGGGACTCCTCGTCGACCAGTCTGACGAGGAGTTCAACGCCACCTTGGACGACGCGATTCAGTCAATTTACGACGCCTCGATCGCCGGCTGACTTCGGTAGGCGCTAATACCGGTGGCTGGCCATGGGTGGTCTGCCTTGGCCTGTATCGCCTTCGTCCGACACCAGCGCGGGCACCATTTCACTTGTCACCAACCCCTCGTTCCGGGTCAGTTCATCGATCACGTCGAAGCATTCGGCGATGTTGGCCGGGGTGTCGATGACGATGGTGACGACGGGGACTCGACGGCTTAGAGAAAGCAGCTTGTCACCGTGGGGTTGGTGGTCTCCGTGGAAGCCCCAGATGCCGCGCAGCGCGGTCGCGCCATCGGGCCTCTTGCGCCGCCGAAGCTGTTGGAGAATCGCGCGGTGAATCGGCACACCACCATAACGCGCCGATTCGGAGGTGTAGACCATCAACTTCTGCCACAGCGGCAGGCCATGTTCGTCGGTCCCCGGCAAGGCGTGCGGTCGTTCCAGTAAATCGCCGTCGCGTTTGCAGACGCGGACCCGCTCGAGCGTGAACATGGGTCGCCGGAGCAACTCTGCGAGCTCGGGCAACAACCGACCGATGAGCTCGCCGGACCCGACGGCGATGATCATCATCGGGACGTCACCATTGCGACCGAAGAAGCGCGCACGTTGCCGTTGTCCGTGAGAGATGCCGTCTACACCCAGAAATACCGATGCGCCGGCAAGCCTGCGTCGGTACATCAAATCGCAGACAGCGACGTAGGCCGGCACACCATAGACGCGTTCCTTGCGGCCAACGTAAATCGTCAACTTGACGGCTTCGCGCAAATCGTCGGGGAGTTGTAGCGGCTTGATGTCCTCCCGCAGCAGCCGCGCACGCTCTAAGGTGACCAGGCCTCGTTGTTTGATGGCAAGGACCGGGTCGAGCAGCCCCTCGATCTTGGCTCGGGTGTCGACGGCGATGACCGCCACAGGCGGGTCCTCGGACAACGTGAGGGATTCGTCTGTTCTGAGGTGGCGCCCCGTTCCGAAGCCGCCGATGCCGCGAAGCACGACGCTGCTCGCAATGCGGTGCTGTTCATACAGGCCGAGCAGCACATCGGAGACAAAGCCGTCGTCGGTCCGTCGACGCTCGGCCAAATAGGTAGTGAGCTTCAGACAGTCTTCATCCACGGCCGCTCCTAGGCGTTGCTGGGCAGGAGTTTTCGAATGCCGCCATCAAGCGAAACGCCCGCTCCACTGAAGATGTCCTGTCGCTTGGCGGAGATCTTACCTGCAGGATGGGGTCGACGGAGTTCGGAGAGTGGACGCCTATGACATTTGCGGCTGAATGACTTGGATCCCCAGCGATTAACTTAGTTTCAGCCGCGCTTCGGTCAGCGCAGGTGCTCCGTCGCTACCCCGTAGCGGTCCTGATAAGCGCTCACCCGCTCACGCACCTCACCTGCGTCCAGGCCGGTGTCCGACCAGGTGTGGCGGCCGCGCCCGCCGTCTTTGGGATGAGCGGCGAGATACGCCCGCATCCTCTGCTCAGCGTCGGGTCGTAGCTCTCGGTCCAGCCTCTGATAAATGTCCTTGATCGCGGTCCACGGGTCATTCATGAAATCGGTGTACTGCACGTCGATCACGCGCCCGGCGGGCACAGCGCCGCTGTCCCGCAGGGCCATCTCGCGTTCCAGGCCGACGACGATCTCTTCATAGGACTGAGCCGCACAATCGGCGATGCTGGATTCGTCGCTGCACATCCGGCGTAGGTGGTGGGTCAGCGCGGCGATCGACGAGATGACGTTGAGCGGATCGCGGTGGGTCTGCACGATCAACGCATCGGGATATTCGTCCAGCAGTTTGTCCAGCTGCCACAGGTGCGCGGGCGACTTCAGTAACCACTGGCCGGGAACACCAGATTGCAGATGCTGCAGGAAGATTCGATGAAAACGATAGGCGCCCGCGTGGTCCGCCTCATGCAGCAGCCAGCGGTAGTAACTCGGCAGGCGGTACTGCACCGAGTAGATCATGCTGATGAACTCGCTGGCCGTGATGCGAACGCACTCCTGTCCGACGAGAGCACCCATCGGGTGAAATGCCAAGAAGCCCGGCATGATCTGCTCGGAGAGTTCGATGCTGGCCTGCGCCTGCGCGATGCGCGGATCGTCGTGGTAGGTCTCGGGCTGCGGGACCGGACAGGGTGCGTCGACCTCCCAGGTCAACGGTGCGCGCAGCTCAGGATCTTGCGCGAGCAGGTCGTAGAGGATCGTGGTTCCGGTGCGGGGTTGGCCGACGATGAAGATCGGCGCCCTGATCGCCTCAGCGGCGATCTCGGGATGTTGCTTGCGCCAGGCGATCACGCCAAGCCGGTTCTTCAGCGCACGCATGATATCGAGGTATGCGATCTCGACGCCGATGTCCGAGAGCCGCGCGTCGTTGATCAGCCCGTCGGTGAGGCGATGCAGCCCGGGCCGCCAGCCCTCGGCGCCGAAGTCGTCGCTTCCGGCTTCATCGCAGGCGGTGGCGATGAGCCGTTCCGGGGCGAATCGGTCCTGCAGTGTCATAGCTGCTCCTCACGTTGACGCACCGATACCGTGACGTCGGGCGGGCTGGGGTTGTCCAGCCAGCGCAGGACAACGAATCCGCGATGTCGGCCGCCGGTGTCGAGCCAATGGCCGAATCCGAAGTCCTTGGCGGAGATCGCGATCCGTACCCGCCCGTCTGCACCGGGCTGCACTCCGCGATTGGTCACCGAGCTGTGCCGGCGGCGCGGCTCCAGGCATTCATGCCAGATGCTTTCCAGCGTGACGTTCCAATACCGCGTGTCAGGAGGAGCGATGTCGAGCACGAGGGCCTGGTCGGGGTCGAGCCGGAAAGTCCCCATCATGTAGAGGTTGTCCGGGGTGGTGTCGGCCGCACCGAGATCGGCGGCCTGGGCTGTCAGCAGCGTGTTGGGGCTGTCGAGGAGCTCCGGCTTGATGGTGCGGTGCAACGTCGTGAGCTTCATCAGTGACCACGCCATCGCGGTGAACTGGTCGGCGAGCTCGCTGTCGGTCAGCGGCGTCAACGGGCCGGGATCCAGGGCCTGGATTCGCAGGGCGGCCAATTCTTCGGATGCGCTATCACCGATGTACTCCCGGACGACCACCGACGAGGCGTCGTCAGGGATCTTCACCCACTGCGCGCCGGCGAGGTCGGAAGGTTCGTCTGTCGAGAGCACGACCGCGAATTCGCCTGAGCTCAGCGCCAGGTCGACGTCGCTGACGTAACCCGCCATCCGCCGCGGAGTCAGGCCGGTGCCCGCGAGGATCTGCAGTCCGAGGTAGGCACTTGTGCCACGGGAACCGCTGATCCGGTAGCTTCGGTCACCCCGGATCATCGCCAGGTAGTAATTGCCGTCGGGATTGGGACCACCGACGAGCCGGTGCTCCGAACACATATCGAAGAACGACGGCCGCTCGGGGTCGGCCTCGACGGATAGTTGTGAGCACAGCGACGACACCCGGGCGATGAGCCGCAGCCCTTCGAGCAGTTCCCGCTCCGACTCGGCGTCCTCGGTCACCACCTTGGTGACATCTGCGAGCATCTGCTGTAAGAACTGCCACGCGGCACGCGACTTCGGGGCGGTTTGAGCGGACAGCCCCAGCGAATCTTGAGACATCGTCTCATACTAGGACTATGTCTTAAGATATAGGTATCGATTCGCGTGAAAAGGGTGGGGTCAATGTCTGCCACGACGTCGCTGGCCGAACGCAAGCGAACGGCGATGCGTCAGCGTATCGCCGCCGCCGCCGCCCAGCTGGTAACCAGTCGCGGTCTGGCGGGCGCAACGGTGGACCGCATCGCCGAGACGGCCGACATCGGTCGGGCAACCTTCTTCCGCTACTTCAACTCCAAGCAAGACGCCGTCGCCGAGGGCATGAACGCCCACTGGCTGAACCGAATCACCACTGCGCTGGCCGCCCAACCTGCGCACCTGACTGCCGCCGAGGCGGTCATCGGCGCTTTTGGAGAACTCGCTCGCGGATTCGCCGAAATCGAGGACCAGGTCCGTGAATTGGCCACGCTCACAAGGTCATCCGAGACATTGGACGCCTGGACGCTACACATCTATGTGCGGTATGAATTGGCGATCGCAGAGCTAATCGCACCGCGGATACCTCAGTTGGCCCCCCAAGATCCCAGACCTCGCCTGATCGGCGCGTTGGCAATGGCGACGGTGCGCATCGCCCTGGACGACTGGCTTAGCCACGGCGGATCACTACCCGACCGAGTGAGTCAGGGCCTGGCCACGATCATGATCGCGTGATCCCCGGTCAGATCTCCCGTCCGTAACCGCGGGCGCTGATGCGACGGGCTCGGCGACGCCTCGCTGAACGGCGTCTCCAGCATCGACTGACATCATTGCCGATTTGGGGACCAATGCCTCTGCCGCGGCGCAGTGGTCACCGTTAATTTGGTGCCTACCTTGACGATCCGCGTCGAGAGTTCGTTACACGGACATTAACACTGTGTGGCCGCGAAGCAACGAAACAAGGAGTTGTCGTGCCCAGTGAGCACATTGTCAGCCAATTGAGCACCCCGCACAGCGCAGGGGCGCGAGATGAGGACGACACTACCCAGCGACTGTTCCGTTTACTCGAGCAGGTCGACGGCTTATTGACCAGCTTGTCGGATGCGGAGTCTTCATGGGCGGGCTGGCTATCCGCAATTGCGCCCGAGCATCGGTCAAGCGCGCGAAACCTTGTGCACTACTGGGCGATTCGCCAATTCGATCTGCGTAAACTGCAAGAGAGGCTTGCGGTTTTCGGGCTTTCGTCGTTGGGCCGCAGCGAAGCACATGTTCAGGCCACGCTTGCGGCGGTTCACTCGGCGATCGCCGCCATGGTGGGCGGAAGGTGGCAGCCGCCTCCACCGTCGGCGGTGCCCATTGAGCAGGGACCAAAAATCTTGCGACAACACACAGTGGAGCTGCTGGGGCCCCGCCCAGCCCATCGCATGGCACGCATCATGGTCACGATGCCATCGGAGGCCGCGACCGACCCCGACTTGGTACGCGGATTCGTGCAGCGAGGCATGAACATCGCACGGATCAACTGCGCCCACGATGATGTACAGGCGTGGCGCGCGATGGCGCACCGTGTCCGGGAGGCGGCCGCATGTGCAGGCACAACATGTCGGGTGGCGATGGATCTGGCAGGGCCGAAGCTGCGAACCGGGCCCCTGGAACCGGGACCGCGCGTCGTCAAACTACGTCCGCAAAGAGACGCTCTCGGTCGGGCCGTCGCTCCGGCGCGGGCGTGGCTGACGTCGACTGAAGAGCCGACCGACCCGCCCGAACCCGGCATGGTGTTGGTTCCGGTGTCGCGGCACTGGCTGACCAACCGCGCTGCCGGCGATGTACTGATTTTGCAGGACGCACGCGGGTCCAAGCGTGAACTCGTTCTGGAGGCTGTTGCTGATACCGCGGGCGGATTCGTGATGACCGCGCGAAAAACAACCTACTTGCAAACCGGAACGGTGCTGCATGCCGGAGACAGTGGGGAGTCGACCGAAGTTGGCAACCTGCGCGAGACGGAGCAGAGTTTGGTGCTGCACTTTGGCGACCTTCTGCAGCTGACGCGCGACTGTTCACCGGCCCCGGTCGATGGTAGCCAAGCTATTCCGCGCATCGGTTGCACGCTGCCCGAGGCGTTCGACCATGCCCATGTCGGTGATGCGGTCCACTTTGACGACGGCAAGATCGGTGGGCGGGTGGTGTCGGTTGACCGCGATGCCCTCACCGTGCGCATCGACCACCCGGAGCAGGGGCAAGCCCGCCTGAAGGCCGGAAAGGGCATCAATATGCCCGACACAGACTTACCGATATCGGCGCTCACCGACCGCGACGCCGCTGACATGTCAGCAGTAGTCGAACTGGCGGATCTGGTCCAGATGTCGTTCGTGCGCACCCCGTCCGATATCGAGCGGCTGCTCGATGAGCTCGGCCGGCTAGGTGGTGACAACTTGGGCATCGTGCTCAAGATCGAAACCCGGCAGGGCTTCGAACACCTGCCGCAGCTGTTGCTTACGGCGATGCGCCGGCCCCGGGTCGGGGTCATGATCGCTCGCGGCGATCTGGCGGTCGAGTGCGGTTATGAGCGGATGGCCGAGTTGCAGGAGGAGATTCTGTGGTTGTGTGAGGCCGCGCACCTGCCGGTGATCTGGGCGACGCAGGTGCTCGAGCAGCTCGCCAAGACCGGGCTTCCGTCCCGCGCCGAGATCAGCGATGCGGCGATGAGCGAGCGGGCCGAGTGCGTGATGCTGAACAAGGGCCCGTACCTCAACAACGCGGTCACCGTGCTCGACAACATCATGCGGCGAATGGGAGGGCACCACTACAAGAAGAACGCGTTGTTCCGTCCGCTACGGTCTTGGTCGGCGGAATCGGCGCACTGAGGCTTCGGTCTGTTCACCGAGGCTTAACTGGGAATGGGACGCACCGGCGTAGTACCTCAAGTTATGGGCGACCGAGCTGACCGGTGCGCAGGCCGACAACTTGTACGAACTGATCTCCGAACGCACCACCGCCGCTGGGTCGATGATCTTGACCTCCAACAGGTCACCGGTCGACTGGTATCCTTCGTTCGCCAATCCCGTTGTGGCCGAATCACTTCTGAACCGGCTAATCACTAGCAGCCATCAGGTGTTCATGAACGGGCGCTCCTGTCGGCCAACAAAACGCGCCGGCGGCAATGAACCGACGTCAGCTAGAACGGCTACATCAGGATGTTCGAACTGGATTGGGTTGTTGCCGGTGAGGGTTGATATCCACGCTGCGTAGTCCCGCCATCGCGATGCCGATGGCTTGGCGTACGGCGGCCCGGACCTGCTCGGTGGTGTCGCCGCGTTGCAGGCAGATGAGCGCGGCGGCCAGGGCTGCGCCCATGAGTGAGCCGATGACAGCACCGGCCGCCGGGGCGTCGAGGATGTCGGGGTAGGCGTGGTGAAGCGCTTCGGCGAGCCGGGTTTCGGCGTGGAAGTACCGGTGCAGGGTGGCCGCCTGGACTGAGGGGACGGAGATGATCATGGGCAGCCGCACCGACGCCAGCCCGCCGTCGAGTTCATCGCGGACCGCGTCGGCCAACATGTGCTCCATGGCCCGCATCAGCACATCAGACATGTTTTCGGCGGGCTTGCGCTGCTCGATGACAGCGACCGCGTCCTCGATGCGGCCCGACAGGTGCGGGAAGAGGACTTCGTCTTTGCTCGCGAAGTGGTTGAAGAAGGTCTTGGTCGACACTTCCGCGCTGGCGGCGATCTCGGCGACGGTGGTCTGCTCGTAGCCCTTGTCCTCAAACAGCCGGATGGCGGCGCTGATCAACGCCTGGCGGGTGCGCTGGCGCTTGCGTTCTCGCAAGCCAATTTCGTCAGCCATAGAAGAAGTGTCCTTGGATGAACTTATATCCAGTATAGAACTATATGCGGTATAGGATTACAGTCAATGTAACAATCTGCTGCTGGTGCCGGAACAGGATCGATCAACAACGGAGATGGGAGTTCTGTGATGGGCAGCTTGGATGGCCGTGTCGCTTTGATCACCGGGGCTGGGCGGGGCATCGGGCGCGCTGAGGCACTGTACTTTGCCACCGAAGGCGCACGCGTCGTGGTCAACGACCGCGGCGTCGCGCGCGACGGGACCGGCACCGATACCGGCGTCGCCCAGGCCGTGGTCGCCGAGATCACCGCTGCCGGCGGGCACGCGGTGGCCAACAGTGACGACGTCATGGATTGGGAGGGTGCCCGGCGCATGATCGACGCGGCGATCGAGGCGTTCGGGGATCTGCACGTGGTCATCAACAATGCCGGCATCGAGCGTCATGCGGCACTGGAGAACATGGCCGAAGACCAGTTCGACTCGGTCATCGCTGTCAACCTGAAGGGCACCTTCGCGGTCAGCCGGTGGGCGGCCCACTACTGGCGCACCCAGGTCGACCAGCACGGCCCGGGCACCGACCGGGTGATCATCAATACGGCGTCCGGCTCCGGGCTGACGAACCCGCTGCCGTTGCAGTCCAACTACGCCGCCTCCAAAGCCGCCGTCGGGGCGATGACCATCGTGCACGCGCTCGAGCTGAGTCGCCTCAGCGTGAGGGTTAACTGCTTGTCGCCCAGCATGATCCGCACTCGCACCAGCAGCGATGTCGTTCCCGGTATTAGCGATACCCCACCCGAAGGTGGGTTCGACCCGCGTGACCCGATGCGGATGGCCCCAGTGGCCGCCTACCTGGCGACCGCTGGCTGCCCGATGACTGGCCAATTCCTCGCGGTGCGCGGCGGCACCGTCACCCTTTTGCGAAACTGGTCACGCGACGGGCACGTGCAGCGTGACGACCGGCCCTGGACCGTCGGCGACCTCGCACCCGCACTCGAGGCCTTGCCTCGCCCCGACGTGATGGCAGACCTCATGGACGACCTCGAAGAAGCCCTCGGAAAAGACGGTGCTACCGCGCTCTTCGCATACGGCAACACATTCCTCGACCAGAAGCCCTCAGACTAAACCAATTCAGCCACTTGGGAATTCGACTCAAGGAGCGACGTGCGCGCAGGCTTGGTACCTCGAGACCATGCGCACCCCTTTGCCCCGGGCCAAGGAGCTAAACGAACGCTTGGCAAGCCCCTTCGCCACATCCCCCGATGACTTGTCAGCGCCCGCGGGCGAGGGCCTCAACGATAAGCCGCGTGGTCAGTTCGGCTCGCCGGCGTGAGTAGTGGTGCGCGCCAGAGAGGATCGGATACACCACGCCGCCAACGATGGCGTCCGCAGCCGATTGGGCGGTCACCTCGTTGATGCCGTCGGCGAGAAGCCGGGCCCGCACGCTATCGTGCAGCGGCGCACTGAATCCGGCGCGCAGTTTGACGCCGGTGTCCTCATGTTCCATGCAGGCGACGGTCAAGGTTCGCAGCATGGCCGAGCCGCGGGCCGTCGTCAGGCTTGCGACAAGCTTGCCTACCCAACCCACGAGGTCGGCGGCCAGGTCGCCGGTGTGGTTCACCGACGCGAGGAGCTTGTCGGCGTCTTCAAGCATGACATCGGCGACAAGTGCCGGACGACTGGGCCACCACCGGTAGATGGTCTGCTTTCCCACACCGGCCCGAGCCGCGACCGCCTCGATGGTCAAACCATCGAACCCGCGCTCGAGAAGCAGTTCACGAGTGGCGGTGACGATTGCTGTACGTGACTTCTCGCTGCGGCGCCTTGGAGTGCTCGGCTGTGGGTCCACCTGGGTGAGATCGGTTGGCATCTGGTGATCCTCGCTCTTCAGGCCCTCAGCATCCTGGCCACTCGCCGGAGAGATCGAGCGCGCTTTACATATCCTGACCCGCCCCGTAGTCTGCCACAAGACGAGACGGTTCGTCTTGTAAGTCGGGAGGATAGCAGTTCGTGCGGCCAACGTCAGCCACTTCTCGGCCTCTGGCATGACCCTGTCGTGACCCTGGGACTGAGCCCGGAGCAACAGGAGCTCGGCGACGCCGTCGGGCAGTTCGCCAGCCGGCACGCCCCTATCGCCGCGACGCGCGACAGTTTCGGCAAGCTCGCGGCTGGACAGCTCCCGGGATGGTGGGATGCCCTGGTCGGCAACGGATTTCACGCGGTCCATTTGCCGGAGCACCTTGGTGGGCAGGGCGGACGGCTGATCGACGCCGCGTGCGTTCTGGAGTCGGCGGGCAAGGCGCTGCTGCCCGGCCCGCTGCTGCCGACGGTCACTGCTGGAGCCGTCGCACTGTTTGCCGATTCGACACCGACCGCCGAATCATTGGTGCGCGACCTCGCATCCGGCGTAACCGCCTCGGTCGTCCTTCCCGACGACGGTGACTTCCGTGTGCGCGCCGACGGTCAGCGATGGGTGCTGACCGGTGCGTCGGAGGTCACCGCGGGCGTGTCGGCGGCGCGGACGATCCTGGTCGGCGCCCGAACCCAGGACGGCGATGTCGTCTGGGTGTTGGTAGACACCGGAAAGCCCACGGCGACTGTCGAATCCATATCCGGCACCGACCTTGTTACCGATGCGGGGATTCTGCGACTCGCCGAGTACTGCGCGACCGATTCGGAAGTGCTGGCCGGGATCGACCCCGAAAGCGCACGGTGCGTCACGCTGGGACTCGTCGCCAGCATGATGGCCGGTATCGCTCAGTGGTGTGTCGAGGCGGTCACCGCGCATCTGCGAATCCGAGAGCAATTCGGCAGGGCGATCGGCACTTTCCAGGCGTTGCAACACAACGCGGCGATGCTGTTGGTCAACAGCGAGTTGGCCACTGCGGCGGCCTGGGACGCGGTACGTGCCTTGGACGAGCCGCTTGACCAGCACCGAATCGCCGCTGCCGGAGCGGCGGTGATCGCGATAGCCCCGGTGCCGGATCTCGTGCTCGACACGCTCACGATGTTCGGTGCCATCGGTTTTACGTGGGAGCACGACCTGCACCTGTACTGGCGGCGGGCCATCAGTCTTGCGGCGTCAATCGGCCCGGCGAACCGTTGGGCCCGGCGTCTGGGGCAGCTGACATGCACCCAACAGCGCGACATGTCGGTCGATCTGGGCGACGCCGAATCGGACTTCCGGTCACGGGTGGCCCAGACCCTGGATGCCGCACTGAAATTGCGCAACGACCAACCTGGACGACAGGGTGACTACGAATACTTCGAGACCGGGCCGCAACGCACATTGATCGCCGAGGCGGGCCTGATCGCGCCACACTGGCCGCCGCCGTGGGGACTCGATGCCGGCCCGCTGCGGCAGCTCATCATCGATGACGAGTTCGCCAAGCGACCCGACCTGGTGCGTCCGTCGCTGGGCATCGCCGAGTGGATCCTGCCTTCTGTGCTCCGCGCCGCGCCAAAGGATTTGCAGGAGGAGCTGATACCGCCGACGCAACGAGGTGAGATCGCGTGGTGCCAGCTGTTCAGCGAACCGGGGGCCGGATCGGATCTCGCCGCGCTGACCACTCGCGCAACCAAGGTCGACGGTGGCTGGAATGTCAACGGCCACAAGATCTGGACGTCGGCGGCGCACCGCGCGGACTTCGGGGCATTACTGGCGCGCACCGACCCGACGGCCGGCAAGCACCGGGGCATCGGCTACTTCATCGTCGATATGCGATCCCCCGGTATAGAAATCCAACCGATCAAGACGGCGACCGGCGACGCGCACTTCAACGAGGTGTTCCTCACGGACGTGTTCGTGCCCGACGACATGCTGCTTGGAGACCCGACCGGGGGCTGGGACCTCGCGATCGCCACGATGGCTGAAGAGCGTTCGGCCATCAGCGGTTACGTCAAGTTCGACCGGGCGCTCGTGCTGCGCCGGCTCGCGGCGGAACCAGGACCGGACCGTGACGACGCGCTGCGCGCGCTCGGCGAACTCGACGCGTACACCAACGCCATCAAGGCGCTGGGCGTGCGGGAAACCATCCGGCTGCTCGACGGCCAGACGTCCGGGCCGGCGTCGAGCATCGCCAAAGTCGCGATGAACGTGCTGCTGCGTCGGACATTCCAGGCCACGCTGCAATTAACCGGGAGGTCGGCGATGGTTGCCGACTCGGACCCCGCCATCGTCGAGCCGTACCTGCATCTTCCCGCCGAACTGATTGGCGGCGGAACCAGGGAGATTCAGCTGAACATCATCGCGCAGATGATCCTCGGATTACCCCGCAAGTAGATCTTCGGAAAAAGAGGGATATGGCATGGGATTACGCGGAGAAGCCGCGATCGTAGGATACGTCGAGCTTCCGCCCGAGCGGCTCAACAAGGCCTCACCTGCGCCGTTCGTGATCGAGCAATGGGCGGAACTGTCCGCGGCCGCACTCGGGGATGCGGGACTGCCTGGCGACGTCGTCAACGGCATCGTGGCGTCCCATCTGGCCGAGTCGCAGATTTTTGTACCCTCCACTGTTGCCGAATATCTGGGAATAGGCGCCAGATTCGCCGAGCTGGTCGATCTCGGTGGAGCCAGCGCCGCGGCCATGGTGTGGCGGGCGGCTGCCGCGATCGAACTCGGCGTCTGCGACGCTGTCCTGTGCGCACTGCCCGCCCGATACATCACCCCTTCATCCAAGAAGAAGCCAAGGCCGTTGGTCGACGCGATGTTCTTCGGATCGTCGAGCAACCAATACGGTTCTCCGCAAGCAGAATTCGAGATTCCGTACGGCAACCTCGGCCAGAACGGACCCTACGGCCAGGTGGCTCAGCGTTACGCGGCGGTCTACGGCTACGACGAGCGCGCGATGGCGAAGATCGTCGTCGACCAGCGAGTGAATGCCAACCACACCGAAGGCGCGATCTGGAAGGACAAGACGCTGACCGTCGAGGACGTCCTGGCCAGTCCGGTGATCGCCGACCCGCTGCACATGCTGGAGATCGTCATGCCTTGCGTTGGGGGTGCCGCCGTCGTCGTCGCCAATGCAAACATCGCCAAGCGGGCGCGGCATCGTCCGGTGTGGATCAAGGGATTCGGCGAACACGTGCCGTTCAAGACCCTGACCTACGCCGAGGACCTCTTACACACCCCGATTGCGGAGGCCGCCGATACTGCGTTCGCTATGACGGATCTCAGCCGTGAACAGATGGACATGGTCTCGATCTATGACTGCTACACCATCACCGTGCTGCTGTCACTGGAAGATGCGGGCTTCTGCGAGAAGGGGAAGGGTATGGAGTTCGTCGCCAACCATGACTTCACCTTTCGCGGAGACTTCCCGCTCAACACCGCCGGTGGGCAACTGGGTTTTGGCCAAGCGGGGTTAGCGGGCGGAATGCACCATGTGTGCGACGCCACGCGCCAGATCATGGGCCGCGCAGGGGCCGCCCAGGTCGCCGACTGTCACCGCGCCTTCGTGTCCGGCAACGGCGGAATCCTGTCCGAGCAGACCACGCTGATCCTCGAGGGAGACTGATCAGACATGACCACCTTCGAACGGCCGATGCCCGTCAAAACGCCTACCACCGCGCCGTTTTGGGACGCCCTGGCTCAGCATCGCATTGTCATCCAGTACTCGCCAGCGTCGCAGAGCTATGTGTTTTACCCGCGTGTGCGCGCACCGCGAACCCTTGCCGACGACCTGGAATGGCGCGAAATTTCGGGTATGGGGACGTTGTACTCGTACACCGTGGCGCGCCGGCCCGTCAGCCCGCACTTTGCCGACGCGGTTCCACAGCTGCTGGCCATCGTCGAATGGGATGAGGGTCCAAGGTTTTCCACCGAAATGGTCAATGTTGATCCCGCCGACCTGAGAGTTGGGATGCGGGTGCGGCCGGTGTTCTTCGACTACCCAGACCATGACGTCACAATGCTGCGTTACGAGCCGGCTGGTGACCAGGCCGGGGAATGACGACCTGACCGAGGTGCACAGCGACTCGTCGCAACGAGACGGGCAAACAGTACATACTAATAGTCCACTAACAGCCGCCCAGATGTGACGCCGGCGCGAGCCGCTCGTTGCGTCAGATCGTCGTTGAATGCGGCGGCGTCTGCCGTTGTCGCTGAGCAACTTTAACTCAGCCGCAACCAGCGGGTGCGCCGCTCAACGGTGCGGACCAGAAGTGCCGCGCAGCCGTTGACACTGTGACTCACATCATTGTCTACTAGTCAGACCGCCGGAGCGCATATTGTGCAGAGGAGTGCGGCATGAACAAGGACGATCTGATCCTCATCAGCGTGGATGACCACATCGCCGAGCCGGCCGACATGTTCGACGCGCATGTTCCCGCCAAGTACAAGGACTGTGCGCCACGGGTGGTCATCGAGCCCGATGGCATCCAGCAGTGGTACTACGGTGAGATTCGCGGACGGAACATGGGCCTGAATGCCGTGGCAGGAAAACCCCGCGAAATGTACAACGTCGACGCCTCACGCTATGACGAGATGCGGCCGGGCTGTTTCAATGTCGACGAGCGGGTCCGGGACATGAACGCCGGCGGTCAGCTGGCGGGCCTGAACTTCCCCAACTTCACCGGCTTTTCCGGTCAGGTCCTCAACCAAGGCCCCGACCATGAAGTGAATCTGGTGATGATCAAGGCGTACAACGACTGGCACGTCGATGAGTGGTGCGGGGCGCACCCGGGGCGATTCATCCCCTGTGGCATCCTGCCGCTCTTCGACGTGGCCGAAGCCGCCAAGGAAGTCAAACGACTCGCAGACAAGGGTTGCCACGCCGTGACGTTCTCGGAGAATCCAGAGGCGTTGCAGATGCCAAGCATCCACACCAAGTACTGGTATCCGCTCTTCGAGGCCGTCTGCGAGAACAAGACGGTGCTGTGCACGCATGTTGGTTCCGCATCGCGATCCCCGATGGTGTCGACGGACGCCCCACCCAGCGTGATGATGACGGCGTCGTCGATGATGAGCATGTTCACCTTCACCGAGCTGGTTTGGGCCGAGTTCTACGCTGACTTTCCCGAAATCAAGTTCTCGCTCACCGAGGGCGACGTCGGCTGGATACCGTACTTCCTCTGGCGCGCCGAGCATGTCTACAAGCGTCATTCGGGTTGGACGCTTGCGAAGTTCCCGGCGGGCTACAGCGGACCGACCGACGTGTTCAAGCGACATTTCTACACGTGTTTCATCAGCGACAAAGTCGGCGTGAAGAATATGGACTGGTTCAACGAGGACATGTTGTGCTGGGAGTCCGACTTCCCGCATTCCGATAGCAATTGGCCGTTCGCGCCCGAGGACGTCATGGACACCATGAGCCATCTCGACGATTCGGTCATCGACAAGATCACCCACGAAAACGCCATGGCCGCGTATTCATTCGACCCATTCCGATGCATCCCCAAGGAGCACGCCCGCGCCGGATACCTGCGAAGTCAGGCAACCGACGTCGACGTGGTCACGCACGTAGGCCGCGAGGCCAGCCAGCGGGACCGCGACGCTTGGACTCGCATGACGCAGTTCGCGCTGCAGGCACAAGGAGCGGCGCCGGTGACGGCCGAGGCCACCGGTATCGCCGGGCGCGCCACCACGCTGGGCAATTGAACGTGGCAGCTCGAGCGCCGTTCGCAGACTGGCGTGTGCTGGAGTTGTGCAACGGAATCGCGGTGTCCTACTGCGGCAAGATGTTCGCCGACGGCGGTGCCGATGTCGTCAAGATTGAATCGCCACAAGGTGATTCGATGCGCGGCTGGTCAGCCGGCGGCCCGGCCGGGACGTTGTTCGGCTATCTGGCTGCGGGCAAGAAGTCGGTGACCAATAACGGCCAGGCGGAAATCACATCGCTACTGGCCGGCGCCGACATCGTGCTCACCGACCTGACCGACGGCTGGACGCTCGACGACATCACGGCTCACACCGGCCCGTCGGCGGTAGTCGTCGCCGTGACACCATTCGGAACGACGGGCCCCTACGTCGACGACCATGTGCGCGCCAACGAGTTCATTCTGCAGGCGTTGTGCGGCTCGATCGCCGGCCGTGGCTGGCCGGGTGACGAACCCGTACAGGCGGGGGGACGGCTCGGCGAGTGGTTGGCGGGGACGTTCGCCGCGGCGGTGGGCGCCGCCGCGGCCAGGCATGCCGCCCGGGGCGGCCGCGGCGAGATCGTCGATGTCTCGACCTACGAGGCAATGGCGATCGCGATGGGCGGTCTGTCCGCCATGTCGGCCAGCGTGTTGGGCGCGGATTCCCTACTGCACGAACGCAGTCTGGAACTACCGTCAATCGTTCCGACGGCCGACGGCATGGTCGGCTTCTGCACCATCACCGCCCAGCAGTTCCAAGACTTTCTGGTGATGATCGATCGTGCCGAATTGGTAGACGACACCGAGTTGGCGTCGATGGCCGGGCGGGTCCAGCGCCGAGACGAGTTCGTCAGCATGGTCACCCAATGGACGGAAAAACGCACCACCCAAGAGATCATCGATCTCGCGGTGGCGTTCCGTATTCCTGTGTCCCCCATCGGCTCCCCCGCTACGCTGCCGCAGGTCGATCACTTCGTCCAACGCGGGGTGTTCGTCGAGTCCGAGCAAGGCGTGCTTACGCCGCGGGTGCCGTACCGCAGCGACGCGATCACCACCAGGCCCCCGGGAAAGCCTCCGCTACTGGGCGCCGACAACGGCCGCGTGCACTGGCCCCCTCGGCCAGACCGGCCCCGCTCTGCTGAGGCCGACGCACTTCCGTTGTCCGACATACGGGTAACCGACTTCACCGCCTTCTGGGCGGGACCGGTCGCCACCCAACTCCTTGGCGCGCTCGGCGCCGATGTGATCAAACTCGAGGGTGTTCGCCGGCCCGACGGCCTGAGGTTCGCCGGTGGCCGCCCACCCACGTGGGAGCAGTGGTGGGAATGGGGCCCGGTGTTCCTGTGCAGCAACAACAATAAGCGTGGTATCAGTGTCGAGCTCAGTACGGACGACGGACGGGGCATCGCATGTGAGCTCATCGCGGCAAGCGATCTGGTCATCGAGAACTTCTCCCCTCGCGTGATGGAGAACTTCGGCCTGCAATGGGACGTCGTGTCGGCCGTCAACCCACGCGCGGTCATGGTCCGGATGCCGGCGTTTGGCCTCGACGGCCCGTGGCGCGACCGCGTCGGTTTCGCGCAGACCATGGAGCAAGCGACGGGAATGGCGTGGATGACCGGACATGCTGACGGCCCACCGGTGATTCCGCGGGGTGTTTGCGACCCGATAGCGGGACTGCATGCCGCATTCGCGGCCGTGGCAGCCCTGGTGATTCGGGACCGGGACGGGACCGGCATGCAGGTCGAATCGACGATGGTGGAGTCGGCGCTGAACGTCGCCGCCGAAATGCTGGTCGAATACTCGCGCAACGGAATCGAGATGCACCGCGATGGAAATCGTGGTCCCGGCGCGACCCCCCAGGGGGTGTATCGCTGTCAGGGTGACGACGAGTGGGTGGCACTCGCGGCGATGGACAACGCCGCACGCGCGTCGTTAGCGAGTCTGATCGGCCTTCCCGAGGTCCCAGAGGCCGAGTGGCGGGAGCGAGCCGACGAAATCGACAAGCTGATCTCGGACTGGACCGCACGGCGCTCGGTAGCAGAAGCGGTCGACGCTCTGCGCGCCGGCGGGGCGTCGGCGGCGCCGGTTACTCCGGCCGCAGCTCTGCTGAGCGATCCGCAATTACTCGCGCGGGGATTCTGGGAAACGGTCGCCCATCCAGTCGCCGGTTCATTCCTGTGCACCGGGATGCCGTTTGCTTTCCACGGGAAGGTCCGGCGCTGGATCAGGCGGGTGCCCCCGTTGTATGGCCAGCACACCAGCGAGGTGCTGATGGACGTGCTCGGGCGCAGCCAACAGGATCTGGTGGAGTTGCGCGAGTCGGGGACCACGAGCACACGTCCGGCGGGGTTGTGAGATGGCAGTGACGCTGTGCGTGCCGCCGCGCGCCGGCGAGCTGTGCGCACCGGTCCGGTTTCTGCTGCGCCAGGATTCGGTGGTGATGGAGTTGACCGCCCGGCACCGAATCACCAGTGTCGAGTGGGACGAGCGCGAGGGTGCGGTGGCCATGGTCGTCGAGATCACCGACCCGCAAACCGCGCGGCCGGTGGACGTGCGAATCGACGTCGTCGCTACCGGCGCAGCGCACGTCGATGCACGGACCAGGACGATCGGCCGGATTGTGCGCGACGGGCGAGAATTCGACGTCGTGGGCACCTATCTCGGTGTTGTCGCGGACGAAAACTAAATGACTACAAAGGATTAGAACGGAGAAAGGGTGAGCGCGACGAAGCGCACGGCAGCCATCGTCGGGGTGCACAACACCCGGCAAGGACGCCGCCTGGATGGCGAAACCTCACGCAGCCTGGCGCTCAACGCCATTCAGGGCGCACTCGACGATGCCGGCCTGAACCTGGATGACGTGGACGGTATCAGCGCCGGCGCACTGTCCACGGCGCTGATCTACGACCTGCGCGTCGGGCCGGCGTGGCAGGGGTTGGGCTTCGGGGTCGGGATGATCACCGAGGCGGCCACCGCAATCGAGCACGGCATGGCCGACGTGGTGGTGCTGGTCGCAGCTCAGGCCGGCGAATACCGCGATCACGAGGCCACGGCGCCGTGGACGCGGCCCGAGAACGAATTCGTAGCGCCGTGGGGCATGTTCACCGCCGCCGAGTTCGCGCTCATCGCTCGACGCCACATGCACGTCTACGGCACGACGCGCGAACAACTTTCGATCGTGGCGGCGACCATCCGCAACAACGGATCTCAAAATCCCGAGGCCGTCTACTACCAACGCGGACCCTTCACGCCGGAGGACATCATCGCATCACGGCCCGTCGCTGACCCGTTTCATCTACTCGATTGCGCCACCACCTCCGAAGGCGGGTGTGCGCTCGTCGTGGCCAATATCGACAAAGTCGACGTCGCAAGCCAACCGATCTATGTGTTAGGCAGCGGCGCGGACTTCCACGGCCCGTCCTACCAACACCCACCTGCCTGGGACCTCGTCGGCCGGCGGGACGATCACGTGAACGGCGTGGTGGGCAGGCGTGCGGCCGAGTGTGCATTCAGGCATGCCGGGCTGCGGCGTGACGAAGTGGACGTGCTGGAACTCTACGACCCGTTCTCGTTCGAGATCATTCGTCAGCTGGAGGCGTTCGGATTCTGCGGCGACGGCGAGGGTGGACCATTTGTCGCCGACGGACACATCGCCATCAACGGCAGCCATCCGATCACCACCGACGGAGGAACAATGTCCTTCAGCCACGCGGGCTCCAATCCGCAAATGATGCAGCGGGCCATTCGAGCCGTTCAGCAATTGCGCGGACAGGCGGGCAACCTCCAGATCCGTGACGCGGATATTGCGTTGTGCAGCAACGGGGGAGCGGGAGCCTTATTCACGACGGTGCTGATCTTGGGAGACGAACCGCGATGACGTCCCAGGCTTTGCGACCGCAGAAGGGGCCGGTGCCCCATGCCAGTAGTCAGCTCAGCGTTCCGTTCTGGGAAGGATGTCGATCGCAGGAGTTGCGCTACCAGCGTTGCGAGGCTTGCGGCCTGCCGAATTTTCCGCCGACCGAGCACTGCCGCCAATGCCTTTCGACACAGTTGCGTTGGAGGCGCAGCGGCGGCCTCGGCGCCATCTACAGCTGGACGGTGGTCCATCGGCCGGTAACGGCGGAGTTCGAACCGCCTTACGCGCCGGCGATCGTCACCCTCGACGAGGGCTACCAGATGCTGACCAACGTCGTCGGTGTGGCGCCGGAAGACCTGGCAATCGGCATGCGCGTGCGCGTGCAATTCCATGCCGTTGGTCCGGACGTGACGCTTCCGTATTTCACCGGCCAGAAAGATAAGCCGTGAGCCCGGCGCGCACGAGCAACGGCCTGCCGGTAACGGCCTATCTCGTCCTGGGCGTGCTGGCGGCCAACGACGAGCAGCTCACTGCCGGTGAGATCAAGATGCGCGCAGAGCTGTCGGTCGGCCACTTCTATTGGTCCCCTTCGGTCAGCCACGTGCGCCGCGAATTGAACCGCTTGCTGGCCCGGGGAATGGTCCGCGAGATTGGCGCTCAATCCGGCAAGCGTCCCATCACGTTGTACGAGACCACCGATGCCGGTGTCGATGCACTGCGCCGCTGGGTCCAACACTTCCCGGGTCAGGAACAGGTCGTCATCAAGCACCCCGATCATCCTCAAGACCTGGCTTGCCCGCGGCGAGGATCCAGAACACATCATCGATACTTTGGACCGGCACCTCGAGGCGACCCGGGCTCGGCTGGACGAGGCGCTGTGGTCGCGACAGCGTTCGCGTGAACTCGGCATCACCGATGACCCGGACCAGCGTTTCTCCTTTGCCGTGCTCGAGTACGCGATCCGCGGCTTGTATGCGGAGATCTCCAATATTGCGCAGCTGCGCGACGAGATCGCCGGCGGCACAACCCGAGACCCCGTCAAACGGGTGCGACGGTCGAAGGGGCAGATCCGCCGTCGGGTACCCAGGGACGCGAGTTAGGCGATGGGGCAGCGCGCCGGTAGGCGGTGCCGCGTGGTTCACGCTCCCAAAGGATTTCGCCCTCGCCGATGATCGTTCCTTCGGCGATCAACTGGCGTTTGAGCACTTTGTGGGTGGCGGTGCTGGGCAGGTCGGCGGCGATCCGGACGTACCGTGGGCGGGCCTTGGGGGACAGGTCGGGCTGCCCGTCGAGGAATGATTCGAATGAATCAGGGTCGAGGGTGCGGCGCTCATTGAGGACGATCGCGGCCATCACCTGGTCGCCGACATGTCCGTCCGCGACGGCGTATACCGCGACACGGTTAATGGCACTGTGGCGCAATAGAATCCGTTCTATCGGTGCCGCCGTCAGATTCTCGCCGTCCACCCGCATCCAGTCGGCGGTGCGGCCGGCGAGGTAGATCCAGCCTTCGGAGTCTCGGTAGGCGAGATCTCCGGACCAGTACATGCCGTGGCGCAGGCGTTCGGCGTTGGCTTCTGGGTCGTTGTAGTAGCCGGTAAAGAAGCCCGAACCCGCCGTGTTGACCAACTCACCCACCGCCTCGTCGGCATTGGTGAGCGCTCCGTCAGCGTCGAAACGGGCGACCGCGCACTCGGTGACGGTGTCGCTGTTGTACACCGCCACCCCGTCGACCCCTTTGCCGATAGAGCCTTTGGGCGTACCGGGTTCGCGTATCACGATGACCGCGTTCTCGGTCGATCCGAAGCCGTCTTCGACGTGCACGCCGAAGCGGCGCCCGAAGTCCTCGATGTCCTTGTCGTTGGCCTCGTTGCCGAACGCGACGCGCAGGGGATTGTCGGCGTCATCGTCGCGTTCCGGTGTGGCGAGAATGTAGGCGAGCGGCTTGCCGACGTAGTTCATATACGTGGCACCGTAACGGCGGACGTCGTCGAGGAAGTTGCTCGCCGAGAACTTCGCCGGCACGATTGCGGCGCCGGAGACCACCGCGGGCGCCCATCCTGCGACGACCGCATTGGAGTGAAACAGCGGCATCGACACGTAGCAGATGTCGTGCTCGGTGAGCGCGAATCGCTCGCTCAGGCTAACACCCGCGATCATCGCCATCAGGTGCGATACCTGCACCGCCTTGGGATTTCCGCTCGTTCCCGAGGTGAAGATCATCATGAATGCGTCCATCGCGGCGACGTGCCGATGAGGGACAAGCTCACCGGCACCGTCGACGAATTCGGCCCACTGCGCTGTCGAGGTATCGAGGATCTGCGTTCCCCCGATGTCCAAACCGTCCAGCAGCGGCCGATGTTCGGCATCGGTCACGACAAACTGACAGTCTGCGCGCCGGATGTCGGCGGCCAGCGCCTCGCCGCGCCGGGTGGTGTTCAGACCACACAGGACATAGCCGCCAAGTCCGGCCGCCGCCATCTGGCTCAGCATCTCGGGCGTGTTTCCCAGCAGAGCGCCGACGTGCATCGGTCGCTGCGGATCGGCGGCGGCGATCAAGGCTGCGGCCCGCGCCGTCGACCCCGACAGATACTGACGCCAACTCCACTGCAGATCACCGTGTTTCACGGCGATCGCCGGGTCGGATAAGCGCTTATGCAGCAGCGCTTGAATCGTGTCGTCAGTCATCGGTCGGATTCACCTTCACTATGCCTAGCCTGTACGAGACGAGACGGTCCGTCTTATCGTAGCGGGCGGCGCGGCAGCGCATCCCGGCGTCCCACGATTGCTCGCTATCCGCCCACCATCATCAGACCACCGTCCACCGCCAGCAGTTGCCCGGTGATGAAGCCTGAACCAGTGCCGGCCAGAAAAACGAGCATCGGCCCGACGTCGCGCGCGGGATCTCCCAGGGCGCCGCCCAGCGGAATCATCATTTTCATCTGCTGGTCGATCAGGGCGCCGGCGGCCGGACCGAGGAAGTCCCGCAACCGGTCGGCGCCGGCCGTCTGCACCGCCGGCGCCAAAGCATTGACGGTGACATCGTCGGCAGCCCAGGCGCGAGCGGCCGATCGCGTCCACGCCTGCACCGCGCCCTTGGTCGCGGCGTAGACAGCTGAGATCGGGCTGCCCATAACGGCTTCAGAGGATCCGAAGTTGATGATCCTGCCGCCCTTGGGATCTTGGTCTTTCATCACGGCGTACGCGGCCTGATTGGTAAGGATGGTCGCCTTCACGTTGGTGTCCAACAGGAACGAAATTTCGTCGACGCTGATGTATCCGGGTATCCCGGGCTGCCACAGGCCCGCGGCATTCACCAAGACATCGAGTCCAGCCAAGTGTTCGGCCGCTTGTTGCACCATCGCCGAGACGGCGTCGGCGTCGCGTACATCGCACTGCAGCCAGGTGGCCGCGAGATCATCCGGCGGCGGGGTCTGGTGGTAGGTGGCGGCGACCTCGGCTCCCGCCTCGGTGAGGACTGCGACGGCGGCCGCGCCGATACCGGTGGCTCCGCCGGTAACCAGGATCCGCCGGCCTCGCAGCGGTGGCGCCGTATCTGACATGGCGAAGACGCTACCGTCGGCCTCGCGCGACTCTGCGACGGCGTCGTCGAGGCCGGCCGGTCAGGCGCGGACCGCGATCGTCGACAGCAGATTGGCCAGCCGGTCGGGCTGGTCCACCATCGAGAACGTCCGGGCTCCCTCGATTACCTCGAGTCGAGCGTTGGGAATGGTCGCGGCAAGTCGTTTGCCGTCCTCCTGCTCGAAGAAAACATCATCGGCCGACCATGCGATGAGCGTCGGCTTGTCAAACTCGGGCAGCCGGGCGGCGACGCTCGTCGTCACCTCCGTGCGCATCGATAGCGAGAACTGACGCAGGTCTTCGGCCACCGCCAAATTGGACAGGGCCGGACGCACCCAAATCTGAGTGAGATCATCAACGTCGTTGTGCGCCAGGCCGTCATACGCGCGCTTGCGCGCGACCGGTGCGCGCATGGCTTGGATCGCGGTCCGGAACAACGCCTTCGACTTGGCCGCCAGGATTACCGGCTTGAGGATCGGCGGCGGAAAATGTTCGAACGCATCGCAACTCGTGAGCACGAGTGCTCCGAGACGCTCGCGATGGTGCACGGCCACGAGCTGGGTGACGACCCCACCGGTGTCGTTGCCGACGAGCACCACGTCCTCGAGGTCGAGGGCGTCAAGTACCTCGGCGACCATGCCGGCGACGCCGGTGATGGTTCGGTCGGCACCACGGCGCAACGGCTCCGGATGCGCGCCCAGCGGCCAGGTGGGGGCAATGCACCGCAGGCCAAGATCGGCGAGTCGTTCACTGACCTGGCGCCACAATTGGCCGCCCATCACGTACCCGTGCACGAATACCACAGGTCTGCCATTCTCGGGTCCGGTTGCTTCGTAATGGATGGTTCCGGCACTAATGTCGATCGTCGACATAAAGAAATCCCACCTTCGATTAGATTTACAAACAGGCTGTCTGTTTGTAAGTTACCAACAGGTTGTATGGAAATCAAGAGACGGACTCAGGAGGAGCGCTCCGCGGCCACCCGCGATGCGCTGATCGCGGCTGCCCGCAAGCTGTGGGGCCTGCGGGGTTATGCGGAGGTGGGAACGCCGGAGATCGCCACTGCCGCGGGTGTTACCCGAGGGGCGATGTATCACCAATTTGCCGACAAGGCAGCGCTTTTCCGAGAGGTCGTCGAGGCCGTGGAGCAGGATGTGATGGCCCGGATGGCTGCCGTGGTGGTGGAGTCGGAAGCGAAGACACCTGCGGACGCGATCCGGGCCGCGGTCGACGCCTGGCTCGAGGTCTCCGGTGATCCGGAGGTACGTCAGCTGATCCTGCTGGATGCGCCCAGCGTCCTGGGCTGGGCCGCGTTCCGCGATGTCGCCCAGCGGTACAGCCTGGGCATGACCGAACAATTGCTCACCGAGACCATCGGGGCGGGCGAGCTGGCGCGTCAACCGGTGCGGCCGTTGGCGCACGTGCTGATCGGTGCGCTCGACGAGGCGGCCATGTACATCGCCACCGCCGAGGACCCGAAACGCGCCCGCCGGGAGACCAGGCAGGTGCTGCACCGGCTCATCGACGGGATGCTGCATGACCCGGACGCGGCGCACTGACAAGCATCAGCCGCGTGATCGATGTAGCCAGCCGAACTGCTTCAGTTCTCGTGGCCGTCGTGACTGAAGTCGCGATGATCTTCGAGCCGAACTACGTTGATCATCGTGGCTTACGTGCAAACCTGCCTGATGCAACCCCGTATCGCTGGCTTTGGCTAGACGATAGGTGACGCGCCGATGAGATGGCGGCTGGCTGGTTCGCTCCTCGGGTTGATCGGCTACGACACGCTGGTCCGACCCGCCCTGGTGGATTGGGGCGCTACTAACGTCGAGCGGCGGATGCGGTTGCCGGGCGATGACATCGTCGAGGACGTCATGAGTCATCACACCAAGGCGGTGACCATCGACGCGCCGGCAGCTGCGATCTGGCCATGGCTGGTGCAGATAGGTGATCACCGGGCAGGCTTCTACAGCTACGACTGGATCGAGCGCTACGTGTTCCTCGGCACGGTGCATTACGTCGAAGGGCTTCACTCCGCCACCCGCATCCACCCCGAACTGCAGAAGCTCGAGATCGGTGATCGAATCAATACCGGGTCGTTCGGTTCGGTGCGGATCGGACGCCCTGTGACGGTTCTTGAGCCCAATCATGTTCTGGTCATTGGAACCTGGGCATTCACGCTGCTGCCGTTGGACGAGAACCACACCCGTTTGCTGGTTCGCGAGCGGGATGCGGGGTGGTTGCGGTTGCTAGCCCCGCGACGCTCCGGGGTGCTTCGCGCGCTAGGTGCGGCCATCGATTACACGGTCGGTGAACCGCTGCACTTTGCAATGGTGCGCAAGATGATGCTGGGCATCAAAGAACGCGCCGAGACCACCAATCCGGATCCGTAGCGCGCAATACATCCGAGGTCGATTCACCGTATCATGCACTTTTGCAGAGTATTTCGTAACGAGACGCCGTCCACCAACGGGGGTACGTGATGCGGGTTTTGGGTGAGCTTCGGTTCCGAGCGGGGTGGCACCGTGCTTCTTCGGACTTCAGCTGTCGCTTCAGCGCCGGCTCTGGGTAAAGAACTGCCAGATGGTGTCGGTGGCGTCGAGCGCTGTCGATGGTGCGGGAATCCCCGCGAGCTTTTCTGCCAGGGGACTGGGCTCTCCGCCGGGCCACTGATGGCCTGCACCTGCCACCGAGATCAATTCCACCGTGCGCCCGTCCGCGCATCCGGCCGTTTCGGTGGTCACGCTCCCGGCAGTCTTTGAGGCCGGCGGACCACAGGCGTCGATGGAACGCCAGGTGGCGTTCACCGACTCCACCGAAGGACCGTCGACGCGCGGAGACCCGTTGGCCGCGAACGCTTTACCAGGGCCGCCGTTATAAGGGACCCGGTCGTCGGCCGTGCCGTGGATCTGCAGAACCGATGTGGGTCGGGCTTGGGAGCAGTCGGTCAGCAGTGTGCCCGCGACGGGCGCGATCGCGGCGAAGGTGTCGGTCTGGCATCCCAGTCGAAGTGCCATCATGGCCCCATTCGACATGCCGGTGACATAGATGCGCGCTCGATCGATCGGGATCTCTTGTTCGATGGCAGCGACCATGGTGCTGATGAAGCCGACGTCGTCGGCGTTGCTGCGCTGAGGCTCACCGCAGCAGGTTCCGGCGTTCCAGGCGCGGTTGAGGCCGTCGGGGTAGGCGACCAGGAAATGCCCGGTGTCCGCCTCGGTGTCCCAGTGGTAGGAACGCTCAGCCTGCGCACCGTTACCGAAACCGCCGTGCAGCATCACCACTAGTGGCACCGCATCGGTCAATCCCTGCGGCCGGTACAGGTGAAAGGTCCTGCTTACGCCGCCCGGCTCGATGGTCTGGGTGGACTGTCCGACCGGGATCGATTGAGCTCCGGGGGTTCCCACCGCATGTCCGCCGCCAAGGCAAGCGCCGAGCACGACAACTAGAGCTGGAAGGAGACAAACGCTGAGTACCCGGGCGCATCCAGATCGCATCAGCCCATGGTGGCAGCAACATTGTTATTTGACAAGTAGCTTGTCAATCTAGTGGCAAGTGGCACACTGATGGCCATGCGACGTGCTCTGGATGCCGGGTGGGAGCCCTCCGTGCCGGCTCTGGTCAACTTGGTGGCCGCATCCGGGGGTCCTCAGTTGAGAGCAGCGTTTGCCGCAGCAGGGCTCGACGGGATCCGCCCAGCGCAATCGGTCGCACTGGTACCGCTGGCCGCGGGCGGGTTGCACGCATCGGATCTGGCCGACGTGCTTAGGGTGAGTCGGCAGGCAGTAGCCCAGGCGATAGCAGCCCTGGAGCGACACGGCTACGTCATTCGAGTACCCGACCCCGTCGACGCGCGAGCGCGGATCATTGAGCTGACGCCACGCGGTCGGCAAGCTTTGCGTGTAATGCGCTCTAACGCGGTAGCTTTGGAGAAGCGGTGGCAACAGGTCCTGGGGGAGCGGCGATTGGGCGAATTGCGCGAGACCTTGCAGATGTTGCTCGCAGCGGAATCGGGAGAATCAGACGCGTAATCCGGTGTAGCTATGGGGTTTTGAGGAACACGTCGTTGAGCGTGACGGTGCGCAGGTTCCGCGCGCGGATGATGTCGACGAGATGCGGGTAGACGTGCGTGACCGGCAGGTGATTGAGGTGACCGATGACGATGGACTGTGGCGTGAAGTACTGATCGGCCATCTTCACGATGTAGTCCTCGGTGATCAATGTGGCATCCGACAACGAACCCGACCATAAGGTGGGAACGGTGTAGCCGAGATCGGCGGCCACACCGTCAACGATGGCGTTGCGCTTCGCATACGGTGGCCGGTAGTACGGTTTGGCTCCGATGTCGTACGTCTTTTTCAGGAATTCGTCGTTGCGGGTGAGCTCTTCGGAGACCTTGCTTTGCGGCACGGTCGTCAAGTCCGGATGTGACCAGGTGTGGTTGCCGAGTTGAATCTGCCCGGATTCCACCAATGGACGCAGTATCTGCAGGTTCTCGGTCCAGGAGCTGTAGATCCCGTTGACGAAAAACGTCATTCGCGCGCCGGTGTCCTTGGCGAATTGTGTGTAGGCACGCACGACATCGCTATTGACGCCGTCGTCGAGGGTCAGCGCAAGCAGATCACCTTGGCCGGGAATCTTGGTCAGAGCTCCCCCACTGGGCAGTGGGATGCGAGCACTCAGCGGTGGGGGCGGTAATAAGGCCGTTGGGGCGGTTGGACCGGAGGTCGCCACGGAAGCCGTCGGCGCCTGCGCGAAGGTTCGCGGCTGCGGGTCAACCACAAGCCGAGCAGCGCCTACGCCGGCGACGACAGACGCGGCGAGCGATCCCAGGAACTGACGGCGATTCATCTGCGGCACGAAACGGCCTCGAGCAAACGGCCGCACAGCGATGGAAAGAGTGAACTCGACAAAATTGTTAGAACGTGGCTTGCAGTGCGCGTGACAGGCGGGCCCGCGCAGCGGACGCCCGTACGGCAAAACATCGCAGTCACAGCAGCGAACCGTACCACTACCAGCACCAATATGGCGGGATCGATACGGGAGGGTCAGCTGTGAATTCTAACGCGGTTGCCCGTCGCCGCGTTGTGGCAGCTGCACCGGCTCGGTATTGGGTGTTCCCAGCGCCGCCGCCAGCCACGGTAATGACGTGGCAAACGCCTGCGCCGCGAACGGCCAGTCGTGCTTGCCCGGTTGGGTAACTACCGCACACGTGATCGCGTTGGCGGCGCCGACGGCACACAGCGACTTGGCGGCGGCGTCCTGACCTTCTGGGTTGGCGGCGGGGTCGCTGCTGGCAGTCCGGAGGGCGGAATCGGCTTCCTCGGCGACCTTCCGCGGACCGGACGATCCGGGGACGTCGAACCAGCCCGACACCCCGGTGTAGTGACCATGCCGATTCATGACGGTGACCGGGTCGAACGCGGCCCAAGCAGCACGATTACCGCCGAACAACCGGGCGACGGTTTGATCCTTCGTGCCGACAGTGGGGCTGCGGTCGCCGGCGATGTCCACAAACGCGCTGAACATGTCCGGATGCATGACGGCTAAGTCGACGGCGCAGGTACCGCCCATCGACCATCCGGCGACGCCCCAATTGGCGCGGTCGGCGCTTACGCCGAAGTTCGAGACCATGAACGGCACGACATCCTTTGTCAGGTGATCGGCGGCATTGCCGCGGCTGCCGTTGACGCACTCGGTGTCATTGTCGAACGAGCCGGTGGGATCGACGAACACCAGCACCGGGGCGAACCCGTGATGCCCGGCAGCAAAGTTATCGATGGTGGTGAAGGCGCCGCCGGGGCGCAGCCAGTCGGCGGGAGTGTTGAAGGCGGAGCTGATCATCATGACCGTCGGCAGCCGGGGCGGCGGATTGCTGTTGAACCATGCCGGTGGCAGGTACACCAGTTCCTGACGGTGGGGAAAGCCGGACGCGTCGGCGTTGATGTTCACCGGCACCACCACGCCCTTGGTCGGCTTGGTTCCGGCGACCTGCATTTCGGTGACGCGCAGCCGATCGATCTGGTCTGGCAACGGCCCGGACGTCAGCTGATTCCATGCGGCGAGTGCCGTGGGGAAGTAGCCGACCCACATGTTCAAGGCCAAGGTCGCACACAATACGCACAGGGGTATCGAAAATACCGCCAGCCCCCGACGCCACCAGCGGGTGCCCGGCCAGCCCAGCAACAGCACGGCGGCGGCCAGGCCGCTCATCGCAATCCAGAGCCAAAGCGACGTTGGTGCCGGGTCCCCGGCCACCCCTAGCGATGCGATGTACCTGTACGAGAGCAGGGTCACCGCGGCGGCGGCGACCAACGCCGCCGGCACTACGCGGCTAAGCCAGCGCTTCTTACGCCATTCGATAGCGGCGATCACCACGACGAGCGCCAACACCTGCACTGCCGACGGCAACCAGCCGTGCAGCAAGGACAGTTGTCCGAAGAAGTGATCCAACGGTCGTGACCTTCGCTAAATCGATCGCTCCGCAAGGCTGACTTGGGGCTTACGTGGTTATCAACCCACGGTCATGGTCCGGGAAAACGGTTAGTCGGACCAACTATCCCATACCGCCCCCGCCCACACATCGGCCATTTTTGCGTGTAGGCCTATGACGTGTAGGCCTATGACATGTGTTGGGCCAGCTCGATGTGAGTCATATGTCTTTGATGACGCTCGTGAACGAGCGCAGCCTTAGGCTGTTGCCGACGACGAAAACGCTCGAGAAAGCCATCGCGGCGCCGGCCAGCATCGGGTTGAGCATGCCGAACGCGGCCAGGGGGATCGCGGCGATGTTGTAGCCGAACGCCCAAAACAGATTCGTCTTGATGGTGGCCAGAGTCCGCCGGGAGAGCCGGATCGCGTCAGCCGCGGCTCGTAGGTCGCCGCGTACCACGGTGAGGTCGGCGGCTTCGATCGCAACATCGGTGCCGGTGCCCATGGCCAACCCCAAATCGGCGGTGGCCAGAGCCGCGGCGTCATTGACGCCGTCGCCGACCATGGCGACGACCTTGCCCTCGGATTGCAAACGCTTGACGGCGGCGACCTTGTCGGCGGGCATCGCGCCGGAGATGACCTGCGCGATGCCGACTTGGTCGGCAATACGGTTTGCGACGGTCTGGTTGTCGCCGGTCAGCAGCACCGGTGTCAAGCCCAGCAGTTTGAACTGTCGGACGGCTTCGGCGCTGGTGGCTTTGACGGTGTCGGCGACCACCACGATCCCGCGGGCGCGGCCGTCCCAGGCGACGGCGACGGCGGTTTTGCCTTCGCTCTCGGCGCGGGCTTTGCCTGCCGACAAGGTGGCGTCGAGGTGCAAGCCCCAATCGGCCAGCAGGCTCTCGCGCCCGACGACGGCGGCGTGGCCGTCGACAACGCCTTGCACTCCCTTGCCTTCCACTCCTGTGAAGTTCTGGGGTGCGGGCAGAGTGCCGACTTCTGCTTTGGCGCCCTTGGCGATTGCCTGTGCGATGGGATGCTCGGAGGCATCCTCCAAGGCTCCGGCATACCGCAGCAGCGTTTTGCGGTCAGCGTCTGGTCCGCTTATCACGTCGACCAGGGTCATCTTGCCGGTGGTAACTGTGCCGGTCTTGTCGAGCACGATCGTGTCGACTTTGCGGGTGGACTCCAGCACTTCGGGTCCTTTGATGAGCACGCCGAGCTGAGCCGCGCGGCCGGTGCCGACCAGCAGCGCGGTCGGAGTCGCCAGTCCCAGCGCGCACGGGCACGCGATGATGAGTACCGCGACCGCCGCCGTCAGGGCCGCGGTGACCGGGAAGCCTTCCGCGAGCCACACACCGAGGGTCGCCACGGCGATAGCGATGACGATCGGAACGAACACACCGGAGATGCGATCCGCGAGCCGCTGCACCTCGGCCTTACCTGATTGGGCCTCCTCGACGAGCTTGGCCATCTGTGCCAGCTGGGTGTCGTCACCGACCCTGGTGGCGCGTACGACAAGACGGCCGCCAGCGTTGACGGTGGCGCCGATGACGGCGTCGCCCTCACCGACCTCGACCGGGACGGACTCGCCGGTGACCATGGAGGCGTCCACGGCGGAAGAACCGGAGATAACTGTCCCGTCGGTAGCGACCTTTTCCCCGGGACGTACTACGAATTCGTCGCCAACCGCGAGTTGGTCGACGGGGATGCGCGTCTCGGCGCCGTCACGCAGTACAGCGACGTCCTTGGCGCCCAGTTCCAGCAGGGCGCGGAGCGCGGCGCCCGCCGTCCGCTTGGAGCGCTTCTCGAAGTATCGGCCGGCCAGGACGAACAGGGTCACACCTGCGGCCACTTCGAGGTAGATGTTGCCCGCGCCGTCGCCGGGCCTGACGGTCAGCTCGAAGCCGTGGCGCATGCCCGGTTCTCCGGCCGTCCCCAGAAACAGGGCATATAGCGACCACAGAAATGCTGACAGCGTCCCGATCGAGACCAGGGTGTCCATGGTGGCCGCGCCATGTTTGAGATTCGCCCAGGCGGCTGCGTGGAAGGGACGGCCGCCCCACACGATGACTGGTGCAGCCAGGGCGAGCGATGCCCACTGCCAGTAGCGGAACTGCAGGGCCGGGATCATCGCCATGGCGATTACCGGACTGGCGAGCACGACCGCGGCTATCAGGCGGGTGCGGAGCGATGTCAGCTCAGAGTCGTCGGTCGCGGTCTCGGTGGCGGGTTCCTCGGGATGGCGCGGCAGTGCCGCGGAGTAACCGGTCTTTTCGACTTCGGCGATCAGCAACTGCGGGTCATATCCGGAGGGGACTGCGAGGGCGGCTTTTTCGGTGGCGTAGTTGACGGTCGCGTTGACCCCGTCGAGCTTGTTCAATTTCTTCTCGATGCGCATCGCGCACGAAGCGCAGGTCATCCCTGCGATGTCGAGCTCGATGTAGTTGACCGCCGCCGCCGTCATGCGACCAAGACCGCCTCGTAGCCGGCCTCGTCGACCGCGCCCATTACTGCCTCTTCAGCGATCGGCGCCGAGCTTGTGACAACGAGCCTGCCCGTGTCGGCGCTTACGTGTACGCCGTCGACACCCGGGATCTGGGCTACCTCGCTCTGGATGGCAGCCTCGCAGTGCGCGCAGCTCATCCCGCTGACCTGGTACTCGCTGGTGGCCATGACACTCCCTCCGATATACCCGTACGGGGTATACCCGAACAACCCAACACTTACACCATCGAGCGGTATTCCCGTCAAGGGTGACTGCCACATTGTGCCTGGTCGGCTTCGCGGCGTCAGACGTAGCCCACGCCGATATCGACCGACACCTGACTGGCGGTGACCAGTCGGGATTGGTCGGAGGCCAGCCAGGCTACAGCGTCGGCGACGTCTTCGGGCTGGGCAATACCCTCGGGCAGCAGCGGTTTGTGCAAGCCGCGCAAGTGCGGGTAGGTGTCAGCGGCCGATTGAAGCGCTTCGCGCATTCGGCCGGTGCCCATCGGGGTGGCGACCGCTCCTGGGTTCAAGCTGTTGACGCGAATATTGTGCCGGCCCAGTTCGGCAGCGAACGCGCGCGCCATCCCGACGACGGCATGTTTGCTTGCCGTGTAGTGGATCATGAACGACTGCATGTTAATACCTGCGGCGGACCCGATGAGGATGATCGAGCCGCCGCGACCGCCCTCGATGATGTGATGCGCAGCGGCCATTACGGTGTTCCAGGTGCCGATCACGTTGGTGTCGATGGTGTCGCGGAACGCTTGGGGAGTGATTTGATCCCAGGGCGCGGGACTGCAGATTCCGGCGTTGGCGACGATGATGTCGAGACGGCCCAGCTCGCCGACCGCCCTGTCGACGGCGGCTTTGAGCACATCGAGATCGCGGATATCCACAGCCGCGGTGATGACTCGTTTGCCGTTGGTTCCCACCAGCCGTGCCGTCTCGGCCAGATCGTCGGGCGTTGGCGAATCATAGGGAACGCTGGACGGCAATGGCCCGGCAATATCGACCGCGATGATGTCCGCGCCTTCGGCGCTGAGCCGTACGGCGTGCGCTCGGCCCTGCCCGCGCGCAGCGCCGGTTATCAATGCCACCTTTCCCGGGATTGACTGGCTCATCGGTCCTTGAATTCCTTCCTGATATCTCGTCCTGGGGTGAGGACTCGGCGAAGCGTAGCGTCGGTCTCGCGCCGCCAGATAACCGGAGGGAGACATCATGACTGTCACCGTTGTTGACGCGGGACCGCAACAGGTGAGCCGGTCCGTTGAGGTGGCCGCGCCGGTTGCGGAGCTGTATACGCTGGCCGCCGACCCGCGCCGCCACCACGAACTTGACGGATCGGGCACTGTTCGCAACAACATCAAAATGCCAGCAGAACTGGTTGTGGGGTCGAAGTTTTCGACGAACATGAAGATGTTTGGCGTGCCCTACCGCATCACCAGCACGGTGACCGCCCTGAAGCCGAACGAGGTGGTCGAATGGCGTCATCCGGTGGGCCACCGCTGGCGGTGGGAATTCGAGTCGCTTTCACCGACACTGACGCGCGTCACCGAGACGTTTGATCATCGCGACGCTGGTCCGATCAAGAACCTGCTGAATTACTACACCCTCATAGGTGCCCGGAAGTCCAACGCCGCGGGTATCGAGGCAACCCTGGCCAAGCTTCGTGACCGCTACGCCGCGCGATGAACGATCACAATGATGCTGGTGCGGCGGGTGCCTGACACGTCACCGCATGCCGAGACGGCTCATGTGTTCGATCATGGTGTCTACCGCGGCTTCTAACGGTGCGGTGTCGCGACGGACCTGGCTAAGCAGCAACCCGCCCTGTATACCGGCGAGCATCGCCAGCGCGATGCGGTCGATGTCCGTTCCTTCGGCCAGCTCGCCACGCGTTGCAATGGCCACCAGGCTGTCGTGGATGATGTTCTCCCACTGGGCAAATGACCGCGCAAGCCGGGCCCGCGCGATCGGGTCCGACTCCGACAGCTCATTGGCCATTGAGCCGATCGGGCAGCCTCCCGCGCACCCGAGACTCCGCACCCGGTCGACCATGATGTCGCGCCAGCGGTATAGGTCCTTGATGCTGTCGATACGGTCGAGACCGAGGTGCTGCACGCCGAGCACGTGGTCGGTCTGAAAGTCGATGACGGCAGCGACAAGGTCATTCTTGTCGGAGAAGTAGTGGTACATCTGCGAGGTGCTGATGGCCGCGGCTTCTTGGATGTCTTCGATGGTTGTTCGGGCAACACCGCGCTGAAGCATCAATTCGGAAGCCGCGGCCACGATCCGCTCGCGGGTTGCGCGGCCTTTCGCGGTGAGTTTGTCGTAAGGAACCGGCGCCATCTACAACCCTTCCCCTGTGGAGCAATCACTCCAAAATCTACCCCATAAAGCTAGTTTTGGAGTTGACACTCCATTTTTGGTTCAGCAGGCTTGACGTGTTCGTCAACTGATCGCTGCCGGAAGGTGTTGTGCGCCAGGCCGGCCCGCACGCGAAGGGCAATGAGTCATGACCAGCACTGCCGACACCAACCACGCGACCATCGCCGACCGGGTCGCTCAACTGCAGCGGGGGATGGCCGGTCAGCTCCCCGACGAGGTTCTCAACGTCTTCGGCGCCGAGCAGGCGCGTCTGCAGGCGGGTGGACTGCCGATCGGCGTTGCCGTGGCCGGGGACGCCATGCCAGACGCGCAGCTACTCGACGTGCATGGTGCAGCCACTACCCTTGCCAAGGCCGTCGGTGGACGCAGCGCCGTGGTTGTGCTCTATCGCGGTGCCTGGTGTCCCTACTGCAACCTGGCGCTGCGTGCCTATCAGGAGGATCTCGTCCCGCAGTTGGCCCAGCGTGGTATCGCGCTGGTGGCGATCAGCCCTCAAAAGCCTGACGGCTCACTATCGATGCGGGAGAAGAACGAGCTGAGCTTCACGGTTTTGTCCGATCCGGGCAATCAGGTGGCGGCCGGGTTGGGCGTGCTCACCGCACCCACCGATGCTGCCCGCGCCGCTCAGCGTGTGCTCGGGCTTGAGCTGTCGGAGGCCAACGCTGACGGGACTCATGCGCTACCAATGCCGACGGTAGCCATCGTCGACAGTGCCGGGATCATCCGCTGGATCGACGTACACCCCAACTACGCAACCCGCACTGAGGTCGCCGACATCGTCGACGCGCTGAGCGTCCTCGGCTGAACTCGGGGCCCGGCAAGTCCGTGCTCAGCATGTGAAAGAAAAGGATTCAATAACCGGCCAGAGCCCAAACCCCTTGGGGCAAATGCTGATCCACGGGGGGCAGCTGATCACCCGTTACGGGCTGGTGATCGTCTTAGCCTGGATCGGATTCGGCAAGTACGTGAAAATGGAAGCCCGCGTGCTCATCGAACACAGTCCGCTGATGAGCTGGGTCTACGACGTATTCAGCGTGACTACCGTCGCGCGCGGGCTAGGGACGATGGAAATTGTTGCGGCACTTCTCATTGCGCTGCGGCCGCTGTGGCCACGCTCATCGGCGGCTGGCAGCGCGCTGGCGGTAGTGCTGTTCTTGGGGACGCTGAGCTTCTTAGTCACTACCCCTGGGGTGGTCGCGACCCACGCCGCTGGCCTTCCCGTGTTGTCGGCGCAGCCGGGCCGATTCCTGCTCAAGGATCTGGTGCTGCTCGGGGTTGCATTGTGGACAATGGGCGACTCATTGGCGGCAGTGCGATTCACACGTGAGGGAGTACTTTATCCGTCAGCAGGTGCAGGCTCGCCCATCCTGCGTCGATCGGAAGGCCGCCGATGAGTGGGTTCATTACGACCTCTTTTCTGCCACTGCGGATTTGGTCGATCAGCTGCTCGGGTGTGAGGATCTCGACGTTGTTGAGGCGGCGTAGATTTCCGATCGAGGCGGCGGCGGTTTCGTTGGGCCGCGGGACGCCGGCGCGCTTCCAGGCGCTGTATTCGGCCGCTTCGTTCATGATGAATGCACCGTAACCAGACCAGGCTTCGTCGGGATCGGTGTGCAGCAAGGTGACGGTGCTGCCGTTTTCGGGGTGGTAGACAAAGCCCGTCTTTCCGTGGTTCTGCAGCTCCCGCTCATACACCGCTTCTACCTCGGGCATGGCCATCGGTGGTGAGAACGGAAGTCCGAAGCGGGCCGCGCGCCGGGCGGCGGCGGCAGTCATACCCCCGACGAAGAAGATCGGATGCGGACGTGTGTGCGGTTTGGGCGTGACATTGATGAGCGTTCCTTCGTGGTCGAAGGGTTGATCGCTCCACGCCTTGAGCAACACTGTCAAGCAGCGATCCATCAGGGCCGCCCGCCGCGACCAGTCCTTACCGGCGGCCTGATACTCCTCGGGCCGGTAACCCATGCCGGCCACGAAACTGAAGCGGCCCTGAGTGAGGTTGTCCAGCACGGCGATATCCTCGGCCAGCCGAACCGGATCGTAGAGTGGGACGATCAGGGCGTTGATGCTGATGCGCACGCTGCGCGTTCGCCCGGCGATCGCGGCAGCCAAAATCAACGGCGACGGAAGCCAACTCGTGGCCGCCAGATGATGTTCCTCTCCGCTAATGGCAGTGAATCCGCGCTGATCGGCAAACTCGGCCATGTCCAGCGCGGCCTGGTAACGCCCCGCCTGATGCGCCGTGGGTTCGGCAATGTTGGTCATGTTCAGCCGCAGCGCGGTGAGCAAACTCATCGTTGTACGCCGTCCGCGCGCGCGAATAGCGTTCCCCTGATCAAATCTTTGGCCGACTCGAGCGTAGCCGCGTAGGCGTCCGGCCCCAGACTGGCCGCCCGCTCCGTCAGACCGCGCGTCAGCGCATAGATCGCATCTATCGCGGCGCCCGGGTTGGTGTCGGGAGGCAGCGCGCCCTGCGTGCGGGCGGCCTCAACGATCTCGCTGATGATGTCGCGCAACGCTTTCAGCCCGGGATACTTCGGCCGGGCGCCTTTGACGGGCTCAATACTCTCCGCGCGGATCGCCCGATCGAAGGCGGCCAGGTTGGGGTACTCCCGCATCAATCGGTTGAACTCGTCTAACACCGCCGCAAGGTGGTCGACGACGTTGTCGGCATGCGCGGCAGCAGCCCGCAGTCGAGGGAGTGCGATCTGCTCTATTTCCTCGACGGTCGCGGTGAGCAAGTCGCCCTTATTCGGAAAATAGTGATACAGACTGCCACTGGTCATGTCGGCGGCACGGGCGATCTCGCGGATCGTCGTGTGCGAGTAGCCGACTTCGGCCACACAGCGCATGGCTGCGGCGATGATTCGCGCGCGGGTCTGCTCCCCATTGGCGCCTACTGGCCGGCCCAATTGCGACGGCGTGACGGTCATGCCGTGCGGTACCGGCCGCTGGTCTGTTGATCACGCACCGCGTACCTCCGCGCCAAAGCCCAAACTAATTGATCAGCCGATTATATTCGATCGTGTCGGGCATCGAGAGCCGACGGACAGGACGCGCGAGTGGGGACAGCACGATGACGCGGGCGCAGCTGGGACGCCCCGTGGGTGCCAGCGGCGAGGAGACCCGTCAGCGGATCATTGTCGCCACCATGCGCTGTGTGGCCAAGGTGGGATATGCCAGAGCGACCATCCGCGAGATCGCCCGCACCGCGAACGTGACCAGCGCCAGCCTCTACAACTACTTCCCGAACAAGTCGGAGCTCATCAAGGCGGCGATCGCGGCGAGAACCGATGTCGCGTTGCCGCGGCTGCGCGAGGCAGCTGGCCGCCCCGGCGATGCCATCGACCGGATCGACGCAGTACTCGACGAATCGGGCCAGTTGATGCGCGAGTACCCGGATCTCGCCGCTTTCGAGTGGGTGATCCGGGCCGAGAGCGTGGTCACCCTCGATTCACGGTTGGCTGGCAGCTCAGGATTTGAGGCTTTCCGCGAGATCATCGAGAGCATCGTGGACGATGCCTACCACCAGGGCGATCTCGCGAACCGCCCGGATCGGCAAAGCGTTGCGGAGGCGATCTACGCGCTCATCTATGGCTTGACCGAGCTGGCGGCCACCCTGCCGTCGGAGGATTACCACGCAGCGCTGGGCTCGGCCAAGCAATTGATCAGGGGAACGCTGTTCGGTCAGAGCAAGCGGGCCCCGCCGCTGGCAGGGGAGTAAATGGCGCAGCAAGGCCTTGATATGATCAAGCGATTGATTATATAGTCGGGGTCGCGGAGAGGAAGTCGAGACCGTGACCGAGACCGTGGGCGTGACGTTTGACGTCGACACGTTGCGACAGAAGTACGCCGAAGAGCGGGCACGGCGATTGCGCCCGGACGGCATCGCACAATACGTGGAGATGACAGGAGCGTTTGCCCGGTTCGCTGAAGACCCTTGGGTGGACGGGAGATTCGCCCGAGAGCCGCTTACCGACGAGGTTGACGTGGCGGTCATCGGTGCCGGTTTCGGCGGGCTGTTGACCGGCGTGCGGCTACGTCAGCTCGGTGTCGAAAGTGTCCGGTTGATCGACCGCGCGGCCGACGTGGGTGGCACGTGGTATTGGAACCGGTACCCGGGGATTGCCTGTGATGTCGAGTCCTACGTGTACATGCCGTTGCTCGAGGAGCTCGGCTGCATTCCCACCGAAAAATACGCCAAGGGAACCGAGATTTTTGCGCACTGCCAGCGCATCGCGCAACACTACGACCTCTACCGCGATGCGTGCCTGCAGACCGATGTGCATGAGATCCGCTGGAATCCAAGCGAATCGCGCTGGATCATCCGCACCAACCGGGGCGACGAGATGCGGGCCAAATTCGTGTCCATGGCCAACGGCTACCAAGCCAAACCCAAGCTGCCTGGCATCGAAGGCCTCGGCTGTTTTCGCGGACATGCGTTCCATACCAGCCGGTGGGACTATAGCTACACCGGCGCGAAGCTGGAGAACCTGGCGGGTAAGCGCGTCGGCATCATCGGTACCGGGGCCACGGCGATCCAGTGCGTGCCGCACCTCGCCGCGGCAGCACAGCAGCTCTACGTCTTCCAGCGCACGCCGTCATCGGTAGACGTGCGAGCCAATCGTTCCACGGACCTGCAGTGGGCCAGCACATTACAGCCGGGCTGGCAGCGCAAGCGCGTACAGAACTTTCAGATCCTCACGGCCGGCGGGCAGGCCGAAGAGGATCTGGTCGCCGATGCGTGGACGAGCATCACGCGCAAGCTTCCGGTCATGCGCCATGACAGCGACGGCCTCTTGGACCCCGCACAACGGACCCGCGACATCGAGATCGCGGACTTCGCCAAAATGGAAGAGATCCGGGCGCGAGTCGATGAGATTGTCAGCGATACCGGTACCGCTGAGGCGCTCAAACCCTGGTACGGCTACTTCTGCAAAAGGCCCTGCTTCCACGACGATTATCTGCAAACGTTCAACCGCGACAACGTCACACTGGTCGACACGCGCGGTCGCGGAGTGGAGCGCATCACCGAGTCCGGTGTGGTCGTCGACGGCGTGGTCTACGAGCTCGACTGCCTCATTTTCGCAACGGGTTTCGAGGTGGGCACCGACTACTGCCGTCGCACCGGCTTCGAGTTGATCGGCCGGGACGGTGTCACACTGACCGAACAATGGCGCGACGGTGTGCGCACCTTCCAGGGCTTGTGTACCAACGGCTTCCCGAACTGCTTTGTCGAAAGCATCGCGCAGGCGGGTCTGACGGTTAACTTCCCATATCTGCTGGACGTGCAGGCAAGCCACGTCGCGTGGATCATCGCATGGGCACTCGCCCGGGGCGTCACCGAAGTCGAGGCGTCACCCGACGCCGAAGCCGCCTGGGTCGACACGGTCGTAGCCCGCTCGACCGCGAGCGCCGAGCGCGCCAAGACGTGCACCCCCGGCTACTACAACCGGGAGGGAAAGGCAGACGCCAAGACTCGGCAGGGTAGCTTCTTTTTCGGTGCACCCACCGAGTACGCCGACATTCTGGAGACGTGGCGGGCCAAAGGAAACTTGGAAGGGCTCACAATTCGCGGTGCTGAGGTCGGGCGGTGACAAGCCGACAAGCCCGTTGGCGCTACGCCATCGGCCGGATGCGGGCCTCGACCCGGCGTCGACGTCCACCGAAGGTGGCGATCATCGGTGCGGGCTTCGGTGGTCTTGGGGCTGCGGTGGCGTTACGCCGGGCCGGCATCGACGATCTGGTGATCATTGAGGGCGACGACGGTGTGGGAGGCACCTGGCTGCGCAACACCTATCCCGGTGCCGCGTGCGATATCCAGAGTCACCTGTACTCGTTTTCGTTTGCGCCCAACAAATCCTGGAGCCGCACCTATGCTCGCCAACCCGAGATACTGGCCTACCTCGAGTCGGTGGTCGATGATTTCGATCTGGGTCGCCATCTCATGCTCGGTACCAAGGTGCGCTCGGTCCGCTGGAATGCAGATACCTGGACCTGGGACTGCCGGTTAGACCAGGCCGGGCACGCCGCCACACTGACCGCCGACGTCGTCGTGTGCGCGGTCGGATTATTCGGTTCCCCAAAGCTTCCCAACATCGAGGGCCTGACCGCCTTCAGCGGCACGCTCATGCATACTGCCCGGTGGGATCACCGCATGGACCTGGCAGGCAAGAAGGTGGCGGTGATCGGCACCGGCGCCAGCGGGGTGCAGGTTGTGCCCGAGCTGGCGAAGATCGCCCAACACGTCACGGTATTTCAACGCACGCCGCCATGGATGGTGCCCAAGGACGATCGCCCCTACAGCGCAACCGAATTGGTGCAATTCCAGCGCAACCCTGTGGCAGCACGCCGCACCCGATGGCA
Source organism: uncultured Actinomycetota bacterium (assembly GCA_963784665.1). Lineage (GTDB taxonomy): Bacteria > Actinomycetota > Actinomycetes > Mycobacteriales > Mycobacteriaceae > Mycobacterium. The sequence continues at coordinate 486,789 of CAWASA010000002.1, forward strand.
GATCTGGAAATTCCAGCACGACAACACGGCGACCTTCGCCGACGACCCCGTCGTGGCCGCACGAACCCAGATCGCCACGTCGTTTCTGGAGCGCACCGTGGCCGACGAGCGGCTGCGTCGGGCGCTGACACCGGACTATCCGTTCCGCTGCAAGCGGGTGCTGTTGGGCGACGAGTATTACCGGGCACTGCAGCAGGACAATGTCGAGCTGGTCACCGATCCCATCGAGCGGATTGCCGAGACGTCGGTGATCACCGCGGCCGGCCAGGCTGTCGATGTCGATGTGATCATAGTGGCCACCGGGTTTGAGACGGCACGGTACCTGTCAGGCATCGATGTCGTCGGGGCCGGCGGGTGTCGGCTGCACGAGCGCTGGGGCGATGACCCCAGCGCCTTTCTGGGCGTGGCTGTCAGCGGATTCCCGAACTTCTTCATGCTTTACGGTCCCAACACCAACCAGGGCGGCAACTCGATCGTCTACATCCTCGAGGCCGGTTCCCGACTGGTGGCCAGCGCGGTGAGTCGGGTGGCGCGTCGAGGAGGATACGTCGATGTGCGCGCTGAAGTCGAAAAGCGCTACACCGACACGCTTTCCGCTGACCTCGAGCGCACCATCTGGACGAAGTGCGACAGTTACTTCCGTTCGCCTACCGGCCGGATCGTTACCCAGTGGCCTTACACCGAGCTGGAGTACGCTCGCCGGACCTGGAGGGTACGGTCGCGAGAATGGGTTCACCGCACCGGGGCAGCCCCTGCGACAAAGCGGCGCGCCAAGGAGACGCAGGACGCGCTCGCCGTCGCTGACTAGGGCTGCTTCGCAGCCCGACGCCCTTATCGACTGGGATCGTCCGCAACCTCGATATCGCCGGCCGCGGCCGCCGCGCGCAGTTGATGAAAATCGTCGAGTGACTTGTCGGCGTATGTGTACGACCACTCGGCGACCGCGTCGTGCACGGTGTCGTTGGTGCCGACATATCCCCGCAGTATTGACGCATTCGCGCTTTGTGAATGCGCCCGCGCGAGCAGCACCGCACAGGCAACGACGTATTCGCCGAACGTGGCGGCCGACATGCCTTCGGTGTCGACTGTGCCTTTCATGTCGTGGAACTGGCGGACGTAGTAGTCGCGGCCGTCCTTGCGTGTCGTCCCGAGGAAGACATCCGACATTGCCTGCAGGATTCGCTGGCCATCGGTGACGCGCACGCCCTGGCCTTTGGCCTCAACGGCCGCGGTGAGCGTGTCTGGCTGGCGCCAACCGCCGTATTCTTCGAGCACCGATCGGGTGGCCTCTTTGATCTGCAGGATCAGCGGCGTGTCGTTGGGGCCGACCAAGATGATTAAGTAACACCGGGTGCCGACGCTGCCGACGCCGACTGCCCGTAGCGCGATATCGGTGACACGAAAGTGCGACAGCAGCAGCGCGACGTCAGCCGGGACCGCGGCCAAATACTCCTGAATCGACTCCACCAGCGGGCCTTCGGTGTCCTCGTCAACGTGCTGGAGGACCGGTGGCGCCTCCCGCAGGCGCGGGGTCCCGTCTGGTCCAATCTCCGTGATCTGTTTGAAGACACGCGCTGACGTGCGGGTGCGCGCCCGGGATGTCGTTTTCTGCATCACTCCTAGCAGGCCCTTGGATACCTTCCCGGTGTAGCGTTCTGGCTCCACCCGCAGGTAGTAGCGGTCCAGCACGTCCATGTTCTCGAGCATCGCCTGGAGACTGGTTTGGTAACCCACCAATGCCTGTTCGACAGTGCGGCGGATGGCCTTTTCGGGGTGCCCAGCATGGCGTCCCCCGATGATCGCGCTGGTGATCAGGCGCTTGACGTCCCACTCCGCGGGTGCGACGGCGGCCTCGTCGAAGTCGTTGAGGTCGAAGACTATTGAGCGGTGCGGTGCCGCGTACAAGCCGAAATTCGAGACGTGAGCGTCACCGCAGCACATGATTTCGATCCCGCTCGACGGACTTGCGGCGAGGTCGGCGGCCATGACTGCCGCAGAGCCGCGGTAGAACGAGAACGGGTCGGCGAGCATCCGGGTAAAGCGCAGCGGGACGAGTTCAGTTAGTCGGCCGGTGTTTTGGGCGACGAGGATTTCCGTGGCGGTGCGGTCAGACGGGGTCAGCTGTGCGAGGGCGCGCCGTGGGGCCGTCTTGCGTAGCGCCCGACCACGTGCCACATCCTCGCGCGGGACCTCGAGATCGATCAGGCGTTCACGCAGCACCCGTTGCGGCATGTGATCAGCATAGGATTCGCGGGCCCTTTTTCTAGCTTGCGGGGCTTCCGGCTTTGACGGCGGCGATGACGCCGCCATCGACGAGCAGGTCGGTACCGGTGATGAAGGACGCATCGGGTCCAAGCAGGAACGCGGTCGCCGACGCGATGTCGTCTGGAGTGCCGAGGCGACCGGTTGCAGAGGCGGAGATCATCGCTCGCATACCGTCACCGACCGGGGAGGCGAGTTCTTGCTGCCCCATCGGTGTGGAGATGATGCCGGGGCTGATCGAGTTGATACGGGCACCCCGCCGGCCCCACTGCGCGCTGGCGGCGCGAACTCGAATATGGTTGGCCTGTTTGGCGATTCCATAGGCGATACCGGGCTCGGTGATTTTTCGAGGACTGACAAACTCCAGCCCGAGCAGTTCGCCAGCCGGGGTGTGGGCCAACGCATGTTCCTGTTCGGCGGTTAGCGGGGGAAACATGTGCCCGGCCATGCTGGCGATCACGATACCCGCGCCGCCTTCAGCGATGACCTCGCCGAATTCGTCGAGCACAAGCGCGACACCCAGAAGATCGACCGCCAGGATAGCTTCGGCGGATGCCTGCGATGGGGACAGCCCGGCGGTGTGTGCCACGTGTGTGACGGCGCCGAGTGCGGCCGCGTGCTCGGCGAGCTCGGCTACCGATTCCGGCGACGAGACATCGACCTGGTGGCTATCGACGTGATGGCCGGATGCGGAAAGCGCTCGGGTTACCGACGCCAGTTCTGCCTCATTGTTGTCGGCCAATAGCACTGTTTTGCCGGCGCCAAGTCGGTGGGCGATTGCGTGGCCCATACCGCCCACGCCGAGAACGGTCAACACTTCGCGAGCCACTGGCGCTCCAAATCCGAGACGTTGCTGGTCAACTCGCGATGTTATACAAGCCTTCGGGTTTGCTACGTCGGCTGTCCTGGATCCGACTGGTGCGGATGACCGCTGTGACGGATGGCCGTCGCGAAGAATGGTGCCCTGACAGTGGCAGCCAGGTGGCGGCGGTTGACGATCAGCCCGACGACGGCCACCGCGGTGTAGACACCGCAGAGCAGTAGCCGCCCATGCGTAGAGGCGATGGGGAATTGCACGACGAACAAGCCCAGCAGTGCCAACGCCGTAGCTCGGTGGAAACGCAGTGCCAGAAGCAGCGCCACCCCCATCATCGTTTGGGTGGCCGTGAGCAGCACCTCCTCAATCTGGCGAGAGTCGAGCGCCAGGGAGAACCCGCCACCGCCAAGCAGGTGTGCAATCGGCAACGATCCGATCAGCAGCGTCCACTGGTTGACCTTGGAGGAGATCAGCGTGGCGATGGCCGCCGTACCCTTGCCCCGTGCGGCGAAGATCGTCGCGATGATGAACTCAGGGGCTTCGGAGGCCAGTGGGGCGAGCCACTGCACCAGCAGAAACCGGTCGATGCCCAGTTCGGTGCCCGCGGCGACCAGATTGTCGGCGAACGGTTTAGCGCAGAGCAGGATCACCGCCCCGGACGCCGCGAAGAGCCCGACGACGGCGATGCGCCGGCGGCGATCGGGCAGCCCCCCAATGGCGGCGGCGGTACCGATGAGGTCAGGCTCCTCCACGTCGCCGTGACCGACCTTGTACAGGTAGAACCCGAACCAGGCCAGCAGCGTCAACCCCAGCGTCAGATGGATTTCGCCACTCGCCGGTATCACGAACGCGATCACGCCGGCAATCAACAGGAACCCGAGTTCGACGCGATTGGCAGGTTGGAGCGCCAAACCGGTGGGTTTCTGGCTACCGGCTTTGCGCGCCACGACGATGCTGACCAACACCACGACGGGCCACCCCAGGCCCATCAGCAGCCGGTTGGACCCGGTCATGTTGGCCGCGGCGTACTGGGTGTAGTCCGGATTGTGGCCAGACACGTAGGCGTAGTAGAGGTCAACGGCGTATTCGGGCAGAACCGCGATTAATGCGAGTAGCGCGATCGCCAGCCCGCCGGAAACATCGATGTGCGCGGCTTCGGCGGCCCACGCCAGTAAGAAGCTGGCCGACACCACCGCGGCCCCGAAGATCACCAGGGCGGCAACCGGGTCCGGGTTCAGGCCGACAATTCGCACCGCCATCGCCGGGGCGATGAATATCGCGGTGATCAGCGCCGAACGGGCCAAGGTGCGACGCGGCGAGCGTGATGCCGACGAGACCGAGCCTGCGGGCCTGTCTATGGCGAGCATCGTCATCCTTCAACTTATGGAGGGGTGGCGATCGGTGGTGGCTACTTCGGCTGGTTTGCCGTGGCGGACTGCTTACCCAAACTACCCGCGGAACCGCCGGCCAGCAACGTTGGGATTCGGCAATGCGGTAGCGCTTCGAATCCTATCTTTGCTGGCCAGCAGCGAGCCGACGGAAAAGTTAGGCTCGCCTGATCTGGAACTTTGGCAAACCTTCGTAGGGTGGTGGAGGCCGCCTGCCCGCACTATGGACTACGACGCACCACGGCAGGCCAAGGTTCCGCACTCACTCGGTGCGCGCTAGTCATCCGGCCCCATGGCCGCGGAAGCGGCTTGGGTGAAAAGCTGGACGGCCTGATTGCGGGTCAGCGACGCGAGTATTTGCGCGGCGGCGCGCATGGCGTCGCCGACCATCAAGGTCGGGCCATTGCTCAAGTTCTCGATTGCCTCCGCGATGACGTCCTCCACGGCGGCTGCGCCCGTCGGCACCTCGTCGAGCGAATCTATCTGGCCGCGGCTGTGTTCGAGTTGTCGCAATGCCGGTGTATCGGTCTTGCCCAGGATGAGACCAAGGACGTCGACGCCTTTGTCGTGCAGTTCCGCCCATAGCGCCTCGGCGAAGACCATGTCGAACGCCTTGGAGGCGCCGTAGGCGACCATGTTGGGTCCGCCGGCCAGACCGGCACCCGACCCGAAGATGACGATTCCGCCGCTGCCCCGCTCGACCATTGCAGCAGCCAAGTGATGACAGAGCTGCATCGGAACCATGCAGTTGCGTTGCACCATTGCCTCGGCGGCTTCGATTGGATTAGCAAGAAACGGCTTGAAGTTCGGGTCGGCACCTGCGCAGTACACGAGGAGTCCGATCTCCAGGTCGCTGGTGGCCGCGGCGATCGCCGAGGCGGCGCCTGGTTCCGCGAGATCGATAGCGAGGGTGCGTGTCTGGGCCGACGTGCGGGATTTGATCTGAGCCGCGACCTGATCCAGTGTCGCCTGTCGACGGGCCAGGAGCACAACGTTGACGCCGCGTTCGGCGATCGCCGCGGCGAACGCGGCACCCAGGCCATCGGAGGCGCCGGCGACGAGTGCCCAAGGTCCATACTTGGTTGCGAATGTCGCGATCGTCCACCGCCTTTGTTAGATCTAGCCGACCGTACTCACGCGCACCGCGGTGAATCTTCGCCGGGCGATGCGCCATCCGTCGGGGGTCCGAACGATCTCGTCGTCGTAGAAACCGATCCCATTGACACCGGTGCCACCGGTTCGGTTGTCGCCGGCCATGATCAGGGCGTCGACGTACGTGCGCGCCGCCGCCTTATCGCCGTCGACCGTGATGGCCTGATTGGTTAAGCGGTGCAACGTGTGCCCCGCCATCGCATGCGCCTGCTCCATGAAGTTCGTGACAGCGCCGACACCGTTCCACGCGCCGATCTCGCCGTAGTCGAGTTCGCAGTCGTCGGTGAACACGGTGCGGAACAGCGGCCAGTCGCGACGATCAATTCCAGTGGCGTAGCGCACCAGCAGTTCGGAGATGTCCTGCCGGTCGTCTCGTTCGGTCATGACGGCTCCGTTCGGACGGACCTCAGCACGGAAAAATTCTCGAATAATCGATAGCAGATATCGAATGCTCGCTATAAATGTATGGAGGTCACAACAAAGGAGTCAAGCCATCCGTGGGTCCACGTCAGCGCCGACCGCCCGGGTGCTCGACGTTGTCGAGCTGCTGGCACGGTCCGGAAATGCGCGGCCGCGATTTTCCGACATCGTGCGCGAGCTCGATCTCACTCAGGCGACGGCACACGCGATCCTGAAGACGCTGTGTGATCGTGGATGGGCCAGCCGCGATCCCGTCACGAAGACTTTTGCTCTTGGCCCCGCGCTTGCCGTCGTGGCTGCGCGGACAGACACCGCTCGGCCGCTCGCGCATGCGGCGCGTTCCGCGGCGCTGCGACTGTCCAAGCAAGTCGGTTACGCGGGTTCTGTGGTCGAGCGATTCGGTGAATCATTGGTAGTCACGGCCTTTGAGGGTGGCTCCGCCACCCAGCCTTCGGGGATTCCGGGCGATCGCATCCCGTACGCTCCGCCGTTCGGCGTCGCATTCGCCGCCTGGGATACCGAGGAGGAACAACGCGCGTGGATCCATCGTGGTGCGGGCGACAACGCTGATCGCGCGTATCGCCTCGAACGGGTATTGGAGCACACGCGGGAACGCGGATTCGACGTCGACTGGACAACCCCTGCCCTGGCGCAGGCCGTCCAGGTGGTCCGCACGTTGGATAGCAACGAAATGCCTTCTCCGGTGCGGCAAATCCTCGACCAGTTACTTGTTGAGTTCACCACCATTGGCTTCCTCTCCGACGACAACCCCGGTCGGCGCAAGCAACCCGTGGTGACAATCTCCGCGCCGGTATTCGACCATCGCCGACAAGTTGCCCTGATGGTGGCCATGCATCCGCTTTGTCCGCTCAGCGCGCGGCAGATCCGCGTCATCGGGAAACACCTCACCGAGGAGACGAGGGCGATCAGCGAATCGCAGCAGCATGCGGTGGATCATGCCGTCTAACGCATCCACAGTTAAGTAGCGCTTCCAACCGCAGGTGGGAGGCATCTAGGCTCAGTTCATGGGACTGCGGCAGTTGCGTTACTTCGTGGCCGTCGCAACTGGTAAGAGATTGGTCCCGGACGGCGGGCCCGCCACTGCGCTTCAGTGGGAGTAGCGCACCCGCGGAAGGCGAAAAGTCATGGCACATAAATACGTTGTCGATGAGCTGGCCCACTTCGTCGTCGGCGCAGAGGCGGCGGATCTGACCGGACGCCCCCGCGCATTGCTGAAACGCAACGTGCTCGACAGCATCGCCTGCGCCGTCGGATCACTGGACGGAGAACTCATTGCGACGATCCGCGAACACACTGACCAGTTCAGCGGCGTCCCCACGGCAACGCTTGTCGGAGGCGGGCGAACATCGGCGGATCAGGCCGCGTTTTTCAATGCGGTGCTGGTGCGCTACCCCGATCTGCTCGACACTTATCTGACGGTTGGAGGACTGTGCCATCCGGCTGACAACTTTGGCGCGGTCCTGGCCGTAGCCGAACACACCGGCGCCAGCGGAGCCGATTTCCTGCTCGCCCTCGCGGTTGCCTACGAGATCCAATGCCGGTTCAGCGCCCAGGTTCCCGTCATGGCACATGGGCTCAATCACGCACTGCAGCTATCGATGTCGGTTGCAGCAGGGGCAGCCAAGCTACTCGGGCTAGGCGCGGAACAGACTGCCAACGCCATCGCGGCCGCCGCCGCCGACAACGTGTCCCTTGCGGTGGTACACGCTGAACCGGTTTCCAACTGGAAGGGCATTTCGCCGGCCATCACCGGTATGCGCGCGGTGTACACGGCGATGTTGGCCGCCCGCGGTGTCACCGGCCCCAAGTCGCTGTTCGAAGGCCCGCACGGCTTGGTGCAGCTCTTCGGTCAGACAATCGATTTCGGTACCGCCGACCGAGGGCTCACCTGCGTCGAGCAGACCTACTTGAAGCAGTACTGCTCACTCATCCACGGCCAGGCCATCATTGACGCGGTCTTGGCGCTCCGCAGCGCCAACAACCTGCGTGGCCACGACGTCGCACGGGTAACCCTCGAGGTCTTTCAAGGCGCATATGACTTCGCCGGCGGGGGAGCTTATGGCGACAAGGATCATCCGCGAACCAAGGAGCAGGCCGACTACAACCTCAAGTACCTGAGTGCGGTTGCGCTACTTGACGGCGGCGTGGGTCCCGAGCAGCTCGAGACGGAACGGGTTCAGCGCAGCGACGTCCAGGACCTGCTGGCGCGGGTCGACATCAAGCCCGCCGCCGACCTGACTGCGGACTATCCGCAACGCACCGCAACCCGTGTGCACGTGGTTACCCACGACGGGCGGGAATTCGACCGCGAGCAGACCGATTACGAAGGATCGCCCACCCGGCCCATGCCCTGGGAACGCGTGGTGGACAAATTCCACTGGCTTGCTGAACCCTTCTGTGGCGAAGCGCTGCGCGCTGACATCATCGCCGCGATTGATCACCTGGACGAGATCCCCATCGCCGAACTCACCGGCCTGCTGGGCGCGGTGAGTGCCACCGCCCAACGTCCGCGCAGCAAGCTGCGGTTCTGACACCAGACCCGCTTTGGGAGCGCCGCTGTGCGCGCCCCCTTGCGTAGTTTGCTACCCGCGTTGAATGATCGGGGGCCATGCACAAAGATCGGGGCATCAACCGGTGGGAGTTGGTCACCTGCGGGCTGCAAGGACACGTTACGTACGCACCCGATGACGAGGCCCTGGCTGAGCGGCTGAGCGGCAACACCGGCCTGGGCCAAGTGTGGCGCTGTCTGCGCTGCGGAGAGTTCACCCTTGGCGAGCCAGATCGAGAAGGCCGCGCCGAAGACGCGCCGATGATCATGCGTGGCAAGGCTTTACGCCAGGCCATCATCATCCGCATCCTCGGAATAGAACGGTTTGTCCGGGCGCTGCTGATCGGGCTGGCGGCTTATGCGGTATGGAAGTTTCGCGGTGCGCGCGGATCCATCCAAGCCACCCTTGACCGGGACCTACCACTGTTGCGCGCCAGCGGATTCCAGGTCGATCAGATGACCGCGGTACACGAGCTGGAAAAGGCGCTGGCCGCCAAGCCGTCCACGCTGACTTTGCTCACCTTGGCGTTGGCTGCTTACGCGCTGGTGGAGGTCATCGAGGGCGTCGGGCTGTGGTTGCTGAAACGCTGGGGGGAATACTTCGCGGTGGTGGCCACCTCGGTCTTTCTGCCGTTGGAGATCCATGACCTGGCCAAGGGCATCACGATGACCCGGGTGGTGACTTTCACGATCAATGTCGCCGCCGTGGTGTACCTCCTGATCTCGAAACGTCTGTTCGGCCTGCGGGGTGGCCGCAAAGCCTACGAGCAGGAACGACGCGGCGAGCAGCTGCTCGACGTCGAAAGGGCCGCCACGAGTATCTGACCGCATCAACAAGGCGGTCGCGGCTTAAGGGGCGTGCTGAAACTGTCGCGAAATAGGCTGGAACGCAAACTCCATGAAACGCATCGACTCAGCGTTGGCTTCGTGATGGGATCATCGGCATGACCGATAACGCCCGCATTGTGGCTTGCCCTCACTGTGGTCGGAAAAACCGGGTGCCGGGCGCCGGGGCCGGTAAACCGCGCTGCGCACAGTGCCACCAGTGGCTTCCGTGGATTGTCGACGCCCGTGACGATACCTTCGCGCAAATCGCCGAGAACTCATCGATACCGGTTGTGGTCGACCTGTGGGCGACCTGGTGCGGTCCGTGCCGGATGGTCAGTCCCGCACTAGAACAGCTCGCCCAGGAGCGGGCAGGGCAACTGAAATTGGTCAAGGTCGACGTCGATGTGGCACCCGGGCTGTCCCAGCGGTTCGCGGTCCGGGCGGTACCGACGCTGCTGCTCTTGCGGAAAGGCGAGGTGCTCGGCCGGCAATCGGGTGCCGCACCAATCGCCGCATTACGAGCCTGGGTCGACGACGCGTTGAGGAACAAATCGACCGAATAGGCAACTGCCTGACGATGGTCGTCATCCGTTATGCCGGCCCTTGCTTGGGATGGATGAAAATGCCCTCGGCTTCAACGGTGGCGCCGTCCTCATCGGCCAGGGTGCCGACGGCGAAAGTTTTGACCCCTTCTGTGCGCTCGGCATGAGCCTCGGCGCGCAGTGGCCTTCCCAGCGGTGTGGGCCGTCGGTAACGCAGCGTGAGGGTGCCGGTGTAAGCGGGCCTGCCCGGATGGTGGGCTGTTGCGCCGAGCACATGATCGAGGACCAGGGCGCAGACACCGCCGTGAACATTGCCCGGCGGGCCTTCGTAGGCCGCACCGAGAACGAACTCCGACCACACCAGTCCGTCGGTATCGTGCTGTATGACCAGGGGCGGTGCCACCGGGTTGCGCACACCGACCACAACGTTGCCCCACGCAATGGTCTGGCCGTCGGGCATATGGTGCACACCCAAGGGCCCCGGCTGCAGGGTTCCGCTCAATTTCGCTGCAGCACTGTCGATCATGGACGTCGCAACTGCCACCGCCGCGGGCTCGGCTTCGGTGCGAATGCTGACGTCGATGAGTCGGCGGATTGATTCGGCCAGCGGCGCGTAGACCGACTCGAGCTGACTGTAATCAACGCAGGGCGTTTGGTCATGCATGTCCGCAACTTAACAGTGCGCCCACAAAGCAGAGCCGCGCCGGGCATACTGCGCTTGGTAAGAACGGCGAACTCAATGGGCACTTATGCGATCACCGGATCGGCTTCCGGGATGGGCCGCGAGACCGCGCAGCGGCTTCGGGGCGAGGGACACACCGTGATAGGTGTCGACATCAAAGATGCCGATATCGTCGCCGACTTGTCGACGGCGCACGGACGCAAAGACGCAGCCGATGGCGTCCTGGCGGCTTCGGGCGGCAAACTTGATGGTGCTGTGCTCGCTGCCGGTCTGGGCCCGAGCCCCGGTCGGGATTGTCCGCGCCAAATCGCTCAGGTCAATTACCTTGGGGTTGTCGAGCTGCTCGTTGCTTGGCGACCGACACTGGCCGCGGCTGAACGTGCCAAAGTCGTCGTCATCTCCAGCAACTCTTCGACGACAGTGCCGGCGGTGCCCGGCCGAACCGTGCGAGCGTTGCTCGCGCATGACGCCGACAAGGCGGTGCGATCGGTGCGGCTGTTGGGCCCGGCGGCGCCGACGATGATGTATGCGGCGTCGAAAATCGCGGTCAGCCGTTGGGTGCGGCGGCACGCGGTGCGGCCGGAGTGGGCGGGGTCGGGCGTGCGCTTGAATGCCATCGCACCCGGCGCCATCATGACGCCGTTACTGCAAGAACAGCTGTCGACGCCCAGACAGGCCAAAGCGGTCCGGTCGTTCCCGGTTCCAATCGGTGGCTTCGGTGAGGTTCGGCACATGGCCGACTGGATGTGCTTCATGCTGTCGGATTCCGCCGACTTCCTTTGCGGCAGCATAGTGTTCGTTGATGGGGGATCCGACGCGTATTTCCGGGCGGACGACTGGCCGAAGGCGGTCCCGGCGCACCGTTTGGTCGGCTATCTGCGCCGGTTCAGAAGTCACCAGTGACGAACATGCGAGATCCGTTGGCCAGACGGCACGAGACATGTGTGACGAGGCGTCGATACGCCACGGAATGTGCGTGACGCCACAATGCCGCTTTCGTGACGTTTACCCCGGCGCGGCGCTCTCGTAAAGCATCTGTGGTGGACTTCAATGAGTCGGCGCACTGGCCGAAAAAGACAAAGGATCAAACCGTGTCAACACTTCCGTCCTGGATCAGCCAGAGCCCTACCAACCTCGGTGTGGTGGCTCCGATTAAGGCGCGCGCCTGCGACGCGTTGCAGGTGGTGCTGAGAAGCAAGCCGCGCCAAGTGGGCGGTAATTCACGGCTTATGCCCAGGGGTGCCGAGCGCTGTTGATGGCACTGTCGGGCACACTGGGTGGTCGGTGGATGAATACTGGAACCACAATGCCGCCTATCACGACTGGCTGGTCAAAATCGCGGCGCGGCATCGCGGCGATGTCATGGACGTGGGATGTGGTGAAGGACTGCTGGCTCAGCGGCGAGCTGCGGTGTCAGGCAGCGTTGTCGGCATCGATTTTGACCCGGATTCGGTCCGGCGTGCCCGGGCACGATTGCAGTCGATCGACAACGCGTCGGCGGAGCTCATGGGCTTCGAAGACCTCGACACGGATGAGCGTTCGCTCGATGTCATCACGTTCGTGGCCAGCCTTCATCACCTGACGTTGCGCGAAACGCTGCAAAAAGCGCGCCAAATGCTCAGGCCTGCAGGAGAACTGGCCATCGTCGGGCTTTCAGCCAACAAGACTGTTGCCGATTGGACGTGGGCTGCTCTCTGCACACCGGCGGCGCGCGTCGGGTCGTTGCTGCATCGAGAAATTCGCAACATCGGCGTAGCCGTCGCTGAGCCCGGCGAAAGTCTCGACGAGATCAGACGAGTAACCGACGACGTCCTACCGGGCGCGGTGATCCGACGAGGTCTCTACTACCGGTACCGGCTGCTCTGGCGAAACTGCTGAGCTTAATAGGTCTGCCCGAAGGCAGATCCCCGTCTTGTGACGGTGGGTCAAGCAGGCCCTTGCGGAGGCCTCGCCCAAAAATGGGCTTGCTGCACTTCGGACAGACCACCGGGTTACCCCGGTAATGACACGGTCGCATCCCACCCGACGGCGCATCGACGGCCGAAGGTCCTCAGCACGCCAGCATAAAGTCACATTCATACCGACGAGATGCCGTACGGTCGACGTGTTTGGATAGCGATATGCCCGACATGGAATCTGAACGCATTGTGAGCGCAAGTCGCGTAATTTCTGCCAGTGCCGACAGGATTTTCGAATTGATCGCCGACCCGTCTCACCAGCCGAGCTGGGACGGCAACAACAACCTCGCCTCGGCTGCTCCGGGGCAGCGCGTCCGCCAGGTGGGTGACGTGTTCAAGACGACGCTGACCAATAGTGCTGTCCGGGAGAGCCACGTCGTGGAATTCATCGAAGGCAGCAAGATCGCGTGGTGTCCGGCAGAACCCAGAAAGCAGCCTACCGGCCACCTCTGGCGCTGGGAATTGAAGCCGATCAACCCCACGCTGACCAGCGTGACGCACACCTACGATTGGACGGCGCTGACCGACGCCACACGCATGGACCGCGCTCGCGCGACGACGGCCGACATGTTGCGTGAGTCGATGGACCGGCTCGCCGTGCTCGCCCAATCCGCCGATGTGGGAAGTGCTGGTTAAATGGCTCTCCCACCGCCGGGAACCGACCGCGCTGCCATTGTCACCGGCGCATCGTCAGGCATCGGCGAACAGTTCGCCGGGATACTTTCTCAGCGCGGCTACCAGGTCGTGCTGGTAGCCCGCAGCGCCGACCGGCTCGAAGCGCTCGCCGGACGGTTGGGACCGCATGCCCACCCGCTACCGGCCGACCTGTCCGATCGCACCGCGCGAGCGGGCCTGCCGGACCGGGTCGCGGCGCTCGGTCTCACTCCGGACATCTTGATCAACAACGCCGGGTTCTCGACAGTTGGACTTGTCGCGAAATCGGTTCCGGAACAAGAACTCCAACTGGTGGAAGTCGATGTGGCCGCTGTGGTCGACCTGTGCAGCAGGTTCCTGCCGGGTATGGTCGAGCGTCGTCGAGGCGCCGTCCTCAACGTGGCGTCGGTGGCCGGGTTCGGGCCCCTGCCGGGCCAAGCGGCGTATGGCGCCGCCAAGGCCTTCGTGTTGTCGTACACCCACAGCTTGCGCGGCGAGCTGCGCGGTACTGGGGTCAGGGCAACCGCGCTGTGTCCCGGCCCGGTTGATACCGGTTTCGGCGAGGCGGCCGGCTTTTCCAAAGAGGAAGCCGAAGCTGCGCTACCCCGGGTGATGTGGAAGCCCGTTGACCAGGTGGCGCAGGCCGGAATCGACGGGCTTGCGGCCGACAGGGCCGTCGTCGTCCCCGGTCTTGTCAACCGGGTCGCGTCGGCACTGTTCAGGATCGCACCACCCGAGCTGCTGTTGCCGGTGCTGGCACGCAGCCACCCCGCCATGAAGCGCGCCTAAAAGAGTCAGCCGTTCTTGCCCCGCACCCACTGGAAGGTGCCGAAGTTTTTGACCCGCACGGTGACGAATCCGTTGTCTTCCAGGATGTCGCCGATTTCGTCGTCACCGAACACGTGCGCTCCGACATTAGGCAGCTTTTGCCAAAACCGGGCAAGATACCCGGCGGTCGGGACCATTATGGCCAGCCTTCCGCCAGGGCGCAGCACCCGGGCCATCTCGGCAAGAGCGGCTGCCGGATTCGGAACCAGTTGCAGCACTGCGGTCGAGACCACCGCGTCGACGGTGTTGTCGCGCAGCGGAAGTCGTTGTGCATCAGCCTTGAGGAACCCGACCCGGGGTCCCGCTTCATTGCGGACGGCGCGTTCCAGCATGGGCTCGGAGATGTCGACGCCCAGGGCTAGTCCATCCGAGCCGGCGGCACGTGCCAGCGACGCGGTGACGTTGCCCGGGCCCGAACCGACGTCCAGTGCAATGCCGCCCGGCGGAATGTTCAACCATTCGATGGGCAGTTGCCATGCGCTGATCAGTCGGCGCGAGACGGCTTGGGCGTTGTCGTAGAGCATCGACCCGATCGGTGATGCCCACGCGGCCTGGATCGGGCCGGTGTTTTTCGGGACAACGTCGTCGTCGGCCGATCCGGTGTCGAGCAGATCGAGATAGCCCTTGCTCACGTCAGGATCCGCCGGCGGATCGGCAAGGAGCTCCAGCGCTCGCCGCAGCGCGGGAGGGAGCGAGATGTGCACGTCGGTCATTCGTACTCCTTCGATCAAACACCAAGGTTGACACCAGAAATCGAACTCGAAGCCTTTGAAGCCCTGGCTCCGGCAAGCCCCCGTTGGCAGCCTACGCCGAGCCGTCGGGCGCCTCGAGGCGTCGGCGTTGTGGGGTTGGTTACCGCCTGACGACGGCGTGCTCGCGTACCAGCGCGCACAGGTGCCATCGGCCCGGCACACCCTTCAGTGCGCTCTCCCCGCGGTCGGCGAACCTGTGTCGCGATCCGGTGACGATGTCGCGCACCGTCGAGGAGACCAGCACTTCGCTGGGGCCTGCAAGTGCCACCACGCGCGCGCCGATGTGTACGGCCATGCCGGCGACGTCGGCGCCGCGCACCTCGACTTCGCCCGCATGAATACCCACCCGCACCTCGATGCCCAGGACATGAACCGCGTCGACCATGGCGTCGGCGCATGCGATGGCGGCGCTTGGGCTGCTGAACGTTGCGACGAATCCGTCTCCGGCCGTGTTGACTTCGCGCCCGCCGAATCGCTGCAGCTCGTGGCGCACGATGGTGTCATGGTTGTCCAGCAGGTCACGCCACCGGCGGTCGCCGAGCAGGGCGGCACGCTCCGTCGATCCGACGATGTCGGTGAACACGATCGTGGTGAGCAGGCGCTCGGCGTCGGAGACACCGCGCACCCCGGTGATGAACTCCTCGATCTCGTCGAGCATCGGCGCGGTATCGCCCACCCAGTAGAGGACATCTTCGCCCGACAACTCGACAAGGCGCGCTCCCGCGATGCGTTCGGCAAGGTACTGCGCGTGCCCGACGGGACTGAAGCTCGAGTTGTCCCGATGCAGGATCAGCGTCGGCGCAGTGATGCGGTCCAGTCTGTCGCGGACATCGCCCGCTCTGATCGCCTTGATGAAGGCACGCGCCATGCTGGGAGAGGCGGCCCGGTTGCCGGCCATATCCCACCACGAGCGGAATGCGTCATTGCCCACCACGGAAGGAGCGATGATGCTGAGGATGTCGAAGCCCTGCTCGACGGCATCCGGCTCGATGCCAATCGTCGTGTATGTATCGGCTGCGTCCACCTCGGCGCCCATCGGGTAGTCGGCAGCACGAAGCGTCCGTGCCCCGCCGTTGACGATGAGCAGACTGTTGACCCGCTCGGGGTAATCTGCCGCCAGAACCAGTCCGGCCAAGGACGTGAAGCTTGGGGCCAAGATCGTTGCCCGCTCGCAGCCAACCGCGTTCATAACCGCGATCGCATCCTGCGCCCACGATTCCGGCCCGATCATGTCCAGCGAGGGAACCCGCGACGACAGGCCGATCCCACGATGGTCGAACCGGATCACCCGGCAGAAGGAAGCCAGGCGTCGTTGGAAGCGGTACATCGACGGCTCGATATCGACGCAGTCGATCGGGATAAATGGCCCCGGCAGCACGAGCAGGTCGATCGGGCCATCGCCAAAGACCTGATAGGCGATGTCGATCTCGCCGCAGCTGGCGTACCGGGTCCGCGGAACCGACACCACGGCTTAAGGCTAGTCCAGGTCACTGACAGGCCGAAGACCTGCTAACCGCTGATGATCGGGACCAGGTAGCGGGCGGCGTATTCGCGGACGGCCGCCTGGTCCGACGTGTCGAGTCGGTCGGTGGGAAACACGATTATGCCCAGGGCGACGCGGAGCAGGATGTCGGCGATATTGGCCAGGTCTGGCTCGGGAATGCCAGCCCCGCAGCGCCGTAGGGTGTGGGCGATACCGTCGGCGAATTGACGAATCGGGAAGACGTGCGATCGGGAAAACAGGCCGAACAGCTCGGGCTCGCTTTGGGCAATACGCGAATACAGCGGTGAGTCTTGGACCAGGCGCACCCCCAGCGCAAACGCTTCGATCACGGCCTCTTGCGGACTGCAGCCCGTCGTGGCCTGGTCCAGCGTGGTGAAGAAGATTTCAGCCTCCCGCCGTACTACATGTCCGAACAGGTCATCCTTGGTCGGAAAACGGCGGTAAATGGTGCTGCGGCTGACCCCGGCCCGGGCGGCGACATCTTCGATATTTGCTCGACGCACGCCGTAGGTCTCGAACACTCTTCGCGCGGTATCCAGGATGATGCGGTCGAGATCGCTGACCGACTCGGCAATGGCCGAGCCCGTTTCGGTGCTTGCCTCGGGGCCCGTTTGGGGCTGCGTTATTGCCCGCATCGCATCAACTCCTCGACATGACCCATCGAAACTCTTCCTGGGGCCGCGACCTGGCCGGATATGCAATTCATCGGCCGGTTGCTAGGCTCTGGGACAAAGATACGGTTTTGTGCCATTGCTTCACAAGGATTCCGCCACGTGCCGTGAGGAGGGCGGGCATGACGGCCCAGAACGAGCAGTTAGCCGGCTCAACCGCAGGTTCACGTTTCGACACCGGTGTTCGGGAAGCGTTGCCCATGCCAGTTGACGGGCCAGCCGCCGAAGCCGACGTCTTGCCGCGGCTAGGGCCTGAATCGTTGATATGGAAGTTCTACGGAGACAACCGCACGCAATTCTTCGGGTTCCAGCGCACTGCCGGTGTCGAGAACTGCATCGAACAGCTCGCCCAAGGCGTACTCGATCACTCCGTGATCTTCAGCGACATGTTGGGCCGGGCCAAGCGGACTGCACCGCCCCTGATGAAGACCGTGTACTCCGACGAACCGCACGAGTGGGGCCGAAGAGTGCGGGATTTCCACAAGACGATCAAGGGCACGATCAGCGACGGCTCGAGGTATCACGCGCTGAATCCAGAGTTGTTCTACTGGGCGCACGCCACCTTCCTCGACCAGGTCATCTACACCACCGACACGTTCATCCGCCGGCTGTCCCATGCGGAAAAGGAGCAGATCTTCAACGAGGGCAAGGTTTGGTACGAGCTCTACGGGGTCAGCGACCGCGGCCAGCCCCAGACCTATGACGACTTCGTCGCTTATTGGGACGAGATGCTCGACCGGTTCGTCCCGCACAAAACCGTCCTGTACGGCACCGGCTACATACGGAAGGGAATACCGGGCCCGCGCTGGATTCCCAAGCCGACATGGAAGGCCGTGTCTGCGCCGCTTAACGCCTACACCCGCCTGGTTCTGGTCGGAACTCTGCCGCCGCAGATGCGCGAGGTCTGTCAGCTGCGGTGGGATGCGAACAAAGAGAAGCGATTCCAGCGGTTCGCCGCCGTCGTGCGCGCGCTCAATCCGCTCATCAACCGGCTTCCCGTCCGGCTTGTCTATACCCCTTGGGCGGCGAAGGCATGGAGCCGCGCGGGCGTCGACCCGCGCAGGCTGCGCAACACACCCCCGACCGCCTCCTAGGAGGGATGGTCGCCGGGCTACTGCCCAGAGCTGGCATCGCGCTGAACATCGCGTGCACAGAGTTGGAATTCCTTGTGAAGTAAGGCAATAGAGCGGCAGACGACAGGCGACGACGCTTCCGGGATGGGACAGGATCGATGACATGGCCGATATCGATTTTTCGTTGTTGGACGTTCCGAGATCAGTCCCAGTTGAGGACCCCGAGGCCTATTTACGCGCAGCGATCGCCTGGCACTTCGGAGAGGACACCGGTACTCCGTTCTGGCTGCGCACTGCCCAGACGCTGAACTTCAACCCGTTGACCGAGGTCAACACCTTTGCGGACCTGCGCTTGTTTCCCAACCTCGTCAATGAACTGCGCAGTGTGGCGGTGGAGGATCTCATTCCGCGCGGCTATGGAAACACGCCGCCGCTACCTCAGATATTCGAATCGGGCGGTACCACCGGTGCTCCGAAACGGACTGTGCAGATGCCGGATTGGATCGCCCAGGTTGTCCAGTGGCAAACCGAGGACTTCGCCACGGGTGGCTTTGTACGAGGCCTGGGCTTCCTGTGCCTGATGCCGAGCGGGCCGCATGGTGTTGGATACTTCTCCCGGTTGGTTTGTGAGCGGCTCGGCGCCGTCTTTCACGCGATCGACATCGATCCACGGTGGGTCAAAAAGATCGCTGCCCGCAACGCGGCCGCGCAAGTGGCTGCCTACATCGACCATGTCATCGAGCAGGCGGTGTTCGTTCTCCAGACGCAGAATGTTGCGAATTTGCATACCACTCCGCCGCTGCTTGAGGCCATCGCCCGCGACGACCATGTGGTCGATTTGGTAAACGACAAGATTCGCTACCTGTTGCTCAGCGGTGCGCATGTGGATGCCGACACGCTCGACCTGCTTCGGAGCATCTTCCCGGCGACGACGATCACCATGGCGTTCGGTAGCACGATGGTTTTATCCCAGGCCGCCACTCGAATCGCCGACGGCGACGCTTTCGTCTTCGACCCGCGCACGCCATACGTGGTGTTCCGGGTGGTCGATCCAGCCACCGGGGAACAAGTGCCGTACGGACAGCAGGGCCAAGTGGTGATGAACCACATCAGCAAGGGAATGTTCATACCGAACAACCTGGAGCGCGATCTGGCAATCCGGATACCCGGGCCGGCAGGGCAACTCAGCGACTCGGTCAGTGAGGTGCGTCCAGTGACCACCTTCGAGGGTGAGACCGTCGTCGAAGGCGTGTACTAAGCATGGCGCGCCAACATGCTGGTGTTTCAGCCGGTTTGGTATCTATCGATGCGCTCGGCGCAGACGGCGAATACCGGACTCGCAATCGCGAAGTCATCACGAGTACAGCAGGAGTTGCAGTTGCCGAGCTGAGTATGGTTCCGCCGCTGTATGTTTCGCGCACCCTTGGCGCACAACGCAATGCCGTGCCGCTGCCGGTTGCGCAGCGCGAAACAGCGCTGCACGACGCGGCCGAGATCTTCGCCGAAGGCGTTATCGCCGACCTGGACTTCGAGACCTATGTTGGCCTGGTCAGCCGGGTTTCGGGGCTGCCGATCGCGGTAACCCGCGCCGGGGCACGCAGCGTGGCCGACGCGGTGAAGAGCGCATTCGATGCGGTGCGGCCGGCTCGGCCAGTGGGCGCGGCGCTCGACTGGCGTGAGGAGCGCACCCGCAAGGGTGGTGCGGTGTGGATGCGGCGCGGGAACGTGTTTGCCGTGCACGCGGCCGGCAACGGCCCGGGCGTGCACGGCCTGTGGCCGCAGGCGCTCGCGCTGGGCTACCGGGTCGCGGTGCGCCCGTCCCGCCGCGAGCCGTTGACCGCGCACCGGCTGGTGTATGCCCTGTGGCGGGCGGGATTCCGCCCCGAGGATGTTGTTTACCTGCCCACCGATCATGTCGGCGCCGACGAGATCATCCGGTCCGCCGACCTGGCCATGGTGTACGGGGGTCAAGAGGTTGTCGACAAGTACGCCAACGATCCGACCGTGATCGTGAACGGACCGGGACGCACCAAGATCGTGATCACTGCTGACCGGGATTGGCGTGAGTACGTCGATGTCATCGTCGACTCGATCGCCAACCACGGTGGGATGGCGTGCGTCAACACCACCGCGGTGCTCTATGAGGGTGATCCCGCTCCGTTAGCTCAGGCGATCGCCGAGCGGTTAGCGACGATTGAACCACTCCCCACCGATGACGAGCGAGCAATCCTGCCCACCCAGCCCATCGACAAGGCACGGGCCCTGGCGAACTATCTGGCGGTCAAGGCGGCCGGAACGGCACCGTTGCTCGGCGCCGATCAGGTGGTCGCCGCCCTCAGCGACGGCTATGCCGCGCTGCGTCCGGCTGTGCACCTGATGACCGACCCCGCCCCCGACCCCGACAAGCTAACTGACAAGCTCAACGTCGAGCTGCCCTTCCCCTGTGTGTGGGTGTCGTCATGGTCGCGCAGTGCCGGCCTTCAGGCATTGCGACGTTCATTGGTCGTCACCGCGATCACCGGGGACGAAGAGCTGATCGACGACCTGCTCGCCGAACCGACGATTGCCAATGTTTACTGCGGCCACCACCCCACCTACTACACAGCGCCCGACATCCCGCACGACGGGTTTCTGGCGGACGCCCTGATGCGCAACAAGGGCTTCATCGCCGATTAAGGGCTGACGCCACAACCCGCTCAGCTGCCGGGAAGGCCCGCACCATATGAGCAAGCCGGCCGGCATCAGGCTGGAGAGCCCAAGCCGACCGGCTTGATCGTCGAGCGGTCGTACTCAGCCGGTACCGGTCAGCAACTCACTCTCCAAAGCCTCCGCTTGGAGACGCGACGACTGTCGTCGGCGCGGCCAGACCTGCGGCCGCGCCAAGATGACTGGCCGCAAAAGCTGCCCCCTTATCGACCATGGCCCCGTCGGATGCGTACGTGTCGTGCGCGGCGAAATTCATCCCGTCGGAGCAGACCGGGTCCTCAGGAGCACATACCTTGATGGTCTTGGCCTGATACAGCGGGCCGATTGCGACCGGCGGCTCGCCGAGGAAGTTCATGGCCCGGACGTTGGGCATGCCGAAGAGCACGACCGAGGAAACATGGTTGGCGACGTCAGGATCCAACGGTTTGGGGACGCTCCCAGGATCGACGCCGTCCGGGACGGCAGCCGAGGTGACAAAGCCCATCACGGCCGCGCCTTGGGAGTATCCGCTGAGCACCATCTTGGTGTTGGGGCAGTCGTGGGCCATGGAAACCACATGGGCGCCCGCGTCTCTAATACCGTCGAGGCCGGTGTCCCACTGGTCGCTGGCGGGATAGTTCACCGGATATACGTCGAGCGACTTCGCGCCCACGCGGGAGCGCAGGGTGTCGACGAAGGCCTGTCCGGTCGGGCCGACACCGGGAGGCTCACCGGTGCCGCGGGCGAACACCACTTGCACGTCCGGGCATTGGGCGGACGCCGAGGGGATGGCAGAGCCAGTCAGCACCGAAGCGCCAAGGCCGGACGCTGCAACTACTGCTGGACCAAGGATACGAGTGATGTGACGTGCGATCATGCCGCAATTGTGCCCAGTCAACCCCCTGCTTAAACAGGGGAATTTCTGAAAATTACTGTAATTTCACAAAGTCCCTAACACCGGGCCATGAGCGGGCCGAGATGAGTTGCACGCGGCCCGCATTCGCCCTCGATGCGACCGCTCACCCGGCGAAGGTCTCGGCGAGACAGTTAACGCCGGGGCGGAGCGCGGGCCCGGACTGCGATGTGGTCTGCTAGCTGTAGTTACGAGTCGAGGCGCACGGTAAAGCCAGCGCCGCACCCTCGATATGCGGCCCGAGTGAATGCAGCAGCGAAGTTGAACGTAGTAGCGCAGGTATTGAACAAGGTCACTGACCGATTGGCCAACCCGGCGCGGTTGTCGGATCCCGACAAACTGCGCACCGCCGTTTCCGGAAAGACGGTACTGGTGACCGGCGCGTCCTACGGAATCGGCGAGGCGACCGCGCGCAGGCTGGCGGCCGCCGAAGCGACCGTGCTGGTTGTGGCCCGGTCGGCGGAGAGGCTCTACGACCTTGCGGCGTCGATCAACGCCGGCGGCGGTCAAGCGGTCGCCTACCCGACCGACCTCACCGACGAAGCCGCCGTCAGCGTGCTGACAAAGCAGATCACCGAGGAGCACGGCCCACTCGACATCGTGGTGAGCAATGCCGGCAAGTCATTGCGCCGCTCGTTGCATCATCAGTACGACCGGCCGCACGACTTTCAGCGCACCATCGACATCAACTACCTGGGGCCGATCTGGCTGCTACTCGGACTGCTGCCGGCCATGCGCGAGAACGGCAGCGGGCACATCGTGAACGTTTCCAGTGTCGGCGTGCGCGTCGTACCGGGTCCGCAGTGGGGTGTCTACCAGGCGTCGAAGGGGGCTTTCGATCGCTGGCTGCGCAGCGTGGCTCCGGAATTGCACGCCGACGGTGTGGACGTCACCTCGGTTTACTTCGCGTTGGTCCGTACCCGGATGATCGCACCCACGCCGATCCTTGGCCGACTTCCCGGCTTGTCGCCGGACGAAGCCGCCGACGCGATCGCCAAAGCGGTCATCGAGCGGCCACGCACCAACGAACCGCCCTGGGTGTGGCCGGCCGAATTGGCCTCGGTGCTGCTGGCCGGACCGGCCGATCTCGCGGCCCGGCTGTGGTACCGGCGGTTCTTCGCCAATTCCGATACCCACGAGGCGAAACGATGACGACCGAGAGCGTGGTGTCCACCGCGGCCCGGGCATTGCTGCACTCCGGGTTACTCAGTCCGCCTCCGCCGATTGCGGGACTCCGGCTGCTTCGCGAGGCGCGCCGGGGCGGGACGAACCCCTACACCCTGTTGGCGGTCACGGCGGCTCGGTGGCCGAACCGGGCTGCGATCGTCGATGACGACGGCGTGCTGAGCTACCGCCGAGCTGCAGCTGGAAACCGAATCTCTTGCGCATGAGTTGTCCGGCGATGGGGTCGGCCCCGGCCAAGCGGTGGGAGTCATGTGTCGCAATGGCCGAGGCTTCGTTGCGGCGGTCTTCGCCGCTGCCCTGGTGGGCGCCGACGTTGTCCTCATCAATACGGACTTCCGCACCGATGCGCTGGCGGCCGCATTGAGCGCACACCAGATCACCACGATGATCGGCGACGACGAGTTCGCCGAGCGGATCCGCGCTGCGGATCAATCGGTCGTCGTTGTCGACCCGGCGACAGTCACTGCGCACGAGGGAGATTCGCGACCGAAAGTGGCCGCACCCGGACGGATCATTCTGCTCACGTCGGGCACCACCGGGAAACCCAAAGGGGTGCCGCGGACACCGCAGATGCGTTCCGCGGTGGGCGTCTGGGTGACAATCCTTGATCGCACCCGGTTGCGTACCGGGTCACGGATCTCGGTGGCGATGCCCATGTTTCACGGGCTCGGGCTTGGCATGCTGATGCTTACGGTGGCCCTGGGCGGCACGGTACTCACCCATCATCACTTCGACGCCGAAGCCGCGCTCGCGCAGGCATCGCTGCATCGCGCCGACGCATTCACCGCGGTGCCGGTCGTGCTCGCGCGCATCCTCGACTTGCCTCAACGTGTGCGGGCGCGAAACCCGGTGCCATACCTGCGGGTGGTGTTATCGAGCGGGGACCGGCTCGACCCCACCCTCGGGCAGCGGTTCATGGACACCTACGGCGACGTCCTCTATAACGGCTACGGCTCCACCGAGGTCGGTATCGGCGCCCTCGCAACACCAGCGGACCTGCGGGATGCTCCCGAAACCGTCGGGAAGCCGGTCGCCGGCTGCCCGGTGCGCATCTTCGACAAAAACGACAGACCCGTCGGTCCGCGCGTCACCGGACGTATCTTCGTCGGCGGCGAGCTGGCAAGTGAGGGCTATACGGGGGGCTCGGTTGGTGGGGAGGCAAAAACCGTTATCGGCAATATGACCAGCACGGGAGACATGGGCTATCTCGACAACGCGGGCCGGCTGTTCATCGTCGGTCGCGAAGACGACATGATCATCTCCGGCGGAGAGAACGTTTATCCGCGTGCGGTCGAAAACGCACTCGCCGAACATCCTGACATCGCCGACAACGCGGTCATCGGTGTCCCCGATGAGCGGTTCGGTCATCGGCTGGCCGCGTTCGTGGTCTTGCAGCCACAGAGCCGCGTCGGTGTGACCGCGTTAAGGGAGTACTTGAAGGACAGAGTCTCTCGCTTTGAACAGCCCAGAGATATCAACATCGTCAACAGCATTCCGCGTAATCAGGCGGGCAAGGTCCTGCGCAAGGAACTGTCCACCTAGGGCGTTGCGGGCAACCTCACTCCTGTTTGGGTTCCAAGGCAGCGACCCTGGTGGCTAGCCAGTTTGGCGCCAGCGCCGAGATCGCGGTGGCTCCTGCCGTGGAACCCAACACGCCCGACCAGGCGACCGGCCCCAGTGGTGTACACCCGAAAAATTGGCTGATCACCGGGGTTTGAACGATCCCGACCAAAACGCCCGCGCTGCCCAGGGCGGTCGCCACAACGAGCGGGCTGTGCCGTCGGGTCAGCAGCGTTTGCGCCAGCTGCGTCGTCACCAACGCGGTCAAACCCATTGTCGCCGTGCGACGTTCGGTGCCCGGTGTCCAGCGGCCTATCGCCCAGGCTGCCGTTGCGCCGGCGGCCGTGACGGCGCCGCGGGTGACGATCTGGCGCATCAGCGGGGCGTCGAGGGAGGGAGTAGGCCCGGTCAGCACCGCGCGCCGGTGTTCACGCCGCGCCTCCTCCGCCTCTTCGTCGGTTTCATACTCGGCTTCGTCGGGTTCGACATATTGCGACGTCACGGCAACTGCAAGCGCGGGGAACATATCGGTGAGCAGGTTCACCAACAGCAGCTGACGGGTGCCTACCGGCGCCCGCCCGGCGCCGAACGCGGTTCCGATGATGGTGAATAGCACTTCGCCCACATTGCCGCCGACCAGAATCGTGACCGCATCCCGAACGCCGGCCCACATACTGCGGCCCTCGACCAGCGCGTCCAGCAGCACGCTCAAATCTTCGTCGGTCAAGACGATGTCGGCGGCGCCTCGGGCGGCCGACGACCCGCGACCGCTCACCCCGATGCCCACGTCGGCCATCCGGATGGCGGCGGCGTCGTTGGCGCCGTCGCCGACCATCGCGGTCACTCGCCCGGAGCGCTGCAGTGCTGCCACAATCTGCACCTTTTGTTCCGGGCTGACGCGGGCGAAGACCTGGACATCGGCTACGAGTTTGGCGCATGCGTCCTCGTCGAGGCCGGCAAGTTCGGCACCGGTTACGACTCGCACGTCCGATGGCAGACCTAACTGCCGCGCGATCGCCCGTGCGGTTATGGGGTGGTCGCCGGTGATCAGCACGACGTTGCGCTCGGCGTCCACCAACGCTTCGATCAGCGGGCGCGATGATGCTCGCGCGGTGTCTGCCAAACCCACATAGCCGAGTAGCTCGAGGTCCTGGGCGACAGCGTCGACGGCATCCGCGTCGGTGTTGGAATCGTCGGAGGTGTCATGGTCCCAGCGGCGCTGCGCCACCGCCAGCACCCGCAAGCCTTGCTCGGCGAGGCTGTGTACCAAAGACTCTGCGTGCTCGTGGTCGGCGTGTGCGTCGGTGAACCGGCAGCGCGGCAGGACTACCTCCGGAGCGCCCTTTAGCATCAGCATCGGCGCTGTTGGGTCTGCGCTCAGTGTGCCTATCGCGGCGGCGAAGCCACGACTGGATTCGAACGGTACCTCGGCGAGCACAGTCCATTCCGAATCATCTTGGCCGGTAAGCGAACCCGCAGCGGTAAGGATAGCTTCGTCGGTTGCGTGCGCATGCCCCTGCCCGTCGTGGGGCTGTGTAGACGCTCGTGCGGCCGCCCGTAGCAACTCAGCGGACTGCGGATCGGCGGAGTCTGGGAACGAATCATGTGGGCTGGCCGCACCCGGCACGGCGCACACGACGCGCAGTCGGTTCTCCGTCAGAGTGCCGGTCTTGTCGAAACATACGGTGTCGACCCGGCCCAGTGCTTCGATGGTGCGGGGCGCGCGGACCAGCGCTCCGCGTGCCGTTAGGCGCTGGGCGGCGGCGAGCTGGGAAAGGGTAGCCACCAACGGCAGGCCCTCCGGGACTGCGGCCACCGCAATCGCGACGCCGTCGGCGACCGCTTGGCGTAATGAGGCATGGCGCATCAACGCCAAAGCCGACACCGCCGCACCTCCGGCCAGTGTCAGCGGAAGGACCTTGCTGGTCAGCTCTCGCAGCCGCGCCTGTACCCCAGCCGCCGTTTCGACGCCTGCCACCGCCGAGATCGCGCGCTGCGCGGCGGTTCCGACCCCGGTGGCCACGACAATCGCCCGGGCATGTCCGGCCACGATCGTGCTGCCCTCGAACAGCATGCTGGCCCGGTCGGGGTCGTTGACAGCGACGGGCTCCACCTGCTTGTCCACCGGCAGCGACTCACCGGTGAGGAACGACTCGTCGACCTCAAGGTCCTCGGCCACCAACAGACGGGCGTCGGCCGGCACCACCTCCGGGGCGGCCAGGTCGATGACGTCGCCCGGCCGCAGCGACTTCGTGGGAACCGTGGCCGTGCGCGTGGCGTGCCGGGCAGCCTCCAGCCGGCGTCGCGTCGTCGCTACTGCCGGGACAACCACGCGCCGCACCAGCTGGTCCTGCTCGGCGAACAGCTCGGCAGCAGCCGCCTCGGCCCGTAATCGTTGCGTCCCACCGGTTATCGCGTTGACGGTCATCACGCCCGCGACCAAGAGCGCGTCGATATTGCTGCCGACAATCGCCGACGCCGCCGCCCCGACGGCCAGGATCGGAGTCAGCGGATCGGCGAGCTCGGCCCGCGTGGCGGAAGCCAGCCGCCCCACTTGGCTTGCCGGCCCGCGCAACGGCGCTACCAGCGGGCTATACGACAGATCGTCGAGACGGCGTCGCCACGACGACTCACCGGGCTCGACGGCCAATGGTCGCGCACCACCGGCCAGCCGCGAATAGACGATCTCGGGATCCAGCGCATGCCACGCGGTTAGCGGTTGGGGCGTGGGATCGGGTAGCCGGAGCACCCTGGAGGCCGAGAAGGATCCCACCACCAAGGCAGTGGCGGCGGCCGCGTTAACCGGGTTGAGCCAGCGACGGAAGCTGACTGGGTTGGTGGTTCTATCTTGCTCACCGGTGACCAGCAGCAGCCCGGCCAGCGTCGTGCCGCCCTGGGCAAGGTGCACAGCCGATTCGCTAGCCGACCGGGCTACCGGAATCGCCGACAGGATCCGCACCGCATCCGCTAGGTCGGTGCCGGTGATGATGTCCGCGGTCCACGCCGTAGCTGCGCGTGGATCATCAAGGGCCACACCGACATCGGCGATCGCCAGTGCAGCCAAGGTATCGGTCGATGCGAAGTCCCGGTGAATTGCGGTGACCAGCAGTACCGGTCCGCGATCGGCTCGTAGCTCACGCACCAACTCCAACAGCGGTGTGCCAGGCGGATGCGTTGCGCCGACGCTGGCAGTGAGATCCTCGGTGCCGGCGACATGGCGCAAAACCACCCGCGCTCCGGTCCGGTGCGCAGTCTGGAAGAGCGGAATCGCGTAGGGGTCGACCTCCCAGCCAACCTCGACACTGCCCACGCATTCGCCATCGACGACCAGGTCGGCGCTTTCGAGGCCCTGAGCCGGGGTGGCTGAGGGCCCCTGCGACGGAACCCATCTCAGGTGCGCGCCGGTAGCCGGCAACTCATCGGGGTCGGGCTCGGGTGCCTCCTCGCCGTGTAGCAGCGCGTCGGCAACCTCATAGACCCGATCGTCATCCCAGCCGGGTGCATCTCCGCGGACATGCAAGACGGCGCGGTGATCGCCACGCAGCGCAGCGCCGTCGATGACGACCACCTTTACCCGATCCAGGCGACGCAGAGCGCCCGGGTCGAGGACAAGCTGTCCAGCGTTGGCGAGCCCGCGACCCAGTACCGCCGCGAACGCCTGCCGGCCCATGTGTGCCGCTCTTGGTACCCCGGCCAGGATCGCGCCAGCCGCGTCTTCGGTGCCACCACCGGCCACCAACGCACTTGCCGCGGCGATCAACGAGCCGTTCGCCGCCGAATCGACATAGCTCTCCACCGGCCCGGCCATTGACCCTTTCGCGGTGTCGATTGCAACGTCGATGGCTCCACTGACCACGACGTGCGAAGCCTCACCCGCCGCTGCGCCTGCCCAGCTGTGCCGCGGCGCTTGCGATTTGGCCCCGGCTGATGAGATGACGGGCACCACCGGAGCTTGCGGCCGCTCGGGCGAGGCCAGCTGAGGCTCCCGGTCGCGCCACACGCGACGGTGAGCCGCCGCCTCGGAGATTTGAAGGCTACGTTGCGCCAGATCGAGCAGCGGTGTGCCGACCGCTTGGGTTAGCCCGTTCGCCGCCGCCGTCGCAGCGCTGAGCGCGATATCGGTGCCGACTCGACCCAGTCGCGATTCCAGGATTGACACCATGCGCGGTTGATGATTGATAAGAGCGGCCGCAGCCCGGGTGGTTTGCGGTGCAGCGGGCAGTCGGGTGACCCACCCGGTAACTGCGGCACCCATCGCGACCAGATCCATTGCCGCAGCGGTCAGCGGCACCAGAATCGCCAACGGATTACCCGGATCGGCGAACGGCGCGGAAAGAGGTACCGATCCCGACCCTGACGAAGTTATGTCGGCAGCCACACAACAAACGGCTTCCCGCACCTCGTCTAAGACGATGTCGTTGTCTGCGTCATTCTCGAGTTCGACCACCAGCCGGCCCAATGAGCCCTCGACATGGGCTTTGGCCACTCCCGGAATCCTGCGAACCGGCTCCTCTACTACCGCCGCATACTCGTGCCAGCGGGGGAACGGCAGCAACGGATCCAGGTCCAGATGCACCCGCTGCCCGCTCTGCCAGCGCACCGGCGGCGTGACGCCGTCCGAGGAGCCGTCGGGGGATCGCTCAACCCGAGCGCTCGGCCGGTCGAGTGGGCCACCGACTGCACCACCGGGCCGGCCAGCTCCACTACCGGGCTGGCCAACATCTGCACGAGCGCCCGCAGCGCCTGCCGCAGTGGACACGCCGGCTCGCACTACCTGCGCGGCTCCGCCGGTCACGCCAGCGACGACGCTGGTTACGCCCGGAATCTTCACTCCGTCACCCTTCAATTACGTCTACCGCGCCTAATGATCCTGGCGTGCTAGGGACCTGTCCACATATGGGCCGGGAGGTAAACCGTACGACGACAGCGATGACTACGGCGGGTCGGGCTTCCCTTAGGTATCAGGAGAGGTGCAATCGCTTCCCTGGCAGAAAGCTTACCGGGTTGACGACAAACCAAACGCGCTGAACAAACGCGGGTCGAGAAAGACGGTGATGGTGGCGATTCCGGTGGCGCCCGGGGTGAGGACTTGTATGGAGTGGGCCCGCATGACGCGGTCGTCGCCACGGCGGTACTCGGCGACAGCGGGTTGACCGTTCGCGGCGGTCGGGACCATCACGACATCGCCGGCTTTGGTGAAAGCACGCGCGACGAGGAAGCGCAGCACAGCATCCTTGCCGCTGAACCACATAGGCAGCGGCGGCATTTCGAGCTTGACGTCGGCCTGCAGCAGCTCGGTGAGGACGGCCATGTCGGCGTTTTCGAATGCCGCGCAGTACCGGTCGAGCAGTTCACGTCGCTCGGCGTCGTCCGGCTCGGCCAAGTCTTCCTCGTCGGGAGAGACCTCTGCCAGGTGGGCGCGGGCCCGCTGCAGCGAGCTGTTGACCGCGGCGGGCGTGGTTTCCAGGAGTTCGGCTACCTCGGCGGCGCTGAACTGGACCACGTCGCGCAGGATGAGCACGGCACGTTGGCGCGCCGGAAGCTCCTGCAGGGCGGTCATCACGGCCAGCCGGACACTTTGCCGCGCGGTGACGTCGTCTTCCGGGTTTTTGAACATGAGGGTGTCGGGAATCGGTTCCAGCCACTCATGGGCGCCGCCGTCTCCGCCGAGACTGATGTCCGGGTCGCTAGAGCCGTCCCCCAGTCCGGCCGGCAGCACCCGGCGGGCGCGGTTCTGTAGCGCTCGCAGGCACGCGGTCGTCGCGATGCGGTAAAGCCAGGTTCGCAACGCCGCGCGTTCCTCGAACGCCTGGTAGCCGCGCCAGCCGCGCAAATAGGTTTCCTGGACGAGATCTTCGGCATCGTGCAGCGAGCCGAGCATCCGGTAACAGTGCGCGATCAATTCGGCACGAAACGGTGCCGCCCGCTCGATGAAATCCTCCTGCGCCGGCACGACCTTCTCCTCACCTCGGGTGGGACCGAAACGCTACTAATACAGAGACACTCAGGTACAGAAATTCATCGGTCCAAAGCGATGAATTCGGGCGCGGCGCCGTATCTGCATTAGTGAACCCCTCAAATACTCCGAGCCGCGCGGCGGCTCTCACCACAGAGAGCGAGTACGACCGTGAACGAACCAAGCAATCACGACCTCGCCGGCACCACAGCGATCGTGACGGGGGCTAGCCGCGGATTCGGTCGCGCCATCGCCACCGCCTTGTCGGCAGCCGTTGCTGAGGTGATCGGTGTGGCGCGCACCCGCTCGCGTCTCGACGAAGTGCGCGACGAGCTCGGCGAAAGCTTCACCCCGGTGGTTGCCGACGCTGCCGATCCAGAGACGGCCAACCGACTCATCGAGGACTACCAGCCGCGCACGTTGGTGTTGTGCGCGGGGGCCGCCCCGCGGATGAGCCCGTTGCAGGATCAGACCTGGCAGACCTTCAGCGAGAATTGGAATGTGGATGTCGCGCAGGCATTTCACTGGACCCGCAACGCGCTGCGCCGCCCGTTGGCCCCAGGCAGCTCGGTGATCGTGATGTCTAGCGGCGCCGTCCTGGCCGGATCACCGTTGAGTGGTGGCTACGCGGGCGCGAAGGCGGCCGTCAAGTTCATCACCAGCTATGCCGCCATCGAATCGGAGCGGGTCGGACTGGGGATTCGTTTTGTTTCCGTTCTGCCGCGGTTGACACCGGCCACCGACCTGGGAGCCGCAGCCGTCGCTGCTTACGCCGAGCGGCAAGGCGTCGATGTTGACACATTCATGGAGGCTGGCGGACCCGCGCTCAGCGCGGAGCAAGCCGGCCGGTCGGTATTGGAGATCGCCGACGGCAACGCCGGCGAACACGGCGCATACCTACTCACATCGGCTGGCCTGTCCCCGCTGGCCTGAAGCTCCAAACCGAAAGGCGGACAATGCAATGAACACACCACAGATCGTGTCGGCCCAGGAGTGGGCGGCTGCGCGTGAGCAACTGCTGGTCAAGGAGAAGGAGCTGACCCGGGCCCATGATGCACTGGCGGCGTTGCGTCGGCGGATGCCCTGGCTGGCCGTGGACAAGGAGTACCGGTTCGACGGGCCGGAGGGCACGGTGAGCCTGCTGGAACTCTTTGGGGGCCGGCGTCAGCTGATCGTGTACCGCGCCTTCTTCGAACCCGGAGTAGACGGCTGGCCCGACCATGCCTGCCGCGGCTGCTCCATGATCGCCGACCACGTTGGCCACCCTGCGCATCTGAACGCCCGCGACACCACGCTGGTGTTCGCCTCCCGTGCGCCGCAGCCGGACATCGAGCGTCTGAAGGCGCGGATGGGCTGGCGCATGCCGTGGTGCACCATCACCGACAGCTTCGACGCCGACTTCGGCGTAGACGAATGGCACGGCACGAACGCGTTCATCCGCGACGACGGTGGTCGGGTGTTTCGCACCTACTTCATCAACAACCGCGGCGACGAAGCACTGGGCAACACCTGGAGCTACCTCGACATGACTGCGCTCGGACGCCAGGAGACCTGGGAGGACTCGCCGGACGGCTATCCCCAAACCCCGCCGTACGAGTGGTGGGAATGGCACGACGAATACGGCGAGCGCGCGCCTTCGCGGTGGTTCGGTGAGCCCGATCCCAATGATCCCAACGACCCGCGTCCGCCGCGTCCGAGTTAAGTGGGCGCGTGGTTTATCGCCAGAACACAATCGCTGTTCTCACTCCACGCATTTGCTTTTCAGTGGTCACTGTGGACCGCCCGACAACGTGAATCCGCGGTAGCCGTCGGACGGCTACGCAACGCAATATTCGGCTGATAAATCGATTTACAAAATTCGGTGGTTTGCCCTACCGACGTGGTACCCGGCTGGGAAGGATTTCTCGATGACCTGCAGCTGGTGGTCCACTCTGGACTCGAGTTCGAGGACGACGCAGCTATCG
Organism: uncultured Actinomycetota bacterium; assembly: GCA_963784665.1. GTDB lineage: Bacteria > Actinomycetota > Actinomycetes > Mycobacteriales > Mycobacteriaceae > Mycobacterium. The sequence goes on from CAWASA010000002.1 coordinate 519,152, forward strand.
CCGAGGGTCTTCGACTCGAGAACTATGTACCGCTGGCCGCCACCGTTGACGTCGGTGATGGGATCACCTGATTGCAATGTTTCGACGGGCACCAATTCCGGGGTTCCGTGTGACTCCACCTCTGACACAGTAGGTCAATTCAGCGGGTGAAGGAATACTTCTGTGGCCAGCTACCAATGCGCTGCACGGTCGAATGATCAAAATCCGATCAGCAGAGCTATGCGGTATCAGCCCCGTGCTGCTTGAAGAACACGCTGACGCGAGAGATCAGGCCGTCGTCGCTCTGCTCGAAGAGGATGCATTCGGGCCACCGCCTGGAAGCACCGTCGATCTCGAATGCCTCAGTCAACTCGACGTAGCACAGCCGGGTGTCGACGTGCGAGACCCGCTGTACCTGCAACCGATGGCCCTGCAGATTGGTGAGGACCTTGCGCAGGTAAGCCACGTAGTGCTCCTTGCCCTCGACGACGTCGCAGAACGGGCCCTCACGGATCAAACCCTGATCGGCAATCGTTGCGGCCAGGCCTTCCCAATCGTGTGCGGCCAGGCACTCCAAGTAGCGCTCAACGACGCCGGAACCAACCGCTGTCACGTGAAACACGGTAGGCCAACGCAGTGGACCAGGAAACAGGGGCGCAATACCTTCGCTAAAGCGCTGCGCCGCGGCAGGCGACGCAGGCAACAATAGTGCGATGAGCGGACCCAGTGCACCGGATTCGCCGCCCGCGGCGCCGAGCTGTTACCGGCATCCGGGTCGCGCGACGTATGTCCGCTGCAACCGGTGTGAACGTTATATCTGCGCGGACTGCATGCGCGACGCCGCCGTCGGGCACCAATGTGTGGAATGCGTCCAGGCGGGGGCCCGGACGATTCGACAGCCCCGGACGCGCTTTGGCGGCCGGCAGCGCTCGGCCGCGCCCGTGGTCACGTATGCCCTGATCGCGATCAACGTGCTGGCATTCGTACTGCAGATGGCGTCGGGGAGTTTGGAAAAGCAGCTCACCCTGTGGCCACCGGCCGTCGCCGACGGCCAGCTCTACCGTCTGGTGACCGCAGCGTTCTTGCACTACGGCGCAACACATTTGCTGCTGAATATGTGGGCGCTGTATGTCGTGGGCCCACCGCTCGAAATATGGCTGGGCCGTATGCGATTCGGTGCGCTGTATGCACTGAGCGGCCTGGGCGGTTCGGTACTGGTCTACCTGCTGTCGCCGCTCAATACGGCGACGGCGGGTGCCTCGGGCGCAATTTTCGGCCTTTTCGGTGCCACATTCGTGGTGGGAAAGCGGCTGGCACTTGACGTCCGCTGGGTTGTCGCAGTCGTTGCGATCAACTTGGTCTTCACTTTCGTCATTCCGGCGGTCAGTTCGCAACTGATCAGCTGGCAGGCGCATGTGGGCGGGCTGGTCACGGGGGTTGTGGTGGCGGCGGCGTACGTTTACCCGCCGCGGGAGCGGCGAAACCTGATCCAAGCCGCGGTGACGATCGTCGCCCTGGCCGTATTCGCCGCGCTGATCTGGTGGCGCACAGGTGTTCTCGCGGCAGAGTTGTACCTATGAGCTGGTGGATCGCCCACACCGAAAAGACGCTGAGCGAGGACGTACCCGCGCCACCTGATGAGGTTCGCGATTTCTACGTCGACCTGAACAACATCAAACTCGTGCACCCCCTGATCGTGTCCGTGCAAACAATGTCGCGCACCCCAACCCCGGACGGATACCGGCAGAGCTATCGCGTCAAAGACCGAATCCCGCTGGGGCCGTGGACCATAAAGATTACTTACCAGGCGCGGCTGCACGTCCCGCGCGAGGGTGACGTGCTCACCGAAGCCGATCAGTCCCCTGGGGTGCGCCTACGTGGAACGGTAAGTTTCGAGCCGATCGACGCCGGCACTCGTGTCACCGAGCGAATACGGATAGCCGCGCCACGGCCGCTGGCCGCGATGACGACGCGCGAGGGGGTCAACGCGCACATCGAGATGTTGGCGGGTATTCGGCGTCACTTCGAGTCCGCTTGAGTCAGCTGGGCTTTCACCTCCGAGCTTAGCGTCCGCTGAGAGCCAGCCGGTTCAGATGCTGGCGAAATCGATGATTCCACGAATGTTGCGCCCGTCGCGCAGGTCGGCGAACGCCTCGTTGATCTGGTCGAGCTGGTAGTGGCGGGTGACCAGCTCGTCTAGTTTCAATGCGCCTGCCTGATACAACGACAACAGCATCGGCACGCTCGTGCGTGGATTCATCCCGCCGTAGAGCGCTCCCCTGAGTTGTTTGGCGGACAGCGTCATCTCCTGAAGGACCAACGGAACCGGCGGCTCAGTGAAAGGGGTGATGCCGGTGAGCACGCATATCCCACCCTTGCGAAGCAGCGTCATCGCCAGCGGGATCAAGTCCACGTGCACAACGCCGGGAGTGACGATGACGCGGTCGGCCATTACGCCGGCAGTGATCTCTTTGACCAAAGGTATCGCTTCCTCAGCGGAGGCGGCGGTGTGCGTGGCACCGAAGATCTTGGCCGAATCCCGCTTCGACTCAACTGGGTCAACCCCGACGACATAGGTTGCGCCGACGGCGCGAGCTCCTTGCAGGGCGTTCATCCCGACACCACCGGTGCCGATGACGACCACGGTGTCGCCGGGTTCGGTGCCTGCCGACACGGTCGCGGAGCCCCACCCGGTGCTGACACCACACGACACGAGTGAGGCGGCATGGAAAGGGATCGTGTCATCGATCTTGATGACGGACCTTTCCGATAGCACCGCATATTCGGCGAACGTGCCGAGTTGGCCATAAGCCAACAGGTTTTCGTCGCCGAGGTGCCGGCGGCACGTTCCGTCGGTGGGCATCTCCCTCACGAACAGGCTCGCGCCGATATCGCAGATGTAGCTTTGACCGTTCACGCAAAACCGGCAATTGCCGCACGCGGGAATGAACGAGAGCGCTACGTGGTCCCCCGGCTGCACCGTCGTCACGCCCGGCCCGACTTCTGCGACGACACCAGCACCCTCGTGACCACCGAGCAGCGGGAACCAGTCCGGCGCGGGCTGACCGCTTGCGGCCAGCACCTCGGGAGTCGGCACCACGTCGCCGGTAAACAGATGGTCATCGGAGTGGCAGATTCCGGCAACGGCCATTCGCACCAGGACTTCGCCGTTGCGGGGAGGATCAAGGTCAACCTCGCGGATCTCCCAGTCCTTTCCGACCCCGCGCAGCACAGCGGCACGACACCTCATTGCAACCTCCTCAACAGTGCTCTCGCCTCGCTCAGTTGCCGGCCAGCCGCTTGGCGGCGAGTTCTCGGAGCTCGCCGGCCTTGATCTTGGCATTACCGGTAATCGCCACTTCGTCCTCGCGGAAGAAAAGAACGTGGCGCGGCACCTTGTAACTCGCCAATCGCTCACGCAGGAACGCCAGAAGCTGCTCGGTGTCGAGGGTCACGCCATCGTGCGGCACGACGCAGGAGACAACGACCTCCCCGAGGGTTCGGTGCGCGACGCCGACGGTCTGTGCCACCTTGACGCCGGAATGTTCCATCACGGCCTCATCAACCTCTCGTGGCGAGACATTGGCGCCGCCGGTCTTGACGATGTCGGTAAGCCGGCCCTGCCAGTACAGTCGGCCGGTGTCGTCGAGGTAGCCGCCGTCGCCGGTTGGGAAGAAGCCCTCGGAGTCGAGCGTCTCGTCGAGTGGGATGCCGATATAGCCCAGCATGAGTGTCGGCCCTTTGACGCAGATCTCGCCCGCCTGGCCGCGCGGAACAATGTCGCCGGTAAGCGGATCCGCGATCTTCAACGTCACACCGGGCAGGGCCACTCCGAAGCTGTCCGCATGGACGTCGGGTGGGGTGTTGGCGGGGTAACCCGTTGTGATCGTGAATGTTTCGGTATTGCCGTAGGCGTGGCCCGGCTCATACCACTCGCCCGACACCGTGGGATGGTGGGCGATAGGGGTCTTGAAATCCGCGAATCTCACACTGCTCAGGTCCACCGTGCTCCAGTTGGGTGCGCCTTCCAACTGGGCCCACTGGTGGGGCCAGGCGAACGGAAAGCTCACCCGCTCGGCCTGCATGAGCTCGAGCGCCTCGGCGGCATCGAACGTCGATTGCAGGACGAGGGCCCCGCCGCTGGCCAGTGTTGAGCCGAGCACCATCGTGAAATTGCCGGACCAGAAAAAGCCGTTGGCGGTCCACCCTCGAACATGGTCGCCCGGGCTGAAACCGTACATGCGCCGGAAGCGCCACAGTTGGATGCACACCCCGCGATGGGCGCTGAGGACGCCCTTTGGCTTACTCGTGGAGCCGGACGAAAAGAACAGCACGGCTGGATCGCTCGGAAGCACCGCCGCGGCGCTTGCCTCGACCGGTTCGCGGGGCTCGTCGTGGCCGGATGCCAGGAACTCATCCCAGGCCTCGATGCCGTGGCCCGGCTCGCCCACCAGCGCGAGTCGGCGCAAAGACGGGTACCTCGCCGACTCCAGCGCCCCCGGCCGCGATGTGGCGATCGCCGGTTCCAGCGCGGCCAGAATGGCGGCGAAGTCCTTCGACAGCACCCTGCGCTCGAACAACAGCACCGAAACGGCGGAGGCACGTATCAGATAGTCCAATTCGGACGGCGTGGAAAATGTGCTGAGCGTGACGGCCACCCCGCCGGCCAGCGATGTACCGAACACCGCGGCAAGCCATTCCGGCCGGTTCGTCATCAAAACGCCGACGCGGGCGTCCTTGCCCACGCCACACCCACGCAACGCGCGCGCCACCTCGATCGCGCGTTCCCAGAGCTGCGCATACATCCAACGTCTGACGCCGTCGGCGGTGTGCCACACCAATGCTTCGCGCTGGCCGTACATCTGCGTCACTTCGCGCAGGAAGCCCGGCAGCGTGAGCGACCCGAGCCCAGGCTCATCCGATAGCGGTGGTCCGGATACTATCGAAAGCCTGGAAAGGCCTTGTGCAGCTTGCGAACCCGTCTCGTCGACCATGGCTACAACGGAAGTTCGACCTCGGCCGTGCAGCCGACCAGCATTTCTCCGTTCTGGTTGGTCAGGCGCAGCTTTACCTGTACGAGAGGCACACCCCAGGTCGACTCCGTTTGCTTGTTGACGATCTCGGCATCGAAATACGTCACATCGCCCTCGAAGGCAGGCGTGCGGAAGTCGGCCTTGGAGTGGCGTACCAGGCCGTCGTGGCCGGCCCAGTACGCCAGATAGTCGGTGCACCACGCGCCCATCGTGGCGCCATAGCCATAGGCGCGTGCCATGCCGACTTCGCTGGCCCGGTCGGCATCGATGTGCCCGCGCGACGGACCGACGTAAAGCCCGTCGCGCTTGCGCGGATCGATCTTCGCGTCTTCTTCGTCAAAGGCAAAGTCCTTGCCCCAGCCCGGATCCTGATAAACCCACGGATCCTCGATACCGGCCGGTGCCACCCAACCGAAGGTGCCCCAGATATTGAACAAGAACGCCCGGTATTCGGTCGTGAAGCTGGCGATGCTGTGCGGGCCGATCACGCGACGAGGCAGCGTGTCGCCGATCTTCACCTCGTCGAAAAGGGGCGATACACCCATGCGGTTGGACTCGAGCCACTCGCGACGTAGCCGCTCGACAGCCTCGAGTTCGATTTGGGTCCAACGTTTGATCTCGCCGAGCTGATTTTCGAACATCCCACGCTTGGTCGCTTCCTCGTACAGATAGCGGATCGCAGTGGAGCGCTCGCGCGCCACCAGGGCGCCGTGCTGGTTTTTGTGGATGGTGTCACCGCGCGAGAACATCGTGGGACCGGCGAATTTCGTTTCGGTCACCTTGTAGTCGTGGAATCGGCGCTGCTGGAACAACTTGTCCCCAGGCCGTACCGGACAGCCGTAGAACCACCATTCCTCACCACCGAAGATCAAGTGGCTGTTCGGAATATGGCCCACACACGCTGGCGCCGCGCCGTGCCCGTAGTCCAGGGCCACCGCGATGGACTGCGGCGCGACGATGCCACCGAACTTCGAGTCGCGAGCGAACTGCTCATCCCAGTGCACCGGATTGGGATAATCCATCGCCATCACCCAGCGCCGAATGTCCGATGAACTACATGGATCCCACAGCTGACCTCCGCCGATCGGCTTGCCGACCCGGTGATCAACGTCGGACAAGTCGAGCTGGGCGCTCGCAGGCTTGGTCGTCTTCTTTGTCATCAGCGCTCCCGTCAGCGGTTGACGTCGACGACGATGCGGCCGCGCACCTTGCCGTCCATGAGTTCGCCCGCCGAAGCGATCGCCTCGCCCAGTCCGATCTCCCGGGCGATCGAATCCAGCGCGCCGGCATCAAGGTCGTCCGAGAGGCGATTCCAGGCGGTCATACGCCGCTGCTTGGGCGCCATCACGCTGTCGATACCAAGTAGCGAGACACCGCGCAGAATAAACGGGGCGACCGTCGCCGGAAAGTCCATGCCCTGAGCCAGGCCGCATGCGGCAACCGCGCCGCCATACCGCGTCTGCGCGCAGGCGTTGACCAGCGTATGACTGCCGACGGTGTCGACGACCCCAGCCCAGCGCTCCTTCTGCAATGGCTTGCCGGCCTCGCTGAATTCGGCGCGGTCCAACACTGTCACGGCGCCGAGTTGCTGTAGGAACTGTTCTTCCGACGACTTTCCAGTCACGGCAGCCACTTTGAACCCGGCCGCGGTCAATAACGCGATCGCGATTGTGCCCACGCCGCCGGTCGCGCCGGTCACCAGGATCTCGCCCTGATCGGGAGATACCCCGTGCTGCAGAAGGGCATCCACGCAGAGGCTGGCGGTGTAGCCTGCGGTGCCGATCGCCATCGCCTGGCGCGTCGTGAAAGCGGAGGGCAGCGGTATCAGCCAGTCACCGTTGAGGCGAGCACGCTGAGCGAGGCCGCCCCAATGCGTCTCGCCGACGCCCCAACCGTTTAGCACCACGCGGTCGCCCTTGCTCCAATCGGCGTGGCCGCTCTCGGTCACCACGCCGGCAAGATCAATACCCGGAACCATCGGAAATTTCCGCACGACGGGGGACTTGCCCGTAATGGCCAGGCCATCCTTGTAATTCAGCGTGGAGTAATCGACGTCGATGCTGACGAAGCCATCCGAACCCTCGGGCAGTTGCGTCTCGTCCAGGTCGACGACCCCAACCGTCTGTCCCGCCTCGCCCTTCTCGATCAAAACTGCTGAAAACATCTGTGTCTCATCCCTTCGCGATCGGCTGACGCCATTGCGTGGCCGTTTAGGGCGCGTAGCCTAAGGTGCTCTTGACCTCTAAATATTCGTGGAACCCGAACTCGCTCCACTCTCGACCGTTGCCGCTGTGCTTGTAGCCGCCGAACGCCGCGTTCATGTCGAAAGCATGATTGATCGTCACCCAGCCTGCCCGGATCTTGCGGGCCACCTCACGCGCTTTGTCGAGGTCGGCACCCGAGACATAGCCGGCCAGGCCGTAATCGGTGTCGTTGGCGATATCTACGGCCTGATCGATGTCGTCATAGCCGAGGATGCACAGCACCGGTCCGAAGATCTCCTCGCGCGCGATCGTCATGTCATTGGTGACGTTCGCGAAGACGGTCGGCTTGACGTAGTAACCCTTGGCGAGCCCCGCTGGGCGACCCGGACCGCCGGCGACGACGGTCGCGCCCTCGTCGACACCCTTCTGGATCAGGCCCTGGACCTTGCCGAACTGCGCCTTCGATGCCACCGGCCCGATCGCGGTCGCGTCGTCGGGGCTGCCCACCTTCACCTGTTCGGCGACCCCACGCGCAATGTCGATGGCCTCGGCCATCCGCGAATTCGGGACCAGCATCCGAGACGGCGCGTTACAACTCTGCCCGGAATTCGGCATCATGTTGACCACGCCGGCGCGGACGCTGTGGGCAAAGCCCGCGTCGTCGAGGACGATGTTGGGGCTCTTGCCACCGAGCTCCTGCGTCACCCGCTTTACCGTCGGAGCGGCATTCCTGGCCACCTCGATACCGGCGCGCGTGGACCCGGTGAACGACACCATGTCGATGTCGGGATGGCTGGCCAAGGCCACGCCGACGCCCGGGCCGTCGCCGTTGACGAGGTTGTACACCCCGGCCGGCACGCCCGCCGCATCAAGAATCTCGGTGAAGATGTAGGCCGAGAAGGGCGCCACCTCAGACGGTTTCAGGATCATCGTGCACCCGGTTGCCAACGCCGGATACACCTTGACCGCGATCTGGTTGAGCGGCCAGTTCCACGGCGTGATCAGCCCGCACACGCCGATCGGCTCCTTGGTGATCAGCGTTGCCCCGTTCTGTTCGGAGAACGCGAAGTTCTTCAGCACGTCGATCGCCGTCACCAGATGACCGAGCCCGAGTTGGACCTGCGGGCCGGCGGCCAGCGAGGGCGGCGCGCCCATTTCCTCGGTGACCGCATCGGCGAGATCGCCTGCGCGCTTCTGGTATTCGGCGAGGATCGCCTCCAGCAGATCGAGGCGTTGTTCGCGACTGCTTTGCGACCAGCCGGCGAAAGCGCGCCGGGCGGCGTTGACTGCCACGTCGACGTCGGCGGCCGAGCCGAGCGAGATCTTCCCGGAGACCTGCTCGGTCGCCGGGTTCTCGACGTCAAACATGTTGGGCCGCAACGGGTCGACCCAGCGGCCATCGATGTAGAACTTCAAGTATTCGCGCATGACTCCTCCTTTTACTTACTGGGTGCCTTCTGCGTACCAGGTGCGGAATTCGCCGTAGTTCGGCATCTCCTCGGAGTTAGCCTTCGGGTCGATGCAGACGTGCACCACGGCGGTCCTGCCGCTGGCGTACGCGCGCTTGATCGCCGCGCCGATCTCCTCTTCCTTTTCGACGTATTCGCCGTGGCAGCCGAAGCCTTCGGCGATCTTGTCGAAGCGCACGTCCTTGCTCCAGTGCACACCGGGCTGCGGTGACGGCTGGTCGAAGGTGCGCTTGTAGACGCCGACCTCCAGACCCCACTGGTGGTCGACGCCCACGACGCATACCAGCGGCAGCTTTTGACGTGCGGCGGTCTCCAGCTCGGCGATGTGGAACATGAACGAGGAGTCGCTGGTCAGGAGCATGACCGGCCGCTTGCCGCCGTCGGCGATCGAAGCACCGACGGCATAGGGCAAGCCCGTGCCGAGGTGGCCGAAGTTCTGGTTCCAGATGACGTCGTGCGGCTTGGCCTGTGAATAGGTCCATTGAAAGATGACCGTCGCGCCGCCGTCGCGGACCATGATGCCCTCGGCCGGAAACGCTTTGGTCGCCTCCACCACAAAGCGTGCGGGGTGGATCGGGGTTCGGCCGCTGGGCGCGGTCTCGGCCAATTCGGCAAGCTGGTCGGCATCCTGTTTGATCCAGCGGGCAAGATCGGCCGAGGGCGAACGTGGGCTGTCCTTCAGCGCCTTTACCAGCTGGGGCACCACGCCGCGCAGGTCACCCACCAGCGGCACATCGACCGGCCGGTTGACGCCGATCGCCAGCGGATCCTGCTCGACATAGATCCATTTGCGGGTGGCGTCGTTCTGCTCCCAGTGCCGGGTTTTGCCATAGTGGACGGGCTCGCCGAGCTCGGTGCCGAGCGCGATGCACAGATCCGAGGCAACCACGGCCTCGACGGCCGCGGACGAAAAGCCGTAGGGAAAGGTGCGATCCTCGAGGCCCGGGATGAACGAGGTGCCGCCAGATGTCTGAATCACGGGGCAGGCCAACAGGTCGGCCAATTCCCTCACCGACTGTCCGGTGCGCGACGTGTGAACACCGTGGCCCACCAGCAGGATCGGGCTCTTGGCCTCGTGTACCAGCTTGGCCGTCTCGGCGATCTCCCGCGCACCCGCCCCGTGATTGACAAGGCGATACGCGCTGGGAGGCAAGGGATCCGCGGCATCCAGCTCTTCGAGAATCACGTGGGACGGATACTCGATGTAGGCCGGGCCGGGCGTCGTCGACATCGCACGGCGAATCGCCTCCCGAACGATCTCGTCGGTCTGGTTCCCGTATTCGATGGAGGCGCTGTACTTCACCGTTGGCGCGAAAAGGGCTTCCTGGCGGACGAACTGGATGCGCCCACGCCGGACCCGGCGTTCGGTGATGCGGGCCCGTTGGCCACCGAGAAAGATGACCGGCGAGTTCTCCACCTTCGCGCACATCATTGCCCCGGCAATGTTGGCCACGCCCGGCCCCAACGTGCCGATGCACAAGCCGGGCTTGCCCGTCATCCGCGACACAGCTTCCGCCATGAACCCGGCGCTCTCCTCGTGATGGGGCGAGACCACGGACCAGCCGCGCGATTCCGCCTCGAGGAACATGTGCACGAAGTTCGGGTCCGGGATTCCGAACAACGTATTCACACCCTCGGCCTCGAACAGGTCGAGAATGCGTTTGTAGACGGGCACAGCCATGGTCACAATTCCTTTCCGTCGCGAGCAGACGCAAAATCACGCTCTGGCAGAGTGTTTCGGGCGATTTTTTGTCTGCTCGAGCCAAGTTCGGCGAGCACTTCTGCGGTGTCGGCGCCGAGCTCGGGCGCCGGCCCCGCAACCCGACCGGGTGTGCGGGAGAACCAGGTGGGTACGCCCGGGAAGCGCACCGGTCCGTGCGGGGTGTCGATGGTCTCGAACATGCCGACGGCGTTGAGATGCGGATCGTCGAACAGCGCGCCGGGCGTATTCAGTGGCGCGGCCGGTATCTCGAGTTCGCGGAACAGCGCCAGCCACTCGTGGGTCGAGCGCTGTTTCAGCGTCTCGGCCAGCAATCCGTAGACGGTGTCAATCTGGCGTGCGCGCTGTTCCAACGTCGAATACAGCTCACTGGCCCACGGCGGCCGGACGGCGTTGACGAACGCGTTCCAGTGCTTGTCGTTGTAGATCAACGCGGCGATGTAGCCATCACTGGTGCGATACGGACGACGGTTGGGCGCCACGGTGCGCGGATACACCGCCGGCCCCAGCGGCGGGTCGAACATGGCGCCGTTGGCGTGTTCGACGAGCATGAACGAGGCCATGGTTTCGAACATGGCAACCTCGACTTCTTGCCCCTCGCCGGTGCGCTCGCGGTAATACAACGCCATGGTCGTCGCATATAGCGCCGTCAACCCGGCGACCTTGTCGGCCATGATGGTTCCGACGTAGTTGGCCTCGCCGGTCAGTTGTTGTTGAACCGCGGGCAGGCCGCATTCGGCCTGGATGGTGTCGTCGTAAGCAGGCCGGTCCCGTTCGGGTCCGCGGCGCCCGTACCCGTAGCAATTGGTGTAGATGATCGCCGGGTTGATCGCGGCGACGTCGTCGTAGGCGAAGCCGAGCTTGGCGATCGCCTTGGCGCGCATCGAGTGGATGAAGACGTCCGCGGTCTCGACAAGCGCGCGCAGTGCTTGTGTTCCGGCGTCGGTTTGCAGGTCCAGAACGACGCTGCGCTTGCCGCGGTTGACGTTGACGAATACCCCGCTCATGCCCGGTGCGGGACCGACCGAGATGTAACGGGTGTTATCGCCTTGTGGCGGTTCGACTTTGATCACGTCGGCGCCCATATCGGCCATGATCTGCGTGCAGTACGGTCCCATCACCATTGCGGTGAGGTCGATTACCCGCACACCGGCCAGCGGTCCCGCGCCCGTCCGGCTAGCCACGAAGTACGCCTCGATCGCTGGAACGGTGTGCGAGGTCGAAGCTGTAGCGGATGTGCTGGCCATGACCGTCGGGAACTACCGGAAAGACCAGCGGTGCCTCGATGTTTCGAATCGCATCGAGATGCTCACCAACGTCCTCGACCGTCCACGCTGGCCGATGCACGCCGGGGCTTTCGGCGATGACCGCCCGCGCCACCCGGCCCGCCAGCGCGATGAACACCTCCCCGGTCACCGAACAGGTTTCGTGTGCGAGCCAACCCACCACGGGCGCAACGAGGTCCGGGCCCATCGGTGGGTAGGCCGAGGTGTCGATGCCGGCGGCCATTCGTGTCACCGCGGCCGGCACGATCACGTTGCATGCCACGCCGTCGGCCGCACCTTCGAGCGCCGCGACATTCGACAGCCCGATCACGCCGGCCTTGGCGGCCGCGTAGTTGGCCACATTGTGGTTGCCGTACAACCCGCCTATCGACGACGTGAGCACGATGCGTCCGTAGCCCGCATCGCACATCACGGGGAACGCGGGCCGCACGACATGGAATGCGCCGCGCAGGTGAACATCCAGCACCGTGTCGAAGTCCTCGTAGCTCATCTCTTTCAGCGATGCGCGGCGCACGATCCCGGCGTTGTGGATGAGGATGTCGACGCGGCCGTACATATCGAGCGCCGCATCGATGATCGCCTTGCCGCCGCCCGCGGTGGCCACCGAGGCGGTGCTGGCGACGGCTTGACCACCGGCAGCGACGATCTCACGCACCACATCGTCGGCCGGACCGGCGTCGGTGCCGTCACCCGTGAGGCCCCCTCCCGGATCGTTGACGACAACCTTCGCCCCCTGAGACGCGAGCAGCATGGCGTAGGAGCGGCCGAGCCCTCGGCCACCCCCGGTGACGACCGCCACCCTGCCGTCGAATCTCAAGTCAGCCATCTATGTTCGCCAGGACCAGACCGTCGAGGTCGCCTTTGGCACGCCATTCCTTGAGCAAGTCGTCGAACACGTAGAAGCCCGGCATGTAGGGATCGCCGATGGCCGAGCGGATGCCCTCGCCGCCACCGCCGCCCTCGTTGTTGTAATAGCCGGGCGTGCAGGACACCGCGAATTCCGTGTTGTCCATTGAGGTTTCGCGGATCGTCTTGACCCAGTTGTCTTGGGCTTCCTGGCTCGGCTCGACGGTCGTCGCGCGGCGCGCTATTGCCTCGGAAATGATGTAGGCGATGTGTTCGGCCTGTTGCTCGAGCATCGCGGTGGTGTTCCCTGCCACGCCGCCCTGAATGAAGCCGGTGAAGAACTGGTTGGGGAAGCCTCGGCTGGTCATCCCATGGAGCGACTTGTAGCTGTCGCGCCAGTGATCGAAGAGCGACAGGCCGTCGCGGCCCTCGATCACATCGACGGCGTACCGGCGGCTGATGTCCGTGGTGATTTCGAAACCGCTGGCGAAGATGACACAGTCGACTTCGTACTCAACGCCGTTGGCGACGATCCCGTTCTCGGTGAGCCGTTCCACGCCTTTGGATTCCGACACGTCAACCAGCGTGACGTTCGGACGGTTGAACGTCGGCAGGTATTCGTCGTTGCTGCAGGGCCGCTTGCACATGAACCGGTAGTACGGTTTGAGCGCTTCGGCGGTCTCCGGGTCCTCGACGCGCTCCTCGACGCGGCGCCGCAGGCGCTCCATCATCTTGTAATCCTCTTCTTCACGCATCGCCATGATCTGCTCGATGGTCAGTGAAGCGGGATCGTCGGCGGCCGCGACTCGCGCGGTCAGGTTGCGCCCGAGTTCGGTCCAGAAATCGCAGACCATATCGGGCTCGTCGAAGACCACACCTTCCCCCAACGGTGACCAGCGGTGAAAGTTGCGCTTGCGTTTCTCCTGCCAGCCGGGCTGCAGGGAAGCCGCCCACTGCGGGTCCGTCGGCTCGTTGGCCCGCAGGTCCACCGATGAGGGCGTGCGCTGAAAGACGTAGAGGTGCTGGGCGTCTCGGCCCAGGTGCGGAACCAGCTGCACGCCGGTCGCACCGGTACCCACCAGCGCCACGCGCTTGTCATGCAGCTTGTGCAGTCCGCCGTTGGCATCCCCGCCGGTGTAGTCGTAATCCCAGCGAGCGGAATGGAACATGTGTCCCTTGAAGTCCTTGATACCGGGGATGCCGGGCAGCTTCGGCCGGTTGAACGAGCCCTGTGCCATCACCACGAACCGGGCACGAATGTCGTCACCGCGGTTGGTGCTCAACCGCCAGCGCTTGATCGTCTCATCCCAGCGCGCCGCGCGAACCTGGGTGGAGTGGATCGCGCCGTCGTAGAGCCCGAAATGCTTTGCGATGCGACGGCAGTGCTCATAGATCTCGGCACCGTCGGCGAACTTCTTCGAAGGAAGGTAGTTGAGTTCTTCCAGCATCGGGATATAGCAGTAGGCGTCGTTGTCGCACTGGATGCCAGGGAAACGATTCCAGTACCAGACGCCGCCGAAGTCCCCGCCCATCTCTATGATGTGCACGTCTTCGACGCCGGCTTTCTTGAGGTAGGCGCCCGCCAGCAGCCCGGTGATGCCGCCGCCGAGCACGGCCACGTCGATGTTCTCGTCGATCGGCGTGCGCGGCGTCACCGGCGTGTGGGGATCGACCTCGGCGAATTCTGCGAAGTCGTCCTTGAGTTCCAAGTACTGCTTCGAGCCCTCCGGGCGCAGTCGCTTATCGCGCTCGTGCAAATACTTCTTTCGCAGCGCGTCGATATCGATGTCGTCCGGCGCCTGCGTCGGTCCGCATTTATCGAACATGGTCATCTATCTCAAAGCTCCTGCGGTTCGCCGGTACCCATGTACTTCGACAGTTGGTAATGGAGGTTGACGGTGCTGCGCTCTCGATAGGGATTGGGCTTGGTGCCCGGGAAGCCCAGGGACTTCATGCCCTGCTGCACTGCCGCCATGTTGGAGAAGTCCTGCGGCAAAACCGACCGCCACCGGGGGTCACCGACCGGTGTGCATTCCCACCCCGCCTGCGGCTCTTGGCCTTTCGGGTACAGCTCGAACACCGATACCTCGAAAATGCACTTGTCGGGGTTGTAGCTGGGGTGCGGCCGCGCGCCGTAGCACAGCGCGCTGGTCAGGCCCTGCCCGATCTGGAAGTTTGGGAAGATCTGCCATGCGGTGCCGGCCTGTCCGAGGATGTCGGGCGGAATCGTCGGCCAGACCACGCCGCGGGCTTCGTCGTCTCGGCGCGCGGACGCCAGCCAGTGCTCGAGAACCTTGTCGGCCGGTGTCCCCTCGGGCAATTCGTCGGCTAGCCGCTTGGCGGCGTTCACCAGCGTCTGGGTGGTGGTGGCGTTGGTCTCCTCCATCGTGTACACCTGCATCTCCGCGGTCGCCACACGCGGATCGGCGCCAATGCCGAGACGGATCTTGGACTTGGTGGCCTCTAGATCCTCTGGAGCGTCGTAGCCGATGTTGCTGTGTTTGCCCTGCGCCTTGGCCCAGCCCTTGAATTCGCCGAACTTGTTGAACTCCGGATGCGTTGTGTAGACGTGGTAGGTCTCGTTGAAGGCCTCCAGCGCGACCTTCCAGTTGCAATCGAAGGACAGCCACTTGCGCCATTTGCAGCGCATGTTCTCAAGGCCGAACGGGTCGAGAATCTTCGCGGCGGGAAACAGGTAGTCGGCCAGCGGCTCGCAGTCGGGGTCCATGTTGATCCACAACCAGCCGCCCCAGGTGTCGACCTTGACCGGCCGAAGGTGGGTGTTGTCGGGAGTCAGCGCTCCCCGCCAGTCGTCTTGCTCGCGGATGTGGGTGCACGCCCCGTCCAGGCCGTATGTCCAGCCGTGGAAGCCGCACACGAACGACTTGCGGGCGCGGCCACAGGCGTTCTTCGCGCCCTGCGGTGTATCGATCAGCCGGCGGCCGCGGTGCATGCAGACATTGTGGTGCGCGTGAAATTCGTGCTGGCCAGTGCATACCACGATGATCGAGTCGTCAAGGATGTCGTAGGTCAGGTAACTGCCCACCTCGGGCAGCTCTTCGACGCGGCCAACCTGCTGCCAGACTTTTCGCCACAGCTTGTCGCGCTCGGCGCGCGCGTAGTTCTCGCTGATGTACGCCTCGACACCGATCGTCATCGGTTTCGATAGTTCCTCGGCCGCTGCGGAATTCACGTCTTTGGCTAGATCGGTCATCACATCCTCCTAATCGCCGCGCGGAAGGATTCGTCTTTGAGAAACAAGGAGGTGTTGTCGGCGCCGAGATGGCTCCATTTGAGGTCGAGGCCACCGTCGACGAGCAGCGTCTGGCCAGTGATGTAGCTCGACAAGTCCGAGAGCAGGAAGAGGATCGCGCCGGCCTGCTCCTCGGGCCGGCCGCGCCGACCCATAGCGATCGCCTGCCGATCGCGGTCCGGGTCCTCGTCGACATAGGTGCGCGAAGCCGCGGTCTCGGTGACGCCCGGCGCCACGGCATTCACCCGGATTCCTGCCAACGCCAGCTCAAGCGCCATTGTCCGGGTCATCGCCGTGATCGCAGCCTTGGCGGTCCCGTAGGCGATGTGAAATGGCGCGCTGTTCATACCGCTGATGGAGGAGATGGACACGATCGACCCGGGCCGCTGCAGCGCGACGAGTTCGGCCGCCACGGCCCGGCTCATGAAGAACGCCGTCTCCAGGTTGTCGGTGAAGATCTTGCGCCAGTCGCTGCGCGTCACCCGGGTTGACGGCATCCACGTTGAGGGCTCAGCGCCGCCGGCCACATTGACCAGACCGTAGAGGCTGCCGTCGGCACGCCGCGCGTGGTCGATCACCACCGCGATGCCCTCGTCGGTGGAGGCGTCGGCCGCAACGGGCACCACCGCCAGGCCTTGTTGCGCCAGCGGAACGACGTGCTCGTCGAGGTTTTCCTTCGAGCGGCTCACCGCGATCACGGTGGCCCCCGCCTGGGCGGCCATCGCCGTCAGGGTCGTTCCGATCCCACCGCCGCCGGCACCGGAAACCACCACGATGCGACCGTCGAGCCCGAGGAGATCCTCCATGACCTGCTTTCCCTGCCCGGGACAACGCTAGCCACAAACAACGCCGCAACGGGATGTAGCGCAAAATTTGTCCGGACAACATATTAGGTTCTATTCCTTGGAGAACACTATTCCCATCGGCTGACTCCACTGTCAAGGTCGGGCGGGGCGTCGTGGAAGCTATTGTCTGGACTAAGAGGACTTGATAACGTCCAGCCCAAACAGCCGACGGGAAGGATCTCGGCGACACCATGGCCATCGTGGCGAAGCCATCGCGGTATGACTCCTCGATTTCCGAGGCTCACCCGGTCAAAGTCGCCGAAGGCTGGCGACTCCAGCGGGTGACCGCTCCGAGCCGCCTGTTCGGCGCCAACGGCCTGCGCACCGGCCCGGACGGACGCGTGTACATCGCGCAGGTGACCGGCAGTCAGATCAGCGCACTGGATCACCGCACCGGGCACCTGGAAACCTTCAGCGCCAAGGGGGGCGAGATCGTGGCGCCCGACGACGTCGCATTCGACGCGAGCGGCAACCTCTACGCGACCGAGGTCATGGACGGCCGGGTCAGCATGCTCGACACCGGCGGCCGCACCCGGGTGCTGCGCGACGACGTTCCGTCAGCCAACGGCATCACCTTTCATCGAGACCGGTTGTTCATCGGTGAATGCCGCGAGGGCGGGCGCCTGCTGGAGTTCGACCTGGCCGGCGGGCCGCCGCGGGTGTTGCTGGAAAGCGCGCCCTCACCGAATGCCATGGAAGTCGGCCCGGACGGCCTGCTGTATTTCCCGGTGATGGGTGCCAACGAGATCTGGCGCGTCGATCCCGACGGCGGCGAACCGCAGTGCGTCGCGGGCGATCTCGGTGTGCCCGACTCGGTCAAGTTCGACCCGCAGGGCTACATCGTCTCGACTCAGGTGGCAAGCGGGCAGGTGCTGCGCATCGATCCGCGCAACGGCGAACAGCGGCTGCTGGCACAGCTGAGTCCGGGGCTGGACAACTGCACCTTCGTCGGCGACCGGGTGCTGGTATCCAACTTCACCGGCGAGATCACTGAGATTGCGCCGGACGGCGAGACGCGAACAGTGCTGCCCGGTGGGCTGAACTGGCCGCTGGATCTGACCGTGGGTCACGACGGGCAGCTCTACATCGCCGACGGCACGTACTTCTATGTCGCCCTGCCTGATGGGTCGTTGCAGACCGTGGGGATGTTGTTCAGCCCCGGCTATCCCGGATTCCTGCGCGGCGTCGCGTCGACCGGGCCCGGCGAGTTCGTCGTCACGACCTCAGGTGGCCAACTCAGCCGCTACCGGCCGGCGGCGAGCGAAACCGAGGTGCTGGCAGACGGTTTCGACCAGCTCTACGGCGTCGCGGTCAGTCCTAACGGTGTGGTCGTTGCCGAATTGGGCACCGGACGGGTGCTGTCGTTGCGGTCGGGCAACATCGAGGTGCTGGCCACCGACCTGCGTGAGCCGGTCGGCGTCGCGATAGGCGCAGAAGGGACATGCCTGGTGGCGCTGGCCGGCGCCGGACGGGTGGTCGAGGTGAACGGATCGGAAATCGACACCGCGGTCGCCGACCTACAACGCCCACAAGGCATTTGCGTGCACGACGGTGTGCTCTACATCGTCGACGCCGGCGCCAAGGAGTTGATCGCGTTCGATATGAACACCAAGGTTCGGCAGACCATCGCGTCGGGGTTAGCGGTCGGCCCCCCGCCAGGTGTGGTGCCCAAGCCGCTGAAAGGTATGCCGCCGTTTTCCGGTCCGCAGGGCCCCTTCGCCGGCATCGCTGCCGCGGCCGACGGGACGCTCTACGTCTCGGCCGACGGCGACGGCAGCATACTGGCATTGCGCCGATCGCGGGACGGCTGCTGATGTCTCAAGCCATCTCGAGCGACCACCGCTATCTACAGATCGCGCGCACGCTGCGTAAAGAGATCGTCGACGGCGTGTATCCGGTCGGCTCGCAGCTACCGACCGAACACCAATTGTGTGAGCGATTCGCGGTCAGCCGCTACACCGTGCGCGAAGCGCTACGCCGGCTGCGCGAGGACAACCTCGTCGCGTCGCGGCCCCGGGCGGGCACCCGTGTGGTTCCCCGGCCAGCGTCCAGTTCCTATGCGCAGGACACGATGTCGATCGACGACCTGCTCGCGTTCGCGGCCGGCGCGCAGCTGAACATCGAGTCCAACGAGATGGTGGCGATCGACGACGAACTCGCCGCTCGGACCGGGCTGGACGCCGGCACACAGTGGCTATCCGTGTGCGGCTACCGGCAAGCCGAAGGCGCGTCGGTGCCCCTGTGCCGAACGGAGTACTACATAAACCGCGATTTCGCCGCGGTCGGCAGGCTGCTGCAACGCCACACCGGCCCGATTTTTCCGTTGATCGAGGACCTGTTCGGTGTGAGCATCGCCGAGTTGCGCCAGGAAATCGCCGCGGTGCTGCTCCCCCCCGAGCTGGCCGACGGCCTCGGAGTCGCGGCGGGCACGGCAGCGCTGCAGATGCGGCGCACCTATAAGACCTCTGATAGCGAGGTCGCTCAGGTAACGATCAACACTCACCTGTCGTCGAGCTTTCGGTATGCGATGACCATGCGCCGCGTGAATGATTAGGCCGGTTGAGGTGATAGCCCGGGCCCACCAAGACGCGGCACACGCGGCAGAGGCATACCGG
>CAWASA010000003.1:0-249522 GCA_963784665.1 uncultured Actinomycetota bacterium
CCGCTGAGCAGGCCCACAGTCAGCACGATTGTGGCCAGGGCCGTGATCACGTGGTCGTGGGTGAGGACCGCGATCGTGCTCACGACAGCAATGGCCATACCGGCCGCGGAGAGCAGGTTTCCGTTTCGTGCCGTTGCCGGTGAGGTCATCAGGTGCAGACCGAGCACGAAGCTGGCCGCAGCGAGCAGATACAGGATGTGGATCAGGGTGTCGAAGGCACTCATGACGTGCCCGCGCTCTGCTGTGATGCTGCGCGCACCGCAACCGGGCGAGGGCGGAACATCTGCAGCATGCGGTCGGTGACCACGTAGGCGCCGACCACGTTCATCGCCGCGAACGCCGCCGCCACGGCCAGCAGTAATAGCCGAGCGGGGTGTTGACCGTCGCGGCGAGCACCATCACCCCGACCAGGACGACGCCGTGGATCGCGTTCGATCCGGACATGAGTGGTGTGTGCAGGGTAGCGGGAACCTTGCTGATGACCTCGACCCCGACGAGCAAGCTCAGCACGAAGATCGTGATGTCGGCGAATAGCAGGGGAGTCATAGCTCTGGTTCTTCCAGTAGGGCGCGGACCGCGGGGTGGACGATGTCGCCGTCGTGGGTGATGAGCACACCGGCGGTGATGTTGTCGTCCGGGTCCAGCACGACGCTGCCGTCACGCACGAGGTGGGCCAGCAACGCAACGATATTGCGGGCGTAGGCGGTCGAGGCGGCTTTCGGGACGCCTGACGGCAGGTTGCCGGCACCGATACGGTGACGCCGTTGTCGGTGATGGTGGTGGTCTCCGGCACCGAGCCTTCGACGTTGCCGCCCAACTCGCTTGCGGCGAGGTCGATTACCACTGAGCCGGGTTGCATTGCGGCCAGCCCACTCGCCGAGACGAGTGACGGTGGTCGCCTGCCGGGTACCTGCGCGGTGGTGATGACAATGTCGAACCCGCCGATCGTGGCGTTCAATGCGGCCTGTTGGGCGTCACGCTCGTCGTCGGTCAGTGCGCGGGCGTAACCACCGTCTCCTGCGACGGATACGGCCTTACCGAGGTCTAAGGAAAGGTCGAGGAAAAGCGCACCGGTGGACAACACATCGGAGCGGGCTGCGTCGCGAACATCGTAGCCGGTCACGACCGCGCCCAGTCGGCGGGCGGTGCTGATCGCCTGTAATCCGGCGACGCCGGCGCCGATCACCAGGACCCGTGCCGGGCGCGTCGTGCCGGCGGCGGTCATGAACATCGGCAGGTAGCTGCCATAGCTGTCGGCCGCGAGCAGGGCGGCTTTGTATCCGGCGACGTTGGCCTGCGAACTGAGCACGTCCATCGACTGGGCGGCGCTCACCGTTCGGGGCAAACCATCCAGGCTGATCGCGGTCACCTTCGCCTCGGCCAGACTGCGGGCCAGATGCGGATCGACGAGGGGCGCCAACAGCCCGATGAGGACCTGACCCGGCGCAACAGGCTGAGGTCCGCCGCAGCGGGTGGGTGTACGCAGACGACGATGTCGGCCTGCTCGTACAGTTCGCGTCTGGTCACCGGGCGGGCGCCGGCATCGGTGTAGTCGGCATCCGGGAACCACGCCGCAGCGCCCGCGCCGGCCTCGACGATCACCTTCTGCCCGGCGGCCAGCAGCCGGGCAGCGCCGTCCGGACTCAGCGCGACCCGCCGCTCCCCGGGCGCCGTCTCGGCCACCGCGCCCACCGTGAGTGCGCTCATCTTGTCAACTTTCTCCGATGCTGGTGGGTCAGAACTCGAGGACGACCGGGGGCCGATGGCTATTGCCCGCAACTTTCACTCAACGCCTGCGGCGGCGCCGCGGGTAAGGGGCGAAAGACCTTGAGTAGCCGTGAATCGCCGTCGAATGTGTGCGAGCCGCTACGGTTACCAGGGGCCGTAGTCGGTGCTGTTGGCTTGCCGTAGTGCGCTGACGTAGTCCCCGCGTTCGCGTGTGGTCTCGTCGGCGCCGACGGGTACGGCGAGCAGCCCACGCAGTTCCTCGACCGTGGCGTATCCCTTGCGTCCCATCCATTCACACAAGCCGTCGAGCAGTACGGCGGCGTGTTCGCGGGCCGTGGCGCAGCAGTGCTGACGCGGTCATCACCACATCCGCGCCGGCCAGCAGGTACTTGATCAGCTCCGCGGAGCTCTCGACGCCGGTCGTCGCGGCGAGCGACGCGCCGACCCGTCCGCGCAGCAACGCAATCCACGTCATCGGCAACCGAATCTCCGCCGGGGTGGACAACGACACCTCGCGCACCACGGTGAGGCTCTCGGGATCGATGTCGGGCTGCAGGAATCGGTTGAACAGAACAAGCCCGTCCGCACCGGCCTCGTCGAGGCGCCGCGCCATCTCGCCGGTCGCGCTGAAGTACGGGCTGAGCTTCACGGCCACCGGTACGGTCACGAAGTCTTTGACCCGCGCCAGGATGTCGAGGTGACGCTGTTCGACGTCGCGGCCGCAGATGTGCGGATCGCCGGGCAGGTAGTAGATGTTCAATTCGATTGCGGCCGCACCGGCGTCCTGCATTGACCGCGCGTGCCGGGCCCAACTGCCGGGCGTGCTGCCGTTGAGGCTGCCGATCACGGGAACTGAGACCGCGCCGGCCGCGCGTTCGAGCAGGCTCAGGTACCGGCGTGGGCCGTGGTCGGCGTCGGCTCCGGCCGGAAAGTAGGACAGGGCTTCGGCGAAGCTTTCGGTGCCCGCCTCGGCCATTCGTGCGTTCTGTAGCGCCTCGCGGTGCAGTTGCTCTTCGAACAGCGAATAGAGCACCACCGCGCCGACGCCGGCGTCGGCGAGGCGCCGGACGCCGTCGACGGTCTGCGACAGCGGGGATGCCGCCGCGACCAGTGGGTTGCGCAATGTGAGGCCCAGATAGCGAGTCGACAGTTCCATCAGTGCTCCCTGCGGGCGTCGGCGGTGAAGTGTTGCGGACCGTGAGACGCCATCTCCTCGTACACCTTCCAGCGCTGAGCAATAGCCTGTTCGGCGAGGCCGAGCAGCCGGTCGTACTCGGCCGGATCGGAATTGGCCAGTGCGCGGTACCGCAGTTCCCGGTTGCGGTAGGCGTCGAGCGGGATCCGCGGCCGGTGCGAATCGAGCAGGAACGGGTTCTCCCCGCCCGCCCGCAACACCGGGTCGTAGCGGATCAGCGGCCAGTGCCCACTGGCCACGGCACGATACTGCTGATCCATCCCCTGACGCATATCGATGCCGTGCGCAATGCACTGGCTGTAGGCGATCACCAACGAAGGGCCGCCGTAGGCCTCCGCCTCGCGGAAGGCCTGCAGAGTTTGCTGCGGGTCGGCACCCATGGCGACCTTGGCGACATAGACGTTTCCGTAGGCGATCGCTTGAAGAGCGAGATCCTTCAACGGCACCGTCTTGCCGGCGGCGGCGAACTTGGCGACCGCGCCCAGTGGTGTCGCCTTGGACATCTGACCGCCGGTATTGGAATAGACCTCGGTGTCGAGCACCAGCACGTTGACGTTGCGCCCGGTGGCCAACACGTGGTCGAGCCCTCCGGACCCGATGTCGTAGGCCCAGCCGTCACCGCCGACGATCCACACGCTGCGCCGGACCAGGCTGTCCACCACGCTGCGCAGGTCAGCGGTCAGGGCGGGATCGAGGCCCTCGAGGCGGTTCTTGAGCTCGGCCACCCGCTCACGCTGGGCTGCCAACTCCGACTCCCGCAGCTGCGGTGCCGTCCAGAATGCCGTCGACGAGTTCGGTGCCCAGGGCATCGCGTAATTCGGCGAGGCGTCGCCGTGCCAGTTGGGCGTGTCCGTCGCCGGCCAACCGCATGCCGAGCCCGAATTCCGCGTTGTCCTCGAACAGCGAGTTCGACCAGGCCGGACCCCGCCCGTCGGCGTCGGTGGCCCAGGGAGTGGTGGGCAGGTTGCCGCCGTAGATGGACGAGCAGCCGGTCGCGTTGGCGATCATCAGCCGGTCGCCGAAAAGCTGTGAGAGGAGCTTGAGGTACGGCGTCTCTCCGCAACCCGCGCAGGCGCCGGAGAACTCGAACAGCGGCTGCAGGAACTGGGTGCCGCGGACGGTGCCGAAGTCCACCCGGGACCGGTCATTGGTCGGCAGGGTCTCGAAGAAGGTGATGTTGTCGCGCTCCTCGGCCAACCGCTGCTCGCCAGGAGCGAGATTGATGGCCTTGGTCACGGTGGTGCCGGGAATGACAACCGGGCAGGCCTCGACGCACAGGCCGCACCCGGTGCAGTCCTCGACGTACACCTGCAACGAGAACCGGGCGTTCGGGAGGCCGACGGCGTCCAGGGGTGCGGAGTCGAACTGTTTTGGCGCCCCGGCCAGCTGGGACTGGTCGTAAAACTTGGAGCGGATCACGCTGTGCGGGCAGACGAAGCCGCAGTTGCCGCACTGAATGCAGCTGTCGGAGTCCCAGACCGCGACCAGCTCGGAAATGTTGCGTTTCTCGTATGCGGTCGTGCCGCTCGGGTAGGTGCCGTCCACCGGAAGTGCGCTGACCGGCAGGGCATTTCCGCGTCCGGCCATCATCTCCGCGGTGACGGCGCGAACGAACTCCGGCGCCGACTCGGGCACGGTCGGTGCCGGCACGCGCACGGACGTGACCAGATCGGGCACCTCGACGCGGTGCAACCCGTCCAGCGCAGCGTCGACCGCGGCCAGTTCGCGCCGCAGCACGTCGGCCCCGTGGTCGCCGTACATTTTTTCCACCGATTCCTTGATTCGGGCGATGGCCTGCTCGCGGGGCAACACCGCTGAAATCGCGAAGAAGCACGTCTGCAACACGATGTTGATCCGCCCGGCGAGCCCGACCGCACGGGCGATCCGGTCGGCGTCGACGGTGTAGAGCGTGATCCGCTTGGCCAGGATCTGTTCCTGAACCGGCCGGGGCAGCGCGTCCCAGACTTTCGCAGCAGGCTGCCGACAGTTCAGCAGCAGCGTCGCGTCCGGGGCGGCCCGCCCCAGCACGTCCACTTTGTCGAGAAACCGGAACTGGTGGCAGCCAATGAAATTGGCGCCGTTGACGAGGTAGGGGGCATGGATGGGATCCGGCCCGAAACGCAAGTGTGACTCGGTCTGCGAACCCGATTTCTTCGAGTCGTAGACGAAGTATCCCTGGGCGTGCAGCCCTTCTTCGGACCCGAGGATCTTGATCGTGTTCTTGTTCGCGCTGACGGTACCGTCCGAACCCAGCCCGAAGAAGACCGCCCGGAACGTGTCGGGTGACTCGATGTCGAACGCCGGGTCGTAGTCGACGCTGGTAGCGGAGACGTCGTCGTCGATACCGATGGTGAAACGGCGCCGCGGCTGCTCGCGCGCGAGTTCGGCGAACACCCCGGCGACCATGGCGGGCGTGAACTCCTTCGAGGACAGGCCGTAGCGTCCGCCGGTGATGCGCGGCATGACCGGTCGTTCTCCGTCGGCATGCGCCTCGGCGAGCGCCGCGACAACGTCCAGATACAACGGCTCGCCGATCGACCCGGGCTCCTTGGTGCGGTCCAGAACGCCGACCGTGCGCACCGTCGCCGGCAGCGCATCGAGGAGCGCTCTGGTGGGAAATGGGCGGTACAGCCGCACCTGCACCACCCCGACCCGCTCGCCACGTTCGGTGAGAGCGGCGACGGTCTGCACCACAGTCTCGGCGCCCGAGCCCATCACCACCAGCACTCGCTGCGCCTGCGGGTGCCCGGTGTAGTCGACGATGCTCATCTTGCGGCCGGTGCGCTCGCCAAGCCGCACCATCAGGTCCTCGACCACGCCGGGAACCCGCGCGTAGAACGGGTTCACCGTTTCCCGCGCCTGGAAGAAGACGTCCGGGTTCTGTGCGGTGCCGCGAATGAACGGGCGCTCGGGAGACAGCGCCCGCCCGCGATGCGCCCACACCCACTCCTCGGGCACCAGCGCCCGCAGGTCGTCGTCAGAAAGCGTCTCAATCGTGTTGAGTTCGTGCGAGGTTCGGAATCCGTCGAAGAAGTGCACGAACGGCACCCGGGTCGCCAGCGTGGCCGCCTGCGCCACGAGCGCCAGGTCCTGTGCCTCCTGCACCGAGGCCGACGCGAGCATCGCGAACCCCGTTTGCCGCACCGCCATCACGTCCGAGTGGTCACCGAAGATCGACAATGCCTGCGCTGCGACTGACCGGGCTGCCACGTTGATGACGGCCGACGTCAGTTCGCCGGCGATCTTGTACATGTTCGGGATCATCAACAGCAGACCCTGCGACGAGGTGAAGGTCGTGGTCAACGCGCCGCTCTGCAGGGCACCGTGCAAAGCGCCCGCCGCTCCACCCTCGCTTTGCATTTCGACCACCGTCGGGACGGTGCCCCACACATTGGGCCGCCCCGCGCTGGACCACACGTCGGCCAACTCGGCCATCGGCGAGGACGGTGTGATCGGGTAAATACAGCACACCTCGTTCAGCCGGTAGGCGACCGAAACGGCGGCCTCGTTGCCGTCCACCGTCACACGTGTCATTGCGGCTCCGGAAACATGTCGATGGCGTGCACCGGACACTGATCGAAGCAGACGGCACAGCCCGTGCACCTGTCGTAGTCGAACTCGTAGCGGTGCCCGACCCCGAGTTTGATCACCGCGTCCTCCGGGCACGCGCCGAGGCAGCCGTCGCATTCGAAGCAGTTCCCGCACGACAGGCAACGCCCCGCCTCGTAGGTCGCCTCCTCGGCGGACAAACCGCCGACGACCTCCTCGAAACTCTCAACGCGTTTTGCCGGCTGGAGCTCGGGTTGCTGACGTCGCGCGGCGTCACCGAAGAACCACAGGTGCAGCGAGTCGAACGTCGCCGTCGGGTGTTTGGCCGGGCGTGCGCCCGGCGCGCCGCGCAACCAGGCGTCGATGTGGTGCGCCGCCTTCTTCCCGTGCCCGACACCAACTGTGACGGTGCGCTCACACGGCACCATGTCACCGCCTGCGAATACCCCCGGACAACCCGTCATCAGCGATTCCGAGACCCGCACACTGCCGTCGTCATCGAACACGACTCCCGGCAGCGTGCGCATGAACGCCGATTCCGTTTCCTGACCGAGCGCCATGATCAGAGTGTCGGCGGCCAGCGTCTCGAAGCGTCCGGTCGGTCGTGGATAACCCGAGTCGTCGAGTTCCATTACCTCGACCTGCAATTCGGGACCGTCGAAGGCGCTGATCGTCCGCAGCCAGTTGATGCGCACGCCCTCGCGTTCGGCATCCTCGGCTTCCTCCTCGTGGGCGGGCATCTGCTCGCGGGTGCGGCGGTAGACGATGACCGCGTCCTCGGCGCCGAGCCGGCGGGCCACCCGGGCGGCGTCCATCGCGGTGTTGCCGCCACCGTAGACGGCCACATGGCGCCCGATCGCCGGCCTTTCGCCGGAGGCGACGTTGCGCAGAAAAGACACCGCGTCCACCATCGTGCCCGCGTCGCGGGCCGGGATGTCGACACGTTTGGCCAGATGCGCACCAACCGCGACGAACACCGCGTCAAAGCCGCCCTCGTCCCGCTCGGCCGCGAGGTCATCGACCCGATGGTCGCAGGTCAACTGCACACCCATAGCCGCGATCCGATTCAGCTCGACATCCAGCACGTCACGGGGCAGCCGGTAGCTCGGAATGCCGTAACGCATCATCCCGCCGGGCAACGCGCCCGCGTCGCGGATCTCGACCTCGTGGCCAAGGACTGCCAAATGGTAGGCGGCGGACAGTCCGCTCGGCCCCGCGCCGATGACCAGGACTCGCTTGCCGGTGCGGGTAGCCGGTGGTTCCAGCATCCAGCCCCGCTCGCAAGCAAGGTCACCGAGGAACCGCTCCACCGAATGAATCGACACCGAGCTGTCGAGATGGGCACGGTTGCAGACGGTTTCACACGGGTGATAACACACCCGCCCGTGGATCGCCGCAAAAGGATTATCCGCAACAAGCTGACGCCAAGCCTGCTCGTGCCGGCCGGCGGTCGCATGGGCAAGCCAGGCCTGAATGTTTTCCCCGGCCGGGCAACCGGCATTACAGGGCGGCAGCAAATCGACGTAAACGGGCCGGCGCTCGCGCACCGGCCCGGCCCGGGACCGCCCATGCAACAGGTCCGCAAGGGGCGTGACATCCTCCGACGGTCCGGCTGCGGGCCGATGGAACGCGTCGCTGCTCATTGAGCCGGCGCGAGCTGTTTCTCCACCTGCAGGACCTGGCGGGTGGTCTTGATCACCGTGTCGGGATTAAGGCTCATCGACTCGATGCCGACCCGGACCAAGAACTCAGCCATGTCCGGGTAGTCCGAAGGCGCTTGCCCACACAGCCCCGAGTGAATCCCGTTGCGACGGCAGCCCTCAACGGCCAGGCGAATCATCTCCTTGACACCCTCGTCGCGTTCGTCGTAGTCGAAGGCCACGATCTCGCTGTCACGATCCACGCCGAGAGTGAGCTGAGTCAGGTCGTTTGAGCCGATGGAGAAGCCGTCG
This sequence comes from uncultured Actinomycetota bacterium, assembly GCA_963784665.1. Classification (GTDB taxonomy): domain Bacteria; phylum Actinomycetota; class Actinomycetes; order Mycobacteriales; family Mycobacteriaceae; genus Mycobacterium. Next base: position 8,425 of record CAWASA010000003.1, read on the forward strand.
AAACGCTTGGCGAACTCGTCGATGAGGATCACGTTGTTGGGGATCTCGCACATCGCGTACACCTTGAGCCCGTTCTCGCCCCGGCGCAGACCGAGATCGGCCATCGTCTGCAGGACGAGGTCCGCCTCGGCGATTCGACGCACGAACGGGAGCATGAGAATGACGTTCGTCAGACCCATCTCTTCGCGCACACGCCGCATCGCGCGGCACTCGAGCGCGAAGCCCTCGGCGTAGGCGGGATGCGCGTAGCGGGAGGCACCGCGAAAGCCGAGCATCGGGTTGCTTTCGGATGGCTCGAAAGCTGCTCCGCCGATCAGGCTGGCGTACTCATTGGTCTTGAAGTCCGACATCCGCACCACGACGGGCTTGGGCCAGAAGGCGGCGGCTATGGTGCCAATTCCTTCGGAAAGGCGTTCCACGAAGAAGGCGCTCCCGTCGGGATAGGCCCGCGTGAGCCGATCGATCGTTCGGCGCGCCTCGGGGTCGTCGACCTTCTCGGGGTGCAGCAGGGCCAGCGGGTGGACCCGGATGTATTCGCTGATGATGAACTCCATCCGAGCGAGCCCCACGCCGTCGTTCGGCATGAACGACGTCTTGAAGGCGAGGTCGGGGTTCCCGAGGTTGATCATGATCTGGGTTCGCGGCCGCGCCAGATCCGCCACCTCGGTGCGGTCCACATGGAAACCCACTTCGCCGCGGTACACGCGGCCCGAGTCGCCCTCGGCGCACGACACCGTCACGACTTCGCCATCGGGCACGCAGGTGGTCGCGTCGCCGGTGCCAACCACGGCGGGGATGCCGAGTTCGCGGGCGATGATCGACGCGTGGCAGGTGCGACCGCCGCGGTTCGTAACGATCGCCGCGGCGGTCTTCATGACCGGCTCCCAGTCGGGCGTGGTGGTGTCTGCGACCAGTACCTCGCCGGGCTTGAACTCGGAGAGGTGCTCGGGGTTCTCGATCCGTCTCGCCACGCCCGAGGCGATCCGTTCGCCGACCGAGCGGCCCTCGGTGAGGATCTCGCCTCGGCTCTCGAGCACATAGGTTTCCAGCGCCGTCGCGCTGTGCTGGGAGGCCACCGTCTCGGGGCGGGCCTGGACGATGTAGAGCTTTCCGTCCAGACCGTCCTTGGCCCACTCCATGTCCATCGGTCGCCCGTAGTGCGCCTCGATGGTGCACGCGTAGCCGGCCAGCTCCAGGACGTCCTCGTCGGTGAGGCAGAACCGGGCACGGTCGGCCTTTGGAGTGGGGATGTTTCGCGTCGTGTTCTTCGTCTCGCCTTCGACGAGGATCATCTTCACCGCCTTGTCGCCGAGCAGGCGACGCAACACGGTGCGGTGGCCGGCGAGATAGGTCGGCTTGTGGACGTAGAACTCGTCCGGGTCGACGGCACCCTGAACCACATTCTCGCCAAGGCCGTAGGCGCCCGTCACGAAGACGGCGTCGCGAAAGCCCGACTCGGTGTCGATGGAGAACATCACACCCGACGAAGAGATATCGGAGCGCACCATCTTCATCACGCCGATCGACAGAGAGACCTTGAAGTGGTCGAAGCCCTGGTCGACTCGGTAATGAATGGCGCGATCAGTGAACAGGCTGGCGAAACAACGGCGGCACGTATCGAGCAGACTCTCTTCGCCTTTGATGTTGAGATACGAATCCTGTTGGCCGGCGAAGCTCGCCGTCGGCAGGTCCTCGGCGGTCGCCGAGCTCCGTACTGCGAGACTGACCTCCTCGCCGTACTCCTGCTGAAGCTTGCGGTAGGCATCCAGAATCTCGGCGGCCAGATCGTCGGGCAGCCCGGCGCCGTAGACGATCTCACGGGCGCGCTTGCCTTTACGCGCCAGCGCGGCGACGTCGGCGGGGTCCAGCTCGTCGAGCTCGGCATGCAGACGGTCCCACGCGCCGGCCTCGTCCAACATGTAGCGATAGGCCTGGGCGGTGATGGCGAATCCGTGCGGGACGCGGACGCCCTGCCCGGACAGCTTCTGGAACATCTCGCCCAGCGAGGCGTTCTTTCCGCCGACGAGCGGCACGTCGTCGATGCCGAACTCCTCAAAAAAGCGGACGTAGGTGGACGTATTCATGACCTGTCCTCTCGTAGCGCGTCAAACATGGAGCAGCCTCGAGCCGGACCCACACGTCATGCAAGGTCCAGATCGCCCGGTGTCGTTGCCCGACACCCCGCCCTCGAAGCGATTCCCGCGCCACCAGCTCATCCGGGCCCCAATTCGGTGTCGGGTCGCGGCCGTAGCCACCGTCGCGTGCACGTCGGCCAAGGGACGCACAAATTCACGCCTGGTCGGTCGAGCACTCCGGCGAGCGCGTGTACTGGCGCACACAGCGCCACAAATGCCAACCTCCCACAGCGGCACGTACGGAGCCAGGGCCGAAGGTCACTCGAATGGGTTACAGCCTGACGGGGGGTGGTGTCAGCAGCGGCGGATGCATGCTCACCAGCCCACCGCGGCGGCAGGATCGCCCGCCCCTTCGGCCGGACCAGCGTTGAGTACGAGGCTCCGGATCATGAACTGCGAAGAAGAGCGGGCAGGAATGCGAGGACCTTGTCCTCTGCTGCTCGGCCTCAAGCGAGGTCAGACTCGAGGTAGCGCGCAGTTGATGCGCTAGCCAGACCGCAAAACTGATGAGGAGGTCACGATGGCTATCCGGGTGGGCGTGAACGGTTTTGGGCGTGTCGGCCGAAACTTCTTCCGTGCGGTCGACGCACAACACGCGGCAGGCACCACCGACATCGAGATCGTGGCGGTCAATGACCTCACCGACAACAAGACTCTGGCGCACCTGCTCAAATACGACTCCGTCCTGGGACGCTTAGCGCACGACGTGTCGGTCGACGGCGAGGACATTGTGGTCGGGGACCAAGTGATCAAAGCGTGGTCCATCGCCGACGGGCCAGCAGCGCTGCCGTGGGGAGATCTCGGCGTGGATGTCGTCATCGAGTCCACCGGTCGGTACACCGCCGCGGAGCAGGCCCGCGGTCACCTCCACGGCGGAGCGAAGAAAGTGGTGGTGTCCGCGACGTCGAAGGGTGCAGACCTCACCGTTGTGATGGGCGTCAACCACCGCGACTACGACGGCACTCAGACCGTCGTCTCGAACGCCTCGTGTACTACAAACTGCCTGGCGCCGATGGCGATGGTGCTCGACGAAGTGTTCGGAATCGAGCACGGGCTCATGACCACCATCCACGCATACACTCCGGACCAGAACCTGCAGGACGGTCCGCACCACGACCTTCGCCGCGCCCGCGCGGCCGCGATCAACGTGGTGCCCACGTCCACCGGGGCCGCCCGCGCGATCAGTCTGGTGCTGCCCCAGCTCCAGGGCCGGCTCGACGGGTACGCGCTTCGGGTGCCGGTGCCCACCGGTTCAGCCACCGATCTCACCGTCATCGTCCGCGAGCCGGCGACAGTCGAGGCCGTCAACACCGCGTTCGCGGCCGCCGCTGACTGCGAGCTGAAGGGCTTCCTCACCTACACCGAGGATCCCATCGTCTCCTCCGACATCGTGACCGACCCGTCGTCGTGCATCTTCGACGCCGGACTCACCAAAGTGACCGGTGACTTGGTGAAGATCGTCGGCTGGTACGACAACGAGTGGGGTTACTCCCACCGCCTCGCCGACCTGACCGGCCTGGTCGCATCGACCCTCTGAGCCGCATGCCGACAATCTTGCCGTTAGGGTAAGCGGCGGGGTGTCCGGTCTCAATCTAGCGATCCTTGGTCGCTAGGACTTCTGCAGTGGTCTTGAGTTTTTAGGCTGCCTTTGGGATTAGGCGAGCCTGTCCGATGGATTGGGTTTCGTGAATGTCGATGGTGTGCAAGGCCTTTCGTACCGGCGGTGGTACTGGTGGCTGGTCGGTGGCCAGTAGGGCCCCACAATACGACGATCATCATCCGCTGGAAGGCGGGGAGGGTTAGACGCCCATTTGGGGATGCAGGCGGGGGCACCGTGGCCCGGTTATCAGGGTGTTGCTCGTGAGTGATGGTCGAAAGCAGCAGGCTGACCGGGGGGGTCCCAATAGGCGCCGTCGGCCGGCAGCAGTGGTTTCGTCCGGTTGCCGGCCTAGCGGGTTGCTGAAGCATAAGGGTGTCGGTCTCCGCGCTGCTGGCGCGCGGCAGAGCAACTCCTGCCAGCGGTTACTATCGTCCTAACAAACCATCTCGCGACGGTTGCGGCGGTGGGGCGCTGGGCTTCGGTGTGGATGCCCAGCTCCGGCAAGATTAAGAGCGCAGGTATGACAGAGTTCTCCGAGGATGTCGACGGCTTATCGGTCGGGTCGCTGAGCGCGCAGCAGGCCAGCGCTGATGCCGCCGACTTGCGGGCCGGGATCGACGACCTGGCGGGCTTGGTGGCCGGCAGTCTGGGGTTGGCTGAGATGCTGGCTGAGGTGTCGACGTTCGCGGTGCAGGCGATACCGGGCGCCGAGGGTGCCGGGGTGACCTTGTTGCGGGTCGACCGGGTGGACAACATGGTCGAGGCGTTGGCCGCGAGTGCACCGTTTGTCGCCGAGATCGACGAGATTCAGTACGTGACCCTCAAGGAGGGTCCTTGCATCACCGCGGCGCTGGAGCGGCGCACGGTGCGGTCCGGGTCGTTGGGCGGGGAGAAGATGTGGCCGCGGTTCGGCCCGCGAGTGGGCCGCTTGGGCGTGCACAGTGCGCTGTCGCTGCCGCTGCTGCTGTCGGGTCAGGCGATCGGGGCGATCAATGTCTACGCCCACGGCAAAGACGTCTTCGATGAGCACGCCGCCGAACTGGGGGAGCTGTTCGCCAAGCCCGCGGCGGTGGCGGTGCACAACGCCCAGATCCTCGCGCACGCGTTGGCGCTGACCGCCCAGTTGCAGATGGCGCTGTCGACGCGCCCGGTGATCGATCAGGCGATCGGCCTGATCCGGGGACGCAGCGGGCGCAGCACCGAGGACGCGTTCACCCAGCTGCGGGCGATCAGCCAAGCCGAACACCGCAAGTTGGCCGACGTAGCGCAACGCATGGTCGATGAAGCCGTGCGCCGCGCTCGCGCCCGACACAGCCCGACCTGAGCGCGAACCGCCATTCGACCTACGGCTGAACTGTCGCTGCGCGGTGTGACGCGCGTAGGTTGGAGGGTGGGGAATAGTCAGCGCGACGGGTCCTGGCTCGCGTAGCGCGTTCCCCACCGGGCAGGGCGACTCGCCTGTTCGGCACCGGCAGGCTCGATCCGCGCTCGGGAGCGCCCAGCGGAGCAATCCTCTCATGGAGATCGGTGCGGCCCTGGCCGCCGATTTGGGCATCCTCACCGCCGCCCTGGATGAGCCCGGCGCCGATGTACTGCACAGCCTGCACCAATTGGGCGTCGACGCCCAAGCGGCCGTGCCCACCTATCTCGGGCTGAGCGTGACCGTCGAAGGCAGTGATCCGCCATTCACGTTCACCGCCCTTGAGGACGGCACGGCCGACGATGTTCGCACCTCGCTTCGGCTGACGCTGCCCGGTGTCGGTGACGGCCGGGCAGCACCGTCGGTTGCCCTCACCCTCTACGCGGGCACGCCGGGAACATTTGTCGACCTCACCGCGGACCTGGCGTGGCTAACCGGCCGCCCGCCCAGTGACTTCGCGCTCGATCAGCATCTCAGCGTCCCTGACGGGTCGGACACGGGGACATATCTGCGAGAGGCGTCGGTCATCAATCAGGCCATCGGGGTCATCATTGGCCGCGGCTACACGCCGGTGCAAGCTCATCGGGAACTGGACATCCGAGCTGATAGCGCGGGCACCGATCGCCACACCACCGCGAAGTTCATCCTCGACACGCTCACCGCTGAAGACCCGGCAGACGCCGAGCGCACCAGTCAGGAGCCCACCATCGGCTGAGGGTGTTACGCACGTAAAAATCGTGCTGCGCGGTGGCTCGTTGTCCAGGCGCCGTGGCTGACGCGCTGGAGACCCTCGCGATGGCTCACCACGGGCGGGATCCTGCTCTCGTTGAGCAGCAACCCAGGATCGCACACAGCGGCACCTGCGGATGGTTCGCTAACTCCGAGGGTTCGACGACTACCGCCTACGCCTGCTGCTGCGCTTTGTGCACAGCAGCGATTTGATCGACGGTGGTTCCTTCGACAAGCCGTGCAGGCGCATCAACGAAATGCTCATGCCGGCGAAGGTTGACGAGTTCGAGGCCGGAGCGCCTCGCCCCGTCTTGATACCTACCGGGGGCTGTCGACGTGGGCTGTGCTGGTCTGTTGTCGACCGCGTGACCAGCGGCCGAACGGGGAAACTCGGTTGCGGCGATCGGCGGCGTGCTCCGGATTCACCGTTCGGCCAGTGGCCGAGCCGACCTGCTGTGTTCGAGCCGTTGGTCACGATCGCGGTTCAGAAACGCCGTCTCGCGTTGTGACCTTTTGAGTTCGCGTCGGGCGTCTCGCCCGCGAGCCGCGGTGCGCCGGGCACCGGCCAGCAACACGCAAAGCCCGAGCATCGCGACCGCGCCGATCACGATCCCGAAGAGAAACAAGGTGCCGGTCGACCCGGTGACGTGAAAGCCCAACACGGCGAAATTCTCTGTCAAGTGATGAGCAGCCCCCGCATTGGCCAGCACCCCGGTGAACCCCACGATCACCGCGGCAAGCAGAACAATTAATCCAAGGATGACGATCATGTCGACGCCTCTGATCCTGGTGCTAGAAGTCCAGTACACGCCGCACCGGCCCCGCTGTATGTCAACATCGTTTACATATAGTGTAATCCTACACCGTAGCGGCCTAGAGGGCCGCTGTCTGGGCGACATTTAGATGACGATGCGCAAGGGGAGAGGGTGCGGCCATGGCAAGACAGCCGGGCGGGCCTGACGCGCGCGTTGGCGATGGCGACCCGCCCGTCGTCGTCGCCGCCGCCGCCGAAACAACGGTCAGTGCACCCGGTCGATGATCCTGCAGGCTGCACTGACGATCGTCGACCGCGCCGGTGTGGACCGATTGTCCAGCCGCTCAGCGACGAACTGGGCCGAGATCCCGGTGATGCTCTACCATCATGTTCCCACCTTCCCTCGCTGACGCATCCGCGCCGGCCGGCAACGTGCACTAGGGTTCGTCGAGCAGCTCGTGTGAGTACGGCCCACCATCCTGCGACTGGGCGGCGAGCCGACTCGTGCAGCTGGGCGGTGCGGCCAATTACCGGTGCCGATGGCGGTCAGCAGTTCACAATGATCACGGGTCGGTGATATGCCGATGGGAGGGACTGGATGATCGACAAAGAGCAAGCGCAGCACATGACTGATGTTGCCGGCGAGTGCAATCGACTCAACGAGATATCGCAACCGCTGGGGTATGCGGTCACCGCGACTACTAGCGTCGAAAACCAAACCACGCAGCAGTTTACGGTTCATCGGCTAGACCAGACCGTCGCCAGCGGCCCTAAGTTCGCAACTACCGAGGAGCTTCGTGCTCACCTCGAGGCAATCGCGAAGCTACCGCTCTGGCGCCTGGATCTCGTTAACAACAACGCGATCGTCTTCGATCCAGCGGAGCTGGAGGTCACCGATGCTGCCACCGGTGAGAGCTTCAGCTTCAGGGGTTGGGGCTTAGGACTCGCACAACTGGCGGCAAGCGGCCACGGCCCAGGCGCTCAGGAGGGGGTAACGAATCTAACGGTCCGTTCTGAGCATCCGCCAACTATCGGGAATTGGTACAAGTCAGACGTGGGGTGATGGTGCGCGGCGCGCGAGATGGTCATCGACGCTCTTGGCGCTAACGGCAGGCGACACCGAACGCTTTCGGGCTCTTGCCATCTGGCTGCACACCTCCAATCACCACCGCGGCCACACCGCACTCGGCGGGCGACTAGCCGGGAGTCCCCGAGAGGAGTAGCGTTGTTGTTGCTGAATCCTTCAGCCAGTCCGGAAGCGAGTTTGGTTGTACGCCGCCGAACTTGATGAGCGTTTGCTCGCGCCGCACGTTCCGATGTCTACCCGTTTCGCTCGAGACAGCACGCACATGTCGCTCATTTCTCCCGTTAGCCCGGAATTCAGAGGACCACCAACTCCGCGTTCACCCGACCCGTGCCCGTCGGTTCGGCGACCGGCGACCGGGCGAGAAACGCCCGTGTCGGTGAGAGCGGGAATGCCTGGTCGCAACGAAGGACGCGCCGAGCAGGCAGGCGACGCCAAACCGGCCGGGGGCCAAGCTAAATGACGCCTTCAAACACTGACCCGGGCAATCCTCCTCCCAGACATCTAGAGAGAAACTAGGTAAACGTCATGATCATTTTCGGAATAATCCTTATCGTCCTCGGGCTCGTCCTCCCTGCCCTCGTCCCTACCTTCGCCTACGCCCATATTTGCTTGGTCATTGGGATCATCCTCCTCGTCGTCGGCCTGCTACTGATGCTGATGGGACGGATGGGACACGCCGTTGGCGGCCGCCGCCACTACTACTGAGGGGCCAGAGTTACTCAGTGGCAACCCGGCTCGGCAAACCGAACCTGACGTCAACGCGGCCCAAGCTTGCGGTCTGCAACAAGCCGCCGCTTATCGCCGCGAGGCAGCGACCTCCCGCGACCAACTCAACGAATAGTGGGAGGGTGCAGACAAACTCGGATCCGATCGCACTGACATCGGAAGCAAATGAGTCCGCCACCCAGAAGGAACCACAGAACCGTTAACCTTCTGCGGCTGAAGCCTGCAGCCCAGCATTTTTGTGGCATCAATCCCTCGAGGTAGCGGCCCCGCCTGTCGGTGGCTGATGAACGCTGGGAACCCGACATATAGGCCCGACGAAACGGAGCAAACGATGGCCATTACTGACATTCCGGCCTTCGCCCACCTGACCGACGCCGACATCGAGAATCTGGGCGTTGAGCTGGACACGATCCGGCTGGACATCGAGGATTCCCGCGGCGAGCGCGACGCGCGCTACATCCGCCGCACCATCGCCGCGCAACGTGCTCTTGAGGTCGCCGGCCGGCTGATGCTGGCCGGTAGCTCGAAACGCTCTGCGTGGTGGGCGGGAACTGTGACCCTCGGTCTGGCCAAGATCATCGAGAACATGGAGATCGGTCACAACGTCATGCACGGGCAGTGGAACTGGATGAACGATCCCGAGATCCACTCCTCGACATGGGAGTGGGACATGAGTGGGGCGTCAAAACACTGGCGCTTCACACACAACTTCCAGCACCACAAATACACCAACATCCTCGGCATGGACGACGACGTGGGCTACACCATCCTGCGAGTCACCCGTGACCAGCCCTGGGAGCGCTACAACCTCGGCAACCTGCTGTACAACGCCATCCTCGCGCTCGGATTTGAGTGGGGAATTGGCTTCCAGCCCATCGAGTTAGGCAAGATCCTTAAGGCCGGCCCGGACCGCGACATCACCCTCGTGCAGTTGCGCGAATTCTCAGCCAAAGCCGGAAGGCAGGTGTTCAAGGACTACGTCGCGTTTCCGGCGCTGACCTCGCTGTCGCCGGCGGCGACCTACAAATCGACGCTGAAGGCCAACGTGGTGGCAAACGTGATCCGCAACATCTGGGCCAACGCGGTGATCTTTTGTGGGCATTTCCCCGATGGCGCCGAGAAATTCACGAAGACCGACATGATCGGCGAAACCCGGGGTCAGTGGTATCTGCGCCAGATGCTGGGTAGCGCCAACTTTGACGCCGGGCCGGCGATGCGGTTCATGAGCGGCAACCTGTGCCACCAGATCGAGCATCACCTTTACCCCGATCTGCCCAGTAACCGGCTGCACGAGATCTCGGTGCGGGTCAGACAGGTCTGCGACAAGTACGACCTCCCCTACACCACGGGTTCGTTCCTGATGCAGTACGGAAAGGCATGGCGCACCATCGCCAAACTGTCGCTGCCGGACCGCTACTTGCGCGACACGGCCGACGACGCTCCGGAGACCCGCAGCGAGCGGATGTTCACTCGCCTGGAGCCCGGTTTCGCCGGGACCGACCTAGCGACAGGGCGCCGCCGCGGGCTCAAGACAGCAATCGCCGCGGTCCGCCAATGGCGTCGCGACCCGCGCCTCGGCGAAGACACAGACCAGGGAGGCATCGATCAGGCCCTCAGACGGCAGTGATTTACTGGCCGGTAACCTACGGTACCGTAGGTTATGCTAGTGTGACTCGAAGTCGGGGGAGCGATCGTTAATGACGTTGTGCCAGCATGCCGGAACACCGGTGGATGGAGACCGGTTCACGTGAGTGAGATGAACTATCTTTATTTGCACGGTGAGCGTATGGCCTATCGGGAGGCAGGGGCCGGCGAGGCGCTGCTGTTGATTCATGGGATGGCGGGAAGTTCGGCGACCTGGCGGGCGGTCATCCCTCAGTTGTCGAAGAAGTATCGGGTGGTGGCACCGGACCTGTTGGGGCACGGTGAATCAGCCAAGCCGCGCGGTGACTATTCGTTGGGTGCGTTCGCGGTGTCGCTGCGTGATCTGCTCGATGAACTAGGCATCAGCCGGGCGACCGTGGTCGGTCAGTCACTCGGTGGCGGGGTGGCCATGCAGTTCAGCTATCAACATCGCGACTACTGCCAGCGACTGGTTCTCATCAGCAGTGGTGGCCTCGGCCCGGACCTGAGCTGGATTTTGCGGATCCTGTCGGCACCCGGAACCGAGCTGGTGCTGCCAGTGGTCGCGCCGCCGCCGGTGTTGAACGTCGGCAACAAGCTGGGGTCGTGGCTCATGTCGGCCGGGATCCAGTCGCCGCGCGCCGGCGAGATGTGGAACGCCTATTCGTCGTTGTCGGATCGGCAGACACGGCAGGCGTTCCTGCGTACGTTGCGCTCGGTGGTGGATTACCGCGGCCAGGCGGTCAGTGCGCTCGGCAAGATGCATCTAAGTTATGGCTTACCCACCTTGCTGATTTGGGGTGAGCAGGACCGGATCATTCCTGTTGCCCACGGCTACGCCGCTCACGACGCCGTGCGGGGTAGTCGACTTGAGGTGCTCGCCGGTGTCGGGCACTTCCCGCATGTCGAGTCCCCGACAGCGGTGGTGGACATCCTTGACGACTTCATCGCCACCACCGGGCGGGATGCCGATCTGACGAGTCGAAAAACCTGATCAGAACCGAGCTGCGACGAAGTGTCGACTGCCAATTCCCTCTCCGGTGTCGGTCCCGACAGTTGCCAGCCTGAACCGTCGGGACCGCAGAATTCGTGGCGGCCGCCGCTGATGGCATCCATGGTGACGCGGGCGTAGCCGGCCTCCGCGACGTGCTGGAACCGCCGCCCTGATGCGGCGCCCGTGGGCGTCCGAGGTGCATGGGGCTCGGCCATCGCGGTCCGGTTACGCGCCGCCGGGCCGAGGCCAGCTTGGCGGCTCTGGGAGCTCTGGAAGCGATGGGACCCCGCACCGCACCCTGGTGGCACCCGCCGTCGGTTTCGTCCGAAGCCAAGTCGAGAAGGGACGCTTCGTCATCGTCTTGCTCGCCTACATCGAACCGAGGCGCCGACGCTACCGAATCCTGCACAACCAACGCGGCCCGCTGCTCGCCACAACAGTTCGCGCACGCACTGACGCCATCGTCGCCACGCTTCCGATTCGCTTGGACTGAGCATCTCCCCGCCCGCTCCGACGGCTGGGGGCCTTCCGGCGGGGATTCATGACAAGTAATCGTCCAGTGCCCTACACGGCTATAGGTGTTGACAATTGCTACCGCGGGGTGGAACGTCAATCAAGTTGGGACTCTCAACCAGTCCGGTATGAGGTCAGCCGTCCGCCGCTGTCCTCGTAGAGTAGTAGCTCGCGCCGAACACGCCGGTGACAAACCGCATGTCGGGGATCACCATGAATGCTCCGCCCGCCTCCTCCGTGCTGTCGGAGGGCGGCTTTCTTTCCCAGCCCTGGCAGGGTCACACCGCACGGTTAGTCAGTCGTAGGCTCAGGTCGTCGGTAGCCGTCATCAGCGCCCACGGTGGCATCGACGCATCCAACGCTGACACTCTGACCCAGTACACGGTGGGGCATCTGATGCGTTGCCGCGGGCTGATCCTTGATCTGCGCGGACTGGATTTCTTTGGAACCGAAGGTTTCTCGGCGCTGCACAGGGTCTCTGTCTGCTGCGCGCGCGCCGGCATAGGCTGGGCAGTAGTATCCGGTGAGGCAGTCTCCCGGGTGCTGCGGATCGGCGACCCACAGGGCTTGCTGCCCGCCGCCAGCACCGTCGAGGCAGCGATGGCCACCGTCCAAGACCAGCCTCACCGTCCACCACAGCCCATCGCGAGCCGCAGGAGCCCCGGACAATCCTCGAGATGCAAACGCACGGTGTGCTTGGTCTGCGGCGGTACACAACAGGTCCCGCACGAACAGCCGACCTTGACAGAAGCGATCGCCAAGCTCAATGGTCCTGCGTTGACGGTGGTCGACCATGGGGTTCGAAGATGCGAAATCTGAGGTTGTCGAGTGCGGCGCCGGTAAGGAATGTCCAGGCCGCGTCGACCCCGACGGTTAATGTGTTGCGAGGGTTGGTGGCTCGCGCGACGACGCCGCTGCTGCCCGATGACTACCTTAAACTGCTCAATCCGCTGTGGTCTGCGCGGGAACTACGTGGCGTCGTCGTCGATGTTCGCAGGGAAACCGAAGACTCGGCGACGGTCACGATCAAACCCGGATGGGGCTTTTCCGGCGACTACCAGCCGGGCCAGTACCTCGGCATCGGAGTGCAGGTGGGTGGGCGCTGGCATTGGCGCTCTTACTCGCTGACGTCGATCCCACGGCGCGACAGGAAGTCGATCTCGATCACCGTCAAGGCCACGCCCGAGGGCTTCTTATCCTCGCATCTGGTCAACGGTGTCGAGCCCGGCACGGTTGTTCGACTTGCGGCCCCGAGGGGCGATTTCGCTCTACCTGATCCGCCGCCGGCCAAGTTGCTGTTCGTGACTGCGGGCAGCGGCATCACTCCCGTGATCGCGATGCTGCGCTCGCTCAGGCAGCGAGGCGAGAGTCCCGACATCATGCATGTCCATTCGGCGCACGCCGCCGGCGACGTGATATTCCACGACGAGTTACGTGCGCTGGAGCGCACCCAGCCCGACTACCGGCTGCACCTGCAGCTGACAGCGGACATGGGCAAGGTCGACTTCGCCGCGCTCGACGGCCTCGTCCCGGACTGGAAAGACCGCTCCACGTGGGCGTGCGGTCCGCCCGCCATGCTCGACACCGTCGACAAGGTATGGACGGAAGCGGGTATGCGGGACAAGCTGCACACGGAGCGGTTCGCCATTGCCCGCACCGACAAAGGCGGCGAGGGCGGCACGGTCACCTTCAAGATCTCAGACAAGAGCATCAAACTCGACGGTGCGACAACGCTGATGGAAGGCGGCGAGAAGCTCGGCATCCAGATGCCGTTCGGATGCCGGATGGGCATCTGTCAAACCTGTGTATTGCCGCTGGAATCGGGCTACGTGCGCGATCTCAGGTCTGGAACCGAACACCGCGCGGGCGATCGAATCCAGACGTGCATCTCCGCGGCATCCGGCGACTGCACCATCGACATTTAGGAGCGCGGTATGGCCATCACCGACATCAGGCAGTACGTACACCTCACCGCGGCCGACATCGAGGAACTGGGCCGCGAACTGGACGCGATCCGAACCGATATCGAAGAGTCTCGGGGCGAGAGCGATGCCCGGTACGTGCGCAGGACCATTCAGCTGCAGCGCGGCTTGGTGGCCGGTGGCCGAATTGCCTTGCTGGCGAGCAGGAACAAGGTCGCCTGGGTCGCCGGGACCGGCCTGCTTGGCATCGCGAAGATCATCGAGAACCTGGAACTCGGGCACAACATCATGCACGGCCAATGGGATTGGCTGAACGACCCGGAGATCCATTCCACCGAATGGGAGTGGGACACCACCTCTCCGAGCGTGCAATGGAAGCACTCGCACAACTTTGTGCACCACAAATACACCAACATCGTCGGGATCGACGACGACGTCGGCTACGGCCTCCTGCGCGTCACCCGAGACCAGCGCTGGAAACCGGAGTATCTCGGCAACCCGGTCTTCAACCTGCTGCTCGGAACGCTTTTCGAGTGGGGCGTCGCGCTGCATGGGGTTGAATTAACGAAGGTCCGCAAAGGTGAGAAATCCATGGACGAGGTCCGTAAGGACTTGCGCGTGATCGGCAAGAAGGTCGCCAAGCAGGTCGGTAAGGACTACATCATCTTCCCTGCCCTGGCGGGTCCCGGGTGGAAACACACCATGGCCGCGAACGCGATAGCGAACCTCATCCGCAACTACTGGGCGTACCTGGTGATCTTCTGCGGGCACTTCCCCGACGGCGCCGAGAAATTCACCCGCGAGGAATACGAGAACGAGACCCACCCAGAGTGGTACTTGCGGCAGATGCTCGGTTCGGCGAACTTCACAGCCGGCCCCCTGATGGCCTTCATGAGCGGCAACCTGTGCTACCAGATCGAGCACCACCTCTTCCCCGACCTGCCAAGCAACCGGTACGCCGAAATATCCGAGCGCGTCAAGCCTCTATGCGACAAGTACGACCTGCCGTACACGACCGGATCCTTAATGCACCAGTACATGCAGACGTTCTGGACAATCCTCAAGCTCTCGGTCCCGAACAAGCTTCTTCAAGGAACCTCGGACGACGCGCCCGAAACCCATTCGGAACTCAAATTCCGAATCCGTGAGGGCGTTCGCGAGAGCTTGGGTGTCGACCCCGACACCGGCAGACGTCGCGGACTGCGGACCGCGTTGCGCGAGCTTCAGACCGGTGACGTCGCGACAGCCTGAGCAGCTGCGCGTCACGCTGGTCAGAGTTCGAGTCCGTGGTCCTGGCTTGCGTCGCGTGCTTGGTCGCGTTCGTGTGCGATCCGCACGATCAGCTTGCCGCCCTGGATGCGGTTGACCTCACGGCATGGGGGTTACTGGAAACCGGGCCGGGACAAAGTCACCACTCGGGCTGGCCGCTGGAGTGGCCCACCTACCTCGCTCTCAACGGTTCCTGGGGCTAGACGTCGTGGCTTGTCGCCGCAGTGGCCGATTGTCGATAGTGACCATCAGTGAGGTCGTGGTACCAGGTCGATTCCCCCGGCGCCGGCAGCCCGGCGTCTCGCAGTGCGGTCGACAGTGGGCGGTAAGAGGGCGTGAGCGGTATGCGGTCAACAATATGGACGATGGCGGGACGCTGGTCCCGGGGGAGGCCGCCCAACGCGGTGGTCAGGCTGGCCGCGGTGAGGACGCCGTCTTTGCCAAGCGTCACGGCCGCGACCGCGACGTCGTGCGTGTCGGTCGCAATGGGATAGACCACGGCCAGGTCGATCACGGTGATGTCGCCGAGGGCGTCGCAAATCGGCTGGCAGAAGACCGGTCCGCGCCCCGACTGGATCACCGTGTTCCTGTTGTCGACGAACCAGTAGTCGCCGTCGCAGTCACGGCGAAACAGGTGGTCCGTGGTGATCCACGTGTCTCCCTCGGCGAATACCGAGCGCATCGACACGCTCGCGGCATCGAGTCCGGAGCGCGGCTTCGCTAGCAGCACGCCCACCTCGTCGTCCGCGCAGGGGCGCACGAAACCGTGGTCGTCCTCGACGAACCGGCCCGTCGCGGCGTCGTAGCCACCGAGCCGAATCTCGCTGCTGCCCGGCAGCGGCCGACCCTTGGCCCCGATCTTCGTGCCGGCGACATTGGCCAGCACCGCGTCCCCCTCGGTGGAGGCATAGAACTCCAGCACTCGGGCCGGGGCGAATCGGTCGGTGACCTTGTGCCACAGCCCAATCGGCATTCCGGCTCCGATGAACAGGCGGATCGGATGATGTTCGGCAAGCTCGGGCGACGTCGTCTCCACCAGTTCGCGCAGCAAGGCCCAGGTGTAGGTCACCACCGTGACCCCGTAACGGTGGACCTCGTCGGCGAACCGCGATGGGTCGACGCCCCGGGTCAAGGCGATGCGCGAGCCGCCGGCTACCGCGCCGCCGAGTCCGACCATCAGACCCGACGGATGGTGCAGCGGGGTCAGGCAATAGATCGTGTCACCGCGGCCGAGCGCGGCGGCAGTGGCCGTGCCGTAGGCCGATAGCGCCCACCGATGATTGGTGACCTCCTTGACCACCCGGCGCCCGCCCGTCGTGCTGAAGAACACGAAGGCGAGATCACTTGCCCGGCCCGGGTTCGGCCGATACCACCGCGGCAGCCGCGCACCGGACAGGTCGACGCGGTCCAACTCGACCACCCGGTCCGACTCCGTCCGGCGGAGGTCTGCGGTGTGGCCATGACCGAGGACGAGCGCCCTGGCGCCGGTCGCGGTGGCCGCCGCCAAATGGTCTGGGTCCGTGACGATGTCGGCCACCTCGCACAGCTGGACGGCGGCGGCGAGGTCGTCGTCTGGGGGTAGCAGCACCGCCACCGCGCCGAGCCGAGACAGTGCCGCGATCGCGGCCACGGCGCTCGGGCTGGTGTCCATCAACACACCCACGTGGGCTCCCTGACGGACACCGACGGCGATGAGGCCGCGCACTGCGTCGTCGATGCGGTGATCAACGGCCACGTTGGTGTGGACCCGGTCCTCGAAGAGGAAGCATTCTTCTTGAGGCGCTTTGTTCGCCTGTTCGGCCATCAACCGGCCCAACGACACCCGGGTATGGGGCTGCAGCCGCCCGAGGCGGGCGAGCCGAGGCAGGGTACGCACGGCCTCCCCTGCGATCTCCCTGCCGCTGCGCGCCGCCCCCACCGCGGCGTCGGCCAACCCAAGGCTCACGCCGATGCCCAGTTCGGCCAGCACACCCGCCGAGTGACCGATACGCGACGACAGCCCGACAGCGCCATCGATCCCGACGCTAGGGTCGGCCTCCATCGCATGCACGCCCTCCGGCTTGGGCCCTTGACCGTCTTGCCACAGCACCCATTGACCGGCGGTGGGCCACGTGTGCGTGGCGGCGGTCGATCCGACAACCAGCCCGAAGTGACCTGCCCGCAACAGCGCCTCGGACACCTCGGCGCGGGGGGCCGCCCGCAGGATTCCTCGCACGGACGCGGGTTGGCCGATGTCATCGACCTCGCCGATGAACGCAAGGACCGGACAGGTGATTTCGGCGAGCGTGATCAATGTGCCATCGATCACGGCGCCGCCGGCCATCATGCGGTTATGGACCACGAACTGCCGTAACAGTTCGGCGACCGCGGGGCCCGACCATGCCACCCAGCCCTCCGCCTCGAGGAAGCGGCGTTGCTGTTCCCTGGGCAGCAACGCCTCTCGGTCATGGAGTTGCCGTAGAAAGTCCCACCTCGCCCGGACCGTCTTGATCGGGTCCAGAAGTTGAAACCCGGTACGGGCCATCCATCCGGACACGGAGAGACGGTTGAAGACGTGGTCGGCGACCAGCTGGGCGCCACGGCCCGCCAGGGCCGCGGGAATTCCGAACGGCAGACCGCTGAGCGAATCGACGGCGGCACCGAATGTGATGACGCTGGCCAGGCCCTCGGAACGTCGGTAGGCCGCGGTTTGATAACAGAACATGCCGCCCTGCGAGTAGCCCGCCAGATGCACCTTGCGGCCGGTGTGTGCGTGTACCGAGTCGATGACCCGGCTCAGTGCCACGACATGGTCGCTCAAAGTGCGCTCGAGCCCACCGGTTTCCCGGTCCGGTGAGCCGAAGTCCACCACCCACGGGTCTACACCGAGGTCATGCAGGACTCCGACCGCGCCCTGGTGCCTGGTGACGTCAAACACGTTGGCCGACATCATCATCGGCGGCACGAGTACTACCGGCGGCCGTGACGGATCATCCGCGCTGTCGGGGAAATACCGCCGTAGCCGGTACATGTCGCACCATTCCACGGTCTGAAACGGCGACGGACGGGATCCGGTCTGAAGGCCACCGAACCGCAGCACCTCGATACCGTTCTGCATGGTGGCGATCACCCGGTTCGCGGGACCGGCTATCAGGCCGCTACCCCGTGTCACCCATACCACACGTCACACCGACGCTCCCGCTGATCACACATCTGCTGACGTCATGAAATCGACACTACGCGCAGCGCCGCTTCCGTCGCGGCGGGTCCACCGACCTGGCGCACTCATGCATCCGGATCCCCGACCGACCATTGACACGTCGGTAATACCGGCGTCGGCTCGTAGCATGAACGGAAGGGCCACAAACTTGTGCTCCGACCTCCCGCCCGTGTGCACAGGCCGAGCCGGCAGAGCAGGCAAGCTAATGGACGTCGAGACGACCGCGGTGGGGCCATCCGTCAAGGGTCCCGGTGGTCTGTTCAGGTGAGGCGGCGGGCTCATGTTGCGTCCATTGACGCTGTCGCCGACCGCATCTGCCAAACCGCCAGTATGTGGCATGAGGAACCGCCCGAATCGTTTGGCTGGTCAATCACCTGAAGGCAAAGTGCTCGGCGACGAATGCCAGGCTAGGATTGCCAAGCTCGGGAAACTCAATGAAACTTTATGTGCCGCAGTGCTTCTCAGCATTTCGCGAGTGGGCGGCTGTCGTCAGCTCCTAAGCTTGTGATCACCAGCGGTATGCGAAGCAGGCCGTTCGACGGGGGGACGCTGGTCGCGCCGTCGTCGACACCGACGAGCTATCGCACGGCTCCGCTTTCAGAGTCCCAGCGTTCTTGCGCCGCAGCTCTCTGTGTGCGGGATTGCCTGTCTCGCAGGCTGATCATGAGTAGGCCATCGACGGTCGAGTCGTCGTCCGGTGCCGCCGCGGCCATCATGGTGGCATGTGCCCGGTCCGGGTCGGTGTGCGGCGGGACTACCAGCAGAACGATCCTGTTGCGGTTGAGTCCGAGCACTTCGACAGTGTTTGACGGCTGGAGTCGGTACGGAATCTGTCAACCTGTTTGAGGCACCGGTCAGCAGAATTTACTGAGTAGCCTCCTCGGTGTTGTCGGGCCGGTTGATCCATGTTTCGGTTGTGAACTCGGGTGGCCGGGGTGGCTTGCGGACGAAGCGTTCCGGGTGGGCGGCGTAGGCGGCATCGAGTACGCCGGCGCGCTTCTCGCGGGTGATTTCGGCGGTGCCGTAGTGAATGTCGGCGGGCGTGTGAAGTGCCAGCCCGGTGTGGCGATGTTGCTCGTTGTACCAAGGGAAGAAGTGTTGGCAGTGCACGCGTGCCGCCTCGATCGAGGTGAACCGGCCGGGGAAGTCGGGCCGGTACTTCAGTGTCTTGAACTGCGCCTCGCTGAACGGGTTGTCGTTGGAGACGTGCGGTCGCGAATGCGACTGGGTGATGCCGAGATCGGCGAGCAGGAATGCCACCGGTTTGGAGGTCATCGATGAGCCACGGTCAGCGTGGATGGTCAACTGGTCACGGCCAATTGCCTGCTTGGCGCAGCTCTGGCGGATCAGCACCTGGGCCAGCGCGGCGGATTCACGGCTGGCGACCATCCAGCCGACGACGTAGCGGGAATAGATGTCCAAGATCACGTAGAGGTAGTAGTAGGTCCATTTCGCTGGGCCGAGCAATTTCGTTATGTCCCACGACCACACCTGATTTGGGCCGTTGGCGACGAGTTCGGGTTTCACCTTCGCGGGATGGGTGGCTTGGGCGCGGCGCTCACGCACCTCGCCCGCTTGGCGCAGCAGCCGATAGAAGGTCGACTGCGAGCCGAGGTAGACACCTTCGTCGAGCAGCGTGGCCCACACCTCGGCCGGGGACATGTCGACGAACCGGTCGCTGTGCAGCACGTCGAGGATCGCCTGCTGCTCCTGGGCGCTCAGGGCACGCGGTTGCGGCCGTTCGCGGTGCGGGATCGGCGCCGGCCGCTCAGGTGCCGGGCTGACGCGGTGCCGCCGGTAGTAGCCGGCCTGCGACACGCCTACGGCCAGGCACGCATCCCGCACGCCGCTGCACCCGGCAAGTTCGGCGACGGCCTGGTCGGTCATGGCGTCGACCTCGGCTCGATGTCCGCGCTCTCGGAGAGCGTCTCCAAGAGCGCGTGTAGTTTTGCCTGCACATCCACCACGAAGCGGGCCTTGGCCAGCTCCTGCTCCAACTGGCGCTTCTCGGCCTCAAGGCGGGCAATCTTCTCGGCCTGCGGGTCACGGCGCTTGCGGCCGCGCGGCACCGTCAACCCGGCCAGCGCGCCCGCATCACGCGCCTTGCGCCACTCCACGATATGGCTGGAGTACAAGCCCTCGCGGCGCAACAACGCCCCCTTCGCGCCCTCCGGCGCGGCGTCGTACTCGACCAAGATCTCCAACTTGTACTTGGCCGTGAATGTCCGCCGCTTCGCCCTCTCGGGCACCTCGGGATCGCGACGTCCCGTTCCACCGTCATCCACCCGCCCAGGGTCCACGACCCCGGGCGCTCGAAGCAACGCGCTCACCTTGCTTGCCATTCGGGAATCTCTCCATCCCAGCCCTCGGGTCACTAATTGTTAGTGGGCGGGTGCCTCAGGTGAGCTTGACAGAGAGGGGTATCCATCGAGTCGTACCGCGTGGCCGCCGGTGGCGAGTTCGGTGGGTGCTTTCGCCCAGTCGTTGAGCTTGTACAGCACGCGGTCGATGGTCCCGAGCCGCACCGAGAGCACCGCGAGCAGATCGGGAAGCTCTGTGGTCAGGTCATCACTGTGCGGCCACCATGCCCCATCGACATACCCGGTGTGGGGCGCCTTGGGTTTTAGCCGCAACCGCGGCGTGTGTTCGGGCGGTGTGGGGTGTCGACCCACATCGGTTCGGTCCTGTCGTGGGGCCATGGTGACACTCCTGTCTTGACCACGGTTCGTGCCGGCTTCGGTTGCTGTTTACGCGCGTTCGCGTCGTCCAGAGCGACGGTACTTCCTTGGTGATTATCAGTTTAATCGTGTCGTCGTCGGGTTCATACCACTCCGGGAAAAGTGGGTTCAGCGAAGTCACCATGTCTTCTCACTCCGAAGATGAGAACTGATCCGCACCGGAACGGGGCCGTGGGACACCACACAGCAAGAGGAGATGGATGCAACCGCATCTGCACCTGAAATGGCCACGGACCGTCAACCGCACAACCGACCAACCGGTAACGGTCTTGTCGCGTCATCTCGGCTGGTGGGCGGTATTAAGAATTGTCACGACGTTGTCACAAGTCGGGTGGGACATTCCTGGTCAAAACTGGGACGACCGTGGACGGTCATCGCAGGTCAGGGTTTGTCGCTGAGACAGGCAACACACGGAGACGCGACCACGCGGACTGTAAATCCGTCGGCGAGCTCTGTAGTAACGGCAAGCGAGCGCTGTCTGAGACAGCTGTCGGTTCCGGTCGAGAACTGAGCAGGTGAGCAATTCCGGTCCAGAAGTGAGCACCTTAAGCGACTGGATAGGAGCGAGCTCGGTGGTAAGGAAGCTTCTAAGGGCGACCTCGGCAGTCCGCGTTACCAGCAAGCTGATTCAGCCGAGATGCAGTGTAGCACAGGCAATTTCCCATAACATCAGCTACGTGAAGACGGCGCATATGGGCGGGACGTCGGTCGCACGCCAGCATCGCGGTGCGCTGTCTAGGTGGTTCGTGAGAATACGCTGTATGTCAACAATGTTGACAGACGCTCCAGCAGGGCGTTTAATAGAGGTCTACCGGAAACCCGCCGTCGGCAGCGTCCATACGAATTTGTCGTCGGGTTGGAGGTGTTTCCTGTTCTAACCCGGAAATCGGGTTCGACTGCACGACCACGGCACGCGTCGGGACAAATCCCGAACACATGCGTGCTCACCTTTCAGTCAAAGGAGAACGACCATGATGAACAAGCACAACCGCGCTCTGGCTCTCGCACAGGCCACGACGGGTAAATCCGACAGCGAGCAACGAGATATCTTCGGAGAGCACGTGCTTCACATTGGTGCGGGTTTCGTAGCGAAGGAACGCACGCACCTGTTGGAGGCGTTGTCGACCCTCGCGCCGCACCTGGGAAGGTGGGATCCGCGTGATGTGGGTGTCGAAGTCTCATTACAAGACCGCGGCGGCAAGGAGCAGCGCATCACATTGCGTACGAGCTTGCCGGGCCGTGCGTCGCTAGTAGCGGTCGCTGACAACCCGGACCTGACCCGTGCGCTCTGTGAAGCAAAGCGCGAGCTAATCCGGCAGATTGAACACCAGAAATCCGCGCGCGAACCCATGAGCAACCGCCGGCTCAGGAGCAGGACCATCCGCCATCCGGCGCCGTCCATGCCGTTCGACATCGCCCAATTTCCTTCGTAGACAAACACCGAAGCTTCCTTCGTAGACAAACACCGAAGCGCCGCGTTTCGAAACGCGAACCAGCAGCCCGCTTTTGCGGGCAGATAGAGACGAGATGACGCCCATCAGCAAAGCACGAATTATCGCCAACCACGCCGCCAAGGGCCGACCAACGCCAGGAGCCACCGATAGGCCGTACCTGACCGCCGGGGAAGTGATCCGTGCGGGTATCTGCCGCGCCGCCTCACGCAAAGCAATGGCTACGGCGAAGTCGACATGGGATTCCGAAGGCGGCGCGACCGATCAGCGAAAGACCGACGGAGAGAAAGAGAACGGGACTGGGCCTCTGGTGCCGCAGGCGCACTAGAGGCGACGGGCAACGCACCGCAACGGGGTTCATACCCACTTGGTCGGCTACCCGCCCTAGTCGGACGCCGTGCGCCACTGTTCACCGATTCGCCATTACTACTGTGACCGCTGTAGGTCTACACTGAAGACAACAACGCTAAGGGTTAGGTGCTCGATGACGCAGCCAACTGGACCATCAGGTTCCCGGCAGGCAGGCGAGCCGGATTCCAACGAGGAGGACGAGGAGAGCAGCCCAATCACCCGCGCGGCAGTGCTGGCTAATGCACTCGAGATCATCGATCGCGATGGCGTGGAGGGGCTGTCGATGCGCCGTCTCGGCGAGGCGGTCGGCCGTGATCCGATGGTGCTCTACCGGCATGTGCCGAACAAGGCCGCCGTGCTCGATGGGGTGGTCGAGATGGTCTTCGAGAAACTGTCGCTGGATACCACACGCCCGGACTGGGCGGCGGCGCTGCGGGACCTCGCCCACGACTTCCGTGATTTAGCGTGCGCACACCCAAACGTGGTGCCGCTGTTGGTGACCCGTCCCCTTGCGACGCCGCTCGGGATGCGGCCGCAGGGCATGCTTCGACAACTCGAAGACGTCCTCGCTCTGCTGACTGCAGCGGGCTTCAGCGAGGTCGACGCGGTACTCGTGTACCGAGCATTGTTCGGGTTCTTGTACGGACACGTGCTCACCGAGCTGCAGGAGGCCGTCGAACGCCCCGAGGAAACCGACGATGTGTTGCGTCTTGGCCTGCATCGGCTGCGGCTTAGCGAATTCCCGCACTTGCGTGCGCTCGCGCCAACTTGGGCCGCCTACGACGGGCTCGCCGAACTCGACCGCGGACTCGACATTCTGTTCAGTGGGCTGACCGCCCAACTCGCTCTACCCGACGGCACGCCGCCGCGGGCGCGCACACCTGGGTCAACGTAGCCATGCCGCCAAGAACGGACATGAAGATGATGCTGCCGCCACCCAATCTTGTTGGGCCGCGAGCCGGGCGGGACGCCACCTCTCCCGGACGTCCGTGAGGCGTCGGATGGCGATAACGGACGGAGCCGAATACGCCCACCTGAGCATCACGGACCTCGAGGCGCTCGGAGTCGAACTAGACAAGATCCGCCGCGACATCGAGGGTTCGCGCGGGGAAAAGGACAGGGCATACATCCGGCGTACCATCGTGTTTCAGCGATTCCTCGACATCGGCGCGAGGTTGTTTATCGTCGGCACCCGTAGCAAGGTCGGCTGGGCGCTCGGTACCATCGCGCTCGCCGTGGCCAAGAGTATCGAGAACATGGAACTTGGCCATAACATCGGCCACGGTCAATGGGATTGGATGAACGACCCCGAAATCCATTCCAGCACGTGGGAGTGGGACATGGCGGGTGTCTCGTCGCAGTGGCGGTATTCCCACAACTATCGCCACCACATGTTCACCAATGTCATCGGCGTGGACGACGACCTTGGGTTCGGCGTCCTGCGGGTCACCCGCGACCAGGAGTGGCGGTGGAGTAATCTATTTCAGCCTCTGCGAAATGTATTGTTGGCCATCATGTTCGAATGGGGTATCGCGGCACACGGCTTGCATTCGGAGCACGAGCGCGCCGCAACCGACGCTGAGAAGTCCGCCGGCACCCGAGCGCTGTTCCGCAAGATGGCCCGGCAGGCGGGCAAGGACTATGTATGCTTTCCCGCTCTCAGTCTTCGACGATGGCGTCGCACACTCACGGCGAACGTGGCCGCCAACCTGCTACGCAATGTGTGGGCATACATCGTGATCGTGTGTGGGCACTTCGCGGATGGCGCTGAGAAGTTCACCCCCGCCGCCCTTGAGGGTGAGACCAAGCCCGAATGGTATCTGCGACAAATGCTGGGCACTGCGAACTTTGACGCTGGGCCGATCATGGCATTCCTCAGTGGAAACCTTTGCTACCAGATCGAACACCACCTTTTCCCGGATCTGCCCAGTAACCGCTACGCGGAAATCGCCCAACGAGTTCGGGGGGTGTGCGCCACCTACGACCTGCCATATACGACCGGTCCCCTTGTTCGCCAGTACCTGCTCATCTCGCGCACCATTTCCAAGTTGGCGCTTCCGGATCGGTTCCTGACCGCCAGTTCTGACGACGCACCCGAGACGGCGTCGGAAAACAAGTTCCGCAATGTCGACGCTGCCTACGTGTCGGGCGAGGGCAAAGGCGATGCGCGGCGACCCGGATTGCTCACTGCGATACGGGACCGGCAAATTCGCCGCTAATCAAGAAAATTCGTGCACCGCGGTGGCGCTGCGCGTCACGAGCCGGCTGCCACTCCTGCCGGGACATGTCGTGGGGCATCTCATGATGCGTAGTCCTCAGATGGTGTGCTGGCCGACGTCCTGGGTCCCGCTCGAGCGGCGGCCTTCGGGGTAGAAAACTTCGAGCGGGTCAGTGCCGCACCCTTCCAGGGCCCACCCAGTGCATTTCGATCGAGGCATCGGCTATTAACTTCCTCGCCCGTGCGGGGCTGTCGCAACGAGCGTCCACGGCGCTGTCGCTTACGATGCGCGAACGACGGCTTAGCCAAATGCATTTCGGCATCCTTGCCGGCGGCGCCCGGGGCGAACCTTAGCCGGACACCGGTCGAACTCGCTGCCCCAGCGGCGCGGCCTTGACGGCCGGGGGGCCTCGTTACGGAGAAGGTAAGGCGACGGAGTTTTGCTCTCAGCGAATCGTCTCAGGGATCGAGTTCAGTGCATAACGTACATGTACCGCAAGCTCGCGGGCGGCGGCTTCGTCAAGCGGCGAATACGCCCTCAACGTCTCCTGGACGAGATTTACCCGGATTTCATAAGGCGAGCGAAATGTTGAATCAGATATCATGGCTACATTCCCTATTTCCGCCGAGTGCGTATCTTCTTAAATGGCAGGTCGCTCGACGGGGTTGCCCAAACCCCCGGGCTGACCGATAAATGCGTCCCATAGATAAACCAGGACGAAATCCGATCAGCCCCAGGGCTTTTCGTGCTAGACCGCTAGACGGCGCTCACTCCCACCGCCTGAGGACCTTTAGGTCCCTGGGTGATCTCGAATTGGACTCGTTGATTCTCCTCAAGGGAGCGAAAACCGTCCCCTTGGATCTCGGAATGGTGGACGAACACATCTTTTGCTCCGCCGTCAGGGGCGATAAAGCCAAAACCTTTCTCGCTGTTGAACCATTTCACAGTTCCCTGTGTCATACTTACTTCTTTCTCTTTTCAAGTGGGTGTAATTTAGATACCCCATAGCTAACATAACATAAATCAGCGTAATAAGATAGACACCGCCGGAAGAGGTCGGGTGTCCTTCGACTACATTTATCCGATGCATGGTGATCTCGACCCGGGCGTTTCAGACCGCCGACTGCGTTGTCCGCGTCGCCCGAGGTGAGAGTGTTTGACGTACGCTGCTAACGACGAGATGACTTCTTGGGTCCACCTGCCACGCACGGGTCACGCCGATTGCCGAAGGACTAGCGCGCGAAGCCGATATCGAACGAGTTTCGTTGATTCCCCGCCCTCGTGAGCGGCAGTTGCCTATCGGGCGTTTTCCCGTTCTTCTGCGCTGATCGTCAGGAGGTCGTCGACGGTCGAGCCCGAATAACAGCAACGTCAGCGTTTCGGGGTTGTGTGCGTGATCTGGGCTAGGAGAGTGAGGACCGAATGCCGACTGCGGGCGCTGTCACACTTGCGCGAGGTTGTGAAGGGGTTTCTATACTTCCCCGCCGAGAAACATCGTTGGTCAGGCTGACAGAATTTGAACGTTGCGACCCTCCTACCGGGTATCGGAAAATCCTCGGACTTCGGCCGTTGTTTTCCTACGGCTCATGGGACCAGGCAAACCGACGTCTGCGTGATCGGCAGCGCCGACCGCCCGAGTGGCAGCAGCTCGCCCCAGGCGCGCAACGCTGTCACCCTTGCAGCCGGCAGCGACGGCGACCGTCGAATTTGTTGCGGCGATACGGCGACGCGAGCATTGATCAGTTGATCACTCTGGCGGCGGAGGGCTCATTGATCCGATGTAGTAGGTTTCGTGCCCGGTTGGATATCCGCCGCCGTCGGTGGCGATATGAACGTGGTCGTAGTGGTTGAGGGTTTCGTTGCCGTAGTTCGCCGTCCAGCTCGGCGCCCCGATGCCCGGGTAAATCTTCTGCCTCCAAATCACATGGAGGATTCCCCATCGTTTCGCGTTCGCCAAGGCATACCCGGCGATTTGGTTGCCGAGTTCGATGCCCTCGGGGCTGTCGTGGTTCGGGATCATCACGTCGATCGCCAAGCCGTTGGGGTGCCACGGCAAGGGATCCTGCCGGAACCCGTAGATGGTGGTGATCTGAGGAAATAGCACGCTGATAGCACGGGCCGCCCAGATGGTCTTGACCTGCAGCCCCTGCTCCGACGCGACGCCGGCAGATAACGCGAACTGGAACTGCTGGGCAGCGAGGGGCGCGTTTGCCGCCAACAAGTCCGCCTCCGCGGGACTGGCGGTGTGTGTCGTGCTGGCCGGCGCAGATCCCTGGACTGTCGGGGATAGTGCCAGGGTCTCAACGCGGCGCGGAGGCTCTTTGCCTTGGGCATAGAGCATGGCGGCAGAGATGACGAGCGAGGCTGCGATTGCCAACCAGCGGCCGCGGCCGTTGGCTAACACGTCTCTGTGCACGGACAGCAGCTTAGTGTCGTGTGCGAAGCGTGTGGCGATCTTCGCAATCTCTTGGTTGTCTACTCAGGAGTTAAGCCGATCTGCGACGTGCATGGCGATGTCGAACGTCCCGAAGTTTCGCGAGTGCGCAAGGGCGCTATCGCATGTCCTGAAACCGCACACTGTCAACCCGACTCAGGGGATTTAGTGAGGCGTCTGGGTTCGGACTAGCCCAGTGAAATGGGACTCATCCATGGAAATTCGGATCGTAGTGGGGCGGAACGGGGCACCAGAAGAGGCCGCAATTGAAACCCGACGGATTTGGAGGTGGTGGATTATCTCCGTCCCAAGTGTTCGAACCCTGCAGCGTCGACGTCCCGTTGACGATTCGAGGAACGTTGCCATAGCCGTAGCTGACCTTGTACCAGGTATGGCAGACACTCATATCCCAAGAGTATTCCGTTCGGATTCCTGAACTGGTTGTGTCCGGTCCCGCCGGCCAGTCCATGGATTGCCCTGGACACCAGGTGTAAGGGCCACCGTTGGCCCCCGCGATACCTGGAGCCAGCCCCACGCCGGCGACCGCGACGCCGCCCGACAGCAGCGCCCCGGCAATGATCCGCGTCATATTGTGAGCGGCGTTCATGCGCGTTCCTTTGGGTTGTGTCTCATGCGCCGTCTCGCTTGGCGTCGCTTTCGCGGGCACACAAGGGCAGGTTGGCTACCGATCACAAACAGTCACTACTAGGGCGCGATTCGCAGTCTTATAGAAACCGCATTATTCGCCCCGACAGCTTCCCGTGAACAAAAACTGGTAAGCACGCCCACCATCTCGGCACGGCCATGTTCGATGCCCTCGGCGAGCGGGACCACCTCGACGTGGTGACGCTCCGCTACCCAAATCTTCGCGTCTGAGCGTTTTACCTAACGTCTAGTTTCATCGGCGAGTTGATGCCGAGACTGGTGCAAGGCAGGCGCGTCCGGGTCCTCCTCCTGGTGCTCCAGTTGTTCCTGCAGGTGACGCTGCTCCTCGGTCGCCTTCCTAGCGTCCTTGGGCGCCTCAGCTGGTGGGTCGACGTTAATTTGCTGATCCACGCGAGATCTCCTCCGAGCGTCTACAAATGCTTCCAGTCAGGATCGCCCGAATCACACGCTTTGAAACCCCGCTGAACCTGTGTTGAGTCGCCCGCCACCTCAGGCGAGGTGGCGGCCAACTGTGGATCGTTCGATCAGGATGAAATGCCGCTGCCGCGGGCGTCTCTGATGCCGGTATTCCCGAGCACAGCGCTTTTGCGCGACCCTCGACACCTAGTGGCTGACGGGACGGCGTTCGGGGTCAGCAGTCGGTTGCTTGAGGTGTGACGACAGCACGAGCACCGACAAGACGACGGCCACGAGAAGCAGCGCTGCGACATCGCCCCAGAGGTGTCCCATATGGTGGCCGCCACCGCCGAAGGATTGCACCGCCATGATTACCGCGTGCACGACGCTGGACCAGATGGTGAACCAGATCAGGCTGAGATTGGTCTCCGGGCTGCGCGCCGCATTAATGAGAAACACGCCAAGTGTGGCGTACACGCCGACAATCATCATGAAGTAGTCAGACTGGTACGGCGCGCCGGAATGCCAGGCCCACCCGGACGGCCAGACCAACGCCAGCGGGTAGATAAGAAGCATTACTGCGCCGAAGACTACGAGTGCCACTTGAAGGAATTTGTAGGGCGTCGCCATTTTGCGCTCCTATTGATGCTGATGGCCTATCATTTCCAGCTTTAAGTGGACTTCGTTTTCGACAATTTTTCAAGGTCTCTTGGTGAAAGGTATTCAAGCGTTGCGGGTGGTCGGGCCGCTTGCCGCGCGACGGCCCGATAGACAGCACCGATCAGCACACCAGCCTGCAACCCGGCGCCAGGCTAAGAAGCCGAGTTGGCGATATTACTCTTGTATTGCGGGCAATAGGACGCCACCGAAGCGCTGATGATGTAGCCCGCTGATCTTGCCGAGAGATTCGTGCCCTTGATGATGGACAGCACCAGGTTGCTTCCCGTTTGGCCTTTCTTCAGTCCGTCGCACACGGTACGGCCCGTAGCAATCGCGCTGTCGCGGTTGGTGATGACGATCCCGTGTTTCTCAAGCGCTGCAAGATAGCCATCATCGTTTTGATCCGCTGACGCTGGCGCCGCGGAGAGCAGCGCGGCGGCTGACAGCACGACCGCGCAGATTGTCGACCACTTCCCGGGATCGACGTTCATTCCAGTCAGCCTCCCTTCGAACTGTGCGAATGGGCTCCGGGTCAAGCACGACGGTGGCTGCACACTAGCCCAAATCGAGACGACTTTCTCGCTTCTTGATACCCGGTAATCGACGGGTGTATGCCCCTGGCCGGCCACCGACAGCTCGTCGCGCTGCGGCTCTTGGTTCTGCCGGCGATTCTTCCAACACGCCGGACAGGCATTGGACACCGTTGTGCTGCTGAGATTTTGGCCCGTCGGCGCTGACGTGGATAACGACGGCGACCGACGGTAGCGCGCCGGCCACCGCTCACGGGGACGATTGGGGGTGGCCATATGTGGGCGATGACTTGGGCGCTCGAAACGAAGATTTAACATCGACAGGGATCGCTGTACGCGGAATGAGCTTGCACGACGGATAATTGGCAGCCCGTCCGTGACGCTTTCGCTAACCGCTCGCCGGCGCCGCTGGGTTACTTCGGTGCGCAGTGCAGTGTCCCTCTGCGGCAAGGAAATCCGTAGGGTCCCGTCGACACCGCCTCGACGTCCGCGATGAGGGCCCAGGGCGCTGAGCGGAATTTGGCCTGGCATTGCAGTCAGGGCTTGAGGCAGCAGGGCCGCATCAGCACGACAGTGTTGCGCGCTATCGAACGCAGCCTGGACGGGAGGAAGCCTGACTCCTGGAACGCTGACTCCGCTGGCCATGACACCGGCAATCATGCACTTCCAGTGGCCGCACGGCGCGCTGGAACAGCCTTGGGTATGGTGCAAGAGGTGTGCGGAGCCACCGGTGAGGTGCGACTCGACGGCCGGGTCCCCGATGTAGCGGCGGTGTCAGCGATGGCTGACGTGATGAGCCCAAGGGGACCGGATGCGGCGGGCACCTGGTCACAGGGGCGGGTTGCCCTGGGCCATCGTCGCCTCAAAATCATTGACCTAACCGAGGCCGGCGCCCAGCCGATGGTCGATCCCGGCCTGGGCCTGACAATTGCCTGGAACGGCTGCATCTACAACTACCAAGACCTCCGACGCGAGCTGACCGGGCACGGGTACCGGTTCTTCTCGCACAGTGACACCGAGGTTCTGCTCAAGGCCTACCATCGCTGGGGCGACGACTTCGTCACCCGCCTTCAAGGCATGTTCGCGTTCGCCATCGTCGAACGCGACAGCGGCCGGGTGTTGCTCGGCCGGGACCGCCTCGGTATCAAACCTCTGTACCTGACCGAGAACAGCCACCGGATCCGGTTCGCATCGACCCTGCCGGCGTTGCTGGCCGGCGGCGGCGTGGACACCCGGATCGACGCGATAGCCCTGCACCACTACGTGACCTTTCACTCGGTGGTCCCGGCGCCGGCCACAATCCTGCGCGGAGTGCGCAAGGTGCCGCCCGCTTCGCTGATCGCCATCGAGCCCGACGGCCGACGCACCACCAGGACCTACTGGGCACCCGACTTCACCAGGCAACAGAGCCGGTCAGACTGGTCGGAACGCGACTGGGAAGACGCAGTGCTATCCGCACTGCGACTCGCGGTCAAGCGCCGACTGGTCGCTGACGTGCCGGTCGGGTGCCTGTTGTCCGGCGGCGTCGACTCCAGCCTGATCGTCGGCCTGCTCGCTGAGGCCGGCCAGACTGCCCTGTCCACCTTCTCCATCGGCTTCGAGTCGGCCGGTGGCGTCGCGGGCGACGAATTCCGGTGGTCGGACATCGTGGCCAAACGCTTCGACACCGACCATCATCAGATCCGCATCGGAACAGACCGGATGCTGCCCGCACTCGACGGGGCTATCGGCGCGATGAGTGAGCCAATGGTCAGCCATGACTGCGTCGCCTTCTACCTGCTCAGCCAGGAAGTATCGCGCCACGTGAAGGTCGTGCAGTCAGGCCAGGGCGCCGACGAGGTGTTCGCCGGCTATCACTGGTACCCGCCGATGGGTGCGCCCGCTGCCGCCACCCTTGAGGGTGCGGTCGCCCAATACCGCGCGGCCTTCTTCGATCGCGACGCCGCCGGGGCCGAGGCTCTTGTGGGCTCGGGCAAGGTCGCGCCGGGTGACCCCAGCGAGCGTTTCGTCACCGAACACTTCGCGCGTGCCGGCGCCGACAGCGGCATCGACCGTGCGCTGCGGCTCGATACGACGGTGATGCTGGTAGACGATCCGGTGAAGCGGGTAGACAACATGACCATGGCGTGGGGATTGGAGGGACGGGTTCCGTTTCTCGATCACGAGTTGGTCGAGCTGGCCGCGACCTGCCCCCCGGAGCTGAAGATCGCTCACGATGGCAAAGGCGTCCTCAAAGAGGCTGCGCGACGGGTGATTCCAGCGGAGGTCATCGACCGGCCCAAGGGCTATTTCCCGGTTCCCGCGCTGACCCACCTCGAAGGGCCATACCTCGACATGGTGCGCGAAGCTCTTTATGCGCCAGTTGCGAAGGAGCGTGGGCTCTTTCGGCCTGAAGCGGTCGACACCCTCCTGGCCGATCCCAATGGCAAGCTGACCCCACTTCGCGGCAATGAACTCTGGCAGATCGCCCTGCTCGAGCTCTGGCTGCAGCGTCACGGTGTGACGGGGCCGGTGGCATGACCGTTATCGATCCCTCAGAGGACCATACCGAGGCGATCACGCTGGGCCTGCACGACGCCACTCCACCCCACCTGGTCGATGCGATGGCCAAGGATGTGGAGCTCGAATTGGGTTGGGGCCGCCTTATTTTCGGCCAGACCTTCGCCGATTCCCGACAGCTGGTCGAGGCACTGCGGCGGGAAGGACCCGGGCGCCGCGACATCTGCATCTACGCGCGCGAATCCCACGTGGTGGTCGCCGAAGCACCGAGTGAGCTCTTCATCGACCCCAGTCATACCTATCGGCTGCGCTTCACCGATTCATCCGAACAGGAAGACTTGGCGCCGTCGCCGCTCGGCGTGACCGTCCGCACGCTGAACGACCCGGTCGATGCCGATGCCATGAACCGCGTCTATGTGCGTTGCGGAATGGTCCCGGCACCGGTCGACGCGATCTGGGATAACCACCTCCATGCGCCGGCAGTGACATACCTGCTAGCGGTGCGTGATGAGGACGATGCCGTGGTGGGCACCGTAACCGGCGTCGACCATGAGTTGCTGTTCTCCGATCCGGAGCGAGGGTCGAGCCTATGGACCCTGGCCGTCGACCCGGCTGCCGGACTCCCTGGGATTGGTGAAGCTCTCACCCGAGCTATGGCGGAGCACTTCCGCAGTGCAGGCCGCGCCTACATGGACCTGTCGGTGGGCCACGACAATGCCGCCGCCATCGGCCTCTACGAGAAGCTGGGTTTTCGCCGCGTCCCGGTACTGGCAATCAAGCGCAAGAACGCGATCAACGAGCCGCTGTTCAGTCCGCCGCCGGAGACGGTCGATGACCTCAATCCTTATGCTCGGATCATCGCCGATGAGGCGCTGCGCCGCGGGATCTGGGTCGAGGTCCTTGATGCCGAGACCGGCGAGATGCGGCTCACCCACGGGGGCCGCAGCGTGATCACGCGTGAATCGCTGTCCGAGTACACCTCGGCGATCGCCATGTGCCGTTGCGACGACAAGCGTTTGACGCGGCGCCTTGTCTCCGAGGCGGGCATCACCGTGCCCCGCGCCCGCCTGGCCACCTTCGACGAAGGCGACTACGACTTCCTGACTGAGGTGGGGGAGGTCGTCGTCAAACCGACTCGCGGAGAACAGGGGAAAGGCATCACCGTGGGGGTTACCGCCGACAACGGTCCTGACGAGCTCACCGCCGCCCTGGCGCGCGCGCGGCAGGAATACCCGGAGGTGCTCATTGAGCAGCGGGTGACAGGCGATGACCTTCGGTTAGTGGTGATCGACGGCCGGGTCGTCGCCGCCGCGCTGCGGGTGCCCCCGGAGGTCATTGGCACGGGGGAGCACACCGTGCGGGACCTGATTGCGGCCGAAAGCCGACGGCGCTCTGCGGCAACCGGTGGTGAGTCCCGCATCCCGATCGACGACCTCACCGAGGCGACGGTCGTAGAAGCCGGTTGGAGGCTGGACGATGTGCTGCCCCAAGGAACTCGGCTTCGTGTGCGCCGGACCGCCAACCTGCACCAGGGCGGCACGATCCACGACGTCACCGCCCAGGTGAACCAGGAGCTCTGTCGGGTTGCGGTAACGGCGGCCGAGGCGATCGGTATCCCGGTGACGGGCATCGACCTGCTTGTGCCCGACGTCACCGGCGCTGAGTACGCCTTCATTGAAGCCAACGAGCGACCGGGCCTGGCCAACCACGAACCACAACCCACGGCCGCGGCTTTCCTCGACTTCCTATTCCCGGGCCAGCCCGGCCAGCCGCCGGCCTGGACTCCCGAGGAGTCGCGTCCTGACCGCAGCTGAGGCGCCAGAGTAAGGTCGCGACGGGTCGGTCAGGTCCGGGCACTCGACAAGCCAAGAAGCGGTTTTGTTGAGGCGTGCGGATAAGCGGTGGGGGGTAAATCTCTGTGCACCCAGAACGGAGCCAGCCATGAGTGCGAACGCGCAAATCAAAACCATCACGACGCACATACCGGCACGGCTGGACCGGCTGCCGTGGGCGCGGTTTCACTGGCGCGTTGTCATCGGCCTCGGCGGGGTATGGGTCCTCGACGGGCTCGAGGTCACGATGGTGGGCAACGTGTCAGCTCGCCTGATGGAAAAGGACAGCGGCATTACGCTCAACGCCGCGCAGATCGGCTTGGCGGCGGCCATCTACATCGCCGGCGCGTGCGTCGGCGCGTTGTTCTTCGGTCACCTGACGGACCGCTTCGGGCGGCGGAATCTGTTCATACTGACCCTCGCGATCTACTTGGTCGCCACCGTTGCGACCGCATTCGCTTTCGCCCCTTGGTATTTCTTCATGACGCGCTTCTTCACCGGCTCCGGCATAGGGGGCGAATACGCCGCCATCAACTCGGCGATCGACGAGTTGATCCCGGCGCGTGTACGCGGTCGCGTCGACCTGGTGATCAACGGGACCTATTGGCTGGGGTCGGCCGCCGGAGCGGCGGGCGCGCTGGTCCTGTTGAACACGTCGAACTTCCCGGCGAACATCGGATGGCGACTCGCCTTCGGCATTGGCGCCATTCTCGGCATTTTTGTCCTCCTCGTCCGGCGCAACGTCCCGGAAAGTCCGAGGTGGTTGTTCATCCACGGCCGCGATGACGAGGCGGAGCGAGTCGTGGGCGAGATAGAAGAGGCAGTACAGCAGGAGACCGGCCAACCGCTGCCCGAGCCGGAGGGGCAGCAGCTCAGGATTCGTCAGCGCAACGCAATTCCTTTTCGGGAGATCGCCAAGGTCGCATTCAAGCTCTACCCGCGGCGCGCGGTCCTTGGACTGGCACTGTTCATCGGCCAGGCTTTCCTCTATAACGGCGTGACGTTCAATCTGGGCACGCTGCTAAGTGGGTTCTACGCAGTCCCTTCGGGTATGGTGCCGGTGTTCTTCATCCTGTGGGCAGTGAGTAATTTCGCCGGCCCCCTGGTGCTGGGGCGGTTGTTCGACACCGTTGGCCGCAAGCCGATGATCACGCTGACTTATGTTGGTTCCGGTGTCGCGGCCGTTGTCCTCGCGCTCGTGTTCCTCAGCCAGGCCGGGGGTGTCTGGACATTTATGGCCGTGCTCATCGTGGCGTTTTTCCTGGCTTCGGCGGGTGCGAGTGCGGCCTACTTGACGGTCAGCGAGATCTTCCCGATGGAAACCAGGGCACTGGCGATTGCGTTTTTCTACGCGGTGGGCACGGCGATCGGCGGCATCAGCGGCCCTTTGCTGTTCGGCCAGTTGATCAGTTCGG
The DNA here is from genome assembly GCA_963784665.1 of uncultured Actinomycetota bacterium. Taxonomy (GTDB): domain Bacteria; phylum Actinomycetota; class Actinomycetes; order Mycobacteriales; family Mycobacteriaceae; genus Mycobacterium. The sequence continues at coordinate 43,587 of CAWASA010000003.1, forward strand.
GTCAGCGCGGTCAGGTCGTCTGGTCGTTCCTCATCGGAGCGATCGTGATGGCAGCCGCAGGCCTGGTGGAACTCTGGCTCGGCGTCGCCGCCGAACGACGTCCGCTGGAAGAGCTGGCGTTGCCATTGACTGTCGAAGACGCCGAGAGCCAGGACGAGTCGGCGCGCGCCCCGGGTGCTCAACGGCCCGATGGAGCAGCGGTCCAGGAAGACCGTCGCCAGAGCGGTCATGGGTAACGGGGCGCCTACGCCACCCGGTCCGCGACTCATGTTCGCAACCATTGCGGTCCTATCGTTGACGCCGGCGTAACAAGTTTGCCATCGAACGTTCCTAAGGTGAGTCGGTCCACCTTCCCTCGAGGAAAAGTCGTGGGCCCCTTCAGCGATAGGAACTCAATTGAGCGGAAACGCAGTGCGCCTCCAGGCGATCAACAACGTCGAGGCATATGTCCCGCCAGCCATCAGTTTCGTCCCCGGCGAACCCCCGGGCCAGATCTTCGGCTCCAACGTCTTCACCAAGGCCGAGATGCAGGCACGGTTGCCCAAGTCGGTGTACAAGTCCGTCGCGGCGACCATCGAGAAAGGCGTCAAGCTTGACCCAGCCGTCGCGGACGCGGTCGCGGTCGCCATGAAGGACTGGGCGCTGGAGAAGGGCGCCACCCACTACGCCCACGTGTTCTACCCAATGACCGGCCTGACCGCTGAGAAGCACGACAGCTTCTTGGAACCGGTTTCCGACGGGCAGACGCTCGCCGAATTCGCGGGTAAGACCCTCATCCAGGGCGAGCCCGACGCCTCCAGCTTCCCCTCGGGCGGGCTGCGGAGCACCTTCGAGGCACGCGGCTACACCGGCTGGGACGTCACCAGCCCGGCCTACGTCCTGGAGAACCCGAACGGCAACACCCTATGCATCCCAACTGTTTTCGTCTCGATGACCGGCGAGGCACTGGACTACAAGACCCCGCTGCTGCGCAGCCAGCAGGCCATGGGTGTGCACGCCGAGCGGATCCTGAAGCTGTTCGGCCACAAGGACCTGAACAAGGTCGTCTCGTTCTGCGGCCCCGAGCAGGAGTACTTCCTGGTCGATCGGCACTTCTTCCTGGCCCGGCCTGACCTGATCAACGCCGGTCGCACGGTGTTCGGCGCCAAGCCGCCCAAAGGCCAGGAGTTCGACGACCACTACTTCGGCGCGATTCCCGAGCGCGTCCTCGGCTTCATGATGGACACCGAACGGGAGCTGTTCAAACTCGGCATTCCCGCCAAAACCCGGCACAACGAGGTAGCCCCCGGCCAGTTCGAAGTGGCACCGATGTTCGAGCGTGCCAACATCGCCTCCGACCACCAGCAGCTGTTGATGACGGTCTTCAAGGCGATCGCCAAAAAGCACGGCATGGAATGCCTGTTTCACGAGAAGCCCTTCGCCGGCGTCAACGGATCGGGTAAGCACGTCAACTTCTCGGTGGGCAACGCCGAGTTGGGCTCGCTGCTGGTCCCGGGCGATACCCCCCACGAGAACGCCCAGTTCCTGGTGTTCTGCGCCGCGGTGATCCGCGCGGTGCACAAGTTCGCTGGGCTGCTTCGTGTGTCGGTTGCGTCGGCCACCAACGACCACCGCCTGGGCGCCAACGAGGCACCGCCGGCGATCATCTCGATCTTCCTTGGTGAGCAGCTTGCCGATGTGTTCGAGCAGATCGCAAAAGGCGCAGCCACGTCGTCAAAAGGCAAGGGCACCATGATCATCGGCGTCGATACGCTGCCGCCACTGCCGACCGACCCGGGTGACCGCAACCGCACCAGCCCGTTTGCGTTCACCGGCAACCGGTTCGAGTTCCGGGCACCCGGCTCCGGGCAGACGGTTGCCGTGCCCATGATTGTCCTCAACACGATCATGGCGGATTCGTTGGACTACATGGCCACGATTCTCGAGGAGGCCGTCGAAGACGGAGAGGACTTGGATGTGGCTGTGCAGAAGCTGCTCACTGAGGTGATCACCGAACATGGTGCGGTGGTGTTCAACGGGGACGGGTATTCGGAGAACTGGCAGATCGAAGCGGCCGAGCGCGGCTTGCCGAACCTCAAAACCACCCTGGACGCCATTCCGGAGCTGATCAAGCCGGCAACGGTCGAAATCTTCGAGAAATACGGCGTGTTCAACGAGCGCGAACTGCATAGCCGCTACGAGGTCCGGTTGGAGCAGTACGTGCTGACCATCGCGGTCGAGGCGAAGCTGGTGCTGGAGATCGGGACGACGGTCATCCTGCCGGCCGCGGTCCGCTACGAAACCGAACTCGCGCAGAACGTTGCTACCTTGAAGGCCGCCGGTATCGAGCCCCGCATGACTGTGCTGGAAGCGGTTTCGGCCCTGATCGCCGATCTCACCGATGCGCTGGTGGCGCTGAAGACGGCGCTGTGCGATCACTCGGCGGAATCGGTGCTCGACGAGGCAGAGCATGCGCAAAAGTCGCTGCTGCCGGCGATGGATGCGGTGCGCGTTGCCGCCGACGCGTTGGAAGGCGTTGTGGCCGACGACTTGTGGCCGCTGCCCACCTACCAGGAGATGCTGTACATCCTGTAATCCGTTGCGCGGATTGGTGTTGTCTTCGCGGTCCGCGACGGCCCGCAGAGCGACATTGTCTGGACCGGGCGAAGTTGTCGTTCCGGCGGTTTCGCGGCCGATGACGGGGAATACGGTCTCCATCCCGCGCCGGCCCTTGAGTTCGACTGTTTCGCCCTTGCCCCACCTGAAGTGCTCCTCAACGGTGCGGCGGACACCGCTGGTCACCATCACCGCTCCCCGCCCATGGCGGCCGGCGAGCCCCGCCAGCCGGACATCTCAGCGATCGGTCCGCTGGACTTCAGAAAGATCGATGCAGCCCTGGAGGCCGGGCGAATAGCAACCCGTGCGGCTCTGGAAAAACATCCGCACCTCGTCGGCTGAGCGGAGGCTGCTTCGGCAACTGTGCCCGAGGTCCTGGGCCAGGTGGCGAGCCGTCGGGTGTTACCCGATGAGCTTCGTGAGCCAGGTCGGATCCTGATAGTTCACGGCCGTGGTGCCGTCCGACACAAATGGTGTGGCATTGGCATTGAGCCCCGACAGCGCTGTGGAACCGTTTGTGGCTTTCGTTCTGGCTGTGCCGACGTCATCTCCTGCCTTGATGCAGGTGATGACGCTCGCGTCTGCGCCGACGGTTTTGGCCAGCTGTGCCAGTTCGCCGTCGGTGCGATCTTCCGCGCCGTCCTCTTGAGGCTGAAAGTTGCTGGCGAACAGGCCGGAGTAGAAGCCGGTGTACAGCTTGGGATCGTTCTGCGCTTCGACGCAGTACGTGGCCGCCACCGCCCGCGTCGAGTAATTCTTGCTGTGCGACTTGTCGTCGAGGAAGTTGAGCAGGTGCTAACGCACCGCGAGCTTCTTGTTGTCCACCGCGGTGTCGATATCGCTTGCATTCGACCTGATGAAGCTGCCGCATGGCGGGCAGATGGGTTCGTTGAAAATGTCGATCGTCATCGGTGCCGCCGAGCTGCCCACAAACACACCGTCATCAAGGACCCGGAGCGCAACTGCGTCTGGCGGCGGCGGTGGCGATGTCGGCGCTGGCGGGGACGGCGGCTGCCACGGACGCGCAATGGCGAGGACGAGGCCCACGACGGCCACCACGACGGTGGCGGCAACGCCAACCCACAGCCACGGCTTACGGCTGCCCCGCGGCGGTTGACCCCACGGCGGTGTCCCGGCAGTACCCGCTCCCCAAACAGGAGCGCCGGCCCATCCCGTCGCCTGATGGACCGGTCCCCCGGGAGTAACTGGTGACACGGGAGCCGACGGTGCACCCCACACCGGGCCGGCTGGGGGAGCGTGTGTCGCCAGCGCAGGCGGAGCTGGCGCAAAACCGCTGGGCGGCTGGCCGGCAAACGCGGCCGGCAACCTCGCCACCTGGCTGCGCTGCAAGATGTCGGTGGCGCGATCCTGATCGAGGGTGGCCAGCGCTGTGTAGGCCGCCGCCGAAAGATCGCCGCAGGTGGCATAGCGGTCCGCGGGATCCTTCGCCATGCCGCAGGCGATTACGCGGTCGAAGGCGACCGGGATGCTTGGCCGCGCGGTGCTGGGCCGCGGGATCGCCTGGTGCAGGTGTGCGCCCATCACGCTGATCTGGTCGCCCGTATATGGCGGGGATCCGGTCAGGCATTCGTACAACACGCAGGCCAATGCATAGATGTCGGCCCGATGGGTTATTTCGGAGTCACTGAACCTCTCCGGGGCCATGTATTTGACGGTGCCCACGGTGGTGCCGAATTGCGTCAGCTTCTCGTCGGAGGTGGCGCTGGCAATCCCGAAATCCACAAGGTAGGCGAAGTCATCCGTGCTCACCAGGATGTTTTCCGGCTTGACGTCGCGATGCAGGACCCCGGCAGCGTGGGCGGCGTCGAGCGCCGAGCCGATCTGGCGCGCAATCGCCACCGCCCGCGGCGGGGATAGCGGCCCGTAACGCTTCAACGTGGTGGCCAGGTCTTTACCGTCGATCAGTCGCATGTCGACATAGAGCTGGCCATCGATCTCGCCGAAGTCATGAATCGGCACAACGTGCGGTTCATGCAGCCGCCCCGCGGTGCGAGCCTCGCGCTGCATCCGTGAGCGGAAAACCGGATCGCTGGACAGCGTCTGCGACATCAGCTTCAGCGCCACGACCCGCTCCCGCACCGTGTCCTCGGCCTCATAGACGTCGCCCATGCCTCCGCGACCTACCAGCCGCCGCAGCCGATAGGGCCCGAACTGCGAACCCTCCCGCGAATCCGCGGTCGTGTCACCCATCCCGACTCCTCATTCGCCAACCGCGCGCCGCAAATCGACTACTAGCGCCCTCGTGCGCCCGGCCATTGCCTGCGCCGAACACGAGTATGTGGTGGCCTGCCAGGCATAAGGCTAAGGTTTCGACGACCGCGGGGCAGGGTGAATAGCGAAAGCCTGGATTAGCGGAGTTCCTCGTCACCGGTTTTGCGTTCGGTGAGCCCTTCCCGTGACAGTGCCCTGACGAATCCGAACGCCTGCATACCAGCCGGGCCGGGGTTTTTGATGATCCATTCGTTGATCTTTCCCAGCGCGCTGGCCAGATCATCGTGCTTGACCCGTACGAGGTAGGTCTTTCTATCGTCTTCTGGATCGTCGCTGGATTCGGCAACCGCGACGGGATGTTTGAACGCGTACGCGATCCCATGTACGGCATCGTGGTTGAGCGCCCACTGAAGTTCGCTGGGCCGCAGTCGGTTCACCGCCAGATTACGGTAGTCGTCGTCGGGGTTTGAATTGCTCACCTGGCCGATGGTCCTCCTCTGTATGTCCTCGAGAAAGTGGACGGCGATGGACTGAAGGTGATGCCGCGCAGGCGATTCGATGAAAGTTTCCACCCGGACACTCTCATCATAGAAAGCAGCTTCACTTGCTGCATGTCGAGCGCTCGTCCAGCAACTGGCCAAACGGCCGTCCGGGGTTACCGGCAATACTTCAAAAACAGGTAGTCGTCGCAAACCAACGCGTGCTCGAGCCGCATCGTGACCGGCGCGGGCAGCCGTGACGGGTGCAGCCGGTGGCCCACCGGCTGGCTCGCGGCTAGTTTGGGGGCCAGCGTCACGCAGATCTCGGTGACGGCGTCGGCTTCCACCAGCTCAGCGAGCACGGTCGGTCCGCCTTCGCACAGGATGCGGTGCATGTCGTGGGCGCGCAGCAGCGCGACGGCACGCGCCACATCCACGGAGTCCTCGCCGGCCACCAATAGCTGCCGCCGTTGGTCATTGCTGAGGTCGTGGCGCCTTGCGCCCTGCGCACAGGTCACCAGGATCGGTGGCTGGTCAGGGTTGCTGAACAGTCTGGCCGGCAGTTGCCCGGTCCGGCTGATCACAGCGATCGGCGGCGGCGTGCTCCGCCCTTCGCGGTGCCTTTCGGCTCGCTGAGCCTCGGTGAGCTGCACCGGGCCATAGTTCTCGGCGCGCGCGGTGCCGGCGCCCACCAGGACGACGTCGGCGAAGCCCCGCAGCATTTTCAGCAGCTGTTGATCTGTGGGATACGACAGCGGTCCGGCGCGACCGCCGAACGCCGCGGCGCCGTCAGCGCTGAAGATCATGTTGGCACGCACCCCCGCCGGTGGCTCGGCGTAGAACGATGCGAGTTCGGTGATGCCGCCGACGGCGCCCACCCGAGGAAACTCGGTCACTATTAGGCCTCGTGGCCCGGTTGCAGGTGGCGGACGTCGCCGAAGGACACCCAACTTTCCAGCTCCTGCGGCGGGTTGCCGTCCACCGGTGCGAGCAGATGCCCGACGTGGTCGCCCAGGGAGAAACGATCGAGGATCTTGCCGACGAACCATGCGGCCGCGTCGTCGAGGATAGGCATTTGAGCCGGGCCGCGGTGCCAGGAGCAGCGGTCGAACTTGTTGATCGTGTCGCCGGTCTGGCTGCCGAAAAGTTCCACGATGTCGAGGTGCTCGTGGTCGAACACGTGCACCGCCAGGTGAGTGGCGTCGGCGGCCACCCGGAATGTGTGGTTCCGCTTGGACAAGCCGACCAGGAAACGGGGTGGATGGATGCTGGTTTGGCTGGCGAAGCCCACCAGACAGCCGGCCACGATGCCGTCGGCCTGCGTGGTCACGACGAACATCGGATAGTTCAGCAGCGCCACTAGCTTTTCGAATGCTTCAGTTCCCGGGTCGGCCACCCGCTCAGTCTTCCCGTTCAGACCGCAGGGGAATCGCAGCCGCGTCCGGATCATCAGTTGATGGCGGATTCGTCGTGCGTCGTGAGGCGATGGCGCGACGAATTGTGTAGGCGGCGACACCGATAGCCAGCACCGTCATGCCGGAGAGCACTGAAGCCAGCGGCATCGCGAAAGCCAAGACCACGCATCCGATTAGTCCGATCAGCGGGATGGCCCGGTGCGGGCGGCCCTCATCTGGACTGAGCGTGAATGCCGAGCCGTTGGCGACCGCGTAGTAGATCAGCACCGCGAAGGAGGAAAAACCTATTGCGCCGCGAAGGTCGACGGTTACGGCCAACACCGCCACCACGACACCGATTAGGACCTCTGCGCGGTGGGGCACCTTGAACCTCGGGTGCACAGCGGTCAACGCGTGGGGCAGATGGTGATCCCGAGCCATGGCCAAGGTGGTGCGCGAAACCCCGAGGATCAACGCCAGCAACGAGCCCAGCGCCGCTACCACCGCGCCCACCCGCACAACGGGCACCAGCCAACGTATCCCCACCACCCGCACTGCCTCAGACAGCGGCGCGGTGGCCTCGGCGAGTTGACGCGGCCCCAACGCGGTCAGCGCAGCCACGGCCACGACCGCGTAGACAGCCAGGGTGATAAAGAGCGCCAGCGGGATCGCCCGGGGGATAGTGCGCGCCGGGTCGCGCACCTCCTCTCCGAGGGTGGCAATACGCGCATATCCGGCGAATGCGAAAAACAACAGGCCCGCGGCTTGCACTACACCACCGAGCGTGGCACCCGCCAGATGCAATTGGTCGGCGCTGGGAGTTTCGGAGCTGAATACTGCGACTACCACCGCCGCCAGCACGGCGAGCACACAAGCGACGATGATGCGGGTAAGCCAGGCTGACTTCTGCACGCCGGCATAGTTGACCGCGGTCAGCGCCACCACCACGGCGACGGCCACCGCGTGCGCCTGCGACGGCCATGCATAAAAGCCGACGGTCAGCGCCATCGCCGCACACGATGCGGTCTTGCCCACGACAAAGCCCCAACCGGCCAAGTATCCCCAGAATTCGCCCAGCCGCTGTCGGCCGTACACATAGGTGCCGCCGGAGGCGGGGTAGCGGGCTGCCAGCCGGGCGGAGGAGGTCGCATTGCAGTACGCCACCACGGCTGCTACCGCCAGACCCAAGAGCAGCCCCGTGCCGGCGGCATGCGCTGCGGGGCCCAGCGCAGCGAAAATCCCGGCGCCCATCATCGACCCCAGTCCGATCACCACCGCGTCGAACAACCCCAAGCTGCGACGGAGCTCGTCGTGGATGCCGTTGTCGGACGGGGTATTCCCAGTCTTGCTGCCGGACACTCGGTCTCCTCAGATTGCTGAGACAAAACACAACTGGGGTCGCACGTGCAGGGCTCAAACTATCAAATCAGTTTGATGTATCGTGCAAAGGGTGGCGACCAACAGGGCGGTGGTTCCGCCGCTGATGCAGATGGCATCGCATCCGCTGCGCTGGGCGCTGCTGACCGAGCTCGCAGCCGGCGATCACCGGGTGCGGGAACTGGCTGCCGCCGTTGACGAGCCGCAAAACCTCGTCTCATATCACTTGCGCCTTTTGCGCTCAGCCGGGCTCATCGACGCGCGGCGCAGCAGTTTCGATGGTCGCGACACCTACTACCACCTGGACTTGACCAGGTGCGCTGGGGCATTCGCCGAGGCGGCCGCCGCGCTGCATCCGGCACTGGTGCCAGCGCCCACCACCAAGCCGGCGGCCCGGTCGGTGCTGTTCTTGTGCTCGGGTAATAGTGCGCGCTCGCCGATGGCTGAGGCGCTGCTACAGAAGCGTGGCCAGGGCCGCATCCGTGCGTCAAGCGCAGGCAGTCATCCCAAACCACACCTACATCCCAACGCGGTACGGGTCATGCGCGAGATGTACGGCATCGATCTAAGCGGGAGACGAACCCAGCCTTTGACCGCGGTTGCCCGCCGGCGCTTCGATTACGTAATCACGTTGTGCGACAAGGTCCGCGAATACGCCTTCGACCATGGACTGGCTACGACGATGCATTGGAGCCTGCCTGATCCATCGGCGGCTGCCGCTAGCGACCGCGCCAGCTATCCGGAATTCCGGCGTGTGGCAGGCGATTTGAACAGTCGCATTGAATTTCTACTACCTGTTCTTCAGTCCCACCCTCGGGAGCGATAATCGTGCCGGTCGACAGACGTGATTTTTTGAAATGGGGCGCGCTGGCGTTGACGGCTGCAGGTGGAGGCGCTGGCGTCGAATCATCGGCCGCGTGCTCGCGGCCCGCGCCTCCGGCTCCGCCAAACGGCAAGGCCGATTACACATTGCGGATCGGCACCGGGACCGTGGAGTTGGCGCCAGATCACATCGCGTCGACCTTGACCTACAACGGCCAATTCCCCGGCCCGCTGGTGCGGTTCAAAGAGGGCCAACGGACGTGGGTGGATATCTTCAACGACACAGATTCTCCCGAACAGCTGCACTGGCACGGCCAGCACGTGGGCGTCGACGTCGACGGCTCCGCCGAGGAGGGAACGCCCTACATCCCCGCACACGGCATGCGGCGCATTTCCTTTGTCCCCGGCCCGGCGGGCTTCCGCTTCTATCACACCCACGTGGTCCCGCGCGCCGACCTGTCCCGTGGCCAGTACAGCGGCTTGGTCGGCCCGGTGTATATCGAACCCAAACAAAACCCCGGCGCCTACGACCAAGAGATCTTCTTGACGCTCAAGGAATTCGAGCCCGAATTCAGCCGGGGCGGCGACATGGCCACTGATTTTCTGGCCGGCGGGCAAGACTCAGACCTCAAAGAGAAAGGCGAATCGTCGATGGCCGCCTCGCTTGCCCGGGGGGACCCGCGCGGCTATGAGGTCAGTTACGGGGCGTTCGCCATCAACGGACGCATGCTCGGCCACGGCGATCCCATCCGCGTCCAGACCGGCCAGCGGGTGCTGCTGCATGTCCTCAACGGGAGCGCCACCGAGACCCGCAGCTTAGCCCTGCCCGGGCACACCTTCAGGGTCATCGCGCTGGACGGTAATCCGGTGCCCAACCCCGCATCGGTGCCGGTGCTGTGGCTCGGCGCCGCAGAGCGAATCACGGCGCTTGTCACCATGACCAATCCGGGGGTCTGGGTTCTTGGCGATCTGTCCGACGATGACCGCGGCCACGGAATGGGTGTGGTCGTGGAATATGCCGGACACGGCGGCGATCCACAATGGGCGGCGCCACCGCCGTTCAGCTGGGATTACCGGCTGTTCGCCGCACCCAATCCGACGAGCGCTCCACCGCCCGATCACATCATCGAGATGCTGATCGAGAAACGCAACGCCGCCGACAACGGTTTCAACGTCTGGACGATAAACGGCACACCATTTGCCATGGACACCAACAAACCTGTGCTGAGCGTTCAACGTAACAAGCGCTACCGACTGCGCTTCCGCAATGCCAGCGACGACCTGCACCCCATGCACTTGCACCGGCACACCTTCGAAATCACCCAATTCGCCGGCACACCCACTGCCGGCGTGCGTAAAGACGTCGCGATGCTGGGTGGCTACCAAAGCATGGACGTCGACTTCGTCGCCGATCAGTCAGGCCTGTCGCTGCTGCACTGCCATCAGCAGATCCATATGGATTACGGGCTCATGCTGCTGCTCAACAGCAACTGATTCTCCGACGAAAGGCGTTATTGAAGCGGGTTGTTTTCTCGCACTCCGCGATACATGCCCCAGCGGACGATCCACGGCATCACCACTCGTTCGACCGACCATGACGGGAAGCGGAACGCATGGCCGGTGGGCAGGAAAACCTCTAGCCCGTCGGGCTGTATACCCAGTAACGAGCCCCAGCGCCGCGTCGGCGGGCGGTATGCGCGCAAGCGTTCGCCGGCGAACTCGGCACGCATGTTACGGGCCACCAGCGCATTGCCACGATTACGGGCGGAGCTGCGAAGGGGGTCGGTCGCCGCGACGTCGCCGACCGCAAAGACACCTCGGTGACCAGGCACCCGCAGCTCCGGCGTCACGCGAACGAACCCGCGCTCATCCAGCAGCTCCGGCGGCAGCCATTCAGTATTGGGTTGCACCCGCCCGATCGCCCAGAGCACGGCCTCGGCGCAAGCCGGTGGTTGACCGGTGCTCCAGCGAACCGGTTCGCGGGTGATCTGGTCGCCCGCGAAGCCATCCGGCACAGCGGCACGGTGCCCTGGGTGGATGCCCACGCCGAGGTCTGTCAGTCGCCCGAGAATCCGTTTCCAAATCCGCGGATGATGCCCGTCCAACGCACACTCTCCGGGGAAGTAGAGGTCAACCCGCTTCTCCGGCCAGGTGGTAGCGATGTTGAGGGCGCTGCTGACCGCTGCCGCGCCGCCGCCCACCACGATCACCGAGTTGGCGGCAGCTAGCCGGTGGTGCGCGGCGCGCAGCTCCGCGCCGACGCCAGCAGCCGATTGCAGCGTCGGCCGGCGCCAGAAACCGTTGGTGACTCCGGTCGAGATGACCAGCGCGTCGTACTCCTCGGCGATCGTTGCGCCATCTTCGAGTCGCCCAAAGACGGTTCGGGCAGTCAGGTCCACTCCCGTCAGTGTGGCCTGAACCGTTCGTACCTGGTCCAAACGTCTGAACCTGTCGAACGGAATCCAGTAATCGTGGGCCCAATCGTCCGGCCGCGAGAGCCGGACGCCCAGTTCTTGGCCGCTCACCAGCCCGGGGTTGACGGAGATCCCGACGACATCGGCGTACCGGGACAGACTGATCGCGGTCAGGACACCCACGTCTCCCAGCCCGGCAATGACGACGCGCTTGCGGTTCATGCCGCTATCCTGCCTGGCATAAAGTGCAGACCAGCCCACCTAATCGATTCGACTGCCAGGAGCCACATCAGTTGACCGCCTCGTCCAGGAATGGTCGCACGGAGCACATGGTGGAGTTTCAGACGTCGACGCGCCCCCATGTTGGCGCCGCTCTGCGCGCCGCCGTGCGTGCCTCGGCGCCTCGCCCGGCTGCGGCCCAACGTGCCGCCAGGGACTTCGAAAAAGATCTGCTGCCGGTGGTGGGCGCCGAGCTCCGGTGGGCGTTTACCCGGCCGCGCACCTGGCTGATGGGTGTGGTGGTCAACGTGTTTTTCGCGGTGGCGTGGTTGCTGGTGCAGCCCTTGACCCCTGGTCGCCACCACCACGATTGGGTGATCCTGGTCGGTACGTACTTTTCGTCGTGGGTCCTCGCCGATGTCACCACCACCAACATGCTCGGCGCCGATCACTATCGCGTCCGAAAAGCGTTGTCCTCCGGCGTGCCGTTCTGGCGAATCCTGTTGATCAAGAACCTGGCCCTGCTCGTGATTGTCGGGCTGCCTACTTTGGCGGCGGCGATGGCTTTGACGCTGTGGCTGGAAACGCCGGCGCGGCTGGCGATCACGATCCCCACCGTCGCAGTGCCCATCGTGTCCTGGCTGGGCGTGGGCAACTTCATCTCGGTGCTGCACTCGGTGAGTGCTGAGCCGCTCATTCGGCGATGGCGCCAGCGTGGCGACCGTCGCCGCACCGGCAGCTGGGTGCTGGCTCTGACACTGCCTTATGCGCTGTACTACGTGGCAGACCCGATGGCCGGGGTGGAGCATCGCGTGTTGTGGAAACAGGTACCCGCGTTGATCTGGCCGGTGTTCGGGCGCGACACGAAAAGCTTCGTGCATCTCGCCATCGCCGTAGGGGTTTGGATAGGCGCGACCGTCGCGGCCCTGCTGTGGGTGCACAAGCGCGGGTTGCAGATCAGGTAGTCCCCACTTTCGGCTTGCAGATCAGGTAGTCCCCACTTTCGGCTTGATCTCTTCGATCACCCATTGCGCGTAATCGAGGTATTCGTCAACGCCACTGGCAGCGGGTATAGGAACGGCGCTGACCGTCACGCCCTGCTCGCCGAGCCGGCTCAAACGGTCGATGATCTCTTCTGCGCTCATGCCGGGCTGTCCGTTTGGGTCGTTGCGGGCGACGTGGCCTTCGCCAACCCGGTTGGTGCTCAGGCCGTGCATCACCTCGAATGCTCGACCGTCGTAGGAAGGCTGGGACTTGACGTAGTCGACTCTTTCGGCGATCTTCTCGGGCGGTGTCAGAAACGGCCACCACCCGGATGCGTACTTGGCCGCCCTCCGCAATGCCGCATCAGCGTCGCCGCCGATCCAGATCGGAAGATGTCGTGTCTGAACGGGTTTCGGCTCGAATGCGATGTTGTCGAACGATACGTAGCGGCCGTCGAATCGCGGTGTGTCACTGGTCCACAATTCAACGATGGCCGCCAGGTATTCGTCGGCGATGCGGCCCCGTTCGTGGAAGGGCACCCCGAGGAGTTCGAACTCCCGCGCCAGCCACCCGACTCCGAAGGTGACCATCATCCGACCCCCGCTCATCCAGTCTGCGGTGGCCAACGCTTTGGCCAGGACGATCGGGTGTTGCAGGGGCAAGATGGTGACGCAGGAGTTGATGGCGATCCGTTGCGTGGCACCGGCAATATGGGCCTGGGCGACCGTCGAGTGCAGATAGTGGGGCCCGGACAACTCGACATGTTCGTTGGGAATGACGAGATGCTCAGGGACCGCGATCATGTCGTAGCCCCACCGGTCGGCGCATCTGGCCATGCGTGTCTGGTCGGGTCCAGTGACCGCCGCTTCCCACGGCTGCGTGATCGCCTTGAGGCGCAGCATGTGCGGAAGAGGGAAGGCAAATTTCACGCGCTGCTCGCCGCGTCGAGGGCCGCGATGTAGCCGTATACCAGTCCCTGCGCGATCGTCGCGCCAGCCCCCGGGTACGTCTTGCCGAACGCATTGGCGGCGGTATTGCCCATTGCGTATAGCCCGGCGATCACGGCGCCGTCCTCGCGGAGCACCCGTGCGCGCTCATCGGCCTTCAGCCCGCCGCAAGTGCCCAGATCGCTGAGAACCATTTTGACCGCGTAGAACGGGCCTTTGACCAGCGGACGCAAGTTGGGGTTCGGCGTTATGGTCGGGTCGCCGTAGTAACGGTCGTAGGCGCTGCGGCCCCGACCGAAGTCGGGATCCTCTCCGGCAGAAGCGCTTTCATTGAAGCGAATCAATGTCCGGGTGAACTCCGAAACCGGGACACCGATTTTCGCGCCCAACTCGGCGTGGCTGTCGGCCCGTGCCGCGATGCCCGCGTCATACCAGGACTGCGGAATCCGCATGCGCGGAAAAAGTTGGGCGCCAAAGACATAGCTGTTGCGGTATTGCTGGTCGAAGACTATCCACATCGCTTCCACGGGGCTGCCTGAACGCTCTAATTCGAGCAACCGCTGGCCAAACGACATGTAGTCCGCTGACTCGTTGGCGAACCGGTGGCCGTTCTGGTCTACGATCAGGCAGCCCGGAAGTGACCGTTCGGCCAGCATCACCGCGGGCGGCTTTCCGGGCAGTGGTGCGACGGCGGGGAACCACCATGCCTGATCCATCAAAGCGAGGTCCGCGCCCAGTTCCTGCGCGGCACGGATCCCGTCGCCGGTATTGGCCTCGGCGCCCAGGCTCAGATTGGCGCCCAGCGACTCGGACTGGAATTTCCACCGCAGATCCATGCTGTGGTCGAAACCGCCGGTGGCCAGCACCACCCCCCGCCGGGCAGTGATCGGCACTTCGCGGCCATCGTGATCGACGACCGCGCCGGTTACCCGGTCACCGTCGCCGGCGAGCCGCAGCAGCGTGGTGTCCGTCCATACCGGGATGCCGGCACGCAGCACTCCCGCGAACAGGCCGGCCGTTAAGCCCTGGCCGCCCGCCGCATAGCGCCGGCCCAGCAGGCGGCCGCCCACGCCTTGTGCCACTCGCTTGGCGAACGTCGGGATTCCCTTGCGCGGCACCCGAGCCACCAGATTCATCCAGCGGTAGTCAGCACCGGTCGTCGGTATCGAGACGCCGGCCTCCAGCACGCTTGGCCGCAGCCGAGTGCGGTATTCGCCGAGTATCGAGGTATCCAGCGGGCGGCACTCGCAGGTGCGGCCCGCGGCGCTGCCGCCCGGCTCCTCCGGGTGGTAATCGGAGTAGTCGCGAGCCCAAAAAAGCCGCAGCGGAGTGGTTCGGTGCAGCATGTCGACCGTTGCGGACACATGGGTCAGGAATCCGGCCGATCGCTGCTGGGACGCCGACCCCGCGACTATGGAGTCCAGGTAGGTGGCGGCGCGCGTGGCGGTGTCGTTGGCACCGGCCTCGCGTAGCACTGGTGAGGCGGGCAGCCACAGTGCGCCGCCGGACCGGGCGGTCGAACCGCCCACGTACGACGACTTCTCCACGATCAGCACCGACAGCCCAAGCTCATGGGCAGCCAACGCCGCGGCCATGCCCGTACCCGAGCCGACCACCAGCAAGTCGACGGTTGTGTCGGCCACCGTAAGTCCGATAGGAATCGTCGTGCTGTGCGGGCTCACGTTGAGAACGGTAAGCCGGATGGCCCGGCGGAGGAAGAACAATCCTGATGAGTGAACAAAGCGGCTCCCACCGACCGCACCGCAGGAGTTAAATCGTGCCTATGACGTCGCAGTCTGAAATCGACGAAGTTCGGCTTATTGAAGCGCAGTCCGCACCGACGCGGTTTGCCCGCGGCTGGCACTGCCTGGGACTGATCAGAGATTTCGGTGACGGCAAGCCGCATGCGATCAACGCCTTCGGCCAGAAGCTCGTCGTCTTCCGCGCCGCTGACGACAGCATCAATGTGCTCGACGGCTACTGCCGACACATGGGCGGCGACCTGTCACAGGGCGAGGTCAAGGGCAACGAGATCGCGTGCCCTTTCCACGACTGGCGCTGGGGCGGCGACGGGCGATGCAAGCAGGTGCCATACAGCAGGCGCACGCCCAGGCTGGCCCGTACCCAAGCGTGGACCACGCTGCAACAGGACGGCATGTTGTTCGTGTGGAACGACCCCGAGCGCAAGCCGCCCCCGCCGGAAGTCACGATTCCGCGCATCGAGGGTGCGACGAGCGACGACTGGACCGACTGGCACTGGTACACCACCGTTGTAGGAAGCAACTGCCGCGAAATCATCGACAACGTAGTGGATATGGCGCATTTCTTCTATATCCACGGCTCGCTGCCCACGTATTTCAAGAACATCTTCGAAGGGCATGTGGCGACGCAGTACATGAACGGCGAGGGTAGACCTGACCTCGCGGGCACCGAAGGCGCCGAGATGCTCGGTACGACGTCGGTCGCGTCCTACTACGGGCCGTCCTTCATGATCGACGACCTGACCTACCACTACAAGCACGGCGATGCTCAATCGATTCTCATCAATTGCCACTACCCGATTGACTCGAATTCCTTTGTGCTGCAATACGGCATCATCGTGAAGAAGTCGGACGCGCTGCCCGGCGACCAGGCCATGCAGACCGCGATCACTCTCGGCGACTACATCAAGCTGGGTTTCGAGCAGGACGTGCAGATCTGGCGACACAAGGCGCGCATCGACAACCCGTTACTGGTGGAGGAGGACGGCCCGGTCTACCAGTTGCGCCGCTGGTACCAGCAGTTCTATGTCGATGCCGCCGATGTGCAACCAGATATGGTGGACCGCTTCGAATTTGAGCTGGACACGACCCGGCCCTACGAGGCGTGGATGAAAGAGGTGGAGACGAACATGGCAGCCCAGGCAGCCACCACAGGCTCGGTGTGATGACGCTGGATTCGTCCGCCCACGCAGACAACCGACTCGACGAGATGCCGATGGTGCCCGTGGCCTGCCGCAACTGCGGCGCACGGGTGCTGGCGCGCAAGAGCAGTTGGAACCAGACCAGTGTGCAGTGGAACGCCGACGCGACGGCCCGGTGTGCCGAGCTTGCCGAAGCGCGGAAGATGTCTGCGCACGCTAACCGGGGCGTGTTCCTGGCGTGCTCGGCGCTGAGCGAGTCGATCCTGGACGCGGTGCGACACGGGGACTTGTCCATCGTGGACGAGCTGACAGACCTAGCCCCCTAATTGGCGGTCAGCGCAGGCTGATTCCGGGCCGCCGACCGGCCCGCGCGGCGGCCGTAGAAGCTGCCGTCGCCGAGCGAGATGCCGCTGGCATAACCCCAGGCGGCCAGACCCGCGGTCGACCGGCCCGCAGCGAAGAGCCCGGGGATGGGTTCGCCGCTGACGTGCAGCACCTCGGCATCCAACGTGGTGGCCAACCCGCCCAACGTGAAGCCGCCGGTGCACTCGCGCAGGTCGATCGCCCCGACCGGGGAGCCGATCGGCTTGCACCACTCCGGCTTCTTGTGCAGGAGTGGGTCCTCGCCGCGGGCGGCGCCTTCGTTGTAGGCGGCGATGGTCGCTTGCAGTGAACCGGGCGCCAGGCCCATGTCGCGTTCCAAGTCGGCGACGGTGTCAGCCACCCAGGTCGCCGGCCGCAACATGAACTTGGGCGACCACGAGGCCATCGCCTCGTCCTGGGCATCGCCGTCGATGATCAGGTACGCGACGTTGTCCTGCTGGTACAGGGTGAGCTGCCCGATCCGGCCCGGATAGGTGTCCTCGGTGACGTAACGCTGGCCGCGGCCATTGACCAGGATGCCGCGCACCAGCTGCTGGGGGTCGATGAAGATCGCGACTTCGGTGGCGTCCATGTGGGCCAGATCGGCGCCGAGTGCCTGCGCCATCCGGATCGCCTGACCGTCGTGCTGCTCGATCGACGCGGCCGGGCGTCCGGCGATCCTCGGAGCGAAGCGCGCCACCATTGCGTCGTTGTAGGCGAAGCTGCCCGTCGCGAGGACGACCCCGGTGCGCGCCCGGATCGTCATCTCAGTGCCGTACTGGCGGGCGTGGATCCCGACCACTCGGCCGTCGGATTCAACGATCAGGCGCTGAACCCGCACGTCGTACAGTGCCCGCGCCCCCGCCGCTCCGGCCGTCTCGACGAGGGGCTTCATCAGCATGTAGCCGGCGCTGGCTTCGCCCTGCTTTTTGTTCGACATCTGCGGGACGTGCCCGCGCGGGGCGGGGGAGGCGATGGTGTTGAACGGGTAAGCGTTTTCGCCGCCGCTGTACATCAGCCCCTGGTCGCCCATCGGTTCCCAGCCGGGCTCGGAGAAGAACTCCGCTTTGAACGGCACGCCGCAGCCGACGAGCCAGTCGAAGTGGGCGACACTGCCGGCGCAGTAATCGGCGATCCGGTTTTCGTCGGCGCCGGGCCCCATCGCGACGTTCAGGAACGCCGCCATGTTGTCGACGGAATCGGTGAAACCACAGGCCTTTTGCAGCGGGGTGCCACCACCGAGGTAGATGAACCCGCCCGCCATCGCCGCCGCCCCGCCCCACGACCCGGTGCGTTCTACAACCAGGACCTGGGCACCGGCGCGGGCCGCTTCGACCGCCGCGGCCGCACCGGCGACCCCGTAGCCGGCGATGACGACGTCGGCCTCGTGGTCCCAGGAGGCGATCGACGCAGCCGGAACGGGGATGACGTCGGTGTCCGGTGTCATAGCCGCATCGCCGCGGGCATGTCGCCGACCCACTGGTGGCCCCAGTAGCTGTCGGCAGTGATTTCCTCTGCGGTGTAATAGGTTTCGTCGACCCGCATTCCGTCAGTGCCGAATTCGACGTCCCAATCACCGGGTGCGCGCACGTAGAACGACACCATCTTGTCGTTGGTGTGGCGTCCTAACGTGGACGACAACTGGAAGCTCTCGCCGTTGACGCGGTCCAGCGCCTGACCCACGGCGTCGAGGGAGTCAACTTCCACCATGATGTGAACGAGTCGTGGGTCGCGTTGATGTGCGGCTGGGACAATCGCCAGGCTGTGATGTCGCTCGTTGATGCCGAGGAAGCGAACCCGCACCGGGCCAAACTCTTTCGGTAACGGCACTCGGAACGCGCCCCGGGAACGGAAACCCAGTACTTCGGTGTAGAAGTCGAACAGCCCATTGGGATCGGTGGCCGGCACGACGACATGGCCCATGCCCTGGTCGCCGGTGACGAATTTCGCACCGAAGGGGGTGATGACCGGGCTGTGGTCAAGCACCGCACCGTGAAACACCTCGAGCGTGGTGCCGGCCGGATCCTCGAAGGTGATCACCTCCTCCACGCGCCGGGCTTCGGCCTCTTCGGTGGACAGCTGCTTGAACGACACCCCGGCACCCTCGAGGGCTGCTGTGACTCGCTGCATCCCCGGGTGGTCGCGCACTTCCCAGCCGACGGCGAGCACCCGGTCGGTCTCACCGGGCACCACGATGAGCCGGGCCGCGCGCTCATCCATCCGCAGGTATAGCGCCGACGGGTCAGGTCCTTTACCTTCGGCGAAGCCCAGGATGCCGAAGGCGAACTGTCGCCAGCGGTCGATGTCGTTGGTCGAGATGGTGATGTACCCCAGGCTTTTCAGGTCGCTCATGTCTGCCTTCTCCTAGATCAGGGCCCGCAGCGGACCCTCGGGCGGATCGATGCCCAGCGAACTCAGTGCCGAAGCGTGATATACGGTGCCGGGAACATGGATGGCATGTAGGTGCCCGACGTGTACGTCACGCCAGTACCGCTGCAGCGGTTTGTCCATCCGAGCCGCGTTTCCGCCCGAGCGGGCGAAGATCTCGTCGACCGCTGCGACCGCCCGCCACACCGCCCGAACCTGGGTACGGCGACCAGCCGCCCGGTCGGCGAACGACACCTCCTTGCCGGCAGCGACCATGTCGTAGATCCGGTCGACGTTAGCCAGCAATTCCTGGCGGGCGGCGTAGATGTCGGCCGCTGCCTCGCCGATGGCGTACATGACGTAAGGGTCGTCCTTGATCGCGGTTCCGGTGGCCCCGACGCGCTCCCGCTGGTAGTCCAGGTGCGCGGCCAGCGCTCCCTCGGCGATCCCGATGGTGGCCGCGGAGATGCCCAGCGGGAACATCGTCGACCATGGCATCAGATACAGCGGCTCGGTCATGCCGGCTTCCCGCTGCGCGGTGCCGTCCATCACCTTCGTCGCGTCCATGGTCCGGTACGCCGGGACGAACGCGTCCTTGACGATGACGTCCTTGGAGCCGGTTCCGCGCAGCCCCACCACATTCCACGAGTCCCCAACGATCTCGTAGTCCTTGCGCGGCAGGATCATGTGCAGCATCTGGGGCGGCATTAAAGGTACGCCCTGACTGTCGCCGAGCATCGCTCCCAGGATGATCCAGTCGCAATGGTCGGTGCCCGAGCTGAACTGCCAGCGGCCGTTGAAGAGGTAACCGCCGTCAACCGGTTTGGCCACACCCTGCGGGGCGTACGGGGAGGCCATCCACGTGTCGAAATCGTCGGCCCACACCTCGTTGGGCACTTTCGGGTCGGCATACGCCAGCTGGTAGGGGTGCACCCCCACCACACCGACAATCCAGCCGGCGGCCGGGTCCAGTGCCGCCGTCGCCATCACCGTCTCGGCGAACTCACGCGGGTCGACCTCAAACCCTCCGTGACTCTTGGGCTGCAGCAGTCGGATTACGCCGGCCGCTTTCATGATCTTGACGGTCTCGTCGGTAAGCCGGCCAATCCTCTCGGCTTCCGCGGCCTGCTCACGCAACTGGTCGGCTACGTTCATCACCCGGTCAATTACCCGGTCCGGAACCCGCTGGCTCATGTTCGTCGTCCTTACTGTGGGGGCGTACTAATGGTGTACCGCAGTCCATGCCTGACCCGAAGGTGATCCCGGTCAACGGACGGATATGTCCGCACCACCGCGGTAACCGTGCCCGTGGGCGCGGGCGCCACCCAACGATGAGGAGGGCAATCATGACCGACCTCGACGACTTGGCGGCCCGGCTGCGCCGGCTCGAGGACGAACGCGATATCGCGCGGTTGATCGCCTCGTACGGTCCGGCGGTAGACGCCGGGGACCCCGATGCCGCCGCGCGGCTGTGGGCGAGCGACGGAATTTATGACGTCGACGGCTGGCGGATGGAAGGCCGAGCCGACGTCCACGCCATGGTGAGCTCGGCGGCCCACCAGAGCCTGGTGGCCAAGGGGTGCTGTCATTTCCTGGGACCGTGCGTCGTTACGGTCACCGGCGATTCGGCGGTAGCGGTGTGTGAGTCCTTGGTCCTGATCCGCGACGACGATGGCTATCGCGTATGGCGCTGCACCGCAAACCATTTCGTGCTACGGCGGATCGACGGCCGGTGGCAGATCAGCATCCGTACCAGCCGTGTTCTCGACGGTGATTCCGCGGCACACGCTCTATTGACGAGAGGCCTCGCAGGGTCCGCCTAATCCTGGTGGTGGCGACCCGCTTCGCCCGGCTCCGCCGCGCTCGCGATCGCCACTAGCCGCGTGACAGAAACGCCAGCACGGTACTTTCGAATGCCTCCTTGGCCTCGATCATCGCCCAGTGCCCGGATCTGGGGAAGATGTGAAGTTCCGCGTTGGGGATGGTGCGCATCGGGACGAGGGCCATGTCGGGCGGGCTTACCCGGTCGTCTCGTCCCCACGTCAGCAGGGTGGGCGCGGTCAGCCTGTGCATGACTGCCCAGGGCATCGGCCTGTCGGAGGTCTCCATCGCCGCCGTCATCGCGGCAAACGCCGCTTTTCCGTACATGCGGCGCGCGGCGGCCAGTGCCTCCGGATCGGTGGCCAGCTGCCAGCGTTCCTCGATCAGCTCGTCGGTGACCAGCGCTTGGTCGTAGACCATCGATTTGAGCCAGTCGACGAGCCGTTGCCGAGTCGGATCCTCGACGAATTCCTGCAGCAGCCGGATGCCCTCACTGGGGCTGGGACTGAAGATGTTGGTACCGATGCCGCCGATCGTCACCAGCCGGTCAATGCGGTTCGGATTGTGGATGGCGAAGTTGATGCCGACGCCCCCGCCCATCGAGTTGCCGACGATGTGGACTTTGTCCACGCCGAGTGCGTCCAGAAACGGCACGACGGCGCGCTGCGCGGTGACCATCGGGTGGCCGCCGAAGTCCGGGCTGACGCCGAAGCCGGGGAATTCCAGGATCAGGCAGCGGTAGTGCTCGGCGAAGGTGGGCAGTATCCCGCGGAAGTTCCGCCAGCCGGTGACCCCTGGGCCGGAGCCGTGCAGGAAGAGCAGCACCGGGCTGGCGTCAGGGCCGCAATCGTAATAGCGCAAAGCGCCCTTCGGAGTATCGATTTCACGCAGGTCGTGCTCGACGACGGTGATTTGTTCGGTATGTGCCACGGATGTCAACCCTGCCATGCCGCCGCGACGAGTGGGAGCGGTGTTCCGCTGACCGGGTCGCACTTGGTGGTCAGGTTCCGTCGCGCCCGGGGGCGCCGCAAGTCAGGAGCTCTTTTAGTGCCGCGTGGAACGCGTCCGCGAGGTCCCACAGGTCCGGTACCAGGTCGGGGCACGACATGATGCCGACGCCGAGTCGGCCGTTCAGTGACATGACGGTGATGTTGAGTCCTGCGCCCGCGATGATCGGGCCGAGCGGATACATCCCGTCGAGTTTGCAGCCTAGGAAGTAGAGCTGGTCCCGTGGGCCGGCCACATTGGACAGGACCATGTTGTGCGGCGGCTTCTCGGGCAGCGGGATCCGTGGGAGCAGCTTCATCGCAGCCCCGAACATGGTCTGTCCTACCACTTGCGTCCAGTCCTGCAGCAGGGTCGGACCCATCGAGGCGGCGTGGTCTTTGGCTGCGGTGTTGCCGTCGGCGATGCGGCTCAATCGTTCGGCCGGATCGCCGATGTGGGTTTCGAGTCGACAGAGCATCCATGTCGTCTGGTTACGACCTGGCCGATCGGACTTGTCATGAACCGAGACCGGCACGCTCGCCACCAGCGGGCTGTCCGGTAGTTCTTCGCGGTTGTGCAGGAATTGCCTCAACGCACCCGCGCACAGTGCCGTAACCACGTCGTTGATGGTTACCCCGAACCGGTTCTTGACCGTTTTGACGTCGTCGAAGTCGACGTCGGTCAATGCGACGTTGCGGCGGGGGGTGAACGGACCGTTGAACGCAATCGGCGGAGCCGCGAACGGGGCGGCCATGGTCTGCCCACCGCTGCGGGCGCGAATAATCGTTTGCGCGATCGTTAGCGCGGTTGCCGGCAGAACTCTGGCCAGGCGCCAGGGCCGCAGCGCGGCCCCGATCAGGCCGTAGGCGGCGATATGGAGGGGATTTGCCCCCCCGGCGCGGACAGCCGGTTTCGGCGGCGGCGCGTCCGGCAGGGTGCTGCACAACTGCGCGAGCAGGTTGGCCCCGCCGACTCCGTCGACCACTGCGTGGTGGGCCTTGAGG
Organism: uncultured Actinomycetota bacterium; assembly: GCA_963784665.1. Taxonomy (GTDB): domain Bacteria; phylum Actinomycetota; class Actinomycetes; order Mycobacteriales; family Mycobacteriaceae; genus Mycobacterium. Next base: position 66,494 of record CAWASA010000003.1, read on the forward strand.
ACAACAGACATCGCATCGTCGGCGCGGCCTTCGATGACCCACATTTCCCACAGCGGATGATTGCGGTCGAGCGCCGGCCCTGCGATCTGCCCGCAGATCTCCGCTAATTCCCTGCGACCTCCCGGCGACGGAAGGCCGGCACGGTGCACATGGCGTGCGAGGTCGAAGTGCTCGTCGTCGACCCAGACCGGATGGTCGAAGTTCAGCTGGTTGTCGGCCAGCGTGAGGCGAAATTCGGGTACGGCGTCCACTCGTACCGACAGCGCCTGACGGAACCGGTCGAATGTGTAGCCGCCGGGCATCGTCGCGGGATCCAGTTCCAGGACGCAGCAAATATTCAACGGCTGCGTCGGCGTTTCCAGGTACAAAAAGAACGCGTCGAGCCCACTGAGTCGCTCCATACTTGCTCGTTTCATTTGCGCCGCCATGACCGCTGCTCACGATGACCCGTGGTCAGCCGCAGGTCCTTGCAGGCTCACACGATAAGGGCGGCCGTTATCCGTTGGTGTGCTCGTACGGTGTAGCCGCTGGACGCAAATCGGCAAACATCCCGCACGCACATTCGCGAAAATCGTTGCGCCAGGCGTCGATCTCAGCTGGTAGGTGTCTGCCCAGCCATGGTGGAGTCGGGAGCTGCCCAGTCGGTCGACACCGTGCGATGCTTGATCAGCCAGGTGTCACCGTCGGGCACCAGGATGTCGCGATAACGACCGAAATGGTCGAGCCCGATATTGGTGACCACAGTGAAGTAAGACGAGACGTGCGCCTGGTCGGGAGCCAGCCCGGTGAACAGCACGCTGGCGAGGTTGTGCCGGACGACGGGCTTGACGTCGACGTTGAGGGCAATGTTTCCGGTGACACCGCTTAGGAAACTCGCGATCTGGGATCGGCCGCGCAGTGGCTCGAAACCGCGTATCTCGAGGACACCGTCTGCGCAAAACGTCTCCGCAAGGCCATCGAGGCGGCCAGCGTCGCCGGACCAGTTGTACCGCGCCAGAGTGTCCCGGATCCGCTCACGGGCGACCAGTTCCCACATCTCCACCGTCGCGACTCCTCGCCCTGACCGCCGGTTGCCCTGCGGGTCGGCGGTTTGTTGTGTTGGATTACCAGCGTAGGCACATTCGGATGCCTGCACGGCGACCTAGCAACACGACGGGGGACAGTCATCACAACAAGCCATCTCAAACGTCAAGTCGGCGCGGAAATCGAAGTCGAGGTCAATGCGGCGACGACTCTGGAATTCCAAATCGCGGTGGCTCGTCAGCCAGGCATCGATGTCAGCGAATCGTTGGCAATTATCCTGAATGGCAGGGCGATTGAGCCCTGCGAAGTCATCGGGGAGCACGGTACGCGGATTCATACGATGCAGGCGGACGAGGGGACCGTGACCCTGTCGTACTGGGCAACGGTGATCGGACAAGCCGACCTCCCGCCGGTGCGGGACATCGACATGATCACCTATCTGCGCCCGAGCCGATATGCCGAAGCTGACAAATTCTTCGGTTTCGCCGCCGCCGAATTCCAGCAGTATGGCATCTCGGTGACGTTGCTGGAAAACGTGTCGTCGTGGGTGGGCACGCGGCTGAATTATGTTGCCGGTTCCAGTGATCCGATCGACGGTGCCACCGACACGTTGCTGGCGGGCGCCGGCGTGTGCCGTGACTACGCCCATCTGGTGATCGCATTGCTGCGCGCCCTTAACGTCCCCGCCCGTCTGGCGGCGGTCTACGCGCCGGGATGCCAGCCGATGGATTTTCACGCTGTGGCTGAGGCATTCGTCGACGGCATGTGGCGTGTTGTCGATGCGACATGCCTGGCACCGCGGCAGTCTATGGTGCGCATCGCCACCGGCCGAGATGCCGCCGACACAGCCTTCCTGGACAACCACAAAGGCGCCATCACGTTGAATAGCACGATAATCACAGCGGTGGTGGACGGTGAGCTACCCAAGGACTCCGTTGACCAACTCGTGAGCCTGCGGTAATCGGCTCCTGCCGACGGGCCACGCGGGAACGCCGGACAGTAGTGGCGCTTACCCGGTGCCCGGTCGGGCCCCGAACCAGCCTGAGGGAATGAATTGCGACGCGCGGCTGTAGAACAACGCATGGTACTCAACGACGCCGCCCGAGACCTTATTGGAAAGGGTGCCGATGCCACCCTGGTCACCCTCAATCCCGACGGCAGCCCGCAAGTGAGCTTGGTCTGGGTTGCATTGCAGTCGACGCCGGGCGGCGACGAACTCGTCACCGCGCACCTCGCCGAACACAAGAAGGTTCGCAATGTCCGTAACGATTCCCGCGTAGCCGTCACGATCTTGTCACTCGAAGGTCATGGCCAGGCGATGCGGCCTTATCTCTTTATCAACGGAACCGCGCGGATCGTCGAAGGCGGCGCGCCCGAACTCCTGAAGGACCTCGCCCAAACCCTGTCCAGTCCCGACGTCAAGTTCCCGCCGGATGATGCACCGCCTGGGTTCCTCACCCGAATTCGCGTCGACAAGGTCGGTGGCGTCGGCCCCTGGGCGTCCTGACAGCAGAACCCGTCCTCGGCCCGATGATTCCCACTTCCGATACCACTAGTAGCGGAATACAGTGGGTGAGTGACGACCGGCAAGGACGGCAGGCATCTGCGCACCTGTCCACTCTGTGAGGCTATGTGCGGCTTGGAGATTCACGTCGAAGGCGGCAGGGTCACCAGGATCCGGGGTAATCGCGACGACGTCTGGAGCCGTGGACACCTGTGCCCGAAGGGCGTGTCATTGGGCGCCTTGCACGACGACCCGGACCGTATCCGCCGCCCCATGATCAAGGTCGACGGGCGCTGGCAGGAGGTCAGCTGGGACGTGGCGTTTCGCCGCTGCACCGAATTGCTGACGCCGGTGATCCGCAAATACGGAATCGGCGCGGTCACCGCCTACACGGGTAACCCGCTGGCGCACTCGTTTTCGCTGGCGCGCTACGCCGGTGTGCTGCTCGGCATGTCGGGGATGCCGATCACCTATTCGCCGGGGACGGTCGACCAATGGCCCAAAAACCTGTCTTCGCACCTGATGTACGGCGGATGGTGGACCTTTCCGGTGCCCGACATCGAACGCACCGACCTGCTGGTCGTCATGGGCGCCAATCCCGCCAAGTCGCAGGGTTCACTACTGGCCGCACCCGACGTGATGGGCCTGATCGACGCGATCCGCAAACGCGGCAAGGTGATCGTGATCGACCCGGTGCGCACGCTCACCGCCGTCCGCGCCGACGAATGGCTTCCGATCGTCCCGGGTACCGATGCGGCGCTGCTGCTGGCCGTCGCGCACACCCTCTTTGACGAAGACCTGGTGAATCCCGGACCGCACGTCGACGGTGTCGAGACGATGCGTCGAGTCGTCGCGGACTGGCCGCCGACCCGGGTGAGCGCCGTCACCGGTATCGACGCAGACCGCATCCGCCGGCTGGCCCGCGAGCTCGCCGGCACCGAGAAATCGGTGGTGTACGGCCGAATCGGCCTGTGCAATCAGGAGTTTGGCAGCCTCGCCAGCTGGCTGGTCGACGTGATCAACATTCTGACGGGCCATTTCGACACCCCCGGCGGCGCGATGTTCCCCCGACCGGCGGCCTGGTCGATCACCACGCAGCCGCTGCCGGGGCTGGAGGGCGGCGCACCCGAATTCGGCCGCTGGCATACCCGGGTGCGCGGCGCCAAGGAGGTCCTCGGCCAGGCGCCGGTCTCGTGTATGGCCGAGGAGATCGCCACACCGGGCGATGGACAGCTCAAGGCGCTGATCACCATCGCGGGCAACCCGGTGTTGTCCACGCCCGGCGGTGACAGGCTCGACGAGGCGCTGCCCATGCTGGAAGCGATGATCTCCGTTGACCTTTGGCTCAACGAGACAACGCGCCATGCCGATGTGGTCCTGCCGGGGCTGTCCCCGCTCGAACAGCCTCACCACGACGATCTGGTGCTGCAATTTGCGATTCACAGCATCGCCAATTACTCGGCTCCGGTATTCGATCCGGGCGATCGCCCGCACGAGTGGGAGATCTTGATCCGGCTGACCGGCCTCTGCACCGGCACTCCGGCCGAGGATGTCGACGTCGCGGCGATCGACGACGGCTTCTTCGATTACCTGGCCTTCACTCAGGGACTCGACGGCGCGGCGATCCGCAAGTTGTACGACCACGGCGGCCCGGAGCGGATCCTGGACCTCACGTTACGCACCGGACCTTTCGGGGACCGGTACGGCGAGAACCCAGGCGGCCTGACATTGGACATGCTCAAGGTCAATCCGAACGGACTCGACTTCGGACCCATGGTGCCGCAATTGCCCGACATCCTGGGCACGCCCGACAAAAAGATCAGACTTGCCCCGCAATACCTGCTCGATGACTTGCCGCGGCTGGCGGCGCGGATGGACCGGCCGGCCGAGCCGCTGGTCTTGGTGAGCCGCAGACACCTGCGATCGAACAACACGTGGCTGCACAACGTGCCCGCGCTGATGAAGGGCAAGGACCGCTGCACGTTGCTGATCCACCCCGACGATGCGGCCAGCTGGGGCATCGGTGACAACGACATTATCACGGTGAAATCGGAGGCCGGCGAGATCAGAGTGCCCGTCGAGGTCACCGAGGCGATCAAGGCCGGCGTGGTGTCGATGCCACACGGCTGGGGACATGGCAAGCCGGGCACTCGCATGTCGGTGGCTAACAGCTCACCGGGCGCCAACACCAACGTGCTTGCCCCGCCGACGTTCATCGACGAGCCGTCCGGCAATGGTGCCCTCAACGGCATCGCGGTGACGATCAGCTGAAGGTCACTATCCGCCCGCCATCAGTGAGTGACACTGTGCGAGAGGCTGATCGGCCTCGCGAATCGCTTACGCCCTTGGGCGGGCCTGGAGTGGCGGCCATCCGATGCCACGTACGAGGCCAGACCGAACCCAATGTAAAGACTGAATTCGACCACCGCTAGGTGTTGTGCCTAGACGCATCCACTGACGCTGATGCGACGGCCGACGTTGGCGCATACGTTGACATTGGGCGGCGGTGGCGGGGGAGGTGGATAGTCCTCCGGCAAGGGAGCGTAAACGGACGGCGGAGGAGCGTAGGGGGCGACCGCATCGGCGACGTTGGTACACCCACTCACCGAAACCCGCCGGCCGGCGTTGACGCATACATCCGCGCGCGCCACACCAGAAGGCTGGGTCATGGCGAATATTTCAGGAACAGCGGTAAATGCCAATATCGCGATCGCTACCGCGGCCGATGGTCGCTTCCACGGAATCATCGCGATCTCCTAGCCGCCGGCTGGCTTCCCGTTTGGACGTGAGCACTGAATCATATCGGTCGAGCGACCGAGTTGGAGCCTTACAGCCAGATCAGAGGACGCAAGATCGTCGAGGCCCCAGGTCGCCTTCGCGGTCAACGCTTGCTACCTGGGGTGAGCGGTTGCCCAGATCGCAGCGTTGACTTTAGCGCCGACGCGGTAACTTCTGCCTGGTGCGCGCCCTACTCAGCAGTGCGATCGAGACGGGCCGCATCCCGCCCCAGCCGGTCGAGGCGACCGCGCTGACGATGCTAGGTGCCATGCGCGAGGCCACGCTCTACATTGCTCGCGCCCAACAGCACGACCAGGCCCGCCAAGACGCCGGCGCGGTCATGAATCGGCTCATCGATGCCCTCGCCGCCCAATGAGGTATTAAGGACACTCTGGAATCGATCCACACGTGTCGACCGCTATGAAAGTATCTCGGCGCTGAAAGTGCCTACATACCAATGGGTTCCGGCAGAGGCGGCCGCTAGGGTCGCGCGGCTTGTTTGCGTATCGCGGCTCTCAGCAACCTCTTCCGTTGATGATCGGGCACATGACCGGCGGTAAGAGGCATTCGTCACAGGACGATTAGGTTCAATAGCGCGAGTGGATGTGTTTAAGTTCACCTTGGCCGCGATCCGGTGAACCTTTGACGGGACACTGGTCGTCGGGATAGGCATGACTGCAACAACGTATTCCACATCCCCGCACCAGGCTGCTCGCCATCGGCGCGGCGCTCCGCACATTGCCGGGAGCGCTGTGGCATTCACAGCGCACCGGTACAACCAGGATGAAGTCGCACGCGAACTCACCGAAGTCGCCGATCCGGGTTTCATGCGCTTCGCGCAAACGACTGGTGTCGACCATCGCAGCCTTGCGCTGCCGCTCTCGCGTTACCCGAAAATGACTGGCTTCACCGAAGCGAACGACGCCTACCTCGAGGTTGCCGTCGACCTCGGTGAGCAGGCAATACGAAAGGCGCTGGCCGCAGCCGACGTCGAGCCTCACGAGGTGGACACCATCGTGATGGTCTCGAGCACCGGAATAGCGGTGCCCACCATCGACGCCCGGCTGATGTCGCGAGTCGGATTCCGGCCCGACATCAAGCGTGTCCCGCTATTCGGGCTTGGTTGCGTGGCGGGTGCTGCCGGGATGGCACGCGTCTACGACTACCTGCATGGCTACCCCGAGCACGTGGCGGTGCTGCTGTCCGTTGAGCTGTGCTCGCTCACGTTGCAGCGCGACGACACCTCAATTCCCGCTCTCATCGGTGTCTCTCTGTTCGGAGACGGGGCGGCCGCAGTGGTTGCGACAGGCTCTGACCGGATTCCTTTGAGCCCCAGCGCGTCTAGAGGTCCGCGTGTCCTCGCAACCCGTAGCCGGGTGATTCCGGAGACCGTCGACGTCATGGGCTGGAACGTCAGCTCCAGCGGGTTTCAGCTGGTGATGTCCCGTGAGGTCCCGAAAATGGCCGACGACTACCTGCGCGGAGAGGTCGACGGCTTTCTCGCCGATCATGGTTTGTCGATCGCGGACATCTCGACGTGGGTGTGTCATCCCGGTGGCCCGAAAGTTCTCGACTCGATCGAGAATGCGATAGGCCTTCCGTCGGAAGCGTTGGCCCACAGCCGGAACTCCATGCGGGAGAATGGCAACATCTCCTCGGCGTCGGTGCTTGACGTGCTGCGCCGAACAATCGCCGAGCCGCCATCCGAAGGAAACTTCGGAGTGATGTTGGCGATGGGTCCGGGTTTCAGCTTCGAGCTGCTGCTGTTGCAGTGGTGAGGAGATAAGACCATGTACTACTACCTGTTCATCCTCGCCATCGGCGCCGAGCGCCTGGCCGAGCTGGCAGTCGCCCAACGAAACGCCAAATGGTCAATTGCTCAGGGAGGCAAAGAGTTCGGGCGCGATCATTACCCAGCGATGGTCAGTATGCATGCCCTGCTCTTGGTTTCGTGTGTCGTGGAAACCTGGACCCTGGGCCGGCCGTTCGTCCCCTGGCTGGGATGGCCGATGTTAGGCGTCGTGGTGCTCAGCACGGTTGTCCGCTGGCGCTGCGTCAGCGTACTCGGCAAGCATTGGAACCCAAGGCTCATCGTGATCCCGGGAACGCCGTTGGTTCGGCACGGGCTGTACCGATGGCTGCGCCACCCCAACTACACCGCGGTCGCAGCGGAGGTGGCGGCGCTCCCGCTGGTTCATTCAGCGTGGCTGACGGCGATCGTGTTCAGCATTGCCAACGCCGTGGTGCTCAATGTGCGGATCCGGGCGGAGAACGCCGCATTGGGTTACGCCTGAGCAATCACGGCGCGAGGGGCCGATTCGTCCACTCACGGTCGGGCCGGCGCGACGAGCGGAACCAGCCGCCCGCTGCGCCGGTGCCGCCGTCGGTGGGGATGGTGTGGCCGGTGACGAACGCCGAAAGGTCCGAGGCCAGGAACAGGATCACGTGGGCCTGATCCTCGGGCAGGCCCATACGCCCGACCGGAACCCATCGGGGCCACTGCATCTGCTCCTCGGCTGACAGCCACTGCGAATAGGGCACCTGAAGGGATTCGGTGACGTCGGGAGCGATCGCGTTGACCCGTACCCCGTCGCCGCCCACCTGGACCGCAAGACTGCGAGTGAATCCGATGACGGCAGCTTTGAAAGCGGCATAGACCGGATCCTCTGGGTAGCCCCGCAACCCTTCCAGGGATGAGACGTTGACGATCGCACCGGCGTGCTGGTCAACCATCGCCGGCAAGAACGCGTGGGTGACAAGGAAGACGTGATGCAGGTTGATCCGGTAAAGCTCCTCCCACAGTGGTGGCTCGGTGTCGACGAAGTTTCCCGGGTGACGCAGCCAGTGGCCCACGTTGTTGACCAGCACGTCGACCCGGCCGTAGCGATCCAACACCGATCGCGCCAAGCCGGCGACCTGGTTGGCGTCACGGACGTCGCTGACAACCGCCAGGGCCGATCCGCCAGACGCCGTAATCTCGTCAACCATCCGTTCAGCGAGGTCGGCGTCGATTTCGGCGATGACCACGTGGGCGCCGTGTTGGGCGAACAGCCGCGCGGTTGCTGCGCCGATACCGCCACCGCCGCCCGTCACCACCGCGACCCGGTCGGTCAGCAGCGGGGCGGCGTAGATTTCCTCCGTCATGCTCACATCTTGAGCTACCGGACGCGACGCAGGCGGCTGGCCGCGGCTACTTCGGCCACGTGGCGCGGTCCCGCCGGTACCCACTTTTCTTGGGCGGCAAACGTGAGGAACGTGACATTCGGGCGGATTTGCCCGCCGTTTTCTGCCTCCCAGAGCGGGTATTCGGTGCCCACTTAGGAGCTGATGCCAATGATGACGACGGGTCCCTATCGATTATTGCCAAGCCAGGCGATGAATCGGCGAATTCACCGTCGCCATAGCCCGCAGTCGATTGCAGTCTCGCTGGCCAGTAGATTAATCGTCAAAAACGCGGTGCGTGCGTGGGCCATTCAGCCGAATCTGCACTGGCCACTCGAATACGTCGATGGTTTTGCGGGGTTAGTGCCGCGTTTCCGGTCCTCGGCGGAGATCGAACCGGTACAGCTCGGGGACTGCGCTGCCGAATGGGTTCGCGTGCCCGGCGTATCGGCGGAACGCGCGGTGCTATATCTTCATGGCGGCGCGTTCCTCACCTGCGGTCTCAATACCCACCGCTCGCTGGTGACCCGTTTGTCGAAGGCCGCGGATGCCGCGGTGCTCACCGTCGGATATCGAAAACTGCCCGCACATCAGATAACCGATGCCATTGACGATGGAATAAGCGGACTTCGCTGGCTGCAGGATCGCGGTTTCGACGGTGACCGACTCGTCGTTGCCGGTGACTCGGCTGGGGGATATCTCGCATTCATGACTACGTTGTTGGCCATTCGTAGTGAGGTCATGAAGCCGGCTGGAGTTGCGACGGTTTCACCGTTCACAGATGCAGACCCCGAGCGAAAACTGAGGCACCGCAATGCGCGCAGGTGCTCCATGTTTACGCGTGGGGCGTTGTCGATGTTTGCTCGATACCTCAGCAAGGCTCAGCTTTTGGAGGGTCAGGGCAATAGCGCAGGTCGGGTTGTCTCACCGGTGGATGCCGATCTTTCCTCGTTGCCGCCAGTCACCATTCACGCCAGCTCCGATGAGTTGTTGCTTCCGGACGCCGAGCTCATGGCGGAACGCCTGGAAGCCAGCGGTATCCGGTGCGATCTGCATCTTTGGGACGGACAGATTCACGACTTTCCGTTGGCCGCCGACGTCTTGCCCGAAGGAAGGCGGGCCATTCGCTACATCGGGGATTTCGTCAAAGACGTCACCGCTGCACCTGGCAAATTGCAGAACAGCCGAGGCAACGAGTCTTGGCGTCGTAGCTTGAGCTCCACCGCGGCAGCCGGATAACGAACATCGCTAAAGCTCCGCGCGCCAATCTCGTCGTCAACCAGGGGCTGTCATTTCTGGCCACGTCTGCCGCGTCGGTCGTGTCCTCGAAGTCAGACATGGAGGGCACTACCGGGAAGATCTGGGCGCATAAGACGACTCACAGCCTAATTTGCGCCACTGCCGATACAGTTGGTCCCGATGAGCCGACCAGTCCCACCTGTGCTGACCGTGCGGTACGAGGGATCCGAGCGCACCTTTGCAGCAGGCAACGATGTAGTCATTGGCCGTGACCTTCGCGCAGACGTCCGCGTTGCGCATCCCCTGATCTCGCGCACACACCTCATCGTGCGATTCGACCAGGGCCGATGGATCGCTATCGACAACGGAAGCCTCAATGGGCTGTACGTCAACAGCCGTCGCATGCCGGTCGTCGACATCCAGGACGGCCTGCGGGTCAACATCGGCAATCCGGACGGTCCGGCGTTGACCTTCGAGGTCGGCCGCCACCAGGGTTTGGCCGGGCGGCCTCCTCTGACGACGTCGATACCAATCGTCAACCCGTCCAGCGGTAACCCGCCCAGCGGACCGGTAGCACCGGTGCCCGCTGGTCAGCCGCCCGGGGCGCAGTGGCCCGGCCAGCCTCAGCAGCCATCATCGGCCGCGTTTCGTCAGGCCTCGCATCCGCCCAGCGGACAGCAGCCGAGCCATCCGCCCAGCGGACCGACGCCAGGCGGCCCTTCGGGGCCGCAGCCGCGATACCCGGCTACCGGCCACCCAGTCGGCTCGCCCAGCGGACCGCAGCATGCCCCGCAGATCTACCGGGCACCGCCGATGCACGTGCCGCCGGGCCCGGCAGCGGGGTCGGCGGCCGAGCCCGAGACCGGCCGCGTCGGCGGAGATGCGGCGAACATCGCGACGTCGATGATGAAAATCCTGCGGCCGGGAAAATCGGCGGAGTCGGTACCGGGCGCGATCAAGATCGGCCGGGCCAACGACAACGACATCGTCATTCCGGAGGTCTTGGCGTCACGCCACCACGCCACCCTGATCCCGACGGCCCACGGCACCGAGATCCATGACAACCGCAGCATCAATGGCACCTTCGTCAATGGTTCCCGGGTTGAGGTTGCCGTGCTGCACGACGGCGACGTCGTAACCATCGGCAACATCGACCTCGTCTTCGCCGGCGGCACGCTGGTCCGCCGTGATGAGACCGCAACCGCGACGCGCACCGGTGGCCTCGATGTCCGCGGGGTGACGTGGACGATCGAGAACAACAAGACGCTGTTGGATGACATCTCGTTGGGCGCGCAGCCCGGAACGCTGACGGCCGTCATCGGTCCATCGGGTGCAGGAAAGTCGACATTCGCCAGATTGGTGGCCGGGTACACGCACCCGACTAAGGGCACGGTGGCCTTCGAGGGCCACAACGTTCACGCCGAGTACGCCTCGCTGCGCAGCAGGATCGGCATGGTGCCGCAGGACGACGTGGTGCACGGTCAGCTCACCGTGGCCCAGGCGCTGGGGTATGCCGCCGAACTGCGGCTGCCACCGGACACTACCAAGGCTGACCGCGCCCAGGTGGTCGCCCGGGTGGTCGAGGAACTCGAGATGACCCAGCACCTGCAGACTCGGGTCGACAAGCTGTCCGGCGGTCAGCGCAAGCGCGCGTCGGTGGCGCTGGAGCTACTGACCGGACCGTCGCTGCTGATCCTCGACGAGCCGACGTCCGGTCTGGACCCGGCGCTGGACCGGCAGGTCATGACCATGCTGCGGCAGTTGGCTGACGCCGGTCGTGTGGTGCTCGTGGTCACCCACTCGCTGACCTACCTGGACGTCTGCGATCAGGTTCTGCTGCTGGCCCCCGGCGGCAAGACCGCGTTCTGCGGACCGCCCGGCCAGATCGGTGCGGCCATGGGGACAACCAACTGGGCCGACATCTTCAGCACGGTCGCCGGCGACCCGGACGGCGCCAAGGCCCGGTACCTGGCACGGACGGGCCCGCCCCCGCCACCGCCGCCGGCGGAGAAACCCGCCGAGCTGGGCGATCCCTCGCACACGAGTCTGTTCCACCAGTTCTCCACGATCGCCAGGCGGCAGATCCGGTTGATCGTCTCCGACCGGGGTTACTTCGTTTTCCTTGCGCTGTTGCCGTTCATCATGGGTTCGCTGTCGATGTCGGTGCCCGGCAACGTCGGCTTCGGTATCCCCAACCCGATGGGTGCCGCACCCACCGAGCCGGGGCAGATCCTGGTGCTACTCAACGTCGGTGCGGTCTTCATGGGGACCGCGCTAACCATCCGCGATCTGATCGGTGAGCGCCCCATCTTCCTGCGCGAACAGGCGGTCGGCCTGTCCACGTCGGCGTACCTGTTGGCGAAGGTCTGCGTCTACACCGTCTTCGCGGTTGTTCAGTCGGCGATCGTGACCGTGATCGCGATAATCGGCAAGGGCGGCCCGACCCAGGGCGCCGTGGCGTTGGGCAAGCCCGGCCTGGAGTTGTTCGTCGACGTCGCCGCGACGTGTGTCGCCTCGGCGATGCTCGGGTTGGCGTTGTCGGCCATAGCCAAGTCCAACGAACAGATCATGCCCTTGCTCGTCGTGGCGGTCATGTCGCAGCTGGTGTTCTCCGGCGGCATGATTCCCGTCACCGCGCGCATTGGGCTCGACCAGATGTCGTGGGCCACACCAGCGAGATGGGGTTTCGCGGCGTCGGCCTCCACCGTCGACCTGATCAAATTGGAGCCCGGTCCCCAGGTCCCGAAGGATTCGCACTGGCATCACAATGCCGGCACCTGGTGGTTCGACATGGGCATGCTGATAGTAATCAGTATTTTCTACCTTGGCTTCGTGCGCTGGAAGGTTCGCCTCAAGGGTGGCTAACCACTCGTCGGCCGACCGCGCACCGGCCTGGCCGCTCCGTATAGGCGAAGGTGATGCGTGTTCGGGTCGTTCTGGCGGCCGATGTGCGGCTTCGCCATGGTTGACGACGCTGGCCTCCGGATTGCAGCTGGCAGGAATCTCTGGACTGGTGCTAGCCGGTGGCGTTGACGGGCGCTAGCACCGAAGACACGGTCGATCAGTGTGCGCGAAGGTTGTGTCATGCAAGGGATCACCTCAGCAGAGCCAACTACGTTCACCGCCACCCAGGAATCGGCCGCTGTCGTTAGTGGCCCTCGCTCGTACGCAAAGTACGCGGCCGAGGCGATCGGAACCTTTTTTCTGGTGTTTACGCTCGGTGCTGCCGCCAGCAGCGGCAGCTTGCTGACCCCACTGGCTGTCGGTGGGGTGCTGATGGTGATGGTCTACGCCGGGGGGCATATCTCAGGTGGGCACTACAACCCAGCGGTCACGCTGGCGGTACTCGTGCGTCGCAGGATTTCGTTGCGTGATGCCGTGCATTACTGGGTTGTGCAGTTCGGCGCCGGATTGGTCGCGGCGGCGGTAGTCCGCTGGATTATCGATCCGGTTTACGCTAGGCCCGTGGCGATGTTGACGCTGCCGGCCCAAAGATTGGTCGCCGTCTTCCTCGTGGAACTGCTGTTTACCTTCGCTCTTTGTTACGTGGTGCTCAACGTCACCACAGGCAAACGCCATCCGAACAACTCGTATTACGGCCTGGCAATCGGATTCACGGTCGTGTCAGGAGCATTCGCAGTCGGTGCCGTCTCTGGAGGCGCCTTTAACCCGTCCGTGACAGTGGCCGCGGCAGCTGCGGGTTTGTTTGCCTGGCCGACGCTGTGGATTTACCTGGCCGCGCAAGCTATCGGCTGCGTCGCGGCCGGCATGACGTGTACCAGGCTGAGCCCAGAGGACAGATGAGGGCGTCGGGATAGGAACTTTGTCGACCGGGTACACGGACCGAGAAGGAGGAAAGCATGAGCATCATTCCCGCGATCGAACTCAATGACGGTGCGCGCATCCCGCAGCTTGGTTTCGGTGTGTTCCAGATCGAGCCGGGCGAGACTGCCGCAGCGGTCAGGGCTGCCCTCGAGATCGGATACCGGCACATCGACACCGCGGAGATGTATGGGAACGAGCAGGAAGTCGGCCAAGGTATCCGCGATGCCGGCCTGGACCGGGCTGAGGTTTTCGTTACCAGCAAGCTCAACAACGGCTTTCACAGGCCCGCTGATGCGCGCCGCGCCTTCAGCAAGACACTGGAAGCCCTGAATTGCGATTACGTCGACCTCTTCTTGATCCACTGGCCGCTGCCCACGCTGTACGACGGTGACTTCGTCTCCACCTGGAAAGTCCTCGAACAGTTCGCACGGGACGGAAGCGCTCGCAGCATCGGTGTATCGAATTTCCAACCGGCACATCTAGATCGACTCGCCGACGAAACCGGCACCGTGCCCGCGGTCAATCAGATTGAGGTTCATCCGTACTTCACCAATGAAAAGGTCCGCGCCTACGGACGCGAGCACGGCATCGCCACTGAGGCCTGGTCGCCGATCGCCCAGGGCAAAGTGCTCGACGATCCGGTGACCAACCGCATCGCCAAGGCCCGCGGCAAATCGCCGGCGCAGGTGGTTTTGCGCTGGCACATCCAGCGCGGCGATATCGTCTTTCCCAAGTCGGTAACGCCGAAGCGGGTGAAGTCCAATTTCGAGCTGTTCGACTTCGAGCTGGACGGCTCGGACATGGATGCAATCTCGGCGCTGGACAGGGGTGAATCGGGCAGGACAGGTCCTAATCCCGACACCTTCGACTACGTGCCCGACTAGCAACCCCAGTTCACACCTAAGCGGGGTGCTAAGCCGTTAAGCCCCTTTGCGGATCACCTGTTCGGCGGCGGCGCGCATGCGGTCTGACAGCTGAAGGAGAGCATGCTCACCCACCCCGAGGGGAAGGGTGTACGCCAGTTGCCGTAATTCAACGGAACAGTTGTGCAACTCCTGGCGGAGGCGCGTCTCAACAGTGGGCATAACTTCTCCCTGTGGCCGGGGCTGGGCAAAATGCCTGGTCTTCAGAAAGGCGGTGGCAAGATCTTCGCAGTCCAGCCACATATCCGCGATGGCGCTGGCGCGTTTTAACGGAAGTTTGACAGCGTGTTTACAGTCGGTACACGGACGGGGCCCCGCTCGCGGGTGGTGTGCCGTTGGCCTGGCGGAGATGACCAATGATCGCCGCGGCGGCTGCATCAGGTTGTTCGGGGAACTGAGCATGGCTGGCGTCGTCGATCACCGTGAAGTGAGGCGGTCGCCGCAGCGTGTCTGCATATCGGCCCTATAGTTCCGCTGGTGGAATGGGTCGAGGGCGGCGATGATCTCGAACACCCGCGCGCTGCCCGCACCCGCAGCGACAACTTCGCTGTGCCGGGTCATGATTCGGCGGGGTGCTCCAACCGGACACGTATCAGGGCGGCCTGACGCACGATGCCGTCTGGGGGAGCGGTGGTGCCGCCGTCGGTCGTCACGTAGGCGACGCGGCCGTCATCGCCGGGGCGGCGTCCCCATGCGGCGCTGGACGGACCGACGACGGTTTCATCGAAAGGGTCGCCCGCGATGTGGTGTACTTCGCTGCCATGCCGGGGCGCTAGCGGCACGCGTTCGATGGTGTTGGCGCGATGCCTTGTGACGTAAGCGAATCTGGCGTCCTCGTCGAGGCAGAAGTCGTCGGCATTGTTGATGGCGGCAACAAACTGGGGCGGGCCGGCCGGGTCAAAGGTGGAGGGGTCGACGGGAACCCGCATAAACACCTGCTGCGCGGTTGAGGTGTAGTACAAGTACCCGGTCTGCGCGCCGTAGCGCACGCCGTTCACACCCGGTTGTGGCGGGGGAGGTACACCGCTGTCGGGATCGAGCGCCATGGTGTCATCTGCAAGCCACATTCGGGCCGTGGCGCTGTGGGCGTCGTCAGCAAGGTCGACACGCCAGACGAGTCCAGCGAAGCAGTCGGCGATCGCTAACACGTTGGGGCCAAGTAAGCAGCTGCCGTTGAGGCCGCGGACACGGTCGTCGAAGGTGTAGATGACCTCCGGTGATACCGGCACCCCCGGTCTCCAATCGGTGAAATCGATTCGGACCAAATGCGATTTATGCGTGGTATAAGCCTCGGTGAGGTTGACGATGAACACGTCGGGCGCGACCTCGGCGATACCGGTGACCGGGTGATCAAAGCTGTGCAGCAAAACGGGGTCGACCACTGCGCCGGGCTGTGCAGGTGGAACCCACCAGAGTTCCTTCTGCAGGACGGCGGTGATGAGGATGGAGTTATCGGCGCGCACGGCAAGGTTTTCCAGGAAATACTTCTGCGGAAAGAAAGCGACCGGCGTCAACGTAACGGCGGGTAGCGGGGGAAAGGCCATGGCGATCCTTGCGAGTTAGGTTGCGGAATGTCAAATATGTCTGGCGCTTACTGATCCAATCCCTTGGCGGCGGCAGGGACATCGAAGGCGCCCAGCGTCATACAGACCGTGGTGAACCAGCCCAGCAGCACTGCGACATCCACGATGCCCGCGTCACCAAGCAGCTCGTTGGCGCGGCGGTACAGGCCCAGCGGCACGACGCGCGCAGTGACCAATGCCGAGGCAAGCTCGTAGACCACTTGTTGGCGCGGGTCTTCGAATGAGGTTGGCAGGCCCGCGATCAATGCTTGGACACGTCGCGGATCCAGGTGCCCGTCACGCTCGCCGATGATCTCGTGTTCGTAGTTGGCGTAGGGGCTGCCCCACCGGCCGTTGACGATGTTGGTCGCGATCTCGATCTCGGCCTTCGTCAAGGTGGACTCGCGTTGAAAGTACGCGCCGGTCGGCACGATCGTCTTGGACAGCGTGGGGTTGGCAAGCCAGATCTTGTGCGGGCCGGGTACCACGCCACGCAGTCTGCGGGTGAAGTTGTAAGCATCCTCCATTTCCGGCGGCATCTCGTCGACGGGTGTTTCGATGAACCGGCCAAAGGTTCCGAAATCAGATTTGTCACTCACGGACTGTCTCCTGCAGTTGTGGTAGTCGGCGCAACCCAGCGCTCCGCCGCAACCGACGAGTGGGAACGGGCGATGCTACATAGTCGACGTCGGGGCCGGCGCTGGTTGTCGAGCAGCACCTGACCGGGATTGCCGCGCCGCCGTGCTTTTGAAACCGACCTCGTCTACGTAAGCCTATCGACTACCCTCACGGCCAGCGCATAGTAAACGCCGCCCGCGCCGGGGTCCGCCTCAATAGCCTGGCCTCCCGCGGCGGGCCCGGCGGGTTACAGTCACCGCTCGATCGATCAGGGGTGGGCCGCAACGAACGTTTCATTCGACACGCCAGCAGCGAGCGCCTCGACATCGAAGGGCTGGTCGAGACGAGCATGAAGCCTCTTGGGATCCGTGAGTAGGCTGATCTCAGCGGTCTGGCGAGCAACCAGTCGTCCGAAAAGCGGGTAGAGCCAACGCATTAGCGATCGCTCGGCGCGTGTACAGCGCGCTGCGCAATAGCCGACGTGGCCCAGCTCGTCGGTGAGGATCTCGGTGTAGAGCCGCTCAATCCTTGCCGCGACGTCTGGTTCGTCGGCGAACAACTCGACGCCGATGCGACGCAGCTCGTCGAACATGATGCAGCCCGCCATTTCCGCCGCGCCCACAAACGGGAACCCGAATCGCTCGGGCAGGAACACTTCCATCTTGACAAACTGGCGCATCACAAAAGGTGGCACCACGACCTGAAACGGCAGACCGAAAATGTTCAGCACGTAGGCCAACAGGCGGGTGTGATAGTGCTCCTCGAGCGCGAGATACACCCGCTCTGGCGGCTCGTCCTGGCCGCCGATGCGCCCGTAAGTATCTCCCAAGTCCACGCCAAATCGCTCCGCCTGATTCAGCTTGGCGGTGGCCAATAGGAACAGCATCTCGCGGCTGAGCCCTCGCTGGGGTCGGCGGCGGCGCAGGTTCTGCATGAACACACGCCGATCGACGGCACGGGCCGAGCGGACAGGGTCGGCCTCCAACGATTCGAAGAATTCCTCACGATTGGCAAGCCGGCGATGCAGCAGATCGGCGTCGCCATCGCGATGCGCCAGGTAGGCCCGGTAGCCCTCGATGCCTGTGCCGCTCATGGTGCCTCCATTCCCCGAACGATGGTCTTTACATAGCTGTCCAGTAGTGCGGATCGTGCGCGGGACGCGGTTGTGCCCGTGGCCAGCAAGGCGAACAGCCCGCTCAAGAAGATCACTCCGAGTTGGCCTGGGTCTACATCCCGAGACACCCGTCCCGCAACCTGCGCTTCGGTGATCGCGGCTATGACAAAGCCGGCCAGTGGATGCTCACCCAATTCGTCCTCGACCGGTCTTGTCGCAGAGAAGTGCAACCCCAGCATGTCCCTGAAGACCACCGGGCCCAACCGTCGCTCCGCGTCGAGCACCTCGCGTACCAAAAGCTTGAGCATCGACAACAAATCGCCGGGCCCGGTCGTCTTGGTAGCAAGTTTCGCTACGATTCTGACCTCCTCGGCCCGTTCCAACTCGACCAGCACGTGCTCCTTGGTCGGGAAGTGGAAATAGAACGTCCCGCGCGCCACCCCGACCGCCGCCGCGATCGCTGCGACGTCGGTACCCACCAATCCCGATCGGCCGATCTCTGCCACCGCTGCATCGAACAGACGGGCTCGCGTCTGAAGCCGTTGGGCTTCCCTAGCGCTTACAGCCGGCGAAGTAACTTCTGAGGTCGACGATGTCGAAGGCACGCAGGCAAACGTACAGACTCTCGCTGGCACCTGTCAATGACAGGCGTCAGCGAGGGTGGCGCTTCGGCTCAGACCAATGCGAGAAATGTCCATGGGATACGCAAAACGAGGGGCGCCCAGCGTGGTGCCAGTGCGAAAATCCGGGCGCAATTTCACAGTGGCGTTACGCTGGCGCTGCTGGTGAAAGGTGAGGTGAGCCGGAATGGATTTTGAACTCGACGCCGGGCAGCGCGCTTGGCTCACCGAGGTCCGCGAGTTCCTTCATGACAATGTCACCGCGGAGCTAAAGGCAGAGCTCGCCGAGCACGATCTGGAGTTGCGTGACGGCGAGGTTGCGCGGTTTCGTCGCAAGATCGGAGCGAAAGGCTGGTTCGGGCTGAACTGGCCGCGCGAGTACGGCGGTCTGGGGCTCGGCGCCATTCATCTGCACCTGCTGATGAGCGAATTCGAATATTGGGGGGTGCCCGGACCCGATCTGACGGTCACGTCGGTGGCGCCAATGATCATGCGGCACGGCACCGAACAGAACAAAACCGAATGGCTGCCGCTGATCGCCAAAGGCGAAATGGTCTGCGCGGTCGGCTATTCCGAGCCCGACGCGGGCACCGACTTGGCCAGCCTGCGTACCAGTGCGATCCGTGATGGCGAAGAATGGGTGATCAACGGCACCAAGATCTGGAACAGCGGCGCTCAGCGTGCCACCCACGAGTGGCTCTGTGTACGTACCGATCCGAAAGCTGGTCGCCACCGGGGTATTTCGGTGATTATCGTCCCTATCGACAGCCCCGGCGTCCAGATCCGCCCGCTGTACGCGTGGTCGGGCTATCGCACCAATGAGGTGCACTTCCGCGACGTGCGGGTCCCGGTCACCAATCTGGTGGGCGAAGTCAACCACGGCTGGACATATATCACCGGCGCGCTCGATCTCGAACGTGGTGCGCTGACCAACGCAGGCGATCTACGTCGCGCCGTGGACGAGTTGCGTGAGCTCGCGCGAAGCCCGCGGCGTGACGGTGCGGTGCCCGCCGACAGCCCCGTGCTTCGGCGCCGGCTGGCGCAGGCCGAAGCCGACGTGGCTGTAGCCATTCTGATGGGCTACGAAGCCGCGTCAATCCTGGACAGTGGCGTCATCCCTACCGTGGAGGTCAGTGTCGAGAAGGTCTTCACCAGTGAGCTGCGTCAGCGCATCGCCGATCTGGCGCTTGATCTGCTCGGCCCGGACGGCTTGTTGGCGCATCGCAATCAAAATGCGCCCCTGGCCGGCAAATTCGAGCGGCTTTACCGGGCCGCCCCGTTGATGCGTTTCGGTGGAGGTACCAACGAGGTCCTTCGCGACATCATCGCCCAGCGGGGCCACGGAATGCCTTCGTATGGACGCTAAAGAATTACGCGACGGAAATCGATGAAAGCGACACCCACCGCTGAGCAGCGCGAGTTCGCCTCGATGTTGCGCGCGCTGCTGTCTGCGGAGAGCCCCGTGAGTATGGTGCGCGCGCTACATGAACCCAGCGCGGACAGAAGCACCCCGACCCTGTGGAAGGCGCTCGCCGATGCGGGGGTATTTGGGCTCGCCATCGCCGTGGAGTACGGCGGCTCCGGCGGTTCGCTCGAGGATCTCGCGGTCTTCTACACCGAGGCCGGTCGTGCACTGTGCCCGACGACAGTCCATAGCACCGTTCACGCCGCCCTGGCGATCGACCAGCTCGGCGCCCGCGGCGCAAAGGCGGCCTGGCTGCGGCCGCTGGCAACCGGCGGTATTCGCGGCACCACCGCTTTGTGCAGCGCCCGCGACGCTGCTGTCATCTCGGCAGTGCTGCGCGCCGAGCCGATATCGACTTCTGGCTGGCGGCTGACCGGAACCGCGGACTACGTCGCTGATGCCGATGTCGCCGACGTCATCGTGGTTTCAGCCGCCGAGCCTGAGCGCGAGCCGACGCTCGTCTTCGTCGTAGACGCGCGGGCGACCGGCGTGACGATGGAACCGCTCATCATGGCAGGCGGGCACCGGGCGTTCACCGTGCGATTTGATGACGTCGTTGTCGCCGCCGACGCGCTGCTCGGCGACATTGACGAATCGGCGCTACGACGGGTCGCCAATACGGCGGTGACACTAGGGTCACTCGACTTGGTGGGCATCGGGCAGGCCGTGGTCGACCGCACCGTCGACTACACCAAGCTGCGCCACCAGTTTGGCCGGCCGATTGCGTCCTTTCAGGCGGCCCAACACCTGGTCGCCAACATGCACATCGCCCTGGCCGCAGCACGATTGGCCGCGCACTCCGCGGTCTTCTGGATAGCCCGCGGTCGCACAGCCACCAGGGAAACGGCGATCGCGCGCATGCATGCGGCCACCGCATCCAGGCTGATCACCCTGGATGCCCATCAACTGCACGGCGGGATGGGTTACGTCACTGAGACAGATCTGCATTTGTGGACCGAACGGGCAAGGTTCGGCTCGACGCTCGGCGGCGGAGCTGATGTCGCCGCATCGTGGCTGGAGGAGACCATGAACGAAGAGGAGCGCCGGTGAGCCCAGATGAGCAAGACACCTTGATCGACGCCGAATCCGCGTCGCGAGTGGGCACCATCGCCGCATCTGCGACCGGCGAGGTGAACCGGCGCGATTGGCAACGGTGGGCCGCGGCGGTCGGTGACCGCAACCGCTTATGGTTCGATCCGGATTACGCCCGGGCCAACGGTTTTCGCGACATCATCTGTCCTCCGCTCTTTCTGCAGTATGCGGTACTCGGTGTCACGCACCTCGACGCGCTGCGGCCCGACGGTTCCTCCGGCGCGGTCTCGGGCAGTCTCGCGTTTCCCCGTGCCCCGAAGCGGATGGCCGGCGGGGAGAGTTTCACCTTTCACCTGCCGGCCTATCACCGCGACGAAATCGCAATGGTGCGGTCCATCGAATCAATCGTTGAAAAGCAGGGCCGCTCTGGCAGATTCGTTCTGGTCACGTGGCACACGGTGTACCGGAACCAGTACCGCGACCTGCTTGCCGAGGCATCGGCTTCGATGATCGCCCGTCCGTAGGAGCGCCATGACCGATCGGGAAGTGTTTTATGACGACATCGCCGTGGGCGAACACATTCCCACGCTGAAAGTCACCGTCGATGAAACTCAGATGTTCTTTTTCAGCGCAGCCACCTACAACGGACACCGTATCCATTACGACAAAGAGTGGGCTCGCACGGTCGAAGGCTACGACGACGTGCTGGTCCAGGGCCCGCTTCAGGCGGCACTGCTGGCCCGCGCAATCGGCGACTGGATCGGGGGGCGCGGCCGCCTGGTGTCCTTCTCGGTGCAGAACCGGGCGATCGCATATCCCGGCGAGCTGCTCAGCTTCGGTGGGGAAGTCACCGGTAAACGCCTGACCGACGAGGGCGCCGGACTGGTGGATCTCGACATCGCCGGCCGCCGCGAAGCCACCGTGCTGATACCGGGAACGGCGACGGTTGAGCTGCCCCGACGCGGAAAGCCCTCGTGACGGGACTGCGCGGCGAAGCGGCGATCGTCGGCATCGCCGAGTTGCCGGCCGAACGCCGTCCGACCCGGCCGCCCCTGTTCACCCTCGACCAGTACGCGCTGTTGGCGAAAATGGTCATCGAGGACGCCGGCATCTCCCCTGCATGCATCAACGGCCTGCTGACGCACGGTGTTGCCGAATCAGCGATGTTCGCGCCGGCCACGCTGTGCGAATATCTGGGTCTGGCTTTGGATTTCGGTGAGCGAGTCGATCTGGGCGGTGCTACGTCTGCGGGGATGGTGTGGCGGGCCGCGGCCGCCGTGGAACTCGGCGTGTGCGACGCGGTGTTGGCCGTGGTTCCCGGATCGGCCTCGGTGCCACAGTCGCAGAGGCGTCCGCCCTCCGCCGCGAATTGGTATGGAGCGTCGTCAAACCACTACGGGTCGCCGCAAGCCGAGTTCGAGATCCCGTACGGCAACGTGGGTCAGAACGCGCCCTACGCGCAGATTGCGCAGCGTTATGCGGCGGAGTTCGGCTACGACTCCGCCGCGGTCGCCAAGATCGCCATCGACCAGCGCACCAACGCGTGTGTCCACCCGGGTGCGGTTTTTCACGGGTCCCCGATCACGGTGAATGACGTTCTCGCCAGCCCGATGATCGCCGATCCAATCCACATGCTGGAAACGGTGATGCGAGTGCACGGAGGAGCGGGTGTCTTGATTGCCAACGCCGACATCGCACGCCGAAGTCGCAACCGCCCGGTGTGGGTCAAGGGCTTCGGTGAACATATCGCCTTCAAAACCCCGACCTACGCCGAGGACTTGCTGCGCACACCGATAGCTCGCGCTGCCGAGCGGGCATTCGCGATGGCCGGGCTGAGCCGATCCGATGTCGATGTCGCTTCACTCTACGATTGCTACACGATCACGGTGCTGATGAGTTTGGAAGACGCCGGGTTCTGCGCCAAAGGCACAGGCATGTCGTGGGTTACGGACCACGACTTGACCTACCGAGGTGACTTTCCACTGAACACCGCCGGCGGTCAACTGTCCTTCGGTCAGGCCGGCATGGCCGGCGGCATGCACCACGTCGTCGACGGTGCCCGCCAGATCATGGGCCGAGCCGGTGATGCGCAGGTGCCCGACTGCCACACCGCGTTCGTGACCGGTAACGGCGGGATCATGAGCGAGCAAGTCGCGTTGCTGATGCGGGGGGACTAGCGATGAGCCGCGCCGGCGACGATGCAGTGGGGGCACCGCCCGCTTGCGGGGGACGAAGCGATGAAGAGGAGCGGCGCAAATGAGCACCGAACCCCGCCCCGTCCCGGAACCCACACCAGTGTCGCGACCTTTCTGGGACGGCCTGGCACAGCACCGCATCGTGGTGCAGTACTCGCCTTCATTGCAGCGCTACGTGTTCTATCCGCGCACCCTGGCCCCAGGGACATTGGCCGACGATCTGGAATGGCGCGAAATCGACGGTGCTGGAACGCTGTATACCTTCACGGTCACTCGCAAACCTACCGGTCCGCCTTGGGTCGACTCGGTGCCGCAGCTGCTTGCGGTGGTGCAGTGGGACGCCGGGCCAAGGATCAGCACCGAGTTGGTCGAGGTCGGTCCGAGCGACATCCAGATCGGTATGCGGGTTCGACCGGTGTTCTACGATCTGCCCGAAGACGGAATCACCCTACTGAAGTACCGGCCCGAATGAGCGGCCCACCGATGCGGGCGGAGGCCCACATGGACGATCCCATTAATGGCACTGTGCAGGCGATGTTGCGGGAGTTGAATGCCGGATTCCCGCGCGTCGAGACGATGACCGCCCCACAGGCTCGCGCCGCGGTAGCCCAACGGCGTCTGGCCGTCAACAACATCGAAGACGTTCACAGCACCATCGACCGTACGGTTCCGGGTCCTGCCGGCGGCATCCCGGTGCGCATCTACCACCCGCATGGAGAGCCGTCTGATAGCCGCCCCGGAATCGTGTTCTGCCACGGCGGCGGATTCGTCCTGTGCGACATCGAATCCCATGACGGCTTCTGTCGTGCCCTGTCCCGCGGCAGTCAAGCCGTCGTCGTGTCGGTCGGCTATCGCCTTGCTCCCGAACACCGCGCTCCCGCGGCCGCACTCGACGCATTCACGGCGTTCTGCTGGGCGGTAGCACATGCAGCCGAGCTCGGCATCGACCCAACGCGGACGGCCGTCGCCGGCGACAGCGCCGGCGGGAATCTCGCTGCGGTCACCGCCATTCTGTGCCGCGAACGAAGTGCCGCCCGGCCGGCCGCGCAGCTCTTGCTCTACCCAGTCATCGATCCCTTATTCGAAACGGATAGCTACCACCGCTACGCCACCGGATACTTCAATACCCGCGCCGCGATGCAGTGGTACTGGCGTCAATACCTGGGCGGCGAGCCGGGTTTCGACCCGGCCTACCTGGTGGCGCCGGCACGCGCGGATTCCCATGCCGACCTGCCACCCGCGGTGATAGTCACTGCCGGCCTGGATCCATTGCACAGCGAGGGTTGCGACTATGCGCGCCGGTTAGGCAACGCAGGGGTACGCGTGGCGCACCGGGATTTTCCCGGTTTGTTCCACGGCTTCATGACGATCCAATCGTTCGGCCCGGCAGCGTCAGCGCTCGACCTGGTATGCGCTGACCTGCGGGGCCTGTTGGACTCGACTCGCTCGCGGAGCCTATCGACGTGACCGAGGTTTTCTCGAGCGACGTGATTGTCATCGGCGCGGGGTTCGCCGGGCTCTATGCCGTGCACCGCGCCGCGCGGGCGGGCCTATCGGTGATCGGCATCGAGGCGGCCCCCGAGGTGGGTGGCACGTGGTACTGGAACCGGTATCCGGGTGCCCGGTGTGACGTTGAAAGTGTCGACTACTCTTACTCATTCGAGGAAACACTTCAGCAGAGCTGGGTGTGGAGCCAGCGCTTTGCCGCGCAACCGGAGATCCTGGACTATCTGCGTCACGTTGCCGACCGCTTCGATCTGCGCCGCCACTACCGCTTTGGTGTCGACGTCGTCGGTGCCGCCTTCGATCGAGGTCGATGGCATGTCCGCACTGGTGATGCACGGGGGGCCGGCCAGACGTACGCTGCGCAGTTCCTGGTGTGCGCAACGGGTTGTCTGTCGGCGGTGAACCGCCCGGATATCCGCGGCGTCGACGATTTCGCGGGAGACGTGTACTTCACCGCCGCGTGGCCACGCGGGGACCCCGATCTGCGCGGTAGGCGCGTGGGTCTGATCGGTACGGGTTCCTCTGGTATTCAAGCGGTTCCGATCGTCGCCGCACAAGCCGAGAAGCTGGTGGTATTCCAGCGATCAGCGAATTACAGCATCCCGATGCCCAACCGCCCATGGTCTCCGGAGGAACAGCAGCAGATCCAGGAGCGCTATCCCGAGCGCCGCCGGGTCTCGGCCTATGCGCCGGCGGGCACGCCGCACGGCACCTACCACAAGAACGCGGTCGCTACCGAACCACAGGAGCGGGCTAAGGCCTTGTGGCGACGCTGGCGCGAGGGCGGCGTCCTTTTTGCCAAGACCTTTCCCGATCAGAACACCGACCTGACAGCCAATGACATCGCCCGGGAGTTCGCCGAGGAGCGGATCCGGGAAATCGTCACCGATCCCGTCGTCGCCACCGATCTCATCCCTGTTGATCACCCGATCGGAACGAAGCGGATTTGCACCGACACCGGCTATTACGCCACCTTCAACCGAGACAACGTCCGGCTGGTGAACCTGCGCCGCGAGCCCATCGAGGCGATCACCGCCCAGGGAGTGCGAACCAGCGAAACGACGTATCCGTGCGATGTGCTGATCTTCGCCACCGGCTTCGACGCGATGACCGGCGCGCTGACCCGCATCGACCCGAGTGGGCCCAGGGGAGAGCGGCTGCGCGACATCTGGGCCGACGGCCCGGTGACGTTTCTCGGTCTGATGGTGCCGGGGTTGCCGAACCTATTCACCATCAGCGGTCCCGGCAGCCCCTCGGTGCTGGCCAACATGGTGTTACACGCTGAGGTTCAGGTCGACTGGGCCATCGACCTGGTCTTGACCGCCCGGCGCCTCGCGGTGAGCGAGGTCGAGCCGCGCCGCGACGCCGCCACCGCCTGGACCGAGCACGTCGCACAAGTTGCTGAGCAAACCCTATTCCCCAAAGCGGCGTCGTCGTGGTACCTGGGCGCCAATATCGAGGGCAAGAAACGGATCTTCATGCCCTACGCCGGGGGATTCGGCACCTACCGGCGCCACTGCGACGAGGTGGCCCGCCACAACTATGCCGGGCTGGTGCTGACAACGCTCTACCACCCTGGGAAGTGAAACAGTGCCGGAGACAGTTCAACAGCTACTGCGGCAGCGCAGGCACGACGACACCCCGGCGGTCGCCCACGGCGAGCGGATCTGGACCTGGCGAGAACACCTCGCCGAGGCCGAGGCAGAGGCCGCTGCGCTGATCGCCCTCGCCGACGCGACACGTCCACTGCACGTCGGCGCCGTCCTCCCCAACTCCCCGGCGATGCTTCGCGCCATGGCTGCCGCCGCGCTGGGCGGCTACGTCTTGTGCGGCATCAACACCACGCGGCGCGGCGCCGGCTTGCTGGCCGACATTCGACGCTCCGACTGCCAGTTACTTCTCGTCGACCCTGAGCACTTGCCGCTCTTGGATGACTTGGATCTCACCGGAATTCAGGTGCTCGACGTGACCGGGAGGCGCTACGCCGAAGTAGTGGCAGCGGCGCCAGTTCTGGTTCCCCATCGGGAGGTGACCGCCGACGACACCCTGATGATGATCTTCACCTCCGGGACTAGCGGTGACCCCAAGGTCGTCCGGTTCGCACACGGAATGGCGATCATGTGCGGTGCCAGTCTGGTCTTCCAGTACGACGTCACCGCTGATGACGTCTGCTACCTTTCGATGCCGCTGTTTCATTCCAACGGTGTTGCCGCCGGGTGGGCGGTCGCCGTCGGTAGTGGCGCCACCATGGTCCCGGCCCGGTTTTCGCCGTCACGCTTCCTCGGCGACGTGCGCCGCTACAACGTGACGTACCTGAACTATGTCGGCAAACCGCTTGCTTTGATCCTTTCCACTCCCGAGCGTCCCGAGGACGCCGACACCACGTTGCGAGTGGCCTTCGGTAACGAGGCCACCGATCGCGATATCGCAGAATTTGCAAGGCGTTTCGGATGCCGGGTGGTTGACAGCTTTGGCTCCAGCGAGTTCGCGGTGATCGTTGTGCGAGAGGACGGCACCCCGCCCGGCTCGATCGGCAAGCCGTATCCGGGAGTGAGCATCTACAACCCAGCGACCCTCAAGGAGTGCGCCGTCGCGGAGTTTGACGAACACGGGGCACTAACCAACTTCGACGAAGCGGTCGGCGAACTCGTCAACACCCAGGGTGCCGGGCCGTTCGTCGGCTACTACAACGATGCGGCCGCGACGGCCGAGCGCATGCGACACGGGATGTACTGGTCCGGCGATTTGGCCTACCGCGATGCCGACGGCTGGATCTATCTTGCCGGCCGGACTGCGGATTGGATGCGGGTGGACGGCGAGAACTTGGCGGCGGCGCCGATCGAGCGGATCCTAGAGCGGCTGCCCCAGGTCAGCCAGGTCGCGGTCTATGCGGTGCCAGACGATCGGGTCGGTGACCAGGTGATGGCGGCCCTGGTACTGAACGACCGGGCGCGTCTGGCCCCCGCCGATTTCGAGAAGTTCCTTGCCTCGCAACCCGACTTGTCGCCAAAGGCGTGGCCGCGGTACGTGCGCATCAACGATGACCTGCCGACGACGGCGACGAACAAGATCCTCAAGCGCGCGCTGATCGCCGCCGGCATCAGCGCGCAGGGCGGTGTGTTGTGGGCGCGCCGGGCGCGTGGCACTACGTACAGTCCGGCAATTGAGAACGCTGATGGCGGCGAGGCATCCACCGCGGCAACGCCCTGAGCTAGGTGACGGCCGGGCGGTTCAGGGGCCGGATTTGGCTGGTTTAGGGGCCGGTTTAGGCGCTTCCCCGAAGCGCGCCAGTACTAGTGTTCCGGACACTGCGACGACAAATCCCACGATGACCAGCCAGCCGAGGCCGTCGCGCGCGCGGTCACCCAGCCACACCACTCCGACGAACGCGGGCGCGATCGTTTCACCGACGACCATCCCGGCGACGGCCGTGGTCACCGATCCGCGATGCAGGGCGGAGGTGAGCAACAGAAACCCCGCGGCCGCACCCGCGACCGCGGCGTACAGGGCCGGGTTGGTGTAGAAGGAGCGCTTGGTGGGATCGATCACCTCGATCAGGCGCACGCCGACCTCGATGACCCCGAAGCCGCTTCCGGCAGCCAGTCCCAGCGCGAGTGCGCGCGGCCGGTCCGGCAGCCGGCCCGCAGCGGCACCGGCGATGAATATCGCGGCCACCACACCCAACAGCGCCCACCCGAGTCCGGCCGGGGCGCGACGGAAGTGCGCCGGTCCAGCGGCGAGAGCAAGCACGACGAGGCTGACGCAGACCACGCCGACTGCCGTCCATTCAGCTGGCGACAGCCGCGCCGACAGTACCCATGCGGCGACGATGCCGGTGACTGCGATCGAGGCTGCTAACGCCGCGGCGACGACATAGATCGGTACCAAGCGCAGCGCGGCCACTTGAAGCAAAAAGCCGAAGCCGTCAAGGCCAACGCCGGCGAGATAGCGCCACTGCCGGGCGGCTCGCAACAGCAACACCGTGTCGACACCCGAGCCGCTTCCCGCTTCCACTGATCGCGTCGCTGCCGCTTGCAACACAGACGCCGTGCCGTAACAGACCGAGCAGCCCAGAGCGAGTAAGAAGCCGGTCAGCACACACCGACAATAGGCGTCACCGTGGCCGGTGTGCTGTTCGAAGAGGCCAACGTCTACGCATCCAGACGACGCGCGATTTGCGCGGCCACTCGTTCACTTCGCGAGACGAGCGTCGAGCGGCGTTGTCGCGTGCGCCGCGGGCAGCCGCGGAAAGCTACCGACCAAATGTTTGGGCGGGGCACGCTGGGGGCACGTCAGATGTACGCATGGCACCAGCTCAAACCGGATCCGACCGGTATTAGTGAACGGCCATGTGTTTTCTGTACGCCCATTGGTCATCTGTCCAAGATTGCGCCACAACAATATTCACATCGATGTTTAGAATCGGTGTACAGCTGTGAACCCTAGCGCCATGGCCGAACGCGGCGCCGAGCCCCACGTCCCACGCGGGCGGCGGTTGTTCCTGCGAGCGGTGCGGCAGTTGTTCAGTCCGCTACAGCCGGACGATTACCTCGAAATGATCAATCCGCTCTGGACCACCAAGGAACTGCGCGGAAAAGTCGAACGAGTCGAGCCGCAGGGCTCGGAAGCGGCGAGCGTTCTGATTCGGCCAGGGTACGAATGGCCTGGTCACAAGCCCGGCCAATATGTGCGGCTCGGTGTGGTTATCGACGGTGTCTACCACTGGCGTGCGTATTCGCTGACGTCGGATCCGGCGCCCGAAGACGGACTGATCAGCGTGACGCCCAAGAAGGTGGACAGCGGTGTCGTGTCGCCATATCTGGTGCAGAAGATCCAGCCAGGGGACTTGGTGCGGCTCGGCGAGATAGAGGGCGTATTCACGCTGCCCGAGCCGCTGCCGTCCAAGATGCTGTTCATCAGCGCCGGCAGTGGCATCACGCCGATCATGAGCATGCTGCGCAGCCTCGATCATCGCGGTGAGCTGGGCGATGTGGTCGTCATCCACTCCGCACGCACCCGCGACCAGGTCATGTTTTTGTCCGCCCTTGAGGACCTTCATCGCCGCCACGAACGGATGCGGCTGGATCTGCGCCTCACCTCGAAGCGTGGCCGGCTCGCGCATGGTGACCTGGACGAGGTGTGTCCGGACTGGCGCGAACGCGAGGCCTTCTGCTCGGGTCCCGGTGACATGCTCGACGCGCTGATCGAGCACTGGGAAAGCAACGGCGATCCCGATCGCCTGCATTTTGAGCGATTCCAGCCCAAGATCGGCGGTGACGCCAATGCGGGCGAGGGTGGGGAAGTTTGCTTCCTCGACAGCGAAAAGACCGTCGAATGCGATGGCGGCACATCGATTTTGGAAGCCGGCGAGAAGGCCGGGCTGAACCTCGCGTACGGCTGCCGAATTGGAATCTGCCACACCTGTGTAGGAACGCTGAAGTCGGGCAAGCTGCGTGACCTGCGCTCCGGTGAAATCACCGAGCCCACCGGACAGGACGTGCGGATTTGCATCAACACCGCCGAAGGCGATGTCGAACTCGAACTCTGACCGGAAGGAGCCGCGGTGACTACTGCTGTGGAAAATGCTGTGGAAAGCCCACTCGCCCACCTGGGGGAACAAGAGCGGGAAAAACTCGCGAAGGAACTCGACGCGATTCACGACGAGGTGTTTGCCGATCTCGGCGAGCGGGACAGACACTACATCAAGACGGTGATTTCGGTTCAGCGGCAAATTGTGGTGGCTGGACGTGTGCTGCTGCTGGCATCACGCTCGAAAACCGCGTGGGTCCTCGGCACGGCTTGTCTGGGTATGGCCAAGATCTTGGAAAACATGGAGATCGGCCACAACGTCATGCACGGTCAATGGGATTGGATGAACGACCCCGATATCCACTCCTCGGTCTGGGACTGGGACACCGCGTCATCCGCGGAGGCGTGGAAACACTCGCACAATTTCATCCATCACACCTACACGAATATCCGGGGCAAGGACAAAGATCTCGGTTACGAGATCATGCGCATCGACCCCAATCAGAAATGGCACCCCGTCTACCTGGCCCAACCGTTCTATAACCTGCTGCTCACGCTGCTGTTCGAGTGGGGTGTGGCCGTACACGACATGGACATCGAGGCCATTCGTGCCGGCGATAAGCCCTGGTCGGAGGTGCGCAAAGACCTGAAAGGTATCGGCGTCAAGGCACGCTCGCAGATCATCAAGGACTACCTCGGCTGGCCGCTGATCAGCGCCGGTGCGTTCGCCCTCGTCCAGCTGGCCCTGCGTGGCCGCCTCGACCAGCCGGCGGAGTCCCGCATCGGCCGACGGCTTCGCAAGATATCGAACAAAGGCCGTCTTGGGACAACGGCAACTTTCCTGGACCGGGTGTTGCCGGGCGTGGAAAGCACCTACTTGCGCACCCTAGCCGCCGATGCCCTTGCCAATGTAATCCGCAACGTGTGGGCGCATGCCATCATCTTTTGCGGCCATTTTCCCGACCAGACCTACACCTTCAGCAAGGAAGAAGTTGAGGACGAGACGCGCGGCGATTGGTATCTGCGCCAGTTGGTCGGCGCCGCGAACATCGAAGGCAGCCCGCTGTTCCACGTCATCAGCGGCAATCTCGGTTACCAAGTGGAGCACCACCTGTACCCGGACATGCCGAGCAGTCGATACTCGGAGATCGCACCGAAGATCAAGGACATTTGCGAGCGATACGAGCTGCCATACAATTCCGGCCGGTTTTCCAAGCAGTGGTTCATGGTGCACCGCAGCATTTTCCGATTGGCATTCCCGGGTGGAAAGCCCCGGCGGAAGCCCGGGCCCTACCGCAGCCGGGACGGTCGACCCGAGCCACAGCGGCCCAGTGAGGGCACTCGGTTCCGTGAGCGTGTCCCGGCCGAACACCCGGCCGCAGGCCCCGAACACGAGTCCAGCGGCGTGGAGGTGCAGCCGCCGCCGCGTGGTAAGGATTGACGCGGCGCGGTCGCAACGCAGCTCATCCCGCGCTCAGCGCCCTGTATAGCCCTTATCCCGCAGGAGAATTCGTGGCCGGCGACCTGTAGCCTCGTTGACGATGGCCGCGGCCAGCGCGTTTAGGTCGCGTGGACGCTTGCGCGACCGGTCAGGCATGCGACTACCGTCCCACACGCTCAGATGCCGATGTCATTGTGATGAAAGCATTCCGTGCTACCTGGACGCGGGCCGACGATGCTTATAACCGCCAACGCCTACTACAACCCAGGCAAGCAGATGGGGGCTCCGGCGCACGGGTTCCCTTGGATAGGATCTCCTTCCCGAACGCGGCTGCCAACGGGCACACCGCCGTATTGATTGCTGCCAGGTCCGGCTAGGAACCAGCGGTGGCAGACATTCATGTCCCACTTAACATCTGGATCCGGCAAGCGTTGGCCTGGGCACCAACTATGGCTGCAGACTCCGCTGGTGGTGCACACGGAATCGGGGTCTGCCTGGGCAATACCTACCCCCAGGCCCAAACCGGTCACCGCGACGCCACCCCACACGAACAGAGTCGTTGCTAACCCTGCGATTCCTAGTTTCACAGACCTCAGACTATTCCCCCGTGAACTGGTAAAACGCGCAAATCGGGAGATTCGGATCATGGTTGGTTCCGTTTCGCTACTTTTCGGCTCGTGGTCCGACAAGGCAGACACTTTTTCCGAGATTCGGCCACCTGAGAGGTTTTAGGGGTTCTGCGATGGCCGTCGATTCAAACTGACCCACTACCTGCGTGCCGAAAAACTTGACGTTGATCGTCGGATATGAACCATTTTCATCGCCCAGTCGTGGAAGATCATCGATGGTTCACCGCACCTGCTGCCCGAGCCCGATGCCGACACTATGACAATTAGCAGACCTGATACCGAACACGTCGAACCGACGAGCGAGGCCGGCGGCTACGGCTTTCCCGCGCGGTTGTGGCGCATGCTGGACAAGCATCCGCCGCCCGGTGTCAGGCAGGCTCAGCGGTGGCGCAGCCCACTGCGCGGACCGTGGTTGACGTCGGTGTTCGGCTCGGTGCTGTTGGTCACCTTGCCCATAGTCATCCTCACCGGCCTGCTGTCCTATATCGCCTACGGGCCGCGGCTCGGGCAGGCTATCCCCGGCGACGTCGGCTGGCTCAAGCTGCCGACGCTCGACTGGCCCACCAACCCGTCATGGCTGTATCGGCTGACCCAAGGACTCCACGTTGGACTCGGGCTGGTCTTGATCCCTCTAGTGCTGGCCAAGCTGTGGTCGGTTATTCCCAGGCTGTTCGTGTGGCCGCCGGCCCGGTCCATTGCCCAACTGCTGGAACGGGTTTCGCTGCTGATGCTGGTCGGGGGCATCCTGTTCGAAATCGTCACCGGCGTGCTGAACATCCAGTACGACTACATCTTCGGATTCAGCTTCTACACCGCGCACTATTTCGGTGCGTGGGTGTTCATCGTCGGATTCCTCGTGCACGTCTCGATCAAGATTCCGACGATGTGGTCCGGCCTGCGCTCGATGTCGCTGCGCGACGTGCTGCGCACCGGGCGCGCCGACACCCAGGCGGAACCGTGGGAGCCCGACGGACTGGTCGCCGCCGACCCCAGCCCCGCAACGATGAGCCGCCGCGGCGCGCTGTCCCTCGTGGGCGGTGGTGTGCTGTTCATGGCGGTCATCACCGCGGGTCAGACCCTGGGTGGCTACACAAGGCACGCTGCCCTGCTGCTGCCCCGGGGGCGGTCCCGCGGGGACGGACCTAACGACTTCGAGGTCAATCGGACAGCCTTGGTGGCCGGCATTTCCCCCGAAGACGCCGGCGAGCGCTGGCGGCTCACTATGAGCGGCGGCCCCCAACCGGTGGCCTTGGACCGCGCGGCGCTGCTCGCGATGTCTCAGCACACCGCGGTACTGCCGATCGCCTGCGTGGAAGGCTGGTCGACCACCCAGACCTGGAGCGGAGTGCGGCTGGCAGATCTAGCCCGCCTGGCCGGTGTGCCGGCACCGGAATCGGCGCAAGTGTCGTCGCTGGAGCGCTCCGGCCCATTCGGCCGCGCGACGCTGCAAGGAAGCCAGGTGCTGCATCCGGATGCGCTGCTGGCGCTGCGCGTCAACGGCACCGACCTGTCCCCGGACCACGGCTTCCCCGCGCGGATCATCGTGCCTGCGCTCCCGGGCGTGCACAACACTAAGTGGGTGGTGTCCATTGCCTTCCGCGCGGCGACAAATGCGTAGCGCGCTGGCGGGTTTCGCCCGGCTCTACGGATCCCACCCGTTGCATCTGCTGACCCTGATCATGGGGTTCGCATTATTCGGCTACGTGATAGCCACCATCCAACCGGTCACGCTGTGGAACCCGCAGGTGTGGTGGCAGTCGATCATCGTGTGGTTCGCCGCGGCCATCATCGCCCACGACCTGGTGTTGTTCCCCGTCTATGCGTTGCTCGACTGGCTGCTGTCACGGACTCGTGTCAAGCTCCCACCGGCGCGCGCTTACCCCCGTGTGCCGGTGCTCAACTACATACGGGTGCCCGCGTGGGGTGCCGGTCTGACGTTGCTGGTGTTCCTTCCCGGCATCATCAAACAGGGCGCGGCTACTTACCGGGCCGCGACCGGTCAAACCCAGGACCCGTTTTTGGGTCGGTGGCTGCTGCTGACTGCGGCGATGTTCGCGGTCAGCGCCGCGATCTACGCCGTCCGCGTGGCGACGGTGCATTGGCGGACCCGGGTGCCGCCGGACTAACTGCCGCCGCCCTGGGCTGTCGTCTTGGAGAAAATGCTTGGCCGCTGGGCACTTGGCGTGGCTTACATGGTGGCGATGATGTGTAGGCGCTGTGCGCTGTACTCGGTGTCGGAGATGGCGCCTTTGGCGTGCAAGTCCTCTAGTTGCTTCAGACGCTCGGAAAGCGACGGCCCGGACGCAAGGGCCAGCGGACGTGCATGGATTCCGCTGGTGCGCTCCGAGTTGTCCACCCTGGTGCTCCACCCCGCGCCGAGGTTGATGAGCCGCAGTGCACACAGCACGCCGGCGCCCGTGATCGGCAGTCCGAGGTAGAGCATCCACCCCAACGGCATGCCGGCTCGGCTCAGCACGAAATAACGCGATAGCAGCAGCAGAGCGACCATCCCGCCGGCCACCAGCACGACGACCTTGGTTTTCATTCGCGGTGTACCTCCGTGTAATTCGCCCCAGGTGGCAGCGGTCCTGAGACAAGTGCAAACCGCCTGTGCCGCTACCGATCCCAACATTGGGAGCTCTGCCCCCAAACGCTTGGCCCTATCCGGCAGCACGGTGGCGGCCGCGACTAGATGCAGCGCCCGGGCGACTTCACCGTCCGGGGCTGTCCTTGGAGGATTCTTGACGAATTCTTGGAGTCTTCTCCGAGTCGGGCGCGCATTGTGCGCATCCCGCGGCGGGTAACTACAGTTGTCAGTGTGACGAATCCAAAAGCCAGGACGGGGGCCGCATTATGTGCCTGCGTGGCCGCGCTTGTCTTGGCAGTCGGTTGGTCGCCTGGCGGCGCAACGCCAACGACTACGGCCGCTGCTTCGTCCAGCGTGACGCCTGCGCCCCCATCCCCACCGAACCCCGGCGGCGCCTTGCCGGTCCAACCCGTCGGCGGCGGTGGCTGCATCATCGGCCTCAATTGCGGTTGTGTTCACAATTGTCATAAGCCGCACCCCCGTCGTCCGGCTCCCGTGAACGATCAGCAACACGCTGTGCTTGAGCCGCAGCATCCGTAGTGGTTCTAGTAGCGCTGGTTCCCTGACCAGACGCAGCGTCGTTTTCCTATCATTTGGTAATGAGCGCCGGTGGGCTTGACACCGTGAGCTCGCCGGCATTCACCGACGAGGACGCGGCCCGGTTTCGTGCTGCCGGCTGGTGGTCCGACTCGACGCTGTCCGACGCGGTACGTCGTAACGCCGAACGGTCGCCGGACCGTCCCGCATATATCGACCATCCCGGCATGTCGTTGACGTGGCGTGAATTCGATTATGCAGCAAAGAGTCTCGCCGAACAGCTGGCCGGCGTAGGCGTTGCGCGCGGTGATCGGGTGGCGGTATGGCACAGTGATTCCGCGGCCATCCATGTGCTGTTCGTCGCAATCGAACGGTGCGGCGCTGCCATCGTCGGCGTCGGCGCGCGCGCCGGCACCCGTGAGGTCGCCGCGATACTGCGCAGTTCGCAGCCGAAGATGCTGATCAGCGATCAACTGCGCAGCGGTGCCGCGACGCAGGCCGCGTGGGGTGGGGGCGCCGAATCTGCGGTGTCAGTGCTGGTGCTGAACCGGGTGTCCCTGGACATCCCCGTGGAGCCCAAGCCGTTGGAAGTCGAGTCCCAACTCGGTCCCGACGACGTTTTCCTCATCAACTCCACCTCTGGGACTACCGGTCTGCCTAAATGCGTGGTGCACACACAGAATCGTTGGCACTACTTTCACCAGAAGGCCGTCGCGAACGGGTTGCTGACGTCAGACGACATATTCTTGCCGGTCATACCCACGCCATTCGGCTTCGGAATTTGGACCAGCCACACCACTCCGATCTACCTCGGTGCCACCGCAGTGATCCTGCAGCGGTTCACCCCGAGGACTGCGTGTGAGGCAATATCCCGGCATAAGCCCACCGTGTTGTGCTGCGTCAGTACACAGTTGACCATGCTCATAACCGACCCCGGTTGCCGCGATTACGACCTGAGTTCGCTGCGTGTCGTTTTCGCCGGTGGGGAAGCACTGCCGTATCGACCCGCCGCCGAATTCGAAGAGCTCACCGGCGCGAAGATTCTGCAGTTCTACGGCTCAAATGAGACCGGGATGCTCAGCGCGACCACACTCGATGACTCCCGCCACCGCCGGCTCCGTACCGGGGGACGGATCGTCCCGGAAATGGCGGTCCGACTCTTCAACGGAGATCAGGACGTCACCCAGACAGGACGAGGCCAGCCCGCGTGTCGAGGTCCGGCGACCAGCCTTGGCTACCTCCGCGGCACCGATCACGACAAGCTGTTCACCCGCGACGGGTGGATGCGCATGGGTGATATCTGCGAGATCGACCCGGATGGCTATCTGAGCGTCATCGGCCGTACCTCCGATTTCATCCTGCGTGGCGGCAAGAACATCAGCGCAAGCCAGGTCGAAGACGCCGTCATGACCCATCCCGCGATCGCACTGGCGGCAGCTGTCGCGATGCCCGACCCGGTGTTCGGGGAAAAGGTCTGCCTTTACGCCGAACTCGCAGATTCGCACGCCATCGACCTGCCCGAACTCGTCGAACACCTGTTAGCACTTGGAGTTTCCAAGGAACTGTTGCCTGAGCGACTGATCGTGGTCGACGAGCTTCCCCGATCGTCCGGAGGAAAGATAGCCAAAGGCCGGCTCCGCGAGGATATTCGAGCCAGAATGGAGGCCGATCATGAACGCTCCTGACGCACGACGTGGTGGCTTGGAGGTCTGGGCGCCGTCTGTGGTTCCCCCAATCGGAGTCGAGCTGTCCAACGAGCAGGCGCTTGCCGTGGCTTTCCGCCACCTTGCCGCCATCGGGTTCGCAGAGAACATGGCCGGACACATCACCTGGCAGCTGGACGGACAAACGGACATGTTCGTCAATCCCTGGGGACTGTGGTGGCAGGAACTCACCGCATCCGACATCTGCGTGGTCGATAGCGATGCCCGGGTGGTCCGTGGTCGTTGGGATGTCACTCCGGCGATCCACATCCACACCGAACTGCACCGTGTCCGCGACGACGCGCGAGTGGTCATTCACAATCATCCGTACTACGTGTGTGTGCTCGCCGCGCTGGGCAGGCTGCCCGAGTTGGTACACCAAACCGGTTCGCTGTTCCTCGATGACCTGTGCCTGGTCGACACATACGAGGGCGAAATCGACAGTGCCGCTCGCGCAGCAGATCTCGCTGCCCGCATCGGAGGCGCCAACCTGACGATTCTCGCCAACCACGGCGTCATCGCGACCGGTCGTAACTTGCCCGAAGCCGTCTACCGAGCGGCATCGATTGAACGGGTATGCAAGCTGGCCTATGACGTCATGCTCACCGCCAAGGAGCCCGTAGCCATGAAGTGGTCGGACATGGCGGGCATACAACGGTCGCTTATCGAACGGGCCGCCCACGTGTACTGGGCGGGGGCAGCGCGGATGACTATCAAGGCTGATCCCGATGTGCTCAAGTGATGCGACTCGGGCGCCCAGTGTGCACCCAAGGCGGCGACACGCCGAGCGCCTTCGCCGCCACCGCACACCCAAAGCCGTCATTGCACACTTGACGCCACGCCCCCGCAAGGAGATTGACAAGTGAAATCGATCGACGAGCTGGCCGCTAACCTGAACTTCACCACGGCGCAGACCGGCGAGGGCCGATCGGTCACGTTTCTACCGGATCCGCCGCGGGCGCCGCGCCGCTACACGGTGATCTCAGTAGACGATCACATCGTCGAACCGCC
The DNA here is from genome assembly GCA_963784665.1 of uncultured Actinomycetota bacterium. Taxonomy (GTDB): domain Bacteria; phylum Actinomycetota; class Actinomycetes; order Mycobacteriales; family Mycobacteriaceae; genus Mycobacterium. The sequence goes on from CAWASA010000003.1 coordinate 104,497, forward strand.
GGATACTTTTGCCGGTCGTCTGCCGCGGAAGTTCGCTGACCGCGCGCCCAAGGTCGTGGAGACGGACAACAGGGGACAGACGTGGGTCTACGACGACCAGGAACTGCCCAATGTCGGGTTCAATGCGGTGGTCGGACGGCCGGTGGCAGAGTATGGCTTCGAACCGGTCCGATTCGATGAAATGCGCAGGGGCGCATGGGATATCCATGAGCGGGTCAAAGATATGGACCTGAATGGCATATATGCGTCACTCAACTTCCCCTCGTTTCTGCCTGGCTTCGCCGGCCAACGACTACAGCAGGTGACCAAGGATCGCGACTTGGCATTGGCCTCCGTCCGTGCATGGAACGACTGGCACCTCGAAGTCTGGGCGGGTTCATACCCCGACCGGATCATTCCCTGCCAGTTGCCGTGGCTGCTCGACCCCGAACTCGGCGCAAGGATGATCTATGAAAACGCCGAACGTGGTTTCCACGCGATAACTTTCAGCGAGACTCCGGCGATGCTCGGCTTGCCGAGTATTCACTCAGGCCATTGGGATCCGATGATGGCGGCGTGCGCCGAGACCAACACCGTCGTGAACCTGCACATCGGGTCTTCGGGGTCCTCGCCGTCCACCACCGATGATGCGCCGCCGGACGTGCAGGGTGTGCTGTTCTTCGCCTATGCCATTTCGGCGGCAGTCGACTGGTTGTACTCCGGCCTGCCCAGCAGATTCCCTGATCTCAAGATCTGCTTATCCGAAGGCGGGATCGGCTGGGTTGCGGGGCTGCTCGATCGTCTTGACCACATGCTCAGTTATCACGCGATGTACGGGACCTGGCAGGCGCTTGGTGAAAGATTGACTCCTGCAGAGGTTTTCACCCGGAACTTCTGGTTCTGCGCGGTCGAGGACAAGTCGTCGTTCGTGCAGCGTGACCGAATAGGGGTGGACAACATCATGTTGGAAGCCGATTATCCGCATTGTGACTCGTCATGGCCGCACACCCAACAAACGATCCACGAACAAATCGGCGACCTGCCACACGACGTGATTCGTAAGGTCACTTGGGAAAACGCGTCGCGGTTGTACCGCCACCCGGTGCCGGTCGAAGTACAGCGGGACCCGGAAATTTTCTAAGAAGATGACGGCGCCTAAAGTCGATTTCAGTTCGGTCCGCTGGGGCTCGGTGGAGTGGACAAATCTCGTTACGCTGTACCTCCGCGCGTATGAGAGCCGTTCGCGGCGCCCGATATTGGGTGACAACACGGCCGCGGAGGCGGTGGACCGGATCGACTACGACTTCAAGCGAATTCATCGGACCTCACTGCCGGCGTCGAACCAGTACCTGGTCACGTTGCGGGCCAAACAGCTCGACGACTGGTGCGCCGATTTCCTGCTGCGTCATCCCGATGCAGTTGTCCTGCACCTCGGTTGCGGCCTCGACGGCCGCGCTTTTCGGCTCGCTTTACCGCCATCCGTGCTGTGGTTCGACGTCGATCTGCCGGGTGTCATCGAGTTGCGCCGGCGGCTCTACGACGACACCGAGCATTACCGGATGATCGGCTCGTCTGTGACCGATTCCGAGTGGCTGGATCAGATTCCAACCGGACACCCCACGCTCGTCGTCGCCGAAGGCCTGCTGATGTACGTGTGCGAAGGCGACGTGCGGCAGCTGCTGCAGCGATTGACGGACCGATTCGGCAGCGGCGAAATGCTTTTCGATACACTCTCACCGCTGGCTCCGGTTTTGTCGAAAGTCATGACAAAGGGCATCGTCAGGTGGGGCATCCGGGACGCGCGCGAAATCCAGACGTGGAATCCCAGGCTGCGACTTCTCGAGCAGACCTCCGCGCTGGCCGGCTACCAGAAGATCGACACCACGTGGGTGCGGTTGATCTACAAGCTGATGTGGCGTCGCTACGACGTGCTCAACCGCTTCGAATTCTGACTTCGTCCTCATGGCGAAAGCCGCCATTATTATGTCCCGGCAAATTTCGATCATTTGCTGTGCGGGAACTTGCGTGACTCGCTGGCGCCGAGCCACCGGCAACGAGCTGGTAACTCTTGCCTCAACGGCTGACCTGGACTTGGAGGTGCCTGGTGAGGAAGATGATCGCCGCTGGTGTCCTGGCGTTTTCTGGGCTGATGACCACCGGTGTGGGTATCAGCAACGCTGACGAAATCCTGGTCGAAGGAAACTACGCGACGCAGGCCGCCTGTCTGGCCGATGGCCCGCACGTCGAGGTCGACCACCCTGGAGTCTGGACCCACTTCTCGTGTGAGCAGCATTCTGACGGCCTTTGGTATCTGTACCTGAGCAACTGATTCGTTTGCGCCCGCGAAGGTGCCGCCGATCAGAGATCAGACGCTAGCCGTTGCAGAATGTCGGCCGCCGGCTCGGCTGTGGCATGCCGATAGCCGGTGCCTGCCCACAGATGGACATAGTCAGGTTTTCCTGCCGCCGCCGCCGCTTTGCGCAGCGGGCTGGTCAAGTGGTGGATAGCAGGATAACCCAGTGGTGCCTCGGCTTCGTGGGCGTCGATGAACGCGTTGCGCAGGCCGCGGGCCGGTCGGCCAGTGAAGGCCCGAGTGAGCACCGTCTCGGTACGCGCCGGATCGGTGAGGGCTGCCCGGTGGGTGGCTGAGGCGCCGCTTTCGGATGCACGCAGCAGAACCGTTCCGACCACGGCCGCTGCAGCGCCGGCGCGGATCACGTCGGCCACCGCGCCGGGAGTGGCGAGCCCGCCCGCGGCCAGCACCGGCAGCGGTAGGGCCGCAGCGACCTGCTTGACGAGGTCGACGATCGGGACCGGTCGCAACGGTTTCCGCGGCGAGAGTGTGCCGGAATGCCCGCCGGCGGCCGCTGCCTGGACAGCGAGCATGTCGACACCGGCGTCGTGGGCTTGCGCCGCCTCGTCGGGCGTCGTCACCGTCTGCACCACAACGCTATTCGCGTGTTGCAACGCGGTGATCACGTTGCGCGGCGGTATCCCGAAGGTGAACGACACCATCGGCACCGGGTCGTCGAGCAACAGCGCGATCTTTTCGTCGAACCTGTCGGTGTCCTCGATCGGCTCGGCAGGCAGGCTCAGACCAAACTGATCGGCCTCCCTCTGAATGGTTACGGCGTAAACCCGGTAGCTGTCCGGGTCAACCGGCAGCGGATTGGGCGCAAACAGGTTGATGCCGAACGGGATTCCCCCGGCGCGAACACTCTTGATTTCGGCTTCGACGGCCGCCACCGTCTTGTACCCGGCTGCCAGCATGCCCAGGCCGCCCGCACGGGACGCGGCCGACACCATTGCCGGGGTGGTTGGGCCGCCCGACATTGGCGCGGCGATCAGCGGAATAGACATCCCAAATTGCGCCAACATCTCGGTACCCTCCGCTGTCTCGATTGCCGCAAGCGCCGGATCGCGCCGTCTTGACAATATGCGCGACAGCGCCGATGTACCTGTGCGGTAGGGCGGATCGCCAGGCCTGGAACGTTCCCTTCGGCCGTTCGACCTGACAGGATGCTTCAGCGTGAAGCGACCCAACTTCTTGGTGATCCTGGCAGACGACCTCGGGTTTTCCGATATCGGTGCCTTCGGCGGCGAAATCAATACGCCCAACCTGGACCGGCTGGCCTACGCCGGGATCCGGTTCACCGATTTCCATTCCGCCCCGGCCTGCTCACCTACCCGGGCGATGCTGTTGACCGGGACCGACCACCATATCGCCGGCATCGGCACGATGCTCGAGGTCGCCGTCCCCGGATTCCAGGGTGCGCCCGGCTACGAGGGCTATCTGAACGACCGGGTCGTAGCGTTGCCGGAGTTGCTGCGCGACGCCGGATATCTCACGCTGATGTCGGGCAAATGGCATCTCGGCGACACCATCGAGACCTCACCGTGGGCCCGCGGATTCGAGCGTTCGTTCGCCTTGCTGCCGGCTGGCGCCAGCCATTACGGCGCCGCCGCGGGCGGCGGTTTCGCGCCGGTGCCAACGCTTTACACCCAAGACGACCAGTTCGTCACGGTTGGCCACGACTTCTACTCGTCGGACTTCTACACCGACACGCTGCTGCGCTACTTCCGCGAACGTCCTGAGGACCCTGGGGAAAAGGACCGGCCGTTCTTCGCATACCTGCCCTTTCAGGCGCCGCACTGGCCGCTGCAGGCGCCAGACGAATCGATCGCGCCCTATCACGGCCGCTACGACGCCGGACCGGACGCATTGCGCGAGGCGCGCTTGGCAGCGCTCAAGCTCGCGGGGCTATGCCCGCCTGATGTCGAGGCGCACCCGGTCGTGGCCGACGGCGCCCCGGAGTGGGCCGACATGACAGCCGACGAGCGTGCACTGTCGGCTCGCAGCATGGAGGTCTACGCCGCGATGGTCGACCGCATGGATTGGAACGTCGGCCGGGTGATCGACTACCTGGCCCAAACCGGCGAGCTCGACAACACGGTCGTAATCTTCTTGTCCGACAACGGCGCCGAGGGTGCAATCGTCGAGGCGATGCCGCTCCGTGGTGCCCAAATCGCCGCGCAGATCGAAATGTACTGCGACAACAGCCTCGACAATCTCGGCCGCCCCACCTCCTTCATCTGGTACGGCCCGCGCTGGGCGCAAGCCGCCACTGCGCCATCGCGCCTGCACAAGGCGTTCACCACCCAAGGCGGGATCCGAGTGGTCGGTTTCATCACCTGGCCGGGATTTGCCCGGCAGCGCCAGATCAGCACTGCATTCAGCACCGTCATGGACATCGCCCCCACCGTGCTGGAACTGGCCGGCACGGAACATCCGGGCACGGCCTACCGCGGCCGCGACGTGGTACCCATGCGCGGCCGCTCGCTGGTGGCGTATCTGTCGGGCGCCGCGGAGACCGTACATGACGCCGATACCGGCACAGGCTGGGAGTTGTTCGGCCGCCGCGCCATTCGTCAGGGGGACTGGAAGGCGCTCTACCTGCCCGCACCGTACGGTCCGGGCGGCTGGCAGCTCTACGACCTGTCTTCGGACCCCGGCGAGATCCACGATCAGGCGGCGGCGCGGCCCGACAAACTAGCCGAGCTCCTGGCGCTGTGGGATCGCTACGTCGAAGAAAACGGCGTGATCCTCGATCCCGTCTCGGTGTTCGACGCCGACCTGAACGCTCTTGGCGGATAGCGCGAGCCCTTGTGCTAATTGGCCGGCCTCTATGCTTGAGCGCTGATGGCTGAGAAGACCACGTGCGCGATTATCGGCGGCGGCCCGGCTGGGATGGTCCTGGGTCTTTTACTGGCTCGGGCAGGTGTGCAGGTCACCCTGCTGGAGAAGCACGGAGACTTCCTGCGGGACTTTCGTGGCGACACGGTGCATCCGACCACGATGCGGCTGCTCGACGAGCTGGGCTTGTGGGAGCCGTTCGCGGCGCTGCCCTTCACTGAGGTCCGCAAGGCGAAATTCGAATCGGCGGGGCGCTCGGTGACCTACGTGGACTTCGAGCGGCTTCGCCAACCCCACCCCTTTGTCGCGATGGTGCCGCAGTGGGACCTGCTCAACCTGCTCGCTGACGCGGCCCAAGCCGAGTCGAGCTTCTCTTTGCGGATGAACACCGAGGTGACCGGGCTCTTATGGGAGGCCGGCAAGGTTGTCGGAGTGCGCTACCGAGGACCCGACGGCCCGGGTGAATTGCGGGCCGAGTTGACCGTTGCATGCGACGGCCGGTGGTCGATCGCTCGTCACGAGGCCGGACTGAGGGCGCGCGAATACCCGGTGAAGTTCGATGTGTGGTGGTTCAGGCTGCCGCATAAGGAAGATACGGAATTCTCGTTTTTGCCTCGGGTCGCCCCCGGCAAGGCTCTCGCCGTAATTCCACGGGAGAGTTATTTCCAGATCGCGTATCTCGGGCCGAAGGGCACCGACGCCCAGTTGCGCGCGGGAGGTATAGAGGCGTTTCGTCGCGACGTTGCAGCGTTACTCCCTGACATGCCCGAGTCGGTGGCAGCGCTGACGTCCATGGACGACGTCAAGCATCTGGATGTCCAAGTGAATCGGCTGCGCCGCTGGCATACCGATGGGCTGCTGTGCATCGGCGACGCTGCGCACGCGATGTCGCCGCTGGGAGGCGTCGGCATCAATCTGGCGATCCAGGATGCGGTCGCGACCGCGACCGTATTGGCAGAACCACTGCGGCGACACCGGGTGACCGGCCCTGAACTCGCCGCGGTCCGCCGCCGGCGCGTGTTTCCCACGGTGGTGACCCAAGCGGTCCAACGGGTGTTACACAGGGCGTTGCTCGGGCCGATGCTGCGCGGCGCGGACCCCACTCCACCGGCGGCGCTGCTCGGCATGATGGAACGGCTGCCATGGCTGTCGGTTGTACCCGCTTATTTCGTCGGCGTTGGAGTCCGGCCCGAGCATGCGCCGGCATTCGCCTGTCGAGGACCCGGCACCCGCAATGGCTGAGTCTGCACCCGGGAACCCGGTGCGGATCGGCATTCTGGGTGCAGCCCGTATCGCGCCGTTCGCGCTCATCAACCCGTCCAGGGAAAACGCCGACGTCGTAGTCGCGGCAGTGGCGGCGCGCGATGCGTCGCGTGCGCGGTCCTTCGCCGCCAAACACCGCATCGCCTCCGTGCAAGAAACCTACGAAGCGCTGATCGCCGATCCGGACCTCGACGCTGTCTACAACCCGCTGCCAAATGGCTTGCACGGCCGATGGACCCGCGCTGCACTGGCTGCCGGCAAGCATGTGCTGTGCGAAAAGCCCTTCACCGCCAACGCTTCCGAAGCACGCGAGATCGCCGAACTGGCCGCGAATTCGGATCGAGTGGTGATGGAGGCCTTCCACTATCGCTATCACCCGCTGACTCTGCGCGTCGAGGAAATCATCGCCTCGGGTGAGCTGGGGACACTCAAGCGGGTGGAGGCCGCGCTGTGCTTCCCGCTGCCGAAGTTCTCCGACATCCGCTACAACTATTCCCTGGCCGGTGGCGCGACAATGGACGCCGGGTGCTACGCAGTGCACATGGTCCGCACGTTTGGCGGTTCAACGCCGGAAGTCGTTTCGGCGCAAGCTAAATTGCGAGACCCGCAGATTGACCGAGCCATGACGGCCGAGCTCCGGTTCGCGGGCGGTCACACCGGGCGGGTCCGCTGCTCGTTGTGGTCGTCGCGTCTGTTGCAGATCAGCGCTCACGTGGTCGGCGAACACGGTGAGTTGCGCGTCTTCAATCCGGTGATGCCGAAGTTTTGGCATCAGCTCTCGGTACGATCATCGGACAGCAAACGTGTCGAGCGTTTCCCGCACCGTGCCTCCTATGCGTATCAGCTCGACGCTTTCGCCGCCGCAGTGCTGCGCGGCGAAGCGGTCAAGACAACCCCGCAAGACGCGATCGAAAACATGGCCGTCATCGATGCGATCTACCGTGCTGCCGGCCTACCGCTGCGCTATCCAAGCTGAACTTCGGACAGCAACCGCGCGCGGCATCCACGCACGGGCGGAGCCGATCGATGGGGCTGATGCCGGCCAGCGCCAACGATCGTCTCGGCACTTCGAGTTCGATCACTATGTCGGCAGGAAGCGCGGAGAGGATGTCGCGGAGCGGCAATTCACCTTCCCCGGGAACCATGCGCTCAAACATGGCTTCCTCCATGTAGTTATCGATGCGTGGCTGCAGCGTCGTGTCATTGAGTTGGGCGTAGCCGATGTGCTCGGGGTCGATGGCTTCGATGTCGGCGGCGCTGGAGCCGGACCGCACCAGGTGCATGGTGTCGATGAGCAATCGGAAGTCGGTTCGCCCGACATGTTTGCAAGCGGCCAGCGCGGTGGGCAAGTCGCCGACGGTCAGACTGGGCACCGGTTCGACGACCGTCTGGATACTGCGCTGGGCGGCAAGCTCTGTCAGCACCGCGAACTGATCGAACGTGCGGGCAAGATCGGGGTCGAGGCTGACCACATTTATCCGGGGAACGCCGAGCTCGGCCAACACGTCGAGATCCGCCGAGAACGCGCGCACATCGGCGCTGGGTAGCACAAGGAAGCCGTCGCCGAGCGAGATGGCCACGCCGCGGTTATTCATCGCGGCGACCAGGTCCTTCCTGAGTGCAGCGTCGTCGCTCAGTGAAAAAGGAGGATAGCCCAGCGGCACCAACGGCATTCCGCGCAAAGCGGCCGACACGTAATGGCAGCCAAGATCTGCCGCAAGATCGACGAACTCCAGTGGGGGAAGCCCGAATACGCTGAGCATTCCGATACCGAGCTGGCCCATGTTCACTTGTCGAGCTGATGTCATGCGGGGCGGCCCGCCAGTTGGGCCAACTGAACCGCGAGTTGTGATGTTTGGGTGGTCAGCGCGATTCGTCCAGATGCGACCTGTTCTTCGATGATCGGCGCTTCCAAAACGAGATCGTCACGGATGAAGGCAACATGGTCGTGTAGATGCGCCGCGGTGAATGACGCCCATGCGGCCGCCGATGACGGGGTCAGTATCAGAGTCACTTCGTAGAAACTCGACGTCAGTGCCGTGGGTGCGTCCACGTGTGTCAGCCCAAGCTGCATCGTCTCCGGATCCAACGTGTACAAGGTGGTCCGACCGATATCACAAGTAGTGAGAACAGCGGCCGGCGCTACAGGGGCGTTCGGATTCGTCGCGGGGCACTTGTCCGGCGTTGTTGGCTGTGACTTCCGCACCGGCCGGACCGGCAACGGCTGAATGTTCACTACCGCCGCGGCCGATGTAGTCGTCGTGGGCGCTGCGGTGGTCAACGAGGTGGACGCGGCCGGATGTTGCGTCGACTGGCAGCTACACATCACCGCGGCGAACAGACTGATGCACGCAAGCCGAGCGATAGGTGCGGGCGAAGGATTGCTGGCACGGTGCCCGTCTTGGTGACATTTGGTCACCGGCATGGCCTCCCGTCGGATATTTCAGCTCAAGGTAGAGGACCACGGCCATCAGCCACGACGCTCCCGATCGGCGTGTCGCACGCGAACTTCGAGTTAGTTGCCAAACAAACTTACGCACTGTCGTGCGAAGGGCGGTCTTTCCTGTTCCGCAGCTCTAGACCTGACTTGACCTGACGAATAGCCAGCCGTGATCGAAAAGTGGTGCCGTGAAACGCTGGAATGCGCGGCGTCGGGAGGTTACCGATGTCTGCCGCTATGTCGGCGCGTCCGGAGATCGCGACCCTTTACTGACACTACGAATATAGAGTAACCTCTCGATCCGAGATAACGGATCATCGATGGACAAACGACGAAAGCCTAACCCTGCGGAGCGCCGGCGCGACCTATGCGATGCGGCGATTCAGCTGCTGGCCGACGACGGGGCCAAGGGATTGAGTCATCTCAAGGTCGACCGCAAAGCCGGAGTGGCTGACGGCACCACCTCGTTCTATTTCCGTACCCGCTCGGCGCTGCTGCGAGCCGTGGCCGAGCGACTGGCTGCGCTTGACCTTGCCGACCTCCAGTCCGTCGCTGACAACTCCGACGGTCGGGGAGACGATCCCTCGCCGTCGCGGTTGTCGCAGGTGGTCATTCAAGCCGGCAGCGAACCACAGTTGTTCCGGACGAAGGCAAGGTACGAGCTGACGATGCAGGCCACTCGCGACCCGGGGCTGGCCGCGATTCTGCAGCAGGCCACGGATGGATTTACCAAGCTGCACCGGGAAATCCTCGTCCAGCTCATGCCGCACGCCGCAGAGCTGGAACCGGCCGTCGTCGAGGATCTGAGCAATGTCACGCTGACGTTCATCAACGGCCTGCTGCTGCGGTTCGCGCATGGCGACCGGATTATCGACAGTCCTGAGCAGCTCGATGGGATCTTGTCGGCCATCGCTGCCGGCATTCTCAGAAGTCCGCAGCAGGGACGGCTGACCGACGCTGGCGGCCCGCCCCCAGCACGCCGGCGCCGGGCTACGGCATCCTGTTGAGCGAACAAAATGCATGTGCAAATCAGCGGCGGGTTCCGCGGCCCGGGGTCTTGCCAGACGATTGGCCATATGGTTCTCTACGAGAATAGAGTAAGCCCACGTTCGCGGCCCGTTTTCAGTGGTGTCCGTGCGCGTGTCCGATCAACTTGTAAGCGGAGTGTATAAATTGCCCGAACCGAATCCGGCGCTGCAACACTGGCAGCGCTAATGCTCCTGCAGCGGTGGGGTATCCGGGAATGGCGGCGGTAGGAGGGATTTCGTGACGGCGAGCACCGATAGCCATGTTCGTTTCGATCCATACGATGTCGCGCTGATTGCCGACCCGTATCCCATGTTCGCTCGCCTACGTGAAGAGGCGCCGCTCTACTACAACGCCGAATACGACTTCTTTGCGATGAGCCGGTTCGGAGATGTCAGCAAGGCGCTGGTCGACCACCTCACATTCAGCTCCGCCCGGGGCGCGATCCTGGAGTTGATCAAAGCCAACCTCGAGATCCCGCCGGGGATGTTGATCTTTGAAGACCCGCCGATTCACGATGTGCACCGCAAGCTGCTGTCGCGGATGTTCACGCCACGCAGGATCGCTGCGCTGGAGCCAATGATCCGCGAGTTCTGCGCCCAAGCACTCGATCCGCTGGTGGGCTCGGGTCACTTCGACTTCGTCACGGATTTGGGTGCACAGATGCCGATGAAGGTCATCAGCATGTTGCTCGGCATCCCCGAAGACGATCAGGAGTACATCCGCGACCGGGGCAACGCTCAATTGCGCACCGAGGCCGGTAAGCCCATGAAAGCTGCCGAACACGGCCTGTCCGTCGGCGAGCAGTTCGAGGCCTACGTCGACTGGCGTGCCGAAAATCCGTCCGACGACATCATGACCGATCTTCTCACCGTCCAGTTCGTCGATGAGACCGGCACGACACGGCGGCTGACTCGCGAAGAGATACTCGTGTACCTCAATGTCGTCGCCGGCGCAGGCAACGAGACAACAACACGTCTAATCGGTTGGGCTGGAAAGGTACTCGCCGAACAACCCGACCAGCGTCGCGACCTCGCGAACAACCCCGAACTCATTCCGCAGGCCATCGAGGAGCTGCTGCGCTACGAGCCGCCCGCACCGCACGTCGCGCGGTATGTGACCCGCGACGTCAATCTGTATGACCAGACCGTGCCCGAGGGCAGCGTGATGATAATGCTGATCGGATCGGCGTGCCGCGATGAGCGTCAGTTCGGCCCCGACGCCGGCGAGTTCAACATCCATCGCGCCGCCCGTCCGCATCTCACCTTCAGCGTGGGTACGCACTTCTGTCTGGGGTCGGCGCTGGCGCGTCTGGAAGGACGCGTCGCCTTGGAGGAAATCCTGAAACGATTCCCCGAGTGGGAGGTCGACCTGAGCAACGCCAAACTCAGCCCGACATCGACGGTGCGCGGCTGGGAGTGCATGCCGGCTCTGGTGCCAACATGACCGGTCGGGTTGCGGGCAAAGGGGCGTTCATCAGCGGCGCCGCGCGAGGCCAAGGCCGCAGTCACTGCAACGCCATCCTTTTCTTCGCCTCTGACGAATCACGTTATGTCACTGGCGTTTCGCTTCCCGTCGACGCGGGCAGCTTGCTCAAGTAGGCACTAACTCAATTAGGTGAAAGAAGTGGGAGAAGACCATGCCTGAATACGACTACGCAAAGATGAAGAAGGAAGCCGAGCAGTACATCAAGTTCGAGAAGGACAAAAAGAACAGAATCGCCTACATCACCTTCAATCGTCCCGAAGAGCTCAATTCCACCACGTTGGGTATGCGGCAGAACTATGCCGACTTGATCCACAAGTGCAACGTAGACGACGACGTCAAGGTCGTGGTCATCCGTGGCGAGGGCGAGGATTTCGGTAGTGGCGGCGACTTGCCAGAACAGCGGGGAATGCTCGAGAACCCCGGCATGCCGCTGCTGCATGAGCTGGCGATCAATGACGACAACGTCAAGTACCCGCCTGGCGGGTCATATCGCTACCTATCCACCGTCACGGACTTCTATGCCAAGGCCCGCGCGGGAAATCGACCGCTGCAAGAGCTGCGCAAAATCAGCATCATCGAGGCCAAGGGATATTGCTACGGGTGGCACTTCTACCAAGCCGGCGACGCCGATCTGGTGGTGTCGTCTGACGACGCTCTATTCGGGCATCCGGCCTTCCGCTACGTGGGTTGGGGACCGCGTCTGTGGTGGTGGGCGGAGACGATGGGCCTACGCAAGTTCTCCGAAATGCTGTTCACGGGCCGGCCTTTCACCGCCAAAGAGATGTATGAGTGCGGTTTCGTCAACAGCGTGGTGCCCCGCGAGAAGCTGGAGGAAGAGACACTGAAGTATGCGATGGCGTGCTCCCGCTCTCGCCCCACCGACACTGTTGCGGTGCAAAAGACCTTCCTGGAGTTGTACAAGCAGCACAAGGGCGAATACTTCGGCAGCCTGCTCACCGGCATGGTCGAGGGGATGCTGCCGATGATTGCCAACGACCAGGAGAACGAGGTCGACCTCACCGAGGGAACCTTCAACAAGGGACTCAACAATGTGGTGAAGGACAACGATATGAACTTCCCCCCGGAGTGGCGTTTGAGCCGCTCGGGACGCAAGAAGCCCTGATCGCTTTGCGAGTGCAGCCATGTCGGCGCTGACGGGTATCAGGGTCGTCGAGTTGGCCGAATCTGTCGCGGGGGAGTATTGCGGAAAGCTGCTGGCCGACTTGGGCGCCGAGATCATCAAGATCGAGGCGCCGGAATGCGGCAGCCCGACTCGGGCGATGGCGCCCGTCGTCGGTGATGATGCCGGGTGTGAGGGCAGCGCGCTGTTCGCCTATCTCAATACCAATAAGCATTCCGTCGTTCTCGATATCGCCGCGGCGGCCGACGTCGAGCGGCTGCACAAGATCATCGGCGCCGCTGACGCCGTGGTTGACGACCACACCACCACGTGGGCCGAGGCGGTGGGCCTATCCCCGGCGCAAGTGCAAGAACGACATCCGGACGTGGTCTTCTGCTCGATCACACCCTTCGGTCAGGGGGCAGCCGCCGAGTTCGACAATGCTAAGAGCATTAACGTGTTCCACGCCAGCGGCTGGGGATATCACACTCCAAGTCATGCCGACCCCGCCAAGCCGCCGCTGCAAGGGCCAGGCAGATTTCTCGCCGACTACGAAGCAGGGTTGGAGGGGGCGCTATGCGTTGCATCATCGGTGTTCGGGCGTCTTCACAGCAGCCAGGGCGAGTTCATCGATATTTCGCAGCATGCCGTGCTGGTGTCACGCGCCGACTCCATTCTGGGCCGATTCATCACCGGCGAGGTGACGGCCGAAGCCGGCCGGGGTGATTACGACCAAGCGGGCCCGGCAGCGTTTTTCGCCTGCGCCGATGGCTTCGTCTACCTGTACATGACCAGCCGCGCTCACTGGCTGGGCGTGAAAACACTCATGGGTCATCCGGAATGGCTCGATGCTTTCGACGACGACTGGCTGGAGTTCTCTGTCACCGCGGAAAAGGTCGCCGCGTTTCAGCGGGGGTTCGCGGCGTGGGTGGGGAGCCTAGCCAAAGACACCGCATCCGACCAAGCCCAGCACCTGGGCGTGCCGCTGGTGCCGGTGAACGGGGCAGCGGATCTGCACCATTCACCGCAGTATCGCTACCGCGGCTTTTTCCAGCAGGTTCGGCACCCCGTGCTGGGCGATGCGGCATATCCGACCGTGCCGTACGCGTTCAGTGCGTCACCGGCTCAAATAACCTCTGCCGCGCCTACTCTCGGACAGCACACTGCCCTGGTCCTGGACCGGCTCGATACTCCGCACCCGCCGCCGGCGGTCAAGTCCGCACAACTCAAGCCACCCAGGGATCGGCGTGATGGCCCGCTGGACGGGGTACGCGTCATCGAGCTCACCAAAGTATGGGCCGGCCCGTATGCGGGCAAACTGCTGGCGATGCTGGGCGCCGAAGTCATCAAGGTAGAAACCGCGGGCGCCCCTGAGGAGATGCGCGCCTACGGCGGCACTGACATCAACCACGCACCGTACTTTTTGAGCATTAACCCCGAGATCCTCAGCGTGGACCTCGATATCAAGTCGGCCGAGGGCATGGCGCGGCTGCGCGAGCTGATCGCCCGCAGCGACATCGTCATCAACAACTTGCGCCCCGGCGCGATGGAGCGCCAGGGTTTGGGGTACCAGCAGCTCCGGGAAATCAAGCCGGACATCATCTCGGTGTCGATCAAGATGTGGGGAAACGACGGCCCGCTGGGCCATCAAACCGGCTATGCGCCATGCTTTGCCGCGCTGGCGGGCCTCGCGTCGCTGGTCGGCTACCACGGCGGGACTCCGCTGGGGACGAGCATGCGCTACGGGGATTCCACGGTCGGCGCGGCCGCCGCCTACGCTGCCGTGGCGGCATTGCTGCACCGCGAAATCAGCGGCGCAGGACAATTCGTCGACGTATCGGCCGTGGAAACCCTTTCTTCGATGATCGGCGACTGCCTGCTCGAACAAGCCCTGACCGGAAAACACCTCGGGCCCAACGGCAATCACCACCCCGACATGTGCCCGCACGGTTGCTACCCGTGCTCGGACGGTGCCTGGGTTACGCTGGCCGTCGCCGACGACGCCGAATGGCGCCGGTTGTGCGACGTGCTGGGTGCCGCGCCACTGGCCCGAGAACGCCGCTACGCCACGATGGACGAGCGACAGCGTCACGCCGAAGCGCTCGATGCCGACCTCGCCCAACTCACCCAAAACCACGATGCCGAGCACCTCGCCCACCGGCTGCGGGCGGCGGGCGTGCCGGCCACCAAGAGCGCCACTGCAATTGATGTGATCGGTGATCAACGACTGTGGGACCGCGGGTTGTATCGCTTCGTCACCGACCACCGCGAAGGCCAACGTCCGATACTGGGACCCTCGTGGCGGATGGCGCGCGCGCAGGCGCGAATTGCGCGCGGTGCACCGGACTTAGGCGAGGACACCGACTATGTTCTCCACGAGGTTCTTCGCGAGGCCCTGCACGCCGGCTCGCCATCGGCGGTGGCCGGATCACGACCGACGGGCGGGACATGACGGCGACACTGGCACACACCGCGGCCCTGGTAACCGGTGCCAGTAGTGGTATTGGTGCCGCGACGGCGAAAGCGCTTGCCGCACAGGGCGCAGCGGTGGCCCTCCTCGCACGTCGAGCCGATCGCCTGGCCGATCTGAAAACCGACATCGAATCTGCCGGCGGGACAGCGCTGCTCGTGCCCGCCGACGTCACCGACGCCGAGCAGGTATCGGCAGCCGTGCAGCGCATCGTCGCAGAGCTGGGACGCCTCGACACCGTGGTGAACAACGCCGGCCTGATCCGGATGGGCCCAGCAGCCCAAGAGCCACTACAGGACTGGGACGACCTGGTGGCCGTTAATGTGCGCGGGGTCCTCAACGTCACCCACGCGGCGCTACCGCACCTGATCGACGCTGCCGCCGACTCACCGCGCGGCGTCGCCGACCTGGTAACCATCAGTTCCACCGCCGGTTGGGTGGCCCGACCAAATACCGCTGTCTATTCGCTGACCAAGTTCGGTGTGAACGCGTTCAGTGAGGGGATCCGCCAAGAGGTACTCAGTAAACGGGTTCGCGTCGGCGTGGTGGGTCCGGGAACGGTTGATACCGAGATCTTCAGTCATTTGGCTGCACCGTCGCGCGAGGCTTTCGAACGCCAGACGGGCGACATGGTCAAGTTGCGGCCGGAGGATATCGCCGACGCGGTGCTGTTCATGGTGACGCGGGACCGCCGGGTGGCGGTCAATCACATGTTGGTGCGTGCGGCCGAGCAGACCTGGTAATTCTTCATGCACGCGCGGAAACCGAGATGTGGAGCCGGCATCTGGACGAACAGGCCCGTGTCCGTTAGACGGTATGAGCAGGCTGGGGCCTCGCTCACATGTGAGCGTGGGTTGCCGACAGGGTGGTCCTGGCCGGTAGAGCCACAAGATGTGGGAGGCCCCAGTGAAGAATTATCGTACGAGCCTTTCTGACCTGTCGGTCGCCCTTAGGCGATGAAAATTGTGCGGTGGTCGCCTGTCGACGCCGTCTAACACTGTGGTCCTGCGAGGCCGTGTATCGAGCCGGGCGTCGGATGTCGCCGTTGGGCCCTTCACTGTTGCCGCTAGGTCGAGCACGAGGATCAGAATCGTTGTCCCGATGCGACATCCGCAGGCGGCCACGCCCGGAGATGAACAGGTGTGAGTGGCAGTGAGGAGATGACGGCTCATGTTGGCCGAATCGCATGATGAGGAGCAGATCATTGCCAGGGTGGCAGCCCTGGATATCGGAAAGGCAGAGTTGGTGTGCTGCGTACGGGTGCCGGCCCCGACCGGTGGTAAACGGCGGTTGCAGGAGGTGGCGACGCATTCGACGATGTCGAAGTCGCTCATCGAGCTGGCCAATCACCTCGTCGAGATGGGAATCGAGCGGGTGGTGATGGAGGCGACGTCATCGTACTGGAAGCCGGTGTTCTACCTGTTGGAGGCACATGGGCTCGACCCGTGGCTGGTCAACGCCCGCGACGTCAAGCATCTGCCCGGTCGACCGAAGACCGATGTGCTGGACGCGGTGTGGTTGTGCAAGGTCGCTGAGCGCCAGATGTTGCGGCGCAGTTTCGTGCCGCCCTGGCCGATCCGGCGGTTGCGGGATCTGACCCGCTATCGCACCGATCTGGTGGCCGCGCGCACTGCGGAGAAGAACCGGGTCGAGAAGCTTCTGGAGGATGCGTGCATCAAACTGTCGGTGGTGGCCTCTGACATCTTCGGGGTGTCCGGGCGGGCGATGCTGGCCGCGCTGGTGGCCGGTGAGCGCGATCCGAAGGTGCTGGCCCAACTGGCACGAGCGCGGATGCGCGGCAAGATCGATCGGCTCGAGCAGGCCTTCGACGGGCATTTCGCCGAGCATCATGGGTTTTTGCTCTCGCGGATGTTGTCGCGGATCGAGGCACTCGACGGCGACATCGCCGCTGTCGATGTCCAGATCGAGACGCAACTGGCCCCGTTCGCTGATGCGGCGGCTCGTCTCGATGAGATCCCCGGCATCGGGCCGGTCGCCGCGGCCGCGATCATCGCCGAGATCGGCGTTGATATGTCGCGGTTTCCGACCGCCGGGCATCTGTGCTCGTGGGCAAAGTTCGCCCCGGGTATCAGTGCCTCGGCGGGCAAGACCAAACGCAGCGCGTCGTCGGGGCACGGCAGCCCGTATCTGGCGCGCGTCTTGGGCGAGGCGGCTGTGGGCACCAGCAAAACGAACACGTTCTTGGCAGCGCGGTATCGGCGTATCGCCAGACGTCGCGGTCAACCCCGGGCAGTGGTCGCCGTCGGGCGCTCCATCCTGGTGATCATCTGGCACCTGCTGAAAGATCCCGACGCTCGCTACCAGGATCTGGGCGTCGATCACTACAAACGACACGTCGATTCTTCTGCCAAGAAGCGCAGTCACATTCGACAACTCGAAGCCCTCGGCTACACGGTCACGCTCACTCCCGCGGCCTGAAACCACCTGGTGCGCAACGAGGTCAACTCACCATAATTTTCGGATCAGTGTCGGGTTGGATGTGCACGCACGATCGGTCGTCGGGTGTGGCCTGGATGGTGAGACCGGCGAGGTGTTCGAGCGCCGGTTGTCCCCGAATCACCAAGAGATCCTGGAATGGGTTCGTGGTCTGCCGGGGCCGGTGGCGGTCACCTATGAGGCCGGCCCGACGGGGTTCGGGTTGGCGCGGCTGCTGCTCGCCGCCGGGATCCTGTGTTTGGTGGCGGCGCCCTCGAAGTTGCAGCGCCCGTCGGGGGATCGGGTCAAAACCGACCTGTTGACCGAACTATCGGCCTTGTCTCGGCGGGGGTGCGTGCGATGCCGGGCGTGGCTGGCTAGGTTCGCAGCTCGTGAGCAGCGATGCGGATGTGCCGCGGGAGTTGTCCGGGCTGGTGGTGCCGCGGCGGGGTTCGCTGGTGGCGACCGGAGAGCTGTTCGAGCCGTATCGGCTTGTTGATGGTGACGGCGCGGTGGTCGTGCCGGTCGCTGGGTTCTTCGCCGAGTTGGCGGCGTGTGGGCGGCCTGCGACGACGCGGCGTTCGATGCCATGGTGTCGGCCGTGGACCGCCGTGATCGCCTCGATAAAGCCATCGTTGAGATGGCCGCCGACTCGGTGTTCACTCCGGTAGTGACCCGACTGGGGTGTCTGCGCGGGGTCTCCACCCTGACCGCGTTCGGGTTGGCCGTCGAAATCGGAGACTGGCAACGCCTGAGCGGGCGCTCGATCGGCGCCTACCTCGGGTTGGTGCCTACCGAGAACTCCTCGGGCTCGACGCGATCCCAAGGCGGGGTCACCAAGACCGGCAACGGCCACGCCCGCCGCCTGCTGGTCGAAGCAGCCTGGCATCACCGAGCACGGTATCGGCCGGGGCGTGAGTTGCGGCGGCGCTGGGAGACGGCGTCCCCGGCGGCCCGGGCGCGCGGTGAGGCAGCCAACCGGCGTCTGCATGCCCGCTGGGCCGGTTTCGATGAACGCAAGAAACGCCCCGTCGTGGCCAACGCGGCGATCGCCCGCGAACTCGCCGGCTGGTGCTGGTCGTTGGCGGTTCTCGACGACTAACACCCCACAACTGTCCGGATGAGATCACCTCGCGTGATGACGTGCAAGCGTCTGGGAGTGACCCGCGTCTGACCTATGAGCAATCACGTTGCTAGACAACTGATGACGCTCGTCCTTTAGACAAGCGGCCCCACTCCGACTCGAAAGTCCCGTCCTGCGGTAACCAACCCGCGCATATCAGACTTGACACGCGTCGATACGACACGCTCGACGTCTCCGAGGACTCATCCGGTCAACGAAGCGGCGGCCACGACGACGGTCGCGGCCGCCGCTTCACCCTGCCCACTTGACAAACTGCTCCCCATATCAGGTCAGTGCCGGGTCATGCCAAGACGGGCTGGTGGTCAGGACATCAACGCCGTCTCCGGTGATATGGACGGTGTCGCGGCGAGCTACCGCGCCGACGCCCTCTTGCCAGACATAGCCGGTGATCGCCAGCACCATCCCGGCGTCGAGGCGGTCGTTTTCGTCGGCGGCCGAGAGCGATTCGGATACTACGGGCGGGTCGAAACCCAACCCCAAGCCGTGCGCAACCGGCATGGGCGGCAGCGGCTCGCCGACCTCTTCGTACGCCGCGAGCAGCTCACGGGTCTGCGCGCCGGGACGGCAAGCAGCGATCATTTTGTCGTACAAAGCATTAGAGCGCCCGAATAGCTTGCGGGTCGAACCGTTAGTTGCATCGCCTGCCGGCCATGTCCGTCCCACTTCGCCGACATAGCCGTCTGCGACTGCACCGGCGGCGAATGCGACAAGGTCACCCGACCGCACCTCGGCGGTAGCACGAGCACGTTGCCAGGGGTGCTCCCGGGAGGTCACCCATGCGGCGTCCTGGGTGGCCGGCGTACTGACCCCACCCGCGGCCATGGCCTGCAGCACGGCGCCCGCCAACGTCTGCTCGGACACCCCCGGTCGTAATTCGGCAACACCAGCCGCAAGCCCGCCTTCGGCGATACGAAGGGCCGGGCCCATCGCCGCGATTTCCTCGGTTGTTTTGATGCGGCGCGCCTCGCGCATAGCCAGCTCGCCATCGACGAGTTCGGCATTGGGAAAAGCCTCGGGCAGCAGTGTGGCGAAAGTGGGTGTGATGGCGTCGGTTCCGACCCGGCGCGCCGTCGCGGCACCGTCGATGTTCTTGAGCACCTCGATGAGGGTCATGGGATTCCAGGCCAGTCCGTAGAGGTGATCATGGCCGATCTCGTCAGGGACACCCTCATCGTCGGTGCTGTTGAGGTAAATGTCCCCGGTGGCACGCACCACGACGCACATCGGGCCGAACGGGCGCGTCCCGGCTATCCACAGCTGCGGGGCTCCGGTCACGTAACGAATATTGGCTTGGCGGCCAAGCGCCAGGATGTCGAGGTCGTGCGCGTGCATTTGCGCTAGCGCCCGTTCGCGACGCACCGTCCGTAACTGCAGGGCATCGGGCGCAACCTCAGTCGCCATAGGGCGAATAGGGGTAGTCGGTGATCGGCGTGAAGCCGTCTTCGGTGATCACTATGATCTCCTCACTGCGATAGCCACCGGTGCCGTCCTCCCACACCACCGGTTCGAGGACCAGGACCATGCCGGGCAAGAACACGAAGTTGTCATCGAATTCCTCACCGAGATCTGTTCCGATCATGGGGGCCTCGGCGGGATAGGTACCAATGCCATGCCCGAGATAAAAGTGGGGCAACCAAGGGCGACGGCCCCCGTTGGCGGCGATCGCCGCCCGCGCGAGATCACCAGACGTAGCACCGGCTTTGGTCACCGCGAGCACGGCGTCCAAGATGGCCCGCCACTGTCGAAATTGGTCCTGCTGCCGCGGCGTCGGCTGCTCGCCGACCAGCCAAGTGCGACCGAAGTCCGAGCAGTACCCGGCGTAGCTGAAGCTGATGTCGGTCCACAACACATCGCCCGCGGCCAGTTCACGTTCGGTGGGCAGCAGCGGCAGCGCGAGATCACCATGGGTCGTCCACACGCCGGTCTCCCGGGAGCTGGGCATCACCTGCCAGATGGCTTCCAGCATGTTGGCGGTCGCGCCCAGCTCAAAAGCGCGCCGCACGAGCGCGGCCGAAAGATCGATCTGCCGTACCCCCGGCGCCAACGCCTTCTGCACGTCCGCCATGGCCTGTTCGGTGATGCGGCAGGCCCGGCGAAGGCAGGAAATCTCGTCGCGTGTCTTGACCAATTGCGCCGCGCTGACAACGATCGCCGCATCCGACGGCGCTTCGGATCCGAACAGCGTGGCCGCCGACCGCCGCATCGCGCCGGTCAACTCATCGACGGCCATGGTCGCGCCCTGCGGGATCAAATCGGTCAGCACGCGAGCGAAATCCCGGACGCCCTGATCGAATTCAAGATAGACCGGCCCGTGTAAATGATCGTCGGGCAACGGTGAACCTGCCGACGCTCCGCCCCGAAACGGCATGAACAGATGCGGATGTTCGTCGTCGGCCAACACCACCGCAACCGGGCGCTCGACGTGTGAGAGACCCGCGTCCAGCAACGGCCAGCTGGCACCCGTCGCATACCCGACATAGCCATTCATCAACAGGATCAGCGCGTCGACGCCATGGTCAGCCATCGCCGTCCGAAGCCGTGCGCCGGTCTCGGCACGCATTCGCGCCCGATCCGGTTCGTCGGGAATGTCCGTGATAAACGCCGCCGCGCCGCGGGGAGTCAGTGAGCCGGTCACGCTACATGCCCAGAAAGGTTCTGATGTTGCCGCTGACGACGCGGGCGGCTGCCTCGGGGCCGACGGCGTCGACCACTGCGGCCAGCGACCTTTCGGAATACCCGAATGTGCTTTCGTTGTGCGGATAATCCGATAACCACATCACTTTGTCGATTCCGATTTCGTCGATCTGATTGAGGCCGAGACCATCAACCATAAACTAGGCGCACATGAGGGTGTCCCAGTAATAGCGGGTGCCCGTCGACCTGTCGGAGCGAGCGATCCGCTCGGCGGCCATCGCCTCAGTGAACACCGCCCGTCGCGTTAAATCAAACGATTTATTTGATGGACTGGATGCCAGCGCCGACTGGTGACTGGACGTGCAAGCCGGCTGCTAGATCGCCGGCTGAGCGCCAGTCACACGCGGTCTACTCGGGCTGGCAAGTTACATGTCGGCACCGCCGATGGCTGAAGAATTGTGTTCCGTCACGGCGGTTTCTCCTCCGCGCGGTGTTCGGTCTGACGGATTCCGATCGTCTTGGTAAACGCGCCGATCACCTGCTGAAGCCCGCATGGCGCTGCCTATTCTTTTGTCCGGCAAGCACAGCGGCAATTAGTCACTGCCGGGGCGCATAGAACGGTGCAACCGCTGTTTGAATTCCGCGACAGGCGGGTATACGGCAACGACTATAGGTCGTGAGATCGGTGAATCCGCGTATCGACGCGGTGCCGCTCAGCGTGAGCGAGCGGCGACGAGCCGATAGGAGGCCAAAAGATGAATGTGAAGAAGGCTGCAGGGACAGCCACAATCGCCGGAGTGTTGAGCGCCGCCATGCTGGGATTCGGTGCGGCTGTGGCCCAGGCCGACCCGGGGCCAGGCGTGCCATGGGTGCCGCGTGTGGATCATTCGGGTGATTGGCACCCGGTACCGCCCGGACAAATTAAACAGGTCTGCCCGTGGCACTCGCCGCCTGGTCACTGGGTTGGGGGCCCACACGGGATACCCTGCACCTAAGGTCACGGGAGTTCGCAGTAAGTAACAAAGATGGCCGCCTGCATATTGCAAGGTGGCCATCTTCTTCTGCAGGTGCATGTCGCTGCGACGGCGGAGTCATCAGCTGTTCGAAATCCTGGCTGGCTGACATCATTTCATCGCCCCGAACGCTCGTCGGCAGCATGGCATGGCATTCCGAGTGCTCGCTGCGCGTGCACTGTTGGCGGTTCCCGCCGTACCAAGCCGATTAGCAACGAATAAAGTGAACGCGTGAATCCGCTGCAGCGGGTGGGTCGCAACCCGACGGCCTACCGCTGGCTGGTCCTGAACGGGCGGCCGGCCGCCGAAGGTCTCGAGTCGCTGCTCCGCTTCCTAAGTGGTGGGCGGGTCGGTGTTCTGGACCTTACCGGCCTGCCCAACGTGCAGATCACTACCTCGGGCCGCAAAACGGGTCTTGCCCGCACGGCGACGGTGCAGTACGTACCCGCCGAGAACGGGCTGTTGGTGGTTGGCTCCAACTGGGGCCGGGAGCGCCACCCATCGTGGTCGGCGAATCTTAAAGCGACAGAACGGGTCACCGTACGCACCCGCGGACATCGCTTCATGGCGAAGGTACGGCTGCTCACCGGAGAGGAACGCGACAAAGCATGGGCCACGGTTTTGGCGCACTGGCCGAACTACCAAATCGCCCAAGACCGCGCCGGCGCCCGCCGGTTCCGTCTGTTTCTGCTTACGCCGACCGCGTGGTGAAGTGCTCAGTGCTAGACCTCCGTCTGGCAAATGACATCGATCCACATACTTGGATCTCATGCGGTATCTGACCCTTTGATCGCGGCTCGACGTCAGGGAACGAAGTCCCGCATGTTTGAGGGCTCGTTCGGCTGTGCGGATGTCCTGACAGGGCTCAGCATCGACGCAAACGTCCTGATCAGTGGCGAACGATAGCTAATATCGCCACTCAACCGAGACAATGATCGCCATGACGCAGACCGCGGAGGTGTGGGGCAAGCGCGGCGACATGATCGTGCGCGGGCAGTTCCCGTACAACGCCGAACCGCCGCCCGCGGTATTGGCCGGCGGCGGCATCACCCCGATCGATGCGTTCTATGCCCGCAATCACGGCCCAATTCCCGACATCGCGCCGCAGCGGTGGCGGCTGACAGTCGACGGGCGGGTGGATAGGCCGCTCACCCTGACGTACGACCAGCTGACCAGGGACTTCGACCAGCACAGCGTGGTGGCGACCCTGGCGTGCGCAGGCAATCGGCGCGCGGAGATGCTGCGCGTGCGACCGATACCGGGTAAAGAACCCTGGGCCCACGGGGCAATCTCGACGGCGGAGTGGCGCGGCGTCCGTCTGGCAGATGTTCTCGCGGGCGCAGCTGTGCATCTCCGGGACGGGCTGCATGTCGCCTTCCAAGCTACGGACGTCTCCCAGGAGGCTCGGCCCGTCCAGCCTTATGGCGGCTCGATCGCGTTGAGTAAGGCGATGTCACAAGAAGTGCTGCTGGCCTGGCAGATGAATTCCGAACCGCTTCCGCGTGGCCACGGTGGCCCGGTGCGGGTGGTGGTGCCCGGATACGTCGGCGCTCGCAGCGTCAAATGGGTCACCGGTATCACGGTCCAACCTTGTCCGTCGGACAACTACTTTCAGGCCCACGACTACCGCATTCTGCCTCCGGACGCCGACCCAGACGCCGCCGCTGCGGGCGAGGGCATTGCGCTGTCGTCGCTGGCCCTCAATTGCGACATCCTCGACCCGGTGGACGACGACGAGGTGCCGGCGGGCCGGCTGACAATACGCGGCTATGGGATCGTCGGAGATGGCCGCAGCGTTGAGCGAGTCGACGTATCCCTCGACGACGGGTTCACCTGGCAGCAAGCCGACTTACACCCGGCGCCCAGCAAATGGTCGTGGCGCCCATGGTCGCTGACCGTCGACGTCACACCGGGACCTTTACGCATCACCGCCCGTGCCTGGGACGAGACCGGTGTCCTGCAGCCAGAATCAGCAGCGTCCCTGTGGAATCCGCGCGGATACGGCAACAACGCCTGGGCGCGCGTCGCATTGAGCGTGGTGTAAGGCGGATACTTTGACTTCGAAGCCCGCAGCGGCAACCCACTGCCCCGAAAGTGTTGTACCCGAGCGTCAATCGCTAACCGCCGTGGGACTTTTTCAGGTGCGCTATCTCGCCACCCCAGACCGATTGGGCACCAGCATCACCCACGCGGTAGATCTGGATCATTGACGAGATTCCAACGGCGAGCACGATTATGGCCACGACGATGTTGGTGATCAGGCGGCGCTTGTCTGATCGGCGTTCGACGACGCGCAGCACCACGAGCACAATCGCAACCGCCAGGAGGGCGACCGCGAAGTAGATCATTACGCTGCCCCGCGCGGCATGTTCGCGCAAGATGGGGGTGGCGTTGGCCCTCAGGTCGTACAGCCATTCCCCGGCATTTATGGTGATGGGCGTCAATACCATTGTGGCGGCGGCCAGTATCAGTGTGAGCCACAACAGCTGGCCCCGCCGGGCCGCCGGCCACAAGCCGCAGACGATCTCCAGCAGGGCAGTCAGCGGAACGAGCACTAACACGAAATGCAGCAGTAGGGCATGGGCCGGCATCCCGTTGACGATGTTCATGGAACTCCTCGGCAAGTAGGCGGTGAGGTGCACTGACATCGGCATTGACCACCAGGGTGCCGATTCGACTACGCGGTGCACGGCTCCTGACGGCCAATTCGGCCGACTGCGGCGTTACCTAGGTTAGGTGCAACCGAACAGGTATGTCCCACCAGCTCAGCCGCCGAGCCCCTTCTTGATGGCCGCATCCTGCTTTTGGGCGGTATCGTTGACGAAGTCCTGCGGCGCCAGTGTGTCGGGTGGGCCATCAAATTCCAGCGTGACGAACGCCTTGCCTTCGGTGAACAGCAGTATCGTCACGCCCTTGCTACGGTCCGGTGAGTTCCCCAACAACGTCGTTCCGCCAGTGCCGACGTTGGCCGGTTGCGTTGTGGGGTCTTTGATGGCGTCACCCTGTTGACCCTTTGCTGTGTTCAACGCGTTCGTAGCAGCGGCGGGATCCGCGAAGACTTGGATCGTGTCTTTGATGACGTGGCTGCCGTCTTCGTCTTTGAAAGTCGTCGCGACGCCCGGTTGGCCATTCGGGGTGTTGGTCGGTGGGCTGGCCGTGAAGGGTATCGGCGCGTCGATATCGCTCGCCTGGATCAACAGCCGGGCGTAGTCGCTCGACTGCGCCGGCGCCGACGAAGTCGGCGCTGAGCTGTGGGAACTCGTGGTTGAGGTGGCAGACCCCGACTTCGACGTCGATGACGTCGGATTGCTGCCGCAGCCGGCGACCGCCACCGTCAGCGCCGTCGCCGCTGCGACGCCCGCGACCACCGTTTGTGAAACCCTCATCGCATCGAGCTCCCTTCCAGGCCCCCTGGCGACGCAGCCCACTTGCGTACCGCATCGCACAGTACATCGGCTCGCTGGGGCGTGTCGGCGAAGGTGCCTGGTGGCGATGAAGGCGCTACTCCAGTTGGTCGCGCAGGCAGCGCAGGGTGTTCGCCAGGATGCGCGAGACTTGCATCTGCGACACCCCGATGCGCTCGGCGATTTGGCTTTGAGTCATCGATTCGAAGAACCGCATGCGCAAAATCTCACGTTCGCGCCGGGGGAGTGCGCCAACCAGGACACGCAGCGCTTCCCGGTTGGTGATGTGCTCTATTTGCGGATCGATGCTCCCGACCGCGTCAGCCACCAATCGGGGCGTGCCCGAGCTATCGGCGCCGCGGGGTGCGTCCAGGGAATCGAGCCGATAGGCATCGCCTGCGACGAGGCATTCGACGATCTCTTCATGGGGGACTTCCAGCACCTGAGACAGCTCGCCGGCGGTGGGCGCACGCCCCAGCTTCTGAGCAAGGTCCGAAGTAGTCCTGCTGATTTGGACGTGTAACTCACGCAACCGCCGCGGTACACGCATGGCCCAGCTGTAGTCGCGAAAGTAACGCCGGACCTCGCCCATCATGGTGGGAACCGCAAACCCGATGAAGCTGGGGCCCTTGTCGGGGTCGAATCGGTTGATGGCGTTCATCAGCCCCAGCCGTGCCACTTGAATCAGGTCGTCGATACCTTCGCCGCGGCGTGCGAAATGGCTGGCCACATGGTCCGCCAGAGGCAGGCAACGGGCCACGATACGTTCGCGTTGCCGGCTGTACTCGTGGGATTCAGCTGGCATCTGGCGCAGCACAGCGAACATCTCAACAACGTCGTCGTAGGAATCGTCGGTTTGGGCGCTGGCAGATCGAGTAGGACGGGTCGGAGCGATTACGTCGGTCATCGGCGGGAGCGCCGCCGGTAGACCCGACACATTCTGTAAACATGAGCGCACGAAGGGGTTTGCATTGCTGGCGCACTTCCTCTGAGTCGTGTGCAGCGAGACATCGCACGTATGTGCACAGTGGCCTCCACTGCACCCGTATCCGCAAGGACGGGTCGGTTATCCAACGCGCACGTGCCACGAAAGGGAGGTGACTCCGGGGATTTATCGCCGGAGCCATACCAAGCCCAGCAGCCGTGCGGCTGACTGGCCGCTTTGAGCTAAACGGCGACATGTCCAGAACGGACTTCAGTAGTGACTATACCCCCGATCGCACGAACCCGCGATCGCTTACGTGCAGTCGCCCCGGAAGCCGCCCTAGCCGTCCCGCGGTCCAACCTGGTTGGCACCCCGGCAAACCATCAACGCCGCAACGGCTGGGCTATTGGCCGCTAATTCCGCCGCGGCCTGCGGCGCCAGTCTTGGTTTCTGTCGCGTTCATGCCGGGCATCGCAGGTGGGGCGAGTTCGCCGTGGGCGCCGTGGTGATTGCTGCCGCACGGAAATCATTGTCTTCAACACTGACAAAGTCGTGCTCACCAGCAGGAAGGGAGGTACCAGCTCGGCAGACACCGAGTTGGTGAAGGTTGCTCATGCACGCTGACGGCTTCGCCGCCGGGAATGGTGGACTACGGTTCTCATTTCTGTGTCAGCTGGGTACTGTTCGGCTAATGTTTGTGACCCACATCGACTGGCAGGCTTCTGACCACCGTCGAAAATGCTGCGGGCGCAACGTATTGCAGCGTGTGTGTCGATGATCGGCAGCCAGAGTCTGCTCGCCGGGCGCAGCGCGGTGGTGGCCGGCGGCAGCCGTGGAATCGGACGCGCAGTCGCCGAACTGCTCTGCGGCCTCGGCGCCGGCGTGGTCGTCAATGGCCGTGATGTTGATGCCGTGCAGGAGACCGTCGCCGCAATCACGGCGGCGGGAGGGCGCGCCACCGCGGTGGTCGGACCTGCGGACGATGAGCGCATTGCCCGCGGGCTCATCGATGAATGCGTGAGCACGTTCGGGCGGGTAGACACCTTGGTCAATTGCGCCGGGATCGCCGAGCCTCCCGCCTCCTCGATCCTGACCATCTCGCCGGAAGAATTTGGCCGCCTGATGAGTGCCCACCTGGGCACGGCTTTCCACACTTGCCGTGCCGCAGCTCGTGTGATGGCCCCGCAGGGGTACGGGGCCATCATCAACACCAGCTCGGTGGCGTTTCTGGGCGACTACGGCGGCACTGGTTACCCCGCGGGCAAAGGCGCCGTCAACGGCCTGACTATGGCCATCGCCGCCGAACTGAAAGCCTATGGGGTGCGGGCCAACGTCGTGTGTCCCGGCGCCAGGACACGGCTCTCCACTGGCGTCGAGTACGAAAAACATATCGAGGACCTTCACCGCCGCGGGTTGCTCGACGAGTTGACCATGCGGGCTTCACTGGATACTGCTCCGGCCGCGTTTGTGGCCCCTGTCTACGCCTATCTCGCGAGCGACTTGGCGCGTGACGTGACGGGCCAGATCTTCGTTGCCGCAGGGGGATTCGTCGGTACCTTCGATCGGCCAGCACCGCGTGTGTTGGGCTACCGAGACCACCATCACGCCGGACCGTGGTCGGTCGAGGAACTGCATAAGATGATCGGCGCCGCAACAGCGACTTAGTCTCCCTCTGCCATCGTCAGCCACCGGTAACCGCTTGTCGGTCTGCCTTGAAGTCGTATGTTATGCGTGTGGGCGGCGGTCCTGCGGCCTACGCTATCCGGGAACCGCAGGAGGGTGTTTTGACGATGCAACCGAGTCCGCTCGACCCAGTTGCCAGCGAACGGTTGTCGCACGCTGGCAAGGTATTCACGTCCGACCTGTCGATCAATGAATTCGCCTTGCTGCATGGGGCCGGATTTGAACCGATCGAACTTGTGATGGGCGTTTCGGTCTATCACGTGGGCTACCAGTTCACCGGAATCAAACAACAGTCGGAGCTGCCCGTGCTTACCGACGCGACTTACCGTGCCCGCTGGAATGCGATGTCGCGGATGCAGGCCGAGGCCGATTCGTTGGGCGCGGACGGAGTGGTCGGCGTGCGTCTCGAATGGCGTCATCAGGGTGAGGGCGAGCACCTCGAGTTCATCGCGGTCGGCACCGCGGTGCGATACACCGAGAAGCCGGGGGCGTATCGGCGCCCCAACGGCCAAGCGTTCACCAGCCACCTGTCCGGCCAGGATCTGACGACTCTACTGCGATCCGGGTACACCCCGGTCGCCTTCGTGATGGGCAACTGCGTGTTTCACGTTGCGGTACAAGGATTCCTGCGGACACTCAGTCAGGTGGGACGCAACGCCGAGATGCCGCAGTGGACGCAGGGCAGCTACCAGGCCCGGGAGCTGGCGATGTCACGCATGCAGAGTGAAGCCGAGCGCGACGGCGGAAACGGCGTCGTCGGTGTGCATTTCGCCATCTCGAACTATGCGTGGGGACACCACACGGTCGAGTTTTACGTGGCGGGAACAGCCGTGCGTCGCACCGGCGAGGCACAAACGCTGACACCGTCGTTCGTCCTGCCAATGAGTGATTAGTGACAGGCTTCGATCACGACCGGGTCAGTCGGGTCATCGGGGCGGCCTTGGCAGGTCCCGGGGGAGTCGGGCTGGTGCTCAGGGTGTTTTGCGGTGTTCCGGGAGTGATCCTCGTCCCGGCGCGGCGGGGCTTTTTCCGGTCGCAGCCGGAACGGATCCAGATCGGCGACTGGCGGTATGAAGTGACCGTCGACGGCCGCCTGAGCGCCGCCCACCTGGTCAACGGCATCGTCTTGGCCGAGGAAGTCCTCGCTGCAGGCACTGTCGGCCCGCATATCGCCCGCGCGCTCGGGCAGGTGGTGAGCAGTTACGGTCCGACCATCATTCCCAACATCGATGCGGCCCTTGAAGTCCTCGAGACCGGAACCGGACCCCGCTTCTGACCCGATGTCGATGACGAGGCGGTACAACGCTTTTGAACATAATCGTAAGCGGAGCGTTTCACTCGGCATTGCCCGGTTGCGTCTGATCGATGGCTACCACCCACCGGCTGAACCGCCACGCGCCCTGTTGCTTGGCCGCGGTGAAGTCGTAACAGCCAGTCAGATCGGGAGTGGGTGCGCCGCCGTCCTTAATGGCGAAAACCTGGACGTAGCAGTGTCCGGTCGCTTCGCTGGCGCTTTGGCTGGTAAACCAGAACGAGTTCAGCGCGTGCCGGCGTTGGTTGTTCTGGGCCTTGAAGGCTTCTTTCCTGGCTGCGAGCAGTCTCATGACCGTGTCGATGTCTCCCGATAGCGTTTTGCCTTCGTGCAGCAACACAAGCTGAGGCGATTCGGTGAACAGCGCACGAAACTCGTCTAGCCGGTTTCCGTCGTAGGTGTAGGCGTAGGCGCCGAATAAGTTGATGATCGCCAATCGATCAGCGACATCAAAGGCCACACTTCCGACGTCCTCGGCCGGCGCAGGATGTCCGTAAACAGCCACTTGGCCTCCTCAGTGTCAATTGCGGAATGGTCAATCGCGGAATGCGTCGCCTGGATACTTCTACCCAACCGCATCGATCATTGAAGGCTCCGTCGAGGGGTCACCGATACGCCGAAAGAACTGACCGCCGTCAGCTTTACTGGTCCGCGGGCCTCGCCCGGGCCGGTCACTCAGGCGCTAGGCGTCAGGCGACTGGCAGCGAAATCGGGCCGATCGCCACCTGCGGCTCGTTGATGATGCTCTCATGAACTGGCTCGACGGCTTTCCGAAGAGTGCTACTGCCGCTACGTGGCTGGAAACCTCAGTCGGCATCGGCTGGAGCGCCTGGACGAGGTGCGCCCCATCCGGCACCGCACTTTCGGTGACGAAACCCATCACGGCTGCGCCCTGAGAGTAACCGCCCAGCACCAGCCTGGTTTTGGGGCAAGCCGCGGCCATGTGCTCGACGTGCGTGCCGGCGTCGGTGATGCCATCGATGGCTGTGGGAAAGTCCGTGGTCGCCGGATAGTTGACCGGATACACACCGAGTGACTTTGTGCCGACATGCGAGCGCAGGGTGTCGACGAAATTCTGGCCGACATGGCCCACGCCGGGGGGCTCGGTGGTGCCTCGGGCGAACACCACCTCGACGTCGGGGCATGGCTCGGCGGACGCAGACGGGACGGGCACGATCGGTAGCGCCCAAAGCGGCGCCGCCGCAGCACAAATCAGACTAGCGACGGGTTGGGCCTTCACATCTGGATTTTGTCACACCGCGACAGCGGGCGCGCGTTATGCGTTCGTCGACGACCGACGCGCAGCCGCTCGCCCTTGGTTGGGCAGCGCGCCGCAGCCATCGCTGCCCGAATTCGTCGAGGTAAAGGCCGCACCCGATGTGACCCAGTCTCGAACTATTGTCGTACGTCGCCACCAGGAAGTGGATGCCGCCGCGTAGCACGTCGCTGCTTGTGGACGAACGAACTGCCGGCGCGCAGCGCGCCGCGGAAAGCATAGGCAGCGGTGACCACCGACAGGATGATCAGCAAGATGAACATCGGCAGCCAATTGCTCCTGCTGTGATTGACGTCCCACCAGATGATGGTGAACAACAGCACACAGAGCAGCAGCACCATATCTCGCCAATTGCCCTGATAAGACAGTGCGGCCTTGCGCAAAGCCCGACTCCTGTCGGTGGCGTCGACGAGGTCATCGATGCGGGCGTCGATGGTGCGCTGCAGATTGGCGCGTCTGTTGGTGGCCTCCGGCGGGAGCCGGTCCAGCAAATCCATGTCCTGTCGGATCAGCCCTCGATAGTCGGGACCTTTGAACTGCCCGGCAGCGATGGCGAGCATTGCGCCACCAAAAATAGGCGCACTGTTGAGCGCGATTTGTCCCATCCCCACCACGTCTGCTCCTTTATCGGTCGTCGTCAATATCAGCTCGTTGAGGATCGCCGAACTCGGGCAACGGATCAACCACCGGTCGTGATGGCAGCGATTCACGCTCGCCAGCTCGGGCACCGCGTACAGGATGGTGAACATGTGTGGTCGCCGGCTGATGACACCGCTCCGGCGAACAGCTGCGCAGCCGATTGCGCCCGGCTCCCATCGAGACCGCTATCGGAAGCTTCTCGCTAATGGCGTATCAGGATGCTTTTGAAGGGCGCCGGCGTGTTCGGGGCGGCTCAGGGCCCCGAAGCGTGTCCATCGCGCGGACCATCTGAGGGTGGGCGATCGCGGGTCCAATCCAGCGGGTGAGATAGCGCCGGAGATCGGCACCGCTGCGAGGCGGCCGTCCCGGGTCGGCGAGGAAAGAGTGCAGCACCCGCAGGCAGAACTCGTTCAGTTCGTCCAGGCCTGCTTCGTCGAAACCGTAATGCTCCCAATCGATATCGTAGCGATGCAGCATCGACCGCCCGAACGCCAGGGCGGTATCCGAGATGATGGAGACCTTCTGACCGCCGCGGTGGCGCTGATTGAGCACGAACTCAACCTGGTTGTCCGAGGCCAGCTCTTCGATAGCGAATGCGATTCCTTCGGTCATCGCCACGACCGGGTCGGTTACACCTTTGAGATGGGCCGCCATTCGATCAAGGAAGCCGTCAGCCGATCGCATCGCGGATGCCACCAGCAACGCCTGCGTTCCGGGGAAGTACCGATAGACAGTCTGTCGTGTCACCCCCAGAGCACGTGCTACGTCGGCGATACGCATCGCGGAGCCACGTTCGTCGATGATCTTGTCGGCGGCATCCAAGATCCGCCCGATCGCCTCCTCGTCGGAGGCGGGCGTGTTCCCTGCCCAACCATGGCTGCGCATGCTTAACGAACGGCAGACCCGTAGTCGGTGATCCCCACAGCTGGATAATAGCGTCTAACAGCAGGCATTCGTTGCCGACAAACCCTGCCGCGCGCGGTGCGGGGCTGCCGAGGCGACTCGATAGTCATCGGCGGCCGGTCGCCCGAAGTGGCTCTTGTCAAACGAGTTAGTGCGATGGCCGCGCTTCTTCGAATAGGTGCAGTCAGTTAGCGGATTTCTGCTGCACCCAAGGGCTTTGCCCCCAGAATGAGGTCGACGGCCGCGTCGAGTTGTCCGGCAATTTCTTGGAAGCTGACGAACCGGGCGGTCATAAGCGCACCGGCGAACGTCATCTGCAGCGTGGACTTCACCGCGCGGGGCCAACCCGGACCTAACGCAGCCCCGATCCGCCTGGACACCTCCTCGCCGATCTGTTCCCGAAGTGGCTTGACCGCCGGATCGTCGGCCATCAACGCCGCGCCGCACGCGGCGGTCAGCTCGGGTTCATCGGCGACGACTACAGCCATATCCCGCAGTGTTGCGCTGACCCGGGTCTTCGTCGTGTCATTGACGTCGGTATGCAGCGGCAGGTCACGCAGAAAGCGCAGGTACACCGCCGCCACCAGCGCGCTTTTCGACGGAAAGTAGGTGTAGGCGCTGGCCGGCGACACCCCGGCGCGAGTCGCAACCGCGCGCATCGTCAGGTTGGCGTACGACGATTCGCGCAACTCCTCCAACCCGGCATCGAGAACTTTGCGAATCGTCTGCCCCGGCCGACGGTCCGACCGGCGAGCTGCGCCCGTGCCGGCGGATCTGCTGGGAACGACCGGGGGAGCTGCATCTTTGGACACCAGTCCAGTGTAGGAACGGGATATTCGCCCAACAACTTCACGCCGAAACGCCGCTTCACGGCGCGTTTGCACGTCTGTCCGGCTCTGTCCTGCCTTCGCTTTGGCTTGCCCCCGGGGCGCGCGACGCGATGCGCGGACATCCAATTACGGACAGCTGTCTAGAACAATTGCCGATTGGCTGGCACGGTGTCATAGACCGGAATTGGTTCTACAGTGACGCCTATGGCCGAGGCGGACCGGCGTCGCTGGGACGAGCGGTACGCGACTCAGGGACCGCCGCCGGGGAGTGCGGTTGCGCCGCCGAACGTTCTGGCGCGCTGTGCAGACGTATTTCCCACCGCGGGAAGGGCTCTCGATCTCGCGTGCGGGCAAGGACTTGGCGCGGTTTGGCTGGCTTTGCGGGGTCTGGAGGTCTTGGGGTTGGACATCTCACCGGTGGCAGTTGACCAAGCGCGGGATCTGGCCCAGCGCAGTGGGGTCGGCGATCGCTGCCGCTTTGACGTCGTCGATTTCGATGACGGCCTGCCGGCGGGGCTATCCGTCGACGTCATCCTTTGCCACAAGTTCCGCGACCGCCGCCTCGACCAAGCGATCGTCGAGCGCCTGGCACCGGGCGGACTGCTGGCCATCGCCGCGCTCAGCGAAGTCGACGCCACGCCGGGTCCCTTTCGCGCAGCGCCCGGCGAGCTACCCGCCGCGTTCGCCGAACTCGACCTGGTTGCCGCCGGCGAAGGCCAGGGGTATGCCTGGCTGCTGGCGCGAGCATGACAGTTCCAGGACGACGTTGGCGGCTCACCGGTGCGTGGGCGGCTACCCAGTGGCTCCTTGTGGGCGACCGGAGCGGCGGCGATGTCCGACTTGCCGCGCAGTCGTCGGGCTGCGGCGTGAGGACCCTGATTCGATGCGGGCGGGATCGGTCATCGCTGATCGGGGGCTGCTCCGTCGGCGCTGTCGGTTGCCTGTCCCCGATCGACGAGGCTGATGAGGGTGCGACCGGACGTCGGCGATGGCGGGAGCCTGATAGGGGGCGAGCTCACCCACCAGCGCGTGCACCGCGGCCGAGGCGGCGGTCACTTGCGTCGGAGTGACCTTGATGCCCGCCCTGCGCATCAATATCTGGGTTTGCTCGCGCTGTTCGGGTAGCACCACGGTGACGACGTCACCCGAGCTTCCTGCCCGCGCCGTGCGTCCCGAACGGTGCAGATAAGACTTGTGCTCACTGGGCGGGTCGATGTGCACCACAAGTTCGACCTCGTCGACGTGCACGCCGCGCGCGGCGATATCGGTGGCCACCAATACCCGGGCGCTACCCTCGGCAAAAGCGGCCAGGTTGCGATCGCGCGCGGGCTGAGACAGGTTGCCGTGCAAGTCAACTGACCGGACTCCAGATTCGTTGAGCTGTTTGGCGAGCTTGCGTGCTTGGTGTTTGGTGCGCAGGAACAGAATTCGGCGCCCAGTTCCAGAAGCGAGCCGGTGCACCAATTCCTTTTTGGCCTCCGCACTGGCGACGTGGAATACATGATGGGTCATCTCGGACACCGGCGAGTTGACCTCATCGACGGAGTGCAGCACCTCGTTTCGCAGGAACCGATTGACGAGTTTGTCGACGCCGTTGTCCAGGGTCGCCGAAAACAGCAGCCGCTGGCCACCGGCCGGGGTCGCCGCCAATATCCGGGTCACGCCTGGCAGAAAACCCAGATCGGCCATGTGATCAGCTTCGTCGATCACGGTGATTTCGACCGCGTCGAGGCTGATCAGACGCTGTTTCATCAGATCCTCGAGCCGGCCCGGGCAGGCCACCACGATGTCGACGCCGGATTTCAGAGACGTCACCTGACGGCTTTGCGATACGCCTCCGAATATTGTGCTGACCCGCATGTCGTAGGCGGCTGCCAACGGCTCGAGCGCCGCAGCTGATCTGAGTCGCCAGCTCACGGGTGGGTGCGAGCACCAGGCCCGATGGCCGCGACGGGCGCCGGTTGCGTTCGGCGAGCCGGCTGATCAGTGGAATCGCGAATGCAAGCGTCTTTCCGCTCCCTGTCTTGCCGCGTCCGAGTACGTCTCGGCCGGCGAGCGTATCTGGAAGCGTCTCGACCTGAATCGGGAATGGATGTGTGATGCCGCGCGCCGCGAGCGCACTGACGATTGGTCTGCGCACGCCGAGGTCGGCAAAGGTTTTGTCGGTAGTCACTTTTCGGTGCCTTTCAGGCATCGGTGGTGCCGAGTCGGCGACAAGGTCGTCGCGCGGCCATCAGCACGAAATGGCGAGATTGCCGGAGGGCAAAATCGATCGCCGCGAGACAAGCTAGTGCGGGATGCACGGATCATCTGAACGTGGTGGCTGAGCCCGAAGTTCGGGTGTGCACCAGTGGGATGAAGAAGCGTTCCACGACGGTGTTGGCATCTGGTTGGAGGCCAACGTTGCTGCCAGCATAGCGCACCTGGTGCGGAACGACTAAAAAGCGGCGGCGAAAGAGGTGTGAGCTTGGTCGCTGCCAAGCATAGAGCGGAATAGCCTCGGAGTCGGCAGTTAGCTAAGGATTTAGCTCAGGATTCCAGCCTGGCCCGAACCGCCGCCAGCCGCTGCTCCAGCTCGGCCTCGTCGATGACGCCGCGCAGCACCAGCGAGTGCGCCAGCGCAACCAGCCGGTTCTCCGGGTAGGGCAGCTCGGAGTAGACCGTTGCCGACAGCTCGTCTTCTTCGTTGCGCCGGTCGACAAAGTCGAGTACCTCCGGGCCACAAGCGCTTTGGTCAAGTGCATCACACATGCCGTCAAGGCTGGTCTCCCACGGAGGCACCGGGTTGTCCACCCCATACTTGGCCGCCATGCGGCTCCAGACCTGTTTCCGTTCAACGATTTTCGCCAACGGCTGCGATAGGGGAGCCCTCGAGCGAGGGAGATCTTTCTGAAGTGCTCACCGATTGCACTCGTGAGTAGATCGGTTCGCGGGACGAATAGCCGGGCGGGTCTCGGTGATCACGTTGGTCGTCACGCCCACCTTGGGCAACGCGACACCGATCAGACAATCGCGCGTGATGATCTCGACCAGCTGGTCCTCGGTCCAGCCCTCGGTTCCTTCGGGGCGCACGGGCATCACCATGAACCGGTGCTTCTGATTGGAGTCCTCCACCCGGATCTCGACATCCTCTGACAGATAGAGGCCGAACTCGGCGAGCACTTGGCGCGGCCAGCGCACGATGCGACGGCGGAAGTTGGGCGTCCGGTACCACTCAGGCGAATTACCCAGAATCGGACGCGGGTAGCAGGAACACAGGGTGCAGACGATCACGTGGTGCAAAGTAGGCGTGTCTTCGAGCACGCGAAACGCGGTGAAATCGCTCGGCGTCCCGAAACCCGTGGGGTGCAGCCAGTCGACGCCAACTTCGCGACTGGCAGCGAGCGGATCTGTGCGGACCAGCTGGTGGTAATCAGGGTCCAGCCAAGCCCGGGCCACCAGGTGGGCGGCAGGAGTCGGGCCGATGTGTTCTGCGAACTCGGTGTAGCGGCGGTGATCTTCCGCGGTGAAAATGCCCTTCTCGATGCACAATTCGCGAAGAGCGATCTCAAGAACTTCGAAATCGGTGATCTCATCCACCATGGGTGCGGCGGTGCGATCGTGATCGTGAGCGGTCATGGTGAGGTCCTTTCAAGTCGGTGAACGAAAGCTCGTGGCTAGCTCGCCGCTTCGAGCCACCGCTCGGGGAGCTCGGTCTGCAGCGTGTCGTTGCCGGGCCCGGTGTAGCCGTGCCATAGGTCAGAGAGGTTGAAGCGAACGATGTAGAACCATTCGGGCTTTTGGTCAGGCCCGTCCCAGGTCTCGTCCTCGGCGGCGGGGCTTTCGTATGAGACAACCGCGATCTCGCCTTTGGCGCCCCGTAGGTATTCCTGGGTGCGGGTATAGAACAGCACGGGAAGCTCCCGCACGACGACCTTGTCGCCGACTTTGAACTTCGACTCGCCGGCCTGTCCGGCATACACTTGCGGGTCGCCTTTGCCGACCGCGTGGGTGTGGTGACGGTTGCGTTTGACCTTGGCAGCGTCACCTTC
Source organism: uncultured Actinomycetota bacterium (assembly GCA_963784665.1). Classification (GTDB taxonomy): domain Bacteria; phylum Actinomycetota; class Actinomycetes; order Mycobacteriales; family Mycobacteriaceae; genus Mycobacterium. The sequence goes on from CAWASA010000003.1 coordinate 141,707, forward strand.
GAACTTCGGCCTGGCCTCCAAGGGCTTTCCCTGCAGGCCGCCTTCATACCGAGCCTTGACCTCGGCCATCCGTTCGGCCAATTCGCTGAGACCGATGTGGTGTTTTTCGACGAGGACGCGGGCGACAGCCAGCAGCCAGCGCGTGTAGTAGGGGAGTCCAAGATAGATCGCGCGCCCAAGGTCGACATTGCCCATGCGGCGTCGCTCCTCGGATAGCCAGATTCCGCGCCAGCCGAGAAGCTCACACATGATGTAGGTGTTCTCTTCCCACATCTCATACTGCTTGTTCTCGAATTCGAGCGGGGCATCCGGCTCGCCGCCTACGTCGTGCGGGGTCTTGAGGTAGGCGGTAAATCGCTCGTGGTCGATGAGATCGGGCGTGGGCGCATCCGGAAGTTCCGGATAGGCGGATTTGAGCCGGGCCACCAGGTTCAGATGTGCTGCTCGGTCCAACGGGGTCGTCATGTGAGCTCCGTTCGTCATGGGCTGTGGCCGCAGCTGTGCATTCCCCTGTGGCATAGTCCAGCGCTCCGAATACAGCTCACTCCTTCCACCAACGTCCGCGCAACTGCTAGACGGGAGATTGGGCGAATCCGGGAGGGCGATGTGCGGCGCGCCTTTTGCAATTTCGGGTATGCCGCTGTCCGGTAATGTCCCGGGGATGGAGCGGCGCGTCCTCGAAGCGATCATCTATGAACGCGAACCACCCATTGCGCGGATCATCCTCAATCGTGTCGATAAGGCCAATACCAAGGATGCAGTCCTGGTCACCGAAGTCGACAAGTGCCTGCACGAGGCAGACCGCGACAACGAAATCAAAGTCGTCATCCTCAAGGCCAACGGCAAAGGCTTCTGCGGCGGACACGTAGCCCGCTGGGGGCCGGACGAAAATCCCTACCCCGACTTCGGAAATACCTTCGAGGACCTGTACAAAGGCACCGCCGACCTGTTCCTGTGGCCGACTTTGTATCTGTGGGAGTTCCCCAAGCCGACGATCTCCCAGATCCACGGCTACTGCATGGGCGGCGGGATCTATCTCGGCCTGCTGACCGACTTCTGTGTGGCATCCGAGGACGCGTATTTCCAGATGCCGCTTGCCCAGAGCCTTGGCGAACCCGGCGGGCACACCATGATCGAGCCATGGCTGCTGATGAACTGGCATCGCACCATGGACTGGCTGCTACTGGCGCCAACCCTGTCCGCGCAGCAAGCGCTCGACTGGGGCCTGCTCAATAGGGTGGTGCCCCGCGACGACCTCGAGGATGTCGTCGAGGAAATGGCACACAAGATCGCCCAAATCCCGTTGACCACGCTGATGGCGGTGAAGAACAACGTGAAGCGGGCCTGGGAATTGATGGGCATGCGAGTGCACCTGCAGGTCAGCCACATCTTGACCAACATGGTCGGCGCTGCCTCCGATGTTCAAGCGCGGCGGGCCGAGCTCATACAGTCAGGTATGAAGCCGCGTGATTTCGTCGGCCGCGACGAGCCAGACGCCGCGCCGACGTGATCCGGCTTCACGCTCGGCGGGGACTTAGTGATTAGCGGCTCATCTCGCCGGCGATTTTGCGGCCGGCGGCGTGCCGCGCGGCCACGTAGCCGAACACCATCGAGCTGGCGATGCTCGCGCCGGCGCCCGGATACGTGCGGCCCATCACCGTCGCGGTGGTGTTGCCGGTGGCGTACAAACCCTCGATCACCCGGTCCTGCCCGTCCAAGACCTGTGCGTGCTCGTTGGTGATGACACCCCCGCATGTCCCGACGTCCGCCGGGAATACCCTGGTCGCGTAGTACGGCGCACGGTCGAGCGGTCCGACGGCGGCGTTGGGCCGATATCCGGGATCGCCGAGGCAGTCGTTGTAGGCGGACTGGCCGCGCCCGAAGTCGGGGTCCAGGCCCTTGGCGGCGAATTGATTGAACCGCTGGATCGTCCGCGCCAGCTCGTCAGCGGGAAGGTCGACTTCGCGGGCCAGGTCGGCGATGGAGTCGCCCCGTTTGACCGCACCACTTCGGATGAGTTCTGGCGGCAGGTGCTGGTTCCGTTTCAGAGGGTTTGTGCTGGTGACGTATCTGCGCACGTATCCGTCGTCGAAGATCATCCAGCAGGGGACCGCCTTGTTGGCGTACATCGCCTTGCCTACCTCGACGTAGGAGTTCGACTCGTTGCAGAAGCGGCGCCCGGTCGAGTCGACATAGATGGCGCCCGGCCGCTGGCGTCCCGAGCCGAGCGACGCTGCGGCGGCGCCCCCGTTGGCGATGAAAACCGAAGGCAGCCACCATGCTTCGTCCAGCAAATCGGTTTTCGCGCCCAGTCGCATCGCCGCCTGAAGCACCTCCCCGGTGTCGCCGGCGTTGGCGATCGACCATTGTGCCTCGTTGGGTTGGTCACCGCTGTATTGGCGGCGCATCTCCTTGTTGTGGCCGAATCCGCCTGCCGCCAGCAGGACTCCCTTTCTTGCCTCGACGTTCAGCGGTACGCCACCACGGGAGACGCGCGCGCCCACCACTCGGCCGTCTTCGACGACGAGATCTTCCATGGCGGAATTCGTCCACAGCGGAGGCTCGCCGTCGCCCAGCTCGATCAGCGCCTTCAGCATTTGAGCGATCAGTGAGGCGCCGTTGGTGAGGATCTGGCGCCGGCGGATCCGCGCGGCCGCAGTGCGCAGAAACACCCTGGTGGCCACTGCGAATGCGCGCGGCGAACGATTGAAGTATTGAACCCAGCGCAGCTCGTTCGTCAACACCACGTACCCGTAGTTTTTGGCTAGCGGCGGCTGAACTTTGTCGCTCCAGCTGCCCAGCTGCGCGGCATGGAAGGGAATTCCTTCTATGGCGCGGCCGGACTCGTTGCCACCCTTGTGATTCGGGTAGTAGTCGCTCCAGCCGGCACACCGGATCAGCCGAACGCCTTTGCGGAGCAGAAAATTAATCATCTCGTAGCCCGCCGTGAGGAACATTTCGCGGCGCGCGGGTGAAGAGGGCGCACCAATGTCGCCAACCACGTCGTCCAGATATGCCAGGCCGTCTTCGTGCGAATCGGCGATGCCGTCAGCTCGCATCAAGGGGTTGTTGGGCAGCCAGACGATACCGCCGGAAAGTCCTGTCGACCCGCCGACCAGCGCCTGCTTCTCGATGATCAGCGGCTCGAGCCCGCAATCGAGTGCGGCCAGTCCGGCCACCATGCCGCCCCCGCCGCTGCCCGCGATGAGCAGGTCGACGGAGCGGTCCCAGTGGGTGGTCATCGCGCCTCCGCCGTGAACCCCAGGTCGGCGACCGGCACGTCAATGGTGGTGTTGGTCTTCTTTATCGCCGGTACCAGCGTGTCGTATGGCAGGCCGGCCAGGAACCCGTCAACGACGCGTTCGAAGTTCGAGATCAGTCCCTCGATCTGGTCGGACAGGCGCATGTATGCAAAGCCCTTGGAGTGCAGCCCTTTCTGCTGCCTTGGCAAGTTGGAGAAGTCCTGGGCGGGGATGGGTGGCCAGCGCGGGTCATCGGGCGCCATGGGTTCCGGTGGTGTGGGCTTGCCCGCAGAAATGTCCATGGGAAAACGAGTGAGCGACCAGATCTCGAACAGGGTTTCCTCGGGGCCCAGCGGACGGATCCGGTACGACGAGGCGCTGCTGTACGTGGGCAGGATGAAGTGGTGCGGGAAGCAGAACCCGATCGCGTCGGTGATTCCCCGGCGGACCAGCTCGTTGAGGTCAGGCATATCGCTGCCCCGGGCCCGATGCCAGCTGACGACCGCGTCGTTAAGTGCGCTGCGCCAGGCGGCCAACGCCTGCACCGGATCGGATGGCAGCTCGATGTTCTGCAGGCCCTCGGCGATGCGGATGTCGTTCTCATGGGTCATGCCGCCCATGCCGGTGCCAAGAGTGCGCATAAAGTACAGGCTGCTCTGGACGACGGGATGCACTGCAGCCGAACCGTTTCCGGTTTGCGCGGACGGCAGTAGCTGGGGATGGGTCTGCGGGACGTGGTAGCCCTCCATGAACGCCGCCGTCGCCAGCTTCCAATTCACCGGAAGCCGGCACGACTGCCACCATTCGGTGCGCAGTGATTCGACCTTCCAGGCGTCATAGATCGATGCGAACGGCTCGAGGCATTCGCGCAGTGCGGGCGCGTCGTCGTCGAGGTTGATCCACGCGCATCCGCCCCAGAGCTCACACCTGACCGAGGCGAGTTGAAGATCGTCTGGGCGCAGGTTCTCCTCGGCGAACGCTTCTGGTCGCGCCACAAGCGTGTTGCGTCCGTCGATGCCCCAGCACCAGCCGTGGAATGGGCAGACGAACGTTCGCCGAGACCCGTTGCCTTCCACCAGCTTCACTCCGCGGTGCCGGCATGCATTGTGGTATGCCCGCACGTTTTGGCTGTCGACCCGCACCACGATGATCGACTGGTCGAGAATTTCGTACTCGACAAAGTCGCCCGGCTTGGGGATCTCCTCGAGCCGGCATGCCATTTGCCAGACGCGTGGCCAGAACATCTGCGCTTCCAGCGCGTAGAACTCCGGGTCGTAGTACCGCTGCTTGGGGATCCGGTCGACGGTCTGCACAGCCCACGGCACCGGTAGCGGTGTCCAGTTCACATCGGTTCGCGCCGAACCCATCTCTACAGCCATCTCGCCATCCTTTGTGTTAGCTCACACGATCCGCGACGCCCGGCCCTGCCAGTAACGTTCGCGAATGCGCCTCTTGTAGAGCTTTCCGTTCGGGTCCCTGGGCAATTCCGGGTCGAATTCGACTGTGCGCGGACATTTGTAGCCGGCCAGGTGGGTCCGGCAGTACTCGATGAGCTCTTCTTCGAGGTCGGGTCCCGTGGCGACCCCGTGGACCGGTTGCACGACTGCCTTGACCTCCTCACCGAACTCGTCGTTAGGAACGCCGAACACCGCCGCGTCGACGAGCTTGGGATGCATGACCAGTAGGTTCTCCACCTCTTGGGGGTAGATGTTCACCCCACCGGAGACGATCATGAAGGTCGACCGGTCGGTGAGGTACATGTATCCGTCCTCGTCGACGTATCCCACGTCCCCCAGGGACCGCCACCCGCGTTCGTTGGACACCGACGCCGTCTTGGCGGGATCCTTGAAGTACTCGAAATCAGGTCCACCTTCGAAGTAAAGCTCTCCGGGTTCGCCGATGGGAAGCTCTTTCCCATCGTCTCCGAAAACGTGCACCGGCGACATCGGTTTGCCCACCGAACCGGGATGGGCGAGCCATTCCTCGGGGCCGATCGTGGTGCCCGCGAATCCCTCGGTGCCCCCGTAATATTCGTGAACGATCGGTCCAAACCAATCCATCATCCGGTGCTTGACATCGACCGGGCAGGGGGCGGCCGCGTGAATCACGCACCGCAAACTCGACACGTCATAGCTGTCCCGGACAGCTTTGGGCAGCTTGAGCATCCGCACGAACATCGTTGGCACGAATTGGGCATGGGTCACGCGGTGGGTCTCGATCAGCCGCAAGACGGTCTCGGCGTCGAACTTTTCCATGATGATCGATGCCGCACCGACGCGGTTGACCGCCATGGTGTAGTTCACTCCGGCGGCATGGTAGAGCGGCGCAGGGGATAGGTACACGCTGGACTGGCTCATGCCATAGCGGTGGGTCAGTGCCATCTCCAACACCGCCTGCGCCCATGAGCCGTTGCCGTCGGTCGGAAGCTGCCGGCGCACAGCCTTGGGCCGTCCAGTCGTTCCTGACGAATAGAGCATCTCCGACCCGTCCGACAACGGCGGCGCACCACCCGCCGACGCGAGGGCGTCCTCGTAGGCGCACCAGCCGGGCAAATTGCCGCCGATGGTGATGTGGACGCCGACGGGCGTGTTGACATGGCGGACGTGCCTGGCGAGTTCGGGCATCGCAGCGTCGACGAACACCGCCTTTGCGTCGGAGTCGTCGATCACGTAGGCGACTTCGTCCGGAGTGAAGTGCGTGTTGACAGCGGTGTAGTAGAGCCCGGAAAGTTGGCAGCCCCAGGTGATTTCGAAAAACTCGGGCCGGTTCTGCAGGACCAGGGCCACGCCGTCGCCGCGGCGCAGCCCAGCACCGTGCAGCACCGCGGCGACCCGTTGGCTGCGGGCATGCAGATCGCCGAACGAGATTGTGCCGCCGTCGGTAATCAAGGCCCGCGACTCTGCGGCAGTGATCGCGTGATCGGCGATATTCACGAGCAGACCTCAGAAGATTTAGGTGGCGGCGGCGCCGTCGGTCGAGGCGGCCGCCGCAGCCTGGCGTCGGGCCTGCTCGGACGGCAGCACCTTGTCCTTGAAGACCTGCTGAATCAGTTCCTGCACATCCTTACTGACCGACGCGAGCGCGACGAGGTCGTTGGAACTCTGCCAGTGCACCCGCATGCCCATCAGCTCCCAGGCCCGCTTGAGGTTGGCCTTGGTCGCCAGCAGCGTCGTCATCGGCGCCTGGGCGATATGGCGGGCGATCGCCTCGACGCGGTCGTTGAGTTGCTCACGAGGAACGACCTCGTTGACCAGACCGAACTCCAGCGCCTTCTTCGCGTCGATGACCTCAGCGAGATACAGGTAATACGCCGCACGGCGCCAGTTCATGAAGACCCACGGCTCAATCGAACACTCACCGGAGGGCATCCCGAAGCCTTGCAGCGGCGGGTAGGAGAAGTAAGCATCCTCGGCGGCGATGACGATGTCGGTGGTCAGTCCGTAGTGGGTGCCCCCGCCGACGCAGTAGCCGTGCACCTGGGCGATCGTCGGCTTGGAGAACTCCCACAGGTTCAGGATGGGCTTGACGAACAGGTCGGTCTGCGGCTTCCAGGGCGTGCCCATCACCCTGGCGCCCTCGACGAATGCCGGGTAATCGACGGCGTTATTGCCGATGGCGTGACCCGAGCAGAAACCCTTGCCGTTGGCCTTGAGGATCAGCACCTTGATGTCGTAATCACGGTCTGCGTCCAGCAGCGCGGCGTCGACTTCTTCCGCAAGCTTCTGGTCCTGGGCGTTGGCCTTCTCAGGCCAGTTCAGCGTGACACGGGCGATAGGACCTTCCTTTTCGTAGATGATTCTCTCGCGGGTCTCGTTGAGATCCATAGGTGCTTACCTTTCGTTATGACGCGATGACGCCGATTTCGGCGCCGATGTCGTAAGTGATCCCGATCTGGCCTGTCCATTGCACGATGCCCGACGCTCCGGCTTCGATCTCCTGTTCCACCTTCTCGGTGGCGATCACGTAGATCGGGGTGCCTTCCTCCACATGCTGGCCAGCGTCGACGAGAAGGTCGGTGAGCTCGGCTTCCGAGACGGCGACCGAGACCCGCGGAATGCGAATAATGAAGTCAGCCATGCACTCCCGCCCTTGCCAGGGTTCGCTGTGCGGCCGCCACGATGCGTGCCGGCGACGGGTACACCTGCGCCTCAAGCGCGGCCGCGGCCGGGTTGGGGACGAAGCGGGCGGCGACCCGCTCGACCGGTGCGGCCAGCTCGCCGAACAATTCGGATTGCAAAATGGCGGCAATCTCTGCTCCGGGACCACCGAATTGGACTGCATCATGGACGATCACGACTCGTCGGGTGCGACGGCCGGATTCAACGATGGTCTCGACGTCGAGTGGCACCAGGGTGCGCAGATCGACGACCTCGGCACTCACGCCTCGTTCGTGCAGTGCTGCCGCCGCCGCCAGGGCATCGTGCACGCAGCGTCCGTAGCTGATCAAGCTCACGTCGGTGCCGGGCCGCTTGATGTCTGCCTGCCCCAGCGGAATTGAGAACCCGGGTTCGACGGGAACGGGTCCCTTCTTGCTTTGCAGCCGGATCGTTTCGATGAACAGGCAGGGGTCCTCATCGAAAATCGCCGCTGTGAGTAGGCCTTTCCCGTCGCGCGGGGTGGAGGGCACGATCACCTTCATTCCGGGGATGTGCATGAACCACGCCTCCAGGCTCTGCGAGTGTGTCGCACCGGTGGCCAGCCCGGCGTAAACCTGGGTGCGGATGGTGATTGGTGCCGTCGTTCGTCCGGCGGTCATGAACCGCAGCTTGGCGGCGTTGTTGATCAACTGGTCGGCGGCGATGCCGATGAAATCCATGATCATGATCTCGGCCACCGGCAGTAGGCCGTCGATGGCGGCGCCGATCGCGGCGCCGACGATCGCGGCTTCCGAGATGGGTGTGTCCAGGACTCGGTCGTGGCCGTACTTCGTCGACAATCCGGCAGTCGGTCCGGACGCACCGGGATCAGCGATGTCCTCACCAAGCAAAAAGACTCTGTTATCGGCCTGCAGGGCCTCGTCCAACGCGAGGTTGAGTGCCTCGCGCATCGTCATCTCTTTTTCTGCCATCAGGTCCGCTTCCTCACACTGGGAACTTGATCGGGGTGGCGTACAGGTCGCGGTCGAGTTCGTCGATCGATGGGGAATCCGCGTTCATGACGGCTTGCAGCGCGGTTTCCACCGTCGCCAGGGCATCGTTGTCGATCCGGTCGAGCTCGTCCGCACTGCAGATGCCCGCCTCGGCGAGGTTGTTGCGGAACCGCGGTACCGGGTCCGCCGCTATCGCCGCGGCCAGTTGATCCTTGGGGATATAAGGCATCCGGTCACCGAAGTAGTGGCCGCGGAAGCGGAACGTCACGCACTCGATGAAGGTGGGACCCTCGCCGCCGCGAGCCCGCTGAAGTGCAGAGTCCAGCGTTGATTTCACTGCCAGCGGATCGTTGCCGTCGACGCGAATGCCCGGCATGCCGTATCCGGCCGCCCGGTCGGCGACGTGTTCAAGCTTCATGGTGTCCGACGTCGGCGTCATCTCGGCGTACAGATTGTTTTGACACACAAACAGCATCGGCAGATCCCAGAGCGCGGCCATGTTGGCCGCCTCGTGGAACGATCCGGTGTTCGTCGCGCCGTCGCCGAAGCTGACCACCGTGACGCGATCGAGGCCTTTACGCTTCGCGGCCATCGCCAACCCCACCGCCACCGGTGGTCCGGCACCCACGATGCCGGTCGAGAGCATCACGCCCTTAGCGGGATTGGCGATATGCATGGTGCCGCCCTTGCCGCGGCTGGCGCCGACCGTCCGCCCCATCATCTCGCCGTAGATCTCTTCCAGCGGGACCCCCTTGCCGATGAGATCGTGCAGCCCCCGGTAGGTCGTCACCAACTGGTCGTCGTGCCGAAGCGTTACCCCCATCGCGGCGGCGATGGCCTCCTGGCCGCGCGACGGCCAGTAGACACACATGAACTCCCCGGTGCCGATGCCCTTGGACAGCCGATCGTCAGCCGCCTTCATCAGGACCATCAGTTGGTAGAGGCGACGCTCGACGTCTGTTCCGGAATGGCCGTCGCTCACCTAGTCCCTCCGCTTCCGTTGCGCGGCAATCTGGTTAACGCTGCCGCCGTCACGCGCCCGACCAAGGTTTCACTTTGAGGAAGCCGCCCGCGTCCACGCGGAGCTGCTGGCCGGTGATGTAGCGTGCCGCGTCAGAGGCGAGGAACAGTACGGCCTCGCTGATGTCCTCTGGTTCGACGTAGGGGACCGGCATCGCCTGAACTAACGGGAAAACCGGTTCGGCGTCCTCGCGCGTCGGGTCCTTCAAGTCGGGCCGGAAGGCGCGGTACATCGGTGGGCTGTGCAACATGTCGGTGTTCACATTCGTCGGGTGCACCGCATTCATCCGGATGGAGAAAGGAGCCAGCGCCCGGGCGAAGTCGTTGACGTAATGCGCGGCAGCAAGTTTCGCGAAGGCATATCCGGCTCCTCCCGGGCCGCCGTCGATACCGGTGGTGTTCATCGAAGACATGAATGCCGCGTTAGATCCCGTCACAATGATCGACGCGCCGGCCTGCAGATGTTTGAGGCTCGTGTGCACCAGGTTGAGGACCCCGACCAGGTCCACGTCCACGGCGTCGGCAAACGCTTTGGGTGGCAGGCCCGCGGTGAGCGGACAGATGCCGGCATTAGCGACCACGATGTCGAGATGTCCCAACTCTGCGACGCCCCCGTCGATCGCTGCGGATAGTGCCACCCGATCGCGAACGTCGGCGATCGCCGTGAACGCGCGCTGCCCCTCCTTCTCCACCAGGCGCGCCGTCTCCTCGAGATCCTCCGGCCGGGCCAGCGGGTACTCATTGGTTTCGATGTCTGCACAGATATCGACGGCAATGATGTCCGCGCCTTCCGCGGCCAGCATCCGCGCATGCGAACGGCCCTGACCGCGCGCGGCGCCGCTGATCACGGCTACTTTGCCCGTTACCCTGCCCATCGCCCGTCCTTCGTCCGTGTACTTATATCCACGACCCTCGTTGGGGCCCAACGTATTTCGTTACCACAGCTGCCGACGGGGCGAGAACTTCGGAAGATTCGCGGCTCAGTGGCGACAGCGGTAGAGCACCGAAAGCGCTCATGCAGGCGGAAAGAATCGGCCGGCCGCTGACCTGCGCTGTGATACGCCCCATGCCCACCGCAGCGGGCATCGGAATCGGACCAACGGTCGGCTCCATCGCATCTCTTCCACAAAAACTGCGCTGGCCTGCAGCTGGGCTATCGATATGCCCTAGGCTAGCTAGAATATCTAAAATAGCAAGAAATGGCGGCGACCAAGGGAGTGGGCGATGTCGGGCGTGCTCAGCGGTGTGCGGGTGGTCGAGTTGGCGTCGTGGACCTACGTACCGTCGGCCGGTGCCGCCCTATCGGACTGGGGCGCCGACGTGATCAAGGTGGAAGGCGTCGCCTCGGGTGACCCTGGACGGGCGCTGGTCGTCGGTGGTTTCACTCGTGAAGCCGCCCGCCCGGACGCCGACTTCATCCTCGAGTTAGGCAACCGCGGCAAGCGCAGCATCGCCGTCGATATCAAATCCGAACTGGGCCGCGACTTTTTCGGTCGGTTGTTAGCCAGTGCGGATGTCTTCCTGACCAATTGGCTGCCCGGCGCACTCGAGCGGGTCCGACTGACCGTCGAGGACATCCGCTCGTTCAACCCCAAGATCATCATCGCGCGCGGCACCGGACTGGGGGTGCGGGGCCCGGATCGGGATCGGGGCGGGTTTGACGCCGCCACGTACCTGGCGCGGGGCGGGGTCGCGTATACGCTCACGCCGTTCGGAAGCGAAACGCCCGCTGTCCAGGGTCCGGCATTCGGTGACCTGCAGGGTGGGGCAACACTGGCCGGTGGTGTCTGCGCCGCGTTGTTCCACCGGGAACGGACGGGTGAGCCGACGATCGTCGACTCCTCGTTGCTGGCCCAGGCGATGTGGGCCATAGCACCGTCGATTTCAGCAGCCGACTTCTTCGATATCGACGGGATTCCAGGTGCACCGCCCGGGCTGGCGATCAACCCACTGGTCAACAGGTACAAGACCAAAGACGGCAGGTGGATTCAGCTGGTCTTTTTGCAGCCCGACAAATTCTGGGCCGGCTTCTGCGAGCGCATGGGTCTGGCGGAGTTGGCCACTGATGAGCGATTTGTGCCGTCGAGCAACCTGATAGCCAATGCGGCAGCGGCGACCGAGATCGTGGCCAATGCATTCGCCAGTCATGACCTCGCACATTGGCAAAAGGTCCTGGAGGACGAACCGGGCGTGTGGGGTGCCCTGGCGACGCCGCGCGAAACCCTCAATGACCCGCAAGTCGAACCCAATGGATACGTGGTGACAAACGTCGACGACCATGGCGAGAGGTACCGCATCGTCGCGGCGCCCGTTCAATTCAACGAAACTCCGCCGGCTCCCGCGCGCGCGCCAGAACATGGGCAACACACCGAAGAAATTCTGCTTGAACTCGACGTCGACTGGGACGACATTGCCCGGGCCAAGGACCTCAACGCAATCCTCTGAGACCGGAGGTCATCGGGCTGCGGCAGCCTTGCGGACGGCGATTTTGGCACGTACCTCCTTCATGTCCAGCGATTTCACCTGGGTGATCAGGTTCTCCAGCACGACGGGAGGCATCGCACCGGCTTGGCTGTAGACCAGCACGCCATCACGAAACGCCATGATGGTCGGAACCGAGCGGATGCCCAGCTTGGCTGCCAATTCGGGCTCGGCTTGGGTGTCGACCTTGGCATGCACGACATCTGGATGCAACCGCGCCGATCTATCGTAGACCGACGCGAAGGCCCGACAGGGACGGCAGTAGGCAGCCCAAAAGTCAACTAACACAAGCGGATTGTCGACGATAGTGGTTTTGAACGTGTCATGCGTGAGGTTGATTGTCGCCATCTTTCCTCCATCCGGCTCGGCTGTATGGTGGTGACAACTGATACCCATAGGGGTATATTCCCGTTTAGATACCCCCCTGGGTACAATGTGGGGTAACAGAACGAGACGGAGGATCCAGTGATTGGTGATCAAGACAGCATCGACGCGGTGCTAAACCGGCTGCGCCGCGCGCAGGGACAACTTGCCGGGGTGATCTCGATGATCGAGCAGGGCCGCGACTGCAAGGAGGTCGTCACCCAGTTGGCCGCGGTTTCGCGCGCGCTCGACCGTGCCGGCTTCAAGATCGTGGCGACGGGATTGAAGGAATGTGTCTCGGGTATCACAGCCAACGGCGCGGCGCCCCTGAGCGAAGCCGAGCTGGAGAAGCTGTTTCTAGCACTCGCCTGAGGCGCGTGAACCCAGGATCGCAACAAGAAGGGATGATCGTTGTCATGAATCTCGGAATCTCGACGTCACTGCATACCTCTTTTGAAGACGCCGTCGCGCGGACCCGCGAAGTGCTTGCGGAGCAGGGTTTCGGCGTGCTGACCGAAATTAACGTGAAAGCCACGCTGAAGGCCAAACTCGGCCACGACATGGAGGACTACCTGATCCTCGGTGCCTGCAACCCGCCACTGGCGCATCGCGCGATAGAGGCAATGCCCCAGATCGGCATGCTGCTGCCGTGCAACGTCGTCGTCCGCGCCGACCCTGACCACGCCGGGACGGTGCTCGTCGAGGCCATGAATCCCGGCCTGATGGTGGAGGTAACCGGCGAGCCGGCGCTGCGCCCGATCGCCGAGGAGGTCACCGGCAAGCTGCAAGCGGCTATCGACTCGCTCAAGCGCAGTTCGCCGGTGACCGCCGGCGAATAGCCGCAGAAACCGCCGCGGTCCATGCGAGGACGATAGCCAAGGATACCCGTGGGGGTATACGATGGTGCTATGTCAGACCACCACCATCACGAGGTCCTCGAAAACCTACTGCCGCAGCACCGCGCCCTCCGCAAACAGATCCCCGAGGTCTACAAGGGTTTTGCGGCCCTGAGCGGCGCTGCCCTTACCGACGGGGCGCTCAGCCGCAAGGTCAAAGAGCTCATGGCGATGGCGATCGGAGTCGTGCAGGGGTGCGACGGTTGCATCGCATCGCACGCCCAGGCCGCTGCACGAGCCGGTGCCACTGCTGAAGAAGCCGCTGAGGCCATCGGGGTCACCATCCTGATGCACGGTGGACCGGCCACCATCTACGGCGCTCGGGCATACACCGCATTCTGCGAATTCGCTGACGCCGAGCAGTCATAGCCCGGACGGTGTCAACCCGGCCCCCTGCGGCGTCACGTTCAGTAGGGTGACGGCGTGCATGATGTGGCCGGTCGCCAGCGACGTTCCGACGGGCTGGATGCACAGTCCCGGCTGCGGCGCTACCAGGAGGCGTTCGCCGACCACGATGCGCCGTTCGCGTTCGTCGACCTCGACGCGATGTGGGACAACGCCGAGCAGATGCTCGCACGCGCGGGTGACAAGCCGATCCGGGTCGCGTCCAAATCGATACGGTGTCGGCTGTTGCAGCGTGAAATCCTCGATGCCAATGAGCGATTCGATGGGCTGATGACATTCACGCTGCCCGAGACGCTGTGGCTCGCGCGGCTTGGCTTCGCCAACCTGTTGCTCGCGTACCCGACGACCGACCGTGTCGCACTCAGCGAGCTCGGCGAGATGACCGCCGAGGACCCCGACGGTGCGCCGATCGTGATGGTCGACAGCGTCGAACACCTTGACGTGATTCAGAATGCGACCGCCAATCCGGTGCGGCTATGCCTTGACCTTGATGCCGGCTACTGGCGCGCTGGGGGACGCGTGAAGATCGGCCCCAAGCGTTCGCCGCTGCACACGCCGGCACAGGCTCGCGCGCTGGCGGTGGAGATCGCACGACGACCGACGCTCCAGTTGGTGGCCCTGATGTCCTATGAAGGACACATCGCGGGTTTCGGTGACCAGGTGACCGGCAAGCACGTCCAAAATGCCATCGTCGGGTGGATGCAGCGCCAGTCGATCGCGGAGTTGCGGGAACGCCGCGCCCGCGCCGTCGAACTCGTCCGCGAGGTCGCCGACCTCAAGATCGTCAACGCCGGGGGCACCGGCGACCTACAACTGGTCGCACAAGAGCCGGTGCTCACCGAGGCCACCGCGGGCTCCGGGTTTTACGCGCCAACATTGTTCGACTGCTATTCGACGTTCACGTTGCAGCCGGCGGCGATGTTCGCGCTGCCGGTGTGCCGCAGGCCCGACGCGAACACCGTGACCGCCCTCGGGGGCGGCTATCTGGCCAGCGGCATCGGCGCGAGGGACCGCATGCCGACGCCCTACCTACCCGCCGGGCTGAAGGTCGACCCCAAGGAAGGCACCGGCGAGGTGCAGACGCCCCTGCGTGGTGAGGCGGCCCGAACATTGAACATGGGCGACAAGGTCTACTTCCGCCACGCCAAAGCCGGCGAACTGTGCGAGCGGTTCGACCGGTTGCACCTGGTCCGTGGCGCGCAAATCGTCGACACCGTGCCCACGTACCGGGGCGAGGGACGCGCATTTCTCTGATGGAGGAATTTGGTCCCTGATGGAGGAATTTGGTCCCTGAAATGCTGAAATCTGCCGAAAAGGAGCTGGCATGACCGCGATTACCGCGTTGCCGACCGAGCTGGCCACCATGCGGGACGTCGTCGAGACGCTCGCGCCGATCGAGCGGGCCGCCGGCGAGCCGGGCGAGCAGCAGGCGGCCGCGTGGATCGTCGAGCGTTTGAGCGCGGCGGGAGCACAAAACGCGCGGATCGAAGAGGAACAGTTCTACGGCGGCTACCCCCGGCTGCACGCCAAACTGTCGGCCATCGGGGTCGCGGCCGCTGTCGCCGGCCTGTTCACCCGGCGCTTGCGCGGCCCGGCCGCCCTGGCGGGACTGGGCGCGGGCCTGGCGATCGCCGACGACTGCTCAAACGGCCTGCGGGTAGCTCGCAGAACAATGGAAAAGCCGCGGACAACCTGGAACGTCGTGGCCGAGGCCGGAGATCTTGCCGGGGAGCAGACCGTTGTGGTGTGTGCTCATCACGACGCAGCGCACAGTGGCAAATTCTTCGAGCCCGGCTATCAAAGATTTTTCGTCGAGCGGTTCCCCGGGATCGTTGAGCGCATCGACACCTCGCTGCCAAACTGGTGGCCGGCAATTTTCGCGCCGGCCCTCGCCGGCGTCGGCGCGCTGCGCGGCAGCCGCAACATGATGATCGCCGGGGCCGCGGCGAGCGCTTTCGGGATCGGCGTGTTTGCCGACATCGCCCGTAGCCCGATCGTTCCCGGGGCCAACGACAACCTTTCTGCAGTCGCGCTGATCGTGGCCTTGGCCGAGCGGCTCCGCGACCGGCCGGTCCAGGGTGTGCGGGTGCTGCTGGTATCGCTTGGCGCCGAGGAACAGCTGCAGGGCGGCATCTACGGATTCATGGCCCGCCGCAAGGCCGAGCTTGACCGCGACCGCACCTATTTTCTGAACTTCGACACCGTCGGCTCACCCGAGCTGATCATGCTCGAGGGCGAGGGCACCACGGTGATGGAGGACTACTACCACCGGCCATTCCGCGATCTGGTCGTTCGGGCCGCCGCGCGCGCCGAGGCGCCGCTGCGGCGAGGCATGCGCTCACGCAACAGCACCGACGCAGTGCTGATGAGCCGCGCGGGATACCCGACCGCGTGCTTCTCGTCGATCGACCGCTACAAGGCGTTGTCGAACTATCACCAGATGTCCGATACGCCTGAGAACCTCATCTACGAGACGGTGATGCACGCGGTCACTGTCGCCGAGTCGGTGGTGCGGGAATTGGCACGTTGAGCCCCAAGTGGGGCAACTGGGCCGGTGAGCAATTCTGTGCGCCGTCGGCGATCGTGCGTCCGACCTCGGAAGCCGAGCTGGTCGAGGTGGTTACGCGGGCAGCGCAGCGTGGTGAGCGGGTCCGCGCCGTCGGCACTGGGCACTCGTTCACCGACTGCGCGTGCACAGACGGAGTGATGATCGACACGACCGGCCTGCGGCGAGTCATCGATGCGGACCCGGCAAGCGGTTTGGTGACCATCGAGGGTGGCGCGACGTTGCATGCGATCGGTCCCCAGTTGGCTGAGCGCGGGCTCGGCCTGGAGAACCAGGGCGACATCGACGCGCAGTCGATCACCGGCGCCACCGCGACCGCGACACACGGGACGGGTGCGCGCTTCCCGAATCTGTCGGCGCGAATCGTGGAGCTGCGCCTGGTCACCGCGACTGGTGACGTACTGAACTTGTCGCAAGGTGACGAGTATCTGGCGGCGCGAGTGTCGCTTGGTGCGCTCGGGGTGATTTCGCAAGTCACCGTCCAGACGGTGCCGCTGTACACGTTGCATCGCCGGGACAGGCGGCGCGCCCTGAGCGAGACGCTGGAACACCTCGACGAGTACGTCGACGGCAACGACCACTTCGAATTCTTCGTATTTCCTTACGGCGAAACGGCTTTGACGCGCACGACAAGCCGCAGCGACGACGACCCCACGCCCACGCCGGGGTGGAAACGCAGATTGAGCGAGGACTTTGAAAACGCCGGCCTGAGTCTGATCTGCCGGGCCGGCCGGCGCTTCCAGGGCGCAGCGCCGAGGCTCAACCGTCTGATGACACGCTTGATGTCGGAATCCACGGTCTGCGATCACGCCTACAAGGTGTACGCGACCGAGCGCAAGGTCAGGTTCACCGAGATGGAGTATGCGATCCCGCGCGAGCATGCGGGTGGGGCGATCCAGCGCGTCATCGACCTGGTGCGCCGTCGCAACCTGCCGATCCTGTTCCCGCTCGAAGTGCGTTTCTCGGCACCGGACGACTCCTTCTTATCGACCGCGCACGGCCGCGACACCTGCTACATAGCCGTTCACCAGTACACCGGCATGGAGTTTGAAACGTACTTCCGCGCCGTCGAGGCGATCATGGACGATTACGCGGGCCGCCCGCACTGGGGCAAGCGCCACTATCAGAGCGCCGGCACGCTTCGCGTGCGGTATCCCGAATGGGACCGCTTCGTCGCGGTCCGGGATCGTCTCGATCCCGACCGCGTCTTTCTCAACGACTACACCCGGCGGGTGCTCGGCAACTGATGGGGCGGGGTGGCGCCATGTGAGTCCACAGTCGACGAATGGCCCAATGTCCAGGGACCAAAGTCATTGACTGCTAATAACCCAGTGACCTTGGCCACCACCAGACGTACGTTTGTGCGTGGGAGCAGACAAATGACTGAATTCATGCGCAACAGCGACGCCTTCACCTGGGCGATGGAAAGTGATCCACGACTGCGATCAACTGTGGTCAGCGTCGTGCTGCTGGATCGATCCCCGGACTGGGACGAGGTCCACGAACGATTCGACCTGATGAGCCGGAAACTGTCTATGTTTCGGCAGCGGGTGGTGGAGTCGCCGCCGCCGGCCCCACCCCGGTGGGAGTATGACCCGGACTTCGACCTCGCCTACCACATGCGGCGAGCGGCCGCCCCCGGGTCCGGCACGCTCGACGATGTACTCGAGATGGCCCGATTGGCCGAGATGCAGGGTTTCGACCGGGCCCGGCCGCTCTGGGAGACAACGCTGATCGATGGCCTGGAAGACGGTGGCGCGGCCATGCTCTGCAAGTTCCACCATGCTCTCACCGATGGTATCGGCGGCGTCCAGATCGCGATGAGCCTGTTCAACCTTTCCGAAGAGCTGTATGAGCATGTGCCCCTGCCGCCCGAGCTCGAGGTTGCCAGGCCGTCGTGGTTCAGCGGTTACCGTGACACCTGGCGCTACGACACCGGCCTGCTCGGTAACGCCTTGACGGGCGCGGTCAAGTGGGCACCGCGACTGATGTACGACAGCGTCCGGCGGCCTGTTGCCACGGCCCGATCGGCAGCGGCCATCGCGGCGTCGGTCTACCGCACCGTTCGGCCGATAAGTCGGACCGGGTCTCCGTTGGTAACCGATCGTGGCTTGATCCGGCGTCTCGGGGTGCACCAGGTTCCGATGCCGCTACTACGGGAAGCGGCGCACCGGAGCGGTGGGGCGCTGAACGACGCGTTTGTCGCCGGCGTAGCCGGTGGGTTACGCCGATACCACGAGAAACACGGCGTCGCGGTCGGCGACCTGCACCTCACGATGCCGATCAGCCTACGGACAAAGGCCGATGACATGGGCGGAAACCGGATCACGCTGATGCGCTTCGACGTGCCCGTGGGCGAGGCCGACCCGGCAGCACGAATCAGGGCAATACACGAGCGCACCGGCGCGGTACGCGATGAAAGATCCCTGCCCTACACGCAGTTGATTGCCGGCGCTCTCAATCTGATGCCGCGGTGGTACATCGGTTCGGTCCTGCGCCACGTCGATTTCCTGGCCAGCGACGTGCCCGGTGTTCCGGTGCCGGTATTCCTGGGTGGCGCGCCGGTACGCGCGCAATACGCGTTCGGCCCGACGATCGGTTCGGCGGTCAACGTCACACTGCTCACCTACGTCGACACCTGCGCTCTGGGCATCGACGTCGACACCGTTGCGATACCCGACTACGACGTCTTTTATGACGCCCTCGTGGCCGGCTTCGACGAAGTGTTGGCGCTCGCAAGTTAATTCGGCTCGCGCTGCTCAATAACGGTGGTTTCGTCCGGCCTAATCGCCTTGCGGTCTACGAGAGCTCACTCGGCTCGGTTGCCGCAAGCGCCCGACGGGCCTCGATACGCCCGGCCTGCATGAATCCGGTCCAGTCGCGGGTGCTGAGGAACTGGCGGTAGAAACCGACGCCCTGCACGGACTCGTACGAAACCGGCTCGATCATCAGCACCTTCGACGCGGCGCGTAACCGGGCCAGGTTCTCACGGGCAAGCTCGACTTGCTGGCACGTACGTACCTGGCTCGCGACATACAGAATGCTGGCGCGGCGATACTCCCATCCGGTGGCGTCTTCGCCCCGAAATCCCGGGGGATAGAAGCCGTTGATCGCCAACGTAACGTCACAGGGCTGTTCGATGTCGAGGAGGGGATGGACCGGAAAGATGTCCACTATCCCGCCGTCGCACCAATGAAATCCGCCAAACTCGACGGGCTGGATGAACAGCGGCAACGCAATGGCCATGTGGACGGCACGTGCTACAGGAAGCTCCGGATATGTCTGGGGGCCAACGAATTCGATCCGATTCTGCTCGACATTCCAGATCGGCGCGTACGCCGGAATGGGCATGTCGCCGAGCGTCATGTCGCCGACGAGACGTCGATATGTGTCTTCGATCGCGTCGCCGCCAATGATGCCGGCAAACCCTCGCCCGGCGCTCAGCCCAAGCCGGAGCAGCCGCCCCCAGTCCAAGTCGACGTAGTCCTTTGGGAGCAGGCCCAGGGTGAACGCCGCCACCTTCTCGGCGCTCATCCCCGCCGCCAGGGGAAACCCGAACAATGCCGAGCCCGAGCACAGCGAAAAGACAGACGGCCGCAGACCGGCTTCCTCCAAAGCACGTGCGGCGCCCACCAGTGAGGCCATCGCACCGCTTCCGCCTGTCGCCGCCAGCGCGATCCGCTGACCGCTCACGATATTGGTGGCGTACGGCTCAGCGGGGGGGAACGGTTGCTGGTTGCGGGCACTTGCCTCACCGGATGGCAGGCGCAGCGCGGCCCGGGCAGCGTCCGTCACTAATCCGGCGTCCTGTTGCAATCCCTGTACCCACTCCCGCGTGCGGGTTATCGCGTTGAAGTACTGGCGGAGGCGGAAAATGTCGAGTAGCGAACCGAGCATGGTGCTTAACTGTGCCCGCCCAGTGGATCGCAGCACAGAGTCCTCAGTCACCAATACAGAGGGTCAAGCGGCCAGGATGCACGCTCGTCAGGTGGCAACTGGCTGATCCCGAAACGGTCACAGGTGGATACCGATGTGGGCGAAAATCTGGCACAACGGGATGGATGCACAAATCATGACACAGGGCGCCATCGGGAATCACGTTGCGCGGTATGCGTACTCGCACGGATTCTTGTTCCGCTACGTGGGTAGCGGATTTCGTTAAGGCGCGACAGGAGGTATCCGCAGCATGATGGCGAACTGGGTTCCGGCCCAGACTTCATGTGGCCCGCACTCAGGGCGCATTCTCGACACCGCGCGGGGCATTCTCATCGGCCTTCGCCGATGCCGTTCAGACACCGCTTTCGACGAATTGCACAATGCGGCACTACGTCACAAAGTGCCGGTATTCGCGATGGCGTGGGCGCTGGTCCACTTGGCGGGCGGTGGCGAGAAGACACCCAGCTTCACCGATGCGCAGTCTGCGGCTCGTCACGAGTGGGGTCGGCTGTTCGAGCCCGCTGCGGTGACTTGTTGAGTGGCGAGGGGAACTTGGCACGGCCGGGGTCCTTGGGGGGTACCGCGGCCGTCGCCAACCCACCAACCCGATGTGAAGCGAAAAGCTTGGGAGCGTAAGGGTTTCCCGCGACGCTGCCGACCGTCAGCGCGTTTTCCCGGCGTCTTAACGTTATCGTCAGCGTGTCCAGGCCGGCGAGTCGGCCGCCGTGCGCAATGCCGCGACGATGCGCTGTTCCTTCTCGACAAAGCGCTCGGTGGGGGCCGGCACCGAAATCGCGACCACGTTGTCGCCCACGGTTCGGCGCGCGATGGCCGCCGCCGAAATCCCCGGGGTGTGTTCGTCGCGGTCGAAAGCGATGCCGGTGCGCCGGATCTCGGCGATCTCGCGGCGCAGCCCCTCGCCGACTTCGGAGCCGAACCGGGAAATCGCGGCCTGGGCGTCGGCATCGTCGAGGGCCGCCAGGGCTGCTTTCCCGTTGGCGGTCGACTCTAAAGGGAATCGGATGCCGATCGCCGAGACCGCCCTGAGGCGGTGCGAAGACTCGATCTGGTCGATGAACCACATTCGCTGGCCACGCAGCATCGACAGGTCGACCGTCTCACCGTCGGTAGCACGTGCGACCCGCTCGATCGTCGGGCGGAATATGGCCGCGATGTACGCTCCGTCGGCGCTGCCGAAACCCAGCAAGCGCTCGCCGAGCGAAAAACGACCCTGCGAATCGACACTGGCCAAACCGACCTCCACCAAGCCGACCAGCAACCGGCGAGCCGTCGACTTGGCCAGCCCGAGGCGCTCGCCGAGGTCGACCAGACGTAGTCGTCCGGGCTCGGCGGCGATCTCGTCCAGGGCGGCGGCGGCGCGACGTAACACCTGGATGCCCTCGTCGCGACTACTTGGCAAACTTTCCCCCATCGGTGGCACAAGTACACTATAGTGTTCCGCATCGCGGACTACAAAGGACCGCAATGTGGATCGAAGCAGGAGCCCAGATGAGCGTGCTACCGGCCGGGCGGCACTTTTTCCGCGGCGATGACGGCTACGATGCCGCCCGCCGTGGCACCGTGTGGCACCAACGAGTGCCCGACCGCTACCCGGAGGTGATCGTCCAGGCCGTCGATGCCGACGACATCGTCGCGGGTCTCCGCTACGCCAAGGCCAACGGACACAAGGTCAGCATCGTTTCGGGTGGGCACAGCTTCGCGGCCAACCATCTCCGCGACGGGGCGGTGCTGCTCGACGTCAGCCGTGTCGATCACGCCACGATCGACGCCGAAAACAAGACGGCTGTCGCCGGCCCCGGCAAGGGCGGCAGTCTGCTCATGGCCGACCTGGAAGCGCAGGGCCTGTTCTTCCCTGGCGGCCACTGCAAGGGCGTCTGCCTCGGCGGTTATCTGCTGCAGGGCGGATACGGCTGGAACAGCCGCATCTACGGCCCGGCGTGCGAGAGCGTCGTCGGGCTCGACGTCATCACCGCCGACGGCGAGCAGATCCACTGCGACGCAGAAAATCACCCCGACCTCTACTTTGCGGCCCGCGGGGCCGGCCCCGGCTTTTTCGGCGTGGTCACGGCGTATTACTTGAAGCTGTACCCGCGCCCGGCCACCTGTGGCACCAGCGTGTATGTCTACCCGTGGGACGTCGCCGACGAGGTTTACACCTGGGCCCGAAGCATCAGCGCCGAAGTGGACCGCCGCGTCGAGATGCAGGCGATCGCGACCCGCAGTGCCCCGGAAATGGGTATTGACAGCCCGGCCATCATCTTCGCGTCGCCGGCGTTCGCCGACACCGAGGAGGAAGCCGAAGAGGCCCTGGCCATATTCGGCAGCTGCCCGGTCGCGGATAAAGCGATGGTCAAAGTCCCTTATATGCCAAGTGATTTGCCCACCTGGTATACCGCCGTGATGACTCATTACCTCGACGACCACCGCTACACGGCGGACAACATGTGGACCTCGGCGTCGGCGGAGGAGCTGCTGCCGGGCATCCGCAGGATCCTCGACACGATGCCGCCCGCTCCCTCCCACTTCCTCTGGCTGAACTGGGGGCCATCGCCGACCCGCCAAGACATGGCCTACAGCATCGAAGACGAGATCTACCTGGCCCTCTACGGCTCCTGGAAAGACGCCGCCGACGACGCCAAGTACGGTGACTGGTCGGGCTCCAATATGGCCGCGATGTCCCACCTGGCCACCGGCATTCAGCTCGCCGACGAGAATCTCGGCCGGCGTCCCGCCCGGTTCGCCACCGACGACGCCATGGACCGCCTCGATAAGGCGCGCGCCGCCTATGACCCCGATGGTTTGTTCAACAGTTGGGCGGGACGGCTCTCATGACGAGCGACCTTTACCTCGGCTACCGCAACGACGACGCGAATACGCCGTTCGGCAAGTTCTTCAAGCCCGAGATGGCCCCGCTGCCACAGCATGTCGTCGAGGCACTGCAACACGGTCCGCAAGGCGGGATGGCGTTGTCGGCATTCGACGAAGCCGCCACCGTCGCCGACGAGGGATACCAGCGGACCGAAAACGGCTACGGAATTCTCGAGAACGGTGGCTTCGGTGTATCGGTACGCACCGACATGCCCGGGGTGACGCCTGCGATGTGGTCGTGGTGGTTCGGCTGGCACGGTTGCGACACCCGCCGCTACAAGCTGTGGCATCCGCGAGCGCACCTTTCCGCCGCCTGGAAAGACGGCGACGACGCCGGCCGCCGGGGCGCCCGGCGTTACATCGGCCGCTGGTCGATGATCAGCGAGTACATCGGTTCCATGATGCTCAATGGCGCAATCCAATTCGTCGAACCGGCCACCATGGGCCTGCCCCAGGACAGCGACGATGCGGTGGCGATCTGTGCCCGGCTGGGCTCCGGTGACGCCCCAGTGGACGTCGGATGGTTCATCCACCACATCCGGTCGACGCCAGGCGGGGCCGAGATGCGGTCTCGGTTCTGGATGGGCGGCCCGTACATCGAGGTGCGCAAAGCACCTGGCGTGGCGTCCCGGGCCGTGCGTCCCATCGCGTCACGAATACTTGGCGCCCCGGAAGCCACCGCGCGCAACCTGTTGGTGCACTGCGCGCAGGAGATGAATCACCTGGCGAGTTTTCTGCCTGACCTCTTCGCGGCCTTCGGCGACGAATAGACAGCTCACCTCTATTTGCTGAACGCGGGTGCGACGAATCGTTGCACCAGTTGATGTTCGGCTTGTTCATCCTCGGCAGGCCAGTACACCAGCGACAGCACCACGCGAATTATCCATTGCGCCGCCTGAGGGTCATTGCCGGTGAGTCCCGCGAGCTCGGTGGCAAAGCCGGCAAGCAATGGCGATGCGGTGAGCCCGGTCATTGCGTCGACGCGCCGGACCGAGCTCACCCTTAGTTGGCTCAGCGGATCCGATCGGATTCGCTTGAGTGCCAACGTGATCGCGGTGACGACCCGCTCCCGCCCGCTCATATTTTGAACAGCTGAACGAACGGCGTCGATGATGCCGGCCGCCGACCGCGCGAGGACGGCGTCGCGGATCTCGGCTTTGCCGCCGGCATAGCGGTAGATCGTCGCCCGTGAACAGTGGACACGGGCGGCCAATTTATCGATGTCGAGTGCGTCCAGCCCCTCGTGCGCAATGAGGTCGGTGGCCGCGGCGTAGATGCGTTCGGCGGCGATAGCGCGGCGATCGCCCCCGACCAGCCAATCGTCACTAGGCACTAATCACGTGTCTCTCAGCGAATTGCAAATCGAAATCTTTCTCATCGTGAGACTCAAGGAGAGATAAATCTCATCGTAGCCGCAGGCCTGCGCCGCAACTGAGACAACGGAGACAGCGCCTTTCGGGTGAAGCGTTTCAACTTCTTGTATCACCATTGACGTGCAGATATCCGCCGATCAGGCTGAAAAAGTGACTGTCCTCGGCGACGCCGCGACGTTCTTCAGCAACGAATCTCTGCAAGATCCGTACCCGCTCTACGAGCGCATGCGCGCGGCCGGGCCGGTGCATCGGATCGGCGACTCCGAGTTCTATGCAGTCTGCGATTGGGATGCGGTCAACGACGCCATCGGCCGTAGCGAAGACTTCTCTGCCAACCTGACCGCGACCATGACGTACACCGCCGACGGCACCGTCAAACCCTTCGAGATGGACTCGCTCGGCGGACCCACCCACGTACTGGCCACTGCCGACGATCCGGCCCACGCAGTGCACCGCAAGCTGTTGGTGCGCCACTTGGCGGCAAGGCGGATCCGCGCCATGGAGCGGTTTGCCGCTGAGACCGCAGACCGGTTGTGGAGCGACGGCCTACGTGACGGACCCATTGAATGGATGGGCGCCATGGCCAACCGCCTGCCGATGATGGTCGTGGCTCGGTTGATCGGCGTACCCGACACCGACGTCGCCCAGTTAGTGAAATGGGGATATGCGGCCACGCAGCTGCTCGAAGGGCTCGTTGATCAAGATCAGCTCGCTGCTGCGGGCGTCGCAGTGATGGAACTCAGCGGCTACATCGTCGAGCGCTTTCGACAGGCCGCGACAGACCCGCAGGACAATCTCCTTGGTGAGCTGGCCACCGCCTGCGCCTCAGGTGAGCTGGACATTGTCAGCGCCCAGGTGATGATGGTGACGTTGTTCGCCGCGGGCGGAGAGTCCACAGCCTCATTGCTGGGCAGTTCAGCGTGGATGCTGGCGCACCGACCCGATATCCAGCAACAGGTGCGCGAAAACCCCGAACTGCTAACCGCATTCATCGAGGAGACGCTGCGCTACGAGCCGCCATTCCGGGGCCACTACCGGCACGTGCGCAACGACACCGCCCTAGCTGGTGTGCACCTGCCCGCCGACTCGCACCTGTTGCTGTTGTGGGGGGCAGCCAACCGGGATCCGAATCACTTCGAAATGCCCGGTGAGTTCCGCCTCGATCGCACCGAAGCGAAGGGGCACATCAGTTTTGGGAAGGGAGCCCACTTCTGTGTCGGCGCAGCGCTGGCGCGCTTAGAAGCTTTGATCGTCTTGCGCCTGCTGCTTGATCGCACCTCCGAGATCAAAGCGGCCGACGTCGGCCGGTGGTTACCGAGCATCCTGGTGCGCCGCCTTGAGCGTCTGGAGCTAGCCGTCACCTAACCGGGCCCGCATGCGGGTTGCTCGACGACACAGCGAAAAAGAATGCGGCACCGACGGGCATGGCGTCGGCGGGTGAGCGGGACCGACCACAACAAACGCCTCGACCGCCGTGGCATTCTCGAACCCTTGCTCGCCACTCGTGGATCCCTGGCTCCAAAGGTATTCGGCCGGGATATTGAGAGCGGCATGCAAACCGAAGAGCTGGATCCCCGTTATTTCGCGGGTGGTAGTTGGCGCGGGCCTTCGGATGAAGGCAGTTCACGCGGTCCATCTCGCTTCGTCAACTCGGGTTTGCTGGCATGCTCTGCCGATGCCAGGGGTAGGCCCCCCACATCGTTTCCGGCTCGCCGCGGCAACGACGAGTATTGCTCGTGGCTACTCACCTGCTGGTGGACCCCCGGGCCGCGGTCTTCGCGTGACGAGTCGATAAAGCCGCCGGTAGGGGACGGGGTTTCGGCAGCCGCGGATTGGCGCGGCCGATGATCGCCCGGGTCGGAGCTTTCGGTGTTGACCGTCACTTTGCGAGTGCGCTTGAGCGAGAAGGTGATCTCCTCGACCTCTTCGAACACTTGGCGCGCGGTGCGGAGTGGCTGAGTCGTGGTGTCGATCACCCGAGCAACGAATGGCGGCACCAGCGGGCGAATCCAGCGAGCCGCGGCCTTGGTGGCGTCGGGAATCGACGGGATAAACGGCGTGCCGCGCTCATCGTGCGGCTGAACCTCGCCGATTGGCTGGACTTGTGCCGGCAAGTTCTCCGGGATATCCGGGCTTTCCAAGCCGCCGGTCTGCGCGTCGGCAGGTTGTTGGGTGATCGCTCGGCTGGCCGCCTCTGCTTCCGCAGCGATCGGCAGATACATGTCTTCCTCCACTGGCTCAAAGCTACGTTGCGACGACGCGCGCACCGGACCCTCGAAAGCTTCCACGACTCGGCGGCGTTGGTGTTCGCGGTCGATTTCCGTCTGAGCCTCGATAGCGAGCCGGGCGTGCGTAAGTTGGTGCTCGGCCCACATGATTTCGGCCTCGCGGCGAACCTCGGCCCGCTTGACCGAGATTGCGGTGTCAGCCTCGAGGTTGGCGCGTTCGCGGTCCGCGCGGGCCGTCGCGTGGCGATCGTGGCTTGTCTCGCCACGCCACAGTCCCAGGATCAGGGGCAGCAGGTAGAGCAGCACGCAAAACGCGATCGTCAGCAGCCGCAGCGTCAGCGCCCCAGTGCTGGCGGACGTGACGTCATTCATGGCAACCCAGCGTGCACCGAGGCCTCGACCGGCATCTGCGACTACGCCTTGGCGTGCCTCGGTGAGGGCCTGCTGCTCGCGGGAGATCTTGGCGTCCAGCTCGGGTGCTTGGCGGTCCCGATCCGCCAACGCATTGTCCAGTTCATGTTGCGCGTCTGCGAGAAGCTCGTTGGCCGTGCGTGTTTCGGGCCCGGGCCCGGGAACGCCGGTGATCCGGGTCGGTGGGCAGGCGGGCGTGGGGTTGTATTCGCAGCGCGCGACGACCAAGGCCTTGTCCTGACGCTCGCGGGCCTGTTCGACGGCGTTGTCGAGCGCATTGCGTGCATCCCTGGTCTGTTGCAGGGATGCCGACGCCTGCGCGACGGCTGGCGTCGCGTCGGCGTTGCGCAGGGCCCGTTCGTCGAGACGCTGGTCGATCGAGCTGGAAAGCATGACGAGCACGGCGAGTTCGCCGACGATGACGCCGACCGCCGCCGCGACCGCCGCGCGTCCTCCGACGCCGGGCCACCCCGGGTTGGGCTTGGTGGTGGTGCCGCGGGTGACCGCGCCGACCAGCAGACCAAAGACAAGGGTGAGCGGCACGATGGCAAGGACCGGCCAGCGTGCCGACTCGCTTACTGCCAAGCTCGCGACAAGCCAGGCCAGCACGGCTCCGGAAAGTACAACCGCGCCGGCGACGGCGTGGGTGGAACGCTCGTGGCGCTCAGCGAGTTCGCGCCGGTGTCCGCCGCCGAGCCAAGTGAGCAGCCCCTCCGCACGGGACAGCGCCGAGCGCTGCTCGGTAAGTTCCTGGGCGCACATTAGATTTCAACACCTCCAAGCCATCAAGCCTCCCAGGCAACCGCCCGACACACCGAATCGAAGCCCCCGCGTGTGGTGTGGTTCACAAACCCAACGGAATTGACGCAGATCACACTGTCGTGTACCGATCAGCTCCGCGCGCCGTGTCAGGCGTGTATCTGACGCGAAATTCCTGCGACGCGGGCCGATCAGCGACCGTTCCGGCCGATGACGTGAGACGGTATAAGCCTATGCAGAACCGCGATTATGTCAGCTACGAAGAGTTCGGCCGCAGATTCTTCGAGGTCGCTGTCACTCCCGAGCGTGTCGCCGCCGCATTCGCCGACATCGCCGGCAGCGAGTTCGCCATGGAGCCGATCGCTCAGGGTCCCGGCGGGATCGCCAAGGTCAGCGCGAACGTCAAGATTCAAGACCCGCGCGTCACGCGTCGTCTGGGTGACAGCATCACGTTCATCATCCACATTCCGCTGTCGATCGATCTGCTGCTCGACCTACGGGTCGATAAACAGCGGTTTGTGGTTTCGGGAGACATCGCATTGCGCGCTACAGCGCGAGCCGCCGAGCCGCTGCTGCTGATTGTCGATGTCGCGAAACCGCGGCCCTCCGATATCACCGTCAATGTGTCGTCGAAATCCTTCCGCGGCGAGGTGTTGCGGATCCTGGCGGGCGTCGATGGTGAGATCCGGCGATTCGTCGCGCAGTATGTCGCCACCGAAATCGACGCGCCCCATTCGCAAGCCGCCCAAATCATCGACGTCGCCCATCAGCTGGATCAGGTTTGGCCCTAGGGAGCCGAGGGGACGCATAGGCCCGGCTTCATCGGGGTATATAGCTGGCGAGGTCTTGCCCATATTTGCTGTGGGCGGCCGGGCGTTCAGTCACCGTTTTGTCGCGCTGTCGGCAACTTGGTCGTCGTCTGGGGAGGAGCGGACATAACTTGGCACGAGTAGATGTTTCGATGTCATCGGACGTGGAACCGGAGGCCGCCTGGAAGCTGGCTTCCGATCTGCGTCGCTTCGACGAGTGGATGACAATTTTCGGCGGGTGGCGCGGGCCGGTCCCATCGACGATGGAGGAGGGTACCTGCGTCTCGTCATGCGTGAAGGTCAAGGGCTTCCGCAACGTCGTTCACTGGACGGTCACCCACTACGACGAACCGAAATCTATTGAGCTGAAAGGTCGCGCTCGCGGGGGGATTCGGCTCGCCGTAGCGATGAGCGTTGCTGCCAGCGATCCAGGATCTGATTTCCATCTCAGCGCCGACCTTGGCGGCGGCGTGCTCAGCGGGCCGATTGGCGGTCTGGTCGCCAGAGTGCTCCGGTCTGACGTGCGTAAGTCGGTGCAGAACCTGGCTAACCTGCAGTAATCGCTACCGCGCCGGGTGGCTGATCACCCATTCCCGTTCGGCTTGGCGAATCCGCCTGCCGTCCATGGCAAGCCAGGAAAGACCGGCTCCGAAGGCCAGTAGGGCGATGATTGCGGCAGCAACGCCGACGCGGGCCTGCCCCAGAGCGAAGTTCGTTATGCAGACCACGAACGCGATTACAGCGGCCGCGACAACGACGAGCCCGGGCGTTCGCTGCGAATCATGTTCCGATTCGTCCGCATACCGGCATGTCGTCCCATCATGCTCAGGGCCGCGCGTGCTGTGCCTCATGGGCCTCTCCTCTAGCTGTCGCTTACTTCGCGCGCTTCTCAGGAGCTACCCGGAATGCCGTTTGGACAAACGACTTCGAGGCGACGACGGGGCCGCTGTGCTGCTTGGCTGCGCCTAGAGGGTCTGATGCCGTCCGAAATACTTGTGGTCTTCGCTGTAGCCTCCGTAGCCGCTACCAATGTCGGAATAGTCGGCGACGAACTCAATCCCTTTGATCCACTTCACCAGTTTGAAGCCATGCTGCAATTCGTTGCGCAGCCGCAGCGGTTTGCCGTGCATGTAGGGGAGTGGCTGGTCGTTCATGTTGTAGGCCAGCATCGTCATATGGTGGTCCATCTGGCCGATGTGATGGGCGTTGTAGTAGATGCCACCCGTGGCGCCGAGGCCCATCGAATAGAACACGACCCATTTCGCTTCGGGCAGCGGTTTGACGATGTCCATGATGGTGTTCATCTGCACGCCACCCCATTTGGCGACGCCCGACCAGGCCTGGATGCAGAAGTGCTGCGAAATCTGATCGTGGTAGGGCAGTGCCTTCAAGTCGTCAAGTGAGAACTCCATTGGGTGCTCGACCAGACCGTAGACCTTCAGCCGCCAATCCTTGAAATCGTCCTTCTCCAATTCTTTGTATTCGACGGTCTCGGGCAAGCGGCCGTTGCGCCAATGGTGCGGCGAGATGTCTTTGTCGGTGAAGGCACCGGGCTTCGGGTCCAGTTGTTCCAGCATCCGCTGGAACGGTCCAACCAGCGCATAACCGACCCGCTGTATGACGCGGGGATGCCGAATGGTGAACGGGGTGGCCCAAACCCAGGCGACGGCCGTCACCACCAAGGCCGCGGTGAAAACCCAAAAGCCCGCCCAGCCGTTGTCGTCGCGGGCGGCGAACATGTGGTTGAGGTTGCGCAGCGCCTCGGTCGCGAAAACGAGCGTGACGTGCACGACGATGAAGAACAAGAAGTACACCAGCACCAAGAAATGCAGCGACCGTGCATGCTGAATGCTCAACCGCTTGCTAAGCCAGTGGACACGCTGCGACAGCGCCGGCGACATTCCGAGCCCGGTGATCAGCGCGGCCGGGGCGGCGATGAAGACGGTGGTGAAGTATGCCAGCACCTGCAAACCGTTGTAGGCGACCCATCCGTTGTCGGTCGGCCAGTGTAGCGACAGGTACTGGATCCCCACCGACGCCGCGTTGGGGAAGACATCCCAGCTGGTCGGAACGATGTGACGCCACTGTCCGGTGGCGAACAACAGCACGTAGAAGACCAGGCCGTTGAGCAGCCACAAGACGTCGATGCCGAGGTGCCACCACCGGGCCAGCCCGATGGAGTGCCGGAATCCGGGCAGCCCGAATTGCGGTGGCAGGGCGACAGTGTCGGCGTTGGCGGTCCACAGCTCGTCATCCGGGACCGGCGGGCCAACCCGAAGCCACTCATCCTTACCGGGAGTGGCGTTGCGGCTGAAGTAAAGCCGGGGGTGGTCGCACAGAATCTGAATCCCGGTCCTGATGATGAACATCATCATGAACAGGTTGAAAAAGTGGGTCCATCCGATCCACGCAGGGATGCCCGGCTTGACTCCTTGCGTATCCGTCCCGGGATAACGCTGGATGAACGACTGGACCGCCGGCATGTTGTGCAGGCCTTTGCCAATCGCCACCGCCGCGATCAGCAGGGCAAAGCCGATGGGGATCAGCCAAAGCAGGTTGAACCACCTGTCACGTCCAACACGCAGCTTCGGTGCGGTCGCCCGCCTCGTGAGGTCAAAGCCACCGCCGTAGGTCTGGACATCGATGGTGTCTTCGGCGGTGTGTATTTCGTTGCGGTAGTCCGGGATGGACACCAGCGGCGTGCCTGCCGCCAGTGTCGATACAGAGCCGCTCTGTGTTGTCCGCTTTTCGGCAGTACCGGCGGAACCGACACCCCGCCCCCGATGTTCGGTGTTCGTCACGCGGCCGAAAATACACGAACGCGCTTGGATAAATTGGATTCAATCGGGAAGGAAAGCGCTGCCCCGAGCGCCGCTGGGCCACGTGGCGTCCGGCGCCCGTCGCCGGCGGCCAGAATCCGCTTCGGCTGGACCGGCGATTGCCGCAACTGCTTGACAAACGGCCGATTGCCGCCGCAATCTCGATTCCTTAATGGTCGCTGTGAGTTTGGGCATAACCTTCTACAAACCCGCTAGGCCGGGTGGCGCGGCAGCAACCGGCGCACCGGCCGGGTCTCGATGGCGTTGATCGTCAGGGCCCGGCGATCGATCCGCCAGCCCGCATCGGTCAGCTCGTACTCGTCGTCGTAGCGCAGATGCCAGACGACGTCGACCACCTCGTCCCCGCGCTGGTTCCAATGGTGCGCGACGCACGCAATGCGGCCTCTGGCGGTGCCCCGCCGTGCGGCCTGGTCATAGACCTCGCCGATGATGGCGTGCTCGGTACGGGCGACCATGGCGACGGCGGTGACAGCGGCGGTGATGGCCTCCCGACCGCGGTGCGAATGGATCGGCTCCAGCGCAGCCGGCGGCTCGGGCACCGTCAGCTCGGCTACGGCAGTGAATAACTCTGCGGCAGAGGTGAATTGACGATCATCGATGTAGGCCGCATACCGGTGTACCAAATCGCTGAGGGCCGTCAAGTCTTCGGCTGGAAGGGTCATCCCGGCTCACGAGCCTAATGACAGTCGTTGCGCGCACGCCGACAACATGTCTTTAGCCTGCTCGATGTCGGTGGTCGGCGGCATGGCCAGCACAATCCGGTCGGCGCCCTGATCGATCAGGCTGCCCGCGCGATCACCGTCGATCTTGGTAACCAGGTGGCCCAGTGATATTTCCAGGGCCGCCGGATCGCGACCCGCCGACGACGCCTCTTCACGCATGAGCGCGATCAACGACGCCAGTTGCGGGCCGGTCACGCCAAGCGGCTGGAAGCCGTCGCCGAAACGTCCGGCGCGTCGCGCGGCCGCCCGGCTATGCCCACCGATGTGAATTGGAAGCCGTTGTCCTGCAACGGGCTTGGGGTAACACATGACGTCATCGAAGCTGAAGAACTCGCCGTGGTAAGAAGCCCCTTTGGGCTGGTCGGCCCACAACGCCCGCAAGACAGCCAACTGCTCGTCGGCCCGCCGGCCCCGGCTATCGAACTCCGCACCGCACGCCTCCAGCTCTTCCTTGAGCCATCCCACGCCCACGCACAGCCGTAGTCTTCCGCCCGACAACGCATCAACGGTGGCAGCCCGCTTGGCGAGCACCACCGGATGGTGGTTGGGCAGTACCAACACGCCGGTCGCCAACCCGAGCCTGCTGGTCTGGCCGGCAAGAAACGCCAGCACATCGAGCGGGTCGGGGATAGGGCAGTCAGCCGCCAGCCCGACTCGTCCGGAACTGTCATACGGGTAGACGCTGTCGTAGCGGGTGACCAGGACGGTGTGCTCGACGACGACGATCGATTCGAACCCGCACAGCTCGAGGTGGCCCGCGAAGCTCACCATCCAGTCGGGGTCCGCGGTGACACCGTCGGCAACCGGGGCCACGACTGAGACCTTCATGGCCTTCGAAGCTAACAGGACAACTAACAGGGCAGCTAACAGGTAGTGCCCGCACTCGGGGGCGCGATCGCAGCGCGCACAGCCTCGGCCAGGGTAGCCGCCCGACGATCGGTGAACACATCCTCGAGTAGTAGCTGCCGGCCGTCGGGTCCGGTCAGCGGAACTCGCCAGTTGGGGTATTCGTCGGTGGTGCCGGGCTGATTCTGCGTCCGGCGATCACCAACCGCGTCGGTCAGCGACACGCCTAATAGCCGTGACGGCGTCCGGCCCAGATACCGATACAGAGCGAGAACGATCAACTCCGGGTCATTTTGGCCATCTTCAAGCAACCCAACCCGGCGCAGCTCGGCCAGCCACGCCGCCAGTTCGGCCCGGTCGGACCCGAGCTCGTCCTCGACGGGCCGGGTCAGCAATCCGAGGGACTCGCGTAGCCGCACATGGTCGCCCGCCAGGTAGCCGGCAGTCGGCGGTAGATCGTGTGTGGTGACTGAGGAGAGGCAGTATTCCCGCCAGCGTTCGGCCGGCAATGGACCGCCATTTCCGTCGCGGTCCAGCTCGAACCAGAGGATCGAGGTGCCCAGCAAGCCGCGCAAGAGAAGGTAGTCGCGCACCCATGGTTCGACCGTGCCGAGATCCTCGCCGACGACGACCGCGCCGGCCCGGTGTGCTTCCAGGGCGACGATGCCGATCATCGCTTCATGGTCGTAGCGCACGTAGGTGCCTTGGGTGGGCGGCGCGCCCTTCGGGATCCACCAGAGCCGGAACAATCCGATGATGTGGTCGATGCGGACCCCGCCGGCATGCCGTAGCACCGTACGGATCAGTGCGCGAAAGGGTCGATACTCCTCCTCATCCAGCCGGTCGGGTCGCCACGGCGGCTGTGACCAGTCCTGGCCGAGTTGATTGAACTCGTCCGGCGGCGCACCCGCGGTCACCCCCAGCGCCAGCACATCCTGCAGAGCCCAGGCGTCGGCGCCGTTGGGGTGCACGCCGACGGCCAGGTCTCCCATAATGCCCAACGACATGCCGGCCCGTATTGCCTGCGACTGCGCCGAGGCGAGTTGCTCGTCGAGTTGCCACTGCAACCAGCGATGGAAATCGACAGCATCCGAATGTTTTTCGACAAAACCGGCGACACCCGAAGCGTCGGGACGCTGTAGTGACTCCGGCCAGGCGTGCCAGTCGCCGCCGTGCTTTTCGGCCAGCGCACACCAGGTGGCGAAGTTGTCGAGCGCGCGGCCTTCACGGTCGCGGAAAGCGGCGTAGGAAAGCTCGCGGCCCGCCGACCGCGGCACCCGATGGAGCAGCTTGAGCGCCGCCCGCTTTGCCGCCCACGCGCTGTCGCGGTCGATGGCGTCGAGTTGGCCGGCTCGCTGTTGGACTTCTGATCGCAGCCGCCGCACCCGGCTGCGCTTGGGCAGCTCAGCGAATTCAGGGATCGCCTCAACGTGAAGATAAAGCGGGTTGATAAATCGCCGCGATGTCGGCAGATAAGGCGACGGCTCCATCGGCTTCGTTGGCGTGGCCGCGTGTAGCGGATTGACCAATAGATAGTCGGCGCCGTGGCGGGACGCCGACCACACCGCGAGGTCAGTCAGATCGGTCAGATCGCCTACACCCCATGACTGCCGGGACCGCACGCTGTAGAGCTGAGTGGCCAGACCCCACGCGCGGCGGGCGCCAAGCTGCTCCGGCAACCCGAGCCAATCCGGCGTCATGATCAGCGCGGTGCTGGCCTCGGAGTGACCGGAACGCAGATGCACCCGGTGATAGCCCAGCGGCAGGTCAGTGGGCAGGACGAAGCTGGCCTCACCGACCCAGCGACCGTCCAGATCGAATGGCGGCGTGAAATTGTCGACCTGCTGGACCTCGCGCACCATGCCGTCCTCGAGCTGCAACCACACCTCGGCGCGATCACCGTGGGTCACGTGCACCCAAAACCGCGTCGGCGCACCGGTGCGCCCGACGATGGTCGCCGGCAGCTGGCGGGCCCAATACGACCGCAGTTTCGCGGCCAGGGCCACGTTGCGCTCCTGTTCGGTGCCGGCCGCCACGTCGAGGGCGCCGAGCACAGCCACCAGCGTGGTTTCGGAGACCAGCACCCGCTGGCCGGTCCAGTCCTCGTACTCGGTCGCGATGCCGTATCTCCTGGCGAGTTCGACCAGCGAGGGCGCAAGCTCCGTCATACCGCCAATCTTGGTGCCGGGGTCCGCCGGCCGACGACTCGGCCCGTTCCGGTGCCAGTCGGGTGGCACCGGCCGCCTGTCAGGAGCGAGGGGGGCGACTCCGCCCGGAAGGGCGGCGCCGCTCGTTTTGCTAGACGGAGGTTTTGCCTTCCTTTTGTTCGCCGCTCAGCAACATGTTCGCCGAAAGCGGACGCTCAACAGGACGAGTTGGCCATTCGCCACTACGATGCCCTGTGGAGACAGAAAGAATCCGGTCGGGGAACAGTGGGGGATAGAGAAAGTGCCAGCTCAGTGGCGCTTGCCGCCGCTGTCGTCGGTGCCGATTCCAGCGAGCTGAAAACGACCGGATTCGTGTACGCAAAGAAGTGCAGAAGTGAACCCGCACGGCGCCGCGTGGCGAGGTCCCTACAGGTGCCTTACGGTTGTCGATGTAGTTCGCGCGATGGACAATATCCAGGCGTTCTAGCAGACCGGATGGTGAATTAACGTGGCGGAAGACAGTCGCGGGCAGCGCGGGTCGGGGTACGGCCTCGGGTTATCGACGCGCACCCAGGTGACCGGCTACCAGTTCCTTGCTCGCCGAACCGCAATGGCGCTGACCCGGTGGCGCGTCCGCATGGAGGTCGAGCCGGGACGGCGTCAGACCCTGTCGTTGGTGGCGTCGGTTTCCGCAGCCCTCGTAATCTGCCTGGGCGCACTGCTGTGGTCGTTCCTCAGCCCGTCAGGGCAAATCAATGAGTCGCCAATCATCGCTGACCGCGACTCGGGCGCGCTGTACGTGCACGTGGGTGACAAGTTGTACCCGGCGCTGAATTTGGCTTCAGCGCGTCTGATCACCGGGCGGCCCGACAACCCGCATCTGGTTCGGTCGAGCCAAATCGCCAACGTGCCGCGCGGTCCGCTGGTGGGCATTCCGGGTGCGCCGTCCAATTTCCACCCCACGGGCCCGACCGCGTCGTCGTGGCTGGTATGCGACACGGTGGCCACCTCGACCGGCGTCGGGGCGCCGTCCGGGGTGACGGTGACCGTGATCGACGGCACCCCGGACCTCGGCAACCACCGGCGGGTCCTGACCGGGTCGGATGCGGTGGTGCTGAACTACGGCAGTGACGCCTGGGTGATCCGAGAGGGACGCCGCTCACGTATCGACGCGACGAACCGATCGGTGTTGTTACCGCTGGGGCTGACGCCGGAGCAGGTCGGTATGGCAAAGCCCATGAGCCGCGCCCTGTTCGACGCGTTACCGGTTGGTCCCGAGCTGACCGTGCCGCAGATCCAGAACGCGGGCGCTGCGGCGTCATTCCCTGGGGCACCCGGCCCGGTGGGCACCGTGATCGTCACACCGCAAATCAGTGGGCCACAACAGTATTCATTGGTGTTGACCGACGGCGTGCAGACACTGCCACCGCTGGTGGCCCAGATCCTGCAGAACGCCGGCCCGGGCAACACCAGACCGGTGACCGTCGAACCGTCCGCCTTGGCGAAGATGCCGGTGGTCAACAAGCTGGATCTGTCCTCCTACCCGGACGCGCCGTTGAACGTGATGGACATCCGCGAGAACCCGGCGACGTGCTGGTGGTGGCAGAAGACCTCCGGGGAGAACCGGGCCCGTGTCCAGGTCGTGTCCGGGGCCACCCTTCCGATCGCTTCGAAGGACATGAGCAAGGTGGTGTCGCTGGTCAAGGCCGACACGACCGGCCGCGAAGCCGACCAGGTCTACTTCGGCCCCGAGTACGCGAACTTCGTGGCGGTCACCGGCAATGACCCGGGCGCCAAGACGACGGAATCGCTGTGGTGGCTGACGGACGCGGGAGCCCGTTTCGGAGTCGACGACACCCGCGATGTACGTGAGGCGCTGGGCTTGAAGACCAAACCGAGCCTGGCGCCGTGGGTGGCGCTGCGCTTGCTTCCGCAAGGTCCGACGTTGTCACGAGCGGACGCGCTCGTCGAGCACGACACCCTACCGATGGATATGTCCCCTGCAGAGTTGGTGGTACCTAAGTGAAACGTGGGTTTGCGCGGCCGACACCGGAGAAGCCGCCGGTAATCAAGCCGGAGAACATCGTCCTTCCGACGCCGTTGAGTATCCCGCCGCCGGAGGGCAAGCCGTGGTGGCTGATTGTGGTCGGTGTGGTCGTGGTCGGGCTGCTGATCGGCATGGTCGCCATGACCTTCGCCAGCGGTTCACACGTCTTCGGGGGCGCCGGCTCGATCTTCCCGATCTTCATGATCGGTGGCGTCGCGATGATGATGTTCGGCGGCCGGTTCGGCGGCCAGCAGCAGATGAGCCGGCCCAAATTGGACGCGATGCGCGCCCAGTTCATGTTGATGCTGGACATGCTGCGCGACACCGCCCACGAGTCGGCCGACAGCATGGACTCCAACTACCGGTGGTTCCACCCGGCACCCACCACGCTGACCGCTGCGGTGGGATCGTCGCGGATGTGGGAACGCAAGCCCGACGGTAAGGACCTGAACTTCGGTGTGGTCCGAGTCGGCGTCGGCATGACGCGTCCCGAGGTGACCTGGGGTGAGCCCCAGAACATGCCGACCGACATCGAGCTGGAGCCGGTAACGGGTAAGGCGCTTCAGGAATTCGGGCGCTACCAAAGCGTCGTTTACAACCTGCCCAAGATGATTTCGCTGCTGGTTGAACCCTGGTACGCACTCGTTGGAGAGCGCGAGCAGGTGTTGGGATTGATGCGGGCGATCATGTGCCAGCTGGCGTTCTCACACGGGCCCGACCACGTGCAAATGATCGTGGTCAGTTCGGATTTGGACGAATGGGACTGGGTGAAGTGGCTTCCACACTTCGGCGATCCGCGGCGTCACGACGCAGCGGGGAATGCGCGGATGGTCTACAGCTCAGTGCGTGAGTTCGCTGCCGAGCAGGCCGAATTGTTCGCCGGCCGTGGGTCGTTCACGCCTCGGCATGCCAGTTCCTCGGCGCAAACCCCGACACCTCACACCGTGATCATCGCCGATGTCGCGGATCCCCAATGGGAATACGTGATCAGCACCGAAGGTGTCGACGGGGTGACCTTCTTCGACTTGACCGGCTCTTCGATGTGGACAGCCGTCCCGGAGCGGACACTGCGCTTCGACAAGACGGGCGTCATCGAGGCGCTGCCGCGTGATCGCGACACCTGGATGGTGATCGACGAGAAGCCTTGGTTCTTCGCGCTCACCGACCACCTCAGCATCGCGGAGGCGGAGGAGTTCGCGCAGAAGCTGGCGCGCTGGCGGATTGCCGAGGCGTACGAAGAGATCGGCCAGCGGGTAGCCCACATTGGTGCCCGAGACGTCATGGCTTATTACGGAATTGACGATCCGGGCTCGATCGACTTCGAGGCGCTATGGGGTAGCCGCACCGACACCATGGGACGGTCTCGGTTGCGGGCGCCGTTCGGTAATCGCTCCGACAATGGCGAGCTGCTGTTCTTGGACATGAAGTCGCTGGACGAAGGTGGCGATGGTCCGCACGGAGTCATGTCGGGGACGACAGGTTCGGGTAAGTCGACCTTGGTGCGAACCGTGATCGAATCGCTGATGCTCAGCCACCCGCCGGAGGAGCTGCAGTTCGTTTTGGCCGACCTCAAGGGTGGGTCGGCGGTCAAGCCGTTCGCGGGAGTACCGCACGTGTCGCGGATCATCACCGACCTGGAAGAAGACCAGGCGCTGATGGAGCGCTTCCTCGATGCGCTGTGGGGCGAAATCGCGCGGCGCAAGGCGATCTGCGACAGCGCCGGTGTCGACGACGCGAAGGAGTACAACTCGGTACGGGCCAGGATGCGGGCACGCGGCCAGGACATGCCAGCGCTGCCGATGCTCGTGGTGGTGATCGACGAGTTCTACGAATGGTTCCGCATCATGCCGACGGCGGTCGACGTTCTGGACTCGATCGGCCGGCAGGGCCGCGCCTACTGGATTCACCTGATGATGGCGTCGCAGACCATTGAAAGCCGAGCCGAAAAACTCATGGAGAACATGGGTTACCGGCTGGTGCTGAAAGCGCGTACCGCCGGAGCGGCGCAGGCGGCCGGCGTGCCGAATGCGGTCAACCTGCCGGCCCAGGCAGGTCTGGGTTACTTCCGTCGGAGCCTGGAAGACATCGTCCGGTTCCAGGCCGAATTCTTGTGGCGGGACTACTTTCCCCGCGGGCTCACCGATGACGGCGAGGAAGCGCCGGCGTTGGTGCACAGCATCGACTACGTTCGTCCGCAATTGTTCACCAACTCGTTCACCCCGCTCGAAGTCAGTGTTGGCGGGCCGGATCTCGACACGGCGGCCATCCATTCAAATGGCGAGGCGCACGCGGAGAATGCCGAGCGCGAGGAGGAAGACGAAGGAGGGATCAGGACACCGAAGGTCGGCACGGTGATCATTGATCAGCTGCGCAAGATCCCGTTCGAGCCGTACCGATTGTGGCAGCCGCCGCTGAACCAGCCGGTCGCCGTCGACGAGTTGGTCGATCGGTTCCTCGGCCACCCGTGGCAGCAGGACTACGGTGCCGCCAAGGATCTGGTGTTCCCAATCGGGATCATCGACCGCCCCTTCAAGCATGACCAGCCCCCGTGGACGGTCGACACCTCCGGGCCTGGCGCTAACGTCCTGATTCTGGGCTCCGGCGGTTCGGGCAAAACCACGGCGCTGCAGACCCTGATCTGCTCGGCCGCACTGACCCACACGCCCGAGCAGGTCCAGTTCTACTGCCTGGCCTACAGCAGCACCGCGTTGACCACAGTCGCCCGTTTGCCCCACGTGGGTGAGGTAGCCGGTCCGACCGACC
Organism: uncultured Actinomycetota bacterium; assembly: GCA_963784665.1. Classification (GTDB taxonomy): domain Bacteria; phylum Actinomycetota; class Actinomycetes; order Mycobacteriales; family Mycobacteriaceae; genus Mycobacterium. The sequence goes on from CAWASA010000003.1 coordinate 181,539, forward strand.
CTTACGGCGTGCGCCGTACGGTGGCCGAGCTGCTGGCGTTGGTGCGCGAGCGCAAGCGGAGCTTCCTCGAATACGGAATCGCCTCGATGGAGGTGTTCCGGCGCCGCAAGTTCGGCGGGGAGCCCGGTCCGGTGCCCAACGACGGGTTCGGCGACGTGTACCTGGTGGTCGACAACTACCGGGCCCTGGCCGAGGAAAACGAGGTGCTGATCGAGCAGGTGAACCTGATCATCAACCAGGGTCCCTCGTTCGGGGTTCACGTGGTGGTCACTGCCGATCGCGAATCGGAGCTGCGGCCACCGGTGCGCAGCGGTTTCGGTTCCCGGGTCGAGTTGCGACTGGCCGCCGTGGAAGACGCCAAGCTGGTGCGTTCCCGGTTCGCCAAGGATGTTCCGGTCAAGCCGGGCCGCGGCATGGTCGCGGTCAACTACGTCCGACTCGACTCCGACCCGCAGGCTGGCCTGCACACCTTGGTGGCGCGGCCCGCGCTGGCCGGCACGCCCGGCTACGTGTTCGAGTCCGACAGCATCGTCGAAGCGGTGAGCCGGCTGGCCAGCGGCCAGGCCACGCCGGTGCGGCGATTGCCGGCGACGTTCGGCGTGGAGCAATTGCGGGAGCTGGCTGCCCGAGACACCCGACAGGGAGTCGGTGCGGGCGGAATCGCCTGGGCCATTTCGGAATTGGACTTGCGGCCGGTCTATCTGAATTTCGCCGAGAATGCGCACTTGATGGTGACGGGTCGGCGCGAATGTGGCCGCACCACCACGCTGGCCTCCATCATGTCCGAAATCGGCCGGCTGTACGCGCCGGGATCCAGCAGCGCACCGACGCCGCCAGCGGGGCGGCCTTCGGCCCAGGTATGGCTGGTGGATCCGCGCCGTCAGCTGCTGACCGTACTGGGCTCCGAGTATGTCGAGAAGTTCGCCTACAACCTCGACGGCGTGCAGGCGATGATGGGTGAGCTGGCAGCGGTGTTGGCCGGCCGCGAGCCCCCTCCCGGTTTGTCCGCGGAAGAGTTGTTGTCGCGGTCATGGTGGAGCGGGCCGGAGATCTTTTTGATCGTCGACGACATCCAGCAGCTGCCAGCAGGTTTCGATTCGCCGCTGCACAAGGCCGCTCCCTGGGTGACCAGGGCCGCGGACGTCGGCTTGCACGTCATCGTCACCCGTACATTCGGTGGCTGGTCGTCGGCGGGCAGCGACCCGATGTTGCGGGCACTAGCCCAGGCGAATGCGCCATTGCTGGTGATGGACGCCGACCCCGACGAGGGCTTCATTCGCGGCAAGATGAAGGGCGGTCCGCTGCCCCGCGGTCGCGGCTTGCTGATGGCCGAGGACACCGGTGTGTTCGTACAGGTGGCAGCGACCGAATTCCGCAAGTAGGACAACTGCCGCTGCGCTGGGGGTGACCGCTTTCAGCCCCAGCGTAGCGGCAACTCCCTGAGCGCGAACGTCTTTGACGGGAAAGCGATTTCGGGCGTGTAATCGGGAGGCGCTTCAAAATCGGGAATCTGTTTGAGCCATTCTCCGACGATCACGGTCAGTTCTATCCGCGCCAAGTGAGAACCCAGACAGCGGTGCGGTCCGCCTCCGAATCCCCAGTGCCGGTGCACCTTTCCATCCATGACCAGTTCATCGGTGGACGTGGCGTCGCTGCCGTCGCGGTTGACCGCGGCCATGCATAAGCGCACTGGCGTGCCTGGCGGTAGCGTCATGCCGCCAACTTCCACGAACTCGGTGGTCACCCGGGGCGCGACTGGCGCCGATGGTTCCAGGCGGACGATCTCTTCGATGAAAACCCTGGTCTGCTTAGGATTATCGCGAAGAGCTGCGCGCAGGTTCGGTCTGCGCGCCAATTGGAATAGGCAGAATCCGATCGCCGCGGTCACGGTGTCCAGACCCGCCAGGATCAACAAGTGGCTCATGCCCAGCAGCTCAAGATCAGTGAAATTGCCCTCGCTGTTCATCACTTGCGACAACATGTCAGAACCAGGGTTTTGCCGGCGTTGCTGGATCACGTCGCTGAGATACTCCAACAGCTTGTGGCCCTGGTCGAGGTCAGCCTGGGTGAGATAGGGCTTGTCGGCGACGATGGCGTCCTTCCAGGCGATGACCTGATCACGATCCTCGAGTGGCAAACCGTAGAGGTCCATGAACACCTGAAACGGATACAGGCGCGCGAAATCTGCCATTACCTCGCACTCGCCCCGGCCGGCAAGGGCGGCGATCATGTCGGTGGCGTGGCGCTCCAGCACCGGTCGGGATTTACTCAGAGCGTGCGGGCTGAAGAACGGTTGCAGGATCTTGCGGTAGCGGGTGTGCTGCGGCGGGTCGAACGCCAGCGGTATCACCGGCAGCGGGTAGCCAGGGGGCTGAAGCGCCAATCGTGATGAGAAGACCGTGGGATTACGCAGCGCAGCGAGCACGTCCTCGCGGCGCGTCAAATAATAGAAGCCGTTCATGAACACCACCGGCCCGGCGTCCCGCAACGTCTTCCAGCCGACACCTCGGTCGGCGGCCATGGGTAACTTGGCGTAATCAAGCCGCGGTAAGTAGAACCTGCCCGGCTGCCCTTCGCCAAGAGTGCTCATGCCCTCTGATCTCCGCTTGTCTGTCGTTATTGTTGGGTAATCCCCGACGTAACCACGTCGTGCTTGGAACCTTGTCGTCACCGGTCTCTGGTGGCACACCAATATCGCATGAGCGGCACGGGGACACTCACTTGGCGGTTGGGCTAATGCGAACGTTTACGGCGGCCGGTCTCGGTCGGCAACGATCTTCTACACTTTACCGACCGACAAATCTACGTCCCGCTTCGCTACGTGCAATCTTGCTAATTCCGCGGAGCTGTCTAGGGAGGAAACCTCGTGAGGGTTCGTCTCGAAAAGTCGAAATGCGTGGGCCATGCCCAGTGTTATGCCGTCGATCCAAACCTGTTCCCAATTGACGACTCTGGCTATTCGATCCTCGAAGAGCACGCGGTGAGGCCCGAGGATGTGCAGTTGACTCGCGACGGCGTGGCTTCCTGCCCGGAAATGGCGCTGATTATCGAAGAGGACTGACGGCACCCAGACTGCCCCAAGCCGCTGGCGGGCGCCGAGCTGAACCCATAAGCAAACTGCGAATGAACAGTCGGTTGTCGCGAATGAACAACGGTTGGCCGGGAATGAACAGTGGTTGGCTCGGAATGAACAGTTCGCATCGCCCGTCGGCGTGTCGGGTGTTTGCCGACTAACGTCATCGGCGAGCGGCAGTTCAGCGACAAGCGAGCTGTCGCTCGGTTGCTGACGGTGGGGGTTATCGAGGAAAGAATGCGCATGAAGTTTGTTTCCATATGCCTGGGAATCCCGGTGGCGGGGGCCACTACACCTATCCGGGCGCTGGGCATGGGCGCACCAGAATGCATCGGCGTGCTCGACGACGTGGGCTTTTGCTGGCAGAACGATCACGTCAACTGTGATAACGCTGTAACTATGCTGTGAAAGGTGACTTCGCCATGCAGTCAGCAGCCCAGACGGTGACGATTGATGACGAGATCGTGATCACGGCCACCGATGATTCCTGTGTGATAGCCGAGACCGCCAGCGCGATCACGGCCGACTGAGGAGGACACGGTGTTTGACTTCGGGGCGTTACCGCCCGAAATCAATTCCGGTCGCATGTATGCAGGCCCGGGAGCGGAGCCGATGATGGTTGCCGCGACGGCCTGGGATGAGCTCGCGGCGGAGTTGGGCACGGCGGCTAGTGGCTATAGTTCGGTGATTTCGGAGTTGACGAGTGCGCCCTGGGTGGGGCCCGCGTCGGCGTCGATGGTGTCGTCGGTCATGCCGTATATGAGCTGGCTTAGTGCGCTGACTGCTCAGGCTGAGCAGACGGCCGTCCAGGCCCGGGCGGCCGCAGGCGCCTATGAGACCGCGTTCATGATGACGGTGCCTCCGCCGGTGATCGCGGCCAACCGGGTGTTGTTGATGACGTTGATCGCGACGAATTTCTTCGGGCAGAACACCCCGGCGATCGCGGCCACCGAAGCCCAGTACATGGAGATGTGGGCCCAGGATGCCGTGGCGATGTACGGCTATGCCGGCTCGTCGGCGATCGCCTCGGAGTTGGCCCCGTTCACGCCACCGCCGCAGACCACCGCCCCGGACGCAGTGGCCGACCAGGCCGCCGCGGTTACCCAAGCCACTGCCACGCAGGCCGGCGCCACCGCGCAGACCACGGCGGCCACGACACCCCAACTGGTCTCCGCCACCACAGTGCCTCAAGCGCTACAGCAGCTCGCGTCGGTCTCTTCGTCGTCCACGTCGTCCTCGTCCTGGCAGACGATATTTCAGACCGGCCTTACGACCGGTAACTGGAACACGCTAAGACAGACCTTTCAGGCCTATTTCGGGGTTGGCATAGCAAACTTTGGTTGGTCGATAGGGCAGCAGTTGACATTCGGCCCCGGTGGTGCAACCGCCGGTTCGGGTGGCGCCTGGTTCCCGACACCGCAGTTTGCCCACTTGGGCCTGGGCAACGTTGGCGGTGGAGCGGTGTCGGCGGGTGTGGGCCAGGCCGGCCGGGTCGGGATGTTGTCGGTTCCGCAGGGTTGGGGTGTGACACCGGTCTCGCAGGTAAGCTCCACGCTCGCCGCGGCGGAGGGCATGGAGGGCACACCCATCCAGGCCGCCGCCGCGACAAGTCCACCAGGCAACGCCCTGCTGCGCGGAATGCCGACAGGGGCCGTAGGCCGACGTAGCAGCGGCGGTTTCGTCAACAAATACGGGTTCCGCTACAGCGTCCTGACGCGCCCACCGTCGGCCGGATAAGGAAACGCGCCAGATGAACATCAATTGTCCACCAATGAACAGTTGGCCCTACGAAAGCGAGGACCGCGTGATCCATCTAGTCTTGCAGGCAAGCTATGCCTGAAGTGAGATTCAGCAGCAAACCAGTCCCTGAAGGTCATCCAGCCTGAGGTTAGGGGAGGAATTCAGATGTCGTTTGTGACTACGCAGCCGGAGGCGTTGGCGGCGGCGGCGGGCAGTTTGCAGAGTATTGGCTCGACGTTGAGCGCACAGAATGCGGCGGCGGCGGCCCCGACGACGGGGGTGGTGCCGGCGGCTGCTGATGAAGTCTCGGCGCTGACGGCGGCGCAGTTCGCCGCGCATGCCCAGATGTATCAGGCCGTGAGCGCTCAAGCGGAAGCGATTCACGAGATGTTCGTCAACACCCTGGGCATCAGCTCGGGATCGTACGCGGTGACTGAGGCGGCCAACGCGGCCGCGACGGGTTAAGGAGTCAATGGTGTTGGATTTTGGGGCATTACAGCCGGAGGTCAACTCGGCGCGGATGTATTCGGGTCCGGGGTCGGGGTCGTTGATGACTGCGGCGTCGTCGTGGAACGCTCTGGCCGCGGAGCTGAATGCGGCGGCGCTGAGCTACGACAAGGTGATCACCGCGCTCAGCAGTGAGGAGTGGTTGGGGCCGGCGTCGGCGTCGATGGCCCAGGCAATGGCGCCGTATGTGGCGTGGATGACCACGACCGCCGCCCAGGCCGAGCAGGCGGCCACCCAGGCGCAGGCGGCCGCGGCGGCCTATGAGACCGCGCTGGCTGCCACGGTTCCCCCGCCGCTGATCGCGGCCAACCGTGCGCAGTTGTTGCAGCTGATGCAGACCAATGTGTTGGGTCAAAACACCGGGGCGATCGCGCAGCTGGAGGCCCAGTACGGGCAGATGTGGGCCCAGGATGCGACCGCGATGTATAGCTATGCGGGTCGGTCGGCGACGGTGACCAAGATGGCGTCGTTTAAGCAGGCACCACAGGTCTCCAATGCGTCCGCGCAGACCACTCAGGGCACTGCGGTCGCCAGCGCGACGGGCACCTCGGCGGGCGCCACGCAGTCCACGCTGTCCCAGGTGGTGTCGTCCACGCCGAATGTGTTGCAAAACCTTGCCTCGCCCACGACGAATGCGACGACTGCCGCCTCAGGTCTTGGTGGGATCTGGCACCTGTTGACCGGGTCGTCGACCCCGCCGTCGTCGCTGTCGGGGCTCCTCAACGCTTATGCCCCCTTCGCGAGCTTCTTTTACAACACTGAAGGTCTGCCGTACTTCAGTGTCGGTATGGGCAACTTCGGTGTGCAGATGGCCAAGACCTTGGGATTGATCACCGGGGCGGCCCCGGCCGCCGCCAAGGCCCTGCCCGCGCTGGGCGGGCTGGGCGGCATGCTCGGCGGTGGTCTTGGCGCTGTCCACCCGGCGGCGGCTTTGGGCGGCGCGGCCTCCCTCGGCGGCAAGTTGTCGGTGCCGGTCTCATGGACGGGCGCCGGGGCAGCACCGGCGCTGGGCCATGCGGCCGTGCCGGTCAGCACCATCAGCGCCGCCCCCGAGGCCGCCGGCGGACCCGGGAACCTGCTCGGCGGTATGCCACTGGCCGGTATGGGCACCGGCACGCACGCCGGTGCCGGTCCCAGATACGGATTCCGCCCCACCGTCATGGCCCGACCACCCTTCGCCGGATAGCGTCAATCTCCACCAACCCCGGCGCAATCCGGCGAGGCGTGCCAAAAGCACCGCGTCAGGGGCCGCTTCAGCACGCCATTCTGACGGCACTTACCGACCGGTGGTGGCGTTGTTCACTGCTCATCAGTGCTTCGGCGGTCATGCGGCAGTCATGACCGGCGCTGCAGTTGTGTTGAAGGCATCCCTTGACCGGCCGTGCCTCGCGGTGGGTCGCCCGTTGCCGTGGTGAACGGAGCGACGGCTTTATCCGCGGCCGGATTTTTATCCCGCGCTGAGGTTTTCATCTCCGCAGAATCGCCCGGGACCGGCCCGCTATGTCGGGACCGTTAACCATCAATGGACCGGGCTATCCGTGTGTTTCCGCAGGTCGTGGCTGCGCCTCCGAGACACCACCGACGGCCGGCCGGGTCTTGCATCCGTCTTGGAACGCCGGTCGGTAGCTGTGGCCGCCTCTCGAGCGGACGCATCGCGTGGCGGCGATGGGGCATTACGGCGATCTAGCCTTCGCAAGCGAGCAACCCTGAAGGTCATCGACTCAAGACCACTTGCGAGGGAACACATGTCGTTCGAGCCCGACGCATCGTAAACCATGGACTTCGCGGCGTTACCGCCGGAGATCAATTCCGGTCGCATGTACACAGGTCCGGGGTCGGGGCCGATGATGGTTGCCGCGACGGCCTGGGATGAGCTCGCGGCGGAGTTGGGCACGGCGGCTAGTGGCTATAGTTCGGTGATTTCGGAGTTGACGAGTGCGCCCTGGGTGGGGCCCGCGTCGGCGTCGATGGTGTCGTCGGTCATGCCGTATATGAGCTGGCTTAGTGCGCTGACTGCTCAGGCTGAGCAGACGGCCGTCCAGGCCCGGGCGGCCGCAGGCGCCTATGAGACCGCGTTCATGATGACGGTGCCTCCGCCGGTGATCGCGGCTAATCGGGCGTTGTTGATGACACTGATCGCGACGAATTTCTTCGGGCAGAACACCCCGGCGATCGCGGCCACCGAAGCCCAGTACATGGAGATGTGGGCCCAGGATGCCGTGGCGATGTACGGCTATGCCGGCTCGTCGGCGATCGCCTCGGAGTTGCCCCCGTTCACGCCACCGCCGCAGACCACCGCCCCGGACGCAGTGGCCGACCAGGCCGCCGCGGTTACCCAAGCCACCGCCACTCAGGCCGGCGCCACCGCGCAGACCACGGCGGCCACGACACCCCAACTGGTCTCCGCCACCACAGTGCCTCAAGCGCTACAGCAGCTCGCGTCGGTCTCTTCGTCGTCCACGTCGTCCTCGTCGTGGCAGACGATATTTCAGACCGGCCTTACGACCAAAAACTGGAACACGCTAAGACAGACCTTTCAGGCCTATTTCGCGGTTGGCATAGCAAACTTTGGTTGGTCGATAGGACAGCAGTTGACATTCGGCCCCGGTGGTTCAACCGCCGGTTCGGGTGGCGCCTGGTTCCCGACACCGCAGTTTGCCCACTTGGGCCTGGGCAACGTTGGCGGTGGAGCGGTGTCGGCCGGTGTGGGCCAGGCCGGCCGGGTCGGGATGTTGTCGGTTCCGCAGGGTTGGGGTGTGACACCGGTCTCGCAGGTAAGCTCCACGCTCGCCGCGGCGGAGGGCATGGAGGGCACACCTATCCAGGCCGCCGCCGCGACAAGCGCACCTGCACCAGGCAACGCCCTGCTGCGCGGAATGCCGACAGGGGCCGCAGGCCGACGTAGCAGCGGCGGTTTCGTCAACAAATACGGGTTCCGCTACAGCGTCCTGACGCGCCCACCGTCCGCTGGATAAGTGCGCTTTATCCGCGACAAGATTTAATCCCCGGCCCGATGCCTGCGGTCCCAGCCACGAGGGGGAACACTGCGCCTCGCACTCGCCCGGCTGGTCCTCAATGGGGTGCGCCACCAGGGTCTTGTCGCAGGTCATGGCTACCAAGCCAGGCCGACGGCCGAACGCATGGCCATTCCTCGTCAGTTGCTCGTGGCAACCAGTCGAGAGTTGCCCACGTTCGGTAAGCGCAGACTTCAGTGGCGGGGCGCCTCGCCCCAAGCGCACTAACGTCACTGGCCAGCCGAGGGCCATTGATGCGGCCGCGACGGGTTAAGGGGTTACTGGTGTTGGATTTTGGGGCGTTACCGCCGGAGTTCAACTCGGCGCGGATGTATTCGGGTCCGGGGTCGGGGTCGTTGATGACTGGGGCGTCGTCGTGGAACGCTCTGGCCGCGGAGCTTAATGCGGCGGCGCTGAGCTACGACAAGGTGATTACCGCGCTCAGCAGCGAGGAGTGGTTGGGGCCGGCGTCGGGGTTGATGGCCCAGGCGGCCGCACCGTATGTGGCGTGGATGACCACGACGGCCGCCCAGGCCGAGCAGGCGGCCACCCAGGCGCAGGCGGCCGCGGCCGCCTATGAGACCGCGCTGGCTGCCATGGTTCCCCCGCCGCTGGTGGCGGCTAACCGTGCGCAGTTGTTGCAGCTGATGCAGACCAATGTGTTGGGTCAAAACACCGGGGCGATCGCGCAGCTGGAGGCCCAGTACGGCGAGATGTGGGCCCAGGATGCGACCGCGATGTATAGCTATGCGGGTCGGTCGGCGACGGTGACCAAGATGGCGTCGTTTAAGCAGGCACCACAGGTCTCCAATGCGTCCGCGCAGACCACTCAGGGCACTGCGGTCGCCAGCGCGACGGGCACCTCGGCGGGCGCCACGCAGTCCACGCTGTCCCAGGTGGTGTCGTCCACGCCGAATGTGTTGCAAAACCTTGCCTCGCCCACGACGAATGCGACGACTGCCGCCTCAGGTCTTGGTGGGATCTGGCAGCTGTTGACCGGGTCGACGACCGCGCCCACGTCGCTGTCGGGGCTCGTGACCGCTTATAACCCCTTCGCGAGCTTCTTTATATAGCACCGAGGGTTTGCCGTACTTCAGTGTCGGTATGGGCAACTTCGGTGTGCAGATGGCGAAGACTTTGGGGATGATCACCGGGGCGGCCCCGGCCGCCGCCAAGGCCCTGCCCGCGCTGGGCGGGCTGGGCGGCATGCTCGGCGGTGGTCTTGGCGCTGTCCACCCGGCGGCGGCGTTGGGCGGCGCGGCCTCCCTCGGCGGCAAGTTGTCGGTGCCGGTCTCATGGACGGGGGCCGGGGCGGCACCGGCGCTGGGCCATGCGGCCGTGCCGGTCAGCACCATCAGCGCCGCCCCTGAGGCCGCCGGCGGACCCGGGAACCTGCTCGGCGGTATGCCACTGGCCGGTATGGGCACCGGCACGCACGCCGGTGCCGGTCCCCGATACGGATTCCGCCCCACCGTCATGGCCCGACCACCCTTTGCGGGATAACCACCTACCCGATCGCCAGCCGCCGCCAACAAGCACCAGACGCCCTGTCTTTTCATCGACGCCTTGCGTAGGCAAAGGCACCCTGCGGACCGTTGCTACCCTGCGGAAGGAGTTAATCGGCGACCTGATTTTTATCCGGCTGTCGTGACCACAGCCCCCCGGGATACGTCTACCAGCAGCTTTCGACGCCCGGGATGGTTAGTGTTTGCTGTGACCGTCCTGTGAGGGCCCGCAATCGAGGTCGGACCTGTTACTGTGACGTTACTGAAAATGAATTGGTCGTAGCGTCACGTGAACAATTGCGAAAAGGCGACTTTGGAAACCGCTTCAGGTGACGTCGTCATCTAGTCTCTGCTGAGTCGGGGATTGATCTAGGGAGGAATCAAGTATGTCGTTCGTGACTACGCAGCCGGAGGCTTTGGCTGCCGCCGCCGGGAACTTGCAGGCTATCGGCTCGACCATGAGCGCCCAGAACGCGGCTGCTGCCGCGCCAACGACGGGAGTGGTGCCCGCTGCCGCCGACGAGGTGTCGGCGCTGACCGCGGCCCAGTTCGCAGCGCACGCGCAGATGTACCAAGCAGTCAGCGCCCAGGCCGCAGCGATTCACGAGAGTTTCGTGAGCACCCTGGCGACCAGTGGGGTCAATTACGGGTTGACCGAGGTCGCCAACGCAGCCGCTACCGGCTGACCGGGCAGTTTCAGGCTTGGGACGGACCACCATCAGCGTGGGCTCGATGGCAAGCTCCCAGCAGTCGGTGATCTTGGGGAGTGACGGCTGGCCTAGTGCAGTGCCCCCGGACGCCATAGGCACTCCGTCAACTCAAACGCCGCGGTTCGGGTTTGACGTCCGTTTCACCGTGTTACAACGCCCGGTGGCCGCCGGCTGACGGGAAGGGGGAATCATCTTCATGTATTCGGCTCGGCGGTTGCGCCAGCGCTAACCGGTCCGGCCATCGTCGTTATCGCAACAAACAACTGAGTAACCACGCATTAAGGAGACAGCCAAGATGGCAACACGTTTTATGACTGACCCGCACGAGATGCGGGCGATGGCGGGCCGCTTCGAGGTGCACGCCCAGACGGTGGAGGACGAGGCCCGCAAGATGTGGGCGTCCTCGATGAACATTGCCGGTGCTAGCTGGAGCGGTCAGGCCCAGGCCACCTCGTACGACACCATGGGTCAGGTCAACCAGGCGTTCCGCAACATCGTCAACATGCTGCACGGGGTGCGTGACGGGCTGATCCGCGATGCCAACAACTACGAGCAGCAAGAGCAGGCCTCAATGCACATCCTCGGCAGCTAGCGCGCAAAACCAGCGCTGCGTACCATTTCAGACATTAGGAGAACACCGTTATGACAATCAATTATCAGTTCGGCGATGTCGACGCCCACGGCGCTTTGATCCGCGCGCAGGCCGCGTCCTTGGAGGCCGAGCATCAGGCCATCGTTCGCGATGTGCTTGCTGCCGGTGACTTCTGGGGCGGTGCCGGTTCGGTGGCGTGCCAGGAGTTCATCACCCAGTTGGGTCGCAACTTCCAGGTGATCTACGAGCAGGCCAACGCCCACGGGCAAAAGGTGCAGACCGCAGGCAGCAACATGGCCAGCACCGACAGCGCCGTTGGGTCCAGCTGGGCCTAACCCCCAACTTCAGGCGCGGCAGCACACCACCCGTCGGTGTGCTGCCGCGTCCTGCGGTTACCGTGCACTTCAACCTTTGAGGTAGTGATGGACCAACAGAGCACCCGCACCGACATCACCGTCAACGTCGACGGTTTCTGGATGCTCCAGGCGCTCCTGGACATTCGACACGTCGCGCCGGAGCTGCGGTGCCGGCCCTTTGTCTCTACCGACTCGAACGACTGGCTCAACGAACACCCCGGAATGGCGGTGATGCGCGAGCAGGGCATCGTCGAAAATGACCAGGTAAACGAGCAAGTGGCCGCTCGGATGCGGGTGCTCGCTGCGCCCGACCTCGAGGTCATCGCCTTGCTGTCACGGGGCAAGCTGCTCTACGGCGTGGTCGACGACGAGAATCAGCCGCCCGGTTCGCGTGACATCCCTGACAACGAGTTCCGGGTGGTGCTGGCCCGCCGTGGCCAGCACTGGGTGTCGGCGGTTCGAGTCGGCAGCGATATCACTGTTGACGACGTCGCCGTCGCGGACAGCGCCTCGATCGCGGCACTGGTGCTGGACGCCCTGGAGTCGATTCACCACGCGGAGCCTGCAGCAATCAATGCGGTCAACGTGCCGCTGGAGGAGATGCTGGACGCGACAAAGTCGTGGCAGGAATCCGGCTTTAACGTGTTCTCCGGCGGTGACCTGCGGCGGATGGGCATCAGTGCCGCGACGGTGGCCGCGCTGGGCCAAGCCCTGTCCGACCCCGCGGCCGAGGTTGCGGTGTACGCGCGTCAGTACCGGGACGACGCCAAGGGCCCCAGCGCGTCAGTGCTGTCCCTAAAGGACGGTTCCGGTGGCCGCATCGCGCTCTACCAGCAGGCACGGACGGCGGGTTCGGGGGAGGTGTGGCTGGCCATCTGCCCCGCGACCCCCCAGCTGGTGCAAGTGGGCGTCAAGACCGTCATGGACACGCTGCCTTACGGCGAATGGAAAACCCACAGCAGGGTGTGACATTGGTGCGAAACATAGAGTTCACCAATGCTTTTGCGTTCAACATGCGCCTGAGATGCGAACACGGCATACTTCTTAACGAGCATCAGCAAATCTCAAACCAGTGTCACCACACCTCTTAATCGCAAGGCGAGGCAGATGAAATTCGAATTAGTCGAGCTGCACTTCCCGGGCGGCCCCAGCGCCTCGGCGAGTAGACCGACAGAGGCTCCCGCGCGGCAGGCGGCACGGGGTTACACATTCACCACGGTAGGGAGTGCACGGCGATGACTGCGGTAGTTGAAGCGCTACAGCCTGACGTTGAGGGAATCTCACAGCCCCGGGCAGTCGTGGTCGGCATCATGGCCGGCGAGGGCGTCCAGATCGGCGTTCTGCTAGACGCCAACGCCCCGGTCTCGGTGATGACAGACCCGCTGCTGAAGGTGGTCAACACTCGGCTGAGGGAGATCGGCGAGACTACGTTAGAGGCCACGGGTCGCGGCAGGTGGGCGCTGTGCCTGGTGGATGGCACGCCTTTGCGGGCCACCCAGTCCCTGACCGAGCAAGACGTCTATGACGGCGACCGGTTGTGGATCCGGTTCATCCCCGATACCGAGCACCGATCGCAAGTCATCGAGCACATCTCCACCGCCGTTGCGGCAGATCTCAGCAAGCGATTCGCCGCGATCGACCCAGTCGTCGCGGTGCAGGTCGGCGCGTCGATGATAGCTGTAGGGGTGACGGCCGCAACCGGTTTGCTGGGTTGGTGGCGTTGGCACCACAACTCATGGTTGCCGACGGCCTACGCCGCAGTGATTGCCGTGATGGTGCTGGGTGTTTCCTTGCTGCTGTTGATGCGGGCCCACACCCAGCAGGACCGGCGTGTTGCCGACATCATGCTGCTGAGCGGCCTCGCGCCACTGTCGATCGCCGCGGCAGCAGCGCCGCCCGGCGGGGTGGGGTCTCCGCAAGCCGTGTTGGGCTTCGGAGTGCTCACTATTGCCGCGATGCTGGCCTTGCGCTTCACCGGGCGCCGGCTGGGGATTTACACCGCGATCGTCACCGTCGGCGGGGTGGCAGCGGTTGCTGCCCTGGCGCGAATGGTCGCAATGACCAGCGCTGTGACGCTGTTCACCTGCGTTGTGCTGCTCTGCGTGCTGGTCTACCAGAGCGCACCAGCACTCTCGCGCCGGCTGGCCGGCATTCGCCTGCCGGTTTTCCCGTCGGCCACCAGCCGGTGGGTGTTTGAGGCTCGACCCGACCTGCCCACCACAATGGTGCGCTCCGACGGTGGTCCTCCGGTCCTGGAGGGTCCCGCGTCGGTCCGCGATGTGTTGGTGCAAGCCGAACGCGCCCGCTCGTTCTTGACGGGTTTGCTGATAGGGCTGGGCGTGTTGATGGTGGTCTCCCTGACCGCATTGTCAAACCCGCACACCGGGGACCGCTGGCTGCCACTCTTACTGGCTGGCTTCAGTGCAGGGTTCCTGATGCTCCGCGGCCGCTCATACGTCGACCGCTGGCAGGCGATCACCCTGGCCGGGACCGCTGTGCTGATCGTCGGTGCGGTGGTGGTGCGGTACGCGCTCGTCTTGCAGTCGCCGCTAGCGGTCTCGATCAGCGCGGCAATACTGGTTCTGCTGCCGGCAGCAGGCCTCACTGCAGCGGCCGTAGTGCCCAACACCATCTACAGCCCGCTATTCCGCAAATTTGTGGAATGGATTGAATACCTCTGCCTGATGCCAATATTCCCGTTGGCATTCTGGTTGATGAATGTCTATGCAGCAATCCGCTACCGCTAGCGGCAAGGTGTGGCGTGGTCGCGCGTCCGCTGCGACCATCGCCGCAATCTTGCTCACCTCAGGCGCATTAGCCGGCTTACCGCCGGCATATGCAATTTCGCCCCCGACGATCGATCCGGCCGCGGTGCCGCCCGACGGTCCGCCGGGGCCGCCGGCGCCGATGAAGCAGAACTCTTATTGCACCGAGGTCGGCGTGTTGCCCGGTACAGATTTTCGGTTGCAACCCAAGTACATGGACATGCTGAACTTGCAGGAGGCGTGGCAGTTCGGCCGCGGCGCCGGCGTGAAGGTCGCCGTCATCGACACCGGTGTGTCTCCACATTCCAGGTTCCCGCACCTGATCCCTGGTGGGGACTACGTCATGGGCGGTGACGGGTTGTCGGACTGCGACGCTCACGGCACCATCGTGGCGTCGATGATCGGTGCGGCGCCGGCGAACGGCGCGGCAGCGCCGCCGGCGGCACCGCGCAAGCCTGTCACCATTCCCACCACCGAGCCGCCCCCGAAAGCGCCACCGCCACAAACGGTGACCTTGTCACCGTTGCCGCAGACCGTGACGATGGTTCCCCCGACGCCCCAAGAGCAGCAGCCTCCTCCGGGACCGTTCGGGCCTCCTCCGCCGCCACCTGCAGGTCCACCACCTGCAGGTCCACCACCTGCAGGTCCACCACCTGCAGGTCCACCACCGGGACCACCGCCGCCAGGTGGGCAAGCTCCGTCGGCCAACCACGGCGGCGGCACGGTGACAATACCTAGCTACTCCGGCGGGGGGCATGTGGTCGGGGTCGACAATCCACGCGGCCCGCGGCCTCTCGACCCGACGCCCAGCCCACCACCTCCGCCTCCACCTACACCCGCGCCGGCGCCGGACGCTTTCAGCGGAATCGCGCCGGACGTCGACATCATCGGGATCCGGCAGTCCAGCCAGGCCTTCGGCCTCAAGGATGCCTACACCGGCGATGAGGACCCGCAGACGCAGGCAAAGATCGACAACGTCCAGACGATGGCGCGGGCGATCGTGCACGCCGCCAACATGGGAGCTTCGGTGATCAACATCTCCGATGTGACCTGCATGAGTGCGCGCAACATCATCGACCAGCGCGCGCTGGGTGCTGCCGTCCGCTACGCGGCGGTCGATAAGAACGCCGTCATCGTGGCCGCGGCCGGCGACACCAGCAAAAAGGACTGCAAGCAGAACCCGCCCCATGATCCCTTGCAGCCCAACGATCCCCGCAACTGGAACGCTGTCACCACCGTCGTGACGCCCTCGTGGTTCAGCGACTACGTCCTGACGGTTGGTGCGGTCGACACAGATGGCCGTCCGCTGACCCAAGGCAGTCAGGGGCAGGGTTCGACGAGTATGGCCGGGCCGTGGGTGGGGATCGCTGCGCCCGGAACGGACGTCGTGGGGCTCTCACCCCGGGATGACGGCGTGATCAACGCGATTGACGGCCCGGACAACACGCTGCTGGTTGCGTCTGGCACCAGCTTCGCGGCGGCGATCGTGTCTGGGGTGGCGGCGCTCGTTCGCGCTAAGTTCCCGCAGCTATCGGCATACCAAGTGATCAACCGGTTGACCCGTACGGCCCACGCGCCGGCTCGCGGCGTGGATAACCAGCTCGGCCACGGTGTCGTCGACCCGGTAGCGGCACTGACTTGGGATGTACCCGAAGGTCCGGTAAAGCCGCCCCAGCAACTGTCGGCGCCGCTCAACCTGCCTAAACCGGCCCCGCACCGCGATATGGTGCCGGTGTGGGTGGCCGCCGGAGGGTTGGTCGGGGCGTTACTGATCGGCGGCGCAGTGTTTGGTACGGCGATGTTGATGAAGCGATCGCGGAAACAGCAATGAGGGCGGAGCAGCAACAGCAATGAAGTCTCAGCGCAGGTTCGGGTTGTCTTTGTCTTGGCCGCGGGTGACCGCGGTGTTCTTGCTCGACATTGTGATCATGGTGGTGGCCAGTCACTGCCCACAGTCCTGGCAGGGCACTTACCACATCGCGTTTTGGGTGGGTGTAGGGCTCGTTGCGCTGGTCACGCTGCTGTCGCTGGTCACCTACCAGGGTCTCACGGTGATGTCGGGATTGGCCACGTGGCTGTGGGATTGGTCTGCCGATCCGGGCACCGCGCTGGCTGCAGGATGCACACCGGCGTTCGATTACCAGCGCCGCTTCGGGCGCGACAAGGTCGGCGTGCGCGAGTATGAAGGCCGTCTGGTCACGGTGATCGCGGTGGACGGCGGTGAGGACGACCCGCCGTCGCGCCATCGCCATCGGACGTCGTCGCCCACGTTGCTGGTGCAGTCAGTTGCCGACGGGCTGCGCCAATTCGATATCCACCTCGATGACATCGACATCGTGTCGGTTAAGTTGCGCCGCGGCGGCAACGCCGCCGAGTTGTCAAAGCTCGACGACTGGGAGCCCGAAGAGTGGGGTCTGGTGAGTGATCAGACCGCGTCGTATGTACGCCGCACCTGGCTGGTGCTGCGGATGAACCCGCAGCGCAACGTCGCCGCGGTGGCGGCCCGCGATTCGCTGGCTTCGACCTTGGTAGCGGCCACCGAGCGGCTTGCCCAAGATCTCGATGGATCAACGTTTGCGGCCCGGCCGTTGACTGCCGAGGAGCTCGCGGGGGTTGACCGCGTCGTGCTGGCCGACCTGGAAGCTACCTGGAGCCGCCCCGGGTGGCGCCACCTCAAGCATTTCAACGGGTTTGCAACCAGCTTCTGGTTGACGCCGTCCGACCTCACCACCGAGACGCTGGATGAGCTGTTGCGGCACGACACCATCGCCACCGTGTTGACGATCCGGCTCACCGCTCGAGGGGGCCGGCCTCACGTGTCGGCTTGGGTGCGCTACCACAGCGACAGCCGGTTGCCCAGAACGGTATCGGCGGGACTCAACCGCCTCACCGGACGCCAGTTGGCCGCGGTACGTGCCAGCTTGCCGGCCCCGGCAAACCGTCCCCTACTGGTTGTGCCAGACCGTCCGTTGTACGACGACGATGAGCTAGTCCTGTCGGTGGATCAGATGCGGGGGAGCTCGGCGGGCGTGCCCGTAGCGCAATGACGCGGTCCCAATCAACCGCTGAAGGCGCCCGTAATGCAATAGTCGCCGGCCTGTTGGCATCTGGTATCTCGGTCAACGGACTCCAGCCCAGCCACAACCCGCAGGTTGCGTCGCAGATGTTCACCACGGCGACCAACCTGGATCCTGAGATGTGCGATGCCTGGCTGGCGCGCATCCTGGCAGGCGAGCAGAGCATCGAGGTGGTTGCCGGGGCGTGGTCGGCGGCCAGGACGTTCGGGTGGGAGACCCGCCGCCTCGGGGTCACTGATTTGCAGTTTCGTCCCGAAGTCTCCGATGGGTTGTTTTTGCGGCTGGCCGTCACCAGCGTGGAGTCACTGGCCTGTGCTTACGCCGCTGTTCTCGCCGAAGCGAAACGCTACGAGGAGGCGTCGAAACTGCTCGACGGCGTCGAACCGCGGCAGCCTTTCGAGGAGGAGCTGGTCAACTACGTGCGGGGCGTGCTGTACTTCCGCACCGGGCGTTGGCCGGACGTGCTCAACCAGTTTGCCGAGGGCAAACAGTGGCGTCAGCCCGAGCTGAAGGCCGCGGGCGCAGCCATGGCTACCACGGCGCTGGCGTCGCTGGGGGTCTTCGAGGAGGCAATCCGGCGCGGCCGGGAAGCCATCGAGGGGGACCGAGTCCCGGGCGCGGCGAACATCGCCATATACACCCAAGGCATGTGCATGCGGCACCTCGGCCGCGAGGAGGAGGCCGTCGAGCTGCTGCGCCGGGTGTATTCGCGGGATCCGAAGTTCACCCCCGCCCGCGAAGCGCTGGACAACCCCACCTATCGGCTGATACTGACCGACCCGGAAACGATCGAAGCTCGCACGGATCCGTGGGATCCGGATAGCGCACCGACCCGCGAGCAGACCGAAGCCGCTCGCCACGCCGAGGAAGCGGCAAAGTACCTGGCCGAAGGCGACGCCGAGCTCAACGCGATGTTGGGCATGGAACGGGCGAAACGGGAAATCAAACTCATCAAGTCGACGACCAAGGTGAACTTGGCGCGCGCCAAGATGGGGCTTCCGGTGCCCGTGACATCGCGCCACACCTTGTTGCTGGGCCCGCCGGGGACCGGCAAGACGTCGGTAGCGCGGGCTTTCAGCAAGCAGCTATGCGGGTTGACCGTGCTGCGCAAGCCGGTGGTGGTGGAGACAAGCCGCACCAAGCTGTTGGGCCGGTACATGGCCGACGCAGAGAAGAACACCGAGGAGATGCTCGAGGGGGCGTTGGGCGGGGCGGTCTTCTTCGACGAGATGCACACTCTGCACGAGAAGGGCTACCAACAAGGCGACCCCTACGGCAACGCGATCATCAACACCTTGTTGCTGTACATGGAGAATCATCGCGACGAGCTGGTCGTCTTCGGCGCGGGTTACGCCAAGGCGATGGACAAGATGCTCGAGGTGAATCAGGGTCTGCGACGGAGGTTTTCGACCGTCATCGAGTTCTTCAGCTATACCCCGGACGAGCTGGTCGCGCTGACCCGGTTGATGGGCCAGGAGAACGAAGACGTCATTACCGACGAAACGGCCCAGGTGCTGTTGCCGTCGTACACCAAGTTCTACCTCGACGAGAACTACTCGGAGGAGGGGGATCTCATCCGCGGTATCGACACGCTCGGCAATGCCGGCTTCGTGCGCAATGTGGTCGAAAAGGCCCGTGATCACCGTAGTTTCCGTCTGGACGACGAGGACCTCGACGCGGTACTGGCCACCGATGTCAATGAGTTCAGCGAGCGTCAACTGCTCCGGTTCAGGGAGCTGACCACCGAGGACCTCACCGAGGGTCTCAGCGCGGCAGTGGCCGAGAAGAAGACGCCCCCGGCTGCCGGCTAACCGCAAAGCGGATCCTCTCCGTGCAGCCGGAATCCAAGTGCGCGTACGCAGCGACCGGACAGTGCACACGTTTGGGCGTGACAGCCAAGTGAATTGTTGCCACTCTCTGGCAGTTTGGTTTGACTCGCGTCGTTTCAGGTGCCACGATTGGCCCCTGTATGCACCTCGCTAGGTGAGGCGTCTGCACGGATATAGGCCACTGACCTCGAACGTCGAAAGACGCCCAGGGTCAGGACAGCTCTTCCCGGCTTAAGGGTTGAGCCCAAGTGGCTTCCAGGCTTCGACTGGGCCGGATACGCCGTGTGGTGCCGAAGCTCTGACGAGAGGGGTGCCGTGTCTGGGTATTTCTCCTGGGCGCTTTCTCCCCGCGTGCAAGGTATGGCACCCCCGTGTGCCCTGGCCGTGAGGAGGTGAGAGCGAGATGAGTCTCGACGATAGTCCGTATTGCAGATCGACGACCATTTCGTTGCGATCCGACCCCGGCCTTATTTCCATAGCCTGAATCGGCTGACTTCCGGAAAATTCTTCCGCACGTCATTTACGTGTGCGTGTGCAGGAATGCGCGGAAAGTAGCCACGGAAGTGGCAATAAGACCTGGATCGGCCTCTTTCCCGTGAGGAGAAGTCCGATGTCGTTTTTAGTCACGCACCCGGAAGCATTAGCTACGGCTGCCAGCCAGTTGAGTCTTATTGGATCCGGCATGGCCGCACAGAATGCGGCCGCGGCAGCCGCGACCACGCACCTGCCTCCCGCCGCAGCTGATGAGGTATCTGTTTTAACTGCAAGACAATTCAGCACTCATGCCGCCACGTATCAGACAGTGGGCGCACAAGCGATGGCCGTTCACGAGCTGTTGACCGCGATATTGCACGCGAGTGCCAGCTCGTATGCGGCCACCGAGACCGCCAACGCAATCGCAGCTTGCTGAGGGAGGGGCTCACGATGATGGCAATACTGGACTTCGCAATTCTTCCACCCGAAATCAATTCCGCGCGCATGTACGCCGGAGCGGGGTCGGGCCCAATGTTGGCCGCCGCGTCGGCCTGGAATGGCCTGGCCGCAGAATTGCGTTCGACCGCGCTTTCTTACGGCTCGGTGCTTAATGCGCTGACGAGCGAAGAATGGCATGGTCCGGCCTCGGTGGCGATGGCTGCGGCGGCGATGCCCTACGTGGCGTGGATGAGCACGACCGCGACACAAGCCGAGCAGACCGCTGCACAGGCCGAGGCTGCCGTCGCGGCCTATGAGGCTGCGTTCGCCGCCACGGTGCCACCGCCGGTGATCGCGACGAACCGTGCGCAGCTGGCGGTGCTGATCGCCACCAACATCTTGGGCCAGAACACCCCGGCTATCGCGGCCACCGAGGCGCAGTACGCCGGAATGTGGGCCCAAGACGCCGCTGCGATGTACGGCTACGCCGGCTCCTCGGCAGCCGCCACCCAGCTGACCCCGTTCACCGAGCCGCGGCAGACCACCAGCCCTAGCGGGCTAGCCGGTCAAGCCGCTGCGGTCAACCGGGCTACCGGCACCTCGGCCGGAAGCCAGCAAGCGACGTTGCAGCAGTTGACCACGACCGTGCCTACGGCGCTGCAGAGTCTCGCCTCGCCGGCGGGTTCGACGTCGACCTCGTCGACATCGGGTCTCGCGTCGATCCTGGACCCGAACAGCAATTTCTGGAATACGTTGACGTCGACCGGGGCTTTTAACCCGGCGCAAGTCGTACAGGCCGTGACGAGCTCGACGTTTTTCGGCGCCGGTGCCGGCGCCATGAGCGACGTGGCGGGCGGGGCCTCGCCGTTGGCCGTGGCGGGCCTCGGAACAGGTACCCAGGGAATCTCGGGCTTGGCAGGCCTGGGTAGCGCTGGGTCTTCGGTGTCAGCGGGGCTGGGCCGAGCAGGACTTGTCGGGCCGCTCTCGGTGCCGCCGAGTTGGACCGCGCCCGCACCACTGTCCAGCCCGCTGGCCTCCACGTTGGGAGGCACACCGATGGTGGCCCCGCCGCCGGCCATGGCAGCCGGCATGCCGGGAATGCCGATCGGTGGCATGGCCGGCCAAGGGTATGGACGTGCTGTGCCGCAGTACGGCTTCCGGCCCAACTTCGTGGCACGCCCGCCGGCCGCGGGCTAACACGCGTGGGCAGCGACGGATTAGCGAGCCGCGCCAGGGAAAATCGACTTCCCATAGAGGCCGGGGTCAGCGCCGTTATTGGCCACCGCATTCGGGCTGCGATAGGCGGGCCGCGGATTGGCGCTCCACAGCACTGTCTATGCGGTTCAAAAGTGGCCCCCATGGCATGCAACAGCAACCGCAATGCCGAGCGGTGAGAAGCCGATATCTTTGGGAAAACCCAACTTTGGCCATTATTCGCGAACTCGAATAATTGGCCCGAAACGGGAGAGTGATGAGTTATGAGAAGGCTACTAGCGTTACTCGGCATTTCCGCGATGATCGGCCTCGCCGCACCGGCATATGCCGATCCTGTTCCCGAGCCGGACGGTGATGACGGGGCCTTCCTCGCTGCTCTGCACCAAGCCGGCTTCGGTTTTTCCAGCCCAGATGCGGCCGTTGCGGCCGGCAGTGCGGTGTGCTCGTGCTTGAACAACGGCGAGGCGGGGCTGGAGTTGGTCCACGACGTGAAAACCCACAATCCCGGGATGGATATGGAGATGGCATCGAATTTCGCAATGATCTCGGCGAAATTCTACTGCCCACACCAACTTTCGAAAGCCTGACATAAGGACGCCGCAGACCATGGGCGTTAATCACATCGAATGTCTTGGAAGGCAGTACTTTAGCTGGCAGACGAACCCTGCTAAGACCGCCTCGGCGTGGGACAATCGCGAGTTATGAGGCTGCTGCTGGCGCTACTTGGCGTTTCCGGCGTGATCGGTTTCGCCGCGCCGGCTTATGGCGACCCGGCCACGGGCGGCGCTGATGACGTAGGCCTCCTTGCTTCGCCGCGGAGCGCGGGTATCACCTACACGAATCCAGATCGAGCCATTGCGTTTGCCAGAGCGGTGTGCGGGGCGATGGGCAACGGCGAGTTGGGCCCGCAGCTGGTCAGCGATCTCAAGACCGACAATCCCGCACTCACCACGGACCACGCGGCCACGTTCGTGGCGATCTCGGCGAAATACCACTGCCCCCAGCAGCTCAACAGGAGATAGCGCAGCCTCCGCATAGGTCGGGCCGGCAGGTTTGGCCAATCTCATCGTTTAGCTCTGGCGCAACCGTTTGACTGCCAGGAGGTTTCGCGCGCGTGGCCGCAGGTCACCCGGTTCGGCTCCGGTCCACCTGCTGTTTACCTAGACGTGGTTAGCTGCGCCGACCAGTACCGCGCCCGGGGCAGGACCAAGGTCTGGGGGGAAGGAGTATGCCCTTTGCAGACGCTGAGCACCCTCGATTTCGTACTCCGGCTTGCCGTCGGCGTCGGCTGCGGCGCCCTCATCGGCCTGGAGCGGCAATGGCGTGCGCGCAGGGCCGGTCTGCGCACTAACGCACTGGTTGCCGGCGGTGCAACCTTGTTCGTCCTGTACGCGGCCGCCACCACGGACACCAGCCCCACCAGGGTCGCGTCCTATGTCGTGTCCGGCATTGGGTTTCTGGGCGGCGGGGTGATCCTGCGCGAGGGCGTCAACGTCCGGGGTCTCAACACCGCCGCCACCCTGTGGTGCTCCGCAGCGATAGGTGTGCTGGCCGCTTCCGGGCACCTGCTGTTCGCGTTGATCGGCACCGGCACCGTCATCGCCATCCACGTGTTCGGGCGCCCACTGGGCCGGCTGATCGACCGCGACAACAGTGGTGAAGAAGACGAAAGCCTGCGGCCCTACCTGGTGCAGGTGATTTGCCGCCCGAAACACGAAAAGTATGCGCGCGCTCAGATCATCCAACACGCCGGTAGCAACGACATCACGTTACGCGGAATCCATACCCGGCAGGCCGGCGACGACGAGATCACTTTGACCGCACACTTGCTCATGAACGGCGATGCTCCCGCCCGGCTCGAGCGGTTGGTGGCAGAGTTGTCCCTGCAGCCGGGAGTTCGCGCGGTGCAGTGGTATGCCGGTGACGAAGCGCAGTCGGACGATCTTCGCTAAGGGCTGGCCTGCAGCTCCGGTGCAGCCGCGGCCAGCAGCTCGGCGCGGTTGCCGGTCAAAGGTGGATAGATCCGCCGGGTGTTGATGGTCTGCTTGGTTGCCTTGGCCTCCGCGCCGTTGGATACCAGCACCCGATCCCACCCTTCGGTATAGACCGCGCCGGCCGGTCCGAGATCGAGAACAGTGACATACCAAGGGATCCGAAGAGGCAGCATCGGCTCGTCGAACAGGTCACTGATGACGTTGTAGCCGGCGTAGCGGCCCATCGGGCGGCCGTGTTGACACGACATCACCGACAGGTGTTCCTCGTCCATGCGCGCTTCAGCGACGTCACCCGCGGCGAACATCGCGGGCACGCCGATTACCCGCAGATAATCATCGACCGGCACCCGGCCCAGCCGGTCGCGCGCCACCGGTAGCTGCTCGGTCAGCGAGCTGGCCCGCATGCCGGCACACCACACCACTGTGGCCGCCTCCAGTTGCTCACCCGAGGTCAGCGACGCGCCGTCCTTGCTGACCGCGGCGACGCTCACCCCCGCTCTGGTCTCCACGCCGTTTGCTGACAAAGCCTGTTCGATTACCGGAAGCGCCGAGACGCCCATGTCTGAGCCGACAGCGTTGCGGTCGAGCAGAACCACCCGGGGAGTGACGCTTCTCGGGGCGAACAGCTGTCGCAACCTGTTCGGCAGGTCGGAGGCCGCCTCGATGCCGGTCAGCCCGGCCCCGACCACAACGACCGTAGTCGCCGCCACCGTCGGCGGACCGCTTGCAAGCCGTCGCAGGTGGTATTGCAACGCCAGGGCCCCGTCATACGTGTCGACGTCGAAGCCGAACTCCCGCAGACCGGGGATGGCGGGTTTGAGCACGTGGCTGCCCGATGCCAGCACCAGCCGGTCGTAGCCGTATGTCACGCCGCAGGAAGTGGTGACGGTGCGGGCGTCGGTGTCGATCGTCGTCACCTCGGTGGCGACGTGCGCAACTCCGACGGGGTCGAGCAGGTCTGCGAGCGGAATACGGCAGGCGCTCAGGTCGGTCTCGTAGTTGCGAACCCGGATGTCGTGGAAGGGCTGGGTGCTCAACACGGTGATGTCGACCCTGCCCGCCGGGACAGCGAGCTCGTCGAGTCGGCGGGCAGCGCCGAGCGCCGCCCATAGTCCGGCAAACCCCGAGCCGATTACCGCCACAGCGGTCAACTGCTCAACACCTCATATCGCTCTGGTGCCGCCGGCCGCACTAGAGCATTGTGGACCGCATGCCGCGCCCATGCCACACAAAAAGGAGCGGTGGCAAGCGGACTGCCTGGACCCCCTTTTCGGTCTCTGCGCCGCCAATTCACAGAACCCTTCGACTACCGGGTGCACCGGGACGACAATGCTGTTGCGAGGAAGGAGGGTTCGATGATTGAGCTACTGCCGGACATGCCGAACGGAGTGACCGGCCTCCGCGTGTCGGGCCGGCTGGGAGGCGACGAGCTGCGCGAGCTGAAGCCGCCTCTGGAGGAAGTGCTGAAAACCGGCGAGATCAGGATCGTGGAGGTCATCGCCCCTGATTACGAGGGCTTCGGACCCGGCGGCTTGGTCGAGGACCTCAAGCTGGGCTTCGGCACCGTCCTGCCGCACCATTCGGCCTTCAAGCGAATCGCGATCGTGTCCGACAAGGAATGGGTCGCCCACACCCTGCATGCGTTGGCGTGGATGGTCCCCGGCGAGCTCGCCGTGTTCGGCCTGGACGAGTTCGAGCGCGCCAAGGAGTGGGCCGCCGGCTGAGGGGCGGCGCCCCGCCCACTACCTCGGTGTGGACCGCATGCCGGACCAAGGCGACATGAGCATCCCACCGAGAGTCGTATTCTTATGACTGTGAGTGCCCTCTCCGGCTTCTTGTCCGCGCTGCCCCCGCTGATGCGGGACCCGGTACTGTTCGCCGTTCCATTCTTTTTGTTGCTGTTGACTCTCGAGTGGACGGCGGCCCGAAAGCTGGAAAGCATCGCGACCGGCGCCGCCGACAATCCACGACCTGCGTCCGGCGGCTACCTCACCCGCGACTCGCTGGCAAGCATCTCGATGGGGCTGGTTTCGGTGGCCACCACCGCCGGCTGGAAGACCCTGGCGCTGCTTGGCTACGCCGGGATCTATGCCTATCTGGCGCCTTGGCACCTTTCGGCGACCCGGTGGTACACGTGGGTCATCGCGATCCTCGGTGTCGACCTGCTCTACTACACCTACCACCGCATCGCTCACCGGGTGCGGCTGATCTGGGCGACGCACCAGGCCCACCATTCCAGCGAATACTTCAACTTCGCCACCGCGCTGCGCCAGAAGTGGAACAACAGCGGTGAGATCTTGATGTGGATTCCGTTGCCGCTGTTAGGGGTTCCGCCCTGGATGGTGTTCTTCAGTTTCTCGGTGAGCTTGATCTACCAGTTCTGGGTACACACCGAGCGGATCGACAAGCTGCCGCGGCCATTCGAATTCGTCTTCAACACACCGTCGCACCACCGTGTGCACCACGGAATGGACAAGGTGTATCTCGACAAGAACTATGGCGGCATCCTCATCATCTGGGACCGGCTCTTCGGTAGCTTCCAGCCCGAGCTGTTCCGACCGCATTACGGCCTCACGAAGCAGGTCGACACTTTCAACATCTGGAAGCTGCAGACCCGCGAATACGTCGCGATCGCCCACGACTGGCGATCGGCCAGCCGCCTGCGTGATCGGCTGGGCTACGTTTTCGGGCCGCCCGGCTGGGTGCCGCGCATCGCTGCCCAAGCCGCCGCGGCCGTCCCGTTGGCCACGGCCGGGTAACGCCGGGCCCGGACGGCGCGAAAAACCTGAGCGTGGAGGTAGGTGACGTCGTAACCTCACCTCCGGTCGGTACTTTTGCCCCCGACGGATCGGAGTTCATGGTGCGCCGCTTGGCAATGCGCGCAGTGGCCGCGTCGATCACCGTCGCCGCACTTACCCCATGGCTGCCGCCTGTGACGGCCAAAGCGGAACCCCCATTGGTATTTCCGGGCATGGAGATCCATCAGGACAATCGTGTCTGCACGTTGGGCTACGTCGACCCCACGATGAGGATCGCGTTTACCGCAGGGCATTGCCGGGGCGGCGGAGCCGTTTACGACAAGGACCGCAACGTCATAGGCCGTCTCGCGACTTTCCGAGACAACACGCCGAGCGGCACGACGGTGGCCACCGACCAGCTGATCACCGATTACGAGGCGATTGTGCTGGACGACAGCGTTACGGCGAGCAATATTCTGCCGGGCGGGCGTCCACTGGTATCCAACCCGGGCCTGGCTCTTGCGCCCGGCCAGGCGGTCTGCCATTTCGGGGTGATCACTGGTGAGACCTGCGGGACGGTGGAAAGCGTGAACAACGGTTGGTTCACCATGTCTCACGGCGTCCTGAGCCACAACGGTGATTCCGGTGGACCGGTGTACCTGGCCCCCAATGGCGGCCCAGGCCAGATACTCGGGATCTTCAACAGCGTCTGGGGGGACCTTCCCGCGGCGGTGTCGTGGCGGGCCACCTCGGACCAGGTCCGCGAGGATCTCGGAGTCCGTAGCAGTCCCAATTAGGGCAGTTCAGCCCGACTTGCCCACCTCAGCCAGCGCGAACACCGGGATCGTGGGTGCGGCAGCATGGAACTGCTCCTCGCTACTGTCCGGTGTCAAGCCAGCGACGTACCCCTTGACTTGCCAGTACCACCTGGCGAGATAACGCCTCAACAGTTCGGGTTTTGCCGGGTCGCCCACCTCGGTCACGCGGGCGGTTTTTCTGCGCCAGCGCGGCCCCAGTTCGATGACGCCGGCGGCCCGGACGTTGCGTGCCCACTGGGTGTTGCCGCGCGGTGAGACGAGATAGTCCACGCCGTCGACGGTCAGCAGGTTGATCACCACTGCGCGCTGTTTCCCGGATTTACGGCCACGGACACGCAGCGCGCGGGTCCCGGCGATGCTGATCCCCATCTCGGCAAGCCAGCGGATTGTCGCGTTGGCGGCCCGCGCGGCGCGGTTCGGCTCTTCGTATCGCGTAGGCATGACGCGTCCTCTCGGCAGGGCTAGTCGTCTGAACTTCTGAGAGCACTGCTCTCTGTATCGATCACGTTGCCACAACCCTCGCCAGAAAGCAAGAGCGGTGATCTCGGTTGTGTCAGACTGGCCGCGTGGGCAAACGCCAGGAGTCGCGGGAACAGATCGAGGCGCGAATTATCGAACTCGGTCGCCGCCAGCTGGTGGATCGGGGCGCGGCCGGGTTGTCAGTGCGTGCGATAGCCCGCGACCTGGGCATGGTGTCGTCGGCTGTGTACCGGTACGTGGCCAGCCGCGACGAGCTACTGACCTTGCTGCTTGTCGACGCCTATTCCGAACTCGCCGACATCGTGGACCGGGCCCGCGAGACCGTGGGCGACCTGTGGAGTGACGATGTCATTGCGATCGCGCGGGCGACACGGCGATGGGCCGTCGCGCACCCGGCCCGATGGGCCCTGCTGTACGGCAGTCCGGTGCCCGGCTATCACGCACCGGCAGAGCGCACGGTTGCAGTCGGTACCCGGGTTGTCGTGGCCTTCTTCGATGCCGTGGCCGCCGGGATTGCCACCGGCGACATCAGGTTGACCAATGATGTTGCGCCGCAACCGCTGTCGTCCGACTTCGAACGGATTCGAGACGAATTCGGCTTCCCCGGCGATGATCAGGTGGTCGCCAAGTGCTTCCTGCTGTGGGCGGGGGTGCTGGGGGCCATCAGCCTGGAGGTGTTCGGGCAATACGGCGCCGACACCCTGACCGACCCCGAGGCGGTCTTCGACGCTCAGCTTCGGCTGCTGGTGGACGTACTAAGCCAGCATTGATTGCGCGGATCCGTCGCGCTGGTGCCACGACGCCGAGCAGAATTAGAACACGTTCATTCAACTTTCTCGTAGCCGAAGAGGCTGCTTACGGCAAAGTCATTCTGCCCCTTTCTGGTCGCCGACCGACTCGACTATCCTGCGAGACGATGACCGTCCCCGTTCAATCGCCGACGCAGATCGCCTGGGTCACGCCGGACCTGGATGCCACCGAAACGGCCCTCACCGGCTTGTTAGGCGTCAAAAAGTGGGTGCGGATGCCCGAGGTGCATTTTGCTCCCGACACCTGCAGCTACCAGGGCAAGCCGGCGGACTTCGTCGCGAGCATCTCGCTGAGCTATCTCGGGGACATGCAGTTGGAACTGATCGCACCGGTTCGGGGGGAGAACATCTATAGTGACTTTTTGCGGGAATGCGGGCCAGGTTTGCACCACATCTGCATCGAAGCCGACAACCCCGAGCAATTCGACGCGGCGTTGGCCGAAGCCGCCGACCAAGGCGCCCCGGTGGTGCAGCAGGGTGTGATGCCCGGCGGCATGCAATTCGCCTACGTGTCCGCGCCGCAGGCGGGAGTGCCGTTTGTGGAGATCGCATATGTCCCGCCCGAGATTCGGGCGTTCTTCGACTACATCAAACAGGAGCAGCAGTGAGCACCGAGATACCAGCGACAGTCAATGCGGACACGGTGGGGTCCTGGTCGGATGACGTCGACGTAGTGGTAATCGGTTTCGGTATCGCCGGCGGTTGTGCAGCGGTCAGCGCGGCCGCCGCGGGCGCGCGAGTGTTGGTGCTCGAACGCTCCGCCGCGGCAGGCGGCACCACCTCGCTCGCCGGCGGCCACTTCTATCTGGGCGGGGGAACGGCGGTCCAGGAGGCGACCGGTCACTTCGACTCGCCCGAGGAGATGTACAAGTACCTGGTCGCCGTGTCGAGGCAGCCGGACCACGAAAAGATCCGTGCCTACTGCGATGGCAGCGTCGAGCATTTCAATTGGCTGGAAGACTTGGGTTTTCAGTTCGAGCGCAGCTACTTCCCGGGGAAGGCGGTGATCCAGCCCAACACCGAGGGGTTGATGTTCACCGGCAACGAAAAGGTGTGGCCTTTTCTGGAGATGGCGAAGCCGGCGCCACGTGGCCACAAGGTGCCAGTGCCCGGCGACACCGGCGGCGCCAGCATGGTGATCGACCTACTCCTGAAGCGTGCCGCAAGTTTGGGTGTGCAAATCCGCTACGAGACGGGTGCCACCGAGCTCATCGTCGACCGTTCGGGCGCGGTCACCGGGGTGATATGGAAGCACTTCTCCGAAACCGGTGCGGTTAAAGCAAAGTCGATCATCATCGCTGCCGGCGGATTCGTGATGAACCCGGACATGGTTGCCCAGTACACTCCGAAACTGGCCGAGAAACCTTTCGTGCTCGGCAATACCTACGACGACGGGCTGGGCATCCGGATGGGCGTATCGGCCGGCGGCGTTACCGAGCACATGGACCAGATCTTCATTACCGCTCCGCCGTACCCGCCATCGATCCTGCTGACCGGGATCATCGTGAACAAGCTCGGGCAGCGGTTCGTCGCCGAAGATTCGTATCATTCCAGGACTTCCGGGTTCATCATGGACCAGCCGGACAGCGCGGCGTTTCTCATCGTCGACGAGGCGCACCTGGAGCACCCCAGGATGCCGCTGGTCCCGCTGATCGACGGCTGGGAAACCGTCACCGAGATGGAAGCCGCGCTTGGTATCCCGCAGGGCAACCTGGTGGCGACGCTGGACCGCTACAACACCTACGCCGCTCGCGGCGAAGACCCCGATTTCCACAAGCAGCCGGAATTCCTTGCGCCACAAGATAAAGGGCCCTGGGGCGCGTTCGACATGTCACTGGGCAAGGCGATGTATGCCGGATTCACCATCGGCGGGCTGGCCACGTCCGTGGATGGCCAGGTGCTGCGCGAGGACGGCACCGTGGTGCCCGGCTTGTACGCGGCAGGGGCGTGCGCGTCCAACATCGCCCAGGACGGCAAGGGCTACGCCAGCGGCACGCAGCTGGGAGAAGGCTCGTTCTTCGGTCGCCGCGCCGGAGCGCACGCGGCCCGACAGGCCGGGGGTGCGCAGGCGCGCTAGGACACAGCGCCGGAGCGCACGCGGCCCGACAGGCCGGGGGTGCGCAGGCGCGCTAGGACACAGCGCCGGAGCGCACGCGGCACCGAGCCGCTAAACCTTCGCGAGCTCCTTCTCCACCGGGCCCAGCCGCCAAGGGCCGCCGCCCAGTAAATGGAGCTCCTGCGCATGGTGCTGCTCGACGGTGGGCCGATGACTGACGCTGACCAAAACGCAATCCGGCAATTCGGTGCGCACCAGCTGGTAGAGCGCGAATTCCAGCCCCTCGTCCAGCGCAGAGGTGGCCTCGTCGAGGAAGACCGCCTTGGGTTTGGTGAGCAGGATCCGCGCGAAGGCGACCCGCTGCTGTTCACCCGGGGAAAGCACTTTGGCCCAATCCTGCTCTTCGTCGAGCCGGCCAATCAGGGGGGCGAGAGCCACCTTGGTGAGAACGTCCCGTAGCTCATCGTCGGAGGTGCCCTCCGGTGGGTTCGGGTAGCACGCCACGGTACGCAAGCTGCCCAGCGGCACATAGGGCAACTGCGACAAGAACATCGTGGCGTTATCGCCGTCGGGACAGCATAGGGTTCCTGAGGCGTAGGGCCACAATTCGGCCAGGCTGCGCAGCAGTGTGGTCTTGCCGGCTCCTGAGCGCCCGGTGATCACCAGCGAGTCGCCGTCGTCCAGCTGCACATCGAGTGGGTCGACCAGCCGATCTCCGCCCGGTGTGCGCACTTCGACATCGCGAAGCTCAACCGTTGTCTCTTCACTCGGTTTCACCAGCATGGTCGGCAGCGCGCGGCCCTTTTCGTTGGCGTCGACCAGCCCATGCAACCGGATGATCGCCGCCCGGAAAGCCGCGAACGCGTCATAGTTGTTGCGAAAGAACGACAGTGAGTCGGAAATATTGCCGAATGCCGTCGCGCTCTGGCCGACGTCGCCGAAGTCGATCTGGCCTGCGAACAGGCGCGGCGCCTGGATTACCCACGGCAAGGGAACGATCGCTTGCGACACCGACCAGTTCCATCCGTTGAAGATGATGGTGCGGCGAACGAACTTGCGGTAGTTCTCGATGATCGGAGTGAAGCGCCGCCACAGTTGCGCCCGCTCGACGCGCTCACCGCGATAAAAGCCCACCGCCTCGGCGGCGTCGCGCAATCGCACCAGGGCATAGCGAAACGCGGCGTTGAGTTTTTCGTTGTCGAAGCTGAGCCGAATCAGCGGATGCCCCAGCCAGATCGCGACCACCGTCGCGATCACGACATAGATCAGGACGGTCCAGAACATCGCGCGCGGGAGTGCCAAGCCCAAAACATTCAGATCCCCGGACAGGTTCCACAGGATCGCGGCGAACGAAATCACCGAGGCCACCGCGCTGACGGCCCCGAACAGCAAGGTGCTGCCCGTCCCGTTGGACGGGATGTTCGGGGTGCCACCGGCATTGGCGGTGAAGATGTCGATGTCCTGCTGGATGCGCTGGTCGGGGTTGTCGATGGTGTTGTCGATGAACAGATCCCGGTAGTAGGCCCGGCCGTCGAGCCAGTCGTCGGTGAGGTTGGCGGTCAGCCACACGCGCCAGGAGATGATGAAGCGCTGCGTCAGGTAGATGTCCACCATGAACCGGAAGACATACAGGGTTGCCAGCACGCTGAAAATCAATATTGACATCCAAAAGCCATGAATGCCGGACTGTTTGACGTTTTCGTCGCCGGCCGCGATGCCCTGGACGGCTTTCTGGACGCCCGTGTACAAATCGTTGCCCTGGTAGCTGAGCAACACCATAAGCCGCACCGAAAGGAGCACCGACAGCAACAGCACGCCAAGCATCAGCCACACGCGGACACTGTGTGCCCCGACGAAGTACCCACGGGTGATCCGCCAGAATTGCCGGCCCCAGGGCGAGAGATATCTGACCAGGACCAGCACGACAAAAAGACAGACAGCGCTAATAACCCAGGCTATGGCGACCCACCGCAAGGAATCCATGGGTGCCGCCGACCAGTTGATCGATGGCTTGAACGGCTTCGGGCCCATGCTCGATGTCTCCTTACGGTCGAGGTGGTCGGACTCTCCTCAACAGAAATCCTCCGGCGAAGGTACCCGAAGCTTCTGGATAGGCTGCGGCTATGACTACCGACGCCGCCCCCACCCAAACATTGCACGCCGGCCGGCTCATCGCGCGGCGCCTGCGGGCCAGCGGTGTCGACACCATCTTCACGCTCTCCGGCGGCCATCTGTTCTCGGTGTACGACGGCTGCCGTGACGAGGGCATCCGGCTGGTTGACACCCGCCACGAGCAGACCGCCGCCTTCGCCGCCGAGGGCTGGTCGAAGGTGACACGGGTGCCCGGGGTGGCCGCGCTCACCGCGGGGCCGGGCGTCACCAACGGGATGAGCGCGATGGCGGCGGCCCAGCAGAACCAGTCGCCCCTGGTGGTGCTGGGCGGCCGGGCCCCAGCGGGGCGATGGGGCATGGGCTCGCTGCAGGAGATCGACCACGTGCCGTTCGTGGCGCCACTGGCCCGCTTCGCCGCCACCGCACAGTCGCCCGACGCCGCCGGCCGGCTCGTCGACCAGGCATTGCGCGCGGCCGTCGGTGCCCCGTCGGGTGTGGCCTTCGTCGATTTCCCGATGGACTACGTGTTTTCTGTGTCGGAGGATGACGGCCGCCCCGGAGCCCTCGGCGACCTGCCGCCGGGGCCAGCTCCCGACGGTGACGCCCTCGACCGTGCGGCCGGCCTGCTATCCGCGGCGAAGCGGCCGGTGATCATGGCGGGAACCAATGTGTGGTGGGGGCACGGGGAGGCGGCGCTGCTGCGTCTTGCCGAGGAGCGCCGCATCCCGGTGCTGATGAACGGGATGGCCCGCGGCGCGGTGCCCGCCGACCACCCGTTGGCATTCTCGCGGGTGCGGGGAAAAGCGTTGGGCGAGGCCGATGTTGCGTTGATCGTCGGCGTGCCCATGGATTTCCGGCTGGGCTTCGGCGCGGTGTTCGGGTCACAAACCCGCCTCGTTGTGGCAGACCGTGCCGAACCCGAGCGCAAACATCCGCGGCCGGTTGAGGCCGAGCTCTACGGCGACCTCACTTCGATCCTCTCGGCGCTGGCTGAGGGTATAGGCGCGGACGGGATCGATCATCAGGACTGGATCGACCAGCTGCGGACGGCCGAGACCGCGGCACGCGGCCTCGAGAAAGCCGAGCTCGCCGATGACCGCATCCCACTGCATCCGATGCGGGTGTACGCCGAGCTCGCGCCGCTGTTGGACCGCGACGCCATCGTCGTCATAGACGCCGGTGATTTCGGGTCCTACGCGGGCCGGGTGATCGACAGCTATCTGCCGGGCTGCTGGCTGGACAGCGGCCCCTTCGGCTGCCTTGGTTCGGGCCCTGGTTACGCCCTGGCCGCGAAGCTGGCCCGACCGGACCGTCAGGTGGTCCTGCTGCAGGGCGACGGCGCATTCGGTTTCAGCGGCATGGAATGGGACACCCTGGTCCGGCACAACGTGCCAGTCGTGTCGGTGATCGGCAATAACGGAATCTGGGCCCTGGAAAAGCACCCCATGGAGGCGATTTACGGCTATTCGGTCGTGGCGGAGTTGCGTCCGGGCACGCGCTACGACGAGGTGGTGCGCGCCCTCGGCGGCCATGGCGAGTTGGTGTCCGCGCCCGCGGAGCTGCGCCCTGCGCTGGAACGCGCCTTCGCCAGCGGCCTGCCCGCCGTCGTCAACGTGCTCACCGACCCGACCGTCGCCTATCCGCGCCGATCCAATTTGGCCTGACCACGCGCAAACACGCGTCCTCGCGCCGGTGGGCGGTTCGCGTACCGTTGACCTGTGCCAAAGACCACCCGCGCTCAACCCGGCCGCCTGAGCAGCCGATTTTGGCGACTGCTCGGAGCCAGCACCGAAAAGAACCGCAGCCGCTCTCTCACCCAGGTCACCGACGCATCGGAATACGACGAGGAAGCCGCCGACCTCACCGACGAGCAGCTGCGTAAGGCGACCGGACTGCTCAACCTCGACGACCTCGCGGAGTCCGAAGACATTCCGCAGTTCCTCGCGATTGCCCGGGAGGCGGCGGAAAGGACGACCGCGCTCCGTCCATTTGAGGTGCAGTTGCTCGGGGCCCTGCGCATGCTTGCCGGCGACGTGATCGAGATGGCCACCGGTGAGGGCAAGACCCTCTCCGGTGCGATCGCGGCGGCCGGATACGCTCTTGCCGGGCGGCATGTGCACGTGGTGACCATCAACGATTACCTGGCCCATCGCGACGCGGAATGGATGGGCCCGCTGCTGCAGGCCATGGGGCTGACCGTCGGCTGGATCACCGCCGAGTCGACGAGCGAGGAGCGCAGGGCCGCCTATGGCTGCGACGTCACCTACGCCTCGGTCAACGAGATTGGCTTCGATGTACTGCGCGATCAGCTGGTGACGGACGTCGACGACCTGGTATCGCCCAATCCCGACGTGGCCCTTATCGACGAAGCCGACTCGGTGCTGGTCGACGAGGCGTTGGTGCCCTTGGTCCTGGCAGGCACCACCCACCGGGAAACGCCGCGGCTGGAGATCATCAAGCTGGTCGGCGAGCTGGAAGCGGGCACCGACTACGACACCGATTCCGACAGCCGCAATGTCCACCTGACCGACGTCGGCGCACGCAAGGTCGAAAAGGCGCTCGGCGGCATCGACCTGTACTCCGAGGAACATGTCGGCACCACGCTGACCGAGGTCAACGTCGCCCTGCACGCGCATGTGCTGCTGCAGCGCGACGTGCACTACATCGTCCGGGACGATGCGGTGCATCTGATCAACGCCTCGCGCGGGCGCATCGCGCAACTCCAGCGCTGGCCGGACGGTCTGCAGGCCGCCGTCGAGGCCAAGGAGGGCATCGAGACCACCGAAACCGGTGAGGTGCTCGACACCATCACGGTGCAGGCGCTGATCAACCGCTACGCGACCGTCTGCGGCATGACCGGCACCGCGCTGGCCGCCGGCGAGCAACTGCGCCAGTTCTACAAGCTCGGTGTGTCACCAATTCCGCCGAATGAGCCCAACATTCGCGAGGACGAGTCCGACCGGGTCTACATCACCGCCGCCGCCAAGCACGACGCGATCGTCGCGCACATCGCCGAGGTGCATGAGACCGGACAGCCGGTGCTGGTCGGGACCCGCGACGTGGCCGAATCCGAGGAACTGCACGACCGGCTGCTGCGCCGCGGTGTTCCCGCGGTCGTGCTCAACGCCAAAAACGACGCCGAGGAAGCGCAGGTGATTGCCGAGGCCGGCCAACACGGCGCGGTCACGGTGTCTACCCAGATGGCCGGGCGCGGCACCGATATCCGGCTTGGCGGATCCGACGAAGCCGACCACGACAGGGTCGCCGAGCTGGGCGGGCTGCATGTGGTCGGCACCGGCCGGCATCACACCCAGCGACTGGACAACCAGCTGCGCGGGCGCGCCGGACGCCAAGGCGACCCGGGGTCGTCGGTGTTCTTCTCGAGTTGGGAAGACGACGTCGTGGCGGCCAACCTTGACCGCAACAAGTTGCCCATGGACACCGACGAGGAAGGCCGGATCGTCAGCGCCAAGGCGGCCGGGCTGCTCGACCATGCCCAGCGCGTGGCCGAGGGCCGGATGCTGGACGTGCACGCCAACACC
This sequence comes from uncultured Actinomycetota bacterium, assembly GCA_963784665.1. Taxonomy (GTDB): domain Bacteria; phylum Actinomycetota; class Actinomycetes; order Mycobacteriales; family Mycobacteriaceae; genus Mycobacterium. The sequence goes on from CAWASA010000003.1 coordinate 217,383, forward strand.
TGGCGCTACAACCAGTTGATCGCCCAGCAGCGCGCCATCATCGTCGATCGACGTAACACGTTGCTGCGCACCGCTGCTGCGCGCGAGGAGCTTGCCGAACTGGCGCCGAAGCGGTACGAGGAGCTGTCCGAAGTGGGGGCACGCCCCCGCAAGCGGGAGGGACCCCCACCCGCTCGCGGGGGAATCATTGAAGAACGCCTCGAGACGATCTGCCGGCAGATCATGCTGTATCACCTCGACCGGGGTTGGGCCGATCACCTGGCGTATTTGGCCGACATTCGGGAAAGCATCCATTTACGGGCGCTGGGTCGGCAGAACCCGCTCGACGAGTTCCACCGGTTGGCGGTCGACGCGTTCGCCTCGCTGGCCGCAGACGCGATCGAGGCGGCTCAGCAGACATTCGAAACCGCAAACGTTCTCGAAGAGGAGCAGGGGCTAGATCTGTCCAAGTTGGCACGACCGACGTCGACGTGGACATACATGGTCAACGACAACCCGCTGTCGGATGACACATTGTCCACCCTGAGCCTGCCCGGGGTATTCCGCTAGGCCCGCCGCTCGTCGAGCGTGAAGCTGGATTCACGCTGGTGTCCGAGTGTGAGCCCAGTTTCACGTTCGAGCGTTGGTCGGTCCGTCGTGCGGACCGCATCGTCGCCGGGTTAAGGTCACGGCTCATGGAGCCGGTGCTTCCGCCCAATCGGGTGCTGACGGTGCCCAACGCACTTAGCGCGGTGCGTCTGGCGCTCATTCCGGTATTCGTCTACGTTCTGATGTTCGCGCACGCCAACGGCTGGGCGGTGGCGATTCTGATGTTCAGTGGTGCCTCAGACTGGGCAGACGGCAAGGTCGCCCGGACGCTGAACCAGTCGTCGCGATTGGGCGTCCTGCTTGACCCCGCGGTTGATCGCCTCTACATGGTCACCGTGCCCGTCGTGTTGTCGCTGAGCGGGATCGTGCCGTGGTGGTTCGTCATCACGCTGCTGGTGCGCGATGGGCTGCTGGCCGCGAGTCTGCCCCTGCTGCGCAGCCGCGGACTGTCGGCGCTGCCGGTGACCTACGTCGGCAAGGCCGCGACCTTCGCCTTGATGTCCGGCTTTCCGCTCGTTCTGCTGGGCACGTGGGACGCGTTGTGGAGCCGGGTGATAGGGGCCTGTGGCTGGGGTTTTCTGATCTGGGGTATGTATGCGTACCTGTGGGCGTTCGTGCTGTATGTGGTGCAGACGGCGTTGGTGATACGCCGGATGCCCAAGCTCAAACACGGTGCCCGTCAGCCAATCGCTGGTAAAGCAGGTGAGCATGGCTGAAGAGGAGCGCCTGCTCGGCGGTTATGACCCCAACGCCGGCCGCAGCGCCCACGCGGCAGCGCGGCCAACACTCATTCCGGTGCCCTCCCTGCTCCGCGCATTGCTGTCGGAGCACCTGGATCCCGGTTATGCCGCGGCAGCCGCCAAACGTAGCCGCTCTACCACACCACCGACCGGGCGAGAACGCGCTTTTAGCTGGCTCTGGCAGGCTTTGGCGGCGCTGCTGATCGCCACCGTATTTGCCGCCGCGGTCGCGCAGGCCCGCTCGGTTGCACCCGGTGTGCGCACAGCGCAGCAGCTGCTGGTGCGAAGTGTGCGTTCGACGGAGGCCGTCGCAACCAAGTTGGCCCACCGGCGCAGCGAGCTGTCGACTCGAGTCGACGACGTGCAGCGCCTCGCGCTGGCGGACGACGCCGAGGGGCAGCGGCTGCTGGCCCGTCTCGACGCACTCAGCCTGGCAGCGGCCAGCACACCGATCATTGGCCCCGGTCTGACGGTGACCGTGACCGATCCTGGTGCCAGCCCGAACCTTTCCGATGTGTCCAAGCAGCGGGTCAACGGCAGCAGGCAAATCATCTTGGACCGAGATCTGCAGCTGGTCGTCAATTCGTTGTGGGCGAGCGGCGCTGAGGCCATCTCGGTCGGTGGCGTCCGGATCGGGCCCAATGTGACAATCCGGCAGGCCGGCGGAGCAATCCTGGTCGACAACAACCCCACCAGCAGCCCGTACACGATCCTTGCGGTCGGACCGCCGGGCGCGATGCGAGACGTCTTCGACCACAGCCCCGGTCTCCAGCGCCTTAGGCTGCTGGAGATCTCCTACGGCGTCGTCGTCACGGTGAACGTCGCCGACGGTCTTTCGCTGCCCGCCGGATCGATCCGGGATGTCAAGTTCGCCAAGCAGATTGGGGCACGGTGAGAACAGTCCTCAGCAGACAGACGCGGACGGTAAACCGCGCATGATCGGTATCGCCGCACTTGCGATCGGCATCGTGCTGGGCTTGGTTTTCCACCCGGCGGTGCCCGAGGTCGTCCAGCCGTATTTGCCCATCGCGGTGGTCGCCGCGCTAGACGCGGTGTTCGGCGGGCTGCGCGCCTACCTCGAGCGGATCTTTGACCCGAAGGTCTTCGTGGTTTCGTTCGTGTTCAACGTTTTCGTGGCCTCCCTGATCGTCTATGTCGGCGACCAACTGGGGGTGGGCACGCAGTTGACCACGGCCATCATCGTCGTGTTGGGTATCCGTATCTTCGGCAACGCCGCCGCGCTGCGGCGTCGGCTGTTCGGGGCATGACGGAGATGAGACCAGCGTGAGCCAGGACCCGGCAGATCGCGCCGGCGACCAAAGTCGTGACGCGCCAACCCGCCACGGTGACTCGGACGCCGATTCCACATCGCATGAAGGTGCGCAGCGTGGCCGCCACGAATTACCGGCGAAACGTCCGCGCCCGGACATTGGACCGGTGCGCCGAACCGGATTGTCCGGACGGCTGCGGGGCGGTCGCTCCCGTCTGACTTTTGGAACGCTGGCGATCCTGTTGTGTCTGCTCTTGGGGATCGCCATCGTCACCCAGGTCCGCCAGACCGAATCGGGCGATTCGCTGGAAACGGCGCGGCCCGCAGACCTGTTGGTGCTGTTGGATTCGTTGCGGCAGCGCGAAGCAACACTCAACACCGAAGTGAGCGAATTGCAGAACACGCTGAATTCATTGCAGGCGTCCGGCAACAACGATCAGGCCGCGATCCAGAGCGCCCAGGCCAGGCTGGCGGCGCTATCCATCTTGGTCGGCGCTGTGGGCGCCACCGGGCCAGGGGTCACCGTCACGATCGAGGACCCCGGACCCGGGGTCTCACCAGAGGCGATGCTCGACGTGATCAACGAATTGCGTGCCGCCGGCGCTGAGGCGATCGAGATCAACGATGCACACCAGTCCGTGCGAGTCGGTGTCGATACCTGGGTAGTGGGTACGCCTGGTTCGCTGACCATCGACACCAAGACACTGTCGCCTCCGTATTCGATACTGGCGATTGGCGATCCGCCCACGTTGGCCGCGGCGATGAACATTCCCGGTGGCGCCGAGGACAGCATCAAGCGCGTCGGCGCGCGGATGTCCGTGCAGCAGGCCGACCGAGTGGATGTGACCACCTTGCGACAACCAAAACCGCACCAATACGCTCAGCCCGTCAAGTGAGCAACAGCGACCACCAGAACAGGATTACTCGTGAGCGATATTCCGCCCGATTTGCACTACACCGCCGAACATGAGTGGGTTCGCCGAAGCGGGAATGACACGGCGCGGGTCGGGATCACCGACTTTGCGCAGTCGGCATTGGGCGATGTCGTTTTTGTTCAGCTGCCCGATGTGGGTACCGAACTGACCGCGGGCGAGTCCTTCGGCGAGGTGGAATCGACGAAATCGGTGTCAGACCTGTACGCCCCGGTATCGGGCAAAGTGTTTGCGGTCAACAGCGAGCTGGAAGGCAGTCCGCAGCTGGTCAACTCCGACCCGTACGGGGCCGGGTGGCTGTTGGATGTCCAGGCGTCGGATGTCGCCGAATTGGAGTCAGGCATTTCGTCGCTGCTTGACGCTGAGGCCTACCGCGGAACACTGACCGAATGACGATTGCTAATGTCCCTGCCAGCCCCGCACGGACGGCCTACGGTGGGCTCCCCGCGCTTGCAGGGGTGGGGGTACGCCGGCACAACTGGGTGGTACGCCCAGCCACGGGTGGGGAAAGGCGGGCAATCGGGCTTCCGATCGTCGGGTGGTGGGCACATTCCCGACCGGTGCGCGGTACCGTCGACACATCGACACTAGAAGGCACGAGACAGGCAAGTAATCGGCAGTACCGGGCGAGGAAACCTAGTGGGAAGCCGGCCGAGCGGCCCGGTCAGACAACGCTACAGCGGCCAGTGAGGAGCAGCGCGTGACGGATATGGACTCAGGAAGTTCGCAAGACCAGACTTCTGACGAAGTCACAGCGGAGACGACTTCTGTCTTCCGTGCCGACTTCCTCAACGAACTGGACGCTCCCGCCCAGGCGGGGGCCGAGAGCGCGGTATCCGGGGTTGAAGGCCTGCCGGCGGGCTCGGCGTTGCTGGTGGTCAAACGGGGGCCGAACGCTGGATCACGGTTTTTGCTCGACCAGCCCATCACGTCCGCCGGTCGGCATCCCGACAGCGACATCTTCCTCGATGACGTCACCGTCAGCCGCCGCCACGCCGAATTCAGATTGGAGAACAACGAATTTCACGTGGTCGACGTCGGTAGCCTCAACGGCACCTACGTCAACCGCGAGCCCGTGGATTCGGCAGTTCTTGCAAACAGTGACGAAGTGCAGATCGGCAAGTTTCGCTTGGTGTTTTTGACCGGGCCCAAGCAAGGCGACGACAACGGAGGATCCGGAGGCTAGGTGAGCGCACCCGATAGCCCGGCACTGGCCGGGATGTCGATCGGGGCGGTCCTGGAACTGTTGAGGCCGGACTTCCCCGATGTCACAATCTCCAAGATTCGCTTCTTGGAGGCTGAGGGGCTGGTGACACCGCAGCGCGCTGCGTCCGGATATCGGAGGTTTACCGCATATGACTGCGCGCGGCTGCGGTTCATCCTCACCGCGCAGCGCGACCACTATCTACCGCTGAAGGTCATCAGGGCGCAGCTGGATGCCCAACCCGACGGCGAGCTACCGCCGTTTGGATCGTCTTACACCGTCCCGCGATTGGTGTCGGTACCGGGAACCGGGGAAGCCGGTGTCGGATCGGACGCGTCGGCAGTGCCCCCCACCCACATCCGGCTGAGTCGCGAAGACCTTCTCGAGCGCTCGGGAGTGGACGACGAACTGCTGACAGCACTGCTCAAAGCCGGAGTGATCACCACCGGCCCGGGCGGTTTCTTCGACGAACATGCTGTCGTCATCCTGCAATGCGCGCGGGCGCTGTCGGAGTACGGGGTCGAGCCGCGGCATCTGCGCGCCTTCCGCTCGGCAGCCGACAGGCAGTCCGACCTGATCGCCCAAATTGCCGGGCCGGTAGTCAAAGCCGGCAAAACCGGCGCCCGCGACCGCGCCGACGACTTGGCGCGTGAGGTCGCGGCACTCGCTATCACGCTGCACACCTCCTTGGTCAAATCTGCCGTTCGCGACGTTCTGTACCGCTGAGGACTAGACTTCGTTCGACAGCTTGGTTTTCGGCGGCAGGGCGATATTTCGGCCACGTCGTGGCGCCGAGTACCCGTCGATCACGGCAGCATGTGCGGAGGGCAGACACAGATGGGTGAAGTTCGGGTTGTCGGCATTCGCGTGGAGCAACCGCAGAACCAGCCGGTGCTGTTATTGCGCGAAACCAACGGTGACCGGTACCTGCCAATTTGGATCGGTCAGTCCGAGGCTGCCGCCATTGCGCTCGAGCAGCAAGGTGTGGAGCCGCCCCGCCCGCTGACGCATGATCTGATCAGGGATGTCATTGCCGCACTTGGGCATTCGCTGAAAGAGGTGCGGATCGTCGATCTACAGGAAGGTACTTTCTACGCTGACCTGGTCTTCGACCGCAACATCACAGTATCGGCGCGCCCTTCGGACTCGGTGGCGATAGCGCTGCGGGTCGGCGTTCCGATCTACGTCGAGGAGGCCGTGCTCGCCCAGGCCGGGTTGCTTATCCCCGACGAGCGCGACGAGGAGGGCGGTACGGCTGTCCGGGAGGACGAGGTGGAGAAGTTCAAGGAGTTTCTCGACAGCGTCTCTCCTGACGATTTCAAAGCCACCTAGCCCAGCCCTCCGACGATGCAGGCCGGGACGGCCTGCTGAGGAGGAGGGCAATCCAGCCCAGCCCTCCGACGATGCGGGCCGGATGGCCGCAATCGCATTACGCTGGACACCGATATCACGGATGCATCTCATCTAGCACTGGGATGTCGACACGCCTGGCGGATAGCGCGCCCAGTTAGCCCGGAGGCGGCCATACTTTGAATCACGACTTAAGGGCGCGGCAGCTACCGAACAGCGTAAGCTCTCTAGCACTCGGGCCTGAGCAAACGTGGCTGCGACGCAGCCAATGACGCAGCTAGTGACGATAGCGCGATTGGCGAGAGGAATCACCGTGAGCGACCAGCCACGTCAAGAACAGCTGGACCTAGCTGACAACGCAACCGCAGCAAGCGGCGACCACAGCGTCGCGGAGCCGAGCGTGCCCGTGCAACCCGGACTGTTCCCCGACGATTCCGTGCCTGATGAACTTGTGGGCTACCGCGGCCCGAGTGCTTGCCAAATCGCCGGGATCACATACCGCCAGCTGGACTACTGGGCACGTACGTCGTTGGTGGTTCCATCGATCCGCAGCGCGGCAGGCTCGGGCAGCCAGCGGCTCTACTCGTTCAAAGACATCCTGGTTCTCAAGATCGTCAAACGATTGCTCGACACCGGGATCTCGCTGCATAACATCCGGATTGCGGTGGACCATCTGCGCCAGCGCGGTGTCCAGGATCTGGCCAACATCACGCTGTTTTCCGACGGCACCACGGTTTATGAGTGCACATCGGCTGAAGAGGTTGTAGACCTGCTGCAGGGTGGGCAGGGCGTGTTCGGCATCGCCGTATCCGGCGCCATGCGCGAGCTGACCGGGGTTATCGCCGACTTCCACGGTGAGCGGGCCGATGGCGGCGAGTCAATCGCGAGCCCCGAGGACGAGCTGGCGTCCCGGCGCAAGCATCGCGACCGCAAGATCGGCTAGCTGCGGGCCCATTGCGCATATCGCCGGAGCGGTGTGCTTGGCGGGGGCGTGCGGGTAAAATCGGGCGTGCATCGCCCTCGTGCGGGAGAGTTCCGTGGCTGCCAGTCACGGACGCCGAAGGAGCAACACCTCTCCGTCAACCTCTCAGGCACCCGGACCGCGCGTGGCCCCGATGCCTCTGGAAAGCGGTGACCCGTTCATTCGGCTCACCCGCCCATGGGGAAAGTCAGCCCGTCTCACGGTGATCGGCACGCGGTGAGGTCGGGTTGTCGAATCTCTCAGGCGCCCGGCTCGGGTCGACGACAGAGGGAGAGGACCGCAACGCGCGCTCGCAGCGTGTTGCCGGTTCCGCCGCATGTCAGGAGTCGCAGTGCCCGAATCGAAAACATCGAACGTCCCGCACGGCTTCGCCGCCCGGCACATCGGTCCGGACAGCCAGGCCATCGCAACCATGCTTGCCGTCATCGGTGTCGACTCGTTCGACGAGCTGGCATCCAAGGCGGTCCCAACACGCATCCTTGACAAACCCACCGACAGCGGCGGCTTCCCGGGTCTGGACGGGCTGCCGCCCGCCGCCAGCGAGACCGAGGCGCTGGCCGAGCTGCGGGCGCTGGCCGACGCCAACACGGTGGCCGTCTCGATGATCGGGCAGGGCTACTACGACACGCTCACACCGCCCGTGTTGATGCGCAACGTCTTGGAGAACCCCGCCTGGTACACCGCCTACACGCCGTATCAGCCTGAGATCAGTCAAGGCCGGCTGGAGGCGCTGCTGAATTTCCAGACGATGGTGGCCGACCTCACCGGACTCGAAGTCGCCAATGCGTCGATGCTCGACGAGGGCACCGCGGCCGCCGAGGCCATGACGTTGATGCATCGTGCGGCGCGTGGCACGGCGAACCGGCTTGCCGTCGACGCCGACATGTTCGTCCAGACCGCAGCGATACTGGCCACCCGAGCCCGTCCATTGGGCATCGAGATCGTCACCGCCGACCTGCGCGAGGACCTACCGGACGGTGAGTTCTTCGGCGTCATCACCCAGCTGCCCGGTGCCAGTGGCCGGATCACCGACTGGGCAGCTTTGGTGGCACAGGCCCACGAACGGGGCGCGCTGGTCGCCATCGGTGCCGACCTGCTGGCCTTGACGCTGATCACACCACCCGGCGAAATCGGTGCCGACGTCGCCTTCGGCAGTACCCAAAGATTCGGTGTACCAATGGGATTCGGCGGTCCCCATGCCGGCTACCTGGCGGTGCACTCCGCGCATGCCCGTCAGCTGCCGGGCCGGCTGGTCGGTGTGTCCGTGGACAGTGACGGCACGCCGGCGTATCGCTTGGCGCTGCAGACCCGCGAGCAGCACATCCGCCGGGACAAGGCGACCAGCAACATCTGCACCGCGCAGGTGCTGCTGGCGGTGATGGCCGCCATGTACGCCAGCTACCACGGCGCCGACGGGCTGACCGGGATCGCCCGCAACGTGCACTCCCGCGCCCGTCACCTGGCGGCCGGTCTTTGTCGCGCCGGCGTCGACGTGGTGCACCAGGCGTTCTTCGACACCGTGCTGGCGCGGGTGCCTGGCCGGGCGGCGCGCGTGCAGGCCGCGGCCAAGGAGCGCGGGATCAACGTGTGGTTGGTCGATGAGGACCACGTGTCTGTGGCCTGCGACGAGGCCACCACCGACAAATATGTCGCGGCCGTTTTGGCGGCCTTCGGGGCCGAGCCGGCGGGGGAGCGCTGCTCGGGTGTTTTTGAAGGCCCGGATATTGCGACCCGCACATCGGAGTTCCTGACCCATCCCGCCTTCACGCAATACCGCACCGAGACGGCGATGATGCGCTACCTGCGGACGCTGGCGGACAAAGATATCGCCTTGGACCGCAGCATGATTCCCCTCGGCTCGTGCACGATGAAACTCAACGCCGCCGCCGAGATGGAACCGATCACCTGGCCAGAATTCGCACGCCAGCATCCGTTCGCGCCGGCATCTGACACCCCGGGGCTGCGTCGTCTGATCGGCGACCTGGAGAGCTGGCTGGTGCAAATCACCGGTTACGACGCCGTCTCGCTGCAACCCAACGCCGGCTCGCAAGGCGAGTACGCGGGCCTGCTTGCGATCCACGACTACCACGCCAGCCGAGGCGAACCGCACCGCAACATCTGCCTGATCCCGTCGAGCGCGCACGGCACCAACGCCGCGTCGGCGGCCCTGGCCGGGATGCGCGTGGTCGTGGTGGCCTGCCACGACAACGGCGACGTCGACCTCGACGACCTGCGCGCCAAAGTCAGCGAACATAGCGACCAGCTGTCGGCGCTGATGATCACTTATCCGTCCACCCACGGCGTGTACGAGCACGACATCACCGAGATCTGCGCGGCCGTACACGACGCCGGTGGGCAGGTGTACGTCGACGGCGCTAACCTCAACGCGCTGGTCGGCCTGGCCCGGCCGGGGAAGTTCGGTGGCGACGTCAGTCATCTGAACCTGCACAAGACGTTCTGCATTCCACATGGTGGCGGCGGCCCAGGGGTGGGGCCCGTGGCGGTGCGTTCGCATTTGGCCCCGTTCCTTCCGGGACACCCGTACGCACCCGAACTGCCCGACGGGCATCCCGTGTCATCGGCGCCCTACGGGTCCGCCTCGATTCTGCCGATCAGCTGGGCCTATATCAGGATGATGGGTGCCGACGGGTTACGCGCGGCATCGCTGGTTGCGATCACCTCGGCCAACTACATCGCCCGACGCCTCGACGAGTACTTCCCGGTGCTGTACACCGGCGAGAACGGCATGGTCGCCCACGAATGCATCCTGGACTTGCGAGGTATCACCAAGTCGACCGGAGTTACCGTCGACGATGTCGCGAAACGCTTGGCGGACTACGGTTTTCACGCGCCCACGATGAGCTTCCCGGTGCCCGGGACGCTGATGGTGGAGCCCACCGAAAGCGAGAGCCTCACCGAGGTCGACGCCTTCTGCGACGCCATGATCGCCATCCGCGGCGAGATCGACCGGGTCGGAGCGGGGGAATGGCCTGCCGACGACAATCCGCTGCGCGGTGCACCACACACCGCCGAGTGCCTGCTGGTTTCCGATTGGGAGCACCCGTACACCCGTGAAGAGGCCGCCTATCCGCTTGGCAAGAACTTCCGGCCCAAGGTGTGGCCGCCGGTGCGTCGCATCGACGGCGCCTACGGCGACCGCCACCTGGTCTGCGCGTGCCCGCCGGTGGAGGCGTTCGCTTAACGCGACCCGACAATCGTCATCCGAAGCGGTCGATGATCGCCGCGGCGATCCGCTCGGGTGCATCCTCCTGGATGAAGTGCTTGGCGTCGGGCAACTCGACGAGGACGTGATCGGGAAACGTCTTGCGCATCCGCGGAATCATGGGGCCGGGTCTGAATGCGAAGTCCTTCATTCCCCAGACCAACAGCGTGGGCTTGGCGCCCAGCTTGACGGGTACCTCGCGGGCAAGCCGTGCCAGTAACGGACTGGCGGCCAGGATCTGCTTGGGCATCTCGGCTACGCCTTTGCGCGCGTCGGGGCTGGGCTGCACGGCCCGGTAGTGCTCCATCACCGCAGCGCTCGGCCGGTGCTGGGTCCCCGCGGGGACCAGCCGCTCGACGAAGAAATTGCGGTGCAAAATCGCGTATTGCAGCGGGGGACTGGACATCACCCGGCTGAAGATCTTCATCGTGAGGTCCTCCGCCGGCCAGAACCAGGTGTTGCCCAAGATGATGCCGCGCACCCGATCGGCACGCTCCACCGCGACAGCCATGCTGATCGGCCCGCCCCAGTCCTGCCCCATCGTCAGGTAGCCGTCCAGGCCAAGATGATCGACGAACTCGCCGACCACCCGGGCGTGTTCGTCGATCTTGTATCCGAATCCCGAAGGTCGATCTGACAGCCCGAAACCGAGATAATCCGGTGCGATGCAGCGGAACCGGTCACGCAGCGCGACGACGATGTTGCGATACAGAAAGCTCCACGTCGGGTTGCCGTGGCACAGCAGCAGCGGCGGGCCGTTACCTTCGTCGATGTAATGGATGCGTCCCTGCGAGCTGTCGAACCAGCGCGACTCGAACGGGTAAAGCTTGGGATCCGGGGTGAAATCGATGCTCATAGCGCTCCTAAGCTAGCGCCCACGATGGTAAGCCCGACGTGCGACACCATCCGGCGTGTGCCTCGGTGACCCGCGACCGGCTGGGGCTGTTCAGCTCAGATAGGTGTTGACTGCCGTGGCGAGGTCAGGGGACGCCGAGGTGGCGAGGTTCTGGTAACTACCGCCGCTGAGCTGGGCGACTGCTTCCCACGTTGCCCGATCCGGGTCAGCACCGAAATCGATGACGTTCACCGCGATCGGTTTGGCCGGGTCTGCGCTCTTGCGGATGAAATCCTGCAACCCCGGCCCGTCCAGGGATTGGTCGGTGTGTGGCCCGGCCGTGATTAGCAATATCGAATTCGTTTGGCCTGCATGGTAATTGGCCTGCATGTCTTGGTAGATGATGCGCAGTGTGGTGAACGACACCGCACCGCCGGCCGACGAATACTGCTTGTCCAGCGCCCCCACCATCGCTGCCGAACGTGGCTGGCCGTTGACGGGGTCGGCGAGCGGCCCGCTTGTCACCTCCGCGCGACCCTCGTGCCCGTCGAAAGTCCACAGCCCCAGCACCGCGGTCGGCGGCAGTGCTTTGATCTTGGCCTGCAGCGTCGCGATCACGTTGGCCAGCCGGGTTTTTCCGCCTTCCTCGGTGGGCATCGACTGGTCAAGCATGATGGTTGAGGCCAGTCCGCTCGACGGGGTGGCCATGGCCTCGGCCAGCGTGGCGCGTATCGCGTCGTCACCCACCGACAGCGTGGACGGCAGCGCCGGAAAACTGGTGACCGGGCTGCTCGGCGGTTTGACTCCATTAACCCGGAAGCCGGCTTTGGCCAGCTTGGCGAGTTGGTCGGGCTTGTGCATGAACCGGGCGAACTCGCTGGCCGCCGCCGTCTGCTCCTGCGTCAGCCACGAGCCGCTGAGCAGCACGGTGGGATAGTCGGCGACCGGCACCGGTCCGGGCGGTAGCCAGGAAGCCAGCGTGCTCTTGGCATCTGACAACGACTGGCCGCGCTGGAACAGCTGCTGCTCGGTGGTGATCACCGCGTGCACCGGCGCGGTCGCCACGTCACCGGGCTTGAGCAGCGTGTTCATCGCCTCCGCCAGCGAGTTGTCCGCCAGCTTGGGTTGTGCGCTCATCAACGTGCGCACTGGGCCGGTTCCCTGAGTTGCCGGTGCACCAGGGGGTGCCGATGCAGCCGCCACCGCCTCGCCGGCCAGGAACGACGCGTCACCGTTGCCGTTCATCGGCAGCGCCAGCCGCAACGAACCCCACGCCGGCAAGTTCAACCCGGCCAGTGCGTTCGGGTTGGTTTGCAGTCCGGGCAGTGCCGCCCAATTCTGGCTGACCAGGGCTTGCTGGAGTTCCGGCCGGACGGCGAGCACCACCGGCGACGTCACCAACGAACGGCTGTCGGTAATCGCTTTCTGACCCGTGGCCCCGGCGAGCCGCGCGGCAGAGATCGAGCTGCCCGGAATCCACAATGCCGGCTGCCCGCCCAAATCCGCGGGCCACTTGCCGATGAAACCGTTGAGGACGGCGTCGGAGCCGGCCGGTTTGACGCTCACCACCATGCAGTGGTCACCGACGGGGCCGGCCGACGAATTGTAGCTTTCCGCCAATTGCTGCACCGGATCCGCGATCGACAGGTCGGCAATGACGGCGACCGTCTCTTTTCCTCCCACACAGCGTCCAGCGGCCTGCTGCGAGCGGTTGGACAACGCGTCACCGAAGAAACTCCACAAGATCACGGTGCCCACCACCACGACAACGGCGACGAGGGCCACGATCACGCCGATGCTGACTCCCCGGCGTCCGCCCTCGCTGCGATGACCGCCCCGCCAATCGCCGAGACCGCGGTGCCCGGCACGGAACCGGGACGGCGGAGAGGTCGGCGGCTCCGAGCTCGCAGCGCCCGCCTGCCGCGGCGGAAATTCCGGGTACTTGTCGTCCGAGTAATAACCCGCGTCGTCCGGGTAGTGACCCTCATCCGAGTACTGATCCGCCCGGTCGTCAGAAACAGCATCCCCGTGGTGGCGGCCTGTCTCGCCGCCTTGGTACCGATCGTCGGCAAGGTGCTCGTCGGAGGGTTCGTCGACGGAGTCCTCAGGGTCGGGCATGCTGTGCCTACCCATACTGGTGTCCGCCGCCTTTCCGCCGACCCATCACGTGGCTTGTTGTGAACTCGGCACAGAGTTTAGTCATCAGCCGCATCACTGCATGTCGAGCCGGTTTCAGCCACCCGCCGCGTGGGCTTTGAACTCGCGACGGCGGCGATGCAGGATCGGCTCGGTGTAGCCGTTGGGCTGCTGTGTTCCGGACAAGATCAGCTCCTGGGCGGCCAGGAAGGCGATGCTGTCATCGAAGTTGGGCGCCATCGGAAGATATGCGGAGTCGCCGGCATTCTGTTGATCCACCATCGGAGCCATGCGCTCCAGGCTTGCCCGGACGTCCTCGCTGGTGATGACGCCGTGGCGCAGCCAGTTGGCCAGCAGCTGGCTGGAGATCCGCAGGGTGGCGCGGTCCTCCATGAGCGCGACGTTGTGGATGTCGGGCACCTTGGAGGACCCGACGCCCTGGTCGATCCAGCGCACCACGTAGCCGAGGATGGATTGACAGTTGTTGTCGACCTCCTCGCGGATCTCCTCCGGGGCCCAGGCCAGCTCCTTGGCCAGCGGGATGGTCAGCAGCTGCTCGATCGTGGCCCGTGTCTTGCCGGCCAGTTCCTGCTGCACCTCGATGACGTCGATCTGGTGATAGTGCAACGCATGCAAGGTGGCCGCCGTCGGCGAGGGCACCCAGGCGGTGCTGGCGCCGGCGCGGGGCTGGCCGATCTTCTGCTCGACCATGTCGGCCATCAGCTCTGTCATCGTCCACATGCCCTTGCCGATCTGCGCGTGACCGGCGAAGCCGGCGGCCAGGCCGACGTCGACGTTGTTGTCCTCGTAGGCCAGGATCCACGGCTGGCTCTTCATGGTGCCCTTGCGCACCATCGGGCCCGCCTCCATCGAGGTGTGGATCTCGTCGCCGGTGCGGTCCAGGAAACCGGTGTTGATGAACACGATCCGGTCGGCGGCCGCCTTGATGCACGCCTTGAGGTTGAGGGTCGTGCGCCGCTCCTCGTCCATCACGCCGACCTTGAGGGTGGTCTGCGGCAAGCCGAGCACGTCTTCGACCCGGCTGAACAGCTCGGTGGTGAACGCGACCTCGTCGGGACCGTGCATCTTCGGCTTGACGATGTAGATGGACCCGGTGCGGCTGTTGGCCAGGGGGCCGTTGGCGTCGCTCTCCTTGAGTCCGTGGATCGCGCAGACCCCGGTGAAGAGCGCGTCCATGATGCCTTCGAACACCTCGTTGCCCTCGGCGTCCACGATCGCGTCGTTGGTCATCAGGTGACCCACGTTGCGGACGAACAGCAGCGCGCGTCCGGGCAACACGAGCTCGCCGCCGTCGGCGGTGGTGTAACGGCGGTCCTCGTTGAGCACCCGGGTGAACGTGCTGCCGTCCTTGTCCACCTCGGCGGCCAGGTCGCCCCTGTTCAGGCCCAGCCAATTGCGGTAGGCGCGGACTTTGTCGTCGGCGTCGACGGCAGACACCGCGTCCTCGAAGTCGATGATGGTGGTCACCGCTGACTCCAGGACGACGTCCTTGATACCGGCCCGGTCGGTCTTACCGATCGGCGAATCCGGGTCGATCAGAATCTCGATGTGCAGACCATGGTTGACCAGCAACACCGACTTTGGCGACTCGGCGTCGCCCGTGTAGCCGGCGAACTGGCCGGGATCGGCCAGCCCGGTGTTCTCCTCCGCCAAAGCCACCACCAGTTGGCCGTCCTCGACCTTGAGACCGGCGGCATCGGCGTAGGAACCTGACGACAGCGGCACCGCGTCATCGAGGAACTTGCGGGCGTAGGCGATCACCTTGTCGCCGCGGACCTTGTTGTAGCTGGTGCCCTGTTCGGCGCCGTCGGTCTCCGGAATGACATCGGTGCCGTACAGGGCGTCGTAGAGCGAGCCCCAGCGCGCGTTGGCGGCGTTGAGCGCGAACCGGGCATTGGTCACCGGAACGACCAGCTGAGGACCGGCGGTCGTGGTTATCTCGGGATCGACGCCGGAAGTGGTGATGGTGAAGTCGTCAGGTTCGGGTAGCAGATAGCCGATCTCGCTGAGGAACTGACGGTAAGCCTCCGGGTCGATCGGCTCGATCACCCGATGCCGGTGCCACTTGTCGATCTGGGCCTGCAGCTCGTCACGCCGGTTCAGCAAATCCTGGTTCTTCTGCGTGAGGTCGGCGACAACTTTGTCGACGCCCGCCCAGAAGCTGTCCGGATCGATACCGGTGCCGGGCAGGGCCTCGTTGTTCACGAAGTCATAGAGCACTCGGGCGACGCGCAGGTTCCCCGCCGACACGCGATCAGTCATGTTTCTCCTCCATAGTGGGCCTGGTAGCACATCACTGGCCCGCAACAGGCATTGTCGTCAGCCTACCGAGCAGCAGCCTGGTGAGCGTCATCCGCCCGACCCGCCACACCAGGTCAGGCCGCGCTGACAGCGCCAACAATGGCGCTGTGGCGCGCCTCGGGGACCGAGTTCTGGCAACGCATGCATGCGCGCCCGGGATCCTCGGCCCTCCAGCACTTTCTTGACTGGTAGCCGTTGGAGATCATACTGGCTCTTCGCAGCGCCACCCGGCGGCCGGTGTCCCTATGCCTCGCGCATGGTGCCCACGAGGTCTTCGACCAGGTCTTCCATCGCCACCATCGCGACTACACGGCCACCGTCGTCGCTCACCAGCGCCAGGTGGCTGTTGCTGCGGCGCATCCGCGACAAGGCGTCGGCCAGCGGCAGCGACCTGGGGACGCGGGGAAGCGATCGTACCAGCGTCAGATCGATCACCGTCTGTGGATCATCGGCGAGCCTCAACACGTCCTTGATGTGCAGGTAGCCAATGAAGTAACCGTTGACGTCTGCCACCGGAAACCGCGAGTAACCAGTCTGGGCCAAGGCCTGTTCAACCGCGCCGACCGTCGGCCCGGAACCCGCCGCAGCCACCGGTACCGCCCGGACATGGGCGAGCGGGACCGCCACATCGCCGACCACTCGGGTGCGAAGTTGCAGCGCCCGGTTCAGCCTGGTGCGTTCCTCGGGATCCAGCAGCCCTTCGGACCCAGATTCGGCGATCATCTCGCTCAGTTCGACGAGGGAGACCGTGATGTCGAGTTCCTCCCTGGGCTCGACGCCCAGCGCACGCACCACCACGGTGGCGCATTTGTTGTAGAACACGATGAACGGTCGGGCGGCTCGCACATAGACCAGGTATGGCGGCACCAGCAGCATCGCCGTGCGCTCGGGACCGGCCAGCGCGATGTTCTTCGGCACCATCTCGCCCAGCAGCACATGCAGCGTCACCACGATCGCCAGTGCGATCGCGAACGACAGCGTGTGCAGCAGCGCCGAGTTGATACCGGTTAGCCCAAGCGTCGTTCGCAGCAGGCCGGAGACCGCTGACTCGCCGATCCGCCCGAGCAGAAGTGAGGTGATCGTGACGCCCAACTGAGCCCCGGCCAGCATGGACGGAAGCCGCTCACCGGCGCGGATCACTGTGACGGCTCTCGCATTGCCCTGCTCGGCCAACGCTTCCAGGCGGTCGCGTCGGGCCGAGATCAGCGAGAACTCCGCTCCGACGAAGAACGCGTTGGCCCCGATCAGCAGGATCGCCACCAGCACCCCCAGCGGGTCGCTCATCAGCGGTCCCCTCCTGCGGAGGTTTCACCATGACCACCCAGCTCGGTCAACTCCAGCAGGTCGATCCGGCGACCGTCCATCCGGATCACCCTCGCCTGCCAGCGCATCGCGGTATCGAGCAGGCCGTCCGCATCCAACGCGGGCAGCTTCACTGCCTCGCCGGCCACCGGGATGTGGCCAATTTCGCGCAGCACCAGCCCGCCGATCGTCTCGTATGGCCCTTCGGGAGCTCGAAAGCCCGTCGCGCTGGCCACCTCATCAATGCGCAGCAGGCCTGATACGCGCCAGCCGGTGCCGGCCGCCATCACATCGGGAGTGGCGTCGTCGTGTTCGTCGCGGACGTCACCGACAATCTCTTCGATCAAATCCTCGACCGTCACCATGCCCGCGGTACCGCCGTATTCATCGACGACCATCGCGGTTTGCAGGTTGTTGGCGCGGATCTCGGCCATGACCGCGTCGCCGTCCAGCGTCGACGGCACCACCGGAACGGGTTGCACGACCGCGGTCAGCAGCGTGTGCGCACGATCGGCCGCCGGAATCACGAACACCTGTTTGACGTGCACGATGCCGACGGTTTCGTCGAGATCACCGTCGACGATGGGGAAACGGGAAAAGCCGGACTCGGCGGCCGCGGCAACCAGGTCGGCGACCGTGTCGTCGGTCTGCAGCGTCACGATCTTCGACCTGGGCGTCATCAGTTCCTCGGCGGTCAGCGCACCGAACTTCAGCGATCGCCGCACCAGGGAGGCGGTGGCGGCGTCCAGGGAGCCGCTGCGCGCCGAGGAACGCACCAGCGACAGCAGTTCTTGCGGCGACCGGGCCGACCGCAGCTCCTCGGCCGGTTCGATGCCCAGCTCGCGCACGATCCAGTTCGCCGCGCCGTTCGTCAATCGGATGGCCGGGGTGAGGAGCAGCGAGAACAGCACTTGAAAGCCCACGACGGCGCGGGCGGTCGACAGCGGGCGTGCCACCGCGAGATATTTCGGGACCAGCTCGCCGAACACCATCGACACCGAGGTCACGATCGCCAGCACCAGGAACGCCATGACCGCATCACCCAGCCGGTCAGGTATCCCCATCGCGTCCATCCACGGATGCGGCAGGTCAGCCACCATCGGCTCGGTCAGGTAGCCGGCTACCAGGGTGGTGATCGATATCCCCAATTGAGCACCCGACAGCTGAAACGACAGCCGGTGCTGGGCGCGCTGGATGAAGCGGTCGCGGCGCGCACCGCTGCGGGCATTGGCCTCCACCGTGCTGCGGTCCAGCGTCGTCAGCGAGAACTCGGCCGCTACGAAGACGGCGTTCCCGAAGATGAGTATCGCGATGGCCACGACGCTGACCAAGGTGACGGTGATGTTCAAGGGCGCCGCTCCGTCCGGAAGGCCGGGCTCAGCATGGGGCCTCGACGCGTGCCTGCGGCACGTCATCCCTTTCACTCGATGCGGCGCAGCGCTGTGCTGCGGGACTGAAACTCACGTGAATTCACATGCTAGCCAAGACTGCAGCCGACCTATAACGATCAGGAGAGACTTAGCGCTGCCAGATTCATGCCAGATTCGTAGTCACCAACCCGTGGGCAGCGGATGGCCCTCGGCGAAGCCCGCCGTCGACTGCACCCCGATCACGGCCCGCTCATGGAGCTCGGCGAGGTTGGAGGCACCGACATAGGTGCAGGTACTGCGCACACCGGAGGTGATGTGATCGATCAAGTCCTCGACGCCGCCGCGGTCGGGGTCCAGTCCCATCCGCGACGCCGAGATGCCTTCCTCGAATAGCGCTTTGCGGGCGCGGTCAAACGCGGTGTCAGCGCCGCTGCGGGCGACCACCGCCCGTTTGGACGCCATGCCGTAGCTCTCCTTGTACGGCTGCTCCTCACGGTCGCGCATCAGGTCTCCGGGCGACTCGTACGTGCCGGCGAACCACGACCCGATCATCACGTTCGACGCCCCGGCGGCCAATGCCAGCGCCACGTCCCGCGGGTGTCTGACGCCGCCGTCGGCCCACACATGTCCTCCCAACGGTCTTGCGGCCGAAGCACATTCGAGCACCGCGGAGAATTGCGGGCGGCCGACACCGGTCATCATCCGGGTGGTGCACATCGCGCCCGGTCCGACACCGACCTTGACGATGTTCGCCCCGGCGCCGAGCAAATCGCGGGTCCCCTCCGCCGAGACCACATTGCCCGCCGCCAGCGGCACACCCAAGTCCAGCGACGAGACCGTCCGGATCGCATCCATCGTCTTGATCTGATGCCCGTGTGCTGTGTCGATGACCAGCACGTCGATACCGGCCTCGACCAAGGACCGTGCCCTGGCTCCCACATCGCCATTGATGCCGACGGCCGCCGCCACGCGCAGCCGACCGCGTGCATCGGTGGCCGGGGTGTAGAGGCCCGCACGGATGGCGCCGGTGCGGGTCAGCACTCCGGCCAGCGTGCCGTCGGCATTGGTCACTACCGCGACCCCTATCGGGGCGTGTTCGAGCAGGTCGAAGATCTTGCGCGGCTCAGCGCCCACCGGGGCGGTGACGAAGTCGGTCATCGCGACATCACGGACTCTGGTGAAGCGGTCCACACCGAGACAGGAGGATTCGCTCACCAAACCGATCGGACGGCCCTCGAAGGCCACGACGGCGACACCGTGTGCGCGCTTGTGGATCAGCGCGGTCGCGTCGGACACCGAATCGTCGGGCTCTAGCACCACCGGGGTGTCGAGAACCAGGTCACGGCTCTTGACGAACTGCACCGTCTGCTGCACCGCCGTGATCGGGAGATCCTGCGGAAGGACGACGATGCCACCCCGGCGCGCTACCGTCTCAGCCATCCGCCGTCCGGCTACCGCGGTCATGTTGGCGACCACAACCGGGATGGTGGTGCCCGAGCCGTCGCTGGCGGACAAATCGACGTCGAAACGCGACGCGACCTCCGACCGGTTCGGCATGATAAAGACGTCGTTGTAGGTCAGGTCATATCCGGGTCGATGCCCGTCCAGGAACCTCATCGCAGTGGTCCCAAACTATTCAAGCCCCCTTACGCCCTTTGGTTTTACCCGGCTAGGCAGGTACTTCGGTGTGGTCTCCGCTCCACAGTGTGTGGAAGCGCTTGTCCGGGTCGTCGTCGATGCGTCCGTAGGTGTGCGCGCCGAAAAAGTCCCGCAACCCCTGGGTCAGCGCGGCGGGCAGCCGTTCGGTGCGGAGCGCGTCGTAGTAAGACAGCGCCGAGGAGAAGCCCGGGATCGGGATGCCCAGCTGCGTAGCGGTCACCACGACGCGGCGCCAGCCGTCGATCGCGGTCTCGATCGCGCTGCGGAAGTACGGTGCGACGATCAGCGTGGGCAGGTCGGGGTCGGAGTCGAACGCCTCCTTGATGCGGTTGAGGAACTTCGCCCGGATGATGCAGCCGCCGCGCCAGATGGTCGCCAGGTCGCCGGGCTTGACGCCCCAGTTGTATTCGGCGCTGCCGGCCTGAATCTGGTTGAACCCCTGCGCGTAGGCGATGATCTTCGACGCGTAAAGAGCCTGCCGGATGTCCTCGGTGAACTGCGCGGCATCGCCGGGCTTGGCACCCAGGTCGCCCGAGGCCAGCCCCGTGGTGGCCTTGCGCTGTGTCACCGAACCCGAAAGCGCGCGAGCGAAGACCGCCTCGGCGATACCGGTGACTGGAACACCGAGGTCCAGAGCCGACTTCACCGTCCAGCGGCCGGTGCCCTTCTGCTCGGCCTCGTCGAGGATGACGTCGACGAGCGGCTTTCCGGTCTTCGCGTCGGTCTGACGCAACACCTCTGCGGTGATCTCGACGAGGAAACTGTCCAGGTCGCCCTTGTTCCACTCGTCGAACACGTCGGCGATCTCATCAGCGGTTTTGCCGAGCGCGTCGCGCAGCAGCTGGTAGGCCTCGCCGATCAACTGCATGTCTGAGTACTCGATGCCGTTGTGCACCATCTTGACGAAGTGGCCGGCACCGTCGGGGCCGATGTGGGTGCAGCACGGCACGCCGTCGACGTGCGCGGAGATCTCCTCGAGCAGCGGGCCCAGCGATTTGTAGGACTCGGCCGGCCCGCCCGGCATGATCGACGGCCCGTTCAGCGCGCCCTCCTCGCCGCCGGAAATGCCGGCCCCGACGAAATGCAGGCCCCGCTCCCGCATGGCCTTCTCCCGCCGGATGGTGTCGGTGTAGAGCGCGTTGCCGCCGTCGATGATGATGTCCCCTTCTTCCATGGCGTCGGCGAGCTCGTTGATGACCGCGTCGGTGGGATCGCCGGCCTTGACCATGATGAGTACCCGGCGCGGCTTCTCCAGCGCGTCGAGGAATTCCGCGATGGTCTCCGATCGCACGAACTTGCCCTCGTCACCATGCTCTTTCAGCAGAGCGTCGGTCTTGGCAATCGACCGGTTGTGCAGCGCGACCGTGTAACCGTGATGGGCGAAATTGCGGGCAATGTTCGAGCCCATGACCGCCAGGCCGGTGACGCCGATCTGTGCGGTAGCAGTCTTCGCATCCGACGAACTCATGTCTTGCATTTCACCGGGCCTCTCGGGTTGGAGAACTTTCACCTAAAGCTTTTCCGACACACTGTGGCATAGCGGACTAGCGGTCCTCCAACGTGTTTCGCCCTGCTTGGTGCTAGAGGTTGAACAGTCGACGCAGCTCCGTGAGCCACGGTACGGCCAGCGCGACGGTGGGCACCACAAATACGGCCACCGCCGCCAGGTATGCCGCCGCTGACAGCACCGCGCTGTTGCGACGTCCGGACAGCCGGCGCACCCGCAACACGGTGCTGGGGCCTCCCGCGGCCAGCGCGCCAGACGGCGCCCGCCCGGACGCGCAGGCGACCAACGCCCGGGCCAGGGGAGTGCGTCCGGTGGCGCGTACCGCGGCGTCATCGGCCAGCAGCTCGACCAGCAGTTGCACCGCGCGCAATGCGTTGGCGCTGCGGACGAGCCGCGGAAAGGCGGCGTGCACCGCGGTGAACGCTTCCAGAACAAGGTCGTGCCGGGCTCGCAGATGAGCTCGCTCATGGGTGAGGATGGCCGCGACCTCGGCATCGGTCAGCGTGCTCAGCGTTCCTTCGCTGACCACAACCCGGCTGCGCACACCCGGCAGACAGTAGGCAAGCGGTTGCGGAACGTCCAAGACACGAAGGTCGCGCGTCCGGGCACAAGGCTGGGAGAGGACCGCGTCGTGCCCGACTCCGACCAGATCGACGACCATGCGGTGATGAGCCCGCCGTCGCCGATTGGCGATGGCCACTCGAACCACGGCAATCATCAGTCGGGCGCCAACCAGCACGGTCAGCGCGAAGACACCGATGTATGCCGCCCACAGAATCCACCCGAGCCGTCCGGCCGCGCCGATAATGCTGGCCGTGGGCCGGCCGTCGGGGCCGGGCATGAGCAGCCGAGTAGCGATTGCGATGCCGGCGCTGAACGCCGAAAGAACCGCGGCCAGCGCAATGGCCTGCCACAACACCACCGCGGCACGGGGGGCGCGCAACGGCCACGTCGCTCGTGCCAACAAGGCCGGTACGGGGCCAACCAGCAGCACCGCGAGGATGGTGAAGGCCAGCGCGGACACGCTGCTAGTCTCTCTCAGTCCTCCGCAGTAGCGCCAGCGGATGGCGCATTGCGTTGAGCTGTTTCCAATTCGGCGAGCGCACGCCGCAGCGCCTCCGCCTCGTCGGCGCCGACCCGCTCGACGAAGTGCACCAGCGCAGCCCGCCTGCCGCCGGAATCCTCAGCCTGGGCCAGCGCATCAACCATGAGCCCGGCGACCAGCTCGTCGCGGCCATGCACGGCCGCATACCGGTGGGCCCGGTCGTCGCGGATCTGGGAGACCAGATTCTTCTTGGCCAACCGTTGCAGCACCGTCATGATCGTCGTGTAGGCGAGTTCGCGTCGCGCCGACAATGCTTCATGGACCTGGCGAACGGTTTGGGGCTCCGACGTGGACCACAAATGGTCCATCACGGCGCGTTCCAGATCCCCCAGCCGTGTCACTTTGGCCATAGCTTGTTCATCTCCTGAGCGTTGTCACCAGCGTACCCCGGGTTACTACCGACCGTCGTACCGCAACGGACTAATGGTTGTCACCCACAACCGGCGAACGGATCCTTGCGAAGTTAGGGCAGCCTTGCCTATGCTAGACGAGTCGAGCGACAACGACCGCGGCAGAGTCCTGAGGGCTGCAGTGACCCCCGGTCTACTCGATCGGCGAGCCCCGTGTCTGTAGTGCACGGGGCTCGCCCGTTTCTGGGCAACAATTTCGCCACGACAATCCGGACCTCGCCGATGGTGTAGACACATGAACGTGTCAGTGCCGCCGGAAGCGACCATCCCGCCGAATTTCACCGCGCCGTTCGACAGCGAGTTGGGTCTGCAATTCACCGAACTCAGCCCCGACGGCGCCCGCGCCCAGCTTGAGGTCACGCCCAAACTGTTGCAGCCGATGGGCCTCGTCCACGGCGGCGTCTACTGCTCGATGATCGAGAGCATGTCCAGCGTCGCCGCCTACACCTGGCTGAATGCGCGCGGCAACGGCGGGAATGTAGTGGGCGTCAACAACAACACCGATTTCCTGCGTTCCATCGGCTCGGGGATGGTGTATGGCACCGCCGAACCGATTCACCGCGGTCGGCGTCAACAGTTGTGGTTGGTCACCATCACCGACGCAAGTGACCGGGTAGTCGCCCGCGGTCAGGTACGGCTGCAGAATCTCGAGGCCAGTGAAAGCTGAGCAGGCGACCCACAGATCGCCATCGACGATGCTCGCCGACTCTTTTACGGCAACGGCCGTATCGACATCAGCGCAAGGCGCTGCAACGAATTACCCTATCGTACAACGGCTTTCGCGAGCGGCCAACCGCCGACGGGTCGAGCGTGCTGACGTTGGCCGTCGGCAGGATGCTGAGCACGTGGCAGGCTGACCGGCTGGCCGATTAGCCTGCCCGCCTGGCGGCCGCCGGGCGCTTCGCCTCAGCCGCGAGTACCGCCAGCTGTTCGAGGCGGGTGCGGGCAAACGCCTGCTGCTCGGTGATGGTGAGCTGGCCACGCCGGGTGCTCAGAAAGGTCACAGTCCAGGACAGCAGCGTGCTGACCTTGGTCTTGAAACCGACGAGGTAGACCAAGTGCAAGACCAGCCATGCGAACCAGGCGATCAGGCCACTGAACTCCACCGGACCGATCTTGGCCACCGCGGAAAACCGCGACACCGTGGCCATGGACCCCTTGTCGAAGTACTGG
Source organism: uncultured Actinomycetota bacterium (assembly GCA_963784665.1). Classification (GTDB taxonomy): domain Bacteria; phylum Actinomycetota; class Actinomycetes; order Mycobacteriales; family Mycobacteriaceae; genus Mycobacterium. Next base: position 241,491 of record CAWASA010000003.1, read on the forward strand.
AAAGGCTCCCGCTCGGCAGGGTTGGCGCCACCGAGTTCGGCTTTGATCGTGCTCGTGACGTACTTTGCGCCCTGAATGGCGCCCTGCGCCACCCCTGGCACGCCTTCCACTGCAGCCATGTCACCGATGACGAAAACGTCGGGGTGGCCGGGGATAGACAGGTCGGGCAACACCTTGACCCGCCCGGCCCGGTCGAGTTCGACAGCTGACTGCTCGGCGAGGTCGGCACCCAACCCGCTGGCTGATACGCCGGCGGACCACACCTTGCACGCCGATTCGATGCGCCGGATTGTGCCGTCGGAGTCCTTGACCGTGATGCCGTTGCGGTCGACGTCGGTGACCATCGCGCCCAGCTGGATCTCGACGCCCATCTTCTCCAACCGTGCGGCCGCGCGCTGACCCAGCTTCTCGCCAAACGGCGGCAGCACGGCGGGGGCGGCGTCCAGCAGGATCACCCGCGCCCGGGTGGAATCGATGTGCCGAAACGAGCCCTTCAAGGTGTGGGCCGCCAATTCGGCGATCTGCCCGGCCATTTCGACGCCGGTGGGGCCGGCACCGATAACCGTGAACGTCAGCAGCTTGGCCCGTCGTTCCGGATCGCGAGACCGTTCGGCCTGTTCGAACGCGCTCAAGATCCGCCCCCGCACCTCAAGTGCGTCATCGATCGATTTCATGCCCGGCGCGAACTCGGCGAAATGGTCGTTGCCGAAGTACGACTGGCCGGCGCCGGCGGCGACGATCAGGTTGTCGTAAGGAGTTTCGTAAGTGTGGCCAAGCAAATCCGACACGACGAACCGCCCGGCCAGATCGATATGCGTCACGTCACCGAGCAGCACCTGAACGTTGCGCTGCCGGCGCAGGACGACCCGAGTGGGTGGGGCGATGTCGCCTTCGGACACGATGCCCGTCGCCACCTGGTACAGCAACGGCTGGAACAGATGGTGAGTGGTGCGAGCGATCAATTTGATGTCGACGCCTGCGTGCTTGAGTTTCTTTGCCGCGTTGAGTCCGCCGAATCCCGACCCGATGATGACGACTCGATGGCGACGCTCCGGACCAGCTGTGGTTTCTGGCTGGGGGCTCATGGTTCCGCTGCTCCTGACGGGGGCTTCTGGACACGCGGTTTCGACTAACAACGGTAGTCACGTTGGTACCCGGAATCCCAGCTGGCAAGCATGTGTTGTTTGCAACACTAACGTTATCCTAGGGGCAAAATGCCTGCTGGTTGGGAGCGCTGTGGCGTAGTTATCAGACGGTCAGCAACGAACCGGAGTCATGGGTTCGTTGGATCTCCCAGGCAGTGGCCGTGGCCAGTTTGGACCGTTCCGCCGCCGGCGACCGCTAACGCCGCTGCTTCCGCCGCATCGGGTGTGGGACCCCAGCCTCCGAAGTACCTGGTTTTCGCACTGTTCAGAGCAAGCGCGACGCACCCACCCGGTCCGCCGCTGGCCAGAAGACGACAGTCGCTGATGTTCTTGCGACACGCCTCCATCGCCTTCTGCTCGGCGGCAGCTTGACTGGCTGCTCCGTCAGCGATCTTGATCTGCCCAGTGGAGTCCGATATGGCCATCGCGATCCAGTTGCCGTCGGCATGCGCGATCGGCGTCGCTGCGAATGCCACGCCGATCGCGATCGCTACTACTGCTTGTTTCTTCATGGGCTACCCGGCCCTTTTCTGTTGCGCTGCGCCGTTGTGGCGCAGTTAAACGCTGTTACACGGCAGTATTACCGCGACAGGACCAATCCGCGACTCGTCGCACTGCGACGCCACTGCGCAAGATGCCTACGCAGGGTGTCAACCACACCGCAACGCTCGTCATGTCCGCGGGGACGCGCGCGACTACAGGCCCACGAGTGGGCGCAGCGCTTCGCCGGCCGCGCTGATAACACCGGGTGTGTAGAAGGGCAGGTTGATGATCACGCCATCGATTCCCGCGTCGAGCACCTTGGTTTTGATCTGGTCAGCGACCGAGTCCGGGCTGCCGACCACCATGCGCTGTGTCATCCCGGCGGGGATCTGATCGGGTTTCGTGTTCTCGTCGATCAGCACCGTGGTCAGCGTGCTCGTTTCCAGCGTGGCCGGATCGCGACCCACTTCCTCGCACCGCTGCCGCACGACCTGCAATTTGCCCGGCAGCTCGTCGAAACCGGCAATCACATTGAGGTGATCGAAATGCCTTGCTGCGAGCGGGATTGTCTTCTTCTCACCGCTGCCGCCGATCATCAGCGGAATGTGGTCTCGGAAGCGCGGGTTCGCCATCGCCTCGCTGGTGTGATACCAGGTGCCCGAGTGGGTCGGCCGCTCGCCCTTGATCATCGGCACGATGATCTGCAGCGCCTCGTCGAGCCGGTTGAACCGGTCGGTGAAGGTGCCGAATTCGAAGCCCAGTTGATCATGCTCGAGCTGGAACCAGCCGGCGCCGATTCCCAAAATGGCGCGTCCCTGGCTCACCACGTCCAGCGTGGTGATGATTTTTGCCAGCAGGGCGGGATTGCGATACGTGTTGCCGGTGACCAAGGTGCCCAGCTGCATCCGTTCGGTGGCGGTGGCCAGCGCGCCCAGGGCGGTATAGGCCTCCAGCATCGGCTGGTCGGGTGAGCCCAGCATGGGCAGTTGGTAGCCGTGTCCAACACGATTACGAAAACACGCCACCGAGTGACCTTCAGTGATTCGAGGAAAACCTACGGTTCGGCAAGTCACTCACCGAGGCCGTACGCCAGCTCACGGCTGGCGAGCAGTTCCAGCTCCCAGCACCCTGACGACCCTCCTGTGCAAGCGGCGCCCTTACGCCGCGCGGGGTAGCAATTCGGCCTGGTCCATGACGAGTTCGATCGCGGCGGGCCTCTTGTCCGGTGGGTAGCCGTAGCGGATGAGTAGCCGACGGATCGCAGCACGCATGCGGGCGCGCACCTGCTCCTTCTCACTCCAGTCGACGGTCGCGTTGCGACGAACCGAATCGACCAACTCGTGGGTGATCTTCTTCAGCAGCTCGTCGCCCATCTCGAAGATGGCCGAATCGTTTTGGCAGATGGCGTCGTAGAAGGCGACCTCGTCCTCGCGCAGGCCAAGTTCGGCGCCTCGCTCGTGTTCATGTCTGAGCTGCTTGGCCAGCGCGACCAGTTCGGCGACAACAGCAGCGGCGTCCAGAGCGTGGTTCTGGTAGCGCAGCACCGAGTCGGCGAGCATCTCTGAAAATGCCCGCCCGGCAACGAGATTGCGTTTCCCCACGAGCTTGATCTCGTCAGCAAGCAGACCCTTGAGCATCTCGATCTGCAGATTAGGATGGTCGCTGCGCCGGAACTGGTCGATGAAGTCCTCATCGATCAACGACAGGTCAGGCTGCTCTATCCCCATCTCGGCATAGATGTCGATTACGCCGGTGCCCGACAGGTGCTCGGAGACGATCTGCTTGACCGCCACGTCGAGTTCGGCCTGAGGGTCGGCGCCCTCGCGATCGGCTCCCTCGATCTTGGCGATCGAGGCGCGGACGGCGTCGATGAACGCGACGTCCTCGCGGATGGCCAGCGCTTCATCAGCAGGCACGCACACGGCAAACAGCGACCTGACGCGGCGAGCGTGTGCCATGAACCGGCACTTCAAGCACGGTGTCTCTTTTGTGCAGGGCGACTCCGCCAGGCCCGGGTGGTAGCCCAGCAGCCAATCTGCAGTGCCAGCGACGGCGCGCAGATAGGCCTGATCTTCGCCGCGCGCCAGGGTTTGCCGCCACGGATAGCCATCCAGGATGGAGCAGACGATCTCATGCTCTTCGACTAACGCCGGTATGGCCTGCTCTCGTAGGTCCTGGCCGAGACCTTGGTTGTCTTGGTCCCGCTTGGTGTACTCCGCGAGGGCGGATTTGAGGTCCTCCGCGATGCCGAGGTAGTCGACCACCAGGCCAGCTGGCTTGTCCTTGAAGGTGCGATTGACGCGCGCGATCGCCTGCATCAGCGGCGCGCCCCGCATCGGCTTGTCGACGTACATAGTGTGCATTGGCGGTGAGTCGAAGCCGGTCAGCCACATGTCCCGAACGATCACCAGCTCAAGCGGGTCGTCCGGGTCCTTGGCGCGGTTCTTGATCTGCCGTCGCGTCTCCTTGGGGTAGATGTGCGGCTGCAGCAGTGCGTCGTCGGCGGCAGAACCGGTGATGACAACCTTGATCCGACCCTGCCCGGGATCGTCGGAGTGCCAGTCCGGCCGCAGCCGAACGATCTCGTTATACAGCGCGACGGCGATCCGCCGCGACATCGCAACAATCATGCCCTTGCCAGCAAGCACCTCGCGCCGCTTCTCCCAGTGCGCCACGATGTCCGTGGCCAGCTCGCGTATCCGCTTGTCCGACCCGATGATGGCCTCGACTCGCGCCCACCGCGTCTTGAGCCGCTCCCGGGCGGACATCTGCTCGACCTGGTATGCGCTGGGCTGACAACAGCCCGAGCTCTTGGGGATTACATCGGGTCACGCCCGGATTCACTCAACCGGACCTTGCGCCGGTTGGTCGATGTCGGACTGTTGGTGAAGTCGGGGAGGACGTACGTCCCGGCGGACAACGTTGCAGCGTTGGCCGACCGGCTTGCACTGGAGCTTGGTGGGGTCGAGGCATGTGCTCACCGTGAGAACCAGTACCGGGACGAAGCACGGCAGTGGCAGGAGACCCAGGAGCGGTGGGAGAAGGGGCAGGAGTCGTGGGAGAAGGAGCGGTGGCAATCATGGAGGAAATCGGACGGCCCGGAGAACGAACCGCGACCCCCGATCGCCCACGGATATCTCAGGGATCCCTTCGAACCAGGAAAGTATGTCGTCGAGGATCCGTTCGAGCCAGGGAAGTATCTCCTCGTGAATTCGTTCGAGCCAAGAAGGTATCTCGAGGATCCGTTCGGGCCGGGCATCCCCGCCCATTTCCAGGAGGATGAAAGCCGGGCAGAGGACAAGCGGGACCGACGCTGGTACGAGGAACAGCTCTTGCTCGACCAGTTGGGCCTACCCAACGAGCTGGAACCCTGACTGCGTCCTACGTCGAAACCAGACCGGGACTAGGCCGGTCTGGTCCTCCCCTTCCTACACGTTCATCGATCATGCAGAAACGTAGTTGTAGACCGTCTGGCGGCTGATGCCGTATTCACGTGCGAGTCCCGAGACGGACTCGCCGCCTGCCAGACGAGCACGAAGCTCGTCGGCCTGCCCAACGGTGAGGGCCGCTTTGCGGCCCTTGTACTTACCAGCAGCCTTCGCGAGGGCGATACCCTCGCGCTGGCGTTCGAGGATCATCGAACGCTCGAACTCGGCCACCGCGCCCATCACTGACAGCATCAGCACCGCGCATGGGTCGCTCTCGTCGCTGCTGAACGTCAGACCCTCCTTGACAAACCGGACCTGCACGCCGCGCTGGGTCAGCTCGTCGACGGTGCGGCGCAAGTCGACCAGTGACCGGGCCAGCCTGTCCATGCTGTGGACCACCAGGGTGTCACCATCCCGGACATAGTCGAGCGCACGTGCCAGCTCGGGGCGGTTGGTGTCCTTGCCGCTGGCCTTGTCGGTGAACACTTTGTCCAGCTCGACACCATCGAGCTGCCGGTCGGTGTTCTGGTCAACAGTGCTGACTCGCTGGTAACCGACGCGCTGGCCCATTGCTTACTCCCTTGATTGACTGTCAAGGTGGACTCTAAGACGTCAGTGGACGATTGTCAAACAATGCCGGATTAGGCCCTAGTTGGACACAGTCAGGCGGTGCCCCCGGTGTCTATTACGGGTGTACCCCAGATGGACGTTCGTCCGTCAGCGTGGCCGCTAGAGGCCAGTACGACCCGAGTGTGCAGCCCGGGGCTGAATGGGCCACCATTCTGCGATGGCCCTTGCCGCGTTAGAGGGCCAGGTGAGCCCCTCCCGAGAACGCCGAGTCGTGGGTCAGTGTGTGCAAATAGCAGGAAAAAGGGCGGTCCCAGCAGGGTCAAAGTCAAGTAGTCGAATACTCGCGTACGAAGCGCAGTAACCGGCGCACACTTCGTGTCATAAGACGACTTACCCCACATTAGGGATGTATCGAGATGACCATCGCCAACAGTCGCAGGTTCATTAAAGCAGGCACCCGAGTGCCGCAGACTTCACCTGGCAGAGCGCCGGGGAAGAGATGGGAAATGCCATGTCTGTTATGAGTTCGGTGGTCGTCCAGCCGCTGCCGGGTGTGGAGATCGGCGACTTCTTTGCGGTGCTGAAGGGCATGCAGGAGCGGCTGTCGGCACTGGAGACGGTGGATAGCGTTCAGGTCGGAGTCATCACCATTGGTGGTCCGTCGACGAATTCCTTCCTCGTCGCGATCACCAGTGCGGACTGGGAGGCTTTCGGCAAGGCTCAGGCAGCGGTCTACACCGACCCTGAGTGGGCCGCTGCGCTGATCGAAGCAGGGAAGGTCGCCACCTGGCAGACCTTCGCCAGTCAGGACATCGACTGGGGTCTGCTGCCTGGCTAGCTGATCGACGGTGGGGCGCGCACACCGTGACCACGCGCACTACTGTCCCGCCCCTGCGTGTTGGGAACGGATAAGTCAGTCAGTCGACCACCGGCTGCACGCTGTCATCGGCGAACACACGCAGCCAGCGCACAGATCGATCAGAAATCCACTGTGGCGCAACGTCTTCCGGTATCCGTGCGGAGCGGCCACCCAGCACATGGCGCGCCACAACAAGCGGCTCGCCGGGCCGCCAAATACTCACTTACCAACTCGCCCACCCGCGCCAAACAATCCTGCTTGTACTGGCGCGCCACGACTCCGGTGGTCCACGACACCGCGGTGGCAAAAAATGCCAGGGGGATATTTGGCAAGGGGACCGTGAGGGGCGCCGAGCTCACTTCGGAGTCCTAGCCCCAGGCCCAGCTATGACCTGGCACACGATTGCATCTGGTACCGCACCCGGCGGGATGTCGAACGCCACCTTCGCGTTGATGCTGAGGCCGGGGTTGATGTCCTGCCTCAAGCTGTCGTCGCTGAGCGAGCTGGAAGCTTCGTACTTGTTGCCGTTGATAATCAACTTCTGGTTGGAGGCCCAGAAGGTGCGGGAGTCGTCGCCGATGTTGGTCACCTTGAGCGTGATGATGAAGAACTCACCCTTGGCCTGCTCCGGGTTGAAGATCCCCTCCTTCGAGGCGGACCGCTCCGCGTTGACGACCTTGAACTCGAACTTGCCGTCCCGCACCGACGAACCTGCGGGGGCGGCGGTTGGCTTGGGCGGTGCTGGCGCGGTTGGGAGCGCGGTCGGGTGCGGCTGTGCAGAAGATGGAGCGGACAGTGCAACGCGCGTCGGCCCGTCTTTTTTGTCGTCGTGGCCTCCGACAGCACCGGATATAAGCAAGAGAGCGACCACGCCGCCTACGACCCACGGCCAGACCCTGCGCTTGGTCTGCTGTGGCACGAGCGGGGCTGCGCCCCTAGCGAGTGGCGCGTAATGCTCGGTCCATTCCTTCCCATCGAAGTAGCGGTGGCGTGGTGCCCCGAACGGGTCTGGGTACCAGCCGGGTGGAGGGGCTGGGCCGGGTACCTCCTCGCAGGCGCCCGGGTATGGGTACCTGGGCGCTGGGACGAGGCAGGCATCGCCTGGCCCAGGGCAGTCGGGTTTGTGGCATCGGCTGCCACCGGGACTGCGTACCCCCAGGGGCGTATACCCTCGCCCCCGCCTGTTTGACCGGACGGTTATGCGTCTGCCAGATCGTGTACGGGTTGTCGGGCTTTCGAGACCATATCGTTACCAATTCGAGGAGAAAGGAGACGTTGCATGATTCCCAGGGCGATGAAGCCGCTTACCGCGTAGGCGTGGCTCGTCGCGTCGCTGTCAGTAGTACCGCGGCAACGGCGTCCAATCATCGTCCTTTTCGAGCACCATCACGCCTTGGACGTCTACAGCCCACACACGGAACCCACGCGTACCACTAACGTAGCGGTCCTTGCGCTGACCGGCTTTCCAAAGCCTCCCCTTCCAACCAGGCGGTGGTTGGCTATCGCCGCGTTCCATCCAGTCAGGGATGCCCACGTGTTCGTCGTGC
>CAWASA010000004.1:0-640888 GCA_963784665.1 uncultured Actinomycetota bacterium
TCGAGCCAAGAATGTCGCGGTTGGGCCGCCGCCAGCACGCCCGGATCACCGAGGGCGACCGGCGGTTCAGCTGCCACCTCCGCGGCTACGGTGAGCAGGAAACGGCCATCTCGCCGCCACCAGCCGGGAAACACCGTCCCCTCAGGCGCACCCACGGCCAACTCGCCCCAGCCGTCACCGCGCGGAGCTGTCAGCGTCACCTCCAGGGTGCGGGTGTCCCGGCGCAGTCCGGTGCGCAACACCTTCAGTGCGCTTTCTTTCGCAGACCAGATCAGGTTCGCCGCGACGTCGCGCTCTTCACCGGCGGGGCGCGAGGCGACAAAGCGTTGCTCAGTCGCGGTGAGGAAGTCGAGCACAAAGCCGGGCGTGCGCGGCTCCACCAGCTCCAGGTCACAGCCAACGGGATGACTCGACTCCGGGTCCTCGCCCGCCGCCTGCCGTGCCGACTGCCACGTCACACAGACCGCCCAACCGGCACGGTCGGTGATCGACACGTTCAACCCGAGCGGAGTTCCCTCGACGCACACGTACGGGGCGCCACTAGGAGCATTGCGGATCTCGATGCCGGCGAGCGCCGTCGGGTCGGTAGGCCGGTCGGTCACCGCAGCGACGGCATGCTTAGCGACCAGCCGGCGCAGCAGATACTCGGTGCGCCGCTTGGTGAATCGCAGCCCGGCCAGGCTGGCTGCCTCCGCGGGCGCCAGCCATTGTTCACCGGCGGGCAGCGCGTCCTCGCCCAAGGCGAGCCACCGACACCTCATGCGCCGCGGGCAAGTGCGGTCGCCTGCTCGGTGGCTTCGCGGATCGGGCCCCGCCACAAGTCGCCGTGGCCGGGCGCCAGCATCTCGGTTTCCAGCAGGGCCAGTGCAGCCAGGCTGCGGACGCAATCGTCCTGGCTGTAGCTGAACACCGCCGGCAGCAGCTGCGGCCCACCGCGGGACAGCAACGGATGCCCGGTGATCAGCGCGTCGCCGCTAGCCAGCACCCCGTCGACCAGATACGAGCAATGCCCGCTGGTGTGCCCCGGAGTGGGAATGGCCATCGGGTGGCCCGGCAGCTCGCCGGCGATCTCGCCGGTCAACGGCTCTACGGTCGGGATGCCGTCGCGGACCAGGCCACCGTTGCGAGCCACATGCGCCGCCCACCGCGCCCACCTGGGTCGCCACAGGCGCAGCGCAACGTCGACGACCGAAACCTGTTGCAGAGACTCCCGTTTCGCGTGACCCACCTCGTCGGCGTGGCAGTACACCGGAGTTCCATGCTCTCGGGCGAACCAGATCGCCGACCCCAAGTGGTCGACATGCGCGTGCGTCAGCAGGATGGCTCGGACGTCGTCGGCCGCATATCGCAACTTCCGCAGTGAGGCCAGCACGTCGTCCCGGTCGCCGGGATAGCCGGCGTCGATCAACATGACACCGGTGTCGTCGGTGACCAGAACCCAGTTGACCGCCTCGCCGTGAGCCAGGTACACGCGCTCGGTAACGGTTTTCAGGACCGGTGCCATGACCGCGAGTCTAGGCACGGGGGTAGAAAAGACAGGTGGCTGAATTAAAACTTGGATACAAAGCGTCGGCCGAACAATTCGGGCCGCGCGAACTCGTCGAATTGGCGGTCGCCGCCGAGGCCCACGGCATGGACACCGCTACCGTCAGCGATCATTTCCAGCCGTGGCGGCACGAAGGCGGGCATGCGCCGTTTTCGCTGTCCTGGATGACCGCGGTCGGGGAGCGCACCGAACGGATCGTGCTGGGCACCTCAGTGCTCACCCCGACGTTCCGCTACAACCCCGCGGTGATCGCGCAAGCGTTCGCCACCATGAGCTGTCTGTATCCGGGCCGGATCTTTCTGGGGGTCGGTACCGGTGAGGCGCTCAACGAAATCGCCACCGGCTACGAGGGCGCCTGGCCGGAGTTCAAGGAGCGCTTCGCCCGGCTACGCGAATCCGTGCGGTTGATGCGGGAGTTGTGGCGCGGCGACCGCGTCGACTTCGACGGCGAGTACTACCGGCTCAAGGGGGCCTCGATCTACGACGTTCCCGAGGGGGGAGTGCCCGTCTACATTGCGGCCGGCGGCCCGGCGGTGGCCAAGTACGCCGGCCGCGCCGGTGACGGCTTCATCTGCACGTCGGGGAAGGGCGAAGAGCTCTACCAGGACAAGCTGATCCCAGCGGTTAAGGAGGGAGCGGCCGCCGCGGACCGCAACGTCGACGACATCGACAAGATGATCGAGATCAAGATCTCCTACGACCCCGACCCCGAGCTGGCCCTGGAGAACACGCGGTTCTGGGCGCCGCTGTCGCTGACCGCCGAGCAGAAGCACAGCATCGACGACCCGATCGAGATGGAGAAGGCGGCCGACGCGCTGCCGATCGAACAGGTCGCCAAGCGCTGGATCGTGGCGTCGGACCCCGACGAGGCCGTCGATAAGGTCGCCCAGTATGTGAGATGGGGTCTCAACCACCTGGTATTCCATGCGCCCGGTCACGACCAGCGCCGCTTCCTGGAACTCTTTGAGAAAGACCTCGCGCCCAGGCTGCGGAGGCTGGCCTGATAGGGCAAGCTTTCAGCGTGCCCGACGGCTCCCGGCCGGATCCTCAACCCTCCGCGATCTACATCGCGGCGCCCGAGGGGGACACCGGCAAGTCGACAATCGCGCTGGGAATCATGCACCAACTGGCCGCGACCGTGGCCAAGGTCGGGGTGTTTCGGCCGATCACCCGGTTCGGCGAAGACCGCGACTACATCCTGGAGCTGCTGCTGGCGCACAGCACTGCGGGCCTGCCCTACGAGCGGTGCGTGGGCGTGACGTATCAGCAGCTGCACGCCGACCGCGACGCCGCGCTCGCCGACATCGTCGACCGATACCACGCGATGGCCGACGCGTGCGACGCGGTGGTGATCGTCGGCAGCGACTACAGCGATGTCGCCAGCCCCGCTGAGCTGTCGCTCAACGCTCGTATCGCGGTCAACCTTGGCGCGCCGGTGCTGCTGGTGGTGCGGGCCAGCGGCCGCACCGCCGAGGACGTCGCACACGTCGTAGATCTGTGTCTGAACGAGCTGGCCGCCCAGCATGCCCATACCGCCGCGGTGGTGGCCAACCGCTGCGAGCCTTCGCAGCTGAGCGCCGTCGCCGAGGCGCTGCGCGCATTCGCCCCGCAGACCTATGTGCTGCCAGAAGAGCCGCTGCTGGCCGCCCCGGCGGTGGCCGAGCTGCAGAAAGCCGTGAACGGAACAGTGGTGAGTGGTGACGCCGCGCTGATGGGACGCGAAGTGCTGGGTGTGGTGGTCGCGGGGATGACCGCCGAGCATGTGCTGGAGCGGCTGGGCGACGCGGTCGTGGTGATCACCCCCGGTGATCGTTCCGACGTTGTGCTGGCGGTCGCCAGCGCGCATGGCGCCCAAGGCTTTCCGTCGCTGTCGTGCATCATCCTCAACGGCGGGTTTGAGCTGCATCCGTCGATCGCCGCGCTGGTGGCCGGCCTCCGCCTACGGCTGCCGATCATCGCCACCACGCTGGGTACCTTCGAGACGGCCAGCGCGGTGGCGTCGGTGCGCGGGCGGGTCACCGCGGGGTCGCTGCGCAAGATCGACACCGCGTTGGAACTGATGGAACGTCACGTCGACATCGTGGATCTGCTTGCGCAGCTTGCTATCCCGATCCCGACCGTGACCACACCGCAGATGTTCACCTACCGGCTGCGGGCGCAGGCTCGAGCGGATCGCAGGCACATCGTGCTTCCTGAAGGCGGCGACGATCGCATCCTCAAGTCGGCCGGGCGGGTGCTGCAGCGCGGGATTGCGGATCTGACCATCCTCGGCGACGAGCTTGCGATCCGCTTTCGTGCAGCCGAACTCGGTGTCGACCTGGATGACGCGGCGGTGATCGACCCACGCATCAGCGAGTTATCCGACAAGTTCGCCGAACAGTACGCGGAGTTGCGCAAGAACAAGGGTGTCACCGGCGAGCAGGCCCGCGAGATCATCTACGACTTGCCGTATTTCGGCACCATGCTGGTGTACAACGGCATCGTCGACGGCATGGTGTCCGGCGTCACGCACACCACCGCGCACACGGTCCGGCCGGCGTTCGAAATCATCAGGACCGCGCCGGGAGTATCCACGGTTTCCAGCGTCTTCTTGATGTGCCTGCCGGATCAGGTGCTGGTTTACGGCGACTGTGCGATCGTCCCCGACCCGACCACCGAACAGCTCGCCGATATCGCGATCAGCTCGGCGCGCACCGCCGCACAGTTCGGCATCGAGCCGCGAGTGGCCATGCTGTCCTATTCCACCGGCGACTCAGGCGCCGGCGCCGACGTCGACAAAGTCAGGGCGGCAACGGAGTTGGTGCACAGCCGGGCGCCCGACCTGCTGGTGGAAGGCCCCATCCAATACGACGCCGCGGTCGACCCGTTGGTCGCGGCCACCAAGACGCGTGATTCGGTGGTCGCCGGCCACGCGACGGTGTTGATTTTTCCCGACCTCAATACCGGCAACAACACCTACAAGGCGGTGCAGCGCAGCGCCGGGGCGATCGCGATCGGCCCTGTGTTACAAGGGTTGCGCAAGCCGGTGAACGATCTGTCCCGGGGTGCACTGGTCGAAGATATCGTGAACACGGTTGCCATCACCGCGATCCAGGCACAGGGTGTCCGTGACCACTGAGAAGCCGGCGCCCGTCGTGCTGGTGATCAACTCCGGCTCGTCGTCGCTGAAATGTCGGCTGATCCAGCCGGACTCGGGTGTGTCGCTGGCGGACGGGGTCGTCGAGCGGATCGGCGAGCAATCATCGTCGGCGCGGCTGGACGCCGGGGACCGCCACCTGGACCGCCACGATCGGGTGGATGACCACGACGCGGCGCTGAACCTGGCATTCGAGCTCCTGGCGGGCGCGGGTATCGACCTGAAGACCTGCGGACTGGCAGCGGTCGGGCATCGGGTGGTGCACGGCGGCAGGACGTTCTACCGGCCCACCATCGTCGATGACGCGGTGATCGCGAAACTGAAGGAGCTCTCGCCGCTGGCGCCGCTGCACAATCCGCCCTCGATCAAGGGGATTGAGGTGGCGCGAAAGTTGCTGCCCGATGTTCCACACATCGCGGTCTTCGACACGGCGTTCTTCCACGACCTGCCACCGGCGGCGGCGACCTACGCCATCGACCGCGGATTGGCCGAGCAGTGGCGGATCCGCCGGTACGGATTTCACGGCACCTCGCATCGGTACGTCAGCGAGCAGGCCGCCGCCTTCCTGGACAGGCCGTGCAGCAGTCTGAATCAGATTGTGCTGCATCTGGGTAACGGCTCCTCGGCTTCGGCGATCGCCGGCGGCCGGCCGGTCGACACGTCGATGGGGCTGACGCCGATGGAGGGGCTGGTGATGGGCACCCGCAGCGGTGACGTGGACCCCGGGATCATCAGCTACCTGTGGCGCGCCGCAAAGATGAGTGTTGACGAGATCGAGTCGATGCTCAACCAGCGAGTCCGGGATGCTGGGCCTGGCCGGTGAGCGCGACTTCCGCCGGCTGGCGGAGATGATCGAATCTGGCGACAGCTCAGCGCAATTGGCCTACAGTGTGTTCATTCACCGGCTGCGCAAGTATATCGGTGCCTACCTGGCGGTGCTGGGGCACACCGATGTGGTCAGCTTCACCGCGGGGATCGGCGAGAATGATGCGGCGGTGCGTCGCGATGCAGTGGCCGGGTTGGAGGAGCTGGGCATTGTGCTCGACCAGCGCCGTAACCTCAGCGGGGAGAAAGGCGCGCGGCAGATTTCCGCGGACGAATCACCGATTGCCGTGCTGGTGATCCCGACCAACGAAGAACTGGCCATCGCTCGTGACTGCGTGAGCGTGCTGGCGGGGCTATAGGAAGCCCAGTCGGCACGGCGCAGCACGCGGCGGTGGTGATCCACGCGGTGGACTGCCCCGGCATGACTTAACTGTGCGGGGTGGAGCGGAAAATTCGCTGAGTTTTGCCCTGTGTATGGATGAAGTCGCGGTCCGCGGCCGATGTGCGATTGTTCGCGCCATGCTGGTTGCGAGAGAGCCGTTCATCGGCAGCGAGGCATTGGCGTCCGGAACGCTGAGTCGGCATCAACTGCGGACGCGCTATCGTGCCGTGTTTCCGAACGTCTACCTGGCGAATGACGTTCAGCTTTCGCTTCAGCTGCGCATTTTCGCCGCCTGGCTGTGGTCGAGACGGACGGCGACGATCGTCGGAGCGGCCGCCGCGGCATTGCATGGGGCCAAGTGGATTCCCGACGATGTTCCCATTGAGCTGAGACATATCAACGCCCGCCCGCCTCACGGCGTACTGACGCGGCGCGATGCGTTGATCGACGGCGAGACGCAGACCATAGACGGGCGCGCCGTAACCACGCCCGAGCGCACCGCCTTCGACATCGGCCGGCGCGGGGCCGTCCACTCCGCGGTTGTCCGGCTGGATGCGCTCGCACGGGCAACGGGTTTCAAGGTCGATGACGCGCTAGGTATTGCGAAGTGCCATCCCCGCTCGCCGGGGCGGCGGCGACTGGAGACTGCGCTGGAGCTGGTCGACCCGGGCGCCCAGTCTCCGCGCGAGAGCTACCTGAGGCTGCTTCTCATCGACGCGGGCCTGCCTCGGCCGCAGACCCAGATACCCGTGCTAGGCGTGGACGGCATTCCGCTGGCCTACCTGGACTTGGGTTGGGAGGATTACATGGTCGCAGTCGAATATGACGGTGACCAACATCGGTCAGACCGTGCGCAATACGTCAAAGACATTCGGCGGATCCAGATGCTGGAACGGATGGGGTGGATCATCGTCCGGGTTGTCGCGGAAGACCGCCCCGCCAACATCGTGCGCCGCGTGCGACAAGCGCTGGCGGCATCGAGTGTGCGCTGAGGGCTTTGCGTGTGCGCTGAGGGCGGGATCTAGGCGATTTTTCCGCCCTAGACGCACACCGGACGCCCAGGACGCACACTCGACGCCGGCGGCGTTGAACAGTGCGCACGAGCCTTAGAACGTGCTGGTGGGCCGCACATTGTTCGCCATGTCCACCAGGGCGTAGCGGTGCCGCTGGGTGGGCGCAACCCGGGCCAGGTTGCGCAGCGATGCCTCGACCCCGAGTCGCAGCCCGTGCTTAGTGAACGGGAAACCAAGAATGTGGTTGGTGCTGGCCTCGTTGTCATCGAGCCAGTCCATCGCGGCGCCCAATACCAGGGCGCGGATCTGCAGCACGCGTGGTTCGGTGGGCGGTAGCGCCTCCACGCGCCGGGCGGCGTCGCGGATGTCTTCCTCCGTGATGTCCTGCTTGGACCGGCCGGACAGCAGGGTCACCGCACTGGTCAGGCGCGCGGTGGTGAAATGCCTGGAGGTGGCCGGCACTTCGTCCAAAGTCCGCACGGCGCCGGTTCGATCGCCTTCGGCGGAAAGCGTTCTGGCCAGCCCGAAAGCCGCTGAGATCACACCGTCGTTGGTCTTCCACACCGTTCGGTAGAACTTGTGCTCGTCGGTGTCACCGGCGAGCTCGGCGGTCGCGGCCAGCGCCAATTTGGGCGCCAGCTCACCGGGGAAGGTGTCCAGCACCTCGGTGAAATGTTTTATCGCGGAGTCGTAGTCACCGGTGAGCAGCTCGGCGACGGCCCGGTACCAGACCAACCGCCATTGCCAGCCGGCCCGTTCGGCGAGATCGTCGAGTTTGCGGGTGGCCTTGGCCACATCACCCAGGTCCAGTAGCGCTCGGACTTCCATCAGGGGCAGCTCGACCGACTCGGACACGTCGGCGCCCTCCGCGTCCAGTACGCCGTGGCGGGCTGCCCGCAGCGAGTCCAGTGTCTGCACCGGCTGGGAGAGCACCGTCGCCTGCAGCACTGGGGCAGCTACGTCGGCCGGATTGACCAGCGGCACCTGCAGTGCTGTCACGATTTCCCTGGCGGTCAGCTTCTCCGAATGGACCTGGCCGTCCAGGTACACGTCGGTGTGCGCGACCAGCAAGTCCACCCCGAATGTCGAGCGACTGGGGCTGAAGGTGGTGGAGAGCCCGGGCCGCGGCTCCCCGGTGTCATGGGCGACCACCTCGCGTAGCACGCCCATCAACTGGCCGGACATCTCCTCGGTGCTGCTGAACCGGCGCCGCGGGTCGGGGTCGGTGGCGCGGCGCAGCAACCGGCGGAAGGAGTCGTAGGTGGTCAATACGGGGTCGTCTTCGGGCAGACCGTCTGCGTAGCGGCCATTGCGGGTGGGCAGGTTCAACGTGAGCGCCGCCAGTGTGCGTCCCACCGTGTAGACGTCGGTGGCTATCGTCGGGCCGGTCCGCACGATCTCTGGTGCCTGGAAGCCGGGGGTGCCGTAGAGGTAGCCGAACGAATTGATCCGCGACACCGCGCCCAGGTCGATCAGCTTGAGTTGCTCTTCGGTGAGCATGATGTTTTCCGGCTTCAGGTCGTTGTAGACCAAGCCGATGGAGTGCAGGTAGCCCAGCGCGGGTAGGATTTCCAGCAGGTAGGCGATGGCCTCGGCGACGGGCAGCTTGTCCTTGCCGTGCCTGAGCGATTGCCCGCCGATGTACTCCATGACGATGTAGCCGACGGGATCCCCGTGCCGGTCGACGTGCTCGACAAAGTTGAAGATCTGCACGATCTGCGGGTGGACCACCTCGGCGAGGAACTGCCGCTCGGCCATCGCGATCGCCTGCGCCTCCGCGTCGCCCGAGTGCACCAGGCCCTTGAGCACCACCGGTCGGTCGTTGACGTTGTGGTCGACCGCCAGGTAGACCCAGCCCAGCCCGCCGTGCGCGATGCAGCCCTTGACCTCGTACTGGTTGGCGACGATGTCTCCGGGATTCAATTGCGGCAGGAATGAATACGGACTGCCGCAGGCGGGACACCAGCCCTCCGATGTCCCCTCGCAGTCGTCGCTTGACCGGCCGACCGGCTTTCCGCAGTTCCAGCAGAACCGCTTGGACTCCGGCACCACCGGGTTGGTCATGAGGGCCTCTAGCGGATCGATATCCCGTACCCGGGGAATCTCGACCAGGCCGCCGCCAAGCTGTCTGACCGGCGGGAGCACTCGCGTCGCCACCGTCATCCGCTCTTGCGGTTCGGTATCCAGGGTGCCGAGAGAAATGTGCGGAAAGTCGTCGTCGTCATCGTCGAAATCCGGGCGGAACAGCGCCTGGGTAGCCTGTGGCCGCGACTCCGATGCCGCGCCGGATTGGTCTTCCGCAGGCCCGGTGCCCGGGGCCTCGTCGTGGGAGTCCATAGCTTCGGCCATCAGTCCACATACCTCGGCGTGGGCGGGGCGGGCGCCGGGCCCAAAACTGTCAACCACTTGCGGTACAACGTGTTCCACGTGCCGTCCCCGCGGATTCGTTCGAGGGTTCCGTTGACGAACCGCACCAGGCCGGTGTCGTTCAGGTTGATCCCGACGCCGTAGGGCTGGTTGGCCATGTTCGGTCCGACGATGTGCAAGTAGGGGTCTTCTTCGACCAGTCCTGCCAGGATCGAGTCGTCGGTGCTGACGGCGTCGATCTCGCGTTGCTGCATTGCCACCAGGCAGTCAGCCCAGTTCACTACCGACACGATGAGCGGTGGTGGGTCGATCTGCCGGATTCGGTGCAGCGAGGTCGTGCCCTTGGCCACGCAGACTCGCTTGCCGGACAGGTCGCTTACCTTCACGATCGATGAGTCCCGCGGAGCGAGGATGCGCTGGTTGGCGTCGAGATAGACGGTCGAGAAATTCACCAACTTGCGCCGGTCGCAGGTAATGGTCATGGTCTTGACCACGACGTCGACCTCCGAGCGCTGCAGCGCGGTAACGCGCTCGTCGGACGACAGAATCCGGTACTCGACATGCGAGGGGGCGCCGAAGATGTCGCGCGCGATCTCACCGGCGATATCCACGTCGAAACCGGTGATCTCGCCGGTGATCGGGTCGCGGAAGCTGAACAGGTTGCTGCCGATGTCGAGTCCGACGATCAGCCTGCCGCGGGCGCGGATGTCGGCGACCGCGGCGTCTGCCTCCGCCTTGGTCGGGAAGGGTCGCAGGCTGGCGGTCAGGTCGCAGTTTTGACTGCCGTCGTCCAACGGCAGCGGCGGCTCCGGTGGCAACTGCTCCATGCCGACCGGCGTGGGCGGCGGCAGCGTCGGCACGGTGGTCATCGTCAGCGATTCCGTGTGTCCGCAGCCCGCCAGCACGACCGCCGTGGCAAGCAGCGTGCACGCTCGCCGGACCCTGGGCAGACGCGTCATCACCGGTACTCTTTCAGCCGAGGCCACAGGCCCAGGGCGACCGCGATGGCAGCGCCGAGGCTGAGCACGATGCCACCGACCTGGGCGCCGGACAGCCCGCTGCGCGCATTGATGACGTCATTGCGCAACTGGGTGCGGCCTTGGTCCATGGCCTTGACCAATTGTTCTTGAAGCTTGTCGAACGCCGGGGTGGAGTCGTCTTCGGCGCTGCCCAGAGCAACCTGAGTGGCGGCTCGATAGTTGCCCACCGCGATGTACGAGCTGATCCGGTCGTTGGCCTGCCGCCAGCGCAGCAGCAGCTGATCGGCGCCTTGCAGGTCGGGCTTGTCGACGGCATCGCTGCGGGACATGTACTGGTCGAGCTGCCGGTGCATGGAGTCGATGCGCTGATAGAACGACTGCTTGCGCTTTTCTTCATCCCCGCGACGGATCAGTGACAGCGTCTCGTCGGCTCGCGCTTGCTGGGCGGTGATCGCGACGTTGGTTACGGTCTTGAGCGAGTCCGCGGCGGTGTTCTTCGCGCTACGACTGGCGGTCGTCGAGATGGTCAGCGCAGTTCCGACCCATACCACCATGACGAGAATAGCGAGCCCGCCCACGACCAGACCTGGGTTAATCCGGCGCCTGGTGCGCCGGGCCAGCCACCGATGGCAGAACGCACCGAACACCACGGTGGTGGCGACCACCAGGATCACCGGCGCCGGGATCTGAGTGGACGCGGTCGTTTCGCTGTCCACCCGCTCTGACGTCGCGTGATAGAGCTGTGCCGCGTCGGGGAGAATCGTCGACTGCATCAGCCCCGACGCCTCCGACAGATACGACGACCCGACCGGGTTGCCTTCCCGGTTGTTGGTTCGTGCAATTTCGACCAGGCCGGTGTAGACGGCCAGTTCGGCGTTGATCCGGCCCAGCAATTGCACCAACGTTTCATCGGTGAGCCCGCTCGATGCTCTGGTCACGGCTACTGCCGCGTCGGTGATGGCCTGCTCGTAGCGTTGCCGGACGGGCTGCGGCTCAGCTTCGGCGATGAACGCGGTGGCCGCTGCGGCGTCGGCCACCGACAGGGTGGTGTAGAGCCGCCCGGCGGCGAAAGACAGCGGCTCGGTGTGGTTGAGCACCGTAGTCAGCACTTGCTGCCGGTGGTTGATGGTTGTCGAGGTGGCGAACGCGCTGGCCCCGCCGAGAGCCGCCAGCACGATTCCGATGGTCAAGATGCGGCCCGGCGTCGTCGAGATGAACCACCAGCGGGGATGGGCCGGTTCGGCCGGCGACCGCGATCCCTGCGGCTCGGTCGACGGGTGCGCCAGCTCAACCGTCACGTGTGATCAGCCCTCATCTTTCGGCCATCGCTACGAATTCCCTCTATAAGCGAATACTAAGAGCATGTTGCGGCCGATGGGGGGAGGCGGACCAATTGATCGGGGGATGCCCTGCATATTCTGAACTGGTGCACGGCGACGGTGACGGATGGGTGATTTCCGACAGCGGCGCTCACTACTGGGGCCGGTATGGCGCGGCCGGTTTGCTGCTGCGAGCCCCACGCACTGACGGCACCCCCGCGGTGCTACTGCAGCATCGGGCGGTGTGGAGCCATCAGGGCGGGACCTGGGGCTTGCCCGGCGGTGCTCGAGACAGCCACGAGACCCCGGAGCAGACGGCGGTCCGCGAAGCGTGCGAAGAGGCCGGCCTCCTCGCCGAACGAGTCGCCGTACGAGCGACGGTGCTCACCGCCGAGGTCTCCGGGATCAGCGGTTCTGCGTGGACCTACACCACCGTCGTCGCCGATGCCGGCGAGTTGCTGCACACCGTGCCGAACCGGGAAAGCGCCGAGCTGCGCTGGGTCGGCGAGGACGAGGTAGCCAGCCTGCCGCTGCATCCCGGCTTCGCGGCGAGCTGGCAACGGCTGCGCACCGCCCCGGCGCTGGTGCCGCTGAGCCACAGCGACGAGCGACGGCAGCACCTGCCACGCACGATCGAGATCGAGGCCGGCGTCTTCGTCTGGTGCATGCCAGGGGACGCGGATCAGGCGCCGTCGCACCTGAGTCGCCGGATCAGCTGGCTGCTGCAAGCGCCGAACTGAGCTGCTGCGCCGCGGCCCGCGGGTCCTCGGCCGCGGTGATCGCCCGCACCACCACGATTCGTCGCGCACCGGCATCGAGCACCTCGGGCAGCCGCTGCGCATTGATACCGCCGATCGCGAACCACGGCAAGGCGGTATCGAGTGCAGAGCTCAATTTAGCGGCGGCCCGGAGCAGCTGCAGGCCCGGCGCCCGGCGGCCCGGTTTGGTCGGGGTAGGCCAACAGGGGCCGACGCAGAAGTAGTCGGCTTCGCTGACGGCAGCCGCGGCAACCTGGCCGGAGTCATGGGTGGACAGGCCGATCAGCGTGTCCGGCCCGACGATCTCGCGCGCTATGTCCAGCGGCAAGTCGCCCTGCCCCAGATGCAGCACGTCGGCGCCGGCCGCGCGCGCAATGTCGGCGCGGTCGTTGACCCCGAACAGGGCGCCGTGCCGGCGGGCCGCGTCGGCGAGGATCTCGCACGCCGCCAGCTCGTCACGCGCCTCGAGCCGGCCGAACCGCTGCTCACCGGCCGACCCCTTGTCGCGCAGCTGGACGACGTCCACCCCGCCGGCCAGGGCGGCATCGACGAACTGGGCCAAGTCGCCGCGTTCACGCCGCGCGTCGGTACACAGATACAGCCGCGCTGCCGCGAGACTCCGAACACGTTGATGCACACCGCGACGCTAGCGCGCTAGCGTGGAGCCGGAGAACTACCAGACACGGGAGTCCCGGGAAGTCATGACCCTGCGGGGCTGAGAGTGGGCACAGCCAGGCGACTGGACCTGCCCTTACCGTCACACCTGATCCGGATCATGCCGGCGAAGGGAGGCAAGGATGCCGACGAAGTTTTTGGACCCGCCGACCGGGTCGTTGCTGGCCGTCATAGGCGGCGGCGTCATCGGGCTGTCGGTGGCGCGCCGGGCGGCCCAGGCCGGGTGGTCGGTGCGGGTGCACCGCACCGGCGATAAGGGAGCGTCCTGGGTCGCGGGCGGCATGCTGGCGCCGCACAGCGAAGGCTGGCCCGGTGAAGAGCGGTTGTTGCGACTCGGCCTGGAATCCCTGCGGCTATGGCGCGAAGGCGGCTTCTTGGACGGGCTGCCGCCGGAGGTGATTACCGCACGCGAGTCGCTGGTGGTGGCCGTCGACCGGGCCGACGTCGCAGACCTGCGCACCGTTGCGGATTGGTTGTCCGGGCAAGGGCATCCGGTCGTCTGGGAGTCGGCTGCCCGTGACGTGGAACCCCTGCTGGCACACGGCATCCGGCATGGCTTTCGGGCGCCCACCGAACTGGCGGTGGACAATCGCGCGGTGCTGGACGCGCTGGCCGCAGACTGCGAGCGTCTCGGAGTTCGGTGGGCGACGCCGGTGAACGACCTGTCTCGTGTCGAAGGAGACGCGGTGGTGATAGCCAATGGCTTTGAAGCACCCGCGTTATGGCCCGGACTGCCGGTGCGCCCGGTCAAGGGCGAGGTGCTTCGTCTGCGCTGGCGCAAGGGCTGTATGCCGTTGCCTACGAGAGTGATTCGCGCCCGCGTGCACGGCCGGCAGGTGTACATTGTTCCGCGTGCGGACGGGGTGGTCGTTGGTGCCACCCAATACGAACATGGACGTGACACGGCCCCGGTCGTCTCAGGAGTACGTGATCTGCTGGACGATGCGTGTGCGGTGCTTCCGGCGTTGGGGGAGTACGAGCTGGCCGAGTGCGCCGCCGGGCTGCGCCCGGTGACGCCCGATAATCTGCCGTTGGTGCACCGCCTGGACACGCGAACCCTGGTTGCCGCCGGCCACGGCCGATCCGGGTTCCTCCTGGCGCCGTGGACCGCCGAACAGATTGTTTCCGAACTGGTCCCGGTCGGAGCCCACCAATGATCGTCGTGGTCAATGAGCAAAAGGTCGAGGTCGACGAGCAGATTACCGTCGGAGCGTTGCTCGAGTCGCTGGGCTTGCCAGACCGGGGCGTCGCAGTGGCGATGGACTTCGCGGTGCTGCCGCGTTCGGAATGGACCACAAAGCTTTTCGACGGTGCACGGCTCGAGGTAGTGACGGCGGTGCAGGGTGGCTGATTCGAACCTGACGATCGGCGATCGCAGCTTCGCCTCGCGACTCATCATGGGCACCGGGGGAGCGACCAACCTTGCCGTGCTGGAAGAGGCGCTGATCGCGTCGGGCACCGAGCTGACCACCGTCGCAATCCGGCGGGTCGACGCCGAGGGCGGGACGGGATTGCTGGACGTGCTCAACCGGCTCGGTATCACGGCGCTGCCCAATACCGCGGGGTGCCGCAGCGCGGCCGAGGCGGTGCTCACCGCCCAGCTGGCCCGCGAGGCGCTGAATACCAACTGGGTCAAGCTCGAGGTGATCGCCGACGAACGCACACTGCTTCCCGACGCAGTCGAATTAGTCCGGGCGGCAGAGCAATTAGTCGATGACGGGTTCATCGTTCTGCCGTACACCAACGACGACCCGGTTTTGGCGCGTCGGCTGGAGGACACCGGATGCGCGGCGGTGATGCCGCTGGGCTCGCCGATCGGTACCGGCCTTGGCATCACCAACCCGCACAACATCGAGATGATCGTCGCCAGGGCCGGCGTTCCGGTTGTGCTAGACGCCGGCATCGGTACCGCCAGCGACGCTGCACTGGCGATGGAGTTAGGTTGCGACGCTGTGCTGTTGGCAACCGCGGTGACCCGGGCCGCCGATCCGCCGGCCATGGCCGCCGCGATGGCCGCCGCCGTCACCGCCGGCTATCTGGCGCGGCGGGCCGGACGCATACCCAAGCGCTTCTGGGCGCAGGCATCCAGCCCACGCCCGGCGACGATGCACGCCGGGAACCGGCCCGCTGAGGAGCGGGCAATTGAGCCTGAGCGATGAAAACAGCCGGGCGATGAACGAAGTGAAGAGTCCATCGAAACGGTATGTGGCCCTGGGCAGTTCGATGGCCGCAGGTCCTGGCATCCGACCCCGCGCCGCGGGCGCGCCTTGGGGGTCAGGCCGATCGGCCCGCAACTATCCGCATCTGATCGCCGAGCGACTGAACCTCGAACTGGGCCTGGACTTTGTTGATGTCACCTTTTCCGGCGCGACCACCGCCCACGTGCTCGCCGACCACCAGCGCGGCGCGCCACCGCAAATCGCGGCACTGGACGGCTCGGAGCGCCTGATCACGATCACCATCGGCGGCAACGACGTCGGCTACATTCCGCTGTTGATGGCCGCCTCGTTGCCGCGGTCGGTGCGAAAGCTGCCGTTGCTCGGTGCCCGCATATTCGAACTGCTGGACCGTGATGCACGTGATCGGGCCCTCGCCGCGGTATTCGATTCGATGTGCGCGGTTGGCCGGGCCGTGCGTCAGCGCGCCGCACAAGCCCAGGTTTTCTTCGTCGACTACCTGACGATCCTGCCGCCCGCGGGTACGCCGGCGGCACCGCTGTCGGAAACAGTTGCCGATCTGGGTCGCCATGTCGCCGCGGCACTTGAACGAATCACGGCCGACGCGGCGGCGGCAACCGGCTGCGAGGTTGTCCGCGCCGCCGCAGCCAGCCGGCAACACCATGCATGGTCGGACGAGCCGTGGACGACCAAGCCGGCGCGCTACGGTGTACCGCTACCCGGTCGGCCGGCCCCGCTACACCCCAACGCTGCCGGGATGCGCGCGGTGGCGGAACTCGTTGCGGCCCAAGTGTGAAGGTCAGCCGTTGGCCCGCCACCACTGGTAGAGCGCCGGGATGTCGGTGTTGGATCCGCGGATGTAGCTCAGTATGTTCTTCGCGTCAGTGGTCCAGATGATTTCGGCGGCGTTCTGATAAGTCCCGCACGCGACCTGCCCGGCATTGGTGGTGGCGCTGCCCTGGTGCCAGGTGGTAGGTGACTGGCCGCTGTCCCCGCACGCGCTCAGGACGTCGTCTTTGATGCTGGCCTTGAAGGAGCCGGCTAAATCGTCGGGGTTGCTGAAGAGGATGTACTTGGCCTGGACCGGCCCGCTCGGGTCGGGGCTTTGTCCGCAGGTGAGTGCCGCCAGTTCGCCGCTGGTGAGGTTCTGGGCGGTGCAGTTGTTGAGGCCGTAGCCCTTTGACAGCGAGGCCGCCAGGGTGTTGATGTCTGTGGAGCTACCGGTACCGGCGGGGTCTGCGGTCGCCGTGGCAGTACTCGCTAAGGCGAAAGTGCCCATGAGCGCTGCAGCCGTCGCGGCGCGCAGCGCGTTGCTGAGATGAGACATCCTGTGACTCCTTGTTGTCGAACCGGCGTGCGGCTGCGCTGACATCCAGGAGTGTATTTGGCTCGCTCACCCGGAAACAGTGCTTCTGCTAAATAGGGATCGTAGGGCTATGTCGTGGCAATGCAATACATTCCGCTGGAAATTGTCTGTCTGGGCATCATTCTCGGCGGAGCCCTGCACAAAGTTGCTGCATCGCAGTGGTGTCCGAGCCGAGGATGCCCGATATCGAGTGATGTTGAAACTGTTTAGCTCTCAATATGTTCTGTGTAAACCCGACGGTATTGTGCCCAATGCTGCGCAGATAGGACGCGAGGCCTTATATCAAGGCTGAAGCGGCGACGTTGAAAAAGGTCAGGCTTTGCACGGCGCCCGCACACGACCATGTCCGAGCCGATTTTTCGATTGCTAGTACCGTGTGGACTCCGCTCGGGTATGGTAAGCACCGCTTCACGCCAGCTAACTTCTCGTGACTGGAGAGTCCATGACACAGCCACCGGCACCGCCACCTCCACCGCCTGGTTACCCGCCGCAGCAGCCTGCCGGTCAAGCGCCGAATAACTATCTGGTGTGGTCGATTTTGGTGACCCTGTTCTGCTGCCTTCCGTTCGGGATTGTGGCGATCGTCAAGTCGAGCCAGGTCAACGGGTTATGGGCACAGGGCCGTTACGCTGAGGCGCAGGCGTCCGCCGATAGTGCCAAGAAATGGGTGATCTGGTCGGTTGTCGCTGGCGTTGTGGTGGCCGTCATCTACGGGATCTTGATGGCGGTCGGTGCCCTGAACACCAACACCAACACCGCGCTTGCCGCGGTGTTCTAAGCGCGGGTCGCCATCATGGTGACCCGCCAAAGGTCGGCGCCGCTGAGTTTGGGTGCGCCACTGGTGGTGGCCGCGTCCACGACGTTGATGTGCGCCGCCATCTGGGCGGGTGATCCGACCACCCCGAACGGTCCGCTGCCGGTGTGCCCCACCAAGGCTCTGCTGGGTATCGACTGTCCCGGATGCGGCAGCTTACGCATGCTGTATTCCCTCATGCACGGCAATTTGGCCGCGGCCGCCAGGTTCAATGCTCTGGGTCTGGCGGCGGTCGTGCTGTTGGTGTGGGCGTACCTCACGTGGACCTACGGCCGCGTGGTGGGTAGACGGATCCGGAGTTGGCAACATCATCGCTGGTCTGCGGTGGTGACACTGTCATTGGTGGTGGCTTGGTTTGTGGTGCGCAACATTCCTCTTGCCCCATTCAGCGCACTGCTTGTCTGATCTGGTCCTCGTGTCAATCAGCGCGCCGCTTGAGCCGCGGTCTAACCTTGGGCGCGATGGTGAACAAATCCACGACGATTCCGGCGGTGCTCGCCGTGGTTGCCCTGACCGCATCTTTGACCGGTTGTTTCCATCGGTCGGCTAACTCGCAGCAGGCGACCGGCGACCCGGCCGCGGCTGAGTTCGCCACCGCGTTACACCACAAGGTCACGACCGACGCGATGATGGCCCACCTGTCGAAACTGCAGGACATTGCCAATGCCAATAACGGCACTCGGGCGGTGGGCACCCCCGGCTACGAAGCCAGCGTCGATTACGTGGTAAACGCGTTGCGCAACAGCGGTTTTGATGTGCAAACTCCCGAGTTCTCGGCGCGGGTGTTTCACGCCGACAAGCCGGTGGTGACGGTCGGCGGCAAGCCTGTGGAGGCTCGTGTGCTGGATTTCAGTCTCGGCACCCCGCCAGACGGGGTGAGCGGGTCGCTGGTGGCCGCGCCCACCGACGACAGCCCAGGCTGTACGGTTTCCGACTACGTCAACCTGCCGGTGCAAGGTGCCGTGGTGCTGGTGGACCGCGGCTCTTGCCCGTTCGCTCAGAAGGAAGATGTCGCGGCGCAGCGCGGCGCCGTGGCGATGATCGTCGCTGACAACGTCGATGAGCAACAAATGGGCGGCACCCTCGGACCGAACACCGTTGTGAAGATCCCGGTGGTGAGCGTGACCAAGTCCGTCGGGGTGCAGTTGCGTACGCAGCCGGGGCCCATCACCATCAAGCTGAATGCGAGCGCCCGGAGCTTCAAGGCCCGCAATGTGATCGCGCAGACCAAGACGGGGTCGTCGACCAACGTGGTAATGGCCGGTGCACACTTGGACAGCGTGTCCGAAGGACCAGGCATCAATGACAACGGGTCGGGAGTGGCTGCGGTTCTGGAAACCGCAGTGCGGCTGGGGAATTCGCCGCCAGTGCACCACGCGGTACGGTTCGGATTCTGGGGTGCGGAGGAACTCGGCCTGATCGGATCGCGCAACTATGTCGAGTCGCTGGACCTGGGCGGGCTCAAAGACATCGCGCTGTACCTGAACTTCGACATGCTCGCATCACCGAACCCCGGCTACTTCACCTATGACGGAGACCAATCACTGCCATCGGACACCCGCGGCCAGCCGGTAGTACCCGAAGGCTCGGCCGGCATCGAGCGCGCGCTGGTCGCCTATTTGAAGTCGACCGGCAAGAGCGCACAGGACACCGCTTTCGATGGTCGTTCCGACTATGACGGATTCACCCTGGCGGGTATCCCCGCCGGCGGCCTGTTCTCCGGCGCCGAGGTCAAAAAGTCCGAAGATCAGGCGAAGTTGTGGGGCGGGACCGCCGACCAGCCGTTCGACCCCAACTATCATCAGAAAACCGACACCCTCGATCACATCGACCGCACCGCGCTGGGCATCAACGGTGGCGGCGTCGCCTACGCCGTGGGTCTGTACGCACAGGACCTCAGCGGACACAACGGCGTCCCCACCATGGAGGACCGCACGCGTCACGTGCTTACCAAGTCATGATCGGTCGGCTGGGCGCGACAGTGCTGCTCGCGAGCGGCCTGTTGGCGGGTTGCTCCTCGCCGCATCCGGAGCCGCCGGCTGCCGCACCGGATCTCGGTCATGGCTTGGCTGCAAAGGTGACCGCGGACAGGATGGTTACCCACCTGCGTGCGCTGCAGGACATCGCCAACGCCAACAAAGGCAACCGCGCAGACGGCACACCGGGCTACGACGCCAGCGTCGAATATGTGGCTAAGGCGTTGCGCGACAGGGGGTTCGACGTATCGACACCGCAGTTCGACCGGCTGTACACCGTTTCCCCGGGCAACCCGTCACTGACGGTTGCCGGCCGCGGCTATCCGGTCGACCAGGCCTCGCTGCTGGTCCAGACACCGCCCGGCGGCCTGACCGGGCAGCCGGTTCGGCCGACGCAGCCGTCGGGTTGCGCAGCCAGCGATTACCCGGCCGTGGTGCCCAAGGGTGCGATCGCCGTCGTCGACGACGCACGCTGCTCAGTGGTCGACAAGCAGAACAGCGCGGTGGCCAAGGGCGCGGTCGGGATGATCGTGCTCAGCGCGCCCGACGGCCAGGGGGCTCCACCCACGTTGTTCAACCCCGGTTACTTCAAGCAGCTGACCGTTCCGGTCGCCGTGGCCGGTGCCTACGGCGCTTCCGCGCTGGCACGCGCAACCGGGCCGATACGTCTTGTGTTGGATGCCCGGAATGTGAACATCACATCACGAAACGTGTTGGCGCAAACCAGGACCGGCTCGCCCCATGAAGTCATCGTGGTCGGTGCGCATCTCGACAGCCCGCGTGCCGGCCCGGGGATCAATGACGACGGTTCCGGAGTGGCTGCGGTGCTGGAAACAGCGCTACAGCTGGGGCCGTTGGCCCCGGTGAACAATGCTGTGCGATTCGTGTTCTGGGGAGCGGAGGAGGACGGGCTCAACGGCGCCATGGATTACGTCTTCGGCATGGATCGCGATCAACTCAACGACATCGCGCTGTACCTGAACTTCACCATGCTGGGTTCACCGAACGCCGGCTTCTTCACCGACGACGGCGATCAGTCCGGTCCGCCCGGGCCCGGGGTGACATTCGGAGATGTGCCCGAAGGTTCGGCCGGCATCGAGCGCACCCTGGCCGGATATCTGAACCTGGCCGGGAAGCGACCCGCCGATATGCCATTGAACACCAGGACCGACTACCACCCCTTCATGGTCGCGGGCGTGCCGATCGGGGGCATGACCACCGGTGCTTCGCAGCCGAAAACCACTGTGCAGGCACGACTGTGGGGCGGCCAAGCCGGGGTCCCGTTCGACCCCAACTACCAGAGCCCCCGTGACACCGCCGGCAACATCAACCGGGAAGCGTTGGCAGTCATGGGTTCTGGCGTGGCATTCGCGGTGGGCAGCTATGCGGAGTCAATCGGTGGCGTCAACGGCGTCCCGCCGCACGACAAGCGGCATCGCACCCGGGTGCCGTAGCGGCGGCTTCAAGAAATCGAACCGTGTCCCCGGTTATCCACAACCGGCGACATCGGCTAATGGTTCGTCGCAGGCGACTGCTAGACTCGAACACATGTTCGAATTATGGCATGCCTCGCGGCCAACGCCGGAGTCGGCGGCGTTGGTGGAGCGGATCTGTGTGTCGGCGCGGGCGGAGAATCGGGCGGCGGCCGCGCAGTTGGCCGCGATCGGTGAACTCTTCACGTATCGGTTGTCGCGCTGTTCGGAGACCGAGGACTGGGCGATCGACACGATGGAGGCGGTGAGCGCGGAGGTGGCCGCGGCGTTGCGGATCAGTCAGGGGCTGGCCGCGAGCCGGCTGCGGTATGCCCGGGCCATGGGGGAGCGGCTGCCGAGGGTGGCTGAGGTGTTCAAGGCCGGCGAGATCGACTACCGGGCGTTTCAGACGATGGTGTATCGCACCGATTTGATCACCGCCCCCGACGTGCTGGCGGCGGTGGATGCCGAGCTGGCGGTCAAGGTGGGGCGCTGGCCGTCGCTGACGCAGGGCCGGCTGGCCGGCCACGTCGACAAGGTGGTGGCCCGCGCGGACGCGGATGGGGTGCGGCGGCGCCAGCAGCGCCATGTCGATCGGGAGATCTGGATCGGCGATGTCGAGGGCGGCATGTCGCAGATTCACGGGAGCTTGTTGAGCCCGGATGCGCATGCGCTGGACAAGCGGTTGACGGCGTTGGCGGCCACGGTGTGTGAGCACGATCCGCGCAGCCGCGAGCAGCGCCGCGCGGATGCGTTGGGGGTGTTGGCGGCCGGGGCGGATCGGCTGGGCTGTCGCTGCGGGCGGGGTGATTGCGCCGCGGGGAAGCGGCCGGGGGCTTCACCGGTGGTGATTCAGGTGATCGCCGAGGCTGCCACGCTGGAGGGCCGCGGCACCGCACCGGCCTGCGAGGTGGGCGCCGATGGGCTGCTCCCGCCCGACCTGGTCGCCGAATTGGCCCGATCGGCCAAGCTGGTGGCGCTGGTGCACCCCGGCGATGCCCCACCCGAGCCGGGCTATGTGCCCTCGAGGGCGCTGGCCGATTTTGTGCGCTGTCGGGATTTGACGTGCCGCTGGCCCGGTTGTGACCGGCCGGCGTTCGACTGCGATGTGGACCATACGATCCCCTACGGCCAAGGCGGCCTGACGCACGCGTCGAACCTGAAGTGTTATTGCCGCACGCATCATTTGGTCAAAACGTTCTGGGGGTGGAACGAGCAGCAGCTGGCTGACGGGACGCTGATTTTGACCTCGCCGGCGGGGCGCACCCATGTCACCACCCCGGGCAGCGCGCTGCTGTTCCCCAGTCTGTGCCGCGCCACCGGCGCTATCCCGGCACCCGAAGCCGACCCGCCCCCGGAGTACTGCGGCGAGCGGACCGCCATGATGCCCACCCGGCGGCGCACCCGCGCCCAAAACAAGGCCCACCGCATCGCCACCGAACGCCGACAGAATCACGACGCTCGCCTGACCCGCCGAGCCGAAAGCCTGAGCTACACCGGACCCGCCCCACCCGACCCCGACGACGAACCACCGCCCTTCTAACGCTTAGTTCTGTGGCGTCGGGCGGCCGCTATTACCGGATTAATACCGCTCCAGTTGTTAGTAACCACGGCTTTCATTTCGGCTGTCACCGTTAACCAACGGCTCTAGAATGAGATCCCTTTGGTGCTGCCGTGCAGCCGGTCGGGATGAGGTTGGTCATGAATAACCGTGCGCCGAATCAACGTCAGTCGGCCGGTGGTCGTGCGCGCAGGGTGACCGCATGGCTGCGGGCCGCAATCGGTTGCGCAGCGGCTGTACTGGTGGTGGCCGGCTGCACCACTTTCGTAGACGGGCGGGCTCTGTCCATGCTCAACGACCCATTCCGCGTCGGGGGCCTGCCCGCGACCAATGGTCCCAGCGGGATCCGGTCGAATGCACCCAGTCCGACCGGCACGGTGGTCAACACCGACAACGGGCCCATCGACAAGTTGTCCTTGCTGTCGGTCAACGACATCGAGGAATACTGGAAGTCGGTGTACGGCGAATCGCTGAAAGGCACTTTCGTTCCAGTCGGCAAGTTGGTGTCCTACAACTCCAAAGATCCGGACAGTCCGATCGTTTGCCACAACGATACTTATAAGCTCGTCAACGCCTTTTACACCCCGCGCTGCAACTTGATCGCCTGGGACCGCGGCGTGTTCATGCCCATCGCGCAAAAGTACTTCGGCGACATGTCCGTCAATGGTGTGCTGGCACACGAATTCGGGCACGCCTTGCAGCACATGGCGAAACTGGTGACCAGACAAGACCCCACGATCGTTCGTGAGCAGCAGGCCGACTGTTTCGCGGGCGTGTATCTGTTTTGGGTGGCCGATGGCAAGTCGCCGCGCTTCACGCTGAGCACCGCCGACGGGCTCGACCACGTGCTGGCGGGGGTCATCACCACCCGTGACCCCGTGATGGACAGCGACACCGAAAACGACGACGAACATGGGTCCGCACTGGATCGGATCAGTGCCTTCCAGATGGGTTTCATCAGCGGCGCCTCGGCCTGCGCGGGGATCAACAAGAAGGAGATCGAGCAGCGCCGCGGTGACCTGCCAAACGCCTTGCGGGTCGATCCCAACGGAGACCCGGAGACCGGTGAAGTCCCGATCAACCAAGACACGTTGTCGACGCTGATGGAGCTCTTGGGAAACATCTTCTCCCCGAAGAATCCGCCGACGTTGTCCTACCAGCCGGCCGATTGCCCGGATGCCAAGGCCAGCCCGCCGGCGTCCTACTGTCCGGCCACCAACACCATCGTGGTCGACCTGCCCGGGCTGGCGACGATGGGCAAGGTCGCCGACGAGAAAGAAAACAGCCTGCCGCAAGGCGACGACACCGCCCTGTCGATCGTGATGTCGAGGTACGCGTTGGCGGTGCAGCACGAACGCGGCCTACCGATGCAGAGCCCGTGGACCGCGCTGCGGACGGCCTGCCTGACCGGTGTGGTGCACCGCAAGATGGCCGAACCCATCGACCTGCCGTCCCATAAGCAGCTTCTGCTGACCGCCGGCGATCTCGACGAAGCAGTTGCCGGGCTGCTGACCAACCACCTGGTCGCCAGTGACGCGGACGGCACCAGCGTGCCGGCCGGTTTCACCCGGATCGCGGCGTTCCGTGGCGGCGTGACCGGCAACATGGACGCGTGCTACTCGCGCTATCCCGGTTAAGAATCAGCCCAGCAGCCGCAGCGCGGCATCGACCGCCAGCGCGGGCACGTCGAGGGTCTTCGACCGCAAGTCGTGCCGTGCGCCGGTGATTTCGACGAGTTCCGTTGGTGCCGCGATAATCGCCGCGGCGTCACGAACTTCGGCCGGCGTGCCAAAGGGATCCGACGTTCCGTAGGTGAACACGGTAGGCACCGTGATGCCGGGCAGATGTTCGGTGCGGAGGCGCTCCGGTTTGCCCGGCGGATGGACCGGATAGGCGAACAGCGTCAGCACATCCACTGGTGCTGCTGCTTCTTCTCTTGAGGCGGCAACCACCATGGATGCCTGCCGGCCGCCATAGGAATGTCCGCCGGCGATCAGCGGGCCACTAGCAAGACTGCGGCACAACGTGATTGCCTCGACGATTCCGGCACGGTCGGTGGCGGCCGAGCCGGATGGTGGACCAGTGGGCCGGCGCCGGCGGTAGGGCAGGTTGTAGCGCACCGCGAGCCAGCCGCGTCGTGCCCATTCGTCGCAAACCTGTTGCAGCAGAGGGGAATCCCGGTTGCCACCCGCGCCGTGGGTGAGGACCACTATCCCTTTTGGACGCTCGTTCGGCTCACCAACGGGTTCGTGCGCGACACCCGCGATCTGCTCGAGGTTCATGACAGCCGAAATAGGGCGGATACCGGGCCATGCCCGCGGCCCAGCGGATAGGCGGCCCGCAAACATTCGGTGACCCATCGCTTCCCGAACCCGACCGCGTCGGGCACGGTGAATCCGTGCGCCAGCGCGCAAGCGACCGCGGACGCAAGCGTGTCACCGCCGCCGTGATCATTGCCGGTGAACAAACGCTCCGCGTCGAACTCGTAGAAGTCGGCACCTTCAGAAGGGCCACCGTAGAGCAGGTCGCAGCTGCGTTGCGATGACCGCAGGTGTCCCCCTTTGACCAGCGCCCACTGCGGGCCCAGCGCATGCAGCGCCTTAGCCGCCGCCCGCTGCGATGTCGAGTCGACGACGTCGATGTCTACCAGGAGTCGCACCTCGTCGAGGTTCGGTGTGACCAGCGTGGCCAACGGAAACAGTTGACCGCGAAGGGTCTCCAGCGCCGACGGCGCCAGCAGTGGGTCGCCGTGCATCGATGCGCATACCGGGTCGACGACGAGCGGAACCGCCAACCCAAGCCGGTGCCAGGTCGCCGCCACCGTGCTGATGATGTCCGACGATGCCAGCATCCCGGTCTTGGCGGACTGGATACCGATATCGGTGACCACGGCTTCGATCTGTCCGGCGACGACATCGTCGGGGACCTCGTGAAAGCTCTTGACACCCAGCGTGTTTTGCACGGTAACCGCGGTAACCGCGGTGCACGCATGCACACCCAGCAACGCCATAGTGCGCATATCGGCCTGGATGCCCGCGCCGCCCCCCGAGTCCGATCCGGCAATGGACAGCACCCGCAGCGGGGTGGCGCCCGGCGCCGACAGCGGCAGGTAGTTCACTGCGTGATCGGCAGATACACCCGATTGCCGTGCTCGGCGAACTCGCGTGACTTTTCGGCCATACCTTCGGCCATAGCCGCTTCGATCGCTTCCTCGCTGTCGAGCCCATGCGCGGCCGCATAGTCGCGGACGTCTTGGGTGATTCGCATCGAGCAGAACTTCGGTCCACACATCGAGCAGAAGTGCGCGCTCTTGGCCGGTTCGGCCGGCAGCGTCTCGTCGTGGAATTCCCGAGCGGTGTCCGGATCCAGTGACAACGCGAACTGGTCGTTCCAGCGGAACTCGAAGCGCGCCTTGCTCAATGCGTCGTCGCGGTCCTGGGCGCCGGGATGACCTTTGGCCAGGTCCGCTGAGTGCGCGGCGATCTTGTAGGCGATCACGCCGTCCTTGACGTCCTTGCGGTCCGGCAACCCGAGGTGTTCCTTCGGGGTCACGTAGCACAGCATCGCGGTACCCGCTTGGGCAATGATGGCCGCGCCGATCGCCGACGTGATGTGGTCGTAGGCCGGTGCGATGTCAGTGGCCAGCGGACCCAGGGTGTAGAACGGGGCCTCCTCGCAGAGTTCCTCTTCCAGCCTCACGTTCTCGACGATCTTGTGCATCGGGACGTGCCCGGGGCCTTCGATCATCACTTGCGCGCCATGGGACTTCGCGATCTTGGTCAGCTCCCCCAGGGTGCGAAGTTCGGCGAACTGCGCGGCGTCGTTGGCGTCGGCGATGGAGCCGGGTCGCAGCCCATCACCCAGTGAGAAGGTGACGTCGTAGCGCGCGAAGATGTCGCAGAGCTCCTCGAAGTTGGTGTAGAGGAACGACTCCTGGTGATGGGCCAGGCACCACGCCGCCATGATCGAACCACCGCGGCTGACGATGCCGGTGACCCGCTTGGCGGTCAGCGGGACATACCGCAGCAGCACGCCGGCGTGCACGGTCATGTAGTCCACACCCTGCTCGCACTGCTCGATCACGGTGTCGCGGTAGATCTCCCAGGTCAGCTCGGTCGGATCGCCGTTGACCTTTTCCAGCGCCTGGTAGATGGGCACCGTGCCGACCGGCACGGGGGAATTGCGCAGAATCCACTCGCGCGTTTCGTGAATGTTCTTGCCGGTGGACAAATCCATGATGGTGTCGGCACCCCACCGGGTGGCCCACACCATCTTGTCGACCTCCTCGGCGATCGACGACGTCACCGCCGAGTTGCCGATGTTCGCGTTGACCTTGACCGCGAACGCCTTGCCGATGATCATCGGCTCGCTCTCGGGATGGTTGTGATTGGCCGGGATCACCGCACGGCCGCAAGCGACCTCGTCGCGCACCAGCTCGGCGGGCATTCCCTCGCGGGCGGCGATGAACGCCATCTCGGCGGTGATTTCGCCGGCGCGGGCACGCTGCAGCTGAGTGCCGCGGTCGCGGACCACCCCGGGCCGCGGCGACAGCCCGGACGTCAGGTCGATCACCGCGTCCGTATCGGTGTAGGGCCCGGAAGTGTCATAGAGGTCGAAGTGATCCCCGGTGGACAGGTTGACCCGCCGGAACGGAACGCGAGCGCCGGGCACCCCCTCCAGTTCGCGATAAGCCTTGCTGCTGCCGGCGATGGGCCCGGTCGTCACGGAAGGTTCGACGGTAACGGTCATTGTTCTATCTCCCTACGCCGGCATTACCCGGTCAGGTTCGTACGGTCGACGGCCCCGAGCCGTCCTCTCAGCACACTCGGCGTGCGCTCCCGCGTCTTGTGGATGGTCCGCACGCGACGTTACCCCCACTTTGGAGCACTCGGCATGCGGGCGGGCCTTTCTGCGAAGCCGGTAGCCGACCTCGTCCCCGGAGTGCGAGGATGCAAACGTGCAACAGCGCAGGCAAACGGATGCAGTGGCGCCCGCCGGGACCCGCAACGAGCTTTCCAGCTCCGTCGCGCCCGCCACTGGGTATCTGAACGTCGGCGCCTTCCGCTTCTGGTTCGTAGGTCAACGCTGGGAATGGTCCGACGAGGTGGCCAGGATGCACGGCTACGAACCGGGGGCCGTCGTGCCGACGACGAAACTGCTGTTGTCGCACAAGCATCCCGACGACCGAGCGCACGTCCAGGAGTTGCTCGACTACGCGTTGCAGTCGGAAGAATCGTTTTCAAGTCGGCACCGGTTTATCGACACCGCGGGCAACGTGCACGACGCGATTGTCGTCGCCGACCGCATGGTGGACGAATCGGGGGCTGTGAAGGGGACCGCCGGTTATTACATCGACCTCACCGACACCTTCGACGAGACCCGACAAGAAGTGCTCGACACGACCCTGCCGGACCTGTTCGAGAACCGCGCGGCGATCGAGCAGGCCAAGGGCGTGCTGATGTATGTCTACCGGGTCAGCGCTGAACAAGCCTTTCGCGTGCTGCAGTGGCGGTCACAAGAAACCAATGTGAAGATACGCGCGCTGGCGAAGCAACTGCTCGCCGAAGTGACAACGCTGACGGCGCCGACGGCCGCCCTGCAAAATCAATTCGACC
Source organism: uncultured Actinomycetota bacterium (assembly GCA_963784665.1). Lineage (GTDB taxonomy): Bacteria > Actinomycetota > Actinomycetes > Mycobacteriales > Mycobacteriaceae > Mycobacterium. Next base: position 27,983 of record CAWASA010000004.1, read on the forward strand.
ATTTGTTGCTGACGGTGCACGAACGGATTCCCCCCGAGCCCGCCGGGTAACCGCCGCGATACGGGAACGCGGCAGGTCGGATACGGGTTAATCTTCCAGGACATCTTGGACGGCGCATGCTGCGCATCCGGGCGAAAGGCATGGAATTGTTGGCGGTCGAACACGAGGCGCAAGAGGACGCTGTACTGGTGCGCGTGAAAGGCGATGTCGACTCCAGCAACGTCGACGAGCTCACCGCTCACCTGACCGCCGCGCTGAAGCTCGCGGCGACGCATCCGGCCCGGCTGGTCGTCGTCGACCTGCAACCGGTGACCTTCTTCGGAAGCGCAGCGTTGAACGCGGTGCTCGAGTGCCACGAGAAAGCGAAGGAAACCGGTACCTCGGTCCGTCTGGTAGCGGATCACGCCCAAGTGCTTCGACCGATCCAGGTGACGGAGCTGGACACCATTCTCGACATCTGCCCGACGCTGTCCGATGCGCTGCAGCGCAAGCAGCAATGAACGCGGGGCTGCCGGCTGACCTGGCGGCTGCGGTCGCGTTAGGCGGCGAGATGGGCCGCCGGTTCGCCGAATTCGACTGGGCCGCCCACCCGTTGGGTCGGCCCGATGACTGGTCGGCCGAGGTGCGGGCGGCGGTGGCGATGACTTTGACTTCGCGGTTTCCCATCGTGCTGTGGTTGAGGCCGGCGGATCTGTTCTTGATGTACAACGACGCCTATGCCCAGATCCTGGGTGACAAACACCCGGCGGCGCTGGGCCGCCGCGCGGAGCAGGTGTGGTCGGAGATTTGGGAAGCAATCGGCCCCATGCTCGCTGGCGTCGTCGCGACCGGCAAGGCGACTTGGTCGGATGACTTGATGCTGCCGCTGGTGACCGGAGGCCTCCCGCGGGAACGGTACTTCACTTTCACCTACAGCCCGATCATCGGCAGCGACGGTGCGGTCACGGCCGTCTTCTGCGCGGTGATCGAAACGACGGAACGGGTGTTGAGCGAGCGTCGGCTCCACTTGCTCAATGCGGTGGCGAGCGCCGTCATGGACACCCACGCCATCGATGACGCCGTCAGCAGCGCGGTCGCAGTATGCCGCGCTCAACCCTCGGACCTGCCGTTCATTGCCGTGTACGTAGCCGGAGACGGGGATGGGGTCGGGGAGCAAGACAGTACGCTGCGCGGAGCGACGCCCTCGATCCTCCCGTTGCTGCCGAGGTCGCTGGCCCAGCTGACGGGCTGGGATACGACACCACGTTCACGCGCGACCGTACACGTGCTCGACGAGCTCGAGGCCGTGATCCCTGGCATCACAGAGGCTTTCGGGGAGAACTGTCCCCAGCAGGCCCTGGTGTTGCCGCTTGGTGAAGGCTCGAACGCCGGGGCGGTGGTGATCGGAGCGAGTCCGCGGCGGCCCCTGGATTCGATGTACCGCGGCTTTTGCCAATTGCTGGCCGACCAGCTGTCCTCGGCGCTGGCATCCGCCGTCTCCTACGAACAGCAGCGGCAGCGAGCCGATGCGCTGGCCGAATTAGACCGGGCGAAGACAGCGTTTTTGACCAATGTCAGCCACGAGTTCCGCACTCCGCTGACCCTGCTGCTTGGGCCGCTCGACGATGCGCTATCCGAAGTGGCGCCGGAAAGCGTGCTGGCGGAACGGCTCAGCACCGCAGGACGTAATGCGCGGCGTCTGCAGCGTTTGGTCGACTCGCTGCTCGATTTCTCCCGCATCGAAGCCGGCCGGGCGAACGCCAGGTTGGTGTGTACCGATGTCGGCGCGCTCACCGCGCATATCGCGTCCTCCTTCAGCGAGCTCTGTGATCGGGCGGGACTCGATCTCGTCTTGGACTGCGCTCCGGCACTCGCCGACGTCGATCCGGGCATGTGGGAGACGATTACTCTCAATCTCCTTTCGAATGCGGTCAAATACACGCTGCAGGGCTCGATTTCGGTTGAGGTGCGTGCCGAATCCGCGTACTGCGTAATTGCCATGCGCGACACCGGAGTTGGGATCGCCGCCGAGGACCTGGACCGCCTGTTCGAGCGCTTCTACCGGGCCGACAACGTTCGTGGCCGCAGTGTGGAGGGCGCCGGAATCGGGCTTTCACTGGTCCGCGGACTGGTCGAACTGCACCGCGGAACGGTGGAGATCGAAAGCGAATTGGATTGCGGAACGACGGTGACCATCCGACTGCCGCGATCAGTCGCGGGCACAGCGGCCGATCAGTCGCCTGCGGGGCTGCTGGACGAGAGCAATCCGTACGTGGCGGAGGCGCGTCAATGGCTGATGCCGATTTCGGGGCCTGGCGGTGCGACGGCAACACCTGCGCGGCCGCGCCAGCTGGTGTTGATCGCCGACGACAACGCCGACATGCGGGCTCATTTGGACCGCGTGCTGTCGGCCCACTGGGAGACGGTGCTCGTCGCCGATGGCGAGTCGGCATTGGCCGCAACCCGCGACCTGCATCCGGACGCGATCGTCACCGATGTCATGATGCCGGGTCTTGACGGCTTCGAATTCGTCGCGGCCATTCGCGCCGATCCGGCGCTGGCGGCTACGCCGGTCCTCATGCTGTCCGCCCGGGCCGGCGCGGAGGCCGTCAATAAGGGCTTCGCCAGTGGGGCCGACGACTACCTGCCCAAGCCATTTCGCTCCCAAGAGCTGGTCGACCGAGTGCAGTCGAGGTTGTCCGCGGTTGCCCGCGAGCGTCGTGAGGCGCACCTGCGACTCGCCTCCGATCTGGTGCAACTCGACTCCGCGCTGCAGGCCACCGACTCGGTCGCCGGAATAATGAATGCCTTACTGAGCTCCCCATTCGGTTCCGGGGATGCCGCCGCCGTGACGATTGGGCTCCTCGATGGGGAGCATCACGTCCGGTTCGAATACGCCGGCGACCTCCCCGCCGAATTGCGCGACCGGTACCACGTCGCCGCACTCGATTCCCCGTTGGTGGGAGCCGACGTCGTACGCACCGGTGAATCGATGGTCATCACCGACACGTTCGAACTCCCTGAGCGCTATGCGCACGCGGTGCGCGACACCGCAGCCAGTGTGCGCGCATGTGTCGCTCACCCGTTGCGGGATAACGCCTGTCGCGTCATCGGTGCACTGGTCTTGCTGTGGCCCACGCCGCGCCAGTTCGACCCCGCCGAACTCGATACATTCAGTCGAATGGCCGAGCTGACTTCCTCGGCCCTGGACCGGGTCCGCCTCATGGCGCGCGAGCACCGGATCGCCGTGGACTTCCAAGAGCATCTGCTGGACCTTGATCGTGGCTCGACCGCTGCCGTCGTAGCAGCCGTGTACCAGCCGGCAGGGGAAGCGATGCGCGTCGGCGGTGACTGGTATTCGGTCACCCCGTTGGACCACGCGGGCAGGATCGGGATATCGGTCGGCGACGTCGTCGGACACGGGTTGGCCGCCGCAATCGTGATGAGCAGACTGCGGGCCGCGGTGGCCGCCTCGGCGCTCACCGCGGCCGAACCCGCCGCGGTTCTGGGCGCACTGGACCGATATGCAGCCAGCGTCACGGGTGCGCGCTGCGCGACGGTGGCCTACGCCCTCGTCGAAACCGAACCTGACACCGGTGCCGCCACCGTCAGCTATAGCTGCGCCGGACATCCCTACCCGTTGCTGGTTCTTCCCGACCATCGTGCGGTCTTTCTGGAGAATGGCCGGCGTGCCCCGGTAGCCGTCACAGAAAGCCCCGTGAACGACGCGGCAGACCCCTCGTGCGACGTCACCGCGACGGCAGACCTGCCACCGGGGAGTCTGATCCTGCTCTATACCGACGGACTCATCGAGCGGGCCGGCGAAGCGCTCGACGACGGCTTCGGCCGGCTGAAGTCTGTGGCCGCCGAGTGCGCCGACCTTCCGGTCGAATCCGTCTGTGCCGAGGTGCTGTCCCGGATGACCCCGCCCGCCGGTTACCGTGACGACGTCGTGGTCCTGGCGCTACGTCCGAGCCACGAAGCCGCGCGCAGCTTCGCCAGCGTGCTGCCGGCTTCGCCGGCTCAGATTCCCGTCGCACGCGACAGGCTGCGGCATTGGCTGAACACCATTGCCGTCCCTCCCCAGCGCGAATTGGACATCCTGTTGGCGGCCGGCGAAGCGGTCACCAACGCAATCGAACATGGCAGTCACAGCGAGCCACGCAGAACGGTATCCGTCGAAGCGTTCCTGCGCCAGGACACGGTCGCGGTCACCGTCACCGACACCGGCCGGTGGGTCGGCGATTCCTCGGCCAGTCTGCGCAGCCGACGGCGCGGACGGGGGCTCACCCTGATCGGCGAGTTAGCCGACCGCGTCGACACGGTCCGCACCCCGGCGGGCACCCGGGTCACGCTGCAGTTCGACCGCGCGGTTGCGACTGCGCCGGCGACGACCTGACCGGCCCTGAGCTGATTAGGCCTCTTCCATCGCGTCGCCGAGTTCCTCGAGGATCTTGTTGTGGTGGTTGCTCGCCAGTAGGTGTCCGGCGGCGATGACCACGGCGACCGGCCAGTCGATGAGTTCAAGTGCCGCCAGGGCGGCCAGGCCGCCGAAGTAGGCCAACTGCTCTGGCCGGGGTATCTCCATCTGACCCACCACCGGCAGGTTCACCACGAACGTCTCGCCTTCACGGATCTTCTGCACCGCTTCGCGCTGGGGTATCCTCCTGCGCGTCTTCTTTTCCGCCATCATTTGCCTTTCAGTAACGAAGAGTTTGCCAGGTCGCCGGGTCGCGCGGCCAACGTCGGACTTATGTCGACGATGACTGACTCCGGGGGCGATCCGCTAGTTTCGTCGATTGCTTCGGTGCTGAGAGTGCCCTTAATGGAACTCTATGCGCTGCTTTGGCGCGTCGGGGTGGTGGATATTCGCCATCCTGGTCGGCGGGCTCATCGGTCGGCGAGGGCGTCTCGGGTGGCTGGGGGGCCGATTTGTCCGGACCCGGCAGCGCACGGCTCAGAATTCCTGTTGCGATGGTCGCCACCGCCGCGGCTCCCAGGCCCTGAGCCCACCCGACGGGGCCGATCGGCGTACAGCCGAGCAGTTGGCTGACTCCTGGAGTGCTGATCAAGATCCCCACCAAGCCGAGTGACCCGAAAGCGGTGAGCACCACCATCGGGGCCTGAGACTCCAGCAGTGTCTGGCCCAGCTCGGCGGACACCAGCGCGACCAGAGCCACGGTGGATGCGCGTTGGGGCAGCCCGGTGACCCCTGCCATCGCCCACGCCGCCGTCGCTGCTGCTGCCGTGGTAACGCCACGGATGGCGACCGCGTGCCACAACGCGGGCTGATCTGCGCCGCGCAGCCGGGGGTCGACTGGCCCGCTCGGCTTGCTGACCGCAAGCGCCGCAGCCGGCAGCGCGTCGGTCAGCGTATTCACCAGCAGCAGCTGGCGGGTGTTCAGCGGCGAGGTGCCGGTGATAGCACTACCGATGATGGCGAAGATCACCTCGCCGGCATTTCCGCCGAGCAGTACCGACACGGCCGCTTGCACCCGGCGCCACAGCTGGCGTCCTTCGTCGATGGCTTGCAACAGCGCGTCGATACGGCCGTCGACCAGCACCACGTCGGCCACCAAATGAGCCGGGTCGCTGCCGTGCGCGACCACGCCGATACCGACCGTGGCGGCCCGGATAGCGGCGGCGTCGTTGGCTCCGTCACCGACCATCGCAGTCCGCACGCCGGCATTTTCGAGCGTCTGAACAACCTGGACCTTGTTCTCCGGTGTCATCCGGGCAAAGATCACCCGCTCGCTTGCGACGCGCTCTTGGTCCTTGCGCGACAACGACTCCCATTCGGCTCCACTGATGACTTGTTCAGCGGTCACTGGCAGGCCAAGCTCCTCGGCGATGGCTTTCGCGGTTATCGGATGATCACCGGTGATCAGTTTTATGCCCACCCCTTGCTGTCGCAGATTCGCGAGCAGATCGGCGGACTCCGCGCGCGGGGTGTCGGACAATCCGAGAAATCCCGCCAAGGTCAACCCGTCGGTGCAGAGTTTGGCGATGTCATCGGGGTTTTCCTGGATCGCCTTGGCCTGTTGCGGGCTCAGCCGGCGTTGCGCCACCGCAATGACCCGCAGCCCCCTGGCGGCCAGTTGAGCGACCGTCGTGTTCATGGTGGAGCCGGTGTTTTCGGACGCGGCCAACACCACTTCGGGCGCACCCTTGACGGTCAGCTCACTGCCCGTGACCGAGGCTGAGAACGACCTGCCCGACCGGAAGGGAAGGTGAGCGGTGCGTTCCAGCACTGAACTGGAGGCCTCAACGGCTAGAGCCGCCTCGACAATTGCGAGATCGGTGGCGTGCACATGTGGGTCGCCGTTGGACGCCGGCGCCGCGTGCGCAGCGCAGCGCAGGACCTCCTCCCGCGTGAACCCCGGCACGGCGTGGACGTGCGCCACGCGCAGCCGGTTCTCGCTGAGGGTTCCGGTTTTGTCGAAGCAGACCACGTCGATGCGGCCGAGCGCTTCCACCGAACGCGGAACACGGACCAGCGCACCGAACTGCGTCAGTCGGCGTGCCGAGGCGGCCTGCGCGAGGGTGGCCACCAATGGCATCCCCTCGGGAACCGCGGCCACTGCTATGGCGATGCCACTGGACACCGCGTGGCGCAACCCGGTGCGGCGCAACAGCCCGAGCGCACCGACCACCGCACCGCCGGTCACGCTGACGGGGAGTGCCCGATTGGTGAGCTGCCCGAGCTGATGCTGCAAGCCGATGTCCGATGAGAGCTCGCCGGATATGAGATCGGCGGCGTGCCGCTGCTGGGTGTCGGCGCCCACCGCGGTCACCAGCGCGACCGCGGTTCCCGCCACCACGGTGGTCCCGGCGAACAGCATGCAGCGACGCTCGGCGAGAGGCGTCCCCGGCGTGGCCTCGACCTGCTTCTCCACCGAGAGCGACTCGCCGGTGAGCGTTGACTCGTCGATCTCGACGTCGATTTCCTCGATGATGCGAGCGTCGGCGGGCACCACCTCGTGGGTCCGCACCTCGATGACATCTCCGGGCTGCAGTTGCTCCGCGATGACATGCGTGTATGTCCGTTCGCCGTCTGGACCGGTGACTACCTTTCTGGCTGGCGGAATCTGCAGAGCCAGTAGGTGGCTCAACCGTCTTTCGGCGCGCAGGCGCTGGGTGGCAGCCAGTATTGAGTTTCCGGTCAGTACCGACCCGACCAACACCGCGTCGACGGGTGAACCGAGCACCGCGCTGGCTGCCGAGCCGAGCGCCATCACTGGGGTCAGCGGGTCGGACAATTCGGCTCGTACGGCCTTGATGAGTTGCCAGGTTGCTTGCATGGGTGTTTCCGTCAGTTGCACGGCCCGGCCTGTTGGCGCCGCGCGGTGGTCCGGCACCGCTGTCGCCTCGGAGTCGGTTGGGGGCAATGCTTTACGGACCTGCTCGACCGACATCGCGTGCCACTCATGGATGGCGGCGGGGCGGGGCGTGTTTGCGCCGATGATCCCGCGCGCCAGCAGGTATCCCGAGAGCAGACCGGCCGCCGCCCCGATGTTGATCGGTCCGGTCCCGAGGCCACGGACACCGGGGATCAGGAAAAGCGATCCCATAGCGGTCGCGCCAAGCGATAACCCGATGCCCTGCTGGGTTGCGGTCCTGGCTGCGGGCAGTGCGTGCAGCACCCGCCAAGCGGCCCCGAGATCGGGCAATAAGAGATCGGCGTTCCAGGGTGGTGGACTTCCATCTCGCCGCGGCATCATCCCCAGCGCCACGTCGGCAGACGAAATTGCTTGTGTGCCAGACGATGACAGCACGGCCACAATTTGGCCCGCCTGGTGCAGGTCGGCCACCGCGCGGGCGAGCGCGTCGTCGATGGTTTGGCCTGCCTCGTTCGTCAGGGGTCGGACTTCGTCGAACGCCGGTCGCAATTCATCCAGCGAGTCGACATCGACTGTGATCAGATCGGCTCCGGTGCGGTGTGCCTCGGCGACCACGGCCGAGGCCAGCGGATCGTGGGCGGGAAGAAAAAGGGCTTCGGCTACCGAATTCGGCCGCTTAGACGATATTCCGCGCACCGGGTGCCAGCCGGGGGACAAGCCGTCCTTCTCGAGCAGGAGTTGAGCACGGTTCCACGCGGCGGACAACTCGTTCTTATCGGCGCCGCGGATGCGCGCCACACGCAAGCTGTCGGCACACAACACGCGGGGATCGATGACGATTGCGTCGACCAGATCCAGCCTGCGCAGCGCGTCGGGCCGCAGCGGCAATACCGCGTGTCGATCGGCCAATCCGCGCCCCAGCGTTGCGGCGAATGCCTCGGGTGTCGTCCGGCTGGCCTTGGGGGCAGTCACCAAGATCGCCGTGGACACCATGTTTACGTTGCGGGTGGCGGCGCCGATCAGCCCGGCGCCGAGCCCCTGGAGGAGCGCGAAATGACCGGCGTAGCGTTCGGCGGGTCTGGACGGCCGGTTATGACCCAAGGCCGGCGGAGTAGGCGGTTGGTCGGCGTGCCGTGCCAGTTCTGGTTCGTGCTTTTGCCAAACTCGTGCCTCGGCGCGGCATTCGGCGGCTTTCAGCGACTGCATCGCCAGCCCCACTGACAAGTAGGCCGGCGACAGCGTGATGGTTTGCGCGACTGTTGCGGCCAGCGCCAGCACGGAATCGGTGGCGGGCCCGCCGATACTGCCCTCGAGCAAACGGCGCAGCGCGGGTTGGTATTCCACCAGCGAAACGACCGCTTGCACGGCGCTCGGAGCGCGCGGCAAGCGCAAGGCCCGGCCTGTCAGCGCGATACTCAGGCCGGCCGCGCTTGCGACCACGGTCACAGCTCTGGTCACCAGCACCACGCCGTCGCCGGGCAGACTTGTCGGCCTCGCCGCTGATTTGATTGCTTTTCTTGAGCCGCAACGCTTTTCGGCTCCGTCGACAATGCGGCAGAGGTCGCGCAGCGACGTGTCCTGGTCACTGATGCTGACGACCACACGCGACAAGGGGTAGTTCAGACTGGCCGAGGTGACGGCGGGGTGGGCCCGGACTGCGTCGAGCACGAGTCGTCCGAGTTCACCGTCGCCGTCTGCGTCAAGGCCGCGCACCTCGATCCAGGCGCGGCTCTCGCCGCGCCAACAGCGCCGGCTCAGTGTGTCTTGGGCCAAGTCGCCGGAAAGGGCCCGCACACCTTCTCGCAGCGGAATGGCGGCGATGTTGAAACCGGCTTCAGTGACGGCGGTAGTCGCCTGAAGGCCCGCGGAGATGACACGCGACGGCAGCGACCGTCGTATTGATGTTGTGATGCTCAAAAGTCGATCAACGGTTCCCGGTCAGTTGGTGCTACGCAACTCGGCGGCACCAGCCCGACGTCCAGCCGCCTTCTTGGCTGTCGACTTACGGGCGGCTTTCTGCGGCGCGGCCTTTTCGGGCGCCGGCTCCACGGGCACCGATTTAAGGTTGGCTTTCACCGCCGGTGTGGCCGGCTCGTGTTTGCGGTTCAACCTCTGCAACAACAGGGCACTGCCGCCGACTGCCAGCAGCACCGGCCACTCGACCAGGCCGGCTACGCCGAGCGCGCCGAAGGCCACAGCGGCCGCGGGCACCGAGTGACTGCCGCTGCTCATTCCACGCTTGACGCCCTCCGCGGCTCCCGTTACGCCGCCGATGACTCCGTTGACCGCCGCGCCACCCACAGCGCCGGCGGCCGCGGTTGTCGCGGTCGCCGCACGATTCACCGCTTGACCCACGCCCCGGACCGCTCCGCCGATGACACTCATGATGACTCCCTGGCTTTCATGCCCTTGCCGCGAACTTGCGCTGGCACCCGGGTGCCTCGGGACGCAAAGTCAACAACAAAACAACACTGGTTTCCGCTTCTAACAATCCAAAGCCTGCCACCTTGCAAACGCGCAGACAACGAGCAGCCGCCTCAAATTTCCCTGAGCTTAACCTGCTCGTGGGTGTGGCGCGAACGCTGCGAACGCGACTAGCCACGCTTTATATCGATGAGCACCGGCGCGTGATCGCTGGCCGCCTTCCCTTTGCGTTCCTCGCGGACGATATGCGCGTCTGTCACGCGGTTGGCCAACGCCGGTGAGGCGAGGATGAAGTCGATCCGCATGCCTTGTTTCTTCGGGAAGCGCAGCTGGGTGTAGTCCCAGTAGGTGTAAACCCCGGGGCCTGGGGCGAAAGGCCTTACCACATCAGTGAATTGCGCGTCGACAATAGCGTTGAACGCGCGGCGCTCCGGCTCGGAGACATGCGTGGCGCCGGCAAAGAATTCGGCGCTCCAGACGTCTTCGTCTTTCGGGGCGATATTCCAGTCTCCGGCCAGCGCGATCTGTGCCGTGGGATCGTCCCGTAACCAGCCGGCCGCGGTATCACGCAGTGCGGCAAGCCAATCGAGTTTGTAGGTGTAGTGCGGATCGCCGAGTGAGCGGCCGTTGGGCACGTAGAGGCTCCACACCCGGATGCCGCCGCAGGTGGCGCCCAATGCGCGGGCTTCCGCCGTGGCGGCAACCTCTGGCTTGCTACTCCAGCTGGGCTGGCCTTCGAAACCGATCTGCACATCGTCGAGACCAACACGAGACGCGATTGCCACGCCGTTCCACTGATTGAAACCGACATGTGCGACTTCGTAGCCGAGTTCGAACAACGGCAGGGTGGGGAACTGGCCGTCGGAGCATTTGGTCTCCTGCATGGCCAGCACGTCGACCTCGGCGCGGGCCAGCCAGTCGACGACGCGGTGCAGGCGGGTGCGAATCGAATTCACATTCCAGGTGGCCAGCCGAAGGATGCCGTCGGGCATGACTAGACGGTATCCCAGACGCTTGGTCGGACCGGAAAGTAGCGCCGACGATGATGCAGCCGAAAACCCAGCGATTCAGTGAGCGCCGTCGCGCCGGTGTCGGGGACGCGCAGGTACCCACGGGTAGCTCCGCGAGCCGCGCCCCAGGCCAACAGTGCTTCGCACACGGCCGCTGCGGCTTGATCGTCGCCAGCCGCTATTGCCGACAGGCCAACCCACCGAGTGCCGTCCGGTGCGTCGGTCACCGCCGCGCGCCCGACCGATGCGCCTTGGTGGATGCCGAACATGAGCTCGCCGTCGACGATGGCGGTTAGCAGGTCAACCGGAACGTCGCGCCCGTATATCCGCAGCCAGGCGTCGTCCGGGCGAGTCGCCAAGGCGGTGGACGGGTCCGGCTCGCGCGAGGCCATATCGGAGACGTCGCGCACCAGAACTCGTTCTGTGTGTTCGGCCGTCAAACCGGGCGGCAGGGGCAACAAGCGATCGGGAATGGCCAGCCGCGGGGTCAGTCCGCGACGCTCGTACCAGGCTATGATCTCAGGGATCGCGGGCACCGTACTTACCCGAGCCGAGATATCCAGCGGCGCTGCGGAATTGGCGGCGAGAGTGGTCCCGTGGCCGGCCCGCAGCAGCCAGCCGTCCAGCCAGGACCGATCAACGCCGGGCCAGGCCGCGGCGGCCGCATGCTCAAGCGCACGGATTCCGGAGGTGCGTACCGGTGCATCGGTCAGCACCCGCAGCGCGACTACGTCGGCGGGCGGGAATTCGACGACCGCGCCCGTTTTCGTCCGCACCCGCACGACCGGGTCCACCGCCAGCAGGTATCCCACCGCATCGGTCAGCGGCGGCACCAATCCGGCGCGGCGCCGGTAGCGCACCGTCACCCGCGTTCCCAGGTCCGGCCACGAAAACATCAGTGACCGAACGGGTCCGGCCCTTCACCCGGCAGCCACGACAGACCGGGAACGCCCCAGCCGTTCGCCTTGACGGCGCGTTTCGCGCTGCGGGCGTACCGGCCGATGAGACGGTCCAGGTACAGGAAACCATCCAGGTGCCCCGTTTCGTGCTGCAGCATGCGCGCGAACAGGTCGCTGCCCTCGACAGTGACCGAATTGCCGTCGGCATCGAGGCCGGTGACCCGTGCCCACTTCGCACGGCCGGTGGGGAACGACTCGCCGGGAACCGACAAGCAACCTTCGTCGTCGGTAGCCGGATCGGGCATGGTCTCGGGTATTTCGGAGGTCTGAAGGACCGGATTGATGACGACACCGCGGCGGCGGTCACTCATTCCGCGGTCCTCGGCGCAGTCGTACACGAACAGCCGCAACCCATACCCGATCTGGTTGGCGGCCAGGCCGACCCCGTGCGCGGCATCCATCGTGTCGTACATGGTGGAGATCAATTCGGGCAGCTCGGCCGGGAGCGAACCGTCGGCGGCGACCGGCACCGGCTGCGTCGGGGTATGCAAGACCGGATCTCCCACGATGCGAATGGGTACGACTGCCATGGTCGGCTAAGCTACCGCACGCGCTTGCGATCCGAGGCCGGCAATCGGCCACTGGCAATCCAAACGAATCGGCCGACTCGCGGGTCTGGATGACGGCTTGAGGGTTTGAGGCGTGGTTCAATACTCGCCGAAACATGCCCTCAGGTAAGTCAAGTCATTAGAGCAGTTCAAGAATTCGCCGGAAGGGTCCAGGGGAAGCGATATGGATAGCGCCATGGCGCGGGCAAATCGATCGGGGGACGATTGTGAAATCGCCGATGGGCTCACCCGCCGTGAACACGACATCCTCGCATTCGAACGTCAGTGGTGGAAATTTGCCGGCGTGAAGGAAGAAGCCATCAAAGAGCTGTTCTCGATGTCTGCGACGCGCTACTACCAGGTGCTCAACGCGCTCGTCGATCGACCCGAGGCGCTGGCCGCCGACCCGATGCTGGTGAAACGGCTGCGGCGGCTGCGCGCAAGCCGCCAGAAGGCGCGGGCAGCGCGGCGCCTCGGCTTCGAGGTGACCTGACTCGCTACAGTGGGCTCGATGAAAGAGCGAGTCCCCGACTCTACGGGGCTTCCCCTGCGGGCCATGGTGATGGTGCTGTTGTTCCTGGGCGTCATCTTCCTGCTCCTCGGTTGGCAGGCTCTGGGTTCTTCCGGGAACTCTGAGGATGACTCGGCGTCGCCGGCCTCCAGTGTGACCACCACCAGCTCGCCATCCACTTCGACAAGCACCAAGCCCGCTGCAAACCAGGCCGAGGTGCAGGTGTACAACATCTCGTCGAAAGAGGGTGTGGCCGCGCGCACCAAGGACGAGCTCACGGCCGCGGGTTTCAAGGTCACCAAAGTCGACAACATGACGGTGCCCGATGTCCCAGCCACCACGGTGTACTACACCGATGCTGACGACGAGCATGCCACCGCGGACGCGGTGGGCCAGAAGCTTGGCGCACCCGTCCAACCACGGATTCCCGCACTCAGCAGCAAGCCGCCGGGCGTCATCGTCCTGGTTACCGGCTGAGGCTCGCCCTGCGCGCTAGGCTTCCGCTATGCCTAAGCTCGCCGGTCACCGCAATGCCGCCGTCACCACGTCCGCGCCGTCTATGTTGTTTTTGGCCACTTGCGTCGCGCTGCTGAGCGCGTGCGCCCCGAACCAGCCCTCGGCGTCGACACCCGGTACTACGCCGGCGATCTGGACCGGATCACCCGCGCCATCGGGGAACGGAAGCCCGGAGGCCGCGCCTGCGGCATTGCCGAACATCACCACCCATCTGAAGGCGCCCGACGGCAGCCAGGTAGCGACCGCGAAATTCGAATTCAACAACGGCTATGCCACCATCACCATCGAGACGACCGGCAGTAATCAGCTCTCGCCCGGGTTCCACGGGGTCCACATCCACAAGGTCGGCAAGTGCGAGCCCAATTCGGTTGCCCCAACCGGCGGCGCACCGGGGGATTTCCTGTCCGCCGGTGGGCACTTCCAGGTGCCCGGGCACGCGGCGGAGCCTGCCAGCGGTGACCTGACTTCGCTTCAGGTGCGCAAGGACGGTACCGCTACGCTGATGACCACCACCGACGCCTTCACCATGGAAGACCTGCTAACCGGCCAGAAGACCGCAATCATCATCCACGCCGGTGCCGACAACTTCGCCAACATTCCGCCGGATCGCTACAACCAGACCAACGGAACGCCGGGTCCCGACCAGACGACGATGAGCACCGGTGACGCCGGCAAGCGGGTGGCGTGCGGTGTCATCGGTGCCGGCTAACAGGGCCGCTAAAAGGGCCGGCACCCGCATCGACTTCGCTCCCTCGCCGCGGCCAACCATCGGGGTGGAGTGGGAATTCGCGCTCGTCGACGCGCAAAGCCGCGACCTGAGCAACGAAGCCACCTCGGTCATTGCCGAGATCGGCGCAAACCCGCGCGTGCACAAGGAATTGCTGCGTAACACCGTCGAAGTGGTCAGCGGCATTTGTGAATGCACCGCGGAGGCGATCGAGGATCTGCGCGACACCCTCGGCCCGGCCCGCCGGATCGTCCGGGACCGGGGCATGGAGCTGTTCTGCGCCGGCGCGCACCCGTTCGCCCGGTGGTCGTCGGCGAAACTCACCGACGCCCCGCGCTACGCCGAACTGATCAAACGCACTCAGTGGTGGGGCCGGCAGATGATGATCTGGGGGGTGCACGTTCACGTCGGGATTTCGTCGGCGAACAAGGTGATGCCGATTATGTCGTCACTGCTGAAGTACTACCCGCATCTTTTGGCGCTATCGGCATCCTCACCGTGGTGGGTCGGCGAAGACACCGGATACGCCAGCAATCGCGCGATGATGTTTCAGCAGTTGCCCACCGCCGGGCTGCCTTTCCACTTCCAAACCTGGGCCGAGTTCGAAGGCTTCGTCTACGACCAGAAGAAGACCGGCATCATCGACCATATCGACGAAATTCGTTGGGATATCAGACCTTCACCGCATCTGGGCACCCTGGAGGTGCGGGTCTGCGACGGGGTGTCCAACCTGCGTGAGCTGGGCGCGCTGGTCGCGTTGACCCATTGTCTGATCGTCGACCTGGATCGCCGGCTGGACGCCGGTGAGACGCTGCCGATCATGCCGCCCTGGCATGTCCAGGAAAACAAATGGCGCGCCGCCCGGTATGGGCTGGATGCAGTGATCATCTTGGACGCCGACAGCAACGAGCGATTGGTGACCGACGACCTCGCCGATGTGCTGACCCGGTTGGAGCCCGTCGCGAAGTCGCTGAATTGCGTTGATGAGCTGGCCGCAGTGGCCGACATCCCGCGGGAAGGTGCCTCATACCAGCGGCAGCGCCGGGTGGCCGAAGAACATGACGGCGACCTGCGCTCGGTCGTGGACGCGCTGGTGGCTGAGCTGGAGATCTGATGGCGTTTCCGGAATCGATTGAGCTGGCGATGTTTCCGCTGGAGGCGGCGCTACTGCCCGACGAAGACCTGCCGTTGCGGATCTTCGAGCCCCGCTACAGCGCGCTGGTTCGGCACTGCACCGACAGTGGCGATCCGTTCGGCGTGGTGCTGATCTCCCGTGGCCGCGAGGTCGGCGGCGGTGATTCGCGTTGTGATGTCGGCGTCCTGTCCAGGATCACCGAATGCGTCGATCACGGCTCTGGCCGGTACTCACTGCACTGCCGGACCGGGGAGCGAATCCGGGTGTCCGAATGGCTGCCCGACGACCCCTTCCCGCGGGCGACCGTAACGCTGTGGCCCGACCAGCCGGGTGATCCGGTAACCCAAACCCAGTTGCTCGATGTCGAAGACCGGGTGATGGCCTTGTTCGCGCGGATCGCCGATGCTCGCGGCGCGCGGCTGCCGGATCGCGACGCGCTCCTGGGCCACGACGATGCCGGCCCCGGCGTCACGGCCGGGCAAC
Source organism: uncultured Actinomycetota bacterium (assembly GCA_963784665.1). Lineage (GTDB taxonomy): Bacteria > Actinomycetota > Actinomycetes > Mycobacteriales > Mycobacteriaceae > Mycobacterium. Next base: position 43,615 of record CAWASA010000004.1, read on the forward strand.
GCCTGTTCGCGTTGGCGTCTCGCATCCCGATCGGCACGGCCGACCGCTACGCGGTGCTGTCGGCGCCGTCGCCCGCCGATCGCCTGGCCGCCCTCAGCGAAGCCGTGGACGCGGTTGCCGAGATGGTGGAGTTCCAGCTCTCCGAATAGATGGGCGCGATGAAGGTACATCTCCAGGTCAACGGCGCACCGGCCGAGGCGGCGGCAAGCGCTGCCGACATCGCGGCGACCGGCGCCGACGGTCTGTTTACCTTCGAGGGGCAGCACGATGTGTTCTTCCCCCTGATCATCGCCGCCGGCGCGACCAACCTGGACTTGATGACGAACGTGGCGATTGCCCCGCCGCGCAGTCCATTGCACCTGGCACACGCCGCCTACGACTTGCAGCTCTACAGCGGTGGCCGGTTCCGGCTCGGTCTGGGGTCGCAGGTGAAGGTTCACATCGAAAAGCGCTACGGCAGTAGGTGGGAGAGACCGGCGGCGCGAATGGCCGAAACCATCGCGGCGATCAAGGCGATATTCGCGGCGTGGGAAGGCCAGGCCCGTCTGGATTTTCGCGGCGAGTTCTTCACCCACACGATGATGGCGCCCAACTTCAACCCCGGGCCCAACCCCTTCGGCCCGCCCCCGGTGTTGCTCGGCGCGCTGGGTCCGGTCATGACGCGGACCGCCGCAGAAGTTGCCGACGGGCTGCTGGTGATGCCGTTCAACAGTGCCCGCCACTTCGTCGAACGCACCATCCCCGCGGTCAGCGAGGGGCTGCGCCGGTCACAGCGACCGCCCCAGGAGTTTGCGATCATCGCCCAAACCATGGTTGCCGTTGGCCGTGATGATGCCGATCTGGCGGCAGCAATTGATGGGGTGGCGTCCCTGCTTGCTTTCTATGGCTCGACACCGGCTTACCTGCCCGTGCTGGAGGTCGAGGGGTGGGCCGACATCCAGCCCGAGCTCAACGCGCTGTCCAAGCAGGGCCGTTTCGCCGAGATGCGCCGACTGATCAGCGACCCGATGGTGGCCCGGATCGGGATCGTGGGAACTCCCGAGGAATGCGCCCAGCAGATCGCCACACGGTTCGGCGAGCACGCCGATGAGGTGTGCTGTTACTTCCCCGGCTACACCCCCCGCAGCACCGACATCGCTGACCTGATCGGCGCCCTGCACCGGACCCGGGCCCCGCGATGAGCGCCGCCGTGGCCGTCGACGTCGACGCGGGCGTGGCGGTGCTCACGCTCAATCGCCCTGAGAACCTCAACGCGTATACCGCCGAGATGGGCAAGCTGCTCAGCCGGGCGTACCTGGAATGCGACCGTGACGACGACGTCCGGGCCATCGTGGTTACCGGGGCAGGCGGCGCCTTCTGCGCCGGGGCGGATTTCTCCGGCAGCGCAAGCCCGTTCGAGGCCCCGGCGGAGGACAGCACCTTCTCGGCATCGCCGATCACCCCGGCCGCCTTCGAATTGCGCAAACCGGTGATCGCCGCGGTCAACGGCCACGCCATCGGAATCGGCCTGACCATTGCGTTGCAGGCAGATATCCGCATCGTCGCCGATGACGCCAAATACGGTGTGGTGCAAGTCCGCCGAGGCGTGATACCCGATTGCATGTCGCACTGGACGCTGGCGCAGTTGACGACCCTGGGAGTGGCCGCGGACATATTGCTGACCGGACGAACGTTCAGTGGGGCCGAGGCCGTCGCGCTCGGTATCGCGAATCGGGTGTTGCCCGCCGGGCAGGTTCTCGACCACGCCGTGGCCGTGGCCCGCGACATTGCGGTCAACGTGGCGCCGATGTCGGCGGCTTTGTGTAAACGACTGCTGTGGGACAGCGTCATCAACAACTACACCCCGCGGCAGGTCGCGGCGCTGGAAACGCAGCTGCACCAACGCGTGATGGGCACCGCCGACGCTCGTGAAGGAGTCGCCGCGTTCCTTGATCGCCGGCCGCCGCGGTTCACTTCACGGCTTTCCCGCGATTGGACGGCGCTGCCCGAGCCATGACGGAGGCGTAGCTACCCATGCCCAGGCGGCTGATTCCCGTCCAGGACATCTACGATCGCGCACTGGCACTGCTGGATTCCGAAGGTGCCGGTGCGCTGGGTGCCCGGCGATTGGCCGCAGATCTGAAGATCTCGACGCGCACGCTGTACCAGCAAGTCAGCACACGCGACCAGCTCATCCGGAAGCTGGTCGCACAACACTTCTCACGCCTGCGACTCGACTTCCGGGAGTACGACACGTGGGAGTCCACGGCGTGGCACTGGTGCTCGGCTTTGCACGAGGCATTGCGTGCGCATCCCTTCCTGACCGAGTTGATGACGATCGATGATCGCGAAGCGGTGACCGACTACATCGAAGGCCTTATGAAACGCACTGTGCAAGAGGGTATTCCACGACGTCTGGCGGTTGAGTGCTGTCGGTCGCTCGTCACCGTGACGATCAACCACGCCATCATCGAGGTGCGGGCATTGCGGGAGCCCGAACACTCGCCGCGAAGCGCTGTCAAGACAGCCAAGATCGCCAAGAATTTCCCGATGACTATCCGCTGGATTCTGGCCGGTGTGCGCGCCGCGGCGGCTGGCTGACCTCTACCGTCAGCAACTCGGCCAGTGCGACGCCGAGGTTGTGCAGATTGGTTTCCAGCGAATACGTCCGATCGAGCGTCCAGTTGACGATGCCCCCGGACAGTGCGCCAACAATGATGTCGGCCAAGGTCTCAGCGTCGTGTCGTGCGCCGACCTCACCGCGCGCGACCCCCTCTTTGACCAGCTCGACAAAGGTATCGTGCAGGTTGGATCCGCGCTGGATGCCATAGCCGCTGATGGCCAGCATTTCCCCGATCATCTCACGGTACGTGTCGCCCGATCCGACCAGCGCCGCAGCGATGTCGTCGAACACACCGATAAGTCGCGCCGGGATCGCCTCGTCGGCGCGGTCGAAGACGACGTCGTGCAGGTTGACCAGTCGCCGCTGCGCCAATGCCCGGACCATGTCCTGGCGGGTGGCGAAGTGGTTGAAAAACGTTCGATTGGCGACGTCGGCGCGTTCGCAGATTTCCTCGATGGTGGTGGCCGCAACACCTTGGCGCAGAAACAGATCGAAGGCGGCTGTGAGGATCTTCTCCCGCACCTCGAGTTTGCGCCGTTCAGTTCTGTTCATCATGTCGCACACAACTTCTCGGAGAGAGTCCAGAAGTCGGCCGCGCGTTGCCCGTCGCGAGCGTAGGGCGCGACCGTTTCGCTGATCCTGCAGTCTTCGACGTACAGCCCACCCTGGTCGGCCAGCTCCGGGCTGACCGCCGCCCACACCTGGGTGGCCGCACCGTGGTCCGGGCTGGTGAAGTCGAGATAGCCGTCGGTCGGTTCGCCGCGCGCTGCGGTGCTGGCAGCGGCGTGTTTGCGGAGCTGCGAGAAATCCGAACGGGACATGTACCGCGCCAGCGAAGTCGCTACGGTGCCAGGATGGACCGCGTAGGCACGGATTCCCAAGTCGCGCAGGCGTCGGTCGGCTTCCACGGCGTGCAGGATATTCGCCGTTTTCGACGCGCCGTAGGCGACGAACTTGTCGTATTCCCGGCTCTCCCAGTTGGGATCGTCGAAGTCGACGTCACCCATGACGTGGCCTCCGGAAGACAGACTGACGATCCGGGCATTGCCGGCGGCGGCGAGTTGGGGGACTAGGAGTCGGGTGAGTTCGAAGTGTCCGAAATGATTTGTCCCGATCTGTATTTCAAATCCATCGTGCGTCCGGCCCAACGGGGTGAACATGACGCCGGCGTTGTTCATCAAAACGTCAATCACCGGCGCGATGTCGCGGATTGCGCTCGCCGCCGCCCGAACACTGTCCAACGCAGTGAGGTCGAGCCGCACCGTCGAGGTCAGGGCACCGGGAACCTCGGCTGCTATCCACTGGGCTGTCTGGCTCAGGGCATCGAGGTTGCGGGCGGCCAAGATCACGTGCGCGCCTGCGGCGGCCAGCGCCCGGGCCGACTCACGGCCCAGCCCGGACGACGCGCCCGTGATCACACATACCTTGCCGGACAGGTCGATTCCGTCGACGACCTGCAGAGCGCTGCGATGTCCGGTCATGCCGGCGTGAGCTGCCACAGTGGGATGACTACGCCCGCGTCACATTCCTCGTCGACGATCCACTTACACATCCGCCGGATCGGCTCCATGGCGTCCTGCGGCATGGCGACCGCAACACTGCACGCGTAACCCAGGCTGGTGAGCCGTTGAGCGCCGAACAACGGCAACTTGTCTCGCAGCCGCCGCTTCAGCGATTCCGGGTAGATGCCGATGGTCTGAGTGTAGGCGTTGACCGCGGCGGTCACTTTGTCGATGCTGTCCACGGGCACGATGTTGGCGATCCGACCGGACAGCATCGGCGAATAGTCCACCGGCTCATCGAATTGGGAGACGACGATAGCGCCCTCGCGCCGCTCGCCGCCGATCACGCGGTAGAAGTCCTCGGCCATTCGAGAGGCCTCGACGTGGTCGAGCAGCTCGCGGTTGGGATATCGCGGCGGGGTGCTGACAACCGCGGGCAGCGAGACCAGCTCCTGGTAGATCAGTTCGCCGAGCCGATTGGCGTTGGCCAGACCCTCGGCGTCCGTTCCGCTGAGCACGTAGATGACCCGGGCGTTGGCGCACCCTTCCTGGTTGGCCACGCCGATGTCGATTGCGGCCCGGCGGGCCACCTCTCGCATCGTGTGCTCGTCGCCGAAAGCCTCGCGGCCGATGATGGTGGCGCTGCGTTTGGGATCCAGCGCAATGAGCTCCAAACCTGGCTGAATGTACCGGGTTACGTGTTTGACCGACGCCAAGCCGCCCCAGGCCACGATCTTTTCGATGTGGTGTGGCTGGTAGAGGGTTTCTTCGACGTTCAGATCGCCACCCTTCCAATACCCGACTACCAGATGCTTGGTGATCGGGTGATTCGGCGCCACATCAGCCAGCGTGCGGGCAATGGCGATCGCGGTAAGAGGATCGTTGGATGGTGTTTTGATGATCACGTCCGATCGGGTGATCACCGAACGCAGGATGGTTACCGCCGAGACCAAGCCACCGTTACCCGCCGGGATGTGCAGGGTTCTGGATCCGAAAGCGCGCACACGCAATTCGCGACCGTCGCGCAGCTTATGCGGAACCCATCCGTTGAGGTAGTCCAGCCCCACTTGGCTGTCGGCGACTTCGGTGACATTATCCCGGGAGAACAGCGGCCGCAGCACGCGGTAGCTGTTCTTCAGCATTTCCGCCGGCAGAACATTGGCTATGAGCGAGGCTTCGTAGGCCTCCTGCAGGTGGGCGTTCGACTCGAAGTCCAGCGCGTTGCCCAGTGTCTCGAGCACATCGAGGATTTCGTCGAAGCTCACCTCGTAGAGGTCGCTCATCGCCGCTGGGCTCTTGAGCGGCAGGTGCTCGACGTACTTGCCCATGTCCGGTGCCTGGAATTGCGAGACGCCCCTGCGGGTATCGAACGGCATGGGGTCGTCGGTGATAACCCGCCCCCGCAAAAACAGCGGGACGGTGTAAGCGATCACAGGTCCAGCCCCTTCATGAAGTTCACCGCCTCGTTGTGCACCTCATGCGTCGCGGCACAGGTGATCCGGTCGTCTTCGACACCCTTCTTCTCGCTGTAGCGCATGATGTCCTTCTCGAAGGCAACGCTGGCCTGCCCGCACGGGCACTGCAGGTCCCAGTCGATCGTGACCTCGTCACCGGAGATGACGCCGCCCCAGTGGGCGCGCAGCAGGATGTCGTAGACGGCTGCGCGGCCGGTCTGTACACCGGTGCGGGGAAGTGGCTCGCTGGTGTGGGGATCGAGCACGAACGGGATAACCCACGGTGCCACGTGGTAGCGGCCCTGGCTGCAACCCCAGTGAAAGGTGCTCGACTCGGAGAACCCATAACCGACCTGGATCCGGTCGACACCAAGGAAGTCTTTGATGACGTCCATGAAATCGTCAGGCAGCGCAACGCCTTTCATGCCACCACCGGTGAGGATCGCCGAGTCTGGGGCGAAGACGTTTCGCACTCCGCGCTCGAGACCGGCCTTGGCGATGTCGTACATCAGGTGGTAGGTGCCGAGCATGAACACCCGCTTACCGCGCAGCTGGTCGGTGATGCGGGTGAAGAACGCATCCATGTCCTGGGCCTGGCGCGCCTGCATGGCGATGAACTCGTCCTTGCGGGCTGCGAGCGCCGGGTCGATCTCGAGTCGGTCGAGTTCGCCGCGGGACGCCGCCGCGCGCATCTTGGACGCCAGGAACATGAGATCGGTGTCTACCGCGTGCGGGTAGAGCGCGTGAAACCTGCTTTCGTCACCGCCGGTGAAGCCTCGCTTGATCATGTTGGCAATGCGCAGATGACCGAGCTTGCCATGGGCGAAGTTGGGCCACACCACGTCCACCGACGGGTTGAGCTCCTTTTCGGTGGGTTCTTGACCGAATGTTTGGAATAGGCAGATCTTCCACAGCACCATGCCTTCTTCGGCGCCGCGTTTGTCCTTGGGAAGGATAGAGATGGTGCCGGTGCTGCCGCTGGAAGTGATGACCTCCAGCGGAGTTTGTTCGTCGAGCCGGTCGATCCAGTTGTCAATCCCGGTGCAGCCGGTGGTATCCACGCCTGCCAAGTCATAGCTGGTGAGCTTGTCAAGCCACTTGGTCATCAGATCGAAGCGCTTCTTGTTGATGAGTGCCGCCGGGTACGACTTGAATGCCGTGTGCGAAAACAACAACGGGGCAACATCATTGAATTCGTTGAGTGCCGTGATGTCGAGCCGGTCAGCTAGCTTGCGCAGCATCTCGACGCTCTCATAGTGCTCGTGGAAGCGGATGCCCATAGCCTGGCGCTGCAGTTCTTCAAGCTCGTGGCGTCCGATGCTGTGCATCTGGGTGTAGGACTGGCCGAAGAAGGTGATCGGGTCGTTCATGAACTCATGCACCGGACGGGCTGTCTTGTCGGTGACTGTCATCAGCGTCCCTCGCTTCAATGCCTGATCTGCTCGCTCACCCTAGCCTCATCGTGCAGCGGTAAGCAATACTGCAGTTGACTGCAATTACCCGCCGGTCGCAGCTTCGTGCTCGGCCAGCGCCTTCAATGTGAGCAACTGCTTTCGCATCATCACCAGGTCGCCCCACGCGAGACCATGAGCGAGGAGCCAAGGGCTCGCGAACAACACTCGCACGTGCAGCCGTGAGCCGGCGCCCTCGGGTCGGACCGAGTACGTGACAGCTATGCCCTTGGACCGCAACGTGATCTGCTCTCCGTCGACGAACGACTGCAACGCGAACACCGTCATGAACCGTTGCCCGAGTTGCAGGTGAACCAGTTCCGGGTTGCGTTCTCGAGGGCTGCGGCGGCCGAGGTTGTCGAGCGCGTCGTAGCTATTGGGCGCGACGCGGAGCTGGCACAGCCAGGAGAACACGATCGGTGGTGGTGCGGCGATGCTGATGGCGCGGTCGGCCTAGACGCCGGCGCGCGCCCAGACGCTATCGCGGACCCCGAGTCACCAATATCCGCCCATATCATACAAAAAGTACCGTACTATGCGTATATGCGATCAACAGAGATGGCATGCTCATCGATATAGGGCAATCGTTACATATAAAAGGAATGTGCTAGATCGTGGTATCGCGGAAGCATGAAACCGATGTGATCCTCGACGCCGCCTGGGCCCTGGTGCTCGGCGGCGGACCGCGCGCGGCGAGCGTCGCGGCGATCGCGAGAGCGAGCGGCGCGCCTGTCGGCACCCTGTATCACCGGTTCGGCGACCGCAACGGCATCTTGACGGCAGCGTGGCTGCGCGCGCTGGAACGCTTCCAGGCGCGAGCGATGGCTCCCGAGACCAATGCAGCCGGAAATACAGCGGCGGACAGCGCCGTCGCCATGGCTGTGGCCGCCATCAGCTTCGCGCGCGAACTCCCCGACGACGCCCGGCTGTTATTGACGATCCGGCCGGCTGACCTGCTCGACGGCGAGCCCGATGTGGCGTTCCAGGAGACGCTTGCCGCGATGAACGCGCCGTTGAACGAGCGAGTCGGCGTCTTGGCTCGACAACTGTATGGGAGCAGCGATCCACGATCCGTCGACGCCGTCGCGCGAGCGGTGGCCGACCTGCCCTATGCCGTCGTTCGGCGTCACGCCCACGATGAGCCAATGCCGTCGTGGCTTGAAACCGATGTCGCGGCGTCGGCTCGAGCGATGCTGGCGCAGTATCGACCGTCAGAAAGTCTTGGCGAAGGCCCGTAGCGAGTCCATCTGCAGAGGATCCAGCGAGGGGCGCACGGTTTGGCGCGCAGCCGCGAGGTCGGCGGCCGTCACGTCGGTGGCATCGATGGATCGCCGCATCGCGGTCAGCGCGGCCTCCCGCAGCAGTGCCACGCAATCGGCGGCGCTGTAGCCGTCAAGTTCGGCGGCCACGTCATCGAGGTCGACGTCGTCGCTCAGCGGGATGGATTTGCCTGCGGTGCGCAGAATTTCGCGGCGGGCGGCGGCGTCGGGGGGTTCAATGAAGACCAGCCGCTCCAGCCGGCCCGGGCGCAGCAGCGCGGGGTCGATCAGATCCGGTCGGTTGGTGGCGCCCAGTACGACAACGTCGCGCAGCGGATTGACGCCGTCGAGCTCGGTCAGGAGCGCGGCCACCACTCGATCGCTCACGCCCGAGTCGAAGCTCTGCCCGCGGCGCGGTGCCAGCGCGTCCACCTCGTCAAGGAACACCAGGGACGGCGCGGAGTCGCGGGCGCGTCGAAACAACTCGCGCACCGCCTTTTCCGAGCTGCCCACCCACTTGTCCATCAGCTCGGAGCCTTTGACGGCGTGCACGCTGAGTTGCCCGGTACTGGCGAGCGCGCGGACCACGAAGGTCTTGCCGCAGCCGGGCGGGCCGTACAGCAGCACCCCGCGGGGCGGCTCGACGCCCAACCGGGCGAAGGTGTCGGGATGCTGCAACGGCCACAACACCGCTTCGGTCAGTGCCTGTCTGGCCTCGGCCATGTCACCGACATCGTCGAGCGTGACGTTGCCGACGGTCACCTCTTCGCTGCCCGAGCGGGACAGCGGCCGGATGACCGTCAGCGCACCGACGAGATCCTCCTGGTTCAGCTTCGGTGGCTGGCCGTCGGTGCTTGCCCGCGACGCTGCCCGCAGCGCAGCCTCGCGCATCAGCGCAGCCAGGTCGGCAACGACGAAACCTGGTGTGCGCGACGCAATCTCGTCGAGATTGAGATCGCCGGTGGGCACCGGTTTGAGCAACGACTCCAAGAGCGCCTTGCGGGTGTTGGCGTCCGGTAGTGGCAAGCTCAGCTCCCGGTCGCACAGGTCGGGGGCACGCAGCCGGGCATCGAGCTGGTCGGGCCGGGCCGAGGTGGCGATCAACGCGACGCCCTCGGTGGCTACCGCGGTGCGCAGCTCGCCCAAGATCAGCGCAGCCACCGGTTCGGCGGTGGCCGGCAGCAGGGCGTCGACATCGGTGATCAGCAGCACGCCGCCACCGTCACGAACCGTCTTCACCGCCGCGGCCACGGCTTTGAGCCGGTCGTCGGCGGCCAGCGCACCAACCTCGGGGCCGTCCAGTTTCAACAGCCTGCGGCCGTCGCACACCGCGCGCACCAGCGTCACCTTGCCTACCCCGGCCGGGCCCGACACCAGCACACCGAGGTTGGCGCCGGCGCCCAACGTCTTCAACAGGTGCGGTTCGTCGAGTGCGAGCTTTAGCCATTCGGTCAGCTTGGCGGCCTGCGGCTGCGAGCCCTTGAGTTCCTCGACAACTGTCTCCGGGCTTGCGACGTCGACGAATTCCCGCGATGGCGTCGCCGCGCCGGACGGGACACCGATGCCCCAGGTGACCAGCGAGTTGGGCTGAACGCTGACCGGTCCCGCGGGGTCGACGCCGGTGACGGTCAACAGCTCCGAGGTCCAGCTGATGCCGACCGAAGCGGCCAGCGCACGGGTAGCGGCGGACGTCGATGTACCGGGGCCCAGGTCGCGCGGCAGCAGCGACACGGCGTCGCCGACGGTCAGTACCTTGCCGAGCAACGCCTGCCGCAAGGTGACCGGCGAAATGGACTGGCTGGCCAGCGATGAGCCGGACAGCGTCACCGATCGCGCGCCGTAGACGGTGACCGCACTGATGATCACCGCGGTGTCCTCGCGCAGCCCGGCGTTGGACAGCGTCACCTCGTCGAGCAGCACGGTGCTGATCGGGGTGTCCGGTCCGGCCAGCCCCGCCACCGCCGCCGTGGTCCGCGATCCGGTCAGTGATACCGCGTCCCACTCCCGAATACCAAGGGCCGCAACGGCGCTCGGGTGCAATCGGACGACGCCGCGGCGGGAGTCGACGGCGGAGGTGTTCAGCCGGGCAGTCAAGGTGAGTTGAGGGGCCCCGCCGCCGGAGGGCGTCATGGCAGACGCCCGCCCGGTTTGCGCAGCCCTAGGCGCGCCACCGACCGGCGGTTCGGCTGCGATCGCCGGATCGCGCGCCGTGCGGCGCGGCGTTGCTTGGGTTTGTCGGCCCACGCCTCGGGGTGCGCGGCGAGCCAGCGCTGATTGCGCACCGCGAACGGGACGTGACACAGGTAGGCGATGATGATCACCCAGATCAAGATGTAGGGGGCCAGCACCGCCGCCGCCGCGCAGATCGCCAGCACCGCGAGCAGGGGGGCCGCCCAGCTGGGCGGCACGGCTGCGGCGTGCATCTTCCTCATCGGGATCTTGCTGATCATCAGGATCGACGTCCCCGTGATCCAGATGCACAGGAACACCGTCGACGTCCACCAGCCCTCACCGAACTGCAGTTTGAGCCCGATCAGACCGATCATCGACACCGCGCCCGCCGGCGCGGGCATGCCGACAAAGAATTCGTGAGTGTAGGCGGGCTGGGTGCCGTCATCTTGCAGCGCGTTGTACCTCGCGAGCCGCAACACAACGCACACCGCGTAAAGCAGTATCGCCACCCAACCGGCCGGCGACTTCGACAGCAGCGTCACATAGAGCGCAATCGCCGGTGTCACGCCGAAGTTCACCGCGTCGGCCAGCGAGTCGATTTCCTCGCCCATGCGCGACTGGGCGTCCAGGATGCGGGCGACCCGGCCGTCCAGCCCGTCCAGAATGGCGGCCGCGGCGATCAGCGCCATCGCGGCCTTCGGTTGATGCTCGAGGGCGAATCGGATCGCGGTCAATCCCGCGCAGATCGAGAGGACGGTCATCGCGCTGGGCAGGATGTGCAGGTTGACGCCCCGCATGCCGGCCGGCTTGCTGATCATGGCAGGTCGGCCAGCACAGTCTCGCCGGCGATCGCGCGCTGGCCGACTATCACGATCGGTTCCGCGCCCGCCGGCAGATAGGTATCCAGCCGGGAGCCGAACCGGATCAGTCCGTAGGTGTCACCGATCGACAGCTTGTCCCCGACGTGGGCGTCACAGATGATGCGGCGCGCCAGCAGCCCCGCGATCTGTACGACGACAACCTCAGCCCCGCTGGGCGTCCGGATCCGCAGACTGGTGCGTTCATTCTCGGTGCTCGCCGCGGCCAGATCGGCCGACCCGAAGCGGCCCGGCCGATGCTGCATGGCGATCACCTCGCCGCTCACCGGTGCGCGCTGCACATGGGCATCCAGTAGCGAAAGGAAGATACTGACCCGGCGCAGCGGAGCGTCGCCCATTCCGAGTTCGGCTGGCGGGGCCGCGGAGTCGATCACGCAAATCACGCCGTCAGCGGGCGCGACGATGGCGCCGGGCCGCGTGGGCGGCACTCGCGGGGGGTGACGGAAGAACGCTGCGCAGGCACCAGCCGTCAGCAGGCCCGCGCGTCGCAGCCACCGGTGCTTGCGTCCGGTCAAGGCCAACGCGAGACCGGCGGCGATGAACGGGCGCCCGGCTGCGTGTACCGGCGGAACGACGGAGCGCACCAACTCCAGCGCGTGTTGTGGGCTGAAGGTCGGTTCCTCGAAGGAGGGGCCTGCCTGAGAAGAAGGGCTGCGGGGGCGTCGTGCCACGCGGCTATCTTACGGAGCGGCGGCTGGTTCGTTTGGGCGCTCAGGAGGAACGCCGGGAAGTGGCCGAAGTGGCCACGCCCGCGGCTTAGCTCAGATCCCAGACCTGCAGCTGAGTCCCGGCGGACACTTCCACGACGTCCTCGGGGATGTCCAGCAGCCCGTTCGCCGAGGCCAGCCATCGCAGATGATGTGACGCCGGTGGGCCGTAACTGGTGACGCTGCCGGCCCCGGGGTCAAGTACTGCGCGCCGGAATTGACGTTTGCCGCGCGGTGAGGTCAACGATTCGGTGAGGACGGCCGGCCGGTGCGGACGCTCCGGATCGGGCAGGCCCATGGCTTTGCGGAGCGCGGGCCGGATGAACACCTCGAAGGACACCAGCGCGCTGACCGGGTTGCCGGGCAGGGTGACGATCGTCGCGCCGGCCACGCGTCCGATGCCCTGCGGCATTCCCGGCTGCATCGCCACCTTGACGAATTCCACTCCTTGGTCTCCGTCGCGGCCGAAGGCGTCTTTGACGACCTCGTAGGCTCCGGCGCTGACTCCGCCGCTGGTGATGATCAGGTCGACCGGGTGTTCAGAGGCGGCGTACCGGTCAAGGATCGAGCCGAACTGCGCGACGTCGTCATCGGCGGTGGCGACGGCGACCACGTCGGCGCCGGCGTCGCGGACAGCCCCTGCCAGCATGATCGAGTTGGACTCGTAGATCTGCCCCGGCCGTAGTGGGATGCCGGGCGGCACCAGCTCCGACCCGGTGGATATCACCAGCACACGTTGGCGCGGGATCACTTGCAGCTCAGCCATTCCCAGCGCCGCGGCCAGGCCGAGCACCGCCGGTGTCACGACCTGGTCCTTGCGCAGGACGGTGGTGCCGGGGGCGACGTCCTCACCGGCTCGCCGGATGTGCGCGCCAGCCTGACGGGGCTTCCGGATCGACACGGAGTCCACGCCGCCGTCGGTGTCTTCGACCGGCACGATCGCCGTCGTCCCGGCCGGCACCGGCGCGCCGGTCATGATGCGGTGCGCGGTTTGAGGTTGCAGCGTCAATTCGTCGGTGCGTCCGGCGGGAATGTCCTCGGCGACGGGCAACACCACCGGGTGTTCGGGCGTGGCGGCGGACGTGTCTTCGGCGTGCACCGCGTAGCCATCCATCGCGGAGTTGTCGAAGACCGGCAGCGCCAGCGGCGCGACCACGTCGTCGGCCAGGACCAGTCCCAGGGCCTCTGTCAGCGGGACCGTGGCTGCCGGCCGGGCACGAATCAGTTCTGCTACGACCCGCTGATGTTCTGCGACCGACCGCACCCAGCCATTATCGGCCTGTCAGATTCCGAACTTGACGCCGGTGAGTTCTTCGGTGACGGTCCAGAGCCGACGTAAGGTTGAGAACGTGATTACCGGACTGGCCCATACCGGGGTGTGCGTCCCGGATTGTGAGGCCGCGGTGGCGTTCTACCGAGACGTGTTAGGCCTGCGTGTGCTCTCGCCGCCGTATGTCATGAGCGGTAACGCCATTCGCGACGACATGGGCGAGCTGGTGGCCGACCCCACGATGAAAGCAGCCATCGTCGGATTGCCAGACGACAGCGACCGTGTGCTCGAGGTCATCGAATATCTCGGCTTGGAAGGGGGCAGGGAAGGCAGCCCTCCCCATAGCGGGCGTTCCGCCCGCGCGGCCCTCACCGACCACGGGCTGTCGCACGTCGGGCTGATTTGTGAAGATCTCGACGCCACCCGGGCAGAACTCGAGAGCAAAGGAGTGCGCTTCCTCGTCAGCGGAATCGCGGACGTTGCGCGAGTGCGCACCACCTGGTTCGTCGATCCGTGGGGTGTGGTCTTCATCCTCGTGGAAAAGAGCCGGCCCGAGCGACCTTACTTCTCGCAATGGGCCTAAATGGGTAGGCAGCCCACTGTCGGGGTCATCGGCGCGGGTGCTGGGGGCATCGCGATGGGGATCCAGCTGGCCGACGGCGGATACGAGTTCACGATCTTCGACCGAGCCGATGGATTCGGCGGGACCTGGCGCCACAACACCTTTCCGGGTGCGGCCTGCGACGTCCCGTCCCATCTGTACTCCTATTCTTTTGCCCTCAACCCGCGGTGGAGCAAGACCTATGCGAACCAGCCCGAGATCCTGGCCTATCTCGAGGGTGTGGCCGCCGAGCACGGGCTGGGGCCGCACCTGCGGCGGGGCACCGCGATTACCGCGGTGCGCTGGTCGGACACGCGGCGTCGCTGGACGCTGACCAGCGACGACGGCCGGGAGCACGAGTTCGACGTGGTGGTCAGCGCCGTCGGGATGCTCGATGTGCCCAACATTCCGGACATTCCGGGGGCGAAGCGGTTTCGGGGCCGCAGATTTCATTCGGCTCGCTGGGATCACAGCAAGTCGACGGCGGGAGAACGGGTGGCGTCCATCGGCACGGGCGCAAGCGCGGTTCAATACGTGCCCGCGATCGCGCCAAAGGCCGCGCATCTCACGGTATTTCAGCGGACGCCGATCTGGATCGCGCCCCGATTCGACTTCCCGTTCACCGCCGAGCAGCACGAGCTGTTCGAACGCGACCCGGCTGAGGCGCAGAAACTGCGTGATGAGGCTTTCGATGCGTATGAGTCATCCAGCTTCGACGTCGACGCGGCGCAGACGCGCGAAGCGACCGAGCTGGCCCGCAGCTACCTCATGCGCAAGGTGGCCGACCCCGAGTTGCGCGCCAAGCTGACGCCGGACTATCCGGCGGGCTGCAAGCGGCCGCTGATGTCGCGCGACTGGTACCCCACTTTCGCGTTGCCGAACGTCGGCCTGGAAACGACCGCTATCGCCGAGCTGACCGAACGGGGGTTGCGCACCGTCGACGGCGTCGAACACCGCGTCGACACCATCATCTACGGCACCGGGTTCAAAGCCGCCGATTATCTGGCCAGCATCGATGTGTACGGAACCGGCGGCCGTCACCTACGCGACGAGTGGAGCGACGGCGCCGAGGCGTACCTGGGCACGATGGTGGCCGGGTATCCGAACTTCTTCATGCTGTACGGACCCAACACCAACGGGGTCAACTCGATCATCTACATCCACGAGGCGCAGACGACCTTCATCCGCCATCTCCTCGACGTCATGGACAGCAGCGCAGCGCGCACGATCGAGGTGACGCGCGCGGCGCAGCGCCGCTACAACGACGAGATCCAGGCCGCCATGGCAGGCAAGGTGTGGCTGGCCTGCACCAACTACTTCCGTCATCCCAGCGGCAAGGTCGTCACCCAATTGCCCTACAGCGGCCGGACCTTCTTTGAACGCACCCGGGCGATGATCCCCGGCGACTACTGGATCCAGTAGTTGTCGTGGCGGATGAACCACTCCCGGCGTTCGTCGTCGGTCATGTCGGCCAGCGCACCGAAACCTTCGAAGTAGGCCTCGCGGGGCGCGCCGGGCGCGAAGAGCATCAGGATCGATGCCGGTTCGTCCGCCTCGTTGCGGAAGCCGTGAATACCGCCGGGCGGGACGTAGAGGAAGTCGCCTTGATGGCCGTCAGCCCACCGGGTGCCGTCGTAGAGCTTCATCGTCCCGGACAGCACGAAGAACGCCTCGGACATCGCACGGTGAAAGTGCGCCGGCGGCCCGCCACCGGCCGGGGCGATATCGACCCGGTAAAGGCCGTAGTCGCCGTCGGTGGCCTGTTGATTGGCCAGGTAGTGGTAGTTGACCCCGGAGGTTTCGTAATCGGGCGGCGAGTCGGCCCGCTTGAGCCAGGCGCTGACCTCCGGCTCGTCCTTGGTGTAGCGGGGCGGCGGATAGGGCGGCACGACGAGGGACATGGTTCCAGTGTGGCCCCAAACCATCGGTCAGCCGACGGGATACACGACTCCGGTGAGTTCCTCGGAGACCGCCCACAGCCGGCGCTGCACGTCGGCGTCGTGGGATTTCTCGCTGGACGCCACGAGCTTCGGGTAGCCGCGCAGTTCCACGAAGCCGTCGGGTCCGAAGTATTGCCCGCCGAGCACGGCCGGTGAAGGCGAAGTGGCCGAGGTGGTTGGTGCCGAACTGCAGCTCGAAGCCGTCCTTGGTGGTGGACTTCGGCGTCCACATCACGCCCGCGTTGTTGATCAGCAGATCGATGCGGTCGTGATCGGACCGCAGCTGGTCTGCTGCGGCGCGGATGGACTCCAGCGACGTCAGGTCCAGTTCCTGCAGCGCGACCTCGGCATGTGGTCTGGTGGCGGTGATCCGCGCCGCGGCGTCCTTGGCCGGATCCGGCATCGACATCGCCTGCGTCGCGCCCCACGCCGAGGACGCGTTCCTGGCGGTGCTGGGCGAGCTCCTGCGCGCCGCGCAGAAAGCCGGCACCGCGCGGCAAGACGTCGGTGTGCGCGAAGTGAAGGCAATCCTGGTCGGGTGCCAGGCGATGGAGGCGTACAACTCGGCGGCGGCCGAGCGGGTGACCGACGTCGTCATCGATGGTTTACGCGCAGCGCGATAAGGGCCGACTGTTCTTGCACTCGGCATAGGCGAGTGCTAAGAATGACGTTGGCACTCGCGACCGGTGAGTGCTAGGTCGGGACGGTGAGACCAGCTTTGGTCGTCCGTCGCGGGCACTGCCCGGCCAGCGTAAGTAATGGGGTGGCCGACACGTGGTCACCTGGTGTCATCCCCAATCCGGAGGAATCACTTCGCAATGGCCAAGATAATTGCGTACGACGAAGAGGCCCGTCGCGGCCTCGAGCGGGGGCTGAACGCCCTCGCCGACGCGGTAAAGGTGACGTTGGGTCCCAAGGGCCGCAACGTCGTCCTGGAAAAGAAGTGGGGTGCCCCCACGATCACCAACGATGGTGTGTCCATCGCCAAGGAGATCGAACTGGAGGACCCGTACGAGAAGATCGGCGCCGAGCTGGTCAAGGAAGTCGCCAAGAAGACCGACGACGTCGCCGGTGACGGCACGACGACGGCCACGGTGCTGGCGCAGGCGCTGGTTAAAGAAGGCCTGCGCAACGTCGCGGCCGGTGCCAACCCGCTGGATCTCAAGCGCGGCATCGAGAAGGCGGTCGAGAAGATCACCGAAACCCTGCTCAAGTCGGCCAAGGAGGTCGAGACCAAGGAGCAGATCGCTGCTACCGCGGCAATCTCCGCCGGCGACAGCTCGATCGGTGACCTGATCGCCGAGGCGATGGACAAGGTCGGCAACGAGGGCGTCATCACCGTCGAGGAGTCCAACACCTTCGGCCTGCAGCTCGAGCTCACCGAGGGCATGCGGTTCGACAAGGGCTACATCTCGGGCTACTTCGTCACCGACGCCGAGCGGCAGGAAGCGGTCCTGGAGGACCCCTACATCCTGCTGGTCAGCTCCAAGGTATCGACCGTCAAGGACCTGCTGCCGCTGCTGGAGAAGGTCATCCAAGGTGGCAAGCCACTGCTGATCATCGCCGAGGACGTCGAGGGCGAGGCGCTGTCCACCCTGGTCGTCAACAAGATCCGTGGCACCTTCAAGTCGGTGGCCGTCAAGGCGCCCGGCTTCGGTGACCGGCGCAAGGCGATGCTGCAGGACATGGCCATCCTCACCGGTGGTCAGGTCATCAGCGAGGAGGTCGGCCTCTCCCTGGAGACCGCCGACGTGTCGCTGCTGGGCAAGGCCCGCAAGGTGGTCATCACCAAGGACGAGACCACCATCGTCGAGGGCGCCGGTGACCCCGACGCCATCGCGGGGCGGGTGGCCCAGATTCGCCAGGAGATCGAGAACAGCGACTCCGACTACGACCGCGAGAAGCTGCAGGAGCGGCTGGCCAAGCTGGCCGGCGGTGTTGCGGTGATCAAGGCCGGCGCCGCCACCGAGGTGGAGCTCAAGGAGCGCAAGCACCGTATCGAGGACGCGGTCCGCAACGCCAAGGCGGCCGTCGAGGAGGGCATCGTCGCCGGTGGCGGCGTGGCCCTGCTGCATGCGGCCCCGGCGCTGGAGGATCTGAAGCTGTCCGGTGACGAGGCGACTGGCGTCAACATCGTCAGGGTGGCGCTGGAGGCTCCGCTGAAGCAGATCGCCTTCAACTCCGGGCTGGAGCCCGGCGTGGTGGCCGAGAAGGTGCGCAACCTTCCTGCGGGCCACGGCCTGAACGCGGCGACCGGTGAGTACGAGGACCTGCTCAAGGCGGGCGTTGCCGACCCGGTCAAGGTGACCCGGTCGGCGCTGCAGAACGCGGCGTCCATCGCGGGGCTGTTCCTCACGACCGAGGCCGTCGTCGCCGACAAGCCGGAGAAGGCGGCCGCGCCCGCGGGCGACCCGACCGGCGGCATGGGCGGCATGGACTTCTAAGTCCATAAGTACGAAAAAGGCCCTAGTACGAAAAAGCCCGGTTCCCTGGTGGGGCCGGGCTTTTTCGTGTGATCAAGCCGGTAGTGAGAACACCACACAGTCGTGCAGGCAACCTTTGGCCGCCTCGGGGGAGTCGGGGTCGGCGTCGCGGTGCAGCAGCGCACGGGTGGGCACGACGCCGAATCGGGGAGTTGCGTCATTGGAGTCGGTAGCCTCGGCGCGTCCGTCGACGATCAGCGAGTAGCCGCCTGGCTCGCGCGGAGGCCACAGCAGGGTGACGTCGCTGCGGTGGGCAAGGTTTTCGCCTGTGTGCCCGCCGATAGGCCCGACATCGACAATGGCGCGGGGCCCGTCGGCGTCCTCGGGCAGGTGGCGCAGCTGCGGTTCGACCGTCACGGTGTGCACGCGATATCCGTCGTCGACGGTGATCAGGTACGCGAACGGGTAGTCGGGGAGTGCGGCAGCGAGCCGCTCGAGGTCCACCTTTTTCTTCGTGCGCATGATTTTCCAGGATAGGCGCCCGGCTGGATGGTGTTGGCGCAACAGGTGCGGTGCTAGCCCGGCTCGGCCGGGTTGGTGAGGGCCGCGTTAACCGGTCCCGGGTTGAGCAAGCCAGCGTTTGCAATGCTCGGGTTGAAGCCGCCGGTACTTGCGGTGGCCGAGTTCAGCAGGTCCGAGCCGAGGTTGGCTGCTGTTGAGCCGCCCGTGGCGTAGTGACCGGAACTGAGCATGCCCGCGTCCGGGCTGACTTGGCTCGCCAGGCTGGCGTGTTGGAAGGAGCCGGCGTTGGCGATGACGCCGCCGGAGGGGCCAGAAGTGAGTTCGCCGCTGCTGGTGAAGTGGAAACCGAGGTTCTGCACCACCTGCTGCCAGGGCGCCAATTGTGCGGCGGCCGCTGACGCGTCGGCGTGGTAACCGACCATCGCCCCCACATCCGATGCCCACATCTGCTCATATGCGGCCTCAATGTCCGCGATTGCCGCAGCGTTCTGCCCCAAATAGTTCGTGGAAGCCAACGCCTGCACCAGGCCGCGGTTAGCCGCCACCACCGCGGGCTGCACCGTGGCCGCCGCTGCGTCCTCGTAAGCGGCCGCCATGGCCGAGGCCTGACTGGATGCCACCTCCGCCTGGGCCGCCGCGGCGCTGAGCCAGTTCACGTACCGGGTCGCGACGGCCATCATCGCCGCCGACGATGCACCCTGCCATAAACCATTGGCCAGATCCGACGTCACCGAAAAAAACGATGATGCTGACGACGCCAGGTTCTCGGCCAGCCCGTCCCACGCCTCTGCTGCAGCGAGCAGCGGCGCCGCACCAGGACCGGCGAAAATTAATGCCGAGTTGATTTCTGGCGGCAACCGCGCGAAATGCGGGCGCGTCACCAGGCCAACTTAGCTGGGACGGGCCGCCCTTCGTGGCGTTATGGGGTAGGTACGGGGGTGGGCCGGCGGCCGCGGACCAACTTGCCGGGGCGGGCATCGGTGGGCACGCCGTTTTCGGCGATTACTTCGCCGGACACCACCGTTGCGACGTACCCGTCGGCGGTCTGGTCCAGGCGACGCCCGCCGGCGGGCAGGTCGTAACGGATCAGCGGCTTATGCAGCCGCAGCGCCGCGTGGTCGATGACATTGAGGTCGGCCTTGTACCCGACGGCGATGCGGCCGCGATCGCCCAGCCCGGCCACGCGGGCCGGCACGGAGGTCAGTTCGCGGACGGCTTCGGGCACCGTGAACCGTCCGGACTTCCGATCGCGTGCCCAGTGCGCCAGGAAGTACGTCGAGTAGCTGGCGTCGCAGATCATCCCGTAATGGGCACCGCCATCGCCGAGACCCAGCACTACATCGTCGCGGTGCAGCAGCTTGCCGACCGTATCCAGCGAGTTGCGCTCCAGGTTGCTGGTGGCAACCAGCAACATGGCGCGGCCGTCGTCGTCGAGCAGCCGGTCGTATGCCTCCTCCATCGGGTCCACCCCGCGGGCCCGGGCGCGGGCCCCGATGCTGGTCGAGGGATCCGGCTCGTAATTGGGGTTATCGTCCAGCGGGAAGATCCAGTCCCACATCTGGGCCACGTACAGGATCGGGTGACCGACGCCGGGCTTGTCGGCCAGGATGCGGGCGCGGACCTCCGGCTTGCGCATCTCGGCCACCCGCTCGGCCAGCGGCAGGTGCGCGATCTCGCGGTAGCTGGGATAGAGCACGAACGGGTTGGCTGATAGTTGCAGCCCGATGATCAGTCCAATCGGACGTGGCAACAGCTGTGCGGTGAAGCGGACACCGGCGCCCGCCCTTCCATTGGCCTTCTCGACCATGGTGATGGCGTCCGGCCATGTCGGGTCGCCAGCGTTGGCGACGACCAGGGTGAAGGTAACCGGCAGCCCGACGTCCTCGGCGACGTCGAACACCGTCTGCAGCACCGGCTGGTAGCCGCCGGCCGGAATGTCAGGCACGAATTGGAGCAGGCCGCCGCCGCCATCCACGACACCTCTGGCGATCTCTTCGATTTCCTCGCGGGCGGCGTCGTAACTGGGGATCGGCGAACCGCTTTCGGTCTTGTGGATCGTCAGCCGCGACGACGCGAAGCCCAGCGCCCCGACCTCGACGGCCTCTTTGGCCAGCGCCCGCATCTTCCCGAGATCGTCGGCGGTGGCGGGCTCGCGGTCGGCGCCGCGCTGGCCCATCACGTAGACCCGTAGCGGAGAATGCGGAAGGTAGGCGGCTACATCGATGTCGCGCTTGCCCGCGTCCAACGCGTCCAAGTACTCGGGGAATGTTTCCCAAGTCCACGGCAGGCCGTCGGTCATGACGACGCCGGGAATGTCTTCGACTCCGGCCATCACGTCGACGAGTACGTCGTGATCCTCTTGGCGGCACGGCGCGAAGCCGACCCCGCAGTTGCCCATCACCACCGTGGTCACGCCATGCGCCGACGACGGAGTCAGGCGTTCCGACCAGATGGACTGGCCGTCGTAGTGGGTGTGCAGATCAACGAAGCCGGGCGTGACCAGCAGCCCGGTGGCGTCGATCTCCCGCTTGGCGGTGTCGCCGTTCAAGGCGCCCACCGCTGCGATGACGCCGTCTTGCACCGCAACGTCGCCGACGTACGGCTCACCTCCCAGCCCGTCGACGATGGTGCCAGTGCGGATGATGAGGTCGTAGGTCATCTAAATAATCTACGACCGTGCCCGGGGGTCATGCCAGGCTCGACCGCTGCCCGTAATGTCGCAGTTATGGCCAGCACCCGCGATGCCGCGGCCCAGGACTTGCTTCGGGACGCGTTCACTCGGTTGATCGAACACGTCGACGACCTCACCGATGGATTGACCGACGAGGTATCCAGCTACCGTCCGACCCCGAACGCGAACAGCATCGCCTGGTTGATCTGGCACAGCGCGCGAGTACAGGACATTCAGCTGGCGCAGGTGGCCGATGTCGAGCAAGTGTGGACCCGCGACAGCTGGGTGGACCGGTTCGGCCTGGACCTGCCGCGCAACGACACCGGCTACGGGCACGGCCCCGACGAGGTGGCCAAGGTACACGCACCCGCCGACCTGCTCTCCGGCTACTACCACGCGGTGCACAAGCTCACCCTCGAATACATCGCCAGCGTGACCGCCGAGGAACTGGCCCGCATCGTGGACAGCAACTGGGATCCGCCGGTGACGGCCAGCGCGCGGTTGGTGAGCATCATCGACGACTGCGCCCAGCACCTTGGGCAAGCCGCTTACCTGCGGGGGATTCAGTAGGTTCGCAAGAGTGCGATTCGCGGTGACGATGGTGTTGTGGCTGGCCACCACGGCCGCGCTAGCGGTGGCGATCCCCGCGGCGTGGATGCAGCTACATGTCATCGACGCCGACGGCTACACCGCGATGGCCCGGAAAGCGGCAGACGACCCGGCTCTGCAGTCCGCTATGGCAGCCGAACTGACCACCCGGGCGATGGCGCTCATCGCCGCACACGGCGGGGGACGCTACCCGGTCGACGGCTCGCGGGTGCACGATGCGGCCAGCGCCTTTACGGGAGGCCCGTCTTTTCCGCCGCTTTTCGCCCACGCGAATCGGGCGGCGCACGGCTGGTTGTTCAACGAACCGCGACCCGGCCAGAACGGCAATCAATGGATGGTCGACGTGGCCCCGATGCTCAAAGACAGCTCGTTGCAGCGGTTGTTGAGCAGCTACAACGTGAAAGTGCCTGCGGATCTGACGGTTCCGCTTACGGTGTCGGCGCCTTCGATGTCCGGGCCGGTGCGGCAGGGCCAGCTGAGCCGACTGTCCACCTGGGGCCCGTGGGTGAGTATCGGTGCGGCGGCCCTCAGCGGTTTGTGCGCCGTGCTGACGCTGCTCGCGGCGCGCCGCCGTGGCAAGGCGTTGACCGCCCTCGGGGTCTCTGCGCTGCTCGTCGGCGCGGGTGGATGGGCGGGCATCGAGATCGGCGGCCGCTACATCAACGATGCGCTCAACCGCACCACCGGCGATATCCGCAGCATCGCCGAGGCGATGGTCGGCCACGCCGAAGCCGGTCTGCACCAATGGCTCAACCTGACGTTGCTCGCCGGCGCTGCGTTAGTGGGATTCGGCGTCATCGTGGCGATAGTGGGCAGTCTCCTAGCGCGATCTGGCCGGACGGGTGGTTAGCCGAATGTGAATGAGAAGACCTGCAATCCCGGGCTGACCGTCATGTCCAGCTGATCGCGCTGCGCGCTGTCATCCTGGTTTCTGGGGGCCACGATCTGATGCAGAGTGGGTGGCCCGCCGATCGCGGTCGTGGACGCCTTCGCGCCCCGGGTCACGGTGATGGTGCCGGTGCCACCGACGACGGCGTAGACATCTTTGGCGGTGTAGTTCAGCCGGATGGCGGCATCGTCACTCTCGGCGGTGGCACCCTGGTCGTCCAGCTTCCACTGGCCGCGCAAGGCGAATCTGTCGTCGGCCAATTTCGCCGGATAGCTGAACGTGGCAGTGCCGGGCTTGTATTCGCCTTCGCCGCCGTAGTTTCCGGTCTTGTCGACACCCAGGTAGGTCTCGGGCGTGAGCTTGCTGTGCGGAGTGGTGTCAACCGAATGCGTTGGCGCCGGAAGTCTTATGTTCGGATCAGCGTCCACCAGAAGTTCGCGGATCAGCTTTTCGGTGCTGTCGTAGTCGGCTTCGCCGAACTTCGTGTGCCGGACAACTCCGTTCGCGTCGATCAGGTATTCGGCCGGCCAATACAGGTTCTGGTAGTTGTTCCACGTCGTGTAGTCGTTGTCCAGCGCGATGGGGTAGGTGATGTGCAACGCGGCGGCGCCATTGGCCACATTGCCGGCGACACGTTCGAAGGCGTACTCGGGCGTGTGCACCCCGATGACGACGAAGCCGTCGTCGTGATACCGGCTGTACCACTCGACTACGTGCGGGATGGCGCGTTGGCAGTTGATGCAGGAGTACGCCCAGAAGTCGATCAAGACGACCTTGCCACGCAGCGACGCCAGGTCGATCGGTGCGCCGCCCGCGGTGTTGAGCCACTGGGTGATTCCGTTAAGGGCGGGCGCCGGCCCACACTGTTGGAGTCGGTCAGCGCCGTCGGTGCAGTCGGTGAGTTGGCCGTTTACTGTGCCAGCGCTCGGGCCGCGCAAGTTCAGCTTCTGCCGGATTTCGTTGGCCCCGATGCCTTTCTGCATTGCCAGGGTGTAGTCGGGAACGCCGCGTTGCAGCATCGCGGGCAGGTTGAACACCAGTGCCACAGCCAGCACGATCATCGTGATTCCGCCGGCAATCTGAATCGCGCGCTGCCGACGGCGGAATGCAGCGACGCGTTCGGTGACCCCTCGCCCGGCGAGCGCGAAAACCAGCAGCGGCAATGCCGTACCGATCGCGAACGTCGCGGTCAGGACGAGGGTCGCCAAGCCGATGGACGCGGTACCGCCGGCGACCACGATGGCGGCCAGCACTGGTCCCGCGCACGGCACATACAGCGCGCCCAATGTCAATCCGAGCCCGAAACTACTTCTGGTGGTGCCTATTTGACGCTGCGGGATGCGGGCAAACGGCCGTTCGATCAGATGCTGCAGCGGCGGGAAAATCAATCCGAGGCCAATGAGGGTCAGCGCCACCAGGGCGGCCCAACGGATCGCGTCCTGCGGTAGATGCAGCGCCGACAGCAGGGCAGAGCCGGCCAGGGTCACCACGCTGAAGCTGCAGACCAGGCCCGCGATCACCAGATACGGTCGGGCTGCCGAGCTGCTGTTGACACCGGAAAAGAAGATCACCGGAAGCACCGGCAGGATGCACGGCGAGATCCCGGTGATCAGGCCGCCGAGGAATCCGATCAGCGCGACTGTGTGCATAGCTGCTATTCGGAAGGGCCAGGTGGGCAACACAAGTAGATCATGGCTCCACCATTACCTGGGTCGGGAGAGTGCCGCTGTGACGCGTCACAAATCATACGGCGTGCGTTATACAAATCACACAATGTGCGTTATCCTCGGGCGGTGGCGCAACTGACCTTCCAGCGCGCCCGCACGGAGGAAAAAAAGCGCCAACGTGCGGAGGCTCTCGTGGAAGCCGCGCGCTCACTGGCTCTGGAGACAGGCGTTGCGTCGGTCACCTTGACCGCTGTCGCCAGTCGCGCCGGCATTCACTATTCCGCGGTGCGCCGCTACTTCACCTCGCATAAGGAAGTCCTGCTGCACCTCTCCGCCGAAGGGTGGGTGCGGTGGTCGACCACCGTGTCCGACAAGCTGGCCGAGCCCGGTCCGAAGTCGCCATCGCAAATCGCCGAGACGCTGGCCAACGCGCTGGCCGATGACCCGCTGTTTTGCGACCTGCTGGCCAACCTGCACCTCCACCTTGAGCACGAGGTGGACGTGGAAAGGGTTGTCGAGGTCAAGCGGATCAGCACCGCCGCCACGCTCTCGCTCGCTGATGCAATCGAGAGCGCGTTGCCGGCGCTCGGGCGTTCGGGTGCCCTCGATATGTTGTTGGCCGCGTACTCGCTGGCGGCCACCCTATGGCAGATCGCCAACCCCCCGGAGCGGCTCACCGACGCCTATGCCGAGGAGCCGGAAGTTGTTCCGCCCGAATGGAATCTGGACTTCGCATCCGCCCTTACCCGCCTGCTGACTGCTACGGGCGTCGGCCTCATCTCTGGATCGTCATGAACAGGAAAGGAGACCAGAGCGCTGTGGCTTGGCGAACTGCAACCGGTGAAAACGACGCCCAGCTTTCCGAGCGCTCGGGACCGGGCCAGACCGCGCACCCTTCGGCCGAAACTGGCGTTCCGCCACAGGCCAAGTCGCGGCCGAGCCCGTCGAACGGGCGCAGGGGCGCCCGGGTGGCGAAAGGTGATCGGATGGGGAGGATCCCTGTCGCCGCCGCGGCGAAGAAACTCTGGATCGTCCTGGTCATCGTCCTCGTGGTCGCAGTCGCGGGGTTCTGCGTGCATCGGCTTCGCGGCATCTTCGGCGCCCACGACAACCGCCCGATTACCAGCGGCATCTCCGATGACATCAAGCCGTTCAATCCCAAACACGTGGTCTATGAGGTTTATGGCCCGCCCGGGACGGTGGCCAACATCAATTATCTGGACATCAATGCCCAGCCTCAGCGAGCCAGCAATGTGCCGCTGCCGTGGACGCTCTCGGTCGTCACGACGCTTCCGTCGGTCAGCGTCAACATTGTGGCGCAGGCCGATAGCGACCAAATCGGCTGTCGGATCATCGTCAACGACGTGGTCAAAGACGAAAGGTCGGCGAACGGAGTGAACGCTCAAACCTTCTGCATAGTGAAGTCGGCATGACTGACAACCAGGCCGCAGGACTCCCACACATGCCGATCTTCGCGCGGTCGGTCCACCGGCTCGCGGTGCCGATCGTTCTGTTCTGGCTAGGACTTGTTGTCGTCCTCAGCGTCTTCGTCCCGGCACTGGACAAGGTGGCTAAGCAACATCAGGTGTCGATGAGCCCCAACGACGCGCCGTCGATGCAGGCGATGAAGCGCGTCGGCAAGGTGTTCAACGAATTCAATAGCGACAGCGCGGTCATGATCGTGCTGGAGGGCGATAAACCGCTGGGCGACGACGCCCACCACTTCTACGACCAGATCGTGCACAAGCTCGAAGCCGACAAAAAACACGTCCAGCACGTCCAGGACTTCTGGGGGGATCCGCTGACGGCCGCCGGTTCGCAAAGTTCGGACGGCAAGGCCGCCTATGTCCAGGTCTATCTCGCCGGTAACCAGGGCGAGACCCTGGCCAGTGAGTCCGTCGCGGCGGTCCGCAAGATCGTGGACGGTATGCCGTCGCCGCCAGGGGTGAAGGCCTACGTAACGGGCGCGGCGGCGTTGACTGCCGATCAATCCTCGGCTGGAGACAAAAGCGTCCAAAAAGTAACCATGATCACCTTCGTGGTGATCATCACGATGCTGCTATGGGTATACCGCTCGATTGTCACCGTGTTCATCACCCTGCTGATGGTGTTGATTGAGCTGTTTGCGGCCCGGCAAGTTGTCGCTTTCCTGGCCATTAACAACGTCATCGGACTGTCGACCTTCGCGGTTAACATGCTGGTGTTGCTGGCCATCGCGGCCGGAACGGACTATGCGATCTTTATTCTCGGGCGATATCAAGAGGCGCGGTCGCTCGGCGAGGACCGGGAAAAGGCCTTCTACACCATGTTCCACGGAACCGCGCACGTTGTTCTGGGCTCTGGCCTGACCATTGCCGGTGCGATGTATTGCCTCAGCTTTACCCGGCTTCCCTATTTCCAGTCGCTGGGCACGCCGTGCGCCATAGGGATGCTTGTCGCCGTTTGCGCCGCGCTCACCCTGGGCCCGGCCGTGCTGACCGTCGGCAGTTTCTTCAAACTGTTCGATCCCAAGCGCAAGATGAGGACCCGGGGATGGCGACGGGTGGGCACCGCCATCGTCCGCTGGCCTGGGCCAGTTCTCGCGGTCTCAGTCGCGATCGCTCTCATCGGTCTACTCGCCCTGCCCGGTTATCAAACAAATTACGACAACCGGCTGTATCTGCCCCCGGACACCCCGGCAAACATCGGATACGCCGCCGCCGAACGGCATTTCCCCGCGGCCCGGATGAATCCGGAATTGTTGATGATCGAGACCGATCACGATATGCGCAATCCGGCGGGCATGTTGGTGTTGGATAGGATCGCCAGGGGCGTCTTCCACATTCCGGGTATTGCGCGCGTCCAGGCAATAACAAGACCATTGGGAACGCCGATCGAGCACACGTCGATCCCGTTCCAGATCAGCATGCAGAACACGACGCAGGTCGAGAACCAGCAGTACATGCATCAACGCATGAACGACATGCTCAAACAGGCCGACGCGATGCAGCAGTCCATCGACACGATGCAGCGCATGTACAACATCACGTCGCAGATGGCCGCTGTCACGCACCACATGGACGGCCTCACGCATGAAATGTTGGACGTCACAAGCACATTGCGCGACAACATCGCCAATTTCGATGATTTCTGGCGGCCGATCCGCAGCTACTTCTACTGGGAGAGGCACTGCTTCGACATCCCCATCTGCTGGTCGCTGCGATCGATCTTCGATGCGCTTGACGGTCTGGATCAGATTACCGAAAAGTTCACGTATCTTGCGGGCGACATATCTCAGCTGGACAGGTTGATGCCGCAGATGCTGGCGCAGATGCCGCCGATGATCGCGACCATGACGACCATGAAGACGATGATGCTGACCATGCACAGCTCGATGTCGTCGCTGTATGACCAGATGGACGTGATGAGCCAGAACTCGACCGCCATGGGTCAGGCCTTTGATGCGGCCAAGAACGACGACTCGTTCTACATACCGCCGGAGGTCTTCGACAACCCCGATTTCAAGCGGGGTCTGAAGATGTTCCTGTCGGCCGACGGTCACGCGGCCCGCTTCATCATCTCCCATGACGGAGACCCGGCCTCCCCCGAAGGCATTTCACACGTCGATCCGATAAAGAACGCGGCAAAGGAAGCGATCAAAGGGACTCCATTGGAGGGCGCCAAGATCTACCTTGCCGGCACCGCTGCGGTCTACAAGGACATGCGCGACGGGTCCAAGTACGACCTCATGATCGCGGGAATAGCTGCTGCCAGCCTGATTCTGATCATCATGCTGATCATCACGCGAAGCCTGGTTGCCGCGATCACCATCGTGGGCACGGTGCTGCTTTCGTTGGGTGCTTCCTTCGGACTGTCCGTGCTTCTCTGGCAGGACATCATCGGGTTCAAGCTGCACTGGATGGTGCTGGCAATGTCCATCATCTTGATGTTGGCCGTGGGATCCGACTACAACCTGCTGCTGGTTTCCCGTTTCAAAGAGGAAATCCATGCCGGATTGAAGACCGGAATCATCCGCTCGATGGCCGGCACCGGCGCGGTGGTGACGTCTGCGGGCCTGGTGTTCGCCGCCACCATGGCGTCATTCATATTCAGCGATTTGAAGGTCGTCGGTCAGGTCGGTACCACCATCGGTCTGGGCCTTTTGTTCGACACGTTGATTGTGCGCTCGTTCATGATGCCGTCAGTCGCTGCGCTGCTGGGCCGCTGGTTCTGGTGGCCGCAACAAGTACGCACTCGTCCCGCCAGTCAGATGCTTCGGCCCTACGGACCTCGGCCGGCGGTTCGTGCCCTGCTACTGCCCAGGGAGGATCAGTCGCAGTCGGCGAACACCGATCGTTTCCCGGCGGCTTCGCCTCATTACTGAGGCGCGGCCAGTCCTGACGGCAATCGCGACTAGGACGCGGCTAGCTCCAGTTCCACACCGACATGTCGCCGGGCGGGTATTGGTTGCACACGTCGGTGGCCTTGGCGACGACGCCCTTGTTGTTGAAGAAGATCTTCATGTGGTTGACCCATGCGTGCGTCAGCGGATCGCCGTTGTAGAAGTTCTCGGAGTAATCCCTGCGCCCAGCCGGGGACAACGAATAGAACCAGTGCGCCTTGTCGATCGTCGCCTGCTGGTAGGCCGGGTGGTTGTTGAAGTCGATCATGTACCGCTGGTAGTACACCGGGCTGGTGTCCCTGACGGCCGCCAAATACTGTTCGGCGTCGCACGTGGTGTTGATCTGCCTGCGGGGGATGGGAAAGTCCTCCGTGGAATCGGCCACGGCGGTCTTGGGGAAGACCGCGGCAGCGATGCCGAGGGCGAGAAAGGCGGCGCCTGCGCGCAGGCCAGTGTTCAGCCGAGACATGGTTGTCACCGTAGCACTTTTTAGCCTTCGGCGGTCAGTTTTCCAGGTTCCTAGTCCCGCTCACTATCCATCGGGATCAGGCACGATGACGTGGGTCGGATCAGGCCGCAGCTCGGGCGGAGCCTGGCTGTAGTCGCCGAATGCACCGTCGCGGCGCTCGACCGCCGCCCGCACGCCCTGCGTTTCGGCGGTCTTGATGAAGTCGAGAGCGTCAGGGGTGTTGCGCATCAGGCCGTCGAGGATGCCGCCCAGCAGCTGGGTGGATGCCAAGCCCATGTTCTCGTAGGCCTGGTTGACGATCAGCTTCTGCGCCTGCAGCTGCGACAACGGGATGCGTGCCAGCTCGGCGGCGATCTCGGCAACCCGAGCTTCGAGCCGCTCGAACGGCACCGCCTCGTTGATCAGCTCGATTTCGGCGGCCTGGGCGCCGGTCAGCGGTCGGCCGGTCAGCGAGTGCCACTTGACCTTGGCCAGGCTCAGCCGGTAGAGCCACATCCCGGTCAGATACGCCCCCCACATCCTGCTGTAGGGGGTCCCGATCACAGCGTCATCGCTGGCAATCACGATGTCGGCGCACAGCGCGTAGTCACTGGCTCCGCCCACACACCAGCCGTGCACTTGGGCGATCACCGGTTTGGAGGCCCGCCAGATGGCCATGAACTTCTGATGCGGCGCGGTCTCGCGGGCGGCGACCATGTTGGTGAAATCCTTCCCGGGATCCCATTGCCCGCTGGTCATCATGCCGTCGCCCCACTGCTGGAAGCCGCCGCCGAAGTCGTAGCCGCCGGAGAAGGCGCGGCCGGCGCCGCGCAGCACGATGACCTTGATGTCCTGGTCGCGCTCGGCCAGCCCGATGGCGGCCGCGACCTCGTCGGGCATGGGCGGCACGATGGTGTTGAGCTGCTCCGGACGGTTCAACGTGATGGTGGCAACCGCGCCGGCCGTCCTGTACAGCAATGTCTCGAAGTCGGGTGTCGGCTCGGATGTTTTCATAGCCCAAGCGAAGTCGGTCGGCGCCCCGGTGTCTAGGGTGCCCAGCAGGACTACGGATCGGGCTGGCGGTTTTCCGGCGTCGACGCGTAGATCCGGTCGCCGATCTTGAGATACGGCGTCGTCAGGTAGGCCGACCCGACCACGATGGCGGCGAAGACCGACGCCGCAAGGACGGCGTTCGGCCAGAGCTTGCCTACCCCGAACGCAAAACTGATGATGCCGATGATCGACGTTGTCCAGTAGAACCGCCGGCCCGCACGGCGGTCGGCAATGTAGCGGAAGCGGGCTTGCGTGGCTCCGGCCGCGATGAAAATCAATCCGGTCGCCAACAAGGTGAGTTCGATACGTTCGGTCGCTGACACATCGATGACTTTATGCCGGTCACACACCCGCCAGGAAATTCAGCAAGTGCGCGTCAACTTCCGACCCACTCGAACTCCGTGGTCCATAACGCCAAAACCCTTAAGTCAGCTTCCGCCACAGGAAGGAGTAACTGAGCGCGGACTTGAAGGCCAGCTGCTCGTTGTCGGCTGCCCCGGCGTGTCCTCCCTCGATGTTCTCGTAGTACCAGACCCTCTGGCCCGCGGCCTCTAACGCCGCCGTCATCTTGCGGGCATGGCCGGGGTGCACCCGGTCGTCGCGGGTGGACGTGGTCATCAGCAGCGGCGGATAATGCCGCGCCGCCGAAATGTTCTGGTAGGGCGAGTATTCGGAGATGAATTCCCAATCGTCGGGGTTGTCCGGGTCGCCGTACTCGGCCATCCACGAGGCGCCGGCCAGTAACAGGTGGTAACGCTTCATGTCCAGCAGCGGCACGTCGCAGACCAGCGCGCCGAACTTCTCCGGGTACTTGGTCAGCATGATGCCCATCAGCAGCCCTCCGTTGCTGCCACCCCGCGCGCCGAGCTGCTCGACAGTCGTAATGCCGCGGTCCACCAAATCGGTTGCCACCGCGGCGAAGTCCTCGGCCACCTTGTGCCGGCCCTCGCGCATCGCCTGCGTGTGCCAGCCGGGTCCGTACTCGCCGCCGCCGCGGATGTTGGCCACCGCGTAGGTGCCTCCGCGGGCCAGCCACAGTCGGCCCAGCACGCCGTCGTATCCGGGCGTTCTCGACGTCTCAAATCCGCCGTATCCGCTCAGCAGTGTGGGGCCGGGACCGCCGGAGCCGTCGCGGCCGTTGCGCCGTACGACAAAGTAAGGGATCGACGCGCCATCCTCCGAGGCTACGAAGTACTGTGCCACCGAGAACTTTTCGGCGTCGAAGAACGCCGGGGCGGACTTGATCTGCTCGAGTTGGCCATCGCCGGTACTGCGCATGAGGCGCGAAGGCGTGACGAATCCGCTGGAGTCGAGGAAGAACTCATCGCCGGTGTCGTCGGCGGCAGCGACGACGGTGTTGGTGGCGTCCGGGATACCCGACACCGCCTCGCGCTGCCAGCTGCCTGGCGTGGCGATTTCGACGCAGCTGGCCACGTCGGCCAGCGTGACGATCAACAGGCGGTCTTTGGTCCAGGCGTAGTGATACAACGCGGTGTGCTCGTCGGGCTCGAAAACCACCCGCAATTCTGCTGTGCCGGCAAGGAATTCGTCGTAGTCAGCGGCCAGCAGCGAGCCCGCGGTGTATGTTGTGGTGCCCAAGAACCAGTCGGTGCGCAGTTCGATCAAGAGCCACTCGCGGTGTATCGACACGCTGGCGTCGGTGGGCGCGTCAATGCGGATCAGCTCGGAGCCGCGCAGTTCGTAGATCTCGTCGTTCCAGAAGTCGAGGGCGCGCCCGAGCATGGTGCGCTCGAAGCCGGGTGTCCGATCCACGGATGCAGAGACGCGGACGTCGGAGCGGGCGCCCTCGAAGACGGTGTCCGCGTCGGTCAATGATGTGCCCCGGAGCCACCGCTTGATCACTCGCGGGTAACCGGATTCGGTGAGCGAGTCGGCGCCGAAGTCGGTGCCGACCAGGACGGTATCCGGTTCGGCCCAGGCGATCTGCGACTTGGCCTCCGGCAGCTCGAACCCGTCAGCGACGAATTCGCGTGTGAGCATGTCGAATTCACGCACAATGGACGCGTCCGAGCCACCCCTGGATAGTCCGATCAGTGCACGCGTGTATTCGGGCTCGATGACGCCGGCGCCCGCCCAGACCCATTTTTCGTTGTCGGCTCGACCCAGCGCGTCTATATCGATGAGGACGTCCCACGCAGGGGAGTCGGTGCGGTAACCGTCCAGCGTGGTGCGTCGCCACAGCCCGCGCGGGTTGGCGGCATCGCGCCAGAAGTTATAGAGGTACTCGCCGCGACGGACCACATAGGGGATGCGGGCATCGGTATCGAGGACCTCGAGCGCCTCGGTACGCATCCGCTCGAACTGTCCGTCGCAGAATTCCGCCAGTGTCGGTTCGTTACGCGCCCGCACCCAATCCAGCGCCTCGTCAGCGGTGACTTCCTCGAGCCACAGGTAGGGGTCGGGACCGTCTTCGGAGCTAGCAGCGGCTTGCGACGTCATGGATGCCATTGTGTCCCCGGCGGTAGTGTGAGGTGTATTACACATGAGAACGAGGAGCCGAGAAGATGACTGTTTTCGCACGTCCAGGTTCTGCCGGGGCGTTGATGTCGTATGAATCCCGCTACGGGAACTTCATCGGGGGGCAATGGGTTCCACCGGTGCGGGGCCGCTATTTCGAGAACCCGACACCGGTGACCGGCCAGACATTCTGCGAAGTGGCACGGTCCGACGAGGCCGATGTCGACAAGGCGCTCGACGCCGCTCATGCGGCGGCGCCGGCCTGGGGCAAGACCGCGCCCGCCGAGCGGGCGGCGATCCTGAACAAGATCGCCGACCGGATCGAGGAAAACACCGCAGCGCTGGCGCTGGCCGAAGTGTGGGAGAACGGCAAACCGATCCGCGAGGCGCTGGGCGCCGACATCCCCCTGGCGGCCGACCATTTCCGCTACTTCGCCGGGGCGATCCGCGCGCAGGAGGGTTCGTTGTCGCAGATCGACGAGGACACCGTCGCCTACCACTTTCATGAGCCGCTCGGAGTGGTAGGGCAGATCATTCCGTGGAACTTCCCGATCCTGATGGCGGCGTGGAAAATGGCGCCGGCGCTGGCGGCCGGCAACGCGGTGGTCCTCAAACCCGCCGAGCAGACACCGGCCTCAGTCCTCTACCTGATGTCGCTGATCGGCGATCTGGTACCGGCAGGGGTGGTCAACGTCGTCAACGGGTTCGGCGCCGAGGCCGGCAAGCCGCTGGCGTCGAGCAACCGGATCGCCAAGGTCGCGTTCACCGGTGAAACCACCACCGGGCGACTGATCATGCAATACGCATCCCAGAACCTGATTCCGGTCACCCTGGAACTCGGCGGCAAGAGTCCCAACATCTTCTTCTCCGACGTGATGGCCAAGGGTGACGACTTCCAGGACAAGGCGCTCGAGGGCTTCACAATGTTCGCCCTCAACCAGGGCGAGGTGTGCACCTGCCCGTCGCGCAGCCTGATCCAGTCCGATATCTACGACGAATTCCTCGAGCTGGCCGCGATCCGCACCAAGGCGGTCCGGCAGGGCGATCCGCTGGACACCGAGACGATGCTGGGTTCGCAGGCATCCAATGACCAGCTGGAAAAGGTGTTGTCCTACATCGAGATCGGCAAGGAGGAGGGCGCCAAGGTCATCACCGGCGGCGAGCGTGCCGAGCTGGGCGGTGACCTGTCCGGCGGCTACTACATGCAGCCGACGATCTTTTCCGGCAACAACACGATGCGGATCTTCCAGGAGGAGATCTTCGGCCCGGTGGTGGCGGTGACGTCGTTCTCCGATTACGGCGACGCGATCTCAATTGCCAACGACACCCTCTACGGTCTGGGCGCCGGTGTGTGGAGCCGCGACGGCAACACCGCCTACCGGGCCGGTCGCGACATCCAAGCGGGCCGGGTATGGGTGAACTGCTACCACGTGTATCCGCCGCACGCGGCGTTCGGCGGATACAAGCTGTCCGGTTTCGGTCGTGAGTGCCACAAGATGGCGCTCGAGCATTACCAGCAGACCAAAAACATGCTGGTGTCCTACTCCGACAAGGCGCTCGGCTTCTTCTGATGGTCCCGGACCCCGTAGCGGGGGTGGTCATCACGGCCCCGGCCGCCGAACTGCTGGCGCGACTGCAGGAGCGTCATGGCCCGGTGATGTTCCACCAGTCCGGCGGCTGCTGCGACGGGTCGTCGCCGATGTGCTACCCGAGCGGCGATTTCCTCGTGGGTGACCGCGACGTGCTGCTGGGCATCTTGGACGTGGACGTCGAGGGCGTGCCGGTGTGGATTTCGGGCCCGCAGTACCAGGTGTGGAAGCACACCCAGCTGGTCATCGACGTGGTGCCCGGCCGCGGCGGCGGGTTCAGCCTGGAGGCCCCGGAGGGCATGCGTTTCCTCAGCCGCGGCCGGGTCTTCACCGACGACGAACAGGCCAAGCTGGCCGCCACTCCGGTCATCACCGGCGCCGATTACGAGCGTGGCGAACGCCCGTCGGTACGCGGTCAGGTGGTGGCTCTGGAGAACGGATCCGCCGAGTGAGCCGCGCCGGGAACGTGCAGGCCTGGGACTCGATGACCGCAGTAAGGTCGTCACCGTGATACCCCTTCCGCGTCCCTGGCTCCTGGCCAGCGCCATGCTGATCGGGGGTGCGGTCGGGTTGTTGGCGGGGGTGGCGTTCAGCGAGGTGGTCCACGCGAGGATCCGCCCGGACATCGCCATCGCGCTGGTGGTCGGGATTCCCAGTGTGACCGGGCTATTGACGATCCTGTTCTCCGGACGTCGATGGGTCACGATGCTCGGCGCGTTCGTCCTGGCGTTGGCGCCAGGTTGGTTCGGTGTGCTCGTCGCTCTCCGGGTGGCGTCCGGTGGCTGACGAGGAGCGCGCGTCGAACCCGGGGACTGAGCCGTTCGTGCCGGATTTCTCGGATTCTGAGGACACCGGTACCCACTCATGGGTCCCGGATTTCTCGGATTCTGAGGACACCGGCTCGCAGCCCGTGGCGCAGGTGTCCGAATCCCCCTCGGACGCTGAGCAAGAGCCGGAGACGTCCGCGCCGGCCGCGGACGAGGACTCAGCGATCCCATCTGCTGGCGCCCCGGTGCACTCGGTCACCGTTCCCGGTCGCTACCTCTACTTGAAGTGGTGGAAGTTAGTTCTGGTGATCCTCGGCGTGTGGATCGTGGCGGCCGAGGTCGGGCTGAGTCTGTTCTATTGGTGGTACCACACGATCGATAAGACGCCGGCGGTGTTCGTGGTCCTGGTCTATGTCGTGGCGTGCGCCGTAGCCGGCGTAATGCTGGCGATGGTGCAGGGCAGGCCGCTAGTCTCGGCGCTATCGCTCGCGGTGA
Source organism: uncultured Actinomycetota bacterium (assembly GCA_963784665.1). GTDB lineage: Bacteria > Actinomycetota > Actinomycetes > Mycobacteriales > Mycobacteriaceae > Mycobacterium. Next base: position 79,443 of record CAWASA010000004.1, read on the forward strand.
TGTCTGGGCCGTTCGCCTCGGTCGCCGCCGCGGCGCCCCTGTACGGCTACTACTACTGCGCGCGGGTCGGCCACTGTCTCGTCGGCGTCATTCCGTATTAACGCCTCGCCCGGCCGGCCACTAGGGTAGGGGCCGTGACTCACTATGACGTCGTCGTCCTCGGAGCCGGTCCCGGCGGATATGTCGCAGCTATTCGTGCCGCGCAGCTAGGCCTGAACACCGCAATCGTGGAACCGAAGTACTGGGGCGGAGTCTGCCTCAACGTCGGTTGCATCCCGTCCAAGGCGCTGCTGCGCAACGCCGACCTCGTGCACATCTTCACCAAAGAGGCCAAGACCTTTGGTATGAGCGGAGAGGCGACCTTTGATTACGGGGTCGCCTACGACCGCAGCCGCACGGTGGCCGAGGGCCGCGTCGCCGGCGTGCACTACCTGATGAAGAAGAACAAGATCACCGAGATTCACGGATACGGCAGATTCACCGACGCCAACACGTTGTCGGTCGATCTCAACGACGGTGGCACCGACACGCTCACCTTCGACAACGCCATCATCGCCACCGGCAGTAGCACTCGGCTGGTTCCCGGAACGTCGCTGTCGTCCAACGTGGTCACCTACGAAGAACAGATCCTGTCCCGGGAGTTGCCGGAATCGATCATCATCGCCGGAGCCGGGGCGATCGGCATGGAGTTCGGCTACGTGCTGAAGAACTACGGTGTCGACGTGACCATCGTGGAGTTCTTGCCGCGCGCGCTGCCCAACGAGGACGCCGAGGTGTCCAAGGAGATCGAGAAACAGTTTAAGAAGCTGGGCGTCAAGATCCTTACCGGAACCAAGGTCGAGTCCATTTCCGACAATGGCTCTGAAGTTACCGTGGCCGTCAGCAAGGACGGTCAGGCGCAAGAGCTCAAGGCCGCAAAGGTGTTGCAGGCCATCGGGTTTGCACCCAACGTCGAGGGCTACGGACTGGAGAAGGCCGGCGTCGCTCTCAATGAACGCGGGGGCATCGGCATCAACGAGTACATGCGGACGAGCGTGCCGCACATTTACGCCATCGGCGATGTCACCTGCTTCCTGATGTTGGCCCACGTCGCAGAGGCCATGGGGGTGGTGGCAGCGGAAACCATCGCCGGTGCAGAGACTTTGGCGCTTGGTGACTGCCGCATGCTGCCGCGTGCAACGTTCTGCCAGCCCCAGGTCGCCAGCTTCGGGCTCACCGAGCAGCAGGCCCGCGACGAAGGCTACGACGTCGTGGTGGCCAAGTTCCCGTTCACCGCCAACGGCAAAGCGCACGGCCTGGGCGACCCCAGCGGGTTCGTCAAGCTGGTCGCCGACGCCCAGCACGGGGAACTGCTGGGCGGGCACCTGATCGGCCATGACGTGTCCGAGCTGCTGCCCGAGCTGACACTGGCGCAGAAATGGGATCTGACTGCAAACGAGCTGTCTCGCAACGTGCACACCCACCCGACCATGTCCGAGGCGCTGCAGGAGTGCTTCCACGGCTTGACCGGCCACATGATCAACTTCTGAGCACACCGATGATTCGCACCGAGACCGCTGTGGGTGCCATCGGCGGTTTGGCCACCGGTTATGTCCTGTGGTTGGTAGCCATATCGATCGGCGATGACCTGACGACGGTGAGCGTGTGGAGTGTGACTGTATTGCTGCTGTCGGTTGTGCTGGCGGCCTGCGCCGGGGTGTGGTGCTGGTGGCAACGCCGACGCCTCAAATACTTGTGGACCGCTTTCGCCTTCGGCCTGCCGGTACTTCCCGTGGTGCTGACCCTGGCCGTACTGGCGAACCTCTACCTGTAGCCGGCCGGGTTGTCCAACGGAATCTGCAGGGCGGTTATCGTCGCGGCGAGGCCGTCGTATTGCGTTGCGAGCATGCAGAATTCGATCAGCCGCTGCATGTTGAGGTGACTTGCCAGCTGCTGCCAGGTAGCGGCGGTGATCGACCGGTCCTTGATCAGTTCGTCCGTCGCCTGCAGCAGCGCCTCTTGCCGTGCGCTTAGCACCTTTCGGGGTCCCTCGCCCACCGGAACCTCCGGCCACGCGAAAATCGTGGCCTGGGTGTGTGCGTCCAACCCCGCGCCACGCGCCAGACGGCGATGGTGCTGCAGTTCGTATTCGCAGGAGCGCAAATGCGCGACACGCAGGATCACCAACTCGGTATCGGCGCGAGGCAGCCGTCCCCGCAGCAGTCGGGCGCCATAGATCAGCCAAGCCCAGAACAGCGACTGGCGATAACCCAGCGTCGTGAACAGATGCATCTCCGGCGCCCGGACCGCGCGCGCGCCCAGCTTTGCCAGCACCCAGTTGATCGGTCCCAGCTGACGTAACCGGCCGGGCGGGATGCGGGCGACTTGACCGCCTTGACCGCCTTGGCCGTTTTGCGTGCTCACGGTTGTTTCACCAGGTACGGGGACACGGTGCTGCGATGCTCGTCGAGGTCGAGTGCGCGCCCCAACGCCGGGAACGCCCGCTGTGGGCAGTTGTCGCGTTCGCAGACGCGACAGCCCGCGCCGATCGGTGTGGCGATATCGCCCGACAAGTCGAGTCCTTCCGAGTAGACGAGCCGGTGAGCGTGGCGAAGCTCGCAGCCCAGCCCGATCGCGAAGGTTTTACCCGGCTGACCATACCGCGCGGCGCGACGCTCCACGGTGCGGGCCACCCACATGTAGTTGCGGCCGTCCGGCATCTGCGCGATCTGAACCAGGATCTTGCCCGGATGGGCGAACGTTTCGTAGACGTTCCACAACGGACAGGTACCTCCACTGGAGGAGAAGTGAAAACCAGTGGCGGACTGGCGTTTTGACATGTTGCCGGCACGGTCTACCCGGATGAACGAGAACGGCACGCCGCGCATCGACGGCCGTTGCAACGTCGACAGCCGGTGCGCGATGGTCTCGTAACTCACCGAGTAGAAGGATGACAACCGCTCGACGTCGTACCGGAAATTCTCTGCGACGTCGTGGAACTGGCGGTAGGGCAGCACCGCAGCCGCGGCGAAGTAATTGGCCAGCCCCAGCCGGGCCAGCCTGTGCGACTCGTCGCTGGTGAACTTTCCCTCCTCGACCAACCTGTCGATCAGGCCGCCGAACTCGAGGTAGGCCAATTCGGCGGCCATCTTGAATACTTGCTGGCCCAGCGAGAGGTGATTGCTGATTTCCAGCGTCTTGGTCGTGGGATCGTAGCGGTGCAGCACGGTGTCACCGAGATCGATCCGCCTGTTGATGTGCACTCCGTGTACCTCGGTGAGCCGGCGGGTCAACTCACGGGCCAGGTCGCCGTGGTGCAGCCGCATCTGGATCGTGAGGTTTTCTGCTGCGGTGTCCAGCTCGTGTAGATAGTTCTGGCGTTGGTAGAAGTAGTCGCGCACTTCCTCGTGCGGCATGGTGATCGACCCGCTGCCACTGCCGTCGGAGAACCGCTCCTCGGTGGCGGCAGCCAACTGCGCCGTGGTGATCCGGTAACGCCGGTGCAGGTTGACCACCGCTCGGGCCAGGCCGGGATGAGCGCCGACCATCTCGGCGACTTCGGTCGGGTCGACGTCGATGTCCAGATCTCGGTCCATCGTCACCTCGCGCAGCTCGGCGACCAGCCGGGTGTCGTCTCGAGAGGCGAAGAACGTCGCGTCCACCCCGAACACCTCGGTTATCCGGAGCAGCACAGCCACCGTCAGTGGGCGGACGTCGTGCTCGATCTGGTTGAGATAGCTCGGCGAGATCTCCAGCATCTGGGCGAGCGCGGCCTGGCTGAACCCGCGCTCGTTACGCAGCTGGCGTACGCGTGAGCCGACGAAGGTTTTGGACACTTCACTGAGGGTACCTGGCCCTGCGAAGGCACGGTTCGCAGAGTTTGCATCCGGATACGATCGCGTCGTATTGGTATTTGACGCACGTCGTTGGCATGATTCGCACCGGAGTCCCGGGGTTAACCTGGGGGACCGACGAGGAGATAACGGAAAGCGAAGCCGTGAGCCTGGACAAACAACTGATGCCGGTGCCCGACGGCCACCCCGATGTGTTCGATCGGGAGTGGCCGCTGCGCGTGGGTGACATCGAACGCACCGGCCGGCTGCGGTTGGACGCGGCTGCCCGGCATATCCAGGACATCGGTCAGGACCAGCTGCGCGAGTTGGGCTTCGAGGAGACCCACCCGTTGTGGATCGTCCGCCGCACCATGGTTGACCTGGTCCGCCCGATCGAGTTCCCAGACATGCTGCGCCTGCGGAGATGGTGTTCGGGCACCTCGAACCGGTGGTGCGAGATGCGGGTTCGCGTCGACGGACGCAAGGGCGGCCTGATCGAATCCGAGGCTTTCTGGATCAACATCAACCGGGAAACTCAGATGCCCGCGCGTATCGCCGACGACTTCCTGGCGGGTCTGCACAAGACCACCTCCATTGAGCGGCTGCGGTGGAAGGGCTACTTGAAGCCGGGCAGCCGTGACGATGCGGCCGAGATCCACGAGTTCCCCGTCCGAGTCACCGACATGGATTTGTTCGATCACATGAACAACTCGGTGTACTGGAGCGTGATCGAGGACTACCTGGCGTCGCACCCGGAACTGTTGTTACAGCCGCGGCTGCGCATCACGATCGAGCACGAGGCACCGGTCGCGCTGGGCGACAAGCTGGAGATCATTTCGCATGTCCACCCGGCCGGCTCAACCGAGCAATTCGGTCCCAACCTGGCCGATCGCACTGTTACGACCCTCACATATGCGGTTGGCGACGAGGCGAAAGCCGTCGTCGCGATCTTCGCTGTGTAGCCGGAACCGGCCATCTTCGACCGCACCGTCAATTACCGCTGTGACCTGCGGTTTTATCGTTACCGACGGGTAGCTTCTGAAACGGTTAAGTTAAGAGGCTGCTTCGCAACATTTGCAAATTCGCTCGATCTCGTTGCTGAAATTGGCAATTGAAATGGGTGGACCTGCATCAACAAGCTGTGCCATCGTCGGGTTAGCACACCAGTGAAGTTGAGCCCCCAGCTACCGCCGGTGAGGCCTTCAGCAACTCAGCAGTGAAGATCGTTAAGGAGCATGCCCGATGTCTGTCGTTGGCACCCCGAAGAGCGCCGAGCAGATCCAGCAGGACTGGGACACGAACCCGCGTTGGAAGGACGTCACCCGTACCTACGCCGCCGAGGACGTCGTCGCCCTGCAGGGCACCGTCGTCGAGGAATGCACCTTGGCCCGCCGCGGCGCCGAGGTGTTGTGGGAAGAGCTGCACGACCTGGAATGGGTCAACGCGCTCGGCGCCCTGACCGGCAACCAGGCCGTCCAGCAGGTGCGCGCCGGCCTGAAGGCCATCTACCTGTCGGGCTGGCAGGTCGCCGGTGACGCCAACCTGTCCGGCCACACCTACCCCGACCAGAGCCTGTACCCGGCCAACTCGGTGCCGCAGGTGGTCCGCCGGATCAACAACGCGCTGCAGCGCGCCGACCAGATCGCCAAGATCGAGGGCGACACCTCGGTGCAGAACTGGCTGGCGCCGATCGTCGCCGACGGCGAGGCCGGCTTCGGTGGCGCCCTCAACGTCTTCGAGCTGCAAAAGGCCATGATCGCCGCCGGTGTCGCGGGCACGCACTGGGAGGACCAACTGGCGTCGGAGAAGAAGTGTGGTCACCTGGGCGGCAAAGTGCTGATCCCGACCCAGCAGCACATCCGCACGCTGACCTCGGCGCGACTGGCTGCCGACGTCTGCGGCGTTCCGACCGTCGTTATCGCTCGCACGGACGCCGAAGCGGCCACCCTGATCACCTCCGACGTCGACGAGCACGACCGGCCGTTCATCACCGGCGAGCGCACCCGGGAGGGCTTCTACCGGGTCAAGAACGGCCTGGAGCCCTGCATCGCACGCGCCAAGGCCTACGCGCCGTTCGCCGACCTGATCTGGATGGAGACCGGTACCCCGGACCTGGAGCTGGCCCGCAAGTTCGCCGAGGGTGTCAAGGCCGAGTTCCCCGACCAGATGCTGGCCTACAACTGCTCGCCGTCGTTCAACTGGCGCAAGCACCTCGACGACGCCACGATCGCGAAGTTCCAGAAGGAGCTAGCGTCGATGGGCTTCAAGTTCCAGTTCATCACGCTGGCCGGCTTCCACGCGCTCAACTACTCGATGTTCGATCTGGCCTACGGCTACGCCCGCAACCAGATGAGCGCCTACGTCGAGCTGCAGGAGCGCGAGTTCGCCGCCGAGGAGCGTGGCTACACCGCGACCAAGCACCAGCGTGAGGTCGGCGCCGGCTACTTCGACCGCATCGCCACCACGGTCGACCCGAACTCGTCGACCACCGCTCTGGCCGGTTCCACCGAGGAGGGCCAGTTCCACTGAGCTTCCTCCCGCGGTGTTCGCCGGCCGCTGCCCGGCGGCTCGCGATAGAAGTTGACAGCATCGGCCCCGCCCAGCCAACCTGGGCGGGGCCTATTGCGGCGCACGACGATACGACACCGGAGACAAAACAGTGAGCGACGCAGCGATTGAGCGGGTAGGAGTTGTCGGGGCCGGCCAAATGGGATCCGGTATCGCCGAGGTCTCAGTCCGTGCCGGTGTCGACGTGACGGTATTCGAGACCACCGAGGCCCTGATCACGGCGGGACGCAACCGCATCGTTAAGTCATTGGAGCGCGGCGTCAGCGCGGGCAAGGTGACCGAGCGGGAGCGCGACCGCGCACTGAGCAAGCTCACCTTCACCACGGATCTGAAGGACCTCGCCGACCGCCAACTGGTGATCGAGGCGATTATCGAAGACGATGCCGTCAAGGCGGAGATATTTGCTGAACTCGACCGGGTCGTCACCGACCCCGACGCCGTGCTGGCCTCCAACACCTCGAGCATCCCGATCATGAAGATCGCCGCGGCCACCAAGAACCCACAACGTGTGCTGGGCCTGCACTTCTTCAACCCGGTCCCGGTGCTCCCGCTGGTCGAGCTGGTCAGCACCCTGGTTACCGACGAAGCCGCCGCCGCTCGCACCGAGGAGTTCGCCAGCGCGGTTCTGGGCAAGCAAGTGGTGCGCTGCTCTGACCGGTCGGGCTTCGTGGTGAACGCGCTGCTGGTGCCGTACTTATTGTCGGCGATCCGGATGGTCGAGGCCGGCTTCGCCACCGTCGAAGATGTCGACAAGGCCGTGGTTGCCGGGCTATCGCATCCGATGGGCCCGCTGCGGCTGTCCGATCTGGTTGGTCTGGACACCCTGAAGCTGATCGCGGACAAGATGTTCGAGGAATTCAAGGAACCGCAGTACGGTCCGCCGCCCCTGTTGCTGCGTATGGTGGAGGCGGGTCGGCTGGGCAAAAAAACGGGTCATGGCTTCTACACGTACTAACGCGGCTGTAAACCACGTCGCTGTGCCGGATGGCCCCGTGACTGTGCCAAAATGGTCGCTTGCGAGCGTATGAGAGCCCCATGCGAATCGGTTACTATGCTCGCGTTCAACAAACGAGAGGTAAATCGGGCAAACCATGACCACGTTGAGGCCGTTCTACGAAGAGTCGCAATCCATCTATGACATTTCCGACGAGTTTTTCGCGTTATTCCTAGATCCAACAATGGGTTACACCTGCGCATACTTCGAGCGGGACGACATGACGCTCGAAGAAGCCCAAAATGCGAAGTTCGACCTGGCGCTGAAAAAGCTGGACCTCGAGCCGGGCATGACATTGCTCGACATTGGTTGCGGCTGGGGTGGAGCGCTGAAACGGGCGATCGAGAAGTTCGACGTCAACGTCATCGGAATCACGCTGAGTCGCAACCAGTTCGAGTACAGCAAGGCCAAACTGGCCGCGATCCCAACACAGCGCAACGTCGAGGTGCGGCTGCAGGGTTGGGAAGAGTTCGAGGACGAAGTCGACCGGATCGTCACCATCGGCGCCTTCGAAGCGTTCAAGATGGAGCGTTATGCCGCGTTCTTCGATCGTGCTTACAACATCCTTCCCGATGACGGCAGGATGCTGCTGCACACAATTTTGACGTATCACTGGCAAGAGTTGCCCGCGCGCGGCATCAAGCTGACGATGAGCGATGTGCGATTCGCGCGATTCATCGGCAGAGAGATTTTTCCGGGCGGACAGTTGCCGGCGCAGGAGGACATTTTCGAGTTCGCGCAGGCCGCCGGGTTCTCGGTCGAAAAAGTGCAACTGCTGCGCGAGCATTACGAGCGGACGCTCAACATTTGGGCGGCCAATCTGGAAGCCAACAAGGAGAAGGCCATCGCCATCCAGTCGGAGGAGGTCTACGACCGCTATATGCACTATCTGACTGGCTGTGAAGACTTCTTCCGAAAAGGCATCAGCAACGTGGGGCAGTTCACTCTCGTGAAGTAAGCAGCGACGTGTGGAAGATCACTTTTCCAAAGTGAACTGGTCGATGTCGGTGTAGCCCTCGCGGAACAGCTTTGCGCAGCCGGTCAGGTAGTGCATGTAGCGGTCGTAGACCTCCTCCGACTGGATGGCGAGGGCCGTCTCCTTGTTGGCCTCGAGTGCGGCGGCCCACATGTCCAGGGTTCGTGCGTAGTGCAGCTGAAGCGACTGGATCCGGGTCACCGTGAAACCGGCCGCGGTCGCGTGCTCTTCAACCACCGGGATCGTGGGCAGCCAGCCGCCGGGAAAGATCTCGGCCAAGATGAACTGGGTGAAGTGAACGATTTCGTGGGTCAACGTGAGGCCTCGCGCCCGGGCATCTTTGAAGGTGGGGCGGGCGATGGTGTGCAGCAGCATCACGCCGTCGGCCGGCAGTACCTGGTGGGCCATCTTGAAGAAGCGGCCGTAGCGTGCACGCCCGAAATGCTCAAATGCACCGATCGAGACGATGCGGTCGACGGGTTCGTGGAACTTCTCCCAGCCCTCCAGTAGCACCCGCCTGGTGCGGGAAGTGTCCATCTGGTCGAACATCTGCTGAACGTGGTCGGCCTGATTCTCGGACAACGTCAGGCCCACGACGTTGACGTCGTATTTTTCGACGGCGCGGCACAAGGTGGCGCCCCACCCGCAGCCGATGTCCAGCAGCGTCATCCCCGGCCGAAGTTTCAACTTTCCCAGCGCAAGGTCGATCTTGGCGATCTGCGCCTCTTCCAGCGTCATGTCGTCGCGCTCGAAGTATGCACAGCTGTAGGTCTGGGTGGGGTCCAGGAACAGCCGGAAGAAGTCGTCGGACAGATCGTAATGGGCTTGTACGTTTCCAAAATGCGGCGTGAGCTGCACGGACATAAAGAGGGAGCCTTTCTGTATGCGGAGGCGCGGGGCGGGCAGCCGAAAGGCGCACCCTGCTTTACCCCCGATGCATCCCCTGGATGCTAGCCGTTCGGGCCGTCCACGTCGCCTCGCGCGACAGTTCTTCGGGTCACACGAGAGGGGTGGAATTCACAAAACGCGCCAGTGGCGGCGCGACGCTTCGCTAACGCCCAGATGGGTCTTCATGTCCTCGTGGCGGCACGATCGGCGACGGGTGCGGCTCTGCACGGAACTTCTCCAGCGATCCGCCGACCTCGACGATCCCTTTCAGTGCATTCCAGCACAGCATGATCAGGTAGTCGATCAGTTCGTCGCGGCTCATTCGCGGGTCCGACATCCACGAGTGGGTGGCCAACTGCACGCCACCGACGATCAGGTAAGCCCACGGCTCCACTCCGCCGGTGTCCATCCCGGCCTGTTTCATGCGGCGGCGCATCATCACCGCGAGCATGCGGGCAATGATCCGCTCGGAGTCGGCAATCACCTTGCTCTTGCTGGCCGAACTATTGGCCATCACGAACCGGTACGGCTCGGGTTCGTCGGCCACGGTGTCGACGTAGACCCGGATGATTTCGCGGGCCAGGTCGAAGCCGTCCAGGTTGGACGACAGCGCCGCAGCCATGTTGGGAATCAACGTGGTCTGTGCGAACCGCATCATCACGGCCGTCGTCAGGTCGTTCTTGTCGACGAAGTAGCGATACAGCACCGTCTTGGAGACCCCGATCTCCGCGGCTATGTCATCCATGCTCAAGAAGCGGCCGTGTCGGCGAATCGCGTCGATCGTGCCGTCAACCAGCTCGTTGCGACGTTCCACCTTATGTTGGTGCCAGCGGCGCTTGCGGCCATCCGTCTTGACGGTCGCAGCCGAGATTTGCTCTGTCACTGTCGCCGACTTCCCATTCCCTAGACGCCCTTGATACTACGGCTTGTGGGGGGCGATGGGCCGTGGACCGCGTGCGCCAACAGCCTCCTCAACAGTGTCGTCACACCAATTGGCCGCGGCGATAGATGATGGAGTGGTGGCACACAGAGCCTCCGATAGAGGCGAAGCGTCGGGCTCGCCCGCGGGGCTGGACTTGATGAGACCGTTGAGCGGGGCCCGGCGGGCTCACAGGTCCTTGGCGGAATCGTTCGCCGGGGCTGATCCGGAGGCCGACGCCGAGCGGCGGGTGGCACTACGCCGGATGAAGATAGTGGCACTGGGCTTCTTGCTCGGTGCTACCGGCGTGTTCCTTGTCTGCCGGTGGGCGCAAGCCCATGGCGCCGCACCGGTCTGGGTAGGTTACGTCGGCGCGGCCGCGGAGGCCGGGATGGTGGGCGCTCTCGCGGACTGGTTCGCGGTGACCGCGCTGTTCAGGCATCCGCTGGGCATACCCATCCCGCACACCGCGATCATCAAGCGCAAGAAAGACCAGCTTGGCGAGGGCCTGGGAACGTTCGTGCGCGAGAACTTCTTGTCGCCGCCGATCGTCGAAACCAAGCTGCTGGACGCCCAGGTGCCCGGCCGGCTCGGTAAGTGGCTGTCGGAGACTGCACATGCCGAGCGGGTGGCGAGCGAGACGGCGACGGTGCTGCGCGTACTCGTGGAGCTCCTGCGTGACGACGACGTCCAGCACGTCATCGATCGGATGATCGTGCGCCGTATCGCCGAGCCGCAGTGGGGTCCACCGGTGGGCCGGGTCCTGGCGACCCTGTTGGCCGAGAACCGGCAGGAGGCTCTGATCCAGTTGTTGACCGACCGGGCGTTTCAGTGGTCGCTGAACGCCGGAGAGGTCATCCAGCGGGTGGTCGAGCGTGACTCGCCGAGCTGGTCCCCTCGATTCATCGACCATCTGGTCGGTGACCGCATCCACCGCGAGTTGATGGACTTCACCGACAAGGTGCGCCGCAACCCGGACCACGAATTGCGCCGTTCGGCGACCCGGTTTCTGTTCGAATTCGCCGACGATTTGCAGCGCGACCCGACCACCATGGCGCGCGCCGAGGCCGTCAAAGAGCAGCTGATGGCGCGCGACGAGATAGCCAACGCCGCCGCCACGGCGTGGAAGACGCTGAAACGGCTGGTGCTCGACGGTGTCGACGACCCGTCCAGCGCCTTGCGCACCCGCATCACCGATACGGTGGTCCGCATCGGGGAATCGCTGCGCGACGACGCCGAATTGCGCGACAAGGTCGACAACTGGATAGTGCGGGCAGCCCAGCATTTGGTCTCGCAGTATGGGGTTGAGATCACGGCGATTATCACCGAGACGATCGAGCGCTGGGACGCCGAGGAAGCCAGTCGGCGCATCGAACTGCATGTGGGTCGTGACCTGCAATTTATCCGGATCAACGGCACCGTGGTAGGCGCGCTGACCGGACTGGTGATCTTCACGGTCGCGCAGCTTGTTTTCTAGTAGTGCTAACAACTGCTTGCAATAGCAAGCGCTTGTCCGTACGCTGGGCCCGTCAAGACCAGCCGCCGGACCCAGGAGTAAGCAATGCCACCGGAGGAGAAGCTCTCCGCCAAGGTGTCCACCGCGGCCTCTGACATGGCCTCTGACATCGGCAGCTTCATCAGGAGCCAGCGTGAGCTTGCACAGGTCTCCGTGCGACAACTTGCCGAAAAGTCCGGTGTCAGCAATCCTTATCTCAGCCAGGTGGAGCGCGGATTGCGTAAACCGTCCGCCGATGTCCTGAACCAGATCGCCAAGGCGTTGCGGGTTTCCGCCGAGGTTCTCTACGTGCGGGCCGGGATTCTCGAGCCAAGCGACAAAAGTCAAGTGCGTGACGCGATCATCACCGACACCGCGATTACCGAGCGTCAGAAGCAGATTCTGCTCGACATCTACGCATCGTTTACCCAACAAAACGAAGCCACGAATGAGGAGGGTTCGACCGAATCCGACAGCGACGAATGATTAGCCCGTTTGGCCGGCGTCATGACGTTAGTGATAGACCACCGGCCGTCGAGGTTACTCAGAAGAGGTTACTCAGAAGGAAGGGGCCTAACTGTTCCAGTCAAGCTGCTGGCTGAGCAGCCGTGGCCACCTAGTTCAAAAGGAGACGCTTGCCCCTAGCTTCCTGACCAGACACGTAGTAACGCTGATAACGCAAACACACCATGAAAGGAAAAACCATGGCGGAAACCTCAAACATCGACGACTTGCGGGCTCCACTGCTGGCGGCCCTGGGTGCGGCCGACTTGGCCCTGGCCACGGTCAACGACTTGATCGCCAACCTGCGTGACCGCGCCGAAGAGACACGCGCCGACACCCGCAGCCGGGTGGAGGAGAGCCGTGCTCGTCTGACCAAGCTGCAGGAGGACCTGCCCGAGCAATTCACCGAGCTGCGCGAGAAGTTCACCTCCGAGGAGCTGCGCAAGGCCGCCGAAGGCTACCTGGACGCAGCGACCAACCGGTACAACGAGCTGGTCGAACGCGGCGAGGCGGCCTTGCAGCGGCTGCGCAGCCAGCCGGCCATCGAAGACGCGTCCGCGCGTGCGGAAGGTTACGTGGACCAGGCTGTCGAGCTGACACAGGAAGCGCTCGGCACCGTGGCATCGCAAACTCGCGCGGTTGGTGAGCGCGCGGCCAAGCTGGTCGGCATCGAGCTGCCCAAGAAGGCTGAGGCGGCGCCGAAGGCTGTGGCCAAGAAGTCGCCTGCGAAGAAAGCGCCTGCGAAGAAGGCTCCCGCCAAGAAGGCTTCGGCTAAGAAGGTCACCCAGAAGTAAGGCCCGGACAAGCCGGACACAAGCAAGACACTCGACTCAGAGTTGTCCTCAGGGCAACTCTGAGTCGACGTTTGGGCCGGTGCCCGCATACGCTTAAGACGTGAGCCACCTCGTGGGTACCGTCATGTTGGTCTTGCAGATCGCCGTCTTGGTCACGGCGGTGTACGCGTTTGTGCACGCTGCCTTGCAGCGACCCGACGCTTATACCGCCGCCAACAAGCTAACCAAGCCGGTGTGGTTGGTGATCCTCGGCCTGGCTGTCGCACTGACGTCCATCCTGAGTTTCGTTTTCGGCGTACTCGGCATGGCGATCGCGGCGTGTGCGGCCGGTGTGTATCTGGTCGATGTCCGGCCCAAACTTCTGGAAATTCAGGGTAAGTCTCGCTAGCGGGATGAAGGCCCTGCTGACGGCGCCGTTGGCGGTGCTCGTCGTCCTGTCGGGCCCGATACCGGGAACAGCGGCCGCCCTTGCCAATCCGGGGGCCGATCCTGGCTCGGGCGCGGCAAACCCGGCCACTGTGTCCCCTCCTTTTATCGACCACACCGAGTGGACGCAGTGGCAGGGCCTGAGCAGCCTGCGCGTATTCCCGACAGCATCCGGGCATATGGCCGCCAGGCAGCCAGAAACCGCTGCCTTCGCCGACGAAGCCTGGGCCGAGGTGCTCGCGCTCTCACCGGATGCCGACACCGCCGGTATGCGTGCGCAGTTCATCTGCCACTGGCAGTTCGCCGAACTGGCGGAACCCGGCAAGACCAGCTGGAACCTGGAGCCGTGGCGGCCGGTCGTCGACGACGCCGAAATGGTTGCGTCCGGCTGCAATCCCGGTGGCTCAGAAGAGACGTTCTAGTGGCGAGCCGACCTACCCGGGCGCAGTTGGCGGCATTGGTCGACCACACGCTGCTCAAGCCCGAGGCCACCAATGCTGACGTGGCCGCCCTCGTCGCCGAGGCTGCCGAATTGGGCGTCTATGCGGTGTGCGTCTCGCCGTCGATGGTCCCTGTCGCGGTGCAAGCCGGCCGCGGTGTGCGGGTGGCGGGTGTGGCGGGTTTTCCGTCAGGCAAGCACTTGTCGGAGGTCAAGGCGCACGAGGCCGCGCAGGCGGTGGCTTGCGGTGCCGGCGAGATCGACATGGTCATCGATATCGGCGCCGCACTGGCCGCGGACATCGATGCGGTGCAGTCCGATATCGAGGCCGTGCGTGCCGCTATGAACAAAGTCAATGCCGGGGCCGTGCTCAAGGTGATCGTGGAGTCGGCGGTGCTCTTAGCGCGGTCGGACGACCGCACGCTGGTGCAGGTGTGCCGCGCCGCCGAGGACGCCGGCGCCGACTTCGTCAAGACATCGACCGGGTTTCATCCCGCGGGCGGCGCCTCGGTGCATGCGGTCGCGGTGATGAGCCAGACCGTCGGCGGACGGCTGGGAGTCAAGGCCAGCGGGGGCATCCGCACGGCCGCAGACGCGATCGCGATGCTGGATGCGGGTGCCACCAGACTGGGCCTGTCGGGCACCCGAGCGGTGCTCGACGGGCTTGGTTAAAGACCAGGCGTCAGATGTTGGCGAAGCAGGGGTCGTTGTCGTTGCCGGTGGGGATGTTGGCGTTCTGAGTCGAGAAGTGGCTCACCACGCCGCTATCGGTCACCTGCACGCTGTCCGCGTGAATACCCAACGGGTAGTTCTTGGTCAGGTTGGAGGTGAAGTCGTTCAGCGTCGACTGCACGGACTCTCTCGGCATCGTGAAGCCGAGCGCGTTGAAAGTGACGATCTGAAGCTCCAGGCCCTTGCCGGACACCACCGGCTTGGTCGTGAGGTCGTCCAGCATGCCCTTCAGTTCGACGGTGCCGTCGTTGGGGTGGGTGGTCACGGAGTTGGTGACGAAGGGACCCAGAACAGGAATCGCGTTCTGCACCGACTCCTTGATTCCATCAGCCGTCCAGGTGATGGTCGCATCGAGCGATCCGATGGTGCCTTTGGAGTCAGGGGTGGACTTGCGCTGGACATCCTTGATGTTGATGTCGATCTTCATGCCCTTGGCGTCGCGGACCTGGTTGCCCGCCGTCGACACCGAGATATTGGTGTAATGCTTCGTCGCGAGCTGCCACAGCATCAGCGGGGCTACCCCGAACGACGCGGTGGCCTGATCCTTGACTTCGCATGCCACCGCCTGGGCGACCTTGCTGTCCGCGACGTGACGGGCGTACAGCTCGGCTCCGATCAGCCCCGCGATCACGAGCGAAACAACGATGATGCAGACCAGCAGGATCGATAGCGGGTCGCGAAGGAAACGTCGTTTCTTCTTCACGGGCGTCGGACCTTCGTCGGGAGTGGCCAGCTTTTCCGTCGGGCCCGCGGGCGGGATCGGCGGAGGCGGGTAGCCGGGTTGCTGTGCGCCCGCACGCGGCGCGCCCAGCTGCTCCGTCTGATCCGGCAGCTGCCGGGGCGCGGGCGGTGGGGCTTGAGCCGGGCCGCCAGTACTTATCCGCTCAGTAGGCCGCTCAGTAGGCCGCTCAGCCGGGGGCTGGTTGAAGGGACCTTGATCGCCGGGACGGGCCCACGTCGAAGGGTCCTGGTTCGGTGGTCCTTGTGGGTTCGTCACCCAACCGATTCTGCCCTATCCAACCGAGCAAAGGCTGACTGGTTTCGCAGCACCGCGATGGCCTCGCGTGCCTGAGCCACCCTGTCGACGTCGATGTCGGCCACCACTAGTTGCGGCCGGGAGCCGGCCGACGCGACGACTTCGCCCAACGGCGAGGCCACCAAGCTGCCACCCACGCCGGTCGGCGCGCCCGACCCGGACCCCGAGCCGGTCAGCGAGTCGCCAGGGTCGGCCTGACCGGCCGCGGCGACGTAGCTCATCGAGTCGAGCGCCCGGGCTCGGGCCAACAGCGTCCACTGCTCGAGTTTGCCAGGGCCCGAACCCCAGGACGCGCAGACAGCAATCAGCTGGGCGCCGCGGCGGGCCAGCTCGGTGTAGAGCGCCGGAAAACGAATGTCGTAGCAAACGGTCAACCCCACCCCAATGCCGTCGACCGTGATCACCACCGGCTCGTTCCCGGGTGCGACGGTCCGCGACTCGGTGAAGCCGAACGCGTCATAAAGGTGGATCTTGTCGTAGTGGGTGTTCGGCTGGTTGGAAGTGCCCGGACCGGCCGCGATCAGTGTGTTTTTCACTCGTCCGTCGCCGGCCGGGGTGAACATGCCGGCGATCACGGTGATTCCTGAGTCTGCTGCAATCCGGCGTACACCGTCTGCCCAGGGCCCGTCGACCGGCTCGGCGATCGGTGCCAGCGGGACGCCGAACCGGCACATGGTCGCCTCAGGGAACACCACCAGCTTCGCGCCCGCGTCGGCGGCCTGGCCGGTGTATTCGTGCACCAGCCGCAGATTCGCTGCCGGATCACTGCCACTGAGGATTTGCGCCAACGCGATTCGCATGGGCGCCAGCTTAGGAGCCCACCGCCTCCGAGGGCTGCTCGGAGTAGGTCAGGGCTTACTGGCGATCCACTCCGTGGTGAAGCGCTGTTCTGCTGCCACCACCTCGGCCAGTCGGGTGCCGATGATGCTCTCCAACTTGCCGCCGATGATCGGGACACTCACCTGCACGGTGGCCCGGAACTTCAGTCGGGCACCGCCTGTTGCTGTGATTGGCGACAGCAAGACGGCCCCGGAAAGGTTCACCGGGGCGTCCACTATCGAACCCACGACGGAACCCGTCGCAGCACCGTCGGCGACCGGTCCCCAGGTCTCCTCGCGCCTGATACAGAGATCGCCGCGGTGTAACTGCGTGACCATCCCCGGCAGCTTGTGACTGTGTATTACCTGCAATGTGACGACCTCGACGGTATCTTCGGTCCCGGACTCGCCACCGACCCGCATCGACTCCAGCTTGGCCACGTCAACGCCGGACTCGGCCAGCCTGGCCCGCCAGTAGCTCACATCCGTGAACGCCCGATGCACCTCTTCAACGCTGCCGTCGTAGTCGGCCGACAAGTCGAATGAACGCGGCATAGCTGGTCAGGCTACCGTTACGGGCCATGACCGCTCATGGACGAGCGCCGCGCCTGGCAGCAGCGCATCCACGCCCAGCTGTTCCACCAGGGCTGCCCACCGATTACGGCGCTGCTGTCGGCGGCGGGTCGCCAGGCCCTCGCCGGTGCGCAGTTGTCGGCGGCAGGGCGCCAATATGTGGATACCGCGCTGCGGCGCATTGACGAGCTGGGCGCCGAGATCGAGCTGCTGCGAACCCAGCTGGTCGACTTCGCCCGCCACCAGCCTGGGTGTCGGGCGCTGCAGGCCCGTCACTACGGCATCGGGTGGCTGTGCGCGGCGATCATCTGGGCCGAAATCGGCGATGCCCGCCGATTCGGTAGCTCTGCTCAGTTGGTGCGGTTCGCCGGCCTGGATGTCACCGTGTACTGCTCCGACGCGAAACGCTCGCCGGGACACCTGTCCCGGCAGGGCTGCCCCCAGCTGCGGTGGGCCGTCTTTGAGGCGGCCAAGTGCGCAGCGCGCCGTGGTTCCCCTGATTACGCCTACTACCACAAGTTGGCGGCCAAACATGACGGCCACAACGGTAAGAACCCGACCCTGGCGGTGGAACGCAAACTGCTGCGCCGCTGCTACCACACCCTGCGTGAACTCGGCGATGCCGCCCTGGCGTTGCCGCACACCCAACCCCAGGAAGTAGCTGCCTGAGATGGCCCGTGCGCGTGCCCTGCCCACACATCAGCTGATGCCTGCGGCCAGCTCCCGCAACCTCCCTGCGGCCACCCCTATGTGGGGCGGACCTCCCGGAAAGACTGAGCGGCCGCACCCTTCGCTCGCCCGCACGTCGGGCAACCCATCGATCATCATGTCGCCGGACTATCGTCCGTGGACCCAGATAAGGCTGTGCGCCGGCACGCACACACGACACATCTCTGCACCACATCCCGCACGGGAGGCAAGCATATGACTTGAACCACCGCGTCTTTGCCTCGTCCACTTAGCCGATCGAGTATGCAGCGAATCCTCGTGCGTATCAAGGTCGTTCGTCCTCGCTGAAGGGAGCGGTGTCGGTTCAATGTTTGCCGGTGCGCATGTCGCCGAGGCGGTGCCGCTCGAACCCTTGACCACGTTGCGGGTCGGGCCGATCGCACGCCGCCTAGTCACCTGCGCCAGCACCGAACAAGTGGTCGCCGTTTTGCGACAGCTGGAGGCCGAAAGCCGTAATGGGGAGCGTCGTCCGGTTTTGGTGTTTGCTGGCGGTTCCAACCTGGTCATTTCCGATGACCTGACCGACCTGACCGCGGTGCAATTGGCCAACGACGGCATCACCATCGACGGCAACGTGGTGCGCGCAGAGGCGGGCGCGGTGTGGGACGACGTCGTGGTGCGCACTATCGAGCACGGTCTGGGTGGGCTGGAATGCCTGTCCGGAATCCCCGGGTCGACCGGGGCCACGCCGGTGCAGAACGTCGGCGCTTACGGTGCCGAAGTGTCCGACACCATCACGCGGGTCCGGCTACTGGATCGCAGCAGCGGCGTGGTGCGCTGGGTACCGGGCAGCCAACTGGGCTTTGGTTACCGCAGCAGCGTGTTCAAGCAGGCCGGCCAGACCGAGCTTGAGATGCCTTCTGTGGTCCTGGAAGTGGAGTTCGCGCTGGATGCGTCGGGCCGCAGCGCACCGCTGCGCTACGGCGAACTGGCGGCTGAGTTGAACGCGAGCAGCGGCGAGCGCGCCGACCCACAAGCGGTCCGCGAGGCGGTGCTGACCCTGCGTGCCCGCAAGGGGATGGTGCTCGACGCGGCAGACCATGACACCTGGAGCGTGGGCTCGTTCTTCACCAACCCGGTGGTCGCACCGGACGTCTATGAGCGGCTGGCCAGAGCTGTCGAGGAGCCAGTGCCGCACTATCCGGCACCGGACGGTGTCAAGCTGGCGGCCGGCTGGTTGGTGGAGCGGGCGGGCTTCGGCAAAGGCTATCCGGACCCCGACTCAACCGGGGCGACGGCCCGGTGCCGGCTATCCACCAAGCATGCGCTGGCGCTGACCAACCGCGGCGGCGCCACCAGCGAGGACGTGATAGCACTGGCCCGCGTCATCCGCGACGGGGTCCGTGACGTGTTTGGCATCACACTGAAACCCGAACCCGTCCTGCTCGGGTGCAGGCTGTAGCTCCAATTTCGTGGATCAATGTCCCGACCCTCGAATTGTGGTGGCGGGGCCGGCCGATTTTGCCCGGTATCTTTGGTTCTCGTGAGCATGTCCAGCGCCCCGCCGCCGATCAACCGGCGCTTGGCTTTGGCGACCCTCGGGCTGGGTGTGTTCGCTCCGAACCTATTGGCCGCGTGCGCCGGCACTGTGACGAAACAAGCCGAGAAGAAAGAGGCGCCGGCGCCGCGTCTCAAGTTTCAGCCGGCTTTAGATGGACCAGCCACCGACAACGTGGTGCCGATCGCGACGATCAGCGTCGAGGTCACCGACGGCTGGTTCCAGCACGTCGCGCTGACGAATTCGTCCGGCAAGGTCGTTGCCGGGGCGCTCAACCGGGACCGCACCGTCTACACGACCACCGAGCCACTGGGCTACGACACGACCTATACCTGGAATGGCTCGGCCGTCGGACACGACGGCAAGGCGATCCCGGTCGCGGGCAAGTTCACCACGGTGTCGCCCACCAAGAAGGTCGGCGGCGCATTCCAGTTGGCTGACGGCCAGACCGTCGGGGTCGCAGCGCCGATCATCATCCAGTTCGATGCACCGATCAGCGATAAGGCCGCTGTCGAGAAGGCGCTCACCGTCACCACCAACCCAGCCGTCGAGGGCAGCTGGGCGTGGCTGCCCGACGAGGCACAGGGCGCCCGCGTGCACTGGCGCTCCCGCGAGTACTACCCCGCGGGCACTACCGTCAACGTCGACGCCAAGCTCTACGGGCTGCCGTTCGGCGACGGCGCCTACGGCGCCGACGACATTTCGTTGCACTTTCAGATCGGTCGGAAGCAGGTAGTGAAGGCCGAGGTGACGTCGCACCGCATCCAGGTCGTCACCGACGCCGGCGTCATCATGGACTTCCCGTGCAGCTACGGCGAGGCCGACAAGGCGCGCAACGTCACTCGCAACGGCATCCACGTGGTCACCGAGAAATACTCCGACTTCTACATGTCGAACCCGGCCGCCGGCTACACAAACGCCCACGAACGCTGGGCGGTCCGGATCTCCAACAACGGCGAGTTCATCCACGCCAACCCGTCGAGCGCAGGCGCCCAGGGCAATACCAACGTCACCAACGGCTGCATCAATCTGTCGACGGGCGACGCCGCGGAGTACTACCAGTCGGCGATCTATGGCGACCCGGTCGAAGTGACCGGAAGCTCGATCCAGCTGTCCTATTCTGACGGCGACATCTGGGACTGGGCGGTGGACTGGGATACCTGGGTCGCGATGTCGGCGCTGCCGCCCCCGACGGCACATCCGCCTGCGTCGCAGATCCCCGTCACGGCGCCGGTCACGCCGTCGGATGCGCCCACGCTGTCCGGCACTCCGACCACGTCCACTACGACCCCCACCAGCACGGCGCCGTCTAGCCCTGGCGGTTGAATCTGGTAGCCGACGCTTGGTCGCGCGGCTTGATGATTATCAGGTCCAGATCGACGTGGGACGGACGCGAGGCCACGAACCCGATCACCTCGGCGACATCGGCGGCCACCAACGGGGTTATGCCGGTGTAGACGTTATCCGCGCGCTGTTGGTCGCCGTCGAAGCGGACCAGCGAGAACTCGGTTTCGACTGCGCCCGGCGCGATTTCGGTGAGCCGGACCGGCTTACCCAGTAGCTCGCCGCGCAGGGTGCGGTGCAACGCGCCCTGGGCGTGTTTGGCCGCCGTGTACCCGGCGCCCCCGTCGTAAACCTCAAGCGCCGCAACGGAAGTGATCGTGACGATCAGGCCGTCGCCGGAGTCGATCAGCTTGGGCAGCAGCGCACGGGTTACCCGCAGGGTGCCCATCACGTTGGTCTCCCACATCCACCGCCAGTGTTCGAGGTCGGAATCGGCGACCGATTCCAGCCCGCGAGCCCCGCCTGCGTTATTGACCAAAACATCAACGCGGCTCAATTTGCCCGCCAGCGCGTCGACCGCCACGTCGTCTGTCACATCGGCCACAATGGCGGTTCCGCCGATCTCGTTGGCCAGGGCGTGGATCCGCTCCGCCCGACGCGCCACTACTACGAGGTGAAACCCCTGTGCCGCGAGGTTTCGGGCTGTCGCCTCGCCGATTCCAGAGCTGGCACCCGTGACTACCGCAACCCGTTCATTCCTGCCAGTTCCGATCATCGAAACAACTCTAGTAAACGTGCTAAATTTTCGATGTGCACCACAGCGCCTTGTTCAACACGACCGCCGCGTGTCTTTTCGCGGCAGGTGCGTGTTGTTGCCGCGCACTTTGCCGCTCCTGACTTCAGGTGTGGCCAAGGACCGGCCCTTAGTAACTCGGACAAAGGACGCTCGTGCGCTCGAAAACCCTCAGCCAAAGCCATCATTCCTCCGGCCCCAACCGCCACCGGCGGCTATACCGTCAGATCGTGCCGCCGGCGTTGCACATATCCGACTCGGCGGCGGCGTCCGTTTTCCGGGCGGTCCGGTTGCGCGGCCCCGTCGGACGTGACGGCATCGCCGACATCACATCGCTGAGCATCGCGACGGTCAACCGCCAGGTCATCGCGTTGCTCGAGGCCGGCCTCCTACGCGAGCGCGCCGACCTGGCCGTCTCCGGGGCGATCGGCCGCCCGCGCGTGCCGGTGGAGATCAACCACGAGCCGTTCGTGACGCTGGGTACCCATATCGGCGCGCGAACCACCAGCATCGTCGCCACCGACCTGTTCGGCCGCACGCTGGACACGGTCGAGACCCCGACACCGCTCAATCCCGCCGGGCCCGCACTGGCGTCGCTGGCCGAGAGCGCCAGCCGGTACCTGCAGCGTTGGCACCGCCGCCGGCCGCTGTGGGTCGGGGTCGCGATCGGTGGCACCGTCGACAGCGCCACCGGCCACGTCGACCACCCGCGGCTGGGTTGGCGGCAAGCACCGGTCGGGCCCGTGCTGGCCGACGCGCTGGGCCTGCCGGTATCGGTGGCTTCCCACGTCGACGCCATGGCTGGAGCCGAGCTGCTGCTCGGCATGCGGCGATTCGTACCGAGCTCACCGACCAGCCTGTACGTCTACGCCCGCGAGACCGTGGGCTATGCGCTGGTAATCCGCGGACGGGTGCACTGCCCGGCCAGCGGCCCCGGAACCATCGCGTCCCTGCCCGCCCACTCCGAACTGCTCGGCGGCACCGGGCAGCTGGAGTCGACGGTCAGCGACGAAGCGGTTCTGGCCGCCGCCCGGCGGCTGAAGATCCTGCCGTTTGCCGCCGCGGGTCGCCCCAGCGGGTCCGCCACCGGTATCACCGACCTGGTGCGGGTGGCTCGAGCCGGCAACAAGCAGGCCAAAGATCTGCTGGCGGAGCGGGGCCGGGTTCTCGGGGAGGCGGTGGCATTACTGCGCGACCTGCTCAACCCCGACGAACTGGTGGTCGGTGGCCAGGCTTTCACCGAGTATCCCGAGGCGATGGAGCACGTGGAGGCGGCGTTCGCGGCGCGCTCGGTATTGTCGCCGCGCCATATCCGTGTCACCGCTTTCGGCAATCGAGTGCAGGAGGCAGGCGCGGGGACCGTGTCGCTGGGCGGGTTGTATGCCGATCCGCTCGGTGCGATGCGGCGAGCCGGGGCGCTGGACGCCCGGCTGCCCGATGTCGCTCCTGATGAGTCTTCCGCATAACGCGACCCGACGTCCTGCACGCTTGGGCCGGTTGCCAGACCCGTCCTGTAAAGATGACAGTGTGCGGCATGATGACGTCTTCCGGCTGAATGAACCGCGCCGGGTTGCGGTGTTGGCGGTGCACACCTCACCGCTGGCCCAGCCGGGCACCGGCGACGCCGGCGGCATGAACGTCTATGTGCTGCAAACCGCGTTGCACCTGGCCCGGCGGGGCATCGAGGTGGAGATCTTCACCCGGGCCACCGCGTCCGCCGATCCGCCGGTCGCCCGGGTGGCGCCCGGCGTGCTGGTGCGCAACGTGGTGGCGGGGCCGTTCGAGGGCTTGGACAAATACGACCTGCCCACCCAGCTGTGTGCGTTCGCGGCCGGAGTGCTGCGCGCCGAAGCGTCGCACGAGCCGGGCTACTACGACATCGTGCACTCGCACTATTGGCTGTCCGGGCAGGTCGGTTGGCTGGCCCGGGACCGCTGGGCGGTGCCGTTGGTGCACACCGCGCACACGCTTGCCGCGGTGAAGAACGCGGCACTGGCCGACGGAGACGCGCCCGAGCCGCCACTGCGCACGGTCGGGGAGCAGCAGGTCGTCGATGAGGCGGACCGGCTGATCGTCAACACCGATGATGAAGCCAAACAGTTGATGTCGATTCATCACGCCGATCCCGCGCGAATCGACGTGGTCCATCCCGGTGTGGACCTCGACGTGTTCCGTCCCGGTGACCGCAGGGCGGCCCGGGCCGCCCTTGGGCTCCCGCTCGACGAAGACGTGGTGGCGTTCGTCGGGCGGATCCAGCCGCTGAAGGCACCCGACATCGTGCTGCGCGCCGCCGCGAAATTGCCGGGGGTGCGCATCGTCGTGGCCGGCGGGCCGTCGGGCAGCGGTTTGGCGTCCCCGGACGGACTGGTCCGGCTGGCCGACGAACTCGGTATCACCGCGCGGGTGACATTCCTGCCCCCGCAGTCCCGCGCGAATCTGGCCACCTTGTTCCGGGCCGCCAGCCTGGTCGCCGTGCCGAGCTACTCGGAGTCGTTCGGCTTGGTAGCCGTCGAGGCGCAGGCGTGCGGCACGCCGGTGGTGGCGGCGGCGGTCGGCGGACTGCCGGTGGCTGTGCGCGACGGGATCACCGGCACGTTGGTGTCCGGGCACGACGTCGATCGATGGGCGGATGCCCTTGACCGGTTACTCCGCCTGCGCCCCCCGCAGGCGGTGGCGATGAGCCGCGCGGCCGCCGCGCATGCGGCCACGTTCTCCTGGGATAACACCATCGATGCGTTGCTGGCCAGCTACCGTCGCGCGATCGGGGACTTCACCGCCGAGCGCCGCGGGGTGGGCGCATGACCCGCGCCGGCGACGATGCAGAGCAAAGCGATGAGGAGGAGCGGCGCTCATGACCTCCACAGTGGAGCGGGTGATCGAGGATACGCTGCAGGCCAGCGGACTGGACTACTCGAAACACGTTGGGGCGCATGGCGGCCGGCCAGGACTGGTGGTGGAACTGCCCGGCGAGCGCAAGCTCAAGACCAACACCATCTTGACCGTCGGCGAGCATTCGGTGCGCGTCGAGGCGTTCGTGTGCCGCAAGCCCGACGAAAACCACGAGGGCGTTTACCGTTTCCTGCTCAAGCGCAACCGCCGGCTCTACGGCGTGGCCTACACGCTGGACAATGTCGGCGACATCTACCTCGTGGGCCGCATGTCGCTGCAGTCGGTCAACGCCGACGAGATCGACCGAGTGCTCGGGCAGGTACTCGAAGCGGTGGATTCGGACTTTAACACGTTGCTGGAGTTGGGTTTTCGCTCGTCGATTCAGAAAGAGTGGGACTGGCGGGTGTCGCGCGGGGAGTCGCTGCAGAACCTGCAGGCGTTCGCTCACCTGATCGACGACGAAGACGACGATGCAGAGCGCGCAGCGCGATGAGGTGGGGGCACCTCCCGCTTGCGGGGGAGAGTCGAGCAAGTAGCGAAGGAAGACGACGAGCGTCCGTGAAATGCTAAGCCGATGCGACTGAACGACAGTGTGACGTTGGTGCTGCTCCGCCACGGCGAGAGCGAATGGAACGCAAGCAACCAGTTCACTGGCTGGGTCGACGTCGACCTGACCGACAAGGGCCGCGCCGAGGCGGTGCGCAGCGGCGAGCTGATGGCCGAACACAACCTGTTGCCTGACGTCTGCTACACCTCGCTGCTGCGACGCGCGATCACCAGCGCGGACCTGGCGCTGGACACCGCCGACCGGCTGTGGATTCCGGTGCGCCGCAGCTGGCGGCTCAACGAACGTCACTACGGGGCACTGCAGGGTCTGGACAAGGCCGAGACCAAGGCTCGCTACGGCGACGAGCAGTTCATGGCCTGGCGGCGCAGCTACGACACGCCGCCACCGCCGATCGAAAGGGGCAGCAAGTACAGCCAGGACACCGACCCCCGTTACGCCGACATCGGTGGCGGACCGCTGACCGAGTGCCTGGCTGACGTGGTGGCCCGCTTTCTGCCGTATTTCACCGACGTCATCGTCCCGGATTTACGGAGCGGCAAGACGGTGCTGATCGCCGCGCACGGCAACTCGCTGCGCGCCCTGGTCAAGTACCTCGATCACATGTCTGACGACGAGGTCGTCGGGCTGAACATCCCGACCGGCGTCCCGCTGCGCTACGACCTGGACGCCGATCTGCGGCCGACGGTGCCCGGCGGTACCTATCTCGACCCGGAGGCGGCCGCCGCCGGCGCCGCCGCGGTGGCCAGCCAAGGACGCGAGTGAATTTGATCGTCGGTCCCGATTGCCGCTTAAAAGGCCTCTTTGCCAAACATCGCGTGAACGGAAGCGGAACACCTGTAGCGCAAGATGTGACTTGTCCGATTTTGGCCTCGCTCCGCTAGGGCGCCGTTCAGGAAGATTTGTAGGATTTGCTATGTGACTGTGTTCTCGGCACTGTTGCTGGCCGGGGTCTTGTCCGTGCTGGCGCTGGTCGCAGGTGTTGCGGCCGGCAAACGGCTGTCGCAACGAGCGGTCCGGCGCCGGCAACGAGCGACCACCGAATGGACCGGGATCACCGTCGCACAGATGCTGCAACGTATCGTCGCGCTGATGCCGCTGGGCGCCGCGGTGGTGGATTCCCATCGCGACGTCGTTTATCTCAACGATCGGGCCAAGGAGTTGGGCCTGGTACGCGACCGGCAGCTCGACGACCAGGCCTGGCAGGCCGCACAGCAGGCGCTCACCGGCGTCGACGCCGAGTTCGACCTGCGACCGCCTAAACGCGCGGCGGGCCGGTCCGGGCTATCGGTGCACGGGCACGCCCGGCTGCTCAGTGAAGAAGATCGCCGGTTCGCCGTGGTCTTTGTCCACGACCAATCCGACTATGCGCGCATGGAGGCGACCAGGCGCGACTTCGTGGCCAATGTCAGCCATGAGCTCAAGACCCCGGTCGGCGCGATGGCTCTACTGGCCGAGGCCCTGCTGGCGTCGGCTGATGACTCCGATACCGTCCGCCGGTTCGCCGAGAGGGTGCTCGTCGAAGCCAACCGACTGGGGGACATGGTCGCCGAGCTGATCGAGCTGTCCCGGCTGCAGGGTGCAGAGCGGTTGCCCAACGTCACCGAGGTTGACGTCGATACGGTTGTCTCCGAAGCGATTTCACGCCACAAGGTGGCCGCTGACAACGCTGCTATCGAGGTTCGCACCGATGCGCCCAGCGGCTTGCGGGTGCTCGGCGACGAAACGCTGCTGGTGACCGCGTTGGCCAACCTGGTCTCCAATGCGATCGCCTATTCGCCTCCGGGTTCGCCGGTGTCGATCAGCCGTCGCCGCCGCGGTGACAACATCGAGATCGCGGTGACCGACCGCGGCATCGGGATCGCGCTGGAAGACCAGGAGCGGGTCTTCGAGCGGTTCTTCCGGGGGGACAAGGCACGCTCGCGGGCAACCGGCGGCAGTGGATTGGGCCTGGCCATCGTCAAGCACGTGGCGGCTAATCACAACGGCAGCATCGGTGTGTGGAGCAAGCCGGGAACCGGATCGACGTTCACCTTGTCTATTCCGGCGGCCGCGCCGCCCCAGCAGGACAACGACGAGCAACCCGAGGAACCGCAGGGTCGCGAGGTGCGGCCCAACAAGCCCCAACGAGAGGAAGAACTAAGTCGATGACCCGCGCTGACGACGATGCAGAGCGAAGCGATGAGGAGGAGTGGCGTTGATGACCAGTGTGCTGATCGTGGAGGACGAGGAGTCGCTTGCCGATCCGCTGGCATTTCTCCTGCGCAAGGAGGGCTTTGAGGCCACGGTCGTGACCGACGGGCCAGCCGCACTCGCCGAGTTCGACCGAGCCGGCGCTGACATCGTGCTGCTGGACTTGATGCTGCCGGGGATGTCTGGCACTGACGTGTGCAAGCAGCTGCGTGCCCGTTCCAGCGTGCCGGTGATCATGGTGACCGCCCGGGACAGCGAGATCGACAAGGTCGTCGGGCTGGAGCTCGGCGCCGACGACTATGTGACCAAGCCGTATTCGGCCCGTGAGTTGATCGCCCGGATCCGGGCGGTGCTTCGCCGTGGCGGTGACGACGACTCCGAGATCAGCGACGGTGTGCTCGAGTCGGGTCCGGTTCGGATGGATGTCGAGCGGCACGTCGTTTCGGTCAACGGTGACACAATCACCTTGCCGCTCAAGGAGTTCGACTTGCTGGAGTACCTGATGCGCAACAGCGGTCGAGTGCTGACCCGCGGGCAGTTGATCGATCGGGTCTGGGGCGCGGACTACGTTGGCGACACCAAGACGCTCGACGTCCACGTCAAGCGCCTGCGGTCCAAGATCGAAGCCGACCCGGCCAACCCGGTGCATTTGGTGACGGTGCGGGGGCTGGGCTACAAGCTCGAAGGCTAGCTCAGCGGGCGCTGACCACCTCTTCGGCTACCCCTAGCGCCAGCGCCATGATCGACAGCTGCGGGTTCACCTCCGGGCAGCTGGGCAGAATCGACGCGTCGGCCACCCACACGCCCTGCACGCCGCGCAGCCGACCGGTCTCGTCCACCGGACAGAGCTGCTCGTCGGCGCCTGCGGCCGTGGTGCCCGTCGGATGGAAAGCGGCCAGGTGCAGGCGTCTCGGGTTGCTTCGGCGCAACACCTCCTGCAGCGCAGGCAGCGACGTCACCGTCATCGCTTCGGGCAAACCGGTGAGCACCTCGACAGCGCCTGCGGCGAACAGCAGCCGGCCCATGGCCTCCATCGCAACCATGAGCTTGGCGACGTCGGCTCGGTCGATGTCGTAGCGCATCAGTGTCTCGCCGCGCGCTGACGACACCGAGCCGACACCGCGATCGGCCACCATGGCGCCGAACGTCGCGACCTGGGGCGCTCGGTCGAGCCAACCGAGCAGCTCGGCGCCGTAGCCGGGAAAGACCATCGACCCCATCCCCGGTGGTGTGGACGTCGCTTCGATCAGCACACCGTGCGTCTCGTGGAGCTCGTGGACGGCAGCGCTCTGCAGCACGCCATGCCATGCGACGACGTCGTCCTCGAAGCGCCCGGCAAGCATCGTCGCCGGATGCAGCGCGAGGTTTTTGCCGAGCCGCGGATGCGCACCAAGACCGCTGCGCCGCAACAGTCCCGGCGTCTCGGTGGCGCCGGCGGCCACGACGACCGTGTCGGCTAGGACGTCCAATGCTGTGCCGTCGGGCCGGCGGGCTCGCACGCCGCGGGCGCGTCCGTGCTGGTGCAGCACGCGCTCGACGCGAGCCTGCGAGATGATTCGCCCGCCCGCCGCACAAGCCTGAGGCAGCGCGTTCAGGTGGACGCCGAATTTGGCGTTGCGTGGGCAGCCGATCGCGCACTGGCAACAGCCTGCACAGCCCGGGGCGTTGCGCGGGATGGGGGCCGCCCGCCAACCCAGCGTTGTGGCGGCATCGAGCAGCAGGCGCCCGTTGCGGCCCATGATCTCCAGCGGCACCGGCGCCACCCGCAGCGTGTGTTCGACGTCATCGAGGCGGTCCGCCAGCCGGTCGGGATCGGCCAGACCGAGGCCGAACTCGTCGCGCCAGCGCCGCTGAACGGCCAGCGGCGGCCGGTAACAGGTGCCCGAATTCACGACGGTGGTGCCGCCGACCGCCCGGCCGATGGGCAGCACCACCGACGGGCGTCCCAGCGCGACGGTGGTCCCGGCACCGCGATACAACCCCGCGTAGCGGTCGATCGGGTGGGTGGTCCGGAATTCCTCGACCGTCCAGCGGCGTCCTTCCTCGAGCAGGACCGTGTCGAAACCTGAACGTGCCAGGGTGCGGGCTGCCATCGCGCCGCCGGCGCCGGAGCCGACGACCACAGCGTCGGTGGTGACGATGGAGCGGCTGTCGGCCGAGGTGGTGACGGTCAGGGCCGCGTCGGGGCGCGCCACGTCGTGCTTCTGGGCGCGGGCGAGTAGTTCCGGTGCATAGGTGTCTGCGCCGTTCGCGAGCAACACGATCGCCTTCATGGCTTCCATGGCCGCAGCGGTTTCCGGGTTAAGCGAAGCCACCCGGCGCAGCACCTGATCACGTTGCCCGGGGGCAAGGCGCGACAGTGACCGACCCGCGGTGAGGTAGCTCGCCGCGGCCACGGCGAGCATCCCGGCCCGCATGGGCAGCCGCGAAGGCGGCGGCAGCTGCCGCAGGTAGCGCTCGACGCGATCGACGAGCTGGGCCGGTGGCGGGCCGCCGAGCTCCTCGGGTAGCAGCGCGGTGCCGAACGACGCGGTTGCCCGCTCGGCGAGACGGCTCATAGCAGGCGTCCGAACCGGCGGCCCAACTTGATGAAGAACGGATATGTCGCGAAGATCGCGCCGGCCGCAGCATGCATGGGCCAGCCGAGCTGCTCGGTCTGCACGCCGAAAACGCCGCTGTTCCACATGAAGTCGCGGCCGTTCTGGGCGCGGAAGGGCCGCCACAGCACTCCGAGTCCGGGCACGTTGTTGTAGAGCCCGAACGACCCGCCGAAGAAGACACCAAGGGCGGCGGCCTCCGCGAGATCGCGACGGTCCGAGGGCAGACGCCGCTCGATGAGCACTCCGGAGGCAAACAGCATCGGCGGGTCGAGAAGAAAGCTCACGACGGGATCCTTTCGTTGATGTCGGGTGCCTCGCTACCGCGCAGGCCGACTTCGGCATGCCCGGTTCCCAGTACGGACCAATGCCGGTCATCGATCTCGACGTGGATGTCGGCTTGCTCGGTGTTCGTGCACACCGCCGTGGCGCCGTCGGGATCGGTGTACCCCAGGCTCACGCATCTGTCCGGGGGCTGGTCGACCCGGATGAGCACCTTTCGGCCGCCGATGCGTCCCTCCAGCTGCCAGTGCTGCAGGCCGAGCGTGGTCCGCATCCGTAGTGACGGCAAAGGGCTTGCGGGCCAATCCTTTCCGTCAATGCGGAAGCGGACGAACGCCAACGGCGCCAGCCTGCGCAGCCCCGGCTTGTGCGATACAGCGGTGACCGTCTCCACGGCGTCACCGTGACCAAGATCGGCGTGGATCCATCCCCAGCGTTTGGCGTTGCCATGCCCGTAGATGTGAGCGACGCCGCCGCGCCAGCCGTCGATGCGCACAGCGGTGTCGGCGACGGTCAACGAGCCGGTAAAGCCGGCGGTGGGAGCGATGACCACTTGGGCACCCGGCAGCAGCTCGCGCTCCCACGTCGCGCGGGGGAACGTCCACAGCGGTGTACCCGTGTCCTTCCAGGACAGGTCCCAGGAAAGTGATCGGGCGCGTCCGCAGAGCTGTCCTTGGCCCACCCGGACGCCTGCGGCGTCGAACCAGTCGGCGCCGGCCGCGGGCTGGGTGGGCTCAGGGCCGAACCGCTCGGTGCGTGGTGGGCCGTCGGGCGGAAACCAGGTGACCCAGCCGTGCGCGTAGGCCGCGCCGTGTAGCGGTGCCACGGTCTCGCAGTGAATCCACAGCCCGGCACGTGTCAGCGGATCAGACAGGGTGGCGTACCAGACTTCCAGGCGCCCGGCCTTGCCGCGCCAGCGCGGGGCTGCGGCCGATCTCTGTTCGTCGTCCATTGCTCCACCTCCGCGCGACATGCTTTGGTTCGCGCCACCTCGTCGATTCGTCCACTATATTGGTTGAGCCAATGAACCAGTCAAATCCGCTTCAGCCCCCCGATCGCCAGCGGGTCGACGAGCAGATCGCCGCGTCGATCGCCGACGCCATCCTCGACGGCGCCTTTTCCCCGGGCTCGACCTTGCCGCCCGAGCGGGAGCTGGCAGAGCAGCTCGGCGTCAATCGCACCTCGCTGCGCCAAGGTCTGGCCCGGCTGCAGCAGATGGGTCTGATCGAGGCCCGACACGGCAGCGGCAACGTGGTGCGCGACCCGCAGGCACTCACTCATCCGGCGGTGGTCGAGGCACTGGTCCGCAAACTGGGCCCAGACTTTTTAGTCGAGCTATTGGAGATCCGGGCGGCGCTGGGCCCGCTGATCGGCCGCTTGGCGGCGCAACGCAGCGGGCCCGGGGATGCCGACGCGTTGCGTGCCGCACTGGCCGTTGTGCAGGACGCCGACAGCGCCGCGGCGCGCCAGGCCGCCGACCTCGCCTACTTCCGGGTGCTCATCCACAGCAGTCGCAACCGCGCGTTGGGGTTGCTGTATCGCTGGGTCGAGAACGGATTCGGCGGCCGCGAGCACGAGCTCACCTCTGCCTACGACGACGCCCAGCCCGTGGTGGCCGACCTGGGGGCGATCACCGAGGCGGTGCTGGCGCGCGACGCGGCGGCCGCCGCCACGGCGGTCGAGGCGTACCTGCTCGCCAGCGCGCAGCGAATGGTGTTGTCGTACAACAAAAGTCAGACGACCTGAACGACCCTTAGAGCGATATTGTCACCAGTTCACCGTTGGGTCGTTGCGGTTCGCCGGTTCGACGGTTAACCGGAAGAGGCAGCGGGTCGAGCGGGTGGCTGCGGATATGAATGGTCTGCAGAACGATCAACCCGATCAGGGCGCCCAGCAGTGCTGCCGACGTCCACTCGGTGCCCCATCCCAGGCCATCGAGCTCCCGCGGCTTGCTCAGCGAATCCCCGCCGGTAGCACCCAGGGGGCGGGTGAGCACGAACGCGATCCAGAACAACACCATGCCGTTGATCCGGGTGAAGTAATGCGCCGCGAGTAGCGCCGGCACGATCGCGGACAACAGCAGCGCGCTATCCCGGAATCCGAAGCCTACGACGTCGGCGAGGAAGTCGCCGCTCGAGGTACCGAGGCTGTTGGAAAACAGGATCGCCACCCAGTAAAGGATTTCCCCGCGAAAGGTGACGACATCGTGTGCTGACCAGGTACCCGACATTGAGCGTCTGCGCGACCAAGCCGCCGCCCGTTTCCCCTGGCGCTGTCGTCACTACCTTGAGCACCCAAAACAGCAGGGTGATGTGCGGCAGCTTGCGCATCGCGAACCGCGCCGACGATTCGCCGCCCGGCACCGGTGGCTGGCCGGTTGAGGTCATGGCCCACCCTTGAAGCCTCGGCGTCGTCCCAACGGCGCGGCTACTGGGCGATCCGAGTGGCCGGATGCACCGCGATGAGCCCTAACTTGCTGCGGCGCTTGCACATTGCGGCCAGTTCCGCGTAGGCCTTCGCGCCGAGCAGCTCGCTGAGTTCGTCGGCCATGCTTTCCCACACCTGCCTGGCGCCGACATGGGCGCCCGGGTCGCCGGTGCAATACCAGTGCAAGTCGGCGCCCCCGGATCCCCAGCCGCGGCGATCGTATTCGGTGACGGTGGTTTTGAGGATTTCGGTGCCGTCGGGCCGCGTCACCCACTCCTGGCTGCGCCGGATCGGCAACTGCCAGCAGACGTCGGGCTTCATGGTCAGCGGCGCTACACCGAGCTTGAGGGCTTTGGTGTGCAGCGCGCATCCGGCGCCCGCGGCAAAGCCGGGCCGGTTCAAGAAGATGCAGGCATCCTTGTGTTTGCGGGTGCGATATTGGGGTTGCCCGTCATGCTCGTCGAGTTCGAGGTATCCCTTGCGGCCCAAACCCTTTTCGCGGAATTGCCAGTCATCGTCGGTCAGCTGCTTCACGGCATCGTCGAGCCGCGCGCGGTCGTCGTCGTCGGACAAGAACGCTCCGTGCGAGCAACACCCGTCATGCGGGCGGCCCGCCACCGTGCCGTGGCAGGCCGGCGTGCCGAATACGCACGTCCAGCGCGACAGCAGCCAGGTGAGGTCGGCCGCTATCAGGTGCTCGGGATTGTCCGGGTCGTAGAACTCCACCCACTCACGGGCGAAGTCCAGTTCAACCTCCTGCCCCGGCTCTTGGTGCGAATTCGCCACGGAGTCCACGTTAGACGACGATTCCGGCTGTCTGACCCGCTGACACTCGGGCCCGCGTGGTCGTGGATTGCCGGCGCCGCAGACGGGTCGCAACGCGCACGCATCGTCACACGACTAGGTTGTTCTCGTGCGATTGGGTGTGCTCGACGTGGGTAGCAACACGGTCCATCTGCTGGTGGTCGATGCCCACCGCGGCGGACATCCGACCCCGATGAGTTCGACGAAGGCCACGCTGCGACTGGCCGAGTCGATCGACAGCTCGGGCAAGCTCACCAAGCGTGGCGCAGAGAAGCTGATTTCCACGATCGATGAGTTCGCCAGGATAGCGGACAGCTCAGGCTGCGCTGAGCTGATGGCCTTCGCCACATCCGCGCTCCGCGACGCCGAGAACTCCGACGACGTGCTGGCCCGGGTACGCAAGGAGACCGGTGTCGAGTTGGAGGTGCTGAGCGGGGTCGATGAGTCCCGGCTGACGTTCCTGGCGGTGCGCCGGTGGTACGGGTGGAGTGCGGGACGAATCATCAACCTCGACATCGGGGGCGGCTCGCTGGAAATGTCCAGCGGCGTCGACGAGGCGCCTGAGGTGGCGTTATCGCTGCCGCTGGGCGCCGGACGGCTGACCCGCGAATGGCTGCCTGACGATCCGCCCGGTCGGCGCCGGGTGGCGATGCTGCGGGATTGGCTGGACGCCGAGGTCGCGGATGCCGCCATGGCCGTGCTCGACGCCGGCAGCGCCGACCTGGCGGTGGCGACGTCGAAGACGTTTCGCTCCCTGGCACGGCTCACCGGCGCGGCGCCATCGGCCGCCGGGCCGCGGATGAAGAGGACACTCACAGCAAACGGCCTCAGGCAACTCATATCTTTCATCTCTAGGATGACCACCGCTGACCGGGCAGAACTGGAAGGGGTGAGCGCCGAGCGGGCACCGCAGATCGTGGCGGGTGCCCTGGTGGCGGAGGCAAGTATGCGAGCGCTGTCGATTGAATCGGTGGATATCTGCCCGTGGGCATTACGGGAAGGTCTCATCTTGCGCAAACTCGACAGCGAAGCCGACGGAACTGCCCTCATGCAGGCTTCCGTGCGCGATGCTGGAGGTCAGGCAGTTGATCGGGACGGGAACCGATCGAGAGGCGACAAACCATGACCGGACCACATTCTGAGACCGAGAGCCCCGGCACTCGGCCGATCTCGGTGGCCGAATTGTTGGCCAGGAATGGAACCATCGGCGCCCCGGCGGTCACCCGACGGCGGCGCCGCCGGCGCGGCGACAGCGACGCGGTGACGGTCGCCGAGCTGACCGGTGAGATTCCGGTCATCCGTGACGAAGACCACGACACGACCGAACAGGGTGCCACGGGAACAGTCGAGGTTGCCGAACCGGCTACCCAGCCGAGTGCTGAAGGTATTTCCGAGGAAGTCGTCTCCGAGCAGGTCACCGAAGACGAGCCCAAGGCCGTCTACTGGTCCGAACCCGAGCCGCGCTGGCCCAAGTCACCGCCGCAGCCCAAGCGGGTGTCGGGGCCGGAGCGCAGCGCTTACCCGCTGCCCCTGCGCCATGTCGACGCAGGCGAGGCCGAGCCCGCCGCCGGTGGCACCACCCGGCCGGGGCAATCCGGCGCCGAGGGCATGAGTCCTGACCCGATGGACCATTACGCCGATATCCCGGTCGACGTGATGGACACCGAAGTGCGCGAAGCCGAATCTGCAATCGAGGATTCCGCGTACGTGCGTTCCTACCTGCGGGCTGCGGATTCGACGCTGTTGGGCGCGCAGGACGCAGAGCAAGACGCGGAATTGCTGACTGCCGAAGTGTTCGGCGAGGAGAAACTCGAGGAAGACCTCGAGGCGCAGCATGTGGAGGCCCCGGATCTCCGCACGGTGCAGGGCAGACTCGAGGCGCTGTGGCGCGGCAGCCTGGTCGTGTTGCAGTCGGTTCTGGCTGTCGCGTTCGGCGCCGGGCTGTTCGTGGCCTTCGACCAGTTGTGGCGCTGGAACAGCATCGTGGCTTTAGTGCTCTCGGTCCTGGTCATCCTTGGCCTGGTGGTTGGGGTTCGAGTGGTTCGCAAAACCGAGGACATCGCCAGTACGTTGATCGCGGTTGCGGTCGGGGCGCTGATCACCCTGGGGCCCTTGGCTCTGTCGTTACAGTCGGGCTAGGCAGACCTACTCAGACTGTGCGCCCAGCTATCAAAGTCGGACTTTCGACGGCTTCGGTGTACCCGTTGCGGGCCGAGGCCGCGTTCGAGTATGCGGCCCGGCTCGGCTATGACGGGGTCGAACTGATGGTGTGGGCCGAGTCGGTCAGTCAGGACGTCGATGCCGTCAAGAAGCTGTCTCGGCGCTATCGCGTACCGGTGTTGTCCGTACACGCGCCCTGCCTGCTGATCTCGCAGCGGGTGTGGGGCGCCAACCCGATCCCCAAGCTGGAACGCAGCGTGCGGGCCGCCGAACAACTGGGCGCGCAGACGGTCGTCGTGCACCCCCCGTTCCGCTGGCAACGGCGCTATGCCGAGGGATTCACCGAGCAGGTTGCGGCGCTGGAAGCGTCGAGCGACGTGATGATCGCCGTGGAAAACATGTTCCCGTTCCGGGCGGACCGGTTTTTCGGCCCCGGGCAGTCACTGGAGCGGATGCGCAAGCGGGGCGGCGGCCCGGGTCCGGCGATTTCGGCATTCGCGCCCTCGTACGACCCGCTGGACGGCAATCACGCGCACTACACGCTGGACCTGTCCCATACCGCGAC
This sequence comes from uncultured Actinomycetota bacterium, assembly GCA_963784665.1. Lineage (GTDB taxonomy): Bacteria > Actinomycetota > Actinomycetes > Mycobacteriales > Mycobacteriaceae > Mycobacterium. Next base: position 115,203 of record CAWASA010000004.1, read on the forward strand.
CGCAGGCACCGACTCGCTGGACATGGCGCAGCGGATGGGCGGGGGGCTGGTGCATCTGCACCTGTGTGACGGCAACGGTCTGCCCGCCGACGAGCACCTGGTGCCCGGGCGCGGAACGCAACCTACCGCCGAGGTATGCCAGATGCTGGCCGGTGGCCATTTCGCCGGCCACGTCATTCTCGAGGTGTCCACATCCAGCGCGCGCTCAGCCACCGAGCGCGAAATCATGCTCGCCGAATCGCTGCAGTTTGCCCGCACACACCTGCTGCGTTGACAACCCAGGAGACCATGAACGCGTTATTCACCACCGCAATGACACTGCGGGAGGTTGACGCCGGCGTCTATGAAGGCGAGCTCAACAAGCACTGGACCATTGGGCCCAAAGTCCACGGCGGCGCGATGCTGGCGCTGTGCGCCAACGCTGCCCGCACCGCCTGCGCTGGGCAATCGGTCGGACTTGAACCGGTCCTGCAACCTGTCGCCGTGTCGGCGAACTTCCTGTGGGCTCCGGATCCAGGGGTGATGCGGCTGGTTACGTCGATCCGTAAACGCGGGCGCCGGATCAGCGTCGTCGATGTCGAGCTCATGCAAGGCGAACGCACCGCGGTGCACGCCGTGGTCAACCTCGGTGAACCGGAGCATTTTGCCCCTGGCGGCCAGGCTGCTCCGCTGCTGTCGGCGAACCCGGTCGTGGACCTGATGGCACCGGAACCGCCCGAGGAGATTGCGCCGATCGGGCCTGGCCATCCGTTGGCCGGCCTGGTGCACCTGGGGGAAGGCTGCGATGTGCGGCCGCTGCTGTCGACGATGCGGCCCGGCAACGACGGGCGCCCGCCGATGATCCAGATGTGGGCCCGCCCCCGCGGCGTCGCTCCGGACGCGCTGTTCGCGCTGATGTGCGGGGATCTGTCGGCGCCGGTGACCTTCGCCGTGGACCGCACCGGCTGGGCGCCCACGGTCCAGCTCACCGCCTTCCTTCGGTGCCTGCCGGTCGATGGCTGGCTGCGAATCATCGCGACATGCATGGAGATCGGGCATGACTGGTTCGACGAGGACCACATCGTCGTCGACAGCCTGGGCCGCTTAGTGGTGCAAGCGCGCCAACTGGCGTTGGTCCCTGCCGCTCGCGAGTAGTCGATGTCTGCGATGCTGTCCGGCATGGCAAGAATCGCGATCATCGGCGGCGGCAGCATCGGGGAGGCATTGCTGTCGGGCCTGCTACGCGCGGGCCGGCAGGTTAAAGACCTGGTGGTGGCCGAACGGATTCCCGAGCGCGCCAAATACCTGGCGGACACCTATTCGGTGTTGGTCACCTCGGTGGCGGACGCGGTGGAGAACGCGACATTCGTCGTCGTCGCCGTGAAACCAGCCGACGTCGAGTCGGTGCTGGGAGAGTTGGCCAGGGCGGCCACCGCAGCCGAAAACGACAGCGCTGAGCAGGTGTTCGTCACAGTCGCGGCAGGGATCACGATCACCGATTTCGAGTCCAAACTTCCGGCCGGAACACCGGTGGTCCGGGCGATGCCGAACGCAGCGGCATTGGTGGGCGCGGGGGTGACCGCGCTGGCCCAGGGCCGTTTCGTCACCGTGCCACAGCTCGAGGGAGTCTCGGCGCTGTTCGACTCCGTCGGGGGCGTGCTGACCGTTCCCGAAGCCCACATGGACGCCGTGACCGCAGTGTCGGGTTCGGGTCCGGCATATTTCTTCCTGATGGTCGAGGCCCTGGTGGACGCCGGTGTCGCGGCGGGGCTGAGCCGCCAGGTGGCCACCGACCTGACCGCGCAGACAATGGCCGGGTCGGCCGCAATGCTGCTGGAACGGATGGACGCCGACCGGCGAACGGCCGAAGGAGAGGCGCTGGGAATGCGGGTCGACGCCACGGCGGCGCAGCTGCGGGCCACGGTTACCTCACCTGGCGGTACCACTGCCGCCGCACTGCGTGAACTGGAACGATGCGGATTGCGGGCGGCTGTTGACGCCGCGGTTCAGGCCGCCAAAAGACGCTCTGAGCAGCTAAGAATTACATCAGAATAATTCAAGAATTTTGAACTGATTATCCCCCACCAGTACCAGTAACCCCATTAGTCCCGCTATTCTCCTCATTGTATGCATGTGTGGGTGCCAGCGGAGGGGAAGCCGCTGGCGTTGCGCGTGCCTGACACGATTGGGTTGCGATGACGTCTACGAACGGGCCATCGGCGCGAGATTCTGCTGGCAAGCGGGACACCAGTTCCGTCGAAGGCCAGCAGGCCAGGACACAATTTCTTACCGTCGCCGAAGTCGCGGCGTTGATGCGGGTCTCCAAGATGACGGTGTACCGGCTGGTGCACAACGGCGAGCTGCCCGCAGTTCGCGTTGGGCGGTCCTTCCGGGTGCACGCCAAGGCGGTGCACGACATGCTGGAGACTTCGTACTTCGACGCGGGCTGAGCCAAAACCTGGCCGCGCGCTGACTGGCTTGCGCGCAGCCAAACGTGTGGCTTCGTGGTTACGCGGCGGTCAAGCGACGCTGGTTTGGTGTTCCGTGCGTCCGGCCGGGTAAAGTGTCCGGGTCCAATCTTGCAAGCAGGTCACCGGTCAGATAGCGGAGTTCATGGGTTCAGTAATCAAGAAGCGGCGCAAGCGCATGTCGAAGAAAAAGCACCGCAAGCTGCTGCGTCGCACCCGGGTGCAGCGCAGAAAACTCGGCAAGTAAGCCCCGCCCGCTGACCGTCACGCGGCTGTAATGCCCGCCGTCTCGCCTGGCCGTTAGGCTGTCGGGGTGGATCCGTCGAATGGGGATAGCGCCGGAACGGGCGACACCGCCAGCAACACGGTGCATTACCCCAAAGTCGTGCTGGTTACCGGTGCGTGCCGATTTCTGGGCGGCTACCTGACCGCTCGCCTCGTGCAGAACCCGATGATCAAAGGGGTTATCGCGGTGGACGCGATCGCTCCCAGCAAGGACATGCTGCGCCGGATGGGGCGCGCTGATTTCGTTCGTGCTGACATTCGTAATCCGTTCATAGCCAAGGTAATTCGCAACGGCGACGTCGACACGGTGGTGCACGCTGCTGCCGCGTCATACGCGCCGCGATCCGGCGGTAGCGCGGCGCTGAAAGAAATCAACGTAATGGGCGCGATGCAATTGTTCGCCGCCTGCCAGAAGGCGCCCTCGGTGCGCCGGGTGGTGCTCAAGTCGACCTCTGAGGTATACGGATCGAGTGCCTACGATCCGGTGATGTTCACCGAGGACAGCACCAGCCGTCGACCCTTCCGGGACGGTTTCGCCAAGGACAGCCTCGATATCGAGGCATATGCGCGCGGATTGGGTCGCCGCCGGCCCGATATCGCCGTGACGATTCTGCGGCTGGCCAACATGATCGGACCGGCGATGGACACCACGCTGTCACGGTATCTAGCTGGCCCTTTAGTGCCCACCATGTTCGGCCGCGATGCGCGACTGCAGTTGCTGCACGAACAGGATGCGCTGGGCGCGCTGGAGCGTGCGGCGATGGCGGGCAAGGCCGGAACGTTCAACATCGGCGCGGACGGCATCATCATGCTGTCGCAGGCGATCCGGCGGGCTGGCCGGATCCCTTTGCCGGTACCGGGTTTCGGTGTCTGGGCGCTGGATTCGCTGAGGCGGGCTAATCGGTATAACGAGATCAGTCGTGATCAGTTTGACTATTTGAGTTACGGCCGCGTCATGGATACCACCCGGATGCGCACAGAACTCGGCTACCAGCCCAAATGGACGACGGCGGAGGCGTTTGACGACTATGTTCGCGGCCGCGGCTTGACTCCCATTATCGACCCACATCGGGTACGCTCCTTGGAAGGTCGCGCCATAGCCCTAGCGCAACGCTGGGGTAGCCGAAATCCAATTCCGTGGGGTGGGGTCAGGTAAGTATCGTGGCGGGTGAAAACAGAGCGAATGTTATTCCGCTGCATAGTAATCGGGGTCGGGTAGCGGCGCGTCGGAGAGCCGATCAACGGGCAGAGTCATCTCGCCAGCATCCGTCGTTACTGTCTGATCCGCACGGTCGGGCATCGGCCGAACAGATCGCCGCCGTCGTCCGCGAAATCGATGAACACCGGCGTGCGGCGGGTGCGGCATCAACCGCCGAGGCACCGCTCAACGACCTTGCTAAGCGCGTCGCCGCAGTTGCCGGATTCCTGCGCCAGCGGCTCACGGGTGACTACACCGTTGACGAGTTCGGCTTCGATCCGCACTTCAATAGTGCGATCGTTCGGCCTTTGCTGAGATTCTTTTTCCGGTCGTGGTTCCGAGTGGAAGTCAGTGGTATCGAGAACTTGCCCAGCGATGGTGCCGCGCTGGTGGTCGCCAATCACGCCGGCGTGTTGCCGTTCGACGGGTTGATGCTGTCGGTGGCCGTCCACGACGAGCACCCCGCGCAGCGGGACCTGCGGCTGCTTGCCGCCGACATGGTGTTCGACCTGCCCGTGGTTGGTGAAGCAGCCCGTAAGGCGGGCCACACCATGGCCTGTACGACGGATGCGCACCGGTTGCTTGCCGCAGGCGAGCTCACCGCCGTGTTCCCGGAGGGTTACAAGGGGTTGGGTAAGCGCTTCGAGGACCGCTATCGGTTGCAGCGGTTCGGCCGCGGTGGCTTCGTGACGGCGGCGCTGCGCACCAAGGCACCCATCATTCCGTGCTCGATCATCGGTTCCGAAGAGATCTACCCGATGCTGACCGACGTCAAGCTACTGGCACGGCTGTTCGGCCTGCCCTATTTCCCGATCACGCCGCTGTTCCCCTTGGCAGGCCCCGCGGGCCTGGTGCCGCTGCCGTCGAAATGGCGCATCGCGTTCGGTGAGCCGATCTACACGAACGACTACTCCGCGTCCGACGCCGACGACCCGATGGTCACCTTCGAGCTGACCGATCAGGTACGCGAGACCATCCAGCAGACGCTCTACCGGTTGCTCGCAGGTCGTCGCAACATCTTCTTCGGCTGAGGTGCGCTACGCGTACGAGGACTACTTGACCAGAGTGAACTGGCAGACGTCCGTGTAATGGTCGCGGAACAGGTCGGAGCAACCCCTCAGGTAATGCATGTAGATGTCGTAGACCTCTTGGCCCTGCAGCTCGATGGCCTTCTCTTTCTTGGCTTCGAGCGCGTCGGCCCAGGCGTTCAAGGTGGGCACGTAGTTCGACCCGATCCGGTGGTAGCGCTCAACCTTGAAGCCCGCGTTGGACGAGTAGTGGTCGATCTGCGAGATTCGGGGCAACCGGCCACCGGGGAAGATCTCGGTCAAGATGAACTTGATGAACCGCAGCAGGCTCATCGGCGACGTCAAGCCGAGCTCTTTGGCTTCCTCTTTGTCGGGGACGGTGATCGTGTGCAGCAGCATCCTGCCGTCGTCGGGCATCAGGTTGTAGAACTTCTTGAAGAAGGTGTCGTAACGCTCGAACCCGGCGTCACCGGCGCCGTCGGCGAAGTGCTCGAAGGCGCCGAGGGAGACAATGCGGTCCACCGGCTCGTCGAAATGCTCCCAGCCTTGTAGCCGCACCTCTTTCCGGCGGGGGCTGTCCATCTCGGCGAACTTCTGCTTGTCGTGGGCGAGCTGGTTCTCACTGAGCGTCAAGCCGATCACGTTGACGTCGTACTCGGCGACCGCGTGCCGCATGGTCGAGCCCCAGCCGCAACCGATGTCGAGCAGTGTCATGCCGGGCTCGAGGTTGAGCTTGTCCAGCGCGAGTTTGCGCTTCGCGTACTGGGCCTCTTCCAGCGTCATGTCGGGACGTTCGAAGTAGGCGCAGCTGTAGGTCATCGAGGGATCGAGGAACAGCTTGAAGAACTCGTTCGATCGGTCGTAGTGGGACTGGACTGCTTCGACCGGTGGCTTGAGCTGAGTGCCACTCGTTTCACTTTGTGAAGTCATATTTGACCTACCTTCCGGCTGATATTGATGCAATTGCGGCCACTGTTTCTTCAGTGCCAGCGTCTTGATGTGCGGATTCTCCAAGCATCGTGACGACGCTAGTGACAACCGGTTTCCCTTCAGCGTCCGTAACTTCGCTGCGGATCTCTGCGAGCACGGTGCCATGGGACTCGATCACCGAGTCTAGATAGGTGTCGAAATACAGCCTATCTTGGGCCAGGATCGGCCGGTGAAACCGGAACTTCTGGTCGCGGTGGATGACCCGGGCGATGTTGATCGGGATGCTGAATTTGGTGAAGATCTCCAGTTGTACGCGCCGTCCGGCGATTGCCAGAAACGTCAGCGGCGCCACCAGTTCGGGGTACCCGGCGGCCGCAGCGTCAATCTCGCTGTAGTGCGTCGGATGGTCGTCCTTTACCGCTAGCGCGAACTCGCGGATCTTCTCGCGTCCGACCAGGAAATAGTCCGGTGCCCGGTAATGGCTGCCGATGATTGCTTCGGCCTCTTGGGGGACTGTCATGCCGCTTTGCTCTCCGCTCGACTACGTCTCAGCGGCGCAGCTTATCAGCGTGATTGGCGGCGCGATGCCAGTGCTGCCAGCGCGCCGCCGGCCGCGCCCAGGGCCAGGGCCGACGGCACGCCGATCCGAGCGGCCTTGCGAGCGGTGCGGAAGTCGCGGATCGCCCACCCTCGTTCGCGAGCCAAGGCGCGCAGACGGGCGTCAGGGTTGATGGCGACCGCGGTGCCCACCAGCGACAGCATGGGCACGTCGTTGTAGCTGTCGGAGTAGGCGGTGCACCGTTTGAGGTTGAGCCCCTCCCGGATTGCCAGCGACCGCACGGCGTGAGCCTTCCCGGTGCCGTGCAGGATCTCGCCGACCAGCCTGCCGGTGAATACGCCGTCGACCGACTCCGCCACCGTTCCCAGGGCGCCGGTCAGGCCGAGCCGGTGCGCGATGGTCGCCGCGAGCTCGTATGGCGTTGCAGTGATCAGCCAAACCTGCTGGCCGGCGTCGAGGTGCATTTGCGTGAGCTCGCGGGTGCCGGGCCAGATCTTGTCGGCGATGATCTCGTCGTAAATCTCTTCGCCCAGAGTTACCAGCTGCTCGACCGATCGGCCCTCGATGAAGGCGAGCGCTTTGCGCCGGCCGGCGGCCACGTCGTTGCTGTTCTCCTTGCCCAGCAACTGGAACTTAGCCTGGGCATAGACGAATCCGAGCACATCGCGATACGTGAAGTAGTTGCGGGCGGCGAGCCCGCGGCCGAAATGCACCGCCGAGGAGCCCTGCACCAGCGTGTTGTCCACATCGAAGAATGCGGCTGCGGTCAAGTCGATCGGCGGCTGCGGGCGCCCCTCCGCGGCGGCGGCTTCCTGCATGCCCTCGAGCGCGCGGGCGGCGCTGGCCTCGGCGGCCAGGGACTCCAGGTCAACGTGACTGACGTCTGCGCTGTCCGGATCAGAGGAAGCCATCGCCAAACCTTCCTAGATCGCTGTGCTGCCCGGTGGCCAGTGGGTGACCGTGCTGCAGCCGGTGTCAACCCTATCCGGCAGATGTGATGGGCAGGTTTACGCATCTGGCATGCGTTCGAGTCGCGTTAGTCGCCGCAGCGGCTGCCTTGGCTTTGACGCCAGATGGCTTGCCGGGGCACGACCTATTGTCGCCAGAGCGAGACCTTCGAGGTGATGCTTTCCGGCATACCATCTAGCAACGCGGCAGTCAGCTCTTCGAACGATAACGCGAGGACTTCCATCCTTGGTTGTTCCCAGGACAATGCAAATCCGTAAGAGGTAGGATCGTCTTCTAAAGTGTAGCTTTTGAGATATTTCTCCGCATAACCTTCTTTTAGAGTTGGCCTTTCCTTATTTAAAAAGCCAATAGCCTCCCGATTCGCGGGCTGGATTTGTATGCGCGAGTTAAGCCCTCGGGCTTCCCACTTGACGAATAGCGTTTGTAACCGGAGGTCGCTGCGGACACTGTCCCCGATTCGCATAATAATATATTTACCCGCATCCGCAAAATGCGAGAACATGACTTCGACGCGTTCGGACCGCTGCGTGTCTCGTTCGTGCTTTAATGAACTCAATACACAGATATAGCCTTCATTTCTGGGTGCGATGATCCAGGCGCCCCAGTCGCCGAGTTCCGCCCATTCGGGCCACTTTCTGAGTTTCTCCGCGTAGTCAGAGCGAAAATATAGACGGCCATCTTCCCAGTCGGCCTCGTCGTATGATCCGTCGCGGGCAACGCTAGCGATCTTGCGCCACAGATCGTAATAGCGGATAACCTCGGTAGATCCGCCCTGCGCCACCGGACCGCCAACATGCATATCCACCCTGAAACTCTCCTTTTTGGTGTGCGCGCTATCCCCAGTCCAGATAACCTTCATCGATCAACCACTTGATCAGCACTATTCGACCATCCCCGTCAACGACCACCCACTGCGTTCCGCCGCCGGGCCAGCCGAAGGTTTCACCGACTTTTCCATATCTGACTTCCCAGCCATCGGGTAGTTCCTTACCTGTGCCGTGAAAAATATTGTAATCGCCGGACGAGCCCGGAGCTAGGCTGCGCTGAGGATAACTGTCTCCCAGAGTACCCATAAAATCACCTCTTTGTTCGCTTAACTCTCCGATCCTGTCCAGCTTTACATCTGTCGAAATGCTATGAGCTGTTTCCCATTTGCCATCCGCGAAGCCATTAGCATTTGGCCAGTCCCACGTCCCTTCCACCGGGTTCCAGAATTTATCCAAGATGTCCTGGGCAGTCATTCCCGTATACGGGCTGTGCAACGCTGATTCGGCGATATCCGGCGGACATCCGCTTTTTAGGAGATCGCTCACCAGCTGCTCGGGTGATTCAGCGAGCCCCAGCTGCGCCTGTCGCCACGATGGCAAATCCGACGGCGTCGTATGTCCTGGCGGGTGCCCGTCCGCGGGATCTTCAGAAGGCGTGCCGTCATCCGGTGGGTGTGGCCCGGGCGGTCCGTTGCCATCGCCAGGCTGATGCGGCGTGCTGCCGCTATCACCGGGGGGATGGGGGGTGCCGTCGTGGGGCTGGTGTGGTTCGGGCGGGTGAGTGCCCGGGGCAGAGAAGGAAGCCGGCGGATGTGGCGTTGTGGGCACCAGAGCTGCGGGCGCCGGCGGTGGCGGGAGTGCGGTGTGGGGAACCGGCCCGGCCGGATTTCCGCCGGGAGAGGCAGGCAATTGGGCGGGGACGGGCTCATGCGGTTGCGGATGGCGTAGCGGCGTGTCTGCTGCGGGCGCGGGCACCAGTGGTTTGCCCGTGGATCCCGGGGGCACCGGAGTCGGTTTGGGCGGCTCACCAGTGCTCGGTCTCTCGACTGGTGGCCTGGATTCTGTGGGACTGTGCGGCAGGGGACCGTTAGCGGGCCCGGGTGCCGGCTTGGCCGGCGGCGCGGGTGCGGGGCGTCCCGGTTCCGGCGGCTTGGGGCCAGGCGGCGCTGGCTCCACCGGAGGCGTCGTAGGCGGCTTAACGGACGGGGGATCGGGAAGCTTGCGCAGCGGCGGCTTCCTCAAGCCCCTCAGTGCATCGGTCGCGGCGCGGCCTGTCTTGCCCAGCTTTGAGAGCGGGCCGCCGGGCAACGCCAGCGTCAACAGGTCGAACGCGGATCTGCCGGTGGCCTCGGCGGGATTGGTCTTGAACTCGTCCCAGTGGGTGATGCTCTTCCCCAGCTCTTTCCACGACTCCCCGAACCCGGGCGCGTGTTCGCCGCCCAAGCCGGCTAGCGGCAGCGCTCCCTGGATCATGTCGCCGACGGTGTGGTAATAGCCCACCGGGTCGAGCATGGCCCGCGGTTGGCTGATCTCCCAGAGCCCCTTCAGAAATCCGCCGGCCTCCAGGCCGATGCCCTTGAAATATTGCCCGGCCGCGTCAACGTTGCGCCCTGCATCGGTGCCGTGCAGGAACTGATCCCACTGCGTCGCGGCGTAGCCGCCCATCGCGGTCACAATCGTCGTTGCCTCGGCGAGGGTGGCCGAGATCTGGGCTCGCAGCGCGTCGACCTCGGCGCTGAAGTTGTCGACCACCGTGCGGATGTCGTCGGCGATCCTTTTGATCTCGTCTTCGTCCTCGTCGGTCAGAAGGTCCCAGACCTCTTTGATTCCGGTCAGCGGGTCACAGATGCGAGCCAACAGATCCAGGATCGCCGCGTGTACCTTGTCGACCTTGGCTGCATAACCGTTGAGCTGGGCCGCGATCTTCTGGCACTGCTGCACGAGGCTGGTGGTGCTGCTGTAGGCGTCGGTGAACGCGCGGTCGATCGCCTGACCCTCCGGGATCTGTTGGGCGCGAATAGCTCCCATCGGACCGCGCGTCCCGAGGATTTCGGCGAGCGCGAACTTCGTACCTGCAGCGCTCCACGCCGCGCCCGCGGCACGCAACTTCGCCGAATCCCCAGTCGGCCAGATCATCCCGATATACGGGGCCACCCATCCCCAGCCTGGCGGGGCACCATCACCGGTTCCGACCGACGAAGGCGGGGAACTCGCCGATATCGGCCCTGTCGACGGGGGAGTTGGCAGCGGGCTGGCGCGGCCGGAAATGTTGGACATCGCTTCGGCCAGCGAGTAGTTGTGCGCCGACATCCGCACACCATCGCCAAGACTGCACAACCCATTTCGGGTGGTGGTCATCGCTTCGACGAGCTTGGATGCAGAACTGTCGTAGCTGTGGCCGAGCGCGGCGCCGGCGGGGTCGTCGCCGGCCATCCCGGCACATCCCGAAAGCGCTGCGGTCAACGTCGAGATCACCGATCCCAACCCCACCCCAGCCGACACCGCCGCGGCACCGGCACCGTCCAGGGCCGGCCGGGTCGCAAGCCAGCGGCGCCATCAGCTCACGACCACATAGACAGGTTCTGGGCCATCACGCCGGTGTAGTTGCCGTGCGCGGCCGCGGCTGCGCTCTTCAATTGAGCCAACGCTTCGCGCATCATCGCCTCACCGCGCGCCCAGTGCCGATGCGCCTCGGCATGAGCCGCCGCGCCTTGCCCCGTCCATGTCGCATGCAAACGCATTACCCGAGAATCGATTTCGGTGAGCATGTCCTCGGCATAGCGCTGAAATTCGGCCATCCGCTGCACCGCATCGGCCAACGCTTCGGGATCCACGCGAAACGCCTCAGCCATCGCGCACCTCGCGCAGCGCTTGGGCAGCCCCGGCCTCGTTGTCCGGATAAGCCCCACCGGCCTGGGCTACCAAATGCGCCAGCATCGATAAGCCCGCCTGCACCTCGCGAGCCCCCTGATGCCACAGCTCCCACGCCGAGCCATACGCCGTCCCCGACTCCCCGCGCCACCCACCCAACAGCTGGCCCACCCGGTCGTCAAGCTCGGCCAGCTGACCCATCAGATGCTCGGCCACACCACCAAGCGAGACGGCAAGACCCTGCATCACCACAGGATCGACCCGCAGCGTCTCATCAGCACCCATAGCGGCAAGCTAATGAATTTCGGGCGGTCCCACAATTCACCCGGCCCCACAATTCACCCGATGCCACACTTGGTGGCCATGACCGAGGCCCCACGCCGGGCGCGGGTGGACTTGTTGACCCGCGACGGGTGCACTATCTGCGCGCGGGTCCACGCCCGGCTCGCCGAACTGGCCAGTGAGTTGGACTTTGACCTGTCGACGACCGACGTCGACGCCGCGGCTTCGGCGGGCAACCCGGTGCTGCGGGCCGAGTTCGGCGACCGGCTGCCGGTCATCCTGCTCGACGGGCACGAGCACAGTTACTGGGAGATCGACGAGGCCCGGCTGCGCGCGGATCTCGCTCGCTGACGTTGCTGCCCCGAACGCGGACAATGGACGCCGAGCGATTATTTGGTAGCCCGCCTGATAAACGTTTACCGTGGACAGCAGTTCAGTTACTGGAGGAAGCAAGGGAGCTGGCCAGGTGATGCTGCCGTGAGCGTCTTGCTCTTCGGGGTTTCGCACCGCAGTGCGCCGGTCTCCGTCCTGGAACAACTCAGCATCGACGAATCTGATCAGGGCAAGATCGTCGACCGGGTGTTGCAGTCGCCGCTGGTGACCGAGGCGATGGTGCTGTCGACATGCAACCGGGTCGAGGTCTATGCGGTGGTAGACGCGTTCCACGGCGGGTTGGCGGTGATCGGGCAGGTGCTGTCGGAACAGTCAGGGATGTCGATGGGCGACCTGACCAAATACGCGTACGTCCGCTACAGCGAAGCCGCCGTCGAGCACCTGTTCGCCGTGGCCAGCGGTCTGGATTCAGCGGTGATCGGCGAGCAGCAGGTGCTTGGTCAGGTGCGCCGCGCGTATGCAGCCGCTGAGGGCAATCGCACCGTCGGCCGGGTGCTGCATGAGCTGGCCCAGCGGGCACTGTCGGCGGGAAAGCGGGTGCATTCCGAAACCGCCATCGACGCCGCCGGCGCCTCTGTGGTGTCGGTCGCCTTGGACATGGCCGAACGCCGGCTGGGCGGGTTGTCGGGCAAGACCGCCGTGCTGGTCGGCGCCGGAGCGATGGGCGCACTGTCGGCAGCGCAGTTGACTCGTGCCGGCATCGGACACATTCATGTACTCAACCGGTCGTTGTCCAGGGCGCAGCGGCTGGTCCGCAAGATCCGCGAATCCGGCGTGCACGCCGACGCACTGACACTCGACCGCTTGCCCGACGCACTGGCGGATGCCGACGTGGTGGTCAGCTGCACGGGGGCGGTCAGCCCGGTGGTTTCGCTGGCCGACGTGCACAACGCGCTGGCCGCCGCGCGCCGCGACGAGGCGACCCACCCGCTGGTGATCTGCGACCTGGGGATGCCGCGCGACGTCGATCCGGCGGTGGCCGGACTACCCGGCGTCTGGGTCGTCGATGTGGACCGCGTGCAGCATGAGCCGTCGGCCCATGCCGCGGCGGCCGATGTCGACGCCGCCCGCCACATTGTGGCGGCCGAGGTTGCTGCCTATCTGTCGGGACAGCGGATGGCCGAGGTGACCCCGACGGTGACTGCGTTGCGCCAGCGCGCCGCTGACGTGGTCGAAGCCGAGTTACTGCGCCTGGACAACCGGCTGCCCGGGCTTGCCAGCGCCCAGCGCGAGGAGGTGGCCCGCACCGTCCGGCGGGTGGTGGACAAGCTGCTACACGCGCCCACCGTGCGGATCAAACAGCTCGCCAGCGCGCCCGGTGGCGACAGCTACGCCGAGGCGCTGCGCGAGCTCTTCGAACTTGACCAGACCGCCGTCGATGCCGTCGCTGCAGGCGAATTGCCCGTGGTATCAAACGGATTCGACGGGGGTGCCCGAGCGCACGGCTCAGGTGCCTTGCCGGGTGGCCCCACACCTTCCGCCGAGTAGCCGATTGGCGAATGTGATCCGGATAGGCACCCGGGGCAGTCTATTGGCCACCACCCAGGCCGGCGTCGTCAGAGACGCCCTGATCGCCAACGGACACCGCGCGGAGTTGGTGACCATTACCACCGCCGGTGACCGGTCGTCGGGGCCTATCGAAACTCTGGGTGTAGGCGTCTTCACTACCGCGTTGCGTGAGGCCATCGACGAGGGCCGCGTTGATGCCGCGGTGCACTCCCACAAGGATTTGCCGACCGCTGACGACCCGAGGTTTACGGTAGCGGCGATACCCCCACGGAACGACCCCCGCGACGCGGTGGTAGCCCGCGACGGGCTGGTGCTCGCGGAGTTGCCGCCCGGTTCGCTGGTGGGCACCTCCTCCCCGCGGAGGGCCGCACAGCTTAGAGCATTGGGTCTCGGTTTGGAAATCCGCCCCCTACGAGGCAACCTAGATACCAGGTTGAACAGGGTAAGCAGTGGTGATCTTGACGCGATCGTGGTGGCCCGGGCCGGTCTGGCCCGGCTGGGCCGCCTCGACGATGTCACCGAGACGCTGGAGCCGATGCAGATGTTGCCAGCACCGGCTCAAGGCGCGCTCGCCGTCGAATGCCGCGCCGGTGATGGGTTAGCGGCAGTGCTGGCGGAGTTGGACGACGCCGACACGCGCGCGGCGGTCACCGCGGAGCGAGCTCTGCTGGCCGAACTGGAGGCCGGTTGTTCTGCACCGGTGGGCGCGATCGCGGAAGTGGTCGAGTCCATCGATGAGGAAGGCCGAGTCTTCGAAGAGCTGTCGCTGCGCGGTTGCGTGGCGGCGCTGGACGGGTCCGACGTGATCCGCGCGTCCGGCATCGGCACTCCCGGTCGGGCACGAGAGCTTGGGCTCTCCGTGGCCGCAGAGTTGTTCGAGCTTGGCGCACGAGAGCTCATGTGCGGAGCGCGGCAAGACCCGGCGCGAGGAAATTAACTGTCAAGTGACGTGGGAGCGACAATGACGACGCGAGGGCGTAAGCCGAGACCGGGCCGCATCACGTACGTGGGCGCCGGTCCGGGCGACCCGGGACTGCTGACTACCCGGGCCGCCAGTGTGCTGGCGAACGCCGCCCTGGTATTCACCGACCCGGACGTACCCGGGCCGGTGCTGGCACTGATCGGCAAAGACCTGCCGCCGGTTTCCGGCCCGGCGCCGGCCAGTCCGGTTGGCGGGAACGCCTCCGGCGGTGCCCAAGGCACCCCCGGAGATTGCAGCCAGGCGCAGCCTGCCGTGATGTCCGGCGGTCCCGATGTCCGCCCGGCGCTGGGTGAGCCCGCTGAAGTCGCCAAGACGCTGATCGCCGAGGCCCGTTCGGGTGCCGACGTGGTGCGGCTGGTGGCCGGTGACCCGCTGACGGTCGACGCGGTGATCACCGAGGTGAACGCCGCCGCGCGTAGCCACCTGCACATCGAGATCGTGCCCGGCCTGGCGCCCACCAGCGCCGTCCCGACCTACGCGGGGCTGCCGCTGGGCTCGTCGCACACCGTTGCCGACGTGCGCGGCGACGTGGACTTCGACGCGCTGGCCGCGGCTCCCGGCCCGCTGATCCTGCAGGCCACCGCATCGCATCTGGCTGACGCGGCGCGCACCCTGATCGAGCACGAGCTGGCCGAGACCACTCCGTGCGTGGTGACCGGACACGGCACCACCTGCCAGCAGCGGTCCGTCGAAACCACGCTGGCCGGTTTGACCGATTCGGCGGTGCTGGGCGGTACCGACGCGGGGTTGTTGACTGGGCCGCTGGTGGTGACGATCGGCAAGACGGTGGCCAGCCGAGCGAAGCTGAACTGGTGGGAGAGCCGCGCACTGTACGGCTGGACCGTGTTGGTGCCCCGCACCAAGGACCAGGCCGGCGAGATGAGCGAGCGGCTCACGTCATACGGCGCGCTGCCGGTCGAAGTGCCGACCATCGCCGTCGAGCCGCCGCGCAGCCCCGCCCAGATGGAGCGGGCCGTCAAGGGCTTGGTCGACGGCCGCTTCCAGTGGGTGGTGTTCACCTCCACCAACGCGGTGCGCGCGGTGTGGGAAAAGTTCGGCGAGTTCGGTCTGGACGCCCGCGCGTTCTCCGGGGTGAAGATCGCCTGTGTCGGCGAAGCGACAGCCGACCGGGTCCGGGCATTCGGAATCAGCCCCGAGCTGGTGCCGGCAGGCGAACAGTCCTCGCTGGGTCTTTTGGACGACTTCCCGCCCTACGACAGCGTTTTCGACCCGGTGAACCGAGTCTTGCTGCCGCGTGCTGACATCGCCACCGAGACGCTGGCCGAGGGACTGCGCGAGCGTGGCTGGGAGATCGAGGACGTCACGGCCTACCGGACGGTGCGGGCTGCCCCGCCGCCGGCGGAAACGCGGGAGATGATCAAGACCGGCGGCTTCGACGCCGTGTGCTTCACCTCCAGCTCCACCGTGCGAAACCTGGTCGGCATCGCCGGCAAGCCGCACGCGCGGACCATCATCGCCTGCATCGGTCCCAAGACCGCCGAGACCGCTGCCGAGTTCGGTTTACGGGTGGATGTCCAGCCCGACACCGCCGCTATCGGTCCGCTGGTGGACGCTCTGGCCGAACACGCCGCACGATTGCGCGCCGAGGGCGCGCTGCCACCGCCACGCAAGAAGAGCCGCAGGCGCTAGTGAGCTACCCGCGGCAGCGCCCGCGTCGGCTCCGCTCAACCCCCGCGTTGCGTCGTTTGGTGGCGCAAACGTCCTTGGAGCCAAGGCATTTGGTGCTGCCGATGTTCGTCGCCGACGGTGCCGACGAACCACGGCCGATCGCTTCGATGCCGGGCGTTGTGCAGCACACCCGCGATTCGCTGCGCAGCGCCGCCGCCGATGCCGTCGCCGCCGGGGTGGGCGGGCTGATGCTTTTCGGTGTGCCCCGCGACCAGGACAAGGATTCGAGGGGGTCGGCCGGCACCGACCCCGATGGCATCCTCAATGTCGCCCTGCGTGACCTCACCAAGGATCTCGGCGAGGCCACCGTGTTGATGGCCGACACCTGCCTGGACGAGTTCACCGACCACGGGCACTGCGGCGTATTGGACGGGTCGGCTCGAGTTGATAACGACGCAAGCGTCGCGCGATACGTGGAATTAGCTGTAGCGCAAGCGGAATCGGGCGCTCACGTCGTCGGGCCGAGCGGGATGATGGACGGTCAGGTGGGCGCGATTCGCGACGGCTTGGACGTTGCGGGCTTCACCGATGTGGCGATCCTGGCCTACGCCGCGAAGTTCGCCTCGGCGTTCTACGGCCCGTTCCGCGAAGCGGTGAGTTCCAGCCTGTCCGGAGACCGGCGCACCTATCAGCAGGAGTCGGGCAATTCCCGGGAGGCGCTCCGCGAGATCCAGCTGGATCTTGACGAAGGCGCCGACATCGTGATGGTCAAGCCCGCGATGAGTTATCTCGATGTGGTGGCGGCCGCGGCGGACGTCTCGCCGGTGCCGGTGGCCGCCTACCAAGTCTCGGGGGAATACGCGATGATTTGCGCTGCAGCCGCGAACAACTGGATCGACGAGCGCGCCGCGGCGCTGGAGTCATTGACGAGCATCCGGCGGGCCGGAGCCGATATCGTGCTCACCTACTGGGCCGCAGACGCTGCGGGTTGGCTTTCCTGACGGCACCAGCGGGTAACAATCACCAGATGGGGCTTCAGATGACATCATCAGCGAGGGATACCAACCCCAAGCCGTTGTTCTACGAACCGGGTGCCGGCTGGTATTGGGTGCTGGCAGGCCCGTTCGCTGCGGTGTCGATGATTTTGATCGAAGTGTGGAGCGGTGCCGGAGTCCAATGGCTGACTCCGATCATCTTTTTGGTGATGGTGTCGGCTTTCGTGGCGTTGCAGGTCAAGGCGGCGCGGATCCACGTCTCGGTCGAGTTGACCGAAGACGCCCTGCGCCAGGGCACCGAAACCATCCTGGTACGTGAAATCGTCAAGGTCTATCCGGAGGCCGAGAATCACGAGGCATCCGGTAAGGAGCTGGCGAGGTGGCAGTCGGCGCGGGCGCTCGGCGAATTGGTCGGGGTACCGCGCGGCCGGATAGGTATCGGTCTCAAGCTCACCGGGGGTCGCACCGCGCAGGCCTGGGCGCGTCGTCATCGTCAGCTTCGGGCGGCGCTGACCCCACTCGTCCAGGAGCGGGTGGAGCCCGCCCGATCCGATGTCGCCGACGTCGATCGTGACGATGACACCGGGTCAGCGCAGTGATCGCCGGTTATCGGGCTCTGGTCGAACTTGGCCTGGCCTGTGCCGCCCTGGTGGGCGCGGCAGTGAGCTGGTCGCGCTCGCATCACACGGTGGGTGTCGCGCCCATCGCGGACGGGCAGCCGTTCACCACGTCGTTGGTTTATGACCCTCAGCTGCTGCTGCTGACTCTGGTGCTGTTGACGACCGCCGGGGTGCTGGCGGTGGTCGGGACAGCCAGGCTGAGGCGTGCGAGGTCAGTTTCTAGGCCGTCTTGATGGCGGAAGCACCAGCTGACGGCGGCTGACGATAGCTTCAGCCAGGTTGTGCAGCGCTTCGTGTACCGAGTGCGTAGTCGGAAACCTGGCCTCGTCGTAGCCGTCACTCAGCAGGTCAATGACCGCCGGGCCGGCTGCCAATGTCCACTCCACCCCAGCGGCGCGGCAGTCCTCATCGAATGCGTACAACAGCGAGATACCAGCCGCAGCAAAGTGACTCACGTCCCCCATCTCGAGCACCACGGGGTTTTGTCCGAGAGTGAAACGCCGAATGTACTCGCTGATTCGGCCGACATTGACTGCGTCGATTTCGCCCCGAATGGTCACCACTGTCGCCAGCTGACGAGAGTGAGCCCGAATCTGCGCGCCACCGCAGTCAAAGGTGCAATTTCCCTGTCGAGTCACAACGTCCGCGATCGTCATGGACACCCCTCGCTCTCCGTGGCGCTCGCTGTGCCGTTGTGGGGCCGACTCCACGCCCACCAAACGTGTCGTCGACGATAATCCGCAAGCTTAAGGAGACTAAAAGCCGCATCTAACTCTTTGCTAAGAAGCGATTCTCGTTGCAATTTTCAATATCCGAGCAAACGTCGATGGTGGCCATTTAGGGCATCGGCAACCGGCGCCCGGCGATTCGGGCGGCCCACAACACCGCGTGCCACACCACAACCCCTCACCCCATCGCGGCCATCGCGCTGTTAGGCTGCGATCGCTGCCGGTTGCGTAGTCGGGGGGCATGTGAATGGCGAGATCGCCCGGTCAGCCGAATGAGAAGGCGAACGAAACAGCTACAGTTCCAGACGGAAAGAGCATCGTGCGCGGCGGAGAGATCAAGGCCCTCACGGGACTCCGCATAGTCGCCGCGGTATGGGTGGTGCTGTTTCACTTCCGACCGATGCTGGGCGATGCGTCGCCGGATTTCCGTGACGCCCTCGCGCCGGTGCTCAACTGTGGCGCGCAAGGCGTCGACCTGTTCTTCATTCTCAGTGGTTTTGTGCTGACCTGGAATTACCTCGACCGCATGGGCCGGTCATGGTCGACGCGCGCCACCCTGCACTTCCTGTGGCTGCGGCTGGCCAGGGTGTGGCCGGTGTACCTGGTCACCTTGCATCTCGCCGCCCTGTGGGTGATCTTCACGCTCCACGTCGGTCATGTACCGTCACCCGACGCGAGCCAGCTCACCGCGATCAGCTATGTACGCCAGATCCTGCTGGTGCAGTTATGGTTTCAGCCGTACTTCGATGGGTCCAGCTGGGATGGGCCGGCCTGGTCAATCAGTGCGGAATGGCTGGCCTACCTGATCTTTGGTCTGCTTGTTCTGGTGATTTTCCGGATGCAGCATGCGACGAGGGCGCGGAGCCTGATCTGGCTGGCTATCGCGGCGTCGCTGCCGCCGGTGGCGCTGTTGTTGGCCAGCGGCCAGTTCTACACACCGTGGAGCTGGCTGCCGCGCATCGTGACGCAATTCACCGCGGGCGCGCTGGCCTGTGCCGCCGTGCGTAGGTTGCGGCTGACCGATCGCGCTCGGCGCGTCGCCGGATACCTTTCCGTGCTCCTTATCGTCGCCATCGTGGGCGTCCTCTACGTGTTCGACGCTCATCCGATCACCGGTGTCGTGGACACCGGCGGGGTGGTCGACGTGCTGTTCGTACCACTGGTGATGACGCTGGCGGTCGGCGTGGGGAGCCTGCCGAGGATGCTGTCGACGCGGTTGATGGTTCTCGGCGGGGAGATCTCGTTTTGCCTGTATATGATGCATGAGCTGGTACATACCGCGTGGGGTTGGGCCGTAGATCAATTCGAGCTCACACCGCAGGACAACCCGTGGAAATGGAACGTCATCGGCCTGCTCGCGATTACCGTGGGCACCTCGATCTTGCTGTATCGGGTCGTCGAAGAGCCCGCCCGCCGTTGGATGCGCAGGATGGTCGATGTCAGAGCCGTGAACGCGAAACCCCAGCCCGGCGAGTCGGTAAGCGCGAAGCTTCATCCGATCGACGGTGCGCTGGAAGCGGTTCGGGCGCGCGCGGTGTAACGGTAGGCGAATCGTGCTGAGGTGTTTCCCCGTACGATTCCGCTAATTTTGATGTGGCACACGACGATGCCGTTCACAGGGGAGGTAGTAGTGAGTCGTCCGGCCGCCTTCGTCGCTAGTCTCGCTCTGCTGGTCGGCCTGGTGATCGAACACCCAGCGCGGGTGCGGGCTTACGACATACTGACCCTGGACTTCCGGCTGAATCACGTCGCGGTGGTCAGCGACTCCTATACCACCGGCACCAACGAGGGCGGCGTGGGCCCGAGATCGTGGACCGCGCGCGCCTGGCAGACGTTGGCCCACGAAGGCGAGCGGATTGCACCCGATGTGGCGGCCGAGGGCAGAGCCGGCTACGGCGTGCCCGGCGACCACGGCAGCGTCTATGAGGATCTGACTGGCAGGGCGGTAAAGCCCGACGATGCACTGGTGGTGTTCTTCGGCTCCCGAAACGACCAGGGCGTCGATCCCGGGCTGCTGGCCGCAAAGGCCCGCAATACCTTCGATCTGGCCCGCCGCCTGGCGCCGTCGGCGAAGTTCCTGGTGATCGGACCGCCGTGGCCGACTGCCGATGTTCCCGAATCTATGCTGCAGATTCGCGACGTGCTCAACGCTGCGGCCTGGGCCGCGGGCGCAACGTTCGTCGACCCGATCGCCGAACTCTGGTTTGTCGGCAGGCCCGACCTGATCGGCGCAGACGGCGTACACCCGAACGACGCGGGGCATCAATACATGGCGGACAGGATCGCACCGCTCATCCGCACACAGCTGTCTACATGAGCCAAATCGCCAGCCTCACAAGGAATTTGGCGTAGGCGTTTCAGTCGTCGGCGTGCCGCTCGTAGTCCCATCGCTCTAGACGAGCTTGCAGGTGCAGCAAGCCAAATCCGGCGACTGGCGCGGCGGCCGCCATACAGACCAGCAGCAGCGGGGTCATTTCCTAAACCTCCAAAAACCTTTCACTAATCTGACGTTCGTCGACCACTTGAAGTTCATTACTGTTCAGCCATCTGCCAGGGCCCGATCTGCCAGCGCACCCACTACAGGTGCCAGCAATTGCGCGTACTCGGTTGTCACGTGGTTGTCGTCGCGGAATACCAGGGTGTTGCCGACGATCGTCGGGCAGCGGTCAGGAGTGCAGAACAGGTCGGTCAGATCGGCGTAGTGGCCACCGCTGCCGGCAGTCGCGGCCTGCTCAGCGGCAATACCGTCGTCGTTGACCGCGTTTGCTCGCGTCGGCGCGCAGGCTGTGGCGTCGCCGAGGTGGGCGGATAGGCACGTGGGCACGTTGGACTGCGGATCCGGGGCAGGGCCCAGCACCAGGACGGTCGCGCCGGTGCTGCGCAACTGCGCCACGGTGCGGCCCAGGGTGTCGAGCCATGCCGGATCGTAGGACGTAAAGCCGAAGTCCGCGCCGTAGCGCCGGCTCATGTCCACCACGACCAGACGCGGGTGTTCGGCCTGTACGCGGGCCATGATCTGGCCGCGCCACTGTTCGCACTCGGTGTACTCGCGGCCCAGATACGGGCTGAGGATGTGCAGGTCCTGCATCGGGCAGGTCACTTTGGCCAGCGTCTCCAGCCGCCAGTGCCGCTGCTCGGCCGCCTGCTGCAACGCCGGGTTCCACATGGCGGCGTGCGAGTCCCCGATCAGAGCCACGGTGGTCGGCGAGGCGGTGTCGCCCGTCGCGCACTCGTTTTGTCCGACGTCACGCCAGGATCGCACGCAGCCGTTGACGAATACGGCGGCCTTATCGGCCGGCGCTTTGGCAAGCGGCGGGTCCAGGTTCGACGGAACGGCCCGCAGGCCGGCGGCCGCCGCGACGGCGGTGCGTGCCTGCGCGAAGGTCTGACGAACGGCCGCCTCTTGCGGACTGACCGCGGAGACAGCGGTGGTGGGGGGTACCGCAACGATATTGGCCCTCGGGGCGGCCGTTCCATGGCCCAGTGGCACGGGTACCACGTTCAGCAGCAGCGCGCATGCGCACGCCGT
Organism: uncultured Actinomycetota bacterium; assembly: GCA_963784665.1. Classification (GTDB taxonomy): domain Bacteria; phylum Actinomycetota; class Actinomycetes; order Mycobacteriales; family Mycobacteriaceae; genus Mycobacterium. The sequence continues at coordinate 136,924 of CAWASA010000004.1, forward strand.
GGCCGCGCTGGCGGCCCCGGCCACGGCCAGGCTGGCCTTCGCCGAGCGGCGCAGGGCAGCGGCGAACCGGCCGGGGTCTTCGACCAGATGCAACGTGATCACGGCGAGTCCGCCGGACACGGCCGTCGCGGCCAGCCTGGCCGGCAGGCCTGCAGGCTCACCGAGCAGCGCCGGCATCAGCAGCAGCACAGGCCAGTGCCACAGGTACCACGAGTACGACACCCGGCCGATCGCGCGCATTGCCGGCCGGCACAGCAGCGCGACCGGGCCCCAAGCCGCCGGTGACGCAACCACCGCCGATGATGAGCGCGGTGCCCAGCACGGGCAGCAGCGCCGCGGTGCCGGGGTATGGGGTGCCGGCGTTCAGCTGGGTACAGGTCAGCAGGATCAAAGCCAGACCGCCCCAACCGACGATCGATGCGGTCACCAGCGAGAGCCGGCGCCATTGCTGTATCGACAGGGCCAGCAGACCACCGGCGGCCAGTTCCCAGGCGCGGGTGGGCAATGAGAAGAACGCCCAGGGCGGCGAAGTGCGGGTCCACAGCACTGCCGCCGTCAACGACGCCACCCCGACCAATCCAAGGACCACCGCATACGGTGTCGCCCGTGACGCCGCCAGCCCACGGGGTGCGACGCGCCGGACCAGCCACGCCGTACCGATGATCAGCACCGGCCACACCAGATAGAACTGCTCCTCCACGCCCAGTGACCAGAAGTGCTGGAACGGCGACGGCATGTTGGAGCCCAGGTAGTCGGTGCCTTGCATGGCGAACCGGTAGTTGCCGACATATAGCGCGCTGGCGATGCCGTCGAGGAACACGCTTCGCGCCTGCAATGGCGGCAGCACGACGGCCGCACCGATCGCGGTGATGATGCCAACGGTGGCCGCGGCCGGCAGCAGGCGACGGGCACGCGCACCGTAAAAGGGGCCCAGCCGAACGGTATCGGCGGTGGTCACCTCGCGAAAGAGCAGCCCGGTGATGAGGAAGCCGGAGATGACGAAGAAGATGTCCACACCGATGTAGCCACCGGTGACACCCGGTATGCCCGCGTGGTAGAGCACGACCGCGATCACCGCGACGGCGCGCAGGCCCTCGATGTCTGGACGAAATCCGGTCCGCTTCGCTCGCCGCTCCACTCGGCGGGGGCGGCTGAGGGTGTCTTTCTGCCGGACTGTCATCGCATCGGCTAGGAGGCCATCCAGGCTAGCTCGCCAGGCAACTCGGCACGCCAATAGTCCATGTCGTGCCCTCCGTCCGAAAAGCCGCCCGCCGGCGGCGTTTTCAGTTGATTGACGAATTGACGAGTGGCGAAATAGAAGCGGTCGCCGGTGCCGCAGTCCACGCGTAACGGAATCTGTGACAACGCCGGCAGCCCCAGCACGCTGTTCTGCACCCAGTCGTCGTAGCTGTCGAACGCGCCGGGAGCGCTTCCAGTGAACGAGGTGAACAACGCGGGGCTGATCGCGCAGATCCCCGCGGTCCGCGACGGCCCGAGCTTGGCGCCCAGGTGCAGCGCCCCGTATCCACCCATCGACCACCCCATGAAGCCCACCCGGGAGGTGTCGAAACCCATCGACGTCAGCATCGGCAACAGCTCTTCGAGCACCATCGCGCCGGAGTCGGTGCCGTTGGCCCGCTGGTGCCAGTAGGAGCTGCTGCCGCCGTCGACGCCGACGACCGCGAGCAGCGGCTTGCCGTCTTTGACGAGTTGGGCCAGCCCCTTCTCGACACCGCAGTCGAGCATCATGTTCGCGTTGCCGTCCTTGCCGTGCAATGCGATCACCGGTCGGAGCAACCCGGTCTGGCCGGGCGGCATGGCGATCACCCAATTGGTCTTGACGCCTCCGCGGGCCGCTGAGATGAATGACCCGGTGAGCTTGGTCGGCGGGTTGCTGCCCGCCGCCGGCGGCTCGAACGGGGCGGGAGCTTGTGGCGGTGGCGCGGCTTGCGGCTCGAGCGGATCCAGCAGGGCGCTCAAAGCCCACACGCCGGCGGCTCCTGCGCTGGCACCGGCACCCATGCGTAAAAGGGAACGACGGGTCAGGTTAGGCACAGCCGTCATAATGCCGCGCTGACCGGGGGTTAACGGCCGAGCCACGCCGAATTGGAAGCATTGTGTGATCTCGTGTGATCTCGCGTTCACGTACAGGTGACTTTCGGTTGCGCCGGGCCGTGTCCCAAAGCCGGCCCGGCGGCCGGTCAGTGTGCTCGCCACGGCGCTGATCCGCGAGCACGACCTGCATCTTTAAGTTGACTGGTAGACGATTGCCTTCCTCGGTAGGCTGCGCTACGCTAACCACCTAGTGAACGGTTACGTCTACAAGCTATAATTGTCGTTCCACACCAAGCTCGAAGGATTCGAGGGCCGGTTCGACACCGTGGTGGACAGCGCTTTCTATCACGTGTTCTTGAATGACGAGGCCATCCAGACGCAATATGCGCGGGCACTGCACCGCGCCACCAAACCCGGGGCACGGTTGTACATGTTCGAGTTCAGCCCGCACAACGTCAACGGCCTTCAGTGGACGGCCCTACCCGCCGACAACTTCGAGCGGGTGCTCGGTGCCAGCGGATGGCGCATCGACTACCTGGGCAGCACCACCTATCAGGCCCGCCTCCTCCCGGAGACGTTCGAAGCCATGAAGACGGTCGCGTCCGAGCAGCAGGACGAGATCCTGCAGCGTATGCGGCCGCTGGCGCATCGGATGAGCGTTATCGACCCGCTGCTGGAAGACCACCGGGTGCACCTTCCGGTGTGGTCCGTGGTGGCCACTCGCCTGGACTAACCGCCCGCTGCCGGGCGCGCCCGGCTGGTGCCCCCGGCCACCGATGTGCTGTGGTTGATGACCAGCACTACGTGGCGGCGCAAACGCCGGGAGGGCCCAGAACATGGCAAGTCATGGCTAGCACTTCGCAACTGCGCCAAGGACTGTCGCAGCGCCAGCTCAGTATGATCGCCCTCGGTGGCGTGATCGGCGCCGGATTGTTCGTCGGATCTGGTGTGGTGATCAAAGACACCGGGCCCGCCGCGTTCCTCACCTACGCACTGTGCGGTCTGTTGATCGTTCTCATGATGCGGATGCTGGGCGAGATGGCGGCCGCGAACCCGTCGACCGGTTCGTTCGCGGATTACGCGGCAAAAGCCCTCGGTGGCTGGGCAGGGTTTTCGGTCGGGTGGCTGTATTGGTACTTCTGGGTGATCGTGGTCGGGTTCGAGGCGGTCGCTGGAGGAAAGGTCCTCAACTACTGGTTCCATGCGCCGCTGTGGCTGCTGTCGCTGTGTCTGATGGTGCTGATGACAGCGACGAACCTGTTCTCGGTGTCATCCTTCGGCGAGTTCGAATTCTGGTTCGCCGGAATCAAAGTCGCGACCATCGTGATATTTCTCGTCGTCGGCACCGTCTTCGTCTTCGGATTGCTTCCCGGCCATCACGCGAATTTTTCCAACCTCACCTCTCATGGCGGCTTCTTCCCGAAAGGCGTCGGGGCGGTCTTCGCTGCCATCGTGGTGGTGATCTTCTCCATGGTTGGCGCCGAAATCGTCACCGTCGCGGCCGCCGAAAGTCGGGACCCTGAGCTTGCGGTGCAGCGAGCGACGAGATCGGTGGTGGCGCGTATCGGAATCTTCTTCGTCGGCTCCGTCTTTCTGCTCGTCGTAATCCTGCCGTGGAACTCCGTGGAAGTCGGTGCCTCGCCGTATGTGGCCGCGCTGGCGCACATGGGTCTTCGCGGCGCGGATCAGGTGATGAATGCGGTGGTGCTCACCGCGGTACTGTCCTGCCTGAATTCGGGCCTGTATACGGCGTCACGCATGCTCTTTGTGCTCGCTGACCGACGTCAGGCGCCGGCTCAGCTGATCAAGCTCAGTCAGCGTGGCGTCCCTTACATCGCCATCTTGTGCTCGTCGGCCATCGGTTTCTTGTGCGTCATCATGGCGTGGCTCGCGCCCAACACGGTGTTTCTCTTCCTGCTCAACTCGTCGGGCGCCATCATCTTGTTCGTCTACTGGCTGATCGCGCTGTCGCAGATCATCCTGCGCCACCGGACATCTGCGGAAAAGCTGCGGGTGAAGATGTGGTTTTATCCGGTGCTGTCGATCCTCACGCTCGCTGGAATGACTGCCGTTCTGGTGCAGATGGCGTTCGACCGCGCGGCACGCAGTCAGCTTTGGCTCAGCCTGCTGTCGTGGGCGGTGGTGATGGGGCTGTACCTCGTCGCGCGGTCCCGCGGCCGAACCCGTGTCGGACGCGAAATCCCTTCGGGGGAGTAACCGGTCAGGCCACATGGCCCCGTGATCCGCATTACCCGGTTTCAGGGCGTCCGAGTGAGCAGCACCGCTTGCTCGAACGGCAGCCTCGCGAAAATCCGTCGCATGCCGGGTGTTACGTGTGGTGCCGCCTCGGCCTTGGTGACGACGTGCGGGTCGGCGATGCCGAAGCTCTTCCTTTGTGGCGCATCTGTCCGCCTCCCGCCGTGGTGAGGTTCTTCAGCCAGTCCCGGTCGGGACCGTAGGTCAGCAGGATCGCCACCCCGGGTTTGCCATCGACGTTGGTGCTGAACACATTCACCGGCGTGCGGTACGGCTTGCCCGAGCGCCGTCCGACATGCTCCACAATTGCGAACGGCGGGAGCCAACCGGCCCACATCCGCTGAATGGGCTTAGTGACGCGACGGTTGAACCGGGCGAGCCCTTGGGGAAATTCCATACTGCTATCCAACTCGTCCGCCCCGTCCGACATCAAGACGTAAGGCGCGTCGCCGGCGCCAGCCTGCGTGTGCTCCCGCATCAGCGCAAGCCGGGCGTCGGGGTCCTCGCGGACCGCGGCAACCCTGGTCAGCGCGGCGCTTCGCTCACCTGGGAGAGCCAACTCTTACACCCTGTAGTTGAACGATCCGCGGAGGCTGGAACACTGGTCGGCATGGGTAGCAGTGACCAGGCGACCGCGCATGCCCCGGCCGCGGTAACCGCGTCAGCGCAGCTGTTCGAGGACGCCTGCTCCGTCATTCCCGGCGGGGTGAACTCCCCGGTGCGCGCGTTCACGGCGGTGGGCGGCACCCCGCGGTTCATTACCGAGGCGCACGGGTGCTGGCTCACCGACGCCGACGGCAACCGTTACGTCGACCTGGTCTGCTCGTGGGGACCGATGATCCTGGGCCACGCCCACCCTGCTGTTGTCGACGCCGTCGCCAAAGCCGCTGCCTCGGGCTTGTCGTTCGGGGCGCCCACGCCGGCGGAAAGCCGGCTGGCCGCCGAGATCATCGGGCGGGTGGCACCCGTCGAACGGATACGGCTGGTCAACTCCGGAACCGAGGCCACGATGAGCGCGGTCCGGCTGGCCCGCGGGTTCACCGGCAGAGCCAAGATCGTCAAGTTCTCCGGCTGCTATCACGGCCACGTAGACGCGTTGCTCGCCGACGCGGGTTCTGGAGTGGCGACGCTGGGTCTGCCGTCCTCGCCCGGGGTCACCGGTTCCGCCGCGGCCGACACAATCGTGTTGCCGTACAACAACATCGACGCCGTGCGGCAGACATTCGCCCGGTTCGGCGACCAGATCGCTGCGGTGATCACCGAAGCCAGCCCCGGCAATATGGGAGTCGTCCCACCCGTGGCCGGCTATAACGCGGCGCTGCGCGAGCTCACCGCCGAGCACGGCGCGTTGCTGATCATTGACGAGGTGATGACGGGGTTCCGGGTCAGCCGAAGTGGTTGGTACGGAATCGATCCGGTCGCCGCTGACCTGTTCACCTTCGGAAAGGTGATGAGCGGCGGATTGCCGGCGGCGGCGTTCGGCGGGCGAGCCGAGGTGATGGAGCGGCTGGCGCCGCTGGGGCCGGTGTATCAGGCGGGCACTTTGTCGGGTAACCCGGTGGCCGTGGCCGCCGGGCTGGCCACGCTGCACGCCGCCGACGACGCGGCGTATGCCACACTGGACGCCAACGCCGACCGACTAGCCGTGCTGCTCTCCGAGGCTCTGACGAAAGCCGGTGTGCCGCATCAGATTCCGCGGGCCGGCAATATGCTCAGCGTGTTCTTCACCGAATCGCCGGTGACGGACTTCGCGTCCGCGCGGGCGAGCCAGACGTGGCGTTACCCACCGTTCTTCCACGCCCTGCTGGACGCGGGCGTCTACCCGCCGTGCAGCGCCTTCGAGGCGTGGTTCGTCTCGACGGCCCTGGACGACGCCGCGTTCGATCGGATCGCCGAGGCGCTGCCTATTGCGGCCCGACGGGCCGCCAATGCCGCCGGAGAGGGCAGGGCCTAATGGCTGAGCAAACCCGGGTCCACGTGGTACGCCACGGCGAGGTGCACAACCCCAGCGGCATCCTGTACGGCCGGCTGCCCGGATTCCACTTGTCCGCAGCGGGCAAGGCGCAAGCGGATGCGGTCGCCGGCGCGCTGGCCGACCGCGACATCATCGCCGTGATCGCCTCCCCGCTGCAGCGGGCTCAGGAGACCGCCGCGCCCATCGCCGCGCAGCACGATCTGGCCGTGGACACCGACCCCGACCTGATCGAATCGGCCAACTTTTTCGAGGGCCGCCGCGTCGGCCCCGGCGACGGCGCCTGGCGGGACCCGCGGTTCTGGTGGCAGCTGCGCAACCCGTTCACGCCGACGTGGGGCGAACCCTACGTCGAGATCGCGGCGCGGATGATGACCGCGGTGGACAAGGCGCGCGTCCGCGGCGCCGGCCACGAAGTGGTGTGCGTCAGCCACCAACTTCCGGTATGGACCCTGCGGCTACACCTGAGCGGTAAGCGACTCTGGCACGACCCGCGGCGACGGGAATGCGGGCTGGCCTCGGTGACCACCCTGGTGTACGAGGCCGACCGCCTGGTCGGCGTTGACTATTGCCAACCGGCGGGCGCTTGATCATGTGGCGACTGGCGATGGCCGGGGCTGTATTGACGGCCCTGCTGGTCGGCTGTTCGGGTCGCGATGCGGTGACCCAGGGCGGCACTTTCGAATTCGTCTCGCCCGGCGGCAAAACCGACATCTACTACGACCCGCCGTCCAGCCGCGGCCGCCCGGGCCCGCTGTCCGGGCCGGACCTGGCCGATCCGGCGCACACCCGGTCGCTGGACGACTTTGCCGGTCAGGTCGTCGTCATCAACGTGTGGGGCCAGTGGTGCGGGCCGTGCCGGGCCGAGGTCAGCCAACTGCAGCAGGTGTATGACGCCACAAGAGCCTCAGCGGTGTCCTTCCTCGGCATCGATGTCCGCGACAACAACCGGCTGGCCGCGCTGGACTTCGTCGATGATCGCCACGTGACGTACCCGTCGATCTACGACCCGGCGATGCGCACGCTGATTGCGTTCGGCGGCAAGTACCCCACCACCGTTATCCCGTCCACGCTGGTCCTGGACCGCCAGCACCGGGTCGCGGCGGTGTTTCTGCGTGAGTTGCTGGCGCAGGACTTGCAGCCGGTGGTGCAGCGGGTGGCCACTGAGGTTGGGGCATCCTCTGCGGGCCGGACGACGCCGGGACAGCAATGACCGGATTCACCCAGATCGCCGCCGCCGGGCCGCTCCTGCTGGCGCTCGGCGTGTGCCTGCTGGCGGGGCTGGTGTCGTTCGCCTCACCGTGCGTGGTGCCGCTGGTTCCGGGCTATCTGTCGTATCTGGCCGCCTTGGTGGGTGAGGAGGCTGGCGTTGATGAGCAGCTCGAGCCGGGCGCGATCAAAGCCCCACCGGCCGCACGGTGGCGGGTCACGGGATCTGCGGCGTTGTTCGTTGCCGGGTTCACCACGGTGTTCGTGCTCGGTACCGTCGCCCTCCTTGGCATGACGACCACGCTGATCACCAACCAGCTTGCGCTGCAAAGGGTCGGCGGCGTGCTGACCATCGTCATGGGTCTGGCGTTCGTGGGTCTCATCCCGGCCCTGCAGCGCTCGGCCCGGTTCAGTCCGCGGCAGTTGACGACGGTCGCGGGAGCGCCGGTGCTGGGCGCGGTGTTCGCGTTGGGCTGGACGCCGTGCCTGGGGCCGACGCTGGCGGGGGTGATCACCGTCGCCTCGGCCACCGACGGCGCCAGCGTGGCGCGGGGGATTGTGTTGGTGATCGCGTATTGCCTGGGACTGGGCATCCCGTTCGTGTTGCTGGCTTTCGGCTCGGCGGGAGCGGTGGCGGGCCTGGGCTGGCTGCGTCGGCATACCAGAGCCATTCAGATCTTCGGCGGCGCGCTGCTGATCGCGGTCGGTGCCCTGCTGGTCACCGGGGTGTGGAACGACTTCGTCTCATGGCTGCGCGACGCGTTCGTGTCCGACGTGAGGTTGCCGATTTGAGGCAAGTTCTCGCAGAGCTCGTCCAAAAGGCCCGCAACACCTGGCGCGCGTTGACCTCGATGGGCACCGCGCTGGTGCTGTTGTTCTTGCTCGCGCTCGGGGCGATACCCGGTGCGCTGCTGCCACAGCGCAGCCTCAACGCCGGCAAGGTCGACGACTACCTGGCCGCCCATCGGGGGATCGGGCCTTGGCTGAATCGGCTGCAGGCCTTCGACGTGTTCTCCAGCTTCTGGTTCACCGCCATTTACGTGTTGCTGTTCGTGTCTCTGGTCGGCTGCCTTACCCCGCGGATGGTCGAGCATGCCCGCAGCCTGCGCGCCACCCCGGTTGCTGCCCCGCGCAACCTGGCCCGGCTGCCCAAGCACGCCGGCTGCCAGGTCGTTGCCGGCGCCGAAGAGGTCAACACCCTGGCGAACACGATCACCGAACGGCTGCGTGGGTGGCGCACGGCCATCGGCCACCAAGACGGTCCTGGTTTGGAAGCGGTGGAAGTGTCCGCCGAGAAGGGCTACCTGCGCGAATTCGGCAACATCGTCTTTCATTTCTCGTTGCTGGGACTGCTGGTCGCGGTGGCCGTCGGCAAGCTGTTCGGCTACGAGGGCAACGTGATCGTCATCGCCGACGGCGGGCCCGGGTTCTGCTCGGCATCCCCGGCCGCGTTCGACTCGTTCCGCGCCGGCAACACCGTCGACGGCACCTCGCTGCACCCGATCTGCATCCGCGTCAACGACTTTCAGGCGCACTACCTGCCGTCCGGGCAGGCCACCTCGTTCGCCGCCGATATCGACTACCAGTCCGGCCACGACCTGACCGCCAACACCTGGCGCCACTACCTGCTCGAGGTCAACCACCCGCTGCGGGTCGGCGGCGACCGGGTCTACCTGCAGGGCCACGGTTACGCGCCCAGCTTCACCGTGACCTTCCCGGACGGACAGACCCGCACGTCGACCGTCCAGTGGCGACCCGACAACCCGCAGACCCTGCTGTCGTCGGGCGTCGCCCGCATCGACCCGCCCGCCGGCAGCTATCCCAACGCCGCCGAGCGCCGCAAGCACGAGATCGCGATCCAGGGCCTGCTGGCGCCTACCGCGCAGCTCGACGGCACCCTGTTGTCGTCGCGGTTCCCGGCTCTCAATGCCCCTGCGGTGGCCATCGACATCTACCGGGGCGACACCGGCCTGGACGCCGGACGGCCCCAATCGTTGTTCACCCTGGATCCCCGCCTCATTGAGCAGGGCCGGCTGACCAAAGAGAAGCGGGTCAACCTGGGCGCCGGCCAAGATGTCCGGATCGATCAGGGCCCGGCGGCGGGCACCGTCGTCCGCTTTGACGGCGCCGTGCCGTTCGTCAATCTCCAGGTCTCCCACGACCCGGGCCAGACCTGGGTGCTTGTTTTCGCCATCACGATGATGGCCGGGCTGCTGGTGTCGTTGCTGGTGCGCCGCCGCCGGGTGTGGGTCAGGCTCACTCCGGCAGCCGGTACGGTGAACGTCGAAATGGGCGGCCTGGCGCGCACCGACAACTCGGGTTGGGGTGACGAGTTCGAGCGGCTGACCGAGCGGCTGTTCGCGGGACTCGGCGAATCCGGCGCCGCTCACCAGGCCGAGGGGCCCCCCGCGTCCAGAAGGAGTTCTCAGGTGGACGTCAGATGAACACCGTGCACATCAACATCGGCCTGGCGCGCTACTCCGATTGGGCGTTCACCTCGGCCGTAGTGGCCCTGGTTATCGCCTTGCTGCTGCTGGCCTTCGAATTGGCTTACGCCGGCGGCCGCCGCGCAGAGGACCGCGAGCGGGTACTCGCCGGTTCGGTCGCCGCCGACAGCACCACCCCCGGCATCGTGGACGACGTTCCACAGCGGCCGTTCGACGAACGCGTCGGGCGGGCCGGGCTGGCCGTGGTCTACCTCGGCATCGGGTTATTGCTGGCGTGCATCGTGCTGCGCGGCCTGGCCACCCTGCGGGTGCCCTGGGGCAATATGTACGAGTTCATCAACCTCACCTGCTTGTGCGGGCTGATCGCCGGAGCGATCGTGCTGCGCCGCCCGCAATACCGCCCGCTGTGGGTTTTCCTGCTGGTGCCGATCCTGATCCTGCTCACGGTCTCCGGACGCTGGCTCTACACCAACGCCGCACCGGTGATGCCGGCGCTGCAGTCCTACTGGTTGCCCATTCACGTGTCGGTGGTCAGCCTGGGGTCTGGGGTGTTCCTGGTCGCCGGCATCGCCAGCATCATGTTCCTACTGCGCACCTCGCAACTGGGTGATCCCGGCCCGGAAAACGCTGAAAGCGCACTGGCCCGCGTGGTGCAGCGATTCCCCGACGCACAGACCTTGGACCGCATCGCCTACCGAACCACGATCTTCGCGTTCCCGGTGTTCGGCTTCGGGGTGATTTTCGGTGCAATCTGGGCCGAGGAAGCCTGGGGCAGGTATTGGGGCTGGGATCCCAAGGAGACGGTGTCCTTTGTCGCATGGGTGGTATACGCCGCCTACCTGCACGCCAGGTCGACCGCGGGATGGCGGGACAGGAAAGCGGCCTGGATCAACGTCGCGGGGTTCGTGGCCATGGTCTTCAATCTGTTCTTCGTTAACCTGGTGACAGTGGGCCTGCATTCCTATGCGGGCGTGGGATGACAGTCGGCAACCGACCCAGGTAAATCCAAATAAGGCCCAAAAGTCCAAATAAGGGGGAGTGCACGTGTCCGACCATCCAACGACGGATGTGGGAAGCGATCAACCGACCACGCAGTTGTCTTCACAGGGGCCACCAGCGCCACCGCCTCAGCAAAATGCCGGCGAACCGTCGGCAGAATCGGGCGACGAACCACCGACTCGCGCCTTCGCCGGATTCCGGACCGAGCGTCGTACCCCAGCACCCGAGAGGCGCGACACGGTATCGCCCACAGCACCCGGACCCGCTGGGATGCCACCCTGGGATTCCACACCGGTGACCGGGATCCCGCGGATGGATCCGACGGCATTCGGCGCCTATTACAACGGCCCGGCCGATGTGCCACCCACGGAAGCCCCAGCAGCCCCGTACCGCCCTGAGCATCTGCCGCATACGCCCTACCCGGAACTGTCCACCGGCATGCTGTTGCGGCCGGTGAAACCGCCGCCATCGGAGGGCTGGCGCCGGTTGCTCTACGAGCTGTCCGGTCACCTGATCAACTTGGGGGAAAGCCCGCGGGCCGCCCGCTACAACAACCTGGTGGCCCGGGTCAACCGGCCCCTGCGGGGTAGCTACCGGATCGCGTTGCTGTCGCTGAAGGGTGGCGTCGGTAAAACCACGATCACCGCGACGCTGGGGTCCACCTTCGCCTCCATTCGCGGCGACCGGGTCGTGGCCGTCGACGCCAACCCCGACCGCGGCACCTTGAGCCAAAAGATACCGCTGGAAACGGCGGCGACGGTGCGTGAGCTGCTGCATGACACCGGGACCATCGAGCGCTACAGCGATGTCCGCCGTTACACCTCAAAGGGCCCGAGTGGGCTCGAGGTGCTGGCCTCGGAAACCGATCCGAGTGTATCGGAGGCGTTCAGCGCCGACGACTACGCCCGCACCCTGGAGATCCTGGAGCGGTTCTACGGGTTGGTGCTCACCGACTGCGGTCCCGGGCTCTTGCATTCGGCGATGTCGTCGGTGTTGGACAAGGCTGACGTTCTGATCGTCGTCAGCTCGGGATCCATCGACGGCGCGCGCAGCGCCTCGGCAACGCTGGACTGGCTGGACGCGCACGGCCACGAAGTGCTGGTCCGCAATTCGATCGCGGTCATCAATGCGGTGCGGCCACGCCCGGGCAAGGTCGACATGAACAAGGTGATCGATCACTTCTCCCGGCGTTGCCGTGCAGTCCAACTGGTGCCATTCGACCCTCATCTGGACGAAGGCGCCGAGATCAGTCTGGATCGGTTACGGCGGGGGACCCGCGAAGCGCTCACCGAGCTGGCAGCCGTTGTCGCCGACGGGTTCCCCGGCGACCAGCGCAACCCAGGAGTCGCTTAGCGGGGTTTTATCGAGGGTTATTGTCCCCGTGACCTAACCGCCGCAAGAACTCTGGATCGTCGTCGGGTCCGATAACGCGCGTCTTCGGCCGGTTGTTCTGTGACCGCGCTGCACGCCAGCCAACGTAGATCAGCGTCCCCAAAATCAGGACGAGCAGCAGGTAGAGCACTCCACACCTCCTTGGAGCGAATATACCCGCGCCGTAGGCTCAGCCTGTGTCGGAAGGACCTAGCGACAACAGCACTGGGGATCACGCCGGGGATGGCGTGGGGGAGCGCGCTGCAGGCCGGGTAGTCGTCGACGTCTTGCTCTACGCAGCGGCGCGGTTGCTACTGGCGGCCGTGCTCACCGGCGCGATCTACGGGGTCGCGCGCTTGCTGGGAGTCTCCCAGTTCCCCATCGTCGTCGCCGTGTTGTTTGCTCTGATCATGGCGATGCCGCTGGGTATCTGGCTGTTCGGCCCGCTCCGTCGGCGCGCTACCGCCGCGCTTGCGATAGCCGGCGAACGCCGGCGCCGGGAGCGCGAACAACTGCGAGCCCGGCTGCACGGCGAGCCGGTGCCCGACGACGGGTCCGGCGAGGAGTGAGACGGCGCTCAACCGTTCGGCATTCGCACGACTTGTGCGGCATAGCTCAGGCCCGCGCCGTATCCGATCAATAGGGCCAAATCGCCGGGCTTGGCCACCCCCGTTGCCAGTAATTCGGCCATCGCCAAGGGAATGGAAGCCGCGGATGTGTTTCCGGTGTGCTCAATATCGTTGGCAACAATCGCGTCCGGGCGTAACCCCAGGTTCTTGGCTAGTACCTCGTTGATCCGGCTATTGGCTTGGTGCGGGACGAACAGGTCGATCTCATCGGGTCTGACTCCTGCTGCATCCATTGCCTGCCGACCGACTTTGCCCATCTCGAATGCCGCCCAACGGAAGACCGCACTGCCCTCAAGCCGCAGAAACGGACGTGGGCCGGTTGGGCTCTCCGTATACGCGATCCAGTCGATGTCCTGGCGTATGGCAGTGGCCTGTTCACCGTCACTACCCCACACGGTCGGTCCGACACCTTGACTGGGCGTCTCGCCCACCACAACTGCGGCTGCGCCGTCGGCGAATATGAAGCAGTTGCTGCGGTCTTGCATGTCCACTGTGGGGGACAGTTTTTCCGAACCGATGACCAGCACCTTGGTGGCGCTTCCACCACGAATCATGTCGGCTGCGACGCCGAGCGCGTAGCCGAAGCCGGCGCAACCTGCGGAGATATCGAACGCGGGCACACTCGTAGCGCCCAATGCCGCTGCGACCGTTGGGGCACAGGCCGGGGTCTGCAGGAAATGGGTGCTGGTGGCGACAATCACGCAGTCGATGTCGGTTGCTGTGAGTGAGGCGTTCGAAATTGCCTGTCGTCCGGCCTCGATCGCCATGGAAGCGGCGGATTCCTCGCGAGCGGCGAATCGGCGCGTTTTGATTCCGGTTCGGGAAAAGATCCACTCATCGGAAGACTCGATGTTCTGACACAACTCGTCATTGGTGACCACCCGCTCGGGGCGGTATGCCCCGACACTGAGCAATCCGATGTTCTTCGGTCCGCTGGTCGCGGCAATCTGCTTCATTGCAGTCCTCGATCGGTGTTATCCAGCTCGTGGCGGACGGCCATCAGTCCCGACGCCGATCCCTGGGCGCTATTGCCCGAGCAGACGCAAAAGTACCCCAAATCGGTCCATTCCGGGGACCTTTGCATCTGCTCGCCACTAGGCCGTGGCCAGTGCCAACGCGGCTGCCACCGCGATCGCCCACACCACCATCGCCAGCCCGGTGTCACGCAGCACCGGGATCAGCTCGGGTCCGCCGCGCCCGGATCGCACCGGGCCCACAGCGCGCAGGGCCAGCGGCGTGGCCACCAATCCCACGGCGCACCACGGCGTCGCCACCATCAGCACCAGGGTCACAAGTCCGGCGGTCAGCAGCAGCGCCTGATACAGGGTGCGGGTGCGCGCATCGCCCAGCCGCACCGCCAGGGTGATCTTCTGCGACCGCGCGTCGGTGGGGATATCCCGCAGGTTGTTGGCCACCAGCACCGACGACGACAGTGCCCCGATCGACACCGCCAGCACCAGGCCCACCCAATCCACCCGTAACGCCTGGCTGTACTCGGTGCCGAGCACGGCCACCAGGCCGAAGAACACGAACACCGCGATTTCACCAAAACCGGCGTAGCCGTAGGGTTTCGAACCGCCGGTGTACAGCCAGGCCCCGGCGATACACGCCGCGCCAACCGCGATCAGCCACGGCGCGCTCAACAGTGCCAGCGCCAGCCCGGCGAGCGCCCCGATCGTCAGGCTGGCCACCGCCGCGGTCAACACCGATCGCGGGGTCGCCAGCCGCGAGCCCACCAGGCGCACCGGGCCGGCCCGGTCGTCATCGGTGCCGCGGATACCGTCGGAGTAATCGTTGGCGTAGTTGACGCCGATCGTCAGCGCGACGGCGACAGCCAGCGCCAGCAGCGCTTTCCACCACACCGCACAGTGCTGCCACGCCGCAGCGCCGGTCCCCGCGACAACCGGCGACACCGCGTTGGGCAGCGTCCGCGGACGCGCGCCCGAGATCCACTGCCCGAAAGTGGCCACTCACGCATCCTGCCAGGATGCAGGCCTAGGATCTCCGGGCCCCGCACCCGCGATCAAACGAGGGTCATGCACCACAATGGTCGGATGCTCGGAGTCATCGGCGGCAGCGGCTTCTACACCTTCTTCGGGCCCTCTATTGAGTCTGCCCGCACCATCACCGTGGACACCCCCTATGGCGAGCCCAGCGCCCCCGTCACGATAGGCACCGTCGGCGAGCACGAAGTCGCGTTCCTGCCCCGGCACGGTGCAACCCACCAATTCTCGGCGCACACCGTGCCATACCGGGCCAACATGTGGGCATTGCGCAAGCTCGGGGTGCGACGCGTTTTCGGCCCCTGCGCCGTCGGCAGTCTCAACCCCGAAAACGGTCCGGGCGCCGTGGTGGTACCCGACCAGCTGGTCGATCGCACCACTGGCCGTGCCGACACCTACTTCGACTCCGGCGCGATCCATGTCGACTTCGCCGACCCCTACTGCCCGACCCTGCGGGCCGCGGTCACCGGCCTGCCCGGTGTGGTCGACGGCGGCACCATGGTGGTGATCCAGGGGCCGCGCTTTTCCACCCGGGCAGAAAGCCAGTGGTTCGCCTCCGCCGGGTTCAGCCTGGTCAACATGACGGGCTACCCGGAGGCGGTGCTCGCCCGTGAACTCGAGATGTGCTATGCCGCAATCACTTTGGTGACCGATCTGGACGCCGGCGTTAGGGCCGGCGATGGCGTGAAGGCGGTCGAGGTGTTCGCCCAATTCGAAAGGAACATAGAGCTTTTCAAGAAGCTGGTGCGCGAGGCGATCGGCCGGGTTGCCGCCGAACACACCTGCACCCACTGCCTGCCGCACACCGGCGTCACCTTGCCAGTAGAGCTGCCATGAGGGTGTTGCTGACCGGCGCGGCCGGTTTCATCGGGTCGCAGGTGGACGCGGCGCTGCGCGCGGCGGGTCACGACGTGGTCGCCCTCGATGCGTTGCTGCCCGCAGCGCACGGCCCAAATCCGGTGTTACCGCCGGGATGTCACCGGGTGGACGTCCGCGAGGCCGAGGCGCTGGCCCCGCTATTGGACGGTGTGGACCTGGTGTGTCATCAGGCCGCGATGGTGGGTGCGGGCGTGGACGCTGCAGATGCGCCCGCCTACGGCGGACACAACGATTTCGCCACCACGGTCTTGCTGGCGCAGATGTTCGCCGCCGGTGTGCGCCGGCTGGTGCTGGCGTCGTCGATGGTGGTGTACGGGCAGGGCCGTTATCACTGCGAGCGGCACGGACAAGTCGAACCGGTGCCGCGGCGGCGCGCCGACCTCGACGCCGGGATCTTCGAGCACCGCTGTCCGACCGGTGGGGAGGAGCTGCGGTGGCGCCTCGTCGACGAGGATGCCGCCTTGCGCCCGCGCAGCCTGTATGCCGCCAGCAAGACCGCGCAGGAGCATTACGCGCTCGCGTGGTCGGAGGCGACCGGCGGCTCGGTGGTGGCGCTGCGTTACCACAACGTCTACGGCCCCGGCATGCCGCGCGACACCCCCTACTCGGGGGTGGCGGCGATCTTCCGGTCAGCATTGGAACAGGGGGAGCCGCCAAAGGTTTTCGAGGACGGCGGTCAAATGCGGGACTTCGTCCACGTCGACGACGTGGCCGCCGCCAATCTCGCGGCTGCGTCGTCGATGGCCGACGGCTTCACCGCCGTGAACGTCTGCTCGGGGCGGCCCATCTCGATTCTGCAGGTGGCCACCGCGCTCTGCGATGCGCGCGGCGGTTCGCTCGTCCCGGTGATCACCGGCCAGTACCGCAGCGGCGACGTGCGCCACATCGTCGCCGATCCCTCCCGCGCCGCCGAGGTCTTGGGTTTCCGTGCGGCCGTTGACCCGGCCGACGGCCTGCGCGAATTCGCGTTCGCGCCGCTTCGATAGTCGGCTTACGTCTGCGGCGGCCGGTAGATCTTGGGCTTCTGGATGGGTATGTGCCGTGTGGCGGAGTCGTCGCCCCGGAAGATGCGGGGCGTGGGGGCCAGCTGCGGTATCTCGGTGGTGGGTGATTCCATATCCGCCCCAGGAGGGCCGGTCCGGATCCGGGTGGTCGCGGCAGCAGACGGCGGGGAAGTGCGGCCCACCGGGACACGGGTCCGCGGTGCAGCCGGGCTGGGCCGAGCGCCGGCCGGGAGGACACGCTTGCGGGCGGCACGGCGACCTTGGCGTCGCAGGCGTCGACCGGTGAGGTGACCGGTGATGATCGCGACCGCGAGGATGCTCAAGGCTAGCCCGCACAGCGCCACGTCGAAGGTGCTGGTGATCTGCTGGGCGAGGTCGTTTCCGTAGACCGGGTGCTGTGCGGGGGAATTGGGCGATGCTGCGAACCGTGGTGCCAGCGCCACGCCCACGACGACGCGGGCAACGCTCAGTGTGGCGACAAGTCCGCACAGCGACGTGATCAGTCTCGCGGAGAGGGCGTCGTTGACGAGATTGACGCGCAGCCAGATGGCAAGGAGCGCGGTAGCCAAATCGAAGGCGGCCAGCACCATGCTGTCGTATCGCGAGAAGGGGTAATTCAGACTCACGGCAACCAGGAGGTCGGTAAACCTCATCGCCATCGATCCCAGGCACCAGACGGCGATGAGCAGCAAGCCATTTCGGGCCGCTGCCCGCCAGGCATTTTCCTCGGTTCTCGCGGTGTTCCGGTGACCGAGGAGTGTCCGGGGCGCGAATATTGCCGCGGCCGCCGCCCACGCCAGGTAGCCCTCGAACCCAACCCCTGCGGTCGACGTGTTCTGTGCGATGCCGTGGAATGCGTCAATGTCACGACCGACGGGAAGGCTCCACACGATGATCCCGGCGACCAGCGTCGACGCGCCGAGCGCAACGGTCGCCAGCCGCGTTGCCTTGGTGCTCCGCAGCAACCACCTGGACGCGAACAGGACGGCGACCAACGCCACCACGCCGTACACCACCGCGGTCGCGATGACCGCGATGTTCTGCTTGCCGAATTCAGCCGCACCGCCCGTGCTTTGCAGCGCGTACCTCACCCGCCAGTACAGGTTGACGGCAAAGCTGAGCACTGCACCCACCATCGCCGCGTATCCGATGATCCGGGCAGACCTGAACTTGGAGTCCTCTGCCGCTGGGTCGGTGACCACTGGCTGTGCGCTCAGCAGCGCGCCGGCGATCCCCAGCCATGCCCCCGGTCCCACACCGCCGGGCACGGTGACGGTGCCACCGAACCGGACCGTCTCGAACGCGTCGAACCCGACAAAAGCGAGCACCAGCAGCGCATAGGGGACATTGAGTCCCAGGCGAAGCCGGCCGGCCGTCAGCGGGTTGAACCGCGCGCCGGACGACCGCCAGGAACCGGCCACGGCGACGGCAACGACGGACAGCACCGTCACCGCGAGCAGCACCACGAAGAGGGTCGCGTTGCTCTTGGGAATCCCGACGCCGAAGTACAGATTCCACGGCAGGAACAAGGCGATGACGAGCAGCGCGACGGCGGTCAGGTCGCTGATGATGTGCCACCGCCGTGTCGCATCCCCCGCTGCGGCCCGGCCCCCCGCGGCCGCGGCCTGCGGTTGGGCCGCGTGAGGCGGGGGCGTTTGTTGCACCTGCCCGGCCCGTCCCTTAATGGGGCCGGTAGGCGTGTCGTCGCTGCTCTGGCTCACGATGCCCCCCGGGAGTCAAGGACGGTCAACTGTCGGCGCAGGCTCGGACGGACGGCGGGGAGCACCCTGCCAAGCCGACCGCACTGCTCGCTTGCGAGCATATTCTCCGTTCGGACGCCGGGGCAGTGGCCCAGAAAGGCTCGTCCGCGGAGGTGATTCCGCGGCGACCGTCCTGTCTTTCGACAAGCTGGTTACGCTGCGCTAGTAGGCGAAGCTTGTCGCCCGAATGACTGATAGTGCCAACGGTATCGCGCGTGGAATGATGCCGGGACATAGCTGGTTGTGGGGAGCCGGCCGAAGGAGAATAACCGGGATGGACGTCGTTTTGGGGGTTGCGGTCACAGGCCCCGTTGCCCGCGTGGCGCTGCTGGGGCCGGGCGCACGGGGTGCCGACGTGCTCGACCAATCCGTCGTTGACCTCGGCGACAACCCGGTCGAGAAACTGACCGAGACCGTGGTCGGGACGAATCGGCTGTTGGCCGGCGAGAACCACCACCTGGTCGGCACCCGGCTGTGCTGGGCCGACGATCCGCAGGCCGCGCGACTGCGGCAAGCGCTGGAAGATTCCGGCGTCTCGAACGTCGCGGTGTTGTCGGAGTCGCAGGCGGTGACCGCCCTGATGCGCGCGGCCGGCCGGCCCGGCGCCGCGCTGGTGATGGACGACGAGACGGCGACGCTGTCGGTGGTGGGCTCGTCTCCCGGCGGCGAGGACGCACCGCCGACCGTGCTGGCCAAAGAGCCGCTAGCGGGCGCCTCGGGCGGTGACGCCACCGCCATGTTCGACACGATGATGGCGAAACTCAGCGCCCGGCCGGACGCCCCGGGCGAGGTTTACCTGGTAGGCGCCTCTCCCGACCTCACCCGGGTCGCCGATCAGCTTCGCGACGCGTCGACCATGCGGGTGGAGGTCGCCGACGACCCCACCTTTGCGCTCGCCCGCGGCGCGGCGATGGCCGCCGCCCCACCCGCCGCTGGGCTGACCGGGGATGCGACCGCGATGGCGCCGGCGGCGGGGCTGACCGGCGATGAGACGATGGTCGTGCCCCCGCCGAATGCGGAAGAACCGCAGCTGGCGTACTCGATGGCCGACGATGCCGAGCCGCTCCCCGAGATGGACGAGTATGGCCCCGAATTCGATGAATACGACGACTTCGACGAGACCCAGGCCATCCCGGCGCGGCTGACCCGCCGGTCACTGCTGATCGGCAACGCTGTCATCGCCTTCGCCGTCATCGGGTTCGCGTCGCTGGCCGTCGCCGTGGCGGTCGCCATTCGTCCGACTGCGAGCCAACAGCCGGTGGTGGGACACCAGAACGCCGCCCCGGGCAAGTTCATGCCGCTGTTGCCGACGCAGCAGCAGGCGCCGGTGCCACCGCCACCGGCTAGTCAGCCCAACGCGGGATTCCAGGGCGGCACCGTTCCGGACGCCAACGGCTACCTTCCTGCGCAGGGGACGTCGCCTGGCGGGGGCGGCGTGCCGGCTGCGCCTGTTCCGGCAGCGCCGGGCACTCCCGGTTTCGTGCCCAACCCGAATGTGCCGATTCCGGTCCCAATCATCATTCCGTACCCAGGCTGGCAGCCACCGTACCCGGGGCAGACCACTACGACGCCGACGACAACGACGCCGACGACAACGACAACGACAACGACAACGACAACGACGACCACTACGACGCCGACGACAACGACGTCGCCAACCACTACGACTCCGACCACAACGACGCCGACCACAACAACGCCGACCACAACGCAGCCGCACGTGACGACGACGCCGCCGACGAGCTCGAAGATGCCGTACACCTCGACACAAACGCCTACGACTGCCGCCCCGCCCCCCAGCGCGCACCAAACGACGGTGGCCCCGCCGCACACACAGACCCAGCAAACGCTGGTCCCGCAGCAGCCACCCAGCGGCGGGAGTCATCACGGGTTCTGAGATCACGTCCACGCCCGACGACATCACGGTGGTGCTGCCCTGTCTCAACGAAGAGGAGTCGCTACCGGCGGTGCTGGCAGCCATTCCCGCCGGCTATCGGGCGCTGGTGGTCGACAACAACAGCACCGATGACACCGCTGGGGTAGCGAGCCGTCACGGCGCCCAGGTCGTCGTCGAACCGCGGGCCGGGTACGGCGCCGCCGTGCACGCGGGCGTGGTCGCCGCGACGACCCCGATCGTGGCGGTCATCGATGCGGACGGCTCCATGGATCCCGGCGACTTGCCGCGGCTGGTCGCGGCGCTCGAGCAGGGCGCTGACCTGGTGATCGGCCGGCGCCGGCCGGTATCCGGGCTGCACTGGCCCTGGGTCGCCCGGGTCGGCACCGTGGTGATGAGCTGGCGGCTGCGCACCCGCCACGGGCTGCCGGTGCACGACATCGCGCCGATGCGAGTCGCTCGGCGCGAGGCGCTGCTGAATCTGGGTGTCGTCGACAGACGATCCGGCTATCCGCTGGAACTGCTGGTGCGTGCCGCGGCCGCCGGCTGGCGGGTGGTCGAGTTCGACGTCCGCTACGGTCCCCGGACGGGCGGCAAATCGAAGGTCAGCGGCTCCCTGCGGGGCAGCATCACCGCGATCCTGGACTTCTGGAAGGTGATTTCATGAGCGTCCTGCCGGTGACCCTGCTGGTGGTCGCCAAAGCGCCGGAGCCCGGCCGGGCCAAGACGCGGCTCGCGGCGACCGTCGGTGACCGGGTAGCCGCCGAGATCGCCGCCGCCGCGCTGCTGGACACACTGGACGCAGTGGCCGCCGCGCCGGTGGCGGCACGGGTGGTGGCATTCACCGGTGACCTGAGCGCCGCCGCGGGCGCCACCGAGATCCGCCAACGGCTGGAGGCCTTCAGGGTGATTCCGCAGCGCGGTGACGCCTTCGCCGACCGACTCGCCAACGCACACCTTGACTCAGGCGACACGTACCCGGTGCTGCAGATCGGGATGGACACCCCGCAGGTGACCGCGGATCTGTTGGCCGGTTGCGCGCACCGGCTGCTGGACGCGCCGGCCGTGCTCGGGTTGGCCCATGACGGTGGTTGGTGGGCGCTCGGCGTACGGACGGCGGCGATGGCCGAATGCCTGCGCAGTGTCCCGATGTCTCAACCAGATACCGGAGAGCTGACCTTGAAAGCATTGCGCGACAAGGGTATTGAGGTGACGCCGGTGCAACGGCTGGCTGACATCGACGTCGTTGACGACGTCGCCGCGGTGCGCGACGCTTGCGGACCCGCCAGTCGCTTCGCGCGAGTCACCCGCGCGGCCAGCCTGTAGCAGAACCTCGCCCTACCAGTTGGTGAGGATGATGGTGTTGAGCAGTAGGGCGCCGGTTGCGTTGAGCGCCAGCCACACCCGGTGTGACCGCACCGGCAGTAGTGCCGGTGCCGCGGTGAGCCAGATGGTGAACGGCAGCCAGATCCGTTCCACCTCGGCCTTGCTGAGCATGCTCAAGTCCGCGCACGCGATGGCGGCCAGCATGGCCAACAGCAACAGGGGGAAACCGGAGCGGCGACGGATGGCGGCTTTATCAAACACCCCGTCGAACGCTCGGCTGATTCCGGCGACACTGCCCAAGCCGATCGCGCA
Source organism: uncultured Actinomycetota bacterium (assembly GCA_963784665.1). Classification (GTDB taxonomy): domain Bacteria; phylum Actinomycetota; class Actinomycetes; order Mycobacteriales; family Mycobacteriaceae; genus Mycobacterium. The sequence goes on from CAWASA010000004.1 coordinate 159,040, forward strand.
CACCACGCACGCCAGGTTGGCCCACCACCAATATTGAAACGGTCGTTCGCTGGCGATTCCCTGCCAATAGCGTTGCTGCACAAGGTGATAGCCGTCGAACCAGTAAAACCCCGCAACCGCGAAGGTCACCGCCACCGCAATTGCGGCCAGGGCCGACGGGCCGAGTGCCCGCAGCACCGCTCGCCAATCGGAGGCAGACACCAGGACCGCCAATGCGGGAAGCCCCATCAGCATCAGGCCGTAGTTGAGGAAAACGCCCCAGCCCAGCAGTAGACCCGCGCCGGCTGCCGTCAGTGCGGGGAACCGAACCGGGCGGTGCACCGCCACGGCCAACAGTGCGATGCCCCACGCCGCGACCCCGGCGAAATACCCGTCGGCGGAGACTGCGACCCAGATCGCCGTTGGTGCTACGGCGACGAATGGCGCCGCCCGCCGCGCCGTCTGCTCGTCGGCCAGCGCGCGCACGGCGATCACCACGGCCGCCGCCGCGCTGGAACCGACCAGCAGGCACAGCAGCCCGGCCCAGGCGCCGCCGTGCAGGCCGATCCGGTCCAGCCAGACGAACGTCAGCAGCGCACCCGGCGGATGTCCCGAAACGTGGGTGGTCCAGGAGTTCGGTTGGTAGTCGACAATCCGACTGGAGAACGTGCGCACCGCAGCCGGGATGTCGGTGATGGTCGGCACCTGCGAGAGGTACTCGTCTCTGGTAGTCAGCCGGCCGGCGAAGCCGCGCTGCCAGCCGTCGATCATCGCCAGCGCGAAGGCCCACCCGCAAGCCGTGGCCCAAGTGCCCAGCGTCAGTATGCGCCACGAAAGTCGTTGCGCCAGCACCGGTCCCCAGACCACAGCGGCGACCGCGATGAGAATGGCCGGCCCGGTGCCCCAGCTGGCGTGGATCTCCCACTCGCCGAAGATCGGTGCGGCTCCGGCGTGCGTGGCGAATCGCTCCGGGCCGACATCGAGCCGCGGTTTGACCCCCAGGTGCAATCGGGGCAGCACGAACGCCGCCGCCACCAGCACAACCCCGACCACGACGGCCAGTCCTGCCCGCGCAGCCTCCCGTCGAGCGATCCTCACGGTCGCCCAGCCTATTGATCGCCCGCGCCGGCGAACCGGCGCACCAACGCCATTCGGTCGACCTTGCCGATGCCGCGTCGCGGCAGCGCGTCAACGATGTGCAGCTCGCGCGGCGCAGCTGTGGCGTCCAACGTGCACGTCACATGGGTCCGCAGCGCGTCCAGCGTCGGCGGTAGGCAACCGTCGCTCACCACAATCGCAGCAGCCACCCGCTGACCCAGCCGGTCGTCGGCAACACCGAAGACCGCACAGTCACCGACGGCGGGATGGGTGCACAGCGCGGCCTCGACCGGCTGCGGCAGCACGGTCAACCCGCCCGTGCTGATGGCGTCGTCGGCGCGGCCCAGCACGGTCAGGACGCCCGCCTCGTCTAGGGCGCCCAGATCGTCGGTGCGGAACCAGCCCGGCTCGGCGAACGGATCAGGATCAACCGGGTTGCGGTAGCCCTTAGCCAGCGTCGCGCCACCGATGACGATGCGCCCGTCGGCCGCCACCCGCAGCCGCACCCCGTCCAGCGGAACACCGTCGTAAACGCAGCCGCCCGCGGTTTCGCTCATCCCGTAGGTGCGCACCACCACGATGCCCGCCGCTGCCGCAGCGTCGAGGACCCGCCGCGGAGCGGGTCCGCCGCCGAGCAGCACGGCGTCCAATGTGGCGAGCGCGGCCGCAGCCGCCGGGTCGCTGAGCGCCTTGGCCAGCTGCGCGGCAACCAGCGACGTGTACCGCCGACCAGAGCCCAATCGCCTTACCGCGCCGGGTAATTCACCGACGTCAAACCCCCCGGAGACGTCCAGCTCGACGGGTACCGAGCCGGCGAGCACGCTACGCACCAGCACCTGCACCCCGGCGATGTGGTACGGCGGCAACGCCAGCAGCCAGCTGCCCGGTCCGCCGAGACGGTCGTGGGTGGTCGTCGCACTGGCAGTCAAGGCGGCGGCGGTCAGCAAGGCGCCCTTGGGTGCACCGGTGGTTCCCGACGTCGCCACCACCAAGGCCACGTCGTCGTCAATCTCGCAGCCCACTCGCAAAGCACCCAACGCGCGATCGTCGTGGGGAGCGAAGGCGACCAGCGCGGAATCGCGGCCGTCGAGCACCCGCTGCAGGGCGGGCAACAGTGACGAGACGGCCGAGCCCGGCGGGACGCTGAGCGCACGCAGGACGGCTATGCGGGGTCCTCGGCCGTGTCGGCGTCATCGAACGGCCAGCCCCGGGCTTCCAGCCGCACCCGTACCCGTTCCACGTCGTCCGGGGTCGGCAAATCGTCGGTGATCTGGGTGATCAGCACACCGATGTCGACGTCGTCGAACTCCCCCCGCTTGACCAGCTCACAGGCCACGGTCTTGACGTCGTCGTTGGACAACCGGCGGGCCAGCAGCGCGAGCACCGGGAAGGTGTCGGTCGGTGGCACGCCCTCTGGATATCCCGCGCGGAGCCACGAGACGATCGAACTGAGAAATCCGTTCACGCTGCTTTCACTCCCCCCGGGCGATCGGCTGGGTGGGCCACGTTTCGATGCTACGTGGGTTTAGCTCCCAGGAAGTGGTAGCCGGTGTGGTGCGCAATGAAATCTCTGGCGATATACAGCACGCCGATGATGATCACCGTAAGAACCACCGCGTAGATCGCCCAGGCGATCGCGGTCAGCACCGGGTTGCGGTGTCCTGCGGCGCCGTCGGTGCTGATGCCCCCGGCCCCGGCGGCTTGCAGCCGCACCCCGAATGCGAACAGCCCTGGTAGTGCGGCACCGGCCAGCATGCTGAAGACCAGAATCTTCAGGCTGGCCTGGTAGTTGAACCAGTCGCTCAGGTGGCTCATGAGGCGTTCCTCGCGCTAACGGTGTCGTCGTCGGAGCCGAACTTGGGCGACGGCGGGGCGCCAACCTTAGGGCCCGTATCGTGAGGCGGCTGCTGGTCCGAATCGTCGAGTCCGGCGGTCAGGCTGCCTTCCCACTCGGCGTTGACGTTGTTGTGGTCGACCTTCACCCTGCGCGACCGGATGTAGATGACGGCAGCGACCGCGACCAGCAGCGAGAAGCCGATGATCGCGCCGGGGTATCCGCCGATGAGGTGCACGATCCAGTAGGTGACCGCCCCGACCAACCCGGCCGAAGGAAGCGTGACCAGCCACGCGACCACCATTCGGCCGGCCACGCCCCAGCGCACCTCGGCGCCGGGCTTACCCACCCCGCTGCCCAGCACCGACCCGGTGCAGACCTGGGTGGTCGACAGCGCGTAACCGAAGTGGGAGGACAGCAGAATAACTGCGGCCGAGGACGATTCGGCGGCCATACCTTGCGGCGACTGGATCTCGACCAGTCCCTTGCCCAGGGTACGGATGATCCGCCAGCCGCCCAGGTAGGTACCCATCGCCATCGCCACGGCGCAACTCACGATGACCCACAGCGGCGGTAAGGAGTCCGTCTTGCTGACTGCGCCGTAGGACATCAGCGCCAGGAAGATAATGCCCATCGTCTTCTGCGCGTCGCCGGTGCCGTGCGCCAGCGAGACCAGCGAGGCTGAGCCCCACTGGCCGCGCCGGAACCCGCCCTCGCTGCGCTCACGGGGGACACCGCGGGTGATTCGGTAGACCAGCCAGGTCGCTATCGCCCCGACTGCGATGGCCAGGATCGCGGCCACGACGGCTGGGATGAGCACCTTGGAGACGACGCCCTTCCAGATCACCCCGTGTCCGCCGACAGCAGCGATCGTGGCTCCGACAATGCCGCCTATCAGGGCGTGCGAGGAACTGGAGGGGATACCGAGCAGCCAGGTCAGCAAATTCCAGACGATGCCGCCGACCAGACCGGCGAACACCAGTTCCAGTGTCACGATGTTCGAATCGATCAGCCCCTTTGCGATCGTGGCCGCGACGGCGGTGGACAAGAACGCGCCCACCAGGTTCAGCACCGCGGACAGTGCGACGGCTACCTTGGGCTTGAGTGCGCCGCTGGCGATGGAGGTCGCCATCGCGTTGCCGGTGTCATGGAAGCCGTTGGTGAAATCGAAAGCCAGTGCCGTGATTACGACAATGATCAAGAGGAACAATTGGATGTTCACAGGGCCTGATTCTGATGGTAGGGGGATTCCATTGTCGAATGCAGGAAGAGCTGAAATGCGGGTGTACCTTGAGTCGTCGCCAGATGTTACCCCTCAGTTAACCTGACGTTCGCCACGTTCAATCCGGGTGTCTCGGCGCAGCGGGTGGTCCCCCGGAACCTCGACGAAGATCAGCGTGATTCCGTCCGGGTCGGTCACGTGCATCTCGTACAGTCCCCACGGTTCTCGGCGCGCCTCGCGGGCGATCGATACCCCACGGCCCTGTAGCTCGGCTTGGGTTGCTTCGATGTCGCGGACCTGTAGCCACAGTGCGCCGGGGAAGGGCCCCCGGGAGTGGTCGGGGGAGCCGTAACCGGCGAGCTCCAGCAAAGACTGGCCGGCGAAAAACACTGTGCCTGCCCCGTATTCACGGGCGATCGCCAGGCCGATCTGGTCGCGGTAGAAACTCAACGACTGCTGATAGTCCGCCGGCCGGAGAAGCATCCGGCTGGCCAGGATCTCCATAGCGTCGTGTCTATCACGTCTAGCGCGTTCGGGTGCATCGGCTTCGCAGCGTCGGCACGCCGGGGCCGATGAGATCGTCGCATGCGGCCACCCGGCCGGTTGTGGCGAGCAGCAGCGACAGCAGTGGGCCTTCGACAGCTTCGCCCCTTCCATGCTCCCAGTCGTCGTCGGTGGCATGCAGGGCCAGCCCGGCGATGCGGTTCTTGGCGCCGATGAGCATGTTCGAGCCCTTGTAGAAGTCGATCACCTCGCGCACCGCGCCCGGCGGGTAGGTGTGCGGGATGCCCAGCGCACGACGCACATCGGCGCCGTGGATCACCACCTCACCCAGCCACGAGATTTTCGGGCCCGGCGGTGCAGAGGTGGAATTCTGCAGCCCCAGGAACTCCGCTAATATCCCCGGGCCGGCTCAGCTGTCGGCTTCGCGGTTTGGCTGGATGCTCTGCCGCTGCATGAGTGCGTTGACCCAGCGGGGGCCGAACGTGTCCAGCGCCTTGGCTGCAATCGCCATCCGCGGTGCGATACGCACGGGCCGGGTGCGGGCGGCGGTGATCATCCATTCGGCGGCCTCTTCTGACGTCAGCGCCGGCATCCCCTCATATGCTTTCGTCGGTGCGATCATCGGCGTGGCCACCAGCGGGTAGTACAGCGTCGTCGAATGCACACCCTTTCGGCCCCACTCGGTTTCGACGACCCGGCTCACCGCCGACAACGCGGCCTTCGATGCGTTGTACACCGCGAACAGCGGCGACGCCTCCGACAGCACGCCCCACGTCGAGACGTTGATGATGTGGCCGTCGCCGCGCTCGAGCATCCCGGGCGCGAGCCCGCGGATCAGCCGCAGCGGGGCGTAATAGTTGAGCACAATGGTCCGCTCGACGTCGTGCCAGCGTTCCAGCGACTCGGCCAGGGGCCGGCGGATGGACCGGCCGGCGTTGTTGATCAGGATGTCGATGCCGCCGATACGGCTTTCGACGTCGGCGACCAGTGCGTCGACGGCGTCCATTTCCGAGAGGTCGCAAGCGATCGACATTGCGGTGCCGCCTGCCGTCGTGATCCGGTCGGCCAGCGCGTCCAGCAGATCCTGGCGGCGGGCGACGACGACCACCTTCGCGCCTTCGCGGGCTAACTGTTCGGCCGCGGCCTCGCCGATACCCGACGAAGCTCCGGTGAGCAGGACGCGCTTACCGTCGAGGTCGATCGGTTTGATCGCGGGCCGGTTGACCAGCACTTGCGGCGAAATGGGCGGTCGCATGGTCGCCAGTACGAGCTGGTCGGTGAACCGGCGAAGCGGACTCTTGCTCACACGAGGGAGTCTAGGGGCCCGCAGGATCGCCGAGATCGACGCTAGCGTGCGGTCTACCCGCCCCGAACTTTCTCGCACTGGCGTCGATCTTGACGCTAGAAATAGCGCGGAAACCGGCTCCAGTCCGGGTCGCGCTTTTCCAGGAACGCGTCGCGGCCCTCGACGGCTTCGTCGGTCATATACGCCAGCCGGGTGGCTTCGCCCGCGAACAGCTGCTGACCCACCAAACCATCATCAAGCAGGTTGAACGCGAACTTCAGCATCCGTTGCGCCTGAGGTGATTTGGCGTTGATAGCGGCTGCCCACCGGACACCGACCTTTTCCAGTTCAGCGTGCTCGACAACCTCATTGACCGCGCCCATCTGGTGCATCTGCTCGGCGGTGTACACACGGCCCAGGAAGAAGATCTCGCGGGCGAACTTCTGGCCCACCTGGCGCGCTAAGTACGCGCTGCCGTAGCCGCCGTCGAAGCTGCCCACGTCGGCGTCGGTCTGTTTGAAGCGGGCGTGCTCGCGGCTGGCCAGGGTGAGGTCACAGACCACGTGCAGGCTGTGCCCGCCGCCAGCCGCCCACCCGTTGACCAGGCAGATGACCACTTTGGGCATGAACCGGATCAGTCTTTGGACCTCGAGGATGTGCAGCCGGCCGGCGCGGGCGGCGTCGATCGTGTCGGCGGTCTCGCCGGAGGCATATTGATAGCCGCTACGGCCGCGGATGCGCTGATCGCCGCCGGAGCAAAACGCCCAGCCGCCGTCTTTCGGCGACGGCCCGTTTCCGGTCAGCAGTACCACGCCCACGTCGGGGGACATCCGGGCGTGGTCGAGCACCCGGTAGAGCTCGTCGACGGTGTGCGGCCGAAACGCGTTGCGCACCTCGGGCCGGTTGAACGCCACCCGTACCGTAGCGTTGGTGACGTGCCGGTGATAGGTGATGTCGGTCAGGTCGTCGAACCCGTCGACGAGACGCCATGCTTGTGCGTCAAATGGGTTGTCACTCAAGGCTGTTGAACTCCGTCCGTTGCAACTACACCGGGTCGAAACGGAAGACCGGACAGGCCCCCGCCAACGCCTCGAACTCCTCGGGGCGCCCTTCTTTGATAAGCCCGGAACGCTTCATGAAGCCGACGCCGGTGGGGACCTCAGTGGGCCAAACCCGCAGGAGCGGCCTAGCCTCCTCGGCGGACAGCTCCACCATCCGTACCCGTGCCTGCTTGCGGCCGCGGCGCAGCGTGACTTCGCTTGCGGCCCTGACGTTTCGCACCCAGTCCGCACCGGGGAAGCCGCCCACGACGTATTGCTTGCCGTCCACCGTCATCGGCGTAATCGGTGTCGACCGGGGAGCGCCGGACTTGCGGCCCGGCACGGTCAGCACCACCGGGCTTTCACCGCCGAAGCTAAAGCCAAGCCGCGACAGCTGGATGAAGACTTTGTTCGCCGGCTTCAGCCACCACGGCGGCTTGATCCGTTCACTTTCGCCCATGTCCTGTCACAGTAGTCAGCGCACTGAACGTGGCCGAGCGTGAAGCCAGTTTCACGTTGGGTCGCGAGCGTGAGACCAGCTTCACGCTCGGCGCCCAAAGCCTCAGCCGACGGCGCGGCCGGCGCCTTCCCAGAACCGCGCCCGAACGGCCTTCTTGTCCGGCTTGCCCAACCCGGTCAACGGCAGCGAGTCGACAACAACCACCCGCTTGGGCGACTGCACCGAACCTTTGCGCTCCTTGACGGCGGCCTGGATTTCGACGCTCATGGCCTCGATCGCGGCGTCGTCGCGCGGCGCGTCGGCTCGCAGCACCACCACCGCGGTGACAGCCTCGCCCCACTTCTCGTCGGGCGCCCCGACCACGCACACCTGCGCGACCGCCGCATGCTCGGCGACGACATCCTCGACTTCCCGCGGGAACACGTTGAACCCGCCGGTGACGATCATGTCCTTGACCCGGTCGACGATGAAGTAGAAGCCGTCGGAGTCCTCGCGGGCCATATCGCCAGTGTGCAGCCAGCCGTCTCTGAAGGTTCGCGAGGTTTCCTCAGGTAATTTCCAGTAACCGCCCGCCAACAGCGGACCGCTGACGCAGATCTCGCCCGGTTCGCCCTGCGGCACCGGTTTGCCGTCTTCACCCAGTAGCGACACCCGCGCGAACAGCGTGGGACGCCCGCATGAGGTGAGCCGCTTTTCGTCGTGGTCGCCCTTGGCCAGGTAGGTGATGGCCATCGGCGCCTCGGACTGCCCGTAGTTCTGGGCGAAGATCTTGCCGAACCGACGGATCGCCTCGGCCAGCCGCACCGGGTTGATCGCCGATGCGCCGTAATAGACGGTCTCCAGCGACGAAAGGTCGCGGGTGTGCGAATCCGGGTGATCCATCAAGGCGTAGAGCATGGAGGGGACCACGAATGTGGCCGTAATCCGCTTCTCCTCAATGGTCTTCAAGACTTCTGCCGGGTCGAACTTGGGCAGCACGTACATTTGGCCGCCCTTGACCAGAGTCGGCAGAAAATACGCCGCCCCGGCGTGCGACAGCGGGGTGATCATCAAAAATCGCGGCTCTTCCGGCCATTCCCATTCCGCGAGTTGGATCATCGTCATGGTGGATATCGACTGCGCGGTGCCCATCACGCCCTTGGGCTTGCCGGTCGTGCCGCCGGTGTAGGTCAGGCCGATGATCTGGTCCGGCGGCAGGTCGGCGGCGGCCAGCGGCCTCGGCTCGTACTTGGCCGCCTCGGCCGACAGGTCGACAGCAACCCCGCCCAGCGCGTCTGGCACCGGACCGATGGTCAAGATCTGCCGCAGCGACGGCACCTTCTCCAACAGCCCCAGCGCACGTTCGACGAACATCGGGTTGGGGTCGATGATCAGCGAGCTGACGCCGGCGTCGGACAGCACGTAGGCGTGATCGTCCAGCGAACCCAGTGGATGCAACGCGGTGCGCCGATAGCCCTGGGTCTGCCCGGCGCCGATGATCATCAGCACTTCCGGACGGTTGAGCGACAGCAGGCCGACCGCGACGCCGGTGCCCGCACCCAGCGCCTCGAACGCCTGGATGTACTGGCTGATGCGATCGGCCATCTGACCGCCGGTCAACGTGGTGTCGCCGAGGAACAACACCGGCTTGTTCTTGTGGCGCTTGAGCGCGCCCACCAACATGTGGCCGTTATGGGTCGGGTTGCGCAACAGATCGTCATTCATGGGGCAAGACTAGAACGTGTTGCAATTCGGGTCAGCTGCGCCCTCGGACACGGCCCAGATCACTAGGATCTCTGGACATGGCTGCCGCAGACCTCGTCATCACCGGAACTGTCCTGACCGTCGATGACGCGCGACCCACGGCCGAGGCGCTCGCCGTTACCGACGGCAGGATCGTGGCCGTCGGCACGCGTTCCGACGTCGCCGCGCTGATCGGCGCCGGCACCCAGACCATCGACGTCGGTGACGGCTGCATGATGCCGGGATTCATTGAGGCGCATGGGCATCCGTTGATGGAGGCCCTCGCGCTGTCGGACCGGATCGTCGACATCCGGCCGGTCATCATGCGCGACGCGGACGACGTCGTCGAAGCGGTCCGCCGCGAGATCGCCGCACGGGGAGCGGCCGGCGCCTATCTGAGCGGTTGGGATCCGCTGCTGCAGCCCGGGCTGCCCGAGCCGACGCTGGCCTGGCTCGACCAGATGGCGCCGGACGGGCCGCTGGTGATCGTGCATAACTCCGGACACAAGGCCTATTTCAACTCGGTGGCTGCCAAGCACGCCGGGCTCACCCGCGACACGCCGGATCCCAAGGGCGCCCGCTATGGCCACGGAGTCGACGGTGAACTCGACGGCAGTGCCGAGGAAATCGGCGCGGTGTTCCCGCTGCTGGGTGCGGCCATCGAGCCCAGCAGCTACCCGGCGATGCTGCGCGCCGAGTGCGCGCGGCTCAACCGCGCCGGGTTGACCACCTGCTCGGACATGGCGTTCGATCCGGCCTTTCGACCGTTGCTCGCCCAGCTGCGCGAGGAGTTGACGGTGCGGGTGCGCACCTACGAGGTATCGAACCCGCAGCTGTCCACCGCCGCCACACCCGGCGAGGGCGACGACGTGCTGCGCCAGGTCGGCATCAAGATCTGGGTGGACGGTTCACCGTGGATCGGCAACATCGCGTTGTCCTTCCCGTACCTGGACACCGCCGCCAGCCGCACCATTGGCGCGGCCGGTTCCTGCGGACACGCCAACTACACCCGCGAACAGCTGGCCGAGATCGTCGGCGCCTACTTCCCGCTGGGCTGGCAGATGGCCTGCCACGTCCAGGGCGACGCCGGCATCGACACCATCCTCGACGTGTACGAAGAAGCGTTGCGCCGTAATCCGCGCGAAGACCACCGGTTACGGCTGGAACACGTCGGCGCCATCCGGCCCGACCAGCTCCGCCGGGCCGCCGCCTTGGGCGTCACCTGCAGCATCTTCGTCGACCAGATCCACTACTGGGGTGACATCATCGTCGACGGTCTGTTCGGGCCGGAGCGCGGATCACGTTGGATGCCAGCGGGTTCCGCGGTGGCCACCGGTATGCGGATCTCGTTGCACAACGATCCACCGGTCACCCCCGAGGAGCCGCTGCGCAATATCAGCGTGGCCGTGACCCGGACGGCGCCCAGCGGCCGGGTGCTGGCACCGGAGGAGCGGTTGACGGTCGAGCAGGCGATCCGGGCGCAGACCATCGACGCCGCCTGGCAGCTGTTCGCCGACGACGTGGTCGGTTCACTGGAGGTCGGCAAATACGCGGACATGGTAGTGCTCTCGGCCGACCCGCGAACGGTGCCGCCCGAGCAGATCGCCGATCTGGACGTCCGTGCGACGTTTCTGGCGGGCCGCCAGGTTTACCACCTGTGACGCCGTCCCTGCATGAATTGCTCGACCGCCTGTATGTCGTCACGCTGCCGATGCGGGTGCGGTTCCGCGGCATCACCACGCGCGAAGTCGCGCTGATCGAGGGCCCCGCCGGTTGGGGAGAGTTCGGGGCGTTCCTGGAATACGGGCCGCACGAGGCCGCGCACTGGCTGGCCTCCGGAATCGAGGCTGCCTACCGTCAGCCGCCGCCGCTACGACGCGACCGCGTCCCGATCAACGCCACCGTGCCGGCCGTTGCCGCGCACCAGGTGAGCGAGGTACTGGCCCGGTTCCCCGGCGCGCGCACCGCCAAAGTGAAGGTCGCCGAGCCTGGGCAGACGCTGGCCGACGACGTCGACCGGGTCAACGCGGTGCGGGAAATCGTCCCGACCGTGCGGGTGGACGCAAACGGGGGCTGGAGCGTTGAGGAGGCGGTGCAGGCCGCATCCGCCCTGACCGTCGACGGCCCGCTGGAGTACCTCGAACAACCCTGCGCGACCATCGATGAACTCGCGGCGCTGCGCCGGCGGGTCGACGTGCCGATCGCCGCCGACGAAAGCATCCGCAAGGCCGACGACCCGCTCGCCGTGGTCCGCGCCCGTGCCGCCGACATCGCTGTGCTCAAAGTTGCTCCACTGGGCGGGATTTCAGCACTGCTTGACATCGCCGCGCAAATCGACATCCCGATTGTGATCTCCAGCGCGCTCGATTCGGCAGTGGGGATCGCGGCCGGGCTGACTGCCGCGGCGGCGCTCCCGCAGCTTCGTCATGCGTGCGGGCTCGGTACCGGCGGGCTGTTCGTCGAAGACGTCGCCGAGGTCGCCCGGCCTGTCGACGGCAACCTAGCGGTCGGGCCGGTAACGCCCGACCCGGCGCGGTTACACGCGCTGGGCGCGCCGCCCGAGCGGCGGCAGTGGTGGATCGACCGGGTCCAGGAGTGCTATCCGCTGCTTGTACCGTCGTGCGGGTGACAAACCTGGCTTACGACGACCGCGGCTCCGGTGAGCCTGTGGTCTTCATCGCCGGCCATGGCGGCGCCGGACGGACCTGGCACCCGTATCAGGTCCCCGCGTTTATGGCGGCTGGATACCGCGTCATCACTTTCGACAATCGCGGAATCGGTGCCACCGAAAACGCGGGGGGCTTTACGACACAGACCATGGTCGCCGACACCGCGGAGCTGATCGAGAAACTCAATGCCGCGCCGGCGCGCATCGTCGGGATGTCGATGGGCGCGTTCATCGCCCAGGAACTCATGGTCTCCCGGCCTGAGCTGGTCAGTGCCGCGGTGTTGATGGGCACCCGCGGCCGCATGGACCGCGCCCGGGGATTCTTTCGCGAGGCGGAGATCGAGCTGGACGACTCCGGTGTCCAGCTGCCCAGCTCGTACGAGGCGAAAATCCGCTTGCTGGAAAACTTTTCGCGCAAGACACTCAACGACGACGTTGCGGTCGAAGACTGGATCGCGATGTTCAGCGCGTGGCCCGTCAAACCCACCCCGGGACTGCGATGCCAGCTGGATATCACCCCGCACAGCAACCGGTTGCCCGCCTACCGCAGCATCGCCGCGCCGGTGCTGGTAATCGGCTTCGCCGACGATGTGTTGACGCCGCCGTACCTGGGCCGGGAGGTCGCCGACGCGCTGCCTAACGGCCGTTTCATGCAGATACCCGACGCCGGACATCTCGGGTTCTTTGAGCGCCCGGACGCCGTCAACGCGGCGGCGCTGCAGTTCTTCGCCAGCGTAAAGGCCTGAGCTCGCCGGGTTGTGACACTCTGTATGAGTGAACCCCTCGACGACTCAGGCCCGCGTCGTCGTTGACGAGCTGATCCGCGGCGGCGTCCGCGATGTGGTGCTCTGCCCCGGGTCGCGGAACGCTCCGCTGGCATTCGCCTTGCAGGACGCCGACCGGTCCGGCCGGATCCGGTTGCACGTCCGCATCGACGAGCGCACCGCCGGTTATCTGGCCATTGGTCTGGCGATCGCCGCCGGCGCACCGGTGTGTGTCGCCATGACGTCCGGTACTGCCGTGGCCAACCTCGGCCCGGCGGTGGTGGAGGCCAACTACGCACGGGTGCCGCTGATCGTGCTGTCGGCCAACCGGCCCTACGAATTGCTGGGAACCGGGGCCAACCAGACCATGGAGCAGCTGGGCTACTTCGGCACCCAGGTCCGCGCCACCATCAGCCTGGGGCTGGCGGAGGACGCACCCGAGCGGCTGGATTCACTGAACGCCACCTGGCGATCGGCCACCTGCCGAGTGCTGGTGGCCGCTACCGGCGCTCGCACCGCCAACGCCGGCCCCGTGCACTTCGACATCCCGCTGCGCGAACCGTTGGTGCCGGATCCAGAGCCCCACGGCGCCGTAATCCCACAGGGCCGGCCGGGCGGCCGACCGTGGACCTATACGCCGCCAGTGACTTTCGACCAGCCGCTGGAAATCGACCTGTCGCCCGACACGGTCGTCATCGCCGGACACGGCGCAGGCATGCACCCAAATCTGGCGCAGTTGCCGACCGTCGCCGAGCCGACGGCGCCGTGTCCGCCATCCGGGGCCAACCCGCTGCACCCGCTGGCACTGCCGCTGCTGCGTCCGAAGCAGGTGATCATGCTCGGCCGCCCGACCTTGCACCGGCCGGTGTCGGCGCTGCTGGCCGACCCTCAAGTACCGGTGTACGCGCTGACCACCGGACCGCGCTGGCCGGACGTCTCGGGTAACTCGCAGGCCACCGGGACGCGGGCGGTCACCGCCGGGACACCGAACCCGGCGTGGCTGCACCGCTGTGCGGAGGTGAACCGGCATGCGGTCACCGCGGTCCGCAGCCAGCTCGCGGCGCACCCGCTGACCACCGGCCTGCACGTCGCGGCGGCAGTGGCGGACGCGCTGCGGCCGGGAGACCAGCTGGTGCTCGGGGCGTCCAACCCAGTCCGCGATGCGGCGCTGGTCGGTTTGAACACCCACGGCATCCAGGTCCGCTCCAACCGTGGAGTCGCCGGTATCGACGGCACCGTATCGACGGCGATCGGGGCGGCTTTGGCATATGAGGGGCCCCACGAGGGACGCACGATCGCGCTGATCGGCGACCTGACGTTCGTCCATGACAGCTCCGGGCTGCTCATCGGGCCCACCGAGCCGACACCGCGCCGGCTGACGATCGTGGTCTCCAACGACAACGGCGGCGGCATCTTCGAACTGCTCGAGCAGGGCGACCCGCGGTTCTCCGACGTGTCATCGCGGGTCTTCGGGACCCCTCACGATGTCGATGTCGGCGCGCTCTGTCGCGCCTATCACGTTGAGAGCAGGCAGATCGAGGTCGACGAGCTGAACGCGGCCCTCGACGAACCCGGAGCCGGTATGCGGGTGCTGGAGGTCAAGGCGGACCGCTCATCGCTGCGGCAGCTACACGCCGCCATCAAGGCAGCGCTTTGAGGCTTAGATAGTGGCGATATCTCCGAAAACATTGCTGCGCATACTGATTCATGGCCGCAGTGATGAACCGCCGAAGACCCGGGCAAGGGTTGTATTACGGTGGGCGCGAATCGGGGTGCTGATCGTGACCGGTTTGGTGACGTTACAGTCGGTGCTGCTGGTGGCCGGCGCCTGGCGCGACGACCTTGCGATCCAACGCAATATGGGCGTGGCGCAGGCAGAGGTGCTCAGTGCCGGGCCGCGGCGCTCCACCATTGAATTCGTCACACCCGAGCGAGTCACCTATCGCCCCGAGCTGGGTGTGCTGTATCCGTCCCACTTGTCGACGGGTATGCGGATTTACGTCGAATACAACAAGAACGATCCGAACTTGGTTCGGGTACAGCATCGCAACGCCGGATTGGCGATCATCCCGGCGGGATCCATCGCGGTGGTGGGCTGGCTGGCTGCGACGGTCATGCTGGTAGCTCTGGCCGTGCTGGACAGGTGGCCAGATCATCGCGCGGCGGCCAGCAGCGGGCCGGGCTCGCCGGGCTCCTAAAAGCGCGCGACCAGCAAATTTCGCACGACGTACGCCCGCAGGCAACCTTATCGACAGCCAGCGCTGACACTGTGGTGGTGTGCGCGTTGCGATCGTCGCCGAATCGTTCCTCCCGCAGGTCAACGGTGTGAGCAACTCGGTGCTCCGAGTACTCGAGCACTTGCGTCGAACCGGTCACGAAGCCCTCGTCATCGCCCCCGACACCCCGCCCGGTGAAGCCCCTGCCGCGCGCATTTACGACGGCATCCGCGTGCATCGAGTGCCGTCACGGATGTTTCCAAAGGTGACCACGCTGCCACTCGGTGTGCCCATGCCCCGGATGGTGAGCGTGCTGCGCGGATTCGATCCGCACGTTGTGCATCTGGCTTCGCCGGCGCTCCTCGGCTATGGCGGGCTGCGAGCGGCCCGCTGGTTGGGGGTGCCGACGGTGGCGGTGTATCAAACCGACGTACCGGGTTTCGCGGCGAGCTACGGCATTCCCATGACGTCACGGGCGGCGTGGGCATGGTTTCGGCACTTGCACAGCCTCGCCGATCGCACCCTGGCACCGTCCAGCGTGACGATGGAAACGCTTGTCGCCCATCGGTTTCCTCGCGTATACCGGTGGGCGCGCGGGGTCGACGTGCTACGGTTCGCGCCGTCGGCGCGCAATGAGGTGCTCAGGCGGCAATGGTCGCCGGACGGCAAGCCGATCATCGGTTTCGTGGGCCGGCTCGCGCCGGAGAAGCACGTCGAGCGGCTAATCGCACTGGCGGCCGGCGATGCGGTGCAACTCGTCATCGTCGGCGACGGCGTCGACCAAAAAAAGCTGCAATCGGCAATGCCCACAGCAATTTTCACCGGTGCGTTGTATGGCGACGAGCTCGCCGCGGCGTACGCCAGCATGGACGTCTTCGTGCATCCCGGCGAGCACGAGACGTTTTGCCAGGTCGTGCAAGAAGCGCTGGCATCGGGGCTGCCGGTGATTGCCCCCGACGCCGGCGGCCCGCGTGACCTCGTCACGCCGTGCCGCACCGGGCTGCTGCTGTCCGTCGACGAGTTCGAGGCGCGGCTGCCCGTCGCCGTCGCCCACCTGATTCAGGAACGGCAACGCTACGCCCTGGCCGCGCGGCGCAGTGTGCTCGGGCGCAGCTGGCCGGTCATCTGTGACGAGCTGCTCGGCCACTACGAAGCGGTGCTGTCGCCGTTTGCCCGAAGGCGACTGTTCGCGAAGCGGTACGCGCAGGGCGAGTGACGGGCGGGCAGCCATGCCTGTGCCAGCTCGGGGACCGCTACGGCGGCACAGCGAAACCCCATGCGTTCGAGGGCCTTATCGCCTTGTGCTGAGGCCATACTATGACGGCGCTCGGTGGGGATGCATGCCCACTATGTCCCAAAATAGACGACACCTGGGACCCGCGAAAATTCGTCTCGAAACACGTGTACCGGTGACCGGGCCAACTCGGCTCCCGTCACGGCATCGCCTCGGCCCACTTCATGTGTCCCTCGTAGCCCAGTGATGTGGCCATCGCACGGTAGCGGTCCCGATAGTCGCGATAGGCGGTGTCGTCGCCCTGGGCTCGTGTCAACAGCGCCCGCAGTCGCAGCAGCCAGGTTTCACGAATGACCAGCCCGTCGTCGCCTGGTGCGGACTCCAACCTGGCGATCGCGGTCTCCGCTTCGGCCGCGTCATCCTCACCGCCGCGTTCCAGCAGCGTCTCGACCAAGGCGGCGGTGGCTGATTCACTGTGCCCGAGCTGCCCCGCATGAAACAGGTTGTCGAGGGCATCGCGCAGCACCGGCAACGCGCCATCGCTGTCACCCCGGCGCGCCGTCTCCCGCGCGGTGTACACGTCGACGGCCCTGAGCTCGGTCAGGTAGAAGCGCCGATCGACGCACAAGTCGCGGACTTGCCCTAGCACTTTCAACCCGCGTTCGCGGTCAGTTGCGGACTCCCGGTGCATGAGCGCGATTCCCATCGTCAACAGGACTGCGCCGAGCACCAGATCGTCGCCCGTTTGCTCGGTGATCCCCACCGCTTCCTCGATGTCGCGTAGCGTCGTGTCGTCAGTGAGCCGCACGCCCATCTCGATGGCGCCCGCGTAGGCGAACATGCTGACGAGCCCGCGGGAAAAGGGGTCGGCCCCGCGCGCCATTTTGACGGCGCGGTCGAGGTCGCCGTGCCACCGCGGGTCGCCCAATGCGTATCGAGCAGTGCCTCGCAATGCGAACGCGATCGCCAACGGCGCGCCGATGATGAAATTCCCTTTGGTCGGATCACCGTGGGCCAGGTCGATAACTTTCTGCGTATAGCGCAGCGCTTCTCGCATCTCGCCGGTACCGAACTTGCTGGTTGGCACCGTGGAGACAAAACCGATCGTCAGCGTCGGGTCGCCGATCGACTCGACCAATGCCGTCAGTTCCGAGGCCACCTGCGATGCCTCCCTGACGCGGCCATGGATGTAGTGCTCCGGGACCAGCCCGACCATGCCAATCGCCAATGACACCTTGTCGCCAGCTGCGGTGCACAACTCGCGCAACTCGGCGAACCGCTCGGAAATGTCCCAATGGACTCGCCAGCCATTGCCGCACAACATGGTTCGCGCGGCAATCCGCATGGAGGTGCGATCGGGGTTGCTGTCGGGCAGCGCGTCGGCGATCTGGCGGGCGCGATCCCAACCGACCCACGCCGCCCGGACATCACGAGTGGCCGACCACGCCCCGGCACGCATGTGCCACGCGTAGGCGCCACGCAAATCGCCTGCCGCCTCCAGATGTTCGGCGATCAGTGCGGCGTTTTCGTCGGCCGAAGCCGGATCACGGCTTTCGATGGCGGCGGCGAGCCGGCCGTGCAATTGGGCGCGGTCTGATTTGAGTTGTGATTCGTAGGCCACCGTGCGGATCAGCGGATGCCGGAATGCGTATTCGGCGTACGGCGTGAACCGAACCTGGTCTATAAGCTGTGCACCGACGAGCTCATCGAAAAGGGGATCAATCCCTAGCGCGACAAGCAAGTCGGTGGTGAACCGTGATCCGATCACCGCCGCGGCGTTGATGGTCTGCTTTGCTCCGGCATCGAGGCGATCGATGCGTGCGGCGATGGCTGCCTGCAGCGTGGCCGGGACATTGATCTCGGCCACGTCGATGCGGCAGGTGTAGCGACCCCGTTCGCCTTGCAGCGTGCCGCGCTCGGCGAGTTCGTGCACCATCTCCTGAGCGAAGAAGGGATTGCCGGCGGCCCGCGCTGTGATGAGGTCCGCGATTGCGGCTACTGACGGGTCTGTGCCGAGCAGTTCGCCGAGCAGCGTGGCGGTTTCGGAATCACGCAGCGGTGCCAGCGAAATCGTCTGTGCACCGGTTAAATACCCCAGCGGTCCGCGGTATTCGGGACGGTAGGTGAGCAGCACCACCGAATGTGTCTGCGGGATGATGCTCATCAGATCGACGAACATCGACTCGCTCACGCTGTCGATCCAGTGCAGGTCTTCAACCACATAGAGCGCCGGCGTGGTGCTGGCCAGCGACATCGAATTGATCAGCGCCGTCAACCGCCGCCGCCGCGCGTCGGGATCGATCTTCGGCATCGGCGTGTTGGTGTCTCGGATGCCCAACAGGTCATACAACAGCGCCAGGTCATCGTCGCCGGCATCCGGGAATTGGCGACCCACCTGCGCGCGCGCCGCCTCATCATCGAGATCGGTTATGCCGGTCGCCTCCCGTATCAGTCGTGCCGCGACCTGAAGCGGGACGTCGCTGGTGTGCGATTCGCAATAGGTCGCGAACACCTCGATCCCACGTCGATGCGCCATCGTGGCGGTCTCGTGAACGAGCCGGCTTTTGCCGATCCCAGCCGGCCCCGTCAGGCCCACAACGCATCCCTGACCCTCAATCGCGCGATCCAAGACGGCCGTGACGGCGTTCAGTTCCCAGTGGCGTCCCACCAGCGCGGTATCCGATCGGCCGATTCGGCCGGCTTCGGCCGCAACCGCCAGCAGCAGATACGCGGGCATCACTTGCGCGCTGCCCTTGATGTGCACCGTCTGCGGTTCACCCAGATCCGCGGCGGCGCCGACCAGCCGTGCGGTGGACGCGCTGAGCATCACCCCGCCAGGCGGAGCAACCGATTCCATCCGCTGGGCCATGCCGACCTGCTGACCGATGGCGGTGTAACCCAAGCCGCCGGCGCCGATGTCGCCGGCGATGACTTGACCCGAATTCAGGCCCACCCGCAGCTGCAACACGACACCATCACGACGTCCAACGTCGGCGGCCAGCTCGGCGGCCTGGGCTTGAATGCCCAGCGCGGCCCGACACGCCCGGATCGCGTGGTCCTCCAAGGCCACCGGCGCACCGAAGACTGCCATAATGCCATCGCCGGTGAACTTGTCAACCGTGCCGCCATAGCGCTGCACAACCGAACTCGCACGGTTGACCAGCTCGGCCATGATCTCGCGAAGCCGCTCCGCACCGACCGCTGCCGCGAGGTCCATCGAATGCACCACGTCGGCGAACAGCACGGTCACCTGCTTGTACTCGGCATGCTCGGCGGCGGCCGAAACGGCCGCGCCGCAGGCGTTGCAGAATTTCGAGTTCGGCGGCAGCTCCGTGCTGCACGCCGCGCAGACCAAACCGGTCGCGGTCATGGCACCGCCGTGAATATTGCTCCGGTGCCGTCATGAGGATCGCCCACGTCGATATCGTGCCATCGCTTGCCGGCCAACGCGTGCCATATCGCCGCTGCGATCTGGCTAACGGGCAGCGGGCTACGGCGTGCCTTACTACATGGGTCTCTGGGGCCGATTTCCGGCGATGGGCAAAGCGGCTGCGTGGCCGTTGTGAGATGCTGCGGGGGTGTCCGCACCTACGCCACGTCCTCGGCGACCAGACATACGAGTCGTTCGCCCGCCAGGGCGAAACGATGACCACCGCTGAAATAACGACGTACGCGTACGGCCAAATCGACCAGGCCCGAACAGAACTCGAACGCTCAGAAGGGCTCGATCACAGTAAGCAGAGCTGAGAAGGCGCATTGGGTCTGCGGGCGAACATCATCTTGTTGCGTGTTGCTCGGCGCCCGATGGAGCGCTTCCCGCGCCGCTGCACGACGTTCCCGTCGGAGTTCTAACTCCAACTCCGCCCGACTGGCGAGCACCCCGGCCACCGTCCAGCCGCACGTGAAGGCCCGGCATGATGCCTATTCCGGCGCCTTTAGGTCCCTTGCGGCTCGAGCGATCGCCTCAAGGGCGTGGGCGACGGTGTGATCATCGTCCGTGGCCCCTAGACCAGTTACTCGAGTGATTCGAGTGCTGGAACCGCAAGACAGGTAGTGGTCTACGCATGTGGTGCATGGCCCTGGCACCAAGACTTTGTCGCGAGGGTACTTCACCAACGACCGCGGGGAGACCGCCGTGACCATCGCGATTGACCGACCCAGCAGCCCGAGTGTCTTTGATGCCGGCCTGCCGGAGATCGATTATGAGCATTGCCAGAACCCCGACGAGGCCCACGACATCATCCGCGCGGCGCGACAGCAGGCGCCGATCGCGATTGGGCCGCATGGACCGGAGCTGCTGACGTATGACATGGTGCGGTCTGTGCTGCGTGATCCGCGATTGCGCGTGCCTCAAGGTATGTTCCTTGCCTCCCAAGGCATCACCAGCGGCCCGTTATGGGATCGGGTCGCGACGAATCTGATCAGTCTCGATGGGGCAGAACATCACCGGCTGCGCCGACTGGTGTCTCAGGCCTTCACACCCCGAGCCACCGCACGGCTGCGCACGACGATCGTCGACGTCATCACCGGACTGGTTGAGCGCCACACCACCTCGGGGCGCTGTGAGGTGGTCACCGACGTCGCCCGCCAGTACCCGATCCCGATCATCTGCGCGCTCCTCGGCGCGCCTGCGGAGGACTGGGCGCTGTTCTCGGACTGGACCGACGACATTTTCAAGGTCTTCAGCTGGGACGTCGCCGCCGATGCGCCGGCCATTCTTTCGGCCTGGGAGGAGCTCGACGCCTACATCGATGAGATGGTCGCCCACCGGCGCCATACGCTGACCGACGACCTCATTTCCGAGCTGATCCGTGCCGAGGACGACGGCGATCGCCTCAGCGCCGACGAGCTGCGGATGCTGGCAGCCGGCCTGCTGATAGCCGGCACCGACACCACGCGAAACCAGCTGGCCGCCTCGGTGCACGTGCTGTGCGACCATCCCGACCAGTGGGCGCTGCTGGCTCAGCATCCCGAGCTCGCGACGAATGCGGTCGAGGAGACGATGCGCCATTCGCCGATCGCGTTCGGCGCGCTGCGCACGGCCGTCGAGGATGTCGAAATCGCGGGGGTCCTGATCCCGGCGGGCACACTGGTCGTCGCCAACACGTCGGCGGCCAACCGCGATCCCGCTGTCTACGACGATCCCGATCGCCTCGACATCACCCGCGACGGCGCCCCGGCGATGCAGACTTTCGGCGCGGGCATGCACTACTGCCTCGGTGCGAATCTCGCCAGGCTGGAGCTCGCCGAAGCCCTGACGGTCATGGCACAGCGCATGCCCAACGCCCGCCGCACCGGCCCCGCCCCATGGAAACCACTTACCGCATTGAGCGGACCGATCACGCTGCCGATCGAATTCGACACCGGGCACTAAGCCGAGACATCACGTAGGCGTGGCGTGCTGCGTCTTGAACGAGCTGCACCCGCGTAGGAAGTGTTGCCGAGCACTGGAATTGGCGACTACGCCGTCTCTTTCGGTGCACACCAAGGTGGTCTTGCCATATGGTCCCGCTGATGGTGTCGTGGGCTTGGTGACGGGCAGCGAGGCGGCGGCCGCCGGAGTTGCGCGGACCAGGTCGATCGGCTACGGCTGTTTCCATTGTTGTGTTCGGAACCCGTGGGGATCAGACGCCGACGATGGCCAGGAGGTGTTCGAGCCCTCGGAAGTCATCGACGTTGCGCGTGTAGAGCGGGAGGTTGGCGGCCACGGCAGTGGCGGCGATCAACAGATCGACGGCTCGGGGGCCGCGTGCCTTGCGCCCTGTCGCGACGATAGCGGCGTAGATGCGTCCATAGGCCCTGGCCGAGTCGCTATCGAAGGGCAATGGATCGAAGCTGGCCTCGGCTCGTTGTAGGCGATCTTGGCGTCGTGCTCGCTCGCCGGCATCGGCTGTCGCGTGAGGGCCGGCGGCGAGCTCAGCCATAGTAAGGGCGCTGATGGCAAGTTCTTTTGGGAGCTGCTCGGCGTCGATGTGATCCAGATCGATCACCACTGAGGTGTCAATGAGCCCCTGCGATGGACGACTAGCCTTAGCCACGAGGTGCGATCTCCTGGCTGGCGGCCCGATCGAGATCTGCTCGGAACCGGTCTAACCCCACCCGCGGAGCGCCCCTGAACGCGGCGATCGCCGCCTCGGCGCTGATGAATCGATGCCGGCGCACCGGGGAAAGCTCGCCGACCGGGATTCCATTCCTGGTCACGACGAACGACTCGCCTTGATCAAGCTGGCGCATAATGCCGCCGCTGTTATTGCGCAGCTCGCGCTGGGTGATCTGTTTGGCCACACCCAGATCGTAGCACGCGTGCTACGCGGTTCCTCCACGGTGCCAGAGGCAGAACACGGCGATCCGCTGGCCGCACTCGGATACATCACTGTGGCAATCCGCAATTAGCACGGCTCGGCCAACACCACCATGATTGGATTGGCACCCACCTCGCGGTGCTCGCGGCGTTTTCAGACCGGCTCAGACGCCACGAATCAGCCGCCACCATAGCCGGTTTCGAGTTCAATTCCCTTACTGCAGCGGTGCTCCCTGAGTTCAAGACTGCGATCGCCCACGTACGCGATGTCCTCGGCGACCAGACCTACGAAGCGTTAGCCCGCAAGGGTGCGACGATGACACCACTGCGATGGTGACGTACGCATACCACCAAATCGAGCAGGCCCGAGCGCAACTGAGCGCGGTCTCGAAATAGACGAGATACGAGAGTGCCAAGACTCGGTCTCGTGATGCTGAACAGGTTCGACCGTTATGCCTGACCGGCGTCGCTGAACCCCGAACTCATCGGTCAAGTCCGGCAAGTCGCGCCGTCGCGCCCGAACTGCCCCGGTCAGTGACGAGCGGACGCCGTGAACGCTGGTGTGATCGTCAAGTCCAGCGCGCCGTACACGCCGGGATCGGCTGCGCACACTGCAGCGATTGCATTGATCACCCGAGCCGCGGTGGCGTCCGCGCCGGGCAACGGGCTCCCGTCAAGGGCGAGGTCCACACTCACTGATGGCGTTCCGTCGACGGTGATCCGCGTCAGCCGCGGTGGGGCATGCGGGGTCGGTCGCGGCTCCCAGTCGTCGACCACCTCATCGCTCAACGACCAGATCTCCGAGATCGCCAGGCGTGCCTCGCCGTTCACGATGCCCTCAGCGGTGATCCGAACGCTGATAATCGTCCCGTCTGGGACCTCACCAGCGGGACAGGAGTAGTCGCTTCGCGCAATCGCGACATCCTTGCGGTCGCGGAGGTCGTCGAGACGCCACCCGAGGCCGTGTGCCATCAGCCGGATAGAGGTCCCGAAGAGGTGCGCGCCCGTGCCCGGTCGGTACGCCGCGGCGTCGACAGCGGGGGTCGTGCCGAAACCGAGTGCTGCAAAGAATCCCGGCACCGAGTAATCACCGCACAGAATGCGTTCGCTCACAGCCACTCTCGTCGGCGCAGCGGATAGTGTCGCCGCGTGTACCGGCAGCACGTCCATGGCGAATCCGGGCGCGATGCCCGCGGCGACGAGTGAGCTGTCACCAGCAATACAGGCGTCCCGCAGGCTCGTCAGCAGGGCCTCGCCGAGTGTCTCCGGATGGATGAGTTCGCCCAGCGCCGTGGTAACGACGTTCTTGCCGCTGGCCAGGATCGCGCAGTGCTGATCGACGACTTCGTCGATCGCGCGGCCCATGCCGGTCGCCAGATATGTGACGCAGTCGGCCTCGGTAGCCAGGAATGCGTCGAAGTCGTGCGTGGTCACGATTCCGGTCGATGACGTACCGACGAGTTCGCCAGAGTCGCGACCGACCTTGTCCGGGCTGTGGACATACTGGCCGACCAGATCAAGGGCGGGCGTATTCAGGATCAGTCGCAGCACGATGCGTCCCGTTCGGCCCGAGCCGACGTGTGCGATGCGCAGTCCTTGCGGCATTCGATCACCCACGGCGTCATCCTAGGCCCCGGGCCGCCGCAGAAACTGTGTTCGGCGCACGAGGTCGAAGCGCCACCATTCGAGCTCGGCTCTCGCGTCGATGCGCCCGCCTCAAATAGCCGACATACGAGAGTCTCGAAAGTCAGTCGCGGTTTGCTGCGCCGGAGTGGGTTGGTGTGACATCCTGTGCGGGTGTCTGCAGAGGGCCTGCCTTCTGGTGTGGTGACGTTTCTGTTCACCGATATCGAGGGTTCGACCCGTCGGTGGGAAGCAGACGCGGATGCGATGCGGGCGGCCCTGTTCACGCATGATGAGGTGTTGCGCGCGGCGATCGACACTCATGGCGGTTGGTTGTTCAAGCACACCGGAGACGGGGTGTGTGCCGCGTTCGCGTCGCCGAGGTGTGCAGTGGATGCCGCGGTTGCTGCGCAATGGGAGCTGGAGTTGCCGGTGCGGATGGGGCTGGCGACCGGTGAAGCCGAGCTGCGTGAGGGCGACTATTTCGGAGGGGTGTTGAATCGGGCCGCACGCCTGATGGCCGCTGGTCACGGCGGCCAGATCCTGGTGGCCGACTCGACGGCGGGTCTGCTCAGCGGCGTTGATCTCATCGATCTGGGACCGCGCCGGTTGCGGGATCTCCCGGCTCCGGTTCAAGTGTTCCAGGTGCAGGCCGCTGGCCTGCGCGCGGACTTTCCTGCGTTGCGAGCACTGGATGCGAGTCCGGGGAATCTGCGCCCCCATACGACCAGCTTCATCGGCCGCGAGTCTGAGGTCGCCGAGGTGCAAGCCGCGATAAAGGCTCATCGGTTCGTGACGTTGACCGGGGTGGGCGGGGTTGGCAAGACTCGCCTGGCAGTGGAGGTCGCGGCGCGGCTGGCTGACGAGTTCCCTGACGGTGTTTGGCTTCTGGAGTTGGCCGCGGTTGCCGATCCGGCGGCTGTGCCCGACGCAGTGGCGGCGGTGCTGGGCGTCACCCATCAGCCGGGCAAGAGCGTGAGCGAGTCGGTGGCCGCCGCATTGGAGGGTCGAGTCCGGCTGTTGGTGTTCGACAACTGTGAACACGTCTTGGACGCCGCCGCGGACCTGGTTGACGCAGTCCTTGAGCACTCCGCGACCGTCAGAATCGTGGCCACCAGCCGCGAAGGACTGGGGGTCGTCAACGAGCAACTGTGGCCGGTGCCATCCCTCGATTTCGGCGCGGCGGTCGACTCTTCCGCGGTGGAACTGTTTGTCGAACGCGCCCGTAGTGTCGCGCCGCGCTTTTCGGTGGCCGAGGCTGACGAGGCGGCCGCGGTGGTGGAGATTTGCCGTCGTCTCGACGGGATCCCGTTGGCCATCGAGCTCGCGGCCTCGCGGATGGGGTCGATGACGGCGATCGAGGTGCGGGATCGTCTGGATGACCGATTCAAGCTACTGGTGGGATCACGGCGGGCGTTGGAACGCCATCAGACGTTGCGCCAGGCGGTGGGGTGGTCTTACGACCTCCTCGCCGACGCCGAAAAGTCGCTGCTGGAGCGATGTTCGGTGTTCGCTGGCGGATTCGACCTCGAAAGTGCATGCGCAGTAGCCGGATTCAGTAATTCTCAGGCCCCGGACGACTATGCGTTGCTGGATCTACTCGATGCCCTGGTGCGCAAATCGCTGCTGGTGGCTGATCGGTCATCGGGGCGGACCCGGTTTTCGATGCTGGAGACGATCCGCCAGTTCGCCGAGGAGCAACTCGTCGCCCATGGCGCGGCGGCCGAGGCGCGGGCCGCACATGCCCGCCACTTCGCCGGGCGCGAAACCGACATCATGGCGCTGTGGGACAGCCCCCGCCAGCGCGAGGCCTACACCTGGTTCGCCGTCGAGCTGGCCAATCTGCGCAACGCGTTCCGGTGGGCCGCCGACCAGGGCGACCTCGACGTCGCCGCGGCGCTGGCCATCTATGCGACATCCCTCGGCCTTTGGGTCGAACAGTATGAGCCCGTCGCGTGGGCCGAGGAGCTTCTTGAACCTGCGCGCGGGGTCAATTATCGGCGGCTCGCGCAGCTGTATGTTGTTGCCGCGCAGTGCCACGCGGCCGGACGGGTGGACGACGCTGTCGGCTACCTCGAGGCCAGCCACGAGCTAGCGAAGAGCGGGGGTTTTGACGAGGTTCCATACGAGGGACAAATCTCGAGCGGCATTGTGTACACCCATGCCGGTCGGGCCGAGCGGTGGGTTGACGTATGCCGCCGTGTGATCGCAGCTGAGGCCGGGCCCCATCCGATCGCCCGCGCATCTCTGGTGATGGCGTTGTATCTCTCAGGCAAGGGTGACGAGGCGAAGCTGGCCTCGGAGGGCCTGCTGACCGCGGCCGACACCACCGACAATCCCAGCACGGCCTGCTTCGCGCTGGTGGCGTACGGCATTGGTTACCACGACGCCGATCCCGTCGCCGCGCGTGACGCCCTGGGCCGAGCCCTCACGGTCGCTCAAGAGAGCGGCAACCGACAGATGGAGTCGGCGGCCGCGGTGACGATGTGCATTTTTGCCGCCACCGAGCCTGACCCCATCGACACTTTCCAAAATCTGACCAAGGCGATCCGCCACTACTACGACGCTGGCAACGTGGCCAACCTGCCCAACCCGCTAGCAGTGCTCGCCGCTATATTGGACCGCCTCGGACACCACAAGCAAGCCGCGACCATCAGCGGGTTCGCCTCAACTACCTGGACGCGCGCAAGTTACCCACAAATCAACACGACGATCGCCCACCTCCGCGATGTCCTCGGCGACCAGACCTGCGAATCGCTCGCGCGCAAGGGTGAGGCGATGACCACTGCCGCCATGGTGACTTATGCCTACGACCAAATCGAGCAGGCCCGAGCGCAACTGAGCGCGGTCTCGAAATAGACGCCATACGAGAGCCCCAAAATTCCGTACCGGAGATGTCAGGTCGATATGACGGACACCGCTGATCGGCGGTGACACGATACTGAGGTGGACGACAACGGCGACGGTCTGGGTGCATTGACTGCGGCGGGCCTCTCCTGTGGGTCGTGCGGCACCCAGTTGGGCGCGACGGCCAAGTTCTGTAGTGAGTGCGGCATGCCGGTGGCACAAGCCACTCAATCCGCGGAGTACAAGCAGGTGACGGTCCTGTTCGCCGACGTTGTTCATTCGATGGAGATCGCTGCAACGGTGGGTGCGGAGCGCCTGCGGGAGATCATGGCGGATCTGGTTGATCGCGCGGTGACGGTGGTGCAGCGCTATGGCGGCACCGTCGACAAGTTCACCGGTGACGGCATCATGGCCGTGTTCGGTGCGCCGGTGGCGTTGGAGGACCACGCCATTCGCGCCTGTCTGGCTGCCTTGGGCCTTCAGGAAGCGGCGCAACGGCTTGCCATCGTCGTCCGAGACCTTGACGGTGTGGACCTGCGACTGCGGGTGGGCCTCAATTCCGGCCAGGTGATTGCCGGTGAGATCGGATCGGCAACACTGGGATACACCGCCATCGGTGAGCAAGTCGGCATGGCCCAGCGGATGGAGTCGGTGGCACCGCCCGGTGGGGTGATGCTGAGCGATTCGACGGCCAAGTTGGTGGGGACCGCCGTCGCCCTCAGTGAGCCTGAACCGGTTCACATCAAAGGGGGCAACACGGTGATCGCCCGGCGCTTGCTGGCCATCGGCGAGCATCAGCCCCACCGCCGCACTGAATCCAAACTGGTCGGTCGTAGCTGGGAACTCACCACCGTCAGTGGGATCCTCGAGGAGGCGATCGCCGGATCGGGCTGCGTCGTCAACATCGTGGGGCCGGCGGGCATCGGCAAGAGCCGATTGGTCCGCGAGACTGCCGCGCTTGCCAGCGGTCGCGGTGTGCCGGTATTCAGCACCTACTGTGAGTCGCATGCCAGTGACATTTCGTTCCACGTGGTAGCGCGGATGCTGCGCGCGGCAATGGAAATCGACGAATTTGACGCCGACACGGCGCGCACTAAAACACGTGAGCGGTTCCCGGGCTCCGATCCCGAAGATCTTTTGCTGCTGGACGACCTGCTGGGAATCCGCGATTCGGCCACGCCGCTGCCGGAGATCGCCGCCGACGCGCGGCGCCGGCGACTGACCACGTTGGTCAATGCCGGGGCGCTGGACCGGCGGGAGGCGGCGGTCTACGTGATCGAGGATGCGCACTGGATCGATGAAATCAGCGAGTCGATGCTGGCCGAGTTCCTCGTCGTCGTGCCACAGATACCCGCGCTTATCTTGGTCACTTACCGTCCGGAATACCAAGGCGCGCTCAGCCGCATCCCCGGTGCTCAGACAATTGCCTTGCGACCGTTGAACGATGCGCACACCCAGGCATTAACGGCTGAGCTGCTCGGCGCGGGTTCGTCGACGGACGAACTGGCGGGGCGAATCGCCGGCCGTGCGGCCGGAAACCCGTTCTTCGTCGAGGAAATCGTGCGCGATCTGGCCGAACGGGGGGTGCTGCAAGGCCGACGCGGCGCCTACCAACCGCGCGGTGACGTCGCGGATGTCGACGTTCCGGCCACCCTGCAGGCCACCATTGGCGCACGCATCGATCGCCTTGGGGCGTCGGCCAAACGGACGCTGAATGCCGCGGCGGTCATCGGGGCACGCTTCGACGCCGATCTGCTGGCCGCACTGGTCCCCGACGTGGACGTGGCGCCGCTGATTGAGGCAGAACTTGTCGTTCAGGTGAGGTTCGCGCCAAGTGCCGAGTATGCGTTTCGCCATCCGCTGATCCGCACGGTTGCCTATGAGTCACAACTTAAATCCGTTCGTGCGCAATCACATCGACGGCTCGCAGTAGCGATCGAAGCGCGCGGGTCGGCCGAGGAGGACGCGGCGCTGATCGCCGAACACCTCGAGGCGGCAGGCGATTTGCACGCGGCCTTCGACTGGCACATGCGCGCCGGGACCTGGTCCACCTTCCGCGACATGGGCGCGGCGCGGACGAGTTGGCGGCGGGCCCGTCAAGTCGCTGATCGGCTTTCCGACGACGACCGTGATCGTTTGACCCCGCGCATCGCTCCTCGCACGCTGTTGTGTGCGACCGCATTTCGGGCCGGTGGCAGTGGCGCCGACACCGGCTTTGAGGAGCTGCGTGAGTTGTGCGCCGCAGCCGGCGATCGGAGGTCGCTGGCGATCGGGATGTCCGGCCTGCTGACGTGGAAGGACATGAAAGCGCATCGCCGGGAGGCGTCGCAGCTCGCCGACGAACTCGGCCAACTGCTGGAGGCAATCGGCGATCCAACGTTGACGGTCGCACTGGCCTATGCCGCAATGCTGGCCAAACACGAGACCGGCGAAATGGCCGACGTGCTTCGGTTCGCGCAGGTTGTCATCGACCTTGCCGAGGGTGATCCCGCCAAAGGCAGCCTGATCTTCGAATCTC
The DNA here is from genome assembly GCA_963784665.1 of uncultured Actinomycetota bacterium. Lineage (GTDB taxonomy): Bacteria > Actinomycetota > Actinomycetes > Mycobacteriales > Mycobacteriaceae > Mycobacterium. Next base: position 188,355 of record CAWASA010000004.1, read on the forward strand.
CGTTGACGGTCGCAACCACCATGCGCGGTTTCGCCCGATGGTGTCTGGGCATGGCCGGCTGGAAAGACGACTTCGACCAGGCCATCACGACGGCGCGTGCGCTCATGACCGACCCGGGGACGCTTGGCGGTGTCATGTGGTTCACGTACGTCCCCGCCATCCCCTACGGGGTGCTGGTTCCCGATGCGACGGCGCTGCGCGACACCGCGGAATTCCTCTCTATAGCCGAGCAGTCGGGCGATGACCTTGCCCTTGACCTGGCCCGGGGAGTTCATGGCCTGGCTCTGGCATACCAGGATGGCCCCGTGCGCGAACGTGGCGTCGAGTTGCTCGCCAAAGTGCGAGAGCGGGCCGCTGACAACCGGTTCACCATGACCAATCTGCCGTTGGCCGACGTCCACATCGCCCGGGAAAAGGCGCGGACCGGCGACATCGGGGGCTCCATCGAATTGGCCCGCACCGTCGTCGACGAGTTGTTCAACTCCGGCGGGTGCATCTGGACTGCGCTGGCCACCAGTGTCCTGGTGGAGGCGCTGTTGCAACGCGGCGGTGAAGGTGATCTCGACGAGGCCGCCAGTGCGATCGATCAGCTGGCCGCCGTGCCGACCGATCCCGGTCTCGTGCTGAACGAGATCTCGCTGCTGCGATTGCGGGCGCTGCTGGCCCGCGCCCACGCGGACGAGGCGGCCTACCGCGACTACCGGGACCGCTACCGCGCCATGGCGACATCGTTGGGCTTCGAGGGACACATGAAGTGGGCCGAGGAAATGCCATGAGGGCCCGGCGCCCAATACATTGAGGGGTTCATGCGAGGCGTTCGCCGCTGCCCTATACCCGGATCGCCATTCTTAGCCGGGTAGCGTCTTCGTCGTGAGTCGCGCGGCCTTGGATAAGGACCCTCGGGACGTCGCGTCGATGTTCGATGGCGTCGCCCGCCGGTATGACCTGACCAACACCGTGCTATCGCTGGGCCAGGACCGGTACTGGCGGCGAGCCACGCGGTCGGCGCTGGCGATCGGGCCCGGTGAGAAGGTGCTGGATTTGGCTGCCGGTACTGCGGTGTCCACGGTCGAGCTAAGCAAGTCCGGGGCGTGGTGCGTGGCGGCCGATTTCTCGGTCGGCATGCTGGCGGCGGGTGCTGCGCGCAACGTTCCGAAAGTTGCTGGTGATGCCACCAGGCTGCCGTTTGGTGACGGCATATTCGACGCGGTCACGATCAGTTTCGGGTTGCGCAACGTCGTGGACCCGCAGGCGGCGCTGCGTCAGATGGCCCGCGTGACCCGGCCAGGCGGCCGGCTGGTGGTGTGCGAATTTTCCACCCCCACCAACACGCTGTTCGCGACCGCCTACAAGGAATATCTGATGCGGGCGCTGCCGCGGGTGGCGCGGGCGGTGTCCAGCAACCCCGACGCCTACGTATATCTCGCGGAGTCGATCAGGGCCTGGCCCGACCAGGAGGCCCTGGCGCAGCAAATTTCACGGGCCGGATGGGCGGCGGTGCGGTGGCGCAACCTGACCGGCGGCATCGTGGCACTGCACGCCGGCTACAAGCCCCTGCGCTGAGAAGGATCTAGTGATTACCGGCCGCTTGCACGACGCCCACCTGGTCGGGGCAGTAGTGGTCAACCGCGGCCCCGAGGAACTGGAACGATTGCCCCTGGGTGGTGCCGCGCGGCAGATTGTGCTGGATGAAATTTGCCGACTGGTACGCGTCGTGATCCACACCCCTGCCCAGTCGGTCACAGCTGATCTTGCCGAGCCACGCGAGGTAGTCCTGCCCACCGTAGACGCCGAAGCCGTTGACGGTGTTCTTAAAGTCGGTGTCATAGTCGGCCTGCGCGGGCGCGGCCAGCGCGATAGCAGCGGCGGCCAAGGCGCCGATAGTAGTCAGCCTTGTTCCCCTCATCGGCCGAACTATACCCGTCACGACTTGGTGGCGTGAGCCGATTAGCTCAAGTGCGCGGACAAAAGCCAGCCGCCGACGGACTTCATGCCATTGGGCTCGTCGCGAATGTCGACGATCGGCAATTCGAAGGCTCCGTCGGGGAAGTTGGCAAACAGGCGGGCGGGTCTGATTTCGTCGACGACCCAGTACTTGGACACCACTTCGCGCAGCTCATCGGCGGTGACCGCGTTGATCGGGCCCTCTGGCATGGCCGCCCTGTGGAACACCAGGGCAAAGTATGACGCGCCCGGCGCGGCCGCGCGGCTAATCGATTGCTGGTAGCCCTCGCGTGCATCGACCGGGATGGAGTGGAACAGGGTGCTGTCCACGATGGTGCCAAACCGGCCGTCATACTCGGTGAACGACGAGATGTCAGCCACCTCGAAGGTGGCGTTGGTCAGCCCGCGTTTCTCGGCCTCTCGTCGCGCCAGCTCAACCGCGGTCGGTGATGCGTCCAAACCCACCGTCGTGTACCCGCGCTCGGCCAAGGCCAGGGAGATGGCTGCTTCGCCGCATCCCGCGTCGAGGACGTCGCCGTGGAACTTGCCCTGCTCGATCACGGCGGCCAGTTCGGGTTGTGGGACGCCGATGCTCCATGGCGGCCGCGCACCCTCGCCGAATTGGGCGGATTCACCGCGGTAGGCCGATTCGAACTCGAAATCCAGTGGTTGAGTCATGCTTCTAGATATATCAACCACCCTGATATATGTCAATGGGGCTGAGACCATGTTGACGAGTTACCGCTGGTGGCCCGATTGATGGCTCAGCTGAAGGGCTTTCGGCGATCGATCAGCCGCGACAACCGCCCACCGCTCCGCCAGGCCCGCGCCACCCAATCGGCATCGTCGTCGGTGACCAGGTTGGCCATCACTCGCACTGCGATGGTCATCAGCGTCGTGGAGCGCATCGCGACCGGCCCGGTCATGGGCAGGAACCGCTGGAAGGTGAGCAATAGGGCCAGCCTTCTCGCGACCGAAAATCCGCGACCGTAGTGCTGCTGCAGCAGCGACGGCCACACCTGCGAAAGGTCGCGGCAGCCCAGCAGCTCGGCAGCCAGCCGCCCCGTTTCGAGCCCGTAGTCGATGCCTTCGCCGTTCAGTGGGTTGACGCAGGCCGCGGCATCGCCGATCAGCATCCAGTTGGGTCCGGCCACCCCGGAAACCGCCCCGCCCATCGGCAGCAGCGCCGACGATACTGCGCGTGGCTGGCCGGTAAAGCTCCACTCGTCGCGGCGCAAGTCGGTGTAATACGAGATCAGTGGTCGCAGCGCCAGATCTGCCGGCCGTTTTGATGTCGACAATGCTCCGACGCCGATGTTCACTTCGCCGTTGCCCAGCGGGAAAATCCAGCCGTAGCCGGGCAACACAGCGCCGTCGGGGGAGCGCAGTTCCAGATGCGACGTCAGCCAGGGGTCGTCGGCACGCGGAGTGCTCAGATACCCGCGTGCGGCGACGCCATACACCGTCTCCTGATGCCAACGCCGGCCCAATTTGCGGCCCAGTGAAGACCGGGCCCCGTCGGCAACGATCAACTGGCGGCAGCCCACCTCCGTGCCGTCGGCCAACGTGAGCGATACCACCCGTCGCGACGAGTCATGATGCACCCCAACGGCTTTGGTCCCCAGCAGCATTCGCGCCCCGGAATCCTCAGCGCATTTGCGGATTCGGTCATCCAACTCGAGGCGGGCCACCGCACTGCCGGTCGACGGGAACGACGGGCCCGGCCAGCCGACTTCCACTTCGCCGCCGAACCCGCTCATCCTTAAGCCCCGGTGCCGGATGCGGGTGTTCAGCCAGTCACCCAGCCCCAGTTGTTCGAGCTCGGCGACCGCGCGCGGGGTCAGCCCGTCACCGCACGCCTTGTCGCGAGGGAAGCTGGCGGAGTCGATGACGAGCACGTCGCTGCCCGCGCGCGCAGCCCAGGCGGCGGCCGCCGAACCGGCAGGTCCGGCCCCCACGACCACCACTTGGGCCTTGACGGCTCTGCTGTCCACGTCCACCAGTATGTTGGTCGCGTGAGGACTCCGGCGACCGTGGTGGCGGGCGTTGATTTCGGCGACGCGGCGTTCGCGGCGACCGTGCGCGACGGTGTCGGCCGGATCGAGCAGCTCATGGACACCGAGTTGCGCAGCGCTGACGAGGTGATGACCGACTCGCTGACGCACCTGTTCAAGGCAGGCGGCAAGCGGTTCCGGCCGCTGTTCACCGTGTTGTCCGCACAGATTGGCCCGAATCCCGACGCCGGGGAGGTGACGATCGCCGGCGCGGTCATCGAATTGGTGCACCTGGCCACGCTCTACCACGATGACGTCATGGACGACGCGGAGGTTCGCCGCGGCACGCCCACCGCCAATGTGCGGTGGGGCAACAACGTCGCGATCCTGGCCGGGGACTATCTGTTCGCCACGGCATCGCGGTTGGTATCACGGCTGGGGCCCGAAGCGGTGCGCCTTATCGCCGAGACGTTTGCCCAGCTGGTGACCGGGCAGATGCGCGAGACCCGCGGCATCACCGAGGGGATCGACCCGATCGAGCACTACCTCAAGGTGGTGTATGAGAAGACGGCGTGCCTGATCGCCGCGGCGGGCCGATTCGGTGCTATGTTCTCGGGCGCCGACGATGACCAGGTGGAGCGACTAAGCCGTCTAGGTGGCGTTGTGGGCACCGCTTTCCAGATCTCCGACGACATCATCGACATCGACAGTGACTCCCACGAGTCCGGCAAACTACCCGGAACCGATGTGCGCGAAGGGGTGCACACCCTGCCGATGCTCTTCGCGCTGCAAGAACCCGGGCCCGAGGCGGCCCGGCTGCGCGAGCTGCTGGCCGGGCCCATCGACGACGACGAGGCGGTGGCCGAGGCTCTGACGCTGTTGCGCACGTCCCCGGGTATGGCCAAGGCCAAGCACTTCTTGGCGCAGTATGCGGCGCAAGCACGCCAAGAGCTGGCCCTTTTGCCCGAGGTACCCGGCCGGTACGCACTGCAGACGTTGGTCGATTACACCATCAGCCGGCACGGCTAGCGCCGGTTGCCGCGGCCTGAAGAACCCTGCGGAACCAGAAAGGTCGTGTCGGGCGTTCAATTAGCTGTAGTCGGCAATAACAAGTGTTCGTAGGAGGACGCTGATGACCTGGCATCCGCATGCCAACAGGTTGAAGACCTTCCTCCTGTTGGTCGGTATGTCCGCGTTGATCGTGGCCGCCGGTGCGCTGTTCGGCAGAACGGCGCTGATCTTCGCGGCGCTCTTCGCTGTCGGTATGAACGTCTATGTCTACTTCAACAGCGACAAGCTGGCGCTGCGGGCGATGCACGCGCAGCCGGTTTCCGAGGTGCAGGCGCCGGCGATGTATCGGATTGTGCGAGAGCTGGCCACCGCGGCACACCAGCCGATGCCGAGGCTGTACATCAGCGACACCAACGCGCCCAACGCGTTCGCCACTGGCCGCAACCCGCGCAACGCCGCCGTGTGCTGCACCACCGGCATCCTCGAGATCCTCAACGAGCGCGAGCTGCGCGCCGTGCTGGGACACGAACTTTCGCACGTCTACAACCGCGACATCCTGATCTCCTGCATCGCCGGCGCGATGGCGTCGGTGATCACCGCACTGGCCAGCATGGCCATGTGGGCCGGCATGTTCGGCGGCAACCGAGATGGCGAGAATCCTTTTGCGCTGCTGCTGGTTTCGTTGCTGGGTCCTATTGCGGCGACGGTGGTGCGGTTGGCGGTGTCCCGGTCGCGCGAGTACCAGGCTGACGAATCGGGCGCGATGTTGACCGGCGACCCGCTCGCCCTGGCGTCGGCACTGCGCAAGATCTCCGGCGGGGTACAGGCGGCGCCGCTGCCGCCGGAGCCGCAGCTGGCCAGCCAGGCACACTTGATGATCGCCAACCCGTTTCGCGCGGGCGAGCGGATCGGTTCGATGTTCTCGACGCACCCGCCCATCGAGGACCGCATCCGCCGGCTACAGGAGATGGCCCAGGGCTGATCCCTCCTCCGAATCCGATAGCGGCGGTGCTATCAATTTCGCCGTAAGCCGCATGCCGTGGAGAGCCGGGCTTTCCTTGGGGATGAGTGACTCCCGAATTTGATAGCGCCTGTGCTATCAAATCCCGCGTGGACCGCTACACCTACCGCGCGGAATGGTCGTCCGATTACGACGAGTACGTGGGTGTGTGCATCGAGTTGCCTTACTTGAGGCGCGAAGCGGCGACCGCGCCAGAGGCCGTCGCCGCCATCGAGGAGGCGGTCAGCCAGCACCTGGACGACTTGCGAGCATGCGGAGAATCAGCCCCCATACCATTTTCGGAACGCAGCTATAGCGGCACGCTCGTTGTCAGGACGTCACCGGCGCTGCACGCCCGCCTCGCACTGGAAGCCACCGAGCAGGGGGTTTCGATGAATCAGTGGATAGTTCAGAAGCTCAGCGGACGGACGCCAAACAGCAGCTTCGGGCTTTCCGGGTTCGATTAATGCTGCGCGCCCCACTCAAGCGGCGGCGTCGGGCCTTTCGGATTCGACCAGCGGGGCGCGGTGGGCGCGGTGGCCTGCATCGGTTACCCCCTGGATCCGAACCGTGCCGCCCGTGGCGCAATGCCGTCGCTGCCAGTCGCTGATCGCCTGATGCGCAGCGTGATCGAGGTAATGGACCGAAATATCAACCGTTACCGTCGCGCCTTCCGGGACCGATGTCAGCACCCGGGTCAGCCGTGGCAGCGCCAGGAAGGTGCATGCCGCGCCCTCGACGCTCACGTGCCATTCGCCAGCTACGGGCTTGGCCTCGATCCTCGCCCAGATCACCCGCCATCCGGTCAGCGCGATGGCCAGGGCGAGTCCGATCATGACGCCGTGCAGCAGATTGAGGAAGATGACGCTGACTGCGGTCACTACGTAAACGGCGAGATCCCCATGCTTCTTTGCGGTTTCGATGTGGGCCGGCTGCAGCAGCTGGATTCCGATGACGATGAGCAGGCCGGCCAGTGCTGCGGTTGGGATCTCGTCGACCAACCCGGCAAACGGAATGGTGAACAGCAGAATCCAGATACCATGCATGAACGCGGAGGCGCGGGATTTCGCGCCCGCGTTCACATTGGTTGAGCTGCGGACGATGACACCGGTGACCGGGAGCCCGCCGATGGCCCCCGACACGATGTTTGCGGCTCCCTGTCCGATCAACTCGCGGTCGAAGTTGGTGCGCGGCCCGTTGTGCATTCTGTCGACCGCCACCGCTGACAGCAGGCTCTCGACGCTGGCGATGAGCGCGACGGTTATCACCCCGATTGCGACAGCGCCCCAGTTGCCGTCGGGAATTTCAGGCAGCCGCAGCGCATCCAGCGGCGACCCCTCGAGGTCAACCCGCCTCACGTTGAATCCGAAGACCACCGAGATAAGCGTCACGGCCACGATGGCGACCAGTGGCCCCGGAATACGGCGCACTTTCGCCGGAACCCACCGCCAGGCGATCAGGATCACGATCACGAGTACGCCCAGGACGGTCCCGGGCCGATGAGCGCCGATAATTTGACCCGGCAGGCCAATGAGGTTGTGCCAGGCCGTGCTTTTGGACCTTCCGCCCAGCAACACGTGAGCTTGCTGCAGTGCAATGGTGATTCCGATGCCGGCCAGCATGGCGTGCACGACGACGGGTGAGATCGCAAGAGCGGATCGCGCAACACGGCTGAGGCCCAGCAGAAATTGGACCACGCCCGCGGCCGCGGTGATCAAACACGTTATGCCCCAACCGAAATTCGAAACCAGATCGGCAATAACGACTGTCAGACCGGCCGCGGGGCCGCTGACCTGCAGCGGTGATCCGCCGACGGCTCCGACGATGATTCCCCCGACGATCGCGGCGATCAGGCCGGCGAGCACCGGGGCATTGGAAGCGATCGCGATCCCCAGTGACAAGGGGAGCGCTACCAGGAAAACCACGAGCGACGAAGGCAAGTCATGCCGGATAACCGCTCGCATCCGGTCAATGCGTGATTCTTCGGCGCCCTGGGCAACACTCCGATCGCCGAGCTGTTCGATGTTTTGCATCGGTTGCGTCCCTCGTTAGGTGTTAGCGGGGGATGTTCCGATATCCGGCCCGTATTTGGTTAGTTACGTCGGCGTAGCTTGTTGGCGCAGAGATGATTACGACCGACCGGCCCGCAGGGTCGTGGACGGGAACGCCTGGCTACCTGATTCGACGGTAGTTTGCTGGCAAAGCGCGGGTCAAGCCGAGGAGCCCGGCCCATATCGAATGCAAATCTTTTCGTCACGCCCGCTGGCTAGCCACCTCAGAACCCGGAGCCGTACACCTCGTGCCCCGGGACCTCGGCGGCCAGGCCGCTATAGGCTTGCTCGACGGTCGAGCCGTGATTGATCACCGCGTCGACTTCCCTGGCGATCGGCATGTTCAGGCCGAACCCGTTGGCGAACTCCATGATCACACTGGCGGCTTTGACGCCCTCGGCGACCTGGTTCATCGATGCGATGACCTCGTCGATCGGTTTGCCCGCACCGAGCTGTTCACCGACGTGACGGTTGCGGCTGCGCTGGCTGGTGCAAGTGACGATCAGGTCGCCCAGACCGGCCAGTCCGGGGAAGGTGTCGGGCTGCCCGCCCATCGCTACGCCCAGTTTCGTCATCTCGCGCAGGGCGCGGGCGATCACCAGGGCGCGGGTGTTCTCGCCGATACCCAGCGAGTAGCCCATCCCGACGGCGATGGCGAAGACGTTCTTCAGCGCCCCGGCCATCTCAACCCCGACCACGTCATCGGTGGTGTACACACGGAAGCGCCGGGTACGGAAAAGCGCCGACAGCCGGGTTGCCAGATGCTGGTCGGGCATCGCCAGTACCGCGGCGGCAGCGTAGCCCTCGGCGACTTCGCGCGCGATGTTGGGCCCGGCGAGAATGCCTGCCGGATGGCCGGGCAGCAGCTCTTCGATGATCTGGGACATCCGCATGTTGGTGCCCTGCTCGAGCCCCTTGACCAGCGACACCACCGGCACCCATGGCCTCAGCTCCCTGGCCAGCTCGGTGAGCACCCCGCGGAAGCCATGCGAGGGAACGCCCATGACGACGACGTCGGCGCTGTTGGCCGCCTCGGCAAAGTCGGTGGTGGCGCGCAAGGTGTCGCTCAGGATGACGTCGTTGCCCAGGTAGCGGCTGTTGCGGTGAATGAGGTTGATGTCTTTTGCGGTCTCCTCCGAGCGCACCCACTGCAGCGTCGGTCCGCGGCGCGCACAGATCGACGCCACCGTGGTTCCCCAGGAACCGCCACCGAGGACAACGACATTGGGTTCGCGCTTCTCAGGTGCCATGGCGATCAGCGTATTGCCGACACCTGAGATTTAGAAGCAGTTCACGAACTCCCGCCTGCGTGCCGGACGGCTGTAGTCAAAACCAATGACCTCATGCCAGGGGACTTCGGTCCCTACCGACACCGCGCGGCGTGCCGGATCGTCAAAGGGAATTGACTACGAGGAGGGATAATGCCTACACGCTCGAGTTGCGGCCGGGCGTTCGCGTTGGTGTCGGCGGCTGCTCTGGCGGCGTTGGTTGGGTCACCAGGCATCGCATCTGCCAATGACGGTCGTCCGCAGGCTAACCCGGAGGAAAGGGCGGCGGCCATGATACGGCCGGCCGTCATGTTCCTCGCCGGCCAAGGTCACGGCCTCGTCCGGCTGCCGAACGGGCAGATCCTGTCTCAATTTGGCCAGGGTTCGAACATGCCCTTCCTCGCAGTGTGGAGCTGCACCGCTTTCGTGGTCAATCCCGACGGGTGGGTGGCCACCGCGGGTCACTGCGTCGATCCGGAGAGCGCCAAACTGCTGATACTGAAACGGGCCGCCGCCGAATACATCGCCCAATACCCGGACGCGCCCGAATCGCGGGACCCTTCAGCGACATTGGACTGGCTTCAGAAAAACGCACGGGTTGAAGGGGACAATGCTGGCCGGGGACCCGAGGTGAGCCTCACGCTGTTGTACGGCACCGGCGCACATGTCGTCGGAAAGATTCCCGCCAACGTCGTGGATTTCCGGCCCCTCGGCAAAGGGGACGTTGCTCTTCTCAAGATCGACAGCCATAACCTGCCGTCGTCCGAGCTGGCTACCGACGCCGACGTCAGCATCGGTACATCGGTACTCTCGGTGGGTTTCGCCGAGAGCACCCAAAACGTCACCGGTCCTTCGCTGGACCCGACGAATAAGAGCGGCAAGGTAAGCAAGAAGTCGAGGATGGGATCTAGCCCCGAGTATGAGATCGATGCTGCGGTCACCGAAGGCATGAGCGGTGGCCCCACCATCGAGCTCAACGGCAAGGTGATCGGCGTGAACAGCTTTGCTCCCGTCGGCGAATCGCAGCCGTTCAACTTCATCGCTCCCGCAGATAGCCTGGCCGCGATAATGGCCAGCAAGGGTGTCAAAGCGATGCTCGGACCAGCCGACGGCTACTACCGCAAAGGGCTCAGCCATTACTACTCGGGCCACTACACGGAAGCGATAGACGATTTCGACCTGACCTTGTCGATGTCACCCGACTATCCCGGGGTGGTCGATCTCAAGGCGAGCGCAGCCAACCTGCGCCAGCAGTACGGCGATGTATCGGTGTTCAGCGGCACGAAGCTCTTGTGGTACATCGCGGGTGGCGTTGCCCTGGTGCTCGTCGCCGGCGGCGGTCTGACCTTCATGGTGGTGAGAAGCCGTTGGCCGCTGCTCTCCCTGGGCGTAGTTCCTGGACCCGTCTCGCTGCGGGCCGCGCCTGAAGAAACGGGCACCGCAGCTCCGGCTCCACCGTCGACGGCGACCGAGCCGCACTACTGTTCGAGCTGCGGAGCAGAACACCACCCCGACGAGAGGTTCTGCCCCAACTGCGGGAAGCAAGTCTGGTTCGGCGAATCCGCGTTGGGAGCCAACCACACTCGCTGACGCTCACCCCGCTAGCGGCGCCCGGTCGGTAACTCGGCCGAACACCATCGCCTCCTCAATGCGGTCGAGCCGGTAGTCGATGGCATCGGCGAGGTAGTTCTGCCGCACATTCCACGGCCGCTTGGTGCCGGATTTCGGCAGCGCATGCAGCGACCGCAGTACATACCCGGCGTGAATATCCCACGACGGCTTCTCGGCCATCGGCTCGTTGTTGCGATGTGGATAGGCGTGGGTGTAGCCGTGAGCGGCCATGTGCGCCAGCAGTTTTGCCGTTGCCCGGGCCGTCATGTCGGCGCGCAGTGTCCACGACGCATTCGTGTAGCCCACACACCAGAACAGGTTGGGCACATCTTCGAGCATGTGCGCCTTGTAGACGAAGCGGTCCCGGGGATCGATCTCCACGCAGTCCAGGCTGATCGTGGCCCCGCCCAGCGCCTGCAGCTGCAGGCCGGTGGCGGTGACGATGATGTCGGCGTCGAGGTGCCCGCCGGATTTGAGCGCGATACCGCCTGTGTCGAAATGCTCGATATGGTCGGTGACCACCTCGGCGCGCCCGGCACTGATGGCGTTGTACAGGTCGGCGTCGGGTATCAGGCACATCCGCTGGTCCCACGGGTTGTACCGGGGTTTGAAATGGATGTCGACGTCGTAGCCGGGTGGCAGGCTGTTGATCGCTTCGCGCCGCAGCAGCCACTTCACGAGTCCTGGCGCCTTGCGGGACAAGAAAAAGAAAACCGCCTCGGTCAATGCGCTGTACATCCGGATCACCAGGTGAGAAGCTTTGCGGGGCAGCAGCTTACGAGCGACAGCGGCGATCTTGCCGTATTTGGACGCCGAGATGAGATAGGTTGGCGAGCGCTGCAGCATGGTCACTTTTCCGGCCCGTTCCGAAAGCGATGGGATCAGTGTGACCGCGGTGGCTCCGCTGCCGATCACCACGATCTTCTTGCCGGTGTAGTCCAGGTCTTCCGGCCAGTGCTGAGGATGCACGACGGTGCCTTCGAACTGCTCGATGCCGGGAAAGTCAGGGGTGTAGCCCTCGTCGTAGTTGTAGTAGCCGCTGCCGAAGAATACGAACCTCGCGCGGTAGTGCTTGCGGGCGCCGTCTTGCTCGACGGTGACTGCCCAGCTGTCGGTGGACGAATCCCAGTCCGCTGAGCGGACGTAGCTGTTGAACTGGATGTGGCGGTCGATGCCGTATTTGTGCGCGGTGGCGGTCAGGTACTCGCGGATGTGGACGCCGTCGGCGACGCCCTCCTTCCGGGTCCACGGCTCGAAGGGGAAAGACAGCGTGAAGATGCTGCTGTCGGAGCGCACGCCGGGGTAGCGGAACAAATCCCAGGTACCGCCGATCTGTGCGCGCCGCTCCAGGATGGTGTAGGTCAGGTGCGGGTTGCGCTCGGTGATCCGGTAGGCCGCGCCCAGGCCGGAGATACCGGCACCGATGATGATGACGTCGAAGTAGCTGGCCTCGGTCGCAGCACGGTCGGCGGCTTCCTGGGGAGTCACGGTCATCGTGAACCTCGCTTAAATCTGGGGTCTCGTCATGAGCCTAGAGACCCACCGGTTGGTCGGGCCAGCGGTCCGTCACGACGGCTCCATGAGCACGTCGACGTGCAGGGGCGCACACCGGTCGATCAGCCAGATTTGGTCGGCCGGGCTGGCGAAGATGCGCGCGTGGGACGGATCCTGGATGAACGCTTGCGCGCACTTGTCGCCGAAGAAGACGTACGCCTTGGTGTCGTTGCATTGCCGGGACATCCACACCAACCCGTCCAACCCGACATCATGGGCTGTCTCTGCCCACCGCACCGTGGTGTCGTAGCTCGATGCCGGGCTCGACGTGAGCTCGGCGGCGGTGACCTTGAGGCGTCGCAGCCCGGTGCCGTGCAGAACCCCGACGCGCAGGCGTTGCGTCACTTTCAACCGGACGAGCACTTTATCGGCGTATTGATCGTAGGGGAGCAGGCCGCCCGTGGCCGGGATGTCGTGCAGCAGCGTCTCGGCGATGGCTGCGTCTTCGGTGTCCGCGGCGTACATGATCGGCACCACGGGCTTGCCGAAGAAGCCGAAGCGGGTGCGCGCGCCGAACCCGGGGTTGAAGTCGGTGGCGGTTCGGGCCGCCGACAGGACGCGGTGGAGCAGGTGTCCCGCCGGCAGGGTGGCGGTGGCCGGGTCGAATGGGTCCGGTGGTCGCCTCACCACGAGACGGCCAGCGCCTCCGCTGCCACCGCGACTACCCGGTCCGGATCCGTGGTGAGGCGGTCCACGGGGCGGTCGCCGTCCAGGTAGGTGGTGGGTGAGCAGAGCCACTGCACCAGGCCCGCCTCCGACCAGCCGTTTGCCTCCGCGACCTCACGCAGACGGGCGATGACTGCCAGCGGTTTTCCGTCCGGTCCGAACTGGAACCCGGGGTAGGCAAGGTAGTTGCCGCGGCGGACCGCCACCAGCGCCTTGTTGCGGTGCGCCGTGGTGGCCAGGTTGCGCGGGGCGCTGGACCGCGATCCCATCCGTTTGCCGGCTTCGGTGCTGGTCAGCATCCCGAACTCGGTGCCGATGCGGGCGTATAGGTTGTGTTCGGCTTGCACAGCTCGCGCGACGGCGGGCTCGGTGTATACCTCGACCGACGACAGCGCCACGCCCACAGCATGGGCGCTGTCGCGGACGCGCCGGTTCGCGGCGGTCAGCTCGGCGACTGTGGTCGTGGGGGTCATAGCAGGCACTCCTACATTCAGTTCGTGCAATTCCAGTCTACTGCACGAAGCGAACGATGGGGCTGTGCTAGCGGTAGTTGACGAACTGCAGCGCCACGTCCAGGTCGGCCTTTTTCAGCATCGCGATGACCGCCTGCAGATCGTCGCGCTTCTTGCTGGTGACGCGGACCTCATCGCCCTGGATCTGGGTCTTGACGGTTTTGGGCCCCTCGTCGCGGATGAGCTTGGTGATCTTCTTGGCGTTCTCGCTGCTGATGCCCTGCTTGAGGGTGCCGGTGATTTTGTAGGTCTTGCCGGACGCCTGCGGGTCACCGGCGTCGAAGGCCTTCATCGAGATGTCGCGGCGGATCAGTTTTTCCTTGAAGACGTCGACGGCAGCCTTGACGCGCTCCTCGGTGGAGGATGTCAGCTCGACGGCCTCGTCGCCCTTCCACGCGATTTTGGTGTCGGTGCCGCGGAAGTCGAAGCGGGTGGCCAGCTCCTTGGCTGCCTGATTCAGCGCGTTGTCGACCTCCTGCCGGTCGACCTTGCTGACGATGTCGAACGATGAGTCCGCCATTCGATCCGTCCCTTCATCCGGTGATAGCCGTTGTGCTCTGTCTACCCGCTCGTTGTACCCTGCTAGGCGGCAGGTTGCCCGAGCGGCCAATGGGAGCGGACTGTAAATCCGTCGCGAAAGCTTCACAGGTTCGAATCCTGTACCTGCCACCAACTTCAGAGAGGGTAGCTAGCCACGCTAGCCCTTGCAGAGTAAGAGCAACGACGCTTCGTCCCAGCGCCCCGCGCCCGGCGCAATCGTGCGCGATGCCGGCGTTTGCTGTCGCGGGCGCATCCGGAACTGCTGGCCGACCATCTGACGGCGCACACCGCGGCAGCGGTTCGCGACCGCCTTCGAGACGAATCGCCATGACCGGTACCGCGCACCTGGTTCACAGGCTGATGCGGCTTCTGGCAGCGGTGAAAGTTTGACGGACGGCACGCGGGCTAGGGGAGCCAGCCGGAAATTTGGGCGGCTCGGTCGCGGAGATGGTTATTGCCATCAACCGCACGCCCACGAGGGTCGTTGCCGCGAGCACGCTGAGCCTGCGATGGACCGCGTCGCGGTCAGTGTGGCGGAGTTGTCGCATGCTGCGATTGTTGGTCAGCGGGGCCGCTGGGCGCTTGTCTGTGCGCGCCAACGTTGCGCTGCGCTGTTATCTGATATCCACACCGCCGCGACAGGTGCAGCGCTAGCGTGCGAAGCATGCAACCGGCCTGGCTGGGCGCTCAGGGTCAGATCGAGGGACGGCTGTGGTCGACCGTCCTGCAACCGGCGGCCGCCGAACTCGCCAAGCGTGCCGACGAGATCTCCGATGCGGTCGTGGGTTACATCAGCCGGCGGTTGCCCGATCTACTCGGCAACGCCGAGGCGCTGGAAGCGAACCGGGCCAGCACGGAAGCGAGTATCCGCGACTTCGCTGAGGTTTTGCAGTCCGGTGCCGATCCGCTGCACGCCACCAGCCTCGGTTCCGCGACGCTCGACTACGCGCTGGACGGTGCGCATCACGGCGTACCGCTGACCGTGTTGCTGCGCAGCTACCGGCTCGGCCACGCCGCCACATCGCAGCATCTCAACGCGATCCTGGCTAACCACGTGACCGACGCGGATGAGCTGAACCGTGCGATCGAGTTGTCTTCGGCATGGATGTTCGCCTATGTGGACGCCGCGCTCTGCCTCCTCGAGGACGCGTACACCACCGAGCGTGACCGCTGGCTGCGCAGTGCCGCTGCCAGCCAGGCCGAGACCATCGGCGCCATCCTATCGGGGCAACCGATCGATATCGAGGTGGCAAGCCGGCGGCTACGCCACGAACTGCGGCGCGTGCACGTCGCCGCGATCGCCTGGCTGGACACCCACGAGGAGGGGCGCAACACGCTGGCCCTGCTCGAAGCGGCGATCCGCGAGATCGCCGCGGCGATCGGCAGCCAGCACCCGCTTGTCCAGCCTCTCGGCACGTTGTCGGTGGCGGCCTGGGTAAGCACCAAGGGCGACGTTCCGTCGAGGGTCCTCGACGAGCTGCGGTTCCGGACGGCGACGGCACCCGGGGTTCGTGTCGCGATCGGCGAACCCGCCCGCGGCATCGCGGGATTTCGCGCCAGTCATCTCGAGGCGCTCCAGGCGCAGCGGATCGCGCGGATGGCTGGCCGCCGCGAAGGCAGCGTCACGCGCTACAGCGACATCTCTCTGCGTGCACTCGTCACCGCGAACATCGACCAGGCCCGCGCATTCGTCGCGTGCGAGCTGGGCGCGCTGGCGGCCGGCGATGACACCACCCGGCGGCTCGCCGCGACCGTGCGCACCTACCTCGACGAGAACGGAAGCCGCGCCAGAACCGCGAAAAGACTCAACATCCATGAGAACACCGTCTCCTATAGGCTCCGGCAAGCCGAGGAGCTCATAGGCCGATCGTTGGACAAGCGCACCCTCGAACTACGCGTCGCACTAATCCTGGCCGAACTCGTCGACGAGATGCCTGAAGCGAAATGATGGACTGCAGGCGACATTTCGGCACAGGTGAGGGGTACGAAACTGAGGAGAAGCGGAGTTGTCGCCCGGCGTCACGTCTCGTGGGCCGCCGCGGCCAGTGCCACCAGGGTCTGCGCAGCGGTGTATTTAGGGGCCCAGCCGAGTTGGGACTTGGCTTTGCCGGTATCCATCAGGACCGACGTCCGTGCCACGTGGAAGATGCCGGCCTCGGCGGGAAGGAACGGTAGTCGGGCTACCACCGCCGACCCGATGGTGGCCGTAGCGGCGGGCACCCGTACGGGGCGTCCGCCCAGGGCCGCCGCGATCCTAGAAAGTGATGTCTCGCCGTCCGCGGCGATGTTGTAGGCCCCCGGCGGGGCCGAAGTCGTCGCCGCCAATGCGATGGCCGCGGCGACGTCGTCGTGATGGACGAGCTGAAGCGGGACACCGGGGTCGGGGAAGGGCAGCTTCAGAAGCGGTATCGCGCGCGTGATCGATCGGAATGCGGAAGGAAGCCGGTTCCACGGCATCGCGTCGGCCAGCGCGGTCGCCTTCGGTCCGGCGACGATGCACGGACGAAGCACGAACACTTCCAGCGAAGAGCCATCGGTGATCTCGGCGAGCGCGGCTTCGCAGGCCGCCTTCTGCGCGGAATAGTCGTGCTCCGGTGATCCGCGGGGCGGAACGTCTTCGGTGAGCGGATCCGGGTTGTCGGAGTGGTAGCCGTAGGCCGCGGCCGACGACGTGTAGACCAGCCGCGTCACCCGCTGAGCGGCGATGGCGGCCTCGAAGACCATGCGTGTGCCCGCAAGGTTGACGCGCTCACTTTCCGCGCGCGAACCCAGCACGATGAATGCGAGATGTATGACGACATCGGCATCGGCGACCAGCGCATCCACCGCATCTCGGTCCATGATGTCGCCCCGTTGATAAGTCGTCTTTATCCACCCGTGTGAGGCCGGATCGAATGGCCGGCGGGCCATCCCGACGATCCTGTCCACGGCGGGGTCTCGTTCCAAGGCAGTCACTGCCGAGATTCCGATTTCGCCAGTTGGTCCCGTCACAGCCACGGTGAGTCCCATCGGCCCGTCCTCTCTTCCGGATCGGACGGACCGACCCATGTTGGCATTACGCACTTTTGAGTGCATTCAGGTTTGCGATCTCGCCCCGGCGATGTCTCGGAACAGGACCAGGCGCGCTGGGCATGTTTCGACGACACTGTGACCCTGTTGTATTCACGCAGTGAACGGATTGTGGGCCGGGAGTGGCTTGATGAGAGGGTCGAGCAGCTTACCGGCCTGCTCCGGGGTCAGCACATCGGACGGGTCGAGCGCGATGATCTCGCGGGTGGTCTCGTCATACTCCCAGACGTCCTCGCCGATCAGGCGGCCCACGTCGTCGTAGGGCCAGATCATGTGCTCGGCAGACTTAACCAGGTACATCGCGTCGGGATCGACGGGCGCGCCGTCCTCTGCGAGGAGGTGACCAGGAGTCTGTTGGTACATAGTCGATGTCGAGACGACCATGTTGTCGCTGACGGCGAGCTTCTCGTCGTCAGTGTAGAAGACATTCTGTCCGGTGCGGGTCCACTCCTTGTACACCGTCTGGACGGCCTCGGCTCCGTCAAGCGTGAGCATCTTGCCGTACATGTTGAAGTGATAGACCGGTTTGTCAACGGTCATGTCGGGAGCGAAGATCTCCTCCCAGCGGCCGGCCATCTCCAGGTAGCGGTGCCGGTTGTAGGCGTGCAGCAGGTAGAGGTGGCGGGGGTTGTCCGTCGTCTCGATCAATCGCTCCACGGCGCTGTTGGTCTTCGTGATGTCGAAGCGGCTCATTTCGATTCCTTTTCTGGTTGGGGGCCGCTACTGCGACCCTCGAATGGGTTCACGCTGGCGCGAATTGGTCGCGCAGCTCTGTTTTCTTGAACTTGCCAGTGGCCGTGCAAGGGATGGTCGCCACGAACTCGAAGCGATCGGGCAGTTGCCACTTGGCGAAGTCGCGCGCGAGGTGCTCACGCAACTCCGCCGTCGAAGTCTGCGCGCCGGCGCGCAGTGATACCACCGCCAGTGGACGCTCACCCCAACGGTCGTCGGGTATGGCGATGACAGCGGCCTGCGCGACGGCGGGATGCGCCATCAGGTGGTTCTCCAGGTCGACCGAGGAGATCCACTCGCCGCCGGACTTCACGAGGTCCTTCGACCGGTCGCAGATTCTGATGCAACCGCGCGCGTCGATGCGGACCACGTCGCCGGTCTTGAACCAGCCGTCGGCAGTGAAGCTGCCGGCGCCCCGGCCCCGGTGGTAGCCGGCCGTGACCCAGGGTCCACGGACTTCGAGCTCACCGATAGCGGCGTCGTCCCACTTGATGAACTGCCCCTCGTCGTCGCGAGCGCGAATCTCGAACAGCGGGCTGGCGATACCCTGCCGCGCGCGGTAGCAGTACTGCTCGTCGGCGGTGCTCTCGTCGAGGCTCGCGGGCAGCCGGCACACCGACCCCAGCGGTGCGGTCTCGGTCATCCCCCAGGCTTGGATGACGCTCAGACCGTGACGGTCGAACCCCTCGAGCATCGACCGCGGCACCGCGGCACCACCGACGACCAACCGGTCCAGGGACGACAGGTCCCACCGGCCCGGTTCGGCTTCGAGCGCTGCCAGCATCCCCATCCACACGGTGGGAACACCCGCGGTCATCGTCACGCGTTCTTCCGCGAGCAGGTCGAGCAGACTGTCGGGGTCGAGATGCGGCCCCGGGAGGACCAGCCGCGCTCCGGACATGGCTGCGGCGTAGGGCAACCCCCACGCGTTCGCGTGGAACATCGGGACGACCGGAAGGAGTGTGTCCCTTGCTGATACGCCGAGCTGGTCGGGCAGCGCGGCGACAAGGGAGTGAAGTACCAGCGCCCGGTGCGTGTACACGACGCCCTTGGGCCTGCCAGTCGTGCCCGACGTGTAGCACATCGCCGCCGCGCGACGTTCGTCGAGTGCCGGCCATTGCACCGGCGCAGCACCGGCGATCAGTGACTCGTAGTCAAGCGTCCCCGCCGGAGCCTCCGCCGTGTGGGAGACAACGATGACATGGGCGAAATCGCTTGTTTCCGCCAGTCTTTCGAAGACTCCCAGCAGCGACTCGTCGACGACGATCACCTTGTCCTGGGCATCGTCGACGATGTAGGCGAGTTCGTCGGGGAACAGGCGGGGGTTCAGGGTGTGGATGACCGCACCCATCGCGGGCACCGCGAAATACAGCTCCAGGTGCTCACTTTGGTTCCACAACAGCGTGGCAACCGGGTCTCTTTCACGCACACCGAGCGCGCTCAGCGCGCCGGCAAGGCGCCGGGCGCGGCCGGCACAGGCTCCGAGCGTGGTGTGTGAAATCGCCCCCGACGGCCGCCGTGTCAACACCTCCCGATCGGCGTGGAACCGCTCGGCCCGCTCGACGACGCTCGTCAGCGTCAGCGGGTAATCGTCCATGCTGGTGCCGTCGAGAATCTGCCCGCTCATGACGTTGCCCTCTTGCGAGTCGAAGCGTTACGAGAAGCGGAGATCGGAGACACTTGCGCTGCATGGACTTTCGCGGCGTCGCGAAGCTCGCCCAGCCCGGCCCGCATAGCGTCGAGGATGGGCCACGGGTCGTCGAGCTGTTCGCGGTCCACGACGATCCCGAACTCCAACGAGTCCCGGTAGCTCATCACGGTGATGTTGATGCCGATCCCGTCGAGCACTCCGGAGACCGGGAATTGGGCTCGCTGCCGGGCTCCGCCGAGATACATCGGCGTCGAAGGGCCGGGGACGTTCGAGATCATCACGTTGGCAGGCTGATT
Source organism: uncultured Actinomycetota bacterium (assembly GCA_963784665.1). Taxonomy (GTDB): domain Bacteria; phylum Actinomycetota; class Actinomycetes; order Mycobacteriales; family Mycobacteriaceae; genus Mycobacterium. Next base: position 208,254 of record CAWASA010000004.1, read on the forward strand.
GATGCCGCGCACGCCGACCAGCCTGGATGTCGCCCGGGCTGCCTGGGCGAACAGGGCCGGCGGGATGAAATGGTTGGCGTCCAGCAGCAACGACGCTGGCAGCGCGCTGTGACGCTTCTTGACGGCTCGCATCGTCTCGTTGATCCGGCGCAGCCGCTTTACGGGGTCGGCCTCGTCAGTGGGCAGCTCGGCAAGCATCACCGAGACCCGGTTGCCGAACGTGCCCATCTGCTCCGGGGTGCGAACCGACATCGGGATGAAGCCCGCCAGGGGTTGAGCCGGCAGCTCTCCGCGCTCGTCCAGCCAAGATCGCAAGCCGGATGCAACCAGGGCAAGGACAACGTCGTTGACCGTGCAGCCGAAGGTGTTCTTGATCGTCTTGACGTCAGCCAGCGATAGCGATCCGAACGCGACTCGGCGGTGCGCAGATATGCGGGTTTGGAATCGAGTCCGGGGGGCGACGACATCGTTGCCTTGCAGTGCGGAATTGTCACCACCGGCCGGAATCAGCCGCTTGATCATTCGACCGCTTCGCGCGATCGTCTTCACCCCGGGCAGGTGGCGAATCGTGACGACGTCGTCGAGGTGAGGCAACGTGGCGGGTGCCGCATGCAGCACTCGCAGCGGCTGGCGCAACATACCGACGAGGCCACGGCCCAGCATCTGTACCTCGGACGGGAAGTGCTCACCGACCACCTCAGACGTTGGCTCCAGCTCCCGTCCGGCCGCGGTGTCGTCGAGCAGAATGCTCATGACTTCGGCGCCCGAGACTCCGTCAACGGCGGCGTGATGCATCTTCGTCAACACCGCCACCGCGCCGTCGGCAAGCCCGTGGATCACATACACCTCCCACAGCGGGCGCGCCCGGTCCAGCTGACGGCCGATCAGGTCAGCCACCTGCGCTGCCAGCTGTCGCTCAGTTCCCGGCGAAGGCAGCGCGAGCTCGCGGACGTGGTACTCGACGTCGAAGGTGCCGTCGTCCACCCAGTACGGGTAGTCGAGGCCGAACGGGACGGACGCCAGCCGCCAGCGGAAGGTGGGCAGCAGATGCATGCGTTCGGTCACCAGCTCACGAACCAGTGCCGCATCCAACGGCCGGCCCGACGCGGTGGTGGGGTCGTAGACCCCAAGCACGCTCACGTGACCTTGGGTGCGGGCGTTTTCAAGAGCCAGGAACTGGGCGTCGAGACTTGTCAGTTGTCGCATGCGTCGATCTTTGGTCAGCGGGCCGGGTGGGCGCTTGTCTATGCGCGCCAACGTTGCGCTGCGCGGTTGTCGGATTTCCACACCGCCGCGCGGCGATCGGTCGACCTGCTCCGATTGTGGCATGCGCACAATCGGGGCACCGGACGCTGTCGCAAAGCGCCGAGAGAACCAGTGTGCAGAAGTCCTACGTTCGGGTCAGCGGCAAAGAGCCGACACAACATTGACACGAGGAGACTTCGATGCAGACGCTGCGCACCCCGGAAGAGCGGTTCGCTGAACTGCCCGACTTTCCCTACGCTCCCCGCTATTGCGAGGTCGACGACGACGAGGGCGGCACGCTGCGGATCGCGTGGGTCGAAGACGGGCCCGCGGACGCCGACCCCATTTTCATGCTGCACGGCGAGCCGACGTGGTCATTCCTGTATCACCGGATGATCCCGATACTTGTCGCCGCGGGCCATCGCGTGATCTGTCCGGACTTAGTCGGATTCGGTCGCTCCGATAAGCCCACTCGGCGCGAAGACCATACCTATGTGCGCCATGTGGAGTGGATGCGGACACTAGCTTTCGACATCCTGGATCTGCGACGGGTGACGCTTGTCGGGCAGGACTGGGGCGGGCTGATCGGATTACGGCTGGCCGCCGAGCACCCGGATCGCTTCTCCCGCATCGTCGTCGCCAATACCGGCTTGCCCACCGGCGACATGCCGATGCCGGACATTTGGTGGACGTTCCGCAAGGCGATCCAGGAGCAGCCGTCCATCGAGGTCGGCTCGTTCGTGCAGTGGGGCTGCCAGCAGCCGATGACCGACGCCGTCCGCGCGGCGTACGACGCCCCATTCCCCGACGACGCCTACTGCGCCGGCCCGCGCGCCATGCCCGGCCTGGTTCCCACATCGACCAATGACCCCGCTACGGAAGCCAACCGATCGGCGTGGGCGGCACTGTGCGCCAGTCCAACGCCGATGCTGGTGGCGTTCAGTGACAGCGACCCGATCACCGGTCCGATGGCGGCGATTTTCCAGCAGGAGATGCGGGGAGCGCAGGGCACCAACCATCCCGTGATCCCGGGCGCCGGTCATTTTCTCCAAGAGGATGCTGGTGAGGAGTTGGCGAAACACATCGTCGATTTCCTGCGGTGATCGATGATGGCCTGGGGCGTTCGGTGTTTTTGTTCACTTGCGCGCGCGCCGGTGAATTGCCGACGTATCGATAGGGACCTTTGAGCGAATCGGCCGAGGCAGGGGTTCGCGATTCACCCTACGCGCGACGCCCTTGACTGCCCACGGTCAGTCAGTCGCTCGCGAGCTAAGTTAGCTGCGGCCGAAAACTGATCCCAGCGTCATCCCAGCAGCTAAGGGTTTACGCAACCTCACCGTCAGACCTCCGCAGCTCAACCGATAGTCTTCGCTAGATCGCCGTGCAGCGGTGAGAAACATTGTGACACAACATAAATCTGTGCTGGCCCAAGCTCTCTACCAGCGCCGATGGGTTAGCTGTGATCAGGCGCAAACACCGGGGATGGACTGTAAATCCGTCGCGAAAGCTTCACAGGTTCGAATCCTGTGCCTGCCACCACCACCTGCCACCACCACCTGCCACCACAGGTCAAGGCTGGTATGTAGCCGGTTTAAACCTTGCAAAAGCGAGTGCAAATGGGTCTCACGCATCGTCGTACGGTAAAAGCTCCCCGCTCAACCGGGACAGACACCGAATACACGCCGCCCACAGCCGACGAGATTCCGGTAAGCCGTCGCCACCTCCTCGGGACGCCAGCTCGTGCGAGGGCAAAGTGGGGCGCCGCTCGCAGCTCGATGAATTCCGAACGCGTTCGAGGGAGCTCAAGGTGTGAGATTCAGAACAGCCTGGCCATGCTCGAGGTCTGCTGGGACTGACACGTGGTCGTGCACAACGAGCCATACGCCATCGATTCGCCGGAAGCACGCTGTCCAGCGCAACCATAAGCCGCTGATATGACCGCTAGCCAGGGTGCCGCTCACGTGGTTGAGGCTGTGAACGAAGGCGAGCTCGCCGTGCGTCGTGACGTTCACCTCGTGTACCTCGTAGCGGATGGGGCCGGCATATGCAGCGAAGACTTCCTGCCAGGCTCGACGCTTATTGTCAGCCCCGGCGTATCGCAAAGGCGGACCGATATCGAATGAAACGATCTCGGATGCGTAGAGGGACATGAGGGCGTCGATGTCTTTCGCGCGAACCGCGTTCACCGCGTCCTCTACGCGCTGTCGAATTGCGGCTTCAGTCACGGCTTCTCCTTCTCGCCCCGGGGCCCAAGCCCCTTGTAACTTCGTCGATTGTCTTTTCGTATATTTCGGGGATCGATCCTACGGCCGCCGTGTAATCGCGGCTGGGGCAAGGATCGTGAAGGCCAGCACTGCCGTGGTGGTGCGCATCAGGTGAGCAATCTGCCAGCGGTCGCGCACGACCATCCAATCGCTTGGCGGCGCGAGGACCGACCAACTCTCCTGGACGGTGTTGATGGGAACGTTGATCAGCACGCTGATGATGAACGTCGCCGAGAGCAGGCCCAGCGCGATCAGAGCTAGCCATCGGACGCGTTCGCGGCGGCGCATCGTCATGGTGACAAGCGTTGCGGTAGACAGCAGAGCGGCCGGCAGCAGGATCGTGGCGAGGTTGTCGAGATGATCGAGTTCAACGAGCCGGACCTGGGCGTACACGGAGGCGGGGAAACGTCGCAGGCTGGCTTCGAGAACGAGGACCGCAGTGAGGAATCCGGCGAATAGACCGCTGAACAGCACGCTAGCGAACCGTGCCGTCGTCAGGATGGTGTCAAACACGCTCCGCGACGGCCGTTTCGGGTTGTTGTCCGGCGATTGGGCGGGGGTGGGGTTGGCCTCTGGTGCGGTTTTCATGGCATCTCTCGCTAGGCAGCCGGCTGCGGCGAGTTCTGAAAAGCCGCGGCGTGATCGAACACCCACTCGGCATAGCTGCGGGCGGGGCGGCCGAGAATCTTCTCGACCCCGTCGGTGACTGGATACGGCTTCTCCAGCTCCCGTGAGTAGCGGGCCATCATCGCGTCGGCGAAGGACCTTGGCAGTCCGAGGGCGGTAATGCCCTCCGCGGCCTGCGACGGCGAGATCTCCTCATAGCGCAGCGTCCTGCCGATCACCTCACCGATGATGCTGACCATTGCCGCGTGGGTAACGGATTGCGCGCCCGTGATCGAAATCTTCTGTCCGGCAAGGCTGTCGTCGAGCAGCGCACGGGCGAGCACAGAGGCCACATCGACCTCGTGGATGAACGGGTCGGCGAACGCGGCATATGGACCCCGCACGATATCGCCTTCTCGGATCTGAGAGGCCCACATGCCTGTTGCGCTGACCGCGAATGACGAGGGCCGCACGCTCACCCACGGCAGGCCGCTGGCGATAACCGCATCCTCGACCTCCTTGTTGCGGTCACCGTTGAATCGCGACGGCTGCCATGCCAGATCGTCATCGACGTTGATGGCCGATAACGCGGCGACGTGTTTGACCCCGTATTCGGCAGCGAGCGCCAGCAGTGTGGGGGCGGCAGCCGCTCCGACTGCGCGAGGATGGACGAACAAAGTCGTGACGCCGTGCAGCGCCGCCACGATCGTCTCGGGTCGCGACAAGTCGCCGGGGACCATGTCGACACCGGCCGGCAGCCAGTCGGCGGATCTGCCCGTGTGGCGCGCGAGGGCACGGACCTGCTCGCCCGCCGCCGCGAGCACGTTGACAAGGGGCCGGCCGATGGTGCCGGTCGCGCCGGTTACAAGTATCACAGTTGATCCTTTCGCTGGGTTGCCGCGATGTGCCGCCGGTAGTCGTCGCCGGGAAGGGTTGTGCACGTGTTGGTTTGGTACCGGGTGTCGGTGTGCCGTTATGGGGCGGGAGCAGCAGGGCTCGGGTCGGCGGTCGGCTTCGAGCGCGCCTCTCGGCGAATCATCTGCCACACGGTGGGTGTGTGTTCGGTGGTTGACACGACGACGGTTTTGCCGACCGTTGCCGAATCATCGGCCAGCTTCAGCAGGTAGTGGGCCAGATCGATGCGCGCGGTGAAACCGCCGATCGGATCAACCTCTCCGGCGTGGTAGTCGGTGGGTGCGGGCAGATCAAACAGTCCCGACGGCCGCACGATCGTCCAGCCCAGGCCGCTGCCGCGCACGATCTTTTCCATCCGGCGTATGTCGTCATAGACGGTCTTCCCGATCGTTCGGGTGATGATTGGCTCAAATACCCTCAGGGCGAACGGAAATTCGCTACGGCGGGTGGGGTAGGCACCGCTCGAGCTCACCACGGCGAGCCGCCACACGCGCGAGGCTTGCATTGCGGCGACGATATTTGCGGTGCCGACGGAATAGGTGTCGACAGGCTCGCGCGTGAAGGAAACCCCGAGGGTGGAGAGCACGGCGTGGGCGCCGGCGACGACCTCGGTGACTGCGGCCGCGTCGCGTACGTCCACCCCGGCGACGGTCAACTTCGGGTCCGAGAGCGGGAAGTCGTCGGGGCGGCGGGTCGCCGCGACGACGCGGTGCCCGGCCGCTAGCGCTTGTGCGGTGAGCAGACGGCCGGTTTGGCCGTTGGCACCAAAAATAGCAATCTGCATGATTACCTCCTAAAAATGATCACTAACTATGATCATCATAGTGAAGGACAGTCATGTCAAGTGCAGTTTGTAGCCGCATGTCATGGTCTGCATCACAAGCGGCGCAAACTCATCATGATTTGTGACAGTCCTACCTAGTGCTAATCTATGGAGCATGGATGATAGTCAGCGCGGCATCGCGGCACTCGATGAGCGAATTCCCTTTCTGCTCGCCCAGTTAGGTTCGTATGTTGGCGACGACTTCCAACAGCGGCTGGCTCCAATCGGGGTGGAGCCGAGGACCTATGCGGTGCTGGCAGCACTCGCCGCTGACGACGGACAATCGCAACGCCAGCTTTCGGAGCGACTGGGCATTCATCGAAACGCGATGGTCACAGCGATCGACAACCTGGAAGGCCAGGGACTGGCCAAACGGTTACCCCATCCCGACGACCGTCGCGCAGTGGCGGTGACCTTGACCGCGAAGGCCCGCCGCCTGCTCCCGGCGCTCGATAAGCAGGCATCTGCCTTGGAAGACCAGATCGCTGCACCCCTGTCTTCCCGAGAACGCGACACGCTGAGGCGCCTGCTGCAACGCATCGCCGCCGAAGCCGGCCTCATCCCCGGAGTTCACCCTCAGCTGGCGTGAAGCGGGACGCAGCCCAGGACAAAACCCAGACGCCCAGACGCGCTGCGGGATCGCCGGCCGACCTCGACGCAGATCACATCGCTTCATCCGCAGTCGAGATCGCTTGACCTCTGCCGCGATTCGTCGGAAGGTCACAACTCGGCGTGCTCATGCCGCAACGGACACATCGACGGATAGGCGATCGCTGATGGCATAAGCGGTGGGCCAGTCAGCGGCGCATATCGCTCGCGCGAGGTCGTCAACCAACGCGGTATGGGCGCCCAACTCCGCCAGCCACGTGGATACGGTGGCCGCAATATCATGACAAGACACCTCAACCGAGTGTTCCGCGTGCAGCCGATCCGTGACCCGGTACATGGTGACCGTCCGCCCTTTTCGTTGTGTCCTCCGATGTCGACAAGACAGTCGGAAACGGCTGGCGCCCGTAGAAACGGGAGCCCAAAGAGACGGCGAGCGGACGAAGGCCGCAGCGGATGGCTCGACCGGTACCTTCTTGCCGGACATCTCTCAGACGGCCGTTTCTGTCAGCCGAGATGGGCCGAGAGCAGCCAACCGGGCACCGACGTGCGGCCGTTGGCTTCGGCCCTGAATTCAACGCCAGGCAGACCGGCGAAACCCTCAGGCACGTCGCCATAGAGGCGCGCGGGTCTGATGTCCTCGATAACCCAGTACTTCGATACCACCTCACGCAGCTCATCCGCGGTGACGGCGTTCGGTGGGCTTACGGGCATTGCTGCGCGGTCGAACACCAGCACGAAGTAGGACGCACCGGGCGCGGCGGCGCGCACAATGGACTGCTGGTATCGCTCCCGGGCATCTACCGGGATGGAGTGGAACAGCGTGCTGTCGACGATCGTGCCGAATCTGCGCTCGTAACCAGTGAACGCGCTGATGTCGGCGACTTCGAAGGTCGCGTTGGTGAGTCCTCGCTTGGCGGCCTCGGCGCGGGCCAGCTCGATCGCGGTGGGCGAAAGATCCAGTCCGACAGTGGTGTAACCCCGCTCGGCGAGATCCAGCGACAGGGCGGCTTCCCCGCAGCCGACATCGAGGACGTCGCCCTGAAACTTGCCCTGCTCGATCAGCGCGGCGAGTTCGGGCTGTGGTTCACCGAGGCTCCACGGCGGGCGGACGCCCATCCCGAGCCGGCCAGTCTCGCCGCGGTAGGCCGCGTCGAATTCGAAGTCTTGTGGTGTGGTCATGGTGCTCCTCAGGTTGTTGTGACGGGGTCAGCTCAGTGGGATGGCAGTTACGCTGAGGCTGTTCGCGTGCAGCGCGACTGCAAGCGCTGCGACATTGAGCGCGAGGAATCCAATCGCGAGGTAAAACTGCGGGCTGTAGTCGCTGGCACGGATGTGTGTGTAGATCGCGCACACGAAAAACAGGACCAGGCCGATCGCGGCGGCCACACCGAGCGGACGAAAAGCCAGACCGGCTGCAAGGCCTAATGCGCCGGCTGTCTTCAGCGTCCCGATCGGGAACGTGAGCCACGATACGGGTACGCCCGCCTTGGCCATGCCCGGAAGGATGGGCTTGAGGTGAAGCAACGCGGCGATTCCAGAGAAGCCATTCGCCGCGATAGCGATCAGTGTCACGGTGGTATATGCGGTAGTCATGGTCAGCGTTTCGCCTTCGTTCTGATGTCGCTCTGCAGGTCACAAAGTGGCGCGTCGTATTCTCTTGCCGGCCAGAATGCTTCAACACACGGTGCCGTGTAGTCATCCCTGGCCCTTGACGCCGCTGGCCGCTTGACACGGCGGCCTTCGTTGTGAGCCTCGCGCAACTTCGCGGCGCCCGTGCACGCTGTCATAATTGTCACATCGCTATACTGTCATAAATCATGACAATAATCAAGTGGTACATTATCGGTATGGCCGTCAGTCGAGGCGGCGCGGTTAGGAGTCTGAACATGGCGACGATCAGCGAAGCCGCCGACGTCCATACCCTCATCGTGATGTTCACCGTCGAACCGAGCCAGCAAGATACTCTCGTGGAACATCTGCGCGGAATGGTGTTGGAACACTGCAAGTTCGACGGCTTCGTCTCGTGCTCCATTCACCGCAGCGAGGACGGTAGACGCGTCGCGGAGTACATCCAGTGGCGTTCGGCGGCGCACCTGGAAGCCGTCCTGAACACCCCGGAGGGACAAGCTCAACTCGCGGAATCGTCGCGAATCGCCGATCGGTACGGTGCGCAAGCCCATGTCTACCAGGTGGTGTCGGTAACCGAGGCCGGTCAGTCTGCTGAATGAAGGCGCGCCGAGATCCGAGGTCTACTTGTAACCATGTGCGGCCGTTGGGCTCATCGCGAAGCAACACATCAGGCAAGCGGTGACTTACGGCGACGATGCCTTCGTGGGGTACCGATCACACCGTTGAGGCATCCAGTGCGGCCTCGACGGCCAGGTGTGCGAGGTTTGCGTCGATCGGCCCGGTTGGCAAAGAGGGCACACATCAGGACGGGCCGGGTCAGCAGGTCACATATCCGGTCGGTATCGCCGCCGGGGCGCGTTTCGCCCCGCTGGACTGGCCGCTGCAGCGCGCGGGCTGTCGGCTGCCGCCGGGGTCCCAGAAATTGATCAAAGGTCTGCTCCATGAGCGCGGGATCGGCGCTGGCTTCGACGAGCATCCGGGGAAGTGCCCGAGTCACTAAACGGTCCGGGAAGAACTTGACTTGGGCGCGCTGCACGGCCAGAAGATCGCCGCGCAGAGATCCGGTGTCGGGGGCAGGGTGGTAAGGAGCCGCGGCGGGCATTAAGACATCTATCCGCGTGGCCGCGACTGCGTGCACGCGGTGACGGTACAACTCGACTTCTTGGCTACGCTCGGCCGCGAATAAGACCGCGCGCTCGGCGTCCACTGTTGGTCGTGGCGTCGACCACTCGATTTTTCATTTGATGTGTCGAAACTGCGGCGCAGATCTGGTGTCTCAGGTGGCCTCCCGAGTCACCGCCACAGTCTTGGTCGCCGGAAGGGGCTATTGCGCCCGCTCGCGCACCACGCGGGCGATATCGACTTCCTGCACCGTCCGCATGGCGGGCAGCTGCGAGACCGCGGCCGCGACGAGCACGGCGAGCGCCGCGAGCATCAGCGTCGACCAGCCCAGAGATAGATGCATGTTGAACAGGTCGCTGTTGAACGACTCCAGGAACAACCACGCCGCGACGGCGCCCGCGGCCAGCCCGAAGGGAATAGCCAGCGCGGTCGCGACCAGATTCTCCAGCGTCAGCGTCCCGGTGAGGCGTGGTGTCGACACCCCGGCCGCCCGCAAGGTGGCCAACTCTGTGCTGCGCTCGGCCAGGTTCACCGTCATGGTCACGTAGATCACCACAAAAGCCAGTGCCGCGCCCAGCGCCAACATCACACCGACGAATGCCCAGAACAACCCGAGGTAGCGGTTGACCGTGTTCTCGAGCGCGTGGGTGTCGGTGTAGGCGAGGACGCCGGACAGCGAGGTGATGTGCGCCCGCAACGCGTCCCGGTCCGCGTCCGCGCTGAAGCGCAGCAGGTACCTGTTGACGGCGGTGCCGGTGACCGAGGTAACGGTCGAATTGGTGGCATATAACGCCGTTCCCAGCGGTTCGTCGAGCAGGCCGGCCAGGCGGATCTCGTGCGGTTCGCCGCCCGCGGGGATGACGATCAGGTGCGAGCCCACCCGCACGTTGAGCTTGTCGGCCAGCGCGGCCCCGGCCAAGACGCCGTCTTCGGGCAGGGCCAAATCGCCGCGTTCGGCGCCGCGGAATCCGTGCATCGAGCTGTGTGGCACGAAACCGGTCAGCGAGGTCGGGTAGGTGCGCCCGTTGGCGCCGACGGTCACCGGGACGGTGGTGCTGGGTTCGACCGCAGACACCCCGGGCAGCCCTGTCAGTTCGGCCTCGACGCCCGCAGAGTTGGGCGCAACCAGCACCGAGGCGTCCTCACGCTGAACCTCACCGAACTGGACGTCCAGCATGGCGCGCATGCTGGTCATCATCCCGACCGAGGCCAGCACCAGGATCAGCGCCAGCACACCGCCCACCATGGTCGCGACGGTCCGACCCCGGCTGCGGGTCAGCGACCGCAGTGCAAGCTGGACCACCGCGGGCAGCCGCCACCGCGCGGTCACCCGCGTCAGCGGACCCATCGGCGTGACCGGCACTCGTTGCCCGCGCATGGCGTCGGCGGGCGCGGTGCGGGCCGCGGCGATCGCGGGGACGAGTACCGCGATCAGGCCGGTCGCCAAGCCGAGGGCGAAACCGATGACCGCCGTGGAGACGTGGTGGCTGACCACTGTGTCGGGAACGCCGATGGCCGATGTGTACAGGCCGGTAACCAGTGACGTGGCGGCCGCACCCAGGACGACGCCGAGGACCGCCCCGACGGTTGCCACGACGGCGCCGTACCACAGGTAGTGCCTAACGACGGTTACCGGTCGGGCACCCATGGCGAGCATCGCGCCCATGATGCGGCGCTCAGCGTGGACGACCCTGGTGACCACTACGTACTCGGCGATCGCCGCGGCAGTAAGGAAAAGCATCGGAAAACCCACCGCCAGTTCGGAGAAACCGTTGAGGTCCTCGTGCAGGGCCGCGTTGGAGGGCTGATCGTCGCGGGTCTGCACATCCAGCGCGCCGTGGGACATGAGGAGTTGTGCAACCCGGTCCCGGTCGGTTTTCGTTGTGCCAGCGGCCATCCGGACCAGGGTCTGATTGGGGTCCGGCTGTCCGGTCAGCTCCGCCGCGAGTCCCGGTGGCGCGAAAAGGACCGCGAAGGAATGCGAGTCGGGCAGGATGTCCTGACGACTACGCGCAGGCCACAGGTATTCGGGCGACAGCGCCACTCCGGTCACTTCGACGGTTCGCCAACTCGACCCGTTGTAGACGTCGAGACGATCGCCGGGGGCCAAGTGAAATGACGCGGCGGCGTGCTTCTCGATCGCGACCTCCCCGGGCGTGCCGGAATCGGGTGCATGTCCATCGATGATCTCCACGCTGTTGACCCCGGCGCCACCACCGGTCAATCCGACTACCCGCCCGATCAGCTTGGTGCCGTTGATGGTCAGCGGTCGGTCCGCCATAGTGCGGGTGGACACGGAGTCGACACCCGCAGCGTCGCGGACGGCGGAGGCCAGCATGTCCGGGTTGCCTCCGGACGCGGTCAAGTCGGCGAAATGCAGCCGGTCGTACGTGCGGTTGTAGGAGGCGGTCAGGTTGCGGAACGAGTCGTAGCTGGCGATGAAAAGCAGCACGCCGAGCATCACGATGACGGCGATGGCCGCAGATTGAGCGGGTCGGCGGCGCAGATCGCGGGCGGTCTTGCGCAGCAGAGTCCGGCTCAGCCACGTGGTCTTGTCACTTCGCGTCCCGGGCACGTTGATCACCACCGCACGGTGTTCGCCTCGGCGGGGGCGGCGTTGCGATGCTCCTCGACAATCGCGCCGTCGCGCATATGAATGACGCGGTCGGCGATATCGGCGGCCGCCCTGTTGTGTGTCACCATGATCACGCCGAGACCGGATCGGTTGGTCTCCTGAAGCAGTTCCAGCACTCGCCGCCCGGTGGCGACGTCGAGTGCTCCCATCGGCTCGTCGGCCAGCAGGAGATCGGGATCGGTGATCAGCGCTCGGGCGATGGCGACCCGTTGCTGCTGACCGCCGGACAGCTGCGCGGGAAAACTGTCGGCACGGTCGGCCAGCCCGACCGCCTCGAGCAGGTCCGGTGCGCTGCGCCGGTCGCCGCGCCCGGTCAGCTCGACGATCACTTCGACGTTCTCCTTGGCGGTCAGCGTCGGGATCAGGTTGAAGAACTGGAAGACGAACCCGACGTGATCGCGGCGAAACTTGCTCAGCGTGCGGGGCCGACGTCCCGAGATATCCTGCCCGGCAACGCAGATCGAGCCGGTATCGGCTTCCTCGATGCCGCCGATGACATTCAGCAGGGTGGTCTTGCCCGAGCCGCTCTCGCCGACGATGGCCACCAGTTCGCCGGGTTCGATGTCGAGTTCGATGTCTCGCAGTGCGCGCACGGATGCTTCGGCGGTCCCGTAGGTCTTGTCGACGCCGCGCAGTGAGACCCCACCGCGGGGCGCAGCGGGCGCGTTGTGTCGTGTCATGTTCCTGTCCCCTCATCGGTTCGGACGGTCGGCAGACCCGCCAGCCGGCGCAGTGCCGGCCCGATGGCCAGGCTGCGCACCCGGGGGTCGATTACTCGGTGCAACACCAACCCGTCGAGGGCCGCGAACATCAGCGCCGCGGTGGCTTCCGGATCGATGGCGCCGCCCTGTCTGGCCAGCCACTCCCGCAGGGCCGATCGGTAGTCGCCGAGAATTTCTGCCAGGCCCGAGCGCAACCGCTCGTAGCGCGTTGCCGCGAGCAGCATTTCGCTGAACACCATGATGGTCGGGTTTTCCTTCGGCTCGTCGACGTCATACGACGAGACCGCGTCGATCAGGCGGTCGATCCCGGCCGACGGCGACTCGCCGGCCAGGCCGTCGAGCACGCGGGCCGCCTCCTCACGGGCCGCATGCAGGGTGGCATCGATCAGCAGGTCGTTCACCGAGGCGAAGTGGTAATGCACCAGCCCGGCCGGAAGTCCGGCCCGTTCGGCCACCATCCGGGTGGTGACCGCCTCCCAGCCCCGCTCTGCGACCACCGCCACGGCCGCGGCCATCAGCGCAGCACGGGTCTCCGCTCCGCGCTGGGCCGCTGTCGGCATGCCATTCCCCTACTTGGACGATCACCTTGGGCGTATGACCAAATTCTATATCCCACTGCGCGCCGTACCGCTGGCGGGGGTGCAAGGACGCACCCGCTGGAAGCACAGGCGGCGAATAAGGGGCCGGCTGGTGACGGAGGCGTGGTAAATCATTTACCAACCAACAGGTCCCGACACAACGATGGAGTCAGAGACGTTCATCACCGCCGTGAAGCACACGATGGGCGTCAAACCATACCGACGGCCACGCTGTGGTGGCTACCGAGGTCGACGCCCTGTGATCGGGATCGAACGTTACGGCGTGATCGTCACCGCCGCCGATTGGTTTTCGCGATGCGGAAAGGCGGCGATGGACGGTCAGCGAGTTTGTGGCAGTCACGGCGGGCGTGCCTCATAATGCAAACGGCATGCTCGCCAAAGCATTAGAAGAAGCCGGAGACCGGATGGCACGGGAATTGCCTCGGTTCTGCGACCCACAATCTAACGGTCACCTAGGCCCGAGCGCGAAGTAAGTGATGGATGCATAAGGGCACCACATCGATGTCGTCCTTGTTGGTCAGGCGATTGACGTTGGCCTCATGGTGGCCGTGCGGAATCGACACCGCTTCGCCGTATCGAGTCGTCGACCTTCGCGGTGCCGGTCAGTTCTCCGTTTGCGCTACGGACGGTTACCCGTTGTCTGCTCACGATGCCCGCTGTGGCGCCGACATAGACAGAAGTGCACACGCGGCCGAAACTACGGATCGTTTGCATGCTCGGAGAACGTACTCTCGGAAATAGAGAGGGGCAATCACATTTGCGGTAATGACATTTTCGACGGCAAATTGCGTCACGGAAGCGGGCACCGCATGCCGCGTAGCGCAAACCGGGGCCGGTAATACCCAGCGGTTAGGCGAGGCTTAGTTTATTCTCCACGGGTCAGGTGGGCCGAACGCTGCGGTTGCACGAAGGAGTTGGTCAAGGGTGACCGATACAACCACGCGAGTGGCGGACGATTTCGACGGTCGGTCGTCGGTATCCCTGCGTGCTCGTGGCCGATGGCTGCGGTGGGGACTGCTGTCGGTGTGGGGTCCGGGTCTTGTGGTGATGTTCGCCGACACCGACGCGGGTTCGCTGATTACCGCCGCTCAGTCCGGTGATCGGTGGGGTTACCGGATGGTGCTGCCCCAACTGATTTTGATGCCGATTCTCTATGTCGTGCAGGAAATGACGGTGCGGCTGGGCATCGTCACCGGTCGCGGACATGGCGCGCTGATTAGAGAACGGTTTGGTCGCGGCTGGGCGTGGCTTTCAGCGTTCACTTTGTTTGCCTCGGCGATCGGGGCGTTGCTGACGGAGTTCGCCGGCGTCGCGGGAGTCGGCGAACTCTTCGGGGTTTCGCGCTGGGTGAGTGTCCCGATCGCGACCGCCGCGCTATTGGCACTAGCGTTCACCGGCAGCTACCGGCGCGTAGAACGCATCGGCCTCGTCTTCGGCGCTGCCGAATTGGCGTTTCTGGTCGCCATGGTCATGTCACGGCCGCAACCGAGCGCGCTTGCACACGGCTTATCGTCGATGCCGTTGGGCAATCCTTCGTATCTGCTGCTGGTCGCGGCCAACGTCGGTGCGGTCATCATGCCGTGGATGATTTTCTATCAGCAGGGCGCGGTCGTGGATAAGCAGTTATCGCCGGGCGCGATTCGACAGGCCCGTTACGACACGGCCACGGGCGCGGTGCTGACCCAGCTGATCATGATCGCGGTGGTGATCACCGTCGCGGCGACGGTTGGGACGCACAATGGCGAGGCGACGTTGCAGACCGTCGGCGACATCTCGCACGCACTCACCCCATATCTCGGCCATATTGGCGGCTCCGTCCTGTTTGGGCTGGGGATGCTTGGCGCGGCCCTGGTCGCCGCAATCGTCGCCTCCCTGGCTGGTGCGTGGGGACTCTCGGAGGTCTTCGGGTGGCGGCATACCCTCAACGAGCGGCCCAACCGCGCGACCGCCAAGTTCTACATCACCTATGCGCTTGCCCACGTCGTCGGCGCTGTGCTGGTTTTGGGCAGCGCCGACCTGGTCAACCTGGCTGTGGACGTTGAAGTCATGAACGCCTTGCTGCTACCCATTGTGCTGGGCCTGCTGCTGGCGCTGGAAGCCAAGGCGCTGCCCGAGCAGTGGCGCATGCGCGGGCTGCACAAATACATCACCCGAGTCCTGTGTCTCGTGGTCATGGCCTTCGGGCTCTATATGGTCCCCCAAGCCCTCGGGTTGACCTAAACCAGCGGGTCCAGACACGCTCCTGGTTACTCGCTGTTGTGTGCGGGATAGGCGTGGACGAGTGCGCTGCCGAGTCTGGGCACGGCGTGAGTGAGTTGGTGTTCGGCATCATGGGCGATGCGGTGGGCGTCCTCGAGGCTGGTGCTGGGATCGATGTCCAGTTCCGCGTCGGCGTGGAGTCGATGCCCTATCCAGCGCATCCGGATGCTGCGCACGCTGCGGACGCCCGGCCGGGCGGCCAGGGATGCTTCGGCGGCGTCGACGAGATTTGGGTCCACGGCGTCCATCAGTCGACGGAAGATGTCGCGCACTGCGCGGCTTAACACCGCCACGATCGCCACCGTGATGAGCAGGCCGACGACGGGGTCCGCTAACGGATAGCCGAGGGCGACACCGACGGCTCCGAAAAGCACAGCCAGCGAGGTGAATCCGTCCGTGCGTGCGTGTAGGCCGTCGGCTACCAGGGCGGCGGAGCCGATCTGCCGGCCTATCCGGATCCGGTAGACGGCGACGAGTTCATTACCGAGGAAGCCGATCACCCCGGCGGCGGCGACCCAGCCCACGTGCTCGATCACGACGGGATAGAGCAGCCGATGGATGGCTACGTAGCCGGCGATGATGGCCGACAGAGCGATCATGGCGATGACGAACAAACCGGCGATGTCCTCGGCACGCCCGTAGCCGTAGGTGTAGCGCCGGGTTGCCGCGCGGCGGCCCAACGCGAACGCGATCCACAGCGGGACTGCGGTCAGGGCGTCCGAGAAGTTGTGGATGGTGTCGGCGGCGAGGGCGACGGATCCGGAGACGACGGCGATGACGATTTGCCCCGCCGCGGTCGCGGCCAGTCCGACCAGACTGATTTTGACGGCTCGGATGCCGATGGCACTGGATTCCAGGGCGGTGTCGACCTTATCGGCGGCGTCATGGGTGTGCGGGGCGAAGATCTGGGCCACGACACCGCGAATTCCCGGGGGATACTCGTGTGCGTGACCGTGCTCGTGGTCATAGTGATGCTGGTGAGTGTTGTCGCTGGTCATCCCGGGGGCGCCCATATACCTGCATCCATACGTAGATAGTAGATTAGTTGAGCCACCCCAGTCGAGCGTGGATCGCTAAGCGTGCGCTCGGGCCCTAACCGTTCACATGAGGGATACAACCGGTGTTGCCACCGGGACCGCCAAAGTCCCCGGTGGGCACACCGGTTGGGGGTGCTCCGGGAGATGCGGGTGGGGGCGTCGGCTCTACGCTGGACGTCGAGGTCGCAATCGGCATGATTGTGCTGCTTGGCAATTCGCGGCCACCGACGAATCCGACCCCTAAGGTCAGGATTGTCGCACCGCCGAACAGCGCGACTGCCGTCCTCGCTCGAGATTTCAGCAGACTCTCCCTTCTCGATCGTGGGTAACACTCAATATCGCGCGCGGATACCCCTACGGGGTAGGGCGTTAAGTCCTATGCACCTAGGGAAACCGGGCCTCTAATGGCTATGGGATCTGCACGGAGACCGTGGCGATCGCCCGGGTTGTGGATCTGAAGGCTGAGGAGACCAGCCAACGCCTTCGAGATCGGTGCGCACACGGCCCCGTCGCGTTCGCCGGCTGTCGCCTGGCGGTCAGCTCCGCATGAACCCGATTGCGGTGTAGTCCAAGTCCACCAACTGGGTCGCGCCAAAATTGGCCAGGGTGCGGCGGACCGCGACGACAAGCTCATCTGGACCGAGGAACGGGTTTTTACCTCCGCGGACCGGCAGGCTTGGGCATCACGGTGAGGATCAGGGTCACCTACAGCAGCGTGCCGAACATCAGGGCTGTGCCGGCGGCGGTGAACGCCTGATACAGCGGTTCCAAGCGCGCGAGCTGCTCGGCGTGCGGCACCGGGTTCATTCGGCGCTCGGCGAAGTAACGGCATGGCCAATACAGCGCCACGACTGCGAACCCGAGGGCCGCGATCCAGTTCACTGTGGTGATCCACCCGGGTCCGGGTACAGCCTGGGACATCTCGTGTGCCGACATCTCCATCCCGGAGATATTCATGTCCGTCCCGGACGAATTCATGGCCAGGGAACCCGACAACACGTGGTCGGCTGAGTGACTGGTCTGACCCGGCAGGCTGCCGTTCATCACCGCGTACATCCACGCCATCGCCGCCATCATCACGGCGTAGTAATAGTTGGTCATTCGGTCACGGGAGACTCGGCCAGCCGCACACACAAACCAGACACCTGCCAAGACGAAGAAGACCATTGGCCCAACTGTCGGGAGGTCCATTCCGATGCGCCAGGCCATCAAGATCATCGCCGCCAACATCGTCAGGTGCAACAGGTGATTGACAGTGCTTGTCCTTCGGTTATGGTGCGCGGCAACGATATAGAGGTATGTAGCCATGCTAACGCTGAAGAGTATGCTGACGATCCACCTCAGCGTGAGGTCGCCGATCAAGGCCTGAATCATCGCGACCTGGGCAATGCTTCACGCTGCGCCGCCGCTAAGGTAGAACCGCCAGGCCAGCAGCACGATGTTATCGGCCGAGACATCGGGCCTCCCGGGGCGCCCTCACTGGCCGCACTTGATCAGCAATCAGCCACCAAGACCACCACTGTCGGCACTGGAACGAAAGCCGCCCTCGGGGCGAAGTTCGGCGCGCCTTCACCACTGGGAAAAACACCCAAGACGACAATGCAGCGAAGAACGGTTGGCTAGCCCTGCCGGGTAATCAGCCGACCAACTGAAAGGCAAAGTTGCGGAGAATGCTGCGCGAGCAACCCGCAGAGGGCTCACAACATCCATATGCGCCGAATCTGCGCCAACAAGCCCCTCGCTAGCTCCTAAAGCTGCCTGCCGAGTCGATGTATACGGCCGCCAACGCTCCACACGACCTTCATCGCGTTTCGCGCGAACTAGCCCGCGA
Source organism: uncultured Actinomycetota bacterium (assembly GCA_963784665.1). GTDB lineage: Bacteria > Actinomycetota > Actinomycetes > Mycobacteriales > Mycobacteriaceae > Mycobacterium. The sequence continues at coordinate 226,550 of CAWASA010000004.1, forward strand.
AATAGCCAAGGCCTCGACGGGCGGTCGAGGCCTTGGCTGAAGGTGATCAGTCGTTGCAGGTGCAATCGGGGTGACCGCACTTGCAGCCGGCTGCTTGGGTGCAAGTGGAGTCACCACACGTGCAGCCGGTGGATTTACAGCGACAAGGTTGAGCTTCTTTCATGCCCTAACAATACCCCGGTAGGGTATTAGCGTCAAGTGTCCGGGACGACCTGTGTGATACCGCCGCGGGACCACTCGCGGGCGCCGCAAGATGAGGGTCGAAAGTCCTTGGAAACTTGTGGCGATCGGCCCCTGCTGCCCAGGTCGTCCCCAGACAGACTGAATGTGAGTAAACAGCTTTCAGACTGCCCGATTGGAGGCAAACACAATGATGTTCTGGGATGACCACGACATGGGCTGGTGGGGATGGGCTGGAATGGGCGTCGGCATGGTGTTGTTCTGGGCGCTGATTATCGCGGGCATTGTCGCCGTCGTCGCCTACATCAATGGAGATCGCCAAGATCGCCAAATCCCACCACATCCGACCTCCGCCTCGCCCGAACAGGTGCTCGCCGCTCGGTTCGCGCGTGGCGAGATCAACGAAACCGAATATCGCGAACGGCTGGCTGTGTTGCGCGATCACGCGCATCGGTGATGAAACCCGGTACGGCAGATTTCCCGGAGCGCTAGAACAGCGTCGATCACCTTGACCAATTGGCCCGCATCACGGGACTTCCGCCTCTAGGTGTGGCGTGCCGCCGACGACTACCGTCGGCGCTACAGCAAGACGATCGGCACATCAACTGCAGGGTTGACCATGTATCAGGCGAAGTGTTTGGTGATTGTGGTGTGCACGGCCACACTGCTGGCGGCGGCATGCTCGAGTCACCCGGCGCCGCCGGGATCGCCATCCACATTCCCCCTGGCCGATTCAACCCGATCAAATGCGTTGTCAGCCATGCACGGTGAGGCATTCGCTCATGCGAAGTACCTGGCCTACGCCACCCAGGCGCAGCAGGCCGGGCGGGCCCAGGCCGCGCAGGACTTCACCGATGCCGCCCAGACCGAGCACATGGATCACTTTGCGCGCGAGGCCAATCTGGTCGGCCTGGGCAGCGACGTCGCGGCCAACCTGCGCGACGCGATCAACGGCGAGACCAACGAGGCCAACACCATGTACCCGGGTTTCGCCAAGCAGGCCACCGCCGACAACGACGCGGCCGCGGCGTCCGCCTTCAGCGAGCTCGGCGCCGACGAGGCAATCCACCTGAAGGACTTTCAGACCGCGCTCGACGCGGTAAACAACCCGGGCAGTGGCGCCTCGGTACCCGGCGGCGCGACGCCGGCAGCGGCGGCCATCACGGCCGGGTCCCCGCGGTCGTCCGGGGCCACGCTGGCTAACCTGCGCACAGCGATGCAGGGCGAGGCCTTCGCCTATGCGAAGTACATGCGTTACGCCGATCAGGCGCGAAGAGACGGGAACCCTGCTGTGGCACAGCTGTTCACCAATACCGCCAACGTCGAATTGAACGAGCATTTCGCGATGCTGGCCACGCTGGCGGGGCTGGTGGCCACCGATACCGACGCCAACCTGCAAGACGCGATCAGTGGTGAGCAGCGCGAGGCCGACGTGATGTATCCCGACTACGCTCGCCAAGCCGATCAGGTGGGAAACCCCCAGGCCGCCAACCTGTTCCGGGAGATCGCCGGCGACGAGAAGACCCACCAGCAGACATTCCAAAAGGCGCTGGCCGCTTCATGACCATGGTTGAGGCAGGACGCGGCAGCGCTCTGTCCGGGCTGACAGCCCAGGAGGCCGCGCGCCGGCTCGCGAACGACGGCCCCAATGAGCTCGCGGCCCAACAGCGGCGGAACCTGTTGCAAGAGGCATGGCAGGTCCTTCGCCAGCCCATGCTGCTGCTACTCCTCGGCGCCGGCCTGGTGAACTTCCTCGTGGCCGAGCCGCTCGACGGCATCATGCTGATGGGTTTCGTCGTCGTCGTCATCACGATTTCGATCTATCAGGAGCACCGAACCGAACGGGCGTTGGCCGCGCTGCGCGACCTGTCGTCCCCCCGGGCGCTCGTGGTGCGGGACGGGGCGCAGGTACGCATCGCCGGCCGCGAGGTGGTGCGAGGCGACGTGGCCCTGCTCGCCGAGGGTGACCGGGTTCCCGCCGACGCGGTGCTTCTGGAGTGCGCGAACTTCTCGGTCGACGAATCGGCGTTGACTGGCGAATCCGTCCCGGTCCGCAAGGTGTCGGTCGAGCCCGCGCCGGTCCCGGCGGCGATGGGCCGACCCGGCGGGGACGCGACGCCGTGGGTCTTCTCGGGGACGCTTGTGGTCAAAGGTCACGGCATCGCGGAGGTCAAGGAGACCGGCGCAGGAACCGAGCTGGGAAAGATCGGGACGGCGCTGCGCACGATCGAGCCGGAGCGCACCGCGCTGCAGCGCGAAATCGACCGGCTGGTCGGGGTTTTGGCCGTTCTCGGTGTGGCCGTTGCGGTTGTCGTCGTGATCGTTTACGGGCTGACGCGAGGACACTGGCTGACGGGTGTGCTCGCGGGCATCGCGACCGCGATGGCTCTGCTGCCGGAAGAGTTTCCGGTGGTCCTCACGGTTTTCCTGGCACTGGGCGCCTGGCGGATGTCGCGTCAGCAGGTTCTCACCCGGCGCCCGCCGGTTATCGAGACTCTGGGATCGGCGACCGTCTTGTGCGTCGACAAGACCGGCACGTTGACGATGAACCGAATGACCGTGCGCCAATTCATCGTCGACCGGCAGGCGTACACCCTCGACGAGGGCACGCTACCCGAGGCGTTCCACACCATCGCGGAGTTTGCGGTACTGGCCTCGCCGGTTGATCCGTTCGATCCTATGGACAAGGCGTTCAGGGAACTTGGCGAGAAGTATCTGTCCGGAACCGAACACGTGCACGCCGAGTGGGAACTGGTGCGTGAATATCCGCTCTCGGAGAAGTTGCTCGCGCTATCCCACGTCTGGCGCTCGCCTGACGGGGGCAAGTACGTCATCGCGGCCAAGGGTGCACCCGAGGCGATCGGTGACCTCTGCCACTTCACCGCCGACGAACTTGCCGCGCTCACCGCTGACGTCGAGCGAGCTACGGCTAATGGCCAACGGGTCCTGGCGGTGGCCTGCTCTCATTTCGACGCTGACGCCGCGTTACCGGCCGAGCAGCACGACTTCGAGTTCGAATTCCTCGGGCTGGCGTGTCTTCATGACCCGGTGCGGCCGGGCGTGGCCGCTGCGGTCGCCGAATGCCGGCGTGCGGGCGTTCGCACGATCATGATCACCGGCGACTATCCCGGCACCGCGTTGGCGATCGCCCGCGACATCGGCTTGGACCATGCCGCCGGCTGCATTACCGGCCGGGAACTCGAGGTGATGTCGGACGATGAGTTGGCTCAGCGCATCCGGTCGGTCAGCATTTTCGCGCGCATGGTGCCCGAGCAGAAACTTCAACTTGTCCGCGTTCTGCAAGCCAACGGTGAAGTGGTCGGTATGACCGGCGACGGCGTGAACGATGCTCCGGCGTTACGAGCGGCCAACATTGGCATCGCGATGGGGGCGCATGGCACCGACGTCGCCCGCGAATCCGCCGCGCTTGTCATCACCGACGACGACTTCGCGTCGATCGTCGGGGGTGTACGTCAGGGCCGCGGCATCTTCGACAACTTACGCAAAGCGATGTCCTATGTGATCGCTGTCCATCTGCCGATCGTGGGCATGTCACTCGTCCCGGTCTTCGTCTCCGACTGGCCGCTGGTGCTGCTGCCTGTGCAGATCGCATTCCTCGAGCTCATCATCGATCCGGCGTGTTCGGTGGTGTTCGAGGCCGAGGAGATCGACCCCAAGATCATGGAATCGCCACCCCGCGGGCTCAATGAGCCGATGTTCGGTGCACGGGTGCTCACCATTGCCGCGCTGCAAGGTTTTTCGGTATTCGCCGCCACGCTTGGCATTTTCTTGTGGGCAGTGCTCGACGATCGCCCCGACGATGTGGTCCGCTCGATGACCTTCGTCGCCCTCGTCGTCGGCAATCTGGCATTGATCCTGGTGAATCGGTCGTGGCGGCTGCCCGTCTGGCGAACGTTCCGGGAGCGGCGCAACCGCGCCCTGAAGTGGATACTCGCTGCGACGGGTGCGCTGCTGGTCGTGGTGCTGACACTTCCCGGATTACGCCACGCCTTCAACTTCGGCCCAATAGCACCGCGGGACTGGGTCGTCGTGATCGGGGCCGGCTTGGTCGGTGTCGCTTGGTTCGAGATCTACAAGACGGTCGTAGCGCGACGCTGACAACCTCGCCTGAACGACCGCTCCCGCTACTCGTTTGGTAGGGGCCAAGGTCACCGAAGACTGTTTCTCTTGGTTCTGGTGAGCGCCGGGTCGGCAGTGCAGATTGGGACGAAGTAGCAGCAACTCAGACCGGAACGGACGTGTCAGCACTTCAGGAAGTTTTCTTCGAGTCCGATGGTGTGCGGTGTGCGGCGGACCTGTACCAGCCCCGAATCGTCGACAACAAGCTGCCCTGCGTGGTGATGGGGCATGGCGGCAGCGCTACCAAGCGCCTTGGCCTGCCTGGGTACGCGGAGAAGTTCACGACGGCAGGCATGGCGGTGTTGGCATTCGACTATCGATGTTTCGGAGCCAGCGAAGGCGAACCTCGCCAAGTCATCGATGTCGCCAAACAACAGGACGACTACCGAGCGGCGGTGCGATACGTGCGCAGCCGTGACGACATCGACCGGGACCGGATTGCTCTGTGGGGGACATCGCTGAGCGGTGGTCACGTGCTGGCGGTCGCTGCCACCGATCCACATATCGCCGCGGTGGTGTCGCAGGTGCCCGTCATCGACGGCTGGCATCGCGGCCGCACGGTCCGCCAGCGGCTCAATTGGGACGTCACCTGGCGGACAGTGCAATTCACCGCTGCGGCGGTGCGCGATGTGGTCGGCGCGAAGTTGGGTAAGCCGCCATATCTGGTTCCTGTGGTGGCCGGTTCCGGCGGGGTCGCGGTATTCACCGAGCCCGAGGCCGGTGCCGCGTTCGAAGCGCTCGGCGGCGAAAGCGTCGGCTGGCGCAACGAGCTCGCCCCGCGCATGCTGTTCGCCCTGCCCCGCTACCACAAAGGCACGGCGGAGAAGCTGCATATGCCGGTTCTGATGTGCCTGGGGGACCACGACCTGCAAGCGTCACCCAGGTTCGCGGCGCGCATCGCATCGCTGATGAACAATGTTGAGCTGCGGCGTTATCCGGTAGGTCACTTCGACGTCTATACGGGAAGGCTGTTCGAGGAGATCAGCTCAGCGGAGGCGGATTTCTTGCACCGCCACTTGATTGCGAGTTCCTCGACAAACGGCGTACGCGATTCATGACGAGCTGCAATGCGAAGGTACGGCAGGCCACGACGTATTCCTGCGCGGTGTGGGATGCACGACGAGCCGCCAAAGAAGGCCGGGCGGGCATCGAGCGACGGCAACTGGATCGGTTGCAGGACCTCCTGGCTTACGTGCGAGCTCACTCGCCTTACCTCGCAGACCTTTACCGCGATCTGCCCTTACCGTTGACGGACATCAGGCAGTTACCGGCTGTCACCAAGTCAGAGATGATGTTTCACTTCGATGACTGGGTGACCGATCCTGACGTCACCCGAAAGGACGTCGAAGCCTTCATCGCCGATCCTGAGCTTGTCGGACACGATTATCACGGTCGCTACGTGGTCTGCACGACCTCCGGAGCGACCGGAACCCCCGCGATCCTGATGCACGACCAACGAGCACTGATGATCTACAACGTGCTCGGCTATATCCGTTCACTGCCTGTGATGTTGTCGTCCCCGGCGAAGTTGTGGACAATACTGCGCGGTAGGGCCAGGCTCGCCGCCGTCTTCGTCACCGGCGGCCATTTCCTCGGCAGCACGATGATGACCAGACGCCACCGCGCCATGCCGTGGCGGGCCAGGACGCAGCGGCTCTTCTCCGCGATGACTCCGTTACACGAACTGGTGAAGGAACTCAACGACTTTCAACCCGTGATGCTCGGTGGCTATCCCAGTGTGCTGGAAGAACTGGCGGAACAGAAGCGGTCGGGCACTCTTCGGATTCATCCGGTGCTCATCAGTGCTGCCGGCGAAACTCTCACCGCCGCGGCACGTGAGCAAATTGCGACAACCTTCGGGTGTCGGGTGAGCAACTATTACGGCTCGTCCGAAGCGGTTGGCCTGACCTATGAATGCGCCGCCCGGGGACTGCACGTCAATAGCGATTGGTACATCGTCGAACCCGTTGACGACCAGGGCGATCCGGTACCCGCCGGCCAGTTGTCGCACGGTGTCCTCGTGACGAATCTAGCCAACAGAGTTCAGCCGATCATCCGCTATGAGATGGGCGATCGGGTAGTCATGAGTTCTGAACCATGCCCCTGCGGCACTGTCTTCCCGCGGATCGAGTCACCGGGCGTACCTACGACATCTTGTCCTTCCCTACGAATGGGAAGGTCGTCCAGGTGATCCCGTTAGGCATCGCCACTGTCGCCGAGGAGACACCAGGCGTCCTCGGCTGCCAATTGATTCAAACCGAACCGCTCAAACTCGTCGTGCGGCTGGCAGCCACGGACCAGCGCAAACAGGCAGTGGTGTGGGAAGCACTGCGAAAACGACTGGCGGCCTACCTATCTGAGCAGGGGGCTACCCACGTGAGTATCGAGAAGGCCGCCGGACCACCGGAATTGCATCCGCTCAGCGGAAAATTCCGGCAGGTGTACTCGCAGGTGAGGTGGTAGCAACCGCTATGAGACCGTTGCCACCTCGCCAGCGTATATACCTTGCTGACGGCCGGGCGCTTGCCTACACCGAGTGGGGAGACCCAGACGGAGCACCAGTGCTCGAGTTCCGTGGCCTGCCAAGTTCCCGGATGGGCGATGCGGTACCTCTCGACGCGATGACCGCTGCCGGAGTGCGACGCATCACCGTCGACCGGCCCGGTGTCGGCTACTCGGACCCGAAGCCCGGCCGGACGCTGCTGGGCTGGCCCAATGATGTGCGCGCTCTCGTCGACCACCTTGGACTGGAAAGCTTCGCCGTGCTTGGCACGTCTGGCGGAGGTCCTTATGCGGCGGCGTGCTGTTATGCCCTGCCGGATCGGATCACTCGCGCGTCATTGGTCAGCACAATAGGTCCGCCAGATCGGCCAGGTGCCTTCGACGGAATGAATCGAGGAGAGGCCCGCACCATGATCCTGGCCCGACGCGCGCCTCTGATCGCGCGCTGGCTCGTCGGGACAGTCGTCTTAGCCGAACGCCACCGCCCCGGCACGGTTTATCGAGGACTTGTGAGGGCACTTCCTGAGGTGGACCGAAGAGTCGCCTCGCAGCCGGGCGTGCGCCAAAGTTTGATGGACTCGTTCGCGGTGGCTTTCCGCCAGGGCGTGCGGGGGCAGGTACGAGACTGGGCCATCATCGGCACGCCGTGGGGATTCCACCCGGAGGACATTCGCCTTCCAGTGCACATCTACCACGGTGTTCTAGATGACCGTGCCCCATGTCATCACGCGCGCGATCTCGCCAACCGGTTACCCGAATGTGAATTCACCGAGTATCCAGATGAGGGCCACATGCTCGTTTTCTCGCACGCGGAAGAGATCCTGATCGCCACCGCAGTTCACCCGGCGTCGGCCCCAGCGGAGGGCTCCAAAACCGACGACGAAGGTCAGAACCAGGGTCCGGGATAGTGGCCGTCCTGGTCTTGCACCATCACGATGTCCTTGCAGTCCCCGTTCAAGGCCGCAGCGTTCTCGCCCCGGCATAACAGCGTCCAGCCCGATATCCGCGCGAAGGGCCGGATGGACCAGGTCGTCGAGATCGGATCGGTAGCCGGCAAGGCGAGGACGGCAAACGTGTTGCCAACGTTCGTGATGTACAGGTGGTCTTCAAAGAACGCCAATTTGGAAATCGACAGTTTCTTCGCGTCATCTCGGGTCTTGAGCAAATCCCACTGCTGGGTGCGCAGGTTCCACACGCCGAAACCGAACTGCGAATTGTCCGAGTTGCGACCGTCGACAAACAATTTTCCGTCCGACAACGTCGCGGTCATTCCGCCAGCGGAAATCCTGTCCGAATCACCGATCTTGATGATGGACTTCGCGTTCAGGTCATAGAACATTGTCGACACCACCGGTGGGCTGTAGGAATCCCAGTGCGTGATCTTCACCAGTTTGTCTGGGCCGTCGGACAGTTCGGCATCGACAGTCCATATGTCGTTGTCCTGGTATATCGCTTCCCCGTTCGGCCGGCGCAGCTCGGCTCCCGATGTCTTGCCAGCCTCGGTGTTCCGCTGAAATGAAAGAACGTCCTGCCACACACGGCCGGGCTGCGGGTCGTTCCACATGATCGACAGGTCGGTAGCGGAAAGGACGACGGTTCGCGGCGGCGACGCCGGGGCGCGCCCATCGGTGAAGGCGTTGACCCACGCGACACCGGAAGCGGTCGCGGCGAGCCCCCATTCGTTCGCTGCTGTCAACTTCAGATCAGGCGTCGGCGGCTGCAGTTCTTTTGTTGCCAGCGGCTGGCCCGACTTGAAATCGAAAGCATATGCGGTTGTCTTGGTGGCTTCGGGTTCTAACGCTTGTGCCGGTTTGAGGGTGGTCACCACATAGACGACCTTCATATCGTCCGCTGTGCCGGTCAGCGCACACATGCCACCGGTGAGATTCTCGCCGGGCGGAACTACGGGGACAGCCGGTGCTACGTATTGCCCTGTTTTGGTATCGAATATTTTGGGCCGGATGTCGTCGAGCGCTTTTTTGCTGAGTGAGAACTTTTCGGGACAACCGAAGTAGGCCGTTCCGCCGTAGCTTTTCCAATCTTTCTCCAAAGGACCTGTTACCGGAGCGGGCGAGGCAACCGCACTGGTGGTGGCCCTCGAAGGAGAAGTCGAAGTGGTCGGTGCGGCCGCGGGCGGGGAGGCGGTTTCCGAACAGGAGGAGATAACGAGACAGATGATGCACGCGATCAGGGCAAACCTGTGTTTGGACACAGTTCGCCCTTTGAACGCAGTCAGCAAGAAAACCCCCGTTAAGTTCCTGTAACCAAGGAGCGTAAAGCCGGCTCGGTGTAACCGCGACTCGGGCATGGCGGTCTTTGTCACATCAGCCCCGCGCCTCCGTACGAAGAAACGGCGAGCGTGAAGTGTCCCGGCTATCGGTCTACGTCGAACTCGATGGGCAGACTCTTGGGTCCGCTCAGTGTCGCCATCGGTTTCCATGGCGCTGGCCCGGCGGTGCGCGGGTTTCGCACCCGGTGAGCCAGGACGTTCAGCGCCTCGGCAATCTCACGCCTGGCCAGGTTGGCGCCCAGGCAGTAGTGCACGCCGCCGCCGAAAGTCAATATCGCCGGGGTGCCTTCGCGGGTGATGTCGACGCGGTCCGGGTCGGCGTAGATAGTGGGGTCACGGTTGGCCGCAGCGGTATTCACCAGGACCATGGTGCCGGCGGGGAATAGGTAGCCGCCGAGCTCGGCATCCTCGGCCACCAGGCGAAGGGTTCCGCATGCGATCGGCGAGTGGCGCATGGTTTCCTCGACTGCGCGCATCGCCAGTTCGGGCCGCTGCCTCAGCAAATCCCATTGCTCAGGATGCTCGCAGAGGACATGCATCGAGGCGGCCACCTGGTTTCGGGTGGTGTCCGTCCCCGCCAACAGCAAGCCTCCCGCGAGCATGCGCAGTTCGGCGGGGTTGAGGCGGTCGCCGTCGTCCTCAGCGCGGATCAGATCGGACAGCAGGTCATCAGTCAAACTGTGTCGCCGCCGGGCGACCATCTCGTCGACGTAGTCGTCGAGCTGCCGCCACGCGCGCATGACGACAGGCTCAACTTCGGCGAGATCGACGGTAAAACTGAAGGCTTTGAAGACGTCGTCCGCCCACAGGGAGAACCGTTGCCAATCCTCGCGGGGTGCGCCGAGCAACGCACAGATGATCGGAACCGGGTAGGGGCGCGCGATGTCGGTGACGACGTCACAGCGGCCGGCCGCGGCGACCTGATCGACCAGCTCGTTCATCACGTCGACCATCGTGTCGTGTAGGCGCAGGTTCGCGCGCGGTGTGAACGCATTGGAGGTCAGGCTGCGCAGCCGATGGTGCGCGTCGCCTTCCAGGCACAGCAGACTGTTGACAACTTTGTCCCACAACGGACCCGAACTGATGCCCTGAACAAGCAGATTCAAGCCGGGCGGGATCGGGAATCGGGCATCACGCAGAACGGAACGGACGAGATGGTAGGAGAGCACTTCGGGTCCGTGCGGTCCCAGCGCGACGGAGGCCTGTCGTTGTGCCGCTTGCAGACGGGGATGGACCTCGGCTGGAGTTTCCTCGTCGCCGTACGCGAGCGTCGGCAGATCAGCGTCGAAAACGTTTGCTGGAGCCGTACCGACGGTCATGAGGGTCTCCCAGGGGTCGAACTACGCCACGGTGTGCCTAGTGCTGGCCAAAAGATCGGGCGTTGAGAATAAGGCGGTCCGCTGGAGGTTCAGACTCAATCGGTCACCTGCCCGCCTGATGCAGTGCGGTTCCGCGAGTGTTGAGGTCGCGGACGACTTTCACACAATGTATGGCCACGGCAGGTAACTGTCAACGATATCGGTTGCCCAACGCTAACTTTGAGATTGGCCGGAGAGCCGCCTGCCTCGCGGTTTTCCCAAGGCCGCACGCTGGCGCAGCCAGGGTGGGCCAGCCCCAATCGTCATACATAGAGCAACATATGTATTGCCACTCGTATGCTCAGCGCGAGAGCCCGTCACGGTCGCCAAACTTCCGCGACGCTATTCGGGCCGTCAGGCCAGCCGACTCCCGATTTTGCCGGCAACAAGGGACCTTGTCCTCTGGCCGGCCACGAGCATTTGTCGGAGACTCGGGTGTCTTACGCAGAAGGGTTTCTGCTCGGTGATGGAAGGGAGCAGGAAGGAAATGACCGGAAGCAATCGAACCGTGGTTCGGCACCAAAGCGGAGTATCAGTATCCACACTGCCGCAGGCTTTCCAGGAGACCGCGGCTTTACTGCCGGACGCGGTCGCGATCCGCACGGTCGGCAACGAAGTGGTCGTCACTTGGCGCGAGTACGCCGATCGGGTGCGCAGGATCGCCGCCGGGCTGGCGGCGCTTGGTGTCGCACGCGGCCACACGGTCGGTCTCATGCTGCGCAATCGTCCGGAGTTCCACTTGGCGGACACCGCCGTCATGCACGTCGGCGCAATCCCGTTCTCGATCTACAACACCTCGGCGCCGGACCAGATCCGGTATCTGTTCACCAGCGCCGAGAATAAGATCGTATTCACCGAAAAAGAGTTCCTGCCCGCGGTGCAGGCGGCCGGGTCGGATCTCGCTCACGTGATCGTCGTCGACGGCAACGTCGATGGCTGCCTGACCCTCGAACAACTCGAATCTCTGGGAGCCAGTGCCGATTTCGATTTCGATTCGACGTGGCGGGCGGTCCGGCCAGACGACATCGCAACGCTCATCTACACCTCAGGAACCACCGGCCCGCCCAAGGGCGTCGAGCTTACCCACGCCAATGTGATTGCCGAGTTCTCGGCGATCGTGGACCTCGTTGGCCTTCAGCCGGCCGATCGGATCACCTCATACCTGCCGCATGCCCACATCGCCGACCGGGTCACCGCGCACTACGCCAACATGGTCCTGGGAGTGCAGGTGACCGATGTCGCCGACCTCAAGGCGATCGCAGAGGCGCTGCCGGATGCTCGCCCCACGGTGTGGCTGGGGGTGCCGCGGGTATGGCAGAAGATCAAAGCCGGGATCGAAACGAAACTTGACACGGAGGCGACCGGGCTCAAGCGGCGGTTGGCGCTGTGGGCCATCGACACCGGTGTGCACGCTGCCCGCCAGACATTGGCCGGCAAGTCCCTGTCCCCGTCACTTGCCATCCGCCACAAGATCGCCGACCGCCTCGTGCTGGCCAAGGTGCGCGACGCACTGGGCCTGGACCAGCTGCGATGGGGAGTAACCGCCGCCGCACCCATACCCGTCGAAACCCTCGAATTCTTCTGGGGTCTGGGCATTCCCGTCTACGAAGTGTGGGGGGAGTCGGAGAACGTGGGCGGCGCGACCTCCAACCGACCCGGTATGAACAAGGTCGGCTCGGTCGGGACGGCGCTGAGCGGCGTCGAGATCTCGGTGGCCAGCGACGGCGAACTGCTGATACGCGGGCCGATCGTGATGCGAGGCTACCGACATCAGCCGGAGAAGACCGCCGAAGCGATCGACGCCGACGGCTGGTTGCATACCGGTGACATCGGCACCGTCGACGCACAAGGTTTCATCACGATCGTCGACCGGAAGAAGGAGTTGCTCGTCAACGAATCCGGCAAGAATCTCTCCCCCACCAACATCGAGATGGCGATCCAAGCCGCGTCCCCTGTCATCGACCAGGTGGTGGCCTTCGGTGATGCACGGCCGTACGTGACGGCGTTGATCGTCCTCGAGCGGGATGCCGCCGCGGCGCAGGCCGCAGCGCTCGGCATGGCCGACACGTCGGCGGCCGCTTTCGCCCAACATCGCGAGGCGCGCGAAATGCTCACCGCCGCTGTCCTCGAGGGAAACGCCAAACTATCCCGCGTCGAGCAGATCAAGCGATTCCTCATCGTCGGCACCCCTTGGGAGCCAGGCGGAGACGAACTGACCCCGACGATGAAACTCAAACGCAGGCCCATAGCCGAGAAGTACGCCGCGGAGATCGACAAGCTCTACGCCGAGACACCCGGGCCGGACGTCATCAACTTGTCCAATCGCAACTGAACCTCGTCCCCTCGATGAATACCACGGTGCCCGCACCCGCATCAGCAGCGACCAGCTGGTCACTGTCGGCAAACCACGATAGACCTGTGGCGGATTGTCGTGTTTTCACGTTGGTGTGTGCGGGTCGCTCTACGCTGTCGCCATGAAGCGGCTGTCTAGTCTCGATGCGGCGTTCTGGTTCGCTGATACTCACGAGTGCCCACTACACATTGGGGCACTGACAATTTGTGACCCCTCCGAGGTGCCGAACTTCAGCTTCGATGCGGTCAGAGATCTTCTCGCAGCTCGCCTTCCAGAGTTGCCGGTACTGCGCCACCGGGTGACCGGCGCGCCGCTTGGCCTGGACAGGCCATGGTTGGTCGAGGACACCGAACTCGACATCCACTATCACATCCGCCAGATCGCGGTGCCCTCACCCGGAGGACGCCGCGAGCTCGACGAGCTGGTCGGCCGTCTGATGTCCTACCCGCTCGACCGCACCAGGCCGCCGTGGGAGCTGTGGTTCATCGAGGGTGTCGAGAACGGGCGGGCCGCGACCTTGACCAAGATGCATCACGCCCTGATCGACGGTGTGTCCGGCGCCGGGTTGACTGAGATCATGCTCGATGTCACGCCCGAACCGCGACCACCCGCCGTCGCGGCCGGCACATCATCGGCGGGGTCCGGCATGCCCGGATTCGAGTGGCGCGCGCTCGGCGCAATGTTCAACGTCGCGGTCATGACGCCCTACCGCGTGCTGCGGGTCGTCCAGCAAACGCTGTCTCAGCAGTTGGCGGTGCGTGGACTGGCCAACAAACCGCCGCGTTTCTTTGATGCGCCCACGACGCGTTTCAATGCCGACCTGACGCCCGAGCGGCGAATCGCCACGAGCAGCCTGCCGCTGGATCGGCTGACGGCGGTCAAACGGGCCTATGGTGTGAAGCTCAACGACGTTGTGCTCGCACTGGTTTCGGGGGCGATGCGCCGTTACCTGCAAGACCGGGGAGAACTCCCGGAGCGGCCACTGGTGGCCCAGGTTCCGATATCCACCCACCACGACAACACAGACGCCGGCAACCAGATCGCCTCCACAACGATCAGCCTGCCCACCGACATCGCCGACCCCGCCGAGCGGCTAAAGACCATCTACGCCAATTCCCAAGGCGCCAAGGAGATGGCCAAGGCGCTCACCGCCCATCAAGCCGTGGGGCTGACGGAGACGACACCGCCCGGCTTGTTGGGGCTGGCGATCCGGGCATACACCGCAAGCCACCTGGGCGGGCACGTCGCTCCGATCAACCTTGTGATCTCCAACGTTCCCGGGCAAGAGTACCCGCTCTATCTGGCGGGCGCGGTCGTCGAGCGGCTGGTGCCCATGGGACCGCTGATGCTCGACGTGGGATTGAACGTCAGCTGTTTCAGCTACCACGGATCGATCGATTTCGGTTTCGTGACGACGCCAGAGATCGCCGACGACATCGACGAACTCGCCGACGCCATGGAGCCGGCCCTACAGGAACTGGAAGAAGCCGCCGGTCTCGTGTCGGCGCCCTGATCAGGAATTCTCCGGTCCCTTTGGGAGGTGCGAGATGGCCGACCGACGACGGCTCGGCGTCAAGGACGCGCTGTGGCTGGAGAATGGACCGCCCCAACAACCTGATGGTCGTCGATTCGGTGGCTTGGACCGCAGACCCGCTCGACTGGAGCCGGGTGCGCGAGGTCATGGAGGACCGACTTAGTTCCCGTTACCCGGTGTTCCGCAGCCGCGCGGTCAAAGACCGCGACGACTAGTGGTGTTGGAAGGTCGATGACGACTTCGACTTCTGCGAACACGTCACGCTCGTCGACCTGAAGTACCCCGACGACCCCCGTGAGCTGCAGGCGCTCGTGGCGAGTCACCGCACCGAGATGCTCGATCGCGGCCGGCCGCTGTGGCAGGCCATCTGAGTCAACCGCTACCGGGGCGGTAGCGCGACGATCCTGCGGACGCACCACGCCATCGCCGACGGCATGCGCATAGTCGAGTTGACGATGCGCCTTTTCGACGCGTCGCCCGAGGGCGGTCCCGTCCCTGGCCCTGGCATCGAGCAGCATGCGGCGCATCCCCACCCGCCGGGCAAGCCGATGGCGGACCGGGTGCGGTCGGGAGCCGCCAGGGCGGCGGGGCAGGCGACGGAGACGGCGCAGAGCGCGGTGTCGTTCATCGGGACGACGCTGAGCGACCCGTTCAGCCGTGCGATGGACGTGGCGTCGGCAACGAGTTCGCCCTCGTTTAGCTCGAGCTGCCGACGGATCAGCCTGATGCCCTCCGGGTGCTGGCCGTGGTCAAGCGGCGGATGGACCGGATCAAGCCGCTCACGAATTGTGCCCGGTCCGCCGATGCAGGTGTACCTGGCCGGCAGCAAGGTGGAGGCGATTGTTGGCTGGGCCGCGTGTCGGGCAACCAGCCTATGAGCTTCACGATCTACAGCTACAACGGCACGGTGATCGTGGGCATCGCGTGCGACAAGACGCTCGTGCCCGACCACGAGACGATCGTCGACGGCTTCTCCGCCGCCTTCGACTGGGCTACTCGCGGCCACCTCTGGCGTCACCGCCTGAACCCCATCAGGGTCCGCCAGCAAACTGCGGTTTGCGGCCGTCAGGCCACGTGTTTGATCAACCCGAGTTCGCGAGCACGGGCGACGGCATCGGCGCGATTGTGCACGCCCAACTTCTTGTATGCACGTTCGGCGCGTTCTTTGGCGGCGGAGCGGGAGATCCCAAGCTTGTCGGCTATCAGCGCGAAGGTCATCTTCGTCGGCAAGTAACGGAGGACTTCCAGTTCGACCGCATGGACGGAGGCCGCCACCGCCGCCTCGTCTGCCTTCCGGTGTGCGGCATCGATCGTCGCAACAGAAGCCGCCACCGCCTCGGCCGCCTCCCGTTGCGCGGCATGGATCGTCGCGGCAGAGGCCGCCACCGCCTGGGCTTGCGCGGCGTAGGCTTCGTCGATCACGCGGGCGGTGTCCTCCGCGGCAGCAAGTTGCGCGCTGACAAGCTCCTCGGTTCGTTCTCCGATGAAGCCTTCGCTGAACACGACGCCGCCCAGATCCGCGATCGAATCGAACAGCGGCCTCGCCCATCGATGCTCCACCAGGATCAGGGCCAGGCCCGAACCCGGGACAAGCGACTCTGCCAGAGCCTGGGCTCGCACGCTCTGCAGCACCTCGACGCCACGGCCCTCGAACATGGCGAACACATCGAAGGTGTCGATTTCGGCGCCAGCGATCAGCAGCTCACCGAAGTCCTCGTCCGCGATCTCCACGCGCGTCAGTGATCCACCATCGTCCATCGTCAGCACGAGCACGTCGAGCAGGCGAAGCACGCCATGTCCTTGTAGCTTGTCGATCTCCTCAATGATGGTGCTGACGAAATCGACCGTTGGTTTGAACCCGACTGCGATCAACTGCGGCGGCCCAATCGGGCTGACGTCTGTTCCGGCGTCCACCGCGTCCTCGTTTCCGCTGCAGCCGTCGTCGAGTTGGTCTGACGATCGGTCCCGGCCCGCTACGGGTAATCGTCCAACAGGGTTGACCGAACGATAAGGGCAATAGGTCACCGGGTAGCGGCCAAATCCGTCTTCGCAGCCAAGGTTCTGTGCCTGCGCGGTGTCGCTTCGTTGTACGAGGGATAACCACACTTTCTCCCGCCAACTTCCAATTGCGAGGACCTTAGATTCAGTCAAACCGCGGGCCCAAACCCGCCGGACGGAAGCACATCCGGCGGTGCCCACCTATCATGATGCCTCGCCGGGGGCCATCAGTCTGAACGAGATATTCGATTTAGGGCACAGCGATTTTCAGACTAACGCGGTGTCTTGCAAATTGCTCGGTTGATCGTCGCCTCTGGGGGTAGCGGTGCCGCGACGACGTCGTCGGGAATGGTTGCAGCCTCGTAAATGTCCGCCAACGATACACACGGGTGCCGACTGCGCGCGATGAGGATCTGCTGTACCGCAGCGCACGCGGCTGCGTGTTGATCCTCCGATAGTTGTGCGAGCGGAAACCGATTCCTTCGCCTGTGTTACCTGGCTGAAAACAGTTTCTGTTCGGGGGCGTGCACATGCGCGTCGAACCGTAGTCTCGTCACCGCGGGTTTCAGGCGGTCAAGCAGAGCGGTGCGATGAGCAAAGGTGAGATTACGACCGGTCCGGACAGCGAGGCTGCGGCGACGACCGTCAAGAGCAAAGGCCTCAGGGGCGGCGCACTGGGCCTGCTCTCCAGCGTCGTGGTCGGCTTGGCGTCCATGGCGCCGTCCTACAGCCTTGCCGCCACATTGGGTCTCATCGTGGCCAGTGGCGGCGGGCAGCTCTCCGGCGTCAAAGCCCCGGCCGTCGTTCTCATTTCATTCATCCCGGTGTACTTGATCGCCATCGCCTACCGGGAACTGAACGAGGCCGAACCGGACTGCGGCACCACGTTCAAGTGGGCATCACGGGCATTTGGACCCATCGTCGGATGGCTCGGCGGCTGGGGCGTCATAGCCGCGCAAGTGATTGTTATGGCCAACCTAGTCGAGATCGCCGGGGCGTACTCGTTCAGGTTCGTCGGCGACCTGGGCTGGCATTCGGTTGCGGACCTGGCCAACAGCAGGTTCTGGTCGATGGTCGCGGGCGTCTTCTGGATTGTGGTGATGACCTACGTCTGTTATCGCGGCATCGAGGTCTCGGCCATACTGCTGTACGCTCTGCTGTCGATTCAAATCGTGGTGCTGATTGTGTTTTCAGTGGTCGCGCTGGTCAAGATGTATACCGGTGACGCCCAGGCCTATTCACTGCATCCGTCGCTGTCCTGGTTCTGGCCGGGCGGTCTTGATTTCGAGACGATCATCGCCCCAGCAGTTCTCATGGCCATCTTCATGTACTGGGGCTGGGACACCGCTGTGGCATGCAACGAGGAGTCCGACGACCCCGCCCGCACGCCGGGCCGCGCCGCTGTCATCTCGACTTTCCTGCTGTTGGCGACCTACGCCCTGGTGGCCGTGTCGGCCGTCGCGTTCGCCGGTGTCGGGACGGAGGGCATCGGGCTGGGCAACCCGCACAACTCGAAAGATATCTTCGCATCCATCGGTCCGGAATTGTTCGGCAACAGCGTCTTCGGGAAGATTGGACTGCTGTTTCTGGCGGCGTCGATCCTGACGTCTGTGTCCGCGTCGACGCAGACGACGATCTTGCAAACCGCGCGCACCACCCTGTCGATGGGGGTGTACAAGGCGCTGCCTGACTCGTTCGCGAAGGTCCACCGTCGCTACCTCACGCCGACCACATCGACTATCGCCGTCGGCGTAGTGTCCATCCTTTTCTACGTCCTGGTCACGCTCATCAGCGAGAACCTGCTGGCCGCGCTGATCGGATCGGTCGGGTTGATGATCGCGTTCTATTACGGGCTTACCGGGTTTGCGTGTGCGTGGTACTACCGCAAGACCCTTACCGGGTCGGTGCGGGACTTTGTGATACGCGGCGTGGTCCCGTTGCTGGGCGGCGTGGCCTTGCTGATCGTTTTCATCTACGGGCTCATCCAGTACGCCAAGCCCGGGTGGCTGACCGACGACGACGGCAACAACATCACGATCCTCGGGTTCGGCGCCGTCGCGGCGGTCGGTATCGGCGCGCTGGTGCTCGGATTGATCCTGATGGTGGTCTGGTGGGCGATGGCCCCGGGCTTCTTCCGCGGCCGCACCCTGGCGCGCGGCAGCACCGGAGCGGATTCCGGTGGGGACGTCGGTCGACCAGCAGGGCCGTAATTGCGTTGTGGCCCCGCGCACCGGCGCCCGGCGCTGACGTCTACTTGTGTCTCATTCCCCGGACCAGCTGGCCGCCGACCAGAACGACCGCGAACACACCGCCGGTGATTCCCGAAATGAGCAGTGGCAATTGGCCGTTCGAACCCCACAGGAAGCCCGCCCACAACCCCGCGACCAGTACCGCCAGGCCGGTGCCGCCCTGGAAGACGCCCTGCGCGCTGGCCTGATGCTCCTGGCCGACGAGCCCCGAGATCCAGGCCTTCCCGACGCCGTCGGTGCACCCGGTGAATAGTCCGTAAGCGCCGATCAACAGCCATGCCGTCACAGTGTCGGTGGTCAGTCCCAGCCCGATATAGCCGATTGCGAAGAAGGTCAGACCGAAGCCGAATAAAGCCGGTCTGCCGACGCGGTCGGCGAGCGATCCGGCCGGGTAGCTGGCCAGGGCGTACACCGCGTTGTATCCGACGTAGGCCAGAATCACCTCCACCACCGAGAAGCCAATCTCGTTGAGCCGCAACAACAGCAGGGCGTCGGGAAAGTTCACCACACTGAAGCCCATGAGGAGTGCGGTCACCCGCCAGTACGGCCGCGGCAATGTGCGCACGCCGGCCCACATGGACTGCCGCTGCGCTCGAGGGACGGGACGGCTGCGCTCCCGCACGAAAAAGATGAGTGCCACGCTGAGGACGGCGGGCACGATCGCGACATACAGCAGCGGCGCGATCTGGTGGTCGAGCAGCTCGTAGCCCACCAGCCCGAGCAGTGGACCGACGACGGCGCCCAAGGTGTCCATCGTGCGGTGGAAGCCGAACACCCGGCCGCGCACCGCCTCATCGACCTCGTCGACCAGCAGCGCGTCCCGCGGCGCGCCGCGGATGCCTTTGCCGAGCCGATCGACGACGCGACCCGCGAGCACACCGGGCCACGCCCCGGCCACCGCGATGATTACCTTGCCGAGCGCCGCCATTCCGTAGCCGGCGGTGATCAGTGGGCGTCGCGCAAACCTGTCGCCCAGCGGGCCCGCCGCGAGTTTTGTCAGCGAGGCCGCACCCTCGGCCGCGCCCTCGACGGCTCCCACCACAGACGGTGGCGCACCCAGCACGGCTGTGAGGTAGATCGGCAGCAGCGGATACAACAGTTCACTGGCGGTGTCCTGCAGGAACGACACTGCTGAGAGCACCCGAACGTTGGGGGTGAGCCAGCTGGGCCCCGAGCGTCTCGGTCGTATCAGTTCTTGGCCCACGGTCGTCAGCGTATGCACCGCCGTCTACGCCGTCCTCCTATTGCGGTTTCACTAGCGGATAATAATCGGGTTGTCCGACCTGACCGTGAGCTCACGGACATGGTTGACCGAAGCTACTGTTGGGCAATCGCAACCCCCTCAGCGACTACGCTGCCACGCCGGCGACACTAGACCGCTTGGAGTATCGCGGTGGCGGCCGCTAGCGCAACGCCGATCAGGGCGGGCGCGGTGTCGGTGACACGGTCTGAGGCGCGGATATGAAAGGTGATCGCGCCGATCGCTACCAGGGCAAGCCCGACGGCCGCGGCCACTCCGATGGGCGCCCACCACAGACCCGCCAGTACGCCAATGACACCCGCCAGTTCGAGCAGTCCAATTTCACGCCAGCGGGCCGGCGAGACCCCGAGGTGATCGCGGGTTTTCAAGGATTGCGAAACGCCAAGGAGTTTGATGGCGCTGGCGAACCCGAACAGCGCTGCCAGCAATACCGTGACCACGACCGTTGCGATCGGCATGATCAGAGCGTAGGTGTTAGCTGCGTATGCCCGCTGGCTGCCCTTGTTCCCCGTACGCCAATTCGTACGCCAATGGGCCGATTCTGGGCCGTTTTCCATGTGTGTCCGTGGCCGTGCACCAATGGTCGAAGCGCGGGGGTAGCCGCACCAAAGACCGTCTCACGCCTGTTTGGCACGTATCTGGCACGCTGCGGGTCAATCGTCCGGGAAACATGCTGTGAGCTGCACAAACGCTGTGCGCGACACTGGCATTGAATCAGTCGCGGCCACTTTGTCACGGATTGTCACAATCCGCGGCCCCATCAGCGTGTGCGCTGTATCCGCGCCGCCTCCACAAGCCCCGACTGCACCAGCGCGTCCTGGACGAACCGCTGCACCGACCGCGACCGGAAGAACCCGGTGTGGCCGCCTTGGTACCAGACGATCTCGGGTCTGCCCCAGTGTTCCCACAGCCTGCTGACCTGCTCGCGTGGGTGCACGAGCCTGTCGGCGACGCCTGCGTAGATGAAGCGGCCCTGCATCGGCACCCGGGGAGTGAGCGCAAGCGGCGAGATCATCCGACCGATCGGCTTCGCCAACGTCAGTACTTGACGGCGCGGATCGTTGTGGCTGAGGCCGGCGTGGCGGCCGAGCAGTTCGACTAGATCGACGACCGGGACACCGAGAATCGCACAGGTGAGGCCATCGTCGAGGCTGGCGACCAGCGACGCGATGTAACCCCCGAGGGACATGCCGTTCAACCCGATCTTCGAATCAGGCTCCTGCGACCGGATCCAGGACAGCAGGCGCCGAATGTCCCACACCGCCTGAGCCGCAGCATGCACGTTGTCGAGCAGGTTCCCACCAGGGAACACTGCGCCCTTCGGAAGCCCGCGCGCACGAGGGCCGTGCATGGGAAGGACGGGAAGCACGACGTTCAGGCCGAGATCTTCGTGCAGCTGCCAGGCCCTAAACAAGGTGAGGTCGAGGGCGGCCCGGCCCATCTGCGCGCCGTGCACACACACCAGCCACGGCCTTGGCTCGCGGTGTCGCAGCATCAACGCGTACACCCGGTCGTTGGCGGTGTAGCCCAGCCACCGTTCCCGGCCCGGTTCGTCGGCATGCGGCTCGTACCTGCTGTCGAAGGACATGCGCTGGTAGTTGCGGCCCCGGCTTTGCACGGGCCTGACGGTGACGTCGGTCAGCGGCGGGGGCGTCGCGAAGAACCCTTCAGGGTTCTCCAGCCACCCCTTCTGCCCATACAGCTCGAGAGCGGCGATCACGTTATGTTGCACTCGCGCAACCGCATCCGGGTCTGAGCTGACCGGCCGCACCGACCGGAGCCCCACGAGCACAATCTCGTCGAGGAACGCTTGCGTCGCAAGCGCAAGGGTGGGTCGGGCCACCGGAAGCTCGTCGGACTCACGATCGAGATACCTGCCCCAGGACCGCGCGTAGAACCCGCCGGTTCTGGCGAACGGCCTCAGCACCTGCGACAGGGAACCGGTACTACTGCGCCGCCGGTCGGGGACGCCACGTCCTCCGCGGTCGCCCTCGTCTGCTGCCGCAGCCGAGGCGCCCGTCTGTTCGATGTTCTGCATCTAACCTCCACTTCGCCGGATAGGGTTGGGCACGAATCGGGTCTCAGTCAGCCTGGTGTCGGTGACCCGGAATCGTCGCCGAGGGCGATGATCTCGTCGACGGCTCCCGCAGGTATATGAGCAGCAGATCGTAATCCGGTGCCGCACCCGTGTCGATGTTGATCCCGATACTGCAGGAGTCTCCGTGGGAGATCAGGGTGATGTTGAATGCCGCCCCGATGGTGGCCCGAACGCGAAGAAGCCGATGAGTTTGGCGCGGCGAGGTAAATCTGGTTGCGGAGACGTGGTGTCGAAACAATTACCCGGTTGACCCAGCCGCTGTGGCCCACACCGATGAAACCGGCAGACCGTTTCGCACCCCGAGCCGATCGTTGCTCAGTAACATCGGATATGGCGCAAGCCGCCCGGACAGAGGATAGCCGTGAGCGACACCGACATCGACGATGCGGAAATCGCGGAATGGGACCCGGGCCTGACCAAGGCCGTGATCGGGATGGTCCGGCCGATTGTCAAACGGTATTTCCGGTCGGAAGTGCACGGCTTGGACTTGTTGCCGCCCGGCGGGGCGCTGGTGGTGTCGAATCACTCCGGCGGCATGATGCAGGTGGATGTCCTTGTGTTCGCTGTCGACTTCTACGACAAGTTCGGCTACGACCGGCCGCTCTACACCCTCGCGCACGATGTCCTGTTCCACGGCCCGGCCGCCGAGTTGTTGCGACGGCTAGGCGCCATCCACGCCACCCCCGAACACGCCGCGAAGGCCCTGCACGCCGGCGGCGTGGTCCTCGACTTCCCGGGCGGTTACTACGACGTCTACCGGCCGACCCTTACTGAGAACGTCATCGACTTCGGCGGCCACACCGGATACGCCCGGGTAGCCATCGACACCCGGGTTCCGATCGTTCCGGCGGTGTCCATCGGCGGGCAGGAAAACCAGCTTTACCTGTCACGGGGCGCCTGGCTGTTGCGCGCCCTTCGGATGAGAAAACTGTCGTACAAGCTAACCCGGAGCAGGATTCTGCCTATCACTTTCGGTTTCCCGTTCGGGCTGAGCATCGTGCTGCCGGTCAACATGCCGCTGCCTACCAAGATCATCGCCCAGGTGCTGCCGCCGATCGACCTCGCCGTGCAGTTCGGTGAGAATCCCGACGCCGCCGCGGTCGACGCATACGTGCGTCCCATGATGCAAAGGGGGCTCGACGAACTCGCCGCTGCGCGCCGCTTCCCGATACTCGGCTGAGCGCGGCACCGATTCGGCCGGCTCGTTGCGTCTGTTGGCCTTCGGGACGGGTCACACCCATTTCGCCCTGGGAACCCGCCTTCCTCACGCCGGGCTGACAGTCGGGATCCCGAGAAGGGTTGCTGCCTCAGTCATTCGGGAGTCGTAGGTGATGACGGCCCGTAGCGATCGCCCCGCACGCTGGGCGGCCGCAAGGTGGATAGCGTCAAGGGTACGTAGGCGCGGGGGCGGAAGCATGCCGGCGTCATCAAGAAGAGCGCGGCTCAGCACCACGGTGTCGATGCTGTCCAGCAGGATTCGGGCTTCGGTGACCGCGGGCTGCCCACCGTCTGCGACCGCGTGCACGAGCTCTGTTCTGGTCAGTGCTGCGGTAAATAGAAAGTCTTCAGCGAAGCATCGCAGATACTCGCTCAACGCGTCCGATTCGGCTTTTGCGACAATCAGTTTCACCAACGCTGAGGTGTCGAGATAGAGCCTCACGTTGCTAACGTTCGTCGGAACGTAGGCGCTCAAGGGCCGCCGAACCGCTGAAGCCATACTGGCGTGGTTTGAGCTGGCGTAGGTTAGCCTGGCCGGTCCCAGGCACCACTTCACCGGCGTTGATCAAGTCCTGCCACGGATCATCGGTTATCGGCACTAGTCGGGCGACGGGGTGCCCGCGGTCTGTGATCTCGATGAACTCCCCCGCTGCCACCCGCGACAAGTAGTGGCTGGCATTCTGCCGAAGCTTGCGCACACCTATCGACTCTATGTGCTACATGGTGCACATTTGGCCGCGCCGTCGTCGGCCGGACGTTAAGTTCGTTTCATGCGTAACCGATGAAGCGATGGACGCCGGCGACAACGAGATCGAATCGCTCATCGAGGAGGGCTGGCGACCCGAAGACCTCGAACAGCTCGCAACACTCACTTTTGCAGCCGCAGCCGCACCATCCGCGTCGTCGAAGTCTCATCCAACTCAACGACATCGGACCGGGAACGCAGGAAATCGCTGAATGACCGGCATCCCAAAGACTTCTCGCTGAACGACGGGTCCATCCGTTTCATCTGTGCCTTCACCGCGGAGTTGTGCAGCCAGTCGACGTCGTCTTTCTCCAGGCCGATCTGCAGCGCGCGCGTCAGCAGCGCAGTGGCGGCGGACTGCGGGTCGGGCGGCTCAGGCTCCTCGGCCTCGGTCGCCTTGGCGCGCCCGGTCCGGTGTTTGGGCGGGGCGGCCTCGGTGTCGGCGTCCGACGGCGCCGGCTCGAGCACCGGAACCCCCGGCAGCGCGTCGTAGATGACGAAATCGTCGCAGGCCGCCGCCAGCGCCCGGCTCGACGCGCCGGCCACCCCGATGCCCACCACGTACCGGCCGAGCCTCTTACAGCGCTGGGCCAGCGGGATGTAGTCGGAGTCGCCGGCCACAATCACCACATGGGTCAGGTCGGGCAGCCGGAACATGTCCTCGACCGCGTCGACGGCCAGCCGGATATCGGCGCCGTTCTTGCCGTAGGCCGCCGCGGGGAACAGTTGCACCAGATCGACCGCGCGGGCCACCAGCTGTCCGCGGTACCCGGCGTTGACATCTGCCGACCAGTCCGCGTAGGCGCGGGTGAGCACCAGAGTCCCGAACGACGACGCGAAGTCGAGGATCGCGCCGACGTCGACCGTGGCCCGGGTCCGCCGCTCGGGATACTGCTCGAGCGCCTTGGCTTTGTCCCGCTGGAATGAGTTGCGTCCATTTACCTGGTCGTACCGCGAGATCACGATGTTGTCGAAGTCGAGGTAGACGGCCACGCGGGGCGCAACTGGTTCGGTCATGCACTAAATCATCGCTGAGTCGCCCGCCGCTTGGGTCGCGACGGTCGTGCGGAACTTGACAGGCCCCCGGGAGTAGCGTTTTCCGTCACGATTGTCCTCAGCGTGGCGTGAGCGGGACTAGAGGGGGTACACCCGTTTTATGAACGAGTTGAAGTTTCTGGAGCTGCACGGCGATCGGGTTGCCTATCGCGACGAAGGTGACGGGGAGGTATTGCTGCTGATCCACGGCATGGCCGGCAGTTCGGACACCTGGCGGTCGGTGATACCGCAGCTGTCGAAGAAGTTCCGGGTGATCGCGCCGGACCTGCTGGGCCACGGGGAGTCGGCCAAACCCCGGGGTGACTACTCGCTGGGTGCCTTCGCGGTCTGGCTTCGCGATTTCCTCGACGAACTCGGCGTCGGGCAGGCCACCCTGGTCGGTCACTCGCTCGGCGGCGGTGTCGCCATGCAGTTCGTCTATCAGCACCCCGACTACGCCAAGCGGTTGATCCTCGTCAGCAGCGGCGGCCTCGGTCCCGACGTCGGACTGGTGCTGCGGCTGCTCTCGGCGCCCGGGGCGGAGCTGGTGTTGCCGATCGTCGCGCCGAAGCCGGTGCTCACCGTCGGCAACAAGCTCAGGTCATGGTTGAGAGGCGCCGGCATCCATTCGCCGCGCGGCGCCGAGTTGTGGAGCGCCTACTCGTCGCTGTCGGACCGGGAGACCCGGCAATCGTTCCTGCGGACGCTGCGGTCCGTGGTCGATTACCGCGGGCAGGCGGTCAGCGCGCTCAACAGGCTGCGGCTGCGCGAGGAGTTACCGGTCATGGCGATCTGGGGCGAGCGGGACGGCATCATTCCCGTCGACCACGCCTACGCAGCGCACGAGGCGCGTACGGACAGCAGACTCTCGGTGCTGCCCGATATCGGTCACTTTCCACAGGTGGAGGCGCCCACCGAGGTGGTCGAGCTGATCGAGGACTTCATCGCGACCGGCGACCGCCGCGATATGGACAGCCCACAGCCGAGCTTCTGATCTGGCGAGCCGAAAAGCGTTGCCCCGCTGGATATAACTATCAGGACTGAATCTGTGGTGCCATGGTGCACGGACCCGGCTCCTGCAGACGTCGCGTGCATCGTGCGCTTTCAGAACGCGCGGCTCGCACAATGTGGTCGGCTGTCAGGAATGGCTCAATATCCCGTTCGGCCCCCGCAATGTGAAGGTCGGCGGCTCGACGTAACACCATCACCGCCAGGGTGGCGGACGTCCGACTCGGTATCACCATGAGCGTAGCCAGCGCCTTACTGCCGGTGATCGTCATGATGCGTTGGGTGATCGGTCGGCCGCAATCGGCCATTCGAGGGCGATTCAGTGAGTCGAGATCAGGTGAGCCCTCCAACGACGACCAGTTGATGCTGATGTCGACGATTCGACCTAAGCGTTTGAACAGGGCGTCACTCAGCTCGGGAAGCTCGTTCGCCAACGAGGCGGTGTGCGGCCACCACGCGCCGTCAAGGTCGCTGCCAAGTTGGAACGCCAAAGTAACCCGAACCGGACTGGCCAAGCGTCGACCACGCGCCACATTGTTCATGATGTAGGTGTTGTCGCGCCCGGCGCGACACAGTCAGACGAACAACAGTAACGCGCGGGTTCTGCGTAGGCCTTAGCCAACCAATGCGGCGTCACTGCAAGGGAAAAAGCCGATGATGCCCTGCGGTACACGAAATTCCTTCACTTTCAGTCGACCCCCGCGCGAGTGCAGTAATCGAGAAACGAATCGGATCCCAAGTCATCGCGCTCGGCCGCTATTACGCCTGAGGATTACTGTTGGTACGACACGGTTCCCCATCGACGCTACACCCTGCGCGGTGGCACACGAAGATGCGCGCCGGCGATATCTGGCACCGCGTTGTTTCGGCGACATCGGGAAAGCCGTGCGCCTGGTCTCCCGTGCTAGGCTGCATCAGGATGTTTGATACATCCTTATTGGATGAGAAAGTTGAAAATGTATGGCACAGGGCACTGTGAAATGGTTTAACAGCGGCAAGGGATTCGGGTTCATCGCCGTTGATGACGGCACCGAAGATGTGTTCGTTCACTACAAGGAAATTCGCGGGAGCGGTTTCCGGTCGCTTGAGGAGAACCAGCGGGTTCAATTCGACATCGGCCAGGGGGCCAAGGGCCCTCAGGCGCTCGACGTGACACCCGTCTAACGACCTCTTCGCCAGATGTGGGCTGGTAGGTAGCGTCCTACCAGCCCACACTTCGTTCAGATGCGGCGCGCATCGGGAAGCGTACGATCGGACAACCGGGCCAACCAGGCCCCGTACGAAGGGGCTAGTGATGTCCGATAAGTCTCCGCGACAAGCTCTGAGCAAGAAGTCCGCTCAAACACTCAAACAGAAGCGCGCCACCAAACGGGCCAATCCCGATCACGCGACGTCGGCTGTCGACGTGCCCAAGGCAAAGCAGCGCTGAGAGACCTCTGCGCCGCGCCGACTGATTTCCCGTTCTAAAAGGCCAACGCCGCAACGCATTTGATGTGTCGATGGTCCTTACGCTATCGACCCCACCGCCCGCTGTTTGGCGAGCTTTGCGATTGGCCGCCTCGTCCATGACGAACTGCAAGTAGTATTCACAGCATCGGTGGTATGTCGCGCGCGACCGCTTCGAGATTGTGTCATCGCCGATTCGAGTGATTTTGGCCGGTTCGCGGCCAGGATGGGAGCGTCGGATGACGCTAAAACAGGGCAGGACAGCCACCGGTTGGAAACAAAGACCACCGGAAAACACACCGCGCCTTCGCCTGAAGCCCAAGGCACCCACCGCCACGGGGTATGTCGATGGGGCATGGTGGCCCTACAGCGACGACCTTCCGACGGAGCTGCCGGATCTCCTGGCGGTGCTATCGGTACGACTCGGCCCGATTGATCAGGTGAGCTACAACCTCGCCGAATGGGCGAAAGCCCCGAGGAAACTGCCGACCGACCGAAACCTGGTGCGACTCGCCGGCTACTACCGACAGCCGGTCAACACGATCGAATTACTCGGTGCGAGCCGAAACAAAGTCGTCCTGCTGCTAGTACCTCCTCAGACCGATTCAAACCATGCGCACGAAGCAATGATGGCAGCGGCGACGCGAGATGATGCCACGACGATTGACGGTTTACTCGCGAGGACGCCAGATATGCAGGCCCGTGCCGGCACGGCGACGGGCGAATAGCGTTGGCAGCGTGTAGAAACGGCGATCACTAGCGCTGCACGGCGACGCGCATAAACTCGGCCGCCGCTAATAACGCAGGACGTGCGAACGCTTTTCGACGTGCGATGCCATCTCGCTGACGATCGACCGTCCGTGGCCGCGGGGTGATGCTTGCGCGGCCGCTACCAGAAGATCGATCGATTCGGCAATACCCGTGGCGATGTCGTCGACCCCGGGCACGTTGTCGGGGCACACGCACACACACAGATCCATCACTTCGTTGTGCGAAGTGACCGTGATTTTCAACCCGCGGCCTTCTAGCACCGGCGCGGCGGTGTGCATCGCGACGACCTCGGCGCCGACACAGTACGCCGGCGCGGTGCTCCCGGATATGTAAGACACACTGCCGTGGCAGCTCGGTGCACGCCATCGGCCCAGCGCAAGTCTCTTGTACAACTGCGTACAGGTTTGGGTGACCGACGGTGGAATCAACGACGCAAAGGCCGCGAAATCGACTACCGAATATGCTGTTTCGGCATCGTCTCTGCGGGCGATAGTCAGTCTTTCGGTCGCGGTATGGAGGTTGCTGAGGACCTGTACCGGGTCGTTGAGCTGCACTGGGAGGCGAACCGGCCCGGCAGTCAACGACTTTCCACCTACTGCTGGATCACTGGCAGACAACGAAAGTGGCACCTGCATCAGCAACGGATCCTCGGGTATCGAGTCGTAGCGCCGCAGCCAAGCGCGCAGGGAAAGGGTGCAGGCCGCCAGGAAGACATTGGCGGTGCTGCCGCCGAACGCCTGGCTGACCTTTTCCACCTCGCTCAGCGGAATCGAGGTGAAGGCCACCGCCCGTCGCGTGGTCAGCGGTGCCTGGAA
Organism: uncultured Actinomycetota bacterium; assembly: GCA_963784665.1. Classification (GTDB taxonomy): domain Bacteria; phylum Actinomycetota; class Actinomycetes; order Mycobacteriales; family Mycobacteriaceae; genus Mycobacterium. Next base: position 255,551 of record CAWASA010000004.1, read on the forward strand.
CACGTTGTGCGGCACCGGTCCGCTCATCGACGGCATCGCTGCCGTGATTGGCTCGGTATCTTCTGCGCCGCGCAGGCGACGCTGCAAGGCCTGCAACGCACGAGCCGCTGTCGCAGCGATCAGCCACATGCCAGTAACTTGGAACTCGAAGATCTCGGCCACCACGTCGGTGACGAGTTCGCCGATGGAAGGCGCTGAGCCGGGCCCTGGCTCGGCTGGCAGATTGTCTGGCCGGGTGTCTTGCGGTCGACTAGTCAGCAGACGCGACCAGATAGAGCCCGCGCCGTTGCCCTGCTCACTCAAGACCGGTGACATCTTGATTGCCAAGGCCCAACGCCCGCCGGCCAGACCCTCGATACTCCACGCTTCCCAGAGCAGTTGATGTTCACCTGGCGGTGCAGCGCTCAACTGGGCGATCAACGCGGCAAATTCGCGCCGGCCGCCGGGAGCGTGAACTGCCGCGCGATGAATCTGCGGAGTCGGATCGTAATCATCGATTTCCGCCCATACGGGCCGACCCAGACCTAGTGCTTTACCCACCAGGCGGCTGCGGAAGCGCACCAGCTTTGGAAGCGACGAGGCCACTAGCTCGTGGAGCCGCTCGTGACTGAGCTGATCGGACGCCTCGATGACGATCAGCGCAATGGTGTGCGCGGGCGCCGTGGACGTCTGGGCATGCAGCGAAACCGAATCGACCCCAGACAAGCGAGTTAGCATCAGCGCGCCACCCCGGCAACTTCTTTCGCGGCGTTGTGTTCCGGGCCGAGGCGCTTGCGGGCCTGTTCAGGCGTCATCGCGACGCTCCCGTTCTTGACCACGAGCCGGCCAATCATCCGAATCGGGGACGACGCGACCCAAGCCGGTTGCGTACGAAAAACCCCGATCCCTTTACCCTACGCCCGTCTCAGCTTTCGGCGCCGGTCGTAGAATTGTGTCGATGCGCAAAACCACGCCTGGCGCGCTTCCACCTGGACCTCGACTTCCCAGGGTGCTGCAGGCCGCGTTGATGGTGGGCCACGGATCGCGCTTCGTGGCCGCCTGTGAGCGTCGTTATGGCAGTGTCTTCGCGTTGCGGGTCGCGTCAATCGGCACGCTGGTGTATCTGGCGGATCCCGCCGACATCAAGACGGTGTTCGCCGGCGATCCCCGCATATTTCATGCGGGCGAAGCGAATTCAATATTGAGTGGTTTGCTCGGGGCCAGCTCGCTACTGCTGATCGACGAAGACGTGCACCGGGATCGGCGCCGTCTGATGCTGGCGCCATTCCATCGCGACGCCGTCGCGCGCCAGGCCGGGCTGATGGCCGAGATCGCGGCGGTGAACATCGCCGGGTGGCCGGTGGGCAAAAGCTTCGCGGCGGCGCCCAAAATGTCCGAGATCACGCTCGAGGTGATTTTGCGGACGGTTATCGGCGCTACCGACCCGGCCCGGCTGGCAGCGCTGCGTAAGGTCATGCCGCGGTTACTCAACGTCGGCCCGTGGGCGACGTTGGCACTGGCTAAGCCGGACCTGCTGCGCCGCCGCCCGTGGCAAGGGCTGCACCGTCGAATCACAGCAGCCGACGACCTGCTCTACGCAGAGATCGCCGACCGTCGCGCCGACCCCAACCTGGCCGCGCGCACCGACGTGCTGTCCATGCTGGTCCGCGCTTGCGACCAGGACGGGCGCACCATGACCGACCGCGAACTGCGTGACCAGTTGATGACGCTGCTGGTGGCCGGCCACGACACCACCGCCACGGGGCTGTCCTGGGCGTTGGAACGTCTGACCCGTCACCCGGCCGTGTTGGCCAAGGCGGTGCAGGCGGCCGAAACCAGCGCGGCGGGCGACCCGGCCGGCGACGAGTATCTCGATGCGCTGACGAAGGAGACGTTGCGGATCCGTCCGGTGGTGTTCGACGTGGGCCGGGTGCTCACCGAGTCGGTCGACGTGGCCGGCTATCGGCTGCCGGCCGGAGTCATGGTGGCGCCCGGAATGGGGCTGGTGCACGCCAGCGCCGCGCTGTATCCGGATCCGGACCGACTCGACCCGGATCGGATGCTGGGTGCCACCCTGAGCCCGACCACGTGGTTCCCGTTCGGCGGCGGCAACCGTCGCTGCCTCGGCGCCGGCTTCGCCATGGTCGAAATGCGCGTGGTGTTGCGCGAGATCCTGTGCCGGGTCGAGTTGAGCACCACCACCGCCACCGATGAACGTCAGAGGCTCAAGCACGTCATCCTGGTTCCGCACCGCGGCGCGCGCATTAATGTTCGGGCGATCAGGGACGTCCCGCCGGCGACAAAAGCGCCAGCGCAGAAGCCTGAGTGCCCCGCCGCTCAAGGAACGCCGGCGCCGAGCACCAGTTAGCTATATGCCGTAGTCCGGCAACTGGAAGTCGTCGCGCACACTGCCCGCGAAAAGCCTCGCGAGCGGCCCGAATTTCATCATGCGCATCGCCAGGTCGCGGAACCACAGGCCGAATCGGGTCCGCGTGGCGAAAAACCCGATGTTTCTCGCCGCACTGGCTTGCTTGCTCTTGATGAAGGGACGCAGGCGCGCCTCGTACGCATCGAAGGCGCGGCGGTAGTCGGCGCCCGCGCGCGCGAGCTCCCCGGCCAGCACGTAGGCCTCGGCGATCGCCAGGCCGGTGCCCTCGCCGCCGAGCAGTGAGATGCATCCTGCCGCATCGCCGATCAGCAGCACTCGGCCGCGGGACCAGCGGTCCATCCGGACCTGGCTGACGACATCGAAGTACAGGTCGTCGACATCGTCGAGCGTCGCCAGGATGTCCCGGCATTCCCAGCCGGCATTGCCGAACTGGGTGCGCAACTGATCTTTTGGTGCCGCACCGGCGCTGTCGTGCTCGGCGCGAAAGATGAACAAGAACATGGTGCTATCGCCGCGCAGCGCGAAACGCCCCACCTGTCCGCCGAGGGTGTTGTAAAGGACGTAGCTCAGGTCGTCACGCGGCCGGTAGCCGTCGACCACGAAGGCCGCGACCTTGCAGCCGAGGTAATGCTCGTAGTCTTCCTCCGGCCCGAAGACGAGACGACGCACGTTGGAGTGCAATCCGTCCGCGCCGATGACGAGGTCGAAATCGCGCGGTTCGCTTTTTTCGAAGGTCAGGCGGACGCCATCGTTGTGTTCGTCGACGGCGGCGATGCTGTCGCCGAAGATCGTCTCAACTTTGTCTTCGATGGTGGTGTAGATCGCGGCGGCCAGGTCACCGCGTGGCAGGCTGGTGAAATCTTCGCCGAGCACGCGGCGAAAAACGTCGACGTCCACGTCGGCTTTGACTTCGCCGTTGGGGCCGACGGAGCGCAGGTGTTCAATCTGGTAGCCGGCGGCGGAGATTTGATCCTCGATGCCCATGCGCTTGGCCACTTGGTAGCCGACGCCCCAGAAGTCGATCACGTAGCCACCGGTGCGGAATTTCGGTGCCTGCTCGATCACCGTCGGGGTGTGGCCAGTGCGGTGGAGCCAGTGGGCGAGGGCCGCTCCTGCTACGCCGGCACCGCTGATTGCGATCCTCATGGTGGTGTCTAGGCTCGCACCCACTGCCATGCGGCGTCCAGTCGCTCGCGGTCGAACGTCCGCAGCTCACCGCTCATCACCAACGCGGCGGCGACATTGACGCACCATTGCTCCCATCGTGGCGCCCCGACAACCGCGACCTTCTCAAAGTCTCTGCGGTGCTTGACATCGAAGACCGTGTTGACCCACGCCGCGTGCAGGCTCCATCCACCGAACGGCTCATCGAGCAGAAACAGCACCTTCAACCTGTCGAAACGGTCGAGCAAAGTTCGCACCGCAGGCGCCAGCACATCGTGGTAATCGCTCGCGGTCAGTTTTCCCGTCGCGCGCAGACCCAGCACATCCCCGTCGCTCTCGCGCATGATTTCGATCATCGTGGCTGCCCTCCGGGTCGAATGTAGGACGCGAAGAAATCGTCGGCGGTAGTGCCCAGTTCGATTGGCGCGTCGATTATCACCACGAACGCGTCCTGGTCTTCCTGCGTGGTGAAACGAAGGAACGGGCAGCACTCCTGTTCTCGACGAACCAACTCCCGTGCCCTCGCGGCGACTGCCGGATGGTACCTGAGTCGCATGCGCTGGCCGTCGCGCTGGTAGCTGTCCAGCGCCGTCGCGTTGAGCTCTTCGATCCACGCGATCCGAGCGGCGTGATCGGCCGCTGTGAGAGTGCAGGCGACCTGTGCGGGTTCGTAATCTGCGGGCATGACTCCATAGTCGGACCTCAAGTAGCTTGAGGGTCAAGACCGCACGCGCGACCATGGGTGTATGGCTCTCAGAATTAGCGAGGTTGCCGATGCGACCGGGACGACTGCGCCGACAATCCGCTACTACGAACAGATCGGTCTTCTGCCAAACCCGAGGCGGATAGGTGGGCAGCGTCGCTACGACGACGAAGATGTGCGACGAGTGACGTTCATTCGCCGCTGCCGTGACTTGGATTTCTCGGTCGAGCAGGTTCGAAGTCTCGTCGAGCTGACGCACGACAGCGACCGTTCCTGCCTGGAGGCCCGTGAGTTGGCCGAGATCCAGCTCGCGGCCGTGCAGGCGAAACTCGTGCAACTGGGCGCACTGGAAAGCAGCATCGCGCAGCTGATCGAGGCTGCGAACGGCGACTGCAGTGGCGGTCCCGGTGCAGATTGCGTTGTGCTTGACCGGTTTTCGCAACCGGACTAGGGCGCCTCAGGCTGCGTGCGCGGGTTTTCGATGACCTCTTTGAGGTAGCGCAGTTCGGTCCTGGTGTGTTCGCGGTCCTTTTCCACCCCGTTGAGGAGGTGCATGAATGCGAAGGCGGCGATGCGCCCCACCAGGTGACGCGGGAAGGTGGCCCACACCCGCGCGCTGACCCGCGTTGTCGCCTCGTCGCTCGGCTCGACACGCCAGGTGACGCCCTCGCCCACCCGTAGCGGGATGCCGAACCAGCGATACTGCGCATCTGCTTCCCAGGTGACCGCTGCGCCGGGGTCTACGGCTGTGATCGTGCCCTCGGCGACCCCGGGTATCCCGCCGATCTTTTCCCGGACCCGCAGCCGCGCGCCGACCTGCGTGGGAGGTAACGAATCCAGATGCTCGAGGCTGTCGTGTTCGGTATTGGACGCCAACCACCACTGGTCGATGTCGCTGAGCACACTCCACACCTGGGAGTGTGGTGCTGCTATCGCGACCGATTCGCTGAATTCAAACACGTTTCACCACATCCTTTCGACGCTTGCTGCTGCTGTATACCCATACCCTAGTGCATGCATGCGCATAATTGCATATATCAGCGTCCGGCGGCTGCGTCTCGAGTGAGTCGTGACCGCGAGATCCGATGTCCTAATGCGCTCTAATGAGCCAGGGGACACGTCCCGTTGTAGTCGACCTGCCAGTGCTTGATGCCGTTGATGAAGGCCGACCGCAGCCGCTCGGGATCTCCCACCGACGTCAGGTCGGGCATGTGGTCGGCGATCGCATTGAACATCAGGTCGATCGTCATGCGCGCCAGGTTGGCGCCAATGCAGTAATGCGCTCCGGTGCCGCCGAATCCGACGTGCGGGTTGGGGCTGCGCAAGATGTTGAAGGTGAACGGGTCGTCGAAGACCTCTTCGTCGAAGTTGGCGGACCGGTAGAACATCACCACCCGCTGGCCCTTCTTGATCCGCACACCGCCGAGCTCGGTGTCCTTGCACGCGGTGCGCTGAAATGCCGTAATCGGGGTGGCCCAACGGATGATCTCGTCCGCGGCGGTCTTGGGCCGCTGCGACTTGAACAGCTCCCACTGATCCGGGTGGTCGGTGAAGGCCATCATCCCCTGCGTGATCGAATTGCGGGTGGTCTCGTTGCCGGCCACGGCCAGCGTGACCACGAACATCCCGAACTCAGCCTCCGACAGCCGTTGGCCGTCGGCGTCGGCCTGGATCAACGTCGTGACGATGTCATCCCCCGGTTCTTCGGACTTGCGGGCCGCCAATTGCATGGCGTACCACATCAATTCGCCCGCCGAGGCCAGCGAATCGTAGTCGGCGAATTCGGGGTCGTCGCTGCCGATCATCTTGTTGGACCAGTCGAAGAGCTTGTCGTAGTCCTCCGGTGGCACGCCGAGCAGGCCGGCGATGGCCTGCAGCGGCAACTCGCAGGCCACCTGGCGGACAAAGTCGCCCGACCCCTCTGCCGCAGCCTGGCTGGCGATTCGACGCGCACGTTCGGCAAGATCGGCGCGCAGTCGCTCGACCGCGCGGGGCGTGAAGCCACGCGCAACGATCTTGCGCAGCCGGCTGTGCTCGGGGTCATCCATCATGATCATCGACGCCCGCCCAGCCTCAATCTGGTCCGCCGCCAACTCTTCCCGGTAGCGCGGCACGATGGACTTCGTGGCCGACGAGAAGACGTCACTGCGCAGCGAGACCTCGCGAATGTCGTGGTGCTTGCTCACCACCCAGTAGCCGCCGTCGCCGAACCCGCCTTGGTCTAGCGGCTGCTCGTTCCACCAGATCGGTGCCGTTACGCGCAGTTCGGCGAACTCCTGCACCGGGAGCCGGAGGGCGTAGATATCGGGGTCAGTGAAGTCAAAGCCCGGCGGGAGATTCGGTGTGGCCATGGGATTTCTCCTCAGACTTGGCTACTGCCGCGGTGGTTAGGGGAATGGTAGCCGCGAATGTTTTGGGATCGGTAGCAAAACGGGCGTGCGCTACTGCGACCACGACAGAGCCGATCCGCAGAAAAGAAATCTTCATGAGAATCACCGCGATAGTGGTGGCTGGCCTCGCGTCCAGCACGGTGCTGACAGCCGGTCCCGTGCAGGCACAGGTGACGGCGCCGGCCGCACTGAGCCGCTTCTACCCGCTGCAGCCGCCCCCCGCCCCGGGGCCGCAGTCCGATCCCAGGTCGGAGGTGGAGGAGCTACAGCGGCAGGTCTCGGAACTGCACGGCAGCTGGGACAGCCTCACCCCGGAGCAACGACAACAACGGCTAGCACTGCTACAGCAGCAGGCCACCACGGTGTCCAACGATGTCCAAAACCTCCCTCCGGATCAACGGCCGGAGGTGCAAGCCAGGCTCTGGCAAACCATGTTCGAGCGTAGTAGCGCTTGAGTGAGAGCCCGTAAGGTTTGTTAACCGGCCGGTGGTGAAAACTAGGGCAAACCATGTTCGAGCTGGTTGACCTCCTCCGGAAAGCTCAGTCGCCTAATCAGCCGTGCTTCTTCCCCTTTTGCTTGCCCGGCCTGTAATCGGCCCTGTAAAAGGCGATCAGCCGGTCTCCCCTCTTGCGCGCGGCCGGTAACGGTGGAAAGACCGACCTGAACTTCAGCTCGCCGTTGCGGTGGGCACCTTCGCGCTTTCGCGCCCGCCGAGATTGGTGGCCGCGGTGACGACAGCCCAGTTATTCCGATGGCCGCCTCTCTTGTGCTTACACAACATGGTTACCCGAACTGAGTCGCGGCGGCCAAGCTAGTCTTCGACATCGTGACAGCGCCGACGCGGGCAAAGCTGGCTGATGGTCGTGATCTGCTGTTCTTCCCGCTGCCCGGGCATTGTCCAGCCCCGGTCCCCGATCGCAGGCCGCTGCCGGCGCGCGGCGCGGACCAGTCGCAGTTGCGGTTCGACCGGTCAACCGGGCAGTGGGTGATCATCGCGGCGTTGCGCCAAGACCGCACATACAAGCCGCCTCCCGACCAGTGCCCGCTGTGTCCGGGTCCGGCCGGGCTGACCAGCGAGGTGCCCGCCCCCGACTACGACGTCGTCGTCTTCGAGAACCGGTTTCCAAGCCTGTCCGGCGCCTTAGATGCGATACCGGCGCTGATGCCTGCGCCCACCGGTGACGGCTTCGTGTCCGCTCCTGGGCATGGCCGCAGCGAGGTGATCTGCTTTTCCAGCAACCACACCGGGTCCTTCGCGGAGTTGGAATCGGCACACGCCCGGCTGGTCGTCGAGGCGTGGCGGCATCGCACAAGCGACCTGATGGCCACCCCGGGTATCGAGCAGGTGTTCTGTTTCGAGAACCGCGGCGAGGAAATCGGGGTGACGCTGACCCATCCACACGGTCAGATCTATGGCTATCCCTATCTGACGCCGCGAACGGCCATCATGCTCGAGCAGGCGCGCGAACATCGAAATCGCTACGGCAGCAACCTATTTGGCGACCTGTTGGCGCGCGAGGTCGCCGACGGCAGCCGCCTTGTCGCGCGCAGCGAACTGTTCACCGCGTTCGTGCCGTTCGCGGCGCGCTGGCCGGTCGAGGTACACATCTACCCGAACAGGTTCGTGCACAACCTTGTCGAACTAAGCGACGACGAACTGGACGGATTCGCGCAGGTCTACCTCGACGTACTGAGGCGGTTCGACCGGATGTATTCGTCTGCGCTGCCCTATATTTCGGCGCTGCACCAGTATGCCGCCACCGGCGCCCAGGCTGACGGCTACTTCCACGTCGAGTTGATGTCGATCCGGCGCAGCGCCACCAAGCTCAAGTACTTGGCGGCCTCCGAATCGGCGATGGATGCCTTCATCAGTGACGTCACGCCAGAAACTGTGGCCTCGCGGCTGCGGGACCTCGGCCCATGACCACGCCGGCCATCCGCTACGCCGCACCCGGACGGATCAACCTGATCGGGGAGCACACCGACTACAACCTCGGCTTCGCGCTGCCGATCGCGCTACCACAACGCACCGTGGTGACCTTCACGCCCGACCGTAGTGATGTGATCACGGTGGGCAGCGATCGTGCGGACAGCCCAGTGCGCATTCCGCTCGGCACCGTTCCCGGCGATCCAGGCAGCTACATAGCCGGCTGGGCCGGCTACGTCGCCGGGGTGATATGGGCGCTGCGTCAAGCCGGCCACCCAGTGCCCGGCGGCTCGATGTGGATCACCAGCGACGTGGAGATGGGGTCGGGTCTGGCTTCCTCGGCGGCGTTGGAATGCGCGGCGCTGGGCGCGATCGTGTCGGCCACCGGTGCGCACGATATCGACCGCATCGAACAGGCGCGGCTCGCCCAGCGCGCCGAAAACGACTATGTCAACGCCCCAACGGGTTTGCTTGACCAGCTGGCCTCGCTGTTCGGGGAGCCGTCGACGGCGCTGCTGATCGACTTTCGCGACCTCACCATCGTGCCGGTGGCCTTCGACCCGGACGCTGCGGGTGTTGCGCTCCTGCTGATCGACTCCCGGGCCCGACACTCTCACGCCGGCGGCGAGTATGCGGCGCGACGCGCGTCGTGCGAGCGAGCGGCCGCCGATCTCGAGGCGTCGTCACTGCGTGAGGTCCAGGATCGCGGGCCCTCGGTCCTGACTGTCGTGGGCGACCCAGTCGACGCCCGTCGCGCCCGTCACGTGCTTACCGAGAACCGGCGGGTCCTCGATTTTGTTGCAGCGATGGGTAATTCCGACTTCGGCGAGGCCGGGCGGATCTTCACCGCATCGCACGCGTCCATGCGTGACGATTTCGAAATCACCACCGAGCACATCGACTTGATCGCCGACACGGCGGTGCGCGCGGGCGCTCTGGGCGCGCGGATGACGGGGGGCGGCTTCGGAGGCTGTGTGATCGCCTTGGTGCCGACGGACCGGACGGAAGTGGTCGGCGAGGTGGTGCGACGGGCAGTGTGTGACGCCGGATTTGAGCAGCCGGTGATCACCCGAGCCCGTGCGGCCGCGGGCGCGGGGCTGTGTGGGTGAGCGAGCCTGGGATCGGCTATGTCGAGGTTCGCGCATACGCCGAGCTCAACGACTTCTTGGCGCCCGAGTCGCGCGGGGTGACGGTGCGCCGCCCGTTCCGGCCGCACCAGACCGTCAAGGACGTGTTGGAGGCCATGGGCATTCCGCATACCGAGGTCGACCTCATCCTGGTGAACGGGTCTCCGCAGGGGTTCAGCTACCGGCCGCGCTGCGGCGACCGTATCGCCGCATACCCGGTGTTCGAGGCGCTGGACATCGGCTCGACGGCCAGGCTTCGGCCCGTGCCATTGCGCGATCCGCGGTTCGTCGTCGACGTCAACCTCGGACGGCTGGCCTGGCTGCTTCGACTGCTCGGATTCGACGTGTGGTGGTCGAACGACGCCGAAGACAAGACTCTGACGGACATCAGCGGAGAGCAGCAGCGGATCCTGCTGACCCGCGACCGCGGCCTGTTGAAGCGCCGCGCTGTCACGCATGGTCTGTTCGTTCGCTCCGACAATCCCGAGGAGCAGGCGCTCGACGTGATACGGCGACTGGACCTGCGGCAGCGGTTGGCGCCACTCACGCGGTGCGTGCGGTGCAACGGGAAGTTGGCGCCGGCTACCAAAGATGAGGTAATCGATCAGCTGGAGCCGTTGACCCGCCGGTACTACGAGGAGTTCAGCCGCTGCACGCAATGTGGGCGGATCTACTGGCCCGGGTCGCATTACGAAAAATTGGTCCGGCTCGTCGAAAGACTCCGCGAACAACTGGGCTGACGGCTCACCGTCTCGATTTTCTCCAGCCGTTCCAGCTGTAACGCTCGCCGAATAGCTGTAACGTGACGGATGATATGGGCTCGATTACCTGCGCTATGTGTGGCACTGGCTTCTCCGCACGGTCCGATGCGGTCTACTGCTCATCTGCATGTCGGCAGAAAGCTCATCGCACTCGAACGAGCCGCCGGACGGAAGTGCTGCGGGAGCGTCTTAGACGAAGCTCCGGGGCGGGCCGGGCCGGATCCGATGCCACTAGAGCGCTGCGACGTTCTGTCGCCAGCTCCGTGCAGCGCGCGCGAGAGCAGCTCGAGCGATCCCGCGAACTGTGTCTCGTGTCGGAACGCCGCATCCAACAAACCAACGCTATCCGGCAAGAATGCCTCAAACATCAGGCGGCGGACGCGGCCCGGACGCCCTCCACGAAGCGTGCGCTATGGCCTGGCAACTAGACGGCCAAACGGAAGCGGTCGAGCAGGCCCTCGCCGGCGGTACACCGCACCGCGCGGGTTGGTTCCGCTTTTATTTCGAGGACCAACGCTGGGAATGGTCCGACCAAGTGCAGCGCATGCACGGCTACGAATCCGGGGTGGTGACACCGACCACTGACCTAGTGCTCTCTCACAAGCACCCCGACGATCGTGCCCAGGTGACCGCGACCATCAACGACATGATCAGCAATCGTCAGGCGTTCAGCACGCGGCATCGGATCATCGACACCGGCGGCGCCATCCACCATGTCGTCGTGGTAGGTGATCAATTCTGTGACGACAGCGGGGAGGTCATTGGCACCCAGGGCTTCTACATTGACGTCACACCGACACCCGACGACGATCCCGAGCACGTCATCACCGCGAAGGTCGCCGCAATCACCGAGCGTCGCAGCGTGATCGACCAGACCAAAGGCATGCTCATGCTGGTCTACGGCATCGACGAGGCCGCCGCGTTCAACCTGCTCAAATCGCTGTCCCAGGTACGCAACATGAAGCTAGGGCTGCTCGCCCAACAGATCGCCAAAGACTTCTCGGCGTTAGGCAAAGAGGCCATTGCCACGCGCTCGCGATTCGACCAACTCTTGCTCAGTGCACACCTGCGTGCGCCCGGCTGCGCCGACCATCCGGAGAACACCACCAGTTGAGCGAATGCAAGGCCTATTCGCCCGGTGTCAACCGGACCGCCGCCAGATGGAGGCGGTCGACCGCCTCGGTGAACTCCTCGCGGGTCGGCATGCGCTGGTCGCGGAATTTCAGTCCGATCATGCGTTGCGCGCGCTGCACGCCATAGGATTCGGCGCAGCGCAGGAAAAGGTCGGAGACGACGGCGCGGTCGCGGATCAGCTCGCCGCGCATAGCGGTTGTCTTGCCGTCGTAAACGACCTGTGCGGGCGCGCCGTCGCGAAAGTTCTGCTTCCACGGAGCGCCCGTCAGCGCATAAAGTTCATTGTCGATCAGGTGGGCGCTCAACGGGATTGAGTAGGGTCGCCCCGTTTTCCGGCCTGTAAAACTCAACACCATCAGCTGCTTGCGTGCGGGGCCGGCGAGCGGTGTGCGCAGCAGGAAGCCCAGAATCGGGTTGACGAGACGGATCAATGCGGACGGTGGGTGCCCGACGTCTATCGCATACGACTGTTCTGCCATGCGTTCACCGTAAGGTCAATCGAGCTTTGCGGCCTAGCGATTTCAGTGGTCACACCGTCTTGGAGGACAGAAGGTGGCCGCCGCGGAGCGCGTTCGTCTCCGCGGCGGCATCCGGCTCCGCTGGTTAGGTGGTGATCGTCGTTTGGTCGTCGATGACTCTGGTGGCGTCCATTAACGGGACTTGGTCGCGCTCCAGGCCATTGGCGTTGAGCTGGAGCACAAACACCGCGCCCTGGCTGGGAATCACCACCGTTTTCTGCGCGACCACCCGCGTCGTGCCGTCCTTCTGGTACGTGCCGCCTAGCTGCCACGCCTGGAATCCGCCGAGTGTGGACGCCTTTCCGTTGCTGCCCTCAAATCCGGGCAGATTCTGCAGCTCACCCGGGGCGTATTCGATGATCTTCGCCGGGTCAACGTCACCGGTGAGCTTGGAGACGAGCGACGAGATGCTCGGTGGGTTCGAGGGATTGGCGGGCTGGTCCAAAACGATGCCGCCATAGGACGTATTGATGCTGTCGCTGACCTTCCACCCTGCGGGCAAGGGCAGATCGATGGTGGGCGAGCCGGGATCGCCTCGATGGACGGGCGTCTCCGTGATGTGGTTGTCCCTGACGTAGTCGGCGATGGTGTACTTGGCACCCGCGGCCGGTGCCGTGCTGGTTACGGACGACGTCGATGTCGATGTCAATGTCGACGTCGACGTGGACGTGGATGTTTTGTTGCTGGACTTGATGTCAGAGCCGCAACCAATGAGCGCCAAACTCAGCGCCACGGTAATGGTTGCTGCGATCAAATGTTTCATCAATCCAATCTCCCGAAAATTGGGCCGGTACCTCGGCCAGCCACGCCGGAATGAGAGTAGCCGAAATCGCGCCCAACGTTGCCGGTATCTTTTCGACATTTCTTGGCAGCATGTGGGTCACCTCGGCTAATCGTTATCGAATTCGTTTCGAAACAGCCACGAAAATACACAGTTATCCAGTAAGAGACAGGTATGCGGTCGCGAAGGGCCCTAATTGCGCTTGTCGCGGCTTCGGCTGTCTTCCTGACGTTCGTTGCGGCGGCTCCGCCGATCAGTTATGACGGTGAACCCGCTTTCGTGGCGAATCCGGTCAACGACGTCGCCACGCTCATCGGTACCGGGACGGGCGGTGAGACGGTTGGGGAGATCAATAATTTCCCCGGTGCCTCCGTGCCGTTCGGAATGGTGCAGTACTCGCCGGACACCGTCGGCAACTACGCGGGCTACAACTACGACAACCCACGCTCCACCGGGTTCAGCATGACCCACGCCTCGGTGGGATGTGCCGCGTTCGGTGACATCTCAATGCTGCCCACCACCGCCGGAATCGGCTCGGAGCCGTGGAACGCCTGGGAAAGAATCGCCCATGATGACACCGAGCAGGGTGTGCCGGGCTACTACACAGTGCGGTTTCCCAGCACCGGAGTGGTCGCGGAACTCACCGCCACTACGCGCACTGGTGTCGGCCGGTTCAGCTACCCACACAATGGCCGCCCGGCCCTGTTCCACGTGCGCTCCGGCGCGTCGTTAGCGGGCAATTCCCGCGCGACCATCCAGATCGGGGAAGACAACACCACGATCAGCGGATGGGCCACCAGCGGCGGATTCTGCGGCAAGCGGAACACCTACACGGTGTATTTCGCCATGAAGTTCAGCCAGCCGTTCACCTCTTACGGCGCCTGGGACGGCAATGCGGTCCACGCTGGTGCCCGCAGCGCGAATTCCCCGTACAGCGGGGGGTATGTCGAGTTCCCGGCAGGCGCGAAGCTCGAGGTGCGGACTGCGATTTCCTACGTCAGTATCGACGGAGCGCGGGCCAACTTGGCCGCCGAGGGTGCAACCAGCTTCAATGACGTTCGCGCGGCCGCATCCAGGGAATGGAACGCCACGCTGTCGCGCATCGCGGTGGCCGGCCGAAATGTCGGCAATCTGGAAACCTTCTACACCTCCCTCTACCGATCACTCCTGCACCCCAACACATTCAACGACGCGGACGGACGCTACATCGGATTCGATAGCTTGATCCACACCGTGGCGACGGGGCATACGCAGTACGCCAACTTCTCCGACTGGGACACCTACCGGTGCCTGGCGGCCCTGCAGGCGCTGCTTTTTCCGGAGCGAGCCAGCGACATGGCTCAATCACTGGTGAACGACGCCGAGCAGAGCGGAGCGCTTCCGCGCTGGGCGCTTGCCAATGCCGCGACCGCCGAGATGAGCGGAGACAACGTGGTGCCGCTCATCGTGAACCTTAACGCGTACGGCGCCAAGGACTTCGACGTCAAAACGGCACTGCGCTACATGGTCAATGCGGCGACGAAAGGCGGTGTGGGGCTTGACGGCTACGTGGAGCGGCCGGGCATCGACACCTACCTGCAGTCCGGCTACGCGCCGCACTCATTCGAGTTCCGCACCGATGGCTGGATCGCCGACGCGTCCATCACACTCGAGTGGTCGGTCGACGACTTCGCCATCTCCCGATTCGCCGACTCTCTCGGCGACACAGCGACCGCCGCCGAATTCCAGAACCGGGCACAGTACTGGCAGAACCTGTTCAATCCGACCACCCGGTACGTGTCACCCCGCAGTTGGACCGGATTCTTCCGCGCCGGCCCCGGGTTCGTGGAATCCCGCTCCGGCTTCGGCCAGGACGGATTCGACGAGGGCAACGCCGAGCAATACGTCTGGTGGGTGCCGCACAATGTCGCCGGCCTGGTCACGGCGCTCGGCGGACGAAACGCAGTGGCCGGCCGGCTCGACCGCTTTACGAAGAGACTCAACGTCGGTCCCAACGAGCCCTATCTGTGGGCCGGTAACGAGCCGGGCTTTTCAGTTCCGTGGCTGTACAACTACATCGGTCAACCGTGGAAGACTCAGCACACGGTCGACCGGGTGCGCGGACTCTTCGGTCCGACGACCGACGGCGAGCCTGGCAACGACGACCTGGGCGCGGTGGCCAGCTGGTATGTATGGGCCGCTCTCGGTCTGTACCCGAGCACCCCGGGAACGCCGATCCTCACCGTGGGGGCACCGCTCTTCGACCGTGCCGTAATCGCGCTTCCCGGAGGCAAATCGATCCGGATCCACGCCCCGGGTGCCTCCGGACCGCACCACCTGAAATACATCAGCGGCTTGAGCGTCGACGGCCAGGCCACCGACCACACGTGGATGCCGGAGTCGATCATCCGCACTGGCGGCGACCTTACCTTCTCGCTCGCGGCCTATCCCGACAAGGTCTGGGGCGTGGGCGAGTCCTGCGCGCCACCGTCGTTCGGTACGGGCAGCTCGGCGGTGACCGTTAACGTGCCCAGCCCTGTCGTGACGATCGCGCCGGGAAGCAGTGGCACCGTGACCCTCGACGCTCAACGGATGATCGACGGCACCGGCGGCTACACCATCAGCGGCACGTCCTCCGACATCGGGATCACCGTGGCACCAACGTCTGGACAATTCGCACCCGGCGGGTCGACCACCGTGACCGTCCCGATCACGGTGGCGCAGTCAGTGCCCCAGGAGTACTACCTGGTGTATCTGACCACCACGGTCGGCCAAAGCGTCCGCAGGTCGATCGTGCTCGTGGTCGCCCAAGACCTAAGCGACCAATCCTGAACGGCCCGTCAGACCATCTCGTTCTTGGTTAACCACCGCATCACCGGCCAGCCGGCGAATACCGGTAACCAGCAGGTGAGCACCCGATACAGCAGGACCGACGGCACACCGATAGCCGCAGGGACGCCGAAGGCGGCCAGACCACCGATCAGCGCCGCTTCGACGGCCCCGACCCCGCCGGGCGTCGGGGCGGCAGAGGCCAGCGTTCCGCCGACCATCGTCACCACAGTGACGGTGACGAAAGTCGTGCCGCCGCCGAAGGCTTCGACACTGGCCCAAAGCGCCAGCGCCGCACCGAGAGTTGTTCCGGCGCAACCCAGTAGGATCAAGGCCAGTCGCTTCGGTTCGCGGGCAAGCTGGACCAGGTCGCTCGTCACCTCGTTCAGCTTCGGGCGCACCTCCGTCGCCAGCCACCGCCGCAGCCTGGGTACGAACAAGAATGTGCCGATGATGCCCAGCGCCACGCCCGCGATCAGGTACAGCAATGTGGCACTCGGAACGAAATGCGAGAGGTTCATCGAAGCGCCAGCGACGGCGCTGAACAAGATCAACAGCGTGAGGTGCACGATCACCTGCACTGTCTGCTGTAGCGCCACCGCCGCGGTGGCTCGCATTGCGGACAGGCCGCCCTTCTGCAGGAACCGTGTGCTGAGCGCGAGCCCGCCGACGCCTGCCGGAGTAGTAGTTGCGGCAAAAGTATTGGCTACCTGCGCGATTGACAACTTCCAGAAGCTCACGGTCCCGTCGGCGCAGGCCCACAACGCGGCGGCTGCCCCAACGTACGTCAGCGCCGACACCGCCAAGCCCAGCAGCGCCCACCACCAGTTCGCGGTTCTCAGCTGGGAGAAGAATGTCGGCGCTGTGCTGATGAAGGGATACGCGACATAGACCAGCGCACCGAACAGCACCAGTTGAATGATTTGACTGCGGGTGAACCTGGTGATTGTTGCGGTTTTGATCTGATCCGCGCCGGTTTGACGCTTCACCTCTGCGCGGGCGTCAGAGATCACGGCGCCAGCGTCGGGTATTGTCCGCCGAATTGCTTTCGGCACAGCAACTTTCGTTAGCCGACGCGATGCGGCCAGGATGGTGTCCTTGCCGAACACGTCGATCGCTGCGCCCACTGCGGACTTTGGGTCATATAGGGCCGACGTCGTCACCAGCAGCTGTGCGATATCGGATTGGAGTTGGGCCTCAGTCGCGCCGTATTCGGCGCTGCCGAAGCCGCCAAAAAGTACGGCGCCGTCGTCGACCGTGATTTCTCGGCTGCGCAGGTCACCGTGCGCGATCTGGTGGTCGTTCAGGCCTCGCAGCGATTCCCACAGTCGGCCAACGGGTGTCGTCTTCGCGCATTCGTCGATGGACACTCCCCGAGGGGGCTTGTGCGAGTACAGCATCCATCCCCGGTCCAGGGTCGCGACGGCGATTGTCGAGGTGTTGGCCAGGCCCGCGTCACCGATGGCAATCGCCATTAATGCGCGATGCTCGATGGCGCGGCGCATGGACGTCAACAAGGGGGCGGTCTCGGCGTCGCGCAGCTTCAGTTTCCCCCAGAGCTGGCGCAGCGCGCCGCCGCTGCGTTGATGTGGCCCGTACAACTCGATCATCGCTGTGCCATCGGGACACTCGCACCCGGCCGAAAGGACGAGCGGGCCGCGTCCAGCCGGCCGGACCACGGTGAGCCGCGAGACGACGAATCCGCGTTTGGCCATCGCACGCACCGCAGCATCCAGTGGCACCTCTAGCGCGGGAGTGCCGACAACCAGCACCACCGACGACCCGACGATCCACCCGACCGCCAGGCCGACCAACGAGCGGGCCGGGACTATGGCGCTGACCACGAGGTGGATGGGCACGAAGGCCAGCAGCAGCGTCCACCACCAACGCCGCCAGCGCGCGGGCAACCAGGGCCCCGAAACGGTCAACACCGCCGCCAGCATTCCGATCCACCGCGGGTCATCGAGGAACTGGGCCGGCAGCGTGCTGAGCCGGTCGGAAACCTCGAAGTGCCATCGAGGTGCCGCGATGCGGGTTCCGCTGATCGACAGGAGAATGATGGCGATCAACCCGGCGGCCGCGTATGCGCCCAGCATTTTCCATTGCCCGGCGATGATCAGACCGATCAGAATCATGAACGGCAACGCCAGAATCGCGAATCCGTATACCAGGTAAACCACATCGGATTGCGTGGGGGATAAAACGCCGACGATCTGCGAGACGGATTTCTCGAGCGCTATCCACTGAGGGCGCGTGATCACTGAACTTGTGATCACGACCGCGAGGAAGGCCGCCGCCAGAACCAGGCGCAGGATGTCGTTGGTTCGACGGGTCAGTGGTTGCAGCAAGCTGCCGGAAACGGTGATGTCGCGCCCGTCAACTCGCATGTTGTAACGATCCTTCGGATCAGCCCGGCGCCGCAGTCTAATCCTGCTTGCCGGCTCGCCGACAAGTTAACTCAGATACCCGATTCCATGACAGCCCCGACACACGCACCGCGCGTAGGGTCGGTATCTAGACGTGCTAGCGATTTGGAGGGATGAGCGTGGCGAGGACCGACAACGACAGCTGGGAGATCACCGAAAGTGTGGGGGCGACGGCGCTGGGTGTCGCGGCGGCCCGGGCTGCGGAAACCGAGAGTGAGAACCCGCTGATCCGCGATCCGTTCGCGCGGGTCTTTCTCAACGCAGCCGGAGACGGCATGTGGAACTGGTTCGCGGGTCCCAACCTGCCCGCCCGGATCACCGAGGCCGAGCCCGACCTGAAGCCGCGGATGCAGGGCATGGTCGACTACATGGCCGCGCGGACGGCCTTTTTCGACGAGTTCTTCCTCGATGCCACCCGCGCGAGTGTGCACCAAGTGGTGATCCTGGCGGCAGGTTTGGACTCACGGGCGTGGCGGCTGCCATGGCCGGATGGGGTCACGGTTTACGAACTTGACCAGCCCCGGGTGCTCGAATGGAAGTTGTCGACCTTGCGGGACAACGGGGCCCAGCCGGCCTGCAACCTGGTCACTGTGCCCGTCGACCTGCGTCACGACTGGCCGGCCGCATTGCAGCAGGCCGGTTTTGACACCTCGGCGCCGAGCGCCTGGTCGGCCGAGGGGCTGCTGCCGTTCTTGCCCGCGGTCGCTCAAGAGCTGTTATTCGAGCGGGTTCAGGCTCTCGGCGCTGTGGGCAGCCGGATCGCCGTGGAGGCGCCCGGCCCCGACTTCCTTGACGAGGCTGCCCGCGCCAAGCAGCGCGAGACGATGCAGCGGGTGCGCGACCTGATGGCCAAACTGGAGCCCGAGCGTGACATCCCCGACGTCCAAGACCTGTGGTACTTCGAGGAGCGGGAAGACGTCGGCGACTGGTTACGCCGCCACGGCTGGGATGTGACGGTGACCCCGGCCGAAGAGCTGATGGCCAGCTACGACCGCAGACCCCCGCACGACATCGAAGACACCGCCCCGCGAACGTTGTTCGTGGCAGCACAGCGGACGGAGGGGAAGTGAGCCCGGAATGAGCAAAGCCAGAACCGACAACGACAGCTGGGAGATCACCGAAAGTGTGGGGGCGACGGCGCTGGGTGTGGCCGCGGCCCGCGCGGCAGAAACCCGAAGTGAGAATCCTTTGATCAGCGATCCCTTCGCGCAGGTTTTCCTGGACGCCGCCGGCGACGGCGTCTGGAATTGGCACTCCGCTCCACAGCTGCCCGCCGAGCTCGTCGAAGCCGAACCCGAGTTGCCGCTGCAGATGCAGGCGATGGTCAGCTACATGGCTTCGCGCACAGCGTTTTTCGACCAATTCTTCCTCGCCGCTACGCGTGCGGGCATCCGCCAGGCGGTGATCTTGGCAGCTGGCCTGGACGCTCGCGCCTGGCGGTTGCCCTGGCCGGACGGCACCACGGTCTACGAGCTCGACCAGCCCCGGGTATTGGAATTCAAATCGTCGACGTTGGGCGAGCACGGAGCGGAGCCTGCCTGCAACCGGATCGCTGTCCCGGTGGACCTGCGTCAGGACTGGCCGACGGCCTTGCAGCAGGCGGGTTTTGACGCCTCAGCCCCCAGCGTCTGGTCGGCCGAGGGACTGATGCCGTATTTGCCGGCCGCCGCCCAAGAGCTGCTGTTCAACCGTGTTCAGGCGCTCACCGCCACCGGTAGCCGGATCGCCGTGGAGGCGCTGGGACCGAAGTTTGTCGACCCGCAGTCTCGCGCGAAGCGTCGCGCGCGCATGGATCGGATTCGTGCGGTCATGGCCGAAGTGGACCCGCAGCGCGAGATCCCCAGGACCGACGAGCTGTGGTACTTCGAGGAGCGCGAAGACGTCGGTGACTGGTTCGGTCGCCACGGCTGGGACGTGACGGTGACGCCCACCGACGAGCTGATGGCCGGCTATGAGCGCAAAGCGCCGAAAGAGGTCCAGGACCAAATCCCAGGGAATTTGTTCGTGGCCGCGCAGCGGATGGGGGTCTAGCGGCCCCGCGCTGAGCGGCCACTTAGGCCGGTAATCGTCATCACACGCGTCCTGGCAAGGAATTTTTCGGGCGGCTAGTGGTCTGGCCACTTGACGTCTGACCTCTCACCACTCAGACTTAGGCGCATGGCGCTGCAGCCGGTGAATCGTCGATCGGTGCCTGACGAGGTTTTCGAGCAGATCGTCACCGATGTGCTCAGCGGGGAGATGCAGCCCGGCGAGGCCTTGCCCAGCGAGCGCCGATTGGCGGACGTCCTCGGGGTATCCCGGCCCGCTGTCCGAGAGGCGCTTAAGCGGCTTTCGGCGGCCGGTCTCGTCGAGGTGCGCCACGGCGGCGTCACCACCGTGCGTGACTTCCGACGTCACGCCGGCCTGGACTTGCTGCCCCAGTTGCTGTTTCGCAATGGCGAGCTCGACACCTCCGTTGTCCGCAGCATTCTCGAGGCCCGGCTGCGCAACGGTCCGAAGGTCGCGGAGCTGGCGGCCGAACGGCACGGACCTGAATTGGCTGAATTGCTCGGGGATTCGCTACGCGCGCTCGAGACCGAAAAAGATCTGCTTGAGTGGCAACACCAAGTGCTCAAGTTCTGGGATCATGTGGTCGACAGCGCGGGCTCGATCGTATATCGGTTGCTGTACAACGGATTTCGCGCCGCATATGAGCCGGCGCTGGCTGCCCTGGCCACCGCGATGACCGCTGAGGTCAAGCGTCCCGATGCCTACCGGAAACTGGCCGCTGCGATCTGCTCAGGTGATCCCGCCGGAGCGAAGAAAGCCGCCGAAGACTTACTCGAACACGCGAACACAACGTTGATGGCCGCACTCGACAGCCCGGGTAATCGGCGATGAACTCCACATACCTGGGTGCGGGACGAGGAGGCGTGCGAAACGTGTTGGGGTTGCGCATAAAACGTGCTTATGCCGTGGGACTAGGCCAATGACCACCCAGACCGTGGCCACCTATCTCCGCGGCCAGATCCAGCCCGGGATTGACGCGGTCGGCGGGTTCTACCGGACGTGCGTATTGACCGGCAAGGCGCTTTTTCGACGGCCCTTCCAGTGGCGTGAGGCGATCGAGCAGGGCTGGTTCATTACGAGTGTCTCGTTACTGCCAACCCTGGCGGTCTCGATTCCGCTGACCGTGCTCATCATCTTCACGCTCAACATCCTGCTGGCCGAGTTCGGCGCCGCCGACATCTCAGGCGCGGGCGCGGCGCTGGGCGCGGTCACACAGCTGGGCCCGCTGACCACCGTGTTGGTGATCGCCGGCGCCGGGGCGACAGCCATCTGCGCCGACCTCGGCGCTCGCACCATCCGTGAGGAGATCGATGCGATGGAGGTGCTCGGCATCGACCCCATCCACCGGCTGGTGGTGCCCCGCGTCGTCGCTGCGACCATCGTCGCCACACTGCTCAACGGCGCGGTGATAACCATCGGACTGGTCGGCGGTTTCGTCTTCGGTGTCTACATCCAACACGTTTCGGCCGGCGCCTATGTCGGCACACTCACCCTGGTCACCGGCCTGCCCGAAGTGGTCATCTCGGTGGTCAAGTCGGCCACGTTCGGCCTGATCGCCGGCTTGGTGGGCTGTTACCGCGGCCTGACCACCAAGGGCGGCCCCAAAGGCGTCGGCACCGCCGTCAACGAGACGCTGGTGTTGTGCGTGATCGCGCTGTTCGCGGTCAACGTGGTGCTGACCACGATCGGCGTGCGGTTTGGGACGGGGCGCTAGCATGGCCGACTCATCAGCGACCGCCGTACTGCGCGCCCGCTACCCGCGGACAGCCGCCAACCTCAACCGCTACGGCGGCGGCGCGGCCCAAAGACTCGAGCAGATCGGGATTTTCGCGAGGTTCACGCGGATCAGCCTCGCACAGATCTGGTGGGCGTTACGCCGCTACCGCAGGGAGACGCTGCGGCTCACCGCCGAGATCGGCATGGGCACCGGCGCGATGGCCGTCATCGGCGGCACGGTCGCGATCATCGGTTTCGTGACGCTGTCCGGCAGCTCGCTGATCGCGATCCAGGGCTTCGCGTCGCTGGGCAACATCGGTGTCGAGGCGTTCACCGGATTCTTTGCCGCACTGGCCAATACACGCATCGCCGCGCCCATCGTCTCGGGCGTTGCGCTAGCCGCCACGGTCGGCGCCGGCGCCACCGCCCAGTTGGGTGCAATGCGGATCAGCGAGGAGATCGACGCGCTGGAAGTCATGGGCATCAAGTCGATCTCGTTTCTGGTCTCCACTCGGATTCTAGGAGGGCTGGTGGTGATCGTGCCGCTGTACGCCCTGGCTCTCGACATGGCGTTCACGTCTGGCCAGGTCGTCACGACGGTGTTCTATGGACAGTCGAACGGCACTTACCAGCACTACTTCCGCACCTTCCTGCGCCCCGAGGATGTGGGTTGGTCTGTCGTGCAGGTAATCATCATCGCGGTGGTGGTGATGATCTCCCATTGCTACTACGGGTACACCGCCAGCGGAGGCCCGGTCGGCGTCGGCCAGGCCGTTGGTCGATCGATGCGTTTCTCACTGGTCTCGGTTGTGCTTGTTGTCCTGTTGGCCGAATTGGCGCTCTACGGCGTCGACCCGAACTTCAATCTCACGGTGTAACCGCGATGACGACGCTCCTGACGCGCAAGCACCGACGGGCCCTTCTGTACGTGGAGGGTGTGGTCCTGTTGTTAGTCGGCACATTGGTTCTCGTACTGGTGTACAAGCAGTTTCGGGGGGATTTCACACCGAAGACCGAACTGACGATGGTGGCTTCGCGGGCAGGGCTGGTAATGGAACCGGGATCGAAAGTCACCTACAACGGGGTGGAGATCGGCCGGGTGGCCGGCATCTCGGAGATCCAGTCTGACGGCAAGCCGGCGGCGAAGCTGGTGCTGAATGTGAATCCGAAGTACATCAGGCTGATTCCGGTCAACGTGGTGGCCAATATCGAGGCGGCCACCCTGTTCGGCAACAAGTATGTGTCGCTCACCTCACCGGAAAATCCACAGCAGAAACGGATCTCACCGCGTGACGTGATTGATGTGCGATCGGTGACGACCGAGTTCAACACATTGTTCGAGACGATCACCTCGATCGCCGAGAAGGTGGACCCGATCGAGCTGAACGCCACCTTGTCCGCTGTCGCACAGGCGCTGGATGGGCTCGGCAGCAACTTCGGAGAATCGATCGTCAATGGCAATCACATTCTGGCGCAGTTGAACCCGCGGATGCCGCAGCTCAACTACGACGTGCGGCGGTTGGCGGATCTCGGTGAGATCTATGCTCGTTCATCGCCGGATTTGTGGGGCTTTCTGCAGAACGCGGTGACGACGGCGCGCACGCTGACCAGGCAACAGGGCGATCTGGATGCCGCGTTGTTGGCGGCGGTCGGCGTGGGCAAGACAGGCGAAGACATCTTCACCCGGGGCGGGCCGTATCTGGTGCGCGGGGCCGCCGACCTGGTACCCACCGCGGCGCTGCTCGACAGCTACAGCCCCGAACTGTTCTGCACGGTCCGCAACTTTCACGACGCCGCGCCCAAAGTCGCGAGCGCGGCCGGCGGCAACGGCTATTCGCTGGCGGCCGCCGGAACGATTTTGGGGGCGCCCAACCCCTATGTCTATCCGGACAATCTGCCGCGGGTGAACGCGCACGGTGGACCCGGTGGACGTCCGGGCTGCTGGCAAACGATCACCCGGGATTTGTGGCCGGCGCCGTATCTGGTCATGGACACCGGCGCCAGCATCGCGCCGTACAACCACTTCGAGCTCGGCCAGCCGATGTTCACCGAATACGTCTGGGGACGCCAATACGGGGAGAACACGATCAACCCATGAAAACCACTGGCACAGCTATCAAACTCGGCATCTTGTGGCTGGTGCTGTTGGTGTTCACCGTGACGATCGTCATCGTGTTCGGTCAGCTGCGCTTCAACCGCACCACTGGATATTCCGCGTTGTTCACCCATGTCAGCGGGCTACGGTCCGGACAGTTTGTCCGCGCTGCGGGGGTGGAGGTCGGCAAGGTCTCCAAGGTGACGCTGATCGACGGGGACAGGCGGGTGCTGGTGGACTTCACCGTGGACAGCTCGCTGCCGCTGGATCAGGGGACGACCGCGTCGATCCGCTACCTCAACCTGATCGGTGACCGTTACCTCGAGCTCAAGCGCGGCGACGGCAGTCAACGGCTGGCCCCAGGCGGCACGATCCCGCTTGAGCACACCCAACCAGCCTTGGATCTCGACGCTCTGATCGGCGGGTTCCGCCCGCTTTTCAAGGCGATGGACCCGGACAAGGTGAACAGCATCGCCCAGTCGATCATCACTGTGTTCCAGGGGCAGGGCGCCACCATCAACGACATCCTCGACCAGACCTCTTCACTCACCGCAACATTGGCCGACCGGAACCAGGCGATCGGCGAGATCATCACCAACTTGAACGCCGTGCTGGCCACCACAGTCAAGCACCAGCAGGAGTTCGACCGAACAGTCGACAAGTTAGAGGTGCTGATCACCGGACTGAAGAACAGGGCCGATCCGTTGGCCGCGGCGGCGGCACACATCAGCAACGCCGCGGGAACCCTTGCCGACCTGCTGGGTGAGGACCGGCCGTTGCTGCACGGCACCGTCGGATACCTCGAGGGCGTCCAGCAGCCGATAATAGGCGAACTGCCGACTCTCGACGAGGTGTTGCGCAAGCTGCCGGACGCATACCGGATCATCGGCCGTGCCGGCGGCACATACGGCGACTTCTACAACTTCTATCTGTGCGATATCTCGCTGAAAGTCAACGGATTACAGCCAGGCGGTCCGGTACGCACCATCAAGCTCTTCGGGCAGCCCACCGGGAGGTGCACGCCGCAATGAGAACCCTGACGGAATTCAACCGGGGCCAGGTGGGGCTGATGGGAGTGGTGGTCACCCTGCTCGTAGTTGTTGTGGGGCAAAGCTTTACCAGCGTGCCGATGCTGTTCGCCACACCCACCTACTACGCGCAATTCGTCGACACGGGCGGCATCAGCACGGGCGACAAGGTGGAAATCGCCGGGGTGGAGGTCGGTCTGGTGCGCTCACTGGCGATCCGCGGCGACAGGGTCCTGATCGGATTCTCGCTACCCGGCAGGACAATCGGGATGCAAAGCCGTGTGGCGATTCGCACGGAT
The DNA here is from genome assembly GCA_963784665.1 of uncultured Actinomycetota bacterium. Taxonomy (GTDB): domain Bacteria; phylum Actinomycetota; class Actinomycetes; order Mycobacteriales; family Mycobacteriaceae; genus Mycobacterium. Next base: position 280,846 of record CAWASA010000004.1, read on the forward strand.
ACCATACTTGGCCGCAAGAATATGGAGATCGATCCGCGCGGTTCAGAGCCGTTGCAGCCCAACGGCTTTCTTCCATCGGCGCAGACCACCACGCCATACCAAGTCTACGATGCGTTCGTCGATGCCACAAAGGCGGCGGCGGGCTGGGACATCGACGCCACCAAACGTTCGCTGAAGGTGTTGTCGGAGACCTTCGATCAGACTGCTCCGCACCTGAGTGCCGCCCTCAACGGTGTCAAGGCGTTCTCCGACACCATCGGCCAGCGTGGCGAACAGCTTAAGCAACTGCTGGCGAACGCCAACAAGGTCGCTCGCGTGCTCGGCGACCGCAGCGAACAGGTCAACGGGCTGCTGGTCAATGCCAACACTCTGCTGGCCGCGTTCAAGCAACGCAGCCAGGCGCTGAGCATTCTGCTGAGCAACGTGTCGCAGGTGTCGACGCAGGTGTCCGGCCTGATCAAGGAAAACCCCAACCTCAACCATGTGCTGCAGCAGTTGAGCACGGTCAGCGACGAGCTGGTCAAGCGCAAGAAGGATCTGGCCGATGTGCTGATGCTGCTCAGCAGGTATACCGCCGCCCTGACGGAGGCGGTCGGTTCCGGGCCGTACTTCAAGACGATGGTGGTGAATCTGCTGCCTCCCCAGGTCCTTCAGCCGTGGGTCGACGCGGCTTTCAAGAAGCGGGGTATCGACCCCGAGGAGTTTTGGCGCTCTGCCGGGCTGCCGGCATTCCGGTTCCCCGACCCCAACGGCACCCGGTTCCCCAACGGCGCGCCGCCGCCGGCGCCGCGGGTGCTGGAGGGCACGCCGGATCATCCGGGACCCGCCGTGCCGCCAGGATCGCCGTGTTCGTATACGCCGCCCGCTGAAGGCCTGCCGCGGCCCGGAAATCCGTTGCCCTGCAAGATGTCTGATCAGGGCCCGTTCGGCCCCGTCCCAGGCGGTTTTCCGGCGCCGCTCGACGTCGAGACGTCGCCGCCGAACCCCGATGGGCTACCGCCGGCACCCGGTATACCGATCGCGGGCCGGCCGGGTGAGACGCCGCCTGCCGTGCCCGGCACTCCGGTGCCACTGCCGGCGAACGCGCCTCCGGGAGCACGCACGGAGCCGCTGGGGCCGGTCGCCGGTCCTAACCCCCCGCCGCCGACCCCGCCACCGGGTCCGCCGCCGGGCCACGCACCACCGGGGCCCGGGCCGCAGTTGCCGGCGCCGTTCATCACGCCCGGCGGGACGGGAGGTAGCAGCCAATGAGCACCATCTTCGACATCCGCAACCTCCGCCTGCCGGATGTGTCTCGCAGGGTGATATTCATCGGAGCGTTGGTGGTGGTTTTGGGCATCGTCGGGGCGCTCGCGGGAGTACAGCTCTACAGAAAACTGACCAGCACTTCTGTGGTCGCGTATTTTTCCGAGGCGATTGCGCTATACCCAGGCGACAAAGTTGAGATCATGGGTGTGCGGGTCGGTTCGATCGACAAGATCGAGCCGACCGGTGACAAGATGCGAATTACCTTGCACTACAGCAACAAGTACAAGGTGCCCGCCAACGCCGTCGCGTCGATCCTCAACCCCAGCCTGGTGGCCTCGCGCACCATCCAGCTGTCACCGCCCTACACCGGTGGGCCGGCGCTGAAGGACGGCGCGGTGATCCCGATTGAGCGCACCCAGGTGCCCGTCGAGTGGGATCACCTGCGCGACTCCATCAACGGGATCCTCCGGCAGCTCGGACCGACAGCGGAACAGCCGAAGGGACCGTTCGGCGAAGTCATTGAATCCGCCGCAGATAACCTGGCCGGCAAGGGCAAACAGATCAACGAAACCCTGAATAGCTTGTCGGATGCGTTGACCGCGCTGAACGAGGGCCGAGGGGACTTCGTCGCAATCACGCGAAGCCTGGCGCAGTTCATCAGCGCGCTGTACCGCAACGATCAACAGTTCGTCGCACTCAACGACAACCTGGCCCAGTTCACCGACTGGTTCACCAAATCCGACTATGACGTGGCCGACACGGTTCAGCGCCTCGACGACGTGCTCGCCACTGTCCGAAAGTTCGTGAACGACAACGGATCCGTGCTGGCTCGCGATGTCAACAACCTCGGCGACGTGACCACCACGATCCTGCAACCCGAGCCGCGGGACGGCCTGGAAACCGCGCTACACGTGCTGCCCACTTTTGCGGGCAACTTCAACAACATCTACTACCCGCTGCACAGCTCGCTGGTGGGCGTGTTCGTGTTCCCCAACTTCGCCAACCCAATTCAGTTCATCTGCAGTGCCATCCAGGCCGGCAGCCGACGGGGGTATCAGGAATCCGCCGAGTTGTGCGCGCAGTATCTGGCGCCGGTTCTGGACGTCATCAAGTTCAATTACCCGCCGTTCGGCGGGAACGTCTTCGGTTTCGCGGCCACCTTGCCCAAGGAGGTGGCCTACGCCGAGGAGCGGCTGCACCCGCCGCCAGGGTACAAGGACACCACCGTCCCAGGGATCTTCTCGCGTGATACACCGTTTTCGTACGGCAACCATGAACCGGGCTGGGTCGTCGCGCCCGGGATGCAGGGCACGCAGGTTCAGTCGTTTACGGCGGACATGCTGACCCCGGAGTCGCTGGCCGAGCTGATGGGTGGGCCGGACATCGCGCTCCCGCCGCCGGGAACCAACCTGCCCGGACCGCCCAACGCCTATGACGAGACCAATCCGTTGCCGCCGCCGTGGTATCCGCAGCCCGGGCCGCCACCACTGCCCGCGGCAAGCGCCCCCGCACAGACAGGGCCGGGCCAGTGAAGCGCGGCGTGAGCTCGGTGATGCGACTGATCGTCGGCGCCGGTCGCCGCGGACTGGTGTTGTTACTCGCCGCGGTGGTGTTGACGTCGTGCACCTGGCGTGGCATAGCCAACGTGCCGCTACCGATCGGCCGTGGCACGGGTGCGGGTCACATGACGATCTACGTGCAGATGCCCGACACGCTGGCGCTGAACACCAACAGCCGGGTAAGGGTCGCCGACGTTTGGGTCGGCATGGTTCGTGACATCAGGCTGAAGAACTGGATCGCGACCCTGACGCTGGACGTTGATGCGGCCGTGAAGCTCCCTGCGAACGCGACCGCGAAGATCGGCCAGACCAGCCTGCTGGGCACGCAGCACGTCGAGCTGGCCGCGCCGCCAAACCCGTCACCGCAGCCGTTGAAGAACGGCGACAGCATTCCCCTGATGAACTCCTCGGCCTACCCCACCGTCGAACGGACGTTGGCCAGCGTCGCGGTGATCCTCAATGGTGGCGGCATCGCGAACCTCGACCTGATCCAAACCGAGATCCTCAACATCCTTGACGGCCACGTCGATCAGTTCCGCGAATTCCTCGGGCGGCTGGACACATTCACCGCCGAACTGAACCGCCAACGCGGCGACCTCACTCGCGCAATCGACTCGACCAACCAACTGCTGACCATCATCGCGAACCGCAGGGACACGCTGGATCGGGTGCTCACCGACATCCCGCCGCTGATCGGGCATTTCGCCGACACGCGCGACCTGTTCGCCGACGCCACCGAATCCCTTGGGCGGTTCAGCGACGTCGCCAACCGGGCGCTGGCCGATACCCAGCCCAACCTGCGCCAGAGCCTGCAGTCGCTGCAGCGACCGTTGATTCAACTCGGCCGGGCCGCGCCGTATGTGGTGGACGCGTTGAGGTTGGGCCTCACAGCGCCGTTCAACATCGACGACGTATCGAAGGTGATCCGCGGCGACTATGTCAACGTGTCGGGCGCGTTCGACCTGACGCTATCCACCATCGATAACACGATGCTGAGCGGAACAGGGTTGTCCGGGGCGTTGCGGGCGCTCGAGCAGGCGTGGGGACGGGACCCCGCCACCATGATCCCGGATGTCCGGTATACGCCGAACCCGAATGACGCCCCCGGAGGACCGCTGGTGGAGAGGGGCGAGTGAAAGATGCTAACTCGCTTTATCAAAACCCAGTTGGTGTTGTTGGTGGTGTTGGCGGTTGCCGCGGTGGTGGTCCTGGGCTGGTACTTCCTGCGGATACCCAGCCTTGTCGGCGTCGGTCGATACACGCTCTATGCCGAATTGCCGCAGTCCGGGGGACTTTATCGAACCGCCAATGTCACGTATCGGGGCATCACCATAGGGACCGTCACCGCCGTCGAACCAACCGAGCGCGGCGCGCGGGCAACGATGAGCATCGACAGTGGTTACCAGATCCCCACCGATGCGTCGGCCAATGTGGACTCGGTGTCGGCGGTCGGCGAGCAGTACCTTGACCTGGTGTCGACCCGCACCGGCGGTCCGTACCTGGCGAATGAGCGGACGATCACGAAGACTACGGTCCCCAGCCAGATCGGCCCGGCGCTGGACGCCGCCAACCGCGGATTGGCTGCGCTGCCCAAAGACAAGGTGGCATCACTGCTGCACGAGACGTCACAGGCCGTGGGCGGGCTGGGACCATCGCTGCGGCGCCTGGTCGACGCCACCCAGGCGATCGCCCACGACTTCAGGGGCAGCATCGACGACATTGACGACATCATCGCGCATTCGGCGCCTATCATCGACAGCCAAGTGAATTCCGGTGACGACATCGCGCGCTGGGCCGCCAATCTCAACACTCTGGCCGCGCAGACCGCGCAGCAGGATCAAGCCCTGCGAAGCATTCTGGCCAACGCGGCGCCGACCGCCGATCAGGTCAACGCGACGTTCAGCGACGTGCGGGATTCGTTACCGCAGACGCTGGCCAATCTCGAGGTCGTGATCGACATGCTCAAGCGCTACCACAATGGCGTCGAGCAGGCGTTGGTGTTCTTGCCGCAGTCAGCTGCGATCGCCCAGTCGGTTACCGCGGAATCTCCCGGCCAGGCGGCACTGGGCGCCGGCGCCCTGTCCTTCAACCAACCACCACCGTGCCTGACCGGCTTCCTGCCGGCATCGCAGTGGCGGGCACCGGCCGACACCAGCACCGCGCCGCTACCGGCCGGCACCTACTGCAAGATCCCGATGGACGCGACGAATGTGGTTCGCGGAGCACGCAATTACCCGTGCGTGGACGTGCCCGGTAAGCGGGCGGCGAGCCCTCGGGAGTGTCGCGGCAACGAGCCCTATGTGCCGCTGGGTACCAACCCCTGGTACGGAGACCCGAATCAGATCCTCACCTGCCCCGCGCCGGCCGCCCGTTGTGACCAACCGGTGAAGCCGGGACAGGTGATTCCGGCGCCGTCGGTCAACAATGGCCGCAACCCGCTGCCCGCCGATCGGGTGCCAGGCACACCGCCGCCGGTCAGCGATCCGTTGCAGCGACCGGGGTCGGGCACCGTCCGCTGCAACGGGCAGCAACCCAACCCCTGCGTCTACACCCCGAGCGCGGCTCCCCCGTCGATTTACGACGTGCAGAGCGGCTTGGTCGTAGGCCCCGACGGTGTGGTCTATTCCGTTGAGAACTCTAGGAATACTGGAGAAAACGGGTGGAAGGAGATGCTGGCACCCGCCCGCTGAATCCCAGCCCGCGGCGTGACTCGTGGGACGGAGGTGCCAAAGCCGGCCTTCGTCAGCCCGCTCCGGCTTCCCGATCCGAATCTGGGATACCGCTCTCCTCGTCGCGGCCAGCGTGCGCACGCCATTTTTGGTATCCACGACGCGCAGCGAACGCGCCCACGATAGCGGTCGCGCACCACACCACTATCGCCGCGTATGCCAACGGCGACGACAGGTGCCCGATCGAGGCGCCCAGCGCGGTGTAGACGAATGCTCGGGGCACCGAACCGATTAACGCACCAACGGCCATCTGCCACAACGGAACTCCGAAGGCCCCGAACGCATAGGACGCGAGCGCATCCGATATGCCGGGGATGAAACGCTGGCCGACGACCGCCCACAGTCCGCGTCGTCCGATCAGCGTGTCGATGCGGTCGGCGCGTGTCGTCCCCAGCAGCGCCCGCGCGCTGTCCCGGCCAGCACGGCGGCCGACGAAGCTCGCGACGGTCGCGGTGCCCACCGTCGCACCCAGCGTCACGAAGATGCCGAGTACCGGACCGAACAGAAGCCCGCTGCCCGCGGCCAGAATCGGACCCGGCACGAACAACGCGCCAAGGACGACCGACACCACGACGTAAGCCAGTGGCGCTGCCGGCCCCGTCGTCGAGACCGCGCGCCGCACCTGCTCGACGTCGATGATTCGTGCGACGGCTACCAGGTAGAACATTCCGGCTAGGAAGCCGGCGAACAGGACAAGCCGCACGAGGTGGCTTCGTCGGGATGTGGGTCGGGATGTGGGTCGGGATGTCGGTGCGGGACCGTCGCTGTCGTCCATGCTGACCGCGATTCTTCCCTGTCGGTCAGCACCCCGGGCAACTACCCGTCAGCGCTTCAACATTCGCGTCAGCACCGGCAAAGCCAAAGGAGCCGGGATGAACCGGGAAGACCCCAGCGCCAGTCGCACGCGCGGTCCGCCCGGGACCACGGACCCCCGACCACGGTCGGCGGCCTTCAGGGCGTCGGCGACCACACGCTCGGCGGAAACCTGGGCGAATGCCGGTAGCCGGTTGACCAGGTAATCAGCGTCGTTGGCCGCCTGGAACTCCGTCGGCACCGGACCGGGACAGACCGCCGTGACCGTTACACCGCTGCCGGCGACTTCGGCGTTCACCGCCTCCGACAACCACAGCACATACGCTTTCGCGGCGGCATAGCCGGCGTTGTACGGCGCCGGCTGGAATCCCGACACCGACGACAGGTTGATGATCGCGCCGCGACCCCGATCGACCATGCCGGGCAGGTAGCGCAGCATCAGGTCCGCCACCGCCTCGACATCGACACGCAGCATCTGCAGTTCCTTGTCGCGACCTTCGGCGCCGAACTTCGTGTAGATGCCAAGGCCGGCGTTGTTCACCAGCAGGTCGACCTGCGCACCCAGCTCCTCGATCCGTGCGGCCAGCCGGTCTCGGTCCTCCGCAACCGCCAGATCGGTACCAACCGCGACGGCGTGCTTGTCGCCGCCCAGTTCGGTGCACAACTTTTGCAGCCGGTCCTCCCGGCGGGCAGTGATGACGACGCGGTAACCGCGGGCCACGAGTTGACGGGCGAATTGTTCGCCGATACCTGAGGATGCGCCGGTGACCACGGCGGCCGACCCGGCCGATGGCGGCGGAAGTGTCATGTAGGGCGAGCTTAAATGCACCTAATGCCTATCGCAATGGGCCAGCAGCATTCAAGAACTCGTCAGCCGCCGCGCCTAAAGCTTCATGTGCGAAAGACGCAGCGGCGCGGGCGCCGCCACCGTAGAGTGCCGCACATCAGGGAGTTGAATACTTGTCGGAGGCCTCCACGATGACCGAGCACCCTGAGTCACCGCGGTTCAAGCGGATTGTCGTCTGCCTTGACGGCACTGCCAACCAAATCGGAGCCGGAAATCTCACCAATGTTGCCAAGCTCTTCGAGCTGCTCGAGAAGAACGATCCGACCAGCCAGCTGGCTTACTATGACCCCGGTGTGGGCACGTTGGCGCCAGCGGCCGCGCACTCGGCGATGCATCGCACCGCGTCGCTGCTTTTCATGCGGGCGTTCGGCACGGGCCTGAAAGACAATGTCGCACAGGCATACCGGTATTTGATGCAGCATTGGCGCCCCGGTGATGCGGTCTATATTTTCGGTTTCAGCCGTGGCGCCTACACCGCCCGCGCGTTGGCCGGCATGCTACTTCGGCCGGGACTGATGCGGCCCGGTTCGGAGAACCTGCTGCCCTATGCAGTCGAAAAGTACGCCGTCAACCGGGATTTCACCAAGGATGAGTACGAGAAATGGAACGAGTTTGCCCGCGCGTTCTGCTGGCGCACTGACGGCGAGGCGCTCTTTCCGACCCTGCGCCAGAACAACCCGGATCAGATGTGGCGCTACGCGGTGCCGGTGACGTATCTCGGACTTTGGGACACCGTTAAGGCAGCCGGCTTCCTGCGGTTCGGTAACCTGCGATGGCCCTACACGCGTTCGCTGCCCAACGTGGCGCGCATCCGCCACGCCGTCTCGATCGACGAGCGTCGCCGTCCCTACCGGGAATACCTCGTCGAACGGCACCCGCTGGGACTCGAGGAGCGGTGGTTCGCCGGCGTGCACGCCGATGTGGGGGGCACGTTCATGCCAGACCACCGACTTGCCACGATCGCGCTGAAGTGGATCGTGGACGGCGTGGCCGGTGAACTAATGATCGATGCGGCGGCCTACCGGCAGCAGTGCGCGGTGACCGAGGACTTCGCTACTGCGCCGATCCATGACAACGGCAAGTTGTGGTACCTGGTGGGGCACCGGCGTCGGTCGATGCCTGCCGACGCACTGGTGCATCCGAGCGTGCTGGTGCGCCGCCGCAACGACCCGGGATACTTGCCGAAGCTGACAACCGAGCAGCGGCAGGCCAGCGCCGCCCCGCCAGACTGGACGACTCCGGCGTCGTAGTGGGAAGGAGCAACTGCCATGGCAATTCATTCGCTGTCTGAACTGGACCAGTACAAAGCCGCGCCGTTTCCGCCCGGCTATCCCGACCACACGCGCACGTTCTACAGCCCGATCGACCGCGTGCACGAAGCACTCAAGGCGTTATTGACCTCAGCCAGCAAGAGTCTCGTCTTGGCGATGTACGGCTACGATGACCCGGAGCTGAATTCGGTCCTCAGGTCCAAGCTGGAGGACGAAACGATCTATGTGCAGATGAGTCTCGACGCCACCCAGGCTAAAGGAGTCGCCGAGCGCTCTCTCCTGGCACAGTGGCTGAATGACAAAACCGGCAACAGCATTGCGATCGGTCACAGTGAAAGGTCGGCGATCATGCACTTGAAGATGGTGATCATCGACGGGGTCGACGTCATCACAGGCTCCACAAATTGGTCCGCGGGCGGAGAATCCAGGCAGGACAATCAGCTCACCGTTATCCGCGACCCACTTGTTTGCGTGGAAGCCCGTTCACGGATCGACATCATCCACGACGACATGCTCAAGCAGATGGCCGCAAAGGCTCATTCCGGCAGCGCACATTAGGGCAGCACTTTTACCTGAACGACTGCAACCGCTGTGCCAATCCGCTTGCTCGCACCGCCCGGTGGTCGACCGCAGCCCGTATTGCAGTCTCGGAACCCACCACCCGTACCTTGGCTTTCGCCCGCGTCACCGCGGTATAGAACAGCTCCCGCGTCAGCAACCGCGAATCCTCCGGCGGCATCAACACTGTCACCTCGTCGGCTTGGCTGCCCTGGCTTTTGTGGATCGTCATCGCATACATGGTCTCGACGTCGGATAGCCGGCTGGTCGCGAAGTCCAGCGGTTCGGCGGCGCCGGAGATCACCGCCCGCAATCCGGCCTGACGAGCGACCACCACACCGATGTCGCCGTTGTACACACGTAGCCCGTAGTCGTTGGTCGTTACGAGCAGTGGCCGGCCGGCGTACCACTCGGACCACACCGGCACGCCCGTCTCTTCGGTAAGCCATCGATGGACCAGCCGGTTCCAATGCCGTACCCCGAAACGGCCTTCGCGGTGCGCGCACAGCAGCCGGTGCCCGTCGAGCGCTTCCAAGGCGACCGCTTCGGCGCCCAATACAGCCGCTTCGCGCACCCGAAGCACGTGCGGAACCAGGATCGACCGCAGACGATCCGTCGGATCTTCGTCCTCGATCCACTCGATGTGCCCGCTGTCGGCCCGCAGCACCTCGATTACCCGATCGGCGTCGCCGACCCGGATCGCGTCGGCAAGGGCACCGATCGACTCGCCGAACCGGTGCGACGTGCGCAGGACGGCGACCCGCGTGTCGTCGCGTGCGGAAAGCCCGTCGACGAGATCCGCCAGCACTGCACCGGCGTCGACTGACGCCAGCTGGTCGGGGTCGCCGACCAGGATCAGCCGCGCGTCGGGCCGCACCGCCTCCAGCAGCCTCGCCATTATCGTCAGCGACACCATTGACGTCTCGTCGACGACGATCAGGTCATGCGGCAACCGGTTGCCGCGATGGTGGCGGAACCGCACCGACGTGTCCGGCCGGCTCCCGAGCAGCCGGTGCAGCGTCACCGCCTCCAACCCGGCCAGGCGCTCGCGGTCGGAGGTGTCGAGCTTGGCAACCTCTGCCGCCACCGCTTCGGTGAGCCGAGCGGCCGCCTTGCCGGTCGGCGCGGCCATCGCAATCCGAAGACCCGCCTTGCCCGACAGGTCCGCCTCTTCCGTCAATAGTGCGAGTAGACGCGCGACGGTCGTCGTCTTGCCGGTACCGGGCCCGCCGGTGAGCACCGTGACCGGTTGCGACAGCACGATTTCCGCCGCTGACCGCTGTTCCTCATAACCCGGCGGGAAAAGTCGCTCGAAGGTGGGCACCTCGACCGGAGCCCTGGGTACCGACAGCGCGAGCAGGTCGGTGCAGACCTCGCCCTCCTCGCGCCAGTACCGGTCGAGGTACAGCAGCCGGTCGTCGTAGAGCCGCAGCACCGGCGGTTCGCGAACCAGCCGGCTCGCCCGCACCGCCGCCAGCCACGGCACCGGCTCCGGCCACGGCAGCCCCGGCGCACCGCAGTCGGCGGCGACAGTCGACAAGTCAACGCACACCGAACCGCCGCGCAGCGCACGAACCACCAGCGCCACGGCCAAAGCCACCGCTTCGTCCGCCTCCTCGGCCAGTCTCGTAACCCGTTGAGCCACATGCACGTCGGCGGCCTCCAGCACCCCGGCCTGGTTGAAGTCGCGAAGCAGACCGTCGGCGGCCAGCGCGAGTCGGTCGTCGAGGAGGTCGTCTGTGATTCTCATGCGGCTCGCCGCCCTTCGTCGAGCAGGTCGGAGAGCGCGACCGCCAGCTCGGCCGGCGGCCGCCAGCTGAACACTCCGCAGGGATGGCTGTCCACCACCGGGGTGTCGACGCCGCACATTCCGCGCACGAACAGATACAGCACCCCGCCCAGGTGCCGCTCAGGGTCATAGCCAGACTGCCGCCACCGCAGGAATCGGTGCAGCACAACCACATAGAGCAGCGCTTGCAGCGGATAGTCGGAGTGCAGCATCGCCTCGGTTAGCCTGGGGAAGCTGTAATCGGCTGCGGTGTCACCCAGCAGGTTGGTTTTGTAATCGACCACGAGGTAGCGCTGTCCGGGCAACCGCAGCACGGCGTCGATCGCACCGGACAGATAGCCCCGCAGCGGCTGGTGGCCGAGCCCGTCGGACATCAGCCGGCCGGCGTAAGCGGCAAGCGGATCGTCGGCCGCAAGGTGCCCGGCCAGCAGCTCACCGACATCAGAGAGCCGGATGTCGGGTACCGCACCGCGAATGTCGCCGCCGGCCAGCGGGATCTCGAAGCTCAACTCTCGCAACCGATCTCGCAGCCCGATCTGGCGCAACGTCACATCCGAAGCCAAGGGCCCCAGCGGCGTGTCATGCATGGGCACCAGCGCCGAAGCCAACACCGCAGGATCCGCGTCCACCGGCCACCACGCCGAATGCAGTCGTACCTGCGCTTGGAGTTCAGCGGCCAGATCCGGCGCAAAGGGATCGGAGTTTTCCAGCACCGCGTGCACCAGCGACCCGAACGTGGCACCCGCCGGCAGGTTGGCCATCGGGGACGACATGTCCGCACCGACGGTCGGTGCCATCACCACCGCGGATACCTCGACCTCGTCGTCGCGGGCGGTGGCCTCCGGCTCGCTGGCGACACCGGGCTCGTCGGCACCGCGGATCAGCGCGGAGTACGAGGTGCGCTGCCAGGTGGCGTCGATAGAGCGGTGAAAGTGCCGCACGGCCAGATCCGCCGGCGGCATTGGCCCGGGAACGGCAGGCACGCTCGCAACCACAGATTCCTCGATCACCGGACCGCCCGCGGCTTCCCAGGCGCGAAAGCAGGCCAGCGCCTGGTCGTCGGAGATCGTCTTGGGATCACAGCGGTCCCGCACCGCGGCCTCGCCGAGACGCCGGTCCCGCATCAGCCGCGACAGGCCGCCGTTGGGTTCGTCGTATGACGGCGCCCACCATGCCACCACCTGCGACTGCGCCCGGGTCAGCGCGACATAGGTCAGCCGGACGTCGTTGCAGGCCGCCTCGGCCCGGCTGAATCTCTCGGTCTCGGCCAGGTCCGGACTATCCGGCCCGCCGATATGCAGGCAACGAACAGCGGCGTCGTCATGAAACAGCGGAATGTCATCGATGAAGACGTGCCGGTTGAACGCGAACGGCAGGTACACGATCGGGAACTGCAAGCCCTTGGCTCCCCACACCGTCATGATCTGCACCGCGGCGGCGTCGCTGTCGATGCGCCGGTTCCGTTCGGGCGCACCGTCGCGCTCGTCGCATTGACGGCGCAGCCAATCGCGCAGCGCGGGCAGGGTCAATCGCTCCCGGTGCGAAACCTCGTGCAGCAGTTGCGCGATGTGAGCCAGGTCGGTCATCATGCGCTCACCTCTCTGCTCCGCAAGCACACGTCGGCCCATCCCCGCTAACTGCGCCGCCTCGAACACCGCGGCCGGTCCGCGCTCGCGCAGATGATCGGCCCAATCGCGCAGGGTGGCGGCCAGCTCGTCGGTGAGCGCGTCGCCCCCGGCGGCCAGTTCGTCGGCGGTCTTGCCGAAGAACACCGTCGCCGCGGCAGCACGCACCACACCGCTGCGGTGGGTCTGGTCGAATGCGTTGAGCAGGCACAGCCAATCCCCGGCGGCCGGGGAGAGGAACACATCGGCGTCGCCGGTGTAGACAGCGGGAATTCCGGCTTGTATCAGTGCGTTTTGGCATGCCCGGGCGTCCTCGCCGGTTTCGACGATCACCGCGACGTGGCCGGGCTCGACGGGGACGCCGTCGAATGTCGCGCCGCCGGCCCGCAGGGCGCCGATGTCGGCGGCCAGGTCGGCGGGGATGTAGCGGCGAAGTTCGGCCATCGGAATGGTTTTCGACTGGTCGACGCCGAACGCGGCGCGGCTGACCAGTCGCAGCCGGAACGGCGCATTGTGCGGTGCTCCGGCCAGCCGGTGGCCGCCGAGGCGGGGTTCGACGTCGCGCACGACGATGTCCGGATGGCCCAGCGCGGCACCGCACAGGACGGTCTGCAGACGCTCGACGAGCGCGGTGTCGCTGCGCCAATTGACGTCCAGCGTGCGCCGTTCGCCGGCGGTGCGGGCGGCCTCCAGGTAGGTGTAGATGTCGCCGCCGCGGAAGCCGTAGATCGCCTGCTTGGGATCGCCGATGAGCACCACGGCGGAGTGGCCGCTGAACGCGCGGTCGATGACCTGCCATTGAATGGGATCGGTGTCCTGGAACTCGTCGACCATGACGATCGGCCAGCGCTTCCGCATCCGGTTGCGGGCATCGGAATCCTCCGCACGCAACACTGTGGCGAGCCGCCGCAGCAGGTCGTCGTAGCCAAGGATGGCGAGCCGGTGCTTGCGGAGCTCGAGCTGGGCAAGCACGTCGTTGGCGAACCGCAGCCGCACCGCGGCAACGGAATCCGGCTCCGGGTTTTTCGGCCGCAGCTCGGCGCATGGGTCGGTGACCACTGCACGGGCCAGCGCCAGCGCGTCGGTATGGCTGAGTGCCGCTTCGTCACGTTGTGATCCGAAATGCGCCAGGTAGAGGTCGTCGACGATCTGGGTGACGAGTTCGTCGAGGTTTTCGACTAGCGTCGCTCCGGCTTCGGTATCACCGGCGACGCCAAGAGATTTCAGCACCAAGCTACAGAACTCGTGGGTGGTGGCGATCGTGGCGGCATCGAATCCCGCCAGCGCGTCACGGAGCCGGTCGCAGCGCTCGTCGAGGTCGGCGGCAGTGCCATGCATCAAGTGCGCCACTAGCTCGTTCGGGACGTCCGTTGACGAATTACACAGCGCCACAACCGCGTCCACGATCTGAGCACGGACCCGTTCGCGCAGCTCACGGCTGGCAGCGCGGCTGAACGTGATCAGCAGCATCTCGTCGAGAGTGGCCGCGCCCTCGGCGACGTAGCGGGTGACCAGGCCGGCGAGCGCGAACGTCTTGCCGGTGCCGGCACTGGCCTCCAGCACTGTGGTGGACCCCGGTTTGGGCAGCGGGCCAAGCAGGTCGAAGCGTTCCATCAGCGCACCTCCGAGCGCAGCAGCGGCAGCCACAACCGCGCGGCCAGCGCACCCAGGCGGGTGTCCTCTCCGTCGACCTCCTCGCCGAGATGCGGCGCGCCGAGCAGGACGGTGAGCGGAGCCTTTTTGCCCCAGACCTTTTCGTGCGTGGGCTCAGCGTCCTCGCCGCGAAAGTTGTTTTGTGACTGCCACCGCCAGCCCGCTGCCTTGACGGGGTTTCTGCCACAGTGGCGCGCGTCGGCCCAGGCGAACGACGTTCTGACCGGCAGCGGAAGCGGCTCTCGGCGTCCCGTGTCGTAGAGGCGCACCAGGTCGCGGACCGTCTCGGCGGGATCCGGCGGCGGTCCGAGCAGCCGCTGCTCGATGCGGTGATTGTTCTTCGCGCGCCCGATACACAGCGCTGTCCAGTCGTGGCCCGGCATGCCGGCGCTCAACGCGAGCAATGGAATCCACGACTCCATCAAGTGCTTACCGCCCAACTTCGAGTAGGTGACCGACACCATGCGCTCGCCGAAGACCGGTGTCACGGTGCCGGTGAGGCGACGCCCGACGCCGAGGTCGATGTCGATGTCGAACGCGTCGGAGTCGGCCTGGCGGTGCTGTAACGCCGCGCGTGCCAGATCGGCTGCCTGATCGCGAATCTCCTTGGCCTTGCGCATGCCGAGGCGGCCGGGCGGCAACGTTCCCCGACGCCATTCGGCGTTGGCGGCGGTGTCCGGATGCATCCCGCGCAGCATGTCGCGCAGCATGCGATCGCCCACCGTCCATTCCTCCAGGTTGTCGATCTCGACCGGCATTTCGTCCTTGAGGTCCTCGACTTCCGAGGGAAGTACGTAGTCCAGCGCGCGAAAGAAGCCCTTCACCGGATCCTTGAAGAAGGTGAGCAGATTGGCCAGCGCGACGTCGTCGTGCGGCGGCTCGGGCAGAGGGTCGGCGAAGAACGGGCGGGTGGGGTGCCGGTCGCCGGCGGCGGCCTCGGCGGCTACCAGCGCGGTCGGGTCGAAGGTGAACGGTTGGCCGGGCACCAGCTCGTCGAGGGTGACGTTGCGAATGTCGAACGGCTGCAACGGATGGTGCACCACGACGCGCTTGCGTACGGGCTTCGACGTCGTCTGGTCCAGCGCGTCGAGCACCTCGGCCAGCGGCACCGCCGGCGGACGGGGATGCCCGGTGTGCTCGTCGGCACCGGTGTAGGTGATCACCAGCGTCTCGGTGGCCGCGCAGATCGCGTCGAGTAGTAATTGCCTGTCCTCCGAACGGATGTCGCGTTCGCTGGTCATCGGCACCCGCGCCAGCGCGTCGTCGCCGTCGGCCCGGCTCAACCGGGGGAACACACCGTCGTCGAGGCCGACCAGGCACACCACCCGATGCGGAACCGAGCGCATAGGCACCATTGTGCAGACGGTCAACGTGCCGGTGCGGAAGTTCGCCCGCGTCGGGCGTCCGGCCAGATGCCCGGCCAGCAGTGCGCGCGCGTCGGGTAGCCGTAAGATCAGCGAGGCGCGAGAACCGGCGTCGTCCAACACTTTTGCGAACTCCCGGTGCAACTGCCCGGGTTGCCAGGCGTCGCTGATACCCACCCGGGTCAGCGCGGCGACACCGTCGGTCAGCGCGTCGATCCATTCGGTCAGCGGTCGTGGTCCGTCGAGCGAGTCGACTACGGTCTCCAGCCGTGAAACGTATTCGGCCAGCCGCCCGGCCAGCTCCACCTTGTTGCTGCTCACGTCGTCGAGCGGTAGCGCGGTGCCCAGCCAGGCCTGTGAGTCGTCGGACATCGCGACGCCGGTGAGGATGCGGTCCAGCCCGAAGCGCCAGGTGTTGTGGATGATGTGGTCCAGCCCGTACAGCTGGCGGTGTTGCTTGTCGAAGCCCCACCGGATGCCGGATTCGCGCACCCACGCGGAGATCGCGTCGAGGTCGTCGTCGGTGAACCCGAAGCGGGCCCGCACCGGCGGCGCCTGGGCGAGGTTCAACACCTGGGTGGCGGTGGCGCGGGTGCCGGCGATGCCCAGCAACTCGGTGGCTACGCCGAGCAGCGGATTCGTCTGAGCAGGCGAGCGGTCGGCCAGGCGCACCCGCAGCCGGTGCGCCGGGTGGCTTTCTCCGGCCAGCTCGCCGAGCCCGAACCCGGCGACGATCAACGGCGCGTAGGTCTCGATGTCCGGGCACATCACCAGGATGTCGCGGGGCTCCAGCGTCGGATCGTCCTCCAGCAGGCCAAGTAGGACTTCGCGCAGCACGTCGATCTGCCGCGCCGGGCCGTGGCAGCTGTGCACCTGCACCGAGCGGTCGTCGGGCGCAAGCCTGCGACCCACGGCTTTGACCGAGTTGGCGGCGATGTCGGACTGCACCCAACCCAGCAACGTATCGGGTGTGGTTGCGGCACCGATGAATTCGTCGGTTGCGCGGCCGGCTGGCAGCCCCCGTTGCAGTTCGCGCAGGTCGCGGCCCAGAGTTTCCAGCAGCGGGTGGTGGGCTGCGGACCGGCTGGTGTCGTCGTGTCGCGGCACCACGCCATGCACGCCGGCGAGCGCCCGCCACAACTCGTCGCTGGCATGCGGCAGCCACAGGTGCAGATCGTGGTGGATGGCCAGCGCATCGAGCAGCTCCACATCGGTGCACGCCAACCGGGTGTGTCCGAACAGCGACAGCCGCGCCGGCAGGTCGGCCGGGCCTTCGCGCAGCCGGGCAATGGTTTTCTGGTGGCGGATGTGCGGGGGATCGGCGGGGACGATGGTCACCAGCGCTTGCCAGAGTTGCGGCTGCCAGGCCAGATCGGTGTCGAGGTCACCCGGGTTGCCGTCCAGCCAGTCGACCAGCAGCTGCGGACGCTGCCGGGCATACGAGGCGAACAACCCGGCCAGCCGGCGCGCCACCGAATACCGCCTGCCATGCCGCAATTCGGCCTCCGGACCCGTGTCGAAATGACCCAAATGCGTTGCCAGCGTGCGACACCAGGGTTCATCCAACGAGCAGTCGATGACCTCCAGCAGCGGCCACGCCAAGGCGTCCGGCGACCACGGATCGTCGTCAACCGTTCCAGTGATCTCGGCGATCAGGGAGCCAGGACTACGAAACGCCACTCCCGCGCACACCCCGTCGCCACCCCGACTTCCCCTTCTGTGACCGAGCACATGCGACAGCCGCTGGCTGAGCCAGCGTTCCACGCCGCGCGCCGGCACCAGCACCAGCTCCTCGGCGAACGGGTCGGGCAGCGGGTCGGCCAGCAGCGCGCCGAGCCCGTCGGCAAGCAGATCAGTGCGTTCGGCACGGTGAAGATGAAGCGCCATCGCGGTGCCACGATAGACCCGGACACCGACAGCAGGGGGTACTTATGGCAGACGGATTACCAGGAGAGAACAGCATGGCCCACCAGGCGGCGTCCCCGCGCCTCACGCCCAAGTTCGTCGACGCCCTGCGATACGCGGCCCAGAAGCATGCTTTGCAGACACGCAAAGCCAGCGAAGTCCCGTATATCGGCCACCTGCTTTCGGTGGCAGGCTTGGTCATCGAAGCCGACGGCACCGAGACACAGGCCGTCGCCGCGTTGCTGCATGACGCCGCCGAGGACCAGGGCGGCACACGGACACTTGCGGAGATCGATGAAAAGTTCGGCGCAGACGTGGCGTCGATCGTCGCCGAGTGCAGCGACACTTTCGAGACTCCCAAGCCGCCCTGGCGCGAGCGCAAGGAAAGCTACATCCGCCACCTGCGTGAGGCGTCGGACGACGCCGTGCTGGTCTCGCTGGCCGATAAGCTCGACAATGGACGGGCGATCCTGCGTGATTTCCGCGCGCACGGAAACGAGGTGTGGCAGCGGTTCAGCGTGCAGGATCCGCAGTTGCACCTCTGGTATTACCGGTCGCTGCTCGAGGTATTCGGCCGGCGCACCCACAGCTGGATGGTCGGCGAGCTTCGCGATGTGATCGACGCGCTCGAGCAAGCAGTCAACCGGCAATGCGCTTAGCGAGATAGGGGACGAGATGGAAACCTGGGACGCGATCTGCGCCCGGCGCAATGTACGGCAGTACAAGCCGGAGCCGGTAACAGAATCGGACCTGAACCGTATCGCCGAGGCCGGGTGGCGGGCACCGTCGGCGAAAAACCGCCAGCCGTGGGACTTTGTCATCGTCACCGACCGAGGTCAGTTGCAGGAACTGTCCACGGTATGGCAAGGCGCCGGTCATATCGCTTCGGCCGCGGCTGCGATTGCGTTCATTGTGCCGCTACCGCCCGACGAGCGCAGAGTGGTCACTGACAACTACGACGTCGGTCAGGCCACGATGGCGATGATGATCGCGGCCACCGACCTCGGGATCGGGACCGGGCATTCGTCGGTGGGAGATCAGGAGAAAGCACGCGCCATCCTGGGTGTCCCCGACGACCACCTGGTGGCTTTCCTGCTCGGTATCGGATATCCCGCCGATCGTCCGCTCATCCCCATCCGCAAGCCGAATCGGCGGCCCTTTTCCGAGGTTGTCCACCGCGGACACTGGTGACTCGAGCCCGGCCCTGTGCCAGGCTGGGTCCATGGTCGGCGTCGCGGATGCCCTCGGATGGGTAAGTAAGCAGATTGTGGACCGGGTGCCCAAGGCGGACCTGGACCAGCGTGACCCGGACTTCATCCGAGACCAGCTGCCCGGCACCTGGCTGCTGGCGTCGCTGTATTTCCGGGCTGATGTTCGCCGACTCGACCGCATACCACCTGAAGGACCGGTCCTGCTGGTGGGCAACCACAGCGGGGGCAACGTACCGCCGGACACGTTCGTCTTCACATTGGCGTTCTGCTCGTACTTCGGGGTGGAGCGCCCGTTCTATCAACTCGCGCACAACCTGGTCACGCTGTATCCGCCGCTGCGCTGGCTGCGCAAGTTCGGCGCCGTGGCGGCCAACCCCGAAAATGCCCGACTGGCATTGGATTCCAATGCTGCCGTGCTGGTGTATCCCGGTGGCGATTACGAGGTTTACCGCCCGTCGTGGCAACGGCACGTCGTCGACTTCGGGGGCCGCAAAGGCTTCGTGCGGCTAGCCCGCGAGACCGGCGTGCCGATCGTGCCGGTGGCTAGCGTCGGCGGCCAGGAGACGGCGTTGTTCCTCGGACGCGCCCAGTGGCTGGCCAAACTGTTGCTGCTCGACAAGGTGTTCCGGCTCAAGAGTGTGCCCATCTCGCTGGCCCTGCCGTGGGGGCTGAACGTCAGCGACCTGCTGGGGCACATCCCGCTGCCCGCCAAGATCGTCATCGAGGTGCAGGAGCCGATCAAGGTGCACGACAACGACCAGGCGGTGTACGACGAAGTGATCGCCAGCCTGCAGGCCGGCGTCAATCGGCTCGCCGCGCAGCGTCGATTCCCGGTGATCGGCTGATGCGCGTCGAACGCCGGATCACCGTCAACGCGGATCGCGACACCGTGTGGAAGGTGCTCAGCGATCCGGACCGTTACCCCTCTTTCCTGCCTCACCTGGAGCGCTGGGAGACGCTGACGGAAGGCCCGGCCCGGAAGGGCGCCCGCTACACCGTGTTGTGGAAGATCGGCTCGATCCCGGTGGGCGGTGTTGTCGAAGTGGTGGAATTCGACACGGCGCGCGATCTGGCGTGGATCAGTATCACCGGTGTTACCCAGCGCGGCCGGTTCCGGTTGCGCGATGCCAGGCCGGGTCGAACCGCCGTGACGTTCCGGCTTGCCTACTACTCAGAAGGCGGGCTGCTCGGCCTGATAGCCGACCGTGTTGCGGCGTTCTGGGTCGGCCGCTCACTGGACGAGAGCCTGAAAAACCTTCGGCGCCTTGTCGAGTCGTAAGCTCGAGACCGTGCATGACCACCAGGGCGACTACGGAATCGACGGATCATTTCGCACCATCTCGGCACGCGGGCAAGCGGTAGGTATCGGCGCCCCAAACCACCGCCTTGGCGGTGTGGGCCCCATTTACGTGAGCTCGGATGGCTGAATGTGCGTCGCCGCAACCTCGGATGGCGCATGTGGTGCGCGGCGGTCCTGGTTCTCCACGCGCCTGGTCACCGCGACGAAACCGACGTGAGCAGCCGGTGAATCGGCCACGTGGATCGTCATCGAAAAGACATCGCAATCCAGGTCTGGACGGTCCACCGCAGGCCGTCCAGATGCACAAAATGATCAGTTGTCGGCAACCGGAAATTGACCAACCGGGCTTCATCGCCCCGCCATCGACCTCGCCGGCTGCGTGATGATGCTCACCGCAGGCGCGTGAACCTCCCGCGATTCAAACCGGAGGCATTAGACTCCGTCGCGGTGTGCCGGGAAGTCTGGTCGGCGATGTTGTTGTCGACCGGTCGAAAGGCTTGGGGTGCCGACCATCGAGGAACCGGTCCGCGACGGTCGGGTCTCTTCTGAATCGGATGCCGGGGTATCCACATGCCAAATCGGTCCTGCCGATCGCGTTCGCGGTCATGGCCGGCCCAGTCTCGTCGGTCGCTTGCGCGCTGCCGGTCGAGTGAAGCTCGGCGATGGGGTCCGCGCAGCTGCACGCCCCAGTCGACGCCTGTCCGCCAATGATGGCGATGGCGTACTTGTTTGGTGGGCGTCGGGTGCAGCGCGTTTAGTGCTCAGCGTGATCGCCGGCGGACCTATCGGGTTCGCCTGGCCGGGGAGAGCAGCCGCCGGGGCGGTCGAGGACGCGCTTGATGATCGGTGGTCGCTGGGGTGAGCGACACCGACCGTTACGCGCTGATCATCTTGTTCGCTAGTGCCGTCGGATTGGTTGCGGTGCTGGCGAACCGTCTCACCGAGCGGGTGAAGGTACCCGTGCCCTTGCTCGTGCTGGTCGGGGCCGCTGCGGCGGTGAACGCGCTACCCGCACTGCACCCACCGTCCGAGCGGACCGTGGAGCGGGTGATCAGCGTCGTGCTGGTGTTGGTGCTATTCGACGGCGGCATGCACATCGGACGGTCGCGCTTCCGCGCGGCGATCGTCCCGATCCTGTCGGTCGGTGTCATGGGCACCTTCCTCACCGCCGCCGGCGCCGCGCTGATGCTGCACTACGTGTGCGGGATCAGCTGGTACCTTGCGGTGCTCGTGGCCACGGCGGTAGCTCCCACCGATCCGGCCCTGGTTTTCTCTGTCCTGGGCAAACGCCAGGTCGCTGGTCGCAGCAGCACCATCCTGGAGGGCGAATCCGGTGCCAACGACCCGGTCGGCATCTCCTTGATGGCCAGCCTGATCGCCGCCGGCGGCCTCAGCGCAGCCGGCTTCGCCAGCGTGGGAACCCAGTTCGTGCTGCAAATGGTGATCGGGGCGACCGTCGGTGTTATCGGCGGCCGCGCCCTGCTCGTGTTCATCCGCCGCGTGGCGCTGCCCAGCGAGGGCCTCTACCCGCTACGAACGTTGGCCAGCAGCCTGATGCTCTATGGCATCGCCACCCTTGCGCACGGCTCGGGATTCCTGGCCGTGTTCATCGCCGGCATCATGATCGGCGACGCCCGGGGGCCCTACCAGCCAGAAGTCAAACGATTCCACGCCGCCCTGGCCGGGCTGGCCGAAATCGTCGCCTTTGCTGTTCTCGGACTAACCGTCGACCTCCACGTACTCGACCAGCCCGATGTGTGGATTCCCGGGCTCGTGCTCGGCGCTGCCCTGAGCGTGTTGATTCGGCCGTTGGCGGCGGGCGCCTGCTTGGCTCCCGTGCAGCTGCAGCGAAATGAACGCGTCTTCATCCTCGTCGCCGGCCTCAAGGGTGCGGTGCCGATCCTGCTGGGCGAGTTCCTGCGAGCCGCCCACGTCCCCGAGGCCGAACGCCTGTACGGCATCGTGGTCGTCGTCGTCGCATTCTCAGTTCTGGTGCAGGGCAGCTCGGTGCCTGGTGTCGCACGGCTGCTAGGCCTGCCCATGCGCACCGTGGAGCCCGAGCCCTGGGCGATCGGTGTCCGGCTCCAGGACGAGCCGCAAGGTGTCCACCGGCTGATAGTCGCCTCCGGATCGGCGGCCGAGGGATGGACCATCGAGGACCTCGGCGAGCATGCCGGTGACATCTGGGTGAGCATCGTGGTCCGCACCAGCGGCCTGGTGCCGGTGCGGGCCGAGACCGAACTTCGGGCCGGCGACGAGGTCGTCGTCCTGGCCGATCCCGAACTCCGTGACACACTTGCCGCCCTGTTTGGCCCCTCGTAGGGCGGCTGGCGGCCCCCGGTGTCACAACCCACCCCAGGGCCCGGCGGCCAACCCGGGCACGTCGAGCCCCTCGACGTTGCGGATCGATCCCAACGACGTCACCACCACGTCGGCGATTGCGAAAACCTTTCGGCCCCCGGAGAGCAAACGTTTACCAGTCCGAGGTGCAAGCTGGAAGCCATGACCAGAAACGAGATCACCGAACAGATCGTGCTCGCCCGGCTCGCCAAAGGCCTGAGCTGGCAGCAGTTGGCCGATGCTATCGACAAGCCGGTCATGTGGACTACATCGGCATTGCTCGGCGAGCAGCCGATTCCCGCCGAGCACGGCAAGGTTCTGGTCCAGATGCTGGGTCTCGACGAGTCGGTGGTGCCCGTACTGGCGGCACCGCCCATGCGTGGCGGGCTGCCCACCGCGGTGCCGACCGACCCCACGATTTACCGTTTCTACGAAGCGCTTCAGGTGTACGGCGGCGCCATCAAGGAGCTGATCCACGAAGAGTTCGGCGACGGCATTATGAGCGCGATCAACTTCAGCGTCGACCTGCAGAAGATGCCGCACCCGTCGGGTGATCGCGTTGTGGTGACCTTTGACGGCAAATTCCTTCCTTACCAATGGGTTTCGGCGGAAAGCTAAATGGTGTGGCGGCCGCGTCCCAGGGTGATCAACTGACTAGTGGCCAGGTGCGGGAGCTGGCCCTGTCTGTGCCACTGAGGAAATGGCGCGACGCGGGGCCGGTTCCCGTTCTCGGTTCCGCGTGGGGGTTGGTACGAGACACGGCCATGTACCGCGGCGATTTCGCACACGACTGGATTCGTAGCGAATTGAAGAACCTGGGCGTGACCACGTTTGGTGATCTGGCCCTCGACGACGAAGAGCTGCCGAGGGAACGGCGCTACAAGGTGGCAATCACCGTCGCCGACGTGACCGCGGCGCAGCTGGTGCGACTGCCGTGGGACTATCAGCGGCTCTACGGGCTCGATCCCGACGACCAACCCGTCGCCGACGCGGTCCGCGCCTCGATGGCGATCCCGTTCTTCTACCCGCCGGTCACGCTGCGCAACACCATGGGGTTGACGTCCAACCTGGTCGACGGTGGCGTGCTGTCGAATTTCCCGGTCGACTCACTCGACCGCACTGACGGCAAACCGCCACGCTGGCCCACTTTCGGGATCACGGTGATGCCCAAGCTTGCCGAGGGCGTTGAACAGGTGTTCCCCGCATTGCGTCCGCTGCGCTTCCTCAAGCAATCCGCTCTGCTGCAAAGTCTGTTCACCACCATGTTGGTCGGCCACGACCAGGCCCAGCTGAGCCAGCCATGGGTCAGTGCCCGCACCGTCCCGGTTGCCTCCACCGATGTAAGCGTGCTCGACTTCGGTATTTCCAGCGGCCGCCTGGAAGAGCTCTATGACCGAGGCTATGCGGCGGCGCAGATGTTCCTGTCCACCTGGGATTGGCCGGCATACCTGGACCGGTTCAGGCGCGTAGCGGGGTGAAGTGACGGCACGTCGTGCGCGTGTCAAACTTGCGGCGAGGAGGCGATGGGAACGCGGTGGCCAGGTATTTACCGGCCACCGCGTTCGCCGCATTCAGCTCGTCAATATCTGTGGCCGGGTTCGGGGCGATACCTCAACATGCCGCTGATGCGCGGCTCCTCGCTGGAAAGCGCTTTAGCGCCTACAGCCCGAACTCGGCTTCTATCCCGTCGATGCCGGCGCGGATGGCTTTGAGCGCGTCCGCACGGGCGCGCAATTTGGTCGCGGCGTGGGCATGTTGGTGCAGACCGGCGAATTCCCGTGCGGCTTCTTCGGCGCGGTCGAGCACCATCTCGGGAAACACGATCTCATCGACAAAGCCGGCGGCGAGGGCGGTTTCACCAAAGAACGTTTTGGCCAGCCCGGTGGCTTGCTGGTATGCCGACTGCGTCAGCCGCAGCTTGATGATCTCCAGAGCCGCATAGGGAATGATCATGCCGATCGCAACTTCGTTGGCTTGGATGTTGTAGGCGTGGGCGGCCACCCGGTGGTCGCCGGATGACAGCAGGAACGCTCCCATCGCGATGGCATGACCGGTACAGGCCATCACCACCGGCTTTGGGTAGGACAAGAGTCGATACGCCAGCTCGAATCCGCCTCTAAGCATGTCGATCGCGGGCTGCACCTCGCCGGAAGTCAGGATCTTCAGGTCGAACCCGCCGCTGAACACCCGGTCATTCCCGGCGATCACCAGCGCCCCGACGTTGTCGCGGTCGGCCTGGTCGATGCCCTCGTTGAGGGCCTGCTGCATCGTCGGGCCCAGCGCATTGACCTTGCCGTCGTCCATCCTGATGACCGCGATGGAATCCTCGTGGCTGTAGTGGACCGGGCCGCTCATGGGTTGCTCCTTTGATACGACAGCGGAGTCGATTGAATCAGATCGGTGTTGGCCCACCCCGGGCGGCCAAAGTTGGCCCGCGGTCAGGCGGGTTCGCTGTGGTGTTTGCCCAGCTCGCTTTCGCCGTTACCCAAGCGCAGGCTGACATCGGTTGGATCGTCGAGCTGGCGGGCGCGCCATCTGTCCTGAGTTTCTCGTACCGCGCCGTTGATTCGTTCAATCTCGCTGCGGAACACCTCGGGCCGCGTTTCCTTGCTTGCGTAGTGGAAGTACGTCAGCAGGCCGCGCAGCAGTTCCAGCTTCTGCTTTTCCCGCTTCGCCAGGTCGTGGGTCGTCATCAACTCGATGCGCTGGACGGGCGGCAGGGCGTCCCAGTCCAGCACCACGTCGGTCTCCAGCGGAGAACGATCGCGCTGCCAGAACCGCCAGCCGCGCGGCTTTTCGGGCCGATCGTAGTAGCTGACGGTCCCGGTGAAGCTCGATTCGATCCCACTCCCGATTTCGGCGCGGTCAAGCGCCGAATCCCACACCATGCGCCATTCCTGACCTGGCGCCAGTACCGGCAACTCGCGGGGGAGCCGCAGTTCGACGACTTCGGCGTAGCCGTCAGCGGCATTTTCATATTCGGCCACCGTCGGCGGATTCACAAAAGAAAACCCGATGTCGTAGGCCGCGGTCTGGCCGAAATTTCTCACCACAAGTTCGATCACGTGCCAGTCAGCGGGATGCGGTTCCATGAACATCGCAACGTGCGGCCTGGTCTGCTCCGCGGCCAAGCGACGGTTGCGGGTGATCTGCCGGTTCGTGAAGACCAGCGTGATGACAGCGAGCGCGATCGCCGCCCACGCCGCCCACACTATCCAGGTGCTGGACCCAACGTGCGTGACCCCGTGCCAGCTGTCCTGGATCCACCCCATGGAATGCACCCTCCGCTTATATCACAGTGCTGTTGGGCCGCGGGATCGTCACGACGGGCGATCACTTCGCCCGTCAGCCGCCCATCAGCATTCGCCATTGGCCAAGATCTGCAGCTCGATACACGTAGTTGGAACGCTTCACCTCTGACAGGGCAGCGCTGGGCTCGGCCGAATACCAGTGCCCCGGAAACACCGTCGGGTCACCGGGAAGCGCCGCGAGCCGCTGCAGGCTGCGGTACATCTCGTCGGAGTCGCCACCGGGAAAGTCGGTCCGCCCGCAGCCTTCCAAGAACAATGTGTCACCGGCGACCAGGCGGCCGTCCAGCAGAAAGCACTGGCTGCCGGGCGTATGACCCGGAGTGTGCAGCAACTCGACCTCGATATCACCGATGCTGACCTTGTCGTGGTTTTCATGGGCGGTGAGGTCGCTGAGGCTGATCCCGGTGACTCGCGAAACCCACAGCGCTTCATGGGTATTCACGTGCACCGGAACAGGTGCTCTTTCCAGGAGCTCGGCCAGGCCCTTCAGCGCAAAGCCCATCATCGATCCGCCCACGTGGTCAGGGTGATGGTGGGTCACCAGCACCCCGGACAGGTGCATGCCGTCGGCTTCGAGCGTGTCGAGGAGATCACCGGCAGCGTACGCGGGGTCGACCACGACGCAGTCTCCGGTTTGACGGTCGCCGATCAGGTAGGCGAAGTTGCGCATTTGCGTCGCGAACATGTCGCCAGGGGCGAAATCGCGACCGGAAAGCAGTTGACGGAAGTAGAGCCGGTCCTGTGACACGTGACCAGACTAGGGCGTCTTCGCCGAGCGGACCGCCAAGCTTCGCATCCAGAGCACGGCAACCGGCGCCCAAACGACCACTGGCGCGGTGCCGAAGACTTTGCCGGACAGGCCCGGTAAGAATCGGTTGGGGCCGTTTCTGGTGGGTATTGTTGGCGCATGGGGAAGAAAGTCGAAATCGAGATCGACACCGATCTGGTCGACGAGGCGATACGCCGTTTCCATCTGGCTGACGCGCGCGAGGCCGTCCATCTCGCGTTGCGGACCCTACTCAATGAGGGCGATGCCGCCGAGGAGGATGACGAGTACGACGAGTACAGCGACCTCAGCGCCTGGCAACCTCGCCGCAGCGGCGACGGCGGGTGATCATCGTCGGATCAATCGTCGGAAGAACGCCATAATCTCGTACAACTACCGCAGGGCGTTCACCGTGGTTTGGTGCCGTTGCGAGCCACGCTGTACCCTCTTTTAGGCCCGCGGCACGACTGGTCGCTACGGGTGAACGGCCCCCTTAGCTCAGTCGGTAGAGCGTTTCCATGGTAAGGAAAAGGTCAACGGTTCGATTCCGTTAGGGGGCTCGGCGGACGCCGAGCAAGGCTGGCGGCGCGTACAGAGGCGATGTAGCTCAGTCGGTTAGAGCGAACGACTCATAATCGTTAGGTCGCCGGTTCGAGTCCGGCCATCGCTACAACACAAGAACACGACTTCTAAAGAGAGAACGGACATGGCTTCCAGTACCGACGTGCGGCCGAAGATCACCCTGGCATGCGAGGTGTGCAAGCACCGTAACTACATCACCAAGAAGAACCGCCGCAACGACCCCGACCGGATGGAGCTGAAGAAGTTCTGCCCGAACTGCGGCAAGCACCAGGCGCACCGTGAGACACGGTAGCCGCCCGCAAGCATTTGCCCAGACTGACTAGGTAGGTTCTACAGCCGTGGGGTTGACCACAGACATCTCCGGGATGCACTACCGCTACCCCGACCATTACGAGGTGGAGCGGGAGAAGATCCGCGAGTACGCGGTAGCCGTTCAAAACGAGGACGCTTCATTCTTCGAGGAGGACGCGGCCGCCGAACTCGGCTATAAGGGCTTGCTGGCCCCGTTGACGTTCATCTGCGTGTTCGGCTACAAGGCCCAGACGGCGTTCTTCAAACACGCGAACATCGCGGTCCAAGACGCGCAGGTCGTCCAAGTCGACCAGGTGCTGAAATTCGAGAAGCCGATCGTGGCCGGTGACAAGCTCTACTGCGACGTGTACGTGGATTCGATGCGTGAGGCGCACGGCACCCAGATCATCGTGACCAAGAACATCATCACCAACCAAGACGGTGAGATTGTCCAGGAGACCTACACGACCCTGGCGGGCCGTGCCGGTGAGGATGGAGAAGAGGGGTTTTCTAATGGCGCTGCGTGAGTTCAGTTCGGTGCAGGTGGGTGACCAGCTTCCGGAGAAGGTCTACCCGCTGACCCGCCAGGATCTGGTGAACTACGCGGGGGTCTCGGGCGACTTGAACCCGATCCATTGGGACGACGAGATCGCCAAGGTCGTCGGGCTGGACACCGCGATCGCCCACGGCATGCTGACCATGGGCATCGGCGGAGGCTACGTCACCTCGTGGGTTGGTGACCCCGGTGCGGTCACCGAGTACAACGTGCGGTTCACCGCCGTGGTGCCGGTGCCCAACGATGGCAAGGGCGCCGAGCTCGTCTTCAGCGGCCGGGTGAAGTCGGTCGATCCAGACAGCAAGTCGGTGACGATCGCCATCACGGCCACCACGGGTGGCAAGAAGATCTTCGGCCGGGCCGTTGCGTCCGCGACGCTGGCGTAGCGGATGGCGCTCAAAACCGATATTCGTGGGATGAGCTGGCAGTACCCGGACTACTTCGAGGTGGGCCGGGAGCAAGTTCGCCAATTCGCGCGATCGATCAAGTGCGACGATCCGGCCTCCTTCGACGAGGCCGCGGCCGCCGAACTGGGCTACGAAAGCCTCTTAGCACCGATAACCTTCGTGTCGATCTTCGCGAAACTTGTCCAGGACGATTTCTTCCGCAATGTCGACTTGGGCATGGAGACCATGCAGATTGTTCAGGTCGACCAGAAGTTCATCTACCACAAACCGATGTTGGTCGGCGACAAGCTCTTCGGCCGTATGGAGATCCAATCGGTGAACGAGCGTTTCGGCGCCGACATCGTCGTCACCAAGAACACGTGCAGCAACGAGGATGGTGAGGCGATCCTGGTCGCCTACACCACCATGATGGGACACGAGGGTGACAACTCCGTCCAGCTCAGATGGGACAAGGAATCCGGACAGATCGTCAGAACGGCGTAATTAGTATCTGGCTCCTGCGCCGATGTACACTCGGACCTCGGGGTTTTCCCAACGTCAGCGCGCTTTCCGTGAGTCGAACGAGCGGGGGGCGCGCGTGTCATGTAAGCCCCGGTAGGTAAGCGCAGGTTGGCCTGCCAACCGCGAAGGGGCGTAGCTCAACTGGCAGAGCAGCGGTCTCCAAAACCGCAGGTTGCAGGTTCAAGTCCTGTCGCCCCTGCTGAAGACGAAGGCGTGCCATGGTGGACACTGGAAGAGTGCCCCATCACAGTGGGACGACTCGGCGGGATACTAGCAAACAAAGGAGCATGCGGTGAGCGACGAAGGCGACGCTGCCAACGACGCCGCAAGCGACGGCGGTGACATTGAGGACAGCCGCGCGACCGGCGGCCGAACAGCCGTGGTGACAAAGCCGGCAACGCGGCCGCAACGCCCTACTGGCAAGCGGTCCCGCCAGCGAGCGGCTGATGCCGATGAAGACGTCGACGTAGAGTCGTCGGACCAGCTTGAGGTCTCCAAGGAGGACTCGGCTACTAAGAGGGCCAAGAAGGACGCCAAAGCCAAGAAGGCCGGGGCGGCCAAAAAACCGAGGAAATCCGGGGACCGTTCGGCTAACCCGTTCGTCTTCGTCTACAACTACCTCAAGCAGGTCGTTGCGGAGATGCGGAAGGTGATCTGGCCCAACCGCAAACAGATGCTCACCTACACGTCAGTGGTGCTGGCGTTTCTGGCGTTCATGGTGGCGCTGGTCGGCCTCGCGGATTTCGGCCTGACCAAGCTGGTGCTGTTGGTGTTCGGCTGAGCGAGTGACAGAGAGGACTGAAAACCGTGACTACCTTCGACGGTGATACGTCCGCGGGTGAAGTGGTCGACGTGGATGAGGTCGCTGAGACCTCTGAGGCCCAGGCTCACGAGGAGCCGGCGGAAGAGATCGACCCGGCCGCCGCGCTCAAGGCGGAGCTGCGCAGCAAGCCCGGCGACTGGTACGTCATCCACTCCTACGCCGGTTACGAGAACAAGGTCAAAGCAAACCTCGAAACTCGTGTGCAAAACCTTGACGTCGGCGACTACATCTTCCAGGTGGAGGTGCCCACCGAAGAGGTCACCGAGATCAAGAACGGCCAGCGCAAGCAGGTCAATCGTAAGGTGCTGCCCGGGTACATCCTGGTGCGTATGGATTTGACCGACGACTCGTGGGCCGCGGTCCGCAACACCCCGGGGGTTACCGGGTTCGTCGGCGCGACGTCGCGTCCGTCGGCTCTCGCGCTCGACGATGTGGTGAAGTTCCTGCTGCCGCGG
This sequence comes from uncultured Actinomycetota bacterium, assembly GCA_963784665.1. Taxonomy (GTDB): domain Bacteria; phylum Actinomycetota; class Actinomycetes; order Mycobacteriales; family Mycobacteriaceae; genus Mycobacterium. The sequence continues at coordinate 310,750 of CAWASA010000004.1, forward strand.
GGGGCGACGAAGAAGGCCGCCAAGGGTGCGGCCAGCACCGCCGCTGCCGCCGAGGCGGGCGGCCTGGAACGTCCGGCCATCGAGGTCGACTACGAGGTGGGCGAATCGGTGACGGTCATGGACGGGCCGTTTGCCACGCTGCCGGCCACGATTAACGAGGTCAACGCCGAACAGCAGAAGCTCAAGGTGCTGGTGTCGATCTTCGGCCGCGAAACGCCGGTGGAATTGACCTTCAGCCAAGTTTCCAAGATCTAACCGGCGGCCCCGGACGCATAAATCAGGAAGGACACCAACATCTCATGGCCCCGAAGAAGAAAGTCGTTGGGCTGATCAAGCTGCAGATCGTGGCGGGGCAGGCCAACCCTGCGCCGCCGGTGGGACCCGCGCTCGGCCAGCACGGCGTCAACATCATGGAGTTCTGCAAGGCGTATAACGCTGCTACGGAGAACCAGCGCGGCAACGTCATCCCGGTGGAGATCACGGTCTATGAGGACCGCAGCTTTACTTTCGCGCTCAAGACCCCGCCTGCCGCCAAGCTACTGCTCAAGGCCGCCGGCGTGGGCAAGGGCTCGGCGGAGCCGCATAAGACCAAGGTCGCCAAGGTCAGCTGGGACCAAGTTCGCGAGATCGCCGAGACCAAGAAAGCCGATCTCAACGCCAACGACATCGACGCAGCCGCCAAGATCATCGCCGGTACCGCCCGGTCGATGGGCATTACCGTCGAATAGCTAGACCCCGTGGGAGGGCCAGCTTCGGCCCGCTTGAAAACCACGACCCAACACCAGATTGGATAACGAATGAGCAAGAACAGCAAGGCATACCGCGCCGCGGCCGAGAAGGTGGACCGCAGCAACCTGTACACCCCGCTTCAGGCGGCTAAGCTCGCCAAGGAAACGTCGTCGACCAAGCAGGACGCAACCGTCGAAGTGGCGATCCGTCTCGGCGTCGACCCGCGTAAGGCAGACCAGATGGTCCGCGGCACGGTCAATCTGCCACACGGCACTGGTAAGACCGCGCGCGTCGCGGTGTTCGCAGTGGGCGACAAAGCCGAACAGGCGCAGGCCGCCGGCGCCGACATCGTCGGCAGCGATGATCTGATCGAGAAGATCCAGGGTGGCTGGCTGGAATTCGACGCCGCGATCGCGACGCCTGACCAGATGGCCAAGGTCGGCCGTATCGCTCGCGTGCTGGGTCCGCGCGGCCTGATGCCCAACCCCAAGACCGGTACGGTCACCCCCGATGTCGCCAAGGCCGTGGCCGACATCAAGGGAGGCAAGATCAACTTCCGCGTCGACAAGCAGGCCAACCTGCACTTCGTCATCGGCAAGGCGTCGTTCGACGATAAGGCCCTGGCCGAGAACTACGGCGCCGCGATTGACGAGGTGTTACGGCTCAAGCCGTCTGCGTCGAAGGGCCGCTATCTGAAGAAGATCACCGTGTCGACGACGACGGGCCCGGGAATTCCGGTGGACCCGTCCATTACCCGGAACATCGCCGAGGCCTAAGTTCCTCGTCGGGGGAGAAGGCGGCTACCCGCCGCACTCGGCGATGCGCCGCCGCAAGAAGTCACGGCCCGGTTCAGAGCCGTTGGATTCCAACGCAACTCGGTACCAGGTGACGGCTTCGGCAGGCCTGCCCGCGCGCCGAAGCAGGTCGGCGCGCACCGTCGCGACGAGATTCGAGTGGCCAAGCCGGGGATCGTGGGCCACCTTGTCCAAGGCGGCCAGGCCGGCGTCGGGACCGTCACGCAAACCGACCGCCAGTGCGCGGTTGGCGCGCACCACCGGGGAATCGGTCATTTCCACTAGCCGGTCATAGGCCGCGCAGATGGCGACCCAGTCAGTCTGCTCCCAGGAGGGCGCCGACGCGTGCAGTGCGGCGATCACCGCTTGCGGCAGATAAGGGCCTGTCGAACCCTGGGCCTGTCGCAATCGGTCCAGCCCGCGGGAGATGCGGCCGCGGTCCCACCGGCGTCGGTCTTGCTCCTCGAGCGGCACCAGCATCCCGGCGTCGTCCACCCGGGTTGTTCGTCGCGAATCATGCAGCAGCACCAGCGCGGCCAAGGCGTGTGCCTCCGGCTCGTTGGGCATCAGCACGCACAGCTCCCCGGCCAGCCGGACCCCTTCGTCGCACAGTTCGTCGCGAATCGCCGACGGGCCCGCCGTCGACCAATAACCCTCGGTGAACACCGAATAGATGCAACTGAGCACATGTGGTGTGCGCTCGGGCAGCAGCTCGGCAGGTGGCACCCGCAGCGGGATGTTGGCGTGCCGAATCTTGTTCTTGGCGCGCGTGATTCGCTGGCCGATGGCCGCCTCTGTCTGTAACAGCGCACGGGCGATCTCGGTGACGGTCAGCCCGGACACCAGCCGCAGGGTCAGCGCCAGCTGCGACGGCCGGTCGAGTGCCGGATGCGCACAGGTGAACATCATCCGCAGCTCGTCGTCGCGGACCGGATGGATGTCCACCCGGTCCGCCCGGGCCCTGATCTCCTCGACCACGGCTGCCAGTTCCTTTCCGGGACGGACGGATTCGCGGCGCAGCCGGTCCAGGGCGCGGTTACGCGCAACGGTTACCAGCCATCCGCCGGGTTTATCTGGCACACCATCGCGGGGCCAGACGCGAAGCGCTTCGGCGAAGGCTTCCTGGACGGCGTCCTCCGCGACGGTGAGGTCGCCGGACCACCGCGCGAGGGCGGCGACGGCAGGCCCCCATTCTCGGCGGAAGACGCTGTCCAGGCTGGTCATCCCGTGCTTACAGGTGGGAGACTCCCGCCAGCTGGCGTAGTTGCACCGCTGTGGCGGGGATCATCGAAGCGACCTTGGCGGCCTCGTTGCGGTCGCTCGCATGGAGCACATAGAAGCCGTTGGCGACTTCGGCGCCTTCCGCGTATGGCCCGTCCGTAATGAGGACCTCTCCATCGCGCACCCGCACGGTGGTGGCCGTCGACGGTGGATGTAGGCCGGCGCCGCCCCTGATGTGCCCGCCCGCGGCGGCACCGAAGTGCTGGTGCTGGACGACCATCGCCTCCCATTCCGGCGTGCCGGGTGGGACCGGCCGGTCGGGCGGCTCCAGCAACAGCGCGATCCAGTTGGTGCCCTCCAGCGGCTGGGGTGGCAGACCCGGGCCGGCCATCGGCCAGATCTCCACGGCGCCGTACGTGGCGACCGGGATGTCGCGCGCCAATGCCAGCGCCTCGTCGAGGTTTTCGGCCTCGAACACGTAATAGCCGCAGGCCACCTCGGCCGATTCAGCGAACGGGCCGTCGGTGACGATCGGCGCATCGGGGCCACCGGTGATGCGTACCCCGGTGGCTGTTGGGGTCAGGGCGTCACCGGCCCGGATGGCCGAGGCGGCTTTGGCATGGAAGCTCTCGAATGCCGCCATGACGGAGGCGCGCTCGTCGGGCGCGAGAGCCTGCTCGTTGCTGATCAAAAGAGCGAAGTACTGCATGTGGCGTCACCTCCGGTAGTGAGCGAAACCCCGTGTTCCACTCTCTACCTTCTCGACGAACAGCGCGCGGGCAATCCGACACCCGCGATCGGACGATTTAGCTGACAGCGCCCGGCTTGAGGTAGGTCACCAGGCTGCAGTCAAGCATCTCGTCGGTGAAGTAATGCTCGCAGCCGCGCAGGTACTTCATGTAGCGGTTGTAGACCTCTTCGGAGGTGACCTCGATGGCTTTATCCCTGTTGGACTCGAGCGTGTCGCCCCAGATTCGCAGCGTCTTGATGTAGTGCGGGCGCAGCGAAAGCGGTTCGGGCACAACGAAACCCGCCTTCTTGCCGTGTTCGACCATCATCTCGGTCGACGGCAGCCGACCGCCCGGGAAGATCTCGGTGATGATGAACTTGATGAACCGCGCCATCTCAAAGGTGAGCTTCTTGCCGCGGGCCGCCATCTCGAAGGGGTGGTAGCTGACGCTGCTCTGGACGGTCATCCGGCCGTCGTCGGGCATGATGTTGAAGCATCGCTTGAAGAAGTCGTCGTAGTTCTCGTGCCCGAAGTGCTCGAAGGCCTCGATCGACACGATGCGGTCAACCGGTTCGTTGAAATCCTCCCAGCCGTGCAGCCGCACCTCGCGCGAGCGGTTGGTGTCGAGCTCGCCGAGCACCTGCTCGCAGCGGGCGTGCTGGTTCTTGGACAGCGTCAGGCCGATGACATTGACATCGAACCGCTCGACGGCGCGCTTCATGGTGGTGCCCCAACCGCAGCCGATGTCCAGCAGAGTCATGCCCGGCTTGAGGTCCAGCTTGTCCAAGTTGAGGTCGATCTTGGCGTACTGAGCCTCTTCAAGGGTGAGATCGGGCGGCTCGAAGTAGGCGCAGCTGTAGATCCGGGTCGGGTCCTGGAACAGAGCGAAGAAATCGTCGGAGACGTCGTAGTGCGCCTGAATGTCTTCGAAGCGCGTCCGCGTCTTCGTCGGGCTAGTCGGTTGCTCAGCCATTTTCGTCTTGTTCTCCTGGAAGTTCACTGCCTACGACCCACGCACGCGTCGCGGGGTTGTGTGACGTGCAACGATACCCAATGTAGAGGTGCCATTTAACCGGGGTGGGCGCCGTACGTCCAGAGCCCGACCGCCCATATGAATTACTTCTCCAAGGTGAACTGGTTGCAGTCGACGTAGCCGATCCGGAACGTCTTGGCGCAGCCGGTCAGGTACTTCATGTACCGCTCGTAGACCTCTTCGGACTGGATCTCGATGGCCTCGTCCTTACGCGCTTCCAGGGCCTCAGCCCAACAGTCAAGGGTTTTGACGAAGTCCGTCTGCAGCGACTGCACCCGGGTCACCTTGAAACCGACCCTCTCCGAATGTTCCTCGACGGTCTCGATTGTCGGCAGTCGGCCGCCCGGGAAGATGTCGGTCACAATGAACCTCATGAACTTGGCCATGTCCATTGTCAAAGGCATGCCGCGCGCCATCACCTGCTTTACGTGCAACCCTGTGATCGAATGCAGCAGCATCACACCGTTGGCGGGCAAGGCGTTATAGGCGAATTTGAAGAAGTCGTCGTAGCGGTGGAAGCCGAAGTGCTCTAACGCCTCGACGATGACGATGCGGTCCACCGGCTCCCTGAACTCTGCCCAGTCGCGCAGTAGTGCCGTTCGCGAGCGGTTCGAGTCGATACCGTCGAGCAATTGCTGGCAGTAGGCATGCTGGTTCTTGGACAGTGTCAAGCCGACGACGTTGACGTCGTACTTCTCCACGGCGCGCTTCATGATGGAGCCCCAGCCACAGCCGATATCGAGCAGAGTCATCCCCGGCTCCAGCCCCAGCTTGTCGAGCGTCAGGTCGAGCTTGGCAACCTGCGCTTCGTGCAGTGTCATGTTCTCGCGCGGAAAGTATGCGCAGCTGTAGGTCCGTGTCGGATCCACGAACAGTGCGAAGAATTCGTTCGATAGGTCGTAATGCGCCTGGACGTCGTCAAAATTAGAACGCGTACGCGTGGCGCCCGCTGGGTTATTAGACATATGTCCTCCCGAATGGACGGCCACCTATGGGCGGCCATCCCCCGGCACCCTACACGGAGCCGGGCAGATCCTACGCATTTGAGGACGCTTGGTCCTGGGTTTCTCGATCAGATACTAGTCGACCGCGGCAATCACTGCTTGTCCAGGGTGAATTGGTTGACGTCGACATAGCCGTCCCGGAACATCTTGGCGCAGCCGGTCAGGTACTTCATGTACCGTTCGTAGACCTCTTCGGACTGGATCTCGATGGCCTCGTCCTTGTGTGCCTGAAGGGCCTCGGCCCACAGGTTGAGGGTTCTGGCGTAGTGCGGCTGCAGCGACTGGCGGCGGGTCAGCGTGAAGCCCCCCTTCGATGAGTGCTCCTCCACCTTCTGGATCGACGGCAATCTGCCGCCCGGGAAGATCTCGGTCACGATGAACTTGATGAAGCGGGCGAGCTCGAACGAAATCGGCAAGCGGCGATCTCTTTTCCCGTCAACCCGGTGATCGTGTGCAGCAGCATCACGCCGTCGGCGGGCAGCACGTTGTGGGCCATCGTGAAGAAGTCGTCGTAGCGGTCGTGGCCGAAGTGCTCGAACGCGCCGATCGACACGATGCGGTCGACGGGCTCGTCGAACTCTTCCCAGCCCGCCAGCAGCACTCGCTTGCGGTGCTTGGTGTCCATCTCGTCGAACAACTTCTGCACGTGGGCGGCTTGGTTCTTGGAAAGCGTCAAACCGGCGACGTTCACCTCGTACTTCTCGACGGCCCGCCGCATGGTGGCGCCCCAGCCGCAACCGACGTCGAGCAACGTCATGCCGGGCTGCAGCCCCAGCCTGCCCAGCGCCAAATCGATCTTGGCGATCTGCGCCTTTTCCAGGGTCATGTCGTCGCGCTCGAAGTATGCGCAACTGTAGGTCTGGGTGGGATCCAGGAACAGGCGGAAGAAGTCGTCAGATAAGTCGTAGTGCGCCTGCACGTCGTCGAAGTGCGGCGTCAGCTTCTCAGCCATGATGTCGTGTGCCTTTCTGGACCCAAAGAGCGCACGGTCGCATGCCGGCGTCTTCCCTGGTCACGGCGAGGATTCAGCGCCTGCAACTCGTCGGGGGGTTTGCGCTACTTCGTGAGAGTGTACTGAGCGACGTTGGAGATGCCTTTGCGGAAGAGGTTCGCGCAGCCGGTCAGATAGCGCATGAAACGGTTGTAAACCTCTTCGGACTGAATGGCGATGGCGCGTTCGCGGTTGGCCTGCAGGTTGGCCGCCCACATGTCCAAAGTCCGCGCGTAATGCGGCTGCAGGTATTGGATTTGACCGACCGAGAACCCGCTGGCCTTCGAATTATCGACGATGTCGGCCTCGCCGCACATCCCTCCGCCGGGGAAGATTTCGGTCGCGAGAAAGCGAAAGAACCGCAGATCACTCATCGTCACCGTGATGCCATGGTCCCGCCAGTACGTCTGCGGATGGGTGAATATGCTGTGTAGCAGCATGCTTCCGCCATCGGGAAGGATGTCGTAGGCGCGTTCGAAGAAAAGTGGCCAACGCTCCTTTTTGAAAGCGTCGAAAGCCTCGAAGGTGACGATCCGGTCGACCTTCTCGTCGAACTCTTCCCAGCCCTGCAGCCGGGCCTCGGCGTGCCGCGTGGTCGGGATCGCGGCCAGCCTAGCTTTGCTGCGCTCGTAGTGATTTCGGCTGAGCGTAATGCCGACGACATTGACGTCGTACTTCTCCACCGCCCGGACCACCGCCCCGCCCCACCCGCACCCGACGTCAAGCAGCGTCATCCCCGGCTCGAGTTGGAGCTTGTCCAGCGCCAGGTCCAACTTGGCGAGTTGCGCCTCTTCGAGGGTCATGTCGTCGTTCTTGAAATATGCACACGTATAAACCATGTTGGGGTCCAGGAACAACGCGAAGAAGTCGTCTGAAATGTCGTAAGCCGCTTGCGACTCTTCGTAATACGGCTTGAGCTCAGCCACCTCAGAAAACCTCCAATCCAACCCTAACAACTCCGAGCGCAGCGCCTGACACCGGCAAGGAGACGTCATCCTACATATTTAGCCCTGGGCCTTGCTGGCCTCGGCGAACGTGGTGGTCAGCTCACCGATGACGCAATCCCACAACTGCTTTGGCAAGTCATGGCCCATTCCGTCGACCAACACCAATCGGGCGCCGTTGATCGCGCGAGCGATCGCACGGGCGCCGAAGGGTCGCATCAGCTTGTCGGCCCGCCCGTGGATCACTACGGTCGGGGCGACGATGCGACGATCGTATTGCAGCAGGCTGCCGCTGCCCAAAATGGCGCTGAACTGCCGGGCAATACCCCAGGGGTGGAAGTTGCGGTCGTAGCTCTCGGCGGCGTCGGCCAGTATTTGTTCTTCGGGCATGGGGTAGAGCGGACTGCCGATGATCTTGCTGACCCGGACGGCGTTGGCGATGATGACGTCGCGCGGTGAATCCGGCGGCGGGCCCTTGATGAGCGCCAGCAAGGCGCGCGGAGCCGGCGGCGGCAGGAATCGGTGATTGTTGCTGGAGAAAATGATCGCCAGAGTTTTTGTCCGCTCCGCGAACCGCGCGCCGAAGACCTGGGCGATCATGCCGCCCATCGACGCGCCGACGATATGGGCCTGCTCGATGCCGAGGTGATCCAGCAGAGCCGCAGCGTCGTCGGCCATGTCTTCCAGCGTGTAGGCCGCTTTGCTGGGCAGACCCAGCCAGGAACGGGCCAGCCGCGTCACCAGCGGCTGCCCGGAGCCGCGGTGCTCGGTTTTGCTGGACAGACCGACGTCTCGATTGTCGTAACGGATGACACGTAGGCCCTGGCTGACCAGCTTCTCGCAAAACCCGGTTCGCCACAGCAGGAGCTGGGCGCCCAGGCCCATGATCAGCAGCACGGGCGGGTGGTCGATGTCGCCCATGTCCTCGTAGTACAGGTTCAAATCGCCCGATGTCGCGTTGCCGCTGCGGATTTCCATCAGACCCGCCCCTAGACCTCGACGTCCGTCTCATACTCGCGGCTCACCTCGACCATGAAGTTGGCGAAGTACCCAGTCAGCTGCGGGTCCGACATCATCTGCCATTTCGGCGCCAATAGCTTCATGTACCGCTCGACGTACAGGAACTGCTTGCCGATCAGCACCAGCTCGCGGGGTAGCTTGACGTCGTAGGCGTCGGCCAGCGTCGACAGCTGGCGGCCGATGTCGGCATACGACATATCGCCCAGCGATTGCGTGGTGAGCGGGGTGGCGAAGCTTTCCAGGTCTTTGGCGGCCTGGGCCTCGGGCTTCATGGTTCCGACGGCGCCCATCAGCACGACGATCTTGCCCGCCGCGGCGTGGTCCTTTTTGACCAGCAGCGCGTACACCAGCTCGCGCAGCAGCCAGCGGGTGCGGGGATCGATGCGGCCCATGATCCCGAAGTCGAAGAACACGATGCGGCCCGCCTCGTCGACGTACAGGTTGCCCGCGTGCAGGTCGCCGTGGAACAGCCCGTGTCGCAGCCCACCTTCGAACAACGAAAACAGCAGCGCCTTCACCAGTTCGACACCGTCGAACCCGGCCTTGCGGATGGCGGCGGCGTCGTCGATGCGGATGCCGTGCACCCGCTCCATCGTCAATACCCGGTCACTGGTGTGGTCCCAGTACACCGTCGGCACCCGGATGTTGCGGCCCAGCGGTGACGCGTGCAGGTGGGAGACCCAGGCCTCCATTGACTGCGCCTCGAGGCGGAAGTTCAGCTCTTCGGCCAGGTTGTCGGAAAAGTCGGCGACCACGTCTTGTGCCGACAGCCGACGGCCGAGCTTGGCCAGTTCGACGGCCTGCGCGAAGCGTTTGAGGATCTGCAGGTCGGCGGCGACCCGGCGGCGGATGCCCGGACGCTGGATTTTGACGACGACGTCCTCGCCGCTGTGCAGGGTCGCGTAGTGCACCTGGGCGATGGACGCCGACGCGAACGGCTCTTCCTCGAAGGTGGCGAACAGCTCGGAAGGCTGGCCGCCGAGCTCCTCGGCGAGGAGCTTGTGCACCTGGTTGGTGTCGGCGGGTGGCACCCGGTCGAGCAAGCCGCGAAATTCGCGGGATAGCGATTCGCCGAACGCTCCGGGGCTGGACGCGATGATCTGTCCGAACTTCACGTATGTCGGCCCCAGCTCGGCGAAGGTCTGCGGGAGTTGCTTGAGCACTTTCTGCTGCCATGGGCCCTTGGCCGGCAGCTTGGTGACGACGCGAGCGGCGGTGCGGGTGACCTGCCAACCAGTGACGGCTACCCGGGCAGCTTCGACCGGCAGCGGCACCCGGTCAAGCTTGGCCACCTCGCGGTGTTTGGTAGAACTCATCCCAGCAGTCTGCCAAATCGGCAGTGTCAAGTCCCAATCCTTGTCAGCCGCCGGGGCTCCACGGCTTGACCCACCCCTCGATCTCCCAGCCCTCGAGCCCGGCGATCAACTCGTACATGGTGGCGCCGTCGATGGTCTCGCGGACAATGTCGGCGTGCCCGGCGTGCCGCGCCAACTCGTTGATCACGTGCAGCACCACCCAGCGCACCGACCAGGCCCCCTGGTTTTTGGGAAACCAGGGGATGTCCTGCGGAACGGGCACCGCGGCGTCGAGGTCCGCGGTGTCCACCAGCCGCAGCGACTCCGCATTCTGGGCTTCGAATGCCTGCAGCAGCCCGGCCAGCGTCTCGTCGGGCCGCATCACGTGCTGGTCGGCGAACTCCTTGGCGATCTCCTGGAAGGGGCGAGGGTCTTTCGGCGGCGCTCCCGGAGCAGCGGCAACGCGCGCCATCCACGTGCGTTGCATAGCGGTGACGTGCTTGACCAGGCCACCGATCGAAAGCGCGCTGACGGTTGGGGAGGAGCGGGCCTGTTCGTCGCTGAGTCCGTAGCACGCAGCGAAATACGCGGTCTGATGGAACGCCAGGAACTCGCGCAGGGCACTGCGTTCGTCGGCCACGGGCCGGGCGAGGGCGGGCATTCCCAGATGTTAGTGAGATCCTAGGTCCCGCGCGCCGTAAAGTGCGGGGATGCAGGTGGTTTCGGCGGAGTCCTCGGAACTGTTCGTCGGGCCGCCGGACGCGCCGCTGCAGCTGGCGCGTGTCACCGTTTCCGGCTGCGCCGGGCCGACGCCGGTCCGCATCGACGGCGACGGTCTGAGCGGGGAAGCCGTCGCCTTGGGAGACCAAACCGGGCACGAGGTCGTCGAGGTTCCGGTCATGGTGCGAAGTCCGGTCGTCGGTGAGCGGCGGGCCGCGCGGGTGCACGCCGGCGGTGCCCGCACGCCGTTCGAGTTCGTCGTGGCCGAGCCCGGGTGGACCATGTTCATGGTCAGTCACTTCCACTACGACCCGGTCTGGTGGAACACGCAGGGCGCCTTTACCAGCGAGTGGGCCGAAGACCCGCCGGGGCGGGCCCGGCAGACGAACGGCTTGGAGCTCGTGCACGCACATCTGGAAATGGCTCGCCGCGAGCCCGAGTACAAGTTCGTGCTGGCTGAAGTGGATTACCTCAAGCCGTACTGGGACACCCGCCCCGAGGACCGCGCTGACCTGCGCCGGTTCATCGCGCAGGGCCGCGTCGAGGTGATGGGCGGCACCTACAACGAACCCAACACCAACCTCACCAGCCCGGAGACAACCATCCGGAACCTGGTGCACGGCATAGGTTTTCAGCGTGACGTCCTGGGCGCCGACCCCGCCACCGCGTGGCAGCTCGATGTGTTCGGTCATGACCCGCAATTTCCCGGGATGGCCGCCGACGCCGGGCTGACGTCGAGTTCGTGGGCCCGGGGACCGCACCACCAGTGGGGTCCGGCCCAGGGCGGCGACATCGATCGCATGCAGTTCTGCAGCGAGTTCGAGTGGATCTCGCCGTCTGGCCGCGGCCTGCTCACCCACTACATGCCTGCGCATTATTCGGCGGGCTGGTGGATGGATTCGTCGACCTCACTGGCCGAAGCCGAGAACGCCACCTGTGCGCTGTTCAACCAGCTCAAGAAGGTTGCGTTGACGCGCAATGTATTGCTGCCCGTCGGCACCGACTACACCCCGCCGAACAAGTGGGTCACCGCCATCCATCGCGATTGGGCTGCGCGCTACACCTGGCCGCGATTCGTGTGCGCAATCCCGCGGGAATTCTTTGCGGCGGTGCGCGCCGAACTGGCGGAGCGCGGATGTGTGCCGTCGCCGCAGACCCGCGACATGAACCCGATCTACACCGGCAAGGACGTGTCCTACATCGACACCAAACAAGCCAACCGGGCCGCCGAGAACGCCGTCCTGGAGGCCGAGCGCTTCGCCGTGTTCGCCGGGCTGATGACCGGCGCTGACTACCCGCAGGCAGCGCTGGCCAAGGCGTGGGTGCAGCTGGCTTACGGCGCGCACCACGACGCCATCACCGGCTCGGAGTCCGACCAGGTCTACCTCGACCTGCTGACCGGCTGGCGCGACGCATGGGAGCTGGGCCGCGCGGCCCGCGACAATTCGCTGGCGTTGCTGTCCAGCGCGGTCGATGCTGCCGACCATTCGGTCGTGGTGTGGAACTCGCTGACCCACCAACGCACCGACATCGTCACCGCGCGGCTCGATGCGGCGCTTGGCGCAGGGGTGCGGGTGCTCGACGCGTCCGGCGCCGAGCTGCCCGCACATGTCGAGCACGACGGCCGATCGGTCACTTGGCTGGCGCGCGACGTGCCGTCCTTGGGCTGGCGGGCGTACCGGCTGGTCCCGGCCGACGAAGCGACCGGTTGGGAAACGGTGCCCGGATCCGAGATCGCCAACGAGCACTACCGGCTGCAGGTCGATCCGATGCGCGGCGGGGCGGTCTCGTCGCTGGTTCACCTGTCTGGCCAAGGGGGTCGTCAGCTGATCGCCGACGGCCGGGTGGGCAATGAGCTTGCCGCCTACGAGGAATACCCGTCACACCCGACGCAGGGTGAGGGCCCGTGGCACTTACTGCCCAAGGGGCCGGTGGTGTGCTCATCGGAGTCGCCCGCGCAGGTGCAGGCCTACCGCGGCCCGCTCGGTCAGCGGCTGGTCGTCCACGGCCGGATCGGCGCGCTGCTGCGCTACACCCAAAGCGTGACCCTGTGGCGCGGCGTGCCACGAGTGGACTGCCGCACCGTCATCGACGAATTCAGCGGGGTCGACTGCTTACTGCGACTGCGATGGCCGTGTCCGGTGCCGGGTGCCATGCCGGTCAGCGAGGTGGGGGACGCCGTCGTCGGGCGGGGTTTCGCGTTGCTGCACAGCGCCGGTGAATCGGGCCCCCGCTCGGTGGACACCGCGCGGCACCTGTGGACGCTGGACAACCCCGCCTACGGCTGGTTCGGCCTGTCCTCGGCGGCGCGAGTGCGGCTCGGTGATGATGCGATGAGGGCAATAGCGGTTGCCGAGGTCGTATCGCCGGCCGAGACGATGTCCGGACCGCTGGGCCGCGAGCTGATGGTCGCGCTGGTCCGCGCCGGCGTCACAGCCACCTGCAGCAGCGCGGACAAGCCGCGGTACGGCCACCTCGATGTCGATTCCAATCTGCCCGACGTGCGGATCGCCCTGGGTGGACCCGCCCGCAATGCCTTTACCAAGGCCGTGCTGGCGCACGCCGATCCGGCGTATACCGCCGAACTCGACCGCCAGCTGGCGAAGACTGGCCAGGCCAGAGTGTGGGTGCCGGCCGCGACGCCGTTGGCCGCCGTGTGGGTACCTGGCGCCGACCTGCGTCCGTCGCGGGCGTTGCCGGTGCTGGTGATCGAGGGCCGCGACGAGAAAGACCTGCGGGCCGCGATCGCATCGGTGGCCGACGATCTTGGTGATGCCGAGATCCTTATCACCCAAGACGCACAGCAGGCACCGCCCGAGATGGATCCCTTCGAAGCCCACACCGTCGCCCTGCTCAACCGCGGGGTGCCCAGCTTCGCCGTCGACGCCGAGGGCACTTTGCACACCGCCCTGATGCGGTCTTGCACCGGATGGCCGTCCGGCATCTGGATCGACGAACCACGCCGCACCGCGCCCGACGGCTCGAACTTCCAGCTCCAGCACTGGACACACGTTTTCGACTACGCACTGGCCTGCGGTGAGGGTGACTGGCGGCGAGCCGAGATCCCGGCCCGCAGCGCGCAGTTCTCCCACCCGCTGCTCGCCGTCCACCCAAACCAACGATCCGACCGGCTGCCGCCGGTCGGATCGCTGCTGCACGTCGACCCCGCCGACTCGGTGTACCTGGCAGCGCTCAAGGCCGCCGGCAACCCGCTGGCGGGCGGCAGCGTCGAACCGGTCGACCCCAGCGCGGTGGCCTTGCGGCTGGTGGAAATTACCGGAGCGGGCACCCGCGTTGCCGTCGGCTCCGAGTTCGGCAAGGTAAGCGCACTACAGCTCGCCGATCTGCTGGAGAAGCCGCGCGGACGCACACAATCCGTCAAGCTGCACGGCTGCGAGGTGGCCACCGTGCTGGCCCGGTTCGAGATGCCCAGGGTGCCCACGGATTCCACCGTGCTTGCCCCGCAAGCCGAAAGTGCCCAGCCGCTGTACGCGCGTTATTGGCTGCACAACCGCGGGCCGGCGCCACTCGGTGGGCTGCCGGCCGTCGCCCACCTGCGCCCTGCGCTGGTGACCGCCGAGCCGGGCCGGGAAGTGGTGTTGCGCCTTACCGCGGCCAGTGACTGCAGCGATTCCGCACTGGACGGCACGGTGACAGTGGTGTGTCCCGATGGCTGGTCGGCCACGCCCGGCGAGCTGCCGTTCACGCTGTGCAGCGGCGATCATCGGGACGCCGATGTGGTGGTCCCTATCCCGGCTTGCGCGCCGCCCGGGCTGTACCCGATCCGCGCCCAACTGCGCGTCACCGGCGATTGGGTGCCCGTCTGCTGGCGACAGGTCGTCGAAGACGTGTGCGTGGTGTCCGTTGGTGGGGGAGCGGTCGATCTCGGGCAGCTGGTCTACCTGGTCGACGGACCCGCGGAGATCACGCTCAGTGCCGGCGATGCGGGCGCGCTGACCGTCACGGTCGGCACCCACGGCCGAGCCGACCTGGCGCTGGAGGCGCATCTTATCAGCCCGTGGGGCACCTGGGAGTGGATTGGCCCCGCCGCGCTCGGCGCGGTCCTGCCCGCTCGCGGAACGGTCGACATCAGCTTCGACGTCACTCCACCGGCCTGGCTGGACGCCGGCCAGTGGTGGGCCCTGGTCCGGGTCGGCTGCGCCGGCCGACTGGTCTACTCGCCGGCGGTGAAGGTGACCGTGACATGAGCACGCACCCGGTTGCAACCGTTGCCGGCGTTCCGGTTTCGGTCGGTGAGGTCGACGCGGCCGAAGCACGCCTGCGCAACGGACCGGGTGCCGCCGCACTGCCGGCTAGCGGCACCACCGAGGGACGCCAACTGCGACGCTGGATGGCGCAACTGATCGTGACCGAGCGCGTGGTCGCCGCCGAGGTGGCCGCACGCGGCTTGAGCGACCGCGACGCGCCGACCGAGGCCGAGCTGCTGCCCGACGTGACGGCCCGGCTGGAGATCGGCAGCGTAGCCGCGGCCGTGCTGGCCGATCCGCGCGCGCGGGCGCTGTTCGCCGACGTCACCGCCGCGGTCCAGGTCGCCGCCGACGAGGCAGCCGCCTACCACGCGCGCAACCCGTTCCGGTTCGCCGAGCCGCGCCCCGGCGAGCATGGCTGGCGGGCCCCGCCGCTCGTCGGTCCGACGCTGGGCGAGGTGCAGGCGGCGATCATCGAGCATCTGCGGGGCGCCGCGCGGCGACGCTTCTTCCGGGTGTGGCTGGACGCGCGCAGGGCCGCGCTGGTGCAGCTCGCTCCCGGCTACGAGCATCCGGGCGACCCGCGCCAACCCGACAACACCCACCGGCACTGATCGCCATGCTCACTCTCAGCCTGGATATCGGTGGCACCAAAATCGCCGCGGGGCTGGCCGATGCCGGTGGAGCGCTGGTGCACACCGCGATTCGGCCCACCCCGGCCAATGCTGCTGCCGACGAAGTTTGGGCCGTCGTCGCCGCCGTTATCGTCGACGCGATGCGCGCAGCCGACGCTCCGATCGCTGCCGTGGGCATCGCGTCGGCCGGCCCCATCGACCTGCACAGCGGACTGGTCAGCCCGATCAACATCGGATGCTGGCGTGGTTTCCCGCTGCGGGACCGGGTTGCCGCCGCGGTGCCTGGGGTGCCGGTACGGCTGGGCGGCGACGGCGTGTGTATGGCGCTGGGTGAGCATTGGCGCGGCGCCGGCCGGGGTGCGCACTTTCTGCTGGGCATGGTCGTGTCCACCGGCGTGGGCGGCGGCCTGGTGCTCGACGGCGTCCCCTACACCGGACGCACCGGTAACGCCGGTCACGTCGGACACGTGGTGGTCGACCAGGACGGCCGGCCGTGCGCGTGCGGCGGCCGCGGCTGCGTCGAGACCGTCGCATCGGGACCGTCGATGGTGCGCTGGGCGCTGGCCAACGGTTGGTCCGCGCCGCCCGGCGCCGGCGCCAGGGACCTGGCCGCTGCGGCAGCGAACGGGGATACGGTGGCGGATCAGGCATTCCGCAGAGGCGCTACCGCACTCGCTGCGATGATCGCCTCGGTCGCGGCGGTATGCGACCTGGACCTCGTCGTTATCGGAGGAGGCGTCGCTAAATCCGGTCGCCTGCTCTTCGGCCCATTGCGTGCGAAGCTAGCCGACTACGCCGGGCTGGATTTCCTAGCCGGCCTGCGCGTGGTGCCGGCCGAGCTTGGTGGTGAGGCCGGTCTGGTCGGCGCGGCGCGGCTCGCGGGACTCGGCTGACCGCTGCATGTGTTTTCGTCCCCAGTCGCACAAGCCCTCCAGCACCGGAGCCAGCGTCATGCCGTATTCCGAAATCGAATAGTGCACGCAGGGCGGCACCGTACGGGCGTCGTGGCGCTCGATGATCCCGGCGTCGACCAGTTCGTGCAGGTGCCGGATGAGCATCCGCTCGGTGATATCGGGGATGCTGCGCCGCAGCTCGGCAGTCCGCATCGGCCCGTCGCACAGCCGCCAGAGGATCGTGCCCTTCCAGCGGCCATCGATCACCGACAGCGCGGCGTCAATGGGGCAGTCACCGACTCCCTTTTTTGATACCGCCATCGCAGCTCCCGGCCTCGCGAGTATACTGACCAATTTGTCAGTACCTTGATATTTGTCAGCATAACAGCCAGGGTCGTTGCCATGAACCAGATGATCGATGCGCTCGCGATTGTGATTACCGGCTCCATGGTGGGTGTGGAGTTCGCCCTCGCCGCGTTCGCCAATCCGCTACTGGCCCGACTGCCCGACGACTCGTTCCGCGCGGCGCGCGGCCATGCCAGCCGGGTGCTGGGCAAGGTGATGCCGTTCTGGTACTTCGCCACCCTGCTGCTGTTGACGCTGGCCGCCGCCGGCACCGGGGGAGGTGCCCGCACGCTGTCTGGCATTGCGGCCGGCCTGATGGCCGGCGTTGTGCTGCTGACCGTGACGGTGCTGGTGCCGATCAACAAGCGTATTGCGGCATGGCCGGCCAGCGGCGAGCTCTCGCGTGCGCTCGCCGCTCGATGGGATCGTCTGCACTGGCTGCGGGTGGCGATTCTGGTGGTGCTCTTTGTCATGTTGACCATCGCCGTCACCTAGCCGGACACCGTTTTGGCTGACCGCCGGGCGTCAGGCTATTCTGGTTGCCGATCCACCGAAGACCGTCGGTCACCGAGAAATCGGTTGAAGGTCCGGGAACATCCCGGCGGCCCACGCAGGAGGACGAGGCATTAGCGCCGGCGCGCGCCGGCGTATTGCCTCTCCACCCCGCGCCCCGGCCGCTTCCTGCGCCGGGGCGTTCGTCGTTCCCGGGGTGATCACAGACGACAAGTCGCATGACTTTCACTAGGAGGTAGGCATGGCCAGAGCTGACAAGGCCACCGCCGTTGCGGACATCGCCGAGCAGTTCAAGGAATCCACCGCGACCCTGATCACCGAGTACCGCGGTCTGACGGTCGCCAACCTGGCCGAGCTGCGCCGGGCGCTGGGGGGGTCGGCTACCTACTCGGTGGCCAAGAACACGCTGATCAAGCGGGCGGCTTCGGAAGCAGGCGTCGAGGGTCTCGACGAGCTGTTCGCCGGACCGACGGCCATCGCGTTCGTCACCGGCGAGGCGGTCGACGCCGCCAAGGCCATCAAGACCTTCGCCAAGGAGCACAAGGCGCTCGTCATCAAGGGCGGCTACATGGACGGCCACCCGTTGACCGTCGCCGAGGTCGAGCGCATCGCCGACCTGGAATCCCGCGAGGTGTTGCTGGCCAAACTGGCCGGCGCGATGAAGGGCAACCTCGCCAAGGCGGCCGGCCTGTTCAGCGCTCCGGCCTCGCAGATGGCCAGGCTCGCGGCCGCACTACAGGAAAAGAAAGCCGCCGAAGCACCGGCCCCAGAACCAGCTTCGGCAGCACCCACCCAGACATCGGCATCAGCCGAATAACCAACCCCAAACCAGGAAGGACCCACACCATGGCAAAGATGTCTACCGACGACCTGCTTGACGCGTTCAAGGAAATGACCCTGCTGGAGCTCTCCGACTTCGTGAAGAAGTTCGAGGAGACCTTCGAGGTCACCGCGGCCGCTCCGGTCGCTGTCGCGGCGGCCGGCCCGGCCGCCGGTGGCGCGCCCGCCGAGGCTGCCGAGGAGCAGTCGGAGTTCGACGTCGTCCTCGAGGCCGCCGGCGACAAGAAGATCGGCGTCATCAAGGTTGTCCGTGAGATCGTCTCCGGCCTGGGCCTCAAGGAGGCCAAGGACCTGGTCGACGGCGCACCCAAGCCACTGCTGGAGAAGGTCGCCAAGGAGGCCGCCGACGAGGCCAAGGCCAAGCTGGAGGCTGCCGGCGCCACCGTCACCGTCAAGTAGGTCACTTCGCGAAAGCCCCCGGAACCGCCTTGATGCCCCCAGGTTCCGGGGGTTTCGTGCGCTCAGCGCGCGCGCATCGCCGACTGCTGCGACGCGGTCACTCGCTGGGGTGAATCCCCCAGAGCGACAAGCAGTTTCGAGGTCATCGACGCAAGCACCGGTGCGACGGCAGCGCCGTCGTCCCCGTAATAGCCGGCCAGTTCGAGCATCACGAACCCGTGTATCAACGCCCAGAACTGGGCCGCTGTGGCCACTGTTGCTTTATCCGAAGCTGCTTGAACATCCGCGTCATCGGCCGAACCGGTGCTAATCCGCCCCGCCAGGATGCACCGGTGCACGCCGCGGACCACGTGCGCAAAGCTGGGGTAGCGCTGTTCGATCTCGGCGACCGTCAGCGTCAGGACGTTGGACGCGGGTGCGTTGATGCCGTGTGCGCTGGTGCTGCCGAACATCAGCCGATACATGTGCGGGCGCTCGATGGCATAGCGCCGGTAGGCCGCGCCGATGGCAAACAGGTCGGCGACTGGGTCGGCGGTCTCCTGTACCGTCAGCGCGGCATCGAACTGGCGCAGGCCTTCCTCGGCGACCTCGGCGATAAGCCCGCGCATGCCGCCGAAATGGGTGTACACCGCCATGGTGGAAGTCCCCGCCGCGGTAGCGACCTTGCGGGTCTGCAGCGCGTCAGGACCGTGCTCATAGAGCAGGTCAACCGCGGCCAGCAACATCTCGTCGCGGACACTGCGTTGCCCCCCTGAAGTCATTTGCGAAGTCATCTCGGAAGCCATCATTGCCATTTTCCCATCTGCGGCGTACGTTACGTATAACACCGTCATATCAACGTTATAGGAGTTCAGACGTGACTGCCAGCCAGACTGTCGACACCGGCAATCCGTACCTTGAGGACTTCCTGGCGCCGGTGAGCGCGGAAGTCACCGCTTACGACCTCCCGGTCACCGGACACATCGCCGAACACCTCGACGGACGCTACCTGCGCAACGGGCCCAACCCGGCGGCTGAGGTCGACCCGGCCACCTACCACTGGTTCAGCGGCGATGGGATGGTTCACGGGGTTGCGCTGCACGACGGGAAAGCCAGCTGGTATCGCAACCGCTGGGTCCGCAGCCTGTCGCTGTGCGCTGCCCTCGCCGAGCCGCCGCCGAGCCGGCTCGACCCACGGGCCGGCATGCTGAGCCTTGGGGCCAACACCAATGTGTTGAGCCATGCCGGACGGACACTGGCTCTCGTGGAGGGCGGCGTGGCCAACTACGAGCTCACCGACGAGCTCGACACCGTTGGGACATGCGACTTCGACGGCACCCTGTCGGGCGGCTACACGGCGCATCCGCACCGCGACCCACACACCGGCGAATTGCACGCGGTGTCCTACTCTTTCGCGCGCGGACGCACCGTGCAGTACTCGGTGATCGACGCCCAGGGCCGGGCCCGTCGCACCGTGGATATCGAGGTGGGCGGGTCGCCGATGATGCACGACTTCTCGCTGACCGACAAATACGTGGTGATCTACGACCTGCCGGTGACATTCGACCCGTCGCAGGCGCTGCCGGTGAAAATGCCGAGCTGGATGCGTTTGCCGGCACGTCTGGCGCTGCAGTCGATCATCGGACGCGTCCGGGTGCCGAGCCCGATCAACGCGATGATGAACCGCGCCCCCAAGCACTCCGACCGGATGCCCTATGCCTGGGACCCGCACTACCCGGCGCGCATCGGAGTCATGCCCCGCGAGGGCGGAAATCGTGACGTGCGCTGGTTCGACATCGAACCCTGTTACGTCTACCACCCCCTCAATGCCTATTCAGAAGACCGTGACGGTGTCGAGGTGCTGGTGCTCGACGTGGTGAGTTACCCACGGATGTTCGAGCGTGACCTGCGCGGACCCGGCGACAGCCGGCCCTCGTTGGATCGCTGGACCATCAACCTGTCCACCGGCACGGTGACCACCGAACGTCGCGACGATCGATCGCAAGAATTCCCGAGGGTCAATGAAAGCCGGTTGGGTGCCGAGCATCGCTTCGGCTACACCCTCGGCTTCGACGGCGGCTACCTCTCCGGCGGGCTCTCCACGATGTCGACGTCGCTGTACAAACACGACTATGCGACCGGGTCCCGAGCCATTGCTCCACTCGATCCCGACCTGCTGATCGGCGAGATGTCCTTTGTGCCCAACGTCACGGCCCGTGCCGAAGATGACGGCATTCTCATGGGCTATGGCTATCACCGCGGCCGTGACGAAGGCCAATTGCTGTTGCTGGACGCCCAGAGTCTTGAGTCGATGGCCACCGTGCACCTGCCGCAGCGGGTACCGATGGGTTTTCACGGGAACTGGGCGCCGGCCGGCTAACACGCGCGTTGAATAGCGTGGCCGTTGCTGCCGCGGTCCGCGTCTGAGGTCAGCCAATTTTTCCCGGCTGTGCTGTCCAACCCTGATGCCGCGCGCCAAGCGTGCGCTACAGTGACTCATGCCACACAAAAGGGCAGGTGGCGTGCACGAGCGTCGACGGAAGGATTCCCCATGGGCGTCGCTATCGAGGTGCAAGGGCTAACCAAGTCCTTCGGTCCCTCGAGAATTTGGGAAGACGTGACGTTGGATATCCCCGCCGGGGAGGTCAGCGTCCTACTTGGTCCGTCGGGTACCGGCAAATCGGTGTTCCTGAAGTCCATCATCGGTCTGCTGCGGCCGGAGCGCGGCTCGATCGTCATCGACGGCACCGATATCACCGAATGCACGGCCAAGGAACTCTACGAGATCCGGACGCTGTTCGGCGTGATGTTCCAGGACGGCGCGCTGTTCGGTTCGATGAACCTCTATGACAACACCGCCTTTCCGCTGCGTGAGCACACCAAAAAGAAGGAAAGCGAGATCCGTGACATCGTCGTGGAAAAGCTGGAGATGGTGGGGCTCGGCGGCGACGAAAAGAAGTTTCCCGGTGAGATCTCCGGCGGTATGCGCAAGCGTGCCGGGTTGGCCCGCTCATTGGTGATGGACCCGCAGATCATTCTCTGCGACGAGCCCGACTCGGGTCTGGATCCGGTTCGTACCGCCTACCTGAGCCAGTTGCTCATCGACATCAACGCCCAGATCGACGCGACCATCCTGATCGTGACGCACAACATCAACATCGCGCGCACCTTGCCGGACAACATGGGCATGTTGTTCCGCCGCAAGCTGGTCATGTTCGGCCCGCGCGAGGTGCTGCTGACCAGCGATGAGCCGGTCGTGCGCCAGTTCCTCAACGGCCGCCGCATCGGGCCGATCGGCATGTCCGAGGAAAAGGACGAGGCCACCATGGCCGAAGAGCAGGCCATGGTCGACGCGGGTCACCACTCCGGCGGTGTCGAGGAAATCGAGGGTGTGCCGCCGCAGATTCTCGCGACGCCGGGAATGCCGGAGCGTAAGGCGGTTGGCCGGCGCCAGGCCCGGGTGCGCGAGATTTTGCACACCCTGCCCAAACAGGCCCAGACGGCGATCCTGGACGACCTCGAGGGCAGCCACAAGTACCGCTCGCACGAGTTCGGCGACTAGGAGCGTGGGTCCGTATTGCCGAAGTGGGGCTGGGGGTGGCGCGTCGGGAACCCTGATCATGCAGCGGCGGATGTGGTGGGAGGCTGCGGATCGGGGGGTCTATGCGGTCCGGGCTGGGTGGCAGGGCCGAGCCCGCGGGTCAGGTCCGCGCGAGAGCGGCGAGCCCGTGAACACCGATGACGCCGTGGAGTTTGCGTAGGTTGTGGCAGGTGGCTAGCAGCAGCCATTCCCCACGAGCCTGGTCGAGTCCGCGCAACAACAGGTGTTTGGCGTTCTGCAGGGTGCTCATCTGACCGAAGACCGGTTCGACGATCGCCTTGCGGCGGGCATAGATCGCGTGGCCGTTCTTGGTTGTCAGTGTGCGGGCCATGCGCTGCTTGGCGGTCGCGGACTTCGGGATCCGACCGCGCGCAGCCACCGGCGGCGGCTCGTCGCGGCGCCGACGCCCGGTCGCCACATAGAACTCGGTGCCGTACTGGTCGGTGAACTCGCCGGCGCGCTCGAGGTTATCCGCCGAGCAGTAGCCGGCATCGGCGAGCATCTGGCCTGGGGCCTGGCCGGTGTTGATCGTGGTCTGCTCGGTCATCGGGATCAGATTGCCCACATCGGCGGCGTTGGTGTTGACGTCGGTGGCCACGATCACCTGATGGTCCTCATCGACCACGGCCTGGGCGTTGTAGCACTGGTGGAACGCCCCGTCGCCGGTGAGCATGATTTTGGAGTCCGGGTCGGTGAAGTTGCGCTGCGCCTTCGGTTTCGGCGTCGCCGCATCCGCCGCGGCGGCGCCCTTGGCGGCGGCGGTGTCCTCGTCCTCACCACGGTTGCGGGCCGCGGTTTCGGCCCGCTGCCGCGCCGCCCGCGCGGCCTCTTCCTCGAGCGCGGCCTTCGCCTCGCGGATCTTCGCCCGACGCGTTTCCCGGCGCCGTAACTCCTCGGGCAGCTCGTCGCCGCGGTTGTTCTTGCCGTAGCGGGCGTCTTCGGCCTTGTCGATCCGCTCGGCCTCGGCCAAAAGCGCCGACACCTCGTCGGCGAGAACCTTTTCCTTCTCGCTCATCCGGGCATAGCTCATCGCCTTGCGTTTGGAGGCGTTAGCGCGCACCTTGGTCCCGTCCAGGGCGACCCGGCCCAGCCGCACCATGCCCGCGGCCTGACACAACGCCAACGCCTGCACGAACAAATGCCCCAACGCAGACAGGTGCCGCTTACGAAACCGGGCGATCGCCCGATAATCCGGTCCCGTCCCTGCGGCCAGCCACCGAAACGCCACGTCGTCATCGCACTTGACCTCGATCGCCCGCGAGGAGCGCACTCCAATGGTGTAGCCGTAGAGCAGGATCCGCACCATCAGCCGCGGGTCATACGGTGGGCCACCACGTCCCTCCGTATAGGCGGCCCGGATCCGCGACAGGTCCAGGTGCTCATCCACCAGTTCGGCGATGAACCGGGCCAGATGCTCGGCCGCCAACCAGTCATCCAACGACGGCGGCAACAACAAGCCCTGATCTGGATCGAACATCCGAAACGTCTTATCCACCGGCGGTTTCGGCGCCCGAGAATGCGCGTCAACCCGCTGCGCAGGATCTATCGAAAACAGCCCCTCACCAGCATCACCAGCCACACCTCATCATCTCGTGCACCCAGCCATCAGCCGAGCACCCCGCCCGGCGTGTTACTGACCCACGCTCCTAGCCCGCGATCTCATGCGCCAACAACCAATGACCCGACGGTTCGCGATAACTTGGGGTAACTTGGCGGCCCGCCCTCTTGACGGCAGAGCGTAAACGGGTCAATCTGTTGGGCAGCATGTGCCTAATGGAAAGTCGAGATGCCAGCCAGCGCCGATATCTCTGGACGGGCAGTGCTGGGTAGTTGAGGAATGCGCAGTCCTGCGCTATTGTTGGACGTTGCGCTGGCTACCTCCTGCCCACCTCACCCGCCACCTGACACTGTGGTCTAAGCCTGAGCCCCCTTTTGCGGCTTAGCTATTTAGTTGCGCGCGTGAGATCCGGACAGATCGTTCGCCGGCCTAACCGACACAATTAGCGGCGAACAGGCCGGTGGCCCCGGTTCTCGTGAGTCGCACCAGGTGCTGGAAGGATGCATCTTGGCAGTTTTCCGCCAGAGCAAGACGGATCGCCCACAAAGTTCCTCTAATAGCTCCGTCCCTGGAGCGCCTAACCGAGTTTCCTTCGCCAAGCTCCGAGAACCGCTCGAGGTTCCGGGCCTGCTTGACGTGCAGATCGACTCGTTCGAGTGGTTGATCGGCTCGCCGCGTTGGCGCGAGGCGGCCGCTGCCCGCGCAGACGTCAATCCGGTGGGTGGCCTCGAAGAGGTGCTTTACGAGCTGTCGCCGATCGAGGACTTCTCCGGCTCGATGTCGCTGTCGTTCTCCGATCCCCGTTTTGACGAAGTCAAGGCGCCGGTAGACGAGTGCAAAGACAAGGACATGACGTACGCGGCCCCGTTGTTCGTCACGGCCGAGTTCATCAACAACAACACCGGTGAGATCAAGAGCCAGACGGTCTTCATGGGTGACTTCCCGATGATGACCGAGAAGGGCACGTTCATCATCAACGGGACCGAGCGCGTGGTCGTGAGCCAGCTGGTGCGCTCGCCCGGTGTGTACTTCGACGAGACCATCGACAAGTCCACCGAGAAGTTGCTGCACAGCGTCAAGGTGATTCCAAGCCGCGGTGCCTGGCTGGAGTTCGACGTCGACAAGCGCGACACCGTCGGTGTGCGTATCGACCGCAAGCGCCGGCAGCCGGTGACCGTGCTGCTGAAGGCGCTGGGCTGGACCACAGAGCGGATCACCGAGCGGTTCGGCTTCTCCGAGACCATGATGTCGACGCTGGAGAAGGACAACACCGCCGGCACCGACGAGGCGCTGTTGGACATCTACCGCAAACTGCGTCCGGGCGAGCCGCCGACCAAAGAGTCCGCGCAGACCCTGCTGGAGAACCTGTTCTTCAAGGAGAAGCGCTACGACCTCGCCCGTGTCGGCCGCTACAAGGTCAACAAGAAGCTGGGGTTGCACGCCGGTGAGCCGATCACGTCGTCGACGCTGACCGAGGAAGACGTCGTCGCCACCATCGAATACCTGGTCCGCCTGCACGAGGGCCAGGCGACGATGACGGTTCCCGGTGGCGTCGAGGTTCCGGTGGAAACCGACGACATCGACCACTTCGGCAACCGCCGGCTGCGCACCGTCGGCGAGCTGATCCAGAACCAGATCCGGGTCGGCATGTCCCGGATGGAGCGGGTGGTTCGGGAGCGGATGACCACCCAGGACGTCGAGGCGATCACGCCGCAGACGCTGATCAACATCCGGCCGGTGGTCGCCGCGATCAAGGAGTTCTTCGGCACCAGCCAGCTGTCCCAGTTCATGGACCAGAACAACCCCCTGTCGGGTCTCACCCACAAGCGCCGGCTTTCCGCGCTGGGGCCGGGTGGTCTGTCTCGTGAGCGTGCCGGGCTGGAGGTCCGCGACGTGCACCCGTCGCATTACGGCCGGATGTGCCCGATCGAGACCCCGGAGGGTCCCAACATCGGTCTGATCGGCTCGCTGTCGGTGTACGCGAGGGTCAATCCGTTCGGGTTCATCGAGACGCCGTACCGCAAGGTCATCGACGGTGTGGTCACCGACGAGATCGAATACCTGACCGCCGACGAGGAGGACCGTCACGTCGTGGCGCAGGCCAACTCGCCGATCGACGACGACGGCCGGTTCATCGAGCCGCGTGTCCTGGTTCGCCGCAAAGCCGGCGAGGTGGAGTACGTGGCTTCTTCCGAGGTGGACTACATGGACGTCTCGCCACGTCAGATGGTATCGGTGGCCACCGCGATGATCCCGTTCCTCGAGCACGACGACGCCAACCGCGCCCTGATGGGTGCCAACATGCAGCGCCAGGCCGTTCCGCTGGTGCGCAGTGAGGCGCCGCTGGTCGGCACCGGTATGGAGTTGCGCGCCGCGATCGACGCCGGCGACGTCGTCGTCGCTCAGAAGTCCGGGGTGATCGAGGAGGTCTCCGCCGACTACGTCACGGTGATGGCCGACGACGGCACCCGGCACACCTACCGGATGCGCAAGTTCGAACGCTCCAACCACGGCACGTGTGCCAACCAGTCGCCGATCGTGGACGCCGGAGACCGGGTCGAGGCCGGCCAGGTCATCGCGGACGGTCCGTGTACGGAAAACGGTGAGATGGCGCTGGGCAAGAACCTGCTGGTGGCGATCATGCCGTGGGAGGGTCACAACTACGAGGACGCGATCATCCTCTCCAACCGCCTCGTCGAGGAGGATGTGCTTACCTCGATCCACATCGAGGAGCATGAGATCGACGCCCGCGACACGAAGCTGGGCGCCGAGGAGATCACCCGGGACATCCCGAACGTCTCCGACGAGGTGCTCGCCGACCTCGACGATCGCGGCATCGTGCGGATCGGTGCCGAGGTTCGTGACGGCGACATCCTGGTCGGCAAGGTCACTCCGAAGGGGGAGACCGAGCTGACGCCGGAGGAGCGGCTGCTGCGGGCGATCTTCGGTGAGAAGGCGCGCGAGGTCCGCGACACCTCGCTGAAGGTGCCGCACGGCGAGTCCGGCAAGGTCATCGGTATCCGGGTGTTCTCCCGCGAGGACGATGACGAACTGCCGGCCGGTGTCAACGAGCTGGTGCGCGTCTATGTGGCCCAGAAGCGCAAGATCTCCGACGGCGACAAGCTGGCCGGGCGGCACGGCAACAAGGGCGTGATCGGCAAGATCCTGCCCGTCGAGGACATGCCGTTCCTGCCGGACGGCACGCCGGTGGACATCATCCTGAACACCCACGGCGTGCCGCGACGGATGAACATCGGCCAGATCCTGGAAACCCACCTTGGCTGGTGTGCGCACAGCGGTTGGAAGATCGACACCGGCAAGGGAGTTCCGGACTGGGCTGCCAACCTGCCCGAAGAGTTGCTGCACGGCGAGCCCAACGCCATCGTGTCGACACCGGTGTTCGACGGTGCCCGGGAGGCCGAGCTGCAGGGGCTGCTGTCCTGCACGCTGCCCAACCGGGACAACGACGTGATGGTGGACGGCGACGGCAAGGCGGTGCTGTTCGATGGCCGCAGCGGTGAGCCGTTCCCGTACCCGGTGACCGTTGGCTACATGTACATCATGAAGCTGCACCACTTGGTGGACGACAAGATCCACGCCCGCTCCACCGGCCCGTACTCGATGATCACCCAGCAGCCGCTGGGCGGTAAGGCGCAGTTCGGTGGCCAGCGGTTCGGTGAGATGGAGTGCTGGGCCATGCAGGCCTACGGTGCCGCGTACACGCTGCAGGAGCTGTTGACCATCAAGTCCGACGACACTGTCGGCCGGGTCAAGGTTTACGAGGCGATCGTCAAGGGCGAGAACATCCCGGAGCCGGGTATCCCCGAGTCGTTCAAGGTGCTGCTCAAGGAGCTGCAGTCGCTGTGCCTCAACGTCGAGGTGCTGTCGTCGGATGGCGCGGCGATCGAGTTGCGCGAAGGCGAGGACGAGGACCTGGAGCGCGCCGCGGCCAACTTGGGAATCAACTTGTCCCGCAACGAATCTGCGTCTGTTGAGGACCTGGCTTAACCAACGTTTTTTAGTAACTAAACCCGCAAGGGGAAAGGGAGTTACGTGCTCGACGTCAACTTCTTCGATGAACTCCGCATCGGCCTGGCTACCGCGGAGGATATCAGGCAATGGTCTTACGGCGAGGTCAAGAAGCCGGAGACGATCAACTACCGCACGCTCAAGCCGGAGAAGGACGGCCTGTTCTGCGAGAAGATCTTCGGACCGACTCGGGACTGGGAGTGCTACTGCGGTAAGTACAAGCGTGTCCGCTTCAAGGGCATCATCTGTGAGCGTTGCGGCGTCGAGGTGACCCGCGCCAAGGTGCGCCGCGAGCGGATGGGCCACATCGAACTGGCCGCACCCGTCACGCACATCTGGTACTTCAAGGGTGTGCCGAGCCGGCTGGGTTACCTGCTCGACCTCGCCCCGAAGGACCTCGAGAAGATCATCTACTTCGCCGCGTACGTGATCACCTCGGTCGACGAGGAGATGCGGCACAACGAGCTGTCGACGCTCGAGGCCGAAATGGTCGTCGAGCGCAAGGGCGTTGAGGACCAGCGCGACGCTGAACTGGAGGCCCGTGCACAGAAGCTGGAGGCCGACCTCGCCGAGCTGGAGGCCGAGGGCGCCAAAGCCGACGCCCGGCGGAAGGTTAGAGACGGCGGCGAGCGCGAGATGCGCCAGATCCGCGACCGTGCACAGCGTGAGCTGGACCGGCTGGAGGACATCTGGACCACCTTCACCAAGCTGGCTCCCAAGCAGCTGATCGTCGACGAGAACCTCTACCGCGAAATCGTCGACCGCTACGGCGAGTACTTCACCGGCGCCATGGGCGCGGAGTCGATCCAGAAGCTGATCGAGAACTTCGACATCGACGCCGAGGCCGACGTGCTGCGTGAGGTCATCCGAAGCGGCAAGGGGCAGAAGAAGCTTCGTGCGCTCAAGCGGCTGAAGGTGGTGGCTGCATTTCAGCAGTCGGGCAACTCGCCGATGGGCATGGTGCTTGACGCCGTCCCGGTGATCCCGCCGGAGTTGCGCCCGATGGTGCAGCTCGACGGTGGCCGGTTCGCCACCAGCGACCTCAACGACCTGTACCGCCGGGTGATCAACCGCAACAACCGGCTCAAGAGGCTGATCGACCTCGGCGCCCCCGAGATCATCGTCAACAACGAGAAGCGGATGCTGCAGGAGTCCGTGGACGCGCTGTTCGACAACGGCCGTCGCGGCCGCCCGGTCACCGGACCCGGCAACCGGCCGCTGAAGTCCCTGAGCGATCTGCTCAAGGGCAAGCAGGGCCGGTTCCGCCAGAACCTGCTCGGTAAGCGCGTCGACTACTCGGGCCGCAGCGTCATCGTGGTCGGCCCGCAGCTCAAGCTGCACCAGTGCGGTCTGCCCAAGCTGATGGCGCTGGAGTTGTTCAAGCCGTTCGTGATGAAGCGGCTCGTCGACCTCAACCACGCGCAGAACATCAAGAGCGCCAAGCGAATGGTGGAGCGTCAGCGTCCGCAGGTGTGGGATGTCCTCGAAGAGGTCATCGCCGAGCACCCCGTTCTGCTGAATCGCGCACCCACCCTGCACCGGCTCGGTATCCAGGCCTTCGAACCAATGCTGGTGGAAGGCAAGGCAATTCAGCTGCACCCGTTGGTTTGTGAGGCGTTCAACGCCGACTTCGACGGTGACCAGATGGCGGTGCACCTGCCGCTGAGCGCGGAGGCTCAGGCCGAGGCACGGATCCTGATGCTGTCGTCGAACAACATCTTGTCGCCCGCGTCCGGCCGCCCACTGGCCATGCCGCGACTGGACATGGTGACCGGGTTGTACTACTTGACCACCGAGGTCGACGACGACACCGGCGAATACCAGCCGGCCGGGAAGGACACTCCGGAGTCGGGTGTGTACTCCTCGCCGGCCGAGGCCATCATGGCCGCCGACCGCGGGGTGCTTTCGGTACGGGCCAAGATCAAGGTGCGGCTGACCCAGCTGCGTCCGCCCGCCGAGCTCGAGGCCGAGCTCTTCGGTACCAATGGTTGGCAGCCGGGGGAGGCGTGGATGGCCCAGACCACGCTGGGCCGAGTGATGTTCAACGAGCTGCTGCCACTGGGCTATCCGTTCGTGAACAAGCAGATGCACAAGAAGGTGCAGGCCGCCATCATCAACGACCTGGCCGAGCGCTACCCGATGATCGTGGTCGCGCAGACCGTCGACAAGCTCAAGGACGCCGGCTTCTACTGGGCGACCCGCAGCGGTGTGACGGTCTCCATGGCCGATGTGTTGGTTCCGCCGCGTAAGAAGGAGATCCTCGACCAATACGAGGATCGGGCCGACAAGGTCGAAAAGCAGTTCCAGCGTGGAGCTTTGAACCACGACGAGCGCAACGAGGCGCTGGTGGAGATCTGGAAGGAAGCCACCGACGAGGTCGGTCAGGCGCTGCGGGAGCACTACCCCAGCGACAACCCGATCATCACGATCGTCGACTCGGGTGCCACGGGTAACTTCACCCAGACCCGAACGCTGGCCGGCATGAAGGGTCTGGTGACCAACCCCAAGGGTGAGTTCATCCCGCGTCCGGTCAAGTCGTCGTTCCGTGAGGGCCTGACCGTGCTGGAGTACTTCATCAACACCCACGGCGCTCGAAAGGGCCTGGCGGACACCGCATTGCGTACTGCTGACTCCGGGTACCTGACCCGTCGTCTGGTGGACGTGAGCCAGGACGTCATCGTCCGCGAGCACGACTGCGAGACCGAGCGCGGCATCGTCGTGGAGCTGGCCGAGCGTCAGCCCGACGGCACGCTGATCCGCGACCCGTACATCGAAACCTCGGCGTACGCACGGACTTTGGGCACGGATGCGGTCGACGAGGCCGGCAACGTCATCGTCGCGCGCGGCGAGGATCTGGGTGACCCGGAGATCGACGCCTTGCTGGCGGCCGGCATCACGCAGGTCAAGGTGCGCTCGGTGCTGACGTGCACCACCGGCACCGGTGTGTGCGCGACCTGCTACGGGCGGTCCATGGCCACCGGCAAGCTGGTCGACATCGGTGAGGCCGTCGGTATCGTCGCGGCCCAGTCCATCGGTGAGCCCGGCACGCAGCTGACCATGCGGACCTTCCACCAGGGTGGTGTCGGTGAGGACATCACCGGCGGTCTGCCCCGCGTGCAGGAGCTGTTCGAGGCCCGGGTGCCGCGCGGCAAGGCGCCGATCGCCGACGTCACCGGGCGGGTCCGTCTCGAGGACGGCGAGCGCTTCTACAAGATCACCATCGTTCCCGACGATGGCGGCGAGGAAGTGGTCTACGACAAGCTCTCCAAGCGGCAACGGCTGCGGGTGTTCAAGCACGAGGACGGTTCCGAGCGGGTGCTCTCCGACGGCGACCACGTCGAGGTGGGCCAGCAGCTGATGGAAGGCTCGGCCGACCCGCACGAGGTGCTGCGTGTGCAGGGCCCGCGCGAGGTGCAGATCCACCTGGTCCGCGAGGTCCAGGAGGTCTACCGGGCCCAAGGTGTGTCGATCCACGACAAGCACATCGAGGTGATCGTTCGCCAGATGCTGCGCCGGGTCACCATCATCGACTCGGGCTCAACGGAGTTCCTGCCCGGCTCGCTGATCGATCGCGCGGAGTTCGAGGCGGAGAACCGTCGGGTGGTGGCCGAAAGCGGCGAGCCCGCCGCCGGCCGTCCGGTGCTGATGGGTATCACGAAGGCGAGCCTCGCCACCGACTCCTGGCTGTCTGCGGCGTCGTTCCAGGAGACCACGCGAGTGCTGACCGATGCGGCGATCAACTGCCGCAGCGACAAGCTCAACGGTCTGAAGGAGAACGTGATCATCGGCAAGCTGATCCCGGCCGGCACCGGTATCAACCGCTACCGCAACATCCAGGTGCAGCCGACCGAGGAGGCGCGGGCCGCGGCGTACACGATCCCGTCCTACGAGGATCAGTACTACAGCCCGGACTTCGGCCAGGCCACCGGTGCCGCGGTCCCGCTGGACGACTACGGCTACTCGGATTATCGGTAGTTAGCAACGAAATAGGCCCCCGGGGTTTCGACCTCGGGGGCTATTTCGTGCGCCACCCGGCCGAGCGTGAAGCTGGCTTCACGCTGGCGTGCGAACGTGAAGCTGGCTTCACGCTCGACAGGCTGTCTGCTCGCCGCACTACACTCGACCGCGTGTTGATCGGTTCGCATGTCCACCAAGACGATCCCCTGGCCGCCGCCCAGGCAGACGCCGCCGACGTGGTGCAGTTCTTCCTCGGCAACCCGCAGAGCTGGAAGAAGCCCAAGCCACGTGACGACGCCGAGACGCTGAAGGCGTCGAGCATGCCGCTGTACGTCCACGCGCCCTATCTGATCAACGTGGCATCGGCCAACAACCGCATCCGTATCCCGTCGCGCAAGATCCTGCAGGACACCTGCGACGCGGCCTCGGAAATCAACGCGACGGCGGTGATCGTGCACGGCGGCCACGCCGACGACAACGACATGGAGGCCGGTTTCGAGCGGTGGGTCAAAGCGCTGGACCACCTCGAAACGGATGTGCCGGTGTATCTGGAAAACACCGCGGGCGGCGACCACGCGATGGCCCGCCACTTCGATACCATCGGCAGGCTGTGGGATCACATCGGCGACAAGGGCATTGGCTTCTGCTTGGACACCTGCCACGCGTGGGCCGCGGGTGAGGAGCTGATCGACGCGGTCGACCGAATCAAAGCCCTGACCGGCCGCATCGACCTGGTGCACTGCAACGACTCGAGGGACGCGGCAGGCTCAGGTGCCGACCGGCACGCCAACTTCGGCACCGGCCACATCGATCCCGAGCTGCTAGTCACGGTGGTCAAGGCCGCCGGCGCGCCGGTTATCTGCGAAACCGCCGACGAGGGCCGCAAGGACGACATCGCGTTCCTGCGGGAGAAGACGAGAGGCTGATAGTCCGGCGGGCGCCTACCGTTGATCTATGCTTCGCCGCCTCGCCTCTGTTCTCGGAGTTGTCCTGGTGGTCGCGGGCTGTTCCCCGCGGGAGCCGACACCGCCGTCGGGCTTCGTGAATGGCACCAGCGTGCACACCATCAATGTCGGCGGAACCGAGCGCGGCTATCGGCTCTACAAGCCCGCGGGACTGCCCGCGTCGGCACCGCTGGTCGTGATGATGCACGGCGTGTTCGGCAGCGCCGAGCAGGCCGAAAGAGCTTATGGCTGGGACCGATTGGCCGATTCACAGAAGTTCCTCGTCGCCTATCCGGATGGCCTCAACCGGGCCTGGAACGTCAACGGCGGCGGCTGCTGCGGCCGGCCGGCACGGGAAGGCGTCGACGACCTCGCCTTCATCGGCGCGGCCGTCGCTGACATCGTCAAGAACGTCAGCATCAACTCCTCCCGCGTCTATGCCACCGGCATGAGCAACGGCGGCATGATGTCCTACACATTGGCGTGCAACACCAGCATCTTCGCCGCGATCGGCCCGGATGCGGCGACGCAGCTAAATCTCTGCGGTTCCCCGCGCCCGACCTCGGTCATGGCGATTCACGGCACCGCGGATGCGCTCGTCCCCTACAAAGGCGGGCAGGGCTTCAGCGTCATCAATGGTCCGTCGGTGCCGGATGTGAATGCGTTCTGGCGCAATGTTGATCGGTGCAGCGCTCCGGTCGCCACGACCATCGGAGCGCTCACCACGTCGACAGCCGGATGTGCCAACAACCGCAGCGTCGTGCTCGTGACCGTCGACGGGGGCGGCCACGAGTGGCCGCCCTTCGCCACCCAGACGCTGTGGGAGTTCTTCGCCGCGCATCCGCGCTGACGGCCGTTACACCTCTTGTGCAGTTGTTGAAAAAATGTAACATAGTGGCATGCCAGACACCCATGCCGTCACCAACCAGGTTCCGCCCCTGGAGAACTACAACCCCGCGTCGTCCGCGGTTCTTGTCGAGGCCTTGATTCGCGAGGGCGGGCAATGGGGTCTGGACGAGGTCAACGAAGTCGGGGCGCTTTCGGCCAGCCGCGAAGCTCAGCGGTGGGGTGAGCTCGCCGATCGCAACCGGCCCATCCTGCATACCCACGACTCCTGCGGGCACCGCGTCGACGAGGTGGAGTACGACCCGGCCTACCACGAGCTGATGCGCGCGGCGATCGCCCATGGCATGCACGCCGCGCCGTGGGCCGAGGAGCGACCGGGTGCGCATGTGGTGCGGGCCGCCAAGACCTCGGTGTGGACCGTAGAGCCGGGCCACATCTGCCCGATCTCGATGACGTACGCCGTTGTTCCGGCGCTGCGCTCCAACCCCGAGCTGGCGGCGGTATATGAGCCGCTGTTGACCAGCCGCGAATACGACTCGGAGCTGAAGCTGGCCACCACGAAACCGGGCATCACCGCGGGCATGTCGATGACCGAGAAACAGGGCGGCTCCGACGTGCGCGCCGGCACCACCCAGGCGACCCCCAACGGCGACGGTACCTACGGCCTGACCGGTCACAAGTGGTTCACCTCGGCGCCGATGTGTGACATCTTCCTGGTGCTGGCGCAGGCACCAGGCGGGTTGTCGTGCTTCATGCTGCCGCGGGTCCTTCCCGACGGCACCCGTAACCGGATGTTCTTACAGCGGCTCAAGGACAAGCTCGGCAACCACGCCAACGCCTCCAGCGAGGTCGAATACGACGGTGCCACCGCGTGGCTGGTGGGCGAAGAAGGCCGCGGCGTCCCGACCATCATCGAAATGGTGAACCTGACCCGGCTGGACTGCACGCTGGGCAGTGCCACCAGCATGCGCACCGGCCTGACTCGCGCCATCCATCATGCGCAGCACCGAAAAGCGTTCGGCGCCTACCTGATCGACCAGCCGCTGATGCGCAACGTGCTGGCGGATCTGGCCGTCGAGGCTGAGGCCGCCACGATAGTCGCGATGCGGATGGCCGGCGCCACGGACAAAGCGGTGCGCGGAGACCAGACAGAAGCGCTGCTGCGCCGAATTGGCCTGGCGGCCAGCAAGTACTGGGTGTGCAAGCGCTCCACCCCACACGCCGCCGAGGCGCTGGAATGTCTGGGCGGCAACGGCTACGTCGAGGATTCCGGGATGCCGCGGCTGTACCGTGAGGCGCCGCTGATGGGCATCTGGGAGGGTTCGGGCAACGTCAGCGCGCTGGATACGTTGCGCGCCATGGCAACTCGACCCGAATGCGTCGAAGCGCTGTTCGGCGAACTGGGCGAGAGCGCGAGTCAGGATCCACGGCTGGGCAGCCATGTTGAGCGGCTGCGGCAAGAGCTGACCGACCTGGACACTATCCAGTACCGCGCCCGCAAGGTCGCCGAGGACATCTGTCTGGCGCTGCAGGGTTCGCTGCTGGTGCGCCACGGGCATCCCGCGGTCGCCGAGGCTTTCCTTACTACCCGGCTCGACCGCCAGTGGGGCGGGGCGTTCGGCACCATGCCGCCCGGACTGGACCTGGCGCCGATACTGGAGCGAGCCCTGGTAAAGGGCTGAGCCCCAACATGACTCATGCGATCAGGCCGGTCAACTTCGACAACCTGAAAACGATGACCTACGAGGTTACCGATCGGGTTGCGCGGATCACCTTCAATCGGCCCGAGAAAGGCAACGCGATCGTCGCGGACACACCGCTCGAGCTCTCGGCATTGGTGGAGCGCGCCGATCTCGATCCCAATGTGCACGTCATCTTGGTGTCCGGCCGCGGCGAGGGTTTCTGCGCGGGCTTCGACCTCTCCGCCTATGCCGATGGCACCGGCTCGGCCGGTGGTACCGGCGCCTACCAGGGCACCGTGCTGGACGGTAAGACGCAGGCGGTCAACCACTTGCCGAACCGGCCGTGGGACCCGATGGTCGACTACCAGATGATGAGCCGCTTCGTGCGCGGGTTCTCCAGCCTGATGCATGCCGACAAACCGACAGTGGTCAAAATCCACGGCTACTGCGTGGCCGGCGGCACCGACATCGCGTTGCACGCCGACCAGGTGATCGCTGCGGCCGATGCCAAGATCGGCTACCCGCCGACGCGGGTGTGGGGGGTTCCGGCGGCGGGCTTGTGGGCGCACCGGCTCGGCGACCAGCGCGCCAAACGCCTGCTGTTCACCGGCGATTGCATCACCGGCGCGCAAGCCGCCGAATGGGGTCTGGCGGTCGAGGCGCCGGACCCCGAAGACCTCGACGAGCGCACCGAGCGACTCGTACAGCGGATCGCGGCGGTGCCGGTCAATCAACTGATCATGGTCAAGCTCGCGATGAATTCCGCTCTGCTGCAACAGGGGGTAGCCACCAGCAGGATGGTCAGCACGGTGTTCGACGGTGTCG
Organism: uncultured Actinomycetota bacterium; assembly: GCA_963784665.1. Lineage (GTDB taxonomy): Bacteria > Actinomycetota > Actinomycetes > Mycobacteriales > Mycobacteriaceae > Mycobacterium. Next base: position 346,485 of record CAWASA010000004.1, read on the forward strand.
CCCGGCACACGCCGGAAGGGCACGCCTTCGTCGCCGACGCGGTCGAGCATGGTTTCCGCGATGCGGTTCGGCATCGCGACGAGCCATTCGATGACTACGGCCGCCGAGCATCCGGGGTATAAGCCATGCCGAACATGACGGCCCGGTCGGTGGTGCTCAGCGTGCTGCTCGGTGCACATCCCGCGTGGGCGAGCGCCAGCGAATTGATCAGGCTAACTGCTGATTTCGGCATCAAGGAGACAACATTGCGGGTTGCGCTGACCCGCATGGTCAGTGCGGGCGACCTGATCCGGTCCGCCGACGGCTACCGGCTTTCGGATCGATTGCTGGCCCGCCAGCTCCGGCAGGACGACGCCATGCGTCCACGAACGCGGGCCTGGAGTGGACAGTGGCTGGTGCTGATCGTCACCACCGTGGGCACCGACGCACGCACCCGCGCCGCGCTACGAACCACCATGCACGACAAGCGCTTCGGTGAACTGCGCGAAGGGGTGTGGATGCGGCCCGACAACCTCGACGTGAACCTGGATCCCGATATCGCGGTCCGGGTGCGGGTACTCAGGGCGCGCGACGACGCACCCGCTGAGTTGGCGCGAGAGCTATGGGACTTGCCCGCGTGGGCGGAGACCGGCCACCGGCTGCTCGCCGAGATGGCTACCGCGTCCGACATTCCCGGTCGGTTTGTGGTGGCGGCGGCGATGGTGCGCCATCTGCTGACCGATCCGATGCTGCCGGCCGAACTGCTGCCTGCTGATTGGCCCGGCACCCGGCTGCGCGACGCATACCACGACTTCGCCACTGAGCTGGCGCAGGGACGTGAACCAACCCAACTCGTGGAGGTGACATGAGTGATCCGGTGCGGGTCGAGCGCAAAGGCCCGGTGACCACGGTGATCCTCAACCGGCCGGCGGCGCGCAACGCGGTCAACGGCCCGACGGCCGCAGCGCTGTACGCCGCGTTCGAGGAATTCGACCGCGACGACACCGCGTCCGTCGCCGTGTTGTGGGGCGAGGGCGGAACCTTTTGTGCCGGAGCTGATTTGAAGGCCTTTGGCACACCCGAAGCCAACGCCGTGCACCGGACGGGCCCGGGCCCGATGGGACCGACGCGGATGGTGCTGTCCAAACCCGTGATCGCCGCGGTCAGCGGCTACGCCGTCGCGGGGGGTCTGGAGTTGGCATTGTGGTGCGATCTGCGGGTGGCCGAGGAGGACGCCGTGTTTGGCGTGTTCTGCCGGCGATGGGGGGTGCCGCTCATCGACGGCGGCACCGTGCGACTGCCCCGGCTGATCGGACACAGCCGCGCAATGGACATGATTCTCACCGGCCGCGCTGTGGCAGCCGACGAAGCGCTGGCGATCGGGTTGGCCAATCGGGTGGTGCCAAAGGGCCAAGCCCGGCAGGCGGCCGAACAGCTGGCGGCTGAATTGGCCGCGCTGCCCCAGCAGTGCATGCGCTCAGATCGGCTTTCAGCGCTACATCAGTGGGGCGCAACAGAATCCGAAGCGCTCGGCGCCGAATTCGCGAGCATGTCCCGCGTTGCCGCCGAGGCGTTGGAAGGGGCCGGACGGTTCGCCGGAGGCGCGGGCCGTCACGGCGCGACTGCCAATTAGCCGGCCCCCCCGGGACGGCGGCTGTCTCAGCTGCCTTTGTTGATCGTGTTGCTCGAGCCGAGGTTGTCGACTTTGGGATCACCGTCTTTGTAGGTGATGGTGTTGTTGAGCCCCAGCACGGTGATGCGTGTGTCGATCTTGTCGAAGGTGATCTTGTTGTTGGTGCCGCCGATGCTTACCGTCGAGCAGGTGCCGGTGACGGTCAGCGTGTTGTCCGAACCGGCCACGTTCAGTGACTTGCCATCAGCGCAGTCAAGGGTCGCTGTGGTGCCCATCGACCCGTAGTTCAGCGTGTTACCGATCTCGATGGACGCAGTGGTGCTCGCCCCGCTGGTCCCCGTCGTCGGCGCCGCTCCGCCACTCGTCGTCGGGCTGCTCTTCGTTGTTGTCGTCGTAGAGCCTGCGGGCGGGTTGGCCGTCGAACTGCAGCCGGCCAGCAGGACAGCCGCGACGGCCGGTGCCACAGCGAGCACGGCCAGCCTGGATGAGTGGTCAATGGTGTGGGCGCGCATTGTTCCTCGATTCCCCTCGATTGGACGGCTAGCTCGGTCGCGGTTGCCTCAGGCGGGTACTTGCTGGAGCCGGTTGGTCATGCCCAGTTCGCGGCCGCGGTCCCAGATGAACGGCGTACCGCTGTGGTAGAACACCGTCTGGTCCCAGCCGTAGACGGTGATGTCGTGGGTGACCGAGTCGGCGACGACGGTGTTGGACGAGCCCATTACCGTCACCGCCCAGCAGTTCCCCAACGCGGTGACGGTATTACCCGTGCCATTGACCAACAGCGTGGAATCGTTGCAGTCCAGGGTCTGCTCGATGCCTTCCCCTATGACGTGGGTGTCGCCGTTCTTGGCATGCGCGGCCGGCGGTGGGGCGGCTGGGCTGGCGGCGATGGCGATGACACAGGTGGTCAGTGACCCGGCGACGGTTGTCCAATTCACTGCGGGCCCCCTTCGCTTTGGCGGGTGATCTGCTCGAATGAGCCTTGAATGAGACTACGTGCATTTGCCTGCCCGATGGCAGACTTGTTGGCAATTACTGGCCCCTCGTCATGCCCGCTCCGGCGCAGTAGTGTCGCGCCAGCGTCAACTAGAGTCATTAGTTAACCGTGACGTTCACCGCGAAGCGGTGGTGACCCACACCCGATCATCGCAATCGAAGGGCGAATCGCAATGGCAGCTCAGCCGGAACCGCCGGCGGCGGCTGGGCGCCAGCGTGCGGGGAGAGCCGCCCGCCCGACCCGGCTGAGCCGCGAAGGCATCGTCGACGGAGCACTGACTTTCCTGGATCGGGAGGGCTGGGACGCACTGACCATCAACGCGCTGGCGACGCAGCTCGGGACCAAGGGACCGTCGTTGTACAACCACGTGGAGAGCCTGGAGGACCTGCGCCGGGCGGTGCGGATTCGGGTCATCGACGACATCATCACGATGCTGAACCGGGTCGGCGAGGGTCGCGCCCGCGACGACGCGGTGTTGGTCATGGCCGGTGCCTATCGCAGCTACGCCCATCACCACCCCGGTCGGTACTCGGCATTCACCCGGATGCCGTTGGGCGGTGACGACCCCGAATACACGGCCGCGACCAGAGCCGCGGCCGCACCGGTGATCGCCGTGCTGTCCTCTTACGGTCTCGACGGTGACGAGGCCTTCTACGCGGCACTTGAGTTTTGGTCTGCACTGCATGGCTTTGTGTTGCTGGAGATGACCGGGGTCATGGACGACATCGACACGGACGTGTTGTTCTCCGACATGGTGCTGCGGCTCGCGGCGGGTTTGGACAGACGCACCGCACATGACGGTGCCAGGGCTTAGCCCGACAGTAATGGGTCAGTTTGAAGCAGATTGGTTCCGCAGGGTTCTGGCACGGGGTGGAATGATGGTGGGATGCCTGACCGGTCACGCAAGCGTCCACGCGACTTGAACTCGCTGGCCGCGTCCATCGTGGGCGAGGCTACCGACGAGACACCAGAGCCAGAACCGGATGACGGTAAAGACCCCGCTGCCGTCGCGCTGGGCCGCAGGGGCGGCCTGAAGGGCGGCAGGGCGCGCGCCGAGAAACTTACCGCAGAACAGCGATCTGCTGCAGCCAAGAAGGCTGCAGCAGCGCGGTGGAGCCGTTAAGTCTATTCGGTGTCGAGATTTTCGATTACGAGCGGGAGTCTTTCCTGAGGCGGTGGGAACGCCCGCTCGAACAAGTCCTCAAAGTCATTTTTGTCTCGGGCGATACGCATGGCCGCAGGCGTCACCAACCATGTGCGGACGCACCGCGACATCGCAGCGCTGCTCGATTGATTCAAGGGACGCAGGCCCACGATGCTTCTAGTCGCCACCGGCTGCCAGATCACGGACACCAGGGAGGGATTGGGCAGAAATTAAGGCCAGGCGGAGGCGGCGGAGGCGCTGGTGGATCATCTCCATCCCAAATCACCCTAGAAACATTGCCCTGCCCAGGCGTGACATACCAGTAGGTGTGGCAGATACTCGCGTCCCAACGTACTGGGTCCACACGAAGATTGCCGGTCTGCACCGGGGGGTCCCCTGGGCACCAGTGGCATGGCCCCGCTGGGTGGTCATTAGGACAGCCGGGCCAGGCATTTAGCGGCACAGGACCGGGCTTGGCCTGGGCGGTACCTGGCCCCACCGGCCCCGCGACACCGCCCCACAGCAACACAGCCGTGGCTAACCCCACGATGAGTCGCTTCATAAACCCGGAATTATCCTCTTCAGCAGCTTCGCGTGTATTGAGAATGCGCGTAAATCGCGACGTTCGGTTCATGTTGGTCCCTTTGGTTGCTGCTTGACAGTGGTCGGCCTTGCAGCAACTGGACACCGCCCGCGCTGCTACCGATCCCAATATCTCGCCGCGCTCCACAGATTCAAACTGACCCACTACCAGCCCGGCCGCCGCTTTGACCGGCAAGACAGGCGGCGGGTATTGTGATTGCTCGTGCCTGGCGGCTTACGGCGCCTAACCGTAAGGAAGTGGATGCCGGGCGAATTCGCATGTCCATGATGCATCGGATCCCCTCCGGTGCGCAGCGCGTGCGACACACCCGGCCGCGGGGTAGTGCGGCAGGGTAAAACCGCAGTATGAAGACTTGAAACGCTAAAAAGACGTCGAATAGCCAATACAGAAAGCCGGTAGATGCCAACCATTCAGCAGCTGGTCCGTAAGGGTCGTCGGGACAAGATCGGCAAGGTCAAGACCGCGGCTCTGAAGGGCAGCCCGCAGCGCCGTGGCGTATGCACCCGCGTGTACACCACCACTCCGAAGAAGCCGAACTCGGCGCTTCGGAAGGTCGCCCGCGTGAAGCTGACGAGTCAGGTCGAGGTCACGGCCTACATCCCTGGCGAGGGCCACAACCTGCAGGAACACTCGATGGTGCTGGTGCGTGGTGGCCGAGTCAAGGATCTGCCTGGTGTGCGGTACAAGATCATCCGCGGTTCGCTGGACACCCAGGGCGTCAAGAACCGCAAGCAGGCTCGCAGCCGTTATGGCGCCAAGAAGGAGAAGAGCTGATGCCGCGTAAGGGGCCCGCGCCCAAGCGTCCGTTGGTCAACGACCCTGTCTATGGATCGCAGCTGGTCACGCAGCTGGTGAACAAAGTTTTGATGCAGGGGAAGAAATCCCTGGCGGAGCGCATTGTATATGCGGCGCTCGAAAATGCCCGCGAGAAGACCGGCACCGATCCGGTGATCACACTCAAGCGGGCTCTGGACAATGTCAAGCCGGCCCTGGAGGTACGTAGCCGCCGCGTTGGTGGCGCCACCTACCAGGTTCCCGTCGAGGTGCGTCCGGACCGGTCCACCACGCTGGCGCTGCGCTGGCTTGTCGGCTTCTCGCGGCAGCGCCGGGAGAAGACCATGATCGAGCGGCTGGCAAACGAGATCCTGGATGCCAGCAATGGCCTCGGGGCCGCCGTCAAACGACGTGAGGACACCCACAAGATGGCCGAGGCCAACCGCGCCTTCGCGCATTACCGCTGGTGATAGCTCCGGCGATAACGCCGGAGGCAGTACGACAGCTAACCAAGCAATCGAAAGAGTGGGAAGACTTCTGTGGCACAGAAGGACGTGCTGACCGACCTGAGCAAGGTCCGAAACTTCGGCATCATGGCGCACATCGATGCCGGTAAAACCACGACTACCGAGCGGATCCTGTACTACACCGGCATCAACTACAAGATCGGTGAGGTCCACGACGGCGCCGCCACGATGGACTGGATGGAGCAGGAGCAGGAACGCGGGATCACCATTACCTCCGCGGCCACGACGACCTTCTGGAAAGACAACCAGCTCAACATCATCGACACGCCCGGACACGTCGACTTCACCGTCGAGGTGGAGCGAAACCTGCGCGTGCTCGACGGGGCCGTCGCCGTCTTCGACGGCAAAGAGGGTGTCGAACCGCAGTCCGAGCAGGTTTGGCGGCAGGCCGACAAGTACGACGTCCCGCGCATCTGCTTCGTCAACAAGATGGACAAGATCGGTGCCGACTTCTACTTCTCGGTTCGCACCATGGAGGAGCGGCTTGGGGCCAATGCCGTGCCGATCCAGCTTCCCATCGGCGCCGAGGGCGACTTCGAAGGCGTGATCGACCTGGTCGAGATGAACGCCAAGGTGTGGCGCGGCGAGACGAAGCTGGGCGAGACCTACGACACCGTTGACATCCCGGCCGATCTTGCCGAGAAGGCTGAGGAATACCGCACCAAGCTGCTTGAGGTCGTCGCAGAGACCGATGAGGAGCTCCTGGAGAAATACCTCGGCGGCGAGGAACTCACCGTCGACGAGATCAAGGGCGCGATCCGCAAACTGACGATCGCCTCCGAGATCTACCCGGTGCTGTGCGGCAGCGCGTTCAAGAACAAGGGCGTGCAGCCGATGCTTGACGCCGTGGTGGACTATCTGCCCTCGCCGCTGGATGTGCCGCCGGCAGTCGGGCACGCGCCCGGCAAGGAGGACGAGGAGGTGGTGCGCCACGCGACAACCGACGAACCCTTCTCGGCGCTGGCCTTCAAGATCGCCTCGCACCCCTTCTTCGGCAAGTTGACCTACATCCGGGTCTACTCGGGCACCGTCGAGTCGGGCAGCCAGGTCATCAACGCGACCAAGGGCAAAAAGGAGCGGCTGGGCAAGCTGTTCCAGATGCACTCCAACAAGGAGAACCCGGTGGAGCGCGCCTCGGCCGGGCACATCTACGCGGTGATCGGGCTCAAGGACACCACCACCGGTGACACCTTGTGCGACCCGAACAAGCAGGTTGTCCTCGAGTCGATGACGTTCCCCGCGCCGGTGATCGAGGTGGCCATCGAGCCGAAGACCAAGAGCGACCAAGAGAAGCTGAGCCTGTCGATCCAGAAGCTCGCCGAAGAGGACCCGACCTTCAAGGTGCACCTCGATCAGGAGACCGGCCAGACGGTCATCGGCGGCATGGGCGAGCTGCACCTGGACATCCTGGTGGACCGCATGCGCCGCGAATTCAAGGTCGAGGCCAACGTCGGCAAGCCACAGGTGGCCTATAAGGAGACCATCCGCCGGACGGTGGACACCGTCGAGTACACCCACAAGAAGCAGACCGGCGGCTCGGGCCAGTTCGCGAAGGTGATCATCAAACTCGAGCCGTTCACCGGCGAAGACGGGGCGACCTACGAGTTCGAGAACAAGGTCACCGGTGGGCGCATCCCCCGCGAGTACATTCCCTCGGTGGACGCCGGCGCGCAGGACGCCATGCAGTACGGCGTGCTGGCCGGCTACCCGCTGGTGAACTTGAAGGTCACCCTGCTCGACGGCGCCTACCACGACGTCGACTCGTCGGAAATGGCATTCAAGATCGCCGGTTCGCATGTACTGAAAAAGGCTGCAGCACAGGCACAGCCGGTGATCCTGGAACCGATCATGGCCGTCGAGGTCACCACGCCCGAGGACTACATGGGCGATGTGATCGGCGACCTGAACTCCCGCCGTGGCCAGATCCAGGCCATGGAGGAGCGGAGCGGCGCACGCGTGGTCAGAGCGCATGTGCCGCTGTCGGAGATGTTCGGCTACGTCGGCGACCTGCGGTCCAAGACTCAAGGCCGGGCGAACTACTCCATGGTGTTCGACTCGTACGCCGAAGTGCCGGCGAATGTGTCGAAGGAGATCATCGCGAAGGCGACGGGTCAGTAAACATCTGCTCGGAGTAATCTTGCTGGGTCATTGGAATGCCTTGGGCGCGGCACAACTGAAAACACCAAACTGCTTTAACAAGCACCAACAAGTCCAGGAGGACAAACAAGTGGCGAAGGCGAAGTTCGAGCGGACGAAGCCGCACGTCAACATCGGGACCATTGGTCACGTTGACCACGGCAAGACCACGTTGACCGCGGCTATCACCAAGGTTCTGCACGATAAGTTCCCGCAGCTTAACGAGTCGAAGGCGTTCGACCAGATCGACAATGCGCCCGAGGAGCGTCAGCGCGGTATCACCATCAATATCGCGCACGTGGAGTATCAGACCGAAAAGCGTCACTACGCCCACGTCGACGCCCCGGGTCACGCCGACTACATCAAGAACATGATCACCGGCGCCGCCCAGATGGACGGTGCGATCCTGGTGGTCGCCGCCACTGACGGCCCGATGCCGCAGACCCGTGAGCACGTGCTGCTGGCGCGTCAGGTCGGGGTGCCCTACATCCTGGTTGCCCTGAACAAGGCCGACATGGTCGACGACGAGGAGCTGCTCGAGCTCGTCGAGCTGGAGGTTCGCGAACTGCTCGCCGCTCAGGAGTTCGACGAGGAGGCCCCGGTGATCCGCGTCTCGGCGCTCAAGGCGCTCGAGGGTGACGCGAAGTGGGTCGAGTCCGTCGAGGAGCTGATGAATGCGGTCGACGAGTCGATCCCGGACCCGGTCCGCGAGACCGACAAGCCGTTCCTGATGCCCGTCGAGGACGTGTTCACCATCACCGGGCGCGGCACCGTGGTCACCGGCCGTGTCGAGCGCGGTGTTATCAACGTGAACGAGGAAGTCGAGATCGTCGGCATCAAGCCGACCAGCACCAAGACCACGGTCACCGGTGTGGAGATGTTCCGCAAGCTGCTGGACCAGGGGCAGGCCGGCGACAATGTCGGTCTGTTGCTGCGCGGCATCAAGCGCGAGGACGTCGAGCGCGGCCAGGTTGTGGTCAAGCCAGGTACCACCACGCCGCACACCGAGTTCGAAGGCCAGGTCTACATCCTGTCCAAGGACGAGGGTGGTCGGCACACGCCGTTCTTCAACAACTACCGTCCGCAGTTCTACTTCCGCACCACCGACGTGACCGGTGTGGTGACGTTGCCGGAGGGCACCGAAATGGTGATGCCCGGCGACAACACCAACATCGCGGTGAAGCTGATCCAGCCCGTCGCCATGGACGAGGGCCTGCGGTTCGCGATCCGCGAAGGTGGTCGCACCGTCGGCGCCGGCCGGGTCGTCAAGATCATCAAGTAGGTCCACAAAAAGGTTCAGCGGATTCGGCCATAATGCCCGGATTGCCGATTTCGGCAGTCCGGGCTTTATGCGTTGTCGGGGCAAGACGAAGCTGGTGAAACCGCGCGGCGGAAGCACGGGCTCGGCTACGATTTCGACATATTGTCGGTGGCACTAGGTGTGGCCGGGAGGTCCGGATGTCGTTCGTGTTCGCGACGCCCGGGCATGTCGCCGCCGCGGCGACGGATTTAGCGAACATTGGTTCAACGATCAGCTCGGCAAACTCGGCAGCGTTGGGCCCGACGTCGAGCGTGATGGCCCCGGGTGCCGATGAGGTGTCGGCGAGTATCGCGGCACTGTTTGGTGCGCACTCGCAGGTCTATCAGACGCTTAGCGCCCAGGCGGCGGCATTCCACAACCAGTTCGTGCAGCTGATGAGTGGCAGCGCGGCGCAGTATGCCGCCACTGAAGCCGCCAATTCTTCGCCGTTGCAGGCGGCGGCGGCGCCGGCTTCGGTGGCAGCGCAGGTGCCGGCGGCAATGGGCGGAGTTGGCGGTGGTTCGGCGCCGGCCGCACCGGCGGCATACGTGGCGTCGGCGGTTGCGCCCGCATCGGCGGTAGCACCTGCGGCGGCACCTACGCCGGTAGCGGCGGCTCCGGCGGGATCGGCGGCGGTGGCCCCGGCCAGTACACCGGTCGCGGCAATGCGGACGGCAACGCCGGCTTATGCACCGGCCACCGCGGAGCCGGCGACGCCGGCAGCAGCCGGCACGCCGGCAGCACCGGTGCCGGCCGAGACCGTGGAAACCACTCCGGCCACGGCGGTGCCAATATCGGCCGGCACGCCGGTAGCGGCGACGCCGGCGTATTCCCCGGCAACGCCGCCCCACTCTCCCGCAGCGGCAGCGCCAGCGGGATCTTCGGCGCGGCAGGCGCCAACGGCGCAACCTGACACCGACTTCCCGGCAAGGTGAGGAGAGATAGGTGTTGGCGCGCTACCTGAAGGCACAGCTGGTGGTCTTGCTGTGCGGCGGCTTGGTCGGGCCGATCTTTTTGATCGTCTACTTCACCCTCGGGTTCGGCAGCCTGCTGCAGTGGATGTTCTATGTCGGTCTGCTCATCACCGTGGCTGACGTGTTGATCGCGCTCGCGTTGGCCAACTATGGGGCGAAGTCGTCCGCCAAGAACGCGGCACTCGAACAGAGCGGGGCGCTGGCGCTAGCTCAAATCACCGGGGTCACCGAGACGGGGACGTGGATTAACAACCAACAGGTGGTGAAGGTGCACCTGCACATCTCCGGGCCCGGATTTTTGCCGTTTGACAGTGAAGACCGGGTAATCGCCAGCGTCACCCGGCTCGGCAACCTCAACGCTCGCAAGCTGGTGGTCCTGGTCAACCCCACCACCCAGGAATACCGAATCGACTGGGAACGAAGCGCTTTGGTCAACGGACTGGTGCCCGCGCAGTTCACTCTGGCCGAAGACAACAAGACCTACGACCTAAGTGGTCAGGCCGGGCCGTTGATGGAGATCCTCCAGATCCTCAAGGCCAACAATGTTCCGCTCGACCGGATGGTGGACATCCGGTCGAATCCGGTGCTGCGTCAGCAGATTCAGGCGGTGGTGCGCCGGGCGGTCGAACAACAGGCACCGGCCGCCCAGCCGACGCCGGGCGCCCCGCCGGCATCGGTCATCACGCCGCCCAAACCGTCAACCGCCCAGCGGCTCCAAGAGCTGGAGACGCTACGCGCCAGTGGTGCGCTCTCGGACCAGGAGTACAACAGCCGACGGGCCCAAATCATCTCCGAAATCTGAGGCGGGCGACAACCTCAGGGGAGTTAGAACACGTTTCAGTTTCGCTGCTAGCCTGTCAGTTGCCGAAAGGGGCGGCGGAAGGGGCCGTAAGTGGCTGGACAGGCTGGATCACTGCAAGGACGGGTGGCATTTGTTACCGGCGCTGCCCGTGGCCAGGGGCGCTCGCATGCGATGCGGCTGGCCCGGGAAGGCGCCGACGTCATCGCGCTCGATATCTGCGCACCGGCGTCTGACACCCTGACCTACACGCCGGCCACCCCCGAGGATCTGGCCGAGACCGCCCGCTTGGTGGAAGGCGAGGGCCGCAAGGTGTTGGCCCGCGAAGTCGACATCCGCGACGACGCTGCGCTGCGGCAACTGGTAGCCGACGGTATCGAACAATTCGGCCGGCTCGACATCGTGGTGGCCAACGCCGGAGTGCTGGGCTGGGGCCGGGTTTGGGAACTCACCGATGAGCAGTGGGACACGGTCATCGGAGTCAACCTGACCGGCACCTGGCGCACCCTGCGCGCCGCGATTCCCGCGATGATCGAGGCCGGCAACGGGGGGTCGATCGTCGTCGTCAGCTCGTCGGCGGGTCTGAAAGCGACGCCGGGCAACGGCCACTACGCGGCCAGCAAGTACGGGCTCACCGCGCTGACCAACACGCTTGCCATCGAGCTAGGCGAATACGACATCCGGGTCAACTCCATCCACCCCTACTCGGTCGACACCCCGATGATCGAACCCGAAGCGATGATGGAAATCTTTGCCAAGCATCCTCGTTACGTGCACAGCTTCCCGCCAATGCCAATGCAGTACAAGGGGTTCATGACGGCCGACGAGGTTTCCGACGTCGTCGTCTGGTTGGCTGGTGATGGCTCGGGCACACTGTCGGGCACCCAGATCCCCGTGGACAAGGGCGCCTTGAAGTACTAATTCGCGATCGTGTATGAACACCACGTGACCACAGGCTCTGAAAAAGGCATCGTCATCGTCGGCGGCGGCCTCGCGGCTGCCCGGACCGCGGAGCAACTGCGTCGGTCGCAGTACGGCGGTCGCATCACGATCGTCAGCGACGAGGTGCATCTGCCTTACGATCGCCCGCCGCTGTCCAAGGAGGTGCTGCGCAAAGAGGTCGACGATGTGGCTCTCAAACCTCGCGAGTGGTACGACGAGAAGGACATCACCCTGCGACTGGGTTCGGCCGCCACCCAGCTCGACAGCGCGGCGCAGACGGTGACGCTGGCCGACGGAAGCGTGCTCGGCTATGACGAACTCGTCATCGCAACCGGGTTGGTGCCGCGGCGCATTCCGGCGTTTCCGGATCTGGAGGGTGTCCGGGTGCTGCGCTCGTTCGACGAGAGCATCGCGCTGCGCGAGCATGCGTCGGCCGCGCAGCACGCCGTCGTCATCGGTGCCGGCTTCATCGGCTGCGAGGTGGCGGCCAGCCTGCGTAGTCTGGGGGTCGACGTGGTGCTGGTCGAGCCGCAGCCGACCCCGCTGGCCTCGGTGCTCGGCGAGCAGATCGGCGAGCTGGTGGCGCGGCTGCATCGCGCCGAAGGTGTCGACGTCCGCCTCGGTCTGGGTGTGGCAGAAGTCCGCGGCCAACGGCATGTCGACACCGTGGTGCTGACCGACGGCAGTGAGCTGCCGGCCGACCTGGTGGTCGTCGGCATCGGCTCACACCCGGCGACGGACTGGCTACAGGGCAGCGGTATCGAGGTCGACAACGGTGTGATCTGCGACGAGGCCGGACGCACCAGCGCGCCAAACGTGTGGGCGCTCGGCGACGCCGCGTCCTGGCGTAACGCGACGGGACACCAAGTGCGGGTGGAACATTGGAGCAATGTCGCCGATCAGGCCCGTGTCGTGGTGCCCGCGATGCTGGGGGAGGACGTGCGGTCGGCCGTGGTCGTTCCTTACTTCTGGAGCGACCAATACGACGTCAAGATCCAGTGTCTGGGGGAGCCGGAAGCCACCGACATCGTCCATCTCGTCGAGGACGACGGCCGCAAGTTCCTCGCTTATTACGAGCGCGACGGAGTGCTGGTCGGGGTGGTCGGCGGTGGGATGCCCGGTAAGGTCATGAAAGTCCGCGCCAAGATTGCCGCGGGCGCACCGATCTCCGAAATGCTGGGCTGACCGGGCACCCGGGAGACCGCATGCCCATGGTGGCGATACTCGACGACTACGCCGGCTTGGCCCTCGACCTCGCCGACTGGTCGCCAGTGCAGATCCGATCGGCGCTAACCGTTTTCGACCGGCACCTTTCCGAGACGGAGGCCGCGAACACACTGCGGCCCTTCGACGTGGTCTGCACTCTGCGCGAACGTATGGCGTTTCCGCGCACACTTATCGAGCGGCTGCCCAACCTGAAACTGATCACCATCGTCGGCAAGAGCCTGCCCAACTTGGATATGGCTGCGGCCAGCGACCACGGCGTCCTGGTCGCACACTCGAACTTCGCCCATCCCCGATTCAGCTCCGTCCGCGACGCCACACCGGAACTCGCTTGGGGGCTGATGATCGCGACCGTGCGCAATCTGGCCGAAGAGCATCGACGCATGCGTGATGGCGGCTGGCAGGCCACCGCGGGTCTGACGCTGTCTGGCAAAACGCTCGGAATCCTCGGCCTCGGCAGGATCGGCAAACGCATGACCGAATACGCGAAAGTGTTTGGCATGGAGGTCATTGCGTGGAGCCAAAACCTTACCGAGGAGGCCGCGGCGGCGGTCGGGGCGCGCCGGGTCGACAAAGCGACATTGTTCGAAGAATCCGATGTGGTGTCCATCCACCTGGTGCTGTCGGAGCGCACGCGAGGCCTGGTCGGTGAACCCGAGCTGGCCCTGATGAAGCCGGACGCCTACTTGATCAACACGTCCAGGGGCCCGATCGTCGATGAGGCCGCTCTGATCGCCGCGCTGCGCACCGGGCGCATCGCCGGAGCCGGCCTCGACGTCTATGACATCGAACCGCTTCCGCCCGATCATCCGTTGAGACTTCTCCCGACTGTGACGTTGTCTCCCCACCTGGGCTACGTCACCCGCGAAATGCTGAGTGCCTTCTACGCAGACACCGTCGAGGCCGTGGTGGCGTGGCTGAACGGCACACCCATTCGGATCGCCAACCCTGAGGCGTTGCCGCAGCGCGATTGCACTTAGTGCCAGTTCACCGGGGGGCCGTGCGGATGGCATTCGCCCAGAACCTCCAGCTCGCCGCCCGGCCAGCTACGAGCTCGCACCAAAAACCTGATCGGCGTGCCGGGCCCGTCGCGCGCAGGTTCCAGCGTGAGATGGGCGAACGGCGATCGTCTCCCGGCCTGTCCGGCCAGCGCGTCCACCCGAGCGCGGACCGAATCCCGTTCCTGGGCCGACAAATACTGCCAGGTGATCGAATGCCACAACACGGTCAATGCGCCGTCGGCCAGTGTCAGGCTGGCGACCGCGTCGGCCGCCGTCTGGCGCTCCAGCCGCGCCGGGATGCGCCGGGCGACCTCGATGGCGCCGCGCAGCCGGTCAAGCCGGGCGTCCTGGTCGGGCCAGACGTAGCTGAGCACGGTCATCTCCCCGTCGGCGCCGGTGACGTCGATGGGCGCAATGTCGTACCCATGCCGCTCGACGATCCGCACCCCGCCTTCGGGTGGCAGCGGGCCGCGCCACGCGTCGTCGATGGTCACCGGCGAGTCGACCGGTCCCCACTGACCCTCGTCGAAGAGGTAACGGTAATGGTCTGCGCGCAGGTTGAGTCCCGCGCTCGATCCGATCTCGAAAAGCCTTATCGGAAAATCGAATCCGTGATTGAGACGCCGCAATCCACCGATCAGCGCCGCCGATCGGCCCACCTCGTTGGTCTGTGGCGGTTGATCGAGGGCCGCGCGCAGCGAATCGGAGTGGTAGGCCGCGGTGCCCAGAATTTCGGGCCAGGCGGATTCGGCGTGCCAAGTACCTCCGGTGCTGGGATACCAGCGGCGTAATTCCGGTGTCCGGCCGTCGAGCACTAACCGGTGCAGCCCCCCGAGCAGCCGAAGCGGCACCGCATGTCGCGACGGATCGTCCTCGTGACCGGACAAGATGTCCGCGAAGACGCCGCCGGCTTCGACGTCTTTGGCTACCAGCTCGAACAGTTCGCCGTACATCGGCGAGCCGGAGGCGGCGCAGAACCGCCCCTGCGACCGCAGGGTGTGTGGCAGGTGCTGGCCGGTCATGGATCTAGTTGGTCCAGCCCGGCGCCGATGACATCGAACGCATTGCCGAGTGCCACCGGCAACGGGACGGATTCATCGCCCAGCCAGTGCTCGTAGGCCGAAAGCGCCACCCCGAGCATCGTCCAGGCGACGGTCTGGGGCAGTAGGTCGGTCGTCTTGCAGTCCGAGCGGCGGGCCACAAACCCGGCGATTACCTCACGCCAGCCGGCGTACATCGTCATCGAATAGGCTTGCAGTTCAGCGGTTTGCAGAATGACCCGCATGCGCTGGCGGTGCCGGGCGGTCTCGGACTCGTCAAAGGTGTTGAATGCCAACAGCGCCGCGCGCAAGGCCTCGCCCAGTGGCACGCGCGGATCGACGTTGTCGAGCAGGTCCCGTAGGTGCGCGAGGTGGGTATCGAAATCGCCCCAGGGGATGGCGTTCTTGGACGCGTAATAGCGGAAGAGCGTCCGGCGAGAAATACCGGCAGCCTGCGCGACATCGTCGACGCTCACTTCGGCAAAACCGCGGGCGGTGAACAATTCGATGGCAACGCCGGTGATGTGGTGCGGTGTTGTCGAGCGGCGACGGCCGACCCGTGGCTGCGGCATCCAGACCCCGCCCTTCCATTTCGGCACTCGATGCCATATTCTGACGACGATGGTGACTCAGACCCATCGTCGCCGAGACCTGACGAAAGGCAAAGCCCCGTGGACCACGAGACCGATACCGACGCCGAGCTCGTCACCGAGACCCTGGTCGAAGAGGTGTCCATCGACGGAATGTGCGGGGTCTACTGACCCGCGTGTTCGATCCTGATCGCGGCTGGCGGCTGCACCCGCAGGTGGCGGTTCGACCGGAACCGTTCGGCGCACTGCTCTATCACTTCGGCACCCGCAAGCTGTCCTTTCTGAAGAACCGCACCATCCTCACGGTGGTGCGGTCGCTGGACGACCATTCCGATGTCCGGTCCGCCTGCCGAGCGGCGGGTGTGGACGACTCCGGGCAGGGGCCCTACTTGCAGGCACTGGGCGTGCTGGCCGATTCCCACATGTTGGTACTTCAGGAGACTTCATGACAGCGGTGGTGCCGCGGCTCATCGAGCAGTTCGAACGCGGGCTGGATGCGCCCATCTGCCTGACGTGGGAGCTGACGTACGCGTGCAACCTGGCCTGCGTGCACTGCCTGTCATCCTCGGGCAAACGGGATCCGCGAGAGCTATCCACCCGTCAGTGCATGGACATCATCGATGAGCTGGAACGTATGCAGGTGTTCTACGTCAACATCGGCGGCGGGGAACCCACTGTGCGCCCGGACTTTTGGGAGCTGGTGGATTACGCTACCGCACACCACGTCGGTGTGAAATTCTCCACCAACGGGGTCCGGATCACTGGCGAGGTCGCCGCGCGGCTGGCCGCCAGCGACTACGTGGATGTCCAGGTCTCGCTCGACGGGGCCACCGCTGAGGTCAACGACGCCATCCGCGGCCCCGGGTCATTCGCCATGGCGGTGCGCGCGCTGGAGAACCTGGCCGCGGCGGGCTTCTCGGGCGCCAAAATCTCTGTCGTGGTCACCCGGCACAACGTCGACCAACTCGACGAATTCGCTGCACTGGCAGGCCGGTACGGCGCCACCTTGCGGATCACCCGGCTGCGTCCCTCGGGCCGCGGCGCGGATGTCTGGGAGGATTTGCACCCCACCGCCACCCAGCAGGTCCAGCTTTACGACTGGCTGGTGGCCAAGGGGGAGCGGGTACTCACCGGTGACTCCTTCTTCCACCTGTCGCCGCTGGGCTCCTCCGGCGCTCTGGCCGGTCTGAACATGTGCGGAGCCGGCCGGGTGGTGTGCCTGATCGACCCTGTGGGGGACGTGTATGCCTGCCCGTTCGCCATTCACGACCGCTTCCTGGCCGGAAACATCCTGTCTGACGGGGGCTTCGACAGCGTCTGGAAGAACGCTCCGTTGTTTCGTGAGCTACGCGAACCGCAGTCCGCGGGCGCCTGTGGCAGCTGCGGGCACTACGACAGCTGCCGGGGCGGATGCATGGCAGCCAAATTCTTCACCGGCCTGCCGACCGACGGCCCGGATCCCGAATGCGTCCAAGGGCACAGTGCGTCGGCGCTGGCCGGCAGGCGCGAAACGCCGCGGCCCCGCGCCGACCACTCACATGGGCGGGTCCGCCGGCCGGTGCCATTGACCCTGACGGTGAGACCGCCGGAAATGCCGCCGGCGCGTCTGTGCAACGAAAGCCCGCTGTAGTCATGGCCGAGTGGTTTGAAACGGTCGCCATCGCTCAGCAACGCGCTAAGCGGCGGTTACCGAAATCCGTGTACTCGTCGCTGATTTCAGCCAGCGAAAAAGGAATTACGGTCAGCGACAATGTTGAAGCTTTTAGTGAACTCGGTTTTGCGCCCCATGTGATAGGTGCGCTGGAAAAGCGTGACTTATCGACGACCGTTATGGGGCAAGATATTTCGCTGCCTGTACTCATTTCGCCGACCGGCGTCCAGGCGGTCGATCCCGACGGGGAAGTGGCCGTCGCGCGGGCTGCCGCGGCGCGTGGAACGGCCATGGGGCTGTCCTCGTTCGCCAGTAAACCGATCGAGGAAGTCATCGCGGCCAACCCAAAGGTCTTCTTCCAGGTCTACTGGCTCGGTGGGCGCGACGCGATCGCTGAGCGCGTGGAGAGGGCGCGCCAGGCCGGCGCGGTCGGTTTGATCGTCACCACGGACTGGACCTTCTCGCATGGCCGGGACTGGGGCAGCCCCCAGATTCCCGAGGCGATGAATCTGCGGACCATCCTGCGGTTGTCTCCGGAGGCCATCACCCGTCCGCGGTGGCTGTGGAAGTTCGGCAAGACTCTGCGGCCGCCGGAGCTGCGAGTGCCCAACCAGGGCCGCCGCGGCGAACCCGGGCCGCCCTTCTTTGCCGCCTACGGGGAGTGGATGGGCACGCCACCGCCGACGTGGGAAGACATCGCCTGGCTACGTGAATTGTGGGGCGGACCGTTCATGCTCAAGGGCGTGATGCGCGTCGATGACGCCAAAAGAGCCGTGGACGCCGGAGTTTCGGCGATTTCGGTATCGAACCACGGTGGCAACAACCTGGACGGCACGCCGGCCTCGATTCGTGCGCTGCCCGCGGTAGCCGCAGCGGTTGGCGACCAGGTCGAGGTGTTGCTGGACGGTGGTATCCGGCGCGGGAGCGACGTCGTGAAGGCCGTAGCGCTGGGGGCGCGAGCGGTGATGATCGGCCGGGCATACCTGTGGGGGTTGGCCGCGGCCGGCCAACCCGGCGTGGAAAACGTCCTCGACATTTTGCGCGGCGGCATCGACTCGGCGCTGATGGGTCTGGGGCACGCCTCGGTTCACGATCTGTGCCCGGACGACATTCTGGTGCCGCCGGGTTTTGCCCGGGCGATGGGTGTGCCTTCCGGTGGGGACGCCTAGCCCGCGCGAAATACAGGGCAGTCTTACCTGGATTAGTCCGAGTTGGCGGGAAAGGTGGTACGCGCGAGGTACCCGTGACGAACGAGCCGCAAATTTCGACCGCTCGATGAACAAGGCAGAAAAAACTTGGTTTGATGGTTCAACAATTGGTGCACGCCAGGTGAATTCGTCCTACCATCACCGAGTGCCCGTACTCGGCGAATTAGGAGCGGCGACGTCGAGCCAGCTATCCAGCACCTCGCCGTCAATAATGGTCCCGCTGGGGTCGACCGAACAGCACGGTCCGCACCTGCCGTTGGACACCGACACGCGGGTGGCGACCGCAGTCGCCCGGGGTGCCGCGGCGCGCCTCGATCACCAGTGGCTGGTGGCACCGGCCATCGCCTATGGCGCCAGCGGCGAGCATCAGAGTTTCGCCGGAACGATCTCCATCGGTACCGAGGCTTTGACGACGCTGCTGGTGGAGTACGGCAGGTCAGCAGCCGACTGGGCCCGGCGCCTCGTATTCGTCAACGGCCACGGCGGCAATGTGGCCGCGTTGAACACCGCGGTGGCCAGACTGCGCGCCGAAGGCCGGGATGTCGGATGGTGCGCCTGTCTAGCCGCCGGCGGCGATGCCCACGCCGGCCACACCGAAACATCGCTATTGCTGCATATCTCGCCCGCCGATGTGCGGACCGACCGGTGGCTCAGCGGTAACCGGGCGCCATTGCCCGAGTTGCTGCCGTCGATGCGCCGCGGCGGAGTGGCGGCGGTCAGCCCGGTGGGTGTGTTGGGGGACCCGACGACCGCGACCGCCGCCGAGGGCAGGCGCATCTTCGCAGAGATGGTCGACGGGTGTGTCCGTCGCGTCGCCCGGTGGTCGCCGGGGGCCGACGGGATGCTGACATGAGTCAGCCCCGGTTACCGGACGGGTTCGCCGTCCAGGTCGATCGCCGCGTGCGAGTCCTCGGCGATGGCTCAGCCCTGCTCGGTGGTTCGCCGACCCGCCTGCTGAAGTTGGCTCCGGCTGCCCAAGACATGCTCTGCGATGGCCGACTGAAGGTTCGCGATGACGTCAGCGCCCAACTCGCCCGCACCCTACTGGACGCCACGGTGGCCCATCCCCGGCCGGCGGGCGGCCCATCGCACAATGACGTAACGGTGGTAATTCCCGTGCGGGACAACCTTTCTGGTGTACGGCGCCTGGTGAGTTCACTGCGCGGGTTGCACGTCATCGTGGTGGACGACGGTTCGTTTCCCCCGATCGAGCCGGAAGACTTCGTCGGCGCACACTGCGACGTCGAAGTGTTACGCCACCCTCGTAGCAAGGGCCCGGCGGCGGCACGCAATACCGGGCTGGCCGCCTGCAGGACCGACTTCGTCGCATTTTTGGACTCCGATGTCGCGCCGCGCCGGGGCTGGCTGGAAGCCCTACTCGGTCACTTCTGCGATCCCACCGTCGCCCTGGTCGCTCCACGCATCGTCGGTTTGTCGCACAGTGACAATGTGGTCGCACGTTACGAGGCGCTGCACTCGTCGCTCGACCTCGGTGAACGTGAAGCGCCGGTGTTACCCCACAGCACGGTGTCCTACGTTCCCAGCGCGGCGATCATCTGTCGCTGCTCCACCCTCCGTGATGTCGGCGGGTTCGACGAGACCTTGCAGTCCGGCGAGGATGTCGACCTGTGCTGGCGGCTCATCGAAGCAGGTTCCCGGCTGCGCTATGAGCCGATTGCCCTGGTCGCCCACGATCACCGGACCGAACTACGGGATTGGCTTGCCCGCAAGGCGTTCTACGGCGGCTCGGCGGCTCCACTGTCGCTACGTCACCCGGACAAGACGGCACCGGTGGTGATCTCCGGCTGGGCGCTGATGACCTGGATTCTCATGGCGCTGGGGACCAGCCTCGGTCAGCTGGCGTCGATCGTCGTCGCCGTCTTGACGGGTCGCCGGATCGCGAGGGCGATGCGCTGCACCGAGACGTCGCTGGCCGATGTTGTGGTCATCGCCACCCGCGGCCTGTCGTCGGCGGCGCTGCAGCTGGCGTCGGCCCTGTGCCGGCACTATTGGCCGCTGGCATTGCTCGTTGCCACGGTGTCGCACCATTTCAGACGGGTCCTCCTCGTCGCGGCCGTCATGGACGGCGTGGTGGACTGGCTTCGCCGCCGGGATGCCATCGGTGACGATGCCGAACCGATCGGGCTGCTGACCTATCTGTTGCTCAAGCGTGTCGACGACCTGGCATACGGCCTTGGGTTGTGGTGGGGTGTGTTGCGGGAGCGCAACCTCCGCGCGCTGAAACCGCAGATTCGCAGCTAGCCACCACCTTGACCGCAGCCGTCCCGCACAGCGATGTGCTGATCGTCGGCGCCGGCAGTGCTGGATCGGTTGTTGCCGAACGCCTTTCCGCCGATCCCACGTGTGCGGTGACCGTCCTCGAGGCAGGTCCGGCACTCGCCGATCCGGGATTGCTCGCTGCGACCGCCAATGGTTTGCAACTGCCAATAGGTGTTGGTAGTCCGCTGGTCCAGCGTTACCAGACCCGGCTCACCGATCGACCCGTTCGCCAGCATCCGATCGTGCGCGGGACGACGGTCGGCGGTTCGGGTGCGGTCAACGGCGGCTACTTCTGCCGCGGACTACCGCGCGATTTCGATCGCACCGCGATACCCGGCTGGGCGTGGTGCGACGTTCTCGAGAGCTATCGCGCCATCGAGACCGACTTGGATTTCGATGGTCCCGCCCATGGCGGCAGCGGGCCCATCCTGGTTCGTCGAACCCGCGAAATGACGGGAATCACAGAGCGTTTCATCGCCGCCGCGGAGCGCGCCGGGTTTGATTGGGTCGCTGACCTCAATGACATTGGGCCGGAGCCCGTTTCGGGAATAGGCGCCGTCCCGCTCAATATCGTCGATGGTGTGCGCATCGGATCGGGCGCAGGATATTTGATTCCGGCGCTGAGTCGATCAAATCTGACGTTGCTCGCACAGACGAGGGCTGTGCGGTTGCGTTTCGCCGGCACTGTAGCGGTGGGTGTGGACGCGATCGGGCCGCAAGGCCGGCTCACCTTGACTGCTGACCGAATCGTACTGTGCACCGGTGCAATTCAGACGGCTCATCTGCTCATGCTTTCTGGCATCGGGGAAGAGGAAATGTTGCAGGTCGTCGGCGTACCGGTGGTGGCGCCGCTACCGGTGGCGAGGTCTTTCAGCGATCACCCAGAATGGGTTTTGCCGACCAGTTGGACGGTGGCGCCGGGCCGGCCGGTGCTTGAGGTTGTGCTCAGCACCGTTGACAACCTTGAGATCAGGCCGTATACGGGCGGATTCGTTGCTATGACCGGTGACGGCACCGCAGGCCATGCCGACTGGCCGCATATCGGGGTGGCGCTCATGCAGCCGCGGGCGCGCGGGCGCATCACGCTGGTCTCGGGAGATCCCGGCGCGGCACCGAGAATCGAGCACCGCTACGACAGCGAACCCGACGACGTCGCAGCGCTGCGCCGGGGCAGTGAAATCGCCCGCGAATTGGCGAGTACGGCAACATATGTCGGGGCGCCAGTCTGGTCTACATCGCAACATCTTTGTGGTACTGCGCCGATGGGCAGCGAGGGTGACCCGCGGGCCGTCGTTGATCATCGGTGTCGGGTGTATGGCACGGAGAACCTGTGGGTGATCGACGGCTCCATCCTGCCCGTGATCACCAGCCGCGGTCCGCACGCAACCATCGTGATGCTCGGGCACCGAGCCGCCGAATTCGTTCAATGACAGCGTGGGTGTCGGCGGGGCCCATAGCGAGACCCGCCGGTCAGACTCGACGCCGGTGGGACAGAATTCTGCCTACCGGACGTAACTGGCGACCGTGGCGCCCGGGAGCCCAAAGCCCAATCAGGACCGCAGCGACGGCAACGATCACGGCCATCACCGTCGTGGAGGCGTGCAGGGCCGTCAAGAACGCGGCTTTACTGACCTCGGCCAGCTGTTCTCCTCGCGGTCCCAGCCTGCCGGCCACCTCCACCGCCTTGGCCAGCGAGTCAGTAGCCGGGCCGCGAACCGGTGCAGGAAACCCCGCGAGTCTTGGTGCCAGCTCGTGGGAATAGCGTCCAGCGAGGATCGAACCGGCCACGGCGATCCCCAATGCCCCGCCCATCTCTCGCGAGGTGTCGTTTACCGCGGAGGCGACTCCCTGCTTTTCGTCGGGAACCGCACCCATGATCGCCGAAGTTGTCGGGGCCGTGCAGAATCCGATGCCCGTGCTGAGTATCAGTGTGGGCCAGGCCAACTCCGGATACGCCGAATGCAGGTCAAGTACGTGCATGCAACCGAAGCCGACCGCCATCAGCAACGTGCCCAGGAATATCACCAGGCGCAGACCCATCTTGGGCAGGTACCAGAAGGACAGCGCCGAGAAAATGCCCAACGGCACCATAAAAGGCGCGAAGGCCACTGCCGTCATGAGCGGGGAGTAGCCCATGATCTGCTGGACGTACTGCATGCCGAGATAAAAGAAGCCGAAAGTTGCGCCGAAAATGATGACGATGGTTGCAACCCCGGTGGCGAAACCAGGGTCACCGAACAGTCGGACGTCCAGCAGGGGGTGGCGATGACGCGATGCGAGCCGGAATTCGACGACACCGAACACCGCGGCGATGACCGCACCCGCGACGAGCCCGCCCCAGACCAGCGGGTCACCCCACCCGCGGTCGGGTGCTTCCAGAATCGCGGCTACGGCGAGCGCGACGGCCACGCCGATCAGCACCGCCCCCCGCGAATCGATCCGGGGAGCGTTGGCATCGCGCGACGATGCGACGGTGCACGCCAACGTAAAAATCACCAGCCCGACGATGCCCAACGACCAGAAAATCGCGTGCCAGTCCCAAAACCGAAGCAGCAGGCCAGAAACCCAGCATGCCCAGGACGCCGCCGGAACCGGCCGTACCAGCCCAGATCCCCACGGCCTTTGTGCGATCGTCCTTGGGGTAAGCCACAGTCAGCAGTGACAGCGTCGCGGGCATCACAAAGGCGGCGCCGATCCCGGCGACCGCCCGGCCCGCGATGAGCTGCGGCGGGCTGTGCAACAGCGCCGGTGCCGCCGAGCCAAGGGAGAACACCATCAAACCGATCAGCAGCGCTCCCCGCCTGCCGTAGCGGTCGCCGATCGCCCCGGCGGGTAACAGCAGGCATGCCAGCGCGACGGTATAACCGTCGACGATCCAGTTCAGCTGCGACTGCGTCGCCGAGGTGGCCACCGCGAGGTCCCCCAGCGCGGTATTCAACGCCGTCATCGACGCAACGACCAGTCCGACACCCATGCAGGCGACGGCCAGGGTCCAGGCCCGCGCTCGGGGGCTTCCGCCGATGCCTATCGCATCAGTACGCTGGTCAGGCCTGACAAGGGTTTCGACCATATGATGCGCCTCCTCGTGGTGGCGTTCGGAGTTTCGAGACCAATAGTCTTGGAGGTAGACCGACAGTCTTGTTCCCAAACACCGGAGGTGGATCACAATTACCGAGGGGACTAGCGATCCCCGTCCAGCGCGGTCTCAGGCCCGTTTGCTCGAAGCCGCTGCCGCATTGCTGCGTTCTGGGGGTCCCAGTGCCGTGACCGTCGATGCGGTCACCCGTACCGCCAATGTAGCCAGAGCCACCCTCTATCGCCACTTCCCGAGCGGAAATGATTTGCTGGCAGCGGCTTTCAACAGCCTCATACCGCCCTCACCGACGCCGCCGGCCGAGGGTTCGCTGCGGGATCGCCTTGTCGCGGTAGTGCTGGCCCAGGCCGAAGCGGTGGCCCAAGCGCCCGCCGTCCTGACAGCCATGTCCTGGCTGGCCCTGGGGCGCGATCTGGAAGGATTGCCAGAACCTCGTCACATGCACGCCGCCGACAGCGCCGCAATCACCACACTGCGCGAGCGCATCGCCCAGCAGTACGCGGCGCCGTTCGACACCATATTCGATAGCCCGGAGGCCGCCGAGCTGGGGGAAATGGACCGATCCCGTGCCATCGCCCTGCTAATCGGTCCGCTGGTGCTCGGACGCCTGTCCACCCTTCCCGATTTCGACTACCGGGAGTGTGCGCTCGCGGCCGTCGACGGTTTTTTGCACGTGCAGCGTGCGCAGAATAGGGCGAGCGCAGCGAGTATCGAATCGGCAGGTGCTTGAGCCCCCGACCCCACGGAATCCAGCCGGGGCAGAGCCTGACTGATCGGCGCCTCAAAAGGGACTCTGACCACTGCATTGACCGGCCGGCTAAATCATGCCGGAGGCGTTTGCCCGAGATTTGGCCCGAGATTTTGTCGGAGCCATGATCTAGGGCATACTGTTCAGGTTGCCTTGGGCCAGGTTTGCGCCTGGCGGGGCATACGACCAGCGCCCAAACGGGCGCGTCCGGTCCCATCCTTGGAACGCGACTGATTTCGGCCTTGAAATTAGCGCGACAAGGCTGCGTGAGGGTGACAGCCCGACCGCTGGGGCCGGTGGACCACGACAGGTAAACAGCGGCGCAGTATCCGGCGCGACGCTCGATCGGCCCAAGTTCGGCCGGCCCGATCGGCGCGCTGGAAGTACGTCAGGACACGGATTCCGAGTCCGGACACGGATTTCGAGTGGAGTGAGGGTAGAGAAGCGTGGCGGGACAGAAGATCCGCATCAGGCTCAAGGCCTACGACCATGAGGCTATCGACGCGTCGGCGCGGAAAATCGTCGAGACCGTCGTCCGCACGGGTGCCAGCGTCGTGGGTCCGGTGCCGCTGCCGACCGAGAAGAACGTGTATTGCGTCATCCGCTCTCCGCATAAGTACAAGGACTCGCGAGAGCACTTCGAGATGCGTACTCACAAGCGGTTGATCGACATTCTTGATCCGACGCCGAAGACCGTCGACGCGCTGATGCGCATCGATCTTCCGGCAAGTGTCGACGTCAACATCCAGTAGGAGATCCTGAGAACAATGGCGCGAAAGGGCATTCTCGGTACCAAGCTGGGCATGACGCAGGTATTCGACGACAACAACAGGATTGTGCCGGTAACGGTGGTCAAGGCCGGACCGAACGTGGTGACCCGCATCCGCACGCCGGAGCGCGACGGCTACAGCGCCGTGCAACTGGCGTACGGCGAGATCAGTCCCCGCAAGGTCAACAAGCCGGTGACCGGTCAGTACACCGTTGCGGGCGTCAACCCACGCCGGTTCCTGGCCGAACTGCGACTGGATAACGCTGACGCGGCTGCCGAATACGAGGTCGGCCAGGAGTTGACGGCGGAAATCTTCGCCGACGGCAGCTACGTCGACGTAACCGGTACCTCCAAGGGAAAAGGCTTCGCCGGCACCATGAAGCGCCACGGCTTCCGCGGTCAGGGCGCCAGCCACGGTGCCCAGGCGGTGCACCGCCGCCCGGGCTCCATCGGCGGCTGCGCCACTCCCGCCCGGGTCTTCAAGGGCACCCGGATGGCGGGCCGGATGGGCAACGATCGGGTGACCGTCCAGAACCTGTTGGTGCACAAAGTCGATACCGAGAACGGCGTGCTGCTGATCAAAGGTGCGGTCCCCGGCCGCACCGGTGGACTCGTGATGGTCCGCAGCGCGGTCAAACGAGGTGAGAAGTAATGGCAGCACAAGGCCAGAAGACACTCAAGATTGACGTCAAGACGCCGGACGGCAAGGTGGACGGCTCCATCGAGCTGCCCGCCGAGTTGTTCGATGCCCCGGCCAATATCGCGCTGATGCACCAGGTGGTCACCGCACAACGGGCGGCGGCCCGTCAGGGCACGCACTCGACCAAGACACGCGGCGAGGTCCGCGGCGGTGGTCGCAAACCCTACCGGCAGAAGGGAACCGGTCGCGCCCGGCAGGGATCGACGCGGGCGCCGCAGTTCACCGGTGGCGGCATCGTGCACGGCCCCAAGCCGCGCGACTACAGCCAGCGCACACCCAAGAAGATGATCGTCGCGGCGTTGCGCGGGGCATTATCTGACCGGGCACGCAACGGGCGCATCCACGCGATCACCGAGCTGGTATCGGGCCAGACCCCGTCCACCAAGAACGCCAAGGCGTTCCTGGGCACTCTGACCGACCGCAAGCAGGTGCTAGTCGTGATCGGACGCAGCGACGAGGCCGGCGCCAAGAGCGTGCGCAACTTGCCCGGTGTGCACATCCTGGCGCCCGACCAGCTCAACACCTATGACGTGCTGCGCTCCGACGACGTGGTGTTCAGCGTTGAGGCGCTGAACGCCTACATCGCCGCCAACCCGACGACAGCCGAGGAGGTTTCGGCCTGATGGCGACCGTCACTGATCCCCGCGACATCATCTTGGCTCCGGTCATCTCGGAAAAGTCCTATGGGCTGCTCGACGACAATGTGTACACCTTTGTGGTGCACCCCGATTCGAACAAGACGCAGATCAAGATCGCCGTCGAGAAGATCTTCTCCGTCAAGGTCGCATCGGTGAACACCGCGAACAGGCAGGGCAAGCGCAAGCGCACCAGGACCGGATACGGCAAGCGCAAGGGCACCAAGCGGGCCATCGTCACGCTGGCGCCCGGTAGCAAGCCGATCGACCTGTTCGGAGCGCCGGCCTAGCCGCGCGTGAGAGAAAGACCTTATTAGACATGGCAATTCGTAAGTACAAGCCGACGACACCCGGCCGTCGCGGCGCCAGTGTGTCCGACTTCGCCGAGATCACTCGTGCGACCCCGGAGAAGTCGTTGGTGCGCCCACTGCACGGTCATGGTGGGCGCAATGGACACGGCCGGATCACCACCCGCCACAAGGGTGGTGGCCACAAGCGCGCCTACCGGGTGATCGACTTCCGGCGCAACGACAAGGACGGTGTCAACGCCAAGGTCGCGCACATCGAGTACGACCCCAACCGGACCGCCAACATCGCGTTGCTCCATTACCTCGACGGTGATAAGCGCTACATCATTGCCCCCCTTGGACTCTCGCAGGGCGACGTGGTGGAATCCGGCGCGAACGCAGACATCAAGCCGGGCAACAACCTGCCGCTGCGCAATATCCCGGCCGGTAGCGTGATCCACGCCGTGGAGCTGCGGCCGGGCGGTGGCGCCAAGCTTGCGCGATCGGCCGGGTCTAGCATCCAGCTGCTCGGCAAGGAGGGCACCTACGCGTCGCTGCGTATGCCCAGCGGTGAGATCCGCCGCGTCGACGTGCGCTGCCGCGCAACGATCGGTGAGGTCGGTAACCCCGAGCAGGCAAACATCAACTGGGGCAAGGCCGGTCGTATGCGTTGGAAAGGCAAGCGCCCGTCGGTCCGTGGTGTGGTCATGAACCCGGTTGACCACCCGCATGGTGGCGGTGAGGGTAAGACCTCCGGTGGTCGGCACCCGGTGAGCCCGTGGGGCAAGCCCGAGGGCCGTACCCGTAGCCGGAAAAAACTGAGTAACAAGCTCATTGTCCGACGCCGGCGCACCGGCAAGAAGCACTCTCGCTAGGAAGTTCAGGAGCAGCCATGCCACGCAGCCTGAAGAAGGGCCCGTTCGTCGACGACCACCTGCTCAAGAAGGTGGACACACAGAACGAGAAG
This sequence comes from uncultured Actinomycetota bacterium, assembly GCA_963784665.1. Classification (GTDB taxonomy): domain Bacteria; phylum Actinomycetota; class Actinomycetes; order Mycobacteriales; family Mycobacteriaceae; genus Mycobacterium. Next base: position 374,488 of record CAWASA010000004.1, read on the forward strand.
AACACCAAACAGGTGATCAAGACCTGGTCGCGGCGTTCGACGATTATTCCGGACTTCATCGGCCACACCTTCGCCGTACACGACGGACGCAAGCACGTTCCGGTGTTCGTCACTGAAGCGATGGTCGGTCACAAACTTGGTGAATTCGCGCCGACGCGCACCTTCAAGGGACACATCAAGGACGACCGGAAGGCCAAACGGCGATGACCACAACCGAATTTCCGTCGGCGGTCGCCAAGGCACGTTTCGTGCGGGTGTCGCCGAGAAAGGCGCGCCGGGTGATCGACCTGGTGCGTGGCAGGTCGGTGGCCGACGCGCTCGACATCCTGCGTTGGGCGCCGCAGGCCGCCAGCGAGCCGGTGGCCAAGGTGATCGCCAGTGCCGCGGCGAACGCGCAGAACAACAACGGACTCGACCCGTCGACTCTGGTGGTCGCCACCGTCTACGCCGACGAGGGGCCCACCGCCAAGCGCATCCGTCCGCGCGCGCAAGGGCGCGCGTTCCGGATCCGCAAGCGCACCAGCCACATCACGGTCGTGGTGGAAAGCCGGCCGGCCAAAGATCAGCGCGCGGCGAAGTCGACGAGGGCCCGCCGCGCGGAGGCCAGCAAGGCCGCCGCAAAAGCGCCCGCCAAGAAAGCTTCCGCCGCGAAGGCACCGGCGAACAAAGCGCCCGCTAAAAAAGCGCCGGCCAAGAAGGCTGTGGCTAGTTCAGGTCCGAAATCCGCGGAAGCCGGCACGGCAGCTTCTGAGACTTCTGAAGCGAAGGGAGGCTCAGACTAGTGGGCCAGAAAATCAATCCGCACGGCTTCCGGCTGGGCATCACCACAGACTGGAAGTCTCGCTGGTACGCGGACAAGCAGTACTCCGAGTACGTCAAGGAAGACGTCGCGATCCGGCGGCTGCTGTCCACCGGGCTGGAGCGCGCCGGGATCGCCGACGTGGAGATCGAGCGCACCCGCGACCGGGTTCGGGTAGACATCCACACCGCGCGTCCAGGCATCGTCATCGGGCGGCGCGGCACCGAGGCTGACCGCATTCGTGCAGACTTGGAAAAGCTGACCCACAAGCAGGTCCAGCTCAACATTCTCGAAGTCAGAAACCCGGAGTCGCAAGCACAATTGGTGGCCCAGGGGGTCGCCGAGCAGTTGAGCAACCGGGTGGCCTTCCGCCGCGCAATGCGCAAGGCCATTCAGTCGGCGATGCGTCAGCCCAACGTCAAGGGCATCCGGGTGCAGTGCTCCGGCCGTCTCGGCGGCGCGGAGATGAGCCGGTCGGAGTTCTACCGCGAGGGCCGGGTGCCGCTGCACACGCTGCGCGCCGACATCGACTACGGCTTGTACGAGGCCAAGACCACTTTCGGCCGGATCGGCGTGAAGGTGTGGATCTACAAGGGCGACATCGTCGGTGGCAAACGCGAACTGGCCGCCGCCGCTCCCGCGGGCGCCGAGCGTCCGCGCCGCGAGCGGCCGTCGGGCACGCGTCCGCGGCGCAGTGGCGCATCGGGCACCACGGCCACCAGCACCGAGGCAGGACGGGCCGCGAGCGCCGAGGAATCCGCCGCTGGATCTTCAGCTGACGCCGCGCCTGCCCCAGAATCGCAAAGCACGGAGAGCTGAATCATGTTGATTCCCCGCAAAGTTAAGCACCGTAAGCAGCACCATCCCCGTCAGCGCGGCATCGCCAGCGGCGGCACGGCGGTGAACTTCGGTGACTACGGCATCCAGGCCCTTGAGCACGCCTACGTCACCAACCGGCAGATCGAGTCCGCGCGTATCGCCATCAACCGGCACATCAAGCGTGGCGGCAAGGTGTGGATCAACGTCTTCCCCGACCGCCCGCTGACCAAGAAGCCCGCCGAAACCCGGATGGGTTCGGGTAAGGGCTCCCCGGAGTGGTGGGTGGTCAACGTCAAGCCGGGCCGGGTGCTGTTCGAACTCAGCTACCCCAATGAATCGGTGGCGCGGGCGGCGCTCACCCGGGCAATCCACAAGTTGCCGATCAAGGCACGCATCGTGACCCGAGAGGATCAGTTCTGATGGCAGTGGGAATTTCGCCTGGCGAACTGCGTGAGCTCACCGATGAGGAGCTGACGGAGCGCCTGCGCGAATCCAAGGAGGAGCTGTTCAATCTGCGTTTCCAGATGGCGACCGGACAGCTCAACAACAACCGCCGGCTCCGCACGGTGCGTCAGGAAATCGCGCGCGTCTACACCGTGCTTCGCGAACGAGAACTGGGCCTGGCTTCCGGGCCCGACGGTAAGGAATCGTGATGGCAGAAGCGAAGGCAGTGCCGTCCGCGGCCAAGGCCGTGAAGAAAGCGGCCCCGAAGGCCGCCACCAAGCAGGCCGCTCCCGCGGATGTCGGGTCAAAAGACAAGGGCCCCAAGAACACTCCGCGCACACCGAAGACACGCGGCCGGCGCAAGATGCGCATCGGTTACGTGGTGAGTGACAAGATGCAGAAAACCATCGTGGTGGAGCTGGAAGACCGCGTGCGTCATCCGCTGTACGGCAAGATCATCCGTACCACCAAGAAGGTCAAGGCGCACGACGAGAACAGCACCGCCGGCATCGGCGACCGCGTGTCGCTGATGGAGACGCGTCCGACGTCGGCGACCAAACGCTGGCGGCTCGTCGAAATCCTGGAAAAGGCGAAGTAACGCCTCGTAGCCCGCAGCGGTAAAGCGCCCGGTTCCGGGTGTAGTCTTCACGCGACGTTCGGCTGGGAAGTCCGCTACGAGAGTGAGGCTGGCGATGGTGACTGGGTCGTCCGATTCGGGGCAGTCGGGGCAGTCGGGGCAGTCGGGGCAGTTTAGCGGCAAGATTGACCTCGATATTCGGGATTCCGAGCCGGACTGGGGCCCGTACGCTGCACCGACCGCACCGGAGAACTCGCCGAACATCCTTTATCTGGTCTGGGATGACATCGGCATCGCGACCTGGGACTGCTTCGGCGGCCTGGTCGAGATGCCCGCCATGACGCGCATCGCCGAGCGCGGTATCCGACTGTCGCAATTTCACACCACCGCGTTGTGCTCGCCGACCAGGGCGTCGCTGCTGACCGGTCGCAATGCCACCACGGTCGGCATGGCCACCATTGAAGAGTTCACCGACGGGTTCCCCAACTGCAGCGGTCGTATTCCGTTCGACACTGCGCTGCTTTCCGAGGTGCTCGCCGAACGCGGCTACAACACGTACTGCATCGGCAAGTGGCACCTGACACCGCTTGAAGAGTCCAATCTGGCGTCGACGAAACGGCACTGGCCGACCTCGCGCGGCTTCGAGCGGTTCTACGGCTTCATGGGCGGTGAGACCGACCAGTGGTATCCCGACCTGGTGTACGACAACCACCCGGTCAACCCCCCGGGCACGCCGGAGGACGGCTATCACCTGTCGAAGGACATCGCCGACAAGACAATCGAATTCATCCGCGACGCCAAGGTGATCGCGCCCGACAAGCCGTGGTTCAGCTATGTGTGCCCAGGCGCCGGGCATGCGCCGCATCACGTCTTCAAAGAGTGGGCGGACAAGTATGCCGGCCGGTTCGACATGGGGTACGAGCGCTACCGCGAGATGGTGCTGGAAAAGCAGAAATCGATGGGGATCGTGCCGCCGGACACCGAATTGTCACCCGTCAACCCTTATCTCGACGTCAAGGGACCGGACGGCCAGCCGTGGCCGCTGCAGGACACGGTACGGCCCTGGGATTCTCTGAGCGATGACGAGAAGAGGCTCTTCAGCCGGATGGCGGAGGTGTTCGCCGGCTTCCTGAGCTACACCGATGCTCAAATCGGCCGGATCCTGGACTATCTGGAGGATTCCGGCCAGCTGGACAACACCATCATCGTGGTGATCTCCGACAACGGCGCCAGCGGTGAGGGCGGTCCAAACGGTTCGGTGAACGAGGGCAAGTTCTTCAACGGCTACATCGACACCGTCGAAGAGAGCATGAAGTTGTTCGACCACCTCGGGGGTCCGGAAACCTACAACCACTACCCCATCGGGTGGGCGATGGCCTTCAACTCCCCGTACAAGTTGTACAAGCGGTACGCCTCGCATGAGGGCGGCATAGCCGACACGGCGATCGTCTCGTGGCCCAACGGAATTGCCGCACATGGGGAGGTTCGGGACAACTACGTCAGCGTCTGCGATATCACTCCGACGATCTACGACCTGCTGGGCATGACACCGCCGGAGACTGTCAAAGGAATCGCGCAGAAACCACTGGACGGCGTGAGTTTCAAAGCGGCGCTTGCCGATCCGGCCGCCGATACCGGCAAGCAGACCCAGTTCTACTCGATGCTGGGTACCCGCGGGATCTGGCATCAGGGCTGGTTCGCCAACACCGTCCACGCCGCGATACCGGCGGGCTGGTCGCATTTCGACGCCGACCGCTGGGAGCTGTTCCACATCGCAGCAGACCGCAGCCAGTGCCACGACCTGGCTACCGAGTTGCCCGACAAGCTCGAGGAACTCAAGGCGCTGTGGTTTTCCGAGGCCGCCAAATACAACGGTCTGCCGCTGTCGGACCTGAACATCGTGGAAATGATGATGCGGTGGCGGCCCTACCTGGCCAGCGAACGGTCAAGCTACGTCTATTATCCCGGCTGCGCTGACGTCGGCATCGGCGCAGCCGCCGAAATTCGCGGCCGGTCGTTCTCGGTGCTGGCCGATGTGACAGTGGATACCACCGGCGCCGAAGGAGTGCTGTTCAAGCAAGGCGGCGCCCATGGCGGGCACGTGCTGTTCATCCAGGACGGACGGCTGCACTATGTCTACAACTTCCTCGGTGAGCGGCAGCAGACGGTTTCGTCGTCCGGCGCGGTGCCGCTGGGCCGACATGTGCTCGGGGTCAGCTATTCGCGGACCGGGACCGTGGCGAACAGCCACACGCCGCTCGGTGACGTGACGTTGTTCGTCGACGACGATGTGGTCGGCACGCTCGCGGATGTGAAAACCCACCCCGGAACGTTCGGGCTGGCGGGTGCCGGCATCACCGTCGGACGCAACGGCGGGTCGGGAGTATCCAGCCGCTACAAGGCGCCGTATGCGTTTACCGGTGGCACCATCGCCGAGGTCACCATCGATCTGTCCGGCCGACCGTTTCAAGACGTGGAATCCGAACTTGCGCTTGCCTTTTCGCGCGACTGAATCGCAGAAACGATCGCTGTGCGCGGCACTCGGCGCGGCGGGCCTGCTCTGGCTGTCGGCAGGCCTGGCCGTCGGCTGCGAGAAAACCACAGGCGGCACCGCCGTCAGTAGGACGACTCCGTCGACAACCTCCCCCGCACCACTGTCCGACCCGGCCGAGCCGGTGCCCGGTGTCGAGACCACGCTGCCCGACCACATTCCACCAAATGCTTTGGTGTGCTTCGCGTCGCCCAACGGTAATGGCCGCTTGACCATGGCTTCCGTCTCCGATCCGGTCGCGCCCAAGATCACGGTCCCGCTGCCGGACGACTGGAATTCGGCTCCTGGCAGTGGCGACGTGGCGTTGACGTCGACCGGCCCCGATGGCATGTCGGTGCGGGTGACCATCACCCCGACGGACCTCGATCCCGGCGGGGCGTTCCTGCGCTACGCAGCCGGCCTGGGCGGCTCCAAGCGGGACGTCAAAGTGACCATCGCGGCGGCTCAGTTCTGCGGCTACAGCAGCCAGCTACTGAGCGGCACTGTCGGAGGGCAAGGGTCCATCGACTTCGCCGACCGCATCACCCACATCTGGACGAACACCAGGGCGTACCTGGTGGTCATCCATTTGGAAGGGCCCGCCGGCGTGCCCGGCTTCGACGCGGCCAAATCCACGGTGATGCAGCAATTCGCGGTTGTCATCCCCTAAAACTTCCCGTCTTCACTGGTTGCGGCTGCTAGCATCTGGCCCCGTGATGCATCAATGACCGCCGGGCCTCCGGCGTCGCCGGCGCCGTCCGGGGCGCGAGGACGGCAAATCGCAATCGCCTTCGGCGTTGTCGCGGCCGTCGTTGTTATCTACGTCCTATCGCTGATCGCCGTGCACCTGTTGGCCAAATCAGCGCCTCCGCTTCCTTCGGTCGACCTGAGCAAGGTGGAGGCCGAGGACAGCGTCGTGCAGGTGCGCCTGGAGAAGCTGGATACCGTCGCGAACCGCTTGACGGTGAACGTGCTTGTCTATCCCAAGGATTCGCTGTACGACAAGAACTTCGGTGTACTGACCACCGACGCCGCGGTGCGGCTGTATCCAGATAATGACCTGGGCGACCTGCAGTACCCGGTTGGAAAGGCCCCAGCACAAGTCAGCACGACGATCGAGGCGCACGGCGATCCCGCGAGCTGGCCATTCGACACGTACAAAACGGAAGTCATCGCGGCCGACGTGTTCACCGGTTCTGGCCAAAATCGGGAAAAGGCCGCGGCCCGTGTCGAAGCATCCGGAAAGTTGGACGGCTGGGACGCTTCTGTCACCCGCGTCCACGATCCCGAAGATTCCAACCCAGATGTCTTGGACGACGTGATCATCACGTTGCACAGAGCCAAGGGCCCACTGATTTTCGACCTGGGGCTGTGTCTGATCCTCATCGCCCTGCCTGTGTTGGCATTGTGGGTGGCCATCCCGATGGCATTGGGCAGGACGTCGTTCTTGCCGCCGTTCTCAACGTGGTATGCAGCGATGCTGTTCGCCGTTGTTCCCCTGCGCAACTTCTTGCCGGGTTCTCCACCGCCCGGCTCGTGGGTCGACCAAGCCATCGTGCTGTGGGTGTTGATAGCGCTGGTGTCGGCGATGGCCTTGTTCGTCGTCGCCTGGTGGCGGCAACGTGATCGAAAGACGCCGAAAGCGGGCTGAAGTTAAGGCTTGCTGGGTGCCGGTCCGGAATCGCCGATCCGGGGTAACGGTGTCGCGTGAAACCGCGCTCCCCGAGCGACCGATTGCTAGCATCTGAGCCCGCGCTCTGATCGGAACCCGAGAGGTGATCATCAATGGCTCATAGCGGTCCGTCGGCACCCCCTCTGACGTCTCCACCCGCGCCGCCGCCGACGCAGGAGCCGGTGCGCAAGTCGCGGGTTCTGCACTTAGCAATCGGTTTTACTATTTCCGCGAGCGTCATCGGGATCTATATCCTGTCCCTCGTTGGGGTCCACCTTTTGGCCAAAACAGCGGGCCCGCTCCCTCCGCCGGACGTCAACACAACCAACGACACGGTGGTGCAGGTGCGGCTCGAGAAGCTGGATACCGTCGCAAACCGCTTGACGGTGAATGTACTTGTCATTCCCCAGGATTCAATGTTCGACCAGCGCCTCGGTGTGCTGACCACCGAGACTTCCGTGCGCCTGTATCCCGAAAACGATTTGGGAGACCTGCAATACCCGGTAGGAAAGGCGCCGGCGCAAGTCAGCACGATGATTGAGGCGCATGGTGACCCCGGTAACTGGCCCTTCGACACATACAAAACCGACACCATTGCGGCCGATGTGCTCGTCGGGTCCGGCGATGCCCGCCAGTACATACCGGCCCGGGTTGAAGTAACCGGATCATTGGATGGCTGGGACGTTACCGCCACCCGCAAGCGCGACCCGGACACGCCCGGAAGCTCGGACCGAGTTGACGACGTAGTACTTGACGACGTAGTCCTCACATTGCACAGGTCCAAAGGCCCGCTGATCATTGACGTGGGGCTCTGTCTGATCCTCATCGCCCTGCCTGTGTTGGCATTGTGGGTGGCCATTCCGATGGCGTTGGGCAGGACGTCGTTCTTGCCGCCGCTCTCAACGTGGTATGCAGCAATGCTGTTCGCCGTTGTCCCCCTGCGCAGCTTCTTTCCGGGTTCCCCACCGCCCGGCTCGTGGGTCGACCAAGCCATCGTGCTGTGGGTGTTGATAGCGCTGGTTGTCGCCATGTCACTATTCGTGGTCGCCTGGTGGCGCCAACGTGATCGAAAGGTGTCGAAAACGGGCTGATAAGCGCTCACTTCGGGATCGTCATACGCTGAAGTCGTGCTCACCGAGTTGGTTGACTTGCCGGGCGGATCGTTCCGCATGGGCTCGACGAGCTTTTACCCGGAAGAGGCGCCAATCCACACCGTGGCCGTGGAGTCGTTTGCGATGGAGCGACACCCAGTCACCAACGCCCAGTTCGCCGAATTCGTCGCTGCCACAGGCTACGTAACGGTCGCCGAGCGATCAATCGACCCGGCGCTTTACCCGGGAGTCAATGACCTACGGGCCGGTGCGATGGTTTTCCGGCCGACGCGGGGCCCGGTCGACCTGCGTGATTGGCGGCAGTGGTGGGACTGGGTGCCAGGCGCTAACTGGCGCCATCCCTTCGGGCCGGACAGCGATATCGCGGACAGAGCCGATCATCCCGTGGTGCAGGTGGCATATCCCGACGCTGTGGCCTACGCGCGTTGGGCCCGGCGCCGCCTGCCGAGCGAGGCGGAGTGGGAGTATGCGGCGCGCGCCGGCAGCACGACGACCTATGCCTGGGGAGATGAGGCGAAACCCGACGGTCGGTTGATGGCCAACACCTGGCAGGGCAGCTTTCCGTATCGCAACGACGGTGCCCTCGGCTGGGCGGGCACTTCGCCGGTGGGGACGTTCCCGCCCAATGGGTTCGGTCTGGTCGACATGATCGGCAACGTCTGGGAGTGGACCGCGACCGAGTTTTCGGCGCACCACCGGCTCGACCAGCCGCCCAAAGCCTGCTGCACCCCGTCCCAACCCGCGGATCCGAGCGTCAATCAGACCTTGAAGGGCGGCTCGCATTTGTGTGCGTCGGAGTACTGCCATCGCTACCGACCGGCCGCGCGGTCGCCGCAGTCGCAGGACACCGCGACGACTCACATTGGATTTCGCTGCGTGGCGTAGTTCCTCAATGCTGCGGTCATTTCTTGTCGTAGGCCCGTGGCATGCTCGAACGCATGTTCGATAAACGGCTCCATGAGTACTGGGAGCCTGCTGAGACCGATCAGTCGTGCGCGCTGATGGAGCGGATGTGCGCCGCCCGGCGGTTGGAGGCTCAAGCCGCCGCGGATCGGTTGGATGCGATCGGGGAGTTGTTTGAGCTGCGCCGTGCCGAGCGCGGGGAGCAGCAGGATTGGGCGGTCGATACCTGGGCTGCGGTGGGCGCCGAGGTGGCCGCGGCGTTTCGGATCAGTCTGGCAATGGCGGGTAGCTACATGCGTTATGCGCTGGCCATGCGTGAGCGGCTACCGCAGGTGGCCGCGGTTTTCCGCGCCGGTGACGTCGATTACGAGCTGTTCCAAACGATGGTGTACCGCACCGATTTGATCACCGATACTGCGGTGTTGACCCGAGTGGATGCTGAACTGGCGCTACGAGTGCCGCGCTGGCCATCGATGACGCGGGGGCGGTTGGCCATCGCGGTGGACCGAATTGTCGCTCGGGTTGATGCCGATGCGGTGCGCCGCAAGAACGAGCTTATAAAAAACCGTGAGGTGTCGATCTGGGAATCCGAGTCGGGGATGTCCGAGATGCACGGGACATTGTTTGGCACGGATGCCAGGGCACTGGATAAGCGCCTGGATGCATTGGCGGACACAGTGTGTGCGAACGACCCGCGCACCCGCGATCAACGCCGAGCCGACGCCCTGGGGGCGCTGGCCGCCGGCACTGGTCGGCTGGGGTGCCACTGCGGGGTTACCGACTGTGCGGCCGGTGGGCGTGCGGCGGGGCCTGTGGTCATCCATGTGGTCGCCGAGAAAGCCACGCTGGAGGGCCGCAGTGCCGCACCGGCGGCGATGCTGGGCGGGGAGGAGCTCATCCCCGCCCAACTGGTGACGGAATTGGCCCACAACGCCAAACTGCGGCCGTTGACGCCGCCGGCGGACGCCGAATCCCACTACACCCCGTCGGCGGCCCTGGCGGCGTTCGTGCGGGCGCGGGATTTGACCTGCCGGGCCCCCGGCTGCGACCGCCCGGCCACTGATTGCGACCTCGACCATACGATCCCGTATGCCAAGGGCGGGGCCACCCACCCGTCGAACCTGAAATGTCTTTGCCGGCTTCATCATCTGCTCAAAACGTTTTGGGGGTGGCGCGACCACCAGCTACCCGACGGCACGGTGATTTGGACAACGCCTGGAGGACACACCTACGTCACGACTCCGGGCAGTGCACTGCTCTTTCCAGCTTTGTGCGCGCCCACCGGCGATATCCCCCCACCGGGTGCGCCACGGACCGATCGCTGCGCCGAGCGCACGGCGATGATGCCGCTGCGCACCACCACCCGTGCTCAAAACAAGGCCCACCGCATCGCCACCGAACGCCGACAGAATCACGACGCTCGCCTGATCCGCCAAGCCGAAAGCCTGAGCTACACCGGACCCGCCCCACCCGACCCCGACGGCGACCCGCCGCCGTTTTAGGTCGGCTGGAGACCCAGAAATTTGGCTGTGAGCAGGTCGTCGCCTAGACTCTAGGGGTTGCCTTGGGCAGACCTCGGCCGGTGTGCATGCAACTGTAATCGGCCCCGCGTGCCCTTCGGCGACAAAGACCGCGCACGTCAGGTTTTTGGTGGGTCATGCTCGCCGAATGCTCACTGAGGTGAGTTCTCCTGCCGTGCACACGTGAACCAGGTCAGGAGATCGAGTGATTCAGCAGGAATCGCGGCTGAAGGTCGCCGACAACACCGGCGCCAAGGAGATCTTGTGCATCCGGGTGCTCGGCGGTTCGTCGCGACGCTACGCCGGCATCGGTGATGTCATCGTTGCCACCGTCAAAGACGCCATTCCCGGCGGCAACGTCAAGCGTGGGGATGTCGTCAAAGCCGTCGTGGTGCGCACCGTCAAGGAGCGCCGGCGTCCCGACGGCAGTTACATCAAGTTCGACGAGAACGCCGCAGTGATTATCAAGCCCGACAACGACCCGCGCGGGACGCGTATTTTCGGGCCGGTCGGCCGCGAACTGCGCGAGAAGCGATTCATGAAGATCATCTCGCTGGCCCCGGAGGTGTTGTAGATGAAGGTCCACAAAGGCGACACCGTCCTGGTAATCGCGGGGAAGGACAAGGGCGCAAAAGGCAAGGTGCTGCAGGCTTATCCGGACCGTAACCGGGTGCTGGTCGAGGGCGTCAACCGGATCAAGAAGCACACCGCGATTTCGACCACCCAGCGCGGAGCTCGCTCGGGCGGAATCGTCACCCAGGAAGCCCCGATTCACGTCTCCAACGTGATGGTGGTCGACTCGGACGGTAAGCCCACCCGAATCGGCTATCGGGTCGACGAGGAGACCGGCAAGCGGGTTCGCATCTCCAAGCGCAACGGCAAGGACATCTGATGACCACCGCAGAAAAAGTGCAACCACGCCTGAAAGAGCGCTACCGTAACGAGATCCGGGATTCGTTGCACAAGCAGTTCAACTACGGCAACGTCATGCAAATCCCGACCGTGACGAAGGTCGTCGTCAACATGGGCGTCGGCGAAGCGGCCCGGGATGCCAAGCTGATCAACGGCGCGGTCAACGATTTGGCCCTGATCACCGGGCAACGGCCTGAAATTCGTAAGGCGCGGAAATCCATAGCGCAGTTCAAATTGCGCGAGGGCATGCCGATCGGCGTCCGGGTTACCCTGCGCGGAGACCGGATGTGGGAGTTCCTCGACCGTCTCACCTCGATCGCGCTGCCACGTATTCGTGACTTCCGCGGGCTTTCGCCCAAGCAGTTCGACGGTGTCGGCAACTACACATTCGGACTGGCCGAGCAGTCGGTGTTCCACGAGATCGACGTGGACAAGATCGACCGGGTCCGTGGCATGGACATCAACGTCGTCACCTCGGCGGCGACCGACGACGAAGGACGAGCGCTGTTGCGGGCCCTCGGCTTTCCGTTCAAGGAAGAACCTCAAAGGGGAGCATGAGCGATGGCTAAGAAGGCACTGGTTAACAAGGCGGCGCGGAAACCGCGGTTCGCGGTACGTTCCTACACCCGCTGCAGCAAGTGCGGACGCCCGCGCGCGGTCTACCGCAAGTTCGGGCTGTGCAGGATCTGCCTGCGCGAGATGGCGCACGCGGGGGAGTTGCCCGGCGTGCAGAAGAGCAGTTGGTAACAGGCCACAGGACACAAACCAAAACAGGTGCGCGACAGGCCCCCCAGGTCGAATTCTTGGGCGGGAACCACCGCGAGGAAGGTTACAGACGCTGTCATGACGATGACGGATCCGATCGCAGACTTCTTAACACGTCTGCGCAACGCCAATTCGGCGTATCACGACGAGGTGAGTTTGCCGCACTCCAAGCTCAAGGCCAACATCGCCCAGATCCTCAAGCGCGAGGGGTACATCAGCGATTACCGAACCGAAGATGCTCGGGTCGGCAAGTCGCTGATCGTCCAGCTCAAGTACGGGCCTAGCCGGGAGCGCAGCATCGCCGGTTTGCGCCGGGTGTCCAAGCCGGGCCTGCGGGTGTATGCGAAATCCACCAACCTGCCGCGGGTGCTCGGCGGCCTGGGCGTGGCGATCATCTCGACCTCCTCGGGCCTGCTGACCGATCGTCAGGCAGCCAGACAGGGCGTGGGCGGCGAAGTCCTCGCGTACGTGTGGTAGTGGGAGAGGCAGCGTAAACAGAGATGTCGCGTATTGGTAAGCAGCCGGTTCCGGTCCCCACCGGGGTCGACGTAACGATCGACGGCCAGAAGGTCTCAGTGAAGGGACCCAAGGGTGCCCTGGATTTGACCGTCGCCGAGCCGATCACCGTGTCGCGCAACGACGATGGCGCGATCGTGGTCAGCCGTCCCAACGACGAGCGGCACAGCCGCTCACTGCACGGGCTGTCGCGCACCCTGGTGTCCAACCTGGTCACCGGTGTGACGCAGGGTTACACCACCAAGATGGAGATCTTCGGGGTCGGCTACCGGGTGCAGCTCAGGGGCTCCAATCTCGAGTTCGCGCTGGGGTACAGCCACCCTGTGGTGATCGAGGCCCCCGACGGCATCAAGTTCGAGGTCCAGTCACCGACGAAGTTCACGGTCTCCGGCATCGATAAGCAGAAGGTCGGCCAAATCTCGGCGAATATCCGCCGTCTGCGTCGTCCCGACCCGTACAAGGGCAAGGGCGTGCGCTACGAGGGCGAGCAGATCCGTCGCAAGGTCGGAAAGACAGGTAAGTAGTCATGGCGCAATCACAAGCTGATACCGCTGCGCGAAAGCCGTTGGGGCAGAGTGTATCCGCGACTCGGCGGGACTCTCGGCTGCGTAGGCATGCCCGACTGCGCAAGAAGGTCTCGGGTAGCCCGCAGCGCCCGCGGCTCGTCGTGCACCGGTCCGCCCGGCACATTCATGTGCAACTGGTCAACGACGAAAACGGCACCACGGTCGCCGCTGCGTCATCCATCGAGGCCGACGTGCGCAGTCTGCAGGGGGACAAGAAAGCCCGCAGCGTACGGGTGGGCCAATTGATCGCTGAGCGTGCCAAGGCCGCCGGTATCGACAGCGTGGTGTTCGACCGTGGCGGATACACCTACGGCGGACGGATCGCGGCGCTGGCCGATGCCGCACGCGAGAACGGATTGAGTTTCTGATGACAACTGGAAGGACCGCATAATGGCGGAACAGTCAGCCGGCGGGCCCGAAGCCCGCGGCGACAACCGTGACGCGCGCGGTGACCGCGATAGCCGGGGCCGGCGCGACAGTGGCCGAGGCCGCGACCGAGACGGCGACAAGAGTAATTACCTGGAACGGGTCGTCGCCATCAACCGCGTCTCCAAGGTGGTCAAGGGCGGTAGGCGATTCAGCTTCACCGCCTTGGTCATCGTGGGTGACGGCCACGGCATGGTCGGCGTCGGCTACGGCAAGGCCAAGGAAGTACCGGCCGCGATCGCCAAGGGTGTGGAGGAGGCGCGCAAAGGCTTCTTCCGGGTCCCGCTGATCGGCGGCACCGTCACGCACCCGGTGCAGGGTGAGGCAGCCGCCGGTGTGGTGCTATTGCGGCCCGCCAGCCCGGGTACCGGTGTGATCGCCGGTGGCGCGGTGCGCGCGGTGCTGGAATGCGCTGGGGTGCACGACATCCTGGCCAAGTCATTGGGCAGCGACAACGCAATCAACGTGGTGCACGCCACCGTCGCCGCGCTCAAGCTCCTCCAGCGTCCCGAGGAGGTGGCCGCTCGCCGCGGACTGCCTATCGAGGACGTCGCCCCGGCCGGCATGCTGAAGGCGCGACGGGAAAGTGACGCCCTGGCCAGTGCGGCGGCGGCACGAGAGGCAACAGCACAACCATGAGTACTCAACTGAAAATCACCCAGGTGCGCAGCACCATCGGGGCCCGCTGGAAGCAGCGCGAGAGCCTGCGCACCCTGGGTCTGCGGCGGATTCGCCACTCGGTGATCCGCGAGGACAACCCACAGACCCGCGGCCTGATCGCGGTGGTAAGCCACCTCGTCGAGGTGGAGCCGGCCGGGACAGGCGCTGGAGGTAGTACCAAATGACGATCAAGCTGCACGATCTACGGCCCGCGCGCGGGTCGAAAACCGCTCGCACCCGGGTCGGTCGGGGTGAAGGCTCCAAGGGCAAGACCGCGGGCCGCGGTACCAAGGGCACCAAGGCCCGCAAGCAGGTCCCGGTGACTTTCGAGGGTGGGCAGATGCCCATCCACATGCGGCTGCCCAAGCTCAAGGGATTCCGGAATCGGTTCCGCACCGAGTACGAAATCGTCAACGTGGGTGACATCAACCGGCTCTTCCCCCAGGGCGGTTCCATCGGTGTGGACGAGCTGGTGGCAAAGGGTGCGGTTCGCAGGAACTCGTTGGTCAAGGTCCTCGGCGACGGCAAGCTGACCGTGAAGGTCGACCTGTCCGCTCACAAGTTCAGTGGCAGCGCACGCGAGAAGATCACCGCCGCGGGGGGCTCGGCAACCGAGCTGTGATCAGCCCAGCTGCGGAATGACCTCTGCGGCAAGGCGTTCCATCTGCTCGCGGTTCTCTGGAACATCGGCGCCGACGGGATTGAGCAACAGCATCTGCGCGCCGGCGTCCACCACCTCAGCCAGCCCGCGGGCGACGTCGTCGGGTGTGCCCGATACCGAAACGGAGTCGATGCCGGGCATTTCGCCGTAGATGCGCCGCAGCCCGGCGAGTACACGCTCGCGGGCCCGGGCCGCATCGTCATCGATCATCAGATAGACGCGTTTGCCGATGGTGAAGTGCGCGGGGTCTTTCCGCTGTTCCTCAAGTTCACGGCGCACCACGGTGACGGCTCCGGCGAACGCTTCGGTGGTCGACGAGCCGGCGCCCAGGAATGAGTCGCCGTGGCGCACCGCCCGGGCCAGGGCCTTGGGAACCAGGCCACCGAACCAGATCGGCGGGTGTGGTCGCTGCACCGGCTTGGGCTGGATGGGGAGGTCATCGACGTCGCGGAACCGACCATGGAACGTCACCCTGGGCGCCTCGGACCAGGCCGCCTTCATCAGTTCCAAACCCTCGGTGAAATACGAGATGTAGGAGGACTTCTCCACACCGAAGGCGGCGAACCTGCGAGAGCCGCCGCCGGATCCCACACCAATATCCAGCCGACCGTGGCTGAGCCGGTCGACGGCGGTCGCTGCCGAGGCCAACTGCAGCGGATCATGCAAGGACGTCACCAGGACGGCGACTCCCAGGCGCAGTCGCTCGGTGCAGGCCGCGCAGTACGCCAGCAGCTCCAACGGTGCCAGTAGCGGGGCTTCTCCGATGTTCTGCTCGAGCACCCAGCCTCCCTCGAACCCGAGCTCTTCGGCGCGGACGAGGTACGAGCGCAGCCCGGCGGCGTCGAAGCCCTCGGAGTCGAGTTGGGGGATAGCGATAGAGAACCTCACCCGACCACCGTACGGTGGCAGGCCGGTAGGCTGGTCGAATATGTTCGCCTTCCTGCCCTCGATTCCCGGCTTATTGAGTTGGGGGGACGACATCCGTGCGCTGGCCGGGCGAGTCGATACCGTCCGCCACCACGGCGTACCCAACGGCTGTGTGCTCGAGTTCGACCTGCGCTCGGCGCCTCCGGAGACGACCGGCTTTGACCCGCTGGCGATCATCACCGGGGGTGGCAGACCGATGGCGCTGCGCGACACGGTGGCCGCCATCCACCGTGCCTCCGAGGACCCCCGGGTCGCCGGGCTGATTGCCCGTGTGCAACTTGCGGCGTCGCCGCCGGCGGCGGTGCAGGAGCTGCGCGAAGCCATCGCGGCTTTCAGCGCCGTCAAGCCGTCACTGGCCTGGGCCGAGACCTATCCGGGCACGCTGTCCTACTACCTGGCTTCGGCGTTCGGCGAGGTCTGGATGCAGCCCTCGGGAACTGTCGGGCTGATCGGCTTCGCGAGCAATGCCACCTTCCTGCGCGACGCGCTCGACAAGGCGGGGATCCAAGCTCAATTCGTCGCGCGCGGCGAATACAAGTCGGCGGCAAGCCGTTACACCGAGCATGGCTTCACCGAGGCCCACCGCGAGGCCCTCACCCGGATGCTGGAAAGCATCCAAGAACAGGTGTGGCAGGCGGTCGCCCAATCACGCAAGCTCGATTCCGGTCTGCTCGATGCGCTGGCCGACCGAGCACCGCTGTTACGTGACGATGCCGTCGCCTCCGGCCTGATCGACCGTATCGGATTCCGCGACGAAGCCTATGCCCGAATAGCGGAACTGATTGGTGTGGAAGGCGTTTCGCCAGGGGCCAGCGACTCCGATGACAAGGCTCCGCCTCGACTCTATTTGACGCGTTACGCCGGTGCGGCCCGGTCACGGCTGACCCCACCCGTGCCGTCGGTTCCCGGCCGCCGGTCCAAGCCAACATTGGCGGTAGTCACCATTGACGGCAGGATTGTCGACGGACGCGGTGGGCCGCAATTCCTGCCGCTCGGACCTTCTACCGCCGGCGCCGACACCATCGCAGCGGCACTACGCGAGGCCGCCGCCGACGATTCGGTGTCCGCGATCGTGCTGCGGGTGGACAGTCCCGGGGGGACGGTCACCGCGTCGGAGACCATCTGGCGTGAGGTGAAAAGGGCTCGCAAACGTGGCAAGCCGGTGGTGGCGTCGATGGGTGCGGTTGCCGCCTCCGGCGGCTACTACGTCTCGATGGGCGCTGACGCGATCGTGGCCAATCCGGGTACGATCACCGGCTCCATCGGTGTGATCACCGGAAAGCTGGTCATTCGCGATCTGATGGACCGGCTGGGCGTCGGGTCAGACACCGTGCGCACCAACGCCAATGCCGATGCCTGGTCGATCGACACGCCGTTCACGCCGGAGCAGCGGGCTCAACAAGAGGCCGAGGCGGATTTGATCTACGCCGACTTCGTGGAACGGGCCGCCGAAGGCCGCAACTTGAGTACCGAAGCCGTGGAACGTGTTGCCCGGGGACGGGTCTGGACCGGCGCCGATGCCCTCGAGCGCGGCTTGGTCGACGAACTCGGCGGGTTTCGAACCGCGGTGCGCCGAGCCAAAGTCCTGGCCGGCCTGGACGAGGACACCGACATCCGCATCATCAGTTACCCGGGCTCCTCGCTGCTGGACATGGTGCGACCCCGAGCCTCGTCGCAACCGGCCGCCGTGTCGCTGCCGGATGCGTTGGGCGCGCTGCTTGGCCGCACGGTTGCTGGCATTCTGCAAGACATCGAGAAGACGCTGAGCGGCGCCAACGTGCTGTGGCTGGGGAAGTCGCGCTTCTGACTGCTAGCCGGTAAGCCTGCCGCTGATGAAGATGATCTCACCGAGCGGGTCGTCGTTTTCCGGGGCGGGAACGTCCATCCCGTGGCGCTTGAACAGTTCCGTCCTGGTCACACCCTCGACATCCCACCGCTTGGTCGTCAGGTAGTCGACGACGTGGTTACGTTCGCCCGCATAGACCAGTGATGCCATATCGATGTCCACGCCGTGCTCGCGGAATGGACCGGACATCTCCCGCACCCGGTCGGCGTCGAAATCCACGATGCCGGGCACGAATTCGGTGGCGATCGTGCTCCCGGGCGCGCTGAGCGCGGTGACGTTGTCGAACAACCGGTCTTGGGCCTCCGGTGGCAGGTAGATCAGCAGACCTTCGGCTAACCAGGCTGTCGGCGCTGTCGTATCCAGTCCCGCCGCCTTCAATGTGGTGGGCCAGTCTGCGCGCAGATCGATCGGGATGGTGCGCCGGGTCGCTGTGGGCTCGGCACCGATACTCGCCAAAGTGGTTGTCTTGAACTCGATCACCTGGGGCTGGTCGAGCTCATAGACCACTGTGCCGGCCGGCCACGGTAACCGATAGGCGCGCGAGTCCAACCCGGAGGCGAGTATCACTGCTTGACGTACCCCGGTTCCGGTGGCGTTGACGAAGTAGTCATCGAAGAACTTGGTGCGCACCGCCATTCCGTCGATCATGGCCTGGATACGCACCGGCGAAGCGTTCTCGATCGCATCGAGATCGAGATCGCCGTCCATCATCTTGGTGAAGAGATCCACCCCCACCGCGCGCACCAGCGGTTCGGCGAACGGATCGTTGATCAAACCGCGGGGATCCTTGGTCGCCATGGCACGTCCGGCCGCGACCATCGTGGCGGTCACGCCCACGCTGGACGCCAGATCCCAGTCGTCGTCGTGAGCGCGTGGCATGAGCAAACCTTAGCCAGAGCGCTACTTGAGCGTCGCGGCGACATAGCTCATTTCGCCGAAGGTCGCCATCATCTCGTCTTCGGGAAACTCAAAGCCGTTGCGCGCATACAGCTCCTTGGCGGGAGAGGGCGTCACGTGCCAGCCGTGGGTGCTCAGGTAGTCGACGACGACGCTGCGCTCACCCTGATAGAACAGGTCGCCCGCGTTGAGTTGGAAACCGAAGCGCCGCCACCGCTCGGAGATGCGCTGCAACCGCTCATTGGTGAAGGCCTGCGGGTCGGGCACGTGTTCGGTGGCCAGCCGGCTGCCCGGTGCGCTGAGCGCGGTGATGCTGTCGAATAATCGGTCCTGAGCCTCGGGTGGCAGGTAGGGTAACAGCCCTTCCGCACTCCACGCGGTCGGCTGGTTGACGTCAAAACCATGCTCGTGCAATGCGGTCGGCCAGTCATCACGCAGATCGATGCCGATCGCACGGCGGTCCGCGGTCGGCTCAGCGCCGAGGCCGGCCAGCGTGTTGGTTTTGAATTCGATGACCTGCGGCTGGTCGATCTCGTAAACCACCGTGCCCGCTGGCCATCGCAATCGGTAGGCCCTGGTGTCGAGGCCAGAAGCCAGGATCACCGCCTGCCGCACACCGTCTTCAGTAGCGCTGGTAAAGAAGTCGTCGAAAAACCTTGTCCTTACCGCGATCTGCTCAGTCCTCGTTTTGCGGTTCAGCAGCGGGTCATCCTCGAAATTGATCTCTCCGTCGATGATGCGGACGAAGGGATCCAACCCCACGGCGCGGACCAGGGGATCGGCCAGTGGATCGTCGAGTAGCGCATTGGGTCCCTGCGACGCCAGCGCACGCGATGCCGCGACCATGGTGGCGGTCGCTCCGACGCTGGACGCCGGACCCCAACTGTCGCCGTCGGTCCGTCCCGTCTCGGTGGTCATTCTTTAAAAGCTCCTATTTCGCGTTCTTGCCGAGGATGCCGCTGACGTAGAGCAGGTCGCCCATGCGCATGTCGTCGTCCTCAAGGGGTGGAAGTCCATTGGCCGCGAAGAGATCCCGGATGCTGATGCTGTCGAGCTGCCAGCCGCGGTCGTTCAGGTAGGGAGCCGCCTCGTTGCGGTCGCCGAAGTAGACAAGCCCCGCCATGTCGAGATCGAAACCGTGCGCACGCCAGCGTTCGGAGATGCTCTGCATGCGTTGCTTCATTTTCTCCTCGTCACCGGGCTGCCGGCTGGGCGCGCTTTCGGTGGCGAACCGGCTACCTGGTGCGCTGAGTTCGGTGATGGTGTCCAGCAGGCGGTCTTGCGCCTCCGGAGGCAGGTAGCCGAGTAGGCCTTCGGCGCTCCATGCGGTCGGCTGGGCCGGGTCGAATCCAGCGGTGCACAGCGCGGTGGGCCAGTCGTCGCGCAGATCGACGGCCACCACCCGCCGGTCGGCGGTGGGCGCGGCGCCCAGCTCGGCCAGCGTGCGGGATTTGAATTCGATGACCTGTGGCTGGTCGACCTCATAGACGACCGTTTGGGCGGGCCACGGCAATCGGTACGCGCGAGCGTCCAGGCCGGAAGCCAGGATCACGGCCTGCTTGATGCCCGCCTCGGTCGCCTCCAGAAAGAACTCGTCGAAGAACTTGGTACGCACCGCCATGTTGTCGGCCATGCGGGACATGGCCCCGGCGGACCCCGTTGCGCCGTCGTGTACGTCGTTTAGTTCGGTTGGATCCAACTCGCCGCTCGCCAGGCGGGCGAGCAGGTCCACGCCGACCGCCCGGACCAGCGGCTCGGCGAACGGATCCTTGATCAGCGGACGATCGGCGCGCGTCGCCATCGCACGGGCGGCCGCGACCATGGTCGCGGTGGCCCCCACGCTGGACGCCAGGTCCCAGGTGTCCCCCTCATACCTAGAGCCGGTGGAAGTCATGTTTTGCCCCAATCGGACCGTAGTAAGTCCATCACGTTGATACTTAGCCAATATAACAAGCTTCCATCACTGTACGCCGTCGCCGATTCGCGGCAACCTTGACTCATGAAGGCGCTGGTCTACGGTGTGCCACCGGAGCCATTCGAGGTTCCCGACAACGCCAATCCGCTGACGCAGAACTTGGCCCGCACTCCGACCGCCCTTCGGCAATTGCCGGATCCGCAACTGCCGCATGAGGATTGGGTGATCACCCGGCCGCGCCTGACCGGCGTTTGCGGGTCGGATTCCAAGCAAATCCTGATGGATTTCGGCGACGGTGACAGCGACAACGCGATGGCCGCATTTTGCTCTTTCCCGCAAGTCATGGGCCACGAGGTGGTCGCCGACGTGGTGGCGCTGGGTCCGAAGGCCCGCGGGCTGGAGGTCGGGGAGCGGGTCGTGCTCAACCCGTGGCTGTCGTGCGGCCCGCGTGGCATTGAGCCGCCGTGTCCCGCATGTGAAAACGGCGACTACAGCCTGTGCTGGAGCTTCACCGACGGCGACATCAAGCCGGGAATCCACAGTGGGGTGTCAGCCGACGTGACGGGCGGGTACGCCGAATTGATGCCCGCCCACGACAGCATGCTGTTTGGTGTTCCGGCGTCGGTTCCCGACGAGTTGGCCATGTTCGCCGACCCGTTTTCGGTGTCCCTGCACGCGATCACGCGCCACCCGCCGCCCCGCTCGGGCCGCGCCCTGGTCTACGGGGCCGGTTCACTGGGGCTGTGCGCGGTCGCGATTTTGCGGGCGCTTTACCCCGACGTGGCCGTCGCGGTGGTAGCGCGCTTCGAAGCCCAGGCCGAACTGGCCCGACGGTTCGGGGCAGCCAAGGTGCTGCCGCACGAACCGCGTCTGGGTGTCATCGAGGAGTTGGTGTCCTGGGGCGGCGGCCGGCTGCGGCAACCGCTGCACGGTCTGCCGATGGCCCACCCGGGCGCGGTCGAGGTCGTCTACGACACCGTCGGCAAGCCGGAGACATTCGAAGTCGGGGTGCGGGTCCTGTGCTCCCGGGGAACGCTGGTGAAGGCCGGTGTCCATGCGCCCGGCCGGTGGGAGTGGAGTCCCTTGTATTTCAAGGAAATCGCCCTCGTGGGCAGCAACGCCTTCGGGATCGAGGAGGTCGAGGGCCAGCGCAAGCACGCCATCGCCCACTTCCTCGACCTGGCCGCCGCCGGCCGGGTGGACTTGCGCCCGATGTTGACCCACACCTTCCGGTTGGAGCAGTGGCGGGACGCCTTCCTGGCGATTGCCAATCAAGGGGACAGCGGCGCGGTCAAGGTGGCGTTCGACCAGCGCTAGGTGGGTGCTAAAGGGATTCGATGTCCAACCAGTGGTCGATGTCGAATTGGTCCGCGACGGCGCGGATCGTTGCACCGCCGCGACCGGGATAGTGGGCGGGTATCACGGCGGCTTTTGCTTGTGCGGCCTCAGTGAATATCCGGCGACGGGTGCCTGCGGCAGCAGCGGCATTCACGTCAAAGGCGCATACGTCGGCGGGTCGGCGCAGTTGTAGCGGACTGTGGGTGAGGTCGCCGACGAAAACCGCCGGCTCACCCGCATCGAGCCACAGCACTGAGGAGCCCGGTGTGTGTCCGGGGGCGGGCCGCAGTCGCAGGGATTGGCTGATCTGGTGGTCATCTGACCACTGGACGAGCTGTCCCGCTTCCTCGATGGGTGAAACGCTGTCCGCGAACACGAGCTGGTTACCGCGCTGCTGAGCCTCTTCTTCTTCGGTGCGCGGCGATTGCCTTGCCGCGGGCCCATCGGGTTGAAAGTGGTGGTAATCGGCGGCCGGCACCACATATCGGGCGTTGGGAAACGTCGGCACCCAGGTCCCGTTTTCTCCCATAGTGTTCCACCCGACGTGGTCGGAGTGGATATGGGTATTGACCACCACGTCCACGGCGTTGCGGTCGATGTCCTCCGACTGAAGTGCCGCCAGGAACCCGGTGTTCAGGTGATCCAGAGGTGGCATATGCGGGCGTTGCCGATCATTGCCGACACCGGTGTCCACGATGACGATCAGCCCGTCGACCTCGATAACCCAGCTTTGGATCGCGATGTGCCACTGATCGGTGTCCGGGTTGAAGAAGTCCGGCACCAGCAGGTCGGCGTTGTCCCGCCACCCCGACGGCGGAGTTCGGGGGAAAGAGCGGATTCCCAAGTCGAACCGAAGTTCCAGCACACGCGCCACACTCGCGTGACCAAACCGGACCCGGCCCATCATTACATCGGGTTGGCGCGCAGGTAGCTGTACACCATCCCGAAGTTGCGGTTCACGTCCTCGGGAAGGTGGACCGGTCCTCCGAGAGCCCTTGCACCCCAGACGATTTGGGCGGTGCGCTCAACCAGGGCGGTGATGTGCAGGACCTTGTCGGGTCGCGGTCCGACGGCCACCAAGCCGTGGTTTGCGATCAGTGCGGCGCCGCGGCCTTCCAGCGCCTTGACCGCGTTCACCCCGACGTCGGGCGTGCCGGACGCTGCGTAGTCGGTGCACCGAACATCGCCGCCGCAGTAAACCGCGAACTCGTCGATGCAGGCCGGAATCGGCTCGTGGGAGATGGCGAACATGGTCGCCCACACCGGATGACTGTGAATGACGCTGCCGATGTCGTCGAACGCTTGGTAGCACGCCAAATGGAGCTTCATTTCCGACGACGGCGATCGACCATCGGCGGCTTGCAGCACACCGCCGCCCGCGTCCACCAGGACGAGGTCGTCGAGCTGCATGTCGCGATAGTCGACCGACGACGGCGTGATGACGATGTTGCCGTCGGAGCGTCGCGCCGAGATGTTGCCCGCGGTCCCCTCAACGAGGCCCCGACGCAGCATCTCCTTGGCCGCATCCAGCACCGCGGTTTCCGGGTTGTCAACGAACTTCATGTGCCCAGCACCTCCGGGTTGACGATATGGGCGGGCGGGTTGCCGGACAGCAGCGCTTCCAGGTCGTCGGCCACCATCTGCGCCTGCCGAGCCTCAGTGTTCCAGGTGGCGCCCCCGATGTGCGGAGTCAGGACGACGTTGGGCATCCCCACCAGCGGGTGGTCGGTCGGCAGCCATTCGCCCGCGAAGTGGTCCAGGCCGGCGGCGGCCACTTTGCCGCTGCGCAACGCGTCGACGAGCGCATCGGTGTCGTGCAGCTGGGCCCGGGCGGTATTGAGGAACACCACGCCGTCGCGCATGGCCGCGAACTGCGCAGAGCCGATCATGCCGGCGGTGTCGTCGGTGACCGGCGCATGCAGGGACACCACGTCAGCCTCGCCCAGCAGCTCCTCGAGGCTGTGCTGCGCTTCGTCGTTGTAGGGGTCGTGCGCGATGACCCGCAGACCCAGCCCGGACAGCCGCCACTGCAATGCACGGCCGACGGCGCCCAACCCCACCAGCCCGGCGGTGAGTCCAGCGATCTCGGCGCCGCGGAACCGCTGATATGGGATGCTGCCGTCGCGAAAGATGTTGCCGCCGCGGACATCCGCGTCTGCGGGCAGAAGGTGACGGGTGGCGGCCAAGAGCAGGGCCACCGTCATCTCGGCGACCGCGTCAGCGTTGCGGCCCGGGGTGTTCAGCACCGGGACACCGGCCGCGGTGGCTCCTGGGATGTCGACGTTGTTGGGGTCCCCGCGGGTGGACGCGATCGCGCGCAAGCCCAGCTCGAACACCGGTCCGCGCACCGAGTCGCTTTCCACCACAACAACATCGGCGGCTTCGGCAGCGATCCGGTCGGCCAGCTGCTCAGCGCTGTAGATCCGCAGCGGCCTCTGATCGAGCTCACTTATCCAGGGGTCGTACACCACGTCGGCCAGCTGCCGGAGCTTGGCGAACCCCGGTCCACGCAGCGGGGCTGTCACCAAGGCGCGTGGTCTAGACGTCACGAATGCCAATGCTGGCGTACGGTGACGCCCGTGTCACGTAAAGACGTCACAATCGGCATCGACGTCGGCTCCACCGCGGTCAAAGCGGTAGCCGCCGACGTCGACGGCCACGTGACGGCGCGGGTTCGGATTCCGCACCAGTTGCGGGTGCCCGCCCCCGATCTGCTGGAGCACGACGCCGACGAAGCATGGCGGCGGGGTCCGTTGGCGGCCCTTGCACAGCTGGATCATCCCGACGCACGGGCGGTGGCCGTCTCGGCGATGGTGCCGTCGCTGACCGCCGTCGACTCCACGGGCAGGCCCATCACACCGGGATTGCTCTACGGCGACGGCAGGGGACGGGCGCCGGGCGCCGAAAAACAGCCGCTTCCGGCGCTGGGCGAGGCCGCCGAATTCCTGCGCTGGACCGCCGCCGCAGCGCCCGACGCGGCCGGATACTGGCCGGCGCCGGCGGTGGCCAACCACGCCCTGGCGGGCGAACCGGCGATCGACTTCGCCACCGCCGCCACCGCCTTTCCGCTATTCGACGGGACCGGCTGGAACCCGACGGCATGCGCTGACCGCGGCGCGAGGGTCGAGCAGATGCCGCGGGTGGAGCCCATCGGAGCGGCCGCCGGGCAGCTGCACGGGACCAAGGCCGTATTGGCGATCGGCGCTATCGACGCTCTGTGCGAACAGATCGTCGCCGGCGCCGACCACGACGGCGACGTGCTGGTGCTGTGTGGCACCACCCTGATCGTGTGGACGACCACCCCCCAGGCGCGGCAAGTGCCCGGCTTGTGGACCATTCCGCACACCGCGGCCGGTAAGAGCCAGATAGGGGGGGCCAGCAACGCCGGCGGGCTCTTCCTCGGCTGGGTGGATCGCGTCGTCGGACCGGGCGACCCGACGGCGGTCGATCAGCGCCGGGTACCGGTGTGGTCGCCCTACATACGAGGGGAGCGCACGCCGTTCCACGACCCGGACCGTCGGGCGGTGCTCGACGCCCTGGATCTCACCCATGACGCCGCCTCGCTGCGGAGAGCCGCATATGAGGCGTCGGGCTTCGTCGTCCGTCAGCTCATCGAGCTGAGCGGAGCTGCGGTGGCACGCATCGTCGTCGCGGGCGGCGGAACCAGGGTCCGGCCGTGGATGCAGGCCATCGCCGACGCGACCGGGCGGCCGGTGGAGGTGTCCGGGGTGGCCGAGGGGGCGGCGCTGGGAGCGGCCTTCCTCGGTCGCATGGCGGTCGGCCTGGAAACGACGATCGCCGACGCCGCCCGCTGGGCTTCCACTGAGCGCATCGTCGAGCCCGATCCCGCCTGGGCGGTAGCGATCGAGGACCGCTACCAACGGTTCCTGGAGCTGGGAAGCCCAAGATGTAGCGCGCTACCCCCGGCGGCGTTCTAGGCTTGTGCAATGACTGACCACGACCGCAAAGCTGCCCGTCGAGAGATCGCAGACGCCCTGTTGAAAGCTCTTGAACGTCGGCACGAGATAGCCGACGCCGTGGTGGACTCCGAGAACAACGCGGCCGCAGTCGAGGCGGTCGCCCGTTTGCTCGACGCGTCCCATGCTGCCGCCGAAGCGGTGATGGGCATGTCCTTCGATCAGCTCACCATTGATTCCCGCAGGAAGATCCTGGCCGAACTCGAAGACCTCAACAAACAGCTGAGCTTCACCCTCAAAGAGCGCCCGGCCAGCTCGGGGGAAACCATCGAGCTGCGACCCTTCTCCGCCGAGGATGACCGCGACATCTTCGCCGCCCGGACCGAGGACATGGGCGCCGCCGGTGACGGATCGGGTGGACCGGCCGGCAACCTCGACGACGAGATCGGTGCGGCGCTGGGGCGTGTCGACGACGAGGAGGCCGCGTGGTTCGTGGCCGTCGATTCGGGGCAGAAGGTCGGAATGGTGTTCGGCGAGTTGATCCGCGGCGAGGTGGAAGTGCGGATCTGGATTCATCCGGAGTACCGAAAGCGCGGTTACGGCACCGCCGCGCTGCGCAGGTCGCGCTCGGAGATGGCGTGGTGTTTTCCCGCGGTGCCGATGGTGGTCCGCGCACCGGCCGCCGAGCCCCGCTGAGCTACTGCAAGGTTGCCGATACGTATTTGATGTCGCCGAACGCGACCATCGACGGTTGATCAGGAAACTCGAAACCGTTGTCGGCGTAGAGTTCTGGTGTACTGCGCACGGTCGGCCGCCAGCCGCGACCGGTCAGGTAGTCCACCACGTCGTTGCGGGTGCCTGCGTAGATCAAATCGGCCCAGTTGAGGTCCAAGCCAAGGCGCCGCCATCGCTCGCTGACCTCATGGCCCCGTTTCTCGAGGCGGTCGCGGATGTCGGGCACATAGCCGGTACCCAGCCTGCTGCCGCTGGCGCTGAGCGCGGTGATGTTGTCGAACAGGCGGTCTTGTGCGTCCGGCGGCAGATATGCCAATAGCCCTTCGGCGCTCCACGCCGTCGGCTGGGTGGTGTCAAATCCGCTGTCGCGCAGTGCGGCCGGCCAGTCGTCGCGCAGGTCGACTCCTACCGCCCTGCGGTCAGCGGTCGGGGTTGCGCCCAGGCCGGCCAGGGTACGGGTCTTGAACTCGATCACTTGAGGCTGGTCAATCTCGTAGATCACGGTCCTGGCCGGCCAGCGCAGCCGATACGCGCGGGTGTCCAGGCCCGAGGCCACGATGACGGCCTGGCGGACGCCGGCCTCGGTGGCGTCGAGGAAGAAGGAGTCGAAAAACCGGGTGCGGACCGCCATACCTTCACTGAGCCGCTGCGGAGTGAATGCGGGATCGTCCTCGGCGGTCTCGATCTCGCCGTTCATCATCCGGATGAAGGCGTCGACGCCGACGGCCTGCACCAGCGGCTCGGCGAAGGGATCGTCGAGGAGTGGGTTGGGGCCCTTGGATGCCAGCGCCCGCCGGGCGGCCACCGCCGTGGCGGTGGCCCCCACACTGGACGCCAGATCCCAACTGTCGCCCGCAAATCGCTGGGTATCGCTGGTGTCGGCATTCCCCATGGGAAACTCCTAACTCAGCTTCGCCGTGACGGCGACGATGTTGCGGAACTGAGCCATCTCATCGGCATCGGGGAATTCCAGCCCGTAATCCCCGAACAGATCCCGCCGTGGCCGGGTGGTCACGTGCCATCCTCGATGGGTCAGGTAGTCGACGACACTGGTGCGCTCGCCCTCGTAGAAAAGGCCCGAGAGGTCGATGTCGCAGCCGAATCTGGCCCATCTGTCGTTGAACTCCTGCGCGCGTTGCGTCATCGTCGGGCCGGAGTCGGGGTGATATTCGGTGGCCAGCAAGCTTCCGGGCGCGCTGAGCTCGGTGATGTTGTCGAAAAGCCGGTCCTGCGCGTCGGGCGGAAGGTACATCAGCAATCCTTCAGCGCTCCACGAGGTTGGCTGCGTCACGTCAAATCCGCTGCGCTGCAATGCGGCCGGCCAGTCGTCCCGCAGATCTATGCTGACGGTTCGCCGGTCCGCGGCCGGGGCGGCGCCCAGGTTTGACATAGCGGTGCTCTTGAACTCAACGACCTTGGGCTGATCGACTTCGAAGACCACACTCCCGGGCGGCCAACTCAGCCGGTAGGCGCGTGCGTCGAGGCCGGCGGCCAGGATCACCGATTGGCGGACTCCATCGCGGGCGGCGTTGAGGAAAAAGTCGTCGAAGAAGCGGGTGCGCACCGCTATCGAATCGGTCTCCAGTGCCAAGTCCTTCGTGCTGCCTTCATAGGCCTCGGACGGCTCGATGTCACCGTCGACCAGGCGGCGGAAGAAGTCCAGCCCGACCGCTCGTACCAATGGCGCCGCGAACGGGTCGTTGATGATCGGGTCGGCCGACCCGCTGGCCAGTGCGCGGGCCGCGGCGACCATCGTGGCCGTGGCACCGACGCTGGAGGCTAAGTCCCAGCTGTCTTGATCAGTGCGCGTCATGGTGCTCCTATTTACTTAGCAAATGCAACGAGCCAACCAGACTTTACGCCTCGCGGCTGGCGGCTTCCTGTGTCTCATTGGGTGCTGCACCAAGAGCCTTAAAGGGCCTTAAAGATGGCCCCTGAAGATGGCCCTGAACGGCCCTTTACCAGAGCTGCCCAGACCAGCTGTTAGTCTCGTACACGATTTGACGCGCGACGCCGTACGTCCTGGCCTGCGGGTGTTGGGCGCGTGACGCAGAATGACCCCCGCTGCGCAGGAGGAAGAGTGCTTTCGGCTTTCATCTCATCGTTGCGGACGGTCGACTTGAGACGGAAGATCCTCTTCACGCTTGGCATCGTCGTCCTTTACCGGCTCGGCGCCGCGTTGCCGTCCCCCGGCGTCAACTTCCCCAACGTCCAGGAGTGCATCAAAGAGGCCAGCGGCGGCGCGGCCGGACAGATTTACTCGCTGATCAACCTGTTCTCCGGTGGTGCGCTGCTGAAACTCACGGTGTTTGCGGTCGGGGTGATGCCGTACATCACCGCCAGCATCATCGTGCAGCTGCTCACCGTGGTCATCCCCCGGTTCGAGGAACTGCGCAAGGAAGGCCAATCCGGCCAGGCCAAGATGACCCAGTACACCCGGTATCTGGCCATCGCGCTGGCCATCCTGCAGGCAACCAGCATCGTGGCGCTGGCGGCCAACGGGGGGCTGCTACAGGGCTGCTCGCTGGACATCATCGCCGACCAGAGCGTCTTCACGCTGGTCGTCATCGTGATGGTGATGACGGGTGGCGCCGCGCTGGTGATGTGGATGGGCGAGCTGATCACCGAACGCGGTATCGGCAACGGCATGTCCTTGCTCATCTTCGTCGGCATCGCCGCGCGCATTCCTTCTGAAGGCAAATCCATCCTGGACAGCCGTGGCGGGGTCATCTTCGCCGCCGTCTGCGCGGCCGCGCTGATGATCATCGTCGGCGTGGTGTTCGTCGAGCAGGGCCAGCGCCGGATCCCGGTGCAATATGCCAAGCGCATGGTGGGCCGGCGCATGTACGGCGGAACCTCGACGTATCTGCCGCTCAAGGTCAACCAGGCCGGCGTTATTCCGGTCATCTTCGCGTCGTCGCTGATCTACATTCCGCATCTGATTACCCAGCTGATCCGCAGCGGCAGCGGCGGCGTGGGCAACAGCTGGTGGGATAAGTTCGTCGGCACTTACCTGTCCGATCCGAGCGACCCGGTCTACATCGGCATTTATTTCGGGCTCATCATCTTCTTCACGTACTTCTACGTGTCGATCACCTTCAATCCCGACGAGCGTGCCGACGAGATGAAGAAATTCGGTGGCTTCATTCCCGGCATTCGGCCGGGCAAGCCGACCGCCGACTACCTGCGTTATGTGCTGAGCCGGATCACGCTGCCGGGCTCGATCTACCTGGGCGCGATCGCCGTGCTGCCCAATATGTTCCTCCAGATCGGCAATGGCGGAGGGGTGCAGAACCTGCCGTTCGGGGGCACGGCGGTTTTGATCATGATTGGCGTCGGTTTGGATACGGTCAAACAAATCGAGAGTCAGCTCATGCAGCGCAACTATGAAGGGTTCCTCAAGTGAGAGTCGTTTTGCTGGGACCGCCGGGGGCGGGCAAGGGGACGCAGGCCCAGAAGCTCTCCGAAAAGCTCGGGATCCCGCAGATCTCCACTGGCGAACTGTTCCGCAGCAACATCGAAAACGGCACCAAACTCGGCCTGGAGGCCAAGCGTTACCTGGACGCTGGTGACCTGGTGCCCTCCGACTTGACCAATCAGCTCGTGGACGACCGGCTTAGCGATCCGGACGCGGCCAACGGTTTCATCCTGGACGGGTATCCGCGGTCGCTGGAGCAGGCCAAAGCGCTGCACGAAATGCTCGAACGCCGGGGCACCGACATTGACGCGGTAGTGGAGTTCCGCGTCTCGCAGGAGGAGCTGTTGCAACGGCTCAAATCGCGTGGCCGCGCTGACGACACCGACGACGTCATCCTCAACCGGATGAAGGTCTACCGCGACGAGACCGCGCCGCTGTTGGAGTACTACCGCGACGAATTGAAAACTGTCGACGCCGTCGGCTCGATGGATGAGGTTTTCGCCCGCGCGCTACGAGCGCTGGGCAAGTAGCGATGAGCCCGCTGGCACGCCTGCGGAGTCGCAGAGTCGTGCCGCAGCGCACTCCCGGCGAACTGGACGCAATGGCCGCGGCCGGCGCGGTCGTCGCCGCCGCGCTGCAGGCGGTCCGTGCGGCCGCCGTCGCCGGGGTGTCCACCCTGAGTCTGGACGAAATCGCCGAGTCGGTGATCCGCGAAGCCGGCGCCATCCCGTCGTTCCTGGGCTATCACGGCTACCCGGCGTCGATCTGCGCGTCGGTCAACGACCGGGTGGTGCACGGCATCCCTTCTGCCGCCCAGCTATTGACACCCGGCGATCTGGTATCCATTGACTGCGGCGCGGTGCTGGACGGCTGGCACGGTGACGCTGCGATCACCTTTGGGGTGGGGACCCTGGATGCAACCGACGAAGCGCTGTCCGATGCGACCAGGGAATCGCTGGAAGCCGGAATTGCGGCGATGGTCGCCGGGAACCGGCTGACCGACGTCGCTCACGCCATCGAAACGGGTACACGTGCGGCTGAGATCCGCTACGGACGCGCGTTCGGGATCGTGGAAGGTTACGGGGGCCACGGCATCGGCCGGCACATGCACATGGATCCGTTCCTGCCCAACGAGGGGTCTCCCGGGCGCGGCCCGCTGCTGGCGCCCGGCTCGGTGCTGGCCATCGAACCGATGCTGACTCTCGGAACAGGCAAAACCGTGGTACTCGACGACGAGTGGACGGTCACCACCGCCGACGGCTCACGTGCGGCTCATTGGGAGCACACCGTAGCGGTAACTGATGCCGGGCCGCGCATACTGACCCTAGGGTAGAGGCTTGAACTAAACACCCACTCGACTCGTGTCAATAGTCGGAGGTGATCGAGTGGCTCGTGTGACCGGCGCCGCGGCTGCCGAAGCCGCTCTCATGAAGGCGCTCTACGACGAACACGCTGCGGTTTTGTGGCGTTACGCGCTCCGGTTGACGGGGGACGCGAGCCAGTCCGAGGACGTCGTCCAAGAGACGTTATTGCGGGCATGGCGCCATCCGGAAGTCATCGGCGACACCGAGCGGTCAGCACGGGCGTGGTTGTTCACCGTCGCACGCAACATGATCATCGACGACCGACGCAGCGCACGGTTCCGCAATGTTGTTGCTTCGACAGACGAAGCGGGAGCGCCTGAACTGTCCACGCCGGACGAGGTGAACGCGGCGCTGGACCGGCTGCTGATAGCCGACGCGATGGCCCAATTGTCCGCCGAGCACCGGGCCGTGATCGAGCGGTCGTATTACCGCGGTTGGACCACGACGCAGATTGCTGCAGACCTCGACATCGCCGAAGGAACGGTGAAGTCGCGACTACACTATGCCGTGCGGGCGTTGCGGCTCACTCTGCAGGAACTTGGAGTTACCCGATGAGGAGCTCCGAATACTTGAGGGGTGACAGGAGATGGATGAAATGAGGACGCTGCAGGGTCTCGGCCCTCCCGGTGACCACTACGCGATGTGGGATGCCGCATACGTGCTGGGATCGTTGTCTGCCGCCGACCGCCGCGAATTCGAGGCGCACCTGGCCCACTGCCCGGCCTGCCGGGACGCCGTCGGCGATCTGAGTGGCGTGCCGGCCCTGCTTTCGCAGCTTGGCCGTGCAGAAGTTGTCGCGATCGACGAGTCTGGCCCCGCTGAGTCTTTGTCAGCGACACCTGCGTTGTCGCCGGAGTTATTGCCGTCGTTGTTGGCAACGGTGCGCTGGCGCCGGCGCCGCACGCGGGTGGCGACCTGGGTGGCCTCGGCTGCCGCGGCCGTGGTGCTGGGAATTTGCGTTCTGGTTGGTGTGCAGGGGTATTCCGCGACCCATCCGCAGCAGGTGACCGCATCGTCGGCACAGATGGCACAGGTGGGCACCACACTGCTGGCCTCGACGGTGCAGCTCAGCAGCCAGCACTGGGGGACATCCATCAACCTGAGGTGCGTCTGCCTGGCTCCGCTGAATGCACACCATGACACGCTGGCGATGGTCGTGGTGGGTCGCGACGGCAGCCAAACGCGGCTGGCGACCTGGGTGGCCGTGCCCGGCCACACTGCGACGCCGGCAGCAAGCATCTCGACGCCGGTCGACCAGATCGCCGCCGTGCAAGTGGTTTCCGCGGACAGCGGGCAGGTTCTGCTGCAGCGTTCGCTGTAAAAACCCAACCCGCGGTGAACTGAAGATAGTCGCCTGTCGTGTTACAGGCATGATCCAGGACACCTCCGACGTGGTTGTCATCGGCGCGGGGCCCGCGGGTCTGGCTGTCGCACGGGAACTCGATCATCAGCATGGCGTCAAAACCCTCGTTCTCGACCGCGCAGCGGCCCCGGCGATTTCCTGGCGCACTCGCTATGACAACTTCCGGCTCAACACGACCGGCTTCTTGTCGCACCTTCCGGGACAACGGATTCCGTTGAACGCCGGCCGTTGGCCGACCAGGGAGGACATGGTCCGCTACTTCGATCACTATGTTGTCCGGCAGAACATTCCGCTCAGGCTCGGATGTGAAGTCCACCGCGTCGACCGTGTCGGGGGACTCTGGCAGCTTGACACGTCGTCGGGCGAAATCCGGACCTCCGCAATCGTTCTCGCCACGGGCAACTACGGTGCGCCCACCATCCCGCGCTGGCCTGGACTTCATCGCTTCAACGGCGAGGTCGTTCACTCCGGGGACTTCACCAACGCGTGGCCCTACCGTGGCCGCGATGTCCTCGTTGTCGGCGCAGGCAACTCGGCCGCCGACATCGCCGTCCAGCTCGCTAACGACGGCGCGTGCCGGATCTGGCTGGCGGTGCGCACACCGCCGCACCTCGTGCGGCGGGCCATCGGAGGGTTCCCATCGGATATCTTCCTCGAGCTTTTCTCCAGGGTCCCCGCGCGCGTGATCGATCCGCTGATTGCGCGCATGAACCGCCTGATGTGGGGCGACCTGTCGCCCTACGGTTTCCAGCGGCCGCCGCTCGGACTGAAGGCGACGGTGGAAACACGAGGTCGCATCCCCACGCTGGCCGACGGGCTGATCGACGTCGTGCGAGCCGGGCGCGTCGAAGTCGTCGGCGCCGTCGAGGCGGTCGAATCCGACTCGGTGATCCTCGCCGACGGCACATCCGTAGCGCCCCAGGTGATCATCGCCGCCACCGGGTTCGGCACGAATCTCGACGGTCTGGTCGGACACCTAGGCGTCCTCGACGGGCACGGCAACCCGCGCGGCGGCTTTGCCTGTCACGTCGGCGACGGAATGTTCGCGATCGGATACGGCATTCCCCCCAATGGCCCACTGCGGGCGATCCGGCTGGCCGCCACGCCTCTGGCCGCAGCAGTCGCGGGCTACCTGAAACGGCCTCAGGGCAGCCAACGCAAGGAACGCAATGAATTTACTTTCCACTGAAAAGACTTTCTTCCGTGACGCAGCAAGCTACGAAACGGCCCGTCGAAGCACGGTATGGAACGGCCTTGTGCCGCAGCGTTTTCCCGACGTGATCGTGCAGGCGCACGACACCGACGACGTGGTCGCGGCGATCCGTCACGCGCGGGCAGCAGGATATCGCGTCGGCGTGCGTTCGGGCGGGCACAGCTGGGCGGCCAGTCACCTGCGCGACGGTGGCCTGCTGCTCGACGTGAGTCGGCTCGATCATTGCACCGTCGATCCGGACCGGATGACCGCGGACGTCGGTCCTGGCAAGGTCGCCAGTGTCTTCGCGGCCGACCTGGACGCACAAGGGCTTTTCTTTCCCGCGGGCCATTGCGAAGGAATTTGCCTCGGTGGTTATCTCCTGCAAGGCGGCTACGGCTGGAACAGTCCGGTGCTCGGACCGGCATGCGAGAGCGTGCTCGGACTGGAGGTCATCACTGCCGACGGCGAACAGATCTACTGCGATGCCGAGAACCACCCTGACCTGTACTGGGCTGCGCGCGGGTCGGGACCAGGCTTCTTCGGTGTGGTGACCTCGTTCAAACTGCGGATTTATCCGCGTCCGGCGGTTTGGGGCACCTGCCTGTACATGTACCCGATCGACGTCGCCGACGAGGTGTTCACCTGGGGACGCTCGATCAGTTCCGAGATCGACGACCGGGTGGAACTGCAGATCCATACCGCCCGTAGCTTTCCGGGGGCCGGGCTCAACCAGCCCGGCATCACGATCGCCGCGCCGGTCTTCGCCGATTCGGAAGAAGAGGCGACCAAAGCGCTGGCCCTGTTGGGCACCTGCCCGGTTGTCGACAAGGCGATCGTCAACCTTGCTTATGCGCCGACAACCTTGGCCAATTGGTATACCGCGGTGATGACCAGTTATCCGAATGGCCACCGCTATATCGCGGACAGCATGTTCACGTCGGCTTCCGCCGAAGAATTGCTGCCGGGTATCCACAGAATCATCGAAACCATGCCGCCACACCCCTCGCACTTCATTTTCACCGGCTGGAAGACCTCCCCGCACCGTGCTGACATGGTGTACGGCCTGGAAGACGAGATCTATTTGGCGCTTTACACCATCTGGGAGGATCCGGCCGACGACGAACGGTACCGGGACTGGGCCGGGTCGAACATGGCGGCGATGTCGCATCTGGCGACCGGCATCTCGCTCGCCGACGAGAATCTGTGCCGGCGTCCGGCGCGATTCATCACCGAATCGAACATGGCACGCCTGGGCAAGGTGCGCTCGGCCTACGACCCGGATGGCCGCTTCCACAGCTGGATGGGTGGCCAGTGAACCGAACTCATCCCTGGGTCGTGGTACTGGCATCGTCACAAGTTAGGTGAGCAGATGCCCAGGCAACACCGGGTGGTCGACCACATCGTCGAGCACCTCGCGAGAACCGACACCGACTACATATTCGGTGTCGACGGTGCCAATATCGAAGATCTTTACGATGCCGCACACTTCTGCTCAGGCATCACCGCGGTGTTGGCCAAGCACGAGTTTTCCGCGGCCACGATGGCCGACGGCTACAGCCGCAGCGGCGCCGGTTTGGGGGTAGTGGCCGCGACCGCTGGCGGGGGCGCGCTGAATCTCGTTCCCGGCCTTGGGGAATCATTGGCCAGTCGGGTCCCGGTGTTGGTGCTGGTGGGCCAGCCGGCGACCACGATGGACGGACGGGGCAGCTTTCAGGACACCAGTGGCCGCAATGGCTCGCTGGATGCCGAGGCGCTGTTCTCCGCGGTATCGGTCTGGTGCCGACGGGTCTTGACGCCGTCGGACATCGTCACCGCCTTGCCCGAAGCTATCGCGGCGGCACGAACCGGTGGCCCGGCAGTGTTATTGCTGCCCAAGGATATTCAGCAAGCGAAGATCGGCGTCAACGGCTACGGCGGTAATGACCGGTTTGGCTTCGAGCGCCCGGGAGCGGGCATCGGTGATCCACACGCGATCGCGCGCGCTCTGCGCCAGGCGACCGGACCTATCACAATCATCGCCGGCGAGCAGGTCGCTCGCGATGACGCCCGGTCCGAACTCGAGGAGCTGCGGGCCCTGCTGCGCGCGCAGGTGGCGTGTGTGCCCGACGCGAAAGATGTAGCCGGTACACCAGGTTCCGGTTCGTCGTCAGCGCTCGGTGTGACCGGTGTGATGGGCCACCCCGGTGTGGCCGACGCGGTGGCAGCGAGCGCCGTGTGCCTCGTGGTCGGCACCCGACTGTCGGTGACCGCCCGCGCAGGCCTCGACGACGCGCTCGCGGCGGTGCGGACGGTCTCAATCGGCTCGGCACCCCCGTACCTGCCGTGCACGCACGTGCACACCGAAGATCTGGGAGGGTCGCTGAGGATGCTGACTCGGGCGTTGTCCGGGCCGGGGCGGGTAAGGGGCCTGCGCGTGCCTGATTTCGTGGCAAACACCGAACTCAGTCCACCACCCTTCGCCGGTACGGGTGTGCGCTACCGCGATGCCATGGTCTTGCTCGATCGCGTGTTGCCCGACGGAGTGGACATCGTCGTCGACGCCGGCAACACCGGCGCAGCCGCCATCCATCACCTGCCCGTTCGCCGGGACGGTCGGTTTGCGGTCGCACTCGGCATGGGGGGCATGGGCTACAGCTTCGGTGCCGGTATCGGGATGGCCTTCGGCCGTGCGATGAACAACGGGCCGAGCCGGCGCACCGTGGTGATCGCCGGGGACGGTGCATTCTTCATGCACGGCATGGAGGTGCACACCGCGGTGCAGTACCGGCTTCCGGTGACTTTCGTACTGTTCAACAACAACGCCCACGCCATGTGCGTGACGCGCGAGCAGCTGTTCTATGACGACCTGTACAGCTACAACCGGTTCGCTCCCAGCCAGTTGGGGGCCGGTCTGGCGGGCATGTTCCCTGGGCTGTCGTCGGTCGACGTGGCCGACATCGACGCACTACCAGCAGCACTGGAACGGGCGATGGCCGTCGACGGTCCGTCCGTGGTCAGCGTCGAGTGCGCTGCCGACGAAATCCCACCATTCGCAGCATTCCTGAACAGACAACCCACCAACCACGTTGTCGAACAACAGATCACAACAGCAAAGGAGAACCGATTCCATGTCCCTAGCAGCGCTTGACGACATTCACGTCCACACCGGCACCACCGAGCCGATCGAGGGATTGGTCCGTATCGAGACCTCGCCACTGGAGGAGACCGCCCCGATGTTCATGGCGAAGATGCGGTCGGTGTACCCGCACGAGGAGGTCTTCGGCCAGTACTGCACGGTCAACGACTACGTCGACTGCCCACCCGACGAGCTGTTCGAATACTTGGCCGACACCCGCAGCCTCGAGGAGTGGACCTACACCCTGCGTGACTTCACCCCCACCGATGAGCCGGGGCTGTGGCTGGCCTACGACCGGTTGCTTCCGGACACCAAGATCTACACCCGCACGGTGGCCAACGCGCAGGCTCGTACCGTCGACTATCACTGCGCCTGGGACCAGGGCAAGCACCTTTGGATGATCTACCTGATGCGGGTCCTCGACGCGCAGGTGGTCCTCGGAAAGCCCGGTTCCGTTGTGTTGTGGACCAATTGCCGTCACCCGTTCTACGACCACAACCCGTATCCCGAGGCCGCCCCGCCGCAGCGCACCGGCTGGGTCGGCGACTTCTGGGACATCTTCGGTGCCGGTCATGGGCTGGAGCTGAACAACCTCAAGTCGATCGCCGAGTACCGCCACCGTAACGGCCTGCCGATCACGCCGGCCTGGATGAAGTGAGTACTGCCATGAATCAACCCACCGTCAGCCTGACCGACCTTTCCACCTATCTGCCCGGAAAACCCATCGGCGCAGACTATTACGCGCAATTTGCCGGCTCGGATGACCTGGCCGACAACCTGATGTTCCGTGCGCCCAAGTTCCGCCACCACGTCGGGGCCGACGAAACGGCCGTCGACATGGTGGAGCGGGCCGCACAGGGTCTGATCGAACGACACGGCCAGGACGTCATCGCCAATGTCGACGTGCTGATCACCCACGCGCAGATGCCCGACATGCCGTTCTACGGCGGAGGCGGCGGCATCGCGCACCGCTTGGGCATGCGACCGAACTGGGTCTTGGATCTGCACAACGGCGGTTGCGCGGCATTTGTGCTGGGGCTCAAGGTGGCCCGCCAGCTTTTGACGTCCGGCGAAGGGCGCACAGCGCTGATCGCGATCGCCCAGAACGCTGCCGGCCAGATCTTCGACCAGCCCGGCGTCCGGCGCAAGGCGCAGTCGTCCGTACCCGGCGACGGTGCTGCGGTGGGTCTGGTCACGCTGTCGAACGACTCACCGATCCTCGACATCGAGTGCCGCACCTACGGCGAATATGCCGGCGACATGACGCTCGCCATCGACCCGCCCCGCAAGTGGTGGCAGCCCGGCCCCGGTGAGGGCTCCATCGGTTTCACCGAAACCAAGATCACCAAGGTGCTGGCCCGCGGAAATCGGCAGGTCCCCGAGGTGGCGCTTGCCGTCTGCGATCGAATTGGCATGTCTTCCAAGGACGTCGACCTGCTGGTCACCAATCAGCCGAACCGGGTGTTCCTGCGCAACTGGCGCGAAGCGCTCGAGGTGCCGGGCGAACGCCATCGAGACACCTTTGACGAATGCGGCAACCTGTTCGGCGCCGGTATCCCGATCAACCTGGATCATGCGATATCGGACGGTCAGGTCAAGGCCGGCGACGTCGTGCTGATGGCCGCCTTTGCGCACGCCGGCGACTTCGCGGGTGCGGCGGCGGTCCGCTGGGGAGGACGGGGCTGATGCTATCCCTGCTGGAGGCGCGGCCTGTCACCGCGGAGATTCTCGATGCGCTGCCGAACGCGACCGATCCATTCGCAGTGTCGCTCAACGAGAACCCGTTTCCGCCGCTGCCGGCGGTGCGCTCGGCACTGATCCGCTCGATCGATGTCGCCAACCGGTATCCGGAGTTCCTGCCCGAGCGGTTGCGCCGCTTGATCGCCGGTCATATCGGGGTCTGCGACGAGCAGGTCGTGCTGGGAGCGGGTGCGAGCGGGGTGGTGATGCAGGTCCTGCATGCGGTGACGCGGCCCGGTGATCGGATTGTGCTGAGCGAACCGACTTTCGACGGATATCCGATCTTCACTCAGATGGCCCGCCTGACAGCGGTCACTGTTCCGCTCGACAAGCGCGGTCACCACGACTTGGACGCAATGGCCGAGGCGGCGGCGGACGCCAGCGTCGTCGTCTTGTGTCGGCCCCACAATCCGACCGGCACCCTGGAACCTGTCGCGGATGTGCAGCGATTCCTGCGGCAGGTGCCGGACGACACGGTCGTGCTGCTCGACGAGGCCTACATCGAGTTTGTCGGCCCCCAGCACCGCATCGACGGACCGGACCTGATCCGGCGCTTTCCGAATGTCGTGGTGTTGCGGACGTTCTCTAAGGCCTATGGGTTGGCCGGACTTCGTATCGGATACGGCTTCGCGTCACCAGAACTGGCCACGACACTGTGGGGGATGCAATTGCCGTTCGGTATGGGCATCACCAGCTTGGCCGCGGTGGCGGCGTCCTACGACGCCGAAGACCAGCTGCGGCAACGCATTCTGCGAATCACCGGTGAGCGGGATTACCTGTACCGGCGCCTTCGGGCAATGGGCGTATACACCACCGACGGGCACGCCAACTTCGTTTACCTGCCGGCCGTCGGGCGACCCTGGCGAGAGGTATTCGGCGACACCGGACTGAAGGCCCGCTACTACCCCGACGGCGCTGCTCGGATCACCGTCGGAAACCGCGCGTCCACCCAAGCGGTGCTGGCCGCAGTGGCAAAGTCGCCGGACTGACCAAAGCGCGTCCAAAAGTGCGGTAAGAAAGGGCGTGGCTGCCTCACGACCTCAGAAGCGCGACCCGATCGCGGTGGCGCGCGCCAACTGGGAGCGTGCTGGGTGGGGCGAAGTGTCGCCGGGCATGGTTGCGGTCACATCGGTGATGCGGGCGCACCAAATCCTGCTGGCCCGCGTCGAGACCGCGCTGCGCCCCTATGACCTGAGTTTCTCCCGCTTCGAGTTGCTGCGGCTGCTGGCGTTCAGCCGCACCGGGGCGCTGCCGATCACCACGGCCTCCGACCGGCTACAGGTGCACGTCACCAGCGTGACCCACGCGATCCGCCGGTTGGAGGCCGACGGGCTGGTTCAGCGGGTGCCGCATCCCACCGACGGGCGGACGACGCTGGTTCAGATCACCGATCTCGGCCGCTCGACGGTCGAGGACGCCACCGTCACGCTCAACGAGCAGGTGTTCGCCGACATCGGAATGGACGCCGGTGAATCTGAAGCGCTGGTGTCGTCCATTGAAAAATTGCGGCGCAACGCCGGGGATTTCTGAACTTCTCGCCGACGTCCTGCGTGGTTTCAGGTAGGAGGTTCGCCATGAATCCGCTCAGGGTCCTCGTTGTCGGTGCCGGTGTGGGCGGCATTTCCATTGCTCGGGGATTGTTGCGCGACGGACACGAGGTCACGGTCTTCGAACGGTGGCCGGATGTGAAACCAGGCGGCGGCGGCGCCGTAACCATCTGGTCCAACGGCGCAACGGTTCTCGGCCAGCTCGGGGTCAATATGGACGGGGCCGGTCAGCTACTGTCCACCGTGCGGGTCATGACATCCACGGGTCGCCCGGTCGCCACTTTGGACCTGACCACGATCACGGACCGGCTGGGCGCACCAGTTCGGATGGTGCCACGCCGGGTTCTGCTCGAACGGCTGCTGGAAGGCTTTCCGGCCGATCACATCAGCTGCGACTCCCGTGCCGTCGGGTTTGTCAACACCTGCAGCGGGGTTCGAGTCGAGTTCGACGACGGCAGCTGGGCCGAAGGCGATCTGTTGATCGGTGCGGACGGTCTGCACTCGAGGGTTCGCGATCTCGTCGGCGCACAACCCGCGGACCCGACCGGCTGGTGCAGCTGGCAGGGACTGGTCACCCTTCCGGGCTTCGCGGAAAAGGCCAATAAGAACGTCGCACTGATGATCATCGGCGAACACGGAAACCTTGGCCTATGGCCGGCTGGAGGTTCCGATCTGCAGTGGTGGTTCGACTTGCCGTGGTCGTTCGACTTCGTAAGACCGCGAAGTCCGATCGACATGCTGCGGTCCCACTTCACGGGCTGGTCCGATTTGGTCGACCGAGTACTCACGACATTGAACGACGAAGATCTGGCCCCTTCGCCATTCCCGCATTTTCGGCATCCGATCCCCCGTTCGGGGCGCGGTGCGGTTACGTTGCTCGGCGATGCCGCACACACGATGCCGCCCACCCTTGCACAGGGGACCAACCAGGCGCTGCTCGACACGATGGTGTTGTCCAAGGCGCTTTCGGATTTCCGAAAGGGCGGAAAAACGGTGCGCGGCAGCATAGGTGATCTCTCGAGCGCGCTGCGCTGGTATGAGAAGACCAGGCGACGCCAGGTCAAGGCCGTGTCCTGGGTGACCACGCAGCAGGTGTCTCGCAGTGAGTCTGCGCTGAAGCCGGCGGCAATGATCTCGGACCGGTTCATGACTTGGGCACTGACGGCGTTTCTGCGTTCGGTAAGTCACAGCCGGATGTCCGCGGAGATCAGTCGAGACCTCGCGGCCGCCCCTTACGAACTTTGGAGGTGAGGCGATGTCCACCACCGCCAAGGTGCCACCTGCCCAGCTCGCCCGCGTTGTCGAATGGATTCGGCACCTCCTGTATCGGCTGCATCAACGGCTGGTACCCCCGCCGGCGGCGATGATCGAGATGATCATTGCCACCTGGACTTCCCAGGTGATCACGGTGGCGGCCCAACTGGGCGTCGCCGATGCGCTGGCCAACGGCCCGCTGCCGATCGAGGAGCTGGCGGCCCGGGTGGGCGCGGACGCTGACGCGCTGCGCCGGCTGCTGCGGGCCTTGATCAGCCGGGGCATTTTCCGTCATCGCCGCGACGGCCGCTATGAGCTGAATTCTCTTGCCGACACCCTGCGGTCGGACGCGCCAGTGTCGATGTCTTTCGCGGCGCGGTTCTACGGGTCGCGGGAGCAGCGCGAACGCTGGACCCTGCTGGTTGACGCGGTCCGAACCGGTAGTTCCGTCGTGCCGGCATTGCGCGGCAAGGAGAGCTTCGACTACTTCGCCGAGCAGCCCGAGCTTGCCGAACTCTTCAACCAGACCATGACGAGCATTTCGGAGCTGACGACGGCGCCCGTGGTCGCCGGCTACGACTTCAGCGCCTACCCCACGATCGTCGACGTCGGCGGCGGGCACGGCCCACTGCTGGCCGCCATCTTGGCGGCGGCCCCCGCTTCGCGGGGCATACTGTACGACCTGCCGCCGGTCGTCGCGAGCGCCCGCAACCTGTTCCAAGAGCACAATGTCGCCGATCGGGTGCGTATCGCGGAGGGGTCGTTTTTTGACAGCGTTCCGCGCGGTGGTGATGCCTACATCCTCAAGAACATCATCCACGACTGGCCCGACGAGAAGGCGGTGCAGATCCTGCGTAACGTTCGCACGGCAGCAGGCCTGAAAGCGACGGTGCTCCTGGTCGAATTGGTCATCCCGAAGCACGACCGTGACTTCCCGGGGAAATGGGTCGATTTGGAGATGTTGCTGAATTTGGGGGCCCGTGAACGCACCGCAGCTGAGTACCGAGACCTGCTCAGTCAAGCGGGATTCCAGATGACACGGGTCGTGCGAACCGCTTCACCGCTCAGTGTGGTGGAAGCGAGAGTCGCATAACTACAGCGCTGCTCAGCTGCTGCGCAGCATTTCGATCACAGCGCTGAAGTCCAAGGTGCCGTGGTCGGCGGCGAACTTTGCGTAGATCTCGGCGGCGTGACTGCCTAGTGGCGCCGCCGAACCGGTTGAGGCCACCGCGTCCATCGCCAGGCTCAGGTCCTTGTTCATCAGGGCGGTCGCAAAGCCCGGCTTGAAGTCGTTGTTGGCCGGTGATGTCGGCACGGGGCCGGGCACCGGGCAATTGGTGTGCACCGCCCAGCAATTGCCGGTCGCGCCGGTGATGACGTCGAATAGCGCTTGGGCCGACAGCCCGAGTTTCTCGGCCAACACGAAGGCCTCGCCGATGGCAATCTGTTGCACCGCCAGCACCATGTTGTTGCACACCTTGGCGGCCTGCCCGGCGCCGGCCGCACCGCAGTGAATGATCTTGCCCGCCATCGGTTCCAGCACCGGCCGTGCTCGCTGCAGCGCGGCCTCGTCGCCGCCCACCATGAACGCCAGCGTCCCGGCGACCGCACCCTTCACCCCACCGGAGACCGGTGCGTCCAGCTGGGAAACACCGTGCGATTCCGCCAGGGCGTGCACCTCGCGGGCGTCGTTGACTGAGATCGTGGAGCTATCGATGAACAACGCGCCGGCTCGCGCGGCGGGCAGCACCTCGGCATAGCAGCCTTTCACCACGTCGCCGTTGGGCAGCATGGTGATGACCATGTCGGCCTCGGCGACCGCACCGGTGGGGTTGTCGAACACCTTGGTGCCGGCACCGGCCGCGGCGGCCGCGGCGGCGGGCACCGGGTCGAACCCGTGCACGATATGTTCGGCGGCAACCAGATTCGCCGACATCGGCCCGCCCATATTGCCCAGCCCCAAGAACGCGATGGTCGTCATCTGAGCCCCTAGGCGCTGGCGCGGAACCGCGCGGCCTCGGCCCGACCGATGACCACCCGCATGATTTCGTTGGTCCCTTCCAGGATTCGATGCACCCGCAAATCGCGGACGATTTTCTCCAGACCATACTCGCGCAGGTAGCCGTAGCCGCCGTGCAGCTGCAGGGATTTGTCGGCGACCTCGAAGCAGGTATCGGTGACGTAGCGCTTGGCTATCGCGCACAGCTCCACTTTGTCGGCGTCATCGGCGTCCAACGCACTGGCGGCCCGCCACAACATCATTCGCGACGTCTCGAGGCCGGTGGCCATGTCCGCCAGCGCGAACCGGATGGTCGGCTCGTCGAGCAGGGGAGAGCCGAACGCCTGCCGGTCGCGAACATAGGCTCCCGCTTTGTCGAGGGCGGCCTGCGCGCCGCCGAGCGAGCACGCCGCTATGTTGAGCCGGCCGCCGTTGAGGCCGTTCATCGCGATGCCGAAGCCGGCGCCCTCGCCGTCCGCGCCGCCCAACATCGCGTCGGCGGGCACCCGCACCCCCTCGAGGATCACCTGCGCGGTGGGCTGCGCGTGCCAGCCCATCTTCTCTTCGGGCGCGCCGAAACTCAGTCCTTCAGCGCCCTTTTCGACGACAAAGGCGGATATGCCGCGCGGACCCTCCCCTCCGGTTCGTGCCATCACCACGTACACATCTGAGGCCCCCGCGCCGGAAATGAACTGCTTGACGCCGTCGAGCACGTAGTCGCCGCCTTGTTTGACGGCGCGGGTGCTCAACGCGCCGGCGTCGGACCCGGCGCCGGGCTCGGTGAGGCAATAGCTGGCGATCACGTCCATCGACGCCAGCCGGGGCACCCAGGCCTTGCGTTGTTCGTCGGTGCCGAAGCTGTCGATCATCCACGCGCACATGTTGTGGATGGACAGGAAGGCGGCGGTGACCGGGTCTGCGATGGCCAACTGCTCGAAGATACGCACCCCGTCGAGGCGGCGCAGACCGCTGCCGCCCACATCGTCGCGGCAGTAGATCGCCGCCATCCCGAGTTCGGCGGCTTCTCGCAACACGTCCACCGGAAAGTGGTTGGTGGCATCCCATTCCAGGGCATACGGGGCGACTCGCTTGTCGGCGAAGGCCGCCGCCGTCTCGGTGATGACCCGTTCTTCGCCGTTGAGGGTAAACATGGTGCTGGCGGCTCTAATTCATTGTGGGGATGACGAATTCGGCGCCATCCTTGATGCCGGAGGGCCACCGCGACGTGACGGTCTTGACCTTGGTGTAGAACTGGATCGACGCTGGGCCGTGCTGGTTGAGGTCGCCGAAGCCCGAGCGCTTC
Organism: uncultured Actinomycetota bacterium; assembly: GCA_963784665.1. Lineage (GTDB taxonomy): Bacteria > Actinomycetota > Actinomycetes > Mycobacteriales > Mycobacteriaceae > Mycobacterium. The sequence goes on from CAWASA010000004.1 coordinate 419,243, forward strand.
CAGCCGCCGAAGCTGTGGTAGGCCACCGGGACCGGGATCGGCACGTTAACACCCACCATGCCCACCTGCACCCGCGCGACGAAATCGCGCGCGGTGTCGCCGTCCCGGGTGAAGACCGCCACGCCGTTGCCGTACTCGTGCTCGGAAGGAAGCGCTACTGCTTCTTCGTAGGTCTTGGCCCTTACCATGCACAGCACGGGCCCGAAGATCTCGTCGGTGTAGATCGACATGTCGGGGGTGACGTGGTCGAACAGGGTCGGCCCGATGAAGAAGCCGCCCTCCAGGTTGGCGTCACCGAACGTCAGATCATCGCTGGCACGCTCGCGGCCGTCGATCACTATCTCTGCGCCTGCGGACACGCCCTGTTCGATGTAGTCGCGCACCCGCGTCAGCGCGGCCTCGGTGACCAGCGGACCGTAGTCGGCCTTGGGATCCAGGCTGTGGCCCACCCGCAGGTTGTTGATCCGCTCGATCAGCCTGGCGCGCAACCGGTCCGCGGTGTGCTCGCCGACTGGAACCGCGACGCTGATCGCCATGCAGCGTTCGCCGGCGCTGCCGTACCCGGCACCGATCAGCGCGTCGACGGCCTGGTCGAGGTCCGCGTCGGGCATGACGATCATATGGTTCTTGGCGCCGCCGAAGCATTGCGACCGCTTGCCGGTGGCCGCGGCCCCCGCGTAGATGTACTGGGCGATGTCGGAGCTGCCGACGAAGCCGACCGCTTTGATGTCGGGGTGATTCAGGATGGCGTCGACGGCCTCCTTGTCGCCGTGCACCACCTGGAACACGCCGGGGGGCAGGCCGGCCTGGAGGAATAGCTCGGCCAGCCGCACCGGAACCGACGGGTCACGCTCGCTGGGCTTGAGCACGAACGCGTTTCCGCACGCAAGCGCCGGCCCGGCCTTCCACAGCGGGATCATGGCCGGGAAGTTGAACGGCGTAATGCCCGCTACCACGCCGAGAGGCTGTCGCAGCGAGTAGACGTCAATGCCGGGTCCGGCGCCCTCGGTGTAGTCGCCCTTGAGCAGGTGGGGGATCCCGATGCAGAACTCGATGACCTCGATGCCGCGCTGGATGTCGCCTTCTGCGTCGGCCACCGTCTTGCCGTGCTCGCGGGACAACAGCTCGGCGAGCTCGTCGCTGTTCTGGTTGACCAGGTCGACGAACCGCATCAGCACCCGGGCCCGGCGCTGCGGATTCCATGCGGCCCAGCCTTTTTGAGCCTCGACGGCGGACGCCACGACGGCGTCGATGTCGGCCGCCGAAGCCATCGGCACCTTCGCCTGGACCTGGCCGGTGTTGGGGTCGAAGACGTCAGTGGTACGGGTGGATTGGCCGGCGGTGCGCTGCCCATCGATGAAATGCGAAATCTGTGTGGTCATGGGTGCCCTTGAATGTCGTTGACGGCGCGTAAGTGGATACTTGGATATCCTAGTAAATTGACTCGAACGTTGGCAAGGTGGGTGACTTGTCGCCCCTCCCAGGCCTAATTACCGTTTCGGCGTGTCTGAAGAGACGGGCCTCGGTGCTGATGCGGCGCGGGCCAGCGAAACGGTGCTGGCGGCGAGTGTTCGAGCACCAGGCGAGGCTGACCGAGTAGTCGTGCCCACGCTGCAAGCTGCCTATGTAAGCGTGCTGCGAGGACGGCGCCAGCTCGACGCCATCGGAGCCGACATCGAGACCGCCGTTGCGAACCAGCCGGCGCTGGCCCTGGACACCCCGGCCGGTGCTGCTAACTTCTCCAGGTTCCTTGGCGCCAAAACACAAGACATCAACCGAGTGGTCGCGGAAGCCGCCTCTGAATCCCAAGCCAGGACAGCGACGCTGCGGTCCCTGCAGCCGTCCTATCAAGCCGTCGGATATGGCCCCAAGCCATTGGAGCCACCACCTGCCCCAGTGCCTTTCCCTCCCTACCAACCCAAAGTGTGGGCAGCTTGCCGGGCGCGCGGCCAAGACCCGGACAAGGTTGTCAGGACGTTCTATCACGCGCCGCTCAGCGCGGGATTCCGGTCGTTGCCCGCGGGAGACTCGGTCTTGTATTGCGGCAACGACAAGTACGGGCTGCGTCACATCCAAGACGAACACGGACCCCAGTGGGACAGAATTGCGAGCACACGGTGGCCGAGCGCGGGCAACTGGCGCTATCTTGCCGACTACGCGATCGGTGCCACCCTGGCCTATCCCGAGCGGGTGGAGTACAACCAAGGCAACGATACGTTTGCTCTCTACCGGAGGATCTCCCTACCTGACGGCAGGTACGTTTTCACGACTCGCGTCGTTATTGCGGCGAGCGACGGGAAGATCATTACGGCCTTTCCGCAGACGGGGGGATGAGCGGATTTGACCGAAGGAGATGACCGCGTGAGCAAGCCGCCGCGAAGCTACACCGGGCGGCGGGATCTCATCGCCGAGAAGCTAGAGCCGTACTTCCAGATCAGTGCCATGCTGCCGAGCAACATCAGGCCTACCTCGGAAACCGCCGAGGAACTCTGGGACAACTCGTTGTGGTGCAGTTGGGCGGACCGCGAAACGGGATACACCCGCACCGTTACGGTGTCGATCTACCAGGTAGCGGACGGAGATGAGCGAGCCGATGGTGTGCGCTACATGATGCGGGAAGAGTGCGCGCCCGGCCTGGATCTGCGGACCCCGAACCCGGAGGCCAACGAAATCGCCGGCGAGCGGCCCGGCGAATACGTCTTCGTGCTCAATTACCTGGCCACTGTGACCGCGATAGTCGGTAACTGCGTCATCCACATCATGCCAATGGGCACCGGAGTGGAGCTGAGCAAACTAGCCGATGTTGCACTAGATATCGGCCGCAGTGTGGGGTGCTCGGCATACCAGAACGACTTCACGCTGCCCGACTTTCCCGAAGAGTGGCGCAACCAGCCGGTGGGGTGGTACACGGAGGGCCTTCCTCCGTACATACCAGGGGTATCAGGCGGAAGCGACGCTACCGAGAACTGATCAAGCTAGCCTCGACACCCGTATGCACCCCATCGAGGCCGACTACCTGGTGGTAGGCGCGGGCGCCATGGGCATGGCGTTCATCGACACACTGGTGTCTGAGACGGACGCACGCGTGGTGCTGGTCGACCGCAACCATCAGCCGGGTGGGCACTGGACCATGGCCTACCCTTTCGTGCGGCTGCATCAGCCTTCGGCGTTCTACGGTGTCAACTCGCTAAACCTCGGCAGCAACACCATCGACCAAGTCGGTTGGAACCAAGGCCTTTACGAATTGGCGACCGCCGGGGAGGTCTGCGAGTACTACGACCACATCATGCGCCAGCAGCTCTTGCCGACCGGTCGGGTCAGCTACTTCCCGATGAGCGAATACCGCGGCGGTGGCCGCTTTACCACGCTCGCGGGCGACGACTACACCGTCAACGTAACGCGCCGCATCGTCGACGCCACCTACATGCGCGTCACGGTGCCCGCTATGCGCCCGCCGCCTTATGGGGTCGCCCCCGGAGTCGCCTGCGTGCCGCCGAACGACCTGCCCAGGCTCGCCGCGCAGGGGCGCTACGTCATCGTCGGGGCCGGCAAGACGGGTATCGACACCTGCCTGTGGCTGCTGAGCCAAGGCGTCGCGCCGGATCGGCTGACTTGGATCATGCCCCGTGATTCCTGGCTACTGGATCGCGCGACGATCCAGCCCGGGCCCCAGTTCGCCGACCGGATCAAAGCCAACTTCACTGCGCAGCTGCTGGCCATCAGGGAAGCGGCGTCGATTGAAGACCTGTTCGCGCGGCTTGAGAATGCCGGTGTCCTGCTCAGGATTAATCCGCGGATTCGGCCCACCATGTACCGCTGCGCGACCGTCACCGGCGCCGAACTGGAGCAGCTCGGCCGGATCACCGACGTGGTGCGTATGGGGCACCTGCAACGTATCGAATCCGACCAGCTGGTGCTCGAAGGTGGCGACGTAACCATCGACGCCCCAACGGTCTACGTCGACTGTACCGCCGATGGAGCCGAAAAGATGCCTGCTACAGACGTTTTCGATACCGGGCGCATCACGCTGCAAAGCGTGCGCGGATGCCAGCAAGTGTTCAGCGCTGCACTCATCGCCCATGTCGAAGCCAGCTATCCCGATGACACAGTGAAGAACCCACTCTGCGCACCAGTGGAGCATCCCGACACCGACCTGGACTGGGTGCGCAATACCCTGGCCGACTACCGCAACCAGCTGCGCTGGTTCGACGACCCGGACTTGACCGCCTGGCTCTTCGGAGCACGCCTGGACCTTTTCGGTCATCTGATCGGCCATCTGCTGGCGCCGGCATTGGGCAAGCCACGGCTGCGCGACCGCGTACTGGGTATGACCAAGTCGGCGCTGTCGGCGTCCGCGACGAAACTCGACGAGCTGTTAAGTGACCAAGCCTCGCTTGCCGCGCCGTGACCCCCGGGTGTAACCCGAGCCGGTATTGATCGGGTGAAGGAGGCATGTGGCGGCACGAAACGATCCCGTCGGCCCGCGACTCCTGCGCGCGGTGCCCGCGGTCCCTGACAGTGGCTACACCGACTGGGAAGCTGTGTACCAGGACAACGCGACCTGGGTGTACCGGACGCTGTTTGCTCGTGTCGGTAACCGGGCCGACGCAGAAGACCTCACCGCGGAAGTCTTTCTCGCCGCGCTGCGGCCGTTGCGCCTGACTGCGAGCGTCGGCGAAGTGCGCGCGTACCTGCGGGCCACGGCTCGAACCGTGCTGGCCGCGCATTGGCGCGAGACTTTGGGTCGGGAGATAACCTCGATCGAGGACATCGAACAACCACCGGATAGCGAGGAAGCGATCAGCACCGCGCCGCAGCGTGTCGCCCAGGTTCTCGACAGTCTGCCTGACCGCTATCGGCAGATCTTGGAATTGCGTTTCTTGCAAGGTAATTCGATCAAGGAGTCAGCCGCCGAGCTTGGGATCAGCGTCGCAAACGCCAAAGTGCTCCAACACCGCGCTCTGCGGCTGGCAGCGCAGGTCAACGATGGGGGCCGGTCATGAACGCGCGCGGGTTACGGCGCTACGTCGATGATCTGCTGCGCGGTCGCCGACCTAGGCCGTTTGTGCCCGACGACTTCGAAGCGGCGCAGATTCGCACGGCGATCGAGCTGCGCGCGGCTCGGCAAGGCGACCAGGCCCCGCGCCAGGAATTCCTCACCGACCTGCACCGTCGTCTCGCGGAGCAGGTGTCCGGGCCTACACCGGAAGCGGCGCCGAAGCACAGCAGCACACGCCGTCAGGTCATCGTCGGCACATCGGCCGCCGCGGCCGCTGCGGTTGCCGCGGTTTCCATCGATCGAGCCGTGATCGCCGGCCAATCCGCCGAAGTTCCTGCCTCTGATATTGCAGCCGGAGAGCTCACGCCCAACACCGGAAGCTGGCAGCGGGTCGCGACAAGCTCGGACGTGCCGGACGGACGCATGCATCCTTTCGATCTCGGCTCCATCAGCGGATTCGTCCGCCGCGTCGACGGTAAGCCCCAAGCCGTCTCCGGAGTGTGCACCCATCAAGGGTGCCGGCTGTGGTTCGACGCGCCCGACGACAGGTTGCGCTGCCCATGCCACTCAACGTCGTTCGCTCCCTCCGGTGAGGTGCTCACTCATCAACTGCCGATCGCTCCAAAGCCTCTGCCCACGTTGATGGTTCGCGAGGTCAATGGAGTCATCGAGGTATTCGCGCCGCCGCGACCCGACCAAACGGCATAGCGGTGTAACCCATAGTCGTATCTCTTGGCGTGTCTATCACCATGCCTCGAAAACGTCAGGTTGCCCTGTTGGGCGCGAGTGTGCTGTTGCTGGCCGGTTGTTCGGCCTCGCGGCCCGACGCCCATCCGTCGGTGACCTTCGGATCGGATACCAGCACCGGCTCGGCGTTGTCAACCGCACCCCCGGCCAGCGGCAACCAAGTCAACATCGACGGCTTCGCCTTTGCCCCCGCGACGCTGACCGTCAGCGCGGGCACCACCGTCACCTGGACCAATCGTGACGAAGAGCCCCACACAGTGGCGGCGAGCGACGGGTCGTTTCACTCGCCCGGGATGGGGACTGGCGCCACCTTCTCGCACATCTTCTCCACCGCTGGAAGATTCGACTACATCTGCTCCATTCACCCGATGATGCACGGGACCGTGGTGGTGACGGGATGAGCCGCGACTCGAACACGATGAGCCGCCGCCAGCTCATCCGCCACACGGCCTGGTTCGGAGCAGCGGTCGGATTCAGTTTGGCGGGCGGCGAGGTCATCTCACATCTCGCCGGAGCCGCGGCAGCCGAGCGCACGCCCGCCCAGCCCACCTTGCGATTCGCCCAAGTCAGCGATAGCCACATCGGCTTCACCGGTGCACCCAATCCGGACGTCTCCGGCACCTTCGGCCACGCGATCGATCAGATCAACAACCTCGGTTACACAACGGATTTCGTCATCCACACCGGCGACCTCACGCACCTGTCCAGTCCCGATCAGTTCGACCAGGTGAAGCAGATGACGAAAGGTCTGAAGACGCCGCACGTGTTCACCGTGCCGGGGGAGCACGACTCGGTCGACGATGCGGGGCAGAAGTACCGAAACGCCTTCGGCGCGGGGTCGGTTGGTGACGGGTGGTACAGCTTTGACATCGCCGGCGCTCACGTGATTGCACTGGTCAACACCTTGAACCTGCGCCAGCTTGGGCATCTGGGTGTCGATCAATTGGAGTTCGTTGAGAAGGACGTCGCGCGGCTGTCGAGTGATACCCCCATCATCGTGTTCAGCCACATTCCCTTGTTCGCGATGTACCCGGACTGGGGCTGGGGCACCGATGATGCCACCCAGGCGCTCAGTTACCTGCGCCGGTTTTCTTCGGTTACCTGCCTCAACGGGCATGTCCATCAACTGTTTTCCAAAACGGAAGGCAACGTGACTTTCTACAGCGGGACAACAACCGCCTACCCGCTGCCCCATCCCGGCGACGGGCCGGCGCCCAAGCCGGTCACACTGCCGGCCGGCAAGCTCCGCGACGCGCTGGGCATCCGGGAAGTGAGTTACACCAAAGGCGAGACTGCCCTGGCGCTGAAAGAGCAGAGGCTGCAATGACTTTCTTACTTCGGATCGGCCTAGCCGCGTCTTTGGCCGCCAGCGCCGCCAGCCATGCCTACCTGTATGTCCATGGCTATCACTACATCCCGACCATCGGCACCGGTTTCCTGATTCAGGCCAGTGTCTCGTTCGCCGTGGCTCTGCTGATCCTGGTAGGCGGCCCCGGATGGCTTCGCTGGGCCGCCGCCGGGGTAGCGGGTGGCTCGCTGGTCGCATTCACTCTGTCGAGGACGGTCGGGCTTTTCGGGTTTTCTGAGCGGGGTTGGGATCCCGCACCGCACGCGGCAATAAGCGTGGGTGCTGAAGTGCTGACCGTGCTGCTGTGGGTGGGTGTTTTAGCGGCCGCGACCAGGCGGTACCCGACGCCTGCGGGGTCGGCTTAATTGCTGCGCATACCGCTAATGAACCGCTGCGTCTCGTCCCAGGTGGGCAGGAGGCCGGACGCGCGCACCTCATCGAAGCTGGGAGCGGCGGCATCGCGTGCCGACAAGCTGGGGGCAGCGCCGTTAACCAGTGGCCAATCGATTGCCAAGGCCGGGTCGGTCGCGCAAATGGTGTGCTCGCGCTCCGGGTTGTATTCCGCCGAGCACAAATACATCACCGTCGAATTATCTTGCAGCGCTAGGAATCCGTGTGCCAGACCTTCGGATATGTAGATCGTCCTGTGGTCGGAGTCGTCGAGCAGAACTGAATCCCACTGGCCGAATGTCGGTGAGCCCAAACGAATATCGACTACGACATCGAACACCGAGCCGGACACGCAGGTCACATACTTGGCCTGGCTCGGTGGCAGCTGGGCGAAGTGCAGGCCACGCAACACGCCGGCCGATGATACCGAGCAGTTGGCTTGCCGGACGTCTAGGCGATGACCGGCGAAAGCGGTGAACCCGCCGTCCGTGAGCCATTCGAAGAACAGGCCGCGCGAGTCCCCATGGATGGCAGGGGTGATCTCCCAGGCGCCGGGGATGTCGAGTTCGCGAACTTTCAATTCACTGACCACGTTCCTCGTAGCGGGCCTCCGCAACGTCCTTCAACGGACGCCACCATGATTCGTTGGCGCGATACCATTCGATGGTGGCGCGCAAACCCTCTTCGAAGTCAGTATGCTTTGGGGCCCAACACAGTTCGTCGTAGAGCATCGACGGGTCTATTGCGTACCGTAAATCGTGGCCAACTCGGTCGATCACGTGGTCGAAGTCGTCGGGTTCGCGACCCATCATCTTCAGCAGTGTGCGCAGCACGCTCAGGTTGTCGCGCTCACCTTCGGAGCTGATCAGGTAGGTCTGTCCAATTCGGCCCTTTTCGAGGATGCGCCGTACCGCGCTGTTGTGGTCATCGACGTGGATCCAGTCGCGGACGTTGGCGCCGCTGCCGTACAACTTGGCCCGCCGGCCGGTGAGCACGTTGGTGATCTGGCGCGGGATGAATTTCTCGATGTGCTGATACGGCCCATAGTTGTTGGAGCAATTGGAGATCGTCGCGCGCACCCCGTACGACCGCACCCAGGCCCGGACCAGCATGTCGGCGCCGGCTTTGGTCGCCGAGTACGGACTCGACGGGTTATAGGGCGTCGATTCGGTGAACCGCACGGGATCGCCGAGCTCCAAGTCGCCGTAGACCTCGTCGGTCGAAATGTGGTGCAGCCGCACACCGTGGCGTCGCACCGCTTCCAGGATGGTGAACGTCCCGACCACGTTGGTATGCAGAAATGGCTTGGGGTCGTCCAGCGCGTTGTCCACGTGGCTTTCCGCGGCGAAATGCACGACCGCATCGGACTCGGCGACCAGCCGGGAAACCAGCTCGGCGTCGGTGATGTCGCCCACCACCAGCCTGATGACGTCTTCGACGTCGGCCAGCGATTCGCGCCGCCCAGCGTAGGTCAACGCGTCGAGCACCGTCACCGAGTCTTCAGGGTGCTCACGTACGGTGCTGTGCACGAAATTGGCGCCAATGAAGCCGGCGCCGCCGGTGACCAATAACCGCATGTTCAAACCCTAACGGCTGAGCCCGAGTGGTCCTGCCAGTTCGCCCAGTACGCGTAGTATCTCCTCGTCGCGCGCCCGGTCCAGCACCTGGACAGCCACGTGGTCGGCACCGGCCTCCACATGCTCATCGAGGCGTTGCGCGATGGCGTCGGGAGTGCCGTATGCCACCACCGCATCGATCAGCTTGTCGCTGCCCGGCTTGCGCACGTCGTCCTGGGTGAATCCCAGACGCAGCCAATTATTCACATAGTTGCTCAGGTCGAGGTAGAAGTTGGCGTACCTGCGGCCGATAGCACGGGCTTCGGCGGGATCGGTGGTGAGCACCACTTTGTGCTCCGGTGCCAGGAACACTGACTTCCCGACCAAATCGCGCGCCTTGGCCGTGTGTTCGGGCGTCGTCAGATACGGGTGGGCGCCGGCGGAGCGTTCCGCTGCCAGCCGCAACACTTTGGGACCCAGCGCCGCGAGCACGCGACGGCTCTTGGGCACCACAGCGGCGTCCAGCTCATCGAGGTAGGAGACCAGAGCGTCATAGGGCTTGGCATATTGCTGGGTGTGCTCGGAGTGACCTACTCCGATGCCCAGCAAAAACCTTCCCGGATAGGCGTTTTCGATGCGTTTATAGGACTCGACGACCGCCGGTGCCGGCGCGGACCAGATATTGACGATCCCGGTGGCCAGCTGCAACGAGGTGGTCTGCGCCAGGGCGGGGTCGACCCAGGCCAGTTCCGCGTCCGGTGATCCGCCGATCCAGACTGCGCCGTACCCGAGCGATTCGATCTTCGCGGCCAGTTCGGGCGTGATTGAGCGGGTGGGCAGCCATACCCCAAACCGTCCCAGGTCGGGTTTCAGTGCAACCGCCTCGGTCATCCAGGTCCCCCTCTGCGTCTGCTAGCTCAAGACTGAGTTAGTCCCAGCGGCCCCGCCAGTTCGGCGAGCGCCGAGACCAGGTTTTCATCCTTGGTGAGGACCTGCACGGGCACATGGTCGGCACCGGCGTCGAGGTGCTCTTTTAGCCGCGCCGCGATCTGTTCCGGTGTGCCGTAAGCCACCACCGCGTCGACCAGGCGGTCGCTGCCCGGGCGGGTGACTTCCTCGTCGGAAAAGCCCAGCCGCTTCCAGTTGTTGCGGTAATTGGCCAGATTGAAATAGATATCGAGCGCTCTTGCGGCCCACCGATCGGGCCTTCTCGGCGTCCGTGGTCAGTACCACTTTGTGTTCGGGCGCCAGGAACGCCGACGGGCCGACCAGTTCGCGGGCCTGCGCGGTGTGCTCCGGTGTGGTCAGGTAGGGATGCGCTCCGGCGCTGCGGTCTGCGGACAGCTTCAGCACGCGCGGGCCCAGCGCTGCCACCACGCGTCGGTGGGCAGGCACGCCGTAGTCGTCGAGCCTGTCGAGGTACTCCACCAGCGCGTCGTAGGGCTTACGGTATTCGCTGTGCGCCTCGGGATGGCCGACGCCGATACCCAGCAAGAATCGGCCCGGGTAAGCCTTGTCGATGCGGTGGAATGATTCGGCGACCGGTTTGGCGGGTGCCGTCCAGATGTTGACGATTCCGGTGGCCACCTGCAGTGTGGTCGTCGCTTCGAGGAGGGGTTCGACCCAGGCCAGTTCGGCGGGCGGAGATCCTCCGACCCAGACGGCCCCGTAGCCCAGGGACTCGATTTCTTTGGCTTGTTGGGGCGTGACGCCGCGTCCGAACGATCCGAACCGGCCTAGATTGGGTTTGCTGGTTGCATCGGTCATGGTGTGTGGAACCGGCGGTGTGGTGATGCCTATTCCGGAAGAGTTACATCCACGGCGGGCGGCACCTCGAGCGGCAGTAGCACGATGAACCGCGTATCGCCGGGCACCGATTCCACGCGCAAATCCCCTCGATGCTTTTTGACGACGATGTTCCACGCCAGATCCAGTCCGAGGCCGGTGCCTTCCCCGAACGGTTTGGTGGTGAAGAAGGGCTCGAAAATGCGCTCGCGCACCCCGTCGGGGATTCCCGGGCCGGTGTCGCGGATCTCGACCCGGGCCATCTTCTCGCCTTCCCTGCAGGTGCGGACGGTCAACGTGCCGCCCTCATCGCGCATGGCGGCGATCGCGTTGTCGATGATATTTGTCCATACCTGGTTGAGATCGCCTGGGTAGCAAGGGATTTCGGGAAGCGATTGGTCGAAGTCCTTGACCACCGTGATGGCTACGGAGCTTTTGCCGGCGTCCTTGCCCGAGTCCTTGCCGAGCCGGTCGGCGAACATCACCAGCGTGCTGCGCAGCAGTTCGTGCACATCGGCGACCTGGAACGGGGCGCGGTCCATCTGGGAATACTGTTTGGCATCGGCGACCAACGCCGAAATCCGTTTGCTCGCTTCCGATATCTGGTTGATCAGCAGCTCGCTTTCGATGGTGTAGGCCAGCCAACGGATCGCCTTTTCCAACGATGTCGACGCGTCGAGGTCCTCGGCAGCAGCGGAAATTCGCTCCAACCAATCGGTATCGATACCACCTTCGACGAACGTTGGCGCGATGTCCCATCCGCCCTCGATGCCGTGATCCTCCAGCCACTCGCCGACGGCGTCCTCGCGGTCAGCGGTCTCTATCGCGTTCATGTCCCGCCCCGGTTGGTAAAAGGTCGACTTGGCGACGTGCTCGGCGACCTCTTCTTGCAGCCGCACCAAGGCGCGCAACGCCTCGGAGCTGACGGTGCCGTCGGCGAGCATCGCAAGCTTTTGCCGCATTCCGGCAACCCGGTTGCGCAGTTCGGCGGCGGCTCGCGCGGTGGCGGCCGCGGGATTGTTCAACTGGTGGGTCAGCCCGGCCGACAACTGGCCCAAAGCCAGCAGCTTCTCCCGATTGTCGATGATCCGGCGAGTGCGCTCGGTGCCGACCGCGATCCCGTCGAGCAGGTGGACTGCCATCGGAAACTGGTCCTGCATGAAACGGGCGAACGTGGGTGCGTCCATCACGAAGAACCGTGACGGCTTGGTGACGTGTACCGAGGTGCTGTAGGCCTGCTGCTGCTCGCCGGTGAACGCCTGCCAGGCGCCGCAATACACGCCGCGCTGCGAGGTCCGGTTGGTTTCGATGTCTTGACCGCCGGAGAGCTTGGACATCACGAGCTCCCCTTCGATAAGGACGTAGAAACAGGTCGCCGGCTCGCCCTCGACGCAGATTGGGCCGGGTTGGTAGTGCTCGATGCGCCCATTGGCGCACAACACTGCGAGCTGCTCGTCGGTGAGCGCCTCGAATAGGAACAGGGTGCGCAGCTCGTCGGGCTCACAGGGCCGCGAGGAGGTCATGCCCAAGACTCCACTCGGACTTCCATCAAGACTCCGCCAGGTAGCGGTGGACCAGCATCACGGCCATCGATCCCTCACCGACTGCTGCCGCGACCCGTTTGGCGGACGCCGACCGCACATCGCCGGCGACGAACACGCCCGGCACGCTGGTTTCCAGGTGGTGGGGTGGACGATCCAAGGTCCAGCCGCACACATTTCGCAGATCCGGGCCGGTGAGGATGAAGCCGTGCTCGTCGCGGGCGAGCACTCCGTCCAGCCACTCGGTGCGCGGTGCGGCCCCGATGAATATGAACATCCGGCCGCAGCTGACTTCCTCGGTCGCGCCGGTCCTGTTGTCGACGAGGCTCAGCTTCTCGAGGTGGTCGGTTCCCGTTGCCCGGTGCACTTCGGTGCAGGTGCGAACGGTGATCTTCGGGTTCTGCTCGATCTGCTGGATGAGGTAATACGACATCGACGCCGTCAGCGATGCGGCGCGCACGACGATGGTCACCGATTTCGCCTCGCGGGACAGGTGCATGGCGGCTTGGCCGGCTGAATTGGCCCCGCCGATCACGTACACCTCTTCGTCTTTGCACTCCGACGAGATGGAGGTGGCCGCCCCGTAGTAGACACCGCGGCCGGTCAACTCGGCGCACCCTTCTGCGGTCAGTTGGCGGTAGGCCACCCCGGTGGCCAGGATGACGGCATGCGCGTCGATGGAGCCGCCGTCGGCGAAACGCACGGTGCGTGCGCATCCGTTGATTTCCAGCGCGGTGGCCGTGCGGGCGGTGATGAGTTCGGCACCGAACTTTTCCGCTTGCTTGCGCGCGCGTTGGGCCAGCTGACTGCCCGACACGCCGTCCGGAAAGCCCAGGTAATTCTCGATTCGCGAGCTCTGGCCGGCCTGGCCGCCGGTTGCCGTGCGTTCGATGAGCACGGTGCGCAGGCCCTCGGAGGCGCCGTAGACGGCCGCGGCCAGCCCCGCAGGCCCACCACCGATGACGACCAGGTCGTAGAACTCGTGCGACGGTGTGGTGGTCAATCCCAACGTGTCGGCCAGTAGAGCGTCGGTGGGTTCGACGAGGGTGTCTCCGCGTTCGGTGACGACGACGGGAAGCCGCATGCCGTCCTCGCCGGCGGCCTGCAGCAGCCGCTCGCCGGCGGGCTCGTCGGCCATGAACCAGGTGTAGTAGAGCCCGTTGCGGGCCAGGAAGTCGCGGACCTGCCAGGACCGTGCCGACCAGCGGTGCCCGATCACCTTGGTGTGTGGGATGGGGTGTTCCGGCGCCCGCCGCCAGGCCTCCAGCAGCGCGTCGATGACGGGATAGAGCTTCTCTTCTGGTGGATCCCACGGCTTGAGCAGGTAATGGTCAAGGTCGACGACGTTGATCGCGTCGATGGCGGCGTGGGTGTCGGCGTAGGCCGTCAGCAGGATCCGTCGCGCGGCTGGGTACAGGTCCATCGCCTGCTCGAGGAAATCGATACCCGTCATCTGCGGCATCCGGTAGTCGGCGATCAGCATCGCGACCGTTTCGCCCCGTAGTTTGAGTTGTTTGAGGGTTTCCAGGCCCTCGGGAGCCGATTCCGCCCGGACTATCCGGTGGTCTTCGCCGTAGTGGCGGCGTAGGTCCCGGGCCACCGCGCGCGATACCGCTGGGTCGTCGTCGACGGTCACCATCACGGGTTTGCGCGGCTGCGCATCGGGGCGTGTCATCGGCCTTAAGTATGCGCTTGTCAGAGGCCCTGTGGCGGGTCGAGGGGGCAGGCCCGATTCCTCTCATAGCGATTTTGGCCAGGGCCCAATAACCAGGTATTGTGGACCAACGGTGCGTCATTCGCGCCGACTTTTTGCGTGCCCAGTCCCTAGGAATTTCCTGTCACCGGCTCACGTTCCAAGGTCGGTGTAAATGCGGCGCCGATCGGGCGCAGCCGAGAACGAAACTAAACGACGAGGATTTCTGAGAAGTTATGGCCAAAAAGGACGGCGCCATCGAGGTCGAGGGCCGCGTGGTCGAGCCCCTGCCCAATGCGATGTTCCGCATTGAGCTGGAGAACGGCCACAAGGTGCTTGCCCACATCAGCGGCAAGATGCGGCAGCACTACATCCGCATCCTGCCCGAGGACCGGGTGGTGGTGGAGTTGTCTCCCTACGACCTGTCCCGGGGCCGCATCGTGTACCGGTACAAGTAACGAGAAGCCCGAACCACACGACCGACGAGTAGACAGAACAGGATCGAAACAGCCGTGAAGGTGAACCCGAGCGTCAAGCCAATCTGTGACAAGTGCAGGGTGATCCGTCGGCATGGGCGGGTCATGGTGATCTGCTCAGATCCACGCCACAAGCAGAGGCAGGGCTAGTCAGCCCCCAGCCGGCGAGCGGCACGTAACAACTGAATGCAGACCTCCCAGCACCAGTGAGCGGCTGGCATCTATAGAGATGGGCCAGCTCATCCACGCCCGGACGGAGGCCGGGCCCCACAAAGTGGGAACGGGCTGGGATCAGACCTCCGCCTAGAAAGAGGAAACGCCACCTATGGCTCGACTAGTCGGCGTCGATCTGCCGCGCGATAAGCGGATGGAGATCGCCCTGACCTATATCTACGGCATCGGCCGGACCCGGTCGAACGAGATCCTGGCCGCTACCGGCATCGATCGCAACCTGCGCACCAGGGATCTCACCGACGACCAGCTCACCCACTTGCGTGACTACATCGAAGCCAGCCTGAAGGTGGAGGGTGACCTGCGCCGCGAGGTGCAGGCCGACATCCGCCGCAAGATCGAGATCGGCTGCTACCAGGGTCTGCGCCACCGCCGCGGGCTGCCGGTGCGCGGCCAGCGGACAAAGACCAATGCGCGGACCCGCAAGGGCCCCAAGCGCACCATCGCGGGCAAGAAGAAGGCCAGGTAACCCATGCCACCGAAGAAGGCAAGCGCGGCGGCTCCCAAGAAGGGACAGAAGACCCGCAGGCGGGAGAAGAAGAACATCCCGCACGGCGCCGCACACATCAAGAGCACCTTCAACAACACGATCGTGAGCATCACCGACCCGCAGGGCAATGTCATCGCCTGGGCGTCGTCCGGACACGTCGGTTTCAAGGGCTCGCGGAAATCGACGCCGTTCGCCGCCCAGCTGGCGGCCGAGAACGCCGCACGCAAGGCCCAGGAGCACGGGGTGCGCAAGGTCGACGTGTTCGTGAAGGGCCCGGGCTCGGGCCGGGAGACTGCGATTCGCTCGCTGCAGGCCGCGGGCCTGGAGGTTGGCGCGATCTCTGATGTCACCCCCCAGCCGCATAACGGCTGCCGTCCGCCCAAGCGACGCAGGGTCTAGGAGGAGAAGCAATCCATGGCTCGTTACACCGGACCCATCACCCGCAAATCGCGCCGGCTGCGCACCGACCTCGTCGGTGGCGACCAGGCCTTCGAGAAGCGTCCCTACCCGCCCGGCCAGCACGGCCGCGCGCGGATCAAGGAAAGCGAATATCTGCTGCAGCTGCAGGAGAAGCAGAAGGCCCGCTTCACCTACGGCGTGATGGAAAAGCAGTTCCGCCGCTACTACGAAGAGGCCGTGCGGCAGCCCGGCAAGACCGGTGAGGAACTGCTGAGGATCCTGGAAAGTCGGCTGGACAACGTGGTTTACCGCGCCGGGATAGCCCGTACCCGCCGGATGGCCCGCCAGCTCGTCAGCCACGGGCACTTCAGCGTCAATGGCGTGCACGTCAACGTCCCCAGCTACCGGGTATCGCAGTACGACATCATCGATGTTCGGGACAACTCGCTGAACACGGTGCCGTTCCAGATCGCGCGGGAAACGGCCGGTGACCGCCCTATTCCGAGCTGGCTGCAGGTCGTGGGGGAGCGTCAGCGCATCCTGATTCACCAGTTGCCCGAGCGGAAGCAGATCGACGTGCCCCTCACTGAGCAGCTGATCGTCGAGTTCTACTCGAAGTAGGCGCAGTCTTCCGCTACTGCGGCCGCAGCGGCGGATCACTTAACGGCATCAAATAGCGGGTGCCGAGAAGGAGAAGAAGAAACACCATGCTGATCTCTCAGCGACCCACTCTGTCCGAGGAAGTCCTCACCGACGACCGGTCCCAGTTCGTCATCGAACCGCTGGAGCCGGGATTCGGTTACACCCTAGGCAATTCGCTGCGTCGCACGCTGTTGTCGTCGATTCCCGGCGCGGCTGTCACCAGCATTCGCATCGATGGCGTGCTGCACGAGTTCACCACCGTGCCCGGAATCAAGGAAGATGTCACCGCGATCATCCTGAACCTCAAGGGCCTGGTCGTGTCCTCGGAGGAGGACGAACCGGTCACCATGTACCTGCGCAAGCAAGGTCCCGGTGAGGTCACCGCCGGTGACATCGTGCCGCCCGCCGGTGTCACGGTGCACAACCCTGACATGCACATCGCGACGCTGAACGACAAGGGCAAGCTCGAGGTCGAGCTCGTCGTCGAGCGTGGCCGCGGCTACGTCCCGGCGGTGCAGAACCGGGCCTCTGGCGCTGAAATCGGACGTATCCCAGTCGATTCCATCTACTCGCCGGTGCTCAAGGTGACCTACAAGGTGGATGCCACCCGGGTCGAGCAGCGTACCGACTTCGACAAGCTGATCCTGGACGTGGAGACCAAGAGTTCGATCACCCCCCGCGACGCGCTGGCATCGGCGGGTAAGACGCTGGTCGAATTGTTCGGCCTGGCACGCGAACTCAACGTCGAGGCCGAGGGCATCGAGATCGGGCCGTCGCCGGCGGAAGCCGACCACATCGCGTCGTTCGCGCTGCCGATCGACGACCTGGACCTGACCGTGAGGTCCTACAACTGCCTCAAGCGTGAGGGTGTCCACACCGTCGGCGAGCTGGTGTCGCGCACCGAGTCCGACCTGCTCGACATCCGCAACTTCGGTCAGAAGTCCATCGACGAGGTGAAGGTCAAGCTGCACCAGCTGGGACTGTCGCTCAAGGACAGCCCGCCCAGCTTCGACCCGTCGCAGGTCGCCGGCTACGACGTCGCCACCGGTACCTGGTCCACCGAGGGCGCCTACGACGACCAGGACTACGCCGAGACCGAACAGCTCTAAGGCCTTTGAACATCTAGACAGGAGCGTCAGCAATGCCCAAGCCCACCAAGGGCCCTCGCCTCGGCGGGTCGTCTTCGCACCAGAAGGCCCTTCTGGCCAACCTGGCCACGTCGCTGTTCGAGCACGGTCGGATCAAGACGACCGAGCCGAAGGCGCGTGCGCTGCGGCCGTACGCGGAGAAGCTGATCACGCACGCGAAAAAGGGCACGCTGCACAACCGTCGAGAGGTCATGAAGAAGATCCGCGACAAGGACGTGGTGCATGCCTTGTTTGCCGAGATCGGGCCGTTTTTCGCCGACCGCAACGGCGGATACACCCGCATCATCAAGGTCGAGGCGCGCAAGGGCGACAACGCTCCGATGGCCGTGATCGAACTGGTGCGGGAGAAGACGGTGACGTCGGAGGCCGATCGGGCACGTCGGGTGAAGGCTTCGAAGAAGGCACCCGCGGCAGCAGCGGCGGCACCGCAGGCGGCGGTCGAGCCTGACGCCGCGGTGGGTCCGACGGCCGAGGAGGTCGCCGAGCCCCCCGAGGCTGAGGCTACCGAGACTGAGGCTACCGAGGCCGAGGCTACCGAGGCTCAGCCCGCCGATAAGGCCGCCGACGAGCCCGAAGGGGCCACCGAGGATTAGCGAGGACGTCCGTCTGCGGCTTGACATCGCCTACGACGGAACCGCTTTCGCAGGCTTGGCAGCCCAGGCCGGCCAGCGTACTGTCGCCGGAATTCTCGATGAGGCTCTGACGACTGTCTTTCGCACGCCGGTGCGGCTGCGTGCGGCTGGGCGCACAGACGCGGGAGTCCACGCCACCGGGCAGGTGGCTCATGTCGATGTGCCGCTGGCCGCATTGCCGAATGCGTATCCGCGCTCAGCGCGCGACGGCGATCCGGAATTTTTGCCGCTGGTGCGTCGCCTCGGCCGGTTTCTGCCCAACGATGTCCGGGTTCTCGGTATCGCGCGTGCCCCAGCGGGTTTCGACGCGCGATTTTCGGCGCTGCGGCGTCATTACGTGTACAGGTTGTCGACCGCGCCCTACGGTGTCCAGCCGCAGCAGGCGCGCTATGTCACTGCCTGGCCGCGGGCCCTGGACCTGGAGGCGATGGCCGCCGCATCCCGAGACCTGCTGGGGTTGCACGATTTTGCGGCGTTCTGCCGTCATCGCGACAATGCCACCACCATCCGCGACCTACAGCGGTTGGAGTGGTCGCGGGACGGCGATTTGATCAGCGCGCACATCACCGCCGATGCGTTCTGCTGGTCGATGGTGCGGTCACTGATCGGGGCACTGCTGGCCGCCGGCGAACACCGGCGCCCGGTCTCATGGTGCCGTGAGTTACTCACCGCCACAGACAGATCCAGCGACTTCGCTGCCGCGCCGGCGCATGGGTTGACACTGATCGGCGTCGACTACCCACCCGATGACCAACTGGCCACACGTAACCTGATCACCCGGGATCTCCGCTCGCGTGACTGAGTTGATCCGCGTAGTCAATGCATTCGCCGGTTACAGCTTGCCGGCGACGAAGCTGGCGGCCTGATCCACCAACCCCGAGTTGATGTACGCGGGTTGCAGATGCGACGACCATTGCGCGTTACCTCCCGAACATATCGGGTCGCCGCTCGCGCACTCCTCGATGGTCTTACCGGCGAAGGCGGGGCTGAAATCGGGAACCGGGCCGAGAATGCGGCGGGTGCCGTTACCGAACAACGCGACCGCTGCGACGTGCTGATCGATGCCCGGCGGCAGGGGGTTGGTGAAGCCGAATCCCGGTTTGGTCTGCGCGATCACCAGGTCGGCCGCTACGGCACCCAGCGAATAGCCGCCGAGCACCTCGCGGGTGTTAGGGCAACTTCTCGCCATGGATTGAACGTGAGCGCTCATATCGGTGGCACCCTTCGCGGGGTCGACGTCAGCGGGATAGTTCACCCCGTAGGACCCGACGGGCATATGCACCTTGGATTGCAGCGCACTGACGAACGCGCCGCCGACGAAGCCGACGCCGGGTGGTTCCTCACGACCCCGAGCGAAAACCACTTCGGCACCCGGGCATGCCGCCGATGCGGCCGGAAGCGCCGCTGCCGGAAAAGCTGCCGGGGCAATCACCAACGACGCGGCGAGCAACGTGGCGGCCGCGAGACCGGCCAAACGCTTTGCCAGGCGAAGCCTCATGACCCGATATTAACGGGAAAGCCGACGTCGCCAGCTGATCACCGTGCGCTCGCGCTAGATCTTTCCCGCAACGAAATTCGCGGCCTGGTTGGTCAACCCGGGAACGTAGCCGGTGTGCGCGCTCCACTGGTTGCCGCCCGAGCAGACGGGGTCGCCCTCTTTGCACAGGTCGATGGTCTTGCCTGCGAAGTTCGGGCTCAGTGCGCCCATCAGCCCGCCCGCGCGGCCGGACGGATTTCCGAAGAGGGCCACCGCGGCGACGTGATCGGCCGTACCGGCCGGTAATGGCTGAGTGAAGCCGAGGCCGGGTACCGGTGCAGCGGTGAGGATGTCGATGACGGCGGCACCCTGCGAGTACCCGCCGAGTACCAGCTTGGTGTCGGGGCAGTCGTTGGCCATTTGCTGGACGTGGTTGCTGGCGTCATTGGCGCCGTCCGCGGCGGCCAGAAAGGCTTTGCTGGCCGGGTAGTTGACTCCGTATGCGCCAACATTTCTCCCCGTCTGCTGGCGCAGCGAGCCGATGAAGGCGCCGCCAACCCGCCCGACACCGGGCGGCTCGTCGGTTCCCCGGGCGAACACCACCTCAACGTCCGGGCAAGACGCCCAGGCCCGGGGTGCCAGCGGGAGTGCGAGCAACAACGCGGCCGCCGTGAGGAACGCGGCGGCCGCAAAGCTCACGAAACGTTGCGCGCCCGGGTACATCGCGACAAGCCGCACGACGCGATGTTACGGGCTTATTGACAGTGCGTCAGTGAACCGCTGAGACCAGTCCGGTTTGCGGGGACGGCGTGTTCGGCGCTGGGACGGATCCGTGTATCGACGGGCTGGACCCGGGCGTCTGCGGGCCGGGCGCCTGCGGCGCGTACGCGGGCGTTTGCGGCCCAAATCCGGGCACCTGCTGGCCGGAGCCCGCCAGCAGCTTGGACGCAACGAAAGCGGCCGCCTGGGTGGTGTACACGGGGACATAGCCCTCGGTGTGCCCGCTCCACTCGTTGCCCTGGCCCGCGTGACAGATCGGGTCGTTGGGGTTGCACAGGTCGATCGCCTTGGACCCCAACATCGCGCTCTGGGTCGGCAGCGATCCGCCGGCGCGGTCGGCCACGTCGCCGAAGGTGGCGACCGCCGCGATGTTGCTGGCGTACTGCGGCGGTAACGACGAGCCCCAGTTGATGCCGCCGATGGGAACGCCGGCCACGATGTCCATCACCGACGCGCCCTGCGAGTAGCCGCCCAACACGATCTTGGTGTTCGGGCATTTGGCCACCGCCTGTTTTACGCGATTGATCACGTCGTTGGCGCCGTCACCGCCGTGCAGCTGCAGCTTGCTGGCGGCGTAGTTCACCCCGTAGGTGTCGATGTTCATGCCGCCGGTCTGCTGGCGCAGCGAGTCGACGAAGGCGTCGCCGACCCGGCCCATGCCGGGTGGCTCGTTGGTGCCCCGGGCGAAGATAACTTCGACGTCCGGGCAGTCATCTGCGGAGGCGGGCGGAGCCGCGCTTGGGCTGACGAGCAGGCCGGTGGCGGTGACCAGTGCAGCCGCGCCCAGGCCGACCCAGCGACCTGCTGACCGCGCGCTGCCCACCCGAGGGCTACGTATGCGGTGAGAATTCACGCCCGAATTTTACCCCTATCCAGGCGGAACGAAACTTTTGTGACTTGTGGATAGACCTGCGCAGCCCCGTCGACGTGGGGCTTAACGTGAGCTGGAATACGGATTCGACAAATTTCCCGGGGGGATTTTGGACCGTTCAGTGCGCCGCCAGCCGACAACGTGGCTGCACGTCAGCGGCTACCGATTTCTGCTGCGTCGCCTCGAGTGCGCGTTGCTGAGCGGGGATGTTCACGCAGCCAGCGGCCGCATGCGTGCGCAGACGGTGTCGCTGACGATCGGGTGCGTGCTGGCGGCCATCGCGGTGGCGGGATGTGCGCTTCTTGCTTTGCTGCGCCCGCAGACGTCGCTGGATCGCGCGCAGATCGTGATGGGTGAAGAATCCGGAGCGCTGTACGTGCGGGTGGGCGATATCTGGCACCCGGTGCTGAACTTGGCGTCGGCGCGGTTGATCGCGGCGACGGCCGCCAACCCGCAGCCGGTGCCCGAATCTGATTTGCGCCGCACCAAACGTGGTCCGCTGCTGGGTATTCCGGGTGCGCCGCAGTCTCTTGGGAAGCCGCTGTCAGCAGATGAATCGGCCTGGACGATCTGCGATACCGACGGCACGGGCGCAACAACGGTCGTCCTCGGCCGCACGGAGGACTCGTCGATCCATCGCCTGACTTCCGAGCAAGCTATCCTGGTCGCCCCCGCATCGGGTTCGCCGGCCTATCTGCTTTACCACGGACAGCGGGCTGTGGTGGATCTTGCCGACGCCGCGGTTTCGCGTGCGCTCAGGCTTGAAGGTGGCGCACCGCGGCTTGTCTCGCAGTCGTTGCTGAACGCCGTGCCCGAGGCGCCGCCGATCACGGCTCCACGGATTCACGGCGCGGGGGACAAGGCGCTCGGGCTGCCCGGGTTTCCGGTCGGCAGTGTGCTGCGTATCACACGTGCCGATGGTGACGAGTATTACGCGGTACTGGCCGCCGGAGTCCAGCGCATCGGCCGGGTGGCCGCGGATCTGCTGCGTTTCAGCAACTCGCAGGGCACGGCCAACGCCATCACGGTGGCACCCGATGCGATCCGCGCCGTCCCGATCGTCAACGCGCTGCCCGTGGCCAGCTTCCCCGACCGGGCGCCAACACTGTCGGTCGGTGGCAGCACCTTGTGCGTCATGTGGGCGCCTGCACAATCCGGCCAATCCGACGTCGAGTTCCTGGCCGGGAGCCGGCTGCCGGTGCCGGCCGGTCAGATGCCGGTGACGTTGTCGCAAGCCGACGGCCACGGTTCTGCGCTGGACGCCGTGTACCTGCCGCCGGGCCGGAGCATCTATGTGCGGGGCGATGGAGGGGTGGGTACGCGATACCTGGTCACCGACACCGGAGTGCGGTTCGCAATCCACGACGACAATGCGGCACATGACCTCGGTCTTGCGGCGGCCGACCCGGCGCCGTGGCCGGTCTTGGCAGCCCTGCCGGCCGGACCGGAACTGAGCAGACAGAACGCGTCAATCGCCCGGGACGCTGTTGTGGGAACGCCGTAGCCTACCCCTGGCCGCACCGGTGGCCACGGCCACCGTCAGCGCGATAAGGCAGATTGCGGCGCCGCGCAACGCGGTGTCCCGGGCGTGCGGGTTCGGCGGTTTGGTCGGCGGCGGTGTGCTGATCGGCACCGGCGCTGGTGCCGGTGTGGAGGTGGTTTGGGGCGGACTCGCGTCGGTGCTGACCGCGGACAGGGCATCGATGGTGCCGTTGCCGACGAGCGTATCCCATCCGGCGGGTGGGTGATGCGCTGTCGACTCGATGCGCTGCATCACCTGCCGCGCGGTCAACGCCGGGAACCGGGCCCGGATCAGCGCGGCTAGCCCGCTGACCATGGGCGCGGCATAACTGGTCCCGGATACTGGTTCCGAACCGAGCGAAGTCACCGCCTCGCCGGGCGCCGCGACATCCACCCAGGGTCCGGCAAGAGTGAATGCCGAGGGCGTCCCTTCGGCGTTCACCGAGCCGACCGTCAGCACGTAGTCGTCGTACCAGGCCGGACTGACCGCGACCGTGATGGTGCCCCAGGTGGCTTCCGACCGCTGAGGCGGACACTGCGCGGCGCCGCCGGTATTACCCGCCGCGGCCACGATGACGGCGTTTTTGACGTCGACGGCGTAGGCCAGCGCGGCGCCCAGCGCCCGGTCGTCGAGCGCCGACGCGACAGGAACGCACGCAACCGACGAAATGTTGATCACCGATGCGCCGAGATCGGCGGCCGTCCGGACGGCTTTCGCCATGGTGTCGACGTCACCCACACCGGCGCGGGACCGGTCGCTGGCGGGAGCGAACTTCGTGCTGGACTGGCGGATGCTGATCAAGGTGGCTTCGGGCGCCACCCCGCTGAAGCTATCGGCTTTGGAATCCGATGCCGCAGCGATAATTCCGGCGACCAGGGTGCCGTGTGCGTCGCAATCCTGGGTTCCGTCACCGGTGGACACATAGTCACCGCCGGGCACCACATCGGGCAGCCGAGGGTGCCGCGAAACGCCGGTGTCGATGACGGCGACCCGTTGTCCCGCACCGCGGGTGAGCTGCCAGACCCGCGACATGTCGACGAGGTCTGTGAGGTGGTTACGGCCTGGTCCCGAGGCCGCCGTCACCGTCGTGCAAACCTCCCGTTGCACGGTCGGCCACGGTGGCGCCGGCAATGCCGGCTTGGGCAGCCACCTGTCGTCGACCTCCGGGGGCGAAACACCTTGCGCCGACGGTGTTCCAAGCTGGCACAGCGCCGTCAGCGCCGATACCGCCAGCAGGCGCGCGACCCGTGACGTTTTCACCTGAGATTGAATCCCCGAACGGCGCCATAGACGCCACATATCCAGCAGGTCAGCGGAACCATCGCGACCAGTGCCAGACCCTCCAGCAGCTCGACGCTTCGGCGTACGACGGGTGAAAGCGACACCGCCGGAGCGACGAAGCAGAAGCACATCGCTGCGGCGGTCAGCATTGCTGTCGCCGCGGCAATCCATGGCCCGTGCACCGGCGTACGTAAGGCGGTGACAGCGAAAGTCGTTCCAGTGATGAGGATTCCGCTGATGATAAACACCAGCGTCCTTCTCCTGTCAGTGGAACGAGAGCGCAGCAGCAGCAGCGCGCCGGTGACGGCGCCAAAAGCGCTGCAGGACAGGCGTGGGGCTCCGGCAAGCACGGTAACGACGGCGCCGACGGCGGCTGACGACGAGAATGCGGTGAGCAGTCTGGCCAACCAGTTGTCAGCACGGATCGCTTTCGCCGACAAAGAGGCCCCGCTTGGCTCGATGTCGTCCACGTCGGGTGTCGGTGGCAGTTCCGGCGATAACCCCGCCAGCACGATCGACACCCGCGCCGCTACCCCGAGCAGACCGAGGGATGCCAGCGCGGACACCGAGCCGATTGCGTGCAGTGGGGCGGCGGTGATGACGACCACCAGCGCGGCCACCGCGACGACCATCGCGACCCACGACACTGCGGTCAATGCGATAAGCCCGCAGCCCGATGCCCGCATCGCCAATACCGAGACGGCGGCTGCCGCCGTCGCAGCCAGCAATACATGCGGGAGACCGGGGGCGCCGGGCACTGCCAGAAAACCGGCAACCGCGGCGAATGCGGTGGCGATCACGCTCAGCGCCAGTCCTGCGATCGGATCTCGATAGGCCCGGTGTGCAATCACCGCAAATATCAGGGCCACGAATCCGGCTAATGCCGCAACGCCGGCAGTGGTGCCGAGGTCCCGGGGAGCGCTGCCGCTGAAGGTGTTCCGAATCAGC
Source organism: uncultured Actinomycetota bacterium (assembly GCA_963784665.1). Classification (GTDB taxonomy): domain Bacteria; phylum Actinomycetota; class Actinomycetes; order Mycobacteriales; family Mycobacteriaceae; genus Mycobacterium. The sequence goes on from CAWASA010000004.1 coordinate 444,199, forward strand.
GTCAGCACTCCGATGCCGGTCAGGCAGCTTGCCGCCACTGCGCCCGTGAGTCGGGTCGCGTGCCGGTGACGGGCCTGGCTCCCAGGCTGGGCCGCTGCGAAGAGCGTGGCCGAAACGGCCTCTGCCACATCGTCGTAACGGGGAGCCGGCAGCGGGCTCGGGGACTGGCTCAGTACCAGAACAGCGCCATCTCCGATACCGTTTTGCGCCAACGTCATCGACGAATCCAGAGCGGACGCGCCCGGCAGTGACAACTGGTAGCGCTTGGCATGTAGGTCATTGTTGGGCTCGCGGACTTTCAGGATGTCGACTATCGACGGAATCAGAGTGGCCACGGGAACCGCGGTCGGCAGGGCCAAGTCGACGACGGCAGTGCCGGAATGAACTGACACACGGCGCAGCCCCGGATCGGATGCAGGCAACGGTGACCCCTTCAGTCGGATTACCGGGACGATAGCCAGTTTTCGATCCCCGGATATCCGGCTGTCCACAGGTGACTTGTCGTCGATTGCTGCGCTGCTTACTGTCCCCGAACTGGGAGGGGACGAGATGACTCAGGATTTCGTGCCTGTGGTGCGGCGGCTGCCGCCGGCGGTGCCGACTTCGGACATCATGGTTGAGGCGCCGCCCGATTTACCGTCGCCGACGTCACCCAGCCTGCTGCCACGCCTGCTGCCGGTTGTGATGTCGGTGGCGAGTATGGGCGTCATGGCGGCGGCCTTCGTCTCGGGGTCGACCGTGACCCGCAGCCCGATGTTCCTGGTATTCCCGATGATGATGCTGGTGTCGACGGTGGTGACACTGACCGGGGGCGCACGCCGACAGGGTGGCGGTATCGACGCCGACCGCGTCGGCTACCTCGGATACCTGAGTCGGCTGCGTGAAATTGTCTCGGAAACCGCAGCAGCACAGTGTTTGTCACTGAATTGGAGTCATCCGGAACCCGATTCGCTGTGGACGTTGATCGGCGGCCCGCGAATGTGGGAGCGGCGAGCGGCCGACCCCGACTTCTGCCTCGTCCGGGTCGGCGTTGGAACTCAGCCGCTTGCCACCCGTTTGGTGGCCCCGCAGACCCCATCCTCGGCGCTTTCGGATCCGGTCACCGCCGCCGCCTTACGTCGCTTCATCCACACACATTCGACAATCGCAGACGCGCCGATCGCCCTTGGCCTGCGCGGAATTGCGATCATGACGATCGACGGGGATGTGACCTTGGCGCGCGGCCTACTTCGCGCAATGATCTGCCAATTGGCCGTCCTGCACCCTCCGGACCAGTTGCTGATCGTTGGCGCTGTCAGCGACCGGAATCGCGCTCATTGGGATTGGCTGAAATGGTTGCCGCACAATCAGCATCCGGCCGCCGCCGATGCGGTGGGATCCGTGCGCATGGTGTATGCGAGCCCGGCGGAGGCACAGCATGCGCTGGCTGGTGCACGACTGCCGCACGCGGTGGTGGTCGCCGATCTGGACGAGGGCGCCGACGAGATCGCGGGCGCAACCGTTGTCCAGGTCGTAAGCGGCTGCCACGGTGCGCCATTGACGCTCAGCCAGTCCGGCGAAGCTCAAGCGTTGCGGTGTCCCGACCGGATGGATCCCATAGACGCGCTGATATGTGCCCGCCGGCTCGCCAGGTACCGCGTCGGCGTGCCTCCGGACGAGGGGGGCCCGGGTTGGCCAACCCTGGTCGGGCTGGGTGATGTGGCCCATTTCGATCCGATCAGGCTGTGGCGCAGTCAAGACTACGACGACCGACTCTGCGTTCCCATCGGAACCACGGTCGACGGTTCACCGCTCGAACTGGATATCAAAGAGCCCGCCGAAAACGGTATGGGCCCGCACGGGCTCTGCGTAGGTGCCACTGGGTCGGGCAAGTCGGAGCTGCTGCGCACCATCGCGCTCGGCATGATGGCGCGGAATTCTCCCGAAGTGCTCAATCTGCTGCTCATCGATTTCAAAGGGGGCGCAACGTTTCTCGATTTCGCCAGCGCTCCGCACGTGGCCGCGGTAATCACAAACCTGTCCGACGAAGCACCGTTGGTGGCCCGGATGCGAGAAGCGCTGGGCGGCGAGATGAACCGCCGCCAACAGCGGCTGCGCACAGCCGGCTGCGTCAGCGTCGCGGCATACGAACATGCGCGCCGGGCCGGTGCCCCCTTGACCGCCCTGCCCACCTTGTTCATCATCGTCGACGAGTTTTCCGAAATGCTGAGCCAGCATCCCGATTTCGCCGACATGTTTGTCGCCATCGGCCGGCTCGGCCGGTCGCTGGGTATGCACCTGCTCCTGGCCAGCCAGCGGCTCGACGAGGGCCGACTGCGGGGACTGGAGGCCCATCTGTCTTATCGGGTGTGCCTGAAGACTCTGTCTGCCGGCGAATCACGCACGGTTCTGGGAACACTCGACGCATACCAACTGCCGAGTACGCCAGGCGCGGGTTTCCTGCGTACCAGCGGCAGTGAGTTGGTTCGGTTTCAGGCCGCATTCGTTTCGGGACCAGTGCAGTCCTACGTGCCGCGTTGCGGGCCGGCCGTGGCAACGCCTTCAGTGCGGGTGTTCAGCGCTGTTGCGGCCGGGCCAATTACCCAGGCGGTCGAGACGGTCGATCCGCCCGCACGTACGGTCCTGCGCGAGGTCCTGAACCGGCTGTCCGGACACGGACCGCCGGCACATCAAGTCTGGCTCCCCCCGCTCGGGTCGGCACCGGCACTGCACACCCTGCTACGCGATGCTGCCGTATCCGCGTCGGCCGGCCTGACAGCTCCCATCGGCATTGTCGACCGCCCGTTCGAGCAGCGCAGGACGCCTTTGATGGTCGATTTATCCGGAGCCGCAGGCAATGCGGCGGTTGTCGGTGCACCCCAATCGGGCAAGTCGACGGCGCTGCGCACGCTGATCACCGCGCTGGCGGCCACTCACGATCCGGGCCAGGTGCAGTTCTACTGTCTGGACTTCGGCGGCGGAGCGCTGGCGTCGTTACAAGCACTGCCACATGTGGGCGCGGTCGCAGGCAGGGCCGACCCGCGACTCGTGGGGCGGATCGTCGCCGAGTGCGAGTCGGTCGTCCGCTGTCGAGAGGCCACCTTCGGTGACCTCGGCATCGACTCGGTCGCCCGGTACCGTGAGTTGAGGGCGAAGCGCGCGGTTTCGGGCAATGATCCGTTCGGTGACGTGTTCCTCGTCGTCGACGGCTGGGCCAGCGTGCGGCACGAATTCGAAGCGCTGGAGACGTCGATCACCGCCCTGGCGGTGCAAGGACTTTCGTTCGGCGTACATGTCGTGTTGTCGGCATCGCGGTGGGCCGAGATCAGACCGTCACTAAAGGATCAGATCGGCACTCGCATCGAGTTGCGGCTGGGTGATCCCGCTGACTCAGAACTGGACCGCAAGGCGGCGCAGCACGTGCCCCATGACAGACCGGGTCGGGGTCTTTCCCACGAAGGGCTGCACATGGTGATCGCTTCGCCCATTGCCGGGATCCCTCACGGTCAACTAGTTGCGCCCCCAATACTGTTGCTGCCCGAGCACGTAGAGCACGACACCGTCGTTCGCCGAGCGGGTGCCGAGCTCGGCACGCGCATCCTCCTGGGTCTCGAGGAGCGCGGACTGCAGCCGCTGGCGATCGATTTCAAGCACCACGACCATCTTCTGGTCCTCGGAGACAATGAGTGCGGGAAGACCGCCACGCTACGGGTTTTGTGCCGCGAGATCGTTCGAACGAAGACTGCCGCGCAAGCTCAACTGTTGATCGTCGACTTTCGGCGCTCGCTCCTCGGCGTCGTCGAGTCGGAACATCTTGGTGGCTACGCCATGTCGCCCGCCGCACTGGGTACGTTGCTGCCGGATCTCCGCGATCTCTTGCAGCGGCGGATGCCCCCTCCCGACGCGAGCCAGACACAGCTGCGTGCCGGCTCCTGGTGGTCTGGGCCGGACATCTACGTCGTGATCGACGATTACGACCTGGTCGCCGCCCCAGCAGCTAACCCCCTGACGCCCCTACTCGAATACTTGCCATACGCACCGGATTTGGGACTGCACCTGGTCGTGGCCCGGCGCAGCGGTGGAGCCGAGCGCGCGCTGTTCGAGCCGCTATTAGCGGGCCTGCGTGACCTCGGCTGCATGGCATTGATGATGAGCGGACGTCCGGGCGAGGGCGCACCATTGGGTTCCGTGCGCCCGGCGCGGTTGCCACCGGGTCGTGGCGTCCTGATCACTCGCGCGGGCGACGAACAGCTTGTCCAAGTCGCCTGGAGTGCGCCGTGAGCAAACACCGCGCATTCATTGAAGCCGGGCCCGGCACGGTCCGCCGGTTATGTTGTGGCACAAGCCCAGCAGCCGATAGCGGGATGTCTGAAATCATCGCGACGGCGCTGGGCGCGGTAGACGATCAGGTGGCGCTGGTGGGCGAGCGCCCGGTAGCCGTCGATTTGCTGTGGAGCGCCGCGCTGCGGTCGGTGCACTGTGCGCACTGCAACGGCCTGGTGCTCGTGTATCCGTCGTGGTGGTCGCCTTCACGTGTCGGCATGGTGACCGCGGCAGCAGCCACCGTGGCCGATGACGTGCTGGTGCGCCCGCGATCGTGGCTGCTGACGCAGGCATCCGATGCCGAACCGGAAGCGACGATGGTGGTGGAGATCTCCGAGCGGCTGGTGGTGATCGCCGGTGCCGGCACAGGGGCCGAAGCCGTCGCCGTACCACGCAGGGCCGAACCGCAAATTGTCGCCGAAGAGGTCGCGGACACTCTCGCGGGCATGGTGGCGGCGGTCGTGCTGATCGATGCGCCGAGCACGGTGGCCGGGGCGCCGGCGCTCGCGACATTGATTGCTGACGCTGTGCCCAGGAGCGGACAGACGGTCTTATACATCGACGACGCCCGGCTGGCTCGGCTGGCCCAGTCGGCCCTGTCAGCCGTGTCGGCCCAGGCCGAGCCGTCCGAGCCGCTTTCCACCGCATGTGCCGGTGGTGTTCGATCACGCGCGCGGACGCTGAGCACACTCGGGGCCGCCGCTATCGTGGTGGCCGCAGCAGCGCCCGCCGTGGTCACCGCAGGCCGGCAAGGCGCGGTGTCCCCGAAGCAGGTGGAGACCGCGCCGACAACAGTTCTGGTTGAAGGCCGGGTGGCGCTTACGGTCCCCGCGAACTGGCCCACGCAACGGGTGGTTGCCGGACCCGGGTCGGCGCGAGTACAGGTCACCTCGCCGTCAGATCCTGAAGTGGCATTACACATCACCCAGTCGCCGGTCGCCGGGGAGACCCTCAGTAGCACCGCTGAGCGGTTGAAACACGCGATGGAAACTGAGCCCGCCGGGGTGTTTGTCGACTTCAACCCAACCGGAATCAGCGCCGGCCGGCCCGCGGTGACCTACCGCGAAGTGCGCGCCGGCCATCACGTGCGGTGGACGGTGTTGCTTGACGGGGCGGTCCGGATCAGCGTCGGATGCCAGAGCCGGCCCGGCGACGACGACGCCGTCCGCAGTGCGTGCGAGCAGGCGGTGCGGTCGGCCCATGCGATCGAATGAGCTCCGAAATCGGGTGGAACCAGACGACGGCCGCCGCGGTCGTATTAGGTATGGCTGCACCGAGCACACTGAGCACCGACTTCGACCTGATGCGGTCGGTCGCGGGTACGACGGACGCCCGTAATGAAGAAATCCGGGCGATGCTGCAGGCATTCATCGGCCGCATGAGCAGCGTGCCGCCGTCGGTGTGGGGTGGGCTCGCGGCGGCGCGGTTCAAAGAGGTGGTTGATCGTTGGAACGCTGAGTCGCTGCGGCTCTATCACGTCCTGCACACGATCGCCGAAACCATTCGCCACAACGAGGCCACGCTGCAGGAGGCCGGCCAAAACCATGCGAACCACATCGCCGCCGCCGGCGGAAACCTGTGATCGAGAGGATCACCGATGGACCCCGTGCTGTCCTATGACTTTGGCGAAATCGAATACTCGGTGCGCCAGGAGATCCACACCACGTCGGCCCGTTTCAATGCCGCGCTGGACGAGCTGAGATCACAAATCGCCCCGTTACAGCAGCTCTGGACCCGCCAAGCGGCGGCCGCGTACCAGGTTGAGCAGCTGAAGTGGCATCAGGCCGCGACCGCGCTCAACGAGATACTGGTCGACCTCGGAAATGCGGTACGCGACGGCGCGGAAGAGGTGGCGAACGCCGACCGCCGGGCGGCCGGCGTCTGGGCACGGTAGCCAAATGGACACCGCGCGGAGGCAGCCGCGCCAAGGGACACCGCGCGGCGGCAGCCGCGCCAAGGGACACCGCGCGGCGGCAGCCGCGCCAAGGGACGCTGTGGGTCCCGGCGGAGGAGAGCCGTCGGGACCACACAGTCATTTTGACCTGCAGGGATAAGCATCGGTAAGCTGCTCGGTTGGCGTGCGGTACGCCGGGGCCTCGGGTCAATGTCGGTCGCCGAGATCAACCCCACCGTTCGACGCCTGACCGGCACCCGGCTCGCACCGGGATCCACAGCCTCGCGAAGAGGCTCGCAGAGATAGTGAGGTAAGCGCTGTGCCCACCTATGCGCCCAAGGCGGGTGACACCACGAGGTCGTGGTACGTCATCGACGCCACGGACGTCGTGCTTGGCCGACTCGCCGTTGCGGCAGCCACCCTGCTGCGCGGCAAGCACAAGCCGACGTTCGCCCCCAATGTCGATGGCGGAGACTTCGTCATCGTCATCAACGCCGACAAGATCGCCCTCAGCGGCGACAAACTGCGGGACAAGCTGGCTTACCGCCACTCGGGTTATCCCGGCGGCCTGCACACACGCACGATCGGCGAGCTGATGGAAAAGCACCCCGACCGCGTGGTGGAGCAGGCGATCGTCGGCATGTTGCCCAAGAACAAGCTCAGCCGCCAGATCCAGCGCAAGCTTCACGTCTACGCCGGTCCGGAGCATCCCCACGCCGCGCAGAAGCCGGTTCCGTTCGAGATCAAGCAGGTGGCCCAGTGACCGAAACAACCGAAGCCTTAGAAACCCCGGCAACCCCGGAAACCCCGGAAGCCCCGGCCGAGGCTCCGGCGGCCAAGCCTGCCGAGTCGTTCGTGTTCGAGCGGCCCATCCAGACCGTCGGCCGCCGCAAGGAGGCCGTGGTGCGGGTGCGCCTGGTGCCCGGCAGCGGCAAGTTCGACCTCAACGGCCGCAGCCTGGAGGAGTACTTCCCCAACAAGGTGCACCAGCAGCTGATCAAGGCCCCGCTGGTCACGGTCGACCGGGTGGAAAGCTTCGATATCTTCGCTCTCCTGCACGGCGGCGGCCCCTCGGGTCAGGCCGGTGCGCTGCGTCTGGGCATCGCGCGGGCGTTGATTCTGGTGTCGCCGCACGACCGGCCCGCGTTGAAGAAGGCCGGCTTCCTCACCCGTGATCCGCGTTCCACCGAGCGCAAGAAGTACGGCCTGAAGAAAGCGCGCAAGGCGCCGCAGTACAGCAAGCGCTGATCAGCGATCGCTTTCCGGCCACAACGCTGCATCTTGAAAGAGAAGATGTGCGCAGTTGTCGGCGTGTCTGCGCACAAACGCGTCCTGTTTCAGTCAGAAAAGAACGGGCACGTTAGGTGTCAGAACGTCAACTGTGAGAGGTTTGTCCGCATGGGTCGACTATTCGGCACCGACGGTGTTCGTGGGGTCGCCAACCACGAGTTGACCGCTGAGCTGGCGCTGGCGCTGGGCGCCGCCGCGGCGCGCCGCCTGGCGAGTTCCGGCGCACCGGGCCGGCGAGTCGCCGTGATCGGGCGCGATCCCCGGGCCAGCGGCGAAATGCTGGAGGCCGCGGTGATCGCCGGGCTGACCAGTCAGGGTGTCGACGCGCTTCGAGTGGGGGTGCTTCCGACGCCGGCGGTGGCGTACCTGACCGGCGCTTATGACGCCGCCTTCGGGGTGATGATCTCGGCGTCGCACAACCCGATGCCCGACAACGGCATCAAGATCTTCGGCCCCGGCGGTCACAAACTGGACGACGACACCGAGGATCAGATCGAAGAGCTGGTAGCGGCCCAACCCGGATCGCGACCGGTCGGCGCCGGGATCGGCCGCGTCATCGACGCCGAGGATGCGGCGGACCGCTACCTGCGCCACCTGAGCAAGGCCAGCACACTGCGGCTCGACGACCTGACCGTGGTGGTCGACTGCGCCCACGGCGCGGCGTCATCGGTGGCGCCGCGCGCCTACCGTGCGGCCGGCGCGCGCGTCATCGCGATCAACGCCGAACCCAACGGGCTCAACATCAACGACGGCTGTGGCTCGACGCACCTGGATTCGCTGCGGTCAGCGGTCATTGCCCACGGTGCCGACCTTGGCCTGGCACACGACGGGGATGCCGACCGGTGCCTGGCCATCGACGCCAATGGTGCCGTCGTCGACGGTGACGCGATCATGGTCGTGCTCGCGCTGGCGATGCGAGAGGCCGGCGAACTGGCTTCCGACACGCTGGTGACCACCGTGATGAGCAACCTCGGGCTGCACCTGGCAATGCGCTCCGCTGGCATCACCGTGCGCACGACCGACGTCGGTGACCGCTACGTCTTGGAGGAGTTACGGGCCGGGGACTACAGCCTCGGCGGCGAGCAATCCGGCCATATTGTCATGCCTGTATTGGGCTCCACCGGAGACGGCGTCGTCACCGGGCTGCGATTGATGACACGCATAGTGCAGACCGGCTCGTCTCTTTGCGCACTGGCGTCGCCGATGCAGACATTGCCGCAGGTGCTGATCAACGTCGAGGTCGCCGACAAGGCCACCGCCGCCGCCGCGCCCTCGGTGCAGACGGCAGTCGGCCAGGCCGAAGCCGAACTGGGCGACACCGGTCGAATCCTGTTGCGCCCCTCCGGAACTGAACCGATGATTCGAGTCATGGTGGAAGCGCCCGAAAAAGATGTCGCTCAACGGGTCGCTACCCGTGTCGCCGAAGCGGTGAGCGCCGCCGGTTGATAACTGTCGGAACCCCGACGCACCGTGTGGCGTCGGATTAGGCATGAGATTCGACAGGGGAATACGACCCGCCACCGTTGCCCGTACCGAGATCGACGTCCCGGCGACGTACCGGGTCGCCGACCAGTTCGCCGTTGCCGCCGAACTCATCGACCGCGCGGTAAGCGATCACCTGGCCAGGCTGGCTTTCAGCGGGGCCAGCGCCGGCCGGGCGCACACCGCGCGCGGCGATGCTTTGCGGGTCGAGTTGCAACGACTGGCGGCCGAGCTGTCGCAGTGGTCGCGAGCGTCCGCCGAGATCGCCGCTGCTCTGCGGGCCAGCGCCGACCGCTATGCCGACGCCGAACTGTATGCCGCGGCGCGGATCGCCTGACCGTGGCCGACCGGTTAGACGTCGCCGAGCGCCTTGCGGAGGGCCGGCCCGCCGTCGAGCACACCCAGAGTTACGTGCGGGCCTGCCATGCGCTCGGCTATCAACATCCGGACCTGACGTCGCACCCCTCTCAGCTCGTCGACTGGTACGACAGCGAAGACGGTCTGGACCTGCGCGCGCTCGATCGCGACTGCGCGGAACTCCGGGCCGCGGGTGCGGTGGTGATAGAAGCGTTGCGGACGCAGCGTGCCCAGATTGCCGAGGTGGCCGCGGCATGGATCGGGCCGGGCGGGGACTCCGCGGTTCGGCATTTGGAGCGTCATTGCGACGCCGGAAACTCGGTGGCCACCGAACTTCGGGCGGCCGCGCAGCGGTGCGAGTCACTGCGCGACAACCTCTGGTATCTGGTCGACTCAAAAGTCGCGACTGCCGTCGCCGTCGACGACCGCACGCAGGCCCAACGGCAGGCGTGGTTGGCCGCCGCCGCTGCGGTCACGACCGGTGCGGGGGACCGGCCCAGCGCCGAGGAGGTAATTCGCCAGCAGGTAATGCCTTACGTGAATGAGGACATTCGCAACGACTGGCTGACCACGATGCGCTCGACGTTGGACGGGGTGGCGACGTCCTACGACATGGTCACCGACAGGATGGCCGCCGCGCCGGCGGCGTCCTTCGAGTTTCCCGGCGATCTCGGGCCCGGTTACCAACCGTTGCAGCCAGCCGCCCCGCCGAGCACACCGACACCGCCCGTAGCGGTCGCGCCCGCGGCCGCGGCGCCGACCTTGGCGCCGGCCGCGCCGGCTCCCGCCGCTACCATCCCGGCGACGCCGGCTCCGGACTGGGGAACTGTGCTCGGTGATGCTTCGGGCATGCCCGCGGGCGATCTGGGCGGCGGACTGAGCGGTCTTGGCGGGCTTGCCGGGCTGGCTAGCCGCATTGTCGATGCGATGGGTGGTCTGCTCGGTTCGGCTACTGACGAGCCGGGCACTGGGGATCCCTTCGACGAGGATCCCTTTCACGCTGACGACAACTCCCCTGACGAGCCTGCTGAGCCCGACGAGCCGGAAGAGCCCAAAGACGTCGACGACACCCAAGAGGCCAAACCGAGCGAGGAAGCTCAACCGGTCGCCGCGCCGACGCCTGCGGAGGGGTCGCCACCGTCGATCGACGCACCTGCACCGGCCGACGCTCCCGCGCCGGTTGACGCACCCGCGCCGGTTGCCGCCCCTCCGACCGAACGCGTGCCTCCGGCGAAAGAGGGATCAACGCCGTGCGAAATCGCAGCAGACCAGCTTCCGCAGGCAGGGCAGTGACGGCCTCAGGCCGGTCGCAGTTGAAGCACTTCCTCGACAAAACGCACCGATTCGTCCGGGTCGGCGGCCAACGGGCTGACCAACAGCGTTGTCACGCCGGCTTCGGCGAAGGCGGCCAGGCGTTCGGCGATGTATCCGCGCGGGCCCACCAGCGACATACCGCGCACCAATTCGTCGGGCACCGCATCGATGGCCTCTTTTTTGCGGCCGGACAGGTAGAGCTCCTGGATCCGGTCCGCGACCCCGCCGAACCCATAGCGCGTCGCCAGATTGTGGTAGAAGTTGCGGCCCTTGGCGCCCATCCCGCCGATGTAGAGGGCTAGCTGCGGCTTTCCCCAAGCCAGCCGCTCATCGACATTGTCGCCGATGGCCAGCGACGCGTGCACCATGACGTCTAGCGGCCCCAGTGCGGGATCTCGTTTAGCGGCACCGGCCGCCAAGGCCTCGCCCCAGACCGACGCGGCCTTCTCCGGAAGGTAGAAGACCGGTTGCCAGCCCTCAGCGATCTCGGCGGTGAGTTCGACATTCTTCGGGCCCAACGCGGCGATCGTTATCGGAATGCGTTCGCGCACGGGGTGATTGATGAGTTGCAGGGGTTTACCCAAACCTGTTCCGCGATCCGCGGGCAACGGGATCTGGTAGTACTTACCGGCGTATTGGACGCGTTCCCGGCGCCACACCTTCCGGCAGATCTCCACGATCTCGCGGGTGCGGCCGAGCGGGGCGTCGAACTCGACGCCGTGAAACCCCTCGATCACCTGAGGTCCGGACGTGCCGATCCCCAGACGGAACCGTCCGTCGGACACGAAATCCAGCCCCGCGGCGGTCATCGCCAGCAGCGATGGCGTCCGGATAAAAATGGGAAGCACCCCCGAGGCCAATTCGACGGTGTTTGTCTTGGCCGCTAAATACCCGAGCTGGCTGACGGCGTCGAACGAATACGCCTCGGCCACGACCGCGACTTCGAGGCCGGCCTTCTCGAGTTCGACGACGCGGTCCACGGCTTGGTGAAAGCCGCCCGAGTAATCCAGAGCGATCCCGATTCGCACCAACGACAGATACCACGACGACGGCGGGGCGCCGCGGCCGGGCGAGTTACTTCAGCAGCGCGACGATCTTCTCTTCCAGGGCGACCGGTGGGGCCTCAGGGTCCACCTGGTCCGTCTTGGGCAGGTGCACATCCGGATCGGCGAAGTCGCGATAGGTCTTGTCGCCGCCCAGCGCATAGAGCAGGTAACCGGTCAGCAGCGCCCGGACCGCTCGCTGCGTACGGCGGTGCGGGCCGCCCAGTCCGAACACTTTGGTCAGTCGGCGGCCCTCAACCAGCCCCCCGGCGTGGGCTTTGCTCACGATGCGGAGCGTTGCCGTGTCCCAGGCGCCGTAAAGCGCCAGCGCGTCGGAAATCAGCGTTTTCGGATCTCCCGGCGCGGTCAAGATCAACCCCGGGACCTTCAGCGTCGCGGCCGGCTGCTCGGCCGGGGGACTGGTGACTGTCGGGAAAATCGCCGCCACGGCTGCGGGCTTGGCGGGCATTCCGGCCGCGGCGAACACAGCGGCCGAGCCGCCGAAACCGTGGCCTGCCACGCCGAGCTTGGCGGGGTGGACGCTGATCTTGCCGGGTCCGAGGCGCACACCCGACACGATGTCCAGTGCGGTGCCCAGGTCGAAGGCGAAGTTCAGCACCGAAGGAGCCAGTCCGCGCTGGGTGTCGGGAGCGCCGGCCACGATGCCCCACGACGCCAGATGCTCGAGCAACCGCGAGTAGCGAGCGGTACCGGTGAGCCAGTCGTGACCGAACGCCACGCCGGGCAGATTCAGCCCGGATTCCGGGGTGTAGACCACCCCTGGCAAACCGGCGAAGGCCAGGTCACCACGCAAGACTCGATGTGGACCATGGCGGCTGAGGGCTGCGACGAGCTTGCGGATGCGGGCCACCCGTCGACGTTAGCGCATCGCAGCGGCGTGCCAGGAAGTCCGAACGTTGCTCGGTGTTCCGTTAGACCCTGACCTCTATCGCGCCCACCCGCCAGAGCACCGCGTACATGTGGCGCAGCGGAATGCTCAACAATCGGGCGGCCGCGTCGACCATTGGGTCGCCGCCACCGATCGGCTGGCGGTGACGCCGCTTCGGCGTCCGGTTGGGCGCCGGCTCCAACGTCAGCCTCGGCGCGGGCGCCATGGCTACCACGTCGTCGTACAGAACTGCAGTCATGATTCTCTCCTCGAAGTTGGGGCGTGGGCGGGCGGATCAGAAGTTTTCGATGTGACCCGCTGTGAAATTTCCGGTTAACATCTATTGACTTTGACCTACCCGGCCGTTTACGCGTTCGCGAATATTGGCTTCGGTAGAATTAATGGCAGGTTGCCAAATGGGGGTTATCAGGTAGCTGGACTATCGGCATTGATGTCTATGGAATAAGCAGATTGCGAAAGAATTAGGTGCGGTTTTGCGGCGATATCCGTACAGGAAAATAGCTGGTAGTAGTGTTATTTGCCTGCAACTTTTGCTTCAAAACCTGGTGAAGTCGTGATCAGGCGGGCGTCAAGAACGTCGTCCTTTCCGCTGGCTTCGGTTGTTGCCAGCCCTAGCCGATATTCCGAGTCTAAGGGGATGGCTCGCTGGGGCGATGAAGCTAATGAAAACGGCACAAATACATCAGGTGAAAAACGTTTCCACCGTTTATGAAGATGGTATGAATTGAATTGGATCCGGGCGGTCGGGGCCCCGGCCCGGGGACGGCGACCGTCCGCCGCCAAGGCGCTGGCCGGCCCCGTGCGGGCGTCCCTGCCGGGATGGCTGCACTACCCTGGTCAGAATGTGCGGAATTGTCGGCTACGTCGGGCAGCAGCCTGCCTGCACGGTCGTCATGGACGCGCTGCGCCGGATGGAGTACCGCGGCTACGACTCGTCGGGAATCGCATTGGTCGACGGCACAGGCGCCAATGGCACACTCACCGTGCGCCGTCGCGCCGGCCGGCTGGCCAACCTGGAGGAGGCGGTGGCCGAAATGCCGCCGGCGTCGCTGACCGGCACCACCGGGCTGGGTCACACCCGCTGGGCCACCCACGGACGTCCCACCGACCGCAATGCGCACCCCCACAGCGACGCCGCCGGCAGGATCGCCGTCGTCCACAACGGCATCATCGAGAACTACGCAAACCTGCGCCACGAACTGGAGGCGCACGGCGTCGAGTTTGCCAGCGACACAGACACCGAGGTTGCGGTGCACCTCGTTGCGCAGGCATACCGTCAGGGCGATACGGCCGGCGATTTCGCCGCTTCGGTGCTGGCAGTGCTGCGCCGGCTAGAGGGCCACTTCACCCTGGTATTCGCCAATGCCGACGAGCCCGGCACCATCGTCGCCGCCCGCCGATCGACACCGCTGGTGCTTGGGATCGGCGACGGCGAGATGTTCGTCGGCTCGGACGTGGCGGCGTTCATCCCGCACACCCGCAACGCCGTCGAACTCGGCCAGGACCAGGCCGTGGTGATCACCGCGGACGGCTACCGCATCACCGATTTCGACGGCAATGACGATGTCGAATTTCGCGAGTTTCATATCGACTGGGACCTGGCCGCCGCCGAAAAGGGCGGCTACGAGTACTTCATGCTCAAGGAGATCGCCGAGCAGCCCGCCGCGGTGGCCGACACGCTCCTGGGGCATTTCGTCAACGGCCGGATCGTTCTGGACGAACAGCGATTGAGCGATCAGGAACTTCGCGAGATCGACAAGGTATTCGTGGTGGCCTGCGGCACCGCATACCACTCCGGCCTGCTTGCGAAATACGCGATCGAGCACTGGACCCGGCTGCCGGTGGAAGTGGAGCTGGCCAGCGAGTTCCGGTACCGGGATCCCGTGCTGGACCGCAGCACCCTGGTGGTCGCCATCTCACAGTCCGGTGAAACCGCGGACACGCTGGAAGCGGTCCGGCACGCCAAGGAGCAGAAAGCCAAGGTCCTGGCCATCTGCAACACCAACGGCTCGCAGATCCCGCGCGAATGCGACGCGGTGCTGTACACCCGCGCCGGCCCGGAGATCGGCGTGGCCTCAACGAAGACGTTCCTGGCCCAGATCACCGCCAACTACCTGCTCGGGCTGGCGTTGGCGCAGGCCCGCGGCACCAAGTACCCCGACGAGGTCCAGCGCGAATACCGGGAGCTCGAGGCGATGCCGGACCTGGTCGCCCGGGTGATCGCCGGGATCAAGCCGGTGGCCGCCCTGGCGTATCAATTCGCCCAGTCCTCGACGGTGCTGTTTTTGGGTCGCCATGTCGGCTACCCGGTGGCACTGGAAGGTGCGCTGAAACTCAAGGAATTGGCCTACATGCACGCCGAGGGCTTCGCCGCCGGCGAGCTCAAGCACGGCCCGATCGCGTTGATCGAAGACGGCCTGCCGGTCATCGTCGTCATGCCCTCGCCCAAAGGGTCGGCCGTGCTGCACGGCAAGCTGCTGTCCAATATCCGCGAGGTCCAGGCCCGCGGCGCGGTCACCATCGTGATCGCCGAAGAAGGCGACGACACCGTGCGTCCCTATGCCGATCACTTGATCGAAATCCCTTCCGTGTCAACGCTTCTGCAGCCACTTCTGTCCACCATCCCGCTGCAGGTGTTCGCGGCTTCGGTAGCGCAAGCCCGCGGCTACGACGTCGACAAGCCGAGAAACCTCGCCAAGTCCGTCACCGTGGAATAGGCAGTGCCGCTGCGGCCCGTGTGTGGTCGCGGGCACGCAGTCGTTGAACTACATTCCCCGTGGGAAAGTATTTCCTGCGGTAAGTGGCTGGGTGGCCATGTCAAAATGGGAGGAAGCATGCGGACGGCGGTGATGCGATTCGGCATCCTAGGTCTCGTCGTGGTTGTCGTCGGGATGTACGTCGCGTCGGTTGCGCTGTATGCCCACAGCGGTGCGGCCCACTCGCAGCCTGACGTCCCGGCTGCCGGCGACCAAACCACGGTGACGATGGATGTGGAAGAAATTCAGGCGAACTACAGCGTGCTCGTCGCAAATCTGACGCTCTCACCCGCATCTTCCATGTTGGATCCGGTAGACCATCATCTCAACGAAGACCTCAGTCTTAGAGTCAGATCGGTAGCAACGCCTACCCGCCGCACCTGGACAAAGGGCATGCTTCCCGGTGTTTTCCCCGTTCCGCTGACCATCGCAGGTGAGATCGAAGAGTGGCCCTTCGATCACTACCATTCGGGGCCGATCGAGATCGAACTCATGCACGGCGCTGGGACCGTGCCCGAACGCGTGCCGGTGACATTCATCAACCATCTTGCCGGTTGGCAGGTCGCCGCCAGCAAAAGCAACGGGGTTGGTCCGTACCGAGTGACTTTGCAGCGGTCGCTCAGCGCAGCGTCATTCGGCATCGTCATCGTCGGTGTTCTCATCGCGATTGCCGGCCTGGGCCTGTTCGTTGCGATCCAGACGGTGCGGGACCGACGAAAGTTTCAGCCGCCGATGACAACCTGGTATGCGGCAATGCTCTTTGCGGTGGTACCGCTGAGGAACGCGCTTCCCGGCTCGCCGCCATTCGGAGGCTGGATCGACATCACAATCGTGCTCTGGGTGCTCGTCGTGTTGGTGGTCTCGATGGCGCTATACATCTTCTGCTGGTGGCGGCATCTGAGACCTGAGGTCGACAAGCCGACGAACCCGGCCGGGTCACCATCGAGTAGCTGACGCTTAGCCGGCGCTGTTAGCCGAAGTTGTACGGCGCAACGCCAAGCATGCAAAAGTTGACACCGTGGCGAATGCGTCGGTGTCAACACGCCTGCGCAGCATGGGGCTCGCGGTCTGGCATTTTGTCACCGGTGCGCCGTTGACGTACGGCTGGCTGCTAGTACTGATGATCACCACGATCATCCAGAACCAACTCACCGGCAAGCAGTTGCATGCAGTGTTGCTGCACCGTTCCACCAACATTCACGGGTTGGGAACGGACCCGCTTGATGTGCTGTTTTCCAGCCTGCTGTGGATCGACGGCAAGAACTGGGAGCCGTACCTGCTGCTGTTCACGTTGTTCCTCGCGCCGGCCGAACACTGGCTGGGCCAGCTGCGCTGGCTCACTGTGGGATTGAGCGCCCACATTCTTTCCACCTATATCAGTGAAGGCGTGCTCTACTTCGTGATTGAGGAACACCATGCGTCGGAAAGACTGGTGTTGGCTCGCGACATTGGCGTCAGCTATTTCCTCGTCGGCGTGATGGCCGTGCTGGCCTATCACATTGCGCGACCGTGGCGCTGGGGTTATCTCGGGGTTCTGTTCATCATCTTTGGTTTCCCATTGATCACGATGGACCGCGTCGAGCTGAACTTCACCGCGATCGGGCACTTCACCTCGATCCTCATCGGCCTCTGCTTCTACCCGATGACCCGTACCAAAGACGGCAGACAGTTGAGTCCGGCGAAACTCAAGGCCATGTTGCGACGAGGCCGCTCCCGTGAGGTATCAGCCTGACGGAGTTGCGGCGAAGCCGTTGTCTGCCATCGTCGGCCCAGTCTGCCTTGCAATGGACGCCGATGAGCGCTTAACGCGGAGGTAATTGCGTGCCCATACCGTTGGCGGAATGCGACGTGTGTCGCCGAGAACGCTAGGCGCCGAAGAGGAGTTCCACCTTGTCGACCTGAAGACAAGGCGACTGACGGCGCGCGCACCCGAACTGCTGGCCGAGCTGACCGAGGAATACGTCGCCGAGCTGCAGCGCTGCGTCGTCGAAACGAACACCCGGGTGGTCGATTCGCTCGAGGGGCTGCGCGATGAACTTGTCCGCCACCGCCTGGTCTTGGTCGAAACCGCCGCCGAACTGGGCATCGGGGTGGTCGCCGCGGGCGCCGTCCCGCTGTCGGTGCCGGCCGAAATGCAGGTCACCAAGACCGCGCGCTACCGGCAAATGCTTGCCGACTACCAACTGCTGGCGCGCGAGCAGCTGATCTGCGGCACCCAGGTGCATGTCGGTGTCGCAGACCGCGACCAAGCGGTGGCGGTCGCCCACCGGGTGGCCGCGTATCTGCCCATTCTGCTCGCGCTGTCGGCGAGCTCGCCGTTTGCCGCGGACGGCTCAGACACCGGCTACTCGAGTATGCGCACGCTGATCTGGCAGCGCTGGCCGACGACCGGGCTGGCCGCCCCGGTGCAATCGGCCGAAGAATACGACCAGCTGGTTAACGACCTGGTGGCCAGCGGAGTAATCACCGACGCCGGGATGGTCTACTTCGACGTCCGACCGTCGAACTCGGCGCCGACGTTGGAGCTGCGGCTGTGCGACAGCTGCCCGTCAGTGGACACCATCGTGCTGATCGCCGGGCTTTTCCGGGCCCTGGTCGAGCGCGAGGCCGAGGCCGCGCGGGCCGGCACCCCTGCGACGATCCTGTCCCCGGCATTGGGGCGGGCCGCGCTGTGGCGCGCCGCCCGGTCGGGGTTGGAGGGCGACCTGGTAGACGTCAGCGCTCCGGCCAGCCGTCCGGCGGCCGAGGTGGTCACCGAGCTGGTCGACTCGTTGCGCCCGCAACTGGAAGACAGCGGTGACTGGGATACCGTCAGCGAGTTGAGCCGCCAAGCACTGATCGCGGGCACGTCGTCGGCTCGGCAACGGCGGGCACTGCGCCGCCGCGGGCGTCTTACCGACGTGGTCGATCAGCTGATCGCCGAGACCGCCGGCCGCCTGCCCGCCACCGCGACCACGGTCGACGACGACCCGACCCTGCTGTTCGGCTACCAACCCGGCGGCGATGCGGTAGGCGGCGTCCGTGGCAACCTGGATATCACTTATGACGAAGCTGTCGACGCCGACGGTCGGCCACGGCTGCACTATCGGAGCGTCCTCGACATCATTGCCGCCCTCGGGGTGGCGCAGCTACGGGCCCGGGAAGCAGGCATCGAGCAGGAGCAGCGCGCCGACAAGATCACCTTCCGCGTTACCGGTCAGAGCCGCGCCCAGCTGTTCCCCCTCGATCTGGTGCCGCGCATGGTGACCGCCGACGAGTGGGCGCAGTTGTCCGAAGGCCTGGCTCAACGGGCCCGTGCGCTGGACGCGTTCCTCCGCGACATCTACTCCGAGCAGGCGATCGTCGCCGACGGCATCCTCGGCGTGCAGGCCCTCGACCGGGCCCCCGGCTTCCGCTCGACGGGCCGCCTGGCCGGCAACACAGTGCGCGCGCACATCAGCGGCACCGACGTCGTCTGCGACCGCGCCGGTCGCTGGATGGTGCTCGAAGACAATCTGCGCGTGCCGTCGGGCACGGCGTACGCGATCGTCAACCACCGGTTGCTGAGCAAGCACGTTCCGGAGTTGCAACCGCCCGCCGCGACCGAGAACGCCGGCCGGGGACCGCAGATGCTGCTGGAAACGCTACGTGCAGCAGCGCCGACGCACGCCAGTGACGACCCCACGGTGGTGCTGCTATCGGCCGGCTGGGAAGACTCCGCCTGGTTCGAACACACCTTTTTGTCCGAGGAAATGGGCGTTGCCTTGGTGCAGCCGTCGGACCTGTCGGTGCGCGACCAAAAGCTCGTGCAGCACATCGGTTCAAACGTCCGAACCATCGACGTCATCTACGCGCGGATGGATGAGGACATGCTGCTGTCCTCCACCGGATACGACGGCGCGCCGCTGCGGCCGGGGCTGCTCGGCGCGATCACCGACGGCAATCTCACCATTGCCAATGCATTGGCGAACGGAGTGGCGGACGACAAGGCGATCTACGCCTACGTCCCGGCGATGATCGAGTACTACCTCGGCGAAAGCCCCAAGTTGGCCCAGGTGCCGACCTGGATCTGCGCCGAGCGCGAGCAGCGCGACTTCGTGCTGGCCAACCTCGGCGATATGGTGGTGAAACCCATCGACGGGCTGGGCGGAAGCGGCGTGCTGATCGGGCCGGAAGCCTCCGATGCCGCGCTGGAGGCGCGCCGAGCTGAGCTGGTCACACAACCGGAGCGGTTCATCGCCCAGGAGTTGGTCGCCCTATCCACCCATCCCACCTTCGACGGTGACGGCTTATACCCGCATCACGTCGACCTGCGCGCGTTCGTCCATCTGCGGGCCGGTGCGGGCGATTCGGTGTCGGCGCACGTCATACCTGCGGCGTTGACGCGAGTAGCCAGCCGCGGGTCGCGGATCGTCAACTCGTCGTCCGGCGGGGGCGGTAAAGACACCTGGATTCTCACCGCCTCAAGCGCCGGTAGAGGTTAGCGGGCAAGACTCCACTCAACGGAAGCAGGAGACATGTGCGGTATCTGCGGTGAGATCCGCTGGGATGGGCAGGCGGCGGATGTCGGCGCCGTCGTCCGGATGACCGGCGCAATGACATCGCGCGGACCGGATGCCGACGGTGTGGTGGCTCACGGACCAGTGGCACTCGGGCATCGGCGGCTGTCGATCATCGACGTGTCCGCCCGCGGCGCCCAGCCGATGGTCGATAGCGATCTCGGGATGACGTTGGTGTTCAACGGCTGCATCTACAACTACCAGGGGCTGCGCAGGGAACTTCAAGGCGCCGGATACCGGTTCTTTTCGACCGCCGACAGCGAGGTCGTGATCAAAGCGTTCCACAAATGGGGCGCCCGCTGCGTCGAGCGGTTCAAGGGGATGTTCGCGTTTGCCATAGCCGAGCACGACTCAGGTGTGGTGACGCTGGCGCGCGACCGGCTGGGCATCAAGCCGCTATATCTGGCCGCCTCGTCCGGCCGGCTGCGCTTCGCATCCACAGTGCGTGCGTTGCTCGACGCCGGCGGCGTCGACACCGAACTGGACCGCCACGCGCTGCATCACTACATGACTTTCCACTCGGTGGTGCCGGCACCGCTGACGATCTACCGCGGGGTGCGTAAGCTTCCGCCGGCAACCGTGCGGATGATCCAGCCCGACGGTTCACACACCGACACCGTCTACTGGACACCTGAGTTCCACCGCGATCCGGCCAAGGCGTCCTGGTCGGAGGGCGACTGGGAGCTCGCTCTGATGGATGCGCTGCGTACCGCCGTGGAACGCCGGATGGTCGCCGACGTGCCCGTCGGCGTGTTGCTCTCGGGCGGCATCGACTCCTCGATCGTGGTGGCACTGCTGGCCGAGCAGGGTCAGCACGGGCTGGCCACGTTCAGCATCGGTTTCGATTCATCCGACGGCGAATCCGGCGACGAGTACTTCTACTCCGACTTGATCGCCAAGGCCTTCGACACCGACCACCACAAGATCCATATCGACTCATCAAGACTGCTGCCCGCGGTGCCGAAAACCATTGCCGCGATGAGCGAACCGATGGTCAGCCACGACTGCGTGGCCTTTTACCTGCTATCGGAGGAGGTCAGTAAGTCCGTGAAGGTGGTGCAGTCCGGACAGGGCGCCGACGAGATTCTGGCTGGCTACGACTGGTACCCACCGCTGGCCAATGTGGCCCGCGAGCAAACCACCGAGGCGTACGCCAAGGTGTTCTTCGACCGCAGCCACCGCGATGTGCTGTCAATCTTCGCCCCCGAGTATGGGATTGATGTCGACGCGAGCCGCGAGTTCGCGACCGCCCATCAGGCAGCGCCCGGCGCCGACTCCGCGCTGGACGCCGCGCTGCGCCTGGACACCCAGGTCATGCTTGTCGACGATCCGGTTAAACGCGTCGACACGATGACGATGGCGTGGGGCCTGGAGGCGCGCGTGCCGTTCCTGGACCACGACTTCGTCGAGCTGGCGGCTGCCTGCCCGCCCGAGCTGAAGCTGGCCTGCGGCGGCAAGGGTGTGCTCAAGGACGCGTCGCGGGCGCTGTTGCCATCGGAGGTGATCGACCGGACCAAGGGCTACTTCCCGGTGCCAGGCATCCGCCATCTGCACGGCGAGGTGCTCGGCATGGTGCACGACGCGCTGACCAACGACGCCGCCCGGACCCGCGGGCTCTACCGCGCCGGTACCGTCGACGCCCTGCTCGCCGCACCAAACGAGACACGGACCACGCTGGGCTCAAACGCGCTGTGGCAACTGGCGGTGCTCGAGATGTGGCTGCAGAGCATGGAGGGCTGAGGCGATGGGGCAGCAGGTGCGCGCACTCTACGGCGCGTCACTGTCCCCGGAGGCAACGGCGTTCGCTCACCTCGTCGACGACGGCGGCTATCCCCGCGCGGTGCAGCGCTTTCTACGCGGCCGGCGGGCAAGCTCGTCGCGGGATGTGGAGCTGCCCGTCGAGGGCCCGGTCACTCGTGTCATCCACTCCGCGGACGGTCACTGGCTGGCGTGCGAGGTGGCGCCCGAGGGGGGCACTCGCTCTCAGATCTGGGTTGTCACTACCGATCCCGACGACCGGATGGCCCGACGCATCGACGGCGAAGAGGCCGGGACCGCTGAGCTGATCGGGTGGGATGGCGCCCGGGTGGCGGCGATCCTGACCGGCGAGGACGGAGTTGGGCAGTCTTGCCTGATCGATCCGGCCGACGGCCATTGCACCGTGCTGGACCGCCGATCCGGCGGCCGGCTAGTCGACGCCTGGGGCGGGGCGTCGCTGATTCGGGTCGGGCCGCGCGGCTACCACGAAATGATCCTGCTGCACGGGCAGACCGAAATCGCCTTGCTGCCATCCGATCCCGGATCTACGACCGCCAACGGCGTCATCCTCGACGACCACCATCCGCGCCGCATCCGCTACGGCCCGACCGGCGAGCTGACCAAGCTGTACTACCCGGCCAAGAATTACGTCGTTAACGGGAGCGCGCTCGGCGCCCAGCGCGACGGCCGCGGCCGCGGATACGTCCGAGCGCTGATCCGTAGCGACAATGGCTGCGAGCACGCCCGGCTGCTGGAAGTTACGGCCACGCAGGACGGCGTCACCTACTTTGTGGTAGCCGAGCGCCCGGACTGTGATCTCGACGAGTTCGCTGTCAGTGACGACCTGTCCACCATCGCATTGCTGTGGAACCTACAGGGCCGCAGCGAGTTACAGATTCTCGAATACACCGACAACACGCTGACCGAGCCGATCGCGCTGCCTGGTCTGGTCGCAAGCGAGCTGTCCATCAGCGCGGGTGGCTCGATGGTCGCGATGACCGTCGAAGGGCCGTCGCTGCCACGAACCGTCGAGCTGGTCGACCCCCGCTCGCGTCAATGGGAACGCATCGACCGCGAACCCAGTCGCGGTCCGGTCATCCCTGGATTCTCTGCCGCGGCGCCGGAGACGATCACCGCACGCGACGGGCTGAGCCTCACCGCGTGGCTGTACCGGCCTACGCCGGGTAGCGGAACGGGCGGCGCGGTGGTGTACCTGCACGGCGGACCGGAAGGCCAGGCCCGGCCCGGCTACAGCGAGATTTTTTCGCAGCTGGTCAACGACGGGATCAGCGTGCTGGCGCCAAATGTCCGTGGCTCCGGTGGTTTCGGCCGGACATTCGTTCACGCCGACGACAAGGAAAAACGATTCGCGGCCATCGACGACGTCGCTGACTGTGTGCGCTTCCTCGTGGACAACGACCTCGCCGACCCAAGGCGCATTGCCTGCGCGGGCTGGTCATACGGCGGCTACCTGACCATGGCAGCCTTGACTTTTCACCCCGCCTTGTTCGTGGCGGGCATCAGCATCTGTGGGATGAGTGACCTGAGCACGTTCTATCGCCACACCGAACCATGGATCGCCGACGCCGCGTATCCGGAGTATGGCCACCCGGTCAACGACCGCGAGTTACTTGAGCGACTATCTCCGATGCGCCGGGTCGACGCGTTGACCGCGCCGTTGCTGGTCGTGCATGGGGCCAACGACACCAACGTGCCGGTCAGCGACTCGGAGCAGATCGTCGACGCGTTGCGCCAGGCCGGTCGCGACGTGCGCTACCTGCTCTTCACCGACGACGGACACGGGATCATCAAGCGCGAGAACCGTGCGGCGTTGGCCGTGGCCATGAGTGAATGGCTAACCAGGGCGTTCGACACCACGGAGCTCGGCCGTGCGGGGGGGCCGCGCCGCGCCTAGGTCCGGATCGCGGTGACGTAGCCGAGCGAGCCGAACGTCGCTTCCCCGTCGTCGTCACCGCGCTGCATTGAAAACCCGTGAGCGGCAAATAATTCCATGGCATTGGTGGCGGTGGCTGCCCAGCCGTGGGCGTTGAGATAGTCGACCACGTCGTGGCGGTCGCCCGCATACCACAGGTCGGTCATCTCCACATCGAAGCCGTGTTCACGCCAGCGATCGGTGGCCTCCCGCATCCGCTCGGCCATCATCGGCACCGACCGGTTTGCGTCGGGCAGGTTCTCGGTCGCCAACCGGCTGCCTGGCGCGCTGAGCAGGGTGATGTTGTCCAGCAGCGCGTCTTGGGCCTCTGGCGGCAGGAATGGCAGCAGACCTTCGGCACTCCACGCCGTCGGTTTGGTGGTGTCCAGCCCGGCTCCGCGCAGCGCGGTGGGCCAGTCGTGGCGCAGATCGACGGCCACCGTCCGGCGGTCAGCGGTGGGCGGGGCGCCCAACCGGTTCAGCGTGACGGTTTTGAACTCGATGACCTGCGGTTGGTCGACCTCGTACACCGTTGTCCCGGACGGCCACGCCAACCGGTAGGCGCGGGCATCCAAGCCCGATGCCAGGATTACCGCCTGGCGGATACCGGTGTTCGCCGCCTCGATGAAGAAGTCGTCAAAAAAGCGAGTGCGTATCCCCATCATGTCCCGCATCCGCTCCATGCCGAACTCGGCGTTGTCGTCGACCTCGGCGGGATCCAATTCGCCGCTGGCCACTCGGGTGAAGAAATCCACGCCTACCGCGCGGACCAATGGCTCGGCGAACGGGTCATCGATCAGTGCGTCGGCACCCCGGCTGGCAAGCGCGCGGCCCACCGCTACGCCGGTGGCCGTGGCGCCGACGCTAGTAGCCAGATCCCAGGTGTCGTTCTCGGTCCGTGCCATGTGTGCCCTCCCATCGTCGCTGAAACCGAATCTACGGACGGCTCCTGAGCGTGTGCTGTGCGTAGTTGCGATGTCGGCGAATGAAATCACCGCGAGCATGGAATGCTGGCTTCGATGCGGCATTACTACTCCGTAGACGCGATCCGTGAGGCCGAAGCGCCGCTGTTGGCCAGCCTGCCCGACGGTGCCCTGATGAAACGCGCGGCCTTCGGGCTGGCCACCGAGATCATCGGCGAGCTGAAGACCCATACGGGCGGCGTTGCCGGCCGCCGGGTGTGCGCGATCGTCGGCTCGGGAGACAACGGCGGTGACGCGCTGTGGGCGGCCACCTTCGTGCTCCGCCGCGGCGCGGCCGCCGACGCGGTGCTGCTCAATCCGGAGCACACCCACCGCAAGGCGCTGGCCGCGTTCGCCAAAGCCGGCGGTCGCGTCGTGGAAAGCATCTCTCCGACAACCGATCTCGTCATCGACGGGGTGGTGGGCATCTCCGGCTCGGGGCCGCTCCGACCGGCCGCGGCCGAAGTGTTTGCCACTGCTGATTCGCTTGCGATCCCGGTAGTGGCCGTCGACAGCCCCAGCGGCATCGATGTGGCGACCGGGGCGATCACCGGTCCGGCGGTGCACGCCGCGCTGACCGTCACCTTCGGCGGGCTCAAACCCGTGCACGCGCTCGCCGACTGCGGCCGCGTCGAGCTGATCGACATCGGACTAGACCTGCCCGACACCGACGTACTGGGTTTCGAGGCCGCCGACGTGGCCGCGCGCTGGCCGGTGCCCGGCCCCCACGACGACAAGTACACCCAGGGCGTGACGGGCGTGATGGCCGGCTCGTCAACGTATCCGGGCGCCGCCGTGCTGTGCACCGGCGCGGCCGTCGCGGCCACCTCCGGCATGGTCCGCTACGCCGGCAGCGCGCACAGCGAGGTGCTCGCGCATTGGCCCGAGGTGATCGCCTCTCCCACTCCGGCTTCGGCCGGGCGGGTGCAGGCCTGGGTCGTCGGACCGGGATTGGGCACCGACGACTCCGGGGCCGCAGCGTTGTGGTTCGCGCTGGAAACCGACCTGCCGGTGATCGTGGATGCCGATGGGCTGACCATCCTGGCGGCCCACCCCGAGCTGGTGGTCAACCGCAATGCGCCGACGGTGCTGACGCCGCACGCCGGTGAATTCGCCCGACTGGCCGGGAGCCCGCCCGGGCAGGACCGGGTCGGCGCGTGCCGCAAGCTGGCGGACACCTTTGGCGCCACCGTGCTGCTCAAGGGCAATGTCACCGTCATCGCCGATCCGGGCGGTCCGGTCTACCTCAATCCGGCCGGGCAGTCCTGGGCGGCCACCGCCGGCTCCGGCGACGTGCTGTCCGGGATGATCGGCGCGCTGCTCGCGGCGGGTCTGCCGGCAGCCGAGGCGGCCGCGGCGGCGGCCTTCGTCCACGCGTCCGCGGCGGCGCTGTCGGCCGCCGACCCGGGCCCCGGTGAGGCACCGACCTCGGCGTCGCGAATCCTGCCGCACATCCGAGCGGCCCTGGCCGCCCTATAGCTCTAAGCAGTCCAACGAAAGGATCCGTCGTGACCCTCAGCCACCCGTCCATGCCGGCGCACTCGATCGCTCCGGCCTACACCGGCCGCATGTTCACCGCGCCGGTACCCGCATTGCGCCTGCCTGAGGAGTCGATGGATCCGGAGGCCGCTTACCGGTTCATCCACGACGAGCTGATGCTCGATGGCAGTTCGCGGCTGAACCTGGCCACTTTCGTCACCACCTGGATGGATCCCGAGGCCGGGAAGCTGATGGCCGAGACGTTCGACAAGAACATGATCGACAAGGACGAATATCCGGCCACCGCGGCCATTGAGCAGCGGTGCGTATGTATGGTGGCCGACCTGTTTCATGCAGACCACCTTCGGGATGACGACCCCTCCAGCGCCTGCGGGGTGTCCACCATCGGCTCCAGTGAGGCGGTGATGCTGGGCGGCCTGGCCATGAAATGGCGCTGGCGGGCAAAGGTCGGAAAGGGCTGGGAGGGCCGCACCCCCAACCTGGTGATGGGTTCCAACGTCCAGGTCGTCTGGGAGAAGTTCTGCCGCTACTTCGATGTCGAACCGCGCTATCTGCCCATGGAGGAGGGGCGCTACGTCATCACCCCAGAACAGGTGGTCGAGGCCGTCGACGAGGACACCATCGGAGTGGTGGCCATCCTGGGCACCACCTACACCGGCGAACTCGAGCCCGTCGCCGAGATCTGCGCCGCGCTGGACAAACTGGCAGCCGGCGGGGGCGTGGACGTTCCGGTGCACGTCGACGCGGCCAGCGGGGGCTTCGTCGTGCCCTTCCTGCACCCGGAACTGAAGTGGGATTTCCGGCTGCCGCGGGTGGTGTCGATCAACGTCAGCGGCCACAAGTACGGGCTGACCTACCCGGGCATCGGGTTCGTCGTGTGGCGCAGCGCCGAGTACCTACCTGAGGAACTGGTCTTCCGGGTCAACTACCTGGGCGGAGACATGCCGACCGTCACGCTGAACTTCTCCCGTGCGGGCAACCAGGTCATCGGCCAGTACTACAACTTCCTGCGGCTGGGCCGTGAGGGCTACACCCAGGTCATGCAGTCGTTGTCGCAGACGGCTCGGTGGCTGGGTGAGCAGCTGCGCACCGGGGAACACTGCGAGATTATCTCGGACGGTTCGGCGATTCCGGTGGTCAGCTTCCGGCTGGCCCGCGACCGCGGGTACACCGAGTTCGACGTCTCCCACGAGCTGCGGGGTTTCGGTTGGCAGGTGCCCGCCTACACCATGCCCGACAACGCCACCAACGTCTCCGTGCTGCGCATCGTGGTGCGCGAAGGACTCTCCGCCGACCTGGCCCGGGCCCTGCACGACGACGCCGTCACTGCACTGAGGACGCTGGACAAGCTCAAGCCCGGTGGGCACTACGACGCTCAGCACTTCGCCCACTGATCCCCGGCTCTGGGAGAATGTCGGCTGTGGCCGTTACGCCGATATCCCTGACACCGGGCGTCCTCGCCGAGGCCGTGGTGGACCTGGGTGCTATTGAGCACAACGTGCGGCTGCTGTGCGAGCACGCCGGCCGCGCGCAGGTGATGGCTGTCGTCAAGGCCGACGGCTACGGCCACGGGGCCACCCAGGTCGCCCGCGCAGCATTGGCCGCGGGAGCGGCCGAGCTGGGCGTCGCCACCGTCGACGAGGCACTGACACTGCGCGCTGACGAAATCACCGCGCCGGTGCTGGCCTGGCTGCATCCGCCCGGCATCGACTTCGGACCCGCGCTGCTGGCCGACGTGGAGATCGCCGTGTCCTGCCAGCGCCAGCTCGGTGAGCTGCTGGACGCGGTGCGTCGGACCGGCCGGACCGCGACGGTCAGCGTCAAGGTCGACACCGGGCTGAACCGCAACGGTGTGCCCCCGGCGCTGTACCCGTCGATGCTGACCGCGCTGCGCCACGCTGTCGCCGAGGACGCCATCAGGCTGCGTGGACTGATGTCACACATGGTGTACGCCGACCAACCGGACAATTCTTTCAACGACGTTCAGGCCCAACGGTTCAGCGAAATGCTGGCGCAGGCGCACACCCAAGGCCTGCGGTTCGAGGTCGCGCACCTGGCCAATTCATCGGCCACGTTGTCTCGCCCCGATCTGGCCTTCGACCTGGTGCGGCCCGGTATCGCCGTCTACGGCCTCAGTCCCGTGCCTCAGCTCGGCGACATGGGATTGGTGCCGGCAATGACGGTGAAATGCCCTGTGGCGCTGGTGAAGTCGATTCGTGCGGGGGAGAGCGTGTCGTACGGGCACACCTGGACCGCGCAACGCGACACCAATCTTGCACTGCTGCCGATCGGCTACGCAGACGGCGTCTTCCGGTCGCTGGGGGGACGGCTGGACGTGCTGATCAACGGCAGGCGGCGGCCCGGTGTCGGGCGGATCTGCATGGACCAGTTCGTCGTCGACCTGGGTCCCGGGCAGATCGACGTGGCCGAAGGCGACGAGGCGATCCTGTTCGGCCCCGGCAGCAGCGGTGAACCCACCGCACAGGACTGGGCCGACCTGCTCGGCACCATCCACTACGAAGTGGTGACCAGCCCGCGGGGGCGCATCACCAGGACCTACCGCGAGGCGCAAACCGTTGAGCCGTGACGAAACCCGCAGGCGGCATTGGGGCAGGGCCTGGCTTGCGGGAGGCGCCGGGCTGACCGCCGTCGCCACCATCGTCGGAGCCTCGGCCCGCCGTTCGATGATCCAACGCGCCGCACGAGTCGAAGATCCCTACGCCAATGAAGATTTCGAGAGACTCGACGACGACCGCAGCTATGTGGTGACCACCCCCGACGGGGTACCGCTGGCGGTCCGCGAAGCCGGCCCGGTGGACGCGCCGGTGACCATGGTCTTCGTCCACGGATTCTGTCTGCGTATGGGCGCCTTCCATTTTCAGCGGACGCGGCTCCCCGACCAATTGGACGCGCGCGTCCGGATGGTCTTCTACGACCAGCGCGGCCATGGGCGGTCTGGCGACGGCGCGCCCGAGATCTACACGCTGACACAGCTCGGTAAGGACTTGGAAAGCGTGCTCAAGGTGGCCGCGCCGCGCGGGGTCATCGTGCTGGTCGGCCACTCGATGGGCGGCATGGCGGTGTTGTCCCACGCGCGACAGTTCCCGGACCAGTACGGACGCCGGATCGTCGGTGCGGCGCTGATTTCCACGGCCGCCGAAGGGGTGACGAGATCGCCGCTGGGCGAGATCCTGAAAAACCCGGCGCTGGAAGCGGTCAGGTTCACCGCCCGGTCCGCACCCAAGCTGCTGCACCGCGGCCGCAACGTGTCGCGTTCACTGATCGGTCCGATTTTGCGGGCCGCGTCCTACAGTGACCTGCACGTCAGCAGGAGCCTGGACGCCTTCTCCCAGCGGATGATGAACGGCACTCCGATCCCCACCATGGTCGGCTTTTTGGATGCTCTGGAAGAGCACGACGAAACCGCCGGACTGTGGGCGTTGCTGCGGATCCCGACCCTGATCGCCTGCGGCGACCATGACCTGCTCACCCCGGACGAGTATTCGCGGAAGATGGCGGCCTCCCTGCCGTTATCGGAGCTGGTCATCGTCGAAGGGGCCAGTCACCTGGCGCTGCTGGACAAGCCCGACGCCATCAACGACGGGCTGGTCCGGTTGGTCAAGCGGGCCGTCCCGAGCAAGACGGCGCTGGCGCTGAAGCGAATGCGAGAACGGTTGCGGCGCCGTGGCTGAACGGAGGTTGGATGGCACGGCCACGCTGGAACGCGTCCAGGACACCGTTGCGCTGGGGTCGCGGCTGGGTGAGCAGCTGCGGGCGGGCGACGTGGTGGTGCTGTCCGGTCCGCTCGGTGCGGGAAAGACCGTGCTGGCCAAGGGTATTGCCGCAGCGATGGATGTCGACGGCGCGGTCACCTCGCCGTCGTATGTGTTGGCGCGGGTGCATCCGCCGCGGCGGCCCGGTGCGCCGGCGATGATTCACGTCGACATGTACCGGTTGCTTGACCCCTCAGGTCATCAAAGCAGCGCCGAACTGCTGAGTGAGCTCGATTCGCTCGACCTCGACAGCGATCTTGACGACGCGGTCGTCGTGGTGGAGTGGGGCGAGGGCCTGGCCGAGCGCCTCGCCGAGCGTCATCTCGACATCCGTCTGGAGCGCGTCAGCCACTCCGACGTGCGGATCGCGACCTGGCACTGGGCACATACCAGGGGTGATTCGTGAGCCTTGACGTGAGCCTTGTCCTCGCCCTCGACACCGCCACCCCGGCGGTGACGGCCGGGATCGTGCGGCTGGACGATATGTCCGTGCTGGCCGAGCGGGTCACCGTCGACGCCCGGGCACACGCCGAACGGCTCACTCCGAATGTGCTGGCTGCCCTCGCCGATGCCGCGCTGACGATGAGCGACCTCGACGCCGTCGTGGTGGGCTGCGGTCCCGGCCCGTTCACCGGTCTGCGGGCCGGGATGGCCACTGCCGCCGCATACGGGCATGCGCTCGGCATCCCGGTGCATGGGGTGTGCAGCCTGGACGCGATCGGGGTGCGAACGACCGGCGACACGCTGGTGGTCACCGACGCCCGCCGGCGCGAGGTCTATTGGGCCCGCTACCGCGACGGCGTCCGCACCGACGGTCCGGCTGTCAACGCCCCCGCCGACGTCGACCCGGGCACAGCGCGGGCGGTCGCCGGCTCGCCCGAGCACGCGGGGATGTTCGGCCTGCCGCGGTGCGATCCCGTCCACCCGACGCCGGCCGGATTGGTAGCCGCGGTGTCCGACTGGCCGGATAACCCGGCGCCGTTGGTTGCGCTGTATCTGCGCCGGCCCGACGCCACGCCCTTGGCGGCTCGCCGATGACCGCCTGCAGCGAGTCGGTGACCATCGGCGCGTTGACGCCCCCCGACGCCGAGCGGTGCGCTGAGCTCGAGATGCAGCTGTTCGACGGCGACGATCCGTGGCCTGCGGTGGCGTTCAACCGGGAACTGGCCAGCCCCCACAACCATTACGTGGGCGCACGCGCCGACGGAATGCTGGTCGGTTACGCCGGTATCTCGCGGTTGGGCCGCACACCACCGTTCGAGTACGAGGTCCATACCATCGGGGTGGACCCGGCATACCAGGGACAGGGCATCGGGCGCCGGTTGCTCGACGAGCTGCTGGATTTCGCTGACGGCGGTGTCGTCTACCTGGAGGTCCGCACCGACAATCAGGCGGCGATTGCGCTGTACCGTAGCGCGGGATTCACGCAGATAGGCCTGCGCCGGCGCTACTACCGAGTCAGCGGCGCCGATGCATATACGATGCGGCGGGAGGTTCTGTGACGATCATCTTGGCCATCGAAACCTCTTGCGATGAAACCGGAGTCGGCCTCGCGCGCCTCGACGCCGACGGCACCGTGACGCTGTTGGCCGACGAGGTGGCATCCAGCGTCGACGAACACGTCCGCTTCGGCGGCGTGGTCCCCGAGATCGCCTCACGGGCGCACCTGGAGGCACTCGGCCCCACCATGCGCCGCGCGCTGGCGACCGCCGGTCTGGAAAAGCCGGACATCGTCGCCGCCACGATCGGGCCCGGGCTGGCCGGCGCCTTGTTGGTGGGAGTGGCGGCGGCCAAGGCCTATGCAGCCGCCTGGGGCGTGCCGTTCTACGCCGTCAACCACCTGGGCGGACACCTGGCCGCCGACGTCTACGAACACGGGCCGCTGCCCGAGTGCGTGGCGCTGCTGGTGTCCGGGGGACATACCCACCTTTTACATGTGCGTTCCCTCGGCGAACCGATCATCGAGCTGGGCAGCACCGTCGACGATGCCGCCGGCGAGGCGTACGACAAGGTGGCGCGCCTGCTGGGACTGGGCTACCCGGGTGGCAAGGTACTCGACGACCTGGCTCGCACCGGGGATCGGGACGCCATCGCGTTCCCGCGCGGCATGACGGGCCCCGCCGATGACCCGTATGCGTTCAGCTTCTCCGGGCTCAAAACCGCCGTGGCGCGGTATGTGGAAAGTCACCCGGACGCGGTGACCGCCGACATCGCGACCGGCTTCCAGGAAGCCGTCGCCGACGTGCTGACCATGAAGGCGGTACGTGCGGCAACCGGGCTCGGTCTCTCGACTCTGCTGATCGCGGGGGGAGTGGCCGCCAACTCGCGGTTGCGGGAGTTGGCGGCGCAGCGCTGTGCGGCGGCGGGCCTGACGCTGCGGATCCCCAAGCCCCGGCTCTGCACCGACAACGGGGCGATGATCGCTTCATTCGCTGCGCATCTGGTGGCCGCGGGGGCACCACAGTCACCACTGGACGTGCCCAGCGACCCGGGTCTGCCCGTGGTAAAAGGGCTGGTCGCCTGATCGCTCGTGGCGAACATGCGGGAAGCAGCAGGGCGGCCTTGAGTGCTAGCACTCTCATGTATAGAGTGCTAGGTGGCAATCGGACGCTTCCCCTGCGTCGGCACCCGCGACGACGGCGTGAGGGCACGGCCGAATGCCGAATCACCTTAGAATCGGGCGGTTCGGGGCAAGCCCCGGACCGACCGCCAACTCCGGTCCGGGCGCAGGCTCCGGACCCGATCTAACTAGTGGAGGGCTCCAATCGTGGCGAAGGTGAACATCAAGCCACTCGAGGACAAGATTCTCGTGCAGGCCAACGAGGCCGAGACCACGACCGCGTCCGGTCTGGTCATTCCTGACACCGCCAAGGAGAAGCCGCAGGAAGGCACCGTCGTCGCAGTCGGCCCCGGCCGGTGGGACGAGGACGGCGAGAAGCGGATCCCGCTGGACGTGTCGGAGGGTGACACCGTCATCTACAGCAAGTACGGCGGCACCGAGATCAAGTACAACGGCGAGGAATACCTGATCCTGTCGGCACGCGACGTGCTGGCTGTCGTATCCAAGTAAGAACCGTGTTCCGCCCCGGCGATCCCCGCGCTCAAGCGCGGGTGATTTCCGGGGCGGCATGCGTTAAAGGAGCCTGATGAGCAAGCTGATTGAGTACGACGAAACCGCGCGCCGTGCCATCGAGGCCGGCGTGAACACGCTCGCCGATGCGGTGCGGGTGACGCTGGGCCCGCGCGGCCGGCATGTGGTGCTGGCCAAGGCATTCGGCGGGCCCACGGTCACCAACGATGGTGTCACCGTCGCGCGTGAGATCGACTTGGAAGACCCGTTCGAGAACCTGGGCGCCCAGCTGGTGAAGTCGGTGGCCACCAAGACCAACGACGTCGCGGGCGATGGCACCACGACTGCGACCGTCCTGGCGCAGGCGCTGATCAAGGGCGGCTTGCGCCTCGTTGCTGCCGGGGTCAATCCCATCGAGCTCGGCGCGGGAATAAGCAAGGCAGCCGACGCGGTGTCTGAGGCGCTGCTCGCCTCGGCCATCCCGGTATCCGGCAAGGACGCGATCGCGCAGGTGGCGACGGTGTCGTCGCGGGACCAGCAGATCGGTGAGCTGGTCGGCGAGGCGATGACCAAGGTCGGCGCCGACGGCGTCGTGACCATCGAAGAATCCTCGACGCTGAGCACCGAGATGGAGTTCACCGAGGGCGTCGGTTTCGACAAGGGCTTCTTGTCGGCGTATTTCGTGACCGACTTCGACTCCCAGGAAGCCGTGCTCGACGACCCGCTGATCCTGCTGCACCAGGAGAAGATCAGCTCGCTGCCCGACCTGCTGCCCATGCTCGAGAAGGTCGCCGAATCGGGCAAACCGCTGTTGATCATCGCCGAGGACGTCGAGGGCGAGGCCCTGGCGACGCTCGTCGTCAACTCGATTCGCAAGACGCTGAAGGCGGTGGCGGTCAAGGCGCCGTTCTTCGGCGACCGGCGCAAGGCATTCCTCGAGGACCTGGCGGTGGTCACGGGCGGCCAGGTGATCAATCCCGACGCCGGTCTGCTGCTGCGAGAGGTCGCTGCGGAGGTGCTCGGCTCGGCTCGCCGTGTGGTGGTCAGCAAGGACGACACCATCATCATCGACGGCGGCGGCACCGCGGAAGCGGTGGCCAACCGCATCAACCAACTGCGCGCCGAGATCGAAAACAGCGATTCCGAATGGGACCGCGAGAAGCTGCAGGAGCGGATGGCCAAGCTGGCCGGCGGGGTGGCCGTCATCAAGGTAGGTGCTGCCACCGAGACCGCGCTCAAGGAACGCAAAGAAAGCGTCGAGGATGCCGTCGCGGCCGCCAAGGCCGCCGTCGAGGAGGGCATTGTCGCGGGCGGCGGGTCGGCGCTCATCTGGGCCCGCAAGGCGCTGAAGGAGCTGCGTGCGTCGCTGACCGGCGATCAGGCATTAGGGGTCGACGTGTTCTCCGAGGCGTTGGCGGCACCGCTGTACTGGATCGCCAGCAACGCCGGGCTGGACGGCGCGGTCGTGGTCAACAAGGTCAGCGAGCTGCCCGCCGGGCACGGACTCAACGCGGAGAAGCTCACCTATGGCGACCTGGTCGCGGACGGCGTCATCGACCCGGTCAAGGTGACCCGGTCGGCGGTGCTCAACGCCGCGTCGGTAGCTCGGATGGTGCTCACCACCGAGACGGCGGTCGTCGAGAAAGTAAGCCACGACGACGATGATCACGGGCATGGTCACGGCCATCACCATCACTAGCAGCACCTTGTAACGAGGCACCCCCGGTCAATTGGCCGGGGGTGCCTTCGTTTGTTGGGCATTAAAGCGGGCCGCGGTCAGTTAGCCCGCCCGTCAGGGTTGACGCGCTGCCGCACGCGGTGCAATGTGGTACTCGTCATATGACCACTGGTCACATCGGGCAGAAAGGCGGCAGCTCATGACCACGAGGGACAAGTACACGGACGTGCCCGTGCCGTACTCGTGGGAGGTTCCGAGCGTCGGCGACGCGCGCTTCACGTGGGAGTACGACGAGGGGCGCGTCCGGCTCCTTTCGCTGTACCAAAAGGGGAAGGACAAGCAGTGGGATGCCCAGTCGCGCATCGACTGGGCACAAGACGTCGACCCGATGAACCCGGTCGGGCTGCCCGACCAGTTCCATCCGCTGTTCCGCAGCCCGATGTGGGAAGCGGCAGACGAATCACGTCGCGCCGAGATGCGCCAGCACTCCCAGGCCTGGCAGTTCTCGCAGTTCCTGCACGGCGAGCAGGGGGCGATGGTGTGCGCGGCCAAGATCGTCGAGGTCGTCCCGGACATGGACGCGAAGTTCTACGCGGCCACCCAGACCATGGACGAAGCCCGGCACGTCGAGGCGTTCTCGCGGTTCCTGCAGGAGAAGGTCGACCTGGTCTACCCGATCAACAAGAACCTCACCGCACTGCTGGGGGACACCCTGCGCGACTCGCGCTGGGATATGCCCTACCTCGGCATGCAGGTGCTCATCGAAGGGCTCGCACTCGCCGCCTTCGGGACACTGCGTGACTTGGCGGCGCCGGACTCGCTGGCCAAGCAATTGCTGGCCTACGTCATGCAGGACGAGGCTCGGCACGTCGCCTTCGGCCGAATCTCGTTGAAGGACTACTACTCCGCGCTGACCGAGGCCGAGCGGGACGAGCGTGAAGAGTTCGTCGTGGACGCCTGCTACCTGATGCGCGACCGGTTCCGTGGCGAGGAGGTCTTCGAGACCCTCGGCATGGACGTCCAAGCGTGTGCCGAGTGGGTCGACAGGTCGCCGCTGATGATCCAGTTCCGCTCGCACCTGTTCAGCCGCATCGTGCCGATCGTCAAGGACATCGGGTTGTGGGGCGACAAGGTGCAGAAGGCCTTCAGGGACATGGGTGTCCACGACATGGCCGGCTTCGACATCGAGGCGCTGATGAAGGCCGATGAGGATCAGGCCGACGCGCTGGACAAGGCACACGCCGAGATGGCCGGCCGGGTCCTCGAAGTGGACCAGGTGATCGCGGCGGGCGCGAGCTAACCCAATGTCCGGTTTGGCGAGGAGGGCGGCGCACCTGAACTGCTCGACGAGCTGAACACGGCGATGTTCGGCGCAGGCGGCAATTTCCCGCCGCCTGACGCGCCGCCCGGGTACCTGACACGCATCACGATCGAGGAGGCCGGCGGCGTCGGGCCCTGGGCATCCCTGACAGCAGAGACGGCGGTGGTCGAGAAGCCTGCGAACGCAGACGAGCACGATCACGGCCACGGTCACCATCACGGCCACGCTCACTAGAACTCAGCTAGGCGGGAGCGCCCCCGGTGTAATGGCCGGGGGCGTTTTCGTGTTCGTCGAACCGAAGACCGACTGGCGCTCGCGGTCGGTGCTAACGTCCCGAAGACATCCACTGGCAAGATCCAGAAGTTCCAGCTGCGCGAGGCTCCAACAGCTTCTCGGCAAATCGAGTGAGGTCGACGCGATGGAAGAACCGCTGCTGCTGCAACACCGCGATGACCGCGGCGTCGTCACGCTGACGTTGAACCGCCCCCAGGCCTTCAACGCGCTGTCTGAGGCGATGCTCGCAGCGCTCGGCGAAGCCGTTCACGCGCTCGCCGAGGACGAGGGGGTGCGCGCCGTCGTGCTCGCGGCATCCGGCAAGGCCTTCTGCGCCGGCCACGACCTCAAGGAAATGCGGGCCGAGCCTTCGCTCGCGTACTACCAGCGCCTGTTCGCGCAGTGCACAGCCGTGATGCTTGCGATCCAGCGCCTGCCGGTGCCGGTGATCGCGCGTGTCCATGGTCTCGCGACTGCTGCGGGCTGCCAGCTCGTCGCGATGTGCGACCTCGCGGTGGCGAGTCACGACGCGCGCTTCGCGGTCAGCGGCGTCAACGTCGGGCTCTTCTGCGCGACCCCGGGAGTGGCGCTCTCGCGCAATCTGCCACGCAAAGCCGCCTTCGAGATGCTCGTCACCGGCGATTTCATCCCAGCTGAGGAGGCCTGCGTGCTAGGCCTGGTCAACAGGGTGGCGGCGCCGGAGGCGCTGGACGACGAGATCGAGGCGCTGGTCGCGAGCATTGTCGCGAAGCCGGGTGTCGCCATCGCAATGGGGAAGGCCCTCTTCTACCGCCAAATCGAAGTCGGCATCGAGTCCGCCTATGAGGACGCGGGCGCGACGATGGCCTGCAACATGATGGATCCGGGAGCACTCGAGGGCGTCCAGGCCTTCATCGAGAAGCGCCCGCCCCGTTGGTCGGCGGCGCAGGCGTCGGCGACTTAGCGGTCGCGGGGCTGCGATTCAATACCATCGCGACGGCGGTGGTCGAGAAGCCCGCCGAGGCGACACGACCACGGTCACGGCCATCACCACCACCACTAGCACGCTGACTAGAAACACCCCCGCACGGAGCACCCCTTGGTTTTGCCGGAGGTGTTTCGTTTTGGGGCTTGGGGCAGGGAATCGGCCTCCCTTATACCACCACCGCACGCCGAAGCCCGTCCCTCGGGGCCTAGTGCCCAGGCGTTAGGGACCAATGCCTCATGCCTTGATTACGACGGTTGCCTAACGTCAGCGTTATGTCATCGCAGCACACACATCGCGGAATCGTGGTCGGTGTCGACGGTTCGCCGGCGTCGACCATGGCCGTCGAATGGGCCGCGCGGGACGCCGAGATGCAGAACGTGCCGCTGAAGTTGGTGCACGCCGTAGCCCCCATGGTGACCGCGGCTGGGGACGGGTCAGACATCGCAGCATTTGCCGATTACGCGCAGCTGCAAGACGACCAAGCACGCCAAATCATCGAGCAGGCGCACAAAGTCGCGAAAGAGGCCGTCTCGTCAAGCTGGGCACCGAATATAACGAGCGAGGTGCTTCACGCGCCGATCGTGCCCACCCTGGTCGACCTGTCCGACGACGCCGACTTGATAGTGGTGGGCTGCCGCGGCCAGGGGGCAGTGGCCCGCGCCTTGCTGGGGTCGGTTAGCTCTGGGCTGGCCCACCACGCGTACTGCCCGGTTGCCGTCATCCACGATGAGGACCCGGTGACGACGCACTTGCCGCAGGCGCCGGTGGTGGTGGGCATCGACGGCTCGCCGACTTCGGAGTTGGCCACCGAGATCGCCTTCGATGAAGCATCCCGGCGCGGTGTGGAATTGGTGGCGCTGCACGCTTGGAGCGACATGGGTCCCCTCGACTTCCCGAGTATCAATTGGGCGCCCATCGAGTGGAGGAACATCAGGGATCAGGAGGAAGAAGTCCTCGCCGAGCGTCTGTGCGGATGGCAGGAGCGGTATCCCGATGTTGTCGTGCGCAAGGTCGTGGTGTGCGATCAGCCTGCCGCGAGGCTGCTTGAACAGGCGCAGGGGGCTCAGCTCGTGGTGGTGGGCAGCCATGGCCGTGGCGGTTTCCCCGGCATGCTGTTGGGTTCGGTCAGCACCGCAGTCGTGAACACCGCCCACATTCCGGTAATCATCGCCCGCATGCCCCGGGCGCGCTGAGGCCGAACGATACCAGCGCCGCCAGCACCACCATGCAGACCTCCGCCGCGAGTCGACGAGTGTGCCGGACCGATGCGTCTGAAAGCTGACTTGCCAGCCTTCGGGATTGCTTCGGTGAGGACATCGAGCTGGGCGCACGGAGATACCGTTGCCGTTATCTAGGCAGCTGCCCCAGCCGGCCAATCAGGCGGAGCGGCGGATGCCGCGCGCGCGGCCGATGTCGCCCTTCAGAAGTAGGTCGCGCTCGGATTCCGACAGGCCACCCCAAACGCCATAGGGTTCAGCGACTTCGAGCGCGTGGGAACGGCACTCCTGGATCACCGGGCACCGCCGGCACATCTCCTTCGCGCGCTGCTCGCGTTGCATGCGGGCGCGGCCACGCTCACCGTCGGGATGGAAAAACATCGACGAGTCAACGCCGCGGCACAAGCCCTGCAGTTGCCAGTTCCAAATGTCGGCGTTGGGCCCAGGTAGCTGCTCCGGCTGTGGCATTGGATCGTTCCCTCTCTACACGGCACGCCCAGAAGGTCAGGTTCGCGAAGCGATTGTGCAACTGAAGTGGAGTGGCGTCACCGATGACTACCCGTCACCCGTAGACGTTAGGGGTGACGGCGAATTTCCGTCAATAGCCACTTAGCCCGGCAAAGTATGTAAGCGTTGGAGCGGAATTAACGCGGCGTTCATGTGCAAACCATTTGCCGAACGCCAAGCGTGCTACCAGGCACTTGGCCAAACCGTGATTTCCCAGCTCAGCAGATAGGGGCGGGATAGGAGCAATTAGTACAGGGGCTATGGTGATTAACAGTTTGGTAACAAGGACACCACAAACTGTTTACTACAACGTTGTGAGCGAAACTCGTCACACTTGTGTGATTGACCGAAAGTTGGCCGACGCTGCCTTCGGGGACCAGCCCGGCAGCTGGCCCCTGCCCACGGCGACCACACCACACGAGTTGTGGCTGCGAGCCGTCGCGTGCGGAGGGCAGGGGCGGTATGGCAGTGCCTATCGCGATCTGGCGGTGCTGCGGCGCAGTGGTCCGGCCGGACGGTTGGTCTCGCTGGCCCACAGTACGCAGGGATCGTTCCTGCGCCAGCTCGGTTGGCACACTTTGGCGCGGGGCTGGGACGGGCGTGCCCTGGCGCTGGCCGGCACGGACCCCGAGGCGCGTGCCGATGCCCTAATCGGGCTGGCGGCCGACGCGCTGGGCGGCGGCCGCTTGGCAGCCGCGGCGACGTTGTTGACTCGCGTGGACCCCGTGCTGGCGTCCGAACCGGGGGTGCCCGACCGGCTCCCGGTGCGCCGACGGTGGGTGGCCGCGGAGCTCGCGATGGCCTGCGGCGACGGTGAACTCGCCGTCCGCCGTGCCACCGAAGCGGTGGAGCTGGCACGGGCGATGGTCGTCACATCGGTGCGACATCAGGTCAAAAGTGAGGTGGTGCTGGCCGCGGCACTGTGCAGCGCGGGCATCACCGAGCGCGCCCGTGCGGTCGCGCAGGCAGCTCTGGACGCCACCGGCCGATTAGAACTGATACCCCTTCGTTGGGCGTTGGCCTGCTTGCTGATCGATATCGGAA
The DNA here is from genome assembly GCA_963784665.1 of uncultured Actinomycetota bacterium. GTDB lineage: Bacteria > Actinomycetota > Actinomycetes > Mycobacteriales > Mycobacteriaceae > Mycobacterium. The sequence continues at coordinate 484,088 of CAWASA010000004.1, forward strand.
GCGTCACGTTTTCGGCACAGCAGCTGCATGAGATTCGGGATGTCTGTGCAGGCCAGGTGAGGCGCGCCGGTGGCGCGTGGCGTTCCGCTTGAAACGGCCTTGAGGCCGTTATTGTCATTGCGTTAGTTAGCCCGTGATGTGTCTGGTTCGTAACGTTGGAGATACCGCCGTCGATGACAATTCAAGGGGATCGTCTCGACGTTGTGGTTGCGCAAGCCGTGGAGGGAAACCGCAACGCACTACGGGAGGTGCTGGAGACCATCCGTCCGATTGTTGTGCGATATTGCCGCGCGCGAGTCGGCACAGTCGAGCGGGGTGGCCTGTCAGCGGATGACGTAGCACAGGAGGTGTGCTTGGCAACTATTACGGCGCTGCCGCGTTACCGGGATCGGGGACGCCCGTTTCTGGCTTTCCTGTACGGCATTGCGGCGCACAAGGTGGCGGATGCCCATCGGGCCGCCGGCCGTGATCGTGCCTACCCCGCCGAATCGGTTCCTGAGCGTTGGTCGTTCGACGCGGGTCCAGAACAGAGGGCCATCGAGGCGGATTCGGTCAGCCGAATGAGCGAATTGCTGGAGATCTTGCCGTCCAAACAGCGCGAGATCCTGGTTCTGCGCGTCGTCGTCGGTCTGTCCGCCGAGGAGACCGCCGCGGCCGTCGGCAGTACCACGGGAGCGGTCCGAGTGGCCCAGCACCGTGCACTGTCACGGCTCAAGTCCCAGATCGTCGCGGCAGGTGACTATGCCTGATTTTGGTTATGCGTTCCCGGACCAACCGGCTTTGGATGAGTTCGCTCGCAGCGATCTGCTCATCGACGCGCTCGCCAAGCGTCGACCGGTGGATATCGACGACCCTGACGTGGACGCGCTGGCCATCTTGCTGGAGGACTGGCGCGACAACTTGAGGTGGCCACCGGCCAGCGCACTGGTTTCACCGGAAGAGGCCGTCGAAGCCCTGCGCACCGGACTAGCCGACCGCCGCCGCGGTCGTCGCGGCCTGGCGACGATCGGATCTGTTGCCGCGGCGCTGTTGGTTATGAGTGGTTTTGGTGCCATGGTGGTCGAGGCCCGTCCCGGAGACACGCTGTACGGGCTGCACGCCATGTTCTTCGACCAGCGGCGGGTCAACGACAACCACATCGTGTTGTCCGCCAAGGCCGATCTGGCGAAGGTGCAGGAACTGATCGACAAAGGCGAATGGGTCCAAGCGCAGAATCAGCTGGCTGAAGTCAGCAGCACCGTGCAGTCGATCAACGACGGGGCCAGCAAACATGACCTGCTGAACCAGGTGAATCTGCTGAACACCAAGGTCGAGTCCCGCAACCCGAACGCAACGCTGCCGGCCCCGGCCGCCTCGACCACACCGCCGGCGTCGTCGTCACCGACTCCGACCACCACGGCGCCGACGGCAGCCAATACGACTTCCCCGCCGCTCAGCCCGTCCCCGAGCGAATCACTTACGTCGTCCCCGAGCCCAACGACGACTCAGTCTTGGAGCCGGCACCGGCATCACGGCCAGACACCCACTCCGTCTTTGGTCACGCCAAACACCCCCTAGCTGGGGTTTCTCGGCGGTATGCGCTCAGTGGTGCCGGTGAAACCCGTCGGCGTCTGACGTCGCTTCGTTGAGCGAGGCGTCGGCGTATCCCCGGCAGTAATCCCACGTGACGTAGGCGTCCGGTTCGGGGTCATAGGCAGGTTCGTGCGGGCGGACGGTGCCGTCGATCAGCAGCTGAAGCAGGTTGGCCCGCAACATGTCCCAGTCGTGATAGTGATCTTGCTGGCACTCGTCGCAGCACACCACAAGTCCGCGAATACCCTTGTGCGCCAACAAGGCCTCATAAACGGCCAGATCGGCCAGGTCGGCCTCGACCGCCATCCGCTCTTGCTGATCCAGGGGCTGTCCTGGCTCGACGGCTTCCAGCGCCGCCGACGGGTCACAGGGGTCGTCGGCAAAAGGATCGGGCGGCAAACCCGGTGGGAGGTGGTCGCGCACGCCTACAGCCTACGCAGCCGGGCGGGGATAACGCCAGCAGAGAGATACCCACCGTTTCCGTACCGTTTCGGCGTCCGCGGCACGCCCAGCCAAGCGAGTCCCGGAGGAGAGTGAGCCGATAGGATGGAACCCTCACTCCGCATCGTATGGAGGACCCCACCGATGTCACGTGGCATGTCCCACTTAGAAGACAGCTCCGACCTGGTCGCCAGCCCCTACGTGCGCGACGCACCTCTTGGGGGCCTGGCTGACGATCCGGTGCCGACCGGTGGCGACGACCCGCACAAGGTGGCGATGCTGGGGCTCACCTTCGACGACGTCCTGTTGCTGCCCGCGGCTTCCGACGTGGTTCCCGCTACCGCGGACACCTCCAGCCAGCTCACCAAGAAAATCAGGCTCAGAGTGCCGCTGGTCAGCTCGGCGATGGACACGGTTACCGAGTCGCGCATGGCCATCGCGATGGCCCGGTCGGGCGGTATGGGTGTGCTGCACCGCAACCTGCCTGTGGCCGAACAAGCGGGCCAGGTCGAGATGGTGAAGCGCTCAGAGGCCGGCATGGTCACCGATCCGGTCACCTGCCGGCCGGACAACACGTTGGCTCAGGTCGACGCGCTGTGCGCGCGGTTCCGGATCTCCGGTCTGCCGGTGGTCGACGATTCCGGTGCGCTGGTCGGGATCATCACCAACCGTGATATGCGGTTCGAGGTCGACCAGTCCAAGCAGGTCGCCGAGGTGATGACCAAAGCCCCACTGATCACTGCCCAGGAGGGTGTCAGCGCCGACGCGGCGCTGGGCCTGTTGCGCCGGCACAAGATCGAGAAACTGCCCGTCGTCGACGGTCACGGCCGGCTGACCGGGCTGATCACCGTCAAGGACTTCGTCAAGACCGAACAACACCCGCTGGCCACCAAGGACAGCGACGGCCGGCTGCTGGTGGGCGCCGCCGTCGGCGTCGGCGGTGATGCCTGGGTCCGCGCGATGATGCTGGTCGATGCCGGGGTTGACGTGCTGATCGTCGACACCGCGCACGCGCACAACCGGCTGGTGCTCGACATGGTGGGCAAACTCAAGGCCGAAGTCGGCGAGCGCGTTGAGGTGATCGGCGGCAATGTCGCCACCCGGTCGGCGGCCGCAGCCTTGGTCGACGCCGGTGCCGACGCGGTGAAGGTCGGCGTGGGGCCGGGGTCGATCTGCACGACCCGGGTGGTGGCCGGCGTCGGCGCACCGCAGATCACCGCGATCCTCGAAGCCGTCGCGGTGTGCCGACCGGCGGGCGTGCCGGTCATCGCCGACGGGGGGCTGCAGTACTCCGGCGATATCGCCAAGGCGCTGGCCGCCGGCGCATCAACAGCCATGCTGGGCTCGTTGCTGGCGGGCACCGCCGAGGCGCCCGGCGAGCTCATCTTCGTCAACGGCAAGCAGTTCAAGAGCTATCGAGGCATGGGGTCGCTGGGCGCCATGCAAGGCCGGGGCCCTTCTGGAGGCGGGGGCAAGTCGTACTCCAAAGACCGCTACTTCGCCGACGACGCGCTCTCGGAGGACAAGTTGGTACCCGAAGGGATTGAGGGCAGGGTGCCGTTCCGCGGTCCGCTGTCCTCGGTGATCCACCAGCTGACCGGCGGTCTGCGGGCCGCGATGGGTTACACCGGCTCGCCCACCATCGAGGCGTTGCAACAAGCGCAGTTCGTCCGGATTACGGCGGCCGGACTCAGAGAGAGCCACCCGCACGACGTCGCCATGACCGTCGAAGCGCCCAACTACTTCGCGCGCTGAGGCACACATGGTCGAGATCGGGATGGGCCGCACTGCCCGTCGCACCTACGAACTCAGCGAAGTCAGCATCGTGCCGTCGCGGCGCACCCGCTCGTCGCAGGACGTGTCGACCGCCTGGCAGCTGGACGCCTACCGGTTTGAGATCCCGGTGGTGGCACACCCGACCGATGCGTTGGTATCGCCGGAGTTCGCGATCGAGCTCGGCCGGCTCGGCGGGCTGGGCGTGCTCAACGGCGAGGGCCTGATCGGCCGGCACGCCGACGTCAAGGCCAAGATCGCACAGCTTGTCGAGGCCGCCAGCAAGGAGCCCGAACCGTCGGCGGCGATCCGGCTACTGCAGGAGCTGCACGCCGCACCGCTGGATCCCGACCTGCTGGGCTCCGCGGTCGCCCGCATCCGTGAGGCGGGCGTCACCACCGCGGTGCGGGTCAGCCCGCAAAACGCCCAGTGGCTGACGCCGGTGCTGGTCGCGGCCGGTATCGATCTGCTCGTCATCCAGGGCACGATCGTCTCCGCTGAGCGGGTGGCCAGCGACGGTGAGCCGCTGAACCTGAAGACGTTCATCTCCGAGCTCGACGTCCCGGTGGTCGCCGGTGGGGTGCTCGACCACCGCACGGCGCTGCACCTGATGCGCACCGGCGCCGCCGGGGTCATCGTCGGCTACGGCTCGACCCGGGGAGTGACCACCTCCGACGAGGTGCTGGGCATCAGCGTGCCGATGGCCACCGCGATCGCCGATGCAGCCGCCGCGCGGCGCGAATACCTCGACGAGACCGGCGGCCGCTACGTGCATGTGCTGGCCGACGGCGATATCCACACCTCTGGCGAGCTCGCCAAAGCGATCGCCTGCGGCGCCGACGCGGTGATGCTGGGCACGCCGCTCGCCGAATGCGCCGAGGCGCTCGGCGAAGGGTGGTTCTGGCCGGCCGCGGCGGCGCACCCCTCATTGCCGCGCGGGGCGTTGCTGCAAATCGCCGTCGGCGAACGGCCTCTACTGGAGCAGGTGCTCAACGGTCCGTCCGACGATCCGTTCGGCAGCCTGAACCTGGTCGGTGGTCTGCGCCGATCGATGGCCAAGGCCGGTTATTGCGATCTCAAGGAGTTCCAGAAGGTCGGCCTGAGCACTGGAAGCTGAAGCCAGCTGAGAACGCCATATACTGCTGCGATGAAGCCGGATTACGACGTACTGATCATCGGTTCGGGTTTCGGGGGCAGCGTCACCGCGTTGCGCCTGACGGAAAAGGGCTACCGCGTCGGTGTGCTCGAGGCCGGCCGCCGCTTCTCCGACGAGGATTTCGCCGAGACGTCCTGGAATCTGCGCAAGTTCCTGTGGGCACCCAAGTTGGGCTGCTACGGCATCCAGCGGATCCACTTGCTGCGAAACGTGATGATCTTGGCGGGCGCCGGGGTGGGCGGCGGATCGCTGAACTACGCCAATACGTTGTACGTGCCACCGGAGCCGTTCTTCGCCGACAGGCAGTGGTCGCACATCACCGACTGGCATGCCGAGCTGATGCCGCACTACGAGCAGGCGCAGCGGATGCTGGGTGTGGTTCTCAACCCGACCTTCACCGACGCCGACCGCATCGTCAAGGAGGTCGCCGGCGAGATGGGGTTCGGCGACACCTGGGTGCCGGCCCCGGTCGGGGTGTTCTTCGGTCCCGACGGCACCAAGACACCGGGCAAGACCGTGCCCGACCCGTATTTCGGTGGCGCCGGGCCGACGCGCACCGGCTGCCTCGAATGCGGCTGTTGCATGACGGGCTGCCGCTACGGCGCCAAGAACACCCTGGTGAAGAACTACCTTGGTCTCGCGGAATCGGCAGGCGCGCAAGTGGTTCCGATGACGACGGTGACCGGATTCGAGCAGCGGCCCGACGGGATGTGGGAGGTCCATACCGCGCACACCGGCCGATGGCTGCGTAAGCAGAAGCGCACCTTCACCGCCACCCACGTGGTGCTGGCCGCAGGCACCTGGGGAACTCAGCATCTGCTGTTCAAGATGCGCGACGCCGGGAAACTGGCCAAGTTGTCAGATCAGCTGGGTGTGTTGACCCGGACCAACTCCGAGTCGATCGTCGGTGCCGGGCGGTTGAAGGTCTCACCCGACATGGACCTGACCCATGGGGTGGCGATCACGTCGTCGATTCACCCGACCTCGGACACTCATATCGAACCCGTCCGCTACGGCAAAGGCTCCAACGCGATGGGGATGCTGCAGACGCTGATGACCGACGGGCGAGGACCCGAGGGCAGCGACGAGCCGCGCTGGCGGCAGTTCATTCACAACGCTCGCGAGGATCCGCGCGGGATGCTGCGGATGCTCAACGTCCGACAGTGGAGCGAGCGGACGCTGATCGCGCTGGTGATGCAACACCTGGACAACTCGATCACCACGTTCACCAAACGCGGGAAGCTGGGCATTCGCCGGTACACCAGCAAGCAGGGACACGGCCAGCCGAATCCGTCATGGATCCCGGTCGGCAACGAGGTCACCCGCCGCATCGCCGCCAAGATCGACGGCGTGGCCGGCGGAACCTGGGGCGAGCTGTTCAACATCCCGCTGACCGCGCACTTCCTGGGCGGCGCGGCAATCGGCGACACTCCCGAGCACGGGGTCATCGACCCGTATCAGCGCGTCTACGGCTACCCGACCCTGTTCGTGGTGGACGGCGCCGCGGTCTCGGCGAACCTGGGCGTCAATCCGGCGCTGTCTATCACCGCGCAGGCCGAGCGGGCTGCCTCGCTCTGGCCGAACAAGGGCGAGAACGATCAGCGGCCGATGCAGGGCGACGCCTATCGCCGACTGGCCCCGATCGCGCCCGAGCACCCGGTGGTGCCCGCCGACGCGCCGGGCGCCCTGCGCTGGCTGCCGATCGACCCGGTCAGCCACGCCGGCTGAGCGCGGTCAGCTCGCGATCACCTCGAGCGGTGCGCCGCTGACCACCCGGCTGCGCTCGCCGTGCACACTGACGGGCACGTCGCCCATCAAGGTGACGCGGTGCATGAGCCGAGGCTGGTTGTCGTAGTCGTCGATGGCCCGGTGCTGGGTGGCCCGGTTGTCCCAGATGGCGACATCACCAGTCTCCCAGTTCCAGCGAATGGTGTTCTCCGGCACAGTGATTCGCCGCTGCAGCAACTCGAGCAGGACGTTCGATTCGTGGCTGTCCAGGCCGAGGAGGCTGCGCACGAAGTCTCCGGCCAGCAGGGTGCGTTCGCCGGTCTCCGGGTGCACGCGCACCACGGGATGTTCGGTGCGGAAATCCCGTTTCTCGAAGGCCTGGCGGAACGCCCGCTGCGTTTCGGTCAGCGATGCCTCGAATTCGGCGGTCACGTAGTCGTAGCGGTTGGTGTGTAGCGCCCACAGGTTCTCGACCAGGCACTTGAGTGGCTCGGGCAGTTGCTCGTAGGCCGCCGCGGTCGAGGCCCACAGTGTCGACCCGCCGTAGCTCGGCAGGTTGACGGCACGCAGGATCGACGCCGCCGGGTAGTTCGCGGCGAACGTCACGTCGGTGTGCCAGCGGTTGGCCTTGCCGTATTCGGAGTCGATCGGGGTGATGATCGGCGCGTTGTCGGTGGCCAGGAAGGCGGCGGCCGGGTGGCCGATCGGCATGCCCAGCAGTCCGGCGAATGCGAGCTGCTGCTGATCATCGAGGTGGTGCTGGTCGCGGAAGAAGATCACCTTGTGGGCCAACAGCGCCTGGTGGATCTCCTCGACGGTGGCCTGGTCGAGGTGGCCTGAAAGGCGCACCCCGTCGATGCGGGCGCCGATACGGCTGCCGAGCCTGGTGACGGTTATCGGGTCTGTCATTGCAGTAATCCTTGGCTGAATGGCATGTAGTCAGCTGACTACATTAGTGCTCAGTATAGTCACTCGACTACATGCTCGGCAACACGCTGCCGGCGGTGGCGGGGATCGTCGAACCTTAGTGACTCCGAGTCAGCACCCTGCGGTGTAGCGGCTCGCGGCCCGGCGGTTGCTGCGGCGGCGGCAGTAGTGGCTTGCGGGTGCGCAACGCAATGGTCGTCGGCGAATCGGTATTCAGCGCGACCGCCTCACCGGCGTGGCGGATGGTCAGCTCGCCACCGGGCCCGTCGCGCACCGTGTAGGTGACGTCGGCGTGGTCGACGTCGACCGTCAGCCGGAAATCTCGCCACCTCAGCCGGAACCGCAGGCGCGAAATCCCTTCTGGGAGTTGGGGATCCAGCGATAGGATGCCCTCGTCGTCGCGCAGGCCACCGAATCCGGCCACCAGCGCCGTCCAGGCACCGGCGAGCGAGGCCATATGCAACCCGTCGCGGGTGTTGTGGTGCAGATCGCGCAGGTCGATCAGTGCGGCCTCGTAGGCGTAGTCATGGGCCAGTTCCAGGTGCCCGACCTCGGCGCACATCACCGCCTGAGTGCAGGCGGACAGCGACGAGTCGCGCACCATGCGCCGCTCGTAGTAGTCGACGTTGTGGGCCTTCTGTTCGGGTGTGAATGCGTGGCTCTGCCAGTGCATCGCCAGCACCAGGTCGGCCTGCTTGATCACCTGAGCTGGGTAGAGCCGCACGTAGGCCTCGTGCAACAGCAACGGGTAGGTGGTGTTGGCTTCAAAATCCCATTCCGCGAGGGTGGTGAACCCTTCACACTGCTGGTGGACTCCCAGGCCGGCGTCGTAGGGAATGTTGGCCCCGTCGGCCGCGTCGCGCCAGGCAGCCGTCTCCTCGTTGGTGACACCCATCGCCTCGGCCGCCTCGGGGTGGCGCACGCAGGCATCGGCGGCGGTGCGCAGATTGTGTGCGGCCATCAGATTCGTGAAGACGTTGTCGCGGACGATCGCCGTGTACTCGTCGGGACCGGTGACGCCGTCGAGATGCCAGACGCCGTGCCGGTCGTGGTGTCCGAGTGAGAGCCATAGCCGGGCGGTCTCGATAAGCACCGCGAGGCCGCAATCGGCCTCCAGCGAGTTGTCCCCGGTGACGGTGCGGTATCGCTCGAAGGCCATGGCGATGTCGGCATTGATGTGCCAGGCCGCCGTGCCGGCCGGCCAGTAGGCCGAGCACTCCTGCCCGCGGATGGTTCGCCAGGGAAAGCTGGCACCGCCGAGGCCCAGTTCGCCCGCCCGCTCCTTGGCTTGGTCCAGGGTCGAGGCCCGCCACCGTAGCGCGTCGGCCACCGTATGCGGTGCGGTGTAGGTGAGCACCGGCAGCACGTAACCCTCGGTGTCCCAAAAGGCGTGTCCGTCGTAGCCGGTTCCGGTGAGCCCCTTGGCGGCGATCGCCCGGCATTCGGCGCGCGCGCTGGCTTGCAGCAGGTGAAACAGCCCGAATCGCACGGCTTGCTGGGCTTCAGGGTCGCCCTCGACCTCAACGTCCGCGCTGTCCCAGAAGTCGTCGAGGTAGGCCCGTTGCGAATCCAGCAGCCCCTGCCACCCGCTGTAGCGGGCGCTGTGTATTGCGGCGGCGGCCTGGTCGCGCAGTGCCGGCCGAGAACGCATACTCGACCAGCCATACGCCAGGTATTTGACGATGCGCAGCTTCTGTCCCGCGCGCAACCCGCAGATCACGGTGGTCCGCGCCAAGTCTGCACGCGCATCGGTGGTGAACTCGAGGCGGCCAGGAACCTCGATCTCGTGATCCATCGCAGCGGACATCATCAGGGCGCTGCTTCGGGTCCGGTGCATGAGAAGCGCTCCGGTTTCGGTGCTTTCGTGGTCGACCGCCTCGAGCGGGCTCTCCAGAATGGCCGACACCCGGGGGTCACCGGAGGTCTGCGGCTGGTCCTCGTTGGTGACTAGTTCCGACTGCACCGTCACGCGAACGAATGCGCCGACCGCTTCCACGACGTATTCGATGGCAGCGACGCCGCGCTGGGCCAGTGACACCAGCCGGGTGGACACCACCCTGATCTGCTTGCCGTTGGGCGAGGACCAGTGCGCGCGGCGGGTCAGCGTCCCGGCGCGCAGGTCGAGAACCCGCTCATGCGAGAGCAATTGGCCGTAGCGGACGTCGAGGGGCTCATCCTCGACCAGCAGACGGATGATCTTGCCGTTGGTGACGTCGACGATGGTCTGGCCGGCCTCCGGGTAGCTGTACCCGGCCTCGGCGTACGGCAACGGCCGGATTTCGTAGAGGGAGTTCAAATAGGTGCCCGGCAGGCCGTACGGCTCGCCCTCGTCGAGGTTGCCGCGCAACCCGATGTGCCCGTTGGACAAGGTGAACAGGGATTCCGACTGGGCCAGCAGGTTCAGATCGAGCCGGGTCTCCCGGAGCTGCCATGGATCGACGGGGAAGGCCGCGTCGGTGATCATGACTGCAGCAACTCGGCGAGGTCGCTTACCACCACGTCGGCGCCGTTGCGACGCAAATCTTCGGCCTGGCCCACTCGGTCGACGCCCACCACGAAGCCGAAGTTACCGGCACGGCCGGCCGCTACGCCCGATAAGGCATCTTCGAACACGGCCGCGGCCTCGGGGCCGACGTTCAGCAACTGTGCCCCGCGCAGGTAGGAGTCGGGGGCCGGCTTCCCGGCGATGTGCTCGTCGCGCAGCGTGATGCCGTCCACTCGCTTCTGGACGAACCGGTCCAGACCGGAGATCTCGAGTATGTCGCGCGTGTTGGCGCTCGAAGACACCACCGCGATACCCAGACCCGCGGCCGAGACCGCCTCCAGATAGCGCCGCGACCCGTCGAACACCTCGACGCCGTCGTGATGCAGGACCTTTTGGAACATCTCATTCTTGCGGTTGCCCAGGCCGTACACCGTCTCGGCGTCGTCGGGGTCATCCGGACTGCCGTCGGGCAGTTCGATGCCCCGGCTACTCAGAAAGGACCGCACCCCGTCTTCACGTTTCTTGCCGTCCACGTACTGTCGATAGTCGGCAGCCGGATCGAAGGGGACGAACTTTTCTCCGGTGCGCTTGGCCCGTTCGGACAGGTAGGCGTCGAACGTAGCCTTCCAGGCCTTGGTGTGCACGCTGGCGGTATCGGTGAGCACACCGTCGAGGTCGAACAGACAGGCACGCACCTTCTCTGGCAGACCCAGCACGGCGGACCTCACTCTCGGCTAGCAGGGGAGTCATTGATGCGATACCCACTCCACCATGCTGAGATGTATGCCGCCAGGTTTACCGGGCCTCGCGGCGCCGGACCGGAAGCCAGCAGGCCGCCACTGGGGCCGTGGTGATCGATCCGAGCGCGAGTACCCCCGCGAGGTGCTGGTGCTGGTCACGCATGGTGACGGCCATGGCGAGCATGACAGCGAAGTGCGCGGTGTTGGCGGTGAGATTGAAATCGAGGAACAGCCGGTTCGCGAGCGGGGCGCGCGCCGATCCGAACAGGAATAGCGCCCAGACTATGTAGACGGTGGAGAACATGACGGCTACCGGGTCGCCGCCGGATCCCCAGTCGAAGAGCCGGGCGAAAAACGGCGGCAGTGTGTCGATGTGGTGCGTCGTCGCCAGAATCAGTTTGGGCACAAAGAACAGCAGGTACCCGACCGCGGTTAGTCGAATCATCACCGGCAGCCAGGACGCCGCGCGGCTCGGTTGGGTTTGCTTCATGACGCGGCAGTTCGCCTTCGGCTTTGCCGGATGATGCGAACCATGTCTGTCGGGCGTTCCAAGGCGGAGAAGTGGCCCGCTCCTGGCACCGTGATGGTTTCGACGTTCGTGGGCTGGCGAGCGACGTGCTCGCGCTCCGCCGCACGGGACCGGTCGTGCTCGGTATAGACCAGCGTGACGGGTGCGTTCACCTGCGCGTAGCGGCTTCGTGCGCCGACGAACCCGTTGAGGCTACGCATTACGGCTCGATTCACCGTCGGGTAGCCGGGTCGGCGGCCGCTGCGCCGGAGTTCGCCGAGCAAGTCTTCCGCCAGCGCGTTGTGGTCGGCGAAGCCGCCCCACAGCACGCCTCGTAGGATCATGCGACTTTCCATTCGGGCGGCGATCGGTCCGGAACCGGGCAGGCGGACGGCCGTCGCGATCAGGCGGGCAAACCAGTTGCCCCGTTCAAGTCCGCCTGGGTAGTTGTAGGCGTTGAAGGCGATCACTGTGCGCACGTTGTCCGTCAGTTCGATCGAGGCCAATAGCGCGATCGCGGCCCCCATCGATTCGCCGGCCAACGTGACCTCGCGCAGGTCGAGCGTTCTGACGAATTCGACTACGGCGCTGCGCAGTTCCGGTTCGCCGTATCGGACGCCCGGGACGATGTCGGACCAGCCCATGCCGGGCAAGTCCAGCGCGTAGACAGTAAATTCGTCCCAGAGCGCGGGCACGACTCGCTGGAAGTAGTCCAGCTGCGTGCGGACCGTGTGGAGCAGAACCAGCGGTGGGCCGGTTCCTGCGGTGAGGTAGCGCAATCGGGAGCCGTCGGGCCGTCGCAAGAACTTGACCTCACCGCGGTCGCCGCTCCATGTCATTGTGTAGTGCTGGTCCGGAATCTCGCTGGGCAGCATGGTATTCAACCTTCACTAACTGCCTGGATGGCTCGAAGCCGTCCGTCGGCCAGGGCGTGGGTGAGGTTTTCGACTTTTTGCTTGAAGTCGGTTACGAAGGCGTGCAGGCCCAGCGGGTTGGCGGGCTGGGCCAGCATGGCCTGCATGAGCGCGGCCGCCTGATCGGTGAGGTCGTTCCAGTGTTCGACCGCGAACCCGGCGGACTCGACAACGGCGCGCAATTCATCGGAGGTGACCAGATGGCTGCGTGCGGGCTGGTTGGCCCATGGCAGTGGATAGTCGGGCTCACCTTGATCCCCAATCGCGATGTCCCACATGGCAAGCCGTCCGCCGGGTGACAGCACCCGGCGCGTTTCGGAATACAGGCGCGCCTTGTCGGCCACGTTCATCTGGACGTGCTGGCTGATGGCGACGTCGAAAGTGCCGTCGGCGAATGGGAGTTCGGTGGTGTCCGCCTGACGAACGGATATCCGGTCGTCGAGCCCGACGAGTCGATTGAGCCAGCGGTTCGTTTGGCAGTATTCGTCGGTGAGATCCACGGCGGTAACTCTGCAGCCAAAGCGGTCGGCGACGTAGCGGGCGGTGCCGCCGATCCCGCTACCCGCGTCGAGCACGGTATTCTCGCTTGTGATCTGCGCCAGGTCCATCAGCTGGGCGGTGGCGTAGCGGCCCATGGTGTGAAAGTCCTCCAGGAGGCCCAGGTCGGCGGGCGCAAGGTGGTCGGGGTCTTTCCCGGCGGTGATCAGAGCCTGCTCGATGTTGCGTCGCGACAGCCCGGTCGAATACTGGGCTTGGATTGCGTCGTTCATCGGATTTCCCTTTCCAGCTGATGCGCCGGCTCCCAGGACGGTAGAAGCCAGCCGACGACGATCGCGGCGCCCAGCGCGATGCCCGCGCATACCAGCGTGCTCACTTGCAGGCCGTCCAGGAACGCGTGATCCACGGCGTCGCGGACGTAGCCGGCTCGTTGCGCGGGCAGCTGCTGGATCACCTTGTGCGCCAGAGCCATCGAGTGCTGCATGGCGTCGCCGGGCAGACCTTCCAACGCGGACGTGGAGCCCAGATGTCCGGAGTACACCGACGCAAAGATGCTGCCCGCGATGGCAACTCCCAGAGTGCCGCCGAGTTCACGCGTGGTGTCGTTGACGGCCGAACCGACCCCGGCCTTGTCGGCGGACAACGATCCCATGATCGCCTCGGTGGCCGGTGCTGTCGTCAGGCCGAGGCCGCCCCCGAGCAACACCATCTGCATCGCGATCTCGGTGTAGGGCGTGGCCGCATCCGCCGTGGACGCCCACGCCAGCCCGGCCGCGAACACTGCTAGGCCGGCGGCGACGACGGCGGTGGTGCCGACACGTTCGACGAGCCGGGGACCCAGGATGCTGGCCAGTGCGATCGATCCGGCAACTGGCAGCAACCGCACTCCGGTCTGAAATGCGCTGTACTCCTTGATGAATTGGAAGTACTGAGTGATGACAAAGATGAAGCCGAACAAGGTCAGGAAGCCGGCGGTGACCGCCAGGCTGCCGCCGGAGAACCGACGGTTGAAGAACACCGAGACGTCCAGCATGGGATGGGTGCTGCGTCGCTCCCAGAGCGCAAAGCAGGCGACAAGGACCGCGGCCACCGTGAAGCCGACCGCAGCCCGGGCGCTGTCCCATCCCCATGACGGCGCCTCGATGACGGTGTAGACCAGCGCGGTGACGCCGGCCGCGGACAGGATCAGTCCGGGGATGTCGACGCGTGGCGCCCCGGGGTCGCGGGAGGTGGGAACGAACAAGATGCCGCCGATAATCGCCACCACCGCGATCGGCACGTTCACCAAGAAGATGGCGCCCCAACGGAAGTGCTCGAGCAACCAGCCGCCGCTGATCGGTCCCACGGCCACCCCGACACCCACCATGGCCGCCCAAAGTCCGATCGCCTTGGCGCGACGTACCGGGTCGGTGAAGATGTTGGTGATCAGTCCCAGGGTGGTCGGGAAGATCACCGCCGCGCCCACGCCCATGGCAGCGCGCGCCGCGATGAGCTGCTCCGCCGAATTCACCTGGGCCGCAACGGCGGATGTGATCGCGAAAAGTACGAGGCCGGCGCTTAGCCAGCCACGCCGGCCGAAGCGGTCGCTGAGGCTGCCGGCCGACAGCAACAGGCCGGACATGACGAGGGTGTACGCGTCGACGATCCATTGCAGCTGCGCGGTGTCGGCGTCGAGTTCGCGCGACAGTGTGGGCAGTGCGACGTTGACGATCGTGGCGTCGACGCTGATGACGAAGACGCCGAGGCAGATGACGGCAAGTGCGGGGATCGGGTGATTGCGGAACACGGGGCCGGTACTCATGGACAAGACAGTAAAGCTGTTAGACAAATAAATCAAGTAATAAGTTGAAAAAGATGTCTGCCAGCTGGTAGGGTGACAGGATGCCGCCGCGCAGGAACTACAACCAGAACTGTCCGATCGCGCGCGGGCTCGATGTCCTCGGTGAGCGGTGGACATTGCTGATCCTGCGCGAGCTGGTCGGCGGACCTCGCCGCTACGGCGACCTGCGCGCCGAGCTCCGCGGTATTGCCACCAATCTGCTCGCCGAGCGACTCAAAGAGCTACAAGACGCTGGGCTCGTCGACCGCGCCGACTTACCGGCCCCGATCGGCCGGACCGTGTACACCCTCAGCGATCTGGGCTGGCAGCGGGTAATGCCCATCCTGCAGAGCATCGCGTGGTTTGGTCTCGACCGGCTGGACCCGGTCGGGGATGGCCCGGCATCGCCGTTGAATGGGTTCCTTGCCGGAATGCTGCTGGGCTTCAACTCCGCTAGCGCGGCCAGCCTGGAGGCGACCTACCGCGTCGAGATCGACGGCCGCCGTTTCGACTTTGCCGTAACGCAGGGCCGCCTGGCCGGCGCTCGCGGCGAGCCTTCGGTGACGATCACCGCCAGCGCCGCGGATCTGGTCACCGCGCGCCTTGGAGCCACCGAAGCCAAGCGCAAGGCAGCGCTGCGACGCATCGACTTCGCAGGCGATCCGGATGCCATCGACGCACTGCGTCAGGCGTTTTCGCTGTGAGCATGCGTCAGCACCTCGTCCACCGACCACTGGTCGTTGGCGTGGGTGCCGCGCTTGCATGCTAAGACCCGGCCGTCCGAGCCGATCAGAAAGTCGGCGGGCAACCCTAGATGGCCACCGGACGGATGCAAATTGGCCACGGGCTTCTGACCTCGGTTCCGCCAATACCCCTGACGAACCATCGATACCAGCGCCGGTGGCACCGCGCGCGGGTCGAGCACCGCGCGCGGCGAGGAGCCGACACCGAACTCGGCATAGAGCGCCTTGGCGGGGTCACCGACTACCGCGAACGGCAGGTCGCCGACGTAGCGGCGCAACTCCTGATCGGTCGAGTGGAATACGACGACCTCGCGGATACCGGCGTTGGTGATTTCGTCGTGTCGGCGCACGATCGACTGCAGGTGAACGTTGCAGATGGGGCAGCCGGCGAAACGCCGGAACTGCAGATGAACGAGTCGATCGGGATCGGGAATCGGGACGGCGTCGCCGGAAACACTGATCAGTTCACGCGGGGCGACGACGCTGCCGACCACGGCGCCCTTGCTCATGGATGGCACTCTATCTACCGCCAGGGCTGTTGTCGCCAGCCACTAGACTGAGTGGTCGTGGCCGAATCCGCTGACGTCGATGTGCCTGCACCGCAGGTTCGACCGGTATTGGTGGTCGACTTCGGTGCGCAGTATGCGCAGTTGATCGCGCGCCGGGTCCGAGAAGCGCGGGTTTTTTCCGAGGTCATCCCGCACACCGCCTCGATCGAGGAGATCAAGGCGCGTCAACCGTTGGCGCTGGTGCTGTCCGGTGGACCGGCCAGTGTCTATGCCGAAGGTGCTCCGCAACTTGATCCGGCGCTGTTCGACCTCGGTGTGCCGGTTTTCGGGATCTGCTACGGCTTCCAGGCTATGGCGCAGGCGCTGGGTGGGACCGTCGCCCACACCGGCACCAGCGAGTACGGCCGTACTGAGCTGAAAGTTGTTGGCGGCGAACTGCATTCGGGACTACCTAGTGTCCAGCCGGTCTGGATGAGTCACGGCGACGCGGTCACGGCCGCGCCGGACGGATTCGACGTGGTGGCCAGCAGCGCGGGTGCGGCAGTGGCCGCCTTCGAAAGCCGGGAGCGGCGTTTGGCCGGTGTGCAGTACCACCCCGAGGTGATGCACACCCCACACGGCCAACAGGTGCTCAGCCGGTTCCTGCACGACTTCGCCGGGCTCGGCGCGGAGTGGACGCCTGCCAATATCGCCGGTGCCTTAATCGAGCAGGTGCGCGCACAGATCGGTGGCGGACATGCGATCTGCGGGCTGTCCGGCGGGGTGGATTCAGCGGTGGCCGCCGCGCTGGTGCAGCGCGCCATCGGCGAGAAGTTGACCTGTGTCTTCGTCGACCACGGGCTGTTGCGCGCCGGCGAGCGCGCGCAGGTGCAGCGCGATTTCGTGGCCGCCACCGGCGCCAATCTGGTCACCGTCGACGCGGCGGAGACTTTCCTGCAGGCGCTGTCGGGTGTGACCAATCCCGAAGGCAAACGCAAAATCATTGGCCGGCAGTTCATCCGGGCATTCGAGGATGCGGTGCGGGATGTGCTGGGCAAAGAGGGATCCACTGGAAAAGAAGTTGAGTTTCTGGTCCAGGGCACGCTGTATCCGGACGTGGTGGAGTCCGGTGGGGGCAGCGGCACCGCGAACATCAAAAGCCACCACAACGTCGGCGGCCTGCCCGGCGATCTGAAGTTCAAACTCGTCGAGCCGCTGCGGCTGCTGTTCAAAGATGAGGTGCGCGCGGTCGGGCGGGAATTAGGCCTGCCGGAGGAAATCGTGACCCGGCAACCCTTTCCGGGTCCCGGTCTGGGGATCCGGATCGTCGGCGAGGTCACCGCACAGCGGTTGGACACGTTGCGGCGCGCCGACTCGATAGCGCGCGAGGAGCTGACCGCTGCGGGCCTGGACAACCTGATCTGGCAATGCCCGGTGGTGCTGTTGGCCGAGGTCCGCTCGGTCGGCGTACAGGGCGACAACCGCACCTACGGGCACCCGATCGTGCTGCGGCCGGTGTCCAGTGAGGACGCCATGACCGCCGATTGGACCCGGGTTCCCTACGAGGTGCTGGAGCGCATCTCGACCCGCATCACCAACGAGGTCGCCGAGGTCAACCGCGTGGTGCTCGACATCACCAGCAAACCGCCCGGCACCATCGAGTGGGAATAGGCCCGGTCGTTTCGCGACACTTAACCAGCTGCGAAGACACGCCGCGACGAGGATCGCACTGGCTTAAGTCTGGACGAATTCGCGCTTGCCGTAGGCAATCGTTGCCGCGTCCCAGTGTCCGCCCGCCTCGCTGACGAGTCGCCGCGCGACATCGAGATCGCCGGCGTCGGCGACCAGGATCAAGGTGTGATCGGTTGTTGTCACCGAGCCTGCCGGCAGTCGGCCGTGGGCAGCCGAATCGACCACGAGCGCATCGCGGAAGCGCGCGGCGTCAATGCCGGGCGCAGTGACGGTGATCGCGTCGGCTTCGGGCGCATGCTGCGGGAGGTAGTCGAAGGTCAGCACCGCTTTCTGGTTGAACTGGCGGCGCAGCGCTTCGGCGGCGGTGTGCGACGAACCGGCGGCGCCGCACAGATGAAATTCCCGCGCGCGCTCATAGGTTGCCCGCTGTAGCTCAGCTGACCAGGCCACCCCGTCGAGCAGGGTCGATCCCGTCACCGTCACGCCGTTTTGGGCGATCGTCAGGTCGGCTTGTATCTCGAAGAGCTGCAACTCGTCTTGCAGTTGGCTGGCGTCGGGATCGGTGATGACGGCGGTGTTGCCGGTGGCGAATAGCTCTGCCGGTTGACAGGGTCCGGCGTCGCTTTTGGCCGGTGTTGCCGGTGTGGATAGGCCGGCAGAAAGCACCATCAGCCACACCAGCACCGATCGCATAAAGCAGCCTCTCACGTTGCTTGACGGTGTCGGAGGGTGGGTGTTTACTCGAAAATATATCGAACATACATTCGAAAATAGTCGCGCAAGCGTGGTTCTAGGAGGCTGGTCATGACTGCGGCTTTTGCCTCCGGCCACCGGCAGGAAAACCGGGCTGAGCAGCTCGAATCGCTTCGCCGGCGGATGGCTGGGGTGTCCGGGAAGATGTCCGGGCAAGTCGCCGCTCGCGCGGATGACCTGCTGCCGGAATCGGAATCCCAGCTGGCGCTCCCACAGTGGCTTGCGGATTCGCTGCCGGTGCCGTTACCGCGAGGAACGGTGGGGGTGCTGTCGGGAGCCCGATCACTGCTGTTGAGCATGGTGGCCGCGGTGACGGCGGCGGGAGGCAACGCGGCTATCGTCGGCCAACCGGATATCGGACTGCTGGCCGCCGCGGAGATGGGGGCGGATCTGAGTCGCCTCGCGGTGATACCGGATCCTGGAACCGATCCGGTGGAGGTGGCCGCGGTGCTCGTCGACGGCATGGATCTGGTGGTACTCGGGCTGGGCGGGCGTCGGGTGCCCCAGACACGGGCGCGGGCAGTGGTGGCCCGTGCTCGCCATAAAGGTTGCACCCTGTTGGTCACCGACGGGGACTGGCAAGGGGCGCCGACGCGGCTTGCGGCCCGAGTCTGCGGCTACGAGATCACGGCGGGTAACTGGGACACACCGGCACCCGGATTCGGACGGATCAATGGGGTGCGGCTGCAGGTCAGCGGGGTCTGTGCGGGACGGACGATTGGCCGGGTGCGGGCTGGGTGAGTACAGATGAGTTTCGGGGCCTCTCGAGTCCTGGCGATCTGGTGCATGGACTGGCCCGCGGTCGCGGCGGCGGCTGCTGCGGGTCAGTCCGCGACCGCTCCGATCGCGGTCACCTTGGCCAACCGGGTGATTGCCTGTTCGTCGGCCGCCCGTGCGGCAGGAGTGCGGCGGGGGCTGCGACGCCGGGAGGCGGCGGCTCGCTGTCCGCAACTGCACGTCGCGACCGCCGACGCTGACCGCGACGCCCGCCTCTTCGAAGCGGTTATTGCGGCGGTGGACGATCTGGTGCCCCGCGCCGAGGTGCTGCGGCCCGGGCTTTTGGCGTTGCCGGTACGCGGGGCGGCCCGCTATTTCGGGTCAGAGCAGCAGGCCGCCGAGCGGCTGATCGACGCGGTGGCCGCGGCCGGCGCCGAGTGTCAGGTCGGGATCGCCGACCAGTTGTCCACCGCGGTCTTCGCTGCGCGGGCGGGCCGCATCGTCCAGGCGGGAGGAGACGCGAGGTTTCTGTCGGTGCTGTCGATCCGCCAACTTGCCACCGAGCCGAGCCTGTCCGGTCCGGGGCGCGAAGAACTGACGGACCTGTTGTGGCGGATGGGGATTCGCACCATCGGGCAGTTCGCCGCATTGTCTCGTAGCGACGTGGCTTCCCGGTTCGGCGCCGACGGGGTGACCGCACACCGGTTGGCCCGTGGCGAACCCGAGCGTGGACCGTCCGGGCGTGAACCGCCGCCGGAACTCGAGGCCGTGCTGGACTGCGATCCGCCGATCGACCGGGTTGACGCCGCGGCATTCGCCGGGCGCTCGCTGGCCGGCACACTGCATCAGACGCTGATGGCCGCCGGGGTGGGATGCACCCGGCTGGCCATTCACGCCGTCACCGCCAACGGCGAAGAGCTGAACCGGGTGTGGCGGTGCGCCGAGCCGTTGACCGAGGACGCCACCGCCGACCGAGTGCGCTGGCAACTGGACGGGTGGTTGAGCAATCGGACCGCGCGCGGCCCCCGTCCCACCGCGGCGGTGACGCTGTTACGGCTGCAGGCGGTGGAGGTGGTGTCCGCCGAGGCGCTGCAGTTGCCGTTATGGGGTGGCCTTGGTGAGGAGGACAGGCTGCGGGCTCGCCGAGCGCTGGTGCGGGTGCAGGGCTTGCTCGGCCCGGAGGCGGTGCAGGTGCCGGTGCTGTCTGGAGGTCGCGGGCCGGCCGAGCGCATCACGTTGACACCGCTGGGCGACGAGCCGGTACCGCAGGCCGACCCGGGTCTGCCGTGGCCCGGCCAACTGCCCGAGCCGTCACCGGCCGTGTTGCTTGACGACCCCGTGGAATTGCTTGATGCCCAAGGAAATCCGGTACGAGTGACCAGCCGGGGGATGTTCTCCGCCGACCCTGCGCGCATGATCGTCCACGGTCGAGACGAGCGGCTGTGCTGGTGGGCCGGCCCCTGGTCGGTCGACGAACGTTGGTGGGATCCCGATGGGGCGGGCGGCCGGACCGCCCGCGCCCAGGTACTGCTGGAGAGCGAGCGCGCGTTGTTGCTGTGCTACCGCCAGCGGCGCTGGTACCTCGAGGGAAGCTATGAGTGAGAATGCGTTTCCACGTATTCGACAGTTATCCCGTGGGTCACCGCCCGGCTGCGTACCGCCTGCGCTTGAGCCATCAGCCCGTGACCGCCGGGCAACGCCCCCACCACTGTGCGGGCTAACCGGTCACGGCCGCTGACGGTTGCGGTCCTGGCCTTGCCGGTGCGCAGGTGGCGAAAGCCCAGGCCCGCCCACAACGCCGCAACGACGCCGTCGGTCACCCCTGCGCGAGCTCGGCGCCGGTCGACCACGGCCAGACCGAACGCCGTCATGGAGTGCACGGTATCGACCCAAACGCCGGCCGCCAGCACTTCCGGACCGGGATTGATTCCCGACAACAGCACCTGAAGAAGATGGCGCGTGCCCAAAACGCGGGTAACGACGATTGCCTTGCGGTCCACCTGCACCCCATGCACCCGGGTGAGTACGGCCTCCGGTGCTATCAGCAGCGCGGCACCCCAGCCTGCGCGCATGAGTTCGATGCCGCGAATTTTCATGACCTACAGCCTAACCGGCGCGCAAAGGGCCCAACCCGTTCGATAAACCTGTCGAAGAACGCCGACGCGTCAACGTCAATGCCGATGAGCGCGTTGGGTTCTCGGTACCCCGACCAGTCGGTCACCGTCATGGCGCGGGTCAGCGTCCCCGCCAGCTCGATGTCCACCGTCGCCGGACGGGTCGAGATGAGTTCTGGATCCAGCGCGACGGCGGCGGCCAACGGATCATGCAGATGCGCCTGATATCCGTGCCCATTGTCGTGGTAGGCCTCCAAGTAGAACCGCATCGCGTCCTCGATCACCCGAATCAACGGATTGGACGCCGTGGACCGGGTGCCGCGTTCGTCGCGTGCGCTCATCACCGTTGTCGTCGACTCGGCGGCGGCCGCCAGTCGGGCGAGGTGATCCGGCGTCATCGCGACCTTGCGCGTCAGGTCCAGGCCGCACAGGATCGGAAGTCGCTGCGGCGCAACTACTTCGACAGACCATGCGGCGAGCACCTCGGTCGCTGCCTCGGGGTCCACACTGATGTTCCATTCCGCCACCGCGGTGGTGTTGCCCCGGTGGTCGTAGGAGCCGCCCATGATCACCAGCCGGTGCAGCAGCGTCGGCAGCGCCGGTTCGGCGCGCAGCGCCAGCGCCAGGTTGGTCAATGGGCCGGTCGCCACGCCGATGAGCTCACCGGGAAAGGCCTGCGCCGCACGCACCCAGGCTGTCGCCGAGTCGTAGCCGGTGAGCTCGAGGTCGGTCGGGGGCAGGTCGGCGTACCCCAATCCCCGGGGACCGTGGACTCGCGAGGGAAGGCGTATCGGGCCGGTCAGCGTTTCGTCGGAACCCTTGGAGACCGGCACGCCGGTGACCCCGCACAGCTCGAGCAGCCCCAGGTTGTTTTCGCAAACCTGGTGCACCGCAACGTTTCCCCCGGTCGAGGCGATGCCAATCACGTCGGCGTCCGGGCTGGCCAGCAGGTACATCAACGCCAAAGCGTCGTCCACGCCAGTATCGACGTCGACGAAAACGGGATTCACCGCGGTAAGGATACGCCGGACCGGGGATTAGGCTGGCACGGTGCCTAAAACGCCCGAACCCCCCAAAGACGACTTGACGCCGCACTTCGACGACGTGCAGGCGCACTACGATCTGTCCGACGACTTTTTCCGACTGTTTCTTGACCCCACCCAGACCTATAGCTGCGCATACTTCGAGCGCGACGACATGACGCTGGAAGAGGCGCAGATCGCCAAGATCGATCTGGCGCTTCGCAAACTCGGATTACAACCGGGCATGACATTGCTCGACGTCGGCTGCGGCTGGGGCGCCACCATGATGCGCGCGGTGGAAAAGTACGACGTCAACGTTGTCGGTCTCACGCTGAGCAAGAACCAGGCCAAGCACGTCGAGCAACTGATCGCGAAGTCCGAAAGCCCCCGCTCCAAGCGGATTCTGCTGCAAGGATGGGAGCAGTTCGACGAGCCCGTCGACCGGATCGTCAGCATCGGCGCCTTCGAGCATTTCGGTCATGAGCGCTACGATGCGTTCTTCACCATGGCGCATCACGCGCTGCCCGAAGACGGGGTTATGCTGCTGCACACGATCACCGGGCTGCACCCGAAAGAAATACATGAACGCGGCCTGCCCATGTCGTTTACCTTCGCTCGATTCCTCAAATTCATTGTCACCGAGATCTTTCCAGGTGGACGGTTGCCCTCGATACCGATGGTGCAAGAGCGTGCCACCGCAAACGGCTTCACCGTCACCCGCGTTCAGTCGTTGCAGCCGCACTACGCCAAAACGCTCGACATCTGGTCTGCCGCACTGCAAGCCCATAAGGATCAGGCCACCGCGCTTCAGTCCGAGGAAGTCTACGAGCGATACATGAAGTATCTGACCGGCTGCGCTGAGATGTTCCGCATCGGATACATCGACGTCAACCAATTCACGTGCAAGAAGCGATTACCAATGCACGCCGGGCAGTAATCGCACCACCCGTTTGACCGGTCTGGGGACCCCTATGCGGGTGACGGCACGGGCCGGGCGCTTCGGCCGCCGAGGCAGCGGCGTGCGCCCACTGTCGGTCGAAGGGCCGGATTGCGCTGGCGAAACTCCACGCGCCGCAGCAGAATCGGGATAACCCAGGTAAAGCTGATGCAGGATGCGCCGAGAAGTCCTCGGCGCAAAGTAATTGCCGGCTTCGGCCAGCGTGCCCAGTGGGGTGTCGATGCGCACCGGCTTCTCGACGAGGCCGCGCACCACCATCGCCGCCGCCCGCTCCGGGCTGATCGCCGGTACCGGGTTGAGCCGGTGTGACGGCACGATCATGGGTGTCCTGACCAGTGGCATATGGAT
Organism: uncultured Actinomycetota bacterium; assembly: GCA_963784665.1. Classification (GTDB taxonomy): domain Bacteria; phylum Actinomycetota; class Actinomycetes; order Mycobacteriales; family Mycobacteriaceae; genus Mycobacterium. The sequence continues at coordinate 507,484 of CAWASA010000004.1, forward strand.
GTTGGTGAAGGTGATGTGGTCGGACAGCGTCTCCGAGGACACAACGTCGGCGAACGCGTCCAGTGCCGCCTTGGTAGGTAGATACGAGCTGTACTTGGGATTGCGGGCCTGCACGCCGGCGCTGGAGACGTTGACGACGTGACCGAACCGGCGCTCACGCCAGTGCGGTAGCAGCGCCAGCACCATCCGCACCGCGCCGAAGTAGTTGACCGCCATGACCCGCTCGTAATCGTGCAACCGGTCGGTGGAGTTGGCCACTGAGCGTCGGATCGACCGGCCGGCGTTGTTCACCAGGTAATCGACGTGATCGAAGCGGCCCAGGATGTCTTTGATGGTGTGCTCCACCGACGTGGAATCGGTGACATCGCAGGTGAAGGCGTGCGCGTCACCGCCGTTGGCGCGGATCTCAGCGACCAGCTGGTCCAGCGAGGAGCCGTTGCGGGCCAGCGCGAACACCGTTGCGCCGCGCTCCGCGACCGCGATTGCCGACGCCCGCCCGATGCCGCTGGATGCGCCGGTGATGATGACGTGCCGGCCCACCAGCGGTCCTTTCGGATCGTCGCGGCGCGCACGATCCGGATCGAGGTGCTCGGCCCAGTACCGCCACAGTTTGGGCGCATAGCTGGAGAATTCGGGTACGTGCAAACCTGTGCCCTCCAATGCTTTTCGGGTCTCGTCGCTGACGAAGGTGGGCGCGGTGTCGACGAGGTCGAACACTTCGGCGGGAATGCCCAGCTGGGTGGCCGCCATGTTGCGCAGCACCTTGGCGCGCCCGCGCACCTTGAGCACCGGCGCGGCCACCGAGCGGGGCAGCGACCCGCGCATCGGCGGGAGTCCGGCCGTCTTGGCGACGCCGCGGTAGATGCCACGCAGGCCAATGGTTTTGGGCGCGGTGAGGTGGAACGTCTGCCCGTCCCGATCCTCGGCATGCATGAGTGCGACGAGCGCGTCGACGACGTAGTCGACCGGGACGATGTTGGTGCGCCCGGTGTCGGGCAGCAGGATGGGGGTCAACGACGGCAACACCGCGAACTTGGCGAGCACGCCGAAGAAGTAGTACGGCCCGTCGACCTTGTCCATCTCGCCGGTGCGCGAATCGCCCACTACCACCGCCGGGCGGTAGATGCGGTAGCGCAGTCCCGGCGCCGACCGCACCAGCAGCTCGGCTTCGAACTTCGTCTGGTGATACGGAGTCGGCAGCTGCTGGCCGACGTCGAAGTCGTCCTCGGTGAACTCGCCGGCGAAGTCGCCTGCCACGGCGATCGACGACACGTGGTGAAATGTGGCGTGGAGCCGCTGCGCCAAGTCGATGACGGCGCGGGTGCCCTCGACATTGGTGGTCCGTTGCCCGGCCTCGTCGGCGGTGATGTCGTAGATCGCCGCGCAGTGCACCACGTGGTCCACCCGACCCTCAGGGCCGCCCAGCTCGGCGATGACCTCGTCGGTCAGTACGAGCTCAGTCAGGTCGCCGACCAGCGGTTTTGCTCGCTCACCCCACTCGGTCGCGAGGCGTTCGAATCGTCCCAGCGACTGCCGTCGGACCAGTACCCACACCTGCGCATCGGGCCGGGTGGCTAACAAACGGGAGACGACGCGGCGACCAATAAACCCGGTACCGCCGGTAACGACATAACGCATGCAGCCATCGTGGCGGCTGACAGCCGCACACGTCAACCGTGATCAGCCTTTGAAGTCGCGGATCCCGTCCCAGTCGACCAGCGTCCAGCCGGTCAGTGGGTTGCCGGTGATCACGATGTGGCCGATGTTGGGCAGCGGATGGCTGGTCGCCAGGCTGTCCTTGCCGTTCTTGGTGTTCATCAGCGTCCAGTACATGATGGCGTCCAAGTGGGAGAACACCACCGGGTTGTGGTGGCCGCTGTTGTAGATCTTCTGAATCGCCGCGCTGAATCGGTCGTTGAACTCGTTCCCGTTCACCCCACCCGGGATGCTGTCCTTCCGATCCCCGCGCAGCCAATCCGCCGGCGCCAACAGGTACGTCCGGGAGGCCATCGACTCGGGTTTGCCGTCGTACCAGCCGGCGTTGATCTCCCGCAGACCGGGCAGGACCTCCACTTGCTTGCCGAGTTCGGCCGCCAACGGCGCGGCGGTCTGCTGCGCTCTGACCATCGTGGAGGCGTAGACGCTGTCGTAGTGCTCGCGGGCAAGTTGGTGCGCGAGCTGTTCGGCCTGCGCTTTGCCCTCCGGGCTCAGGCCCGGACCCGGCACGGCGGTGTCGATGGTCCCGCTGGCGTTGGTCTCGGACTGTGCGTGCCGGACGAAGGTCAGCGTGATGCTGCGCGCCTGCGGTGATCCGCCGCAGGCACCGAGGATTACCGTTGCGGCGAGCACGGCAACTGCCTTCGAGGTTTTCCTGATCAAGCTGCGCTTGGACATGGCGATAGCCTGCCCTGCCGACGGCCTTGGTGGGAAGGGTTTGCGATGGTTGAGTGCAGAAAATCCTCGAAAGGAGACTCCTATGGCGATTGACCCGAGTGCCGTCGGCGCGGTGACCGAACCCATGCTGTTCGAATGGACCGACCGGGACACGTTGCTCTACGCGCTCGGTGTCGGCGCCGGCATCGAGGACCTGTCCTTCACCACCGAGAACAGTCACGGCATCACCCAGCAGGTGCTGCCCACCTATGCGGTGATCTGCTGCCCGGCCTTCGGAGCAGCCGGCAAGGTCGGAAAGTTCAACTGGGCCATGCTTTTACACGGATCGCAGGCCGTCCGGCTGCATGCACCGCTGCCCCCCGCGGGAAAGCTGTCGGTGGTGTCCGAGGTCGCCGACATCCAGGACAAGGGCGAAGGGAAGAACGCGATCCTCGTGCTGCGTGGCCGTGGCACCGACCCGGACTCGGAGAAGCTGATCGCCGAGACGCTCACCACGCTGGTCATCCGCGGTGAGGGCGGGTTCGGTGGAGTGCCGGGTCAGCGGCCGGCCGCGCCGGAAATTCCGGACCGCGAGCCCGACGCCCGTGTCGCGCTGCCCACCCGAGAGGATCAGGCGCTGATCTACCGGCTCTCCGGCGACCGCAACCCACTGCACAGCGATCCCTGGTTCGCCCGGGAGATGGCCGGGTTCCCCAAGCCGATCCTGCACGGGCTGTGCAGCTACGGTGTGGCAGGCCGTGCGCTGGTCGCCGAGTTGGGTAAGGGTGTCGCCGCGAACATCACGTCGATCGCGGCGCGGTTCACCTCGCCGGTGTTTCCCGGCGAGACGTTGACCACGCTGATCTGGCGTACCGAGCCGGGCAAGGCGGTGTTTCGCACCGAGGCGACGGGTGCCGATAGCGCCCCCAAGGGCGCGGCCAGGGTGGCGCTCGATGACGGCGCGGTGGAATACGTCCAGTCCTAGCTCCTAGTTCACGCGTGCGTCGGTGAGCTGACGCGCCAACCGGTCGGTGAACTCGCTGACCTGCGCGGGACTGTCCAGCGCGTACAGCGCGGCGGTGGCACGGTCACCGTCGTCGTTGTGCCGCACCAGGATCGGAACGCCGTCGTGGCGCACGGCGTCGAACGCGTCCTCGTCGGTGATGTCGTCGCCGAGATAGATCGGCGTCGGGGAAGCCGAACCGGCCTCGTGCAAGTGATCGATCACCCAGCGAAGTGTTTTTCCCTTGTCCCAGTCCATATCCGGACGCAGCTCGATGACTTCGCGGCCGGTGGTCACCCGAAGCCCGTCACGCCGGCCCGCCGCGCGCACCGCGGCTGCGACTTCGCCGACGCGGTCGCGGGCGGCGTTGCGGTAGTGCACGGCAACACCAAATCGCTTGTGCTCCACCATCACACCGGGAATCGGCCCGAGTTGGTCGCGGAGCTGGCCGGCGGCCTGCTCGAGCACCGGTATGGCGGCCGCCGCGGCGTCGTTTTGGTGGTGTGTTCCGTCGGGTGCGGTCAGCTCGAAACCGTGGCTGCCCGCATACCAGATACCGGGCACGCCAACGCGCTTGGTCACGTCGGCGAGGTCGCGGCCGGACAGCACCGCGACCGGGCACTGCGCGGCCAACTTCGCCAGCGCCTCGGTCGCGCCCGCCACGGGCCTGGCCGAGTCCGGATCGTTGACGATGTCCGACAGCGTTCCGTCGAAGTCGAAGAACACGGCCGGTCGCCGGGCGGCGATTTCGCCCAGGGCCTGCGACGCGTCGGGAAGCTGCGACATCCGTTGGTCCCCGGTTCGCACGGTGACGTCATGCAGGTCGGCGACCACCGTGTCAGCGCCGACGCCACGCAGTGCGTCGGCGCGCTCCATCCGGTCGACACCGATGACCAACGCGAATCCACCGGCGCGCCCGGCCTCGATGACCGCGGCATCGTCAGCGACGACGACGCATCGGCCCGGCCGAACCGCCAAGCGGTTGGCGGCCTCCACCAGCCCGTCTACCTGCACCGCGAACAGATCGTCGATGCCGGCGGCCGTCACTGCGTTCCGGCAGTTGTTTGAGGAAAAAACGGCGGTGCCCACCCCGATCTCCCGCAGCTGCCGGACCAGCGTCAGCGTGGAGTCGAAGGCATTGCTCTGCGCACTCACCACTGTTCCGAGGGTGAATAACACCGCGTCATGGCGGCGCGGGTCGATGATGACCGGCCCCAACTTTGGCATGACCAACCTTCTCACGGTGGTCAGTTCCGCTGAGACGGGGTCAGTGAGGCACTTGTTCCGGCGCGGGGGGATGCGCCCTTGGCACGCGGCCGGAAACCCCACGCGAACGCCTGCGTCGGTGATCTTTGCCGAAAAGCAGCACGGAGTCTTGGCTGAGCGCCACCAGTCGCGCCATGCCAAGTTCGATGCCGGCGGCCAACTGCTTGACGTCGAACGCGGCGTCGTATTCGGCGGTGATGCCGAATACCAGTTCGTCGCCGTAGCTCAGTATCGCGACCCCGGTGCTCAGCTGCACCGCGGTCGGGGGGATCGGCAGCAGGCGCTCCATCGTCTGGCCCATCAGTCGTAGCCGATGGCGAGGCCCGGGCACATTGGTCGCCAACGTCACGATGCCGCGCTGCGGAAGTCGAGACAGCAGTTGTATGACGCTGTCGCGCAACATGGTTGGCAGGGAATTGATCGCCGCCTCCACGATGCCGCTCGGCTGGGGCTGGTCGGTTTGCTTGGCCTTGCACCTGTTGTGGACGGTCCGCAATCGCTGGACCGGGTCGTCATGTTCGACGGGCAGATACGGGAGCATCGCCGAACGGACGGCCATCGGCACCAGGGTGCGCAGTGAGTCCGCCCGCGGTTCTTCGCCGCGGCCCAGCAGAGCCGTGCGGAAACCCTCGGTGACGGCGGCGAGTGCAACGTCGTTGGCGGTCACGCCGAATTTGCGGCAGACGCTGTCGACGTCGGCGATCGCGACCCGTACCGTGCTGTACCGCCGCAGGGTGGTGACCGGGCCGATCGGCGTCGTCCGCATCGCCGGGCAGATGGTCCCGGCGAGGGTGCTCGTGACAGTGCCGGCCAATGACGACGCACGCCACAGTGCATCGACCCAGCTCCGCTCCTGCGCTTGCGGCGAAACCCGTTTGGCCTCGGTGTGGTTGGCGAATATGTCGCTGTCGGCGTCGTCGCAGAGCCTGGTGAGCAGATGGGCTGCCGAGTTGCCGTCGGCCAGGCGGTGATGAGTTTTCATCAAGATCGCCCACCGGTTGCCTTTGAGGCCCTCGATGACCCAGCACTCCCACGGTGGACGGTCCAGGTCGAGGGGACGCTCGCACGCATGGGCGATGGCACGGGATAGCTCGGTTTCATCGCCCGGGCGTGCAATCGCCATCCGGCGCACATGATGGGTCAGGTCGAATTCCGGATAGTCGATCCACTCCTGGTTGGACGGGTGCGCCCGCAGCAACTGCGTGCATCGCGGTATCGACTGAATCCGTTCTGCCAGTAGGCTTTTAAGCACTTCGTAGTGGGGTACGGCGCCGTCGACGATGGCGACCGCGCCGATCGCCAGGCGCGCGTGCTGATCCGGAGAAGCTTTGAGGAAAGCCGTATCCAGTGTCTGCGCCATGCTCAGCCCCCGCCGTCGGTTTTTTGCATTCGTACCAGTATCTGTGCAGCGGGTCATGCGCGGTAGGCCCGCAACGTTAAGAACGTGTTGGGAAGTTGAAGATGCGTTTAACAACGCCACTGTGAGTCGAACATACTTTCGATATACTGTCGGTGTGGGCTGGTATGGGCTGGTTTAACGGGCCGCCAAGCTGGGCGGAAATGGAGCGGGTACTCGACAGCAAGCCGCGCCATGCCGGCGCGCCTACTGGGCCCCCTCTGGATCCTGAAGAGGGTCCCCTGTCGCGCAAGCGCGGGAGGTACCAGCCGCCAGACGGGTCCCGGGCGGCCCGCTCGTCTGTCGCGTATGCCGAGCTGCATGCGCATTCGGCGTTCAGCTTCCTGGACGGGGCCAGCACGCCGGAGGAGCTGGTCGAGGAGGCTGCCCGGCTGGATCTGCGCGCCCTTGCGCTCACCGACCACGACGGCCTGTACGGGGCGGTGCGGTTCGCCGAAGCGGCCGCCGAACTCGACATGCGCACCGTGTTCGGCGCCGAACTGTCTTTGGGGTGTTGGAGCCGCCGGGCCGGCGACATTGGGGTCGGCGCCCGCACCGAGACACCGGATCCGCCCGGCCCGCACCTGCTGGTGCTGGCCCGCGGTCCGGAAGGTTACCGACGGTTGTCGCGGCAACTGGCAGCGGCGCATCTGGCCGGCGGCGAGAAGGGCAAGCCGCGCTACGACTTCGACGCGCTGACCGAGGCCGCCGGCGGGCACTGGCATATCCTCACGGGGTGCCGTAAAGGACATGTGCGCCAGGCGCTTTCCGCTGGCGGTCCGGATGCGGCGGAACGGGCACTGGCCGATCTGGTGGACCGGTTTGGGGCTGGCCGGGTCAGCATCGAGTTGACCCATCATGGTCAACCGCTCGACGGCGAACGCAATGCGGTGCTGGCCGGACTGGCGCCACGCTTCGGTGTCGGTGTCGTCGCCACCACCGGGGCGCATTTCGCCCATCCGTCGCGCGGCCGGCTGGCCATGGCGATGGGTGCTATCCGGGCCCGGCGGTCCCTGGATTCCGCCGCCGGGTGGCTGGCGCCGCTGGGTGGTTCGCATTTACGGTCCGGTGAGGAGATGGTCCGGCTGTTCGCGCAGCGCCCCGACGCGGTGACCGCTGCTGCCGAGCTCGGGGAGCGGTGCGCGTTCGGGCTGGCGCTGATCGCGCCGCAGCTGCCGCCGTTCGACGTGCCCGAGGGGCACACCGAGGACAGCTGGTTGCGGCAGTTGGTCATGGCCGGGGCGCGCGACCGTTACGGGCCGACCGAAAACGCGCCGCGCGCGTATTCTCAGATCGAGCATGAGCTGAAAGTCATTGCACGGCTGAGTTTTCCGGGCTACTTCCTGGTGGTGCACGATATCGCCCGGTTCTGTCGGGAAAACAACATCCTGTGTCAGGGCAGGGGATCGGCGGCCAATTCCGCGGTCTGTTATGCCCTCGGGGTCACCGCGGTGGATCCGGTGGCCAACGAGCTGTTGTTCGAGCGCTTCTTATCGCCCGCCCGCGACGGGCCGCCCGACATCGACATGGACATCGAGTCGGATCAGCGCGAAAAAGTCATCCAGTATGTCTACGACAAATACGGCCGTGACTACGCCGCCCAGGTCGCCAATGTCATCACCTACCGGGGGCGGATCGCGGTGCGCGACATGGCTCGCGCCCTGGGCTTCTCCCAGGGGCAGCAGGACGCCTGGAGCAAGCAGATCAGCCACTGGAACGGGCTGGCCGATGCGCCCGATATCGAGGGCATTCCCGAGCAAGTGATCGATTTGGCGAACCAGATCCGGAATCTGCCGCGGCATATGGGTATTCATTCCGGCGGCATGGTGATCTGCGACCGGCCGATCGCCGATGTGTGCCCGGTGGAGTGGGCGCGCATGGAGAATCGCAGCGTCCTGCAGTGGGACAAAGACGACTGTGCGGCAATCGGTTTGGTGAAGTTCGACCTACTGGGGCTGGGCATGCTCTCGGCGCTGCACTATGCCATCGACCTGGTGGCCGAGCACAAGGGGATCGAGGTGGACCTGGCCAGGCTCGACCTCTCCGAACCTGCGGTGTACGAGATGTTGGCACGCGCCGATTCCGTCGGCGTATTCCAAGTGGAGTCGCGGGCGCAGATGGCCACCCTGCCGAGACTTAAGCCGCGGATCTTCTACGACCTGGTGGTGGAGGTCGCGCTGATCCGTCCCGGGCCCATCCAGGGCGGGTCGGTGCACCCCTACATCCGGCGGCGCAACGACATAGATCCGGTCGTCTACGACCACCCCTCTATGGAACCGGCGCTGCGAAAGACGCTGGGAGTCCCGCTTTTTCAGGAGCAACTGATGCAGCTCGCGGTAGACTGCGCCGGTTTTACCGCCGCTGAGGCCGACCAGCTCCGCCGCGCCATGGGATCCAAACGTTCGACCGAACGCATGCGACGGCTGCGCGGCCGGTTCTACGACGGCATGCGAGCACTGCACGGCGCGACCGACGAGGTGATCGACCGGATCTACGAGAAGCTGGAGGCATTCGCCAATTTCGGCTTCCCGGAAAGCCATGCGCTGTCCTTCGCGTCGCTGGTGTTCTACTCGTCGTGGTTCAAGCTGCACCACCCGGCGGCGTTCTGTGCGGCGCTGTTGCGCGCACAGCCGATGGGTTTCTATTCGCCACAGTCATTGGTGGCCGATGCTCGCCGGCACGGTGTGGCGGTGCACGGCCCGGACGTCAACGCCAGCTTGGCGCACGCCACCCTCGAGAATGCCGGGACGGAGGTCCGGTTGGGGTTGGGCGCCGTCCGCCATATCGGCGACGACCTCGCCGAACAGCTGGTCGAAGAGCGAAAAGCCAACGGCCCGTTCATCTCTCTGCTGGACCTGACATCCCGGGTGCAGCTTTCCGTGCCGCAGACCGAAGCGCTGGCGACGGCAGGGGCGCTGGGCTGCTTCGGCGTGTCCCGGCGCGAGGCGTTGTGGGCGGCCGGTGCTGCGGCCACGCAGCGGCCGGACCGGTTACCCGGTGTGGGCTCGTCGTCGCACATTCCGGCGTTGCCCGGGATGAGCGCGCTGGAGCTGGCCTCCGCCGACGTGTGGGCCACCGGCATCTCCCCGGACAGCTATCCGACGCAGTTCCTGCGGGCAGACCTGGAGGCGATGGGGGTGGTGCCCGCCGAGAAGCTGCTCTGGGTACCCGATGGCGACCGGGTGCTGATCGCCGGTGCGGTGACCCACCGACAGCGACCCGGGACGGCCCAAGGGGTGACGTTCATCAACCTCGAGGACGAGACCGGGATGGTCAACGTGCTCTGCACGCCGGGGGTATGGGCGCGGCATCGCAAGCTGGCGAACGCGGCGCCGGCGCTGCTGGTCCGCGGGCAGGTCCAAAACGCCAGTGGCGCAGTCACCGTCGTCGCCGAGCGGTTGGGCCGCATCACGCTGGCGGTCGGCTCGAAGTCACGCGACTTCCGGTGAGGCTCATCCCGTGGGCGTGGTCCACACCTTGGTCGGGGTGATGGTCAGCCGGGTGCTGTAGGAACCCATCGCCTCGGTCAAGCCGAATTTCGCGGCGTCCTCGCTGTACTTCGGCCAACCTCTTGTGTCAGTTCGACGCTCATAAGGCCGAATGTAGTCTCCCCCACATGACCCTCAACCTGTCCGTCGACGAAGTCCTCACCACCACCCGCTCGGTCCGCAAACGTCTCGACTTCGACAAGCCGGTAGGCCGCGAGGTACTCATGGAATGTCTCGAACTGGCGTTGCAGGCGCCCACCGGATCCAACTCACAGGGCTGGCAGTGGGTGTTCGTCGAGGACGCCGACAAGAAGAAGGCGATCGCCGACATTTACCTGACCAACGCGCGCGGCTACCTGAGCTCGCCTTCGCCCGAATACGCCGAGGGGGACACTCGCGGGGAGCGGATGGGCAAGATCCGCGATTCCGCGACCTACCTCGCCGAGCACATGCACGAGGCGCCGGTCCTGTTGATCCCGTGCCTGCAGGGCCGGGCGGAGCAGACGCCGTTGGGCGCCGTGTCGTTCTGGGCATCGTTGTTCCCCGCGGCGTGGAGTTTCTGCCTGGCGCTCCGCTCCCGCGGGCTGGGCTCCTGCTGGACAACGCTGCACCTGCTGGGCGACGGCGAGCGGCAGGCGGCCGGGGTGCTGGGCATCCCGTACCACGAGTTCAGCCAGGCCGGGTTGTTCCCCATCGCCTACACCAAAGGCACCGACTTTCGCCCCGCCAAGCGGCTGCCCGCCGAACGGGTCACGCACTGGAACAACTGGTAACGCTGGAACAGCTGCTAACTGGATCGGATTGCCCGGGCTTCTCAGCCCGCCGCATCGCGGCGCGCATCGTCGCCGGGCTACCTAGCTCCGGGGTAGCCGTGCTGACGCCAGGCCTCGTAGACGGCGATCGCCGCGGCATTGGACAGATTCAGCGAGCGCCGGCCCGCCAGCATCGGGATGCGCACCCGCTCAGTGATGTGCGCATCGGCCAGTGTCGCCGCGTCCAGCCCGGTGGGTTCCGGCCCGAACATCAGCACGTCGCCGGCCCGATAACCGACGTCGGCAAACGAGGTGGTCGCGTGCGAGGTGAACGCGATCACCCGCGCCGGCGACAGCGCATCCCACGCGGCCCGCAGTGAAGAATGGACGGTGACCGACGCGAGGTCGTGATAGTCCAGTCCGGCCCGTCGCAGCTTGGGTTCGGACAGGTCGAACCCCAGCGGCTCGACCAGGTGCAATTCGCAGCCCGTGGCTGCCGCCGTCCGGATGGCATTGCCCGTGTTGGGGGCGATGCGCGGGGAGTAGAACAGCAGCCGGAACATCTGCTGATCATGACAAAGCTGTCGTCGATATCCACTCCGGTGTTTGCCAAGGGCGCTTGCCGGCGTCCGGCACCGCCGCGGTGGGCTGTGTCTGCTCAGTAACGATTCTGGTGACCTGGGCCGCGGGCTGTCATACTCGTCGGATTGCCACGTTTACACGCTCGCGTCATCTGCGCGGGACGGGTGGAATAAAGCAGGAAGTTTCATGAGCCTCTCGTTTCTTTCAGCGCTGAGTGTCAGCGCAGCGGCCGGTCGCGCGGCCGTGACGACGTGACCATGTTCGCCCGCCCGGCCAGCGCGGCCGAGGCGGTTACGTCCGAGTCCACAGATGTCCCGGCAGCGTCGGCTAAACGCCCACCGGCCTGGTCGCTGGGTAACTGGCCGGTCCGGTGGAAAGTCCTGGCGATTGTGCTGGTCCCGCTGGTATTGGCGACGGTTTTCGGTGCACTGCGGGTCGAAGGCGCGATGGCCAACTCAAGTGGTCTGCGCCTGGCCGCCGCTCGCGCCGACGTGCTTGGAGTGATCACCAAATACATGTCGGCATTGGATGTCGCATTACTGGCCAGCTCCTCCGGACGCGACGTGGAAGGGGCCAAGAAGAACTACGAGGCGCGCAAGCACGAGTTGCAGACACGGCTGGCGGACACCGACGTAACCGCTGACGTCCGATCGGGAGTCACCACCCTGCTGGGTGGCGGTCAGGCGCTGGTGGACAAGGTCGCAGACAACAGCATCGGTTTGCGGGACCGGGTGACTACCTACGCTCCGATCCTGCTGACGGCCGAGGACGTCATCAACGCATCGGTGCGCGTCGACGATGAGCAAATCCGCGCCCAGACCCAGGGCTTGAGCCGGGCAGTCGGGGCCCGCGGGCAGATGACGATGCAGAAAATCCTGGTGACTCGCGGGGCCGACCTGCCCGAGCCGCAACTGCGGACCTCGATGATCACCCTGGCCGGCACCGAGCCGTCGACGCTGTTCGGGATGAGCGAAGTGCTCGGCGCCGGTACGCCCGAGGCCAAGACGCTGCAGCAGCAGATGGTGAACCGGATGGCGATCATGTCCGATCCGGCCAGCGCGCTCGTCGACAATCCCGAACTGCTGCGCTCGATACAGACGACCGACGAGATCGCCGAAAAGGTCATCCAGGACGCCACCGCGTCGGTGACAAAGTCGGTGCACGCCCAGGCCGCTGATCGGCGCAACGCCGCGATCCTCGACACCGTCCTGGTGCTGGCCGCGATCGTGATAGCGCTGGTCATCGTGCTGCTGGTGGCACGCGCGCTGGTTCGGCCGCTGCGCGTCCTGCGCGACGGCGCGCTCAAAGTCGCCCACACCGACCTCGAGGACGAGATCGCCCGGGTCAAAGCCGGCGGGGCCGAGCCGACCCCCGCGCCGCTGCCGGTGTACACCACCGAGGAAATCGGCCAGGTCGCCCATGCGGTCGACGAACTGCATACGCAGGCCCTGCTGCTGGCCGGCGACGAGGCACGGTTGCGATTGCTGGTTAACGACATGTTCGAGACCATGTCGCGGCGCAGCCGTTCGCTGGTCGACCAGCAGCTGTCGCTCATCGACCGGCTGGAGCGCAACGAAGAGGATCCCGAACGCCTGGACAGCCTGTTCCGGCTGGACCACCTCGCGGCCCGGCTGCGCCGCAACAGCGCGAACCTGCTGGTATTGGCCGGCGCACAGCTCGCCCGTGACCAACGCGACCCGGTGCCGCTGTCGACCGTCATCAACGCCGCCGTGTCCGAGGTCCAGGACTACCGGCGCGTCGAAGTCGCCGGGCTGCCCGACTGCACGCTGATCGGCGCGGCCGCAGGCGGCGCTATTCACCTGTTTGCCGAGCTGATCGACAACGCCCTGCGCTACTCGCCGCCGATGACACCTGTCCGGGTTTCGGCGTCACGTGGCGGCGAGGGAGGAGTTGTGGTGCGGATCGCCGACTCCGGCTTGGGCATGAACGACGCTGATCGGCGCATCGCCAATATGCGGCTGCAGGCCGGCGGCGAGGTCAGCCCCGACAATGCCCGGCACATGGGTCTTTTCGTGGTCGGCCGGATCGCCGCCCGGCACGGCATCCGGGTCGGGTTGCGCGGCCCGGCGGCCAATGAGGCGGGCTCCGGTACCACTGCCGAGATCTACCTACCGCCGACGGTGCTCGAGGGGACAGCCGCGGTTTCGCCAGCAGCCCCGCGAGGCGGGCGGGTACGGGCCGTCCCGTCGCCCAGTGCCAAACTCGCCAGCGCGGTCGCTGTGCCGGAGGCTGCCGCAGAGCACGCCGGTAAGCCCGAGCCGGCAACACAGAACGCCTCTGCAGGGTCCGGACCGCCCATCACGTTGTTGCCGCGCCGGAATCCGGGTTCCACCGGCATCACCGAAGTTCCGGTCCAGCCCGCCGAGCAGGAGCCCCGGCGCCACCGGCGCGAGCTCCCGACTCCGTGGTGGGAGAGTGGGGGCCAGAACCCGCCGGCGCCAGAGTCGAAACCAGCGCCGGCCCAGCCAGCTCGAACGGCATCGAATACGTCGGCGTTCTTTGCGGCACGGTCGCGGGAAGCCGACAAGCAAGCGGAAATTCCAACCGCCGAGCCCGCGAGCCCGGCCGCCAGCGCACCAAGCCCGTCGATTCCGACCGCCCCGAAAGGCCCGACGGGTCCGGCCGACGATGACGTGATCTACCGGCGGATGCTCGCCGAGATGCTGGGCGATCCGCACGACCTGGCTAACAGTCCGGACCTGGATTGGCAGTCGGTGTGGGACCGTGGCTGGACATTGGCCGCCGAAGCCGAGGACAAGCCTGTCGAGTCGCGCACCGCCGACCATGGGTTGCCGGTCCGTAAACCCGGTGCCAGGCTGGTGCCCGGCGCAGCCAACGGAACAGGTTTCTCCGAGCAGGAGCAGCCTGCCGAGGAGGGCCACGGGTCCAACGGCGGATCCCATTCGGCCCGGGAGTCGCAGCAGGCGGCGCTGCCGCGTGATCCCGATGCGGTTCGCGCCTCCTTCAGTAGCCATTTCGGTGGTGTGCGCACCGGACGGTCGCATTCCCGCGAAACGAGTCAAGGTTCGGATCAGGAATGACGTCACCTGGCAACTCGCTGGACTGGCTGGTGACAAATTTCGCCCGCGAGGTCCCCGGCGTCGCGCATGCGTTGCTGGTCTCCGTCGACGGGTTGCCCATCGCCGCCAGTGAGCATCTTCCGCGTGAACGCGCCGATCAGCTGGCCGCGGTGGCCTCCGGGCTGGCCAGCCTCGCGACCGGCGCCGCGCAGCTGTTCGAGGGTGGCCAGGTGCTGCAGTCGGTGGTCGAGATGCAGAACGGGTACCTGTTGCTGATGCGAGTCGGCGATGGCTCGCACCTGGCTACGCTGGCCGCGACCTCATGCGATATCGGTCAGATCGGCTACGAGATGGCCGTCCTTGTCGAACGGGTGGGCGGCGTGGTGCAGTCCACCCGCCGGTCCACTGTGCAACAGCACTCGTCTGATCGCTCGGCTCCTCCTCGGGCCGCTACACGGCCCGCATCGTCGCCGAGCCTGTGAGCCGCAATGGACAGACGCGAGCCCTGGCCGACCTCACGTAAGGCGAACTTGGTCCGTCCGTACACCCTGACGTCCGGACGGACCGACACCAACGTCGACCTTCCCCTGGAAGCGCCGATTCAGACGTTGCAGTCCGGCCTGGCCCACCAATGGTCGCCCGACGATGCGAGAGGCAGGATCATCCGGCTGTGCGTCAACAGTCCGTCGGTCGCGGAAATCTCGGCCCGGCTGGATCTGCCGGTCGGGGTCACGCGCGTCCTGGTCGGCGATCTGGTTCTGTCCGGTTACCTTCGGGTGCATAGAACGTTGTCCGAGCGTTCGACCAGGGATGAGCGCCACGAACTCATAGGAAGGACCCTGCGTGGCCTTAAAGCACTCTGAGCCGGACTCTGATGGGGGAGCCCACGCTTCGACGAAGATCGTCATCGCGGGCGGGTTCGGCGCCGGCAAGACCACGTTCGTCGGGGCGGTCTCGGAAATCATGCCGTTGCGCACCGAGGCGATGCTGACCGACGCCTCGACCGCCGTCGACGTGCTCGAAGCCACCCCGGACAAGCGGACCACCACCGTCGCGATGGACTTCGGCCGGATCACCCTGGACGAAGACCTGGTGCTGTACCTGTTCGGTACCCCCGGTCAGCGCCGGTTCTGGTTCATGTGGGACGACCTGGTACGGGGCGCTATCGGCGCGGTCGTTCTGGTTGACTGCCGGCGCCTGCAGGACAGTTTTGCCGCGGTCGACTTCTTCGAGCACCGCAATCTGCCCTTCCTGATCGCGGTCAACGAGTTCGACGGCGCGCCACGCTACCCCGTCGCCGAGGTACGCGAAGCGCTGACCCTGCCGGCACACATTCCGGTGATCACCGTCGATGCCCGGGATCGCCGGTCGGCGACTGACGCGCTGATCGCGGTCAGCGAATACGCACTGCACACCCTGGCCGCAAGCTGACCGCTTTGCCGGAGTGGGTCGATTGCGAATTCGCCGGCACGGATTTCAGGGATTTCCCCGACGAGGACCTCGGCCGGTTGCGCACCGAACGGGCCATGTTCAGCGAATGCAATTTCAGCGGCGTCAACCTGGCCGAGTCGCAGCACCGCGGATCGGCCTTCCGCAATTGCACGTTCGAACGGACGCTGCTGTGGCACAGCACGTTTACCCAGTGCACCATGCTGGGCTCGGTCTTTGTGCACTGCCGACTGCGGCCAATCACCTTCGACGAGGTGGATTTCACGCTCGCGGTGCTCGGCGGTAACGATCTTCGGGGCGTCGACCTGAGTGGCTGCCGGCTGAGGGAGACCAGCCTGGTGGAAGCCGACCTGCGCAAGGCCGTGTTGCGCGGCGCCGACCTCAGTGGTGCGCGGACCACCGGCACCCGCATGGATGATGCCGACCTGCGAGGCGCGACCGTGGACCCCTCGTTGTGGAGAACCGCCTCACTGTCGGGTGCCCGCGTCGACGTCGACCAAGCTGTCGCGTTCGCACTGGCTCACGGGCTTTGCTTGAACGGGGGCCTGGACGGCTGACCGGGAGTAGCCCGGGTCAGTGCTTGAGCCGGATGCGCCACCGCACGAGGCCGGTATAAACGATCGACAACACCGCCAGCATGCCCATGTCGAACAGCCAGGTTGCCGAGGTGTGCTTGAAGTGGCTGTCCCTGGGACTTTGCGGACCGGGCGCCACCGTCCATAAATCGACGGTCGACGCCTGCGCCGCGTACCCCCACCGCGACGGCACCACCCACGACAGCTGGTCAAGAAAGATCCGGTTGGTTACGGGCACCATTCCTCCGGAGAGCACCATCTGCATCATGAGAGACACCACCAGCAGCGGCATGATCTGCTCATTGGAGCGCGCCAGCGCCGACAGCAGCAGGCCGAGCATCGCCGCGGCCACACACGTCGCCGCCACAGCGACGAACAACTCGAGGGTGGCATTACCGAGCAGGAGGGCCGGCCGAGTCGGCGTGCCCTTGCCCAGCACCACGATCGCGGTGGCGATCGTTGCCTGGACGATGGCGAACACGCAGAAAACAGCGATCTTGGCGAGCAGATAAGCAGTGGTCGACAGTCCGACCGCCTGCTCTCGTCGGAAGATTGGACGTTCGCCGATGAGGTCGCGGATCGTCAGCGCGGTACCCATGAACGCAGCGGCCATGGTGAGCAGTGTCAATATCGTCCCGGCTTCGCCGGCCGACTCACTTGTCGGGTCGGCGAAGCCGAAACCGGTCTGGCCGGGAACGGTCAGCGACAGCGCACCCATGACGAACGGCAACAGCGCCAGAAACACGAAGTAGGCACGGTCGGAGACGACCAGACGAACTTGGCGGCGGGCGATGGTGGAGAACTGGTGGCGCATGCCGGTGCGCGCCGGGGCACCGAGATCGGCCGGTGCCTCCGTCTGCGTGGGTGGCGGGGGTTTGTTCTGGGCCAGAAAGCGGCGATTGGCTTCGTCGGGATCAGCACCCACCTTCACAAAGATCTGGGCCCAGTTGGTGGTTCCCATGACGTCACCGATGTGGTCGGGTGCGCCCAGGAAAGCCGTCTTGCCGCCAGGGGCCATCAGCAGCACCTGGTCGCAGACGTCGAGGTAGGTCAGCGAGTGGGTGACCACCAGCACCACCCGACCGGCATCGGCCAGCTGCCGCAGCATCGTCATGACTTGCAGGTCCAGCGCCGGGTCCAGACCCGAGGTCGGCTCATCGAGGATCAGCAGCGACGGTCCGGTAAGCAGCTCGAGTGCGACCGAGGCGCGTTTGCGCTGGCCGCCGGACAGCTTGTCGACCCGGGTGTCCGCGTGCTGAGTCAGCCCCAATTCATCGAGCACCTGGGCGACGACCTGTTCCCGATCGGCCTTGCTGGTATCGGGCGGCAGGCGCAGCTCGGCCGCGTAGCCAAGCGCCTGGTTGACCGTGAGCTGGCGGTGCACGACATCGTCCTGGGGGACCATCCCGATCCTGGTGCGCAACGATGCGTACTCGGTGTGGATGTCGTGGCCTTCGAAGGTGACCGAGCCGGCGGTCGGGGTGGCGTATCCGGCGATCAGCCGGGACAGCGTGGTCTTGCCCGCGCCGGACCCGCCGATAAGTGCGGTCAACGTGCCGGGGCGGGCGGTCAGCGAAATTCGTTCAAGCAGATTCTTCCCATCGATGCTGAAGTCGACCTCGCGCACCTCCAGGCCGCCGGAGCGTGTCGCCGCTTCCTGGCGGCGAACCAGGATGCCCCCGGTGAACACCAGGTCGACGTTGCCGATCGTGACCACATCGCCGTCGGAAAGCACCGCGGATCCGACCCTGAGTCCGTTGACGAAGGTCCCGTTGATGCTGTTCGCGTCGCGGATCTCGGTGCCTATCGGCGTCGGAGTCAAGAAAGCGTGATGGCGCGACGCCAGCACGTCGTGGATGACGATGTCGTTGTCGAGCGCGCGACCGATCCAGGCGGCGCGCCCGGCTGGTGGCTCCCGATCGGATTCGGGCCCAAGGGGTTTCACTCGTGTGGTCGGGACCTCCGCGAAGTCGCCGCTCACGCCGATCTGGGTGGGTTGATCCAGCTCCGAGGAAGGCTCTGATTGCGTCCCACCCTGCGGTACCGTCTGGGTCGCAGCGTTCGGCCGCACGATCGGAACGGCGGTGGTGCGCCGCGGGTCTTCGGGTTGGTATGGGCGCGGCGGCGCCTGGGCGGCTGGTGGAGGTTGGCGAGGTGGTGCGGGTTGTCGGCGCGACACGGGGCCCCGCTGCGCACGCACGGGCTGGGAACCACTGGGCGGCGTGATGACCGGGATCGACTCCGTCGTCGGCGGCAGCAGACCGACATTGCCCTGGTGATGTCCGACTTCGAAGGTGATCCGCGGACCGTCGGGGTTGCCGATATTGATGGTCTGGCCGTCCTGGATGTCGAGCATGGGGACCCGCTGGCCGTTGACGAAGACCCCGTTCATCGAATTGTTGTCGACCGCAATCCACCTGCCTTGATCGAATCGCAGCAGGATGTGCGCGCGGGCGACCAAGGGATGCGCTACGCGCAGGTCTGCGCGCAGGTCGCTTCCGACGACCACGTCGCGGCCCGGTGCGAAGTTTCCTTCCGATCGGTCGGATCGAACGGTGAGCACGGGCTGCGCAGGTCGGGTCATCAGTTTTGCTCAGTGCCGCTTGAGCCGGATCTTCCACCACACGATGGTGCTATAGGTCACACACAACACACCCAACATCGCCATGTCGAACAGCCATGCGCTCGCCTTGTGGTCCCAGTGCTGGTCTTTCGGGTCGGTCGGGCCCGGTATCAGCCGGTGGGTGTCGATCGTCGACGCCGACGCCGCGAAGCCCCACCGGGCGGGCGTGGCCCACGACAACTGGTCGAGCAGGATCCGGTCGGTCACCCAGATCATGCCGCCGGAGAACACCAGCTGAGACATGATCGACACAACCAGCATCGGCATGATCTGGTCTTGCGATTGGGCGAGCGCCGACAGTGCCATGCCGAGAAGCGCCGAAGTCACACAGGTCGCGGCAACGGTGACGAATAGCTCGAATCTGACGTCTCCCAGCAGCACGGCGTCGGAAAGCGGCTTGCCCCAGCCGACTACCGAGATCGCAGTGGCGATCGCTGCCTGAACGATCGCAAACGCGCAGAACACCACGATTTTGGCGCCTATATAAGCCGCCGTCGATAGGCCGACCGCCTGTTCGCGGCGGAAGATGGGACGCTCGCCGATTAGGTCGCGGATCGTCAATGCGGTACCCATGAACACCGCGCCGACATTGAGCATGACCAGGATCTGGTCGGGCTGAGCGGGATTGTTGCCCATCGGGTCCGACATGCCGTATCCGGTCTTGCCGCGAACGGTGAGGGTCAGGACACCGATGAGGAATGGCAACAGCGCCAAGAACACCGTGTAACCGCGGTCAGAGACCACCAGACGTATCTGGCGCCGCGCGATCGTCGAGAACTGGCGATATACATCGGTGTGTACCGGCTCGCCCAAGTCGCCCGGACGGGACTCGGATGGGCGCTCCGGCGGCTGCTTGTTCTCGGCGAGGAAGCGACGATTGGCCTCGTCCGGGTCGGCTCCTACCTTGGCGAAGATGTCGGCCCAGTTGCTGGTGCCCATCGCCGCACCGATCTGGCTGGGCGGGCCCAGGAATGCCGTCTTGCCGCCCGGGGCCACCAGCAGCAGCTGATCACAGACGTCGAGGTAGGACACCGAGTGCGTGACCACCAGCACCACACGGCCGGCGTCGGCGAGTTGGCGCAGCATCATCATGACTTGGCGGTCCAGCGCCGGGTCAAGGCCGGTGGTCGGTTCGTCCAGGATCAGCAACGACGGTCCGGTCAGCAGCTCGAGCGCCACTGAGGCGCGTTTGCGTTGGCCTCCGGACAGCTTGTCGACGCGGGTGTCGGCGTGTTTGGTCAGCTCGAGTTCCTCGAGGACCTGAGCGACGACCTGGTCTCGGTCTGCCTTGCTGGTGTCCGGCGGCAGCCGCAACTCGGCGGCGTAGCCAAGGGCTTGGTTGACCGTGAGCTGGCGGTGCACGACGTCATCCTGGGGGACCATCCCGATCCTGCTGCGCAACGACGCGTACTCGGTATGAATGTTGTGGCCCTCGAAGGTCACCGTGCCGGAGCTGGGGCTGGTGTATCCGGCGATCAGCCGCGACAGCGTGGTCTTGCCGGCGCCGGAGCCACCGATGATGGCGGTCAGCGTTCCGGGACGGGCGGTCAGCGAGATGTGGTCGAGCAGTTGCTTTCCGTCGATGGTGAAGCAGACCGAGTTGACTTCCAGGCCGCCGGTGCGTGTCGCGGCTTCGGTGCGGCGGACCAGGGTGTCGCGGGTGAACACCAGGTCGACGTTTCCGATGGTGACCACGTCGCCTTCGGTCAGCACCGCGGACCCGACCCGGACACCGTTGACGAATGTTCCGTTGACGCTGTGTGAGTCGCGGATCTCGGTGCCCAGCGGTGTCTGGATCAAAAACGCATGATGGCGTGATGCCAGAACATCCTGGATGACCACGTCGTTGTCGGTGGACCGGCCGATCGTGACCGCGCCGGCCGGCTTCGGCAGCGCCCCGGAGCGAGACGGCAAGAGCGCATGGAACATCTTCGTCGCCAGGTTCGCCACCTCTGGTGGCTTGGCGGCACTGGGCGACATCTGGGTCGACGGTGCCGCCTGCGAGGACGCCACGCCTGACATCTGCGGGCGGGGCGCGAAATTGGGCGGCGGCGGCGGCTGGCTGGTCGGATGCGCAGGTGGGCGCCCGCCGCGGCCGCTGGCATACGTGGGTTGCCCCGGCGGTCCAGGCCGGTGCCCGGGTGCGCCGGGATGCGGTCGCCGGGCCGGCGACGCCCAATTGGGCGTCCGTCCGGGTGGGCCAGGCGGAGGGCCGGGTGGCGCGGCGACCGCAGGGCCCGGGTAACCGGATCCCCGCGAGGCTGACCACGCCGTTCCAGACGGGTGAGCCGCCACGGGAATGCCCATCGATTCGGTTTCGGGTGGGCGCCCGGCCATCCCTTGGTGGCGCCCCACCTCGAACGTCAGCCGTGGTCCGTCCGGATTTCCGATGTTGACGGACTGGCCGTCGTGGATGTCCACCACCGGCACGCGGCGGCCGTTGACGAAAGTTCCGTTGAGCGAACCGTTGTCGATCGCCAGCCACCTGCCCTGGTCGAAGCGCAGCAACAGGTGGGCCCGGGAGATCAGCGGGTGCGTGATGCGCAGGTCGGCCCGAAGATCGCGCCCGACCACTACGTCATGACCTGCGGCAAAGGTGCGTTCCGACCCGTCATGACGAACGGTTAACAAGGGCGGGGCTGGTGCACTCATTGCCACAACTGTAGCTTGCGGCTCCGCTGTTACCCGGTGGCGTAATTGCCCGCTGTGGCGTCGGGCGCGCCGGTCACGACGCAGCGGGTACGGGTGTAAATCGTGGGCATGCACCGATTGCAGTGCGTGCACGCCGAACGCACGCTGTGCTGGGCGCCATCGACTGCGATCCGATTGATCAGATCAGGCTCGGCCAGCAGCGCCCGGGCCATCGCGACGAACTGGAATCCCTCCGCCATCGCCAGGTCCATCGTGTCGCGGTTGGTGATACCGCCGAGCAGGATCAGCGGCATCTTCAGTTCGGCGCGGAACAGCTTGGCGTCGCGCAAGAGATAGGCGTCGTGGTAGGGGTACTCGCGGAGAAACTTCTTGCCCGTCATCCGCATGCCCCAGCGCAGCGGCGGTTTGAACGCGCCGGCGAACTCCTTGATCGGTGCATCGCCCCGGAACAAATACATCGGGTTGACCAGTGAGCTGCCCGCGGTGAGTTCGATCGCGTCTAGCCCGCCGTCGTCCTGCAGCCATTTGGCGGTCCTCAGCGCCTCTTCGGTGGTGATGCCGCCACGGACACCGTCGGCCATATTGAGCTTCGCGGTCACAGCGACCCGACCCGCTCCCTGCATGTCGACGGCGCGGCGAACGGCCATCACCAGCCCGCGGGCCACCTTGGCCCGGTTCTCAAGCGATCCGCCGAACTCGTCGTGGCGACGGTTGATCAGCGGAGACAGAAATGCGCTCGCCAAGTAGTTGTGGCCCAAATGGATTTCGACCGCGTCAAAGCCGGCGTCGATGGCGAGCAAGGCGGCGTTGGCGTGCGCTGCCGTCACGTCGTCGATGTCATCGCGGGTCGCCTTCTTGGCGAACCGCATCGCGAGTGGATTGAAGAACCGCACCGGCGCAAGGGCAGTGGCCTTGTTGGAGCGGGCATCGGCCACCGGGCCGGCGTGACCGATCTGCGCGCTCACCGCCGCGCCCTCGGCGTGGATCGCCTCGGTGAGCCTGCGCAACCCGGGCACCGCCTCCGGGCGCATCCAGATCTGGTTTCCACTGGTGCGGCCGCCGGGGGCGACCGCGCAATAGGCGACGGTCGTCATGCCGACCCCGCCGGCGGCCGGCTGCCGGTGGTACTCGATCAGATCATCGGTCACCAGCGCGTCAGGTGTGCGCGCCTCGAATGTCGCGGCCTTGATGACGCGGTTACGCAGCGTTAGCGGGCCCAGCTTGGCCGGCGCTAACACGTCCGGAGGGGTAGACATATCGCGAGCCTAATGGTGATCGCAAGCGCGGCGAAGCCGGGCGCGGCGGGTCGCCATCGTCGGCAACCGCGGTGGGCGTGCCAGACTGTCAGGCGTGGGCGCAATCACGCTGGACGGCAAGGTCACCCGCGACGAGATCTTCGTCGACTTAAAGCAGCGGGTGGCCGCATTGACCGCGTCGGGCCGCACCCCCGGGCTGGGCACCATCCTGGTTGGCGACGACCCGGGGTCGCAGGCCTACGTCCGGGGTAAGCACGCGGACTGCGCCAAGGTCGGCATCACGTCGATCCGTCGGGATCTGCCCGCCGACATCAGCACGGCCACACTCCAGGACACCATCGACGAACTCAACGCCAACCCCGAGTGCACGGGCTACATCGTGCAGTTGCCGCTGCCTGAGCATCTTGACGAGAATGCGGCACTGGAGCGAATCAACCCGGACAAGGATGCCGACGGACTGCACCCGACGAACCTGGGCCGGCTGGTGCTCAGCATTCCGGCACCGCTGCCGTGTACCGCGCGTGGCATCGTGCACCTGCTGCGGCGCTACGACGTCGAGATCGCCGGGGCGCACGTGGTCATCATCGGCCGTGGCGTGACGGTCGGTCGCCCGTTGGGACTGCTGCTGACCCGTCGCTCCGAGAACGCCACGGTAACGTTGTGCCACACCGGAACTCGTGATCTGCCCGCGTTGACCAGGCAGGCGGACATCATCGTGGCCGCCGTCGGGCTACCCCACATGCTGACCGCCGACATGGTGCGTCCCGGCGCCGCGGTCGTCGACGTGGGCGTCAGCCGCACCGAGAACGGACTGGTCGGCGACGTGCACCCGGATGTGTGGGAGGTGGCCGGCCACGTGTCACCGAATCCCGGCGGTGTCGGCCCGCTGACCCGTGCCTTCCTACTGACCAACGTCGTCGAGCTGGCCGAGCGGGAATGAGTGCGCGGGCCGGCTCACGGGGCCTCAATCGGGGTCCTGCCAGAGCCGTGCTGCAGGCCCAATGGCCCATTCTGCTGGTGGGGCTGATCTTCGTTACGGCTTTCGTGCTGGTAGGTGCCAACTTCTGGCGCCGTGGCGCACTGCTGATCGGTATCGGGGTCGGCGTGGCGGCGGTGCTGCGCTTGGTGTTACCCGAGGAGGGGGCCGGCCTTCTGGTGGTGCGCGGCAAGGGAATCGACTTCATGACCACCGCGATGGTTGCGGCGGCGATGGTCTATATAGCGTCGACCATCGATCCACTGGGCACCGGTTAGATTGCCGGCACTCCGGGGATTTGCCCTGGCATTCCCGGGATTTGCCCTGGCATTCCAGGGATTTGGCCCGACATTCCGGGGATTTGCCCTGGCATTCCGGGGATTTGTCCCGGCATTCCGGGCATCTGCGGCAGACCGCCAGATAGGTTGCCGCTGGCTATGTTGGCCATCTCCTGCGGACAGTACATCTGAATCGCGATGGTGGTGAACATCTGGGCCATCTGCGGCGACATGCCCTTGTTGGAGACGCTCGCCGCGGCAGCGGCGAAGTTGCCGCCCGGCTGGGCGAGCATCGGGCAGACGGACTGGCCCACGGCCATCGCGTTTCCGGGTTCGCCGAAGTCGACGCCGGCGTGGTTCAGCGCGTCGATGAAGTTGTCGTCGTTGGGGTCTGCCTCGGCCGGTGCCGCGAATGCCGCAGCGACGGTGAGCAGGCCGGCGGCTGCGGCCAGCAGGCGAATGGTCAGAGGCTGTTGACGAAACAGCCAGATCCAGCTATCAGTTCGTGCCAGTGCCTTCATCCCCGCCACCCCATCTGTCTAGGAGTGCACTGAGGGCACTCGAATCACCTTAGGAACTCTGCGCTATGACTGTCACGTTTACGACACGGTGCGATAAAGGTTCGCACAATAAGCGTTTCGTAAGGGTTGTGCGCCCGGGACGTCGATTATTAGCCGGCACAACAAGATAGCGGTACCAGCCGGCTGGTGGATGGAATCGAAGCCACACTGTGATCTGACACAGGCGACGACACCGGATTTTTGGGTGCGAAATAGTCCAGAATCCGGCCCATGACGACCAATCGCAGCCGTCCGCTGGACCATGGGATCTCGCGCCAGACGTTTCTTCGCGGCGCCGTTTCGGTGTTGGCGGGCGGGGCGGTGTTCGGGCCCACACGGGCAGCGGCGGACCCGGGTGGCGGCTGGGGCGGTCTGGCTTCCTCCATCGGCGGCAGTGTTCTGTTGCCCGCCAATGGCGCTCAGTTCGCCACGGGCAAGCAAGTTTTCAACTCCTTCTATGACAGCTCGAATCCTGCTGCGGTGGTGACGGTTTCATCGCAGGCGGATGTGCAGAAGGCGGTCGCATTCGCGACGGCTAACAACCTCAAGATCGCTCCGCGTGGCGGTGGGCATTCGTATGTCGGCGCGTCCAGCGCCAGCGGCACAATGGTGCTTGATCTGCGCGGGCTTCCTGGCGGCGCGAACTTTGACAGCGGCAGCGGCAACGTCACGGTTACCCCGGCCACCACTCTGTATGCGGTCCAGCAGGCGTGCGCCGGCGCCGGGAGGGCAATACCCGCCGGCACCTGCCCAACCGTCGGTATCGCAGGGCTGGCGCTCGGCGGCGGGATGGGAGCCGATTCCCGGCACGCCGGCCTGACCTGCGACGCCCTGCAGTCGGCCATGGTGGTGTTGCCCAGCGGCGACGTGGTCACCGCATCTGCCAACGACAATCCGGATCTCTTCTGGGCACTTCGCGGTGGTGGCGGCGGCAATTTCGGGGTGACCACTTCGATGACTTTCGCCACTTTCGCAACCGGCGACAACGACCTCGTCCGGCTCGACTTCCCGCCGTCGTCGGCGGTGCAGGTGCTCACTGGCTGGCAGTCCTGGCTGTCGGCGGCCGACCGGAACACGTGGGGGATGGTCGATCTCTCGGTCGGTTCGTCCCAGGCGAATTGCCATGTGCTGGCGGCATGTCCTGCGGGCGCCGGCTCGGGCGCGGTCGACGCGCTCAAATCTGCGATCGGTCTGGTACCCAACTCGGTTCAGAACAAGACGCTCAGCCATATGGATCTGGTGCTGTATCTCGCCGGTGGCAGCTCGACAAGTTCTCCCCGCGCGTTTGTGGCCGGATCTGATGTCGTCGGCCCGGTGAATTCCGCTGCGGCCCAAGCCATTGCCACTGCGATCGGACAGTGGCCGGCCTCCGGAGGTGGGAAGGCATCGGTCCTCGTCGACCCGCTGGGTGGTGCGGTCGGCGACGTGGCTGCGGGAAACACTGCGTTTCCATGGCGGAATCAGTCTGCCGTGTTGCAGTGGTACGTCGAGCCCGCCAGTAACCAGGTGGCTGCCGCCAACAAGTGGGTAAGCTCTGCGCACCAAGCGGTACAACAGTTCTCGGCGGGTGGTTACGTTAACTACCTTGAGGCCAACACCTCGCCGGCGCGCTACTTCGGCTCGAACCTGTCGCGGCTAACGACTGTCCGGCAGAAGTACGACCCGAATCGGGTCATGTTCTCCGGATTGAACTTTTAGCCAAATCACTTGCGCCACTCTGGCTTCAGCTGTTTCTGCGCGGCATTTTTTGTCGGTGGCCTCGGATAGTTTGGCGGTGTGAGTTCCAGCGGGGTGGTCGGTCTCGAGGCGATGACGGCGGCCTTTGATGCGCTGGACGCCGCGGTCGACAAGGTGGCGGGGTTTGACGTCGACGCCTTGAACACCAGCGAGCAGCTGGCGTTGTTGGAGCGTTGTGAGCGGGTGCGTCGGCGGATACCGGCCGTGGAGCATCCACTGATCAATTCCCTTGCCCGCCAAGCCGCCCCCGAAGAGCTGGGCGGCAAACTCTCGCATGCGGTGGCCGAGCGGACACTGATCAGCCGCGCCGAAGCATCTCGGCGCATCCGGGAAGCCGCCGATCTGGGGCCGCGCCGAGGACTGACCGGCGAGCCGCTATCGCCGATATTGGCGGGTACTGCCGCCGGGCAGCGGTCCGGGAAGCTGGGAGCCGGTCAGGTGGCGGTGATCCAGAAGTTCTACCACCAGCTCCCGGGCTGGGTGGATTTCGCTGCCCGCGAGCACGCCGAAGCCCGGCTGGCGCGATTCGGGTCGCAATTTCGCCCCGAACAACTCGCCGGGCTGGCCGCCGGCTTGGCCGATCGACTCAACCCCGACGGAACCTACCGCGACGAGGACCGCGCCCGCCGACGCGGCCTCACCGTGGGCAAGCAAGGCCCTGATGGCATGTCCGAATTGCGTGGCTTGCTGACCCCGGAGGCCCGCGCCACCGTGGAGGCCGTGTTGGCCAAACTGGCCGCCCCGGGCATGTGCAACCCGCTCGACGACACCCCCTGCGTGGACGGGCCGCCCACCCAGGAAGCCATCGATAAGGACAACCGCAGCTCCGCCCAACGTAACCACGACGCACTCCTCGCAGCACAACGCGCGCTGTTGGCGTCGGGAAAACTGGGTCAGCACAACGGACTCCCGACGTCAATCATCGTGACGACCACACTCAAGGAGCTGGAAGCCGCCGCCGGTAAAGGCTTGACGGGTGGGGGCAGCATCCTGCCCATGAGCGAGGTGATCCGCCTTTCCCGCCACGCCCGCCACTACCTGGCCATCTTCGACAACGGCAAAGCCCTGGCGCTCTATCACACTAAACGCCTGGCCTCACCAGCACAGCGGATCGTGTTGTACGCCAAAGACCGTGGGTGTTCGGCGCCCGGCTGCACCGTGCCCGGCTACTACAGCGAGGTCCACCACGTCACCGGCTACGCCACCTGCCGCTGCACCGACGTCAACAACCTGACCTTCGGCTGCGGCACCCAACACCGCATCGTCCAACCCGGCGGCTGGAGCACCCGCAAAAACCTCAACGGCGACACCGAATGGATACCACCCCCACACTTAGACCGCGGCCAACCCCGCACCAACACCTTCCACCACCCCGAAAAGCTCCTACACGAAGCTGACGACGACGAGTGGTAGCAGCCGGGTTCCTCAGCCGGCCAGCGTGGCCCGGATGCACACGGTGACATAGGGCAGCGCCAAGCCGGTCGAGTTGGCCAGCGCCGGATGGGTGGCCAGCAGCTCACGCACCTGGTCGAGTGTTGTGCTGCGGACCTCGGTCGGCGAGGTGATGCAGTAGCTGCGGGATGCCACCAGGTCGATCAACGCTTGCGGCGTAAGGTAATTCGTCCACTCGACTTGATGGCGCTCCGGCTCGGTGAACGATGTGGACAGCGTTACGTCGAAGCGGCCCCTGTCGCCATCGGAACCGATGATCTCGCCCAGCTCGCGCACCCAGCCGAGCCGTTCATCGCGGGTGTTCCACACCAGGCCCAGCCGCCCTCCCGGCCGCAGCACGCGGGCCACTTCGGGAATCGCGCTCTCGGGATCCACCCAGTGCCATGCCTGTGCGACAAGCACGGCATCAACGCTGTTGTCCGGCAACGGAATCTCTTCCGCGGTGCCCAGCAGGGCACGAGTTTCCGGCAGCGAGGTCCGCAACACTTCCAGCATGTCGGGAATCGGATCGACGGCCAACACGTCCAGACCGCGTTCCACCAGCCGGGTGGTCAGCTTGCCGGTGCCGGCGCCGAGGTCGAGCACCTTGCGCGCACTGACCGGCAACAGCCAGTCGATTGCCTCCGGTGGATAGGACGGACGTCCACGCTCATAGGCTGCGGCCGCCGAGCCGAACGACAGGGAGCGGTCGTGCCTAGAGCGGGTCACCGTCGACACGTGCCTTCGGCATCGCCTGTTTCGAGGGCCAGAACGAGCGTCTTACGGATCAAGTCGCCGACCGCGTCGGATTCCACCAGGAAGCCGTCGTGCCCGTAGGTGGAGTCGACAACCTGCAGACCGGTGCAGCCCGGTAGCAGCTTGGCCAGCTCCTCCTGCAAGCGCAGCGGGTACAGCCGGTCGGAGGTGATGCCGCCGACCACAACCGGTACTGGGCAGTTACGCAAGGCTTTACGCACCCCGCCGCGGTCACGGCCGACGTCGTAGCTGTTCAGCGCCTCAGTCAAGACCACATAGCTGCCCGCGTCAAAGCGGGCCAACAACTTGTCGCCTTGGTGTTCCAGGTAACTTTGCACCGCGTAGCGGCCACCGTTCGCCGGCTCCTCGTCGCCCTGCTTGCCGTTGCCGAACCGAGTGTCAAGCTCGACTTCGCCGCGGTAGGTCAGGTGAGCGAAACGGCGGGCGATCGTCAGCCCGGTATCCGGTGTGTGCCCGCTGCCGTGGTAGTCGCCACCCTGCCAGTTCGGGTCTGCCTTGATCGCCGCGATCTGAGTGGCCTGTGTGCCGATCTGGTCGGCGGTGGCGCGGGCGCCGACCGCCAGCAGTAGCCCGGCGCGGACCCGGTCTGGGTGACCGACTATCCATTCCAAAGCCCTTGCGCCACCCATGGATCCGCCGACGACGGCGGCAACTTCGTTGATACCCAGTGCGGCCAGCGTGGCGATATCGGCCTCCACTTGGTCGCGCACCGAAATCAGCGGAAATCGTGAGCCCCAAGGCTTTCCGTCCCGAGCCAGCGAGCTTGGCCCGGTGGAGCCGCGGCAACCGCCCAGCACATTGGTGGCCACCGCGCACCAGCGGTTGGTGTCAATCGGCGCACCGGGCCCGGCCACCCCGTCCCACCAGCCGGCCGTGGGATGTCCAGGTCCGGCGGACCCGGTGATGTGCGAGTCACCGGTCAGCGCGTGCAGCACCACCACCACGTTGTCACGCGTCGGCGACAACTCACCCCAGCGCTGGATGGCGATACAGACATCGTCGATCACCGCGCCGCTTTCGGTGGTCAGTGAGCCGATGTGGACGAAGCCGATCTCGCCCTCGGCGGGCAGCGTTTGGGTGGGCACATCGGAGATCGTCATGGCGGAGCTCCTCAGAACGCGGCCACAGCTTGCGGGTCATGCGCGGCGCCGGATGCTTGAGCGGCCGCACCATATTTGCGTGCCGCGGCGAAGCCGAGCTCCAGGTCGGTCAGGATGTCGTCGATGCCCTCGATGCCGACGGCCAGTCGCACCAGCCCCGGGCTGACGCCGGTACTCAGCTGCTCCTGTGGGCTCAGCTGGGCGTGGGTGGTCGACGCCGGGTGAATCACCAGGGAGCGCACGTCGCCGATGTTGGCGACGTGACTGTGCAGTTTCAGCGCGTTCACGAACGCCTTCCCGGCCTCGACGCCACCGGCCAGCTCGAACGCCAGGACGGCTCCGGTTCCCTTGGGCGCCAGCTTCTTTGCCCGCTCATGCCACGGCGAACTGGGCAGTCCCGCATAGTTGACCGACAGCACGCCATCATGCCCGGCCAGGAACTCGGCGACGCGCTGCGCGTTGGCGACGTGGCGCTCCATTCGCAAACTCAGCGTTTCGATGCCTTGGGCCACCAGGAAAGCGTTGAACGGCGAAGCGGCGGACCCGAGGTCGCGCAGCAGTTGGACGCGCGCCTTGAGCGCATACGCCGGCGGTCCGAGCTCGGCGTACACCACGCCGTGGTAACTCGGGTCGGGCGTGGTGAATCCGGGGAAGCGGCCCTGCGTCCAGTCGAAAGTGCCGCCGTCGACGATGACGCCGGCGATGGCGGCGCCGTGCCCGCCCAGGTACTTGGTGGCCGAGTGCACCACGATGTCGGCACCGTGCGTGAACGGCTGGATCAGGTACGGCGTGGCGACGGTGTTGTCGACGATCAGCGGTACACCGTTGGCATGTGCGACCCCGGCGACCCCGGGGATGTCCAGCAGATCGATCTGCGGGTTGGAGATGGTCTCGCCGAAGAACGCTTTGGTGTTCGGTCGTACCGCGGCCTGCCACGAATCCAGATCGTCGGGATCTTCGACGAAGCTGACCTCGATGCCGAGCTTCGCCAGCGAATAGTGGAACAGGTTATAAGTGCCGCCGTAGAGCCGCGGACTGGAGACAATGTGATCTCCGGCACAGGCGAGGTTCAGTATGGCGAATGTCTCAGCGGCCTGGCCTGAGCTCAAGAAGAGCGCGGCCACCCCGCCCTCGAGTGCGGCAATGCGCTGTTCGACGACATCGGTGGTCGGGTTGCCGATCCGGGTGTAAATGTTGCCCGGAACCTCAAGCCCGAACAGGGCGGCGGCATGTGTGGTGTCGTCGAAGGTGTAGGACGTGGTCTGGTAGATCGGCAGGGCACGGGCGTGAGTGGCCGGGTCCGGTTGCTGGCCGGCGTGCACCTGCTTCGTTTCGAATGACCAGTGCGCGGTCGGATCGCCGTCGTCGTTGCTGGTAGTGCTGTTGTCGGGGCTCACTTGAATTTGCTTTCTGCTGGAAAGGGGCGAATCGAATATCGGGGGTGCTGGCAGCCGCATGGGACGTCACCACTGATGACGTCAACCGGCGGCCGCCGGCTAGCAACGACACATGATTCGGCGCATGGGCCGATCCGAAGGAGCTGGACAGATGCACATCACGTTTCCCCTCTAGTCAGGGGTCCGTTATGGCGGACCCGCGCTTGCCGCGCAGCCTGTGGCTACTAGACCTGGTCATCACCCGGGGCACCCCACCGCGGTTGGAGGGTTGCCGGCCAGCAAGCCGGGGCTTAGCGCTGGCGCTCATGACCAATACAAAGACTATCTTATTGTGCCGACTCGATGCCAACTCCAGCGGCTTCACCTTCCCTTAGTGGCGGTGAAGGCTCCTTGTAGGCTGGCCTCACGAGCAACCGCTCACCCATGCTCCCCGCTTGATGGAGGATTCGGACGCAGATGTCCAACGACGGCAAGATCAAAGTCAAAGGCCCCGTCGTAGAGCTCGACGGTGACGAGATGACCCGCGTCATCTGGAAGCTCATCAAGGACATGCTGATCCTGCCGTACCTCGACATCAATTTGGAGTACTACGACCTGGGCATCGAAAGCCGCGACCGTAGTAACGACCAGGTGACCATCGACGCCGCCTATGCCATCAAGAAGCACGGTGTGGGCGTCAAGTGCGCAACCATCACCCCCGACGAAGCCCGCGTCCAGGAATTCAACCTGAAGAAGATGTGGCTGTCGCCCAACGGGACGATCCGGAACATCCTGGGCGGCACCATTTTCCGCGAGCCGATCGTGATCTCGAATGTCCCGCGGCTGGTTCCGGGCTGGACCAAGCCAATTGTCATCGGCCGTCACGCTTTTGGTGACCAATACCGGGCCACGAATTTCAAGGTCGACCAGCCGGGCACCGTCACACTGACTTTCACGCCCGCCGACGGCAGCGAGCCGATGGTGCACGAGGTGGTGTCCATCCCCGAGAACGGCGGTGTCGTGATGGGGATGTACAACTTCAAGGACTCCATCCGGGATTTCGCGCGCGCCTCGTTGACGTACGGCCTCAACGCCAAATGGCCGGTGTATCTGTCCACCAAGAACACCATCCTCAAGGCCTACGACGGCATGTTCAAAGACGAGTTCCAGCGCATCTACGAAGAGGAGTTCAAGGACAAGTTCGAAGCCGAAGGACTGACCTACGAGCATCGGCTGATCGACGACATGGTCGCCGCTTGCCTCAAATGGGAGGGCGGCTATGTGTGGGCGTGTAAGAACTACGACGGTGACGTCCAGTCGGACACCGTCGCGCAGGGCTACGGCTCACTGGGACTGATGACGTCGGTGCTGATGACGGCTGACGGCAAGACGGTCGAGGCCGAAGCCGCGCACGGCACCGTCACCCGGCACTTCCGGCAGTACCAGGCCGGCAAACCGACCTCGACCAACCCCATCGCCTCGATCTTCGCCTGGACGCGCGGACTGCAGCATCGCGGCAAGCTCGATAACACGCCAGAGGTGATCGAATTCGCGCAGACGCTGGAAGACGTCGTCATCGGCACGGTCGAGAGCGGGAAGATGACCAAGGACCTCGCCATCCTCATCGGTCCAGATCAGG
The DNA here is from genome assembly GCA_963784665.1 of uncultured Actinomycetota bacterium. Classification (GTDB taxonomy): domain Bacteria; phylum Actinomycetota; class Actinomycetes; order Mycobacteriales; family Mycobacteriaceae; genus Mycobacterium. The sequence continues at coordinate 539,814 of CAWASA010000004.1, forward strand.
AATGGCAGAACAGCGAGGAATTCCTCAATTCGATCGCCGAGGACCTGGAAAAAGAGCTGGCTAACTAGCCGACGGGTTGTCCCGGCGGGTTGTCGAGGCCCGACTCGCCGGCTTGCACTGCTCGATGAAGTTCATGATCAGGTCGGCGACGCGCTCCGGCGCCTCGAACATCGGAACGTGCCCCACGCCGTCGAGCACGGTGAGGCGGTGGTCATCCGGCAGGTGGGTGGTGAAATGCCGGGTGTACCTGGGTGCGGGGATAATCCGATCCTTTCCGCAGATCACCAGATGCGCCGGGACGGCGTTCTCGGCGAGCTCCCGCAAGCCGTGCAGTAGCAGCGCCTTGACCAGCAGCTGGAAGTAGGCGGGGCAGTGCGCGACGTCGTCGATGCAGCCGAGCAGTTCGGCCTCGCTGACCCCATCCGGCGATGCGCTGATCGCATAGGTGGCTAACCGGCGGCTGAACGGCAGGCGCAGCACCCGCGGCCCGAACAACCAAGCGAGCACCAACAGCGGAATTCCCAGGATGAACTTGGCGATCACCTCGAACTTGTGCGGGCTCCACCGCGTCCAACCGCCCGCGGGCGCGATGCCGGTGACAGTGCGCGCCCGCCCGCGTCGCTCCAGTTCGAATGCCACCCAGCCGCCCAGTGAGTTGCCGACGATGTGGGCGGTATCCCAGCCCAGTTCGTCCATCTGGCGCTCTACGTGATCGGCCAGCACCTCCGAGGACAGGAACCAGGTGCCGGCGGACGGCCCGCCGTTGTGGCCGGCCATCGTCGGGGCGAATACCTCATACCGGCCGCTGTCGGCCAAACGCTGGGCCACGCCCTCCCAAACCGCCTGGGACAGGAGGAAGGGGTGCAGCAGCAGAATCGGTTCTCCCGAGCCCAGGTGAATCGGATCTCGAGTCGCCATGCTGCTCCCCATACCGCCGACATTAAAGGCGGTACCGCCGGTACCGCAAGCGACGGTAACCGGCGGCCACCGTCTTTGCAGGCCCGGTGGCCGCGCGTGAAAAGATCGGGGCATCATGAGCACCCCTACCGGATCCCGCCGGATTTTCTCCGGCGTGCAGCCCACTTCCGATTCGCTTCACCTCGGTAACGCTCTGGGCGCCATCACCCAGTGGGTCGCACTGCAGGACGACCACGACGCGTTCTTCTGCGTGGTCGACCTGCACGCCATCACCATCCCGCAAGATCCCCAGGCGCTGCGACGCCGGACCCTGGTCACGGCTGCCCAGTACCTGGCGCTGGGTATCGACGCCGGCCGCAGCACCGTTTTCGTGCAGAGCCACGTGCCCGCCCACGCCCAGTTGGCGTGGGTGCTGGGCTGCTTCACCGGCTTCGGCCAGGCATCCCGCATGACGCAGTTCAAGGACAAGTCGACGCGGCAGGGCGGCGACTCGACCACCGTGGGCCTGTTCACCTACCCGGTGTTGCAGGCCGCCGACGTGCTGGCTTACGACAGCGATCTGGTTCCCGTGGGTGAGGACCAGCGCCAGCACCTCGAGTTGGCGCGCGACGTCGCGCAGCGCTTCAACAGCCGTTTCCCGGACACTTTCGTGGTTCCCGACGTGCTCATCCCCAAGGTCACCGCCAAGATCTACGACCTGCAGGATCCGACGTCGAAGATGAGCAAGTCGGCGTCCACCGATGCCGGACTGATCAACTTGCTCGATGACCCGGCGGTGTCCGCCAAGAAGATTCGCTCGGCCGTCACCGACAGCGAGCGCGAAATCCGCTATGACGTCGACGCCAAGCCGGGTGTGTCCAACCTGCTGAGCATTCAGTCGGCGGTTACCGGGGTCGGCATCGACAAGCTCGTCGACGGCTATGCCGGGCGCGGCTACGGCGACCTGAAGAAGGACACCGCCGAGGCGGTCGTCGAGTTCGTCGGCCCGATCAAGGCCCGGGTCGACGAATTGATGACCGACCTAGCCGAATTGGAGTCCGTGCTCGCCGCCGGAGCGGAGCGGGCCCAGGATGTGGCCGGCAAAACCGTGCAGCGGGTCTACGATCGGTTAGGGTTCCTTCCGCAACGGGAATAGGTTTCACCATGAGCGAGCCGGCCAAGCCAGGGATCCTGGATCGGCTGCGGGCTCGGTTCGGCTGGTTCGACCACGTCATGCGCGCCTACCAGCGCTTCGATGAGCGCGACGGCGGGTTCTTCGCGGCCGGACTCACGTATTACACGATCTTTGCGCTATTCCCGTTGCTCATGGTCGGTTTCGCGGTCTTCGGGTTCATTCTGGCCCTGCGGCCTCAGCTGCTGAACACGATCGACGACCACATCCGGTCCCAGGTGTCCGGCCCCCTGGCGCAACAGCTGCTCGACCTGATCAACTCGGCGATCCACGCGCGCACGTCCGTCGGCATCATCGGCCTGGTGACCGCGGCCTGGGGAGGCCTGGGCTGGATCTCGCACCTGCGGCAAGCCTTGACCGGGATGTGGTTTGAGCACCGCATCGATTCACCGGGCTTCGTGCGCAATAAAGTTTCCGATCTGATCGCGATGTTAGGGACGTTCGCCGTCACCATGGCCACCATCGTTCTCACCACCCTCGGTCACGCCGCGCCGCTGGCCGCGGTCCTGAGATGGCTTGGGATACCGGAGCTTTCGGTTTTTGACTGGCTCTTTTGGCTCGTCTCGATAGCAATCTCGGTGCTGGTGTCGTGGCTGCTGTTCACCTGGATGATCGCGCGGCTGCCGCGAGAGAAGGTCAGCCTGGTCAGCTCGATGAGGGCCGGGTTGATGGCAGCGGTCGGCTTCGAACTGTTCAAGCAGGTGGCGTCGATCTACCTGCGAATAGTGCTGCGGAGTGCCGCGGGCGCCACGTTCGGGCCGGTGCTCGGCCTGATGGTCTTCGCCTACATCACCGCTTATCTGGTCCTGTTCTGCACCGCGTGGGCGGCGACGGCATCAACGGATCCGCGTCTGAAGCCCGTCGACCCTCCGGCGCCCGCCATCATCGCCCCGCGCGTGCAGCTGGACGAGGGCTTCAGCACGCGTCAGGCGCTGACCGCTATGGCCCTCGGAGCCGCTGGCGCGCTGGCGGTTTCGCGGGTGACGCGCTGGATACGTTAGCCGGCTTTGTCGAAAGCCACGCGCATCCGATCGGCGAAGACGGTCGCCGCCTTGAGCGGGCGAACCATGACCGTGATCTCGTCAATGAGGCCGTCCTCGCGGGTGTGCACGAAGTCGCAGCCCTGAATCTCTAGACCCGCCACGGCGGCTCTGAACATCAGTGCATGATCGCCGGTGCGTGCCCGTGCCCGTGCCCGTGCCCGTGCCCGTGCCCGTGCCCGTGAGTTCCTTCTCGAAGCGGAAACCCTGGAGCACACTGGCGACGGCGGAGATGATCGCTGCGATCACATCCCGGCCGTGGTAGGGCTGGTGCGCGACGGGGCTGTTGAGCACTGCGTCTGCGGCGAACAGGTCGCCGATGTTGTGGAATTCGCCAGATTCCACGGCGGCACGGAAGGGATGCGCGCTCACAGTCCGAGTGCCCTGCCGACGGTCACGGCGGCGGCGGCGACATGCAACGTCCATAGCAGCGCATTCATTATTGACCTCCTACATTGATGGCGATTCACATGTATGACGCGGTAACCGAGCACCATGTGACATGCCGCTTCAAACGTTGGGGCCTTTTAGTTGTCCGCCCGCCAACCGCCGTCCACCATGACGGCGGTGACCTGCAAATCCCGGTCCAGTACAACAAGATTGGCGTTGTAGCCGACCCGCAGGCTGCCCACGCGCTCAAGGCCGAGTGCCCGCGCCGGCGACGCGGCGGTCATCTGCGCCGCCGCGGCCAACGCCGCGTCTGAATTCGGGGAGTCTGATGACAGCCCGGCCGCATTGCGAAAGAGCTGATCCATAGTTGCGGTGCTGCCCGCGATCGTCGACGTTCCGCGCACGCGCGCCACGCCGGACACGACGTCGATCGGCACCGCGCCAAGCCGAAACGCTCCGTCGTCACTGCCGGCGGCGGCGATGGCATCGGTGATCACGGCGACTCGATCCGGTCCAGCGGCCTGGATCACGGCGGTGAGCACGGCCGGGTGGACGTGCACGCCGTCGGCGATGAGCTCGACACTCACGCGCGGGTCCTGCATCAAGGCGAGCACCGGCCCGGGCTCACGATGGTCCAGCGGCGGCATCGCGTTGAATAGGTGGGTGCCGACGGTGGCGCCCAGGGCGACGGCGTGTTGGGTCTGCTCGTACGTTGCATCCGTATGCCCCACGGCCACAACAAGTCCCGCGTCGAGAAAACGCCGGATTGCGTCATCGGTTCCTGGCCGCTCGGGAGCCAGCGTGACCATCCGGATCGTGCCGCCGCCGACGGCGAGCAGGGCGTCGATTTCGGCGGGGTCCGGATCACGCATCTGGGTAGGGTCGTGTGCTCCGCACCGCGCCTGGCTCAGCCACGGCCCCTCCAAGTGGATGCCCGCGACGGTGCCCTGCCGCGTAGCTTCGGCGAGCGCGCGCACCCCGGTGAGCAGTTCCGGGGGCGAGGCGGTCACCAGACTGGCGAGCGTCGTGGTGGTGCCATGCCGCAGGTGAAAACCCGCGGCGCCGGTGATGCCATGGGTGTCGGTGTATGAGGCACCGCCGCCGCCGTGCACATGCATGTCGATAAAGCCAGGCACCACAGTGCAATCGGGGAAGTCCCTGTCGGCCGGCCGGGGCGGTGGGCCGGCCCCGCAGGCGGCAATCTGCCCACCGGACGTCTCACACCACCCGGGCCGGCTGATCTGCCCGTCGAGCACCATGGTGCCCGCGCAAATCACGGGCACTTGTTCTCCCAGCGGCCACCGTTCTCCCAGAAGTGCCGGATGTCCTCGAGCTGGCGGCCCTTGGTTTCTGGCGCATACCGGTAGACGAAGACGAAAGCGGCCACCGCCAAAAACGCGAATACCGCGAAAGCCCCTGCGCCGCCCAGCGAATGCAGCATGGTCAGGAAGACCGCGGCGACGATGGCGTTGGCGATCAGGTTGGAGGTGAGCATCGCGCTCGACCCGAGGGACCGTAGCCGGGAGGGGAAGCTTTCGCTGGCGTACACCCACCCCAGGGAGCCGAAACCCAAGGTGAATCCGATGATGAAGAGCAGCACGCCGGCGAACCCGAAAATCAGTCCCCCAGCATTAGAGCCGCCGAGACCTTGAGCGAACACGGCCATCAGCACGACGTCGGCGGCGATCATCATGGCGATGCCGGACAACAGGATTGGGCGCCGGCCCACCCGGTCGACGAGAAGCAGTGACGTGCCCACGGCCGCCAGACCGGCGACCTGAACCAGTGCAGGCAGAGCCAGCAGCGCGAAATTGCCGGTGAAGCCCATGGCTTCGAATATCCGTGGGCTGTAGTAGATGATCGCGTTGATGCCGGTGATCTGGATCAGAAAGCCGAGCGTGACCACGAAAATGGTGGCCCGCAAATACGGCCTTCGAAACATCTCCCGCAGCATCTCGGACATGCCGCCACTACCTTCGCTCAAAGCGCGGCCGATCTCGGCAAGCTCTTCTTCGACGTGCGCGGTGGGCTCCACGCGCAGCAGCGCGACGCGGGCGTCGTCGACCCGGCCTTTCAGCAGGTACCACCGCGCGGTATCGGGCATCCGAATCAACAATGGCAGCAGCAGCATCGCGGGTACGGCGGCCAGCCCCAGCATCCACCGCCAGCTGTGGGTATCGGCCAGCAGGTAACCGGTCAGATAGCCGAGGATCAGTCCGCTGACGGTCGCCAGTTGATAGCTCGTCAGCAGCGATCCGCGCACCGCGGCCGGAGCCGACTCAGCCACGTATACCGGGACGACCACCACCGACACGCCGATGGTCAGACCCAGCAGGAATCGTGCCATCAACAGCATCGGCAGCGAGGCCGAGAGCGCACCCAGCAGCGCGAACATCGCGTAAGCGACGAGGAGCAGCACCACCGACTTTTTTCGCCCGATCGCATTGGCGAGTACGCCGGCACCGAATGCTCCGGCGATCTGGCCGATCACCACCATCGTCGTCAGCAGCTCTTGTTGCGGTGTCGTGAGTCCGAACTCCTCGGTGACGAACAGCTGCGCGCCGGCGATGATGGCCAGGTCGTAACCGTAGATAACACCAACGCTGGCGCCGGTGAGTCCAACCAGCATGCCTCGCCGCGATGGGCGCGGCGACTCACCTGCGGGCTCGGCGCTCAACGATGTTGGGGTCGGCGGTTCATCGAGCGTGCGACCATGATCAGCGCGAACACGATGATCGTGCCGATGGCGGCCACACCCACCCGGATCGGCAGTGCGTCCGCCGACGGCATGAGCCCGGCGGCCTGGGCGCCATTGCCTTGCCGGTCAGCCGCACTGTCACGCTTGGCGGGCATCAGCGAGGGGTCCGGTTCGATCAGCGTGCCGACTTGGGTGCCCGCCGGGGTGCTGAACCCGTAGTCCAACAGGTGGGCCGCCTGTTCCCACGGAGCGATCGGCTGCCGCGTCCCGTGCAGCAGCACCGCCATCAACCGTCGGCCATTGCGGTTGGCTGCACCCACAAAGGTCTGGCCGGCATCGTCGGTGTAACCGGTCTTGCCGCCCAGGGCGCCGGGATACTTGTAGAGCAGCTGGTTGTCGTTTTCCAGCTCGTAGCCGGGATGGTCGCCGTGGCCGGGGAAGTCGAAGGTCCGCGTCGCGACGATGTCGCTGAAGGTGGGGTTCTGCCAGGCATAGCGATAGAACAGGCCGACGTCGTAGGCCGAGGTGCTCATGCCGGGCCCGTCCAGTCCGGACGGCGTCGCCACCCGGGTATCCCGGCCGCCGAGCCTGGCGGCCAGCACGTTGATTTTCTCCACCGCTTGCTGCATTCCGCCGAGCTGCATGGCCAACGCGTGCGCGGCGTCGTTGCCGGAGTGCATCAGCAGCCCGTGCAGCAGCTGGTTGACGGTGTACATCCCGCCGTCATCGACGCCAACCTTGGTGCCCTCGGCGGCCGCGTCCTCGGTGGTGCCGGGGACCGACCTGTTCAGGTTGAACGCATTGATGGACGCCATCGCGACCAACACCTTGATGATGCTGGCCGGGCGGTGACGGCCGTGCGGATCGCGGGCGGCGATGACCGCACCGCTGTCCAAGTCGGCCACCAACCATGCCTCGGCGGAGACGTCGTTGGGCACTGGCGGCGTATCGGGCGCGGCGACGATGCCGCAACCGGCCAGCGCTTCGCCGCCGACCGGCTTGGGGGGCACCGCGAGCGGGATCGGCGGGTCCCCGGCCTTGGGAACCTCCGAGGAATCGACCGCGGGCGGGGTGTTCACCTTGTAGGGGCAGTTTGCCGGGGCGGCATTGGGTTCGGGAGTCGGCTCGGCTGACGCGGTTGGCACGGCAAGCGCCACCGGAGCGGCGACCACAAAAACGGCCGCTGCCAGGCATGATGCTGCGGGGCGTAGAAAACTCATCGTCTGAGCAGACTAGGCGATCGCCCGCCCGATTCCGGGGAGCCGCGCTGTGACTGGTGGGACGGAAGTTACGCTACACCGTGGCTAGAGCCGCTTCGATGCCTCCGTGAGCACACTGCGCAGGATGGATTCGATGGTGTCGAACTCGGCCTGACCGCTGATCAGCGGCGGCGCCAGCTGGACTACGGGGTCGCCCCGGTCGTCGGTGCGGCAATACAGCCCGGCCTCAAAGAGCGCGGGCGAGACGTAGCCGTGCAGCAGCCGTTCGCATTCGGACACGCTGAAGGTTTCCTTGCTCGCTTTGTCCTTGACCAGTTCGACGCCGTAGAAGTACCCCTCGCCGCGCACATCGCCGACGATCGGCAGGTCGTCCAACTTCTCCAGGGTGGCCCGGAAGCCGGGCGCGTGGTGTTTGACGCGATCGTTGAGACCCTCGCGCTCGAAGATGTCGAGGTTGGCCAGCCCCACGGCGGCCGACACCGGGTGTCCGCCAAACGTATAGCCGTGCGGGAACATGGTCCTGCCGTCGTTGAACGGCTCGAACAACCGGTCGCTGGCGATCATCGCGCCGAGAGGCGAGTAACCCGACGTCAGTCCTTTGGCGCAGGTGATGATGTCGGGCACGTAGCCGAAGTCGTCACAAGCGAACATCGACCCGATCCGGCCGAACGCGCAGATCACCTCGTCGGAGACCAGGAGCACGTCGTACTCGTCGCAGATTTGGCGCACCCGTTCGAAATAGCCCGGGGGAGGGGGAATGCAGCCGCCCGCGTTTTGCACCGGTTCCAGGAATACCGCGGCGACCGTCGCCGGCCCCTCGAACTCGATCGCCTCGGCGATCCGGTCGGCGGCCCACTGCCCGAAGGCCTTGACATCGTCGGCATATGGTTCGGGCGCACGGTAGAAGTTCGTGTTGGGCACCCGGAAGCCGCCCGGCGTCACCGGCTCGAATGGCGCCTTGTACAAGGGAAGCCCGGTGATCGCCAGCGCACCCTGGGTGGTGCCGTGGTAGGCGATGGATCGCGAAATCACTTTGTGCTTACCCGGTTTACCGGTGAGCTTGAAGTACTGCTTGGCCAGTTTCCACGCGGTCTCGACGGCCTCGGTGCCCCCCGTGGTGAAGAACACCCGGTTGAGATCGCCCGGGGCGTAGTGAGCGAGGCGCTCGGCGAGCTCGATCGCAGTCGGGGTGGCATACCCCCACAACGGGAAGTACGCCAGCGTGCCTGCTTGCCGGGCGGCGGTCTCGGCCAGTTCGGTACGCCCGTGACCGACCTGCACCACGAACAGCCCAGAGAGCGCGTCGAGGTAGCTCTTGCCGCCGTCGTCGAAGATGGTGACGCCGTCGCCGCGAGTGATGATCGGCGGCGTGATGCCCGGGCCGTGCCGGGCGAAGTGCAACCAGAGATTCTGAGTCATGTTGCCCGTGAGCGTAGCGCTACGCTGACGGGTATGACCTCAGCGCAGGAGGTCCGCGAATTCGAGGCCCTGCGGTCGCATCTCATGGCGGTCGCCTACCGGCTGACCGGCACCGTGGCCGACGCCGAGGACATCGTGCAGGAAGCCTGGCTGCGCTGGGATACGCAGGACAACGCGATCACCGACCTGCGGGCCTGGCTGACCACCGTGGTGAGCCGGCTCGGCCTGGACAAGTTGCGGTCGGCCGCGCATCGTCGCGAGACCTACGCCGGCAATTGGCTGCCCGAGCCGGTGGTCAGCGGTTTCCCAGGTTCTCAAGAAGCCGATCCGCTGTCCGCCGTCGTAGCCGCCGAGGACGCCCGGTTCGCGGCGATGGTGGTGCTGGAGCGCCTGTCCCCCGATCAGCGGGTCGCCTTCGTGCTGCACGACGGGTTCGCCGTGCCCTTCGCCGAAGTGGCCGACGTGCTGAAAACCAGCGAGCCCGCCGCTCGGCAGCTGGCGTCGCGGGCCCGCAAGGCTGTCAGGGGCGAGGCGCCCCTGATATCCGAGCAACCCGATCCCTCGCACAACGAGGTGGTCGGTCAGCTGATGGCCGCCATGGCCGCCGGCGACGTGGACACCGTGGTGACGCTGTTGCACCCGGACGTGACCTTCACCGGCGACTCGAACGGCAAGGCGCCCACGGCGGTTCAGGTTATCCACGGGCGGGACAAGGTGGTCCGCTTCATGCTCGGCCTGGCCCGCCGCTACGGCCCCGCATTCTTCTCGTCGAATCAGCTGGGCCTGGTCAACGGTGAACTCGGCGCATACACGGCGGGAAGCCCCGGCGGGGACGGCTACCGGGAAATGCTGCCGCGGATCCTGGCGATCACGGTGCGTGACGGAAAGGTCTGCGCCCTATGGGATGTCGCCAACCCGGACAAGTTCACCGGTTCTCCGCTGCGGAAGCTTCCTCGGTAACCCACGGGATGCGGCAGGCGTCACCGGAACTGAAGCCCTGCTCGGTTATTCCCAGCGCGGAGTTCATCCGCGCCCGCATGTTCTCCACTCCGATCTGATAGGTCAGCTCGAACACTCCGGCGTCGCCGAAGCGGGCTTTCAGATCGGCGACCTGCTCGTCGGTGACGGTGTGCGGATCGGTGGTCATCGCGTCGGCATAGGCGATGGCGGCGCGCTCGTCGTCGCTGAACGCCGTTGAGGTGGCGTAGTTATCGATGTCCTCAAGCCGCTTTATGTCGAGACCGTCGAGGCGCTGCAGCATGGACCCGAAGTCGACGCACCATGAACAGCCGATGGTGCGCGCGGTCCAGAACACCGCAAGCTCACGCACATTGACCGGCAGGGTTCGCGACGCCCGTTCGATCATGGTCTCGTGCACGGCGCCGGCGATCATCAGTTTGCGATGGTGCGCGGCCACGGTGAAGGGTTCGGGAACCTGGCCGTAGCGTCGCTTGGCTATCCGATACATGGCGCGGGTCAGCACGCCGGCCCGCTGCGGTGGAACAGGTTGGATGCGGGTTTTCTGTGTCATACCCGTCAGACGAGGCAGGTCTGCGACGTGTGACGGCTCGCCCCGCTGGCACCGATAGGTGACTTTCGAAAGCGGTATCACATGCGATAGCGCATTCGCGGATCGTGTGGTGAGGGCGGCGCGGTACTCCTGTGGCGGATGTTGCTGTACAGGTCGCCATGCGCAGGCCCGCCTCAGCGCGAGAACATCAGCGCGCGCTTCACCTCTTGGATCGCCTTGGTGACTTCGATGCCGCGCGGGCAGGATTCGGTGCAGTTGAACGTGGTCCGGCACCGCCACACGCCGTCGACCTCGTTGAGGATGTCCAGGCGCTCGGCGGCGGCCTCGTCGCGGCTGTCGAAGATGAAGCGGTGCGCGTTGACGATCGCCGCCGGGCCGTAGTAGCTGCCCGCGTGCCAGAACACCGGACAGCTGGTGGTGCAGGCCGCGCAGAGGATGCACTTGGTGGTGTCGTCGTAGCGGGCACGGTCGGTCGGGCTCTGGATGCGTTCTCGCGTCGGCGGATTGCCGCTGGTCACCAGGTACGGCTTCACCGCGCGGTAGGCGTCGAAGAACGGCTCCATGTTGACCACCAGGTCCTTTTCCACCGGCAGTCCGCGGATGGGTTCGACCGTGACGGTCAGCCGCTTGCCCGGTTTCCCCTCCTTTTTGAGGCAGCAGATCGCGCATCAGCACCTTGCACGCCAGCCGGTTCACGCCGTTGATGCGCATGGCGTCCGAGCCACACACGCCGTGGGCACAGGATCGCCGGAAGGTCAGCGTCCCGTCCAGGTAGCTCTTGATGTAGATCAACAGGTTGAGCAGCCGGTCACTGGGCAGGCAGGGCACCCGGAAGCTTTGCCAGCCACCAGTTTCTGTGAAGGCCTCGGGCCGGTCGGGGTTGAACCGGGCGATCTTCACCGTCACCATCACCGCGCCCTCGGGGATCGGCGGCAAGGGGGGTTCCAGTGCGGTCTCGGGTGCCCCTTCTGGCTCGACAGCGTCGCCAGCGGCCATCAGTACTTCCGTTCTTTGGGTTCGTAGCGGGTCTGCACGACGGGCTTGAAGTCCAGCGCGATATCGCTCAGCAGATCGGTGCCCTGCTTGTAGGCCATGGTGTGGCGCATGTAGTTGACGTCGTCGCGGTTCGGATAGTCTTCGCGGGCGTGGCCGCCGCGGGACTCCTTGCGGTTCAAAGCCCCGACCACGGTGACCTCGGCCAGCTCCAGCAAAAAGCCCAGCTCGATGGCCTCCAGCAGGTCGCTGTTGAAGCGTTTTCCCTTGTCGTGCAAGGCGATTCGGGAATACCGGTCCTTCAAAGCGTGGATGTCGGTGAGCGCCTGCTTCAACGTTTCCTCGGTGCGGAACACGGCGGCGTTGTTGTCCATCGACTGCTGCAGCGCGCTGCGGATATCGGCGACGCGCTCGTTACCCTGCTCGGACAGGATGTCGCCTACCCAGCCGACGACCATCGCCGCCGGGTTCGGCGGCATGTCGACGAAATCGTGGCCCCGTGCGTAATTGGCCGCGGCGATACCGGCCCGGCGGCCGAAGACGTTGATATCCAGCAGCGAGTTGGTGCCCAGCCGGTTGGCGCCATGCACCGACACGCACGCGCACTCGCCGGCCGCGTACAGGCCCGGCACGGTAGAAGTGTTGTCCCGCAACACCTGTCCGGTGACGGTGGTCGGGATGCCGCCCATCACGTAGTGACACGTCGGGTAGACCGGGACGAGCTCGTGCACCGGGTCCACGCCCAGGTAGGTGCGGGCGAACTCGGTGATGTCGGGCAGCTTGGCTTCCAGCACGTCCTCGCCGAGGTGGCGGACGTCGATGTAGACGTAGTCCTTGTGCGGGCCGGCGCCGCGGCCCTGAAGAACCTCGAGCACCATCGAGCGGGCCACGATGTCACGCGGTGCCAGGTCGACGATCGTCGGGGCGTAGCGCTCCATGAAGCGCTCGCCCTCGCCGTTGAGCAGTCGGCCGCCCTCACCGCGCACGGCTTCGGAGATCAAGATGCCCAGGCCGGCCAGGCCGGTCGGATGGAACTGGTGAAACTCCATGTCTTCCAAGGGAAGTCCCTTGCGGAAGACGATGCCGATGCCGTCGCCGGTCAGCGTGTGCGCGTTGGAAGTGGTCTTGTACATCCGGCCCGAACCGCCGGTGGCGATCACGACGGCCTTGGCGTGGAAGACGTGGATCTCGCCGGTGGCCAGCTCGTAGGCCACCACGCCGGTGGCCACCGGCCCGCGCGGGGTCTGGGTGAGCACCAGGTCCAGCGCGTAGAACTCGTTGAAGAACTGCACGTCGTGCTTGACGCAGTTCTGGTAGAGGGTCTGCAGGATCATGTGGCCGGTGCGGTCGGCGGCGTAGCAGGCCCGGCGCACCGGGGCCTTGCCGTGGTCGCGGGTGTGCCCGCCGAAGCGGCGCTGGTCGATGCGGCCCTCGGGGGTGCGGTTGAACGGCATCCCCATTTTCTCCAGGTCGAGCACCGCGTCGATGGCTTCCTTGCACATGATCTCCACGGCGTCCTGGTCCGCGAGGTAGTCGCCGCCCTTGACGGTGTCGAACGTGTGCCATTCCCAGTTGTCGTCCTCGACATTGGCCAGCGCGGCGCACATGCCGCCCTGCGCGGCGCCGGTGTGGCTGCGCGTGGGGTACAGCTTGGTCAGCACCGCGGTGCGCACCCGGGGTCCGGCCTCGACGGCCGCCCGCATCCCGGCACCGCCGGCGCCGACGATCACCACGTCGTATCGGTGTTGGGAGATCACCGGTCAGGCTCCGATGTTCGGGTCGAAGGTCAGCACCACGTACGTGCCCAGCATCAGCGTGAACAGCATCGACAACGCCAGCAGTGAGTTCAGCCAGAACCGGGTGCTGTCTTTGCGGCTGTAGTCGTCGATGATGGTGCGCAGGCCGTTGCCGCCGTGCAATTGGGCCAGCCACAACAGCAGCAGGTCCCAGGTCTGCCAGAACGGCGAAGCCCAGCGCTGCGCCACGTAGTTGAAGTCGATGCGGTAGACACCGTCGTCCCACATCAGCATCACGAACACGTGCCCGATCGCCAAGAACACCAGCGCCACTCCGGAAAACCGCATGAACAGCCACGCGAATTTCTCGAAGTTGGGGATGCCGGCGCGGCGCCGCGGGGAACGCGGATTGTCCAGGCTGGCGGGTCGGTCGTGAGAGCGCTGCTTGACCGGTGCGATCTGGCCCCGACCGAGCTGAAGATCGGGGGTGCTCACCGGAAGTGCTCCATCATGTGGATGCCGATCACCACGCCAGCAGGAACCATGAGTAGCAGGAAGACGATGCCGACGATCCAGAACATCAGCCGCTGATACCGGGTGCCCTCGGACCAGAAGTCGATCAGGATGACCCGGATCCCGTTCATGCCGTGGAACAGCACGGCGGCGACCAGGCCGTATTCCATCAGGCCGACGATCGGGGTCTTGATAGTCGTGGATCACCGCGTTGTAGGTCTGCGGACTTACCCGCAGCATCGCTGCGTCCAGGACGTGGACGAACAGGAAGAAGAAAATCGTCGCGCCGCTGATGCGATGCAACACCCACGCCCACATGCCGGGGTCTCCCCGGTACAGGGTCCGTGGCGGCCGCCGCCTGCGCGTCGGTGCCAATACTTTTGCCGGATCCGCGGTTGTCGCCTGCGTACTCACCCCAGTCCTCACTGCCTTCTCGGACGTTAACGACACTCAAGCCGGGCAGTTCAGCCTAGCCCGATCAGGTCGCGGTTTGCGCCGAGCGGTCCGTCGAGCGAAGTCTCGCCTGCGAGCTAGGGTGACTGTCATCAGTCGGTCCATCGGTGAGCGGGGTTGCGGTATGTATTACATCGATTGGAACATACTGCGGGACAAGGCGATCCATGCAGCAGCAGGTGCGTATGCGCCGTATTCGCGATTCCGGGTGGGCGCGGCCGCGCTGGTCGATGACGGCCGTGTGATCACCGGATGCAATGTGGAGAACGTCTCATATGGCCTTAGTCTCTGCGCCGAGTGCGGTGTGGTGTGCGCCCTACATTCGACCGGCGGTGGCCGGCTGATCGCTCTGGCGTGCGTGGACGCGCAGGGGTCGCTGCTGATGCCGTGCGGGCGGTGCCGTCAAGTGTTGCTCGAGCATGGTGGCCCCGGGCTGCTGATCGATCATCCGGCTGGGCCGCGCCGGCTTGGCGGCCTGCTGCCCGATGCTTTCGGTCCCGCCGATTTGGACCGGGAACGCTCTTGACGGACGTCGCGTTCGATGCGCCGACGGTGATCAGGACCAAGCGCGACGGCGGCCGGTTGTCCGATGCCGCCATCGACTGGGTCATCGACGCCTATACCGACGGCCGGGTCGCCGAGGAACAGATGTCGGCACTGCTGATGGCGATCGTTCCTGCGCGGCATGGACCGCGCCGAGATCGCCAGGTGGACGGCGGCGATGCTGGCGTCGGGTGAACGGATGGATTTCAGCGATCTGCGGGTCCACGGCAAGCCACTGCCCACCGTGGACAAGCACTCCACCGGTGGGGTTGGCGACAAGATCACCCTGCCCCTGGTGCCGGTCGTCGTCGCCTGCGGCGGGGCGGTGCCCCAGGCGTCGGGCCGGGGGCTTGGGCACACCGGCGGCACCCTGGACAAACTCGAGTCCATTGCCGGGTTTACCGCCGAGCTGTCCAACCAGCGCGTGCGCGAGCAACTTCGCGACGTCGGCGCGGCCATCTTCGCCGCGGGCGAGCTGGCGCCGGCCGACGCCAAGCTGTACGCGCTGCGCGATGTCACCGCCACCGTGGAGTCGCTGCCGCTGATCGCCAGCTCGGTGATGAGCAAGAAGCTGGCCGAGGGGGCGGGCGCGCTGGTGCTCGACGTGAAGGTCGGTTCCGGGGCGTTGATGACCTCGGAGGCGCAGTGCCGAGAGCTGGCTCACACCATGGTCGAGCTGGGCGCGGCGCACGGGGTGCCCACCCGCGCGCTCCTGACGGACATGAATTGCCCGCTGGGCGCGACGGTCGGCAATGCCCTCGAGGTTGCCGAGTCGTGCGAGGTGCTGGCCGGCGGCGGGCCGCCGGACGTGGTGGAGCTGACGTTGCGGCTGGCCACCGAGATGCTCGAGCTCGCCGGGATCGACGACCACGATCCCGCCGCAGACGCTGCGCGACGGCACCGCGATGGACCGGTTTCGTCAGCTCATCGCGGCCCAGGGCGGTGATTTGTCGGTACCGTTGCCAATCGGTACGCATTCCGAGACCGTGACCGCCAGCCGGGGCGGCACAATGGGCGATATCGACGCGATGGCAGTAGGGCTGGCAGCTTGGCGCCTCGGCGCGGGCAGATCCCGTCCGGGCGAACAGGTGCAGTTCGGCGCCGGTATCAGGATTCACCGCCGCCCGGGGGAGCCAGTCGCGGCCGGTGCGCCGTTGTTCACCCTGTACACCGACACCCCGGAACGCTTCGGCGCCGCGATGGCCGAGCTGGACGGCGGCTGGAGCGTCGGCGACCACGGCGCCGGTTTCCAGACCGCTGATCCTCGATCGGATCGCCAAGTGATAACACCACTGGATCTACCGCAGATCAGGAAAGCGCCCAAGGCCCTGCTGCACGATCACCTTGACGGTGGGCTGCGCCCGTCAACCGTGCTCGACATCGCCGGCCAGATCGGTTACGACGGGCTGCCCGCCACCGAGGTCGACGAGCTGGCGACGTGGTTTCGCACCCGGTCGCACAGCGGCTCGCTGGAGCGCTACCTGGAGCCGTTCTCGCACACGGTCGCGGTAATGCAGACGCCCGATGCGCTGCATCGTGTTGCCTTCGAGTGCGTGGAAGATTTGGCTGCTGATTCGGTGGTGTATGCCGAGGTGCGGTTCGCGCCCGAGTTGCACATCGACCGCGGGCTGTCGTTCGACGAGATCGTCGATGCCGTGCTGGCGGGTTTTGCCGACGGCGAGAAGTCCTGCGCTGCCGCCGGCCGTCCGATCGTGGTGCGCTGTTGGTCACCGCCATGCGGCACGCGGCGGTGTCCCGGGAGATCGCCGAGCTGGCGATCCGATTCCGGGACAAGGGAGTGGTCGGATTCGACATCGCCGGTGCCGAGGCCGGCAACCCGCCGACGCGGCACCTGGATGCTTTCGAATACATGCGAGACCACAACGCACGCTTCACCATTCACGCCGGTGAGGCGTTCGGCCTGCCTTCCATCCATGAGGCGATCGCGTTCTGCGGTGCTGACCGGCTGGGTCATGGAGTACGTATCGTCGACGACATCGACATCGTCGCGGACGGTCAAGTCCGGTTGGGGAGACTGGCATCCATCTTGCGCGACAAGCGAATTCCGTTGGAGCTGTGCCCCAGCTCCAACGTGCAGACCGGTGCCGTCAAGAGCATCGCCGACCACCCGTTCGATCTGCTGGCCCGGACGCGGTTCCGGGTCACCGTCAACACCGACAACCGGCTGATGAGCGATACCTCGATGAGCCTCGAAATGTCCCGATTGGTGGAGGCATTCGGCTACGGATGGAGTGACCTCGAGCGGTTCACCATCAACGCGATGAAGTCGGCATTCATCGCGTTCGACGAGCGACTGGCGATAATCGACGAGGTGATCAAGCCGCGGTATGCGGTGCTGATCGGCTAGAACGGCGCCGGCTCGTCGTCATCGGTTGCATCGCGCGGCCCGAAATAGCGGCTGGGGGTTGGCGTGTTCCAGTTCCATTCGTAGCAGCGCATCGCGCCGTTCGGTGGTGGTATCTGGTCGAACAATGGCTTCATCATGCCTCGGACTCTGCAGCCACGATACCGAAAAGTCAAGGGATACAGCGTGATTACACGCTCAGGGTACAGATGCACGGTTAGGTGTTGGGCGTCATGGTGACCTCGACGGGGACCTTCTCGCGCGGCGGCGCGTCGGCATCGTCGGGCCACTTGAAGTCCGTGTTGACGTGTGGCTTTCGATGACCCGTTTTCCATTGCGGATGGAGGTGAGGCGAAAATCCGAGCTCTGGGTCATCAGCCACCGCGCCACCGGGGTGATGTTCAGGGTCACGAACGGTCGTAGCCCATGCGGTTAGTTCTGCGTGGGCAGTTCGATGACCGCAAGGTGTGGGTTGCCGGAGGCCGAATTGAACCGGGCGGCCTGTTCTTGCGCGCTCTTGTTGTCCAGCAATCTCCACGCCTGATCCAGGTCGGGTGTCAGCCGATAGGTTACGTCTGGCCCGAACTCGCGGGCCGCCAGTCCGCGTAGATAGCTAATAGGCTTGCCAGCCGAGTCAAGTTCAGCAACCACGTGCCAGGTGATCCCGGTGGGTTCGGTCATAGGTGGTGAAACCCCTTTACTTACTCTGGGCGTCGGCCGACTGGGCAGTCGCGGTTGAAGCAGCGCGAGTAGTGATCCACGCGTATGGGCCGTCCGCCGGATTGGGCGGCTCTCGTGTATTGGGTTTGGCCGTACTTTGGCGTGCCGCAGTGGCTGCAGGGTTCGTCGGTTTGATACCACCCCGTGGTTTCGGTCATCGGCCTAGTTCAGTTCGATGGCCGCAAGGTTTCGACTGGGGTTAAGGGCATTGCGAATGTCGGCCTGCTCCTTGGCCGTCTGCTCGTCCGCGAGCTGCCACGCCTTGGCCCGGTCGGTGGTGAACACGCACGGCGGGTTATTGAGGTCGTGGAACTCGCCCGGGTGCTGTATGCACTTGACGGGCTTGCCAGCGTCATCGAGTTGAGCGATGGTGTAAGCCATTTCGATTCTCCTAATCGTTTAGTAGGGGTTGGTTACTGGTCGTGTCGACCAGGGCGATTCCTGTGTGGTCTGCCGTCGGGTGATGCCTGGTATCTCCCGGCGTCTGACGTCTTGTGAAAGAGCGGCGCGCCTGATGGCAGATCACGGTTTTCAGTGGTGGGATGCCGTTGCTCGAGCCCGCCACAGGGTCGACCTCCCGAAGGATGTTCCCGAGCTTCGAGCTCTTCGATAGAACGAGGCCCTGTGGTGTGCTGGAGTCACGGACGGCTAGTGAGATGACGGACCTTCGAGTCCCGCGATTAGGGCGCCGCGTGACCCCATCGAGGCTCGTGACCGGTTGAGTGATCGAAGGAGTGAGAATTTGGACCTGTATTGCGGAATCGACTGGGCCACAGCGCATCACGACGTCGCCGTGGTCGACGCCGACGGTCGCGTGGTGGCACGCGGGCGGGTCGGCAACGACGCTGCCGGCTTTTCGCAGTTGTTGACTCTGTTGGCCGAGGCCGGCGACAGCGCCGAGCATCCGATCCCGGTGGCCATCGAAACCGACCGCGGACTGTGGGTGGCCGCCCTGCGTGAAACCGGCCGGGCGATCTATCCGATCAACCCGCTGGCGGCCTCGCGGTATCGGGCCCGGTATGCAGTCTCGGGCGCCAAATCCGATGCCACCGACGCGGTGCTGTTGGCCAACATCATCCGCACTGACCCCGACGCGCATCGCCCGCTGCCCGCCGACGCGGAGTTGGCCCAGGCTATCCGGGTGCTGGCGCGCGCCCAACAAGACGCGGTGTGGGCACGCCAGCAGATCGGCAACCAAATCCGCGATCTGCTCAAAGACTTCTACCCGGCCGCCCTGGTGGCCTTCGCCGACCTGCCCAGCGGCGGGCTGGCCCGCGCCGATGCCCGCACCATCCTGGCGGCCGCGCCCACCCCCGCGCAGGCTGCCAAGCTGACCCCGGCGCGGCTGCGTCGACTGCTGATCAAGGCCGGTCGCCGCCGCGACCTCGACCGTGACGTCGAGCGGCTGCGCACGGTGTTCACCGACGCCTACCTGCACCAGCCGCCCATGGTGGAAAACGCGATGGGCATCCAACTGGCCGCGCTGCTGCACCAGTTCGAGGCCGCCTGTGCGGCCGCCGACGAGTTGGCCGAGGCGGCGATCGCCCATTTTGAGCAACACCCGGACGCCGCAATCATCACCAGCTTCCCCGGCCTGGGGAACCTGGCCGGCGCCCGGGTGCTCGCCGAGATCGGCGACGACCGCGCCCGTTTCGCCGATGCCCGCGGGTTGAAAGCTTTCGCCGGATCCGCCCCGATCACCCGATCCAGCGGCAAGAAAACCGTTGTAACACACCGCCACATCAAGAACCGGCGCCTGGCCGCGGTTGGCTCGATTTGGGCGCTGGCGTCGCTGCGCGGCTCGCCGGGTGCCCGCCGCCACTTCGATGCCCGCCGCGCCGGCGGAGACTGGAACCGCCAGGCTCAACGACACCTGTTCAACAAATTCCTTGGCCAGCTTCACCACTGTCTGCAAACCGGCCAGCTCTACAACGAACACCAAGCGTTTCCACCCCCTCTCCCGCTTGCGGCTTGACTATTAACTTCGTGAGATGGCTTTCGCCGTCACGCGCCGACGAGGGCGCGGGCGTCTTTCATCGAGAGCATCAGGTGCAGCGAATCGGTTGGGGACGGCTCGAACTCGAAGTGGGTGTAGAACGTGCGGGCCTCTTCGTGCAGTGCGTGGACGAGTATCGCCCGCACGCCGACCTCCTCGGCGACGCCGATGCTGCGGCCGATCGCGTCGCGTAGGAGGTGGCTGCCCAGTCCGTTGCCCTGCTCTTTGCGGTCGACCGCCAGCCGGGACAGCAAAATCACCGGTACCGGGTCGGGCATGTTGCGGCGTACCGGCCCCGGTGCGGAAACGCGGTCGACGGCTGCCGCTGCGAGGGCGTAGAAGCCGACGACCTGGCCCTGTCGGCAGGTGACGAAGCAGCGCGATGCTCCTTGGACGTGGTTGGGCAGTGCCCGCTTGCGGAGGTATTCGTCCAGAGTGGGTTCGCCGCTGTCGAAGGTGGAGACGTCATCTAGCCCGGTGATGGATCGCGGGGGGGTGTAGTAGTAGCCGGGGTTTCCGCTCACTCGTCTTCACCTCGAAAGATTGTCGGCTCGGAGAACAGCTTCTCTAGCCGTGGCTTGTGTGCTACCGGCCGGTCCAGCATCGCGTTGAACTGTGTCCATGCGGCGTCGTTGATGATGAACAGTCGGCGGTCGGCCAGTACGTCGCGGGCGTGTGCCAGCGCTGCCGTCACCGTGAAATTGGTGAGGTCGGTCCCCTCAATTTCGGCGGCACGGCGAATTAGCGCGTCCTGTTCGGCTGTGAGGCGCGCTGCGAGACGCTCAGTCTTCCGGTCGGTTTTGCGCTCGATTCCCATGCACTCAATTGTGTGCCTGATAGGCGTACAAGTCAACGACGAAGATCGTCGTCGCGCTGATGCTCGGTACGGTCGTCGTGACGGCCAGCGGCTGCTACGGATACAGCGGCTATCCGCCAGGGCTGCTGCTCATCTAGCTCGTAACGACACAAAGCCCCCCGCGGTGGGGGCTTTGTGTTTAGAACGCCTCGACGGCAAGGCCGATGGCCCGCACTGTGCCGGCCAAGTGGGTCTGCACGGCTTGCAGCGCCCGCTGGGCATCGCCGTCACGCAGCGCTTCGGCGATGGTGCGATGCTCGTCCATGATCGTCGTCACCCGATGGGGATCGCGCAGCGCCGATTCGCCGATCATCCTCATCTGACGGTCCCGCAGTGACGAATAGAAACCGGACAAGATGGCGTTCCCCGACTCTCCCAGGGTGATGGCGTGGAAGGCGCGGTCGGCGTCTAAAAACTCGCGCCAGTCGGTCCTGGCGGCGGCGTCGCGCTGCCGCTGTAGCTCGCTCGATAGCCGCTCGAACGCCACGGCGCAGGCGGCGGGGCCACGTGCCACCACCTTGGTGGCCGCGAATTGCTCCAAAACCAGCCGCGCCTCCATCACCGCGCGGACCTCGTCGGGCGAAACTGGAACGACCAGGGCGCCACGCTGCGGATACAACCGGAGCAGACCCTCGGCCTCTAGCCGCAGGAACGCTTCGCGCACCGGGGTGCGCGACATTCCCAGCGCGGTGGCGACGTCACCCTCGCTGATCAGTTCCCCGCCGGGAAACGCGCCGGTGAGCACCTGAGCCTTGACGTAGTCCAGCGCGCGGTCCTTGGCCGTGCCCGTTCGCGTGTCTGTCGTTGCCACCGACGGCCTTCCTTGTAGCTCAGTCGTATCCCAGCCGTGTGGACGACGGTACCCCGCGGTGTCGTACCACTGGCGGTGACGCACCCCTTGCATCTAAGATACAAGATAGATACGATATAAACACGAGACGTACCTAAGCGGATAGCGAGGTGTGAAATGACCACGGAACAATCACTGGCCCCGAACCTGGATCCGACGATTCCCGCGCCGATGATCAATGTGGCCGAATACGGGTTTGAGGGCCGCTTCGAGGACTGGGCGAACGACGCCGAGTACTTCGAGTACTCCAAGGCCGCCAACCCCATCGGCTCGGGACACGCCCCGCAGGTCCCGATTACCCGGTTCGATGCGGAGAGCTACCTGGATCAGCCGACCGGCGTGATTCCGCTGGATCTGTCCAAAGAGCTGGGTATCAAGACCGGTGCGGCGACCAGTCCCGCGCTCTTGGCCAACTTCCTGCGCATCCGCGCCGGCGAGCGAATCGACACCAGTCCGAACGCCACCTCGCAGCTGTACTACGTGCTTTACGGGCGGGGCTTCGCGGCGGTCAATGGTCAGCTGGTCAAATGGGAGAAGGGCGACTTTTTGACACTGCCGGCCGGTACCCATTCGGTGTTCTACGCCGCCACGGAGACGGCCATGTACTGGGTGCACGACGAGCCGCTGCTGCGCTACCTGGGCGCCGAAGCGACGCAGCCGCGGTTCCGCGCGACCAAGTTCTGCCGTTCGGATGCGGTGGCCAAGTTGGAGGAGATCGCGTCGCGCCCGGGCGCCAACGACAAGAGCCGGGTCAGCGTGTTGCTGGCCAACGCCAACCAAGAGCAGACGCTGACCATCACCCACGTGCTGTGGGCCATGTTCGGTGTGCTGCCCCCGAATCAGGTGCAGCGGCCGCACCGGCACCAGTCGGTCGCACTGGATCTCATCCTCGATGCGCCACCCACCGGCTGTTACACCTTGTTGGGCACTCGCCTGGACGAGCGCGGCGACATCGTCAACCCGACCCGGGTCGACTGGCGGGCCGGCTGCGCCTTCACCACCCCGCCGGGCATGTGGCACGCCCATTACAACGAGACCGGTGAGCCTGCACACCTGATCCCCGTCCAGGACGCCGGGCTGCAGACCCACCTGCGCAGCCTCGACATCAAGTTCACCCAGCGCCGCGACCTTGTCGCCGGCTGACCCGCGGCGACAGCGGGGCCGTGCAGCATCAAGATTTGACGAATAGTGTGGCTGGGCATGAAGTTGCCCCTGTTGGGCCCGGTGTCGCTCACAGGGTTCCGGAGCCCCTGGTTCTTCTTGTTCCTGCTGATCGTGCTGTTGGTGGTGGGAATCTACGTCGTGCAGCAGTTCGCTCGCCGTCGGCGGGTGCTGCGGTTCGCCAACATGGAGGTGCTGGAGCGCGTCGCGCCGGCTCGCCCCGGTCGGTGGCGCCACGTGCCCACGATCCTGCTCGCCACGTCGTTGGTGCTGTTGACCACCGCAATGGCCGGGCCAACATCCGACGTCCGGATTCCGCTCAACCGTGCGGTGGTGATGTTGGTCATCGACGTCTCGGAGTCCATGGCCGCCACCGATGTCCCTCCGGACCGGCTGACCGCCGCAAAGGAGGCCGGTAAGCAATTCGCCGACCAGCTGACGCCGGCCATCAACCTGGGGCTGGTGGAATTCGCGGCCAACGCCTCGCTGTTGGTGGCCCCGACCACGAACCGCGCCGCTGTGAAAGCGGCGATCGACAGCCTGAAGCCGGCTCCGAAAACCGCTACCGGAGAAGGTATTTTCACCGCCTTGCAGGCGATCGCGACGGTCGGCTCGGTGATGGGAGGCGGCGACGGTCCGCCACCGGCGCGGATCGTGCTGGAGTCCGACGGCGCCGAAAACGTGCCCCTGGACCCGAACGCCCCGCAGGGAGCATTCACCGCGGCTCGGGCCGCCAAAGCCGAGGAAGTGCAGATATCGACGATCTCCTTCGGTACGCCCTACGGCACCGTCGACTACGAGGGCGCCACCATTCCGGTACCCGTCGACGATCAAACGCTGCAGAAAATCTGCGAGATCACCGACGGCCAATCGTTCCACGCCGACAGTCTGGAGTCGCTGCAGAACGTCTATACGACCCTGCAGCGCCAGATCGGCTACGAAACCGTGAAGGGCGACGCCAGCCTCGCCTGGATGCTGCTCGGTGCCGTCGTCATGGCCGGCGCCATCTTGGCCGGTCTATTGCTGAACCGCAGACTCCCGTCCTGAGCGATCAGGTGGGAAGTCGCCGGTTGATCAACAGTGCCAGTGCCGTCGCGAGCAAGGCCGTGAGGGCACCGAGGCGCAGCCACCCGGAACTGCCGGGGCCAGGCACCGTGCGGTAGCCGATCTCGTTCTCGATGGCGTTGTAGTCCTTGTTGAGCTCGCTGATGTTGGTGGCGGTATAAGACTGCCCGCCGGATAGCTTGGCGATCGTCTTCATCTGGTCGGTCGAGACCGGGACCGCGACCCGCTGTCCGTCCATCTCGATTTCGCCGCCTTTCGTTCCGAACGAGATCGTCGAGATGGGCACTCCCTCGTCCTTGGCCAGGCGCGCTGCGGTGTAGGCCCCGTCATGGGGATCACTGGGATCCGACGGTTTGTTCTCGCCGCCGTCGGACAGCAGCACGATGCGGGCCGGAGGCGGATCATCGCCACCCGTTACGGCCGTGGCTCCGATCGCGTGCAGGGCGGTGAAGATGGCCTCACCGGTCGCCGTGCTGTCGGCGAAGTCGAGTTTCTTCAACGCATCAATGGTTGCCTGGTGCTGCGGGGTCGGCGGCACCAGCAGGTAGGGCGTTCCGGCGAAACCGACCAGTCCGAGGTTGATGCCCGGCGTCAGTTGACTGGCGAACTGGCTGGCCGCCTGCTCGGCCGCCTTGAGCCGGTTGGGTTGGACATCGGTTGCCCGCATGGACTGCGACATGTCGATGACCAGCATGATGACGGCCCGGTTGCGCGGTATGCGCATGTCGTGGGTGGGGGTGGACAGCGCAACGGTCAGCAAGATCAGGCAGAGCAGCGACACGGCGATCGGAACGTGTCGCCACGGGGACTGCGGCACATCTGCCTCAGTGAACCGGCGCAGCCGGCGCCGGCGTCGAGTCTGGACGAGGACGTAGATGGCCAGCAGAGCCAGCGGCACCAGGCCGAACAGCAGCATGCCCGGACGTTGGAAGCCGTAAAGGGGCAATGGGCCGATCCCGGGAAGCGACACAGTGGCTTACCTCCCCGTCGGGGCCGCCCCTTGACCGACGGCGAATGCTGCCGCCAGTTAAAAGGAGTCTTGAAGGCCCGTCAAACTGGCGGCGCTATTCGCGCCTCAGCCGCCCGTCGACGAATTGCTCCAATTTCTCCCACTCCCGCACCGCCGGGGCGTACGGAGGTGCGGGCTTGCCGACCGAGCCGGGCTCCAGCACGTAGGCCACCAGCTTGCCCAGGGGCCGGCTTGTCTCGAGCGCCTTGTCCACCGTGGTCTCCTCCGAGTAGTCGCCGATGTCGCGGAGCAGCTCGACGGCCAGGTCCAGCTGCTCACGATCCACGGCGTCCGGCCCGTCGGCAATGTCGTCGGCCAGGCCGCTGAGCACGTAGATGTTGTCGTCGGTGACCGCGACCGCCAGTGAGCCGTCAGTTGCGGCGGTCCGGATATCGTCGTAAGTGCTCAAATCGGCCAAGTCGTGGTCGTGCTCGTCGGCGAGGTAGCGTGCGAGCGCCCGCTCGGAGCTGAACACGCTGATCCGTCCGTTGCGACCCAAGAAGATCGGCCGATCGTCCAGGTAGCACCGCAGCGTATAGAACGTGCCAGAACTCGTCATGATCCGAATCGGGTCGATGCCCACCTGAAGCCAGAAATCCTCGTCGCCGCCCAATACGGCGTTGTCGTCGGGCGCGCGGGCTTCCTCGTCGTCCTCGTCGTCCTCGGTAGCGTCGTCTTCGTCGTCCTCGGTAGCGTCGTCTTCGTCGTCCTCGGTAGCGTCGGCGTCCGCCGCGGACTCGGCCAGCGCCTCCGCGGAATCCTCGGCAGCCTCCTCGGCGGCGTCTTCGGTGTCCGGCTCGTCGTCTTCTTCGGTCTCTTCGGCCAGTTCGTCGGCAGCCTTCGCCGACAGCGCGGCATCGACCTCGGGAGTTGTGACGAGCTCGTCGACCGCGCTGAGCACATCGTCCCAGCTGCGTCCGATGACCTCAGCGATCGAATTCCAGCGTTTCAGACCGGCTTTACCGGTGAAGTGGTCGATTCCGCCCGATACCGTGCCCAGACTGGGGTTGCCGTTGAAGAACTTTGACACTGCCGCCAGCTCGCACACCGATCCGATGGACGACACGATTGCCAGCGTGGCCGCCAGCGCGGTCACCGACTCCGCGGTCGGCTTCTCCGACACCAGCTCTTCGACAACGACCAGATCGAACTGCTTGTCTTCGGCAGGTTCGAATTGGTGCGCGTGCGCCGAGGTCAGGTCCTTCCACGACGGGTGGTCGACCAGATCGTTGTCGGTGTCGGCACGCACGAATGCGACCAAGTCGGCAACGGTCTCGAAGGCGTACAGGTCGTCGTCCTTGCCCAGGAACGCCTCCCACTCGTCGCCGGCGTCGCGCCAGCGGGGTGCCCACACGGTGTAGCGGTCACCAGCGGGCAAGCTCAGGCGGATCGGCACGAGGTCAGCAGCCATGCGGCACACAATAGCGACGGCCGGCGAAGGCGCCGGGCGCGGTGCGCCTAAGCCCGGCGACGGCGAGCGCCGAAACGGCGCGAGTAAGAAGTTGGGCCATCGAGCCTATGTGGCCCAGATGTCGGTGATTACGGGAGCGTTAGCCGCGTAACCGGTTTTCGGCAGCCCGTACATCTGCTCCAAGGTGGAAAGCACGTTGTAGTGGCTGATCTGCTCGTTGTACGTGCCGGGCTTTACATGCGCGCCGTAGAACACCGTCGGGATCTGGTTGCGGCTGCCGTTGTCGTCCTCGTCCCAGGTCACGATCAGCAGGCTGTTGTTGGCCACCGCCCAGTTGGCGTATGCCGACAGCTGGCGGTTCAGCCAGGCATCGCCTTGTGCGATGGAGCCGTCGTGCATGTTGTTGTCGTTGTCGGGAATGACGAACGACACGGTCGGCAGGCTGGCGTAGTTCCCCATCGGGAATGCCGAGAACGGCAGCGAGTTCGTCGGTGGCACATTGGTGAAGTTGGCCCAGGGAACGTGCTTGCGCGCGTACTTGCCCGCACTGCACACCGGTGAGCCGACCGCGGGCAGTCCTTCGGCGAAACCGACGAAGGTGTAACCGGCGGCCAGTAATTCGGAGGCCAGGTTGGGAGCGGCGCCGCCGTTGACCGGGCACACGTCCTTGGTGACGCCCATCGTGCTGCCGGCGAACAGCGCCAGGTAGTTCGGCTCGCTGGGATGTGTTTCGGCGAACGACTGGGCCATCATGGCGCCGCCCGAGGCCAGCGCGTTGATGAAGGGCGCCGACTTGTTGCCGATGAGGTTGGTCTGAGAGCGGTTTTCTTCCACCACGATCACCACGTGGGCGGGCTGCGGAAGTGCGGCCGCCGCAAGGCCCACGTGAGGGGCCCACGGGCTGGCCACCAACCCCGTCAACGCGACCGCGCCGAGCAACCGCAGGACTCGATGCGCCCTGCCGATCAGCCTCGTTTGACCTTTAGTTCGGCTCGGCACTCGGGGAGTATATGGACGCATGTGGCACGCCGACGGCACTGACGCGAGCGTGTCAGCTCAGGTAGTCCCAATCGTTATATAGGGTCAAGTCCCGTGGAGGTGCGCGTCGTTGACCACCCGCTGGCGGTCGCCCGGCTGACGACGTTGCGCGACGAGCGCACCGACAACGCCGGCTTCCGGGCGGCGCTGCGCGACCTGACCGTGATGCTGGTCTACGAGGCCACCCGGGACGCCGCCCGACAGACTTTTCCGATCCGCACACCGCTGGCCGAAACGCTCGGCGTGCGACTGGCCAACCCGCCCCTGTTGGTGCCCGTGCTGCGCGCCGGGCTGGGCATGGTCGACCAGGCGCTTGCGCTGTTGCCGGAGGCCCGGGTCGGATTCGTCGGCGTCGCCCGCGACGAGGAAACCCACCAGGCGACCGGGTACCTCGAGTCGCTGCCCGACGACCTGACTGACCTGCCGGTGATGGTCCTCGATCCCATGCTGGCCACCGGCGGGTCGATGACGCACACGATCGGTCTGCTCCACCGCCGCGGCGCCGTGGAAATCACGGTGTTGTGCGCGGTGGCCGCACCGGAAGGCATTGCCGCCGTTGAGGCCGTTACTGAGAAAAAGGCACCGAACGCGCGACTTTTCACCGTGGCCGTCGACGACGGGCTCAATGAGATCGCCTATATCGTGCCGGGTCTCGGCGACGCCGGCGACCGCCAATACGGGCCCCGCTAGTCACCAACTTCGGACCGCGGAGACCAGCTCGTCGCGCAACGCATCGGCCCGCTCGCGGGCAGCTCGCAGGTCACCGGCCACGGCGCAGCGAATCTCCACGTAGCACTTCAACTTCGGCTCGGTCCCCGAGGGCCGCACCACCACTCGCGCCGACGCTTCATCGTCACCGCCGGTGAAGATCAACGCGTCGGTGGTGTCAGAAATATGGGCGGTGAACCCGGCCAGGCGACTCGGCGGGTCTGCCCGTAGCCGCTGCATCAGTTCGGCAGCCTCTGCGGCGTCGGCGACCCGGCGTGACACCGCCGCAACGTCGTGCACGCCGTAACGTCTGGCGAGCTCGTCGAGCATCTCGGGCACCGAGCGGCCCCGCTTTTTCAGCGTGGCCACCAGGTCGCACACCAGTACCGCGGCGCTGATGCCGTCTTTGTCGCGCACGGCGTCCGGGTCGACGCAGTGCCCGATCGCTTCCTCGTAGGCGTACACCAGGGTGCCGCCGGGCACGTTCGAATCGGCGCGCGCCAGCCACTTGAAGCCGGTGAGGGTCTCGACATGGGTTGCGCCGTAATGTGCGGCGATCGCCGCCAGCATCCGCGAGGACACCACGGTACTGGCCACTACTGCTGTTTCCGGCCGGCACTGCGACAAAATGTAATCGCCGAGCAGCCAACCGGTTTCGTCGCCGGACAACATCCGCCACCCCGAGCTGGCAGATATTCCGGTGGGTATGCCGACCGCGCATCGGTCGGCGTCGGGATCCAGCGCGATCGCGACGTCGGCCCCGACATCCGCGGCCAGGGCTAGCAACGCATCCGTGGCGCCGGGTTCCTCGGGGTTCGGGAACGCGACGGTGGGGAAGTCGGGGTCGGGCGCGAACTGGGCTCCGACGGTGTGCACATCGTCGAAGCCGGCACGGCGCAATGTTTCGACGGCCACCGCACCACCCACCCCGTGCAAAGCGGTCAGGGCCACCCGTACCGAACCGGCGGCGCGACGCACCCCGGCGGCGCGCTCGATGTAGCTCTCGACGAGGTCGGTCTGCACCGGTTCGACGGGTTTGCGGGCGATCTGGTCGGCCGGGGGAGCGGCGGCCATCGCGGATTCGATCTGGCGGTCGGTGGGTGAGACGATCTGGATGCCGCCTTCGAAGTACACCTTGTAGCCGTTGTCGGTCGCCGGGTTGTGTGAGGCCGTGATCTGTATTCCGGCGGCGGCGCCGGTGTGGCGCACCGCGAACGCGACCACCGGTGTAGGCACCGGACCGGGCAGGAGCAGCACTGAAAAGCCCTCGGCGGCAAGCACTTCAGCCGTGACACCGGCGAAGACCGCCGAGCCGTGCCGAGCGTCGCGCCCGACGATCACCGACGACCCGGCCACGCCACGGTTCCTGAGCACCTGTGCCACCGCCCAGGTGGCGCGCGACACCACCGCGACGTTCATGGCGTCGGGCCCGCCACGCACCGGCCCGCGCAGGCCCGCGGTGCCGAACGTGAGGGGATGGGCGAACCGCGCGGCGAGTTCCCCGGCGTCGCACGCGGCGAGCTCGGCGGCCGTCTTCGGGTCGGGATCGTGGGCGATCCACTCCTCGGGCGTCATCTCGGCAAAACCGGGTTATGCCCGCTCGATGATGTTGGCCAGCAGGGCGCCCATCCGGCTCGCTGACGCGACCCCGGCGGCGAGCACATCGGCGTGGCTCAGCGGCTCGCCGCTCAGTCCGGCGGCCAGGTTCGTCACCAGCGACACACCCAGCACCTCGGCACCGGCCGCGCGGGCGGCGATGGTCTCGTGCACCGTCGACATGCCCACCAGGTCGGCGCCCATCATCCGCAGCATCCGGATCTCCGCCGGCGTCTCGTAGTGCGGTCCGGGCAGGCCGGCGTAGACACCCTCGCTCAGCTCCGGGTCGGCCTGGCGGGCGAGCTCCCGCAGCCGCGGGGCGTAGGCGTCGGTCAGGTCCACGAATTGCGCGCCGACCAACGGCGACCGGGCGGTCAGGTTCAGATGGTCGCTGATCAGCACCAGCTGGCCGACCGCCAGGTCCGGGCGCAGTCCGCCGGCCGCATTGGTGAGCACGACGATGCGCACTCCCGCCGCGCAGGCCGCCCGTACCGGGTGCACGACGTGGCACAGGTCATGCCCCTCGTAGGCATGCACGCGACCGGCCAGCACCAGCACCCGGTGTGCACCGATGCGCATCGACAACAGTTCACCGGTATGCCCGACGGCGCTGGGCGGTGCGAACCCGGGCAGTTCGGCCTGCGCAAGCACGGCGGTCGGGGAGCCGAGCGCCGCCACGGCCGGCGACCATCCCGACCCGAGAACGACGGCGACGTCGTGCTCGCCGACCCCGGTGCGCTCGCCGATGGCCTGCGCCGCCCGCCGCGCGAGGGCCTCGGGATCGGGCGCGGGGTCGCTCACAGTGCGCGAGCTTAGCGTCGCGATGGTGAGCCGGTATATGTGAGGATCTGCCGTATGGGTCTTCGTAGCTGGTCAGTCGTCGGTCTGGCCGTCGCTGTTGCGGTGTCGGTGGCAACGATCACGAGCGCCCCGGCACCGACGGCAAGAGCCGACGGGTGTCCCGATGTCCAACTCGTCTTCGCCCGTGGCACCGCCGAGCCACCCGGCTTGGGGGCCGAAGGTGATGCGCTGTTCGCCGCGCTGCGGCCCGCGCTCGGCTCGCGCAGCGTCGAGGCTTATGCGGTGAACTATCCCGCCAGCTATAACTTCCTGACCACGGCCGACGCCGCCAACGACGCGCGGGCCCACATCGCCGCGATGGCCGACCAGTGCCCGGCGACGCGGTTGGTGCTCGGTGGCTTCTCGCAGGGCGCCGCCGCGGTCTCCATGCTGGCGGGGGTGCCGCCCCTCGGCGAGCGCATCGGCAACCTCGGATCGGCTCCCCCGCTAGATCCCGGCCTGGCCGGCAAGGTGAGGGCGGTGGCGGTGTTCGGCAATCCCGGCAACCGGTTCAACACGCCCCTTTCGACAACGGGTCTGTTCGCCGGCCGGGCCATCGACATATGCAGCCCCGGCGATCCCATCTGCGTCGTTGGCGGCCGCGACCGGGATGCGCACCACGACTATGAGTCACCGCCCTACCCCGGCCAGGCGGCGAGATTCGTCGCCGGACTGGTGTAGGCCTCAGACCCTCAGGCCGGTAGGACTCGGTGAGATACTGCGAGAGTGCGCAGCGCCCCGTTAGACAGCGTCGAGGATGTCGTGCGGCGCCGGGGCGCCGATCTTGTCGAGTTGTCCCATGCCATCCATGCCGAGCCTGAGCTGGCGTTCGCCGAGCATCGCAGCTGCGCCAAGGCGCAGGTACTGGTCGCCGAACGTGGTTTCGAGGTCACCGCCCCTGCCGGTGGCCTGGACACCGCCTTTCGCGCCGACTTCGGCAGCGGACCGCTGGTCGTCGGGGTATGCGCCGAGTACGACGCGCTGCCCGAGATCGGGCACGCCTGCGGCCACAACATCATTGCGGCCTCGGCGGTGGGCACGGCGCTGGCGTTGGCTGAGGTGGCCGACGACCTGGGCCTGCGGGTGGCACTGCTGGGAACTCCCGCCGAGGAGGCCGGCGGCGGTAAAGCACTGCTGCTGCGCGCCGGGGTGTTCGACGACGTCGCAGTGGCGGTGATGGTGCATCCCGGGCCGACGGACATCGCCGGGGCGCGCTCACTGGCACTGTCCGAAGCGATCGTCCACTACCGTGGCAAGGAATCGCACGCAGCCGTCGCGCCGCACCTGGGCATCAACGCCGCCGACGCCGTGACCGTCGCGCAGGTCGCCATCGGGGTGTTGCGGCAGCAACTGGCGCCGGGGCAACTGGTCCACGGCATCGTCACCAACGGCGGGCAGGCGGTCAACGTCATCCCCGGGCACGCGACGTTGCAGTATGCGATGCGGGCGCTCGAGTCGGATTCGCTGCGAGAGCTGGAGGGCCGGATGTACGCGTGCTTTGCCGCGGGCGCACTGGCCGCCGGCTGCGAATATGAGATCGACAACCCGGCACCCGCGTACGCCGAGCTCAATCCCGACCCATGGCTGGCCGACGTCTGCCGGGAGGAGATGCGCCGACTCGGACGCGAGCCGGTTGCGCCCGAGGTAGAAGCCGGGCTTCCCATGGGCAGCACCGATATGGGCAACGTGACGCAAGTGCTGCCGGGAATCCATCCGGTGATCGGGGTCGACGCCGGGGGTGCCACGGTTCACCAGCGTGCCTTCGCCGCTGCCGCCGCCGGCCCCAGCGCCGACCGCGCGGTCGTCGAGGGCGCGATCATGCTGGCACGCACGGTTGTCCATCTGGCTCAAACGCCTGCCGAACGCGACCGGGTAATGGCTGCATACGAGCTAAGACACAGCGGGGCACAAACATGACCCTCGCTGAGACCGCCGAATCCTGGTTGGCCGCGCATCGCGATGACCTGGTCGAGTGGCGTCGGCACTTCCACCGCTATCCCGAGTTGGGTCGGCAGGAGTACGCCACCACCCAGTTCGTCGCCGAGCGGTTGGCCGACGCCGGGCTCAACCCGAAGGTGCTCCCCGGCGGAACGGGGCTGATCTGCGATATCGGCCCAGAGCATGAGCCGAGGATCGCGCTGCGGGCCGACATGGACGCGCTACCCATGGCCGAGCGGACCGGCGCACCGTACGCGTCGACCATGCCCAACGTGGCGCACGCCTGCGGGCATGACGCGCACACCGCAATCCTGCTGGGTACCGCGCTGGTATTGGCGTCGGTACCGGAGCTGCCGGTCGGGGTGCGGTTGATCTTCCAAGCTGCCGAGGAACTGATGCCCGGCGGCGCGATCGACGCCATCGCGGCCGGCGCGATAGCCGGGGTGTCGCGCATCTTCGCCCTGCACTGTGATCCCCGACTCGAAGTCGGCAAGATCGCGGTCAGACATGGCCCCATCACCTCGGCGGCCGACTCGATAGAGATCACCCTGTATTCGCCTGGCGGGCACACGTCGCGGCCACACCTGACCGCCGACCTGGTTTACGGACTTGGCACGCTGATCACCGGCCTGCCCGGGGTGCTGTCGCGCCGCATCGACCCGCGCAACGGCACGGTGTTGGTGTGGGGCGCGGTCAACGCCGGAGTGGCCGCCAACGCCATCCCGCAGACCGGCGTGCTGGGTGGCACCGTTCGCACCGCGAGCCGATTCACCTGGCTCGAGCTGGAGGACATCATCCGCCAGGCCGTGTCGGCGCTGCTGTCGCCGCTGGCCATCGAACACACGCTGCAATACCGGCGCGGCGTGCCGCCGGTGGTCAACGAGGACATCTCGACGCGCATCCTCACCCACGCGATCGAAGCCCTGGGCCCCGATGTGCTGGCCGATACCCGGCAGTCCGGTGGCGGTGAGGATTTCTCCTGGTATTTGGAGGAGATTCCCGGGGCAATGGCGCGATTGGGTGTGTGGTCGGGCGAGGGACGACAGTTGGATCTGCACCAGCCCACGTTCGATCTCGACGAACGGTCCCTGGCGATCGGACTGCGCGTGATGGTCAACATCATCGAACAGTCGGCCGCGTTCGAGTTGCCGTAGTTTCTCTAGCGGAAAAAAGTCAAGCGCTGGTACCCGGACCGATGTTGCGGGCGGAACGAGTTCGCAGGTCGTGTACGTAATCCGCTGGTGCGCCGGCGATTTCGGCGGCGTCGGCCATCACGCCCAGGTATTGCGCCGACGGCAAACCGCCCTCCCAGGCGTCCAGCACATACAGCCACGCCAATACGGGGTCGGTGGTGGTGTCCGACGACAAGCGTTCCACGCGGCATCGGATCTTCTTGTGGACACCGAACTCTGAGCCCTCCCACCGGTCGAGATTCTTCTCGTCCGCCGGCGTCATGTCGTACAAGACAACGAACACCTTCGAATTCGGATCCTCGACGATGGTGGCCAGCGCCCCCTCCCAGCCGATGTCCTCGCCGCCGAACGTCAACCGCCATCCGTGTAACCAGCCAGTTCCCGCCATCGGCGAATGGGGTGCGCGTTTCAGCATCTGCTCGGGATGCATGTTCGACCCGTACGCGGCGTAGAGCGGCACGGGGAAAGCTTAAACGGCACACGCTCGAGCGGTGTTCACCCGAGGAGTTTGACGGCCTGGCCGTCGGTCGCCCGGCTGCGGCGTGCGCCGTCCCCCGGCTAGGTTAGGGCTGTGGTGACCCGCATCGTAATCCTCGGTGGAGGCCCGGCCGGTTACGAAGCCGCGCTTGTCGCCGCCACCTCACACCCCGAGACAGCACATGTCACCGTGATCGACTGCGACGGTATCGGCGGGGCGGCCGTCCTGGACGACTGCGTGCCGTCCAAGACGTTCATCGCCTCGACGGGTTTGCGCACCGAACTGCGCCGTGCGCCGCGGCTGGGGTTCGACATCGACATCGAAGACGCCAAGATCTCGTTGCCGCAAATCCATGATCGAGTAAAGAGCCTGGCCGCAGCGCAGTCGGCCGACATCACCGCCCAGCTGCTCGGCGTGGGCGTCCACCTCGTCGCCGGCCGGGGCGAGCTGGTCGACCCCACGCCCGGGCTGGCCCGCCACCGCATCAAAGCGACCGCCGCCGACGGCACCACCAGTGAGCACGACGCCGACGTCGTGCTGATCGCCACCGGCGCCAGCCCGCGGATCCTGCCGTCGGCCCAGCCCGACGGCGAGCGCATCCTGACCTGGCGGCAGCTGTACGACTTGGAGGCGCTGCCCGACCATCTCATCGTGGTGGGCTCGGGGGTCACCGGAGCCGAGTTCGTAAACGCCTACACCGAATTGGGCGTGCCGGTGACGGTGGTGGCCAGCCAGGACCGGGTGCTTCCTTACGAAGACGCCGACGCTGCGGCGGTCTTGGAAGAGTCGTTCTCCGAACGCGGCGTCCAGCTTTTCAAGAACGCGCGCGCAGCATCGGTCACCCGCACCGACACCGGGGTCTTGGTCACCATGACCGATGGCCGCACCGTCGAGGGCAGCCATGCCCTGATGACCATTGGGTCGGTTCCCAACACCAGCGGCCTTGGCCTGGAGCGGGTCGGCATCGAACTGGGGCGCGGAAACTATCTGACCGTGGACCGGGTCTCGCGGACATCGGTTCCCGGTATCTATGCTGCCGGCGACTGCACCGGGCTGCTGCCGTTGGCGTCGGTTGCCGCCATGCAGGGCCGGATCGCGATGTATCACGCGCTGGGTGAGTGGGTCAGCCCGATCCGGTTGCGCACCGTGGCGGCGACGGTTTTCACCAGACCCGAGATCGCGGCCGTCGGCGTACCGCAGACGATGATCGACGACGGTTCGGTGTCGGCCCGCACGATCATGCTCCCGCTGCGGACCAACGCGCGGGCCAAGATGTCCGGGCTGCGACAGGGTTTCGTGAAGATGTTCTGCCGGAAGTCCACCGGCGTGGTGATCGGCGGCGTGGTGGTGGCCCCGATCGCCTCCGAACTGATCCTGCCGATCGCCGTGGCCGTGCAAAACCGCATCACCGTCAACGAGCTGGCGCAGACGCTCGCGGTTTACCCGTCGTTGTCCGGGTCGATCACCGAGGCCGCTCGTCGGCTGATGGCCCACGACGATCTGGACTAGCCTTGGTTCGACCCCGTCCTACTGACGAGTAACCGACAGGAGTTTCCCAGTGAGGAGTCCTCTGCCGTGAGCAACCCGATTCAGGCACCGGAGAGCGCGCAGAACTGGACGGCTTCCTCGTTGGGGCCCCGGCAGCGCGCGTTGGCTTGGGAGCGACTCGGCACCGAGCAATTCGACGTGGTGGTCATCGGCGGCGGCGTGGTGGGCTCCGGGTGCGCGTTGGATGCCGCCACCCGCGGGCTCAAGGTGGCGCTGGTCGAGGCGCGCGATTTCGCCTCGGGCACGTCGAGCCGCTCTTCGAAGATGTTCCACGGCGGATTGCGCTATCTCGAGCAGCTGGAATTCGGGCTGGTGCGCGAGGCGCTCTACGAGCGCGAGCTGTCGCTGACCACGTTGGCGCCGCATCTGGTCAAACCGTTGCCGTTCCTGTTTCCACTGACCAAGCGCTGGTGGGAACGCCCGTACGTGGCTGCGGGCATCTTCCTTTACGACCGGATGGGAGGCGCGAAATCCGTTCCCGCGCAAAAGCATTTGACCCGCGCCGGTGCGTTGCGATTGAGTCCGGGTCTGAAGCGCAGCTCGTTGATCGGCGGAATCCGCTACTACGACACCGTCGTCGACGACGCCCGGCACACCATGACCGTCGCCCGCACCGCCGCGCACTACGGCGCCGTGGTGCGAACCTCCACCCAGGTGGTCGCGTTGCTGCGCGAGGGCGACCGGGTGACCGGCGTGCGGGTCCGCGACTCCGAGGACGGCGCCGTCACCGAAGTGCGCGGCCACGTCGTCGTCAACGCGACCGGGGTGTGGACCGACGAGATTCAGGCGTTGTCCAAGCAGCGCGGGCGATTTCAGGTGCGCGCGTCCAAGGGCGTGCACGTGGTGGTGCCGCGCGACCGGATTGTGAGCGACGTCGCGATCATCCTGCGCACCGAGAAGTCGGTCATGTTCGTCATCCCATGGGGGACCCACTGGATCATCGGAACCACCGACACCGACTGGAATCTCGACCTTGCCCATCCCGCGGCCACCAAGGCCGACATCGACTACATCCTCGGCACCGTCAACACCGTGCTGGCCACCCCGCTGACGCATGCCGACATCGACGGGGTGTACGCCGGGCTGCGGCCGCTCCTGGCGGGGGAGAGCGAGGAGACGTCCAAGCTGTCCCGGGAACACGCCGTGGCGGTGCCCGCGCCGGGCCTGGTGGCCATCGCCGGCGGCAAGTACACCACCTACCGGGTGATGGCCGCCGACGCCATCGACGCCGCGGCCCAGTTCGTCCCGGCCCGCGTGGCGCCCTCGATCACCGAGAAGGTCGGCCTGCTGGGCGCCGACGGTTACTTCGCACTGGTCAATCAGGCCGAACACGTTGCGGCGCTGCAAGGTTTGCATCCGTATCGGGTGCGGCACCTGCTGGACCGCTACGGTTCGCTGATCGGCGACGTGCTGGGTCTGGCGGCCGGAAACGCCGACCTGCTCAGCCCGATCAAGGAGGCCCCGGGCTATCTGAAGGTGGAGGCCCTGTACGCCGCCACCGCCGAAGGGGCGCTGCATCTGGAGGACATCCTGGCGCGTCGGATGCGCATCTCCATCGAATACTCGCACCGGGGCGTCGACTGTGCCCGGGAGGTGGCCGAGGTGGTCGCGCCCGTGCTGGGTTGGACCGCCGAGGACATCCGGCGTGAGGTCGGAAACTACACCGCGCGGGTGCAGGCCGAGATACTGTCGCAGGCCCAGCCCGACGACGTGTCGGCCGACGAGTTGCGGGCCAGCGCACCGGAGGCGCGCGCCGAGATCCTCGAGCCGGTACCGCTCAATTGAGGCCCGCGCCACTTCCCGTGCGGGACGGACTCGGCCCGGCGCGGGTGCGGCTGCATGGCGGACCGGTGCTGGCCGAGCTGACCGCCCGGTTTGGTGCGCCGGCCCGCGCTAAGGTCCTGGCCGGTGAGGTCGTCGACGCCGACGGCGCGGTGGTCGACAACTCCACGGTGCTGCCCCGCGGTTCGAGTGTCTACCTCTATCGGGAGCTGCCTGATGAAGTCCCGGTACCCTTCGACATCCCGGTGCTCTACCGCGACGCGAACATCGTGGTCGTCGACAAGCCGCACTTCTTGGCCACCATGCCACGGGGCCGGCACGTCGCGCAGAGCGCGCTGGTGCGGTTACGCCGGGAACTCGGATTGCCCGAGCTGAGCCCGGCGCATCGGCTCGACCGGCTGACCGCCGGGGTGCTGTTGTTCACCACCCGGCGCGAGATGCGCGGCGCATATCAGACGCTGTTCTCCCGTGGTTTGGTGCACAAGACCTATTTGGCGCGGGCCCCCGTTGATCCGACCCTGGTATTTCCGCGCATTGTGCGCAGCCGGATCCTCAAGCACCGGGGCCAGCTGCAGGCGGTCTGCGAACCGGGAACGCCCAACGCGGAGACCCGAGTGGAATTGTCCCCCGCAAGCGGGAGGTGCCCCCAATCGCCGGACGGTCTGTACCGGCTGACGCCACACACGGGACGCACCCACCAGCTGCGGGTGCACATGGCCTCGCTAGGGTTACCGATCGAGGGTGACCCGTTGTATCCCAACGTCATTGACGTGCCGGTTGACGACTTCACCACGCCGCTGCGGTTGCTCGCGCAGCGCATCGAGTTTGACGATCCGGTGACGGGCTTGCGCCGCGAGTTCGTAAGCCGTCGGCCGAGCCCGTAGCTGGGCTGTTCTCGCGTATGCGAATTCCGGAGCGGGCCAACGACGCCGAAACCGCGCTCCTGCGGTACCTGATGTATGGAATCCTGCCGCCTGGTTCATCCCCGCTCTGCTGGACTGGAATCAGCACCGGCGCAGCAGAATTGAAGTCAACGTAGGCACTCGTGAGTCGCTGATCCACTTGCTGATGATGGGCGAAGTCGGCCTGCCGCTCACTTTGGTTTTGCTGTGTGAGATCAACCGTTTGGTGCTGACGACGATATTGGCGTCGATTGCCGCGCATGAGGCCACCGCTTTGTGGGACGTCAGTACGGCCGAGCACAGCGGGCGCCGGGTCACTCCGTGGGAGCAGCACGTGCGCAGTTCTTGGAGTCGTTGCCGATCATGGCGGCCTCGGCGCTGGGTTGCTTGCACTGGCGGGAAGTACCTCAGCTGCTCGGCGGAGCTGCGATCGTGCTGCTCTACGGCGAGGAGCTCTACCGCTGCGTCACCAAGGCCGACCGGACCTTGTACTGAGCAGCCGCTGGCGCTGGTGAAGTTGTCGGACCCCCGTGGCATACTCGAACACATGTTCGAGTACTGGTATGCCTCGCGGCCGACGCCGGAGTCGGCGGTGTTGCTGGATCGGGTGGGCGAGGCGGCGCGGACGGAGGCGCAGGCCGCTGCCCAGCGGTTGGTGGCGATTGGGGAGCTTCTTGTGGTGCGGTGCCGCGAGTCCGGGGAGCGGCCGGATTGGGCCGCCGACGCCTGGGAGGCGGTGGCCGCGCAGGTCGCGGCCAGGCTGAACTGCAGTGTGGCGATGGGTCACAGCTACCTGCGGTATGCGATGGCGATGCGGGACCGGCTGCCACAGGTCGGGAAGGTGTTTCAGGCCGGCGACATCGACTACCGGGCGTTTCAGACGATCGTGTTTCGCACCGAGTTGATCACCGATGCCGAGGTGCTGGCGAAGGTGGACGCCCAGTTGGCGGTGCTGGTGTCGCGACGCCCCTCGATCACGCGGGGCGGGTTGGCCGCGGCGGTTGACCAGGTGGTGGCCACGGTGGATCGGGATGCGGTGCGCCGGGCCGCTCAGGCGGTCGCCGATCGGTATGTGGACGTGCAAGCCAACGACTCGGGGATGGCCTGGGTGACCGGAAGCGTATTCAACACCGCCGGACACGCTTTTGACTGTCGGCTCGACGAGTTGGCGGACACGGTGTGCGAGGCCGATCCGCGCAGCCGCGCGCAGCGTCGCGCCGATGCGCTGGGCGCGCTGGCCGCCGGTGCCGATCGGCTGGTGTGTGGTTGCGGATCCGGCGACTGCCCCGGGGCGGCACCGGGTGTGAGCAATGTGGTGATTCACGTGGTCGCCGAGCAAGCCACGGTGGAGGGCACCGGGGCCACCCCGGGTGTGCTGCCCGGGGTCGAGGGACTGATCCCGGCCGAGTTGGTCGCCGAGCTGGCGAAGTCCGCCAGGCTGGTGCCGTTGATCGCACCGGCCCAAGGCGCCGAACCGCACTACGAACCCTCGGCCAAACTGGCCGACTTTGTCCGGTGCCGGGACCTGACGTGTCGGGCGCCGGGCTGCGATCGCCCCGCCACCCAGTGCGATGTGGACCATACGATCCCGTACGCGCAGGGCGGCGCTACCCACCCGTCGAACCTCAAATGTCTATGCCGGCTTCATCATTTGATGAAAACGTTCTGGGGGTGGCGCGACCAACAACTGCCCGACGGAACTGTGATCTGGACCCTGCCCGACGGGCACACCTATGTCACCACCCCGGGTAGTGCCCTGCTGTTCCCCTGCCTGTGCGCCCCCACCGGTAACCCGCCCGTCCGCGAGACCGCCAACACCGAGCGCTGCGGCGACCGCACGGCCATGATGCCGCTGCGCAGTAGGACCCGCGCCCAAAACCGGGCCCACCGCATCGCCGCCGAACGCCGACACAACCGCCAGGCCCGGCTTGCCGCCCCCGTCGCACCAACCGGCCCGGCCCCACCCGACACCGACGAAGAACCACCACCGTTCTGACCGCGTGAACACCCGGGACCGGGTAGCCCGCCGTCATGGACATCACCGTCACCTTCATGGGCAACGCCACCACGCTGATTACCGCAGGTGGGCTGACGTTGCTGACCGATCCCAATTTCTTGCACCGGGGGCAGCACGCCTACCTCGGTTACGGGCTGGTGTCCAAGCGACCCAAGGAACCGGCGCTGAGCATTGACGAACTTCGGGCGATCGACGCGATCGTGCTTTCGCACATGCACGGCGATCATTGGGACAGGTGTCGGAGAAGGGCCTTGACCATGGCCTTCCCGTCGTCACCACGCGGCATGCTGCCAAACGGCTCCATCACCGTGGCTTCGTCCACGCACTCGGTCTGTCGACGTGGCAGCATCACACAATCAGCAAGGGCGGCAGACCATCCGCTTCACGTCACTCCCCGGACGTCACGCGCCGAGACGTGGACTCAGCGGTTGCACCCCGCCGGTCATGGGCACCATGCTCGAGTTCGCCTCGGATGACGGCTCACCGCGCCTTCGCCTCAAAAAGGCCTGACCTGCGCCCGCCAGCGGCTGGCAGAAGGCCTACGGCCACTCCAACAGGGGACCAAGGTCTCCTTATTGGTAATCATTGGCGGACTAGTGTCACAGGTATATCGTTCGTCACATCCGGGACTCCAACGGGGAAGGGTCCTGGCCGCACGTGAGGTTGATGCGCAATGTTTCAGGTTTCGTCGCGGCGTAGTCAACGCAAATTTCCAATGGCGTTGTTACCGCAGGCAGGGTGAGTGTCATGGATGTCGCAGCGCCCCCGGAGGTCACCTCCACGCTGATCTACACCGGGCCCGGCGCGAGTTCGCTGATCGAGGCGTCCGGTGCGTGGCAGCAGCTGGCCGTCGAGTTGGAGAACTCGGTTGCCGTTTATGCCTCGACGTTGTCTTCACTCATTGAGTCCTGGAACGGTCCGTCCGCGATGGCGATGGTCCAGGCCGTCCAGCCCTACCTCATCTGGTT
The DNA here is from genome assembly GCA_963784665.1 of uncultured Actinomycetota bacterium. Classification (GTDB taxonomy): domain Bacteria; phylum Actinomycetota; class Actinomycetes; order Mycobacteriales; family Mycobacteriaceae; genus Mycobacterium. The sequence continues at coordinate 580,880 of CAWASA010000004.1, forward strand.
GCGCACCACCGCGCAGCAGGCCCAGCAGATGGCCGCCTCAACCGAGGCCGCGGCAGCGGCATTCACCGCCGTTCACTCGGCGGTGGTTCCGCCCGCAGCGGTCACCGCTAACAGGACGCGACTGGCGCAGTTGCTGGCCACCAACCGGTTCGGGACCAATACGGCGGCGATCGCTCAAACCGAAGCCCAGTACCAGGCGATGTGGGCGAACAATTCGGCGGCGATGAGTAGTTATCAGGCCGCCTCGGCACAATTGACCCAGCAGCAGCCCCAATTTTCTTCGCCGCTTGCGATTTCCAATCCGACGGCGACGGCTGCCCAGGCCAGTGTGGTGCCTACCGCCCAAGCTCAAGCCAGTGTGCTGCCTGCCCTCGCCGCTGCCAATCCGATTAACCTTGGCCTTGCGGACCCCACGACCGGATACTTTGGGTTGGCCAATCAGTGGGGGAACCAGTTCATATCGTCCGGATTTCCCATCAACCTGCTCGGTGTGTTCGCGCAGTTGGCGACCGCCCAGGGGGTTCAGTCTGTGGGCGGCGAGGTTGGCCAGGGCCTGGCCGAGGGAGAGTCGGCCCTGGCGATGTCGCAGGTGCAATTCGCCAATGCAATCAAGTCCATTGGATCTGCAGCGGCACCCACCGGCGTGATGGGTGTCGGAGTCACGGTGGGCAAGCTGACCGCGCCGCCCGCGATAGTGGGTCTGTTGCCCGCATCGCAAACGCCGGTGCAACTCGCGTCCTCGGTGTCACCGCTTTCCGCGGGGGACGCCGGGTTGTCCTCCTTGCCGATGATGCCGATGATGGTGCCGCCACCAGTCTCGGCGGGCAGTGGTTGGCGCAAGAGAAAGCAGCAAAAGTTCGAGGACCTTGACTACGGGGTGGAGCTCCCGAAAAAGGTGGTGCATCGACCGCCAAGCGGGGGATGAGGGTCGACAATGGTTACTCCCGACTGCCGACGTCAATTGCCGCCACCGGGCAGGTCAACAGCGCCACGCGGCAGGGCACCGAGATGCCCTGCCGCGTAACCCATTCGAGACTCGTCGGACGGGTCGACACGCCGTATCTGGCCTGGCCAGGTTCTTCCTCGAGTTAGCATGCCATGGATTTTTGGATGCTGCCCCCCGAGGTCACCTCGGCGCTGATTCACTCCGGACCCGGTGCGGGATCGCTGATCGCGGCCTCCACCATGTGGCACGGGCTGGGCGCCGAGTTGGAGGAGTCTGTTCGCGGCTACAACTCGGTGTTGTCGTCACTGACTGATGTCTGGCACGGTCCGTCGTCGGCGGCGATGGTCACGGCCGTCGAGCCCTATCTCGCCTGGTTGCGCGTCACTGCGGAACAGTGCCAACTGATCGGCTCCTCCGTGCAGACGGTCGTAGCGGCGTTCGAGTTGACTCACTTCACGGTTGTTCATCCCTCACTGGTCGCCGCCAACCGCACGCGGTTGGCGCAGCTGCTGGCCACCAACTTCTTCGGGATCAACCTTCCGGCGATCGCCGAAACCGAAGCCGAGTACCAAGCCATGTGGGTGAACAACTCGGCGGCGATGGTTCGCTATGCCGCAACCTCGGCAAGCTCTGTCGTGCCACCCCAGTTCTCGTCGCCCCCTCCGATCGCCAATCCGGCGGGGCTGGCGGCCCAAGCCGGTGTAGCCCCCGCCAACACCACAGCCGGTTCTGCGGCGCAAACTGCTGCGGCAGCCGCGTCTGCGGCGCCCACTGCTGCTGCCTATCCGATTAACCTTGGCCTTACGAACCCGACGACTGGCTATTTTGGGCTGGCCAACCAATGGGCAAACCAAACCATTGCGGCGGGTGGATATCCGGTCAACATCCTCGCTGTGTTGGCGCAATTGGCGACCGCCAAGGGATTTCAGTCTGTGGGCGGCGATATTGGCCTGGGCTTGGCGGAAGGTGGGGCGAATTTGGCAGCGGCGGAGGCGCAGTTGGCCAGCGCGCTCAGCGGCGTGGGATCGACGTCACCTATGGCCGCCATGGGTACCGGAGTCTCGATCGGCAACCTGATGGCACCCCCCGCCGTCACGGGACTATTGCCCGCCTCGCAGACGCCGGTGCAACTCGCGTCCGCGGTTTCCCCGCTTCCTTCCGGGGTGGCCCCGGCGCCCCTGATCCCGATGACTCCGATGAGGCCGCCGCAGGGCTCGGCAGGCGGTCGCAAGCGCGGCGGGCGAGACTACGAAAATATCGAATACGGGTTGGAGCTTCCGGGGACGGTGATGCCCCGACCGCCGTCAGCGGGATGAGGTATCGGGCTATCCGGCTTCAGCGTCTTGGGATTCGTCCTCGGCGAGGGTGAAGTAGCTTTCTTCCTCCTGCACGAAATGCAGGCGCAGCAGCGCGTGCAGCCCGTACAGGCACGCCAGCAGGTCGTCGACCTGGTCAGGGCCTATGGCGCCGCTGCTTTTCGCCAGTGCCAGGTGGGCGCCGATCCGGTCGGACAGCCGTTGTATTTCGGCGTGGGTGCGGCTCATGGTGGCGGTCGCTTCGTTAGTGCCCAAGGGATGGGCCAGAGCGGGGTAGAGCTGGGTTTCCTCGGCGCGTTCGTGGGGGAGGATCCGGTCGGTGAGCACGGTGTGCGCGCGGCTGATTGCCTGCATCGCCGACTGATCGGGTGCGGCGGCCAAACGGTCGGCGGCGTCCCGCAGCAACCCGACGGTGTCGCGCAGTTCGTCGTGTTCGGCGTCGAAGCGCCGCAACATCTGTTCGGTAGATGCGGGCAGGTCGACCTCGAGGGCACGGTTACCACGCAGGGCGCGCAGCGCGTTACCGATCACGGCGACGTCGATGCCCTCCTGCAGCAGTGCACCGGCGGCCGGCGGCAGCCATCCGATCGCGGCGGCGGCCATCGCGGCCAGCGACAGGCCCATGCCGACGAGGGCGCTTTGCACAGCGATGCGCCGTGACCAGCGGGCGATGTCCATCGCGTCGGCGAGCCGCTCCAGCCGATCGGTGGTCAACACGATGTCGGCGGCCTCCGAGGAAGCGGTGGCACCGCGTGCGCCCATCGCCACACCCACGCCGGCCGCAGCCAATGCGGGGGCGTCGTTGACCCCGTCGCCGACCATCACGGTCATCGCGCGGCCTTGTTCGGCCCGCACCGCGGCGACCTTGTCGGCCGGGCTTTGTTCGGCGTACACCTCGTCGAGCCCCAGCACGGCGGCGACCTCGCGGGCGGGCTCGGCGCGGTCCCCGGTGAGCATCACCAATCGGTTCAGCCCGGCGCCGCGTAGCCGGCGCACGGTACGCGGTGCATGGCGGCGCAGCGGGTCTCGCAGCAGCACCGCACCTGCCGGTCGCCCGTCGGTGCAGACCCATGCGATCGCGGCGTTGTCCAGCAGCGCCCGGTTCACCGCTGCCCGGGCCCATTCCGCGGACGCGGTGTCGTGGGCCAGTTTGCCGACCTGGACCCGTTGACCGTCGAGAGTGGCGGTAACGCCGCGCCCGGGTTCTTCGACCACCCCGGTGGGCAGCGAGAGACGCAAGCCGCGGGCCCGCGCCTCGGTGACGATCGCTTCGGCCAACACGTGTGGGGACATCTGATCCACCGAGGCCGCCAGCCGCAGTATCTCGATCGCATCGCGGCCGGGCGCCGCCACGACGTCGACGACGACGGGGCGTCCCATGGTCAGTGTGCCGGTTTTGTCCATCACCAAAGTTGTTGCGCGGCCGAGGTTTTCCAAAGCGCCGCCGCTGCGGATCACCACACCATGACGTGAGGCCCGGGACAGGCCGGACACGATCGCCACCGGTGCGGCAAGCAGCAGGGGGCACGGAGTCGCCACCACCAGCACCGCCACCGCACGCACCGGCGACCCGCTGGCCAGCCACGCCGCTCCCGCCACCAACACCGTCAACGGCAAGAACCACGCCGCATACCGGTCGGCCAGCCGTACCACCGGCGCGCTTTCCGCCCCGGCCTGCGTCGCCAGTCGCACGATCTGCGCGTACGTGCTATCGGCGGCGGTGGCGGTGGCGTGTATCTCGAATGCGCTGCCCGCGTTGACCACTCCGCTGCGCACCGGTTCGCCCACGCCGCGTTCCACCTGCAGCGGTTCGCCGGTCAGAACGGACTCATCCAGCACCGCGACCGCACCGGCGACGCGCCCGTCCACGGGCACCACTTCGCCTGGGCCGACCACCAGCAGATCGTCGACCGCCACCTCGTCCAGCGTGACCACGCTCACCGCTGAGCCGACACGGCGGCGGGCGAACCGCGGCGCATGTTCGAGCAGCGCCCGCAAATCATGCGACGCGCGGCGCTCGGCGGCCGCCTCCAGCGCCCGGCCACCGGCCAGCATCACCGCGATCAACGCACCGGCGAGATACTCGCCCACCAGCAGCGTGCCGATCAGCGACAACACCGCAATCAGGTCGACCCCCACCCGGCCGCGCCGCAGCGCGGCCAGCACCCACACCACCGCGGGAATCACTGCCACCACGGTGCCCGCGATCCAGCAGCCATCGGCAACCCGGTGTGCGCCAGCCAGCCAGGCGATCCCGCCGGCGGCCAACGCGCCGAGCGTCACCGCGACCAGGATCGGCTCAACCCATCGAGCCAGCCGTGCGGACAAGTCCCGTGCCGCAGCCCCCGTATCGCTCATACGTGCCAGCTTGAGCCGCCTTTCTGCCGGTGACTAGGGCCAGATGTCGCATCTCGGATCGCGGAACCATGGACTTTTGCGGTTACCAGTGCCACCCGAATTGAGGACTCAGGTCACTAGAAAGGGCGGCACCTACTGGTGAGCATGGTGGGCGTGACTGACATCTCTTCTCCGGGGTCCATCCCGATCTCCACCATCACCGGCGACCCGGTGGCGCGCGTGGCCGCTGACGCCACGATCGCCGACGTCGCCAAAGCCATGGTGACTGCCGACGTGGGAGCCATTGTGGTGGGCGACGACGCGCTCCCCGCCGCGCTGGTGAGCGAGCGCGACATCGTTCGCGTGGTGGCCGCGGGCAAGGACCCGGCCACCGTTCCGGCCGCCGATGTGGCCACCACCTCACTGGTGTGGTGTGACGCCGAGGCGACGGTTAGCCAGGTGGCGGCCCGGATGATGGACCGCTACATCCGCCACGTGCTGGTCGAGTGCGATGGCGCGCTGGCCGGTATCGTCTCGGCCCGCGACCTGCTGGGCATCTACACCGATTTCGATTCGGCGTGAAGCGGCGATCCGTGGCCGCCTTGGTCGGCGGGAGCCTGGCCGGGCTGACGGGTTGGGATCTCCTGCAGCGCCGCCACACCATCTTGCACAACTACCCGATCATCGGGCACCTGCGGTTCCTCCTGGAAGCGGTCGGCCCGGAGCTGCGCCAGTACATCGTCACCGACAACGATGCCGAACGGCCCTTCAGCCGCGACCAGCGTCGCTGGGTGTACACGTCATCGAAGTTGTCCAACCGATACTTCGGTTTCGGCACCGACAACGACCTGGAACGGGTCCACAACTATCCCATCATCAAGCACGCGGCGTTCCCCGTGTCGGCCCCCGACGGCGAACCTGAGCATCCGGACCCCGCCGTGTCGTTGCCGGCGGCAAAGGTGCTCGGCGGCGCGCGCGGGCGGGCCAAGGCTTTCCGGCCCTCGTCGTTGGTCAACGTCTCTGGGATGAGCTTCGGGGCGCTGGGCGGCGCGGCCATCACCGCGCTCAACAAGGGCGCGGCCCTGGCCGGCGCCCTGCACACCACCGGCGAGGGCGGGGTGTCGCCATACCACCTAAATGGCGGCGATCTTGTCTGGCAGATCGGCACCGGTTACTTCGGTTGCCGCAATGACGACGGCAGCTTCAGCCTTCCTCGTCTGATCGACCGGGTTGCGGCGACCCCGTCAATCCGGGCCATCGAGATCAAGCTCAGCCAGGGGGCCAAGCCCGGCCTGGGCGGCGTGCTGCCCGGTGCCAAGGTCACCCCCGAAATCGCCGCCATCCGCGGTGTCCCGGTCGGGGTGGACTGCAAAAGCCCTGCCGGCCACTCCGCGTTCCGCGACGTAGACGGGCTGCTCGAGCTGGTGGAGACCATCGCCGCCGAGACAGGTCTACCAGTCGGCATCAAGTCGGCGGTCGGGGAAGAGCGGTTTTGGCTTGACCTGGCCGCGCGCATGGCGCGGACCGGCACCGGCGTCGACTTCGTGACCGTCGACGGCGGCGAAGGCGGCACCGGCGCGGCCCCGCTGGTCTTCAGCGACCACGTCGCCCTGCCGTTCAAGTGGGCTCACCCCCGTGTCTACCGGGCCTTCGCCGAACAGGGACTGCACCACGACGTGGTGTTCATCGGCTCCGGCAAGTTGGGCATCCCCGAGAACGCGCTGCTGGCCCTGGCGACGGGCTGCGACATGATCAACGTCGCCCGAACCGCCATGTTCTCGATCGGTTGCATCCAGGCGCAACGCTGCCACACCGGCCGCTGCCCCTCCGGGGTCGCCACCCAGTCACCATGGCTGCAGCATGGCCTCGACCCGAACCTGAAATCGGTGCGCTGCGCTAACTATCTCGCCACCCTGCGCTTCGAACTGCTGAGCCTGGCCCGCGCCTGTGGCTACGTCCACCCCGCCCTCGTGCCGACCGACGCTATCGAACTGCTCGACGTCGACCTGAAAACGGTGCAAGTCAACGAGTTGCTGGACTACCAGCCCGACTGGGGCTTGCCCGACCCCGTCGACATCGACGCGATCACGAAACTGATGTGCGGCGGCGGCGTCGGCGGTCCAGATGGCGCAGGATGAGTTTGCGGAATTCGCTGACCCAGACCACCGTGCTGGCCAGGACTATGCACACCAGCCACTGGCTCCAGGAGAGCGGCGTGGTGGTGAAAGCCGTGTTGAGGAAAGGCAGCTGAACCACAGCCACTTGCAGCAGCGCCGACAAAGCGATCGCGGCCCATAACCACCCGTTGGCGAAGAAACGGTGGAAGGCGGTTTGGGTCTCCGAGCGGGCGTTGATCGTGTTGAACAGCTGCGTGATCACCAGCACGGTGAAGCCGGCAGTACGGGCCGTGTCGATAGATGATGGCAGGGGGCCGCCGGGCACATACAGGTGGATCGTGATGAGTGTCGCGGCCGCCACGGCCGCGCCGATCACGATGATGTTGTTCCACATCCGCCCATCGATGACACGATCCGACTTCGCGCGTGGCGGCCGGCTCATGACCGCTTCGGTCTGGGGGTCCACGCCCATTGCCAGAGCCGGCGCGCCGTCGGTGAGCAGATTGATCCACAGAATCTGGGTGGCCAGCAGCGGCAGCGCGACGGTGCCGCCCTGCGACAGGCCGATCACGCCGGCCAGCACGACGCCGAAAAAGACGGTAAAGACTTCCCCCATGTTGGAGGAGAGCAGGTAGCGCAGGGACTTCTTGATGTTCGAGAAGATGCCCCGGCCTTCACGAATGGCCGCCACGATGGTCGCGAAGTTGTCATCGGCGAGGATCATGTTCGCGGCTTCTCTGGCGACTTCGGTGCCGGTGCGGCCCATGGCGATGCCGATGTCGGCCGACTTCAGCGCAGGCGCGTCGTTGATCCCCTCGCCGGTCACGGCAACGATCTGGTGCTCCGCCTGCAGGGCGTCGATGATGCGCAGTTTGTCTGCCGGATTGAGTTGGGTGTACTGCGAGTGCTGGCGCACCGTTTCCCGCAGCTGCTCGTCATCCAGGGCGGCAAGCTCGGCGCCGGATATCGCCGACTCCTTGTCTTCGATACCGAGCTCGCGGGCGATTCGTGCCGCCACGCGGGGATGATCGCCAGTGATCATGACGACCCTCACTCCGGCGCGGTGCGCGTCGGCGATGGCCGCCGCCGCCTCGGGGCGAGGTGGATCGGTGATCCCCACCATGCCCAGGTACACCTGGTCACCGTCGAGAAGGTCGCGACTGTCCGGCCGGCACGCGACGGCCACGGGGTGCAGGCCGTCATGGATGAGCCGCTCGGCTTCGCCCCGGATCGTCGCCGTTGTCGAGTCGTCGAGTGGAGCGAGACGATCACCAATCTGCAGATGTGTGCAGTGGTCGAGCACCACACCGGGTTCGCCCGTTATCACCAGAGTCGGGGTCCGGCGGTGTCGCGTACCCGTCTTCCGCTGGGCCACCAGGAAGGCCGCCCCGATGGGATCACCCTGGATGGCCCACCGACCGTCGCGCTCGTGAAGCGTGGCATCGCCGGCGACGCTGCCGCCGTCGAGCACCAGGACGGCTTGGCGCCACAGGTCGTCCCCCTCCTGCAGCGGGACCCCCTCATGTTCCAGCCGGCCCTCGGGCCGATAGCCGGCGCCCGTGACCGTCACCTCGCCCACCGGGGTGACGACCCGCACGATCGTCATTTCTCCGGTCGTAAGCGTCCCGGTCTTGCCCGAGCAGACCACCGAGGCCGACCCCAGGGTTTCGGCGGAAGAGAGCTCCTTGACGATTGCGTTTTGCCTGGCCATCCGCCGCATCCCCAGGGCGAGTACGACCGACATGATGGCGGGCAGTCCCTCTGGCACGGCGGCCACGGCCAGCGACACGCCGAGCAGCACCGCGGTGACCACGTCGTGGGCGTCGTGGATGCCGAAGACGAGGAAAATGGTCGCGATCACCACCGCGGCGATCGCCAGCACACCGATGCCCAGCAGCCGGCTGGCCCGCGCAACCTCACGCTGCAACGGTGTTGCCTCGTGGTCGACGGTGCGCACCAGGCCGGCGATTTGACCCGTCTGCGTTGCCATCGCCGTGGCAGTCACGACCGCCCGGCCGACACCCTTGGTGATCGCGGTGCCCTTGAACACCATGTCGGCTGTGTCGCCGAGCGCCGTCGGATCGGCCGGGGTCTGGGCGTCTTTGAGCACGGGTTCACTGAGGCCGGTCAGCGCGGCCTCCGACACCTCGAGCCCGGCGGTGGACAGCAGCCTGGCATCGGCAGCCACGGCGTCCCCCTCGGCCAGCAGCAGTACGTCGCCGGGTACCAGTTCGGTCGCCGGAACGTTGCGTTTCGCCCCGTCGCGGACGACCGTCGCGGTAGTCGCGGTCATCCGCGCCAACGCGTCGACCGCGCGCTGCGCATGCGCTTCCTGCACGTAACCCAGGACCGCGTTGAGGACGAGGATGACAGCGATCACCACCGCATCGACCGGCCAGCCGGTGGCCCCCTCGACCACCCAGATCGCGACAGAGGCGATCAGCGCGGCGAACAGCAGATAGATCAATGGGCTGCGGAACTGCGCGGCGAGCTTTTTCCACCTCGGCAGCGGCGCGACGCTTTCGATATCGTTTGCGCCGATCGCGACCAGTCGACGGGCAGCCTCCTGGGAGGTCAATCCACGTTCGGGGTCGGTCTGCAGCCGGTCGACGACGACGGGTGCATCGAGGAGCGCCGGATCGGGGTCGATCAGTGCGCCCACAACCGACTTCACGGCGGGTCGACGGGTTAGCCGCGGCTCGCCGTCACGGCCGGCGGGGCATTGCTGCGAGACTCCATCATGCGGTTGCGGACGATGTGCTCGACGAGGATGGGAACGAAGGACTGGACCGGTGCATCGACGAATTGTTCAGCCGCCTCCTCGCACCAGCGCTTGATCTGGGCGGTCCGCTGCTCGTCGCCGAGCCCCTCGTGACGGGCCAGCTTGTCTCCGACGTCGCCCACGGATCGCGCAACCGTTGAAGGGCTGGCCGGCGCACCGTCGGCGTCGGCGGGTACTTGTGCCTGCTCGAGCGCTTGCCGGGCGACCTCTTCGCCGGTGTCCGGCCGGATCACATGCAGCGTGATGTGACGACCGTCCGCCCCGATCAGGATGACACTGGCCGGCTCGTCACTGGTGAAGCCCAACAATTCGATCGTGTGGCCGGCGATCTCCGCCAGTGGCGGTGTGTCGTGCCAGCCGTTGCGGCGGTAGCCCACCATCACGACCTGCCCCAGCCGCTCGGATACCGACGCCACCAAGCCCGGTAGCTCGTCGACCAAGTTGAACGATCGTGGCCACCAGGCCCCATCGATATGTTCTGACACAGACCGATAGGGCTTGAGCCGCAACCGATCTTCGCGCTCCATCTCAACCACCTGCCCGCCGCCTCTGTGGATTGCCACCCAACCCGCTGCCAACGGTACGGGCATTGTGACCAACTTGCGACCTGGCAGGCCTTCGGGTAGCCGTAAGGTGTACCGAACGTGAACAGCGGGTATCCGCAACGATTTTCGGCTGCGCGGATCAGTCAGTCGACTCGCCGCCGCGGATCCGTCGCTGCACAATCTCAGACGCACGGTGGAGCAGGTCGGGAGCCGCCACCGACACCAGACTCGCCACCCCAGCCGCCGCCAAGCCCTGACCCCAGGCCAACGGGTCCACGGGGGTGCAGCCGAACACCTGGCTGAGCCCTGGGGTGCTGATCACCACCAGAAGCGCGCCGAGGGAACCGACCGACGTCAACACCACCAGCGGGGCCTGCGAGTCGACCAACGTCTGGGCGAGTTGTGTACTGACCAACGCGATCAGTGCGACGGTCCCCGCGCGGCGCGGCGTGCCGGTCACGCTGGCCATCGACCAGCCCAGCGTGGCGCCGATCGTGGTGGACGCACCACGAATCCCGATCGCCCGCCACATCGCTGCCTCGTCGCGGTCGATGTCTGCGGTGCCCTTCTGCGGGCTGACGGCCAATGCGGCGGCGGGCAGCGCGTCGGTCAGCATGTTGACCAGCAGCATCTGGCGGGCGTTGAGCACCGACCGTCCGGTCAGGATGGTGGTGAGCAGGGCAAAACACACCTCGCCGAGGTTGCCGCCCAACAGCATCGACACCGCGGACTGCACGCGCCGCCACAGCTGCTCGCCTTCGTCGAGGGCGTCGAGCAGCGCCTCGATCCGCTCGTCGAGCAGCACCACGTCGGCGGCGGTGCGGGCCGCATCACTGCCGCGCGCGGCCACTCCGATGCCCACGCTGGCCGCCCGGATCGCGGCCGCGTCGTTGACGCCGTCGCCGACCATCGCTGTGACCAGCCCCGACCGCTCGAGCGTCTGGACCACGTCGATCTTGTGTTCCGGCGTCATCCGCGCGAAGACCAGCCGCGACTTCGCCGCCTCGGCCCGCTGGTCGGCCGACAGCGCTTCCCAGTCGCTGCCGGTGATCACTTGCTCGGCAGTGACGTCGATGCCCAGCTCCCGGGCGATCACGGCTGCGGTGGTGGGATGGTCACCCGTGATCAACCGGACGCCGATATCCCGATCGGCGAGTGCCTTCAACAGGTCCCGGGCCATGGGCCGGGGGGTGTCGGCCAACCCGAGCAGACCGACCGGGGTGAGCTGGGACGCGCACAGGGCCTCCAGCCGATCGGGATCGGCCGCGGCCGCCGCGGCTTGATCCGGGGTGAGCTGGCGCTCGGCCACCGCCAGTACCCGCAGCCCGCTGGCCGCCATCTCGTCGATCTGCCGCGTCAACGGCTCGTCATCGTCGAGCAACGCCGACGAGAGCACCTCGGGTGAACCCTTGATGGTCAGCCGGGCGCCGACGAGCGCGGCGGCGAACGGACGACCGGACTGGAACGGCAGGAACGCATCACGGGTTTTGCGCGGTCGCGGCGGCGAACCATCGCCGAGCGCAGGGTCGTCGGCGGCCTGGTTGATCGCGTCGTCGGTGGCATGCTCGACCCGGTGGCTGTGCCTGGCGTAGCTCGTGCTCACCGCCGCGTCCAGCACCTGCCCGGAGGTGAAGCCCGTCATCGGGTGCACCGCTTTGACTTTCAGCCGGTTTTCGCTCAGCGTGCCGGTCTTGTCGAAGCAGACCACGTTCAACCGGGCCAGCGCCTCGACCGAGTGGGGGTTGCGGATCAGCACCGATTCGCCGGTGAGCCGGCGCGCGGCGGACAGCTGGGCCAGCGTCGCCACCAGCGGCAACCCCTCCGGGATGGCGGCGACGATCAGCGTGACCGCGCTGGACACGGCTTCACGTAACGGGGTGCCCCGCGCCACGCTGAGCAAGCCCACCAGGGCCCCGCTGGCCACACTGAACGGCAACGCCCGCCCGGTGATATGCCGCAGCTGTCGCTGCAGGCCGATCTCCTGCAACTTCCTCGGCGCCATCGCCAGCGCCCGGCGCATCTCCGAGCGCGAACCCACCGCGGTCACCACGGCCACCGCCGTGCCCGCAACCACCGTGGTGCCGGCATAGAGCATGCATGTCCGTTCGGCCAGCGGGGCGCCCGGCGTGGGTTCGATTTGCTTGGCCACCGGCAGCGACTCGCCGGTCAGCGTGGATTCGTCGACTTCCAGATTCAATGCCTGCAGCAGCCGGGCGTCGGCGGGCACCACCTCGTCGGCATGGACTTCGATAATGTCGCCCAGACGCAGCCGCTTGGTCGGCACCTTCTCGCGGCGCTGCGCTTCCAGCGGGCCTTCCAGCGGGCCCACGCGCCGTCGCGCGGGCGGGTCCTGCACGGCCAGCAGGCGATTCAGGACATGTTCGGCGTGCAGCTGCTGCTCGGCGGACAAGGCGGCGTTGACCAACAGGACGCTACCCACCAGGACCGCATCCAGGGGCGAGCCGATCAGCGCGCTGGCCAACGCGCCGGTGGCCAACAAAGGGGTGATCGGGTCCGACAGGTCGCCGCGCATCTCGTCGGCGAAATCGCGGACTGCTCCCCATGACGTCACGGTTGCGCCGTGCAGCGCGCGAACCGGTGGCAGCTTCTGCCACCATGCCGACTGTTCCGCGTCGTGTTCGTCGGGACGACTGGGCAGCAGCCGCTGCACCTCCGCAACCGGCAGGGCGTGCCAGTCGTGGGCGGTTTCGGGCTCGGGCAGCGGGTCGCGGAGGACCTTCACCGCCGCCCGGTATCCGAACCACAGGCTGGCGACCATGCCGACGTTGACCGATGCCGAACTACGTCCGGGCACGCCGGGAACCAAAATCAATGCGCCGATCGCCGAAGCCGATGCCGACAGCCTTACGGCGCTGTCGGTAGCGGCGCGCGCGGCGGGCAGCGCGTGCAACACTCGCCACGCGCCGGTCAGGTCTTTCGTGAACACGTCTGCACCCCACGGCGGAGGGTCCCCGTCCCGGAGCACGCCGATCGTGACGTCGGACCGGTGCGCGGCCCGCATCTCCGACGTGGTCAACAACACCACCGTGGCGCCGCCGGCCTTCAGTTCCGCGACAGCTGCCGCCACCGCGTGGTCGATCGACCCGTCTGAGGGATAGAGCTGATCGAATCCCTGTGCCAGAGAACGCAATCCGTCGTCATCCAGCGAATAGATCCGCGGCTGCGACTGCCGCGCCTCGGTGAGCACCGCCGCGGCGAACGGATCGCGAACCGGGCTGATCAGTGCCTCGCCGGTGCTGCCTGCCCCCGGGATGTCGGCCAGCTTGTGCCATCCCGGCTTCAGGCCGTCATTGTCGAGCGCGGCTCGAGCCGCTTCCCAAGCGTGGGCGCGTGCCGAATTCTCCACCCCCAGAACGCGACTGACCATCAATTCGTCGGTGTACAGCGCTCGGGGGTCGATCATGATCGCGTCAATCCGGTCGAGTGTCCGCAGGACACGGGGACGCAGTACCAGCGCGTCGTGACGGGCGGTCAGGCCGTGGCTCATCGCACAGCCGAATGCTTCGCGGACGGTGCGCAACGGCTTCGGGACGGCAGCCAGCGCGGCAGCGCCGGCCGTGTCGGGGTTGCGTGACAACAGACCGACCACAGCGGCGGCCCCGATGCCGACCAAACCGATGCGGTTGGCGTAGCGCTCCGCGGGCCCGTCGGGCGGACTCTGGCTGCTGCTGGGTGTCCAGGCCGCGTCGTCCGGCACCGGCTGGCCGCCCAGCCCGGGTTCATGCCGAGCCCACGTGAGCCGACCGTTCCAAGCCTCGGCCGCCAGCATCGCGCGGGTAGCGGCCTCCGCGACCGCCGCAGTCGGCGACAGGGTCAACGCGGCCGCTGCGGAATTGACGACACCGAACAAGACATCGGTGCCTTCCGGCCCGAGGCGTCGCTCCAGCTCTCGGCGCAGTCGCGGTAGGTGGTCGGCCACCGTGGGCGGCACGGCAACCAAGTCGGGCAGCCGGGGCAGCCGCAACAGGCTACCCGTCAGTGAAATGCCAAGGCCCACAGTGGCGGCCGTGGCTGCCACCGTCCGCGCCATCAGCAGCGCATCGTCGCCCGGCAAGCTGTCGGGGTGCTGTCGCGCGGCGGGCGCCCGGTCGCGTCGTTCGGCGTCGGCGACGATGCGACACAGCTCTGCCGCCGAGGGTTCGTCGTCGTCCACGGTGACGACGAGCCGCGCCAGGATGTGGTTGATGAAGGCCTGGCCCACGCCCGGTGTTGCGCGGACGGCCGCGAGTACGTCGGTGGCGATCGCTGAGGCGTGCTCACCCTCGAGGCCGCGCACCTCGATCCAGCGCCGCGGACCGTTACTGCTGGTCCGCCGCGCCGGCGGGCCCCCTATCGCCTCGATCGCCACGCCGGCCGCCGCGCGGGTCAAAGCGGGAACGTCCGGCGCGGCACGGGCCAATGACCTGCCCACGCCCGCCGCGACGTTGCCGCCCAACAGGGCGGTGCTTGCGGCCGCGCCCGCGGCGACGGCGCTCGCGGTCACCGCGATCCGGGTACCCGCTGCGGCGGCCCGCAACGGCGCTGCCAGCAGGCCAACACCCGGCAGACCACGTGGCGTGATCACTGAGTTCTCCGGGCACAAGCCAACCCGTCAAGGCTTGCCGCTAAGCGGTATCGCCGTTGTTCGGTGGACATGTAAGGCACCTGATCAGTACAGCCGTTTCTTGGTTGGAATCGTCCGAGTGCGCTCGACGATGCTGCGGTATACCCCCGCAGCTTAACCGGCAGCGGCGTGACGAGGGAGAAGCCGTTTAGGCCCCTTTCGAGTGCCTTTCGTCACTTGCCAAAAGCATGCGACGGGCATTTCATGCTCAAAGGTATGCCACCTCGGCATCGCCTGCCCGATGATTGCAATGTGGACCGCGGCAGCTCCGCGCGACGACTCAGGTTCAGGGAGGCTTCACCATGCGAACCGTCTATCACGAGCAACTAGCCGATTTGGCCACGCAGCTGGGGGAGATGTGCGGCCTGGCCGGGGTAGCCATGAAGCGCGCAACCCAGGCTCTGTTGGAGGCCGACATCGACGCCGCCGAGCAGGTGATCCGCGACCACGAGCGGCTCGTGGCCATGCGAGCGCAAGTGGAAAAACAAGCGTTCGCGCTGCTGGCGTTACAGCAACCGGTAGCCGGTGACTTGCGGGCTATCTTCAGTGGGATACAGATCATCGCCGACACGGAACGGATGGGCGCGTTGGCTGTGCATATAGCCAAGATCGCCCGGCGGGAGTATCCGAAGCAGGTGCTTCCCGAGGAAGTCCGTGGGTGCTTCGCTGACATGGCCAAGGTGGCAATTGCCTTGGGCGACAGTGCGAAACAGGTGCTGATATCCCGCGACCTGAAGGAAGCCGCCCGACTTCACGAACAAGATGACGCGATGGACGAGCTATACAGGCGTTTGTTCGGTGTGCTGATAGATGACGATTGGAAGTACGACATCTCCGTGGGTGTAGAAACGGCTTTGCTGGGCCGCTTTTACGAGCGCTTCGCCGACCACGCCGTGGAAGTCGGCCGCCGCGTCATCTTCGCGGTCACCGGCGCCCTGCCGGCTGAGGACGAGATATCCACCTACTGAGATCCGCCGAAACCACAAAGGACGGCCTAGTGCAGGTGGCGCCGAACATCCAGGGTTGCGTATGGCGCTGCGGTAAGCCGCAGGACGACTTCGAATTCGACAAGATTTCCGGCTACGTCAGCGAGGACGACACCCTGGTGTGGGTCGACTTGTGCGAGCCCGACCACGACACGTTGTGCGACTTGGCGGAGGAACTGGGCCTGAACCACTGGGCTGTTGAAGATGCCGTCGCAGCCGCCGAGCGTGTCAAAGCTACCGCGTACCCAACTCACACATTCTTTACTGTCTACGCCGTCGACGTCGTCGCGGACGCCGCCGACAATCCGCAGCCGAAGTTAGCGATGCGTCGGATCTCGGCGTTCGTGCTTCCCCAAGGTTTGATCACAGTGCGCCTGACCTCCGACTTCGACATTGCGCAGGTCACCCGGCGATGGCAGGAGATCGGCGGCCAGCAGCACGGTGTCGGCGCATTGGTGCACGGATTGCTCGACGTGGTAGTCGACAGTCATTTCGCAGCCGTGGAGGCGCTGGACGACTGCATCGAAGCCATCGAGGATGAGCTGTTCGACGGCGCGTCGCGAAAGGGAAGCTTCCAGCGCCGCACCTTCCAGTTGCGCAGAGACCTCGTCAATTTGCGGCGGGTAGCGCTGCCGATGCGGGAGGTCGTCAACTCCATTCAGCACCACCGCCTTCATGCCGAGGACGCCCGGGAACTGGACCCGCTCTACGCCGACTTGTATGACCACGTGCTTCGCGTATCGGAATGGACGGAGTCACTACGCGACATGATCACCACCATTTTCGAAACGAACCTGTCCCTGCAAGACGCCCGGCTGAATACCGTGATGAAGAAGTTGACCGGCTGGGCAGCCATCATCGCTGTCCCAACCGCGATCACGGGCTTTTACGGCCAAAACGTCCCCTACCCGGGTTTCGGCAGATTCGCGGGTTTCCTCGCCAGTACCGCCGTGATACTCGTCCTGATGGTCGTCCTCTACGTGATGTTCCGGCGGCGCGACTGGCTCTGACCAGCAGGTTGAAGGTAGTCGAACAACTGGTTTTCACCGCGCCAACGGGCGGGGGCACATGGCATCGTTGACGCCGGAGGACGCCCGACATAGGAGAGCCGCGCAATGTCGTTAACACCGAAGGTGACTGCGCCGGACTCGGCGGCCCTGACAGCGAAGCTGGTCGCCGCCGCCCCTGTTGACGAGGTGCTGCGATGGTTGGACAGCTCGGCCGCCGGATTGTCCAGCACGGAGGCGTCCGCCCGGCTGACGCGCCACGGCCCCAATGCGGTGCGGACCCATCATGTCAACGCCCTAGCGGTGTTGGGTCGCCAACTACGCAGCGCGGTGCTCATCTTGTTGGCCGGCACCGCGGTCGTCTCGTTCTTCCTGGGCGACAGCGTGCAGGCGGTCATCATCGGCGTGATCCTGGCGGCCAGCATAGGCCTGGGCTTTGTCAACGAATATCGCGCCGAGCGGGCTGCCGCTGAGTTGCATGCAGGAGTGCACCACAACGTTCTTGTGCGCCGCGACGGGGAATACGTCCCGGTCGCTGTCACCGCGCTTGTTGCCGGCGATGTGATTCGGCTGTCGCTGGGCGAGGCCGTGCCAGCCGATGTCCGGCTGATCGATGTCAGCGGTCTGGAATGCAACGAAAGCATCCTGACCGGGGAATCGACCGGTTCGGAGAAATCGCCACAGCCGGCGCCCGCCGGCGCCGAACTGGCCGAATCAACCGACCTGGCCTTCATGGGCACCATCGTCAGTGCCGGGGAGGGCACCGGAGTGGTGTACGCAACCGGCAGAAGTGCCGAATTCGGGCGCATCGCCGCGGGTTTGGATACGCGGCAACCGGAAACCGACTTTCAGGTGGGCCTGCGCCGGTTCTCCTACCTGCTGCTGCAAGTCGCGATCGCGCTGATGGTGATCATCTTGGTCAGCAATCTGCTATTGCACAAGCCGGTCATCGATTCGGTGCTGTTCTCGCTGGCGATCGCGGTCGGTATTACGCCGCAACTGCTGCCCGCCGTGGTCAGCACCAGCCTTGCGACCGGGGCGCGGCAGCTGGCCAAGGCCAAAGTGCTCGTCAAGCGGTTGGTATGCATCGAAGATCTCGGCGACATCGACATCTTGATCACCGACAAGACCGGCACCTTGACGGAAGGCCGGATCCGCCTGGTCGACACGATCGACCCCGCCGGTGCGCACAGCGAGTCGGTCCGGCGCCTCGGACTACTGGCTACTGATGTGGACCCGGAATCGGTTGATGTCAGCGCCAACCCGCTCGACGCTGCGCTCTGGGACTCCCCGCAGCCACAGCAATTGGTGGGCGGTGCTGTGCACCGGGTCGCGATGCTGCCGTTCGACCATGAGCGCCGGGCGACGTCGGTCTTGGTTGATGACGACGGGAAACGCGTGCTGGTGGTCAAAGGCGCGCCCGAACAAGTACTGACCCAATGCCAGCCGACGGCGGCGGTCGCACAAGACACCCTTGCCACCTTGTTCGACGCCGGACGCCGGGTGGTGGCCGTGGCCGTCAAACCCGCGGCCGGGCTGACCACAATCAGCCCCGACGACGAATGCGATCTGCTGTTGGCCGGGTTTTTGGTTTTCGCCGACGAACCCAAATCCGCCGCACGCCAGTCCTTGTCTGAACTGGCCGACCTTGGCATTGAGCTGAAGATCGCCACCGGTGACAATCCGCGGGTTGCCGAAAAGGTCTGCACCGATCTCGGTTTGGCGTCCAAGGGCACCGTCACCGGCGCACAGCTCGATCCCCTGGACGACGACGAGTTCGCTGAAGCTGCGCAAAACCACACCATCTTCGCCCGTATCTCCCCGGAGCAGAAGGCGCGGCTGATCGTCTTGCTGCGGCGCACCGGGCGGTCGGTCGGCTTTCTGGGCGACGGCGTCAACGACGCGCTGGCCCTGCACGCCGCCGACGTGGGAATCTCGGTCGACAGTGCCACCGATGTCGCCAAGGATGCGGCCGACGTGGTGCTGCTGGAAAAAGACCTGGGCGTGCTGGCCACCGGGGTTGCCGAGGGCCGGCGGATTTTCGCCAACACCATCAAGTACGTGCTCATGGGTACATCGAGCAACTTCGGCAATATGTTCAGCGCTGCGGCCGCCTCGGCACTATTGCCGTTTCTGCCGATGCTGCCCAGCCAGATCCTGCTGAACAATCTGCTCTACGACAGCTCGCAGCTGGCGATTCCGACCGACCGGGTCGACGCGGAGCAGCTGCAGGCGCCGTCGCATTGGAATGTCGCCTTCATCCGCCGGTTCATGCTGGTTTTCGGCCCGATCAGTTCGCTGTTCGACTTCCTGACCTTCGGGTTGATGTTGGGCGTGCTGCACGCCAGTCCCATCGAGTTTCGCACCGGCTGGTTCGTGGAATCGCTTGCGACCCAAACGCTGATCATCTTCGCGATCCGCACCCGCAAGGTGCCGTTCTTCCGCAGTCGACCGAGCAGGTTGCTGGCAATCACCAGTCTCACGGTGGTCGCTGTCGGCGTCGTGCTCACCATTTCGCCGCTGGCTCGCACCCTGGGCTTCACGCCGCTGCCGTGGCAGTTCTTTGCCGTGCTGGGCGCCTTCGTCATCACTTACCTGGTCATGGTGGAGCTGGCCAAGAAGATGTTCTACGCCGAGCCGATACACCTCGTCGGACAGCCACATCGCACCCGCGGACGCGCACATCGCATCCGGCGACGCGCCGCACGCTACCACTACATCAACGGCATTCCGCCCCGCGTACGGCGTGCGTGACGTGATCAGCGGGCCCGCCTCGCCTCAGGGATGCACGGGCCGCCCGGTGTTTACCTGCTGGTTCTGGGCTGAGCACCACACGGCATCGCGACACCGGGTCTGGTGCAGACTGCTCGCATGTCTATCGCATGGTGAGGAGGACGAGTGGGTCCATCAAAGGCGGGGGCCGAGCAGGGCGGGGAGCGGCCGGTAATTCACCTGTCGGAGTTGTTGCGTTCGCCGGTGCTGGCCCGTTCCGGCGAGGCTGTGGGCCGGGTAGAGGACGTGATCGTGCGGTTGCGCGGGGCCGACGAGTATCCGCTGGTGACCGGGATCGTGGCCGGGGTTGGTGGGCGGCGAGTGTTCATCGGCAGCCGATTCATCAGCGAGTACACCCCGGATCGGGTTGTGTTGGCCAAGAACAAGATTGATCTTCGTGGCTTTGAGCGCCGCGACGGTGAGGTGTTGCTGCGCGCGGATGTGCTCGGGCACCGGTTGATCGATGTGGCCGCCGTTGAACTGGTACGCGCCTATGACATCGAGCTTGAAGACACTGGCGTCGGGTGGGTGCTTGCGCGACTGGACACCCGGCGCCCGGCAAGGGTGTTCGGGCTGATCAAGAGCTCGGGCGGGCATGCGGCCCGCGATTGGAAGGCATTCGAACCACTGATCGGCCATGCCCGCTCTAATGCTGTGCGCCGTCACTGGGGCAGGGTCGGCGGGTTGAAACCGGCCGAGATCGCCGATCTTCTCGAGGAGGCGGACAAGGCCGAGGGCGGCGAAATCCTCGACCGGGTTCACAGCGATCCGGAG
This sequence comes from uncultured Actinomycetota bacterium, assembly GCA_963784665.1. Classification (GTDB taxonomy): domain Bacteria; phylum Actinomycetota; class Actinomycetes; order Mycobacteriales; family Mycobacteriaceae; genus Mycobacterium. Next base: position 601,086 of record CAWASA010000004.1, read on the forward strand.
CTGGAAGCCGACGTGTTCGAAGAACTCGACCCCGACAAGGCCAGCCGATTACTCGATGGCATGCCCGATGAGGAAGTCGCCGCGTTGTTGGGCCGGATGCGCGCCGACGATGCTGCCGACGCGATCGCAGACCTGCGCCAATCGCGGCGCCGGCGCGTACTCGACCTGATGCCCGCCCCGCAACGCACCAAGGTGATCACCTTGATGGGATTCAACCCCGAAAGTGCTGGGGGGTTGATGAACGTCGACTTCGTCTCCTGCGCGGCCGGCGCAACCGCGGGCACGGCGCTGGCGCTGATCGCCGACGCCCGCACCATGCAGCCAGAGGCGCTCGTCAAGATGCATGTTCTCGATGAGGACGAACACCTCGCCGGTGTGGTGTCGGTGATCGCTCTGTTGCAGGCCGAACCGGGTGAAAATGTTGGGGCACTGATGGAGTCCGACCCGGTGCGGGTCGGCGCCGCGGCCGACCTGACCGACATCGCACTGTTGATGGCCGACTACAACCTCTACTCCATCCCCGTAGTCGACGAGCAGGATCGCGTGCTCGGGGTGGTCACGGTCGACGATGTGCTCGAGGCCACCATCCCCGAGGACTGGCGCCGTCGCGAACCCGCTCCCCGCCCGGTCCGCGAAATCACCCAACCCGGCGATGACCGCAACGCGCCTGTGCCGGGAGGTGAGGCACCGTGACTTCAGGCGCCGACAACGCCGCCCGTCCCGAGGCGCCGGCCGAACAGGCCGTGCCACGGCGCAGTGCCGTGCTCGACACCGCGCACCTGGGTGATATCGAGGGCGCGTTCGGGCGCATCAGCATCGGCGAGACCGAGCATCCCCGCACGTGGAAAACCCGGCTGCTGACCCTGCTGGCCATCGTCGGTCCCGGAATCATCGTGATGGTCGGTGATAACGATGCCGGTGGGGTGGCCACCTACGCCGAGGCCGGCCAGAACTACGGCTATTCCCTCTTGTGGGTACTGCTGCTGCTGGTTCCGGTGCTCATCGTCAACCAGGAAATGGTGGTCCGGCTCGGCGCGGTCACCGGAGTCGGGCACGCCCGGTTGATCAACGAGCGCTTCGGCCGAGGCTGGGGCTGGTTTTCCGTCGGTGATTTGTTCCTCCTCAACTTTTTGACGATCGTCACCGAGTTCATCGGCATCACCCTGGCCGCCGACTTCTTCGGCGTCTCGAAATACGTTGTGGTGCCGGTCTCGGCCGCGGCGCTGATCGCAATCATGGCAAGCGGCAGCTTCCGTCGTTGGGAGCGGGCCATGTTCGTGTTTATTGCCGTCACCCTGCTGCAGATCCCGATGCTGCTGATGTCGCATCCGCAGTGGTCGCATGCGGCCAAATCATTTGTGGTGCCCAGCATTTCGAGTGGCGTGAGCTCGGATTCGGTGCTGCTGGTCATCGCCATTGTCGGCACCACCGTGGCGCCATGGCAGTTGTTTTTTCAGCAATCCAACGTCGTCGACAAGCGCATCACCCCCCGTTTTATGGGCTACGAGCGCGCCGACACCGTCTTGGGGGCTGCTGTCGTGATCGTCGGCGCGGCGGCACTGGTGATGACCGGCGATTGGGCGGCGCGCTCCACCAACACCGTGGGTGGTTTCACCGATGCCGGCGCCATCGCGCACTTGCTCGGCCGGCATAGCGAGGTGCTCGGCTCGGTGTTTGCGATCGTGCTGATGGACGCCTCGATCATCGGCGCAGCCGCGGTTACCCTGGCCACCAGTTACGCCTTCGGCGACGTATTCGGTCTCAAGCACTCGCTGCACCGCGGGTTCGCCGACGCCAAACAGTTCTACCTGTCCTACACCGCGATGGTGGTGTTTGCCGCGGCGATCGTGCTGATTCCCGGTGCCCCGCTCGGGTTGATCACTACCGCCGTGCAGGCCCTGGCCGGATTGTTGTTGCCCAGCGCAAGCGTGTTTCTCCTGTTGTTGTGCAACGATCGGGAAGTATTGGGGCCCTGGGTAAATCGGTCCTGGCTCAACTGGGTCGCCGGGCTGATCGTCGGCGTCCTGCTGCTGCTATCGGGAATCCTGATGGCTACTACCTTGTTCCCTGGCCTCAACGTCGTCACTGTCGCCGGCTACCTGGCCTTCGCTTTGGTGATACTCGTAGCTGCTGCGGTACCGGCGCTGCGCTGGTTGGCCCGGGGCCAACCCGCGCGACCGGCCGCACAATTTCCGGCGCGCGGAGTCGACCGCAACACCTGGCGGATGCCACCCCTGACCCTGTTGGAGCCGGTCACCTGGTCACCTGGAACCCGACTCGGCATGATCGCGCTGCGTGGCTACCTCGTCATCGGCGCCGTCCTGCTCATCGTCAAAGCTGTCCAACTCAGCGCCCGATGACATGCACGGACCTCGACGGCAACCAACATGAGCACACCACTGCATCAGTGGTTGGCTGCAGAACCGAGCTACATACCGCATTACAGCCATACCCAACAGATCATCGGGACCACAATTCTCGCCGCGGTCGTCGTCACTGTGGTGGTGATATACATCATCATTCAGTGTCGACGAGGTCGATAACACCCGGCTCTCAAAGGCGTCAACGGCTAACAATCCCAAGTGAAATCAGCGGTAAACCTTTCCGAAGCTCGTTGAGGTCTATAGTGTCGCCACCGACGACCCCGTCACCCGCCTAGCAGGGAGTCTGGTTATGAGCGAAGAACACGAGCTGGTCATCGTTGCCGGTTACCAGGATCTCGGTTCGGCTCGCGGAGACTTCGAAACGCTGGCCGATCGAACCAAAGCCAAGCACATCTCGTTGCGAGGTGCGGTGCTGGTCGGCAAGGACGACGAAGGCAATCCCCTGTTGGTCGACACTGGCAACCGGCTCGGCCGGCGGGGCGCCGCGTGGGGCGCCGGGGCGGGCCTGGCAGTCGGGTTGTTCTCGCCGGTACTGCTGGCATCGGCAGCGGTCGGCGCCGCGGCCGGAGCATTGGCGGGCACCTTCGCCGATCATCGGATCAAAAGCGGACTGGCCGACAAGATAGGGCAGGCGCTCGCCGCGGGCAGCGGCCTGATCATTGCCGTGGTGGCGCCGCAGGGTCGGCTGGCAACCGAGCAGGCACTGGCTGGCTCTCCGATGAAATCGGTTGCGGAGCTTAGTCGTTCGACGTTGAGAAGCTTGGGTGCGGCGCTGGAAGAAGCGATGGGTAAGTTCAACCCGGACCGCACCAGGCTGCCGTTACCCCAACGCAGCTTCGGCGGCACCATCGGTCGCACTATGGCGGACTCGGTTGGCGATTGGACGATCGTTCCCGGGCCTAGGGCGCCCGACGGTGCACCCAATGTGCTGATCGTGCTGATCGACGATGCCGGGTTCGGCGGGCCGGACACCTTCGGCGGCGCGATTGCAACGCCGACGCTGACCCGGGTGGCGCGAAACGGATTGACCTACAACCGTTTCCACGTCACGGCGGTGTGCTCGCCGACCCGCGCGGCGCTGTTGACCGGACGCAACCATCACCGGGTTGGCTTCGGATCGGTCTGCGAGTTCCCGGGCCCATTCCCTGGTTATTCATCCGTCAAACCGCGCAGTTGCGCCGCGCTACCGCGCATTTTGCGCGACAACGGCTATGTCACTGGCGGTTTCGGCAAGTGGCACCTGACCCCGGATAACGTCCAGGGAGCGGCGGGGCCCTTCGATAACTGGCCGCTGGGCTGGGGATTCGACCACTTTTGGGGCTTTCTGTCCGGGGCTGCGGGGCAGTACGACCCGATCATCACCCAGGACAACGCAGTGATCGGCGTGCCGCAGGGCAAGGACGGCAAGCCCTACTACTTCCCCGACGACCTGACCGACAAAGCCGTCGAGTGGCTGCACAGCGTGCGGGCCCAGGACGCCGAGAAGCCCTGGATGATGTATTACTCGACGGGCGCCACCCACGCACCGCACCACGTGTTCAAGGAGTGGGCCGACAAGTACCGCGGCCAGTTCGACGAGGGCTGGGATGTCTACCGCCAGAAGACCTTCGAAAGGCAGAAGAAGCTGGGGCTCGTTCCGCCCGACACCGAACTCACCGAGCGACCCGACCTGTTCCCGGCGTGGGACAGCCTCTCGGACGTGCAAAAGAAGCTCTATGTCCGGCAGATGGAGGTGTTCGCCGGATTCTCCGAGAACGCGGACTGGAACGTCGGCCGACTGCTTGACGCGATTGAGGATCTCGGCGAGACCGACAACACGCTGGTCTTCTACATCTGGGGGGACAACGGCGCCAGCATGGAGGGCACCGTCACCGGCTCGTTCAACGAGATGACGTTCTTGAACGGTGTGGTTCTCGACGCCGATCACCAGCTCGAGCTCATCGAGCAGTACGGCGGGATCGAGGCGCTGGGCGATGACCACACCGCGCCGCATTTCGCCTCAGCGTGGGCGCACGCCAACAACACGCCGTTTCAGTGGGGCAAGCAGATGGCCAGCCATCTGGGCGGTGCCCGCGATCCGATGGTGGTCGCCTGGCCGAGCCGGATCCGGCCCGACACCCAGCCTCGTGGCCAGTTCACCCACTGCATCGATATCGTGCCAACCGTGTTGGAGGCCATCGGACTACCCGAGCCGAGTGCCGTCGACGGGTTCGAGCAGGAGCCCATGGACGGAACCAGTTTCGTGCACACCTTCGACGACGCGGCGGCGCAAGAGCGCCACACCGTGCAGTACTTCGAAATGTTCGGCAGCCGCGCCATCTACAAAGACGGATGGTGGGCGTGCACTCGATTGGATAAGGCGCCGTGGGACTTTTCCCCGGAGACGCTGCAGCGGTTCGCGCCCGGAAAGTACAACCCCGACGACGACGTGTGGGAGCTGTATTACCTACCCGACGACTTCTCCCAGGCCCACAACGTGGCGACCGAGCATTCCGACAAGGTCGCAGAGCTCACGCAGCTGTGGTGGCAGGAAGCCGAGCGGAACCGGGTGCTGCCGCTGCTGGGCGGGCTGGCGGTGATGTTCGGCAGTTTGCCGCCATTGCCGACCACCGCCCGGTTCATCTTCAAAGGAGACGTGCAGAACATTCAGCGCGGCATGGTTCCGCGCATCTTTGGCCGCTCCTATGCGATCGAGGCGCGGCTGCACATGCCCGAGAGCGGCGCGCAAGGCGTGATCGTCGCCAACAGCGACTTCATTGGCGGTTTCGCCCTGTGGGTCGACGAGGGGCAGCGACTGCACCACACCTACTCCTATCTCGGCGTGGATACCTATAAGCAGGTCTCCACCGAGCCGATCCCCACAGGTGATGTGACGGTGCGGATGCTGTTCGAATCCGAGCAGCCGGTCCCCGGCTCCGGTGGCCGAGTGACGCTGTGGGCCAACGGCCGGCGCATCGGTGAGGGGGAGATGGCCAAGACGGTGCCGCTGGCGTTCACCTCCTACGCCGGGATGGACATCAGCCGCGACAACGGACTGGTCGTGGACCGGGAGTATGAGGACAGGGCGCCGTACACGTTCACCGGAACCGTCAAAGAGGTCGTGTTCGACCTGAAACCCGTTCCCGCGGAGGCCGAGAAGGCGTTGCACGAGCATGCATCGGTGCAAGCGGTAGGACAGGGCGCAGCGGGCTGAACGGGCGATGACCGGGAGGCCAGCTCTGAACTCGGATTACTCCATGACTCCGGGAGCAGAAAGACCTTGCTGGATTCCCTGATTGATGTTGTCCGTACGAACAACGCTGCCGGCAGGAGCGGGCTCCTGGCAGCTACAGCTGAGGGTATTGAAAGGGCTGGGGTCGGCGTTGGCCGATGCGGCGGCCCAACCAGCAGTGCCGAGAGCGATCGCAACGCCGACCAAAAGTTTCGGGATCATTTAGTGATGGTTCTCCCAAATAGTTGCCATGGGCAATTTTACGCGCATTGATGTCACAGGCCAGTCAACTAGCTGTTAATTTTCAGTGCTGAGGCGCATACTTCGGGCAGTACGCCCGTATGGCCACGCCAACGAAGTAGCCGGCGTGATAGCCGTCCAGGTGACTGCTGTTGAGCACGTCGTTGGCGACCTGTTCCGGGGTTTGGCCGAGATCGAGTTCGTGGCACACCAAATGACCGGAGTTGATTGCGGCTTCGGCTGACTCATAGTTGATGTTCTTCGTCTTCAGCGCTGCAAGGAAAGCGTCATCGTTAGCGTCAGCGTGCGCGGACGGGATTGCTGCTAAGGGGCCGGGCAGCCCGACCACCGGGGCAATACCGGTAGCCAATAGCGACAGCAGGGCGCTGAGCTTGCGTACCTGGATGCTCGTCATTTCTGATACTCCCGTGGAACAAGTGCCGTTGCTTGCTGGCGACGGGGCCAGCCCGAATGCTCGCACGTTGCGGCGTCGCACGGCACAAGATCGCTGATATTGCGATCAGTGCCACACCAAGCTTTGCTCTGCCGTTGGCCACCCTTAACCTACCGCCCTCACCGGTTTGCAGGTCCCATCGGTAACTTGACGACATGCCGTACGCGCGATGGTTCTCACTCGCTGTGGTGGCGGCGTGTGTGGCCGCCTGCGGAGTACGGCAGGTGTCGGCGGCCAGCGCTCGAGATGTGTCCGGCACGTTTCGTTCCGGGGGCATGGACCGGACTTACACGGTGCATGTGCCGCCCGGGGACCCCGTCGGCTTGATGCTCAACCTGCACGGTGGCGGCGGTACCGGGATCGGGCAGAAGGGTCTGACCGGGTTCGACACCGTTGCCGACGCCCACAACCTGTTGGTGGTCTATCCCGACGGTTACGACAAGAGCTGGGCCGACGGGCGAGGGGCGTCGCCGGCGGATCGCCGTCATGTCGACGATGTCGGATTCCTGGCTGCGCTGGCGGGCAAGCTGCAAAACGACTACAACATCGCCCCGGGGCATGTCTTCGTCACCGGGATGTCCAACGGGGGCTTCATGTCCAACAGGCTGGCGTGCGATCGCGCCGGTATCTTCGCTGCTGTCGCGCCCGTGGCGGGCACGCTGGGCGTGGGCGTGGCCTGCAATCCGTCGCGACCGGTGTCGGTCCTGGAAGCCCACGGAACGGCCGATCCGCTGGTGCCTTTCGACGGCGGGAAGGTGCGCGGCCGCGGCGGGGTCAGCCACTCCATATCGGTTAACAGCATGGTGGACAAGTGGCGTTCGGCCGATGGGTGCCAAGGCGATCCGTCGGCGCAAGTGTTGTCCAATGTCGGGGACGGCACCGTCGTTCACCGCTTTGATTCCACGGCCTGTGCGGCGTCCACCGAAGTGGTCTTCTACCAGATCGACAACGGCGGACACACCTGGCCGGGCGGCAAGCAGTATCTGCCCAAGGCGATCATCGGCGCCACCACTCGCGCGCTCGACGGGTCGGAGGCCATTGCAGAGTTTTTCCTGGCGCACGCCCGGGACTAGGTCTGATTCAGCGCTGGCAGGCCGGGCACCAGTAAGCCACCCGCTCACCGGTGTCGTCGTAGTTGATGCGTGTGCCGCAGCGGCGGCAGATCTGCCCGGCTCGCCCGTAGACCCACAGCCGCCGTCCGGGCCGGGTGTCGCCGGTGGTGCAGCGGTTCCAGCGGAAGCGGTTGAGCCACAACATGTCTTGTGCGCTGGAGACCAGCCGAAGGGGGTCGGTGACCGCGCTTACCGGTGCGGTGGGCAGATGTCCGCTGACGAAACACAGCTCGTTGCAATAGACATTGCCGATCCCGGCCAGCACCCGCTGGTCCAGCAGCGCCTCGGCGATCGGCCGGTCCGGGCGTGCCGTCAGGTTGGCGGCGGCAAGCGCAGGGTTCCAGTCCTCGCCCAACAGGTCGGGCCCCAGGTGCGCGACGACGTCGCCGTCATGGTCGCGTTCCAGGATCTCCAGCACGCCCAGGTCGACTCCGACGGCGCGGACGCTACCGGCTTCCAGGATGATCCGTGCCCGGTGATCCGCCCGTACCGGGCGGTCACCGACCCGCCAGCTGCCGTCCATCTTCAGATGCGAGTGAATGCTGGCTTGCCCCACTCGGATGAACAGATGCTTTCCCCGGCTGAGCACCTCGTCCACTACCTGCCCGGTGAGGTCGACGGTGGCGAACCGCGGTACCCGGATGTCGCAGCGTGTCAGTGGGCGGCCGGGCAGGTGCTGGCGCAGCACGGCTGCGGTATGCCAGACGGTGTCGCCTTCCGGCATGGTTACCGCAGCCGCATTCCGCGTGGTGTGCGGGCGAACCCGGCTTCAATGAGCCCGGTCAGCGCCCCGGACTCCGGCCCGCCCGCGCGCGGCTGTAAGGCCGGCACCCCGTCGATGCGTTCGACAAGAATGGACGCGACGCGCCGGGAGGCGACCAAGTCGGCCAGTGCCATGGCCGCCGCGTGGTGGGCCGCGGGGTCGTCGGTGAAGGTCAGCAATGAACGTCCGCCGCGCTCGAGGAACCAGGCCAGGTCGCCGTCCACCAGCACGACGAGCGCCCCGGCCTTGCGGCCCGGCCGCGCCCCAGGTGCGGCGCCCTCCCCACCAGAGGCGGGCCAGGGCAGTGCGGCACCGTAGGGATTGGCCGGGTCGGCGGCGGCCAGCACGACCGCCCGGTACTCCGGCCGTTCCGGGTCTTTGAAGGAGCCTGGGCCGTCGGTGTAGCTGCGCAACCGGTCGACGGTCGATGCGACGGCGAACTGTGCGCCGCCCAACGACTCGATGAAATAGCCACGCTGGCACCTGCCGGCGTCCTCGAAGGTGCTCAGCACCTTGTAGAGCGTGGCGAACCCGCCGGGAATACCTTCGGCCGCCACCGCGCCTCTGGTCAGCACCCCGTGGCGGTTCAACAGCAGCTCGGCTTGGTAGTGGGCGCACAGCGTGGAATCCGGCTCGGGAGCCGGCAGGACTGACCATCGGCCGGCCACGGTCGGGTCGGCGGCGCGGTGCTGCGCATGCGCGACGCTGTATCGGCTCAGGCGCGGCGGGCGATGGGCCCGGTGCGCCGCGGCGGAGCGTTTGCGGGTTGCTACACCGCCGAGGCTGGCACGTACCGGCGCGAACGTGTCACCGGTAACCCAGCCTGCCCAGATCAGTTCCCACAGCGCGGCTTTGAGCTCGGTGTCGGCGAGGCCGCTCTGCGCGAGCTGGCGGAAGAAGTACGCACCTCCTCCGGCCAGTGAATCCAGGATTGCGCGGTGGACGTCGGTGAGGTCGATGTCGGCGGGCCCGGCCAGCGTTAGGGGAGCGGAATCGCTCGGGTGCAGCGCGATCCAGCCGTCGCTACCCGAAATCGACCCGGCACCCGACCACGTGACCTCCCCGGTCGCCAGCAGTTCGTCGAGCATCGCCGGGGAGTAGTCACGCACCCGCGGGGCCAGCACCAGCGGTTCGATCGCCGAGGCCGGCATCCGAACACCGGCCAGCTGATCGATCACGGACACCAGTCCGTCCGGGCCGGAATAGCCGGTGGCGCCCGACGAATCAGCTGCGCCCACTCGGTGCCAGGCCGGCAGGAACCGCCCATAAGCGGCAGTGCTCACCGGCTCGACCTGCGCACGCAGCGCTGCCAGCGAGCGCCGGCGCAGAATCCGCAATACGTCCGCGTCGCACCACTGTTCGGTTCCGGCGCCTTCGGATATGTCAGCGGCGGCGACGAAGTCGCCGCGCACCAGCCGGCCGTCACCGGCCAGCCGGCCCAGCACGTCAGCCGTCACCCGCAGTCCCAGGCCAAACCGGGCGGCGGCTTCCGCCGTGGTGAACGGGGTGTGGGTTCGCGCGTAGCGGCCCAGCAACTCGCCCAGCGGGTCGGCTACCTCCTCGGTGAAGGTGGCCGGCACGCCCAGCGGAACCGCCGCCCCGACTCCGTCGCGCAGCCGGCCGATGTCCTCGATGGCCACCCACCAGCTGCGGCCGGCGAACGATACTGTCAGCGCGCGCCTGGCGGCGCGCAAACCTTCCAGCCAGCCCCCGACGTCGTCGACGCTGGCCCGGGCGGCCACTTCGTCTTCGGTCAGCGGGCCCAGTAGGCGGAGCAGATCCGCGACCGCTTCGGCATCACGGGCGGCCCGGTCATCCGATAGGTGCTGCAACTGTCGGCCGGTCGCGGTGATGACCTCCGGGTCGAGCAGCTCGCGCAGCTCCACCCGGCCGAGCAGCTCGGCCAGCAGCGTGCTGTCCAGCGAGAGCGCCGCGGCCCGGCGCTCGGCCAGCGGGGTATCACCCTCGTACATGAACGCTCCGACGTAACCGAACAACAGTGACGCCGCGAACGGCGAGGGCCGTGCCGTTTCGGCCTCGAGCACCCGCACCCGTCGACCGGCGATGCCGGCCATCAGCTCAACCAGGGCCGGGACGTCGTATACGTCCTGCAGGCATTCGCGGATGGTCTCCAGCACCACGGGAAAGTCGGGGTATTTGCGGGCCACTTCCAGCAACTGGGCCGCCCGCTGGCGCTGGTGCCACAGCGGTGAGCGGCGGCCGGGGTGCCGACGGGGCAGCAGCAGAGCGCGGGCCGCGCACTCCCGGAACCGCGACGCGAACAGCGCCGAACCGCCCACTTCGGCAGTGACGATGGGATCGATCTCGTCGGGATCGAAAACGAACAATTCCGCTGTCGGCGGGGTGTCTTCCAATGTGTCGGGCAATCGCACCACGATGCCGTCGTCGGAGGCGGTGGGCTTCTCGTCGATGCCGTACCGTTCGCGCAGCCGCCGACCCACTGCCAGGGCAAGTGGTCCGTTCACCCGAAGTCCGTATGGCGAGTGCAGGATCACCCGCCAATCACCCAGTTCGTCGCGGAACCGCTCGACCAGCAGGGTGGTGTCGGTGGGTACCACCCCGGCGGCGGTCCGCTGCTCCTCTAGCAGCCCCCACAGGTTGTCGGTCGCGTAGGTGTCGAAACCCAAACCGGCACAGCGTTTGTCGAAGGCGTCTCGGTTCATCCCGGCCAGTTCGCCGGTGAACGCGCCAAGCGCGGCGCCGAGCTCCGCCGGGCGGCCGACCTCGTCGCCACGCCAAAAAGGCAACCGGGCCGGCTGGCCGGGCGCAGGAATTACCAGCACCCGGTCGTGGGTGATCTCGGTGATACGCCAGCTGGTGGCACCCAGCGAGATGACGTCACCGGGACGCGACTCGTAGACCATTTCCTCGTCCAGCTCGCCCACTCGCGACGGCTTTTCCGAATCGGTGGCGAGGTAGACTGTGAACAGCCCGCGGTCGGGGATGGCGCCACCCGAGGTCACAGCCAGGCGCTGCGCACCGGGCCGCGCGGTCAGCGTGCCGGTATCGCGGTCGTAGACCAGTCGCGGACGCAGCTCGGCGAACTCGGTGGACGGATATTTGCCCGACAGCAGGTCCAGGGTGGCCTCGTATACGCTGCGCGGCAGTGTCGCGAACGGTGCGCTGCGACGCACGGTGTCGAACCACCTGTCGGCGTCCAGCGGCTCCAGCGCGGCCGCCGCCACGGTCTGTTGCGCCAGGATGTCCAGCGGGTTGGCGGGCACCCGCATCGTCTCGATCTGGCCGGCGAGCATCCGCTGCACGCTCACCGCGCAGCCGATCAGGTCGGTGCGATGCTTGGGGAACAGCACCCCTTGGGAGACTTCGCCGACCTGATGGCCGGCCCGCCCGATGCGTTGCAGGCCGCTGGCCACCGACGGCGGTGCCTCCACCTGGATCACCAGGTCGACCGCTCCCATGTCGATGCCAAGTTCCAGGCTCGAGGTCGCCACGACCGCCTTGAGCAGTCCGCGTTTGAGGTCCTCTTCGACCAGGGCGCGCTGCTCCTTGCTGACCGAACCATGATGGGCGCGGGCCAGCACCGCGTCCGCACCCAAGGTCTGGCCGCTACCCATGATGTGCGCCGGCGCCCCGCCCGGCACCTGCGGGTTGGAATCTGTAGCGAGCGCGACCCCGCAGCGTTCGGCGTGGATTTCGTTCAGTCGTGCGGTAAGTCGTTCGGCCAGTCGCCTCGAGTTGGCGAACACGATGGTCGAGCTGTGCGATTCGATCAGGTCGACCAGACGCGCCTCGACGTCCGGCCAGATGGTGTTGTTCGCCAGGTTGGCCATATCGGGCACCGGCACCTGCACGGTGAGATCGACGGTCTTGGCCGACGGCGGAGCGACGATGGTCGTCGGAGATTGTCCGGACAGGAACCGGGCGAGCTCCTCGGGCGGACGCACGGTCGCCGACAACCCGATGCGCTGTGCGGGCCGACCCTGACGTAGATCGTCGAGCCGCTCCAGCGACAGGGCCAGGTGCGCGCCACGCTTGCCGGCGGCAATGGCATGTATCTCGTCGACGATCACCGTCTGCACACCGGCCAGGGTTTCGCGCGCGGCGGAGGTCAGCATCAAAAACAGTGACTCCGGGGTGGTGATCAGTACGTTGGGAGGCCGGGCGATGAGCTCGCGGCGCCGCGCCGGTGTGGTGTCACCGGAGCGGACCCCGACGCTGATGCCGGGCGGCTGCACACCGCGGCGCTCGGCGATGCGGGTGAGTCCCGCCAGCGGGGTGCGCAGGTTGCGCTCGACGTCGACCGCCAGGGCCTTGAGCGGCGACACGTAGAGCACACGCGTCCCGGCCCGCCGGTCGGGCGCACCTGCCAGACTGTCGATAGCCCACAGGAACGCCGCCAGCGTCTTACCGGATCCGGTCGGCGCGATCACCAGGGTGTTGTCGCCATCGGCGATGGCGTCCCAGGCCTTCGCCTGCGCAGTGGTCGGTGCGGCGAAAGTGCTGGTGAACCATTCGCGGGTGATCGCGCTGAACCGGCCTAGCGGGTCAGGGGTTTCAACGGGGGTGATGCTCACCTAGCCATCGTGCCAACGGGTACCGACAAAAGCGTCCGCTATTGCGGTACATGCCGCGCCGTTGCCATCGCGTGGGCCAGTTCGTTGGGGATCTCGGGTACCCGGGCGATCGAGTCCAGCAGTGTGTGCGCGCAGGCGTCGGCAAGCCGCTCGGCGTCGGTGGTGGGGTCGATGATTCGCTGCCGGCATATTTCGAAGGTGTACGCCAGCCAGCCCTGAATGATTACCCGCAGGTCCCGATCGATCTCCGGTTTCAGGGCCCTGTTGTCCTCCATCCCACGGACGACCTCGTGGATCCGGTTCATGATGTGTTCCATCTGGCGGTTCTTGGCATCGTCCTCGACGCCGAGCAGAACCGGGTCGGACCGGCCGAGCCCGACGTACGCCGCCCACGCGGCCTCCGGATTCTGCTGGTGGTAGGCCATATAGGCCAGCACGCCGGTCCGGATCTCTTCGAACATCGTCATGCCGGACTCGGGCGGGTCGTTGGTTGCCTCGTATAGCCGATCGGCCTCGTCCTTGACGACGGCAGCGAAGAACGCCCGCTTGTCCGGGAAGTAGTGATACATCAGCGCCCGGGAAACTCCGGCGCGCTCGGCGATCTCGTCGATGCGGACTTCGTCGTAGGGGCGCTTCCCAAACACCTCTGCACCCAAAGCGAGCAGCTCGGCGCGTCGATCCTCCGGGGATAACCGCCTCCTGGCTGTCGGCATGTGTCAGATAGTACTCATCGGGTATGAGGCGTCGGCCACGTTACGTTCATCCGAACTCCACGCCCTGTGCCAGCGGTAACTCCGCCGAGCAGTTGATGGTGGTTGGTCGCGCGCCGCATGTAGGCCTTCCACGCGTCCGAGCCGGGACTCCCGCCCGCCGGCTTGCTTCCCGGCGCCGGACGTGCCGATATTGACGTTGGCGATGCAGTCGGATCGGCGACCGCGACGAGGTGATCCGGCAGCTGTGGCAACGTGCCGTGGTCGTGCCGCCCGCGGGTCAATATGGCGTACCGTTGCGTCCGGCGCCGACCGTCTCGCGCGCAGAAATCGATGCCGCGAGGTGTGCCGGACGCGGCGCTTTAACGGCTGTGACCTAGGACTACGGCGGTTTACTGTGGCGTGCCCGCGGGTATCTGATGCCATACGCATTCCGCTAGTGCCAGCGCGACAACGCAGTCGGGAAAAGTTGTCATAGCGCGGTAACTAATGCGACGTAGCGAACGATGAACTTAGCGCGGCCGGACGGGCCTAGACAGGGTACGTGAGGGGCGAGGATGCAGAAAGCAGGGGAGCGGTCAGGTGGGGACCGCTTAGGGCAGGAAGACGACGAGGTCCATGCCGCCATCCGGTTTGCGGTCCTGACCACGGCGGCGGCAGTCGGCTTCCTCGTCATGGCCGCATTGTGGGTGAGTACCTGCCCGGGAATGGGCGTCGATACGGTGGCCTGCGGCGCACCGCAGCGGATGCTGCTGGCGTTAGGGGGACCGCTGATTTTGTTGGCCGGCGGGCTCTGGGCATTCCTGCGCACCTACCGCGTGTGGAAGGCCCGGGGAACCTGGTGGGGATGGCACGGCGCCGGCTGGTTTTTGTTGACGCTGATGGCGGTGATGGTCTCCATGGGGGTCGCGCCGATCGCTGGCCCGGTGCTGGCCCTCTGACGGGCATCAGCCACACGCGCGAATCGCTTAAGACCCGGTCGGCTCTTTGTTGGCAGCGCGCCGGCGCGGCGGACTGTCGGCGTCTGCGACGAAATGCCACTGCTCGTCGATGCGGGTCACGCGGCGACGCTCCACGACGAACCATAGCGCCCCGGCGACCGTTCCGAGCACAGCGACGAGCCCCGTCGTGGCGAGCCACTCGTAGTGTCCGTAGGCAGCGACAGCCGTAGTGCTGATCATCCCGGACAATGCGACGGCCAGCAGGATGAACCCGGGCCAGTAGAGGTTGTCCTTCATCGTGATACCGGCGTGTGGTTGCGTGGTCCGGAAATGATCCGTCGGATCGTGATGCCTGTCGCCCATCACCTCTCCCTCCGTCGTCGGACGGGATAACAGAATGCTACTCATTCGGCGGCCCGGGCGGAACTGAGAACTTCGCCGCCGACCAGCGGCTCGGCCCTCGGGCGAAGACTGTTGGCCGCTCTACAACCGCGTTGAGCCGGCCGCATCGCGAGCGAGCGCCTCGGGCAGCGAAATCGCCCCAACCGTTGTCACGAGCCACACAACGATCGTTGCGGCGAGCCAGGATGCAACGCCGCGGATGGCGAGCCCGTGAGTTAGTGCCGAGGCGAGACTCAGCGCGACGAGGGTCAATGCGAGGCCGGTGCCCCCGAGGAGCAGCGATGCGTATGCGCGGGGCAACTTCAAGATCAACAGCGACAGGGTCGCCTGCGCTACCGAAAACAACACCACGGCGACGATGAACCCCGACACCGACACCGAAACGCCGGGAACAACCCAGGCCGCCACGAGCAGTCCGATCGCCCACGAGGCGAGAAGCACAACCGCCCGCAGCAGAGTTTGCTTCATGGCAATAAGTGTATGTCTCTGGGTCGGGACTGTTAAGAATCCTGTTGGCTCATCGAAATGCCCGCGCAGTCGTGCGCGCACACCCCCCAAACCCCGCCTTGGCGCTAGTTGCGATAGTCGCTGGCCGTGCATCCCAATTCTCCTGGGTTATTCGCCGCGTCAAGTGGGTATCAGCTTTACACCATGATGAGTGCCGGATGGGTTGCGTTAGCGTGGTCACCCCATCATGGGGGACAGAATCACGAAAACACCGACGTAGATGCCTACTGCGAGAACGATCAAAACGACCAGCGTGATCCCGGCGATTACCGCGACGCGCTTAAGCCGGCGTGTCCGGAGTGTGTCGGTGGTGTCAGGGCCGTCCATATCGGGCGGAATACCCGGCGGCGATCATGACTAACCGGCTCGAGCGTACGGTCCACGGCGGGCTGCGAAGCGGTAGTAGTGTCAGTCAATCATTGCCGGGAGACCATATGAACGATGCGGGATTGCGCGCTAACACGCGTCAACGCGGCCACCGCGCCGTCGAACTACACGTCGCAGCACGCCTGGAGAACCTCGCGATGTTGCGCACGCTGGTCGGTGCTATAGGCACCTTCGAGGACCTGGATTTCGATGCTGTGGCGGACCTGCGGCTCGCGGTAGACGAAGTGTGCACGCGGTTGATCCGCTCGGCCACGCCGGACGCAACGCTCGTCGTCGTGGTCGACCCGCAAGACGACCAGTTGGTGGTGGAGGCGTCCGCGGCGTGCGACACCCACGATGTGGTGGCGCCCGGCAGCTTTAGCTGGCATGTCCTGACGTCATTGGCTGACGATGTCCAGACTTTTCACGACGGTCGCGAACCCAGTGAAACCGGCGGTGTCTTCGGTATCACGCTGACCGCGCGACGGGCGGCCTCCAGCAGGTGACAGCGCGAGCTGCCGGCGGTTCGGTTTCGCGCCCGAACGAATACGCCGATGTCCCGGACATGTTCCGTGAGTTGGCTGGTGTCGTTGCCGACTCGATGGAATTTCAGCGCCAACGGGACAAGATCGTCGAGCGCTGCCTGCCGCTCGCTGATCACATCGCCCGTCGGTTCGAGGGCCGGGGGGAACCGCGTGACGACTTGGTTCAGGTGGCGCGGGTCGGATTGGTCAACGCGGTGGTCCGTTTCGACGTCGAGGCCGGGTCGGACTTCGTTTCGTTCGCGGTGCCCACGATCATGGGAGAGGTTCGCCGCCACTTCCGCGACAACAGCTGGTCGGTCAAGGTTCCGCGGCGCCTGAAGGAACTGCACTTGCGGCTTGGCGCCGCCACCGCAGATCTCTCGCAACGGCTCGGCCGGGCACCCACCGCAACCGAACTCGCCGCAGAGCTCGGTATGGACCGCGACGAGGTCGTCGAGGGCTTGGTGGCGGGCAGCTCTTACAACACGTTGTCCATCGATAGTGGTGGTGGCGGCGATGAGGACGAAGCCCGGGCGATTGCCGATACTTTGGGCGACGTGGACACCGGTCTCGATCGGATTGAGGATCGGGAGGCGCTGCGTCCATTGCTCGAGGCGCTACCCGAACGGGAACGATCGGTGTTGGTTCTCAGGTTTTTCGAGTCGATGACCCAAACGCAGATTGCCGAGCGGGTCGGCATCTCACAGATGCACGTGTCCCGGCTGCTGGCTAAGTCGCTAACGCGCCTGCGGGACCAGCTGGAGTAGGGGCCGGGGCTCGTTGCTTCTGGCCCCGCTGTTCGGCCTCAAGGTGGGCTCATTGCGCGGCGTCGTTGTGGGCAGGGTGCCGTCGGGGTCGCAGACTCGCAATAGTCGGGACACCGCCTGGCTCGGTACCATCGCCCACTGCACCTGCGCCCCGGAGCACACGACGTTGATCCGGTGCAGCGCCGAAAAACCTGCCGTCCCAATGAATTCCAGGCCGCGTAGGTCCAGGATCATCCGCCGGGATCGTTTGACGCTGCGCTGTACGTAAGCGGCGAGCTGATCGGCGTTGGCTGCGTCGAGCTCGCCGTCTGCCGTGATCACGGTGCCCAACGGGCCCCAGCGAGCCGTGAATTGGGCGGTACGGCTGTGTTGCCATGATTGGGCCGCAGACATAGCTGACTCCATCAGTTGGAGGATTCTGCTGTGGATCACGTCAGGCACGTGGGAAAAGTTCAGGCGGGGAGTTCGCCTGCCCCGCATCACCGACGTTATCCGGGCGGCTGTGAACTCAACCTGCCCTGAACCCTACCCGCGGCGCGCGGGGCGGACAACGTTCTCCTGACTGATTCCCAGCAACGGTAGTACAGGGCCTGGGGTTACTTGATTTCGGCGAGCACCGTGCCCTGAGTAATGGCGGCGCCGGCCTCGACCGCGAGTCCGGTGATGGTGCCGTCCTTGTGCGCGGTGACCGGGTTCTCCATCTTCATCGCCTCGAGAACCACCACCAGGTCGCCGACGGCGACCTCCTGGCCTTCTTCCACCGCGACTTTGACCACGGTGCCCTGCATGGGCGCGGTTACCGCGTCGCCGGAAGCCGCTGCACCCGCATGCGACCCGCGCTTGCGCGGCTTGGGCTTCTTCCGGATGACACCGGGCGGGTCGGCGGCGCCGTTGGAGAGCGCCAGATCACCGGGCAGCGACACCTCGAGACGACGGCCGTCGACCTCCACGACCACCTTGTGCCGCGGCAGGGTGTCCTCCTCGTCAAGGGGCTCGGAGCCGGTGAACGGCTCGATGGTGTTGTTCCACTCGGTCTCGATCCAGCGGGTGTGTACCGAGAAGCCGTTGTCGTCGCCGATAAAGGCGGGATCCGACACGACGGCGCGGTGGAAGGGGATGACCGTGGCCAGTCCTTCGACCTCGAACTCGTCCAGCGCGCGTCGGGCGCGCGCCAGCGCCTCCTGACGGTCGGCGCCGTACACGATCAGCTTGGCCAGCATCGAGTCGAACTGGCCGCCGATCACCGAGCCGGTCTCCACACCGGAGTCCAGCCGCACACCCGGACCGGTCGGCGGGTGGAACTTGGTCACCGGACCAGGGGCGGGCAGGAAGCCACGACCGGCGTCTTCCCCGTTGATCCGGAATTCGATGGCGTGCCCGCGGGGAGCTGGGTCCTCGCTCAGGTCCAGCTTCTCGCCGTTGGCGATCTTGAACTGCTGCAACACCAGATCGATGCCCGCTGTTTCCTCGGTGACCGGGTGTTCGACCTGGAGGCGGGTGTTGACCTCCAGGAACGAGATCAGGCCGTCCTGACCGACGAGGTATTCGACGGTTCCGGCGCCGTGGTAGTGCGCCTCTTTGCAGATCCGCTTGGCCGAATCGTGAATCTCCTTGCGCTGAAAGTCGGTCAGGAACGGCGCGGGCGCCTCCTCGACCAGCTTCTGGTAACGGCGCTGCAGCGAGCAGTCGCGCGTACCCGCGACGACGACGTTGCCGTGCTGGTCGGCGATCACCTGCGCCTCGACGTGGCGCGGCTTGTCGAGGTAGCGCTCCACGAAACACTCACCGCGGCCGAACGCGGCCGTGGCCTCGCGGACGGCCGACTCGTACAGCTCGGGAATCTCCTCGACAGTGCGCGCCACCTTCATGCCCTTGCCGCCACCGCCGTGGGCGGCCTTGATCGCAATCGGCAGGCCGTACTCCTCGGCGAAGGCCACCACCTCGTCGGCGTCCCTGACCGGGTCGGGGGTGCCGGGCACCAGTGGGGCCTGCGCGCGTGCGGCGATATGACGGGCGGTGACCTTGTCGCCGAGGTCGCGGATTGACTGCGGGCTGGGCCCGATCCAGATCAGACCGGCGTCGATGACGGCCTGGGCGAAGTTGGCGTTCTCCGACAGGAAGCCGTAGCCGGGGTGGATGGCGTTGGCGCCCGATTTCGCCGCCGCGTCGAGGAGCTTGCCGAAGTCCAGGTAGGACTCCGCGGACGTTTGACCGCCCAGAGCGAACGCCTCGTCGGCCAGACCCACGTGCGGCGCCTCGGCGTCGGGCTCGGCGTACACCGCGACGCTGGGCAAGCCCGCATCGCGGGCCGCGCGGATCACCCGGACAGCGATCTCGCCGCGGTTGGCGACGAGCACCTTGGAGATCCTCGAGCTGGCGTGACTAGCCACTGCGCCTCCTGTTGGCATATCTGCAGACATTTTCTCTGCGGGCGTCTTTAAGAGAGTTTCTTACAACTCGGGGGAAGTCTAAGCGCCGCGCCGTCAGGCCGATGAGGCGGTCCGCGCTTTCAGTTGGACTCGCGCAATCGGCGCTTGATGCGGGCAAGCATCGCCGACATGCCGCGCAACCGCAGCGGGCTGATCAGAGCGGCCAGACCAAGATCGGTGTAGAAATCTTCGGGCACGGCCAGGATTTCGGCGGCGGGTTGTTCGTCAAGGCCGGCGGCCAGGATCGACGCGAACCCCCGGGTGGTGGGTGCTTCGGCGGGCGCGCTGAAGTGCAACCGCACCCGGTTGGGGTCGCTGGCGTCGACGTGGAGGAACAGCGGGGTCTGGCACTCCGGCACCGGCTCCATGGCCTGTTCTTCCAACTCGGCAGGGAGCGCAGGCAGCTCGTCGGCGAATTCCAGGAGCAGCTTGAGCTTGTCCTGGCCCTGGACTTCGGCGAAGTCGGACACCACCTCGGCCAGCGGCGCGGGCAGAGTCATTGGGTAGGTACGGCTCCCGGGCCTTCGCCCGCAACGATCGGCACGCGTACGGTGTTGCCCCACTCGGTCCACGATCCGTCGTAGTTGCGCACTCCGGGCTTGCCCAGCAAATGCGTGAGCACGAACCAGGTGTGGCTGGATCGCTCACCGATGCGGCAGTAGACGACGGTCTTGTCGTCCGGGTCGAGGAAGCCGTAGAGCTCTTCGAGCTCCTCGCGGCTGCGGAACCGCCCGCTGTCGTCGACCGCCTTGCTCCACGGAATCGACCGGGCGGTGGGGATGTGGCCGCCGCGCAGCACGCCTTCCTCGGGGTAATCGGGCATGTGTGTGCGCTTGCCGGTGTACTCGTCGGGTGAACGCACGTCGATCAGCGGCTGGCTGCCCAGGATGGCGAGCACGTCGTCCTTGAATGCACGGATGGGCTCGTCGTTGCGCGCGACGACGGGATAGCCGGTTGACGTGTTGGTCGGGACGTCCAGGGTTGTCTCCCGGCGTTCGGCCAGCCATAGGTCACGCCCGCCGTTGAGCAGGCGTACATCGGCGTGGCCGAACAACGTGAAGACCCATAGTGCATAGGCCGCCCACCAATTGCTTTTGTCGCCGTAGATCACCACGGTGTCATCGCGGGCGATGCCCTTGCGGTCCATCAAGTCGGCGAACTGCTCGCCGTTGATGTAGTCGCGGACCCTCTGGTCGTTGAGGTCGGTGTGCCAGTCGATCTTGACCGCGCCGGGAATATGACCGACGTCGTAGAGCAAAACATCCTCGTCGGATTCGACGATCACCAGACCGGGAGCGCCCTGGTGGGCAGACAGCCAGTCGGCGGTGACCAGCCGTTCGGGGTGGGCGTAGGCCGCGAGAGAGGGGCTTGGATCGGGGGGTAACGACACAGCCCGAGCCTACCGCCAGGGGCGAAAGGGGGGCCGCCGCAGCTGCCATGCCGCGACACTTAAACGTGTGCGACGACACGGCCGGGTCGCAGGGGATTATGTTTCGAGGATGATTGGGGCGTCATTCGCCCGCGTTTCCCGCCCACAGCGCGGCCACCGACAGCCCAACCCGCCGCAACAGCAACCGCAGCAGCGGCAGGCTCACGCCGATCACGTTTGAGGGATCGCCGTCGATCCCGTCGACGAACCAGCCGCCCAGCCCGTCAAGGGTGAAACCTCCTGCCACCTGCAGTGGTTCGCCATTGGCGACGTAAGCCTGCAGATCCGCGTCCGCTGGTTCAGCGAAATGCACTGTAGTACAAGCTGATTGCACTTCTCGGTGGGTGACCGCGCCGTCGCGCAGGCGCAGCAGGCAGTGCCCGGTGCGCAGCTTCCCGGACCGGCCGCCGATCAGCCGCCAGTGACTCAAGGCGGCATCGGCCGATCCGGGCTTACCGCAAAGCCGGTCGTCGATGTAGAGCATCGAATCACAGCCAATGACAACGCAATCCGCCGCGACGGCGCGATCAAGCTTGCCGGCGACCTGTTCGGCCTTCGCCGCCGCGAGGGCGCACACGACCTCAGCGGGCGAAGCGTCGGGCCCCAGACGCGTGGTGATCAGATCCTCGTCGACGCCGGATACCCTGACCAGCGGATCGATCCCGGCCTGGCGCAGCACTTTGAGCCGGCCGGGAGAGGCCGAGCCCAGCACCACCCGGGTCATTGCTGCATGTGTATCCGTTGCTGCAGGGTGATTCGCTGGTAGTTGGACATCGCGTAACGCAGCCTGTCGACCGGAAGGCCCCAGCGCGTGCGCTCGGGTTGTTCCGGTTCGGGCGCACGGCCGGCGCTGCCCAGCACGGCGACCAGCGCGGCCACCTCAGCGTTGGTGGGTTGTCCCTTGAGTATCTGGATGTGCGGCTCGTGCGCCCGCTGCGCGTCGTCGGTCGCTGCGTCCTCGGCCACTGCGTCCTCGGTCATAGCGGGATGTTCCCGTGCTTCTTGGGCGGCAGGTGTGAGATCTTTCGTTCCAGCAGCCGCAGCGCGGTGCCGATGTAGCCGCGGGTGTGCGACGGCGGGATCACTGCGTCGACGTATCCGCGCTCGGCGGCGACGTAGGGGTTGACCAGCGTGTCCTCATACTCTTGCTGCAGCTGTAAGCGAAGCGCATCAACATCCTGGCCGTCCTCGGCGGCTTCCTTCAGCTGCTGGCGGTAGACGAAGCCGACGGCGCCGGAGGCACCCATCACCGCGATCTGCGCGGTCGGCCAGGCCAGGTTGACGTCGCAGCCCATGTCTTTGGACCCCATCACGCAGTAAGCGCCGCCGTAGGCCTTGCGGGTGATGACGGTGATCTTGGGGACGGTGGCCTCGCCGTAGGCGAACAGCAGCTTGGCGCCGCGCCGGATGATGCCGTTGTATTCCTGGCCGGTGCCCGGCAGGAAGCCCGGAACGTCCACCAGCATGACGATCGGGATGTTGAAGCAGTCGCAGGTCCGCACGAACCGGGCCGCCTTCTCCGACGCGTCGATGTCCAGGCAGCCGGCGAAGTGCGTCGGCTGGTTGGCCACGATCCCGACCGGCCGGCCGTCGATACGACCGAACCCGACCACGATGTTCTGGGCGTAACCGTTCTGGATCTCCAGGAACTCGTCCTCGTCGAGGATGCGGGTGATCACCTCGTGCATGTCGTACGGCTGGTTGGCCGAGTCGGGGATCAGCGTGTCCAACTCGATGTCCTCGGCGGTGAGGTTGTCCTCGATGGCGCCTTCGGGTGCGGGCTCGGCGTAGCGCGGCGCGTCGGTGAAGTTGTTGGGCGGCAGGTAGCTCAACAGTTCGCGGACCCAGTCGAAGGCGTCCCGCTCGCCCGTTGCGACGTAGTGCGCGGTACCGGACTTGGCCATGTGGGTGTGGGCGCCGCCGAGTTCTTCCATGGTGACGTCTTCGCCGGTGACGGTCTTGATGACATCGGGTCCGGTGATGAACATCTGGCTGGTCTGGTCGACCATCACCACGAAGTCGGTCAACGCGGGGGAGTAGACGTGTCCACCCGCGGCCGCGCCCATGATCAGCGAGATTTGCGGGATGACGCCGGAGGCCAGGATGTTGTTGCGGAAGATGCGGCTGTACAGGCCCAGCGAGACGACGCCCTCCTGGATACGCGCGCCCGCACCGTCGTTGATGCCGATGAGCGGGCGGCCGGTCTTGATCGCCAGTTCCTGGACCTTGACGATCTTCTCGCCGTACACCTCACCGAGACTGCCGCCGAACACCGTGGCGTCCTGGCTGAAGATGCACACGTCGCGGCCGTCGATGGTGCCGTAGCCCGTGACCACGCCGTCGCCCAGTGGGCGGTTTTCGCCGAGGCCGAAGTTGGTGCTGCGGTGGCGGGCCAGCGCGTCCAGTTCGACGAACGATTCCTCGTCCAGCAGCGCATAGATGCGCTCGCGAGCGGTCAGCTTGCCCTTGGCGTGCACCTTCTCGACGGCGGCCTCACCGACGGGATGCAGCGACTCTTCTCTCCGCTTGTGCAGCTCGGCCAGCTTGCCTGCGGTGGTATGGATGTCGATGGTGTGCTCGGCGGCCGGCTCTGCAGTGTGGTCGGTAACGCTCGTCATGGGATCCGATGTTATCGGCAGCCCCTGTGCCGGTGTTTAGGCTGGGCTTGACTTAGGAGAAATGAGTGACGGACCGCGATTCGCTTCGGGCACCGCTGGACGAGGCCGCGCTGCGCGCCGAGCTGATCGGCACCGGACTGGGTTGGCGCCAACTCGACGTCGTCGAGCAGACCGGCTCCACCAATGCCGACCTGCTGGCGCGAGCGGCGGCGGGGACCGATGTTGCCGGAGCCGTACTGATTGCCGAGCACCAGACCGCCGGTCGCGGGCGTCACGGACGCAGCTGGTCGGCTAGCCCGCGAGCACAGATCATGATGTCGGTCGGGGTCAGCGTCGTCGACGTCCCGACGGCCGGGTGGGGCTGGCTGCCGCTGGCCGCCGGAGTGGCAGTGGTCGACGCGGTGGCCCCCCTGCTTGAAGTGACCGGGTTCGACGTGGGTCTCAAGTGGCCGAACGACGTGTTGGCCGGCGCCCCCGATTCCAGAGGCAAGCTGGCGGGCATCCTCGCCGAGGTGGCGCGGCCGGTGGTGGTGATCGGGTTGGGACTCAACGTGACTCAAACTCCGGAGGGAGTGGACGGGGCGACCTCGCTGCTCGATCTGGGCGTGGCGGCGCCCGATCGTGGGCAGCTGCTCTGTGTGCTGTTGCGAGAGCTCGGGAGGCGAATCGTGGCGTGGCGGGCGGCGCGCGGAGCCGACTGGGCGCTGGCGGCCGACTACCGGGCGCGCAGCCTGACCATCGGCGCCCGCGTGCGCGCCCACCTGCCCGGCGGTAAGGAACTCGTCGGGACCGCGAGCGGCATCGATGACCAGGGAAGGTTGTGCCTGGAAACAGAGGGGGCCGGCGGGCAGACCGTCGTGGTCTCGGCCGGCGACGTGGTGCATTTGCGCTAGATCCGCGCGGGCCCGCGGCTTACCGCAGCTAATGTCGGCGACATGAGCTATCCCGATAATGTCCTGGCCGCCGGCGAGCAAGTTATCGTGCACCGTCACCCGCACTGGAAGCGGTTGATCTGGCCCGTCGTGGTTCTCATCCTGACGACCGCACTGGCGGCGTTCGGGTCCGGGTACCTCAACTCGACGCATTGGGAGCAGCTGGCCAAGAACATCATCTACGGCGTCATCTGGGGAATTTGGTTGGTGATCGTCGGCTGGCTGACGCTGTGGCCATTCCTGAGCTGGCTGACCACACATTTCGTCGTGACGAACCGGCGGGTGATGTTTCGGCACGGGGTACTGACCCGCACCGGGATCGACATCCCGCTGGCGCGGATCAACAGTGTGGAATTCCGGGACCGGCTTACCGAGCGGATGTTTCGCACCGGGACGCTGATTATCGAGTCGGCGTCACAAGACCCGTTGGAGTTCTACAACATTCCGCGCCTGCGTGAGGTGCACGCGCTGCTGTATCACGAGGTTTTCGACACCCTGGGTTCCGAGGAGTCACCCAGCTGAGCCAGCCGGTTGCGCCGGTTACGCCAGGAGCGCAGCAGCGTGACGTTGCCGCCCTCGATCTCGTCCTCGAAGACTTCGGCGATGCCGCCGGCGGTGAGGGCGGACTCCAGCGCCTTGTCGGGGTTGCGGGCGAACTCGTCGGGAAACACCCAGCGCCGGAACGCCCAGAAGCGGAACGCCATCTGCATCAAGTTGCCGACGATGTAGGCCGAGATGAAGTCGGCGATGTTTTCCGCGGTCAGTGACACCATCGGCTCCCGCAGCTGCAGGACGTAGCTGGAGAACCACAGCGGCGCCATGCTCAGCAGCACCCCCACGCCGCTGAACGCGAAAAACAGCAGCGCCTCGTGGTGGCGCTCGCGGCCGCCGCGATCGCGGAAGCTCCACTCCCGGTTCAACACGTAGGACGCGATGACCGCGACGATGCCGGCGATGACCTTCGCGGTTACCGGCTTGGTTTCGAGAATTGTCAGCTTCAGGGTGTAGAAAATTGCCGAGTCGATGATGAACGTGGTGCCGCCGACGATGGCGAATTTGATCAGTTCATGGTGGCGCAGCAAATAGGGCTGAAGAACCCTGGGCAAGCGCCCGATTGCGGCATCGGCTAAGGACACAAGTCGTCAGTGTACGGACGGACGCAAAATCGACGCAAAATGGTACATAACGATTGGGTGTCACTGCCGGTCAACACGCCGCCAGGCGCCATGACACCATGATGGCCGTGCCGAGTACGCGCCCTCCGGACCCCGCTTCCGTCGTCGCCCCACTAGTTGCAATGGTCGGCGGCGGTCAACTTGCCCGGATGACCCACCAGGCCGCGATCGCGCTGGGGCAGACGCTGCGGGTGCTGGCCACCGCCGCCGACGAACCGGCCGCGCAGGTCACCCCCGACGTGGTGATCGGCTCGCACACCGACCTCGAAGACCTGCGCCGGGTTGCGGCCGGAGCCGACGTGCTGACGTTCGACCACGAGCATGTCCCGACGGAGCTGCTGGACAAGCTGGTAGCCGAAGGCGTCAACGTGGCACCACCGCCGCAGGCTCTGGTGCATGCTCAGGACAAGCTCGTCATGCGGCGGCGGCTGGAGGCGTTGGGCGCGCCGGTGCCCCGCTATGCGGGCATCCAGAGCATCGACGAGCTGGACGCCTTCGCGCGACGCTTGGACGCTTCCGAAGATGCCGCGGTCGTGGTCAAAGCGGTCCGTGGGGGCTACGACGGCCGGGGCGTGCAGATGGCGCGCGACCGCACGCACGCCCGGGAGATCGCCGGCAAATACCTGGCTGATGGGGTGCCGGTGTTGGTCGAGGAGCGAGTGCAACTGCGCCGCGAGCTGGCGGCGCTGGTGGCGCGCTCCCCGTTCGGCCAGGGTGCGGCGTGGCCGGTCGTCGAGACGGTGCAACGAGACGGGATCTGCGTGCAGGTCATCGCGCCCGCGCCGGAGCTGCCCGACGAGCTGGCCGCCGCCGCGCAGCAGCTGGCGTTGCGCTTGGCCGCCGAACTCGGTGTCGTCGGTGTGTTCGCGGTCGAACTGTTCGAGACCACCGAGGGTGTTCTGCTCGTCAACGAGCTCGCGATGCGGCCGCACAACTCCGGACACTGGACCATGGACGGGGCCCGCACCAGCCAGTTCGAACAGCATCTGCGCGCGGTGCTGGACTATCCGCTCGGCGACACCGGTGCCACCGCACCGGTGACCGTGATGGCCAACGTCCTGGGCGCCCGGCAGCAACCGGCAATTACTGTCGACGAGCGGTTACATCACTTGTTTGCGCGGATGCCCGACGCCCGGGTTCACCTCTACGGCAAACAGGAACGGCCCGGCCGCAAGGTCGGCCACGTCAACTTTCTCGGCACCGATATGGCGGACCTGGCAGGGCTGCGGGAACGCGCCGGGCTGGCGGCACACTGGTTGTCATACGGGCAGTGGGCGGACGGATGGGATCCACATGACTAAACAGCCGCGGGTCGCGGTGATCATGGGCAGCGACAGCGACTGGTCGGTGATGGCCGAAGCCGTCGAGGCGCTGGCGGAGTTCGACATACCGACCGAGGTTCGGGTGGTCTCGGCGCATCGCACCCCCGCGGCGATGCTCGACTATGCCCGCGGCGCGGCCGACCGCGGCATCGAGGTGATCATCGCCGGTGCCGGCGGCGCCGCCCACCTGCCCGGGATGGTCGCCTCCGCGACGCCGCTACCGGTGATCGGGGTACCGGTGCCGCTGGCGCGGCTGGACGGCCTCGACTCCCTGCTGTCGATCGTGCAGATGCCGGTGGGTGTCCCGGTGGCCACGGTGTCGATCGGTGGCGGGCGCAACGCCGGCTTGCTGGCCGTGCGCATTCTCGGGTCCGCCGACCCAGCGCTGCGGGCCCGGGTCGCCGAGTTCCAGGCCCGGCTGGCCGAGAGCGTGCGGGCCAAGGATGAAGCGCTGCAACAGCGCCAGGGTAAAGTTACCGGCGAGTAGCCGGGCAGTCCGGCAGCGCGCAAGGAGGCCGAGAGATGGCTGGATGGGCCGGAAACCCGTCGTTCGATCTGTTCCAATTGCCCGAGGAACACAATGAATTGCGGGCGGCGATCCGCGCGTTGGCGGAAAAGGAGATCGCGCCGCATGCCGCCGACGTGGACGAGAAAGCTCGGTTTCCCGAGGAGGCGCTTTCGGCGCTGAATGCCTCCGGTTTCAACGCCGTCCACATTCCCGAGGAGTACGGCGGTCAGGGCGCGGACTCGGTAGCCGCTTGCATCGTGATCGAAGAAGTGGCGCGCGTCGACGCGTCTGCCTCGTTGATCCCCGCAGTCAACAAGCTGGGCACCATGGGCCTGATCCTGCGGGGTTCGGAGGAGCTGAAGAAGCAGGTGTTGCCGTCCCTGGCCGCTGAGGGGGCGATGGCCTCCTATGCATTGAGCGAGCGCGAAGCCGGCAGTGACGCGGCGTCGATGCGGACCCGGGCCAAGGCCGACGGGGCTGACTGGATTCTCAACGGCACGAAGTGCTGGGTCACCAACGGCGGCAAGTCGACTTGGTACACCGTGATGGCGGTGACCGATCCGGACAAGGGCTCAGGCGGCATCTCAGCGTTCATGGTGCACAAGGACGATGAGGGGTTCGTCGTCGGGCCGAAGGAAAAGAAGATGGGCATCAAGGGTTCGCCCACCGCCGAGTTGTACTTCGAGAACTGCCGCATCCCGGGCGATCGGATCATCGGCGAACCTGGCACCGGGTTCAAAACCGCACTGCAGACCCTCGACCACACCCGCCCCACTGTCGGTGCGCAGGCCGTGGGCATCGCGCAGGGCGCGGTGGACGCTGCCATCGCCTACACCAAGGACCGCAAGCAGTTCGGCAAGTCGATCTCTGAGTTTCAGGGTGTGCAGTTCGAGCTGGCCGACATGGCGATGAAAGTCGAAGCGGCCCGGCTGATGGTCTACACCGCCGCCGCCCGCGCCGAACGCGGCGAGCCGAATCTCGGATTCATCTCCGCGGCCGCGAAGTGCTTCGCCTCCGACACCGCCATGGACGTGACGGAGGCGGCCGTGCAACTGTTCGGCGGCGCCGGCTATACCACCGACTTCCCCGTCGAGCGGTTTATGCGCGACGCCAAGATCACCCAGATCTACGAGGGCACCAATCAGATTCAGCGCGTGGTGATGTCGCGGGCGCTGTTGCGCTGATCATTTCCCGCGGTTTTTTTCCGAAAGCTCGACCGCACCGCATAGGATCTCCCACGGCAACCATTCGGGGTGGTATGAAAGCGGTCCGGCAAATCGACGAGTTCTTCGTTCAGGTGGTGCGTCTGCCGAGCGTCTGACGGCGCCTAGTACTCAGAAGCCGTTTCCGGTGCGGTGAGCAACATGTCGTTGTGCTGTCCCGGGCTCGGCGGGGGATCGGTGGCCACCGCGTCGAAGTTCGAGTAGCGCGCCGGTGTGCGGATCACCGTGATCGCATCGGCACCGCTGCCGACGTGCAGGGCAAGCTCGTTCTCGGCGAACAGCGGGGTGTCGACCACCTGCTTCCAGGTGTAGGCAAGACAGGCCATCAGACCGCCTTCTTGCAGCAGCTCAACCCATTCCGAGGCGGTCTTGGCCGCCAGCGCCGACTCGAGTTCCTCGGTCAACTCGGGATAATTGAGCGCCCGTGCGCGCTGGTCGATGAACCGCTCGTCGTCGAGCAGATCGGGCCGGCCGATGATCTCACACAGCTTCGCCCAGTGCTTGGGCACATACGCGCTGATCACCAGGTACCCGTCGGCGGCCCGGAACGCATCCGATGGTTGGGTGGCGAAACCAACGCCCTTACGGCGCTTGGCTTTCGGGGCGGACTCGGGTTTGGGGCGATCGCCGCTATCGCGGTTCAGGTGCATGGTCAGCTGGTTGGCCTGCAGCCCAACCGCGACGTCATACATCGCGACCCGGACGACGTCGGCGACCCCGTGGCGCTCGCGGTTGAGCAGCGCGGCCAGCACGGCCTGGGCCAGCACGTGACCGCTGGCGTTGTCGACCAGTTGGAACGGGATGATCTGCGGTTTGCCGTCCGGCGTGGGCATCCCGGTCGTCATGCCCGCCTCGGCGGCGACCATCAGGTCGACGCCCGGCCTGCTGCCGTGCGGGCCGTTGCCGCCGTAGGCCGAAAGGCGTGCGTAGATGAGTTTGGGGTTACGTGACCGCAAATCGTCGGGGCCCAACCCCATGCGCTCCATGACCCCGGGGCGAAACCCTTCCAGCACGACGTCGGCGGTGTCGGCGAGCCGCAGTATCTGCTGCTTGCCTTCGTCGGTGGTCAAGTCCACCGTCACCGACTTCTTGCCGCGATTGTTCGGCAGGAAATATGTGGCCAGCGGTGGGCGTCCGGGAAGGACCGCGGTGATATGCCGGGCCGCCTCGCCGCCGGGCGCCTCGACCTTGATGACCTCGGCACCCAGGTCGGCCAGCACCTGTCCAGCCAGCGGTCCGGCGACGTTCTGGGTGAAATCGAGTACCCGGAATCCGTCAAGTGGCTTGGCGGACTTGCTGTCTGACATGTAGGGCCTTCCTCTAACCCGGCTTGTGCAGCACCGCGGTGCAGTAGTAGTTCCTGCCAAAGGGCGCATCGGGGTCGTCGGGCTGCAGCGGTAACCCGTTGTCGGCCAAAAGTTGATTCAGTGGTGTGCGCACCGGCTGCCAGCCGCGGTCTTCCAGGTACGTCGCGACGTCGTTGCGCTCGCCGGGGAAGCCCAGATTGTCGAGCTCGACGTCGAGACCGTTCTCGCGCCACTTCTGGCCGGCGGTGTTCAAAGCCTGCTGATTGGCGCCCGAATTCAGAAAGACTTCGGCCACCAGCCGGCTGCCGTCGGCGCTGAGCGCGGTGATGTTGTCCAGCAACCGATCCTGGGCGTCGGCCGGCAGGAAGCCGAGCAGGCCCTCAGCGGCCCAGGCGGCGGGCCGCCCTGTGTCGAACCCGGCCTGCCGCAGAGCTGAGGGCCAATCGTGGCGCAAGTCGATCGGGACGGGCCGCACCTCGGCCGTGGGCTGGGCGCCGAGCCCGGCAACGGTGGTGGTCTTGAATTCGATGACTTGCGGCTGGTCGATCTCGAAGACCGTGGTGCCCGCCGCCCAGGGCAGCCGGTATGCGCGCGCGTCGAGACCGGCGGCCAAGAGGACCACCTGCCGGATGCCCGCGGCCTTCCCGTCTTCCTGGGCCTGGGAGAAGAACGCGTCGATATACCGCGTCCGGGCGGCCAGCATGTCGGTCATGCGTTGCATGCCCCACGGGGCGCCGGGAACGTCGACGTCAGCGGAATCGAGTTCGCCGACGGCCCACCGGGTGAAGAAGTCAACGCCCACGGCGCGCACCAGCGGCTCGGCGAACGGATCGTCGATGAGCGCATCGCGCGTGGCCCGGGCTCGTCCGGCGGCCACCATGGTGGCGGTGGCTCCCACACTGGTCGCCAGGTCCCAGGTGTCGTTGTCGGTGCGCGCCATCGAGATAGTCCCTTCCGATCTACTGGTTAGCCAGAATAACTACAAGCGCTCCGGCTCATCCCGGGGCACGGGTATCGACTGCCCACGGTGACCAAAGACCCCTGCCGGTGGTGGCGTTGCGCCCTTATCTATGGCCGGAACTCGCGGCAGCATCGACGTGTGACGAGCACAGTGCAGACGATGTCGGGATTTGTCAGGCGATCTGGACAAGCGGACGAACGCGTTGGCGAACGAGTGGCGCCGGCGCGGGCTTGGCCCGGGTGCCAGCGTCGCCATCTTGGCGGGTAACCACCGAGGTTTCCTGGAAGCCGTTTACGCGGCCGGCAAATGCGGTGCAGGTGTCCTGCTGCTCAACACCGGCTTCGGCGGCACGCAACTCGCCGGCATGGTGGCCCGCGAACGCGTCGACCTCCTCGTGTACGACGACGAGTACAGCGCCGTCGTCGCCGAAGTCCACCCGAGGCTGGGCCGGATTCGGGCTTGGACGTCAACGCAGACGCAAACGCCCGCTTCCGACACCCTCGATGCGCTGATCGAGCGTGGTGACAGGCGCCCGCCGCCCAGCTCCGGTGGCCGGCCCAAGATCGTCATTTCGACCAGCGGGACGACCGGAGTCCCCAAGGGTGCCGCGCGCTCGGAGCCCTACTCACTGATACCGGTCGGCGGCCTGCTCGGCAAGGCGCCGTTTCGCTGCCGAGAAGTCACCGAATGCTGTGTCCCGCTGTTTCATTCGATGGGTTTCAGCCACGCGATGTTCGCGATGGTGCTGGGCTCGACGCTGGTGCTACGCCGCCATTTCGATCCCGAGCAGGCCTTGGACAGCGTGGCCGCACATCGGGCCAGCGCCATGATCGTCGTGCCGATCATGTTGCGGCGCATTCTCGATCTGGGCCTCCAAGCGATCGCCGAGCGCGATTTGTCGGCATTGCGCATCGTGTTCGTCGGCGGATCCCAGCTCGGCGCCGCGCTGGCCACCCGCGCGAGCCAGGCGCTGGGACCCGTGGTCTACAACATGTACGGATCCACCGAGGTCGCTTACGCCACCATCGCCACGCCCGCCGATCTGGCCGTCGAGCCGGGATGCGTCGGGGGAGTCGTGCCTGGGTCGGTCGTCAAGATTTTCACCGACGACCGGCACGAGGCTCCCCCCGGAACGCCGGGGCGAATTTTCGTCGGCAACGTGCTGGCCTTCGAGGGATACACCGGTGGTGGCACGAAGGAGTCGGTCCAGGGCCTGATGTCCACCGGCGACGTCGGTCATTTCGATGAGGCCGGCAGGCTGTTAATCGACGGGCGTGACGACGAGATGATCGTCTCCGGCGGCGAGAACGTGTATCCGGGTGAGGTCGAAGAGGCGCTCGCGCACCATCCCGACATCCTCGAAGTCGCGGTCGTCGGCGTCAGCGACGAGGAGTTCGGGCAGCGTCTGCGCGCCTACATCGTGGTGCGACCGGGCGGATCGCTGACCGAGCGCGATGTCAGAGACTACGTCCGGAATCGGTTGGCGCGCTTCAAGGTTCCTCGCGATGTGCTGTTCGTCGATGCGCTGCCCCGCAACGCGGGCGGGAAGGTGCTCAAACGCTTGCTGAACAGCCAACCGGTCGAAGACCAGGGTCGGGTTACCAGACCCCGGCGCCGGACCGGTGGTCAGTGACTCCGGGGGTGACCCCCCAACTCCTGCTGTTGGCTAGGAAACGGCAGCGTCGATTCGAAGTTTCGAGCGCAGCCAGCCGCCCATCGCGGTGATCGCCTCATCTACTTCGGGCACCCGCCCTGCGCCCATGATGAAGGAGTGCTGACCGGCTGCAACCGGGCGCACGATGACATCATTACCGGCTCGCTGCGCGCGGATCCCGAATTCGACTGCCTCGCTGACGAACAGTTCATCTTCGCCGTAGAACACCGCGATCGGGGGCAGGCCGGACAGGTCAGCGTTGAGCAGATTCACCTGCGGGTCGCTGAACTCCACGCCGGTTCCCTCGAGCCAGCAGGACCGGAAGAACTCCAGCAACCCACGCGAGAGCAGCTTGTCCCGGTCAGCGTTGGTTTCGATCGACTCACCCGACAGCGTGGGATCGCAAAAGGGCGAGATCGACAGGATGGCGCCGGGAAGTGCGGCGCCGCGATCACGCAGTCTCAGCGCGAGGTTGACGGCGAGGTAGCCGCCGATCGAATGCCCGACGCTGGCAATGTTGTGGGGCTGATACCCCTGCTCGAGCAGCCACTGGTATGCGGTTTCGACGTCGTCGACCTGCGCGGGATATTTGTGCTCCGGGGAGCGCCGGAAGTTCAGTACGAGCGAGCGCGCGCCGGCGGCTTTCGCGAGGTGCGCGGCGGCCTTGCGGTCGGAATGCATCGAGGTGAGCACGCTGCCACCCATGTGGTTGTGCAGCAGAACTGTGTCCGAGTCGCTGCCGGCCGGAATGCACCACAGCGCCTCGACCCCGTCGGCGTCGACCTCGGCATAGCTGACCCCTTCGGGCTCTTTCGTGGCCAGATGCATGGTCTCGACGACGTCGCGGACCGTCGACAGGTCGAAGTTGGGGTTGGCGGATCGTTGGCTGAGGTCGGCGAAGAAGTTCGCGAATTCGACTGCCTGTTTGCTTGCCATGGGTTGCGCCTTTCGTGGTGGTGAGGTGGTCGAGACGGACGATCCATAGGATAGCGATCGTTATATAACGAACGCTATCCTATGGTACGGTGGGCGTCAATACGCGAGTTAGGGGTTCCGATGACGAGGTATCCACCGGACCAAAAGGCCAAAGCACGCGAGGCACTCGTCCACGCCGGGGCGCGCTCGTTGAAAACGTCTGGCTTCAAGGGGATCGGGGTGGATGGCCTTGCCGCCTCGGCGGGTGTGACCTCGGGTGCGTTCTACTCGAATTTCGCGACCAAGGAAGCGATGCTCGAGGCCGTCATCGACGCCTTCGTCGGCGAGCCGTTCGTTTCTGATACCGATGCGGTGACCTGCGCCGAGGGGCGATCCCGCCTGCGGAGCTTTGTCGAGGAGTACATCAGCGTCGATCACAGCGCGGATCCGGCCGAAGGCTGCGTGATGCCTGCCCTCAGCGCTGACGTTTCGCGAGCGCAACCATCAGTCAAGCAAGCCTACGAGCGCAAGATCAGCACGCTTGCCCAGCGCATTGCCAGCCTGCTCGAGGGCGACGAGTCCGATCGGGCACGGCGGGCGTGGAGCATTGTGGCGTTGATGGTCGGAGCGCTCACGATCTCGCGAGGAATGACCGACGAGGGCGAATCCAGGGCAGCGGCGATCGACGCGGCACGTCGTACCGCTATGGGCCTCATCGAAACCGACGAGAACAAGGGCCGGTAAGCGTCATCCGATAACTCCCTACCGCGCAAGCGTTCACTGTTGGCAGTCAAGGGCTTTGACACGGACTTATCACGGCAGGGTGTCGACGCATCTGATCGTGCCGCGCTGCCTCTACCATCGCCGGATGGAGAGCATGACCTCGATTGCCGAGTTGGCGCACCCCGCGCCGTTCGTACCGGACGCCGGGTGGCAGACCAGCGCCCGGTGGGCGCGCGTGTTGGCCTGGGTGAGCCTGTCCGTGCTGCTCGTCGAGGGCGCCGTGGGACTGTGGCAGGGCCTGGCGGTCGGATCCATCGCACTGACCGGATGGGCGCTTGGCGGCGGTTCCGAGGCGCTGGCCAGCGCGATGGTGGCGTGGCGCTTCAGCGGCGCCCGCACGCTGTCCGAGACCGCCGAGTCGCGCGCACAGCGCGGCGTTGCGGTGTCGTTTTGGCTGACCGCCCCCTACATTGCTGCCGAATCCATCCAGGATCTGACTGACGAGCACCATGCCCAGACCTCGGTGATCGGCATCGGGTTGACCGCGGTCGCCTTGCTCCTGATGCCGATGCTCGGCTGGGCCAACCACAAACTGGGCGCGCGGCTGGGCTCGGCGGCCACCGAGGGTGAGGGCACTCAGAACTACCTGTGCGCCGCCCAGGCCGCCGGGGTGCTGGTCGGCCTTGCCATCACCGCCGCCTTCGCCGGCGGGTGGTGGCTTGACCCCGCGATCGGCCTTGCCGTCGCCGCCGTCGCGGTCTGGCAAGGCATCCGATCGTGGCGCGGCCACACCTGTGCGTGTTGACGCGCGGGCTTAGTCCAGCCGGTAGCGGATCAGCCGCGAGCTATTGGCCACCACCGCCACTGACGACGCGTTGTGCAGGATCGCGGCCAGCACCGGAGACAGCGCCCCGCCCGCGCCGATGATCAGCCCGGCGGCGTTGACGGCGATGGACATGCCGTAGTTCTCGCGGATGACGTCGACCGCCCGGGCGCCGAGGTCGCGAACGTCGAGCAGGCGATGCAGGTCGTCATTGGCCAGCGCCACGTCGGCGGTCTCGACGGCGACGTCGGTGCCGGCCAGCCCCATGGCGATTCCGATGTCGGCGGCGGCCAGCGCGGGGGCGTCGTTGATGCCGTCGCCGACCATGCCGACGACGTAGCCGTCGCCCTGCAGCTCGCGCACCACCGCGAGCTTGTCCTCGGGCATGACCTCGGCGCGCCACTCGTCGATCCCGAGCTCGCCGGCGACTACCTCGGCGATCTCCGGGTGGTCGCCGGTCAGCATCACGATGCGGCGAATGCCGTTGGCACGCAACTTCTCCAGCACCTCAGCGGCCTCGGGCCGCACTTCGTCGCGCAGGCTGATCAGGCCGACTAGCGTTCCGTCTACCGCCAGCAGTAGCGGGGTCTCGGCCTGGCGCCGCAGCTTGTCGACCCACTCCTTGGCCTTTTTCGACACCTTGACTTTCTCGGCCCGCAGCAGCGACGGGCTACCCAGCAGCAGGGTGCGGCCATCGGCCCAGGTCCGCATGCCCAGGCCGACCAGTACCTCGCACTCCTCGTGCGGCGGGATGCTGATGTGGCGTTCCTCGGTGGAGCGGATCACCGCTTCGGCCAGCGGATGCCGGGAGTGGATCTCCGAGCTGGCCGCATAGGCTAGCACCTCCTCAGGCTGCCAATCCTTGTGCATTGCAACGATGTTCGTGACCACCGGGCGTCCGACGGTCAACGTCCCGGTCTTGTCGAACACGATCGCGTCGACCCGGCCCGCCTGCTCGAGGTGGGATCCGCCCTTGATCAGGATGCCGCGGCGCGCGCCGTTGCCGATCGCCGCGCTGATCGCGGTCGGGGTGGCCAAACCCACCGCGCAGGGGCAGGCGACCAACAGCATGGTCATCGCACGCCGGACATCGCCGGTGATCGCCAGCGTGATCGCCGAAACGATGAACGAGGTGGGAACGAAACGGCGGGAGAAGTTTTCGCCGACCGTCTGGATGGGCGCCCGGTCGTGCTGGGCCTCCTCGACGCGGCTGATGATGCGGCCGATGGCGGTTTGGTTGCCGACGGCGTGGGCGCGCACCACGAGGCGCCCGCGCACCACGACCGAACCGGCATGCACGCGTGCCCCACGCCGACGCTGACCGGGAGGTTTTCACCGGTGATCGCGGACTGGTCGACAATGGCTTCGCCGTCGACGACTTCACCGTCGACCGGGATGGCGACGTGGTCGTGGACCACCACCTCGTCGCCGATCTCGACGCTGTCGATCGGCACCTGGATTTCGGTTCTGGCGCCGGGGCCGTAGGCAGCCGAATCCATGCCGTGTCCTGGCTGCCGCGCAGCAGCTCGGAGATGGCCCGCCGGGTCCGTCGTAACGTCAGATCTTGTAGGTACTCACCGATATTGAGCAGCCACAGCACGGTGAGCGCGACCACGTTCTCGCGCAGGATCAGGCTTGCCACGGTGGCGGCCGAGACCAGCGCATCGGTGCCGGCCCTGCCGGATCGCAGCGAGCGCAGCGCGCCGCGCAGGAACGGGTAGCCGGTGAAGATCGTGACACCGGTGGTGACCAGCCGGCCGCTCGGGCCGAGCAGCGGTGGTTGGGCGAACACGGAGCGGCGCACGCCGAGCAGGCTTAGGGCAGAGCCGCCGATGACCATGCGCAGCACATCGGAGTTGCGGATCTCCGACGAATGCGGCGAGCGCGCCGGAATCAGTTCGGCGGCAACGTGTTCGGCATCGTTGATCGCCGCCAGTACCTCGGGGCGGTCGCAGCGCCGCGGTGAATACCAGACGACCACCGATCCGGTGCGCGGGTAGGCGTGCACGGCGCGTACGCCGTCTGTTTGGCTACGGCTTCCTCGACCGCGACGGCCCGCCGCGTGTTGGAGCACACCCAACCGACCGAAACCCGCATGCGGCCGGCCGCATCCGAAAGTACTTCTAGGGCAGGCGCTTCGGCAGTGGCGGAGTCTTCAACGATCGCGAGGCTCATGTTACGATCAGCGATCAGTGATCGTGATCGTGGGTGTCGCCCACCGACGGGGTGGGCGCCTCCTCGCCGATGCGCTCGCGGGCTTCGGCCATCACATCGGCGAGCCTCAGCCGCGCCGACTCGGCGGCCTTCTCCGCCCTGCGGGTGCCGCGCAAGCCGAGTTCAGCGGCCGATACCGCAGTCTGGTGCAGCGGTGCCTTCGCCGCGGCTTTGCGCAGCAGGTCGTAAGCGGCCGCGCCGGCCACCCCGGTTGCCACCCAGGCGGCCGCCCTCCCGAACAGTCCGTGCACCATCACCAAAACCCTTCCTCTGACACTTTTTGTTCAAGTCCTGCCGACGTTAACATCTAAATATTGCGATATCAATATGAATCACGGTGCCCGGCCGCCGGGCCGCCCGACTCACAGAACCCGGGTGACTTTTTCGGTCTCGATCCTGCGCGGCAGCATCAACGGATCGGGATTGGCCACCTGCACCAGCGAAGCGCCGACGGCCATGATCGCCAGCAGACCGTCCACCAGCTCGGCGGGTCCGGACCACGACGCGCTGGAAAGCACCCGATCGCTCGAGGTCAAACCCCTTGCCGCCGAGGAATTTTGACAGTCGGCCAGGACCTCGTCGACTGATCGGCCGGCCAGCGCCGGGCCCGGATGGCGTTCGGGAACGATCTGGTCGCCGTGCACCCGCACCGCGGTGGCGTAGTCGGTGACACCGACGGGCAGGTCGGGTGCCGGGCGGCCGAAGGGATCCAGCGACAGCACCGCCACCTCGCCGCCGGGCTCGACTAGGGTGTCGGCCTCGCCCAGGCGCTCGGCGGTGCAGAGTGCTAGGTCCGTAAGTGGGTCGGCTGGGCCCGCCGACCCGAGCACCGCTTGCGCGCCAATCCACCACACTCCGAATAAAACCGCCGCCGTCTGCCAATGCGCCGGCAGCAAAATCGCAACCCGGCTGGCCGGCCCGGCGCCCAGCTCGTCGCGTAACAGGTTGCCGGTCTTGGCGGCCCAGTTGGCCAATGTCACCGCTGACAATTCGATGCGCTCGCCGGTGGCATCGTCGTAGTAGGTGATGCGCGGGCCGACCGGGTCGGACCGCAGCATCGGATCCAGGATCGCCCCGGAGAGCGTGCTCAGTTGATGCACTCGGGCTTGTCGGAACCAGCGGTCAGGATCGGCGACGGCGCGGGAACGTTCGGGTCGGTGGCAGAACCAGCGTTGGACACCCGGGCGGGCATCATTGAGGCGCCGCCGGAAAGCCCGGAACCCGGGCCGTTGTAGTCGTTGCCCAGCACCACACGCACCGATCCCGGCGCTACCGATGCGTCGGCGACGACCGGCAACCCGCCCAGTTCCTTGGAGACCTGTTGTGCGCCCAGGTCGTCGGTCTTGGCGGCCCGCACTTGGCTGGCCTTGACGTGGCCGCCGTCGTTGTTGCCGACCGTGCCGGCAGTAAATCCTTTGGAGCTCAACACTTCTGACACCGATGCGGCCAGTCCGTTGATATCGGTGTCGTTGACGACGCTGGCGGTGGTCTTGGCCGGTGTGTAAGCCAATTCCTCGGTCTTGCCCTGATCCTGGTCGTGCAGCAGTCCACCGACCCAGTCGGCAACCTGATGCGGATCCACCCGCACCACGCTTTGCATGCCGTCGTCGCTCCAGCCGGCCCCGTCGAGCACCGGAATGGTGGCGAAGGCAACGTTACCGCCGGCCAGCTTTTGCAATTGCTGTACGAAATCCATGATGTTCCAGCCGGAGGAGAGCACCACTGAGCGCTGGACGGCGGATTCCAGTCGATTCAGCGTGGTGGGGCTGGACAGCGTGTGGCCGGAGATGACCCGATGGGCCAGTGAGGCCATCACCACCTGCTGGCGCACCACCCGGTCCAGGTCACCGCGTGGCAGTTCATGGCGCTGGCGGACGAAGCTGAGCGCCTGGGGGCCATCGAGTCTTTGCGGGCCGGCCGGAAAGTCGGCGCCCGAAAGTGGTTCGAACACCGGTTCTTTGAGGCAGACGTCCACGCCGCCGAGCGCGTCGCTGATCAACGAGAAACCGAGCAGCCCGATCTCGGCGTAGTGATCGACGGTGACGCCGGTGAGGTCGGCGACGGTCTTGATCAGGGCCTCGCGGCCGGCCTCGGTGCCCCGTGCCGCGGCGTCCTCGGCGGAGTCACCGGCTTTGACCAGGCTGACGCGCTTGGCTTCTCTGGTTTCGCCGTAGACGCCGTTGATCTTCGTCTTGCCCAGGCCGGGGGCCGCGACGTAGGAGTCGCGCGGAATCGAGATCGCGGTCGCCGACTTCCCGTTGTTGGGGATCCGGACCAGGATGATGGTGTCGGTGTTGGTGGCTTCTTCGTCGCCGGCCCGCAGCGTCGCCAGTTCCTCGGCGGACAGGGGGTTGCCGTGCGCATCGGTGCGGCTGTCGAGGCCGACCAGCAAGATGTCGATCGCGCCGTCGTCACCGCCTTTACCCAGCGAGGGCGCGGACATGTGAAAGATGCCGTCTTCGAAGGACCGGACATTGCTCCACGCGATCCCGGTGCCTAGAACTACCGTGACCGTCAGCGTCGTGGCAATCACACGAACCACACGTTGCACAGGCATCCCAATAGGTTACTTGTGACACACACGCTTCGCGGGTAGCGAGCCCCCGCGTGCCCTAGGCGTGGCCCGAGCTTTC
>CAWASA010000005.1:0-466913 GCA_963784665.1 uncultured Actinomycetota bacterium
GGCGGCGGCGGCGGCTGACGACGGATAGGTAAGTTAATTGCTGTTTGCCCGTGGGCTGTGAAATCGAGTGGGAGGCTCAGAGGCCGGCCGTGCCGCCCAGTGGCCCTTTCCCAGCGTTGGGGTCCCCGGCAGGCGACGGCCGCGCCATGAAACTCCTTGGGCGCCATCAGTGCGGCCCGAGGGGACCGGCGGCTGTAGCCGTTGGGGGAATCGGGCCAGGCGAACAGTGTGGGATCCGGCGGTTTGTCGGTTTCGTTTCGTAAGGTGCGTGGTATGTCGCAGCGCCGGTTTCGCCGTACACCTGGCGGGGTGTCGTCGCTGGGGCTGCACCTGGTGTGGTGCCCGAAGTACCGGCGTCGGATTCTGGGTGGCCGCGTAGCGGCCCGCTGCGGCGAGCTGCTCGAGCAGATCTCAGACGAGCGCAGCTGGCAGATTGTGGCCAAGGAAGTGATGCCCGATCACGTGCATCTGTTCGTGCGGGTGGGGCCGACCGACGCGCCAGCGGCGGTGGTGCGAGCGTTCAAGGGACGCACCGCGCGAGTGTTGCGCCACGAGTTCCCGTACCTGCGCAACCGGGCGAAGGTGTTGTGGTCGCCGTCGTATTTCGCCGCCTCAGTCGGCTATGTTTCGGAGTCGACGGTGCGCCGCTACATCGAGCATCAGTGGGACGCGGTGATGGCGTCATGAGGCGCGCGTATGTGTTTCGGTTGCGGCCGACAGCACGTCAGCACATCGCGTTGGAGGCGTGTGTGGAATCGCACCGCGAGTTGTATAACGCGGCGCTTCAAGAGCGGCGGGATGCGTGGGCGCACAGCAAGACCCGTATCAATTACGGGGATCAGTCGGCGCAGCTAACCCAGGTCCGGGAGGCGCGCCCGGATGTGGCGGTGGTCGTTCTCAAGCCAACAGACTACGCTGCGCCGGTTGAATAAGGCGTTCGCCGGGTTTTTCCGGCGGGTCAAGACCGCTAAACCTGGTGTCAAGCCGGGCTATCCACGGTTTAAGGGCAAGGCCCGGTTCGACAGCGTGGAGTGGCCCAAAGACGGTGACGGTGCGCGCTGGCTGCCCGAGGCCAAGCGGGTGTATCTGCAGGGAATCGGCCAGGTCAAGGTTGATCTGCACCGCCAGGTTGTGGGTCGGGTGAAGACGATCCAGATCACGCGGCAGGGACGTCGCTGGGTGCTGGTGTTGTCCTGTGATGATGTCCCGGCGAATCCGCTGCCGGCGACCGGCTGCCAGGCCGGCATCGATGTCGGTATCGCGAGTTTTGCCACCACCAGTGACGGTGAGCACGTCGACAATCCCCGCTGGGGCCGTGTTGCGGCGGATCGGTTAGCCGCAGCGCAGCAGCGGCTAACCCGCGCTAAGCGCGGTTCTAAGAACCGCCAATGCCGACGGGAAACCGTCGCGGCGCGGCATCGTAAGATCGCCAACCAGCGTAAGGACTTTCACCACAAACAGGCCCGCGCCCTCGTTGAACGGTATGACCTGGTGGTGGTGGAGGATTTACGGATCGCCAACATGCTGCGGCGGGCGAAGCCCGTCGCAGATGAAGAAAACCCGGGGCAGTTTTTGCCCAACGGCGCCCGGGCGAAGTCCGGGCTTAATAGGAGTATCGGGGACGCTGGCTGGGGTGGCTTCGTCTCGATTCTGCGCGCCAAAGCGGAAGATGCTGGGCGTATCTGGATTGAGGTCGACCCCCGGCACACCTCGGACGGCTGCGAAAAATGCGGGTACGCGGCCGCCGAAAACCGCGTCACCCAAGCGGACTTCGTCTGCCAACGATGCGGTCATCGCGCCCAAGCAGACGAACATGCCGCGCGCAACATCCTACGGGCTGGACTGGCCCTTCACGCCCGAGCGGCATGAGAAGAAGCCGGCGGCTTCCAGCCGTCGGAGAAGTCGTCCCCGTCCGTCGTCCCCGAAGTTCCACTCGCCCAAGGCCGGAGCCGGTTACTTGCCGAGTTGGTCAGACCGGACTGGAAGCGACTGCTTGGCTATGCGCTCAAGCGCCTGACGCGCCGGATTTAGTAGTGGTATCGGGCCTTGACAATTTTGACTTCGTCTTCGTCTGCTCGGTACACCAGCCGATGTTCGTCGTCGATCCGGCGGGACCAGTATCCTGATAGCTCACCCTCGAGTGGTTCCGGTTTGCCGATACCGCTGAACGGATTGCGTTGGATCTCTGCGATCAGCCGAGTGATCCGGCGGGCGGCCTTACGGTCGGTGGCCAGCCAGAATAGGAAGTCCTCCCAGGCGTCAGGATCGAAGTGGATGCTTCTCACTCCTCGCCGCCGGCCATCTCCCGCAGCTCGTCTATGGACTTGGTGACTGCAGAGTGCCCGGCCTTGTCCCGGGCAACCGCTTCCATCAGTCGCCTGGCGTTTTCCGGTGAGCGCAGCAGGTAGACAGTCTCTTGCCACGAGTCGTAGTCGTCGGCAGACATGAGTACCGCATCCCCGGCTTTGGAGGTGATGCGCACGGGCTGGTGATCCGTGTTGACTTGTTCGAGGAGCGGAAACAACCGCTGCCTGGCCTCGCTCGCGCTGATGCTCATTGCGGTCCTTCCCCTCAGTGCCCTGTACCGTAATACGGTACCATACCGGTACATAAAATACGTACATGCCTATTTGCCTTGCGAGACGCCGCCCAGCAGGTTGCGTGGACCTGGCAGATGGTGCGTGACACGGTTCTTGGACCGGGTGCTGTCCAACCCAAACGTGCCCAAGATCCGCGCCGACGTCGAACGCCAGGTCAAGGCAGGGGAGTTGACCCCCGCGATGGCGGCCCAGCAAATATTGAAGGCCGCGTCAGGCTAACGGAAAGGTAAATTAATCATTGTTTGCCCTTTGGCCTGTGTGAAATCCAAGTAAATTCAAAAGCGTGAAGGTTGACACCCGAGTCGATCGCCGTGCGGTCCCTCCCCACGATGCCCCTGACGCAGGTCATCGTGTGTCCGGCGCGGCGGACTCACACTTTGGTTGCGTCGTT
This sequence comes from uncultured Actinomycetota bacterium, assembly GCA_963784665.1. Classification (GTDB taxonomy): domain Bacteria; phylum Actinomycetota; class Actinomycetes; order Mycobacteriales; family Mycobacteriaceae; genus Mycobacterium. The sequence goes on from CAWASA010000005.1 coordinate 2,992, forward strand.
CGTAGCTTTGCCACCATGTTCCCCGCGCGCCGGTTCGGCGGTGGGGCGCTGGCGGTGTATCTCGACGGCCAACCCGTCATCGACGTATGGACAGGTTGGGCCGACCGGGGCGGCCACCGGCCGTGGTCGGCGGACACCGCCGCGATGGTGTTCTCGGCAACCAAGGGAATGGCCGCCACGGTCATCCACCGGCTCGCTGACCGGGGGCTGATCGACTACGACGCTCCGGTTGCCGAGTACTGGCCGGAGTTCGCAGCCAACGGCAAGGCGGGCCTCACCGTGCGCGAGGTGATGAGACACCACGCCGGCCTGTCGGGTCTGCGGGGCGCCACGAAGGAAGACTTGCTGGATCACGTCGTGATGGAAGAACGGCTAGCCGCGGCGCCTCCGGGACGGCTGCTGGGCAAACCGGCATACCATGCGCTGACCTTCGGCTGGCTGATGTCCGGGCTGGCTCGCGCCGTGACCGGAAAAGGTATGCGTGCGCTGATCCGTGAGGAGCTCGCTGAGCCATTGGGCACTGACGGCATGCACCTGGGCCGACCGCCGGCCGGATCACCGACGCGGGTCGCCGAGATCATCATGCCGCAGAACATCGTGGCCAATCAGGTCATCAACGATGTGACCTGCAAGGTCGCCAATCAGCTGTCCGGCGGATTCCGGTCCATGTACTTCAAGGGCGTCATTGCTGCCGTCCAAGGCCAGATTCCGCTGCTCGACGCCGAGATGCCGGCAGCGAACGGGGTAGTGACGGCCCGCGCGCTGGCACGGATGTACGGGGCGATCGCCAACGGCGGCGAGATCGACGGCACCCGGTTCCTGTCCCGTGAACTGGTTGCGGGCCTGACCGGTCGACGCAGCCTGCGGCCGGATCGAAACCTGTTCGTGCCGTTGGCTTTCCACCTGGGCTACCACAGCCTGCCCATCGGTAACTTGATGCCGGGCTTCGGCCATGTCGGAATGGGCGGCTCAGTCGGCTGGGCCGACCCTGCGGACGGAGTGGCTTTCGCGTTGGTGCACAACCGGCTGCTGTCACCGTTTGTGATGACAGATCATGCCGCGTTCGTCGGAATCTACGCGCTGATCCGCAAGGCCGCCGCGAAAGCCCGTGAACGCGGCTTCCAGCCGGTGACCGAGTTCGGGGCGCCGTACAGCGAGCCGGGAGCCGTTGCGGGCTGGGGCTGACCTGCGTTCCCGTGTGCCACCCAGGGCTTCGACGAGTCAACACGGCGACGCAAGGCTTAGCCCGCAGTCAAACCGGCGTGCAAAGCGGTGCGCTCTACTGCGCGCTGCAAAACGCGGAGTTCTCTTACCGATATGCTGCTCCGCCAGGGATTGAGGAGGCGTCTCGTCCCGGGGGATTGCCCCGTCGTCGTGATCATCAACGTGTTGTCGCGCCACACCAGCAGAAACGGATGCCAGACGACCTCGCGCGCGAACTACTAGCCTAGGTTTTGCGAAACCCGCTGTAATACGGGCTTCGAGTTAGCGAAAGTGCCTGTCTTGCAAGGGGTAATGAGACTTCTCACGAGGTAAGAGTAGCGGTGGAGGGGGTCGCTCAGTTCTGGGCCGATCGCGAGCACGTGTTCGGGCCGGTGGCCTCCACTGCCAGGCTGTGGCGGTTGTGCGATAAGCGCGGATGTACTGCTTCGGGCAAGGCATGAGGCGGCATCCCGTTCCGGGAGATCGACTCACCGCAGTGCTGGGAGCCTGACATCGGGATGGGCGAAAGCAAGAAGCTCGTGCCCAATCCGCTCAGTAGTTGTTGCAGGTGTTGAAGGCCTTTTGGACAATTCCAAAATACGGCCGATTCGCTGGCGCGGTCGCCATCTGCTGGGCCATCGTTTGGCGTTGATTCGGTGGTGCGGCGAGGAACTGACGCAAACCGGACTGCATCTTCGGCGATGCGTTGAATGCCGAGGCAGCCGTCGGGTTTTGCGCGTTCAATGCCGCCACGAACTGCTCGTAACTGCAGGTTGTGTTGACGATCGGACCCAGATCGGGATCTGCGGACGCGACCCCGGCCCCAGCGGTCAACGACAATGCCAGACCACCAACCGCGACAGCCAGCTTGGTCAACGACAGCTTATTCATTTGTGGCTTCCTCCCAACTGATTGCACCCTGATTGCACCGACTCTAATCGCCCAGCTCCAACCTTGCCCAGGCTTTCGTAATCATCCACACGTCGTCCACACCAAGGACGACGACGAAGATCGGCCGGCGGTCAGCGCGTAACCAATCTCAGCTGCATTACCACGGCTTGCGTCTTCGCCGGCGACGTCAGGTAGCTGACAAGGGGTCGCCGCCATCCGCAGGCTGCGCGAGGAAGACTCGTCCTACCACGCCATCGCTGCCACCACCGGCGTGTCCGAGAGTAGCATCCGCAACGCGCTCGGGACACCGACACCGAAGAGCCTGGCGCCCCGACAGGTGCTGATGCTCACCTCCTGCCGGAACCGGAGATCGCGGTCGAACGCGAGGTCGAGAAAGAGGTGAGAGCCGAGGAGGATTGCCCGGCAACGGTTTCCGATGCGCCGGTCACAGATACTCGCGCTGGTGCGACGGACGCTATGGTGCCGGCGTTGGCCGATCCGGCACCGCGTGCGGCCGAGCGTGAGCGCGTTGGGCAGCAGACTAGTCGGTCCGCACGGCGTCGCAGCGACGCCGATGCGCTGTGACGAGGGTCTCGGCATCTTGCAGATGTGGCCAGGCATTGATCACCCGACGGCCGACGTCCGCCGATCAGCCAACACGCCTCGAGCGGGCGAAATTTTCCAGGAGATCGGCGGTGTTGGCAACGCTTTCGGCGGGTTTGGTCATCCGGGTGGCGAGCTCGCGGGCTCGGGTGACGTATTGCGGTGCGAGGATCCGACCCAGGTCCGCGACCAGCGATTCAAGGCTAGTGTCCGAAATGCGCCGGGCGGTGCCCACCTTCAATCGTTTGACCCGAGCTCCCCAGAACATCTGATTGGGGTCCATTGAGAGGATCAACGTGGGGACTCCGGCGCGCAGGCTCGCGGCCGTGGTGCCCGCGCCACCGTGGTGGACGACCGCGCGGCAGGCCGGAAAGACCGCCGCGTAATTCACCGCGCCTACCACCTTGACATGGTCGAAATGGGGGACGTCGCTGAAGTCACTGGAGCCGGCGCAAACCAACGCCCGCTCCCCTAACTGCGCGCAGGCCGCGCCGATCATGGCGACCGTGTCGGCCGCAGATGCGACCGGCATGCTGCCAAAGCCGAAGCAAATCGGCGGTGTTCCGGCGGCAATCCACGACGCGACGTCATCATCGGCATCCGTCGTCAACTCCATCGTCAGCGTGCCGACAAAGGGCCGTTGGCCATTCCATTTCCCCCATTCGGCTGCCAGCCCGGGGAAGCAAACCTCGTCGTAGGCCTGGATTTCCAGCGATCCGCGTTCGGCGATTCGTCGCGACGAGAGACCTGTTGCCTTCGGTAAGCCCAGTTCACGGCGCTGCGCATCCTCCGGCTTCTTCCTCAGGCCCTCCCAATACAGCCACTCGTACACCGTCATTGCGGAGCGGGCCAACGGCGACGGCAGGATCGGAACGAGCTGGCCGTTGGCCCGGATCGGGATGTAATGCAGCGTGGCCAAGGGAATGTCGTAATACTCCGCGACGTTGGCAGCGGACTGCTCGAAACCCATGCCGGCGATTAGCAGGTCGGCCCCGTCCGCAAGCGACGTCAGCGTCGTGTTCATCTCCGCCCAGCACTGGTCACTGAACTCCATAAGTTCGCGCCACGACCTGATCAGATCCGGGATCCTCCAGAACTTGCGGAAGGAAGACGTCCAGAAGTTGCGGTACATGTCCAGCCACACCTGGGTATCCAGCCCATGGGCGACCGTCGCAAGCCCAGCCGCCTCGGCAAAGCCAACCAGGTCGGGCGGGACTCCGATGCGCACGTCGTGCCCTCTGCGCAGCAGTTCACGGCCGACAGCGACGGAAGGCTCAATATCGCCGCGAGTTCCATAGCAGGACAGCACAAATTTCATCACCGATTCTGGCCTTTCAGTTGTCGTGCGCGTAGGCGACGTCAGGGGTATCGGTCATTATCTCTGGTTCGTCGACCGGTCGTTCGCAATTGGCTTCGGCTGATCGTTCACCGTTGGTTCCGACTGCAGCGGCGTTCGTAGGCGGCGGCGACCAGCCGGAATAGCAACTGGATAAGGGAGCCGCCGAAGAGTAGACGGCAAGAAGGACGTCGAGTGCGCCCGATCGCCCCAGCGCCGGCGACGCCTGCTCGATCGCATCCGCGAGCGACATCGCGGCAGCGGCGCTGGTCCGCCTGATTCCGACAACCCTGTCGAGATCCACCTCGTGCTCGAGGTGCGGGTGAAGGTTGGCGAGCAGGTCGCAGAAGAGCGGGTCGGCAACCAGACTGCTGGCTAACGTCTCGGCGACCCGTGATGGCGCCATCGGACCGGGCTCGCGCGGTGGATGCGGGACAACGGTACCGTGCCTTTACGCACGCGGTATGCATTACGATCCTATATCGCGCCAATATCGTGTTGCGAACTCCCCGACATGGAGGCCACCGGCATGGTTTACTCTTCAAGATCGGGACGCGCTCCCCGAGGCGCCCTACGTTTGAGGTAACCGCCGCCGCACGGCTAGCCTGCGACGCCAACCTCATTCGAGGTGTCGCCGACAGGCGCGTCGCGGCCGATTTGTAGTTGCACGTACGAGCGGCAGACATGGCGCCGGCTCTGGAAACGAGTGGAGGGGAGTTCCGATTTTCAGGGTTCTGAGGCATCTGTGGATTCCCCTGGTCATCCTGGTGGTGATCGGTGCTGGAGGATTTACCGTGTCGCGATTGCACGGCGTCTTCGGCACCGAGAAACGCCTTTCGTATGCCGACACCAGAACCGGCGAGGCGAAAACTTACAACCCCAAGCACATAGAGTACGAGGTCTTCGGAGCACCAGGGACCATGGCCATGATCAGCTATTTCGACGTCAATTCTGACCCCCAGCATGTTGACGGAGCGAGCCTGCCGTGGTCGTTGGATATGACGTCAAACGGGGCGGCAGTCGTGGGGAACCTCGTGGCACAGGGCGATAGCGACAGTATCGGCTGCCGCATAGTGGTGGACGGTGTGGTCAAAGCCGAGAGGATCACGCACGAGGTGAACGCCTTTACCTTCTGCCTGCTGAAGGCCGCATGAGGGACGGACACATGGGTAACGAACACACCACGCCACCATTCGCAGCGCGGATGATCCATCGATTTTCGGTGCCGATCATCTTGGCGTGGTTGGCCCTGGCCGTCATCGTGAGTGTCGGCGTCCCCTCACTGGAGCAGGTCGAGAAAGAGCATGCAGTATCGCTGAGTCCCACAGATGCGCCGTCGTACAAGGCGATGACGCGCATGATGCAGAACTTTCAGGAACCCAAAGCCGGCAGTGTGGTGATGGTCGTCTTGGAGGGTCAGCAACCCCTCGGCGACGATGCTCATAAGTACTACGATCGTGTGGTTCGTCAATTAAAAGACGATCCCAAGCATGTGCTGCACGTCCAGGATTTCTGGGGCGATCAACTCACGGCATCCGCTGCGCAAAGCGCCGATGGTAAGGCCGCATATGTGCAAGTGAACATCGCCGGTATGCCGGCCTCGGCCTTGGGGAACGAATCGGTCGAAGCCGTCCGGGACATCGTGGCGCGGACGCCAGATCCGCCGGGGGTCAAGGCGTACGTCACCGGCCCCGGGGCGATCGTTGCTGATTTGAGCCACAGTGGCGACAAAACGCTCATTTTAGTCATGGCGGTTAGCCTCGCAGTGATCTTCACCATGTTGCTCCTCGTCTATCGTTCGATTATCACCGTAATTCTTTTGTTGCTGATGGTCGGGATCGAATTGCAGGTGGCCCGGGGAATCGTCGCGTTCCTCGGCGAGCACCAGATGGTTGGTCTTACTACCTACGTTGTTAATCTGGTGGTGACCGTCGTGATCGCGTCTGGAACGGACTACGGGATATTCTTCACAGGGCGGTATCAAGAGGCGCGCCAGGCCGGCGAGAATCGGGAAACGGCTTACTACACCACATACCGCGGGGTCGCGCGCGTTGTCTTGGCCTCAGGTTTGACGATCGCCGGAGCGATTTTCTGCCTCAGCTTTACCCGGCTGCCCTTTTTTCAACCCCTGGGCGTCCCTGGCGCGCTGGGCATATTGGTCGCGGTCGCGGTCGCGCTCACGCTGGTTCCGGCAGTTCTTGCTGTCGGAAGCCGCTTCGGGCTATTCGAGCCCAAGCGGAGAATCAACTATGGCGGGTGGCGGCGAATAGGCGCGGCGATCGTTCGGTGGCCCGCGCCCATTCTCATGGTGACGTTAGCAGTCTCGCTTATCGGGCTATTGACGCTGCTGGGATACAAACCCAGCTACAGCGACCAGGACTTTATCCCTAAACGTATCCCCGCCATGCTGGGGTATGCGGCCGCACAGCGACATTTTCCTCAGTCGCGAATGATGACGCCCGAGGTCCTGATGATTGAGGCCGATCACGATCTGCGCAATCCGGCGGACATGCTGGTATTGAACAAACTCGCCAAGGGCGTCCTCGCCGTTCCCGGAATTTCCAGGGTGCAGGCCATAACACGGCCCGAGGGAACCCCGCTTCAGCACACGTCGATACCCTTTATGCTCAGCATGTCACAGGCCAGCCAGCTACAAAATCTGCCGTTCCAGAAGGAACGCATGAACGACTTGCTCAAGCAGGCCGACATGATGGCGGAAACGATCAACATAATGCAGCGAATGTATGGCCTGATGCAACAGCTCGTGAGCACGACTCATGACATGGTTGGCAAAACGCATGAGATGCAGGAGATCACAAACGACTTGCGAGATCACATTTCGGATTTCGAGGATTTCTTCAGGCCGGTCCGCAGTTACTTCTATTGGGAAAAGCACTGCTATGATATTCCCATCTGCTGGTCGCTGAGATCCATATTTGATTCACTCGACGGTGTTGATGCGATTACCGATAAGCTGGTGGATCTCGTCAAAGACCTCGATCAGATCGACGTGATCATGCCGCAGCTGCTCACCCAGTTCCCGGAAATGATCGCGATCATGCAGGGCATGCGAACCATGATGCTTACCATGCATAGCACCATGTCCGGGATCACCAACCAGATGGACGCGAATAGCGAAAACTCGACAGCCATGGGGAAGGCTTTTGACACATCCAAAAACGACGATTCTTTCTACCTTCCTCCGGACGTTTTCAAGAACGAGGACTTCAAACGACTCCTGAAGGTGTTCCTGTCACCGGACGGGAAGGCCGCCCGTATGCTCATTACACTAAGGGACAATCCCGCGTCGCCCCAGGGCATTAAACGGGTCGACGCGATGAAAACTGCGGCCGAGGAGGCGCTCAAGGGGACTCCGCTAGAAAACGCCAAAATCTACCTCGGCGGCACCGCAGCGTATGTGAAAGACCTGGTGGAAGGCTCCAAATACGATCTTATGATCGCGGGAGTCGCTGCGCTCTGCCTTATTTTCATCATCATGCTGGTCATGACGCGAAGTTTTGTTGCCGCCCTGGTTATCGTAGGCACGGTATTGCTTTCGCTGGGCGCGTCCTTCGGGCTGTCCGTGCTGGTCTGGCAGGATCTTCTCGGCATACAAATACACTGGGTAGTGCTCGCGATGTCTGTGATCGTCCTTTTGGCGGTGGGGTCTGACTACAATTTGCTGCTGGTCTCCCGGATGAAAGAGGAAATAGGCGCCGGAATAAACACGGGCATCATCCGTGCGATGGGCGGTACCGGCAGGGTCGTGACGAACGCGGGCCTGGTGTTCGCGTTCACCATGGCGTCCATGCTGGTCAGCGACCTGCGCAGCCTCGCTCAGGTGGGCACGACGATCGGTATGGGACTGCTGTTCGACACGTTGGTCGTGCGCGCGTTCATGACGCCGTCCATCGCCGCGCTGCTGGGCCGCTGGTTCTGGTGGCCGCTACACGTGCGCCCCCGCCCCGCCAGTCAAATGCTTCGGCCGTCAGGACCCCGTCCCTTGGTACGTGCGTTGCTGAGAGAACCGCGTCCCTTGGTAGGTGCGTCGCTGAGAGAACCGCGGTAAGTGGCGAGTTTCCAGTTCAGGACGAGGCGGGCAACCGTGGGGAACATTGTGGCGCAGGGCGATAGCGGCAGTATTGGCTGCCGCATCGCGGTGGACGGTGTGGTCAAAGCCGAAACGATTTCGCACGAAGTGACCGCCTTTATCTTCTGCCGATTGAAGGCTGCATGAGCACCGAACGCCCTCGCGCCCCTTTCGTAGCCCGGACCATCCGCAGGCTTTCGATAGCCATCATCTTGGCGCTCGTGGCGCTGACGCTGCTTGTGACTTTTGGAGTTCCATCGCTGGAACATGTCGGCCGAGAGCATTCGGTACCACTGGCCCCGCAAGACGCGCCGGCGGTGCAGGCCATGCAACGTATGGGCAAGGACTTCAAAGAATCCGATTCCGACAGTTTCGCAATGCTCGTGCTGGAGGGCCAGCAGCGGCTGGGGGACGATGCTCACGCCTACTATGACCGATTGGTTCGCGACTTAAGAGCCGACCCGAAGCATGTCGAGCATGTGCAGGATTTGTGGGGAGATCGACTCACGGCGGCCGGCGCGCAAAGTGACGATGGGAAAGCCGTATATGTGCAAGTGAATCTGGCCGGCAACCAAGGCACGACCCAGGGACAGGACTCCGTGGCGGCGGTACGGAATATCATAAACCGGACACCGCCGCCCCCCGGTATCAAAGCCTATGTCACCGGGCCGGCAGCGCTCGTTTCGGATATGCAGCGCAGTGGTGACAGATCCGTCCTGAAGATCACCTTGATGGGCGCCGTAATGATCTTCGCGGTACTGCTCCTGGTCTACCGTTCGGTCATCACCGTCGTCCTGTTGTTGATCACGGTTGGAGTCGAATTATTTGCGGCCCGGGGAATCGTCGCGTTTCTCGGCCACAACAATCTCCTTGCACTATCGACGTTTGCGATCAACTTGCTGGTGGCCCTCGCGATGGCGGCGGGAACCGATTACGGGATATTCTTCTTCGGTCGATATCAAGAGGCACGTCAGGCTGGCGAGCACCCGGAAACGGCCTACTACACCACCTATCGCGGGGTCGCTCCCGTTGTCTTGGGTTCCGGTTTGACAATCGCCGGAGCAATGTTGTGCCTGAGCTTTACCCGGATGCCCATCTTCCAGACCATAGGCGTGCCGTGCGCGGTGGGCATGCTCGTTGCGGTCGTGATCGCACTGACGTTGGTTCCGGCGGTTCTGGCTGTCGGAAGTGGCTTCGGGCTTTTGGACCCCAAGCGCAGGATCGGGTTCCGTCGATGGCGCCGGGTCGGCACGGCGATTGTTCGCTGGCCCGCGCCCATTCTCATCACGACAGTAGCAATTGCGCTGATCGGTCTGGTGACGCTGCCGGGCTACAAAACGAGCTACAACGACCGGCTCTACATACCTAAAGACATTCCGGCCAATATGGGCTATGCGGCCGCTGACCGTCATTTCTCCCAATCGCGAATGATGCCTGAAATCCTGATGATCGAATCAAATCACGATATGCGCAATCCGGCAGATTTTCTCGTGTTGCATAGACTAGCCAAGGGAATTTTCCGGGTTCCAGGGATTTCTCGGGTGCAGGGCATAACCCGGCCCGAGGGCACGCCGATTGAACACACTTCGATACCTTTCCTGATCAGCTTGCAAAATGCGAGCCAGCTGCAGAACATGACATATATGAAAGCCCGCATTAATGACATGCTCAAGCAAGCCGCCTTAATGGACAGACAGATCGCAGTGATGCATCGCATGTACGAATTGCAGACGCAGCTCACCGCCACTACTCACCATTCGATCGGCGTGACAAAAGAAATGGCTGCCGTTGTGGATGAGTTAAGAGGTCACATGGCGGATTTTGAAGACTTCTGGAGGCCAATTCGGAGTTACTTCTTCTGGGAGAAGCACTGCTACGATATCCCAATATGCTTTTCGTTGAAGTCGATTTTTGAGGTAATCGACGGTGTCGATGAGGAAAGCGATAACCTTTTTGAACTTGTGAAGGATCTGGACAAAATGGATGCGCTGCTGCCGCAGATACTCGAGCTCTATCCGGGGCTGATCGCGACCATGGAGTCCGCGCGAGCGATGACGCTGAAGATGCACAGCACTATGTCCGGGATGTTGGACGAGATCGACGACACGAGCCAGAACGCCACCGCCATGGGACAGGCGTTCGACGCCGCCAAGAACGACGATTCCTTCTATCTGCCTCCGGAGGTTTTCCAGAACCCGGACTTCCAGCGCGCGATGAATTCCTTCCTGTCTCCGGATGGCAAAGCGGCTCGATTCGTCATTTCGCATAGGGGCGATCCCGCGACGCCCGAGGGCGTAGCGCGTATTGATCGGATAAGGGCGGCGGCCGAGGAGGCGCTCAAGACGACACCTCTGGAAAACTCCAAGATCTATATCGCCGGCACCGCGTCGACCTTTAAGGACTTCCGAGATGGCTCCACATATGATCTATATATCGCGGGAGTTGGTGCGCTCTGCCTTATTTTCATCATCATGCTCATCATCACGCGAAGCTTTATTGCCGCCCTGGTTATCGTGGGTACGGTGGCACTTTCGTTGGGCGCATCGTTTGGGCTGTCGGTGCTGATCTGGCAGTATATTCTGGGCATCAAATTGCACTGGATGGTGCTTCCGATGTCCGTGATCATTCTTTTGGCGGTGGGGTCTGACTACAATTTGCTGCTGGTATCCCGGATGAAAGAGGAAATAGCCGGCGGTATAAAAACCGGTATCGTCCGCGCAATGGGCGGTACCGGTAAGGTCGTGACGAACGCGGGCCTGGTGTTCGCGTTCACTATGGCCTCGATGGTGGTCAGCGATTTGCGGATTATCGGTCAGGTCGGTACCACCATCGGCCTGGGCCTGTTGTTCGACACCTTGGTCGTGCGCTCGTTCATGACACCGTCTATCGCCGCGCTGATCGGACGTTGGTTCTGGTGGCCGCAAACAGTGCGCCCGCGCCCGGCCAGTCAAATGCTTCGGCCGTACGGACCGCGTCCGCTGGTACGGTCCTTGCTGCTAAGGGAGGAGGACCGCGACGACGCGGTCACAACCCCGATCCCGATCCCGAGGCCGTCCCGCTAGGTTGGCCCTTGCCGTTTACCGGCTGTACGCAGCGGGCGGCGAATGGTAGTGCTACTTGCAAAGAATTTGCATCTTGGTGACTGCTTCTGCGAGGTCGTCAGGTACGGGTTCGGCGGCGGTGAGGGTGTGGTGTCCGGCTTGGATCGTCACTGCGCGGCAGCGGCGTGCGGTATACGCGCGAATTACTTGATGCGCCAGCCGGTTTGGTGCTCGATCCAGTGCGATATGGCTAGGGTCTTCCTCGCGCAGCCTGCGGATGGCGGCGACCTGACTTGGGCCACTTTTCTGCGGCTGCCGCAGCCGTAGGTCGTTGATCTGCGGTTTTCGGTGTTGGCGGGTTGAAAATCAAAGTGGCCTGGCTGATCTACCAGAAGATCATCGCCGCCTACGCCGACCCGAATCGGCGGCGCGGCAAGAACGCAATGACCCAGCTGATCGACTCGATAAGGCGCAGGGTGCCCGCCGGATTGGAGGAGATCGGCCAACTCGGCCGCACCCTATGGAGACGCCGCCACGACATCCTGGCCTTCTTCGACCACCACGCCTCCAACGGCCCCACTGAAGCCATCAACGGACGCCTAGAAGCACTACGCCGCAACGCCCTCGGATTCAGAAACCCCACCCACTACCGCTGGCGCTCACTTCTCCACAGCGGCGCACTCCACCAACTCGTTAATGCACTCTGAATTACGAAGAGCCACCAAACCCGGCGTGTGGGTCGAATTCGATGAAGGCGACCTGATTGCCATGCTCGTACCCCAAAAGCGCGGGGAGCTCGAACAGTTCGAACCCCTAGTGAAATCCATCTATTCTTCTGCTGATCCGAGTCGGGCTACACGTCGCGATCGCCACCGACATAGGGCGAAGGTCGTATCGCCTCGCCACGGAGTTGGTCGCTCAGGATTTGCTCCACCAAGGTGTGCCACGCGAAATCAGGGGCAGCGATCTGTCGCACTTGCTCGAATTGCTCTACCTCGGCATCGCTGAAGTCTGGGTGCAGTATGTAGAAAATTAGAATCAGTCGGGTTTCATCGCTGCGATTCCACACTTCATGTTCGAACGAATCGTCGAAGATGGAGCACTTGCCCTCCTGCCACGCTCTGGTTTCGCTGCCGACCCGCATGGCGCAGTTCTCGGGAATCACCAGACCGAGATGAACTCTCAAAAATGCATTGGTCGGTCCAGTGTGCGGAGGAATGTGAGAGTGCGGGCCCAAGGCCGAATGAAACGACATCGTGGTGATGCGGGGTATTTCGCTCAACACCTTCGCAGCGACGGGACATGCGCTTTGATTGGCCTCGAACTCGCGTCCCAACACTGAAAAATAGAAAACGTTCCAATCACCCTTGTCGTGGAGATATTGCGCTCCCCATTCGCGCTCTGCCTCGTTCGGCGGGCTCGGCTCTACGTAAGGGCGGAATTGGCCGCCGTCGTTCCTTAACCTCAAGACCTCGTCCCGAATGTCTGGCGCGGCGTCCTCCAAACGTTTGACCCAGGGAAACTGGCTTGGATCGTGCCAAGGTTTATCCGTCAGTCCGGGGACGAAAAGGCTGGGTCGGTGCAGCGGCAACGATGCTTGGAGGGGACGCCCCTGAAGCGTCTCTTCGATCAGCTGAGCAATTCGTGACATACGAACCTTCCTATGAACCGCCACCAACTCGGCATCAGGCGACCACTCTACCGGCCAATCCCGACCGAACACCTACTATGCGCTGGAAAAACTATTATGCACTGGAAACACGCTTCCAAAACCACGGTCGTCGCGGTCCCATCTTGCGTTGGTGCAGAGACCGAACTGGGGCTGGGCAGCTCTCTGACTTGCTCATCGAGAGGATGATCGAAACCTTCAACGACCGACGGGCCAAAGACAAAGACGAGGTGCTGGCTTTGATGGGCAAGACCCGGCTGCACTGCGCGGAGGTCGGGGATTGATCCGTGTAGGTCCATCTAGTAATGACCCAGGCATCTGGTCAGGCGGGGAAGTCCGGTCAGCTCGCGGCGTTCATCCAGCAGCGCATCCGCCACGTCGATCGACGACAGTGGCCCACCCCGCTCCCGAGCCGCACGGCGCAGAGCCGCAAGCGCAGTTCGGAGTCGATGGTGTCGATGTCGCGCACGCGCGAAGCGCTAGTACTGCTGCCGGTGCGCCCAGTGGTCAGGAGGTAATCGCTCAGCGGTTATGACCTGATGTGAAGCTCGTCGTCGCCTGCCGGTGTGAGTCCGGTCCGGGTAGCTGTCAGGAGGCCCGGTAGCAGGCTGACGGCTAGGTCTGGAAACGGGTCGGGTCGAAGCCCAGCGTCGAAAGCCCCATTGTGGGGGGAGCAACTGAGCGGTCTGTAGCGGGAGCGAAGCCTGCCGCGTCGTTAGACATTGAGGGAGAGCCGAGCCGGGTGGTTCACGGTGAAGGCCAATGAAGCGGTGAAGATCCTGAAAGTGCAGCCGTGAAGGACTCTCCGGCGTAAAAGGGCGCGGAACGTTCAGACGGTGGCGACGGGAACTGGGGAGCCCCTCCCCGGCCGAAGCATCCTGCGAGGCGGTGCGGAAAGGCTTGTCCTATAACCGGTGTGGAGCCGGGAAGTGGGCGGGTGCCGGGAGGGAGTCGGAGGCGGCCTAGCACTGGTCGAGCCGTAGGACAACCCAACCTGCGGTGAGGGAAGGGCCGCTGCTTTGTTCGCGCGTGATGTGGGTAAGGAGGGCCTGGTGAGTGCCGTCGTGGCTAGTTCCGCCGCTAAGGGGTCTGTCGTGGATCCGGTCCGTGCCTTACAGCATTCGCTGTACCGGTCGGCCAAGGCTGATCCGGGACGACGGATTCATGCGTTGCGGGACAAGGTCTATCGCAGAGACGTCCTGTGGCGCGCGTGCGTAATGGTGTACCGCAACAACGGTGCACCGGGCATCGACGGGACCAGCCTGGCCGACGTGAAGGAGTACGGCGTTGAGCGTCTCCTTGACGAGGTGGCCGACGAACTGAGGAACCGGCGGTGGCAGCCGTCGCCGTCTCGGCGAGTTTTGATCCCCAAACCGGGATCGTCCGACACGCGTCCGCTGTCGATTCCTTCGGTGCGTGACCGCATGGTGCGGCAGCGGTCAAGATCGTGCTCGAGCCGATCTTTGAAGCCGATTTCCTGTCGTGCAGTTTCGGGTTTCGCCCGAAACGCTCAACACACGATGCCCTGCAAGTGCTCGTTGACGAATCGTGGCGGGGGTCGCGGTGGGTGATCGAAAGGGATATCGCCAACTGTTTCTCGGCGATTCCGCGGGACAGTGTCACGGGACATGAGGAATTGCCCGGTGACGGCCATGAAAACTGCCCGCTGGTGGCCACGAGATCTTCCCGGTGGTGGCCACCAGACGTGCCTGGGGTGGTGGTTAGACGGTATGAGCAGGCTGGGGCCTCGCTCACATGTGAGCGTGGGTTGCCGACAGGGTGGTCCTGGCCGGTAGAGCCACAAGATGTGGGAGGCCCCAGTGAAGAATTATCGTACGAGCCTTTCTGACCTGTCGGTCGCCCTTAGGCGATGAAAATTGTGCGGTGGTCGCCTGTAGACGCCGTCTAACACTGTGGTCCTGCGAGGCCGTGTATCGAGCCGGGCGTCGGATGTCGCCGTTGGGCCCTTCACTGTTGCCGCTAGGTCGAGCACGAGGATCAGAATCGTTGTCCCGATGCGACATCCGCAGGCGGCCACGCCCGGAGATGAACAGGTGTGAGTGGCAGTGAGGAGATGACGGCTCATGTTGGCCGAATCGCATGATGAGGAGCAGATCATTGCCAGGGTGGCAGCCCTGGATATCGGAAAGGCAGAGTTGGTGTGCTGCGTACGGGTGCCGGCCCCGACCGGTGGTAAACGGCGGTTGCAGGAGGTGGCGACGCATTCGACGATGTCGAAGTCGCTCATCGAGCTGGCCAATCACCTCGTCGAGATGGGAATCGAGCGGGTGGTGATGGAGGCGACGTCATCGTACTGGAAGCCGGTGTTCTACCTGTTGGAGGCACATGGGCTCGACCCGTGGCTGGTCAACGCCCGCGACGTCAAGCATCTGCCCGGTCGACCGAAGACCGATGTGCTGGACGCGGTGTGGTTGTGCAAGGTCGCTGAGCGCCAGATGTTGCGGCGCAGTTTCGTGCCGCCCTGGCCGATCCGGCGGTTGCGGGATCTGACCCGCTATCGCACCGATCTGGTGGCCGCGCGCACTGCGGAGAAGAACCGGGTCGAGAAGCTTCTGGAGGATGCGTGCATCAAACTGTCGGTGGTGGCCTCTGACATCTTCGGGGTGTCCGGGCGGGCGATGCTGGCCGCGCTGGTGGCCGGTGAGCGCGATCCGAAGGTGCTGGCCCAACTGGCACGAGCGCGGATGCGCGGCAAGATCGATCGGCTCGAGCAGGCCTTCGACGGGCATTTCGCCGAGCATCATGGGTTTTTGCTCTCGCGGATGTTGTCGCGGATCGAGGCACTCGACGGCGACATCGCCGCTGTCGATGTCCAGATCGAGACGCAACTGGCCCCGTTCGCTGATGCGGCGGCTCGTCTCGATGAGATCCCCGGCATCGGGCCGGTCGCCGCGGCCGCGATCATCGCCGAGATCGGCGTTGATATGTCGCGGTTTCCGACCGCCGGGCATCTGTGCTCGTGGGCAAAGTTCGCCCCGGGTATCAGTGCCTCGGCGGGCAAGACCAAACGCAGCGCGTCGTCGGGGCACGGCAGCCCGTATCTGGCGCGCGTCTTGGGCGAGGCGGCTGTGGGCACCAGCAAAACGAACACGTTCTTGGCAGCGCGGTATCGGCGTATCGCCAGACGTCGCGGTCAACCCCGGGCAGTGGTCGCCGTCGGGCGCTCCATCCTGGTGATCATCTGGCACCTGCTGAAAGATCCCGACGCTCGCTACCAGGATCTGGGCGTCGATCACTACAAACGACACGTCGATTCTTCTGCCAAGAAGCGCAGTCACATTCGACAACTCGAAGCCCTCGGCTACACGGTCACGCTCACTCCCGCGGCCTGAAACCACCTGGTGCGCAACGAGGTCAACTCACCATAATTTTCGGATCAGTGTCGGGTTGGATGTGCACGCACGATCGGTCGTCGGGTGTGGCCTGGATGGTGAGACCGGCGAGGTGTTCGAGCGCCGGTTGTCCCCGAATCACCAAGAGATCCTGGAATGGGTTCGTGGTCTGCCGGGGCCGGTGGCGGTCACCTATGAGGCCGGCCCGACGGGGTTCGGGTTGGCGCGGCTGCTGCTCGCCGCCGGGATCCTGTGTTTGGTGGCGGCGCCCTCGAAGTTGCAGCGCCCGTCGGGGGATCGGGTCAAAACCGACCTGTTGACCGAACTATCGGCCTTGTCTCGGCGGGGGTGCGTGCGATGCCGGGCGTGGCTGGCTAGGTTCGCAGCTCGTGAGCAGCGATGCGGATGTGCCGCGGGAGTTGTCCGGGCTGGTGGTGCCGCGGCGGGGTTCGCTGGTGGCGACCGGAGAGCTGTTCGAGCCGTATCGGCTTGTTGATGGTGACGGCGCGGTGGTCGTGCCGGTCGCTGGGTTCTTCGCCGAGTTGGCGGCGTGTGGGCGGCCTGCGACAACGCAGCGGTCCTACGGGATGGATCTGTTGCGCTGGTTCCGGTTCTTGTGGGCGATCGGAGTGGGTTGGGACCAGGCGACTCGGGTCGAGGCTCGTGATTTCTGCCGCTGGCTGCAGGTGGCGGTAAAGCCGACCCGGCCGCATTGGCGCCACCCCGACGATGACCCCGCGCGATCGGGTCGGTCGCGTCCGGCGCCGGGGGTGAACGCGGTGACCGGCAAGGCGGGTCGGGGTGAGCACTACGAGGCCGCGACGGTGGCGCATTGCGAGACCGTGTTGCGTGGGTTCTACGACTTTCATCTGGAGGCGGGCACCGGGCCGATGGTCAACCCGTTCCCGCTGTCTCGGCATCGCAGCGGCGGGCGCGCGTATGCCCACCACAACCCGATGGAGCCCTTCACCGGGCAACGCAGTGGCCGGTACCGGCCGAAGCTGGTGACCCGTGCGCCGCGGTGCATCCCGGACGAGAGGTTCGACCAGCTGTTTGCGCAGCTGGGTTCGCACCGTGACCGGGCACTGGTCGCGTTGTGGGTCTCGACCGGGGCGCGGGCCTCGGAATTGTTGGGCGCCACGGTCGCCGATGCCGACCCTGGACAGCAGCTGATCACGGTGATCCGCAAGGGAACTCGCGCGTTGCAGCCGTTGCCGGCGGCACCGGACGCGTTCGTGTGGTTACGGCTGTATCAGGCGCAGCTGGCCGGTCTGGTGCCGGCCGGGCGGGACGAGCCGTTGTGGTGGACGTTGCGGCGCCCGTTTCGGGCGCTGCGCTATGACGCGGCCCGGGCGATGTTTACCCGCGCCAACGCCGCGTTGGGGTCGAACTGGTCGTTGCACGATCTTCGGCATACCGCGGCGTATCGGATGGCTCGCGACCCGCAGATGCCGCTGACCGATGTGCAGTGGGTGATGGGTCACGCTCATCTGTCCACCACGCAGCGCTACTTGAACCCGGTCACCGAGGACGTGATCGCCGGTCTGCTGGCCTTCCATGCCCGCCAACGCGACCGCGACCCGGCCGCGCCGCCGGTGGCGGGCTATCGCGCGGAGAGCCTGGCGATCCTCTTCGGCGAGGACCGGTCGTGACCGCCGACTCGCAGGTGCTGTCGACGCGAGCTGCCGATACCGCGCCCGCGGTGACCGGATCGGCCAACCCGACCGGGGCGCAACTGGCGGCGTCGTTTCCGCCGCGACCGGTCGCGTCGACGTGGCCAGCGACCGAGGCGACCCGCTCCGAGGTGCTCGCCCGGGTGCTGTCCGCGCCGTTCGCGTTGGACAACCGGCTCAGCCAGCAGACCCGGCGGCTTGGGGTGCTGGCCGTGCTGGGCTGGCTGCGGGCACGGTCGGGCGAGAGCTGGCAGCAGCGGTGGCGGGCCAGCGGCGCGGAGGATCAACCGGACTGGCGCCGGCTGGTCGGCACCGACCCGGCGAAGCCGCCGCCGCACCTGAGCCCCGGGCTGCTGGTGCTGATCTGCGCCGATGTGATCCGACCCAGCCTGGACTGGCTGCTGCGGTCCGCGCCGGCGCGGCACAACCTTGCCGTCGAGATGGCCCGCACGCGTGATCCCTCGGGTGCATTCACCGCGCTCACCGCGTTGTGTCGCAGCGGCCGGGTCGGATTGCAGAGCCAGCAGCAGGCACTGACCAATGTTGCGATCATCATGGCGGCCAAGGGCGGCCCAGTCGAGCAGGTGCGGGTCGGCGACTGCGTCGAGCTGCTCGCTACCGTCGCCCGCACCCGGCCTACGACCGCCAGACATCTCAACAGCCCGCTGTTCTATCAACTGCTGCGCGCGCATGGCGACCTCGGTCCCGATGCACCCGCCGCGATCGAGATGTTCTCCGGCCGTGGACAGCCCAGCTGCGAGGCGCTGATCGACCGCTACCGGATCGTGTGTCGGCCCGTGCGCGACGTGCTCGTGGACTACCTACGGGAACGGCAACCGTCGATGGACTTCTCCTCGCTGCAACGCCACGCCTACCTGCTGGGCAAACTGTTCTGGGCCGATCTCGAGGCCCACCACCCCGGTATCGACTCGCTTCAACTGTCCCGCGATGTCGCCGCGGCGTGGAAGCAACGGGTGATGTTCTGTACCCGCACCACAACCACACCCGACCGGGAACAGGTCACGATGACCTCGCCGCGATTGGACGGGCGCAGCGTGCTCACCGCCGTCCGAGCCTTCTACCTCGACATCGCCGAGTGGGCCGACGACGACCCGGCCCGATGGGGGCCCTGGGCGGTGCGCTGCCCGGTCAGCGCCAGCGACGCCTCGCACAAGAAGGACCGCTCACACCGCAAGTCCCGCATGGACGCGCGCACCCGCGAACGGCTTCCGGTGCTGCCGGCGCTGGTCTCCTGGGTGGCGGCCGAACGTACCCGTACCGCCGGGCTGCTCGCCGCCGCCGAGCAGGCCCGGCCCGGTGAACCGTTCACCTCCACCGGGGTGACCTTGCGCCGTGCGGTGATGAAGACCGAGACGACCGGGCGCCTGTGGGCCGAGGATCCCGACAACGGCCGGCGCCGCGACCTCAGCTTCGAAGAACACCGCGGGTTCTGGACCTGGGCCGTGGTAGAAGTACTGCGCCACACCGGGATTCGAATCGAGGAACTGACCGAACTGTCACACCACAGCCTTATCCAGTACCGACTGCCGACTACCGGGGAGCTGATCCCGCTGCTGCAAATCACCCCGTCGAAGACCGACGCCGAGAGGCTGCTGGTGATCTCACCGGAACTGGCGGACGCGTTATCCACCATCGTCGCCCGCATCCGCGGCGACCACCCCGACGTGCCGCTGGTGGTTTCCTACGATAAGAACGAACGCGTCTATAACCCACCCCTGCCGCTGCTGTTCCAATGGCGCCGACGGCTGGAAAACCGCCCGGTGTCCGAGCGGGCGCTGCGCAAATACCTCGACCACGCGCTGACTGCGATCGGCGTCAAGGACGCCGCCGGGCGCGCCATGCGCTACACCTTCCACGACTTCCGTAGGTTGTTCATCACCGAAGCGATCGTGCACGGCATGCCACCACACATCGCCCAACTCGTCGCCGGCCACCGCGACATCAACACCACCATGGGATACAAGGCCGTCTACCCCGAGGAAGTGATCAGCGGCCACCGCGCATACATCGCCCGCCGCCGCGCACTGCGTCCCACCGAGGAATACCGCACCCCGACCGACGAGGAATGGGCCGAGTTCGTCGGCCACTTCGAACACCGCAAGGTCGCCGTCGGCGACTGCGGCCGCTCCTACGACACCCCCTGCATCCATGAACACAGCTGTCTGCGCTGCCCGCTGCTGCGACCCGACCCCGCCGCCCGGCCGCGCCTCGAAAAGATCCGCGACAACCTCATCGCCCGCATCGCCGAAGCCGAATCCCACCGCTGGTACGGCGAGGCCGAAGGCCTCAAGGTCAGCCTCGCCGGCGCACACGCCAAACTCGCCCAAATGAACCAGATCACCGCCCGCCGCACCCACGCGGTCCAACTCGGCATCCCCAGCTTCACCGACACCGCCAGCCGCACCACCACCGACTCGGCAGACGACCGAAATCAGTTCTGATACAACAGAACACAAACTCAGCAATCAAGATCGATTTAGTTCGGAGAAGATACTCGCGATGCCCGGCACCTGGCCCGGTTGCTGCATTTGGGTGAGATCGTGGAGGTGACGATTCCGGGCATCGAGCAGGAGGCGGCCCGCGACCTGGTGCGGGCTCGCGACGACGTGCGTGGTGATCTGATGTCGGCTCGGCATCGCGTCTCGAAACTGCTTCTACGACAAGGGATCGTCTACTCCGGCGGGAAGGCGTGGACCGGTAAGCACGAACTGTGGCTGCGGTCGCACACCTTCACCACGCCAGGCCGACAGCTGGCCTACGACGCGGCGTTCGATGCCATGGTGTCGGCCGTGGACCGCCGTGATCGCCTCGATAAAGCGATCGTTGAGATGGCCGCCGACTCGGTGTTCACTCCGGTAGTGACCCGACTGGGGTGTCTGCGCGGGGTCTCCACGTTGACCGCGTTCGGGTTGGCCGTCGAAATCGGAGACTGGCAACGCCTGAGCGGGCGCTCGATCGGCGCCTACCTCGGGTTGGTGCCTACCGAGAACTCCTCGGGCTCGACGCGATCCCAAGGCGGGGTCACCAAGACCGGCAACGGCCACGCCCGCCGCCTGCTGGTCGAAGCAGCCTGGCATCACCGACCACGGTATCGGCCGGGGCGCGAGTTGCGGCGGCGCTGGGAGACGGCGTCCCCGGCGGCCCGGGCGCGCGGTGAGGCAGCCAACCGACGTCTGCATGCCCGCTGGGCCGGTTTCGATGAACGCAAGAAACGCCCCGTAGTGGCCAACGCGGCGATCGCCCGCGAACTCGCCGGCTGGTGCTGGTCGTTGGCGGTTCTCGATGACTAACACCCCACAACTGTCCAGATGAGATCACCTCGCGTGATGACGTGCAAGCGTCTGGGAGTGACCCGCGTGCGACCTATGAGCAATCACGTTGCTAGACAACTGATGACGCTCGTCCTTTAGACAAGCGGCCCCACTCCGACTCGAAAGTCCCGTCCTGCGGTAACCAACCCGCGCATATCAGACTTGACACGCGTCGATACGACACGCTCGACGTCTCCGAGGACTCATCCGGTCAACGAAGCGGCGGCCACGACGACGGTCGCGGCCGCCGCTTCACCCTGTCCACTTGACAAACTGCTCCCCATATCAGGTCAAGGAGTTCACCCCCTTGCCGGCCATGGCCTGGGTGAGACGCACGCTCTCGCCGCTGGTTTGGCAGACGTGGGCGTGGTGCAGGAGCCGGTCGACGGTGGCGGTGGCCAGGGTTTCGGGCATCAGTTCGTCGAATCCGGCGGGGTGGAGGTCGCTGCTTAACGCGATCGAGCGTTTCTCGTAGGCGGCATCGACAAGCCGGTAGAGGCCTCGGCGGCGTCGGCGCCGACCGAGAGCCGCCCGATGTCATCGACTTCGATCAGGTCGGAGCGCAGGATGCGGCCGATGGCTTTGGTGACGGTGTCGGCAGCGCGGTGCCGGCACCAGCGCACCGAGTTGTTCGAGGCTAAACCACGCCACGTGCAGCCCGGCTTCGACGGCTTGTTGGCCGAGGGCCTCGAGCAGGAACGTCTTGCCGGTTCCCGACGGCCCGCAGACCACCAGGTTCTTCCGGCGGTGGATCCATTCCAGGGTGCGCAGCGCGGACTGGGTGGGTGCCGGGATCGACGACAGCGCCGGGTCCCAGGCGGTGAAAGTCTTGCCGGTGGGAAACCCCGCCCGGGCTCGGCGGGTCGCCAGCACGGATCGGTCCCGTCCGGAAACCTCTTCGGTCAGAAGCGCTTTGAGCACTTCGGCCGGGTCCCAGCGTTGCGCCTTGGCGGTGGCCAGCAGCCCCGGGGCCCCGCACGGCGGATGTAGGGCAACCGCATCCGCTTGAGCAGCCGTTGCAACTCGGCATCCAGCGGTGGCGCCGAGGGCGTGGGTGTCGTGGTGGTGGCATGGCTGGCCCCGATCCCCGTCGAGCAGCGCGGCGATGCGCTCGGCATGCCACCATCACCATCGACCACTCCGACAACAAGCAGGACGCGGCTGCGACCTGGAAGAAGACCTGGGGCCATCGCCCGCTCTGGTGTTCCTGGACCGCCCCGAGATCGCCGGCGGTGAATCACTGGCCGGGCAATGCCGGTTCGAATACCGCCGCCGACCACCGCCGCCGACCACGTCACGGTCCT
This sequence comes from uncultured Actinomycetota bacterium, assembly GCA_963784665.1. GTDB lineage: Bacteria > Actinomycetota > Actinomycetes > Mycobacteriales > Mycobacteriaceae > Mycobacterium. Next base: position 25,487 of record CAWASA010000005.1, read on the forward strand.
GGGGTAGGCGCTGCAATCGCTGCCGGCCGCCTACCGTCCAGACCCGGACGATCCTGGGGCGCCACAGATCCTGGTGCGCTCCGATTCCGCCGGTGCCACCCACACCTTCGCCGGCGGGTGCCGTAAGGCCGGGGTGGGTTTCTCCTTCGGCTACGCCGTCGACACCCGGGTCCGCGACGCGGTGGACATCCTCAACGCGAACGACGGCGGGAGTCACCGGCGATCGACTCCGGCGGCGGCATCCGCGACGGCGCCTGGGTCGCCGAAGCCACCCCGCTAGTCGAGATGAGCAGCTGGCCCACCGGGACCCGGCTGATCCTGCGCACGGAAGGCCCGCACTCTGGTGGCAGTTAAGGTTCACCGACACGTACGCTGGAAAGCCGCTGGAAACCTTGCCCGACGAGCTCCTAGACTCGGCGCGCGATCTTCTCGCTGACACGCAGGCTATTAGCAGCTATGGTCAAACTTGGGTTAATCCCCCCGCTCGACGGAAAGAATGAGGCGTCGACCACGTACAGATTATCCAGGTCGTGGGCACGGTTGTCCCGGTCGAGCACACTCGTCTTCGGATCGTCTCCAAACCGGCACGTGCCGCACACATGACTACCATTCAATGAACCGACGGGGTGAAGCGGCCGTATCGAGAAATCCGCGGCGACCGCAGCCTTGAAGTCATCGAATATCGCCTGGGATCGGCGCTGCAGCTCGTCGGGGTACGTGTACTCGTAAACGACGTCTTCGTCCGAGCCAGGGCGGGCGATCACGCGGTTTTCCACGTATGGGAGATCTTCGATGAGCTGCGCGAACCACATGGACGACCGATGCCACGACCAACCCACGGCCGCGATCGCGGACAGAACGGGACCCCGCAGGTAGCTGAGCTGGCCACCGTACTGGCGAAGATACGACAGGACGGCATCGCGCGTCGTCGCGATGGGGTGGCCCTGTATGTTGCCCAGCTTGGTGCCATTTCGGACGTAGAAATCGTTCAGGGACACGCCTTGGTTCAGATCGCTGCCCACGAAGCGGGCAGCACCCTTCAGGCGGAGCATAAGTTGGTTCGTCGCGTGAAGCATCAGGTTGCGTCCGACCAGTCCAGAGCTGTTCGCAAGGCCGTCAGGGAAGCGCAGGCTCGCGGAGCGCTGGAGGATGACCGGCGTGAGATATGCGTTCGCGGCGAGGACGAACACCCGGCCGCGCACGGCGACCCGGCGCCCGTTCATGTCGCACACCGCCTGCTGGACCTGTCCACCCCGTTCCTCTAGGCGAACGACTCGGCAACCGGGAAGAATCTTGGCCCCGTGGTTCTCAAGCGCTGGAACGAGGCATATGCGTCCCGCATCGTTCCGGCATGTTCGCGAGCAGAGCACGGCCGCACACCCGAGGCATCCCGGCGCCCGCTCTGAGGCGGCGTGTAGCCGGTAGGGGTGCAGTCCGGCCCGACCGAGCGCGGCGATCACCGCTAGCTCCCTGGGCGAGGATGGGGGCGGGGCGAGAACCCCACCTGCGACCGGCAGCAGCGGATCCGGCGTGCCCCGCACGCGGTAGAGGCTTTCGGCTTGATCGTAGAATGGTTCCAGCTCCGCGTACGTGATGGGCCACGCCTCAGGCAGCGAGGTATCGGGCGCGTCTGGGAAGTAGCGGCGCGGCGTGAAATCCGACGGGCGAAAGCGATCCATCACCGCGCCGAATAGTGCCGTGGAGCCGCCGGCACCGCTACCGAATGGGGTTTTGACCGGCGTGTCGTAACCATCAACCCTGCGATAAACCGAGCCGGGCCACCAGCCGTGACGGAGAGCCTCCTCTGCGTCACCGCTCGGCGCGAACGGCACCCCGCGAACCACATCTGGGTCCCGACCGAGAAGCCTCCCTCGCTCCAGAAATAGGACGGATCGACCGAGCCGCGCCAAGTTGAATCCTGCGGTTGCCCCCCCTGCCCCGGTCCCAATCACGATGACATCCCAGACGTGAGACTCGGGATTACCCGGAATAACTTCCTCCCCGTCGACTGTCAACTCCACGGGGCGACCCTTCGTCGCGAGAGAAGACGGGCGTTACCGTACGTCGCGTCTATGACCCGCGCCGTTGCGATCGCATCCTCGGGGGGAACCGAAACGGATGCCTCGCCGCGGACGCGCGTGGCGAATGCGTCGAGCTGGCGCTCGAAAGAGGAACTGCCAGGCAAGGCTTCCCGGGTCACACTCCCCTTCTTTCTCGTATACGAGGCCGCTGGGATCCACCCGATCCAGCCGCGTGCACAGGTATCGATCTGCGCTGTCGCCGGACGGAAGGAAGAAGATCCATCCTGCGGCGCGCGTCGCGGCAGTGCATCGGCTGTCCCCCATAGCGGCAGAATAGCCAGTGATCCGGCGATATCGCAGTGAATTACTATATGTCGCATAATCCCTGCGGTAGGCTGCTCCGCTATCCCAGTGCAGTCCGCGAGCGGCGCGCCGACCCCACTGTCAATGCGCCGACTGCCTGCGGAGCTCACGGCAACCCCTGGCCTCACTTGTGTCGACGGCATCTGAATTTTGACCCTCTGGCGGCAGTTGAAAATTAAGCCCTGGGGTGGTGGTTGGTGATTATTCCTCAGTGGTGGCCGGTGTTGATGTGCGGGCGTGTGCCACCCAAGGCTTCGGCGAGTCAACACGGCGGCGCAAGGCTTAGGAAAGTCAAACCGGCGTGCAAGGCAGTTGGCTCTACTGCGCAGTGCAAACGGAGAGTTCTCCTACCGATATGCTGCTCCGCCGAGAATTGAGTAGGCGTCGTGTCCGCCACACCAGCAGAACGGATGCCACACGACCTCGCGCGAACTACTGGCCTAGGTATTTTGCGAAACTCGCTGTAATACCCGTCGGCGGCCACGGAAAACTGCCCAGTGACGGCCATGTAAGTGACCGCTGGCGGTCATGAGTTTTGCCCGCTGGCGGTCATGAGATCTGCCCACCTGATTTGTTGCTTGTCCCGCGCGCCTTGTGGCTGTGGGGCCCCTCCTCGGGTGCGCTGAACGGCGCCAACCGTTGTTCAGTTCCCGAGGAGGGGATAAGTGAAGTCTGCCGAGGAGATCATGGAAATTTTGGAAGCTTACGATTTGACGGGTTCGTTGCGTGATGTAGCGGAGCTGGCGGGGTGCTCACACGGTCGCGTCTTTGGTGGCCGCGCGGGAGCGCGGTGAGTTGACCCTGGGACGCTGCGAGCGCCGGGAAATGCTGGTGGATCCATACCGGGAGAAGCTGGAGGAGTGGGTGGACCGTTCGCGCGGCAAGGTCCGCGCGGATGTGGCCCATGAAAAGCTGACGTGGTGCCGGTTTTGGGTGGTGCTGGCGTTGCTGGATAAGACGCTGGCGTCGGTGATGGCCGCGATCGATCAGACGCTGCGGGTCGTCGGCGGGGTACCCACCTATGGGCTGACCGACAACGAGAAGACCGTGACCAGCGAGCATGTCGCGGGGATACCGGTGCGCAATGCGCAGATGCTCGACTTCGCCCGCCATTACGGGCTGACGATCGCCACTTGTGTGCCAGCGGATCCGGCCAGCAAGGGCGGCTCGGAGAACGCGGTCAAGACCGCCAAGGCGGATCTGGTGCCCACCGAGGCGAATCTGTTGCCCGAGTACGCCAGCTTCGACGAGCTGCAGGAGGCGTGCGCGTTGTTTTGCCAGCAGGTCAACAACCGCTTGCATCGGGTGACGCGCCGCGTCCCGGCGGAGATGTTGGCGGAGGAACGCACCCGGCTGCACCCGCTGCCCGAGCATCCCTACACCGCGGCGTTCGGGGTGACCCGCACGGTGCCGCTCAGCACGCCGATGGTCGCGTTCGAGCACGGGTCGTATTCGGTGCCGCACACCCTGGCCGGGCAAACGGTGTGGGTGCGGCCCTACGCCGAGCAGGTGGTGATCGTGCATGTCGGCGATGCCGGGCCGATCGAGGTGGCTCGCCATGAGCGGACCACGCCGGGTGTCCCGCGGGTCGACGACGCGCACTTCCCGCCGCAACCGGCCGGGCCGTTGGGGCGTACACCAGGCGCGAAAACTGTTGCGGAGAAACAGTTCCTGGCTCTCGGCGAGGGCGCAGGGTTATGGCTGATCGAGGCCGCCGCCGGGTGCTCGCGGATCCGGGCCAAGATGGCCGAGGCGGTCGATTTGGCCGCGCTGCACCACCCCGCCGCGGTGGACCGCGCCCTGGGTCAAGCCGCCACCGCGGGCCGGTTCGCCCACGGCGATCTGGCCGCGATCCTGGCCCATCAGGCCGGCGACCCCGACCACCACAGCGTGACTGAGCCGGTGCGCGCGGGCGACACAACAGTCTGGCCCAGGGCACCGGCGGCTGGGCGCGGCTCGGTGAGCAGGAGGCGAACTAACGATGGCCTACCTAGATATCTCATCGAAGACCGCGTTGGTCCTGCTCAACACCGACGGCGTCGACGATCCAGACCAGCTGGTCGGCGTGGCGGCCGGGGAACTGTTCGAGTAGGCGTGGTTGATCGGCGAGCTCGCCGGCTGGCTCGAAGACGCCGACGAGCACACCCGCGCCGACTTCGACCGGTTCTTCGGCGGCTACCGCACCCCCGACAAGACCGCGTGGTTCGCCGCGCACATCCGACATCCAGGTGCAGCCACTGACCTGCAACAGGCGCTGCACCTGCGGCCCACGCCGCAGCTCGAGCGTGCGCGCGGGCGGCCCGGATACCGGGCATACGTTCGGCGTCGACCCGCGCATCGACCAGCCGCCACATCGTGGTCGTCGACGCGGCCGGGCCGAAGGCCTGGCCCACACCGCGGGCCATCGCCGCCACCGCGGCCACATGCCCGTGCGGCAGCGTGCGCATCACCGTGAACTCCTGGCCGGCCGGCACCAAGACGCGTCCTTTAAGCGTCGCCTCCAGCGCGGCTACCGCCGCCTCGGCTGCAGATTATCGGTGCATCCACCGACGAGGTGTATGCGGCGATGGACTGGCTGGCCGAGCGGCAAGACGCGATCGAAAAGAAGCTCGCCGCAAAACACCTTGCCCCGGAGGCGAATCCGTCTCGGATGGCGTTGTTTGACCTGACCAGCTCGTGGGTGACTGGCCGGCATTGTGAGGTGGCCGCCCGCGGGTATTCCCGTGATCGCAAAAAAGGGCTGGCGCAAATCGAATACGGCATCCTCACCGACCCGGCCGGGCGCCCGGTGGCGGTGCGGGTGTTTTCCGGCGATACCGCCGACCCAACCGCGTTCACCGAAATCGTTGAGGTCATCCGGGCCAGCTTTGGGCTTGATCGGCTGGTGCTGGTCCGGGATCGGGGCATGATCACCTCCGCGCGCATCGAGGCTCTACGTGAACTCAACGACGCCGGAGCAGGTTTCGGGTGGATCACCGCGCTGCGCGCCCCGGCCATCCCCAAACTGGCCGCCGAGGATGGGCCGCTGCAGATGAGCCTGTTCGACCAACATGACCTGGCCGAGATCAGCCACCCCGACTACCCCGGCGAGCGGTTGATCGCCTGCCGCAACCCCGCGCTGGCCGCCGAGCGCACCCGCAAACGCGACGAGCTGCTGGCTGCCACCGAAGCCGCCCTGACCCACATCGCCGAACGGGTCACCCGCGGGACGCTCGCTGGGGCCGGGCGCATCGGGGAAGCCGTGGGCAGGGTAATCAACAAGTACAAGGTGGGCAAGCACTTTCACCGCAGGATCACCGACACCGGCTTCACCTTCGAGCGCGACCACGCCGGGATCGCCGCCGAGGCCGCCCTCGACGGCATCTACGTGCTGCGCACCAGCGTGCCCGCCGCCGAGCTGGATGCCGCCGAGGTGGTCACCGGGTATAAGAACCTGGCCAATGTGGAGCGTGACTTCCGCAGCATCAAAACCGACGACCTGGACCTGCGCCCGATCCATCACCGGCTCACCGAGCGCGTCAAGGCCCACGTGCTGATCTGCCTGCTGGCCTGCTATCTGACCTGGCACCTGCGCAAGGCCTGGGCGCCGCTGACCTTCACCGACGAGAACCCCCCACAGCGCAACAACCCGGTTGCGGCTGCGCAGCGCTCAGCAGCGGCCCAGGCCAAGGCCTCCCGCCACCAAGCAGCCGACGGCACCGTGCTGCGCAACTTCCGCGCCGTGCTCAACCACCTGGGCACCCTGACCCGCAACCGAATCCGCTACCAGGGCACCAACATCGAGATCGACATCCTCACCGAGCCAACCCCCGAGCAGCGCCGCGCTTTCGAGCTCATCAAGGCCACCATCCCACTCACCATCGCCGCGTAGTCAGAACCACCAACCCACCAAACTCACAAACCCCACGTCAAAGCCCAAATCGGCTACCCAAGCAGTCGTAACTTCGGGCTAATGCGGCCGTGACCTGCGCCGCCAGCCCGGTTAGCTCGGCCAACTCCCGCAGGATCCCAACCCAACGTGCGACACCATGCCCGTCCGCGGACACTTTCACCCGGGAAACCGCTGCGATACCCTTCACCTGCGAAGTGCCTTCCTGTCGGCATTGTAGAACCTTCGAGAAGTCCCATTATGCCTTGCAGGACAGGAACTTTCGCTTATCTACACGCCCCGACCTCGGCAATTCCGCGAGGAATCCAGGGGCAACGATCGCGGCCAACGCCTTGCGGGTGGCCGCCCACGTGAATCAGGTGCATTTTTCCACCTGACAACGTGTTGAAAATTGCGGTCGTGGCATCTCTCAACCGAGCCAAATACCGAGCACGTTGCCCGGAGCGCAGTGCCAACTGGGCGAACGGATTAGCGCTTAGGCCGGCTGGCGGAGCGGGAGGCCGGCAGCGATAGATCGCATCGATGACGGTCATGTTCTCGACCGCGTCTTGCGGTGTTGTCTTCACCGGTTCGCCGCGCAGCACCGCCGCGGCGAAAGCGTCAAGCTGATACGCGTAGGAGGCGCGCCGCGGGGAACGCTCGAGACGATTGGCATCGGCTGATCGCACCGAGAGCCGGCGGGAAAGATTGAGCAGACGCAGCTCGCCGCGGTCGCCGACCACCTTGGCGCTCGACCGCATCAGATCCGATGACCACATCGAACAGCGGACCCGGCCGGTGCGACCGCGTGGGAACCGCAACTCGGCCGTCATGGCCCGGTCCACCTGGGGATCGCGCAATTTCGCCTGTGCCGAAACAACTTCCGGCGTCGAACCGCCGAACGTGCGGACCATATCGACCGCATAGCATCCAATATCCATCGTTGCGCCACCGGCAAGAGAGCCACCGGCAAGAGAGTAGTTGTAACGGATGTCGGAGAACTTCGGCAGCAGGAAGCACAAGGCCGCCTCCACCCGCTGCAGCTTGCCCAGCTCACCCGAGGCAATGATCTGCTCAACGCGCAAAGTCAACGGATGGTAGCGGTTATGGAATCCCTCCATCACAACCCGGTCTGACTTCGCGGCCAGTTCGGCGATCTCGCGGTCCTCGGCGGCATTGGCAGTGAACGGCTTTGCGCACAGCACGTGCTTGCCCGCGGCGACCGCAGCTCGAGTCCACCTACCGTGCAAGCCGTTCGGCAGCGGGTTATAGATGGCATCCAGGTCTGGATCGGCGATCAGCGCCTCGTAGCTGTCATGCACCCGGGCGATGCCGTGTTTGACGGCAAAGGCTCGAGCACGGGATACATCGCGTGCCGCCACCGCGGCCACCACAATCTCGGCGTTTTCCCGAGCCGGGTTGATGAGCGCCAACAGTGCGGTACGCGCTGCGCCCAGGATGCCGATCCGCACCGGGGCCCGCCTCCAGACACAAACCCGATGCTAACAGTTGACCCGGGTCACTCGGAGAGATGAGCAGCGCGCAGCCGCAATGTTGCCCGGTCCACGACGGGCGAATGCCGGCGCATGCTCAAGCCGGACCCGGACTGCATTGGGGATAGCGGAGCGGCCCACCCAGGGATTATGCGAAAAATAAGTGATTCACGGCGATACCGCCGGATCACTGGCTATTCTGCCGCTATGAGCAAGAGCCAATGCACTGCTGCGACGCGCGCCGCAGGATCTTCTTTCGTCCGTCCGGCGATAGCGCAGATCGATCAATCCCATGCGGCCACACGCATCAAGAACTCACGGTTCAATGCCGCGGCAGTCACTCGCAACCTCGAAACGCTTTTCGAACAGAGGTATCGACGGTACCGCGCCGGCCTGCCGCCGGACCATCTGATGATGGAGTACCGCGCTCCTGCGCCGCACGCGGCATCAAGCGCGAAGTTGTACTCGTGACCCCCGGCGCGCCGACCGGGACTGCGGCCCGCCCGGTCGCTCTGTTCGTGCTGGGCATGGCCCGGTCCGGAACGTCGGCGCTCACGCGGGTTCTCTCGCTGTGCGGTGGCACGCTCCCGGCCGGGATGTTGGGCGGCCGACGCGGGGAATGAGCGTGGATATTGGGAGCCGCGCGCATCCCTCCAGTCTCAACGACTCAATCCAGCGCCGGCACGGCAGCAGATGGTACGACCCGTCACTGCGCCTGCAGGAGGAAGGTGCGTTTGACGCCGAAGAAAAGGCCGCCTGCATCGCCAAGATCAGGGCGTATCTCACCACGCTGCCAGCCGCGCCGCTCGTGGTCATCAAGGACCTGAATATTAACGTGCTGTCCGGCCTGTGGTTCGAGGCGGCGAGTCTGGCCGGATTCGACATCGCAGCCGTGATTGCGGTGCGCCACCCGCAGGAGATCATTGCGTCGTTTACGGCGCTCACTTCGAGTCTCGCCGGAGCTCGCGGGAGCCTTGTGGCTGAAAAGCAATCTGCTGGCCGAAAGACACACGCGCGCCGTGCCGCGCGTGTTCGTCGAGTATGCCAACCTCCTCGAGGACTGGCGCCGGGAAGTAAAGCGGATTTCCGCGGCGCTCCCGATCGATCTCAACACCCAGGATGAGGGCGCAGTCGAGGAGTTTCTCACACCCGATCTTCGACGCCAGCGAGACTGCGGCTCCGTGACAGAGTTCTTCGGCACAGACTGGATGTCCGCGGTGTACGAGGTGCTGCGGGCAGCCGCGCTGGATGAACCCTGGGATGCGTCTGTGCTGGATCGCGTTTTCGAGGCGTATCGGGCGAGCGAACATGACTTCCGGACGGCGTTCGAGGATTTCCGCCAGCGGTCCAACCGCGTGCGCGCCCGACTCTTGCCACCGCCCATCCAGAAGCTGGTCCTCGAGGTCGCCGCGATGGCTCACCGGCGCCGCGGGACTTGGGCCTAGATCGGCCGGCGGATGCCGAGACGATGATTGGAATGCAGAGCCTCACCAGTCTGCAAGCTTTGCGTTGAGACCGTACCGGCGGGCGACATCCCCGCCGCGGTGCCGGTGGCGGTGTTAGCGGTGCGGGCCGCGAATGTTGTTCGCTAACAGATGCTTTCCCGCACTCGCGCGGTGGTCGTTGCTGGAGTGGTGGGGTGAGCGGTCAACCCGACAGATGCTTCAGCGCTACTGTGGTGACGCCGCGCACGACATCGGGGAGCTGCGGCTCTAAACGAAGTGTGCCCCGCTGGACTGCGCTCCCCTATGCTGAGCGGGCGCCAATCAGCTATCGGGTCGTTCAGTGGACTACCGGAAACGTCGGGAAGAGCTCGGTGCGGGCGATCGCCGCGAAACCCGGCCTCGAGTTGATCGGGTGCTACACCTGGTCGCAGGAGAAGGCCGGCGGCGCCGTCGGCGAGCTCTGTCGCATCCAAAAGGAAAACTGCGGGAACGATCCACCAGCATCACACCAGAACCATTGACGGCCAACTATGAAACCATCGGATCGGAGGTCGTGTGAAACTCACCAATCCACAGGGGCGACAATTCCTCCCGCGACTAGGCGGTACCCCGGACTTTCGGAGTCGGCCGACCAGCGACGAGGTCTACCGCGGTGGCATCACGGTCGCCGCCGGCTTCGGGAAGCGCGGGGGCAGACCACTTCCGCTTGAGACGAGATTTCAGAGACATCGCGCGCTTCTCCACCAGGAACCAGCTCAGCGCCGCTAGCGGGAAAGTGGCGATAGCCGCAATGGTCGCAAACACAATCGGATTCATAAAGCCAAGGCCACAGATGACCAGCAACTGCTGGATCGGCCACGCGTAGACGTACGTGCCGTAGGACAGATCGTTACGTAACCTCAAGCGCTCGTTGCGGATGAGGAAACCCGAAACGATCACGGCATACGCCAGCGGAATGGCGGCGACCACCGGTAATTCGGCACCATTAGGCCGGCCGCTGCAACGATGACCACGCTCACCGCAACGAGTGACCACCGAGCGGGAATCCTGTCCCGGAACTGATGCAGGAGCGCTCCCGTCGCGAACACGAGAGCGAAACGCGCGACCATCTGCGGGATGGTTTTTCCTGCATTGTGCATACGAAACCAGAGCGCCGATTGAGGAGTCCGACCACGCCGCCAACGGCAACAGCGATGTAACACAACAGTTCAAATATGAGGATCCAGAGACGACCGTCCCACACTTTTAACTCGTTTCAGTCTGACCCAGCATCAGAGCGAAAACAGCAATCCGCCCTCCTGGATTACCGGTGATGCGGGGGCTCAGCCAGCGTGACCGTCAGCGCGATAACCGGCGGCGACAACTGGGCCGCCACCGGGCTGAACCTCAAATGACGAAAAAACAGAGGCGTGCCTACCCATGTCCCCGCCGCCCCACCCTGAAGATATGCCTTTAAAGGAAAACCGCGTGACGACACCGACCAGCGTTTCGTTGGAACGTGGGGGCTAGCCCCGCGCGACGAAAACGATCGACTCGCGGATTGCCCAGTCGTGTTCTTCTCGCCCGCCTTCCTCGCCAGCCCGACTAAAGGTTGGCTCGTAAAGTACTTGGAGGAAAAGGCACGCTCATCAAACTGGATAACCCGCGACGCATCTGGATCATCCTCACCGGCAATGCCGATCACGAAACTGGCTATCTAGAGGGGCGGTGGCCGGACTGAGCCCGGGGGAAACGAAACTTTTCTTGCCAGGTGACCACGCGCATCTGCGCGTGGTACCACGATTGTTACAGCAATCACGATACTGCTCTCAAGCGGTGAATAAATCAACGCTGGTGGACGCAATGGGAAGGCGCCGATGAATCCCCACCAACTACACGACGTTCTATGCCGTGCCGAGCCCGTTGCCGAGCGCTGAGCCGGGCTACATCCAGCCGTCCAACCTGGCGACGCTGCTGGTGAAAATCCCCGCCACCGCCATCCGGGTGATGTACCGGAGCACCGACTCAGCCGGGAACCTGGTGGCACATCTAGCAGGAGTATGCGATGACTAAGCACCCGCGACGGCAGCCGCAACCGCGCCCCCTGGACTATCCTTCAGCGGCTGCCAATCCAAGAGGATGCGATGAGCGACCATACCTACCGCGCGATCGAGATTACCGGAACCTCGCCCAACGGAATCGACGCGCCGATCCGCAACGGTCTGGCACGAGCGGCGGAGACCACGCGGACTCGGCTGGTTCGAAGTGCAATCGGTCCGTGGCTACCTGGAAAATCGAGCAATTGCACACTTCCAAGTGACGATTAAAGTAGGTTTTCGATCGGAAGACGTCTAATAGAACGGGCCTCGATAGCATGGAATCCCAGCAAGGAGCAGGAACCGAGCACAGCTGCCGTGTGTGCGGTGGTGTTGTTCGTGAGGTCCTCGACCTGGGTTGCCAACCCGTCTCCAACGCATTCGTCAGACCCGAGGAAACCAGCAAAGTGCCGTTCTTCCGACTTGAGGTGGGACTCTGTACGTCGTGCACAATGGTGCAGCAGCTTCACGAGGTTCCGCCGAGCCAGATGTTCCGCGCGGATTATCCGTATCGCGCGTCTGGGTCCTCACTGATCCGCAGGCACGGCGAAGACGTAGCCCGGCACATCATTCAGATGTGCCCGGGCGGTCGGGACGGGTTCGTCGTCGAGATCGGCAGCAACGACGGCGTCATGTTGAAGACGCTTAGCGAGGCTGGAATGCGACATCTGGGGGTGGACCCGGCTGCTGGCGCGGCCGAGGTGGCCCGGTCGCACGGAGTCAACGTGCTCACGGACTTCTTCGACGAGTCAACGGCCGACAAGATCCGCGCCGACGAGGGACCAGCGCACCTGATCTACTCCGCGAACACGATCAGTCACATCTCGTACTTGGACTCGATTTTCCGCGGGGTCGACGTGCTGCTTACACCGGACGGAAGGTTCGTGTTCGAGGATCGCTGGCTCGACGACATCCTGCGGCATAACTACTTCGACCAGATCTACGACGAGCACATCTATCTTTTCTCGGTCCGCTCGGTGCAGGCGATGGCAGCTCGTTTCGGCTTCGAGTTGATCGATACCGAACACCTGCCCGTACACGGGGGTTCCATCCGCTACACACTCGCCCGCGCGGGCGCTTTGGAGCCGACCGCCACCGTCGCGGAACTCTGGAGCAGGAGAAAGCCGACGGAGTTGCTCGAGGAAGCGACGTTCGTCCGGTTCGCCGCCGACATCGATCGGGTCAAGACGGACCTGGTCGCCCTTCTTCGCGACTTACGTTCCAAGGGCCGACGCGTCGTCGGGTACGGGGCCACCTCGAGGAGCGCCACGGTGATGAACTACTGCCATATCGGCCCGGACCTGCTTCCTGTGGTGTGTGATTCGACCCCGGAAAAGCAAGGCTGTCTCACGCCGGGCTCCAAGATTCCGGTGCGCCCGCCCGAAGCCTTTTCCCACCCCTACCCTGACTACGCATTGCTGTTCGCCTGGAACCACGCCGAGGAGATCATGGCCAAGGAACGCCTGTTTCACGAAGAAGGCGGACGGTGGATCCTGTACGTGCCGCAGGTCCATATCGTCTGATATCCAATTGACCGGCGAAGAATGGCTCGCCGACGTTTGGCGATTGCGCTGATAGTCTCCCAGCATTCCCGGGACCAGTTCAGCGATCTCACTTGTGCCGCCTCATCGTGCCGGCTCGATGAGCAGGCCCTGGCCAGTGGGCGATGGGCAGATCGGCACGCCCGATTCACTCGCCAAGGCATCGATGTCGAGGCGCTGGTCGTTGCACCCCCGATTCGCCTAGGAGCGTGGGTCAGTAACACGCCGGGCGGGGTGCTCGGCTGATGGCTGGGTGCACGAGATGATGGGGTGTGGCTGGTGATGCTGGTGAGGGGCTGTTTTCGATAGATCCTGCGCAGCGGGTTGACGCGCATTCTCGGGCGCCGAAACCGCCGGTGGATAAGACGTTTCGGATGTTCGATCCAGATCAGGGCTTGTTGTTGCCGCCGTCGTTGGATGACTGGTTGGCGGCCGAGCATCTGGCCCGGTTCATCGCCGAACTGGTGGATGAGCACCTGGACCTGTCGCGGATCCGGGCCGCCTATACGGAGGGACGTGGTGGCCCACCGTATGACCCGCGGCTGATGGTGCGGATCCTGCTCTACGGCTACACCATTGGAGTGCGCTCCTCGCGGGCGATCGAGGTCAAGTGCGATGACGACGTGGCGTTTCGGTGGCTGGCCGCGGGGGCGGGACCGGATTATCGGGCGATCGCCCGGTTTCGTAAGCGGCACCTGTCTGCGTTGGGGCATTTGTTCGTGCAGGCGTTGGCGTTGTGTCAGGCCGCGGGCATGGTGCGGCTGGGCCGGGTCGCCCTGGACGGGACCAAGGTGCGCGCTAACGCCTCCAAACGCAAGGCGATGAGCTATGCCCGGATGAGCGAGAAGGAAAAGGTTCTCGCCGACGAGGTGTCGGCGCTTTTGGCCGAGGCCGAGCGGATCGACAAGGCCGAAGACGCCCGCTACGGCAAGAACAACCGCGGCGACGAGCTGCCCGAGGAGTTGCGGCGCCGGGAAACGCGTCGGGCGAAGATCCGCGAGGCGAAGGCCGCGCTCGAGGAAGAGGCCGCGCGGGCGGCGCGGCAGCGGGCCGAAACCGCGGCCCGCAACCGTGGTGAGGACGAGGACACCGCCGCCGCCAAGGGCGCCGCCGCGGCGGATGCGGCGACGCCGAAACCGAAGGCGCAGCGCAACTTCACCGACCCGGACTCCAAAATCATGCTCACCGGCGACGGGGCGTTCCACCAGTGCTACAACGCCCAGGCCGTGGTCGATGAGGACCATCAGGTGATCGTGGCCACCGACGTCAACACCAACGTCGCCGATGTGGGCAATCTGATCCCGATGACCGAGCAGACCACGATCAACACCGGCCAGGCCCCAGGCCAGATGCTCGCCGATGCCGGCTACTGCTCGGCGGATAACCTCGAGCGCGCCGGCGAGTTCACCGACCAGTACGGCACCGAGTTCTATGTGGCGACCGGGCGTCGGCGCCGCGACGAGCCGCCGCCGGTGGCTGCGCGCGGTCGGATCCCGAAGTCCGCGACCGCCAAGCAGCGCATGGCCCGCACACTGACAACCAAGAACGGCCACGCGATCTATGCCCGCCGCAAGGCGATCGTCGAACCGGTCTTCGGTCAGATGAGCACCCTGCAGAACGCCAAACACCTGTTGTTGCGCGGACTCGACCAGGCTCGTGGGGAATGGCTGCTGCTAGCCACCTGCCACAACCTACGCAAACTCCACGGCGTCATCGGTGTTCACGGGCTCGCCGCTCTCGCGCGGACCTGACCCGCGGGCTCGGCCCTGCCACCCAGCCCGGACCGCATAGACCCCCCGATCCGCAGCCTCCCACCACATCCGCCGCTGCATGATCAGGGTTCCCGACGCGCCACCCCCAGCCCCACTTCGGCAATACGGACCCACGCTCCTAGTCGTCCAGTAGCAGGAAGGCACCCGGAGGGAGCCGCGGCCAGAAAAGCGCAACGCGGCCGACTTCGGGTGGAGCACAGTTCATGTCGATATGCGGTAAAGCCACAGCGAGCGCGTCGACCTCATCGAGCGTTTCTGGAACCGCGCCGACAATGATGCGCTGGTGCGGTGAAATATCGCCAACCACTATCCTGCGGATCCGGCTCGACCCGCTGGCCGCACCAAGCCACACCGTCACCGGACTCTGCCAAGCCCTCAACACCGACACCGTCTACCCGGCACCACGATCACCGTGCGCTAGAGCGCGGAAATCCCACCGAGGACCGCACACCAATTACTGAGCTATGTCAGGAATCCTGCTGATGCCGCGGGAGTCCCCGGTATGATCGACCCGGCCCGCACTCTCGGGAACGCGTGCCGGTCACCTACTTCTTCTGCACTCGAACGGAAGGCGTCGGTTCTTGTCAACGTCCGTACTCATCACCGGTGGGGCAGGATTCATCGGTTCGAGGCTTTCGCGTCGTCTCGTACAAGCTGGTTACGACGTCGCTGTGATGGATATCCTGCTCCCCCAGGTGCACGGTGGACGTCAACCGATCGAGCTGCCCCCCAACGTGCGGTTCTTCACCGGCGATGTCACCCATGCGCCCGACTGGGATGCGGTGCTCCGGTTGTTCCGTCCTTCCCAGGTCGTCCATCTGGCGGCCGAGACGGGAACGGCGCAATCGCTCTCCCAGGCGACGCGCCACGGCTCGGTGAACGTGGTGGGGACCACCCAGCTTCTTGACGCCTTGAGCCGCTCAGGGCTCGTGCCCGACCAGCTGGTCCTGGCGTCGTCACGAGCCGTCTACGGTGAGGGTGCCTGGCAGAGCGGCGAACAAATCTTCTATCCGCGGCCTCGCAGCCACGCACAACTGGTTGCTGGTATTTGGGATCCGCAAGGGCCTACCGGCGAGCGTGCGGTGCCACTTCCGAGCTGTGCAGGCGGAACGGAGCCGCGACCTACGAACATTTACGGCACTACCAAGCTCGCCCAGGAGCACCTGCTTGCTGCCTGGGCGGCCGCGCATGACACCAATCTCAGTGTGCTGCGTCTGCAGAACGCCTACGGGCCGGGTCAGTCGCTGACCAATCCGTACACAGGGGTCGTCCCTTTCTTCGCGCGTTTGTCGCGCGAGCAACGCCCGTCGGAGGTCTACGAAGACGGCCGGATCGTGCGCGATCTCATCTATATCGATGATGTCGTCGATGCGGTGTTCGCTACGGTGCAGACCCCGCTGCTGAGTCACGCTGCCTCGACATCGGGTCAGGCATCGCGATAACCATCCATGAGCTGGCTCAGAAGATCGCCGCCATCTTCGACGCCCCGGAACCGGTCGTCGTATCGAAATTCCGCGACGGTGACGTACGTGCCGCGAGCTGTGACGTCGAGCCGGCGAAGAACGAGCTCCACTGGCGTCCGAAGTGGGCGCTCGACGACGGTCTGCATGCACTGCTTGAATGGATCGGCGAGCAGCCCGAATTGCCTTTCGAGCCAAGCGATCACACGACGTACCAGGCCGTCCCGTATTAGAACATGCCGGGCGCCGTTAACAGCGCTCTCGCCTCGAACTGCAGGGCCGCAACCTAGGTCAACGCATCTGGTTGCTGGCGCTGGGGGTCGATGCCTCGCACTCGATGACCGCGAGCAGGGTCAGGGTAACCTCGGCGTCAACTACGTCGATGTTTTCGCCTTCAGGATGAATGACGCAAGAGACCAAATCCGGATGTCGATGGCGAGCCCGGTACTTGCTTTTGGGGAAGACGGCGCCGGCTCGAATGAGGGCGACCGGTTCAGGGGCCGTTGAACTTTGCGCCAGGGGGCTGTGCGGCGTCGATGAGCTTGTGGGCCATGGCAATTCCGGCTTCGCGGGATCCCGGGCCCGTGGTGACAGGCCGACGCAGCCGCACGCTGGCAAAGGTGGATGGGGTTGGTGGTGCGCAGGTGGGTCCAGTGCTCAGCGGGATAGTTGTAAAACTCCAGCAGTAGGTCGAGGTACTCGGCGTTGTAAATTTCCTTGAGCGCGGCCAACGCACCCGGATGTGCCGACTTCGGCAGTGCAGCAAGCACATTGGCTTGCTTGTGCCACCAACAGCATTGCTCGTGGGTGTAGGGGAATACCTCCCGCAAGGCGGCCCAAAACCCCGGCGCACCGTCCCCGTGGCCAGCACCGGTGCTCTCATGCTGCAACGACGGCAATCGCGCAGCATGTCGGCCCACGAGTCGGTCGATTCTCGGGACCCGTCGGTGATGGCGACCAGTTCTTTGCGGTCGTCAGCCGTTCGGCGTGGTAACCATTGCGCACGACGAGCCGGTACCGTCCTCGTCGAACTGATCGACGAACCGCTCGATGTAGGTGGCGATCTCGACCTTTAACGCCGCTTCCCCCATCTGCCGAGCACGTCATGGACGATCTCATCAAGCAACGACCGACCCAAACTACCGTCGTCGTTGGCCGATTCCGCATCGTGAATTACCGTGCGTATGGGCGTACCTTCCCGACTAGCGCGCCAACACCGGTCTTGATCAGAACCTCTGCTGATCCATGTCCGACAGCGAGGTGGTGTTTGCTCGCGGCACCAACACGCACCGAAACCTGATCGTCCTCGATAGGCCAGTGCCCAGTATCGACACGCCACAAAGCCAAACCCATTGCTGCAGGTCACAGCACCGCAGGTCACAACCGCTGCAACCTTGCGCCGCGCACCAATTACTGAGATGTGTCAGAAGTCCTGATAGGTCACATCAGGAACTTTGTCGAAACCCCAGACCGACCCCGTTGGCCTTCAGTAAGGTTTGGAACGGTTCCACTCGTGCGGAGTAGGCGGTTTGGAGAGCTGGTGAGTATCAATCCCTTCGACGACGACAATGGTCGCATTCAGGCGGGACAGTCACGCCGGTCTGCGGTCACCCGCGGATGCCGTCGAGGACGCGTTACCGGCTCTTGGGCGCAACTAAACGTCCTATTTGCCGCCTGTTCCTTGGCGGCCCCCTTGCGGCAGATCGCCCACCTGTCGCAGGGGCTGATCGATGACCCGAGTCTAAACCCACGTAGGCCTTGCCCATCGGGGACCAAAGACCCTGGAAGGGGATTACAGCGCCGGCCGACAGTACGTTGCGCCGTGCACAAGCCAGACATGTCCGATACAGAAGGATAGGAGAAGCAGTGAGCGTTAATCCGTTCGACGACGAGAATGGCAGCTTTTTCGTCTTGGTCAACGACGAGGAGCAACACAGCCTGTGGCCGACCTTCGCCGACGTTCCAGCCGGCTGGCGGGTCGTTTACGGCGAAGCCGACCGCGCTGCGTGCCTGGACTACATCGAACAGAACTGGCCCGATATACGGCCCAAGAGTCTGCGGGACAGACTGGCACGGGACCGCAGAGTTTGATAAGTCAACCGTCTCGGCTGGGGGAGTTATCGATGGCACTTGATGACCGGGCACTTCCGCTGACGCGCGGGCAGCTCGACATCTGGCTTGCGCAGGAAACGGGTCACTCCGGCACGGAATGGCAGCTTGGCCTATTAGTGAAGATCGAGGGCCCAGTAGATCGTGATGTCCTTGAGCGGGCGATTCGCCAAACCGTGGCAGAGGCCGAGCCGGGCAGGGCTTCCTTCTTCGAGGTAGACGGCCAGGTTGTCCAAAGGGCGCTGGATTACCCGGATCTCGAGCTGGCCTTCTATGACTTGACCTGCTCGCGCGATCCCGAGCAGGAAGCCCGTCAGCGGGCATCATCGATCCAACGCACGCCGATGCCCTTGAATGGCCAGCTGTTCAAATTTGTGCTGTTTCAGACGCGGCTCGATGAATTCTACTTGTTCGCGTGCTGTCACCACATAGCCATAGACGGAATGGGCATGGCTCTGGTAAGCCGTCGGGTTGCAACTATCTACTCAGCAATTGTTGCTGGAAAACCCATCCCTCCTGCCTTCTTCGGCTCGTTGCAGGACTTGGTTAACTCCGAGTCAGCATACGAAGCGTCCGCCGATTATCTGGAAGATCAGGCCTATTGGAGCAGGAATCTTCCATCGGAAAGCGGACCGCATTATCGGTTGGCCCAAGCCGATGGCGAGCGTGATCCGCATTCGCCTTCTGCGCCAGTTCAATTGGACTCGTCCGTCGCGGGCCGGATCAAAGAGTTATCCAAAGCGTTGGGCATCCGTCGATTTTCGGTCATCACCGCGGCATGCGCCCTTTTAGTGCGTGGGTGGAGCGATAACGGTTCCGAGGTGGTGCTCAACTTCCCGGTCAGCAGGCGGGTGACTCCAGGGTCAAAAACGCTTCCCGGGATGGTTACCGGAGTTGTGCCGCTCGTGTTGAAGGCGCCGCCGAAATCTACGGTTGCCGATTTTTGTCAGCATGTTGACACGCGAATACGGGAACTGCTGCGACACCAGCGGTTTCCGGTGCACGTTCTTGAGGGCGACGGTGGCGTTCGCGGTGCAAGCCCGGCAGCAAATCGGGTAGTTGTCAATTTCGTCCCGTCCAGACTTACCCTGAGCCTCGCTGGTACTCCGGCAACGGCGACATACACCACTCATGGCCCCGTCGGTCACTTCGGGCTGAACTTCCTTGGAGCCGGTGACCAGCTTGCTCTCAGCACGGCGGGCGCTGGGCAGCCATTTTCGAATTTCGAAGTCGCCGATTTAGCAGGGCGGTTAGAGCGGGTGTTGTTGGCGATGACGGCCGATGCTTCTCGGCGGTTGTCGTCGATTGATTTGCTGGATGGGGGTGAGTCGGCCCGGTTGGAGGGGTGGGGTAATCGGGCGGTGTTGACCCAGCCGGCACTGCCAGCCGGCGTCGATTCCGGGGTTGTGGGCTGCGCAGGTGGCGCGTGCCCCGGAGGCGGTGGCGATCAGTTGCGCGGGCCGCTCGTTGACGTATCGCGAGGTGGAGGAGGCAGCGAACCGGTTGGCGCATTTGTTGGCCGGCCGGGGGGTGGGCCCAGGTGGGTGTGTGGCGCTGCTGTTGGAGCGGTCGGCTGAGGCGATCGTGGCGATGTTGGCGGTGCTGAAGACCGGGGCGGCGTATGTGCCGATCGACCCGGCGGTGCCGGCGGCGCGGATGGAGTTCATTCTTGCCGACGCTGCGCCGATCGCCGCAGTCACCACCGCGGACGCACGGTCGCGGCTGGACGGGTCCGGCTTGTTGCTCATCGATGTCGATGATCCGGCGGTGGATAGCCAGCCCGGTACGGCGCTTGCCGGCGCCGGCGCCCGAGGACATCGCCTACATCATTTACACCTCGGGCACGACCGGAACCCCTAAGGGCGTGGCTGTTCCGCATCGCAACGTGACTCGGTTGTTGCAGTCTTTGGATGCTGACGTGGAGCGCGGGGGGGTGTGGACGCAGTGTCATTCGTTGGCGTTTGACTTTTCGGTGTGGGAGATCTGGGGTGCGCTGCTCGGTGGTGGGCGGCTGGTGGTGGTGCCCGAGTCGGTGGTGCGCTCGCCGGAAGACCTGCATGCCTTGTTGGTCGGGGAGCAGGTCAGCGTGTTGAGTCAGACGCCGTCGGCGTTTTATGCGTTGCAGGCCGCCGATGCGCTGGCCCCCGAGTTGGGACAACAGCTGAAGTTGCAGACGGTGGTGTTCGGTGGGGAGGCGTTGGAACCGCAGCGTCTTGGGGCGTGGCTGCATAACCATCCGGGGTTGCCGCGTCTGATCAATATGTATGGCATCACTGAGACGACGGTGCATGCGTCGTTTCGGGAGATCGTCGACGGTGATGTCGAGAGCACGGTCAGTCCTATTGGGGTGCCGTTGGCGCATCTTGGGCTTTTTTGTGTTGGACAGGTGGTTGCGGGCGGTGCCGGCGGGGGTGGTCGGTGAGTTGTATGTGGCCGGTGCCGGGTTGGCGTATGGGTATGTGCGCCGGGCGGGGTTGACCGGGTCGCGGTTTGTGGCGTGTCCGTTCGGGGGCGGGGGCGCCGGGGCGCGCATGTATCGCACCGGGGATCTGGTGTGTTGGGGTGCTGATGGGCAGCTGCAGTATGTGGGGCGCGCCGATGAGCAGGTCAAGATCCGCGGGTATCGCATCGAGCTGGGTGAGGTTCAAGCGGCATTTGCTGGACTGGAGGGCGTCGAGCAGGCGGTGGTGATAGCCCGCGAGGATCCGTCCCGGGGATAAGCGGCTGGTGGGGTATGTGACCGGGACCGCGGATCCGGCCGGGCTGCGCGCCGCGCTGGCCGAGCGGCTGCCGGCCTATATGGTTCCGGCGGCGGTGGTGGTGTTGGGGGCGCTGCCGTTGACGGTCAACGGCAAACTCGACAAACGGGCCCTGCCGGCACCGGAATACCACAATGCCGGTGGTGGGTACCGGGCCCCGGCCAACGCCATCGAGGAGATCCTGGCCGGCATCTATGCCCAGGTGCTTGGGGCTGGAGCGGGTCGGGGTCGACGACTCATTCTTCGACCTGGGCGGGGACAGCATCTTGTCGATGCAGGTGGTGACGCGGGCGCGTGCCGCCGGGGTGATGGTTCGGCCGCGCGATGTTTTCGTCGAGCAGACCGTGGCCCGGCTGGCCCGGGTGGCCGGTGTGGCCGACGGTGGGGCGGCGTGGTCGATGAGGGTGTGGGCCAGGTGGTCGCCGACACCGATCATGCGTTGGCTGCAGGGCGTGGATGGCCCGGTGGAGCAGTTCAATCAGACGATGGTGGTGCAGGCTCCCGCGGGGGTGACCGAGGCCGATGTGGTGGTGTTGCTGCAGGCCGTTGGTGGATCGGCATGCCATGTTGCGGCTGTGCGTCGATGACGACGGGGCCGGGGGGTGGTCGTTACAGGCGCCCGAGGTGGGGTCGGTCGATGCTCGCGCGTGCCTGCAAACAGTCGAGGCGTTGTCGGATGAGGCGTTGGTGGGGGCGCGGTCGCGGTTGAACCCGGCGGCCGGGGTGATGCTGAGCGCGGTGTGGGCCGGCTCTACGGGTCAGCTGGCGTTGATCATTCACCATCTGGCCGTTGACGGGGTGTCCTGGCGAATCTTGTTGGAAGACCTGAACATCGCCTGGGCCCAGCATCGCGGCGGGCAGCCGGTAGCGTTGCCGGCGACCGGGACGTCGTTTGCCCGGTGGTCCTCGGTGCTCGAGGAATACGCGCGCCGCCCGGACGTCGTTGCCCAGGCGGAGGCGTGGCACTCTGTGGCCGCGGTCCCGGCGCTATTGCCGGCGGTGCGCCGCGAGCTGGATACCTATGAGAGCGCCGGGCAGTTGTCGGTGTCGCTGGACGTGGATACGACCCGCCTGCTGCTGGGGGAGGTGCCCGCGGCGTTTCACGCTGGGGTGCAAGACATTTTGTTGATCGCGTTCGGGTTGGCGTTCGCGGAGTTCTTGGGTACCGGCGCCGGTGCGCCGATCGGCATCGATGTGGAGGGGCACGGCCGGCAGGAGGAGCTGGGCCCGCATGTGGACTTGTCGCGCACGGTGGGCTGGTTTACCACCAAGTACCCGGTGGCGTTGACGGTGGGTGGGCTGTCGTGGGGGCAGGTGGTGGCCGGTGAGGCCGCGCTGGGGGCGGTCATCAAGGACGCCAAAGAGCAGCTGCGCGCCCTGCCCGACGGGCCTGACCTACGGGTTGCTGCGCTACCTGAACTCCGAGGTGAATCTGGACGGGTCGGACCCGGTGATCGGGTTTAACTATCTGGGCCGTCTGGGTGCAGGCGCCGACCTCTCCGAGGACTTGTGGCGGCCCAGCCAGGACAGCTTGTCGTTGAGCGATGCCGCCGCCGCGGTGGCGATGCCGTTGGCGCACACCGTGGAGCTCAATGCCGGCACCCTGGAGACCGAGGCCGGTCCGCGCCTGCACGCCAACTGGACGTGGGCGCCCTCGGCGCTGGATCGCGAGCAGGTCAGCCGGCTGAGCCGGTTGTGGTTTGAGGCCCTGGCCGGGATCTGCGCGCACGTGCGAGCCGGTGGGGGCGGGTTGACCCCGTCGGATATCGCCCCGGCCCGGCTGAGCCAGCAGCAGATCGACGAACTTTGCCGGCAAGAGACGATCGCCGATGTGCTGCCGCTGGCCCCCGTGCAGCAGGGACTGCTGTTTCACACCGGCTTCGCGCAGGACACCGACGACCTATATGCGGTGCAGCTCGGTATCACCGTGAGCGGTGCCCTTGACCCGCACCGGCTGCGCGAGGCGGTGCACACCGTGGTCAACCGGCATCCCAACCTGGTGGCCCGCTTCTGCGAACAGTTCGATGAGCCGGTGCAGATCATCCCGGCCGATCCCAAGATGGCGTGGCGGTATGTCGAGCTAGACGCCGCGGGCGGCGGCGTCGATGAGCAGGTCGAGCAACTGTGTGCCGCCGAACGCGCCGCCGTCTGCGATCTGGCTGGCGAGCCGGCCTTTCGCGCCGCCCTCATCCGTACCGGAGACAACCGCCACCGATTTGTATTGACCATTCACCACATCGTGGTGGATGGCTGGTCGATGCCGATCCTGCTGCAGGAGATATTCGCCAGCTACTACGGGGAGCGACTGCCCCCGGCCGCGTCCTACCGCAGCTACCTGACCTGGCTGGCCGGTCAGGATCGCGCTGCCGCCCAAGCGGCATGGCGCGAGGTGCTCGACGGGTTCGAGCATCCCACCCTGGTGGCTCCGCCGGCCCAGGCAGGGCGGCGAGGCGTCGCATCGTATCGGGTATCCGCGGAGGCCACGCGGGCCCTGGGCGAGCTGGCCCGCTCGTCTCGCACCACCGTTAGCACCGTGCTGCAGGGTGCTTGGGCGCAGCTGCTGCGCTGGCTGACCGGCCAGCATGATGTCGCCTTTGGCACCGCGGTTTCGGGTAGGCCAGCCGAGTTGGTCGGCGCGGAATCGATGGTGGGCCTGTTGATCAACACGGTGCCGGTGCGGGCCAACCTCACCGCGGCGACCACCGTGGTCGACCTACTGGGTCAGCTGCAACGCGTCCACAACGACACCCTCGAGTACGAGCACCTGGCGCTACGCGAGATTCACCGCGTCACCGGCCACGATCAACTGTTCGACACCCTTTTCGTGTACGAGAACTACCCGATCGACACCGGCGCGTTGGTGGGCGTCCACGAGTTGGCCGTCACCGAGTTCACCAGCCGCGAGTACAACCACTACCCGCTTTCGGTGGTGGCTACGCCGGGCCACGAACTGAGCCTGCGTGTGGAATTCGACACCGAGGTGTTCGACGCGGCCACCATCGAAAGACTGATCGAGCGGTTGCAGCAGGTGTTGGCGGCGATGACCGCCGATCCCACCCGGCGTTTGTCATCGCTGGATCTGCTCGATGCCGGTGAGCACCACCGGCTCGATGAGTGGGGTAACCGGGCGGTGTTGTGCGAGCCGGTGACCGCGGCGGTGTCGATCCCGGAGTTGTTCGCCGCGCAGGTGGCCCGCGCGCCGGAGGCGGTGGCCATCAGCTGCGGGGACGCGTTCGTGGACTTATGGCGAGGTGGAGGAATCCGCGAACCGGTTGGCGCACCTGTTGGCCGGTCAAGGTGCGGGCCCGGGCGAGCGTGTGGCGGTGCTGCTGCCTCGGTCGGCTGAGGCGGTCGTGGCGATCATGGCGGTTTTGAAGACCGGTGCGGCGTATGTGCCGATCGACCCGGCGGTGCCGGCGGCGCGGATGGAGTTCGTGCTGGCCGATGCCGCGCCGATCGCGGCGATCACCACCGCGGACGTACGTTCGCGGCTGGAGGGTCCGACCTGCTGGTCATCGATGTCGACGACCCCGCCGTCGACAGCCAGCCCAGCAGCGCTCTGCCGGCGCCGGCACCCGAGAACATCGCCTACATCATCTACACCTCGGGCACGACCGGTGTCCCCAAGGGCGTGGCCGTGCCGCACCGCAACGTCACCCGGCTGCTGGAGTCACTGGACGCCGAGTTGTCGCTGGGGCAAGCGTGGACGCAGTGCCATTCCTTGGCCTTCGACTTCTCGGTATGGGAGATCTTCGGCTCGCTGTTGTACGGCGGGCGGCTGGTGGTGGTGCCCGATTCGGTGGTCCGCTCACCAGAAGACCTCCACGGTTTACTGGTCCGTGAACAAGTCAGCGTGTTAAGCCAGACCCCGTCAGCGTTTTATGCGCTGCAAACCGCCGATGCGCTCTCACCCGAGCTGGGCCAACAGCTCAAGCTGCAGACCGTGGTGTTCGGCGGTGAAGCGCTCGAGCCGCAACGTCTTGCGACCTGGCTGGACACCCACCCGGGACTGCCGCGCCTGATCAACATGTATGGCATCACCGAGACGACGGTGCACGCCTCGTTCCGGGAGATCGTCGACAGCGACGTCGACAGCAAGGCCAGCCCTATCGGGGTGCCGTTGGCCCATCTTGCCTTTTTTGTGCTGGATGGGTGGTTGCGGGCGGTGCCGGCGGGTGTGGTCGGTGAGTTGTATGTGGCCGGTGCCGGGCTGGCGTGTGGGTATGTGGGCCGGTCGGGGTTGACCGGGTCGCGGTTTGTGGCGTGTCCGTTCGGCGGGCGGGGGCGCCGGGAGCACGGATGTATCGCACCGGGGATCTGGTGTGTTGGGGTGCTGATGGGCAGCTGCAGTATGTGGGGCGCGCTGATGAGCAGGTCAAGATCCGCGGGTATCGCATCGAGCTCGGCGAAGTGCAAGCGGCACTTGCTGGACTCGATGGCGTGCGAGCAGGCGGCGGTGATTGCCCGCGAGGACCGCCCCGGCGATAAGCGGCTGGTGGGGTATGTGACCGGGACCGCCGATCCGGCCGGGCTGCGCACCCAGCTGGCCGAGCGGTTACCGGCCTATATGGTCCCGGCGGCGGTGGTGGTGTTGGCGGCGCTGCCGTTGACGGTTAACGGCAAACTCGACACCCGCGCCCTGCCGGCACCGGAATACCAGGACGCCGATCATTACCGGGCCCCGTCCACCGCCATCGAGGAGATCCTGGCCGGTATCTACGCCCAGGTGCTGGGGGTGGAGCGGGTCGGGGTGGATGACTCGTTCTTCGACCTGGGTGGGGACAGCATTTTGTCGATGCAGGTCGTGGCCCGGGCGCGGGCGGCCGGGGTGATGGTTCGGCCGCGCGATGTTTTCGTCGAGCAGACTGTGGCCCGGCTGGCCCAGGTGGCCACCGTGGCCACCGATGATGACGGCGTGGTCGATGAGGGTGTAGGGCCGGTGGTGGCCACCCCGATCATGCGGTGGCTGCACAGTATGGACGGGCCGGTTGACCAGTTCAACCAGACGATGGTGGTGGCGGCCCCGGCGGGGGTGACCGAAGCCGACGCGACCGTTGTGCTGCAGGCGTTGTTGGATCGGCATGCCATGTTGCGGCTGCACGTTGACGACGACGGGTCCGGCGGCTGGTCGTTACAGGTGCCCGAGGTCGGCTCGGTAGACGCGCGCGGGTGCCTGCAGTCGGTGGATGTGTTGTCCGATGAGGCGCTGGTGGCGGCCCGGTCGCGGTTGAACCCGGCCGCCGGGGCGATGCTGAGCGCGGTGTGGGCGTCGTCGACGGGCCAGCTGGCGTTGATCATTCACCACTTGGCCGTGGACGGGGTGTCGTGGCGAATCTTGTTGGAGGACCTCAACATCGCCTGGGCCCAGCATCACAGTGGGCAGCTGGCGGCCTTGCCGGTGGGAGGCACATCGTTTGCCCGGTGGTCGCAGCTGCTGGCTGAACAGGCTGTCAGCCCGGCGGTGGTGGACCAGGCGGAGGCGTGGCGGCAGGTGACTGCCCTTCGGGCGGTGTTGCCGGCGGTGAAGCCGGAAGATACCTATGTCAGTGCCGGGCAGTTGTCGGCGTCGCTGGATGTCGAGACGACCCGGATGCTGCTGGGTGAGGTGCCCGCGGCGTTCCATGCTGGGGTGCAAGACATCCTGTTGATCGCGTTCGGGTTGGCCTGGGCGCAGTTTGTGGGCACCGGCGCGCCGATGGGCATCGATGTGGAGGGGCACGGCCGGCAGGAGGAGCTGGGCCCGCATGTGGACTTGTCGCGCACGGTGGGATGGTTTACCACCAAGTACCCGGTGGCGTTGAGGGTTGGTGGGCTGTCGTGGGGAGAGGTGGTGGCCGGTGAGGCCGCGCTGGGGGCGGTCATCAAGGACGCCAAAGAGCAGCTGCGCGCCCTGCCCGACGGTCTGACCTATGGTCTGCTGCGCTACCTGAACCCCGACGTCGAGCTGGACGGCTCGGACCCGGTCATCGGGTTCAACTATCTCGGACGGTTGGGCGGCGCGGCCGAGCTCTCCAGTGAGCTGTGGCGGCTGAGCCAGGACAGTTTGTCGTTGACCGGTGCGGCCGCGGCGGTGGCGATACCGTTGGCGCACACGGTGGAGCTCAACGCCGGCACCCTGGATACCGACGCCGGTCCGCACCTGCAGGCCAACTGGACGTGGGCGCGCTCGGCGCTGAATGAGGCGCAGGTCAGCAGGATCAGCGAGTTGTGGTTTGACGCTCTGGCTGGTATCTGCGCGCATGTGCGAGCCGGTGGTGGCGGTTTGACCCCGTCGGACATCGCTCCTGCTCGTCTCAACCAGCAGGAAATCGATGAGCTGTGCCAGCAATACCGGATTGCTGACGTGTTGCCGTTGACCCCCCTGCAGAAGGGACTGCTCTTCCACGCCGGCACCGCGCAGGGCAGCGACGACTTGTATGCGGTGCAGCTGGATATCACGGTGACCGGTGCCCTTGACGCGGACCGCCTGCGCGAAGCGGTGCACACGGTGGTCAACCGGCATCCCAACGTGGTCGCCCAATTCTGCGAACCATTCGGCGAGCCGGTGCAGATCATCCCGGCAGATCCCGTGCTCGCGTGGCGGTATGTCGAACTGGACACCACCGGCGATGTCGATGAGCAGGTCGAGCAAGTATGTGCCGCCGAACGCGCCGCCGTCTGCGATTTGGCCGCGCAGCCGCCCTTCCGGGCTGCTTTGATCCGTACCGCAGAGGACCGTCACCGGTTTGTGCTCACTAACCACCACATCGTGGTCGATGGCTGGTCCAAGCCGATCCTGCTGCAGGAAATATTTGCCAGCTATTGCGGGCAGCGGCTGGCCCCGCCGGTGCCGTACCGGAGATTTGTTACCTGGCAGGCCGGTCAGGATCGCGGTGCCGCCCACGCGGCGTGGGAAGAGGTGTTGGCCGGTTTTGACACTCCCACCTTGGTGGGTCCGCCAGGGCGGTTAAGGCTCGGGCCGCGAGGCGTTGCATCGTTTTGGATGTCCGCGGAAACCACGCGGGCCCTCGGCGAGCTCGCCCGCTCTTGCCACACCACGGTCAGCACCGTACTGCAGGCCGCGTGGGCGCAGCTGCTGATGTGGCTGACCGGCCATCATGATGTGGCCTTCGGCACCGCGGTCTCGGGCAGGCCAGCCGAGTTGGTCGGTGCGGAATCGATGGTGGGCCTGTTGATCAACACGGTGCCGGTGCGGGCGAATATCACTGCGACGACCACCGTCGCCGACCTGCTCGCCCAGCTGCAAAGCGCCTACAACCGCACCTTTGAGCACCAGCACCTGGCGCTTAGCGAGATTCACCGCGTCACCGGTCACGACCAGTTGTTCGACACCGTTTTCGCGTACGAGAACTATCCGATAGACACGGCCGCATTGTTAGGCGTCGAGGAGTTGGCCATCACCGAGTTCACTAACCGGGAATACAATCACTACCCGCTTTCGGTGCAAGCCGTGCCGGGCCACGAACTGGGCCTTCGTGTCGAATTCGACACCGAGGTGTTCGACGCGCGCGGCATCGAAAGGCTGATCGCGCGGTTCCGGCGGGTGTTGGTGGCCATGACCGCCGATTCGGGGGAGCAGTCATGACGGCCGGTGCAGGGCGGCGGTTATTGTCGATCGATTTGCTCGATGAGGATGAGCACGCCCAGTTGGATGGGTGGAGCAACCGGGCGGTGTTGACCCAGCCGGCGACCGAGGTGTCGATCCCGGTGTTGTTCGCCGCGCAGGTGGCGCGTGCCCCGGAGGCGGTGGCGATCAGCTTCGAAGGCCGCTCCATGACATACCGGGAGCTGGATGAGGCCGCGAACCGGTTGGCGCACCTTTTGGCCAGTCATGGTGTGGGTCCGGGGCAGTGTGTGGCGCTGCTGTTTTCCCGGTCGGCGGAGGCGATCGTGGCGATTTTGGCGGTGCTGAAAACCGGGGCGGCGTATCTGCCGATCGACCCGGGGCTGCCGGCGGCGCGGATCGGGTTCATGGTCTGCCGATGCCGCGCCGATGGCCGCGATCACCACCGCGGGGCTGGCCGATCGGCTAGACGGGCATGGCCTGCTGGTCATCGATGTCAACGACCCCTCCGTTGATGCCCAGCCCAGCACGGCACTGCCGGCGCCGGCCCCCGATGACGTCGCCCACATCATTTACACCTCGGGCACCACCGGTGTCCCCAAGGGGGTGGCGGTCACCCAGCACAACGTGACCCAGCTGTTCGACGCACTGGAAGTCGGCTTCGAGCTGGGGCCAGGACAGGTGTGGACGCAGTTTCATTCCTATGCCTTCGACTTTTCGGTGTGGGAAATCTGGGGTGCGCTGCTGCACGGTGGGCGGCTGGTGGTGGTGCCCGAGTCGGTGACCCGGCTCACCGGAGGATTTCCACGCCTTGCTGGTCGCCGAACAGGTCAGCGTGTTGACCCAGACCCCGTCTGCGGTGGGGGTGCTCTCACCGGAGGGGCTGGATTCGACGGCGTTGGTGATCGGCGCTGAGCCTTGTCCGGCCGAGCTGGTGGATCGGTGGGCGCCGGGGCGGGTGATGGTCAACGTCTACGGCCCGACCGAGACCACGATGTGGGCCTCCAAGAGCACGCCGCTGAAGGCGGGGTCGGGGGCGCCACCGATCGGGTCGCCCATAACGAGGGCGGCGTTGTTTGTGCTGGACAAGTGGTTGCGGCCGGTGCCGGCGGGCGTGGACGGTGAGGTGTATGTGGCCGGTGCCGGGGTGGGCATCGGGTATGTGCGCCGCGCGGGTTTGACGGCGTCGCGGTTTGTGGCGTGTCCGTTCGGGGCGCCGGGAACACGGATGTATCGCACCGGGGATTTGGTGCGGTGGGGTGCTGATGGGCAGCTGCAGTATGTGGGGCGCGCCGATGAGCAGGTCAAGATCCGCGGGTATCGCATCGAGCTGGGTGAAGTCCAGGCAGCCCTGACTGGGTTGGACGGGGTGGAGCAGGCGGTGGTGATCGCCCGCGAGGATCGTCCCGGGGATAAGCGGCTGGTGGGGTATGTGACCGGGACCGCCGATCCGGCCGGGCTGCGCGCCGCGCTGGCCGAGCGGCTCCCGGCGTATATGGTTCCGGCGGCGGTGGTGGTGATCGACGCGCTGCCAGTGACGGTCAACGGCAAACTCGATAAACGGGCCCTGCCGGCACCGGAGTACCACAATGCGGGTGGTGGGTACCGGGCCCCGGCCAACGCGGTCGAGGAGATCCTCGCCGGCATTTATGCCCAGGTGCTGGGGCTGGAGCGGGTCGGGGTCGACGACTCGTTTTTCGAGCTGGGTGGGGACAGCATTTTGTCGATGCAGGTGGTGGCGCGGGCGCGTGCGGCCGGGGTGATGGTTCGGCCGCGCGATGTTTTCACTGAGCAGACGGTGGCACGGCTGGCCCGGGTGGCTGGTGTGGCTACCGATGATTTCGGCGTGATCGATGACGGTGTGGGGCAGGTGGTGGCCACCCCGATCATGCGTTGGCTGCAGGGCGTGGATGGCCCGGTGGAGCAGTTCAATCAGACGATGGTGGTGCAGGCTCCCGCGGGGGTGACCGAGGCCGATGTGGTGGTGTTGCTGCAGGCCGTTGGTCGATCGGCATGCCATGTTGCGGCTGTGCGTCGATGACGACGGGGCCGGGGGGTGGTCGTTACAGGCGCCCGAGGTGGGGTCGGTGGATGCGCGCGCGTGCCTGCAAACAGTCGAGGCGTTGTCGGATGAGGCGTTGGTGGGGGCGAGGTCGCGGTTGAACCCGGCGGCCGGGGTGATGCTGAGCGCGGTGTGGGCCGGTGCGACGGGTCAGTTGGCGTTGATCATTCACCATCTGGCCGTTGACGGGGTGTCGTGGCGGATTTTGCTGGAAGACCTCAACGTCGCCTGGGCTCAGCATCGGAGTGGGCAGCCGGTGGCGTTGCCGGCGGGGGGCGCGGTCCCGGTTGAACCCGGCGGCCGGGGTGATGCTGAGCGCGGTGTGGGCTGGTTCGACAGGTCAGTTGGCGTTGATCATTCACCATCTCGCTGTCGACGGGGTGTCGTGGCGGATTGTGCTGGAGGACCTCAACGTCGCGTGGGCCCAGCATCGCGGTGGGCAGCCGGTGGCGTTGCCGGCAACCGGGACGTCGTTTGCCCGGTGGTCGTCGGTGCTCGAGGAATACGCGCGCCGCCCGGACGTCGTTGCCCAGGCGGACGCCTGGCGACAGGTGGCGACGACCCCGGCCGCGTTGCCGGCAGTGCAGGCTGCGGTGGATACCCATGAAACTGCGGGGCAGTTGTCGGTGTCGCTGGATGCCGAGACGACCCGCCTGCTGATGGGGGAGGTGCCCGCGGCGTTTCATGCCGGGGTGCAAGACATTTTGTTGATCGCGTTCGCCTTGGCGGTTCGCGGAGTTTTTGGGTACCGGCGCCGGTGCGCCGATCGGCATCGATGTGGAGGGCCACGGCCGGCAGGAGGAGCTGGGCCCGCATGTGGACTTGTCGCGCACCGTGGGCTGGTTTACCACCAAGTACCCGGTGGCGTTGACGGTGGGTGGGCTGTCGTGGGCGCAGGTGGTGGCCGGTGAGGCCGCGCTGGGGGCGGTCATCAAGGACGCCAAAGAGCAGCTGCGCGCCCTGCCCGACGGCCTGACCTACGGGTTGCTGCGCTACCTGAACCCCGAGGTGAGTCTGGACGGGTCGGACCCGGTGATCGGGTTCAACTACCTGGGCCGTCTGGGCGCAGGCGCCGACCTCTCCGAGGAGTTGTGGCGGATCAGCCAGGACAGCTTGTCGTTTGCCGGTGCGGTCGCGGCGGTGGCGATGCCGTTGGCGCACACCGTGGAGCTCAATGCCGGCACCCTGGAGACCGAGGCCGGCCCGCACCTGCACGCCAACTGGACGTGGGCGCCCTCGG
This sequence comes from uncultured Actinomycetota bacterium, assembly GCA_963784665.1. Lineage (GTDB taxonomy): Bacteria > Actinomycetota > Actinomycetes > Mycobacteriales > Mycobacteriaceae > Mycobacterium. The sequence continues at coordinate 57,259 of CAWASA010000005.1, forward strand.
CGCTGGATCACGAGCAGGTCAGCCGGCTGAGCCGGTTGTGGTTTGAGGCCCTGGCCGGGATCTGCGCGCATGTGCGAGCCGGTGGGGGCGGGTTGACCCCGTCGGATATCGCCCCGGCCCGGCTGAGCCAGCAGCAGATCGACGAACTCGAGCGCCAATACCGGATCGCCGATGTGCTGCCGCTGACCCCCCTGCAGCAGGGACTGCTTTTCCATGCCAGCTTCGCGCAGGGCCCCGGTGACGATGTGTATGCGGTGCAGCTGGATATCACCGTGACTGGCCCGCTGGATCGCCACCGGCTGCGTGAGGCGGTGCACACCGTGGTCAACCGGCATCCCAACCTGGTGGCCCGCTTCTGCGAACAGTTCGATGAGCCGGTGCAGATCATCCCGGCCGATCCCAAGATGGCGTGGGAATATGTCGAGCTAGACGCTGACGGCGGCGATGTCGATGAGCGGGTCGAGCAACTGTGTGCCGCCGAACGTGCCGCGGTCTGCGATCTGGCCGACCGGCCGGCCTTTCGGGCCGCCCTCGATCCGCACCGCAGAAGAGCGGCACCGGTTTGTGCTGACTAGTCACCACATCGTGGTGGATGGTTGGTCGATGCCGATCTTGCTGCAGGAGATATTCGCCAGCTATTACGGGGAGCGGCTGCCCGCGGCCGCGCCGTATCGGAGCTTTGTTAGCTGGCTGGCCGATCGAGACCTGGATGGCGCCCAGGCGGCGTGGCGCGAGGTGTTGGCCGGCTTTGAGGCCCCGACCTTGGTGGGTCCGTCAGGCCGGTTCGTGCTGGGGCGGCGAGGCGTGGAATCGTTTCGGATGTCTGCGGAGGCCACGCGGGCCCTGGGCGAGCTGGCCCGCTCGTCTCGCACCACCGTGGCCACCGTGCTGCAGGGTGCTTGGGCGCAGCTGCTGTGCTGGCTGACCGGCCAGCATGATGTCGCCTTTGGCACCGTGGTTTCGGGTAGGCCAGCGGAGTTGGTCGGCGCGGAATCGATGGTGGGGCTGTTGATCAATACGGTGCCGGTGCGGGCGCGCCTCATCGCGGCGACCACCGTGGTCGACCTGCTGGGTCAGCTGCAACGCGCCCACAACGACACCCTCGAGCACCAGCACTTGGCGCTTAGCGAGATTCACCGCGTCACCGGTCACGACCAGTTGTTCGACACCTTTTTCGTGTACGAGAACTACCCGATCGACACCGGCGCGTTGTTGGGCGTCCACGAGTTGGCCGTCACCGAGTTCACCAGCCGCGAATACAACCACTACCCGCTTGCGGTGCAAGCCCTGCCGGGCCGCGAACTGGGCCTGCGTGTGGAATTCGACACCGAGGTGTTCGACGCGGCCAGCATCGAAAGACTGATCGAGCGGTTGCAGCGGGTGGTGGCGGCGATGACCGCCGATCCTACCCGGCGGTTGTCGTCGATGGATCTGCTCGATGCCGGTGAGCACCACCGGCTGGACGAGTGGGGTAATCGGGCGGTGTTGAGCGAGCCGGTGGCCGCGGCGGTGTCGATTCCGGAGTTGTTCGCCGCGCAGGTGGCCCGTGCGCCGGAGGCGGTGGCGATCAGCTGCGGGGACGCGTTCGTGGACTTATGGCGAGGTGGAGGAGGCCGCTAACCGGTTGGCGCACCTGTTGGCCGGTCAGGGTGTGGGCCCGGGTGAGCGTGTGGCGGTGCTGCTGCCTCGGTCGGCTGAGGCGGTCGTGGCGATCATGGCGGTGCTGAAGACCGGGGCGGCGTATGTGCCGATCGACCCGGCGGTGCCGGCGGCGCGGATGGAGTTCGTGCTTGCCGATGCCGCGCCGATCGCGGCGATCACCACCGCGGATGTGCGGTTCGCGGCTGGACGGGTCTGGCCTGCTGGTCATCGATGTCGACGACCCCGCTGTGGACAGCCAGCCCAGCAGCGCTCTGCCGGCGCCGGCACCCGAGGATATCGCCTACATCATCTACACCTCGGGCACGACCGGTGTCCCCAAGGGCGTGGCGGTGCCGCACCGCAACGTCACCCGGTTGTTGGAGTCACTGGACGCCGAGTTGTCGCTGGGGCAGGTGTGGACGCAGTGTCATTCGTTGGCGTTCGACTTCTCGGTGTGGGAGATCTTCGGTTCGCTGTTGTACGGCGGGCGGCTGGTGGTGGTGCCCGATTCGGTGGTGCGCTCACCCGAAGACCTGCATGCCTTGCTGGTGCGGGAACAGGTCAGCGTGTTAAGCCAGACCCCGTCGGCGTTTTATGCGCTGCAAACCGCTGATGCGCTCGCACCTGAGTTGGGCCAACAGCTCAAGCTGCAGACGGTGGTGTTCGGCGGGGAGGCGCTCGAGCCGCAGCGTCTTGCGGCCTGGCTGGACACCCACCCGGGGTTGCCGCGCCTGATCAACATGTATGGCATCACCGAGACGACGGTGCACGCGTCGTTGCGGGAGATCATCGACGGTGATGTCGAGAGCACGGCCAGCCCTATTGGGGTGCCGTTGGCGCCATCTTGGGTTTTTTGTGCTGGATGGGTGGTTGCGGGCGGTGCCGGCGGGGGTGGTCGGGGAGTTGTATGTGGCCGGTGCCGGGCTGGCGTGTGGGTATGTGGGCCGGGCGGGGTTGACCGGGTCGCGGTTTGTGGCGTGTCCGTTCGCCGGCGCGGGGGCGCCGGGTGCACGGATGTATCGCACCGGGGATCTGGTGTGGTGGGGTGCTGATGGGCAGCTGCAGTATGTGGGGCGCGCCGATGAGCAGGTCAAGATCCGCGGGTATCGCATCGAGCTCGGCGAAGTGCAAGCGGCACTTGCTGGACTCGATGGCGTCGAGCAGGCGGTGGTGATTGCCCGCGAGGACCGCCCCGGCGATAAGCGCCTGGTGGGGTATGTGACCGGGACCGCCGATCCGGCCGGGCTGCGCACCGCGCTGGCCGAGCGGTTACCGGCCTATATGGTTCCGGCGGCGGTGGTGGTGTTGGCGGCGCTGCCGTTGACGGTTAACGGCAAACTCGACACCCGCGCCCTGCCGGCACCGGAATACCAGGATGCCGATCATTACCGGGCCCCGTCCACCGCCATCGAGGAGATCCTGGCCGGCATCTACGCCCAAGTACTCGGGCTCGAGCGGGTCGGAGTCGACGACTCATTCTTCGACCTGGGCGGGGATTCAGCTGTTGGCGATGCGGGTGGTCGCCGCGATCAACACCACCCTTGATACCCAACTTGCGGTGCGCACCTTGTTCGACGCGCCGTCGGTGCGAAGCCTGAGTCAGCAGCTGGGCAGAGCATGAAAGTTCGGCCGAGGTCGTCCCCCTAGAGGTCCTCAGGCAGGGTACGGGTGTTCCGCTGTTTTGTATTCATGACGGTTTCGGGCTTAGCTGGTCATATCGGGCTCTGGGTAGTTATTTGGATTGCCCGATTATCGGAATCAATCAGATTCCGCAGAATGGTGAAGCTGAACCTGAATCGATTCGTAGCATGGCGGCAAGCTATGCCGACAGGATCCAAGCCTTTTATCCCGCCGGGCCCTACCGGCTTCTCGGCTGGTCTTTTGGGGGCGTGGTAGCCCACGAGATCGCCATTGAGCTTCGCCGACGCGGATGTGTAGTCCACCATGTTGTGGCGTTAGACGCTGCATTCCGCGCTAACAGAAGCATCGTACGAAGTCGGCTCTTAAGCGAGCGTCAGATCCTGAAGATCTTGCAAACCAATCGTAGAGATATTCTAGTAAAGGCGGGGCCTATTCGAGTAAAGGCGGGGCCTCTTGACTTCCGGCTGGACAAAGAATTAATTCACCGAGGACAAGTAGCGGAGTTTGATCGGCCGCCTAAAGAGCTATTGAAGTTCATGGCTCAAAGACTTAATGCTAACCAGCAGCATCTCTGGAAACATGCGCCTGAAGTGTTTGATGGCGATATGGTCATATTCTTAGCTGCACGAAGCGGGGGTAAGAACGATTTATCCCGCCTGCAGAGTTGGCGACCTTATGTAGCTGGCGACATTACTGCATACTCGGTCGACTGCACACATCATGAGATGTTGAACCCCCAATCGCTCAGCATGTATGGTGAACAACTCAAACATTCATTAGAAGCTTAAGGCGGCGTTGCGGTAAGGAAATTCCCGGAGCCTGTCAGGATCTCCGGTGATTCGCCGGACTCTTCCCGGCTTAGCGTGCCTTGATTAAGTGGGTAAGATTGCCGCAGTGCAATAGGGGATCCGATTCGGTAGCGGGTGAGGTTTATGAAGGGAGGGTATTGCCGCGCAGCGCTTCCGGGCCCGACTTCGGCGAAACTAGTGCGCAATTCCCGGCGGCTTTGATGTGGGCGGGAGCTCGCCGGGGCCGGCGGCAGTGATTGGCTCTTATCTTACTAACCCGACTTTTGCCATAATCCGAAGTTAAGTCGGGTTCTTCGATGATTGTGGTGGTTGAGCTGGGGCGATCTCGCCGACACGCCATAATTTGTAGTCACTAATTGTGTCGGGTTCGTGAGGGTTGTGCGGTAGAATCGGTTTGTGGCCAAGGGTTCTGGTGCTGTTCATGTTGCCGTGCAGCGACGCAAGTACACCGGGAAAGATGGTGTCGAGCGGGTGTACGAATCGTTTCTGCTGCGCCGATCGTTCCGGGATAACGGCACCGTCCGCAACGAGACGCTGGCGAATCTGTCCGCATTGCCGCCCGCGGCGATCGCCGCGGTCAAGGCGGTGCTGGCCGGCGAGTCGCTGGCCTCGGTGGCCTCGATCGCGACGGTGGAGTGCTCGCGCCCTCATGGACATCTCGCTGCGACCGCGGTGATGGCCAAACAGCTGGGCTTGCCGGGGTTGCTGGGGCCGCCGTGCCGGGCCCGGCAGGTGGCGATGGCCCTGATCCTGGCCCGCGCGGTGGTCCCGGCCTCGAAACTGGCCACCATCGGCTGGTGGTCAGACACCACCCTGGGCCCCGACCTGGAGGTCGGCGGGATCCACACCGACGAGGTGTATTCGGCGATGGACTGGTTGTTGACCCGCCAAGACGACATCGAAAAACGGCTGGCCAAAAAGCATCTGGGCCCGGCGGTGAACCCGTCGCGGATCGCGATGTTCGACCTTTCCTCCTCCTGGGTGACCGGGCGACACTGTGAGCTGGCCGCCCGCGGCTACTCCCGCGACGGCAAGAAGGGCTGTGAGCAGATCGAGTACGGGTTGCTCACCGACCCCGACGGGCGTCCGGTCGCGATCCGGGTGTTTCCCGGTAACACCGCCGACCCGACCGCCTTCACCGCAGCGGTCACCGCGGTCAAAGAAACCTTCGCGCTGACCAACATGGTGATGGTCGGCGACCGCGGCATGATCACCGCCGCCCGCATCGCCGCCCTGGTCGAGCTGGGCGGGATCGGCTGGCTGACCGCGCTGCGGGCCCCGCAGATCGCCGCGCTGGCCGCCGATGACGGGCCCCTGCAAATGTCGCTGTTCGACACCGTCAACTTCGCCGAAATCAGCCACCCCGACTACCCCGGGGAACGGCTCATCGCCTGCCGCAACCCCGCCCTGGCCGACGAACGCGCCCGCAAGAGAAACGCACTGCTCACCGCCACCGAGAACACCCTGGCCCCGATCCTGGCCTCGGTGCACGCCGGGCGGCTGTCCGGCGCCGACAAGATCGGGCTCCGGGTCGGCGCCGTGCTGGGAAAATACAAGATGGCCAAACACTTCCAGCTGGCCATTACCAACACCAGCCTCACCATCACCCGCAACCAGACCAGCATCGACACCGAAACCGCCCTGGACGGCATCTACCTGCTGCGCACCACCATCGCCGCCGACGAACTCGACACCGCCGCCGTCATCAGCGCCTACAAAAACCTCTCCCGCGTCGAACGCGACTTCCGGTCCCTCAAAACCATCGACCTGGACCTGCGCCCCATCCACCACCACCTCGACGACCGGGTCCGCGCACACGTGCTGATCTGCTTCCTCGCCGCCTACCTCACCTGGCACCTGCGCCACGCTCTCGCGCCGCTGACCTTCACCGACGAAAACCCGGCCACCCGAACAGATCCCGTCGCACCCGCCGTCAGGTCACCCGGCGCGCACCGCAAAGCCACCCACAAAACCACCCCAAACGGCCACATCGCACGCTCCTACCAGAGCCTGCTCGCACACCTATCCACCCTGACCCGCAACGACATCCGCTACGGCACCCACGGACCCATCGTGGCGACCCTGAGCACCCCCACCGACACCCAACGCCGCGTCTTCGACCTCCTCGCAGCCCCGATCCCACTCACCCTCACCTAATACTGCAGCCGTAGTTCGGGATTGCGGTGCTCAGGCGTGTCTGCACTGGTAGGAGCGGTGACCGGGGCATTGTTCGGAGTTTGTGAAGACATCTGAATATGCCGCGGTCGCCGCGGTTCATAGCGTAGACCCTGATCGATGGTGGACTGAGTTCTCGGCGGTGATCGACTGGATCGCGCCGCGTTTCGCCCGCTACGAACCGCTGCGTCATGCCAGCGAGTTGATGCTCGGGATGGTCTCGGGCCTGGATCGCAAGAATTGCTGGACGATCGCCGAGCATCGCGGCGATGCCACTCCCGACGGCCTGCAGCACCTGCTGGCGCGGGCGAGATGGGATGCCGACGGGGTTCGAGATGATCTGCGCGACTATGTCATCGACGCCTTCGGCGACCCCGGCGCGATTCTGGTCGTTGACGAAACCGGCGACGTCAAGAAGGGGATGCATTCGGTCGGCGTGCAGCGTCAGTACACCGGCACCGCCGGGCGTATCGAGAACGCCCAAGTTGGGGTGTACCTGACCTACGCAGCACGGCGCGGGCACGCCCTGATTGACCGCGCCCTGTATCTGCCCAGATCGTGGGCCGATGATCCCGAACGCTGTACCGACGCCGGAATCCCCACCAACGAGCGGTGTTTCGCGACCAAGCCAGCGCTGGCAACGGCGTTGATCGCCCGCGCGGTGGCCGCCAAGGTACCCGCAGCCTGGGTGGCCGGCGATGAGGTCTACGGAGCCGACCCCAGGCTACGGGCGGCCATCCGCAGCCATGGCCTGGGCTACGTGCTGGCCGTGTCGGCCAACCGGCGCGTGCCCACCCCAGCTGGCGCAATCCGGGTGGATCGACTCCCGGCCCACCTCCCCAAACGGGCGTGGCAGAAACACTCCGCCGGTACCGGCAGCCACGGGCACCGCTACTACTCCTGGGCCTGGATCGCGCTGCTGGCCGAAGACGACACCGACACCGGCTGGCACTATTTGCTGATCCGCCGCAACGACACCACCGGCGAGCTGGCCTACCTACGGTGCTACTCACCGCGGCCAGCCACCTTGCACGCCCTTGTCAAAGTGGCCGGCCAGCGCTGGCGTATCGAGGAATCGTTCCAAGCCGCCAAAGGCCTCACCGGGCTGGATCAACACCAGGTCCGGCGCTGGACCTCCTGGCATCGGTGGACCACCCTGGCCATGCTCGCGCATGCCTTCCTGGCCGTGGCAACAGCTACCGAACGTGACAGCCAACCCACCCCGACTGGTCTGATCAGGCTGACGGTCAATGAGTTTCGCCGACTCTTCGACGCTCTCCTACTGACCACCCGCCACACCATCACCAGCCTGCTGGCCTGGTCACGATGGCGACGACAACACCAATACCGAGCCCGTCTATCCCACTACCGACGACGTGAAAACCAATGACCACGAACTACGGCTGCAGTACTAAGGCCACCGTCGACAGAACACCCACCCCGAAAACACCCAAACCCCCAGGTAAAACACAAAAAACACCAGCCCAAACCACTTAACTTCGGCATAATGGAAGCTGCAACAAGGCTATTCCGTCCGGGATGTCAAATGCAGTTGTCCTTCGCGTCGGCCTAATGAAGATGCACAACGACCCAGAATACCGATCCAGCTAGGGACCTCGCAGCGCAAGACCGAGGCATTGCCTGTATGAGGTGAGCCCGTCGTAGTGGTCCAGTTGTTGTGCGACTCTGTTGCCCGGTGTTCGGGCAGGAAGAATCGGCAACGACATGGCATCGAACAAGCGCCGGCGGCATACGCCGGATCAGATCATCCGCAAGCTCGCCGAGGGCAACAAACTCCTGGGGTCCGGGCAGGAACTTGACGCGGTGTGCCGACACCTGGAGGTCGCTGAGTCGACGTGGCATCGCTGGCTTGCCCAGTACGGCGGCATGAAGGCCAACGAGGCCAAACGGCTCAAAGAACTCGAGGCGGAGAACGCTCGGTTGAAGAAGCTGGTCGCCAACCAGGCTCTCGACATTGACATGCTCAAGGAGATCTCGGCGGGAAACTTCTGACCCCGAACCGCAAGCGCTGCGCCGTCAAGGTGCTGCGCGACCGGTTCGGGGTGTCCGAACGCCGAGCCTGCACGGTTGTGGGCATCCACCGTTCCACGATGCGCCTGACACCACAGCCGATCACCGCGCAGGAAGCCGAGTTACGTGCCTGGTTGCGCCGGTTCTCCACTGACCGGCCTCGCTGGGGCTGGCGGCGGGCAGCCAAGATGGCCCGCCGGGCTGGCTGGAAGGTCAACAACAAACGCATCCGCCGTCTATGGCGTGAGGAGGGCCTGCGGGTCCCGCAGCGCCGCAAGAAGAAGCGGTTGACCGGTATTGGTGTCGCCGTGGGCGCGATGTCGCCGATTCGTCCGAACGTCATCTGGGCGATGGACTTCCAATTCGACACAACCGCCGATGGCCGCACCCTGAAGATGTTGAACGTGATCGACGAGTTCACGCGCGAAGCACTCGCGATCGAAGTCGATCGCTCCATCGACGCCGACGGCGTCGTCGATGTCTTGGATCGCCTGGCCCTCAAGCACGGGGCGCCGCACTACGTGCGCTTCGACAACGGTCCCGAGTTCGTGGCGCACGCCGTGAGTGATTGGTGCCGATTCAATAGCGCCGGTTCACTTTTCATCGATCCCGGCTCGCCGTGGCAGAACGCCTGGATCGAGTCGTTCAACGGCAGGCTACGTGATGAACTGCTCAACTCGTGGCGCTTCGACTCGCTGCTGGAAGCCCGCGTGATCATCGAAGACTGGCGCTGCGACTACAACGCCAACAGACCCCATTCCGCCCACGGCGAACTCACTCCATCCGAGTTCGCCCTACGATGGACCACGACCCACCAACCCCAAGCCGCATAGCGACTGGACCACCAAACGGGTCCCCAGCATGTAGTCGGTCACCTTAGTCACGCTAACTGCTTCGGCTAAGCTTACCTAGGTCGGTAATCTCAAGGCTAACTGACTTCCGTTGCCCAGCCGCACCAAGCATGAACAGCATGTCGCTTATAGGCGCGCCCAACCAAAATCGCCAAAACCGCCTGCGGAAGAATGCCCATGCGAAGCTACCCGGCCCCATCAACCAATACACTGTTATCGCGAAAAAGTAGTACAACCCGCGCTTCCAGCGCGCAGCTATCATCTCGACATTCATTTCCATCATCTCGAGGCCCCAAGCCCGGTATCGCCATTCCAGCTCGTAGCGGCTCTGAAACTCGTAGAACGCCCGCATTTCGCTATTAGTGACGAGGTACTCATCAAAGACGAGGATGGATCCTGCGATGAAGTGATCCTTGCACGTCTCTAACGCATGCAGGCAGCTCTCATACGTATCCAAGTCCATATGAAAGAGCCTGATTGCGGCGCCCGGTCGATCGGCCAGGAATGGCGCCAACGTATCATAGGTGCTTCCCTTTATGAACTGCACCTTGTGACCGAGCGCGGCAGGCAGGTCGTCATGGAAGGTCACACCGGTATCTCGCATAAAACGTTGTGCGGACGGTTCTGAGATGGAAAAGGTTCCACGCTTGACGACCTGGTCCTCGAGCCGCCAATCTTCAACCAGGCCTGAAAATGTATCGAAGCCGTATACCGTGCGGTCGCAAGCATCTGATAAGAGCCTCGTCGACCAGCCGATCCAGACGCCCAGATCGAGCAGTATTTCGTCAGAATTCTCAAGGCATGGTGCCGCCAAACGCGATGCTTCCCACAATAGCGTGTGCCCTCGAATCCTACAGCGACGCAGATCCGAAAGCGTGCGGCCAATAAACGCCCGGTACGTTTCGTCATAGACGCTGATGTCCTGAGCGTAGAGGTTTGGAACGTAGCGGTCGCGATCCTGATAAGCAAAGCGTGCAAATAGGAGCAACAGTAGAAGTACGCAAATCGCGATGGCGAGGACTGGCACGAAGTAGCACGCCGTAGCCACGATGAGCGCGATGCCAATGAGAACCGCTTTCCATACCCGATGAATGTTCGTCCTATCCACTGTCCGCCTATCGACTACATCCACCGGTTCACCTTCAGATTCTCAACTAGACTAGGGCCCTACTGAATTGACGCCTGACATACATATTGATTGAGCGACTTTCTGGTCCCGTCGGGGAAGGATATCCCTATGTCGCGCAAGCGAACAACTACACGCCGGAGTTTCCGGAAACAGGCTGACTGGTGATGATTGAGGCCGGTCGACAGGTGGCATATGTGGCGGCCGGGATCCGTGTTGATAAACAAGTGCTGTGGCGGTGCCAATAGTCGACATCACGCCGGAACTGTATGTCGAGCGAATCTGGATCAGCAAGGTGCGACACCACCATCGGCCGCCTGTCCCGAGCACCATCGCCTAGCCATCGGGCGAGCCGCTGGGAACCCAAACGCCTACGGCTGCGGCTGCTTTCGATCGCTGCCGGCCTGGCCCGCCATGCCCGACGTATCCGCCTCCGGTTGCCCGCCCACGCCCACTTGCCCGCCTCAAATCCGGCTGACCAGCACCAAGCCGACCCACTGAGCCGAAAGGACAAATCACACCCGTGCCCAAGGGTTGACGACGGTTAGAAACTAGGCCAGGCGCGACGGGGTGGTTTCCAGCGATCGATGCAACACAAGCTAAGTCTGTAGAGGTTGTGTTGTCATCGTCTCGCCGCGTGAAGAAGGGGCCGGGCCGGTTCGCCGAGTAACGCTGAACGGCAAGTTACAGCCCAAGCGGGCCTAATAGTTGCCGGCAATATGGCATGTTTAGCAATTGAGCGCACGCAACATTGCGCGAGTCATGACATCACAGTGGTGATGACGTCGGCGCTGCACGGCCGGGCACCCCCCATGGGCATTCCGTCCGCCTCTGCTGATCCATGTCTCGACAGCGAGGTGGTGTTTGCTCGCGGCACTAACGAGCACGGAAAACTTCATCGTCCTCAAGAGGCCCGTGCCTGCCCAGTAGCGAACGGCCATTACGCCTGAGCTATCGCTGTAGGTCACAGCATCGTAAGTCACCACCGCCGGAATCCTGCGCCGCGCAGCATTTGCTGAGCTGCGTCAGGAGTCGCATCAGGAACTTTGTCGAAACCCGGACCGACCCGATAGGGCTTCAGTATGGTTTGGAACGGTTAACTCGTCTCGACTAGATGGTCTGGAGAACTGTTGGGCATCAATCCGTTCGACGACGACAATGGCGTCTTGGTCAACGACGAGGAGCAACCCAGCTATGACGACTCTCAACGACGCAGAGCGGGCGCTAGCCCACCCGACGACACAACGCGCGGAATGAGCAACCCGATGCCCGTCGAACCGACCACGCTGCACCATACGAGTAACGACTTCCCCACTCGCCTGCCGCGTCGCCGATTCGTCGCCGCTGTAAGCGCGATCGGCGCCATGCAGCTGCAGGCCGGGATGGACGGCACCGTCACGATCGTCGCGCTTCCTAAGATTCAGAACGATTTGGACCTGTCGGACGCTGGGCGGAGCTGGGTGATCAGCGCCTCCATGCTGACCTTCGCGGGGCTGATGCTGCTGGGTGGCCGCCTGGGTGACACCATCGGGCGCAAGCGCGCCTTCATTATCGGGGTCGCGCTGTTCACCGTCGCCTCGGCCATGTGCGGCATCGCCTGGGATGGGGGCGCCCTCATTCTGGCCCGGCTGCTGAGGGGCGCGGCTGCCGCGATCATCGCACCGACCTGTTTCGCGCTAGTGGGAACCACGTTCCCGAAGGGACCTCAGCGGAACGCCGCGGCGGCGGTGTTCGGCGCGGCGGCTGGTGTCGGCTCAGTGATGGGCCTGGTGGTGGGCGGGGTACTGACTGAGGAGTCGTGGCGGCTGGCGTTTTGGGTGAGCGTGCCGATCGGGCTACTGGTGCTTTACTTGGCCCGCACCACGCTGGGGGAAACCCAGAAGGAGCGGATGAGGCTCGATGCCACCGGGGCTGTGCTGGCGACGTTGGCCTGCACTGCTGTCGTTTTCGGCTTTTCGATGGCACCCGAGAAGGGCTGGCTGTCGGCCACGGCGGTCGGGTCAGGTGTGGTGGCTTTGGCCGCTTTCGTGGCGTTCGTTGTGGTGGAGCGCACTGCGAAGAACCCCATCCTGCCGTTCGATCTGTTCTTCGATCGCAACCGGCTGGCCATCTTCGCGGCTAGGTTTCTTGTCGGTGGTGTGATGTTGACCATGATGCTGCTGGTCGGCGTGTATGTGCAGGCCATCATGGGCTACAGTGCGCTGCGCGCGGGCGTCGGCTTCATCCCGTTTGCCATCGCCATGGGCATCGGGGTGGGCGTCTCGTCGCGGCTGGTGATGTGGTTTTCGCCGCGGGTGTTGGTGATCGCCGGCTCCATCTTGATGCTGGGCGCGATGCTGTACGGCTCGACGCTCCACCGCGGCGTGCCGTACTTCCCGAACCTGGTGCTGCCGCTCGTCGTCGGCGCTATCGGTATGGGCGTGGTCAACGTCCCGCTCGGGCTGTCGCTTATCGCCAGCGTCGGCTTCGACCGCATCGGGCCCGCATCGGCGATCGCACTGATGCTGCAGATCCTCGGCGGGCCGGTGGTGCTGGTCGTCATCCAGGCCGTCATCACGTCGCGCACGCTGCAGTTGGGCGGCACCCGCGGGCCGGTCAAGTTCATGAACGCCGCTCAATTGCATGCGCTGGATCGCGGCTACACCTACGGCCTTCTGTGGTTGGGTGGGGTGGTCATCCTGCTCGGCGGGGTGGCGCTGCTCATCGGCTACACCTCGCAGCAGGTTGCGCACGCGCAACAAGCCAAGAAAGCCATCGACGCCGAGGACGCGTAGCTGGTCACAAAATTCCCGGCAGCACACCCGCTGTCCCGGTTCGCCGCGCTGGTGACGGCCACTGTGCTTGTCGGGTGGCACCCGTTGCGCCCAGCCTCGGCGAGGTGACGGACCGACTTCGTCCCGCAGCGGTGATTCCGGAGCCTGCCCACCTCGCCGCCGAGACCGGCCTCGACATGACCATCTGCCATTTGTCGCCCAGAACATCTAAGTAAAAATAGGTCGAGCACCAGGGATTCTGCACACCTCGATGAACTGGCGCGGTCGGCCACCCGAGAGCCATGAGGTCATCGCCAACACCATCGCCGCGATGCCGGCGCTCACCGAAAGTGACCAGTGTTCCTGACTGAAGTGACCACCGGGGCATGTGTTCAATGGATTGGCTCGCTGTTCAAATTTGCATTCTCTCGGACGCGGCTTGATGAATTCTATTTGTTCGGGTGCTTGCCACCACATAGTCATAGACGGATTCGGCCTCGCGCTGGTCAGCCATTTGCATCTGTCTACTCTGCAATTGTTTCTGGCGCACCCAATCACTCCTGCCGTCTTCGGCTCGTCGCAGGACTTGATTGATTGCGAGCTAGAGTACGAAGCGTCCGCCGATTATCTCGAAGATCAGGCCTATTGGACTAGGAACCTTCCACCGGAAAGCGGACCGCATTATCGGTTACCCCAAGCCGCGGGCGAGCGTGATCCGTATTGGCTTTCTGCGCCGATTCGATTAAACCCTGTGCTCCCGTCCTGCCGGCTCGACGCTCCTCGACGCGTAGCCGCTTCAACTCGGCTATATCCCGGTCGAAGGCCTTGTGTGCCTTCGCGTTTGGCACGATCCTTAGCAACCCAATTACCAGGGTGCCCGCATTGATCCCGAGGTCTCGGGCCACCCGGGCGATCGGCTTACCGGTATGCCGGACGATCCGCACCGCCCCCCGGAACTCGCAGTCGAATTTCCTCCGAGCTCTCGCTCATAGCGCATGCCTCCACCCTTTCGGGGCATGTACAGAACGACGGCCGCGCAGCGCACAAGGACTGTAGGGTAATCCGCTATGACGGCTCACGACGACGCAGAGCGGCTACTACCTCACTCGACAACACAACTGTGCGGAATGAGCGATCCGATACCTGTCGAACCGACCACGCTGCACCGTACGAGAAGGTACTTCCTCACTTGGCTGCCGCCTCGCCGATTCGTCGTCGCGGTTATCGCGCTCGGCGCCATGGAGCTGATGACCGGGATGGACGGCACTGTCTCGATCATCGCGCTTCCTAAGATCCAGAACGAGCTGGGCCTGTCGGACGCCTGGCGGAGTTGGGTGATCACCGCCTCCATGCTGACTTTCGCCGGGCTGATGCTGCTGGGCGGTCGCCTGGGTGACACCATCGGGCGCAAGCGCACGTTCATCATCGGGGCCGCGCTGTTCACCATCGCCTCGGTCATGTGCGGCATTGCCTGGGACGGGGGCATCCTTGTCCTGGCCCGGCTGCTGAGGGGCGTGGGTGCCGCGATCCTCGCACCTACCGGTTTGGCGCTGGTGGCGACCACGTTCCCGAAGGGGCCTGTGCGCAACGCCGCGGCGGCGATACTGAGCGCGATGGCCGCTGTCGGCTCGGTGACGGGTCTGGTGGTGGGCGGGGTACTTACCGAGGTGTCGTGGCGGCTGGCGTTTTTGGTGAGCGTGCCGATCGGGCTGGTGGTGCTTTACCTGGCCCGCACCAAGCTGCAGGAAACCCAGCAGGAGCGGATGAAGCTCGACGCCACCGGGGCTGTGCTCGCCACGTTGGCCTGCACCGCTGCGGTTTTCGGCTTCTCGACGGGCTCTGAGAACGGCTGGCTGTCGGCCACGACGATCGGTTCAGGTGTGGTGGCGCTGGCCGCTTCCGTGTTGTTCGTTGTGGTAGAGCGCACCGCGGAGAACCCCATCGTGCCGTTCGATTTGTTCTTCGACCGCAACCGGCTGGCCACGTTCGCGGCCATGTTCCTTGCCGGTGGGGTGACGTTCACCCTGATGCTGCTGATCGGCGTATATGTGCAGGCCATCATGGGCTACAGTGCGCTGCGCGCGGGCGTCAGCTTCATCCCGTTCGCCATCGCGATGTCCATCGGGGTGGGCGTGTCGTCGCGGCTGGTGATGCGGTTCTCGCCGCGGGTGGTAGTGATCGCCGGCGCCATCGTGGTGGTGGGCGCGATGCTGTACGGCTCGACGCTCCACCGCGGCGTCCCGTACTTCCCGAACCTGGTGCTGCCGCTCGTCGTCGGCGCTATCGGTATCGGCATGATCAACGTCCCGCTCACGCTATCGCTGATCGCCAGCGTCGGCTTCGACCGGATCGGGCCCACATCCGCGATCGCACTGATGCTGTGGAGCCTCGGCGGGCCGGTGGTGCTGGTCGTCATCCAGGCCGTCATCACGTCGCGCACACTGCAGCTGGGCGGCACCAGGGGGCCGGTGAAGTTCATGAACGCCGCCCAGTTGAATGCGCTGGATCGCGGCTACACCTACGGCCTGCTGTGGATGGCCGGGGTGGTCATCCTGATCGGCGGGGTGACGCTGCTCATCGGCTACACCGCGCAGCAGGTGGCGCAGGCGCAGGAAGTCAAGAAAGCCATCGACGCTGGGGAACCGTAGCTCGTCGCTAAAGTCCCCGGTAGTAAACCCGCAGCGCCAGGCTTCGCCGCGCTGGCGATCGCCACTTTGCGGGCCGGGTGGCGACCCGCTGCGCCTGGCCTCGGCGAGGTGACGGACGACTTCGCCGTCCACCGCAGCGGCGAAGCCCGCCCACCCTGGCCGACGAGACCGGCCTCGATATCACCGTCTGCCACTCGCCGCCCAAAACATCCAAGTGAACAAGATCTAGCACCGGCTGTTTTCGCACATCTCGATGAACTGGCGCGGCCGGCCACTCGAGAGCCATGAGGTCATCGCCAACACCATCGCCGCGATGCAGAGACCAAAATGGTGGAGCGATCCGCAGTTGCGGCCGATCGACGTGCTGCGGCCCATGCTTGAGTGCGCGGCTTCCACGTCTACCTGCTGCCGTAAAACTACGGGCCGTGCGGTTACCTGTGGCCCGGGGATGTCGGCGCGCCGCAGCGGCTCTGTGACTTCGCGGTACTGAAGCGCAATGTCCACGTTATTGTGCTGTCAGGCAGCGACGCCGATGCGCTGTGACGAGGGTTCGGCATCTTGCAGATGTGGCCGGACATTGATCATCCCGACGGCCGGCCTACACCGAGCAGCCAAGCCGCTTGAAGCGGGCGAAATTCTCCAGGAGATCGGCGGTGTTGGCAACGCTTTGGGCGGGTTTGGTCATCCGGGTGGCGATCTCGCGGGCTCGGGTGACGTATTGCGGGGCGAGAATCCGGCGCAGGTCCGCGACCAGCGATTCGATGGTAGTGGCCGAAAAGCGCCGGGCGGTGCCCACCTCCAATCGTTCGACCATAGCTCCCCAGATCGGCTGATCGCCCGCCAGCCAGAGGATCAGCGTGGGGACTCCGGCGCGCAGGCCTGCGGCCGTGGTGCCCGAGCCACCGTGGTGGACGACCGCGCGGCAGGCGGGAAAGATGACCGCGTGGTTCACCGCGCCCACTACCTTGACATTGTCGAAATGGGGGACCCGGCTGAAGTCATTCAAGCCGTAGTAAACCAACGCCCGCTCGCCTAACTGCGCGCAGGCCGCGCTGATCATGGCGACCGTGTCGGCCGGAGATTTGACGACCGGCATGCTGCCAAAGCCGAAGCAAATCGGCGCTGTTCCCGCGGCAATCCATGACGCGACCTCGTCATCGGCATCCGTGGGCAACTCCATCGTCAGCGTGCCAACAAAGGGCCGTTGGCCATTCCATTTCGCCCATTCGGCTGCCAGCCCGGGAAAGCAAACCTCATCGTAGGCCTGGATTTCTAGCGATCCGCGTTCGGTGATCCGTCGCGACGCGGGACCTGTTGCCTTCGGTAAGCCCAGTTCACGGCGCTGCGCGGCCTCGACCTTCTTCGTCATGCGCCAACACAGCCACTCGTACATCGTCATTGCGGAGCGGGCCAACGGCGACGGCAGGATCGGAATGAGCTGGCCGTTGGCCCGCATCGGGTAGTAATGCGCCGTGGCCAACGGAATGTCGTAATACTCCGCGACGTTGGCAGCGGCATTCTGGTAAACCGGGCCGGTGAATAGCAGGTCAGCCCCATCCGCCAACGACATCAGCGTCGTGCTCATCTCCCCCCAGAACCGGAGAAGAGGTTCCCAATTTTCGCGCCACAACCTGATCGGACCCCGGATCGTCCAAAAGTTGCGGAAGAAATCCCTCCAGAAGTTGCGGACCCAATCCGGGTCCCACAACGACAGCGGATCCGGCCCATAAGCGACCGTCGCAAGCCCAGCCGCCTCGGCAAAGCCAACCATGTTGGGCGGGACTCCAATGCGCACTTCGTGCCCTCTACGCAGCAGTTCGCGGCCGACAGCGACAGAAGGCTCGACATCGCCGCGAGTTCCCCAGCCTGCCAAGGCGAACTTCGTCACGGATCGTAGCCTTTCAGTTACCTCGTTGGAGGGTGAGTGCGGCGACAGCGAAGAGCGTCCCCATGGTCTTCATTACCTGTGCCACATCACACCACTCCCCGTGATGCATCAAGTCAAGATGCCCGCGAAACCTGGTCCATGCATCACGTAAGGAATGCCCGCGAAATCGGGGTCAGCTGGCGGTCTTGTTCTGGATGCGGATGCCGGATCTGACCTCGGGTAGGGCAGTGGGTATGGCGGCGAGGTAGAGCTGTTCGCTCTTGTCCTTGGCGAGTCTGAGCAGGACGGCTTGCAGATCGGCGATCTGCCGTGCGATCGCGGCCGGATTCAGGCTGTCGCGGTAGGCGAGCAGCTCTGATTCTTGGGCTGGCGAAAGGACCCCGGCTGCCAGCAACCGGTCCAGTGGGGTCATGGGCTCGTCGTAGAGGCGGCGGCGCCGACCGTCGCGGCTGGAGCCGTAGCCGATGGGTTTGATGGTGGGGGTCAGGTAGTTGAGCCGGTCGTTGACCAGGCGCCAGAGTCGGTTGAGTACCGCGCGTTCCTCATCGGTGTCGTAGCGGTAGTAGAACCCGTACTTGCGCACGAGATGGTTGTTCTTGGACTCGATCGTGGCTTGATCGTTCTTCTTGTACGGCCGCGACCTGGTGAAGAAGATCTCCATCTCCCCGGCCCACTTGATGACGGCCTTGTTGAGGAACTCGGTGCCGTTGTCGAAGTCCAAGCCGGTTACCTCATAGGGCATTTCCTGCACGGCCGTCTTCAGTGCGCCGAGGATATGGGTGTGGGCGTTGTTGCGTACGGTGCGGGTCCAGACCCAGCCGATACGCACATCGGTGAGGTTGAGGGTGCGGCCGAACTCACCTTTGAGGGTTGGCCCGCAGTGCGCGACGGTGTCGCCTTCGAAAAACCCCGGAGATGTCTCAACCTCGTCGGTTGCCTTACGGATCTTGACCGAGGACCGCAGCAACGGGGACGCCTTGGTGGTCGATTTCCCCTTGATCTGATCGCGGGCCTTGGCCGGACGCAGGTAGCGGTCGATCGTCGCGCTGCTCATCGCCAACAGCTCGGCACGCACCTGCGGGGCTGTAGCGGTCCTGGCCGGGCACCAGCTCACCGTGGCGTTCCAGAGCAGCCAGCTGAACGGCCATTGAAGCGGCCAGGTACCGCCCGCACTGCCCACCCGAGGCCGCCCAGACCTTCTGCAGCACCTTCAACGCGTCGTAGGAATACTTCGGCTTGCGCTGCCGGCGAGGCCGTTTGGCGACCTGCCGGCCCGCCCCCGGTGGCCGGGCCGCGGCCGTCAACCGGCGCCGAGCATTGTCACGCGACCAGCCGGTGACCTCCACCACCTGACCCAGAATCTGCCCCCTATCCGCCTTCGAGGCCTTCACATACGCCTTGGCGAACTTCGCGGTGACCTCGGCACGAGACGACATCGACAGCCCACTTCCCATGCCTGACGAGGATCACCGTTTCGCGGGCATCCTTACGTGATGCATCGAGGGCGTTTCGCGGGCACTTTTCGTGATGCTTGCCGCTCCCGTTTATGTCAACGACTCCGCGGATACTATACGTTTTGCGCGGTAGCCGTGACAGCTTGCCGACACGCGCCATCGTCCCCTGCGGATCAAGGGCAGTTGGCGGAAGCGGCTTGAACACCGGAGGGGACGGTATGCGCAAAGTATCCCGTCCTCTATCCGGACTTTGCCGAGCGCCTCTGCAACCCTCTGCCCGGTAGGTTGGTGCTCGCCCTTCCCATCTGGGGGAATCTGTTGTAGGAGCTATAGCAGACTGCAAGCTGCCATCGGGGAGGCACCGTGCTGACTGTGAGTGTTGTCATACCCGTTTATCGCGCAGCTCAGACGTTACGTGAGTTGTACGGCCAGTTGAGCATTACAATGCCGCAGATCGCTCCGACGTTCGAGATCATCTTCGTGGAGGATTGCGGCGGCGGCGGGAGGGTTCCCCGGATACTGCTGTCAGCACCTCCTCATGTACATCTGAGCTGATGACGGAGTCCTGACCACAAGCACCGGCGTAACCTGCCGAAAACCTCGTGCGAATAGGAAGACTTTGGGCTCAAACCCGCCGCGCGGGTGCACAGCAGCAAAGCCACTGCCAAGAACGGCACTATCAGCAGCAGCGCCCGCACCCAGCACTCGGCGACGCCGACGCGTTCCCTGTCGGTGCGAAGAAATCGCATGTACCCCCGCCACAGCGCCAGGATCAGCGCCTCGGTCATTTCCGCGACCCACCCCTCCTGAGGCCGATGCACATCGAATCGGTACGCACGGAGGGCAGATCGAAATTGCCAGCCTCAACTGCGCACAAGAGTGCGGCCGTAGATGTCTGCGGTTGGGCAGCAACGCTTTTGGGCACGGATCGGCCTTCCTTATCTCGGCGTCCCCTCGGTGACGGTTCGCTCGTCGATCGCATAGCAGCTGTCTAGAGGGTCGTCCTTCAAGGCGGTACGTCGGTGGAAGCACTGTGGTGCCCCGGCGACTCAGGAGCGTCAATGCAACTCTTCGAATACGTGGTGTCGACCGCCACGGTGATGGGACCGGTTTGAGCAGGGTTTAGCCACGGTCATGGGACCACCCGTTAGCCAGTAATGGGACCACCCGGCGTGTCGTGCCGGGTGGTCGCTCAGTTATTGGGTCGGATCGCTTCACGTCGATTGATGTGGAGGAAGGGTTCGCTGGATGTTTCGGGAGGTTTCTGTGGTCGAGGTAGTTGAGGTGCTGCGGTGCTGGCTATCGGGTGCAGGGTATCGCCGGGTGTCCGCCCTGGCTGGGGTGGATCGCAAGACGGTCCGCCGGTATGTAGACGCGGCGGTGGCAGCCGGGCTGGATCGTGAGGGTGGCGTCGAGCAGCTCACCGATGAGCTGATCGGTGCGGTAGTGGCGGCGGTGCGTCCGGATCGCCCGCAGGGCCACGGTGCGGTGTGGGAGGCGTTGTGCGCCAATCATGCTCGTATCGAGGGCTGGGTTAACGATGGCCTGTCGGTGGTCAAGATGGTCGATCTTTTGGCCCGTGAAGGCGTGCTGGTGCCGCAGCCCACCCTGCATCGCTACTGCCGGCAGCGCACCGAGTATCGGGGCCGGCGCCGTGGCGCGACGGTGCCGGTGGCCGACGGCGAACCCGGGATGCAGTGTCAGATCGATTTCGCCCGGATGGGGATGATCTTCGACTCGGAGGTCGGTCGGCGCCGGGTGGTGCATGCGTTGATTTTCACCGCCGTGTATTCGCGGCACATGTTCGTGTGGTTGACGTTTTCTCAGACCTGGAGGCGATCATCGCCGGGTGTGAGGCGGCGTGGCGGTTCTTCGGCGGGGTATTTAAGGTGCTGATGTGCGATTATGTGGCGCGCCACATAATCCGGGTTATGTGCCCTGCCGTGTTATGTGCCCGGCCGCCGGTAATCCTCACTGGTGCAATGCCGATGGGTTGAGATCGGGCACATAACGGTCACAGTGAGTCGAGCCAGTTGAGGAGGGTCTGGTCGGATCGCCAGATCGGCGTGCTGCGGTATCCCGCCGAGGTAGTTGGCGGCTCACAGGCGCGAAGGGCCGCCAGTTTCGTTTTGGTGTTGATCTCGGCGTAGCGGTTGGTGGTGGACAGGTCGGCGTGACCGAGCCAGCCTCGGATTACGTTGACCTCGACGCCGGCCTCGAGCAGGTGAACAGCACAGCTGTGCCGGAAGGTGTGTGGGCTGATCCTGCGGTCGATTTGGGGGTTGTCGAGGTTGGACGCGTGTCGTCGCACGATTTTGTAGATGCCGAAACGGGTCAGAGGTCTCCCACGCGTGGCGAACACCGGTGTCAGCGGTGCCGCCGGTAGGGCCGCAGAGTCCAGCAGGTCGCGCAGGAGTCGTGCGGTCTGGTGCCACAGCGGGCAGGTGCGCCACTTGTCGCCCTTGCCGTGCAGGCGCACGAGCGGGTGCGCACCGAGGTCGAGGTGCCCGACCCGCAGGTCGGCCACTTCTTGTACCCGCGCCCCGGTGTTGTAGAGGAACAGCAGCAGGGCTCGATCCCGCAGCGCAAGCCGACCTTCGCGGGGCAGTTGGTGCAGTAGGCGTTCGATCTCGTCGCGTTCGAGGAACCGGGTCTCGGGGGGTGCTGCGCGTTTGGCTGGGATGGCAGCCACCCTTTGGCAGACGCCGAGCATCTCTGGGTCCCGGATGGCGATGTAGTCGAACAGGATGTGCACCGCTGCGAGTCGTTGGTTGCGGGTACGGGTGTGGTTGCCGCGGTCCTGTTCGAGGTGTCGCAGGAATCCGACCACCCGATCGAAGGTGAGGTCACCCGTTGTCAGGCGCGTGATCTTGCAGCCCTTGTCGGCCGCGGCGAATACCAGCAGCAGCCGGATCGTGTCGCGGTAACTGCGCACCGAGGCCGGGCGCAGACCCTTGACGGTGATCAGGTGGTCGACGAAAAACGAGTGCAGCAGTTGGCCCAGAGCCGGGGTTGAGGTCATCGCGCGGCCTCCTGCCATACCGGTTCGGTGAAGGCTTCGAATCGCTGGTTGGCCTCGCCCAGCAACCCGGGCGTGACGGTGAGGTAGACCGCCGTGGAGGCGGGGTCGACATGACCCAGGAAGGTCGCCAGGTGGTGCAGCCGGGTTGATGGGTCCAGCCCGTCGCGATACCAGCGCAACAGGCACCCGACAGCAAAGGAGTGTCTGAGATCGTGTAGCCGCGGTGGCGAAACACCCTCGGGGACAGTGAGATCGAGTACGGTCACCAAGTGATGGAACACCTGGCTGGCGGTGCCCGGATGCACGCACCGGCGGCCGTCAAAGCTGAACAGCGGGGCGTCGTCTGCCACAGTGCCGTCGGCGCGGCGGCGTGCGAGCTGCTCGGCGATCAACTCGCCGATACGCGGACCGTGCGGGACGAGGCGGGTCTTGCCGAACTTGCCGCCACGCACGACCAGGAGATCTCGTCGTGGGTCAATGTCAGCCAGGCGCAGCCGGCAGGCCTCACCGGCGCGTAGCCCCAGCCCGTAGCAGAGGGCGAAGATCGCCCGGTAGGTCGGGCCCCGTTGCCGAGCTCGCGGGTTGTCCGGCAACGCGGCCGCGGCGTTGAGCAGGCGGCGGGCCGCGGCGATGTCGAACACGAACGGGATACGCGTAGTGGTGGCGCGGCGTCGCCGGGTGTGCAGCGGGGAGGTCTGCAGCAACTCGTAGGTCACCGCCCAGTCGAGCAGGCCACGCACGACGCCCAGCAGGTGGTTGAAGCTGCGCGGACGCGACCGGGGCCGTGAGGCGAGAAAGTCGTCGAGCAGCGCCGCTGTCAGTTGGTCGAGCCGGTCGGCATGATGCTCTTCGGCGAAGCGCACCAGCAGCCGCAGCTCTGCCTCCTCGCTGAGGTACTTGCGGCCCAGCGTCCGCTTGTGCGCGAGGAAGCGGTCGACCACGCAGCCCAGACTCTCGGTCATCGCAGCACCTCTTCGCCGTCGCCCAGGGCGACCCGACGCAGCGGTTCGACGGCGACCTTGCCGTAGATCTGGGTCGATGCCGGCGAGCGGTGACCGACGAAATCGCCGATCGTCTTCAACGAGAAGTCGGCGTCCACCAGACGTTGCACACAGCTGTGGCGCAGCGTGTGCGATCCCGGGCGAGGTACCTCGACACCCGCCTTCAGCAGATAGTGGCGGGCGCGGGAGCACACCGCGGCCGCCCCGATCGGCTGGACCGGAGCCATCGTGCGAAAGAACACGTGCCGGTCGCTGCTGTCGGGTCGAGCGTGCCGCAGATAGTCGACCAGCGCCGCACCCACCACCGTGGACAGCGGAAACGCCGTCGAATGCCCGGCCTTCCGCTCCGGGACAGCCAGCCGCTCCCGCTTCCAGTCAATGTCGTCCAGCGTCAGTGCCGCGATCTCACGGCCCCGCAGACCGTAGCTGACCAGCAGCAGCAAGATCGCGTAATCCCGCTTCCCGCACGGGGTGCGGCGATCCACACCGGCGAGCACCCGCTCCACCTCGGCCCACGAAATCGACCGCGGAACATCGGACAGCCGGTAGACCTGCGGCCACTCCACCGTGTCGCTGAGGTCCCGGCCGAGCACGCCTTCGCGGTGCGCGTAACGAAGGAACACCCGCAGCACCCCGCAGGTCTGCCGAACCGTCGTCTTGGCCAGCCCAGCCGCGCGACGATCGGCGACGAACGCGGCAAGCACCGTCGGCGACACCTCCGCCAACTCCTTGACACCGATATGGGTCAGGTAGTCCTCGAAGCGGTCCAAATGGTGCTGGTACGCACGAATCGACACCGGCCGAAGACCACGCTCGGTGGCCAAGTACTCGAAGAACCCCGGTGCCACGTCGGCGAACGGCACCCGCCGGTGGGGTCGGCCGCTGCCGTCGAAACCGGGAACAACCAGACGCAGCAGCTGCTCGATCGGACCGCGCACCTCCCTGCCCACTCGATCGTGGTCACCACGACGATGAGCACGTTGCTGACCCGCGGCCCACCGCGCGACGAACGCATCGACATGAACAGGTAAGTCCTCCAACGTATTAGCGCCGCGGGCGCGAGCGAACTCACCGAACCCCACCAGAATCGGCACCCTGTGCCACACCGTGCGGGCTGCATACTCCCGCCCGCACAGCCACTCCACATACAATTCGACCTCCGCGCCGATCCAGCACGCGCGAACCCGATCAACGGTCTGCGGCTTCACGAAATACTTCTCCAACATGGCGACAACTTCCTTTCTGCAGACATAGCCAGGAAGCAATCGTGTCGCCGTGTCCTCTCGTTATGTGCCCGATCTCAAGCCATCGGCATTGCACCAGTGAGGATTACCGGCGGCCGGGCACATAACACGGCAGGGCACATAATCCCGATAACATGAAACCGATTGTGGCCAAGGCAGATACGGTCAATCCGCAGTTTACCGTAGGTTGGCTGGATTACGCGCAGGCCCGCGGCTTTGTCACCGACCCCGCCAGGGTCGCGTCGCCCCAGGACAAGCCACGCGTCGAGAGGGCAGTGCAATACGTACGCGGAAACTTCTTCGCCGGAGAGGATTTCGTCGATCTGGCCGACGCCCAAGCCCGCGCCGAAGCCTGGTGTGCGCACAAGGCCGGGCTGCGCATCCACGGCACCACCTGCGCGCAACCTGCGGCGGTGTTTAACGAGCAGGAGGCGCCGGCGTTGTTGCCCGCGCCCGACCGACCCTATGCCGTGCCGGTCTATATCGAGGTCAAAGTCCACCGTGACTACCACGTGCAGATCGATCGGGCTCTGTATTCCATTCCAGAACATCTTCTCGGGCAACAGCTTTCCGCCCGCGCCGACGAGGAACTGGTGAAGCTGTTCTATCGCGGGCAGCTGGTCAAGACCCATCCCCGCCAGCCGGCGGGCGGGCGGTCCACCGACCCGGCTGATCTGCCCGCCGAGAAGACCGCCTACGCCATGCGCGATGTGGCCCGGCTGGTGGCCACCGCGGCCGCACACGGCACCAACGTGGGCATCTACGCCGAGCGTCTGCTGGATCACGACCTGCCCTGGACCAAGATGCGCCAGGTGTATCGGCTGCTGTCTTTGGTCAAACGCTACGGCGCCGGTCCGACCGATACCGCGTGCGGGCGCGCACTAGACCTCGACGTCATCTCGGTGGCCAAGATCGCCGCCATGCTGGAGAAGGCCACCGAGAACACCGCGACACCGCCGCCGCGGGCGGCTAGCGGCCTGGCGCCGGTGCGGTTTGCCCGCGACGCCGCCGAATACCAGATCAAGCGGCCGGACTGGATGAGGGTCATTGACGGCGGCGCGCTACCCGGCAACCAGCAGGAGCAGCTGTGGTGACGAAAGCCATTGTTAAAGAAACAATCTCACCAGACCTCAAACGGCTGCTGCGCCAGCTTAAACTCTCACCCATGCTCGACACCCTGCCCGAGCGGCTCATCCTGGCCAACCAACAGCACCTATCCCACGTAGCGTTTCTTGAACTCGTCCTCGCCGACGAAGTCACCCGCCGCGACACCACCTCGGCGGCCCGGCGCGCCCGCACCGCAGGGCTGGACCCCGGCATGCGCCTGGATACCTGGGACGAGAGCGCCGGCGTGCGCTACGACCGCACCCTATGGAACGAGCTGACCAGCCTGCGGTTCCTCGACGCACCCCACGGGGCTTGTGTCCTGGGGCCGGTCGGGGTAGGCAAAACGCATCTGGCCACCGCCCTCGGGCACATCGCCGTGCGCCGCCGGGTTCCCACCCTGATGCTGCGCGCTGATGCGATGTTCAAGCGGCTCAAGGCATCCCGGCTCGACAACAGCACCGAAGCCGAGATGCGCCGCCTCGCCCAAGTGCGGCTGCTGTTGATCGACGACTTCGCGCTACAACCCATGGACGCCACCGAAACCGCCGACTTCTACGAACTGGTCGTAGCCCGCCACCACCAGGCCGCCACCGTGCTGACCTCCAACCGCAGCCCAGATGAGTGGCTGGCCATGATGAGCGACCCGCTACTGGCCCAGTCGGCGATCGACCGACTCACCTCCACAGCGCACGAACTGGTCGTCGAAGGCCAGTCCTACCGGCGGCGTCAAAAACCCTCAGTTGACAGCGCCAAAAATCCCGACCACCATGCTCGCTGAGCCCAAACAGGTGGTCCCTAGCTGGTGGCTAACCAGTGGTCCCATCACCGTGGCAAATGACAACGTGGATGTGCGGTGACAACCGGGTAATTGCTAGTGACCCAACGACATACGCGTTTCCTCCGCGATCCCAACCTGGGACATGTCCGGGCCGAATTTAGGTCTCCGCGGTCCTGCGGACCACACATCATTAGAGCGCAGAGGACCTGACGAAAGGCGAGCTGAAACATCGTAGGAGTAATAATCTGGGCGATAATGGCGCGTAAGCTCTTCGCCCTCAGGCACCTTCATAATCTGTAACGTATTCGACCTCTCCCAGACAAATAGACTTGGCGGGCGGGTGGTTCCGATTATCACCTCAACACCACGAGCGACTCCAAGTCGTTCCGCGATCCAACGTGGGCCGATGAGGTCTACGATGTTCAGCTGCGCGTGACCACCGGTCTGAAGCTGCCGGACTGCTGCCTAGTTCTGGCTGCTGGAGATGCAAGCGCGCGCATCGCATCCTTCGGCTGCTGCGCTCCTCGCCGCCGAGCATCCCCGGGCCCCGCCGACATCACGAAAAGCATTGCGCACCATTGACACTCACGTCGCAAAACACAACGACACCGCCAGACTGCCGCTCAAAGCAGCCTGAAAACTCCAGACGAGTCTCAACAACCAAGTCTCAATAACCTAGCGACCAAGGGCCGCCAGATTCTGGACGTCGCAGCTGGATGGATGGTGCCGGGCCACTCCGGCCGCACGACCACGGGTTGGGTTGGACGCTGGCGCTCGACTTCGGATTCGAGCGCGGCGGGCTTTCTGAACCGCCCCGGTGAGTCCGGAGTCTCCGGACATCCCGGAGCGGTTCATTCGGGGTTGTCGGAGTTGTTGAGGTTGTCGGGGACGGTGGCGGCGGCGCGCGTGGCGAACCCTTTCGTGTCGCGATCGTGGCACGGGGGTGCCGACCTATCCCGTTGGCACGCATTTGGGACGGCCAGAAATCTGAGGGCTCGAAATACTGCCCTCACATGGCACATCGGCAGGTAGCTACCAGCTCAGGCGGTAGCTTCGAGAATCAGCGCCTCGACTCGGTTGACCGTATCGGGGACCTTGTCCGCGTGCCAGTCCACACCGGCCAGTTCAGCATGTCTAGACATCCTAGGCTCACAACGAACGACCTGACGGAACCCGGCCCGCGTCAGCACTCGGCGCAACGTGCCTTCGTCGTAGAGATAGATATGGCCGAATTCATGCATCACGAGGTTAATCGTGTGAACTGGACTGGCTTCCTCCGCACGCTGTGCGGCTGACCCGAGGTTGCGGTTGAACCAGCGAATGTAATCTTGGACGTCCGGATCGTCGGAGTCAGGCAGCAGTCGGATCACATCCAGGTTAGGCGTCGTGATGCGCAACACCCCGCCAGGCTGCAGCACCCGATGCGCCTCGCTTATCAGCTGCAGCCCGGCCTCGTACGACACGTGTTCGATCATGTGTTCACAAGTCATATAACGAAACGATGCCGACGGCATTGGCCAGCGCCTGGTCGCATCGAGGTAAACAACGCCGCGTCTGACCGGTACCAGGTCGGTGCACAGCCAGCCGTCGACCACGTTAAGGCCGGAACCGATGGCGAGGCACCGTTTCTCCGGTGGAACCTCATTGAAATAGCGTTTGAGCTGTCGGGGTCGGCGAACCAGACCTGGGGCCTTAAGGCCCAGCAACGCGGTACTATAGGCCGCCGGGTGACGCTGGAGTACTGCGCCTAATCGCACGATCGCTGCTGTCGTCGGGCTCAGTGCATTGACCACAAGTTCACTTTCGGCTTCACTCGGCTTCACCGGCATTGACCAGTCCCGCTTTTGAGACTTCATACCACAATCCGGTGTCGGAACCATGTGAAAACCCCGGCACCGAATTTTGACCCCCTAGTCCGATGGCCTCGCACGATGGGCGTCAACGCGCTGGCGGGCCCAGATAACGTCCACGACAGTGCAATTCGCAAAACAGTGCCCGATTGGTGACCCGCAGAAAACCTTCAAAAGCCAACGTTGCGCAGTGGCACCGCGGCGACCCTAGGCACAACCTCGAAACCCTTGAGGATTTTGCCGATGGGACGCGCACGCCGCTTTAGCAGAATACAGCGAGCGGCTCGAGCGTCTTAAGGCGTGGCGACATAGCCGTGGCGTTCCAGCGGGGTCACTGCTGCGCATCGGCGTCGAGCCGCCGTGGTGTATTTGCGCCAGTCGACCGTGGCACCGCTCGATGCCAATCCGCATTGTTGCCGGCCGCCCGCACGGTCGCGTTGGGCTGGCCGTGCCGCGGTCCGGGTGATCGACGAGATCGACCACATCGCCGTGATCGGTCGGATGCGTGGGCGCATTGCCAATTAACGCGTGCTGTGGCTGATACCTTTGTCTGACTCATCTCGTGCAGCCCCCGCAACGACCCCTCCTGGAAGCAGTTACGCCCACTCTCGACTCGGCCAAGCGGTGCGCGCGCCATGCCCTGGTCGGGTCCATGCGCGCCTCCGTTGCGAATGACCGGATCCCCCTATTCGCCAAGAAAGCTTTCGTGAGCCCATGCAATAGGCTGCTCACAGCGCTTGGCATCGAGTCCGACGAGACGCCGGTGGAGTCCGAGTACGGGACTAAGTTCCTACCCGTCGGAACAGCTCAATTATCACTTCATTACTGCGCTTTCGCGGCGCCTACGAACCTGCGCTATCCGACTTCATTGTGCGGCACGTACGGGAAGGCGATGTCTGCGTCGACGCTGGTGCCAACATCGGCTACTTCTCGCTTCTATTCGCCCAGCGCGTCGCGCCATCTGGAAAGGTCATCGCGATCGAGGCCGCACCCGACACCGTGCGGCGGCTGCGCGCCAACCTCGAACTCAATGGGGTGACCGGCATCGTCGACGTCGTCGAGGCAGCATGTGCCCTCGCAGAAGGGCGAGACCACGCTTTACCTGCATCCCGTAGTGACCTGTGGGGCCGGCTCACCCCACCCGCTAAGGGAGATCCTTACCGCCGCGTAATGGGGAAGACCTGGGTTCCCGTGACCGTGGCCGCTGACACGCTCACCTCCATCGTGGGTGCCGATGCTCAGCGTGTCTCATTCATTAAGCTTGACATCGAGGGCGCAGAAGCATCGATGACGCAACAAATCGCCGCTGGATTCTCTCATCCCCGGCTGGTTGTGGCCCTTGAGGTGAGGGCGCCAATCGAAGCCGCGTTGATGCCGTTCCAAGAGCGCGGGTTCTACGTCTACGACCTGCACAATGACTACCACCGGGTCGTCGAGCGCAAGGTGCCGGCGATCACCGAGGCGGCATACCACGACTTCTATCACCGCGTCGAAGCCGACGTACTCCTCAGCCGCCAGCCGCTCGCGCTGTCCTAGATTGACGCAGACCCTCCTCTGTGCCCGGCGTGTCGTCACGGCTGGTGATGTGGTTTTCGCCGCGGGTGTTGGTGATCGCCGGCTCCATCTTGATGCTGGGCGCGATGCTGTACGGCTCGACGCTCCACCGCGGCGTGCCGTACTTCCCGAACCTGGTGCTGCCGCTCGTCGTCGGCGCTATCGGTATGGGCGTGATCAACGTCCCGCTCGGGCTGTCGCTTATCGCCAGCGTCGACTTCCGCCGCATCGGGCCCGCGGCCGCGATCGCACTGATGCTGCAGATCCTCGGCGGGCCGCTGGTGCTGGTCGTCATCCAGGCCGTCATCACGTCGCGCACGCTGCAGCTGGGCGGCACGCGCGGGCCGGTCAAGTTCATGAACGCCGCTCAATTGCATGCGCTGGATCGCGGCTACACCTACGGCCTTCTGTGGTTGGGCGGGGTGGTCATCCTGATCGGCGGGGTGGCGCTGCTCATCGGCTACACCTCGCAGCAGGTTGCGCACGCGCAGAAAGTCAGGAAAGCCATCGACGACCCTGCCACGCTTCCTTGCTCAGAGGCCTCCTAGGGCGGCATCGGCAACGCGGAACACTTCTTCAGGTTCGAAGAGGTCGCGTGCGAACGTGACGGTGGCAATAAAGCGGCCGTTAAATGTGCCGACGCCGAAGAAAATGGTTTGGGTTTTGGTGGTGCCGGTACCCCACTCGATTCCCCAGCTCGCGGGAGTCGTGACATCACCGAGGTTCGTCACCGTGCAGGAAAAGTTCCCAAACGGCCCGCGCCGGTGGACGGGAAGCGACGCACCGCGGGCACCGTTGTTTAAGAACCCCTGCTCGCCGCGGGAAATGGCAGCGACGAGCCGGTTGAGCCAGTAGTCGATGCCCACGCGAAGCCAGCCGAATTGACGGGCGATCTGCGGCTGCAGTGGCGCTCCGCGCCGCAATTGCACAATCAGGCTGCCGGTGTAGTTCCCCGGCACGCTACGAGGAAAACCGGGCGAGTAACGGGCGAGATCAGTGGGGACCGCAATACAGACGCGCGATTTTTCGGGTTGGGCGGACAGCATTGCTTCGGCGACCGCGAGACACATGTACTGGTAAAGCGAGAGATCGAGGGCGCGAGCATTGGCGAGGATCCGATTGGTCTCCGGCTCGGAGAACCGATACGTCCGGGACACGTAGCCGTTATCGTGGGGAATCGGCGTCTTGCCATGGGTAAGGTCGACTGTTTCGCGGGCGTAGTTCAGACCTGCCTTTGCCAAATAGCCGAGGAGATAGAACGGCAACAGAGCCAGTCCGGTTAGGGGGGCGGTGGACTTAAAGCGGCCTGTAGTCTCGCCAACCGGGACAGATACACCGTTGGCGGCAGCGAGCCAGCATACGATCCACTGCAGGACGCCGCGACCGTTGGACAAAGCGTGACTCATCTGGAAGCAGATTTCCCTGTCTCCCATCTGCGAAAGCCGGACGGGGAGCGGGGGCATCAGAGCATGAGCGGGCGAAAGTAACTCCTCGAAAGAGAATAACTGGCGAAAGTGCTGACGCTGGTGGTCGAGGGCGGCGTTCAGCTCCGCAGAATCGATGGGTACCCATGAAAAAGATTCACCAAAAGGTCTGAGGACTACCTGTAAGGCCGGGTTTTGCCGCACTAGAGATTCGTAGGAGGCCCACAAACGATCGGGATCGTAGTTGTCGTCGAATTTCCCAATGAATGCGATGTCATCGCCACGGAGCATCGGCTCCAGTGCGCGGATACGCAAGGTAGCAACACGGCCTACTTCCACTGTGATCTCCAGATTATTGGCAAGCACCCACGGTAGCTTTCATATAGTACCGGTGCCGGATGTAGCCCCGAATGACCTTTGACAAGCCCATGTTTGGACTCCTGACATAGCTCGGTAATGATGTGTGCTGCTCAATGGGGTTTGGTGCTGTGGCTCCGGGGTGAGCGTGGTGCCGGGGTAGACGGGGTTGGTGGTGTTGAGGGTTCGGCAGAGTTGGTCGATGGCGGCGGTGTGGCAGGGCGCGGACAGCGGGTCGAGGCGGGTGTGCATGGGTGTCGCGGTCAGGGATGATGTCGCCGGATCCGTTGAGGGCGGTGCGGATCAGGGCGCGGGCTTCGTTGCTGTTAGAGATGTCCCTCCACCGTGTGCACCGAGACATCAGCCGATCGGCGATCTGACGGTTGAACAAACTAGCATCGCAATCGCGCGTTGACGGCGCTGAACGGCAGGAGGCGGTCCGCGGCCTCGATCGCCGGTGTGCGCAGTCGGCATTGGCTGGCCAGCCCGTATGCCCGGATGGACGACTCCACTTTCCTTGCCGCGGTCACCCGTGCGGGCGTATCCGCCGGCCGCCTGAGCCGCTGCGTCGGCGGCAAGCGCCAATGCACGCAGACCGGGCAACCGACTGGCCGCGGGGGCGAGCAGGTCGCCGTCGTGAAACCTCGATTTCGCATCCGCACTCACCCGACTCCTGACCGCTACGTGAGCCGGCCTCACCTCCGAATCCACTAAGCGAGACGACACCTGATACCTTGATGCGGTTCGAAGACACGAACATGTGGCGACACCGCTAAAAATGACCTTCATGCCATTCGGCGCCGGACCGCACCGTTGTTTCGGGGCGGCGATGGGCTATATAGGCGCAATTCATCCTTGCCTGGATTCATCAGAGATTCGGATGCAAACGCGCTCGGCTGGGTTTCCCGGCACGATCCCGGACTGCCGTGGCCGGTCGCAGGGGCCCGCTGTGCTCACCAAAGTGCCCGTCGCAACAAACGAAGTGAGCGCAACCTAGACGACATCCCCGTGGTCGGCAATCCGTTCTTCGAACCGCCGGACGACATTGTCAACGCCGGGACCGGCCGTTAATCAGCCTGTCTGTCGACCGCAATTGTTAGGCCCGGTGGGCCCGTAACTTGCCCTTAACTAAGGAGCAACGAAATTTCATCGTCTTCAACAGGCCGGTGCCTTCCGGCGGAATAGCCATAAAGCAAACCGTCTCCGCAGGTCACAGTTCGGAAAGTCGGCGCCGCCGGAACCCTGCGCCGTGCGCCAGTTACCGGGCTGTGTCAGGTCCTGGTAGGTTACAACTTGGCGAAACCCCCGACCGACCCTGTCGGGCTCCAGTATGGTGTGCACCGGTTGCACTCACGTCAACTAGATGATCTGGAGAACCGGTGACCATCAATCCGTTTGACGATGACAATGCAGCTTTTTCGTGTTGGTCAACGACGAGCAGCGGGACAGGCGGTGGCCGACCTTCGCCGACGTTCCAGCCGGCAGGCGGGTGGTTGACGGGGAAGCGGAGCGTGCTGCGTGTCTGGACTTCATCGAACAGAACTGGACCGATCTACGTCCGAAGAGTCTGCGCGAGAGGCTGGGTGGGGGCCGGGCTTTTGCTAGCTGAATCGTTCGGATTGGGGGAGTCCGATGCAACTTGATGGCGGGGCACTTCCGCTGACGCGCGCACAGCTAGACATCTGGCTTGCGCAGGAAACGGGTCGCTTCGGTGCGAAGTGGCAGCTGGGTGAGCTTGTGCGAATCGAGGGCACGCTAGAGCCGGGTTTGCTTGAGCGGGCGATCCGTCACGTGGTGCGCGAGGCCGAACCACTGCGAGCTGCCATCTTCGAGGTGGATGGCCAGGTTTTCCAAAAGCCGGTTGATTACCCGGACGTTGAGCTTGCTTGCTATGACCTCAGCGGCTCGCAGGATCCTGTACGGGAAGCCCATCGGCTAGCATCATCGATCCAACGCACGCTGATGCCGCTTAGTGGCCCGCTGTTCAAATTTGCGTTGTTGCAGACACGGGTAGATGAATTTTATTGGTTCACGTGCTGCCATCATATAGTGGCAGACGGAATCGGCCTTGCTCTTATTCTTCATCGGGTTGCAGCTGTCTATTCTGCCATTGCCTCTGGCGCGTCGATTCCTCCTGCTTTTTTTGGGTCGCTGAGCGATCTGATTGATTGCGAGTTAGAATACGAAGCGTCCACCGATTATCTCGATGATCAGGCCTATTGGACCAGGAACCTTCCGCCGGAAAGCGAACCGCGTTATCGGTTGGATCACGCCGCGGACGAGCGTGATCCGGCTGAGTCTTCCGCGCTGGTTCAATTGGACCCTCTCGTCGTTGCCGGGATCCACGAGTTGTCGCAGGCGTTGGGGGTGCGTCGATCGTCGGTGATTACTGCGGCGTGCGCGCTGCTGGTGCGTGGGTACGACGTTGAGAACTCGGAGGTGGTACTCGATTTTCAGGTAAGTAGGCGTGTGCGTCCGGAGATACAGACGGTGCCCGGAATGATTACCGGGGTGGTACCACTGGTGTTGAAAGCTTCGCCCGAGTCTGCAGTTGCCGGTTTTTGTAAGCATGTCGACACGCGACTGCGAGAAGCGCTGCAGCATCAGCGGTTCCCGGTGCAGGCTATGGAGAAAAAGGCGCGTTTCCGCGCCTTCGGGCAGGCGTCGAATCGGGTAGTTGTTAATTACATTCCGACCGCACAGCTATCGGATTTTGCCGGTTCTGCGGGATCGGGGACCCTGACCCATTCTGGCCTCGTCGATCAGTTTGGGCTGTTCTTTTATAGGGACGACGATCGGCTTTTTCTCAGCACGGCGGGTGCTGGGCAATTGTTTTCAGATTGTGATGTCCGCGATTTAGCAGAGCGGTTCGAGCGGGTGTTGGCGGCGATGACCGCCGATCCGGGGCGGTCGTTGTCGTCGGTGGATCTGCTCGACGACGGTGAACATGCCCGGCTGGAGGGGTGGGGCAATCGGCCGGTGTTGACCCAGCCCGCACCCACGCCGGTGTCGATTCCGGCGTTGTTCGCCGCGCAGGTGGCTCGTGCCCCGGAGGCGGTGGCGATGAGCTTCGAAGGCCGGTCAATGACGTATCGGGAGGTCGAGGAGGCGGCTAACCGGTTGGCGCACCTGTTGGCCGGCCACGGTGTGGGCCCGGGTGCGTGTGTGGCGCTGCTAGTTTCCCGGTCCGCCGAGGCGATTGCGGCGATCCTGGCGGTGCTCAAAACCGGGGCGGCTTATCTGCCGATCGACCCGGCGGTGCCGGCGGCCCGGATCGAGTTCATGCTCGCCGACGCTGCGCCGATCGCCGCTATCACCACCACCGGGCTGGCCGAGCGGCTGGACGGGTATGACTTGCTGGTCCTCGATGTCGACGACCCCGCTGTTGACACCCAACCCAGCACGGCACTACCGGCACCGGCCCCCGACAATATCGCCTACCTCATCTACACCTCGGGCACCACCGGTGTGCCCAAGGGGGTGGCCATCACCCACCACAACGTCACCCAGCTGCTGGAGGCACTGGACGCCGACGTCGAGCGCGTGGGGGTGTGGACGCAGTGGCATTCGTATGCCTTCGACGTCTCGGTGTTCGAGATCTGGGGTGCGCTGCTAGGTGGCGGGCGGCTGGTGGTGGTGCCCGAGTCGGTGACCCGCTCACCAGAAGACTTCCATGCCTTGCTGGTCACCGAACAAGTCAACGTCTTAAGCCAAACCCCCTCGGCGTTTTATGCGCTGCAAACCGCCGACGCGCTCTCACCCGAGCTGAGAGATCAGCTGAAGCTTCAGACGGTGGTGTTCGCCGGCGAAGCGCTGGAACCCCAGCGTCTTGGGACGTGGCTGCACAATCACCCGGGACTACCGCGCCTGATCAACATGTATGGCACGACCGAGACGACGGTGCATGCCTCGTTCCGGGAGATCGTCGACCGCGACGCCGACAGCCATGCCAGCCCTATTGGTGGGCCTTTGGCGCATCTTGGCTTTTTTGTGCTGGATAGGTGGTTGCGTCCGGTGCCGGCGGGTGTGGTCGGTGAGTTGTATGTCGCCGGTGCCGGCGTGGGGTATGGGTATTGGCGGCGGACGGGGTTGACCGCGTCGCGGTTTGTGGCCTGCCCGTTGGGCGGCGCGGGAGCGCCAGGTACACGCATGTATCGCACCGGGGATCTGGTGTGTTGGGGCGCTGATGGGCAGCTGCACTATGTGGGGCGCGCCGATGAGCAGGTCAAGATCCGCGGGTATCGCATCGAGCTCGGTGAAGTGCAGGCGGTGTTGGCCGGGCTGGACGGGGTCCAGCAGGCGGTGGTGATCGCCCGCGAGGACCGCCCCGGGGATAAGCGCCTGGTGGGCTATGTCACCGGGACCGCAGACCCGGCCGAGATGCGCGCCGCGCTGGCCGAGCGGCTCCCGGCCTACATGGTTCCGGCGGTGGTGGTGGTGGAGGCGCTGCCATTGACGGTCAACGGCAAACTCGACAAGCGCGCCCTGCCGGCACCGGAGTACCAGGATGGTGATCGTTATCGCGCCCCGGCCAACGCGGTCGAGGAGATCCTGGCCGGCATCTACGCCCAGGTACTCGGTGTCGAGCGCGTCGGGGTCGACGATTCGTTTTTCGACCTGGGTGGGGATTCGCTGTCGGCGATGCGCCTGGTCGCCGCGATCAACACCAGCCTGGATGCCCACCTTTCGGTGCGCGCCGTGTTCGAGGCGCCCGCGGTTTCCCAGTTGGCCCCCCACGTCGGTGGGGAGGCGGGTCGGCTTCCGCGGTTGACGGCCGGTGAGCGGCCCGCGGTGGTCCCGTTGTCGTTTGCGCAGAACCGGTTGTGGTTTATCGATCAGTTGCAGGGGCCTTCACCGGTCTACAACATGGCGGTGGCGGTGCGGCTGGGCGGCAAGCTCGACGCCGACGCGCTGGGTGTGGCGCTGGCCGATGTGGTGGG
This sequence comes from uncultured Actinomycetota bacterium, assembly GCA_963784665.1. Taxonomy (GTDB): domain Bacteria; phylum Actinomycetota; class Actinomycetes; order Mycobacteriales; family Mycobacteriaceae; genus Mycobacterium. The sequence goes on from CAWASA010000005.1 coordinate 93,553, forward strand.
CCGCCACGAAAGCCTGCGCACGCTGTTTGCCGCGCCCGAGGGGATACCCCAGCAGCTGGTGGTGCCCGCCGAGCGAGCCGATTTTGGCTGGCAGGTCGTTGATGCCAGCGGCTGGTCGGCAAGCCGGCTGGATGAGGCCATCGACACCGCGGCGCGTCACCCGTTTGATTTGGCCACTGAAATCCCGTTGCGGGCACGGCTTTTCCGCATCGCCGACGATCAGCACGTGTTGGTGGCCGTGGTGCACCATATCGCCGCCGACGGCTGGTCGATCGCCCCGCTGGCGCGTGATCTGGGTGTGGCCTATGCCAGCCGGTGCGCGGGGCAAGCCCCCGGCTGGGCGCCGTTGGCGGCGCAGTATGTCGATTACACGCTCTGGCAGCGGGAAATCCTTGGGGATCTCGAGGACAGCCACAGCCGTATCGCCGCTCAGCTGGCCTACTGGGAGGATGCGCTGGCCGGGATGCCCGAGCGGCTTGATCTGCCCACCGATCGGCCCTATCCGCCGGTTGCTGATCACCGCGGCGCCAGGGTAGCGGTGGACTGGCCGGCCGAGCTGCAGCAGCGGGTGCGCGATGTGGCCCGCGAGCACAACGCGACCAGTTTCATGGTGATCCAGGCCGCCCTGGCCGCGCTGCTAGCCAAGCTCAGCTCCAGCAGCGAGGTGGCAGTCGGGTTCTCGATCGCCGGGCGACAAGACCCTGCGCTGGATGAGCTGGTGGGGTTTTTCGTCAACTACTTGGTGCTGCGGGTCGATGTGGCCGGGGATCCCACTGTCGCCGAGTTGCTGGCCCAGGTGCGAGGGCGCAGCCTGGCCGCCTACGAGCACCAAGACGTGCCCTTTGAAGTGCTGGTTGAGCGGCTCAAGCCCACTCGAAGCCTGACCCATCATCCCCTGGTGCAGGTGGTGTTGGCCTGGCAGAACTTCGCCGGACAGGACAATGACCCCGCGGCCGGGCTGGCCTTGGGTGACCTGCAGGTCACCCCGCTGCCGGTGGAAACCCACAGCGCCCGCATGGATTTGGTGTTTTCCCTGGCCGAACGCTGGAGCGAGGCCGGTGAACCCGCCGGGATTGGCGGGACGGTGGAATTTCGCACCGACGTGTTCGACGCGGAAAGCGTCGAAACGCTCATCGAGCGGTTGCAGCGGGTGTTGGTGGCGCTGACCGCCGACCCGACCCGGCGGCTGTCGTCGGTGGATGTGCTGGATGGGGGTGAGCACGCCCGCCTGGATCGGTGGGGCAACCGGGCGGTGTTGACCCAGCCGGCACCCACGCCGTCGTCGATTCCGGCGTTGTGGGCCGCGCAGGTGGCCCGGACACCGGATGCGGTGGCCCTGAGTTGCGGCGATTGTTCGTGGACCTACCGCGAGGTGGAGGAGGCTGCTAACCGGTTGGCGCACCTGCTGGCCGGCCACGGTGTGGGCCCCGGCGATGGGGTGGCGCTGCTGTTTGAGCGATCAGCCGAGGCCATCATCGCGATCCTGGCGGTACTCAAAACCGGGGCCACCTATGTGCCGATCGACCCCAACCACCCCGCTGCGCCCATCGGGTTCATCCTTAACGACGCCGCACCGGTGGCCGCTGTCACCACAGTGGGCTTTCGGTCGCGGCTGGCCGGGCATGACCTGTTGGTTATCGATGTCAACGACCCCGCCATCGACGCCCAACCCAGCACGAAACTGCCGGCGTCGGCCGCTGACAATATCGCCTACCTCATCTACACCTCGGGAACCACCGGTACCCCCAAGGGGGTGGCCGTTACCCATACGGGCATCGCCGACCTGGTGGCCAGCCACGCCGAGCGTCTGGGTATTACACCGGAGAGCCGGATTCTGCAGTTCGCTCCGTTGATCTTTGATATGTCCGTCGGGAATATGTGGTGGGCGTTGTTGAGCGGGGCGGCCGCGGTGATTCCCACCGATGAGCAGGCGTTGCCGGGCAGGGAATTAACCGAGTTGATGGCCCGGCAGAACGTTTCGCACGCCAAATTCACGCCCAGCACGCTCGCGGCCCTGCCGGCCGAGCAACTGTGCGGGTTGACGCTGATTACGGGCGGTGAGGTGTGTACCAAAGAGCTGGTGGATCGATTCGCCGCTGTGGCCACGCTCGTAAACGAGTACGGCCCCACCGAAACGACCGTGGACGTCACGATCGCACGCCCGGTTGAGGTGGGGTCGGGGGTGCCGGCGATCGGGTCGCCGGTGTCGGGGGCGGCGCTGTTTGTGCTCGATGAGTGGTTACGGGCGGTGCCGGCGGGTGTGGTCGGTGAGTTGTATGTGGCGGGTCGATTGGTGGGGTGTGGGTATTGGCGTCGGGCCGCGTTGACCGGGTCGCGGTTTGTGGCCTGCCCCTTCGGCGGCGCGGGAGCGCCGGGAATGCGTATGTATCGCACCGGGGACCTGGTGCGTTGGCGCACCGATGGGCAGCTCGACTATGTGGGGCGCGCCGATGAGCAGGTCAAGATTCGCGGGTATCGCATCGAGCTCGGTGATGTTCGCACGGCGCTGGCCGGACTGGACGGGGTGGAGCAGGCGGTAGTGATCGCCCGCGAGGACCGCCCCGGCGACAAGCGCCTGGTGGGCTACATCACCGGGACGGCAGACCCGACCGGGATACGCGAGCAGCTGGCCGAGCGGCTACCGCCGTACATGGTTCCGGCCGCGGTAATGATGTTGGAGGCGCTGCCGCTGACATCCAACGGCAAACTCGACAAGCTCGCCCTCCCGGCACCCGAATACCAGGATGTCGATCAGTACCGCGCCCCGTCCAGCCCCACAGAGGAAATCTTGGCCGGCATCTACGCCGAGGTGCTCGGTGTCGAGCGCGTCGGGGTCGACGAGTCGTTCTTCGACGTTGGTGGCGACAGCATTTTGGCGATGCAGGTGGTGGCGCGGGCCCGTGCGGCCGGCCTGATGTGTAGGCCGCGTGATGTTTTCGTTGAGCAGACCGTGGCCCGGCTGGCCGGGGTGGCCGGTGTGGTCGACGGTGTCGGTGGCCCGGTCGATGAGGGTGTCGGGCAGGTGCTGGCCACACCCGTCATGTGCTGGCTGCACAGCGTGGATGGCCCGGTGGAGCAGTACAACCAGACGGTGCTGATGCAGGCTCCCGCGGGGGTCAGTGAGGCCGATGTGGTGGTGCTGTTGCAGGCCTTGCTGGATCGGCATGCCATGCTGCGGCTCCGCGTCGATGACGATGGCGCCGGGGGGTGGTCGTTGACGGTGCCCGAGGCGGGGTCGGTGGATGTGAGCGCGTGTTTGCAGTCGGTGGACGTATTGTCCGATGAGGCGCTGGCGGGGGCGCGGTCGCGGTTGCACCCCGCCGCCGGGGTGATGCTGAGCGCGTTGTGGGTTGCTGACACCGGCCAACTTGTGCTGATCATTCACCATCTGGCCGTCGACGGAGTGTCCTGGCGGATTTTGCTGGATGACCTGAACACCGCCTGGGGTCAGCATCGGGGCGGGCAGCAGGTGGTGTTGCCGGCGGCGGGGACGTCGTTTCGCCGGTGGGCGTCGCTGCTGGCTGAGTACGCGCGCCGCCCAGATGTCGTGGACCATGCCGACGCCTGGAGGAAGGTGGCGGCGGTCCCGGCCGCGCTGCCGGCGGTGTGTTCTGCGGTGGACACGTTTGCCACGGCTGGGCAGTTGTCGGTCTCGCTGGATGTCGGGACCACCCGGATGCTGCTTGGTGAGGTGCCGGCGGCGTTTCATGCCGGGGTGGGCGACATCTTGTTGATCGGGTTCGCCTTGGCGGTGGCGGAGTTTTTGGGCAATGGCGGCGCGCCGATCGGTATCGACGTCGAGGGCCACGGGCGTCACGAGGAGCTCGCCCCCGCCGATGTTGACCTGTCGCGCACCGTGGGGTGGTTTACCACCAAGTACCCGGTGTCGTTGGCCGTCGATGGGCTGTCTTGGGCGCAGGTGGCGGCCGGCGAGGCGGCGCTGGGTGCGGTGATCAAGGACGCTAAAGAGCAGCTTCGCGCCCTGCCGCATCCTCTGACCTACGGTGTGCTGCGCTATCTGAACACCGATGTTGACCTGGCCAGGTGCAACTCGTCGATCGGGTTTAACTATCTGGGGCGCCTGGGCGCCGGGGCGGGCGACGGGTTCGGTGAGGCTTGGCGGATCGGCCAGGAAGGCGTGTCGCTTACTGGCACCAGCGCGGCTATACCTATGCCGCTGGCGCACACCGTGGAACTCAACGCCGCCACCGTCGACACCGACACCGGCCCGCAGCTGCACGCCGGCTGGATGTGGGCGCCCTCGGCGCTTGATCGCGCGGCGGTCAGCCGGCTGAGCCGGTTGTGGTTTGAGGCCCTGGCCGGTATCTGCGCGCATGTGCGAGGCGGTGGGGGCGGGTTGACGCCGACGGATATCGCGCCTGCTCGTCTGAGCCAGCAGCAGATCGATGAGCTGCAGCGGCAATACCGGATCGCCGACGTGCTGCCGCTGACCCCCCTGCAGCAAGGACTGCTCTTTCACGCCAGCACCGCGCAGGGTGGCGACGATGTGTATGCGACGCAGCTGGATATCACCGTAACTGGTTTCCTTGACCAGCATCGCCTGCGCGATGCGGTGCAGACGGTGGTCAACCGGCATCCGAACCTGGCGGCCCGATTCTTCCCGCAATTTGACCAGCCGGTGCAGATCATCCCGGCTGATCCGGTGGCGCCCTGGCGGTATGTCGACCTTGGCGGCGAAGACCTAGATCCCCACGTCGATGTCGACGAGCAGATCCAGCGGGTGTGCGACACCGAACGGGCCGCGGTCTGCGACCTCGCCGACCAGCCGGCCTTTCGGGCTGCCCTCATCCGCACCGCACCAGAGCGGCACCGGTTTGTGCTCACTAATCACCACATCGTGCTGGATGGCTGGTCGAGGCCGATCCTGATGCGGGAAATACTCGCCAACTATCACGGGCAGCAGCTGCCCGCGCCCGCGTCGTATCGCAGCTTTGTCACCTGGCTGGCCGATCGGGATCGCGAGGCCGCCCACGTGGCATGGCGCGAGGTGTTCGCCGGCTTTGACACCCCCACATTGGTCGGCCCGCCAGGCCGGTTGGGACTGGGGCGGCGAGGCGTTGAATCGTTTTGCGTGCCTGAGCAGGCCACGCGGGCCCTGAGCGAGCTGGCGCGCTCGCACCACACCACCGTCGGCACCGTGCTGCAGGCCGCGTGGGCGCAGCTGCTGTGCTGGCTGACCGGTCAGCATGATGTCGCCTTCGGCGTCGCGGTCTCGGGCAGGCCAGCCGAGGTGGCCGGCGCGGACTCGATGGTGGGCCTGTTGATCAACACGGTGCCGGTGCGGGCGCGTATCACAGCGGCAACCACCGTCGCAGACCTGCTAGACCAGCTGCAACGCGCCCACACCGATACCCTCGAACACCAGCACCTGGCGCTTAGCGAGATCCACCGCCTCACCGGCCAGGAACGACTGTTCGACACCCTTTTCGTGTACGAAAACTACCCGATCGACACCGCCGCGTTGTTGGGCGTCGACGGGTTGACATCACCGAGTTCACCATCCGCGAATCCACCCACTACCCGCTGACGGTGTTGGCCGTGCCGGGCCGCGAACTGGGCTTTCGCGTCGAATTCGACACCGATGTTTTCGATACGGCCAGCATCGAAACGCTGATCGAGCGGTTAGAGACGGTGTTGGTGGCGATGGCGGGCGATCCGGGGCGGTCGTTGTCATCAGTGGATCTGCTCGACGAGCCTGAGCACGCCCGGTTGGATGAGATCGGAAACCGGGCCGCGTTGATCACCACTGCGACGGTGCCGGTGTCGGTTCCGGCGTTGTTTGCTGCGCAGGTGGCCCGGACACCGGATGCGGTGGCGTTGGTATGCGAGGGTTCTTCGTGGAGTTACCGGCAGCTTGATGAGGCGGCTAACCGATTGGCGCACCTGTTGGCTGGCTGTGGCGTGGGTCCTGGCTGTGTGGTGGGCTTGCTGTTGGAGCGCTCTGCACAAGCCATTGCCGCGATCGTGGCGGTGCTCAAAACCGGGGCGGCTTACCTACCGATTGATCCTGAGCATCCACGGGCGCGGATCGGCTTCATGCTGGAGGACGCCGCGCCGGTAGCTGTGATAACCACGGCTGATCTGGCCGGGCGGCTAGACGGCCATGACGTGGTGGTCATTGATGTCCACGACCCGGCTCTTGACACCCAACCCAGCACGGCGCTACCGGCGCCGGGCCCGGACAATATCGCTTACATCATCTACACCTCGGGCACCACCGGTGTGCCCAAGGGGGTGGCGATCACCCACCACAACGTGACCCAGCTGTTGGAGTCATTGGATGCCGGCCTGCCGCCGCGAGGGGTGTGGTCGCAGTGGCATTCCTATAGCCTTCGACGTCTCGGTGTGCGAGATCTTGGGTGCGCTGCTTGCGTGGCGGGCGGCTGGTGGTGGTGCCCGAAGTAGGTTGACCCGCTCACCGGAAGACCTTCATGCCTTGCTGGTCACTGAACAAGTCAACGTCTTAAGCCAGACCCCCTCGGCGTTTTATGCGCTGCAAACCGCCGACGCGCTCTCACCCGAGCTGAGAGATCGCTGAAGCTTCAGACGGTGGTGTTCGCCGGTGAAGCCTGGAACCCCAGCGTCTTGGTGACGTGGACTGCACAATCACCCGGGATCACCGCGCATGATCAACATGTATGGCACGACCGAGACGACGGTGCATGCCGCGTTCGGTGAGATCGTCGACGCCGACGCCGATGGCCATGCCGCCCGATCGGTGGGCCGTTGGCGCATCTTGGCTTTTTTGTGCTGGATGGGTGGTTGCGGCCGGTGCCGGCGGGTGTGGTCGGCGAGTTGTATGTCGCCGGTGCCGGGGCTGGGCTGCGGGTATTGGCGCCGGTGCGCGTTTGACCGCGTCGCGGTTTGTGGCCTGCCCGTTCGGGGGGCGCGGGAGCGCGGACACGATGTATCGCACCGGGGATCTGGTGTGTTGGGGTGCTGATGGGCAGCTGCAGTATCTGGGGCGCGCCGATGAGCAGGTCAAGATCCGCGGGTATCGCATCGAGCTCGGTGAGGTGCAGCGCGGCCCTGGCTGGGCTGGATGGGGTGGAGCAGGCGGTGGTGATCGCCCGCGAGGACCGCCCCGGTGACAAACGCCTGGTGGGGTATGTGACCGGGACAGCAGACCCGGCCCAGATACGCGCCGTGCTGGGCGAGCGGCTCCCCGCGTACATGGTGCCGGCCGCGGTGGTGGCGATCGACGCGCTGCCGTTGACGGTCAACGGCAAACTCGACAAGCGCGCCCTGCCGGCACCGGAGTACCAGGATGCCGATCGCTACCGCGCCCCGGCCACGCCGGTTGAGGAGATCCTGGCCGACATCTACGCCCGGGTGCTGGGTGTCGAGCGCGTCGGGGTCGACGACTCGTTCTTCCAGATCGGCGGGGATTCGCTTTCGGCGATGCGGGTGATCGCCACGATCAACATCAGCCTGGATGCCCACCTTCCGGTGCGCACCTTATACGACGCGCCGTCCGTAAGAAGCTTGAGCCAGCGGTTGGGCATACATGCCAGCTCGGTGGAAGTTGTTCCCGCCGTGAGCCCGGCCGGCGATCTGCAAGGCCACGCCGATGACATCGAGGCCGAGCGCAAGCCGGGGGACAACGGGGCCCAGCTTTGCGTCCGTGCATGGCCGCGACACCACCGAGGTGCACGCCGGCGACCTCACGCTGGACAAGTTCATCGACGCCACGACGCTGACCGCCGCCCCGACGCTGCCAGGCCCGAGCGCTGAGGTGCGGACGGTTCTGCTGACCGGGGCGACCGGTTTCCTCGGGCGGTACCTGGCGCTGGAATGGCTGCAGCGAATGGAGCTGGTCGACGGCACGCTGATCTGCCTGGTACGGGCCAAGTCCGACGAGGAGGCACGGCACCGCCTGGATAAAACCTTCGACAGCGGCGACCCAGCACTGCTGCGCCACTACCAGGAACTGGCCGCCGATCATCTGGAGGTCATCGCCGGCGACAAGGGCGAAGCCAACCTGGGCCTGGACCAGCAGACCTGGCAGCGGCTGGCCGACACCGTCGATCTGATCGTCGATCCCGCAGCCCTGGTCAACCACGTCCTGCCCTACAGCCAGCTGTTCGGGCCCAACGTCGTGGGCACCGCCGAGCTGATCCGCATCGCACTCACCACCAAGCTCAAGCCCTACGCTTACGTGTCGACTGCCGGCGTGGGACGCCTGATCGAGCCGTCGGCGTTCACCGAAGATGCCGACATCCGGGTCATCAGCCCCACCCGCACCATCGACGACAGCTACAACAACAGCAAGTGGGCCGGCGAGGTGCTGCTGCGCGAGGCCAACGACCTGTGCGGGCTGCCGGTCACGGTGTTCCGCTGCGACATGATCCTGGCCGACACCACCTACGCGGGTCAGCTCAACGTGTCGGACAACGTCACTCGGATGGTGCTGTGCCTGGTGGCCACCGGCATCGCGCCCGGCTCGTTCTATCAGCTCGACGCCGACGGCAACCGGCAGCGCGCCCACTACGACGGGCTGCCCGTCGATTTCGTCGCCGAGGCGATCGCCACGCTGGGTGCCCAGGTGGTCGACGGGTTTGAGACCTACCACGTGATGAACCCGCACGACGACGGCATCGGGCTCGACGAGTACGTCGACTGGCTGATCGAGGCCGGTTACCCGATCCAGCGCATCGCTGACTTCGGGGAGTGGTTGCAGCGGTTTGAGACCGGCCTGCGTGCCCTGCCGCATCGACAGCGCCAGCACTCGCTGCTATGGGCGTTGCCGTTGCACAATTCCCATCCGTTGCACAATTCGAATTATTTACGGCCCGCAGAGCCGATCTGCGGATCGCTTGCGCCGATTGATCGGTTCCGTGCTGCGGTGCAAGAAGCGAAAATCGGCCCGGACAACGACATCCCGCACGTCTCGGCGCCGATCATCATCAAATACGTCACCGACTTGCAACTGCTCGGACTGCTCTAGCCCGCTTGCGGAACTCCAACCCGCACACGCTATCGCCGCAGGAAACCGACCGACGACCGTCCTGCCGGCTCGAGCCCGCGCCGATGCGCGCGCCATCCGCCGGCCAGTCTAGGCCCAAGCCCCCCTGCGCCGGTGAGCCATCGCGGCGACCTCTAAGACAAGCTTCCAGATGGACGGCCGGAGGAGCCGGGCAAGCACGCTGTTGAATTTGTCGTGGAAATCCTCGGACGCCGTACGGAAACCATGTTCGCTCGCCCGATACGCCTCGAAAACGCGATCCAGCGCAGACCCATCCCAGGGCTCGTCCCGCGCGGCCGCGCGCAGCGCTTCGTAAACCGCAGAAATCCAGTCTGTGCCGAAGGGCTCTGTCACCGGGCCGCAGTGTCGCTGGCGCCGAAGATCGGGTGTGAGAAACTCCTCGACTGCGCCCTCATCCCGGGTGTTCAGATCGATCGCGAGCGCCGCGGAAATCCGCTTTACTTCCGGGCGCCAGTCGTCGAGGAGGTTGGCGTACTCGACGAACACGCGCGGCATGCCGCGCGTGTGTCTCTCGGCCAACAGAGTGTATTTGAGCCACAAGGCACTCGAGAGCTCCGGCGAGAATCGATAGCGCGCCGCGGCCGACGCGATGACTTCCTGCGGGTGGCGCACCGCAATCACGGTCGCGATGTCGAATCCGGCCAGACGCGCCGCCTCGAACCACATGCCGGACAGCAGCGTTATCCTCATTTCCTTGATGACCACGAGCGGCGCGGCCGGTAGCGTGGTGAGAAAAGCCCTGATCTCGGCGATGCAGGCGGCTTTCTCTTCGGCCTCGAACGCACCTTCCTCCTGCAGGCGCAGTGACGGATCGTACGCGGCACTACGGTGGCGGCGCAGGATCGCTTCATTGAGGCAGAAGGCTGCGCGCGGCTCCCAATAGCCGAGCGGATTGCCCGCGTCGGCGCCCACCATCCCGGCCGGGAGCGTACCACCGCACAGCGAAAGAACCCGCGTGAGCGCCGACGTTCCGGACCGGGCCATGCCCATCACGAACAGAGCGACCGGGCGGGCCGCCGTCCCGGTCTGCGCGGCGGCGGCGGTCATGAACACAACTCCGCGCTTGATGCCGCGTGCGGCGCAGGAGCGCGGTGCTCCACCATAAGATGGTCCGGCGGCAGGCCGGCTCGGTACCGTCGGTACATCTGTTCGAAAAGCATTTCGAGGTTGCGAGTGACAGCCGCGGCATTGAACCGTGAGCTCTTGACGCGTGTGGCCGCATGGAGTTGATCGATCTGCGCTGCCGCCGGACGGAAGGAAGAAGATCCTGCGGCGCGCTTCGCGGCAGTGCATCGGCTGTTGCTCATGGCGACACAATAGACGGTGGGGTGCTCGCCGCGTTGGATCAACGAATCGCGGTCCGCTACACGATCACCGGGATGAGCGCGCCCGATACCGCCGACTACATACGGCATCACTGCAAAATCGTCGGACGATCCGACACCCTGTTCTCCGACGATGCGATCGGGCTAATCCACAACGCCTTCCGCGGTCACCCCCGCGCGGTCAACAACCCGCCCTACACGCTGCTGACCGCCGCCTTCGCTGCCGATCACGCCATCGTCGACGAAAAAGCAGCACGCATCGCGATCTGCGAAACCGCTGCGGACTGAACCCGATCCGCGTCAACCTGACCAGGACCGCATCAACCCGGGGCAACCCCGTCGCCACGCCCACCACGGCCCCGCTCACCATCCCCAGCGGAGCCGTTCTCATGACTCGGTCCTCGTCGGTGCTCCGCGACGCCGAGGTCCGGACATATGTCGGCTGCGACTGCGCGGGCACGCTGGTGAGTTCGATGTCGTTGTCGGCGCAGTAGCGTTCGACGGCAGCGCGGTCGTCGGTCTGGAATGCTTGCCGCCAACCGAGGCCGATGTCGGGGTCGAAGTGCCGGACGTAGAGGTAGTCCCGTTCCTCTAGGCGTTCCCGCAGTGCTGGCGAGGCATCAAGATCACCGACCAGCAGATGGAAGGCCTCGAACAACTCGCGTTGCGTCGCCACGACTTCCACGGCGAATGGAACTACACGCTCGTTCCACAACGCACCCACGACCCACCGTAAACCAGCGTGTTATTGATTAACAGCCACTTGGTGAATTGGGATGCACTGTCGGCAATGTCGGGCACCATCGTTTTGCTGATGGCGGTTGAGCGCATCGAGCTTTTCGCCGAGGCCCTGCTCAAAGGCGGCCGGCCTGAGGATACGCCAGTACTTGTGGTTCAACACGGAACGACGGCCGCGCAGCGCACGACGACTGTAGGGTAGTCCGCTATGGCGGCTCTCAACGATGAAGGGCGGGCACTACCTCACTGGACGACAGAACGCGCGGAGCGAGCAGCCCCCATGCCCATCGAACAGACCACGCTAGCCGGCTACGAAAGGATCTTTCCCGACTTGGCTGCTGTCTCGCCGGTTCGTCGCCGTGGTTATCGCGATCGGCGGCATGCAGCTGATGGCGGCGATGGACGGCCCCGTCGCGGTCTTCGCGCTTCCTAAGATCCAGAACGAGCTGGGCCTGTCGGATGCCGGGCGGAGCTGGGTGATCACCGCTTACGTGCTGACCTTTGGTGGCCTGATGCTGCTGGGCGGCCGCCTCGGTGACACCATCGGCCGCAAGCGCACCTTCATCATCGGGGTCGCGCTGTTCACCATCGCCTCGGCTATGTGCGGCATTGCCTGGGACGGGGGCGCCCTCATTCTGGCCCGGCTGCTGCATGGCGTGGCCGCCGCGATCATCGCACCGACCTGTATGGCGCTGGTGGCGACCACGTTCCCGAAGGGGCCGGTACGCAACGCTGCGGCGGCGGTGTTCGGCGCGATGGGCGGTGTCGGCGCGGTGATGGGCCTGGTGGTGGGCGGGGCGCTCACCGAGGTGTCGTGGCGGCTGGCGTTTTTGGTGAACGTGCCGATCGGGCTGCTGGTGATCTACCTGGCCCGCACCACGCTGCGGGAAACCCAGAAGGAGCGGATGAAGCTCGACGCCACCGGGGCTGTGCTGGTCACGTTGATCTGTAGCGCTGCGGTTTTCGGCTTCTCGATGGGGCCGGAGAAGGGCTGGCTGTCGGCCACCACGATCGGTTCAGGTGTGGTGGCTCTGGCCGCTTTCGTGGCGTTCGCCGTGGTGGAGCGCACGGCCGAGAACCCCATCGTGCCGTTCAGCCTGTTCTTCGACCGCAACCGGCTGGCCACGTTCGCGGCCATGTTCCTGGCCGGTGGGGTGGGTTTCACCCTGGCCGTGCTGGTCGCCCTGTATGTGCAGAACATCATGGGCTACAGTCCGCTGCGCGCAGCTATCGGCTTCATCCCGTTCGCCATCGCGATGGCCATCGGGGTGGGCGCGTCGTCGCGGCTGGTGTCGTGGTTCCCGCCGCGGGTGGTGGTGATCGCCGGCGGCATCCTGCTGCTGGGCGCGATGCTGTACGGCTCGACGCTCAACCGCGGCATCCCGTACTTCCCGAATCTGGTGTTGCCGCTCTGCGTCGGCGCTATCGGTCTCGGCATGATCAGCGTCCCGCTCGCGCTATCGCTGATCGCCAGCGTCGGCTTGGACCGCATCGGGCCCGCATCGGCGATCGCAGTGATGCTGCAGAGCCTCGGCGGGCCGGTGGTGCTGGCCGTCATCCTGGCCGTCATCACGTCGCGCACGCTGCAGCTGGGCGGCACCAAGGGGCCGGTGAAGTTCATGAACGCCGCTCAGTTGCATGCGCTGGATCACGGCTACACCTACGGCCTGCTGTGGCTGGCCGGGGTGGTCATCCTGCTCGGCGGGGTGGCGCTGCTTATCGGCTACACCGCGCAGCAGGTGGCGCAGGCGCAGGAAGTCAAGAAAGCCATCGACGCCGGGGAACCGTAGCTCGTCGCTAAAGTCCCCGGCAGCAAACCCGCTGCGCCCGGCCTTCGCCGCGCTGGCGATCGCCACTGTGCTTGTCGGGTGGCGACCCGCTGCGCCCGGCCTCGGCGAGGTGACGGACCGACTTCGTCGTCCACCGGGCTGACCACGATGAGCGCGATCGGCGCCTACGCCTACACCCTGTTCTGGATGCGCGCGTTGCAGGTGCTGATGCTTCTTTAGGTCGTGCCGTTGTTCATCGCGCGGGGCAAGCCGGTCACGGTTGTGCGCGATGCGGTGGGCCCGGCCAGCCGTGACCGCATTGATCGGTTGTTGGCGACCTGGTTCGCCCGGGTGCTCGCACACCCGTTGACCACGTCGCTGGCGACGCTCGGCACGCCGTGGCTGCTCTACCTGATGCCCTGGTACAGCGCGGCCCTCGAGAACGAAAGGATCGGCGCGCCCACTCGATCCTTCTGGTAGCGGTGGGTTTTGGGTATTTCTACGCCCGACTGCAAGCAGACCCCGTTCCCCGCAAGTACCCCCAGCTGATCTCGCTACTGATCACCGTCGCCGAGGCCCTCGGCGACGGTGTTCTGGGGTTGGTCATATGGCAGGGCTCATTGATCGGCGCGACGTATTGCCCGACTAATGGGAGGTGCCAGGCCAGCCGAGGCAGTGTTCGGCAGACTTGGTCGCTGGTAGCCGCTACCGGGTGAGCACTCCTTCTGACCGGGCGTGTTCGGAGCCTTGAGCCAAGACCGTGCCCCCGGTGGTGTGCCAGGAGGTCGATCGCTGTTGGGATGTCGTGCCGGCCCCGCTCGTTCGTGGGGTGTGAGCACTGATCCATTAGTCCGCGGGTACTCCTCCTAGGCTCGGGTGCCGGACGACAGACACCCATTGTCGAGGCTAGGAGGTGCTGGGATGTTGTTCATCGGAGATGATTGGGCAGAAGATCACCACGATGTGGAGGTCCAGGACGAGCAGGGCCGGGTGCTGCGGCGGGCCCGACTGCCGGAGGGGATGGCCGGCATCACCGAGTTCGGTGAGCTCGTCGGCCGGTTCCTCTCCGAGGACGGACAGGCCGCAGATGTGTTGGTATGCATTGAAACTGACCGCGGACCGTGGGTGAACGCGTTGATCGCTGCGGGCTACCGGGTGTTCGGCGTGGACCCGAAGCAGGCGCATCGGCATTGGGAGATCCTGTCGAGCTCGGGCGCCAAGAGCGACAAGGGCGATGCGCATGGGCTCGCGGACATGGTCCGCACCCGTCGCCATCAGCTGCGCGAGGCAGGCGGTGACTCCGAGATCGCCGAGGCGGTGAAGGTCGTGGTCCGCGCGCATCAGACGATGATCTGGGAGCGGACCCGGCACATGCTGCGGCTGCGGGCCGCACTGCGGGAGTACTTCCCCGCGATCCTGACGGTCTGTGACGCGGTCGACCTGTCGTTGACCAGCCGCCCCTTGCTGGTGCTGCTGGGTAAGGCTCCGACCCCGGAGCTGGCGGCGAAACTCACTGCGCGGCAGATCCTTCCGATGCTCAAGGGGCATCGGAACAAGGACGCGAAAGCAGCGCAGATTCAACAGATCCTGCGTGGGGAACACCTCGGGCAACCCCCGGTGGTGACCCGGGCGTATGCCGCGTCCGTGCGTTCATCGGTGGCGGTACTAACGGTGATCGTCGAGGAGATCACGCGCCTCGAGACGGAGGTGAAGGCCCATTTTGGCCAGCACCCGGACGCTGAAATCATTCTCAGCCAACCCGGCCTCGGCCCGATCCTTGGTGCCCGGGTGCTCGCAGAATTCGGGGATGCCCCGGGCCGCTACCGCAGCTCCAAGGATCGCAAGAACTATGCGGGGACCAGTCCGATCACCCGGCAATCCGGGAAGGTGCGGATCGTCGCCGCCCGCTACATTCACAACAATCGGCTCGTCGACGCCCTGCAGGGACAGGCCTCCTGTGCGATTCTGCACGACCCCGAAGTCCGCGGCTACTACGACCAGCTTCGCGCCCGTGGCACCAAGCACAACGCCGCTCTCCGCCAGGTCGCCAACCGGCTCGTCGGTGTCCTCCACGGCTGCCTCAACGCCCGAACCCGATACGACCGAAACACGGCATGGGCCCATCGACACACCGCCGCTGCTTGACAATCCCCTTCCAGGGATGTCTTGGCTCACGTTTCGGGTTTGGAGGTGGCCGAAAGTCGTTGAACTGCGGTGTTGTGTGCAGAATCGGCGAAATTTGAACACTAAAGTCGGGCCGTAGGCTGCGCTGGTGGCCTATGTACGCACGGTGAAGACTGCCTCGGGGGCGACTGCCGTGCAGGTCGTGTGGTCCTGGCGGCAGGGGTCGCGCTCGATCGAGCACAGCCGCCGACCCGCTACCCGACGACCTCAACGAAGCCCTCACCAAGATCAGCAGCCGAATTGAACACTGATACGAAGATTGAGGTGACTCTGGGCTGGTGATTGCAGACGGAGCCGCCAGTTGTGTCGTTGTCGTGCGGTCAAGTCCAGGGACGTGGTGTACGACGTCGTCGTGTGATTCTTCGACTTCGTGGTTTAGGCGGTCAGTGCCGCTGGGGTGGCCTCCTGTTCTGTTGGTGGTGTTGTGGTCGGCCGGGATTTGCTGAGGACGTCGAGGCCCAGGTAGCGGCGTGATTCGGCCCATTCGTCGTGTTGTTCGGCCAGCACGGCGCCGACGAGGCGGATCAGGGCGTTGCGGTCGGGGAAGATGCCGACGACGTCGGTGCGCCGGCGGATCTCCTTGTTGAGCCGCTCCTGGGGGTTGTTGGACCAGATCTGGCGCCAGATCTGTTTGGGGAACGCGGTGAACGCCAGCAGGTCCGCGCGGGCGGCTTCGAGGTGGTCGGCGACCTTGGGCAGCTTGTCGGATAAGTGCGTCGATGATCCGATCATATTGCGCGGCAACCGATTGCGCATCGGGTTGGTCGAACACCGAGTGCAACAGGGTGCTGGACCCACGGCCACGAGGACTTTCGGGGTGATGGCCATCAGGTTGGTCGTGTAGTGGGTGCGGCACCGCTGCCAGGACGCACCGGGCAAGGTGGCGCCGATCGCGGCCACCAGCCCGGCGTGGGCATCGCTGGTGACCAGTCGGACCCCGGACAGGCCGCGGGCGGTCAGCGACCGCAGAAGGTCAACCAGCCGGCCCCGTCCTCGGCGGTGGTGACGTCGATGCCCAGGATTTCGCGGTAGCCCTCGGCGTTGACACCGGTGGCGATCAGGGCGTGCACGTTGACCACCCGGCCGGCCTCGCGGACCTTGAGCACCAGGGCGTCGGCGGCCATGAACGTGTACGGGCCGGCGTCCAGGGGGCGGGTGCGGAAGGCCTCGACGGCGGTGTCGAGTTCCTTGGCCATCACGCTCACTTGCGACTTCGACAGGCTGGTGATCCCAGGGTCTCGACGAGTTTGTCCATCCGCCGGGTGGACACCCCGAGCAGGTAGCAGGTGGCCACCACCGTGGTCAGCGCCCGCTCGGCGCGTTTGCGGCGTTCCAGCAGCCAGTCCGGGAAGTAGGAGCCCTGCCGCAGCTTGGGGATCGCCAGATCCAATGTGCCTGTCCGGGTGTCGAATTGGCGGTGCCGATAGCCGTTGCGTGATTGGTGCGCTCGGTGCTGCGCTGGCCGTATCCGGCGCCGCACAGCGCGTCGGCCTCAGCGCCCATCAGCGTGTGGATGAACGTGGCCAGCAGCTCGCGCAGCACGTCGGGGTGGGTGGTGGTGAGTCGTTCGGCCAGCACGTGCCGGCAGGTCGATATCGTGGGCAGTGGTCATCGCGTTGATTCCTTTGCTCGAGTGACTTTGGACGGTCCCTCGAAGAATCACGCGATGACCTTCAATCATTCGGCTACGACACGCCGGTACCGCAAATCAGGCCCGACTCGTACACCACTCTGCTGGACGCAACCTGTCGTGCCGGATGTCTTATGCGGTATCGGCCAGTGGTTTCAGGGTGACGGTATAGCCGAGAGCTGCGAGCTGGCTGACGGCCCGGGCTTTGGCTTTCGCGGGCTTGCGCAGGGTGTAGTAGTCGGTTCGGCGTTCACGGTAGAACGCACCGTTGGTGAGCATGTTCCACGCGGTGATGATTAAGGCGTGCTCGACGGCGACGAGCGCACGCATGGGGCCGCGTCGGGATTTGATCCGCTGGTACTTGGCGGAGAAGAACGAGTTTTTCGACCGTGCCGCCGACATCGCCGAAACACCCAGCGCGCCTTTGAGATACGGGTTTCCCGGGCGGGTCTTGGCCGACTTCACCCGGCCAGCGGATTCGTTGGATCCTGGTGAGACTCCTGCCCAGGAAGCCAGATGACCCGCACTGGGGAACATGCTCACGTCCCCGCCGGTTTCGGCGATGAACACCTCGGCGGTCTTGCCGGAGAATCCCGGAATGCTCATCAGCAGTTCCCGGGTGAGGCGAAAGGGCGCCATCGCTTCCTCGATGCGCTCATCGAGGCGACCGATATCGGCGGTGTGAGCATCGATGCGGTCAAGGAATAACCGGGACATAAACGCGTGATGCTCACTGAACCGGCCGATCAACGCCTCGGTCAACGCCGGGATCTTGCGGCGCAGCGTCCGCTTGGCCAGATCAGCAATCATGGCTGGATCGTTCTGGCCGGCGATCAGCGCCTCGAGCATCGCTCGTCCGGACACTCCGGTGATGTCGGCAAGTCGTAAAACTGCTGCGGGTCCCCCGTCGGGGCCTCGTGCCTGTCAGAAAAGCGTCCCCATGGTCGTCATTACTTGCGCCACAGCGCACCACTTCCGTCTATGTCAACGATCTCCCCGGATATTCCATGTTTCGAGCGGTAGTTCATGACAGCTTGCCGACACGGCTTAACCAAGTAGTCATCAATGATGCAGAAACCCCCGGGGGACAGTCGCGGGTAGAGCGCGTTGAGCGCTTGTATCGTGGATTCGTAGAGGTCGCCATCGAGCCTCAATACAGCGATGCGATCAATCGGGGCGTCGTGCAGGGTGTCTTTGAACCAGCCAGGAAGAAAGCGGACCTGGTCATCTAGCAGCCCGTAGCGCTGGAAATTCGCCCTGACTTCTCTTTCCGGCACCGCCAGTATGCCCGCAAAGCGGTCCAGTCTCATCCCTCTATCTGCTTTGTACTTTGCGGTGTCTGGACGTGGCACGCCCGCGAACGAATCGGCTAGCCACACGCATCGCGTCTGATCGCCATAGGCTGCCAGAACCGCACGCATCAGGATGCAAGCCCCTCCGCGCCACACTCCACATTCGACCAGATCGCCGGGGATGTCGTCGGCCAGTACTGTCTCGACGCAACGCTGCAGACTGGTGAGTCTCTGCATTCCAATCATCGTCTCGGCTTCCGCGGGCCAATCCAAGCCCAGGTCGCGCTTGCCCTGACCGAACGGGCTTGTAAGCATGACCATGGGTTGAAGGGAATTGATGGTTTTGAGAAGGAGGCGTCGCCGCAGTGGCCACCCGGCAGGCATTCGCTCGTGCATCCCGTATCTGGTGAGGTTGCGTCGGATCAGGTCGAGGTACAGGGATCGGACGTCGCGATCGGCCACGGTCAAAACTACCCCTATCTCGCATACCAGTGCTCCCAGCCGATGAGACTAGGACGGCGCTGATTTAGTGGGTCGGCTTTGCCGTGAGAATCGGCAGGGTCGATTCGATCATGTGATACTGCTGGTGGCGATCAGCTGCCTGAGGGCAGCGTATATCGGCTGATGGCTGAGCACCTGCACTGAGGCGCGGCTCCGAGACGCGGCGGCTGTAGGGCCGGAGGGTGCCGATACAGCCACGAGCCGAGGTCCGGAGCGCGAATGAGGCGCCTATCATCTCGACGGCCCGCCTTCGCCGATCAGCTAACACGCTGCAAGCGGGCGAAATCTTCCACAAGATCGGCGGTGTTGGCAACGCTTTCGGCGGGTTTGGTCATCCGGGTGGCGAGCTCGCGGGCTCGGGTGACATATTGCGGGACGAGGATCCGACGCAGGTCCGCGACCAGCGATTCCCGGGTAGTGCTCGAAAAACGCCGGGCGGTGCCCACCTTCAGCCGTTTGACCACAGCTCCCCAGCACGCCTGATCGGGCGCCGTCCAGAGGATCAACGTGGGGACACCGGCGCGCAGGCCCGCGGCCGAGGTGCCCGAGCCACCGTGGTGGACGACCGCGCGGCAAGCGGGAAAGGCGGCCGCGTAATTCACCGCACCCACCACCTTGACATGGTCAAAATGGGGGACGTCGCTGAAGTCACTCCCGCCGGCACAAACCAACGCCCGCTCGCCTAACTGCGCGCAGGCCGCGCTGATCATTTCGACCGTGTCGGCCGCAGATTCGACCGGTATGCTGCCAAAAGCGAAGCAAATCGGCGGTGTTCCCGCGGCAATCCACGACGCGACCTCCTCATCGGCATCAGTGGGCAACTCCATCGTCAGCGCGCCAACAAAGGGCCGTCGGCCATTCCATTTCGCCCATTCGGCTGCCAGCCCGGGGAAGCAAACCTCGTCGTAGGCCTGGATTTCCAGCGATCCGCATTCGGTGATCCGTCGCGACGAGGGGCCCGTTGTCTTCGGCAGGCCTAGCTCACGGCGCTGCGCGTCCTCGAGATTCTTCGTCGCGCGCCAAGACAGCCACTCGTACACCGTCATTGCGGAGCGGCCCAACGGCGCCGGCAGGAAAGGCAGGAGCTGACCGTTGGCCCGCAGCGGGGTGTGATCCAGCCTGGCCAACGGAATGTCGTAATACTCTGCGACATTGGCAGCGGTAGGCTCCGGGTAACCCCAGCCAGTGAGCAGCAGGTCGGCCCCGTCCGCCAGCGACGTTAGCGTCGTGTTCATCTCCCCCCAGCACTGGGTATTGAACTCCACAGCTTCGCGGTCCAACCTGATCAGGTCCTGGATCCGCCAGGGTTTGCGGAAGAGACACGTCCAGAAATTGCGCGCCACTTCCAGCGGCGCCTGCGTATCCAGCCCGTAGCCGACTGCCGCAAGCCCAGTCGACTCGGCGAAGCCAACCAGGTCGGGCGGGACGGCCATGCGCACGTCGTGCCCTCTACGCAGCAGCTCACGGCCGACAGCAGCGCAGGGCTCGACATCGCCGCGACTTCCATAGCATGCCAGCACAAATATCATCGCGGATCCTGGCCTTTCACTTCCCGTGCGCGTTCTGGCTCCCTCGTCTAGGTCTAGGCATTCGACCATCCTGGCGCTATTCGGACGGTATTGCGGACAGTACACATCGATTCGCGACTTGCGCGCCTGGACGCGACCGTTGGGCTTCGCCACTATACGGGAACGGGAGACTAGCGACAGCGAGTTGCGGTTGCTGGCTGCCGTTCGCAAAAATCATGATCAAAATGCCTCTGAGCTGCGGTTACCCATTTTCGGGAAATATGGCATGGTTCGCGCGAGGTCGGTGGACTCGCGCGTTGGGGTCATCGATAGCAATCCAAACAGCCCCTCTTACCTGCAGAAATGCACTCAACTGTCGATGCATCGTGATATTTCTGCGGGTCACGGCGCTGACCATCGCTTATTAGATACGGCCGATCGGCTGATTTTGATGCTGCGAGGATTGTTTGCTGGTCCATCGAATGGATAATCTCCGAGCCGGAGTCCCAGCGCGCGCCGCACCGTACCCCTGTCCCGCCCGATAGTCGAAATGCTGCGCAAGCACAAGGCGTCCCAGGCCGCCGACCACCTGTGGGCGGCTAACCAGTGGCAGAACTCCGGGCTAGTGTTCACGACCGAGCAAGGCGCCCCGGTCGACCCACGCAACTCCCTACGCGTGATGGAGGTTGCCGCCAAGACGGCTGGCGTCGAGTGGCGACGACGTGCACGCCCTGCGACACTCTGCGGCGGTGCGCTGTCAGAGTCCGGTGTACACATCAAGGCGGTTGCCGATCTGCTCGGGCCTCATCGGTCGCCGTCACCGGCGACATCTATGGGCACACCAGCGACGGCACCGCGCGGGCGGCAGTCGAAGGGCTGGGCGCTGCGCTCGGAATTTGACCGGATTGCTGTGCCCGTTGCTGTACTAGTCACAAATCGGTCCAAGCAAGCATCCTTGCGATCCATCAGCCACACCAGCAAAACAGTTCAGAGCCGATCAGCCCGGTCGACTACGAAGACCGATTCACTCAGACGACAAAAGCCGCCTGACCCTGTGTCTACCAAACGGGGTCAAGCCCACGGAAGATTGTGGTCTCCGGCGTAGTGACGCAGTTCGACTCAGCCACCGGCCAATCAAGTTTTAGAGCGAATACCGGTGCCAACGTGGACGACCTCGAGGAAAACGCAGTTAACACAATGATTTCGGGCGCCTGACCCAACCATCCTCACCAACGTGGTCGCGCGGGACCAAGTCACCATCTGGTGCCAGGTTTAAGGTACGGAGACCTATGACGATGTGATGGGCGGTAAGAAGACGGTTCCCGCGTTTACGGTCTACATCATCAAAGACAACGGATCGCTAAATCCCGATTAGAACACCCCGACGTTGCCCCTCCTGCCAGCGCCACCTGATATCGCGAAACTGACATCCGCTGTCTGTGCTCCGCGCGATATTGAAGACCTAAGCGAAAGGAGGTCCGCCATGACCACCGCCGACGAACCAGAGGCCGCGGCAGTGAAAGACGAAACCTTGCAGTCGGAAACTACCGCCGACACCGTGCCCTCCCAACGGTCCGACACGGGCGCTGATCTCGCTTTTGCCTCGCAGGTGGAGGAACCTAGTCCAAAGCGGCGACGGACTCAGAGCATGAAACTCGGACAAAAAGTCGATCCGCGACGGAACGCACTGAACGCGTGGCGGTTAACGCTGGCGACGGGGGTGATCCTGTGGCACTCCTTCGTACTCATCGGCCGCCACCCGTTGTACGCACCAGCTCACCAGCTTCTTCGCGACGCATGGGTCGATGGATTCTTTGCAATCTCGGGATTCCTCATCACGGCGAGTTGGCTCAGCAACCCGCGGCTCCGCAACTATTTCGTCGCTCGAGGTCTTCGCATCCTTCCCGGATTGTGGGTCTGCCTGATCATTACCGCGTTTGTCATCGCCCCGATCGGTGTGGCGATTCAGGGCGGCCCGGTCGGCAAGCTGCTGCTCTCCCGCGCGCCGATCGAGTACGTCTTAAAAAACAGCGCCGTGGTGACGCTTCAGCAGGATATTGGCGGAACACCACGGGGGGTCCCATTTCCCGGCGTATGGAACGGTTCGCTCTGGACCCTCCTATGGGAGGTGTTCTGCTACATCGCTGTTGCTGGCCTCGGCGTTGTCGGACTCCTCAGTCGCCGGTGGCTTATTCCTGCGGCGTTGGCACTAGCGTTTTGCTGGTCGGCGCTACTGCCAGCGTGGATTTTGTCTCTGGGTGAAGACGCAGCAGCCACGCAGCGACAGATCGACGGTGCGACTGCGGCGCTCCTCATACAAGCAGTCGCAGCGCGTTTCGCCGTCATGTTCCTAGCCGGAGCACTCCTGTATCTATATCGAGACGTAATCCCCGCCCGATGGTCCCTCGTCGCAGTGAGCGCGGTCATCGTCTTAGCCGCGAGCCTGCTGCCTAATTACCGCCTGATTGGCGCCATTCCGCTGGCTTACGCCATCATTGTGTCAGGTGCCCTCATCCACAACAAGCGCTTGAGATTACGGACGGATCTGTCCTACGGCGTGTACATTTACGCATGCCCGATCCAGCAGCTGCTGATCATCGGTGGGCTTGGCAGCCTGAACCCGATTGTGTTCGCGATCGTTGCAGCCATCGCCACCCTGCCGCTCGCCGCGCTGAGCTGGACCCTGCTGGAGAAGCCCGCGATGTCTCTAAAATCTCGCCTCAAGCGGAGGAGCATTGGCCCGGTCAAAGAAGAGGGCATTACCACCACATAATCAGGACCTCTGTGGTAACAGTGTTGCGTTCATCCGAAGTTCTGCGTTGCGCTCAAAATGGTTGCGTTTCAATGCGTTTCGTACCCGAAGTGCGCGCGGATGCGTTGACGCAGGGTTACATTCAAAACCCTTGGCGAGAAACTGCCAATGCCGAAGGGCATTACGTACCTTTCGGTCTCTTCTTTGTGTGCGATCCTCGGGCCCGGTAGTGAAACCTGAGTTAGGTGCCTCTCTATTTGTCAAGAACAAGAGCGGTTTCGTCGGGCGGCAGTGGCGATGCTCGGTTTTCGTCGGTGAGCATGATTTTCCAGAGGTGTCCGGCGAGGTGTCGTTTCAACGCGCGCATGGCGTATCGAGGTGTCTTGCCCTCTGCGATTTTCTTGTCGTAGTAGGCGCGGCCGGCGCTCGCGGGCATACGGATTTGGACCATCGCGACGGTGTAGATCGCGGAGTTCAGTTGCCGGTCTCCGTAGCGTGAGAGCCGGTGCCGGTTGGAATCGGCACTGGCGATCTGGATGGGCGCGGTACCGGTGTAGTTCGCGTAGGCGGCTGCTGATTCGAACCGTCTCGGGGCGCCTGTGCGACCCAACAACCGAGCAGCAAGCACCGGGCCCACACCATCGAGTTCACGCAACCTGGTGCCGTGCTCGTCGAGCAACGCGGTCATGTGTGTCGCGTTCGCGCTGAGCTGTTCATCAAATCGCCGGAGATCAGCAATGAGTTCCTTGGCCAGTTCGAGCCGAATCCGATCCGTACCGGTACGCGGGCGAAATCCGCGGATCGCTGTCGTCGCCCGGGCCGGCGTCAAAGATGTCGGCGCTCCACCGGCGAGCAACTCGCGCAGTAGCGCATGCAGCTGATTGACAGCACGAGTCCTACTGTGCGACAGATTAACTCGTCGTTCGTCCAGCAGCGCCAGTGAATCGGTGATCGTCTCCGGATGAACGGGTCGCGCATCACCGTGCAGTGCTGCAACGCTGGCCGCTGCAGCCGCGTCTATGCGGTCGTTCTTGCGACGGCCGCCGCGGGACAGTTCACGAACACGCGCAGTGGCTGTGGTCGGAATATCGAGCACCACCTCACCGAGGGCCAGTAGCCACAATGCCAAGTGGTGCCCGAGTCCATCGGCGTTCTCGATCGCCCATTTCCGTTCAGGCCAAGCTTTGGCCCACTGGAGCAGCCGCCGATACTCAGCGACCGACGCGTCAATGCGCAGCGACCCCACCTCGGAATGGGTCCCTGGATCCAGCGCGGAGGCGGTGTGTGTCGACTTGTGCGGATCGACGCCGATGACGATCATGAAATGAGGTTCCCTTTCGCTGACATGGGTGGGAATCCGCGGCGGACAATCCGACTTCAAGTACCTTCCACAGCAGCTTGGGTCACGCCTCTCTCGAGTCACGCCGCGAACGCAGACCGGAAGGGTCGACACACCTAACTTGGGTCAACCCAAACTACGGGTGACAGGACATTTTCGAGCCAGCCCTTCCGGTCTGCTACGGCACGCTAGTGGTGTGTCATCCAAATAAGTATGCGATTGGGTGGTAGCCTTTGTGAATGAGCGCAGCATCAGCTCCGCCGTTGGCGATGTCGGTCGGTCAGCGAGATGCGTTGGAGGTGTTGGCTCGTGCGCGGTCGGCGCCGCATCGGCAGGTGCAGCGGGCGAAGGCGTTGCTGCTGGCCGCCGACGGGGTGGCCAACACTCGGATCGCCGACGAGGTCGGTGTGACCGCGGTGACGGTGCGGGCCTGGCGGAATCGGTTCGCCGAGGAGGGTCTGGCCAAGCTCGGGCAGGTCCATGAGGGGCGCGGCCCGAAACCGTCGATCCCGGCCGAGAAGGTCGAGGAGATCGTGCAGGCCACGCTGCATTCCAAGCCCAAGGGTGAAACCCATTGGAGCGCAAGGTCGATGGCCAAGCATGCCGGTGTCAGCCGGAACACCGTGCAGCGGATCTGGAAGGCACGTGGGCTGAAACCGCATCTGGTGGACACCTTCAAGATTTCCAACGATCCGGCGTTTGAGGACAAGCTCACCGACGTCGTCGGCTTGTATCTGAATCCACCGGAGCAGGCGGTGGTGTTGTGTATGGACGAGAAGTCCCAGGTGCAGGCGTTGGACCGCACCCAGCCGTCGCTGCCGATGAAGAAGGGCCGCGCCGGCACGATGACCCACGACTACAAGCGCAACGGCACCACCACCTTGTTCGCCGCGCTCAACGTGCTCACCGGGGTGGTGATCGGGCAGTGCCTGCCCCGGCACCGGCACGAGGAATTTCTGAAGTTCCTCCGCACCGTCGACAGCCAGGTACCAAAACACCTTGCGGTGCATCTGATCCTGGACAACTATGCCACCCACAACCACCCCGACGTGCGGACCTGGCTGCACCGCCACCAGCGGTTCCACCTCCATTTCACCCCGACCTCGTCGTCGTGGCTAAACCTGGTCGAACGCTGGTTTCGCGAACTCACCGACAAGGCACTGCGCCGTGGCAGCTTCAACTCCGTGCCCGACCTCATCGCCGCCATCGAGGAATACCTCGACGCCCACAACCACGACCCGAAACCCTTCGTCTGGACCGCCACCGCGGAATCGATCCTGGAAAAGGTGCGCCGCGGGCGCGTGACCCTCGAACAAGTAGTCAGTCAATGACGGGACACACCACTAGAGACGATCGATCGCCGCACTGAGCCGTGACACCCATACAAGTCGGACATTTTGCTTAGTGCCCCGGTTCGGGGATGCCAAGGCTGGCGAGGATTTTTCGTTGAGGGGCCGGGATTTCGGGCGGGAAGGTCTGGTTGATGGTGATGGTGGCGCTGCGGAGGGGAACGTAGTTGTTTGATCAGGTTGGCGATCGCCAGGCCGGTGCGTTCTTGAATGCTGTGCGCTACCGCCAGAGCGGTGAACACGATGCTCAGGTGCGGCTTCGATCGCGTCGCGGGGGCGATAGAACATCGGCCGAGCCCGTAGGTCGGTCTTGGACATCCTAAACGCTTACGCGACGTGCCACAGGTCGTGGTATTTGGCGATCACTTCGGCAGCCGGCAGCAGCGAGATGGGGATGTTGGTGGTGTAGCCCTTCTTATCCCGACATCGGGATAAGAAGGGCTACACCACCAACCTGACGAAGGTCTCCCGGAGTTCGTCATCGACGCCTACCACCGGTTGTGACACATCGAGAAGAGCTACCGCATGTCCAAGCACGATCTGCAGGCCAGACCGATCTACCACCACTTGCGCGACTCGATCGAGGCGCACCTGAGCATCGTGGTCGCCGCAACAGCGGTCGGTCACTACATCGAGGCCCAAACCGGCTGGAACATCAAGAAATTCGTGCGCACCACCCGCCGCTACCGCACCGTGAAGATCAAAGCCGGACGCCAGATCCTGACCGCCGCCGATCCACTACCCGACGACCTCCGCGAAGCGCTCACCAGAATCATCTCCGGACTCACCGGGGCGGTTCAAAGAGACGGTCACGGTTGTCACTGAGCACCGAGAGTATTTGATCGCGCTGTGCTTGACCTACCCGGCATAGGTGTAGCAACGAGTTCGTGTCCAGAGGGATGGTGCCGGTGATTGCCGAGCGGATCGGCTGCACCGGCTCGATCCGGGTGCTCTCCGCGCGGGTAGCCGAACTGCGCCCGGTGTATTGACCCGGATCATCGTCCTCGAGAGGCCGGTGCCTGCCCGGTAGCGAAACGCCACAAAGCCAAACCCATCGCTGCAGGTCACAGCACCGGAAGTCACCACGGCCGGAACCCTGCGCCGCGCACCAATTACTGAGCTGTGTCAGGAGTCCTGATAGGTCACATCAGGAACTTTGTCGAAACCCCGGACCGACCCTGTTGGCCTCCAGTATGGTTTGGAACGGTTTCACTCATGTCGACTAGACGGTCTGGAGAACCGGTGAGCATCAATCCGTTCGACGACGACAATGGCAGCTTTTTCGTCTTGGTCAACGACGAGGAGCAACACAGCCTGTGGCCGGCCTTCGCCGATGTTCCAGCCGGCTGGCGGGTGGTTTACGGCGAAGCGGACCGCGCTGCGTGTCTGGACTACATCGAACAGAACTGGACCGATATACGGCCGAAGAGTCTGCGCGAGAGGCTGGCAGCGGGCCGGGCTTTTGATATGTGAACCGTGTGGGTTGGGGGAGTCGGATGGAACTTGATGACCGGGCATTTCCGCTGACGCGGGGACAGCTAGATATATGGCTTGCGCAGGAAACGGGTCACTCCGGTACGGAGTGGCAGCTTGGCCTATTCGTGAGAATCGAGGGCACGGTCAGACCGTGATTTGCTTGAGCAGGCGATCCGCCAAGCGGTGCGAGAGGCCGAACCAGGCAGGGCCGCTTTCTTCGAGGTGGATGGCCAGGTTTTCCAAAGGGCGATCGATTACCCGGATGTCGAGCTGGCCTTCTATGACCTGAGCGGCTCGCGCCATCCCGTGCAGGAAGCCCATGAGATAGCAGCATCGATCCAACGCACGCCAATGCCGTTCACTGGCCCGCTGTTCAAATTTGCGTTATTCCGGACGCGGCCCGATGAATACTACTGGTTCGCATGCTGCCACCACATAATCATAGACGGATTGGGCATTGCGCTGGTTGGCCGTCGGATTGCAGCTATCTACTCTGCAATTGTTTCTGGCGCACCCATTCCTCCTGCCTTCTTCGGCTCGCTGCAGGACCTGGTTGACTGCGAGTTAGAGTACGAAGCGTCCACCGATTATCTGGAAGATCAGGCCTATTGGAGCTAGGAACCTTCCGTCGGAAAGCGGACCGGATTATCGGTTGCCCCAAGCCGCGGGCGAGCGTGATCCGTATTGGCCTTCTGCGCCGGTTCAATTGGACCCGTCCGTCGTCGGCCGAATCAAAGAGTTATCCAAAGTGTTGGGCATCCGTCGATCATCGGTCATCACCGCGGCGTGCGCACTTTTGGTGCGTGGGTGCTGCGCTGACGGTTCGGAGGTGGTGCTCGACTTCCCGGTCAGCAGGCGAGTGCGTCCAGAGTCAAAGACGCTTCCCGGGATGGTTGCCGGGGTTGTGCCGCTGGTGTTGAAGGCGTCGCCGGGGTCTACGGTTGCCGATTTTTGTCAAGCATGTTGACACGCGAATACGGGAAGCGCTGCAACATCAGCGGTTTCCGGTGCACGTTCTTGAGGGCGAAGGTGACCTTCGCGGCCCAAGGCAGGCGGCAAATCGGGTAGTTGTTAATTTCGTCCCGTCCAGACTTACCCTGAGCCTCGCTGGTGCTCCGGCAACGGCGACATATACCACTTTTGGCCCCGTGGGTCACTTTGGGCTGAACTTCCTTGGAGCCGGTGACCAGCTTTTTCTCAGCACGGCGGGCGCTGGGCAGCCGTTTTCGAATTTTGACGTCTCCGATTTAGCGGAGCGGTTGCAGCGGGTGTTGGTGGCGATGACCGCCGACCCGACGCGGCGGCTGTCGTCGATGGATGTGCTCGATGAGGGTGAGCACGCCCGGCTGGATGGGTGGGGTAACCGGGCGGTGTTGACCCAGCCCGCACCACCCGCCGGTGTCGATTCCGGTGTTGTTCGCCGCGCAGGTGGCGCGCACCCCGGAGGCGGTGGCGCTGAGCTTCGAGGGCCGCTCGATGACGTACCGCGAGCTCGAGGAGGCCGCGAACCGGTTGGCGCACCTGTTGGCCGGCCAGGGTGTGGGCCCGGGGCGTGTGTGGCGCTGCTGTTTTCCCGGTCGGCTGAGGCGATCGTGGCGATGTTGGCGGTGCTCAAGACCGGGGCGGCTTATCTGCCGATCGACCCGGCGCTGCCGGCGGCCCGGATCGGGTTCATGCTCGCCGATGCCGCGCCGATCGCCGCGATCACCACCGCCGGGCTGGCCGACGCGGCTGGACGGGTGTGACCTGCTGGTCATCGATGTCGACGACCCCGCTGTTGACACCCAACCCAGCACCGCATTGCCGGCGCCGGCCCCGGATGACATCGCCTACCTCATCTACACCTCGGGCACCACCGGTGTCCCCAAGGGGGTGGCCATCACCCACCACAACGTCACCCAGCTGCTGGAGTCGCTGGACGCCGGACCTGCCGGCGCCGGGACAGGTGTGGACGCAGTGGCATTCCTATGGCTTCGACATCTCGGTGTGGGAGATCTTCGGTGCGCTGTTGCACGGTGGGCGGCTGGTGGTGGTGCCCGAGGCGGTGGCCCGCTCGCCGGAAGACTTCCACGCCTTGCTGGTCGCTGAACAGGTCAGCGTCTTGAGCCAGACCCCGTCGGCGGTGGGGGTGCTGTCACCGCGAGGGCTTTGGAGTCGGTGGCGCTTGCTGGTGGGCGGTGAGGCCTGCCCGGCCGAGGTGGTGGATCGGTGGGCGCCGGGGCGGGTGATGATCAATGCATACGGCCCGACCGAGACGACGATGTGCGTGGCCGTTGAGTGCGCCGCTGACGGCGGGGTCGGGTGCGCCGCCGATCGGTGCGCCGGTGGCGGGGGCGGCGTTGTTTGTGCTGGATGGGTGGTTGCGTCCGGTGCCGGCGGGGGTGGTCGGTGAGTTGTATGTGGCCGGTGCCGGGGTGGGGTGTGGGTATTGGCGCCGGGCGCGGGTTGACCGGGTCGCGGTTTGTGGCGTGTCCGTTCGGGGGGCCCGGGGCGCGGATGTATCGCACCGGGGATCTGGTGTGTTGGGGTGCTGATGGGCAGCTGCGGTATCTGGGGCGCGCTGATGAGCAGGTCAAGATCCGCGGGTATCGCATCGAGCTGGGTGAAGTCCAGGCGGCGTTGGCCGGCTGGATGGGGTGGAGCAGGCGGTGGTGATCGCCCGCGAGGACCGCCCCGGGGATAAGCGCCTGGTGGGTTATGTGACCGGGACCGCGGACCCGGCCGAGGCTGCGCGCCGCGCTGGCCGAGCGGCTGCCGGCCTATATGGTGCCGGCCGCGGTGGTGGTGATCGACGCGCTGCCGTTGACGGTCAACGGCAAACTCGACACCCGCGCCCTGCCGGCACCGGAATACACAGGATGCCGATCGTTACCGCGCCCCGGCCAGCGCCGTCGAGGAGATCCTGGCCGGCATCTACGCCCAGGTGCTGGGTGTCGAGCGGGTCGGGGTCGACGACTCGTTTTTCGATTTGGGTGGGGATTCGCTGTCGGCGATGCGGCTGGTCGCCGCGATCAACACCGGCCTGGATGCCGGCCTTGCGGTGCGCGCCTTGTTCGAGGCGCCCACGGTTGCCCAGTTGGCGCCCCGTATCGGTGCGGAGGCGGGTCGGCTGGAGCCGTTGGTGGCGGTCGAGCGGCCCGCGGTGGTTCCGTTGTCGTTTGCCCAGAGCCGGTTGTGGTTCCTCGACCAGTTGCAGGGGCCTTCACCGGTTTACAACATGGCGGTGGCGTTGCGGCTGGGCGGGCGCCTTGATGCCGACGCGTTGGGTGCGGCGCTGGCCGATGTGGTGGGCCGCCATGAGAGCCTGCGCACGCTGTTTCCGGCGCCCGAGGGGATACCCCAGCAGCTGGTGGTGCCGGTCGAGCGGGCCGATTTCGGCTGGCAGGTCGTTGATGCCACCGGCTGGTCGGCAGGCCGGCTGGGTGAGGCCATCGACGCCGCGGCGCGTCACCCGTTTGATCTGGCCACCGAGATCCCGTTGCGGGCACGGCTTTTCCGCGTCGCCGATGACGAGCACGTGCTGGTGGCCGTGGTGCACCATATCGCCGCCGACGGCTGGTCGATCACCCCGCTGGTGCGTGATCTGGGGGTGGCCTATGCCAGCCGGTGTGCGGGGCGGGCCCCCGGCTGGGCGCCGTTGGCGGTGCAGTATGTCGATTACACGCTGTGGCAGCGCGCGCAGTTGGGTGATCTGGCGATAGCGACAGCCGCATCGCCGCGCAGCTGGCCTACTGGGAGCAGGCCCTGGCCGGGATGCCCGAGCGCCTGGTGCTGCCCACCGATCGGCCCTATCCGCCGGTGGCTGATTACCGCGGCGCCAGTGTGGCGGTGGACTGGCCGGCGCGAGCTGCAGCAGCGGGTGCGCGCGGGTGGCCCGTGAGCACAACGCGACCAGTTTCATGGTGGTCCAGGCCGCCCTGGCGGTGCTGTTGTCCAAGCTCAGCGCCAGCAGCGATGTGGCGGTGGGGTTCCCGATCGCCGGGCGCCGCGACCCCGCGCTGGATGAGCTGGTGGGGTTTTTCGTCAACACCTTGGTGCTGCGGGTCGATGTGGCCGGGGATCCCACCGTCGCCGAGCTGCTGGCCCAGGTGCGAGCGGCGCAGCCTGGCCGCCTACGAGCACCAGGACGTGCCCTTTGAGGTGCTGGTGGAGCGGCTCAACCCGACCCGAAGCCTGACCCATCACCCGCTGGTGCAGGTGATGTTGGCCTGGCAGAACCTCCCCGGGCAGGACAACGACCCCGCCGCCGGGTTGGCGTTGGGTGATCTGCAGGTCACGCCGCTGCCGGTGGACACCCACACCGCCCGCATGGATTTGGCGTTTTCGCTTGGCCGAACGCTGGACCGAGGCCGGTGAGCCCGCCGGGATCGGCGGGGCGGTGGAGTTTCGCACCGATGTGTTCGACGCGGCCAGCATCGAGGCGCTGATCGAGCGGTTGCGAGCGGGTGTTGGTGGCGATGACCGCCGACCCGACGCGGCGGCTGTCGTCGATGGATGTGCTCGATGCGGGTGAGCACGCCCGCCTGGATGGGTGGGGTAACCGGGCGGTGTTGACCCAGCCGCGCACCGGCGCCGGTGTCGATTCCGGTGTTGTTCGCCGCGCAGGTGGCGCGCACCCCGGAGGCGGTGGCGGTGAGCTGCGAGGGCCGCTCGATGACGTACCGGGAGCTGGATGAGGCCGCTAACCGGTTGGCGCACCTGTTGGCCGGCCAGGGTGCGGGCCCGGGGCAGTGTGTGGCGCTGCTGTTGTCGCGGTCGGCCGAGGCGATCGTGGCGATGTTGGCGGTGCTCAAGACCGGGGCGGCGTATCTGCCGATCGACCCGGCGCTGCCGGCGGCGCGGATCGGGTTCATGGTCGCCGATGCCGCGCCGATCGCCGCGATCACCACCACCGGGCTGGCCGACGCGGCTGGACGGGTGTGACCTGCTGGTCATCGATGTCGACGACCCCGCGCATCGACACCCAACCCGGCACGGGCTTGCCGGCGCCGGCCCCCGAGGACATCGCCTACCTCATCTACACCTCGGGCACCACCGGTGTGCCCAAGGGGGTGGCCGTCACCCACCGCAACGTGACCCAGCTGCTGGAGTCACTGGACGCCGACCTGCAGCTGGCGCGGGCAGGTGTGGACGCAGTGTCATTCCTTGGCCTTCGACTTCTCGGTGTGGGAGATCTTCGGTGCGCTGCTGCATGGTGGGCGGCTGGTGGTGGTGCCCGAAGCGGTGGTCCGCTCACCGGAAGACTTCCACGCCTTGCTGGTCGCTGAACAGGTCAGCGTGTTAAGCCAGACCCCGTCGGCGTTTTATGCGCTGCAAACCGCCGATGCGCTGTCACCCGAGCTGGGAGATCAGCTGAAGCTTGAGACGGTGGTGTTCGGCGGTGAAGCGCTGGAACCCCAGCGTCTTGGGACGTGGCTGGACAACCACCCGGGATTACCGCGGCTGATCAACATGTACGGCATCACCGAGACGACGGTGCATGCCTCGGTGCGGGAGATCGTCGGCGGCGACGTCGACAGCGACTGCCAGCCCGATCGGGGTGCCGTTGGCGCATCTTGGCTTTTTTGTGCTGGATGGGTGGTTGCGGCCGGTGCCGGCGGGGGTGGTCGGGGAGTTGTATGTGGCCGGTGCCGGGGTGGGGTGTGGGTATTGGCGCCGGGCGGGGTTGACCGGGTCGCGGTTTGTGGCGTGTCCGTTCGGCGGCGCGGGAGCGCCGGGGACGCGGATGTATCGCACCGGGGATCTGGTGTGTTGGGGTGCTGATGGGCAGCTGCGGTATCTGGGGCGCGCTGATGAGCAGGTCAAGATCCGCGGGTATCGCATCGAGCTGGGTGAGGTCCAGGCGGCGCTGGCCGGGCTGGATGGGGTGGAGCAGGCGGTGGTGATCGCCCGCGAGGACCGCCCCGGCGATAAGCGCCTGGTGGGTTATGTCACCGGGACCGCCGACCCGGCCGCGGATGCGCGCCGCGCTGGCCGAGCGGCTGCCGGCCTATATGGTGCCGGCCGCGGTGGTGGTGCTGGAGGCGCTGCCGCTGACGGTCAACGGCAAACTCGACACCCGCGCCCTGCCGGCACCGGAATACCAGGATGGCGATCGTTACCGCGCCCCGGCCAGCGCGGTCGAGGAGATCCTGGCCGGCATCTACGCCCAGGTGCTCGGGCTGGAGCGGGTCGGGGTCGACGACTCGTTCTTCGAGCTGGGTGGGGACAGCATTTTGTCGATGCAGGTGGTGGCGCGGGCCCGTGCCGCCGGTGTGGTGTGTCGGCCGCGCGATATTTTCGTCGAGCAGACCGTGGCCCGGCTGGCCCGGGTGGCCGGGGTGGCCGACGGTGCGGGTGGCCCGGTCGATGAGGGCGTCGGGCCGGTGGTGGCCACCCCGATCATGCGCTGGCTGCAGGGCGTGGAGGGCCCGGTGGAGCAGTTCAACCAGACGGTGGTGGTGCAGGCTCCCGCGGGGGTCGACCGAGGCCGACGTGGTGGTGGTGTTGCAGGCGTTGCTGGATCGGCATGCCATGTTGCGGCTGCGCGTCGACGACGACGGCGCCGGGGGGTGGTCGTTGACGGTGCCCGAGGCCGGGTCGGTGGATGCGCGGCGGGTGCCTGCACGCGGTGGACGTGTTGTCCGATGAGGCGCTGGTGGGGGCGCGGTCGCGGTTGAACCCGGCCGCCGGGGTGATGCTCAGCGCGCTGTGGGTGGCCTCCACCGGCCAGTTGGTGTTGATCATTCACCATCTGGCCGTCGACGGGGTGTCGTGGCGGATTCTGCTGGAGGACCTCAACATCGCCTGGGCCCAGCATCGCGGCGGGCAGCCGGTGGCGTTGCCGGCGGCCGGGACGTCGTTTGCCCGGTGGGCGTCGCTGCTGGCTGAGCACGCGCGCCGCCCGGACGGTGGTGGAGCAGGCGGAGGCGTGGCGGCAGGTGGCGGCGACCCCGGCCGCGCTGCCGGCGGTGCAGCCCGGCGGTGGATACCTATGCCAGCGCCGGGCACTTGTCGGTGTCGCTGGATGTCGAGACCACCCGCATGCTGCTGGGTGAGGTGCCGGCGGCGTTTCATGCCGGGGTGCACGACATCTTGTTGATCGCGTTCGGGTTGGCGTGGGCGGAGTTTTTGGGCACCGGCGGCGCGCCGATCGGCATCGATGTGGAGGGCCACGGGCGCCACGAGGAGCTGGCCGCCGATGTGGACCTGTCGCGCACGGTGGGGTGGTTCACCACCAAATACCCGGTGTCGTTGGCCGTGGGTGGGCTGTCCTGGGCGCAGGTGGTGGCCGGTGAGGCGGCGCTGGGGGCGGTGATCAAGGACGCCAAAGAGCAGCTTCGCGCCCTGCCCGATCCGCCTGACCTACGGTGTGCTGCGCTATCTGAACCCCGAGGTTGACCTGGCCGGGTCCGACCCGCCGATCGGGTTCAACTATCTGGGGCGGCTGGGCGCTGCGGCGGCCGAGGTGTCCGGTGATCTGTGGCGGATCAGCCAGGACGGCTTGTCGTTCACCGGCGCAGCCGCGGCGATGCCCATGCCGCTGGCGCACACCGTGGAGCTCAACGCCGGCACCGTCGACACCGACACCGGCCCGCAGCTGCACGCCAACTGGACGTGGGCGCCCTCGGCGCTGGATCGCGCGCAGGTCAGCCGGCTGAGCCGGTTGTGGTTTGAGGCCCTGGCCGGCATCTGCGCGCATGTGCGCGGCGGTGGGGGCGGGTTGACCCCGTCGGATATCGCGCCTGCCCGGTCTGAGCCAGCAGCAGATCGACGAGCTGCAGCGGCAATACCGGATCGCTGACGTGTTGCCGTTGACCCCGCTGCAGCAGGGGCTGCTCTTTCACGCCAGCACCGCGCAGGGCTAGCGACGATGTGTATGCGGTGCAGCTGGATATCACCGTGACCGGTCCGCTTGACCCGCACCGGCTGCGCGATGCGGTGCACACGGTGGTCAACCGGCATCCGAACCTGGCGGCCCGATTCTGCGAACAGTTCGACGAGCCGGTGCAGATCATCCCGGCTGATCCCGTGGCGCCGTGGCGGTATGTCGAGCTGGACGCCGGCGACGTCGACGTCGATGAGCAGATCCAGCGGGTGTGCGCCGCCGAACGCGCCGCGGTCTGCGACCTGGCCGACCAGCCGGCCTTTCGGGCGGCGTTGATCCGCACCGCAGCAGATCGGCACCGGTTTGTGCTGACCAATCACCACATCGTGCTCGATGGCTGGTCGCTGCCGATCCTGCTGCGGGAAATATTCGCCAGCTATTACGGGCAGCGGCTGCCCGCGGCCGGGTCGTATCGCAGCTTTGTGACCTGGCTGGCCGATCGGGACCTTGATGCCGCCCGCGCGGCCTGGCGTGAGGTGTTGGCCGGCTTTGACACCCCCACCCTGGTGGGTCCGCCGGACCGGTTGGGGCTGGGGCGGCGAGGCGTTGAATCGTTTCGGGTGCCTGAGCAGACCACGCGGGCCCTTAGCGAGCTGGCGCGCTCGCACCACACCACCGTCAACACCGTGCTGCAGGGCGCCTGGGCGCAGCTGCTGATGTGGCTGACCGGCCAGCATGATGTCGCCTTCGGCACCGCGGTCTCGGGGCGGCCAGCCGAGGTGGCCGGCGCGGAATCGATGGTGGGCCTGTTGATCAACACGGTGCCGGTGCGGGCGAACATCACCGCGGCAACCACCACCGCCGACCTGCTCGACCAGCTGCAACGCGCCCACAACGACACCCTCGAGCACCAGCACCTGGCGCTCAGCGAGATCCACCGCATCACCGGCCACGAACAACTGTTCGACACCCTGTTCGTGTACGAGAACTACCCGATCGACACCGCCGCGTTGTCGGGCGCCCACGAGTTGGCCATCACCGAGTTCACCAGCCGCGAATACAACCACTACCCGCTGACGGTGCAGGCCCTGCCGGGCCGCGAACTGGGCCTTCGCGTCGAATTCGACACCGATGTGTTCGACGCGGCCAGCATCGAGGCGCTGATCGAGCGGTTGCGAGCGGGTGTTGGTGGCGATGACCGCCGACCCGGCCCGGCGGTTGTCGTCGATGGATCTGCTCGATGACGGCTGAGCATGCCCGGCTGGATGAGGTGGGGTAACCGGGCGGTGTTGACCCAGCCGGCGACCGCGGCGGTGTCGATTCCGGTGTTGTTCGCCGCGCAGGTGGCGCGCACCCCGGAGGCGGTGGCGCTGAGCTTCGAGGGCCGCTCGATGACCTATCGGGAGCTGGAGGAGGCCGCGAACCGGTTGGCGCACCTGTTGGCCGGCTCAGGGTGTGGGCCCGGGGCAGTGTGTGGCGCTGCTGTTGTCGCGTTCGGCTGAGGCGGTCGTGGCGATTTTGGCGGTGCTGAAGACCGGGGCGGCCTATCTGCCGATCGACCCGGCGGCTGCCGGCGGCCCGGATCGGGTTCATGCTCGCCGATGCCGCGCCGATCGCCGCGATCACCACCGCCGGGCTGGCCGACCGGCTGGACGGGTGTGACCTGCTGGTCATCGATGTCGACGACCCCGCTATCGACAGCCAACCCGAGCACGGCGCTTGCCGGCGCCGGCCCCCGATGACATCGCCTACATCATCTACACCTCGGGCACCACCGGTGTCCCCAAGGGGGTGGCGGTCACCCACCACAACGTCACCCAGCTGTTCGACGTCACTGGATGCCGGCCTGCCAGCGCGCCGGGCAGGTGTGGACGCAGTGGCATTCCTATGCCTTCGACTTCTCGGTGTGGGAGATCTGGGGTGCGCTGTTGCACGGTGGGCGGCTGGTGGTGGTGCCCGAGTCGGTGGCGCGCTCACCGGAGGACTTCCACGCCTTGCTGGTCGCTGA
Source organism: uncultured Actinomycetota bacterium (assembly GCA_963784665.1). Taxonomy (GTDB): domain Bacteria; phylum Actinomycetota; class Actinomycetes; order Mycobacteriales; family Mycobacteriaceae; genus Mycobacterium. The sequence continues at coordinate 130,238 of CAWASA010000005.1, forward strand.
ACAGGTCAGCGTGTTAAGCCAGACCCCGTCGGCGGTGGGGGTGCTGTCGCCGGAGGGGTTGGAGTCGGTGGCGTTGGTGATCGGCGGTGAGGCCTGCCCGGCCGAGGTGGTGGATCGGTGGGCGCCGGGGCGGGTGATGATCAACGCCTACGGCCCGACCGAGACCACGGTGTATGCGTCGATCAGTGCGCCGCTGGCAGCGGGGTCGGGGGTGGTGCCGATCGGTTCGCCGGTGCCGGGGGCGGCGTTGTTTGTGCTGGATGGGTGGTTGCGGCCGGTGCCGGCGGGGGTGGTCGGGGAGTTGTATGTGGCCGGTGCCGGGGTGGGGTGTGGGTATGTGCGCCGGGCGGGGTTGACCGGGTCGCGGTTTGTGGCGTGTCCGTTCGGGGGGCCGGGGGCGCGGATGTATCGCACCGGGGATCTGGTGTGTTGGGGTGCTGATGGGCAGCTGCGGTATCTGGGGCGCGCCGATGAGCAGGTCAAGATCCGCGGGTATCGCATCGAGCTGGGTGAGGTCCAGGCGGCGCTGGCTGGGTTGGAGGGGGTGGAGCAGGCGGTGGTGATCGCCCGCGAGGACCGCCCCGGGGATAAGCGCCTGGTGGGTTATGTGACCGGGACCGCCGATCCGGCCGGGATGCGCGCCGCGCTGGCCGAGCGGCTCCCGGCCTATATGGTGCCGGCCGCGGTGGTGGTGGTGGCGGCGCTGCCGTTGACGCCCAACGGCAAACTCGACACCCGCGCCCTGCCGGCACCGGAATACAGCGACGCCGATCGGTACCGCGCCCCGGCCAGCGCCGGTCGAGGAGATCCTGGCCGGCATCTACGCCCAGGTGCTTGGGCTGTGGAGCGGGTCGGGGTCGATGACTCGTTTTTCGATCTGGGTGGGGATTCGCTGTCGGCGATGCGGGTGATCGCCGCGGTCAACACCGGCCTGGATGCCGGCCTTGCGGTGCGCGCCGTGTTCGAGGCGCCCACGGTTGCCCAGTTGGCGCCCCGTATCGGTGGGGAGGCGGGTCGGCTGGAGCCGTTGGTGGCGGTGGAGCGGCCCGCGGTGGTTCCGTTGTCGTTTGCCCAGAGCCGGTTGTGGTTCCTGGACCAGTTGCAGGGGCCTTCACCGGTGTACAACATGGCGGTGGCGTTGCGGTTGGGCGGGCGCCTGGATGCCGAGGCGTTGGGTGCGGCGCTGGCCGATGTGGTGGGCCGCCATGAGAGCCTGCGCACACTGTTTGCGGCGCCCGAGGGGATACCGCGGCAGCTGGTGGTGCCGCCCGAGCGGGCCGATTTCGGTTGGCAGGTCGTTGATGCCAGCGGCTGGTCGGCGGCCCGGCTGGGTGAGGCCATCGACGCGGTGGGGCGTCACCCGTTTGATCTGGCCACCGAGATCCCGTTGCGGGCACGGCTTTTCCGCATCGCCGACGAGGAGCACGTGCTGGTGGCCGCGGTGCACCATATCGCCGCCGACGGCTGGTCGATCACCCCGCTGGTGGGTGATCTGGGGGTGGCCTATGCCAGCCGGTGTGCGGGGCAAGCCCCGGGCTGGGCGCCGTTGCCGGTGCAGTATGTCGATTACACGCTGTGGCAGCGGGAAATCCTTGGTGATCTGGCCGACAGCGACAGCCGCATCGCCGCGCAGCTGGCCTACTGGGAGCAGGCCCTGGCCGGGATGCCCGAGCGTCTGCAGCTGCCCACCGATCGGCCCTATCCGCCGGTTGCTGATCACCGCGGCGCCAGCGTGGCGGTGGACTGGCCGGCGGAGCTGCAGCAGCGGGTTGCGCGGGTGGCTCGTGAGCACAACGCGACCAGCTTCATGGTGGTGCAGGCCGCCCTGGCGGTGCTGCTGTCCAAGATCAGCGCCAGCAGTGAGGTGGCGGTGGGGTTCCCGATCGCCGGGCGGCGCGACCCTGCGCTGGATGAGCTGGTGGGGTTTTTCGTCAACACCTTGGTGCTGCGGGTCGATGTGGCCGGGGATCCCACTGTCGCCGAGCTGCTGGCCCAGGTGCGGGCGCGCAGCCTGGCCGCCTACGAGCACCAGGATGTGCCCTTTGAGGTGCTGGTGGAGCGGCTCAACCCCGCCCGATCCCTGACCCATCACCCGCTGGTGCAGGTGTTGTTGGCCTGGCAGAACTTCGCCGGGCACGACAATGACCCCGCGGCCGGGCTGGGTTTGGGTGATCTGCAGGTCACCCCGCTGCCCATGGAGACCCGCACCGCCCGCATGGACCTGACGTTTTCGCTGGCCGAACGCTGGGGCCAGGCCGGTGAGCCCGCCGGGATTTCCGGGGTGGTGGAGTTTCGCACCGATGTGTTCGACGCGGCCAGCATCGAAACGCTGATCGAGCGGTTGCGGCGGGTGTTGGTGGCGATGACCGCCGACCCGGCCCGGCGGCTGTCGTCGGTGGATGTGCTCGATGAGGCTGAGCATGCCCGCCTGGATGAGGTCGGTAACCGGGCGGTGTTGACCCAGCCGGCGACGGCGGCGGTGTCGATTCCGGTGTTGTTCGCCGCGCAGGTGGCGCGTGCCCCCGAGGCGGTGGCGCTGACCTTCGAGGGCCGCTCGATGACCTACCGGGAGCTGGATGAGGCCGCGAACCGGTTGGCGCACCTGTTGGCCGCTGAGGGCGCGGGCCCAGGTGCAGTGTGTGGCGCTGCTGTTGGCGCGGTCGGCTGAGGCGGTCGTGGCGATTGTGGCGGTGCTGAAGACCGGGGCGGCGTATCTGCCGATCGACCCGGCGCTGCCGGCGGCCCGGATCGCGGTTCATGGTCGCCGATGCCGCGCCGATCGCCGCGATCACCACCGCGGGGCTGGCCGACCGGCTGGACGGGTGCGACCTGCTGGTCATCGATGTCCACGATCCCGCTGTCGAGAGCCAGCCGAGCACGGCATTGCCGGCGCCGGCACCCGATGACATCGCCTACATCATCTACACCTCGGGCACCACCGGTGTCCCCAAGGGGGTGGCGGTCACCCACCACAACGTCACCCAGCTGTTCGACTCCCTGGAGGTCGGCCTGGAGCTGGCGCCGGGACAGGTGTGGACGCAGTGTCATTCCTATGCCTTCGACTTCTCGGTGTGGGAGATCTGGGGTGCGCTGTTGCATGGTGGGCGCCTGGTGGTGGTGCCCGAGTCGGTGGCGCGTTCACCGGAGGACTTCCACGCCTTGCTGGTTGCCGAACAGGTCACCGTGTTAAGCCAGACCCCGTCGGCGGTGGGGATGCTCTCGCCGGAGGGGTTGGAGTCGGCGGCGTTGGTGATCGCCGGTGAGCCCTGCCCGGCCGAGGTGGTGGATCGGTGGGCGCCGGGGCGGGTGATGATCAACGGCTACGGCCCGACCGAGACCACGGTGTATGCGTCGATCAGTGCGCCGCTGGCACCGGGGTCGGGGGTGGTGCCGATCGGCTCGCCGGTGCCGGGGGCGGCGTTGTTTGTGCTGGATGGGTGGTTGCGCCCGGTGCCGGCCGGGGTGGTCGGGGAGTTGTATGTGGCCGGCGCCGGGGTGGGCGTCGGGTATGTGCGCCGGGCGGGGTTGACCGGGTCGCGGTTTGTGGCCTGTCCGTTCGGGGGGCCGGGGGCGCGGATGTATCGCACCGGGGATCTGGTGTGTTGGGGCGCTGATGGGCAGCTGCGGTATGTGGGGCGTGCCGATGAGCAGGTCAAGATCCGCGGGTATCGCATCGAGCTCGGTGAAGTCCAGGCAGCCCTGGCTGGGTTGGAGGGGGTGGAGCAGGCGGTGGTGATCGCCCGCGAGGACCGCCCCGGGGATAAGCGCCTGGTGGGCTATGTGACCGGGACAGCAGACCCGGCCGAGCTCGCGCGCCGCGCTGGCCGAGCGGCTCCCGGCCTACATGGTTCCGGCCGCGGTGGTGGTGGTGGCGGCGCTGCCGTTGACAGCCAACGGCAAACTCGACACACGCGCCCTGCCGGCACCCGAATATCACGGAGGCCGATCGTTACCGCGCCCCGGCCAGCGCGGTCGAGGAGATCCTGGCCGGCATCTACGCCCAGGTACTCGGGCTGGAGCGGGTCGGGGTCGACGACTCGTTCTTCGATCTGGGTGGGGATTCGCTGTCGGCGATGCGGGTGATCGCCGCGGTCAACACCGGCCTGGATGCCGGCCTTGCGGTGCGCGACCTTGTTCGAGGCGCCCACGGTTGCCCAGTTGGCGCCCCGTATCGGTGCGGATGCGGGCCGGCGTAAGCCGTTGGTGCCGGTGGAGCGGCCCGCGATGGTTCCGTTGTCGTTTGCGCAGAGCCGGTTGTGGTTCCTCAACCGGTTCGAGGGCGGGGTTGCGACCTACAACATGCCGACCGCGTTTCGGATCAGCGGGGCGCTGGATGTCGAGGCGCTGGGCGCGGCCCTCGATGATGTGATCGCCCGCCACGAATCGCTGCGCACCATATTTCCCGATGTTGACGGTGTGCCGTTCCAGGAGGTGTTGCCGGCCCGGGCGGGGATGTGGCGGCGCGGGGGCGCGGCGGTGGTGTCGTTGCCGGAGCAGGATGTGGCCGGCGCGTTGGTGGCGCTGGCGGGGTATCGGTTTGATTTGTCGGCGGAGATCCCGATTCGTGCGCAGATTTATTCGGTGGGGCCCGAGCAGTATGTGGTGGGGATTGTGGTGCACCACATCGCTTTTGATGGGTGGTCGCTGGCTCCGATGGCCCGTGATGTGGGCGAGGCGTATCGGGCGCGGCGGCAGGGCCGGGCCCCGCAGTGGGCGCCGTTGGCGGTGCAGTATGTGGATTACACGTTGTGGCAACAGGAGTGGTTGGGGGCGGAGTCTGATCCGGACAGTGTGATTGCCGGGCAGTTGGCGTACTGGCGGCAGGAGTTGGCCGATCTGCCGGAGGTGGTGTCGCTGCCGGCGGATCGGGCCCGCCCGCCGGTGCCCAGTTACCGCGGTGATGGGGTGGGGGTGCGCATCGACCCGCAGGCTGTGGGCGGGGGTCAAGGCGCTGGCGGCGGCGCATAACGCGACGGCCTCGATGGTGTTGCAGGCGGTCGTGGCGGTGGTGTTGCACCGGGTCGGGGCCGGTGAGGACGTGGTGATGGGCACGCCGATCGCCGGGCGGTTGGATACAGGCGCTCGATGATCTGGTCGGGTTTTTCGTCAACACGTGGGTGTTGCGGGTGGGTGTCAATTCCGCGCACCGGTTCAGCGAGGTGCTTGAGCAGGTGCGTCAGAAGGCGCTGGATGCCTACAGCAACCAGGATGTGCCGTTCGAGCGGCTGGTCGAGCAGCTCAACCCGGTGCGCTCCACGGCGCATCATCCGCTGTTTCAGGTGGCCATGGCCTTCCAGAACAATGTGCGCCCCGACGTGGTGGCGTTCGACGGGGTCAGCGTCGAGCCGCTGGCGGCGGTCACCCGCACCGCCAAGTTCGACCTGGATTTCGATCTGAGGGAGGTGCCCACCGAGGACCCGGCCGCGCCGATGGCCGCCGGGGTGGTGTCGTATGCCACGGATTTGTTTGACCGGGCCAGCATCGAGCGGTTGGTCACCTGGTTTGGGCGGGTGATCGAGGCGGTGGTGGCGGATGCGTCGGTGGTGGTGGGGGAGGTGTCGTTGCTGGATCGCGGTGAGCGTGATCTGGTGCTGTCGGGGTGGTCTGGTGCTGATGTGGGGGCACCGGTGGGGGTGGCGCCGCAGTTGTTGGCTGCGGCGGTGGCGGCCGACCCGGATGCGGTGGCGGTCGTCGACGGTGCGCGGGAGCTGTCGTATCGCGAGCTGGATGAGTGGTCGACGCGGTTGGCGCGGGTGCTGATCGAGGCGGGCGTGGGTCCGGAGCGCGCGGTGGGCGTGGCGATGGATCGGTGTCGTGGAGTTGGTGGTCGCGTGGTGGGCGGTGGTCAAGGCCGGCGGGGTGTATGTGCCGGTGGATCGGGCCCATCCGGTCGAGCGGATCGCCACGGTGTTCGACGCCGTGGGGGCGGTGTGTGTGTTGACCTGTGGTGCCGACACCGTGGCCGGGGCGGGGGCGCGCCCGGTGGTGCGCATCGACGGTCTGGACGTGTCCGGGCGCTGCGCGGAGGCCGATCACCGACGCCGACCGGCTGGCGGCGCTGGGGGTGGATAACACCGCCTATGTGATCTTCACCTCGGGGTCCACCGGTGCCCCCAAGGGGGTGGCGGTCAGCCACGCCGGTCTGCTGGGGGTGGCGGCGGCGCAACGTGAGGTGTTCGGGTTGGGCGCGGATGCGCGGGTGTTGATGGTGGCCGCGCCGACCTTTGATGCGTCGGTCTTTGAGTTGTTGTTGGCGGTGGGGTCGGGGGCGGCGTTGGTGGTGGCGCCGCCGCAGGTGTATGCCGGGGAGGCGTTGACCGCGTTGCTGCAGGCTCAGCGGGTCAGCGCGGCAGTGTTGACCCCGACGGTGCTGTCGTCGCTGGATCGGGCCCGGCTGGACGGGCTGGGCACGCTGATCACCGGCGGGGAGGCCTGCCCGGGGGAGTTGGTGGCCGCCTGGGCGCCGGGTCGGCGGATGTTCAACGCCTATGGCCCCACCGAGACCACGATCTGGGCCACCTGCAGTGCGCCGCTGTCGGCGGGGCAGCCGGTCAGCATCGGCGCCCCGATCCCGGGGGTGTGTGCGCTGGTGCTTGATGCGCGGCTGAACCCGGCGCCGGTCGGGGTGGTGGGCGAGCTGTATCTGGCCGGGCCCGCGCTGGCGCACGGTTATGTGGGCGGGCGGAGTTGACCGCGGAACGGTTCGTGGCCAACCCGTACGGGGATGCCGGGGCGCGGATGTATCGCACCGGTGATCTGGTGCGCTGGACCCCCGCCGGCACGCTGGAGTATCTGGGCCGCGCCGACACCCAGATCAAACTGCGCGGGCAGCGCATCGAACTGGGCGAAATCGAAAACACCCTGCTGGCCTGCCCGCAGGTCACCCAGGCCGCCGCCACCGTGCACCACAGCAACACCGGCGACCACCTCATCGCCTACGTCACCCTCGAGCACACCACCAGCGCCGACCACGACGCCGAAATCGTCGACCAGTGGCAACACATGTACGACGAGCTGTACGAGCGCTGAGGTCGGGGTGTCGGGGTTCGGCATGGATTTTCGGGGCTGGAACAGCAGCTACACCGATGATCCGATTCCGCTCGAGGAGATGGTGGAGTGGCGTTCGGCCACGGTGGATCGGATCATGGCCCTGCGGCCGCGGCGAGTGTTGGAGATCGGCGCGGGCTCGGGGCTGGTGCTTGTCGCAGATGGCCCCGGTCTGTGTCGAATATTGGGGCACGGACTTGTCGGCGCCGACGATCCAGACACTGCAGGCGGCGGTGGCTGCGCAGTCGTGGGGTGATCGGGTGCAGTTGCGGGTGCAGCCCGCCGATGTGGCCGATGGGTTGCCGGAGGGGCATTTCGAGTCATGGTGCTCAACTCGGTCGTCCAGTACTTCCCGAGCGCGGGGTATCTGCTCGATGTGCTGGCAGTGGCGATGCGATTGCTGGCCCCCGGCGGGGCACTGTTCATCGGTGATGTCCGCAACCACACCCTGCAGGGCGCGTTTCAAACCGCGGTCGCGCTGGCCCGCGCCACCACCGACGCCGCCGAGATCCGCCAACGGGTCCAGCGCGCCATGCTCGGCGAACCCGAATTACTGCTGGCCCCAGAGTTTTTCACCAGCTGGGCCGCCGAGCATCCGTCGGTGGCCGGACTCGACATCGAAGTCAAACGCGGAGTGGCCGACAACGAACTGAACCGGTACCGCTACGACGTCATCGTCCACAAAACCCCCACCCCGGTACGTTCCTTGGCCGCCGCACCCAGCTGGGCGTGGACCCACTGCGCGGGCCTGAGCGGGCTGCACACCCGGTTGATATCCCAACGTCCCGACCGCCGTGCGCGTCACCGAGATCCCCCGCGCCGGACTGATCACCGACGTCGGCATCGAACAGGCCCTGGCCGCCGGGCTACCCCTGGCCGAGGCCCTGGCCCAAGCCACCGCCACCGCGACCCCCGACACCGCCACCCCCGAACAATTGCATCGCCTCGGTGAAACCACCGGATACCACGTCGCCGTCACCTGGGGCGCCCAACCCGGCACCCTCGATGCCGTCTTCATCACCCCCACCGACCCCCACCGCCGGCACACCCCACCGCTGACCGACCTCTATCTGCCCCCCGCCGGGGCCCACCAACGCAGCACCCACGCCAACGACCCCCACACCAACACCAAGATCAGCGCGGTGCGTCAGCGGTTGAGCGCGCGGTTGCCCGATTACATGGTGCCGGCCAGATTGTGGTGCTCGACGAGTTCCCGTTGACTTCCTCGGGCAAGATCGACCGTAAGGCCCTGCCGGCACCGGTGTTTGCCGCCACAGCGTTCCGGGCGCCGCAGACCCAGACCGAAAAGATCGTCGCCGAGGTGTTCGCCGAGGTGTTGGGCGTGGATCGGGTCGGGCTCGATGACGATTTCTTCGCCCTGGGTGGGGATTCGTTGATCGCCACCCGGGTGAGCGCGCGGCTGCGGTTGGCGTTGGGCAGGGAAGTGCCGGTGCGGTATCTGTTTGACGCGTCCACCGTCGGGGGACTCGCCGACTATCTGTACCGGCATCGTGGCGGCCCCGCCCGCCCGCCGTTGCGGGTGATGCCGCGCCCGGAGCGGGTCCCGTTGTCGTATGCCCAGCAGCGGTTGTGGTTCCTCGACCAGTTGCAGGGGCCCTCACCGGTCTACAACATGGCGGTGGCGTTGCGGTTGAGCGGGCGCCTTGATGCCGACGCTTTGGGTGCGGCGCTGGCCGATGTGGTGGGCCGCCACGAAAGCCTGCGCACACTGTTTGCGGCGCCCGAGGGGATAGCCCAGCAGCTGGTCACCCCCGCCGAGCGGGCCGACTTCGGTTGGGACGTTGTTGATGCCACCGGCTGGTCGGCAAGCCAGCTCGGTGAGGCCATCGGCGCCGCAGTGCGTCACCCGTTTGATTTGGCCACCGAGATCCCGTTGCGGGCACGGCTTTTCCGCATCGCCGATGACGAACACGTGCTGGTGGGCGTGGTGCACCATATCGCCGCCGATGGCTGGTCGATCACCCCGCTGGTGGGTGATCTGGGGGTGGCTTATGCCAGCCGGTGTGCGGGGCAGACTCCCGACTGGGCGCCGTTGGCGGTGCAGTATGTCGATTACACGCTGTGGCAGCGCGAGCAGTTTGGTGATCTCGACGATAGCGACAGCCCCATCGCCGCGCAGCTGGCCTACTGGGAGGGTGCCCTGGCCGGGATGCCCGAGCGCCTTCAGCTGCCCACCGATCGGCCCTACCCGCCGGTCGCTGATTACCGCGGCGCCAGTGTTGTGGTGGACTGGCCGGCGGATCTGCAGCAGCGGGTTGTTCGGGTGGCTCGTGAGCACAACGCGACCAGCTTCATGGTGATCCAGGCCGCTCTTGCGGTGTTGCTGTCGAAGATCAGCGCCAGCAGCGATGTGGCGGTGGGGATTGCGATCGCCGGGCGCAGCGACCCGGCGCTGGATGAGCTGGTGGGGTTTTTCGTCAACACCTTGGTGCTGCGGGTCGATGTGGCTGGGGATCCCGCCTTCGCCGAGCTGCTGGCCCAGGTGCGACGGCGCAGCCTGGCCGCCTACGAACACCAAGATGTGCCCTTTGAGGTGCTGGTGGAGCGGCTCAACCCCACCCGAAGCCTGACCCATCACCCGCTGATCCAGGTGGTGTTGGCCTGGCAGAACTTCCCCGGGCAGGACAGCGATCCCGCCGCCGGGCTGAGTTTGGGTGATCTGCAGGTCACCCCGCTGCCGGTGGACACCCAGACCGCCCGCATGGATCTGGTGTTTTCCCTGGCCGAACGCTGGACCGAGGTCGGTGAGCCCGCCGGAATTGGCGGGACGGTGGAATTTCGCACCGACGTGTTCGACGCGGACAGCATCCGAGGCGCTCATCGAGCGGTTGCGGCGGGTGCTGGTGGCGGTCACCGCCGGCCCGACCCAGCGGCTCTCGTTGATGGATCTGCTCGATGACGCTGAGCACGCCCGCCTGGATGAGATCGGTAACCGGGCCGTGTTGAGTGCAGGCGCATCGTCTGCGGTGTCGGTTCCGGTGTTGTTCGCCGCGCAGGTGGCGCGCAGCCCCGAGGCGGTGGCGATGGTGTGCGGGGAGCGGTCGTGGACCTATCGGGAGCTGGATGAGGCGGCTAACCGGTTGGCGCACCTTTTGGCCGCTCATGGTGTGGGCCCGGGTGCGTGTGTGGCGCTGCTGTTGTCCCGTTCCGCTGAGGCGATCGTGGCGATCGTGGCGGTGCTCAAAACCGGGGCGGCGTATCTGCCGATCGACCCGGCGCTGCCGGCGGCCCGGATCGGGTTCATGGTTGCGGACGCCGCACCGATCGCCGCTATCACCACCACCGGGCTGGCCGACCGGCTAGACGGGTGCGACCTGCTGGTCATCGATGTCGAAGACCCCCGCATCCCCAGCTACCCGTGCACGGGCTTGCCGGCGCCGGCCCCCGATGATATCGCCTACCTCATCTACACCTCGGGCACCACCGGTGTCCCCAAAGGCGTGGCGGTCACCCACCACAACGTCACCCAGTTGCTCGACTCACTAGACGCCGGCCTGGGGCTGGCGCCCGGACAGGTGTGGACGCAGTGTCACTCGTATGCCTTCGACGTCTCGGTGTGGGAGATCTTCGGTGCGCTGCTGGGTGGAGGGCGGCTGGTGGTGGTGCCCGAGTCGGTGGCCCGCTCGCCGGAAGACTTCCACGCCTTGCTGGTTGCTGAACACGTCAGCGTGCTCACCCATACCCCGTCGGCGGTGGGGATGTTGTCGGCTGAGGGGTTGGATTCGGTGGCGTTGGTGATGGCCGGTGAGGCCTGCCCGGCCGAGCTGGTGGATCGGTGGGCGCCCGGGCGGGTGATGATCAACGCCTACGGCCCGACCGAGACCACGATGTGTGTGGCGATCAGTGCGCCGTTGACAGCGGGGTCGGGGGTGCCGCCGATCGGCTCGCCCGTGCCGGGGGCGGCGTTGTTTGTGCTGGACAAATGGTTGCGGGCGGTGCCGGCGGGTGTGGTCGGTGAGTTGTATGTGGCCGGTGGGGGTCTGGCGTGTGGGTATGTGCGCCGGTCGGAGTTGACGGCGTCGCGGTTTGTGGCGTGTCCGTTCGGGGGGCCGGGGGTGCGGATGTATCGCACCGGGGATTTGGTGTGTTGGGGTGCTGATGGGCAGCTGCGGTATCTGGGGCGCGCCGATGAGCAGGTCAAGATCCGCGGGTATCGCATCGAGCTGGGTGAAGTGCAGGCGGCACTTGCTGGGGTGGATGGGGTGGAGCAGGCGGTGGTGATCGCCCGTGAGGACCGCCCCGGCGACAAACGCCTGGTGGGGTATGTGACCGGGACCGCGGACCCGGCCGAGATCCGCGCGGGGCTGGCCGAGCGGTTGCCGGCCTATATGGTGCCGGCGGCGGTGGTGGTCTTGGAGGCGCTGCCGTTAACGCCTAACGGCAAACTCGACACCCGGGCCCTGCCGGCACCCGAATACATCGATGCTGACCGTTACCGGGCCCCGGCCAGCGCGGTCGAGGAGATCCTGGCCGGCATCTACGCCCAGGTGTTGGGGCTGCAGCGGGTCGGGGTCGATGAGTCGTTCTTCGAGCTGGGTGGGGACAGCATTTTGTCGATGCAGGTGGTGGCCCGTGCCCGTGCGGCCGGTCTGCTGTGTCGGCCGCGCGACATTTTCGTCGAGCAGACCGTGGCCCGGTTGGCTCGGGTGGCCGGGGTGGCCGAGGGTGCCGGCGGCCCGATCGATGAGGGTGTCGGGCCGGTGGTCGCGACCCCGATCATGCGCTGGCTGCAGGATGTCGATGGCCTGATCGATCAGTTCAACCAGACCATGGTGGTGCAGGCCCCCGCGGGGGTGACCGAGACCGATGTGGTGGTGGTGTTGCAGGCGCTGCTGGATCGGCACGCGATGTTGCGGCTGCGCGCCGATGACGACGGTGCCGGCGGGTGGTCGCTGTGGGTGCCCGAGGTGGGGTCGGTGGATGCGCGCGGGTGCCTGCAAGCAGTGGAGGTGTTGTCTGATGAGGCGTTGGTGGGGGCGCGGTCGAGGTTGAACCCGGCCGCCGGGGCAATCGTGAGTGCGCTGTGGGCTGGGTCGACCGGCCAGTTGGCGTTGATCGTTCACCATCTGGCCATCGACGGGGTGTCGTGGCGGGTGTTGTTGGAGGACTTGAACATCGCCTGGGCTCAGCGTCGCAGCGGGCTGCAGGTGGCTTTGCCGGCAGCGGGAACCTCGTTTGTCCGGTGGGCGTCGCTGTTGGCTGAGCATGCACATGCTGCGGCGGTGGTGGATCAGGCTCAGGTGTGGCGGCAGGTGGCGGCGACCCCGCCAGCGTTGCCGGGGGTGCAACCTGGGGTGGATACGTTTGCCACGGCCGGGCACCTGTCGGTGTCGCTGGATACCGAGACCACCCGCATGGTGTTGGGTGAGGTGCCGGCGGCGTTTCATGCCGGGGTGCAGGACATTTTGTTGATCGCGTTCGGGTTGGCGTTTGCGGAGTTTTTGGGTGTCGGTGGCGCGCCGATCGGCATCGACGTGGAGGGCCATGGTCGCCACGAGGAGCTAGCGCCCGATATTGACCTGTCCCGCACGGTGGGGTGGTTTACCACTAAATATCCGGTGTCGTTGACGGTGGGTGCGTTGTCCTGGGCGCAGGTGGTGGCTGGCGAGGCGGTGCTGGGGGCGGTGATCAAGGACGCCAAAGAACAGCTACGCGCCTTGCCCGACGGCTTGACCTACGGTCTGCTGCGCTACCTGAACCGCGGGGTTGAGCTGGCCGGCTCTGACCCGGTGATCGGGTTTAACTATCTGGGGCGGCTGGGCGCGGGAGCCGAGCTTTCCGATGATCTGTGGCGGTTGTGCCACGACGGGTTGTCGCTGACCGGCGCGGCCACGGCGATACCCATGGCGCTGCCGCACACTGTGGACCTCAACGCCGGTACCGTCGACACCGACACCGGCCCGCACCTGCACGCCAACTGGACCTGGGCGCAATCGGCCGTGGATCACACCCAGGTCAGTCGGCTGAGCCGGTTGTGGTTTGACGCCCTGGTGGGTATCTGCGCGTATGTGCGAGGCGGTGGGGGCGGGTTGACGCCGTCGGATATCGTCCCGGCCCGGTTGAGCCAGCAGCAGATCGACGAGCTGTGCCGCCAAGACCGCATCGCCGATGTGTTGCCGTTGACCCCGTTGCAGCAGGGGCTGCTGTTTCACATCAGCACCGCGCAGGGTAGCGGCGATGTGTATGCAGTGCAGCTGGACATCACGTTAAGCGGTGCCCTCGACCCCCACCGGCTGCGCGAAGCGGTGCACACGGTGCTCAACCGGCATCCGAACCTGGCGGCCCGATTCTGCGCACAGTTCGACGAGCCGGTGCAGGTTATCCCGGCTGATCCGGTGGTGCCCTGGCGGTACGTCGACCTGAGCGGGAGTGACCTGGACTTCGATGAGCAGGTCCAGGAGGTGTCCGCGGCGGAACGCGTCGCAGTCTGCGACCTGGCCGACCCGCCGGCGTTTCGGGCGGTGTTGATCCGCATCGCAGCAGACCGGCACCGGTTTGTGCTCACCAATCACCACATAGTTATGGACGGCTGGTCGCTGCCGATCCTGCTGGGGGAAATAATTGCCAGCTATTACGGCCAGCGGCTGCCCGCGGTCGCGTCGTATCGCAGCTTTGTTACCTGGCTGGCCGATCGAGATCGAGCTGGCGCCCACGCGGCCTGGCGTGAGGTGTTGGCCGGTTTTGACACCCCGACCTTGGTGGCTCGGCCGGATCGTTTGGAGCTGGGGCGGCGAGGCGTTGCAGCGTTTCGGGTGCCTGAGCAGACCACGCGGGCGCTTGGCGAGTTGGCGCGCGCGCATCACACCACCGTCAACATCGTGTTGCAGGGCGCCTGGGCGCAGCTGCTGATGTGGCTGACCGGCCAGCATGATGTGGCCTTCGGCACCGCGGTCTCCGGGCGGCCTGCCGAGGTGGTCGGCGCCGAGTCGATGGTGGGGCTGCTGATCAACACGGTGCCGGTGCGGGCGACCATCACCGCGGCTACCACCACCGCGCACCTACTGGACCAGCTGCAAAGCGCCCACAACCACACACTTGAGCACCAGCATCTGGCGCTACCCGAGATCCACCGCGTCACCGGACACGACCAATTGTTCGACACCCTTTTCGTGTACGAAAACTACCCGATGGGCAACGCCGAGTTGGCCGGCGTCGACGAGTTGGCCATCACCGAGATCACCGCCCGCGAATACAACCACTACCCGCTGACGGTGGCGGCCCTGCCGGGCCGCGAACTGGGCCTTCGCGTCGAATTCGACACCGACGTGTTCGACGCGGCAAGCATCGAAACCCTCATCGAGCGGTTGGAGCGGGTGTTGGTGGCGATGACCACCGAGCCCACCCGGCGGCTCTCGTCGATCGATGTGCTGGATGCCGGTGAGCACGCCCGCCTGGATGACATCGGTAACCGGGCGGTGTTGAGCCAGCCCGCAGCCGCCGCGGTGTCGATTCCGGAGTTGTTCGCCGCGCAGGTGGCCCGCACACCGGAGGCGGTGGCGATGGATGCGGTGAGCGTTGGTGGACCTACCGCGAGCTGGAGGAGGCCGCTAACCGGTTGGCGCACCTGTTGGCCGACCAGGGGGTGGGCCCGGGTGCGTGTGTGGCGCTGCTGTTGTCCCGGTCGGCGGAGGCGATCGTGGCGATCCTGGCGGTGCTCAAAACCGGGGCGGCTTATCTGCCGATCGACCCGGCGGTGCCGGCGGCCCGGATCGAGTTCATGCTCGCCGACGCCGCGCCGATGGCCGCGATCACCACCACCGGGCTGGCCGAGCGGCTGGACGGGTATGACTTGCTGGTCATCGATGTCGACGACCCCGCTGTCGACACCCAACCCAGCACGGCACTGCCGGCACCGGCCCCCGACGATATCGCCTACCTCATCTACACCTCGGGCACCACCGGTGTCCCCAAGGGGGTGGCCATCACCCACCACAACGTCACCCAGCTGCTGGAGGCACTGGACGCCGACGTGCGAGCGCGCGGGGGTGTGGACGCAGTGGCATTCCTATGCCTTCGACGTCTCGGTGTGGGAGATCTGGGGTGCGCTGCTAGGTGGCGGGCGGCTGGTGGTGGTGCCCGAGTCGGTGACCCGCTCACCGGAAGACTTCCATGCCTTGCTGGTCGCCGAACAAGTCAGCGTCTTAAGCCAGACCCCCTCGGCGTTTTATGCGCTGCAAACCGCCGACGCGCTCTCACCCGAGCTGAGAGATCAGCTGAAGCTTCAGACGGTGGTGTTCGCCGGCGAAGCGCTGGAACCCCAGCGTCTTGGGACGTGGCTGCACAATCACCCGGGACTACCGCGCCTGATCAACATGTATGGCACGACCGAGACGACGGTGCATGCCTCGTTCCGGGAGATCGTCGACCGCGACGCCGACAGCCATGCCAGCCCTATTGGGGTGCCGTTGGCGCATCTTGGCTTTTTTGTGCTGGATGGGTGGTTGCGGCCGGTGCCGGCGGGTGTGGTCGGTGAGTTGTATGTGGCCGGTGCCGGGGTGGGGTATGGGTATTGGCGGCGGGCGGGGTTGACCGCGTCGCGGTTTGTGGCCTGCCCGTTGGGCGGCGCGGGAGCGCCAGGTACACGATGTATCGCACCGGGGATCTGGTGTGTTGGGGCGCTGATGGGCAGCTGCAGTATGTGGGGCGCGCCGATGAGCAGGTCAAGATCCGCGGGTATCGCATCGAGCTCGGTGAAGTGCAGGCGGCGTTGGCTGGGCTGGACGGGGTGGAGCAGGCGGTGGTGATCGCCCGCGAGGACCGCCCCGGGGATAAGCGCCTGGTGGGCTATGTGACCGGGACCGCAGACCCGGCCGAGATGCGCGCCGCGCTGGCCGAGCGGCTGCCGGCCTACATGGTGCCGGCCGCGGTGGTGGTGGTGGAGGCGCTGCCGTTGACGGTCAACGGCAAACTCGACAAGCGCGCCCTGCCGGCACCGGAATACCAGGATGCCGATCGTTACCGCGCCCCGGCCAACGCGGTCGAGGAGATCCTGGCCGGCATCTACGCCCAGGTGCTCGGGGTCGAGCGGGTCGGGGTCGACGACTCGTTTTTCGATTTGGGTGGGGATTCGCTGTCGGCGATGCGCCTGGTCGCCGCGATCAACACCAGCCTGGATGCCGGCCTTTCGGTGCGCGCCGTGTTCGAGGCGCCCACGGTGGCCCAGTTGGCGCCCCGTATCGGTGGGGAGGCGGGTCGGCTGCCGCCGTTGGTGGCCGGTGAGCGGCCCGCGGTGGTGCCGTTGTCGTTTGCCCAGAACCGGTTGTGGTTTATCGACCAGTTGCAGGGGCCCTCACCGGTCTACAACATGGCGGTGGCGTTGCGGCTGGGCGGGCGCCTTGATGCCGACGCGTTGGGTGCGGCGCTGGCCGATGTGGTGGGCCGCCACGAAAGCCTGCGCACGCTGTTTGCGGCGCCCGAGGGGATACCCCAGCAGCTGGTGGTGCCGGCCGAGCGGGCCGATTTCGGCTGGCAGGTCGTTGATGCCAGCGGCTGGCCGGCAAGCCGGCTGGGGGAGGCCATCGACACCGCGGCGCGTCACCCGTTTGATCTGGCCACCGAGATCCCGTTGCGGGCACGGCTTTTCCGCGTCGCCGACGACGAGCACGTGTTGGTGGCCGTGGTGCACCATATCGCCGCCGACGGCTGGTCGATCACCCCGCTGGTGGGTGATCTGGGGGTGGCCTATGCCAGCCGGTGTGCGGGGCAGGCCCCCGGCTGGGCGCCGTTGGCGGTGCAGTATGTCGATTACACGCTGTGGCAGCGCGCACAGCTTGGGGATCTCGACGACAGCCACAGCCGTATCGCCGCGCAGCTGGCCTACTGGGAGCAGGCCCTGGCCGGGATGCCCGAGCGCCTGCAGCTGCCCACCGATCGGCCCTATCCGCCGGTCGCCGATTACCGCGGCGCCAGGGTGGCGGTGGACTGGCCGGCCGAGCTGCAGCAGCGGGTTGCGCGGGTGGCTCGTGAGCACAACGCGACCAGCTTCATGGTGATCCAGGCCGCCCTGGCGGTGCTGCTGGCCAAGCTCAGCGCCAGCAGCGAGGTGGCGGTGGGGTTCCCGATCGCCGGGCGCCGCGACCCCGCGCTCGATGAGCTGGTGGGGTTTTTCGTCAACACCTTGGTGCTGCGGGTCGATCTGGCCGGGGATCCCACCGTCGCTGAGCTGCTGGCCCAGGTGCGAGGGCGCAGCCTGGCCGCCTACGAGCACCAAGACGTGCCCTTTGAGGTGCTGGTGGAGCGGCTCAACCCCACCCGAAGCCTGACCCATCACCCGCTGGTGCAGGTGATGTTGGCCTGGCAGAACTTCGCCGGGCAGGACAATGACCCCGCCGCCGGGCTGGCCTTGGGTGATCTGCAGGTCACCCCGCTGCCCGTGGACACCCGCACCGCCCGCATGGACCTGACGTTTTCCCTGGCCGAACGCTGGAGCGAGGCCGGTGAGCCCGCCGGGATTTCCGGGGCGGTGGAGTTTCGCACCGACGTGTTCGACGCGGACAGCATCGAGGCGCTGATCGAGCGGTTGCAGCGGGTGTTGGTGGCGATGACCGCCGACCCGGCCCGGCGGCTGTCGTCGGTGGATCTGCTGGATGCCGGTGAGCACGCCCGCCTGGATGGGTGGGGCAACCGGGCGGTGTTGACCCAGCCGGCGACCGCGCCGGTGTCGATTCCGGTGTTGTTCGCCGCGCAGGTGGCCCGCACCCCGGAGGCGGTGGCGATCAGCTGCGGGGGGCGTTCGTGGACCTACCGGCGAGCTTGAGGAGGCCGCGAACCGGTTGGCGCACCTGCTGGCCGGCCAGGGTGCGGGCCCGGGTGCAGTGTGTGGCGCTGCTGTTTTCCCGGTCGGCTGAGGCGGTCGTGGCGATTTTGGCGGTGCTGAAGACCGGGGCGGCCTATCTGCCGATCGACCCGGCGCTGCCGGCGGCCCGGATCGGGTTCATGGTCGCCGATGCCGCGCCGATCGCCGCGATCACCACCACCGGGCTGGCCGACCGGCTGGACGGGTATGACCTGCTGGTCATCGATGTCGACGACCCCGCTATCGACGACCTAACCCGAGCACGGCGCTTGCCGGCGCCGGCCGCCCGATGATATCGCCTACCTCATCTACACCTCGGGCACCACCGGTGTCCCCAAGGGGGTGGCCATCACCCACCACAACGTCACCCAGCTGCTGGACTCCCTGGATGCCGGCCTGCAGCTGCGCGGGACAGGTGTGGTCGCAGTGGCATTCGTATGGCTTTCGACGTCTCGGTGTGGGAGATCTTGGGTGCGCTGCTGGGTGGTGGGCGGCTGGTGGTGGTGCCCGAAGTCGGTGGCCGGCTCACCGGAAGACTTCCACGCCTTGCTGGTCGCTGAACAGGTCAGCGTGTTAAGCCAGACCCCGTCGGCGGTGGGGATGTTGTCGCCTGCAGGGGTTGGAGTCGGTGGCGTTGGTGGTGGCCGGTGAGGCCTGCCCGGCCGAGGTGGTGGATCGGTGGGCGCCCGGGCGGGTGATGGTCAACGCCTACGGCCCGACCGAGACGACGGTGTATGCGGCGATCAGTGCGCCGTTGGCGGCGGGGTCGGGGTGGCGCCGATCGGGTGCGCCGGTGCCGGGGGCGGCGTTGTTTGTGCTGGATCGGTGGTTGCGGCCGGTGCCGGCCGGGGTGGTCGGGGAGTTGTATGTGGCCGGTGCCGGGGTGGGGTGCGGGTATTGGCGGCGGGCCGGGTTGACCGGGTCGCGGTTTGTGGCGTGTCCGTTCGGTGGGCCGGGGGCGCGGATGTATCGCACCGGGGATTTGGTGTGGTGGGGTGCTGATGGGCAGCTGCGGTATGTGGGGCGCG
This sequence comes from uncultured Actinomycetota bacterium, assembly GCA_963784665.1. GTDB lineage: Bacteria > Actinomycetota > Actinomycetes > Mycobacteriales > Mycobacteriaceae > Mycobacterium. The sequence continues at coordinate 149,129 of CAWASA010000005.1, forward strand.
CCGATGAGCAGGTCAAGATCCGCGGGTATCGCATCGAGCTGGGTGAGGTCCAGGCGGCGCTGGCTGGGCTGGATGGGGTGGAGCAGGCGGTGGTGATCGCCCGCGAGGACCGCCCCGGTGATAAGCGTCTGGTGGGTTATGTGACCGGGACCGCGGATCCGGCCGAGATGCGCGCCGCGCTGGCCGAGCGGCTGCCGGCCTATATGGTGCCGGCGGCGGTGGTGGTGGTCGAGGCGCTGCCGTTGACGGTCAACGGCAAACTCGACACCCGCGCCCTGCCGGCACCCGAATACACCGACGCCGATCGCTATCGCGCCCCGGCCAACGCCGATCGAGGAGATGCTGGCCGGCATCTACGCCCAGGTGCTGGGGCTGGAGCGGGTCGGGGTCGACGAGTCGTTTTTCGATCTGGGTGGGGATTCGCTGTCGGCGATGCGGGTGATCGCCGCGATCAACACCGGCCTGGATGCCGGCCTTGCGGTGCGCGCCGTGTTCGAGGCGCCCACGGTGGCCCAGTTGGCGCCCCGTATCGGTGGGGATGCGGGTCGGCTTGAGCCGTTGGTGGCGGTTGAGCGGCCCGCGGTGGTGCCGTTGTCGTTTGCCCAGAACCGGTTGTGGTTTCTGCGATCAGTTGCAGGGGCCCTCACCGGTCTACAACATGGCGGTGGCGTTGCGGCTGCGCGGGCGAGCTCGATGCCGACGCGTTGGGTGCGGCGCTGGCCGATGTGGTGGGCCGCCACGAGAGCCTGCGCACGCTGTTTGCGGCGCCCGAGGGGATACCCCAGCAGGTGGTGATCCCTGTTGAGCGGGCCGACTTCGGCTGGCAGGTCGTCGATGCCAGCGGCTGGTCGGCAAGCCGGCTGGGTGAGGCCATCGGCGCGGCGGCGCGTCACCCGTTTGACCTGGCCACCGAGATCCCGTTGCGGGCACGGCTTTTCCGCGTCGCCGACGACGAACACGTGCTGGTGGCCGTGGTGCACCATATCGCCGCCGACGGCTGGTCGATCACCCCGCTGGTGGGTGATCTGGGGGTGGCCTATGCCAGCCGGTGTGCGGGGCAGGCCCCGGGCTGGGCGCCGTTGCCGGTGCAGTATGTCGATTACACGCTGTGGCAGCGCGCGCAGTCTTGGTGATCTGGCCGACAGCGACAGCCGCATCGCCGCGCAGCTGGCCTACTGGGAGGATGCCCTGGCCGGGATGCCCGAGCGGCTGCAGCTGCCCACCGATCGGCCCTATCCGCCGGTCGCCGATTACCGCGGGGCCAGCGTGGCGGTGGACTGGCCGGCGCGAGCTGCAGCAGCGGGTTGCGCGGGTGGCTCGTGAGCACAACGCGACCAGCTTCATGGTGATGCAGGCCGCCCTGGCGGTGCTGCTGGCGAAGCTCAGCGCCAGCAGCGAGGTGGCGGTGGGGTTCCCGATCGCCGGGCGGCGCGACCCCGCGCTGGATGAGCTGGTGGGGTTTTTCGTCAACACCTTGGTGCTGCGGGTCGATCTGGCCGGGGATCCCACCGTCGCCGAGTTGCTGGCCCAGGTGCGAGGGCGCAGCCTGGCCGCCTACGAGCACCAAGACGTGCCCTTTGAGGTGCTGGTGGAGCGGCTCAACCCCACCCGATCCCTGGCCCATCACCCGCTGGTGCAGGTGATGTTGGCCTGGCAGAACTTCGCCGGCAGGACAATGACCCCGCCGCCGGGCTGGCCTTGGGTGATCTGCAGGTCACCCCGCTGCCGGTGGACACCCACACCGCCCGCATGGACCTGACGTTTTCCCTGGCCGAACGCTGGACCGAGGCCGGTGAGCCCGCCGGGATCGGCGGGGCGGTGGAATTTCGCACCGACGTGTTCGACGCGGCCAGCATCGAAACGCTGATCGAGCGGTTGCAGCGGGTGTTGGTGGCGATGACCGCCGACCCGGCCCGGCGGTTGTCGTCGATGGATCTGCTCGATGCCGGTGAGCACGCCCGGCTGGATGGATGGGGTAACCGGGCGGTGTTGACCCGGCCGGTGAGCGCGCCGGTGTCGATTCCGGTGTTGTTGGCCGCGCAGGTGGCGCGCACCCCGGAGGCGGTGGCGATGGTCTGCGGGGAGCGTTCGATGGACCTACCGCGAGCTTGAGGAGGCCGCTAACCGGTTGGCGCACCTGTTGGCCGGCCAGGGCGCGGGCCCGGGGCGTGTGTGGCGCTGCTGTTTTCGCGGTCGGCTGAGGCGATCGTGGCGATTTTGGCGGTGCTCAAGACCGGGGCGGCGTATCTGCCGATCGACCCGGGGCTGCCGGCGGCCGCGGATCGGGTTCATGCTCGCCGATGCCGCGCCGATCGCCGCGATCACCACCGCGGGGCTGGCCGACGGCTGGACGGGCACGACCTGCTGGTCATCGATGTCGACGACCCCGCTGTTGACACCCAACCCGTGCACGGCATTGCCGGCGCCGGCCCCCGATGACATCGCCTACCTCATCTACACCTCGGGCACCACCGGTGTCCCCAAGGGGGTGGCCATCACCCACCACAACGTGACCCAGCTGCTGGAGTCGCTGGATGCCGGCCTGCTGCGGCGGGGCAGGTGTGGACGCAGTGTCACTCCGTATGGCCTTCGACGTCTCGGTGTGGGAGATCTGGGGTGCGCTGTTGCATGGTGGGCGGCTGGTGGTGGTGCCCGAGTCGGTGGCGGGCTCACCGGACGACTTGCATGCCTTGCTGGTCGCTGAACAGGTCAGCGTGCTCACCCAGACCCCGTCTGCGGTGGGGGTGCTGCTCGCCGCAGGGTTTGGAGTCGGCGGCGTTGGTGGTGGGCGGTGAGGCCTGCCCGGCCGAGGTGGTGGATCGGTGGGCGCCCGGGCGGGTGATGGTCAACGCCTACGGCCCGACCGAGACCACGGTGTATGCGGCGATGAGTGCGCCGCTGACGGCGGGGTCGGGTGTGGTGCCGATCGGTGCGCCGGTGTCGGGGGCGGCGTTGTTTGTGCTGGATGGGTGGTTGCGGCCGGTGCCGGCCGGGGTGGTCGGGGAGTTGTATGTGGCCGGTGCCGGGGTGGGGTGTGGGTATTGGCGGCGGGCCGGGTTGACCGGGTCGCGGTTTGTGGCGTGCCCGTTTGGGGGCTCCGGGGCGCGGATGTATCGCACCGGGGATCTGGTGCGGTGGGGTGCTGATGGGCAGCTGCGGTATGTGGGGCGCGCCGATGAGCAGGTCAAGATCCGCGGGTATCGCATCGAGCTGGGTGAGGTTCAGTGCGGTGCTGGCCGGGCTGGACGGGGTGGAGCAGGCGGTGGTGATCGCCCGCGAGGACCGCCCCGGCGACAAACGCCTGGTGGGCTATGTCACCGGGACAGCGGACCCGGCCGAGGTGCGCGCCGCGCTGGCCGAGCGGCTGCCGGCGTACATGGTCCCGGCCGCGGTGGTGGTGCTCGAGGCGCTGCCGTTGACGGCCAACGGCAAACTCGACACCCGCGCCCTGCCGGCGCCCGAGTACACGCGCTGGCGAGTATCGGGCCCCGGCCACTCCGACCGAGGAGATCCTGGCCGGCATCTACGCCCAGGTGCTGGGGCTGGAGCGGGTCGGGGTCGACGACTCGTTCTTCGACCTGGGCGGGGATTCGCTGTCGGCGATGCGGGTGATCGCCGCGATCAACGCAACCCTGGATATCCACCTTTCGGTGCGCACCTTATTCGACGCGCCGTCCGTTAGAAGCTTGAGCCAGCAGTTGTACAGACACGCGGACGAGATCGAGGCCGAGCGAGAGCGCGGGGCCAAGGGGCCCAGCTTTGCGTCCGTGCACGGCCGCGACAGCACCGAGGTGCACGCCGGCGACCTCACGCTGGACAAGTTCATCGACGCCACGACGCTGACCGCCGCTCCGACGCTGCCAGGCCCGAGCGCCGAGGTGCGGACGGTCCTGCTGACCGGGGCGACCGGTTTCCTCGGGCGGTATCTGGCGCTGGAATGGCTGCAGCGGATGGAGCTGGTCGACGGCACGCTGATCTGCCTGGTGCGGGCCAAGTCCGACGAGGAGGCGCGGCGCCGTCTGGACAAGACCTTCGACAGCGGCGACCCGGAACTGCTGCGCCACTTCCAGGAACTGGCCGCCGATCATCTGGAGGTCATCGCCGGCGACAAGGGCGAAGCCAACCTGGGACTGGACCAGCAGACCTGGCAGCGGCTGGCCGACACCGTCGATCTGATCGTTGATCCCGCGGCCCTGGTCAACGCCGTCCTGCCCTACAGCGAGCTGTTCGGGCCCAACGTCGTGGGCACCGCCGAGCTGATCCGGCATCGCGCTCACCACCAAGACTCAAGCCCTACACCTACGTGTCGACTGCCAACGTGGGCGACCAGATCGAGCCGTCGGCGTTCACCGAGGACGCCGACATCCGGGTCATCAGCCCCACCCGCACAATCGACGACAGCTTCGCCAACGGCTACGGCAACAGCAAGTGGGCCGGCGAGGTGCTGCTGCGCGAGGCCAACGACCTGTGCGGGCTGCCGGTCGCGGTGTTCCGCTGCGGACATGATCCTGGCCGACACCACCTACGCGGGCCAGCTCAACGTGTCGGACACAGTCACCCGAATGGTGCTGAGCCTGATGGCCACCGGCATCGCGCCCGGCTCGTTCTTACCAGCTCGACGCCGAGGGCAACCGGCAACGCGCGCACTTCGACGGGCTGCCCGTCGAATTCGTCGCCGAGGCGATCGCCACGCTGGGTGCCCAGGTGGTCGACGGGTTTGAGACCTACCATGTGATGAACCCGCACGACGACGGCATCGGCCTCGATGAGTACGTCGACTGGCTGATCGAGGCCGGTTACCCGATCCAGCGCATCGATGACTTCGGGGAGTGGTTGCAGCGGTTCGAGGCCGGCCTGCGTGCCCTGCCGGATCGACAGCGCCAGCACTCGGTGCTGCAGATGTTGCTGTTGCGCAATTCCGAAGCAGTTACAGCCGCCCGAGCCGGTCCGCGGGTCCTTGCGCGCCGACCGACCGATTCCGTGCTGCGGTGCAAGAAGCGAAAATCGGCCCCGACAAGGACATCCCGGACATCCCGCACGTCTCGGCGCCGATCATCATCAAATACGTCACCGACTTGCAACTGCTCGGACTGCTTTAGTATCCCGTGATGCTGGTTGCTTTACTTGAGGTGGTTGTGGTGTTGGCTGGCCTGTTGGACCTGACTGATGAGCAGCGGGCTGAGTTGCGGACGTTGACCAACAGTCCGGGCGTGGTCGCCACCGTCGCGACGCGGGCGCGGATCGTGTTGTGGCACAATGAAGGGCGTCAGAAGAAGGATGTCGCGGCGCTGGCGGGAGTGTCGCGTCCGACAATGGACCTGTGGCTTGGTCGCTACGCCGCGGAGGGCGTTACGGGGTTGCTGGACCGCTCGCACGCCCCGCCGCGTGAACAGGTACCGGCCTGTGCGGTGGTCCTCAGCCTCGACGAGAAAACGCAGATCCAAGCCCTCGACCGTACCCAGCCGCTGCTACCGATCGACTTCGACGCCACCGAGAAACGCACCCACGACTACGTGCGGCACGGCACCACCAACCTGTTCGCCGCGCTGAACGTGGCCACCGGCCAGGTGATCGGTGAGTGCCGACCCAGCCGCGACGGCGCCAACTTCCTGGCATTCCTGAAGAAAGCCGTCAAGCCGCACCGAGGCAAGCAGGTACACGTGGTGATGGACAACCTGTCCACCCACACCACGCCCGATGTGATGGCATGGCTGGCCGCCCATCCGTGGGTGCAGTTCCACTTCACCCCGGTCGGATCCAGTTGGATCAACCAGATCGAGACCTGGTTCGGCATCATCACCCGGCAGGCCATCCGCCGCGGCACGTTCCCCTCGGTGCAGATACTGATCGGCCAGATCCGCAGCTACATCACCGACTGGAACACCGACGCCAAACCCTTCGTCTGGACCGCCACGGCCGACGAGATCCTCGCCAAGGTCCGACTCGTCCAGACCAACATCAAGCAACTCGTGGCCAACAACGCCAAGTAGCACATTGCGCCGAAGATGACTCGAGAGGGGCACATGCGCAAGCTCGTCTCACGTGTCGCTTACTACATTCTCTGCGCCCTGATGTCTCCGCTGATCCTGATCGGCTACATCGTGTGGGTGGGCAAGGCCATCGTCACGGGCCGCTCTGGTGTATCCGGGACGGCACAGGGCCCGCTGATCGCCCGGTTCTCCGAGCACAAATTCGGGACAAGGCAGGACGAGGCGGCGGACCGGCTGGTACGGGCACTGCCCGGCGTCTCGCGCCTAGGACTGCGCCTGGCGGTCGGTCCGGTCCTGCTGGCGCACCGGCTGACCGGGTACGTGCCGCCGGCATTCAGATACCCCTTCGAGGGCGACATTTCCCCGCAGTACGAGGTCTCGGCACGCATCTGGTTTTTCGACGCGGCCGTCGACCGGCACCTGCTCGACGTCGCGCAGTTTGTCATCCTTGGCGCGGGTTTCGACACGCGTGCTTATCGACTTCCGAACGACACGCGGGTGCGTGTGTTCGAGGTCGATTCTCCACAAACGCAGATCGTCAAGCGCGAGACGCTCAAGAAGGCCGGCATAGATTCCAGCGGGGTGACGTTCGTGCCGGCGGACTTCGAGAAGGAGGACTGGCTCGCCTGCCTTACCGCGGCGGGATTCGACCCTGGTAAGCGAACGCTGTTCCTGTGGGAGGGTGTGACCATGTACCTCGACCGGGAGGCCATCGAGGACACCCTGCGAAAGATCGCTTCGACGGCGCACGGAAGCGTCGTCGCGTTTAACTACGTCACTACCGAACCCCTTGAGTCGCGTGCGCTGCATTGGCGTTACGGCAGGGCCACATCAAAGGCCGCGGGCGAGACGCTGAAGTTCGGCGTCGACAGCACTCCGCCCTCCCGCGAACGGTTGGCCGAGCTGCTCCGATCCTGTGGGCTTTCACTTTCCGATCAGCGCACCCTCGGCGAAGACACGCAGACTCGGCGTGCCTGGGGCGGATTCGCGACCGCGACGGTGGAGAAGTCGTCCTAATTTAGCAGCCGTGCACCCCTTCGTTGTGCCACGACATGATCCGCGCCCGCGTCGCGACTGTGGCGGCCACGCCCGGACTGTTGGTCAACGTCCGCAACTCAGCCCGCTGCTCATCAGTCAGGTCCACCAGGCCAGCCAACACCACAACCACCATCAAGTAAAGCAACCAGCATCACGGGACACTAGTGGCCCACGTTTGAAGTTGTTGGGCGGTTGGCTTTTGCGAGGATTTGCTCGGGTGTCTTGGTCCAGACGAAGGGGTGTGCGCGCGGGTTCCAGCCGTCGATGAAGGCCTTGATGGCGGTGGTCAGTTCGCGCACGTTGCGGAAGGTACCGCGGTGGATGGCTTGACGTTCGATGATGTCAGACCTCGACCTCGACCAGGTTCATCCACGATGCCGATGTGGGCGTGAAATAGGCAATGATTCGGGGATTTTCGGCCAGCCATGCACCGACTTGATGCTTTTTGTGGGCGGGGTAGTTGTCCATGACCAGATGCAGTTCGCGATCGGGGTAGGTGGCCGCGAGATGTTGAAGGAAGGACAGGAACTCCTGGTGGCGATGCCGCGGTTTGCACTGGCCGGTGACCTTGCCGGTCGCGACTTCCAGGGCGGCGAACAGCGTGGTGGTGCCGTGGCGGACATAGTCGTGGGTCTGCCGCTCGGGGATGCCGATCTGCATCGGCAGTGTTGGGGCGGTGCGGTCGAGCGCTTGGATCTGGCTTTTCTCGTCCACGCACAACACCACCGCGTTTTCCGGCGGGGACAGGTAGAGCCCGACGATGTCGGTGACCTTAGCCACAAGTTCGGGATCGGTGGAGAACTTAAACGTCTCCGCCCGCCACGGCTGCACGCCGTGTTCGCGCCAGACCCGCGCCACCGTGCCGTACCCGATGCCCAAATGGCGCGCCAACAGCCGCGAACTCCAATGCGTCACGCCGTACTTCTTTGGCGGCGGAGTCAGGGTCACGGTGATGAGTTTGTCCCGGTCCAGGGTTCGCGGCCGGCCGGAGCGCTCTTCATCGAATAAGCCCGCAATCCCAGCAGACTCATACCGGGCGCGCCAATTGATGACGGTCTGGCGCGAGATCGAAAACCGGCGAGCGATTTCGGCGTGAGCCACACCATCGGCGGCGAGCAACACGATCCGCGCCCGCGTCACCAACCCCGCCTTGGTCGTCGAGGATCGCACCCACCTCTCGAGAATGTCGCGGTCGTCGTCCCGAAGCGTCAACGGCACTGCGCGCATACACAATTCAATCAAACAACACCGCCCAATTACTTTAGGCGCGCCGCACTAGCCCGCTTGAGGAACTCCAACCCCGCACACGGCCCACATCGACAATAAGTTGTCGATCGGGAATGCTTTGCGTCTGACTTCGACAGATGCGGCTAGGGGAGCTCAAGGGCTTGCGCGAGCAAAACGCACGGTCGGCGGACTCGGCAAGGGCATCCCACCGCCGGATCAGGTTGATCTGCCACACACGCCGCACGCGGCGATTGATCATGTCGTGCATCCATGGCGAGTTTTTCTCCAGCCCGGCGGCGATCCAATCAACCCGCGCCGAGGTCTGCCAGAGCTTCGCCGGCGCCGATCACCCCTACGGCCCGCCTTCACCGATCAGCCAACACGCCTCGAGCGGGCGAAATTCTCGGCAAGATCGGCGGCGGCCGCAATGCTGACGGCGGGTTCGGTCATCCGGGTGGCGATCTCGCGGGCTCGCGTGACGTATTGCGGGGCGAGGATCCGGCGGAGATCTGCGACCAGCGATTCGCAGGTAGTGGTCGAAAAGCGCCGGGCGGTGCCCACCTTCAGTCGTTTGACCTGAGCTCCCCAGATCGCCTGACCGGGTATCATCCAGAGGATCAACGTGGGGACTCCTGCGCGCAGGCCTGCTGCCGTGGTGCCCCCGCCACCATGGTGGACGACCGCGCGGCAGGCGGGAAAGGCGGCGGCGTAATTCATCGCACCCACCACCTTGACGTGGTCGAAATGTGGGACGTGGCTGAAGTCAGTCCCGGCGGAACAAACCAACGCCCGCTCGCCTAACTGCGCGCAGGCGGCGCTGATCATGGCGACCGTGTCGGCGGGAGATTCGGCAGGGATGCTGCCGAAGCCGAAGTAAATCGGCGGTGTTCCCGCGGCAATCCACGACGCGACCTCGTCATCGGCATCGGTCGTCAACTCCATCGTCAGCGTGCCGACAAAGGGCCGTTGACCATTCCATTTCGCCCATTCTGCTGCCAGCCCAGGGAAGCAAACCTCGTCGTAGGCCTGGATTTCCAGCGATCCGCGTTCGGTGATCCGTCGCGGCGAGGGGCCCGTTGCCTTCGGTAGGCCGAGTTCACGGCGCTGCGCGTCCTCGAGCTTCTTCATCACGCGCCAATACAGCCAAAAGAACACCGTCGTTCCGGAGCGGATCAGCGGCGACGGCAGGATCGGGAAGAGGACGTGGCTGTTGACCCGCACCGGCAAGTTATGCAGCGTGGCCAACGGAATGTCGTAATATTCCGCGACGTTGGCAGCATGCTCCTCGAAACTCCAGCCGGTGAGTAGCAGGTCGGCCCCGTCTGCCAGCGACGTCAGCGTCGTGCTCATCTCCCCCCAGCACCGGGTAACGAGCTCCCAAAACTCCCGCCATAACGTGATCAGATCCCGGATTCTCCAGAAGTTGCGGAATAAACATGTCGAGAAGTTGCGCTCCGCTTCCAGAATGGCCTGCGTATCCAGCCCGTAAGCGACCGCCGCCAGCCCAGCCGCCTCGACGAAGCCAACCAGGTCGGGCGGGACGGCCATGCGCACTTCGTGCCCGCGGTGCAGCAGCTCACGGCCGACAGCGACGCAAGGCTCGACATCGCCGCGACTTCCATAGCATGCCAGCACGAATTTCATCGCGGATCCTCGCCTTTCACTTCTCGTGCGTGTTCTGCGAAATGAAACCGCGAGCCTGGCGTCCCCCGGCTCAACCGCCCGGCAGCATAACCCAATACCCACGCTATCGACTGAAATCCAGAAGTTTTGGCAAGCGGCCGACAACAGCGGACCGTCGCAGGAGAGCCCCTGGAGTAATCCCCGACGTGGTCGGCGCGTACACCTCATCGACCACCCGCGGGGTGCCGCCGGCGCGCAGCACGTTGACATCGTCGATTCTGTCCGCACCGCGCATCATCGTGGTGGTGATCGAGGTCAGCGTGCCGGCCGGGTTTACCACACCGAATTCAACCCCAGCCGACGGCAAATCCACATGCTCGTCGATCAACTCCGAAAGCCCGGTCTTTTCAGCAGTTCCAGCACCGGCACCGATCCCGCCGCCGCCAGATTCCGTTCGTCGAACACCGCGCCGAGTCGACTGCGAATGCGTGCGGTGATTGCATCGAAATTGCCCTTCCAGAGCGCCGGGCAAACGCGATGTCACCAACCGCTATTGTCCAGTTCAGAAGGCATTTCACGTTTCACACGGCCATCACGTCACCGGTGCCATCCACTGGGGGTAGTCGGTGCCAGGACGGTTGTTGTCACCACGGTGTTTCTGACGCCGATCTGGTGGCTGGTCGCGTGGCGGGGTGATTCTTATCTCCTACGCGCGCAGACCGGCTCACTCACGTGGCAGTGACCCAAGGGCCGGCTCGGGAGGGTCCCCCGGATACTGCTGTCAGCACCTCCTCATGTACAACCGAGCTGATGACGGAGTCCTCACCACACGGACCGGCGTAATCTGCCGAAACTTCCTGCGATAGGAAGACTTCGGGGTCAACGCCGCCCCGCGTGCTGATGGCGGTTGAGCACATCGAACCCCTCGCCGAGGCCTGCTCAAAGGCGGCCGGCCTGCGGATACGCCAGTACTTGTGGTTCAACACGGAACGACGGCCGCGCAGCGCACGCTTACTGTAGGGTACTCCGCTATGACGGCTCTCAACGATGAAGAGCATTCGCTACCCCACTGGATGACAGAACGCGCGGAGCCAACAGCCCCCATGCCCATCGAACAAACCGCGGCAACCGGCTCAAGCCGATCTTTCCCGACTTGGCTACCGCCTCGCCGGTTCATCGCCGCGGTTATCGCGCTCGGCGGCATGCAGCTGACCGCGATGATGGACGGCAGCATCGCGATCGTCGCGCTTCCCAAGATCCAGAACGAGCTGGGCCTGTCGGACGCCGGGCGGAGCTTGGTGATCACCGCCTACCTGCTGACCTTTGGCGGGCTGATGCTGGTTGGCGGCCGCCTGGGTGACACCATCGGCCGCAAGCGCACCTTCATGGTCGGGGCCGCATTGTTCACCATCGCTTCGGCCATGTGCGGCATCGCCTGGGACGGGGGCGCCCTCGTTGGGGCCCGGCTGCTGTGGGGCGTTGCCGCCGCGATCGTCGCACCGACCTGTTTGGCGCTGGTGGCGACCACGTTCCCGAAGGGGCCGGCACGCAACGCTGCGACGGCGGTGTTCGGCGCGATGGGTGCTGTCGGCGTGGTGATGGGCCTGGTGGTGGGCGGGGTGCTCACCGAGGTGTCGTGGCGGCTGGCGTTTTTGGTGAACGTGCCGATCGGGCTGCTGGTGATCTTCCTGGCCCGCACCACGCTGCGGGAAACGCAGAAGGAGCGGATGAAGCTCGACGCCAGCGGGGCTGTGCTGGCCACGTTGATCTGTACCGCTGCGGTTTTCGGCTTCTCGATGGGGCCGGAGAAGGGCTGGCTGTCGGCCACGACGATCGGTTCAGGTGTGGTGGCGCTGGCCGCTTTCGTGGCGTTCGCCGTGGTGGAGCGCACGGCCGAGAACCCCATCGTGCCGTTCAGCCTGTTCTTCGACCGCAACCGGCTGGCCACGTTCGCGGCCATGTTCCTTGTCAACGGGGTGATGTTCACCCTGAGCTGGCTGGTCGCCCTGTATGTGCAGACCATGATGGGCTACAGTCCGCTGCGCGCGGGCGTCAGCTTCATCCCGTTCGCCATCGCGGTGGGCATCGGGGTGGGCGTGGCGTCGCGGCTGGTGACGTGGTTCCCGCCGCGGGTGGTGGTGATCGCCGGCGCCATCCTGCTGCTGGGCGCGATGCTGTACGGCTCGACGCTCCACCGCGGCATCCCGTACTTCCCGAACCTGGTGCTGCCGCTCGTCGTCGGCGCTTTCGGTACCGGCCTGATCAACGTCCCGCTCACGCTATCGCTGATCGGCAGCGTCAGCTTCGACCGGATCGGGCCCACATCCGCGATTGCGCTCATGCTGCAGAGCCTCGGCGGGCCGGTGATGCTGGCCGTCATCCAGGTCGTCATCACGTCGCGCAAGCTGCAGTTGGGCGGCACCAACGGGTCGGTGAAGTTCATGAACGCCGCCCAATTGCACGCGCTGGATCACGCCTACACCTACGGCCTGCTGTGGCTGGCCGGGATAGTCGTAGTGCTCGGCGGGGTGGCGCTGCTCATCGGCTACACGGCGGAGCAGGTGGCGCAGGCGCAGAAAGTCAAGAAAGCCATCGACCGCGGGGATGCGCCCTGCTTCGGCGAGGTGACGGGAACAAGATCGAGCACCGGCAGTTCTCGCACATCTCGATGAGATGAATGGGCGCGGCCGGCCACTCGAGAGTCCGTGCGAAGCTTGTCGCTCCTTCGGCGGGCACACCCGAAGAACCGTGGCTGCGAACCGGGGATCTGGGTTTCCTGTCTGACGGCGAGTTGTTCATCATCGGCCGCATCGAGGATGAACCGCTCGCCATCGGAGAAGAAGCCGGCCTGCCGGCCAAGGTTTCCGTGGGGTCAAGCAACGTCTGCTCCGAGGGTTTCGCCCGATTGGCGGTGATGCAGGGCAATCGGGTAGCGATTTATTCAGAACTTGGGCGAGATTCGGCGCTCTGACGCGAGAAATTCGCCGAGATACGCGGGCGGCTTCAGGTTAAGCAAGCGGTCGCGGTCGGCGGCGAGATCCGCGTAATTGAGCGCCTCGATCTGCGCCGCCGAGTAGGACAATCGCGATTCCGGAGATCCCTTCCGTATGATCCCGACGCCACTATCGCAGTTCAGCACCGCGATTCGCAGGTCGTGCCGGGTGCTGCGCAGCTGGACGATGGCCTTCCAGACGTCGCCGCTCCACAGAGGTCGTGTGGCCCAGAGGAGGTTCCGCCAGGGGTGCTGCGCACGAAAGTCGGTGTATGACGTCGCGGGGCAGGCGATCGAGGCGTTTGCGGGGTTGCAGTCGTGTAAGACGATGACGCCGTCGTCCCGCAGGTAGCGCAGGGTGTTCTCGACGTCGCGCACGACCTGTCTATAGGTGTGGAGCCCGTCGATTAGGGCGACGTCGATGCCGTGCTGCTCGAGGAAGCCGGTCTCATTCGTGAAGAAGGCGTCGCTGGTCGTCTCGAAATAGTAGGTGGCGCGCGCCTTGGCGTCGGCGAGCCTGCGGGATCGCGCCGAGAGCTTGAAGGCCGGGTCGACGGCGATCTTCTCGTCGGCGGTAATACGCCGGAATGTCACTCCGCGGGAAACGCCGATCTCGAGGTAGACGCGCCTTGCCCGCCCATCGAGCGCCTGCTGCACGGCCTTGATCCGGTTCACGCGATAATCCTCCCCCCGCATGGGGCTGACGTCCTCGAGCGATAGGTGGAGTCTTAGGTGGTTTCGGTGCGGGCGCGCTTGGCCTTCCGGCGCATGCCCCAATACGTCTTCACCGCCGCCCCGACGCCCACGTTGGGGTTCACGAGATGCGCCAGGATGCCGCTGGCGGCGCTGACGTTGAGCAGACCCTTGTAGGCGAGGAATCGCCCCTTCTGGACGAGGCCTGCCTGCTCCCCGTGCTCCCTCCAGTAAGGCGTCTCGCCCCCGCTGAAGTTCTCGGTCGAAGCAGCCGTGTAGTAGTAGAGCGCTACCGATCGCCGCCACTTGCCCTCAGCGACGGGAACGGGGTGCCCATGCACCGACTGGTCATCGGTGCGGAAAATGACGACCCTGCCCCAGTCCGGCACGACCGTTCGAACAGCTTGGCCGGCCGCACGGATCATTTCTGTTCCTGGCTGCATGTCGTACAGCGATAGACAACCCCCGTCCTCCGGCGACCAGCCGTCGTTCAGGTAGACGAGGACGTTGATGCGTCGGTAAAGGTTCAGGGCGCGGTAGTAGTGGAAGTCGGTATGGGGACTCAGGCTGCCACCCGAGCCAACGAGGTGTATGCCACCCCCAAACAGGTAGGGATCCGGGAGCAGCTGCTTGATCCCGGTGATTTGTTCGAGCACCCTCAGGAACCGCGGTTCGGAGAGTTCCCTGATGAGGGCTCTGAACGGCTCCGGGATGAGGTTGAGATCCGAGCAGAAACGCTTGTTCCGCTGGTAACGGTTGTCCAGCTCGTTCCACCAGGGCCAGGAGATGTCGGGAAAGGCGCTGAGCGCCGACGGAGACAGGCGCAGAAGGTCATCAATCACCACGTGCGGGAACGGCTCGGCCGCTTGGAATTCGCGCTGCAGGTCGGACGCATTGCGCTCGAGTTCTTCCACATTGAAAATGGCATCTGCCACGGTGATATCTCCCGTCGGTAGCCTTGAACACAGGAATCATACAATGAGGGGGCCGCCCAGGCGGGATGGTTGCACAACAATCGACTGATCCCTGACTCCTTCTGTCGGGGATCCGTGACCCTCGATGGAGTGCGTTTCAAATTCTGGGCCGCTGACGGCGGATCGACCGGGGCCACAATCCAGCAACCGACCACGAGTCCTGGATGAGGCGCTTGCTAACTGTTCAGGACTCAGGCGAGGAGACCGGTCGCAGTGCTCGACTCATCTTGGCTCACCTACCGTCGGCACTCGTCACCCTGCTGTTGCTACCGATCGCCGCCCGCCGCTACTTCCGTGCCTCCACCGGACGTGCGTACGGGGTGGGTCTCGGCACGGTGTCGGTGTTCCGACAGCGGTTAGCGGAGTTGGGCTATACACCAGCATAATTCGCAACATGCTGCAGGTCGTCGGCGGCCTGGCCGGTGGATGGAGCAGCGTGATCTCGAGCCGCGCGATCTGACCCCGGCTGCGGATCGCAGGGTTCCTGGACGCCGCCGGTCTGCCCAAAGTCACCGTCGCCGCGGCAGCCGCAGAAACGCCCGCACGCGGTGATCGGTCATCTCGCGCATCGTAGTAGGTTTTCTCCAGCCCGGCGGTGATCCAATCAACGCACGCCGAGGCAATCCGCCAGAGTTTGGCCGGCGCCGATCATCCCGACGCCCCGCCCTCATCGATCAGCCCACACGCCTCAAGCGGGCGAAATTCTCCAGGAGATCGGCGCTATTGGCAACGCTTTCGGCGGGTTTGGTCATCTGGATGGCGGCCTCGCGGGCTCGGGCGACGTATTGCGGGTCGAGGATCCGGCGGAGATCTGCGACCAGCGATTCCCGCGTTGGCGATAGCGGCGGGGTTGGTTCCGGGCGAACCGGTGAAAACCGGCGCCCGATTGGGGCGAGTTGGTGACGGGCTGTTTCTCGTCAATCGCTGGCTGATACCCGGTTACGTCAGATCACCTGGCCTGAGAGTGAGGTGCACCGTGATTTCATCGTGGCGATGCTGCGTGCTGGGGTGACCAGTAGACCATCTGGCAGCGTAGGGTGGTGAATGCCTTACCCCTACTAGTCCTCTAGTCCTCCGTTCGCCTTAAACCGACCGCGCCGGCTGTGTTCTTGACCTTTAACACCGCAGCTCGCACGGTTACCCAGTCGATGCGTCGTAGCAACGCATTCGCCGCTGCCAGGGTGCGAGAATCTGGATGGGCCAACAATTTGGTTGCCGTCTCGGTAAATGAGTGAGTGATCACCGCTGGTCGCTGTTTATTCCATTTAATCTCTTGTTGTTCAAGCTCCATTAGGCGTTCGCGCGCCACAGCCGCACCGTGGCCGTCTCGTGTAAGGACCACCAGATTGCCGCGGAACCATGGGAAGGTCGAAAGGGACCGCAGCGCCAGCGAATCGAATAGGCAAGGGTACCAGCCAGCTGAGGCAAATAAATCCAGCCAGTGTGAAATCGGCCGACAATTGATGTGGCCGGCTCCAGGCTGTCCCACTCGTGCGCCGGAGAATACTATGCGCTCGCGCGCATGACGCGCGACGCTGCTGATGAGTATATGCTCCGATTGCGCCGGAATATGCTGGATTACCTCCAGACAAACCACCAGGTCGAAGGTCTGCGCCAACTCGAACGGTTTGCTGAGATCAACCTGCACGTATTCGGTTGGTTGAAGGTATCTTGCTCTCCGTTCGAAGCTATCGATGCCCTTTATCCGCTGCGTTCCTTGAGAAGCGAAATACTTTAGGTACGCTCCGGATCTGCAGCCGATGTCCAGTACGGATGCGGGGCGATAGCGCTGTGCGAGATGGCGAAAAGGCGGTAGATCGATGTATAATTCCTTCTCGGCGCCGCTGCCGGTCGTGAATGGCCGTATAAAGCCGCGCCATATGTTACGTTTCTGATCCGGGTTCTGCAGAAACTCGATGCCTGTCGCAAGACCAGAGAAGTTCGTCTCGGGGTTGAAGATCTTGTCGACGGATCTCACGACTTTTTGTAACGGAGTGCAGGTAGTCGTCGGCCGCGCCGTCAATATCGCATAAGCCGGTACAACGGGCTCACGGATCACGTCCTGTGGCCACTTGAGTTCGGCCCCAGGGAGTTGCGCATATCTGAGCGCTTCGCGCGTCAAGTCCTCAGTCGTAAGCACTGCCCCGCCGATGATGCGTTCGTACAGCGCTTTCCACTGACTCCCTAACCCAACGTACAACCGATATCGATTTCGCTCCAACATGGCGATCCAGCCGACCAAGACCTTGCCTGTGATCTGATCGACGCTTCGCACCGGAAAGTGAGCGATTACGACATCCCGTAACTTCACCTTGCGCAGTGATCTGCCTGCATACCTAACGCCGTGGTTGCCGTGCACGATCTTCAGTTTCATATCGATCTTGGGCTTGCTCACGATGATCGGCTTCCACCAAGGGTACTCAACCACCTTTCGGTGAGTGATACTCCGTAATGGATCTGACACATCGCCTTCCGGACCCGTGGGTGCGGGGATGTAGGTGCGCCAGCAATATTGTGCTATTGTACCAGGACGCATTGCGCGTAATTGAACGTACAACGCTTCTCGCGACGATGTCACGATAAATTCATCGGCATCTAACAAGAACACAAAGCGCGGCTTGAACTTCGGTACCACCTTGCGATATACCGCAGTCACTATTTGCCCTTGAAAGTGACCCACCACTGGATCGTCGAACAGAATTATGGGTAGTCCCTCTTGCTGTAGCTCCACGAGAATTTCACGAGTACCATCGATCGAGTCGTTATCGACGATGACCAACGCGTCTATGAAGCCCAAGTTATGTCGAACGAATGCCTCAATGACATCGGCCTCAATTTTCACCATCGCTATTCCGAGCGCTTCAATCACGCGCGTAGTCTACCATAAGGTCTCGTCAAGATAGCGCGAACAATTCAGCCATTTATTCAGAACTTTGGGAAGATTCGACGCTTTGACGCGAGAAATTCGCCGAGATACGCGGGCGGCTTCAAGTTAAGCAAGCGGTCGCGATCACCGGCGAGATCCGCGTAGTTGAGCGCCTCGATCTGCACGGCGGAGTAAGACAATCGTGATTCCGGAAATCCCTTTCGCACGATCCCGACGCCGTGATCGCAGTTCAGCGATTCGCAGGCCGTGCCGGGTGCTGCGCAGCTGGATGATCGCCTTCCAGACGTCGCCGCCCCACGCGTAGTGCCACCAGTGGTTCTGCGTACGAAAGTCGGCGTATGGCGTCGCGGTGCAGGCGATCGAGGCGTATGCGGGGTTGCAGTCGCGCGGGAGGCAGGCGTCCTGCCGGACGACGCCGTGTCATCGCGTCCCGAGAGCTGGCCGAGGCGTTTAATGACAACGGATCAGACAACGTCCTGTTGGTCTTGACCGACGCAAAAGAGCTCGGATCCACGGCGGGTCCGCCGCTGGCCAACGCGGTGGTCGACGCAGCAAATCGCAACTGTAGGCCGCCCCGGGTGCCATGATTGCATAACAACGACTGACCGTGGCCGACTTGCCTGCGGATTATCGACCCGCCGGCAAAGCGTCTCCGCGGCCGTCCCCAACTGGGACGGAAATCGCGCTTTGGCACTGCCTCGCTGTCGTGGTCATCGACGCGGTTACGAACAGGCCCTGCGCCCGTGGGCCTGACATTCTCGTCGTACTTGCTCGGCATCGTGCAATCCCTCCCACGAAGGGAAGTGGGCACAAACCAAGCCTGTTCATTGCGATCTCGGAGCACATCGTCTTGACTCTTCTATTGGGCGCTCGGTGAAGCTCAATCGAGTGCGCTTCAGATGCTGGGCCGCTGACGGCGGATGACCGTGTCGGCTCCGGTCGAATCCTGAGCAGTTTCTTCCGTCGTACTGCTCAAACTCACCTTGCGTCACCTACCGTCGGCACTCGTCGTACGCACGCGGGTCTCTAAGGAAGGGCAGTCGCAGTCGCCCCAGGGTGTCGGCTGTACCATTTAGCGGTCTTGCGGTGGCAGAAAGGAAACCGCGAGGTGAGCTACCCACGCGATAAGGATGCGTTACGTCACAGATACCGTCCGACGGCCCAGGCCCGCTTCCGGCCATCGCCGAACAGCTCGTCGTGGCGCACGCTGCCCTCTTCGATGGCCTCGGTCCAGGCTCGGGTGGGTCCGATGCCGTAGGACATTCTGGGAACGAGGTCGTCCATGATGACCACCGTGCGATCGGTGCACAGTGGTTTCATGTTGATGATGTCGGCCCTGGCGATGTGGTAGTCGTGGCCGCCATCGATGAACACCAGATCGAAGCGCAGGTCGGGATTTTGGTGGGCGAATTCGGGCACCGTTTCGCGGGAGTCGCCGTAAATCAGGGTGTGCCGACCGGGAAACTTCTGGTCGATCAACGTCTTGGCCGCCTGGGTGTAGCGGTGCTCACCGAGGTCGAAGGAAACCAGGCGGGTGCCAACTCCCAGAAAAGCGTGGCTGGACAGACCGCAGTTGAACCCGATCTCCCCGACCAGGCGGGCGCCTTGGGCGGCGGTGGCGAGCTGCACCATTTGTTTGGGGCTGCTTGATCCCTCCACGCTCAGATGCCCGCGCAGCCACAGGTGGCGCAGAATCTCGCGCCGCGTCCTTCTCGCATCCCGCAGATTGGTCACCGACAATGCAGCCCAACCGTCGAGGATGTTTTCGGCCATCTGGAAAAGTCCAGGCGATCAAGGAAACCTTCTCTATCCTTTTTCCGAGCTTGGTGACGATACGGCTCTCGGCCCTGCCTTTGAAGTCCACGTAGCGACCCAAGATAGTCCGAGACGAAAGGCACCTCACGCTTGCTCATCGACCGCCCTTCCCTAAAGCCAACTACCCAACCTTATCCACAAGAGAAGGCAGAAGGCCCGGGAGACCGCCAACGACAACACGCTTGGCTACACAGATCTCGACGCGCATCCAGCGTGCCTCCCTGTCATCTGCGCTGTCTTCCTTAGAGGGCCACATGCCGCAAAGACTGGTTATGCAAGCAAGGATGACATAAATTCGGACGTTGATGCGATAGGGCGGCAAAGTCAAACCGTCGCAAGCCAAAACCGCAAAGCTGAGATCGACTGTTGCTCCCATAGAATCGAGATCGCGTAGCGGGTGGTCAGTCCCTACCAACATGCCGGGATGGTCGCCTTGTTGGTGGTAGCCCTCGATATGCCGGGGTGGTGACCCTTGCGCTGGATGGTGGCCGTCGCTTTGACTCCGAAGGCCCGCTGGGTGGCGGGTGATTCGTGATGGCCGCCCGCGCCGCAGCCAAGCGGTGACACACTGGATAGCCTCGGGCACCGATGCGTTCCTCGCGGCCGCTGATCTGCACAACCTGCATCACCATGCCGCGGTGGTGCACGTAATCTGGGCCGCACCACAACTCGTCGACCAAGGCAAAGTCGCGGTGGTTGTCCCGGCCTGGTTGCGGCCGCGGTATCGGCTTGGATGGACAGCGCCACCAAAACGCTGCGCCGGGAAGTCGAGCCGCGCCGCAAGAATGCCCGCAAGGCTGTTCCCGTCTCGGTCTCGATATAGGTACCTAGTGGTGTGTCCTGCAATAAAGTGGCTATAGGTTCGATATGATTTCGGCATGAGACAACCTGTGCCTGCGTTGGAGATGTCGGCAGGACAACGTGAGGTGCTGGAGTCGTTGGCTCGCTCGCAGTCGGGCGCGCATCGGGAGGTGGTGCGGGCCAAGGCGCTGCTGATGGCCGCTGACGGTGTGGCCAACACGGCGATCGGGCGGTCATTGTCGGTGTCGCCGGCGTCGGTGAAGGGCTGGCGGGATCGGTTCAGCGAGGAGGGTTTGGCGAAGCTGGGTCAGGTGCGCAAGGGTCGTGGCCGCAAACCATCGATCCCGCAATCCAAGATCGACGAGATCATCGATCTGACACAGAACTACCGACCCAAGGGTGAAACTCACTGGAGCTGTAGGACGATGGCTGCGGCGGCAGGGGTGTCGAAGTCGACGGTGCAGCTGGTGTGGCACGCGCGGGGGCTAAAACCACATCGGGTGAAGACGTTCAAACTGTCCAACGACCCGCGTTTCGAGGAGAAACTGGTCGATGTCGTCGGGCTGTATATGAACCCGCCCGAGAAGGCGATCGTGCTATGCGCCGACGAGAAGTCCTCGGTGCAGGCATTAGACCGCACGCAGGCGTCGCTGCCGATGGTCAAGGGGCGAGGCGAGACGATGACCCACGACTACAAACGGCACGGCACCACCACCTTGTTCGCTGCACTGGACGTGTTGACCGGCACGGTGATCGGGCAATGCATGCCGCGCCACCGGCATCAGGAGTGGCTGAAGTTCCTCAAGACCATCGACCGCGAGGTGCCCGAAGATCTGGCGATCCACCTGATCTGCGACAACTACGCCACCCACAAACACCAAGACGTCGGCAAGTGGCTGGACAATCATCCTCGGTTCCACCGGCATTTCACCCCGACATCCTCATCCTGGTTGAACCTGGCCGAACGCTGGTTCCGCGAATTGACCGACAAAGCATTGCGGCGCGGGGCATTTCATTCCGTTCCCGACCTGATCGCCTCGATCCAGGAATACATCGACTCACACAATGATGCCCCGCGACCCTATGTGTGGACAGCAACCGCCGAATCCATCCTCGCCAAAGTCGCCCGCGGACGCATCGCCCTCGAAAGAGTCAGCTAAATCCAGGACACACCACTAGTTCGGGGGTGCCCAGTGACTCAAGGCCGTACTCGGAGAGCGGACGGTCGGTGACCGTGCACGCCTAGTTGGACACCCACAGGCACCCCAACAACATCCAGATCACCGACCAGGAGATAAAAGGCCTCGAGCAACGCGCGTTGCGTTGGCACGACATGCGCGGCGAATGGAACTACCCGCTCGTTCCACAACGCATCGAGGACATTTTCGCCGACGCCTGCTAAGAGGCGGCCGGCTTGCGCACACGGCAGTACTTATGGTTCAACACGGAACGACCGTCGCGCAGCACACGTTTATTATAGGGTTCCCTGCTATGACGGCTCTTAACGATGAAGAGCGTTCACGACCTCACTGGACGACACAACGCGCGGAGCCAGCAGTCCCCATGCCCATCCAACAAACCGCGGTAACCGGCTCAAACCGATCTTTCCCGAAATGGCTACCGCCTCGCCGGTACATCGCCGCGGTTATCGCGCTCGGCGGCATGCAGATGGTCGCGATGATGGACGGCACCATCGCGATCGTCGCGCTTCCCAAGATCCAAAACGAGCTGGGCCTGTCGAACGCCGGGCGGAGTTTGGTGATCACCGCCTACCTGCTGACCTTTGGTGGGCTGATGCTGCTGGGCGGCCGCCTGGGCGACACCATCGGGCGCAAGCGCACCTTCATCATCGGGGCCGCGCTGTTCACCATCGCCTCGGCCATGTGCGGCATCGCCTGGGATGAGGGCACCCTCGTTCTGGCCCGACTGCTGTGGGGCGTGGCTGCCGCGATCGTCGCACCGACCGGTTTTGCGCTGGTGGCCACCACGTTCCCGAAGGGGCCGGTACGCAACGCTGCGACCGCGATACTGAGCGCGATGGGCGCTGTCGGCTCGGTGATGGGCCTGGTGGTAGGCGGGACGCTCACCGAAGTGTCGTGGCGGCTAGCGTTTTTGGTGAACGTGCCGATCGGGCTGGTGGTGCTTTACCTTGCCCGCACCGCGCTGCGGGAAACCCAGCAGGAGCGGATGAAGCTCGACGCCACCGGGGCTGTGCTGGCCACGTCGATGTGTACCGCTGCGGTTTTCGGTTTGTCGATGGGGCCGGAGAAGGGTTGGCTATCGGCCACCACGATCGGTTCAGGTGTGGTGGCGCTGACCGCTTTCGTGGTGTTCGCCGTGGTGGAGCGCACGGCGGAGAATCCCGTCGTGCCGTTCAACCTATTCTTCGACCGCAACCGGCTGGCCACGTTCGCGGCCATGTTCCTTGTCACCGGGGTGAGGTTCACCCTGTGCTGGCTGGTCGCACTGTATGTGCAGACCATCATGGGCTACAGTCCGCTGCGCGCGGGCGTCGCCTTCATCCCGTTCGCCATCGCGTTGGCCATCGGGGTGGGTGCATCGTCGCGGCTGGTGACGTGGTTCCCACCGCGGTTGGTGGTGATCGCCGGCGGAACCTTGGTGCTAGGCGCGCTGCTGTACGGCTCGACGCTGCACCGCGGCGTCCCGTACTTCCCGAACCTGGTGCTGCCGATCGTCGTCGGCGCTCTCGGTCTCGGGATGATCAACGTCCCGCTCATGCTATCGCTGGTCGCCAGCGTCGGCTTCGACCGCATCGGGCCCACATCCGCGATCGCGCTCATGCTGCAGAGCCTCGCCGGGCCGGTGGTTCTGGCCTTCGTCCAGACCATCATCACGTCGCGAACGCTGCAGCTGGGCGGTACCAGCGGGCCGGTGAAGTTCATGAACGACGCCCAGTTGCACGCGCTGGACCACGGCTACACCTACGGCCTGCTGTGGCTGGCCGGGGTGGTCATCCTGCTCGGCGGGGTCGCGCTAGTCATCGGCTACACGGCGGAGCAGGTGGCGCGCGTGCAAAAAGTCAAGAAAGCCATCAACCGCGGGGATGCGACCGGCTTCGGCGAGGTGACGGGAACAAGATCGAGCAGCGCACATCTCGATGAAGGGGCGCGGTCACCCACTCGAGAGCTCCGTGCGAAGCTTGTCGCTCCTTCGGCGGGCACACCCGAAGAGCCGTGGCTGCGAACCGGAGATCTGGGTTTCTTGTCTGACGGCGTGTTGAACCGCTCGCCGTCGGAGAAGAAGCCGGCCTGCCGCCCAAGGTTTCCATGGGGTCAAGCAACGCCTGCTCCGAGGGTTTCGCCCGATTGGCGGTGATGCAGGGCAATCGGGTAGCGATTTATTCAGAACTCGGGCGAGGTTCGGCGCTCTGACACGAGAAATTCGCCGAGATACGCCGGCGGCTTCAAGTTAAGCAAGCGGTCGCGGTCGGCGGCGAGATCCGCATAATCGAGCGCCTCGATCTGCGTCGGCGAATAGGTCAATCGCGATTCCGGAGATCCCTTTCGTACGACGCCGACGCCGTGATCGCAGTTCAGCACCGCGATTCGCAGGTCGTGCCGGGTGCTGCGCAGCTGCACCATCGCCTTCCAGACGTCGCCGCTCCACAGAGGTCTCGTGACCCAGAGGAGGTTCCACCAGCGGTGCTACGCGGGGAGGCGATCGAGGCGTTTGCGGGGTTGCAGTCGTGTAGGACGATGACGCCGTCGTCCCGCAGGTAGCGCAGGGTGTTCTCGACGTCGCGAGCGACGTGCTTATAGGTGTGGAGCCCATCGATTAGGGCGACGTCAATGCTGTGCTGCTCGAGGAAGCCGGTCTCGTTCGCGAAGAAGGCGTCGCTGGTCGTCTCGAAGTAGTGGGTGGCGCTCGCCTTGGCGTCGGCGAGCCTGCGGGATCGCGCCGAAAGCTTGAGTGCCGGGTCGACGGCGATCTTCTCGTCGGCGGTAATACGCCGGAATGTCGTTCCGCGGGAAACGCCGATCTCGAGGTAGACGCGACTTGCCC
This sequence comes from uncultured Actinomycetota bacterium, assembly GCA_963784665.1. Classification (GTDB taxonomy): domain Bacteria; phylum Actinomycetota; class Actinomycetes; order Mycobacteriales; family Mycobacteriaceae; genus Mycobacterium. The sequence continues at coordinate 173,192 of CAWASA010000005.1, forward strand.
GCCCGTCGAGCGCCTGCTGCACCGCCTTGATCCGGTTCACGCGACAATGCTCCCCGGCATTGCGGCGTCTGGCAAGGAACACGCCCACACGCCAAAGAGTTCACGACCGACGGCGGCGCAGGGCTCGACATCGCCGCGACTCCCATAGCTTGCCAGCACAAATTTCATCGCGGATCCTAGCCTTTCACTTCAGGCTCGATGCGCTGTCCACCGATATAGGCACCGACGCTATCGTCCGTTACTCCCAAATCGGGACCATGGCTCAGCCATCCCGACCACAATCTGCCGAGGCGGCTTGTATGGCTCCCGACCGTGGGAGACGAGCATGTTGTCGAGCATCATGATGTCGCCCTCTTGCCACGGTATGACCACGGCCTCCGCGTCGTAGGCGGCGCGAAGCTCGTCGAGTGCCTCCGGCTCGATCTCCGCGCCGTCGCCGTAGTAGGTGTTGTTCGGCAGGTTCTCCTTGCCCATCAACAGCAGTGCCTCGGCCACCATCGGGTCCAACGTGGACACATTGAAGAACGTGAGGTGGTTAAACCAGGTCATCTCCCCGGTTTCCGGATGTGCCTCGGACACCGGTCGCCGCTGCCGGGTGGTGAGCTCCTCGTCCGCGCCCCAGGTAATTTCGATGTCGTTGTCGGCGCAATAGCGTTCGACGGCAGTGCGGTCGTCGGTCTGGAACGCTTTCTGCCAACTGAGGCCGATGTCGGGGCTGAAGTGCCGTACGTAGAGGTAATCCCGTTCCTCGAGGCGTTCCCGCAGTGCTGGCGAGATCCGCTGGTACACGTTGCGGGAGTCGGCCACCGGAGTGGCGCCTCCGCTGGCCGGCGGCACTACGCAGTGGAAGAAGAGGCGTAGCGGCCAGTTGTTGCTGTAGGACAGCTCGTTATGCAGGGGGATCTGCTGGTGTGGGGGGTAGTCGGTCGAGGTGTAGACGTGGTCGCCCACCTCATGCCGAGGCGACGTGCCCTCCATGTAGGGGAGGGGCTCGCCGGACACCGCCGCGATGAAGTTGCGGAACGTCTCGACCGACGCGCCGGTAAACCCGCGGAACAGGATGCCGCCGTGGCGTAACAAAAGCTCGTGGATCGGGCGGCGGTGCGCCGTCGCCCACGCCACCGCGTCGATCTCCTCTCTGGCCGGCTCTATCACAAGGGGAAGCGGCGGCCCCGGAATCAGCTTTGCCTCCGTTAGCGTGAAGATGTCGGACTCCACGGCGATCCTTCCTCGCTCGACTGTTGCCCCCGGAGGTTGCTGCCAAATTCCCCCACTTGCCTTCGCAAACGTGACGTGGAGGCTGGGCCACGACCGAGCGGCTGTGGCACGCCAGGCTACCAGGAGCTGTGTACTGCCGGGGACGTTGCGCTCCAGAACATCTGGCTACGGCCAGTTCCTCGTCAGCCATATCTTCGGCATCTACGGGGCAGCGACACATCCTTCGAATTGGCCGCGGGCCGTGCGAAGCGGTGCCGCAGCGGCGGGACGGCGCTGGTCAGTTATGGGGTGCCGCAGTTACCGATGGTGCGGATTGTCAAAGGCAACGGTGTGCGTGGCGACCGGTGCACCGGGTCAGCCACCAGAAATCGTGCACTTCGGTACGGCCACGGGTGTGGGTCGGCATGTCCGGAGGGTACGACGGGCGAGATTTGGGTGTACGGCGACAATGTCGCGAAATCCGCTCAGTATCGGTCCGCGAATTCCCAGAAATAAACCCATGTCGCGGTGGAACGGCAGCCGCTGCTCTCCTGACGACGCGAGGCGAAGATCCAGGATGTAATGCGGGGCCGGTGCGCGGCGATAGCAATTCCTGTATAAGGAGACCGAAAAGCTCGTCGCCATCGTCGAATTCAAGAACCGTGGCGACTCCCAGCAGAACGCGATGGATAAGCTCGTCGCCGTCATGCGTGAAGTCACCTCGGCGATCTTGGACTCGCACGGTCTTTGCGTCGCGGATCTGGTTGTGGTGCCGCCTGGTTCGATTCCGATCACCACCAGTGGGAAGATCAGGCGAGCGGCGTATGTCGAGCAGTACCGACACGGTCAGTTCGCTCCCTTAGACGCCTAGCCATTACCGCGAATCAGGCGCCGTTACAACCTGTTTTCTCAATCGGCCGGTTCTGCAGAGGTGGGCTTGCCCGCTAGCAGGTTGGATTGGCGATTGATTCATCAGTCGACAACCCATAATGTGCCGGTATGTCGGACGGCGCGGCGGCGCGGGCTTTGGTGTTGGAGGCTCCGCGCAGGCTGGTCATCCGGGAGTTCCCGGTGCCTAACGTCGGGGACGACGACGCGCTGGTGCGGGTCGCGGCTTGCGGACTGTGTGGGACCGACCATGAGCAGTACACCGGCGAGCTTGCCGGCGGATTCGCCTTTGTTCCCGGTCACGAGACGGTCGGGACGGTCGAGGCCATCGGGCCACGCGTGGCACAGCGTTGGGGCGTGGCCGCCGGCGACCGGGTAGCCGTCGAGGTATTCCAGTCGTGTCGGGATTGCGAAAACTGCCTGGCCGGCGAGTACCGCCGTTGCAAACGTCACGGCCTCGCCGACATGTACGGGTTCATCCCCGTCGACCGCGCGCCCGCGCTGTGGGGCGGCTATGCCGAATACCAGTATCTGGCGCCCGACTCGATGGTGTTGCCCGTGCCGACTGACCTCGACCCGGTGGTGGCGACCTTGTTCAACCCGCTCGGAGCCGGAATACGCTGGGGCGTAACGGTTCCTGGCACCGGTCCGGGCGACGTCGTCGCGGTGCTCGGCCCGGGAATTCGGGGGTTGTGCGCGGCCGCGGCCGCGAAAGAGGCCGGTGCCGGGTTCGTGATGGTGACCGGGCTGGGTCCTCGCGACGCCGATCGGTTGGCGCTGGCGTCGAGGTTCGGCGCCGACCTCGCAGTCGACGTCGCCGTCGAGGATCCGGTCGCCGCCCTAAAAAAGGGCACCGGTGGACTGGCGGACGTGGTCGTCGACGTAACCGCCAAGGCACCAACCGCTTTCGCGCAGGCAATCGCGCTGGCACGTCCCGCCGGGACCGTCGTTGTCGCCGGCACCCGAGGTTTCAGCACTGGCGCTCCGGGGTTTTCGCCCGACATGGTGGTATTCAAGGAGCTACGCGTCATCGGCGCACTCGGTGTAGATGTCATCGCCTACCGCGCCGCACTTGATCTATTGATCTCCGGTCGTTACCCGTTCGAAAGCCTGCCGCGCCGCCGCGTGGGCCTCGAAGACGCCGAGGAACTGCTGGCTACCATGGCCGGTGAACGCGACGGTGTCCCGCCAGTACACGGAGTGCTCACACCTTGACGTCCTCCACCGGCTTAAGCCGGTGGATTCCAACCCCGTCGCCTATGCAGCAGGAGAGCAGAGTTGAGGTTCACGGTTCGTAGACCGGCTAGCGCCGAGGTCTCCCCGTGCTGTCACCGCCCGTCCGGCGGCGATGTTGCGTGCGGCGTTGACGTCCGCATTGCACGGGCCCGCACCGCAGGCGACGCACTGGAAAACCGCTTGGCTCTTGCGGTTTGCTGGCGCCACATGCCCACAGTGGGAGCATCGTTGCGACGTGTAGGCTGCTGGAACGAGTTCAAGCCGCCCCAGAGCCTTATGCTTCAACCGGGCAACAAGCAGTCCCCACCTTTGGCGGCTGATCTCACGGTTGAGGCCCCGTTTCTGCGTGACGTTGGTGCCCGGGCATTCACGACTACCGCGCGCCGAGCGGGTCATGGCACGCACTTTCAAGTCCTCGACGCGGATGGTGTCGAAGCGGCGCGCCACATCGGTGGTGGTCTTTTCCACCCAGTCGCGGCGGCGATCGGTTTCGCGGGCACGCAACCTGGCAATGGCCAGCTTCGTTCGTGCTCGCCGGTTAGACCCGCGTCGTGCTCGGGCCAGACGCCGCTGCAATCTTTGGAGTCGCTTGGTTTCACCAGCACCAAGGCCAGGAACGCGCAGCAGCTCCCCGTTGGACAGCGCAACCGATACCGCCACGCCCCGATCAACACCCACGACGCTGCCATCACCGGGTCCCGGGACAGAGTCGGGGACAACAGCAAAAGCGATGTGCCACCGCCCCGATCGATCCAAAGTGACTCGATAAGACTTCACGGTGTTGGCCAAGTTGCGCGTCCAGCGGAACCGCACCCAACCGACCTTCGGTATCCATACCTGGCCATAGCGGCGGCTCAGCCGCTTGATGTGGCGCGGTTTGAATCCGACCTGCCGGAATCCTTCATGCTTGCCGGCCTCACGCCACGTCGGGCGACGGTGGGTGCCGTTGAAAAAGTTTCGCATCGCCTGCGCGAAGTCCCGCAACGCTCCCCCGCAAGCGGGAGGTGCCCCCAGCTGCTGCACAGTCTGCGACCCGGCTGCCAGCCAGTCGTATTCGGCGCGGGCCGCAGTCAACTGGGCACACTGCTCGTTGTAGCCGGGCGCCTGGCGGCCTGTTTGCCAGTGCTGCTGCTGCTCGACAGCCAGATTCCACACAAACCGGGCGTGGCGACAGTGTTCGGCCAATGCTGCCGCCTGCTCGGGGCTGGGGAGCAACCGAAACCTGGACATGTCAACAACCTAAGCGGGACCACCGACAACCTGGCGAGAGGAGGGAAGCGGCGTTTTCTTCCCCGCCTAAAGCCAGGGGTTTCCACGCCGCGGATCTGATGACAACAGCGCGCGTGCCCAAACTGCCGCTCGACGAGGCCAAAGCCGCCGCCGACGAAGCGGCCGTGCCCAACTACATGGCCGAACTGAGCATCTTCCAAGTGTTGTTGAACCATCCGCAGCTGGCGCGCGCCGTCAACGACCTGCTGGCCACCATGCTGTGGCACGGTTCCCTCGACCCACGGTTGCGCGAGCTGGTGATCATGCGGATCGGCTGGCTCACCGCCTGCGACTACGAATGGACGCAACACTGGCGGGTCGCTACCGGGCTGGGTGTGACGGCCGATGATCTGCTCGGCGTGCGCGATTGGCAGCGTTACGACGGCTTCGGCGCCACCGAGCGTGCGGTGCTGGCGGCCACCGACGATGTGGTGCGCGACGGTGCGGTCAGTGCTGAGAGCTGGACGGCCTGCGAACGTGAATTGCAAAGCGACAAAACGGTTCTCATCGAACTCGTAACCGCCATCAGCGCGTGGCGAATGGTCGCGTCGATTCTGCACAGCCTCAAGGTCCCGTTAGAGGAGGGCGTGTCCAGCTGGCCGCCGGACGGCCAGTCGCCGTAGATCTCAGACGATCCGGTAAGTCTGCACGGGGTGCGCGACGACGTTCTCGTCGGCATCGGTCGCCGTGATCTCGGTGAAGGCGAGTTCCTTGCGGCGCCGGACGGTGCGGGCATGACACACCAGGTCGCAGCGCTTGGCGGCGCCGGTGTACTGAATGCTCATCGCGACGGTGGAGGCGCGCATGCCCTTGTCGAAATCATGGTTCGACCAGGGGCGGCCGCACCGGCGGTGTCCATCACCGACGTGATCACCCCGCCGTGAAAGTACGTGCCGTCGTTGGTGAGGTCCTCCGGAACGGGAGCCGAATGGTGACGTCGTCGGGCTCGTAGCGCTCAAACACGACCCCGAGCCCGCCGATGAACGGTGTGTTCAGCATCAGGTGGCGCACCGCCTGGCGGCGCTGGTGCTGCTGTTGGTCCGGCAGTGGCTCAGGCATAAATCGCAGGCTACCGTAATCGATTGACATATCAATCAATAACTTTTAGCGTCGTGCGAATGCGAACCAGAGTCGCCGAAATGCTCGGCGTTGACTTCCCGATATGCGCCTTCAGCCACTGCCGTGACGTGGTGGCCGCGGTGACCAACGCCGGCGGATTCGGGATTCTCGGCGCTGTCGCGCACAGCCCCAAGCGGCTAGAGAACGAGCTGACCTGGATCGAGGAGCAGACCAGGGGAAAGCCCTACGGGGTCGACTTGCTGTTGCCGCCCAAGTACGTCGGCGCCGAGCAAGGCGGGATCGACGCCAAACAGGCCCGGGCGCTGCTGCCCGAGGAGCACCGCGCATTCGTCGACGACTTGCTGATTCGCTACGGCATCACGGCACCCGCCGAGGAAATGCGCGCATCCGCCGGCGGGCTCAACATCTCGCCCAAGGGCTACGAGCCGCTGCTCGACGTGGCCTTCGCCCACGACATTCGACTGATCGCCAGCGCCCTGGGCCCGCCGCCGGCGGACCTCGTCGAACGTGCCCACAACCACGACGTGCTCGTGGCCGCCCTGGCCGGCACCACGCGGCACGCGCAGCGGCACGCGGCCGCGGGCGTCGACCTGATCGTCGCGCAGGGCACCGAGGCCGGCGGCCATACCGGCGAGGTGGCAACCATGGTCCTGGTCCCCGAGGTGGTGGACGCGGTCGCACCGGTCCCCGTACTGGCCGCCGGCGGGATCGCCCGCGGTCGCCAGATCGCCGCGGCCCTGGCCCTGGGGGCTGAGGGTGTGTGGTGCGGGTCGGTGTGGCTGACCACCGAAGAAGCCGAGACGCCCCCGGTGGTCAAGGACAAGTTTTTAGCCGCCAGCTCCTCGGACACGGTCCGGTCGCGCTCGATGACCGGCAAGCCGGCGCGGATGCTGCGCACGGCCTGGACCGACGAATGGGAACAGCCGGAAAACCCCGCCCCGCTCGGAATGCCGTTGCAGACCGCGCTGATCACTGAGCCGCAGGTGCGTATCAACCAGGCGGCCGCTCACCCAGGTGCCAAGGCTCGTGAGCTGGCCACCTACTTCGTCGGTCAGGTGGTCGGCTCCCTCGACCGGGTTCGGCCGACGCGCGCGGTGGTGCTCGACATGGTCGAGGAGTTCATCGACACCATCGGGCGGCTCGAGAGCCTGGTTGAGAGGTGAGCACCAGCACCCGGCGACGCCGGGCGGTGAGCGACGAGGACAAGTCGCAGCGGCGCGACGAGATCATGGCGGCCGCCAAAGAAGTGTTCGCGCGCAAGGGTTTTCACGCGACGACAATTGCGGACATCGCCAAGCAGGCGGGCCTGGCCTACGGCTCGGTCTATTGGTATTTCGACTCCAAGGACGAGCTGTTTCACGCGTTGATGGCGGTCGAGGAGGGGGCCCTGCGCAAGCATGTCGGGGCGACGCTGGCAGCGCTGGGCGCGCCGGAGGCCGAAGACGCCGGGGGAGAGGCACAGTTTCGGGCTGCGGTGCAGGCGACGTTCGAGTTCTTCGAAGCCGACAAAGCCACCGTCAAATTGCTCTTCCGGGATGCCTACGCGCTTGGCTACCGGTTCGAAAAGCACCTCGGGGGTATCTACGAGCGGTTCATCGATGACATCGAAACCTTCATCGTCGCCTCCCAGGAGCGCGGTGAGGTCGTGGCTGCCCCGCCCAGGATGGTGGCATACACGCTGGCGGCGCTGGTCGGCCAGTTGGCACATCGGCGGCTGAGCACCGACGACGACGTCAGCGCAGCCCAGGTAGCCGACTTCGTCGTGTCCCTGGTCCTCGACGGGCTACGTCCCCGCCAAGTAGATGCCTGACCTCCGCTTCGCCGTCATCGGCGCAGGGATGGCCGGGATTCTTTCCGCCATCAAGCTCCGCGAGGCCGGCTACACCGATGTCACCGTCTACGAGAAGGCCGACCGGCTGGGCGGCACATGGCGGGAGAACACGTACCCCGGTATCGCCTGCGACGTCCCGTCGCACCTGTACACCTATACCTTCGCTCCGAACCCGGAGTGGAGCCACGCGTTTGCGCCCGGACCCGAGATCCTTGCCTACTTCCAAAACGTCGCCAGCCGCTACGGCATCGATCAATTGATCCGCTATGGCAACGAGGTGCGTCGCCTCGAGCATGACGGAAGTCGTTGGAGCCTCGAGACATCCACTGGTGAACGCGACGAGGCCGACGTCGTGATCGCCGCCACCGGCGTCCTGCACCACCCGCGCTACCCCGACATCGGCGGGCTCGAAGACTTCGTCGGTAACAAATTCCACAGCGCCCGATGGGACCACAGCGTGCCGCTGGAAGCTGCCCGGATCGGCGTGATCGGCACCGGTTCCTCGGCGGTACAGATCACCGGCGCCCTCACCGATCGGGTTGGGGAATTGCACTTGTTCCAGCGCACCCCGCAGTGGATTCTGCCGGTGGATAACCCGCCGATCAGCGATGCGGATCGAGCGCATTACCGGGCTGACCGGGGGCTGATGACCAAGCTGCGCACCGACCTGAACACCGGCTTTATCCAGAGTTTCGCCAACGCGGTGGTCGACGCCGACTCGCCTGCGCTGCAGACGCTGGAGAAGGCGGCCCGCGCCAACCTCGAGGACACGGTGAGCGATCCGGAGCTGCGGGAGAAGCTGCGGCCCGACTACCGGGCAGGCTGCAAGCGGCTGATCATCTCCCCGAACTTCTACGACGCCATCCAGCGGCCCAATGCCCGCCTGGTCACTGAGCGCATCGACCGAGTCGAAGCCGACGGGGTGCGCACCGCCGACGGCGAGCTGCATCGACTCGACGTGCTGGTGCTTGCCACCGGTTTCCGGGTCGATCGCTTCCTGCGCCCGATCGAGGTGATCGGCCGCGACGGCGTGCGTCTCGACGACATCTGGGGGCAGCGACCGTTCGCGTACCTGTCGGTCACGGTCCCCGACTTTCCCAACCTCTTCTTGCTCAACGGACCGAATGGGCCGGTCGGCAACTTCTCGTTGATCGACGTGGCCGAAGCCCAGTTCGCATACCTGCTGCAGCTCATCGAGCTGCTGCGGGGCGGAGAGTGCCGGCAGATCAGCGCCAGCCGCGACGCGACGGCCCGCTTCGAGGCGCAGCGTGTGGAAGCAGCAAAGAAAACGGTGTGGGTCACCGGCTGTCACAGCTGGTATCTCGATGAACGCGGGATACCCGCCGCGTGGCCGTGGAGTTTCACCCGCTTCGAGGAGGCAATGGCACGCCCCGTCTTGGCCGATTACCTGCTCGCCTAGCTCGTTTGGCACGGCGGGATCTACGAGCGGTTCATCGACGACATCGAAAACTTGATCATCGAGTCCCAAGAGCGCGGCGAGGTCGTGGCGGCCCTGGTCGGGCAGTTGGCGCACCGGCTGAGCACCGACGACGTCACCGCGGCTCAGGTCGCCGACTTCGTCGTTGCGCTGGTGTTTGACGGACTGCGCCCGCGGGCCGCTGGCTAAAGAAGCGCCGGCAAACACAAAGTGAACGGCCGGTGTTGACGGTGCCGAACCATATCCCCAGGTCATCGGCCTGAACCTGGCTGAAACCTGTGTGCGTGCCCGATAAAAGCGTAAAGGTTCAGGCACACGCGCAGAGGAAGTTGACCCTGTCAGACCCGTCGTGCATTATCGGTCGGGTAAGCACCTCGTTAGGTGAGGCGTCTACACGAATACAGGCCACTGACCCCGAACGTCGAAAGACGCCCCGGGTCAGGACAGCTCCTCCCGGCTTAAGGGTTGAGCCCAGGTGGCTTCCGGGATACCGGACACGTCGTGTGGTGTCGAAGCTCTGACGAGAGGGGTGCGGATCTCCGACGGTCGTCGGGTTTCTGCTCCTCAGCTGCGCATCGATCGTGTGCGAACAACCGCATGCGTCGTGACCTGCGAGGAGGTGAGGGACCTATGAGTTCTAGCGATAGTCCGGACCGAAGTCCGAGCCATGTTTCGTCCCGATCCGATCTCCGGCACGACGTTCTCCGCTGAGTCGTCACAACGCCAACTGGCTTATCGGCCAAGCGTTCTGGGATCGGAACCCCAACGGGATGGGACACGTCAGTCCAATTAGTCCTCACTTGAAGCCCGTCTAGGAGGCGATCATGACCGCAGCTCTGTACGACGAAGTGGTAACCGTAGCGCCCGCCCGCACACTGACGGTGGTGCGCGACGTTGACACAATTAAGGCCCCCGGGCCCAAGAAGGTCACGCGCAAGGCCGGCACCCAGCCTTCCGGCGGCGGCGACCCGCTGGTGGACGGCGCTACTCGCTTGCTGAGCATTGCGCTGCGGCACGTGTACGCGGCGCTGTGGCGGGTCGGTGTGCTCGAAGTCGAGGCTTAGTCGAAATGGATAGCGAGCCATCAGGGCTCCAAGGGGCTACCTGGCCGCAGGTTTATCCCTGAGGCCAGGTAGCCCCTTGGAGTTGGCCGTATGTGATTTGCAGCGGCCCGTAGAATCGACGTATCGGCATCGATCCGGCCATCACCGGGGAGCCTTCGGAAGAACAGCCAGGCTGGCTCAGTAGAACCGAACGGGTAGGCCCGTCACAGCCGTTCGAGCGGTCACGCGGAAGCGTGGCAAGCGGGGTGGTACCGCGGCGCTCGCGCACATAGCGCGTCGTCGTCCCCGGCCTGAGCATGATGGCCACAGGAGACGACGCAAAGGTGACCGACAACGCTGACGTCAACGCTTACCCGAAGCCGACCGGCGGCGCGCCCGACTTCCCGGCGCTCGAGCTCGAGGTTCTCGATTACTGGGCCCACGACGACACCTTCAAGGCCAGCATCGCCCACCGCGACGGCGCCCCGGAGTACGTCTTCTACGACGGGCCGCCGTTCGCCAACGGGCTGCCGCACTACGGGCACCTGCTCACCGGCTACGTGAAAGACATCGTTCCGCGGTACCGCACCATGCGCGGCTACAAGGTGGAGCGCCGTTTCGGCTGGGATACCCACGGGCTGCCTGCCGAACTCGAAGTCGAGCGTCAGCTGGGCATCACCGACAAATCGCAGATCGACGCCATGGGGATCGCCGCCTTCAATGACGCCTGCCGCGCTTCCGTGTTGCGCTACACCGACGAGTGGCAGGCGTATGTGACCCGCCAGGCGCGCTGGGTCGACTTCGACAACGACTACAAGACGCTTGATCTGTCCTACATGGAGTCGGTGATCTGGGCGTTCAAACAACTATGGGACAAGGGCCTGGCATACGAGGGCTACCGGGTGCTGCCCTACTGCTGGCGCGACGAAACACCGCTGTCCAACCACGAACTGCGAATGGACGACGACGTCTACCAAAGTCGCCAAGACCCGGCGGTCACCGTTGGCTTCAAGGTGGTGGGTGGTGATTTGGACGGCGCCTATCTGCTGATATGGACGACCACACCGTGGACTTTGCCGTCGAACCTGGCGGTTGCCGTCAACCCTGGCATGACCTATGTGCAGGTCGCGGCGGGGGATCATCGTTTCGTGCTGGCCGAGGCGAGGCTGGCCGCCTATGCGCGTGAGCTCGGCGAAGAGCCCGAGGTACTTGGGACGTATAGCGGCGGCGACCTGCTGGGCATGCACTACCTGCCACCGTTTCCGTACTTCATGGACACGCCCAACGCTTTTGCGGTGTTGCGCGGCGACTTCGTGACCACCGAGGACGGCACCGGCATCGTGCACATGGCGCCGGCTTACGGCGAAGACGACATGGCCACTACCGACAAGGTCGGCATCGTGCCAGTCACTCCGGTCGATTCCAAAGGCCGCTTCGACACCACCGTCCCGGATTATCAGGGGCAGCACGTCTTTGACGCCAACGCGCAGATCATCCGGGACCTGAAGAACCGGAGCGGTCCGGCGGCGGCCAACGGCGCTTTGCTGATCCGCCACGAAACGTATGAGCACCCCTACCCGCACTGCTGGCGGTGCCGCAATCCGCTGATCTATCGAGCGGTGTCGTCATGGTTCGTCACCGTCACCGAATTCCGGGACCGCATGGTGGAACTCAACCAGCAGATCACCTGGTATCCCGAACACGTCAAGGACGGTCAGTTCGGGAAGTGGTTGCAGGGCGCCCGTGATTGGTCGATTTCGCGAAACCGCTACTGGGGCACCCCGATTCCCGTCTGGAAGTCCGACGACCCGGCCTACCCGCGCATCGACGTGTACGGAAGCCTCGACGAGCTGGAGCGCGACTTCGGGGTGCGGCCCACCAATTTGCACCGGCCCTACATCGACGAGCTCACCCGGCCCAACCCCGACGACCCCACCGGTCGCAGCACGATGCGTCGGATTCCCGACGTGCTCGACGTGTGGTTCGACTCGGGCTCGATGCCTTATGCCCAGGTGCACTATCCGTTCGAGAACCGCGACTGGTTCGACGGAGTCGAATGCGCCGACCCTGACAAGCAGGTCGACGCGCACTACCCCGGTGACTTCATCGTCGAATACATCGGGCAGACGCGCGGCTGGTTCTACACACTGCATGTGCTGGCCACCGCGCTCTTCGACCGGCCGGCATTCAAAACGTGTGTTGCGCATGGGATTGTCCTCGGCTCCGACGGCCAGAAGATGAGTAAGTCACTGCGCAACTACCCTGACGTGAGCGAGGTGTTCGACCGCGACGGCTCCGATGCCATGCGCTGGTTCCTGATGGCCTCGCCGATCCTGCGCGGGGGCAATCTGATCGTCACCGAGCAGGGCATCCGTGAAGGCGTGCGCCAAGTCCAGCTGCCGCTGTGGAATGCCTACAGCTTTCTGGCCCTCTACGCACCGAAAGTCGGCACCTGGCGCACGAATTCCACGCACATGCTGGACCGCTACATCCTGGCCAAGCTGGCTGCGCTGCGTGACGGCCTCACCGCGGAGATGGAGGTCTGCGATATCTCCCGCGCCTGCGAACACCTGCGCCAGTTCACCGAGGCGCTGACGAATTGGTATGTGCGACGGTCACGTTCACGGTTCTGGGAGGAAGATGTCGATGCTATCGACACCCTGCACACCGTGCTGGAGGTGACCGCGAGGCTGGCCGCTCCACTGCTTCCGTCGGTAACCGAGATCATTTGGCGTAGTCTCACCGCCGGGCGCTCGGTACACCTGACCGATTGGCCGCAAGCGGGTGACGTGCCCGCGGATTCCGACCTGGTCGCCGCGATGGATCAGGTCCGCGAAGTGTGCTCGGCCGCGTCGTCGCTGCGCAAGGCCAAGAAACTGCGGGTACGCCTGCCGCTACCGAAACTGACTGTGGCGGTGGAGAACCCGCAGCGATTGGAGCGATTCACCGACCTGATCGCCGACGAGCTCAACGTCAAGCGCGTCGAACTGACCGACGCGATCGACACCTATGGCCGGTTTGAGCTCACCGTCAACGCGCGAGTGGCCGGGCCGCGGCTGGGCAAGGACGTGCAGGCCGCCATTAAAGCCGTCAAGGCAGGAGAAGGCGTCGTCAACCCGGATGGCACCTTGACCGTGGGTCCCGCGGTACTGCAACCCGATGAGTACAGCTCTCGGCTGGTTGCCGCCGACCCGGAATTCACGGCGGCGCTGCCCGATGGGACCGGTCTGGTCGTGTTGGACGGCACGGTGACCCCCGAGCTGGAGGCCGAGGGTTGGGCCAAAGACCGGATCCGCGAGCTGCAGGAGTTGCGCAAGTCGACGGGTCTGGACGTGTCCGACCGAATCCGCGTGGTGATGTCGGTGCCCGCTGAGCGGGCCGACTGGGCGGAGACGCACCGTGAGCTCATTGCCGGGGAAATCTTGGCCACCGGCTTCGAATTCGGCGAGCCCGCCGATGCGGCGGAGATCGGCGACGGGGTGCGGGTGAGTATCGCGAAGGTCTAGCCGGACCGCAGCGCGCGGTGGGCGTGCGGCCAGAACGGCATGCCGGCCACGACGGTCGCGCCGGTAGCGATGAGGCCGACCGCCACGTCGACGCTCTCGCGGCCCTCGGCTGCGCCCAGTAGACGTCCTTGAGGTCCAGCAGCAGGGCCAGCTCGTCGACGATCATGGCGTTCGCCGAACCGAAGGCGACCGCGGCCGCGGGGTGTCGCCGTTGCTTCTCCGTTCCGCGCAGACCCACACCAGCCACCGTCGCCAGCATCCCGATTCCGATGTTGTAGTGGTGAAAGTGCTTGCCGCCCAGCGTGACACCTCCACCTGCTGGACCGTGGCCGGCGCGGATCCAGTGGGTGAGCCCGCGCAGGCCGATGAACGTGACGGTGAATGACGCCCAGGCCAGAACCGTCGCCTGTTCAGCGGGTTCCAGCCGCTTGCCCCATTCGTGCCGCAGCCGCGCCCATCGTGATGGCGGGTCGCCGCCCGTCTCGGTTTCCATCAGCCGGCCTTGACCGCGCGCCAGCGCTGCCTGCCGCTGCGGACTTCAACATCGACGTCATGAAACCCCGCTGCAGCCAAGCGATCCGGCAGAGTCTCCGGCGGCACCGGGTTACAGGTGTCGCGGAAGTGCAGTATCTGGAACATGAGAGACGGCACGCTGTCGCTGCCGGCGAAGACACCGCCGGGGCGAAGCACCCGGAAGGCCTCGGCGAACAGCCGGTCTTGCAGTTCCGCGGTCGGGACGTGGTGCAGCATGGTGAACGACACCACCGAGCTGAACTCGTCGGCCGGCAATCCGGTGTTGGTGCCGTCGGCGTTGATGATGCGGGCCCGGTCGCCGTACAGCCGCTGCAGACGCTGCGCCATGGGGGTATCGATCTCGACCGAGGTGAGCTGTGGCGTCTTGTCGATGAGCACCCGCAGAATCGCGCCGTACCCCGGTCCGATCTCGAGGGTGTTGTCGCCCAGATCCACGTCGGCGAGCACCCAGGGCAACAGCTGGTCTTGAACCTCTTTTGCCCAGCGGTCCGAGTTGCAGCACCAGCGGTGACAGAGGTTCATTGCCATACTCATCGACGGTAGACCAATAGCATTTCCAGTTGTGGAGTCCCGCTGGGTGCTGCACCTGGACATGGATGCGTTCTTCGCCTCCGTCGAACAACTCACCCGACCGACCCTGCGGGGGCGGCCGGTGCTGGTCGGCGGTTTGGGCGGCCGGGGTGTGGTGGCCGGCGCCAGCTACGAAGCGCGCGTGTTCGGCGCCCGGTCGGCCATGCCCATGCATCAGGCCCGCCGGCTGATCGGCGTGACGGCGGTGGTGTTGCCGCCGCGCGGCGTGGTTTACGGGGTGGCCAGCCGCCGAGTCTTCGACACCGTGCGTGGCGTGGTGCCCGTTGTCGAGCAGTTGTCCTTCGACGAGGCCTTCGGGGAGCCTCCCCAACTCGGGGGAGCGTCTGCCGAGGACGTCGAGGTGTTCTGCGAGGACTTGCGGCGACGGGTGCGCGAAGAGACGGGCCTGATCGCCTCCGTCGGTGCGGGCTCGGGTAAGCAGATCGCCAAGATCGCGTCCGGCCTGGCCAAACCCGACGGCATTCGAGTGGTCCCGCGCGCCGAAGAACGGTTGCTGCTCGCCGGATTGCCGGTGCGGCGGCTGTGGGGCATCGGTCCGGTCGCCGAGGAGAAGCTGCATCGGCTCGGCATCGAAACGATCGGAGAGCTCGCCGCGCTGACCGACGCCGAGGCGGCCAACATCCTGGGCGCGACAATCGGGCTCGCCCTGCACCGCCTGGCCCGCGGCATCGATGATCGCCCCGTCGCCGAGCGGGCCGAAGCCAAGCAGATCAGCTCCGAGTCCACCTTCGCTGTCGATCTGACCAGCCTCGAGCAGTTGCATGAAGCGATCGATCCGATCGCCGAGCATGCTCATCAACGCCTGCTGCGCGACGGGCGCGGGGCCCGCACCGTCACGGTGAAGCTGAAGAAATCCGACATGAGCACGCTGACCCGTTCAGCGACGTTGCCCTATGCCACGACCGACGCCGGCGCGCTGATCGCGGTGGCCCGGCGGCTGCTCCTCGACCCACGCGAGATCGGGCCCATTCGCCTTCTGGGCGTGGGGTTTTCGGGATTGAGCGACGTGCGCCAAGAGTCGCTGTTCCCGGATTTGGAACTTTCGGAATCGGAGTCGGAGGGGCAATATCGGGTCGAAACCGCAAACGAGGCCATGTTCGCGTCAGGGCCCGACGACCCGGAATGGCGGGTGGGAGACGACGGCGGGTGGCGGGTGGGAGACGACGGCGGGTGGCGGGTGGGAGACGACATAGCCCACCGCGATCTCGGGCACGGCTGGGTACAGGGCGCTGGCCACGGGGTGGTCACCGTGCGGTTCGAGACCCGTAGTTCTGGCCCGGGGCCGGCCCGGACGTTTCGTGCCGATACCGATGAGCTGGTCAGCGCCAACCCGGTCGATTCCCTGGCTTGGCCGGACTACCTGGGCGCGCTACAGGCTAACGCTCTGTCAGCCCCACCGGGCGATGACGTCGGCGACCGGTAGCTTCGCGGCCAGCGCGGCCATCACCAGCACCCGAGCCTGCGACGGCCGGAGCCTCGGCACCATCACCGCGCCGGCTGCCGCCATATCGTGCCCGGGACCGTAGCTGGCGCTGACCCGCCCGCCGGGGACCCGGGTGGACACCGCAATAACCACCCCGTTGCCGCAATGGCGGCGTACCCCGTCGACCACCGCGTCTCCGGCATTGCCCGAACCCAACGCTTCCAGCACCACACCTTGTGCACCGGCGGCCACACACGCGTCAAGGGCTACCGCGTCGCTTCCCAGGTATGCCGCGACGATATCGACCCGCGGTGCCGCGCCGGCACTGAGATCGCCGACGTATGGCCGCGTCTTGGCGCCTGTCAGCCTCACGACGCCACCCACCGTGCCCAGGAGTTCGCCGGCAAAGCCGCTCAGGTCCTCGGTAGCCACCTTATGCATGCCCAACGGCTGCCATACCCGGCCGGCGAGGCACACCAACACCCCGAGGTCACGGGCGGCCGGGCTGGCCGCCACCGCCAGCGCGTCGCGCAGATTCGCCGGGCCGTCGGCGTCAGGGGCATCGGCGCTGCGCATGGCACCGGTCAGTACCACCGGCGGCGCCCCGGCGTACACCAGGTCCAGCCACAGCGCGCTTTCTTCCATGGTGTCGGTGCCGTGGGTGACGACAACTCCGTCGGCGCCGTTATCGATCGCGGCGTGCACGGCTCCGCGAATCCGATCCCAATCGGTCGGCATCAGCTGCGAGCTGTCGAGCGCCATTAAGTCGACGACGTCGACGTCGAGGCCCGCTTTAAGGGGTGCTGTCAGATCCGCCGCGCTATACGCGGGCCGGTGCACACCGTCCGCCCCGGTGCTAGTCGATATCGTGCCTCCGGTGGCGATGACGGTGAGGCGGGCCATAGTGGAATCATCGCGCACGCTGCTCGCGAACATTGGCTGGCCTGCGTCCGCATTAGGGGATGATGAGAGAGTGCCTGAGGAACCAACAGGATCGACTGAACCGGTGACCTCAGCCGAAGAGGCTGGGGACGCCGGCCAGGAAGAAGGGGCCGTGGTGCCTGCGGCTACCACGCCGCAACGGCCGCCGAGGCGGTTGGCCCTGCTGCTGTCGGTCGCGGCGGTTGTGCTGATCCTGGACATCATCACGAAGGTGCTTGCCGTCAAGCTGCTGCCCCCAGGCCAGCCGGTATCGATCATCGGCGATACGGTGACCTGGACTTTGGTGCGCAATTCGGGCGCCGCGTTCTCGATGGCGACCGGATACACCTGGATGTTGACGTTGATCGCGACCGGTGTGGTGGCCGGCATCTTCTGGATGGGCCGGCGGCTGGTGTCGCCCTGGTGGGCGGTGGGCCTGGGAATGATCCTGGGTGGCGCCATGGGCAACCTGGTCGATCGCTTCTTCCGCGCGCCGGGACCGCTTCGCGGCCATGTCGTCGACTTTTTGTCGGTCGGCTGGTGGCCCGTATTCAACGTCGCCGATCCCTCAGTGGTGGGCGGCGCGATCCTGCTGGTAGTGCTGTCGATTTTCGGCTACGACTTCGACACGGTGGGGCGGCGTAGGGCCGATCAGCGGTGACCGATCGTTCGATGCCCGTTCCGGAGGGACTGGCGGGCATGCGTGTTGACGCCGGCCTGGCACGCCTGTTGGGACTCTCGCGCAGCGCGGTGGCGGCCCTCGCGGAAGAGGGCGGTGTCGAACTGGACGGGGTTGCGGCGGGAAAGTCTGATCGGCTGACCAGCGGTGCTTGGCTGCAGGTGCGCTTGCCCGAGGCGCCGGCTGCGCTGCAGAACACGCCCGTCGAGATCGAGGGCATGACGATTCTTTATTCCGACGACGACATCGTTGCGGTCGACAAGCCGGCGGCAGTGGCTGCCCATGCATCGGTGGGCTGGACCGGACCCACGGTGCTCGGCGGTTTGGCCGCTGCCGGCTACCGGATCACCACATCCGGCGTGCCCGAGCGGCAGGGCATTGTGCATCGCCTCGACGTCGGCACCTCCGGGGTGATGGTGGTGGCACTCTCCGAGCGCGCATACACCGTGCTCAAGCGGGCGTTCAAACAACGCACCGTCGACAAGCGCTACCACGCGCTGGTCCAGGGACATCCGGATCCGTCCAGCGGGACGATCGACGCACCGATCGGACGGCGCCGCGGCCACGACTGGAAGTTCGCGGTCACCCAGAAGGGTCGGCACAGTCTCACCCACTACGACACCCTGGAAGCCTTCGTCGCCGCCAGCCTGCTCGACGTCCATCTGGAAACCGGTCGTACCCACCAAATCAGAGTGCATTTCGCCGCGCTGCATCACCCCTGCTGCGGCGACCTCACCTACGGGGCCGACCCGAAACTAGCGAAAAAGCTTGGGCTGGAACGTCAATGGCTGCACGCACGCTCGCTGTCATTTGCCCATCCGTCCGACGGCAGGCGGATCGAGATCGTCAGCCCGTACCCGCCCGATCTGCAGCACGCGCTGGACGTGTTGCGAGACGAGGGGTGATCACCCAGGCTTTCGGGCCTCAACCAGGACCCGCGTGGCGTAAGCGACGAAGGGTCCCTCGGCCTCGATGCGCTGGTGAAGTTCGGCCAGCCGCTCGTGGTAGCGCTGCACCGTGAAGTCCGGCACCGTCCAAATCACCTTGCGCAGGAAGTAGATAACGGCGCCGACGTCGAAAAACTCGACTCGTAACCGCTCCATCCGCATATCGACGACCTGCAGGCCGGCGGCCTCTGCCTGCGCGCGCTGGACATCCGGATGACACTCGGCCCATTTCTGTGGTTGCGGCCCGATGAAGTATTCGACCAGCTCCGACACCGTTGCGGGCCCGATCTGCTGCGCGAAGTAGGTGCCGCCCGGCCGCAGCACCCGGGCGATCTCGGTCCACCGCACGGAGATGGGATGACGGCTGGTCACCAGGTCGAACGCCTCATCGGCAAACGGCAACCCTGGCTCATCGGTGGTCACGACGACCACCACGCCGCGCGGGTGCAAGCGTTCGGTGGCCAGGGCCGCGTTGGGCGGCCAGGATTCCGTCGCGGCCATCGTGGGCGGGAATTGTGCAGCGCCCGCGAGCACCTCCCCGCCACCGGTGCCGATGTCGCAGGCGGCCGACACGCTCCCCAAACGTTGACTCATCAGGCGCTGGTAGCCCCACGACGGGCGCTCCTCGGTCGCACGCCCTTCCAACCAGGAAAAATCCCAACCGTCGACGGGGGCCGAATCGGCCTCGGTCACCAGATCTTCGAAGGTGCGGCCCATGGGAGGAATGCTAGGGCTTGTTCACGGCGCGCGGCAGACGAACTTGGTGCCATTGAAGCCAGAGAAATCGAGCTTGACCTCGCCCTGGTGCTCCCAATATTCCGAACCCTGGCGGCCATACCTGGCGCCACTGCCGGACGGTTCGATGAACAGAATCTCCTGGTTGGCTTTCCAGTGCAGCACCGCCGTCGGAGGGTCGAACTGGTTGTAGAACTGCGCGGTCAAGGGCCCGAACTCGGCGGGGCACTGGTAGGTGACGACGGGTGGCGCGACGGTGGCTGGGTCGGCGATGGCCAGCTGGACCAGCCGGGTCTGATAGGCCTCGAGCACGCAGGTGCGCATATCGGTGTTTTGTGCGCAGCCATCGCGGACGCCCGCCCAGCTATTCTGCGCGGCCGTCAACGCGGCCTGGTCCGCGCCGGGCCGGGCCAGCGCCTGCTGGTAGGCGGCCTGCACGCGGCGGTCGAGGTCAGTCACCTGCGGGTCGTTGCAGGCCAGCTGCTGCGCCCCATTTGCGGGTTTGGCGCAGTCGAGGCCCGCCGTCGCCGCCGCCGTAGTGGTAGTGGGAGCTGGCTGGCCTGTTTTCGAACCGCAGGCGCTCAGAACCAGGGCCGCAACGATGACGGCGAGCGGTCTCATACGTGCTGACTACCTTTTGTACGCGGACGCCGCACGCGACACGCCGAGATGGCCGCCATGGTCGTGGTGGGAACCGCGATCACAGCCCACAGGGCAATCTCGGCGCAGGTGCGCTCAAACCTTGGTGGCGTCGCCCGTTGCGATCTCGGGAGCCAGCGGCGCGATGGCACTGAGTATTTCGGTCACGGTCGCCGACGGGACGCCGGCCGCAGCGAGTGCGTCGGCCAAGTGTCCGGCCACCAGGCTGAAGTGATGCATGGTGATCCCGCGACCCTGATGCACTTGCTTCATCGGTGCGCCGGTGTAGGGCTCGGGCCCGCCGAGAGCGGCTGCGAAGAACTCCACCTGCTTGCCTTTGAGGCGGTTCATATTCGTTCCAGTGAAGAAGCCTGACAGTTGGTCATCGGCGAGCACACGAACGTAGAAGTCCCCGACCACGACTTCGATCGCCTCGTGCCCGCCGATCCGGTCGTAGACGGTGACCGGCTCGGGCTTGCGGAAGCGTGCCAGAATTTTCATAAACACGATTGGAACATTTCGTCGTTGCCCGCCAGTTAGTGTGTGATCACGCGCGGATTACTGTGCGTAACAACCGGATTGCCCACATGTGGCGGCGGCTTTCGCTGCAGCGTGAGGTGCTCGCCCGGTTCACATGACCGCAATCCGCGTCGAGCCGGGTGACTGATGGCCTAGGTTGGCTTAATGACTCACGTCACATCACCCGCACAGCCCCGCGAGGCGGTCCTGGTCAACGGGCAGGCCACCCGCGGTCGGGGGGCCAACATCCGGAGCGAAAGCCGATGAATCTTGGTGACTTAACGAACTTGGTGGAAAGGCCGCTCGCGAATTTGGTGGAGAAGCCGATCGCGGCGGTATCCCACATCATCAACACCCCCAACTCAGCTGGGCGATACCGGCCGTTCTATCTGAGAAATCTGCTCGATGCTGTGCAGGGCCGCACACTCAGCGATGCCGTCAAGGGCAAGGTCGCCCTGATCACCGGAGGGTCGTCGGGCATCGGGGAGGCCGCCGCGAAGAAGATCGCGGACGCGGGGGCAGCGGTGGTGCTGGTCGCACGCACCCGGGAAAACCTCGAGAAGGTCGCAGACGAAATCCGCGGCAGCGGCGGGACCGCCCACGTATACCCGTGCGACCTGTCCGACATGGACGCCATCGCCGCAATGGCCGATCAAGTGCTTGACGACGTGGGCGGGGTCGACATCCTGATCAACAACGCGGGGCGGTCAATTCGACGCTCGCTGGAGCTGTCCTATGACCGGATCCACGATTACCAGCGGACCATGCAGCTGAACTACCTCGGCGCGGTCCAGCTCATCCTCAAGTTCATCCCCGGGATGCGAGAACGCGGCTTCGGGCACATCGTCAACGTCTCCTCAGTCGGCGTGCAGACCCGCGCGCCGCGCTTCGGCGCCTACATCGCCAGCAAGGCCGCGCTGGACAGCCTCTGCGACGCACTGCAAGCCGAAACCGTGAACGACAACGTTCAATTCACCACCGTGCACATGGCCCTGGTTCGCACCCCGATGATCAGCCCCACCACGCTCTACGACAAATTCCCGGCGCTGACGCCGGATCAGGCGGCCGGTGTGATCGCGGACGCGCTCGTGCACCGGCCCCGGCGGGCCAGCTCACCGTTCGGCCAGTTCGCCGCCGTCGCCGACGCCGTGAACCCGGCGGTCATGGACCACCTGCGCAACCGCGCCTTTGTCATGTTCAGCGATTCCGATGCAGCCAGGGGCGGCGAATCAACTTCCGACACAACGCAATTCGATAAACGAAGCGAGACGTTCGTGCGAGCGACCCGAGGGATACATTGGTGACACCATGAGCCTTCCGAAACCCGACCATCACACAACAGTCGTCATCACCGGCGCCTCATCCGGCATCGGTGCCGAACTGGCTCGCGGACTGGCCAGCCGCGGCTTTCCGCTACTCCTGGTGGCGCGGCGCCGCGAGCGCCTCGACGATCTCGCCAACGAGGTGGGAAAGGAGAACTCGGTCGCCGTTGAGGTCATGCCGCTGGACCTCGGCGACAGCGATTCGCGCGCAAAATTGGCGGACCGGCTTCGCAACGAACCGATTGCCGGCCTGTGCAACAGCGCCGGTTTCGGCACCAGTGGGCTCTTCTACACGCTGCCGCTCGAACGGGAAAGCGAACAAGTCACGCTCAATGCGCTGGCGTTGATGGAACTCACCCACGCGGCCCTGCCCGGCATGGTCGAGCGCGGTGCCGGTGCGGTGCTGAACATCGCGTCGATCGCTGGGTTTCAGCCGGTTCCCTACATGGCGGTTTATTCGGCCACCAAGGCCTTTGTGCAGACGTTCTCGGAAGCCGTTCACGAGGAGTTGCACGGAACCGGGGTATCGGTCACGTGTCTGTGCCCGGGGCCGGTGCCGACCGAGTGGGCCGAGATCGCCAATGCCGAGCGGTTCAGTATTCCCATTGCGCAGGTCTCGCCGCGTGACGTCGCCGAAGCGGCAATCGGCGGGATGCTGGCCGGCAGGCGCAGTGTGGTGCCTGGCGTCGTGCCCAAGGTCGTCAGCGCCGGCGGCAGATTCGTACCGCGCAGCTTGCTGCTGCCCGGGATCCGAATCGGCAGCCGATTCCGCGGCGGACCCAGCCGCTAATGGCTGCTGTTGACATGACCGCTGACATGCCGATGAGCCCGCAGGAGATGTGGGACCACGTTTCCGACTTGTCGGATTTGGGCGAATGGCTCGTAATGCACGAGGGATGGCGCAGCGAGCTGCCCGACGAGCTGACCGAAGGAACCCAAGTGGTGGGCGTGGCGCGTGCCAAGGGCTTCCGCAACCGGGTGACGTGGACGGTGACCCGGTGGGATCCGCCGCATCAGGTCGCCCTGTCGGGATCCGGCAAAGGCGGCACAAAGTACGCCGTCACGCTCACCGTGCGGGCCACACAAGAGGGGTCCGCCCTCGGTCTGCGCCTTGAGCTGGGCGGGCGTGCTTTGTTCGGTCCGGTGGGCTCTGCGGCGGCACGCGCCGTCAAGGGCGATGTGGAGAAGTCGCTGAAGCAATTCCGTGAGCGATACCTGTGAGGTAGTTTAGTGGGTGTGCGAGCCATCCTCTACACCCGAGTGAGCAGCGACAAAGCCAAAGGCCGCAGCGTCACCGAGCAGGAGCAGGAGTGCCGCGCCGAATGCGGCCGGCGCGGCTGGACCGTCGCGGAAGTGCTCTGCGATAACGACCGGTCGGCTACCCGCTTCGCCACCAAAGGCAGACCGGAATACCAACGGCTGCAACAAATTTTGCGTAAGGGCGACGTTCTGGTCACCTGGGAAGCGTCCCGCGCCCAACGTGACCTCAAAGCCTACGTGGCGCTGCGTGACCTGTGCGCCGAGCGTGGGGTCATGTGGTCCTACTCCGGTGCCCTGTTCGATCTGTCCAAGGCTGACGACCGGTTCCGGACAGGCTTGGATGCCCTGCGATCCGAGGATGAGGCCGAGAAAACGCGGGAACGGGTCTTACGGGCGCACCGGGCCAATCTGGACGCCGGCAGACCCCACGGTCAGTGCCCCTTCGGGTACCGCATCGTCCGCGACCCTGACACAGGTAAGCCGGTAGCGCGGGTACCAGACGAGATCGAGGCGCGGACACTGCGCGACGCGCGCGCCGGGTACTGGCAGGGGAGTCACTGAAGTCCGTGGCCGCCAGGCTGAACACCTGGGCGGAAAGCCTGCCCCCGGAATATGACGGGGACGGCGAGGTCATCGCGCCCAGGCAGTGGCGCGCCAACAACTTGCGCCGGATGCTGGCCAGCCCGTCTACGCAGGATACCGGACCGACAAAGGTCAGGCAGTCCGCGAGGGCACCTGGCAGCCGCTGTTGCACCGCCGACGAACATGACCGGCTCGTGGCCCTGTTCTCTAACCGTGTGGTCTCGCGGGGCTCCGCCCCCAACCACTTGCTCAGCGGCATCGCGGAGTGCGCCGTCTGCGGCGGCCGGCTCTATGTCCGGTCCAGCGGCTACGGCTGTGATCGCGGGCATGTGGGCCGGGCTGAGGCCAAGGTGGACCGCGCCGTCACCGAGGTCATCGCGGCCTTGCTGAGCGACCCGGTAAGCCTGGCTAAGCTCGCGGCGCCGTTCCCGCCGACACCAGCACCACCCCCGACGATGGCGTAAAGGCCCTACAGAGGCGCCTAGAGAATGCTGCCGCCGCGTATGAGTCAGGCACGTTGAGCTTGGACATGCTGGCCCGCTTGGAGGGCCGGATACTGCCCAGGATCAAGGCTGCCGCGGATCGCGAACGGGAGCGGGAGCGGGACCGTTTTCCGGCGCCGGTCGTCGCCAAGGTCGCCACCGCGCCCGACCCTCGCGCCGTGTGGGAATCCCTGCGGCTGGAAGGCAAACGCGACTTCATCCGGGCGACAATGCGGATCACCGTTCACCGGGTGCGTTCCCGCTGGGAGCTGGGCGTCTCGGTACACCCGATCAAGTGGGAAGGCCCGCAGTGATCGCCCAAATCACGCTGGTGTGCGACAACCCCCGGCACGCGCGCGGCAAGGTCGCCACGCTCGCCGTGTATATCCGGGTATCCGGGCGCTGGGAGCGCAGAGTCCTGTTCCGCAAGTCCGCCCTGCGGACCCGCCGCAATTTCGCTGCGCGCCGGCGTCAACGGATGGACGACGCGCAAGCGTCAGGCTCAACAGCCGACATCGCGGCGGCCCTGGCGGGTGATCCGCGCCAGGGCAACCCGAGTTGCAAACTGTGCAGGGCGGCGCTGGTGGGACGGCCAGAACCCACCGACATCGAGCTGGAACGATTCTCGGTACAAGGCCAGGCGATTGTCAGCATCAAGGAACTAAATAAGCTACGCTTGACGCGAAAGCGGTAGGCGAAGCCCAACATTGGGCCACCCTCCCATCCCGAATTTAGGGGCGACCGGGCGCGGCACACGTCCGAGGGGTCAATCCCTCCCAGAAGCAGGGGAGATGAACCGACCCCTGAAGGATTCCCGTGTCAAAGCCGGATTCCGCGACGAAACGTCGCATCCATCCCCAAGTCGCCGCAGCTCGCGCCGCCGTAGGCGGAATGTCACGCCGCGGCCGTAACCCCGACGATCCCGCCTTCAAACGCGCCAAAAGCCAACTCAGAGCAGCCAACGCCGCCAGCAGCCTCCTCGAGGCCCTCGACGAAACGGCGGCACTCTCGGGCGATCAGCGCGGCTACATCGCCGACACCCTTCTGCGCGGCGAAAAACAGCTCCAGGCGTGGGTCGCCGAGCAAGTCGCACACTTCCAGCCCGGTGACATCGACGCCGGAATCGAAATTCTGCGCACCCACCTCCGCAACGCAAAACGGGAAGCCGCTGCCAGCGATGGGGCCGCCTAACGAAGATGTCGACCGGCTCCCGAGAGAACCGGCCGACATCGAAAACGTGGCTCACCAACCACCGCCGACCACCCTCATAGAAGCCGACACTTCGCATTCTAGAGGCACCGGACGACGTGGAGGCAACGCAACACCAGGCGGCGGCTGATGAGCGGCCAACTCGTCGGCGAAGTCATCGACGCCGCCGAAGCCGGCCACCTCGCCAGGCTTGTCGCAAGGCGATGTCTGAGCACTGATCGCGATCGCCGAGAAATGCCACACCACCACCCGGCAAGGGTCGGTCAGGATGCCGCGCATCCAGGCCGCGATGGGCGCAAGTCGCGCAGCTACGGCATGGCGAGCAATGCGCCGAACTGAAAGGACCGCGGACTTATCCGGGTTATCAAGCGGGGCTACAAGGCTCACGGAATCGGCCACGCGAACGTCTATCGAACTGGCTGAGCTTGTTTCACCTAAGACGAAACATGCAACGCACGGGTGCATGTGTCACCCAAGATGAAACATGCCAAGAGGCGATGAGCATGTTTCAATTACGCGCTGAGCATGTTTCAAATCCGGCATGGCATGTTTCACCCATGGGTGGAGACACATGACGGTCTCTATGACGGTCTCAATGACGGAAGTACCCCCGCGCGCACACGCGCGCGCGGGCGGGGCCAAGCACTCGCGAAGATTCGATGCAAGCCAACGCTGACCGCCCGCTCCGTAAACGCCTACCGCATCGCCGAAGCGTTCAGCGCCTCACTAACCACACCCATCGAAACCGGACTACTCGCCGACATCGGCGTCGCAGATCGACAAATGCCTCAACGCCGGCATCCCCCCACACGCGATAGCGACCGGGCTGAAGGCATGGACGCGACAGCGACTCATGGTCACCGACGCAGATCCCGAGATTCGTCCACAAAGCCAACAACCGGAACGGCAAAGCCCACCACCAAAGCACTCGGCTACGACGCCGCCCTCACACGAACTACTCCGACGAGGTCACCACGCTATGAACGTCAACGCCAGCGAAGCCACGCTGCACGCCATCACCGAAGCGCTCAAACTCGCCGCACTGCTCGACGACCGCGCATCACGCCCCGACAAAGCACGCATCGCCGCTTGGGCCGAACAAGTCGAGCCATATCGGTTCACCGAGACGGATCTGCTCGACGGGGTACGGGACTTCTACAACAGCCCACACGACTACCCGATCAGTGTCGGTGATCTCATAGCGCGCGCCCGCGTCATTCGACAAGACCGGCGCATGCGCGAACCACTACCGCACATCGAAGCCCGAAACGACGAGATGACAGCGCAGACTAACGCCGCTGATCACCGAAGTCGCTGAAGCCACCACCATCCCCGACGAACGGCCCCGCTATAACCGCCCACCGTCAGGCCCGTCGCCGCGGTCGGTGCCATGCCCGCACTGCCACGCCAGCATCGACTCACCGTGCTACAACGCGGCCACCCGCAAGCCGCTACGCGAACCGCCGCACTTCCACCCCACAGCGCATCGAGAAGGCCGCCGGCATCACCACCCCGCCACCACCCGTACCGCCGCCCGTGCCACGCACCACAACGGCCATTACCGACGCATGGTGCGCCGTCTGCGACACAAACGAGCTCCTCGACGACCGAAGCCACTAACCGCGGGGTCTGCGCGCCGTGCTGGACGCTTGTGGACCTCGAACAAACAACGGACCGCGAAAGCGGCACCGCATGAGCACCGAACTCGAATACGACGGCCGCATCATCGACCTCCGCAACAACCCCGACATCGCCGCCGAACTGCACCGCCTCTACAACACCCGTAAACGCGGCCAGAAACTCCGCTGTGGTGCGCCCAACCCCACCGCGGCCACATGCACCTACAGGTGCGCCACGGCGCCCTGTGGGCCTGCCACGACCCCCTCCAGGGCGGCCCCGACTGCACCACCCGCATCCCCAAACCCGAAAGCCCCGCCCACCGCCACTACAAGGACTACACCGCACGCGCCGCCGACAACGCCGGATACACCACCCGAACCGAATACTCGACAGGCCGCGGCACCCGCCTCGACGTCGCCATCAACGCACCCCACCAATTCGGCGCCGAAATCCAATTCTCGACGATCACCGCCCGCGACGCGAAAACACGCACCACCAAATCGGCGCGCGCCGGCTGGCCGCCACTCTGGCTACCCGGCAGCAAAAAGGTCGGCGACACCCTCGCCGGGCACGTCCCCGTCCTCCGCCACAACGACACCGAAATCGACTGGACCCCCGCACTACCCCGCGCCGGCACCGCCACTGCCCTCGGCCTGCGCCACATCACCCGCGAGAAATGCACCCCCGCCTCCCGGTGGCAAGCCTGCCCCGACACCGGACGCGGCACCTACTGCCGCCAATGGCATCCCTGGCTCAACGACGTCGCGACCGGCTGGACCCTCGACAACGCCATCACCGGCGTCGGCGCCGGCGAACTCACCACCCTGCAGACCCGCACCGGCATGGTCCTGCTGGTCATCGCCGACGACATGCACATCTACCGCGAACTCACCGGCCACGACGGCCTATTCCAACCGGGCGGCGCGCTGCGCACCATCCCACCACCCGACGACAACCAGGCCCGCGAATGCACCGCCGAACGCCCCACCATGCTCGAAATGCTCTACGACACCTGCCTCATATGCAGCAACCCCCTGCTGCTGCGATCCCCCGGCCGCGATATTTGCGAACACTGCCGCATCCGCTACGGCCTCAACACGAAACCGATCCAACTCGCTTTCACATTCGACACCGCATAACCCGAACGTCCGCCAAACAGGCGGCAGAGAAAGGAAACACCAAATGAAACGAGCAGCGCAGGTTCCGTTCGTAGTCAGTGAACTCGAGCCTTTCATGCGCGCAGAAAAAATATCCTGCCCGCTCTGCGAAGCCAAACCCGACCAACCCTGCAACGTCGGCGACGATTGCGCCATCGAGCTGGGACCTGGTCTGCCCCGCGGCAGCCAGCATTGCTGCGGCGCTAAGCCATGCGAACAAATCCTGATGGGATACGTCCATTGGGAACGGTTAGACGCTGACGCCGGCGCATGACTGCGCCCATCCCGGCCGCCGAGCTCATCGCCGAACGCTGCTACGGCGGCCGGCACACCGCACGCATCCTGTGCCCATACTGCGGCCGAACCCATCTGCATCCCTGGCGGGCCGACACCAGCCCACACATGGCCGGCTGCGGCCAAGGGCTCTACACCCTCGGCACCGAAAGGAAACCATGACCGCAACCGGGTGGACGCTGCACTGCCTCGACAACCACGGGGACGTCTATCACACCATCGGACCTTTCGACACGAGAAAACAAGCCGAGGCGTACGCGCATGACGACCCCGACGGCTACATGACCACGACGTGGTTTATCGCCGGAACTCTGCCCAGATTCAAGCGTCCCGACAGCGAGGCCCGCGCATGAGCGCGCCCGGCAAGCCCAGAGGGTTAGCGGTTGTGAACGCCAACAAGATCCGCTGCCATCGCGGCCACAGCCTCGAGGACTGCCGCCGCTTCACCGATCGCCACGGATACCAGCACCGGCAGTGCCGCACCTGTCACCGCGATGACGCCGCCCGCTACCAGAAAAGGAACCGACGATGACCACCGACGCAAGTGATGCCCGCGCGGGCATCAACGACGACACACTCGCAAAAATGATTGCCGCCGACCCCGACGGATGGCGCCGATGTTGGGACCCAAGCCGTCGCCGAACGCCTCGCCGACTGGGCCGACACCCCGTACCTCGCACGACTGAAGCGGGACGCCAAAGCACTCCGCAATTCCTGCAGCGCTGCGGCCTCGAATAAGAACGAAAGGACACCGCAATGACCTGGATGCGTATCCCCGACGACGTCGCACACAACCTCGTATCCAACCCCATCAGCAACCCCGCCATCGGCCTATGGATACGAGCCAAAACCTGGACCGACCTCCACCACACCGGCGGCCACCTGCCCGCCGACATCGCCGCCCAGCTCGCCGGCCGGACAACCCGCAACGAACTCATCCGCGCGGGCCTGTTCGAACCGGACGGTGACGGGTTCCACGTCCGCGACTTAGACCGCCTGGGCCGGTTGCGCCTCGAGCAGCCGCGCACCCCACCATGCACGACCTGCTACTCGCGGCCACAACTGCCGGGCCGATTGAGCTGCGACCACTGCACCGCCGAGAAGCGCGCCGAGAATCTTGCGCTCTCCCAGTACTACCGCGACAACCCGAGTGGCACTTGGGCGCCATCCCGCTACTGCTGCGACCACCCGGACGGCCCCACCGAACCCTGCCCAGCCTGCGACGCCTACCGCCAGCACTACGAGGCGTGGAAAGCCGCGCGCCTCATCACCGAAAGGACACCATGACTGACCGCCAGCCCCGCGCCCGCCTATGCCGCACCTGCTGCGCAACATTCCACCCCATCGACCAGCCGGCCTGCGACAACTGTGCGGCCGCCCGCGGCCGCCCGGAGGTACGGTTCCCCACCCCCACCCCCACCGCCACCGGAAAGCCGAAACCATGACGAAAAAGGGTCGCCGCCGGATGCGCAACGCCCGCGCAGACGCCACCAGCGCCACACAACGCCGACTCGGCACCCCCGACCACAGCACTGACGATCGGGCAACCCGGACTCGCGGCCATCAAATCAGAGGCTGCGAAACACAAGCACCACCGCAAAAACTGAAAGGATGAACCACATGACACTCAATCGAGCAGACCTCGTCGAGGCGCTAAAAGCACTCGGTGACACCGAAGCCCGCGAAGTCTTCACCGAAGCCCGCGGCGCCGACGCCGCCTCCAAACAGCAGCGCGCAGCCGACGCCGTACGCGAACATCTGCGCGGCCTAACCATCAACACCAAGGAGTGAATGACCAATGCCCACACGTCTTAGCGACCGATTCACCGAACACCTGCGGTCCGTCGACACCCTCACCGGCGCGGGCATCGAGGCGCCGAAAGAATGGCTCGCGCTGCGCGAACGATTCGACGCCTATCAGCGTCTGGAGAAGCCCGCCACCGACCGGCTCGCCACCGCAGTCGTCACCGGAACAAAAGACGACCTCACCGCGCTACGGGCGTTCGCGCTGGCCGAACAAGCCACCCCCCAAGAAGAAGCGCGGGTCGACAACCAGGTCGCGGCCGCCGTCGAGAGACGACTACTCGAGCTCTACGCCAAAGCCGCACCAAGCAACTACGCGAAAGCCGCCGCCCAATTCGACGCCGCAGCAACCGCGTTCACCGCAGCCGCCGCCACCATCGACACCGAAGCGGCAGCCGCCAGCATGGTCACCGCCCCCGACGATGCACGCGCCGCATGGGTCGCAGCCGAACAACACGCCGCCCAACTGAGCGCACTAACACCCGTGCTCGCCATGGCGGCAGACCTGGCAGGCACCCGCGTCCACAACGACGAGGATCTGCTGCCACTCGTCGCCGACCCCGGCCAATCGCACCGCCGCCGCGTGTGGGAAGCGTTCTTCCACAAGGAAGGACGCACAGGCCGCTGGGGTGCGCTGCACCGCGCCGGCGTCTCCATCCGCGCCTGCCCACTCGACCAGCACCAGCCCTACCGGGCCGCCAAGCCGATCGAAGTCAGGCAGGAACAAGCACCCGGCCAGCCTGTCGGCTTCTACAAAACAGTGCGCGTCGATCCCGAAGACCCCAACTACAAACCAGCGCCCATCCCAGCGAAGACGCTGATCGGAGGAAGGATGACCACCCTGTGAATTATGTTGTTGTACAATATGTTTCGCAATCGAATCATGTTGTGGCACAGCACAATTGGGGGTGCCCACCCCTGCCCACCCCCCCCACCAGGCAAAACGCGCCGCGTCTCAAGCATTGCGGCATCTCTCCCCACAGATGAATAATGTCAGGGCCCGAAAACCGTTGAAACACAACCGAATTGAAAGGTTACTTAGATGCCTCAACCAATGACGGCGCTCGGCAAGGCCGCGGCCAGCGAAGACCGGCTGAAACTGCTGCGTGAACTGCGTACCAGGGTCGTCGAGGCGATCGACGAGTCGACGTGTGTTCGTGATCTCGAGCCGTTGGCCCGCAGGTTGGCTGCGATCAGCGCGGAGATCGACGAGCTGGCTGGTCAGCGTGAGGTGACGGGTTCGCCGGCTGATGTGATCGCGGCGCGTCGTGCTGCGCGTGCCGGTAGGGGTGAGACGC
Source organism: uncultured Actinomycetota bacterium (assembly GCA_963784665.1). Classification (GTDB taxonomy): domain Bacteria; phylum Actinomycetota; class Actinomycetes; order Mycobacteriales; family Mycobacteriaceae; genus Mycobacterium. The sequence continues at coordinate 204,695 of CAWASA010000005.1, forward strand.
AGGCGATGGTGTTGCGGACCTCGAAGGCGCACGGCTGAGACTGGTATCCCCCCGGTCGCTGTTGTCTGCACACGGGGGCACTGACAGCGGTCTTTGAGCGGCCCGGGCTGTTGACGGACCCGGGCCACAGGGAAAATCGTACGGCCCTGATGGAAGTGAACCCTTCTATATTACGAGCGTGCTCGTAATATGACGCAAGCCGAATGTAATCGCGGGCCGGGCGTGTCACCGCAGCGCGCGGCGCCAGGCCTACATGAAACTGTCCGCAAATACGCAGCGCGCTACGTATTTGGATTCCTCACAGTCGATCCGTGGTGCGTTGAAGGCGATCCGCCGGCCTCGGCTGCGGCGCACTGCCTGTTTGCATGCGGCGCTGCACCAGATCTGGTTGCGGCGGTAGATGGGTTCGCGGCATTCGGGGTTGAGGCAGCGGAAGCGCACTGTCGGTTGGTCGACGGGATGCAATGGTGTCCAGCGGCGGTTGGGTCCGATGTAGGGCTGGTGGCGTTGAGCGCGGCCACGGCAGCGGTCGGAGCAGTACTTTCGGCCGGGTCGGCTTAGGGGTGGCAGTTGGTAGCCGCAGTGGACGCACACCATCTATCCACCGTAACACCTTTCGTGCAGGATCGGTGCCTTTGACCTGCGGCGCGGCCTGCCGTTTTGGCGGGTCCGAGGCCTAGTAAAGGCCCAGGTCAGAATCCGGGTGAGTCGAGGATGTCTGCGGCGGCCAACAACTCCGCTGCCAGCTCGCGCGCCTCCTCCACGCTCAACCCGTCCGGGTAGTCACCCGCAAATATCCGTGGCGGGGTGCGGAACACGTTGCCGTCGAGGGTGTGGTCCTCGGCCGCGATCCACACCCGCCGGCCGACGACGCGTTCCCACATGCGCACGGTGTCCCCGGTGGCCAGTTCCTGCCAGTCGGGGACGGCGTCGGGTTCACACCAGTCGGGCGGGGTGGGACGGTTGGGTGTGGTCATAATGAGGTGTCCTTCCTTGCTGTCGGCACGCCGCTAGTCCCGCAGTAGCTGCGCAATGTCCTCGGCCTCCTGCTCCCGTGTGCGCTCACGGATGTCCATGTCGAGCTGGGCTTCGATGCCCTCGCGGACGATCTCCTCAATCTGCACCGACCGCAGGAAGTCCACCTCGGCGCACTCGGCGACGTAGTTGCGCATACCGTCGTGCTCGGAGGATTTCGGGCCGCGGGTCCGAACCCGGTAACGGACCACCTGCTCGGCGTTCAGCCCGACCCGAACGAACTCCAACGGCGGCACCGGGCGATGAAACCGTTTACAGGCCAGCTTGACCAACCCCGGGTAGTCGTCCTCGCCGTTCCCGTCGATCACCCGCTCGACATGTGCGGCCATGTTGTATCCGGCGCGGTCGTGATCGGTGAGGATCAGGAACACTGTCGGCACGCCGCTAAGCGCGACCCGAGACGACACGTCGTAGAGCATCGACTCCGATGAGAACCCCTTGCACGAGGTCAGATTGACCTGATAGGCGTCGGTCACCCGTTCCACGATCGGCGCCAAAGTCTCCTTCTCGGAAAGGAGCTCGACACGCTTGCCCTGCGGGGTCCAGATCGACAGCTCGTAGGAGTCGATCATGGCCTGGCGGGCGTTGGCCACCGACTCTTCGGCCTCATCCAGATCGTCCCAGCCGCGTTCCCCGTAGGTGGTCGGGCGGGTGCCGTCGATGATCGACTCATACGGGATCAGCCCCTGGCGGCGGAACGCGAGCAGCAGCCGCTGCATGGTCTCCTCGTTCGTTGACTGTCCCGGCACCTCGACCTTGCTGCACAACTCGCCGTGCAGGTAGATGCTCTGCAGACCGCAGATCCGGTAGATGTATCCGCGCACCGACAGCTTGGGTTCCTCGTCGCGGATCTCGTTGACCGCCTTCAGGAACGCGGCCTTCTCTTCGTCCGTCACATCGGGGCGGCGGCTGCGGGTCATGGTGGTTCTTTCGTGGCGATGCTGCTGTGGTCATTTACATTAAACAGAAACGAGCATCGAAACAGTTCGTCGAGCTGTACGGATAGCGGGTGGCGATCGCAAGCGCGGCGTAGCCGGGTGCAGCGGGTCGCCACGGATAGCGGGTGGCGATCGCAAGCGCGGCGTAGCCGGGTGCTGGGGGTACCATCCGCTTGCGGGGGACGGGTCGCCACCGAGTCATTGGCAAGACACACTTCGCGACACGCCCGAAAGCCGTCGGTGGCGGGTCATAGACTGGCGTCCCTATGAACCAGTCCTCCTTCGTGCATCTGCATAACCACACCGAGTACTCGATGCTGGACGGTGCCGCGAAGATCACGCCGATGCTGGCTGAGGCCGAACGGCTGCAGATGCCCGCGATCGGGATGACCGATCACGGAAACATGTTCGGCGCCAGCGAGTTTTACAACGCCGCGACGAAGGCCGGCATCAAACCGATCATCGGCGTCGAGGCCTACATCGCGCCGGGCTCCCGCTTCGATACCCGGCGCGTCACCTGGGGTGACCCGAGCCAGAAAGCCGACGACGTCTCGGGGAGCGGCTCCTACACGCACCTGACCATGGTGGCCCAGAACGCCGCCGGGCTGCGTAACCTGTTCAAGCTGTCCTCGCTGGCTTCCTTCGAGGGCCAGTTGAGCAAGTGGTCGCGGATGGACGCCGAGCTCATCGCCGAATACGCCAAGGGCATCATCATCACCACCGGCTGCCCGTCCGGGGAGGTGCAGACCCGGCTGCGTCTGGGACAGGACCGCGAGGCGCTGGAGGCGGCCGCCAAGTGGCGGGAGATCGTCGGGCCGGACAACTACTTCCTCGAGCTGATGGACCACGGGCTGAGCATCGAACGCCGGGTGCGCGAAGGGTTGCTCCAGATCGGCCGCACGCTGGGCATCCCGCCGCTGGCCACCAACGACTGCCACTACGTCACCCGCGACGCCGCGCACAACCACGAGGCGCTGTTGTGCGTGCAGACCGGCAAGACGCTGTCGGATCCGAATCGGTTCAAGTTCGACGGCGACGGCTACTACCTGAAGTCGGCGGCCGAGATGCGCCAGATCTGGGACGACGAGGTGCCCGGCGCCTGCGACTCCACACTGTTGATCGCCGAGCGGGTGCAGTCCTACGCCGAGGTGTGGGAGCCGCGCGATCGGATGCCGGTCTTCCCGGTGCCCGAAGGGCACGATCAGGCGTCCTGGCTGCGTCACGAGGTGGACGCCGGGCTGCACCGGCGGTTTCCCGCCGGCCCGCCGCACGGTTATGCCGAGCGGGCGGCCTACGAGATCGACGTCGTCTGCGCCAAGGGCTTTCCGTCCTACTTCCTGATCGTCGCCGACCTGATCAACTACGCGCGGTCGGTGGGCATCCGGGTCGGGCCCGGCCGTGGCTCGGTTGCCGGCTCGCTCGTTGCCTACGCCCTGGGCATCACCGACATCGACCCGATTCCGCACGGCCTGCTGTTCGAGCGGTTCCTCAACCCCGAACGCACATCGATGCCCGACATCGATATCGACTTCGACGACCGTCGCCGTGGTGAGATGGTGCGCTACGCCGCCGACAAGTGGGGCCACGACCGGGTGGCCCAGGTCATCACCTTCGGCACCATTAAAACCAAAGCGGCGCTGAAGGATTCGGCGCGGATTCACTACGGCCAGCCCGGGTTCGCCATCGCCGACCGGATCACCAAGGCGTTGCCGCCGCCGATCATGGCCAAGGACATTCCGCTGTCGGGTATCACCGACCCGGCCCATGAGCGCTACAAGGAAGCCGCCGAGGTCCGCGGCCTGATCGAAACCGATCCGGACGTCCGCACCATCTACCAGACCGCGCGCGGTCTGGAGGGTCTGATCCGCAACGCCGGCGTGCACGCCTGCGCGGTGATCATGAGCAGTGAGCCGCTCACCGAGGCCATCCCGCTGTGGAAGCGACCGCAGGACGGGGCCATCATCACCGGCTGGGATTACCCGTCGTGCGAGGCCATCGGCCTGCTGAAGATGGATTTCCTGGGTCTGCGCAACCTGACGATCATCGGCGACGCGATCGATAACATCAAGGCCAACAGGGGAGTTGACCTCGACCTGGAATCCGTACCGCTGGACGACAAGTCCACCTACGAGTTGCTGGGCCGCGGCGACACCCTGGGTGTATTCCAACTGGACGGCGGGCCGATGCGCGACTTGCTGCGCCGCATGCAGCCCACCGGCTTCGAGGACATCGTCGCGGTGCTCGCGCTGTACCGGCCCGGACCGATGGGCCAGAACGCGCACAACGACTACGCCGACCGCAAGAACGGCCGCCAGGGGATCCGGCCCATTCACCAGGAGCTCGCCGCGCCGCTCGAGGAGATTCTGGCCGAGACTTACGGGTTGATCGTCTACCAAGAGCAGATCATGCGCATCGCGCAGAAGGTGGCCGGCTACTCGCTGGCCCGAGCCGACATTTTGCGCAAGGCGATGGGCAAGAAGAAGCGCGAGGTGCTGGAGAAGGAGTTCGAGGGCTTCTCCGACGGCATGCGGGCCAACGGGTTTTCTCCCGCCGCCATCAAAGCGCTGTGGGACACCATCCTGCCGTTCGCCGACTACGCGTTCAACAAGTCACACGCCGCCGGCTACGGGATGGTGTCCTATTGGACCGCCTACCTCAAGGCGAACTATCCCGCCGAGTACATGGCCGGCCTGTTGACTTCGGTCGGCGACGACAAGGACAAGGCGGCCGTCTATCTGGCCGACTGCCGCAAGCTGGGCATCACGGTGTTGCCGCCGGACGTCAACGAGTCCGGTCTGAACTTCGCGTCGGTGGGCGACGACATCCGCTACGGGTTGGGTGCGGTGCGCAACGTCGGTGCCAACGTGGTGGGTTCGTTGATCAACACCCGCAACGGCAAAGGGAAGTTCACCGACTTCTCGGACTACCTGAACAAGATCGATGTCTCGGCGTGCAACAAGAAGGTCACCGAGTCGCTGATCAAGGCGGGCGCGTTCGATTCGCTGGGCCATGCCCGCAAAGGCCTGTTCCTGGTGCACACCGACGCGGTCGACTCGGTGCTGGGCACCAAGAAGGCCGAGGCGATAGGGCAGTTCGACCTGTTCGGCGGGGAGGACGGCTGCACCGAAGCGGTGTTCACGATCAAGGTGCCCGACGACGAGTGGGAGGACAAACACAAGCTGGCCCTGGAGCGGGAGATGCTGGGCTTGTACGTGTCTGGGCATCCGCTCAACCGGGTCGCGCACCTGCTGACCGCTCAGGTGGACACCCACATCCCGGCCATCCTGGACGGCGATGTCCCCAACGAAACCCAGGTGCGGGTGGGCGGCATCCTGGCTTCGGTGAACCGGCGGGTCAATAAGAACGGGATGCCTTGGGCGTCAGCTCAATTGGAAGACCTCACCGGCGGCATCGAGGTGATGTTCTTCCCGCATGCGTACTCCACGTACGGCGCCGACATCGCCGATGACGCGGTGGTGCTGGTCAACGCCAAGGTGGCGATCCGGGACGACCGGATTGCCCTGATTGCCAACGACCTTGTGGTGCCCGACTTCTCCACCGCCCGGGCGGACCGGCCGCTTGCGGTCAGCCTGCCCACCCGGCAGTGCACCTTCGACAAGGTGAGCGCGCTCAAACAGGTGCTGGCCCGGCATCCGGGAACCTCGCAGGTCCATCTGCGGCTTATCAGCGGAGACCGGATCACCACCCTGGAGCTGGACGCCTCCCTGCGGGTGACGCCGTCGCCGGCGCTGATGGGCGACCTCAAGGAGTTGCTCGGCCCGGGGTGCCTGGGCGGTTAGCGCCGCCGAACGTGAAGCCAGCCTCACTCTCGCGTCCGAACGTGAAGTTGGCTTCACACTCGACGGGCCAGGTCCACCTGGACGATGACGCTGTCGGGCCAGACCCCGCGCTCACGCGCGCGCCGTAGCTTCTCGCGGATGCGCAGATCTTGGTGAACATTGGTCACGCCCGGAACTTTGATCAGGGGCACAATGTTCCACTGCCATCCATACCGCTGGTGCAGTACGCGGTTGGCCCGTTCGGCATCGGCGCCCGACAGGATCGCGGCGCGGCCCGCCACCGTCGTCACTCCTGGGTGAACCCGGCCCCGGTAGTCGCAGGCGGCGAGTTCGACGTCACCGCGCGTTGCCAGCCGCCTGGTCTTCGGGCCGACCTTGGTTCGGAATAACAACGCGTCGCCGTCCAGGCAGAACCAGATCGGGGTCTCAACGGGTGTGCCATCGCGGCGGAACGATCGGAGCAGGGCATAGCGAGAACCGCAGAGCTCGGCCAGTTGTTTGTGCATACCCACAGTCAACGACTTAGAGTTGGCTCTAAGTCAAGCGTCGAATGCTGGGAGGCCCGATGGCGACTGGGGGTGCCACCCGCTTGCGGGGGAGGCTGACAATCGGAGAGGTGGCGCGCGCAGCCGGGGTCGCAGCGACGACGTTGCGCTACTACGAGCAGATTGGCCTAGTGCCGGCACCGGCGCGGCTGGGCGGTCAGCGCCGCTACGACGACTCGGTTCTCGCCCGGCTCGAGGTGATCCGCCTATGCAAATCCGCCGGTTTCGCGCTGGAAGAGATCCAGCTGCTGTTCGCCGATGATGCACCGGGGCGGCCGGTCAGCCGCGCACTCGCCGAGGCCAAACTCGCCGAGATCGATGCCAGGATGGCGTCGCTGGCCCGAGCGCGGGCCGTCATCGAGTGGGGGATGCGCTGCACGTGTCCGTCAATTGACGCCTGCACGTGCGGCATTCACCGCGCACTACCCGCCTGAGCCGGCCGGCTCGGCGACGAGACGAATTGTCAACACCCGTCGACCAAGATCTTGAGTGGCTCGACGATGGGCATGTTTCATCGGTTGCCTACCTCTGAGGAGAGGACATATGTCGGCGTCGCTGCGCTGCGTACCAGCGTGTTGCGAACCAGCAGAACAGCGCGAACCCGATGCTGGAGTAAATCAAGTTGATGACCACGCCCGCCGTTGGATCGAACCCGAGCTGGCGCAACTGGTTGGCTTTGCGTGTGTCGATACGGTGAATGAGTTCCCATGTCGTTCCCACGATCGCGACGAATTGCCCGGCCAGCACAACGATGATGACCCGGATCACCCAACGTGTGCCACGTAGCACCATTACCGCGACGCCGGTCAAGCCGATCGCGACCGGGATGTAGGCCAGTGCTTGACCTGTCTCGCGGTGCGCGACGGCGAGGACCAACGCCGTGACGGCCAGCCCGACGCCGGCAAGCATGAGCCCGGCCACACTGATCGCCAGCGGCCGATGAAATGCACGCCCGTCAGCCCCGAACATCGTTTAAACGGCTGTGGTTTCGGGCTGCTCCGGCGCCGGCGCAGGATGTTTGTAGATGACACCGTCTTTCATGACGAAATCGACGCGACCCGTCACCTCGATATCGGTGAACGGATCGCCGGGCATGCCGATCAGATCGGCAATCTTGCCCACGGCGATCACGCCGAGGTCGTCTAGGCGGAGCAGTTCGGCCGCAACACCGGTCGCTGCCTGCAGGGCGCGCAAGGGAGTAACACCGGTGGACACCATCATCGGGAACTCGCGCCAATTGTCTTGGTGGGGAAACATTCCGGCGTCGGTTCCGAATGCGATCCGGATCTTGCTGGCGGCCAGCCGCTCGGCCGCGTCCAACAAAGCGCCGCGGTATTTCTGGAACTTGCGGCGCATGTGTCCCGGAACTGCGGCCCAGTAGGGGTCGTCTTCTTCGCGCCGGGCGCTGGACAGGATCACATACTGGGTGGGCACTAAGAACACCCCGGCGTCCTCCATCATCCGCAGTGTCTCGGCCGACGCGAGGTTTCCGTGTTCGATACTGCGAACCCCGGCCCGAACGGCGCGCTGGATCCCTTCGTCGCCGTAACTGTGCGGAGTGACCGGGACATCGAGGTCGGCGGCCGTTGCCACGAGGACGTCCATCTCGTGCTGGCTATAGGTGGTGTGGGCGGGATCGTCGGACGGCGACGCGAAACCGCCGGTCGCCGCAAATTTGATCCAGTCGGCGCCCGCGCGGATCTCCCGCCTGACCCTGGCGCGGATCTCGTCGTCACCGTCGGCCGCCGCCAATTCCAGCGGCCGCGAGGGGCCTTGGTATTGGTCGGCGACCATTCCGCTGAAGTCGCCGTGGCCGCCGCGCGCGGAAATCATGTGCGGTGCCACCAGCATCCGCGGACCGTCGATGATGCCGGCCGCCACCGCATCACGCAGGTCGACCGTCGGGTAGTCGAGGTCCCCGCAGGCCAAGTCGCGCACTGCCGTGAACCCGTTCATCAGCAAGGTCCGCAGAACCGGCAGCGACTTCAGCGCCTTCGCGACGCTGGAGTCCGCCGCGACGGCCGGACCGACCTGCGGTGTCAACGTCACGTGGGTGTGACAGTCGATGAACCCAGGCGTCAGCGTGTGGCCGGACAGGTCGACCACCTGTGCGTCTGGCGGCGGTTCGATTGGATCGGCCAGCCGCTCGATGCGACCGTCTACGACCAGCACCTGTTGTTGCACCGCATGGTCGGAGATCCCGTCCCACACGTTTGCACCCGTGATCAGCGTCGCTGCCATCGTCGTAGGACGCCTAGAACCGGTAGCGCAAAATCCGGGCCTTGCGCGCACCGGCCTTGAATTTCCCGGACACCTTGGTGGCCAGGCGAATCCAGCCCGGAAACAGCTCAACCTCAGGGGCATGTGCCAAGCTGGTTTCTTCGACCAGCGTCAACCGCGGATTCCACCTCTCGGGCACCCGCGCGTCTTTGAACCCCGGATAGCCCCACTGGGCGCCGACGCTGCCGAACATCTGCTGTGGGGCCAGCTTTACCGCAAGCCGACTGAACCAGCCGATGCGTCCGTAGTCGTTGAAGGCCAGCTCCCCGGACCTGAAGTGCTCGGTGAGGTGGCGGAAGACGCCGACAATAACCGGCTCGGACAGAAACGCGAACAGTCCGTCGGCGATCACCATGGCGGGCCGCTCGGCCGGGATGGTGCTGGACCAGCCGTCGTCGGCCACCGAGGCGGCAATCGAGTGGGCTTGCTCGCGGGCCGGCATCACCTGGTTGCGCAATGCGACGACACCCGGCAGATCGACGCTGTACCAATCGACCGTGGCGGGTGGGTTGACGCGGAACAGACCCGTGTCCAGCCCGGCGCCGAGGTCCACGACAACGGCGTCGGGCTGCTCAGCGGTGAACGCGCGCACCCGGTCGTCGAGCATCTTGGCGCGCAAGGAGGACTGGCACACCACGCTCTTGGGTACACCGAGCGCGGCGAAGTCGTAGTCGATCTTGCCGATGATGCCATCGGCGAGCGTGTCGCCCAGAATGGGCCGCGGCCATCGGCTGTCCAGCGCTCGGGCGTACTGGGTCAGCAGTGCGGTCTGCTCCAGCGGGGAGAGGCCGCTGACTTCAATGCCTGGATGGGACCGCATAACCCGAACCTACTCGGCGCCCGGCCAGAGAATCACGCAATGTATTCCGTGCCCCCTTTCACGGACGTACGCTCACCGATGTCGGGCGCAACACTGAGGAGAACGGACATGACGACAACCGGGCGTCCGGCCACCATGTGCGAGGCGTTCCAGCGCACCGCGTCGATCGACCCGGACGCCGTGGCGCTGCGGACGCCCGGTGGCACCCAGACGTTGACGTGGCGAGAGTACGCGGCGCAGGTGCGCACGGTCGCTGCCGGCTTGGCGCGTTTGGGGGTTCGGCCGGGCGACACGGTTTCGCTGATGATGGCCAATCGGATCGAGTTCTACCCACTCGAAGTGGGAGCCCAACACCTCGGTGCCACTTCGTTTTCGGTGTACAACACGCTGCCTGCCGAGCAGCTGGCCTACTTGTTCGACAATGCCGGTACCAAGGTCGCGATCTGCGAGGAGCAGTATGTGGACCGCATTCGCGCCAGCGGTGCGCCCATCGAGCACATCGTCTGCATCGACGGGTCGCCGGTGGGCACCATTTCCGTGGACGAGCTGTATGCCGACGTGCCTACCGATTTCGACTTCGAGTCGACCTGGCGGGCAGTGCAACCCGACGACATCGTCACTCTCATCTACACATCGGGAACCACCGGAAACCCCAAGGGTGTGGAGATGACCCACACCAACCTGCTGTTCGAGGGTCACGGCTTGAATTCCGTACTCGGAATCCAGTTCGGTGACCGGATTACCTCGTTTTTGCCCTCGGCGCACATCGCCGACCGAATGACCGGCTTGTACTCCCAGGAGATGTTCGGCACTCAGGTCACCGTGGTGTCCGACGCGCGCGCCATCGCTGCCGCGCTGCCCGACGTGCGGCCCACGGTGTGGGGTGCGGTGCCGCGGGTATGGGAAAAGCTCAAGTCCGCAATTGAATTCACGGTCAATCACGAGACCGACGACGTGAAGCGGCAGGGAATGCAGTGGGCGCTTTCGGTGGCCGCCAAACGCGCCGCCGCCGTGATGGCGGGTGAATCCACGCCAGAGGACGTGGCGGCCGAATGGGCCAAGGCCGACGAGTTGGTGTTGTCGAAGCTGCGGGAGCGGCTGGGCTTCGGTGAGCTCCGGTGGGCGCTTTCAGGGGCGGCGCCGATCCCCAGGGAGACGCTGGCGTTCTTCGCCGGTATCGGCATTCCGATCGCCGAGATTTGGGGAATGTCCGAGCTGAGCTGCGCCGCCACCGCCAGCCATCCCCGCGACGCGCGCCTGGGCACCGTCGGCAAACTGCTTCCCGGGCTGGAGTGCAAGATCGCCGACGACGGCGAGTTCCTGGTCCGCGGTCCGCTGGTCATGAAGGGCTACCGGAAGGAACCAGCGAAGACCGCGGAGGCGATCGATGCCGAGGGCTGGCTGCACACCGGCGACATCTTCGAAGTAGACGAGCAAGGCTATCTGCGGGTGGTCGACCGTAAGAAGGAGTTGATCATCAATGCGGCCGGAAAGAACATGTCGCCGGCCAACATTGAGACCACCATCCTGGCCGCGTGCCCCATGGTCGGCGTGATGATCGCGATCGGTGACGGACGAGCGTACAACACCGCGCTCATGGTCTTCGACGCCGACTCGGTCGGCCCCTATGCCGCCCAGCACGGCCTTTCCGACGCCTCGCCGGCGGCCCTGGCGGCTGACGCGGAGGTGATGGCCAGGATCGCCGCCGGAGTGGCCGAGGGCAACGCCAAACTATCGCGGGTGGAACAGATCAAGCGATTCCGGGTTTTGCCGACGTTGTGGGAGCCCGGCGGTGACGAGATAACGCTCACAATGAAACTGAAGCGCAAGCCGATCATGACGAAATACGCAACCGAGATCGAGCAACTCTATGCGCCCGACCTGCACCGGGAGGTTCACGAGCCCTCCGAAGCTGCAACGGTGCAACCGGCGTGAGCGGGGGACCGGCGGCGACCGCACGTGAGATCGGTCGCGTAGGGCTACGGAAGTTGCTGCAGCGCAGCGGAATTATCGACGAGTCGTTGACGCCGTTGTCGACCGATGTAGCCGAGGTTGTCCAGTTGCTGGCGGCGCCCTGGTATGACGAGCGGCTGAGCAAGCTGGCCGACGAGCTCGGCCGCGACCCGGACGGTGTGCGCGCCGAGGCCGCGGGCTACCTGCGCGAGATGGCGGCCTCGCTGGACGAGGCGGCGGTAGAGGCCTGGCGCAGCTTCAGTCGCTGGCTCATGCGGGCCTACGACGTGCTGGTCGACGAGGATCAAATCGCGCAGCTGCGCAAACTGGATCGCAAAGCGACGCTGGCGTTTGCCTTTTCGCATCGCTCCTACTTGGACGGGATGCTGCTGCCCGAGGTGATTGTGGCCAACCGGCTGTCGCCGGCGCTGACGTTCGGCGGCGCGAACTTGAACTTCTTCCCGATGGGCGCCTGGGCCAAGCGCACCGGGGCGATCTTCATCCGGCGTCAGACCAAAGACATTCCCGTCTACCGATTCGTGTTACGTGCCTACGCCGCGCAGCTGGTGCAAAACCATGCCAACCTGACCTGGTCGATCGAGGGGGGCCGTACCAGGACCGGCAAGCTGAGGCCTCCGGTGTTCGGGATTCTCCGCTACATCAGTGACGCCGTCGACGAAATCGACGGTCCCGAGGTGTATTTGGTGCCGACCTCGATCGTGTACGACCAGCTGCACGAGGTCGAAGCCATGACCACCGAGGCTTACGGTGCCGTGAAACGGCCCGAAGATTTCCGCTTTTTGATCCGGCTGGCACGTCAACAGGGTGAGCGGCTCGGCCGCGCCTACCTGGACTTCGGCGAACCGCTGCCGCTGCGCAAGCGCCTCGAGGAGCTGCGCGCCGACGAAGGCACCGGCACCGAAATCGAACGCATCGCACTCGACGTGGAACACCGGATCAATCGCGCGACGCCGGTCACGCCCACTGCGGTGGTCAGTCTGGCGTTGCTGGGCGCGGACCGGTCGTTGTCCATCAGCGAGGTACTGGCCACGGTGCAACCGTTGGCGAGCTACATCGCGGCACGTAACTGGACGGTGGCCGGTGCGGCCGACCTGACGAATCGCTCCACCATCCGATGGACCTTGCACCAGCTCGTCGCCTCGGGCGTGGTGAGTGTCTATGACGCCGGCACCGAAGCGGTGTGGGGTATCTGCGCCGACCAGCACCTGGTCGCGGCGTTCTACCGCAACACCGCCATCCACATTTTGGTCGATCGCGCGATTGCCGAGACGGCGTTGCTGGCCGCCGCAGAAAACGCCGAAAAGTCCGTGGACGGCTCGGTCTTACCGGCGACCGTGCGCGACGAGGCGCTCAGTCTTCGCGAGTTGCTGAAATTCGAGTTCTTGTTCTCGGCACGCGCGCAGTTTGAGAAGGACCTCGCCGACGAAGTGCGCCTGATCGGGCCAGTGGAAGACACCACCAAGGCCGCCAGTGCCGGCGACGTGCGGCGGCTGTTGGAACACGCGGATCTGCTGTTGGCGCATCTGGTGTTGCGCCCATTCCTGGATGCCTATCACATCGTCGCTGACCGGCTGGCCTCCTACGAGGACGAATCGTTCGACGAGGAAGCGTTTCTCGCCGAGTGTCTGCAGGTAGGCAAGCAGTGGGAGCTGCAACGCAGGATTGCCAGCGCAGAGTCGAGGTCGATGGAACTGTTCAAGACCGCGCTGCGGTTGGCTCGGCATCGTGAGCTGGTGGACGGCTTTGACGACCCGGATATCGCCCAGCGACGACGCGAGTTCGCCGACGAGATCGCCACGGCCATCCAGCGGGTCAACATCATTGCGGAGCTGGCCAGGACGCGATAATCAGGTTTCGCCGCGCCGCTCGGCATCGCACCGGCCCAGCCAAACGGTTACCATCGCCCACCGGGAATGCTAACGGGCCGAGGCCACGCATGACATGCGCTAAATCGCTATGAGGGAAGGGATTCGAACGTCTGTGCAACGTGCGCCCAGAGGTCGATATCCTGATGAGCGTCTCGAGGTACGCGGCAACGAGCGAATCGAGGACCCGATGAGTGACAAGTCCGATAAGCAGGCCCGTCCACTGATCGGGTTCATCACCCGTGATAACGCGCCGCCGATCAGCCCGGCACCGATTACCCGGACATGGATGTCAGAGATACGTCAAGGTTGGCCGAATCGGTGTTTGCCGATGCTCATCGCCAATCAGAGCGGCTGGGAAATCCGCAATCCGTGCGCGTTCACCGCTACGTGGATGGGCGGGGACGACAGCATGAGTGTGATGATCGCACCGGATAAGCGCGATTCCGATCAGTTCCTGCCCTCCGGCCACTTCGGTTACGGCATTTTGACCTGGCATCTGCCGATGCTGTTTCGCACTCCGGCGGGCTATAACCTGTTGGTCCGCGGGCCGGCGAACTATCCCAAGGACGCCGTGTCTCCGCTAGAGGGCATAGTCGAAACCGACTGGGCAAGCTCTAGTTTCAGCATGAGCTGGAAATTCACCCGCAAACTGATGCCGGTGCGATTCGAGGTCGACGAGCCGATCTGCATGATTGTCCCGCAGCGCCGAGCCGAGCTTGAAGAGTTCGCCCCCGAGCTCCGGCACATCGAGTCTGATGACAATCTGCGCCGCAAGCATGAGTTCTTCCTTCGTTCACGTGACGACCTCGGGCAACAACAGGCAGCGAGGGACGCCGCGGGAGAGCGAATACCGTGGCAAGGCGACTACACGCGGGGCAGGCATGCCGACGGCGACGCCGGGACACACGATCACCAGACTCGCCTTCACCTTCGTTCATTCGTCCAGCAGCAGGAGAAGCGGCAATAAGAGGCTGCTCGTCAGCTCGAGGAGCTGACTGCGCCGGCGATCCGAACCGGTGCTTCGGCCGATGATCCCGCCCACGCGATGTACCCGTCGGGGCGCACCAGCACGGCTGGGCCGCGGTCGGCCCGCTCCGCCTGCAGCATCCCGGGTGCCTCGACCGGCGCGGCGCCGCGTTCGCGCACGAAGACAAATCCTCCGGCCCGCTGCAATTCGGTCAACCGTCCCTCGTGTAGCGGTATCTGAGTGGCGCGGGTGCCGACCAGTCCGCGCCGGCCGTAGCGCAGCGTCGTGCCCGCGAAACTGCCGGCCACCCAGTCGCGTACTGCAGGTATTCGAAGTAAGTTGGGTGCCAACAGGTTACGTAGCCACCGTGCCGGCCGGGGATACAGCGTCACGGCGCGCGCTATCAGTCCGGACTGCACAAGCACGCGTTTGCCGATCGGGTGGCGTTCGTCGTGGTAGGTGTCCAGCAATCGATCGTCGGCGCCGCCGAGCACCGCGTCGAGCTTCCAGGCCAAGTTGGCGGCGTCCTGGATGCCGGTGTTCATGCCCTGGCCGCCCATGGGGGAGTGCACATGCGCGGCGTCACCGGCCAGGAACACCCGGCCGTGTCGGTACTGGGCGACTTGTCTTTCGTCGCAATGGAATCGGGACTTCCAGCTGATGTCGATCACGCCGAAGTCGGTAAGCATGGACCGGGCGAGGATGTCGACGATCTCGTGGTTGTCGACGGGTGCGCTGTCGGGCACCTGGTGGTTGCGGTCCCAAACCATGGCCCGATACCACGAGCCGTCCGTGTCGCGGCGGTCGTAGGGGGCCAAGAACCCGAACACGTCGCGGGTGGCGCCCACCGTCAAGCCTCCGCCGGAAGGCCCATGGGCCAACTTGACGTCGGCCAGCAGGATTGACGTCAGCACCGTCTTGCCGGGAAAGTCGGCGCCCACCAGCGTTCGAACGGTGCTGTGTGCGCCATCGGCGCCAACTACATACCGCGACCGCCAGGTCTGCCGATGCTCGGGATCGCTGTCGTCCTTGGGTCGGGCGGTGACGGTCACGCCGTCGGCATCCTGGTCGACTGCGATCACCTCGATGCCGCGCCGGACGTCGGCGCCGTGGGCCAGCGCGTATCGGCGAACCGCCGCATCGACGTTGGTCTGCGGGGTGACCAACACGAACGGGTAGGGCGAGTCGAGGTGAGTCAGGTCAATGCGGGCACCGGCGAAGAGTCGCACGCCCGGCGCGCGGTGCCCGAGCGCCACCAGGTCGTCGGCCAGCCCACGAGCGTCAAGGGCTTCCAGCGTGCGGGCCATGGTGGCGAACGCGCGACTCGACGGGTTTTCGGTTGGCCAGCGTTCCAGTACGGTGACCGAGCGCCCGGCGCGGGCCAGGTCGCCGGCGGCGGTCAGGCCGGCAGGGCCTGCCCCCACCACCAGGACGTCGACAGCGTGGACGGTCATCGCGACGCCCCTTGCGGTTGCGGGTACCAGCGGCGGATGTCGTCGGGCGTGGACACCGCAGCGCGGTTGAAGATGAAGCGGCAGCCGGGCTGTGTCGCGTGCGCGGCGTTGATGATCGACTCGAACAGCAGGGTGTTGCTCGCGACCAGGCGAATCCCGGCCCCGATCAACACCGCGTCATAGCGCTTGGCTTCCAGCCATCGGTGGGCTTTGGCGGCACCCGCCGCACCGAAGTCGATCAGGCAGTTGGCGACGTCGTAGCCGGCGGCGCGCAACGCCGCGACGTTGTCGTCGTTGGCGGCCCGCAGCTTGTTCTTCGACAGCCCCGGGAACTGGGCAAAATCCGGTGACGAGTAATCGATCACGTCGGGATCGAGCCCGATCTGGATGACGGTCACTGGCATGGCCGGGGCCTCCTCGACGATCGATTCAACAGTTGTTGAACTCGACCGTAGGCCCCGCTACTAGCGGTGTCAACAGTTGTTGAATACAATCGCGCCATGCCCGCCAAAATCCGCGACGGGAAGGTCACCCGCGCGACGATCCTGGACGCCGCGCGCAGCCAGTTCTCCGCACACGGTTTCGAGCGGACCACCATCCGTTCGATCGCGTCGGCGGCCGGCGTCGACCCCGCGCTCGTCATGCACTACTTCGGCAGCAAGGCGGACCTGTTCGCCGCCGTTTCGCGGCTCGAGATCACCTTCCCCGATCTCTCCGGCGTCGCTCCCGATCGCCTCGCGGATGTGCTGGTGCCGCTCTTCATCGAAGTATGGAATCCGCACGGACCTTTCCTGCCGCTGTTGCGCGCGGCAGCGACCAACAGAGTCGCGGCCGACGCGTTGCTGGCAGTGTTCGTCGAGCAGGTGGCTCCGGCGCTGGCCGCCGCTACGCCCGACCGCGCCGCGGAGCGGGCCGCGCTGGTCGGCTCACAGGTACTGGGCATCGCGATGGCCCGCAACGTGGTCGGGGTGCCGGCGCTGGCCGGGATGGACGACGCGACGCTGACCGAATGGATGCGCCCCGTGCTCGCGCGCTACCTGACGGACCCCGCGCCCTGAGGCGCACCGGGCCTAAAGTTTGTGGTATGCCGCTTTCAGGAGAATACGCACCCAGCCCTTGGGATTGGTCCCGCGAACAAGCCGACGCGTACGCCGAGTCGGGAGGAACCGAGGCCGCGGACATGAAGGGCAAGCCCATCATTCTGCTGACCACCGTCGGAGCCAAGACCGGCAAACTCCGCAAGACGCCGTTGATGCGCGTCGAGCACGACGGCCAGTACGCGATCGTCGCTTCGCTCGGCGGTGCCCCGAAGCATCCCGTGTGGTACCACAACGTCCAGAAGAACCCGCGGGTCGAGCTGCAGGACGGCAGCGTCACCCGCGATTACGAAGCCCGCGAGGTGTTCGGCGACGAGAAGGCCGTGTGGTGGGAGCGTGCCGTCGAGGCTTGGCCGGACTACGCCGAATACCAGACGAAGACTGATCGCCAGATTCCGGTGTTCGTATTGACCCCGGTGAGCTGACTTCCCCATTGGTCGGCATGGCACCATTAATCGGTGTCCGCCGAACTGAGCCGAAGCCCGAGCGCCGGCAAGTCTGCGCCGCTGCGCGCAGTGGACATCGACAGCGCGGCGAAGCGGATCGCCTCGGTGGTCGCGCCGACCCCATTGCAGCCCAGCGATCGGTTGTCGGAGATCACCGGCGCGCAGGTCTACCTCAAACGCGAAGACCTGCAGATAGTGCGCTCCTACAAACTGCGCGGCGCCTACAACCTGTTGGTGCAGCTATCCGATGAGGAGCTGGCCGCGGGTGTGGTGTGCTCGTCGGCGGGCAACCACGCGCAGGGCTTTGCGTACGCGTGCCGGACGCTTGGTGTGCACGGCCGCGTCTATGTGCCCGCCAAGACGCCCAAACAAAAGCGTGACCGGATCCGCTACCACGGCGGGGCGTTCGTCGAGCTGATCGTCGGCGGATCGACCTACGATCTCGCCGCTGAGGCGGCACTGGCCGACGTCGAACGCACCGGCGCCACGCTGGTACCGCCGTACGACGATCTGCGCACCATCGCCGGTCAGGGCACCATTGCCGTGGAAGTGCTTGCTCAGCTCGACAGCGAACCTGACCTGATCGTGGTCCCGGTGGGCGGCGGCGGTTGTATCGCAGGCATCACCACCTATGTGACCGAGCGGACGACCAACACGGCGGTGCTGGGTGTTGAGCCGGCCGGCGCCGCAGCGATGATGGCCGCCCTGGCCGCCGGCGAACCGGTGACGCTGGACGATGTCGACCAGTTCGTCGACGGCGCCGCGGTGAAACGGGCCGGAACGCTGACTTATGCCGCGCTGGCAGCCGCCGGCGACATGGTGTCAATCACCACGGTCGACGAGGGAGCGGTGTGCACCGCGATGCTGGACCTCTATCAGAACGAGGGCATCATCGCCGAGCCCGCGGGCGCGCTGTCGGTCGCGGGCCTGCTGGAAGCCGACGTCGAGCCCGGCGCATGCGTGGTGTGCCTCATCTCGGGAGGCAACAACGACGTGTCGCGTTACGGCGAGGTGCTCGAGCGCTCGCTGGTCCACCTCGGACTGAAGCACTACTTCCTGGTGGACTTTCCGCAGGAGCCCGGTGCGTTGCGCCGGTTCCTTGACGAGGTGCTCGGACCCAACGACGACGTCACCTTGTTCGAATACGTCAAGCGCAACAACCGGGAGACCGGCGAGGCGCTGGTGGGCATCGAACTGGGATCGGCCGCCGATCTGGACGGCCTGCTGGCCCGGATGCGTGCGACGGAAATCCAGGTCGAGCCGCTCGAGCCCGGCTCGCCGGCCTACCGGTACTTGTTGTAACCGACATTCGTACGGCTCAACATCGGCGCTCGGATCCATGCCGGGTTGCCCGTAGCGTTAGTCGACGCCCGGACTGACGCCCCCGTCCCTGTTGCTGGTTGGATTCCGAAACATGGGCCAGCCGTATGGATCCGGTACAGCCGGTTTCGGCCTGGTTAGCGCAGGCACCGTAAGTGTGCTCGTACTGCTGGCGGCGATGGCGATTTGGATCGCTCGGCGTGAGTGTCTGTTACGCGGACTCTGGGCGAGGGTGTGCAACATCGCCGTGATCGGCCGCGTGGTGGCGTGGGCACGCGTGCAGATCAGCGCCAGGGGATGGGCGCTGGCCCGTCGGTTGCCGCCGTACGAGGTCGTCATTGTCGCCCTGCTGCTCGGGTCAGCCGTGGTCGTGGCGCTGGCGGCCGGCTTCACCGAAGTGCTCGAGGACGTGCTCGAGGGTGAGGGCATCGCCGGAATCGACCAACCGGCTGCCGGGTGGCTTGCGAGCCACCGTGACCTGTGGTTGACCACGACGTTGCGGGTGGTCACCGCAGCCGGCGGTCCTTTGCCGCTGGCTGCACTCGCCGTCCTGACCTGCATTGCTGTCGTCTGGCGGTGCAGGTCGTGGTTGCCCGTGGTGCTTGCTCTGGTTGGTGTCAGCGGCATCGCACTGGTGGTCGTCACCGCTAAAGCCCTGGTAGTCCGGGACCGTCCACCCTTACCTTTCGCCGTGATCGCCGAGGACGGATATTCCTTTCCCTCCGGGCACGCAACCGGCACTGCCGCAATCGCATTGCTCTCCGCTTGGATGCTGACCCGCTGGCTGATCACCTCGTGGACCGGGCGAGTGATTGTGTGGACTATGGCGATCGCCTCGGCCGCCGTGATCGGGTTCTCGCGTGTCTATCTGGGAGTGCATTACGTCAGCGATGTACTGGCCGGCTGGCTGCTGGGCATGACCTGGGCCGGCGTCGTCATCCTGGTCGGATCATGGTGGGACAACACCCGGCGTCCGCGCGCGGCAGAGCCGGCTTCCTGAAGCCGGATGGCGTGAGCACGGCCGTACCTCAGTGTTTGTGTTAGCGCGTCAGGTACGACGGTACGGGGGTGCTGGGATCGAGGTCGCCGGCCGGCACCGGTGTGCCGGCCGTCAGGCTCAGCGGTATAACGCCCGCCCAGTGCGGCAGCATGCAGTCTGGCGGATCGTCAACCGGACCGCCGGCGCGCACCTTGGCCGATACCTCGACCAGGTCGAGGGCGAGCACCCCGGTTGCGGCGAGCTCACGCGCGTCCGGGGTTCTGCAGTCAGCAGCGCGCCCGGGTGCGATGTGATCGAGCAGGCAGCGCAGCGCCCGCAACTTCTCCGCCGGATCGTCGACCGCGCGTGCGGCACCCACCACGACCACCGAACGGAAGTTCACCGAATGGTGCATTGCAGCGCGAGCCAGCACCAGCCCGTCGAGCAGGGTGGCGGTGACGCAGACGGGCAGGCCCGACCGTGCCGCCCTGGCGGCGAGCATCGGGCCGCTGCCGGTGGAACCGTGCAGGTAGAGGGTTTCGCCGAGGCGGGCGTGCGTCGTTGGCAAGACCACCGGTCCACCGGCGCTGAGGTAGCCCAGGTGGCAGATCAGGGACTCATCCAGGACCTCGTGGACAGTTTCGCGATCATAGTGAGCGCGCTCCCGGTAGCGGGTGGGCGTCGTGCGCGGTGTGGGTTGGTATGTGGCTTCCACCGGATTGCCTTCACGTTTGTTCTAGTACATAATACTCTGTGTGCCAGTACAATACAGCATAGCCGGGAGAGGCGCGGAATCGATAGCTGCCAGCATCGAAGAGGCGATCTCGGCGGGCACTCTGGCACCCGGCGATGCGCTACCGCCGGTCCGGGAAATGGCCGCTCAGCTCGGAGTCAACGCCAACACCGCCGCGGCGGCCTACCGCCTGCTGCGCGATCGCGGGGCCGTCGAGACCAGCGGGCGGCGCGGCACTCGAGTGCGGCACCGCCCGGCGACCACCCCCCGCTCCCTGCTCGGGCTTGACGTCCCCGCGGGGGTGCGCGATCTGTCCACCGGCAACCCGGCTGCGGCCCTGTTGCCCATCGCGGGCGCCTCGCTGGCCGGCCCTGCAGGCCGACCGGTGCTGTACGGGGAGCCGGCCATGTCGCCGGAGTTGGTCGAGTTCACCCGGCGGACGCTGTCCGCGGACGGCATTCCGGCCGACCACCTGGCGGTGACCAGCGGCGCCCTGGATGGCATCGAGCGGGCACTCACCGCGCATCTGCGCCCCGGCGACCGGGTGGCCGTCGAGGACCCCGGCTGGGCCAACTTGCTGGATCTTCTTGCAGCGCTGCGACTTTCGGCCGAGCCCGTGCAGGTCGACGACGACGGGCCCATGGTTGCCGACGTGGCTCGGGCGCTGGGGCGCGGCGTGCGTGCGCTGGTCATCACCAATCGCGCCCAAAACCCGACCGGTGCGGCACTATCCGCGGATCGCGCCGATGCGCTGCGTGAATTGTTGGCCGGCCGGGCCGACGAGCTACTGCTCGTCGAAGACGATCACTGCGCAGGCATTTCCGGCGCGCCGCTGCACACCTTGGCCGGATCGACCAGCCATTGGGCCTTCGTGCGGTCAGCATCCAAGGCTTATGGTCCCGACCTGCGCGTAGCTGTCCTTGCGGGAGACCACCGCACTGTCGAACGCGTGCACGGCCGCCTGCGGCTCGGGCCGGGCTGGGTGAGCCACCTTCTGCAGGATCTCGCCGTCAGCTTGTGGTCAGACGAGGCGGCATCGCATCTCGTCGCCAAGGCCGAGGAGCACTACACCAGCACTCGTCGGCGGTTATGTGCGGCTTTGGCCGAGCGCGGCGTCGCCGCTCACGGGCGCTCGGGGCTCAACGTGTGGGTTCCGGTGCCCGACGAGACGGTCGCGATCACCCGGCTGCTCAGCGCCGGTTGGGCCGCGGCACCGGGAACACGATTCCGGATTCGCACGCCGGCGGGCATCCGCATCACCATCGCCGACCTGACCGTCGATGAGATTGATCCGCTCGCCGACGCAGTCGCCGAGGCAGTGCAGGGTATCGGACGCCCCAGCGTATAAGTGCGCGTCAAACCCTGTCGGCGACAACGGTACCCGCGCGTTATCCACGGCGCAGAATGGCGAACGAAGGGCCTTCCAGCACAGTGCTATCGCTGTCGACCTTCGGTTCACCCCAGGCGAGTACCACTTCGCCGGTGACCGGCACTTTCACCGCCTCGGCACCGAGGTTGCACACGATGCGCAACCGACCACGAGATACCATGATCCAGCGTTGGTCTTCGTCGTAGTCAACGGTGAGGTGCTCGAGCCAGGGGTCGGCCATATCGGGGTCGCTGTGCCGCAAGGCGATCAGATCGCGATACAGGCGATGCAGGCGGGCGTGTTCGCCGGAGTCGACCTCGTCCCAATTCAGTTTGGAGCGCGCAAACGCCTGCGGGTCTTGGGGGTCGGGGATTTCGTCGGCATCCCAGCCGTGCTCGGCGAATTCGGCTTTACGCCCCTCCGCGGTGGCCCTGGCCAGCTCCGGTTCCGGATGTGAGCTGAAAAACTGAAACGGGGTCGATGCCGCATACTCCTCGCCCATGAAAAGCATTGCAGTAAAAGGCGATCCGAGCGTGAGCGCGGCTTTGATCGCCAGCTGGCCGCCGGTCAGGTTCTGCGACGGGCGATCCCCGAGAGCCCGATTGCCGACCTGATCATGGGTGCAGGTATAGGCGACCAGCCTGGTCGCGGGGATTGTCGAGGTGTCCAACGGCCGCCCGTGGCGGCGGTGCCGGAAAGACGAATAGGTAGCGGCATGGAAGTAACCGTGGCGCAGCGTCTGCGCCAGCGTGGCCAGTGAACCGAAGTCGGCGTAATAGCCCTGGCGCTCGCCGGATACCGCGGTGTGGATGGCGTGATGGATATCGTCGGCCCATTGCGCGGTTATCCCGTAACCGCCGCGATCGCGCGGGGTGATCAACCTCGGATCGTTGAGGTCACTTTCGGCGATCAGCGACAGGGGACGACCCAACTGTTTTGACAGCCAGTCGGTTTCGGCGGCGAGCTCCTCGAGGATATGGATGGCGGTGGTGTCCACCAGCGCGTGCACGGCGTCCAGTCGCAGGCCGTCGGCGTGGAAGTCGCGCATCCAGTGCAGCGCGCACCCGATGATGTAGCGGCGTACCTCGTCGGAGTCGGCGTCGGCGATGTTGATGCCCTCGCCCCATGGGTTGCTCGCCGACGACAGGTACGGGCCGAACCGCGGCAGGTAGTTCCCCGACGGGCCGAGGTGGTTGAACACCGCGTCGATCAGTACCCCCAAACCACGTGCGTGGCACGCGTCGACGAACCGGACCAGCCCGTCGGGACCGCCGTAAGGTTCGTGCACGCTGTACCACAGCACACCGTCGTATCCCCAGCCGTGGGTGCCGGCAAAGGAGTTCACGGGCATCAGTTCGACGAAGTCGATTCCGAGATCGACCAGGTAGTCCAGCTTTTCGACGGCAGAGTCGAACGTGCCGGCGCCGGTGAAGGTGCCGAGGTGCAATTCGTAGATCACCGCGCCTTCGACCGACCGGCCAGGCCAGTCGCTGTCGGTCCAGGTCGCCTCGCCGGGGTCCCACAACTGCGAGCGGGCGTGTACCCCGTCGGGTTGCCGGGGCGATCGCGGGTCGGGCAGCACGGTGGGATCGTCGTCGAGCAGATATCCATAGCGTGCGTGCGGTGCCGCGTCCACGTCCGCATGCCACCAACCGTCATCCGAACGGGTCATGGCGTGCACCTGGCCATCGACGTCGAGCCTTGCCAGCGCGGGATTGGGGGCCCAGACCCGGAATTCAGTCATGATGGCGCGCCAGCAGCACGACGGGCATATCGGCGAACAATTCGGCGGCCGATGCCGGTCCGCTTGCGATGGCGCCGGTGAGCGTGTCGGTCCAGGACCCATCGGGTAGCGGCACCACGGTGTTACCCCAACCGTTTTCGGCCAGCCGTACGGTCCAGCGGGTCACCGCGACCAGGATGTCGTCGCCCCGGCGGAACGCCACAACATGATCACTGGCCTCGCCGGTGGCGAGCACGGGAACGTAGTCGCCGTGCAAAAAGCTGTCCGGATGCGAGCGCCGCACCCGAAGCGCCGTGGTGACAACCCGAATTTTTGGATGCTCCAATGCATCCAGGGCGGCGCGCCGGGCGGCGTAGTCGACGGGCCGGCGGTTGTCCGGATCGACCAGGCTGTCGTCCCACAGCTCGGTGCCCTGGTAGACGTCGGGAATTCCGGGTACGGTCAGCGCGAGCAGCTTCTGGCCCAGCGCGTCACTTGCGGCATGCGGGTTGAGGTGGGCGACAAGTTCGGTCAGCTGGCCGGCCACCGGGCCGTCGAGGACGGTGTCCAGCCATCGGTGTACTGCGTCCTCGAACGCGGTGTCCGGGTCGTTCCACGACGTATGCCAGGCCGCTTCCCGGATCGCCTTCTCGGTGTAGCCGTGCAGCCGGTCGCGCAGCTCGTCACTGACCTCGCCGCTGACGGGCCACACACCGAAGATGTTCTGCCACAGAAATTGTCCGGTCGCCGGGTCGGGGGAGGGGGCGCGGATCTCCCAGCGAGCCACGAATTCGGTCCATAGCGACGGGACCTGCGAGAGCACGCCGATCCGGGCTCGCACGTCTTCACCGCGCTTGGTGTCGTGGGTGGTCAGTGTGGTCATCGCCTTGGGCCACAACCGGGCGCGGGTGGCGGCGCTGTGATGAAACTCCGCTGCGCCGACACCAAAGCGGTGCGGCTCGCCACCCACCTCGTTCAGCGACACCAGCCTGGCGTCGCGGTAAAAGTAGCAGTCCTCGCTTGCCTTGGCAGTCACCGCGCCGCAGAGCTGCTGCAACCGGGTGGCGGGCTCACCGCCACGGGCCAGCGCCGCGGCGATCACCTGCAGTGCAGGTCCCAATTGCGGTGATGCCGCTTGGGTTTCGGCCAACGCGGTGGGCATTATCGCGGTCAGGCCCGGGTAGTCGCATCGGTAAACGTCGATGTGCGTGAGCAGCGCGGCCACCGCCTGCGGTAGCAGTGGATGATCGGTGCCGGCCGTCGCCACGATGCTGCGGCGCAGCCTGCGCAGTTCGCTTGCCAAGGTGTCGGTGGCCGCACGGATCTTGAGGTCCGCCAACATTTGCGGCATCGCGTGATAGTCCAGTCCGGTGGACTCAACGAGTGCGGTGAGCGCGGGGGCTCCGTCCGGATCGACGAAGACTCCACCCACTTCCCTCAGCACGTCGTAGCCGGTGGTGCCGTCGACCGGCAGGGTCGGCTCCAGTGCCTCATCGACTCCGAGGATCTTCTCGATTCCGATCCACGCCTGCGGGCCGAGGAATTCGCGCAGCCAAGCCAAATAGCCGCATGGATCGGACAACCCGTCGGGGTGGTCGATGCGCACCCCATCGACGAGTCCTTCGGCGAACCAGCGGGCAATTTCGGCGTGAGTGGCGTCGAATACCGTGCGGTCTTCTTGACGTAGCCCGGCCAGCGAGGTGATCGAGAAGAAACGGCGATAGCCGCACACTCCGCGCCGCCAGCCCACCAGTCGGTAGTGCTGGCGGTCGTGGACCTCCGGACCGGTGCCTTCTGCGGTTCCGGGCGCGATGGGTAGCGCCAGACCCCCCAACCGCAGCAGGTCCCCGTCGACTTTCAGGTCCGCGACGTCTTCGTCGGAACCCAAGACCGGCAGTACAATTCGGCCGTCCTCGTCGAGATCCCAGTCGATGTCGAAATATGTTGCGTACGCAGAGGATCGGCCGTGCCGCAAGACGTCCCACCACCAGGCGTTCTGTCCGGGCTGGTCGATCCCCACGTGGTTGGGGACGATGTCGACGACCAGGCCGATGCCGCGCGCCCGGGCCGCCGCCGACAGCCGGGCCAGCCCGTCGGGGCCACCAAGCTCGGGTGACACCGTCGTCGGGTCGGTGACGTCGTAGCCGTGGTTCGACCCGGCGGCCGCGGTCATGATCGGGGACACGTACAGATGTGATACCCCGAGATCGTCTAGGTAGTCCAGCAGGTTTTCTGCGTCGGCGAAGGTGAACGCGAACCCGCTCGATTCACCACGCAGCTGCAACCGGTAGGTGGACAGAATCGGTAACGCCATGCGTCACAACGTCTTACGAAGTACGAGTAGCGAACGTGACGGCAGCGAGATCGTCTCTTCGGCGTTCACCACCTGGTCAGCGTGACCCACCGGATCGTTGGTGTCCAGTACCGCGGTCCACTCTTGCGCATAGTCGCCGTGCGGCATCACGAACTCCACTGGTTCGTCGTGAGCGTTGAAGCACAACAGGAACGAGTCGTCGACCACCCGCTCACCACGGGCGTTGGGAGCGTCGATGGCGTCGCCGTTGAGAAACACCGACACACACTTATGGAAGCTCTTGCTCCAATCCTCATGGGTCATCTCTTGGCCGTCCGGCGTCAGCCAGGCGATATCGCGGACTTCGTCGCCGGTTCGGATCGGCTCGCCTTCGAAGAACCTGCGCCGGCGAAACACCGTATGGTTCTTGCGCAAGGTGGCAGCCTTGCGGGCGAATGCCAGCAGATCTGAGTTCTTGTCGACCAATGACCAGTCCATCCAGGACAATTCGGAGTCCTGGCAGTAGACATTGTTGTTGCCGTTTTGGGTGCGCCCGATTTCGTCGCCATGCGTGATCATCGGCGTACCCTGGCTGAGAATCAGGGTGGCCCAGAAGTTGCGCATTTGGCGGCCGCGCAGCGCCACGATGTCGGGGTCGTCGGTGGGTCCTTCGACGCCACAGTTCCACGATCGGTTATGGCTTTCCCCGTCCCGGTTGTCCTCGCCGTTGGCCAAGTTGTGTTTTTCGTTGTAGGAGACCAGGTCGTTGAGTGTGAATCCGTCGTGGGCGGTGACGAAGTTGATGCTGGCGCCGGGGCGCCGACCCGTCGCCTCATACAGGTCTGACGACCCGGTCAGCCGGGACGCGAACTCGCCTAGGGTTGCGGGCTCGCCCCGCCAGTAGTCACGCACAGTATCGCGATACTTCCCGTTCCACTCGGTCCACAAACCCGGGAAATTTCCGACCTGATAGCCGCCCTCGCCGACATCCCAGGGTTCGGCGATCAACTTGACCTGGCTGACCAACGGATCCTGCTGCACCAGATCGAAAAACGCGCTCAATCGGTCGACGTCGTGCAGCTCGCGGGCAAGTGTGGCGGCCAGGTCGAAGCGGAATCCGTCCACATGCATCTCGGTCGCCCAGTAGCGCAGCGAGTCCATGATCAGCTGCAGCACGTGCGGGTGGCGGGCGTTCAGGCTGTTGCCGGTGCCCGTGTAGTCCTTGTACAACCGCAGGTCCGTGTCGACGAGCCGGTAGTACGCGGCGTTGTCGATGCCGCGGAAGTTGATCGTCGGGCCGAGGTGGTTGCCTTCGGCCGTGTGGTTGTACACCACGTCGAGGATGACCTCGATGCCGGCTTCGTGAAAGCTGCGCACCATGGATTTGAACTCAGCGACGCTGGCCTGCCGGTTGGCCGCGTACTGGTTGTGCGGGGCGAAGAAGCCAAAGGTGTTGTAACCCCAATAGTTTCGCAAGCCCAGGTCCAACAGCCGCGAGTCGTGCATGAACTGGTGAACCGGCATCAACTCGATGGCGGTGACGCTGAGCGACTTGAGGTGATCGATGATCACCGGGTGGGCCAGCCCCGCGTAGGTACCGCGCAGTTCTTCGGGGATGCCAGGATGCTTCTGCGTCATGCCCTTGACGTGCGCCTCGTAGATGACCGTCTCGTGGTACGGGGTGAGCGGGGCCCGGTCGAACGCCCAGTCGAAAAATGGGTTGATCACCACGCTGGTCATGGTGTGGCCCAGGGAGTCGACCATCGGGGGAGTTCCGGGGTCGGCCCCGTCTCCGTTGGGGTCGACGGCTTTCAAGTCGTAGGAGTACAGCGGCTGGGTGAAGTCGAAATCGCCGTGGAAAGCCTTGCCGTACGGGTCGAGCAGTAGTTTGCTCGGGTCGCAGCGGTGGCCGGCTGTCGGATCGAAGGGCCCGTAAACACGAAAACCGTAGCGCTGGCCCGGGGTGATGTTCGGTAGATAGGCATGCCAGACGAATCCGTCAACCTCGTCGAGGGGGATCCGCCACTCGCTGCCGTCGTCGTGGACCAAACACAACTCGACTTGCTCGGCAATTTCGGAGAACAACGAGAAGTTGGTGCCGGCGCCGTCGTACGCGGCACCGAGCGGATAAGGGTTCCCCGGCCAGACGGTGGCCAGTCTCGGTCGTTGATCACCGGTAGCGAATGCAGCAGCGCCTGGTCCTGCGGCGGGGTTGTTGGTCGGCACCACTTGACCTTATCCGCGCCCGGCGCCGGGCATGGGCCCTTACCACCACCCGGTGCTGGCGGCGACCTGTCGGCCCAATTCATTGGTCATGGTCCGCACGTAGGTGGGGGACAGGTGATGGGCGCCGTGGTAGATCAGCACGTTTCCTTCGACCGCACGGCAGACGTCGGGGCGGCAGATCGCGTCTGACATATCAAGCGGCTTGAGCAGCGGGAACTGCGGTATGAAATCGAGAGTGGGATTGTGGTCGGCCAGCACGTCAGAACGCTTCGCTCCGCACGATTGCGGGCTGCCTCGCTTGGCCAGGCAGTCCGCGGGGTCGAGCGGTTTCCCACCTTTCACCAGCCACGGGGTGTCCCGCATGGCGAGGACCGGAATGTTGTTGTCGGAGAACGTTTGCCAGATCCCGATGTAGGTTGCCGGCATCACGTCGCCGGGTTTGATGTTCCACGGTCGGGTTGATGTGGTGAACACGTAGTCGGGACCGTCGGCGACCAGCTTGGCCATCGTGCGTTCCACCCACTCGCGGCACTGCGGGTACGCGGCGTTATTGCCCATGATCAACGGGACTTCCTCGGTGGACAACGGGCAGCCCATTTTGAGGTAGGTCACCACTTTGAAGTGGTGCAGCTTGCCGAGCAGGTCCAGCGCGGGCAGCCAGTGTTCCGCATGTGACCCGCCCGCCAGTGCGATGGTTCGGGTGGCGGCCACATCGCCGTAGGTGCAGTTGACCACCGACGGGTTGACGAAGTCACTGATGCAACCGTCACTGGTGGAGGCCGGCAGGTCTTCCTTGATCTCCAGGACTGTGGGCCGCATCGGCAGCGTAGGCACCCGCACGTGTTCGGTCAGGGCACGCGCGCCGGGATAGTCCTGCTGGTTGAGCACGCTGAGTTCCTTGCCGGCGGACCGTAACACCGTGACGTGCTGACGCCACGTGAACGAAGTTGCGGTCAGCGTCACGCCCAGCAGCACGATCGCCGATCCCAGCGCCATCGTCGGGCGGGGCAGGCGTGCCAGCCAGGGGACCACTGGCGCAGATGGCGCAGATGGCGCGGATGCCGGGGATGCCGGGGATGCCGCCCTCCTGGATGCGCGGTAGCGCAGGGGGTCCTCGACCAGCCGGGTGGTCAGGTAAGCCAGCATCCCGGATACCAGCAGCACCGCCGTTCCTTCGACAAAGTTGGCGTGCCGATGGCCGGTATAGGACAGCCAGAAGATGAGCAGCGGCCAGTGCCACAGGTACAGCGAGTACGCCATTGCACCCAGCGTCACCAGCGGCCCGGCCGCCAGCAGTCGATTCGGTAGCGGCATCCGCTCACTGTCACCGGAATCGTTCTGCAGGTTGGCCCCGGCGAGGATCATCAGCATGGTGGCCCCGACGGGCACCAGAGCCCACGGGCCGGGGAATTCCTTCACGCCGTCGATCAGGGCCCCGCAGGACACGACCGCGGCCAGCGCGACCGTGGCCAGACCGGCGCGCAGCCACATCGGCCAGCGGACGTAAGGCACCAGGGCGCCAACCAGCGCGCCCAGCAACAACTCCCATCCGCGCGCGAAGGTGTTGTAGTAGGCACTCGCTTGGTTGTCCTGATGCGCGAAGATCGCGTAGACGAACGATGCCACCGTCAGCGCCGTCAGCACCACCAGGAACAGGGTCCGCAAGTATGGGGCCCGCGGACCCCGAAACAAGCGCTGCAACAGATAGGCGCACAGGGCCACCAGCAGCAGGAAGCCGATGTAGAACTGTCCCTGCACCGACATGGACCAGATGTGCTGCAACGGGCTAACCGCCTCCCCCGCCCGCAGGTAGTCGGAGGCGGTGTTGGCCAGCTCCCAGTTCTGGTAATAGCCCAGGCTGGCAAGGCTTTGGTCGGCGAAGGTCTCCCAGCGAGTCTGCGGTTGCACCAAGATGGTGAGCAGTGCGCACCCTGCCAGCACCACGACCAGAGCGGGAACCAGGCGGCGAACGAGCCGGATCACTTCCGCCTTGGGCGACAGTGAAACAGCCGGGTTCAGCGCAGCGCGAATGATCTTGCCGCCGAAGAAGAAACCGGACAGCGCCAGAAACACGTCCACGCCGCCGGAGACCCGGCCGAACCAGATGTGGAACATCGCAACTAGCGCAATCGCAATACCGCGCAAGCCGTCGAGGTCGTAACGATAGAAACCTGTGGTGCGCGCGCCCATCGCGACCGGTTTCGCGGTGGCGACCGGTGGACGGGGCGGTGACAGGGTCTGCATGATCGACCGCTAATTTACCGAAAACCGCCACCCTGCTCCTGAAAGGCTCGCGTCGAGGGGGGATGCTCAGCGGCTCGCTGAGCATCCCCGCCGTCGGCGAGGGAGCAAGTGGCGGGTGATCGGGGGCCGAGAAAGTACCCGGAAATTACCGCGTAATACCCAGTGGTGCCTGCTGCACGGGTGTTGCTGCGGTGTCTTGCTGCGTTGGTGCTTGCTGCAACGGCGCCTGCTGCGGTGGCACCTGCCGCAATGGCGCTTGCTGCGGTGGTACCTGCTGCAATGGCGCTTGCTGCACGGGCGCTTGCTGCACGGGCGCTTGCTGCGTTGGTACCTGCTGCAACGGCGCTTGCTGCACGGGTGCTTGCTGCGTTGGTACTTGCTGCAGTGGCGCCTGCTGGGCCGGCGCTTGCTGTGCCGGCAGTTGCTGCAGTGGCGCCTGCTGCGTCGGCGCCAACTGGGTCCCAAGGACTCGGACCAGGTAGGGCGTCATGCCGTTGGAGCGCACCGGCGAAACCTGGACGACGTCGCCTACCTCGAGCATCTGCCCGTTACCCAGGTACATCGCGACGCTTTGCGTACCTTCGGGACCGTAGAAGAGCATGTCGCCCTTGCGTGCTTGCTGTGGCATGACCTTCTGGCCCAGCTTGTATATCTGGCCGGAGGAACGCGGCAGCTTGATCCCGGCGCCGGCGTAGGCGTACTGCATCAGGCCCGAGGCGTCGAATCCGACGGTGTAGATACCAGTTCCGGTGCCGCGACTGGGGCCGTTGACTCCGCCACCGCCCCACGAAAACGGCACGCCGCGCTGCGAGAGGCCGCGCGCGATCACGACGTCAGTGGCCTGCTGGTAATCCATCGACCTGGCGCCCGGGTCTGCGGCGACGATGCCAGGGGCAGCCACCATCGGCGCCACCAGCATGACCAGACCGACCGCGAAGGCGTAGATGCGGTTCATTTGGCTTCCTTCCTCGGGCTTCAGCGCGGTGACTTCGCGCATCGGCCGCTAATCCATGACTCGCGCGAAGGCCTCCCCGTCGGGGCCTAACGCGGCGGCATGATGCTTGGAGATGAACCAGACGGTCCGGCCGCTGTATTCACACCAGTCACTACTGCCACTTTGACAACAGAAGTTAATGACCGCCAGATGCGCAGGGGATTTTTTGTCGTACCGTGACCCGACGGTGACTGGCGGGGCCAATCCCGTATGCCCGGTTGTGATTTGGGTCTCAGGCGGCCACTAAGTCGTCCGGCGTGCCCAACGATCGCCGCAGCGCGCTCAGAGCCAATAACGTTGGCTGAACATGGTCAGCATGGAGCCGGCCACCGAGCTGACCATGATGAGCCCGAGAGCCAAGACCGGCCAGAAGGACATGTACCAGCCCTTCAACAGCGAAACGAACGGCCCGACGATGGCGGCGGCAACCGCCGCGCCGATACCGCCCCACACCACCGGGTGGATGTAGAAATCGAGCCCGAACGGCACCGGCCCACACGTCTCGTCTTCGCACACATTTGCGAGAAACCCGAAGAGCCGTCCCGGCCACGTCGTCGCCGTGGCCAGGATGAGCAGCAGGATCAGCAGCGTGACGGTGCAGACGACGTCCCAAGCGGCCAGCCGCACCCGAAGTACCCGCGGTGCTTCGTCCTCGTAATCCACCAGCGGGGAGTCGGTCGGGTAAGGGCCCGCGCCGGGGTTGTCCGGGTGGTGCGGCGTAGCCATGCCGTCCCATGCTTCCCGATGGCCGGGATTTGTGCGACTCGGCTGCTCTACCCTCGATCACTATGCCTGCGGCGAGGGCCGGGCTGACGCCCGAGCAGATCAGCGCGATCGACGCCGCGCATCTGTGGCACCCCTACAGCACCATCGGCAGCGAATCCGTGCCGCCCGTGGTCGCAGTCGCCGCCCATGGCGCCTGGATGACACTGATCCGCGATGGCACGCCGGTCGCGGTGCTCGACGCGATGAGCTCCTGGTGGACCGCTATCCACGGTCACGGCCACCCGGTACTGGATGCGGCGCTGACCACCCAGCTGCGCGTGATGAACCATGTCATGTTCGGCGGGTTGACCCACGAGCCCGCGGCCCGGCTGGCGCAGCTGTTGGTGCAGATCACGCCGGCGGGTTTGGAGACGGTTTTCTTCAGTGACTCGGGGTCGGTGTCGGTCGAGGTCGCGGTGAAGATGGCGCTGCAGTACTGGCGTAGCCGTGGACGGCTCCGCAAGCGACGCCTGATGACCTGGCGGGGCGGCTACCACGGGGACACCTTCACGCCGATGAGCATCTGCGACCCCGACGGCGGCATGCATAAGCTGTGGACGGACGTCTTGGCCCGGCAGGTGTTCGCCCCCCAGGTGCCTCGGCACTACGACCCCGCCTACAGCGCGGCGTTCGAGGCGCAATTGGCCGAGCACGCCGCCGAACTCGCGGCTGTGGTCGTCGAGCCGGTCGTGCAGGGTGCGGGCGGGATGCGCTTCCACGACCCCCGGTATCTACGTGACCTGCGCGATATCTGCCGGCGGCACCAGGTGCTGCTGATTTTCGACGAGATCGCCACCGGCTTCGGCCGCACCGGTGAACTCTTTGCTGCCGATCACGCCGGGGTGAGCCCCGACATCATGTGTGTCGGCAAGGCACTGACCGGCGGATACCTCAGCCTGGCCGCCACCTTGTGTACCACCGACATCGCGCACACCATCAGCGCCGGCGAGGCCGGTGCGCTGATGCACGGACCCACTTTCATGGCCAATCCGCTGGCCTGCGCGGTGTCGGTGGCCAGCGTGGAGGTGCTGCTCGGCCAGGACTGGCGGTCGCGGGTCGCCGAGATAGCCGCCGGCCTGGTGGACGGACTCGAACCCGCCCGGGCGTTGCCCGGTGTGACCGATGTCCGGGTGTGCGGCGCCATCGGCGTCATCGAATGCGACCGGCCCGTCGACCTCGCCGTCGCCACCCCGGCGGCGCTGGACCGCGGCGTCTGGCTGCGCCCGTTCCGCAACCTGGTCTACGCGATGCCGCCCTACATCTGCCCGCCCGACGAGATCGCCCAGATCACCTCGGCGATGGTCGAGGTCGCGCGCCTCGTAGGCTGAGCCTCGATGAAGGCACCGATCGAGACTTCACCGCTGGCCTGGCTGGAGGAGGTGGACAAGCAGCGCCGCGAGGCCGGGCTGCGTCGCTCGTTGCGGCCGCGTCCTGCCGTCGCCACCGAGCTTGATCTGGCATCCAACGACTACCTCGGCCTGTCACAACATCCCGACGTGATCGACGGTGGCGTTGCAGCCCTGCGCATGTGGGGCGCCGGGGCCACCGGTTCCCGCCTCGTCACCGGCGACACCGAACTGCACCACCAGTTCGAGTCCGAGCTCGCCGAGTTCGTCGGCGCGGCCGCGGGTTTGCTGTTCTCCTCGGGATACACGGCCAACCTGGGGGCCGTCGTGGGCTTGTCGGGCCCGGGCTCGCTGCTGGTTTCCGACGCTTATTCGCACGCATCCCTGGTGGATGCCTGCCGGCTGTCGCGGGCCCGGGTGGTGGTGACGCCGCACCGCGACGCCGGAGCCGTGGACGCCGCCCTCGGATCACGCGACGAGGAGCGCGCCGTCGTCATCACCGAGTCGGTTTTCAGCGCCGACGGCGCGCTGGCCCCGCTCCGGGAATTGCACGAGGTGTGCCGCCGCCACCGCGCGCTGCTCATCGTCGACGAGGCTCACGGTCTGGGGGTGCGCGGTGGCGGGCGTGGGCTGCTGCACGAGCTGGGGCTGGCGGGTGCGCCCGACGTGGTGATGACCACGACCTTGTCCAAGGCGCTGGGCAGTCAGGGAGGTGCGGTTCTCGGGCCGGCGGCGGTGCGTGCTCACCTGATCGATGCGGCCCGGCCGTTCATCTTCGACACCGGCCTGGCACCGGCTGCGGTGGGTGCCGCGCGGGCCGCGCTGAACCTGCTGCGGGCCGAACCGTGGCGACCAGAATCGGTGTTGCGTCATGCCCGCACTCTGGCCGAGATCTGCGGTTCGACCGTGGGGGCACCGCCCGCTTGCGGGGGCGTGCCCCAGTCGGCAGTGGTCTCGGTGATCCTGGGCGATCCTGAAGTGGCAGTGGCCGCCGCGGCCGCCTGTCTGGACGCCGGCGTGAAAGTCGGATGCTTCCGGCCCCCGACCGTGCCCGCCGGGACGTCGCGGCTGCGGCTGACGGCGCGCGCGTCACTGGACGCCGACGAACTGGAGATCGCGCGCCGAGTGCTGACCGACGTGCTTGCCGGGCTTGTTTAAGGCGCGCCGTTGACCGTCCTGGTCATCACGGGCACCGGCACCGGGGTCGGCAAGACGGTCGTCACCGCGGCGCTGGCCTGCCACGCCCGTGCGGCCGGCATCGACGTGGCGGTCTGTAAACCGGTTCAGACCGGCACCGACTCCGGTGATGATGACCTCGCCGAGGTGGCCCGGCTGTCCGGGGCCACCGAACTTGCCGGGTTGGCCCGATATCCGCAGCCGCTGGCGCCGGTCGCCGCGGCCGAGCAGGCGGGGATGGCGTTGCCCACCCGCGACCAGCTGCTGCAGCTCATCGGCGGCCTGGACCGCCCGGGGCGGTTGACGATGGTCGAAGGCGCCGGCGGCCTACTGGTCGAGCTCGCCGACACGGGCGTCACGTTGCGTGACCTTGCCGTCGGGCTGGGAGCTGCGGCGCTGGTCGTGGTCACCGCGGAACTGGGCACCCTCAACCACACCGCCCTGACTCTGGAATCGCTTGCTGCACAGGGGGTTCCGTGTGCCGGGTTGGTCATCGGCAGCTGGCCGCCGCGGCCCGGGCTGGTGGAGAGCTCGAACCGGACCGCCTTGGCCCGCCTGGCGCCGGTGCGGGCGGCGCTGCCCGCGGGAGCCGGGTCCATGGATGCCACGGAATTCGCCGACATGAGCGCGGCGGCATTCGACCGTGACTGGGTAACCACGTTGGTCCGCTGATGGTGCATTCGATCGAGCTGGTCTTCGACCACGACACCGAGGCGGCGATCCGGCACATCTGGGACGATCTGGCCGCCGCCGGAATTCCCAGCCAGGCACCGGCCAGCCGACCCCACGTGACGCTGGTAGTTGCCGACCGTATTGCCGCCGACGTGGACGACCTGCTGAGTCCATTGGGCAAACGACTGCCCCTGGACTGTTCGGTCGGTGCGCCGGTGCTGTTCGGCAGGGCGAGCGTCGTGTTCGCGCGGCTCGTGGTGCCGACGAGCGACCTGTTGGCGCTCCATGCTGACGTGCACCGAGTGTGCCTTCCGCATCTGGCGCCCGATCCGATGCCCAACAGCCTGCCCGGCCAGTGGACCGCGCACGTCACGATGGCTCGCCGGGTCGGTGGGGCCCAACTGGGACGCGCGGTGCGCATTGCGGGCCGGCCATCGCAGATCGACGGCCGCTTTGCCGGCTTGCGTCGCTGGGACGGCAACAAGCGCGCCGAGTACATGATCAAGTGACGGCCGTATGTTCTCCGGCCCGCCGCGCCCACGTGGCGTTTGTGCACGTGTGCACCGCTACCCTACGTTGAACACCGATTAATTCAGGCTGCCATGACCATGTGGCGGATGTGTGCTGATGTGTGCTGATGTGTTGGAAACGCTCGGCCACCGACAAAGATGCAGGGGAGTACCTGGTGACTCAAGCGGCAACTCGACCGACGACCGGCGCCGACAACGCAGACATTCTGGCGGTCCTATCAGTGGCCCGCCAGCAGGTGCTGGAGCGCGGCGAGGGACTGAGCTCCGAACAGGTGCTGCAGGTGCTGCGGCTGCCTGACGACGGGCTCGATGAACTGCTGGCACTCGCCCACGAGGTGCGAATGCGCTGGTGTGGCCCCGAGGTCGAGGTCGAGGGCATCATCAGCCTGAAAACCGGCGGCTGCCCGGAGGATTGCCATTTCTGCTCGCAGTCGGGGCTGTTCGCATCGCCGGTGCGCAGTGCCCGGCTGGACATTCCCAGCCTGGTCGAAGCGGCCAAACAAACCGCCAAGTCGGGTGCCACCGAGTTCTGCATCGTTGCCGCGGTACGCGGACCCGACGAACGGTTGATGGCCCAGGTCGCGGCCGGCATCGAGGCGATTCGCAACGAAGTCGAGATCAACATCGCCTGCTCGCTGGGGATGCTGAATGCTGAGCAGGTGGAGCAGCTCTCGGCGATGGGCGTGCACCGCTACAACCACAACCTCGAGACCGCCCGGTCGTTTTTCACCAACGTCGTGACCACCCACACCTGGGCAGAGCGCTGGCAGACGTTGTCGATGGTGCGCGACGCCGGCATCCAGGTGTGCTGCGGCGGCATCCTCGGCATGGGAGAGACCCTCGAGCAGCGCGCGGAATTCGCTGCCGAACTCGCCGAACTCGGGCCGGACGAGGTGCCGTTGAACTTCCTCAACCCACGACCCGGTACGCCCTTCGGCGACCTGGATGTGATGGCGGCTAGCGAAGCGTTGAAGTCGGTGGCCGCTTTCCGCCTGGCGTTGCCACGCACCATGTTGCGTTTTGCCGGGGGCCGCGAGATCACCCTGGGTGATCTCGGCGCCAAGAAGGGCATCCTGGGCGGCATCAACGCCGTGATCGTCGGGAACTACCTGACCACCCTCGGCCGTCCTGCGGAAGCCGACCTGGAATTGCTCGACGATCTGCAGATGCCCATCAAGGCGCTCAATGCCAGTTTGTAGGCCAGTTTGTAGGCCAGCTTGTAGGCCAGCTTGTAGGCCAGCCGGTAGCAGCTAGGTTGGGAACTCGTGGTTCGGGATCTGGGCGCTCCGGTCGGCGCCGGCGTCTACAACGTCTACACCGGGGAATTGGGGGGCACCGCCGTGCCGACGGCGGCCCAGTTGGGCCTTGAACCTCCCCGGTTCTGCGCGGAATGCGGGCGCCGGATGGTGGTGCAGGTCCGCCCCGACGGCTGGCGGGTACAGTGCTCGCGGCACGGACAGGTGGACTCGGCCGACATGGAGGCACAACGGTGACCGAGCTTGCGGGGCCGGAGACTTCCGAGCCGGTAAGCGCCTCCCGCACGTCGCGGATGCGCGCGATCGTCATTGCCGGGCTGGGGTCGTCGGCAACCGGTGTGCTCATCGGCGGGCTGTGGGCATGGATCGCCCCGCCCATCCACGTGGTGGTGGCAAAAACTCGCGCGGGCGAGCGGGTTCATGACTATCTGGGCACCGAATCCGAGCACTTTTTCGACGCGCCATGCCTGATGTTGGGCCTGCTGACTGTGCTGGCGGTGGTGGCGGCGGTACTGGTGTGGCAGTGGCGTGAGCACCGCGGGCCCGGGATGGTCATCGGGCTGTCGATCGGTATGGTGACGGCCGCCGCCGCCGCTTCGGCGGTGGGGGCAGCCTTGGTTCGGCTGAGCTACGGCGCACTGAACTTGGACGCCGTACCGCTGTCGGGAAGCCCATCGGTGGCGTATGTCAACCAGGGGCCGCCGGTCTTGTTCTCGCACGGGCCGCTGCAGGTGGCGATGACCCTGCTGTGGCCCGCGGCTATCGCCGCGCTGGTGTACGCCGTGCTTGCGGCCGCGGACGCCCGCGACGACTTGGGGGCCCTTCCGGTAGCCGATCAGCCTTCGAATGCGCTGCCGGTGGGAGCCGGCGGCACCCCGGAAGCAGCGGTGTCATAGCGGACGGCGGTGTACTTTCCTGCCGAAGATGACCTTGGCCGCGATCTTGGCCAGTCGCGCCATGCCGACGTAGGTCATCGGGTGGAACATCGTCGGCCACGTGGTCCTGATGAGGTGCTCGGTCAGCGGTCGGCCGTCGAACCGGTCCGTGAGCCAGCGCAGCGCCATCGGGGCCGACAGCGGATGCAGCAGCATGTGCTCGTTGAACGCGTCGCGGTGATAGGTGACCCTGGCACCGCCGGCCGAATAGGCGTCGGCGAGTGCGTCGATGTCCTTGACGTCGATGAGGTAGTCGTGGACGGCCTGCACGATCAACACGGGCGGGGTCGGCACCGCGGCGCCCAGCCTGATGTTGTCGAAGACGTACATGACCTCAGGCGTCGACAGGATGGCCTCGAGCGGCTCGTCGAGGTAATCGCCCATGTTCTTGCCGGCCATCCGCACGACCGCTTCCACGGTCGTCATCTTCTCCAGTGACTCGAGCAGGGCCCGCCCTTCCTCATTGGTGTGCTCTTTGATCACCCGGTCCAGGTCGGGGTAGATATGGGCGAGCGCCGCCACCACCAGCGCGGGCAACCCCGCAAGGAAGCCGCCGTTGAGCCGGCGGAACGTGTTGCCGAGATCCCCGACGGGCGATCCCAGCACGGCCCCGACGATGTCCAGTTCGGGCGCGTACTCGCCACACATCTCCGCGGCCCACGCACTGGCCAGTCCACCGCCGGAATAGCCCCACAGCCCGATCGTCGCCGACCGGGACAGTCCGAGGCGCTCGCAACTCAGGGCGGCCCGGATGCCGTCCAGGACGCGGTAGCCGGGTTCGTACGGCGCGCCCCACAGGCCCCGCAGGCCTTCATGGTCGGGCACCGAGACCGCCCAGCCCTCGGCGACGGCGGCGGCGATCAGCAAAAACTCGAATTGACCCACTGACCCCAGTGCCTTCGCCCTGCGCCGCAGCGCATAGGACGGAAAACAGCGCGATGACATGGCGTCGATCGCGCATTGATACGACAGCAGCGGGCAGGGACGTTCTGGAGCAAGCTCGGCCGGCACGATCACCGTGGTCGCCGTCGCCTCGGGCTCCCCGTTCATGTCCATCGTCCGGTAAAGCAGCTGGATGGCCTTGACGGGCTGCGGGATCAGGCCCAGAAACGCCAGCTCGACGTCGCGCGAACGCAGCACCGTCCCGGGCTCGGCGTGTTGATAACCCAGCGGTGGCTGGTAGAAGGGGTCGTCCGAGGGCAGCAGCGGGCGTACTTTGCGCTGCAGTTCCTCATGCGGGGGACGGGCGATCCACTCCGCGCCATGTGTCCCTGCCAGATTGCCGAGCTCAGCCATTGAGGCTCCCTTCTTGGCCAACCGGCATTCTCGCGCATGAACGGTCGGTAACCAAAACGGAATCGCTGCGTTGTGAGCGACTTCCCGTCGGTGCGTTGCAGGTCAGACGCATCACTGGTATCGATTTCCGGTCGCGTCACCCGAAGGCCCTTTCCGCCAGCCTAGCGGGGCGCTATCCAAAGCTAATTCGCAAGTTGGCCGGGTGGCCCTGGCGGCCGAAGTGCGGCGAACTCATCGGTAACCCGGAGCCGAGAGTCGGTGAAGTGGTAGAGGGCCGCCGGCCGGCCGCCGCTGCGACCGGACTGCGCGATGGTGCCGGTCTGGGAGATGACGCCGCGGCGGACCAACACCCGCTGCAGATTGGTCGCGTCGACCTGGTAGCCCAGCGCGGCCCCGTAGATGTCGCGGAGCGTAGATAGCGCGAATGCCTTTGGCGCCAAAGCAAAACCGATGTTGGTGTAGGACAGCTTGGCGACCAGCCTGGCGCGCGCGTGAGTCACCATCGGGCCATGATCGAACGCCATCTGCGGCAGGCAGCTCACCGGATGCCAGAGGGTGTCCGGCGGCAGCTCGGGTCTGGCGGGGGAGGGCACCAGGCCTAAAAAGGTCGATGCGATCATCCGGTCGCCCGGCACCCGGTGCGGGTCGGAGAACACCGCCAGCTGCTCCAGATGTGCCACTTCTTTCAGATCGACCTTTTCGGCCAGTTGGCGCCGCACCGAGGTGGTCATGTCCTCGTCGTTGCGTAACCGTCCGCCGGGCAGCGACCAGGCGCCCCGTTGCGGATCCCTGGCACGTTCCCATAACAGCACGTTAAGCTGCGGTTTCTCTGTTCGGGGCCCCCCCTTAACCTGCTCGGTAACGTGGCGAACCTGGAATACGACCGCGAGCACTTCATGAGCGGTGCTACCATGAGGCATGTTTTCGATTATAAGTCGAAAACCTCTCGTTGCGAAAGGAGCCGCCATGACGGTCTTGACCCGCATGGACACGCTCGCCGAAAACGTGACAGCCATGACTGCCCGCATCACCAATTCCGAAACCGGCTATGTCGGGGTCGACGGTGACGAACAGTGGGCGGCCGAGATTCGCCGACTGGCGAGTTTGCGCGGCGCCACCGTGCTTGCGCACAACTACCAGCTGCCCGCCATCCAGGACGTCGCCGACCATGTGGGGGATTCGCTGGCGCTGTCGCGGATCGCCGCCGAGGCGCCGGAGGACACCATCGTGTTCTGCGGTGTGCACTTCATGGCCGAGACCGCCAAGATCCTCAGCCCCGACAAGACCGTGCTCATTCCGGATCAGCGAGCGGGCTGCTCGCTGGCCGATTCCATCACTCCCGACGAACTGCGTGCCTGGAAGGACGAGCACCCCGGCGCGGTCGTCGTCTCCTACGTCAACACTTCAGCGGCGGTGAAGGCGCTCACCGACATCTGCTGCACCTCGTCCAACGCGGTCGACGTGGTCGAGTCCATCGACCCGGACCGCGAGGTGCTGTTCTGCCCGGACCAATTCCTCGGGGCCCATGTCCGTCGGGTGACCGGTCGCAAGAACGTGCATGTGTGGGCCGGTGAATGCCACGTGCACGCCGGCATCAACGGCGAGGAGCTCGCCGACCAAGCCCGCGCCAACCCCGATGCCGAACTCTTCGTGCATCCGGAATGCGGTTGTGCCACTTCGGCTTTGTACCTCTCCGGCGAAGGCGCCTTCCCGCCGGACCGGGTGAAGATCTTGTCCACGGGCGGCATGCTCGAGGCCGCTAACCAGACGCGAGCACGCAAGGTGCTGGTCGCCACCGAGGTAGGCATGTTGTATCAGCTGCGCCGGGCAGCACCGCAAGTCGACTTCCGCGCGGTCAACGACCGCGCGTCCTGCAAGTACATGAAGATGATCACCCCCGCGGCCCTGTTGCGCTGCCTGGTAGAGGGTGCGGACGAAGTTCACGTCGACCCGGACATCGCGGCTGCGGGCCGGCGCAGTGTGCAGCGAATGATCGAAATCGGGCAGCCGGGCGGCGGCGAATGATGGCCCGCGCCGCCTGGACGCATGCCGCGGATGTCGTCGTCATCGGCACCGGCGTCGCAGGATTGGCCGCCGCGCTGGCCGCCCATCGCGCCGGGCGCAGCGTCGTCGTCCTCAGCAAGGCAGATCAGGCGCGCGGGGTGACCGCGACCCACTACGCGCAGGGCGGCATCGCGGTGGTGCTGCCGGACAACCCGGAAAACCCGGACTCGGTCGAGGCGCACGTCGCCGACACCCTGGCCGCCGGCGCGGGCCTGTGCGATCCGGACGCGGTGTCTTCGATCGTCGCGGACGGTTACCGCGCGGTTTCCGAATTGGTCGGTGACGGAGCGCGATTCGACGAATCGGTCCCCGGCCAGTGGGCGTTGACGCGCGAGGGCGGTCACTCGCGGCGTCGCATCGTGCACGCTGGTGGCGACGCCACCGGCGCCGAGGTCCAGCGGGCCCTCGACCATGCCGCGGCCATGCTGGACATCCGCACCGGCCACGTGGCATTGCGCGTGCTGCACGACGGTACGGCGGTGACCGGGGTCTCGGTGGGCAATCCGGACGGGTACGGGATCGTCAGCGCGCCCTCGGTGATTCTGGCCTCGGGCGGGCTCGGGCATCTCTACAGCGCTACCACCAATCCGGACGGTTCCACCGGAGACGGAATCGCCCTGGCCTTGTGGGCCGGTGTCGCGGTCAGCGATCTCGAGTTCATCCAGTTCCACCCAACCATGTTGTACAGTGCCGGTGCCGGCCTGGGGGCCGGCAATCGGCGTCCGCTGGTAACCGAGGCCATCCGCGGTGAGGGCGCGATATTGCTTGACAGGCAAGGCAATCCAGTGATGGCCGGCGTTCACCCGATGGGCGACCTGGCGCCGCGCGACGTCGTCGCCGCAGCCATCGACGCGCGGCTGAAGGCCACCGGCGATCCGTGCGTCTTTCTCGACGCGCGCAGCATCGAGGGATTTGCGGCCCGGTTCCCGACCGTGACGGCCGCATGCCGGACCGCCGGCATCGACCCCGTCCGCCAACCCATCCCGGTCGTTCCGGGGGCCCACTACAGCTGCGGCGGCATCGTCACCGACGTGTACGGGCAAACCGAGCTGCCCGGCCTGTTCGCCGCGGGCGAGGTGGCCCGCACTGGAATGCACGGCGCCAACAGGTTGGCGTCCAACAGCTTGCTGGAAGGCTTGGTGGTCGGCGGCCGGGCGGGGAAGGCGGCGGCCGCGCATGCGGTGGCGGCCGGGCGTGCCCGCGCGGCCTCGCCGGCTACCTGGCCCGAGCCGATCGTCCACACCGCGCCGGAACGCGGCGAACTGCAACGTGCGATGAGCCGCGATGCCTCGGTGGTGCGCGACGCCGCCGGGCTCAACCGGTTGTCCGACACGCTGTCGCAGGCGCGGGTTCGCACCATTGCGGGTCGTCGCGATTTCGAAGATGTCGCGTTGGCCATGGCCGCCCGGGCGGTGACCGCCGCCGCCCTCGCCCGCAGCGAAAGCCGAGGCTGCCACCATCGCGCGGAGTATCCGGAGGTCGCACCAGAACAAGCACGCAGCAGCGTGCTGCGGCTGGCCGACGACCAGAATTCGGTGCTGGTGGAGGCGCTGGCGGCGGTGGGTTGACGATGCTGTCCGACGCCGAACGCAGCGCTGCTCGAGAAACCATTCGTCGCGGTCTGGACGAGGATCTGTGCTACGGGCCCGACATCACCACGCTGGCGACGGTGCCCGCCGGCGGGGTGGCCACGGCGTCGATGGTGCCCCGGGAGCCCGGCGTGATCGCCGGGGTTGACATCGCGTTGTTGGCACTCGACGAGGTGCTCGGCGTCGGCGGCTACCAGGTGGTCCACCGCGTCGAGGACGGTGCGCGGTTGCAGCCAGGCGAGTCGGTGTTGACGGTGCAAGCAGAGACCCGCGGCCTGCTGACCGCGGAGCGGACCATGCTGA
This sequence comes from uncultured Actinomycetota bacterium, assembly GCA_963784665.1. Classification (GTDB taxonomy): domain Bacteria; phylum Actinomycetota; class Actinomycetes; order Mycobacteriales; family Mycobacteriaceae; genus Mycobacterium. The sequence goes on from CAWASA010000005.1 coordinate 247,732, forward strand.
ATCTGATCTGTCACCTGTCAGGAATCGCCACCGCGACCGCGGCCTGGGTCCAGGCCGTGCAGGGCACCAAGGCCAAGGTCCGCGATACCCGTAAAACCCTGCCCGGCCTGCGGGTGCTGCAGAAATACGCGGTGCGTGTCGGCGGTGGCGTCAACCACCGGCTCGGGCTTGGTGACGCGGCACTGATCAAGGACAACCATGTTGCGGCCGCGGGATCGGTGCTCGACGCGTTGCGGGCGGTGCGCGAAGCCGCACCCGATCTGCCGTGTGAGGTGGAAGTGGACTCACTCGAGCAGCTGGATGCGGTGCTGCCCGAGAAGCCGGAACTGATCCTGCTGGACAACTTCCCGGTGTGGCAGACACAGATTGCCGTCCAGCGTCGAGACGCCCACGCACCCGCCGTTCTGCTCGAGTCGTCCGGCGGGCTCAGCCTGCAGACCGCGGCGACTTACGCCGCAACGGGCGTGGACTACCTGGCCGTCGGTGCGTTGACGCACTCGGTGTGTGCGCTCGATATCGGCCTGGACATGTAGGCGTACGCGCCGGACGAAGCCACCACTCTCGCGACACTTACACCACGCACACGACGCGCCGACGCGCGTCGCCCCGGCTTATGTCTGGGCGCGCAAAACGACCTGGTCAGGTGATATCGCCGACGAAAACCCCGATCCGGCGCAGCTGCATGCGCGCCAACCGCGGCAGGCCTGGAACGTCGGGGCCGTCGGAGCCGGCGGGCAGGATCCGCGGGTTGGTGATGTGCACCCCGCGGCGGCCGCTGAACTGCACGTCGGCTTCCCCGGCGGCCAGCACGTTTTTGACCCAGTTGGTTTTGCCGTGGCCCAGCGCGATCGCCAGCACGTTGCCTTTGCGGTAGGTGGTCACGACGGTTTCGTACGGCTTGCCCGACGTGCGGCCCCGATGCTTGATGGTCGCGGTTCCAGGCAGATAGCGTGCGACGGGTTTGACCGCCGGGTTGATGTATTTGATCTGGAAGCGCTCAAACCAGGGCGGGAACACCATCGGGACGCCTGGGGCGTTATTGGGGTGATCCTTGGCTGACATCGCGGCTCCCTGAGTCGTTAACGCGGGCATGGCCTCCTCACCGGCACTGTACCGGTCGGATATCGACTTGAGCTGTTCTGGGACAATGGAGACCGTGAGCACCACCCAACCGTCGCCGATGGCCCGTATCGACTTACGGGGCACGCAGTTGACGGCTGCCCGATTGCGGGCAGCGCTGCCGCGTGGTGGCGCTGATGTGGAGACCGTGCTGCCCCAGGTGCGGCCGATCGTGGACGCTGTCGCCGAGCGCGGGACCGAAGCGGCTTTGGAGTTCGGGGCCGCGTTCGACGGCGTGCGGCCCCCGGCCGTCCGGGTGCCTGACGCGGCGCTGGAGGCGGCGCTGGACGCACTGGATCCCGAGGTCTCAGAAGCCCTGCGGGTAATGATCGAACGCACCCGCGCAGTGCACGCCGCCCAGCGTCGCACCGACGTCACCACCGCTCTCGGTCCGGGCGCGACGGTCACCGAGCGGTGGGTTCCCGTCGAGCGGGTGGGCCTCTATGTGCCCGGTGGCAACGCGGTGTACCCGTCCAGCGTGGTGATGAACGTCGTGCCCGCGCAGACCGCCGGTGTCGACTCGCTGGTGGTCGCCAGCCCACCGCAAGCCCGCTTTGGCGGCCTGCCGCATCCGACGATCCTGGCCGCGGCCCGGCTGCTGGGAGTCGACGAGGTGTGGGCGGTGGGCGGTGCGCAGGCGGTGGCACTGCTGGCCTACGGCGGCACCGACACCGGTGCCGAATGGCCCGGCTTTCCCCCGCAAGCGGGAGGTACCCCCACCTCGGACCGCTCGCGGTCCGCATCGTCACCGGGCGAAGGGACCGAGTTAGCGCCGGTCGACATGATCACCGGGCCCGGCAACATCTACGTCACCGCCGCCAAGCGGCTGTGCCGCTCACACGTCGGTATCGACGCCGAAGCCGGGCCGACCGAGATCGCCATCCTCGCCGACCACACCGCCGATCCGTCGCATGTGGCCGCCGACTTGATCAGCCAGGCCGAACACGACGAGATGGCGGGCAGCGTGTTGGTGACCCCAAGTGAGGACCTGGCCGCCGCCACAGAAACCGAATTGGCCGCCCAGTTGCAGACGACGGTGCACCGCGAACGGGTGACGGCCGCGCTCGGTGGACGCCAATCGGCGATCATTCTCGTGGACGACCTGGACGCCGCCGTCTTGGTGGTCAACGCCTACGCCGCCGAACACCTGGAGATCCAGACCGTCGATGCCCCGCAGGTCGCCGGCCGAATACGGTCGGCCGGGGCCATTTTCGTCGGTGCGTACTCGCCGGTGAGCCTCGGTGATTACTGCGCCGGATCCAACCACGTACTGCCCACAGCGGGCAGCGCCCGGCATTCCAGCGGCCTGTCGGTGCAGACCTTCTTGCGCGGCATCCATGTCGTCGACTACACCGAGGCGGCCCTCAAAGACATCTCCGGACACGTGATCACGCTCTCCAAAGCCGAAGACCTTCCGGCGCACGGCGAGGCGGTACGGCGGAGGTTCGAGCGATGACCGCATCACGTCCCGAGCCCAGGCTCGCCGACTTGCCGCTGCGCGACGATCTGCGCGGCAAATCCCCTTATGGCGCACCGCAATTAGCGGTTCCGGTACGGCTGAACACGAACGAGAACCCGCACCCGCCCAGCAAGGCGCTGGTCGAGGACGTCGTGCGGTCGGTGGGCGAGGCGGCCGCGGACCTGCACCGCTATCCCGACCGCGACGCGCTGGCCCTGCGCCGGGATCTGGCCGGCTACCTCACCGCGCAGACCGGCATCTCCCTTGGCGTCGAAAACCTATGGGCTGCAAACGGTTCCAACGAAATCCTGCAGCAGCTGTTGCAGGCGTTCGGTGGACCGGGGCGCAGCGCGATCGGGTTTGTGCCGTCCTACTCGATGCACCCGATCATCTCCGACGCCACCCGCACCGAGTGGCTCGAAGCCGCCCGCGCCGACGACTTCAGCCTCGACGTCGATGCCGCCGTCGCCGCCATCACCGACCGCAAGCCCGATGTGGTGTTCATCGCCAGCCCCAACAACCCGTCCGGACAGAGCGTTTCGCTGCGGGATCTGCGGCGGCTGCTGGATGTGGTGCCCGGCATCTTGATCGTCGACGAGGCCTACGGGGAGTTCTCCGCGCAGCCCAGCGCGGTGGCGCTGGTGGGAGAGTATCCGACCAAGCTCGTCGTCACCCGCACCATGAGCAAGGCGTTTGCTTTCGCCGGCGGCCGGCTCGGGTACTTGATCGCCACGCCGGCGGTGATCGACGCGATGCTGCTGGTGCGGCTGCCGTATCACCTGTCGTCGGTCACTCAAGCCGCGGCCCGGGCCGCGCTGCGGCACGCCGACGACACCTTGAGCAGTGTCGCGGCGCTGATCGCCGAACGCGAACGCGTCACCACAGCCTTGACCCGCATGGGATTTCGGGTCATCCCCAGCGACGCAAACTTCGTGCTGTTCGGAGAATTCGCCGACGCGCCGGCCACCTGGCAGCGCTACCTGGACGCCGGCATCTTGATCCGCGACGTCGGGATTCCCGGCTACCTGCGCGCCACGACCGGCCTGACCGACGAGAACGACGCGTTCCTGCGGGCCAGCGCCCAGATCGCCGCCACCGAGCTGGCCCCAGCCACCCCCAGCCCCGTAGGAGCACCGTGACTGCACTTGCGACCCGCCGTGCGCGCATCGAGCGTCGCACCCGCGAATCCGACATCGTCGTCGAGCTCGACCTCGACGGCACCGGGCAGGTTCACGTCGACACCGGTGTGCCGTTCTACGACCACATGCTGACGGCACTGGGTAGTCATGCCAGCTTCGACCTGACCGTGCGCACCAAGGGCGACGTCGAGATCGAGGCGCACCACACCATCGAGGACACCGCCATCGCGCTGGGTCAGGCACTAGGGCAGGCCCTCGGCGACAAAAAGGGCATCCGCCGGTTCGGGGACGCTTTCATCCCGATGGACGAAACGCTGGCCCACGCCGCGGTCGACGTGTCCGGCCGGCCCTATTGTGTGCACACCGGGGAGCCGGATCACCTGCAGCACACCACGATTGCCGGCAGCTCGGTGCCGTATCACACCGTGGTCAACCGGCACGTGTTCGAGACGCTGGCCGCTAACGCCCGCATCGCGCTGCACGTCCGCGTCCTGTACGGACGCGACCCGCACCACATCACCGAAGCGCAGTACAAGGCGGTGGCCCGCGCGTTGCGTCAGGCGGTCGAGCCCGACCCTCGGGTGTCGGGTGTGCCGTCCACCAAAGGTGTTCTGTGACAACACGATCTGTCGTCATTCTGGATTACGGCTCAGGAAATCTACGATCGGCCCAGCGTGCGCTGCAGCGGGCCGGTGCGTCTGTCGAGGTGACCGCCGACGCGGATGCCGCCGCCGCCGCCGACGGTCTGCTCGTACCCGGCGTCGGAGCTTTCGAGGCCTGCATGACCGGCCTGCGCAAGATCTCCGGCGACCGCATCATCGCGGAGCGCGTTGCCGCCGGACGCCCGGTGTTGGGAGTCTGTGTCGGAATGCAGATTCTGTTCGCCCGCGGCGTCGAATTCGGCGTGGAAACAAAGGGCTGCGGGCAGTGGCCGGGAGCCGTCACCCGACTCGAGGCCCCGGTGATTCCACACATGGGCTGGAACGTGGTCGAGTCCGCGCCCGGCAGTGCCCTGTTCAAGGGACTCGACGCGAACACCCGGTTCTACTTCGTGCACTCCTACGCCGCGCAGCGTTGGGAAGGTTCATCGGAGGCGCTGCTGACGTGGGCCACCCATGGAGTGCCGTTCTTGGCCGCGGTCGAGGATGGGCCGCTGTCGGCCACCCAATTCCACCCGGAGAAGAGCGGGGATGCCGGTGCGGCCGTGCTGAGCAACTGGGTCGAGGGATTGTAGAGATGCCGCTGATTCTGTTGCCCGCGGTCGACGTGGTCGAGGGCCGTGCCGTGCGCCTGGTGCAGGGCAAGGCCGGCAGTGAAACCGAGTACGGTTCCGCGCTGGATGCCGCGCTGGGCTGGCAGCGCGACGGGGCCGAATGGATCCACCTCGTCGACCTGGACGCCGCGTTCGGGCGCGGCTCCAACCGCGAACTGCTCGCCGAGGTGGTCGGCAAGCTCGACGTGCAGGTGGAGCTGTCCGGCGGGATCCGCGACGACGATTCCCTGGCCGCGGCGTTGGCCACCGGCTGCGCTCGGGTCAATTTGGGTACTGCTGCCTTGGAGAACCCGCGGTGGTGCGCTGAGGCGATCAGCGAGCACGGCGACAAAGTCGCGGTCGGGTTGGATGTCCAGATCGTCGAGGGGCAGCACCGGTTACGCGGACGCGGCTGGGAAACCGACGGTGGCAACCTGTGGGATGTGCTGGAACGCCTTGACAGCCAAGGATGTTCGCGGTTCGTGGTCACCGATGTCACCAAGGACGGCACGCTGGGCGGCCCCAATCTCGACTTGCTGGCTTCCGTCGCCGATCGCACCGAAGCGCCGCTGATCGCGTCCGGCGGGGTGTCGAGCCTGGACGACGTGCGCGCGATCGCCACCCTCACCGGCCGCGGGGTCGAGGGGGCCATCGTGGGCAAGGCCCTCTACGCCGGGCGGTTCACCCTGCCGCAGGCACTGGCGGCGGTTCAGGAGTAGAGCCGCGATGGACTTGGACGATTTGGTAGCCCAGGCGTCGGCAATCCTTGATGACGCAACGGAGCCGTTCCTTGCCGGCCACCGCGCCGATTCGGCGGTCCGCAAGAAGGGAAACGATTTCGCCACCGACGTCGATCTCGCGATCGAGCGGCAGGTGGTTGCCGCGCTGGCCGAGGCTACCGGGATCGGCGTGCACGGCGAGGAGTTCGGCGGCACCGATGTCGACTCGCCATGGGTGTGGGTGCTGGACCCCGTTGACGGCACGTTCAACTACGCGGCCGGATCGCCGATGGCGGGCATTCTGTTGGGCCTGCTGCACCACGGCGACCCGGTGGCCGGACTGACCTGGTTGCCGTTCATCGATCAGCGCTATACCGCGGTGGTGGGTGGCCCGTTGACGAAAAACGGTGTACCCCAGCCGTCCCTGACTTCAATCGACCTGGCTGACGCCCTCGTCGGTGCCGGTTCGTTCAGCGCGGACGCACGCGGCCGGTTCCCGGGACGCTACCGAATGGCGGTGCTGGAGAATCTCAGCCGGGTCTCGTCGCGGTTGCGCATGCACGGTTCCACCGGCCTTGATCTGGCCTATGTCGCCGACGGAATCCTTGGTGTCTCAATTAGTTTCGGTGGCCACGTCTGGGACCATGCCGCCGGGGTTGCGCTGGTGCGAGCCGCGGGCGGCGTCGTTACCGACGTGGCCGGTCAACCGTGGACTCCCGCCGCAGACTCCGCGCTGGCCGGAGGGCCCGGTGCGCATGCCGAGATACTCGAGATCTTGCGCAGCACAGGCCGACCGGAGGACTACTGAGATGTACCCGAACCCCCCGTCCAGTGGCCTTGCGGTGCGGGTGATTCCTTGCTTGGACGTCGACGCCGGGCGAGTGGTCAAGGGAGTCAACTTCGAAAACCTCCGCGACGCAGGCGATCCGGTGGAGCTTGCTGCCGCCTATGACGCCGAAGGTGCCGACGAGCTCACTTTTCTCGACGTGACCGCGTCGTCGTCGGAAAGGGCCACCATGCTGGACGTAGTGCGCCGCACGTCCGAGCAGGTGTTCATCCCGCTGACGGTGGGCGGCGGGGTGCGCACGGTGGCCGACGTTGACGTATTGCTGCGCGCGGGGGCCGACAAGGTATCGGTCAACACCGCCGCGATCGCCCGGCCGGACCTGCTCGCCGAGATGGCAAGGCAATTCGGCTCCCAATGCATCGTGCTGTCGGTCGACGCCCGCACGGTGCCCGCCGGCTCACCACCGACACCGTCGGGCTGGGAGGTCACCACTCACGGTGGGCGTCGCGGGACGGGGATCGACGCCGTCGAGTGGGCGGCCCGCGGCGCCGATCTGGGAGTGGGGGAGATCCTGCTGAACTCGATGGACGCCGACGGCACCAAAGCCGGGTTCGACCTGCCGATGCTGCAAGCGGTGCGCTCGGCGGTCACGGTGCCGGTTATCGCCAGCGGCGGTGCGGGATTGGCCGAACACTTCGCGCCGGCGGTTGCCGCCGGCGCCGATGCGGTATTGGCGGCCAGCGTCTTTCACTTCCGTGAGCTGACCATCGGGCAGGTGAAGGCCGCCATGGCCGCAGAAGGGATCATTGTGCGATGAGGCTCGACCCGCAGATCGCCGCCCGTCTGAAGCGCAACGCCGAAGGCCTGTTCACCGCCGTCGCGCAGGAGCGCGGCAGTGGCGACGTGCTGATGGTCGCCTGGATGGACGACGCGGCGCTGGCCCGGACGCTGGAAACCCGTGAGGCCACCTACTATTCGCGTTCCCGCGCCCAACAGTGGGTCAAGGGAGCGACTTCCGGCCACACCCAGTACGTCCACTCGGTGCGACTGGACTGCGACGGGGACACCGTGCTGTTGACGGTCGACCAGGTCGGCGGTGCCTGCCACACCGGCGACCACAGCTGCTTCGACGCCGACGTGCTGCTGCAACCCGAAAGCTAGCCCGAAGGCTAGCCCGGGGCTACATCCAGTCCGTTGGCCGCGGCTATCGCCGCGCGCGCCCATTCACGCTGGTAGACGGCCGGCCCGATGCGGTCGCGGCGGATCATTTCGACATCGATGGCTTTCCCATTGAGCAGCGCGCCCGGCACCCGGAAGGAAAAGGATGGTTGGTCGGTGGCTATGGCCAGCATGGCATCGGTGCCGGTGAAACCGTTGGCGCGCATGGTCTCCTCGGCCCACCTCAATGGCAAGAGGCCGCTGAAATTGTTGACGTACACCACCCACAGCCGGGTGCCGCGCCCGTTGTAGAGCTTGGTCAGCGCGCGGTTCACCGCGTCGTACTCGAGGGGGCCGAGCACACCCGACTCATCGGTGACTTGGCTGGATAGCTTGATCGCCGGCGTGGACGGCGGCGCAGCGGCACTGCTGGTCGGCGGCGCCACTGACTGCGATGGGGGGCTGCTATTCGGCTGGTTCGCGTGGCCGCCGAGCATGCGGACACCGATTACCGCGGCAACCCCGACCAACGCGACGGCGACGAGCGCTGCCACCAAGGTCACCGGCCCAAACCGGCGACCTCGCGCCTGCTGTGAAGGGCGCGATGGGCTCTGGGACGTCGCCAAAACTTCCGTCGGCGCAGCGATGACTTCCGTGGGGCGCGCGGTGTCCGGTTGGCCGGCAAGCGCGGCAGCGAAATCCGCACACGTCGCGTAACGGTCGCCCGGGCTTTTGGCGAGCGCTTTGGCGATGACGGGGTCGAGTTCGGCCAAGTCGGGTCGCCGCTCACTGATCAGCGGCGGTGGCGCGGACAAATGCTGGCTGATGACCACCGCCGGGTTGGAGTGGTGAAACGGAGCGGACCCGGTCAACAAGTTATAGGCGGTGCATCCCAACGCGTATTGGTCGGCTCGCGCGTCAAGGTCTGCACCCTGCAGTTGCTCGGGTGAGCAGTAGGCGGTGGTGCCCACCAGCATGTTTGTCGCGGTCAGGCCGCTGATCTCACCCAGCTCGCGGGCGATACCGAAATCGGCCAGCAGTATCCGGCGCCGCGGACTGGTATCGCCCAGCAAGATGTTGGCGGGTTTGACGTCACGATGCAGCAGTCCGCGCGAGTGGGCGTAATCGAGTGCGTCGGCAACCGCCGAGATGATTTCGACGACCTCTGCTTTGGGCATGCCGGACGGATACCGGCTGCGCAGCAGCCTGGCAGCGTCCGTTCCCTCCACGTAGTCCATCGAGATCCACAGTTGCCCTTCGTATTCCCCGCGATCGTGGATGCCGACGATGTGCTCGTTGTAGAGGCTCGCGGCCAGGTCGGCTTCTCTGTTGAAGCGTTGGCGAAATTCGTCGTTCACCGTCAGCTCGCTGGGCAAAATTTTGAGGGCATCGCGGCGGGGCAGCCGCGGGTGCTGCGCCAGATACACCTGACCCATACCTCCGGCCCCCAGACGCCGAACGATGGTGTAACCGGCGAACACGTCTCCTTCTTGCAGGCCTTCGGCGCGGGCATCGCTTTTCGGCATGCGAGCATGCTACTGAGAGTCTGACTGCGGCAACCAGGAAATCTCGTGGAGCGCGGGCCTGACGGGGCGTCTCAAGTCGCTTTGCCGGATGCCTTCGATGAGAATGGCGGTCGATGTTGAGACGGGTGTCCTGGACCGTGGTGGTACCGCTGCTTGCCGTCGTCGTGCTGGCAGTGATCTGGGGCGAGACGCTGGGGCCGGTACTGGTCGTGCTGGCCGCGGCGTTGCTTATCGGTGCCGTGCTGGCCGCTGTACATCACGCGGAGGTGGTCGCACACCGGGTCGGTGAGCCGTTCGGATCGCTGGTGCTCGCGGCCGCGGTGACGGTGATCGAGGTGGCCCTCATCGTCGAACTGATGGCGTCCGGTGGGAACGAGGCGGCGACGCTGGCCAGGGACACCGTGTTCGCTGCGGTGATGATCACCACCAACGGTATTGCCGGTTTGTCACTGTTGCTCGGTTCCCGGCGCTACGGCGTGACGGTGTTCAACGCCGAAGGCAGCGGCGCCGCGCTGGCCACGCTCACCACCCTGGCGACGCTAAGCCTGGTGCTGCCCGCGTTCACCACCAGCCACCTGGGCAAGGAGTTCTCACCAGGCCAGCTCACCTTCGCTGCGGTGGCCTCGCTTCTGGTCTACCTGCTTTTCGTCTTCACGCAGACGATGCGGCATCGCGACTTCTTTCTGCCAATCGCGCAGAAGGGTCAAAAGCGCCTATTCGAGGATGAAAGCCACGCGGAGCCGCCGAGCATGCGGGCGGCGCTGACCAGTCTTGGGCTGCTGCTCGTCGCCCTGCTCGCGGTGGTGGGCCTGGCCGAGGAGGAATCGCCGGCAGTCGAGCGGGCGGTGACGGCGGTCGGATTCCCGCAAACGTTCGTCGGCGTGGTCATCGCAACGCTCGTGCTGCTGCCGGAGACACTTGCGGCGGTGCGTGCCGCGCGGCAAGGCCGCATCCAGACCAGCTTCAATCTGGCCTACGGCTCGGCGCTGGCCAGCATCGGGCTCACCATCCCGGCGATCGCGCTGGCGTCGATTTGGCTCAAGGGACCGCTGGTACTGGGCCTGGGCGCCATCCAGTTGGTGCTACTTGCGCTGACGGTCGTGATCAGCGTGCTGACGGTCGTCCCCGGGCGGGCTACCCGACTGCAGGGTGAGGTGCATGTGGTGCTGCTCGCCGCCTATGTGTTCCTGGCGATCAGCCCCTGACGCTATGTCGAAGACCGGGCTCGCAGCGTTTCCAGCGCCTTGTCGGCGTGGGTGTCCATATTGAATTCGCTGGAGATCACGTTGAGCACTTTGCGATCGGTGTCGATGACGAAGGTCGTGCGCTTCACCGGCATCAACTTGCCGAGCAGCCCGCGCTTGACGCCAAACTGCTTGGCGACGGTGCCGTCGGTGTCCGACAGCAGCGGGTAGTCGAACTTCTGCATGTCGGCGAACTTGGCCTGCTTGTGAACTGGGTCAGCGCTGATGCCGACGCGGCCGGCCCCGACCGTGGCGAATTCTCGAGCCAAGTCGCGGAAGTGGCACGCCTCTTTGGTGCAGCCTGGCGTCATCGCCGCCGGATAGAAGAACAGGACGACGGGTCCGTCGGAAAGCAGGTCGCTGAGCTTGCGCGGCGTTCCCGTCTGATCGGGAAGTTCGAAGTCCGCGACGGTGTCACCAGGTTCCATGGCCGTCAGGCTACGCCGAAGCTCAGCAACCCGATCTGCGAGGATGGTTCAGTGCACGACCACCTCGCCGCGACGACCTCACGAGAGGACTTCGGTCAGCTGGCGGCCGGGCATCGTGTGGTTCCTGTGACCCGCAAGGTGCTGGCCGACAGCGAGACGCCGCTGTCGGCCTACCGCAAACTCGCCGCCAATCGCCCGGGTACTTTTCTGCTGGAGTCCGCCGAAAACGGCCGATCCTGGTCGCGGTGGTCGTTCATCGGTGCGGGCGCGCCGTCCGCACTGACCGTGCGAGACGGCGAAGCGGTCTGGCTGGGCGCGGTGCCGCGGGACGCGCCGACCGGGGGCGACCCACTGCACGCGCTGCAGGCCACCCTTGAGCTGCTGGCCACCGCGGCGCTGCCGGGGCTTCCGCCGCTGTCGGGCGGCATGGTCGGCTTCTTCGCCTATGACCTGGTGCGGCGGCTGGAACGCCTACCCGAACTGGCCGTCGACGACCTGCACCTGCCGGACATGTTGCTCCTGCTGGCCACCGATCTGGCCGCGGTCGACCACCACGAGGGCACCATCACGCTGATCGCCAACGCCGTGAACTGGAACGGCACCGATGAGCGGGTCGACGAGGCATACGACGACGCGGTCGCCCGGCTGGATGTGATGACAACGGCCCTCGGCCAGCCGCTGCCGTCGACGGTTGCCACGTTCAGCAGGCCCGAGCCCGGGTACCGGGCGCAGCGCACCGTCGAGGAATACAGCAAGATCGTCGATTACCTCGTCGAGCAGATTGCGGCCGGCGAAGCGTTTCAGGTAGTGCCCTCGCAGCGCTTCGAGATGGACACCGATGTCGATCCGATCGACGTGTACCGGATGCTGCGGGCAACCAATCCAAGCCCCTACATGTATCTGTTGCATGTGCCGAATAACGCCGGCGCAATTGACTTTTCGATTGTCGGATCCAGTCCGGAGGCGTTGGTCACCGTGAGTAACGGCTGGGCGAGGACCCATCCGATCGCCGGAACGCGGTGGCGCGGAGAGACCGACGAAGAGGATCAGCTGCTGGAAAAGGAACTGCTAGCCGACGAGAAGGAACGTGCCGAGCATTTGATGCTGGTCGACCTCGGCCGCAACGACCTTGGCCGGGTCTGCAGGCCGGGCACCGTTCGCGTCGAGGATTACAGCCACATCGAACGCTATAGCCACGTCATGCACCTGGTCTCGACGGTGAACGGGATGCTCGGCGAGGGCCGGACCGCCTTGGATGCGGTGACGGCGTGCTTCCCGGCCGGCACCCTATCGGGTGCGCCGAAGGTGCGGGCCATGGAGCTCATCGAAGAGGTGGAGAAGACGCGCCGCGGCCTCTACGGCGGCGTGGTCGGTTACCTCGACTTCGCCGGCAACGCCGACTTCGCGATCGCCATCCGCACTGCCTTGATGCGCGACGGCACCGCCTATGTCCAGGCCGGCGGTGGGGTAGTAGCCGACTCCAACGGTCCTTACGAGTACACCGAGGCGAGCAATAAGGCGCGAGCGGTGCTTAACGCGATCGCTGCTGCCGAGACGCTGACCGCCCCGGATGCGGGCTGTAATGGCTCCTGACACCCAGAGCGCCCGGCCGGACGCGCGCCGCCGACTCACCGGCCGGTGGTTGATCGCGATAGCCCAGTTGTTGCTGGTGGTTGCCGCCGGGGCGGTATGGGTGGCGTCGCGGCTGCCGTGGGTGGTGATCCGGTCGTTCGACGGGCTGGGGCCTCCCAGGGAGGTGACCTTGTCCGGCGCGTCGTGGTCGACGGCCCTGTTGCCATTGGCGCTGCTCATGCTGGCTACGGCCATCGCCGCGATCGCGGTGCGCGGCTGGCCGCTGCGGGTGCTGGCGGGGCTGCTGGCAGCGGCCAGCCTGGCCGTCGGCTATCTGGGGATCAGTCTGTGGGTGATCCCGGACGTGGCGGTGCGCGGAGCCGAACTGGCGCATATCTCGGTGGTGTCGCTGGTGGGAAGCGAGCGGCATTACGGGGGAGCTGGGGTTGCGGCGGGCGCGTCTGTGTGCACTCTGATCGCCGCCGCCTTGTTGATCCGGTCGGCTTCGGATTCCGGGTCGGCCCGCTCGAGCGCAACGAAGTATGCGCCGCCGGCCACGCGCCGGTCGATTGCGCGACGTGAAGACGCTAATGGGGCGATGCTGGAGGAGCCGGAGACGCCGGAGATGTCGGAGCGGATGATCTGGGATGCGCTTGACGAGGGGCGTGACCCGACCGATCGGCCCCGCGAGTCTGACACCGAGGGTCGGTGACGGGCCGCGAGCCGACTGCCGCTACCCTTCATTGACGTCGTCGCATTCGGCTGGAGACGACGGGATGGCCGCTGGATGACGGTGGTGACAGGGCGAAGGGAAACGACAAGCATGAGTCCGGCAACCGTGCTTGACTCCATCCTCGAGGGAGTCCGGGCCGACGTTGCCGCGCGCGAAGCTCTGATCAGCTTGTCCGAGATCAAAGCGTTGGCCGCGGCTGCGCGGTCGCCCCTCGACGTGATGGCCGCCTTGCGCGAGCCCGGTATCGGTGTCATCGCAGAAGTCAAGCGCGCCAGTCCGTCGGCGGGTTCGTTGGCGACCATTGCCGATCCGGCGAAACTGGCCCGGGCCTATGAAGGTGGCGGTGCCCGGATCATCAGCGTCTTGACAGAGGAGCGACGCTTCTGTGGCTCACTCGACGACCTCGATGCGGTGCGAGCGGCGGTGTCGATCCCGGTACTGCGTAAAGACTTTGTGGTGCAGCCATATCAAATCCATGAGGCGCGCGCCCACGGCGCCGATATGTTGTTGCTCATTGTTGCCGCATTGGAGCAGTCGGCGTTGGTCTCCATGCTCGACCGTACCGAATCATTGGGCATGACAGCTCTTGTCGAAGTGCACACCGAGCAAGAAGCCGACCGGGCGCTGAAGGCCGGGGCCAAGGTAATCGGCGTCAATGCCCGCGATCTCGCGACGCTGGAGGTGGACCGAGATTGCTTCGCGCGCATCGCTCCTGGACTGCCCAGCAACGTGATCAGGATCGCCGAGTCCGGCGTGCGTGGCACCGGAGATTTGTTGGCGTATGCCGGTGCGGGTGCTGACGCCGTATTGGTCGGTGAGGGTCTGGTCAAAAGTGGTGACCCACGTGCCGCGGTTGCCGATCTGGTTACCGCGGGCACCCATCCGTCCTGTCCGAAACCGGCTCGCTAGTCATTAAGTCACTGAAGAGCCCCTGCGCTGAAACGTTGAACCCGATGAACCATCCGCGCGTTAAGCCTTGGTGATGGTAGACCTGTCCCGCCCGGACCTTCCGCTTCCGAGTGCAGCCATCGCCGAACCCACCCGTCACGAACCCGATTCGGGTGGCCATTTCGGCGTCTACGGTGGTCGCTATGTTGCCGAGGCTTTGATGGCGGTGATCGAAGAGGTCACCACCGCCTACGAGAAGGAACGTGTCAACCAGGACTTCCTGGACACCCTGGACTACCTGCAGGTGAACTACGCCGGTCGGCCCTCACCACTGTATGAGGCCACACGCCTGGGCGAGCACGCCGGCTCGGCGCGAATCTTCCTCAAGCGAGAAGACCTGAACCACACCGGTTCGCACAAGATCAACAATGTGCTCGGTCAGGCCTTGCTGGCAAAGAGAATGGGCAAGACCCGGGTGATCGCCGAGACCGGAGCCGGTCAGCACGGCGTGGCAACCGCGACCGCATGCGCCTTGTTCGGCCTGGATTGCGTGGTTTACATGGGTGCCGTGGACACCGCGCGCCAGGCGCTCAACGTGGCGCGGATGCGGTTGCTGGGCGCCGAGGTCGTCTCGGTTGAGACCGGCTCGAAAACGCTCAAGGACGCCATCAATGAGGCGTTCCGGGATTGGGTGACCAATGCCGATAACACCTACTACTGCTTCGGCACCGCGGCCGGGCCGCATCCCTTTCCAACCATGGTGCGGGATTTTCAGCGAATCATCGGTCTGGAGACGCGCGTGCAGATCCAGGCTCAGGCGGGCCGGTTGCCCGACGCGGTCGTGGCCTGTGTCGGTGGCGGATCCAACGCCATCGGGATATTCCATCCGTTCATCGATGATCCCGGCGTACGGCTGATCGGATTCGAGGCGGCAGGCGATGGTGTCGAGACGGGCAGGCACGCGGCGACATTCACCGGCGGTACGCCCGGGGCGTTTCAGGGATCGTTCTCCTACTTGCTGCAAGACGAGGACGGTCAGACCATCGAATCCCATTCGATTTCAGCGGGTCTGGATTACCCCGGCGTGGGTCCAGAACACGCGTGGCTCCGCGAAACCGGACGTGCCGAATACCGGCCCGTCACCGACGCGGAGGCGATGGATGCGTTCCGTCTGCTGTGCCGCACGGAAGGCATCATCCCGGCCATCGAATCCGCGCACGCGGTGGCCGGCGCCCTCACGCTGGGCATCGAATTGGGGCGGGGCGCGGTCATCGTAGTGAACCTGTCGGGTCGCGGCGACAAGGACGTCGAGACCGCGGCGAAGTGGTTCGGTCTGTTGGGGCCCAGCGAGCAATGACGGTGGAACAAAGCGAAGCAAGTAGGCTCGGACCGACTTTTGACTTGTGCCGCAAGGACAACCGCGCGGCGCTGATCGGTTACCTGCCCACCGGTTACCCGGACGTGCCGACTTCTGTGGGCGGGATGATCGCGCTGGTCGAATCCGGTTGCGACATCGTCGAAGTCGGGGTGCCCTATTCGGATCCCGGCATGGACGGCCCGACCATTGCCAGGGCCACCGCGGTCGCGCTGCACGGGGGAGTGCGAGTCCGGGATACGCTCGCCGCGGTCGAGGCGATCAGTTCGGCCGGCGGACGCGCCGTTGTGATGACGTACTGGAATCCGGTGCTGCATTACGGGGTTGACGCGTTCGCGCGCGATCTGGCCGCGGCCGGTGGGCACGGCCTGATCACTCCCGACCTCATCCCCGACGAAGCCGGGCAGTGGTTGGCGGCATCTGAGGAGCATCGATTGGATCGCATATTTCTGGTGGCGCCGTCATCGACGCCTCAACGGTTGGCGATGACTGTCGAGGCATCGCGCGGATTCGTCTACGCGGCTTCGACGATGGGGGTAACCGGGGCGCGTGACGCGGTTTCGCAGGCCGCACCCGAATTGGTGCGCAGGGTAAAGGCGGTGTCCGACATACCCGTCGGCGTCGGCCTCGGGGTGCGGTCGCGAGAGCAGGCGGCACAGATCGGCAGCTACGCCGACGGTGTCATCGTCGGTTCGGCGCTGGTGTCGGCGCTGGGCGACGGCGGTTTGCCTGCATTGCGCGCACTGACCGAGCAACTCGCTGCCGGTGTTCGTGAAAAGGCGTCCGCGTGATGACGATGTTGCCCACGTATTTCCCCAGCCCGTCGCAAGGTGTGTGGCACCTCGGGCCGTTGCCCATTCGTGCCTACGCGCTGTTCATCATCACCGGTATCGTGGCTGCGCTGCTGATCGGCGACCGGCGCTGGCAGGCGCGTGGTGGGCAGCGCGGCGTGATCTATGACATCGCGCTGTGGGCGGTGCCGTTCGGATTGGTTGGCGGCCGGCTCTATCACTTGGCCACCGACTGGCGGACCTATTGGGGCCCGGGCGGCGCCGGGCTCGGGGCGGCGCTACGAATTTGGGACGGCGGCTTGGGCATCTGGGGCGCAGTAGCGCTCGGTGGGGTCGGTGCGTGGCTCGCTTGCCGACGTCGCGGAATTCCGCTGCCGGCCTTCGGCGACGCGGTTGCCCCGGGAATCATCTTGGCGCAGGCCATCGGTCGGCTCGGGAACTATTTCAACCAGGAGCTCTACGGCCGGGAAACCACGCTGCCGTGGGGTCTGGAGATCTTCTACCGTCGAGACCCCTCGGGATATATTGACCCCCATTCGCTGGACGGCGCCTCGACGGGGCAGGTGGCCCTTGTCGTGCAGCCGACGTTTCTCTACGAATTGATCTGGAACGTCCTGGTTTTCGTCGCATTGATCTATTCCGACCGACGATTCAACCTGGGCCACGGCCGACTGTTTGCTCTCTACGTGGCCGGCTACTGCGTTGGGCGCTTCGGCGTCGAGCTGCTGCGCGACGACACCGCCACGCACATCGCCGGCATCCGGATCAATTCGTTCACATCGACTTTCGTGTTCATCGGAGCGGTGGTGTACATCATGGTGGCGCCCAAGGGCCGCGAAGCCCCCGAGAGCCTCCGTGGCACCGATCACGTTGCCGAGGAATCCCCCGAATCAGAGCCAGAACCCGAGCCGGCGGATGAGCTCACCGCCGTGGCGTCGGCCGAGGCAACGACTGCGGCGGCTTCAGTTACAACAGAGAAGGAAGACGAACCGTCGGGTTCGGCGGACACTGTCGAATCCGCCGAAGTTACCGACGCAGCAGCAGCGGAGCCCGAGACTGCTAAAGCGGAAGCCGCGGAGCCCGAGACGGCCAAGGCAGAGGCAGTTGAGGCGGAGACCATCGAGCCCGAGGCCGCCGAGCCTGAAGTCGAGGAGCCTGCGGACGTGGTGGAGCCGCAGGTCGCAGAGCCCGACCTCGCAGAGCCGGACGTCGCAGAGCCCCAGAGTGAGGAACCGGAAGCTGACGAGACCGCAGCCGAGTCGGAGACCCCGGAGCCCGAGGCCGACAAATCCGAGACCACCGAGCCTGAGACAACCGAGCCTGAGACGACCGAGCCCGAAGCCGACGAGCGGGCCGCAGAAGCCGAATCCGACGTCGTAGCAGAGGATCGGGAAGACCAGTCCGAGCAAGAGACTGCGCAGCAACCAGCCGAACAAACGACCGTCGCCGACGAAGCAGAGCCGGGCACTGAAGCAAGCACCGACGCTGAATCCGAAAAGAGCGCTGAGGAAACCTCAACAGGCACCGACGACAATGCGACCCGGAGGCGATGGACGCTGCGCCTGAGGAACAGGCGGTAGCGACTGAGGTGCGGTGAGCCTGAGGCTAGGGCGGAGCACGCCGGAATCTGTCATGCTGACACTGTGACCGAGCCACCGTCGCCTGATGCCGAAAAATCGGACGCGCCACCACCGCAGCCGCCGGGATATCAAGCGGGGTATCCACCGCCGTATCCGCAATACTCGACGCCGGGACCTTATTACGACCCGGCCGCCCCCTTCGGCCGCCATCCGGTGACCGGGCAACCGCTTTCGGATAAGTCGAAGACCATCGCGGGCCTGTTACAGCTGCTCAGCTTGGTCGGCATCGGCGGGATCGGCCGCTTCTACATCGGTGACATCGGCATCGGTATCGCACAACTGCTCGTCGGCTGGCTCACCTGCGGGATCGGTCTGATCTGGAGCATTGTCGACGCAATCCTGATATTGACCGACAAAGTTCACGACCCGCAGGGTCGCCCGTTGCGTGATGGAACCTAAGCCGGCAACGCGGTCTACGAGGCAGTGTCGTCAGCACGGCCCGCGTCGTCATCGCCTTTACACCGCGGCCGGTACGGGCGTGCTACTGGGCGGCGCACTCGGATACGTCGGGCTCGTCGATCCGCACAACACGAATTCGGTGTATCCGCTGTGTCCGTTCAAGTGGCTCACCGGCTGGAATTGCCCGTTCTGCGGTGGGCTCCGGATGACGCACGACCTGCTGCACGGTGAGCTTGCGGCCAGCATCGACGACAACCTGTTCCTGCTGGTCGGTATCCCGATACTGGCGGGATGGATCCTGCTTCGCCGCGGTTACGGCAAGTCTTCGCTGCCGATACCGGCAGTGCTGACGATCGTGGTCGCGACGATCGTGTGGACGGTGCTGCGTAACCTGCCAGGTTTCCCGCTGATTCCGACAATTCTCAGTGGGTAGCCGCGCGCCGTTCCGCCCTCGGTTTGCAGGGGCCGTTGTGGCCCTGCGCGACTATGCTGGGTCGGCGTGAGTAGACGCGGGAAGATCGTCTGCACCCTTGGCCCTGCAAGTAACTCGGACAAACTGATCCTGGCGCTGGTCGAGGCTGGAATGGACGTCGCCCGAATGAACTTCAGTCACGGCGACTACTCCGATCACAAAGCCGCCTACGAGCGGGTGCGGGGAGCTTCCGACGCCACCGGCCGCGCGGTCGGTGTGCTCGGCGACTTGCAGGGTCCGAAAATCAGGCTGGGGCGCTTCGCCACCGGATCCACTTACTGGGCCGACGGCGAAACCGTACGGATCACCGTCGCCGACTGCGAAGGCAACCACGACCGAGTGTCGACCACCTACAAGAGACTCGCCCAAGACGCCGTGGTCGGTGACCGGGTTCTGGTCGACGACGGCAAGGTCGGCCTGGTGGTCGACGGCATCGAAGGCGACGACGTGATCTGTGCTGTCACCGAAGGTGGCCCGGTCAGCAACAACAAGGGCATTTCGCTACCCGGGATGAACGTGTCCGCCCCCGCCTTGTCGGAGAAAGACATCGAGGATCTCACCTTCGCGCTGGACCTCGGCGTCGACATGGTTGCGCTTTCATTCGTGCGCTCGCCCTCCGACGTGGAGTTGGTGCACGAGGTGATGGATCGGGTCGGGCGGCGGGTACCGGTGATTGCCAAGCTGGAGAAGCCGGAAGCCGTCGACAATCTGGAAGCCATCGTGCTGGCGTTCGACGCCATCATGGTGGCCCGTGGCGACCTGGGCGTCGAACTTCCGCTGGAAGAGGTTCCGCTGGTGCAGAAGCGGGCCATCCAGATCGCCAGAGAGAACGCAAAACCCGTCATCGTGGCGACCCAGATGCTCGACTCGATGATCGAAAGCTCGCGGCCGACACGAGCCGAGGCCTCCGATGTCGCCAACGCCGTGCTCGACGGTGCCGACGCGCTGATGTTGTCCGGGGAGACCTCGGTGGGGAAGTATCCGCTGGCGGCCGTCCGGACCATGTCGCGAATCATCTGCGCGGTGGAGGACAATTCGACGGCCGCCCCGCCGCTGACGCATGTGCCGCGCACCAAACGAGGGGTGATCTCGTATGCCGCCCGCGACATCGGCGAGCGGCTCGACGCCAAGGCGCTGGTCGCATTCACGCAGTCCGGCGACACGGTCAAGCGACTGGCGCGCCTGCACACCCCGTTGCCTCTGCTCGCCTTCACCGCCTGGCCCGAGGTACGCAGCCAGCTTGCCATGACCTGGGGTACCGAGACGTTCATCGTGCCGATGATGACCTCCACCGACGGCATGATCCGCCAGGTCGACAAGTCGCTGCTGGAACTCGGTCGCTACAAGCGCGGTGACCTGGTGGTCATCGTGGCCGGCGCGCCACCTGGCACAGTAGGGTCGACCAACCTGATCCATGTGCACCGGATCGGGGAGGAAGACGTTTAGCCCACCTGGCTTTTCCTCAGGCCGCACCGCGGCCTGAGGTGGGGGTAACCCCCTCCGGCCGCTTAGCGGCCAGGGGCGAGGCGGGCAAATCGAACCCAGAGGACAGCCCGTGCGGGCCGGCAATGAGCCGAATGCGAGAGAAGAAGCGACGATAGACACCAATTCTGACTTCAAGGAACTGCTGGCGATACTCGACCTCAACCGTGTCGCCGACGACCTGTTCATTGGATCTCATCCCAGCAAGAACCCGATGCGAACATTCGGTGGTCAGCTCATGGCGCAATCGTTCGTCGCGAGCAGCCGTGCGCTGATCCGGGACGACTTGCCGCCCAGTGCACTGTCGGTGCACTTCATCAACGGTGGAGACACCGCCAAGGACATCGAATTCCACGTGACCCGGCTGCGTGACGAGCGTCGCTTCGCTAATCGGCGCGTCGATGCCGTGCAAGACGGGATGCTGTTGTCCTCGGCGATGATCTCGTACATGTCGGGCGGCCGCGGCCTCGAACACGCTGTCGATCCGCCGCAGGTGGGCGAGCCCCACACGCAGCCGCCGATCAGCGAGCTGCTGCGCGGTTACGAAAAGACCGTCCCGCACTTCGTCAACGCCCTGCAGCCGATCGAATGGCGCTACACCAACGACCCGTCCTGGGTGATGCGCGACAAAGGCGAGCAGCTTGACTACAACCGGGTATGGGTCAAGGCGCTGGGCGTGATGCCCGACGACCCGGTGCTGCACACCGCGGCAATGGTGTATTCCTCGGACACCACCGTGCTGGATTCGGTCATCACCACCCACGGGTTGTCATGGGGTTTCGACCGCATCTTTGCCGCGTCCGCCAACCATTCCGTGTGGTTTCACCGGCCGGTCGACTTCAACGACTGGATGTTGTATTCGACGTCGTCGCCGGTGGCGGCGGATTCGCGCGCGCTGGGCACCGGGCACTTCTTCGATCGCTCGGGGCAACTCGTCGCCACGGTAGTGCAAGAGGGCGTGCTGAAATACTTTCCGCCTCGTCGCCGATAGACAGTTTGCGGGATACCTGCAGGACATCCGTCCGATTTCGGCCCAGTACGGCCGCGATAGGGCGTAAGTTCGAGTCTGCCGGGTATTCGGTGCAGAGGCGGCCGGTGAGCCGCCCAGCTGTTGTCAGCGCATCGGGAGGTGAGTGTGAGCAGGCCGTTGGTGGACGTCGCAGCAAAGTCCCGAGCGCGCGAACGCGTTGTCGTTTCTGTCGATTCGCTGGCAGCCCGCTTGATCGGGGCCTTGGCCCTGCTCTGCGCGGCATGCTGGCTCATCGAGATACTTGCGCGTCACCACAGCCAGCCAAACTGGCAGTACGCCGACCGATTGGCCTGGTCGCTGACGGTCCTGGCCGCGGTGGCATGGATCGCTCGCGGCATCTTCCTGGGCCGTCCGGTGACGGCCATGCACGCCACCGCTGCTGCCCTATTCCTATTGGCGGGGCTGGGCTTGCACGTGTTGTCCTTCGATCTGCTCGGTGACTTGGTGATCGCCGGCTCGGGCATGGTGCTGATGTGGCCGACGTCGTCGCATCCGCGGCCCGAGGACCTGCCCCGGGCATGGGAATTGATCAATGCCACCACCGATGATCCGCTGGCGCCGTTCGCGATGCAGACCGGCAAGAGCTACCACTTCACCGCGGACGGTACCGCGGCGCTGGCGTACCGGACGCGGATGGGAATTGCCGTGGTCGGCGGTGACCCGATTGGTGACGAGGCGCAATTTCCGGAGTTGGTCGCCGACTTCGCCGCTACGTGTCATACGCACGGCTGGCGTATCGCGGTGGTGGGTTGCAGCGAGCGGCGGCTCGGGCTGTGGAACGACTCGGCGGTGCTCGGACAATCGCTGCGGGCGATACCGATCGGCCGCGATGTCGTCGTCGACGTGTCCGGCTTCGACATGGTGGGGCGCAGGTTCCGCAACCTACGTCAGGCAGTGCAGCGCACGCACAACTGCGGCATCACGACCGAGATCGTGGCGGAGCAGGCACTCAACGATGAACAACTGGCTGAGCTGACTGAGGTGGTGCGGGCGTCATCCAAGGGGGCCCACGCCGATCGCGGGTTCCACATGAACCTGGACGGTGTGCTGGAGGGCCGATTTCCCGGAATACAGCTGATTCTCGCCAGGGACTCCTCAGGCAAGGTGCAGGGTTTTCATCGGTACGCGACCGCCGGCGGCGGCAGCGATATCACCCTTGATGTGCCGTGGCGTCGGCGCGGGGCCCCGAACGGGATCGACGAGCGGCTTAGCGTCGACATGATCATGGCCGGCAAAGAGGCTGGGGCGCAGCGGGTATCGCTTGCGTTCGCGGCGTTTCCCGAGATTTTCGACGATAAGAATCGTGGTAGGACCCAGCGCGTCTTCTACCGGTTGATCCATGTCCTTGACCCGTTGATCGCGCTCGAGTCGTTGTACCGATATGTGCGCAAGTTTCACGCTCTGGATGCCCGGCGCTATGCGCTCATCTCGATGACTCAGATCATCCCCTTGCTGTTCGTGTTGTTTTCGCTGGAATTCATGCCGCGCCGGCGGCACCTGTGAGTGGCTGAACTACTCGGCACTAGTCGATGCGCAGTTCGCGACAGTGAATGTCTTTGGGTAAGTGGTGAGTAGCCACCACTACCGTCCGGTCCGTGGACATCAGCCCCGGATTCGGGCCCAAGAGATTGCAGAGGACCTGCTCGGCATCGCTCGCGTCGAGGTGTTCGGTGGGCTCGTCGAGCAGCACGATCCGGGCGGGTGAGATCACCGCCCGGGCCAGCAGCAACCTCCTGCGCTGACCCGCCGAAACCGCTTGCGCGCCGCCAATCAGCACCGTTGACAGGCCCTCAGGCAACCCTGCGAGCCACCTGCCGAGCCCGACCGCATCGAGTGCCGCCGCCAGTTCGTCGTCTCGGCAGTCCCCGCGGGCCACCAGCAGGTTGTCTCGGACGGTGGTCGCGAAGATATGGGCGTCCTCGGCGAAAAAGCTGACCGCGCTCCGCACGTCATCTTCGTCGAACTGGCTCAGGTCGGTTCCATTCAGCAGCACTTGCCCATCCAGGGGAGGCAGCAGCCCGGCGAGCGTCATCAGCAGCGTCGTCTTGCCGGAACCACTGGCACCGGTGACGGCCAGCCGGGCACCCGGCGGTAGGTCCAGCGCTGTGCGGGTTGAGCGCGCCCCTTCTGGGTGAGCGGACCGAATATCGACAGATAAACGGCCGGTGCCAACAGGTCTCGGCGGAGCCGTTGTCGACTTCGTGGGCTCATGTGGACACTCGGTCGCAGTCAGGTCGAGCAGGCGACGCGCGGCGATCCGCGACCGCGTCAGCTGGACGGCGGCGGCCGGTAATGGCGTCATCGCCTCAAACGCGGACAACGGCAACAACATCAGGACGGCCAGGGTGGTGGGCGCGACCGTGGGTGCCAAACCGATCCCGGCCACCACCGCGCCGAGCACACTGGCCCCGATCGCGGCGGTGGGCATTGCCTCGGCAATAGCGGCCGGTCTGGCGGCGGCGTCGAGGGCGTCACCCCAAGTATGTTGGCGGCGCCGCGATTCGGCGATGACATCAGGAAGTGCGCCAGCGACACGAAGCTCGGGCGCATGTTCAAGAGCGATCATTGCCGACGTGTCGCGCTCGGAATGATGTTGTCGGGCAATGTCTTCCTGCGTTGCGGCAGCCCTGCCAGCAAGCCGGGGCGCCACAAAGCCGGCGAGCAGCAGGCAGATTGCCAGTACGGTAGCGGCCGGCAGTGAAATGGCCGCGACAACCGCGGTTGCCGCCAGCGCCAGGACCGCGGCGACGCCAATCGGTACCAGGGCACGGACCAGCACATTGGCGAGTTCATCAACGTCAGCGCCCACCCGTGCCACGAGCTCACCGCTGTGCAGCCGGACGGCGGCCGCCGCCGGTCCGTGGGCCAGTCGCTGATAGATCTGCGCCCGGGCGGTTCCCGCCGCGCGCAGGGCGCTGTCGTGCGTGACCAGTCGCTCGCAATAGTGCAGCACGCCCCGCGAAATCGCGAATGTGCGCACCGCGACGGCCGCAACAGAGAGATCCAGCACTGGCGGCATCTGCCAGGCCCGGGTAATGAGCCACGCCGAGACACCGGCCAGTGCCAGCGCGCTGCCCAGTGACAGCACCCCCAGCGCGATGGCCGCCAGGAGGTGGGGCAGCCGCGGGCGTAGCAGGTCCGCGGCGGCCACCAGCTCCTTCTGGCGGCGACCCGCTGCACCCGGCTTCGCCGCGCTTGCGATCGCCGCGGCCCTCTGGCGGCGACCCGCTGCACCCGGCTTCGCCGCGCTTGCGATCGCCGCGGCCCTCTGGCGGCGACCCGCTGCACCCGGCTTCGCCGCGCTTGCGATCGCCGCGGGATCATGCCGGGGCATAACGCACTCCGCCCTCTGCCGCCACTTCCACGACCTGGTCACCGATGGCGACAACCGGCTGGCGGTGGCCGACAACGACCACGGTCGCACCGGCACGGGCACGCTCGACGATGGCCCGTAATACCCGCTCCTCGGTTTGGGCGTCCAAGTGCGCGGTCGGCTCGTCGAGCAACAGCACGGCTGCTGCTGACCCGAGCGCTCGGGCGAGGCCCAGCCGTTGCCGCTGCCCTAATGACAGCCCGACGCCTCCGCGTCCGAGCGTGGTATCCAGCCCGTCGGGCAGCTCGGCCAGCACCGTATCGAATCCAGCAGCGGCGCATGCCTTTTCAAGGTCGTCTAAATGTCCGAGCAGGACCAGATTGTCGCCGACAGTGCCCGGGAGGAGCACCGGGCGTTGGGGCAGCCAGGACAACTGCCGCCACCACGCCGTCGGCTCCAGGTCGGCGACGTCGACGCCGGCCACGGTGACTCGGCCTGATGACGGCACAGTGACACCGGCGATTGCCTGCAGCGTGGTGCTCTTGCCGGCGCCGTTCCGTCCGGTCAGCACCGTCACCGAGCCGGGCTCGATCACCGCGCTGAGATCGAACGGTGCGTGGCCGTCGCGGCCGGAGACGCTGAGTTTTTCCAGCCCGATCTCCGCGCCGCGCGCGGCGACCGTCCGAGTACGGGCCTTCGGGGTCGCTGGCTCGCCGATGAGTGCAAACGCCTTGTCGGCAGCGGTCCTACCATCTTGAGCGGCATGGAATTCCACGCCGATCCGACGCAACGGCCAGTAGACATCCGGCGCCAGCAGCAGCACCGTCAGACCGGTGGTCAAGGTCATCTCGCCGAACACGAGGCGAAGCCCAATCCCGACTGCGATCAGTGCCACGCCCAGCGTGGCCAGCAATTCAAGCACCAGTGCCGACAGGAATGCGATCCGCAGCGTCGCCATGGCCGAGCGACGATGGGCGGCAGCGAGTTCGGCGATGCGCTGTTCCGGACCCCAGCCGCGTCCGAGGGCCCGCAGCGTGGGGATACCGGCGATCAGATCCAGCAATCGTGCCTGCAGGGTCGTCATGGCGGCCAGTGCCGCCGCCGATCGGTCCGCTGTCGCAAGCCCGATCAGCACCATGAAAACCGGTATCAGCGGCAGGGTGATTACCACGATCGCCATGGATTTCAGGTCGTAGACCGCGATCACGGCGACGGTCGCCGGGGTCAGGATCGCGGCAAGTAGCAAGGTGGGCAGGTATCCGGCGAAGTAGGGCCGTAGGCCGTCGAGACCGCGGGTGACCACCACCGCGGCGGGGTCCCGCTGTGCGGCGAGTTCACTGGGCTGTCGGGCGGTCACCGCCGCCAGCACCTGACCCGACAGATCGGCGATCACCGCATCGGCTCCCCGTTGCCCCAGGCGCGCTTGAAGCCAGTGCGTCAACGTACGGATGCTCCACAGCCCCAATAGGATTGACAGAGATCCTAGCCAGATGCGCAGGCTGTTTGCCGAAGGATCGCCGACGACGCGGGCGACGATGCTCGCCAGCACAATCGCCGAGCCGATCGCACAGCCGGAGATCACCGCTCCGCAGCCCACCGTGGCGACGAGATAGCGGCGCAATGCCGTCGATGCCCGCCACAGGCGCGGGTCCAGGGGTGCCCGGCTCGTCGAGTTCTTCCCGCTCAGGAGGTATGCCTCGCCAGACCGATGGGCGGCGGTATCCGATCAGCTGAGATCCGCTGCCGGAAAACCCAATACGTCCAGCCCTGGTATACCACCGTCAGCGGAGCCATGATCGCCGTCACCCACGTCATGACCTTGAGGGTGTATGGGGTCGACGAGGCGTTGTAGATCGTCACGTTCCATTGCTTGTTCAGCGTCGAGGGCACCAGGTTCGGATACAGCGCGCCAAACAACAGAATCACCACGGCTGCAACCACCGTCGCAATGCACGCGAACGCCCAGCCGTCGAATCTGCGCCGCCACACCAACAGCACCGCCGCCAGCTGCGCCACCACCGCGACGGCGAGCACCAGCCAGGTCCAGTCCTTGCCGTACGCCAGTTGCGTCCAAAGCCCAAAGCCCGCAACCACTCCGGTTACCGGAAGCGATAACCACATCGCGAATCGGTATGCGTCGTCGCGGATCGCTCCGGAGGTCTTCAACGCGACGAACACAGCGCCATAAAGCAAGAACAGCCCGGCAGTGGCTAAACCGCCGAGCAACGTGTAGGCGTTGAGCACATCGGTGATCGACAAGTGAACGTGGCCGGCGGCGTCCACCGGGAGGCCGCGGACGAGGACGGCGAACGCGACACCCCACAACACGGCCGGTAGCCAGGAACCGGTTGCGATACCGAAATCGGCCCAGCCCCGCCACTTCGTGTCGTCGATCTTGCCGCGCCATTCGATCGCCACGGCGCGCAGGATCATGCCGAACAGGATGGCCAGCAGCGGGAGATACAGCGTGGAGAACACGGTGGCGTACCAGCCGGGAAACGCGGCGAACATCGCTGCGCCGCCGACGATCAGCCAGACCTCGTTGCCGTCCCAGACCGGTCCGATGGTGTTGAGAGCTGTGCGGCGGAGCGGTTCCGGTTCGCCGATGCCGACGCGGGCGAGCGGTTCCATCAGCATGCCTACGCCGAAGTCGAAGCCCTCCAGGACGAAGAAACCAAGGAACAGCATTCCGATGACGCCGAACCAGAACTGTTGCAGTCCCACTGGTCAGCTCCTTTCCGGGGTCGGTAGGCCTTAATAGGCAAACGACAGCGGCGCTACCTCATCGTCGCTGGGTGCCTGGGGCGGCGCCGGTTCCGCGTCGTGCTCGAGCGGCCCTTCGGCGATGTAGCGCTTGAGTAAAAAGAACCAGATGACCGCGAGCACGGCGTAAACGAGGGTGAACGTCACCAGGGACGTAACGACCATGCCGGGCGCATGGTCTGACACGCCTTCACGGACGGTGATCCGAATCAATTGGTCCCCAGTGGGATTGGGAGCCACCACCCATGGCTGGCGTCCCATCTCGGTGAATATCCAACCCGAAATGTTGGCCAGGAACGGCGTAGGAATCGTGAGCAGCGCAAAGCAGGAGAACCATCGCTGGTTCGGGATTCGCCCGCCGCGGGTCAGCCACAACGCCGTAAGCGCGAACAACAGTGGGACCAGCAGGAATCCAATCATCAACCGGAAGGACCAGTAGGTGACGAATAGATTCGGGCGGTAGTCGTCGGGTCCGAATCGCTGCTGGTATTCGGTTTGCAGGTCGTTCACTCCTTGCAGCGTCACGCCGCTGAGCCGGCCCTGCGCCAGGAACGGCAGCGCATAGTGCATCTTGATCACTTCGGTGACGCTGTCGCAGTTGTTGTGCGTGCCAATGGTCAAAAGAGACATGTCTGGGTCGGTTTGGGTGTGGCACAACGACTCCGCCGACGCCATCTTCATCGGCTGCTGGTGGAACATCAGCTTGCCCTGGGCGTCCCCGGTGAAGAACAACGCCACCGCGGCGGCCAGCGCGACGAAGCACCCGAGGATCGTGGCCGGGCGATACATGGCTCCGATGTCGTCGCGCGCGGACTCTGTTTCGGTGTTTGCGCTGGCGGCGTCATCACGTCTGGAACGGACCATCCACCAGGCGGACACGGCGGCGACGAACGTACCGGCGGTCAGCAAGGCACCCGTGACCACGTGGGAAAACGCCGCTAGCGCAGTGTTATTGCCGAGCAACGCGGTGATGCTGTGCAACTCCGCGCGCCGGGTCGCGGGATTGTATTCTGCTCCGACCGGGTGCTGCATGAACGAGTTCGCCACGATGATGAAGAACGCGGACGCGTTGACACCGAATGCGACAATCCAGATGCATGCCAGGTGTACCAGCCGGGGCAGCCGGCTCCAGCCGAAGATCCACAACCCGATGAAGGTGGATTCGAAGAAGAAGGCGAACAGGCCCTCCATCGCCAGTGGCGCGCCGAAGATGTCGCCGACGAACCGGGAGTACTCGCTCCAATTCATGCCGAACTGGAATTCCTGGACGATGCCGGTCGCCACGCCGATGGCGAAGTTGATCAGGAACAACTTGCCGAAGAATTTGGTGAGGCGGTACCAGGCGGTGTTACCGGTGACCACCCACACCGTCTGCATGACGGCGAGCAGGGGAGCCAAACCGATTGTGAGCGGCACGAAGATGAAGTGGTAGACGGTAGTGATACCGAACTGCCACCGCGAAATATCGACGACATTCATCTGTCATCTCCCAATACTGCGGAAACCGATCGAACGGCTACGACAAAGTGTAGTAGGACAGTCGGGGCAACGCTACCCGTGCCCGCCTCAACTGCCGAGAGTTCGAGACGCCTTGCGGATGCCGAACGACGACACGATTTCGAAAACGCCGATGACCACGAACCAAACGCCGACCACGAGCGCCAGGGTGAAAATCGATTCGAACGGCGACGCCAAGACGACGATGCCCGCGAGCAGGCTGATCACGCCGATAAAAATCGACCACGCTCGTCCCGGCAGGTTCGGGTCACTGATAGCCGAAACCGTCGTGGCGACACCGCGGAAGATGAACCCGATGCCAATCCAGATGGCCAGCAACAGGATTGCATTGCCGAAATGACGGAATGCCAACACGGCCAGGATCAGGGAAGCTGCCCCGCTGATGAACAACAAGACCCGGCTGCCCGACGAAACATGCAGGCTGAACGCGAAGATCACCTGCGCGATACCGGTAATCAGCAGATAGGCGCCGAAAAGGACGGCGGCAACAAGGACGGTTCTTCCCGGCCAGGCCAGGATCAGGACGCCAAGGGCCAGCGACAGAATTCCCGATAACAAAGTGGATTTCCACAGGTGCGGCAACAAACTTGGAACAGGTGCGGATCCAGGTGTGGTTTGCATGGCCGCAGTCTGACACAAACGCCCGTCCCGGTACAGGGCATTTCGGCTCACACGTGGGCAGTGTGTGATTCCTCGGCAAGCAGGTCGCCGGGCTCTTCGGCTGCCCGGCGGCCGATCAGGTACCAGGTCCGCATCAGGCCCTTGCCCTTGACGTCGATGTGGCCTCGCTCCTGTAGCACAAACTCGTCCTTGAGGCGCTCGTGCATCGCCTCGGGCACTTGAATTCGTCCCACCGAGTCGGTGGATTCCATCCGGGACGCGACATTGACCGCGTCTCCCCACACGTCGTAGAAGAACCGGCGAGAACCCACGACACCCGCGACCACCGGCCCGCAGGCCATGCCCACCCGCAGCGGGATTGAGTGACCGTGCGGATCCTTCAGTCCCGCTGCAACATTGGCCATGTCAAGCGCGAAATCTGCGAGAGCCTGGGCGTGGTCGGGCCGCGCGCGCGGAACACCGCTGACCACCATGTAGGAGTCGCCGCTGACTTTGATTTTCTCCAGTCCGTGCTTGTCCACCAGCTCGTCGAAAGCGCCGTACAGCCGGTCCAGAAATCGCACCAGGTCAGCCGGCGCGGTGCTGCTGGCGCGTTCGGTGAAGCCGACGATGTCGGCGAACAAGACGGAGGCCTCGTCGTATTTGTCGGCGATGACGTTTCGGTCGGACTCTTTGAGCCGATCGGCAATGCTGGCCGGCAACATGTTGGCCAGCAGGGCCTCGGACCGCTCGTACTGGGCTTCCATGACCGCCTCGGCGCGCGCGGTGTCACGCAGCGCGAACCAGACCGTCACGACCACCATCACGACGCTGGAGATGGCCGTTACGACAAAACCCGCCGACTGGGCCCAGGCCGGCTGCAGCCCGGTGTCGCGCGGGACCAGAAACTCCACCGCGATGATCAGGCCGGCGGCCACGGCCGCCAGGCTTGCCGCCAACACGATGTGTTCGATCCCGAGCAACAGCACCACGATGCAGGCGCCGACCAGGAAGAAGAACTGAGATCCCGTACCGGTGCCTGTGTCCCAGCAGCTGGCAAAGATTGAGACGTAGGCTGCGCCGAGAAAGGTAAGCGGCGCAACCAATTCCCCGAATCGCTGTAGCCACGGAACGAAAGCGAAGACCATCGCGCCGAGCACGTTGATCGAGCTGAGCTGCCACAACCAGGATCCGCTGATAATCTGCACGAGCACAAAGCTGGCGCTCACCATCACGGCCAGCCAGGCGGTGATGGTGAGGATCCGACCCCGGCGCGCGGCGCTGGCGGCGTAGTGCCGATTGCGGTCGCGGGTCTGAGCCCGCACCGCTGCTACGCAGTCCGGGCGTTTCGCCGAGCCATCTGACTTAGGTGGGGCTCCGCACTTCTTCGGCGCCACGATCAAAGCGTAACCGCTGAGCTGGATGTTTGTCGGCTTGCCTTCCGAAAGGCGTTTCTAACTGGTCATAAGTGGAGCGCACCTTGACTGGTTGGGGAGGGTGGTGAGCTTCTTAGCGGTAAGCCACCACGAACCTAACCACCAACGAGGACACGCAGCGCCCGGTCCGCACCGCGCCCACAATTAGAGACCACGTGAGGGTCGACGGCTTTTTGCTTGCAAGGCGCGGTTATGGACTGGTAGCGAAATAGAACTTGCTCTCGTGAAATTGCTGGTCGCAGGTCAGTGGTCGATTAATTGATATACTCCCGGGTCACCCATTCGCTGCATGCATGCCTGTTCTTCGAAAACCGCGTGTAGCCGCACGTGGCCATTTCCCTTTATCCACTCGCCAGGTACGTGCAGCAAGGAATCCGCGGCATCACAGCCATCACCACAGCCGTTCGTTAGTGTGACGGTGAGGGCGAGGATTAATGCGAGGCCAATTGTTCTGCTGAAACGCGTCATAACTCACCCCCGTAGCCGAGGCGATTACTTTGTAAACGGAAGCGTACGCCGCGGAATCGGGGCTTGGAAGAGTTGCGGCCACAGCCGCAAAACTTATCAATGGTGAAATTACAATCTCGAATCCGACTATTGGCTGGGTTTTAGTACGTCCCCCACCATTTAGGGCGAATCAGCCGAGCTGGGAGCTTGAAAACTGAACAGAATCATGCGGCCGGTCGGACACAGCCGCCAGGCGGTCACTGAGGGGTTTTGCCCGAGGCGTCAGCGAACTCTTACGGCCTATGGCCGCAGGCCGGTTGTCCAAGCTCGATGAGTTCGCCCATCGGATCCTTCGGCAGCCAACAGCTCTCAAACGTGACATGGAACTTTGGGCTGGTCATTTGTAGACAGACGAGCTGAACAAGCTCCATTCCGATTAGCTCATCCACCATGGTGTCCGCTCAGCGACTGTCACGGCTTGCTGGGCGAGGTGTGCTTGTTTCTCATGAGCCGCGGCTGACCGCATTAGCAGATCGCTTCTCGGCCGCTGCCGTCTACATGTGCTAACGCTGCTACAGGTTTGGTGCCCTCGGGGCCCCTAAAACTCCTGCAGCGGCACAAGCTGGTATCCGCCTACGGGCGTTGTGGATTCGCGCCGCACCTGATAGCTCGCTGGGAACCACAACGCCTTGCTCAGTCTGCGTCTGACTAGCTGATCGGGCCGCCCTTGCTCTCCTCGGGGCGGCCCGAGTCTCGATCGGTGGGCCTTACTACTTGCTGACTACAGGCTTGCGGTACCCCGGCCAAATGATCGAACCGGGCCTGGATCGGCCGGGACCGGCAAAGGCGGTATGCCGGCCTCGCGGCGATGCAATGATTGAGCCGCAGTAATCCAAGGAGACGCAATGACTGCATTCAAGATCACGTTGCCACTTGGGATAGCCGCCTTCATCGCCGGCCTGGGCGCCGCACTGATGGCCGGAGGGTTGATCGCCGTAGCGCCGCCGGCCAACGCCGGCTGCCAGTACGGAGGAGTCGGCGTTATCAGCAAGTGCGATGGACCCCTCCAGCCTGACGGCACCTGGCAACGTTGCGTGGCATTTGCCCAATGGGTGCCTAGCGGCGCCAGTTCCTACCTAGTGCCCGACAAGCGCTGCGATTCGATGGGTCCTGACCAGCACCCTGGGGATCTCGCCTTCGCTGACCCACCGACGCACATCGACGACTGAGCTTCGGCTAAGTGGCCGCAATGCGCCGTGCGGCTCGGGAGCGGGGTGGGCCGCTGCCGTCGATGGCGTGGCGGACGCGCTGCTGGATGAACGCCGCGAGTTGGCCGAGTGCGCTACCGCCGCAGCCCCTTCTCTCCTCGGGGGCGGCGCGTGACGGGGAATCGCCGTGATTAGCTGGACCGCGGTTAACGGCGCGCTGCCCGCTGGCTCGTCATCGACTTGACGACGGCCAACTTCCCGCGCGGTTGTGTCGGTTTCGACAGCGTGCCCAGGATCACGGCCAACTGGCGAGCTGCTGTCGGCTGCGGACTGACCGCTCTGGGGTTATCCATAATGCGGGCCAGTGCCAACGCTGTCGCAGCCAGGCCGGGGCGCGCGTCAGTGGCGGAACCGCTGATCTCGGCTTTGACGCCGGACTCGACGGGACCGGGCTCGATCGGCTGGGGTGTTACGGATGCCGGCAGGGACACAACCACAGTCGGCCGCTGACGATATCTCTGCTGGTAAGCGGTACTAGCGGACGTACAATCCTCGCAATAGCAGCCGTCGTTATACCGCCGCCTCGTGCCGTGTGTTGCTGCCATGATCGCCTTCAATGAAGTTGTGTTCCAATGCAATTCGCGCTCGGGCGCATGCGAAAAGCGTTGTAACAGTGTACTTTCGTTGCGGTGCGGGAAAAACAGCCAGAGCCTCTGGCTCGTCCGGATGGTCGTTTGCTGAGATTGCATACCCTCTCCTGACTTGCGGGGTCGCGGCGAGGGTATGCCGCACCGTCGTGGCCTACCCACGTACTTTCACACGCGCTCGGCCGTCATGTTGATGTCAAGTGTGCCCTGGCACGCGCCGCTCAGGATCTCGGTGTGCATGGTGCCGGAAAGTGACCCGTCGGGTTGGGGCGTGTAGCGGGTTGTGCCTCGGGCCGGATTCCATTGGATCGAGGTGTCGGGCATCATGCAGTCCCATTGGAAATCGTTGACTTGCGTCCAGGACGACCCATCCCAGGTGAATTGAACCGGTTGCGGAACCGTCGGGTTCCTCGGCGGAGGGCCGCTAATAATCTTGGCAATGCACTTTCCACTCGAACAGCTCGAACGGAATGTGTAGGTATCGGTGTACTGCACCTCTGCCTGACTGGCCGCCACGCTCGTCCCATCCTTCGGACCAACGATGAACGTGATCGCGTACTCGCCATTCCAGGATGGAGGATCGGCGGAGGCAGCTGAGGGAAGCGACAGGGCGATCGCGAGCGACGCGGCGCACAAACCGATGGGACTACTTCGGCGGTCTGGGGCCATCGGTTCCTCCTCTGGGTCCGTACCCCATCTACATACTGTTATGCCGCTACCACCGCCGACAAGCATTCCGGGCCGTAAACGACTGAGTAAGCAGGGGCAGCGTTTGAAGCCGGGCACGGCCGAGACCCCATTCAGTCGCCATTGCTGGTGACTCGCTCAACCCAGCCGGATCGCTCCCATCTTCGACGTAGACAACCATCCTCGTCTGGAAGAAGCGCTCGCAGCGGCGGCCGCAAACGACATCAAGGTCGCACTGTCGAGCCCCTGCCTCGAAGCATGGTTCCTATTTCACTTCGAACCACAAACCGCGCGCATCAGTAAGGACGATGCGCAGCACCGCGCCAAGCAATATCTCGAGTGCGAGAAGGTCCTAACCACCGCCGCCCTTGCCCTACTGGACGAGCACTATGCGGTCGCCAAACAGCACGCGCAGGCTCTCGACAACAAACATTCCGCCGATGGCGCGACCCATCCGTGGAACCCGTGCAGCAACGTATGGGAACTGATCGAGACGATCATGAAGGCCGCCTCTCTTCCCGATGCCGGCGTGCCGTGGAGTTGCTGGCACCTGCGGCAGCCTTGACCGCCCGCCGACACCGCGGCGGCCGAGGTGGGCGCCGAGGTTCGAAAACTCCGCAGGTCTCTGACCAGCGGTTATGCGCCGAAAGTGGCGATTTTCCGTCACTTTTTTATTTGCGGCGATCGGCGCGAATCGACGCGAATCTTGGCTTTTTGCAAGGGATTTAGGCGCGCGAATCCTTTGTGAACGTTAGTTTTTTCGTGTTTTCTTCGCGTGTTTTTGCTGGGTAGATAGATCAGCGGCCGGCGAACGCTGGCCACCGCTGCCCAGTAAAAACGCGCAGGTCAAGCGCCTAGAGTGGTAACCACCGTGTTTCGACCGCGTGCTGAAGGTGCGCTTAGGGGACGAAAGGCCCTATCCGGTGGACCACGCTGGGTGGAGCCTGGATTCGTCACGGGACTCCTTTAGGTCAGGGAATTTCGGAACATGTCGGCTTTCCGCAGCGGAACGGGGGAAAGGCCGTGGCTGAGACTGGTTTATTCATAGGTTGGGGAGACATGGTGGACGGGCGCGAGAAGCGCGCCCTCGAACTCTTCGACAAGTCGATGCACTACTGGAGACGTCTTCAGGATGAGGGGCGGATCGACCGCTTTGACGTGGCAGTTCTTCCGCAAAACGACAGAGACCTTCGCGGCTTCATTCTGCTGCGGGGCACGGTGGAGCAGATCAACCTGCTTGGCGATGACGAGGAGTTTCAGCGGCTACTCAGCGATGTGCAGGTTGTCGTCGACCGGGTCGGGGTCATCGACGCCTTTGTTGACGAGGCACTCGCGCGAACAATGCATCAATACCAGGATGTGGGTCGAGTCGGAGAACTGGGCTGACCGCGACCCCGCGCGGAAGCGCGGCACGTTTCTTTTGCATGGCAGGCGCGAGCCGAACGCGGTGGCCACCGCTGCCCTTTAAAAACCGCTGCCCTTTAAAAACGCAGGTCACACGCCTATTTCCAGACTTGGCGAAGTCCCAGAGTCCGTACACTTTGCGACCCGTGGACAGCGAACGCGCCCGCCGGGTCCCTGCGCGACTTGACACCGAATTCCTTTAACCGGTACGCGAGTTTGCTGGGGTTGTAGTCGAACTCATCCCAAGGAGATTCTTCGATGCGGCGCAGCTCGGCGACCAACTCTTTGGATGCCATAAACGGCATGCCCTTGTCGGTGAATATCTGTTTGATGTCGGCGAGGAGCTTGGTGTTGAGCGAGTCGGTTTCGTCGGCGGCATCGGCCGCGTCCACCAATGCCTTACACGCCGCGCGGGCCGTTGCCGGCCAATGACCGCCCGCCGCGTCCGCGATGGCGATCAGCGGCTCCCAGGTGTCGGCGGCCCGATCCTCCACCGGCATACTCCGCTCGGAGGGGAGATCGTGATCAGCACCGGACCACACCCACTGGGTCAGGTGCCAGCGCAGCTCCTTTAAGGTGGGCGAACTCGGGCCGGGGTGGTTGGCGCGCCAGAAGGGCTACCTCAAGCCATCGAGCTACCGGCCGCTGGAGAGCGCGTGGCGAGTCCACGCCGCGCCGCGCTGGTCCACCGCGCGTATCTCCGAGATCCGTTACACCGACGTGCAGGGATGGATCGCCGAGCTGTCGACGAGGTTGGGCGCCTCAACTATCGGCACGGTCTACTCGGTGCTGGCCCGCATCCTCGACGACGCGGTGCGGGACCGGCTGCTGGCGTCCAATCCGGCGCGGGGGGTGAGGCTGCCGCGTCGCCCGCCGCGACGCAACGTGTACCTGAACGCCGACCAACTAGAGCGCCTGGCCGAGGAATCGGGCCGGTACCACTCACTGGTGCTGCTGCTCGGCGTCGGTGGTCTGCGTTGGGGTGAGGCGGCGGCGCTGCGGGTGCGTGATGTGAATTTCCTGCGGCGCCGCATCGAGTTGCACCGCAACGCCGTACAGGTGGGCGCCGCGTTCGCGGTCGGCTCCCTGAAGTCGAACACCAACCGCGCGGTAGTGCTGCCCGGGTTCGTCATCGACGCGATCGCGGAGACCGCCAGAGGCAGGGGCCGCGACGAGCTGCTGTGGCCGTCACGATCAGGCGGCTACCTCGGGCCGCCGACCGCTAAGTCGTGGCTGTCCGGTGCGGTGGCCCGCTGCCAGACCGCGGACCCGACATTTCCGACGGTGACCGCGCATGATCTGCGACACACTGCGGCGTCGCTGGCGATCCATGCGGGCGCCAATCCGAAGGTGGTGCAGCGGATGCTCGGGCATTATGCGGGTGATCTTGTCAAGTGCGTCTTGTCAGGAGGCGGTTTGATCGAGTCGGGCGAGCAGTCCGTCGAACACTTTCTGGCGGCCGAGTTGTCCTTTCTCGGCGGCGTCGTCGCGTTGTGCCTGCAGGGTCGGGCGGAATTCGATGGTGGTCTGGAAGAAAGTGCAGGATTCGCAGATGGATTCGAAGTGGCAGTCCAGGCCGACGGGTCGGGCGCAGTAGCCGTTGCCGAGCATCCGGCGGTGCATCTCGACACGGAGCTTGCGCATTTCGGCGCCTTCGGCGTCGGCGGGCAGTGCGCGTGGTTGGTTGTAGAGGGCTTCGACCTTTTCGCTGACGGAGAAGTATTCGTCGGCGACGGTGCGGTCGGCGATTCGGGCGTAAACGAGGGTCATCCGCATCGATCGGTGCCCCAACAACGCGGCCAGGGCTTCGAGGGTCATGCCGCGGTTGATCGCTTGGGTCGCCAAGGTATGCCTGAGGCGGTGGGGCGAAACATGGCCGATGCCAGCCGCTTTCGCGGTTTTTGCGACTGCCCGATCGACGCGGCCTTCGCCGATGCGTTGGCCGTACTCGACGAACAGGTAGCGGCTGCGCAGGCTGGTGGGTCGAGTGGCGATCCAGGTGTCGAGGAGATCCTTGAGTTGGGGATGCAAGGGGATGTAGCGGTCGGTGCGCAGTTTGCCGAGCGGCACGTGCAACCAGTACGCGGCGCCGATCTGCACGACGGAATCGACTGTGAGGTCGAGGAATTCGCCCTTGCGCAGGCCGGTGCGGGCCAGGAACTCCACGCACAGTCGGACGAACGGGTCGTCGGCGGCGCGTGCGGCCTGCAGGAGCTTGGTGAACGCGGCGTCGTCGAGGAACCTGGGCAGCGGGTCGTCGCGCAGCGGCAGGTCGCCGGGGAACATGAGCACGCGGGCGGGGATGTCGTCGCCGTCCCATTCGGTGAGCCGCTCGAAGCAGGTGCGCAGGGTGCCAAGGTGTTCGGCGAGACTGATCTTGGACAACCTGCCGCCGCGGGCCGAGGGCCGGGTGGACAGGTGCAGCTTGTAGGCCTCGATGTGTGCCCGACGCAGGTCGGCGACGCAGAGCACCTCGGGGGCGTTGACGGCGAGCCAGCCGGCGAACTCCCGCAGCACGCCCTCGACGCGCACCATCGTCGAGGCCCGCAGCGACAGCCGTGTCTGGGCGATGTACCCGGTGAGGGTGGTGGCCAGCCGTGGCGGGACCTCCGCCCACTGGGCGGCCCGCTCGGCCGAGCGGTCTGGGGCTGTTTTGCGGGGAGCGGTGTCGAGGACGCCGAGGTGGAACAGAGTGGTCTGCGCACCGAACAGCGCCGCGCTGAGCGCCTTGGCGCCATGGCTGTCGGGTCGGTGACGAGTTATCGCGGCGGTCAACGCTTTTCGCTGTGCGTCGATCACCGGCTGGGTCAGCCGCTGGGGAGTCAGCCCGGCCAGCGCTGCCACCTTGGCCAGGGCGGACCACTGCAGGCGGGTCACGACGGAATCAAACCCGAGCTCGGCGGAGGTCGCGGTGAACCGTTCATGGAACCTGCGGTGATGATGGGCGGCGACTTCGCCGAGGTAGGGCCGGCACGCCACGAGATAGTCGGGGCTGGGCCGCAGCCGTCCCGTCACGATCAGCCAACCGACCACCCGTCGGTCCTTCAGCGGCAATGCGCACTGCGATGCCAGCGGCAACGCCGACCAGCCGGCCACCCCAACGCGGGTGAAAAACGTGCGCGCCACCGAGGTCACCGGGTGTCCGGCGAACATCCCGGCCGCGACGAGGTCGGCCCGATACGCCTCGACGAGCTCCTCGATGTCGTGGCGATGTGCTGGTGACCGGTTCATTCCTCGGCCGCCTCACCGGACGCGACGACCTGCGCCTCGATCGCTTCGGCGGCTCGCAGGTACTCCCGTTCCAACCAGTCGTTGGCCAGGTGCAGATAGATGCGGGTGGAGTCGATCGAGGCGTGGCCGGCCTGGGCTTGGATGGCCTCCAGTGCCATCCCGGCCTCCCGCAGCCGGGTGAAACAGGTATGCCGCAGCTGATGGCACGTCGCCTGGGTCAGCCCGGCGCGACCGCGCGCACCGTCGAGAATCTCGTCCAGACCCGCCGCAGACAACGGCTCACCACGCCGCGGCCCCTTCAACACCACGAACACCCGATCACTCGACCCTCGCGGCCGCTCCTGATCCAGATAGTCCCCGAGCGAGGCGAAAAACCGCGGCGACACCGGCACCATCCGCTGCCGACCGCCCTTGCCCTCGGCCACGAACACCCGCCGCTCGCCGACGTTGACGTCGTCGAGGCGCAGACCGAGCACCTCGCAGCGTCGCAGGCCACCCAGCAGCATCGCCTCGACCATGGCCCGGTCGCGATGAGTGCGCAGCACCGCCCGCAGCGCGTCGACCTCGCTCGGCGCCAGCACCCGCGGCAGCGTACGAGGGGTGCGGATCAACGGCACCCCGCCCTTGCCGCGCCGAGTACCGGGGCGGCGGGCGGCCAGGCTGGTCGGAACCGGGTTGCGGCTCACGCCGGTGTCACCCCGGGCCGCGAGATAGGCGTACAGGCCACGCACACTGGACAACCGGCGGGCGATCGTGCGCGCCGCCAGGCCCGGCTCGCCGTCCTCGAATCGCACCACCCGCTCGCCCAAGCGGGAAGTACGTTGAGATGCCAAGAACGCGAAGACATCTGCAGCGTTGACCTGCGCTGGCTGCTTAGCAACCACACCAAAGAAGATCTTCAAATCCGACGCCACCGCCAGCCAGGTATTGGTCCTGGCACGCGCCGCAACGAAGGCCAAATAGTCATCCAGCAGCGGATGCCCCAGGGTGATCGCGACGAGCTCCACCCCACGATGGTGACGGATCAAGCACGGCATGAACTGGTCCATCGGGGTCTCCTCGCTCGTCGGTCAACCGACCCACGCCCGGGTGGTCGACCCGTCTCAGATCACCCGTATATCAAACACACGTCGGCGGCGATGACTCTGGACGTGTACGCGGATTTGTTCGACTCAGATCTGGGGTCTGTTGCGGAGAATGTGGCCAAAATGTGGCCACGGCAGGCGAATTAGCGCCTGTGTTCGACACGGATAACGCCTCTAACCAGCGCCTACGGCCCGCCTGGTGTGGTGCCCTCGGTGGGATTCGAACCCACACTGGACGGGTTTTGAGTCCGTTTCCTCTGCCAGTTGGGATACGAGGGCTCGGCCGGTTTCCTACCTTAGAGCAGCCTCCCACCATAGAGGATTAGGTGTGGTCGCCCGTCTCACCGCCCCCGAGGTCGCTGGTCTGAGGGGTTCACGACACAATGTCCGCATGACAGGCCCCACGACCGACACCGACGCCGCTGTGCCGCGCCGGGTCCTGATCGCTGAAGACGAAGCGCTCATCCGACTGGACCTGGCCGAGATGCTGCGAGAGGAGGGCTACGAGATCGTCGGTGAGGCCGGCGACGGACAGGAAGCCGTCGAACTGGCCGAGCGCCACAATCCCGACCTGGTGATCATGGATGTGAAGATGCCGCGCCGCGACGGGATCGACGCCGCGTCGGAGATAGCCAGCAAGCGCATCGCGCCAATCGTGGTGCTCACCGCGTTCAGCCAGCGCGACCTGGTCGAACGTGCCCGCGACGCCGGGGCGATGGCCTACCTGGTGAAGCCCTTCACGATCAGCGACCTCATCCCGGCCATTGAATTGGCCGTCAGCCGGTTCAGCGAGATCACCGAGCTGGAACGCGAGGTCGCGACGTTGTCCGAGCGGCTGGAGACCCGCAAGCTCGTCGAGCGCGCCAAAGGCCTGCTGCAGACGCAACAGGGCATGACCGAGCCCGAGGCGTTCAAGTGGATTCAGCGTGCCGCCATGGACCGGCGGACCACGATGAAACGAGTGGCCGAAGTCGTGCTGGAAACCCTCGACACTCCCAACGAATAGCGCAAGGGCGCTCGAGTGTGCGCTCAGGGCGTCGAGTGTGCGCTCGGGGCGACGACACGCCGAGCCGGGCCGCCGTGGTTGCACATTCGACGGATTGAAGCTCGCTAGCGGGCCACGATCACTGACGAGCCATGCCCGAACAGGCCTTGGTTGGCGGTGATGCCGACTGTGGCGTTCTCCACCTGCCGCCCGGTGGCCTGACCGCGCAGTTGCCAGGTCAGCTCGCAGACCTGAGCGATCGCTTGGGCGGGGATCGCCTCGCCGAAGCAGGCTAGCCCGCCCGACGGGTTGACCGGGATCTTGCCGCCAATGGTGGTCGCACCGCTGCGCAGCAGCCCCTCGGCTTCACCCTTGGCGCACAGCCCCAGGTGCTCGTACCAGTCGAGTTCCAGCGCGGTGGACAGGTCATAGACCTCGGCCAGGCTCAGGTCCTCGGGCCCGATGCCCGCTTCGGCATAGGCCGCGTCGAGGATCTGATCTTTGAACACCCGGTCCGGTGCGGGCACCGCAGCGGTGGAATCCGTTGCGATGTCCGGTAATTCGGGCAGGTGCTGCGGGTAGCGGGGGGTGACGGTGCTGACCGCCCGCACCGAGGGCACCCCGTCCAGTGAGCCGACGTGCTTGCGGGCGAACTCCGCGCTCCCCACGATCAGCGCCGCCGCCCCGTCGGAGGTGGCGCAGATGTCGAGCTGTCGCAACGGGTCGGCTACCACCGGGCTGACGAGCACGTCGTCGACCGAGGATTCTTTGCGGTAGCGGGCATACGGATTCTGCAGGCCATGCCGGGAGTTCTTGACCTTCACCTGTGCGAAGTCCTCGGGTGTGGCGCCGTAGAGGTCCATCCGGCGTCGCGCGAGCAGCGCGAAGTACACCGGGTTCATCGCACCGATCAAGTGGAACCTTTGCCAGTCGGGGTCGTTCTTGCGTTCCCCGCCGACTGGCGCGAACGCCCCCTTCGGGGTGGTGTCGGCGCCGATCACCAGCGCAACGTCGCAGAACCCGGCAAGGATCTGCGCCCGGGCACTCTGCAGCGCCTGAGAACCGCTGGCGCACGCGGCGTAGCTGGAGCTGACTGGCACGCCGTTCCAGCCGAGTTTCTGCGCGAAGGTCGACCCGGCGATGAAGCCGGGGTACCCGTTGCGGATGGTGTCGGCCCCGGCGACCAGCTGGATCTGCCGCCAGTCCAGGCCGGCCTCGCGCAGGGCAGCCCGTGCGGCGACCACGCCGTATTCGGTGAAGTCCCGGCCCCACTTGCCCCAGGGGTGCATCCCG
Source organism: uncultured Actinomycetota bacterium (assembly GCA_963784665.1). Classification (GTDB taxonomy): domain Bacteria; phylum Actinomycetota; class Actinomycetes; order Mycobacteriales; family Mycobacteriaceae; genus Mycobacterium. The sequence continues at coordinate 289,562 of CAWASA010000005.1, forward strand.
GCGCCCAGGATGTAGAGCGGTTCAGGGGTGCTCATGATGCGATCCTCCACGCGTACACGATGCGCTCGACGCCGTCGTCGTCGGTGAACAGCGGCATGGTGGTCAACTCCATTTCCATGCCGACCTTCAAGTCAGCGGCCAGCGTGCCTTCGACCACCTTGCCCAGGACAATCAAACCCTCCTCGGCCAACTCCACCGCGGCGACGGCGAACGGCTCGAAGGGGTCCGAGGAGGGATAGGGCGGGGGCGGGGCATAACGGTTTTCGGTATAGCTCCACAACGTGCCGTGCCTCGACAATGCGACGGACTCCAACGTGTCGCTGTCGCAGGCGGGATTGGGGCAGTTGGTCTCCCGGGGCGGGAAGACGTAGGTGCCGCACTTAAGGCACGTGCTGCCGATCAGATGGGGGTTTCCGGCCTCATCGGTGGCGAACCACCCGTCGATCGCCGGTTCTGGGATGGTGACCTCTGGCACCGGGCCAGCCTACCCAGCGGGCGCACAAAACTGAAACGTGTTGCAGTTCTGCCCCAGCGTCCAGTCGCGCGGTATAGCTCGTCACACCAGGTGCCTAGAGTGAGAGCCGTGACTGCCGCAACACCTGCCATCGAGGCCAGCGGAGAACGAACCAAGCCGACTCTGATGTTGCTGGACGGCAATTCGCTGGCGTTTCGGGCTTTCTACGCGCTGCCCGCCGAGAACTTCAAGACCCGCGGCGGCCTGACCACCAACGCGGTCTACGGCTTCACCGCCATGCTGATCAATCTGCTGCGTGACGAGTCGCCGACGCACATCGCGGCGGCTTTCGACGTCTCGCGGCAGACCTTCCGCTCCGAGCGCTACCCGGAGTACAAGGCCAACCGGTCCTCGACGCCCGACGAGTTCCACGGTCAGATCGACATCACCAAGGAAGTCCTCAACGCGCTCGGCATCACGGTGCTCGCCGAGCCGGGATTCGAGGCCGACGACCTCATCGCGACCCTGGCCACCCAGGCCGAAAATGAGGGCTACCGGGTGCTGGTGGTCACCGGTGACCGCGACTCGCTGCAGTTGGTCAGCGACGACGTGACGGTGCTGTACCCGCGCAAAGGCGTCAGCGAACTCACCCGCTTCACCCCCGAGGCCGTCGTCGAAAAGTACGGGTTGACGCCCAAGCAGTATCCCGACTTCGCCGCGCTGCGCGGTGATCCCAGCGACAACTTGCCCGGCATTCCCGGTGTAGGCGAGAAGACCGCCTCGAAATGGATCATCGAGTACGGCTCGCTGCAATCGCTGGTCGACAACGTCGACTCGGTGCGCGGCAAGGTGGGCGACGCTTTGAGGGCGCACGTGGCCAACGTGGTGCTCAACCGGGACCTCACCGAGCTGGTTCGTGATGTCCCGCTGGCGCAAACCCCGGACACGTTGCGGTTGCAACCGTGGGATCGCGACCACATTCACCGGCTCTTCGACGACCTCGAATTCCGGGTGTTGCGTGACCGGCTGTTCGACACCCTGGCCGCCGCTGGGGGGCGTGTGCCTGAGGCCGACGAGGGTTTTGACGTGCGCGGCGGCGGGCTGGAGGCCGGCACGGTCGGGCGGTGGCTGGCCGAGCACGCCAGCGACGGGCGCCGCTGCGGGCTGGCCGTCGCGGGTACCCATCTGCCCTACGGCGGAGACGCCACCGCGCTGGGCATCGCCGCCGCCGACGGGGAAGGTGCCTACATAGAGACCGCGACGTTGACACCCGACGACGACGCCGCGCTGGCGGCGTGGCTGGCCGATCCCGCCAAACCCAAAGCGCTGCACGAGGCAAAGCTGGCCATCCACGACCTGACGGGCCGCGGCTGGACGCTGGGCGGCCTCACCTCCGACACCGCGCTGGCGGCCTACCTGGTGCGCCCGGGGCAGCGCAGCTTCACCCTGGACGATCTCTCGCTGCGCTACCTGCGCCGCGAGCTCCGCGCGGAAACACCGGAGCAGCAACAGCTTTCACTTCTCGATGACATGGACGGAGTGGACGAGCAAGCCGTCCAGACGCTGATACTGCGGGCCCAGGCCGTGGTGGACCTCGCCGATGCGCTGGACGCCGAGCTGGACCGTATCGACTCCACTCCATTGTTGCGTGACATGGAGCTGCGGGTCCAACAGGTGTTGGCGGACATGGAAAGCGTTGGTATCGCTGTCGATTTGCAGCTGCTGACCGAGTTGCAAAGCCAATTCGCCGACCAGATCCGCGACGCCGCTGAGGCCGGGTACGCCGTGATCGGCAAGCAGATCAATCTGGGCTCACCCAAGCAGTTGCAGGCGGTGCTGTTCGACGAACTCGGAATGCCGAAGACCAAGCGGACCAAAACCGGCTACACCACCGACGCCGACGCTCTGCAATCGCTCTTCGACAAGACCGGACACCCGTTTCTGCAACACTTGCTCGTCCACCGCGATGTGACCCGGCTGAAGGTCACCGTCGACGGATTGCTGAACTCGGTGGCTGACGACGGCCGCATCCACACCACGTTCAACCAGACGATCGCGGCGACCGGCAGGTTGTCGTCGACCGAGCCCAACCTGCAGAACATCCCGATCCGCACCGACGCGGGCCGCCAGATCCGGGATGCGTTCGTGGTCGGGGACCGTTACGCCGAGCTGATGACCGCCGACTACAGCCAGATCGAGATGCGGATCATGGCGCACCTGTCCCGGGATGCCGGCCTCATCGAGGCTTTCAACACGGGGGAGGACCTGCACTCCTTTGTTGCCTCTCGCGCATTCGGCGTGCCGATCGAAGAGGTCACCGCCGAGCTACGCCGCCGGGTCAAGGCGATGTCGTATGGGCTGGCATACGGATTGAGCGCATACGGATTGGCCGCCCAGCTGAAGATCTCCACCGAGGAGGCGAAAGTCCAGATGGACCAATACTTCGCCCGATTCGGCGGGGTGCGCGACTACTTGCATGCCGTCGTCGAGCAGGCGCGCAAGGACGGCTACACCTCAACGGTGTTGGGCCGCCGCCGTTATCTTCCCGAGCTGGACAGCAGCAATCGTCAAGTGCGGGAGGCCGCCGAGCGAGCGGCGCTCAACGCTCCCATCCAGGGCAGCGCGGCCGACATCATCAAGGTGGCAATGATCGAGGTCGACAAAGCAATCAAAGAGGCCGGACTTTCCTCCCGGATGCTGCTGCAGGTACACGACGAGTTGCTGTTTGAAATCGCGCCCGGTGAGCGAGAACAGATCGAAGCGCTGGCCCGCGAGAAGATGGGCGGTGCCTACCCGCTCGACGTCCCGCTGGAGGTGTCGGTGGGTTACGGCCGCAGCTGGGATTCAGCGGCACATTGACGGCACATTGAGGCCGCCCGGTCAGGCGGTTGCATGGCAGTCGGACCGCCGAAAAACGGTGAGGAGAGCGGTGTGAACGCCGTGTGGATGATTCCTCATTGTCCTTGGCGGCGCGCTTCAGACATGTGGAGCAGCCATGAACGGGCAGCTTTACAAGCACATGATCAACCCGTGGCTGGCGTCGGCGATCTCGTTTGCCGTCATCACCGTTTTCTTCATCGCGGCCTTTCTCGTCATGCCGAAAACCCTGCCCACCGCGAAGGACGTCGCCTCAATGCCGTGGTGGGCGGTCATCGGTGGGCTCGTCGGAGCCGTCCAGGTCTACGCCGGCCTCACACTGGTCAACAAGGTCGGGGCTGGAACCTTCATGGGTTTCACCGTCACGGCAGCGCTCATCATGTCGTTGTTCATCGACCATTTCGGCTGGCTGCGCGTGGATTCCCATCCGATAACCCCCTGGAGAGCCCTTGGCGGCCTGCTCATGGTCTGCGGGTAGCCCTCATCGCCAAGTTTTGACCCGGTTGCGGCGAACGTCTGTTCGGTCGAACGTAACGGTGCTGCTAAAAGTTGGTCTGGAATTCGCAGTGGCGTTACGCCGGCGGGCTGGGCGCGCCGACCGAGTTTGGCCAGCGTGTGCCCAGTCGAGTAGCCTCGACAGGTAAATCCCAATTTGTCCCTACGACCCAACCTGTCCGGAGCAACCCAACAACATGCCGAGTCCCGCCGTCACCTCGCCGCAAGTAGCCGTCAACGACATAGGCTCCAGCGAGGACTTTCTCGCAGCAATAGACAAAACGATCAAGTACTTCAACGATGGTGACATCGTCGAAGGCACGATCGTCAAAGTTGACCGGGACGAGGTGCTCCTCGACATCGGCTACAAGACCGAAGGGGTCATCCCCGCCCGAGAGCTCTCCATCAAGCACGACGTCGACCCCAGCGAGGTCGTTTCCGTCGGCGACGAGGTCGAAGCCCTGGTTCTCACCAAGGAGGACAAAGAAGGCCGTCTCATCCTCTCCAAGAAGCGCGCACAGTACGAGCGCGCCTGGGGCACCATCGAGGCGCTCAAGGAGAAGGACGAGGCCGTCAAGGGCACCGTTATCGAGGTCGTCAAGGGTGGCCTGATCCTCGACATCGGGTTGCGTGGCTTCCTGCCCGCATCGCTGGTGGAGATGCGGCGCGTCCGCGATCTGCAGCCGTACATCGGCAAGGAGATCGAGGCCAAGATCATCGAGCTGGACAAGAACCGCAACAACGTGGTGCTGTCGCGACGGGCTTGGCTTGAGCAGACCCAGTCCGAGGTGCGCAGCGAGTTCCTCAATCAGCTGCAGAAAGGCGCCATCCGCAAGGGTGTCGTCTCTTCCATCGTCAACTTCGGTGCGTTCGTCGATCTCGGTGGTGTGGACGGCCTGGTGCACGTCTCCGAGCTGTCCTGGAAGCACATCGACCATCCGTCCGAGGTGGTCCAGGTCGGTGACGAAGTCACTGTCGAGGTGCTCGACGTCGACATGGACCGCGAACGAGTCTCGTTGTCGCTCAAGGCAACGCAGGAAGACCCGTGGCGGCACTTCGCCCGCACGCACGCCATCGGCCAGATCGTGCCGGGCAAGGTCACCAAGCTGGTTCCGTTCGGTGCGTTCGTCCGTGTCGAGGAAGGCATCGAAGGCCTGGTGCACATCTCCGAGCTGGCTGAGCGGCACGTCGAGGTACCCGACCAGGTGGTCGCCGTCGGCGACGACGCGATGGTCAAGGTCATCGACATCGACCTGGAGCGTCGCCGGATTTCGTTGTCGCTCAAGCAGGCTAACGAGGACTACACCGAGGAGTTCGACCCGGCGAAGTACGGCATGGCCGACAGCTACGACGAGCAAGGCAACTACATCTTCCCCGAGGGCTTCGACGCCGAAACCAACGAATGGCTCGAGGGATACGACAAGCAGCGTGGCGAGTGGGAAGCTCGCTACGCCGAGGCCGAGCGCCGGCACAAGATGCACACCGCGCAGATGGAGAAGTTCGCCGCAGCCGAGGCGGCCGGGCACGACAGTAGCGAGCAGTCGCCGGGTAACGGCGCACCTTCGGAGAAGGCGGCCGGTGGGTCGCTGGCCAGCGATGCCCAATTAGCCGCTTTGCGGGAGAAACTCGCCGGCAACGCATAATCGCGTTCACGCATGCTGCGTATCGGGTTGACCGGTGGCATCGGCGCCGGCAAGTCGGCGCTCTCGGCCACCTTCGCGCAACGCGGTGCGATCATCGTCGACGGGGATGTCATTGCGCGCGAAGTGGTCCGGCCGGGAACCGAAGGCCTCGCGTCGTTAGTCGAAGCGTTCGGTAGCGACATCCTGCTTCCTGATGGATCGCTGGATCGTCCCGCTCTGGCCGCGAAGGCTTTTCGGGACGACGATGCGCGCAAAGTGCTCAATGGGATCGTTCACCCGCTAGTGGCCAAGCGCCGCGCAGAGATCATCGCAGCGGTGTCAGAAGATGCCGTTGTCGTCGAAGACATTCCGCTGCTGGTGGAATCGGGAATGGCGCCGCTGTTCCCGCTGGTCGTTGTGGTGCACGCCGACGTCGAGGTGCGTGTGCGACGGCTGGTCGAACAACGCGGCATGTCCGAAGAAGACGCCCGCGCCAGGATTGCCGCGCAGGCCGACGACGAACAGCGCCGGGCTGTCGCCGACGTGTGGGTGGACAACTCAGGCAGTCCCGAGGAGTTGGTTCAGCGGGCCCATGAGGTGTGGAATAACCGGATAATGCCGTTCGCGCACAATCTGAGTGCGCGCCAGACTGCCCAAGCGGCGCCGCGGCTGGTGCCAGCCGATCCGACCTGGCCCGAGCAGGCGCGGCGGATCCTCGCCCGGTTGAGGACCGCATGCGGTCACAGGGCGTTGCGCGTCGATCACATTGGTTCGACCGCCGTGCCGCAACTCCCAGATTTTCAAGCCAAGGACGTCATCGACATCCAGATCACCGTCGAATCACTTGCGGTCGCCGACGAACTTGCCGAGCCGTTGCTAGCCGCCGGTTACCCGCGCATAGAGCGCATTTCCGTGGACGTCGTTAAGGCCAATGCCCGCAGCACTCTCGACCGCTACGACCATAGTGACGATCCAGCGTTGTGGCGCAAGCGAATTCACGCCTCAGCGGATCCGGGACGACCGACTAACGTGCATATCCGGGTGGACGGCTGGCCCAATCAGCAGTTCGCCCTGCTGTTCGTCGACTGGTTGGCCGCCAACACCGATGTGCGCGCCGACTACCTGTCCGTCAAGCGCGCAGCCGAAAAGGGCGCCGGCGGTGACATTGCGTCCTACGTCGCCGCCAAGGAGCCGTGGTATCTCGGCGCCTACGGGCGCGCGTGGGAGTGGGCCGACTCGACCGGCTGGCGGCCCTAGCCGGGCACTGGTGCGCCGCAAGCCAGCACACCGTTCATCGGATCACTGCTGTTTGGCACTGGTGCGACCATCCGGTCGACCTGGGTGGCAATGTTGTCGTCCACCTCGATCTCGCAGTGCACTCTCGCCGAATAGGGCCAATGCAGCACAACCCGCATGCCGGCTTGCTGCGGGTCAGCCAGCACCGTGTCGGCCTCGAACACGTTGCCGGGCATCGAACTCAGGCCGGTGGTGTTCGTCTGACCGCCGTTGATCACGAAAGTCGCCTGGCTGCCCGGTGCCACCCCGTCGATCCTGGCCCGGTAGGTGATGTTGTGAAGATCCGCCGCCGCAGTTGCCGGAATTAATTGAGAGCCGGCCGCGATAACCGTCACCCCGGCGATCGGCACCCATCTGCGCGTGCTCGGGCTCATAATTGCGAGATTACGCCCGGCGTCCCCCGCTGACCAGCTGTTAAGGCTGGCAGCGGGGAAACCACAACGACGTCCGGCCGCCCACCCGACCATGCGCCAAGCGGGTGCCGGTGCTGTTTCGCGGAATGCCGGGATCGTGTAGCTCCACCCGCCGAATCGGTCGGCCGGGCAGCGTACCGGCCAGCTCCCGCCGAAATCCTTCCACGTCAGGAAGTTCAGGCACGAAGACTCGCCACTCGCCGCAGCGGACCGGTCAGTGAGCGGGCGTGCCGGGACATGTCCGCCCACGGATCGCGTTGGCCGGCCAGCCGTTCGGGAACATCGCGGATTGTGAAGCGGTCCGCCCGCAAGCCGCGGGTGTCCAGTTCGTCCCACTCCAGTGGGGTGGCGACTGGGGCACCGGCACGTGCGCGGACCGAATACGGCGCAACTGCCGTCTGCGCGTATGTGTTTCGCATGATGTCGAGATACACTCGGCCGCCTCGTTTTTCTTTGCGGACTTCCACGGTGCGGTGGGCGGCGTCGTCGGCTACCACCACTTCGGCGACATCGCGGGCGAATTGGCGGGCGGTGTCGAAATCGGTATCGGCCCGCAAGGGCGCCACGACGTGTAACCCGCGCGACCCCGTGGTCTGCACATAGCACACCAGGCCGAGGTCATGCAGGACCCCTGCTACCGCGCGGGCGGTCGCTCGCACCACCGCGAAGTCGCTGTCGGATGGGTCGAGGTCGAAGACCAGTCGGTTCGGGTTGTTGAGATGGTCCTGCCGCGACTGCCAGGCGTGCAGGGTGATGCCGTTCTGGTTGGCCAGCCACCGCAACGCCTCCGGACGTTCGGCCACCGGATGCACCACGGTGCCGCCCTCCTTGGGGACCTCGACACGGCCCATCCAGTCTGGCAGCGAATCGGCGAAATCCTGCTGAATGAACCCTTTTTCGCCAATGCCGTGGGGAAATCGCTCCACGTTGAGCGCCCGGCCCCGCAGGTGCCCCAACATGGTGTCGGCCACTTCGCCGTAGTACGCGACGAGATCACGTTTGGTGATTCCTTTTTGAGAGGAGGGGCCGGGAAACAACACCCGGTCCGGATGGGTGATCTCGACGTCAATGCGTGGCATCAGTGTGTCTCCCGGACGACGTCGGCGGGGTCCTTGTCGGTGCGCAGGCCGTGGTAGCGCGGGTGGCGCAGCTTTCCGTCGCGTGTCCACTCGGTGAACCCGATCTGGACGACCATCTCCGGGCGCACCCAGTGGACGGCGGCTTCGCGCGCCAGGCCCCGGGTGAATGGCGGTGTGTCCCGCGTGAGCGCCGAGAGCCGCTCGTGCAGGCGGTGCAGCGTGGCTTCGTCGAAGCCGGTGCCCACCTTGCCGGCGTAGCGCAGGTCGCGGCCTTCGTAGTAGCCCAGCAGCAGTGCACCCAACTCGACTCGGCTGCCTTTGGGGCTGGTGTAGCCCCCGACCACAAACTCCTGGTCACGGACGCATTTGAATTTCAACCAGTTGGCGCAGCGGCGGCCGGCATACTTCGAGTCGGCCAATTTGGCGATCACCCCTTCGTCGCCGCGCTCGCATGCGGCCCGGTAGGCGGCGATCCCGTCCTCGACCCGGTGTGTGGTGTACCGCAGCGGACCGCCGAACTCAATTGCATTGCGCAACAGCTTTTTACGCCACATCAGCGGCGCATCGACGGTCGAGTTGCCGTCGAGGTGCAGCAGGTCGAAGAGGTAGTAGAAGACGCTGACTGGTGATGCACGGGCGACCTCGGGGTTGGTGATGCCCAGACGGCCCTGCAGCCGGGCGAAGCTGGTACGGCGCCCGTCGAATGCAACCACCTCGCCGTCCACGACGAACCGAGTGGTGCGCTGAGAGGTGAGCGCATCAACCAGCTCCGGGTAGGTTCCGTTGAGCGGCTGGCGATTTCGGGACAGGAGGCGGACCCGGTCGCCGTCTCGAAACGCCAGGCAGCGCATCCCGTCGAACTTGCGCTCGAAGATCCATTGCGGATCGGAGAACCGCTTCTCGGTCAGGGTGGCCAGCGTGGGGGCTCGCCAGTCGGGCACGGGTTCATCGTGCAGCGCCTCGCGCACGGGGGCTGGCAGACCGGCGAAGTCATTGTGTGCGAAGCGCATGTCAAAACGCTACCCGCCCGCCCGATGGAAGAAACGGGGCCCGTTCCGCCGCGTGCAACTACCCCGTGCCCCAGCGTGTCCAGTGCAGTTCGTTAGACGCGCGACGATGACGTCGCGGGCTCAGCCGTGGTGTCGGGCAATAGGTAGCGTTCTTCCACCGCACGGATGAGTTGATGGCGTATGCGTTCCAAGTCGGCGGCGTGACGGGCCAGCGCCTCGTCCTCCCAGGCCGCCACCTGTTTTGCGAAGTCCCGGTCGGCGATGGCGCCGTCCAGCCAGCGGGAGAAGTCTCCGCGGTCGAGATGATATTGCAGTGCTCGGTGATCGAGATGGCATAGTGCAGTGCGAAATTCATGCATCGTCGCGGCCGGGTGGATGTATGTGCCGTCGGTTGAGCGAAAGTAGAACCGGCGCTCGCTCGGGAGACAGACATCGGCATATTTGTGGCGGTGCCGCACGTGTTCGGTTTGGCGGTCAGCGATGGTAAACGCGCGATCAGGCCCGCAGCCGAAACGCACCGTAGCCCGACGTGCTAAAGCCAAGTTCGCCCCGACGTGGTCATCGGCGAGCGTCAATACCACGTCACTGCTGTCGATCTCGTGGGCGGGCAGCGAAGCCGGTGCAAACGATGACAACACGTATCCGCCGCGTCGCGCCCAGTGCGCTTCCTCATCGGTGCCCAGGAGGTGCGCCTCGTCATAAATCACCCAGTGCGGGAATCCGTGGTGTTCGCGGTGCGCTTCGGCGGTCGCCCGCAGCCGGTGCAGATAGTCCCTCTTGGTTGGTTCGGTGACCCCGGACATGTCCACCACCATGCTGGAATCCGGATGCAGGCTGTTGACCAGTTCGGTGGGTTCGGGAAGGTTGCGGCAACCATCAATGACCTGCACCTCGTCGAGCTGTTGCAACTGCACGTGGTCGCCTTCGGGGTCGATGACAAGGACGCAGTAGTGGGCCAGGATCCATCGCTCGGCCATCAGGCCCACCAGGTAACTTTTGCCCGACCGAGCCGGTCCGGTAACGAGGATGCGGCCCTGGCTTCCCGGTATTCGGGTAGGAGTGCCGTCATCGAAGGTGCCGATGTCGATCCACCGCCGCGGCGGGCACCAGCGTTGCGCCCCAGAAAGATACGGACCGGCCAGCAGCTCGGCGACACCTGCGCCGTCCGGTTCACTCGAGGACCAGATCGGCGTGTCGGCGCACTGATGCGATGGCGTCGGACACCGCGACTCCGATCTCCGCAATGCTGAACATCGACAAGTCGTTCTCCGCATCTCCGACGGCTATGGTGTTGTGCGGGGACAGATTTACTTCGGCCAGTACCGCGTGCAGCCCGGTACCTTTGGTGACGCCGGCCGGCAGCACCATCAGAGCAGCCCGGTTTCGCACGATCTGGCAGTCCAATCCAAGTTCGCCGATCACCTCGACGACGGCCGCCGCCTGCTCGCCGTCTGTTGCCACCAGGACCTTGCCGCGACGGAATGGCACCCCACGCTCGGCGAGCGCATCGTCGAGAGCGCTGTCCACCGGTTCCGCCAGCGCGCCCACGTGCCCCTGGACCACCATCACCGCGCCGTTTTCCAGTACCAGCGCGTCGAAGTGGTCGATGATGTGGGGGAACTCGGCCTGCAATTCCGCTCCGATACGGCCGGTGACCAGCACGAGAGTCAGCCCCGTTTGTCGGGCTTGGTCGATTGCCTCCACCACCCCAGGCGATAGCTGGCCGTCAGACGCCAATGTGCCGTCGAAGTCGACGGCGATCACCTGGAAAAACGTCATAGCGGTCCCAGTCCCTCCGTTGGCGTCACGAGTTTCGGCACCAATCTGGCCCATGCCAAGCCAAGTCGGATTGGCATGGGCCTGTGGTGCGCTGGTCAGCGGCTGGTAATTGCCGACTGAGCGCAAATCGCTTTGACGAATTGGGCGATGGCGTGCTCCGGAAGGTGGCGTGCGATATCCGCCTCGCTGACGATGCCCACCAACCGGTGGTTGTCGATCACGGGCAACCGGCGAACCTGATGTTCCTCCATGACGGTGAGCATCTCTTCGATGCTGGCATCAGCGTCGACGTGATAGGCACTGCCTTGTGCCAGTTCGCCTGCGAGCACAGCATTCGGATCACTTTCGGCAGCAACGCATTTGATCACGATATCGCGGTCGGTGATCATGCCGTGCAGCCGGTCGTCATCGCCGCAGATCGGGAGGGCGCCCACCCCCAGATCACGCATCTGCCGTGCAGCGGCGGTCAGTGTTTCGTGTTCGCCGACGCAGGTGGCGCCGGTATGCATGATTTCGCGCGCAGTGGTCATGACTTCTCTCCCTTGGCAACTTGGTGACGTGCCACTATGTGATACCGCCGAACCTAGGACGCCGGGTCGCGGATCCATAGGGCCGTTAGACCTTGTTTGCGAGAAGTCCAGCGCAGCACGGTGGCCGCAACCGCAACGAGCGAAACGGGAACGCAAGCATGAGCCGGACTACGTGCCACGCCAGGTGAGTTCCATGCCGTTCCCGGCCAGCCAGCGGGAGAGGTCATAACCGTTGCGGGCCAGCCCGTCGACGGCGTCCACCGCACGCCGCACCGCCTGCTCGGCGACCTCCGGGGTCAACAGACCATGGCGGACGGCATCGAGCAACTCGTCGACATCGGCCAGTTCCGCCCCGGTGCCGGTGCGGACCTCGATGTCCAGGTAATGATCTTCGGACCGCCACACATCTGGGCCGGGCGTGTATTGGCCCACGTCGAGGTAATAGTCGTGATCGCGTTCATGACCTGGATTGAAGTGAAAGACCGTGGCGCGCAAGCCCAGCGACGGCAACAGCCACGACTCGAGGTAACGAAACTGGACCCGGCCGGGGGTGGGCCGGGCTACGTAGAGCCCCCACGGATGAACCACATACTCGTCGACGGCCCGCACTATGCCTTTGGGATCGGTGTTGGTCCGGGCGAGTAAATCGAAAGTTTCGTGCTTCGGTGGATGGATGATGTCAGCCTACCGGCCGGCCCCTTAACGACGAAGCCGGATCTTCCACCGCACAAAGCCGGCATAGAACAGCGACAATGCGACCAGCATGCCCATGTCGAGCAGCCAGATCTTGGATGTGTGCTGCCAGAACCGGTCCTGGGACAGCAGCGAATCGGGCACCAGGTGCCGCAGATCCACCGTCGACGACGCCGCGGCGTAGCCCCAGCGGGCGGGCATCGCGAACGACAGCTGGTCGAGCCCGAGCCGGCCGGTCACCGGGACCATGCCGCCGCACAGCACCAGCTGTGCCATCACCGTGACCACAAACAGGGGCATGATCTGCTCAGTGGAACGAACCAGCGACGAGATGGCCAGGCCGAGGATGGCCGAGGCGACACACGTTGCGGCCACGGTGGCGAACAGTTCGACGGTGGCCCCGACAGTGGAGTGGCCGAGCAGCACGGCTCCTCGAGCCGGTGTGCCCTTGCCCAGCACCACGATTGCGGTGATGATCGCCGACTGCACGATCGCGAACCCGCAAAACACCCCGGTTTTGGCGAGCAGATAGGCCGTGGTCGACAGCCCGACGGCTTGCTCGCGCTGGAAGATGGCGCGTTCGCCGACCAGGTCGCGAATGGTCAGCGCGGTGCCCATGAAGGCCGCGGCGGGCAGCAGCAGGGCCAGGATCTGCGCGGCTTCGTCGGGCGTCCCGGCATTAGGCCCGGGAACATGAAATCCGTTGTTGCCCGGAACAGTCAGCGACAACGCGCCTAGGATGAACGGCAACAGCGCCAGGAAAATGAAATAGGCGCGGTCGGCGACGACCAGGCGGACCTGGCGGCGAGCGATCGTCGAGATTTGGCGCCGCACACTGGTATGGACCGGTTCACCTATGTCGCCCGGCTCGTCGGCTTTGGCCGGCATGAGCTTTCGGGGCCGCTTCTGGGCCTCGCTCTGGGCCAGAAAGCGTCTGTTGGCTTCGTCGGGGTCGGCACCCACCTGGGTGAAGATTTTCGCCCAATTGGTGGTGCCCATCGCCTCGCCGATCTGGTCAGCCGGGCCGCAGTAGGCGGTCTTGCCGCCCGGCGCCACCAAGAGCAGCTGGTCGCAGGTATCGAGGTAGGACAACATGTGCGTGACCACGATCACCACGCGACCGGCGTCAGCCAACTGGCGCAGCATCATCATCACTTGGTGGTCCAGCGCCGGGTCGAGACCCGAGGTCGGCTCGTCCAGGATCAAGAGCGACGGCCCGGTCAGTAGCTCGAGTGCCACCGAGGCGCGTTTGCGTTGACCGCCGGACAGCTTGTCGACCCGGGTGTCGACGTGTTTGGTCAGGTCGAGTTCTTCGAGCACCTGGGTGACGATCTTTGCCCGGTCGGCTTTGCTGGTGTCGGGCGGCAGCCGTAGTTCGGCGGCGTAGCCCAGCGCCTGGTTGATCGTCAGCTGGCGGTGAACGACGTCGTCTTGCGGGACCATGCCGATCCTGCTGCGCAGCGATGCGTATTCGGCATGGATGTTGTGGCCCTCGAACGTGACCGAGCCGGAGCTCGGGGTCGTGTAGCCGGCGATCAGCCTGGCCAGCGTGCTCTTTCCGGCGCCCGACCCGCCGATTACGGCGGTCAACGTCCCGGGCCTGGCGATCAGCGAGATATCGTCCAGCAATTGTTTGCCGTTGTCGACGACGTATTTGACGTTGCGCACTTCCAGACCGCCGGTGGGCGTCGCGGCCTCGCTGCGTTTGGTCAGCGTGCCATTGCGAAACACCAGGTCGACCTTGCCGATGGTGACGACGTCGTCCTCGCTCAGAATCGCTGAGCCGACCCGGGTGCCGTTGACGAAAGTTCCGTTGATGCTGTTGTCCCGGATCTCGGTGCCGAGCGGCGTCGGCACCAATGTCGCGTGCTGACGTGAGGCCAAGACATCGGAGACGACGATGTCGTTCTCCGCGGCGCGACCGATCGTCATGGCGCCCGTGGTGCCCGCGGCCGACGACGAGCGCGGCGAGAGCAATTTCACAAACCGCGTCGCGAGGTTCGACATGTCGGCCGTCTTGGCGTCGATCACGGTGAATTCGGCGGGTGGTGTCGAGTCCGGCCGGGGTGGCGCACCGGTGTCACTCCCGGCGTGCGACGTGGCCGCCGAGCCGGCGTTGACCACCGTCACGTGGTCGGGGGGCGTGACTTGTGGCGGCATGCCCGGTGTCGGCACGGGCCTGCTCGTAGGCGGCGGCGGGGCTGGCTGCGAAACCGGCTGCCTCGGTGGTGCATTCGGTGGTCTCGTTGCCGGCCTGGCCGGCATCGGGCGCGACGGCGCGACGTTGGGACCGCTGCGCGAAGAGTTCCTGACCGGGCTCCCTGGCTGGCCACGTGGCGGCAGCGGCGGCTGTGTGGGGTTCGTTTGCTCGGGAAGCGCGGACCAAGCCAGGGTGGGCGGCCCGGAATCCGGTGTCGCCCTGGTCCGGGCCGGCCGACTGGCCTGGCCCTGCTGCGGTCCGATCGCGAAGGTCAGCCGCGGTCCTTGCGGATTACCGACGTGAATGCTCTGGCCGTCGTGGATGTCGACGACGGGCATCCGGTAGCCGTTGAGGTAGGTCCCGTTCAGCGAACCGTTGTCGATTGCCAGCCATCGGCCTTGATCGAACCGCAGTATCAAGTGCGCACGGGAGATCCGCGGATCCGCGATGCGCATGTCGGCATACACGTCGCGTCCGATGACCACCTCGTGGCCCGCTGCGAAGGAACGTTGGGACCCGTCGTGCCGAACTGTCAGGACTGGCGGGACGGGTCGACTCACTCCTCAAGTATCGGCGCGCCATGAGTGCGTTCTATGGGACCCGCCTGTGATTTCGCTTTGTTTCGATTGGGCCACTCATAGCTCTTTCATAACTTGCTGCGACGAATCGCCTACTGAGATCGGGCATTATTCGAACGGGAGGGGTGCAAAGAGGATTGTGTCCGGACACGCCGAGCACACCGCCGTGCTGGGCAGAGTACCGAGACGACGCGACGGGCCCCAGTCGCGAAGCACATGCCGGTGGTGTTGCGCTTCCGCTTCAGGTTGTGGCGATGCCCGGGCAGTGCCAGAGACGAGGGGGCAACCATTAAATGGATGAGCACAGGGGGACTACCCGGCGCCTTGATGTGGGGCGACGGCTGCTGAGTAACCCTCGTCAGGCCCGTGAGGTCCTGCGCGCGGGCTTTCACTCGCTGCCCGGGGGTACCTTCGCCCACCTGTTGCGCCGCATTCCACCCGTCACCTCGACCCCGAACGCGGAGCCCGAGGCGGCACAGCATCACAGCCTGGGCGGTGGGTCGCGCCTGGCGATGAGCAGTGGTGCGCCATTCGCCGGCTACACGATCTTGCGGCAGCTGGGCGTCGGCGGCATGGCCGAGGTCTACCTGGCTCTGCATCCCAGGTTGCCGCGTCGCGACGTGATCAAAGTCCTCGCCGAGGCGGTGACGGCGGATCGCGAGTTCCGCGACAGGTTCAACCGCGAGGCCGACCTTGCCGCAACACTGTGGCACCCGCACGTCGTCGGCGTCCACGACCGTGGCGAATTCAACGGTCAGCTCTGGATCTCGATGGATTACGTCGAGGGCACCGATGCCGCCCGACTGGTGAAGGAGCGCTACCAGGACGGAATGCCGATCCACGAGGTGTGTGCCATCCTCCAGGCCGTAGCGGGCGCGCTCGACTACGCCCACGACCGCGGCCTGCTGCACCGCGACGTCAAACCCGCCAACATCCTGCTCACCCACCCCGAGGGCGGGGAGCGTCGAATTCTGTTGGCGGACTTCGGTGTCGCGCGTCACCTGGGCGACATCAGCGGGATCACCGAGACCAATGTCGCCGTCGGGACAGTGGCCTACGCCGCGCCCGAACAGTTGACGGGCTCCAACATTGATGGGCGGGCAGATCAATACGCTTTGGGCGCAACCGCTTTTCATCTGCTCACCGGTGCGCCACCGTTCCAGCACTCGAATCCGATCGCGGTGATCAGCCAGCACCTGCACGAAGACCCGCCCCGGCTCAGCGATTACCGCCCGGATTTGTCGCACCTCGACGACGTGTTCTTCAAAGCCCTCGCCAAACGACCCGAGGACAGGTTCGAGCGGTGCCGCGCGTTTGCCGCCGCCGTCAGCGAGCAGTTCGACGGTATTGCCGATGTCAGCCGCGGCGCGCAATCCGGTGTCGCCTTGGTCACGCCGCCCCGGCGGCGCGGACCGCTCGGCGTCATTGCCGCTATGAACCACGGGTTTTCGTCAAAGACCCGGTGGGCCACCGCACTGGTCTGCGCGGTGCTCATCGCCGTGGCGGCGACCTGGTCGATCCTGTACTCCTTCCAGCCGGACAGCTCTGCGCCCAATCCTGCGCTCGCGTCGAAGCCGTCCGTCCCGGCGCCAAGCGCCGCGCCCGCGAGATCCGGGGGGCCGGTACTCAACGGCGCCTACCAGTTGACGTACGACCGCGGTAAGCAGACCACCAACGGCATCCCGATTCGGCACGACGGAGCCGGCACCAACTGGTGGGCTTTCCGTTCGGTGTGCACAACCAACGGATGCGCCGCCGCCGGGACTCAGCTGGACGATGCCACTCACCAGCAGGCCAGCACGACCGATGGTGGTCTCACGGACACACTGCGCTTCATCGGTGGCTATTGGCAGGGCGCGCCTCAGCAAGAACGGGTGGGCTGCACTCAGCCGAATGGACAAGTCGGAGCCACGCAGGAGGAAACCATCGCGTGGTCGGTGGCGCCGCAAGCCGACGGCACCCTGCGCGGCACGGTAACCGAAACCGTGTTGAGCAATGAGTGCAGCGCACAGGGAGCGGTGGTGCGCTTACCCGTGGTCGCCACCCGGGTCGGTGACGTGCCGGCGGGCGTGGCCTTGGCCGATCCCGCCCAGGTGGCCAACACCACGAAACCGCCGTCGACCCCGGCCTCGCCGCCCGTTTTGGGCGGGTTGTGCAGCGACACCGACAAACTCGCCTACGACCCGACCAACAACGAGCAAATCGTCTGTGAAGGCAACACCTGGGCCAAAGCCCCCATCACGATGGGAGTTCACACCTCCGGTAGCTCATGCGACCGGCCCGGCACGTCGGTGTTCGCCATGACCACCTCGAACGACGGGCACCTGCTCCAATGCGATCCGGTCACGCGGTCCTGGGTCCGGCCCGCCGGATAGCCCTGGAGCACCGGCACCGGGCCACTTGTCGGTGATCGGCTCTACCCTGGTGGCATGGCTTTCGCCACGGAACATCCGGTAGTCGCTCATTCGGAATACCGCGCCGTCGAGGAGATGGTGCGCGCCGGCGGCCACTTCGAGGTGCTCAGCCCGCACGCTCCCGCCGGGGATCAGCCGGCGGCCATCGACGAGCTCGAGCGCCGGATCATGGCGGGGGAGCGCGACGTGGTGCTACTCGGCGCGACCGGCACCGGGAAGTCGGCCACCACCGCGTGGCTCATCGAGCGGCTGCAGCGGCCGACCCTGGTGATGGCACCCAACAAGACGCTGGCCGCGCAGTTGGCCAACGAGCTGCGAGAGATGTTGCCGCACAACGCAGTCGAGTACTTCGTGTCGTACTACGACTACTACCAGCCGGAAGCGTACATCGCGCAGACCGACACCTACATCGAAAAGGACAGCTCCATCAACGACGACGTGGAGCGCTTGCGGCACTCCGCGACGTCGGCGCTGCTGTCGCGCCGCGATGTGGTGGTGGTGGCCTCGGTGTCGTGCATCTACGGCCTGGGGACACCACAGTCCTACCTGGACCGCTCCGTGGAACTGGAGGTCGGCTCCGAGGTGCCCCGGGACGGGCTGCTGCGGCTGCTGGTCGACGTCCAGTACACCCGCAACGACCTGTCCTTCACCCGCGGCTCGTTCCGGGTGCGCGGCGACACCGTGGAAATCATCCCGTCCTACGAAGAGCTGGCGGTTCGTATCGAGTTCTTCGGCGACGAGATCGAAGCGCTGTACTACCTGCACCCGCTGACCGGCGAGGTGATCCGCCAGGTCGACTCGTTGCGGATCTTCCCCGCCACCCACTACGTGGCCGGTCCCGAGCGGATGGCCCACGCGATCTCGACGATCGAGGAGGAGCTGGCGCAACGGCTGGCCGACCTGGAGGGCCAGGGCAAGCTGCTGGAGGCGCAGCGATTACGGATGCGCACCAACTACGACATCGAAATGATGCGCCAGGTCGGGTTCTGCTCGGGTATCGAGAACTATTCCCGCCACATCGACGCCAGAGGGCCGGGCTCGCCGCCGGCGACGCTGCTGGACTACTTCCCGGAAGACTTCCTGCTTGTCATCGACGAGTCACACGTCACCGTGCCGCAGATCGGCGGCATGTACGAGGGCGACATGTCGCGCAAGCGCAACCTGGTGGAGTACGGGTTCCGGTTGCCGTCGGCATGCGACAACCGCCCGCTGACCTGGGAGGAGTTCGCCGACCGGATCGGGCAGACGGTGTATCTGTCGGCCACGCCCGGCCCCTACGAGCTCAGCCAGTCCGGCGGCGAGTTCGTCGAGCAGGTCATCCGGCCCACCGGCTTGGTGGACCCGAAAGTGGTGGTCAAACCGACCAAGGGCCAGATCGACGACCTGATCGGCGAGATCCGCAAGCGTACCGACGCCGATCAGCGGGTCCTGGTGACGACGCTGACCAAGAAGATGGCCGAAGACCTCACCGACTACCTGCTGGAGATGGGGATTCGGGTGCGCTACCTGCACTCCGAGGTCGACACGTTGCGCCGCGTCGAACTGCTGCGCCAGCTGCGGCTTGGCGAATACGACGTGCTGGTCGGCATCAACCTGCTGCGCGAGGGCCTGGACCTACCCGAGGTGTCGCTGGTCGCGATCCTCGACGCCGACAAGGAAGGCTTCCTGCGGTCGTCACGCAGCCTGATCCAGACCATCGGCCGCGCCGCCCGCAACGTCTCCGGCGAAGTGCACATGTATGCCGACAAGATCACCGACTCGATGAAAGAGGCCATCGACGAGACCGAACGGCGGCGGGCCAAGCAAATCGCCTACAACGAGGCCCACGGCATCGACCCGCAGCCGCTGCGCAAGAAGATCGCCGACATCCTCGACCAGGTCTATCGCGAAGCTGACGACACCGAGACCGTGGGAATCGGCGGGTCGGGACGTAACGCGTCCCGCGGTCGGCGCGCCCAGGGTGAGCCCGGCCGCGCGGTCAGTGCCGGTGTGTTCGAGGGCCGCGACACGGCAAGCATGCCGCGCGCGGAACTGGCCGACCTGATCAAGGACCTCACCGAGCAGATGATGGCCGCCGCCCGTGATTTGCAGTTCGAGCTGGCCGCGCGGTTCCGCGACGAGATCGCCGACCTGAAAAAGGAATTGCGCGGGATGGACGCCGCCGGCCTGAAGTGACTTTGCTGGCAAGGTGCGTGTCCGACCCAGTGCCGAGTCACCCCATACGGTGGAAGAGTGACCGACACGGCGACCATCACCGGCGGTTGGCGCGAGCTGCTGGGCGCCAGGTATCTGAGGACATCGGTCGTGCTGGCCGGCGGGGTGGCCCTGTACGCCACCAACGAGTTCTTGACCACCAGCTTGTTGCCCAACACCGTCGCCGAAATAGGCGGTAGCCGGCTCTACGCCTGGGTGACGACCCTGTATCTGGTCGGGTCGGTGGTCGCCGCGACCATGGTCAATCCGATGCTGCTGCGCATGGGGGCGCGAAAGTCATATCTGATGGGACTGGCCGTGTTCGGCGTAGCCAGTCTGGTCTGCGGGGCTGCGCCCAGCATGGAAATTCTGATAGCTGGACGCGCCCTGCAGGGCGTGGCTGGGGGCCTGCTGGCCGGCCTGGGCTACGCGGTTATCAACGCCGCATTGCCCCGCTGGCTGTGGACGCGGGCCTCGGCACTGGTGTCGGCAATGTGGGGTGTGGCGACGCTGGTCGGGCCTGCGACGGGTGGCTTATTCGCACAGTTCGGGTTATGGCGATGGGCCTTTGTGGTGATGGCGATCCTGACCGGTCTGATGGCCATGTTGGTACCGGTCGCACTGGTCGCGGGCCGGGCCGACACGAGTGCCGACGTTCCGGCGATGAAGGTGCCGGTGTGGTCGCTGGTACTCATTGGTGCTGCCGCGCTGGCCGTCAGCGTCGCGGAAATTCCGCACAACATCCTCGCCACCACCGGGCTGCTCGCGGCCGGCATTGTGCTGGTCGGCTTATTCGTGATCGTCGACTGGCGTATGCACGCGGCAGTGTTGCCGCCCAGCGTTTTTGGTCCCGGACCGCTGAAGTGGATCTATCTGACCATGGGGGTACTGATGGCCGCCGCGATGGTGGACACTTACGTACCGTTGTTCGGCCAGCGATTGGCACATCTGACTCCGGTAGCGGCCGGGTTTCTGGGTGCGGCACTGGCGGTTGGCTGGACGGTCAGCGAGATCGTCAGCGCATCCTTGCAGAGCCCGCGAGCGATCGGGCGGGTGATCGCGGTTGCACCGATGGTCGTGGCGTCAGGACTTGCGCTGGGGGCAGTTGCCCGGCGCACTGACGCGTCGGTCTGGACGGCTCCGCTGTGGGCGGTGGCGCTGCTGGTCGCCGGCGTCGGGATCGGGATGGCGTGGCCGCATTTGTCGGTGCACGCAATGGCCTCCGTCAACGATCCGGCTGAAAGCGGCGCTGCGGCCGCGGCGATCAACACGGTCCAGTTGATGTCGGCGGCGTTCGGCGCCGGTCTGGCAGGTGTCGTGGTCAACACCGCCAAGGGCGGCGATGTGATGGCGGCTCACTGGCTGTTCACCGTATTCACCCTATTGAGCGCTGCCGGTGTGGCGGTTTCTTACGGCGCGACCCGCGGCATTCGCCGGGCACACCGAGTTGACAGCCTGGGCTGAGCTCAGTCCGCGTCATCGTCGGCCCGAACGACGCAACGCAACGCGGCAATTATCGCGTCGACTTGACCACCTGCGAGTAATGGAATTGCCAACGTTCGACAATCCGGAACCCGAGGTAGCTCGGAAATCGATACGCCGGTGCGCGCCCGAATACAGTTCCCGGCGACAACGATCGTCCGGATTGATGATCGGGCAGTGACTTGTCTTTACTGGTAATGGTCCAGATTGTGGAGCATTTGTTGATCTTGGCCGTTACCAGCCACACGGCGACGTGGCCGTCCCACAGCGAACCGACCTTGGGTCCGTAAACACCGCGTTCGACGTCGATCAGCGGGCGGAACGCGGCCGGCCGGGTGGCCAGCAGCGCGCGGATGGGCCCGGGCCTCCAGGGCACGGTGTTGTCCACCATCAGACAATCACCAGGTGCGGCGTGGGAGCTGATCACATCGGCCACCTGGCTGTAATCCCAGCCCTCCTTGGCATACGGCCAGCGCTGCGTGAACAGGTAATTCGGCACCGCGGCGACAGTGAACAGCAGCACCACACCGGCGATGGGCCACGGCCTGCGGGCGATCGTCACGATGCAGACGGCCAGGACGACGGCCATCGCGGGCGCGGTGAAGATCAGGTAGCGCGGGAAGTAGATCGGTTCATTGATGGCCGAATAGACGACGACGAGGCCGGTGGGAATGACGATCCACGCTGCGCAGACGATCAACAGTCCACGTATGTCGCCCGCCGGCGGCCGCACGCCGGCCAGCCGGGCCACGACCGTCGCGACGATGAGGACGGCGGTAAGAACAGCGAACGGAACGCTGTGGTCGAAATATTGGCGCAGGATGATGTCGAAGGCGTAATGCCAGCTGACGGGGTAGATCCAGTTGACCTGCCAAACCTGGGCATGGGCGAACACGATGAAAGGCGTCATGGCGCCGACCGCGACGGCCGAGGTGACAGCCCACCAGATGAGCGAGGATTTGCGGGATTTTTTGGGTGCGAGGAGCGGCAGCATTGCGGCGTAAACCGGCAGCAACAGGATCAGGTTGAGATTCAGCAAAATCGACAGCATTAACGCCAGCGCATAGAAGACCCACAGTCGCGGCCTGTTGCGCCGGACAGCGACAACAAGTAACACCGTCAGCCAGACGGCTGCCGCAGCCGCGAAGGCATACGAGCGCGCCTCGATACCCGCCCAGGTGGTGCGTGGCAGGACGGCGAAAACGGCACCTGCGCATACTGCGGTCGCCCGTGTCGAGAACTGCTTGGTAAACACCGTGACGCCGGCCGCAGCGGCTCCGATCGCCAGAGCGCTGGGGACCCGCGACCAGAATTCGGTCGGCGGAAACAACGTGAACCAGCCGTGCATCAGCAGGTAGTACAGACCGTGTACAGCGTCGATGTGGCTCAGCAGCCGCCACAGTTCCGGCAGAGTCCGGCTCGCCGAAGCCGATATTGTCGCTCCCTCGTCGAACCACAGCGAAGGCCTACTGGCCCAGGCGCCGCTGATAACGGTGGCGAACACGGCAATCGCCCACGGGTCGAGCAACCTGCCGCGCAGGCCTGTGGGCGCGGGCTCGTCAACGACGTGCGCCGTGCGCTGCTCAAGGGTGGGCATGGACATGATGCTTGTCACTGTAAGGCTGAGGCGAGGAATCGGGTCACAAACCGGATTGGGCGCATTCGCCCCGCGTGCGTGCATTACACGAAAAACTCCGTAACGCAGGGCTTCCCGCCTTGGACACAAGCATTTGATCGGTTTTTCATCGGCGATATTGTCCGACGGTGCCGCGTGGCTCCGCAAATGCTGGACGCGCCACGCCAGACAGTGTCGCTAATAGAACTCCTCAGCATCCGGTAAACGCGATACTGTCTTGGGTTGGCTGACCAACCGAAACTGGGAGGGTAAATGGGCGCCTATCGGACCGTGGTAGTAGGAACCGACGGCTCGGACTCGTCGATGCGTGCGGTAGACCGGGCAGCGACGATCGCCGGGGCGGACGCCAAGTTGATCATTGCGTCGGCGTACCTGCCCCAGCACGAGGACACCCGGGCCGCAGACGCCCTGCGGGAAGAAAGCTACAAAGTGTCGGGTACCGCGCCGATTTACGCGATTCTGCAAGACGCCAAGGAGCGGGCGCACACGGCCGGTGCGAAGAACGTGGAAGAGCGACCGATCGTCGGCGCTCCGGTCGATGCGCTGGTGAAGCTGGCCGAGGACGAAAAGGCCGATCTGCTGGTCGTCGGCAATGTCGGTCTGAGCACGATCGCGGGCCGGCTGCTGGGGTCGGTGCCGGCCAACGTTTCGCGGCGGGCCAAGGTCGACGTGCTGATCGTGCACACGACCACTTAACCGGTCCTGCCGGCTACCAGCCCCGCTCGCGCCATTCGCCCAGGTGGGGGCGTTCGGCGCCTAGTGCCGTGTCGTCGCCGTGGCCTGGGTAGATGACGGTGGAATCTGGGTAGACCTCGAAAACCCGGGTGGTGACGTCGTCGAGCAACTGAGCGAAATCGCCGGGCTGCCACGTCTTGCCAACGCCGCCCGGAAACAGGCAGTCGCCGGTGAACAACTGGGTGACTCCGCCGGTCGCGGGCCCGTCCAGCGCCAGCGCGACCGATCCGGGCGTGTGCCCGCGCAGTTGGATGACGTCGAAGGTCAGCTTGCCGATCTGCACGCTGTCGCCGTTGGCCAGTAACCGGTCCGGTTTGACCGGCAGCGGGTCGGCGTCGATCTCGTGGGCCGCGGTCGGCGCACCGGTGGCTGCGGCCACCGCCTCCAGCGCCTGCCAGTGGTCGAAGTGCTGATGGCTGGTCACGATCAGTGACACCTTGGGCGCGTAACGTCGGATGAGGTCGATGAGGACATCGGCGTCGTTGGCGGCATCAATCAGCAGCGTTTCTCCGGTCGCCGAACATGTCACCAGGTAAGCGTTGTTGTCCATCGGGCCCACCGACGCCTTGAGGATCGTGACGCCGGGCAGGGTGCGGCGGGCGGCTGTACCAGGGTCGACGTGTCCGGTGTAGTTGTCGTCCACGACAGTCATGTGCGCCACTCCTTGATCCCGACTGCGCCGGCATCATCGTCGTGGGCGCGAGTCATACCGCTCACGCTACTTGGTCACAGGATGGGCCCGGTTGCTTGTCGGTATGGGCACATAGCATGGAATGCGCCGTGCGCAATATCCGCTCTTAGGCAAGTAACAGTTCCAGTGAGAGGGGCCTCGTGGCTGACCGCCTGATCGTCAAAGGCGCCCGTGAACACAACCTGCGCGGCGTCGACCTCGACCTGCCCCGCGACGCCCTGATCGTGTTCACCGGGCTCTCCGGATCGGGCAAATCGTCACTGGCCTTCGACACCATCTTCGCCGAAGGCCAGCGCCGCTACGTGGAGTCGCTGTCCGCCTACGCCCGCCAATTCCTGGGGCAGATGGACAAGCCGGATGTCGACTTCATCGAGGGCCTTTCCCCAGCGGTGTCGATCGACCAGAAGTCGACCAACCGCAACCCGAGATCGACCGTCGGAACGATCACCGAAGTGTATGACTACCTGCGGCTGCTCTACGCACGCGCCGGCACGCCGCACTGCCCGATCTGTGGGGAGCGGATCGCCCGTCAGACACCGCAGCAAATCGTCGACCAGGTGCTGGCGATGCCCGAGGGCACCCGATTCCTGGTCCTGGCACCGGTGGTGCGCACCCGCAAGGGCGAGTTCGCCGACCTGTTCGAAAAGCTCAACGCCCAGGGCTACAGCCGGGTGCGGGTCGACGGCGTCGTGCATTCGCTGACCGACCCGCCGAAGCTGAAGAAGCAGGAAAAGCACGACATCGAGGTGGTGGTGGACCGCCTCACCGTCAAGGCCACCGCCAAGCAGCGGCTCACCGATTCGGTGGAAACCGCCCTGAATCTGGCCGACGGCATCGTGGTGCTGGAATTCGTCGACCACGAGCCGGGGGCGCCGCATCGTGAGCAGCGGTTCTCCGAGAAGCTGGCCTGTCCCAACGGGCACGCGCTGGCGGTCGACGACCTGGAACCGCGATCGTTCTCGTTCAACTCGCCCTACGGCGCCTGCCCCGAGTGCACCGGCCTGGGAATCCGCAAGGAAGTCGACCCCGACTTGGTGGTGCCCGACCCGGAGCGCACGCTGGCCGAGGGTGCGGTGGCGCCGTGGTCGACGGGTCATACCGCGGAGTACTTCACCCGGATGATGGCGGGGCTTGGTGACGCGCTGGGCTTCGATGTCGACACGCCGTGGCGCAAACTGCCGGCCAAAGCCCGTAAGGCGATCCTCGAGGGTTCCGACCATCAGGTGCACGTGCGGTACCGCAACCGGTATGGCCGCACCCGGTCGTACTACGCCGATTTCGAAGGCGTGCTCGCATTCCTGGAACGCAAGATGGCCCAGACCGAGTCCGAGCAGATGAAGGAACGCTACGAGGGCTTCATGCGCGACGTGCCCTGCCCGGTGTGTGAGGGCACCCGGCTCAAGCCGGAGATCCTGGCGGTGCTGCTGTCAGCGGGGAAGCGCGGTGCGAAGTCCATCGCCGAAGTGTGTGAGCTGTCGATAGCGGACTGCTCAGATTTTCTCAACGCGCTCACCCTGGGTCCGCGCGAGCAGGCGATCGCCGGGCAGGTGCTCAAGGAAATACAGTCGCGGCTGGGCTTTCTGCTCGATGTCGGACTGGAGTATTTGTCGCTCTCCCGCGCCGCGGCCACGCTGTCCGGCGGTGAGGCCCAACGCATCCGGCTGGCCACCCAGATCGGGTCCGGCCTGGTCGGCGTGCTCTACGTGCTCGACGAGCCGTCCATCGGGCTGCACCAGCGCGACAACCGTCGCCTCATCGAAACCCTCACCCGGTTAAGGGATTTGGGGAATACCCTGATCGTCGTCGAGCACGACGAGGACACCATCGCGCACGCCGACTGGATCGTCGACATCGGCCCACGCGCCGGCGAGCACGGCGGCCGTATCGTGCACAGCGGAACCTACAGCGAGCTGCTTGCCAACCAGGACTCAATCACGGGCGCCTATCTGTCGGGCAAAGAAAGCATCGAGATCCCCGCGATCCGGCGCCCCGTCGACCGGCGCCGGCAACTCACCGTCGTAGGCGCCCGCGAGCACAACCTGCGCGGCATCGACGTGTCGTTCCCGCTTGGTGTGCTGACCTCGGTGACGGGTGTGTCCGGCTCCGGCAAGTCAACACTGGTCAACGACATCCTGGCCGCGGTGCTGGCCAACCGGCTCAACGGCGCCCGTCAAGTCCCGGGCCGCCATACCCGGGTCACCGGGCTGGACCACCTGGACAAGCTGGTGCGGGTGGACCAATCGCCGATCGGCCGCACACCGCGCTCCAACCCGGCCACCTACACCGGGGTGTTCGACAAGATCCGCACCCTGTTCGCGGCCACCACCGAGGCCAAAGTCCGTGGGTACCAACCCGGCCGATTCTCGTTCAACGTCAAGGGCGGTCGCTGCGAGGCGTGCACCGGCGACGGCACGATCAAGATCGAGATGAACTTTCTGCCCGACGTCTACGTGCCATGCGAGGTCTGCCATGGCGCCCGCTACAACCGGGAAACCCTTGAGGTGCACTACAAGGGCAAGACGATCTCCGAAGTGCTGGACATGTCGATCGAGGAAGCGGCGGAGTTCTTCGAGCCGATCACCGGCATTCACCGCTACCTGCGCACCCTGGTCGACGTCGGCCTGGGTTATGTCCGGCTCGGACAGCCCGCGCCAACGCTGTCCGGCGGCGAGGCGCAGCGCGTCAAGCTGGCCGCAGAACTGCAGAAGCGCTCGACTGGGCGGACCATGTACATTCTCGACGAACCCACCACCGGACTGCATTTCGACGACATCCGCAAGCTGCTGAGCGTCATCAATGGGCTTGTCGACAAAGGCAATACGGTCATCGTCATTGAACACAACCTCGACGTGATCAAGACATCGGACTGGATCGTCGACATGGGCCCCGAGGGTGGCGCCGAGGGCGGAACCGTTGTCGCCGAAGGCGCTCCAGAGGACGTCGCCGCGGTGCCGGAAAGCTACACCGGGAAGTTTCTCGCCGAGGTCGTCGGCAGTCCTGGCGCCTCAGGCGCACCGGCTGGTTCGCCTAAGCGGCGGCGCAAGGTCAGCGCCTGACGCGCTCGTTGAAGCCACGTCTGCGCGTCGGCACCGTTACCGCCAGCCGGCAAGAGTTCGGGGTGTAGCCGATAGATTGCCATCGGAGCCGCCGTCGGCTCGGAGGCCACGGGCCGCTCGTCGAGGAGCTCGAAACCGTTCTTTTCCAATACTCTTCGTGACGCAACATTCGTAGCCTCGGGATCGGCGATGATCCCGGCGTGCGGATGCAGTTTCCTGATGTGAGCGACTAGCGCTGCGATCACCGCCGTTCCGACCCCATGGTTCCGGCTTTCCGGGTCGCCGATCGCGTAGTCAATCCCCGCGTCGCCCGGTGCCGCCCCGACCCCGGCGGCGTGGTCGGGGTAGGCGGCACAGAGATACCACTGACACCATCCGATCGGCTTGTTCTGCTCGGCAATGACGAGGGCCTCCGCCGCCTGGTCGCCGACGATGCTCCGCCGGAGATCGTCGAGTTCCTGCTCGATCGTGGAGCCGAGCAGGTACCAGCGGGCCACTTCCGGCGTGCTCAACCACACACGCACCGTATCCAGGTCGGCCGGTTCCATCTTGCGCAGCGCTGGCATGGTTCGAGTCTGCGCCGCATTGCGCAAGACGACCACGCCTTACTGCGGCGGCGGCGCCTTGACAGTCGCGATGCGAACCGCGGGCTGATCCAGATCGGCCACCCCGCAAACCCCGCCCGTCTCACTGATCGACGATTCCATTACCCAACGGGCGTGGCGCGATGAGGCTAGCCGATCATTTCTCAACTTTCGTCGGAGCGCATAGATTCGCGTATCTGCGCAAGCTTTTCCGCCGCAGCGCGCTGGCGCTCTTCGTATTGCTCCTCGAGCCCGTGGCCTTCTGCGCTGTCGGCATCGAGTTCTGTTGCGCCGAGCGCGGTTCCGTACCGGTTCTCTATCTTCTCGCGGACGAATTCGAAGGTCGGCACGCCGGCATTGTCATACCCGGTGTCGGTCTCGGCATTCGGTGTCGCGGGCACCGGTTCAGAGGCTTTGGGCGCCGCAGGCCGGGCGGCCTCGGGATGGGTCGCTTCGTCTGCCATGCCGCCACGCTACTGCGGCGCTGTGTCGTTCTGCTGCGATTGGCGTTCGAAATAGCGCACCATCTGCGCCCAGTACACCAGTGTCAACGCCATCTGCACCGCCGTTGCGATCGCCGCCGGTAGCAGTCGATGGCGGTGGGCCGCGATGACAGCACCCAGCGCGGCCACCGATGTCACTGCGCTGACGAACATGGCCGCATCCCGAGGTCGACGGCTGATCCACTGCTCCTCGCCCAACATTGCCCGAGTTGACCACGCGCCTTCATGCCTCGGCTTGCCGAAGACGAACGGATTGACGGCAAGCCACAGCGCAATCAACACCGCATGGCTCCATCGCCGCGTCCACGCGGGCACCAGTATCAGCGGTGCGCTGGCCCAGCGCGTCCATGCACTCCACGGATTGCAATGCCGCGCGAATATCGCACGCCGAACGCGCGCAGTGGCAAGCACTGACGGCTACCGCTTGGCGGTGTTGGAATGCTCGGCCGGGACCACTACCGGGGTGGCAACCACGGTGGGAGGGCCAGGCAGCGCTGCCCGCGGAATTCCCGGAGTGCCCAGCCGGCCGGCCAGCCATGGCAGTGCAGCCGCGAAGGCTCTGTCTGCGAATGGCCAATCGTGCTTGCCTGGGAGGGGGACCACTGCGCAGTCGATCCCGTTGGCACGGCCGAGCGCACATAGCGAATAGGCAGCTGCGATCTGGTTGCCAGGGTTGGCGGCCGCTTCATGAGCGGCGAGTTGGATTGCGCCGCTGTCGGCCATACCGAAGTCGCGGCGTGGTGCCGGAGGGCCGTCCGACGAAATCGCGAACCAACCGGCCACATCGCTGTACGGCCCGTGCCGGTTGATCACTGCGGTCGGGTCGAATGCCGCCCACGCCTCGGCGTTCCCGCCGAATAGCCTGGCGATGGTCTGGGCTTTGTTCCCGGCGTTCGGGAAGAAGTCGCCGGCGACGTCGATGAACGCGCTGAACATCTCGGGGTGCATGACGGTCAGGTCCAGGGCGCAGGTCCCGCCCATGGACCAGCCGGCGACACCCCATTTGGCGCGGTTGGGGTTCACGCCGAATTTCGAGATCATGAAGGGCACAACGTCTTTGGTCAGATGGTCGGCCGCATTACCGCGAACTCCGTTGACGCATTCGGTGTCGTTGTTGAAAGCACCTCCGGAGTCCACGAACACCAACACCGGCGCCTTGCCGTCGTGTGCGGCGGCGAAGTCGTCGATCGTCTTGACCGCGTTGCCCGCGCGCGTCCAGTCCGCGGGTGTATTGAATTGCCCGCCGATCATCATCACTGTCGGCAACGGCGGCGGTGGGCTACTGACGAACCATTCGGGCGGCAGGTATACGAGCTCACCGCGGTGTTTGAAATGCGATGCTTCCGAGGGAATCACCACCGGGACCACGGTGCCGTGCGGTGGTCGGGTTCCTTTGGCAGCCATCGCGGTAACGGTGGCCTGATCGGTCTGATCGGGTAGCGGGCCGGAGGTGAGCTGATTCCACGCGGACTGCACCGTGGGGAAGTACCCAACCCACAGGTTGAGCACCAGCGCCGTGCTGAGCAAGCACAACGGTACGGC
Source organism: uncultured Actinomycetota bacterium (assembly GCA_963784665.1). Taxonomy (GTDB): domain Bacteria; phylum Actinomycetota; class Actinomycetes; order Mycobacteriales; family Mycobacteriaceae; genus Mycobacterium. Next base: position 319,424 of record CAWASA010000005.1, read on the forward strand.
TAGCAGCGCCGTGCCGCGCCGCCACCGCTGTGCGCCGCGCCAGCCCAGAATCAGCACCCCTACCGCCATGCCGGACAACGTGATCCAGAGCCACAGCGCCGACGGCGCAGGTTCGTCGGAGAGACCGCGGTCGACGATGTACCAGTGCGTCAGGTAGGCCGCGGCACCGCCGACCACGGCGGCCACCGGCAGCCACACCATCCGCCAGCGACGCGACCGCCATCCGATGCCCAGCGTCAGCACCACCGCGGTGACCACCTGGATCGTGGTGGGCACCCAGCCATGCATCAGGGAGGTATGACTACTTGCCAGCAACTGCGCCGTGGCGGGGGGCATGGACGCTGTCACGTGGTTCATTGTGATCCATTGTTAACCAACCTGGAACATATTCACCGAATGTTCGCTGTGGACTGGCTGGGACTCCCGGCCCGGGCTGTGCGTGTCGACCCGCTGCGCCCGGCGTAACCGCCGGGCTTGCGATCGCCACCGGGCTAGTGCGGCTTGGCCAGCGGGAATGGCAGCGTCTCGCGGATGCTATGGCCCGTGATGAGCATGACGACGCGGTCGATGCCCATCCCCAGCCCGCCGGTGGGCGGCATCGCGTATTCCATCGCTTGCAGGAAGTCTTCGTCGAGCTCCATCGCCTCGGGGTCCCCGCCGGCGGCCAACAGCGACTGCTCCTGCAGGCGGCGCCGCTGCTCGACCGGATCGGTGAGCTCGCTGTAGGCGGTGCCCAGCTCGATACCCCATGCCACCAGGTCCCACCGCTCGGCGACGCCGCATTCGCTGCGGTGCGGCCGGGTCAACGGCGACACGGATGTCGGAAAGTCGATGTAGAACGTCGGTTGTTCGGTCCGGTCCTCGACCAGGTGCTCGTAGAGTTCCAGCACCACCGCGCCGGCATCCCAATGTGCCCGATAAGGGATATGGGCGGCGTCGGACAGCTTGCGCAAAGCGGCCAGTGAGGTGTCGGGGTCGATGTGTTCTCCAAGCGCTTCGGATACCGCGTTGTACACCGTCTTGACCGGCCAGACGCCGGAGATGTCGACGGGTTCGAGGCGGCCGTCACGCTCAGTGCGGGGCCGCAGCACGGCCTGCTCACCGTGAGCGGCTTGGGCGGCGTTCTGAATGAGCTCACGGCAGCCATCGATCCACACCTTGTAGTCGGCATGCGCTTGGTAGGCCTCCAGCAAGGTGAACTCGGGGTTATGGCTGAAGTCGACACCCTCATTGCGGAACGCCCGGCCCAATTCGAACACCCGCTCCACGCCGCCGACGCACAACCGCTTCAGGTAGAGCTCCGGCGCGATGCGCAAGAACAGGTCCATGTCGTAGGTGTTGATGTGGGTGACGAAAGGGCGGGCAGTGGCGCCGCCGTGGATCTGCTGCAGGATCGGGGTCTCGACTTCGACGAACCCCTTGGCGAACAGCGTTTCCCTGACGGAGCGCAAGACGCTGCTGCGCGCCTGGAGCAGCTCACGCGACTGCGGATTGACGGCCAGGTCAACATAGCGGGTCCGCAATCGCGCTTCCGGGTCGGTGAGCCCCTTCCACTTGTTCGGCAACGGCCGCAAGCACTTACCGATCATCCGCCAGTCGCGCACTATCAACGAGCGGGTTCCGTTCTTGCTGAAGCCCATGTGCCCGGTCATCTCGACCAGGTCACCAAGATCGATGGCCGAGGTGAAATCGGCGGTGCGGCCCTGCTCGAGGCGTGAATTATCCAGCAGCATTTGCATTTCGCCCGACCAGTCACGCAACTGGGCAAACAACACCCCGCCGTAGTCGCGTATTCGCAAAATCCTGCCGGACACCGAGACGACCTCCTGGTCGTCCGCGTCGAGCGCTCGGGCGATTGTGTGGCTGGGCGGAGATCCCACGGGGTAAGCGTCAATACCGCTGCGCTGCAAGGCTTTCAGCTTTGCCAGGCGTACCCGCACCTGCTCGGGCAGGCGAGATCTCGACTCCTCCGCGTCGGCGGCGTCTCGGCGTTGCAGCCCGCTCACGTCCGGTGCGGACCCGTCGTGATGCAGCAGCCCGGACTCCACCAGCCTGGTCGGCACGGCGGGGTGGTGGCCGGTATGCACCCTGTCCCGCCGGCTGAATGGCAAGACGAGGAAGCCTTCCGCGATCACCGAGGCGACGCCGACCCGGGGGATCAGCCGGGCGTCCTCGTAGCAGGCGTAGCGCGGAATCCACTCAGGTTGGTACTTCATGTTCGAGCGGTAAAGCGTCTCCAGCTGCCACCACCGCGAGAAGAACAGCAGCAACCCTCGCCACAGGCGGGCAACTGGGCCGGCGCCGAGTTGTGCACCCTGTTCGAAAGCCGACCGAAACATCGCGAAGTTCAGTGAAATACGAGTGATGCCAAGGTTTTCAGCGTTCAGTGCAAGATCGCTGACCATGAGTTCGATAGTGCCGTTGGGGGATTGCGGCGAACGGCGCATCAAGTCCAGGGAGACACCGGTGGTTCCCCACGGGACCAGCGACAGCATCGCAGCGACTGTGCCGTCCCGGTCTATTGCTTCGACCAGCAGGCAGTCCCCATCAGCCGGATCACCGAGCCGGCCCAGTGCCATGGAAAAGCCGCGCTCGGTTTGGGTGTCGCGCCAGGCGTCGGCACGGGAAACGGTGTCGGCCATCTCGCCGGTGGCGATGTCGCGGTGACGCCGGATGCGCACCGTCAACCCGGCTCTGCGCGCTCGGGTCACGGCTTGGCGCACTCCGCGCATGTCGGGGCCGGACAGCTTGAAATCGGCGGTCCGCAGAATGGCCTCGTCACCCAACTCGAGGGCGTTCAGGCCGGCTTCGCGATATACCCGCGCTCCTTGCGTACTGGCGCCCATGACGCCCGGCGCCCAGCCATAGATCTGGCACAGGCCTAACCAGGCGTCGATAGCCTGTGGCCACGCTCTCGGGTCGCCGATCGGGTCGCCGCTGGCCAGGCAGACGCCAACTTCGACTCGGTAGGTGATGGCGGCGCGGCCACTCTGTGCGAACACCACCGACTTGTCGCGGCGGGTGGCGAAGTAGCCCAGGGAGTCGTTGTTGCCGTACAACTCGAGTAGTCCGCGGATCGCGGACTCATCCTCACCAGTCAGCGCATTTTCGGCCCGCTGGGACTGGAACAGGACGATCGTCGCCAGGATCAGCGCGAGTGCGCCGAACAAACCGAAGATTGCGTTGAGAAATACGTGCGGCCTACCGGTGAACAGGTCCGGATCCGCGAGGGCGAACCCCACCACCCGGTTGGCGACATAAGGTAAGCGGTCCTGCCGCGCCAGCGTCCCGGGGAACAACTCGACCAGACCCCAGGACGCCAGGATTCCGACCACACCCCCGGCGACCAGCACCGCGGCCGCTTTGACCAGTGCGCCTTTGCGGACCTTGGCCCAGAACTCGCGATAGGCCAAGACCAGCAGGACTATCGCGACAATGTGCAGAGCGAACCCGAGGTTCTCACCGAAGGTCTCGGTTGGGGTGTTGTCGCCCGCGGCGATATCGGCGGCGTTCAGCACGGCGGCAAGGATCAAGTTGGCGAGCAAGAGCAGCCAGGCAATGCGTTTACGCGCGGTCAGAGCCGCTGCCAGCAAGGCCAGTACGAAAGACCACGCGATGCTGGTGTCAGGGAAGTTGAACAGGTAGTCGTTGATGAATTCGCGTGGGACCTTGATCAGCCACCGGATCAGCGGTGACACGCTGGCCAGCAGTGACAGAGTGGCGATGACGCCCACGGTCCAGCCGGCCACTGCCGGTACCCACCGATACCGGGAGCGCGACCGGCCGCGAAGAACCGAGCGAGGGGTAGTGAGTGTCACAGACCGCGAGGATATTCCTTCAATCCGTGGAAAGCCTGGCGAAGCGCCAAGAGTGGCCAGCAGTAGTTAGCCAGCTATGCCGAACTGGGGCAATGCACACCAGACGCCCGTCCGGCCATCGAAGTGCTGAAAGGCACTTCATGGCTGCTAAACTAGCCTCTGCGACCATCCCGGCGAAGGCCAGGAACAGTTAAGTGGAGTCCCACTCCCACCGCGAGCCACGAGAAGGCGTCAAGCCTTTTTCCAAGGCAACACGGTCCGGTCACAGGCATTGTGTCTGCCTGTTCCGCGGTAGCGCGGGCGGCTTGAGTAGATTTAAGCCGCGATCGGTCGGCATTGGGCCCTGCTTGTGCAGGGCTTTTTTGCTGATGGTGTGTTTCCACCGCTGAATCTCGGACGGGGACCAGGCACTGGTCGTATTGGAGGACGAGCAAAAGCCCAACAAGGGAGGCCCCATCAGCACTGAGACCCGCGTCAACGAGCGCATCCGCGTACCTGAAGTCCGATTGATTGGCCCAGGGGGGGAGCAGGTAGGCATCGTGCGCATCGAAGACGCACTGCGCGTCGCCGCGGACGCCGATCTCGACCTTGTCGAAGTTGCCCCAAACGCCAGACCGCCGGTCTGCAAGATCATGGATTACGGCAAGTTCAAATACGAGACGGCGCAGAAGGCGCGCGAATCCCGCCGGAATCAGCAACAGACCGTGGTCAAAGAACAAAAGCTACGACCAAAAATCGACGATCACGATTACGAGACCAAGAAAGGCCACGTAATCCGCTTCCTGGAGGCGGGATCGAAGGTGAAGGTCACCATCATGTTTCGCGGACGTGAGCAGTCGCGGCCCGAGCTGGGCTACCGATTGCTACAGCGGCTGGGCGCGGACGTCGCCGAACACGGATTCGTCGAAACGTCCGCCAAACAGGACGGCCGCAACATGACGATGGTGCTGGCACCGCATCGCGGCGCGAAGACTCGCGCTAGGGCGCGGCACCCCGAAGGACCGGCGGACGAGCCGACACCGGAGTCCGATACAGCCGGTGACATCAACCCTTCACCGAACTGACCTGACAGCGAAAACAGCAGACTGCAGAACCCTGGAAGTAGAGGAAACATGCCCAAGGCCAAGCCCCACAGCGGGGCTTCAAAGCGGTTCCGGCGCACCGGTACCGGGAAAATCCTGCGCGAGAAAGCCAATCGCCGGCATTTGCTCGAGCACAAGCCGTCCACCCGGACCCGGCGGCTTGAAGGCCGCACGACGGTGTCAGCCAACGACACCAAGCGTGCTAACAGGCTGCTGAACGGCTGACCATCGCGCCGGGCCAACACGCACAGCGCACCCTAACCATTTACGTCTGAACGAGAGTAGGAACATCCATGGCACGCGTGAAGCGGGCGGTCAACGCCCACAAGAAGAGGCGCAGCATCCTGAAGGCCTCGAAAGGCTATCGCGGCCAGCGGTCCCGGCTCTATCGCAAAGCCAAAGAGCAACAGCTGCATTCACTGAACTATGCCTACCGCGACCGCCGTGCCCGCAAGGGCGAGTTCCGTAAATTGTGGATCTCGCGAATCAATGCGGCGGCGCGCGCCAACGACATCACCTACAACAGACTGATCCAGGGACTGAAGGCTGCGGGTGTCGAAGTGGACCGCAAAAACCTCGCCGACATCGCGATCACCGATCCGGCGGCGTTCACCGCGCTCGTTGACGTCGCCCGGGCGGCGCTGCCCGAAGATGTCAACGCCCCCTCCGATTCGGGTGAGGCTGCCTAGCCCGGCGACGATGCGGGCTGCCGGTGCTCACCGAACGTTCGGCCAGGGTCGCCGCGGCGGTCAAATTGCATCGCCACGTCGGCCGGCGGCGTGCACGACGATTTCTCGCCGAAGGTCCTAACCTGGTCGAGGCCGCATCCGGTCGCGGTTTGGTCCGGGATGTATTTGTCACTGAAGTTGCCGCGCAGCGGCATGCGTCGTTGCTGGCATCTTTAGTTGCGGGGCAGCAGTGTCCGGTCCATGTGGTCAGCGAGCGGGCCGCAAATGCGCTCTCGGACACCGTCACCCCGACGGGGCTGGTCGCCGTTTGCGAAATGCCGGCGATCCGGCTGGAGGACGTGCTGGCCGGCTCGCCTGGGCTGATCGCGGTTGCTGTCGAGATCAGCGAGCCGGGCAACGCCGGCACGATCATTCGCATCGCCGACGCCATGGGCGCCGGGGGTGTGATCCTCGGCGGGCACAGCGTCGACCCCTACAACGGCAAGTGTCTGCGCGCTTCGGCCGGCAGCATGTTCTCCATTCCGGTCATCGCCGCGCCCGACACCCATGCCGCCGTCAGGGCGCTGCACGCCGCGGGTCTGCAGGTGCTGGCCACCGCGGTCGATGGCGAGACGCGCCTTGACCAGGCCGGGGAAGTGTTGGGCAAGCCGACGGCCTGGTTGTTCGGGCCCGAATCTCACGGTTTGCCAAGCGAAGTCGCAGCGGCCGCCGACCACCGTGTGCGCATCCCGATGTCCGGTGGTGCCGAGAGCCTGAACGTGGCAGCCGCCGCGGCCATCTGCCTATACCAGAGCGCGCAGGCTCTGGGTGTGCTCACGCGACCTTAGATCTACGCAGCGTTTTTGGGACCCCGCGCAGGCCGCAGGCCGGTCAGCGAGAGCGTGCTGTGTACCACGGAGCCGGCACGCTCCATGAGAGCCTTTGCAGGGCCCGGACGCGGGGGAAAGTAATGCATCGGCTGCCCGCGGCGGTCGCGCGGCGGTGCCATGAATGGCGGTGCTTCGACTAACGGCGCATCGCTGGGAAGCCGTCCCTCGGCGCGGCGATAGGCGGCCAGCGCGCGCGGGTGCAGTCGGATTTCGTCGGGCACAGCCAGGAAAGCCAGCTCGACCATCTTGCCGAACAAGCGCAACAACACCTCGTCGCCCGGTGTCCAGTGCATTCCCGCCTTCTCACGCACCGCAGGCTCGAATAGTCCCGCCGCGATCCAGCGCTGACCGGCCACCAACGGCTTGAACAATTGGTCCCAAATCGGCGTCGGCATCAGAACGAATTTCGGTTTCGGAATCCGTATCCGGAAGATGTCCAGGGTCGCCTGGTTGATTTCCAGCACCTCGCGGCAGACCCGATCCCAATACTCCTGAAATTCGTCCCACGATTTGGGCACCGGCCGCATGCTCATCCCATACATCCGGTACCACTGGACGTGCTCATCGAACAGCTGCCGCTTCTCGGCCTCGGTCAAGCCGCCGCAGAAGTACTCGGCGACCTTGATAACCAGCATGAAAAACGTGGCATGCGCCCAGTAAAAGGTTTCCGGATTCAACGCGTGATAGCGGCGGCCGGCGGCGTCAACCCCCTTGATGGTCTGGTGGTAGCTCTTAATCTGCCGGCCGGTCTGCGCCGCCCGGTCGCCGTCGTAGACCACGCCCATGATCGGGTACACCGAGCGCGCCACCCGCTGCAAAGGTTCGCGCAGCAGGATCGAATGCTCCTCGACACCCGCGCCCAGTTCCGGGTACATGTTCTGGATCGCGCCGATCCACACACCCATCATCCCGGTGCGCAAATCGCCAAAATACTTCCATGTCAGTGAATCTGGTCCGAGCGGATCAGCGGATGTCGTCGATGTGCCAGCCATCTCGGCCTCCTACTTCCACTTGCGCTCACGATAACTTTGACAACGCACGTTGTCTACGATTTCGGCGATGCGTGGCGATCGTGTTATCGAGCGTCCATATCGGTGTGGCGGGGTAGTAATCGGGCCGTGATCGCCCGCTTTGTTGCGAGATGTGACACATACCGCGGGACCGTCATTGCCTGCCTCTGCCGGAACCAAATACCCTGGCCAGGTGGAACTCGCGCGGCGCGATCCGGACTCGGGCGAGCCCGAAGAAGCGGTGACGACGGTGCCGCCATCCGCTCCACGACGGCGTTCTCCGGTGTCGGTGCACGGCGCAACGCAGTGGTTGCACAGCAGAAATCACAGCCCCGGGGCGGTGGCCCTCATCCGGCGCGCGCGGCGGCTGTTGCCCGGAGATCCCGAGTTCGGCGACCCGCTGTCCACCGCGGGCGATGGTGGTCCGCGCGCCGCCGCCCGAGCCGCCGACCGGCTGCTGGGGGATCGAAACGCGGTGTCGCGCGAGGTCAGCCTCGGTGTGTTGCAGTTGTGGCAGGCGTTGACTGAGTCGGTTTCTCGACGGCCGGCGAATCCGCAGGTGACGCTGGTATTCACCGATCTGGTCGGCTTCTCGACGTGGTCCTTGCAAGCTGGTGACGAGGCGGCCCTCACCTTGCTGCGCCAGGTGGCGTGCGCCGTCGAACCGCCGATACTGGACGCCGGTGGGCACATCGTCAAACGCATGGGCGACGGGATTATGGCCGTATTCGGCGATCCGACGGTCGCTGTGCGAGCGGTCCTGGCTGCCAAGGAGGCAATGAAATCGGTCGAGGTGGCGGGCTATACACCGCGGATGCGGGTGGGGATCCACACAGGGCGGCCGCAGCGTATGGCCGCTGACTGGCTCGGTGTCGACGTCAACATCGCCGCACGAGTTATGGAACGCGCCACCAAAGGTGGAATCATGGTGTCGAGCTCGACGTTAGACCTGATACCGCAAAGCGAACTGGACGCGTTGGGCGTCGTAGCCAAACGTGCACGTAAACCGCTTTTTGCGCACAAGCCCGCGGGAATACCTGCGGACCTGGCGATTTATCGCCTCAAGACTCGTAGGGAGTTGACAGCTTCAGATGACACTGATGAAACAAATCCGCAGGCATAGTGGATGCAAATGATTTACGGCATCTTGTCCCGGCTCGCCCGGGTCCGGTTCACCGTGGGTTACGTGGCAGTCTTGCTCTCCATCAGTTCCGCAATCCTGGTGCTTGGCCCCCACGCGCATGACGTCATCGTGCAGCGCGCCAGCACCAACCTGCACAATTTGGCCCATGGGCATCTGGGGACCCTGTTGGGCAGCGCGCTCGTCGTCGACGCTGGTCCGCTCTACTTCTGGTTGCCCTTCCTGACCTGCCTGCTGGCACTTGCCGAGCTGCATTTGCGCACCATCCGGCTGGTGGTGGCGTTTCTGGTCGGCCATATCGGGGCGACGCTGCTGGTCGCCGCCGCTCTTGCCGCGGCGGTCGAGTTCGGTTGGATGCCGTTGTCGATCACCCGAGCCAGCGACGTCGGGATGAGCTACGGCGCTCTTGCGGTGCTCGGAGCGATGACGGCGGTGATTCCCCCTCGCTGGCGGGCGGCTTGGGTCGGCTGGTGGGTATCGGCGGGCATAGCTTCGGCGATCATCGGTGGTGATTTCACCGATGCGGGGCACACCGTCGCGGTGATCCTGGGCGTGTTGGTGTCCGCCCGGTTTCGGCAGCCGATCCACTGGACGCTGGTGCGGCGTCTGATGCTGGCAATGGCTTCGGGGTTCGGCTTCCTGCTGCTGGCTCACCACTGGGGGACAATGGCCGCTGCGCCGGCGGTCGGTGTCGTGGGGGCGTTTGTGGCCTACAAGGTCGCCCAGTTCGTCAGAGCCCGCAGTCCGCTGCCGCTCATGCCGGCGCTGGACGAGGACACACTGACCGGTCCGCAACCGGTCATGACCGGCTAAGCGCCTCGTCCGGCCATCTGGCCCGCAACACCTGAGCGCCCGCCGGGCGACACGCATCGCATCATTATGATCAGCACTTGCGTCACACTGGTGGCGCTCGGCGACGATGCGGTCCGTTAGGGACCGTTGAGGAGCCGGGCAAATCCAGCCAGTCTGGACAGCCTCGTCAGCAAGGAGAATGTCGCCGCGTGGGTGATCAACCCGTCGACCTGTCGCCGGAAGCCTTGGCCAAGGCGGTCAGCGCTGCCCGGCAGGCCATCGCACTCGCCGACGATCTTGACACGCTGGCACGCGTCAAGACCGAGCACCTCGGTGACCGGTCGCCGCTGGCGCTGGCGCGCCAAGCGCTGGGTGCCGTCCCCAAGGGCGAGCGCGCCGATGCCGGCAAGCGTGTTAACACCGCCCGCGGCGAGGCCCAGCGCAGCTACGACGAACGCCTGGCCACGCTGCGCGCCGAGCGCGACGCGGCGGTGCTGGTCGCCGAAGGCGTCGACGTCACATTGCCGTCGACTCGCCAGCCGCCAGGCGCCCGGCACCCGATCACGATGTTGGCCGAGCACATCGCCGATACCTTCATCGCGATGGGTTGGGAATTGGCGGAGGGTCCAGAAGTCGAAACCGAACAGTTCAACTTCGACGCTCTCAACTTCCCGGCCGACCACCCAGCGCGCAGCGAACAGGACACCTTCTATGTCGCGCCGGAGGATTCCCGGCAGCTGCTGCGCACCCACACCTCACCGGTGCAGGTGCGCGCCCTGCTGGCGCACGAGCTGCCCGTCTACATCATCTCGATCGGCCGCACCTTCCGCACCGACGAACTCGATGCCACCCACACGCCCGTGTTCCACCAGGTCGAAGGCTTGGCAGTGGACCGCGGCCTGTCCATGGCGCACCTGCGTGGCACGCTGGACGCGCTCGCGCGTGCCGAGTTCGGTCCTTCTGCGCGCACTCGGATCCGGCCACACTTCTTCCCCTTCACCGAACCATCCGCCGAGGTCGACGTCTGGTTTGCCAACAAGAAAGGCGGCGCCGACTGGGTAGAGTGGGGCGGCTGCGGAATGGTGCATCCAAACGTGTTGCGGGCCGCGGGAATTGACCCGGACACTTACTCCGGCTTCGCATTCGGAATGGGCCTGGAACGCACGCTGCAGTTCCGCAACGGGATTCAGGACATGCGTGACATGGTCGAAGGCGATGTCCGGTTTGCGCTGCCGTTCGGAGTAGGTGCCTGATGCGCATTCCCTATAGCTGGCTGCGCGAAGTCGTCGCGGCCGGCGCTCCGGACTGGGATGTCGCCCCGGGCGATCTCGAGCAGACGCTCGTGCGGATCGGCCACGAAGTCGAGGACGTCCTCACCCTCGGCCCGGTGGACGGCCCGCTGACCGTGGGGCGGGTGACCGGTATCGAGGAGCTCACCGGTTTCAAGAAGCCGGTCCGGGCCTGCCTGGTAGACGTCGGCCCCAGCAATGAAGCTCGGCAGCGCGAGATCGTCTGCGGGGCAACCAACTTCGTGGTCGGTGACCTGGTTGTCGTGGCACTACCCGGCACCACGCTCCCCGGCGGATTTGCCATCACGGCACGCGAGACCTACGGCCGTAACTCCGACGGAATGATCTGCTCGGCGGCCGAACTCGGTTTGGGCGCAGAGCATTCCGGGATTTTGGTGCTGCCGCCCGGAACCGCCGAACCTGGAGCCGACGGCGCCGCGGTGCTGGGACTGGACGACGTCGTCTTCAACCTGGCGATCACGCCCGACCGGGGCTACTGCATGTCGGTGCGCGGCTTGGCCCGCGAGGTCGCGTGCGCCTACGACCTGGATTTCGTCGACCCGGCCGGCAACGAGGTGGTCAAGCCGTTGCCGGTCGAGGGAGAGGCCTGGCCGCTGACGGTGCAGGCCGAAACCGGTGTCCGCCGGTTCGCGCTGCGCCCGGTCACCGGGATTGACCCGGCGGCCGTGTCGCCGTGGTGGCTGCAGCGCCGACTCTTGTTATCCGGCATCCGCTCGACCTCCCCGGCAGTGGACGTGACCAACTACGTGATGCTCGAACTCGGCCATCCCATGCACGCCCATGACTGCAACCGCATCAGCGGGGGCTTCGGCGTGCGATTTGCCCGGCCCGGCGAGACCGTCGTCACTCTCGATGACATCGAGCGCCGGCTCGATCCGGCCGATGTCCTGATCGTCGATGACGCGGCGACCGCGGCGATCGGCGGCGTGATGGGCGCGGCAAGCACCGAAGTGCGCTCCGATTCCACCGACGTGCTGCTGGAGGCCGCGGTGTGGGACCCTGCCGCCGTATCGCGCACCCAGCGCAGGTTGCACCTGCCGAGCGAGGCTGCCCGCCGCTATGAGCGGGGGGTGGACCCGGCCATTTCGGTGGCAGCCCTGGACCGGTGTGCCGCACTGCTCGCCGACATCGCCGGGGGGGCGGTGTCGGAAACTCTGACCGATTGGCGAGGTGACCCGCCGTGCGATGACTGGTCGCTGCCGCCGATCCGGATCGCCGTCGACCTGCCGGACCGCCTCGCCGGGGTGGCTTATGCCCAGGGCACGACTGCCAGGCGCCTGGCGCAAATCGGCGCCCTAGTAACCGACGAAGTGACCGACGGGGTGACCCCAGCAGGGGAGCGGGGCGACGCGCTGACCGTCACGCCGCCGAGTTGGCGACCCGACCTCCTGCAGCCTGCCGACCTCGTCGAGGAGGTGCTGCGTCTGGAGGGCCTGGAGGTCATTCCGTCGGTGTTGCCATCGGCCCCTGCAGGACGAGGCCTCACCGCGGTGCAAAAGCGTCGCCGCGCAATCGGCAAGTCGCTGGCCCAATCCGGTTACGTCGAGATCCTGCCGACGCCGTTCTTGCCCGCCGGTGTGTTCGACCACTGGGGACTGCCGGCCGACGACCCCCGGCGCACGACGACGCACGTGCTCAATCCGCTGGAGGCTGATCGTCCACATTTGGCCACCACGCTGCTGCCTGCTTTGCTGGAAGCGTTGGTGCGCAACGTATCCCGCGGTCTCATCGACGTCGCACTGTACGCCGTGGCGCAGGTGGTCCAGCCGACCGAGGAGACACGCGGCGTGGAGCTCATCCCTGTCCACCGGCGGCCGACCGATACCGAGATCGCAATGCTGGACGCGTCGTTGCCCCGGCAACCGCAGCACGTCGCCGTGGTGCTGGCCGGCCTGCGTGAATGCCGAGGTCCCTGGGGCCCCGGCCGTCGGGTCGAAGCCGCCGACGCGTTCGAGGCGGTCCGGATCATTGCGCGTGCCGGTGGAGTTGACGTGCGGCTCCGCGCGGCCCAGTACCTGCCCTGGCATCCGGGCCGGTGCGCCGAAGTGCTCGTCGGGGAAACGCCCGTCGGTCACGCGGGGCAGCTGCATCCTGCGGTGATCGAGCGGTCGGGCCTGCCCCAAGGCACCTGCGCCGTCGAGCTCAACCTCGACGCGATTCCCATCGTGGAGGCGTTGCCGGCGCCCCGGGTGTCGCCGTTTCCTGCCGTGTTCCAGGACGTCAGCCTGGTGGTATCCGCCCGGGTACCCGCTCAGGCGGTGGCGGACGCCGTTCGGGAGGGCGCCGGCGAACTGCTGGAAGACCTGCAATTGTTCGACGTTTTCACCGGCCCGCAGATCGGCGAGGACCGCAAATCGCTGACATTCGCCCTGAGGTTCCGGGCGCCGGATCGCACACTGACCGAGGACGACGCCAGTGCGGCTCGCGATGCTGCGGTGCGACACGCCGCTGAGGTGGTCGGCGCCGAACTGCGAGCTTAGTGCTCGGGACCATGGCGCACGCCGGAATGGATTTGCAAACTGCTGCATAACCATGCAGAATCGTCGAAATGGCCGATGTGATGAGGGTGGCGGTTGCCGGTGCCAGCGGCTACGCAGGCGGTGAAATCCTACGGCTCCTGCTAGGGCATCCCGCGTACACCGACGGCCGCATCACGATCGGTTCGGTGACCGCCGCGGCCAGCGCCGGCAGCACGCTCGGTGAGCACCATCCGCACCTGACGCCATTGGCACAGCGCGTGGTTGAGCCCACTGATGTCGCCGTGCTCGCCCGTCATGACGTGGTGTTCCTCGCCTTACCGCATGGGCATTCGGCTGCACTGGCCGATCAGCTGCGCCCCGAAACCCTGATCATCGATTGCGGCGCCGATTTTCGGCTCACCGATGCCGCCGCGTGGGAGCGGTTCTACGGATCGCCGCACGCGGGCAGCTGGCCGTACGGACTGCCGGAGCTGCCCGGCGCGCGAGAGCGGCTGCGTGGCACACGCCGTATCGCGGTTCCGGGCTGCTACCCGACCGCGGCACTACTGGCGTTGTTGCCCGCGGTGGCCGAGGATCTCGTGGAGCCCGCCGTCACGGTGGTCGCCGTCAGCGGCACCTCCGGAGCCGGTCGGGCGGCCAAGACCGACCTGCTCGGCGCAGAGGTCATCGGATCGGCACGCGCCTACAACATCGCCGGTGCCCACCGGCACACCCCCGAGATCGCTCAGGGCCTGGGGGCCGTCACCAACCGCGACGTCACCGTGTCATTCACGCCGGTGCTCATCCCGACGTCCCGCGGCATCCTGGCCACCTGCACCGCACGCACCCGCTCACCGTTGTCACAGCTGCGGTCCGCCTACGAAAAGGCTTACCACGCAGAGCCGTTCATTTACCTGATGCCCGAGGACCAGCTGCCCCGCACCGGAGCGGTGATCGGCAGCAACGCGGCACACATCGCTGTCGCGGTGGATGAGGCCGCCGAGACTTTTGTAGCGATTGCCGCGATCGACAACCTGGTCAAGGGCACGGGCGGTGCCGCTGTGCAGTCGATGAACCTGGCGCTGGGTTGGCCGGAGACAGAGGGCCTTTCGGTGGTCGGAGTCGCACCGTGACCCGCGCCGACGACGATGACGCCGGCGAAGTCGGGGTTGTGGGGGTACCGCCCGCTTGCGGGGGAGAGTGGCGCAAATGATCCAAGCCGACGCCACGGCGCGGTTGCTGCGCGAACAGGGCGTCACCGCACCGGCCGGATTCCGGGCGGCCGGCATCGCCGCCGGCATCAAGGCATCGGGGGCTCGCGACCTGGCACTGGTCTTCAATGAAGGACCCGACTACGCGGCCGCCGGGGTGTTCACCCGCAACAAGGTCAAAGCCGCACCGGTGTTATGGACTCAGCAGGTGCTGACGACCGGACAGCTGCGGGCCGTGATCCTCAACTCGGGCGGCGCCAACGCCTGCACCGGACCGGGCGGCTTCCAGGACGCCCACGCCACGGCGGAGGCCGTTGCGGCCGCGTTGTCGGAGTGGGGCACCGAGACCGGAGCCATCGAGGTCGCGGTGTGCTCCACCGGATTGATCGGTGACCGGTTGCCGATGGACAAGATGCTCGCCGGTGTACGGGCGATCGTGCAGGACATGGCCGGCGGGCTGACCGGCGGCGACGAGGCCGCGCAAGCGATCATGACCACCGACACCGTGCCCAAACAGGTTGCGCTGCACCATCGGGACAACTGGACCGTCGGCGGGATGGCCAAAGGTGCGGGCATGCTGGCACCGTCGTTGGCCACCATGCTCTGTGTGCTCACCACCGACGCTGCCGTCGAGCCGGCAGCACTGGACCAGGCACTGCGCCACGCCAGCGCCCGCACCTTCGACCGGCTCGACATCGACGGCAGCTGTTCGACGAATGACACGGTGCTGTTGCTGACGTCGGGTGCCAGCGGGATCACCCCGCCGCAAGCCGATCTCGACGAGGCTGTGCTGCGGGTCTGCGACGACCTATGTGCTCAGCTGCAGGCCGACGCCGAGGGCGTCACCAAGCGCGTCACCGTCACGGTGACCGGAGCCGCCTCCGAGGGCGACGCTTTGGCCGCCGCGCGGGTGATCGCCCGCGACAGCCTGGTCAAGACGGCGGTATTCGGCTCGGACCCGAACTGGGGCCGGGTGCTCGCGGCGGTCGGCATGGCGCCGGCCACCGTCGATCCTGATCGAATCACGGTGTCTTTCAACGGCTCTGCGGTGTGTATCGACGGAGTCGGAGCTCCAGGAGCACGCGAGGTGGACCTTTCCGCGGCCGACATCGACATCACCGTCGACCTCCGCGTCGGCGACGCGTCTGCCGCCATCCGGACCACCGACCTGTCGCACGGCTACGTCGAAGAGAATTCGGCCTACAGCTCATGACCATCAAAATCGAAGCATTGTCGATACAAGCGAAAGCGCAGGTGCTGGCCGAAGCCCTGCCCTGGCTCAAGCAGCTGCACGGCAAGATCGTCGTCATCAAATACGGCGGCAACGCCATGACCGACGACACGCTGCGGCACGCCTTCGCCGCTGACATGGCCTTCCTGCGCAACTGCGGCATCCATCCCGTCGTCGTGCACGGCGGCGGACCGCAGATCACCGCAATGCTGCGGCGACTCGGTATCGAAGGCGACTTCAAGGGCGGGTTCCGGGTCACCACACCGGAAGTGCTCGACGTGGTGCGGATGGTGTTGTTCGGGCACGTGGGCCGCGAACTGGTCAACCTGATCAACGCGCACGGGCCCTACGCCGTCGGCATCACCGGTGAGGATGCGCAACTTTTCACCGCCGTGCGGCGCAGCGTCACCGTCGACGGTGTGGCCACCGACATCGGCCTGGTCGGAGACGTCGACCAGGTCAACACCGCAGCGTTGCTCGATCTGATTGCGGCGGGCCGCATCCCGGTGGTGTCTACGCTCGCGCCGGATGCCGATGGCGTGGTGTACAACATCAACTCGGACACCGCCGCCGCGGCGCTGGCCGAAGCCCTGGCAGCCGAAAAGCTCTTGATGCTCACCGATGTCGAAGGCCTGTACACCAGCTGGCCGGATCGGGATTCGTTGGTCAGCGAAATCGACACTGACACATTGGCGCAACTGCTACCGGCGCTGGAGGCGGGCATGATCCCTAAGGTCGAAGCGTGTCTGAGGGCCGTCACCGGGGGAGTGCCCAGCGCGCACGTCATCGACGGGCGGGTCAAACACTGTGTGTTGGTGGAGCTGTTCACCCACGCGGGCACCGGCACCAAGGTGGTATCGGCATGACGAACACCGACGCGATGCGCCAGCGGTGGGAAACCGTGATGATGAACAACTACGGCACCCCCCCGGTAGCTCTGGCCAGCGGTGACGGTGCCGTGCTGACCGACGTGGACGGCAAAACCTACCTGGACCTGCTCGGCGGCATCGCGGTCAACGTACTCGGCCATCGCCACCCGGCAGTTATCGAGGCCGTCACGCACCAGATGGCAACCCTGGGCCACACCTCCAACCTGTACGCCACAGAACCCGGTATCGCGCTGGCCGAAGAACTGGTCGCCCTGCTGGGTGCCGACACCCAAACGCGAGTGTTCTTCTGCAACTCCGGCACCGAGGCCAACGAGCTGGCGTTCAAGCTGTCCCGACTCACCGGCCGCACGAAACTGGTTGCCACACAAGAAGCTTTCCACGGCCGCACGATGGGCTCGCTGGCGCTGACCGGTCAACCGGCCAAGCAGGCGCCGTTCGAGCCGCTGCCGGGCATCGTCACGCATGTGCCATATGGGCAGGCCGACGCGCTGGCTGCCGTGGTCAACGACGACACCGCCGCGGTGTTCCTGGAACCGATCATGGGGGAGAGTGGTGTCGTCGTCCCACCCGAGGGCTATCTTGCCGCCGCCCGGGATATCACGGCGCGGCACGGCGCCTTGCTGGTGTTCGATGAGGTGCAAACCGGAATGGGCCGCACCGGGACCTTTTTCGCGCACCAGCACCACGGCATCACCCCCGACGTAGTGACCATGGCCAAGGGGCTCGGCGGCGGGCTGCCCATCGGGGCGTGCCTGGCCGTCGGGCCGGCCGCCGACCTGATGACGCCCGGTCTGCACGGCAGTACCTTCGGCGGCAACCCGGTCTGCACCGCGGCGGCGCTGGCGGTGTTGCGGGTGCTGGCGGCCGAGGACCTGGTCCGGTGCGCCGAGGTGCTGGGCAAGTCATTGCGCCACGGCATCGAATCGCTTGGCCATCCGCTGGTCGACCATGTGCGCGGTCGCGGATTGCTATTGGGCATGGTGCTGACCGCGCCGCGGGCCAAGGACGCCGAGGCGGCCGCGCGCAACGCCGGATTCCTGGTCAACGCCGCCGCACCCGACGTCATCCGGTTGGCGCCGCCGTTGATCATCACCGAAGCCCAGATCGACAGCTTCATCGCCGCCCTGCCGGGCATCCTCGAAACCGTCGGGACGCCAGCATGAGCCGACACTTTCTGCGCGACGACGACCTGTCGCCACAAGATCAGGCCGAGGTTCTGCAGCTGGCCGCCGAACTGAAAAAGGACCCGCTGCGCTGTCGCCCGCTGGAGGGGCCGCGCGGGGTCGCGGTGATTTTCGACAAGAACTCCACCCGCACCAGGTTCTCGTTCGAGCTGGGTATCGCCCAGCTCGGCGGGCATGCCGTGGTCGTCGACGGCCGCAGCACCCAGCTGGGCCGGGACGAGACCCTGCAGGACACCGCACAAGTGTTGTCCCGTTATGTCGAGGCCATCGTCTGGCGGACGTTCGGCCAAGACCGGCTAGAGGCGATGGCGGCGACCGCGACGGTGCCGGTGGTCAACGCGCTTTCCGACGAGTTCCATCCCTGTCAGGTGCTCGCCGACCTGCAGACCATCGCCGAACGCAAGGGGTCGCTGCGCGGCGTGAACCTTTCTTACTTCGGCGACGGCGCCAACAACATGGCTCATTCGCTGATGCTGGGCGGGGTCACCGCCGGCATCCACGTCACCGTCGCCGCTCCCGACGGCTTCGCGCCCGACCCGGCACTCGTGGCCGTGGCCGAGCAGCGCGCCGAAGCCACCGGCGCCTCGGTCACGGTGACCGCCGACCCCGACGCGGCCGCGACGGGCGCCGACGTCCTGGTGACCGACACCTGGACGTCGATGGGGCAGGAGGACGACGGGCTCGACCGGGTCAAACCGTTTCGGCCGTTTCAGGTCAACGCGCGCCTGGCAGCGCTGGCGGACCCGGAAGCCATTGTGTTGCATTGTCTTCCGGCCCACCGTGGGGATGAGATCACCGACGAGGTGATGGACGGCCCGGCCAGCGCAGTCTGGGACGAGGCCGAGAATCGGCTGCACGCCCAAAAAGCGCTGCTGGTGTGGTTGCTGGAGCGGTCGCGATGACGCGCGGCGGTTCGAAGGCGACACCCGAGACCACCCGGGCCGGCCGGCAAGCCCGCATTGTGGCGATCCTGTCGTCGGCGTCGGTGCGCAGTCAAAGCGAACTGGCGGCGTTGCTGGCCGGCGAGGGCATCGATGTCACCCAGGCCACGTTGTCGCGCGACCTCGAAGAGCTGGGCGCGGTGAAGCTGCGGGGTGCCGACGGCGGCGTCGGCGTCTACATCGTTCCCGAGGACGGCAGCCCGGTGCGCGGGGTATCGGGTGGCACGGCGCGGCTATCCCGGCTGCTGAGCGAGCTACTGGTATCCGCCGACGCCAGCGCAAACCTCGCGGTGCTGCGCACTCCTCCCGGCGCAGCCGACTATTTGGCCAGCGCAATCGATCGCTCGGCGCTACCGTACGTGGTCGGCACCATCGCCGGCGATGACACCGTCTTCGTGGCTGCCCGAGAGCCGATGACCGGCGCCGAGCTGGCCCGGGCTTTGGAAAAGCTCACGTAAGCCTCTCAACGTAAGGAGATTGGGTCATGCCAGAACGCGTCATCCTGGCGTATTCCGGCGGTCTGGACACCTCGGTGGCGATCAGCTGGATCGGCAAGGAGACCGGTCGTGAGGTCGTGGCCGTGGCGATTGACCTCGGCCAGGGCGGCGAAGACATGGAGGTCATCCGTCAGCGTGCCCTGGACTGCGGCGCCGTGGAAGCGGTCGTGGTCGATGCCCGCGACGAGTTCGCGCAGCGCTACTGCCTGCCGACCGTGTTGAACAACGCGCTGTACATGGACCGCTACCCGCTGGTGTCGGCGATCAGCCGGCCGCTGATCGTCAAGCACCTGGTCGCGGCGGCCCGCGAGCACGGCGGCGGCATCGTCGCGCACGGCTGCACCGGCAAGGGCAACGACCAAGTCCGGTTCGAGGTCGGATTCGCTTCGCTGGCACCGGATCTCGAGGTGCTGGCGCCAGTCCGCGACTACGCCTGGACGCGAGAGAAGGCGATCGCGTTCGCCGAGGAGAACGCCATCCCGATCAACGTCACCAAACGCTCGCCGTTCTCGATCGACCAGAACGTGTGGGGCCGCGCGGTGGAAACCGGCTTCTTGGAACACCTGTGGAATGCGCCCACCAAGGACGTCTACGCCTACACCGAAGACCCCACTCTGAACTGGAGCACACCCGACGAGGTCATCGTCGGGTTCGAGCGCGGTGTCCCGGTATCCATCGACGGCAGGGGAGTATCGATGCTGCAGGCCATCCAGGAACTCAACGACCGCGCCGGCGCGCAGGGGGTCGGGCGCCTCGACGTCGTCGAGGACCGGCTGGTGGGTATCAAGAGCCGCGAGATCTACGAGGCGCCGGGTGCGATGGTGCTGATCACCGCGCACACCGAACTCGAACACGTCACCCTCGAGCGCGAGCTGGGCCGGTTCAAACGTCAAACCGACCAGCGCTGGGCCGAGCTGGTCTACGACGGACTGTGGTACTCGCCGCTGAAAACCGCGCTGGAGAGTTTCGTCGCCAAGACCCAAGAACACGTCTCCGGCGAGGTCCGAATGGTGTTGCATGGCGGCCACATCGCGGTGAACGGCCGGCGCAGCGCGGAGTCGCTGTACGACTTCAACCTGGCCACCTACGACGAGGGCGACAGCTTCGACCAGTCGGCCGCGAAGGGCTTCGTCTACGTGCACGGGTTGTCGTCCAAACTCGCCGCCCGCCGGGACCTGCGGTGACCCTCAATTGGCGCGAGTGTGAATTGAGCGACGCGACACGCCGAGGAGACGTCGCCAAATTCACACTCGCGGTGAGGTGAGGGCCCCGTGAGCACCAACCCGGGGTCGCTGTGGGGCGGGCGGTTCGCCGATGGCCCGTCGAATGCGCTCGCCGCGCTGAGCAAGTCCACCCATTTCGACTGGGTGTTGGCTCCCTACGACATCATCGCCTCGCGGGCCCACACCGTGATCCTCTTCCGGGCCGGACTGCTCACCGACGAGCAGCGCGACGGGCTGTTGGCCGGTCTGGACAGTCTCGCCGAGGATGTTGCCGACGGCAGCTTCGGCCCGCTGGCCAGCGACGAGGATGTGCACGCCGCGCTGGAGCGCGGACTGATCGACCGGGTCGGGCCGGACTTGGGCGGCCGGCTGCGCGCCGGCCGGTCCCGCAACGACCAGGTGGCCACGCTGTTCCGGATGTGGCTTCGGGACGCGGTGCGACGGATCGCAGCCGGCGCACTCGACGTGGTGGGCGCGCTGGCCGCCCAGGCCGCCACGCACCCGGGCGCCATCATGCCTGGTAAAACCCATCTACAGTCCGCCCAGCCGGTCCTGCTGGCCCACCATCTGCTCGCGCATGCCCATCCCTTGCTGCGCGACGTGGATCGGATTGTCGACTTCGACAAGCGTGCGGCGGTGTCGCCGTACGGCTCGGGTGCCCTGGCCGGCTCGTCACTGGGCCTGGATCCCGACGCGATCGCCGCGGACCTGGGGTTTTCGGCCGCAGCCGACAATTCCATCGATGCGACGGCCGCCCGCGATTTCGCCGCCGAGGCCGCGTTCGTCTTCGCCATGATTGCCGTCGACCTGTCGCGGCTGGCCGAGGACATCATCATCTGGAGCTCGACGGAATTCGGTTACGTCACTTTGCACGATTCGTGGTCCACCGGCAGCTCGATCATGCCGCAAAAAAAGAACCCAGACATCGCCGAGCTGGCCCGCGGTAAGTCCGGGCGGCTGATCGGAAACCTGACCGGGCTGCTGGCGACGCTGAAGGCCCAACCGCTGGCCTACAACCGTGACCTGCAGGAAGACAAGGAGCCGGTGTTCGATTCGGTGGCCCAGCTGGAGCTGGTGCTGCCGGCGATGGCCGGACTGGTGGCCAGCCTGAGGTTCAATGTCGAACGGATGGCAGCCCTGGCCCCGGCCGGCTACACACTGGCCACTGATATCGCGGAATGGCTCGTGCGCCAGGGGGTTCCGTTTCGCTCCGCTCATGAGGCCGCCGGAGCCGCCGTGCGCGCCGCCGAGCAGCGCGCCGTCGGCCTCGACGAGCTGACCGATGACGAGTTAGCCGCCATCAGCCCCGAGCTGACGCCGCAGGTACGTGAGGTTTTGACGATCGAGGGCTCGGTGTCCTCGCGTGACGGGCGGGGTGGCACCGCGCCAATCCGGGTCGCCGAGCAGCTCGATGCCGTCCTGGCCGGATGTGAGGAGCTCAGGCACCGTCTGGGGGCCAGCAGATGAGAGGACTTTAGTTTCTGTGCCGCACAGTCCCGAGCCGACTAAACTTCCAGTTCTAAGCGAGCCGGTTGAACCTTTCGGCTCAGATCTTCGTTACCAAGGGGTGGGAGCAATGAGCGTCATCGCAGGAGTTTGTGGTGCGTTGCCGCCGCATCGCTATTCCCAGCGAGAGCTCACCGACTTCTTCGTCAGCATTCCTGATTTCGAGGGTTACGAAGACATCGTTCGGCAGCTGCATGCCAGCGCCAAAGTCAACAGCCGCCACCTGGTTCTGCCGCTGGAGAGTTATCCCAGCTTGACCGACTTCGGTGTGGCGAACCGGGTCTTCATCGAAAACGCCGTGGACCTTGGCTGCGAGGCGCTGGCAGGGGCGCTGGACGAGGCGGGCCTGCGACCGCAGGACCTCGACGTGCTCATCACGACGACGGTCACCGGTCTCGCGGTCCCCTCACTGGATGCCCGGATTGCCGGGCGGCTCGGGCTGCGCGACGACGTGCGACGGGTGCCGCTGTTCGGCCTGGGCTGCGTGGCCGGGGCGGCCGGCGTGGCCCGGCTGAATGACTACCTACGCGGCGCGCCCGATGGCGTGGCTGCGTTGATCTCCGTGGAACTCTGCTCACTGACCTACCCGGGATACAAGCCCTCGCTGGCCGGTCTGGTCGGCAGTGCCCTGTTTGCTGACGGCGCCGGCGCGGTGGTGGCCGTCGGCGAGCGTCGCGCCGAACAGATCGGCGCCGGTGGCCCGGACGTCCTCGATTCGCGCAGCCATCTCTACCCTGACTCGCTGCGCACCATGGGCTATGACGTCGGCACCGAGGGGTTCGAGCTGGTGCTGTCGAAGGACGTCGCGGCTGTCGTCGAGCAATACATCGAAGACGATGTCACCCAGTTTCTGGGGGCGCACGGCCTGACCACGACTGACGTCGGCGCCTTTGTGAGCCACCCCGGCGGTCCCAAGGTCATCGAGGCGATCAACGCGGCGCTCAGCCTGGCCCCGGACGCCCTGGAACTGACGTGGCGATCGCTCGGCGAGATCGGCAACCTCTCGTCGGCGTCGGTGCTGCACGTGCTGCGTGACACCATCGCCAAGAAGCCGCCCAGCGGAAGTCCGGGTCTGATGATCGCGATGGGTCCCGGCTTCTGTTCGGAGCTCGTATTGCTGCGCTGGCATTGATGCGCGCCTGTCGACGACGAAAGACCTGTGGTGGTTGGGGCGTATGACCCCGGCTCGGCCGTCGATCTTTCGTCTTTCGCGCTATCGCCAGCCCGTCGCGGAAGTCTGGCTGTGAGTGACCCGAAAGGCCGCGTCCCATGAACGGCAATCAAGAAGAGCTGATCCACGCTCTCCGGAAGTCCTTGAAAGAAAACGAGCGGCTGAAGCGAGAGAACCGCGAGTACCTGGCCGCGGCGACCGAGCCGGTGGCCGTGGTGGGGATGGCGTGCCGGTATCCGGGCGGAGTGGACTCTCCGGAGGCCTTGTGGGAGATGGTCGTTGAGGGACGCGATGTCGTGTCGGATTTTCCGGCCGACCGCGGCTGGGATTTGGCCGGACTGTTCGATCCCGATCCCGATGCGACCGGCAAGTCGTACAACCGCTGCGGTGGATTCCTGTCGGATGTCGCCGATTTCGATGCCGCGTTCTTCGGGATCGCACCGAGCGAGGCGCTGGCGATGGATCCTCAGCAGCGTTTGTTGCTGGAAGTGTCCTGGGAGGCGTTGGAGCGGGCCGGGATTGACCCGATCACGTTGCGGGGCTCGGCGACGGGTGTGTTTGTCGGGGTGTTTCACGGTTCGTACGGGGGTCAGGGACGCGTCCCCGGAGACCTGGAGAGATACGGGCTGCGCGGCTCGACGCTGAGTGTCGCCTCGGGGCGGGTCGCGTATTCGCTGGGGTTGGAGGGCCCGGCGGTGTCGGTGGACACCGCGTGCTCGTCGTCGCTGGTGGCGTTGCATCTGGCCGCGCGGTCGTTGCGGTCGGGTGAGTGCGATGCGGCGCTGGTCGGCGGTGTGACGGTGATGGCCACCCCGGCGATGTTCGTGGAGTTCAGCCGACAGCGGGCGCTGTCTGCCGACGGTCGATGCAAGGCGTATGCCGGTGCCGCCGACGGAACCGGCTTCTCCGAGGGCGCCGGAGCGCTGGTGCTGGAGCGGCTGGCTGATGCGCGGCGGTTAGGTCATCGGGTGTTGGCGGTGGTGCGGGGCTCCGCGGTCAATCAGGATGGCGCCTCCAACGGGCTGGCGACGCCCAACGGGCCGGCGCAGCAGCGGGTGATCCGGGCGGCGCTGGAGAGTGCCCGGCTGGGTACGGCGGACGTGGATCTGGTGGAGGGACACGGGACCGGCACCACGTTGGGCGATCCCATTGAAGCCCAAGCGATCTTGGCGACGTACGGGCAGGATCGGCCGGCCGATCAGCCGTTGTGGTTGGGGTCGATCAAGTCCAACATGGGCCACACGTCGGCGGCGGCGGGAGTCGCCGGTGTGATCAAGATGGTGCAGGCGATGCGCCACGGCGTGATGCCCAAGACGCTGCACGTGGATGTGCCTACGCCGCATGTGGATTGGTCGGCGGGCGCGGTGTCGTTGCTGACCGACCCGCGACCGTGGCCGCTGCTGGATCGGCCGCGCCGGGCGGGGGTGTCGTCGTTCGGGATCAGCGGGACGAATGCGCATGTAATCCTCGAACAAGCTCCACCGGTGGAAAGCGTTGGCGCTGCTGCTGATAGCGATATGCCGGTGGTTCCTTGGGTGTTGTCCGCCCGTTCCGCCGAGGCGCTGGCGGGTCAGGCGCAGCGGTTGTTGGCACATGTGGAGGCTGATCAGCAGCTTGGTGCGACCGATCTGGGGTGGTCGTTGGTGTCGACGCGCTCGGTGTTTGAGCATCGGGCCGTGGTCGTCGGCGCTCGCGACGATCTGATGGCGGGGCTGGCCGGGTTGGCGGCCGGTGAGCCCGGCGCCAACGTCGTGGTGGGCCGTGCCCAGGCCGTCGGCAAGACGGTGTTCGTGTTTCCCGGCCAGGGCTCGCAATGGATCGGTATGGGAGCCCAATTACTGGACACTCCCCCGCAAGCGGGCGGCACCCCCACCCAGGTATTTGCCGAGCACCTGAACCGATGCGAAAAGGCGCTCGGCGAGCACGTGGAGTGGTCCTTGATCGACGTGCTCCGAGGCGCGCCGGGCGCCCCGGGACTCGATCGGGTGGATGTGGTGCAACCGGTCCTCTGGGCGATGATGGTGTCGCTGGCCGAATTGTGGCGCTCGGTGGGCGTGCATCCCGATGCGGTCATCGGCCACTCGCAGGGCGAGATCGCGGCGGCGTACGTGGCCGGCGCGCTGTCGCTGGAAGATGCTGCTCGGGTAGTGGCGCTGCGCAGCCGGCTGTTGGTGCAGTTGTCGGGGGCCGGGGGCATGGTCTCGCTGGCGTGCGGCCTGCCACAGGCACGCGAGCTGTTGGCGCAGTCGGGCGATCGCCTGAATATCGCTGCGGTCAACGGCGTTTCAGCAATCGTCGTCTCCGGAGAGGTGGACGCCCTAGCGGAGTTGATGCGGCGTTGTGAGGGTGCCGACGTGCGTGCCCGCAGGATCGATGTCGACTATGCTTCTCACTCGGCGCACGTCGACGCGATTCGCGAGCCACTTGCCCAGGCCCTGACCGGCATCGAACCTCGTTCGTCTTCGGTCACCTTCTTCTCAACCGTCACCGGCGAACCCATGGACACCGCTGGTTTGAACGCCGACTACTGGTACCGCAGCATCCGCCAGACTGTGCAATTCGAGCAGGCTGTGCGCACCGCGAGCGACGCCGGGTATCGGGTGTTCATCGAGTCAAGCCCGCATCCGGTGTTGATCGCGGGCATCGAAGACACTGTCGCCGACCGGAACCTCGCTGATGCCATCGTCATTCCGTCGCTGGGCCGCGACGACGGCGGGCTGGACAGGTTTTGGTTGTCAGCGGGTCAGGCCCACGTCGCGGGTGTGGCGGTGAATTGGCGTTCGGTGTTCTCGGGCGCCCGCCACGTGGAGTTGCCGACATACGCGTTTCAGGGTCGGCGATTTTGGTTGCCGCCGTTGGGTATTGGTGGCGGTGATCTGGGTAGTCTGGGCTTAGCCGGAGCCGAGCACGGCTTGCTGGGTGCCGTGGTACAGCGACCCGATTCCGGTGCAGTGGTGCTGACCGGCCGGCTGTCGTTGGCGGCGCAGCCGTGGCTGACCGATCACGCGGTGGCTGGGGTGGTGTTGTTCCCGGGGGCCGGGTTCGTGGAGTTGGCGTTGCGGGCCGGTGATGAGGTTGGTTGTGCCGTGGTCGAGGAGCTGACGTTGTCAGCACCGCTGCTGTTGCCGGCGGCCGACGGGGTCCAGGTGCAGGTCGTGGTGGGCGCGGCGGGTAGTTCGGGCCGCCGTGCCGTATCGGTGTATTCACGCGCAACCCATCCTGATTCGGAATGGGCACTGCATGCCGAGGGCGTGTTGAGCACGGGCTCGGGCAAACCGGCTGCGGACTTGTCGGTATGGCCGCCGGTCGGCGCGATCGCGGTGGACGTGGCCGACGCGTACGAGCAGCTGACGCGGCGTGGTTACGAATACGGCCCGGCGTTTCAGGGTCTGCAAGCACTGTGGCGCCTCGGCAATGAAGTCTTCGCCGAAGTCGCCGTGCCCGAGGTCGCTGGAGTCAAGGTGGGCAGCTTCGGAATTCATCCGGTGCTGGTGGATGCCGCGCTGCACGCGATGGGAGTGGTGGGCGACCAGGCCGAGACGATGCTGCCGTTCTCCTGGCAGGGAGTGTGTTTGCATGCCGCCGGGGCGTCGCGGGCACGGGTCCGGATAGCGCCGGTAGGCGTGAGTGCGGTGTCGGTGGACTTGGCCGACGGGGCGGGCCTGCCGATTCTGTCGGTGCGCGAGTTGGTGGTTCGTCCCGTCTCGGCAGCGCAACTGACGGCGGTGGCCACGGGCCCTCGAGCCGGCGGCGGGTTGTTGGAGGTGACGTGGTCGCCGGTTTCGTTGGAGCCCAACGCTGTTGCCGGTGAAAACGTGACGGTGTGGGAGCCGAGTTCCGGAACCGGTGACGCGGTCGGGTCGGTGTATGCGGCCACTCATGAATCGTTGGGGGTGTTGCAGTCGTGGCTGGCCGGTGACGACTCGCGGGTGCTGGCGGTGCTGACTCATGGTGCGGTGGGGCTGGCCGGTGAGGATGTCACGGATCTGGCGGGTGCGGCCGTTTGGGGGTTGGTGCGTTCTGCGCAGGCCGAGCAGCCGGGCCGGGTGGTGCTGGTCGATTCGGACGGATCATTGGACATTGCGGACGTCGTCGCTTGTGGTGAACCGCAATTGGTGGTGCGCTCCGGCGTCGCGCACGCCGCGCGGCTGACGTCGGCGCGGTCGGTGTCGGCGTTGCCGGCCGGGCAGTGGCGGATGACCGTTGGTGGCGGCGGGACCCTGGAGGATCTGGTGGTGCGTCCGCTCCCCCGCGAGGAGCTGGCTGCCAGGCAGGTGCGCGTCGCGGTGGCCGCGGTTGGGGTGAACTTCCGGGATGTGCTGGTGGCGTTGGGGATGTATCCCGGCGGCGGCGAGCTGGGCGTGGAGGGCGCCGGTGTGATCGTCGAGGTCGGTCCCGGAGTCCGAGGCCTTTCGGTTGGTGATCCGGTGATGGGCTTATTAGGGGTCGTCGGTTCCGAGGCAGTGGTGGACGCGCGGTTGGTGACCGCGGTGCCGGCGGGATGGTCGTTGGCGCAAGCCGCCGGTGTGCCGGTGGTCTTCTTGACCGCCCTGTACGGATTATCGGTATTGGCCGGTGTCAAGGCCGGTGAGAAGGTCTTGGTGCATGCCGCCACCGGCGGGGTCGGCATGGCGGCGGTGCAGCTGGCCCGGCATTGGGGGGCGGAGGTGTTCGCCACCGCCAGCCGCGGTAAATGGGACACATTGCGCGCAATGGGCTTTGACGACGACCACATCGGCGACACCCGGACCCTGGAGTTCGAAGCGAAGTTTCTGGCCACCACCGGCGGCGCCGGGGTCGATGTGGTGCTCAACTCGCTGGCGGGCGAGTTCCTCGACGCCTCGTTGCGGTTGTTGGTCGGCGGCGGGCGCTTCATCGAGATGGGCAAGACCGACCTTCGCGACCCCGAGACGGTGGCACAACAACACCCCGGCGTGAAATACCGGGCATTCGACCTGATCGAGGCCGGCCCAGATCTCACCGCGACAATGCTCGCCGACCTGATGGCGATGTTCGACACCGGCGTGTTGAAGCCATTGCCGGTCAAGACATTTGACGTGCGATGCGCGTCGGCGGCGTATCGGTTCGTCAGCCAGGCCCGCCACACCGGCAAGGTAGTCCTCACTATCCCCGATGGTCCCGGCAACGCGGTGCTCACGGGTTCGGGCGGAGGTCTGGCCGGCGGCAGCGTGCTGATCACCGGAGGCACCGGGATGGCCGGCTCGGCCGTGGCCGCCCATCTGGTGGCCCGCTACGGGGTCGCCCATGTGGTGCTGGTCAGCCGCAGCGGCGCCGCTGGCGAGGGTGTGGCGGAATTGGTGGACCGGCTCGACGACGCCGGGGCCGAGGTGTCGGTGGTGGCCTGCGATGTGGCCGATCGCGATGCATTGGCGGCGTTGATCGCACAGCTGCCTGCGCAATATCCGCTGAAGGGCGTGTTCCATGCCGCTGGGGTTCTCGATGACGGGCTGATCGCGTCGTTGACCCCGCAGCGGGTGGATACGGTGTTGCGGGCCAAGGTCGACGGCGCCTGGAACCTGCACGAGCTCACCCGGGGTATGGACTTGTCGGCGTTCGTGATGTTCTCGTCGATGGCCGGGATCGTGGGTTCCCCAGGCCAGGGCAACTACGCGGCGGCGAACAGCTTCCTTGACCAGTTGGCCGCCTACCGGCGTGCACAGGGCCTGGCGGGATTGTCGGTGGCCTGGGGACTATGGGAACAAGCCAGCGGCATGACCCGACACCTCGACGAGCGCGACAAAGCCCGCATGAACCGAATCGGGCTCGCACCCATGGCAACTGAGCAGGCACTGCGACTATTCGATACCGCGATGCTGGCCGAGCGTCCCATGATGGTGGCCGCCCGCATAGACCCCGGTGCACTGGCGGACAACGGTGCCTCGGTGCCTCGGCTGCTGAGTCAGCTGGTCGCCCGCCCGATCCGACGTGTCATCGACGAGACCGACACCACCTCCGCCTCGATGACCAGCCTCGTCGCCCGCCTGCAGGGCCTCTCCGCCGAGCAGCGACACAGCGAACTGGTGGACCTGGTCTGCCGCAACGCCGCTACCGTGCTGGGCCGCCCCAACGCCGGAGATATCAACGCCGGAAGCGTTTTTCAAGACCTCGGTTTCGACTCGCTGACCGCCGTCGAGCTGCGTAACCGCCTCAAAACCGCGACCGGACTTACCCTTTCACCGACGCTGATCTTCGACTATCCCACGCCGATCGTCGTGGCGGAGCACCTCGACACCCGGCTGGTGGTCCCCACGACTGCCGCCGAGCAGCCCAACCTGATGGCCCGCTTCAACGACATCACCCGGGAGCTGCAAACGCTGCTGAACCAACCCGACTGGCAGCCCGAAGACAAGCCGCACTTCACCACCCGCATCCAGACCCTGCTGACCACACTCAGCGCCCACCTGGATCCGCACGACCAGCAGGAAGCCGATGACGAGGACATCCACACTGCCACCGAAAGCCAACTCTTCGCCATCCTCGACGAAGAACTCGGCTCGTAAGACGCCAAGGAGCGCCAGTGTCGGACACCGACAAACATCTTGATTATCTGAAGCGGCTCACCGCAGATCTGCGGCGCACGCGGCGGCGCGTGGCGGAGCTGGAGGGCAAGCTGTCCGAGCCGGTGGCGGTGGTGGGGATGGCGTGCCGGTATCCGGGCGGAGTGGATTCGCCGGAGGCCTTGTGGAAGATGGTGATTGAGGGCCGCGATGCCGTGTCGGACTTTCCCGCGGACCGGGGCTGGGACGTAGCAGGATTGTTCGATCCCGACCCCGATGCCCCAGGCAAAATGTACGTACGCCAGGGGTCGTTTCTCGCCGACGCGGGCGATTTCGATGCCGGGTTTTTCGGTGTCGGCCCCAGCGAGGCGCTGGCGATGGATCCACAGCAGCGGTTGATGCTGGAGTTGTCATGGGAAGCCCTGGAGCGTACTGGAATTGACCCGTTAGGGTTGCGCGGTTCGGCGACGGGTGTGTTCGCGGGTGTGATCCATGCCGGCTACGGCGGCCAGGTGGAAGGCGAGCTGGAGGGCTACGGGCTCACCGGCTCGACGTTGAGCGTGGCCTCGGGCCGGGTGTCGTACGTACTGGGCTTGGAAGGCCCGGCGGTGTCGGTGGATACGGCGTGCTCGTCGTCGTTGGTGGCATTGCATTTGGCCGCGCAGTCGCTGCGGTCGGGCGAATGCGACCTGGCCCTGGTCGGTGGCGTCACGGTAATGGCCACGCCCGCCGCATTTGTCGAATTCAGCCGTCAGCGGGCGCTGGCCGCCGATGGCCGGTGCAAGGTGTATGCCGGGTGCGCCGACGGGACCGCATGGTCGGAGGGCGCGGGAGTCCTGGTGGTGGAGCGCCTGGCCGACGCGCGACGAGCGGGGCACCCGGTGTTGGCGCTGGTGCGTGGTACCGCCGTCAATCAGGATGGCGCCTCCAACGGATTGACCGCCCCGAACGGGCCCTCCCAGCAACGCGTTATCCGCACGGCGCTGGCCAGCGCGGGATTGACGGCCGCGGATGTCGACGTGGTCGAGGGGCACGGCACGGGAACCGTGCTGGGGGATCCGATCGAGGCGCAAGCGCTGTTGGCGACTTATGGCCAGGATCGGCCGGCGGAGCGTCCGCTGTGGTTGGGGTCGATCAAATCCAACATCGGTCACACCTCGGCCGCCGCGGGCGTGGCCGGAGTCATCAAGATGATCCAGGCGATCCAGCACGAGGTCCTACCGCAGACGTTGCACGTGGATGTGCCCACGCCGCATGTGGATTGGTCGGCGGGAGCGGTGTCGTTGTTGACCGAATCGCGAGCGTGGCCGAGCGGGGATGGGCCGCGCCGGGCGGGGGTGTCGTCGTTCGGGATCAGCGGGACGAACGCGCACGTGATCATCGAACAGCCACCGATTCCGGAAGGCGAAAGCGTCGCGGCTGAACCGAATACGAGGGAGACGGCGTGGGTGCTGTCGGCTCGCTCGGAGCAGGCGCTGGCCAACCAGGCCAAGCGGTTGCTTGCGCATGTGTCCGGCAACGCGGATCTGAGCCCGGTGGATGTGGCGTGGTCCTTGGTGACGACGCGGGCGGTGTTTGACCACCGGGCCGTGGTGGTGGGCGCGGACCGGGACCGCTTGGTGGAGGGGTTGATCGAGCTAGCCGTCGGTGAGCCGGGCGCGGGCGTGGTGGCAGGGCGGGTCCGCTCGGCGGGTAAGACGGTGTTCGTCTTTCCCGGCCAGGGGTCGCAGTGGCTGGGAATGGGTCAGCAGCTCTACGTGCGTTTCCCGGAGTTTGCGCGGGCATTTGACGAGGCGGTAGCCGCGTTGGATCCGCATCTGCGGTTCCCACTGCGGCAGGTGATCTGGGGCAACGATGCCGCGCTGTTGCAGAGTACCGAGTTCGCGCAGCCGGCGCTGTTTGCCGTCGAAGTGGCGTTGGCGGCGTTGCTCCAGCACTGGGGCGTGCTACCCGACGTGGTGACGGGTCATTCCGTGGGCGAGATCACCGCGGCCTACGTGGCGGGCGTGCTGCCGCTTTCGGATGCGGCCAAAGTTGTCGCGGGGCGCGGCCGGTTGATGGCGGCGTTGCCGCCGGGTGGCGCGATGGTCGCGGTAGCCGCCAGCGAAGCGGAAGTATCGCCGTTATTGACCGCAGAGGTGAATCTCGCCGCGGTCAATGCTCCCAACGCTGTGGTGATTTCGGGTGCCGAGGCCGCGGTCACCGCGGTGGCCGACGGGCTGGCGCAGCGGGGCCGGCGGGTACACCGACTGGCGGTTTCGCACGCGTTTCATTCCTCGCTCACGGAGCCGATGCTGGAGGAGTTCACTCGGCTGGTGGCCGGAGTTTCGGCCTCCCCGCCGCGAATAGGGTTGGTGTCCAACCTGACTGGACAATTGGCCGGTCCGGGCTACGGGTCGCCGCAATACTGGGTCGAGCACGTGCGTCAGCCGGTACGTTTCGCCGACGGGGTGCGGGCCGCCGAGTCGTTGGGCGCCCGGGTTTTCGTGGAGGTCGGTCCGGGTCGCGGTCTCACCGCTGCCGTGGAGCAGTCGTTGATCACCGAGCAGGCGACATCGGTGGTCACGCTGGCCAAAGATCGCCCCGAAGCGGAGTCGGCGTTGGCCGCGCTCGGGCATTTGTTCACCATCGGTGTCGGAGTGGATTGGCCGGCGGCGGTGGGGGACGGGCGCCGGGTCGACCTACCGACGTATGGGTTCATCCGGCAGCGGTTCTGGCTACCCATCACAGCGGTGGGATCGGGCAACGTGAGCGGTCTCGGGTTGGCGCGGGCCGCGCATCCGTTGCTGGGCGCGGTGGTGGAACGGCCCGACTCGGGCGGCGTGGTGCTGACGGGCTCGTTGTCCGTGGGCGGATCGCCCTGGCTGGCGGATCACGTCGTCGACGGCGTGGTGTTGTTCCCCGGCGCCGGGTTCGTGGAGTTGGCATTGCGGGCCGGCGACGAGGTCGGCTGTTCCGTGGTGGATGAGCTGACGTTGTTGGCCCCGTTGGTGTTGCCGCCGGGTGGCGCAGCCCGCGTGCAAGTCGTGGTGGACGCCGCGGGGGAGTCGGGTTCTCGAGCCGTGTGGGTGTATTCGCGTGGTGCGGCCCCGGATTCGGTCTGGGTGCTGCACGCGCAGGGCGCGTTGAGTGGCGTGCAGCCCGAACCCGCCGCGGACTTGTCGGTGTGGCCGCCCGTCGGGGCCTCTGTGGTCGATGCCGGCGACGTCTACGAGGTCCTGGCAGCACGGGGCTATGACTATGGGCCCGCATTTCGCGGTCTTCGGACGCTGTGGCGGCGAGGGCAAGAGGTCTTTGCCGAAGTGTCTGCCGGCGAGGGTGTGACAATGGGCGGCTTTGGGATTCATCCCGTCGTGCTGGATGCCGCGTTGCATGCCTGGGGGATTGCCGAGGGTGGCGATTCGACGATGCTGCCGTTCTCCTGGCAAGGAGTCTGTCTGCATGCTGCCGGGGCGTCACGGGTCCGGGTCCGCATAGCGCCGGCCGGCACCGGGGCGGTGTCGGTGGACTTGGCCGACGGGACGGGCCTGCCGGTCTTGTCGGTGCGCGAGTTGGTGGTTCGTCCGATCTCGATCGGCGCGCTGTCGGCCGCGTTGGCGGCCGCTGCGGGTGGCGGCGGTGGACTGTACGAAGTCGTATGGTCTCCGGTTTCCTTGGAGCCCAATGCTATTACCGCTGAGAGCGTGACGGTGTGGGAGCCGAGTTCCGGAGCCGGTGATGCGGTCGGGTCGGTGTATGCGGCCGCCCATGAAGCGTTGGGCGTGTTGCAGTCGTGGCTGGCCGGTGACGACTCGGGGCTGTTCGTCGTAGTGACTCATGGTGCCGTGGGGTTGGCCGGTGAGGACGTCACCGATCTGGCGGGCGCGGCGGTTTGGGGATTGGCGCGTTCTGCGCAGGCCGAGCAGCCGGGTCGCGTGGTGCTGATCGATTCGGACGGATCATTAGACGTTGCCGAGGTCATCGCTTGTGGTGAGCCGCAATTGGTGGTGCGCTCCGGAGTCGCGCACGCGGCTCGACTGGGTGCGGTAGGGGCCGGAGCGGTGCTCGAGTTGCCGGCCAGCGGATGGCGACTGGCCGCGGGCGGTGGCGGCACATTGGAAGACGTGGTGGTCGCCCCGGCAGGGCCGACAGAGCTGGCTGCCGGGCAGGTGCGGGTTGCGGTGGCCGCGGTCGGGGTGAATTTCCGGGATGTGCTGGTGGCGTTGGGGATGTATCCCGGCGGCGGCGAGCTCGGGGCTGAGGGCGCGGGCGTGGTGCTCGAGGTTGGCCCCGGCGTGACCGGACTCGGCGTTGGTGATCCGGTGCTGGGCTTGTTAGGGGTCGTCGGTTCTGAGGCGGTGGTGGATGCGCGGTTGGTGACCGCGGTGCCGGCGGGATGGTCGTTGGCACAGGCCGCCAGTGTGCCGGTGGTGTTCTTGACCGCCTTGTACGGGTTGTCGGTGTTGGCCGGTGTCAAGGCCGGTGAGCGGGTCTTGGTGCATGCCGCCACCGGCGGGGTGGGGATGGCGGCGGTGCAGCTGGCCCGGCATTGGGGGGCGGAGGTGTTCGCCACGGCCAGCCGCGGTAAATGGGACACATTGCGCGCGATGGGCTTTGACGACGACCACATCGGCGATACCCGGACCCTGGAGTTCGAGGAGAAGTTTTTGGCGACCACCGGCGGCGCCGGGGTCGATGTGGTGCTCAACTCGCTGGCCGGGGAGTTCCTCGACGCCTCGTTGCGGTTGTTGGCCGGCGGCGGGCGCTTCGTCGAGATGGGCAAGACCGACCTTCGTGACCCCGAGGCGGTGGCGGAGCAACACCCCGGCGTGAGATATCGGGCATTCGACCTGATGGAAGCCGGCCCGGACCACATCGCATCGATGTTGTCCGAGTTGATCGGACTGTTTGACGCAGGCGTGTTGAAGCCGTTGCCGATCAAGACGTTTGACGTGCGGTGCGCGTCGGCGGCGTATCGGTTTGTCAGTCAGGCCCGTCAGATCGGCAAGGTGGTGCTGACCTTGCCCGATGGTCCGGATGATCCGGTGCTGGCGAGTTCGGGTGGTGGTCTGGCCGGCGGCAGCGTGGTGATCACCGGGGGCACCGGGATGGCCGGTTCAGCGGTGGCCGCGCATTTGGTGGCGCGTTATGGGGTTGCCCATGTGGTGTTGGTCAGCCGCAGCGGCGCTGCCGGTGACGGTGTGGCGGAGCTGGTGGATGAGCTCAAAGGCGGCGGGGCCGAGGTGTCGGTGGTGGCGTGCGACGTGAGCGATCGGGATGCGGTGGTGGGGCTGCTTGCCCAGTTGCCGGACCAATATCCCCTCAAAGGGGTGTTCCATGCTGCCGGGGTGATTGATGACGGGCTGATCGCGTCGTTGACGCCGGATCGGGTGGATACGGTGTTGCGGGCCAAGGTCGACGGCGCCTGGAACCTGCATGAGCTCACCCGGGGTATGGATTTGTCGGCGTTCGTGATGTTCTCGTCGATGGCCGGCATTGTGGGTTCCCCGGGCCAGGGCAACTATGCGGCGGCGAACAGCTTCCTTGACGGCTTGGCCGTCTATCGCCGTGCACAGGGCCTGCCGGGGTTGTCGGTGGCCTGGGGACTGTGGGAACAGGCCAGCGGCATGACCCAACACCTCAGCGATCGCGACAAAGCCCGCATGAGCCGGGGCGGGCTGGCACCGCTATCCACCCCCCATGCGCTACAGCTGTTCGACGAGGCCATGCTGGCCGATCGCGCGCTGCTGGTGGCCGCCCGCATCGACGCGGCGGGGCTGGGCGCAAGCGGCGCCGTGCCGCCAGTGCTCCGCGACCTGGTCGCCCGCCCGGGACGGCGACTCATCAGTGATACCACCGGAGCGGTGTCGACGTCGGGGTTGGCCACCCGGCTGCAGGGACTGAGTCCCGAGCAGCGTCACCACCAGTTGGTGGAGTTGGTGTGCACCAACGCCGCAACCGTTTTGGGCAGGTCGAACGCCGATATCGAGGCTCAGCTGCCATTCCAAGACCTCGGTTTCGACTCGCTGACCGCAGTGGAACTGCGCAACCGCATCAAAACTGCTACCGGGCTTACCCTTTCGCCCAGCCTGATCTTCGACTTTCCCACGCCGGCGGCGCTGGCCGAACACGTCGACGAACAACTCAGCTCCGTGACGACGGGTGCTCCCGCCGGCGAGCCCGACCAGCTGGCTCGCTTCAACGACATCGCCCGCGAACTGCAAACACTGGTTAACCAACCCAATTGGACGCCGGACGACAAAACCCGCCTGGTTGCCCGCATCCAAGCCATCTTGAGCGAGCTCGAAACCCCACCACCGCTAACGCCCAACGACGCGCACGCTATCGACGACGACATCACGACCGCCACCGAACGCGAACTCTTCGCCATCCTCGAAGACGATCTCGGCCCCTAATGCCCGCAACCAGTTGAGGATGTTGTGTCACCCACGGACGTAGCAATCATCGGCCTCGCCTGCAGGTTGCCCGGCGCCGCCACCCCGCGTGAGCTCTGGCATGTCGTTCGTGACGGGCTGGAAGTGACCGAGTTACCCGGCAATATCGCCGAGTTCGACGCGGACTTTTTCAACCTATCGCCCCGCGAAGCCTCCGCGATGGACCCGCGCCAGCGGCTGGCGCTCGAATTGGCGTGGGAACTCTTCGAAGACGCCTTCCTGGTGCCGAAAACCCTGCGTGGCGAACAGGTTTCGATTTACCTCGGAGCCATGACCGACGACTACGCCGTCCTGACGCTTCGCGATGGCGCGGACAACCTCGATCATCACTCGTTCGGCGGGATCAGCCGCGGAATGATCGCCAACAGGATCTCCTATGCGCTCGGGTTGCACGGCTCGAGCATGATCGTCGATTCCGGCCAATCGTCTTCACTGGTCGCGGTGCACCTAGCCCTCGAAAGCCTGCACGCGGGCGAGTCGCAGCTGGCGATAGCCGGGGGGATCCACCTCAACCTGGCAGACGAAACCGCGATGCTCGAAAAAGAATTCGGCGCGATGTCGACATCGGGTCATACCTACGCATTCGATGGCCGCGCGGATGGCTACGTGCGGGCCGAAGGTGCCGGCATGGTGCTGTTGAAGCCGTTGAGTGCCGCCCTCGAGGACGGAAACAGAATCCGCGCCGTCATCCGGGGGAGCGCGGTCGGCAATGCCGGACACAGCTCCGCCGGCCAGACCGTGCCCTCGGTTTCGGGACAAGTCGACGTCATCCGCCGTGCGCTCGCGTGCGCCGGCCTCGGCGGGGACGACATCGACTACGTCGAGGCGCATGGCACCGGAACCGAAGTCGGCGACCCGGTGGAGGCGAGGGCGCTGGGTGAAATATTCGCCGAGCGCCAACAGCGTCCGGTACGCGTGGGATCGGTGAAAACCAACATCGGCCACACCGGAAGCGCCGCGGGAATCGCGGGCCTGCTCAAAGCAGTACTGACGATCGAAAACGGCATGATCCCACCAAGTCTCAATTACGATAGCTCGGCACCTGGCAATAACCTGAAAAGCTACGGACTGCAGGTCAATACCACGCAAACGGCCTGGCCAGTGCAAGACCGGCCGCGGCGGGCCGGGGTGTCGTCGTTCGGGATGGGCGGGACGAATGCGCATGTGATCCTCGAGGAGGCGCCTGCACAGCCGGAAAGTGCTGTGGCCGAACCCCAACAGGACGCTCCGGTGGCATGGGTGCTGTCGGCGCGTTCGGAGCAAGCCTTGACCAACCAGGCCGCGAGGTTGGCGGCCCACGTGGCCGCCGAGGAAGATCTAACGGTGACGGAGGTGGCGTGGTCGCTGGCCACCACGCGTTCGGTCTTCGAGCATCGTGCGGTGCTGGTGGGCAGCGATCGTCAAGCTCTCACACTGAGTTTGGCGCGGTTGGCCGCCGGCGATCCGGGCGCGGTGGCCGGCCGGGCCAGATCAACCGGCAAGACGGTGTTCGTGTTTCCCGGCCAAGGCTCCCAATGGTTGGGGATGGGGCAGCAGCTCTACGACCGGTTTCCGGTATTCGCCCGGGTATTCGATGAAGCCGTCGATGCGTTGGGCGCCCATCTGCGCTCGGGTTTGCGCGACGTGATCTGGGGTCTCGACCCGGAGCTGCTGGCAAATACCGAGTTTTCCCAGCCGGCGCTGTTTGTCATCGAGGTGGCATTGACGGCGTTGCTGCAAGCCTGGGGAATTGAACCCGATCTGGTGATGGGCCATTCGGTGGGCGAGATCACCGCGGCGCACATCGCAGGTGTGCTCACGCTTGACGATGCCGCGCGGCTCGTGGCGGCCCGGGGCCGCTTGATGGCGGGGCTGCCCGCCGGCGGCGTGATGATCGCGGTGGCCGCCAGCGAGGACGAGGTCACCCCGTTACTCACCGATGGTGTCGCGATCGCGGCGGTCAATGCCGAGAATTCCGTGGTGATTTCGGGTGCCGAGGCCCCAGTGGGCGCTCTCGCTGACCGGTTGGCACAGCAGGGGGCGCGGGTGCATCGGCTGGCGGTGTCGCACGCGTTTCATTCGGTGTTGGTAGAGCCCATGATCGAGGGATTTGCCCGCGTGGTCGCCGAAATAAAGGCCGGTGAACCGCGGATTGGCCTGGTGTCCAACCTGACAGGGCAGCTGGCCGGTGCTGATTACGGTTCGGCACGGTATTGGGTTGAGCACGTGCGCCAACCGGTGCGGTTTGTCGACGGTGTGCGGTTGGCGGAGTCGCTGGGGGCCAACGTGTTTGTCGAGGTAGGCCCCGCTGCCGGCTTGGGCGCGGCGGTGGAGCAGTCGCTGAGCACCGAGCACGCCGCCGCGGTGGCAACGCTGGCCAGGGACGGGTCCGAAATCGACGCGCTGCTGACCGCGGCCGGGCAACTGTTTGCCAACGGCGCGGCGGTCGATTGGCCGTCCGTTCTTTCCGGCCCTGGTGGCCGCCGAGTCGAGCTGCCGACGTATGGCTTTGCCCGGCAGCGGTTTTGGCTGGGATCGGGCGCAGACACGCCGGCTCCGTTAATGAGCCGGACGGCGGACCTGGCTGAGCAGCTGCAAGCACTGGCCCCCGAGGAGCAGCACCGCCAGCTGGTGGAATTGGTGTGCGCGCATGCGGCGACCGTGTTGGGGCATTCGAGCAGTCGTGACATCGATGTCGAGCGCGCCTTTTCCGACATCGGCTTTGAATCACTCACCGGTGTCGAACTTCGCAACCGTCTCAAAGTCGCTACCGGGTTGGCGTTGTCGCGCACCCTGATATTCGACTTTCCCACTCCTTCAGCGCTGGCCGATCACCTGCGTCATCAACTGCTGTACGACGACCGCGAAGATTCCGACGACGAGAAGATCTGGACTTTGCTGAGAAAAATTCCGCTGCGCGAACTTCGACGAACCGGATTGCTCGACAAACTATTGCTGCTGGCGGGCGAGTCCGAAATACCGCTTGCCGATCCAGACGTCAGTAGTGACATTATCGACTCGTTAAGCCCCGATGCGTTAATCGCTATGGCGTTGGAGTCCGACAAAGCGGATGATGCTGAATGACGAAATCCGTACTGGCGGACATGGTTACGCGTCCTTCCTCCCGCTCGTATCCGACACATGTTGAATAGTCGTATCTTTGCGGGCCCGCACAAGAACGCATAAACTTTCGGGCAATAGGGGGAATCGTTTTCAGCAGAGGCTAAATATGAGCGTTATCGCAGGTGTGTTCGGTGCATTGCCACCGCACCGTTACAGCCAGAGCGAGATTACCGACCAATTCGTCGAGTTCCCAGTATTGAAGGAGCACGAGGAGATCGTCCGGCGTCTGCACGCCGGCGCAAAGGTCAACAGCCGCCACCTAGTACTGCCCCTCGAGCAATACCCCTCGCTGACCGACTTCAGCGAGACGAACGAGATCTTCATCGAAAACGCCGTCGACCTCGGCTGCGAGGCGTTGCTGGGCGCTCTTGACGAGGCGGGGCTGCAGCCCAAAGACATCGACATGATCGCTACCACGACCGTCACCGGCGTTGCGGTGCCGTCGCTGGATGCCCGGATCGCCGGACGGCTTGGCCTGCGCCCGGATGTGCGCCGCATGCCGCTGTTCGGCCTGGGCTGTGCGGCCGGCGCTGCGGGGGTGGCCTCGTTGCACAACTATCTGCGGGGTGCGCCCGACGGCGTCGCGGTCCTGGTGTCGGTCGAGCTTTGCTCGCTGACCTTCCCCACGGTCAAGCCGACCGTGTCGGGGCTGGTCGCGACCGCGATGTTCGGCGATGGGGCGGCCGCGGTGGTCGCTGTCGGCGACCGTCGCGCCGAACAAGACCGGCAGGTACGGCCCAGCGGGCCCGACATCGTCGATTCGCGCAGCCGCCTCTACCCGGAATCGCTGCACATCATGGCCTGGAACGTCGGTCCCGCCGGCCTTCAGCCCGTGTTCTCCCCGGAGCTCGCCACGGTGATCGAGCGGCACCTG
Source organism: uncultured Actinomycetota bacterium (assembly GCA_963784665.1). GTDB lineage: Bacteria > Actinomycetota > Actinomycetes > Mycobacteriales > Mycobacteriaceae > Mycobacterium. Next base: position 359,376 of record CAWASA010000005.1, read on the forward strand.
GCCGACGACGTCGATCGGTTCCTCAGCGGACACGGGTTGACCCGGGACGACATCGAAGCCTGGGTGGCCCATCCGGGCGGTCCCAAGGTGATCGATGCGATCGGCAAGAGCCTCGACCTGCCCCCGGAGGCGCTCGAGTTGACCTGGCGCTCGCTCGGCGAGATCGCCAATCTCTCGTCGGCCTCGGTGCTACACGTCCTGCGCGACACGATCGCCAAACCGCCGGCCAGTGGCAGCTTCGGCCTGATCGTCGCGATGGGTCCCGGATTCTCCTCCGAACTCGTGCTACTGCGCTGGCACTGAGTCGGCGATTTCGACGACCAGGCCCGGCTTCGGGCTCAGTGCGGCGAGGTTGGCGGCGCGGATTCGCTGAGCGGGCAATCGTAGCTTCGTTCGGGCGACCAGCCGCGCAAGCATGACCGTCATCTCGGTCGTGGCCATGACTGCCCCGATACAGCGGTGCAACCCGCCGCTGAACGGGATGAACTCATGCGGTGCGGGCTTGCGGTAATCGGCTGATCCCGGATCCCAGCGTGCCGGCCGGAACTCTCTTGGGTCCGGCCACAACTCAGGCAGCCGGTGGGTGACATACGCGCTGAAGATCAGCAATCGTCCGGCGCGGATACGGCGCCCGTCGAACCAGAGGTCACGCATCACCCTGCGGGCCGAGATCACGCCGGGTGGGTACAGCCGAAGCGTCTCATGGACGACGCCGTTGAGGTAGGTCAGCGCATCGAGGTCGGCCCAAACCCAGGTGCGCGGCGGCCGCTCGCCGAGTACGCGGCGAACTTCGTCGGCGGCGTTGTCCCACGCGCCCGGCAGGGTCAGTAACGCGTAGATCGCCCAGGCCAGCGCACCGCTGGTGGTCTCGTAGCCGGCGGTGATAAGCGAAATGATGGAATCACGAATCTCATTGTCGCTCAACTCATACCCCTCTTCGCCGCGACCGTTGATCAACATGGTCATCATGTGGTCGTCGGGTCTGGGCGCAGCGCGGGCGTCGGCGATCTGGGCGTCGATGAAGTCGTTGAGGCGCTTTCGGGCGGCCATCGCCCGTCGCCATCCGGGGGAGTTGAGGTGCCGCTGCAGCGCCGCCACCTGGGGCAGCTGGTGGGTCAGGTCCAGCAAGGGTTGGAGTTGCTCCCCGAGGAAGTCGGAGTGCATCGCCAAGCGCGGGCCGAACAGGCTCTCGGCGGTGCTGCGCCGGACCGCGGAGCGGCACTGCCGGTAGATGTCCAGCCGCTGTCCCGGTCGCCAGCCGTCGATGACGCTGTCGATGGTGGAGACCATGGTCTGCACGTAGTCCTGGATCTGCCGGTGGCGTAGCCCCGGCGCCACCACACTGCGGCGACGGCGGTGGTCGTCCCCGTCGCTGACGATCAGCGCGGTGGGCCCGTCGACGAGAGCCAGGCTCTCAAACGTCTGCGCCCAGCTGAACGCATCGGCATTGGCAAACACGAACTTGTTCGCCTCGGGCCCCAGCAGATAGGTGTAGCCGTGGCGGCCGACGCCGGAATTGATCACCGCACCCCGGCGCCGGTACAGGGCGAGCAACGCTTCTCCGGGCAGATAGGGAACAGGTCGGTGCGGTTGCGTCCTCATCGGAATCACTCGACCATTTCCGAGAGCTCTAGCCACCGGCTCTCCAGCGTGTCGACCTCGTCCTCGAGGGCGCGTAACTCTCCGGTCAGCCGGGTGATGCCGACGTGATCGGACTGGTCATGGTCGGCGAGTTCGACGTGTTTGGCCGCAATCCGATCGGCCAGCCGGGCGAGCTGGCGGTCGACCGAGGCCAGCTCCTTCTCGGCGGCGCGGCGTTGCGCGCCGGACATCGCCTCGGGTTTGGGGGTCGCCCGGAGCGGTTCGGCGGTGCCCGTGGACTGGGTGGCCAGTCGCAGATATTCGTCGATGCCCCCGGGCAGATGCCGCAACCGGCCGTCGATAATCGCGTATTGCTGATCGGTGACCCGTTCGAGCAGATATCGGTCATGCGAGACAACGATCAAGGTGCCCGCCCAGGAGTCGAGCAAGTCCTCCATAGCGGTCAGCATGTCGGTGTCGACGTCGTTGGTCGGCTCGTCCAGGAGCAACACGTTGGGCTCGGATAACAGTGTGAGCATCAGCTGCAGACGCCGTCGCTGGCCGCCGGAGAGATCAGCGAGTCGCGCGGACAGCTGGCCGCGGTCGAAGCCGAGTCGCTCCAGCACCTGCGCCGGTGTGACCTCACGGCCGTCGACCTGATAGCCGTCGCGCAGTCTGCCCAGCACATCGGCGATCCGGTCACCGGCGAGTGCGGCCAACCCAACGCCCTGCTGGTCGAGTACCGCCAGCCGAACCGTCTTGCCCCGCTTGACGCGTCCGGCGTCTGGCTGAACGGTGCCGGCGATCAATCCCAGCAGGGTCGACTTCCCGGCCCCGTTGGCTCCCACGATGCCGGTACGTTCTCCCGGGGCGATGCGCCATTCGATATCGCGCAGCACCGGGCGGCCTCCAAAAGGCGGGTACGAGACCGACACGTCCAGCAGATCGATGACGTCCTTTCCGAGCCGAGCGGTCGCCAGTTTGGCCAACTCGACGTTGTTGCGCAGCGGCGGCACGTCGGCGATCAGTTGGTTCGCGGCCTCGATCCGGAACTTGGGCTTTGAGGTCCGCGCCGGTGCGCCGCGACGTAACCAGGCAAGTTCCTTGCGCATCAGGTTTTGCCGCTTGCCTTCGGCTGCGGCGGCCAGCCGGTCACGCTCGACGCGCTGCAGCACGTAAGCCGCGTACCCGCCTTCGAACGGTTCGACGATCCCGTCGTGCACCTCCCACGTCGTGGTGGCGACTTCGTCGAGAAACCAGCGGTCGTGCGTTACCAACAGGAGCCCGCCGGTGTTGCGCGCCCAGCGTTGCTTCAGGTGGCCGGCGAGCCAGGTGATGCCTTCGATGTCCAGATGGTTGGTGGGCTCGTCGAGCGCGATGACGTCCCATTCGTCCACCAGCAACGCGGCCAGCTGCACCCGTCGGCGCTGGCCGCCGCTGAGCGTGGCAATCGTTGCATCCCAGGCGATGTCGGACGCCAGCCCGGCGACCACGTCGCGAACGCGCGGATCACCGGCCCACTGGTGTTCGGGTTGGTCGCCGACGAGCGTCCAGCCCACGGTGTGATCCGAGTCGAGAATGTCCGCCTGGCTCAGCGCGCCGACCCGCAACCCGCTGCGCCGGGTGACCCGCCCCGAGTCGGGCTGTAGTTGACCGGTCAGCAGACCCAACAGGCTGGACTTGCCGTCTCCGTTTCGCCCGACAATGCCGATGCGTGCGCCGTCGTTCACCCCGAGCGTGACTGACTCGAATACCACTTGAGTCGGGTATTCGAGGTGTACGGCCTCGGCTCCCAGTAGGTGCGCCACCGGCCAATTATTCGAGTGTCAGCAGCGCCTGGTCGACGTGGGTCCGCGTGTCCGGCGAGGACTTGCCGGCCACGGCTTCCAGGAAGCGGGCAGCCAGGTCACGCAGTTTGAGGTTGGTTTCCTGGGAACGCCACACCAGGATGTCGAAGGCGCGCTCCGCGGAGATGCCGTAGGCGGCCATCAGCACGCCCTTCGCCTGCTCGATGCGTGCGCGGGCGTCGGCCACCGCCGACAGCACGTTGGTGATGTCGGAGTGCATGGAGTCGGTGACGTCGACGTAGAACCCAGACGTGCCGATCAGGGCACCGGTGTCGTCGAGCATCCGGTCGCCCGCGACAACGACGCAACGGGTACGTCCGGCGGTATCGATGATGCGGTGCCGACTGCTGAACGGCTTTCCCTGCAGCACGTGGTCCAGAACGGCCGCAACGCGGTCGCGGTCTTCGGGGTGCTTGTGCTGCAGCAGCAGTTCGGTGGTCGGCTCCACCGCTCGCGGCTCGTAGCCGTGCATGTGGGCCACCGCATCCGACCACTCCCAGCGCTGGCCATCCACGAAGAACCGGAACCTGCCGACCGTCTGCGGCTCGCCGAGACCGAGGACCAAATCGACCGCGCCCAGCGCGTGCTCCTCGACTACGTCAGACATCAGCGCCTCGTACGGCGCCCGCGAGCCGTCACCGTTCCCCGTCCCATCGGGACCGTGGACAGTTTCATCTTCGAAGTTCAACGCCATCGTGCGTCGCCTCTCCCGCCCAACCGCAGCATTGCCCTAGTCTATTGTTTCTAGTGCCCATTGTCCGGCACGCTCATACCGCGGTGCGAGCCGGTCAGGCCACCCGGAACTGCTGGGCATCGCCATATTTGAACTCGAGTCCGAGCCCGGGCCGGTGCAGGTCTGGCCGCAGCGCGCCGCCGTCGGGGGCCAGCGCGCCGTCAAAGAGCATGTGCTCGATGCGGTGGTGGTCGTGAAAGTACTCCAGGTGCCGCAGGTTGGGGACCGCCGCGGCGACGTGGGCGTGCAGGTTGGGGGCGCAGTGCCCGGACACGTCGACGTTATAGGCGGCGGCCACGGCCGCGTCGCGCAACCAGTCGGAGATGCCGCCGCAGCGGGTGACGTCGATTTGCAGGCAGTCGACTGCTTCAGCGCCGAGCATCCGGTTGAAGTAGGCCAGGTCGTAGCCGTATTCACCGGCCGCGACGTCCGGCGTCACCTGGTCGCGGACTTCCCGTAGTCCGGCGAGGTCGTCGGACGAGACGGGTTCTTCAAACCATGTGACGTCGTGCTCAGCCATGGCGTGGGCTACCCGGATCGCCTGTTTGCGGCGGTAGCCGCCGTTGGCGTCGACATACAATTCGGTGTCGGGGCCAATCACCTTGCGCGTCAGGGCTATCCGGTCCAGATCACGTCGCTCGTCAGAGCCCCATGACTCGCCGATCTTGATTTTGACGCGCGGGATTCTCCACTCCTCGACCCAGCGTTCGAGTTGGGCGCGGGTGGTGCGGTCGTCGTAGGTGGTGAAGCCGCCGCTGCCATAGATCGGTACGTCGGCGTGCACCACGCCGAGCAGTCGGCATACCGGGAGGTCGAGCAACTTGCCCTTGAGGTCCCACAGCGCGGTGTCGATCGCTGAGATGGCGCAGGACGCCAGGCCTGGGCGCCCGTTGTTACGCATGGCCCTGACCATCGACTCCCACACGCCGGTGACGTCGAGTGCGCTGTGTCCGGTGACGACGCCGGCGAGCGGCCCGGTGATCAGGTTGCGGCACGCGCCGTCGGCATAGGTGTAGCCGATTCCCCGGCGGCCGCCGGCCGTCGCCTCGGCCAGCACCAGCGTGGTCGACGACCAGGACAACGTGCCGTCGGCTTCCGGTGCGTCGGTGGGGATTTCGTATGCCTGCGCGGTGACCTCGTCGATGCGCGCGTCAAGGTTCATCGCGCCCGCCGGAGCGCCCCGCGCGCCGCCAGCAGCGCCCCGAGCCCCAGAGTCAGCGCGCTGGTGCCGCTGACGACGGGATGCTGGGACGCCCACAGTTGCGGGCTGTGGGCATGAGACTGGTCGTCGAATCCGCCGTGGGCGCCGTGGTCGGTGCCCGGCTCCTGGTCGACCGGCTGCCAGAGGTTGTTCGGGTGCTCGCCATTAACGCGCTCGTCGGTCTGCTGAGAGTCGTATCCGGTGCGGCCCAGGTAGCGGTCGAGCAGCGGTGCGACGAACTTTTGCGCAAGGAGCGTGACCATGGTGCTGTCGCCGACCCAGTACTGTTTGCGCTCCGGATGGTCGGCGGCGTAGAGGACGCCGTGGGCGGCGACTTCGGGCTGGTAGATCGGTGGCACCGGCTGCGGATGCCGTGGCAGGCGGGACAGCACCCAGGAGAACTGGGGGGTGTTGACCGCGGGCATCTGCACCAGGGTGATCCGCACCTTCGATCCCTCGTGCAGCAGTTCGCAACGCACCGATTCGGTGAACCCGTTGATGGCGTGTTTGGCGCCGCAGTAGGCCGACTGCAGCGGGATGGATCGCTGGCTGAGTGCCGAGCCGACCTGCACGATGGTGCCGCGGTCGCGGGGCCGCATTTTCGCCAGCGCCGCCATGGTGCCGTGGACGTACCCGAGGTAAGACACCTCGGTGACGCGTTTGAACTCGTCGGCCGTGATTTCGCTGAATGGCGCGAAGACGGAGGTGAACGCGACATTGACCCAGACGTCGATGGGACCGAATGCGGATTCGGCTTGGTCGGCGGCGGCTACGACGGCCGAATAGTCGGCGACATCGGTCGGGATGGTCAGCGCCTTGCCGCCGCCGGATTCGACGTCGCGGGCTGCGCCCTGCAGGCCGGCAGCCCCACGGGCGACCAAGGCGACATTCGCGCCACGCTTTCCGAATAACTGTGCGGTGGCGCGGCCGATGCCGGCGCTTGCTCCGGTGATCACCACGTTTTGTGTCATCAGATATTGCCTTTCGTTCGGTCGAGGGCCGTCGCATTGGTCAGTGGCTTGCATCCTCGACAAGGGTGGCCGTGCATTCGAGCAGCAAAGCGTGCGCGAAGGCTTGGGGCAGGTTGCCGCGAAGTTGGCGCTGGCTGACGTCGTATTCCTCGCAGAACAGCCCCGGAGGCCCGCAGGCGGCGCGGTTGCGTTCGAACCAGCGCATCGCGCAATGACCGTGGCCCTGTTGGTGTTCGGCGAGAGCCATCATGAATCCGCACAGCACGAAGGCTCCCTCGGCGGCGCCGAGATCACGCTCGTCGTGCCGGAAGCGGTAGACGAACCCGTCGTCGGTGAGCTGCTGACGAACGGCCTCGAGGGTGGCGCGGGTGCGGGGGTCGGCGGCCGGCAGGGCGCCACGGACGGGTGGCAGCAGCAGCGCTGCGTCGACTTGGGAGTGCTGTGGGCTGCGTTGCCAGTATCCGGCCGCCGGATGCAGGCTGCTTTCGGCGGTTTCGGCCAGGATCGCGTCGGCCAATGAAGTGCATGTGGCGATTTCGGGACCCGCGGCGGCCAACTCGGCGATACGACGAAGCCCGGCCACGCAGGCCAGCCGAGACTGGGTCCAGTGCTGGTTGTCGAGTTCCCACATCCCGGCTTCCGGCTCCCGCCAGCGCTTCTCGATTGCGCTGATAGCGGTGTGCACGGCGCGCCAGCCTTCGGCGTCGAGGCGGTCGACGCGTCCGGCCGCGGCCAGCAGTTGCAGGGCCTCGCCGAAGACGTCGAGCTGGAATTGCTGGTTGACGTGGTTGCCCACTTTGTCGGTGCCGCCCGGGTAGCCGGGCAGATCGAGGGTTTCTTCACCGGGCACGTGGCCACCGGTGACGGTGTAGGCGGGTCTGAGGTTCGGGCCGTCCTCGAGCAGCCGGGCACCGACGAACTCGACCGCCCGGTCGAGCAGCTCGGTCGCGCCGGTCGCCGCGGCGCCCATCCCCGCATAGGCCTGGTCCCGGATCCACGCATAGCGGTAGTCGTAGTTCTTGTTGGTGTGCGCGCGTTCGGGCAGGCTCATCGTGGCGGCGGCGACCATGCCGCCGGATACGCTGGTCAGCCCGCGCAGTACCGCGTAGGCGTGACGCGCGTCGCGGGGGGCGATGGTGCCGTTCAGCTCGGGCATGCTGCGGTGCCAGGCGGCCTCGGTGGCGTCCCAGGCGATGTCCGGATCGGGTGATTGATCGGGCAATGCGCGTTCGGATAACTCGAGCACCAGATCGTGATGCTGGCCCTCACCGATGGTGATCTCACACGTGAGGAGCTCGCGTTTGCCGTTTGCCGACCGCGCGGTTCGGGCGTCGCTGCCGCCCAGCCACCGCCAGTGCAGCGGCCCCGATCTGCCGCTGAAGACTCCGTCGTGGAAGGCCAGCCGGCCGGAGCCGTGGCGGCCGAACCCGGCGCATGGTTGCAGCAGCACCCGTACCCGTCCCGTCCCGCGGCAGCCCATGATGCGTCGCAGGAGCACCACCCGGTCGGGATCGCCGGGGAAGGCCAGGGCCTCGCGGCATTCCACGGTGCCGCCGTGCGTGATCCAACGGTTATGCCAGATCAAAGTGCCCGGCTCGTAGAAACCACCCCACACGTGGCGCGACTCGGTCGGAGTGATCGCATACATTCCGCCGCCGCCAATGAGGCTGGAGAAAACGGCGTCGGAATCCCAGCGAGGCGCGCACATCCAGGTGACCTCGCCTTGGGGCCCGATCAACGCGCCGCGTTCCCCGTCGGCGAGCAACGCGTACTCGCGCAGCACCCGCGGCGGGAAGGCTGCCTCGACGTCGATCGTCTCGTCAGCCACCGGCCCGCGCCTTCGATGCTTGGCCGGCGCCGACGGTGCCGGTGTCGATCTTTCCGGCGGCCAACCGTTCGGCCAGCCGTGAGGCTAACGCCATGATCGTCAACGCCGGATTGGCCGAGCCCTGCGTCGGACACACCGAGCCGTCGGCGAGAAACAGGTTCGGCACGCCCCAAACGCGGTGGTCCGCGTCGACCACCGAATTGTCCGGACAGGTCCCCATGCGGGCGCCGCCGATCAGGTGGGCGAAGCGCCGGATGGTCAGCACGTCCTGGGCGCCGGCCGCGTGCAGAATGTCCGCGATCACCTTCGTGGAGTAGGCCATATTAGCCTTGTCGTTCCCGCACAGGCTGTAGTCAAACCGCGCCACCGGGATGCCGTACGGGTCGGTCTCGTCCGCCCCTGAGGCCAGCGTCACCCGGTTGTCCGGCTGCGGCAACAGCTCGTTGAGCACGCCGATGGTGGCCCAGTGGTTGTAGTCGCGCATGTACTCCCGCAGAGCGCGGCCCCAGTGCCCGTCGGCGAGCACGTGTTCGGCCCAGCCGATGGGTAGCGGCGAAACGGTCTGGATGGAAAAGCCGCGGGCGAATCCGCGAGACGGGTCGGTTTCGTAGAAATCTTCGGAGGACACCTCCGGCGGGGGCGCCTTGTACATCCGGAGCTCTTCAGGCCACCGGCCCGCTGACTGCGTCGCGCCTTGCACCATCACATAGCGCCCGACCTGATCGTCGTTGTTGCCCAGCCCGTTCGGGAAGCGTTCGCTCACCGAGTTCAACAGCAGGCGTGGGGTTTCGATGGAATACCCGGCGATAGCGACGACCTTGGCCCGTTGCAAACGTTCAGCGCCGCCGGCCTCGTCGTAGTAGACCACCCCGCGGGCGGCGCCGGTGTCGTCGAGTTCGACGCGGGCGGCCATGCTGTTCGAGCGGACCTCCACGCCGTGGGCCAGCGCATCGGGCAGGTGGGTTACATACGGGCTGGCCTTGGCGTTGACCTTGCAGCCCTGCAGGCAGTACCCGCGGTAAATGCAGTGCGGGCGGTTACCGAAGGTGCCGTTCACGATGCCGACCGGTCCGACCCGCATCTCGATGCCGAGCTTGAGCGCGCCTTGCCACAGTTTCGCCGCCGCACCCGTGATCGGATGCGGGGAATACGGATAGCGGTGTGGGTAGCCCCACGGCCAGTTCTGACCGGCCACCGGTAACTCGGCCTCGATGCGCTCGTAGTGGCGGCGAATGTCTTCGTAGCGGATCGGCCAGTCCGCTCCGACCCCGTCGAGGGTGTAGGTCTGCAAGTCGCTGGGATGAAACCGCGGACAGTAGCCGGCGTAGTGGACCATCGAACCGCCGACTCCGCGCCCGGAGTTGTTCTTGCCCATTTCGATTGGGTCGTCGCCGCCGATGATGCGCTTCTGCGTCCAGTACAGGTCGTGGGAGCCGGCCTCGTCGGAAACCCAGTCCTCGTCAGGGTGCCAGAACGGACCCGCCTCCAGAATCACGATGCGCCAGCCCGCGCGGGCCAAGCGTTGGGCGAGCACCGAGCCACCGGCACCGGCACCGACGACGACAAGGTCGACCTCGTCGTCGTCGCGGTAGCGGCGCATGGTCTTTTCGCCGGGCAGGTCGCGCGAATGCACGTCGAGCAGGAACCGCGAATCGTTGTCGGCCGGCCCGATCGCGCCCTTGAGCAGACCACGCAGCAGGTCGCCCATCACGCCTCACCGCCTTCGACCACGTGGACCGGGTCCTCGTCGGTCGCGCCGCGGGTCTCGAACGGTTCGCGTGCGGCGGCTGACCCGGTGGGGCCACCGAGGCGCATGAATCCGCGCGGGTAGGCCGGGCCACCGAACCCGATCTCGTTCCACGCCCAGGGGTGTGAGTAGAAGCCGGACAGGATCATCCGCATACACACCGACCAGGCGCGCTTGACGTTGAGGCGCGCCCACGTTCCGCCGTCCAGGCGCGCTTTAGCGAATTCGTCGATGATCGCCTCGCGCGTGGCGGGCTCGGCGGCGGCGAACGAGGCCTTGCCGTAGCGACTGGAGGCTGTCTCGTCGAGCCCAAGCAGCACCAGCCGCCACGTGTCGCGGTCATCGGGCATGTCGGCGTACTGGTAGCCGTCAAGCCGCCCGGCGGCGAGCTTGCTGTCGACGAACTCGGCCACCGGCACCCGCGGCTCACAGTCCTGCGCCAGCACCGTGTCACACAATGCGCGCAGGCACGGCTCCTCTTCCGCGGTGAAGAACCGCAGCGGGCCCGGCGGTTCCAGCCGGGCCAGCACCACCTTCTTGGTGGCCTCGTCCCACGAGCCGACGGTCTCGAGCACGTCATAGTCGGGGTATCGCCCGATCATTTGCGGCGTGGTGCCGCGCCGCTGTTTGGGCAGCCAGGAGGGGTGCGGGGGTTGACGGTCCGGGCGCAGGTTCGGCAGATGGTCAGGGCGTGAGGTATCGGCCATCGTCGACTACCTTTCGCGGCGCAAGACCGCCGCCAGCAGCCCCATCGCCCCGACGATGCACATCAACCCGGGCGCCGCGATCGGCGGCCCCATCGGGACGTTGTAGGACGCGTTCTTCCAGCCACCCGGCTTGCGGGCGACCCCACGGGCGTGCAGGTACTCGCCAAGCAGTCCGTTCGCGGTGTAGATGCCGGCGGTGATCGGCAGCCACAGTTTGGCCCATCGCCGCGAGAACACGCCGCCGATCCCGGCGATGACCACTGGCGGGGTCACCACGATTGGGCTCCACATCCATTTGTTACCGAAGCTGGCCTTGTAGTGCTCGATATAGATTTCCGCCGTGGTGAACAGCGCTCCGAACGCCGTCAGTGCGGACAGCGAGCGTTCGAAGCGACCGTGAGAGACGTTGTACAGCGCCCGGTCGACGAGATGTTCTGCCTCGCCGATCCACTCCCCGTGGCTGCCGGCGATACCGCCGCTGCGCCGTCGGCCGTTGCCTAGCAACATCATGTCCTACTCCTTTTCCTGGCGTGGCGATGGGAGCGCTGGTCGGCAGCCCCTATGGCGCTCAATTGCGCCGGGAAACCCACGGAGAGATTTGCCGCCGTCAGGGCCCATTGGTCCACCTCGTATTCACAGTGGAAGGAAACACGGCTCTGGTGGCCACGGGCGCGCGAGATAGTGGCTGCCCAGAGAACTGGCAAGGCGCCCAGCTGTGTGTTTCAACCAGGTGGCCCCGACGGCGCGTCGCGACCTAAGCGCGTCCGCTGTGTACCCGGTCTTCGTCTGGTTAAACGGTCAAACTGTTTGCGCCGGTGTTCTTCCCGTCGTTGCAGCATCAATGTCGGTGGGAAAGGATCTGCGTAGTGGACTTCTTCGACTGCCCGACTGATGGCTGGCTCGACGCCTACTGGACCATCTTGTGCGTATTCTTCATCTTCGTCCTGGCCAGCATCACCTGGGCGCTGATCGTCCTGCTACGCCGGGGCGATCGGCGCAACCGGCGCATCGCGACTGTCTACGTCGCGGCCTGCATTGCGTCCATCTTCGCCTGTGCGCTGCCCGCCGAGCCAGTTGCCCCGTTCTGGCATTTCATCCGGCGCACGCAGAACCGGAATCCCATTCGCCAGGCGATGTCGGCCTGTACGCCCGCCTTGTTCAGGTAGGACTCCCAGTCTTGGCGGCGGAAGCTGCGGGCGATGGATATCACTCCGTCGTTGACGGTGATGCGGTGCCAGCCCATCGCGGCACCCAAGAGCTGGAAGCCGTACAAGGCGACCGAGTTGCGGTGGAGATCGGCGATGTGCCAGCCGCGCACCGAGTTGGCCTCCACCCAGCGCAGGAACTTCACCACATCCTCGTCGGTGAGGTGGTGCGTGAACTGCGAACTGACCACGAGGTCAAACGGCGCCGCCGGCGTGTAGTCGAAAACGTCGCCGGTGAGGTAGTCGATCCGCATGCATAACGGCGTCGCGTCGCGCGCGGCCTTGGCGCTTCGCGGGTTCAGGTCGATACCTGCGAGCTCTACCTTGATGGCGCGCCGGCACGCCCATGCTGCGATGGCGCGCAGCAGGTCCCCGTCCCCGTAACCCACATCCAGCACGGAAAACTCGGTCATGCCACGGGTAGCCTGCGCCAGCCAGCGCAGGGTCGGCCGATGAGTCATGGTGAGCCGGTTGATGACGGCCACCTCGGTCCTGCACCGCTGGTAGTCCGCGGGGTCGGTATTGGCGGCGTCCAGCTCTTCGGGCAGGGTGCTGCGGATTGAGAGGTCCATTATTCGTCCGTTCGGGTGTGCCGCGAATACACCGATCCGTGCAGCCCGCGCTGCACTAGCTGCCGAATGGCTTCGTCTCGGGATAGGTCCTCTGCCTCGGCGTACTGGTCAACCTGAGTCAGCAGATCATCGCCGAGGCGAACGTTGATGTTTCTGCCGATCTCGCGCCTTGCTGTCATGTAATGAAGATCCACGAGCCGGATGGTATTGCGCGTCATGCACGGCCGCAGCAAATTGCTCAATCCCCTGATCGCCGGGGTCGTCGGCGGCTGGACGGTGACCAGTTCGCCCTGCGTGACCAGCGGATATGGTCGATGCGTGCGGAGGGGTACACGATCCAGGAGATCGCTGATGCTGTTGGCTGTGGGTTGGCGACGGTGGATCGGGCGCTGAAGCGGCTGGTGGCCCGGCAGTTGATGCTGGCGGGCGAGGTGGATAAGGCGTTGGCGCGTTACGCGGATGACGGGTTGCGGGCCGAAGAAGTGACCAGCCCCGAAGATATCGAGCGGTTGAGCGACCTCGAGTTTTGGCGTCTTGGTTTTTTGCCGCCCTCTCACCCCGCCCGGCAAGCCGATTCCACAGCCGCGCTGTATGGGTATCAGCGGCAGATCCCTGGTATCAACTGCTGAGTGGTATTGCGTTCGAGCGCAAACCTTTGGGTAGGTGAGCGCAACCGCGCAAAGCGGTTGCACCGGCTGTGGCCTGAGCGGTTGCGCGGTTGCGCTGTTGTTCGGGGGGTAAAGGGGGAAGTCAACCCTGAAGTGTTCTTTCTCAAATCGGTAACATCATTTGCTGAAAACGTTCTGGGGGTGCCGCGACCAACAGCTGCCCCACGGGACGGTGATTCTTGCAACGTATCCCCCCGTGGCTGCCCGTGTCGCAGTTTCGAATCCTGCCGGGGCACAAGGTCTTTGCGCAGCTCAAATGTCATTTCTCCGGTCTGCGTGCCGCGCAGACCGGCAGGGCTGCAAGCCATGCTAAAGGCTGGCGCAGCCCTCGAATCGACTTCCCAAGCTGAATACGCGGGTTCGATTCCGGTCATCGGCTCCGCATCGACCAGCGGCGATGCCGACGAAGGTCGGCTCGTTTGACGCCCGGGTACCCCGGCCGTACCCGGAACTGCGCGTTTCCTACCGTAAGATCGCAAAAGCCCTGCCGGTCCCGCGCCGATGATGATCACATCACGGGAGTCATGCATGTTCGTGTGATTCGTGTTGTTCGCGGTGCTCCCTCTCAACCTATGAATTGCCGTGGTACATTCCCGGGACTGTCGTACCCGGTGGTTGTGCGGAGGCTCAATCGATGGTCACACGGCGATGGAACGAGTCGGACGAGGCCAAGAGCAGTTACGTCAAGGAGCTGTTTTCGGCGCTGGCGCCGCGCTACAACGTGATGACCGATGTGTGGACGTTCGGGCTTCATCGCGTGTGGAAGCGGCAGGCCATGGAGCTTTGCGCCCTCCGGCCCGGCGAACGAGTGCTGGACGTTGCGACCGGGACGGGCGATCTGGCGTTCCTGGAGGAGGTGGCGGTCGGGCCGGAAGGCCAGGTCGTGGCCGTCGACTCCTGCGCGGCGATGCTTCAGGTCGCCCGGCGGCGGCAGCGCGGGGCCATCGACTTCCAGGAGGGCGACGCCATGGACCTGCGGTTCCCGGATGCGTCGTTCGACGTAGTCACGATCAGCTTCGGGCTGCGCAACGTTGCCGACCGCGGCCAGGCGCTGCGCGAGTTCCGGCGCGTCCTGCGGCCGGGCGGCCGGTTGATGGTGCTCGATTTCAGCACGCCGAACTCGAAGATGCTGACAGCCGTTCACGACCTGATCTACTTCGTCCTGATGCCGGCGCTGGGCTGGGCCGTGGCCTGGCATCGCGACGCCCATCATTACACCGCCGATTCGATCCGCACCTGGATGTCGCGGGACGGGCTGAGCAAGATGATGCTGGAAGCGGGCTTCGTCGATGCCCGCTACATCTCGCTGAGCAGCGGGTTCGCAACGGTCCATTTCGGTTTGCGCGACGGGAAAACGTTCGCGGGGAGGGTCGCGCCATTTCAGGACGCCGCCGATGCGGCAGCCTTGGACGGTGCGGGACCCGGGTCGAAGATTGACCTCCACGACTGCAACGGCTGACGTCGCTCGAACACAGGCCGGCCGACGGCCTGAGATCACGTGGCCCGAGAGGCAATGCCGTCGGGGCTTCAAAAGGTTCTTTAGTCAGTCGATAGCACCACTTACTCAAAACTTTCTGGACCGGCTGGTCCGACGAGCAATACTCCGACGGCACGGTGATCTGGGCCCTGCCCGACGGGCACACCTGCGTCACCACTCCGGGTAGCGCCCTGCTGTTTCCATCCCCGTGCGCACCAACCGGTGACCCGCCCGTTCGCGAGACGGCCGGCGCCGAGCGCTGCGGGGACCGGACGGCGATGATGCCGCTGCGCAATAGGACCCGGGCCCAAAACCGGGCCCATCAAATCGCCGCCGAACGCCGGCACAATCGCCAACTCCGGTTCGCCGCCCAAGCCCTCCAGACCGGGACCCCGGCAGCCGGTCCGGAGGAGCCACCGCCCTTCTAGCTGGCCTGATGTGAAATGATAGCTGCGCTGTCTAGAGGCAGGGAGCAGCGGTGGATCTCAATTTTTCTATGGTCACACGACCGGCCGAGCGGCTGATCGCAACGGCGCAGAACGGGCTGGAGGTCTTGCGACTAGGGGGCTTGGAAACCGGTAGCGTCCCGTCGCCGTCCCAAACCGTCGAGAGCGTACCGATGTACAAGCTTCGACGTTATTTCCCGCCGGACAGACGGCCTGGCCAGCCGCCAGTGGGCCCGCCTGTGCTCATGGTGCATCCGATGATGATGTCGGCGGACATGTGGGACGTGACTCGCGAGGACGGAGCGGTGGGGATCCTGCACGCCAATGGGCTTGATCCTTGGGTCATCGACTTCGGCTCACCTGACAAGGTCGAAGGCGGCATGCGCCGCACGCTGGCCGACCACATCGTCGCGCTCGGTCAAGCGATCGACACGATCAAGGACACCACCGGCAGCGATGTGCACCTGGTCGGGTATTCGCAGGGCGGGATGTTCTGCTATCAGGCTGCGGCCTACCGGCGTTCGAAGAACATCGCCAGCATAGTGACATTCGGTTCCCCGGTGGACACTTTGGCCGCATTGCCCATGGGCATCCCGGCCAACTTCGGCGCGGCCGCTGCGAATTTCATGGCCGATCACGTGTTCAGCCGGCTGGATATCCCAAGCTGGATGGCGCGCACCGGTTTTCAGATGATGGATCCGCTCAAGACCGCCAAAGCGCGAGTTGACTTTGTGCGTCAGTTGCACGACCGTGAGGCGTTACTGCCGCGCGAGCAGCAGCGTCGATTCCTCGAGCGTGAAGGATGGATCGCCTGGTCCGGTCCGGCGATCTCCGAACTGCTCAAACAGTTCATCGCCCACAACCGCATGATGACAGGCGGTTTCGCCATCAACGGGCAGATGGTCACGCTCACCGACATCACCTGCCCCGTGCTGGCCTTCGTCGGCGAGGTTGACGACATCGGGCAGCCGGCGTCGGTACGCGGCATCCGGCGGGCGGCGCCGAACGCCGAAGTATACGAATGCCGCATCCGCACAGGCCATTTCGGCTTGGTCGTCGGATCCAAGGCGGCGCAACAGAGCTGGCCCACCGTCGCGGAATGGGTGAATTGGCTTTCCACGGGCGGCGACAAGCCGGACAGCATCGACCTGATGGCCGATCAGCCCGCTGAGCACACCGACAGCGGCGTCGCATTGAGCTCCCGGCTGGCGCACGGCATCGGGGAAGTCTCCGAGGCGGCCCTGGCGCTGGCTCGCGGCGCGGCCAACACGGTCGTCACGGCCAACAAGTCCATGCGCACGCTGGCCGTAGAGACCTACCGGACGTTGCCGCGACTGGCCCGGCTGGGACAGCTCAACGACCACACCAGGATTTCGCTGGGCCGCATCATCGACGAACAGGCCCACGACGCCCCGCAAGGCGAATTCCTCTTGTTCGACGGCCGGGTGCACACCTACGAGGCCGTGAACCGGCGCATCAACAACGTCGTTCGTGGTCTGATCGAAGTCGGGGTACGACAGGGCGACCGCGTGGGCGTGCTGATGGAGACTCGGCCCAGCGCACTGGTCGCCATCGCCGCGTTGTCCCGGCTGGGTGCGATCGCCGTGGTGATGCGGCCAGACGCCGATCTGGCCGCATCCGTCCGGCTCGGGGGAGTGACCGAGATCCTGACCGACCCCACCAACCTCGATGCAGTGCTGGCTTGCGACCGCCAACTGCTCAGGCAGGTACTGGTGCTGGGTGGCGGCGAGTCACGGGATCTGCACCTGCCCGACGACACCGATGTCATCGACATGGAGCAGATCGACCCGGACGCCGTTGAGCTGCCCGGGTGGTATCGGCCCAACCCGGGATTGGCTCGCGATTTGGCGTTCATCGCGTTCAACGCGGCCGGCGGCGAGCTGGTGGCCAAGCAGATCACCAACTACCGCTGGGCGGTGTCGGCCTTCGGTACCGCGTCGACGGCCGCGCTTGACCGCCGGGACACCCTGTACTGCCTGACGCCACTGCACCACGAGTCGGCGCTGCTGGTAAGCCTGGGCGGCGCGGTGGTCGGCGGTACCCGAATCGCACTGTCGCGTGGCCTGGACCGGGACCGGTTCGTCCAAGAGATACGGCAGTACGGCGTCACAGTGGTGTCCTATACCTGGGCCATGCTGCGCGAGGTCGTCGACGATCCCGCGTTTGTACTACAGGGCAATCATCCGGTGCGACTGTTCATCGGCTCCGGTATGCCGACCGGACTGTGGGGGCGGGTCGTCGACGCGTTCGCGCCCGCCCACGTCGTCGAGTTCTTCGCCACCACCGACGGACAGGCGGTGCTGGCGAACGTGTCTGGCGCCAAGATCGGCAGCAAGGGCCGTCCGCTGCCCGGCGCCGGGCGTATCGAGCTGGGGGCCTACGACGCCGTGCACGACCTGATCCTGGAAAACGACCGTGGTTTTGTGCAGGTCGCCGAACCCAAACAGGTCGGGGTACTGCTCGCCGCGTCCAACGGCCCGATCGATCCGACCGCGTCGGTCAAGCGGGGAGTTTTCGCTGCCGGCGACACCTGGATATCGACCGAGTACTTGTTCTACCGCGATGAGGACGGGGACTACTGGCTGGCGGGCAGGCGCGGCTCAGTGGTCCACACCGCGCGTGGCTTGGTCTTTGCCGAGCCGGTGACCGACGCGCTGGGCTGCATTACCGGCGTCGACCTGGCGGTGACCTACAACGTGCCAGTGGGTAGCCGAGAGGTGGCGATCTCGGCGGTGACGCTCCTGCCTGGAGCCACTATCACCGCGGCCGACTTGACCGAAGCCGCTGCCAAGATACCCATCGGGTTGGGACCTGACATCGTGCACGTGTGCCCGGAGATGACGTTGAGTGCGACCTACCGTCCCACCGTCAGTGCCCTGCGCGCGGCCGGGATTCCCAAGGCGGGACGCCAGGCGTGGTATTTCGATGCTGACGGCAACCACTTCCGCCGGCTGACTCCCGGAGTGCGGTCCGAGCTGAGCGGTGCGCACTGATGCTTGACGATTCTCTGCTGAGCATCCTGGTGTGCCCGGCTGATCGGGGCCCGTTGGTGCTGGTCTCCCCAGAAGGCGGGGCCGGCGAAGGCCAGTTGCTCTACAACCCGCGGCTGCGGCGCGCCTACCGCATCGAGGACGGCATCCCGGTGCTGCTGATCGACGAGGCGCGCGACGTCGATGACGACGAGCACGCCCGGCTCATGGCGCTAAGCCGTCCGGCAGATCCCCAGTGAGGTAGCGCTGCAGGTTCGGCGCGATGGTCCGCGCGACCTGTTCGGCAGGCAGCGAGGCAAACGGATCCAGCCGCAGGATGTAGCGGGCCATCACCACACCGACCAGCTGCGACGCGACGAACTGGATGCGGATGAGTCCGCTTCCCGGCGGGTTGTCGACGCGTGGACCCACTTCGACCGCGATCACGTCCTGCAGGAACGTGCGAATCAGGTTGACCTCCGAGCCGGCCAGGATTGACCGCAGCGTGGCCATCAGTCCGGTGCCCAGCTCGGAATCCCACAGCGGCAACAACATTGACGGGATCGTGTAGCCGAGTTGCTCGACCGGGACGTCACGCAACGGGCGGAGGACGTCCATCGGGTCGATGGGGACGCGGATGGCGGCGGCGAACAGTTTTTCCTTGGTGCCGAAGTAGTGGTGCACCAGCGCCGAATCCACCCCCGCCGCCGCGGCCACCGCGCGTATCGACGTATTGCGAATCCCATTGCTAGCAAATAGTTCTCGAGCACTCGCCAGGATTCGATTGCGGGTGTCGGAGCTTCCGGCCGGTCGCCCGGGCCGCCTGCGCCCGGCGTTGGTCGCCGTCACGCTAGGGCGTCCGTCGCCGCAGCGTCGCCGCCGCCAAGCACAGCGCCGCGAGCGCGAAGCCCAGCACGACGACGATATCGCGCACCGCGATGTAGGTCAGGCCGGGATGCGCACCCACCTGTTGCAGGGCTTCCAGCGCGTAGCTCGCGGGCAGCACATTGCTGATCCACTGCAGCCAGTGCGGCATCAATGCTCGTGGGACGATGATGCCGGCCAGCAGCAGCTGCGGAACGATCACCAACGGGATGAACTGCAAGGCCTGAAACTCGGTACGGGCGAAGGCGCTAAATAACAGGCCGAGTGCGACGCCCAGGATGGCGTTGACGATCGCGATCACGAACACTGACGCTGGGCTGCCTGCGGTGTCGAAGCCGAGGAGCCAAAACGAGACGGCGCACATCAGGCTGGCCTGGGCCGCCGCGGCGATCGAGAAGGCGGTTGCATAGGCGCCCAGCAGGTCGAGTCGGCGCAGCGGTGTGGCAAGGATTCTCTCCAACGTCCCGGAGGCGCGCTCGCGCTGCATCGTTATCGACGTGAGCACGAACATCAGAAAGAACGGGAAAAGGCCCACCAGGATCAGGCAGGCGTTGTTGAACGGCGCCGGTGTGCCCGGCCGATGCGGGACCCTCTCGAACATGAAGTACATCAGCGTGATGACCAAGACCGGCACCAGCAAGATCAATGCAACACTGCGGCGATCGGCGGCCAGCTGGCGCAGGATCCGGGCCGTCGTCGCCAGGTAGCCTTGCAACGTCAGCCGGCTGCGGGCATGGTGGTGCGTCGGATGATGGAGAGGAACGCTTCCTCCAGTGACGTGCATCCGGTTTCCTTCCGTAGCTGTTCTGGCGTGGTGTGAGCGAGGAGCTGGCCTTCGCGCATCAGCAGCAGATCGCCGCAATGATCGGCTTCATCCATGACGTGGCTAGAGACCAGCAGCGTGGTGCCACGCCGAGCGAGTGTGTCGAACTGCTCCCATAGCTCGACGCGCAGGACCGGGTCCAGGCCGATGGTCGGCTCGTCGAGCACCAGCAGGTCGGGCCGCCCGACCAGCGCACAGGCCAACGAGACGCGGGCCCGTTGCCCGCCGGAGAGATTGGCGCAGCGGGCGGTGCGGTGCGTGCGCAGGTCCACCGCTTCGACCACCTCGTCTGCGGTTTCACCGTCGGTCCCGCAGAGTTCGGCGAAGTAGCGAATGTTGTCGATCACCCGCAGATCGTTGTAGATCGTCGGATCTTGCGGCATGTAGCCGACCCGTTGCCGCAGCTGGCGCGCTCCGGCCGGGTGGCCGAGCACCGTCACGGAGCCTCCGGTGACGATTTGGGTCCCGACGATGCAGCGCATCAGCGTGGTCTTACCGGATCCGGACGGGCCGAGCAGGCCGGTGATGGTGCCCTGGGCGATCCGAACAGAAAGGTCCTGCACCGCAGGCATTTTGCCGCGTATCACATGTAGCTGCTCGATGGTGATGGCGGGCTCCGCGCCGTCGCGCAGTAATTCATCACTCGATGAACTCATCATGTGATGAATATCCGCCACTGGTGCGGAGTTGTCAAGAGGTCGGTGCAGAATCGGTCCGGTGAAGGCCGAGTAGCTGCTCAGTGTTAGTCGGATCCCGGGCGGCGCAGCGGCAGGTGTCCGTGTACGCCTTCGGCATAGGCGGTTTCGGCGTGCTGAGTGAGGTCGACACCGGTGGTCTCGTCTTCTGCGCTGAGCCGGAAGCCGATCACCCGATCGATCAACTTGGCAATAACGAATGACATCGTGAACGCATAAAGTGCCACTACGACGATCGCGAGCGCCTGCTTACCCAGTTGAGTGAAGCCGCCCCCGTAGAAGAGGCCCTGTGGACCCGACGTCATGACCGACGTGGCAAGCAGCCCGATCAATGACACGCCGACTACGCCGCCGACGAAGTGCACACCGACCACATCGAGCGAATCGTCGTAGTTGAAACGGAATTTCGCACCCACCGCGAACGAGCACACCAGACCCGCCGCCAGGCCGACGACGGCCGCGCCGAGCGTGTTGACGGTTCCGCACGACGGGGTGATGGCGACGAGGCCGGCGACCACACCGGATGCCGCACCGAACGTCGTGGGTCTGCCGTCACGGATCTGTTCGACCGAGAGCCAGCCGAGCATGCCGAGGCAGCCGGCGACGAGTGTGTTGAGGAAGATGGCCGCGGCAGTTCCGTTGGCGGCCATTGCAGAACCGGCGTTGAACCCGAACCAGCCGAACCACAGCAACCCGACACCGAGCAGAACGAGCGGCAGATTGTGTGGCCGCATGGCGTCTTTCTTGAAGCCGATGCGGGGCCCAATCACCAGCACCAGACCCAGAGCAGAGGAACCGGAGACGATCTCGACGACCAGGCCGCCCGCGTAGTCGAGCACGCCCAACTTGGCCAACCAGCCATCGGGTCCCCATACCCAGTGCGCAACAACGGAATACACGAGGATCGCCCACACCGGGACGAACACCATCCAGGCTGCGAACTTGGCGCGGTCGGCGATCGCGCCGCTGACAAGGGCGGCCGTGATGATCGCGAAGGTCAACTGGAACGTGGCATACAGCAGTTCGGGAACAGCGCCGTGGACGGTGTGGGGGGTGATGCCGAGCATCCCGATATGTCTGAGGTTGCCGATGAGCCCGCCCGCCCGGTCTCCGGAAAACGCGATGGTGTAGCCGACCAACAGCCACGCCACCGTGACCAGCGGTATGGAGATGAAGCTCATCATGATCATGTTGAGCACCCCGGTGGTGCGGACCATGCCGCCGTAGAAGATCGCCAGGCCGGGGGTCATCAGCAGGACCAGTGCGGTGCTGGCCAGCAGCCACGCGGTGGCGGCAGGGTCGATCGCATGCATTCCTTGGGCTCCTTCGAACGGTCCCGACACACCCGAGACACAACGTCGGCCCCGCGTTCCAGCCACGCGGCAACCGGGATACTGCCATGTTTGTGGCGCCGGTAGGTTCGGTGGGCTACCTAAAAAACACTCAGGAGCTGATGTGGTCGCGGCTAGAGGGCAATTTGGCCGAGGCGCGGCTGCAGACCAGCTGGTAGTCGACCCGGTCGAGGCAGCGCACCGGCTGCTCGGCGCCACCCTTACCAGCCGCGGCGTGCGCGCCGCCGTCGTCGAGGTCGAGGCCTACGGCGGGGTTCCCGGCGGTCCCTGGCCGGACGCCGCGGCCCACTCCTACCGCGGTCGCAATGGCCGGAACGCCGTGATGTTCGGGCCCCCGGGCCGGCTCTACACCTACCGCAGCCACGGAATCCACGTCTGTGCCAACGTCTCGTGCGGACCGGACGGAACCGCTGCGGCTGTCTTGCTGAGGGCCGCCGCTCTCGAGGATGGCGCCGACGTCGCGCGCGCCCGCCGCGGTGAGTTGGTCCGCGCCGCGGCGCTGGCGCGGGGTCCGGGTAATCTGTGTTCGGCTATGGGAATCGCCATGGACGACAACGGAATTGACTTGTTCGACCCCAACAGCGGAGTAACCCTGGAACTTAACGAGCGGCTGAGCGCCATGTCCGGTCCCCGCGTCGGGGTCAGCCAGGCCGCCGACCGCCCATGGCGGTTGTGGCTTGCCGGTCGCCCAGAGGTCTCGGCATACCGCCGCAGCCCCCGGGCTCCGGCGCCGGGCGCGAGCGACTGACCGCGATCGTGCTGGCAGGATCTTGAATCATGGGCGTCATGATCCTCGACGAGCTGGGCTGGCGCGGGTTGGTCGCACAGTCCACTGACCTCGATGCGCTGGCCGCCGAGGCGCAGCGCGGGCCGATGACGGTATACGCCGGCTTCGACCCCACCGCGCCGAGCCTGCATGCCGGACACTTGGTGCCGCTGCTGGCGTTGCGCCGGTTTCAGCGCGCAGGCCATCGTCCGATCGTGCTCGCCGGCGGTGCCACCGGCATGATCGGTGACCCGCGTGACGTTGGTGAGCGGAGCCTCAACGAGGCGGACACTGTCGCCGAATGGACCGAGCGCATCCGCGGACAGCTGGAACGGTTTGTCGATTTCGACGCTTCGCCGACCGGCGCCATCGTCGTCAACAACCTCGACTGGACCAGCCCAATGTCGGCGATCGAATTCATGCGCGATGTCGGCAAACATTTCTCGGTCAACGTGATGCTGGATCGCGACACCATCCGGCGGCGTCTGGCGGCCGACGGCATCTCCTACACGGAGTTCAGCTACATGCTGCTGCAGGCCAATGACTACGTCGAGTTGCACCGGCGCCACGGCTGCACACTGCAGATCGGCGGCTCCGATCAGTGGGGCAACATCATTGCCGGGGTCCGCTTGGTCCGCCAGAAACTCGGCGCGACAGTGCATGCGCTCACGGTCCCGCTGGTGACCGCCGCCGACGGCAGCAAGTTCGGCAAATCCACCGGCGGCGGCAGCTTATGGCTGGACCCGGAAATGACCAGCCCGTATGCCTGGTACCAGTACTTCTTCAACACCGCCGACGCGGATGTGATCCGGTACCTGCGGTGGTTCACCTTCTTGTCGGCCGACGAGCTGGCCGAACTGGACCAGGCGACGGCCGAGCGTCCGCAGCAACGTGCCGCTCAGCGTCGGCTGGCCCGCGAGCTGACCGTTCTGGTGCACGACGAGGCGGCTACTGAGGCGGTCGAGCACGCCAGCCGAGCACTCTTCGGGCAGGGCGAACTGGGCCGCTTGGACGAGGCGACGCTGGCGGCGGCGTTACGCGAGACCTCGGTCGCCCAGCTCAAACCCGGTGGCCCCGACGGGATCGTCGACCTTTTGGTGGCCAGCGGCTTGTCCGCCAGCAAGGGAGCTGCGCGACGCACGATCAGCGAAGGCGGCGTTTCGGTCAACAACACTCGCATCGACAGCGACGAATGGGTGCCGCAGCCCACGGACTTCCTGCACGGCCGATGGCTGGTGCTGCGCCGCGGCAAACGCACTATCGCCGGCATAGAAAGGGTCTAGAGCGGGTGGCCGGCTAGCCCGGAACCCACGCAAACAGGCGCTGCAAAACGCGTTAGTGCGCAAACCTTTACCTCACCGTGTTGTCGACGTGACCCTCAGTGGCCACTGTTGGGACGGTGATTGGCGCGACCCGTAAACAGTGGACCGCCCTGCGGATTCTGGGTGTGATCGGGGGCGTGGCGGCGTTGGCTGGGCCACTGGCGGCACCCGTTCGCGCTGACCTGATGGGCAATGCCTTCCTGAGGGCTCTCACGAATGCCGGCGTTCCGTATTCGCAACCGGCCACCACGATGGCGCTGGGGCAGTCGGTCTGCCCGATGCTGGTCCAGCCGGGCGGCTCGTTCGACTCGGTGATTTCCAAAATGGCCGACGGTAACGGAATGTCGCAGGATGTTGCGGGCGTGTTCACTATCGTCGCAATCGCGACATATTGCCCGGCGGTGATGGCGCCGCTGCTGTCTAACCAGCTCCCGGCCTAGCAGCTGGGTGCCCGTATTCTCGGCAGAGTGGTCGACGACGGGCAAGGGCGTAGCGGCGAACGGCGACCGCGCTCGGCCTCCGGCGGCCCGCCGCGGCGCGGGCCACGCGAACGGGAGGCGTCCTGGTCGGGACCGAGTCGTGCGCGACCGGTCCAGCCGCAAAGCACCGCCGGTGACGGCTATCGCGCGCCGCACGATGCGCATAGTGAACCCCCGATACCGCCCAGCGTCGAAGCCAGGCAGCTGTCACCCGAAGTTCGACGCGAACTGAGCACCTTGGACCGCGCCACCGCCGACGCGGTGGCGCGTCATCTGGTCGCCGCCGGTGAGTTGCTCGACGAAGACCCGGAGGCCGCTTTGAGTCACGCCCGCGCGGCGCGGGCCCGGTCCAGCAGGATCGCCGCGATTCGCGAGGCGGTCGGAATCGCCGCCTATCACTGCGGCGATTGGTCCCAGGCACTGGCCGAACTGCGTGCTGCCCGCAGGATGGGCAGCAAGTCGTCCCTGCTTGCTCTGATCGCCGATTGCGAACGCGGACTTGGCCGTCCGGAGCGGGCGATCGAACTGGCGCGCGGCCCGGAGGCAGCCCAGCTCACCGGTGACGACGCGGATGAGTTGCGCATCGTTGCCGCCGGCGCTCGCGCGGATCTCGGGCAGCTGGAGCAGGCGCTGACCATCTTGTCCACGCCGCAAATGGACGCGAGCCGCAGGGGCTCGACGGCAGCGCGGTTGTTCTACGCCTACGCGGACACGCTGCTGGCGCTCGGCCGTGACGACGAGGCGCTGCAGTGGTTCCTGCGCTCCGCGGGCGCCGATGTCGAAGGCATCACCGATGCCGAAGATCGGATCAGTGAACTTGGCTGAATCGACAGACGTGGCGAGACGGGTCGAATGATGTGAAAAGCATTGCGCAGCAATATGACTGCCTGCTCATAGACCTGGACGGGACGGTATTTCGCGGCGCCCAGCCCACTACCGGCGCGGTGCAGTCACTGGACGAGGTGCACAGCCGCAAGCTGTATGTCACCAACAACGCCTCCCGCAGCGCCGACGAGGTTGCGTCGCACCTGCGCGAGCTCGGCTTCAGTGCCACCGGTGAAGACGTCGTCACC
The DNA here is from genome assembly GCA_963784665.1 of uncultured Actinomycetota bacterium. Taxonomy (GTDB): domain Bacteria; phylum Actinomycetota; class Actinomycetes; order Mycobacteriales; family Mycobacteriaceae; genus Mycobacterium. The sequence goes on from CAWASA010000005.1 coordinate 384,744, forward strand.
AGTGCGCAAAGCGCGGCCCGCCTGCTGGCCGATCAATTAGCCCAGGAGTCACGCGTGCTGATTGTGGGCACCGAAGCATTGGCCAACGAGATCGCCGCAGTCGGACTGCGTCCGGTGCGCCGGTATGACGACAAGCCGGTCGCCGTCCTACAGGGCCTCTCTACGACCATCGGCTGGCCGGATCTCGCCGAGGCCGCGCTGGCCATCCGGGCCGGCGCGCTGTGGGTGGCGGCCAACGTCGACCTCACGTTGCCCACCGAGCGTGGCCTGCTGCCCGGGAACGGATCCATGGTGGCCGCCCTGAGAGCCGCCACCGGCGCCGAACCCCGGGTCGCGGGCAAACCGGCACCAGGACTACTGACGGATGCGGTGGCCAGGGGCGACTTCCGTGCGCCGTTGGTCATCGGCGACAGATTGGACACCGACATCGAGGGCGCCAATGCCGCCAAGCTGCCCAGCCTGATGGTGCTCACCGGGGTCAATTCCGCGCGGGACGCGGTATTTGCCGAGCCGGCCCACCGGCCCACCTACATCGGCCACGATCTGCGTTCGCTGCACCAGGACGGCGAGTTGCTCGCAGTCGCGCCGCAGTCGGGCTGGCGCGTCGACGTCGGTGAGAAGTCGCTAACGGTCAGCGGTGATGGCGCGGATGACGGGGACGGCCTGTCGATCGTCCGCGCGGTTGCCTGCGCGGTTTGGGGTGCTGAGTTAGACGGGCGGCCAGTTCACATCGAGGCTGCCGACGACCGGGCCCGCGACGCGCTGCAGCGCTGGTCATTAGTGCACAGCGACTAATGGATGACTAGCGTAGGAACGCGATGACTATCGATCCTGATCAGATTCGTGCGGAAATCGACGCCCTGCTTGCCCAGCTTCCCGATCCGGCTAACACGGAAACGGAGCCGTCGCTCGCAGATCTCGAAGAGATAGCACGCCGTCTTTCCGAGGCGCATGACGTGCTGCTGCAGGCGCTGGAGTCGGCGGAGAAGGGCTGAGTGCGCGCATGTCGCGACGTGCCCGCGTTGACGCCGAACTCGTTCGGCGCGGCCTCGCGCGATCTCGTCAGCAGGCCGCGGAATTAATCGGCGCCGGAAAGGTGAGCATCGACGGCATGCCGGCGCTCAAGCCGGGCACCGCCGTCGCCGTCACTGCGGACCTGACCGTCGCCGGCGATAGCGAACAAAGCTGGGTCTCGCGCGGTGCGCACAAACTGATCGGTGCGCTGGATACCTTCGGGATTCCTGTCGCGGGCCGCCGCTGCCTGGACGCCGGCGCATCCACGGGCGGATTCACCGAGGTTCTGCTGGACCGTGGCGCCGCCGAAGTGGTTGCCGTCGATGTGGGATACGGGCAGCTGGCATGGTCGCTGCGCTGCGATCCGCGGGTGGTCGTCGTCGAGCGGACCAACGCACGTGACCTGTCGCCCGAGGCGATCGGAGGGCCGGTCGACCTGGTGGTGGCGGACCTGTCGTTCATCTCACTGGCCACCGTGTTGCCCGCGCTGGCTGGATGTGCTTGGCCGAGCGCGGATATCGTTCCCATGGTGAAGCCGCAGTTTGAGGTGGGGAAAGGCCAAGTCGGGGCAAGGGGAGTGGTCCACGACCCCGGCTTGCGTGCCGATGCGGTGCTGGCCGTCGCGCGCCGCGGTGCGGAGCTGGGCTGGCACACCGTCGACGTCACCGCCAGCCCGCTGCCGGGTCCGTCGGGCAATGTCGAATACTTCCTGTGGCTGCGCGCCCAGACAGATCGGGGGTTTTCGGATGACGAGTTGGTGGATGCGGTGCAACGTGCGGTAGCGGAGGGCCCGCGGTGACTCCTCCAACCGATCACCGTACCGTTCTGATGGTGGTCCACACCGGACGCCCTGAAGCCACCGAGACCGCGCGTCGCGTGCAAAAAGTATTGGGCGACAACGGTGTTGCGCTTCGCGTGCTGTCCGCAGAGGCGGTCGACAGAGGACCGCTGCACCTGGCTCCAGATGATATGCGGGCAATGGGCATCGAAATCCAGGTCGTCGACGCTGACCCGCACGCGGCCGAGGGCTGCGAAGTGGTGCTGGTACTTGGCGGCGATGGCACCTTCTTGCGAGCGGCCGAACTGGCCCGAAACGTCGGAATTCCGGTGCTGGGAGTCAACCTGGGTAGGATCGGCTTCTTGGCCGAGGCCGAGGCGGAGTCAATCGACCGTGTGCTGGAGCGTGTTGTCGCGCGGGACTACCGGGTGGAAGACCGCCTGACGCTGGATGTGGTGGTGCACCAGGGCGGTCGCGTGATCCACCAAGGGTGGGCGCTCAATGAAGCCAGCCTGGAAAAGGGTCCGCGGCTGGGCGTGCTCGGGGTGGTCGTGGAAATCGAGGGCCGACCGGTATCGGCCTTCGGCTGCGATGGGGTGTTGGTGTCGACCCCGACCGGATCCACCGCCTACGCGTTCTCCGCGGGCGGCCCGGTGCTGTGGCCGGACCTCGAAGCAATCCTGGTGGTACCCAACAACGCTCATGCGCTGTTCAGCCGGCCCATGGTCACCAGTCCGGACGCCACAATCGCGATCGAAATAGAAGGAGACGGTCACGACGCCCTGGTGTTCTGCGACGGCCGCCGCGAAATGCTGGTACCGGCCGGCAGCCGGATCGAGGTGACACGTTGTGGCACGCCGGTGAGATGGGCGCGCCTGGACAGTGCGCCGTTCACGGACCGCTTGGTGCGCAAATTCCGGTTACCGGTGACCGGGTGGCGCGGAAAGTAACGGCGCGCCCCGGTGCTGACTGAACTACGAATCGAGTCGCTGGGCGCCATCAGCGTTGCCACCGCCGAGTTCGATCGCGGTTTGACGGTGCTGACCGGTGAGACCGGCACCGGCAAGACCATGGTGGTGACGGGCCTGCACCTGCTCGGCGGTGCCCGCGCCGAAGCCACCCGGATCCGTTCAGGAGCTGATCGCGCGGTGGTCGAAGGCCGTTTCACCACAACCGATCTCGACGACGCAACGGCCGCTCGACTGGACGAGGTGCTGGACGCGTCGGGGGCGGAGCGTGATGAGGACGGCAGCGTGATCGCGCTGCGCTCGGTCAGCCGCGACGGACCTTCGCGGGCCTATCTGGGTGGTCGCAGTGTGCCCGCCAGGTCGCTGAGCGGTTTTACCGCCGAGCTACTCACCCTGCATGGCCAGAACGACCAGCTGCGGTTGATACGGCCTGAGGAGCAGCGCGGCGCGCTGGACCGTTTCGCGGCCGCCGGGCCCGCCCTAGAGCGCTATCGCAAACTGCGCGACGCCTGGTTGTCGGCGCGCCGCGACCTCATAGACCGCCGTAACCGAGCCCGCGAACTCGCTCAAGAGGCGGATCGATTGGAGTTCGCGCTCAACGAGATCGACGCCGTCGACCCGCAACCCGGCGAAGACGATGCGCTCGTCGCCGATATCTTGCGCCTCTCCGAACTGGACACGATGCGGGAGGCCGCCGCTGCTGCGCGCGCGGCGCTGTCCGGGGCACTCGACGACGCGGACGTGTCCGGCCACAGCGCTGCCGACGGCCTGGGGCGGGCAAGGACCGCACTGGAATCGACCGATGATGCGACGCTGCGAGCGTTGGCCGGCCAAGTGGGCGAGGCGCTGACGGTGGTCGTCGATGCGGCCCGCGAACTCGGCAGCTTTCTGGATGAGCTGCCCGCCGATGCCAGTGCGCTGGAATCCAAGCTGGCCCGGCAAGCCCAATTGCGCACCTTGACCCGCAAGTACGCCGCGGACATCGACGGGGTGTTGCAGTGGGCGTCGCAGTCGCGGGCACGGCTGGCGCAACTCGACGTCTCCCCAGAAGGCCTGGCGGCGGTGGCGAATCGGGTCGATGAACTGGCACGCGAATCATCGGAAGCCGCAGTCGATCTCAGTAGGTGCCGTCGCAAAGCCGCCAAGCGACTGGCCAAAGAGGTCACTGCGGAACTGTCCGGCCTGGCGATGGCCGATGCCGAATTCACCATCGAGGTGACCACCGACCTCGCGACGGCGGCCGCCGACCACGATGATCCGGCCACGCTGACGCTGCCCTCCGGCGAGCTCGTCCGCGCCGGCGCCGATGGCGTCGACGACGTCGAGTTCGGCTTCGCAGCGCACCGCGGGATGACAGTGCTGCCGCTGGCCAAGAGCGCGTCCGGTGGGGAGTTGTCCCGAGTGATGCTGGCGCTGGAGGTGGTGCTGGCGACCTCGCGAAAACTGGCGGCCGGCACCACGATGGTCTTCGACGAGGTCGACGCCGGCGTCGGCGGCCGGGCCGCGGTGCAGATCGGGCGGCGGCTGGCCCGGTTGGCCCGCACCCACCAGGTGATTGTGGTCACGCATTTGCCGCAGGTCGCGGCCTACGCCGACGTGCATCTGGTGGTCCACATTGCTGGATCTGAGGCTGGATCTGAGGCTGGATCTGAGGCCGGACCCAAGAGCGCCAGCGGAGTGCGGCGCCTCACCGGCGACGACCGGGTGGCTGAGCTGGCGCGGATGCTGGCCGGACTAGGCGAATCCGACAGTGGTCGCGCGCACGCCCGTGAACTGCTTGACGCAGCTCAGACTGACCAAATCTGACCGGCGAGCGTCGACTTGTTGCAATCACCCCATGAACCCAAGGGCTGATTTCGCCCAACAAGTCGACGTTCGAGACCAAGCCGACACACGCTTGTGACAGATGGGACTCTAGATAACTTCTGGGGCTAATGTTACGGCGCGCCTCCTCGCCCCATCCACGCTTCACCGACAGAATCGCCCACATGAAGATGTCAGGGCTGCTATCGCGTAACACAACCCGGCCGGGCCTCACGGGTACCGCCCGGGTCGACCGGAACATCGACCGATTGCTGCGTAGGGTCTGCCCCGGCGACATCGTGGTGCTCGACGTCCTGGATCTGGACCGCATCACCGCAGACGCGCTGGTGGAAGCCGACATCGCTGCCGTCGTCAACGCATCACCGTCCGTCTCGGGCCGCTATCCGAATATGGGTCCGGAGGTGCTGGTCAACAACGGGGTCACTCTGATCGACGAGACCGGACCGGACATCTTCAAAAAGGTCAAGGACGGCGCGAAGATTCGCCTGCACGAAGGCGGCGTGTACTCCGGCGACCGCAGGCTGGTTCGCGGTACCGAACGCACCGATCACGACATCGCCGACCTGATGCGGGAGGCCAAGAGCGGGCTGGCTGCCCACCTGGAGGCGTTCGCCGGCAACACAATTGAGTTCATCAAGAGTGAAAGCCCGCTGTTGATCGACGGTATCGGTATCCCCGATATCGATGTCGACTTGCGCCGTCGGCATGTGGTGATCGTCGCCGACGAACCCACCGCCGCCGACGATCTGAGATCCCTCAAGCCGTTCATCAAGGAGTACCAGCCGGTGCTTATCGGAGTGGGCACCGGCGCCGATGTGTTGCGCAAGGCGGGTTATCGCCCCCAAATCATCGTCGGGGACCCCGAACAGATCAGCACCGAAGCCCTCAAGTGCGGTGCGCAAGTGGTACTGCCTGCCGATGCTGACGGCCACGCGCCCGGTCTGGAGCGAATTCAGGATCTCGGTGTCGGGGCGATGACATTTCCGGCGGCGGGCTCGGCGGTCGATCTTGCCCTGCTGCTGGCCGATCACCACGGCGCTGCGCTGCTCGTGACGGCCGGCCACACCGCCAACATCGAGACGTTCTTCGACCGGACCCGTGCGCAAAGCAACCCGTCGACCTTCCTGACCCGGCTCCGCGTAGGGGAGAAGGTGGTGGATGCCCAGGCTGTGGCCACCTTGTACCGCAACCACATCTCGGCGGGTGCCATCGCGCTCTTGGCGCTGACGATGCTGATCGCCGTGATTGTCGCCCTGTGGGTGTCGCGCACTAACGGCGTCGCGCTGCACTGGATCACCGACTACTGGAACCACTTCTCCGTCATGGTGCAGAAGTGGGTGACATAGGTTTTCCGGGGACCTTCCGCTCATGATCTCGTTACGCCAACATGCGTTATCGCTGGCGGCCGTCTTCCTGGCGTTGGCCGTAGGAGTTGTGCTGGGGTCCGGCTTTTTGTCGGACACCCTGCTGTCCAGCCTGCGTGACGAGAAGCGGGACCTGCACACACAGATCAGCGGGCTCAACGACCAGAAGAACGTGCTGAATGAGAAGCTCAGCGCGGCGAATAATTTCGACACCCAATTGGTCGGCCGGATAGTGCACGAAGCGCTTGGTGGCAAATCGGTGGTCGTGTTCCGCACCCCGGATGCGAAAGACGATGACGTCGTGGCGGTTTCGAAGTTCATCGGCCAGGCCGGCGGTACGGTCACCGGTACCGTGTCCCTGACGCAGGAGTTCGTCGATGCCAACTCCGCGGAGAAACTGCAGACCGTGGTGAACTCGTCGATCCTGCCGGCCGGCCAGCAGCTGAGCACCAAACTCGTTGACCAAGGTTCGCAGGCCGGCGACCTGTTGGGCATCGCCATGTTGATCAACACCAACCCGGCGGTCCCGCCCGTCGATGACGTCCAGCGGGATACCGTGCTGGCAGCGCTGCGCGACACCGGTTTCATCACCTATCAGGCAGGCGACCACATGGGCGCGGCAAATGCTGCGCTAGTCGTTACCGGCGGCTCGTTACCCCAAGATGCCGGCAATCAGGGGGTCAGCGTGGCCCGGTTCTCGGCCGCGCTGGCGCCGCACGGCTCGGGCACCCTGCTCGCCGGGCGTGACGGTTCGTCGACCGGAGGCGCCGCGGTCGCCGTGGCCCGCGCCGACGCCGGCATGTCCTCCGCGATCAGCACCGTTGACGACGTCGACACCGCGTCCGGGCGCATCACCGCAGTTCTGGGCCTGCATGACCTGACCAATGGCGGCCATACCGGGCAGTACGGGACCGGTCACGGGGCCACGTCGATCACGGTCCCCCAGTAAAGGCCAGCAGCGGCCCTGTGGGCGTGTTCGCGGCACCACAGCGTGCCGGGTGTTAGGGTGGGTTTCCGTGGGTCGGCAGGCCCATCTAGTCAAAGCTAGAAAATCGAAGCCCTGCCCGTCTTCACGGAGGTCGCCTGTGCGTAAGCACCCGCAAACCACCACCAAGCACCTCTTCGTCAGCGGCGGGGTCGCTTCCTCACTGGGCAAGGGGTTGACCGCCAGCAGCCTCGGGCAGCTACTGACCGCCCGCGGGTTGCATGTGACGATGCAAAAGCTCGACCCGTACCTCAACGTCGACCCGGGCACGATGAACCCGTTCCAGCACGGCGAGGTTTTCGTCACCGAGGACGGCGCCGAGACCGACCTCGATGTCGGTCACTACGAGCGGTTCTTGGATCGCAATCTGTCCGGCTCGGCGAATGTTACTACCGGGCAAGTGTATTCGACCGTCATCGCCAAGGAACGGCGCGGCGAATACCTCGGTGATACAGTCCAGGTGATCCCGCACATCACCGACGAGATCAAGCGACGCATCCGGGCAATGGCCGAACCAGACGCCGACGGCAACCGTCCAGACGTCGTCATCACCGAAATCGGTGGCACCGTAGGCGATATCGAGTCTCAGCCCTTTCTGGAGGCGGCGCGGCAGGTCCGCCACGACCTCGGCCGGGAAAACGTCTTCTTTCTCCACGTGTCGCTGGTGCCCTACCTGGCCCCGTCGGGTGAGCTCAAGACCAAGCCCACCCAGCACTCGGTGGCTGCACTGCGCAGCATCGGTATCACCCCGGACGCGCTGATTCTGCGCTGCGACCGAGATGTCCCCGAAGCACTGAAGAACAAGATCGCGTTGATGTGCGACGTCGATATCGACGGCATCATCTCCACCCCGGATGCACCGTCTATCTATGACATCCCGAAGGTACTGCACCGCGAGGAACTCGACGCTTATGTGGTGCGCCGGCTCAACCTCCCGTTCCGCGACGTCGACTGGACCGAATGGGACGACTTACTGCGCAGGGTTCACGAGCCGCACGAGACTGTACGAATTGCTCTGGTAGGCAAGTACGTCGAACTTTCCGATGCCTACCTGTCGGTGACCGAGGCGCTGCGCGCCGGCGGCTTCAAACACCGCGCGAAGGTCGAGATGCAGTGGGTGGCGGCCGATGACTGCGAGTCGGCCAGCGACATGGCGGCCGCACTGGACGACGTGCACGGTGTGCTGATTCCCGGCGGGTTCGGCATCCGCGGAATCGAGGGCAAGATTGTGGCCATTCAATATGCGCGCGCGAGGGGGTTGCCGGTGCTTGGCTTGTGCCTTGGCCTGCAATGCATCGTGATCGAGGCTGCGCGCTCAGCCGGGCTGACCCAGGCCAGCTCAGCCGAATTCGATCCGGACACACCGGATCCCGTCATCTCCACGATGGCCGACCAGCTCGATATCGTCGCGGGCCAGGCTGATCTCGGCGGCACCATGCGGTTGGGCGCCTATTCCGCTGTGCTGCAGCCGGATTCGATTGTGGCCCGTGCATATGGCACGACGGAGGTCTCTGAGCGGCACCGGCACCGCTACGAGGTCAACAACGCCTACCGTGACAAGATCGCCGAAAGCGGCCTGAGGTTTTCCGGGACCTCACCCGACGGCCATTTGGTGGAGTTCGTCGAATACCCGCCAGACGTGCACCCATTCATGGTCGGTACTCAGGCCCATCCGGAACTGAAGAGCCGGCCCACCCGGCCGCATCCGCTGTTCGTCGCATTCGTCGGGGCGGCCATCGACTTCAAAGCAGGCGAGCTGCTGCCGGTAGAAATCCCCGAGCAGTCGTCCAACGGCAACCAGAATCGAGACAGCGCCGAGCGGCCGCTACCTCAGCCCGCGGCTCGTGGCTGAGCACGTTTTCGAAACGGCGTCATCCGAAACGCTGCACACAGGGAAAATTTTCGCGCTGCGCAGGGACCGGGTGCGGATGCCGGGCGGCGCCATCGCGGTGCGTGAAGTCGTCGAGCACTACGGGGCGGTCGCCATTGTGGCAATGAACGACGACAACAACATCCCGATGGTCTATCAATACCGTCATGCGTTCGGTCGACGGCTGTGGGAGCTCCCCGCCGGGTTGCTCGACGTCGCAGGAGAGCCACCGCAACTGACGGCCATCCGGGAGCTCAAGGAGGAGGTCGGCCTGCAAGCCAGCACCTGGCAGGTGTTGGTCGATCTCAATTCCGCGCCGGGATTCAGCGACGAATCGGTGCGGGTGTATCTGGCCACCGGGTTGACTGAGGTGGCCCGACCGGAGGCGCATCACGAGGAAGCCGACATGACGATGGGTTGGTTTCCCGTCGCGGAGGCGGCCCGCCGGGTGTTCAGCGGCGAGATCGTGAATTCCATTGCCATTGCTGGTGTTCTGGCTGCCCACGCGGTAACCGATGGTTTCGCGCAGCCGCGCCCGGTGGACAGCCCCTGGATCGACAAGCCGACGGCCTTCGCTGCCCGTAAGGCCGCACGATGACGGCGCTGGCGCTGGAGACGCAACTTCAGGGCTACCTCGACCATCTCACGATCGAGCGGGGCGTGGCGGCAAACACCTTGAGCTCCTATCGCCGTGACCTGCGCCGCTACTCCAAGCACTTGTCGGAACGCGGAATTCACGATCTGGCCAAGGTGGGCGAGGACGACGTCAGCGAGTTTCTGGTGGCATTGCGCCGCGGCGATCCTGATGCGGGGACTGCTGCGCTGTCTGCGGTATCGGCGGCGCGCGCCCTGATCGCCGTGCGCGGCTTGCATCGGTTCGCGGCCGCCGAAGGGCTCGCCGAACTGGACGTGGCGCGCGCCGTCAGGCCGCCGACGCCGGGTCGTCGGCTTCCCAAGAGCCTGACGATCGACCAGGTGCTGGCGCTGCTGGAGGGCGCGGGCGGGGACAGCCCGGCCGACGGCCCGTTGACGCTGCGCAACCGGGCGCTGCTGGAAATGTTGTACTCCACCGGTGCCCGGATCTCGGAAGCCGTCGGCCTGGACGTCGACGACATCGACACCCAGGCCAGATCAGTGTTGCTGCGCGGCAAGGGCGGTAAGCAGCGGTTGGTGCCGATCGGGCGGCCCGCCGTGCAAGCGCTGGACGCCTACCTGGTGCGGGGACGCCCGGAGCTGGCGCGTCGGGGCCGCGGAACGTCGGCCATCTTCCTCAATGTGCGCGGCGGGCGGTTGTCGCGGCAAAGCGCATGGCAAGTGCTGCGGGACGCCGCCGAGCGCGCCGGTATCACGTCGGGTGTATCGCCGCACATGTTGCGGCATTCCTTTGCCACCCACCTGCTCGAGGGCGGCGCAGATGTCCGGGTGGTGCAGGAGTTGCTGGGACATGCCTCGGTCACGACCACACAGATCTACACGATGGTTACGGTGCACGCCCTGCGCGAAGTGTGGGCCGGAGCCCACCCAAGAGCCACCTAATTCCGCGCCCGGTCCGCGATCGTTCCCCGACATCGACGCTATCGTGACGACACCGGGGCGGAGCGCGATAACGTCGATTTCGGCGCGTCAGCCCCGGTAGTCGGATTCCAGCACCAGGTCGGACACCAGTGACTGGTATTCCAGGTGAGCCTTGTGCTCGACGGTGTTCCACTGCTTGCCCTGCTGCTGGCGCATGTACTCGCGGTACTTCGGTGCGCCCGGCACCCTGACGTTGTCGGCGACCACGGTCGTGCCCGGTTGCAGCCATCCCCGGTCGAGGATGCTTATGAGGTCGTCGAGATAGGCGTCCTTGTCGTGATCGAGGAACACGAAACCAAGTGCCCCCGAAGTGAACCCGTGCTCGTTCTGCAGCGTGTCCAGGGTGCGCCCGCCGTCACCGATAGTGCCGACGACACACGTCACCCGGTCAGCGACACCGGCATGCGCCCATATCCGCCGGGCGTTGGCAGCGTTGGCCTCGGCGAGTTCCACGGAGTACACCCGGGCCTTTGGCGCGGCCCGGGCGATCCGCAACGCACCGTAGCCGCAGTAGGTGCCCAGCTCGAGTGCGACTGCGGGATCCGCACGCCGCACGGCGGCGTCGAGGATTAGCCCTTTCTCGTCGCCGACGTTGATCAACAGCGATTTTTCGTAGGCGAACTTGTCGATAGTGGCCAGCACATGGTCGATGTCGCCGGCCCGGGCGTTCTGCAGGACGTAGTCGACCGCAGCAGCTTCGCGTCCATCGCCGATTTGACCGGTGGTACTCATATTGCGAACCCCGGCGGCCATCCGCCAGACCGACCACCGCAGCAGGGGCATCCGTCGCTTGAGATCCATAGAGGCCACGATAGGCGGGTCTCAGGGGCGGCTCTATGGTGCTGATGAGACTGGTGTGGCTAGGCGGGTGATTGCGTGTCCGCTACTAGCGATTTCCGCACATATTGGCTGGTTAAATTGCCTGCGGGTCGCCCGGCTTAGGCGCGCGAACCCGTTAGACTTTCCTGCGATGTTCACCTCCCGAACAACCCCGCCATGACCGATCAGCCGGACAGCGGCGTCGAGCTCGGCCTGACCGGCCGGCCGCCGCGGGCGATCCCCGAGCCACAGCCGCGCACCTCGCACGGCCCGGCCAAGGTCGTCGCGATGTGCAATCAGAAGGGTGGCGTCGGGAAGACTACATCGACGATCAATCTGGGCGCCGCACTCGCCGAGTACGGCAGACGGGTGCTGCTGGTGGACATGGACCCGCAGGGCGCACTGTCCGCCGGCCTGGGCGTCCCGCACTACGAGCTGGACAAGACCATCCACAACGTGCTGGTGGAGCCGCGGGTGTCAATCGATGACGTGCTGCTCCAAACCCGGGTCAAGCACATGGATCTGGTGCCCAGCAATATCGACCTGTCGGCCGCCGAGATTCAGCTCGTCAACGAGGTGGGCCGCGAGCAGACCCTGGGCCGGGCGTTGCACCCGGTGCTGGACCGCTATGACTACGTGCTGATCGACTGCCAGCCGTCGTTGGGACTGCTCACCGTTAACGGGCTGGCCTGCGCGGACGGCGTGGTGATCCCAACCGAGTGCGAGTTCTTCTCGCTGCGCGGTCTGGCGCTGCTGACGGACACCGTGGACAAAGTGCGCGACCGGCTCAATCCGAAGCTGGAAATCAGCGGCATCCTGCTCACTCGGTACGACCCGCGCACCGTCAACGCGCGGGAGGTGATGGCCCGCGTTGTCGAGCGGTTCCGTGACCTGGTGTTCGACACCGTCATCACCCGAACCGTCCGATTCCCCGAGACCAGTGTGGCGGGCGAACCCATCACCACCTGGGCCCCGAAATCGACTGGCGCCATTGCCTATCGCGCGTTGGCCCGAGAGTTCATCGACCGTTTCGGCGCGTGACAGGCAGCGTGAATGGTGAGGCGCCAGCCAAGAACGGTTTCCAGGTCCGGCTGACCAACTTCGAGGGGCCGTTCGATCTGCTGCTGCAGCTGATCTTCGCCCATCGCCTCGACGTCACCGAAGTGGCGCTGCACCAGGTCACCGACGACTTCATCGCCTATACCCGGGAGATCGGTTCCCAGCTGGAACTGGAAGAGACCACAGCGTTTTTGGTGGTCGCTGCGACCCTGCTCGATCTCAAAGCCGCCCGGCTGCTGCCGTCCGGGCAGGTCGATGACGAAGAGGATCTGGCGCTGCTGGAGGTGCGCGACCTGCTGTTCGCGCGGTTGCTGCAATATCGCGCGTTCAAGCACGTCGCGGAAATGTTCGCCGAGCTGGAGGCCGCCGCGCTGCGCAGCTATCCGCGCGCGGTGTCGCTGGAGGACCGGTTCACCGAGCTGCTCCCGGAGGTGATGCTCGGCGTCGACGCCGAACGGTTCGCCCAGATCGCCGCGATCGCGTTCAGCCCGCGGCCGGTCCCGACCGTGGCCATCGAACACCTGCATGACGTGAAGGTCTCGGTTCCCGAGCAGGCCAAAAAGCTGCTGGAAATGCTGGAATCGCGGGGCAGCGGCGGATGGGCCACGTTTTCCGAGCTGGTCGCCGACTGCCAGGCGCCGATGGAGGTCGTCGGGCGCTTCCTGGCGCTGCTCGAACTGTATCGGACCCGGGCGGTAGCATTCGACCAGTCAGAGCCGCTTGGCGTGCTGCAGATTTCGTGGACCGGGGAACGTCCGACCAGCGAAGCCTTGGTAGAAGTGCGGGACGAGTCATGACGCGCGCCGCAACGATGCAGTGGGGGCACGCCCCCACAAGGGGGTGGGGTCCCCGCTCCGCAGGGGAGTACCCCCACCCGCTTGCGGGGGAGAGGAGCGGCGCTTATGACTGAAGAGCTGCCCGACGTCGATCTCGACGTCGGCATCCCAGACATCGCTGAGGCCGCCCCGATGGATGCCGACGAACTCGGCTCCGTGCTGGAGGCGCTGTTGCTGGTGGTGGACACCCCGGTCACCGTGGAGGCGCTGGCCGCGGCCACCCAGCAGCCCGTCTACCGAATCGCGGCCAAACTGCAGCAAATGGCCGACGAACTCACCGAACGCGACAGCGGCATCGACCTACGAAGAACCAGCGAGGGGTGGCGGATGTACACCCGAGCCAGGTTCGCGCCTTACGTGGAGAAGCTGCTGCTGGACGGCGCGCGGTCCAAGCTCACCCGGGCCGCACTGGAGACACTGGCCGTGGTGGCGTACCGCCAGCCCGTGACACGTGCGCGAGTGAGCGCGGTTCGCGGCGTCAACGTGGACGCCGTCATGCGGACTCTGTTGGCGCGCGGCCTGATCACCGAAGCGGGTGCCGACGACGACACCGGCGCGGTGACGTTCGCCACCACCGAACTGTTCTTGGAGCGCCTGGGGTTGACGTCGCTGGCCGACCTTCCTGATATCGCCCCGTTGCTTCCCGACGTCGACACGATCGAGGACCTAAGCGAATCCCTGGACAGCGAGCCACGTTTCATCAAACTGACGGGCGGCCAAAGGCCCGAGCACGCGCTGTCATTAGACGTGGACCAGGATTGATGGTCCAGACCCAAGACCCTGGGGAGGCCCAGGGCGTCCGCTTGCAAAAAGTGTTGTCCCAGGCCGGGATTGCGTCGCGGCGGGCCGCCGAGAAGTTGATCCTCGACGGCCGCGTCGAGGTGGACGGGCAGCTGGTGACCGAGTTGGGCACGCGCGTCGACCCGGACGTTTCGGTGATCCGCGTCGACGGTGCCAGGGTAGTCCTCGACGAATCACTGGTGTACCTGGCGCTGAACAAGCCGCGCGGTGTGCACTCGACGATGTCAGACGACCGTGGCCGGCCGTGTATCGGCGACTTGATCGAGCGCCGGGTGCGCGGCAACAAGAAGCTCTTTCACGTCGGGCGGTTGGACGCCGACACCGAGGGGCTGATCCTGCTGACGAATGACGGTGACCTGGCACACCGTTTGATGCATCCATCCCATGAGGTGCCCAAGACGTATCTGGCGACGGTGACCGGGTCGGTGCCGCGCGGGCTGGGCAAGAAACTGCGAGCGGGAATCGAGTTGGAGGACGGCCCGGCGTACGTCGACGATTTCGCGGTTGTGGACGCGATTCCGGGTAAGACGTTGGTGCGGGTGACATTGCACGAAGGGCGTAATCGCATTGTGCGCCGACTGCTGGCAGCCGCCGGGTTTCCGGTGGAGGCGCTGGTGCGCACCGACATCGGGCCCCTGTCGCTGGGTAAGCAGCGGCCGGGCAGCTTCCGGGCTCTAGGTCATGACGAGATCGGCCAACTGTACAAAGCGGTGGGCCTGTGAGCGGAACGAGCGGAACGAACCCAGTGAGCGACGGGAGTGAAGCGAACCATCGGCCTGTGAGCGGAACGAGCGGAACGAGCGGAACGAACCCAGTGAGCGACGGGAGTGAAGCGAACCATCGGCCTGTGAAAGACATGGTGGTCGCTATAGACGGCCCGGCGGGGACCGGAAAGTCTTCGGTATCAAGGGGGGTGGCGCGTGAGCTGGGGGCACGCTACCTGGATACCGGGGCGATGTACCGGATGGTGACGCTGGCGGTACTGCGCGCGGGCATCGACCCGACCGATGCCGAGGCCGTCGGGCAGATTGCGTCGACGGTGCAGATGTCGGTGGACTACGATCCGCGTGGGGATCGTTATTGCCTTGCTGGAGAAGATGTTTCGGTTGAAATCCGGGGCGACGAGGTCACCCGTGTGGTCTCGGCGGTGTCGTCGGTTCCGGCCGTGCGTGCGCGGCTCGTCCGGCTGCAGCAGGCGATGGCCGGGGGCCCGGGCAGCGTCGTCGTCGAGGGCCGTGACATCGGAACCGTCGTCTTGCCCGACGCGCCGGTGAAGATCTTTTTGACAGCGTCGGCCGAAACCCGGGCCCGGCGGCGCAACGATCAGAACGTGGCGTCAGGGCTGGCCGACGACTATGAGGCTGTGCTGGCCGACGTACGCCGCCGCGATCATCTGGATTCCACCCGGCCGGTGTCGCCGCTGCGCGCCGCCTCAGACGCAGTCGTCGTCGACACCAGCGACATGACCGAGGCACAGGTGATCGCCCAGCTGCTGGAGTTGGTCAAGCAACGAAGCGGGGCAGTGCGGTGACTCAAGACGGCACCTGGACCGACGAAAGCGACTGGGAATCCGTTGATTCCGGGCTGGAAAAGTTGGAGGGGGCAGGTCCGGCGCCCGTGGTGGCGGTGGTAGGCCGGCCCAACGTCGGCAAGTCAACACTGGTCAACCGGATCCTGGGCCGGCGCGAAGCGGTGGTGCAGGACATTCCCGGCGTGACGCGCGACCGGGTCTCCTACGACGCGCTGTGGACCGGACGCCGGTTCATCGTGCAGGACACCGGGGGATGGGAGCCCGACGCCAAGGGCCTGCAGCAGCTGGTGGCCGAACAGGCGTCGGTGGCCATGCGGACCGCCGATGCAGTGATCCTGGTGGTCGATGCCACTGTCGGTGCCACCGCCGCCGACGAAGCCGCCGCCCGTATCCTGCTGCGCTCGGGTAAGCCAGTCTTCTTGGCCGCCAACAAGGTTGACAGCGAGAAGGCCGAAGCGGACGCGGCGGCGCTGTGGTCGCTGGCACTCGGCGAGCCGCACGCGATCAGCGCGATGCACGGTCGCGGCGTGGCGGATCTGCTCGACGCGGTGCTGGCCGCGCTACCCGAGGTGTCCGAAGTGGCACCGGCTCCGGGTGGCCCTCGGCGCGTGGCGCTGGTTGGCAAGCCAAATGTGGGCAAGAGTTCGTTGCTGAACAAGCTGGCCGGTGACCAGCGTTCGGTGGTGCACGAGGTGGCCGGGACGACGGTGGATCCGGTGGACTCGCTCATCGAACTGGGCGACAAGGTGTGGCGGTTCGTCGATACCGCAGGGTTGCGGCGCAAGGTCGGCCAGGCTAGCGGGCATGAGTTCTACGCCTCGGTGCGCACCCACTCGGCCATCGACTCGGCCGAGGTGGTGATCGTGCTGATCGACGCGTCGGAGTCGCTGACCGAACAGGATCAGCGGGTGCTGTCCATGGTCATCGAGGCCGGCCGCGCGCTCGTGCTGGCGTTCAACAAGTGGGATCTTGTCGACGAAGACCGGCGCGAGCTGTTGGAACGGGAGATCGACCGCGAACTGGTGCAGCTGCGATGGGCGCAGCGGGTCAACATCTCGGCCAAGACGGGCCGCGCGGTGCAGAAGCTAGTGCCGGCGATGGAGAGTGCGCTGGCATCGTGGGACACGCGGATTGCGACTGGCCCGCTGAATTCCTGGCTGAAGGAGGTGGTGGCGGCCACGCCGCCGCCGGTGCGTGGGGGCAAGCAGCCGCGCATCCTGTTCGCCACCCAGGCAACTGCCCGGCCGCCGACGTTCGTGCTGTTCACCTCGGGTTTTCTGGAGGCCGGCTACCGGCGCTTTCTGGAGCGGCGACTGCGCGAAACGTTCGGCTTCGAGGGGACGCCGATCCGGATCAACGTGCGGGTGCGCGAAAAACGGGGACCCAAGCGACGCTGAGCGCGCGGTGACGCGTCGAGCGTGCATCTACGGCTTTTGGGTGTGCAATCACGGCGGGAATCCGGCGGCGATTTTCCCGCCCTCAGCGCACGGTGAACGCCAAGAGCGCACACTCGCCTAGCCTGATCCCGCGATGCGGGTAGTGAAAGCTGTATCACAGGAATATGGCATTGACATTGGACGACCGCAGTCCTTAACGTCTCTCGTATAGCGGGTCGATATACCCGTATCGCAGGAGTTAATGGAGGCGTAGTGAAGACAGCCCGGTTCAGCGTGCAGGACAAGTCGTTACTGATCACCGGGGCGACAGGTTCGCTGGGCAGCGTTGCGGTCCGAGCGCTGGCCCAAGCGGGAGCGCGGCTGACGCTGGCCGGCGGCAACGCCGCAGGCCTGGCCCAGCTCGTTAACGAGGGCGGTCTCGAGAACGCCGCGGTGGTCAGCCGCCGCCCGGACACCCCGGCCGACGCCCAGGCCATGGTCGACGCGGCCGTCGCCCGGCACGGTCGCCTCGACGGAGTCCTGGTGGCCTCGGGCATGAACCACGTCGCACCCATCACCGAGATGGCCGTCGAGGACTTCGACAAAGTGATGGACGCCAATGCGCGCGGCGCCTGGCTGGTGTGCCAGGCGGCCGGACGGGTTCTGCTCAAGCAGGGCAGCGGAGGCAGCATCGTGCTGGTGTCCTCAGTTCGCGGTGTGCTGGGTCACCCCGCCGGCTACAGCGCCTATTGCCCGTCGAAGGCAGCCACCGACCTGCTGGCCAAGTCCTTGGCGGCCGAGTGGGGTGCGGACGGCATTCGGGTAAATGCTCTTGCGCCAACGGTTTTCCGCTCCGATCTGACTGAGTGGATGTTCGCCGACGACGAGAAGGGGCGCGCCACCCGTGAGGCGATGTTCGCCCGAATCCCGTTACGTCGCTTCGCCGAGCCCGAAGACTTCGTCGGCGCACTGATCTATCTGCTCAGCGACGCGTCGAGCTTTTTCACCGGCCAGGTGATGTATCTGGACGGGGGGTACACGGCGTGCTGACTTCCGCGGGTGGTTTTGAGCGTGCTGCCGTCGTCGGCGCCGGTTTGATGGGCCGCCGCATCGCCCGTGTATTGGCTTCTGCCGGACTCGATGTCACCGTCACCGACACCAACGCCGCAATCCTGGACACCGCAGTCGCCGAGGCGAGCCAGGTGTGCGGTGCAGATCGCGGCTCGGTGACGGCCGTCGCCGATATGGCCTCCGCCGTGCGCGATGCCGATCTGGTCATCGAGGCCATCATCGAAGACCTCGCCATCAAGCAGGAACTCTTTCAACGATTGGCCACGCTGGCACCCGATGCGGTGCTGGCCACCAACACCTCAGTCCTGCCCGTCGGCGCGGTCACCGAGCGCGTCGACGATGGCAGCCGGGTGATCGGGACGCACTGGTGGAACCCGCCGGATCTCATCCCGATTGTTGAGGTGGTGCCCAGCGAGCGGACCGTCCCGGCGACTGCTGACCGCGTCGTGGCCCTGCTCACGCACGCGGGCAAACTGCCGGTGCGGGTGGGCCGGGACGTCCCCGGCTTCATCGGCAACCGGCTGCAGCACGCCTTATGGCGCGAGGCCATCGCACTGGTCGCCGAGGGAGTCTGCGACGCAGCGACGGTGGACCTGGTGGTACGCAACACCATTGGGCTGCGATTGGGCACGCTGGGCCCGCTGGAAAACGCCGATTACGTCGGCCTTGACCTCACCTTGGCCATACACCAAGCCGTGCTCGGAGGGCTCAACCGCGATCCGCACCCCAGCCCGCTGCTGCGCCAGCTGGTCGCCGGGGGACAGCTCGGCGCGCGCACCGGCCACGGGTTTCTCGATTGGCCCGCAGGGGCCCGCGAGCGGACGACCGCCCGGCTTGCCAAGCACATCACCGCGCAACTCGAACACGTCTGAAAGGGAACATCATGAGTATCACCTGGCCGCTGGGCGAAGCCGAATCGAAATTGGAGTTCTACGACCTGTCGCACCCGTGGGGTCACGGTGTGCCGGCGTGGCCGTACTTCGAGGACGTGAAGATCGAACGCCTGCACAACATGGCCAGAAGCCGTGTCCTCACCCAAAAGATCACTACCGTAATGCATTCCGGCACTCACATCGACGCGCCGGCGCACGTGGTCGAAGGCACGCCCTTCTTGCACGAGATCCCGCTGAGCGCGTTCTTCGGCACCGGAGTCGTCGTGTCGATCCCGAGGAAGAAGTGGGAGGTGGTGACGGCCGAGGATCTGGAGAAGGCTAGTAATGTCGGGCCGCAGATCCGGCCCGGCGACATCGTCATCGTCAACACCGGCTGGCACCACACCTACGCTGACAGCGCCGAGTACTACGCTTACTCTCCGGGCTTTTACAAGGACGCCGGTGAATGGTTCGCGGCCAAGGGCGTCAAAGCGGTCGGCACCGACACTCAGGCACTGGACCACCCGCTGGCCACCTCGATCGGACCGCACGGTCCTGCAGAACACACCGGTGGGCTATTGCCTTGGGCGGTAAGCGAATACGAAGAAGCGACCGGCCACCAGGTGCTCGACGACTTCCCGGAGTGGGAGCCCTGTCACCGCGCGATCTTGTCCAAGGGCATCTACGGCTTCGAAAACGTCGGCGGCGACTTGGACAAGGTGACCGGCAAGCGCGTCACCTTCGCCGCGTTCCCGTGGCGCTGGGTTGGTGGCGACGGCTGCATCGTGCGGCTGGTCGCGATCGTCGATCCCGCGGGTAGCTACCGCATCGAGACCGGACAGGCAGCGTGACGATGAAAGGCGGTGGCGTCGTGGGCATCAACTCCGAAGGACAAGACGCCCGCGGCAGCGGCATCCAGGTCATCGCCCGCGCGGCGGAGATGCTGCGGCTGCTGCAGGCACACCCCGGTGGGCTCACCCAGGCCGAGATCGGCGAGCGGCTGGGAATGGCACGCTCCACCGTCAGCCGGATCCTCAACGCGTTGGATGACGAAGGTCTGGTGGCCTCGCGCGGGGCACGCGGTCGGTATCGGCTGGGCCCGGAGATCTCGCGCATGGCCGGCACCGTGCGCCTCGGCGTCGTGATGGATGTGCACCCGTTTATGGAGGAACTGTCGCGGGAGCTGGGGGAGACCGTGGACCTGTCGATTCTGGACGGGGATCGGGCGACGTTCGTCGACCAGGTGGTTTCGCCGCATCGCCTGCGGGCGATCAGCGCGGTGGGCGAGTCCTTTCCGCTGCACTGCTGCGCCAACGGCAAAGCGCTGCTGGCTAATCTGCCGCCCGCGCAGCAAGCCCAAACGGTGCCCAGTCGACTGGCTCGACTCACCGCGAACACCGTCACCAGCCCGGCGGCGCTGCGCAAGGAGTTCGAGCGCATCCGAGCCGAGGGCGTCGCCTATGACCGCGAGGAGCAGACCGAAGGCATCTGCGCGGTGGGCGCGGTGCTCACAGGGGTGAGCGGGCAAATGGCGGCGGTCAGCGTGCCCGTTCCGGCGCAGCGGTTCTACGGCCGCGAAGCCGAACTCGCCCAGGCTCTGCTGGCCTGGGTCGAAAAGGTGAGGGCGTGGTTCGACAAGGCGGAGGAGAAATGACAGAATCCCTGCGCGACAAGCTCATTGGGGCTTGGGAACTCGTGTCCTATGTTGAGCGTGATAGTCGCGGCGGCCCGGCCAACTATCCGCACAGCGAACATGCGCAGGGACTGATCATGTACACCCCGGACGGCTACATGGCGGCGCAGATCATGACGCCTGGCCGGCCGGCTTACGACCAACCGATCGCTCGGGGCGGTACGACCGAGCAGGCGGCAACTGCGGCAATGGGGTACTTGGCCTATAGCGGGCCGTATTCGGTCGATGAGTCGACCGGTGTGGTCGACCATCACGTCACGGTTTCCCTGTTGCCGAACTGGCTGGGCTCCACCCAGGTACGGCACACCCAACTCGACGGGGATCGCCTGACGATATCCTCGACGACTCCGCTGGCCGACGGCGGCAACGTGTGGTCGACGCTGGTGTGGGCGCGGGCGCGACATGCGGACCAGGCTGGGTCGTAGGTCGCTTAGCGGGGTGGCGGGTCGTTTACGGTAGGCTTTCGACCTGCTGCCCATGATGGAGGCGGCACCGGGCTGTGGCGCAGTTTGGTAGCGCACTTGACTGGGGGTCAAGTGGTCGCAGGTTCAAATCCTGTCAGCCCGACCAGAGGAAATAGGCTCTGAGCAGCTGCGATGTCGTGAGCGGCAGATCAGACGACCCGGAGCTTGGGACCATTTTGGGACCACAAGTGCTTCGAGAGCAGCTCACCTGCACCGGCAACAGACTGGCGATCCGGGTGCAAGTAACGCTGCGTTGTGCTCAGGTCGGCGTGACCGGCGATCTTCCGGAGTACATGCACGGGCACGCCGGCGTCAGCCATCCACGTCAGCCCGGTGTGCCGCAAGCTGTGACGCTTGAGCTCCTCGTAGCCAAGCTTGGTGACGACCTCGTCCCAGCAAGTTGCATCCCGAAGCGTGGCCGTGGTGATCCGCCCGCCCCTTGGGCCGGTGAAGAGGCGGGCGTCAGGGTCACCACCGGCCATGTCGATTCGGCGCTGAACCAGGTCGCGGATGGCGTCGATCAATGGAACCTGGCGCGCGCGCCGTCCCTTGGTGTTTTTGTCGACCAGGCCGCCGCCGGATGCCCTGGTTCGTCCGTCCTTTAGCTCGCCGGGCGAAGGAGTTGTTTGGCGACGAACCGTCCATATCCAGTCATCGGTATTGATGTCGCGGACCAAGCAGCCCGACACTTCGCCGATGCGCGCGGCGGTACATGCCTCGAAGATGACAGCATCGCCCCACCCTTGGTACTGGTCCGCCGACTTCGCGACGAGAGCATCCGCGAGAGCCATCAGCGCAGCCCAGTCAGGAAGTGCGAGCGATCGCGGGTCGTCGAGCTCGTCTTCGGCGAGCTTGTACTCCCGCTGCCAGCCGCTGATGCGTGCAGGGTTGCGGTCGATCAGCCCGTCGCGTACTGCCTGTTCCATTACGCGGACAAGTACCGCAAGGCTGTTCTTGACAGTTGATCGGCTGCAGTCATCCGAAATCCAGGAATGTACAGCTCGGTCGACGGCGCCGTTGGTGATCATCGTGATAGGCAGGTGCCCGAGGCTCGGCACGACTCGCTTGCGCCAGCCGGCTAGATACGGATCGGTTGTCTTGCCCTCCAGCCCTCGCAGGGCCAACTTCATGTTGGCTTCGCCGTAGGCGGACAAGGTTGTGGTCGCAGTGTTCGGATCGATTCCGCGGCCTGCCAGTTGCCGGGTCCGCCTTACCCAGTCCTCAGCATCTGCGCGCGTTGCGAACGTTTCCGACTTCGAGAAACGCTTTTTGGTGACAGGATCGAACCACCGCACCCTCGCTCTGTGGGCTTCGACAGCGCCCTTTCGCGGCTCGATATCCGCGGACAGTGAAATGCCCAGCGGCAGATCGAGTCCGTCGGCCATTACGCTGCCTCACTAGGATCCACCCGACGACTGGCCAACCAGGCCTCGACGTCGTTGGAGTTGTACACGTACACCCGATTCGAAACTCGTGCGAACGCCGGTCCTTGCGGCGGATTCGATGTGCGCCATCGGCGGATGGTGGACGCATCGACGTGCAGCAGTTCGGCGAGTTCCTTGGAACTGTACCAGTATCCGTCCGGCGCGTTCATCGCTTTACGACCCCTCTCGCAATGCATTTCGCGCGGCGAAGCGTTGTTGTTGGGCGCGGGCGAATGCGGATAGAACGAGGACGCGGTCGCCCAGGCTCCTGTGGCCCAAGCGCTCAAATTCCCACTGCATTGGTGCATCCGATTCGTCTTGCGTGAGTGCCGCCGGCACGACTTCGCGCGCTTGCTCTTTGCGCCAGGTCGCACGGCGTTCACGTAGTGCCGTCATCGTCGTGGAGAATTGCCGCGACTTACTGATTACGTGGCCTCGATACCCGAGGGTGTGCACCCAGGAAAGCATGTCTTCGTACGACTCCTGTTCGGCCAGCACGACGATTGTTCTCATGATTTCGCGCACATGTTCAGTCACGTCGAGTTGATCTATCGCGGCGGGGCTGAATCGGCGAGCAAGGATGCCGAAGTCTGCAACCGATTTGGTCACGTATTTCGCCAGGTATCCCGCGATCTGCCGGCTCGAAATACGCGCATCTCCATCCTTGCCGGCTTCGGCGTATTCAATGACCTTGATGTCGAGTTGGTCGCCGAACCGCAGCACCTCGTCGCCGCTCACAGTTATCGCGATAGCGACGGCCGCCTGGCGTATCAACGCAGCGAAGTCAACAGTGCTGATACTCGTATCCGGCGGCGCGGGGTGTTGGCCCGGCTCTGACGCGGCATCCAACCGGATTACCGCGTGGAAGTGGGGGAGTCCGCGCCGTTGCAGTTCAACAACTTTCAGGAACGACACTCGAGTGTTCTTCGGGTTCTCCGCCCGGTCTCGCAGCTGACGGCTCAAGAGGCGCCGAAGCTGAATCGTAAAGCGCCGCCAGAGTTCTGGAGCGTGCCAGGAGAACAGGACGTGGCCGCCGTAGTCGTAGCAGTCACGGCACAATGGCTGCCCGAGCGCGGGGTTGTCGTGATCGTGCGCAGCTTCGCACCGAAGCGGCGTCCCGTGTGGGCATCGACTGCGGTGACCGCCCGACGGGTAACAGCTCCCGGTGGCTCGAATCGTGTGGACCGCGCCGAAGCTGGGCGCCGTGAGGGTTACGAACACCTGTGGGTGGGCAGCCACCGTTGTGGGGATGTCGTGGTGCCCGCCGCGTAGGCCGGCGTCTATGAGCTGCCAGATATCGCGGGCGTAAAGGTCGGAGCATGATGGGCACACGATTGCGCGGCGGTTGTTGCACCGGGTGAACACCCGATGTTCCCGGCCGAGGCCGTCGCCGCCGGTCAGGTGGATAGGGTTCGCACAGAACCCGCCTTTCTCGACCTTCCTCCACCAGGCCTCGAAGCTCGGCGAGGCAGCCCGTCGGATCATCTGCGTCACCACGTCGGCGACATTCACCTCGGGCGGCACACCGGGTAGCTCGATCGTCATCGCTCAGTCGTCCCGCGCCGAGGGGCGAACTGTGCAGCCAGGTAGTCGATGTCGGCATCCGTGACATGAAACGCGCGGACCCGCACCGGGTCCGCGCTGCCATCCTGGCAGACGTAACCAACGCCGGGCGTGGCGGTGGGAATCTGATCACAGACTGCGCCGGCGTCACGGGCCGCTGTGCCCAGGACCATCGTGGTCTGCGAGGACTCGGTCATCCGCAGGCCGATCCGGATGGAGAACAGCTGCCGGATGGGTAGCACGTCTTTCGAGGGATCTTGTACGGCCGCGATCACGGAGACCCCGACGGCGCGGCCCTGGGACAACAGCAGTCCGAGGAGTTGCTCGGCTTCGGCGCGAACCTTGCGATCACCGATATACGCGGTTAGGGAAGCGATTTCGTCCACGATCAGGACGATCAGCGGCTCGTCGACCGAAGGGTTGTGCAGCCGGGTATGGCCGCGCAGTCGCTGCGCGCGCGCTTGCATGATCCTCGTCGCGGCCCGTAGAAGCGCGACGGTGTCGTGGCCGTTGTCGTAGGCGAAGTCACCGAGTAGCTTCTGTCCGCGGCCGAATTCCATGCCGCCCTTAGGGTCTACTACCAGCACACGAATCCAGCCAGCCCGAATTCCGGGCGCAAGGCCTGCGAGGAGTGACCACAGGACCGAGCCCTTGCCGGAACCGGTGGCGCCGGCGACCAGGATGTGATGTCCCAAGACCGAGAGACGCCACCATTTGCCGCCTTCGGTGGCGCCCACGCCGATATGCGCTGGGTTCAGCTTGCCGTCGCGGGTCGGGCGGCGCAGGGCGATGGGGTTGGCAAGAGCATCCCGGTGGTGGGCGGTAATGGTGATTTCGCGGGGGCTGGTCGACCTGATGGTCAGACGTTGCGCACGGAAGCCTTCGGCTAGGGCGGCTGCTTTGTTCTGCCAGTCGGCCACGGATTGGCCTATAAGAATCTGCACCGTGACCAGATCGCAGGTGGTGCCGATAGTTACTGATTGCAGCGTGGGCACCAGGGTGCGTTCACCGAGGGTGGCGGTAAGGCCGTGCAGGGTGCAGATCGTGGTCCAGGGATGGCGATAGGTCCGCCATGCTCGCCACCTGGACCTCATCCGTGCCGTGACCCATTCATCGAAAGACGTGGGCCAGATTAGTGACCAGGCGGCCAGGGCCAAGGCCGATAGTGCGGCCAGGACAATGCCAAAGATCGGCCCAGCAATCAACCATAGCCAGAGGCTCATAAATATCGGAGCGCTGATCATTGGAAACAGAATCGACCACCACACAAGGACTTTAAGTGTCTTGGCCAGTCCCGTGGCGATAATGGTGACGGTTTCGTCCCATTCGGATTTCGCACTATGAGACTTGTTGTTGCCGTGTGCTTTTGATGATGGAGACATCGCGAAACCTTTCCGTGTCGAGTTCGGCAGGGCGGGCGAACTGCACCACCGCAGGAGCTGGGTGCTGCGGTGGCGCAGTTCTCCCAGCCAACTGGATTTAGGCGGCGGGCTTACCCGTGCCGCTGGGCGTCCCTGACGGCGGCGAAAGCTTCGGCGGCGTGACGACTCCTGCGAGCGGTGCGCCTGCGGCACGAAGCGAATCCGCCCGGAACGCCACGCCGCTGCGCCCCTCTTGGCTCCATGGCAGCGCCACCAGGCCTTCGACGTGTGCTGGCTGTCCGACGGTGACGTTCGGCTCGCCCGGCACGGTCACCGCGATGACGTCAGCGCCCGAGGCGTCGAGCGCCATCAGCTGCACTTGCCACAGGGGTTGGCCAGTCTCGCGGTCGACCTTTGGCTGGCCAGTGTCAAACGCGATTCGTTGCTCCGGTAACCGTGTGCAGATAAACGACACGGCGGAGGTATCGATCTTCAACTTCATGGGGTGTTTCTCCTGGTTCTGGTTGTCGTGACCTTTGTGGCCGCACGGCCACGACGCCAGGACATCAGCGACAACCCGGGAGGCGTAAGTGAGCGCTGGTGAGATGAGGTGACTTCAAAAACGCGCACAACGACCGTCGAATAGGCGTCTTTGGTAAGGGAAAATTAGCTGGTGGCCCACGCCGCCCCGGACCTCCCTGAGAGCGCACAGCGGCTGCGCGCGGCGCGCAAAGCATGGGGGTGGAGTCAGCATGATCTTGTGAGGGAGGTCGAGCGGGTTCGGAGTCGGCGTGGATTGGAACCAATCGTTCGGGACTCGATAAGTCGCCAGATCAAAGCCTTCGAGCAGGGCGCCAAGCCGGGCCCGCTATGGCGACAGTTGCTGGCCGAGGCCTTGCAAGAAGACGAAGATCACCTGTTCGGTCTCACTGTTGATGCTGCTTTACCGCGTCCCCTGCTGGTACAGACGCCGGTAAACGCGCATGTTCTGGCGGTGATATTGGCGCAGCGGGAGGCCCACAGCCGCGCCGAACACCTTTTCGGTCCTGATTACGCTCGCGCTCTGGTTGATCGCGACCTGGTCACGATTGAGAAATTGCTGAGGAACGCGCCTTCTAATCTGCGTTACGACGTTCGCCGCGCGGCGGGCAGAATTGCCGAACTGGGCGGCTGGATCGCCCAGGACAGCGGGGATCCGGTTAAAGCGGACCAGCTGACCCGACGGGCAGAGGATCACCTTCGTGCTGCCGCTGATCCTGTTCTGCGGGCGATGATCGCTATGCGCCGCTCTAACATCCTGTTCATGGGTGATCCAACCCTGGCCGTGGACCTGGCCGGCGAAGCTGCCCAGCTCATTGACGGACGCTCGGTCGGGCGGCTGCGGGCCAGCATTGCCCGCCAGCAAGCCCTAGCTGCGATGGCCGATCACGACCGCGCGAGTTTCGTCCACCATGCGGCCCGCGCCCTGGACGTCGCACAGACCGAACCCGTCGCGGACGACCACGCCGTATACGCCACCCGCGCGTATGTGGCGTCAGAGATTGCGCTAGGGTTCAACAGTTTCGGTGAGCCCGAAAAAGCGCTTGAACTTCTGCTCGAACATCACACTAGTTGGCCGGACGACCAACAGCGTGACTACGCCGTCGCGTGCGCGCGCCTCTTGCGCACGTTCATTGCTCTGCACGACTATCATTCGGCACTGGATCATGTCGATCGCGCTACCCGTACGTACCAGGCTACCCCGTCGGATCGAGCCCGGCGCGAATTGCGGTTGTGCCGCAAGATCATTCGCGATCGAGCCCGCGCTGACAGGAGCCTTCCACTACACACGCTGCGCAAGCGAATTGAGGCCGCGTTGCAAGGAGACCCACAACCATGACCCAGCATCCTGCCGCGCCGGGTCTGCTTCTCCCGGCCACCACTACCACCGATCACGACGCGGTCCATGCGGCTGTGGCCGTACTACCCATCGGCGCCTTCGAGCAGCATGGCCCATCCCTTCCACTGGTCACCGACACCCTAATCGCAATCGCTATCGCTGAGGCAATCAGCCAGCACCACAGGGTGTTTCAGCTTCCCGCGATGACGTTTGGATGCTCGCACGAGCACTCGACGTTCCCCGGAACCGTCAGCCTCAGCCCAGCAACCCTGGCCGCCGTTGTAACGGACATCGGTACATCGCTCGCCCAGCAAGGTATTAGCGCCCTGATCGTGGTGAACGGTCACGGCGGCAACTACGTGCTCGGCAATGTGGTGCAACAGGCCAACGCCGACGGCGCGATGCGCGTCGGGCTATATCCGAGCCGCGCGGACTGGACGGAAGCGCGCCGTGCTGCCAACATCAGCAGCCGCAACCACGACGACATGCACGCCGGCGAACTCGAAACGTCTGTCCTGCTCGCCGCTCACCCGAGCTACGTGCGCGACGGCTGGGAGCGCCATGACCACATCGCCCCTGACCGCCGCTATCTCACCACCGTTGGGATGGGTGCATATACGACGAGTGGTGTGATCGGGTATCCATCGCGAGCCACCGCCGCAAAAGGCCATGCGGTCCTAGATTATCTAGGCCAAACCGCCCACGCGCTCATCACCCTGCTCACCAGCCAGTCGACCTGAGCAAACCCACACGTGGCGGCTACCGTCCGCTAGCGCTCCCGTCCGCCGCCACGCCGAACTCGAGATCGCCCACGCAGCCAGCCGCACGACGCCGCCAGCAGCATGTTGTGAGGAGTTTCTTTACTGGTATCAAGTCGCCCAGGACGTGATGAACAGTAAGGACGTGCTGGCCAACAGCCACCTGGACGCTTTTCATGCCGGGTTCTCTGTAGGCGCCAGCATAGGTGCGTACTGCCCGAAGTATGTCGGACGGATCTGATGGCACACGGTAAGCTGCGGCGCCGAGCTAACGAGTGCCGCTGAGTCTAACCGAACTACGGTCTGATTGGCGGCTAGTTTGTCGGCTGGTGACGAGTACGATGCTGACGGCCAGCTGGCACTTTGGGCGCCGACGGCTGAGCGACGGCCTGCACGGCCCCAACCATTGTGCTGCTGTTCGTCTGCTGAATAGGAGTCGTTGTGAGCTGGCAGCAAATCCAGCCGTTCCTAGTGGCGCTGGCCATAGGGTTGTTGCTCGGCTTGGAGCGCGAACGCAGTCACAGCCGTAAGCTTCCTGCTGGGTCGCGCTCGTTCGCGCTTCTGTCGCTGGCTGGGGCCGTCGCCGCGAGCTTCAACGAGTGGGCTGTGCTGGTCGGGCTTATCGGCGTCGGAGCGCTGTTGGCGCTCGCCTACTTTCGAACCAGCCAACAAGACCCGGGTACTACGACGGCGATCGCTGCCCTCGTCGCCTACCTGCTCGGTGCGCTTGCTTACACGCACCCGGCGGTAGCCGTGGCCGTCGCCGTGGTGGTCGCAGGCTTGCTGGTGTCGAAGACTCGCATACATCGGTTCGCCCGCGAGATCGTCAGCGAGGTCGAACTCGAGGATGCCATCAAATTCTTCGTCGTGGCGTTCGTGATCCTGCCGCTGCTACCGAATCGGCCGCTCGGACCTTACGGCGTACTCAACCCGGCGAAGGTGTGGCTGCTCGTGGTGCTGCTCACTGGTATCGGCTGGGTCGGCTACATCGGTGTTCGGGCCCTCGGGCCCGAACGTGGTCTGCTGGTCACCGGTTTGGCCGGTGGGTTCATCTCGGCAACTGCGACGACGGCGTCGATGGGGCGGCTCAGCCGGACGGCCACGAGCTTGCGTGCGCCGTTGGCCAGCGCACTGCTCGCAAGTCTCGCCACCTTCGTTCAGCTACTCATCGTGATCGGGCTCGTCGATGCCGACGTGCTGCGCCGCCTGTGGCCGCCGGTGGTTGCCGCCGCAGCCGTGCTCGTGGGTGTTGCGGTCTTCGTCTACCGGGGTGCTGCTCGGACTCGTCAACAGAACGCCCCGGAGGGCGACGATGTCGACGCGACTAAGGCAAGCCGGCCATTGGCCTTGCGGCCCGCCCTCATCCTGGCCGCGGTGTTGACCTTCGCTTTGCTCGTCGGCCGGTGGGGCGCTGACGTGCTCGGCCCCAAAGGGGTAGTACTCGCGACGTTCGCCGCGGGTCTCGCCGACGCCCACGCCGGGGCGGTTGCCGCCGCCAGTCTTTCCGTCAAGGGCGACATCACCGTCGACACCGCGCTGGTCGCGATCGCTGCCGCGCTCGGCTCCAACCTGCTCGTCAAGACCGTGCTGGCGTTCACCGCCGGCGGTCGTCGCTTCGGGCTTCGGTTTCTTGCCGGGACGGCGCTGCCGGCCATAGTGTTCGGCGTCGCCTTAACCGCGACCGTGCGGTGAGCCCCGGGCGGCTCCGAGATGTTCACGATGCGGTTGGAGGACGACAACCGCGGTCGGTTTCGGTGTGTGGAGCCGTGGAACTGGTTGCCTTGTTCGCTAAGTAGGCCCGCAGTCGCCGGCCGAGTCGGCCCACCGGATTAGGAATCGGAGGACGCACCGCGACTTGGCAGCATCTGGCATCGCCGCATGATCAAAAGGCGTTCGGCGCTAACCTGCGCGCCGGCAAGCGTGACTTCGACCGGCTGTGCCCGAACCGGCGGGCAGGACCGTGTCGATGCCGGGTCCGGTGTTGGATTAGCTGGAGGGCCCGTCGAACCACTGCTGCACGCCGCCGTGATTCAAACATGCACGGTTCATGTCGTGGTTGTAGCAGTAGGTGCCGTCGTTGCAGATGCCGTGTGCACCGGGCGGCGGAGTCGGGATCGGTGTAGGACTCGGTTGTGCCGGTGCGTGTGCAGCCAAAGCCGCGCTTAAAACCAGCGCGCTGACTGCCAAAAGCGGAAACTTGATCATGGTGCACGATCTCCTGCCAAATCGGGCTTGGTGGCTACCTAAGCTATGGCAGTCGACCGCTCAACTATAGGGCCGTTCGGCTTCCTGATTGCAGACTTTGGGCTTGAGCTACGGGCTTAGCCGCGACTCGTGCCTGCCCGGCGCAATCGCTTGCCGCGGACCTCCTAAGGTTGTGTGGGACTTTAAATCCTGTTCGGTCGACGACGCGCATCTCACCGGAATCGGCGGGGATCTCTCGGAGCCGCACTCTCGGGAGTGAAGTAGCGTGTCTCTCACATGCCCGCTACATGGACGAGTTGACCGACAAGGGCCGTGACCAGCATGGCAAGGCCGCCACCCAATACGACGCGCAGGGCGGGTCTAGCAAGTGCCGTTCCAGCGATCCAGGCGCCGAGGATACCGGCGATGGCCAGGCCGATCAGCGTGACGACCACAATCAGCCCTAGCCTCGTGGTCGGCGTTGGTGCGGCCAAGCCGAGAAGTGGTAGTAGGCCGCCGATGAAGAAGCTCGCCGCCGATGCTGCGGCCGCCCGCAGCGGTCGGGCGGCCGTGATCTGGGAGTGTCCGAGTTCGTCACGTAGGTGTGAGGTTAAGGGGTCGGCGTCGTGAAGTGCTTGGGCGACTTGACGTGCCAGGTCGTCGGGCAGGCCGCGGTCGCGGTAGATGCCGGCGAGTTCGGCGAGTTCGGCGTCCGGGTTGGTGGCCAGTTCACGTTGTTCTTTGGCGCGGTCGGCGCGCTCGACGTCGACTTGGGAGCTGACCGAGACGTACTCGCCGGCGGCCATGGCCATCGAACCTGCGGCCAGCCCGGCAATGCCTGCGGTGAGCACCGTGGCTGCGGCGGCGCCGCTGCTAGCCACACCTACCATCAGGCTGGCAGTGGACACCAGGCCGTCGTTGGCGCCGAGCACGGCCGCGCGCAACCAACCAGCGTGTTCGCCGCGGTGGACTTCGGCGTGGGGATTGACCATCTCAAAAAAGCTCACTAGACACCTCAGATCGCTTGTCGGCTCGTACGGCACGGTGGCACATCGATCGTCATACGGCTACGGCACAACGCCTGTGCGCCCGACGACTTACGCCCCACGAGGGTCGCACGGGCCTTTCGACCTGCCAGGCAAGGCATTGCGACCCTACATGCCGCTAGTTGCAAATGATCGACTCATTGTGAGTTCCCTTCGCCACCGACTCCGCGGTCCCTTATGGCGGTGGTGATGTGGGTTTGTGCGGTGGAGAGGATTTGGTGCTGATGGGCGTAAGGGACTCTACGGCCGTGCGGCGGCTGTCGCGGCTTCGCCCGCTCACCGAACCGGTCCTGGTTGTACTTACGGTGGGTGCGCTGGCCGCTGGCGGGATCGCGTGGCTCGCCGGGTGGCGCGACATCGCCGACGGTTGCTGGATCGCCGGCACCGTGCTTGCGGTGCTGCCGGCGTTGGTCTGGGTTGTGGTGGCGTTGCGCCACGGGCGGCTCGGCGTGGATGTCATTGCGGTGTTGTCGCTGGTGGGAACTCTGCTCGTTCACGAGTACCTGGCTGGCGCACTGATCGCGGTGATGCTGGCCGGTGGCCGTGCGTTGGATGCGGCGGCCGCGCGGCGCGCCTCTCACGATCTGCGGGCTTTGCTGGAGCGGGCGCCACGCTTTGCACGGCGACGCGTCGGCACGCAGGTCAGCGTGATCCCGCTGGCTGAAGTGGTCGTCGATGATCTGCTGGTCGTCGGCCCGGGTGAGGTGGTGCCGGTGGACGGCCGCGTGGTCGACGTGGCGGCAGTGCTGGATGAGTCGGTGTTGACCGGTGAGCCGCTGCAGGTTGAACGCGGTGTTGGTGAACCCGTTCGCAGCGGTGTGGTCAACGCCGGCGGTGCGTTTGAGTTGCGCGCCACCGCAACAGCCGACGACAGCACCTACGCCGGTATCGTGCGGCTGGCCCAGCAGGCCGGCGCCGAGAACGCGCCGATTGTGCGGTTGGCCGACCGTTACGCGGCGTGGTTTTTGCCGCTGGCGTTGCTCCTCTCCGGTGCGGCGTGGCTGGCCAGCGGCTCGGCCGTGCGAGCGGTGGCGGTGCTGGTGGTGGCGACCCCGTGCCCGTTGCTGCTCGCGGCGCCGGTCGCGATCGTCTCGGGGCTGTCGCGGGCTTCCCGCGCCGGAGTGATCATCCGCAGCGGTGGTGCGTTGGAAAATCTTGGGCATGCAACGACTTTGGTAATGGATAAGACCGGCACCCTGACCATGGGACGCCCGGTGGTCGTCGACGTGGTCGCCGCACCCGGTGGCGATGCCACCGAGATGCTGCGGGTCGCCGCGTCGGTGGATCAGCTGTCCCCGCACGTGCTGGCCGAGGCGATCGTCACCGAAGCGCTCGCCCGGGGTCTGCAGTTGTCTTTGCCGGCCGGTGTGATCGAGGAGCCGGGCCGCGGTGTCACCGCGACGATCGGCGGGCGAAGGATCACCGTCGGAAAGCTGGCCACCGACGCGGTGACCAGCGTGTGGGGGCGTGGGGTGGTTAACCGGGCCGGCTTGGACGGCGCAGCGATCGCGTGGGTTTGCGTCGAAGGTGAGCCGGCCGGTGCGGTGTTGTTGCGGGATCCGTTGCGCCGCCACGCGCCTCGCACCGTGCGGCGCTTGCGTGCGGCTGGCCTGAATCGGTTGGTGATGCTCACCGGTGACCGTGCGGAGCCGGCCCGCGAGGTCGCCACGGTGCTGGGCCTCGATGAGGTCTACGCCGAACAGACCCCGGCCGACAAGGTCGCCGCGGTACGCGCCGAACGTGACCGCGCGGTGACGGTGATGGTGGGCGATGGGATCAACGACGCGCCGGCGCTGGCGGCGGCGACGGTGGGTGTGGCGATGGGCGCTCGGGGAGCCACTGCGTCCTCGGAGGCCGCCGACGTCGTGTTGACCACCGATCGTGTGGACCGGCTCGCCGATGCGATGGATATCGCGCGGTGGTCTCGGCGTATCGCGGTGCAAAGCGCCGTGGTGGGCATGAGCTTGTCGTTGTTGGCGATGGTGATCGCCGCGCTGGGCTGGTTGCCGCCGGTGGCGGGTGCGTTGCTGCAGGAGGGTATCGATGTCGCGGTGATTCTCAATGCGCTGCGGGCCCTGCGCGGTAACCCGGCGATCGAGGTGGCGTTGCCCGCTGGCACCGAGCAGATGCTGCGCCGCTTCGCCGCCGAGCATGACGAACTACGCGACACCCTGGGGCTGCTGCGCGACAGTGCTGATCGGCTGGCCAGCGGCGCCGATGCTGCGGCATTGGAATTGCTGACCACCGCGAGCAGGTTGCTCACGGACCGGATTCTGCCCCATGAACGCGCCGAGGAAACTCAGCTTTATCCGGCGTTGGCGCGGCCGCTGGGCAGCGACGAGGCTACCGCCACCATGAGCCGCACCCATGCCGAGATTCTGCGGCTCGCCGATCGCATCGGCGCACATGTGGGCCTTGCCGAATCGGCAGGCGCGATCCAGTCCGACCAAGTCGATGACCTGCTGGCGTGCCTGTACGGCCTGTACGCGCTGCTGCGGCTGCACTTTGTCCAGGAAGAAGAAAACTACTTCACCCTCGCCGAGCACGAGCCCACGACGCCGGAAACCACCCGAACACCGGGCCCATCACAGCGAGCCGACTCCGCGGCGACGCGCTAAATCAACGATGGGCCCGATAGGCGCGGTTTTGACCGGGGTCCTGGCGGCGGTGATCATCACGGCGGTGTGGCTGGCGCGCAACCAACATCGGCTACAAACCGCGGTTGTACGATCGCGCTACGCGGTTCAGCGGTTAGTGACCAGACATCTGGGCGCCTTGGGGCAGCGTGGAATACGCTTGGCAACAAGGCTATTCGGCGGGGGAGCACTGGCCGTGCTGACCGTCGGCTTGATAACTCTGTGTGGCCTATCCGCGCTGTTAGAGTATGTGTCCGACAGCGTGCAGGAATACGACGGAATCGCCTTGGTAGACCCACCCATTGTGGCGTGGTTGGCCGCTCACCGCGAGCCCGTACTGACCACGATGATGCGCACACTGAGCATGGTGGGCAGCCCGGTTTCCGCGGCCGCGATAGCTGTGATCGTGTGCGCGGCGGCGGCGTGGCGGAGCCACAGTTGGCTGCCGCTCGCGACTGTCGCAATCGGGCTGGCAGGATTCGCTTTGGCCGCAACCGTGGTCAAACTCGAGGTGGCTCGCCAACGCCCACCCCTGCCGTACGCGGTGATGGCGGTCGATGGATATTCGTTTCCCTCTGGGCACGCCCTGGGCGTCACGACCGCGACGTTGATCTCGGCATGGACCATCGAGCGCTGGTTGATCCGCTCCTGGGATGGCCGAATCGCGGTGTGGACGACCGCGGTCGTCATCATCGGTGGTGTCGGCTTTTCCCGGGTGTATCTGGGTGTGCACTACCCCAGTGACGTGATCGCCGGATGGCTGCTCGGCACGATCTGGATTGGTTCAGTGCTGACGTGCGCCGGGTGGTGGGATCATGTCCGCGCGGATCAGGGTCCGACAAAGGCATCTGTTCAGGGTGCGTGAAGCGTAGTGCGGAGGGCGCCCATGGCAGCCTCACACAAGAAATTGCCTCTGAGATGCGATGATAGTTCCGAGTCGGCTTGATAATACGACTGGTTAGGTCACTCGGGACCACTGCTTGAGCGAGCTGGCTCAAGCTCGGTCCCGGCCAGCCGCCGGACCGAGCTTGTCCTGTCGGGTATAGAAGGGTCGCGATGTACCGTTCGACCTGCGAGCAAGGGTTTGCGCCTCTGCGGTGGTCGCGTGCTTAGCGCGCTGCAGTCTCACGAAGTGACCGGGCGATCCGCCCGGTAGCCCAAAGGCCATAGAGCGCCGCCTTTTTGGAGACCAGACCCGACACGGGTGCGAGGACCACATGACGCAGTCCCGCGTCGCCGAATGCCCGCAGCTTAGCCACGACCTGCTCGGGAGTGCCCCACAGCAGGGGCCCCTCGGCGATCACGGCATCCGGCACGGCGGCAATGGCCTCCTCGATCGTCCGGCGGTCGTGGCGGTCCGGCACGAAGTCGACGAGCGCATTGAAGTGCTCCCCAAGAGGGTGCACGGCCCCGGCCTGCCGCCACAGATCGGCGGGAGCCCCGAGCCCCAGCAATCGGATGGCCTTGGTCTCGAGCATGGCCCGTGCCTCCTGCTCGGAGGCGCCGACCACCATGAAGCGATGGAGTGCCGGCATGATCGAGGCCGGGTTTCGCCCCGCCTCGGCGGCCGCGGCCCGTACCGTCGCCAGCTTGGCGGCATACTCCTGCGGCGAGACGACCGTGGTGGGGTACCACCCGTCGCCGTAGCGTCCGGTCAATGCGAGCATGCGCGGACCGTGTCCGGCGATCCAGATCTCGGGCACCCTGCCGTTCGGGGCTTTGAGATCCATCGTTGCCTGGTCGAGCTGGTAGTGCTTGCCGGAGAAGGTAATCGGCCCTCGCGCCGACAGACAAAGACGGATGATCTGCAGGGCCTCCTCCAGCCGGGTGACCGGCTCGGAGAAGTCCAGACCGTACGGGTCGATATTCATCCGCTCGCCGGCCCCGATACCGAGGATGGGCGCGCGCTTGGTGAGATGCGACAGTGTCATCATCGCCTGTGCGATCAAGACGGGATGGCGCCGGATCGGCTCGGTCACGCCGACCCCGAGGCGCATCCGCCCCACCCGCGACGCGAGGTAGCCCAGCAGAACCTGGTAGTCGAAGATCTCGTGCGGGCTGGGGCGTTGCGCGGCGAGCCAGGTCAGCTCCTTATCCCAGATGACGCTGGGAAAGACGTTCTGGAAGTGGTCGATGAGCATCACCGAGTCCAGCCGCATCGCCCGCGCGGCGAAGACAAAGGCGCGTGTGGCGTTAAGTGGCGGCTGCGTCCCGATCTGAAGCCCCACCGAAATTCCCGAGCTCCTGTTCATGGCGTCCTCTCCCTATGTGCGGAGGCCGCTCCCGTGCGCGCGGGAGCTTGTGCTCGATGCTGGACAGTGATCGTCTTGTAGATCTCGAACCAGGTGACCGCGGATAAGCTGGCAATGGCGACGCACCATTCGCCGAGCGTGATTGCACTAAAGTTGAACGCGCGGCGCAACCCCGGAACGGTCAATACGACGACGAGCATCACCGTAGCCTCGGATGTGGCGAACATTCCAACAGCGTCGCAACACGACGCTGAAGTGGATCCGGGGCTATATGCGCGGTTTGTGTCGCGTGGTCCAGCGCCGACACCTTTGCAGCGGCCGACACCTCTACCTCCTGGAAACCGCGTTCCCCGCAAGTCAAGCCGCCAGACTAGTGGTCCTGCTAGTGCCGAAAGTCCCTGGCATGTGAGACCGCAGAGGTGGTGTTGATGTTGTCGGCATTGACCGCGGCAGGGTGTGATCCAGCGCGCTGGCGCTGCGGTGTAGGCGGTTTCTTGCCGCCGTCCGCGGTTGGCCACCACTCTGCCGAGGTCGAATGCATGGAAGATGCAGGGCCGGAAAGTATTTAGTTAGTTATAGCGTCGAAGCTAGTGCGTTGGCCGCTTGGCGGCAGTGCGCCGTAATGGGTGCACAGCGAACGCCACCGTGGAGCGCCATACCAAAGCCCGCTGATGACCGAAATCCCTAGCCACTAGGGCCTTCGGGCCCTAGTAAGCGAGTGCACGGACATCGAGACTGAGTTCGCAATTTAGGGCGTC
Organism: uncultured Actinomycetota bacterium; assembly: GCA_963784665.1. Lineage (GTDB taxonomy): Bacteria > Actinomycetota > Actinomycetes > Mycobacteriales > Mycobacteriaceae > Mycobacterium. The sequence goes on from CAWASA010000005.1 coordinate 421,505, forward strand.
GAGGCCTGAAGGGGACCCGATGAATACCTGCATACGTGCCTTCGACAAATTCATTCTCAGCACGCCGAACCTACGCAGCAAGGACAGCGAGCGGGAACGACAAAAGGACGAGCACAGGGTCAAGTCCAGTTGTTCCCGAAACGGCCAGCAACACCGATCCCACAAGGTCGTGAGTGACCTGAGGTAGCGAAAGGAAAACACAACATGAAGCGCGAAGTCTGCAAATTCTTCTCCGGATCATTTGCCGCGCTGGCCTACGTCCACGCGGCGTATGCCGTGGCGACAGATCGCGGCATCATCAACGAGCCTGTCTTCCTCGGCAGAAGGTGGGGTGTCGGATACATGTGGACGGAGGCCGCGGTTTACTCTGCGGCCAGTCTGGCACTCGGTTACCTCGGCTGGATCTCCAAACCTCAAGAACAGCTACAGAATTCGACGACGTTTGCGACGGATCGGCAGAGCACGCCCCCTGTAAGGGCAGCTGAACAACCTCAGCCCGTATCCCGCTGATTAATGTCCCGCAGTTTCGGGTCAGCCCGGTTGAGCTCGACCAGCTACGCGATGAACGCCGCCGCCGCGTTGTGCTCGTATCGCACTGCCTACTGAACGAAAACACCCGTTATGCGGGCGGAGCGACACGGCCCGGGGCGGTGGCCGAGATCATCGATGAACTGATCGCCGCGGGCTACGGCATCCATCAACTGCCGCGCCCCGAGCGGCTGGCTTGGGGTGGCGTGCTCAAACGCCACAGCCTTCGGCTCTACCATTCCAAGGGCAAACCGCTGTATGCGGTGCGCGGTCCACTGCTCAGCGCATTCGTTTGGTGGACCAAGATCATCTACCGCCGTCTCGCGCGGCAAGTCGCACGCGATGTGGCAGATTACCAGCACGCTGGCATCGCGGTCGGCGGCGTTGTCGGGATCGGCGCGTCTCCGTCCTGCGGGGTCACGACCACACTTGATCTGCGCGCGTCGCTGGAAGTGGTGGCAGCCTGCCCGGCCGCGGCTTTGACACGAGATGTCATGAACGCGCAGGCTGTTTTGGGCTGCCGCCGCACCGGCGAGGGCTTATTCATCAAGGCCCTCGACCGCGAGCTGAAACACCGCCGACTGACCCTGCCCGCACTGGAGCATGACCTCGCCGCCGAGCTGCGCGGCGACCGCCAGGCGGTGCTCACGACCCGAACACCCCGAACCCTGGGCACCACCAGAGGGCACCCACACATCCCTATCAAGGGTGTTGCTGAAGCTGGATCGTTCGCACCCAAAACACGGCCCAAATAAAGGAAAGTTCCCTCGTGTTCACGCACAACATTCACAAGCACTTGGGTGGCGCCGTTATCGCCGCCGCGGCTCTCCTCGCTGTCGGGACACCCGCAACCGCTGGCGCCGTCTACCCCGGCGTCCCAGAATGGTATGCACAGGCCAAAGTGCACTTCGACAACACGAGGAACTATATGCAGGCGGTGATTGATGCGATCAACGCCAACGACCTCGCCGCTACGCGGTCAGCGTGTTCATCGGCCCACGACGAATTAGCCGGCAACCTCCAGGCCCACTTGCCCACGCCCGACCCGGCACTGACTACAGCGTTGCAATCAGAGATCGATGACGTTCACACCGCGATGCACATCTGCATGTCTCTTGGGCCAAACAGCACCTCAGCCGATCTAGAGCGAGCCGATTCGGTTATGCAGCAGGCAAGTCTTCACATGAAAACTGTCGACGCCATTCTGGCCACAGACCTAAGTTGAGGGCGCAGCCCATCCTGGCGTCCGTCGCGGCAGTCGCAATCGGATCGACCGTATGCCTGTGAGCCGCGTGAGGGGCCTGCGGCCCGACGAACCGGTATCCACTACTACCGACCGGCCCCAATCGGTTTGTAAGGAAACGGTTGCCGTAGAACGGGTTTGGACGCCAGATTCCTCAAGCTCCCGGCAAATGTTCGGAAGCAGGTGGCCGGTGGCGTCGCTTGTGATCGGCGCCGCATTGCAGGTCGCGGCGATCGAGGTGACGTTCTTGGAGAGAGACCGGGTCCGGCACCGTCTCGTTGAGCCAGGCGCAGTGGCGCGTCGCGATCACGATGGCGCCGGCAAAAGAGACTTCTTGTCCTGAGCCTGGTCGCTATGCACACGTGACGCCTTGCTAACTGCATACGCGAAATCACTTGGTAACGAGCATGACTCGACGGATTTGACCACGCCCTTTGGTTGTGGCCAGGTTTCGTGGCTGCATTCGTGTGAGCTGAACAGTCGCAGCGATGATCATCTCGGGTGCCGGACGAGCCTCGATGCAGGCTTTCAACTCGCGGCTAGGTCGCGGATCCATGTGTGCGCAGGTCAGGGCTGCTCTTGCCGGCGGAATTCGAGGGCTAAAGACCCCTTGCCCCCTGACCAAAGGCCCTCATCCACGTCGTAGCAGCCGCGGCACACTCGGGTAGCTGGGCGCGAGTTGTCGTGGCCAGAACGCCGAAATGAGGGGTCGCGTGCCACGAGACATCTCCAAGCTGATCGCCAGTCAGCTAAGCATACGCGCGCCTGCCGCACCGATCCGGGCAGATGCTCGACCGCACTCGGCCCTGCGCTGATGAGTTCCGATCAACCCCCACCCGACGAGGTCGAAACGGTCGGTTTCCATTCGGGAAAGTTCGACCTTTACGGCCGGCTGCGGTACCAGGCCAACGACGCGCCGACCGTCGTGTTGCTCTGCGGGCTGGGTTTTCACACCTTCGAATACGAGCCGCTCGCCATCGAACTGGCTCTCCGAGGCCTAAACTCGCTCAGTTTCGACTTTCGTGGACATGGCCGCAGCAGCGGACCACGCGGAAGGTGGACGCTCGACGAACTCGTCGCCGACACCACGGCGGCAATCGACTTCTTGCACCAACGCCACGGCGGCCCGGTCGGGCTGTTCGGCAACAGCCTCGGCGCGATGATCGCGATAATGGCCGGCGCCCGCGATGAGCGCGTCATCGGTGTCGCCGCCGCCAACACTCCGGCGCGGGCGACCGAGTGGGCACTCAGCACACCCCATCGCCGTGCGCTGTTCGCCCTGCTGCAGCTCATCGCGCCAGTCGCTCCGATCCGGATCAGTGTCAACCCCTTCCTCAAATACGAGCAGCTGATCGACGACCCCGCGTGGCTCTCGATGATCAGACGCGATCCGCTGATCACCGACGCCAGACGCCTCTCCGCGCCCACCTTGCGCGCCCTGCTCCAAACGTGGGACGGCACGGAAGCGACGCGCGTCCTGCACAAACCGCTGCTGGTTATCCAAGGACGGAACGATCATCTTCAACCACCACGGCAGTCGGAGCTGGTCTATGACGCGGCCAATGAGCCCAAGCAGTACAAGCTCGTCGACACCGGTCACCTCCCACACCTTGAGGCGCCGACCATGCTCGCCGAAATTCTTAGCGCATGGCTATTCGATATCAGCCGGTAATGCTCATCGATGCGGCGAATGAAGCCACTATCAGTGGTGAAACTACCCAACTGGGGACCATTTTGGGACCGCACGCTCTGCGCGGTGCCGAACGACCTGCGCGTCTGTGAACGTCATACGCAGACACCAAAACTCGCAAGCTTCCCACCACCTGCGCAAACGCGTTACCGCTACTTACTGGGGGTCAAGTGGTCGCAGGTTCAAATCCTGTCAGCCCGACGCAGAGAAATGGGCCTGAGCTGCGGTAATGGGGCTATGCCGCCTCGGCGCTTGGTGAGGTGACCACCACCCTGGGGACCACAAAGGTGTCGGCGGCGCGCTCGATGGACTGGTGCGGGGGAGTTTTGGTAATTGGACCGCACGTCATGCACGCTATGTGCGCCTATACACGCTATGGGGCTCGGCTGAGTGCGCTGCCCTTGTGCCGTAGTTGACCGCTGGTCAAGTGCGCTAGTCATTGTCGTTAGGTCGGATTGTGATGACGGGGCAGCGGATCGCGGCCCCGGATCGTTCGATGCGTGCGTCGCTCGTTAGTAGGGCGGTTGCGTGACGTTCGGCGGCAGCGACGTAGATAGCGTCTGGGTAGCGCAGCGATGCCTGAGCAAGAGCCCAGGCCCGGTGCACATCAGTCCAGGGTGTTGCTTCGATGGTGATTTCCAGGGCCGCCGCGTCTTGCAGTGCCTGCTCTATCTCTGCTTGCTGCAGCGGATGATTGGGCCGGTTTGCAGCCGCTACTAGGCCGGACAGAATCTCGACGGCGAAATGGCCTGGGGCGAGCAGAGGTTCAGAGGCGGGGTGTTCTGCTAGCGCCCGGCGGGCGGCCCGTCCTCTCGGACCCGAGTCGGTGACGGCGTCAATGACAACCGAGGCGTCGACGATCACGTCGCACGGCCGAGCCGTGCACCACGGTCGGCGTGCGCGTCATCGATGGCTTCAAGCACCGCTTGACGGTCCTGCTCGTCGACAGCTCGTTGATGTTGTAAGCGCATCGCAGTTCGGTTTAGCGCTTCGCGCCGGCGTAGGTGAGAAGCCTGCGCGTGCACCGCCTCGAGCAGGTATGCCTGGAGCGACATCCCGTGTGCCGCGGCCGCTGACCGGATCTGGTCGAGGTCCTCAGCCGGAACGTCTCGGATTAAAACATTCGCCATAAGGCGATGCTATCATTGCAGATATCAGAAGTGTAAGCACCGCCGCATCGCGCCGAGCAGCCTCTCTAGGTAGTCACGGGGTGTATGAGCATGGTTCAGCCGATTCCACGACCGCGGATTCGCGGACAACGGCGGCACCTTGGGGACCAGTTTGGGACCACACGCTATGCGTGTTGATGAACGACCCGCGCGTCTGTGCACGTTATACGCGAATACAACAGAGCCAGCTAGAGCCGCTGACCTGGGAAAACGCGTTACCGCTATTTACTGGGGGTCAAGTGGTCGCAGGTTCAAATCCTGTCAGCCCGACTTAGAGAAATAGGTCTGGAGCTGCGGTGATCGAGCTACGCCGCCTCTGCGGTTGCTTGAGGTGACACCCCCCTGGGGACCATAGAGGTGTGCCGGTGCGCTCGATGGACTCGTGCGGGGGATTTCGGGTCGGTTTTACCGCACGTCATGCACGCTATGCGCGCCTGCGCACGTTATCCGGCTCGGCCGGGGGCGCTGTCCTTGTGGCGAAGTTGTCCGCTGGTCAAGTGGGGTGGTGGCACGCAAGTCCTATCAGCGTCGTGCGCGGTCAGGGAATCCATCGTGAGGTGGTCAGCGCTTGCCGGCCTTGGCTCGCCGCCGTTCGGCGACCGCTCGGCGCGCTTCGCGAAGCGGTTCACGAACGACTTCCGGGTCGTCCTCAGCATCGGTGTCGACCGCTGTGGTGGGATGAGCGCCGTTTCGCTCCGGTGCCTGATCGCCGGTAGTACCTATGGCTGGGGCCTTTCAGTTCCCGCCGAGCACCCTACGCGCCAATGCTGCTGCCGCAGGACTCACGATATCCCGCTGCGCCCAGGTGACGGGCTGGTCGGTCACGTTGATCAAGACTTCGTAGACGGGAAGTTGGCGCAGGGACGATTCCGAGATAGACCGACCGTCGGAGTAGCGCCAGCCGAGTTCGGCCAGCAACCCCGTCATCTTGTCGAATGGCAGTTTGGAACCGGCCGAAGCCGCCGCAAAGGCCAGCATCAGCAGGGTGGCCTGCGCCTCAAACTTCTCGTCGGACTTGGGAATCAATCGACCGGCCAGATGCTCCCACAGTCTGTCGGCGTCACGCTGGGCCGCTACGCCAGCCTTGGTCAGCAACAGCGTGCCTTTGTACTTGCGCAGCAGCCCCAACGACTGCACGCCTTCGCGGAACCGCAGCAGTGGGTAGCATTGGACCTCGCGATTGTGCTTGCCGATCCAATCACTCATTGCGGAAACGACTTTGGAGGCTTCCTCCACGTCGGCCGGTTTGAGGTATCCGGCGGTCGTCAACGGAATGCCCCCGTCCTTGGCGCGGTCCAGAAACCACTGATACGCCCGCAGATTGTCGGCAACAGCGACCGTGTCCAGCGGTCGCGCACCGGCCAGCGTGAGCGCCGCCTTCGTCAGGTCGTCGCCATACGGGGTGTACGTGAGCCGATGAACCAGGTCGATCAGGCGCACGTCGATGCCTGCCTCACGCATCACGAAGTACGCGCCGCCGAACCCCTTGTTGACCCGTTCCGGCTCGAACAGCGCGGGGTCAGGGAGCACCTCGGAGAGGCTGTCGGCATCGACCAGATGCCCGCAGTCTTCTGGCGGCGCGGCGCGCTCACCTTCGACGACAACCGCCGCGGGACAGCCACTCTCGGCGGGAAGAACTTCTTCGAGACGCAGCGTCAGCTCCCAGTTGTCGCCGTAATCGTAGAGGTAGTGCAGGACATCACCGGGCTCACTGAGGGTTTCGTCGAGTCGAGTCTCGGCGGCGGGCAGGCCGTCGTCGTCTTCGGGCCACTCCTTGTTGTCCACGTCGTACGGGCACAGGAACAGCTGGCTGTGGTGGTCGAAGGCGCCGCCGCCGAGTGAGAAGCGATGCAGGTGCGAGTCGGTCCAGTCGAACGCCACCTGCAGGACCTGGTGCAGCAGGTCCAGCGTCAGGTTCGAGCGCAGGTCCAGCCGTCGCCAGATCATTGGATCGCTGTCATCGAGGTGCACCCGGACCCGGTAGACGACGACATCACGCCGTCGCGCGCGACGCCGATCGGGGCGCGACACCGGTTCCGGTACCAGACGCAGGTACGGGCGCTCGCTCATGCCGCTCACCTTAGAGCTGTCGCCGAGTCGATCCGGCATCATGTCGATATGTCACTGTCTGAGACCGCGCTGCTCACTGCGGCCGGCGATCGCGTCTACGGCCGGGGCGAGGACTATGTCCGCTATGTCCGAGGCCTCCGCATCACCGCCGACAAGGCCTGTGCCTCGGTCCAGGCCAAGCAGGTCTACTCCGTGGAACTCGACTGGTCCGGTCCGCAACCTGATGGTTTCTGCACGTGCCCGCACGCCGCCGACGGTCACTTCTGCAAGCACCTGGTCGCGGTCGGACTCGCCGTGATCGACAGCGGCGCCGTCGACGACGCCACTCGGGTGGCGTCGGCGCTGGAAGCGACCGTGCACGCGATGGACGTCGACGAGCTTCGCGAACTCGTCGTGACCCTGGCCCACCGCGACGGCGAAGTGCGCCGAATGCTGGAGGTTCGCGCCACGGCCGCATCCGGTGACGACACGACCGCGAAAGCCGATTTCGAAGCCTATGTGCGAAACGCCCTGGAATTCCGCGGGTTTGTCGATTACAGGGAATCCTTCGGGGTCGCGGAAGGTGCCAGCCGAGTACTCGATGAGCTTGAGAACCATCTGAACGCAGGGTCCGCCGAAATCGTGCGGCCGGCTCTCCTGTGCGCCTTGACCTTGCTGCGCACCATCACCGAGCAGGCTGACGACTCGTCGGGGGCGATCGGCGGTGAATGCGAGCGGGCTGCCGACCTGTACGCGCAGGCATGCCGACTGGGTGAGCCAGACCCAGTCGAACTCGCAGGGTGGCTGGCGACATTCCGTGCCACCTCGCCGGGATGGCCGACGCTGCTGCTCGCGGATTTCGTCGACGCGTTCGACGACCATGCGCTCGCGATCTACCGCGCAGCGGTCGCGGACTTGGACCGTCAGCACGCAGGTCGCGATCACTGGAGCCGATTTGAAGTCGACGCCATGCTGCTGGAGCTCGCCGATCACGACGGCGATGTCGATCGGGCTGTCGACCTGCTGAATGAACGGGAGCACCCGCAGTACGGGGCGATCATCGCCCGCTTGCGGGCGGCCGGACGTGACGACGAGGTAGTGGACTGGATCGATCGGGCGGTTGCCGAAGGGCGAGTCAGCAGTCAAGGCGGTGGTAATGACTATTGGCTGAGCCCGACCGACGTCGCAGACACGTACCGGGGAATCGGCCGCATCGACGATGCGATCGCCGTTCTGCGTGCCGATTTCGTCCGGCAGCCTGCGGTCCGCGCCTATCGGTCACTGCTGGACTTCGCAGCCACGATCGATCGCGCCGACGCCGAACGCGCCTGGGCGCTCGACCACGCGCGAGAATTGGCTAGTGGCCCCGGCACGGGGTCGGTCCTGGTCCAGCTCTCACTGAGCGAGGGAGATGTGGACGCCGCGTGGGAGGCCGCCGACCGCTATGGGCCCGGCTGGGCCTGGCAGGAACTCGCGACGCGAGGCGCCGAGGCTCGGCCGGTAGCCGCTGCAGATCTGTACCGGCCGCAGCTCGAGAACGACCTGCAGCGTCCCAACACCAGGCTCTACCCGGGCATTGCTGCGACGCTGGCAACGATGGCCCGGCTGTATGAAAGAGGCGGTCGCAGTGCTGATTTCGCGTTGTACCTTGCCAAGGTCCGGCAAGACTACGGCAGGCGCCCCTCGCTGATGAAGGCGCTCCAGGCGAAGGGGCTCTGAGCGACCTCACTCGCTGGGCCAGCGCGTGAGGAGCACTGGCTGCGTCGACCTCGCCTGTGCAGGGGAACCGCCATCGGGGACCGCATTCTTATTGGCGCACTTCCGCCGCGCTCACTCCCGCCAGCGCTCCCCGAGCGCTTTCGCCGCTGTGGACACCTTCATGACCAGACGACGCTCGCTGTTGCGGACGGGAACGAAGTGGTAGTGCGCGTAGAAGGATTGTGCTTCGTCGTCTATGGCATCAACGACGATGAGCCGGCCGCCGCCGATTTCCGATGCGGCGACGGCTTTGCCTAGTGCGTCGAGGAGCAGCTGCTCGCCATATCCCTGACCCCGCAGCGACGTGTCGATCGCCAGTCGGGCAATCAAGTATCCGGGTATGCGGGAATAGCCGCCGGCCATGGAGCCCGAGACGCCGTCGTCGTTGCGTACTACTTCGGTGGGGCAGATGGCGAAATAGGCGCTGACTTTCTGTTCGCCGAGCGGGGTCCACACGTAGACGTGGGCGACCCCTCTGCTGTCCGCGCGGCGGGCATGGGCGGTGAGCCAGGTATTCAGCGACTCCTTACCGCAGTCGAATCCTTCCAGGGTGTGGGCGTCGGTGAGTCGCGCGGACTCGAACGCTTTCAACGCCTTGTGAAGACCGCTGGTTTGCGTGCGGCTGCCGCCAGCCGCGGCGCGTCGTCAGCGGCATCGAGCGAGGACATCAGTTTGTCGAACTGTTCGGGCTCCATTGCCGTTACCAGCTCCTGGCGCAGGATGTCTTCGGCCCGTTGCATCGCAGCTTTCCGCACGAACTCCGACGTCTGCTCATGGACGAGGTTGGCGGCGCGCTGGATGCGGTCGAAGGTCGCTTGCTCCGCGCGGAGTTCGATGCGCTTCGTTTTGATTGCCACAGCGACACCTCCTTCTTCCCGTAGTCATCTCTGCTCCTGGCTGTCGATCACTTCATTGTACGGTGAATGTACGTACAGGGCTGGTATCGGTTGCGGCCGGCACTGGGGACCACCCAGGGACCACACGTCATGCGCGATGCCGAACGACCCGCGCGTCCGTGCACGTCGCACACCACACGCCAGCCACGGAAACCGTCAGCGGCCTGGGAAAACGCGTTACCACTACTTCCTGGGGGTCAAGTGGTCGCAGGTTCAAATCCTGTCAGCCCGACAACATCGAATATTGGTTTGACCAGCTTGGATGATATTTCTGGCAAACTTTCGGCAGGCCCGTTCGACGACCATTTTGGGACCACAGACGGTTCGAGCGCAACTCCGGGATCCCATATTCAGCCGCCGATCGGTTCGCAACAACGTTGCTAGGCGGATAAGCTTTCGTGGCCTCTAGTCCAGCAGACCCGCCGCGAACTGGACAAACAAAGCGCCTGGCAGATGTGCGGCGTCCGGTTGAGACCTCCGCATCGACGCGGTTCTCGACGCTCGGCTTGACCCCTGGTCAAGGGGTTCAAGCCGACGACGTTCTGGGCTGTTCTATCGAAGCCGCTTTCGGACCTGGGATGTCTGATCGCCATTACCTCGGCGTGTACGTAATGGAGAACGGTAGGGTAATAGATATGGACATAACCATTACCGTGACCCGGAAGGGGCAGACAACGCTTCCGGTCGCCGTTCGTCGCCGGCTCGGTTTGGCCGATTCGGGTGGAGTGTTGCGCGCGCACCTGAACGAGGACACCGGGGAACTCATCATCACCAAACCGCCGAGTGTCAACGAGTTGAGCGAACGCGTTAGTCGCCATATCAAGCCGGGCACCCGCCCGCTGCTGGATGTCGATGACTTTTACCAGTCCCAGCGCGAGTCGTAGGTGTGATGCCCACATTTGGCGGTTCACTTGACGCCAATGTCGTACTCCGCCTGCTGCTTAACGATGTTCCGGACCAGCACGCGGCGGCAGTCGCACTACTTGAAAGTGCCGATGCGCCATTCGTCGTGTCGGACTTCGCCATCATCGAGGTGGTCTTCGCTCTGTGCCGCCACTACGAATTCAGCCGTGCCGCGGCAGCCGAGGCGATCGAGGGCCTGATGTCGCTGACCCAGATCGATTGCAACCGTGTCATGTTCAAGCTCGCACTGCCGTTTTTCACCGATCATCCGAAGCTGTCGTTCGAGGATTGCTGCCTGGCCACACATGCGGAATTGTCGAACGCCGCACCATTGTGGACCTTCGATAGAAAACTGGCTGGCCAGGCCCAGTCGGCCCGACTGGTGCCGATGTAAAGACATGCACTGTCGAACTCCCATTGCCTTACTCGAGTTAGGACGCGGCGGCCGGTGCCGCGATGCGCGGACGCGTGCAATCTGCTCGCCGCCTGCCCTGACGACGTCGTTCAGAACCTGGATGTTGGATAGATGCCGGGTTGGATATCCAGGCTGACCCGTGATGTCTCGTCACCAGGAATGCTGTTGGCTGGTCGCGTGTTTCGTGGCCAGACAAGACACCTCTTCGGGAACATTGCCCAGCTTCAGCCGCCTAATTGGGGCGCCCCGGGCGGGGACCAGTTTGGGACCACACGTTATGCGCGGTGGTGAACGACCTGCGCGTCTGTACACGTCAGGCACGGCATCAAACCAGGCATACGCTGCCTGCAACCTGGGAAAACGCGTTACCGCTACTTCCTGGGGGTCAAGTGGTCGCAGGTTCAAATCCTGTCAGCCCGACCATTGTCAGCCCGACCATGTCAGCCCGACCCGAAAAGCCATGCCTGACCTGCGGCAATCAGTTTATATAGGTCTAATGATGCGACTGTTTGGCCCGACGGGGACCACTGTTTGGGCGTGTTTAGGACCACATCGGCTTCTTTGAGCACTTGACCTTGTACTTGACCGTTGGTCAAGTGCGCCGCAAGGTCGAGCTCGCGCCTCCGTCGCGCCAGTTGCTCAGCACGTCCTCGACACGTTGGTGTACTTGGCGCCGGGCGGTTTCCCGATCGACGGCCGACATCAGCAGCTTGTCGTAGTTGGTGTCGATGTGTCGGACCGACGCCGTTACGGCGAGTTGTACAGCGTCGGGATCCAGGGCCTGTCCGGCCGCGGTTCGTCCGATCCGGCCGCTGGCACGCGTCGCCGCATGGCGTGCGATCGACTCGGCCCGGCCCGCAGGACAATACGGAAACAACTCGCGGATCGCGCCGGCAAACTCAGCCTGGAACCGCGCATCCTCGTCGGCCCGTCGCACTTTGTCGCGCTCCCGGCGGCGGGCCCGCAGCTCGGCGTCCGAGAGGCACTCCTGTTCGGCACTTTCAATCGCCTCGGCCTCGGCGAGGATGCCCTGGCGTTCGTAGCGTTTGCGCGAGCGATTCCACCGCACCACCACCGCGGTAAGTCGGCTGATTTTTTTGGTCCGCCGAGTGAGCGCGGCATCACCAGACGGCAGAAAGTCGAGATGGCCCAGGTCGGCGCAGTCCAGGCACCGCGGGCCCGCGTCCTCCATGAACAGCATGTTGCCGGTGCCACCACACGACGTGCACGTCCATTCTTTGATCGGCGAGATCACGACGAGATCCGGTGGGCGGCTCTGCCGCTTGACCGCGTCCCGAGATAGGTCCGGAGACACCCAGTGGGTACGGTATGCGCGCTCAATGGCAGCATCCGCACTGACGCTGAACCGCAGCTGGCGGCGGTCGCGGGTGTGGGCAATGTAATCGGTTTCCGACGGATTGAGCCCGCGGTTCTGCGCCCACTGCCGGAACGCCGCCATCGCCGCCGAGATCTTGACTAGGTTGGCCTGCACGACCTGCTCCAGCGCTTCAACACGGCCCTGCCGCCAGTTGTCGAGGTGCGACGGCGCCAGCCAGCCCAGGCCGACCAATACATCGATCGCGCTGACGAACCGCTGTTCCGCGAGCACCGCCTCGGCCACCCGCGTGACGCGCTGCTCCAGATCCTGACGTGTCATAGACGGGCCAAGCCTAACCCGCTTCGCATGTCCCGCAGACGGTGCCGACAATCGCGCCCACTGCGCGCATCACGGCACTGGCACGACGGGGGTGTCATGACTATCAAGGACCTCCGCGGCAAGACTTCTTGAACAGTGACCGCTGAATTGTTCCCGAAATCATCAGTGGCACAGGCATTCTCACCAATTCGCTGAGACACCATGGCTGCGGGCCGGTAACCAGGAACATGTGCGGTGTAAACGACCCTCGACAAGGAACCATTCACCCTCTGGCTCAGCCGCCAATCGGCAATACCGGCGTGATTAGCACCTGGCCGAAGTTGCTAGAGGTTGAATGCCGCCCGGAGCCCGTCGTTGATCCTACGCATCATGGCCGGCGAAAATGCTCCGGGTGAACGTCGAACGTCATCGGGATCAAGCAGTTCAATGTCGTCACAAAGCACGCTCCCATGGATAGGCTCTCCCGGCTGAATTGGAACTATGGAAGAGATCTGCGGTTTCCGTGAGGTCGTGATTCGTGCTGCGAGGGCGGTGTCGAGACTCCGGTTCCGCCCGTTATTTGACACGACTACGTACAACTTTTCGTCGCCTACGTGTTCGAGGTATGCGGAGTAGATTACCCCGCGGTAAAACTGGCCCTCGATCACGCGTCGTCTGCGTGGCGGGGGCGCCGTCGCAGCGCTCGCCGGCTACGCGCGTTGCTGACGTGCTTCTGGTATTCGGGATCCGCTGCGAGCAGCGCATAGCCCGCCGCATCACGCGCCTCCCGAACGGCCTTGATGCCGACTTCGACCAATGCGTGCAGGACGACGCCTTCACTCACATCTCCGGCGGCGGGCAACAAGTCGTGGCCTGCTAGGAACTCGCGTTCGGTGGGCTGCGAGACGACCTCCTGCAGTGCCTCGAGGTCCTCCTGGGTCAGCGGCACCTGGCCGCGCCGCACCACGGGGGATGAGAATCTCACAGCCATACACCAAGTGTGTCACAAAGTGCGTCACACTGCTATAGGTCTCGTGCATAGGTTCTAGTTAAAGCCATTTAGCCAGTACGGCGACCGCGGTCTCGGCGAGGATCGAGTTACTCAACGGCGTCGTTCGAGCACGTGGCGGGTCGTGATGAACGCATCGGCGGCCGGGCGTTTCACTCCCCCGCAAGCGGGAGGTACCCCCAGCTCGCCGATAGAGTTGGTGCGCGACGAAAGGGAGTCCTGGTGGCTGGTGCGGGGTGGCAGTTTTGGGTTGACCGGGGCGGTACATTCACCGACATCGTGGCACGCCGGCCGGACGGGCGCCTGCTGACGCACAAGCTGCTGTCGGAGAACCCTGCGCGGTACCGCGACGCGGCTGTTGCCGGGATCGGTGCGCTGCTCGGGACCGCCGAAGGTGTGCCCGTGCCGGTCGCGCAGGTGGAGGCTGTGCGGATGGGCACCACCGTGGCGACAAATGCGCTGCTGGAGCGCAAGGGAGAGCGCACGCTGCTGGTGATCACCCGCGGTTTCGGCGACGCGCTACGCATTGCCTACCAGAATCGCCCCCGCATTTTCGACCGGCACATTGTGCTGCCGGAGATGCTGTACGAGCGGGTCGTCGAGGTCGACGAGCGGATCGCGGCCGACGGCACGGTGCTGCGCACGCCGGATCTCGAGCTGCTGGGCGAACAGCTGCGGCAGGCCCACGTCGACGGGATCCGGGCGGTCGCGGTGGTGTGCATGCACAGTTACCTGTACCCGGCGCACGAGCGGGAGATCGGCAAGCTGGCCGAGCAGGTCGGCTTCGTCCAGATCTCGCTGTCATCCGAAGTCAGCCCGCTGATGAAACTGGTCCCGCGGGGGGACACCACCGTGGTCGACGCCTACTTGTCCCCGGTGCTGCGCCGCTATGTGAACCAGGTATCAGACCAGATGGGTGGCGTGCGGTTGATGTTCATGCAGTCCAATGGTGGGCTGGCCGAGGCAGGGCATTTCCGCGGCAAGGACGCGATCTTGTCCGGTCCGGCTGGGGGCATCGTCGGCATGGTGCGGATGTCGGCACTGGCCGGGTTCGACCATGTCATCGGCTTCGACATGGGCGGCACCTCCACTGACGTATCGCACTATGCCGGTGAGTACGAGCGTGTGTTCAACACCCAGGTGGCCGGGGTCCGGTTGCGCGCACCGATGCTGGACATCCACACGGTCGCCGCGGGCGGTGGGTCGATCCTGCATTTCGACGGCAGCCGCTACCGGGTCGGCCCGGACTCGGCGGGCGCCGACCCGGGGCCGGCCTGTTACCGCGGCGGCGGGCCGCTCGCCGTCACCGACGCCAACGTGATGCTCGGCCGCATCCAGCCCGCGCACTTCCCGGCCGTGTTCGGCCCCAGCGGCGACCAGCCGCTCGATGACCAGATCGTGCGGCGCCGCTTCACCGAACTGGCCGCCGACATCCGGGCGCAGACCGGCGACGATCGCTCGCCCGAACAGGCCGCCGAGGGGTTCCTGCGGATCGCGGTGGCGAACATGGCCAACGCGGTCAAGAAGATCTCCGTCCAAAAAGGTCATGACGTGACCCGCTACGTGCTGACCACGTTCGGCGGCGCCGGCGGGCAGCACGCGTGTGCGGTCGCGGACGCGCTCGGCATCCGCATGGTGCTCGTCCCGCCGATGGCCGGTGTGCTGTCCGCTCTCGGCATAGGACTGGCCGACACCACCGCGATGCGGGAGCAGTCGGTGGAGATCCGGCTTGAGATCGCCGCCCTGGAGAGGTTGGCCCATGTCGCGGACTCCCTCGAGCAGACCGCCCGGGCCGAGCTGCTCGATGAGGGCATCCCGCCCGAGCGGATCCGGGCGGTTCGCCGGGTGCATCTGCGCTACGAGGGCACCGACACCGCGCTGCCGGTCGAGCTGGCCGGGCTCGAGCCGATGACCACGGCGTTCGAAGCCAGCCACCTCGCGACGTACTCATTTTTGATGGACCGTCCGCTGATCGCCGAAGCGCTCTCGGTCGAGGCGACGGGGCTCACCGAGCAACCCGACCTGTCCCACCTGGGGGATCTGGTTGCCGACAGCGCCGACTCGCCGGAAACTGTCCGCGTCTACTCGGGCGGATCGTGGCGCGACGCGCCGCTGCGTCACCGGGAGCGGATGCGGCCAGGGGAGACTGTGACCGGCCCGGCGATCATCGCCGAGGCCAACGCCACCACCGTTGTCGACGACGGCTGGCAGGCGACGATGACCACCACCGGGCACCTGCTCACTGAACGAGTCGTCGCCCCCGCGCAGCCCGATGCGGGCACTGAGGCCGACCCGGTGCTGCTGGAGATCTTCAACAACCTGTTCATGTCGATCGCCGAGCAGATGGGCTTCCGGCTGGAGGCGACTGCCCAGTCGGTGAATATCCGTGAGCGGCTGGACTTCTCGTGCGCTTTGTTCGATCCGGACGGCGACCTCGTCGCCAACGCGCCACACATTCCGGTGCATCTCGGCTCGATGGGCACCACCGTCAAGGAGGTGATCCGGCGCCGGGTCGGCGCCATGAGGCCCGGTGACGTGTACGCGGTCAACGATCCGTACCACGGCGGTACCCACCTGCCGGACATCACCGTCGTGACTCCGGTGTTCGACGCTGCGGGCGGGCAGGTGCTGTTCTTTGTCGCCTCACGCGGGCACCACGCCGAGATCGGCGGGATCACCCCCGGCTCGATGCCCGCCAACAGCCATGAAATCGACAAAGAGGGAGTGCTTTTCGACAATTGGCTGCTCGCAGAAAATGGACAGTTCCGCGAAACAGAGACCAGGCTGCTACTCACCGAAGCGCCCTTCCCATCCCGCAATCCCGATACCAACCTCGCCGATCTTTGCGCCCAGATCGCCGCCAACCAGAAGGGCGTCGACGAGGTCCGCAAGATGATCGACCACTTCGGCCTCGATGTCGTCCAGGCCTACATGCGCCACGTTCAGGACAACGCCGAGGAAGCGGTCCGCCGCGTCATCGACAGGCTCGACGACGGCGAATACCGCTACATAATGGATTCCGGCGCGACGATCGCCGTCCGCGTCATCGTCCACCGCGCCAGTCGCAGCGCGACCATCGATTTCACCGGAACCTCTCCCCAGTTGGACACGAACTTCAACGCGCCATCGTCGGTGGCGACCGCCGCTGTGCTCTATGTGTTCCGGACCCTGGTCGCCGAGGAGATCCCCCTCAACGACGGCTGCCTGCGCCCGCTGCACATCTTCATCCCGGAAGGGACGATGCTCGCACCGACCTACCCTGCTGCTGTTGTCGCCGGCAACGTCGAAACCTCACAGGCCATCACCGGCGCGCTGTTCGCCGCGCTGCGTGTGCAAGCCGAGGGAGCCGGGACAATGAACAATGTCACCTTCGGCAACGAGCGGCACCAGTATTACGAAACCGTCGGATCCGGTTCCGGGGCCGGCGACGGGTTCGACGGGGCCTCCGTGGTGCAGACGCACATGACAAACTCGCGGCTCACTGATCCGGAAGTGCTCGAATGGCGTTTCCCTGTGCTGCTGCGGCAGTTCGGCATCCGTCGCGGCAGCGGTGGTGCCGGACGATGGCGCGGCGGTGACGGCGCCGTCCGTCGAATCCAGTTCACCGAGCCCATGGTTGTGAGCACGTTGTCCGGGAATCGGCGAGTAGCGCCCTACGGTATGGCTGGCGGCGCACCCGGGGCACTGGGACGCAACCGCGTAGAGCGCGCCGACGGCCACACCGTCGAGCTGGCCGGGTGCGACTCGACCGAAGTCCAGCCCGGCGACACACTGGTCATCGAAACGCCCGGCGGCGGCGGATACGGCACACCCTAATCGCGAAGATCGCATAGGTATCGATGAGCACGTCCTTTGGCGCCGTGTGAGCCGGGGAGCACGCGTTAGCGCTAGCGGCAATTTGACCGAGGCGTCCCTGCGCGAGGCGTTCGGGCATTCCCCATGGGCGTGATCGTGATCGCCGCTGAGGTAGTCGGCGCTCGGGTGGGACTGGCGGCCAGCGCATTCGTGCCGGTGTCACTGCGATCCGCTGCTGGTGTCGTTCTGTGTGCAGGATACGTCCACCACATGTCTGAAGCTGAAGGACGTTCCGCGGCTGGGAATCACTGTTCTGGGCGAGTCGCAGGACGAGGCGCCGCGCAAGCCGACCGCGCGTACCGGCGACTGGTTCGCGGCGTTGCAGGCCATCTCTACCGAGAACGGTGCGGTGTTCATTTTATGTTCACCGCAGCGTATTTCGCCGCCTAGGTGCCTAATCAGCACATACTGGCGATGGAACCGTGAAACCGCCCTCGAACGCGTCGGCCAGTAGCCGATAGGTATTGTGCCGGGTCTGGTTGTCGAGGTATTGCGGTGTGGATGAGGCGGGCCGCGTGGACTTGCGTGCGCAAAAGTCGGCGTCTACTACCGCCGGCGTGGCCGCGACCAGTGCAAGCGCACCTGCTGACCAGGGCGGATCTGCGCGACCCGGTCGATGTCGTGATCGGTAACCACACCGATCACAGGATAGCTGCCCGTCACCGGATGATCGGGGCCGAGGATCACCGGCAACCCGTTGGGTAGCACCTGAATCGCCCCGCGGGTCGCACCCTCGCTCGGCAGCTGGCGATCCGGCCAGCGGTGCTGCAGCGGCCGGCCATCCAGCCGCATGCCAACCCGGTCGCTGCAGTCGGAGGCCACCCACTCGCTGTACACCAGTGCGTCGGGATCGATGAACCAGTCATCGCGCGGCCCGGGCACCACGTTGAGCTCGATCGGGTCCTCGGTGAACGACGCCACCGGCGCCTGGTCCAGTTCGGGAAAGTCCGTGGTGTGCTCGCCGACGGGCAGCACGTCACCGGGCTGCAGGGGCTGCGGACCGATCCCCGACATCACGTCGGAGCTGCGCGAGCCGAGCACCGGTTCGACATCGATTCCGCCACGCACCGCCAGGTACGTGCGCAGCCCGTAGTGCGGCGAGCCCAGCGAGATCAGCTGACCGTCATGTGCGTAGTGAACGCTGTTGATGCCGAAGGGGATTCCGTTTACCGCGGGGTCGGTGTCGGCGCCGGTCACAGCGATTGCGATGTCGCCGCCGAGCACCCGTGCGGTCAGGCCGCCGAAGGTCACCTCGATCGTGGCCCGGTCGGCGGGGTTGGACACCAGCCGGTTGGCCAACGCATGCGAGCGCCTATCCGCGGCGCCGGAACGGGTGACTCCGAGATGGGCCAAGCCAGGCCGGCCGAGGTCTTCGATCAGGGCCAGCGGCCCGGTGCGCATGATTTCCAGCGTCGGCGGACGGGAGCGAAGCGACTGGGTGGTGAACTCGGTTGTCATCGCGCCTCCCAAAATTGTGCCCACACGGTCGCCGTAGTCGAGCACTCTCAAACCCGCTGCGACGTTCATAGATTGAACTTACCGCCGAGTAACCGTCGGCGCCGCAAACTTACGAGCCTCGCCAGAGGTGCCTTACCAGCACCCAAACCTGATGGCGCCGCCACGACGAGGATGATTACTCTCGCCCGAGCCGTGACCAGCGCCGGGCACGCCGAGACCTCATTGCAGAACCGAACGTCAAAGAACCACGGTGCGAGTAACGCTTGCATAGCCCAGCCCGTGGCTAAGCCACGGCTAAACACGGGACACCAAAACATCCGACCGCCCAGCGGATCGGCGTCGATGCGTTACAAAAATCGGGGAGGGACCTTTCTTCTAAGGAAGACAACCCACCTGCGTGATTAAAGAAGCATTCCAAATAAGTCACGAAGGAAAAAAATCGATGAGTCTGGCGATTGATGTCCTTAAAGTTAATCGATGAACATCAAGAAAATGGTTATGACGAGCGCTCTTGTGCTCGCGGCTGGAATTGCAGCAGTACCGATAGCCACTGGCAATCCTGCACCACAGTTGCCTACTTTGCTAATGCTGCGTTTCTACACCGTCCCGACAACTGAGTCTTGCAACGAGGGGGCATGCCAATCCCCTGCAAACGACCATCCGGACGAGCTGGAGGCTGCGGCAGCTTTTCACGCATCGAGTCGAAAGTAACCCCGTCACAACGCTTTTCACACACGGCATCCACGCGAAATGTGTTAGAACACAACGACTTTGAAGCCCATCATGGCAGCAAGGCACGGCACGCGACACCGGTATAACGACGGCTGTCGCTGCGACGACTCCACGGCGGCTAATCCGGCTTACCAGCAGAGATACCGTCAGCGGCCGGCCGAGGTCGTGTCCTTATCGGCGCCCGTAACACACGATCCATCCGGGCCGGTCCTGGTTGATAGTTCGTCGATCAGCGCAGTACTTGGCATTCGGTCGCACAGGACGCGAGCGGCGCGCGAGGCACGGGAGACAAACGCGCGAGGCACGGGAGACAAATCGGAGTTCGGAGTCAATGGTGTCTATGTCGCGCATAGCTGGCAGCTTGTTCTTCGGGTCTGTACTGCGTAATTCACCGCTTGCCGTTGAGGACTAGCAACTAATGTGGGTACCCAAATGCGTACCCAAACCAGCTATGAATCCGCCCATGTCCGGCAATGTTTGCTGAGCGCATAGGAGCGGTGTCTACCTGCGTCAACGTGACAGAGGCGGGTGCCAGCGAACGTACTTGATTAGCCTGGGGGTCAAGTGGCCGCAGGTTCAAATCCTGTCAGCCCGACCAGAGAACTAACAGGTAAGAGGCGGTTTTCGGGGCATGGCACTCGCCCAGGTGCCTCGGGGCGCGTCGCCCCTGGGGGGCAGGGCGGGTGCCTACTGTGCGTCCTCAAACCACGGCGACGACTGCAGCCGGGAGTAACGCAGGTTCGTCCTTAGCTGCTGCCGCGTGCCGAGCCGCGTAGGCTAAGTGTTCGCGAAGGCATTGGGGCAGGATCAAATCCGGATTGGGAATCGCTCTCACCCGCACGTCTGCCACACAGTCAGAAGCACGTGCGACTACGAACGGGGAGTCGATTGCACACAAGGCGCATTGCGTGACCTACTGCATAGGCGTAATGCTTGACAAGGGAATGGTTTTCGCCTCGGACTCTCGTACGAATGCCGGGGTGGATAACTTCGCCACGTTCTGCAAGATGACGGTATTCGAGCGTCCCGGCAACCGCGTTGTCGTTCTGCTGAGTTCGGGAAACCTGGCCGGAACTCAGGCCGTCATCAGCGTATTGACGCAGCGTTGTGCTGAAGGCGATGCGGCCAGCAATCTCTTGGGTGCCCGGACGATGTTCGACGTCGTGAGGCTGGTCTCCGACGCGACGCGCGATATCGAGAAACGCGACGCCGGTTACCTCGAAGAGAACAATATCCGCTTCAATGCCTCGTTCATCGTCGGTGGGCAAATCATCGGCGAGCCGATACGGCTGTTCCGGACCTATGCCGAAGGCAATTTCATCGAAGCGGGGACCGACACGCCCTTCTTGCAGACCGGTGAAACCAAGTACGGAAAGCCCATTCTCGACCGCGTGATTACGCAACACACGCCCCTCGCAGACGCCACAAAGTGTGTCTTGGTGTCCTTCGATTCGACCATGCGCAGCAACTTGTCAGTGGGCATGCCAATCGACCTGATTTGCTACGAACGGGACAGCCTCGAAGTGCAACGGCGGCGGCGATTCGATGAGGGGGACCCCTATTTCACCGCCCTCAGCGACGAATGGGGCGAAGGTGTGCGGCGAGTGTTTCGACATTTGCCCGATCTGCAGTGGTGACGGGTTGT
Organism: uncultured Actinomycetota bacterium; assembly: GCA_963784665.1. Lineage (GTDB taxonomy): Bacteria > Actinomycetota > Actinomycetes > Mycobacteriales > Mycobacteriaceae > Mycobacterium. The sequence goes on from CAWASA010000005.1 coordinate 442,491, forward strand.
CACGGTGGACACCTTCATCATCACCTGTGAACACGGCGGTAACCGCATACCCGCGCGCTACCGGCGACTGTTTCGGGGGCAACGGGCGCTGCTGGACTCCCACCGCGGATACGACCCCGGGTCGCTGGTCATGGCGAACGCACTCGCCAGTGCCTTCGCGGTACCCCTCGTGGCTTCGACTGTCAGTCGTCTGCTTGTCGATCTCAATCGCTCGATCGGCCACCCACAACTTTTTTCGGCGGTGACCCGCGCCGCGCCGGCCCAGACCCGGGCGCAGATCCTCGAACAGCATTACCGGCCCTATCGCGTGCAGGTCGAGCGTCTCGTCGGGCAAGCGGTAGCGCGCGGACATCGCGTGATCCACATTTCGTCGCACAGCTTTACCGCGGAGCTGGACGGCAGGGTGCGCGGCGCCGATGTGGGTTTGCTCTACCACCCCGGCCGGCGCGGGGAGTCCGAGGTGTGCGCCCGCTGGAAGGAATCGCTTGCGGCATCTGCTCCAGAACTTCGCGTACGCCGCAATTACCCCTACGCCGGAAAAGGAGACGGGTTGACCTCGCACTTGCGTGTGCGCTTCACGCAGAACGACTACGTCGGAATCGAACTGGAAGTCAACCAGGGCGTCGTTTTCACCGCGGGTCGACGCTGGACTTCGTTGCGGCGCATGCTGATCGATTCGTTACGCACGGCATGTGCGGCCTGAGCGCGCCATGATTCACGCCCTGCGCCAAGGAGCACACGTGAGATTCTTTTCCACCACCTACGTCGGCGGTCATGGGCGTCCTCACCTGCCGGATACCGGAGAGAAATAATGCAGATTCACGTCGGCTTCGAAATGATCTACGACTGCCCGCAGCCCACCCCGATGATCTTCAACCTCAACGTCCACTTCACCCGCGTATCCGATTTGGTCGGCCGTGACAACCTGGTGGTCGATCCGCCGGTCCCGATGGCAGCCTATCGTGACGGTTTCGGCAACTGGTGCACCCGCATTGTCGCGCCCACGGGCCGCACGCGCGTCTCGGCCGATGCGCTCATCAACGACACCGGACTCCCCGACGCCATTGTTCCCCAGGCACAACAGATTCCCGTGCGGGACCTGCCCGAGGACACCCTTGTCTTCCTGCTCGGGAGCCGGTATTGCGAAACCGATCGGCTGTCCGAGACGGCGTGGAATCTCTTTGAGCAGACGCCGCCGGGATGGGGCCGCGTTCAGGCAATCTGCGACTACGTTCACCGACATCTGACGTTCGGCTACGAGCACGCGCGCATGACACGGACGGCGCTGGAAACTTTTCACGACCGGACCGGCGTCTGCCGCGATTTCACGCACCTTGCCGTGGCCTTCTGTCGCTGCATGAACATCCCGGCGCGCTATTGCACCGGATACCTCGGTGACATCGGTGTCCCGCCGGTGGACGATCCGATGGATTTCTCTGCCTGGTTCGAGGTATTCCTCGGCGGGAAATGGCATACCTTCGATGCGCGCCACAACACCCCGCGGATCGGCAGGGTGTTGATCGCGCGTGGCCGCGACGCCGCCGACGTCGCGCTCAGCAACACGTTCGGCCCCAACACATTGTCGAGCTTTAGGGTGTGGACCGACGAGGTACCCACCGGCTGAGTCAAGCAGCGCCGCGTGGGCGGGTCCGACTCCGGATCGAGCATGGGAGGCATTGCAACCCGGGAACTGCGGCCCGCCGATCGAGACCGAGGCCGGTGGCTGGCGCTCGCGCACGGCGTCGGGCCGATGCGCACGTACCGGATCCGAGCGATTCTGCTCGATCTCGAGGCACAAGGATTCTGGGTCAGCTACGGGCGCCGCTGCTGACCCCTGCCGCCGATGAGCGGGATGGCTAGCTCCCCAATATCGTATGTTCGCGCGGTGGGCTGGTGCGTGGGGGAACCTACGGCACGCTCGAGGTCATCCGCGGTGGCGCCAAACGGCTATACAGCTACGCGCCGGGAGTGTGGACCGACGTACAGGGCGACGAAAAGCGATCGGAGAGAAGCCGTTTCCGGGGTTGATCCAAACGGGAGGCGACGAATTAGTCGCGGCCGTAGAGTACCTCGGTGGTGGCGCCGGTGCGAAACGAAAGATGGTTTTTGGGGCCCGCGCGTCAGGGTCTAATTAGTGTTGTCGACCAGATTGGCGCTCAACGGAATTGAGCATCCTACGCCGACGATCCGTTGGTTCGGACGGGCTCGGTTCCCTGCCGGCAGCCACTCGGGCCCTGGAGGCGCTCAACTCAATCAACTGAGGCCGCGGGTGAGTCCGTCTATGACGCAGTGAGCCGCGCGGCGGCGAAAGACAAAGCGGCGAAAGCAAAGCGAGATGCAAAGCCGCTGACGCCGACTGCGCGCACTGGGACGGGGACTAATTCCGCTACCACAGTCCGCGTCGGATAGGGACTTGGGGCCCTACCACCCCGGAGGCGACGTCTCGTTTCCCTAGAACTGAGAGACGGTGTTGGTTAAAAGGTGTGCGCGCAACCATCCTACGATCGTGGGGCCCGCAGGGATGGCAGGCCGACTCGTCGCCGTGGTGGCGCGGGAAACCGGGCTTTCGAAGAGTGCGTTCTATTGTGGTGGATGAGGCGCGTATGGTCCGTGAACAAACGGTGCGGTCCAGTTTACTTCAGTGCCGCCTCCTAGTGGTGTTGTGAGGTGGCAGTCACCGCCGATCTGTTCGGCGAGGGATGCCATGTGGGCCAGTCGGCTGTGGCGCTGGTGGTTATCGGCGCTGATACCGCAACCGTCGTCGGTGATCGTGACGTCCAGTTCGTCGGCAACGGTCACCGCAACGGTCAATTGTGTTGCCCCAGAGTGTCGGACAGCGTTGCTGATCGCTTCTAGAATCACCGACTCGGCGTGTCCGGCCAGGTCGTCGCCGATCACGCTCATCGGTCCGGACATCCGTAGTGTCGTGGCGATATCGCGGCCTTCAGTCAGGTCGGCGACCGCGCCCTGAACCCGCTGCCGAAAGCCGATCCGCTGTGTGCCGGTAACGCGCAATTCGAAGACGGTGGTGCTGATGTCGTCGATCACGGTCTGCAGGTCGGTGACCGACCGGTTCAGCCGAGCGGTGATCTCGCTCGATCGCGAACGGGCGATGGTGCCCTGCAGATCCAAACCGATAGCGAAGATCCGCCGAATCACATGGTCGTTCAGGTCATGCGCGATCCGCTCACGGTCGGCCAGCACAGTCAGATGACGGGCGCGTTCCAGGGCGCTGCCCAGCTCCAGTGCCACTGCGGCGTGGTCGGCGAAGTCGCTCATAAGGTTGACATCTTCGGCTCGAAACGGGTTTGGTCGATATGGCGGGCAACGACCATGACGCCGAGAACGATCTGCTCGGACCGCAACGGCATCACGATCGCGGGCCGCTGGCCGATATCAGTGAAGGCCTCAACCGGGTGGCGGAACGCCTCGGTGATCACAGGAATGCCGGCGCGGAACCCTCCGCCCAGTGGTAGACCCAGCGACCGGAACCCGTTGGCCAGAACTTCGTCAGCGTGCATGCCCACGGCGGTGGATACGACCAGGGTGTCAACGTCATCGACGGGCAGGTCAGCCTCGCTGGTGATAAGGACGACGCCCTGCTCGGCATGAAACAGTTCGCAGGCGCGGTCGGCGATCAGCTGCCACACCGGACGTGTAGGTCGACACCCGACAGCAGTGCGGTGGCGATTGCCCGACTCGCCTTCGTCCATCGCCCGGTCGAACGGACCCGGTCGAACAGTCGCGCATTGTCGATGGCCACGGTCGTGGCTGAGGCCAACGCGCGGGCGGCCATCTCGTCCGTTTGGCTGAACGCCGGTCGCGACTCGGGTTCGGTGAGATAGAGGCTGCCGAACACGGTCTGCCGAATGATGATCGGGACGCCCAGCAGAGCGCCCATCGGAGGGTGATGCTCGGGAAATCCGACGGCGTCTGGAGTGAGCGGTCAGATCCCCGAGCCGCAGCGACTCAGCATGGCTGAGCAGCAGACCGAGGACTCCCTTCCCGACAGGGTGGTGGCCGATCGTGTTCGCGGTGACCTGTCCTCGCGGGATAAACCATACGAACGCGGTCAGTAGGTCGATGGGGTCCGAGCAGCGACGATCCGTGCAATCGTGCCCGAGCCAGCGCAACGCGGAGCCAAGGGTAAAGATCGGTGCGCGACGAGGAGCGGGGCTGAGTACTGGCGGAGCGTTCATGATGTCCCGGTATGCGGTTATCAGCAAAGTGTTCGGCGCGAGCGACTACTCAGTGAGGGCAGCGGCGGACAGCTGCCTCACTCCGGACTGGCTGAAATCCTCAGCATCACTCACGCTACACCTCGCAGCTGCAATCTGACATGGTGTGTTTCGGTGATAAAGCGGCACTCAGGAGATGTCGAAGTGCCGGTCGTCGCCGGTTGTTCCGACAACGTCTCGTGCGAATCCCGATCACGCAGCGCAGCAAGCACATTGGTTTGGCTATGAAGCCAACAGCGCTGTTCCCGGGTGTTCGGGAACACCTCACGCGGTGCCTTCCAGAACCCCAACGCGCCGTCACCGACGGCCAGCACCGGCGCGGTCATCCCGCGGCGCCGGCAACTCTTCAGCCACGTCTCGCCCACGGCTCTCGCGAATACTGTTGCGCTTCAATACTTCTTGATGATCTTCAGCCACACCTCATCCTCGCCCTCGCGGATGCGCGTAACCCGCGTAACCACCGTGCGGCCAAGAAGCATTGAAGCGCCACAGCCTTCACTGACCAGTGTGGCTTTGCTTCCGTTCGGGGGGCGATGCGCGTAGAGGCACGGGTATCGGCGGCATGTCGCGCGCGACCATCTGAGATCGTGTCGTCGCCGATTAGAGAGAATCGGCCGTTTTGCGGCCGAGGCGGGTTCGTCGCATGACATCACTAGAAGGCCGCGCTATCTCTGGCCGGCGCCGCGCAGGACCCGAGAACACGCCGCGGCTGCGGTTGAAGCCCAAGGCGCCGATGAGCGGGCGCGTCGACGGGGCATGGTGGCCGCACAGCGATGACCTTACGAAGGAGCTACCAGATCTGCTGGTTGTGCTATCGGTGCGCCTGGGCGCCATTGACCGCGTGATGTACAACCTCACCGAATGGGCGAAGGCCCCGAGACGACTTCTGACCGGCGGACGAGCGGTTCGCCTCGACGGATACCGTCTGCAACCAGCCAACACCCTTGAAGTGATCGGGATCGGCCGCGAGAAGATCCTTCTGCTGGTCGTTCCTCCGCACTCCGATCCCGACCATGCACACGAGACGATGATGACCGCGGCGGCGCCAGACAACGCTTCGTCGGTCGACGACCTGCTCGGGATCAGCGCGCCCGACCGAGAAGCTCACGGCCGGGCGGCTGCTACCCCACAGCGCTGAACTGGAGGCGCCGGGGCGCTTCGATAGGGCAAGCGAACACGGCACCGCCAGGATCAACTTAAACTCAGATTCTCAAGTGATGTAAGTGACGGCAATGACGAATGAGGACGCAATTCAAGGCGTTCAACGACTTCGGTGTCGACGGAGTGGGGCCTCAGGCATCGATCTCGGGGCGGATGTTGCGGCGGCTCGAAGACGTCGACAATGCCAACACCGCGGGACCGAGCACCCAGGAGGGGCACGCGGCTGTGGCGTCCAGTGTGGTCGCACACGCCCGTGGTCGAACTCGAGGCTCGACTGATCGAGCTGAAACGACGGACTTTGCGGAACTTAAAGAGTCTGGCCGCTTTTCGCGGCTTTGATGCCGTCCGGGTCGCGCGAACGAAAGCCGTTGCACCTCAGCGCTTTTTGTCGTGAAATAACATCTCGGTGGACTCGGCACGGAGGGCTGCCTTGCCGCGCTTGTCGGCGCGTTTCTCCTTCAATGACTTTCCGGACTTCTTGCTCATGGTTTTTCGAGGAGACTTATCGGACATCATTGGCCCCTTCATCATGGGGGCCTGGTTGGTCCCGATTCTCCGACTTTATCCCACGCGCGTGGAGTTATGGAATCGTCCGGCGGGGCGCGGCGTTCGAGGCCATCTCGTCGCGCCGACGTCACGACCGATCTTGGGGGTGTATCGTCACAAGGAGTTGGGAACCCAGATAGTCCGGGATGAGTCAGCCGTTTACCGCTGACCGCGCCGAGCAACCGCTCACACCGGACACGCAGGTGACAACCGCAGTTGGGATCACCTTGAGCACCTTATCTACATTTCGGCCGTCGACCTTTCCCGTTGCGGGTCAGGGATTTCCTGGCTCTCCGAGTTTCGGCCTCCTGAGTACGTATCCACCGACCGCGTGCGGGCTGGCGACATTCAGCGCCGCGCTTGCGCACGGGTTGACCGCCAATGGCGCCGGCGTCCACGTCGTGCGAGTTACCGATGAGCCAGCGTCCTCGAGCACGCGTGTCATTGGAGAGCTGGTCAACGGCTCACCGACATCCGTCGCAGCATGCGCTGAATTGCTGAACCAGAGCGACATCGCGGTCATCCAGCATGAGTACGGCATCTACGGAGGTGTTGACGGAGACGAAGTGGTGGACATCATCGACGGGCTGCGCGTCCCGTCGATCGTGATCGCTCATACTATTCTCAAAAACCCGACGCCACACCAGCGTTCGGTCCTCGAGGCAGTTGCAGCACGGGCGGATCAGCTGATCGTGATGTCCGAGGCGGCTAGCCAACGGCTACGTCGGGGCTTCAACATCGACCGCCGCAAAGTCGCCACCATCCCGCACGGCGCGACCGTCTCGACGAACGCCTCCTGCGTGCGGGGCGGTCGACCCACCCTGTTGACTTGGGGCCTGTTGGGCCCGGGCAAGGGCATCGAGCGGGTGATCGAGGCGATGGGTTCGCTTAATGATCTGCCCGGCCGGCCGCGGTACCTGGTTGCGGGCCGAACGCACCCGAAGGTGCTGGCCGCAGACGGCGAGGCGTACCGCGATGCCCGAATCGAACAGGCGCGGCACGGTGGCGTCGGGGGTTCGGTGTACTTCGATGCGCGTTACCGCAACGTTCCGACGTTGACCGCCCTCGTCCAGTCCGCGGCGGTCGTCGTCCTGCCCTACGACTCGACCGATCAGGTCACCTCCGGGGTACTGGTCGACGCGATCGCGAACGGCCGGCCGGTCGTGGCGACTGCGTTCCCGCACGCCGTCGAGCTGCTCGCCAGTGGGGCCGGCATCGTCGTCGCGCATGACGATCCGGATGCGCTGGCATCCGCCCTGCGCCGGGTACTGACGCAGCCGCGCCTTGCCGGTGCGATGGCGGCGGAGGCGCGTCGATTGGCGCCCGAGATGGCCTGGCCGGTGGTCGCGGGTGCGTATCTGGGGCTGGCGCGTCGGGTCCTCGCGCAGCGACAGGCACGGGTATGACCACCACATCGCCGGCCCCGATATTCGATCATCTGCTGCGGCTGACGGACCGTCGCGGCACTTTGGAGCACGCGCGGCTCGCCGAGCCGTTGCCCGAGCACGGTTACTGCACCGACGATGTCGCGCGGGTGCTTGTTGTCGCCACCCGAGACCGTGAGCCCGACCGCGCACTTAACGGTCTCGCCGGAGTCGCGTTGCGATTCTTGAACGACGCGCAGGCCCTCACCGGCGCATGCCGCAACCGGATGGACAACGCAGGAAACTGGGTCGATGAGCCGGCCCTGGAGGACGCCTGGGGGCGGTGCATCTGGGGACTCGGAACTGCGGCCGCGCACAGCAATGTCGCCTGGGCCCGCCAATCGGCCATCATGCAGTTCGAGCGCGCTGCCCAGGAGCGGTCGGCATGGCCGCGTGCGATGGCGTTCGCGGCACTGGGCGCTGCCGAACTCCTCGCTTTCGACGCAGAGCACCACGCGGCTCGTGCACTGCTCACCGACTATGCCGCTTCGGTACCTGCACCGAACAACGACCCGACATGGCCGTGGCCCGAGCCGCGACTGAGGTACGCGAACGCCGTTCTGCCCGAAGCGATGATCGCTGCCGGTGCCGCGCTCGCCGACGCGACGCTGTGTCAGCGCGGCCTAGATCTGTTGGCGTGGCTGATCGCATTCGAAACGGCAGACGGCCATCTGTCTCCCACCCCCGTTGCGGGCAGAGGCGCCGATGACACGAGGCCCGGTTTCGATCAGCAGCCCATCGAGGTGTCCACGCTCGCCGATGCGTGCGCGCGCGCCGCCGCCGTCGACACCAACCCGCTCTGGCTCGCCGGCGTCAGGGACGCAGCGGCCTGGTTCATGGGCGACAACGACGCGGGAGAGCCGATGTGGGACCCCGATACGGGTGGCGGATACGACGGGTTGCACGCCGACGGGGTGAACGGTAACCAGGGCGCGGAGTCGACCCTGGCGGTGATCTCGACGTTGCAGCACGCACAACATTTATCGACTGTGCGGCAATGACTTCGGTTCGGGCCGGGCTGGTCTCGCGTAGCCCGCAGTTGCTCACGGCCGACCGGTCCAGGGTCATCACGCCGCTGTTCGTGCCCGGGCAGGAGGGTTTCGAGCATCAGGACTCCCGCGCAGATGCAGTGCTGGGGCGCATCCTGGCCCTCGACGAGGACGAGGTGCGGGCGTCGCTGGATGACGTCGTCACCCGCTTTGACTGGCGTCACCGCGATCTGGTCGGCACATTTCGCCGGCATGCCCGCGAGGTCGCCGATCGCCTGGATCCCACCAGTGATCTTTCCGAGGCGCGAATGTTGTTGTTGGGCGCGGTATTCACCAGCGAGTACGCGATCGAAGGTGCGGCGCTGTGCAACCCCAGCATGGTGGCGCACCCGGACCAGTCGGGAGCCGCAGTCGGCAGCTTGCGATTCGTGATGAGCGTGCGGGGTATCGGGGAGGGGCACCATTCGTCTATCGGGTTCCGGACCGGCGTCGTCGACGGCGCGGGTGACGTAAGGATCGACGATCCGGCTGCGTTCGCCAGCGTCGGAGCCCTCGTGCCGACGCTGCTGAAAGGTGCGGTGATACGTAGTGAGCTGGGCCGGCTGCACGGTGCCGGCGAAGCCGCCGACTACGTCCTCGATGCGCTCGGTGACCGGTTCACCAGAGCCGATCTCGACGAACAACTCGACAAACTTGAGACGCACCGAAGGACGCGTGGCCATGCGGCCGAGACGATTTCGCTGATTCGGGCCATTGCCGAACGGACCTATGGTGTCGAATTCGCCGATGACATACCGCTTTCCGAGCGTGTCTTGTGGCCGGCAACGAGCGCGGAGGGCGCCGGCATGGAGGACGCACGGTTCGTCCGTTTCGTCGACGACGACGGGTCGGTCACGTTCTATGCCAGCTACACCGCCTACAGCGGATCCCACATCAGCCAGCAGTTGTTGGAGACAGAAGATTTCCGTGCGTTCACTTCCACGCCGATGGTGGGTCGTGCCGCGGTTAACAAGGGTCTGGGACTATTTCCGCGGCGGATTCGCGGACGCTTCGCGGCCATGTCCAGATCAGACCGCGAATCGAATTCGGTTGCATATTCGGATCATCCGTTCGAGTGGACCGACTCGGTTCCCTGCCAGCGGCCGGCTCGCGCTTGGGAGGCGTTGCAACTCGGGAACTGTGGTCCGCCCATCGAGACCGAGGCCGGGTGGCTGGTGCTCACCCACGGCGTCGGTCCGATGCGCACGTACCGCATCGGGGCGATGCTGCTCGATCTCGAAGATCCGACGCAGATTCTCGGTCGGCTGCGAGAACCGCTGCTGAGCCCCGCTGCCGACGAGCAGGACGGTTACGTCCCCAACGTCGTCTATTCGTGCGGTGCGCTGGTGCACGGGGGGATATTGGTGCTGCCGTATGGCATTGGCGACGCGGCTATCGGCGTCGCGACGGCGCCGCTGGGCGACCTACTTGCGGCCCTGGACGCCTGACGGTCAGTTGCAGAGAGGGACACGCACGAGACGAGAGGTCGCCGCCGAGCCCTAATGGGCAACCCGTGTCCATACTCGCCCCCAGTGACGTGGAGCGGCGTAACGTCGTAGGTATCGGGCAGCTCGGTTGCGAGCGAAAACGCTCGACTGGAAAGGAAAATTCTGATGGCTTCGCCAACGAGGTTCGGCTCGCCCTACCTCGAACGTCTCGAACTGGTAAAGGACACCATCAAGTCGCATTCCAAGCTTGGAGACAAGGCGGCAAGCGAACTGGCGGAACATGTCCTGCACGCGCTGAATTCGATTCCCGAGAAGATGCGCTGAGCACGGGCCCGCGATGTTCCGGCATTCGTGATCACAGGGCTTCGCCGATTCCTGTGCACGTCTTATCTTCACCCATTCGTTAGAGGGTGGGCCAATCGCTCACGATCACTGCCGGCATTTTGCCGGCGCACCCGGAGGTTTCAACCATGACAGTTAGCGTGACACTCCGCGACGGCGCAACCGACAGATATATGCGGTTCGGTGACGCGTACGTCAAGCACAACGACGGCACGCTCGATGTCATCCGCGGTGGCGCCAAACGGCCATACAGTTACGCGTCGGGCGTGTGGACCGACGTACAGGGCGACGAAACGAGACGGAAGAAGAGCCGTTTCTGAGGCTGGTCCAAACGGGGAGGCCACGAAGTCCTCGCGGCCGTGGAGCATTTCGGCGGTGACGCCGGTGCGAAAAGACGTTCTGCCGGGGCGCTCGTCAGGCTTTTGATAGTGTTGTCAACCCGATGGGCGCTCAACGGAATTGAGTACCCACGCTGACGATCCATTGGTTTCGGAGACTCGGTTCTCTGCCAGCGGCCCACTCAGGCCCGAGGGACGTTCCAACTCGTCAACTGCGGGCCGCCCTCATGAGCGCCGCCGCCATCGAGCGGGCCGCTATGTGGGCCAACCCGGCGGCTGAGAACTCCGCTGCCGACCAGCGCTGGCCCTCCAACGCTGTTGACCACGGTGTTGACAATAGGCCTAACAAGGTAGCGCCAGCTGGTTACCGGATCGTGGCGGTTGGCAGCGCTGGCTGAATGCCAAGAAGCACTGCGGCACATAAAGTTTCATTGAGTTCACGTTGCCTTCAGGTGACTGACCAGCCGAACGATTCGGGCGGTTCCTCATGCCACAAACTGGCGGTTTGGCAGATGCGTTCGGCGACAGCGTCAATGGACGTTCGGGCGCTGTCGCCGGCATTACCGCCGCCTTGTGGAATCGGGAAGATGAATCGGCCGCTCTTTCCCCATTGCCAGATCGCAGAGAAATCTTCGCGGCTCAGGGGCCGAAAGATGACTTCGGTTCGTGCACCGTGGAGCGCGACATCGAGCCACGTGGCGAACTCGACCCGTTCACCAGAAAGCAGGCGCGGCTCGTTGTTGACGTGGACCTCCCCCGTATCACCAAGCCTCGCACGGAGGGCCTCTGCGAGCGGCTGTAACAGTTCCTGCTCAAATTGGTCTGCTTGGTCCTTTTTCATTCCCGCTCCTTCACCATCCGGTTGCCCATCATCTAAATCGTGTCACGTCCACCCCGGTCCCGGGTGACGGAGGGCATGAGCACGGTTGATGGCAGACCAGCACCTGGCCCCGCGAGAGCACCGACATACGGGGCAGCCGCAGGAGTATGGGGAGAAGGACCGCGCGATTGGTCATCGGCTGGCTGCGCGGCATCGGGTTGGCGTTCGGGCTCTTGGCCCCGTACACGGTTGGCGAGCGATAAATCTACTCTCTGTCGCCCTCGCAAAAAGTCAGTCGACGAGCGCCAACGTATGGGCGCGCCGCAACTTCCCCGACGGCGTCTTAGGGATCATTCCCGGCTCCAGCACAACCACGTTGCGGGGCCGGACATCGACCTCGGCAACCACCTCGTGGGCCACTTGATGCTCAATGCGGCGCACCTCGGAGGGGTTCTGCCAATTGTTGGACTCCACAGCGACAGCGAACGTCTCCCGCGGGTGTCCGGCATCCAGGCGCACCGCCACGGCACAGCCGGGCCGGACCCCGGAAACGCGCCTGGCGGCGCGTTCGATGTCGGTCGGGTAGATGTTGCGGCCGGCCATGATGATCACGTCCTTGACTCGGCCGCAGACGACGACGTGGCCGGTCTCGGTGAGGTAGCCCAGGTCGCCGGTGTCATACCACCCTTGGTCGTCTTGTGCCGAGACGAAACCGCCCATCGTCGCGTAGCCCGCCGTCACCGGTTCGCCGCGCACCTGAATGACGCCGACGGCCCGGGCGGGAAGGATGTTGCCATCGTCGTCGACGACGCGGGCCTCCAGCCCCTTCAGCAGACGGCCCAGCGAGGCCAGTCGCCGGGTTTTGCCCTTCGTCGCCGGGACGGCTCGATGTAGTACGGCGAGCAGGTCGGCGTCGACCTCATCGACCACCAGTCCTGCGCCGCACTCGGAGAACGACACCGCCACGGTCGTCTCGGCCATGCCGTAAGCCGGCAGGATCGCCTCCGGACGTAACCCGAACGGCTTGCCGGCTTCGCAGAGGTCTTCGACGTCGGCGGGTTCGACCTGTTCTGCGCCCGACAGCGCCCAACGCAGCGTGGACAGGTCGAACTGGCCGGGCCGGGCCAGCTTGCGAAGACGTCTGGCGAACAGCGTGTAGGCGAAGTTCGGCGCCGCCGTCATCGTGCCCTTGTACTTGTCGATGAGTTTGGCCCACAGCAGGATGTCGCGCAGGAAGTCCATCGGGGTGACCTTGACCAGCTCGACGCCGAGAAACATCGGCACGGTCAAGAAGCCGGTCATGCCCATGTCGTGGAACAGCGGCAACCAGCTCACGATCACGTCGGTCTCGATGTCGACCTCTGCGCCGTGGAACATCGCCTCGGCGTTGGACACGAAGTTGCGGTGTGTGATCTGTACGGCCTTAGGCGACCCGGTGGAACCGGACGTCAGTTGCAGCAGCGCGACGTCATCGTCGTCGGTCTCGACCGGATCGATCGGGTTGCTGTCGAGTAGCTGTTCGACGATCAGCACTCGCACGCCTAGCTGAGACAGCAACGGGGCCGCGGCCATAAACGGGTCGGAGATGACAATCGCTTTGGCGCCGATCATTTTAATGACGGCGGTGGATTCCTCGGCCCAGCGCTGAAGGTCGGTGCGCGCAGTGGGCTGGTGGAGCATGGTCAGGCTCGCGCCGCGCATCCAGATGCCCTGCCCGGCCGGCGCGATCTCGGCTGGGGCGCCGGCCAGCACCGGGACGGCGTCACCGCGGCCGACGCCGGCCGTGGCCAAGCCGCCCGCGATCCGACGGGCCCGCTCGTGCACCTCACCCCAGGTATGCCGGACGGGGCAGTTCGGCTCCCCGGTGACCATGCCCTTCGAACTGGACTGGGCGGTGCCATACATCGTTTCGGTGAACCTGCTCAAGGCCATTCCTTTGGCTCCGGCGCCGCGGCGCCGCGGTTGGCCTCCGACCACGCGTCGGGGCGTTGGACGGCGGACGTGCATGCACGAGTGAAGCCACTGCGTCGGTGTTGAGGCCGTGACGCTTGCAGCGAGATTGCGGGCACGCCAGCATTGCTGGTGCTGGTGCGGTACGAGTGCCGCCCGCTCGAAAATGAGGCCGACGATGACTGCTGCAGCAGGGCGTACCCCCCTTCACGCAAGCCCAGATGGTCCCTCACTCCCATCGAAGCGAGGAGTCGAGCACTTCAGACACACTGACGGTACATACTAGGGTGCATCAGGTATTGAGGCGCGCCGATATCGCCGACGCGTGCAGCGATCAAAGGTCTAAGCACGGGACTCCGTTAGGGGCATTCCGAAAGCACAACCCTTTAACTGTCGGCTTAACAAGGTGTTCAGACACGTTACGGCGGGGACCTCTTACAGATCGCCACCGGACGTTTCCGGGAGGCTGCGGAGTCAACCGTGATAAACCATACCGCGGGGGACGCACTCACTCGGGAAATTGCGATACGCCGTCGTACGAGTACACCGCCATGGTCGGAGTCAGCCCGTCTAGACAATTCCAACCGGCTAGGCCTCCGCGACATGTGCGCCATTCCAATATGTTCCAGCGCCGGGCGCATGCTTGTCCAAGACACACCCGCGTCAGTAGCGCAATCAACTGCGCGATGGTTATGCACTGTTGTGTCCTGAACCGAACCCGAATCGGTCTCTGCCAATTGAAGTCAGTTGAACTGGCAACGAATGGATTACCTCGCCAGCGCGCTCTCGATCGTGCGGCCGGTGTATCGGGATAGTCAGGCTATGGGGCGGTATCGCTGTGCAGCCGCACCATGCGTGTTGTGCTGGTCTCATCGAGGTCGACGAGGTCACTGCGGGACCGCGGAACCTCGCTGAACGATCTAAAGCCCAACGCCTACTCGCTGAACGACGGGTCCATCCGCTTCATCTGGGCCTGCGTGGAAACGAAGCGGTCACAGGGTTCTTCAGTTCTCGCGCTGTCGTTGCCTGTCGTCGACAACGATCAGGGTCCGGCTTCGCGGCCGCGGCACGGCGGTGGGTGATGGTTGCCCCACCGCTTAACCGCGTGGATCGGGGTGAAACGCCAGAACATCGCGAAGTGGCCGCCGCGGTGTCATGGGGGGTACCTCGCCAAGGACAGGGGCTTCGCCGACGCGGATCAGAAGTTGCGGCATAGCTGCCCGGCCGGTCAAGGTGCCGATGAGGTTGCGGCTGGACCATAGCTCCGTGAGATGGGTCAGTGTGCATGTCGCCATCCCGGCCAACGTGCACTCCAACAACACCGCGGACAACGCTTCGCCGCACCGGAAGGCGTCATCGCGGGTGTCCTCGTCGGTGGACAGAACCAGCACTGTGGACTGGTCTGGTCCAATGCCGGCGGGCCGCTCGTTGTGAGCGCTAACCGGGAAGGTACGTCCGACGTCGACCCGATCACTTTCGGCCGCCGACACTAGTGAACTGCGCGGAATCCCATCAGAGTTCTCTAAATGACCTGTCCACCAGTCTAATTCGGTATGATACGAGGAATCGTACAGTCGCAGCGATTCGGTGAGTTGTGACGCCCTCGCCAATCCCGGACGCAGCTCGTTGGCTATCACGTCGAGGTGAACCGTCCCGGCCTCGACGGCGTCGCGCAGCACAGGTTCGAGGGACTCCCAGTTCCTTGGTGGGGCGAAGGGAAGCCGATCGGTGCGGCGGTGCAGGATGGCGTCGGCTCGGCGGCGATCGGCATCGGTGACGAGGCTCATTGGGCTGAAATCGAGTGACGCGAGATGATCGGGGTTATTCGGGTCGGGAAACCTGTCGACGTTGGCAATCCACCCGGCTGCCGCCATCGCGATGCGCAGATGGTCGAGCACGGCGCCGCAGCTGATGTAGGCCTCCCGCCCCGACTTGTCGGTGGAAGGCAGAATGCGGCTGCGATCGACGTACAGGTGCAGTCCCGCACCCTCGGCGACCCAGCGCCAGGGCTGGCTGTTGTGCAACGACGGTGCCCGGCACGCCAACTGCACCGCGGCCCTGAGTATGTCGGCGTCCACCAATGCATCCGGCATGATCAACCTCGCGTTCCTGGTCCTCGAGTGCGCGCGCCATTGGGCCTTCGCCGGCCGCCGACTCCCTGATGAGTACCCTTGTGGGGCTGCGTTGTCGGGGTGATGGTGGTCCCGGCGGTGCCCGCGAGCAGTGCCTGCGCGTCGGCCAGGGCGCCGATGGTGGCCGGGTGCCCGGTCGCAGTGACGAACCGGCGGCAGGCTTCGATCTTGGGCCCCATCGATCCGGCTGGAAATCCCATGCTGCGCAGGTCATCTGGATCCAGGGTCGTCAGTGGTGTGGCCTTCGGTGTGCCGTAATGCTCTATGACTGCGGACACGTCGGTGAGCACCAGCAAATGCTGGGCTCCGAGGACGATGCCCAGCAACGACGCGACGTAGTCCTTGTCCACGACCGCGTCGACACCGCTCAACTGGCCGGCGGAACTTCTCGGTCACTGCCGCGCCCCCACCGCCGCCGCAGATGACCACCGAACCGGCGTCCAGGAGCCCGGTGATGGAATCCTGCTCGACGATGCGGAGCGGTTCGGGTGAGGCCACTACGCGGCGCCACCGACCATTGTCGGCGGCGATGGTCCAGCTATGCCGGTGGGCCAGCAGCTGGGCCCGGTCCCGCCGGTAGACGGGTCCGACGAACTTGGTCGGGGCGGCGAACGCCGGGTCTGCGGCGTCGACCAGCGTCTGCGTAATCAGGCCCAGGACCGGCTTTTTGACCCCGGCGTTGCGCAGTGCCTGGGCCAGCCAGTAGCCGATCATGCCCTGGGTCTGCGCGACAAGGTCATCGAGCGGGTAGGGACGGGTCAGGGCGTGGTCGGTTTCGCTCTCCAGCGAGAGCATGCCGACCTGCGGGCCGTCCCCGTGACAGATCAGCACATCGTGGTGCGCCGCCAACGGCGCGATCGCCTCGGCGGCAGTCTGAAGGTTCGCCAGCTGGATGGCGGCGTCGGGCTTGTCCCCGCGCGCGAGCAGTGCGTTGCCCCCCAGGGCGATCACGATCCGCATCGACACCACGGGTCACGCACCGAACGCCCGGGTCATCACGGCTTTGATGGTGTGCAGACGATTCTCGGCCAGGTCGAACACGATTGAGGCGGGCGATTCGAAGACCTCGTCGGTGACTTCGGCGCCGTCGAGCTGGACATGGTCACGCACACGGCGGTTCCGGCTGGTTGTCCTAGCACTGCCAACTGCTGATCGATGTCTTTGCCTCGCGGAGCCTCGAATACTTCTGTTTCGGGTCCCGAGGTTACAGTGAACTTGCCGTTGCGTTCTTGGTTTACGGACCCGAGGTCCTCGAGCATGGAGAGGACTGGGCGCCACTCGACGTTCCCGCCCGCCGGGTGGCTGAAGATCTTCTCGATCGTCAGCCGATGGTGAGTGCTCAAGTGCGAGTTCACTAGTTGGTCCTCTCGTTGTTCTCCCACTAGATCATTCGTGTCAAAGAGGCGCGGGCGTCAAGTCGTGAACTGGTTCGGACTTTTTCTTTGCCTTGTTTGCCTTCTTTGCCGGGTCGAGGATGCGGTAGGCGAGGAGTTTGATGCGGTCGCTGATGAGGAACCAGATGAGGGCGTATCCCCATACCGCGGCTGCCCACGTCCAGCCGAGCGGGGTCATGAATAGCCCGTAAACGGCAATGAGGGTGGCGATGGTCTGGGTGCCGAAGACTGCGATCAGCAGGATGCGGGCCGGGCGGATGGACCAGAACGGTCCGCGGGTTCGGGTCAAGAAGATGGTCAGGTGTCCGGCGACGGACAGCATCAGGTACATCAGGGTCTGGACGCGCGGGTGGCCGAGGTCGAAGACCCGGTCGCCCAGGTAGAACAGGCCGAACGCGGCGATTGGTCCGACCACCCCCAGGACCGTGGAGATCCCGAGTACCAGGCGCATGTTCCAGGCTTCGGGCTTGTTGGCGTAGTGGACGTTGTCGTAGGCGATGGACAGGATGGCGCCGTCGTTGAGCAGCGCGAGCATCACGATCATGATGGCGGTCAGTGGGTAGAAGTTGAAGACGAGGATGGCGACGGTCATGAACAACAGCACCCGCAGTGTTTCGGCGATGCGATACATTGCGTAGCTGTTCATCCGCTGAAAGATCTTGCGGCTCTCTTTGATCGCGTCGATGATCACCGACAGGCCCGGGGTCAGCAGCACGATGTCGGCGGCCGCGCGGGCGGCGTCGGTGGCTCCCGATACGGCGATGCCGCAGTCCGCTTTCTTCAGCGCGGGGGCGTCGTTGACCCCGTCGCCGGTCATCCCGACGATGTGGCCAAGCTTCTGCAGCACGTCGATGATGTGGTATTTGTGCTCGGGGAATACCTGGGCGAAACCGTCGGCGGTCTCCATGGACTTGGCCACCGCCGCCGATTCGTCCTTCTTCACCTCGCCCAGGCCGGCGGCGTCGAGGATGTCGGTGCCCAAACCGACCTTGGCGGCGGTTTCCTTGGCGATGGCCAGCGCGTCGCCAGTGACCATCTTGACGGTGACGCCCATCGCTCGTGCGGTGGCGATGGTCGCTGCCGCGTCGTCACGGGGCGGGTCGAACAGCGGCAGCACGCCGACGAACTGCCAGTCGCCGTCCCCGTCACGGCGTGCTACGCCCAGGGATCGGAAGCCTCGGGCGGCGAAATCGTTGACCGCCTTATCGGTGGCGGGTGTGATCTGCGCGGCGTTCGCGGCCAGCGCCACGATGACCTGCGGGGCTCCCTTGGTGACGGTGAAGGTGGTTGCGTCGGGGCCGGTGACGGTGGCCTCGGTGCGTTTGTGCACCGGGTCGAACGGTGCGAAATGGGTGATCGTGTAATCCTGCAGAGCCTTGGTGTCGTCGAGGCCGCCGAGCACCGCGCGGTCGATGGGGTCGTCGTTGTCCGCGCGAGAGGCCAACGCGCCGTCCAGGATGACCGTCGCGGGGGTGACGCCGTCGACGGCGAACGGGGTGCCCAACGTCAAAGAATTCTGGGTCAGGGTGCCCGTCTTGTCCGCGCACAGCACGTCCACACCGGCCAGTTCCTCGATGGCGACCAGCCGGCTCACGATGGCCTGTTTCTTGGCGAGCAGCCGCGAGCCCACGGCCATCGTCACCGACAGCACGGTGGGCATCGCCACCGGGATCGCGGCCACGGTCAAGACCAGGGCGAACTGCAGCGTGGTCAGGATCGCGTTACCGCGCAGCAGGGAGGCTACGACGATGACCGCCACGAGCACGACGGCCAGGATGATCAGGTAGTTGCCGATCTTGAGCACGGCGCGCTGGAAATGGCTGACGGTGTGCGCGTCCTGCACCAACTCGGCGGTCTTGCCGAAGTAGGTGTGGGTGCCGGTGGCATAGACCAGGGCGCCGATTTCGCCTTGCCGGATGATGGACCCGGAGAACACGGCCTCACCCGCTGCACGGGTGGCGGGTAGTGACTCTCCGGTCAGCGCGGACTGATCGACCTCGATCTCGTCGCCGTCGAGTAGCCGGGCGTCGGCAGGGACAATGTCACCCAGGCGCAGCCGGATGACATCACCGGGCACCAGCTCACGCGCCGGCGGGTTGACCCATGCGCCGTCGCGGATGACGCGGGCGTTGATCGCCAGCTTGGCTTTGAGGGCGTCGATAGCGTTGCCCGCCTGACGTTCCTCGGTATAGCCGACCACACCGTTGGCCACCAGCAGCAGCAGGATGATGAAAAAATCCGGCCAGTGCCCGACCGCGCCGGACAGCACGACGGCGATCTCGATCATCCACGGGATCGGGCCCCAAAAGTAGCTGAGGAACTTCAACAGCGGGTTGGTCTTGTGCTCGGCGATCTCATTGGGCCCGTACTTCGCCAACCGTGTCACCGCCTCGGCCTTGCTCAAGCCGTCCGGCGAGTAGCCCAGCTCCTCTTCCAGCTCGGGCATGGGCGCCGATTTCAAGTCGTGGCCCGGTTCGGCTTTGCTCGCAGCGGGGGAGGGCATGACATGCGGCCTGTCAGTGGTCATGGCGTCCGGTCCGTACTGCGTACATCAGCGGCTGGTTCGGAGCATAGGCGAACTGGGCGGTCATGCCTGAGCAGACACAAGACGCTATTGATCGGAAAGTACTGTGCAGGAGCCGGTTTCGGTGTACCCGGAGTGCGTGGAGTGGTCATGGTGATCCCCAGGTGTGCGGTTGTCACCGGAACGTTCGGCACGAGCGACTGCTCAGTGAGGATAGCGGCGGACAGCTGGCCTCATCCCGGACTGGTTGAGCTTCCCAACGTCGTTGACGCTACACCCCGCGGGCGTGGCCTGCCGCGGCTGGTTTCTGTGATGTGCAGGTTGGTACCGCGGCCGCGCGTCGAGGGTCAACTGGTGCAGGCTGTGCGCGACGTCGGTGCCGGGGTGGTCCAGTGCTTCGGTGGGGATGTCCAGATCGGCGGCCACCGCCGCGATGCAACCGGCCACGAGATGATTTGTCACACCGAGAACGCCGCCGCTAGTAGCGGCGGCCCGAGGAACGCGACCTTGCGCCTGGATCCGTCGACCACCAGCAACGCTGGCAAGCCTTGCAAAGGGGGCCGCCCCAAACGGGATTCGGCGGGTTAGTCCCCACGGGTGTAGCCTGGGAAGTGCTGAGAATTTCAGCTGGTTCGGGATGAGTTCAGCTGTCCGCTGCAGAACTTGAGGAGCATTGGCTCCGAGGCCCCTACGCGCCGGTGATCGTCTGCACATCAGGATCACCATGACTGCTCCACAGAGTTTTTCCACTCGATCGGCCCCCTTACAACACCCCCGAACAACGACGGTTGCGCATGACGTGGCCGCGGGCACCCCTCAGCACGGCTCACCGACAGGTGCACGGCGATGAAAGCGCTGGGCGTCGTAGTCGTTGTTCTGGTCGTCCTGTCACTGCTGGTGCTGGCGATGGCGGTGCGGATCGTCAAACAATACGAGAATGGCGTGCTGTTCCGGCTGGGCCGGGTGATCGGAGAACGCCAACCCGGGTTGCGGCTCATCATTCCGTTCATCGATGTGCTGCACCGGATTTCGCTGCGGATCGTGACGATGCCGATCCAGTCCCAGGGGATCATCACCCGCGACAACGTCAGTGTCGACGTCTCCGCGGTGGCCTACTTCAAGGTCGTCGACGCGGTGAAGTCGGTCGTGGCGATCGAGAACGTCTACGCCGCGATCGATCAGATCGCCCAAACGACGCTGCGTAAGGTCGTCGGCCAGCACACCCTGGATGAGACGCTCTCGGAGACCGACAAGATCAACCTCGACATCCAGGCGATCCTCGACGTCACCACCATCGAATGGGGTGTGCAGGTCACCCTGGTGGAACTCAAAGACATCCAACTGCCCGACAGCATGAAGCGGGCGATGGCCCGCCAAGCGGAGGCGGAGCGGGAGAAACGCGCGAAAATCATTGCCGCCGAGGGTGAATCGCTGGCCGCTGCCGCCTTGGGTGACGCCTCGGACACCATGATGGCCCACCCGCTGGCGCTGCAGTTACGCAATCTGCAGACCCTGGTCGAGCTCGGTGTCGACAAGAACAGCACCGTCGTGTTCCCGGCACCGTTGATGTCGACCATCGCCGAACTCGGAAACTTCCTGGCCCGGGAAAACGGCGCAGCAGCCCGGCCAGAGCCACAGCCACCGATTCCCATCCCGGCAGCGGTGGCCAACGGAACCTCCGCCGCGGGGAGCCGGCCGTGATCGCCGCGCTGATTTTCATGTCGTTGATCGGGTGGGGTTACTGGTTGATGTACCGCGACGTGCGATCCCCCAGGTGACGAGGCCGGTTGCCGCACCGGATCAGCGCGCGACCCGCGCCGCTGCGGTCCATGGCCTCGAGGACGATCCCGATCAGTGGCGCGCCGCCCGCGGCTCCTGGACCGCACTGGACGAGCGCCAGCTCATTCGGCTGCTCACGGACTCGGCGCCATGACGCAGACGAGCCACGAACTCAATCGACAAAGCATTAACGACGTGTCGAGCAAGGGACACCCCATGACGCGCACCCGAACACTGGAACCAGAACTGCTGCACAAGATGGACGCCTACTGGCGGGCGGCGAACTACCTGTCGGTCGGCCAGATCTATCTGTATGACAATCCGTTGTTGAAGCGGCCGCTGGCGCTTTCGGATGTGAAACCGCTGGTGGTGGGGCATTGGGGGACCACGCCGGGGCAGAACTTCATCTACGTGCACCTCAACCGGGTCATCACCAAGTACGACCTGGACATGTTCTACGTCGCCGGCCCCGGCCACGGCGGTCCGGCGCTGGTCGCCAACACCTACCTCGAGGGCTCCTACAGCGAGATCTATCCCGACGTGAGCCGCGACGAGTCCGGGATGAAGAAGCTGTTCACCCAATTCTCCTTTCCCGGAGGCATTTCCAGCCATGTGGCGCCGACGACTCCGGGATCGATCCACGAAGGCGGGGAACTGGGCTACTCGCTGAGCCACGCGTTCGGCGCCGCGTTCGACAATCCGGACCTGATCGTGGCCTGTGTGATCGGTGACGGCGAGGCCGAGACGGGGCCGCTGGCCACCGCCTGGCATTCCACCAAGTTCCTCAACCCGGTCGGCGACGGGGCGGTGCTGCCGATCCTGCATCTGAACGGCTACAAGATCAGCAACCCCACCGTGCTGGCCCGCATCGAACCCGAGGAGCTCGACCAGTTCCTGCGCGGCTGCGGATGGGAACCGCACTACGTCGAAGGTGATGACCCCGAGACCATGCACGAACTGATGGCCACCATCCTCGATTCGGCGATCGAGGGTATTCACCGCATCCAGCATGGGGCGCGCACCGATGGCCAGACCACCCGCCCGCGGTGGCCGATGATCGTGTTGCGCTCCCCGAAAGGCTGGACCGGACCCAAGGTCGTGGACGGCCTGCAGATCGAGGGCACGTTCCGGGCGCATCAGGTGCCGTTGCTCGTCGACGAGCACCATCCCGGGCACGTCGAGCTGCTCGACACCTGGATGCGCAGTTAAAACCCGACGAGCTGTTCGATCAGGCCGGGCGGCTGCTGCCCGAGCTGGCCGCGCTGGCCCCGCGGGGGCAGCGGCGGATGGGCGCCAACCCGCACACCAACGGCGGGGTGGTGCGTGACCTGCATATGCCCGACTTTCGCGCCCGCGCGGTGGCGGTGGCCTCGCCCGGCGCGGTGGAGGCCGAGGACACCCGCGTGCTGGGTAGCTTCCTGCGCGACGTGGTCAGCCTCAACCAGGACCAGCGCAACTTCCGGATCTTCGGCCCCGATGAAACCGTGTCGAACATGCTCGACGCGGTCTTCGAGGTCACCGACCGGCAATGGGAGGCCCGCACCGTCACAGGCGACGAGTTCCTCGCGCCACAGGGGCGGGTGCTGGATTCGATGCTCAGTGAGCACCAAAGCGAAGGCTGGCTCGAAGGCTATCTGCTGACCGGGCGGCACGGGCTGTTCAACTGCTACGAGGCGTTCATCCACATCGTCGACTCGATGTTCAACCAGCACGCCAAATGGCTCAAGGTGACCGCGCAACTGCCGTGGCGGCGGCCCATCGCCTCACTGAATTACCTTCTTGCGTCCCACGTGTGGCAGCAAGACCACAACGGGTTCACCCACCAAGACCCCGGCTTCCTCGACCACGTGGTGAACAAGAAAGCCGACATCGTGCGGGTGTACCTGCCGCCGGACGCCAACTGCCTGCTCTCGGTGGCCGACCACTGCCTGCGCAGCCGCCACTACGTCAACGTGATCGTCGCCGGCAAACACGCGATGCCGCAATGGCTGAACATCGAGCAAGCAGAAGTGCACTGCACCGAGGGCATCGGCATCTGGGAATGGGCCGGAAACGACCGGGGCGCCGAGCCGGACGTGGTGCTGGGCTGTTGCGGGGATACCCCCACCCTGGAAGTGCTCGCGGCGGCGCAGATCTTGCGGGAACACCTGCCCGCGTTGAAGATCCGCGTGGTCAACGTGGTCGACCTGATGAAACTGCAGTCGGCCAGCGAGCACCCGCACGGGCTCTCCGACGGCGACTACGACGCCCTGTTCACCACCGACAAACACATCATTTTCGCCTTCCACGGCTACCCGACCCTCATCCACCGACTCACCTACCGCAGAACCAACCCCAACCTGCACGTGCGCGGCTACAACGAAGAAGGCACCATCACCACCCCCTTCGACATGCGGGTACAGAACAAACTCGACCGCTACCACCTCGTCGGCGACGTCATCGACCGCCTGCCGCAACTCGGCGCCACCGGCGACTACCTCAAACAGACCATGGCCGACAAACTCGTCGAACACACCCTCTACATCAACACCCACGGCCAAGACCACCCCGAAATCCGCAACTGGACCTGGAACCCCCCACAATGACGACATCTGTGGCGCCGACACATGTAACGACCGTCGGTGCGCCGGGCATGCCGCGCCTGGTGGCCGCTGCGAACGCGTTGGTCGCCGGCGACAAGGGCCTGCTCGCCATCGATGATTCAATCCCCACCTGCAACAAGCGGTTCGCCCGGCTCGGGATCGCCCAGACCGAGCACACCCGCCGCGCCTATCGGGAACTGATCGTGACCACGCCCGGCCTCGGCGACAGCATCAGCGGTGTCATCCTGTGCGACGAGACGATGCGCCAACACACCACCGACGGTAAGGCGTTCGCGGCCGTGCTGGTGAACGCGGGGATCGTCCCCGGCATCAAGGTGGACCTCGGTGCCAAACCGATGGCCGCTCACCCCGGCGAGAAAGTGACCGGGGCCTCGACGGGCCGCGTGAACGCCTGGCCGAGTACGCCCCGTTGGGGGCCCGGTTCGCCAAATGGCGGGCCGTGTTCACCATCGGCGAGACCCTACCCAGCCGTGGCTGCGTGCAGGCGAACGCCCACGCCCTGGCCCGCTACGCGGCGCTGTGTCAGGAAGCCGACCTGGTTCCGGTCGTGAAGGCCGAAGTCCTCATGGCCGGCGAGCACGCGCTTACCCGATGCGGTGAGGTCACCGAAGACGTTCTGCGGGAAGTCTTCTCCCAGCTGCACACTCAAGGCGTCCTGTTGGAGGGCATGCTGCTCAAAACCAACATGATTCTGCC
>CAWASA010000006.1:0-75312 GCA_963784665.1 uncultured Actinomycetota bacterium
TTTCAGCGAGTCGAGAAAATTTTCCTGTCGCCCGACGGGAAAGCCGTCCGTATGCTCATATCACAAAGGGGCGATCCCCTATCGCCCGAGGGCATCCGACAGGTCGATGCGATAAAAACCGCGGCCGAAGAGGCGCTCAAGGGAACTCCTCTAGAAAACGCCAAGATCTATCTCGCCGGCAGCGCAGCTTTAACGAAAGATATGGTGGACGGTTCTAAATATGATCTCTTGATCGCGGGGGTCGCCGCGCTCTGCATTATTTTCATAATCATGCTGATCATGACGCGGAGTTTTATGGCCGCCCTGGTTATCGTAGGAACGGTATTGATTTCGCTGGGCACGGCATTCGGGCTGTCCGTGTTGGTCTGGCAAAATTTGTCGGCATACAAATACACTGGGTAGTGCTAATGATGTCTGTGCTCGTCCTTCTGGCGGTGGGGTCTGACTACAATTTGCTGCTGGTCTCCCGGATGAAAGAGGAAATAGGCGCCGGTATAAACACGGGCATGATTCGCGCGATGGGCGGTACCGGCAAGGTCGTGACGAACGCGGGCCTGGTGTTCGCGTTCACCATGGGGTCCATGATGGTCAGCGACGTGATCATCCTCGGGCAGATAGGCACGACGATCGGGCTGGGCCTGCTGTTCGACACGTTGATCGTGCGCGCGTTCATGACGCCGTCGATCGCCGCACTGCTGGGACGCTGGTTCTGGTGGCCGCAACAAGTGCGTCCCCGCCGGCAGAAATACTTCGGCCGTCAGGACCTCGTCCGTTGGTACGTGCCTTGTTGTGATAGCTGCGGTAAGTAGCGAATATCAGTTGAGCCAGAAGGAACACCCAACGTCCTCTGGTCCCCTTCCTAGCGCAGATGATTCGCAGGCTTCCGCTCTTCGTCATCTTGGCGTGGGTGGCGCTGACTTTCATTGTGACATCTGGGGGTTCCATGGCTGGAGCAGGGTCGGCCAAGAGCATTCCGTACCATTGGATCCCCAAGATGCGGCGTCGGTACAGGCCATGATGCGCATGGGCAAGGACTTCAAGATCCGATTCGGACAGTTTCGCGATGATCGTGCTGGGGGCAGCAGCAACTCGGGGACGACGCTCACGCATACTACGACGGATTGGTCCGTGCTTAAGAACCGACCCGAAGCACGTCGAGCATGTGCAGGATTTTGTGGGGAGATCGACTCACGCCAGCGGGTGCGCAAAGCCCGGACGGCAAGGCCGTATATGTGCAATTGAATCTGGCCGGCAACCAAGGCACGAGCTTGGGGCAGGACTCCGTGGCGGCGGTCCGCAATATCGTAGTGGCGGACACCGCCACCTCGCGGCCTTAAGGTCTATGTCACCGGCCCGGCGGCCTCGTTTCGGATATGCTGCAGAGTGGTGACAAATCGATTCTGAAGATGACCGCGGTAAGCGTCGTGATTATTTTCACGATGTTGCTTCTTGTCTACCGTTCGGTCATCACCGTGATTTTGTTGTTGGTCATGGTCGGGATCGAAGTATGCGGCCCGGGGAATCATCGCGTTTCTCGCCGATAACAACATTGTTGAGATCTCGACGTTTTCCATCAATCTACTGGTGGCCCTCGGGATCGCCGTCGGAACCGATTACGGGATATTCTTCTTCGGTCGATATCAAGAGGCGCGTCGGCCGGCGAGGACCGGGAAACGGCCTACTACACCACTTACCGCGGGGTCGCTCCCGTTGTCTTGGGTTCGGGTTTGACGATCGCCGGGGCGATGTTGTCTGAGCTTTACCCGGATGCCTATCTTCCAGACCATAGGCGTGCCGTGCGCCGTGGGCATGTTCGTTTCGGTCGTGATCGCCCTCACGCTGGTTCCGGCAGTTCTGGCCCTCGGAAGTGGCTTCGGGCTATTCGACCCCGCGCGCAGGATCGGGTTCGGTCGATGGCGCCGGGTTCGCGCCGCGATCGTCCGCTGGCCCGCGCCCATTCTCGTGGCGGCAGTAGCAGTCGCACTGATCGGTCTGGTGACACTGCCGGGCTACAAAACCAGCTACAATGACCGGCTCTATATACCCAAAGACATTCCCGCCAATGTGGGGTATGCGGCCGCGGATCGTCATTTTTCCCAGTCACGAATGATGCCCGAAATTCTGATGATCGAATCAAATCACGATATGCGCAATCCGGCAGATTTTCTCGTGTTGCACAAGCTAGCCAAGGCGATTTTCCGAGTTCCAGGAATTTCTCGGTGCCGGGCATAACCCGGCCCGAGGGAACACCGATTGAACACACCTCGATACCGTTTCTGATCAGCATGCAAAATGCGAGCCAGCTACAAACCATGCAGTATATGCGATTGACGTACTGATGACATGCTCAAGCAGGCAGACCTGATGGCGACGCAGATCGCGACGATGAAACGCTTGTACGCATTGCAGTCGCAGCTCACCACCATTACTCATCACTCGATCGCCATGACAAAAGAAATGGCTGGCATTGTGCATGACATAAGAAGAATGTGTCGGATTTTGAGGATTTCTTTAGGCCGGTTCGCAGTTATTTCTACTGGGAAAAGCACTGCTACGATATCCCAATATGCTGGTCGTTGAGATCGATATTTGACACACTCGACGGTATCGACGAGCTTAGCGATAAATTGGACGATCTTGTAAAGGATCTCGATAAGATGGACGCGCTGTTGCCGCAGTTGCTGGCGCAATACCCGCCGCTTATCGCGATGACACAAGACACCCGGACGATGGTGCTGACAATGCACAGCACCATGGCTGGGATGAATAACGCGATGGACGAATCGAGCCAAAACGCCACCGCCATGGGAGAGGCGTTCGACGCGGCTAAGAACGACGATTCCTTCTATCTGCCTCCGGAAGTTTTCCAGAACGCGGACTTCAAGAAGGCAATGAACTCCTTCCTGTCTCCTGACGGAAAAGCGGCTCGATTCATCATTTCGCATAGGGGCGATCCTGCGACGCCCGAGGGAATAGCGCGTATCGATCAGATAAGGACGGCGGCACAAGAGGCGCTCAAGACGACACCCCTCGAAGATGCCAAGATCTATCTTGCGGGCACGGCGTCGACATTTAAGGATTTCCACGACGGGGCAAAATACGATCTCTATATCGCGGGAGTTGGTGCGCTCTGTCTTATTTTCATCATCATGCTGGTCCTCACCCGAAGTTTTGTGGCCGCACTAGTTATTGTGGGTACGGTGGCACTTTCGCTGGGTGCATCGTTTGGGCTCTCAGTGCTGATTTGGCAGTATATTCTCGGCATGAAATTGCACTGGATGGTGCTTCCGATGTCCGTGATCGTCCTTTTGGCGGTGGGGTCTGACTACAATTTGCTGCTGGTATCCCGGATGAAAGAGGAAATTGCCGGCGGTATGAACACCGGCATTATCCGCGCGATGGGCGGCACCGGTAAAGTTGTGACGAACGCGGGCCTGGTGTTCGCGTTCACTATGGCCTCGATGGCGGCCAGCGATTTGCGGATTATCGGTCAGGTCGGTACCACCATCGGCCTGGGCCTGTTGTTCGACACCTTGGTCGTTCGCTCGTTCATGACGCCGTCTATCGCCGCGCTGCTCGGACGTTGGTTCTGGTGGCCACAGGTAGTTCGTCCGCGCCCCGCCAGCCAGATGCTTCGCTCTCGGCCACCGCGCCCGGTCGTGCGCGCGCTGCTCGGGGAGAGGTTCCAAGGCGACGACGCGGACACCAGCCCGATCCCGAGTCCTTCGCTCCCGAGGCCGTCTCTAGCTGGCCCTCGGCCGGCTCGTCGAACGGGGGCCGGGACCGCAGATCAGCCGGCGACGGCTCCCGGCTCGCGAACGGCGCCCCGAACTCGGTCACCGGCCGGAAGCCGCGTTTGCGGGCTTTCGCGGCGGCCTTGCGGATCAGCGCGTAGATTCCGACGAACGCGGCATGATCGGTCATCACAAACGGTGTCAGCAGCCGGTTGTGCACCAACGCGAAAGCCACCCCGCTCGCCGGGTCGGTCCAGCCGACCGAACCGCCCAACCCGACATGACCGAAGCCCGGCATCACGTTCCCGATCGGCAGGCTGTGGTAGCCCAGGTGGAAAGCCAACGGCACGAACAGGTTTCGATCCGGCCGCAGGCTCCGTCGACCGGTCAGACCCGCAACCAGTTCACGGCGACAGGAACCGGGTGCCGTCGATCTCGCCGCCGTTGGCGATCGCTCCGTACATCCGTGCCAGCGCGCGGGCCGTCACTACCCCGTTGGCTGCCGGCATCTCGGCGTCCAGCAACGGAATATCACCCTGGACGGCGGCGATCACGCCCGGGAAGTACATGGACCGGAATCCGCCGGACAGCTGGTTGGCGACCTTGTGCGTCACATAGTTGACGACCGGATTGGCGACGATGTTCTGCGGCATGATGATCTCGGCGACCCGCGTCGGCGCTTCGGCCGGCGGCCGGCCCAGATGCATGCCGTCGGTGCCCAACGGCTCGGCGAGCTCCTCGCGGATCAGCGCGCGCATACCTTTCCGGTCACGGCCCGGGCCAGCCCGGACATCAGCCAGCCGAAGGTCAGCGCGTGATATGCCGGTTTGCCCAGCAGCCGTCCCGGAGCGCGCCGCGGCTAGCCGTTCTTCCATCACGACGTGATCCAGCAAGTCTTCCTGCGTGGCGCCACGCAGACCCGACAGGCCGGCGTGGTGTCTCATCACCTCACGAACGGTGAGGGCCGACTTGCCGTTGGCTGCGAACTCCGGCCAGTACTCGGCAACCGGAGCGTCGTAGTCGATCAGCCCCCGGTCGGCGAGCCGGTGGATGACCGTGGCGGCCATGCCCTTGGTTGCCGAGAACACCATCGGCGGCGGTGTCCGCCGACCACGGCCGTGGCCGCCCCGGTCGGCCCAACCTGTCCATACGTCGACGACGGGTTGGCCGTCGAGATACACCGCCAGCGCCCCGCCGCCGAACCGGCGCGCGGGGAACATGCTGGAGAAAGCCACGAACGACGCAACCGAAGTGTGAGTCCGCCGCGCCGGACACGCGATGACCTGCGTCAGGGGCATCGTGGACAGGGACCGCGCGGCGATCGACTCGGGTTTCCACCGTCACGCCTTTGAATTTACTTCGATTTCACACAGCCCACGGGCAAACATCAATTAATTTACCTATCCGTTAGCCGCCGCGGCCGTCAATATTTGCTGGGCCGCCAGCGCCGGGGTCAGCTCCCCCGCCTTGACCTGGCGTTCCACGTCCGCGCGCATCTTGCGCACGTTCGGGTTGGACAGCACCCGGTCCAAAACCGTGTCGCGCACCATCTGCCAGGTCCAGTCGACTTGCTGGGCCCGTCGGCGCGCTTCGAACTCTCCGGCCTCGGTGAGCACCTGACGATGACGCTCGATGGTGTCCCACAACTCTTGCAGGCCGGTCCCCTCCATCGCACTCATCGTGAGAACCGGTGGTCGCCAAAGCGTTTCACGCGGGTGGATCAATCTGATCACCGCGGACAGCTCCCGTGCGGCTGACCTTGCCTCCGCGAGGTGCTCCCCGTCGGCCTTGTTCACCACCACGATGTCGGCCAGCTCCAGCGCACCCTTTTTGATGCCCTGCAGCTGATCGCCGCCGCGCGCCAGGGTCAACAAGACGAATGTGTCGACCATATTGGCCACCGCCACCTCGGACTGACCGACACCGACCGTCTCGATCACGATCACGTCGAAACCGGCGGCCTCCAACAACACCACCGCTTCGCGGGTGGCCTTTGCCACCCCGCCCAAAGTGCCCGATGTCGGCGACGGCCGGATGTAGGCGTCCGGGTGTACCGCTAGACGCGCCATCCGGGTTTTGTCACCGAGGATCGATCCGCCGGAGCGAGTCGACGACGGGTCGACGGCCAACACCGCCACCCGGTGGCCTTGCTCGATCAAATGCATGCCCAGCGCCTCGATGGCGGTGGACTTTCCCACCCCCGGGATGCCGGTGATGCCCACGCGATGAGCGTTGCCAGAATCCGGCAGCAACGCCAGCAGCAGCTGCTGCGCTTTTTCATGATGGTCGGCGCGGGTGGACTCCAGCAGCGTGATCGCTCGCGGCAGCGCCGCGCGGTCGCCGCTGCGGACAGCCGCGGCCAATTCCTCGACCGTGTCGTTCCCTTGGGAGGTCATTTAGTCCAGCGTGTAGCCCAGCCGCTCGGCGAGCTTGTGCAGCAAGCCGATTGCCGCGTCCGCGATCACCGTCCCGGGCGGGAAGATGGCGGCGGCCCCGGCGGCATACAGCTCGTCGAAATCGTCGGGCGGGATAACCCCGCCGACCACGATCATGATGTCGGGCCGTCCGACTTCGGCCAGCGCGTCACGCAGCGCCGGCACCAGCGTCAGGTGGCCGGCGGCCAGCGAGGACACCCCGATGACGTGCACGTCGTTGTCAGCGGCCTGGCGCGCCACCTCTTCGGGCGTGGAGAACAGCGATCCGACGTCAACGTCAAACCCGATGTCGGCGAACGCCGTCGCAATCACCTTCTGGCCACGGTCGTGACCGTCCTGGCCCATCTTGGCCACTAAAATCCGGGGCCGGCGACCGTCGGCCTCGGCGAACTTCTCGACTAATTCGGTGGCGCTTGCGATGTTGGTGGCCTTTCCGGCTTCCCGAATTCCTGGCGGTAGACCCCGGCGATGGTACGGATCTCCGCCTGGTGACGCCCATACACCTTTTCCAGCGCGTCGGAAATCTCTCCGACGGTGGCCTTGGCCCGGGCCGCGTTGATGGCCAGCGCCAGCAGATTGTTGCCCAGGCCGTCTTCACCGGCGCGGCCGTGGGCGGCGGCGGCGCGAGACAACTCGGCCAAAGCAGCGTCGACCGCCGACTGGTCCCGGTTCGCCCGCAGCTCTTGCAGTTTGGCCAGCTGCTCGGCGCGCACCCGGCTGTTTTCGACCTTGAGAACCTCGATCTTCTGGTCTTCGTCGACCTGGTATTTGTTGACCCCGATCACGGGCTGCTGGCCCGAGTCGATGCGGGCCTGGGTGCGCGCGGCCGCCTCTTCGATGCGCAGCTTGGGGATGCCGTCGCTGATGGCCGCAGCCATGCCGCCGTGTTCGGCGATCTCGGCGAGATGGGCGCGGGCCCGCTGCGCGAGTTGATGGGTCAGCCACTCCACGTAATAGGAGCCTCCCCACGGGTCGATCGGCCGTGTGGTGCCCGACTCCTGCTGCAAGACCAGCTGGGTGTTGCGCGCGATCCGGGCCGAGAAGTCGGTGGGCAGCGCCAGCGCCTCGTCCAGCGCGTTGGTGTGCAACGACTGGGTGTGGCCCTGGGTGGCGGCCATCGCCTCGATGCAGGTCCGGGCGACGTTGTTGAAAGCGTCCTGCGCGGTCAGCGACCAGCCCGAGGTCTGCGAATGTGTGCGCAGCGACAGCGATTTGGGGTTCTTGGCACCGAATCCGGCCACGAGCTCGCTCCACAGCAGCCGGCCGGCCCGCAGCTTGGCGACCTCCATGAAGAAGTGCATCCCGATGCCCCAGAAGAAGGACAGCCGGGGCGCGAACTTGTCGATGTCCAGCTCGGCGTCCAGGCCCGCCTTGATGTAGTCGACCCCGTCGGCCAGCGTGTAGGCCAACTCCAAATCCGCTGTGGCACCTGCTTCTTGGATGTGGTAGCCGGAGATCGAGATGGAGTTGAACTTCGGCATCTTGGCGCTGGCGTAGGCGAAGATGTCGGAGATGATGCGCATCGACGGCTTGGGCGGGTAGATGTAGGTGTTGCGCACCATGAACTCTTTGAGGATGTCGTTCTGAATGGTGCCGGCCAGTTTCTGCGGCGGCACCCCCTGCTCCTCGGCGGCCACCACGTACAACGCCAGGATCGGCAGCACGGCACCGTTCATCGTCATCGACACCGACACCGCGGACAGGTCGATGCCGTCGAACAACTGACGCATGTCGAGGATGGAATCGATTGCCACACCGGCCATTCCGACGTCACCCTGGACGCGGGGGTGGTCGGAGTCGTAGCCGCGGTGGGTGGCCAGGTCGAATGCTACCGAGAGGCCCTTCTGGCCGGCGGCGAGGTTGCGGCGGTAAAACGCGTTGGAATCCGCGGCGGTGGAGAACCCGGCGTATTGGCGGATTGTCCAGGGCTGATTGACATACATCGTCGGGTACGGACCGCGCACAAAGGGCGGCTCGCCGGGGAAACTGTTCAGCGGATAACCGTCGGCCTGCGCGGCGGTACGGTCGGCGGCGATGTAAACCGGTTTGAGGTCAATGGCTTCCGGTGTATGCCACGCGGCCGCTGCGGAGAAGTGCCGTTCCACCGCGGCTTCGGTGGGCCGCTGCACTTCACGCCGGCCGTGCAGCGGGATATCCGAGAAATTGCCAATCACAGGTGTGGTGGTCGTCATCGTCACTACGCTCCCAATCGGCTGAGCAGATTCGACAGCGCTTCGACCGCATTGATTTTCGCGGTCAAAAACTCGTCTGGCCGGTGCTCGGGCTCCCCCAGTGCTTTCTCGGGTCCGGCCAGGTAAACCCTCGATACGCCGGCGCTTCGGGCTGCCTCGACGACGTCTGAGGCCTCGCCGTTGTAGCGCTTGTCGGTGCCGCAGATAATCGCCACGGTCGGCGATTCGGCGTCCCGCACCGCAGCGGCGACCCCGGCGGCACCGACCGGCCCGGGGTTGATCGCCTCAATGCCTCCCGACGCCAGCAGGTTCGCAGCGAAAGTCGCCCGGATATTGTGCTCGGCCAACGGGCCCAGCGGCAGCAGCAGCGCCTTCGGGCGCGCACCGGTGCGGGCCAGGTAGGCGTCGGAACGGTTCCGCAGCGCCTCGAACTCGGCGGCATAGCCCACCAGGCCGACATCAGCCTGCGAATCCTCCTGCGGCAGCGGGGGTTCCGACAGGTTCGGAAATTCGTTGACGCCGGTGATCGCGGTGCGGCGATGCGCGATGTCGTCGGCGCGTTGTGCGGCTACCCCGGCGATCTGGTCGGCGACGTAGTCGCCGGCGTCGACGAATCCGCCGCGGGCCTCGATGGCCTGG
Organism: uncultured Actinomycetota bacterium; assembly: GCA_963784665.1. GTDB lineage: Bacteria > Actinomycetota > Actinomycetes > Mycobacteriales > Mycobacteriaceae > Mycobacterium. The sequence goes on from CAWASA010000006.1 coordinate 9,001, forward strand.
AAATGCTGCCAAGCCTGCTGAGCCAGTTGCTCGGTGAGATCCTCGACGAACCACGACCCGCCGGCCGGGTCCAGCACCTTGCCGACGTGTGACTCCTCCAACAGCAGCAGCTGAGTGTTGCGTGCGATCCGGCGCGCGAAGCCGGCGGCGACGCCGGGAAAGCCGCCGGGTATGGCCACATCGAACGGGAAGACCAGCACGGTGTCGGCGCCGCCGACGCCCGCGCCGAAAGCGGCGAGGGTGCCGCGCAGCATGTTCACCCAGGGGTCGCGCTGGGTCATCATCGGCAGCGACGTCTCCGCGTGCAGGACGGCTGCGCCGCCCTCGGCGTCGCCGACGACCTCGGCGACACGCGCCCACAGCTGGCGCGCGGCCCGCATTTTAGCGATCGTCATGAACTGATCGTCGTCGGCGGCCAGCCGGAAGCTGATTTGCCGTAAGGCCTCGCCGACTGTGATGCCGGATTCGGTGAGCACCCGCAGGTAGGCCACCGCGGCCGCAATGCTGCCGGCAAGCTCCCATGTCACGTTGGCACCCAGATTGTGGAAGGCAGGCCCGTCGACGGTGATCGCCCGCACACCGCGGCGGCCGGTCACTCGCGTTGCGACCGCGACCACCTGCTCCGCCGACGGAGCCGCCCGGCCGCTCAGCTTCGCGGTCAGCGGGTCAGCGCCCAGGTCGATCGACACTGTGGCGCGCTTGTCCGCATCCAGCTGGTCCACCAGGGCGAGCAGGGCGTCGCACGCCGCCGGGTAGTCGGCGCCTGCGTCGAGGAGCAGCGGGGCCAGGTCCAGGTACACGCCCGAGAGCAGCTTCTCGAGCTCGCCAGCCGCCACGCCGGACTCCCCCACCCGGATCAGCAGCGCGCTCACCCCGTCGGCGAGCGCCGCCAGCACCGCGGCGTTGCCGTCGGCTGGATGGCCAGGGAAAGCTTCGACGACCTTCCAGCCGGAGTTGACGTCGCGCAGCGCGTCGCCACCACGCACGTAGGGCCACTCGCCGGGCAGCGGCGGCTCCGGCAACTCGTCGAGCGCGGTGTAGAGCGCCCGGATGGCGATCCCGTCATAGGTCGGGGTTTCCAGCAGCTGCTCGGGTTGGTCGCCCAGTTGTGCAGCGTCCTTCCCGGTGCTTTTGGCCAGCACACCGGCGACCGCAGTGCGCCAACGCCCGCGAACCTGTTCTAGGTTGGCGAGCCCGGGTACATCAATGGACACCGATTGCTCCCTTTTCCCAGCAATTGGCAACGTTGCGTCGGGTGCTTCGGGGGAAGCCACTTGCTAATGAGGCTAATTGATACCGCTCTCCGCTAAAAACCGCGAGGTGCGAGCATCGCGCCAGGTCCACGACGAAACGCCAGCCTGGGGAAACGAATTATTCATCTATGCCCCGTAACCTTGAGAGCTGTGACGGCTTCCGCCACCTGCAGAATCAGCGAAACACTGCGCGATGTTGGCTGTGCGATGGGTGCGGCCGCGCGTCAGGTGTCTCGGCCGCGGATCGTCGCGACAGTGGTCGGTATCACAGTCCTGGTGGCACTGGCGACATGGCTTCCGCTGCCCAGCCCGGTGCAGTTGCGCGATTGGGCCGAATCGGTGGGCCCGTGGTTCCCGTTGGCGTTCTTGTTGGCGCACATCGTTGTCACCGTCGTGCCGGTGCCGCGCACGGCGTTCACCCTGGCAGCTGGGCTGCTGTTCGGCCCGGTGCTGGGTGTTGCTATCGCCGTGGTCGCCAGCACCGCGAGCGCACTGATCGCGATGCTGCTGGTGCGCGCGGCCGGGTGGCGGCTGAACCGCTTGGTTCGCCACCGATCGATCGACACGGTGGACGAACGCTTGCGGCAACGGGGATGGCTGGCCATCTTGTCGCTGCGGTTGATTCCCGCCGTCCCGTTTTCGGCGCTCAACTACGCCGCAGGCGCGTCGGCCGTGCGGGTGCTGCCCTATGCGTTGGCCACACTGGCCGGACTGCTTCCCGGCACCGCCGCCGTGGTGATCCTCGGCGACGCGCTCGCCGGTCACCCCAGCTCGCTGCTGTACCTGTTTTCGGCGTGCACGGGCGCTTTGGGGCTGGCCGGGCTGGTCGTTGAGATCCGCCACTTCCGCCAGCATCACCGCCGCACGCCGCGCGGCGACGAGGCTGCCCCCGAGCCGGCCACCATCAGCTGATCGACCGGCGCTATTGAGCGCGCAACTCATTGCCTGAAAGATCTACCTAATGGTGAGGGTGCGCGCGCTGGAACTTGCGAGTTGGGGCTCGCAGTCGTACCGGCATCGCAAGTCGAAAGACGGCGTATTCACCGGAACGGATGTGCCGTATCCGCCGCCACAAGGTCCGAGAACGCATGCCTCGTTGCTGACGATCGCGGCGCTGTGCAGCGCCGTCGCACTCGCAGCAGCGGTTTGCCTGCTGCCCAAAAATGCCGATCCGGCGCAAGAACCCACACCGTCGCCCGTCCTGTCGCCGATCGATTTACCTGCGGCAAGTGCCGTTGGCCCCGGTGCAGGCATCTATGTCGAGTACGCCGACGGTTCCGGTGGAATGGGCTGTACCGCAGGGTTTTTGGTGCACACCAGCACCGGTCAGGCCGGTGTTCTCACCGCCGGTCACTGCAACCGGCCTGGCGAGCCCAGCAAGGTGACGATGAACTTCGCCGGGATCCTGCCCTACACGACGCTGGGTACGTTCAGCCAAACGGTCAGCGAAGGAGTTCACCTTGAACAGCACGACATCGGCCTGATTGTGCTCGACGGCGACAATATTCCCCGGACGTCGGCTATCGGTGCGTCGCTGCCGGTCTCCGGCGTCGCAACCGACCTGGAGATCGGCCAGCAGCTGTGCAAGTTCGGCATGGGCTCCGGCGAAGCCGCGTGCGGACCGATTCTCGATGTCACCGAGAGCAAGGTCATCTTTTTGGCGGCTGGCCAGTGCGGCGATTCCGGCGGCCCGGTCTATCTCATCGAGAGCGACGGCACCGCTCGCGCTGTCGGCATCCTCATCCGCGGCGGCGACCCCCGCGCGCCCAATGCCGGGTGCTCGGCGCCGGCCAAGTTCTCCGTCGCCGAGTTGGTGCAGCCCTGGCTGGACAAGTGGGATCTCACCGCCGTGACCGCAGCCGCCGCGCCCAGCTGAAGGCCCACTACGGACCCGCCTCAACGGGCAAGCTGAGCCGAAATTGCGCACCCCCCTCGTGGGGCAGGCACACCAGCTCGCCGCCGTGGGCGCACGCCAAGGCTCGGGCGATCGCCAGGCCCAGCCCGGCGCCGCCGTGGTCGCGGGCGCGGCCGGCATCCAAGCGCACCAGCCGCTCGAAGATGCGGTCACGTTCGTGGTCGGGAATGCCCGGGCCGGTGTCGGTAACGGTGACCTCCGCGGTGTCGTCGCATGTGCGAAGGTCGACAGTGACAGCACCTCCGGCCGGGGTGTACCTGCGGGCGTTGTCGAGCAGGTTGGACATGATCTGCGCCAGCCGGGTCGAGTCGGCTGTGACGTTCAGCGCGGTCAGACCGGTGCGGTTGACGGTGACCTGTGGCGCCAGCATGGCGGCTCGGTCCGCTTCGGCGTCCACTATCGCCGCCAGGTCAACCTCGTGCAGATCCAGCGGAAGCCCGGCGTCGATGCGACTCAAATCGAGCATGTCGGAGACAACCCGCCCGGCGCGGCGGGCGTCGGACAGCAGCAGGCTGGCGCGGCGGTATTGACTCCGCGCCGCGTCGTCGTCTTGATGCTGGGAGGCGCTGCTGGCGAGTTGCTCGGCGGCGGCCTGAATGCCGGCGATCGGCGTGCGCAGCTCGTGGGCGGCGTCGCCGAGAAATCGCCGGGTCGCCGTCTCGGCGCGCTGCGCTGTGTCGGCGGCCTGCTGGGCGTGGCGCTCGGAGGTTTCCAATGCGTCGAGCATCCCGTCGAAGGCACTGGCGGCGCGGCCGAGTTCGGTATCGGTGCGGTCTGGACGCAATCGTCGGCCTCGGTCCCCGGTCGTGATGCCATTGGCCAACGCGGTGAGCCGTTCTAACGGGCGTAGTGCCGCCCTACTGACCGCAACCAACAACACCCCCGCCACCAGCAACGTCACCACCCCCGCCGCGATCATCAGCTGACGCAGCTGGTGGGTAACTTGCGCGGTTTGCGTGGTGTCGGCGACGAGGATCACCCGGGCGCCGTCCGGCAATGGGTGCACCACGACCGTCGCCGTGGCGTCCAGCGGAGGGCCGGGCGGAGGCGGCGCAGGCGGTGGCGCAGGTGGCAGGCCGGGCGGCGGTAACGGCGGGCCAGGGGGAAGCGGAGGCCGCAGCATGGGTGGACCCGGCGGCGGCACTCCCGGACCCGCGGTGGTATCCGGACTGATCGCGCGATCACCATAGGTAGCGCCGTCGGCGGTGACCAGCAGTGCCCGCACGCTGCCGCCGTTGAGTTCGGCAGCGAGCAGCTCGGGAGATGTGTGCGCGGCGGCCAGCGCGTCGGCGCGTGACGTCGCAGCGAGCAGGCGGTCGTGCAGATTTCGGCGGGCGAGAACACCCAGGCCCACATCGATGGTGACACCCAGCACCACCAGCAGCACGGCCAGCAACGCCACCACCACCAGGATCACCCGACGCTGCAGAGACGGCGTTGGAGTCGCCGGATCGGCCGTCATGACCGCTGAGGCCGCAGGCGGTAGCCGATGCCGCGGACGGTGTGCAGAATCCGTGGCCCGTGGGCCTCGAGCTTGCGCCGCAATCCGCTGACATGGACCTGCACCAGGTTGGGGTCGTAGGCGTCATAGCCCCACACTGCGTTCAGGATCTGGCCGGCACTGACGATCCGACCGCGCTGCTCCACGAGGAAGGCCAGCAGCCGCAGCTCGGTAGCGGTCAGATCCAGCCGGTGTCCGTCACGCGCAGCGACACCGGCGTCGACATCCAGCATCACGTCGCCCACCTGAACCACCTGCGGCAGCCGTCCGCGCCTGCGCAACACTGCCCCGACCCGCGACACAAGTTCGGCGAGCTCGAATGGCTTGACCACGTAGTCGTCGGCCCCGCCGTCGAGGCCGCGCAACCGGTCCTGCAGGCCATCGCGGGCGGTGATCAAGACGATCCCGGTGTCGCCCCATTCGCGGATGACGCCGACGAGCGCAAATCCGTCGCGGCCGGGCAGCATCACGTCGAGCACCACCAAGTCGGGCCGCAGGCCGTCGAGAACGTCTTCCAACCCGTCGCCGTCGCAGCGGGCGTCAATGTGGTACCCGACGTCGGTCAGCGCCTCACTGACCATTTCCCGGATGGTCTCGGAATCCTCGACCACCAGCACCCGCGGTGTACCGACACTGAATTGATCGACCCTGCTGCCACGGCTGGCGGTGCGGCCCGCGCGCGGACAATCCGTCATAGCCCCATTGTTCGCGCCGGTTCTGAAATCAGCCTGAAGCATGCCGGTTTGATCTTCAGATTCACTTCAAGTACGGCCACTACCGTCCGGGTTTACCGACAACCAAACGACGTGGGGAGCCATATGACCACCAACGAGAACGACATCAACGCCAACCCCGACCCTGCCCCGAGCCCCGCACCAGCCCGCGTTGCGCCACCATCGGCAGTCGCCTACCAGGGACATGAGCGACGCCACCACTCCACAGTCACGGTGATCAGCGCAGGGCTGGTGGGCCTGCTGGTCGGCTCGGTCGGCACCGTCGCAGCAATCGCCTTCGCGTGGATCGTCAGCGTCGGTCCTCCTGGGCCGCCACCTCCAGGGCCGCTACCGATGTCGGCGCCGCCGCTGGGTCACGCGATGCCGCCTCCTCCGATGCCGGGCCCTCCGCCGGGGCATATGCCGGGAGGTTTAGGTTTGGCGCCGCTGCCCGGGCCACCTGTGGCACCGCATGGCTTCCCGCCGCCACCACCGCTGCAAGGCGGAGCTCCCGCGCCGGGTCAACCACCAGCTACACCCGCGCCGACGCAGCCGTCCCCGGCACCGCATACCTGAGAAGCAGCCCGACCGCCGTCACGATGCCCGACATCGTGACGGCGGCGGGCGTCTCAGTAGCAACCGGGTTCAGCCACTAGCGTGTCCCTTGGTATCGACAACCAACGACGTGGGGAGCCACATGACCTCCGACGACACCAACATCGGCGCCCGCAACCCCGCACCGCCACCTGCTGCAGCCCCGCCACCTCCACCGGCCATGGTCGCCACCGGCGGCCGGCGCCACTCCGCCGCCGTGGTGATCGGCGCCGGACTGGTGGGCTTGGTGCTCGGCGCGATCGCCACCTTCGCGCTAACCGGCTTCGTCTGGACAATCCGCGTCGAGCTTCCCCCGCCGCCATATCCGCCGCAAGTGTCGTCGATCGCGCCGCCGGGTTACCTCTCACCGCTGCCCCCTGCGCCGAGCACCGCGCCGGCACCTTCCTCGGGTGTCGTACCGTTGCCGCCCGTGCCGCCGGTACCCCATGCGCTCCAGCCGCCAGCGCCGCTGCTCGGCGGGCCTCCCACCCCGCCGCCACCGCCGGCACCACTGGAGATCTGAGCACGGTTCGGCAGCGCTATTCCGCGCGCTGAGTCCCGGCGAGGTCGCGAGCCTCCTGTGGGCTCTCGACCGAGGGCCCCGAGCCCGGCAGTCGCTTGCCGGCCACTGCCGGCGTGAAGATCAGAGTGACGGCACCGACCAGCCCGACGAACACCAGCATTTGGTGGCGGTGTGGCTGTACAGGCTGATGTCGTACCACTCCATGAAGTTGCCGGTGGTGGTGCCCTCGATGGAAGCTACTCCGAGCCGCCGCGCGCGAGTGTAAACATTCGTTTATAATTGTAAACGTGCATTCACTACCGCCCGACGACCGAACAGCGCGAGCACGAATCCGAGACGAAGCGCTGCGGCTGTTCGCCGAGCGCGGCCCCGACGCGGTCACGATGCGCGACATCGCGGCCGCGGCGGGCGTCTCAGCGGCCCTGCTCGTCAGGCATTACGGCTCGAAAGACGGCCTGGTCGAGGCCGTCGACAATCACGTCGTCGCGACCTTCGAAGTACTGCTGACGAGGATGACCGAGCAGACCGCCGCGGTTGGGCTCGAGCCCACCGCGGTGCCGAGCCTGCTCGACGGCTTGGCCACCTACTTGCCGCCCGACTCGGCGATCCCGGCGTATCTGAGCCGACTGCTGATCACCGGCGGTCCGGCCGGGTCGGCCCTGTTCGACCGCCTTTTCCGGCTCAGCCAAGCCACTCTCGACACGATGGTTGCGGCCGGGACCGCCAGTCCCGGCACAGACGCCGAGGTTAGGGCGGCGTTTTTGCTTCTCAACGACCTGGCGGTACTGACTCTGCGGCCCCGCCTGATCGAAGTGCTCGGCATCGATCCGCTCTCGGAGCCGGGGATGCGGCGCTGGGCCGGCGAGGTGTTCGCGATCTACCGCGACGGGCTTATCAGCGGATAACACAGGTGAAAAAAATGGAGGTAATGATGTCCAGCACAACCCTTTTGGTCAGGACCACCACACGGGTGCTGCGCTCCCGCCGTCTCATGCGCGCGCCGATCTGGATCTACAAACTCCGCGCGGGCGCGCTGTTCGGCTCACGCATCCTGATGCTCGAGCACATCGGCCGCAAGTCGGGTGTGCCGCGCTATGTCGTGTTGGAGGTCGTCGATCATCCCTCCCCCGACACCTACGTCGTCGCCTCCGGTTTCGGCCGAAAAGCCCAGTGGTTCCGCAACATCCAGGCCAACCCTCAGGTGCGGGTCTACGCCGGAAGCCATGCGCCCAGGCGCGCCACCGCGCGCGTCCTCGACCAGCAGGAAGCCGACCGCGCGCTGGCCGCCTACCGCAGCCGCCACCCCAAAGCGTGGGAAAAGCTCAGCCCGGTGCTGGAGGAGACGCTCGGTGCGCCAATCACCGACACCGACACCCCGCTGCCAATGGTCGAGTTGCGCCTGGACTAACTCCGGTTCGGGCCCTTGACCGTCATCACAGCGAACAGCGCCAGGAACGACGCGGCCGGAACGGCGTTGACCATCTTGTCCTGTGCGCGGACGTGCGCGCCGACGGCCAAGACGAAATACAACGTCAGCATCGCCGTTGTCAGCCGCGCCAGGGCGGGGAACCGAGTCACCGACAGCAGGCCGATCGCGGAGGCAGCCTTCGCCGCCGGCAGGACCGGGCGAACGTTAGCCGGGACGTCCAGGTCGTCCAGAAATTTGGCGATGGGAGCGATCGGTATCGCACATGCCACCGCATCGCCGGCCTGGAACACAGCCAGCGCCGCATAGGTTTTCGGAGAGGTCAAAACGCCCATACGCTTAGTCTATTGAGTCAACTCCGGCGGTGCCCCGGCCACGCCGTCCACCGGCCGGCGGGCTATCGCCTCGGCCTTGGCGACCGCCTGGGCGATCGCGGGGTCGGTTTCGGTGGAGAACCAGTCGGCGACATCGGCGTCGTCGGTGACGGCCGGCTTGGCTGTGTCGTCGACCGGGGATGGCTGGAACCGGAACACCCCGTCCTCGCCCGGCGCGCCCAGAAGTTTGGTGAATCCCTGCAACGCCGCGCTGAAGTCACTGGGCACCACCCACACCTTGTTGGCGTCACCGCGCGCCATCTCCGGCAGCGTCTGCAGGTACTGGTAGGCCAGCATTTCCGGGGTGGGCCGGCCGGCCTTGATCGCGGCGAACGTCTTCTCGATGGCCTTGGCCTGCCCCTGCGCCCGCAGGTAAGCGGCGGCGCGCTCACCCTGGGCACGCAACATCCGGGACTGCCGGTCGGCCTCGGCGGCCAGGATCGCGGCCTGCTTGGCGCCCTCGGCGGCCAGGATCTGTGCCTGCTTCTGGCCCTCGGCCTGTGTGATCGCCGCCTGCCGGGTGCCTTCGGCGGTCAGGATCATCGCCCGCTTCTCGCGGTCGGCCTTCATCTGCTTTTCCATCGACGCCTGGATCGACGGCGGCGGGTCGATGCTGCGCAACTCAACCCGGGCCACCCGCAGGCCCCAGCGGTTGGTGGCCTCGTCGAGCACACCGCGAAGCTGGGCGTTGATCACCTCGCGCGAGGTCAGGGTCTGCTCCAGCGTCATGCCGCCGACGACATTGCGCAGCGTGGTCGTGGTGAGCTGCTCGACCCCGACGATGTAGTTGCTGATCTCGTAGACCGCCGCCTGCGGAACGGTGACCTGAAAATAGACCACGGTGTCGATGTTGAGGGTCAGGTTGTCCTCGGTGATAACCGGCTGCGGCGGGAACGACACCACCCGCTCACGCAGGTCCACCCGCGCGCGGATGCGGTCGATGAACGGCACCAACAAGGTCAGTTGCCCGCTGACCGTGCGGCTGTACCGACCTAACCGCTCTATCACCGCGGCCTCCGCCTGAGGTACCAGCGCGACCGACTTGGCCACCACGACGATGGCGAATATCACCAGGACGGCCAGCAACACCAGACCGGCAACCGCTCCACCTTGCATCGGAGTTCCTTTCTCTCGCAGCGTCTCTCGCGGTCGTCAAAGACCGCTCTTGAAGACCACCGCCGTAGCGCCCTCGATGTGCATGACGGTCACCGACTCGCCGGGTTCGTAGACGTCGCCGTCGTCGAGCGGGCGCGCCGTCCACACCCCGCCGTCGAGCTTCACCTGGCCGTCGTCGCGCGAAACCCGATCGAGCACCAGCGCGGTTTTGCCCTCCAGCGCCTCGATTCCCATCTGCGGCACGTGTGCGGGCGTGAGCCGGCGCCGCAGCGCGGGCCGAACCAGCACCAACAACAGCACCGAGACGATCAGGAACACCGTCCCGTCGGCCCAGACCGGCCAGTCCGTCAGCCAGCTGGTCACCGCCGCGGCCAGCGCACCCCCGCCGAGCATCACCAGGAACATATGGCCGGTGAGCGCCTCCGCACCGGCAAGCACCAGCGCGAATATTAGCCAAAGCACCGCGGAGGGCATGCGGCCAGAATACGCGTGATCGGCCTTTGCCGGACAAAACAACTACACTGCGACATCGTGTGGTGTCCCAGTGTCTCGCTGTCCCTGTGGGCCAATGCCTGGCTCGCAGGCAAGGCCGCGCCCGACGACGTCTTGGACGCGTTATCGCTATGGGCGCCAAAGCAATCGGTCACCGCGTATGATGCCGTCGCCGCGGGCCATACCGGACTGCCATGGCCCGATGTCCACGACGCCGGGACGGTCACGCTGTTGCAGACGCTGCGTGCGGCGGTTGGCCGGCCGGTGTCGGCGCCTGATGGTCCCAGTCGAGTGCGCGGGACGATCAACGTAGTTTTGCCCGTACCGGGCGATGTGCGCGGGCTGGCCCCGGGGACGCAGTTCGAGCGTGATGCCCTGGCCGCGGGCGAGGCGGTCATTATCGCCAACCCCCACAATCCCGCCACTGCGGTCGGGCTGGCCCCCGAATTTTTCTATGGCGATCTCGATGACTCGGCCGGCGACACGGCAGGCTTGCCGGAATTGTGTGCGCTGTCGTGGACGGTGTACTCACTGCCGGGCGCACCCGTGTTCGACCACTGCGAGCTGGGCGTGGCCGAATACTCGCTGCGGTCAGCGGTGCGCTCGGCCGCCGATGCGCTCGGCGCCATCGGGCTGGGATCGGCCGCAGCCGACATCGACGATCCGCGGGGACTCGTCGAGCAGCTACTGGAATCCGCGCGGCAACATCGCATTCCCGACCATGCGCCGTCGCGGGCATTGCGGGTGCTGGAGAACGCTGCGCATGTCGACGCCATCATCGCGGTCAGCGCCGGACTCAGTCGATCGCCGGACGCTCCGGATCGTTTCAAAACCCCCATCACTGCCGACGTGGAGCCCGTCGGAACGCAATCATCCTCGGCGGCTCGCATCGCCAGCGATGCGTTGAGACCGCTTACCGCGGTGGTGCGTTCGGCGCGCATGGCCGCGGTCAACGCGATCCTGCACTCGGCCTGGGCCGACTAGGCGTTTTCCCGCGCAACGCAGTGCGGCGGGCGGCACGGCTCGCCGTTGATGCTGGCGAGGCAACCCGGCACCGGATCCGGGCCACTCACTCTGTTGGGCGCCTTACCGTAGCGGAGTTCGTCGATCAAATCCGCGGCCAGTCGGGCGAATCGGCGATCGGCGTTGGGCGTGGCGGCCCGGACGAACGCCATCCCCGCCGACTCGGCTTGGGAGCGCAACTCGTGGTCGAGGTCCCACACCACCTCGATATGGTCGGCGACGAATCCGATTGAGCAGACGATGACGGCTTCGGTGCCAGAGGCGGCCAGCGCGGTGAGGTGGTCGGCGACGTCCGGCTCGAGCCACGGAACCTGCGGCGGCCCCGATCGCGACTGCCAGGTCAGATCGTATTCGGTGTATCCGGCGGCGGCCGCGACCAGCCTTGTGGCATAAGCGACTTGGCGGCTGTACAACTTCGGGCCGAAGCGCTGGTCGGCGGCCACCGGGACCGAATGCGCGGTGAACACCAGCCGCGCGTCGCGCGGTACGGTGGCGGCCGCCGCAGCGATGGCCCCGGCGAACATCTCGACGAAAAGGGGATGGTCGAAATAGGGCCGCAGCTTCACCAGCTCGGGCGCGTCCGGCCCGGCGGCCCGTCGGGCCCGGGCAATGTCTTCGACATACTGCGCGCAGCTGGAGTAACCGCTCCACGCCGACGTGGTGAACACCGCGGCATGACGAACACCGTTGTCGCGCATCGTCGTAACGGTATCCTCGACGTAGGGTTCCCAGTTGCGGTTGCCGAAATACACTGGCAGGTCCAGTTCCGCACGTAGCTCGGTGATCAGGGCGCGGTTGATCCGGTTGATCGGAGACACCCCACCGAAATGCAGATAGTGCTCCGCAACTTCGTCGAGGCGTTCCGGCGGGACGTTGCGGCCCCGGGTGACGTTCTCCAAGAACGGCCGCACCTGCTCTGGCCCTTCCGGCCCGCCGAAGGACAACAGCAGGACGGCATCAAAAAGCACGGGATTCCATTGCTTCCTACAGCAATTGGGTACTGGCGCCACCGTCGGCGAAGATGACGGTTCCCGTGGTGGCCGGCAGCCACTCGGAGAGCAGCGCGCACACCGTCTTGGCGACCGGCGTCGCGTCTTTCATGTTCCAGCCGAGCGGTGCGCGCTGATCCCAGCCCTCCTCGAGCAGCTGTATCTGCGCGCCGGCCTCGTCGCCGAGCGCACCGCCGACGATCGCGCTCATCGCTAGCGTCCGGATCGGTCCGGCCGCAACGAGATTCGAGCGCACCCCGTACCTACCGGCTTCGCGGGCCACGAACCGGTTCACCGACTCCAGAGCGCTCTTGGCCACCGTCATCCAGTTGTAGGCCGGCATGGCACGACTCGGGTCGAAGTCCATGCCCACGATGCCGCCGCCCGGGTTCATGACCGGCAGCAGCGCCTTTGCCAGTGAGGCATACGAGTACGCGGAAATGTGGATGCCCTTGGCGACGTCCTCGAACGGCGCATCGAAGAACGGGTTGATGCCCATCCCGGTCTGTGGCATGAATCCGATCGAATGCACCACGCCGTCAAGCTTGTTGCCCTCGCCGATGACTTCGACAACCCGGTCGGCCAGGGTGGCCAGATGCTCGTCGTTTTGCACATCGAGCTCGAGAAGCGGTGCCTTACCCGGCAATCGGTCGGCAATGCGCTGGATCAGCCGCAGCCGGTCGAATCCGGTCAGCACCAGCTCGGCCCCCTGCTCTTGGGCCACCCGCGCGATGTGGAACGCGATCGACGAGTCGGTGATGATCCCGGTGATCAGGATTCGTTTGCCTTCGAGCAGTCCTGCCATGTCCGTCCTTGTATGTCGTGGTTGAATTCAGTGGCCCATACCCATGCCGCCATCGACCGGGATGACCGCACCGGAGATGTAACTCGCATCCTCGGACGCCAGGAAGCTGACCACCCCGGCGACCTCGGCGGCGGTGCCAACCCGCTTCGCCGGGATGAATTGCAGTGCACCCTCCTGGATCCGCTCATCCAGCGCGCGGGTCATATCGGTGTCGATGTAGCCCGGGGCCACCACATTCGCGGTCACGTTGGCCTTGGACAGCTCCCGGGCGATCGAACGGGCCATGCCGATCACACCGGCCTTGGAGGCCGCGTAATTGGCCTGGTTGCCGATGCCCCAGGTGCCGGAGACCGAACCTATGAAGATCATTCGGCCGAACCGCTTTCGCTGCATGCTGCGCGATGCCCGCTGAGCCACCCGGAACGCCCCGGTGAGGTTGGCGTTGATGACCTTCTCGAACTTCTCCTCGGTCATCCGCATGAGGAACGCGTCCGCGGACAGGCCGGCGTTGGACACCAGCACCTCGACCGGACCCTGGTGCTCTTCGACTTCTTTGAAGGCGCGATCGACGGCGTCGTTGTCGGTGACGTCACACTCCACGCCGAACAGCCCCTCGGGCACCCCGGATCCGCGGTGCGTGACGGCCACCTTGTGGCCGTCGGCTGCCAGCCGCTGTGCGATCGCCAGACCGATTCCCCGGTTTCCGCCCGTCACCAAGACCGAACGGGATACGAACGCGGGTTTGCCGCCGTCGGCAGCACTTTCGGTGGTGTTGTCGGTGGCCGTGTCAGTCACCCCGTCAACCTATCGCCTCGCCGCGGTAGCCCCGTAATCGGCTCGTCGCGAGCGTAACGTCAGCGCGAAAAATCGAGCCGGATCTCGCAGTGGCGTTACGCTCGCGACGGCTGTCGGTGGGCATCGGCACACTTTCGCCATGGCGGAGCCATTTCTGGGCAGTGAGGCCCTCGCCGCGGGCGAGTTGACTGCCTATGAGCTGCGCAGTCGGTATGTAGCGCTGCACAAGGACGTGTACATGCCGAGAGATGCCGAGCTGACGGCGGTGTTGCGCGCGAAGGCATGCTGGCTGCGCTCGCGACGTCGCGGCATCCTCGCGGGCTTCTCCGCCTCTGCGCTGCACGGCGCAAAGTGGATCGATGCGACGTTGGCCGCTGCGATCATCGACACCAACCGCAGCCCGACCACCGGAGTCGAGGTGTGGGAAGAGCGCATCGAGCCCGACGAGATTGCCGTCGTGGAGGGCATGCGCGTCACCACGCCGGCTCGTACCGCGCTTGACCTGGCCAGGCGATGCCGGCTGGGTGCTGCGGTCGCGGCCATCGATGCCCTCGCGCAAGCAGTGGAGTTGAAGTCGCCCGACATCGAGCTTTTGGTCGACCGCTACCGGGGCCGCCGAGGCATGAAAGCGGCCAGGGCCGCTATCGAACTCATCGACGGCGGCGCTCAGTCGCCGAAGGAATCCTGGCTACGTCTACTGCTCCTGAGCGCGGGATTCCCGCGGCCGCAGACACAGATCGCTGTACGCAACGAATGGGGCTGGGCCGAGGCCTATTTGGATATGGGCTGGGAGGACATCAAGGTCGCCGTCGAGTACGACGGCGACCAACATCGGTCCAGCCGCTATCAATACGTGAAGGACATTCGCCGCCTGGACATGTTGCAGCGGATGGGCTGGATCGTTGTGCGGGTCATCGCCGAGGACCATCCCGACGACATCGTCCGCCGGGTACGCGAGGCGCGCGCTTCGCGAGCGTAACCCCACTGCGAAATTCGAGGCCAGAAATCGCAGCCCAGTTACGCTCGCGGCGCAAGCGAGGGGCTACTCCGGCAACCGGCGGTTGATCAGCAGGGCCGCCAGGGCCGCCAGCGCCAACACCAGCGCGCCCAGCCGCAGCCAGCCCACGCTCGCATCGCCTTTGATCGTCTCGTAGCCGATCTGCTGCTGCAATGTCGCGTAGACGCCTTTGAGCTGCGCCAGGCTGGCGGCGTTGTAGGCGTTTCCACCCGAGAGCTGGGCCACCTTCTTGAGCGTCTCGTCGTCGACGGGCACCGGCTGGCGCTGGTCGTTGATCTCGACGAAGCCGTACGGGGTGCCGAACGAGATCGTCGAGATCGGCACGCCCTGGTCCTTGGCGGTGCGCGCGGCGGTGAAGGCACCCTTGGGGTTGTCCGGGTTGGTCGGCATCGTCTCCTTGCCGTCAGAGAACAACACGATGCGCGCCGGCGGCGGTGTATCGCCGCCACCGATCACCGCGCCGACTGTGGCGATGGCCTGCAGTGCGGTAAAGATGCCTTCCCCGGTGGCGGTGCGGTCGGCGAACTGCAGCTTGTCCAGCGCGTTCTTGGTGGCCTCCCGGTTGGTCGTCGGTGACACCAACACCGTCGCGGTCCCCGCATAGGCGATCAGACCAAGGTTGATTCCCGGGGTCAGCTCGCCGGCGAACTGCTTTGCGGCCTCCTGCGCGGCCGCCATGCGGTTGGGCTGGACGTCGGTGGCACGCATCGACTGCGACACGTCGATGACCAGCATCACCACCGCGCGGTTACGGGGAATCCGGACGTCGTTGGTCGGCCCCGCCATCGCGATGGTGAACAGCACCAACGACGACACGAGCAGGATCGCCGGCACGTGCCGCCAGCGCGAAGGCCGCTTGGGGGCGACGCTTTCCAGCAGCTCCATGTTGGCGAACCGCAGCATCCGTTTCTGCCGCGCCACCTGCATGAAGACGTACAGCGCGGCAAACCCGAAGACGACGAGAAGGAAAAGGAAGAACCACGAGTGCGCGAAGCCGGACAGCGACATCGGGCCGAGCAACGGCAGTGTCACTGCCGCCCTGCCAGTGCCCCGCGCCGGCGGGACTCGACGAAACGGACGATGTCCGCGATCCAGTCGCGGTCGGTGCGAAGTGTCAGTACCGGGGCCCCGCAGCTGCGGATCGTGCGCGCGACGTCGGCGCGGTGCGCTGCGGCCGCCTTGGCGAAATCGTCACGCAGCTGGGCATCGATGGTGAACTCGCGGGTGACTCCGGATTCGGCGTCCTGCAGCACGACGTCGCCGATATCGGGCAGTTCGACATCGCGTGGATCGAGCACCTCGATGGCCAGCACCTCGTGCCGGGCCGCAATCGCCCGCAGCGGACGCATCCAGTTGATCGGGCCGAGGAAGTCGCTGATGATCACCGCCATCCCGCGGCGGCGTTCCGGCCGGCGCAGCGCGTCGATAGCCGTCGCCAAATCCCCGCGCACCCCGATCGGCGCCCTGGGCGTGGTGGCGATGGCGCGCAACAACGTTTGCTCATGCTGGCGTCCGGAGCGCGCCGGTACCCGGGTCGTTATCGCGCCGTTGGTGACCAGCGCGCCGAGCCGGTTACCGCCACCGCTGTTGAGGAACGTGATCGCGGCCGCAGCCGCCACCGCCAGGTCACGCTTCTCGCATACCGTGGTGCCAAAGTCCAGGCTGGCCGACATGTCAACCACCAACCAGGTCTCCAGTTCGCGGTCGGCGATCATCTGCCGGACGTGGGGGTGTGTGGTGCGCGCGGTGACGGCCCAGTCCATCCGCCGGACGTCGTCGCCGGGCTGGTACTCGCGCGACTCCCCCGGCTCCGAACCCGGACCCGGGATCAAGCCGAGATGGTCGCCATGCAAGACACCGTCAAGCTTGCGTTTGACCGTGAGCTCGAGTGTGCGCAGCGCCGCAGACAGCTTCGGATCTACGATCTGCCCCCGCTGCATCGACGGCGGATGAACCACCGCCGGCGTCGCCCCGGCGGACCCGGCGTCCGTCACAGACCGCTGGCCGCGCCGGCGGCCTGCATCACCGGGGGTACCGAATGGCCTTGCTGGGGAACAGCATTCACCTGAGGCAGCGCAACCGTCTGCATGACTCGGTTGATGACGATCTCTGGGGAGATGTCGTCGGCGAGCGCGTCGTAGGTGAGTACCAACCGGTGCCGCAGGACGTCGGGAATGACATCGACGACGTCTTGCGGGATCACATAGTCGCGGCCGCGCACCAGTGCCAGGGAGCGGGAAGCGGCGATGATACCCAGCGAGGCACGCGGGGACGCGCCGAACGAGATCCACGTCCTGACGTCGTTCATCCCCAGCTGCTCGGGATAGCGGGTGGCCATGACGACGCGCACCACGTAGTCCACCAGCGCATGGTGGACGAAGTTGTTCGCCGCGATGTCCTGCAACCGCAGCAGGTCGCCGGTGTTCAGGATCTGCTTGGGCTGTGGTGGCCTCACGCCCATCCGGTAGATGATCTCCCGTTCCTCTTCCGGCGTGGGGTAGCCGACGTTGATCTTGAACAGGAAGCGGTCCCGCTGGGCTTCGGGCAGCGGATAAACACCCTCGTGCTCGATCGGGTTCTGCGTCGCCATCACCAGGAACGGGTTGGGCAAATCGAAGGTCTTGCCGCCGATCGACACGTGGCGTTCCTGCATGACCTCCAGCAGCGCCGACTGCACCTTCGCCGGGGCCCGGTTGATCTCGTCGGCGAGCAGGAAGTTGACCACCACCGGGCCGAGCTCGGTGTCGAACTCTTCCTTGCCCTGCCGGTAGATGCGGGTACCGATGATGTCGGTGGGCACCAGGTCGGGCGTGAACTGGATACGCGCGAACGTCCCGCCGACCACCCGCGCGAACGTCTCGACGGCCAGCGTCTTGGCCACGCCGGGAACGCCCTCGAGCAGGACATGGCCCTTGGACAGCAGGCCGACCAGCATCCGCTCCACGAGCTGGTCCTGGCCGACGATGATCCGTTTGACCTCGAAGATGGCCCGCTCCAGGGTGTGCACCTCGGCGGCCAGGCCATTGCCGACACCGCCGCCACCTGATGGCGCTTCATGGGCCGGCGGGCCGGAATGCCCACCCGGGCCCGAGTAACCGCTGGCGCCCGGGGGCGGCCCACCTGCTGCTGTCATTAACAACTACCTTCCACGGCTCAACCGACAAAGCAATCGGACCCGACTGCTGGCACGACCAATGTCGTGGGGCAGCGACGTGCCCGCGTCCAACTATTCCAGGCGTGCCGGATTCCGTCGACGCTGGTGGGTCGAGCCCGCAATCGCACCGGGCGACGACACCTGGATCAGTACTCGATGATCCTAGTCAGGAACGGAGTCATGCCCGGTTTACGCACCGGGCTGACCGTCACTTTGCCCGCGAGGCTGGATGCCTCCAGCATCTGGCCATTGCCCAGGTACATGGTGACGTGCTGGCTGCCGCCCGGGCCGTAGAAGATCAGGTCGCCGCGCCTGGCCTGGTCCGGAGGAATGTGGCGACCGGCGTTGTACTGGTCACCGGAGAACCGAGGGATCAGCACGCCGACCCCGGCGAAGGCGTAGCGCATCAGGCCCGAGCAGTCGAAGCCGACGGTGTTGGCGCCGGAGTCGACGCCCTTGCTGGGGCCCTGCAGCGTGCCGCCGCCCCACGAATACGGCACCCCCATCTGTGAGCCGGCCCGCTTGATCACGTACTCGATGGCCTGGCGGCCGTAGACCCGCGGGATCTTGCCGCCGGGGTTGGTGTTGGCTGCGGCGGGCGCGTCATTGCCGCCCAGGTTGATCCCGAGCCCGCCGAGGAACTGCTTGCCCAAATCGAACGTGGTTTGGGTCGCCTGGGCGGTGGCCTGCAGCGAAGCGTTGGCGACCGCGAGCGGGTCGCCCGGGGCGCCGGCGCTGATCATGGCCGGCAATGTGGGATCCCACTGGCCGGGGTCGGCGGTGGCCGGGCTGGCCACAGACAGCATCAGCCCGGCCACCACTGTGGTGATCCAGGCGAGGTTGATGAGATGAAACCGCTTGCGGCGCATGGCTCCTCGTTTAATATTCGATGTAGCGGACCACGTAGGGCGTCATACCGCTGCTGCGCACCGGCGCAACGCGGACCTTCAGACCGATGTCGGGAGCCTCGAGCATTTGGCCGTTGCCGAGGTAGATCGTCACGTGCTGGCTGCCGCCCGGGCCGTAGAAGATGACGTCACCGCGCCGCATCTGCGAGGACGGGATCTTGCGGCCCAGGTTGTACTGGGAACCCGAGTAGTGCGGCAGCTTGATGCCTACCCCGGCGAACGAGTACAGCACCAGACCCGAACAGTCGAAGCCGGTGATCCCGGCTCCGGAGTCGATTCCCCTACTCGGGCCGGCCGCGTTGCCGCCACCCCAGGAGTAGGGCACGCCGATCTGCGACATGCCGCGCCGGATCACGTACTCGCTGGCCTGCCGCCCGTAGACCCGCGGAATCCGCCCGGAAGTCCCACTGGGAGCCGCGTTGGTGATGCCGGTGTCGTTCGGCTTGAGGATGCCCAGCTGCTGCAGGAAGTTGCGCCCAAGGCCGGCGGTGACCTGCGTCGACGTGGCGGAGATGCCCAAGACCTGGTTGATCACCGCGATCGGGTCACCGGGGATGTTCGCGCTGGGCACCATCGGCAGCGTGGGGTCCCAGGCCCCATCCCACTGCCGGCCGCCCGCAGGCGCGGGCGCGCCCGGCGATCCGGTCTCCCACCGGTCGCCCGATCCAGGAGCACCGGGGCCGCCCTGCCCTGCCGCCCATTGACGCGCGGCCTCACGTTTGGCCGCCTCGAGTTTGGCTTGAGCCTCGTCGCGCTCGGCGGCCAGGCGAGTGACCTGCTCACGCTGTTCGTCGAACTTGTGCTTGGAGTTGGTGAGCGCCGCCACCGCGGCATCCTGGCTGGATTTGGCGTCGGCGGCGGCCTTGTCGGCCTTTTGCTTGGCCAGCCGCGCCGCCGACTCCTTGTTCACCTGCTCGGTTCGGGCCCGCTGCAGCTTGGCCATCACCGCCCGGGAACTTGCGGTCAGGGTCCGGGTGGCAGCTTCGGTGGCGATGATGTCGTCGGGGCTGGTCGCGGTCAGGTAGCTGCCGGACGGGCCGTTCATGTAGGTGGCCGCCGCGAACGTGTCGAAGCGGTGTTGTGCGGCAGCGATTGCCGCATTGGCGTCTTTGACCGCCTGCTGGCTGACCTCGACGTCGCGTTGTGCCGCGGCGGAGTTGTCCCGGGCGGTCTCCACGTCGACCAGAGCCTTGTTGACGCTTTCCTGCTCCGTCTGGATTTCGGCGCTCAGGTCTTCCAGGCGCTGGTTGGCGTTGGCGACGTTTGCGATCAGTGCGGCCACGGAGTCAGCGGCGGGATCGCCGTGCGCCAGCCCTGGCGCGCATACCAGCAGGGCCACGCTCAAGACCGACGGCATGACCGGCCGGACCAGCCTTGCGGCCGTTCGCGCAGAAGAGCCCCAGCGTGTGCGTCTCATTCGACTCAGGTCTCCTACGGCTCAACGCAGACGGACGGCGCCGGCACCGTTTCCTCTTGAGGCACCGCAGATAACAGCAGCATCATTTGCACCGTACGTCACATAGCACGGACTGAGAACGCTGAGCACAAATCGCACTCTCTACGTGTGTTTAATGTGACCGAACGGTGACCTACGGTGTTTGCCGCGCAGGCTCGCCGAACGTCGCGGGTAGGACGGGCTAGGCCGGATATACGTGGTTAGACGCCATTACTCGGGTCTTCTGCCTGCGTATTCGCCGCATCGGTCGATGTTGCTGTGCGCCTGCTGCGCAACTGCAGGAAGCGGGTGCCGACAGCGGCCGCGAGCACGCCGATCAGCAAAAATATGGTCAAGCCGGTCCAGGGAAACTCAGGGGTATTGAGTTCATTCAAAAAGTTGTGCGCCGATTGCACGGGGTTGCCCGTTTTGGCGATGTCCTCGCCGGCTTCGAGCGTGACGCGCGGGAACTGGGTGCTGTAGCTCCCGACGTAGTTCGGGCTGAGCGTCAGGACCGTGGCGTCGTGGTATTCGGCGCCGACCACGGTGGAGATATCGCGTAGCGGAGTGTCGTTCGGGGGGTTGTGGTCGAGCAGCACGATCTTGAGGTTGATGCCCTCGGCGTGCGCCTGGTTGACCACGTCAAGCAGGCCCGGCGTAGCCGCGGGTGGCGCGCTGACACCGACGGCCGCGACCTGAGCTTTGACCTCGTTTATGTCGACGTCTGTCGGAATGTAGACGGGCAGGACCGGGTGCAAGAAAAAATTGGTCTGGGGTAGCGGCAGGACGAAGGAATCTTGCCCGGTCATTTTGTCCCTCCTGGGGTAGTGCTACAGGCACCGTACGCGACTTGCGCCGCCCGGCGACGATGCGCGCGGCGTTTCGCGCGAGGTGGGGGCACCCCCAGCCGCGAAGCGGTGAGGGGGCGAGCCGGGCAATCGGCACCAGGGGGTTTAAACCCCGCCTCAACACGACAAGACTGGAACGTAAGGGTGCCGCCGCAATGTAGGACAAGCGTACTGTTAAAGTGGCACGCGCCGCCGACACGGCCCGTCGGCGGGAGAACTTAATCCCGGGAGTTGATGTGACTAACAAGGATTCTGTGAACTCGTTCGGAGCACGCGACACCCTCCAGGTCGCCGCCTTGAGTTACCAGATCTATCGTCTCGACGCCGTACCCAATACGGAGAAACTCCCCTACAGCCTCAAAGTCCTCGCCGAGAACCTGCTGCGCAACGAGGACGGCAGCAATATCACCAAAGACCACATCGAGGCCATCGCAAACTGGGATCCGAAAGCAGAACCCAGCATTGAGATCCAGTACACGCCCGCCCGTGTCGTGATGCAGGACTTCACCGGGGTGCCGTGCATCGTCGACTTGGCCACCATGCGTGAGGCCATCGGCGACCTCGGCGGCAATCCGGAAAAGGTGAATCCGCTGGCGCCGGCCGACCTGGTGATCGACCACTCGGTGATCGCCGACCTGTTCGGCCGGGCCGACGCATTCGAGCGCAACGTCGAAATCGAGTACCAGCGCAACGGGGAGCGCTACCAGTTCTTGCGCTGGGGCCAGGGCGCTTTCCGCGATTTCAAGGTGGTGCCGCCGGGCACCGGCATCGTGCACCAGGTCAATATCGAATACCTGGCGAGTGTGGTGATGGAGCGCGATGGAGTGGCGTACCCCGACACCTGTGTGGGCACCGATTCGCACACCACGATGGTCAACGGCCTCGGCGTCCTGGGCTGGGGCGTGGGTGGCATCGAGGCCGAGGCCGCGATGCTCGGTCAGCCGGTGTCGATGCTGATCCCGCGAGTCGTCGGCTTCAAGCTGACCGGCGAGATTCAGCCGGGCGTCACCGCCACCGACGTTGTGCTCACCGTCACCGAGAAGCTGCGCAAGCACGGCGTTGTCGGCAAGTTCGTCGAGTTCTACGGGGACGGCGTGGCCGCGGTGCCGTTGGCCAACCGCGCCACCCTGGGCAATATGAGTCCCGAATTCGGTTCCACCGCAGCGATTTTCCCGATCGACGAAGAGACCATCTCGTATCTGAAGTTCACGGGTCGCAGCGAAGAGCAACTGGCGCTGGTCGAGGCGTACGCCAAAGAGCAGGGCATGTGGCACGACCCCAAGCACGAGCCCGCGTTTTCCGAATACCTGGAACTCAACCTGTCCGACGTGGTGCCCTCGATCGCCGGCCCCAAGCGACCCCAGGACCGGATCGCGTTGTCCGACGCCAAGTCCATGTTCCGCAAGACCATTCCCAGCTACGTCGGCGACGACCCCGACAAGAAGGAGTACTCGAAGCTCGACGAGTCGGTTGACGAGTCGTTCCCAGCCAGCGACCCCGGTGCGCTGGAGAACGGCGATGCCGACGATGCACCGAAGATGGAATCGGCCGCCGAGCACGCCAAGGGCCGGGTGAGCAACCCGGTGACAGTGACGTCCGACGAGTACGGCGAGTTCGTGCTCGACCACGGCGCGGTGGTGATCGCCGCGGTCACGTCGTGCACCAACACGTCCAACCCCGAGGTGATGCTGGGCGCGGCGCTGCTGGCCCGCAACGCCGTCGAAAAGGGCCTTGCCTCCAAGCCATGGGTGAAGACCACGATGGCGCCGGGCTCGCAGGTGGTCAACGACTACTACGACAAGGCCGGCCTGTGGCCATATCTGGAGAAGCTCGGGTTCTATCTGGTCGGCTACGGCTGCACCACCTGCATCGGCAACTCCGGCCCGCTGCCCGAGGAGATCTCCAAGGCAATCAACGACAACGACCTTTCGGTGGCGGCCGTGCTGTCGGGCAACCGGAACTTCGAGGGCCGCATCAACCCGGACGTGAAGATGAACTACCTGGCGTCGCCGCCGCTGGTGGTCGCCTACGCCCTGGCCGGGACCATGGACTTCGATTTCGACGAGGAGCCGCTGGGCCAAGATAAGGACGGCAACGACGTCTTCCTCAAAGACATCTGGCCGTCGCAGAAGGACGTCTCGGACACCATCGCCTCGGCGATCAGCCAGGAGATGTTCACCAAGAACTACGCCGACGTGTTCAAGGGCGACGAGCGCTGGCGCAACCTGCCCACGCCGAGCGGCAACACCTTTGAGTGGGACCCGGATTCGACGTACGTGCGCAAGCCCCCGTACTTCGAGGGCATGTCGGCCGACCCGGAGCCCGTCGGCGACATCGCCGGTGCCCGCGTGCTTGCGCTGCTTGGCGATTCGGTGACCACCGACCACATCTCCCCCGCCGGCGCCATCAAGCCGGGCACCCCGGCGGCGAAGTACCTGGACGAGCACGGCGTCGAGCGCAAGGACTACAACTCCTTTGGTTCGCGGCGCGGCAACCACGAGGTGATGATTCGCGGCACGTTCGCCAACATCCGGCTGCGGAACCAGCTGCTCGATGACGTTTCCGGTGGCTACACCCGTGACTTCACCCAGGATGACGCTCCGCAGGCGTTCATCTACGACGCGGCACAAAACTATGCGGCACAAAACATTCCGCTGGTGGTGCTGGGCGGCCAGGAGTATGGCTCCGGTTCGTCGCGGGACTGGGCGGCCAAGGGCACCTTGCTGCTGGGAGTGCGGGCGGTGATCGCCGAGTCGTTCGAGCGCATCCACCGCTCCAACCTGATCGGTATGGGTGTCATCCCGCTGCAGTTCCCCGAGGGTGAGTCGGCCAAGTCGTTGGGACTGGACGGTACCGAGGTGTTCGACATCACCGGTATCGACGCCCTCAACGAGGGCAAGACGCCGAAGACGGTGCACGTCAAGGCCAGTAAGGAAGGCAAGGACCCAATCGAATTCGACGCGGTGGTGCGCATCGACACCCCCGGAGAAGCCGACTACTACCGCGACGGCGGCATCCTGCAGTACGTGCTGCGCAACATGCTCAAATCGGGCTAACCCGACCGCCCGTGCCCAAGGTCAGCCAGGACCATCTGGCGGCTCGCCGTCGTCAGATCTTGGACGGTGCCCGCCGTTGCTTTGCCGAATACGGCTACGACAAGGCCACAGTGCGCCGGCTGGAAAAGGCAACCGGGATGTCGCGCGGCGCGATCTTCCACCACTTCCGCGACAAAGACGCGCTGTTTTTCACGCTGGCGCATGAGGATGCCGAGCGGATGGCCGATGTGGCGTCGCGCGAGGGTCTCATTCAGGTGATGCGTGACATGCTCGCCGCGCCGGACCAGTTCGACTGGCTGGCCACCAGGTTGGAGATCGCGCGCAAGCTGCGCAACGACCCCGCGTTCAGCCGCGGATGGGCGGAGCGTTCCGCGGAGCTGGCGGCGGCGACGACGGAGCGGCTGCGTCGGCAGAAGGAGGCACACCGGGTGCGCGACGACGTTCCCGGCGACGTATTGCAGTGCTACCTGGAGTTGGTTCTCGACGGCTTGGTGGCCCGGCTGGCATCCGGCGAAGATCCGCAACGGCTCTCCGCCGTCCTCGACCTGGTGGAAAACTCGTTGCGCCGCAAGGATTCTGATCCGCGAGTGTAGCGCCACTGCGAATGAGGGGACATGATTTCGCAGTGACGCTACACTCGCACCGACCTGGAGGTGTGGTTGGGCCCGCCGCGGCCGCGCATCGTGGTACCCGACTCAAGCAGCATGCTGTGAACCGATCCGTACGACCTGCCGGTGGAGGCAACCAGACTGCGAATACTGGCTCCGCTCTCGTAGGCATTGCGTAGCTCGTGCAACAACTGCTCGCGCGTCTTTTTCGACTTTTGCACTGTCCTTTTCATGGGGCCCCTCCGCGCTTGAACACGATCGCAAGCACCTAGAGTAAGAACCCGGTGTCGGCCGCGGGCCGATTTGGCCGAATCACCTGCGGGCAAGTGACTAAGTCAGGCCAGCTCGATGAGATCCCGGTACTCGTCTGACCAATAGTCCTCCGTGCCGTCGGGCAACAGCACCACCCGTTGCGGGTCGAGGGCCTCGGCCGCCCCGGGGTCGTGCGTCACCAACACCACCGCGCCTTGATAGCTGCGCAGCGCGTCGAGCACTTGTTCGCGCGAGGCGGGATCGAGGTTGTTGGTGGGTTCGTCGAGCAGCAGGACGTTCGCCGTGGACGCCACCAAACCGGCCAGCGCAAGCCGGGTTTTCTCACCGCCGGACAGCGTGCCCGCCGGTTGGTCGAGTTGCGGACCGCTGAACATGAACGCGCCGAGCAGGCCGCGCAGCTCCTGTTCGCCGGAGTCGGGGGCGGCGTGCCGGATGTTCTGCCAGACGGTCGCGTCGCTGTCGAGCGTGTCGTGCTCCTGCGCGAAATAGCCGATCCGCAAACCGTGTCCGGGCTCAAGGCCTCCGGCGTCGGGGTTCTCGACGCCGCCCAGCAATCGCAGCAGCGTGGTCTTGCCGGCGCCGTTGAGTCCCAGCACGACCACCCGCGAGCCGCGGTCGATAGCCAGATCGACGCCGCTGAACACTTCAAGCGACCCGTACGACTTGCTCAGGCCTGCGGCCACCAGCGGCGTGCGCCCGCACGCGGCGGGGGTGGGAAACTTGATCCGGGCCACTTTGTCGGCAACCCGCTCCTCGTCGAGTGCGGCCATCATCCGATCGGCACGGCGCAACATGTTCTGCGCCGCAACGGCTTTGGTGGCCTTAGCCCCCAGCTTGGCGGCCTGGGTGCGCAACGCGGCGGCCTTGCGTTCGGCGTTGGTGCGTTCCCGGCGGCGACGCTGCTCGTCGGTGGCCCGGGCGTCCAGGTACTTCTGCCAGCCCATGTTGTAGACGTCGACCTCGCCGCGCACGGCGTCCAGAAACCACACCCGGTTGACGACATCGGCGAGCAGCTCGACGTTGTGGCTGATGAGCACCAGCCCGCCGGTGTGTGACCGCAGGAAATCCCGGAGCCAGCCAAGCGAATCCGCGTCGAGGTGGTTGGTCGGCTCGTCGAGCAGCAACGTGGTCGCTGAACCTGCGCCGCTTTCGGAAGCGGCGAACAGGATGCGCGCCAGCTCCACCCGGCGGCGCTGGCCACCGGACAGTGTGCGCAGTTTCTGCGTCAGCACCCGTTCCGACAGCCCCAGGCTTGCACAGATGCGGCTGGCTTCGCTTTCGGCGCCGTAGCCGCCCAACGCGACGAATCGCTCCTCCAGCTGCCCATAGCGACGGATCGCGCGGTCGCGGGCGTCGTCGTCGGCGACCTCGGCCATCAACGCCTGCTGCTTCTCCAGGTCGGTGAGCAGTACGTCCAATCCGCGAGCCGACAGCACCCGGTCGCGGGCCAGCACATCCAGATCGCCCTCTTTGGGATCCTGTGGCAGATAACCGATTTCTCCGGCGCGGATGACCGATCCGGCATACGGTTCGCTTTCCCCCGCCAGGATGCGCAGGGTCGTGGTCTTGCCCGCGCCGTTGCGCCCGACCAGGCCGATCCGGTCGCCGGGCTGCACGCGCAGGTCGGGGCCGTCGGGTGAGAGCAAGATGCGCGCACCAGCGCGGACCTCGAGGTCCGTAGCCGTGATCACGATCGCTCTCCTTGCAGGTCGTTACTTGTCGTCGGTGAACACCGGCGGGCGCTTCTCGGCGCGCGCGGCAACCGCTTCTTCGAAGTTGGCGGTGAGCAGACGAACGAACAGCTGTCCCAAGCCTTCGGCTTGCAGGTGCCCTTCCAGGCTACCGGCGTCTAGTCCACTCCACAGTGTGCGCTTGGTCAACTCGATTCCCGGCCGCGAGAACGCCGCCATCCGCGCGGCGATGGCATAGCAGGTATCCAACAGCTGCCCTTCGGGGACCTGACAGGACACCAGCCCGATGCGCTCGGCCTCCTCGGCGGTGACGTCGCGACCGGTCAGCATGATCTCGAACGCCCGGGACGCCCCGATAGCCCTGGGCAAGAGGTAACTCAGCCCCAGTTCGCTGGCGGTCAGCCCGTTGTTGATGCCGGCAGCGCGAAAGTAAGCGCTGGTCGAGGCCACCCGGATATCGGCGGCCAGCGCCAGGCACAGCCCACCGCCGATGGCCGCGCCGTTGACCGCGGCGATCACCGGTTGGTGTAACCGCCGCAGCATCAGGATGACGTCGTCGAGAAGCTCCATGGAGCGCAGCGCATACGTCGGGCGGGTCAGCCCGTCGACGTTGGGCACCGTCCCCGCGGACTTGTGATCGGCGCCCGAGGAGAACCCTCGACCGGCCCCGGTCAGCACGACCACGCGCACGGAGTTGTCGTAGGTGACCTGCTCGAGGGCCTCCTTGAGCGGGACCATGACGTCGAACGCCATGGAGTTCATCCGCTCGGGCCGATTGAGGGTTATCAGCGCGACGCCGGGCCGCGGGTGCTCTACCAGTACCAGACTCACCCATGCAAGGTAGCGCGTAGCTATCTGCTGGCCCGCGCGCAGCGCGCTGTCAGGCCTCTTCGGCCGGCCCGGCCTCGGCCGCCCTAAACTTCCGAGACGTCGAAGGCCCTGATTTGCTGCACCAGGTCCTCCAGGGCCGTCGGCGGCAGCGCTCCGGCCTGATTGAACAGCAGCTTGCCGTTCTTGAAGGCCATCAGCGTGGGGATGGAGCGGACTTGGGCGGCTGCTGCCAGCTGTTGTTCGGCTTCGGTGTCGACTTTGGCGTGCACGATGTCGGGATGTTTCTCCGACGAAGCCTGGAAAGTCGGCCCGAACTGGCGGCATGGTCCGCACCAAGACGCCCAGAAGTCGACGAGCACGATGTCGTTGCTCTCGATGGTTTCGTTGAACTTCTCAGCGGTGAGATCAAGTGTTGTCACATTTGCTCTAACGCGGGGAGCTGACGTGGTGTTCCCCGGTGGGCCGCCTGGCCCTCAGCGCCCGGCAATGCCGCCTCCCGCCAAGACCGGTTGGTCACCGGGCGCATGACCGCCGACCGCCGCGGCCAGCAGCGCCCCGCGACACCGACGCGTAACCCGCCGGTGGGTCCGAAAGGTTACGGTTGCGTACGTTTTCCCACGTCCGACAGACTGTGGGCTGATGATCCGCCGTCTCAAGGGACCAGTGAGGGAATCGCGTTGGGCCACTACATCGCTAATGTCCGTGATCTCGAGTTCAACCTGTTCGAGGTTCTCGATGTAGGCGCTGTCCTCGGCACCGGACGCTACAGCGACCTCGACGAGGAAACGATCCGAACAATATTGGCCGAAGCCGCTCGCCTGGCCGACGGGCCGGTCGCCGAATCCTTCGCCTTCGCCGACCGCAACGCACCCGTATTCGACCCGGCCGCCCACACCATCAGCGTGCCGCCGGAGTTGGCCAAAACGGTGCAAGCGATCAGAGAGGCCGGCTGGTGGCGGCTGGGCCTGCCCGAAGAGATCGGGGGCATGCCGGCGCCGCCGCCGCTGGCATGGGCGGTCAACGAAATGATCATTTGCGCCAATCCCTCCGCGAACTTCTTCAATCTGGGCCCTTTCCTGGCTCGGGCGCTTTACGTCGAGGGCAACGATGAGCAGCGGCGCTGGGCGGCGGAGGGCGTAGAGCGCGGCTGGCAGGCCACCATGGTGCTCACCGAACCCGATGCCGGCTCCGACGTCGGTGCGGGCCGCGCCAAGGCCATCGAACAACCCGATGGCACCTGGCACATCGAGGGCGTCAAGCGGTTCATTTCCGGTGGAGACGTGGGCAATACCGCTGAGAACATCTTCCACCTGGTGTTGGCCCGGCCCGAGGGCGCTGGTCCGGGTACCAAAGGGTTGAGCTTGTTCTACGTGCCCGAATACCTCTTCGACCCGGACACGTTCGAACTTGGGCCCCGCAATGGGGTTTTCGTCACCGGGCTGGAACACAAGATGGGTATCAAGTCCTCCCCCACGTGCGAATTGACTTTCGGTGCAACGGATGTGCCCGCTGTTGGCTACTTGGTCGGCGGCGTGCACAACGGAATCGCGCAGATGTTCACGGTGATCGAGCACGCGCGCATGACCATTGGCGTGAAGGCCGCCGGCACCCTATCGACGGGGTACCTCAACGCGCTGGCTTTCGCCAAAGAGCGCGTGCAGGGTGCAGAACTCACCCAGATGGCCGACAAGACCGCTCCGCGCGTCACGATCATCCATCACCCCGACGTGCGTCGCAGCCTGATGACCCAGAAGGCCTACGCCGAGGGGCTGCGGGCGCTCTACATGTATGCCGCGGCGCATCAGGAAGACGCTGTGGCACAACATGTTTCGAATGCAGATCACGACATGGCGCACCGCATAGACGACCTACTGCTGCCGATCGTCAAAGGAGTGAGCTCCGAACGGGCCTACGAAGTCCTGACCGAGTCGCTACAGACGCTGGGCGGCTCTGGCTTCCTGACCGACTATCCGCTCGAGCAGTACATCCGTGATTCCAAGATCGATTCGCTCTACGAGGGCACCACGGCCATCCAGGCGCTGGATTTCTTCTTCCGCAAAATCGTCCGAGACCGGGGCCAGGCCCTGCAGTTTGTGACAGCTCAGATCAGTCACACCATCGATACCTGTGATGAGGCGCTGAAACCGCAGGCTCAGCTGGTGCAGACCGCGCTCGACGACGTCACGGCGATGACGGGCGCCTTGACCGGATACCTCATGTCCGCCGCGCAACACCCCACCGAAATTTACAAGGTGGGGCTCGGATCGGTGCGCTACCTGCTCGCGGTCGGCGATCTGCTCATCGGCTGGAGATTGCTGGTGCAAGCCGGTATTGCGCATGCCGCGCTGGCGGGCGCGCCGTCGACGAGCGACGAAGGCTTCTATCAGGGCAAAATCGCGACCGCGGCGTTCTTCGCCAAGAACATGCTCCCGAAGCTGACGTCCCTGCGCAAAGTGATCGAGTCCATCGACGACGAGATCATGCGCGTTTCCGAAGACGCGTTCTGACGGGCCGGATTACACACTGGGCCCATCCCAACGATTGGAGAAACGTCGCGCGCGGAACCGTGGACAACGGCGGCACGCTGCAGGCGACGAGCATCAACGTGCGACCGGCCAATGACGGCAAATGCGGGGGCAAGCCCACGCCGCCCGGCCAGGGTCGTTGATCGCGCTCGCGCTCCAGGCACCGGTGAGAGGCATCACACAGTAGAAGGCGTTGGTGAGAACCGCGCTCGCAGCGGGTATCCCCGTGCGACGGCGAAACGCGCGATCGGAGAAGTGTCGGTGCCTGCCATCTCGGTGAAACCTCGACCGACTCAACTCGCGATCGTCGCCGTCGTCGCTGTCATCACTTTGTGCGTCGCTATGTGCGGCCCTTCGCACAACGCGTCGAGCAACAGCACCGGAAAACGCACCGTATTGGCAATCCCACCGAGCTCAGCACCAAGCGCAGCACCGCCTCCGGCGCCTCCACCACCGGCCGTGGGCAAGGACTACGTTGAGGGACTGGTCGAGTCGGTGTCGGGCAACGCCATCGGGCTCAGGACGCGAAACGGGGGCGCGACGGTTGACTTCGCCCCGTCGACAAGGGTCGTGGAGGTCGCCCCGGCCCGGCTGAGCGACGTCACCCCTGGCAGCTGTGTCAACGTACGTGCTACCCAACAGAGCGCCCCCACAGGTACTGCGATCACTGCGGAATCCGTGACGGTCACCCCGGCCACCGACGGCCAGTGCCCGCCGCCCGCCGGCTTTTACGGCACAGTCGCCGCGGTTTCAGGTAACACGATTTCGGTCAACGGCATCGGGGCGGGCGGTCAGACCACTCCTACCACGGTGACCGTCGCTAACACGACCTCCTACAAAAAGCAGACGGTTACCAATACCCAAGCGATCGCGCACGGCAGATGCATGGGAGCTCAGGGAACCGAAAGTGAGGGAGTGCTGCAAGCGACGATGATCAGCCTGCAAGCGTGCCCGCCGATGGGCGGGGGACACCACCCCCATCTTCACCTCCCCCATCTCCCTTTTCATCTCTAGAGGCTGGGGGACTTAATCCGCTTGTGCGAACCGGTCAGACGGTGAAGCCGAGGGCACGCAGTTGTTCGCGGCCGTCGTCGGTGATCTTGTCCGGGCCCCACGGCGGGTTCCAGACCCAGTTGATCCGCAGGTCGTCGACCAGACCGGCGCCGACGAGCGCGCTACGCGACTGGTCTTCGATGACATCGGTCAGTGGGCAGGCCGCCGACGTCAACGTCATGTCGATCAGGGCGATGGTTCCTTCCTCGCCTTCCTCGACGTTCAGGCCATAGACCAGTCCCAGATCGACGACGTTGATGCCCAGTTCGGGGTCGACGACGTCGCGCATCGCCTCCTCGACGTCGGCAAGCAACTCGTCATCCGGTGCGGCGGTCTCGCTCATCTCCAACCTCCTCGAAGGCCGTACTGGCTTGCGCCAGTGCGTCTTTGAAAGCCATCCATCCCAGCAACGCGCATTTCACCCGGGCCGGGTATTTGGCCACTCCGGCGAACGCGACTCCGTCGCCCAGGACATCCTCGTCACCCTCGACGGTGCCGCGTGAGGACACCATCTCAGTGAATGCGGTGATGGTCTTGAGCGCCTCCGGCACGCTCTGACCGATCACCTGCTGGGTGAGCACCGAGGTCGCAGCCTGGCTGATCGAACAGCCTTGCCCGTCATAGGAGACGTCCGCGACGCGTTCACCATCCTCGGACAACGTGACCCGCAGTGTCACTTCGTCACCGCAGACCGGGTTGACGTGGTAGACCTGCGCACCGAACGGCTCCCGCAGCCCCCGGTGTTGCGGATGCTTGTAGTGATCGAGGATCACGTCCTGATAAATCTGCTCCAGGCGCACGTTCATGCTCTCCCGAAGAAGTCCAGGGAGCGCCGCACGCCGGCCACTAATCGTTCGACCTCGTCGGCGGTGTTGTACACGGCGAACGACGCCCGAGCGGTCGCGGCCAGGCCGAACCGGCGGTGCAGCGGCAACGCGCAGTGATGCCCGACTCGCACCGCGACGCCGTCGTCGTCGAGCACCTGCCCGACATCGTGCGCGTGCACCCCGTCGACAACGAACGACACCGGCGAGCCGCGGTTCTCCATCGATGTCGGCCCGAGAATGCGCACGCCGTCAATGCTGGACAGACCGTCAATGGTCGCGGCCACCAGTTCGCGTTCGTGCGCTTCGGCGGCGTCCATGCCAATGGCGCCGAGATAGCTTGCCGCCGCGCCCAATCCGACGACCTGGGAGGTCATGGGCGTACCGGCCTCGAACCGTTGCGGCGCGGGCGCGTAGGTGGAGGCTTCCATGGTCACCGTCTCGATCATCGACCCACCGGTGAGGAACGGCGGCATGGCCGACAACAGCTCGCGGCGAGCGTATAGCACACCGATGCCGTTGGGGCCCAGCATCTTATGCCCGGAAAACGCGGCGAAATCCACCTCGAGCGCGTGGAAGTCGACCGGCTGGTGCGGTACCGATTGGCAAGCGTCCAGCACGGTCAACGCACCCACCGCCTTGGCCCGGGCGACCAGTTCGGCCACCGGTGCCAGCGCACCGGTGACGTTGGAGTGATGGCTGAATGCAACGACTTTCACGCGGTCATCGAGTTGCAGCGAGTCCAGGTCGATACGGCCTTCGTCGGTCACGCCATACCAGCGCAAGGTGGCGCCGGTGCGGCGGGCGAGCTCTTGCCACGGAACCAGGTTGGCGTGGTGCTCGAGCTCGGTGGTGACAATGACGTCACCTGCTCCCACGGCCCGGTCGAACCGGTTGTCGCCCAGCGCGTATGCCACCAGGTTGAGCGACTCGGTGGCGTTCTTGGTGAAGACCAACTCGTCGGCGTCGGCGCCGACGAACGCCGCGACGTCGGCACGACCCTGCTCGTAGGCGTCGGTGGCCTCTTCCATCAGCTGATGCGCACCGCGATGCACCGCGCCGTTGGACGTGATCAGAAACTCCCGCTCAGCGTCGAGCACCTGCAGCGGGCGCTGCGATGTCGCCCCGGAATCCAAGTAGGCCAACTGATTTCCGCCGCGCATGATGCGGCTCAGGATCGGGAAATCGGCCCGGATCGCGGCCACGTCCAGCCTGAGGCCGGACCTGGTCGGGCGGCTCACCGAGATCGTCATGGTCAGGCTCCTGCGGCTGCCGCTTGGGTGAACCGTACGTAGCCGTTCTCCTCGAGTTCGTCGGCCAGTTCCGGCCCACCCGATTCGGCGATGCGCCCGCCGACGAACACGTGCACGTATTCCGGATGGATGTAGCGCAGGATTCGGGTGTAGTGCGTGATCAGCAGGACGCCGCCGTGCTCGGATTCGGCATAACGGTTGACACCGTCGCTGACCACTCGCAACGCGTCGACGTCCAATCCGGAGTCGGTCTCGTCCAGGATGGCGATCTTGGGCTTGAGCAGTTCCAGCTGCAGGATCTCGTGGCGCTTCTTTTCGCCACCGGAGAAACCCTCGTTGACATTGCGCTCAGCGAAGGCCGGGTCGATCTCGAGCGAAGTCATCGCCGCCTTGACCTCTTTCACCCAGAGCCGCAGCTTGGGTGCCTCGCCGCGGATCGCGGTCGCCGCTGAACGCAGGAAGTTCGACACCGACACGCCGGGCACCTCGACGGGATATTGCATGGCCAGAAACAGTCCGGCCCGCGCGCGCTCGTCGATGCTCATCTCCAGCACGTCCGCGCCGTCCAGCGTGACGGATCCCGAAGTCACCCGGTATTTCGGGTGACCCGCGATGGCATAGGACAGCGTAGACTTGCCGGAGCCGTTGGGGCCCATCAGCGCATGCGTCTCACCGGATTTCACGGTCAGGTCGACGCCGTGGAGGATGGGGATCTCGCGGTCCCCTTCGACGGCGTTGGGGTTATCAACGCTGACGTGCAGGTCTTTGATTTCCAGAGTCGTCATGAGGCTGTTGTCTTCTCCGTGATTTCCAGTTCGTGCTCGATGGCTGCGGTCAAGCGTTCCCGTACCTCGGGCACCGCGATTTGGGAGATGATCCCGCCGAAGAAGCCGCGGACCACCAGCCGGCGGGCCTGCTCTTCGGGGATGCCGCGAGAGCGAAGGTAGAACAGTTGCTCGTCGTCGAAACGTCCGGTGGCACTGGCATGTCCGGCGCCGATGATCTCGCCGGTCTCGATCTCCAAGTTGGGCACCGAGTCGGCACGCGCGCCATCGGTGAGCACCAGATTGCGGTTGACCTCGAAGGTGTCGGTGCCGGTAGCGTCGGCGCGGATCAGTACGTCGCCCACCCAGACGGTGTGCGCGTCGGGCAGTGCGGAGGCCGGATCTCCTTGCAGCGCGCCCTTATAGAGCACGTTGGACTTGCAGTTTGGCTGCGCATGGTCGATCAGCAGCCGTGATTCGAGGTGCTGGCCGTCGTCGGCAAAATACAGGCCCAGCAGTTCGGCGTCCCCGCCGGGGCTACAGAATCGCACGTTGGCTGACATCCGCACCACCTCACCGCCCAGCGTGACGGTGACATGCCGCAGCACCGCGTCCTTGCCCAGGCGGGCGTGGTGGACGCTGACGTGAACCATGTCGTCGGCCCAGTCGGCGATCCACACCACGGTGAGCCGGGCGGCGTCGTCGACGATGAATTCCACGTTGTCGGCGTAGGTTCCGCTCCCCCGGTGGTCGATGACCACGACCGCTTCGCCGAGCTCCTCGACCCTGATCTGCAGATGCCCGTAGGCGACCGCGCCTTCGCCGGGCCCGGTCACGGTGATGTTGACCGGCTCGGCGATCTGCGTGTCCCGCCCGACGGTGACCAGCGTCGCGGAGTTGAACGACGAAAATGCTTGGGCCGCAACACGGTCGGTGGGAATACCGCCCTGTCCGAGGCGTTGGTCGCCACGGCGGACGGTCTCGGTTTGCACGCCCGGCTGTTCGCTGACACTGATCTGTGCCCTACCACTGGCCGGCGCCGAGCCGTCGTGCAGACCACGCAGCCGCCGCAGCGGGGTGAACCGCCAGATCTCGTCGCGGCCGTGCGGAACCTCAAACGCGTCGACGTCGAAGGAGGAGAACAGCTCTCCCTTATTCAGTGCGGTAAGTGAGGATCCCTCCGGCGGCTTTTCCAAAGCGGAGGTCAAATTCTCAGCGGTCATCCGACCGCGCCCTCCATCTGCAGCTCGATCAGCCGGTTGAGCTCCAGCGCGTACTCCATCGGCAGTTCCTTGGCGATCGGCTCGACGAAGCCGCGCACCACCATCGCCATGGCCTCGTCCTCGGTCAGACCACGGCTCATCAGGTAGAACAGCTGGTTCTCGCTGACCTTCGACACGGTGGCCTCGTGGCCCATCGTGACGTCGTCCTCGCGGATGTCGACATACGGATACGTATCGCTGCGGCTGATCGTATCGACCAGCAGCGCATCGCATTTCACACTGGAACGCGACCCGTGGGCGCCCTTGTTCACCTGCACCAGGCCGCGGTAGGAGGTGCGACCGCCGCCGCGGGCCACCGACTTCGACACGATGTTGCTCGACGTGTTCGGCGCCAGGTGCAGCATCTTGGCGCCGGTGTCCTGGTGCTGGTCTACGCCGGCGAACGCCACCGACAGCACCTCACCCTTGGCGTGCTCGCCGGTCATCCAGACCGCGGGGTACTTCATGGTCACCTTGGACCCGATGTTGCCGTCGACCCACTCCATGGTGGCGCCCGCTTCGGCACGGGCCCGCTTGGTGACCAGGTTGTAGACGTTGTTCGACCAGTTCTGGATGGTGGTGTAGCGCACGCGCGCATGGGGTTTCACGACGATCTCCACCACCGCCGAGTGCAGCGAGTCCGACTTGTAGATCGGCGCAGTACAGCCCTCGACGTAGTGCACATAAGAGCCTTCGTCGGCGATGATCAGCGTCCGCTCGAACTGGCCCATGTTCTCGGTGTTGATCCGGAAGTAGGCCTGCAGCGGGATGTCGACGTGCACGCCCGGCGGGACGTAGATGAACGATCCGCCACTCCACACCGCGGTGTTCAGCGCGGAGAACTTGTTGTCCCCGGCCGGGATCACGGTGCCGAAGTACTGCTTGAAGATGTCGGGGTGCTCACGCAGCGCCGTGTCAGTGTCCTGGAAGATGACGCCCTGGGCTTCCAGGTCTTCACGGATCTGGTGGTAAACCACCTCGGAGTTGTGCACCACAAGGCCCTCAGCGACGAAGTTGTGCGGCCCGTCCACCTCGATGTCATACACCGGCTCGACCGTATGCGGCTCGACCGACTTGACCCGCTCGAAGCCGAGCCATTCGTTGGTGTGCGCCCGGATCGTCGTCCCATGCGCGGCGTTGGACGAATGCAAGTAGCGGCGACGCCCGAAGCGATCCGTCCGCTTCTGGTTGCGGCACCCGAGGCGCTCGAAGTCACCGGAAATGCCCAGTCGCCAGGCGATCTGCATGCGCTCCGGAGCGTGCCGATAAGGCTGAGTAAACGACCACGGCCCACCCGCGCGAAGTCCGGACAGTTCGGCCAGCTCGCGGGCTTGGCCCAGCAACGCCTCATTGGCGCATGTCAGCATCACCGAGCCGCTGCGCTCGGGCTGGACGTAGCCGTCGGCGTCGACCCAGCCACCGAGGAATGCCAGGCGTTGCTCAACGGGCAACCCGAAGACCCAGTCCGGCACCCGCTTGGTCAACGACACTCCGCCGAAGCCCAGCGCTACGATCCACTCGGTCAGCGCCTTGGAGTTCACGACCACGCGGTAGCCGTCAGCTTCGATGCAGCGCAGCCCGAACAGTTCTTTGACGACCCGAGTTAGTTCGGCCCGCAACTCGACATCCATGGCGGGAACTGCGAACTGGACGCGGTAGGTCCTCGTCGAGAGGTGCAGATTGCCGTCACCGATGTACAAGCCCAGCAGCCACATCAGGTCGACGGAGCTCACAGCAGGAGCGGTCAAACCGACGATACTCGAAAGTTCAGCCGCCACACCGAAATCGGGGACAGTCCGTGGTACTGCGATGAAGTCGCCCGGCTTGATCTCGCCGACAGTCACCCACCGCCGCGCATACCGACTGCGCTGACGACCCTCTTTGCGCTCGTCACGCAAAACCAGCATCGGGTGGTTGTCGGTCGCGCGGATGCTGCGCCGTGTCGTCTTTACTGCGTAGGTCAGCCGGGTGTCGGTCTGCGCCGACGCCCGAACGGGCGCCACAACAAAACGCTCGGCATCCTCGTCGTAAGCGAACACCCGATCGCCGAACTCGATCTCCTTGATCGGGACCTGCCCGCGGTTGGCGGTCCACACTAAGGTTTCGCCTGCCAGGCATTCGTACTGCGCGGCGACACCCGACACCAGCCGCTGCTTCTCTGCTTCCGGGATGCCCAGCCGGTCGTAGGTGTTGCGGATGTCTTCGGGCAACTCGTCCCAGCTTGCGGCCTGCTTCTCGGTGGAGCGCACGAAGTACTTGATGTTGTCGAAGTGGATGCCGTCGAGGTTGGCGCCCCATTTCGGCATCGGCTTCTTGTCGAACGTGCGCAGCGCCTTGAGCCGGATGTTGAGCATCCACTCCGGCTCACTTTTCTTCGAAGAGATGTCGCGGACAACCTCTTCGGAGAGCCCGCGCTGCGCGCCGGCGCCCGCGACGTCGGAGTCCGCCCAGCCGTAGCCGTACGTACCCAGCGAGGCGATCGCCTCTTGCTGGGTCAACGGCTCGACAGGAGTCTTTGTAGCCTCTGGCGTGAGTGTCATGCGGACGCTCCTTTGATGCTCGTGGTGTTTCGGCGCGGGCTGGGCGCCGGTGTAAGAGGCACGTGGGTAGTACAGGCGCAGTCGCCATTGACGATGGTCGCCAACCGCTGCACGTGAGTCCCCAGCACCTCGGCCATGGCCTGCTGCTCGGCATCGCAAAGCTCGGGAAACTCCTCGGCGACATGGGACACCGGGCAGTGATGCTGGCAGATCTGCACACCGTGGATCGGCCCGCCGACCCGCGCCGTGGTAGCCACATAGCCGGCTTTGGTCAGCGCACTGGCGATCCGCTCGGCGGCCGCCTCGACATCGGCGTCCGCCGCGCTGTCGGCTGCAGCAACATCGGCCAGAATGGCGTCGATCCGCTGCCGAGCGAACGTCTGAACCGCGCGCTCACCGCCGATTTCGCGCAGTTGCCGCATGGCCGCGGCCGCCAAGTCGTCGTAGGCATGGTCGAGCTTGGCCCGGCCGGCCGCGGTCAGCCGGTAGCGCTTGGCGGGCCGTCCGCGTCCCACCTGCTGCCATGCCGCAGCGGCCGTGGACTCGGCATCGCCCGCCTCGATCAGCGCGTCGAGATGACGCCTTACGCCGGCGGCCGACAAGCCCAGGCGGTCACCGATTTCACCGGCGGTGATCGATCCGGACTCCACGAGTAAGCGCACGATGGCGCGGCGGGTCTGCCCATCGGGCACCGAGCCGGGCACTGCGGCAGCAGCCAACCCGGAAGCGGCAGCAGCCGGCGCAGAGACCGCGGGGATTTTCACAACACCAGTGTGACGCAATTCGGCGGATCGGTCCAGCAAGGGTCCCCTCTGAGGGCGTTGCGCTGGTCACACCGCCGGCGATTCGTGACGTGCCGCTACGCTGCTGAAGATGGCAGCCCGCCACCATACGCTGAGCTCGTCGATCGCCAGTTTGCATGGCGACGAGCAAGCAGTGGGTTCGCCGCTGACCGATACCGAGCTCACCGCGCTCAGACACACCCGCCTGTTCGGTGCCACCGGGACCATGCTGATGGGGATCGGCGCCCTGGGTGCCGGGGCACGGCCCGTCGTCCAGGACCCCACGTTCGGGGTGCGGTTGCTCAATTTGCCGTCACGGATCCAGACCGTGTCGTTGACGATGACGACGACCGGGGCGGTCATGATGGCGCTGGCCTGGCTGATGCTGGGCAGGTTCGCGTTGGGCAGCCGGCGGATGTCGCGCGGCGACCTGGACCGCACCCTGATGCTGTGGATGCTGCCGCTGTTGATCGCGCCGCCGATGTACAGCAAGGACGTCTACTCCTACCTGGCGCAGAGCCAGATTTCCGTAGAGGGACTCGACCCCTACCGGGTGGGTCCGGCGTCCGGGCTCGGCCTGTCCCACGTGTTCACGCTGTCGGTCCCCAGCCTGTGGCGAGAGACGCCGGCGCCCTACGGCCCGCTGTTCTTGTGGATCGGGCGCGGGATCTCGGCCTTGACCGGGGAGAACATCGTCGCGGCCGTGCTGTGTCACCGGGTCGTGGTGCTGATCGGCGTGGGCCTGATCGTGTGGGCAACCCCACGGTTGGCCCGGCGCTGCGGCGTCGCCGAGGTCAGCGCGCTGTGGCTGGGTGCGGCCAATCCGCTGCTGATCATGCACCTGGTCGCCGGCATCCATAACGAGGCACTGATGCTCGGCCTGATGCTGGCCGGCGCCGAATTCGCGCTGCGCGGTATCGATTCGCCGCGACTGATGCCTACGTCCTGGCGGCCGGGCCCGGATTGGGAGCCGTTGGGCATGCTGCTTGCGGGCGCGATCCTGATCACGCTGTCGTCGCAGGTGAAGCTGCCGTCGCTACTGGCGCTGGGTTTTGTCACGGTGGCGTTGGCCTACCGCTGCGGGGGCACCCTGAAAGCACTACTGCTGGCGGGCGGCGCCATGGCGGCGTT
Source organism: uncultured Actinomycetota bacterium (assembly GCA_963784665.1). Taxonomy (GTDB): domain Bacteria; phylum Actinomycetota; class Actinomycetes; order Mycobacteriales; family Mycobacteriaceae; genus Mycobacterium. The sequence goes on from CAWASA010000006.1 coordinate 48,476, forward strand.
GTCGTTGGCGGTGATGGCCATCGTCGGCTGGGCCAGCGGGCTCGGATTCGGCTGGATCGACACGCTCGGGACCGCCAACGTGGTGCGCAGCTGGATGTCGCCACCGACGCTGCTGGCGCTCGGCACCGGGCAGGTGGGGATTCTGCTGGGCCTCGGCGATCACACCACCGCGATTCTGGGGCTGACTCGTGGCATCGGTGTGCTCATCATCACGGTCATGGTGGGCTGGCTGCTGCTGGCCGTCTTCCGCGGCCGGTTACACCCGATCGGCGGTCTGGGGGTCGCGCTGGGCGTCACCGTGCTGCTGTTTCCGGTCGTACAGCCCTGGTACCTGCTGTGGGCCATCATTCCGCTGGCCGCCTGGGCAACCCGCCCCGGATTCCGGGTCGCGGCGATCGTCATCACCCTCGTGGTCGGCATCTTCGGCCCGACGGCAAACGGCGACCGTTTCGCGCTGTTTCAAATTCTGGACGCCACCCTGGCCAGCACCGTCATCGTGGTGGTGCTCATCGCGATGACGTACACCCGCTTGCCGTGGCGGCGACTCCGAGCCGAGGACCAGGAACCGAATGACCAAACGGTCGTCGCTACAGTGCCGGCCCCCGAGACACCTGAGACCCCCCGGCCGGCCGCGGCACCTGACGCCTACGCTGATTCCACGTGAGCTCGGTGCCCCAAACACCCGAAACGGTGGTGCGGCTACGCGGGGTCAGCAAGCGATACGGGTCGGCCGGGTCCGTTGTCGAGGCCGTCTCCAACCTCGATTTGGATGTTCATGCCGCCGAGGTGCTGGCCTTGCTGGGCCCCAACGGCGCCGGCAAGACGACGACGGTCGAGATGTGCGAGGGCTTCGTACGCCCGGACGCCGGCACGATAGAGGTGCTCGGGCTGGACCCCATCACCGACAACGCCCGCCTGCGCGCACGCATCGGGGTGATGTTGCAGGGCGGGGGCGGGTACCCCGCGGCACGCGCCGGCGAAATGCTCAACCTGGTGGCCGCCTACGCTGCCGACCCGCTGGACCCGGCGTGGCTACTGGACACTTTGGGCCTCACCGATGCTGCCCGCACCACCTATCGACGGCTCTCCGGCGGACAGCAGCAACGACTCGCGCTGGCTTGTGCGCTGGTCGGCCGCCCCGAGCTGGTGTTCCTCGACGAACCCACCGCCGGCATGGACGCCCATGCCCGGCTGCTGGTTTGGGAACTGATCGACGCGCTGCGCCGCGACGGCGTGACGGTGGTGCTGACCACCCACCAACTCAAGGAGGCGGAAGAGCTCGCCGATCGGCTGGTCATCATCGACCACGGGGTGACGGTGGCGGCGGGCACACCGACAGAGCTGATGCGCGCCGGCGCCAAAGGCCAGTTGCGGTTCACCGCGCCGCCGCGGCTCGATCTGTCGCTGTTGGCCGCCGCCCTGCCGGAGGACTACAAGGCGACGGAGGTGATACCGGGCGAGTATCTGGTCGAAGGCCCGGTCGACCCGCAGGTGCTGGCGACCGTCACGGCCTGGTGCGCGCAGATTGACGCGCTCGCCACCGATATGCGGGTCGAGCAACGCAGCCTCGAGGATGTGTTCCTGGACCTCACCGGCAGGAAGTTGCGCTCGTGACGCAAACAAATGAACCGCTGTTTCCCGTAGGCACCTTCACCCCCGACCCGCGTCCCAACGCCGTACCCCGGATGCTCACCGCCCAGTTCACCCTGGAGTTGAAGCTGCTGCTGCGCAACGGCGAACAACTGTTGCTGACCATGTTCATCCCGATCACGTTGCTGGTCGGGCTCACCCTGCTGCCGTTCGGCTCGTTCGGCCACAACCGCGCCGCAACGTTCGTTCCGGTCATCATGGCCCTGGCGGTGATCTCCACCGCATTCACCGGGCAGGCGATCGCGGTCGCCTTCGATCGCCGATACGGCGCTCTCAAACGGCTGGGCGCCACGCCGTTGCCGGTCTGGGGAATCATCGCCGGCAAGTCACTGGCGGTGGTCGCCGTGGTGTTCTTGCAGGCAATTATCTTGGGCGCCATCGGCTTTGGGCTCGGCTGGCGACCGGCGCCGGCGGCCCTGGCGCTGGGCGCAGCCGTCATCGCGCTGGGCACCGCGGGCTTCGCCGCTCTCGGCCTGCTCCTCGGCGGGACGCTGCGGGCCGAGATCGTCCTCGCGGTGGCCAACCTGATGTGGTTCGTCTTCGCCGGGCTCGGCGCGCTGACCCTCGAGACGAACATGATCCCAACGGCGGTCAAGTGGGCGGCCCGGCTCACCCCGTCGGGTGCGCTGACCGAGGCGCTGTCGCAGGCGATGACGTTGTCGGTGGACTGGTTCGGGGTCGTGGTCCTGGCGGTGTGGGGCGCGCTGGCGGCGCTGGCCGCGCGGCGCTGGTTCCGGTTCACCTAAGGTCCCGTACTACAGGCCGTAGTTTTCGGTGCCTTACGATCGGGCGGTGCTTGGACGAGTGCTGTTGCGGTTGGTGGACCTACTCCCCGACCCCGGTCTGCGTGTCCAGCGCGTCATCGCCGCGGCCGTCATCCTCACCCAGGGTGGCATCGCCGTCACCGGCGCGATCGTCCGCGTCACCGCGTCGGGACTGGGTTGCCCCACCTGGCCGCAATGCTTTCCGGGCAGCTTCACCCCGGTGGCCCACGCCGAGGTGCCGCGTGTCCACCAGGCGGTCGAATTCGGCAACCGGATGATCACTTTCGCGGTGGTGATCGCCGCGGCGCTGGCCGTGCTGGCCGTGACGCGGGCGCGGAGGCGTCCCGAAGTCCTGGCCTACGCGTGGCTGATGCCGGTGTCGACGGTGGTGCAGGCCATCATCGGCGGTATCACGGTGCGCACCGGTCTGTTGTGGTGGACGGTGGCTATCCACCTGCTTACATCGATGACGATGGTCTGGCTGGCGGTGCTGCTTTACGTCAAGATCGGCGAGCCCGACGACGGGGTGGTTCGCCAGCGCGTGGCCACGCCGCTGCGCGCGCTGACCGCGCTGACCGGTGTGAATCTGGCCGCGGTGTTAGTCACCGGCACGCTGGTGACAGCTGCCGGCCCACACGCGGGCGACCGCAGCCCCACCCGGACGGTGCCGCGACTGAAAGTCGAGGTCGCCACCCTGGTGCACATGCACTCGTCGCTGCTGGTCGCCTATTTGGCGCTGCTGGTCGGGATGGGATTCGGGCTGCTGGCGGTGGGTGCCACCCGCGCCATCCTGCTGCGGCTGGGCGTGCTGCTCGTCCTGGTGTGCGCGCAAGCCGCCGTTGGCACCGCGCAGTACTTCACCGGCGTGCCCGCCGCCCTGGTCGCGGTCCACGTGGCGGGTGCCGCGGCATGCACAGCGGCCACCGCGGCGCTATGGGCCTCAATGCGGGAACGGTTGCGAGAGCGGGCCCAGCCCCAGCCGCTCGCACGCTGACTCCACGGCCAGCGCGAAATTGCGCTGGGCAAGCTCGCAGGTGCCGGCGTCCAATCGCCGCCAGCCCAGCGACGGCGCGATCAGGTCAAGACCCACCAGTCGTGCGTCACCAGGCCCGCCGGTCACGTCGATGCGGGCGTACAACAGCTCTCCTGTGCCGATACCGACGTGAGCGGCAGCGGCCTGCAGAGCGGCGTGGCCCAGCTCCCAGACTTCGAAGTCCGGCTCGACCGCCCGCTCTGCGGTGAAGGCGTGTGATTGCACACCACCGATAAAAACCAATGCGGTGAGGCTGGCCGATGGCTCTGTCGTGGTCCCCAATAGCGGCACACCGGCACTCGCGAGGTCACGCAGGTGTCTCTTGTCGATGTTCCAGGCGACGACATCGGGCGGGTTGAGCAGATTGGAGACGCGTCTGATCCATCCGAGGAATTCATCCTGCCGCTCGGTGTAGTCCGCGGTGGCGCGCAGAATGACCAGGTCAGCGCGCAGGGTATCCGGGTCGTCCCAGGGCAACCACCGCGCGTGCAATCCCCGTTTGCGCAGCGCGGGAACCAGGCCGGCGTCGTCATTATCACGGCGATCGCTTTCGACGGATCGCCGGCAGCCGGCCAGCACAATCCGGGGATGCCGAATGTCGGGGCGGGCCAGCTTCATGCGGTCGTCACGTCTGCGGATGATAGTCAGCATGCACGCTATAGAAATCGCCGAAACCGGTGGACCAGAAGTCCTGAACTATGTCGACAAGCCGCAGCCCTCCCCCGGCTCCGGCGAGGTGTTGATCAAGGCCGAAGCCATCGGCGTCAACTTCATCGACACATACTTTCGGTCCGGCCAGTACCCACGGGAGTTGCCCTTCGTGCTCGGGACCGAGGTGTCCGGCACGGTGGCCGGGGTCGGCGAGGGTGTGACGACGCTGCAGGTGGGCGATCGCGTGGCGACCGCCGCGGCGAACGGCGGCTATGCCGAGTTCTGCACCGCGCCGGCCTTTCTAATCGCTCGGCTGCCGCCGGCCGTCGACTTCGACGTGGCGGGCTCGGCGCTGCTGAAGGGGTTGACCGCCCACTACTTGATCAAGTCGGTCTACCCGGCGCAGCCGGGGGACACGGTGCTGGTGCATGCGGGCGCCGGCGGGGTGGGCCTGATCTTGACGCAGTGGGCGTCCAGCCTGGGCGTTCGGGTGATCACGACGGTGTCGACACCGGCCAAGGCTGAGCTGTCCCAGCAGGCGGGCGCCACCGATGTGCTGGATTACCCAGGCGACGACGCCAGCGAGTTCGGCAGGCGCATCCGCGATCTGACCGACGGTGCGGGTGTGGCAGCGGTATACGACGGGGTCGGGGCCAGCACGTTCGACGCCAGCCTGGCCAGCCTCGCTATCCGGGGGACGCTCGCGTTGTTCGGCGCCGCCAGCGGACCGGTGCCCCCGGTGGACCCGCAGCGGCTCAACGCCGCCGGTTCGGTTTACCTGACTCGGCCGATGCTCGCCCACTTCACTCGTAGCGAACAGGAATTCGCTTGGCGCGCAGGGGAATTGTTCGATGCGATCGCCGCCGGCTCGATCAGCGTCACCGTCAGCCAGCACTACCCGCTGGCCGACGCCGCCCAAGCACACCACGACCTGCAAGGGCGTAAGACGGTCGGCTCGATCGTGCTGGTGCCGTAGACCGGCTTCAGGTGAATGAAACGACGCTCCCCGGCGTCAACCATTCCACTCGCCCGCGGCATTCCACTTCGACCGGCGGAACGTCGTGTGGGGCGACGCTGATCGCCGCACGTCTCCCGCTGATCCACAGGTGTAGGTGTTGGCCGCGGTAATGAATCGGGAAGCCCAGTACGCCAAGTTGTTCCGGCCAGTTCGGCGACAACACGATGCGATCGCTGCGGAACTCCAAGCCGGTGAAGCACCGCTGCACCAGGTCGACGCTGCCGGCCATCGCAGCCAGGTGAATGCCTTCCGAAGTGGTGCCGCCCTGGATGTCGGCGACATCGGATTTGAGCACTTGCTGGAAGAAATCCAGCGCACGGTCGCGGTTGGCCCGGGCCAGCACCCATCCGTGGACGACCCCACTCAATGTCGACCCATGTGAGGTGCGGGCGATGTAGTAGTCGACCATCGCCGGGATCTGGGCAGGATCCGCGTGGTAGTCGAGCCGGTCCAGCAGCTCGCCCAGTTCGTCCGACGACAGCAGGTAGAGCAGCATCAGCGCGTCGGCCTGCTTGGACGCCTTGTACCGGTTGACGTCGTCGTTCTCGGCTTCAAGAATGCGGTCGAGCCGCTGAATGTTGTCGTAGCGCTGCCGGTAGGCATCCCAATCCAGTTCCGCCAATTCCTCGTATCCCTCGAACTGGCTGATCACGCCGTCGTGGAACGGGACGAACATGCGGCGGCTGACGTGGTCCCACTGCTCCAGCTCCTCGTCGGTCAGTCCCAGCGTTTCGCGCAAATCCAACCGGTTGGGCAGCGGCATCAGCTCGAGCGCGTCGATCGCCCGCAGGATCACCCAGACCGCCATCACGTTCGTATACGCGTTGTTGTTCACCCCGTCGTAGGGACGGTCCGGGTAGCCGGAGTGGAATTCGTCGGGTCCGATGACACCGTTGATGCTGTAACGATCCCGGTGCGGGTCGTAGGTGGTTCTGCTGACCCAGAATCTGGCTATCTCGGCAAGCATCTCGGTCCCGTAGTCGATCAGGTACGCGAGATCCCCGGTGACTTGGTAGAACTGCCACACGTTATAGGCGACGGCGATGCCGATGTGGTGCGCTCGCTGGCTGGGATCAGGCCGCCACCGGCCGGACCGCGGATTCAGGTGCTGCTGGGGGCTTTCTTCCCGTCCGTCGCTACCGGACTGCCACGGGTACATCGCACCGAGGTAACCGGCCAGTTTGGCAGCGCGCCGTGCCTCCAGCAGGCGGCGATGCCGGTATCGGAGCAGCGACCGGGTAACCGTGGGAAGTCGCAGGTTCAGCACCGGGAAGATGAATAGCTCGTCCCAGAAGATGTGCCCGCGGTACGCCTCACCGTGCAGCCCACGGGCCGGTACCCCGACATCGAGTTCCTCGCTGTTGTAAGACACCGTCTGCAGCAGATGCAGCAGATGCAGACGCAGGACGCGCACTTCGTCTGCGAGGTCCTCGAATTCGATCGACAGCCGTTCCCACAGATGTGCCCAGGTGAGTATGTGGGCGTCACGTATCTCGGCGAATCGCCCCTGGCGACCCAGTCTGCGCTCGGCGCCAATGGCCGGATGGGACGTGGCGACATCACGCCCGGTCACCAGGGTGACGATCTTCTCCACGGTCAGCGTCTGGCCCTGTTTCAGCTCGCTGAAAATCTCATGGCCGACCTCGAACTGTTCGTCGACCAGCCGATACGTCGCCGGCGCCGGCGCGTCGCCGTGCCACAAGCTGGTCCGCGCGGCCAGCGCCACCGGGATCTTCGACTGCGTGGTCTCGACCGTCATCAACACCGAGTTCTCTGACAGCACACGCTTTTCCAGTCCCTGCAGGTGATTGCTGGCCAAATCTCGATAGCGCTCGACCAGGGAATTACGGACGTTGCCGTCGAGTGTCGAGCGGACCTCGATCGTGCCCGACCAGTCCTCTGCGACGATGGTGGTTTCCAGAGCGGCCACGTGCGCCTGGTTCATCGCCACGAACCGGTGCTGCGTCACCGAGGTAGTGCGGCCGGCGTCATCGCGGAAGCGCAGTTCGCGTGTCAGCACCGCGCCGCGGAGGTCGAGGATCTGACAGTAGGACAGCAACGTCACGGCGTCGACGTCGAACCAGTCACCGCCATCGATGCGGAACGTCAGTGGAAGCCAGTTGGGCAGATTCACCAGGCTTTCGTGGTCGGTCAGGGTGCCGCCGATCAGGTCGTCAAGCCGGTTGTAGACGCCGGCGGCATAGGTTCCCGGGTAATGCACTTGACCGGCATGCGATTCCGGTGCGGCGCCGCGGGTGGCGAAGTGGCCGTTGCCGACGGTGCATATCGCTTCGCGCAGTTTTTCCTGCTGCGGATCGTAGCCCTCGAACGTGTACGTCCAAGCGCGGGTGTATGACTCGCGCTCGTATGCCAGCCAGTTGCCGCCGCGGCGGACGAAGTCACGGACTTCGGCGGGGCTTCTCAGGGCAAAGCTGGCTGCGGTCGGACGGTCACCATCCTCGTCGTGTTGGACGACTATCCCGATGCCGCTGAATCGAATCGCATCGAATGCGTCCTCGTCGGTGAGGTCGTCGCCAATGTAGATCGGCAGCAGCTGCCCCGGTTGCGGGATGCGATCCCGGATCCAGGCCAGCGCGGTGCCCTTGTCCCAGTCGATGTCCGGCCGCAGCTCAACGACCTTGCGGCCGCTAGTCACCCGAAGCCCGTCTCGTTGTCCGTGCCGGTGTACGGCCGCGATCACCTCGGCCACGCGCTCGGCTGCGACATTGCGGTAGTGCACCGCGACGGCGAACCGCTTGTGCTCGACGCGTGCTCCCGGAATCCGGCTCAGCTCGTCGCCCAGCTCGGCGACCGCGTTCTCCAGCGCACTCACAGCAGCCGCCGTCGCGTCGTGCTGGTGGTAACTGCCGTCGGGTCCGATCAGTTCGAAGCCGTGGCTACCGGCGTACCAGATTCCCGGCACCCCTACCCGGTCGCGGATATCCGCCAGATCCCGGCCGGAAAGTATTGCGACCGGGCACTGCGCCGCCAGATGCTCGAGTGCCTCGGACGCGCCGTCGACAAGCGTGGCCGCGTCGGGGTCCGGCACGATCTCCGACAACGTGCCGTCGTAGTCCAGACAGATGAACGGCTGCCGGCCGGCGACAATGCCGACTAGCTGACCGTAGGAATCCAGCGCGTTGGGCCGCTGAGACATGCGTTTGTCACCCGTGCGGACCTCGATGTGCGTGAGATAGGGGACGACGACGTCGGCACCGCATCGCAATAGCTCGCCGGCATCCTCGTCGTGGCCAACACCGATGACGACGGCGAAGCCGCCCTTAGAGGCGGCTTCCAACCCGGTACCGGCGGCTTCGACTACGACCGACCGCTGCGGAGCCACACCCAGCTTGCCGGCGGCTGCCAGCGCGGCGGCGCCGTCCACCCGGACGGTGAACGATTCGGCGATCCCAGCCGGTCCCAGCACCTGTTCACACTGGCCGGCCGGCGAATAGGCGGCCGTCGCGACCCCGGCCGCCCGCAGCTTACGTGCCAGCGCGACGGTCGCCGCCATTGCCGAGACGTCAGTCCCCGGCCGTCCGACCACGCTGTCGAGATCGAATATCACAGCGTCGTGCAAGCGCGGGTCGATCGTGACCGGCTTCATTGTGGGACCCCCTGCCCGAAATCGCTGCGGCGGCATGGGCGCCGGCGGACCATCCAGGATGTAACACGTCGTCTAATAGTTGCGCGTACGTGAAGCGGCGAGAACCCTTTGGAGGCGATCCGAGCAGTTCGGCAGCCGATTGGTGACTTAGGTCCCGGCCTGCTGGGCGGGCTGCAAAGGACCCGGAGCGCCTCAATGCCGCCGGTTCGGTGTATTTGACCCGGCCCTCGCTGGACGCGATCCGCTCGCCGAAGCGGCACGCGCCCACCAGGACCTGCAGGGCCAGTCGTCCGCCGGAGAGACGTGTGTGGCGGATGCGATCAGGACTCAGAACAGGTGGGGCAGCGCGATGGCCGAGTCGACCGCCAACGCGCAGAACACCACCGCCAGGTAGTTGTTCGATTGCAGGAACAACCGCAGCGGCTTGACCGGCTCGCCGGCGCGGACCCCGGCATACAACTGATGGGCCATCGCTAAGAACCACACCCCGGCCGCCACGGCGACCGCCGCATATAACCAGCCGGTCGCCAGCGTCAGCACCAGCGTCGCCAGCACCGTCAACCAGGTGTAGATCAAAATCTGCTTGGTGACCTGACGCTCGGTCGCAACGGCCGGCAGCATCGGGACGCCGGCCAGTTTGTAGTCGTCCTTATAGCGCATCGCCAATGCCCAGGTGTGCGGCGGCGTCCAGAAGAAGATGATCGCGAACATCGCCAACGCCGGCCAGCCGATGGTGCCGGTGACAGCCGACCAGCCGATCATCACCGGCATGCACCCGGCCGCACCACCCCACACCACGTTTTGCGACGTGCGGCGCTTGAGCAACAGCGTGTAGACGAACACATAGAAGGCGATGGTGGCCAGCGCCAGCAATCCCGAGAGCAGGTTCGTCGTCCACCAGAGCCAAAAGAACGAGGTGACGCTGAGCACCAAGCCCAGCACCAGGGCATTTCGCGTCGAAACCGCGGCACGCGCCAATGGCCGGCGCGCGGTCCGCTTCATCACCTTGTCGATATCGGCGTCAGCCACACAGTTGAGCGTGTTGGCGCCTCCGGCGGCCAGCATCCCGCCGATCAGCGTGTTGACGATCAGCAGCGGGTTAACGGTCCCCCGGTCGGCCAGCAGCATCGCGGGGATCGCGGTGACCACCAGCAGTTCGATGACCCGCGGCTTGGTCAGCGCCAGGTAAGCCAGCACCGTACCCGATACCCGGGTCGGCGCGACGCGCCCGCGAACGCTCACGCAATAACTCCTTGGGGTCGCAGCAGCGCGCAGCATCTACTACGCACGATGGTAGACCGCGTACCGGCAGTGCCCAGCCCGCAGGGTCCGTTCTCGCAGATTTTTCCGAGATATCGGGACTCTTTGCAAAGTGTCAGCAATCAACGCGTAATTTTCACACGGGCCGGCGGCGGGTACCCGAAAACCTGCACTGCATAAGCCGGCGCTCCCGCACTAGGGTGGGATTTGATCAGCTCGATGACCCCAAGGACTGAGTCTGTGACCACACTCGAAGAGATCTCCTCGCTGACCCAACCACACCACCCCGACGACTGGTCCGAGATCGACTCGGACGCCGTCGACACCATCCGGGTGCTGGCCGCCGACGCGGTCCAAAAAGTCGGTAACGGCCACCCCGGAACGGCGATGAGCCTTGCCCCACTGGCCTACACCCTGTTCCAGCGCACGATGCGCCACGATCCCAGCGACCCGCACTGGCTGGGCCGTGATCGGTTCGTCCTGTCGTGCGGGCACAGCAGCCTGACGCTGTACATCCAGCTATATCTCGGCGGGTTCGGCCTGGAACTGGCCGACATCGAGTCGCTCCGCACCTGGGGATCCAAAACTCCCGGGCACCCGGAGTTTCGGCACACCAAAGGCGTTGAAATCACAACGGGTCCGCTGGGCCAGGGGCTGGCGTCAGCGGTCGGCATGGCGATGGCGTCGCGCTACGAGCGTGGCCTGTTCGATCCGGATGCCGCCCCGGGCACGAGTCCGTTCGACCACTTCATCTTTGTGATCGCTTCCGACGGCGACATCGAAGAAGGGGTGACCTCCGAGGCGTCATCGCTGGCCGCGGTCCAGCAGCTCGGCAACCTCATCGTGTTCTACGACCACAACCAGATCTCGATCGAGGACGACACCAACATCGCACTCTGTGAGGACACCGCGGCGCGCTACGTGGCCTACGGCTGGCACGTGCAGAAGGTGGAGGGCGGCGAGAACGTCGTCGCCATCGAAGAGGCCATCGCCAACGCCAAGGCCGTCACCGACCGGCCGTCGTTCATCGAACTGCGCACCATCATCGGCTATCCCGCGCCCAACCTGATGAACACCGGTAAGGCGCACGGCGCGGCCCTGGGCGACGACGAGGTCGCCGCCGTCAAGGAAATCCTCGGCTTCGACCCCGACAAGACGTTCGAGGTGCGCGACGACGTCATCGCCCACACCCGCAAGCTGGTGGAGCGGGGCAAGGAAGCGCACGAGAAGTGGCAGGCCGACTTCGACGCCTGGGCGCAAGGCGAACCTGAACGCAAGGCACTGCTGGACCGGTTGACCGCCGAGGAGCTGCCCGACGGCTGGGACGACGACATGCCGCACTGGGAACCCGGTTCCAAGGCGCTGGCCACCCGCGCCGCTTCGGGTGAGGTGCTATCCGCGGTGGGACCGAAATTGCCCGAGTTGTGGGGCGGTTCGGCTGATCTGGCTGGCAGTAACAACACCACCATGAAGGGTGTGGACTCCTTTGGCCCGCCGTCGATTTCGACCAAGGACTACACCGCGCACTGGTACGGCCGCACCTTGCACTTCGGTGTTCGCGAACACGCGATGGGCGCCATCTTGTCCGGGATCGTGCTGCATGGCCCCACCCGCGCCTACGGCGGCACGTTCCTGCAGTTCTCCGACTACATGCGTCCGGCGGTGCGGTTGGCCGCGCTGATGGATATCGACACCATCTACGTGTGGACCCACGATTCGGTCGGACTCGGCGAGGACGGCCCGACCCATCAGCCGATCGAGCATCTTTCAGCGCTGCGCGCCATCCCCAAGCTGTCGGTCGTGCGGCCGGCCGACGCCAACGAGACGGCCTACGCCTGGCGCACCATCCTGGCCCGCGGCAACGGCAGCGGTCCGGTTGGGCTGATCCTGACCCGCCAAGGTGTGCCGGTGCTGGAGGGCACCAACGCCGAGGGTGTCGCCCGGGGCGGTTACATATTGGAGAGTGACGACGGCCTCGAATCAGATCAGGAGCCCGACGTCGTGTTGATCGCCACCGGCTCCGAGGTACAGCTCGCCGTGGGAGCACAAAAGTTGTTGGCGGACAAGGACGTCGCCGCGCGGGTGGTGTCCATGCCGTGCGTGGAGTGGTTCGAGTCCCAACCGGAGGAATACCGCGACAGCGTGCTGCCCCCTTCCGTGTCGGCTCGGGTGGCCGTCGAGGCCGGCGTCGCGCAATGCTGGCACAAGCTGGTCGGCGATACCGGCAAGATCGTCTCGATCGAGCACTACGGCGAATCCGCCGACGCCAAGACATTGTTCCGTGAATTCGGCTTCACGCCCGAAGCCGTCGCTGCCGCCGCGGAGCAGGTAGTGGATAACTGAGAAAGGGTGATTCACATGACCACTCAGAACCCTAACCTCGCCGCGTTGAGCGCTGCGGGGGTATCGGTTTGGCTGGATGACTTGTCGCGGGACCGGCTGCAGTCGGGCAACCTGCAGGAGCTGATCGACACCAAGTGTGTCGTCGGCGTGACCACCAACCCGTCAATCTTCCAGAAGGCGCTCGCGGACGGAGACGCCTACGACGGCCAGATCTCCGAGCTGGCCGAACGGGGCGCCGACGTCGACGCCACCATCCGCACCGTCACCACCGACGACGTCCGCAGCGCCTGCGACGTGCTGAAGCGTGAGTGGGAAGCCTCCGACGGCGTCGACGGCCGGGTGTCCATCGAGGTCGACCCGCGGCTGGCCGCCGAGACCGACAAGACCACCGCGCAGGCCGTCGAGCTGTGGAAAATCGTCGACCGGCCCAACCTGTTCATCAAGATCCCGGCGACCAAAGCCGGCCTTCCCGCCATCACCGCCGTTCTGGCGGAAGGGATTTCGGTCAACGTCACGCTGATCTTCTCCGTCGAACGACACCGCCAGGTGATGGACGCCTACCTGGCGGGCCTGGAAAAGGCCGCGCGAAGCCGGACACGACCTGTCCAAGATCCATTCCGTGGCATCGTTCTTCGTCTCCCGGGTGGATACCGAAGTCGACAAGCGTCTGGAGAAGATCGGCACCGAGGAGGCCCTCGCTTTGCGCGGCCAAGCCGGTGTGGCCAACGCCCGGCTGGCCTACGCGGCCTACGAGGAGGTCTTTGAAGGCGGTGATCGCTACCAAGCGCTCAAGGCCGATGGAGCCCGTGTGCAGCGCCCGCTGTGGGCGTCGACCGGCGTCAAGAACCCCGACTACTCCGACACCCTCTACGTCACCGAGCTGGTCGCGCCCAACACGGTAAACACCATGCCGGAAAAGACAATTGACGCCGTCGCCGACCACGGCGACATCAGAGGTGACACGGTCACCGGCACCGCCGCCGCCGCGCAGGAGGTGTTCGACAAGCTGCAGGCGGTCGGGGTCGACTTGACCGACGTGTTCGTGGTGCTGGAAAACGAAGGCGTGGAGAAGTTCGTGGATTCCTGGACCGAGCTGCTGGAGGAAACACAGAAACAGCTGGGTTCCGCCGCCAAATGAGTCCGGCCCGCACTACGACACAGTGGCATAACCCGTTACGGGACAAGCGGGATAAGCGACTGCCCAGGATCGCCGGCCCGTGCAGCTTGGTGATTTTCGGTGTCACCGGCGACCTGGCCCGCAAGAAAGTGATGCCGGCCATCTACGACCTGGCCAATCGCGGGCTGTTGCCACCTACCTTCTCGCTGGTGGGTTTCGCCCGCCGGGACTGGGATACCGAGGACTTCGGCGAGGTGGTCTACCAGGCGGTCAAAGATCACTGCCGCACGCCGTTTCGGGAGGAGAACTGGGAGCGGCTGGTCGAGGGATTCCGTTTCGTGCCAGGCTCATTCGATGACGATGATTCGTTTGCCCGGCTCGCCGAGACCCTGGAAAAACTCGATGCCGAGCGCGGCACCGGCGGCAACCACGCCTTCTACCTAGCCATCCCGCCCAAGTCCTTCCCGGTGGTCTGCGAAAAGCTACACGAATCCGGATTGGCCCGCCCGCAGGGCGACAGATGGAGCCGCGTGGTCATCGAGAAACCCTTCGGCCATGATCTGGAAAGCGCGCAGGCTTTGAACAGAGCGGTCAACGCCGTATTCCCGGAGGAGTCGGTGTTCCGGATCGACCACTACCTGGGCAAAGAAACGGTCCGCAACATCCTGGCTTTGCGGTTCGCCAATCAGTTGTTCGACCCGATCTGGAACGCGCACTACGTCGACCACGTGCAGATCACCATGGCCGAAGACATCGGACTGGGCGGGCGGGCCGGCTACTACGACGGCATCGGTGCCGCCCGCGATGTCATCCAGAATCATCTGATGCAACTGCTGGCGCTGACCGCAATGGAAGAGCCGGTCAGCTTCAACCCGAGGGCGTTGCAGACCGAGAAGATCAAGGTGCTGTCGGCAACGCAACTGGCCCAGCCACTCGACGAGACCACCAGCCGCGGCCAATACACCGCGGGTTGGCAGGGCGGGGAGAAAGTCGTCGGGCTGCTCGACGAAGAAGGCTTCGCCAAGGACTCCACCACGGAGACGTTCGCGGCCATCACGCTGGAGGTCGACACCCGCCGCTGGGCCGGTGTGCCGTTCTACCTGCGCACGGGTAAACGCCTGGGCCGCAGGGTGACCGAAATCGCTCTGATCTTCAAGCGGGCGCCGCATCTGCCGTTCGACGCCACGATGACCGACGAGCTGGGCACCAACGCCATGGTCATCCGGGTGCAGCCCGACGAGGGCATCACGCTGCGGTTCGGCTCCAAGGTGCCGGGCACCGCAATGGAGGTCCGCGATGTCAACATGGACTTCTCCTACGGTTCGGCGTTCGCCGAAGAATCGCCGGAGGCCTACGAACAGTTGATCCTTGACGTGCTGCTGGGCGAGCCGTCCTTGTTTCCGGTTAATGCGGAGGTCGAATTGGCTTGGGAAATACTCGATCCCGTCCTCGATAACTGGGCCGCAGACGGTAAGCCGGAGCCCTATGAGGCCGGCACCTGGGGGCCGGAGTCATCCTTCGAGATGCTGCGCCGCAGCGGCCGGGAATGGCGGCGACCATGATCGTCGACATGCCGGAAACGACCACCACGGCGGTCAATAAGAAGCTCGACGAGCTGCGCGAAAAAGTCGGTGCTGTCACGATGGGCCGGGTACTGACGCTGATCATCGCGCCGGAGAGCGACGCCGTGCTCGAAGAGTCCATCGAAGCAGCCAACAACGCCAGCCATGAACATCCCAGCCGGATCATCGTCACGATGAGAGGCGATCCATACGCCGACAAACCACGCTTGGACGCACAACTGCGCGCGGGCGGCGATACCGGCGCCACCGAGGTGGTGGTGCTGCGCCTGTCCGGGCCACTGGCCGGGCACGCCGCCAGCGTGGTCACCCCTTTCCTGCTCCCGGACATCCCGGTGGTGGCGTGGTGGCCCGACGTCGCCCCGGCGGTGCCTGCCCAAGACCCGTTGGGCAAGTTGGCAATTCGGCGCATCACTGACGCCACTAACGGCATCGATCCGTTGTCCGCGATCAAAAGCCGACTACCCGGGTACACCGCCGGTGACACCGATTTGGCCTGGGCCCGCATCACCTACTGGCGAGCGCTGCTCGCCTCCGCCGTCGACCAGCCGCCGCACGAACCGATCGAGTCGGCACTGGTCTCCGGTCTGAAAAGCGAGCCTGCCCTTGACGTCCTCGCGGGCTGGCTGGCCAGCCGGATCGATGGACCGGTGCGCCGAGCGGTCGGTGAGCTCAAGGTCGAACTGGTGCGCAAGAGCGAGACCATCGTCTTGAGCCGGCCGCAAGAAGGCAGGACGGCCACACTGAGCCGGACAGCCCGGCCGGAAGCCCTGCTTCCCTTGGCGCGCAGGGAAACCGGCGAGTGCCTCGCCGAAGACCTGCGGCGGCTGGATCCCGATGAGGTCTACCAAGCAGCGCTTGAAGGTATTGAGAAGGTGCAGTACGTGTGAGCACCGTCGTCGAGATTTTTCCGGAAAGCCAGATCCTGGTCGCGGCCGCCGCCAGGCGACTGGTCGATACCGTTGCGACCGCCGTAGCGGCGCGCGGCCGAGCGCTGATCGTGCTGACCGGCGGCAGCAACGGGATCGGGCTGCTGCAGTCTCTCGGCACGGAGGCACCGCAGATCGACTGGTCTAAGGTGCATCTGTTCTGGGGCGACGAACGCTACGTCCACGAGGATGACGACGAGCGCAACGACAAGCAGGCGCGGGAGGCGTTGCTCGATCACATCGACATCCCGTCGAGCCATGTGCACGCGATGCCGGCCAGCGACGGTGAATTCGGCAATGATCTTGCCGCCGCGGCGCTGGCCTACGAACAATTGCTCGCGGCCAACGCAGACCCCGGCCAGCCGGTACCGAACTTCGATGTCCACCTGCTGGGCATGGGGCCAGAGGGCCACATCAATTCGCTGTTCCCGGACAGCCCGGCCGTGCTCGAGACCACCCGTATGGTGGTGCCGGTCGACGACTCCCCCAAACCACCGCCACAACGGATCACCTTGACTCTGCCGGCAATTCAGCGTTCCCGTGAGGTGTGGCTGATGGTGTCCGGGGCGGCCAAGGCCGACGCGGCGGCCGCTGCCATCGGTGGCGCCCCACCGGTCTCGGTGCCCGCCGCGGGGGCGATCGGACTGGAGACCACGCTCTGGCTGCTCGACGAGGAGGCCGCGGCCAAGCTGCCCGCTCGCCCCGGGCGGTCAAGCTAGCCGCGCCGGCGACGGCGCTCGGCCTGCCGGTCGCCATACCCGGCAACGTAGTCGCCGAAGCGCCGCGCGATGCTCGGCATTGGCGACCTTTCGAGGCGGCCCGAACTTGTGCCGCTAGCGCGAGATACCGTTGGCTTCAACGCAGTACGCTCTTTCGTCAGCTCACTCATCATGCGTCCTGCGGGAGTGACGAGTCGATGTCATCGGTGACCGATCAGGGTGACGCCACGGTCGGTTCACAGCTCATTAGTGTTTCCCTGCTTGTTAGTACCCCAGATCGGGCTGTCGCTCTGTGCTATCGGGGCATCCTGGCGACGATCACCGGTATCCGCGCCGAGTTGACGACTGCCCGACTGACCGAGCCCAGCAGCATCCCAGTGAATCCGCCCCGGCCATGGCTGCCGACCACCACGAGTTGGGCGGACTCGGATTCGTCGAGCAGATGGCGCGCCGGGCGGTCAAACACCACCCGACGGTGAATGGTCAGGTCGGGATAGCGTTCCTGCCAACCAGCCAGGCGTTCCGCAAGGATTTCCGCTGCCCGGGATTGCAGGGGCGACCATTCCATGCTCAGCGAGTTGTCTGAGTCGGTCCGGGCGTGCAGGGCCACCAGGTCCACACCGCGGAAGGAGGCCTCGTCGAACGCGATCGCGGTGGCCAACTCCGAAGCCGGCGAGCCGTCGATCCCGACCACCACGGGGGCTTGGGACGACAGTATCGCGAGCGCGTCGTCATCGTGAATGACCACGACCGGGCACTGCGCGTGGTGGACCAGGCCAGAGCTGACCGATCCCAGCAAGGCGCGGGCCACCGCGGTCTGGCCGCGGCAGCCGACCACGACCATGTCTGCCTGCCTGGAGAGGTCAATCAGGGTGGGAAGTATCGGGGCATAGAGCACTTCGCTGCTTACTTGAGATGCGCGACTTGGCGAGGCCGTCTCGAGGGCGATCTTGTAAGCCTCCTCGAGGAGGTGGTGTGCCTGGTCGTCCTGCCAGGACGAATAGTCAGCAGTTAGCTGGGCTTGTGGCACGGGTCCGAAGAACTCCACCCAGCCTCGCTCGAAGATCTTGTCCGGAATCGGTCGGGCGACGTGCACCAATTTGAGCGGGACACCGCGCATTTCGGCATCTCGTGCGGCCCATTCGACTGCCGCGATCGACGACGGTGAGCCGTCGACACCGACCACAATTCCTGACGACGTATGTTGAGGTGACACTCAAGTCTCCTTCCCGAGTGCATAACCGAAGTAAGCCGTGGCGTGCATGAATGATCTGAGATGATGCTTGACCCTAGGCAACTCTGGGCGTCGCGTCAGGAGAAGTTAGTCCCTAGCCAATAGGCACTATTGCCTCGTCGGTATCGGTGAACAGAAAAGTCACAACCCCAGAAGGCGGGCCCCCTGCGGACACCCGCACATGATGTCACACCAAGCCCTGAACCGCCCCGGGATGTCCGGAGACTCCGGACTCACCGGGGCGGTTCACTCACCGGGGCGGTTCAAAGCAACAGAACCCATCTCTGTGTGACGTCTCAAATGTGGTCTATTTCGAGACAAGCTGCGCATGCCTCCCGACCGATCAACGTCATGGCATGGCCTGGGCCCATGCGATATGCCCCTCAAACTCAAGCCTTTTCGCCATCGTGCGGCAGCGATCCCGGTATTCGCGATAGCGGGCCTCGTCACCGTGAGCCTTAGCCACCAGGGCGCGCAGCGGCAGCAGCCAGATGTCGCGCACAGCCAAGCCGTCGTCGGTCGGCACCGCTGCTAATCGCTCGATCTCGGCCTCGGCTTCGGCCACGTCAGCATCGGACCCGCGATCAAGCAGTGTCTCCACCAGAGCACCCGTCGCAGGAACGCGCGCCCCAACGGCTGTCCCTCGCGGAACAGATGGTCGACGGCGGCGCGCATCAGCGGGATGGCCTCATCGCGATCTCCACGCCGAGCCTTCTCGCGCGCCGAGTACACGTTGACTATCGGTAACTCGCCCAGGTTGTGTCTCCGGTGCGGCTGGAACTGCCCTCCTTGGCCTCTGATTGGTGCCGATCATGGGACTTTCGGCACTAGCTGCGCAACTGTATTCGCGCGTTAGCTGGTCGGCGAGTGATGGCACTTGTGCGAGAGGAGTTTTCATTCATGCTGCGTGTGGTATTCGGCGGAGCGGTGATCGCCGCCGTGCTGGCTGCGTCCGCCGCACCGGGGGCGCACGCCGATCCCGAGAGTGACTACCTGTTGTGGCTGTCCGATAACGGATTCAACGTCAGCGCCAACCGCGACCTACTAGTGGACGCTGGCAACAGGATCTGCGCGGATTTGCGCGCCGGTACCAACAACGTTGACGAGGGAAAGATGATCTTTCGGAACTATGGCCCGAGCGCGGCGACACCGAAGATAACCGCGCCGCAGGTATTGCTGTTAGTAGCGGGGGCGCAGCTGAAGTTGTGCCCGGACACCATCGCATAAGAGTTATCCGGTCCCGGTTGCTCGGGGCCGGAGAGCTGGTTGTGCCATGCCAGCATGGCCTTGCGGCGGCCATCTCCCACCGCCGACCAGATTCGGTTCAGCGCGCCTGACAGCGCGACGCTGCTCCGTCATGCCCAACAACCGATAGGCCGCGACGGGCTCGACGGCACCCTTGATTTGAACCAGCTCAGATTCGCCGAGATACGCAGCGCCATCAACGAGCCGTGCTGTCGACGCGCTGGGCATCACCTCACCCGACGGGGCCACCGACTCCATTCGCTGGGCCATCGCGACTTGTTCACCGACGGCGGTGTAGCCCAACGACCTGGAACCGATCTTCCCGGCGATCACCTGACCGGAGTTAAGTCCCACCCGCATCTGCAGGTCGATACCGTCGCAGTCTTTGACCTCACCGGCCAGTCGGACGGTCTCATCTCGAATGCCCAGCGCCGCACGACAGGCACGAAGGGCGTGGTCTTCCAACGCCACTGGCGCGCCGAACACCGCCATGATCCCGTCGCCGGTGAACTTGTCCACCGTCCCGCCGAAGTGCTGCACTACCGCCGGCAAAACGGCGACAAGCTGTCGTTCGCGAAGGGCATGCTGCTGCGGCATGACCCGGACCGTGAGAAAACCGGACGCACTTTGCGGGAGGCACTGGAGAAGATCGACGCTACTGAGTGAGACTGGCAGCTATGAGTTTCGTGGAGGAAAAGGTGCTCCCGCAGGTGCTGCGGGTGCACGACATGGTGTATCGGAAGACGAACGGCTGGATCGGTCACCGCACGCTGTGGATACCGAGCCTGCTACTGCATACCGTCGGCGCCAAGACCGGTAAACAACGCACGACATCGCTGACCTACGCGCGCGATGGTGACAGCTATCTGGTCGTCGCCTCTAAGGGCGGCGCGCCCGAGGCCCCTGGCTGGTACCACAACCTCAAGGCCAAGCCCGACGTCGAGATCAATGTCGGCCCAAGGCGTTTCGCTGTCACCGCCCGACCGGTGCTGCCCAACGACCCCGACTACCCGCGACTATGGCAGATCGTCAACAAGAACAACCAAAACCGCTACATCGAATACCAGAAGCGGACGTCGCGACCCATACCCGTCGTCGTCCTGACCCCGAAAGGCTAGAACAGCGAACAACCGCCCTCGTCGGGGCTAATTATCGCCGCTGTACTAAGACTGACTTTCAAGACTCTCATAACTCGTCTGATTTGAGACAGCCGCAAGGGCGTCACCCTAATCACGCGCAGCCGGCTTAGTCGGCGCGGTCGACTGGGACGCGGTCGTGAGTGTCGGTGCTGGCGCCGAGGTTTGCTTTGGGTCGGGCCCGCTAGACTGTGCCGAGGGTGGGGCACTGAGCGGTAGGGGCGGCGCGCGCTGGACTCGACGGTGCTCAACGCTGGGGGCGCCATCCAAGGACACGATCACCCAGCCTGTGCAGTGTGCTTGCTTCGGCAAGCAGCCCGCTACCGGCTCCGGGAGTTCGGCATACACGAGTCGGACGGCGCTCCTGACGAAAAGGATCGCCGTCCGAAGCACCGACCACCTGGTTACCAAGCTGCATGATGGAGCGGTGAAATGTGGCCTCGGCGTCAGGGGGCAGTTTCCCCGCTTGACGCAAGCCCACCGCGCTGTGCCCAGTTGATGGGCCTTGCTTTGCGTGGGTGCCTAGTGCTCGTGCTGGGCGCCACAGCCGAGAGGAGGAACCTTTTCTTCCGGTCCGACCTTGGTCTGCCGTGGATCCGTACTTTAAATCTACGCCTATCCAGGTAAAGCAACAGTCAAACGAGTGGGGCCGAGCGTTCAACGGGCACCTCGCCGACCATCACCAATTCCTGTCCGCGCACATGTTCGACCGGATCGACAGCATCGACGCTGATCCCCCGACATCGACGAGCCGATCGAGGCGCGTCTGGCCCCTTTCATGTGGAAGACGATCCTGTACACCAGGGTCCCCATCGCCGAGGACCTGGGCGCAGCGCCGACACCCTGGTGCACGCGCAGGTGGAGTGCTAAACCAGCACAAACCAACCCCGAAAATGGGTTGGTCCACCACCGAAAGAGAAACCCATGACCGACATGCCCGACGACCTGCCGTCTCCCGATGAGTTCCGGAGGAAGATGGCCCACGTCGACCGCGAGTTCGCCGATGCCCGCCGGTACCTGTCGGCGTTGTGCGCCGAAGACAATCAGGCGCTCGGTGCGCTCATGGTGGAGATCCACCGCAGCGGACGGGCCATGAACGTCTTGGCAGCGATGGGGGTACTGGCCCTCGACTTCGCCCACCTGTCCGCGGACCGCCTCGGCGGCAATGTCCAGACGTGGCTCGACGAGTCGGCGATGGCCCAGGACACCGCCGAGACCGAGCGGGACCAGACCGAGCTCGGCGGCGAGGGATAACCTTCGGGGCCCTGCGGCTCAGGCCGGGATGCTGGCTGGGGCCGGCGCGCTTAGCGGGTGCAGTGGCCGAGGCCGACGGATCTGCGAGGGGTTAGGCGTGTCGGGAGTGGTCATCGACAGCACTCCCGGCAGCGGTGTTGAACCGCAATGGGATGCCACGATCGGTACTGCCCCGGGGGAGTGGGCGGTTGTTCGACACGCTTAAGTTGTGGGCGTGGCAGCTCGCGCCGTCCTGGTTACCCCACTGTCGGGGCCGCTGGCCAGATTCGGGAAAGCAGGGGCGAGCGCCCTCGCTCTCTGGGCCGAGCGTTCCGGAGTAAGTCTGGAGGTGATCGACGCTTACCCCTCCGCGGCGTTCGCGATACGGGCCGCCGAGGCTAGCCGGCCCGACGTGGTGTTCGGGCCCTACGGTTCGGGGCCGGCGCTGGCGGCCGCGGCCGCCAGCAAAGGGGTCGTCTGGAACCACGGTGGCGCCACCGCCCGGCTGGCGCGGCCGGCGTATCCGGGTGTCGTCAACGTGGAGTCTCCCGCTTACCACTATCTCGCCGCGGTGCTCGAAACCCTTGCCGCCGAAGGTCTTGGTGAGGGGTCGGAGGTGGTAATAGTCCACGTGGACACCGGGTTCGGCCGCGAGGTGGCCGAAGGGGCGGCGGTGGCGGCCCGGCGACTCGGTCTCCTGCAGCGGTCGGTCACTTTTCGGCCAGCCCGGGCGAGAGACGTGCTGGCGCAGGTCCCGGCGGGCGATGTGCTGTTATCGGCCGGTTCCTTCGACGATGACGTCGCCATCGCGCAGTGGGCCAGCGGACGCCGTTGGCGCGCAGTTGGATTGGTCGCCGCCGGAGTCGATGAGCTCCGGCACGCCATCGGTGATCGCGTTGAGGGGCTTTGCGGACCGTGCCAGTGGTTCGACGACGGGACAGATGATCCCGCGGACGGACCCAACAGCGAGTGGTTCAGCCACTGTTACCGGGACGCGAACGGTACTGAGCCGCCCTATCCAGCTGCTGCGGCCTTCGCCGCGGGTGTCCTTTGGCAGCGCTGCGTGAAGGAGGCCGGAACTGTTGAATCGTTGCCGGTGCGGGCCGCGTCACAACGACTCGACACCACCACCTTGTTCGGTCGGTTTCGTGTCGACCCGGTCACCGGCGTGCAAACCGGCCATCAGATTCGCGTCGTTCGGTGGCGAGGCGGACAGCGGGTGCTGGTTGATCGGCCGCTTCGTCGGAGGTGAGCGTATCGAGCGACGGTGACATCCACGCACGCCATGATGGGCCGAGCAGAAATGATTACTGGCACATGACTGCGACACCGCGGCGAAGAAACTAGGTACGCGGGCAGATCCACCCGCAGCGCCAGGTGCTCATCGAGTATCCGGCGCAGCGCGGCGTCCATCGGATGAGCGGATGCGAGGTCGCGGCCGAACCGGCTGTCCACCACGACGACCGCGCCTTCACGCAGTTCGGCGGTGTCGACCTGATCGACGAACGGTCGAACAATGCGGGCGGCGTGGCCAGGTAATACAGCGCCCGGCGCGACTCGTTCAACTCGGCGGCATACATCAGTCCGTCTTGGGTGATGACGAAGAGTTCCGAGGTGATCCTGGCGTTCGGGGTCTCGGCTTTGGGCCATGCCATTGCGGCGCACCGGGTCTGTGCCAATCGATCGGGGACGTCGTCAGTCAGCGTGAGTATCCTTTCGACGAGTGCTCCACCCATTCGCGGATATGTTGCTCGAGTGGGAGGTCGACCTCGGCGATGCTCACCTGTCGCCGACCTCGGCGGTGCGGGCTGGGAGGCAATGCCGGCGTTCGTGTCATGAATCTGGTTGTATGAAGAGAGAATTGAGATAATTATGACCGGGCGAGTCGAAGGTAAGGTTGCGTTCATCACCGGCGCGGCGCGCGGTCAGGGCCGCGCGCATGCGGTGCGATTGGCGCAAGAGGGTGCGGACATCATTGCCATCGACATCTGCAAGCCGATCGCAGGCTTCTTGATGCCGCCGTCTACGCCGGAGGATCTGGCCAAGACCGCGGATCTGGTCAAGGGCCACAACCGCCGCATTGTCACCGCCGAAATCGACGTGCGTGACTACCAGGCCCTGAAAGCCGCAGTGGACAGCGCGGTGCAGCAGCTGGGCCGACTGGACGTCATCGTGGCCAATGCAGGCATCAGCCACGCCGGCGACACGCTGGATAAAACCAGCGAACCAGACTGGCAGGACATGATCGATGTGAACCTGTCGGGCGTGTGGAAGACCGTGAAGGCCGGTGTGCCCCATATATTGGCGGGCGGCCGCGGGGGTTCGATCGTGCTGACGAGCTCGGTCAGCGGGTTGAAAGCCAATATCTTTCCCCATCTCGGTCATTACGTGGCCGCTAAACACGGTGTCGTGGGTCTCATGCGGACGTTCGCGGTCGAACTGGGTCAGCACATGATCCGTGTCAACTCGGTGCACCCCACGCACGTGAACACTCCGATGGTGATGAACGAGGGGTCCTACAAGATGGTCCGGCCCGACCTGGAGAATCCCGGCCCCGACGACGTCGCCCCGTTTTTCCAGATGTCCCACACGCTGCCGATTCCGTGGGTGGAGCCCGAAGACATCAGCAATGCGGTGCTGTTCTTCGCGTCCGACGAATCCCGCTACATCACTGGTGTCACACTGCCGATCGATGCGGGCAGCTGCCTCAAGTAAGTGCGTTTCGGCTAGCCAAGGCCAAACTGGGGTTCCCGGTCTGTGGATGCTGGTACCAGCCGCCCGCGGCCTGCGTTCCGCCGTCGACGTGGATCGTCTGCCCGGTGATGTAGCTCGACATGTCGGAGGCGAGGAATACTGCGGCACTGGCGATCTCGTCGACATGCCCGGGACGCCCCATCGGGACAACATTGCCGATGTCGGAGCATAACCCCTCGGGGGTTAGCCGTATCAATCCTTAGCCTGCTGCTTGATGTGGGAAGTTTCTGCCATTACTGGCACCCACAAAAGTCGCCGCCAAGTTGATGTCGTTGCCAGCCAACGGGTTTCACCCCTCGACAATTTGTCGAAAGGAGGGCCGACGTCACACGACCTGGTCGGACCCATCAAGGCGGCTATCGGCTACTGCGAGGCTGGGCTGATGGTTGTCGGCAGTGGCCGCAGCGAGGTGCCCTTCGGCTTCGAGGGCTCACAGGATTTCACAAGCAACGCATCGCACCTCGAACATCGGCGGATCGGGCCCGGCCACTGAACACGTATTTTGAGACTAACTTACGCGAGTCGCACATGTCGTCTATTACGAGACAGCAAAACAATTGCGAATGGGGCATTCACGGCTCGACAAAGTCGATTATCAGGGCTACACGTACAGCCGACAGCGTTCGACGAGAATCTCTGCGAGCCGTTCGGGTTCGCTGACCCATAAGACAGTGACAGGGATCGATCGCGATGAGCATCTGCACTCCGCCGAGCGCTTCAATATTTTTTCGTTGCAACTTCGGCGCGATGGCGCGATCCCGCAGGGTCAGAATCCAGGTGCGCGCAATGTCTTCAGGCATTCCTCGCCAGGACACATTCTCCGTGAGGATGCACAAGTAGACTCCGCGTAGAGCTTGTCTGCCATGAATCGGCGGCGATGCGAAGGAACTCCGTTCAGGTAGGCGAATCGCGCTAGCAATCTTCGGGGTTTCGCTCGGTACGCCTCTCTTCACGAAGCGTCGGACAATTTCGCCAGTAGCCACGGCAAGCTGTCGGCAAGTGAGGCGCCTTCAGGCGGAAGGAAGGCGGCGGCGAAGATCATTTCGCGCACCCGCGCTGCTCCAAGCTTGGTGACCACTCCTGGCAGTGTCATACCTCCAATCGAATGACCGACGATGACGATGTCGTCCAATCCTCACTCTCGATGTCGGCACCAGCGAGTCGACAAAGTCGGCGATAGTCATGTCCCTCAAGTCTCCAGGCTTGTTTCGCCGTCCCGGCATGTCGAGGGCAAGCACTGTTGAATTCCGTTAGCCAAGCGGTGGATCTCCGTGACGGCCAGCTCCCAAGAATCGGCAGCGAGCCCCGCCATGCACAAAAACTAAAGCGGGCAGTGCCATGGCAGGCCTCCTTCGACGCGGTGCGCGCAAAACCGAATAATAAAGCCAGACACCCCTGCAGAGTCCGAGCGTTCGCGAAGAATACGACAGCGAATTTCGAGGCGCTCATATCCCGTCTATTTCGAGAAAGTGTCCATTTCTGCTCGGGCCTGGTCGATTTGGTCGTAGGCGTAGGTCACCATGGCGGCGGTGGTCATCGTCTCACCCTGGCGGGCTAGCAATCCGCGAAGGGTCTGTTCGCCGAGGACAACGCGGAGGTGGGCAATCGCGGTGCCAAGTTCGGGGAAACCCCGCGATGTTGAGCGGGTCTGACTGCGAAGCCCGTGATCACGGCTGCAGGTTCGTAGCGTCCGAGCCTATCGAAATGGGGCCGCGAGGATAGCCAGATACAGTGCGGATCGTCGTGACGTTTCCGGAGTCGTGGTAGGTTGCGGATCACCAACGGTCAGGTATTCGAAAGCGGCGAGCGGGTCACCGTGGCTCGGACTCGCAATGGTTAGCGTCAGCCACCAGGAGTGTGACTGGTTGTACTCGGCTACTGCTGTCTTGCGCGATCACCAGGCCGCGCCGCAGGGCAACTGCGAAGTGCGCGGTCGGGCTCAGCCTCGCTGAAGGCGTAGCCCTCGCAGAACAAACGCGAAACGAGAGCACCCTACGGATTACGGGTGGCCTCGGCGACTTCGACGAGGCCGGTCGGCGACCGTCATGGCCGCGTCATCGCGTCTGGCCCACTTCAGCGCCAGGGCTAACATCAGAGTCTGCCTGCGATGACGCCAACGGGTATCCCGATTCCGGGCGAGTTGGGCGCGACACCACTCCACCGCGCGTTCAGGCTGGCCGATGAGGGCAAACGGGACCAAGAAAGCCATCATTCGCTGCCGTAGGGCACCTCGTTGAACTCGGCACTCTCGATCACCGCGACCCGGCCCGCGTCAGCGTACTGAACCGCCTCCTCAACCCGCCCAACGATGTAGCACAGCGCCGCTCTCTGCATATAAGGCCCCGCGAGCGGAGAGGATGTTTGGAGGGCCCGTGCGGGTTCGATGAGTTCTTCAGCCCATGCGATCGGCTCATAGTTTTCCGCTCTGAAGGCCAAAGCATCGAGGTGTAGGATCGCAATGGCTGGCGGCCACGTCGAGATCACCCTGGTCGGCGGCCCACCGAAACGCACTGCGCAGGTTGGCCAGTTCGGCGTTGAACCACGCATATGCATCACGCGGGCGG
>CAWASA010000007.1:0-43988 GCA_963784665.1 uncultured Actinomycetota bacterium
GGGCCGGTGCGCGAGCGCCGGCCCGTTTACGTCGATTTGCTGCCGCCCTGTAATGCCGGTTGCCCGGCCGGGGAAAACATTCAGGCCTGGCTTGCCCATGCGACCGCCGGCCGGCACGAGCAGGCTTGGCGTCAGCTTGTTGCGGATAATCCTTTTGCGGCGATCCACGGGCGGGTGTGTTATCACCCGTGTGAAACCGTCTGCAACCGTGCCCATCTCGACAGCTCGGTATCGATTCATTCGGTGGAGCGGTTCCTCGGTGACCTTGCTTGCGAGCGGGGCTGGATGTTGGAACCACCGGCTACCCGCACCGGCAAGCGAGTCCTGGTCATCGGCGCGGGGCCGAGCGGACTGTCCGCCGCCTACCATTTGGCAGTCCTTGGCCACGAGGTCGAGATCCGCGACGCGGGCGCGTTGCCCGGCGGGATGATGCGTTACGGCATTCCGAGCTACCGGCTGCCCCGTGACGTGCTGGATGTCGAGCTGAATCGGATCGCGGCTATGGGTGTGCAGTTGACCTGCGACCATCGGGTCGATGACCTCGCCGCCGAGCGGGACGAGGGCGGCTTTGACGCGGTGTTCGTCGCGGTCGGTGCGCATCTGGCCAAACGTGTCGACATCCCGGCCCGCGACGCGGGCACGATGGTGGACGCGGTGTCTTTTCTGCGCAACGTCGCCTCCGGCGAAAGGCCGGCGATCGGGCGCCATGTGGCCGTCTACGGTGGCGGCAACACCGCGATGGACGCCGCCCGGGTGGCCCGCCGGCTCGGCGCCGAGGACGCGGTCATCGTCTACCGCCGCACCCGCGAGCAGATGCCCGCCCACGAGGAGGAAGCCGAGGACGCCGAACGCGAGGGCGTGCGCATCAACTGGCTGCGGACGATCAGCGCCTTCGACGGTCCCGAATTGCGGGTCGAGGTAATGGAACTCGACGACTCGGGTTACCCACGACCGACCGGACGCTTCGAGACGCTGGCCGCCGACACCCTGATCATGGCGCTCGGTCAGGAAACGGAATCGGCGTTCATGCGCACGCTGCCGGGAGTCGTGTTCGATGACGACGGCAGCGTGCGGGTCTCGGAATCACTGATGACGGGCTGTCCGGGCGTATTCGCCGGCGGTGACATGGTGCCGTGTGAGCGCACCGTCACAGTCGGTGTCGGGCACGGGAAGAAGGCGGCGCACCACATCGACGCCTGGTTGCGCGGCGCGCCGGGCGCACGCCCGGCCAAACACCCGACGGCGACGTTCGACTCGCTGCACCTGTGGTTCTTCGGTGACGCCGCGCGACGTCAGCAACCCGAACTCCAGCCGGCAAAACGCGTTGAGAGTTTCGAGGAGGTCGTCGGCGGTTTGTCCGCCGAGGAGGCGACCTACGAGGCGGGGCGTTGCCTGTCGTGCGGGAACTGCTTCGAATGCGACGGCTGCCTCGGCGCGTGCCCGGAGGACGCGGTGATCAAACTCGGGGTCGGGCACCGCTACGAGTTCGACTACGACAGGTGCACGGGCTGTGCCGTCTGCTTCGATCAGTGCCCGGTGCACGCCATCGACATGTTTCCGGAGCCGCAATGACACGTGTGACGGTGGACGGCAACGAGGCCGCCGTTTCGGTCGCCTACCGGCTGAACGAGGTGTGCTGTATTTACCCGATCACACCGTCCTCGCCGATGGCCGAGTTGGCCGACGTGTGGTCCAGCGCGGGGCGGCCCAATGTGTGGGGCACCGTCCCGACGGTGGTCGAAATGCAAAGCGAGGGTGGAGCGGCGGGCGCTTTGCACGGTGCCCTGCAGAGCGGCGCGTTGACCACGACCTTCACCTCGTCGCAGGGTCTGCTGTTGATGATCCCGAACATGTACAAGATCGCCGGCGAACTGACGTCGGCCGTCATCAACGTGGCAGCCCGGTCAGTCGCAGCGCAGGCATTGTCGATCTTCGGTGACCACTCGGACGTGATGGCGGTGCGGCAAACGGGGTTCGCGATGCTCGCGTCGGCCTCGGTGCAGGAGGCACAGGACCTGGCGCTCGTGGCGCAGGCGGCCACGCTGGCGACCCGGGTGCCGTTCGTGCACTTCTTCGACGGATTCCGAACCTCGCACGAACTCAACACGATTGAGACGCTTTCTGACGACGACCTGCGGGCGCTGGTGCCCGAGGAGTGGGTGTGGGCGCATCGCGGGCGGGCGCTGTCTCCCGAGCGCCCGTTCATTCGCGGCACCGCACAGAACCCGGACGTCTTCTTCCAGGCGCGGGAAACGGTGAACCCGTTCTACGCGCGGGTTCCCGGCGTGGTCGAGGACCTGATGGTGCGGCTTGGCGAGCGCACCGGCCGCAAGATGAGCATCGTCGACTACACCGGGCACCAGCAGGCGCAGCGAGTGCTGGTGGTGATGGGCTCGGGCGCCGAGACTGTGGTGCAGACCGTCGCCGCTCTCACCGAACGTGGCGAGCGGGTCGGGGTGGTGCAGGTGCGGCTGTACCGCCCATTTCCCACCAGAGCGCTCCTCGATGCGCTGCCGGCGACGGTGCGCACGGTCGGCGTTCTGGACCGCACCAAGGAGCCCGGGTCGATCGGCGAGCCGTTGTATCTGGACGTTGTCGCGGCGCTCGCCGAGGCGCATGCCGACGGAGAACGACCGGTCATGCCGCGCATCACCGGCGGACGCTACGGCCTGTCCTCGAAGGAGTTCACGCCCGCCATGGTCGCCGGGGTGTTCGCCGAACTCGCGCGCGAGCAGCCGCGGCGCCGTTTCACCATCGGTATCGACGACGACGTCTCCGCTACCAGCGTCGACTACGACCCGGCGTTCGACATCGAGTCACCCGACACGTTCCGGGCGGTCTTCTTCGGACTGGGTTCGGACGGTACCGTCAGCGCGAACAAGAACACGATCAAGATCCTCGGGTCCGAAGAAGGGCTGCACGCCCAGGGATACTTCGTCTACGACTCGAAGAAATCGGGTTCGCAGACCGAGTCACACTTGCGTTTCGGGCCGGATCCCATCCATGCCCCCTACCTCGTCAACGGCGCCAATTTCATTGGCTGCCACCAGTTCCGGTTTCTCGACAAAGTGGACGTGCTGGGGCGGGCCGCCCCGGACGCGACGCTGCTGCTGAACTGTCGGCAGCCTGCTGCGAAAGTCTGGGACGCGCTGCCCCGGCCGGTTCAGGAACAGATCCTGGCCAAGCGGATCACGCTCTACACCGTCGACGCCGACCGGATCGCCCGTGCGGTCGGGCTCGCCGGGCGGATCAACATCGTGTTGCAGACGTGCTTCTTCGCGATTTCAGCGGTGTTGCCCCGCGAGCAGGCCATCGCCCGAATCAAGGAATCGGTGGAAAAAATGTACGGCGACCACGGGGCCGACGTGCTGCGGCGCGAACTGGCCGCGGTCGACGCTGCGCTGGACGGGTTGCACCGCGTCGAGGTGCCCGATCTGGTCACGTCCGTGCGCGTGCCGGCACCGACCGTGCCCGAGTCGGCGCCGGAGTTCGTTCGCGCCGTCACCGCGGAGATGATGGCCGGACGCGGAAATGCCCTGCCGGTCAGCGCACTTCCGGTGGACGGCACCTACCCGAGCGGCACGACCGCATACGAGAAACGCAACATTTCTGAGCTGGTCGCGGTCTGGGACTCCGACAGCTGCATTCAGTGCGGCAACTGCGGCTTCGTCTGCCCGCACAGCGTGATCCGCTCCAAGTTTTACGACCAGTCCCAGCTGGCCGGGGCGCCAAAACAGTTCGACTCCGCACCCCTGGACGCCGTCGGCCTCCCGAACGCCCGGTTCTCGTTGCAGGTGTACGTCGAGGACTGCACCGGGTGCGGCCTGTGCGTCGAGGCCTGCCCGGTTGTCATTCCCGGCACCACCGTGACCAAGGCCATCAATCTCGCTCCTGGCGAGCAGCGGTTGGCCGAGGAGCGCGACAACATCACCTTCTTCGAGACCCTGCCGACCAATGACCGGTCCCGGGTGGACTTCGGCACCGTCCGCGGCACCCAGTTCCTGCAGCCGCTGTTCGAGTTCTCCGGCGCCTGCGCGGGTTGCGGAGAGACGCCGTACCTCAAGCTCCTCTCACAGCTTTTCGGCGACCGGCTGATGATCGCCAACGCGACCGGCTGCTCGTCCATCTACGGCGGCAACCTGCCCACCACTCCCTGGGCCACCGACGCCGACGGGCGGGGTCCGGCCTGGTCGAACTCGCTGTTCGAGGACAACGCGGAATTCGGGCTCGGCATGCGGTTGGCCGGCGACGGACACGCCCAACTGGCACGGCGACGCCTCGCCGAATTACGCGATGCCCTGGGCACCGAACTCGTCGACGGCATTCTGGAGGCACCGCAGCTGCGGGAGTCGGAGTTGGCAGCCCAGCGTGAGCGGGTGGCCGAGCTCAAGAACCGCCTCGAGGGCCTCGATCCCGCCCTGACCGCTGACCTGCGCAGCGTGGTGGACAGCCTGGTCCGGCGCAGCGTGTGGATCGTCGGCGGTGACGGCTGGGCCTACGACATCGGGTCCGGAGGGCTCGACCACGTGTTGGCCACCGGGCGCAACGTCAACGTGCTGGTGCTCGACACCGAGGTCTATTCCAATACCGGCGGTCAGATGTCCAAGGCGACACCACTGGGCGCGGTCGCCAAGTTCGCCGCCGCCGGCAAGACGGTGCCGTTGAAGGATCTCGCTCTTCAAGCGATCGCCTACGGAAACGTCTATGTCGCCAAGGTCGCCATGGGTGCCGACCCGCAGCAAACTCTGCAGGCCTTCCGCGAGGCGGAGGCCTACGGCGGCCCTTCGTTGGTGATCGCCTACAGCCAGTGCATTGCGCACGGCATCGATATGCGTCAGGGGATGGATCAGCAGTATCGTGCCGTGGCCAGTGGGCACTGGCCGCTGATCCGCTACGACCCGGTGTTGCGGGCGGGCGGGGAGAACCCGTTCCTGCTCGATTCGCACCGGCCGCGGATCCCGCTCGACGCCTACCGCAACCGGGAACTGCGGTACCGCGCACTGGCCAATTCCGATCCGGCCGAGTACGACCGGCTGCTCGGCCTCGCCGAACAGGCTATTGCTCAGCGCTGGAAGGTGTACGAGGAGATGGCGTCTCACGGTCCGCAACACTTCACCGCCGACGCCCGCAGGGAGCACTGATGGAACTGTCGACTCGCTATCTGGGCCTCACATTGCGCAACCCACTGGTCGCGGCGGCATCCCCGCTGTCGCAGACCGTCGACGGCGTCCGGCGCCTCGCCGACGCCGGCGTCGGCGCGGTGGTGCTCTATTCGCTGTTCGAAGAGCAACTGCACCGCGAGGCGCTACAGAACGCACGAATGGCCGAGGCGGGCACCGAAAGCTTCGCCGAAGCCCTGTCCTACTTTCCGGCCGGAGCCGACGCCGACCACGGCCCACGCCGGTACCTGAGCCTGCTCGAACGCGCGGCCGGCGCGGTCTCAGTTCCCGTGATCGGCAGCCTCAACGGCAGCACGCCCGGCAGTTGGGCCCGGCACGCGCGGTCAATGCAGGACGCCGGTGCGGCCGCAATCGAATTGAACATCTACTACCTGCCCGGCGATCCGCACATCTGCGGCCGCGACGTCGAACAGCGTCACCTCGACATCCTGGCGCGGGTCAAAGACTTCGTGACCGTACCGGTGGCCGTGAAGCTCAGCCCGTACTTCAGCGCGACCGGCGAGATGGCGCGGCGCCTCGACGAGGCCGGTGCGGACGGGCTTGTTCTGTTCAACCGATTCCTGCAGCCCGACATCGATCCCGAGAGCCTCACCGTGGTGCGCGAGGTGTCGTTGTCCACCCCGGCGGAGATTCGGTTGCCGATGACGTGGATTGCGTTGCTGCGCGGACGGGTCGGCGCGTCGCTCGCCGCGACGACCGGCGTCGAGAGCTCCGCGGAGCTGATCAAGTACCTGCTGGCCGGCGCGGATGTGGTGATGACCGCGTCAGCACTGCTGCGCCACGGCCCGCAACACGCCGCCGTACTGCTCGACGGCTTGTGTGAATGGATGGGACGTAAGGGATACGCCACGGTCGAGGAACTGCGTGGGCTGCTCGCCGTACCCGTCGGCGCCGACGAGACCACACGCGAACGCGGGGACTACGTCAGCGCACTACGGCAAGCCAACAGCACCGACTACGGCCCCTGGTAACCGTAGCGGCTCGCACACATTCGACGGCGATTCACGGCTACTCAAGGTCTTTCGCCCCTTACCCGCGGCGCCGCCGCAGGCGTTGAGTGAAAGTTGCGGGCAATAGCCATCGGCCCCCGGTCGTCCTCGAGTTCTGACCCACCAGCATCGGAGAAAGTTGACAAGATGAGCGCACTCACGGTGGGCGCGGTGGCCGAGACGGCGCCCGGGGAGCGGCGGGTCGCGCTGAGTCCGGACGGCGCTGCCCGGCTGCTGGCCGCCGGGCAGAAGGTGATCGTCGAGGCCGGCGCGGGCGCCGCGGCGTGGTTCCCGGATGCCGACTACACCGATGCCGGCGCCCGCCCGGTGACCAGACGCGAACTGTACGAGCAGGCCGACATCGTCGTCTGCGTACACCCACCCGCTGCGGCGGACCTCAGCCTGTTGCGCCGGGGTCAGGTCCTCATCGGGCTGTTGGCGCCCCTCGTCGATCCGCATCTGGCCCGCAGTCTGGCCGAGGCGAAGGTGACCGCGATCAGCCTGGATGGTTTGCCCCGAACGGTGAGCGCCGCCCAGTCGATGGACGTGCTCAGTTCGCAGGCCAACGTCGCCGGATACAAAGCCGCCCTGCTCGCGGCCGACAGCTATGGCAGCTACCTGCCGATGTTCATGACCGCCGCCGGCACGACGCGCCCGGCACGGGTCCTGGTGATCGGCGCCGGCGTCGCCGGATTACAGGCGATCAGCACCGCCCGCCGACTCGGCGCGGTCGTGACCGGCTACGACGTTCGCGACGCAGCCCGCTCCGATGTGTTGTCCACCGGTGCGCATTTCCTCGACCTTTCCCTAGACCTCGGTAAGGCCGTATCCATCGCGGGAGACGGTGGTTACGCCCGCGCACTGACCGACGACGAGCGTGACGCCCAACAGGCCGCATTGAACGCCACGATCGGCGGGTTCGACATTGTCATCACCACCGCGCAGGTACCCGGCAGGCGACCACCGTCACTCGTCTCGGCGAGTGGGCTGGCCGCAATGCAACCCGGCTCAGTGGTAATCGACCTCGCCGCAAGCGAGTTGGGCGGCAACGTCGAAGGCTCGGTGCCGGAGACCACCACCATCACCGACAACGGCGTCACCGTAATCGGTGCCGGCAACCTGCCGTCAGGCGTCCCGAAAGCCGCCTCGATCGCCTACGCCCGCAATATCGTTGCGTTGCTGGCCCACCTCGTGCGTGACGGCAGCGTCGTGCTGGACCCGGACGACAACATCACCGCCGGTGTGCTCATCACCCACGACGGCGACATCGTCCACCCCGCGGTCCGCGCCCTACTGGAAGAACCAGAGCTATGACTCCCCTGCTATTCGCCGACATCACGATCTTCGTGCTGAGCTTGCTCGTCGGGGTCGAGGTCATCAGCAAGGTTCCCGCTACCCTGCACACACCACTCATGTCCGGATCGAACGCGATCCACGGCGTCGTCGTGGTCGGGGTGATGGTGCTCGCCGCGACGGTCAACACCCCGCTCGGCTATGTCCTGCTGGCCGTGGCGGCGGCGTTCGCGGCGATGAACGTGGTCGGCGCCTACGTGGTCACCGACCGCATGCTGCAGATGTTCCGCCCTCGCCCGGTTGCGGTGCGCGCAGCATCACAGCAGAGCGCGGGCACGTCATGAGTGCCTTCGACACCCTGATCCACATCCTGTATCTGCTCGCTGCGGCCAGCTTCGTGCTCGGTCTGCACCTGATGACCTCACCGGCAACGGCACGAAACGGAAACCTGCTCTCCGCGGCCGGTATGGCCATTGCTGTCGTGAGCACGATCGCGGTCCTCACCCACGACCACGTGATCACGGCCCTGGCCACAATCGTGCTGACTGTGGGCCTGCTCAGCGGCGGTCTGGCCGGGCTGCTCGCCGCCCGTCGGGTGAAGATGACCGCGATGCCGCAACTGGTCAGCCTGTTCAACGCGGTCGGCGGCGGTGCAGCCGCGCTGATCGGATTCGGTGACGCGATCAAACACGCCGGATCCCTGCAGCTGAGTCAACTGCCCGTCAGTACCACCCTCACCACATTTCTGGACTTGCTCATCGGCGGCATCACCTTCTCCGGTTCACTGATCGCCGGCGGTAAGCTCGCCGGCATCATCGCGGGGAAGCCATTGACCTTTCCCGGCGGCCGGGCGCTGAACCTGATCCTCGTAGTCGTGGCGCTCGCCAGCGGCGTCACCTACACCGCCGGATATGGCGGTCTACCGATCCTCTGCGCGCTCACCGCTGCTGCCCTTGGCTTGGGGGTCCTGGCCACGCTGCCCATCGGCGGCGCGGACATGCCCGTCGTCATCGCGCTGTTGAACGCCTGCACAGGCGTCGCCGTCGCCATGGCCGGCTTCGTCATCAACAGCACCCCACTGATCATCGCCGGAGCCCTGGTCGGCGCCGCTGGTGGCATCCTCACCAAACTGATGGCCGACGCGATGAACCGATCGTTGCTCAACATCATCGCCGGCGGCTTCGGCACCGGCGACGACAACACCAGCGGCCAGCCGACTGCGCTAACCGGCACAGTGCGCGAGATCGCCGTCGATGATGCCGCCCTCCAACTTGCCTACGCCGGCAAAGTTGTGATCGTGCCCGGCTACGGCCTTGCCGCAGCGCAGGCGCAACACGAAGTCGTCGAACTCGCCGCGGCCCTCACCGAGCACGGGGTAGAGGTCAGCTACGGCATCCACCCGGTCGCCGGGCGGATGCCCGGGCAGATGAACGTCCTGCTCGCCGAAGCCAACGCCCCCTACCAGCAGATGAAAGACCTCGAGGAGATCAACCCCGAATTCGCCCGCACCGACGTCGTCCTGGTCGTCGGGGCCAATGACGTCACCAACCCCGCCGCCCGCAGGCCCGGCAACGCGGTGTCCGGGATGCCCATCCTCAACGTCGACCAGGCCAAGAGCATCATCGTCATCAAGCGCTCCCTCGGCCACGGCTACGCCGGAATCGACAACGAGCTCTACACCGATCCCAAAACCGCCATGCTGTTCAGCGACGCCAAAGTGGGTCTCACCGCGCTCCTCACCGGACTGAAGGCCTACGTCCATTAACTACTCCAGGCGACTACCCCAGGTTCTCTTCCGATTCTTATCGGAGGATTGGAAAGTTGGGACTGCGCCTGATCCCCCAGTCGCAAATGCGGCCTGAGGTTCACGCGCTGGAGCAGAACAGCCCACGGCACGATCAGCATCAACGCAAGAATTTCGCGTATCGGCGCCGCATGGACCTTGAGGTTCCCGACTTCCTCGCGGCTGTCGGCGGTGTCATCCCACACGCTCCCGATCGCCCCGGTTCGTTCGGGCCATGTCGTCACCAACTCGATCAAACGCCGGTATTCGGCGCGAGGCGCCTCGATGCACAGTGACCCGACATCGGAGTTGGC
This sequence comes from uncultured Actinomycetota bacterium, assembly GCA_963784665.1. Taxonomy (GTDB): domain Bacteria; phylum Actinomycetota; class Actinomycetes; order Mycobacteriales; family Mycobacteriaceae; genus Mycobacterium. The sequence goes on from CAWASA010000007.1 coordinate 9,560, forward strand.
CGCCGGGTCCAGTGCGGTCGTTGTCGTCGGTCCTCGTTGTCGTCAGCGCATCAACCCGAACGGGTGCTTTGGGACCGAGGCCAGGATTTCGAGAAGTCGGTTGTATTTCGCGACGCGCTCCCCTCGCGCCCGGCGGTGGCCGCAAGAAGCGGGCCGAGGCCGACCCGGAGTTGACGGCCGAGTTGTCGGCGTTGGTGGATCCGGAGACCGGCGGCGATCCGATGTCCGCGCTGGTGTGGACGACCGGGTCGACGCGCCACCTGGCCGGTGAGCTTGACCGCGAAGGGGCATCCGGTCTCCGACCGGACGGTGGCGCGGACGCCGGTGGCTCCAACGGTTACCGACTCCGCGCCTGGAAGGTCGAGCTGGCGGCCCTCACCGTCCAGACCGGGCTGGCGATCACCGTCTGCCACCTACCCCCGGGCAACAGCAATGGAACAAGATCGAACACCGGCTGTTCTCGCAGATCACCATGAACTGGCGCGGACGGCCACTGACGAGCCACCGGATGATCGTCGACCTGATCAGCAACACCACCGCGGCCACCGGGCTCACCGTCCACTGCGCGCTGGATACCGACCAATACCCGACCGGCATCAAATACACCGCGAAAGACGTTGACACCCTACCGATCACCCGCTGCGACTGCCACGGCGAGTGGAATTACACGCTACAGCCGGCACGCCCGAAAACCACCTAGATTATTTTGTCGCGTGATACCGGGGAAACGATTGAAGTGTCAATCGTTTCCAATCAGATGTGGATGAGCTGGGTGTCGGGGTGAAAGAACTTCCAGGAGAACCAATACTCGTCGGAGATCGCGATGGGTGCGAGGTTCGCGTGGAGCTCTCCGCGGACCCGGTGACCCCGAAGGTCCCAGTCCGTGCCGCTCGTACGGTCGTGGAGAAGGAGGTCGTCGCTGAGTGCGAGCACCACGCCGTGTCCGTCCACTCGGGCCTGGAAGCCGTTGACGGTGCCGTTGACCGCCACGAGGTAGCAGCCTGACTGTTCGTTCTTCACCACGCGATGCTGGAGCAGTTCGTCCTTGAGGTAGGCCGGCGTCGGGCGAACTGTGGGCTGCAGAATGCCAACAACCCGGGTGCGTGCGGGCACGGAGCGATCGCGGTCCCTGCGTCGGAGCCCCGGCGTGGCCTGGCTCGCGAGGATCCGTCGCCAGATGCCGTGGATGGGCAGCTCGAAGGGCCGCAAGTCCTTCTCGGTGACGTCGGCGACCTGGGGGAGCGGGTCGAGGCGCTTCACATCGGCCCAGGCGAGGATCTGGTAGTGGGTCATCTTCAGGGTATGAGGATGGAGCGGGCCGATGATCGACTTCAAGGTGGCCTGTTGGAAGAACGTTTTGGTGCGGCGATCCGCGACGATCATGTTGGCGTTCTTGAAGGAGCCGACGAACAGTGGCCCGATGTCGGTGACGACGAACGGGATGATGCTTCGGCACATGGCGCAGTAGGTCAGAGCAATGGTCGCATCGCCGAAGCGGTCGTTGACGACGTGGTGGTGGATCACGTAGTCGAGGGGGTATGCCTTGCTGACCCCTTCATACTCGATCACAGCCAGCTGCATGTCGTCGCGGAGAGGCAGGCGCAGCGGATCCCCGGCCATCGGCGGGTAGTCCACCGCAGGGAAGACCACCTCCTGGTGCAGGCGGTAGGTCAAGACGATCGCCACCCCCAGCAGCAGCAGCGGCAACAGCGTGGCGAGCGGCAACTCCCCCTCGCGTGCGGTGGCCCATCCGACGATGAGAACTCCCGCGGCGAACAGTGACCACACCGCGGGCTTGCGCACGAGGTAGTGGTAGTAGACCCAGGTGGCGGGAACCGCCGGGACGAGCGCCAGATAGAGCGCGCCGGCACTGACGACCAGCGCCGCGACCGCGAGAACGTAGAGCAACACGAGCATCATGAATCCCTGTCGCCGGGCAGGATGTCACGAAACCGGTCGAGTAGGCCCATCGCCGCGCGGAGGGTGTCCCATTCGGCCGGGGTGAACCTGCCCACCGCCGCGGCCGGTCGCCGGAAATGGTCGGGCGCGGTCTCCTGGACCCGCCGCCGCCCTTCTTCGGTCAGCGCCACCAGCTGATTTCGCCGGTTCGGCGGATCGGCGGATCGGCGTACCAGCCCGGCGCTTTCCAACCCGTCCACGATCCGGGTCACGGTCGGCCGGCGCACCGCGATGCGTTCGGCGAGCGCAGCGGGCTATGGCGGCCCTCTGGCGCAGACCCCAGCGTGATGAGCACCGCGAAGCGCCCCGTCGAAAGGCCGTACCGGTGAAGGTGGCTTTGCACCGCCCGCAGCAGCTGCACCGAGCCGGCGAACAGCAAGGCGCCCAGCTCCGCGCGGTCCACGATTAGCCCGGGCGCCGACCGGGCGACCCACTGCAGCGTCTCTCGACGGGTGGCCTCGATTGGCCGTGGCAGCTGCGGTTCACAGCGGACCGGAGACATAGTTAGGCTCCTATCATTAGGACTTTAACTATGCCCCGATGCGGCAGTCGCTGCTCTGGCAGGAGGAATCCAGCTGTTCAGGCCTCGGCTAAGAAGACCTGCGACGACAGATCCTTAGGCGGGCTTCCGCCATGTATTGAAGCTCCTAAACCGCATGACTTCATGGACAAGGAGCTGGGCAAGGGATTCCGCACGGCGTCTACACCGCGAAAGACGTTGACGCCCTACCGATCATCCGAGCGATCGATCATGTCCTCGCTCGACAACAACGCGCCGCCAACGGCGTACCGGCCGTCACGGTGAAATTCGCTTGAGGCCGGATCGAGGGCGATCGCGACACCGTCGCCCCGGCGGTGTAACCGGCGTCGCTAATGGCGTGCACGATCAGCCCCAAAACCTCCTCTGGCAAGGCGATCTCGGGCGCGAAGCCACACTCATCCACCAGCCCCGTCTCGAAGCCAAGCTCCGCCAGTACCGCACGCATACAAGTGGAAGTTTTGCCGCGCAGCCACCGGCGACGAGAAGTACATCATCTGCAACGCCGATGAGGGAGAGCCCGGGACCTTCAAGGACCGGGTGTTGCTGACCTACTCCCCCAAGCAGGTATTCGCGGGCATGGCGATCGCGGCCCACGGCATTGGCGCCCGGCACGGCATCCTCCACCCTCGCGCGAAGTACGCGTATCTGCGCGACTACCTCGCACGGCAGCTGGTGGAGCTACGCGCGGATGGGGGGCAGGTGCTCGATGAGCGAGTGCCCTGAACCGCACCACTGTCCGCTGCGGGGCCCTGCCGGCCGTCGCCTAATCCGCAGTCCGAGGCCACGTCGCCCGATCGCGGCCGCCGCCCCGTGATGGACGGTGACCGTGGATTGATCGGAAGTCTGCTGCTGCAAGGGTTTACGCCAATGCTGGGCACCCCAGCGACTGGTGTAGGCGGGGTCCACGCCGATCACCGCGATGCCGCGCCGCGCCGCCATCGCCACCAGCCGATCCCGAAACCTGCGGGTGGGGATACCGGCCACACTTCGGCGCAGTCGTTTGCCCCCTTTGCCCCGCCCAAGGGTCTCGCGCCCGGTAGCGCGCGCGTCGGCGAAGTCCAAGTTCTCCACCACCACCGCCGCGCAGTTGTGCTGCTGGGCGCGATCGAGCAGCGCGGTGATCGCCGCGCGCACCCGCCCATCACGCCGTGGCGCCGCCAGGCCGGCGGTGATCACGTCCATGCTGGCGGGCTCACCGACCGGATTGCCCGAGCTGTCGAGCACACAGGCGGCCAGATGGCCGTCGTTGAGATCCACACCCAGCACGGGTCGGCAGCGCAGTTCCTCAAGCGGGGTTACGGGTTGGGGTGTGGTCCTCCAGGACGCGTCGAGGTACCAGCGGCCACGGGCAGGGTCATAGCTGGGGTCGTAGCGGATCGCCCGCCGTGCGGCGACCCGATCGGCCCACTCGTCGCCGCGGTGTGCGAATCGTATCGGGGCGTCGATCACCACATGCGAGCCCAGCTCGGAAACGAGCGCCGCCGGGGTCTTGATGCGTAATCGGCCGTTGGAGTCCACGCGGATGGTTTCGTTGCCGCCGGCCTTGCCCGACTCGCCATCGGCGGTCAAAAATAGTCGCGTCGCATCCCAGCGCTGGCGCCACCGTTGTTCGGTTATGCCGGCCGCGTCGAGGTGATTACGGGTGCGCCATAAGCGTTTGCCGCCCACTGTGATCGACGGTCGACCCGCCGCCAAGGCCCGCTCAGCGGCGGCCAGCCGCGCACGCAGCGCTGCCAGGCGCCGGGACTTGCAAGACCGCTCAGCGGCACTGCGATAACCCCGGCGTCGCGGTGACCGGCCGGCCTCATCGTCGACCGGTGCCAGTTCGCCGGGCCGCAGCGCGCACCGGGCCGCCAGCACCTCCACCGCGGCACGCAGATCGGCCACATGGGCGGCCACGCCGCGGATCCCCAGCTGGTACTGGTCCTCGGCGGCACGGGTGATCGCCCCCGCCCACCGCGACGACGACACCGCCGTCACCGCCTGCTTACGCTCCGCCCGCCACGCCGCCTGCGCTTCTCGGTCCACACGGCCCAACCGCACCCGCCCGGTCAGCTCGCCGCGATACACCGACCCCAGAAACTCCCCGATCACAGCCAGCGCCTCTACCTCGGCATCGGTCGGATGCATACGAGTGCGGATCCGCACCCCCGTCGGCGCCGCGGCCACCACCGGATCAGCGATCCTCCGCAGCGGCACACCCTCAGCCATGCACCACATCCTGACAGCCGACACCGACAACACCGGCAGACCACGCCAACGGCACAACTCACTTCCGTGCTGTATCACTCACTTCCGCTCACTATTCAGCCAACAGCCGACAACCCCACGTCGCTGATCATCCGTCCTCGGCCTCGCGCACGCCTGCGCCGTACCTATCAGCTGAGCCTCGAAGACGCCGGGTTGGTGAGATGGAAGGCATGGACGCGCGAGTTTCGCATCCAATGTCCAAGTTGCACTACCTGTTATCACCTCGTCGGTCTTGGTGCTCAAACTCGACGACGCTTAGGGGTGCAGAGCGTTAACTGCTTCGCCGACGGAGGCGAACAAGTGGTCCTCGCCCATCCGCACCAGTAGGCCGCTTCGGGCCAAGCCGGCGCGGGCCGTCTTGTTGGTTCTTGCCATCGCGAAGGACACGCCACTGTGGTCGAGTCGGTCGAGCATCTGGCGTAATGCGCATGCTCCGGTGTAATCAAGATCAGTCATTCCCATCGCGTCGAGCACGACGAGCCGAAGTGAGTGACCTGCGCGGTCGACCGCGGCAGTCAAGTCGGTCCTGAAACGACTGGCGTTGGCATACCAGAGGGGTGTCGCGAACAGCACCACGAGTACCCCGGGAACCTCGATGGCGTGTTCGGTGCCCTCGAGCGGGGCCCAACTGGTGGTCGAGGGGATGCGGCCCAGGACGTGCAGGTGCGGGCGGGCGGTGAGGCGGGTGCGGTCGAGGATGGCCAACGCGACCGCGACGGTGATGCCCTGTTCGACGCCGACGAGTGCGACCGTAAGCAGGGTGATCAGAGCCAGTCCGAATTCGAAACGATCGTAGCGGGCGATGTCGAGGAGATCGTGGATGTGCAGGATTCGGGTGGCGATGAAGATCAGAATCGCCGCCAGGGTCGCCAAGGGCAGGTCCTCGAGCAGGGCGACGGCAGGGATCAACAGCACGAGGGCGCCGGCAGCAGCCAGACCGGCCACCTGGGTCCGCCCGGAGGCCGAGACCACAGCGGCGGTTCGTGGCGGGCTTGCGTCCACCGGGAAGGCGCCGACCAGGCCGGCGACGAGATTGCCGGCTCCGACGCCGAGGAAGTCGCGATTGACGTCGACCTCGTATGCGCCCTGGTCGGCGAACGCGCGGGTCGTCGCCGCTGTCTGGCTGATAATCACCAGGGCGACGACGCCGGCGATCGGCGCGACCGCACCCAGCGCCGACCAGGACAGCCCGTGCAGCCCGAGGTGCGGCGCGCCGTGGGCCACCGCACCCAACACCATCACCCCATGGGCGTGCAGCTTCAACGCACCGACAAGGACCGTCGAGCCGATCAGCCCGACCAACGCCCCCGGAAGCCGGCGATCGACGCGATCCGCGACGAACACGACGGCGAACACGCCGACCCCGATGCCCAGCGCCCACCCGTTGATTCGATGCAGGTCGCTGACCGCGACACCCACCCGGTGCAGTGTGCTGCCGCCGGCGCCCGGCAGGCCGAGCAGATCAGGTAGCTGGTGCACCACGATGATCACCGCAACCCCGCCAAGGAATCCGCTGATGATCGGCGCCGACAGAAACTCGGCGACCCACCCGAGCCGCAGTAAACCGACCAGGGCCACCACCATACCGACCATCACCGCGAGGATTCCGATCAGCGCCACGTAGTCAGGGGAGATGGCCGACACCAAGGTGGCGATGCCGACGGCGAACAGCGGGGCGATGGTCGAATCGGCGCCGACCGACATCTGCGGGTTCGATCCCAACAGCGCGAACATCACGCTGCCCGCGACAAACGCGTAGAAGCCGGTGATCGGCGGCATACCGGCCAGCCGGGCGGTGGCTAACTGCTCAGGCACCGCGATCGCCAGCAACGTCAGCGCTGCGACCAGGTCGCCGATCACCCACGACGATCGGTAGCCGTGCAGTGAGGACAACAGCATCGACCGCGCCCCCAGCACCCGCGCCGTGAACGCTGCTGCCGACTGCATCGACCCATCATCGCAACTCCGTCAAACCAGGGACGGATGTGCTGGACACGGTCTTGGCGCTCGGAATTGTCGGCTTCGACGAATGAAACGGAGGCCGAACCAGCCAGTGCGACAACTACTGAGACAGAACAACCGTAATGCGTCAACGGCAGCGAGACACACCGCGCGGATGCGTCAGATCAGGTCGGCATCGGGCGGCTGACTGACTGTCCCGTCGCAATTGATGGGGCCCGCGACGCGCGCCATCGCCCGTTACTCGCTACGTTGTTGTGCGCACCACGACAAGGGAGTCTGCGATGTGACCAATCGACCCAGACTACGACGCCAGCGCGCGGCAGCCCCCGTTGTTACCGAGGTATGGCGGGGTAAGGCGTACCCGCTCGGGGCGTCCTACGACGGATCCGGGACGAACTTCTCGCTGTTCAGCGAGGTGGCCGAGCGGATCGAGCTGTGCCTGTTCGACGGAGACGACGCCGAAACCAGGATCGTGCTTCCGGAGGTCGACGGCTTCGTCTGGCACGGTTTCCTGCCCAATATCGAACCCGGCCAGCGGTACGGGTACCGGGTGCACGGGCCATACGACCCCGGCGCCGGTCAGCGGTGCAACCCGAACAAACTGCTGCTGGACCCCTACTCCAAGGCCATCGACGGCACGTTCGATTGGAACCAGTCACTGTTCGGCTACAACTTCGGCGACCCGGACAGCCGCAACGACGACGACTCGGCCGCCAGCATGCCCAAAGCGGTGGTCATCAACCCGTTCTTCGACTGGGGTGTGGACCGCCCGCCGCGACGGGAGTACGCCGACACCGTCATCTACGAGGCGCATGCCAAGGGATTAACACAGACGCACCCCGATATCCCCGAGGCGAGCCGCGGCACCTACTCCGCGGTCGCGCACCCGGTCGTCATCGACCACCTGAAATCCTTGGGTGCCACAGCGATCGAGCTGATGCCCGTGCACCATTTCGCCAACGACGCCACGCTGATCGACAAGGGCCTGTCCAATTACTGGGGCTACAACACCATCGGCTTCCTTGCCCCCGACTCCAAATACTCCACCAGCGCCACCCCGGGCGGTCAGGTCCAGCAGTTCAAGGCGATGGTCCGTACCCTGCATGAAGCCGACATCGAGGTGATTCTCGACGTGGTCTACAACCACACCGCCGAGGGCAACCACATGGGGCCGACGTTGTCGATGCGCGGGATCGACAACGCCGCCTACTACCAACTGGTCGACGACGATCAGCGGTATTACGTGGACTACACGGGCACCGGAAACAGCCTCAACGTCGGGCACCCGCGCTCGCTGCAACTGATCATGGATTCACTGCGGTACTGGGTGATCGAGATGCATGTGGACGGGTTCCGCTTCGACCTTGCCGCCACGCTGGCCCGCGAATTCTACGACGTCGACCGGCTGTCGGCCTTCTTCGAACTCGTGCAGCAAGACCCGATCGTGAGCCAGGTCAAGCTCATCGCCGAGCCCTGGGACCTGGGGCCGGGCGGATACCAGGTAGGCCGCTTTCCGCCCCAGTGGACGGAATGGAACGGCAAGTACCGCGACACTGTGCGCGACTTCTGGCGAGGGGAGGCGGCAACCCTGAGCGAGTTCGCCTACCGGTTGACAGGTTCGGCCGATCTTTACGAACACACCGCGCGACGGCCGGTGGCCTCGGTCAACTTCGTCACCGCTCACGACGGCTTCACACTACGGGACCTGGTGTCCTACAACGAGAAACACAACGAGGCCAACGGCGAAGACAACCACGACGGCGAGAGCAACAACAAGTCGTGGAATTGCGGCGCGGAGGGGCCCACCGACGATCCCGAGATCAATGCACTGCGTGGCCGCCAGCAGCGCAATCTCCTCACCACCACTTTGCTTTCGCAGGGCGTGCCGATGATCTCGCATGGCGACGAGCTCGGCCGCACGCAGGGTGGCAACAACAACGCCTACTGCCAGGACAACGAGATCACCTGGATCGACTGGGCCCACGCCGATACCGCGCTGCTGGAGTTCACCCGGAAGGTGTCGGCGCTGCGGGCCGCGCACCCGGTGTTCCGGCGCCGTCGATTCTTCGACGGACTGCCGGTTCGCCGTCGCGGCGCCGAGGAGATGCCAGACATCTCCTGGTTCCAGCCCGACGGCTCGGAGATGAGCGACGTAAACTGGGATTCCGGCTTCGGCAAATCCGTCGCGGTCTACCTCAATGGTCAGGGCATCCCCGATCTCGATGCCCGCGGCCACCGCGTCACCGACGACTCCTTCGTCCTGTGCTTCAACGCGGACCACGAACCGGTCGAATTCACCTTGCCGCCTGAGGAATTCGGACCGGCATGGACTCCTGTCATCGACACCGTCGCTGGTGCCGATGACGGCGGTGTAGCGAGTCCGGTGCGCGCCGGTGCCACGGTACGGGTGGGGTCGCGCGGGATAGTGGTCCTGCAAGCCGCCCCAAACCAGGTATCTAGCGGCCTTGGTCGCTAGTGACAATCCCTTCCTGACACCCCGGAGGCGTCTGTGAAGGACTACCTCAGGTCATATCAGCCCAAGGGGTTGAGGCCATCCTCGCGATCATCGCCACCCAGCCGACGGGCCGACACGAGGCGACTTTTTCAGGTCGAAATTGTTAACCGCTCAACCGTGCGTGCTCCACAGGCCGGCGGCCTCCGGCACCATCGTTTTCCAGTGTTGGGATTGCTCGTCGGTCATGTCGTTGCCAAAGAACGTCTTCGCGCGCCTCATCGGGCATTCTGGGCCTCTGCTCACCGCGACCGAGGGCATCGACATCAGCGAGGCCGCCGTCCTAACCAAACTCGTGCTCAGCTGACGGTACGGGAGCACAATTGAGGTGTCCGTCTGAAACCTGGAGAGCTGCGATGAGCGAGCAACCGTACGACTTTTTCGGCGAGATCTTCCAGCGGTACTTCAGACCAGCCATCGACGCATATCCGCGAATGGGTGGCGCACTCGTCGAAAGGTTACTCACGCTAACTGACGACGTCCCGGATAGATTGGCACAGACCCGGTGCGCCGCAATGGCATGGGGCAAGGCCGAGACCCCGAACGCCAGGATCACCTCGGAACTCTTCGTGATCACCCAACACGGACTGATGTATGCCGCCGGGTTGAACGAGTCCCGCCAGGCACTGTATTACCTGGCCACGCCGCCCAGGTTGTTCGATCCTTTCGTCGATCAGGTCGACACAGCCGAACTGCATGAGGGCGCGGTAGTCGTGGTGGACAGCCGGTTCGGCCGCGACCTCGCATCCGCGCATCCGATGGACGCCGCGCTGCGCCGGATACTCGATGAGCACCTGGCGCTGCGGGTGGATCTGCCCGCGTAACTATTTCATCGCCGCGGTCATTGTTGGCGTGTGTTCGGAGCTGCGATGACGACGTCCATGACAAGTCCCAAACGATGCACACGTGAGTGATGCTCGATCTTCCAGCCGTGTTCCAGCAGAACGCTCATGCTGATGGGGCGACACCCGCCCACAACCTGCGGCGCAACGCGCCTGAGGCCGGTCCAGCCGCCGAGACAGCCCGTTCGAGCAGCCGCTCACCGTGCGTGAGGCTGGCCAGGCAGAGCCGGCCATTGGGCGCGAGGATCCTCCTCATTCGCCCATAACACCGGTCAATGTCGGGTGCGTCAGTACCCGTCCGTGGTATGTCGGTGCGCTCCGTCGACGTGGGTGCATGGGGGTCCACCTTGTCACGACGACTGTGCGGCCGCGTCACCGTCGTTGCCCACCAACTCCTTCTTTGCCTCTGCCAGCTCAGCTTTGGCGGCAGCGTCGACCTGCGGATATTGCGGGTTGAGATCCCGCAGCGTCTCCAACAGCACCGCGGAAGTCGACACGTGGCTAAACCATTTGTGGTCTGCGGGGATCACATGCCAGGGTGCCCAGACGGTGCTGGTGTGGCTGAGCATGTCTTGAAAGGCCCGCTGGTAGTCGTCCCAGAACGCGCGCTCGCGTAGGTCCGCGACGGAGAACTTCCAGTTCTTCTCGGGTTCGTCGATGCGCTCAAGAAACCGGCGCGCCTGTTCGCCCTTGGAGACGTTGAGAAACAGCTTGACGATGACGGTCCCGTTGTCGGTGAGGTAGCGCTCCCAGTCGTTGATGTCGCGATACCGCCGCTGCCAGATGTCCCCAGCGTCGAGCACTGCGGTGCGTGGCCATAACGTCTCAGGGTGCACACGGGTGATCAATACGTTCTCGTAGTGGGACCGGTTGAACACCGCGATGCGGCCCAGTTCCGGCAGCGACCTTTGGTGGCGCCAGAGGTAGTCATGTGCCTGCTCGGTCGCCGATGGCGTCTTGAAGCTGTACACGTCGACACCCTCGGGGTTGAGGCCGCTCATGACGTGCTTGATCGTGCCGTCCTTACCGGCCGCGTCGATCGCCTGAAGGATGATCAGCAGCGAGCGGTCGGCCCGGGCGAAGAAGCGGTCCTGCAAATCCAGCAGCGCCGCCTTCGCGTCAGCCAGCGCCGCGGCACCGTGGTCTTTTCGAAGCTGTTTGTCGTGGCGGCCGGGATCGAAGTCCTTGGCCAGGTCCACCTTGGACCCCGGCTTCACCCGGGTAGCCTCTGCCAGCCTCTTCCACTGCGCCGGCAACTTCGCCTCCTGGTCATGTCGTATGTCCGTTGCTCAGGGCGGCCGCGCGCACGGGGAACGAACACTATCAGCGTCGCAGATGGTGACCGGAGTTTGCCACCACTTTCGGCGGGGTGCCCCACTTTCCGCTGCTAGAGGCAGGTGGTGATCGCCGGCTTCGCCTATGCGTGGATGGGCCTGCCGCTGATTTTTCGGAAGGTTGCCTCGATGCCGAAGGACAATGCGACCATCGCGACCAAGACACTGACGGATAGGAGGCTGCTCTTGGCGATGAGCGCGGCCAATGCCGCGACACACGCCATGGCGGCCGCGACCGAGATCCACGGGGTTGATCCCCGCCGTCGGGCCGTGTGAGCCTCGGCGAGGTTGACGGCGGCGAAGATGATGAGGAACCCGGCGCTTCCCATGGTGGAGATGCTGGCCAGGTCCAGCACGTTGGCGAGCACAACGGTTGCTGCCGCGGTGATCAGCAGCCCTTCTAGGGGCTGGTTCCAGACCGGTCGGTCGAGTTGGGCCGGCAGCTCCCGCGATTTTGCGATTGTGTAGGTCATCCGCGCGGATCCGTAGAGGGTGGCGTTGATCGCCGACGCGGTCGACAGCATCGCCGCCACACCGATCATCGCGAACCCAAAGCCGCCCAGCGCGGGCCGGGCGGCTTCGGCCAGCGCATAGTCACGCGCGTTGATCAGCCTCGACAGCGGCAGCGACCCCACCGAAACGATGGCCACGGCGACGTACAGCCCGATCACGAACAGCACCGAGATGTAGTACGCCCTGGTGAGGACTCGGGCAGGGTCGGCGACGTCCTCGGCGGTGTTGGCGATCAGTTCGAAGCCTTCGTAGGCGAGGAAGATGATCATCCCGCCCGCGATAACCGACACCGGAGAACTCCACTGCGCGGGCGCCAGCCGCTCGCTGGACACTCCCGCCACCCCGACGCCCACGAATAACACAAGAATCGCGATCTTGACTGCGACGATCACACGTTCGGCGCGGGCCACGGTGGATGCGCCGGCGATGTTGACCGCGGTGATCACCACAATCGCCGCGGTGAGGAACACATGCTTGCCCAGGGTGTGGGCGGACTGGGGCAAGAAACTTGCGGCGTAGCTGCCGAACGCCTGGGAATACAGGGCGAGCATCACGATGTAGCTCAGCCACAACAGCACGTTGATCCCGCCGGAGAACAGGCCGGCGCCGAACGTGCGGTTGAGGAAAGTGACGGTTCCGCCGCGGCTGGGGTAGACCTTCGACAACAGCGCATAGGAGCGCGCGGTCAATAACGCCACCAGCCCGGCCAGCAGAAACGCCAGCGGCGCAGCCCCTTTGGTGATCTGCACCGACAGCCCGAGAACGGCGAAAATGCCGCCGCCGACCATGCCACCGACGCCGATCGCGACGGCACCCCACAGCCCGACCGGATGCGCGGCCGCTTGCTTGGATGCCGCCATGATCCGAGCTTACGAACACTTACCGGCAGGGTGCGCGCGTTGCACCCGGCAATCTGTACTTCTGCGTCGACCCGTATCGCCGCCGGTAGCGACCCGGGCAGCAGCCCCCGATGCGAATCGGCTGATGCACCGCCGACGAACAGCTGCGGCTCATCAAGTCCCATCGGCCGCTTACTTGGGGACCATTTTGGGACCACCACACGTTATTCGCGCCGGTGAACTGTCAGCCCGACCGTGTGATGTCTGTAACGGTTCGCCCGTTCGCCGGATCGTCTCGTGCGCCACCTGGCAGGACCTCCGAAAATTGAACAACAGGCTCGGGTGCCAAGTGTGCGGCGCCGACACACGTCGCGGGGCTCGTCGACTGACGGTCTTCGCTGTGAAGTGAAGTGGGGTTTCCTCAGTCTGCAACGGAAGGTTGCTCAGCCGTTCGGCGCCCGCTGCGGGGCGGGGACGACCACCACCGGACACCGCGAGTGGGACACGACGTGTTGGCTAATGGAGCCAAGCATCGCCCCGACGAATCCGCCGTGTCCGTGAGAGCCGACCACCATCATGTCGCATTCGCCGACGCTCTTGAGCAACACGTGCGCCGCGTGGCCCTGCACCGTCTCCCGCGTGACTGAGACCGGACCCGACGCGCGGTCCGGGTCGGATTCGGTGACCTTGCTGATCGCGGCGTCCAGCAGCTTTTCCACCGAAGCGGCTGTGTCAGCGAACTCGTCTGCGGGCACGCCGCCTTCCGGTTGATAGCCCAACGGGAACATGCTGCCCAACCCAGGGTCGACCCAACGTGGGTGGTACTTCCACGCAAAGACCGCATGGACCGGAATCTTGCGTGCCCGCGCCTCCCCCAGCGCCCACAGCAGCGCATTCAATGATCCCTGAGACCCGTCCACACCGACCACAATCCGCCCGCTCTGCTGCGGTCCATCGGCAGAAGGGAGGGGTTCCGAAGATAATTGTCCAGTATTGGTCATACGGTGATTATGTGTGCTGCCTGCCTGTTGGTGTGTGGCGTTGCAGCACAGACCACTTTCCAGAGGCCACCCAGTGCCGATAGTCCGGCTGATGGGCGAACCTGGCTGGCTGTCGGAGCTCAGCCAATTATGCCGGGCGGCATAGCGCAGCAAGTCGGCGTAGCGTGAAGGAGCTGAGACCTCCAGCTAGTGCGGGATGAGCCAGCTGTCCGCTGCTGACTCGCTGGAGCGCAAGCTCCGAGCCGTACATTCGCCGGGCCTGGTTACTGACCGGATCGATCCTGATGACTCGTCCGCCTCTCGATCCGAATATTCCTTGTCTACAGGGATATTCGGAGAATTGGTGACTTCACCAGCAGACCTCCAACTGTGCTGGGTCGGCGAGGTGTCAGCACACGGGGTCGCCCCCGCGCCAGCTGTCAGAGACGCGAGCACCTTCTTCGCGTTCGGGTTTGCGACCCCGGTCGCGCGCTGGTGCTTTCCGGCGCGTCCCAGTGGCCAAGGGCCGGAGTGTGCCCGACATCGATGGCGACCTCGACCGGTCAGGTGGCGCCGCGGCTGCGCGGCACGGTGGCGACGACGTCCACTTGGCGCAGAACCGACTTCACGGTGCGTCGGCGTGGACGCCGGCAGGGCGGGCGGGTTCTGGTTCGTCGTCGGGGTCGACCGCGTCGGTCAGGCGGATGCGATGCGCGCGCACGGAGCCGACACCGTCGTCAGCGACCTCGCCGACTTAGTGGACCGGCCGTGATCACGCACCCGGCGTACACGGTCGAGCCGTGGTGTCTACGCGAGACCGGACTCGATCTCGAGGTGATCGCAGAGAGCGAGTCGCTGTTCGTCCTGTCGAACGGTCACGTCGGATGGCGGGGAAACCTGGACGAGGGTGAGCCGCACGGGCTGCCGGGCTGCTATGTGAACGGTGTGTACGAATCGCACCCTTTGCCCTACGCCGAAGCCGGTTACGGCTACCCCGAAGCCGGCCAGACCGTCATCAACGTCACCAACGGCAAGCTGATCCGCCTCCTGGTCGATGATCAGCCCTTCGACGTCCGCTATGGGCGACTGGTCGCCCACGAGCGGGTGCTGAACTTCCGCAGCGGTTTACTGCGCCGTGAGGTCGAGTGGATATCACCGGGCGCCAAGGGTGTGCGGGTGCGTTCGAGCCGGCTGGTGTCGTTGGTGCAACGGTCGGTCGCCGCGATCTGTTATGACGTCGAACCCCTCGAGCAGACGGTGCGGGTGGTGTTGCAGTCCGAGCTGGTGGCCAACGAACCGTTGCCGAGCAGCATTGGCGGCGACCCGCGGAAATCGGCGGCGCTGCTGGCACCGCTGGTTTCGGAGGAACACGCCTGCAGTGGGACTGGCGCATCGTTGCTGCACCGCACCGCGGTCAGCCGCCTGCGGCTCGGTGTGGCCATGGAGCACCACATCGATGCTCCGCCGTCGATGCAGGTGTCCAGTGAAAGCATGCCCGATCTGGGCCGGGTCACGATTACCGCGACGCTGGAACCCGGGCAGCGGCTGCGGGTGATCAAATTCGTGGCCTACGGCTGGTCCGCGGCCCGCTCGCAACCAGCGGTCCGCGATCAGGTCGCCGCCGCGCTCGCTGCCGCGGTTCAGTCGGGCTGGGACGGGCTGATCGCCGAACAGCGCACGTATCTCGACGATTTTTGGGGCGGCGCCGACGTCGAGGTCGACGGCGACCCCCCTGTGCAGCAGGCGGTGCGTTTCGCGTTGTTTCACCTCCTGCAGGCCGGTGCCCGGGCCGAAGGACGCGCGATCGCGGCGAAGGGGTTGACCGGCCCGGGCTATGACGGGCACGCGTTCTGGGACACCGAAACGTTCGTCCTGCGAGTCCTCACCTACACCGCACCGCAGGCCGCCGCCGACGCGCTGCGCTGGCGCCATTCGATCCTGCCGGCCGCGCTGCATCGGGCCGTCCAGCTCGGCTTGAAGGGGGCGGCGTTTCCGTGGCGCACGATCGCCGGACCGGAATGTTCGGGATACTGGCCAGCGGGCACCGCCGCGTTTCACGTCGGCGCGGACATTGCTGACGCGGTCGTCCGCTACGTCGAGGTCACCGCCGATGACGCCTTTGCCCGCGAGGTGGGTCTGGAGCTGTTGGCTCAAACGGCGCGACTGTGGTGCTCGCTGGGGCACTACGACCCGCACCGACGATTCCGCATCGATGGCGTAACCGGCCCCGACGAGTACTCGGCCGTGGCCGACAACAACGTCTACACAAACCTGATGGCCCAGCACAATCTTGTCGCGGCCGCCGACGCCGCCGCGCGTCACCCTGACCGCGCCCACACCCTGGGCATCGACGCGCAAGAGCAACAACGGTGGCGCGACGCGGCCGCCGCGATGATGATCCCTTATGACGACGCGCTGGGAGTTCACGCCCAGGCTGAGGGGTTCACCAGCCACGAACTCTGGGACTTCGCGGCGACCACCGACGCGCAGTACCCGCTGCTGCTGCACTTCCCCTACTTCGACCTGTACCGCAAGCAGGTCATCAAGCAGGCCGACCTTGTCCTGGCAATGCACCTGCGCGGCGCGGCGTTCACCATCGAGGAGAAGGCCCGCAATTTCGCCTACTACGAGGCCCTCACCGTCAGAGATTCCTCGCTATCGGCCTGCACCCAGGCGGTGCTCGCCGCCGAAACCGGCCATCTGGACCTGGCCTATGACTACCTGACCGAAGCGGCACTGATGGACCTCGACGATCTGGAGCACAACACCGGCGATGGACTGCACGCGGCGTCGCTGGCCGGGACCTGGATCGCCCTGGTGCAAGGACTCGCCGGACTGCGCGAACGCAACGGCAGTGTCACCTTTTCCCCGCAGCTGCCTGCCGGCATCAACGGGCTGGCCGTCACGATCTGCGTGCAGAGCAGGCGACTTCACGTCGAGATCACTCCCGACGCGACGACGTACCGACTCCATGAAGGGGAACCGCTGTCGGTGCAGCACGACGGGCGACCCCTCACGGTGACCATGGCGGCGCCGATCAGCGCGCCCAACCGACCGACGCCGACCCGCGAGGCGCCCACCCAACCACCGGGCCGGGCACCGCGGCGACACAGATGAGACCAAGAGGAGAACACGCTATGACCACCCGCACCCCGATGCAGATCGGCATGGTCGGACTCGGCCGGATGGACGCCAACCTGGCCCGCCGGCTGATGCGCGACGGGCACACCTGCGTCGTCTACGACATCGAC
Source organism: uncultured Actinomycetota bacterium (assembly GCA_963784665.1). Classification (GTDB taxonomy): domain Bacteria; phylum Actinomycetota; class Actinomycetes; order Mycobacteriales; family Mycobacteriaceae; genus Mycobacterium. Next base: position 26,543 of record CAWASA010000007.1, read on the forward strand.
GCCGACGCCGTCGCCTCCCTGAAAAACGACGGCGCCACCGCGGCGAGTTCGGTGGCCGACCTCATCGGCCGGCTTTCTTCGCCCGAGCTCCGATGGGTTTCACCCTTCGGTCGGTAGTTCTGTGGCAGATCGAGGATCTCGTCGATCGTGGATTGCGGAATCGACGGTTTGCGGCCACGCCCCTTGCGGACCTGACCCAGCTTCGCCGAACCCTCCTCGGCGAACCGCTCACGCCAGCCAGACACCCGCTTGGCTGGCGGCGCTGCCGGTGCGTACCGGCGGCGAGGCTGTGGTTCCTCAAGTCTTTCCGCGGGCGGGATTCCGCAGCCGCGGGAACAGGCGTGGCACGTGTGCCTGGAATTCGCGGTAGGCGTCACCGTATTCGCGGACCAGCGATTCCTCTTCCACCTGGGTCAGCGTCCAGACCACCAGCAGCCACGCCGGGGTGAGCGCGGCGCCGATGACGGAGGCGAAGATGAGCGACCAGCCCAGCGGCCAAAAGATGTCGCACACCATAAGCGGATGGCGGACGACCGAATACAGCCCGTCGGTACGCAGTGGCTCGCGGCGGGCCGGGGCGGTAAGCGGCACGATGCGGAACACCGGGGTGCCGAAGAACAAGCTAGCCGCCAGGATGACTGCGCCTGCGGTTATGAGCACGGGGTGGGGGGCGTCTATCCGGGGCTGGGAGACGAACGGCAGGGGCAGGATAACGCGCGGGACCTCGGCCAGCAGGAAGACCGGGATGCCGAAGCGAAGGCTACGTCCTGGCGTCCGGGTGCCCACGATGGCGGATGCCGCGGCCCATCCGGTGGCGGCCAGGAACGCCCAGAACCACGGCTCGGTGAACGGCACTGCTCACACCTCCAGCTCATCCGCGCAGCCAGGAAGGCTCACTGGGCCACCCCCAGCAAGGCCAGCACGGCGGCCGATGCGGCGCGGACATCGAGTTCGGGGTCGATGAGGCGGTGCAATGCCAGCCCGTCGAGCAGGCCGACTAGGGCGGTGGCCAGGGCGGCGGGCTCTCCGCTGGTTGCGAGGTGCCCTTCGGTCTGCGCGGCGGCGAGCCGCTGGGCCAGTTCCTGCCGGGAAAGAGCCAGCATCTGCCTGACCTGCGCGCCGAGTTCTGGGTCGCGCACCGCCTGCACCGTGGCCTCGGCCACCGCCCGGGACTCGGGCGCGTCCGGGTCGATCTCCGTTAGCCCTCCAACCATGCCGCGCAGCGCCGCCACCGGGTCCTCGGCCTCGACCAGGCGCAACATCAGCGGCTCGAAGGTAGCCGACATCGCCGCGTACGCAGCCTCCCGGAGCAGGCCCGGGACGCTGCGGTAGTGGTAGTGCACCAGCGCCTGGTTGACCCCGGCGCGCTCGGCGACCGCCCGGGTCGTCACCCCACCCCAGCCCGCCTCGGCGATCAACTCGATCGCCGCTTTCAGCAGCCGCTCACGCGTGCCGCCCCGCTGCGGCGGCGCTGCGTACGTCATCCGTGCGCTCCTTAGGCAGATGATTAAGGCATTTGCCTAAATTAGGCTACCACGGAGATGCCTCAACGGGGTGGTCGAGCTGCCAAGAACCCCCGGCACTCAGACCAATCTGCCATTCAATGGGCTGAATACACTGAACAGTCTGGCGGTGGACACGGCTGGCAACGTCTTCGTCACTGACGGCAACGGGAGGGTCTTGAAATTGCCGGCGAGGTAAATGCGAGCCGGCCGGCCCTTCTAACGGCAGGCTCTTGTGACGTTTCCGTGGGTCGTTTTGGGACGGCTGGCTGGCGATTCTGTTGCAGGCGGGATGGTCTGGGCCGCGTCCCAGACAAGACAACCCAAGCGTGGTGGTAACCCACCCACGGAAAAGTCAGTAGGGCCGAGATCAACTGAAATCGGTATCAATCACAAACTGGCTCGAAACCAGTTGGACCGACTATCGGGGACCTGCCAGACACACCGCTAGCGGCGACGTATGGGGAATCGCACGCGGCTACTGCCTCATGATGGGCGGCGACACCGCCATCGTCGACCACCTCAACCCGATCTTCGCCACCATTGTCCCGACATGTCCTCGGCGACCCGCACCCCGGGCCGAACCGGCAAACCCGGCAACGGCGAGAACGGCTACCTGCACTGCGGCCCGAACGGAGCCGGACACTTCGTCAAGATGTTTCACAACGGCATCGAGTACGGCATGATGGCCTCGCTCGCCGAAGGACTCAACATCCTGCGCAACGCCGACGCCGGGAGCCGCCGCGCTGGTACCGACGCCGAAACCGCGCCAATGGAACAGCCAGAGTTCTACCAGTTCGACATCGACACGACCGCCGTGGCTGAGGTGTGGCACCGCGGCAGCGTCATCGAATCCTGGCTGCTGGGCCTCACCCGCAGCCGCCCTCGTCCATTCCCCCTCCCTCGACGGATACACTCGACGGGTATCAGGCTCCGGCGCGGGCCGCTGGACCTCGATCGCCGCGATCGAGGAAGGCGTCCCCGCTGCGGTACTGACCGCCGCGCTCTACTCCCGATTCGACTCCCCGGGCCTTCACGACTTCGCCGACAAGGTCCTGTCGGCGATGCGCAAGGGGTTCGGCGGGCACGACGAGAACCAGTGACACCCACAACACCGGTACGGTCCCCAAACACCGCGTTGGAAACAGTCAGATCCACGGTCGAATCAGTTCCGGATAACCCTCAGGCAGGAATTCTTATGGAGATCCAGGTCAACACCGACCACAACATCGACTTACCCGAGGCACGCATCGCCGACGTCGAATTCGAAGTCCGCGCCGTCCTCGCCCGGTTCGCCGATCACATCACGCGGGTCGAGGTCCATCTCAGTGACGAGAGCGCAGGCCGATCCAGCGGCGAGGACAAACGCTGCATGCTGGAAGCTCGGCCGGCCGGCCGGGCGCCGGTGGCCGTGACCGACCACGCCGCCACCGTGGACGAAGCCCTGCGAGGCGCGCTACACAAACTGAAGAGGCTCCTCGAGGGCGAGCCCACCAGCCCCACCGGCCACCACGCGCGCGATTCCATTCGCAGTAAGCAGCGGCGAGGACGACCGTAGGGCTGCCCCGACCGTCCGGCAACACTAGTCCGAAGTTAAGTCGGGTTCTTCGATGATTGTGGTGGTTGAGCTGGGGCGATCTCGCCGACACGCCATAATTTGTAGTCACTAATTGTGTCGGGGTTCGTGAGGGTTGTGCGGTAGAATCGGTTTGTGGCCAAGGGTTCTGGTGCTGTTCATGTTGCCGTGCAGCGACGCAAGTACACCGGGAAAGATGGTGTCGAGCGGGTGTACGAATCGTTTCTGCTGCGCCGATCGTTCCGGGATAACGGCACCGTCCGCAACGAGACGCTGGCGAATCTGTCCGCATTGCCGCCCGCGGCGATCGCCGCGGTCAAGGCGGTGCTGGCCGGCGAGTCGCTGGCCTCGGTGGCCTCGATCGCGACGGTGGAGTGCTCGCGCCCTCATGGACATCTGGCTGCGACCGCGGTGATGGCCAAACAGCTGGGCTTGCCGGGGTTGCTGGGGCCGCCGTGCCGGGCCCGGCAGGTGGCGATGGCCCTGATCCTGGCCCGCGCGGTGGTCCCGGCCTCGAAACTGGCCACCATCGGCTGGTGGTCAGACACCACCCTGGGCCCCGACCTGGAGGTCGGCGGGATCCACACCGACGAGGTGTATTCGGCGATGGACTGGTTGTTGACCCGCCAAGACGACATCGAAAAACGGCTGGCCAAAAAGCATCTGGGCCCGGCGGTGAACCCGTCGCGGATCGCGATGTTCGACCTTTCCTCCTCCTGGGTGACCGGGCGACACTGTGAGCTGGCCGCCCGCGGCTACTCCCGCGACGGCAAGAAGGGCTGTGAGCAGGTCGAGTACGGGTTGCTCACCGACCCCGACGGGCGTCCGGTCGCGATCCGGGTGTTTCCCGGTAACACCGCCGACCCGACCGCCTTCACCGCAGCGGTCACCGCGGTCAAAGAAACCTTCGCGCTGACCAACATGGTGATGGTCGGCGACCGCGGCATGATCACCGCCGCCCGCATCGCCGCCCTGGTCGAGCTGGGCGGGATCGGCTGGCTGACCGCGCTGCGGGCCCCGCAGATCGCCGCGCTGGCCGCCGATGACGGGCCCCTGCAAATGTCGCTGTTCGACACCGTCAACTTCGCCGAAATCAGCCACCCCGACTACCCCGGGGAACGGCTCATCGCCTGCCGCAACCCCGCCCTGGCCGACGAACGCGCCCGCAAGAGAAACGCACTGCTCACCGCCACCGAGAACACCCTGGCCCCGATCCTGGCCTCGGTGCACGCCGGGCGGCTGTCCGGCGCCGACAAGATCGGGCTCCGGGTCGGCGCCGTGCTGGGAAAATACAAGATGGCCAAACACTTCCAGCTGGCCATTACCAACACCAGCCTCACCATCACCCGCAACCAGACCAGCATCGACACCGAAACCGCCCTGGACGGCATCTACCTGCTGCGCACCACCATCGCCGCCGACGAACTCGACACCGCCGCCGTCATCAGCGCCTACAAAAACCTCTCCCGCGTCGAACGCGACTTCCGGTCCCTCAAAACCATCGACCTGGACCTGCGCCCCATCCACCACCACCTCGACGACCGGGTCCGCGCACACGTGCTGATCTGCTTCCTCGCCGCCTACCTCACCTGGCACCTGCGCCACGCTCTCGCGCCGCTGACCTTCACCGACGAAAACCCGGCCACCCGAACAGATCCCGTCGCACCCGCCGTCAGGTCACCCGGCGCGCACCGCAAAGCCACCCACAAAACCACCCCAAACGGCCACATCGCACGCTCCTACCAGAGCCTGCTCGCACACCTATCCACCCTGACCCGCAACGACATCCGCTACGGCACCCACGGACCCATCGTGGCGACCCTGAGCACCCCCACCGACACCCAACGCCGCGTCTTCGACCTCCTCGCAGCCCCGATCCCACTCACCCTCACCTAAGGCCACCGTCGACAGAACACCCACCCCGAAAACACCCAAACCCCCAGGTAAAACACAAAAAACACCCGCCCAAACCACTTAACTTCGGACTAGTCATAGCTGGCTCCGGAGCGACTCCAGCTCCCGGTGACGCTCGGGAGTGGTTGTGGGGTAGGCCATCTTGAGGCCGGCGAGGGTGTCGAGGACGATCTGGGAGACGATGAGTCGGGCGTTGTCTTTGCCGGCGGCGTCCGTGCCTTGAAAGATCAGCAGCGACGCCGAAGGATCAGAGGCGTAATAGCTGCTGCAGTGAGCTCAGTTTCTTGACGTGTTTCTTCAGCTGCTTTTTGTAATTCTTGTGCGACTTATAGAGGGCTTTCACCGCCGTCGGCAGTGTGGCCAGGTCAACGTGTCGTCCGGCCTCTACCCGGAAATCTGACGAGTCGATTGCCACAATCGGTCCTCTCTCAGCGCCTCGGCTGGCGCGACGTTCTCGCTGGAGGCAGTCCGGTTACCAATGCCGTCGAGCAGCGCAGCGTCCACGTTCCACCGCCCGATACAGCGTTCACCGTGGTAGTCCTCGATCACCGAGATCGAGGCGGTCAGGCTGGCGAACAGGCGCCCGTTCTCCGCGGCAAGGCCCAGCGCCCGTGCGGCCAGGATGCGGGAGAAGTGCCCGTGGGTGACGACGACGACCGGCTCGGCGCACGTCGCGACGTGCGTGTCGAGAAAGGCATCGGCCCGCGCGCCGACGTCGTCGGTGGATTCACCGTGGGGGCATCCGTCGCGCCAAATGTCCCAGCCGGGCGCCAGCAGACGGATCTGGTCGTCGGTCAGGCCTTCGTAGTCGCCGTACTGATACTCCGCGACAAGCGGATCCACTGTTATCGGCCGGCCGGGGAGGGCGAGGGCAGCGGTTTCGGTGGCGCGTCGGCGGGGGCTGGAAAACGCCAGCGCGCTGTCGCCGGCCAGCACGCGCTCGACCAGCGGCGCCAGCAAGGCGGCCTGCCGGTGACCGTGCGGTGTCAGGGGCACATCAGTGGTGCCGGTGTATCGGCGAGAAAGCGTCCATTCGGTGCCGCCGTGGCGGACGATGACCAGCTTCATCCCGGGTCACCGTCGTCCCGGCCCGGTGGTGATCGTCATGACGCGGTTGGCCGGTCGTGCTCGGTGCACCAGTTGCATCGGCGGGGGTACGCGGCGCCGGGAAGGTCGTCGTCGTAGCGGGTGATCCCCCGCCCGTAGGGGCAGTCACTGCTGTCGTGGAAGCGGTGATCCGCAGGGGCGCTGGGGGTGTGCAGAAGATCGCGCGTTAGTGCGGACACGCCCAAATTCGGTATCGGCCCGCGGCTGGTCGTCATGTGGGAGCCAGGATCGCGGTGGGTGCGTACTGGCCGCGGCGGGCATCCTGATTGTTCTTGGCCCGTTGCGCAATGGCGTATTGGGCGCGGCCCGCATTCGTGTGCCGGCCGTCCCAGATGCTCAGGGCGGGTTGCTGGATCGCTCTGCCGTAGGAGAACGCCACCGGCCACGGCAACGGTGGCCGGCCCGCGGCGTTGATGGCGTTGAGTCGGGCCGTGGCGAGATCACCGGATTGGCCACCGGACAGGAACACGATCCCGGCGACAGCGGCGGGGACGACCCGGCGCAGGCAGCAGATCGTGGCCTCGGCGACCTCCTCGAGGGCCGGCTGGATCGGGCAGGTCAACCCGGGCAGAATCATGTTGGTTTTGAGCAGCATGCCCTCCAACAGGACACCTTGCGTGTGCAGCTGGGAGAAGACTTCCCGCAGAACGTCTTCGGTGACCTGCCCGCATCGGGTAAGCGTGTGCTCGCCGGCCATGAGGACTTCGGGCTCCACGATCGGAACCAGGTCGGCTTCCTGACACAGCGCCGCGTAGCGGGCCAGGGCGTGGGCGTTCGCCTGCACGCAGCCACGGCTCGGTAGGGTCTCGCCGATGGTGAACACGGCCCGCCATTTGGCGAACCGGGCCCCCAACGCGGCGTACTCGGCCAGGCGTTCACGCAGCCCGTCGAGGCCCTCGGTCACTTTCTCGCCGGGGTGAGCGGCCATCGGTTTGGCACCGAGGTCCACCTTGATGCCGGGGACGATCCCCGCGTTCACCAGGACGGCCGCGAACGCCTTACCGTCGGTGGTGTGTTGGCGCATCGTCTCGTCGCACAGGATGACACCGCTGATGCTGGCGCCGAGGCCGGGCGTGGTCACGATCAGTTCCCGATAGGCGCGGCGGTTGCGCTCGGTCTGGGCGATCCCGAGCCGGGCGAACCGCTTGTTGCAGGTGGGGATTGACTCATCGATGGCGAGCAGGCCCTTGTCGCCGGCGACCAACGCGTTCGCCGCGGCTACCAGGCGCGGCATGCCCGGCGCACCGACGGTCGTTACATGCGTCGGCGCCACAGATGTCGTCATTGTGGGGGGTTCCAGGTCCAGTTGCGGATTTCGGGGTGGTCCTGGCCGTGGGTGTTGATGTAGAGGGTGTGTTCGACGAGTTTGTCGGCCATGGTCTGTTTGAGGTAGTCGCCGGTGGCGCCGAGTTGCGGGAGGCGGTCGATGACGTCGCCGACGAGGTGGTAGCGGTCGAGTTTGTTCTGTACCCGCATGTCGAAGGGGGTGGTGATGGTGCCTTCTTCGTTGTAGCCGCGCACGTGCAGGTTTTGGTTGGTCCTGCGGTAGGTGAGGCGATGAATGAGCGTCGGGTAGCCGTGGAAGGCGAAGATGATGTGTTTGTCGGTGGTGAACAGGGCGTCGTAGTCGCCGTCGGAGAGCCCGTGCGGGTGCTCGCTGGCTGACTGCAGTTTCATCAGGTCGACCACGTTGACCACGCGGATCTTCAACGCGGGCAGTTGTTCCCGCAAGATCTGCGCCGCCGCGAGCACTTCCAGGGTGGGGGTGTCCCCGCAACAGCCCAGCACCACGTCGGGCTCGGCGCCCCGGTCGTTTCCGGCCCATTCCCAGATGCCGATGCCCTCGGTGCAGTGCACTTCTGCTTGCTCGATGTTCAGCCATTGCGGCATCGCGTGTTTGCCGGCGACAATCACGTTGACGTAGTGGCGGCTGCGCAGGCAGTGGTCGGCCACAGAGAGCAGGCAGTTGGCGTCCGGCGGCAGGTAGACGCGCACGATGTCGGCTTTTTTGTTCACGACGTGGTCGAGGAAGCCGGGGTCTTGGTGGGTGAAGCCGTTGTGGTCTTGCTGCCAGACGTGGGACGCGAGGAGGTAGTTCAGTGAGGCGATGGGCCGGCGCCACGGCAGTTGCGCGGTGACCTTGAGCCATTTGGCGTGCTGGTTGAACATCGAGTCGACGATGTGGATGAACGCCTCGTAGCAGTTGAACAGCCCGTGCCGCCCGGTCAGTAGATAGCCTTCGAGCCAGCCTTCGCTTTGGTGCTCACTGAGCATCGAATCCAGCACCCGCCCCTGTGGCGCGAGGAACTCGTCGTTGGCGACGGTGCGGGCCTCCCATTGGCGATTGGTGACCTCGAAGACCGCGCCCAGCATGTTCGACACGGTTTCATCGGGGCCGAAGATCCGGAAGTTGCGCTGGTCCTGGTTGAGGCTGACCACGTCGCGCAGGAAGCTACCCAGCACGCGGGTGTCCTCGGCCTCCACCGCGCCGGGCGAGGCCACCGCCACCGCGCGGGCGCGAAAGTCGGGCATATGCAGGTCACGCACCACCCCGCCGTTGGTGTGCGGGTTGGCGCCCATCCGCCGGGGCCCCCGCGGGGCGAGCGCGGCCAGGTCGGACAGCAGCCGCCCGGCCTGATCGAACAGCTCGTCGGGTTTGTAACTGCGCATCCAGCTGTCGAGCAACTCGACGTGTCCAGGATGGTGCTCGTCGACGAGCAACGGCACCTGATGCGCCCGGAAGGTCCCTTCGATCTGCAGGCCGTCCACGACCTTGGGTCCGGTCCAGCCTTTCGGGGAGCGCAACACGATCATCGGCCACCGCGGGCGGGTGGTCTGGCCATCGGTGCGCGCCCCATGCTGGATGCGGTGAATACCCTCGATCGCCGAATCGAGGGTGGTGGCCATCAGTTCGTGCATGGTCTCGGGGTCATCACCTTCGACGTAGTGCGGTTCCCATCCGCAGCCGCGCAGGAACTGGTCGAGCTCCTCGTGTTCGATGCGGGCCAGCACGGTGGGGTTGCTGATCTTGTAGCCGTTCAGATGCAGGATCGGCAGCACCGCCCCGTCGCCAACCGGATTCAGGAACTTGGTGGAATGCCAGGCGGTGGCCAGCGGCCCCGTCTCGGCCTCGCCGTCGCCGATCACGCAGGCCACGATCAGGTCCGGATTGTCGAACGCGGCGCCAAACGCGTGGCTCAGCGAGTAGCCCAGTTCTCCGCCTTCGTGGATCGATCCCGGAGTCGTCGGCGCGACGTGGCTGGAAATGCCTCCGGGAAAGGAGAATTGGGTGAACAGCTTCTTCATCCCGGACTCGTCCTGACTCACGTCGGGATAGATCTCGCTGTAGGAGCCCTCGAGGTAGGTGTTGGCGACCAGCGCCGGGCCGCCGTGGCCGGGGCCGGCGACGTAGAACATGTCCAGGTCGTAGGTGGTGATGACCCGGTTGAGGTGCACGTAGATGAAGTTTTGACCCGGCGTGGTGCCCCAATGCCCCACCACGAGCGGTTTCACATCCGAAAGCGCCAGCGGCCTTATCAGCAACGGATTGTCATACAGATAAATCTGGCCGACCGACAGGTAGTTCGCCGCCCGCCAGTAGGCGTTCATCTTGTGCAGCAGTTCAGGTTCCAGTGTTCGGGTGCGCGTCATGGGGTGTCCCTTGCTCGACACGTCGTCAATGCTTTGCCGATTGAGTTCGTTGGCTCGTCTGCGTCATGGCGCCGAGTCCGTGAGCAGCCGAATGAGCTGGCGCTCGTCCAGTGCGGTCCAGGAGGCGCGGGCGGCTCGCCACTGATCGGGATCGTCCTCGGTGCCAGGGACCGCAGTGGCGCGGGTCGCGCGCTGATCCGGTGCGGCAACCGGCATCGTCACCTGGGGGGATCGCACGTCGCGGTACATCAACCAGTAACCCCATCCGATCAACGACATGAAAATCAGCGCGGCGATCACGGCCGGCTCCCCGCGGCGGGGGTTCCGTTGGCCACCGCTGCCGGGATGGGAATCGGTGGCTGTGGCTCTGGTCGGGCTGCTGCGCCGTTTTCCCGGGCCAGGAAGTTTCCGAGTTCGGCGATGGTCGACATCAACGGTGCCGGGAACACGACGGTGCTGTTCTTGTCGACACCGAGCTCGACCAGGGTCTGCAGATTGCGTAACTGCAGCGCCAGCGGGTGGGCCATCATGGTGTCCGAGGCGTCACCCAAGGCGGCGGCGGCCAGCGATTCACCTTCGGCGGCAATGATTTTCGCGCGTTTCTCCCGCTCCGCCTCCGCTTGGCGGGCCATCGCCCGCTTCATGCTGTCGGGCAGTTGGATGTCTTTGAGCTCCACCAGGGTGACCTGCACACCCCATTCGATGGTGGTGACGTCGAGGATCGCCCGGATGTCGAGGTTGATCTTGTCGGTCTCCGAGAGCGTCTCATCCAGGGTGTGCTGGCCGACGACCTTGCGCAGCGTCGTTTGGGCGATCTGATCGATCGCGGCGTAGACGTTCTCGATCGCCACGACCGACTTCACCGCGTCGACAACCTTGAAGTAGGCCACCGCGGAAACGTCGACACTGACGTTGTCGCGGGTGATGATCCCCTGGGATTGGATCGGCATCGTCACGATCCGCAGCGAAATCCGGTGCAGCACATCGATTAACGGAATGATGAGCCGCAACCCGGGTTGGCGTTCTCCGATCACCCGGCCCAGCCGGAACAGCACGCCATTCTCGTATTGTTTGACGATCCGCACCGCCATCGCCAGCACCAGCAGTGACAGGACGACCAGAACAACGACTACGACGCCCAGCGCTTTCATCGCCGTGCACCTGTCGGTGAGCCGTGCTGAGGGGTACCCGCGGCCACGTCATGCGCAACCGTCGTTGTTCGGGGGTGTTGTAAGGGGGCCGATCGAGTGGAAAAACTCTGTGGAGCAGTCATGGTGATCCTGATGTGCAGACGATCACCGGCGCGTAGGGGCCTCGGAGCCAATGCTCCTCAAGTTCTGCAGCGGACAGCTGAACTCGTCCCGAACCAGCTGAAATTCTCAGCACTTCCCAGGCTACACCCGTGGGAACTAACCCACCGAATCCCGTTTGGGGCGGCCCCCTTTGCAAGGCTTGCCAGCGTTGCTGGTGGTCGACGGATCCAGGCGCAAGGTCGCGTTCCTCGGGCCGCCGCTACTAGCGGCGGCGTTCTCGGTGTGACAAATCATCTCGTGGCCGGTTGCATCGCGGCGGTGGCCGCCGATCTGGACATCCCCACCGAAGCACTGGACCACCCCGGCACCGACGTCGCGCACAGCCTGCACCAGTTGACCCTCGACGCGCGGCCGCGGTACCAACCTGCACATCACAGAAACCAGCCGCGGCAGGCCACGCCCGCGGGGTGTAGCGTCAACGACGTTGGGAAGCTCAACCAGTCCGGGATGAGGCCAGCTGTCCGCCGCTATCCTCACTGAGCAGTCGCTCGTGCCGAACGTTCCGGTGACAACCGCACACCTGGGGATCACCATGACCACTCCACGCACTCCGGGTACACCGAAACCGGCTCCTGCACAGTACTTTCCGATCAATAGCGTCTTGTGTCTGCTCAGGCATGACCGCCCAGTTCGCCTATGCTCCGAACCAGCCGCTGATGTACGCGGTACGGACCGGACGCCATGACCACTGACAGGCCGCATGTCATGCCCTCCCCCGCTGCGAGCAAAGCCGAACCGGGCCACGACTTGAAATCGGCGCCCATGCCCGAGCTGGAAGAGGAGCTGGGCTACTCGCCGGACGGCTTGAGCAAGGCCGAGGCGGTGGCACGGTTGGCGAAGTACGGGCCCAATGAGATCGCCGAGCACAAGACCAACCCGCTGTTGAAGTTCCTCAGCTACTTTTGGGGCCCGATCCCGTGGATGATCGAGATCGCCGTCGTGCTGTCCGGCGCGGTCGGGCACTGGCCGGATTTTTTCATCATCCTGCTGCTGCTGGTGGCCAACGGTGTGGTCGGCTATACCGAGGAACGTCAGGCGGGCAACGCTATCGACGCCCTCAAAGCCAAGCTGGCGATCAACGCCCGCGTCATCCGCGACGGCGCATGGGTCAACCCGCCGGCGCGTGAGCTGGTGCCCGGTGATGTCATCCGGCTGCGCCTGGGTGACATTGTCCCCGCCGACGCCCGGCTACTCGACGGCGACGAGATCGAGGTCGATCAGTCCGCGCTGACCGGAGAGTCACTACCCGCCACCCGTGCAGCGGGTGAGGCCGTGTTCTCCGGGTCCATCATCCGGCAAGGCGAAATCGGCGCCCTGGTCTATGCCACCGGCACCCACACCTACTTCGGCAAGACCGCCGAGTTGGTGCAGGACGCGCACACCGTCAGCCATTTCCAGCGCGCCGTGCTCAAGATCGGCAACTACCTGATCATCCTGGCCGTCGTGCTCGTGGCGGTCATCGTCGTAGCCTCCCTGCTGCGCGGTAACGCGATCCTGACCACGCTGCAGTTCGCCCTGGTCTTGACCGTGGCCGCGATCCCGGTGGCGATGCCCACCGTGCTGTCGGTGACGATGGCCGTGGGCTCGCGGCTGCTCGCCAAGAAACAGGCCATCGTGAGCCGGCTGGTCGCCATCGAGGAACTGGCCGGTGTGGACGTGCTGTGCGCGGACAAGACGGGCACCCTGACCCAGAATTCTTTGACGTTGGGCACCCCGTTCGCCGTCGACGGCGTCACCCCCGCGACGGTCATCCTGGACGGCGCGTTGGCCTCTCGCGCGGACAACGACGACCCCATCGACCGCGCGGTGCTCGGCGGCCTCGACGACACCAAGGCTCTGCAGGATTACACGATCACCCATTTCGCACCGTTCGACCCGGTGCACAAACGCACCGAGGCCACCGTCACCGGCCCCGACGCAACCACCTTCACCGTCACCAAGGGAGCCCCGCAGGTCATCGTGGCGCTGGCCGCGAACGCCGCGCAGATCACACCCGCCACCGATAAGGCGGTCAACGATTTCGCCGCCCGAGGCTTCCGATCCCTGGGCGTAGCACGCCGTGACGGGGACGGCGACTGGCAGTTCGTCGGCGTGCTGCCGCTGTTCGACCCGCCCCGTGACGACGCGGCAGCGACCATCGCCACCGCACGAGCGATGGGCGTCACCGTCAAGATGGTCACTGGCGACGCGCTGGCCATCGCCAAGGAAACCGCCGCCAAGGTCGGTTTGGGCACCGACATCCTCGACGCCGCCGGCCTGGGCGAGGTGAAGAAGGACGAATCGGCGGCGGTGGCCAAGTCCATGGAGACCGCCGACGGTTTCGCCCAGGTATTCCCCGAGCACAAATACCACATCATCGACGTGCTGCAGAAGCTTGGCCACATCGTCGGGATGACCGGCGACGGGGTCAACGACGCCCCCGCGCTGAAGAAAGCGGACTGCGGCATCGCCGTATCGGGAGCCACCGACGCCGCCCGCGCGGCCGCCGACATCGTGCTGCTGACCCCGGGCCTGTCGGTGATCATCGACGCGATCAAAGAGAGCCGCAAGATCTTTCAGCGGATGAACAGCTACGCAATGTATCGCATCGCCGAAACACTGCGGGTGCTGTTGTTCATGACCGTCGCCATCCTCGTCTTCAACTTCTACCCACTGACCGCCATCATGATCGTGATGCTCGCGCTGCTCAACGACGGCGCCATCCTGTCCATCGCCTACGACAACGTCCACTACGCCAACAAGCCCGAAGCCTGGAACATGCGCCTGGTACTCGGGATCTCCACGGTCCTGGGGGTGGTCGGACCAATCGCCGCGTTCGGCCTGTTCTACCTGGGCGACCGGGTCTTCGACCTCGGCCACCCGCGCGTCCAGACCCTGATGTACCTGATGCTGTCCGTCGCCGGACACCTGACCATCTTCTTGACCCGAACCCGCGGACCGTTCTGGTCCATCCGCCCGGCCCGCATCCTGCTGATCGCAGTCTTCGGCACCCAGACCATCGCCACCCTCATTGCCGTTTACGGGCTATTCATGACCCCGCTCGGCTGGACGTGGGCAGCCGCGGTATGGGGATACGCCCTCATCTGGTTCCTCATCAGCGACCGCATCAAACTCCTCGCCTACCGCATCCTCGACCCGGCAAAGAAGGCAAACAAGGCAAAGAAAAAGTCCGAACCAGTTCACGACTTGACGCCCGCGCCTCTTTGACACGAATGATCTAGTGGGAGAACAACGAGAGGACCAACTAGTGAACTCGCACTTGAGCACTCACCATCGGCTGACGATCGAGAAGATCTTCAGCCACCCGGCGGGCGGGAACGTCGAGTGGCGCCCAGTCCTCTCCATGCTCGAGGACCTCGGGTCCGTAAACCAAGAACGCAACGGCAAGTTCACTGTAACCTCGGGACCCGAAACAGAAGTATTCGAGGCTCCGCGAGGCAAAGACATCGATCAGCAGTTGGCAGTGCTAGGACAACCAGCCGGAACCGCCGTGTGCGTGACCATGTCCAGCTCGACGGCGCCGAAGTCACCGACGAGGTCTTCGAATCGCCCGCCTCAATCGTGTTCGACCTGGCCGAGAATCGTCTGCACACCATCAAAGCCGTGATGACCCGGGCGTTCGGTGCGTGACCCGTGGTGTCGATGCGGATCGTGATCGCCCTGGGGGGCAACGCACTGCTCGCGCGCGGGGACAAGCCCGACGCCGCCATCCAGCTGGCGAACCTTCAGACTGCCGCCGAGGCGATCGCGCCGTTGGCGGCGCACCACGATGTGCTGATCTGTCACGGGGACGGCCCGCAGGTCGGCATGCTCTCGCTGGAGAGCGAAACCGACCACGCCCTGACCCGTCCCTACCCGCTCGATGACCTTGTCGCGCAGACCCAGGGCATGATCGGCTACTGGCTGGCCCAGGCACTGCGCAACGCCGGGGTCAAAAAGCCGGTCCTGGGCCTGATTACGCAGACGCTGGTCGACGCCGCAGACCCGGCGTTCGCCGCCCCGACCAAGTTCGTCGGACCCGTCTACCGGCGGGACCGGGCCCAGCTGCTGGCCCACCGGCATAGCTGGACCATCGCCGCCGACAATGGTCGGTGGCGCCGCGTAGTGGCCTCACCCGAACCGCTCCGCATCGTCGAGCAGGATTCCATCACCGGGCTCCTGGACGCCGGTTCGGTGGTCATCTGCGGCGGCGGTGGGGGCGCGGCAGTGACCGAAAGTTCCGCCGGCCAGTTGAGCGGTGTCGACGCGGTCGTGGACAAGGACTACGTCGCGTCGTTGCTGGGCATCGTCCTCGGAGCCCAGCATTTGCTGGTGCTCACCGACGTGTCCGCAGTCATGGAGCATTACGGCACACCGAAGGCCACACCACTGACGACCCTGGATCCAGATGACCTGCGCAGCATGGGATTTCCAGCCGGATCGATGGGGCCCAAGATCGAAGCCTGCCGCCGGTTCGTCACTGCGACCGGGCACCCGGCCACCATCGGCGCCCTGGCCGACGCGCAGGCACTGCTCGCGGGCACCGCCGGGACCACCATCACCCCGACAACGCAGCCCCACAAGGGTACTCATCAGGGAGTCGGCGGCCGGCGAAGGCCCAATGGCGCGCGCACTCGAGGACCAGGAACGGGAGGTTGATCATGCCGGATGCATTGGTGGACACCGACATACTCAGGGCCGCGGTGCAGTTGGCGTGCCGGGCACCGTCGTTGCACAACAGCCAGCCCTGGCGCTGGGTCGCCGAGGGTGCGGGACTGCACCTGTACGTCGATCGCAGCCGCATTCTGCCTTCCACCGACAAGTCGGGGCGGGAGGCCTACATCAGCTGCGGCGCCGTGCTCGACCATCTGCGCATCGCGATGGCGGCAGCCGGGTGGATTGCCAACGTCGACAGGTTTCCCGACCCGAATAACCCCGATCATCTCGCGTCACTCGATTTCAGCCCAATGAGCCTCGTCACCGATGCCGATCGCCGCCGAGCCGACGCCATCCTGCACCGCCGCACCGATCGGCTTCCCTTCGCCCCACCAAGGAACTGGGAGTCCCTCGAACCTGTGCTGCGCGACGCCGTCGAGGCCGGGACGGTTCACCTCGACGTGATAGCCAACGAGCTGCGTCCGGGATTGGCGAGGGCGTCACAACTCACCGAATCGCTGCGACTGTACGATTCCTCGTATCATACCGAATTAGACTGGTGGACAGGTCATTTAGAGAACTCTGATGGGATTCCGCGCAGTTCACTAGTGTCGGCGGCCGAAAGTGATCGGGTCGACGTCGGACGTACCTTCCCGGTTAGCGCTCACAACGAGCGGCCCGCCGGCATTGGACCAGACCAGTCCACAGTGCTGGTTCTGTCCACCGACGAGGACACCCGCGATGACGCCTTCCGGTGCGGCGAAGCGTTGTCCGCGGTGTTGTTGGAGTGCACGTTGGCCGGGATGGCGACATGCACACTGACCCATCTCACGGAGCTATGGTCCAGCCGCAACCTCATCGGCACCTTGACCGGCCGGGCAGCTATGCCGCAACTTCTGATCCGCGTCGGCGAAGCCCCTGTCCTTGGCGAGGTACCCCCCATGACACCGCGGCGGCCACTTCGCGATGTTCTGGCGTTTCACCCCGATCCACGCGGTTAAGCGGTGGGGCAACCATCACACACCGCCGTGCCGCGGCCGCGAAGCCGGACCCTAATCGTTGTCGACGACAGGCAACGACAGCGCGAGAACTGAAGAACCCTGTGACCGCTTCGTTTCCACGCAGGCCCAGATGAAGCGGATGGACCCGTCGTTCAGCGAGTAGGCGTTGGTGTTTAGACCGTTCAGCGAGGTTCCGCGGTCCCGCAGTGACCTCGTTGACCTCGATGAGACCAGCACAACACGCACCGTGCCCCTGCACAGCGATACCGCCCCATAGCCTGACTATCCCGATACACCGGCCGCACGATCGAGAGCGCGCTGGCGAGGTAATCCATTCGTTGCCAGTTCAACTGACTTCAATTGGCAGAGACCGATTCGGGTTCGGTTCAGGACACAACAGTGCATAACCATCGCGCAGTTGATTGCGCGACCGACGCGGGTGTGTCTTGGACAAGCATGCGCCCGGCGCTGGAACATATTGGAATGGCGCACATGTCGCGGAGGCCTAGCCGGTTGGAATTGTCTAGACGGGCTGACTCCGACCATGGCGGTGTACTCGTACGACGGCGTATCGCAATTTCCCGAGCGCAGCGCATCCCCCGCGGTATGGTTTATCACGGTTGACTCCGCAGCCTCCCGGAAACGTCCGGTGGCGAAAAAAAGAGGTCCCCGCCGTAACGTGTCTGAACACCTTGTTAAGCCGACAGTTAAAGGGTTGTGCTTTCGGAATGCCCCTAACGGAGTCCC
>CAWASA010000008.1:0-97744 GCA_963784665.1 uncultured Actinomycetota bacterium
CTCGGCCAAAAACAGCCCCAGGCCCCCCAGCCCGCCGGTGATGATGTAGGCGCCGTCGCCGCGGAAGACCCGGACCTGTGCCGGCGGGACTATCACGCGGCTGCGCCCCGCCCGCGGGATGTCGAGCACGAGTTTGCCGGTGTGCTGGGCCGCGCTCATCACCCGGATCGCGGTGGCAGCGTCGGCCAGCGGGTAACGGGTGCACTCCGGCGGTGGCAGTACGCCGTCTGCGACGAGCTGGTAAACCGTGGTCAACAGGTGCCGAACGGTTTCCGGGTCGCTGAGGGTCAGCAACGCCAGGTCGACGCTGTAGAAAGCGAGGTTGCGCCGGAACGGGAAGAGTCCCAACCGGGTGTCGCCGTAGATGTCGCGCTTGCCGATCTCGATGAATCGTCCACCGAGCGCCAGCAATTCGAGGCCCGCGCGCTGTGCGGCACCGGTCAGGCAGTTGAGCACGATGTCGACGCCGTATCCGTCGGTGTCGCGGCGGATCAGGTCGGCGAACTCGGTGCTGCGTGAGTCATACACGTGCTCGATGCCCATGTTGCGCAGTAGTTCTCGGCGCTGCTCGCTGCCGGCGGTCGCGAAGATCTCGGCGCCCGCAGCGCGCGCGATACCGATTGCCGCCTGTCCCACGCCCCCGGTCCCGGAATGGATCAACACCCGTTCACCGGCCTTGATCCGGGCGAGATTCTGCAGGCCGTACCAGGCGGTGGCGTGCGGGGTGGGCATCGCGGCCGCCCGGTCATCCGGCAATCCCGGTGGCAGCGTGACGGCGAGGTTGGCCGCACAGGTGACGAACGTGGCCCAACAGCTCTTTGCAGACAGACCGCCGACATGGTCCCCGACCCGGTGATCGATCACATCGGGCCCCACCGCGGTCACCACGCCGGCGAAATCGGTGCCGGTCTGTTGCAGCCGCCCGTCGAAGCTGGGATAGCGGCCGAACGCGACGAGCACATCGGCGAAGTTGACGGCAGATGCGGTTACCGCTACCTCGATCTGTCCTGGCCCGGGCGGAACCCGTTCGCACGCAACGAGTTCCATCGATTCCAGGTCACCGGGTGTGCGGATCTGCAGGCTCATACCGTCGCGCTCATGGTCCACGACGGTGGTTCGCCGCTCTTCGGGGCGCAGCGGAGTGGGGCACAACCGCGCCATATACCACGCGCCGTTTCGCCAGGCGGTCTCGTCTTCCTCTGACCCGCCGAGCAGTTGCCGTGCCAGCTGCTCGGCGTCGGTGGCATCGCCCACGTCGATCTGGGTGGCCCGCAAGTGCGGATGCTCGGTGCTGATCACCCGCATCAAACCGCGCAGCCCGGCCTGCTCCAGATTGGCCACGTCACTGGCCAGCACGGTCTGGGCGTTGCGGGTCATGACGTAGATGCGAGGCGGCTCGCCAGGGATCTCTGGCAATTCGCGGGTGATGCGCACCAGATGCTGCACATACTGGAGGCCCAGCAGCGGGGACTGGTCCTGGGCGCCGCTGTTTTTTGGTCCCGTGAGGATCACCACACCGCTGAATCCACCGGAACGCAGCTGATTTCTGAGCTGTTCGGTGTTCGAGGGGTGGTTGGCGTTTAGTGGCCAGCACATGGTGGTGCATTGCGCGCCGTGGTTTTTCAGCGCATCGGTTAACGTGGCGGCCAGCAGATCCGCGGTGGCGGTAGTGCTGATCAGCAGCCAGCTTCCGGGGTCGGCGTGCTCCGGCTCGGGCAACTCACGCTGCCGCCACTCGATAGTCAGCAGCCGCTCGCCCAGCACCCGATCTTTGTGGGCGTTCTCGGATGCTCCGGTGCCCAATCGCAGCCCCTGCACGGCGAGCAGGACCGCCCCGTGCTCATCGAGCAGCTCGAGGTCAGCCTCGACCCCAGAAGTATCGGCTTTCGTCACCCGTGTGTAGCAGTAGCGGGCGCTGCGGGCAGCACCGTAGGAGCGGAGTCGCCGGATACTCAACGGCAACCCCAGCACACCCTCGCCCAGGGCCTGGACGTGCGGATGAGCCGCAACGGACTGAAAACAGGCGTCCAGCAGCGCCGGGTGCACGCCGTAAGCGGCCTGTTGCGAGCGGATTTCGCGGGGTAGCGCGACCTCGGCCAGCACGGTGGCGGTTGCCTCCTCGCCGGTGTGCACCACGCCGAGACCGGTGAACGCCGGGCCGTACTGAACACCACGCTGGTTCAGGCGCTGGCGCACCTCGGCGCCATCCTCGCAACGCGGATGCGCGGCAAGTAGCGCCGACGTGTCGTGCGCAGCTGGCTGCTCATCGTCTGCGGCGTGTAGGACTGCGCTAGCTTGCCGCGCTTGTTCGCCCCCCTGATTGGTCTCCACGGTGAACTCGACCACGCCCGGCGATGACAACGACGCCGAGGCGCCGACCGTGGTCTGCTCATCGAGCAGCAGCGCCTGCTCGAAGCGGATGTCACAGACCTCACAAGACTCGCCCAGCACAGCGCGCGCGGCCGCCAGCGCCATCTCGCAGTAAGCCGCCCCCGGAAGCACAGCCACATTGCGGATCTGGTGATCGCCGAGCCAGGGCTGGGCGGCGGTGCCGACCTCGGCCTGCCACACGTGGCGCTCCGGTTCCTCCTGCAGGCGCACATGCGCGCCTAGCAGCGGATGTACTGAAACGGTGCATGCGCCGTGTGCTGGGGATTCCTGACCGTCGCGGCTCAACCACAGCCGACGGTGCGTCCAGGTCGGCAGCGGCGCATCCACTAACCGCCCCTTCGGATAGAGCACCGAGAAGTCGACGGCGGCGCCCGCACTGTGCAGATCCGCCACAAGGCCGCGCAGCCCGTATGGCAGTTCTTGTTCGCGGCGCATGGCGGCCAGAGCGGCCAGCGGCATGTCGAGACTGCGGGCGGTCTGCTCAACCGCATGCGTGAGCAGCGGGTGGGGCGCCAGCTCGGCGAAGACCCGGTAGCCGTCCTCCAAAGCAGCCTGCACCGCCGGGGCGAACCGCACCATGTGGCGCAGATTGTCCACCCAATAACCGGCATCGCACACCGGCCGCTCGCGCTGGTCGTACTGGGTCGCCGAGTAGAACGGAACTTCCGGTGTCATCGGGCGGATCTCGGCGAGTACGTCGGTCAGCTCGTCAAGGATCGGATCGACTTGAGGCGAATGCGACGCGACATCGACGGCGATCTCGCGGGCCATCACCTCGCGCTGCTCCCAGGCCGCGACCAGATCGCGCACCGTCTGGGTGGCACCGCCAATCACCGTGGACTGCGGCGAGGCCACCACCGCCACCACGACGTCGTTGACGCCGCGGGCCATCAGCTCCGAAAGCACTTGCTGGGCAGGCAGTTCCACCGATGCCATCGCACCGGCACCGGCGATGCGGGACATCAGCCGCGAGCGCCGGCAGATGACGCGGGCCCCGTCTTCCAGCGACAGGGCTCCGGCGACGACGGCTGCCGCGGCCTCACCGAGGGAGTGCCCGATGACCGCGCCCGGGCGCACCCCGTATGCCTTCATGGTGGCGGCCAGCGCGACCTGCATGGTGAACAGCGTCGGCTGGATCCGGTCAATACCGGTCACGGTCTGCGGCGCGGTCATCGCCTCGGTCACCGAGAACCCGGACTCGCGGGCGATCAGTGGCTCGGCCGCCGCGACAGTGGCGGCAAACACCGGTTCGGTCGCCAGCAGCTCAGCACCCATCTGAGCCCACTGCGAACCCTGCCCGGAAAACACCCACACCGGTCCCCGGTCGTCTTGGCCGGCCGCGGCCTGATACGGAGTATCGCCGTCGGCGACCTCCCGCAAAGCCTCGGTGAGCTCCGGCTGGCTGCTCGCAATGACGGCGGTGCGTACTGGGCGGTGCGCGCGCCGGCGCGCCAGGGTGTAGGCCAGATCCGGCAACGCCACGTCCTCATGTGCTGCCACCCAGTCGGCCAGCCGGCCGGCGGTGCGGCGCAGTTCGTCGGCCGAGGTGGACGACAGCGCAAACAGCAGTGGTGCCGTCGTCGACGATTCGGCTGAGATAACTTCGGGCGCAGCGGCTTCGGGAGCCTGCTCTGGTGCTTGTTCCAGAACGGCATGGACGTTGGTTCCCGACAGCCCGTACGACGACACCGCCGCCCGCCGGGGATGATGGCCGTTGGTGGGCCACGGGGTGATCTCTTGTGGCACAAAGAGTTTAGTGTCGATGCGGGCCATCTCATCAGGCAGCCGGGTAAAGTGCAGATTCTGGGGAACCACACCATGCTGCAGCGCCAGGATCGCCTTCATCAGCCCGAGAGCTCCGGAGGCGGACTGGGCATGCCCGAAATTGGTTTTCACCGTGGCCAGCGCGCAAGGGCCCTCGATGCCGTAGACCTTGGCCAGGCTGGCGTACTCGATCGGGTCACCCACCGGGGTACCCGGGCCGTGCGCCTCCACCATGCCGATGCTGCGGGCGTCAACGCCCGCCGCGGCCAACGCCGCCCGATACACCGCGGTCTGCGCTGTCAACGATGGTGTGGCGATGTTCACGGTGTGGCCGTCTTGGTTGGCGGCAGTGCCACGTACCACGGCCAGAATCCGATCACCGTCGCGCAGCGCGTCGGGCAAACGTTTGAGTAACACCACGACACAGCCTTCGGAGGACACGAACCCGTCCGCCGCGACGTCGAACGCATGACAGCGGCCGGTGGGAGACAGCATGCCCTCGGCCGACCCCGCGACAAACTTCCGCGGATCCAGGCTCACGGAGGCGCCACCCGCCAGGGCAAGGTCGCTTTCACCGTCGATCAGGCTGCGACAAGCCAGGTGCACCGCGGTCAGACCAGACGAACATGCGGTGTCCACCGTGAGCGCGAGACCGTGGACCCCCAGGGTGTAAGCGATCCGACCGGACGCCAAGCTGAAGCTGTTGCCGGTAAAGCCATACGGCCCCTCCACGGCGTGCGCATCGGCGGCCAGCAGTTGGTAGTCGCCGTGCGTCAAGCCCATGAACACACCGGTCAGTGAGTCGGCCATCGTCTCCCGGGTCAGCCCGGCATGCTCCATGGCCTCCCAGGAGGTTTCCAGCAGCAACCGGTGCTGCGGGTCGATCGCGATCGCCTCGCGCTCGTTGATCCCGAAGAACTCGCAATCGAAGCCGGCAACGTCATCGAGGAACCCGCCCCACTTACACACCGACCGACCCGGCACCCCCGGCTGGGCGTCGTAATACTCGTCGGCGTCCCACCGGTCGGGCGGAATCTCGGTGACCAGGTCATCGCCGCGCAGCAACGCCTCCCACAACCGCTCGGGAGAGTCGATGCCCCCGGGAAGCCGACAGGCCATGCCGATGACTGCAGTGGAAGTGACACCTGCTTTATCCACGGCCGCTCACCCCACTTCTCATCCGGTGATTCCGTAAGCGTGTTTGAATTCGATTTGCTTGTTGGGACCGCCTGGTCGAGCCAACGCGTCTTCGACCATTGGCGACACGGCCGGAATTTCGGGTGTCGGAGGTCACGCTGACGCCGATTCCAATTGGTCGACGAAGCGACAGGCGACCGTGTGAATATACGCGTCGAAGCCGGCCCGGAAGCTGGGTTCGTGAAATGAACGGGCGCTGCATCGACATGCCGAGGACCCCGGTCTGAATCAAGCGGACCGTTTCGTTGATCAGGCTGGCCAATTGAACCGGCGCATAAGGCCAGTACAAGTCACGCTCGCCCCCGGCTGGGGGTAACCGATAATCCGGTTCGCTTTCCGATGGAAGATTCCTGCTCCAATAGGCCTGATCTTCCAGATAATCGGTGGAAGCTTCGTATTCTAACCCGCTGCTAACAAGGTCCTGCGGCGAGCCGAAGAAGGCGGGAGAGATGAGTGTGCCAGAAACAATTGCAGAGTAGATAGATGCGATCCGATTGCCTGCCAGCGCAATGCCCAATCCGTCTATGACTATGTCGTGGCAGCATGCGAACCAGCAGTAGTCATCGGGCCGCGTTCGGAATAATGCAAATTTCAATAGCGGGCCGGTGAACGGTTTTGGCGTGCGTTGAATCGATGATGCTAGCTGATATGCCTCCTGCACGGGATGGCGCGAGCAGCTCAGGTCATAAAAGACCAGCACGGCATCCGGGTAATCGATCGCCCGTTGGAAAGCCTGGCCATCCACCTCAAAGAAAGCAGCCCCGCATGGTTCGGCCTCTTGCAGCGCTTTGCTGATTGCCTGCGTAAGCAAATCAGGCTTGACCGTGCCCTCGATTCTCACGAATAGGCCAAGCTGCCATTCCGTACCGGAGTGACCCGTTTCCTGCGCAAGCCACATATCTAGTTCCCGCCACTTCAGCGCAAGTGCCCGGTCGTCACGTTCCATCCGACCCTCCCACCCAGAAGGCTTACGTATCAAAGGCCCGGACGGGTGCCAGCTCGCGTCGACTCTGCGGCCATAAATCGGTCCAATTCTGTTCGACTTACTGCAGAGACGCAGCGCGGGCCGCTTCGTCGTAACCCATCCACCAGCCGACTGGAACGTCGGTGAAGGCCGGCCACAGGCTGTGTCGCGCCTCGTCGTTGACCGAGACGAAAATTCTGCCATTGTCCGCGACGGATTGATGCTCACTGGTTCTCCAGACACGCGCCTGGTCGACACGAGTGGAACAAACCATAGTGGACGCCAACAGGTCGGTCCGGGGTTTCGGCAAAGTTCCTGACGTTAGCTATGTGTTAGCCGCGATTTTTTGCTCGGCCTGGCTAAGCCGGGTAGAGCCGGTTGTGGTAGGAGGGTTGATTGTGGCGTGTGGGGGTGACGATGTGCCAGGTGTCGCTCCGGAGTTGGCGGGCGCCGCGGGCCTTGCGTGGGACCCGGCAATCGGGCCTAGCGCACCTGGCCCTGGGTCGCCAGGAAGCCCGCGACTCCGCGGACTACTGCGTCGGCGTATTTCTGCCTGCCCTCAGCGGACTCCATCAGTGCAGAATCCGCGGGATTCTTCATGTTGCCCAACTCGACCAGGATCGACGGATACTGCGCCAGGTTCAAGCCGGCCAGATCCGAGCGCCCATACAGACCGTTCTGACCGATGTAGTTAGCAGGCGGAATACCGGAGGCCTGCAACTGATCGCGCATGATCCGGGCGAACTGTACCGACGGTCCGGCCTGCACCTGGTTGAGCGGTGGTGCTGAGTAGTTGACGTGGAATCCCCTGCCGGACGGTGGGCCGCCGTCGGCGTGCAGGCTCACGACCGCGTTGGGGCGCAACGCATTAGCCATGTTGGCGCGCTCATCGACACACGGACCCAGCCCAGTGTCGTTGCCGCGGGACATGGCGGTCCGCACTCCCAGAGCGTTCAACGCCGCGCGCACCCGCAGTGCGGTGTCCCAGGTGAAGGTGTGCTCCTGATATCCGGTGTTGGTCGATGTTCCGCTGGCCTGGCAGTCCTTGGTACCACCGCGGCCGGTGGGCACCTGACGGGTGATGGAAGCGTCATTGGAGCCGTTATGGCCGGGATCGATGAAAACCACCATGCCGGCGATATTGGAAGGAATTGCGGCCGCGGTCGGGGTGATCGCTGTCGAAGCAGCAACCAGCACACCGACCACCAATCTGATCCCGACACGCCTGCTCACTCGTAGGTCCACGGCGCAAAGGTAGCGCCGCGCGGTCTACGCTGGGTGTTTCAAATCGCCGGACACTCACAGGCGAAACCAACTCGAGACCAAGATGCGAGGGGACTGTCATGCAACCCGGAGGCGATATGTCGGCGCTGCTGGCCCAGGCGCAGCAGATGCAGCAGAAGCTACTGGAAGCCCAGCAACAGCTCGCGAACGCTGAGTTACACGGTCAGGCCGGCGGGGGTTTGGTCGAGGTCGTCGTCAAA
Organism: uncultured Actinomycetota bacterium; assembly: GCA_963784665.1. Taxonomy (GTDB): domain Bacteria; phylum Actinomycetota; class Actinomycetes; order Mycobacteriales; family Mycobacteriaceae; genus Mycobacterium. Next base: position 7,801 of record CAWASA010000008.1, read on the forward strand.
GGCAGCGGCGAAGTGGTCGCAGTGAAGATCGATCCCAAGGTCGTCGACCCCGGTGACATCGAGACCTTGCAGGACTTGATCGTCGGCGCCATGGCCGACGCTTCCAAGCAAGTCACCCAAATGGCACAGGAGCGGCTGGGGTCGCTGGCCGGCGGGTTGGGCGGCCCACCAGCCCAACCCCCAACGCCGGGCCTCTAGATTTCGTACCGACATGTTCGAGGGACCCGTCCAAGATTTGATCGACGAGCTCGGCAAGCTGCCGGGTATCGGACCTAAGAGCGCACAACGCATCGCCTTCCACTTGTTGTCGGTTGAACCGCCGGATATCGATCGGCTGACCGCCGTGCTGGCGAAGGTCCGCGACGGCGTGCGGTTTTGTGCGGTGTGCGGCAACGTCTCCGACGACGAGCGTTGCCGGATCTGCGCGGATCCCCGCCGGGACGGCTCGCAGGTGTGCGTGGTCGAGGAGCCGAAGGATATCCAGGCCGTCGAACGCACCCGCGAATTCCGCGGCCGCTACCACGTGCTGGGCGGCGCACTTGATCCGTTGTCCGGAGTGGGTCCCGATCAGCTGCGGATCCGAGAGCTGCTGACCCGCATCGGGGAGCGGGTCGACGACGTCGACATCACCGAGGTGATCATCGCCACCGACCCCAATACCGAGGGTGAGGCGACGGCCACCTACCTGGTTCGAATGCTGCGCGACATTCCCGGCCTGACCGTGACGAGGATCGCATCCGGGCTGCCGATGGGTGGCGACTTGGAGTTCGCCGACGAGCTGACGCTGGGCCGCGCGCTCACCGGCCGCCGGGCCATGGTCTGAGGCTTGTCTTCGCCGAGCCTGTGGTTACGGGCTTCGGCCTGGGGCAGCGCTAGCCCGAAGTTGCGGCAGCTTTTGGGGCTGAGTTGTGGCGTGACCTGATGGTATCGGCGTGAACCGTGGTGGGCATGTAGACAAAATAGAGGTGGTGTCGTTGTCGGCGTTGTTGCATGGTGTCGGTTAGTATGCAACATATGCGGCGGAGTCTTGGTAAGGCACACGTAGTCAGAGTTAAGCGGTCGCATCTGGATAAGCTGGGCAGACGCCGCGATTACGAGTCGGTGTATCTGCGCCGCACCTACCGCGACGGCGCCAAGGTATGTAACGAGACCCTGGCCAACCTGTCGATGCTGCCCGAGGAAGCGATCGGTGCGATCGAGGCAACACTGAAGGGCCAAAGCCTGGTCGCCGCTGGCACCGGCTTCGCGATCACCCGTTCGCTACCGCACGGGCACGTGGCGGCGGTGGCCGCGATGGCGCGCACCCTGGGGCTGCCCGCGCTGCTGGGCCCGGCGTGCCGGTCGCGGGATCTGGTGTTCGCGTTGATCATCTCGCGAGTGATCCGCCCGGCCAGCAAGCTCTCCACGCTGTCGCGGTGGTCCGACGTCACCCTCGGGGCCGACCTCGGTGTGGCCGACGCGTCCACCGACGAGGTCTACACCGCGATGGACTGGCTCGGCGACCGCCAAGACGCGATCGAAAAGAAGCTCGCGGCTAAACACCTTGGCCCAGATGCGAATCCGGGCCGGCTGGCGCTGTTCGACCTGACCAGTTCGTGGGTGACCGGCCGCTGCTGTGAGCTGGCCGCGCGCGGCTACTCCCGCGACGGCAAGAAGGGACTGCCGCAAATCGAGTACGGGATACTCACCGATCCGGCCGGCTGCCCGGTCGCGGTGCGGGTAGTCCCCGGCAACACCGCCGACCCGACCGCATTCACCGAGATCGTCGCCCGGGTCCACGACACGTTCGGCATCGATACGCTGGTGCTGGTCGGCGATCGCGGCATGATCACCTCCGCGCGCATCGCCGCGTTGCGCGAACTCAACGAGACCGGAACCGATTTCGGGTGGATCACCGCGCTGCGCGCACCCCAGATCGCCAAACTGGCCGTCGAGGACGGGCCGCTGCAGATGAGCCTGTTCGATGTCCAGGACCTGGCCGAGATCGCCCACCCCGACTTCCCCGCAGAACGGTTGATCGCCTGCCGCAACCCCGCGCTGGCCGCCGAACGCGCCCGCAAACGCCACGACCTGCTGGCCGCGACCGAAAAAGACCTCGCCCGCATCGCCGTCCGCGTGCAAGCCGGCACCCTGGCCGGCGCGGACAAGATCGGCGAGGCCTACGGCAAAGTCGTCGGGAAATACAAGGTGGGCAAGCACTTCCAACGCGCGATCACCAACACCACGTTCACCTTCTCGCGCAACCAGGTCGCCATCGACGCCGAAACCCGCCTGGATGGCATCTACGTGCTGCGCACATCCGTGCCGGCGGCCGACCTCACCCCCGCCGATGTCGTGGAAGGATACAAGAACCTCGCCAACGTCGAACGCGACTTCCGCATCATCAAGATCGACGATCTGGACCTACGCCCGATCCATCACCGACTCGAACAACGCGTCCGCGCCCACGTGCTGATCTGCCTGCTCGCCTGCTATCTGGTCTGGCACCTGCGCAAGGCCTGGGCACCGCTGACCTTCACCGACGAAACACCACCGCAGCGGGATAACCCAGTGGCCCCCGCCAAGCGCTCCACCACCGCCGCCGCCAAAGCCGCCCGCAAACACGACATCGACGGCAACCCGCTCCGCAGCTTCCGCGGCCTCCTCGACCACCTCGCCACCCTGACCCGCAACCACATCCGCTACCACCACACCAACACCGAGATTCCCATGCTCGCCGACCCCACCCCCGACCAACGTCGCGCCTTCGACCTCATCGGCGCCGCCATTCCCCTCACCATCGCGGCGTAGTCAGACACAAACCACCCAAAACCAACAAACTCCCAGGTCGAACCCGGAATCCCCTACCTCAACGGCCGTAACTTCGGGCTAGCGAGCGGCCAGCCGCTCGCGGCGCAACAATTCCACCTCGGGCATCTCGAGCGACGCGAGCTCGCCGACCACCTTGCTCAACAGCAGGTCCGCCAACTCCGGGTTGCGGGCCAAACAGGGCCCGTGCATATAGGTCGCCACCACGCTGCCCTGCATCGCGCCGTCAAAGCCGTCGCCGGCCCGGTTGCCCGCGCCCTTGACCACCGCGCCCAACGGCGACGCCGCTGGGCCCAAAACGGTGCCGCCACGGTGGTTTTCGAAGCCGGTTAACGGCTGCGTCAAACCGGGCAGCAGCGGCTTGGTGACCAGCTCGCCGATAGTGCGCGCATCTTGCGGTGAGGTGGTCGCATCGAGCAGGCCCACGCCAACGACCCGTTCCCCCGACGACGTCTCATACCACTGCCCGAGCACCTGGACTGCCGCACAGATCGCCAGTACCGGTGCACCCCGGTCCGCCGCGCGCTGCAGCCCTGGGTACCGCAAAAGGTGCTTAGTGGCCAGCCGCTGCGCGTAGTCCTCGGCCCCGCCCAGCGTGTAGAGGTCCAACGACTCCGGCACCGGGTCGGCCAGCGTCACCTCAACAATCTCGGCGGCGATACCCCGCAACCGCAGCCGCTGGCGCAGCACCAAAGCGTTACCGCCGTCGCCGTAGGTGCCCATCACATCGGGCAGCACCAGCCCGATGCGCACCGTCGAGTCAGCCATGGCGTGCCAACGCTCGTTGCAGCTGGAGAAACGCGGTGTAGTTGGCGACGACCTCCACCCGCCCGGGCGGGCACGACGCGATCGCGGCCATGGTGTCGTGCACCAAGGTGTGGTCGACGCCCGCATACCCCAGACGCACCGCCAGGTCGGTGCCGCGTTCGCCGGCGGCGACGAGCGGCGTCTTCAAGGCGGTCTTTTCGAAGTGCTCAAAACGCACGTCCCACAGCCACGACAGGTCCTCGCCGTCGGGGACCTGCCCGTTGACCGAGATGACCACCCCGGCCGCGTGCTTGTCCACCATCGATAGCGCTTCCTGCCAGCCGGCCGGGTTCTTGGCCAGCAGTATCCGCGCTTCGTGCTCACCGATACGGACGGTCCGATAGCGGCCGGCGACTTCGTCGACTTTGGAGACAGCCGCGACGGCTGCCGCTGGATCGGCGCCCAGCGCGACGGCGGCGGCCACGGCCTGGGCGGCATTGCCCCGATTCACCGCGCCCGGCAGCGCCAACCGCATCGGCAGGGCCAGTCCGTCGGGCCCGTAAAGGGTGTCGTCGTCGAACCACCACTGCGGGCTGGGTCGCTTGAAGTCGGCGCCGGTGCTGTACCAGTGGTCCTTGTCGCGGACGATGACCTCACCGCTGCGCGGACAGCTGACCGAGTCGTTCGCCCACGCACCGCCGGCGGCCACCCACACCACATTCGGGCTGTCGTACGCCGCCGAGGTCATCAGGACGTCGTCGCAGTTGGCCACGACGAGCGACTTGGGGTGCCGGGCCAGGCCCGCCCGCAGCGTGCGTTCGATGACGTTGATCTCGCCGACCCGGTCCAGCTGGTCGCGCGAGAGGTTGAGGAAAACGACGGCGGCGGCGTCTACCGCATCTAAAACGTGCGGTACGTGCATTTCGTCTACTTCCAGGGCGGCCAGCGGTGCCCGGCGGTCGGCGGCCAGCGCGGCTACCAGGCCGGCGTCCATATTGGCGCCCTCGGCATTGGTCGCCACTGGTCCAAGGGTGCTCAGCGCGGCCGCGGTCATCCGGGTGGTGGTCGACTTGCCGTTGGTCCCGGTGACGACGACAGTGCGCCGTCCGGCCGCGAGCTGATGGAGAATCGAACGGTCCAGGGTCATCGCGATCAGGCCGCCGATCATCGCGCCCGCCCCGCGTCCGGTTACCCGCGACGCCCATCGCGCGCTCGCTCCTGCGGCGAGGGCCACACGTGCACGGGTGGTAATCACCCGCGCAGTTTAAGGGCGATCGCAAGCTCGGCGCTCTTTGCCGAGCGCGGCGGGTCGTCATCGTCGAGATAAGTGCCGACACGATGCGCAGCGACCCGGTGATGTCGGTCGGACGTGCCATTCTCAGTTTATGAAGCGGGTGTCCTGGGGTCGGCCGGCCGGCGAGCCGGTCGGGGGCTGGGCCGTCATCGACGTCGAAACCTCGGGCTTTCGGCCGGGTCAGGCGCGGATCATCAGTCTGGCGGTGCTCGGCCTCGACGCCGACGGCAGAGTCGAGCAATCCGTTGTCAGCCTGCTCAACCCCGGGGTCGATCCGGGGCCCACCCATGTGCACGGCCTGACCGCCGCCATGCTGGAAGACCAACCACAGTTCGCCGACATCGTCGGTGACGTGGCCGAGGTGCTGCGCGGCCGCACGCTGGTCGCCCACAACGTGGCGTTCGACTACGCGTTCCTCGCCGCGGAAGCCGAGCTCGCCGAGGCCGAACTTCCCGTCGACACCGTCATGTGCACGGTCGAGCTGGCCCGGCGGTTGGACCTCGGCACCGACAATCTGCGTCTGGAGACGCTTGCGGCGTACTGGGGCGTGACCCAGGAACGGCCGCACGACGCCTTCGACGACGCATTGGTGTTGACCGGTGTGCTGGCTCCGGCGCTCAAGCAAGCGCGCGAACGCGACATTTGGCTGCCGGTGCATCCGGTGACCCGGCGCCGGTGGCCGAACGGCCGGATCACCCATGAGGAGCTGCGGCCGTTGAAGGTGCTGGCTTCCCGGATGCCTTGCCCGTATCTCAACCCTGGGCCCTATGTGCGCGGCAGGCCGCTGGTCCAGGGCATGCGGGTGGCTCTGGCCGCCGAGGTCCGACGCACCCATGAGGAACTCGTCGAGCGGATCCTGCATGTCGGGCTGGCCTACAGTGACGCCGTCGACAGGGAGACGTCGCTGGTGGTCTGCAACGACCCCGCCCCTGAACAGGGCAAAGGTTATCTGGCCCGGCAGCTGGGGGTGCCGGTGATTTCCGACGCGCAGTTCCTCGACTGCATTCGTGCCGTGGTCGGCGGCACCAGCATGGAGGAATTCACCGACGTCACCACGCTCGACCAGCAGCTCGCGCTGTTCTGAGCAGCCTTGCATCACTACACCTGTAGTGGTACCGTCTACACATGGCAAGCACTACATCTGTAGTACACCAGCGCTCCAGGTGGAACTTGTATCGGCGGCAGGGCTACTTCTTTCGCCAGGCGGCGATGCTGACCATTTCGCTGGGGGTCCTCATGCACCTATACCGGGTGATCTTCGGAGACGACCTCACCCTGAAATATGTGATGACCGTGACGACGGACAGGATCCTGCTCGTCCCGATGACGTATTCGGCGATCACCGGCATCCTGGTGTGGCGGCGCGTACGGTTCGCCAACAAACGGCATCGGGCGTTCTTCACCGCGTCGCTCGTCTACATCGCCGGCAGTGTGCCGCTGCACGTTTACTGCTCCTACGTGATCACGGACGCTTCGATCTACATGTGGTTTCCGATGTGGTTCAGCTACCTGTTGCTGATCGCGGTCTATCCGGCGTTCCTGACGATGTTCTGGCGGCTGCGCTACAAAGACTGATGCCGCCAAACCCCGGACGCCGCGCGCAGATCCTCGACGCCGCGATCGACATCCTCGCCGACGTGGGCGTGGGGGGTCTGACCCATCGCCAGGTCGACGATCGGGCGGGCCTGCCCGCCGGCACCACTTCGAACTACTTCCGGACGCGCCAGGCCCTGCTCGAGGCCACGGCGGCCCGCACCGTCGATCTGCACTGGCAGCGCGTCGAGGCATTGCGGACCGCGATCGGATCACTCACCCCGCACACCCCTGAAGGCGTCAAAGCGCTTTTGACGCGGATGATCTCCGACCCCGATGAGCAGGCGCGCCGTTACACGGTGGCCCGGTTCGAGCTGTTTATGGAGGGCACGCGCCGGCCCGAGCTCCGGCCGTTCCTCAAAGAGCTGCAAACCGCCGCCGTGAAGTCCGCCACGCTCATCCTCGAGGCGGCGGGTTTCGCCCCGACGCCCCAACAAATGGACGAGCTGAGCCGCCTGCTCAACGGCTACGTGTTCAGCCAGCTCACCATGCCGAGCGACGACGACCCGGCCGGGCTGGTCGACCGACTACTAGGCGCGTTCTTCGACGCCTAGCGCCGCTAATTTCGGGAAGCGCGGTTGACCGCCGAAACGACCGCGCGCAAAGACGCGGTCGTGATTGACGACGCTATCCCGACGCCCCAAACGGTTTTCCCGGTAACAGACGCCTCAATGTAGGCCGCCGCCTGCGCGTCGCCGCCCGAACTCATGGCGTGCTCGGAGTAATCCAGCACAGCGACGTCGAACCCGACGCCGGCCAGCGCGTCCACAAACGCGGCTAGCGGGCCATTCCCGGTGCCGCTGATTTCGGTCTCCACCCCGTTGACCTGGACGGTCGCGGTGATGCTCGTCGTGCCGGTGTCTTCTTCCGGGGCATCGACCCGCTGCTTTATTCGCTCCAGCGGCCACACCGGGGCGAGGTACTCCTCGGAGAACGCTTCCCACATCTCCTTCGGCGACACCTCACCACCCTCGCCCTCGGTGATCTTCTGGATCACCTGCGAAAACTCGATCTGCAGCCGACGCGGCAGCGCCAGGCCGTGGTCGGCCTTCATGATGTAGGCGACCCCGCCCTTGCCGGACTGCGAGTTGACCCGGATCACCGCCTCGTAGGTGCGTCCGACATCCTTGGGATCGATCGGCAGATACGGCACCTGCCAGAGCATGTCCTCGACGTCGGTGTCCTCGGCGTCTGCGTCAACCTTCATCTGGTCGAGGCCCTTGTTGATGGCGTCCTGATGGCTGCCGGAGAACGCGGTGTAGACCAGGTCCCCGCCGTAGGGGTGACGCTCGTGCACCGGCAGCTGGTTGCAGTACTCCACCGTGCGGCGGATCTCGTCGATGTTGGAGAAGTCGATCTGCGGGTCCACGCCGCGGGAGAACAGGTTCAGCCCCAGCGTCACCAGGCACACGTTGCCGGTGCGCTCGCCGTTTCCGAACAGGCAGCCCTCGATTCGGTCGGCCCCGGCCTGATAGCCCAATTCGGCTGCGGCGACGGCAGTTCCGCGGTCGTTGTGGGGATGCAGACTCAGGATGACGGACTCCCGGTTGGCCAGGTTGCGGCTCATCCACTCGATTGAGTCGGCGTAGACGTTGGGCGTCGCCATCTCCACCGTGGCGGGCAGATTGAAGATGATCGGGTTGTCCGGCGTCGGCGCAATGATTTCGCCGACGGCGTCACACACCCGCTTGGCGTATTCGAGTTCGGTCCCGGTGTAGGACTCCGGCGAATACTCGAACCGCCACTGCGTGCCCGGGTACTTGGCGGCCTCCTCGACGCACTTGCGGGCGCCGTCGGTCGCGATGGCTTGCACCGCGGCCCGGTCGGCGCGGAAAACCACGCGGCGCTGCAGGATTGACGTCGAGTTGTAGAAGTGCACGATGGCCCGGGGTGCACCTTCGCACGCTACGAACGTGCGCTCGATCAGCTCGGGCCGGCACTGGGTCAGCACCTGGATGGTGACGTCGTCGGGAATCGCACCGGCGGTGATGATCTCGCGGACGAAGTCGAAGTCGGTCTGGCTGGCCGAAGGGAATCCGACCTCGATTTCCTTGTAGCCCATGCGGACCAGCAGGTCGAACATGCGGCGCTTGCGGGCCGGGCTCATCGGGTCGATCAGCGCCTGGTTGCCGTCACGCAGATCCACCGCGCACCATAGGGGGGCGCAGGTGATGACGCGGTCGGGCCAGCTGCGCTCGGCCAGCCGGATGGGCTCGACCTCCTCGGCGAACGGCCGGTACCGGTTGACCGGCATCGACGTACCGCGCTGGGGATTCCAGACGGGTTGGTCGGGACCGGGCGGGCCCGCGGGTTTGACGACGGTTCGGGCCGATGAGGAAGAGGTATATGCGTCGGGGCTGGAAGGCTCAGAAAAGTTGTTCACGGTAGTTGCTCCGGGGTGTCAGAAGGAACCTCAGACCGGCGCATCGCGACGCCCGCGACGGGAAGCCGGTCTGGATCAGACCCCGTCGCGGCGTCCGAGGAGGAGCACCCGCTGCACGTTGTGCACTCTACCGCGATCGGCGCCTTGGAGAAAATCCGCGAAAACTGCGCCAAAACGCGACAGAACCGCAGCCCCTGTGCGCCAGGCATCGCGACGTTAATCCAGATGCGCCGGCACGTATTCTGTTGTGGACTTAGACCGCAGCGAAGCCAGCGAATCCGAAAGGCAGAAGAGAAACGTGGCGCTCGTCGTGCAGAAGTACGGCGGATCCTCGGTGGCCGACGCCGACCGGATCCGCCGTGTCGCCGAGCGCATCGTCGAGACCAAGAAGCAGGGCAACGACGTCGTTGTGGTGGTATCCGCTATGGGAGACACCACCGACGACCTGCTGGGCCTGGCTCAGCAGGTATGCCCGGCCCCGCCGCCCCGGGAACTCGACATGCTGCTGACCGCCGGTGAGCGCATCTCCAATGCACTGGTCGCCATGGCAATCGAATCGCTCGGCGCGCACGCCCGGTCGTTCACCGGTTCGCAGGCCGGCGTGATCACCACCGGTACCCACGGCAACGCGAAAATCCTCGAAGTCACGCCGGGACGGCTGCAAGCCGCGCTCGACGAAGGGCGGATCGTGTTGGTCGCCGGATTCCAAGGTGTCAGCCAGGACACCCGGGACGTCACCACGCTGGGTCGCGGCGGGTCGGACACCACCGCGGTCGCCCTGGCCTCGGCACTGGACGCCGACGTCTGCGAGATCTACACCGATGTCGACGGCATTTTCAGCGCGGATCCCAGGATCGTGCAAAACGCCCGCAAGCTCGACACGGTGACTTTCGAAGAGATGCTCGAGATGGCGGCCTGCGGCGCCAAGGTGCTGATGCTGCGCTGCGTGGAATACGCACGCCGCTACAACATTCCGGTGCATGTCCGGTCGTCGTATTCGGACAAACCAGGCACCGTCATTGTCGGATCGATCAAGGACATACCCATGGAAGACCCCATTCTGACCGGCGTCGCGCATGACCGCAGCGAGGCCAAGGTGACCATCGTCGGGATACCCGACATCCCGGGATATGCGGCCAAAGTCTTCCGGGCCGTCGCCGACGCCGACGTGAACATCGACATGGTGTTGCAGAACGTCTCCAAGGTTGAGGACGGCAAGACCGACATCACTTTCACTTGCGCTCGCGACAGTGGGCCCACCGCGGTGGCAAAGCTGGACGCGCTCAAAGACGAGATCGGGTTCACTTCGCTGCTCTACGACGACCACATCGGCAAGGTGTCGCTGATCGGGGCAGGCATGCGTAGCCATCCCGGGGTTACCGCGACCTTCTGTGAAGCCCTGGCCGAGGTGGGTGTCAACATCGAGCTGATCTCCACCTCCGAGATCCGCATCTCCGTGCTGTGCCGCGACACCGAACTAGACAAGGCTGTCGTCGCGCTGCACGAGGCGTTCGGGCTCGGCGGCGAGGAGAACGCGACGGTGTATGCGGGGACGGGTAGGTAAATGGGCTCAACTGGTTTGTCGATTGGGGTAGTCGGCGCCACCGGTCAGGTGGGTCAGGTGATGCGCACGCTGCTCGAAGAGCGAGGCTTCCCCCCTGCTGGTAGTGGGGGGTCGGTTCGGTTTTTCGCGTCGGCCCGCTCACAGGGCCGCAAGCTGGCTTTCCGCGGCCAGGAAATCGAAGTGGAAGACGCCGAGACGGCGGACCCGAGCGGGCTGGACATCGCGTTGTTTTCCGCCGGCTCGGCGATGTCGCGGGTGCAGGCGCCACGGTTCGCCGCGGCCGGCGTGACGGTGATCGACAACTCGTCGGCTTGGCGTAAGGACCCGGACGTGCCGTTGGTGGTGTCCGAGGTGAACTTCGCTCGCGACGCGCATCGCCGCCCCAAGGGCATCATCGCCAACCCGAACTGCACCACGATGGCCGCGATGCCGGTGCTCAAGGTGTTGCATGACGAAGCCCAGCTGGTGCGCATGGTGGCCTCGACGTATCAGGCGGTATCCGGCAGCGGCCTAGCGGGAGTGTCCGAGCTGGCCACCCAGGCGCGGGCGGTGGTCGGCGGCGCCGAGCAGTTGGTGTATGACGGCGGCGCATGTGAGTTTCCGCCGCCGAAGACCTACGTCGCGCCGATCGCGTTCAATGTGGTGCCGCTGGCAGGATCGCTGGCAGACGACGATTCCGGGGAAACCGACGAGGACCAGAAGCTGCGCTTCGAGAGCCGCAAGATCCTCGGCATCCCCGACCTGCTGGTCAGCGGTACCTGCGTGCGGGTTCCGGTGTTCACCGGGCACTCGCTGTCGATCAACGCCGAATTCGCCCGGCCGTTGCCGCCCGAACGCGCCCGTCAGTTGCTTGACGGCGCACCCGGCGTCAAGCTGGTCGATGTGCCGACGCCGCTGGCGGCCGCCGGCGTCGACGAGTCACTGGTCGGGCGCATCCGGCACGACCCGGGAGTGCCCGACGGGCGCGGCCTGGCCCTGTTCGTTTCGGGCGACAACCTGCGCAAGGGGGCGGCGCTGAACACCATCCAGATCGCCGAGCTGCTGGTCGCTGAACTGTGACCCCCGGGTGAGCTCCGCCCACACTCGACTGGTCACGCGGTGCTCGCTGTTTTTCGCGTGTTTGCTTGTGCCGCAGTCTATTTGGGCTGCGCACGCCGACCCGCCGGCGCCGGCCCCCGAGCCGATCCTGCAGCCACTGGCACCCGGTCAGGTGCTGCGGATCGGTCCCACCGCCGGCACCGGCACCCCCACCGGGGACTACGGCATCGGCGCGACCGACCTGTGCGAGTTCGTCGAGTTCCCCACCGAGCTGCTGCAGGTATGCGGCGACAGTTTCGCCGGCCAGGGTGTCGGCTTGGGTGGCTGGCACTCGCCGATCGCGCTGCACGTCGACACTGCGTCCGTCGACGACCCCGCCGGGGTGCGCTACACCGGCGTCACCGGAGTCGGCAAACCGCTGCTGGCCGATCCCACGCCGCCGGGGGATTCGCAGCTGCCCGCCGGAGTGGTGCAGATCAACCGGCGCAACTATCTGATGGTGGCCACGACGAAAAACCTGGTACCGCAGAGCACGCGGCTGGTGACGGCCGAACCGGCGCACGCCAGCTGGCAGACCGTTCCGGGGTCCCGGCGCGATGCCTCCTACCAGGACTGGGGGCAGACACAGATCAGCGGGTACTACGACCCGATCCCCACCCCCGATTCGCCGACCGGATGGGTGTACATCGTGGCCAACAGCTTTACCCGCTGGCTACCAGTGGTGCTGTACCGGGCCACACCGGAAGCGTTCACTGACCGGTCCCGGTGGCAGGGCTGGGCGTCCGGAGCCGACGGCGGCTGGAACAAGCCGCCGACACCGCTATGGCCCGACATGGTGGGCGAGATGTGTATCCGGCAGATCGACGGCAAGACGGTGCTGTCGTATTTCAACGCCAGCACGGGCAACATGGAAGTCCGGATGGCCAACGACCCGACGTCGCTGGGCACCGCGCCGGTGACCACGGTGGTGCAACACGAGGAGGAGTGGCCCGAGCCGGCGGAAAGCCTGCCGCCTCCATACGACAATCGACTCGCGCAACCGTATGGCGGGTACATCTCGCCCGGTTCGACGCTCGATGAGCTGCGGATTTTCGTCAGCCAGTGGCACAACAGCAATCCGCGCGCCCGCGCGCCGTACCGGGTGATCCAGTTCGCCGTCAATCCGTTCAAGCCGTAGTCATCGGCTATTTCTTGGCTCTCAGTCCCCAGTGGGTCCGCAGTAGTTCCCAGACACGCCTCCAGCAATTCCGCGGCAGCCCCGCGGGTACGGTCGTTGGCGTCCGGCCAGAGGTGCGAGTACGTGGTGAGGGTGATCGCCGCCGAGGAGTGCCCGAGTGCCCGCTGGACCGTCACCACGTCGCAGCCCGCCCGGATCAGCCCGGAGGCGTAGAAGTGGCGCAAATCGTCCAGCCGGTTGCCGATGCCCACCGCATCGCGGGCGATCCGCCAGGACCGCGCCACCGTGGCCGCATGCGCGGGCAATGTCGCGTTACGGGTGCCGGGGAACAGCCAGCGGTCGGGATCGTCGCCGGGCCGGAAGCGCCGCACATGTTCGGCCAGCAGGGTGACGAGACGATCCGGGATGTACACGAGCGGTCGTTTCTGCCCGGCCGCACGTTCACCGGTCCCGGCGATTTCAATTACCAGTTCCAGAAGTGGCTGCAGATCGTCAACGCTCGGCGGCAAAGCTTGCCTGAGGTTGCGCGCCTACTTCGTCTTCACTGGGAGCCACTTCCATGAACACACCGGCACGGCCCATGCAACATGAGTATCGGGCAACCCGTTACTTCTTTGGCCCTTCCGTGGCCGCAGCTCGCGGTCCGCTTGTGCTCCGGCACCGCAACACCTGACAGGCCCGTGGCGAAACGCCGTAAAGCCAACCCATCGCTGCAGTTCACAGCGCTGGAAGCCAGTGCGCACAAATTATTGCGCCGCATCAAGAGCTACACCAGAAAGTTTGGCGAAACCCGCACAGGCCCTGTTGGCCTCCACTATGGTTTGGGACGGTTCACATATCGTGCCCCAGGGGGGCGGGGGAACTTTTGAGTATTAATCCGTTTGACGACGAGAGTGGCAGCTTTTGGTCTTGGTCAACGACGAGCAGCAACGCGCCTGTGGCCGGCATTTGCCGACGTTCCAGCTGGGTGGCGGGTGCTCTACGGCGAAGCGGACCGTGTTTCGTGTGTGGACTACATTCGAACAGAACTGGACCGATATACGGCCGTTGAGTCTGCGCGAGAGGCTGGCAGCGGGCCGGGCTTAGGATCAGTAGGCCGTGTGACTTAGGGGAGCCTATGGGGCCTGGGGACCGGGCACTTCCGCTGACGCGGGGACAGCTGGAAATCTGGCTTGCGCAGGAAACGGCTCAGCTCGGTACTGAGTGGCAGCTTGGCCTGTTCTTGAGGATCGAGGGTCCTGTAGAACGTAAAGCCCTTGAGTGGGCGATCCGCCGGGCCGTAAGCGAGGCCGAACCAGTCAGGGCCGGTTTTTTCGAGACGGATGGCGAGGTTTTCCAAAGGGTGATCGATCACCCGGATGTCAACTTGGCCTTCTATGACTTGAGCTGCTCGAGCGATCCGGTGCAGGACGCCCATGAGATCGCGTCATCGATTCAACGCACGCCAATGCCGTTTACTGGCCCGCTGTTTAAATTTGCATTATTTCGGGTGCGGCGCGATGAATTCTTCCTGTTCTGGTGCGGCCACCACATAGTCGTTGACGGATCCGGCATTGCGCTGATTGGCCAGCGGGTTGCAGCTGTCTACTCTGCAATTGTTGCTGGCGTACCCATCCCTGCTGCCGTCTTCGGGTCGTTGCAGGACTTGGTTGACTGCGAGTTGGGATACGAAGCGTCCAACGATTACCTCGAAGATCACGCCTATTGGACTAGGAATCTTCCAGCAGAAAGCCGAGCGCATTCTCGGTTGCCCGAGGCCGCGGACGAGCGCGGTCCGTATTGGCCTTCGGCGCCGGTTCGATTGAACCCCGTGGTCCTTCGCCGAGTTGAAGCGTTATCCGGCGTGTGGAATGTGCCTCGATCATCGGTCATCACCGCGGCGTGCGCGCTTTTAGTGCGCGGGTGGTGCGCTGAGGGCTCAGAGGTGGTGCTCGACTTCCCAGTCAGCAGGCGTGTGAGTCCGGAGTCAAAGACGCTTCCCGGGATGGTCGCCGGGGTTGTGCCGCTGGTGTTGAGGGTTTCGCCGGGATCTACGGTTGCCGAGTTTTGCGGGTATGCTGACACCCGAATACGTGAAGCCTTGCAGCATCAGAGGTTTCCGGTGCAAGCCCTTGAGCGCAAAGCCGGCGTCCGCGGCCTGGGGCAGCCGACCGATCGGGTGAGCGTCAATTTCCTGCCGTCCACATTTACTCTGCCCTTCGGTGGCGTCACGGCATCGGCGTCATTGACCAATGATGGTCTCGTAAACGGGTTCGGGCTGTTGTTTTCCAACGCCGGCAACGAACTCTTTCTCAGCACGACGGGTGCTGGGCAGCCATTTTCGAAGTTTTCTGCTTCGGATTTAGCGGGACGGCTGGAGCGGCTGTTATCGACGATGGTCGCCGACCCAACGCGGCGGCTCTGCTCGATCGATTCGATGGATGAGGCTGAGCATGCCCGGCTGGGGGGGTGGGGTAACCGGGCGGTGCTGAGCCAGCCGGCGGCTACGTCGGTGTCGATCCCGGTGTTGTTCGACGCGCAGGTGGCGCGGGCCCCGGAGGGGGTGGCGCTGAGCTGTGATGGCCGCTCGATGACCTATCGGGAGCTTGATGAGGCGTCGAACCGGTTGGCGCATCTGCTGGCCGACCAGGGTGTGGGCCCGGGTGAGCGGGTGGCGTTGTTGTTGTCGCGGTCGGCTGAGGCGATCGTGGCGATCCTGGCGGTGCTCAAGACTGGGGCGGCGTATGTGCCGATCGACCCGGCGCACCCCGACGCCCGGATCGGGTTCATGCTGGCCGATGCCGCGCCGATCGCCGCGATCACTACCGCCGGCTTGGCCAGCGGCTGGACGGGCATGACCTGCCGGTCATCGACGTCGACGACCCCCGCATCGACGCCTATCCGTGCACGGGTTTGCCGGCGCCGGCGCCTGAGGATATCGCCTACCTGATTTACACCTCGGGCACCACCGGTACCCCGAAGGGCGTGGCCATCACCCACCGCAACGTCATCCGGCTGCTGGAGGTCACTGGACGCCGGGATGGAGCGGCCGGGCAGGTGTGGTCGCAGTGGCATTCGTTGGCCTTCGACGTCTCGGTGTGGGAGATGTGGGGTGCGCTGTTGGGTGGTGGGCGGCTGGTGGTGGTGCCCGAGCCGGTGGCCCGCTCGCCGGAAGAGTTCCACGCCTTGCTAGTCCGGGAACACGTCAGCGTCCTCAGCCAGACCCCGTCGGCGGTGGGGATGTTGTCGCCGCAGGGTTTGGAAGTCGGTGACGTTGGTGGTGGCAGGTGAGGCGCTGCCCGGCCGAGGTGGTGGATCGGTGGGCGCCGGGGCGGGTGATGATCAACGCCTACGGCCCGACCGAGGCCACGGTGCTATGCGGCGATGAGTGCGCCGCTGAGGGCGGGGTCGGGGGTGCCGCCGATCGGTGCGCCGGTGTCGGGGGCGGCGTTGTTTGTGCTGGATGGCTGGTTGCGGGCGGTGCCGGCGGGTGTGGTGGGTGAGTTGTATGTGGCCGGTGCCGGGGTGGGTGTTGGGTATGTGGGCCGGGCCGGTTTGACCGGGTCGCGGTTTGTGGCGTGTCCGTTCGGGGGGCCGGGGGCGCCGGGACAGCGGATGTATCGCACCGGGGATTTGGTGCGGTGGGGTGCTGACGGGCAGCTGCAATATTTGGGGCGTGCGGATGAGCAGGTCAAGATCCGCGGGTATCGCATCGAGTGCGGTGAAGTCCGGGCAGCCCTGACTGGGTTGGATGGGGTGGGGCAGGCGGTGGTGATCGCCCGCGAGGACCGCCCCGGCGATAAGCGTCTGGTGGGGTATGTGACCGGGACCGCGGACCCGGCCGAGATCCGCGCCGGGCTGGGCGAGCGGCTGCCGGCCTATATGGTGCCGGCCGCGGTGGTGGTCTTGGAGGCGCTGCCGTTAACGCCTAACGGCAAACTCGACACCCGGGCCCTGCCGGCACCCGAATACATCGATGCCGACCGCTACCGGGCCCCGGCCGGCGCGGTCGAGGAGCTCCTGGCCGGCATCTACGCGCAGGTGTTGGGGCTGCAGCGGGTCGGGGTCGACGACTCGTTCTTCGATTTGGGTGGGGATTCGCTGTTGGCGATGCGGGTGATCGCCGCGATCAACACCGTTTTGGATGCCGGCCTTGCGGTGCGCGTCTTGTTTGAGGCGCCCACGGTGGCCCAGTTGGCGCCCCGTATCGGCGAGGCGGGTCGGCGTGAGCCGGTGGTTCCGGTGGAGCGGCCTGCGGTGGTGCCGTTGTCGTTTGCCCAGAACCGGTTGTGGATTATCGATCAGTTGCAGGGGCCCTCACCGGTTTACAACATGGCGGTGGGGTTGCGGCTGGGCGGGTGTTTGGATGCCGAGGTGTTGGGGGCGGCGCTGGCCGATGTGGTGGGCCGCCATGAGAGCTTGCGCACGCTGTTCCCGGCGGTGGACGGGATTCCCCGGCAGCTGGTGGTGCCGGTCGAGCGGGCCGATTTTGGTTGGGAGGTCGTTGATGCCGCCGGCTGGTCGGTAAGCCAGCTAAGTGAGGCCATTGGGGCCGCGGCGCGTGACCCGTTTGACCTGGCCATCCAGATCCCGTTGCGGGCGCGGCTTTTCCGTATCAGCGGGGACGAGCACGTGTTGGTGGCGGTGGTGCACCATATCGCGGCTGATGGCTGGTCGATCACCCCGCTGGTGGCTGATTTGGGGGTGGCCTATGCCAGCCGGTGTGCCGGGCACGCCCCGGGCTGGGCGCCGTTGGCGGTGCAGTATGTCGATTACACGTTGTGGCAGCGCGCGCAGCTGGGTGAGCTGGCCGATGGCCACAGCCGCATTGCTGCGCAGCTGGCCTATTGGGAGCAGGCCCTGGCCGGGATGCCCGAGCGGCTGCAGTTGCCCACTGATCGGCCCTATCCGGCGGTGGCTGATTATCGCGGCGCCACGGTGGCCGTGGACTGGCCGGCGCAGCTGCAGCGGCGGGTTGCTCGGCTGGCTCGTGAGCACAGTGCGACCAGTTTCATGGTGGTTCAGGCCGCCTTGGCGGTGCTGTTGGGCAAGGTCAGCGCCAGCAGTGATGTGGCCGTGGGGTTCCCGATCGCCGGGCGCGGCGATCCCGCGCTGGATGGCCTGGTGGGTTGTTTTGTCAACACGTTGGTGCTGCGGGTCGATTTGGGCGGGGATCCCACCGTGGCCGAGGTGTTGGCGCAGGTGCGCGCGCGCAGTCTGGCCGGCTTTGAGCATCAGGATGTGCCTTTTGAGGTGTTGGTGGAGCGGCTCAACCCGACCCGGTCGCTGAACCATCACCCGCTGGTTCAGGTGTTGTTGGCTTGGCAGAACTTCGCCGGGCAGAACAGCGACCCCGCTGCCGGGTTGGCGTTGGGTGATCTGCAGGTCACCCCGCTTTCGGCCGATACCCAGACGGCCCGCATGGACTTGACGTTTTCTCTTGGCGAGCGCTGGACCGAGACTGGTGAGCCCGCCGGGATCGGCGGGGCGGTGGAGTTTCGCACCGATGTGTTCGACGCGGACAGCATCGAGGTGCTGATCGAGCGGTTGCAGCGGGTGTTGGTGGCGCTGTCCGCTGATCCCGGTCGGCGGCTGTCGTCGGTGGATCTGCTGGATGCGGGTGAGCAGGCCCGGCTGGGGGGGTGGGGTAATCGGGCGGTGCTGAGCCAGCCGGCGGCTACGTCGGTGTCGATCCCGGTGTTGTTCGACGCGCAGGTGGCGCGGGCCCCGGAGGGGGTGGCGCTGAGCTGTGAGGGCCGCTCGATGACCTATCGGGAGCTTGATGAGGCGTCGAACCGGTTGGCGCATCTGCTGGCCGACCAGGGTGTGGGCCCGGGTGAGCGGGTGGCGTTGCTGTTGTCGCGGTCGGCTGAGGCGGTCGTGGCGATTGTGGCGGTTTTGAAGACCGGGGCGGCGTATGTGCCGATCGACCCGGCGCACCCCGACGCCCGCATCGGGTTCCTGCTGGCCGATGCCGCGCCGATCGCCGCGATCACCACCACCGGCCTGCGCCCGCGGCTGGACGGGCATGACCTGCCGGTCATCGACGTCGACGACCCCCGCCATCGACGCCTATCCGGGCACGGGTTTGCCGGGGCCGGCGCCTGAGGATATCGCCTACCTGATTTACACCTCGGGCACCACCGGTACCCCCAAGGGGGTGGCCATCACCCACCGCAACGTCACCCAGCTGCTGGAGGGTCTGGGTGCCGGGATGGAGTTGGCCGGGCAGGTGTGGTCGCAGTGGCATTCGTTGGCCTTCGACGTCTCGGTGTGGGAGATGTGGGGTGCGCTGTTGGGTGGTGGGCGGCTGGTGGTGGTGCCCGAGCCGGTGGCCCGCTCACCAGAAGAGTTCCACGCCTTGCTAGTCCGGGAACACGTCAGCGTCCTAAGCCAGACCCCGTCGGCGTTTTATGCGCTGCAAACCGTGATCGCCGCAGCCGAGTTTGGCAAAGCTGATGGACGGTGGTGGTGGCTGGTGAGGCGTGAGCCCGGGTCTTGGTGGTGGATCGATGGGCGCCGGGGCGGGTGATGATCAACCTGTATGGCCCGACCGAGGCCACGGTGCATGCGGCGATCAGTGAGTCGTCGCGGCGAGGTCGAGAGTGGTGCCAGCCCATCGGGGTGCCGTTGGCCCGGCGCGGCTTGTTTGGTGCTGGATGGCTGGTTGCGGGCGGTGCCGGCGGGTGTGGTGGGTGAGTTGTATGTGGCCGGTGCCGGGGTGGGTGTTGGGTATGTGGGCCGGGCCGGTTTGACCGGGTCGCGGTTTGTGGCGTGTCCGTTCGGGGGGCCGGGGGCGCCGGGACCACGGATGTATCGCACCGGGGATTTGGTGCGGTGGGGTGCTGACGGGCAGCTGCAGTATTTGGGGCGTGCGGATGAGCAGGTCAAGATCCGCGGGTATCGCATCGAGTGCGGTGAAGTCCGGGCAGCCCTGACTGGGTTGGATGGGGTGGGGCAGGCGGTGGTGATCGCCCGCGAGGACCGCCCCGGCGATAAGCGCCTGGTGGGGTATGTGACCGGGACCGCGGACCCGGCCGAGATCCGCGCCGGGCTGGGCGAGCGGCTGCCGGCCTATATGGTGCCGGCCGCGGTGGTGGTCTTGGAGGCGCTGCCGTTAACGCCTAACGGCAAACTCGACACCCGGGCCCTGCCGGCACCCGAATACATCGATGCCGACCGCTACCGGGCCCCGGCCGGCGCGGTCGAGGAGCTCCTGGCCGGCATCTACGCGCAGGTGTTGGGGCTGCAGCGGGTCGGGGTCGACGACTCGTTCTTCGATTTGGGTGGGGATTCGCTGTTGGCGATGCGGGTGATCGCCGCGATCAACACCGGTTTGGATGCCGGCCTTGCGGTGCGCGTCTTGTTTGAGGCGCCCACGGTGGCCCAGTTGGCGCCCCGTATCGGCGAGGCGGGTCGGCGTGAGCCGGTGGTTCCGGTGGAGCGGCCTGCGGTGGTGCCGTTGTCGTTTGCCCAGAACCGGTTGTGGATTATCGATCAGTTGCAGGGGCCCTCACCGGTTTACAACATGGCGGTGGGGTTGCGGCTGGGCGGGTGTTTGGATGCCGAGGTGTTGGGGGCGGCGCTGGCCGATGTGGTGGGCCGCCATGAGAGCTTGCGCACGCTGTTCCCGGCGGTGGACGGGATTCCCCGGCAGCTGGTGGTGCCGGTCGAGCGGGCCGATTTTGGTTGGGAGGTCGTTGATGCCGCCGGCTGGTCGGTAAGCCAGCTAAGTGAGGCCATTGGGGCCGCGGCGCGTGACCCGTTTGACCTGGCCATCCAGATCCCGTTGCGGGCGCGGCTTTTCCGTATCAGCGGGGACGAGCACGTGTTGGTGGCGGTGGTGCACCATATCGCGGCTGATGGCTGGTCGATCACCCCGCTGGTGGCTGATTTGGGGGTGGCCTATGCCAGCCGGTGTGCCGGGCACGCCCCGGGCTGGGCGCCGTTGGCGGTGCAGTATGTCGATTACACGTTGTGGCAGCGCGCGCAGCTGGGTGAGCTGGCCGATGGCCACAGCCGCATTGCTGCGCAGCTGGCCTATTGGGAGCAGGCCCTGGCCGGGATGCCCGAGCGGCTGCAGTTGCCCACTGATCGGCCCTATCCGGCGGTGGCTGATTATCGCGGCGCCACGGTGGCCGTGGACTGGCCGGCGCAGCTGCAGCGGCGGGTTGCTCGGCTGGCTCGTGAGCACAGTGCGACCAGTTTCATGGTGGTTCAGGCCGCCTTGGCGGTGCTGTTGGGCAAGGTCAGCGCCAGCAGTGATGTGGCCGTGGGGTTCCCGATCGCCGGGCGCGGCGATCCCGCGCTGGATGGCCTGGTGGGTTGTTTTGTCAACACGTTGGTGCTGCGGGTCGATTTGGGCGGGGATCCCACCGTGGCCGAGGTGTTGGCGCAGGTGCGCGCGCGCAGTCTGGCCGGCTTTGAGCATCAGGATGTGCCTTTTGAGGTGTTGGTGGAGCGGCTCAACCCGACCCGGTCGCTGAACCATCACCCGCTGGTTCAGGTGTTGTTGGCTTGGCAGAACTTCGCCGGGCAGAACAGCGACCCCGCTGCCGGGTTGGCGTTGGGTGATCTGCAGGTCACCCCGCTTTCGGCCGATACCCAGACGGCCCGCATGGACTTGACGTTTTCTCTTGGCGAGCGCTGGACCGAGACTGGTGAGCCCGCCGGGATCGGCGGGGCGGTGGAGTTTCGCACCGATGTGTTCGACGCGGACAGCATCGAGGTGCTGATCGAGCGGTTGCAGCGGGTGTTGGTGGCGCTGTCCGCTGATCCCGGTCGGCGGCTGTCGTCGGTGGATCTGCTGGATGCGGGTGAGCAGGCCCGGCTGGGGGGGTGGGGTAATCGGGCGGTGCTGAGCCAGCCGGCGGCTACGTCGGTGTCGATCCCGGTGTTGTTCGACGCGCAGGTGGCGCGGGCCCCGGAGGGGGTGGCGCTGAGCTGTGAGGGCCGCTCGATGACCTATCGGGAGCTTGATGAGGCGTCGAACCGGTTGGCGCATCTGCTGGCCGACCAGGGTGTGGGCCCGGGTGAGCGGGTGGCGTTGCTGTTGTCGCGGTCGGCTGAGGCGGTCGTGGCGATTGTGGCGGTTTTGAAGACCGGGGCGGCGTATGTGCCGATCGACCCGGCGCACCCCGACGCCCGCATCGGGTTCCTGCTGGCCGATGCCGCGCCGATCGCCGCGATCACCACCACCGGCCTGCGCCCGCGGCTGGACGGGCATGACCTGCCGGTCATCGACGTCGACGACCCCCGCATCGACGCCTATCCGTGCACGGGTTTGCCGGCGCCGGCGCCTGAGGATATCGCCTACCTGATTTACACCTCGGGCACCACCGGTACCCCCAAGGGGGTGGCCATCACCCACCGCAACGTCACCCAGCTGCTGGAGGGTCTGGGTGCCGGGATGGAGTTGGCCGGGCAGGTGTGGTCGCAGTGGCATTCGTTGGCCTTCGACGTCTCGGTGTGTGAGATGTGGGGTGCGCTGTTGGGTGGTGGGCGGCTGGTGGTGGTGCCCGAGCCGGTGGCCCGCTCACCAGAAGAGTTCCACGCCTTGCTAGTCCGGGAACACGTCAGCGTCCTAAGCCAGACCCCGTCGGCGTTTTATGCGCTGCAAACCGCTGATGCGCTGCAGCCCGAGCGGGGACAACAGCTCAGGCTGCAGACGGTGCTGTTTGCCGGTGAGGCGTTGGAGCCCCGGCGTCTTGGCACGTGGCTAGACCAGCATCCGGGGTCACCGCGGCTGCTTAACCTGTATGGCACCACCGAGACCACGGTGCATGCCTCGCTGCGGGAGATCGTCGACGGCGATGTCGACAGCGCTGCCAGCCCCATCGGGGTGCCGTTGGCCCATCTTGCCTTTTTGGTGCTGGATGGCTGGTTGCGGGCGGTGCCGGCGGGTGTGGTGGGTGAGTTGTATGTGGCCGGTGCCGGGGTGGGTGTTGGGTATGTGGGCCGGGCCGGTTTGACCGGGTCGCGGTTTGTGGCGTGTCCGTTCGGGGGGCCGGGGGCGCCGGGACAGCGGATGTATCGCACCGGGGATTTGGTGCGGTGGGGTGCTGACGGGCAGCTGCAGTATTTGGGGCGTGCGGATGAGCAGGTCAAGATCCGCGGGTATCGCATCGAGTGCGGTGAAGTCCGGGCAGCCCTGACTGGGTTGGATGGGGTGGGGCAGGCGGTGGTGATCGCCCGCGAGGACCGCCCCGGCGATAAGCGCCTGGTGGGG
The DNA here is from genome assembly GCA_963784665.1 of uncultured Actinomycetota bacterium. GTDB lineage: Bacteria > Actinomycetota > Actinomycetes > Mycobacteriales > Mycobacteriaceae > Mycobacterium. The sequence continues at coordinate 30,612 of CAWASA010000008.1, forward strand.
TATGTGACCGGGACCGCGGACCCGGCCGAGATCCGCGCCGGGCTGGGCGAGCGGCTGCCGGCCTATATGGTGCCGGCCGCGGTGGTGGTCTTGGAGGCGCTGCCGTTAACGCCTAACGGCAAACTCGACACCCGCGCCCTGCCGGCACCGGAATATCATCGATGCCGACCGTTACCGCGCCCCGGCCGGCGCGGTCGAGGAGATCCTGGCCGGCATTTATGCCCAGGTGCTGGGGCTGCAGCGGGTCGGGATCGATGAGTCGTTTTTCGAGCTGGGTGGGGACAGCATTTTGTCGATGCAGGTGGTGGCGCGGGCGCGGGCGGCCGGTCTGCTGTGTCGGCCGCGCGATGTTTTCGTCGAGCAGACCGTGGCGCGGCTGGCCCGGGTGGCCGGGGTGGCCGAGGGTGCGGGCGGCGTGGTCGATGAGGGTGTCGGGCCGGTGGTGGCCACCCCGATCATGCGCTGGCTGCAGGATGTCGATGGCCTGATCGATCAGTTCAACCAGACCATGGTGGTGCAGGCTCCCGCGGGGGTGACCGAGGCCGATGTGGTGGTGGTGTTGCAGGCGCTGCTGGATCGGCATGCGATGTTGCGGCTGTGCGCCGATGATGACGGGGCCGGGGGGTGGTCGTTGACGGTGCCCGAGGTGGGGTCGGTGGATGCGCGCGGGTGCCTGCACGCGGTGGAGGTGTTGTCTGATGAGGCGTTGGTGGGGGCGCGGTCGCGGTTGAATCCGGCGGCCGGGGTGATGCTGAGTGCGTTGTGGGCTGGCTCTACGGGCCAGTTGGCGTTGATCGTTCATCATTTGGCTGTTGACGGGGTGTCGTGGCGGATTTTGCTGGAGGATCTGAACATCGCCTGGGCTCAGCATCGGGGTGGGCAGTCGGTGGTGTTGCCGGCGACCGGGACGTCGTTTGCCCGGTGGGCGTCGTTGTTGGCTGAGCATGCACATGCTGCGGCGGTGGTGGATCAGGCTCAGGTGTGGCGGCAGGTGGCGGCGACCCCGCCAGCGTTGCCGGGGGTGCAACCTGGGGTGGATACGTTTGCCACGGCCGGGCACCTGTCGGTGTCGCTGGATACGGAGACCACGCGCATGCTGCTCGGTGCGGTGCCGGCGGCGTTTCATGCCGGGGTGCAGGACATTTTGTTGATCGCGTTCGGGTTGGCGTTTGCGGAGTTTTTGGGTGTCGGTGGCGCGCCGATCGGCATCGACGTGGAGGGCCATGGTCGCCACGAGGAGCTAGCGCCCGATATTGACCTGTCCCGCACGGTGGGGTGGTTTACCACTAAATATCCGGTGTCGTTGACGGTGGGTGCGTTGTCCTGGGCGCAGGTGGTGGCTGGCGAGGCGGTGCTGGGGGCGGTGATCAAGGACGCCAAAGAACAGCTACGCGCCTTGCCCGACGGCTTGACCTACGGTCTGCTGCGCTATTTGAACGCCGGGGTTGAGCTGGCCGGCTCTGACCCGGTGATCGGGTTTAACTATCTGGGGCGGCTGGGCGCGGGAGCCGACCTTTCCGATGATCTGTGGCGGTTGTGCCACGACGGGTTGTCGCTGACCGGCGCGGCCACGGCGATACCCATGGCGCTGCCGCACACTGTGGACCTCAACGCCGGTACCGTCGACACCGACACCGGCCCGCACCTGCATGCCAACTGGACCTGGGCGCAATCGGCCGTGGATCACACCCAGGTCAGTCGGCTGAGCCGGTTGTGGTTTGACGCCCTGGCCGGTATCTGCGCGTATGTGCGAGGCGGTGGGGGCGGGTTGACGCCGTCGGATATCGTCCCGGCCCGGTTGAGCCAGCAGCAGATCGACGAGCTGTGCCAGCAAGACCGCATCGCCGATGTGTTGCCGTTGACCCCGTTGCAGCAGGGGCTGCTGTTTCACATCAGCAGCTCGCAGGGTAGCGGCGATGTGTATGCAGTGCAGCTGGACATCACGTTAAGCGGTGCCCTCGACCCCCACCGGCTGCGCGAAGCCGTGCACGCGGTGGTGGCTCGGCATCCGAATCTGGTGGCCAGATTCTGCGCACAGTTCGACGAGCCGGTGCAGGTTATCCCGGCTGATCCCGTGGTGCCCTGGCGATACGTCGACCTGAGCGGGAGTGACCTGGACTTCGACGAGCAGGTCCAGGAGGTGTCCGCGGCGGAACGCGTCGCAGTCTGCGACCTGGACGACCCGCCGGCGTTTCGGGCGGTGTTGATCCGCATCGCAGCAGACCGGCATCGGTTTGTGCTCACCAATCACCACATCGTGCTCGATGGCTGGTCGCTGCCGATCCTGCTGGGGGAAATCTTCGCCGGCTATCACGGGCAGCGGCTGCCGGCGGCCGCGTCGTATCGCAGCTTTGTTACCTGGCTGGCCGATCAAGATCGAGCTGGCGCCCACGCGGCCTGGCGTGAGGTGTTGGCCGGTTTTGACACCCCGACATTGGTGGCTCGGCCGGATCGTTTGGAGCTGGGGCGGCGAGGCGTCGCAGCGTTTCGGATGCCTGAGCAGACCACGCGGGCGCTTGGCGAGTTGGCGCGCGCGCATCACACGACGGTCAACATCGTGTTGCAGGGCGCCTGGGCGCAGCTGCTGATGTGGCTGACCGGCCAGCATGATGTGGCCTTCGGCACCGCGGTCTCGGGGCGACCGACCGAGGTGGTCGGCGCGGAGTCGATGGTGGGGCTGCTGATCAACACGGTGCCGGTGCGGGCGCGCATCACCGCGGCTACCACCACCGCGCACCTACTGGACCAGCTGCAAAGCGCCCACAACCACACACTTGAGCACCAGCATCTGGCGCTACCCGAGATCCACCGCGTCACCGGACACGACCAATTGTTCGACACCCTGTTCGTGTACGAAAACTACCCAGTCGACACCACCGCGCTGACCAGCGATCAGGAGTTGTCGATCCCAGAGTTCGCCATCCACGAATCCACTCATTACCCGTTGACACTGCAAGCCGGGCCGGGGGCTGAACTTGGGATTCGCGTCGAATACGACACCGACGTGTTCGACGCGGCCAGCATCGAGGCGCTGTTCAGGCGGTTGCAGAAGGTGCTGATCGCCATGACCGCCGACCCGACACGGCGGCTGTCGTCGATCGATCTGCTCGATGCCGGTGAGCACGCGGGGCTGGATGAGGTCGGTAACCGGGCGGTGTTGACCCAGCAAGTGACGGCGTCCGTGTCGATTCCGGGGTTGTTCGCCGCACAGGTGGCCCGCACGCCACAGGCGGCGGCGCTGAGCTTCGAAGGCCGCTCACTTTCATACCGGGAACTCGACGAGGCCGCTAACCGGTTGGCGCACCTGTTGGCCGACCAGGGTGTGGGTGCCGGTGATGTGGTGGCGCTGCTGTTGGCGCGTTCGGCCGAGGCGGTCGTGGCGATCCTTGCGGTGCTCAAAACCGGAGCGGCCTATCTGCCGATCGACCCGGCGCACCCCGACGCGCGGATCGGGTTCATGGTGGCCGATGCCGCGCCGGTCGCCGCGGTCAGCACCGCGGATCTGCGGGCGCGGCTGGACGGGCACGACCTGCTGGTCACCGATATCGATGATCCCCGCATTCCGAGCTATCCATGCACGGGCTTGCCGGCGCCGGCCCCCGAGGACATCGCCTACCTGATCTACACCTCGGGCACCACCGGTATCCCCAAAGGGGTGGCGGTTACCCACCGCAACGTCACCCAGTTGCTCGAGACACTCGATGCATATCTACCGGCGTCGGGGGTGTGGACGCAGTGCCATACCTATGGGTTCGACACGTCGGTCTGGGAGATCTGGGGTCCGCTGTCACACGGTGGGCGAACAGTGGTGGTGCCCGACTCGGTGACAGCCTCGGCGGAAGACTTCCACGCCTTGCTGGTCACAGAACGCGTCAGTGTGCTCACCCAGACTCCCTCGGCGGTGGCCGTGCTATCACCCGAGGGCTTGGAGTCGGTGGCCTTGGTGGTGGCCGGTGAGGCCTGCCCGGCCGAGCTGGTGGACCGGTGGGCGCCCGGGCGGGTGATGATCAACGCCTACGGCCCGACCGAGACGACGATGGTTGTGATGCTGAGCGCGCCTTTAACGGCGGGGTCATCGGGATCGGGGGTGGTCCCGATCGGCTCGCCGGTGCCGGGGGCGGCGTTGTTTGTGCTGGATGGGTGGTTGCGCCCGGTGCCGGCCGGTGTGGTCGGTGAGTTGTATGTGGCCGGTCGCGGGCTGACGTGTGGGTATGTGCGCCGCGCGGGTTTGACCGCGTCGCGGTTTGTGGCGTGTCCGTTCGGGGGGCCGGGGGCGCGGATGTATCGCACCGGGGATCTGTTGTGTTGGGGCGCCGATGGGCAGCTGCGGTATCTGGGGCGCGCCGATGATCAGGTCAAGATCCGCGGATATCGCATCGAGCTCGGTGAGGTTCAGGCAGCGTTGGCCGGGCTGGACGGGGTGGCGCAGGCGGTGGTGATCGCGCGTGAGGACCGCCCCGGCGATAAGCGTCTAGTAGGTTATGTGACCGGGACTGCGGACTCGCCCGAGATGCGCGCCGCCTTGGCTGAGCGGCTGCCGGCCTATATGGTCCCGGCCGCGGTGGTGGTGCTTGACGCGCTGCCGCTAACCCCCAACGGCAAACTCGACACCCGCGCCCTACCCGCACCCGAATACATCGATGCCGACCGTTACCGCGCCCCGGCCAACGCGGTCGAGGAGATCGTGGCTGGCATCTACGCCCAAGTCCTCGGGGTGGAGCGAGTCGGGGTCGATGACTCGTTCTTCGACCTGGGCGGAGATTCGCTGTTGGCAATGCGACTGATCGCTGCGGTCAATAAGGCTCTGGATGCCCATCTTGCGGTGCGCACCTTGTTACAGGCGCCGTCCGTGAGAAGCTTGAGTCAGCAGTTGGGTAGACAAGACGGCGCAGTGGAACTAGTCCCTGTTGAGGTCCTCAAGGAGGGGACGGGTGTTCCGCTGTGCTGTGTTCATGCAGGTCTCGGACTTAGCTATGCATATCGGGCGTTGGGCGATTATTTGGATTGCCCGATTATCGGAATCAACCAAATCACGCGAGATGGTCAAGCTGGGCCCGGAGCAGTTCGTAGCATGGCGGCAAGCTATGCAGATAAACTCCAGGCCGTTTATCGCGCCGGGCCCTACAAGCTGCTCGGCTGGTCTTTTGGGGGCCCCGTAGCACACGAGCTCGCCATTGAGCTTCGCCGACGCGGATGTGTAGTTCAACATCTTATACTGCTGGACCCGGTGCTCAGTGCTAACGGCACCACGAGAAATCAACCTTCGAACGAAAGAAGCGAGAGTCGTATTCTGAACCTCATCTTGCGATCTAGCGGTATAGATATTCCAGAACAGTTGGGGCCTCTTACTTACCGGAAGGCAGAGGAGTTAATTCGCCAACAACGAGAAGTAGCGGAGTTTATACTTCCGCCCAGACAGGTCTTTGAGTTCGTAGTCAAAAATTCTGATGCTAATCAGTCGTACCTCCGGGAACACGTGCCTGATGTGTTTGATGGCGATATGATCATATTCTCCGCACGAAGTGAAAATGAAAACGATTCATCCCATTTACAAATTTGGCGACCATACGTTGCTGGTGACATTGAAATTTATTCGGCGGACTGCGAACATGACGACATGATGACCGCCGAATCGCTCAATAAATATGGTAAGCAACTCAAACTAGCATTAGAGGCTTGAGCAGCGACTGCGGCACAAGATGGTCCTGCCTTCAGCCACGAGCTCAAATCTGCCCGCGCGCCCGCTACGGCCGGACGGTCGCGGGCGTTGTCGCCCTCAGACTGCCGCACCGAAACGATTCGTTAGCCGATCTCGCCAGTCAGGTCGAACTCAGCCAGCGTGCGCGCAGCCAGTTCACGCAAAGCGGGTTTTGTGTTCTCAGCGCCCGGCTGGTAGGCACCGACAGAGATGACAATTCTGCTGGGGAGCCGCCAGGACTGAACAGTCATTAGGCCGCCTATTCGCTCAAGCCACTGTCGCGTTACCTGTTGCGAAGCCAGTCGTCCAGTGACGTACTCGGCGTCGCTGCCATCGAGGCGACACACCACCGAGCCGAAGTCGCCAAGATTAGAACAAAACACTGGGAGATCGTCGCCGACTACTATTTCGGCCTGCTCGGCTAGCCGTTTCAACACCCGTTTCGGTATGAACGGGGTCAGCGGAGTGAGTTTCAACGACTCGTCGGGCGTTTCCCGCAGAGTTCCCAGCGCCTGGTTGATGGCGGCGCGGACGTCACGCAGATCCGCTGTAACCCGCGTCGGATCGACGCTGACGCGCGCAAACGACACTGCATTCGCACGGGTATCATTCTCGGCGCGGTTGCTTATAGGGAGTTGCATGGTGACAAGTGCGCCACCGGCATGTCGGCGCCCGATATGCTCCCCGAGTTTCGCAATCAACCCGACGACCAGCGTCTTACTCGTTCCACCCAGCGCCTGCGCGCGAGCATCCCATTCATTCAGATCGATAAGGATGGTTACGTTCGGCGCGATGATAACGTTATCGCCGTCGCCTCCCTCCAGGGCGACGGGTCGCGCTGCCCCTGATGGGGCTTTATCGTGCCGGCGACCGCGGGACAGTTTTACCGACGTGACAAGCGCCCGGGCGACCTCAGGCGTGTCTCGCGCTGTCTGGCGGGCATCCTGTACCACCGCGCGGAGTGGGGTGCGCGAACGCGGCGGTGGGTAGCCAAGATCGCGCGTGTTGCCCAGAATCGCATCAACTATCGAGACGACAAGCCCTAGGCCGTCGAGCACGTAGTGGGAAATCACCAGGCTGACCGCAGTCGAGCCGTCGTTGAAGGGAAGGACGCCCAGATGCCAGCCGGGTCCCCACTCAGGATCAACAGGCAGTTGTGAGCGTTCATCAGCCCAGTCGCTGAGTTCAGCGCGTGGACGCGGGCATTCAGCGATATCGATCTCTGAGGGCCCCCGATCTAAGACCCACCGATACCGGGCGAAAGGCAGCGGCGAACGCTCGATGCGCCGTCCCAATAACCCATAACCAAGATTGTGGTGAAACCGCCTCAGCCCATCGAAGTTAATAGGGTGCTCGTAAACCCACACGACCTGCATGACCATTTTCCGGCCGGTGGCGCGCTGCCCCGTGAATAAGGCTTGGTCCACGGGCGCGAGCCGATTGTCCAGCCGCACATCACCGTTGGATGCGCGGCTGTCAAAGGATGCCCGTGCAGGACGTATCCGGACTGGCACTGATCAGCCTCCCCCGACATGGATCGATTTGCCTGTGACCGGGAATTGCGCGCGCGTACCGCTCCCATAGGTTGCCGTCAGCATGTAGCGATCATCTCATTCTGTTCGGTCAAATCGATCACCGACCATGTGAACCCGTGGCACTTTCCCCGAAATTCGGCCAAGATCGACACTCGTATCGTCCTGTTCCAGTGGGCATTCCGGCGTTCACGCGACGATCAGGTCACCGGCCCATCCACGGATTCGGGCAAAGTCGACACGTCGATCTCAGGTGGCTTGCGCGGCGCCACCTTTTCGCACACCAGCCCTGCCAAACCGCGGATGGTGCCAATGTTGGCGAGGTCGGCGGGAGTGATGCGTATCCCCGTTTCGGTCTCGATGCGGGTACGTAGTTCCAGGGCCCCCAGTGAGTCCATGCCGTACTCGGAGAGCGGCCGGTCGGGATCGACGCTGCGGCGCAGAATCAGGCTGACCTGATCGGAAATCAGACGCCGCAGCCGGGTGGGCCACTCGTCTGGGGGCAGCTCGTCGAGCTCGGCACGCAGCTTGCTTGTGCCCGTTGGGGTTTGCCCGGTGGAGCGGAACGCTTCGGCGAAGGGGCTGCGCTGGGCGAAGGCGGTCAACCACGGGGAGCCCATGATCCGCGCGTAGCCGGTGTAGGCGCGGTCGTGGCGCAGCAGCGCTTCGAACGCGTAAGCACCCTCGTCGGGAGCGATAGCAACGTCGGCGCCTTCTGCCACAGCGGTGGCACGCCCGATCTGGGCCCAGGCGCCCCAGGCGATCGAGGTCGCCGGCAGGCCCTGAGCCCGCCGCCACAGGGTGAAGGCGTCCAGCCAGCTGTTAGCCGCGGCGTAGGCACCCTGCCCGGGCGAGCCCACCAGCGCGGCCGCCGAGGAGAACGAGCAGAACCAGTCCAACGGCTGCTCGGCGGCGGCAGTATGCAAATTCCACGCACCGTAAACCTTTGGTGCCCAGTCACGCTCGATGAGCTCATCGGTGATATTGGCCAGGGTGGCGTCCTCGACCACCGCCGCCAGGTGCAGCACACCGCGCACCGCAAGCCCGGTCGCGGTCGCTGTGGCCACCAACCGCTGCGCGGTGCTGGCTTGGGCGATGTCGCCGCACTCCACCACGACCTCGGCACCGATCGCGCGGATGCGCTCGACCGCGTCCAGCGCCTCGGGAGTCGGCTGCGAGCGCGAGGACAGCACGATACGCCCACAGCCGCCCCCGGAACCTGGAGAAGCCATCTTCTCGGCAAAAAACAGCCCCAGGCCCCCCAGCCCGCCGGTGATGATGTAGGCGCCGTCGCCGCGGAAGACCCGGGCCTGTGCGGGCGGGACTATCACGCGGCTGCGCCCCGTCCGCGGGATGTCGAGCACGAGTTTGCCGGTGTGCTGGGCCGCGCTCATCACCCGGATCGCGGTGGCCGCGTCGGCCAGCGGGTAATGCGTGCTCTTCGGCATCGGCAGCACGCCATCCGCGGTGAGCTGGTACACCGTGTTCAACAACTTGCGCAGCCGGTCTGGATGGCTGTAGGACAGCAACCCAAGGTCGAGGGCGTAGAACGTGAGGTTGCGCCGGAATGGGAGGAGCCCCAGCCGGGTGTCGCCGTAGATATCACGTTTGCCGATCTCTATGAATCGTCCACCGTGCGCTAGCAATTCGAACCCCGCGCTCTGGGCGGCGCCGGTGACCGAGTTGAGCACGATGTCGACGCCATGCCCTTCGGTATCACGACGTATCAGGTCGGCGAACTCGATGCTTCGCGAGTCGTAAACGTGCTCAATACCCATGTCGTGCAGTAGTTCTCGACGCTGCTCGCTGCCGGCGGTGGCGAAGATCTCGGCTCCCGCGGCGCGGGCGATGGCGATTGCCGCCTGCCCCACACCCCCGGTCGCGGAATGGATCAATACCTTGTCGCCATTCTCGATGCGGGCCAGATCCTGTAGGCCGTACCAGGCTGTGCCGGTCGCGGTGGTCACCGCGGCCGCCTGGTCGTCGGCCAGGCCGGCCGGCAGCGTGACGGCCAGTCGCGCATCGCAAGTGAGGAACGTGCCCCAGGAGCCGGTGTGGCACAGGCCGCCGACATGATCGCCCACCTTGTGGTCGGTCACGTCTGATCCGACCGCGGTCACCATCCCGGCGAAATCGGTTCCCAGCTGGGGTGGCTGCCCCTCGAATTCGGGGTAGTAGAAGCGGCCGAAGGAGAAGAGGACGTCGGCGAAGTTGATGCTGGACGCGCTGACCGCGACCTCGATCTGCCCCGGCCCTGGCGGAACCCGGTCGCACGCAACGAGTTCCATCGATTCCAGGTTGCCGGGCGTGCGGATCTGCAGGCTCATACCGTCGCGCTCATGGTCCACGACGGTGGTTCGCCGCTCTTCGGGGCGCAGCGGAGTGGGGCACAAACGCGCCACATACCACTGCCCGTTTCGCCAGGCGGTCTCGTCTTCCTCTGACCCGCCGAGCAGTTGCCGTGCCAGCTGCTCGGCGTCGGTGTCATCGTCCACATCGATCTGATTGATGTGAAGGTCCAGATGTTCGATGCCGATCACCCGCATCAAACCGCGCAGCCCGGCCTGCTCCAGATTGGCCACGTCACCGGCCAGCACGGTCTGGGCGTTGCGGGTCACAACATAGATGCCAGGCGACTCGCCAGGGATCTCTGGCAATTCGCGGGTGATACGCACCAGATGCTGCACATACTGCGAGGCCCAGCAGCGGGGACTGGTCCTGGGCGCCGCTGTTTTTTGGTCCCGTGAGGATCACCACACCGCTGAATTCACCGGTACGCAGCTGATTTCTGAGCTGTTCGGTGTTCGAGGTGTGGTCGGCGTGCGGTGGCCAGCACATGGTGCTGCATTGCGCGCCGTGGTTTTTCAGCGCATCGGTTAACGTGGTGGCCAGCAGGTCCGCGGTGGCGGTGGTGCTGATCAGCAGCCAAGTTCCGGCGTCGGCGTGCTCCCCCTCGGGCAACTCACGCTGCCGCCACTCGATAGTCAGCAGCCGCTCGCCCAGCACCCGATCTTTGTGGGCGTTCTCGGATGCTCCGGTGCCCAATCGCAGCCCCTGCACGGCGAGCAGGACCGCCCCGTGCTCATCGAGCAGCTCGAGGTCAGCCTCGACCCCAGAAGTATCGGCTTTCGTCACCCGCGTGTAGCAGTAGCGGGCGCTGCGGGCAGCACCGTAGGAGCGGAGTCGCCGGACACCCAACGGCAACCCCAGCACACCCTCGCCCAGGGCCTGGACGTGCGGATGAGCCGCAACGGACTGAAAACAGGCGTCCAGCAGCGCCGGGTGCACGCCGTAAGCGGCCTGTTGCGAGCGGATTTGGCGGGGTAGCGCGACCTCGGCCAGCACGGTGGCGGTTGCCTCCTCGCCGGTGTGCACCACGCCGAGACCGGTGAACGCCGGGCCGTACTGAACACCACGCTGGTTCAGGCGCTGGCGCACCTCGGCGCCATCCTCGCAACGCGGATGCGCGGCAAGTAGCGCCGACGTGTCGTGCGCAGCTGGCTGCTCATCGTCTGCGGCGTGTAGGACTGCGCTAGCTTGCCGCGCTTGTTCGCCCCCCTGATTGGTCTCCACGGTGAACTCGACCACGCCCGGCGATGACAACGACGCCGAGGCGCCGACCGTGGTCTGCTCATCGAGCAGCAGCGCCTGCTCGAAGCGGATGTCACAGACCTCACAAGACTCGCCCAGCACAGCGCGCGCGGCCGCCAGCGCCATCTCGCAGTAAGCCGCCCCCGGAAGCACAGCCACATTGCGGATCTGGTGATCGCCCAGCCAGGGCTGGGCGGCGGTGCCGACCTCGGCCTGCCACACGTGGCGCTCCGGTTCCTCCTGCAGGCGCACATGCGCGCCTAGCAGCGGATGTACTGAAACGGTGCATGCCGCCGTGTGCTGGGGATTCCTGACCGTCGCGGCTCAACCACAGCCGACGGTGCGTCCAGGTCGGCAGCGGCGCATCCACTAACCGCCCCTTCGGATAGAGCACCGAGAAGTCGACGGCGGCGCCCGCACTGTGCAGATCCGCCACAAGGCCGCGCAGCCCGTATGGCAGCGTTTGTTCGCGGCGCATGGCGGCCAGAGCGGCCAGTGGCATGTCGAGACTGCGGGCGGTCTGCTCAACCGCATGCGTGAGCAGCGGGTGGGGCGCCAGCTCGGCGAAGACCCGGTAGCCGTCCTCCAAAGCGGCCCGCACCGCTGCGGCGAACCGCACCGTGTTGCGCAGATTGTCCACCCAATACCAGGCGTCGCACACCGGCCGCTCGCGCGGGTCAAACCCGGTCGCCGAGTAGAACGGAACTTCCGGTGTCATCGGGCGGATCTCGGCGAGTACGTCGGTCAGCTCGTCAAGGATCGGATCGACTTGAGGCGAATGCGACGCGACATCGACGGCGATCTCGCGGGCCATCACCTCGCGCTGCTCCCAGGCCGCGACCAGATCGCGCACCGTCTGGGTGGCACCGCCAATCACCGTGGACTGCGGCGAGGCCACCACCGCCACCACGACGTCGTTGACGCCGCGGGCCATCAGCTCCGAAAGCACTTGCTGGGCAGGCAGTTCCACCGATGCCATCGCACCGGCACCGGCGATGCGGGACATCAGCCGCGAGCGCCGGCAGATGACGCGGGCCCCGTCTTCCAGCGACAGGGCTCCGGCGACGACGGCTGCCGCGGCCTCACCGAGGGAGTGCCCGATGACCGCGCCCGGGCGCACCCCGTAGGAGCGCATGGTGGCGGCCAGCGCGACCTGCATGGTGAACAGCGTCGGCTGGATCCGGTCAATACCGGTCACGATCTGCGGCGCGGTCATCGCCTCCGTGACCGAGAACCCGGACTCGCGGGCGATCAGTGGCTCGGCCGCCGCGACAGTGGCGGCAAACACCGGTTCGGTCGCCAGCAGCTCAGCACCCATCTGAGCCCACTGCGAACCCTGCCCGGAAAACACCCACACCGGACCCCGATCATCGCGCTCGACCGCGGCGTGATACGGAGCATCGCCGTCGGCGACCCCGCGCAAGCACGCGGTCAGCTCCTCGGGGGTGCCGGCGATGACCACCGTGCGCACCGGCCGGTGCCCGCGCCGGCGCGCCAGGGTGTAGGCCAGATCCGGCAATGCCACGTCCTCATGCGCTGCCACCCAGTCGGCCAGCCGGCCGGCGGTGCGGCGCAGTTCGTCGGCCGAGGTGGACGACAGCGCAAACAGCAGTGGTGCCGTCGTCGACGATTCGGCTGAGATATCCTCGGGCGCAACGACTTCAGGAGCCTGTTCTGATGCTTGTTCCACGATGGCATGGACGTTGGTTCCCGACAGCCCGTACGACGACACCGCCGCCCGCCGGGGATGATGGCCGTTGGTGGGCCACGGGGTGATCTCTTGTGGCACAAAGAGTTTAGTGTCGATGCGGGCCATCTCATCAGGCAGCCGGGTAAAGTGCAGATTCGGGGGAACCACACCATGCTGCAGCGCCAGGATCGCCTTCATCAGCCCGAGAGCTCCGGAGGCGGACTGGGCATGCCCGAAATTGGTTTTCACCGCGGCCAGCGCGCAAGGGCCGTCGATGCCGTAGACCTTGGCCAGGCTGGCGTACTCGATCGGGTCACCCACCGGGGTACCCTGGCCGTGCGCCTCCACCATGCCGATGCTGCGGGCGTCAACGCCCGCCGCGGCCAACGCCGCCCGATACACCGCGGTCTGCGCTGTCACCGACGGTGTGGCGATGTTCACGGTGTGGCCGTCTTGGTTGGCCGCTGTGCCACGTACCACGGCCAGAATCCGATCACCGTCGCGCAGCGCATCCGGTAAGCGCTTGAGCAGCACCACTGCACAAGCCTCGCCAGACACGTATCCATCGGCCGCGACGTCGAAGGCGTGGCAGCGGCCGGTGGGAGACAGCATGCCCTGCGCCGACCCCGCGACAAACTTCCGCGGTTCCAGCATCACGAACGCGCCGCCAGCGAGGGCCAGGTCGCTTTCACCGTCGTTCAGGCTGCGACAAGCCATATGCACCGCAGTCAGACCAGACGAACATGCGGTGTCCACCGTGACCGCGGGACCGTGGACCCCCAGGGCATAGGCGATCCGACCGGAGGCCATGCTGAAAGCGTTGCCTTGGAACCCGTACGGCCCCTCCATCTCCTGGGACTCGGCGCCAAGCAGTTGGTAGTCGCCGTGCGTCAAGCCCACAAACACGCCGGTCAGTGAATCGGCTATCGCCTCCCGCGTGAGACCGGCATGCTCCATGGCCTCCCAGGAGGTTTCCAGCAGCAACCGGTGCTGCGGGTCGATCGCGATCGCCTCGCGCTCGTTGATCCCGAAGAACTCGCAATCGAAGCCGGCAACGTCATCGAGGAACCCGCCCCACTTACACACCGACCGACCCGGCACCCCCGGCTGGGCGTCGTAATACTCGTCGGCGTCCCACCGGTCGGGCGGAATCTCGGTGACCAGGTCATCGCCGCGCAGCAACGCCTCCCACAACCGCTCGGGAGAGTCGATGCCCCCGGGTAGTCGGCACGCCATGCCCACAACGGCAACCGGGGTCACAGGTGTGGTGCCTGCAGTGGGCGACGCATTGGCCGAAGCCGAGCCGTGCGCAGCATCAGAAATCATTTCGACTCCTCATAGGAACGACCAGATCGCCATCTCCGCTGCCTTGAGCAAGGCGTGGCTCCTCCCCGACTACCAACGGGCCCGCCGTCTGCTGACTTGCTGGCCTCATATCGTGTTCGTAATGTAGGCGGTCAGTACTGTTCGGGTGTTCAGTTTCAGCCGAAGAATTACAGAGGTCCAGCCAAAGAGTTACAGAGGCTGCCTGGGGTCGGCGACGATCAACCTGACCCACCACCGTTGCGTGGCGGGCGGCCGAAGGATGGGCGGCCACTTAACCTTTCTTAATTTCGAACATGCGGCGGCGACTGCCACGCTAATCTGATCCCGTGGTTGAGGCTTCCGTTCCGTCTGTGCTGCGCGAACGCGCCAGCTTACAGCCCGATGACACGGCGTTCACGTTCATTGATTACGAGAATGACTGGAACGGGGAGGCGGAGAGCCTGACGTGGTCGCAGCTGTACCGCCGGGCACTGAATGTTGCACGGGAGCTCAAAGATTGCGGGTCGGTGGGTGACCGCGCGGTCATATTGGCACCGCAGGGGCTCGACTATATTGTCGCGTTTCTCGGCGCATTGGAGGCGGGACTGATCGCGGTTCCGCTTTCGGTTCCGCTAGGTGGTGTCAGCGATGAGCGGGTCAGCTCGGTGCAGTGCGACGCGTCGCCGACCGTCGTTCTCACAACGTCCTCTGTCGCGGGCATCGTGGCCGATTATGTGAAATCGCCGTCCGGCGATTCCGGTGCATCGGTCGTTGAGGTTGACCTGCTGGATCTTAATGCCCCGGCAGGGTCCGGCGCCCGGCGCGGCAAGCTGCCCGACACGGCGTACTTGCAATACACGTCTGGGTCGACCCGTCTGCCGGCCGGAGTCATGATCTCGCATCGGAACTTGGTGGCCAATTTCGAGCAGATCATGTCCGACTTATTTGTGGAGTTCGGAAGCGTTGCCCCGCCAGACACGACCATCGTTTCGTGGCTGCCGCTCTATCACGACATGGGTTTGATGCTGGGGGTTTGCGCACCGATTCTGGCCGGAGTTCGCACTGTGCTGACGAGTCCCGTGTCGTTCTTGCAACGACCGGCCCGATGGGTGCAGTTGCTGGCGAAGAATAGTCACGCATTTTCGGCAGCGCCGAACTTTGCTTTCGAACTGGCGGCACGGAAAACATCAGACGAGGACATAGCCGGACTGGACCTCGGGGAAGTGCTGGTCATCCTCAGTGGTAGCGAACGGGTGCACCCACCGACGCTGCAGCGTTTCAACAAGCGGTTCGCGCGATTTAACTTGCCCGACACGGCGATACGGCCGTCATATGGGCTCGCAGAAGCCACGGTGTATGCGGCGACCCGCAACCCGGCTCAACCACCCCATGTCGTCCACTTCGAATCCGAGGAGCTGTCCGTTGGCCACGCCGAGCGCTGCGAAAGCGGAACCGGTACACCGCTGGTCAGCTACGGGGTGCCGCGTTCACCGATGATCCGCATCGTCGATCCCGACACTCGCATCGAGTGCCCGCAGGGGAGCGCCGGCGAAATATGGGTGCACGGCGGAAATGTCGCTATGGGCTACTGGCAAAAGCCTCAAGAGACTCAACACACGTTCGGTGACCGGCTTGTGGCTCCGTCGGCAGGTACACCCGAAGGGCCTTGGCTGAGAACTGGAGACCGGGGATTCCTCTCTGAAGGCGAGCTGTTCATCATCGGTCGCATCAAGGATCTTTTGATCGTCTACGGGCGTAACCACTCACCCGATGACATCGAAGCGACGATCCAGGAGATCACGCGGGGTCGGTGCGCCGCGATCGCGGTCTCGGATGATCACACGGAGCAGCTCGTCGCCATCATTGAAGTTAAGCACCGTGGCGACTCCCACGAGGAGGCAGCGGACAAGTTCGTCGCCGTCAAACGTGACGTCACCTCGGCGATATCCAACTCGCACGGGCTGGGCGTCGCGGATCTGGTTGTGGTGCCGCCCGGTGCAATTCCCATCACCACCAGCGGCAAGGTCAGGCGAGCGGCGTGTGTCGAGCACTACCGGCACGGTCGGTTTGCCCGGCTGGACGCTTAGACACATCTCGCACGCGTGACCGCGGCTGCCGGTACACCTCGGCGCATTCGCGCGGTTCGCGCGCGAGCACAACGTGGCGCGCTCAGTGGCCGCGGGACGGTGTGTTGAGACCATGCTAAGACCGAATCATTCTGGTCCACAATGAAAGTCGAGTTACGACAGATATCTCCGGCCCCAAGGGGCGCTGATATAGTTCTCGGCGACTGGATCGAACGGGTCTACAACCGCCAGACGTGCCACTGGCTGACCGTATGATCAACCCGGTCGACTTCGAACACCGACTCACTCAAAAGGCACAAGCTGACCCTGTGTCCACCAAAAGGCGTTAAGCGCCAGGAATTTACAGAACGTTGGCTGCGCAACGTACGTTTGCTGTAGCGTAGCCCGCTATGGCGGCTGGCTCTCATCAACCCAGTCCAGGCACTATTTCACCGGACGACATAACGCGCAGAATGAGCGACCCCGGTGCCCGTCGTACCGACCACGCTGTACGTAAGAAAAGGTACTTGCCCACTGGGCTGCCGCCTCGCCGGTTCATCGCCGCGATTATCGCGCTCGGCAGCATGGAGCTGATGGCGGCGATGGAGCTCACCGTCGGAGTCGTGGCGCTTCCTAAGGTCCAGAACGAGCTGAACCTGTCGAGCGCTGGGCGGAGCTGGGTGATATTCGCCACCCTGCTGACCTGCAACGGGCTGCTGCTGGTGGGCGGTCGTCTGGGTGATGCCATCGGGCGCAAGCGCACCTTCATCATCGGGATCGCGCTGTCCACCATCGCCTCGGTGATGTCCGCGATCGCCTGGGACGAGGGCAGCCTCGTTTCGGCCCGGCTGCTGAAGGGCGTAGCTATCGCGATCCTCGCACCGACCTGTTTGGCATTGGTGGCGACCACGTTCCCGAAGGGTCGGGTACGCAACGCCGCGCTGGCGGTGTTGACCGCGATGGGGAGTGTCGGCTCAGTGCTGGGCCTGGTGGTGGGCGGGATACTGGCCGAGGTGTCGTGGCGGCTGGCGGTTTTTGTGAGCGCGCCGATCGGGCTGCTGGCGCTCTACCTGGCCCGCACGGCGCTTCGGGAAACCCAGAAGGAGCGGATGAAGCTCGATGCCACCGGGGCTGTGCTGGCCACGGTGGGCTTTACCGCGGTGGTTTTCGGCTTCTCGACGGGGTCGGGGACGGGCTGGCTGTCGGCCACCACGATCGGGTCAGGTGTGGTGGCTTTGGTAGCTTTCGTTGCGTTCGCCGTGGTAGAGCGCAGGGCGGACAACCCCGTCTTGCCATTCAGCTTGTTCTTCGACCGCAACCGGCTGGCCACGTTCGCGGCCCTGTTTCTAAACGGTGGGGTGATGACAACCCTGATGGTGGTGGTCACCGTGTATGTGCAGGACATCATGGGCTATAGCACGCTGCAAGCGGGCGTCGGCTTCATCCCATTCGTCATAGCGGGGGCCATCGGGCTGGGTGCGGCCTCGCGGCTGGTGACGTGGTTCCCGCCGCGGGTGGTGGTGATCGCCGGCAGCATCCTGGTGCTCGGCGGCGTGCTGTACGGCTCGATGCTCAACCGCGGCATGCCGTACTTCCCGAATCTGGTGCTGCCGATCGTCGTCGGCGGTCTCGGTATCGGCATGGTCAGCCTCCCGCTTGCGCTATCTGTGATCGCCAGCGTCGGCTTCGACCGCATCGGGCCCACCTCGGCGATCGCAGTGATGCTGCAGGGTCTCGGCGGGGCGGTGGTGCTGGCCCTCATCCAGGCCGCCATCACATCGCGCACGCTGTACCTGGGCGGCAACAACGGGCCGGCGAAGTTGATGAACGCCGCCCAGTTGCATGCGCTGGACCGCGGCTACACCTACGGCCTGGTGTGGCTGGCCGGGGTGGTCATGCTGCTCGGCGGGGTGGCGCTGTTCATCGGCTACACCGCGCAGGAGGTGGCGCGGGCGCAGGAAGCCAAAAACGCCGGGGAGCTGTAGCTCGTCGCCAAAGTCCCCGACAGCAAACCCGCTGATCGCGGCTGCGCCGTCCTCGTCCCGCCAACGTCGAAGACCAGCATGTTGTCTCGGATAAACAGGAAGCACGTCGCGCAGCCCACAAGCCGCGACACTCCGAGTGACAGACGGCTGGGCACTGACCAGGCAGAGATCGACCCCGCGGCGACGACACCGATTGGCCTCATCGGCCAACGCGGCGAACGCGCAACACGACCGAAGCGGCGATCCGATGTCGAACGATACGATATCCGGAGCGTAAAGCGCCATCACACCCTCGAGGTCCATGGCTCGAACCGCCGCCACCCCCGCTTCTGTTCGCCGTCGAATGTCGACTTCGTCAATCGCGCGTTGTGTACCCATTAGTACCTCCTTATTGACGTCAACCGGGCCACCGGAGACCCCGCGCATACTGTCTGGTGGTTCACCACGGACTGCTGTCATCGTCGGGAAGCCGTTGCGAGACGGGCCTCGTCAGAAGCCAAATCGCAGGTACTGCGATGTCGCGCGCACCGTGGGAATCAGCGCAACCGCCCGGGCCAGCAACCGGTAGACGGCAGACTGCTGGTCGGTCATCTGTCGGAAGGTTTCTGCGTCGAACGCCGATATCGCGGCGAGCAGTCGGATCCCGGGCACCGCGCGGAGAATGTCAGCGGGTCCGTTGATCGCCCAGGACATCGTCGCACCGGAGCGCCGAACGACGGGATTGAGCTTCTGACCGAGGATCCCGAACCAGTTCAAGACGTCGAACTGCAGCTCCCCTGAACAGAAGTGCTCAACCACGCGCTCCAACACGGCAAGGCCGTCTTGTTCGGTCAGGTACATGGTCAAACCCTCGGCGAGCAGCAGCGCTGGGCGATCCGGCGGAATCGCTTGCAGCCATGCTGGATCCGTAACGGATTCGGGCACCAGATGGTGGTGCTCGCGCGACGGGTAGAGCCGCTCACACAGCGCTATCACATCGGGATAGTCGACGTCATACCATTCCACACCCGCCCCCGGGTTCAACCGGAAGACTCGGCTGTCCAGGCCGCAGCCCAGATGCAACACGACTGCGCGCTCGTGCGCGGCGAGGAACTGGCGCGCCCAGTTGTCGAAGTGGGCGCTGCGCATCGTCAGCGACGACGCTTGGCTGGTGGTCAGGCCGGTCTTGCTCCAGTCGTAGTCCAGTCGACTGACCAGATCCTTCGCGAACGTGTCGCCCAAGATCGGATGCTCGGCGGCGGCGTCGGCCGCCCTCCCGTACAGCGTCGCCAGCATTGGTCTGCGGCGCGCCGCTGATTTCGACATGCACCTTATCGGTCACGTCAGATGCTCCTATGGTGATGCCATACACCCGAGGCACCGCCCACCGCCCAAACGTGACCCCTTCGGCGCTGATGTGGCCGAAATCACCCGATGGGGGAGGTGCTGGCAGATAGCTTCACTGTCGTCAGCCGCGTCTCGTCGTGGCGGGTAGCCTTGCGCCAGTTACGATTTGTGTCGCGCACCGTCGCGAGGTCCACTGCGGCCCAGCGCAGGTAGCTGTCCTGTAGCACGTCGTCGGATTCGGTTGTCGATCCGAGTATTTCGTAGACGATCGTGAACAGTAGCGGCCGCAGATGGGTGAACTCGACAGCGGTGGTCACGGTTGCGTGACCACTTTGAGCACCGGCTGCGACGGCCGCTTGCCGCCCTTGAGCCAGGAGTACGAACCCGGTTTGCGACCCTCCTTCTCGAGGTAGTTCACCGTGCCTTTGCAGATGTACTCCTTGATCGCGGCCGCAGTCCGGCCACCGATGTAGAGCCGACGTGGAGTGTCATCGGTGTGCGCGATTTGAAAAGTTGCACCAGCGCGGCCCACACTGATGCACTGTCCGACGAATGCCTGGTTCACCACCGCGGGATCCTCACCCGCGATGTGGCTGAGCACGGTGTTGGCGGCCTGCGCTCCCAGCGGCAGGGCGGCTTGGCAGCTCATCCGCAGCGGCTGGCCCGACGGTGCGGCGGCGTCCCCGGCCGCCACGATGCGATCGTTGTCGACGCTGGTCAGCGTTTCGTCGGTGAGCAGCCTCCCGAGCGTATCGGTGGACAGCCCGCTGCGCGCGGCCAGCTGCGGCACGCCAAATCCGGTCGTCCACACGGTCATGGCGCTGGGCAGCTGGCGCCCGTCGGCCAATACGACGGCGTCCGTCCGCACCTCGGTCACGACTGCGTCCTCGACCACCGTCACGCCCAGCCGGCGCAGCTGGCGCGCCACCGACCCGCGTCCCTGTGGGCTCAGCGACGGCCCGAGCACCCCGCCGCAGAGCAGACTCACCGACGAGCGCACTTGCGCGAGTTCGGCCGCCGTTTCGATACCGGTCAGGCCGCCGCCCACGACGCACACCGGGGCGCTGGAACGCCGGTCTGCCAGCCGCCCACGCAATTGTTCGGCGTAGTCGAATTCGGCGATGCGCAAAGCGAATTCAGCAGCGCCTGGCACATCTGGCTCGGGGGCGATGCTACCGACCGCGTAGATCAGGTAGTCGTAGGACAGCGCGCTGCCGGACGCCAGGTGGACGCGTCGCCGTGTCGCATCGATCTGCGTTGCCTCGTCGACGACCAGGCGGATCTGCGGGTTCAGCAATGTCGCATAGTCGACGGCCGCGGAGCCGGTTCCGGCGATCAACTGATGCAGCCGGATCCGTTCGACGAAGTGCGGCCGCGGGTTGACCAGCGTGACGTTGATGTCGGGGCGCACGTGCAGATGGTTGGCGGCCAGGGTTCCGGCGTAACCGCCGCCGATGACGGCGACCTTGGTGATAGTGGTGGTGGTGTTGTGATCAGTCATGCCCTCAAGACACCGCCGATCGCCGAGCCGTGACGTGACGTGACGCACGTCACGTCCGTCATCGTGCCGTGCCGAGCGTCGGGGCTGGTCGCTCACCGGCTGCGACATGATATGGGAGGAGTTTTGTCAAGCGGGCAGGGGTGAAGCGGCGGCCGCGACCGTCGTCGTGGCCGCCGCTTCGTTGACCGGATGAAGTCCTCGGAGGGCGTCGAGCGTGTCATGGCGACGCGCGTCAAATTGATATGCGCGGGTTAGTTACCGCAGGACGGGACTTTCGAGTCGGAGTGGGCCGCTTGTCTAAAGGACGAGCGTCATCAGTTGTCTAGCAACATGATTGCTCATAGGTCGCACGCGGGTCACTCCCAGACGCTTGCCGTCACCACCGAGTTCTCATCCGGACAGTCGCGGGGTATTACTCGTCGAGGATGGCCAGCGACCAGCACCAGCCGGCAAGTTCGCGGGCGATGGCCGCGTTGGCCACTACTGCGCGTTTCTTGCGTTCATCGAAACCAGCCCAGCGAGCATTCAGACGCCGGTTGGCTGCCTGGCCCCGTGCCCGGGCTGCCGGGGACGCCGTCTCCCACCGCTTCCGCAGCTCGCGCCCTGGCCGGTACCGGGGTCGGTGATGCCAGGCCGCTTCGACCAGCAGGCGACGGGCATGGCCGTTGCCGGTCTTGGTGAGCCCGCCCTGGGAACGGGTCGCCCCCGAGGAATTCTCGGTGGGCACCAATCCCAGGTAAGCGCCGATCGAGCGCCCGTTGAGGCGTTGCCAGTCTCCGATTTCGACGGCCAACCCGAACGCGGAAGGCGATGTTAGCCAGCAATGGTGAGAGAATCCCGCCTTGCGGGGTGCCGGTGCGGGTGTCCCTGTTCAACCCGTCCTCGGTGAGGACCCCGGCCTTGAGGAACGCACGAATCACTCCCAGGACTCTTTTGTCGGCGATACGACCCCGAAGCCGTCCCATCAGGGCGCTGTGGTCGATCTCGTCGAAGCACGCCTTGATGTCACCCTCGAACACCCACTCATAGGAGCGGTTGCCCGTTGTGTAGAAGTGAATCTCAGCGACCGCGTCCTGGGCCCGTCTTCTCGGCCGAAACCCATAGGAGCAGGGTTGGAAGTCGGCCTCAAAGATCGGCTCCAGCACCAGCTTCAGGGACGCCTGAATGATCCGATCGGTCATCGTCGGTATCCCCAGCGAACGGGTCTTCCCGCCCGCTTTCGGGATCGTGCGCTGACGTACCGGCAGCGGCGTGAACTTCCCCGTCTTCACCTGGTGGCGAAGCTCGGTGAGCATCTCGGTCACGTCCTCGGCGCGGACATACTTGGGAACGATCCCGTCCACACCGGCGGTGCGACCGCCCTTGTTACCCCGCACCCGGTCCCACGCCGCCACAAGGAACGCGGGATCGTGTACGAGGTTGAACACATCATCGAACCGACGGCTGGGATCGGCCGTCGCCCAACGGTGCAGCTTCGTCTGCATCGCAAGTACTCGGTGCCACGCCCACGTCGTGTCAACGATATCGGCAGACCACGAAACACCCGTATTCACCGGTGACTCCTTCTCATGCATCGGTTGCTACTGAATCAAACTGAGCCCCTTCGCCATGTGGCCGGCTTTCCCGACCGGCGAGCGCCATAGGTGCCTCGTGACGCGGTGTGTACGGCGCGGATCTGCTCGGTCAACCAGACATGGCGGATCGCCCGCGCCGACGGCGGCCGCGAGCGCCACTCGTAGTACCCCGACTCAGCGACCGACAGCAGCCGGCACGCCAGTTGCACGGGCAGTCCTTCTGCGGCCATCGTGGCTATGGCCGCGTACCTCCTTTTGGGTCGTGCGGCTCCCGCAGCAGCTCACGGGCCCTTTTCAGGATCGCCACCTCGTTCTCTAATTCCCGGATGCGTTTCTTGGCGGCGGTGAGCTCGGTCTGCTTAGGGCGCTGTTTGCTGGCTTGTACGCGCTCATCGGTCAGTCCGCAGCCAGTCCGCAGCAGAATTTGCGGAAACTTGAGCCAACCGTCATACCCAACGCCGTGAACAGGCCTTTTTTGCGCGATCAACACAGCTTTGAGATTCAAACGCCGAGGTAACAGTTCGCCGTCGATCCGCTCAAGCCGGATTAGCACCTTCGGTCGGTGTTTTGCCAGGTAAGGCGGGGCTTCAGCTCACAGCTGCTACATAAGTAGCGCATAGCCGCAACTATTGTTAACCCCTTCATCATTTGTCTCATGAGTGAAACATCTGAAACCCCCACTGTGCGGTCTTCGACCGCAACTGCGCCGGCGCCTGCGACAGCACAAGCGCTATACAAGACCCCCAGGGTCTTTCTTGCCGCGGCATGGGTTGCCATCGTCGCCGGGATCGTGTTCATCGTCTCCGTCATCTTCTTCACCGGAATGGCGCTGGGACACCATCGCGGTCATCACCACCACCACCACCACAAGCACCACGCGATGATGATGCATCCACGCGGCCCGGGTGGCCCGGGCGGACCGGGTGGCGGCGGACCTGCGGGCATCCCGGGCGGTGGACCCGCGGCGGTGACCCCTGGCGCCCCCGGACCCGGCCAGGTTCCGTCGTCGGTCGCCCCATCCAGGACGCCCTAGGGAACTCCGTCGGACCTTAACTGAACACCCAGCAGCCCGGTGCTCGCCCGAGTGCCGGGCTGCGCGTCGTTTGATACCCGGCGACTAACCGCCGCGTCTGGATTCACAGCAAGTTTGTGGGCCGAATCTGTTACGCACCTTGCGACCCCGGGCAATAGTCAAAGGTATGAGCCAGACACCTGAACCGCCAGCCCAGCCGACCTCCGCCGCCGCAGCTCCGCCGCCACCGCCACCGCAGCGGGAGAAGCCGCCGCGGCTCTATACGGCTGCAGCGTGGGTGGTCATCGTCGCGGGGATCGTTTTCATCTTGTCGGTGGTGTTCTTCTCCGGCGCCATGGTCTTCGGACATCACTACCGCTGTCACCATCACCATTACGGCCCGATGTACACACCCGGGGGCCCGGGACCGTGGCAGTACGGCGGACCCGGCGGGCCCGGGATGATCGTTCCCATGTTCCCCGGGGGTCCGGGCGGCCCGGGTGTCGGCCCCGGTGGTCCGGGCGGGCCAGGCGGTCCGGGTGTCGGCCCCGGTGGTCCGGGCGGTCCGGGTGTGGGCCCCGGTGGTCCGGGCGTCCCCAGCCAGACCCCCAGCGCTCCGAGCCCAGCCCCTAACACGCCGGCGCCGCGCGCCTAGGGGGCAGCCGCCGGATGCAGCATCGCCTCACTTTTCTTGACTTGTTCAAGAAAGGGAGAATACTCGGGTTCGTGCCCTTTGTGTCGCTTACTGATCAGGGCAGCGCCCGGCTGACGGGCGCGGGGATACGCGGCAGCGCGCTGAGAGTGCTTGGCGCAGAGACAGATTCGATCGCCACGATGTCCGCCTGCGCCTCCAAGGCCTTACCTGCCTAGGAGAACGGCGTGCCCGCGGATTTCGTGGAGTCAGCCCAGTTAACGAGGAGATAGCGAAATGACGGAGCGTTACACCACCACTGACGCAGGCATTGCTGCGCCAAGCGACGACCAGTCTTTGACGATCGGTCCCGACGGTCCGATCCTGTTGCAGGACCACTACCTGATCGAACAGATGGCGATGTTCAACCGGGAACGCGTCCCGGAACGCCAACCGCACGCGAAAGGTGGCGGCGCCTTCGGTCACTTCGAGGTCACCAACGACGTCAGCAAATTCACCAGAGCCGCGGTGTTTCAGCCCGGGACCAAGACCGAGATGCTGGTGAGGTTCTCCACCGTCGCCGGTGAGCGTGGCAGCCCAGACACCTGGCGGGACCCGCGTGGCTTCGCGTTGAAGTTCTACACGACCGAGGGCAACTTCGACATGGTCGGCAACAACACGCCGGTCTTCTTCATGCGCGATCCGCTGAAGTTCCAGCACTTCATCCGGTCCCAGAAGCGCCTGCAGGCAAGTAACGTGCGCGACCACAACATGCAGTGGGACTTCTGGAGCCTCTCGCCGGAGTCCGCGCACCAGGTGACCTGGTTGATGGGCGATCGGGGGATCCCCAAGAGCTGGCGGAACATGAACGGCTACAGCAGCCACACCTACAGCTGGATCAACGCCGCCGGCGAGATCTTCTGGGTGAAGTACCACTTCATCACCGATCAGGGCAGCGAGTTTCTCACCCAGGAGGACGCCGACCGGCTGGCCGGCGAGGACGGCGACTACCACCAGCGCGACCTTTACGAGGCGATCGAGCGCGGTGACTACCCGAGCTGGACGCTCAAGATGCAGATCATGCCGTACGAGGAGGCCAAGAACTACCGGTTCAACCCCTTCGACCTGACGAAGGTGTGGCCGCACGGCGACTATCCGTTGATCGATGTCGGCAAGATGACGCTGAACCGCAACGTCACCGACTACCACACCGAAATCGAGCAGGCCGCCTTCGAACCGAACAACACCGTGCCCGGCACCGGGTTGAGCCCGGACAAAATGCTGCAGGCTCGCGGCTTCTCCTACTCCGATGCGCATCGGGCAAGGCTGGGGACCAACTACCGGCAGATCCCGGTCAACTCGCCGAAAGTCGAGGTGAACAGCTACTCCAAAGACGGCGCCATGCGGATGAACAACGTCTCCGATCCGGTGTATGCGCCGAACTCCTATGGCGGTCCGCAGGCCGACCCGGCGCGCGCCGCCGAGGTGCGCTGGCATGCCGACGGCGATATGGTCCGCGCCGCGTACACGCTGCACGCCGAGGACGACGACTGGGGGCAGGCTGGCACCATGGTCCGCGAAGTGCTTGACGATGCGGCCCGGGAACGCTTGGTGCACAACATTGTTGGCCATGTCTCCAAGGGTGTTAAAGAGCCGGTTCTGTCGCAAGTGTTCGAGTATTGGCGCAACGTCGACCCCGATCTGGGCAAGTTGGTCGAGGAGGGTGTCCGGGCCAACTTGGGCTGAACGCAGCCTCGAACGTCGAGTTGTTGGGAGCTTTCGCCGCATTTGGCCCAACAACTCGACGTTCGACGTGCCTGGCATGATCAAGCTTCATGTTGCGGATCTCCACTGCGGCGGTGAGCATCGGTCTGGCCGCCAGTGCGGGAGCACTGGCGATCCCGGTCGCGGCCGCCCATCCCTCGGAACCCGGCGTCGTGAACTACGCGGTTCTCGGTAAAGGGTCGGTCGGCAATATCGTCGGCGGACCGATGGGGTGGGAGTCGACGTTCACCCAGCCGGTCCAAGGCGATTGGGTCGATGTCCCGGCGTGCAACAACTGGGCGGACATCGGGTTGCCCGAGGTGTACGACGACCCCGACCTGGCGTCGTTCAACGGAGCGATCACGCAAACGTCGGCTACCGACCAAACCCACTTCGTCAAGCAGGCGGTCGGGGTGTTCGCCAACAATGACGCCGCGGGCCGGGCTTTCCATCGGGTCGTGGACCGAACGGTGGGCTGTTCGGGGCAGACCACCGCGGTGCATCTCGACAACGGCACCACCGGAGTGTGGTCGTTCGAGGGCGGGCCGCCGACCGCTACCGACGAGAATTGGACCAAGCAAGAAGCGGGCACCGATCGCCGGTGCTTCGATCAAACCAGGCTGCGCGAAAACGTGTTGCTGCAGGCCAAGGTGTGCCAATCTGGCAACGCCGGACCGGCGGTCAACGTGCTGGCCGGGGCAATGCAGAACGCGCTGGGTCAGTAGCGAATGAATTTGGGTATCCGTCGAAAGCCGTGCGAGACGTGCGGGAACGGGAATATGTCGCGGTCATCTGCTAGATGAACTAGTGGCGGTTAACGTCCCGTTAGCTGTTCAGGAAGGCGGTCCGCAGGGCATGCTCGGGCATGCTCGGGCCCGAAGGGATCGTGATATGACGTTCGCCGCTATCACTACCGCGGCCTCGCAGCTGGATAGCCCCCGCCCCGCCTCGGAAATAAAAAATCCGCAGATGGCCGACTCCTCCGCCGCCGCGCAATACATCGCCGATGGTTGTCTGGTGGATACCCCACTGGGGCGGGTCGGTCTGGAAGTGGAAGCCCATTGCCACGACCCGGCCGACCCGCACCGCAGGCCTAGCTGGGACGAAATCACCGAGGTTCTCGAGTCTCTCCCCGCTCTGCCGTTCGGCAGCCGGGTCACCGTGGAACCGGGCGGCGCAGTCGAACTGTCCGGTCCGCCCACCGACGGCGTAATGCCCGCCATCGATGCGATGTGTCGCGATCAAGCCGTGCTGCGATCGGCCTTTGCTGACGCCGGGCTAGGTCTGGTTTTCCTGGGGGCGGATCCGCTGCGGCCGCCCAAGCGCATCAACCCGGGCGCCCGTTACCAAGCCATGGAGCAGTTTTTCGCCGCCAGCCGCTCTGGCGAGGCGGGCGCGGCGATGATGACGTCGACCGCATCGATTCAGGTCAATCTGGACGCCGGACCGCAGGACGGATGGGCGGCGCGGGTATGGCTGGCGCATGCCTTGGGGCCCACCATGATCGCGATGACCGCCAACTCTCCCATGCTGGGCGGCGAGTTCACCGGTTGGGTCTCCACCCGGCAGCGGGTGTGGGGCCAGATGGACTCGGCGCGCTGCGGGCCCATCCTGGGTGCCAGCGGCGACGACCCCGGCACCGACTGGGCGCGCTATGCGCTCAAGGCCCCGGTGATGATGGTGCATAGCCCGGACGCCGTGGCGGTCACGCATTGGGTGCCCTTCGCCGACTGGGCCGACGGCCGGGTCCTGCTCGGCGATCGCCGCCCGGCCGTGGCCGACCTGGAGTATCACCTGACCACACTGTTTCCGCCGGTACGCCCGAGGCAATGGCTGGAAATCCGCTATCTCGACAGCGTGCCGGAAGCCTGGTGGCCCGCTGTGGTGTTCATGCTGGTGGCCCTGCTCGACGACCCGGCCGCCGCCGACATTGCGGCCGAGGCCGTCGAACCGGTGGCCAGCGCCTGGGACACCGCGGCCCGGGTGGGTCTGCGTGACCGACGGCTGTACGCGGCGGCCAACAAGTGCGTGGCTCTCGCCGCCGAGAGAGCACCTGCCGAACTCAGCGACTCGATGCGGCGGGTGGTCGGCAGCGTCGAGCAGGGTCGATGTCCCGGCGATGACTTCTCCGACCAAGTGATTGAACATGGCATCGCGCCGATGGTCGCGCGACTGGCGCAAGGGGGGCTGTGACTTCCCGGGAGAGCCTTGCCGACGATTTGACGCGGACGCGGACGCGGACGTTGCGGCTGGTCGATTTCGACGATGCCGAACTGTGCCGGCAGTACGACCCGTTGATGAGCCCGCTGGTGTGGGATCTGGCGCACATCGCTCAGCAAGAGGAGCTGTGGCTGTTGCGAGGCGGTGATCCGTCCCGGCCCGGGATTTTGCCGCCGGCCGTCGACGGCCTCTACGACGCGTTCGTGCACTCGCGCGCCAGCCGGGTCGACTTGCCGCTCCTCTCGCCCAAGCAGGCGCGGGCTTATTGCCAAACAGTAAGGTCTGCCGCGCTGGATGCCCTTTCTGCGCTACCCGACGACAGCAGCAGCTTCGTGTACGCGATGGTGATCAGCCACGAAAACCAGCACGACGAAACAATGCTGCAGGCATTGAACCTGCGCAGCGGCGCGCCGCTGCTGGGTGACACGTCGGTTGTGCCGTCCCGCCGACCAGGGCTCGCCGGCACTTCGGTGCTGGTGCCCGCCGGCGCGTTCGTGTTGGGTGTTGACGCCGTGAGCGAGCCCTACGCATTGGACAACGAACGTCCCGCCCACGTCGTCGACCTGCCGGCGTTCCGGATCGGCCGGGTTCCGGTCACCAATGCGGAATGGCGACAGTTCGTCGACGACGGCGGCTACAACGACTCGCGCTGGTGGTCCGAGCGTGGCTGGCAGCATCGCCAGCGCGCGGGCCTGACCGCGCCGCAGTTTTGGAACTCCGACGGACGAACGCGCGCCCGGTTCGGCCACGTCGAAGACATTCCCGCCGACGAGCCGGTACAGCATGTCAGCTACTTCGAGGCGGAGGCTTATGCGGCCTGGGCCGGCGCCCGGCTGCCCACCGAGATGGAATGGGAGAAGGCCTGCGCGTGGGATCCGGCGACCAAC
The DNA here is from genome assembly GCA_963784665.1 of uncultured Actinomycetota bacterium. Taxonomy (GTDB): domain Bacteria; phylum Actinomycetota; class Actinomycetes; order Mycobacteriales; family Mycobacteriaceae; genus Mycobacterium. Next base: position 59,394 of record CAWASA010000008.1, read on the forward strand.
ACCCGGCGTCGCTACCCCTGGGGCGAAGCGGCTGCCCCAGAAAATCTGGCTGCCCTTGCCAACCTGGGGGGCACGGCGTTGCGTCCGGCACCCGTCGGGGCTTACCCGGCCGGCGCTTCGGCCTACGGGGCTGAACAGATGTTGGGCGACGTGTGGGAGTGGACTGCCTCGCCGCTGCGGCCCTGGCCGGGTTTCGTCCCGATGATCTACCAGCGGTACTCCCAGCCGTTCTTTGACGGCGACTACCGGGTGCTGCGGGGTGGATCGTGGGCCGTGGAGCCGGCCATCCTGCGGCCCAGTTTCCGCAACTGGGATCACCCATACCGTCGTCAGATCTTCTCCGGTGTCCGGTTGGCATGGGACGTCAAGGACCCTGGAGGGCCAGCCTGATGTGCCGGCACCTCGGGTGGCTCGGGGCTGACGTCGCGGTCTCCTCGCTGGTACTGGACCCGCCGTATGGGCTGCGGATGCAGTCTTATGCTCCGCGTCGGCAAAAACACTGCCTGATGAACGCCGACGGTTGGGGCATCGGGTTTTTCGACGGCGATGTGCCCCGGCGCTGGCGTAGCCAGGCGCCGCTATGGGGCGACGTGTCGTTCGACTCGGTCGCGCCCGCGCTGCGCAGCCACTGCATGGTGGCAGCGGTGCGCTCGGCAACTGTTGGCATGCCGATCGAAACCAGCGCGACGGCGCCGTTCACCGACGGCGAGTGGTTGTTGTCGCACAACGGGATTGTCGACCGCGCCGTGTTGCCAACGACTTCATCAGCCGAATCAGTCTGCGACAGTGCGATACTCGCGGCCACCATCTTCGAGCGCGGCCTCGACGCGCTGGGCAAGACCATCACCGAGATAGCGGCCGCCGACCCCAAGGCCCGGCTTAATATTCTGGCGGCCAACGGATCTCGTCTGCTGGCCACGGCCTGGGGTGACACGCTGTTCATCCTGCGCCGCGCGGACGGCGTGGTGTTGGCCAGCGAGCCCTACGACAACGACGCGGACTGGGAGGATGTGCCGGACCGCTACCTCGTCGAAGTCACCGCGAACGGTGTCACGCTAACCCCGCTGGATCACCCGAAAGGACATTGATGACGCTGTCGCTGTCCAACCACCTCGCCGCCGACTCGGCATACAATTCGTTGCGTCGCGATGTGTTCGACGGCCTGCAGAAGACACCGAAGTCCTTGCCGCCCAAGTGGTTCTACGATTCAGCGGGCAGCGATCTGTTCGACCAGATCACCCGATTGCCCGAGTATTACCCGACCCGTGCCGAGGCCGAGATCTTGCGCGCGCGTTCAGCCGAGGTCGCATCGGCCAGCGAGGCCGACACCTTGGTCGAATTGGGCAGCGGGACGTCGGAGAAGACCCGGATGCTGCTCGACGCGCTGCGTGACCGCGGATCGCTGCGCAGGTTCGTGCCGTTCGACGTCGACGCCAGCATCCTGTCGACGGCCGCGACAGCCATCCAGCAGGAATACGGAGGCGTCGAGATCAAAGCTGTGTGCGGCGATTTCGAAGAGCACCTGACCGCGATCCCGAGCGGCGGGCGACGCCTGTTCGTGTTCTTGGGGTCGACGATCGGCAATCTCACGACGGGGCCGCGCGCCGAGTTCCTCGCCACCTTGTCTGCACAGATGTGGCCCGGGGACAGCCTGCTGTTGGGCACGGATTTGGTGAAGAACACCGGCCGGCTGGTGCGGGCCTACGACGATGCCGCCGGGGTGACCGCCCGGTTCAATCGCAATGTGCTCGCGGTGATCAACCGGGAACTCGACGCCGACTTCGACGTTGACGCCTACCAGCACGTGGCCCGCTGGAACAGCGAAGAGGAACGCATCGAGATGTGGTTGCGAGCCAGCCGTCGCCAGCGGGTGCGAGTCGGCGCGCTCGAGCTGACTGTCGATTTCGCGGCCGGCGAGGAAATGCTCACCGAAGTGTCGTGCAAGTTCCGCCCGGGTGGGGTCGATGCCGAACTGGCCGGCGCGGGGCTGCGTCGTATTCGGTGGTGGACCGACGGCGCAGGCGATTTCGGGTTGTCGTTGGCCGCGAAGTGACCGATAGCGATTCGCTGGCCGACCGATGGCGGGCGGCCCGCCTGCCGGTTGCCGGGCTGCACCTCGACAGCGCCGCCTGCTCCCGTCAGAGCCTCGCGGTGATCGACGCCGCCGCTCAGCACGCTCGCTACGAGTCCGAAGTCGGTGGCTATGTCGCGGGTGAGGCGGCCATACCCGTTCTCGACGCCGGACGTGTCGCATTCGCCGCGCTCACCGGCATGTCCGATGCCGAGGTGGTGTTCACCACCGGCTCGCTGAACGCGCTGGATCTGCTGCTTGGCAGCTGGCCGCCGGACCGCCGGACGGTGGCGTGTTTGCCCGGCGAATACGGTCCCAACCTGGCGATGATGGACGCCCATGGATTCGACCGCCAGCTGTTGCCGACCATCGAGGATGGCCGGATCGCGCTCGACGACGCGGCATTGGTCCTCGATGAAGATCCGCCCGATCTTGTCCACCTGACCGCGGTCGCCAGCCACAGCGGTGTGGTGCAACCGCTGTCGATGATCGCGCGACTCTGCCGCGAGTTGGGGCTGCCGCTCGTCGTCGACGCTGCCCAAGCGCTCGGCCAGGTGGACTGCGCGGTGGACGCCGACGTGACCTATTCCTCGTCGCGCAAGTGGATCGCCGGGCCGCGAGGTGTCGGACTGCTCGCACTGCGCCGTGATCTGATGGAGCGGTTGCATCCGCGGCTGGCGGCACCCGAGTGGGCCCTGAAAGCGGGGTCGCTGACGGTGGCTCAGCAACTCGAATTCGGCGAAGCCAATATTGCCGCGCGCGTTGGCTTTTCGTTGGCACTGGGGGAACATTTGGCGTACGGGCCCCAAGCCGTGCGCACACGTCTGGCTGAGCTGGGCAGCATCAGCCGAACGGTACTGGCCGACGTGGCCGGGTGGGCGGTGGTCGAAGAGGTCGAAGAGCCCAGCGCGATCACCACCCTGGCCCCGGTCGACGGCGCCGATCCGCAAGCGGTGCGAACCTGGCTGCTTTCCGAACGGCGGATCCTGACCACCTTCGTCGGGGTGCAGCGGGCACCCCACGAGCTGACCGCCGCGCTGCTGCGGATCTCGCCGCACGTAGACACCACGGCCGACGATCTGACCGCCTTCGCCGAAGCGCTGATCGCGGCCACCGCGGCGACGGCGACAAGGTAGCGCCGAAATCGACGCCGGCGCGAAAAAGTGTGAGGCAAAGTCAAGTGGTTAGTGCAACGCCTATGCGGCTTGGCTAATTAGGGCGGCCAGGCGCTGGGCTGGTGTGTCGAGGTTCAGGGTTGGCCGGGGCCGGCTATTGAGCTTGTCTTGGATACGTTTGAGATCGGCTTTGGTGTAGCCGCTCAGATCGGTGCCCTTTTCGAACCAGAATCGCAAGAGCCGGTTGGTGTTTTCGTTGGTGCCTCGCTGCCACGGGGAGTGCGGGTTGCAGAAGAACACCGGGGCACCTAGCTGCAGGTGGATGTGGCGCCAGTTGGCCATCTCGCTGCCGCGGTCCCAGGTGATCGAACGGCGCAGGTGGTTGGGCAGTTCGCTCATGGCCTCGATCATCGCCGCAGCCACCGTCTCGGCGGTGTGATCAGTGGGTAAGTGCAACAGGATGGTAAACCGGGTGGCCCGCTCCACCAGGGTGCCGATGGCGCTGCCGTGGGCGGCGCCCAGGAGCAGATCACCTTCCCAGTGACCTGGCACCGCTCGATCCTCGGCCTCGGGTGGACGGTCGCTGATGGTGAACACCTGACCGGGGGCATAGACCCCCGTGCGGCCCGGGTGGCCGCGGGGTTTGCGCGCTGAGCGCTTGGTGGACAGGTACTTGGACAAGTCGGCGCGCAGACTGCCACGGGTCTGCACATACAGGCACTGGTAGATGGTTTCGTGGCTCACCCTGATCAGCCTGTCATCGGGGTAATCGCGAGCCAACACATCGGCAATGAGTTTGGGGCTCCATCCCTCGTTCATCCAGTGCTCTATGGACCTACACAGCGGATGGTCGACGAGCTTGAATACCTTGGGTCGACAGGCTCTTTCGCCCGCCCGGGCATGGGCCATCAGGGCGTGATAGTCGCCATCGGCATTGCGGTTACGCTGATATTCGCGACAGACAACCGATCGGTCACGCCCGATCAGTACACCGATCTCGGTGTAGCTGAGGTTCTGGTCAAGGCCCCGCATAATGGCGACGCGCTCATCAAGGCTCAGTCGGTGCCCGCGCCCGCCGGGCAAGCACACATTACCGGGGTTCGCTAACCCGTGATCGCCAGTTCCTTTGAGTAACTCCATCCCGCCAGCGTCACGCCACCACACCCACCCGGTGCTGCGCGACACGCCCAACTCCACCGATGCCCGCGTCACCGCCACACCGCCACAGACCCGATCAAACAACTCACGCTTCACCGACCTCGCGACCGGATAACCACACGGCATAGCAACCTCCCAAATCAACGGATGTTGCGTTGACCGTATGAATCCGCCTGAGAAGGGTTCTCGGTAGCGTCGATTTCGACGCAACAGGTCGAAGCCGTCTACCCGGCCTTGTGTGCCGTCAGCAAGTAGGCCGGCAACTTCATCCGGCCCTTTTCGTCGCGGTCGTGCGGCGGAAATTCGAACGTCGGGTCGGATACCTGGGGAATTTTGGCGTGGATGTAGGCGGGCCGAATCTCGTCGATCTCCCAGTACTTGCTCACCGCGGCGCGCAACTCGTCCTCATCGACTTCATTGGGCTTGGGTTCCATCTCGGCTGGAAAGGCTCCCTTGGCGAATACCAGCACGAAATAGTCGGCCCCCGAGGCCGCCGCGCGGTGTATCGAGCGCAGGTAACCGTCACGGCCCTCGACCGGCAGCGAATGAAACAGCGTGCTGTCGACCACGGTGTTGAAACGGCCGTCGTAGCCAGCGAAATCGGTGATATCGGCCTGGACGAAGCTGGCAGTGGTCAGGCCGCGTTCGGCTGCCGTTTTGGTGGCGGCCGCGACGGCAGTGGGTGTCAGATCGATGCCGACCACGGTGTAGCCCTGGGCGGCCAGTGCCAACGACAGCTCCGCGAACCCACAGCCGACGTCCAGCACGTCGCTGCGAAACTTGCCGGCCGCGATCAGCGCCGTCAACTCCGGCTGCGGCTCGCCGATATTCCACGGCGGCGGGCCCTCGAATTCCCCTTGCTCGCGGTACGCACCGTCCCAGTCCATTAGCTCAGAAGACATAGCTCCCAACGTACTCGCGGTCAGCGCCCCCAGGTGTGCACCGGCTCATTGGCATGCATGTGCTCGCAGTACCGGCGCAGCATCTCGGCCAGTGCCGCGGGCCTGGTCATCCCGCTGTCCTGCAGGGCCTGCACCGTGGATACCTGCCAGGTGGCGCCGTTGCGACCGGTCCTGGCGCGGCCCTCGATGACACCCAAGAACCGGTCGCGTACCTCGCCATCGACACCCCACCGGCGCAATCCTTCTTGCGCGATCGGCAGCAATGTATCCAGCACCAGTTCCTGCGCCGTCACATCACCCAGGCCGGGCCAGTGCAGCCGGGCATCCATGCCGTACCGCGCTGCCGCGAGGAAATTAGCTTGTGCCGCAGTAAAATTCATCCTGCTCCACAACGGGTCGTCCGCTTCGGACAAGCTGCGCAGCATGCCGTAGAAGAAGGCCGAATTCGCCAGCATGTCGACGACGGTCGGCCCGGCCGGTAACACCCGGTTCTCCAGTCGCAGGTGCGGGCGCCCGTCGACGACGTCGTACACCGGCCGGTTCCACCGGTAGACGGTGCCGTTGTGCAGGCGCAATTCGGAAAGGTGCGGTGTGCGCCCCGCGGCCAGCACGGCGACCGGATCTTCATCGGACACCTCGGGCAGCAGGGTCGGAAAGTAGCGGATGTTCTCCTTGTACAAGTCCAGGACCGAGGTGATCCACCCTTCGCCGAACCACACCCGCGGCCGTACGCCTAGGGACTTGAGCTGTTCGGGCCGGGTATCGGTGGACTGGGTGAACACTTCGATGCGGGTTTCGGCCCACAGCTGGTGTCCGAAGAAGTACGGAGAGTTGGCGCCCAGCGCCAATTGCGGTCCGGCCAGCACCTGCGCCGCATTCCAGTTGGTGGCAAAAGCTTCCGGAGCCACCTGCAGATGCAGTTGCATGCTGGTGCAGGCGGATTCGGGTGCTATCGATGCGGCTTGCCAGCTCAGCGGCTCGGGGCCGGAGATGTCGATCGGGATGTCCTCGCCGCGGGCGGTGAAGATCGAGTCGTTGAGGGCCGCATATCGCGTCGACTCGCTCATCCAGCCGTTGGCGAGATGTTCGGGCATCAGCGTGGGCAGGATACCGATCATGACGATGTGGGCCCCACCGGCGCTGGCCTTGGTCTCGGCGTCGTTCAGGCTGGCCCGCACCTCGGCCTCCAGATCCAGCGCGGTGTGTCCGGGCAGTGAGTGGGGTGGCACGTTGAATTCGATGTTGTAGGCACCTAATTCGGTCTGGAACGCCGGGTCGGCAATGGCGTCCAGGACGTAGCGATTCGACATGGCCGGCTGATACTCGGCATCGACGAGGTTGCACTCGATCTCCATGCCGGTAAGCGGCCGGTCTGAATCGAAGCACGACTGCGCGAGCATCGTCTCGAAGGCGTCCAGACACAGCTGCAACTTGTGCCGGTATTCCCGCCGATGTGCGCGGTTGTAGGTGGTGCGCTTGACCTCTTCGCCCACAACGCCGATGCAACAGGTTTACCGGCGGTTACGCAAGTGTGCCGGGCAATCGCCGATTCGCGGGCCGCGTAGACCATCATGGACTCTTGACATGAAGTGTCACATCACGGGTGGAGGAGAGCAGTTGGCCGAGTTCGCTGAATTCATAGCCGCCATCGACCAGGGCACCACCAGCACTCGCTGCATGATTTTCGATCACGACGGCGCCGAAGTGGCTCGCCACCAACTCGAGCATGAACAGATCCTGCCCCGCGCCGGCTGGGTCGAGCACGACCCGGTCGAAATTTGGGAGCGCACCTCGTCGGTACTGATGTCGGTGTTGAACCGCGCCAACCTGGCTCCGAAACATATTGCGGCGCTCGGTGTTACGAATCAGCGCGAAACCACGCTGGTGTGGAATCGGCACACCGGACGGCCTTATTACAACGCAATCGTCTGGCAGGACACCCGTACCGACCGGATCGCGTCGGCGCTGGATCGGGACGGCCGCGGCGAGGTGATCCGCCGCAAGGCGGGCCTGCCGCCGGCGACCTACTTTTCCGGCGCGAAGCTGCAATGGATTCTGGAGAACGTCGACGGAGTGCGCGAAGCCGCGCAACGCGGCGACGCTGTCTTCGGTACCGCCGACACCTGGGTGTTGTGGAATCTGACCGGAGGTCCGCGGGGCGGTGTGCACGTCACTGATGTGACCAACGCCAGCCGGACCATGCTGATGGACCTGGAGACCCTGGACTGGGACGACGAGCTGTTATCGTTCTTCTCCATCCCTCGTGCGATGCTGCCGGCGATCGCGTCGTCGTCGCCGCGGCAGCCGTACGGTGTCACGTCGGAGACCGGGCCGGTCGGTGGTGAGGTACCGATCACGGGAGTTCTCGGCGACCAGCATGCGGCGATGGTGGGTCAGGTGTGTCTGGCCGAGGGGGAAGCCAAAAACACCTACGGCACCGGTAATTTCTTGCTGCTCAACACCGGCGAGACGATCGTGCGATCGAACAACGGACTGCTCACCACGGTCTGCTACCAGTTTGGTGACGCCAAACCCGTGTACGCACTTGAGGGTTCGATCGCGGTCACCGGCGCGGCGGTGCAGTGGCTGCGCGATCAGCTGGGCATCATCAGCGGCGCCGCGCAAAGCGAGTCGCTGGCGCGTCAGGTCGCCGACAACGGCGGAGTCTATTTCGTCCCAGCGTTTTCCGGATTGTTCGCCCCCTACTGGCGATCCGATGCCCGCGGCGCGATCGTAGGGTTGTCACGGTTCAACACCAACGCGCACCTGGCGCGCGCGACGCTGGAGGCGATCTGCTACCAGAGCCGCGATGTGGTGGACGCGATGGCAGCAGATTCCGGTGTGCGACTTGAGGTGCTGAAGGTCGACGGCGGTATCACCGGCAACGACCTGTGCATGCAGATTCAGGCTGACGTGCTGGGTGTCGACGTGGTACGTCCGGTGGTCGCCGAGACCACCGCGCTGGGCGCCGCCTACGCGGCAGGTCTGGCGGTGGGGTTCTGGGCCGATCCGTCGGACCTGCGGGCCAACTGGCAAGAGGACAAGCGCTGGACACCGACCTGGAGCGACGAGCAGCGCGCCGCGGGCTATGCGGGTTGGTGTAAGGCGGTGCAGCGGACCCTGGATTGGGTCGACGTGACCTGATCCAGGGTCCGCGGCACGGGTCAGTCCTCGCCGAGGATGCCGTAGATCTCGCGTCGCGCATTGTTGACGATGTCGACGATGCGCTGCTGCTGCTCGGCGGTGGCGGTGTGCGCGGACTGAGCGACCGCGCTAAACAACTGGCCCATGGCCGCCCGCAGGTTCACCTGCCCCGGGTCGGCGCCTTCGGCGATTTCGTCCCAGGGTGGGGTTTCGATCTTCTCGGCCGCCGTACGGCCCTCGTCGGTCAGCTCGAAAAGCTTCTTGCTGCCGTCGGTGTCGCTTGCGGTGATCAAGCCTTCGTCGTCCAGCAGCTGCAGTGTCGGGTATACCGAGCCGGGGCTGGGCCGCCAGATTCCGTTACTGCGTTCGGCGATCAGCTGGATCATTTCGTAGCCGTGCATCGGCCGCTCGGCCAGCAGCGTGAGAATGGCCGCGCGGACGTCACCGCGGCGTCCCCGGCCGGGGCCGCCACGGCGCCCTCCGCCGCGTCGGCCGCCCGGACCGAAGCCGGCACCAAAGCCCGGACCGAAGCCCGGACCGAAACCGGGGCCAAAGCCCGGACCGAACCCTAAAGGCCCGCCATGGTCACCGGCGTGGTCGCGGAGGTGCTCGAAGAATTCCTGTCGGGCGTGCCGCCTGGCGCCGTGCAGGGCACGCCGTCCCCCGCGAGCGGGTGGTGCACCCAATGCGGGGCCGAAGCCGAAGCCGGGTCGGCCGGCGAATGGCCCGCCGGCGGGAGTGAATGGGTGGTTCATGTGTATTCCTTACGTTTCTGGGAAGCACTCCGTGCGCTTCGGAATATCACGATATATCGAAAACTATCGCGATGCAACGTCGTGTGTCTTAAGCGGGTGCATGCGACCCTGACCTGCGGTTAGACGACGCGGCGCGCACTTTCAACCGTGACGCGTCGGCCCGGTCTGCGCCCGCCGGGCGGCGGGTAGGAACTGTGGGATGAACGCTGATAGCTCCAACCTGGCGGTAGGCAACCCAACCTCCAGCGCGGCTGAGCCCGCGCGGGGCGACGGCAATCGCGGCCGCAACGTGTGGCCGTGGGTCAACTGGGGGTTGGCGCTGGCGTGCCCGCAGCGGCCATTGTGATGCTCTTCGCGCTTGGCGCTGTGATGAGTACCGACGGCTGCAGCGATCGCAGTTGTCCTAATTTGGGCCGAGGCGGGATTGATTTCGGCGTCGCGTTTTACGGCGCACCCGTGGTCGCTCTCGTCGTCATCGTCATCTCGTTTTTCACCGCCGAGCGCCGCGGCGGGGTCGTCGTTCCGCTGTGCGGATGGACGCTACTGGTCGCCGACGTCGCCCTCATGGCGGCGAGCGTCTCCAGCTAGCGCGGCCCGTCAGTGCGGCGGCGAGAAACCGCCCGACGAACCGCCTGGGTGTGGCTCCTGCTGCGGTCTGGAAACAGGCTGTGGTGATGCGGGCTCCGGCCACGGGACCGCCCCTGGTGGCGTGCTTGGCCAGGTAGGCGGCCCCTGGTAGGGGGGCCCGGGCGATGGGCACGGAGCAGGTCCCGTCGGGGCCGGCGATATGGGCCCCGTGGGGGGCATAGTGAGGCGCAGTCGCGCCAGCTCGCGGCGGTGCCGTTCGGCAAGGACGGCGGCGAGCACCAGTTCCGGCGGGGCGCCGGGCGGGGGCGGCGGGGCGATGCTGGACACTACGTCACCGGCGATTCGGTATGCCATCTGTTGGCGCAGCGGGCGATCGAGTTGTGTTGCCCGCGAAAGGAATTGGCGAGCAACTTCGGCTTGACCGGCGGTTAGCCCCGATAGTTGCAGTGACGACGCCCACCATGCCAGCGACGGGGGCATTGCCGGTGGGGGCCCCAGTCGGGGTCCGCGTTCACTGACGACCACTGTGCCGGCGAAAATGTCGCCGATCCGCTTTGCCTTCGGCGACAATATGCTGCAGATGACGGCGGGGCTCCCGAAGAGCATCCAGATCTCCACCACCGACGCCAGCGCGCGAAACAGGGCTTGCCGGAAGCGTTCTGGACCACCGTCGTCGGACACCACGCGCAGGCCCATCGCCATCTTGCCCACCGACCGCCCCCGCGTGGCGGTTTCGATGACCAGGGGATACCCGATAATCACCAGCACCGTGAAGATGAGCAGCACGGCCGTGCTCAGCGCGGTGTCGAACTGAGTCAGAGTGGCCGCCCACAGCATCAGTCCGAGCACGTAGCAGACAAAAATCACGGTGATATCGATCAGCGCGCTCACCGCCCGCACCGGCAACTGGGCGATCTGCACATCGAGCACCACGGCGTCGCCGGTCACCACCTCCGACATAACACCGAACGGTACAGGTCGTCGGGGTGCAATCGGCGGCACCCGCTTGTGCGCAAGGTGCGATTAGGCTGCGCAGGGTGGACGTCGATGCATTCGTGCTGGCCCATCGCGGTACTTGGGACCGCCTCGACCAGTTGATCGGGAGACGCCGGTCGTTGACCGGCGCCGAAGTCGACGAACTTGTGGAGCTCTATCAGCGGGTGTCCACCCATCTGTCGATACTGCGCTCGGCGTCGTCGGATTCGCTGCTGATCGGTCGGCTCTCGAGTCTGGTCGCGCGCGCCCGCTCCGTGGTGACCGGCGCCCACGCACCATTGAGCAGTACGTTCACCCGGTTCTGGACGGTGTCTTTCCCGGTGGTTGCGTACCGCACCTGGCGGTGGTGGCTGGGCACGGCAGTGGCGTTTTTCGCCGTCGTAGCGATCATCGCGTTGTGGGTCGCCGGCAATCCGGAGGTGCAGTCCGCCCTTGGAACGCCAAGTGACATAGAAGAATTGGTCAACCACGATGTCGCGTCGTATTACAGCGAGCACCCCGCCGCGGCGTTCGCCCTGCAGATCTGGGTGAACAACTCCTGGGTTTCCGCACAGTGCATCGCGTTATCCGTTCTGCTGGGACTGCCCATCCCGATTGTGCTTTTCCAAAACGCCGCCAACCTGGGACTGATTGCCGGCCTGATGTTTCAGGCCGGCAAGGGCGGCATCCTGCTGGGTCTGCTCGCTCCGCATGGGTTGCTGGAGCTGACGGCGGTATTCCTGGCAGGGGCATCGGGGATGCGGCTGGGATGGTCGGTGATATCGCCCGGAGACCGGCCCCGCGGACAAGTGCTTGCCGAACAAGGCCGTGCCGTCGTGTCGGTCGCTGTGGGATTGGTGGGTGTGCTGCTGGTCTCCGGGTTGATCGAGGCATTGGTGACGCCGTCACCGTTGCCGATCTTCGTTCGGGTCGGCATCGGAATCGTCGCTGAGGTGGCGTTCTTGTCGTATATCGGCTACTTCGGCCGTCGCGCTGTGAAAGCCGGGGAGACGGGCGATATCGAAGATGCGCCCGACGTGATCCCGACCCGCTAAGCTGCGACCGAAAACTAAAGCCGCCCGGTCGCTTTCATCGCCAGATAGCGGTCGGCAAGGGCGGGCGCCAGCTCGGTAGGAGGAGCGTCGACGACTTCCACCCCGCTGCTGCGTAGCCGCGTGGCGATCGCGCGGCGGTCATTGCGGGATCGTTCGGCGGCCGCCGCGTCGTACACCGCGGCCGCATCAGAACGCCCGGCGGCCATTTGGTCGACGCGAGGGTCGGCGACCGCGGCGATCATCACATGGTGTTTGGCCGACAACTGCGACAGGACAGGCAGCAGGCCCTCGTCGAGGGCAGTCGCGTTGAGGTCGGTGAGCAACACCACCAGCGACCGACGCCGGGCCCGCCGTGCAATGGCGGAAACCATCGCACGCCAATCGGATTCGACCAACGTCGGCTGCAGGGGGGCCATCGCCTCGACCAGCTGGGCAAGCAGCTCGGTGCGCGACGCGCCGAACACGCCGGTCCGGCTGACCCGGTCGTGGGCGAGGAAGTCGACATGGTCGCCGGCCCGCGACGCGAGGGCCGCCAGCAGCAGTGCGGCATCCATCGACCAATCCAGCCGGGGCCAGCCCGCGGGGTCGGCGGCGGTCGGGTCGACACCGACCCGCCCCGCCGCCGTGCGTCCGGTGTCGAGCACGATCACCACTCGCCGGTCGCGTTCGGGTCGCCAGGTGCGGACTACCACGTCGGCGCGACGCGCGGATGCGCGCCAGTCGATCGAACGCACGTCGTCGCCGAAAACATATTCGCGCAGGGAATCGAATTCGGTTCCCTGCCCGCGTATCAGCGTCGGCAGCAGCCCGTCGATCTCCCGCAGTTTGGCAAGTCGCGACGGTAAGTGCTTGCGCGACAGGAATGGCGGCAGCACCCGGATTTTGCCAGGCGCCGACTGCGAACCCTGCCGTCCCGCTAACCCCAGCGGCCCGATCGATCGGGCCGTGACCACAGCGGCGCGCTGGTCGCCGCGGCGAACCGGTCGCAGCTGGGTCTGGACGTGCTGATGTTGCCCGGCGGGGATGCTGACGGGATGGATGCGCGGCTCTGCGCGGGCGCTGGGCGGCCAGGCGTCGCGGATCTGGCCGCGGAACCGGCGCGGGCCGTCGTTGTAGATCAGCAGTCCGACATCGACCTGTTGTGCGAGCCGGGCCGAGCGGTCCGGGGAACGGACGTAACGCAATCTGCGAGTGCTGGCCGCCAGGACGATATCCACGGCCACCACGATCGCCAGCGTTGCCAGCAGGACCACGAAAGTTCTTGCCGGCCAAGGTGACAGCGCGATGGGCAGGACGCAGATCAGCGCGACCAGCCCGGTGCGTCCGGTCAGGATCACTAGCGGGGCACCGGAACCGACGCCAAAATTCCGTCGAGCACGCCGTCTGGTGTGGCCCCTTCCAGCTCGGCTTCCGGTCGCAGCATCACGCGGTGCCGCAGTGTCGGGCGAGCCATGGCCTTCACATCGTCAGGAGTGACGTAGTTACGGCCGGATAGCCACGCCCAGGAACGAGCCGTGGCCAGCAGGGCGGTCGCCCCGCGCGGTGAGACACCGAGCTGCAGCGCGGGGGAGGAGCGGGTGGCCCCGACAATGTCGACGATGTAGCCCAGTACCTCATCGGCGACCAGCACGTGCTGCACCGCGTCGCGGCCGGCCGCCAGCTCGGCGGGCCCGGCCACCGGCTTGATCACCGACAGGTCGCGGGGATCGAAGCCGTGCGCGTGCCGCTGAAGGATTGCGATCTCGGTGTCCCGTGCTGGCAGGGTCACGTTCAGTTTGAGCAGGAAGCGATCCAGTTGCGCTTCGGGCAGCTGGTAGGTGCCCTCATATTCGATCGGGTTCTGGGTCGCGGCGACGATGAAAGGGTCGGGTAGCGGCTGGGGTTCGCCTTCCACGCTGACCTGACGCTCTTCCATCGCCTCGAGCAGCGCTGCCTGCGTTTTGGGCGGGGTCCGGTTGATCTCGTCGGCCAGCAGCAGGTTGGTGAACACCGGACCGGGCCGGAACACGAACGCGGCGGTGCGCGCGTCGTACACCAGCGAACCGGTGACGTCGCCGGGCATCAGGTCGGGGGTGAACTGCACCCGCTTGAACTCCAATCGCAGCGCGGCGGACAGCGCCCGGACCAGCAGCGTCTTCGCCACTCCCGGAACGCCTTCCAGCAGCACATGGCCGCGACACAGCAGCGCGATCACCAAGCCGCTGACGACCCCCTCCTGTCCGACGACGGCCTTGGCGAGCTCGGCGCGTAACGCCAGCAGTGCCTCTCGTGCCGATTCAGCGGTGGGAGTCTGGGCTGCGCCGAAAGGGGAAGCTTGCGTCGGTTGTGTCACGTGTGTGTGACCTGCCTTTCGATGTCGTCGAGCGCACGGGCAAGTTGTAGCAGGTCATTGTCGGTCGCGGGAGGCGGGCCGAACAGGTGGTAGGAAACAAATCCGGGGTCGGCCCCGCTGCGCCGGGCTACCGTGGTCACCACCGCCGGCGCCGGCGCGCCAGCGCCCAGACCGAGCCGGGGCAGCAGTCGCTGCACTGTGGCGGTGCGCAATGCCGCGGCGGCGCGATCGCGGGCCCGGCGGGACCGGTAAAGCCGGCCGCGGCCCTCGACCGTCTCCGACGCCCGCACCACGACTGGCAACTCCTCGGCCACCAGCGGTCCGGGCCGGCGGCCCTTCCACAGGGCAACCAGTAGCACGACCAGCCACAGCTGCCAGACGATCCATATCACGTTTTGCGGAATCAAGCCGAAAACCGATGTCGTCGATGATGATTCACCCTCAACGCGGTGCGGCGCATACCAGATGAGCCGGGGCCGGTCGCCCGCAAGATTCATCGCCAGCGCAGCGTTACCCGCCTGCAACAAGCCCCCGTTGGTCATGAAGTCGGTACTGCCGACCGCTGTGATGGTCCGCCCGCTGTCCCGAAAGCGGATCAGCACGCCGTCGTAACAACTGGTCATCGCCCGGCCATCCTTGGCCTGGTAGGTGTCGCTTGGCCCGAATCGAACTGACCCGGCTCGATCAGCCTCCCGCAGAGTGCAATTCGGGTTGCTGTCGAAGGTGCTGGCGCCCGAGATGCGCACACCTGGGATCAGTGCCTCGCGGGTACGCGCAGTCGGTTCCACCAAGAGCAAATCACCGGGGGCTTTCGCCAGCCGCTCCAGCAGCGGGTCGGTCAGATACTGACTCTGCGCCACCAGGATCAGCGTGGCAGGGCGCGCCGCCTGTTCGACGTCGGCGATGCTGTCTGCCACGACAACGTCGACGCCGCCGCCGCGCAGCAACGCCACCAGCGCATGGGCACCGTCGGGACCGGTGGACGCCGGGTCCATACGTGCGCCGGGCCGCGGCGCGGTCAGGTAGGCATCGATCCCGGCTATGACGGCGAGCACCAGCAGCGTGAGGATCGCCCAGCGCCATGATCGCCATCGCTGCGCCCCGCTAGTCGAGGCTTCAGGACGTGCGCCGATAGTCGCCATCACCGGACCTGCGCCCACGACTCGAGCGCGGCGGGCTGCCCTGCCGCCGACGCGGCGGCTGGTGATCGGGACCGCAGGTGGTCGTCGAGGTCAGCGATCATCTGGTAGGCGCCCTCGGTTCCGGGCTGCTCGCCATAGGTGACGTCGTTGAACGCCGTTGCCGCCTGCGACAATTCGCCGGCCAGATGAGGCAAAGCCGCGCCGGCGTCTCGCGCCAGCTCGTTAGCGGTACGGCCGGGAGCCGGGTTGAGTATGCCGGTCTCTTCGAGCTGGCGGGCGACGGCGCGCAACCGGTGGCGAATCGCTGCGGCCCAATTACTCTCCGCCGCATAGCTTTGCGCGGTAGCCCGATGCTGGGCTGCGGTGAGTTGGGCGGCTTCGAACAACAGGTAGTCGCCGCCGCGGTTGGTGCGCATGGTGCGCCGTGCGATGTGAATGGCAGCTACCACCGCGATCGCCAGCAGGATGAAAAGCACCGTGGCGGTGAGCCATCCGCCCGGTATCGAGGCGGTCTTCTGCAACAGCCGGTAAATCAGCTCGTTAACCCAATTGGCGAACTGTTCTCCCGCAGAAGCCTTGACATAGATCGGTTTGTTGAGTTCGCTCTGCGCGGCCTGGTGTGCGGCATCGCGGTCGATGTCGATGGAAGGCACTATCAGCTAGTCCTCACACGGGCCGGGTCAGCCAGAGGTTATCGGTGGACGCGACCGCGTACGGTCCACTGGCGGCGCCGGTCTGCAGCACGAGATCGAATGCCTCGGCACGCATCCGGCGGTCGGTGTAGAGCAGCACGATGACTCCGGCATTGAAAGGCGCGGTGATGATCTCGCCGATCGCCGACCCGACGGACGCGACCGCGGTGGACAAAAGCAGAACTCCGGTGGACGTGTTTCCGGCCAGAATCACCTGGCCGACGATGTTGAACGGTACCGCGACAGCGCTGGCAACAACGGATGCCACCAGGAACGTCAGCGCCCGGATCCCCAACACCCGCCAGAAGCCGTTGCGAACCAGCGCAAAGGATCTGGTGATCGCATCGATGACGGGCAGCCTCTCCAGCACGATCAGCACGGGCGCGAACAACACCACCATGTACAGGTACACCAGCAACGCGATCACCACGAGGACCACCGGGAAGCCCAAGAGAACCGCCACCGCCGCATTGCCGACCGCCGCCAACACCGCGACGATCACCACCACCAGCCCGCCGAGAGCCGCCACCACGGCGCCTTCCAGCAGTGCCAGGCCGAGCAAAGGAAGCAGCCGTCCACGGATCTTGGCCCACGTTTCACCGATGGTGATCGTCGACCCGAACACCGCCCGCCCGACTATGACGGTGAGCATCCCGGACAGCAGCATGCCACCAAGCCAGCTGACCAGCAGTCCGGCGACCATCGACACCATCCAGGCGCCCACCACACCTGCGGTCAGCTCGTCTGCCGGTTCGGTGGTGATCCTGCCGTAGGCGGTCAAGGGCCCGAGCGTCGCGAACAAGGTGACGATCTGCATGACCACGACCACCATGGCGGTCAGACCTAACGTTGCCTTCGGATTGGCTCGGATGTAGCCGACCGCGCCGTTGAAGATGTCGCCCAGGGTCAGAGGTCGCAGCGGAATGATCCCGGGTTTGACCGAGCCGGGGACCAGCTGCGGCGGACCATACTGCGAGCCCGGCGGGGGGCCGTATCCCGGTGGGGGGCCATACCCCGGTGGGCCGTAGCCGGGTGGTGGGCCGTACCCCGGTGTCGGACCGTACCCCCGTGGGGGGCCATACCCCGGTGGGCCGTAGCCGGGTGGTGGGCCGTACCCCGGTGGGGGACCGTAGCCCGGTGGGGGGCCGTAGCCCGGTGGCGGACCAACCGGATAACCAGGCGGCGGCGCGCTCACCGTGTTCCGCGGCCTTCGAAACCAGCTTTGAAGCCTGGCCGGTCGTTCGTCATGGGCTCCATCCTGTCGGCGGTCCGGGCATTTCTCAATCTCGACGGCCTTCCCGGCGCGTAGCGTCTCAGGCATGGCGGAACTCAAATCCCGGCTCCGGGCGGACTTAACCGAGGCGATGAAGACCCAGGACAAGTTGCGAACGGCGACGCTGCGCATGCTGGTGGCCGCCATCCAAACCGAGGAAGTCTCCGGCAAGCAGGCCAGAGAGCTCTCCGACGACGAAGTCATCAAGGTGCTGGCCAGGGAATCCCGCAAGCGTGGCGAGTCGGCCGAGATCTACACCCAGAACGGCCGCGGAGATCTCGCCGCCACCGAGCACGCCGAGGCACGGATCATCGACGAATACTTGCCCACACCGCTCACCGAGGCCGAGTTGGCAGACGTTGCCGACACCGCGATCGCCCAGGTTGCCGAGGAAATCGGAGAGCGGCCGAGCATGAAGCAGATGGGAATGGTGATGAAGGCGGCCACCGCGATCGCGGCCGGCAAGGCCGACGGTGCGCGATTGTCCGCCGTAGTCAAAGAGCGTCTTTAGCATTCCCGCAGCGGCGGAGCGCAATCCGCGCAGCGCCGACACGAACCTCGGCAACCGCGCACGGTCCCGGATTAACCGGTGCCGCGGGCAGGGCGCCCGGCGTCGAGGCGTGCTCGTTGCGGAACCACGACATACTTCGGATCGCGGGTGGACTCCACACCGGCCTCGAACACGCCGAAGCGTTGCAGCGCACCGCCGGTGAGCAGGGCCAGCCCACACAGGGCCGCGGCAAGCCGGCTCCGGCCTGCCGCCACCGTGCCCAGCGCCCCGCCGACCGTCAGATACTCCGCCCATTTGCGCAGCCGGTGCGCTTTGCCCGTCGTGTAGGCCTCGGCAGCCAGCCCGAGCCGCTGCTCGAGCAGACGCGACGCCACCACCTCCAGCCCGGCGCCCACGACACCCATCCGCCGTGCCGGGCCGGCTTGCCCGACCGGCGTCAGCAGCATGCCGAGCCCGCCGCCGCTGGCCGCGGCCGAGCCGGTGAACACGAACGGCAAGTACGGGTGCGCCTCATGCCAGGCCGGGACGGCGGTCTGCGACAACAGCACCGCGGTGTAGGAGGCGACGCCGGGCGCGACGGCCGCCGCCGACAACCCCGCCGGGCGTGCCAACGCGGCCACCAGCTTCCCCGGCTACGAGCGCCGCAGCGCCGTCGGCATCAGTTCGGCGACCCCGGCCAGGCCAGCGCCCGGCCCGTAGGCGACGAGGATCCAGGTGCCCACGCTCATCGGCGAACTCGGCTTGGCCACCCGCAGCATGTGGTGGAACCGCCCCGGCCGGCCGAGATCGGCGACCAGGAAGTACATGCTCGCCGCGATGCTGGCCAGGGCGCCGACCCTGCCCACGCGGCGCAGCGCCGGGCGACCGCCGAGGTCGGCTCCCGCGGCTAATAGCGCCGAACCCGCCGACAGACCGCCGGCGAACAGATACGCAGCGATCTTCCACTCCCACACCGGCGTCTTGAGCACCGCGCGTCCGTAATACGACCGGAATTCCGCCCGCGGCACCGCAAGCTGCTCACGGTTTCCGCCGCCGCGACCGAACATCTGCGCGTGGATGTCCCTGGCCTGGCTGTCGCTGCGCTGCTCCCGCAACTTGGGTTTTTGGGGGGTATCGCCGCCGCCCGCGCCGCCCGTCATAGCCGACCCCGCCCGACGAACGCTGACACCGCGGCGGCAACGAGGGCCGATGCCGCCATCCCGGCGTAGCGCCACATGGCTGGCGCGTCGCGGGTCGGCACCACCGGGTCCGGCGGCAACCCGTAGACCTCGGGCTCATCCAAGAGCAGGAAGAAGGCGCCGTCCCCGCCCACGCTGATCGCGGGCGAAATCCCGGGCGCGCCCGTCATCGGAGAGTTGGTGCCCCGCGAGGAGCACACGATTGTGGTGCGCTGAATCCCCGACGGACGTTGCGCGCCGTTTGCGCCGGGCGTAGCCGGGTATTCCGATTCGCATGACGAATTTTGGCTACACTCTGATGACCGAGCAGAGTGCACCCAAAGACCTTGTCCGCTATGCTGTTTCGGCTGAAGAACGCGGTTTTGACTTCGAGGTGTGCAGTGACCACTTCTCACCGTGGCTGGCCTCCCAAGGGCACGCGCCCAACGCCTGGGCGGTGCTGGGCGCGGTGGCACAGGTCACCCAACGGGTGGACCTGTACTCCTATGTGACGTGCCCGACGATGCGCTATCACCCGGCCATCGTCGCGCAACAGGCAGCCACCGTGCAGATACTCTCCGATGGCCGGTTCACCCTGGGTTTGGGCAGCGGCGAGAACCTGAACGAACACATCGTCGGCACCGGCTGGCCGACCGTAGAGCGCCGGCAAGACATGCTGCGCGAAGCTCTCAAAATCATCCGCGAGCTGTTCGGCGGCCAGCTGGTGAACTGGCGCGGGGACTATTTCCAAGTCGACTCCGCGCGACTGTGGGACCTACCCGAGGTTCCGGTCGGCATCGGGGTGGCCATGGGAGGGACGAAGGCCATCGACAGATTTGCCAAGCTGGCCGACCACCTGATCACGGTGGAGCCCAACGGAGAACTTGTCAGGGAGTGGCACGCTGCCCGCCAAGCTGCCAATCTCGCCGGCGGCGGACGGGTCGTCCGCCAAATACCGGTGTGCTGGGATCCGGACCGCGACGCTGCCATCGAACGCGCGCACGACCAATTCCGCTGGTTCGCCGGTGGCTGGAAGGTCAACGCCGACCTGCCGACGCCGGCCGGATTCGCCGGCGCGACCCAATTCGTGCGGCCCGAAGACGTCGCCGAGTCCATCCCCTGCGGACCGGACCTCGATGCAATCGTCGACGCCGTCCGGCCCTACTGGGAAGCGGGGTTCACCGATGTGGCACTCGTCCAGATCGGTGGGGAAGCGCAGGAACAGTTCCTCAAGGAAGCCGCCGAGCCTTTGCTTGCGGCGCTGCGCGACGCAGCAAACTGATTGCACGTTTGGGCCGTGCCTGCCCGGGTATCCGGGTTTCATCGTGCGCGTCCAGCCATGAGTCGGCTTGGCGCGCGAACTGAAGACTAAAAGCTCCGCCTAGTGGTGGACGTGCAACGCTGCTGTGCCACAGCAACTTTGCACCAGCCTGTGAGCGGACAAGGCAAGGGATTCGACGATGAGTGATTGCTCCGGCAACACCACTTCGACTTTTGGTGAAAGCCCTCGGCGGCGCATCCTCAACCCATGACGCAATCCTGACCCCAGAAAGGGAGAACGGCGATGTCAAACGAGTTGCAAGGCAAGAAATTTGCGATCCTGGCAGCCGATGGCGTAGAGAAAGTAGAGCTTGAGCAGCCACGTGCGGTACTCACGGAAGCCGGCGCCCAAGTCGAGGTACTGTCGCTGAAGACCGGAGAAATACAGGCTCGCAACCATGATCTCGAGCCGGCCGGGACTCTTGCCGTCGACCGTGCGGTATCGGAGGCATCGGTCGATGAATACGACGGCTTGGTGCTTCCCGGCGGGACCGTGAACCCAGACAAGCTGCGTATCGACAACGCTGCCGTTGCGTTCGTGCGTGAATTCGTCGGGTCCGGAAAGCCGGTTGCCGCAATCTGTCATGGTCCCTGGACGCTGGTGGAAGCCGGTGTGGCAGTGGGCCGGACGCTGACCTCGTATCCCAGTATCCGGACCGATCTTCGTAACGCGGGAGCCCACGTGGTGGACGAAGAGGTCGTCGTGGACGGCAATTTGATCTCCAGTCGCTCACCGTCGGACCTGCCGGCGTTTTGCGCGACGATTGTCAAGCAATTCGCCCATGCCGCTACGGGTTAGCCGCCAACGCGTCCCCGCTGGTCCGTTTGAATGGACTGGTTTGCGGGCATTACACAGGCCAAGCCGTGATCCCCGCGATGATCCTTGAAAGGATCCTGGAAAGGCCTACATTGACAACCACGTATCCAGAACCCGTCGTCTCGGTTGCCGGCAACGTGTATCAGCCGCAAGAGGACTCCCGATTGCTGGTCGACGTGATGCATCAGAGTGGCATTATTCCGGGACGCCGGATTCTCGACCTTTGTACGGGTAGCGGATTCGTCGCGATCGCAGCCGCGGAGATTGGTTGGGCCAGCGTCACGGCCTTCGACATGTGCCCGCATGCCGTGCGTTGTACGCGCGGCAACGCGGCGGTCGCCCGCGTAGCGGTTGATGTCCGCGAAGGATCGTGGATGGGGGCTCTCGACTGTGCGCCATTCGACGTTGTCGTGTCCAATCCGCCTTATGTGCCAACTCCGCCCGGCGCTGACACGGAAGTGATCTGCTCGAGCGCCGGTCCGTCGTGGGCCTGGAACGCCGGGCTCGATGGCCGACTGGTGCTGGACCCGCTGTGCGAGTCGGCGTCAAAGCTGTTGCGCGACGGTGGATCTATGTTGCTGGTGCACTCGGCACTCGCCGGTGTCCAACGGTCGTTGGGCAGCTTGAAGTCGGCGGGTATGGACGCTAGAGTCGTTGCTTCCAAATGGATTCCATTCGGTCCGGTGATGTCGGCGCGGGCGAATTGGCTGGAGGGCACCGGCCGGATACCGCGCGGACGCCGGGAAGAGGAGCTGGTTGTGATTCGAGCGGACAAGCCGTGAGTGCCACCAGAGTACAGGTGGTCGCGGGCGGACCCGTGCTGGTGTCCGGTCCGGTACGCATCGAGATGCCTGGCGGCGACGTCGTCGAGTCAGACCGGTTCATGGTGGCGATCTGCACCTGTCGGCGTAGCGAAAATTACCCCCTGTGTGACACCAGCCATCGGAGGTGCCGGCCCAGAAAAGCAGGGCGGACAGCTACTCCAGCGGCTTCCGTAACGACGTCTGATCCTGCTTCCACGACGCCATAATCCGGTCCGCCAAGCGATTTTCGACCATAGCGTGCGCTCGGATCCCGAAAACGATATCGCGATCGAGCTGCGGTTCCCGGGCGACGAGATCGCCGACTACGTCGATGCGCACGACTTGTTCGTGTACCGCGTCAGCCTCGACGTGTTCGCTATAAAAACCGATACATGCTGACGGTGCTTCCATCCGTTGCAGAGCCTGAACCATCCGCCGGGATCCCGGCGGTGAGGTGATCTCCGTCGACGCGAAGTGCCCAATTGCCGCGCCACGCAACGAACGGTGCAGTCCGAACAGTGACATGAGGTTCACCGCGGCCAACGATTCGGCGGGGACTGCGTCGGCGTAACGCAGATACGTCGAATCCAGTCCGGCCGCCGCCAACAAATCGGCGAACAGCTGCTGGTGCAAGCGCGGGCCCTGCCCGGCGCCGTACTCGTCGTATTCGACTGCCACGAAGGCCGCTTTGGCGCCACCCATCAGACGTGGGATCGCCCATGCGTGCGGATCGCCCTCTTTCAGGTGATATACGGATCGGTGCACGAAATATTCGCGCATCTGGTCCCAGGTTCCGGTGTCGCGCAAGTAATACGACGGGCCAGTGCTGTCAACGGGTTCAACCGAAATCTCTTCCATTTCGGCTACCGACGTCTGATCGGGTTCGATGGGCCCGACGTCGCGGCGCACGCCCGCCAAAAAGACGCGTTCCAGTTCGGCGCGTAGCTGCAGCAGCGCAGGATTCCACTCCCAGGTGGGATCTACGCCTGCAAAGCCGCGGTAGTGCAACTCGTAGCACATGCACAGCGCCAGCTGTAGATCCAGACCGTAGGGATCAGAGTCCCGGACGGACGCGCCGATACGGGCGAGGTGGTCGTGTGAAGGCGGTCCGGTCAATGCGCGACGAACAGCTGTCGACAGCGGCCCGTGGGCCGCCGGCAGGGCAGGTTCAGTCGTGATTGATGTGCGGGTCACGCCGGTGACTACCCGTAATCCATACCCGGCAAACGGCACGGCGTCACGTCCTAACCGGCCGCTGTCGGCAGTCGAAAGGTGAGGTGGGCCGTGGTGCCGGTTGGGGTGCTGTCGAGTTCCATCGTGTCACTGAGCACCCTCATCAGCACCAGGCCCCGTCCACTGTTGCCCGGGTTGACGGCCGGTGTCTTCCACGACCCCGAGTCGGTGATCCGCGCCCGGACTTCGCCGTCAGCGATATTGACTTCGAGCAGCATTGTCCCGACGGCATGCCCGCGGTATGCGTGCTCGACGCAATTGGTGCACGCTTCGTTGACGACCAGCACGATGTCGGCGGCCAAGTGATCCGGTACGCCCGCGGGGCGCAGCCACTCGGCCAACCGATGCCGGATACCAGCTAATTGACCTGCGGCAGCCTCACTTTCGATTCGAAGCGATGTCTGCTGGTGCCGGTAGATCACCATAGCCACGTCGTCGTCATACCCTGCTGGCGGAGCCAGCTCATGAAGGACCGCCTCCGCGACGGCGTCCAAAGGCAACGTCATCGTCTGCACCAAAACATCTGCAGCGCGGGCGATTCCGTCGTCAATCGACTCGTGTCTGCGCTCGACCAGCCCGTCGGTGAATAGCATCAAGGTCGATCCGGGCGGCAGCACCTGGGTGGCTTGCGGGCGAGGTTCGTCTCGTCGGACCGCCAGCGGTACCGACGCGGCGTCGGTCAGCATGGTCGTCGTTTTGGACTCGGGCCCTGCGAGCACGGCGGGCATGTGGCCGGCATTGCTGTATTGCAGGACCCCGGATTCGGTATCCAAAACCGCCAGGAAGACCGTTGTGCAGTACGCATTCGGAATGAGCGATGCCGCCGAGTCGAGTTGTTCGAGCAACAGCGCTGGCTGGGCGCCGTTGATCAATAGTGCTCGGGCCGAGCTGCGTAGCTGACCCATGATCGCGGCTGCCGGCAGGCCACGACCTACGCAGTCGCCGACGACAATGCCGATACGGTGATTGCCGATTGGCAGCACGTCATACCAGTCACCCCCGATCTCCAATGGCGGAACTGCGGGTTCGTAACACACGGCAAAGCCTGGCGGCGGCTGCACCGGCGGCAGCATGGCGCGTTGCAACGTCAGTGAGGTCTCGCGGGCACTCTCGAACTGACGGACATGCTGCATGGCCAGGCTGAGGTGGCCGATGAGCACTGTAACCAGCAGCCGATCCTCTGCACTGACCCAGCGCGGCGAGCGCAGTTCCAACCACAACGCCAGGTCTCCCGCGCCAGAGAGCACCGCGACCAATCCTTGTGCCTTACCGGGATTGTCGGGTCGCTCGACCGTCTTGGCGGTCAGCGGCAGCTGGTGACGTGCGTCCTGAAAGGTATGGCGCAACCACGGATCCAGCCTGCGCCAACTTGATTCGGAGGGCTCGCCCGCCACTTGGACGGTCGGTTCACCGTCGCCGTTCGGCCACGAGACCGCGACCACCCGTTGGACGTCGATCGCCGCGCTGCACTCGTCGAGAGTCACCGACAGCAGCTCGTCCACGCTTTTGGCCACAGCCACCGCCGTGGCCAAACGCAGGACCGCGCTTTCCCGGGCGGCAAAAGCCCGTTCGGCGGTGACGTCACGAATCGTTCCCACGTAGACGTCTCCGTCGCTGCCACTTTCCTGGACCGCATTGATGCTTACCATCACCCACGCGAGGTGGCCATCTCGATGCCGAATCGGTGCTTCGTACGCGGTGGTGCCGTTGCTCCGGACCAAGGATTGTTGTTGTAGCGCAGTGTTTTTGTCGACCAACCACGGATGCGGCCACCGGTATGGCAGATCCTCCGCGGGATAGCCGAGGATTTCGATGAAGGCATTGTTCATTTCGATCACCGAGCCCTCGTGATCGGCGACGAAGAAGCCTTCCTGCAACGAATTCACCAACGCGGTGCGGAACTTGTCGCGGTCGGCGAGCCCCTCGGCGCGAGCCCGTTGTTCCGCGTACCGCCTGGTGCCGTCGAGAAAGCCGCGAGTCGCCACGTCAAGCGGGGCGAGTGTCTGCAACAGGAATTCCAGGGCGACCGGTGCATCGATCCGCGCATCTTTCGAGAGTTCGAAGACCAGCTGGACGTGGTGCTCGATGATGTCGAGCATGCTGATTTGTTCTTGCAGGGCGCGGCGCCCGAGCTCGTAGCCGACGGCCAGGATGTCCTGACCGCCCACGTCCAAAAAGGTGCGCAACGCGGCGGCGTACTGAGCGTGAAAGTTGTCGGTGTAGGTCATGTCGAGGCTCCCCGGTGCCGCGCGGCCAGCACCATAGCATCGTCGGTTCCCTTGGCGTGTTTACTTATGATCTGTTCGGCGATGACCGTGGCGGAAGCGGCGAAGTCGATGTGCTCCAAGTGGTCCTGGGAGATGCCGTCGCTGGCTATGACGATCAGGTCGCCGGCGCGGATTGAAACCACCTGTGCGGGTCTGATTTCGGGGATGCGGTAGCCGACGATGCCTGCGGTCAGGCGGGCGGTGGAACGGAAGTGCGTGCCGGTCACGTTCTTGGCGACCAAGTTGGCCCTGACGTTTCCGACGCCGGTCCATGTCAGGGTGCCGGCCGCCAGATCCACCCGTGCCAGCGTCATAGCAACCCCTCTGGTGCCTTCCAGCACGCGATGGCAGAGCTGGACTAGCACCTCAATCCGCTCGTTCGGCGCGCGTGTAAGCGCATCGACGGCGCGCAATGCCGCTGTTGCGGCAGCTGGTCCATGACCAAGGCCGTCGATCACACCGAATAGAGCAGCGTCATCACCGATGCCGATCGCGATCGACTGGTCACCGGAGACACGCTCGCCCGGCAGCGGACGACCCGCGGTTGCCCACTCGATCGACCCGAGGCGGCCCCCGAGGCTGAGCCTGTCATGCACGGGGAGGGACCCATTTCCACATTTCGACGACCGTCCCCCGGCCGAGTGCGGACTCCACCAACAATCGGTCCATCAGGCGGCGAGCGCCGGGCAAGCC
The DNA here is from genome assembly GCA_963784665.1 of uncultured Actinomycetota bacterium. Taxonomy (GTDB): domain Bacteria; phylum Actinomycetota; class Actinomycetes; order Mycobacteriales; family Mycobacteriaceae; genus Mycobacterium. The sequence goes on from CAWASA010000008.1 coordinate 85,397, forward strand.
CATCCCTAACCCGCGACCGCTCGAGTATCCGTCCTCCATCGCGCGCTCGATGTCGGCGATGCCGGGGCCCTGGTCCTCGGCGCGTACCACCAAAGCCTTGCGGCCGTCCCGGTCGGCCACGGCGACCCGGACGGCGCCGCGACCCGCGTAGCTGGTGATGTTTCGTGCGATTTCAGAGATCGCGGTGGCGATCATGGTGACGTCGGTCAACGAGAATCCGAGGTCAATTGCGAGTTGATGTCCGGCTTTCCTGGCGGCGACGATGTCGTCGGAGTTATCGATGTCGACGACGATATCAGCCGCCACCGTCGCGCCCGATCGTTGATTTTCGCTGGCCCAGTTGACGATTCAGCAGGGCAAGGCCCTCTTCGAGGTCCAGCGCGGTGTGCATGTCGTCGAACGCCAGACCCAGTTGCACCATCGCGAAGGCCACCTCTGGCTGCAGACCCACGATCACCGTCTCCGCGCCGCGCAGCCGGGTCATGTGCGCAATCGTGCGCAGCGACCGGGCCGCGAAAGAATCCATCACATCGATGGCGGTGACATCGACGATGATGCCTTGCGCGCGGAATCGGCTCACCCGCTCCATGAGGTCGTACCGGAGCCGTTCGGTGTCGGAGTCGGTCAGCGCAGCCTGCACCGAGGCGATAAGAATCGCGCCCTGTTTCAGGATTGGTACTGGCATGGAGAGCTCGTGCTGGTTGTGCTCACCCGGTCTGCTCGCCGGTGCGCGTGACTTCGTAGCCCAGCAGGCGCTCGGCTTCCTCGATGCCCCCCTGCAGGTCACCGACGGCATTCATCTTCGATAGGTCCAACCCGATCGTCACCAGTGTCAGGGCGATTTCCGAGGACAGACCGGTGATGATCACGCTCGCGCCCATCAACCCCGACGCGTCAACCGTCTGCACCAGGTGGTTTGCCACTGTGGAGTCGATGGTGGGCACACCGGTGATGTCGATGACCACGACTTTGGCGCGGTTGGCGCGGATGGCTCTCAACAGTTGTTCGGTGACCTGGCGGGCGCGCTGACTGTCGAGCACACCGATGATCGGCAAAATCAGCAACTGCTCGCGCACCTGCAACACCGGCGTCGACAGCTCGCGGATCGCTTCCTGCTGCTGGCGGATGATGCGTTCGCGTTCCTGGACGAAGCTCACGGCCACCGTGTTGGCGATGCGGTTGGCCGCCGGTTCGTAGGCGTCCAGCACTCGATTGAGCATTCCGAACTCGGCCTGGTACTTCTCGAACAAAGAGCGCGCGAGCACGTCGCGCAGCAGCAGGACGATACCGACGACCTCGTCTGTTTCCACGCCCCGCGGGATGATGCGTTCTGACAGGTCACGCGCGTAGGCCTGCAGCGCCTCGACGCTACCGGTCTCGAGCACCTCGACATAGTTGTCGTAGACCGCGGTCGCTTCGGAGAAGAGCTCCTCCGGGGTCATCGCGGTGAGCAGCTCGGCCTCGGTGATCCTGCGGGCCCACTCTTCCCGCAAAACGGTTCGATTCTGCCGTAGATGCTGTACTAGCTGTGGCAGCAGACCCTCGCTGGAAATGCTGCACCATCTGTGTGCTGATGCCAGTGCTGCTGAAATCCGACGGCGAATCTGACATCTGGCCTCCCGAGTGCCGTGCCGCGCTCCGCAGTGCGCAGTTCCTTTTGCGAGACTAGCGTGGGTTGTCGCGAGCCAGGAGTCGAGGGCATATTCTTCTCGCAGTTCGCAACGCAGGCTAGGCTTGCACCACGCTTACGGCCGAGGACAAAGGATCGCCATTGTCAGCTCCTGATTCGATTACCACGTTGGTTGAGGACCACGATGGAGTGTCCGTGGTCAGTGTCAGCGGCGAAATCGATTTGGTCACCGCTCCGGCCCTGGAACAAGCCGTTGGCGCGGTGGTTGCGGAGAGTCCGACGGCACTGGTCATCGATCTTTCCGCGGTAGAGTTTCTCGGTTCGGTGGGGCTCAAGATCCTCGCGGCGACCTACGAGAAACTCCGCACGTCCGCCGGGTTTGGGGTCGTTGCGCGTGGCCCGGCGACTAGGAGACCGATTCACCTGACCGGTCTCGACAAGACCTTCCCGCTCTACCCGACGCTGGATGACGCGTTGACCGCTGTGCGGGACGGCACACTCAGCGGCTAGCCACCCGAACGCGGCGCGCGAGACGACCGGGATGCCGCGGCGGGTGCCGATGATGCGAATCATCCCCGCTCGGCGCCGCTATGCCAGCCTATTCGGGATGCGCTAGCAGATATGTCGTTGCGGATAACCGTCCGCTGCCGCGCGCGTTGCGTGACAACACATTTGACGATCAACATGCACTCGGCGTTTTGAGAAACCACACTGTTGTTGGTCGCTTTTGACGACTTCGCAACTTTCCGAATGATGCCTGCGCGTACGGCCGGTGCGATGATCACGGCTATGGACGTCGACGAGCCGAAAGAGGACCAGCGATGGGATAGCCGTCAGCGTGGCGAAACCGAAATCCAACGCCTGGACCGCAATTGGAACAGTCTGTTGCAGGAGCTGCGGGTGGTGCAGACCGGCGTGCAGTTGCTCACCGGATTCCTGTTGACGCTGCCGTTCCAGCAGCGCTTCGACGTTCTCGGCCCACGCATGCGAAACGTCTACCTCGCGACGGTGGGTTTATCGGTGGGCGCGACGGTGCTGCTGATCGCCCCGGTCAGCATCCATCGGCTGCTGTTCAGGCGGCATCGTCTTCGGGTGCTGGTGTCGGCTGCGCACCGCTGCGCCTACGCCGGGCTGGCGCTGCTCGGTATGGCCCTGACCGGCGTGACGATCATCGTTTTCGCCGCGGTATCAGATCGAAACGCGGCGTTTGTAGCGGGAGCGTGCGCGCTGGCGATGTTTACCTTCTTTTGGTGGGTCTTGCCGCTGATTTTGCGCACCCGCGGGAGGTGAGGCGAGACCGCGGGTCAGCGGCCGGGCGCCAGTGCCGCGATGCGGGTGGATTCCAGATGTTCGAGGAGGTCCTGCGGATCAGCGAAGATCGGTGACGCGCCCGCCGTCTGCAACTCTGCGTGGGCGATACCGCCGCTCAGCAGTCCGATGCACGGCACTCCCGCGCCCGCCGCGGCGTGTGCATCCCACACGGCGTCGCCGACAAACACAGCATGGTCGGCATCTACGCCGGCTCGGTCCAGCGCGACCTGCACGATGCCAGGTTCTGGTTTGGCGGTATCGACGTCGCGTGAGGAGGTGGTTGTGGCGATGACGTCGTCGGAGTCGAGTACCTTGCGCAATATCTCCAGTTCGTCGCCGGGGGCCGAGCTGGCCAGCACGACCTGCAGCCCGAGATCGGCAACGCGGCGCAGCAACGCGCGGGCGCCGGGCAACGGCGCGAGCAACGGAGTGATCTCCCGGTAGTACCGGCTGTGCCCGTCGCTGAGCCGCTCTTGGACGTCGGCCGGGGCTTCTCCAGACGGGGTGTCGGATAGCGTGCGCACCAACCTGGAGCCGTCCATACCGATGCAGCGGTGGATCTGCCAAGCCGCAACGGATATGCCTTCGGCGTCGAAGGCGCGCTGCCAGGCATAGACGTGCAGGTAGTTGGAGTCAACCAGGCTTCCGTCTACGTCAAACAGGACGGCGGGTGCAGGGCCGGCGGGTGTCAGCGGAAGCTCCCTGCGTCGGCGGCAGGACGGCTTCCCGTCAATGGTCGAAATGTCATGTGCGCGGCATACCCATACCGGGGCTGGCTGACACAGTGGTGCGGCGGGAACTGCACCGTCGGCGGTGTACCGCTGCGCACCGTTTAGCCCTGCGGTCAGCGGGCAGAGCTCGACGAGATCCCCGACGCGCCACCGTCGGGATCGGTGAGATCGGCGAATGGTGAACCGCGGGAACGGTTTTGGCATTGCAGCATGACCGGGGTGACCGGTTCACATTCGATCGTGCCGGACGCACCCTTGCCGATCGTCGGCGTCTCAATTGTCGGGTGTGCAATTTCTTCGCCTCGATCGGTGTAATCCGCACCTCAACGGGGTACTGACTGCGCCACGGGTGAGTACAGGAAAGTGCGTCAACCCGCCGTTTAGCAGGAAGGGACTCCCATGGCGACCCCAAGCGACTACGACGCACGCCGTGTATCCGATACCGAAACGCAAGACAGATCGGCGCTCCGCGAGCTAGAGCCGACCCTGCAAGAGGCCTCCACCGCAGTGGTCGATCAGGACCCCAATGATGTGCACTTCTTCGAGCTCCCCGGCGCGGACCTGTCCGGCGAGGAGCTGTCGGTGACGGTGATTCCCCAGCGGGCCGATGAGTTCACTTGCTCGTGCTGCTTTCTAGTGCAGCACCGCGGCCGGTTGTCCAGCACCAGCTCCGGGCTTCCGATCTGCGCCGACTGCGCGTAAACGCCGCCAACCCGGGGTCAGATCCCCGATATCGGGGTGCCGTTTGAGCAACTCGCGTTAACCGCAGCTTGACCGAGCAGAAACGCCGTGTTTCTGTCGTCAGCGTGGCAGCATCCGCAATTCGCCGGGAAGGCACGCCGGATGCCTTGAGCCGTCCACCCGGCTTACCCGCTCCGCGCATGCTTCGTTCGGCTTGCGCCGCAGCGTACGCGATTGCCTATCTTGTCGGCGGCGAGCGCCGGATGCTGCGATTCATACGCCGATACGGACCGATAATGACGATGCCCATCCTCAGCTTGGGCAGCGTCGCGATCGTGTCCGACCCAGAGCTGGCAAAGCAGGTTTTCAGCGCTCCCGCAGACGTCCTACTCGGGGGAGCAGGAGTGGGACCCGCTGCGGCGATTTATGGGTCCAGATCGATGTTTGTCCAAGAGGAGCCGGAGCATCTTCGACGGCGCAAACTCTTGACACCTGCACTGCACGGCGCGGCGCTGAGCAGTTACGTGCCGATCATGGAGAACTCCGCCCGCACGGCAATGCACAGCTGGCCCGTTGACCGCCCGTTCGAGATGCTGAAGGCAGCACGGGCGCTGACGCTGGATGTGATCGTCAAGGTGATCTTCGGAGTCGACCATCCCGACGAAGTGCGGCGATTGGGCCGGCCGTTCGAACGTTTGTTGAATCTTGGTGTTTCAGAGCAATTGACGGTCCGCTACGCACTGCGTCGCGCGGGTGCATTGCGGATCTGGCCGCAGCGTGCCCATGCCAACAAGGACATTGACGACGTCGTCATGCCGCTCATCGCCGAACGCCGAAACGATCCCCGCCTGAACGAGCAACACGACATTTTGGCGTTGCTGATGTGCGCGTGTGGAGATGACGGAGATCGGCTGTCAGACAGCGAAATTCGCGACGATGTGATCACCCTGATGCTGGCGGGCCACGAAACCACCGCAACAACCTTGGCATGGGTCTTCGACCTTCTACTGCACCATCCGGATGCGTTGCGACGCGTACAGTCCGACGCCCTGAGCGGCGAGGAAGCTTTCACGACCGCGGTGATCAACGAGACTTTGCGGATACGCCCTCCTGCACCATTTACGGCCCGTGTTGCGGCGCAACCATTTCCCATCGGGGGCTACTACGTGGATGCCGGCACGCGAATCGTCGTGCATATCATCGCAATTAACCGCAACCCCCACATTTACGAGCATCCGAACGAGTTCCGCCCGGAGCGTTTCCTCGGCACCCGACCGCAAACCTACGCATGGGTTCCGTTCGGGGGCGGTGCCAAACGCTGTCTGGGCGCAAGCTTTTCCATGCGGGAGTTGATCACCGTGCTCCACGCACTGCTGCGCGAGGGGGAGTTCAGCGCCGTCGACGAGAAACCCGAGAAGATCGTACGGCGCTCCATCATGCTGGCGCCCCGCTACGGCACCAGAGTGCGGTTCCGACCCCTGAAGCCTTCGCTATAGCGCGCGAACATGAATGACGCGCCAGTGAAGTCGCCGGCTGCCTCCTTGTGGGTCGTTCTCAACCGCCCTCACCAGTAACGTTGGCGCGCTTCAGGCTTGCGCCCATTCGCGTTCACACACTCCGCAACACCGTCATGAGACAACACTCTTTTAGTTGACGGTGTCAGGTCAGCAACAGGCCGTTGTCGGCGATGTTTCGTCGGCGTCGTCGGTGGCACCGCAGGCGCACCCATGCGTGGGATCGGCGGCGAGCAGGTCGGGGCTGGTGCCGAATGTCTCGGAATCAGCAAGGACCGTGTATATCTCCCACCTTTCTCCGGCGGGGCCGGTGACCCACACCTTGTCCTGGGTAGCAAAGCAGCACGTGGTACCGAGCTCTTCTTCGGCGAACATGCTCTCGCTGGTCAGGCGGGCGATCTCGTCGTGGACTTTCTCGCTGGACTCCACTTCGACGCCGAGGTGGTTAAGCGTGCCGCCATGGCCCGGGTTCTCGAGCAGCACCAGTTTAAGTGGTGGTTCGGTGATCGCGAAGTTGGCATAGCCGGGCTTGACCTTAGCTGGTTCGGTGTTGAACAGCTTGGAGTAGAACGTGATTGCCTCGTCGAGATCATCGACGTTGAGGGCTAGCTGCACGCGCGACATGGTGGGTCCTTTCTCCGGGCGTGGGTTAAGCGGTTGTGGTCGTAGGCAGGAGTTCGGTGATCAAAGTCCGGACGCGGTCGGCGATGTCGTCGCGGATGGCGCGCACGGTTGCCAGGGGCTGTCCCGCGGGGTCAGGCAGTTTCCAGTCGCGGTAGGACACTCCGGGGAAGTAGGGGCAGGCGTCACCGCAACCCATGGTGATCACGACGTCGCTGGTTCGAACCGCGTCGCTGGTGAGGATGTTGGGGTTGGCGGTGGCAATGTCGATGCCGAGTTCGGCCATGGCGGCGACGGCGACTTGGTTGATCTGATCCGCGGGTTCGGTTCCAGCGGAGCGGACTTCGATGCGGTCTCCGGCCAGGTGGCTGAGCAAGGCGGCGGCCATCTGCGAGCGTCCGGCGTTATGCACGCAGACGAACAGGACACTGGGTTTGTCAGCCATGAGCTAGGGGCTCCTCAGTCGGATTCGGTTGGAACAGCCGGGTACGCAAGGCTAGGGACACGTAGACCAGCCCGACCAGCACTGGTACTTCGATCAAAGGTCCGACGACCCCGGCCAGGGCTTGCCCGGAGGTGACGCCGTAGGTGGCAATCGTCACCGCGATGGCCAGTTCGAAGTTGTTGCCGGCGGCGGTGAACGCCAGGGTGGTGGTGCGGGCATACCCGAGCCGCAGCGCGAATCCAAGGGCATATCCGCCGGCCCACATGATCGCGAAGTACGCCAGCAGTGGCACCGCTATCCGGGCCACATCCCATGGCCGGGAGGTGATTTGGTGACCCTGCAAGGCGAACAAGATGACGATGGTGAACAACAACCCATACAGCGCCCACGGCCCGATACGGGGCAGGAACGTCGTCTCGTACCAGTGGCGGCCCTTGGCCCGTTCACCCAGTCGGCGCGACAGGTATCCGGCGAGCAGCGGAATGCCGAGGAAGATCAGCACGGATTTGGCGATACGCCAAGGGGAGACATCGATGCCAGTTTGAGGCAGGTGCAGCCAGCCGGGCAGCACCGACAGGTAGAACCAGCCCAGTGCGGCGAACATGACAACCTGAAAAAACGAGTTCAACGCCACCAGCACGGCTGCGGCTTCGCGGTCCCCGCAGGCCAGGTCATTCCAGATGATGACCATGGCGATGCAACGGGCCAGCCCGACGATGATCAGCCCCGTGCGGTACTCCGGTAGATCCGCGAGCAGCAGCCAGGCCAGGGTGAACATCACAGCGGGCCCGATCAGCCAATTCAGCAGTAAAGACGACACCATCAGCTTGCGGTCAGCGGTCACCTCGTCGAGCCGGTCGTACCGGACTTTGGCCAGCACCGGATACATCATGACCAGCAGGCCGACCGCGATCGGAAGTGAAATGCCTTGGAGTTCAACGGCACTCAAAGCCGATCCGAGACCGGGGACAAATCGTCCCAGCAATAGACCCGCGGCCATCGCCACCCCGATCCATACCGGCAGGAAGCGGTCCAGAGTCGAAAGCCGGGTCACGACCGCGGCTGAGGCGGAGACCGACGTCGGGGCATTGGTCACGATCGGAACCCCGCTGTGGTCGCCGCGAGGTCGTCGTCGACATGTAGGACTGACGAAAGCTGCTGCAATGCAGAGGGAATCACCCGGTAGTACACCCAAGTGCCCCGCCGGTCGCAGTCCAGCAGCCCGGCTAAGCGCAGCAGTTTGAGGTGATGAGAAATCGTTGGCTGGGAGACGTCGAAGGTTGCCGAGATCTCACATACACAGGCCTCACCGCCGGGGTGGCTGGCGATCAGACTCAACAGCCGCAGGCGCACCGGGTCGCCCAGCGCCTTGAACATTGCCGCTAACTCCGCTGCCTGCGGCTCGCCGAGGGCCGCCGCCCCCAGCGCCGGGCAGCAGCCCATTTGATTCGACATCCCTCTATATAAACAGGTATCGAATCAGGCCGCAAGACGCGAGCCCTTGCAAGGCACCGGCGGCGATCTCCTGATTGGTTCGAAGTCGCGGGATTTTTGTAGCAATCTTCACTGTGGAACCCGCCACGGACGGCGTTAGTGTGGTTCTACGCGAATATCGCGGATCACCAAGTAAAGCTGTGGGCGTGCACGCAGGTCTTCACTTGTGACCGGGCCGGCTGCCAACGCCCCTGCAGAGATTCTGAGGGGAAAAATCATGAAGATCGTCGTGATTGGTGGCACAGGGGTCCTCGGGTCAAAAGTGGTTGACAAGCTGAGGGACCACGGCGACGAGGCGGTGGCAGCGTCGCCTAAGGCCGGCGTCGACACTATTACCGGGGAAGGTCTCGCCGAGGCTCTAACCGGTGCCGACGTGGTTGTTGACGTGTCCAACTCACCCTCATTCGACGACGATCCCGCGCTGGAGTTCTTCACAAAATCGACCGCTAACTTGGAGGCTGCCGCGAAGGCCGCCGGCGTTGGGCATTATGTCGCGGTGTCGATCGTTGGTGCCGATCAGCTTCCCAAGAGCGGGTACCTGCGGGCGAAGGTCGCCCAGGAGAAGCTCATCGAAGAATCGGAGATTCCCTATTCGATCGTGCGCGCCACCCAGTTCGCGGAATTCGCCGACGCGATCACAGCGTCGATGACGGTCGGCGACGAAGTGCGCGTGCCGGACGCGCTGATCCAGCCCATCGCCGCCGCCGAACTCGCGGCCGAGGTCGCCCGTGTGGCAGAAGGCGAACCACTGGGTGGCATCGAGAATTTCGGAGGGCCTGAGAAGATCTCGTTCGAGCAGATGGCCCGCGAAGTCTTGGCCCGCCAAGGCGAGGCCAAGACCGTCGTCGTCGATCCCCAAGTCGGTTACTTCGGGACGCCGCTCTCCATGAACAGCCTGGTTACCGCATAGGCAGGTCTGGTTGCCTGGCCGGGGTTGCCGAGGGGGGAATAGTATCGTTCAATACAGTATTGTATGATATGGTTTGAAACGTAACGGATGGCAGGCGGCAGACCCATGGACGTCTATGAGGCAGTCACAACCCGACGAGCGGTGCGCGGATTCACCGACGAGCCGGTGTCGAGGGAGGTGCTGGAGCGCGTGCTGTCCGCCGCGGCTTGGTCGCCGTCCGGATCGGACCTCCAGCCGTGGCACAGCTACGCGCTGACCGGCGCGCCGCTGGCCGAGCTCAAGAAACGTGCCGTCGAGCGCGTGGCCGCCGGTGTCTCCTGGGACGAGCGGGAGTACGAGATGTACCCGTCGATTCTGAAGTCCCCCTACCGTGAGCGCCGATCCGCTTTCGGCAAGGAGCGCTATAGCGCACTCGGCATTGCGCGCGAGGACTGGGAGGCACGTCAGCGGGCGGCTATCGCCAACTGGGATTGTTTCGGCGCGCCCGCCGCCCTGTTCTGCTACATCGACCGCGACCTGGGCCGGCCCCAATGGGCCGACGTCGGCATGTATCTACAGACCGTCATGCTGCTGCTCCGAGCCGAAGGGCTGCACAGTTGCCCGCAGATGGCGTGGTCGCAGGTTCGTAAGACAGTCGCGAAGATCGTGTCGCCCCCGGATGAACTCATGCTCTTCTGCGGCATGTCGATTGGGTACGAGGACCCCACGGTGAGTTACATCCGCACGGGCCGCGCCCCGCTCGACGAGACAGTCACGTTCGTCGATGGTTAGTACTCGCCTCCCCGCGGGGGTTGGCGCGTGCGGCCAGGGAGGGAGATATCAATGACACGTCGTGTTGCGGTAGTCACCGGAGCCAGCCGGGGAATCGGCGCGGCGACCGCACTGGTCCTCGCCGAACGCGGGTACCGGGTGGTCGTCAATTACCGGTCCAGTGCCGAACAGGCAGCTGAGGTGGTCGAGGCTGCGACCGCGGCTGGCGGTGAGGCCGTGGCGATTCGGGCCGATGTCACCGCACCCGACGATGTCGCGGCAATGGCGCGCGATACCGAACAGCGGTGGGGCGGGGTGGACGTGCTCGTGCACAACGCATTGATCCCTTTTGATGTGACCTCGTTCGTGGATGTGAGCTGGGAGCAGCTCGGCGGCAAGCTGGACCGGGAGCTGCGTGCCGCATTTCTGATCACGAAAGCTGTTGTGCCCGGGATGATCTCCCGAGATTACGGCAGGCTGGTGTATCTCAGCACAGGGTTGTCCCGCCGGCCCCGCGACGGGATGATCACCTTGGGCACCGCCAAAGCCGCACTGGACCAGTTCGTCCGGTACGTCGCACTCGAGCTGGCGCCGCACGGGATCACCGCGAACCTTGTCGCGCCCGCCACGGTGGACGAAACAAAGGTGACCGGGCAGTTGACGACCGGGCAGGTGCGTCAACTCGGCGCAAACAACCCCATGGGGCGCCTCGTGCGCCCCGACGAGGTGGCCAAGACGGTGGCGTTCTTGGCCAGCGAGGATTCCGGTTTCACCACCGGCCACTACCTTCCGGTCAACGGCGGCCTCGCCATGGATTGAAACCAATTGCGCCGCAACAGTAGGCAGCGGATTTAGTAAGGGGTTTTGGCCGTGCACACGATCGACCTGGCCTATGTCGGGCGTGGTATCCACGAGGAACTGGTCGCTCATGTCGCCGACCAGGAGGGCTATTACGTGGATGAAGGTGTCCACGTCGCCATCCGCGACGGGGTCGGCTGGGAAACGGAGCGTGTGCGCCGCGGCGCGACGATCGGTTTGGGCCGGGCCTTGTTGTCGCGGCTGACCGACGGCATCGGTTGGAAAGTGCTCAGCGTCAACACTCATCGTCCGCTGTTTTGGTTTCTCGGCAGCGCCGAGGTGACGTCCATGGCGGATCTTCGCGGGTGCCGGCTGGCGGTCCACGCCGCCCATACGGCCCCCGGTTGTTTCGCCCGGATCGTCCTGCGCAAGCACGGCCTGGACCCCGACCGCGACCTGGAATGTGTGGTGCGCGCTCCCGGCGACTACCAGATGGACCTGCGACGGCTTCGGGACGGCTCGATCGACGCCGCCTACGTGGGCAGCACGCTCTCACCCGAACAGGTCGCCGAGGAAGAAGGGTTTCACCTGCTGGCCTGGGTCGGCGATCACTTCCAGATCCCCACCGTGGGAATCGCGGTGGACACCGCCCATGTCCCGGTGGACAGCCCCGCGCTGCAGGCGCTGGTGCGGGCCAACCAGCGGGCCCTGCGGACGATCGCCGAACAGCCCCACCTGGCCGTCGACTACATCGCCTCGTTCCTCAACCGACTGACGCGTGATGAAGTGCAGCGGCACTACGAGCGCTACATCGGACCGTACTTCACCCCCGACGGCCAGGTGGACCTCAACGTCGCGCAGCAAGCAATCGAGACGGTCGCGGCCGAACTCGGTGTCGCCCCAGTAGCCGCCGACGAGATCTATCAACCGGCTCCGTGAACGCCGTATCACGGGCGACCGACCGCCCCGGAGATCCCTCGCCTTTCGCTCTCGGGTTGCTGCTGCGCCGGGCGCACTGGCGCGCGGCAGCAGTGATGACGGAAGCGCTTCGACCGCTCGGCATCGAGTTGCGACATTTTGCCGTGCTGCTCGTCCTGGTCAATCGCGGGCCCACGGAGCAGCGGGACCTGGTGGAAGCGACGGGCTCGGACAAGGCGGGGATCATGCGGGTCGTCGACGACCTGGAGCGCAAAGGCTTGGCAGTGCGCAAGTCCGTTCCGGGGGATCGGCGGGTGCGGGCGGTGGAGATCACCCCCAAGGGCCTTGAGCTCTTCGACGCCGCTCACGTGGCCGCGGAGCCACTGGCTGAGCGCCTGGTTTCGGTACTGGAGCCCGGCGAGGCCGAGCAGCTGAGAGATCTGCTCACCCGATTCACCTCTCACGCCGAGGAGTAGGCGCACGCGCGAGTAGCGGCTTTGACCTGATCGTTTCTGGGTCGGGGTGGCGGGATTCGAACCCACGGC
>CAWASA010000009.1:0-260785 GCA_963784665.1 uncultured Actinomycetota bacterium
CTCTTCGTCCCGAACGAAGCGCGCTACCAAGCTGCGCCACACCCCGCTTGAAGCTCCGACAGCCTATCGCACCGGTCCATCAGCTGGCCAAATCGCGGTGCTGCTGTTCACTTCCAAAGGCAGGAGCGCTCGAACGCGGCCAAGGCCTCGGCAGGTCCGGTCGGGTCGAGTCCCTGCGCGCTGACCCACTCGTCGTCGAAGTAGGTGTCGGCGTAGCGGTCACCGCTGTCGGCGAGCAGCGTGACCACCGAACCACTGCGGCCTTCGGCGACCATCTCGGCGAGCAAGCCGAAGGCGCCCCACAGGTTGGTGCCCGTCGACGGTCCCACCCGGCGTCCCAGGACTGCGCTGACGTGGCGAGCAGCAGCGATAGACGCCGCATCGGGGACCGCGACCATGCGGTCGACGACGCCGGGCAGAAACGACGGCTCGACCCGCGGCCGGCCGATGCCCTCGATACGGGAAGACATGGGCATCACAATGTCGTAGCGGTCTTCGGCGTAGGCGGGAAAAAACGCGGAGTTCTCCGGGTCGACCACGCACAACCGGGTCGCGTGCCGTCGGTAGCGGATGTAGCGGCCGATCGTCGCACTGGTTCCGCCGGTGCCCGCGCCGACCACCACCCAGTCCGGGATGGGGTAGCGCTCCTCGCGCATCTGCTCGTAGATCGACTCGGCAATGTTGTTGTTGCCGCGCCAGTCGGTGGCGCGTTCGGCGTTGGTGAACTGATCCAGGTAGTGCCCGCCGGTTTCGCGGGCCAAGCGTTCAGCTTCGGCGTACACCTGAGAAGAGTTCTGCACGAAATGGCAACGGCCGCCTTGGGCTTCGATCAGGGCCACCTTGGACGCGCTGGTAGCAGCCGGCATCACGGCGACGAAGGGCAGGCCGAGCAGGGCCGCGAAGTAGGCCTCCGACACCGCGGTCGAACCCGATGATGCCTCGACCACCGTGGTGCCCTCGTCGATCCACCCGTTACACAGCGCATACAGAAACAACGAGCGCGCCAACCGGTGCTTGAGACTGCCGGTGATATGGGTCGTCTCGTCTTTGAGGTACAGCGCGACGAATCGACGCCCGTGCTCCAGGCCGACGGCAGGGGGTAGCGGAGCAAGTGCGTGTCGGCGCTGCGACGCGCGTCGGCCTGGATCAGCCGGACCGCATTATCCGTCCAGCAACGCGAGCGGCTGCGGACCGCGATCCAGGTCCGATCGGTCAACGCACCGAAGCTGTTGGCTGCGAACGGCTCAGGTCACTCGCCGAATCTCGGTCGCCCATCGGGCTGGCGATCAACGTCAGCAGGGTAGCTTCGGGCCTGCAGCAAAATCGCACTGGCGCGAACGGTGAGGTACCCACCCCAGCGGAGACATGCAACTGCATATTCGCGCCCCAACGGGACGGTCCCTTGGCCCGGGACCGGTCCAGGCCGCAGTTGGTCACCAGTGCGCCGTATAACGGCGCACACACCTGCCCGCCGTGAGTGTGTCCGGCCATCACCAGCTGGTAGCCGTCGGCGGCGAAGCGATCCAGCACCCGCGGCTCTGGAGAATGGGTCAGACCCAACCGCAGGTTCGCGGCCGGACTGGCCGGGCCAGCGATTGCGTCGTATCGGTCCCGATCGATGTGCGGGTCGTCCACGCCCGCAGCGGCGATGTGCAGGCCGGCCACCTCGAACTCGCGGCGGGTGTGAGTGAGGTCGAGCCAGCCGCGCTCGGTGAACGCCGCCCGCAGGTCCTGCCAGGGCAGCGGCTCACCGCGGACACGGTGCTTCGGGTTGGTCAGGTAGTTCAACGGATTTTTGAGGCGCGGTCCGAAGTAATCATTGCTGCCGAACACGAAGACACCCGGTCGCGACAGCAGATTTCCCAGGGCCTGCACGACCGCGGGCACCGCCTTGGGGTGCGCCAGATTGTCGCCGGTGTTGACCACCAGATCTGGCTCCCAGCTGGCCAACTCGCGCAGCCAGGCCTGCTTGCGGCGTTGGTTGGGCAGCATGTGGAGATCGCTGATATGCAGCACCCGCAGGGGTGTCGAGCCCGGCGTGAGAACGGGCATGGTGATCTCGCGCAGGACGAACGCATTGCGCTCGACGAACGCGGCATACCCGATGCCGGCGATGGACGAACCGAGAGCGACAGCGCCGCTGCGTATCAGGACGGGCATTGCTCGGCGACGATGCGGGCTGCGAAGCGGCCCGGGGTGGGGGTACCACCCGCGCGCGGGGGCGAGCCGGGCAATCGGGTCTTGAACATCAGCCATGCAGGCAGCCTACTTGCCGGTCGCGGACTGGCAGCGTATTCCGCGCCCCAGTGCCTAGGGCGGCGGCTGTCCGGGCGGCGGCGGAGGTGCCAGTAACGGAATGGTGATCGGCGGCAGACCGGGAATCTCCACGACCTGCGATCCGACCGGCACCGGCGGCGCACCTTCCGGTGGCGGCGGCGGTGCTGGCCGGATGCCGTTACTGGTTTGGATCGTGATGATCGAACCCGGGATGGTCTGGCCGCTGGGTGTGGTTCCGACGACTTCCCCGTACTTGGCGGAGCTATTCACCGAATTAGGTTGGTCGGCAACCTGGAAACCCGCGTCCTTGAGCCGCTGGCGCGCTGCGTCCACATCCAGGCCCGCGACGCTGGGCACTCGTGAACCGGGTGAGCCATCGACGTAGCGGGGGTCGGTTGGCGGTAAGTGCACCTCGCCGAAGCTGGTGGCGATCGGTTTCATTGCTGTGAACCAGGTCCGCGCGGGCTCGTTTCCGCCGTACAAGTCGCCCTCGCCGCAGTGGCGCAGCGGCGCAGAGCACAAATCGGTTGGCGTGGTTGAGTCGTCGTAGATGTAGTTCGCCGCCGCATAGTAGTTCGTGAAGCCCACAAAGCCGGAGGAGCGGTGCGCTTCGGTGGTGCCGGTCTTACCGGACACCGGCAAGGTCCAGCCCGCCGCACCGGCCGAACCCGCCGCCGTGCCGCCGCCCACCGCGTCTTTGCTCATCGCGTTGGCCAGTGTGTTCGCCAAACCCTCGGGCACTACCTGGTCGCAGGTCTCAGTGGTCACCGCCACTTCATTGCCGTTGCGGTCGATCAGCTTGTCGATCGGGTTGGGTGGGCACCACACGCCACCGGAGGCCAGCGTGGCCGCCACATTGGACAGTTCCAAGGCGTTCACCTCGATCGGGCCCAAAGTGAACGAACCGATGTTCTGCCGCTTGACGAAGTCGGCCAGGCTCTCGTTGCTGTCCGGGTTGTAGTCGCGCGCGGTGCCGGGGTCGGCGTACGACCGCAGGCCGAGTTTGATCGCCATGTCCACCGTGCGCGTCACCCCGACCTGCTGGATCAGCTTGGCGAATGCCGTGTTGGGCGAGGTGGCCAGCGCCTCGGTCACATTCATCGATCCCCGGTAATTGCCGGCGTTGATCACACACCAGTTGTCCTTGGGGCACCCCTTCGCCCCGCCACTACCCAGGCCTTTGGCCTGGAACCGGCCCGGCACCTCGAGCGTGGCGTTGATGCCCATACCCATGTCCAGCGCGGCGGCCGTGGTGAAGATCTTGAAGACCGACCCCGCGCCGTCGCCGACCAGGGAGAACGGTTGCGGTCGCATGGTCTCACCGGCATCGATGTCGAGCCCGTATTTGCGGTTACTGGCCATCGCCATCACCTTGTGGGAATCCTTGCCCGGCTTGATCACGCTCATCACGCTCGAGATGCCGGCCAGGGTCGGGCTGGCGAACTTATCGATGGCCGCCTTGACCGGGGCCTGCACGTCCGGGTCCAACGTGGTGCGGATCAGGTAGCCGCCCCGGGCCACCTGTTCCTTACTGATCCCGGCGCGGGATAGGTACTCCTGGACGTAGTCGCAGAAGAATGCGCGGTCTCCGGCCGCGATGCAGCCCCGAGGCAGTTCGTTGGGCTGCGGCAATATCCCCAGCGGCGTGGCCTTGGCGGCGCGTAGGGCGTCGGACTCCTGGGGCAGGTTTTCGACCATGGTGTCCAAGACCAAGTTCCGCCGGGCCAACGCGCCGTCGGGGTTGGTGTAGGGGTTGAGGGCGCTGGTCGACTGCACCATGCCCGCCAGCAGCGCCGCTTGTTGCCAGTTCAGGTCGGACGCGTTGATGCCGAAGTAGGTCTGCGCCGCGTCCTGCACGCCGAACGAGCCGTTGCCGAACGACACCAGGTTTAGATAACGGGTCAAGATCTCGGGCTTGGTGAAGGTTTTGTCCAGCGTGAGCGCCATCCGGATCTCGCGCAGCTTGCGCGCCGGGGTGGTTTCGACGGCAGCGCGCTTCTCGGCGTCGGTTCGCGCGGTTACCAGCAGCTGGTAGTTCTTCACGTACTGCTGCTCGATGGTCGAACCACCGCGAGTGTCGACGTCACCGCGTGCGTAGCCGGCCAGCCCGGTCAGGGTGCCCTGCCAGTCCACCCCATTGTGCTCGGCGAACCGCTTGTCCTCGATCGAAACGATCGCCAACTTCATGGTGTTGGCGATTTTGTCGCTGGGCACCTCGAACCGGCGTTGTGAGTACAGCCAGGCGATGGTGTTGCCCTTGGCGTCGACCATCGTCGACACGGCCGGCACCTCTCCCTCGAGGAGCTGGGCCGAGCCGCTGGCAACCACTTCCGAAGCCCGATTGGACATCAGCCCCAGTCCGCCTGCCAGCGGGAACATCAGCGCTGTGGCGACGACACCGGCCAACAAGCAGTACCCCGCAAGTTTGAGAATCGTGAGGGCGGCCGGGGGGCGGTCTGACATGGCTACTACAGTAGCGGCCCGCAGTCACGCCGCCACGCTGTGCGTTTGCACGCACCTTTCGCTGGTACCGGCATTGCGACTTCGCATCGACGAACGAGCAAATTTTGCTCATGCGTTCCTGGTCAGGCACCGAACTGGGTACCCAAGATCACACGGACATTGATCTTTCGGGGAGAGACTGCACGCCCGTCCCAAAAAAACCGTTATCGGACTGTTGCGCAATTGGCACCTGACCACCTAACTTAGACGGACGGTGAGATTCAGATAACACCGAAGTGCAGAGTGTGGCGTAGATCGCAGGTGGGGATCTGCACCCGAGGAGGGCGGTCGCGACTAGCGGCCGGTAGGAAGGGAACAGCTCGTGTCAGGAACACGGCCGGCGGCGCGTAGAACAAACATTGCGGCTGCACAAGGGGCACTTCGTAGCGTCGATGTCGAAGAACGGATCGCCTGGGTTTCGAGAGCACTGTGCCGGACCACCGATCCCGACGAACTATTTGTTCGGGGGGCCGCCCAGCGTAAGGCGGCGGTGATCTGCCGGCATTGCCCGGTAATGCAGGAGTGCGGGGCAGACGCCTTGGACAACAAGGTCGAGTTCGGGGTTTGGGGCGGCATGACCGAGCGGCAGCGCAGGGCCCTGCTCAAGCAACACCCCGAGGTGGTGTCCTGGGCGGACTTCTTCGAGAAGAGGAGAGGCCGAAGCGTCGGCTAATCCGTCGGTCCCCCATCTCAGCGGGCCGTAGCACGGCCCGCACCGTCGCCAACCGAAGTGATCTGATCGGCGAGCGCGCGCAACGCGTCCAAATCCGAAACGTCGAAAGGCAGCGACGGAACGCCGATGACCGGCACGTGTGGGTTGGCTCCGGTGAATCGGGACAGCAATCTAATTTCCCGTTTGGCGATCTGCGCGCGGTCGGCATGAATTCGCAGCACGGCTGCGGCCAGTGGCGCCGCGTCAGAGTCGGTCTCGGCCTCCAATGTTTCGGTTCCGTCGATCGCCCGCTCGACCGGCAAGGAACACAACATCGGATGAGTGCGATTCAAGACGAGTCCAGCTAGCGGCATGCTTTCCTGCGACAGTCGGTCCACGAAGAAAGACGCCTCACGCAGTGCGTCGGGTTCGGCCGCCGACACCACAACGAACTGCGTCCCACGCCTTTTCAACAACGCATAAGTGCGATCGGCCTTTTCGCGGAAACCGCCGAATGTGGCGTCCAGGGATTGCACGAACTCTGCTGCATCGCTCAACATCTTTGAACCGAGCACAGTAGACATCGCCTTCATCGCCAAACTCATTGCGCCGGTTACCAGCCGCCCAATGCCGCGGCCGGGTGCAAGTAGCAGCCGCCACAATCGGCTATCCATAAAGCTGCCCAGTCGTTTAGGCGCATCGAGAAAGTCCAGCGCGTTGCGCGACGGGGGAGTGTCCACCACCACCAGATCCCAACGGTCCTCGCTTAGCAGCTGACCAAGCTTCTCCATCGCCATGTACTCTTGCGTGCCGGCAAGCGAACTGGCGACCGTCTGATAGAACTGGTTATCGAGAATCGATTGCGCCCGACCAGGTCCGGAGTACTGGACCACCATTTCGTCGAACGTGCGGCGCATGTCGAGCATCATCGCGTGCAGTTCGCCGGGAACTTCGGGGGCCAGCGGCACCCGCTGCGGGGAGTTGCCGAGGTCGCTGACCCCCAGCGCCTGTGCCAGCCGCTTGGCTGGATCGATCGTCAAAACGCAAACGTTGCGGCCATATTCAGCCGCACGCAACGCCATCGCAGCCGCGGTGGTGGTCTTGCCCACGCCGCCCGCGCCGCAACACACCACCACCCGGTTGGCTGTATCGGCCAAGATTGCTGCCATATCAAGTGTTTTCGGCGTAATACTCATCGGACCCCCTGCTGCGCAAGTGTTTCCGAAAGCTCATAGAGGCTACCGAGGTCGACGCCGTCGGAGATCGCCGGCAGTTCTAGCCGCGGCACTTTCAACGCTTCGAGCTGTTGCGCGTTCTCGGCGCGTGCGGCGATTACTGTCGCATGCTCGATGGTTTCGGTCAGCAGGCCGGCGAAGTCGTTGTCCTTCAGCTTGATTCCGGCCAGCTCCAACCCCGCCCGCACCGAGTCTGCATCGACATCTCCCTCGGCGGCCTTTGCCAGATCATCGGGCTCCAGGTGGGACGGGATATTGCGGTTCACGATCACACTGCCGATGGGCAGCTCCATCTCCGCAAGCTCCTCGATGGCTTCCAGCGTTTCCTGGACCGGCAATGCCTCCAAGAGAGTGACCACATGAATGGCGGTCTGCTCGGAGTGCAGCAACTTCACCACGCCCTCGCTCTGCGAGTGCACCGGCCCGCCCTTGGCCAGATCGGACACGGCCTTCGTGACATCTAGAAAACGCGCGATTCGGCCCGTCGGTGGTGCGTCTACGACGACCGCGTCATAAACCGGAAGCCTGTTCTTGTCGACACGCACCACCGACTCCTTGATCTTGCCGGTGAGCAGCACGTCGCGCAGACCGGGCGCGATCGTCGTCGCGAACTCGATTGCGCCGATGCGGCGCATCGCCCGGCCCGCGATGCCGAGGTTGTAGAACATGTCGAGGTATTCCAGGAACGCGGCCTCGATGTCGATTGCCAGGGCGTTGACCTGACCGCCGCGTTCGGCGGTCGCGATCTTGACCTCCGCGTAGGGCAGGGGCGGGACATCGAAGAGTTGCGCAATCCCTTGGCGGCCCTCGACTTCGACGAGGAGGACTTTGCGGCCTTCCGCTGCCAGAGTCAGTGCAAGCGCAGCCGCTACCGTCGACTTACCCGTACCGCCTTTGCCGGTCACGAAATGTAAGCGGGCCTTCGATAAGCGCGCTGGCCAGCCGACGGAACTACCGCCGCTAGATGTGGTTGCCACCATCGCATGCTAGCCCTACCGCGCTGAGTCCTCCGTCGGCCACCGGCCTGCCCCGAGCGGTTCACACCCGACCGATAAGCTCGCCCCATGAGCCAACCGACCGCATGGGAATACGTCACGGTTCCGCTACTGACGCACGCCACCAAGCAGATCCTTGACCAGTGGGGTGCCGACGGCTGGGAACTGGTGGCCGTACTGCCCGGGCCAACCGGCGAGCAGCACGTTGCATATTTGAAGCGCCCCAAGTAACCGGACGGGTTAGATGAGTGCTTCGGCCCGGCTCGGGCGACTTGGTGTCGCGCTTCCGGAGGTGGTCGCGCCGCTGGCGTCTTATGTCCCAGCGGTGCGGACCGGCAACCTCGTCTACACCGCAGGTCAGCTGCCGATGCAAGCGGGAAAGCTGGTGGGGACCGGCAAGGTCGGCGCCGCGGTCAGCCCGGAAGAGGGCAAGGCGATGGCGCGGATCTGCGTGCTCAACGCGCTGGCGGCAGTGGACTCACTGGTCGGCATTGATGCGGTGACCCAAGTGGTCAAGGTCGTCGGGTTCGTCGCCTCCGCACCGGGTTTCAATGGCCAGCCAAGCGTCGTCAACGGGGCTTCCGACCTGCTCGCCGAAGTGTTCGGCGATAAAGGCGCGCATGCGCGTTCGGCGGTCGGCGTGTCCGAGCTGCCACTGGATGCGCCGGTGGAAGTGGAGTTGATCGTGGAGGTCGGCTAACGGCCGTGACAGAGGCTGGTGAGGCTCCGACCCATCCCGCATACGGCAGGTTGCGGGCGGTCACCGACACGGCGTCGGTGCTGCTGGCCGAAAATCCCGGATTGTTGACGCTCGAGGGCACCAACACGTGGGTGCTGCGCGGCCCGGGCAGCGACGAGTTGGTCATCGTGGATCCCGGGCCCGACGACGATGAGCACATCGCACGGATTGCCGCGTTGGGCCGCATCGCGCTGGTGCTGATCAGCCACCGGCACGGCGATCACACCGACGGCATCGACAAACTGGTCGAGCTGACCGCCACGACAGTGCGGTCGGCGGGCAGCGGATGTCTGCGCGGTCTTGGCGGTGAGCTGATCGATGGTGAGGTCATCGATGCGGCCGGCCTCAAAATCACGGTGATGGCGACCCCCGGCCACACCGCCGACTCACTGTCGTTCGTGCTCGACGATGCGGTGCTGACCGCGGACAGCGTGCTGGGCCGCGGCACCACGGTCATCGATAAGGAAGACGGCAGCCTGGCTGATTACCTGGAGTCACTGCGGCGGCTACGCGGACTGGGCCCGCGTACGGTGTTGCCCGGGCACGGGCCCGACTTGGCCAACCTGGAAGCTGTCGCGTCGGGATATTTGATGCACCGGCAGGAGCGTCTGGAGCAAGTGCGCGCAGCGCTGCGGGATATTGGCGATGACGCCACCGTGCGCCAGGTCGTCGAACACGTCTATGTCGACGTCGACGAGAAACTCTGGGATGCCGCCGAATGGTCCGTTCAGGCGCAGTTGGACTATTTGCAGCGCTGAACTCTCGCCGAAATCGACGCCAGCGCGGGAAAGTTCGATTTCTCGCTCGGTTGTGCCCGCGCTTAGGTCTAATTGCCCAACTCGCCCCCGCAAGCCGGAGGTGCCCCCACCTCGTCCCGCTTCGTCGTCGGGCTACCTCGCTCGGCGGGCTAGCCTTTCGGAGTCCGAAATCAGCACGCTCTTGCCCTCCAGGCGGATCCAGCCGCGGTGGGCGAAATCGGCCAGCGCCTTGTTGACCGTCTCGCGGGATGCGCCCACCAGCTGGGCGATCTCCTCTTGCGTAAGGTCGTGGGTGACCCGCATCGCGCCACCTTCTTGGGTGCCGAAACGCTGGGCGAGTTGTAGCAGCTGCTTGGCCACCCGTCCGGGCACATCGGTAAAGATGAGGTCAGCCAGATTGTTGTTGGTGCGGCGCAGCCGTCGGGCCAGCACGCGTAACAGCTGCTCGGCGATTTCGGGACGGTCGGCGATCCATGCCCGGAGCGCGTCGCGGTCCATCGACACCGCCCGCACCTCGGTGATGGTGGTCGCGCTGGAAGTCCGCGGACCCGGGTCGAAGATCGACAATTCGCCGAACATGTCCGACGGGCCCATGATCGTCAGCAGGTTTTCCCGGCCGTCGGGCGAGCGGCGACCGATCTTCACCTTCCCCGAGACGATGATGTACAGCCGATCGCCTGGTTCCCCTTCGGCGAAAACCGTGTGTCCACGCGGGAAATCGACGGGTTGCAATTGCTTAGTCAGCGCGGTCACTGCGCCGGGCTCAACCCCTTGGAAGATTCCTGCCCTTGCCAGGATCTCGTCCACGTTGCCTCTTCAGCTCTCCAAAAATGTGATTACGGGCAGGCAAACCCCTTGCTCGCGTGATGAGTCTAGAGGAACGCCATTGTGTCCAACGTGCCAACGCTACACACGATTGACGTATCGAGTCGCCTTAAACTGCGGATTGGTGCGCGAATGGGCGTGTATTCGCGTCGGCAACGCCACCTCACCATGGTCGGTGAAACTGGCGGCAAACGACGGTGCGGCGTGACGTGGTCCGGCGTTGGAGCCGGCCGGTGGGGAATCGGATAGCCGTTGAGCCTGGCGCCGATGCAGGTATTCCACCGCCTCCGGCATGCCTTCTCGGGCCAGCGTGTGCATGTCGACGGCGTCTGCATACTCGAGAAACTCATCGACATCGGTCGTCGTGACGGAGTCACGGGCAAGGTCGGCTTCCAGCCGCCCCAGACCGAGCGCCGCGAGCATGAGGAGCCCCGGAACGCAGGCCACCAGCAACCATGACACAAGGAGAGTAAACATGGCCTTGAATCAACACGGGGTCTCAGTGAGATCACGAAATCAGTACTCTGTCGTAGGTGACAGTGGCAAAGTCGTCCGGGCGCTCGAAGTCGACACCAACCGTGCGCGGCGGCGTCGTCGCCCGGCGCTGGTCTGAGGAAACCCGGGTCGGCTTGGTGCGACGGGCACGGCGGATGAATCGTGCGCTGGCGCAGGCGTTTCCCGACGCGCACTGCGAGCTGGATTTCACGACGCCGCTGGAGCTGACGGTGGCCACGATCCTTTCGGCGCAGAGCACCGACAAACGGGTCAACTTGACCACGCCGGCAGTGTTCGCGCGTTACCGGACTGCACTGGATTATGCGCAAGCGGATCGCGCGGAACTGGAAACCGTAATCCGTCCCACCGGGTTCTTCCGCAACAAGACGGCCTCCCTGATCCGACTCGGACAGGTCCTCGTCGAACGGTTCGACGGGGAGGTGCCGTCGACCATGTCCGAGCTGGTGACGCTGCCCGGCGTGGGCCGCAAGACCGCGAACGTCATCTTGGGGAACGCCTTTGATGTCCCTGGAATCACCGTCGACACCCATTTCGCGCGGTTGGTGCACAGGTGGCGTTGGACCGCTGAAAAGGACCCGGTCAAGATCGAGCACGCGGTCGGCGAACTGATCGAACGCAGTGAGTGGACGATGTTGAGCCATCGGGTGATCTTCCACGGTCGCCGGGTGTGTCACTCCCGCAAACCGGCGTGCGGTGTCTGCGTGATTGCCAAAGATTGCCCGTCCTTCGGCCTGGGCCCCACGGAACCGCTGCTGGCGGTGCCCCTGGTGCGGGGCCCGGAAACCGATCACCTGCTGGCCCTGGCCGGGCTCTGAGCACGGGCCTGAAAACCGAACCGGCGCGGGACCGCATGCCTACTTTGAGGCCGACGTCGACCCGGAAGGCTCGCTGGCACATCGCGATCTTGGCGGTGGTGGCGGCGCTGACGGCGGCACTGGTGGCCCAGCTGCGCGATGATTCGGCGACGACAGGGACGACCACGACGACGCAGACCATGGCCGACCGCGAACACCGCGACGCCGACACTCCGGCCGCGTTGGCGGGTCCCCGCCAACGCGCCAACCTGCCGCCCTGTCCTGCCGCTGGCAGCGCTCCTGGCCCCGCGACACTGCGCGGTGTGACGGCGGATTGCGCCGCTGACGGTTCAGTTGTCGATGTCGCCCGCGCGCTGGCCGGGCGCCGGGTGGTGCTGAACCTATGGGCGTATTGGTGCGCGGCGTGCACAGCTGAACTGCCCGCAATGGACGAGTATCAACGACGGGTTGGGTCAGACGTGATGGTGGTGACCGTGCATCAGGACGAGAACGAGACGGCCGCGCTACTGCGGTTGGCCGAGCTGGGCGTTCGGCTGCCGACCCTGCAGGACGGTCGTCGTCGAATCGCGGCGGCGCTGCGCGTGGTAAACGTGATGCCCGCGACGGTGGTTCTCCGGCCGGACGGTAGCGTTGCCCAGACGTTGCCGCGGGCTTTCGACAGTGCCGACGAGATCGCTGCTGCGGTCGGAGATGACACGGGATAACCCGAACAAGTGGATCCAGTGATCGAGTGGAGGCGCCGGTGAGTGCTGGGGGTACGCCCCTGCGCAGCGGGGACCCCACCCGCGGGCGCGGGACGGTTCCGCTGACGCCCGACGCCTGCCCCTCGTGGCTGCGTCCGCTGGTCGATAACGTCGCTGCGATCCCGGACGCGTACCGGCGCCGGCTGCCGGCCGACGTGCTGGCGTTGATCACCGGCAAGGTTGCGTCATCGATGGCAGCGATGCGCGGCCCGCACCACAGTGGCCGCGAAGCCGCTGTCCTGGTGTTGTTCTCGGGTCCGGAATCCGGGCCGGCCGACGGCGGTGTCCCCGATGATGTTGACCTATTGGTCACCGTGCGGGCCTCGACATTGCGCCATCACGCCGGCCAGGCGGCGTTCCCCGGCGGTGTCTCCGATCCCACCGACGACGGTCCGGTGGCCACCGCCCTGCGCGAAGCGCACGAAGAAACCGGGATCGACCCCAGTCGGCTGCATCCATTGGCCACAATGGAGCGGACGTTCATTGCACCGTCACAGTTTCACGTCGTCCCGGTCTTGGCGTACTCGCCGGATCCCGGCCCGGTGACCGTCGTCAACGAGGCCGAAACGGCGATTGTGGCGCGAGTTCCGTTGCGCGCCTTCATCAACCCGTCCAACCGGCTGATGGTGTACCGCGGTGACCTCGGCCGTCGCTGGGCCGGACCGGCGTTTCTGTTGAACGAGATGCTGGTCTGGGGATTCACTGGCCAGGTGATCTCTGCGGTGCTCGACGTCGCCGGCTGGGCCCAGCCCTGGGACACCACCGACGTGCGTGAGTTGGACGCGGCGATGGCACTGGTCGACGACGAGGGCGGGCCCCTCTGATGAACCTGAATTCGATGACCCCGTCGCAGTGGCTAGACGTCGCCGTCTTGTCGGTCGCCTTCATCGCGGCGGTCTCAGGCTGGCGTTCGGGCGCGGTGGGCTCGCTGTTTTCGTTTGTCGGTGTGTTGCTCGGCGCGATCGCCGGCGTGTTGCTGGCACCCCACATCGTCAGCCATATCGCTGCGCCCCGCGCCAAACTGTTCTCTGCGCTGTTCCTCATCCTCGCGCTGGTCGTCGTCGGCGAAGTCGCCGGTGTGGTGCTGGGACGGGCCGTCCGCGGCGCGATCCACAGCCGCACAATCCGATTGATCGACTCGGTCATCGGGGTGGCGGTCCAAGTCGTTGTGGTGTTGACCGCGGCCTGGTTGTTGGCGACGCCACTGACACAGTCCAAGGACCAGCCGGAACTGGCTGCCGCGGTCCGGGGTTCGCGGGTGCTGGCTCAGGTCAACGAGGTCGCGCCCCCCTGGCTGAAGACGGTGCCCAAGCGGCTGTCGGCGCTGCTGAACACCTCGGGTCTGCCTGCGGTGCTGGAGCCGTTCAGCCGCACTCCGGTGATTCCGGTCGAATCACCGGACCCTGCCCTTGCCAACAATCCGGTGGTGTTGGCCACTGCGCCAAGCGTCGTCAAAGTACGCAGCCTGGCGCCCAGCTGCCAGAAAGTGTTGGAGGGCAGTGCATTCGTGATAGCGCCCGATCGGGTGATGACCAACGCGCACGTGGTGGCCGGGTCCAATAACGTCCAGGTCTACGCCAGCGGCAATCCCCTCGATGCCACCGTGGTGTCCTACGATCCGTCGGTCGACATCGCTATTCTCGCCGTCCCCAACTTGCCGTCCCCGCCCCTGGCGTTCGCCCAAACCGAGGCGAAAAACGGCACGAGCGTTGTGGTGCTGGGCTATCCCGGCGGCGGTAACTTCACCGCGACCCCGGCCAGGATTCGCGAGGTGATCAGACTCAGCGGCCCCGACATTTACCGGGACCCGAAGCCGGTTACCCGCGACGTTTACACCATCAGGGCCGATGTGGAGCAAGGTAATTCGGGTGGACCGCTGATCGACCTCAACGGTCAGGTGCTCGGTGTCGTGTTCGGTGCGGCTGTTGACGACCCCGACACCGGTTTCGTGTTGACGGCCGATGAGGTGGCCGGTCAGCTTGCCAGGATCGGTGACACTCAACAGGTGGCCACTGGGGCCTGCGTCAGCTGAGCGGGCTCGATTCTCGCTCGGCTGCGCCCGCGCTTACCTCGCTCGGGGCCCGTGCACCTGCTCGAGAAACCGCATGAGGTGCCTGTTGATTTCCTCGGGCGCCTCTTCGTGGCTGAAATGTCCTGCCCCGGCGATGGATACGTAGCGTCCCTGTGGTGCATAACGTTGCGTGCGGTCGACCGGGTCGGCCAGCACGTAGGGATCGGCGTCACCGCGTAGGTGCAGCAGCGGCATGCTGAGCTGCCCAGACATCGATCTCATGAATCGCCGGCCTTCGTCGCGCAGCTGGCTGCGCACCGCCCAGCGCTGGTATTCCAGTGCGCAGTGTGCTGCCGCCGGAATCTGGATTGCCATCCGCAGATGACCGATGGTCTCGGAAAAGTCTTCGGAGGCAGCCCATTTAGCGCAACTGCGGCTGCGGACGAGGCGCTCGATCTCGGCCGCGTTGTCTCGGGTCAGTAGGCGCTCCGGCCAGATAGGTACTTGGTAGTGCAGCAACGTGGGCAACAGTGCGTAAGCCTGGTCTCGCCGCGTCAGCGTGGACCGTCGCAACGCCGCCGGATGCGGTGAGCTGATCAGCGCGATGGCGCACACCAGCCGTGAATGCAGCAGCGCGGTGGCCCAGCAGGCCAGCCCGCCGTCGGCGTGGCCGATCAGCGTCGCCGACGAGTGCCCGAGCGCACGAATGAGTCCGGCCGTGTCGCCGGCGAGCGTCCAGCCGTCGTAGCCGCGAGGTGGCTTATCGCTGCCGCCGTAGCCGCGCAGGTCGACCGCGACCACTCGCGCCCCTGCCAGTCCGCGCAACTGATGACGCCAGGACCACCAGAACGATCCGAAACCATGCAGCAAGATCACCAGCGGCCGCGCCGTGGGCGGCTCTGAGAGCGGGATAGCCGCATCCGTGGAGGGAAGTAGTGCCTCTACAACATGGAATCGGATGCCGTTGGCGTGCACATCCAGATGGCGCCATGGCCCGTCGATACGGGTTATCGACGGATCTGGCGGTGCCATCTACCAACCCGATGGATCGGCGGGAGTACCCCTTTCGGGCTTTTCGTGCTTGCCGTGCTGCTCCGCGAGCTGCTTGGCCCGGCCGGCAGCCTTGTCGTGGCCGGGGGTGAGCGCGGTGCGGGTCTCCTTGACTGATTCGATCGTCTGCCGCGGTCCCCGGATCCGGCGCACCTTGAGGAAGCCCAATAGGGCCAGCACGGCCCCCACTACCACCATGATTCCGAACACGATCAGGAATGCCACCCAGCGCCACAGCCAGGTGTCGAGCAGCTCAGCCGCGAAGAAGAAGAAAAAGAATGTGGAATAGAACAGCACCACCAGCGCGGCAATGAAGTAGACGCTGCCGGTTAGGCCCTTCTTGACATCGCGGGTGATCTCGGCGCGAGCCAGTTCAACCTCGGCGCGCACCAGCGTGGAAACCTGAGTCGTCGCGTCCTTGATCAGATCACCGATCGACGGCTCACCAGCCCTGGCGTGCGGGTCGGTCAACGGAATCGTGGTCAGGGTGCTGGGCACACCGTTCTTGCCATCGACTTTGCTCACAGATGGTCCTCTCGGTCATTGCCCTCGGCTCGCTGTCGTCGCGGTTTATGTTGCCATGCGACGCCATGCCAGACGAGGCCAGCCGAAGACCACGACCGAACGACGGGTCAGAGGTGACCGGCGGCGGAGTCCGCCCCGTGGTCAACCAGGCCATCCTCATACGCAGCGGGATTGTGCTCGGCGAATTGCAGCCCGTCAGAGCAACCGGGTCGTCGGGAACGCAGTTTGTCGACGACCTCCTGTCCGATTCCGCCCACGCCAGGGGGCTCGCCCGTGCCTCGGGCGAACACCACCTGCGTATCGGGGCAGGAGGCGGCAGATGCGGCCGGGATGGGTGCGTTGAGCAGCGCCCACGGCGCGACGACCGCGGCGCCCAGGAAACGAATGATGCGTGGCGTAATCACGTTCAACAGATCATCATCGGAACATTTCCAATGTTGAGAGTTTCTAGGGGTTATTGTGTCGGAGCGGACGCCATTGTCGGACCGGGCGCCAGTGTGCTGTGTGACGTGCATTGCGCCGTCGGGTATTTCGCCTCCGATCCGTTATGCCCAACCGCCATCCGTAGGCGGCTCGTGCGACCGCGCTCACGACCGCGACCAAGACGCCCTGGCCGATTAGACTGGCCAAGCCGGTCGGATGTCCGGCCGATCGATGGGAGTGGTGCTGTGCAGATGGCGCACCGGTGCTTTGTGGCGGCCATGCTGGCCGTGCTCCTGGCCCTGGTGGGTTCGCCTTCCCGCGCCGCAGCTGCCGATGTCAGGATCCCGATGGGTGGCGGCGCCGCCATCGTCATCAACGGGGACACGATGTGCACCCTGACGACCATCGGCTCCGATTCCGCCGGTGAGTTGATCGGCTTCACCTCCGCGCATTGCGGGGGTCCCGGCGCGCAGGTCGCCGCCGAGGCTGCGGAAAACGCAGGCACACTGGGCACCATGGTCGCCGGCAACGACAACCTCGACTACGCGGTCGTCAAGTTCGATCCGGCCAAGGTGACACCGGTGGCCAACTACAACGGCTTTCTGATCAACGGCATCGGTCCGGATCCAACCTTCGGTGAGATCGCCTGTAAGCAAGGCCGCACGACCGGCAATTCGTGCGGCGTCACCTGGGGGATGGGTCAGGTTCCGGGCACCATCGTCATGCAGGTCTGTGGCCAACCGGGTGACTCCGGGGCGCCGGTAACCGTCAACAACCAGCTGGTCGGGATGATCCACGGAGCGTTCAGCGACAACCTGCCGACTTGCGTCATCAAATACATCCCGCTGCACACCCCGGCGGTGGTGATGTCGTTCAATTCGATTCTGGCCGACGTCAACAGCAGACATCGGCCCGGCGCGGGATTCGCGCCGTTACCGGCCTGAGCTACTTTCCGGCCTTGATCGCGTCGAAAACGCCGGGATCGAGCAGGGTCGATGTGTCACCCAACTCGCGGTTTTCGGCGACGTCGCGCAACAGCCTGCGCATGATTTTGCCGCTGCGCGTCTTGGGCAGCTCGGGCACCACGTGGACCTCACGGGGCCGGGCGATGGGTGAGATCTCCCTACTCACCTCGACGCGCAGTTCGTCGACGATCCCGTCGTGCACGTTGTAGTCGGCGCATAAGACCACGAAGGCGCAGATGGCCTGCCCGGTGGTTTCATCGGTCATCCCGACCACGGCCGCCTCGGCCACCGCGCTGTGGCCGACTAGCGCCGACTCCACCTCGGCGGTCGAGAGCCGATGCCCCGACACATTCATCACGTCGTCGATGCGGCCCACCACCCAGATCGCGCCGTCGGGGTCATACCAGGCGCTGTCACCGGCGAAGTACCAGCCTTGCTCGGCGAATCTGGACCAATAGGTCTCGACGTACCGCTCGGGATCGCCCCAGATGCCGCGCAGCATCGACGGCCACGGCTGGTCCAAGATCAGGTAGCCGGCGACGTGCTCACCCTCTTTGCTGCCAGGCGGTAGTTGATTGCCGTGGTCGTCGACGATCTTGGCCGAGATGCCCGGCAACGGTGTCATCGCCGAACCCGGTTTGGCCGCAGCGACTCCCGGTAGCGGGGAGATCATCGCGGCACCCGTTTCGGTTTGCCACCAGGTGTCCACGACCGGTGTGCTGTCTGCGCCGATCACCTTGCGGTACCAGCGCCACGCTTCGGGGTTGATCGGTTCGCCGACCGACCCCAGTAGCCGCAGGCTGGACAGATCATGCGAGTCGGGTATCTCACGTCCCCACTTCATGAACGTGCGGATGAGTGTGGGGGCGGTGTAATAGATTGTCACGCCGTATTTTTCGATGATCTCGAAATGCCGGTGCTGGGTCGGGGTGTCGGGCGTGCCTTCGTAGAGGACCTCGGTGACCCCGTTGGACAGCGGGCCGTAGACACCGTAGGTGTGTCCGGTGACCCAGCCGATGTCGGCAGTGCACCAGAACACGTCTGTCTCGGGCTTCATGTCGAAGACGTAGTAGTGCGTGTAGGAGGCTTGGGTCAGATAGCCGCCGCTGGTGTGCACGATGCCCTTGGGCTTGCCGGTGGTGCCCGAGGTGTACAGCAGGAACAGCGGCTGCTCGGCGTCGAATGGCTCCGCGGTGTGTTCGGGGGCCGCAGCGTCGACGACATCGTGCCACCACAGGTCGCGATCGTCGTTCCAGGACACGTCAATCCCGGTGCGCCGCACCACCAGAACGTGCTCCACGGGGCTGGGACCCTCCGGGCCGGGTGCAGTGGCCGCGTCGATGGCTTCGTCTGCCGCATCCTTGAGCGGTGCCGGCTTGCCGCGGCGGAACTGCCCGTCGCTGGTGATCAGCAGCTTGGCTTGGGCGTCGGCGATGCGGGCTCGCAGTGCCTTGGCGGTGAAACCGGCGAACACGACGCTGTGCATGACGCCCAGCCGGGCGCAGGCAAGCATCGCTATCACCGCTTCAGGGATCAACGGCATGTATATCGCGACCCGGTCGCCGGCGACCAGACCCAGGCCGGTCAGCGCGTTGGCGGCTTTACACACTTGCGTCTGAAGATCGGAATAGGTCAGGCTGCGGCTGTCGCCGACGGGTTCGCCCTCCCAGTGGATCGCGACCCGGTCCCCATGGCCGGCCTCAACGTGGCGGTCCACGCAGTTGTAGGCGACGTTGAGCTTCCCGTCGGCGAACCACTTGGCGAACGGGGCATCTGACCAGTCCAGCACCTCGGTGAACGGCGTCGCCCAGGACAGCCGATTGGCCTGCTTGGCCCAAAAAGCCAGCCGGTCCTCTTCGGCCTCGCGGTACAGTTCCTCACCCGCATTGGCCTGCTCGGCGAATTGCGCCGGCGGCGGATACGACGACGGGCCTGCGGTATCGGTGGCGGTCACTGGCTTTCTCCTGTGTCGAGGCTGCACCGTTTGGTGGCCGATGGCGTCCCGCTCGTCGGCCGACTGTGAGCCTAGCCCGGCGAACCGAAGCTGCGCGCTCGAATCTGAGGTCAAAGCATGCCCCCATGCCGGATAATCACCGGTGTGCCGGGACCGCACCGGCGGTGCATCCGCCGACTAGTCCTCAGCTTTGCCGCGGCCGCAACGAGTTACGCAGCCACCACCATGCTGGGGCCATCCGCATGGGCCATACCGGCTGACACCGCCGACCAGCCGACGCCGTGCTGGTCGGACCGGATCGCCATAACCGCCTCCCCGACTCAGGGCGCCGTCGGCCACCGCGCGCTGACCCTGGTATTCAGCCTGGCCGGCGGCGCGGAGCCGTGCACGCTCACCGGATACCCCGGGGTCGACTCGGGCGCCGGCGGCCCGCTCATTCATGCCCAGCCCACGCTGCGCGGCTACATGGGCGGATTGCCGGGCGGCATCGATGCGCCGCCTTCTGTCACGCTCTCGCTATCGACCCGGGGGCAGGCCATCGTCGAGGGCATGGCCGTCGACGCCGACGGCAACCCGTGCCCCACCTACACCGAGCTGCTTGTCAACCCGCCGGACACCACCGATGTGGTGAGCGTGCCGGCTTCCATCGAGGCCTGCCTACTGCAGGTGCACCCCCTCACCGCTGGCTGATCGAGCCGATCCCAGCATGGCCGGCGCGGCCGCAGGCCCTAGGGTCGGATGTCATGCGTCGGATGCGGGCCTTGCTATCCCACCTGGCTGCCGGAATCCTCGCGGTCGCGTCGCTGGCCGGCTCCCTGGCTGGTTGTGGCGGCGGTCTGCTTAGCCCGGATCTGGTAGTGGCCAATGCTGCGGAACCGCCGAACCCGCTGATCCCAACCAGTACCAACGACAGCAATGGCGGGCGGATCATCGATCGGCTCTTTGCCGGTCTGATGTCCTATGACGCTGCCGGCCACCCGTCGGCGGAGGTCGCCCAGTCGATTGAGACCATCGACAATGTCAACTACCGCATCAGGCTGAAACCCGGCTGGAATTTCACCAACGGCTCGCCGGTGACAGCTCATTCGTTCGTCGACGCGTGGAACTACGGGGCCCTGAGCACCAATGCCCAACTGCAACAAAGCTTTTTCAGCCCGATCGACGGGTTCGACGAAGTCGCCGGCTCGGCAAGCGACGGAAAGCCGGGCCGGACCACCATGTCCGGTCTGCACGTGGTCAATGACCTCGAGTTCACCGTTCGGCTGAAAGCCCCGACCATCGACTTCATCTCGCGCCTGGCGTTCAGCCCGTTCTATCCACTGCCTGACGCGGCATTTCGGGACATGGCGGAATATGGTCAGCATCCGATCGGCAACGGCCCGTACAAACTCGCCGACAGCCCGGACGGGCCGGCCTGGGAACACAACGTCCGGATCGACCTGCGACCCAACCCCGGCTACCACGGCAACCGCAAGCCGCACAACAAAGGCCTGAGGTTCGAGTTCTATGCCAACCTGGACACCGCCTACGCCGATCTGTTGTCGGGCAACCTCGATGTGCTGGACACGATTCCGCCCAGCGCGCTACCGATCTACCAGCGCGACCTCGGCGATAAGGTCACCACCGGCCCGGCGGCGATAAACCAGAGTCTCGATACCCCGTTGCGGCTCCCGCATTTCGGCGGCGAGGAAGGCCGATTGCGCCGCCTTGCGTTGTCGGCTTCCATAAACCGACCGCAAATCTGCCGACAGATCTTCGTCGACACCCGCAGTCCGGCGCGCGATTTCACCGCACGGTCGCTGCCGGGATTCGACCCGAACCTCGCGGGCAATGACGTATTGGACTTCAATCCTGACCGGGCGCGGCGGCTCTGGTCGCAGGCGAACGCGATCTCGGCCTGGAGCGGCCGCTACGCGATCGCTTACAACGCCGACTCCGGTCACCAGGAGTGGGTGGACGCCGTGGCCAACAGCATCAAGAACGTTCTGGGCATCGACGCAGTCGGCGCACCCCAGCCCACCTTCGCCGGCTTCCGCACCCAGATCACCAATCGAACCATCGGGACCGCCTTTCGCGCCGGATGGCAAGGCGACTACCCGTCGATGATCGAGTTTCTGGCCCCGCTGTATGCCACCGGGGCGGGATCCAACGACGTCGGCTACTCCAGCGCGACGTTCGACGCGGCGCTGGCGGCGGCCGAAGCCGCGCCCAACCTGCGGCAGGCCGAGGTGCTGGCCAACGACGCCCAACGAATCCTTTTGCAGGACATGCCCGTTGTTCCGCTTTGGGACTACATCAGCGTGGTCGGATGGTCGCCGGAGGTCAGTAACGTCGTGGTCACCTGGAACGGTCTGCCCGACTACGAGAACATCGTCAAGGCTTAAGAAATGGGTTGGTATATCGCACGCCGGATCGCGGTCATGGTGCCCGTTTTTCTCGGCGCGACGCTGCTGATCTACGGCATGGTGTTCCTGTTGCCCGGCGACCCGGTGGCCGCGATGGCCGGTGACCGGCCGCTGACGCCCGCGGTGGCCGCGCAGCTGCGTACCCGCTACCACCTCGACGATCCGTTCATCCTGCAGTACCTGCGCTACCTCGGAGGTGTTCTGCGTGGCGACCTGGGTCGCGCGTATTCCGGTCTGCCGGTCAGTGACGTTCTGGTACATGCCTTTCCGGTCACCCTGAGGCTGGCGCTGATCGCCCTGGCTGTCGAGGGCGTGCTGGGAATCGGATTCGGGGTGATCGCCGGGCTCCGGCAGGGCGGACTTTTCGATTCCACAGTGCTGATCACCGGACTCATCATCATCGCGATCCCGATCTTCGTGC
The DNA here is from genome assembly GCA_963784665.1 of uncultured Actinomycetota bacterium. Lineage (GTDB taxonomy): Bacteria > Actinomycetota > Actinomycetes > Mycobacteriales > Mycobacteriaceae > Mycobacterium. The sequence goes on from CAWASA010000009.1 coordinate 21,812, forward strand.
TGGGGTTCCTGGCCCAGTTCGTTTTCGGCGTCCGGTTGGGCATCGCGCCGGTTACCGTGGGAGATAGATCGACGTTTGCGCGTCTGCTGTTACCCGGAATCGTTTTGGGCTCGGTGTCATTCGCCTATGTAGTGCGATTGACCCGATCCGCGGTGGCCGCCAATGCCCACGCCGACTATGTCCGCACCGCCACCGCCAAAGGATTGTCACGGCCCCGCGTGGTGACGGTGCACATTCTGCGTAACTCGCTGATTCCGGTGGTGACTTTCCTTGGGGCGGATCTGGGGGCGCTCATGGGCGGAGCCATTGTGACGGAAGGCATCTTCAACATTCACGGCGTCGGCGGTGTGCTGTATCAAGCTGTCGCCAGGCAAGAGGCGCCGACGGTGGTGTCGATAGTGACAGTGCTGGTCCTGATCTATCTGATCACCAACTTGATGGTGGACCTGCTGTATGCGGCGCTGGACCCACGGATCCGGTATGGCTGAGCAGACAGTGGCGCGGAGTGGATTCTGGCGCGACACGTGGCGCGGGTTGCGCGGAAGCCCGAAGTTCAACGTCGCCGCTTTGTTGATCGTGTTGATCCTTGTCGTCGCGATGTTTCCGGCGTTGTTCACCGGAGCCGACCCAACCTACGCCGATCCCGCCCAGAGCCTGCTTCCTCCGTCGGGTGCTCACTGGTTCGGCACCGACTTGCAGGGCCACGACATTTACGCCCGCACCGTCTACGGTGCGCGGGCCTCGGTCACCGTGGGGCTGGGGGCCGCCCTGGTCGTGTTCGTCGTCGGCGGCGCGTTGGGTGCGCTGGCCGGCTTCTACGGCGGCTGGGTCGACGCGGTGGTCTCCCGTATCACCGACGTGTTCTTCGGATTGCCGCTGCTCCTGGCGGCCATCGTGCTCATGCAGGTCATGCACCACCGCACGGTGTGGACGGTGATCGCTATCCTTGCTTTATTCGGCTGGCCGCAGGTGGCCCGGATTGCACGTGGCGCGGTGCTTGCGGTGCGCGCCAGCGATTATGTAATCGCGGCTAAGGCATTGGGGCTGAGTCGATTTCAGACGCTGCTGCGGCATGCGCTACCCAACGCGTTGGGTCCTGTGATCGCAATGGCCACCATCGCCCTGGGTCTATTCATCGTTACCGAGGCCACCCTGTCCTACCTCGGCGTCGGACTGCCGCCGTCGGTGGTGTCCTGGGGTGGCGATATCAATCTCTCCCAGACGCGGCTGCGGTCGGGCTCGCCCATCCTCTTCTATCCCGCCGGCGCACTGGCGATTACGGTGCTGGCCTTCATGATGATGGGTGACGCTTTACGCGACGCCCTGGATCCGGCATCACGGGCGTGGCGGGCATGAGCGGCGGAGCTTCGCCGCTGCTGTCGGTCGAAGGCCTTCAAGTCAGCTTCGACGATGACGCCGCGGTTCGCGGCGTGGATCTAAAGGTCATGCCCGGCCAGACCGTCGCGATCGTAGGCGAATCCGGATCGGGAAAATCCACCACGGCCGCCGCGATCCTCGGGCTGCTTCCCCCGGGCGGCCGAATTACCGCCGGGCGCATCATTTTTGATGGGGCCGACGTCGCTGCGGCCGACCGCCGAGCGCTTCGGTCAATCAGGGGCCGTGCCATCGGCTACATACCCCAAGACCCGATGACCAACCTCAATCCGGTCTGGAAAGTCGGCTTCCAGATCCGGGAGGCGTTACGGGCCAATACGTCTGATCGCCAGACGCGACGACGGGCGGTGGAACTGCTCGCCGAGGCGGGCATGCCGGACCCGGCGAAACAAGCGGGCCGCTACCCGCATCAGCTGTCCGGCGGCATGTGTCAGCGTGCGCTCATCGCGATCGCGTTAGCGGGCCGGCCGCGGCTGCTGATCGCCGACGAGCCGACATCCGCGCTGGACGTCACGGTGCAGCGGCAGGTACTCGACCATCTGCAGCAGCTCACCGACGAACTCGGCACCGCGGTCTTGCTGATCACCCACGATCTGGCGCTGGCCGCCGAACGTACCGAATCCGTGGTCGTCTTGCATCGCGGCGTGGTGGTGGAAGCCGGTGCGGCGCGGTCAATCCTGCAGAACCCGCAACACGAGTACACCCGACGGCTGGTGGCCGCAGCGCCGTCGTTGATGGTCAGGAGTTGGGTCCGGACCCGGCCGCCGACGATGAACCAAGCCGAACGTCCCGAAGGGTCTGACGATATTCTCGTCGCCTCGGAACTGACCAAGGTCTACCGCGAGTCCCGTGGGGCACCGTGGCGGCGGGCGGAGTTTTGTGCCGTCGACGCCGTGTCGTTTCGGCTGTGCCGGGCGAGCACTCTGGCGATCGCCGGCGAGTCGGGTTCGGGGAAATCGACCCTGGCGCGGATGGTGCTTGGTCTGCTGCAACCAACTTCGGGCACAGTGGTTTTCGACGGTGCCCCGATCGACGATGCATCGGATCGGGATACGCAATTGGCTTTCCGCCGGCGGGTGCAACCGGTGTTCCAAAATCCGTACAGCAGCCTGGATCCCATGTACTCGGTGTTTCGCGCCATCGAGGAACCGCTGCGAATCCACCGCCTCGGTGATCGCAGGCAGCGCGAACGTGCGGTGCGCAACCTCGTCGACCAGGTGGCGCTGCCGTCGTCGGTGTTGGGGCGGCTGCCTCGTGAGCTGTCGGGTGGGCAACGGCAGCGGGTCGCGATCGCCCGAGCGCTGGCACTGCGGCCCGAGGTGTTGGTGTGTGACGAGGCGGTCTCGGCGCTTGACGTCCTGGTACAGGCGCAGATATTGGATTTGCTGGCCGATCTGCAGGCCGAACTGGGCTTGGCTTATTTGTTCATCAGCCATGACCTGGCGGTGATCCGCCAGATCGCCGACGAAGTCTTGGTGATGCGCGCCGGCCGGGTGGTGGAGCAGGCGCCCACCGAGCAGCTGTTCACCCGGCCCACGCACGAGTACACGCGTCAGTTGCTAGATGCCATTCCGCACGTCCCCGGTATCGCCGGGATAGGTTGACACCCTGTGACGGCTGATCCGCTGGCCCCGCTGATGGAGCTCCCCGGGGTCGCCGAGGCCAGCGACCGGGCCCGCGACGCGCTGGGTCGTGCCCACCGCCACCGGGCCAACCTGCGGGGCTGGCCGGTGACTGCCGCCGAAGCGGCGTTGCGCGCGGCCCGGGCCTCGTCGGTGCTGGATGGCGGTCCCGTGCGACTGGGCGACCTTGCGGACGCCGCACAGGTCAGCGACCCGGTGTTCGCCGGGGCGCTGCGGGTGGCCCAGGCGCTGGAGGGCGGCGGCGGCCCCCTGGTCGGCATATGGCGGCGGGCACCGTTGCAGGCGCTGGCCCGCCTGCACGTGCTGGCGGCGGCTGACCAGGTCGATGACGATCGGCTGGGTCGCCCGCGGGCCGATGCCGGGGTAGGGCCGCGTCTCGAGTTGCTGGCGGAGTTGGTGACCGGCCGCACGCGGGCGCCGGCGCCGGTGGTTGCCGCGGTGGCACACGGCGAACTGCTGACCCTGAAGCCATTCGGCAGTGCAGACGGCGTGGTGGCCCGCGCGGTGTCGCGGTTGGTGACTATCGCCAGCGGGCTGGATCCGCACGGATTGGGTGTGCCAGAGGTGAGTTGGATGCGCCAACCCGCCGGTTATCGCGACGCTGCCCGGGGATTCGCCGACGGCACGCCGGACGGCGTGGGAGCCTGGCTGGTGCTGTGTTGCCGGGCCATGCAAGCCGGTGCGCTGGAGGCTTTGGCGATCGCCGACTCGCTATCGAGTGGATAGCCGAATCGGTAGCCGACAAGCCTGGAACGCCGCGTCGATCGTGGGCCCACAAATGTAAAGGCGGGCGGCGTCCCGAACTATTCGGTCCGCCGCCCGCCAACACGGAACTCGGTTACCAAGCGTGCATCTTGGGGCTACGTGGGTTGGCCTCGGCGATCTTGCGGAGCTTCCGGCTGCGACCCCACCCAAAGGGCCGTCGATACCTTTCACTTTTCGCAATTACGCAGGCCCGCAACACTTCTGCCATTATCGCGGCTATGACTCCGCGTGGGTGCCGAGCACCGTGCTGGGTGCCCGAATCGGGAGATCGAACCTTCTCTTCCGGATCGACCTAGGCCTCAACGGGCTTCCGTGGTTCCTTTGTACTACTAGACCCTTAACACAGCAAGGCCCAATTTTGCGAATAGTGCGAAGTCGCACCGGATTGCGCGCTCCACGTGTTTGCTGGCGGGTGGCCCTGGCCCGGGGCTAGAACGCATAGCGGCGCAACAACGAGTAAGTAACCGCGCCGGCGGCCAACGCACTGATGCCCACTGCGGCGGTGGTGGCGATCGCGGCACCCGACGGGGCCGGGATGCGGTCCCGCAAGGACACCGGCCGCGAGAACGACAATACAGGCCAACCGCGTTCGACGGCTTCTCTGCGCAAGCCGCGATCGGGGTTGACCACACTGGGGTGGCCGACGGCTTCGAGCATCGGCAGGTCGGTGATCGAGTCGGAGTAGGCGTAGCAGTGTTCCAGTGGGTAGCCCTCGCGGGCGGCCAACTCACGGATCGCTTGCAGTTTGCCCTCGCCGTAGCAGTAGAACGCCACCTCGCCGGTGTACTTGCCGTCCTCGACGACCATTCGGGTCGCCATTGCATGGGTGGCGCCCAGCGCCCGGGCGATGGGCGCGACGATCTCTTCTCCCGATGCGGACACCACCACGACATCACGGCCGCACAGCTTGTGGGCGGCAATCAGGTCCGCGGCTTCAGCGAACACGAGTGGGGTCATTATGTCGTGCAGTGTTTCGTTCACGATCGACTTGACCTGTTCCACGTCCCAACCGGTGCACATGTTGGTCATGTGGATGCGCATCCGGTCCATCTGGTCATGGTCGGCCCCGGAGAGCAGGAAGATGAACTGGGCGTAGCTGGACTTCAGCACGGCGCGGCGGTTGAGCAGTCCCTGGTTGAAGAACGGTTTGCTGAACGCCAGCGTGCTGGACTTGGCGATGATCGTCTTGTCCAGGTCGAAGAAGGCCGCGGTGCGGGCGCGGGGAGCGGTGGCTGCCGCTGTTTCCGCTGAGGTTTGCTGCTCCGCGGCCGAGTCGAAGACGGTCACCGACCCAGCATAGGTCGGTGGTTCCGCGGGTCTGCGACCTTACAGCCAAAACTGCCGCTCAGCCGAGTGCGGTCGGCGGGTGAGCGGTGTTTTTGCGGCTCAAGGAGTTTTTCCGATAGCGAAGCTATTGCGTTACTCCCGATTGTCATGTGTATAGTAAGCAGTACTCGGCCTGAGCCGAGGGTGTATCAGCCCGACCCCCCGGGGCTGATACACGACGACCCTCGCCTCCTCCCCCCCTGGCGGGGGTCGTCCCTTTTCTAGGGTAATTTCTTCTCGCCGATAGGTGCTTAGCCAGGCTGCGTGCGCGTTGCGGGGATTGCGTCATCCGTGCGCTGGGCGGCGCGTTTATGCACACTCGCGTCTCTATCCACATTTCCGCATTTGGGACTGGTGTCCCAACGTCTCGGCCCCGCAAGGTGGGCAGGTGAGTAGCACCATCCGCACCGAAGTGGCGGGTTCCACGGGCGTGTTGGCGGTCTTGACGGACCCGGAATTGCGCGAGGAATTGGACCGGGTCGCCGCGGCTGTCGGTGTTCGGGTGGTCCATGCCGGCGGCGCGTCTTCGGTGAGTCGGAAGACGTGGGCGGCGGCCGCGGCTGTGGTGCTGGACGCGGCGGCAGCGGATCGGTATGGGCGGTTGGCGCTGCCGCGCCGCGCTCACGTGACCGTGCTGACTGTCGCCGAAGCCGTGACGGCGACGTGGGCGGCAGCCGTGACGGTGGGTGCCGAGCAGGTGCTGCGGCTGCCCGGGCAAGAGCGCGAATTAATCAGCGAGCTCGCCGAATCCGCTGAATCGTCGCGCGACGACGGGCTGCGCGGTGAAGTCATCGCTGTCATTGGAGGCTGCGGCGGGGCCGGCGCCTCTTTGCTCGCGGTCGCCCTGGCGCAGGCCGCCACCGATGCACTTTTGGTGGACCTCGACCCGTGGGGCGGCGGCATCGATCTGCTGGTCGGTGGGGAGTCCGCGCCGGGCCTGCGCTGGCCGGACCTGGCGTTAGAAGGCGGACGGCTCAACTGGTCAGCCGTGCGCGAGGCCCTGCCGCGGCACCGGGGGGTCAGCGTGCTGTCCGGCACTCGGCGAGCGCACGAGTCAGACGCCGGGCCGGTGCACGCCATTGTCGATGCCGGCCGCCGCGGCGGAGTCACCGTGGTCTGCGACCTGCCCCGTCGTTTCACCGATGCGACGCAAGCCGCGCTGGATGCCGCCGACCTCGTCGTCGTGGTCAGCCGATGTGATGTGCGGGCCTGCGCATCGACCGGGGCGATGGCTCCGGCGCTGACCACATTCAATCCCAACCTGGGATTGGTGGTCCGCGGTCCGTCGCCTGGAGGATTGCGGGCAGCCGAGCTCGCTGATATCACCGGGCTCCCGTTGCTGGCGTCCGTGAAGGCTCAGCCACAACTCGCCGAGCAGGTGGAGCGCGGTGGTCTGCGATTAGGACGGCGATCTGCGCTCGCAGTGGCGGCTCGCCGGGTGCTTGCCGTGCTGCCGCGTGCCGGCTCAGTACCGCGGTCACGGCAGAACGGTAGCGCAGCGTGACCGGTTCGCTCATTGAACGTGTGCGCGAGCGACTGGCAGCCGAATCCGCCCCACTGCGGCCCAGCGTGGTGGCCGCGGCCATCCGCGCCGAGTCCGGCGGGATGCTCGGTGACACCGAGGTCTTGGCGAACCTTCGGGTGCTGCAGACCGAACTGACCGGTGCCGGCATCCTCGAACCGTTGTTGTGTGCAGACGGCACTACCGATGTGTTGGTCACCGCGCCGGATGCGGTGTGGGTTGACGACGGAAACGGTTTGCGCCGCAGTCAGATTCGTTTTGCCGACGAGGCGGCGGTGCGCCGGTTGGCGCAACGGCTGGCGCTGGCCGCCGGTCGGCGTCTGGACGATGCGCAGCCCTGGGTAGACGGTCAGCTGACCGGCGTCGGGGCCGGTGGGTTGGCGGTGCGACTACATGCGGTGTTGCCGCCCGTGGCGGCCGCCGGCACCTGCGTGTCGCTGCGGGTACTGCGGCCAGCCAGCCAGGACTTGGCAGCCCTGACCGCGGCGGGCGCGATCGAACCCCGGGCCGCTGCACTGGTTGCCGACATCATCGCGGCTCGGTTGGCCTTCCTGGTGTGTGGCGGAACCGGGGCCGGGAAGACGACCTTGCTGGCGGCGATATTGGGCGCCGTACCGCCCAGTGAACGGATCGTGTGCGTCGAGGATGCCGCCGAGCTGGCGCCCCGGCATCCGCATCTGGTGAAGCTGGTCGCGCGGTGCGCCAACATCGAAGGTGTCGGCGAAGTACCAGTGCGCCAACTTGTCCGGCAGGCGTTGCGGATGCGGCCCGACCGCATCGTGGTCGGCGAGGTCAGGGGCGCCGAAGTGGTCGATCTGCTGGCAGCGCTGAACACCGGCCACGAGGGGGGCGCGGGCACAGTGCATGCCAACAGCCCAGGCGAAGTTCCCGCCCGACTGGAGGCGTTGGGCGCGCTCGGCGGTCTCGATCAGGCGGCGCTGCACAGTCAACTCGCCGCGGCCGTCCAGGTACTGCTACACGTCACACGGGACCGCGGCGGTCGACGTCGGCTCAGCGAGATCGCTTTACTGCGCCAAGTTCAAGGGCGGGTCCGGGCGGTGACGGTGTGGCATGTGGACCGGGGGATGACCGACGATGCAAAGGATCTGCATAGCTTGCTGCGCAGCCGGATACCGGCATGAACGGCCCAATGGCTGGTGCGTTGTTAGTGTCGCTCGCGCTCATGGTTCTTCCGCCATCGCCGCGGCGCCGGCTCGCCCCGGTGACGTCAAAGCGGCTTCTGCTGGTCGGGCCCGGCGCTGGCTACATCACCGTGTGTGTCGTGGGTGCCGCCGCCGTATTGCTGCCGCTGACAACGATCCTCGCCGTCGCGGTGGTCGGCGCAACCGCGGGCCTGCGTTACCGCCGCCGCCGGCGTATCCGGCGCGCCATGGACGAGGGTCGAACGCTGGAAACCGCACTCGATGTGCTCGTCGGTGAACTGCGAGTCGGCTCCCATCCGGTGCACTCGTTCTGCGTCGCCGCCGACGAAACGGTGGGCCCCGTTGCGGTGTCGTTACGTGGGGTCTCGGCGCGTGCCAGATTGGGTGCCGACGTCACGGCCGGTCTGCGCGCCGCCGCGCGATCGTCGGCCCTGCCCACGCATTGGCATCGACTCGCCGTGTTCTGGCAGCTGGCCGGTGACCATGGGCTGCCGATAGCCACCCTGATGCATGCTGCTCAACGTGATATTGCTGAGCGGCAACGGTTTTCGGCACGGGTGTCATCGAGCATGGCTGGCGCGCGCGCAACTGCGGCGATACTGGCGGGCTTGCCGGTGCTGGGCGTGCTGCTGGGTCAACTGATCGGGGCCCGACCGCTGAGTTTCTTGCTGAGCGGGCACGCGGGCGGATGGTTGCTGGTCGTCGGTTCGACGCTGGCGTGCGGCGGCCTGCTTTGGTCTGACCGCATCACCGATCGGGTAGCGGCGTGAGTCGCGAAGGCGGCCGCGAGTGAGGATCGCAGCGAGGAACGAGCGAGGACCGGCACGAGCGGAAGCCGAGCCATGAGTACGGCGGCGGTGTTGCTGGCCGCGGCATTGTGGATCGGCCCCGGCCCGTCGCTGGTGCGAGCGCGTGCCGGGATACCGGCCCGTGGGCCTCGGCGGCGGCAGGTGCCGGCGCATGGCCCCGATCCGCTGGCGGTCGCATCCAGTCTCGACGTGCTGGCTGAATGCCTGGGAGCGGGCATGGCGGTGTCGACCGCCGCGGCCGCCGCCGCCCCATCCGCGCCGCCGAAGCTGGCCCGGGTGATGCGCCGCGCTGCCGATCTGCTGGCGCTGGGCGCCGATCCCGCTGTCGCATGGTCGATTCCGCCAGATCTGCCGGTCAGCTCAGTCGACGCGCAGATTGATGCGCTGCTGCGGCTGGCACGGCGTTCGGCGTCCTCGGGTGCGGCGCTGGCCGGCGGCGTCGCCGAATTGGCCGACGAATCTCGCCACAACGCCGCACAAGCGGCCGCCGCAGCCGCCGAGCGGGCCGGAGTGCTGATCGCCGGACCACTCGGATTGTGCTTTCTGCCGGCGTTCGTGTGCCTGGGCATTGTTCCGGTGGTAGCCGGGTTGGCCGGTGATGTCTTGCAGTCAGGGTTGCTGTGAAAGGAAGGGAAGGCGTTGATGATCAACTTATTTCGCGTATTTATGGCCCGTGTGACGGTCTTGGCGACCGACGAGTCGGGTATGTCCACGGTCGAGTACTCAATCGTGTAGCTTTACACCCATGCTAGCCTAGATGCGGCCTTGATCGTCGTTCGACTCTCCCGCGTCACCGACGCTACAACCTCGCCCGAGCGGCAGCTTGCAGACCTGCCGGGAGCTATGCGCCCAGCGCGGATACGAGGTCGTCGGAATAGCCGAGGACCTGGACGTGTCGGCGGGGACGACATCCCCGTTCGACCGTCCCCAGCTCGGGGACTGGCTGAAGAACCGACTCGGACGAGTTCGACGTTCTGGTGTTCTACCGGATGGACCGGATAGTCCGTCGGTTGCTGGACCTAGCGGACCTAATCCGTTGGTGCCAAGAGCATTCCGTCACGCTGGTGCAGCGCTACTGAGTCATTCCTGGACCTACCGCGCCGTTCGGCGACATCATCGCCCTGCTCGTGGCCAAGGTGGCCGAGATGGAACTGGCGGCCATCAGCGAGCGCAACGCTTCGGCGTTCCGGCACAACTTCAGGGCTGGCAAGTACCGGGGCGGTATACCGCCATGGGGATACCTCCCGAGCAGGACGAGCTCGGGACGTGGCGTCTCGTCCAAGACCCGGAACAAGTCAAGGTGATCCGGGAGGTTGTCGAGCGCGTCCTGGCCGGTGAACCGCTCCGGGCGGTGGCCCACGACTTGACGGCCCGAGGCATCCCCACCCCGAGGGACCGGTTTGCTCAGGACCAGGGCCGAGAGGTCAAGGGCTACGAGTGGCACTCGGCGGGGCTGAAACGCTCTGACGAGCCAGACGCTGCTCGGGTACGCGGTGGCCAGGGAGCCGCTGACGACGCTCAGGGCCGCGTGCTAGCGGACTCCAAGGGCAAGAAGTGCTTCGGACCTGAGACGGTTGTCCGCAACGACGACGGCTCTCCGGTGGTCCGGGCGGAGCCGATCCTCACCCGCGAGGTGTTCGACCGGTCTGGCGGTCGAGCTGGCCGACCGGGAGAACCGCAAGGAACCGACGAAGCGCAGCAGCGGGCTACTGCTCCAGATCGTCCACTGCGGGGTCTGCGGCCGACCGGCCTACCGGCTCAAGGGGGGCCCTGGCCGCAAGCCACGGTATCGGTGTGCCTCGGCTCAGTACAAAGAGCAAGCCAGTGCGGGCAACAGGTCGATCCCGCTGGACTACGCAGACGAGACGGTCGAGAGCATCCTGCTCGGGCATGCTCGGGAAGTCGGAACGCCTAGAGCGGGTGTGGGACTCGGGCTCGGACCACTCGGCAGAGCTGGCCGAGGTAGACGCCACGCTGTCGGATCTAGTGGGCCTGCTCGGCTTGGGCGAGTTCCGCGCCGGGACGCCCCAGCGGGTCAAGCTCAACCACCGGATCACCGAGCTTGCGGCTCGGCAAGAGGAGCTGTCCGGGCGGGCGCTAAAGCCCGCTGGTTGGACCTGGGAACCGACCGGAGAGAAGTTCGGCGGTCTGGTGGTCGCGTCAGGACGTCACGAGCCGCAACGTGTGGCTCAGGTCCATGAACGTCCGCTTGGACTTCACCGGTAGGGATATCAACCTGGACCTCGGGGACATCTTTGCGCTGACCGAGCACTTGAAGGCCACGGGCCCCGTGGCCGACTGGCAAATGGTTCTAACCGCGATGCGGGACAACGACATCGCCGGGGTGGAGGTAACCGGGGATGAGATCCGGTGGACCTCCACGACCGGAGCGACAATCGCCGAGAGGATTGAGTGATGCCCGCTGTGAATGCCGCCGAATGGCTGATAGCCATCAACGTCCACCCAGACACCATCGACACTGATCTTGTTGTGGCGACAGCACTAGCCAATGGGGACGCCGAGGTGGAGGGAGTCGACCCGGAAGCAGTGACCGACTCCGTAGAGGAACTGATGGCCATCGGGTTCCTGGAATCGGTGCTAGTCACCGATCACCCGGACGGGGAGGAATACGTGTTAGAGCTGCGGTTCCCGTAGCTCTGTAACGCCAGCTCCCAGCGCAACTAGGTCGAGCGCCACTTCAAGCCTCTCGGCTCGGATGGCTTCGGCCTCGACAGGGATCGAGGCCTCTGAGGGCAGCAGCTCCGCTCCGCCCGGTCGCGTTCGTCGTCGTCCACGCCAGGGTTAGACGTCGTCGGGCTTTGCTCGGTTCCCGCATCAAACACCCTCCCGATTGCGGACGGATTCTAGCCAGCGATTCAGTGCCTCGCCTTCTATTTCCTTTGCGATCAGCATTCGCGCTATGTCGCCCCCTGCGACTAAGACGACGGGATGGCCATCGGCGATCAACTCTTGTTGCACTTGTTTCTCAAAGTATGAAGTGGTCAAGAAGATGCCGAAATCTCGGTGCTTAAGTCTTGAGATCAGCCTCATCATTGGTTTGACGCCGATCGATGAGTCAGGGTCCCAACGTTTGGCCTCGGCGCAAACATCTAGCGCAATCGAATGATCGTCGTGGCCTACCAAGTAGACCGCCAAGACGTCTCGCCCGCCGTCCCGCACTTCGCGGGTCACCTTTGCGTCCCTGTACCGTGCATCCATCATCTCGATCAACGACTTTGCTGCATGCTCGAACTGCCGATTATTCAGGGAGAGAACGGCCTTCAGCACTTCCCACTCTCGCTTTGTTTTCGGGAGCTGCTCCGCTTTCGGCCGGGGAATGACCTTCTGTTCGGCCTTTAGTGCCTTGTATTTACCGCTCTTGACCCAGAGTGAGAACGACGGAGGGCAGCCCGTGGCAGCAGCCGGCGCGACACCTGCGACTATCTCTTCCAGCCAAGAGTGCTTAACGGTGTCCTCTTTGAGGATCGTGAAGGTCGCTCGATAGTTCTGGAATCGCTGGTTGCCTCTGCGCCTCCAGACTGCGACGAGGTCGTCAAGGCTGGAGACACCTTCGGCACCTGGGACCGCGAGACCCAAGAAACGCATGTACATGCCATCCGCTCCTTGGAAACTCTCGAAGCAGAGGAAGGGGCAGATGCCGTCTCGGTGACCGTCGTGGAGACTTGCGAATACGCTCTCAAGCAGCCGATTGCCTCCGACATACGTGTCTGCGATTGCCTTACCGGGCTTACGGTTGTCGCCGTAGTAGGTGAATTGCCCTGTATCCGCGTCCAATGAATCCGGCCACTCCGTCTCACCGAAGGTTGTCACGAGTACGCAGAAACCGCAGTCCGTGATGGAGGTAGGTCCGCCCTTGCGGCTCTTGGGTCTGAACCCCGAGGTGTTGTTGATGCCACGACCGTCTGAAAACCGAAAAAACGAGTTGAATTGGTCAAGCGGATTCTGCCAATCGTTCGTGTTGCGGTAGACGGCATCCACAGACAACTCGTTAGAGTGCTGTTTCGCTTCCAAGTGTGGTTTCACTTCGCTCCCATAATCGCCTAGCTGAGGAGATGCTCGTCCAGTCGTCACTCAGGGTCCAGCACGTATGCCGCTTTCTCGGTCAACCGTCCTCCTGCGCGGCCAGGGGACCGCTCCAGTAGGCCTTTGCGAGTGGCCTGCCACAGGTGATTCTTGATCGCCGCTGCTGAGCTTCCCCGTGTTCTTCGAATGCAAGCGGGCAAGCCGCTGCCCTACTTCGGCTTAAGCGATGTGAAGTAGCCCCCAGCGCCATCGCTGTAACGCTGATGAGGTCCGATATGGGGCGGTGACCGGGATGAGAACTGACGCACTAGGTGCTGTTTGCCCCAATGATGTGCTAGCGCTTGCGCTGGCGATGATGAAGCCGGGGGGCGGCGGTGCCTGGCTGTTGAACGAAGGCAACACGGCTGATTCCGCAGGCTGGGTGTCTGTGGTGTGAAGACCTGGCTGGTCCAAAGAGTGGGAACCCTCGGCATGACGAGCCCGGACGAACCAGACGACTCGGAACCGTGATTTTCAGTCGCGGAAAGCCGAATATATTGTCTGCACCTTTGGCAAGAAGTCACGGCTAAAAGGCACGATTGGCGCAAACCTAGGCAGGGGTACGGGCAACTTGAGCAGACGGCCGGGAGCGGGCACTCCTTCTCACTTGGATTTCTACCTGGCCCGTGGCTGTGTGGTGGTTCCGTGCCAACCGGGAACGAAGAAGCTTGCTCGTGGAACTGGGGAGTGGACGGCTGAGGTATCTCGGGCGAACCAGGACAAGCTGACCGGGAATACTGCAATGCGGAACGGCACGGGCCGACTGCTGGTCGTAGACATCGACGCGAAGCATGGTGGCTCGCTCGATCTGATGGCCGAGCGGTTCCCTGGTAGCACCGTGACCCGGACGATTCGGACTGTCTCACCGGGCAAGCATGGATTCGGGCTCCAGCTGGTCTACTCGCTGCCGGATGGGTTCAAGATCAGCCCGACCGTGCTGGTTCGCGACGGTGAGGGACGGCCAATGATCGAGGTCGCCTCGTTCGCAATGCTGCCGGGTTCCAGAGCCAGGGGAGCGGACGGGGCTGTGCGGACATATGAGGTGGTCCGGGATGTAGCGCCGTCCCTGGCAACGCCTGAGTTGCTGACGGCCGTCGAGGCTCGACGCATCGCAGAGACAACCGGGCCATGGTCTGAGGGCGTGGATACTGCTGATGCGCGTGCACGGTTGGACGCGCTTCTTGGTCTCATCACCGCTGCCGGTGATGGGCAGCGAAACGACGCTTTTACGCAGAATGCAATACCCGTGGTCCGGCTCTGTGCGGTACTGGGGGAAGATCCGGAATCCGTCCTCACGATGGCCTACGAGCAGTCCGGCGGCATGGATGGCCGCTCGGCGGAGGCTGCAATCCGCTCAGCGATTCGACGGGCGGCTGAGGAGCCCATTGGCCGCCTGGGGCTGGGTCCGTTGGCGCAGCGTCGATTGATCGAGATGAGCACCTGGGCGCGTTTCGCCCCATGGCCGGGCCAGGCCGGGCCATCCGACCGCCGTGTGTTCCTCGCCGTTGTTGGTGTCTGCCTGAAGCAGAGCAGGACGGACACCGCCCTGGGAAGTCGGAAGCTTGCGCTTCGAGCTGGATTGTCTAAGGAGACGGTGGAGGCGTCGCTGAAGCGATTGGAGGAGGCTGGACGCCTGCAAGTCGTGCCAGTCGGCAACAAGGCTGCGCTTCTACCTCGAGTGGAACGCGTGCAAGTCGTGAAACTCGCGGTGCGAAGTCCCATGCTTTCACCGGATGACAACACCCACATACTTCCCCCATTAGTAAGGGGGGTAACCCCCGTAGAGAATGTGTGTGTGGGGATAGACCCCCTTCACATGGTGTGGAGTGTGCCCAGCACCGAGAAAGGTGCTGGGCTGCACGGTAGACATGGCCATCTGTTTGATCTGGTCTGCGCTGGGCTGACGACAGCCCGAGCGCTCGGGGATTACATCGGATCACGGCCGGATTCACTCAGCCGGACCTTGAAGCGGTTAACCGATGTCGGACTACTGTTGGTGAAGTCGGGGAGGACGTACATCCCGGCGGACAACGTCGCCGCGTTGGCCGACCGGCTTGCACTGGAGCTTGGTGGGGTCGAGGCCTGTGCTCACCGCGAGAACCAGTACCGGGACGAAGCATGGCAGTGGCGCGAGACCCAGGATCAGTGGCAGAAGGAGCAGGAGTCCTGGAAGGGGCTGGGGCAATCGAGAACGGAATCGGACGGCCGGGAGAACAAACCGCGAGCCCCGATCGCCCCCGACTATCGCAAGGATCCGTTTGAGCCAGAAAAGTATCTCGTCGAGGATCCGTTTGAGCCAGAAAAGTATCTCGTCGAGGATCCGTTTGAGCCAGGAAAGTATCTCCTCGTGGATCCGTTTGAGCCAGGAAAGTATCTCCTCGTGGATCCGTTCGAGCCAGGAAAGTATCTCCTCGTGGATCCGTTCGAGCCAAGAAACTATCTCGAGGATCCGTTCGGGCCGGGCATCCCCGCCCGTTTCCAGGAGGACGAAAGCCGGGCAGAGCACAAGCGGGACCGACGCTGGTACGAGGAGCAATTGCTGCTGGATCAGTTGGGGTTACCCAACGAGCTGGAACCCTGACCGCGTCCTACGTCGAAAACCAGACCGGGAATAGGCCGGTCTGGTCCTCCCCTGCCTCGCTACACGTTCATCGATCAGGCAGAAACGTAGTTGTAAACCGTCTGGCGGCTGATGCCGAAGTCACTTGCGAGTCCCGAGACAGACTCGCCGCCTGCCAGACGAGCACGCAGCTCGTCAGCCTGGTCATCGGTGAGAGACGCTTTCCGGCCTTTGTACTTTCCGGCCGCCTTCGCGAGGGCTATACCCTCGCGTTGGCGTTCGAGGATCATCGACCGCTCGAACTCTGCGACTGCTCCGAGCATCGAGAGCAGGAGCGTGTTCATCGGTGAGTCCTCACCCGTGAAGGTGAGCGACTCCTTGACGAACTCGACACTGTACGCCCTTGCCGGTGAGTTCTCGGACGATCCGGCGCAGGTCTTCGAGGTTGCGTGCGAGGCGGTCCATGGAGTGCACGACGAACGTGTCGCCATCCCGCAGGTATTCGATGGCACGAGCCAGCTCAGGGCGGTTGGCGTCCTTGCCGCTGGCCTTGTCGGTGAACATCTTGTCAAGCTCGACACCATCGAGCTGCCGATCCGTGTTCTGGTCGACGGTGCTGACTCGCTGGTATCCGACACGCTGGCCCACGTTGCTGCACTCCCCTGCTCTCGACGATCTGTCAATCTGAACTCTAAGACATGGGTGGACTCCCTGTCAAACAATGCGTAATAGGCCCTAGTTGGACACTATGCGGCGGTTCCGTGGGTGTCCAGCATGGGCACACCCCAGATAGGCATTCGGCCATCAGCGTGGCCGCTAGGGGCCAGTACGGCCAGGTGTGCAGCACCAGGGGCAGACACAAGACACGGAACTGGGATGCGGGTCGTGAGAGCAGACCCCGCTTCAGCCCACTACGTCGAGCTGGGGTGAGGGCTCAGTGATGCCGGTGCAGAAGATGCGGCGACCCCGCCCGCCAAGGGCCGTTGTGCCACGACTGCCACGAACTCAAAGCAGCCCCGAAACGGGCCTTCGCCAACAACAGCAACCGCTGTTTCGGGTGCGGCAGCCTCCACACATGCCCGAGTAGGTGCCGAAGCGGGTAAAACAGATGCCGTGACGTTCGACGCACGCTGGAACCCGAAGCGCCGAGAGACCACCAAGAGCATCGGCAAGCAAGGGATATCCGCGTTCCTGCTGCTCGGCGCTGATGACCTCGCAGCACTCCGCACTACGATTCGATCAAGCCACCCAGGGCACACAGCATGACCGGGCAACCTGAGCTAGATGAGCAGGACATCAGCCTGCTCAGCGGGGAGTCCGGCAAGGAGCCGCTCGGTGCGTTGGGTGCGTTCGCGCTGCGGTGTATGCACAAAGGCTGGGGGATGCCCGAGTTCGCGGCTGCCGCTGCGGGCAGCCGGATCTTGGAGTCCCTTTGCACGGACGGCAACCGCTACCGGCCCCAGCGGGCCGACGCGAAGCTCTCCAGCGCTTGGCGGTGGGCCGAGAAGACGTTCTCACCCACGTTCGAGGTCAAGCACCAGACCGCCCCTGCCAACCTCCGTAGGGAGGTCATCAAGTCGGGTCTGGTGGACGGAGACGACCTTGCCGTGTTGCTCGGTCTCATCGCGAAGGCCGAGCGCGACGGGCGCAACCCGGTGATCGGCCCGTGCCGCGCGGTGGCCGATCTGATCGACATCGGTCACATGCGGGTCAACCGGGCGATGCAGCGGCTCGCTGCCGCTGCCTCTCCCAACTTCCCTGTCCGCGAGGTAGCCGATTACCGGCTACGGAGCGGGGCGAACAAAGGGAGCAAGACACGGCTATGGACGCTCAACTTCGGGTGGCGTGCGACCTGTCCCCAGGTGGATAGGGGGGATATACCTGTATCACCTCGGGTGCCTAAGCTGAGCAGGGAAGATAGGCTAAGTTACTTTAGAGTCTGTATCGGTAACTTACCTCTCTGGGAGTATTTCACAACCGCCGAGATAGCCCGCAAGGCAGGCGTCCCATACGACAACAAAGCCCGCGAGGCGCTGAAGCTGCTCCACGAGCAAGGCGAAGTGGACATGTTCGAAGGAAAGACCCGGAGAGGCACTACGTCCTACCGCTGGGGCAGGTATCGCACCGCAGCCGAGACAACCGAAGCCAAGGCCAAAGCATCGGCCCAGTTCGAATCCGCCAAGGCAAGGTATGCGGCAGAGCTAGCCGGGGAGTCGTCATGTCGATTCCCCGTGGGGCTCGGCCCACACGAGCGGCCGTGCGGGGACACGGCCCCGGTCGGGCAGACGTACTGCCCGACGCATGAAAAGGCTATGGCGGTGCACGAAGCCGAAATGCGTCGGATTATTGCTCAGATGGGTGACAAACCTAGCAAGCCCGTGTTGGCCTTGATGGCCGAGTGGGACCGGCAGCGCGGCGGACCCCGCGCGGAGGCTGGTCGGTCATCGTGGTCCTACTACGGCGACAAGCCAGACCCGTTTGACGGGGTACCACCCGACAACTGAATGCCTAACCAAGGCATGCCCCTCGGACACAGCGCCGTGTCCGGGGTGGTCGGCTAAGTCATACGCGGAGTAGTCGGTGAGGCCAGGCCCGGGGCTGGGAAACCGCCCCCCCACTTGGGCAGGGGGCAGGGCGGGGCTAGCCTCAGAGGCAGGAGGCTAAAGGCCCATCTTCAGTCCCTGAGGGCGTTGTTGCCGTCCACCGATTCAGAGGAGATTCCGGAGTGGAAGTGGCTGGGACCGCCCTTCTCGCTCAGCCAGCCAGGAGTGTGCCACTCCCTTTTGGGCTGTGGCTCACCGATCCAGCCGTGCTCTGCGCGGGCCCGTCGCTTATCGCGGTCTTCGTCGGGCATGAGTCCGTCCTAACGCACTGCCTGGGCCGCTGCTAACCCAGGGATTCGTGTAAACATACGCCTGGTCTACAGGTGGGTCGTGTGGGGCTTGTTCGGGGCGTCCAAATCGAACGCGGCATCCTGCACGACACCCGGCCCCCGCCTCCCTCCGGGTGGGTACTGGGGCACTGGGCCGGGGGCAGGCTGGGCCTGCCTGCGGGCGCTAGGCACACCGCACGGGGTTGGGGCCAGGTCGGGCACTGCCCCCGGGGGGCCAGGGGGGTATTACCCTCGCCCCCGCTATCACGACCGGTTGGTAGTGCGTCTGCCCGGTCCTGTACGGGTTTAGGCTCGATGAGCCCACACCCGGTGCATCCGAACCGGCCCAATTGTGTAGGGCCGTGGCATCCACGTATCCGATGACCGGCGATCGACCGCTTGTCGACTATCAAAGCGGCACTGTTGACGTGTGGCAGCTTGGTGAACCTCTGGCCGTTGGCCGGATGGGCGTAGACGCCATGCCGGTGGTTGCGTTGACGACCGTTTTTCGGAGTTCAAGATGTTGGCCCGTCGCCAGCTGAGCCGGTTGGCGCTCTCGGGTCACAGGGGCACGCAAAATCGCCGGGCCCTCATGTCGGCGGGGGGCTCGCGGATTGTCGGATCTTATAGATAGGGTCAGGTCCAGCCGAGCCAGCTGGCCCATAGAACGAGCTGGAGGAGTGGACCTATGACTCACGAGCCGAGCGTCCACGTGAGCAGCGAGACCATCGATGTCACGCCGCACCCCCGGCTACTTGCGGTCCTTGGCGACATTGAGTTCGCACCCTGGCAATGCCTCGCGGAGCTCATCGACAACGCTTTCGACGACTTCCTTACGGCACCGCCTGCCCGCGAGACACCGACGGTGGCGATCTCACTGCCGGGCCGCGGCTCGGACCGCAGCGACGCTCAGGTCTGGGTCAACGATAACGGTCGGGGCATGAGCCTGAAGCATCTCGCTGGTGCTATCTCTGCAGGTTGGACGAGCAATGCACGCTATGGGAAGCTCGGCGTCTTCGGTATGGGCTTCAATATCGCAACAGCCCGCCTTGGAAAGGCCACCACGGTCCGAACGACGCGTGCCGGCGATCCGGAGTGGATCAGCGTCACGTTGGATCTCCGGGACATGGCGCAGAGCGCCAACTTCGAGGTCCCAATCATCCGTGAGCCAAAAGACGATCCGTCGGTGCATGGCACGGAGATCATCATCAGCGGGCTCAAGCAGGAGCAACATGAGGCGCTGTCGCGGCAGCAGGCCAAGATCCGTCGGGTCCTCGGAGACGTTTACTCGTACCTACTGCGTGAGAGGGGCTTCTCCCTGCTGGTGGACAACACGGCGGTGCAGCCGCTCCTGCCGTGCATCTGGAACCATGACCGTGCCGTCGTGGTGCGCGGCGAGCGGATCCCGGCGTACATCGAGATCGATAAGGAGCTGAGTCCCCTCACAGCGTGCCAGAACTGTGGTCACTGGCAGGACCTCGGCATCACTGCGTGCGAGGACTGCGGCAGCCGGAGACTCGAGGTACGTGATCGCCGCATCAAAGGATGGCTTGGTATCCAGCGCTACTCCCACAAGACCGATTTCGGAGTCGACTTCCTGCGTAATGGTCGCAAGATCTTAGTGCGCGACCTCAGCCTGTTCTCCTGGGTTGACCCCAACGAGCCTGGGGCTCGCCCAATCCCTGAATATCCCATCGAGGTGCCAAACGAGGGCCGAATCGTAGGCGAGATCCATCTCGACCATGTCCGAGTGAACTACCAGAAGAACGCCTTCGAGTACGACACCCCAGATTGGAAGTACGCCGTCCGCCAGCTGCGCGGCGAGGGGCCGCTCCGCCCCCAGTTCGCGCGGAGTCTTGGCTACGACACGAACGAGTCGCCCATCGGCCGCCTGTTCACGGGTTACCGACGGCTCGACCCAGGGCTGCGCTCGCTGGTGCCTGGCGACGGCCGGATAGCCACCCATCAGAAGGCTCGTGAGTGGGCTGAGGAGTTCCGCAAAGGCAATCCGGATTACCAGGACGACACCAAGTGGTACGAGGCCGCTCGACAGCACGACGAGCCAAGGGCCGTGGTGCCGCCCGAGGCTACTCAGCCGAGTGATGACTCCGAGCAGGACGCTCGCGCTCGCCTAGGTATCCCCGAGCCGGTGGATTCCACGCCGACGACAGAGGACGAACCGCCGGTGAGGGAAACCGAGGAGCAGAAGCAAGAGCGCTACCGCAATACGGGCGAGGTGCTGCTCGATGTTTCGGGCGAGTACACACTGCCGAACTACGGCTCCTCGAAGACCACCGTCTACGGATTGTCGGGCACGGAGATTGCCGACTCGGATGGGCAGCGCGTTCCCGTTTACGTGCAAGGCCAGCGCGGGCCTGAAGTGCACGTCTTCGTGGACTTCGATCATCCACTCTTCACTGAGTTCGGTGGCGACCCGCGCGAATATGCCGTCATTGGCATCGCTGAGTACATGCGGGAGCGGCGAGGAAGCAACGCGGCGCTGAGTTCGATCGTCGCCGACCTGAAGGAACGGTGCCTGCCGGATCAAAAGGTGACGCCTGATGCACTCGCGGCTGTGGCACATTCGCTGCTGAGCCGCGTGTGCCACGCAATGCGCCCAATAGTGGCCGGCAACGCCGAAGGGTTCTGGTCCCTCATTGGCGCGGACGATCAGGCCGCCGCAGAGCAGACCTTTGCGGCGGAGGGTCTCGACATTGCGTGGGCTGATGTGCGAGCGGAAGGTGACTGGATCAGCTACGCGCCTGTCACAGCAGTCTCTCGCTTGATTCAGCAGCGTCCGGGGACTTCCTGGACGGCAAGGTCTTCCGTGCCAGCTATGCCTCGTTCCAGGACGCACACGCACGCTCCCTAGCGGTTAGCCGCATCACCGGATACCTAAATGACGTCGGCCTGTTGGCAGAGCGTCGTGGTCGCCCACGTCCCGATGACCTGAACCGGGGTCGCCTGAGCTGCCGCCTGCTAGAGAGTGAGCTAACCGAGGTCGCTACTGATGACTAAGTCTTATGTCGATCCAAGGCTGCTCATCCTTGGCGGACCGGACCGGTTCAATCGTCAGGTGGAGCGGCTACTCGGTCAGCTTGGCTACACAGACGTCTTCAACATCGATGGTTCCGGGGACAAGGGTGGCGATCTGCTCGCCACCATTGCGGGAACGCAGTGGGTATTCCAGTGCAAGTGGCAGAGACGGGGTTCAGTGCCGCAGGCCGGCGTCAATGAGGTCTCTGAGGCGATGGATCACTACCGTGCTGAGCGGGGTGTGGTGGTCACAAACGTGCTGCCGAGCCGCGATGCCAATGTGCGTCGGCAGGCTCTAGCCCGCATCGGGCAACGCATCGACTTCTGGACCGGCAGTGATCTCATGCAGCTATGGGAGCAGGGTCCTGATCACGGAACGCGCGTTCGTCTGCGTGACTATCAGAGTGAGGCCGTTGCCGCTCTCATCGCCGACCTCGACACCGAAGGGCGTGCCCTTTTAGTGCTGGCCACGGGCCTCGGCAAGACCGTGATCGGCGGTGAAGTAATCGCGCATCATATCGAGCTCGATCCCAGCGCAGACATTCTCGTGGCCGCGCACACTAAGGACCTGGTCATGCAACTGGAGCGGGCCGTCTGGCGCCACCTGCCGAAGACCGTCAAAACCCAGGTCCTGACCGGTGACGAGAAACCCGTAGATTTGCATGGCGTTACCTTCGCGACGGTGGCGAGCGCGTTCAGTGCTGCCCTCAGTGGGTACCGTCCAGGATTGGTCATGATCGACGAGACCCACCATGTGGGCGAGGAAGGCTATTACAACGAACTGCTCGACGAGTTAAAGGACTCCCGCCAGTTCGGTTTGACCGCGACGCCGTGGCGTGGCGACAGGTACGACATCGAGAATCACTTCGGCCCTGCGTCCTACAAACTTGGCATCGAACAGGGCATGTGCCGCGGGTATCTCGCCCAGGTTGATTACCGGCTGTTCGTCGACAACATCGATTGGGATGTCGTCAAGCACGCCTCAAAGCGCTCGTACTCGATGAAAGAGCTCAATACGAAGCTATTCCTGCCGCAGCGCGACGAGGCCGTCCGGGATGAGCTCCTCGCGGCTTGGAACTCAGTGCTCGACCCGCGGGCAATCGTGTTCTGCCAGACCATCGAGCACGCCGAGCGGATGGCGGCGCTGCTGCGTCGGACGCCAGAGTGGCACAACACTCAGGCAATCCATACCGGGCCTGGACTCACGATGCGTGATCGCCAACTTCGTCTGCTCGACTTCCGAGCAGGACGGATCCCCATCCTGACCGCAGTTGACATCCTCAACGAGGGCGTCGACGTACCCGACGTCAATATCATTTGCTTCGCCCGGGTTACTCACAGTCGCCGCATCTTCGTACAGCAGCTCGGTCGCGGGCTCCGGCTTCGGGAAGGCAAGCACAAGGTCATAGCCCTCGACTTTGTTAGCGACCTCCGCCGCGTCGCCGCACTCCTCAACTTACGGCGCCAGCTCGAGGCTGACGAGATCGAGGTGCTCCCGAACGTGCCGCAGCCAGAGATCACCTTCTCGGATGCCAAGGCAGAGTCGCTACTTCAGCAGTGGATCCTTGACGCTGCCTCGCTGGAGACGGCGAACGATGACGCTCACCTACAATTCGTCGACCCGGAGCTACCTGTGTCATGAGTCGTTCGGATTCGCGCCGGGTTCCCCGAGTGCAGATCGACGCCGTAGTCAAGGCGCTCTATGCCGATGCGGACCGACTAGGATGGGAGCACCTGTCCCCCCAGCAACGCACCGCGCAGTACGACCAGTGGGTGACTAACCCTGCTATTGGCGGTGTCCTTACTACGTGCATGAGCACCGAGAACGCTCGCTCGTGGATCAAGGACGGGCCAATGAAGGAGTACGGGCGTGCTCGCCAGGGCGCTGGCCGCTATGCCAAGTTCGGCTCCGCTGAGGGGCCGACCGCGGGCCAGATTGTGGCGCATGCGCTTGGGACCGGTGCTGTCGTCGTGGACGGCAGCGTCGGGGTCAAACCGTTCCACTGCGTCGCCACCGCGAGCGGTGGCCGCTCAACTTATGTCGCGTGGGGCGAGGCGAAGAACTTCCGCTACTTGGTGTGGGCATGTTTGGGGTATCTTGCCGACAATCCTGGCGCCGCAGCGAGTGTCGTAGTCATGGAGACGATGGCCGATCCTACGACTGCGGCTGAGAAGACGCGGCATGCCACGATCGCAGGTCGCTGCTCCATCGGGCTGAAGTACTACCGCACCGGGAGCCCGAAGCGGAAGCACGATTCGAAGGCGGCCCAGTGAGCCGCGATACCGCTGTCACATCGCGAATTATGGCGGCGGTCAAGAACACAGGCACACGACCGGAGATGGCGCTGCGTCGAGAGCTTTTCCGTCGGGGCTTGCGCTACCGCGTGCGGACTGCGGTGTTGGGGCGCCCAGACATCGTATTTCCAGGCGCTCGGGTGGCATGCTTCGTCGATGGAGACCGTTGGCATGGGCATGGTTGGGAGTTACGTGGCTTCGCGACCTTCGAGGATGAGTTCAGGCATCGCAATGCTGATTTCTGGAAGCAGAAGATTACCAAGAACATTCAGCGCGATCGGGAGGTAACTCGGCAACTCGAAAGTGACGGCTGGGTAGTTGTACGCGCATGGGCGTCCGAGGTGGAGCGCGACGTTGTAGAGGTCGCTGATCGCATTGAAAGTGTTGTCCGATCACGCCTAGCAGGTACCACCCGATGAACAATCGATGGACCTCTGTGGAGCTGTTCGCGGGCGGCGGAGGGATGGCACTTGGCACACGTCAAGCGGACTTCGAGCACCTCGCCTTGGTCGAGTGGAACAAGAACGCAGCGGCTATCCTGCGGCATAACAGCAACAAGCACCCAGATCTGTGGGCGGTCGAGGACGTCTATGAGCAGGACGTTCGTGAATGGCTTAGGCGGACGGATATTAAGGGTGGCGAGGTAGATCTCGTTGCAGGAGGCCCACCTTGTCAGCCATTCTCGCTGGCTGGAGTTCATGCCGGTGACATGGATGAGCGGAACATGTTCCCTGTGGCGATTGAAGCGGTGCGGAAGTTCCGTCCCCGCTTCGTGCTATTCGAGAACGTGCCGGGGCTGACACGACCCTCCTTTGCGCCGTACTTCGACTACATCAAAGACCAGCTGAAGAAGCCCACGATTGCTCCGAAAGGCGATGAGCTTTGGGTCGAGCACCATGCACGCATAAAGAAGGCGCGTCCGAGTAGTCATCGCTACTTCGTCTATGAGCACCGACTTGATGCGGCTAACTTTGGTCTGCCGCAGAACCGTCTGCGCGTAATTCTTGTGGGCATCCGTAGCGATGTTGCTGGCGCCGATTGCTGGAAGGCGCCTGACGACAGCCATAGTCGCGACGCGCTGCTCTACGACCAATGGGTGACCGGCGATTACTGGACCGAGCATGGCGAACCAATGCCAAACCTGCCCGAAAGTATGGGCGATCGCATCCGGGCGCTAAAAAAGCGGGGGCGGCCAAACGGCTTCCGTTGGCGGACAATTCGTGACTGCATCAAGGGCTTGCCCCAACCGTTTGATTGCGGTCGTGCTGACGGCATCGCGAATCACGAGGCCATTCCCGGCGCACGAAGCTACAGAAAGCACTCAGGTAGCCCATTCGATTGGCCTGCTAAGACAATCAAGGCGGGAGTCCACGGAGTTAGCGGCGGGGAGGGCATGATTCGGTTCGACGACGGATCGCTTCGGTACTTCACTGTGCGCGAAGCAGCACGATTGCAGGGCTTTCATGATCACTACGAGTTTCCTGTGGCACGCTCTCGAAGCATGGGCGCGATTGGCAATGCCGTCGCGCCACCCCTTGCCGAGCTTCTAACTCGTCAGTTGCGTGAACTGGGTTGACGAACCGCTTCGGCTTCCTGGGGAGCTTTTTGGCGTTTCAGGGGTCCTCTCCTACTTGAGTGGAGGGAGGTCGGGGAAGCCGAACTTCCGCAGTTCATTGATCAGGGCATCAGCCGCCTTGAGGGCTTCCGCCGCGTTGCCTGCGGCCCGGTCTTGACGAAGTCACGAGGTGGGCGCACCGCTACGCTGGGGCGGGCTATGTCCTCGAGCGGAAGGCAGTCGACCAGTGAGCGCCAAGCATGACGCGTTTGACGATCTTCCTCACCTCTACCCGGCATTGACGCGTAGTCAGATCGAGCGGGTGGTGACTCTGCTTGATGAGAGGCCCAGCACCGACAGCGGCGGCATGAGTGTGGCTGCAGCGATCAAGCCGATTGCTCCTGTGATTGCGGAGCGGGTTCAGTCTCTGTCTGGCGGTGCCGTCGATGAGTATCTACGAATCGTGAAGGGTGCCGCCGTCTATGTTCTTGCGTCGTGGAAGACGGCCGCCGCGCCGCCGGATCCCGATGATGTTTATCAGGCAGTGAGGAACATCGAGCGCTGACGCGGGCGCTTGAGTGGTGGCCGGACCCCCAAGGGGTTCCTCGGACTTGAGGCCCGGCCGTGTGGGTGCGCTGCTGGCCGCCGATGAAGGTTTGCCGACCTCGGCACCTCGATGATCAGCACATCGCCGCGAAAGTTGGACAACGATCAGGGCACGCACTTGGGCATCCTCTCGCCGTGCGGTGTAATCCAAGATATTCGAGTACGCCATCGGCACCATAGCTGCGGCGGCCTTCGGCGCGATCTTGTACACCGTCCTCACCGGCGATTCCATCGTGTCGGCGCTGACCAACATCATCGGTCGTGCGCTCAATACCAAGGTCTAGCCGGCTGTGCGGGTGCTAGCACCGTCGAGGCGGCACTGGCCATCGCGGCACTGGTCGTGGTGCTGGTGCTGTGCCTGGCCGGCGTCACCGCGGTGTCGATGCAGGTGCGCTGCGTCGACGCTGCCCGCGAGGCCGCCCGCCTGGCTGCTCGTGGTGACGAACGCTCGGCGGTCGACGCCGCTCGCCGCATCGCGCCGGTGGGGGCGCGGGTCCAGGTGCAGCGGGACGGCGACTTCCTTGTGGCCACGGTCAGCGCACACTCGAAGTTATTGCCCAGACTGGATATTGCGGCAAAAGCGGTCTCGATGGCGGAGCCATCGGGATGATCGGGGCTCTGCCACTCTGGTCGCGGCCGCGATGGTCGTGGTGGTGTTGTGGGTCACGGGGGCAGGCGCATACCTCGGCTCGGTGGTGGTGGCACGTCATCGTGCACAGGCGGCGGCCGATCTGGCCGCGTTGGCCGCGGCGGCCCGGCTACCGTCCGGAGCCGCAGCGGCCTGCACCCGCGCCGCCGCGGTGGCACGCGAGATGCGGGTCGACGACGTCCGGTGTGAGGTGGACGATCTCGACGTCGTCATCACGGTCCAGGTGGTGGTCGTCTTTGCCGGCGCGGCCAGAGCCGCCGCACGGGCTGGGCCGCTCGACACGGGGTAAGCAATGAAGGACGCAACCGCACCAGGCGCCGGACGTATGGTCTGTCGGGGTGATTCCGCAGTGGCGGATCGGCCCGCTGGTGTTGCCGGTACACGGCGTTTTCCTAGGGCTTGGGGTGCTGGCCGCCGCGGTCGTCTTCATCGCCGAAGCGCGTAGGCGGGGTGCGGTCAACGATCAATCACTGGTGGCGGTGACCGAGCATCGGGAACGCGTCGAGATGTATCTGCAGTACGACGGACTGTCGCCGGCCGCTCACCGATACCACCGCGGCGGCGACCTGCGTCGCATTAAGCAAGCGGCGTTGCGGCGACTGTCCGAACGCGAAATCTTTACGACGCTCGTGATGACGGCAGCGCTGGGTATCAACGACCGTTAGATTGGTGACGTCATCAAGCTTGCGCTGGAAACTTCCCATGTCGGTGGTATTTGCATCCAGCCGCAATTCGGTTCGGGGCGTTCAGGATTCGTTGATCCAGCAAAGCGGCTCACTCATACGGGTGTGCTGAAACGGTTGGGGCCGCAGACCAACGACTTGATTACGTGGCGGGACTTGACCGCACTACCCTGCTCGCACCCGCATTGCTGCTCGGTCGGATACATGCTCCGTGACGACAGCGGACAGTGGCGCTCACTGGTCGCACTGATCGGCCACGACAACCTCAAAGGCAAGCTGTGGCTGATCGCCAACCGAATCGCCGACCGGGACGTTCCCCGCGAGTTGCGGCTGGCCGTGCGTGAATCGCTGCTGGGGTTGCTGTCTGAGCAATCTTCGTTGTCGCATCCTGCGATGTCCGACGTATGGCGCATGATCTGCGAGAACTGCGACCTCGGCATGGCGACTTTGCTGACCGTGGCGTCCACGGCGTTGCCCGGGCGACGACGCCAACTGAGGCGGCTGCTCGGTGAACGCGTCGTTCGAATCACGGTCAAACCGTTCATGGATATGTCGACCATGATCGAAGAGCGGCTGGTGCAGTGCTGCGTGCATGTAGGCACTCGTTCGTCGCGGGATCAGTGCGCGCCGTTCTGTGCGGTACAGGCGTGGCCGCAGCTCGGCCGGCAGCGGCTGTCGGTGGCGGCTGAGCGCTTGTTGCCGGTGGTGAGCTAGGTCGAATTGTCCGGAGCTTCCGCCAGCCCCGCGGCGGCGAGTTCCTCATCGGTAGGCAGTCGCAGCGAAACCAACCCGGCGAAGGTATCCGGTTCGAGTTCAATCCTGTTCAAAGTGACCTGCACAGGGACCCAATCCACGTCGTGACCCGGCATCCGCAGTACTCGACTGGTTGCACCGTCGGCGAATTCCGTTGTCATCGAGGACAGGAGGTGTTCGTCATCGGGATGAACCTTTGGCCTGCCCGTCTCACTGCCCCGCCAGTCGTAGAAGGTGCAGGGCTCGTCGAGCCACTTCAGCAGAGTCCAATTGTTGAGGTCGACGAGCGCCCGGTGGACTCCGGCCTGGGCAAGTCCGCTGAGGATCCGCTGCGCCAGATCGTCTGTCGATACCACCGGACCCTTGAGTTCGGCACGCCAGTTGATCGCCCGCGCGACCAAGTGGTCCCGGCCATCGGGTCCCGACTCCAAAGCAGTGCGTGCGACGAAACCTATCCGGATGGGATTTCCCTGCCAATCGGTGAGATCCCAGGTGCTGCACAGTGTTTGGTCGGGCTTGGCCTTGACCGCCATGGCAAGCACCTTGGTTTCGTTCGGATTGAGTTCGCGCGACGGAAGATCTTCTGCGAAGGCTCTGCCGAAGGTGACTTCGACTTCGGGATTCTTGCCGCTGTTGGCCAGCGACTCGCGGGTGTCGGTGGCCACGCCAAGAGTCAAATCCCACTTCAGCGGTCCAGGGGTCGGCCGCTCGGGTGGTTCGACGTCGGCAGGGCCGGTCCATACATGCACACCGTGGATGTGGCCGTCGGACATCACCACCGGTTCGGTGCGGATGACGCGGTCGCGTTTAGGAGTGATGCTGGTCAAGCTCTGGCCGGTCTGCACCGTCTCGGCTATCGCTGTGCGGACCGCGGAGAGATAGGGACTGCGGCGCAGGAACGTGGTGATCGGGACGAGATTTTTGAGTTGCTGCCCCTGCGCGACTACGGCGGGATCACCCCCTAGCGTCTCCACGAGCAACCAATCGTGGGCCATGCGGCTGATTTTACGGCGACCAGAGAGGTTCGCGGGGCTCGGGTGAACCGGGCGCCCGCCGGTTCCCATCGGGGTGGCCGCTTGAGTTGCACATGCCGTCGCAGCCCTGGTAGCTTGCTGCTGCGCCCGCACAATCGGGATGACGAACGGATGGCGTTGTCCGACCGTTCATCGCCCTGTGTGATGGCACGCCGGCATTTCTTGAGCAGCAGGAAATGCGATTCGGCCGGGCGCCACAAGGCAGGTCCGTGGAGGTCGACCGTCGAGGGGTCGGTCGCCA
This sequence comes from uncultured Actinomycetota bacterium, assembly GCA_963784665.1. Lineage (GTDB taxonomy): Bacteria > Actinomycetota > Actinomycetes > Mycobacteriales > Mycobacteriaceae > Mycobacterium. The sequence goes on from CAWASA010000009.1 coordinate 50,802, forward strand.
TCCGCTGGATTGCTCAATGTGGCTCCCGAGGCAATTCCGCAACGACTAGTCGCAGCACCAGCACGGCACCCGCCTTATCGAGCGGGTCGTTGCCGTTGCCGCACTTGGGGGACTGCACGCACGACGGGCATCCCCTGGGGCATTCGCATGCTTCGATGGCGGTGGCTGTCGCACCCAACCAGGTGCGCGCCTGGCGGAAGCCCCGTTCGGCGAATCCCGCCCCGCCCGGATAGCCGTCGTAGACGAAGACACTGGGCAGGCCGCAAGGATCGGGTCCGACCGCGGTGGACATGCCGCCGATATCGCCCCGGTCGCAGCTGGCCACCAGCGGCAACAGACCGATGGCCGCATGCTCGGCGGCATGCAATGACCCGGGAATCCGCGGCGCATCAATACCTTTGCCCAGCAACGCTTCCGGGGCGATGGTGTACATGACCGCGCTGGTGGCCAACGTATGTTCCGGCATGTCCAACTCGATGAAGTCGATCACCTCCCCGGAAAGCCGGCGGCGCAGATAGCCCACCACCCGGTGGGTGACTCTAACCGGCACCAGACCCAAGGTGACCGGCCCGAACTGGGAACGTTCACCGGTACCGGTGACGGCGATGTCGGTGATTTCACGCGCGAACGTCACATAACCGGGGTCCTCGGCGTGAACGAAGGCGATCCCGTCCTCGGTATCCAGAGAGTCGACGACGTAGCTTTCGCCTTGATGCAGGTATACCGCTCCCGGATGGACCGCGGCCGGGGCCTGATCGACGCCGGCACTGCCCAGTAACCGCCCGGTGTCCGCCTCCACGATGACGATCTGGCCGCCCGCCGAGCCCCGGATATCCACTGCGGCGTGCGGTTGTAGGCCGGGTGCGGGAAAGTACTTACCGTCACGCCGCCGCAGCAGCCCGTCGTCGAGAAGACCCGCGGCCACCTCCGTGGCGCCGAAATCCCGCACCTCGGCTTCGTCGAGCGGTAGTTCGGTTGCAGCGCAGAGAAGTTGGGGACCGAGAATGTACGGGTTGGCGGGGTCGATCACAACCCGCTCGACCGGCTTGTCCAGCAGCGCGGCGGGATTGTGGACCAGATACGTGTCCAGCGGGTCGTCGCGGGCGATCAACACGACCAGCGCGCCCTGGCCGCGCCGACCTGACCGGCCGGCCTGCTGCCAGAACGAGGCGACCGTCCCGGGGAAACCGGCGAGCACCACCGCGTCCAGCCCAGCGATGTCGACACCTAACTCCAGGGCATTGGTGGTCGCCAGACCGCGCAGCCGGCCCTCGGCCAGGGCGCGCTCCAGCGCCGTGCGGTCCTCGGCGAGATAACCGGCCCGATACGACGCCACCGTCCGGGAGAGCTCCGGGGCAATATCGTCCAACCGAGCCTGTGCACCCAGCGCGGTCAATTCCGCGGCGCGGCGCGACCGAACGAAAGTCAAGGTCTGTGCTCCCTCGGCGATCAGGTCGGCCATCACGCGCGCCGCCTCGGCACCGGCGGAGCGGCGCACCGGCGCACCGTTCTCGCCGATCAGATCGGCCCGCAACACGGGCTCCCACAACGCCACCGTCCGGGAGCCCTGCGGTGAACCGTCTTCGGTGACCTCCTCGACCGGAAGCCCGATGAGTTCAGCGGCCGTCGCGCCCGGTGAATCCGTCGTCGCGCTGGCGAAGATCACCGTCGGCGCAGCTGAATATCGCGCGCCCAGCCGCAACAAGCGACGCAGCACCATCGCCACATTGGAGCCGAAAACACCACGGTAATAATGACATTCGTCGACGACCACGAATCGAAGACCACGCAACAGGACCGCCCAGCGGGCATGGTTGCGCAATATCGACAAATGGATCATGTCGGGGTTGGAAAACAACCAGCGGGAGCGTTCGCGCGCAAAGCGGCGCACCTCGGGGGGACTGTCGCCGTCGTAGGCAGTTGGCGCGACGTCATGCAGGCGCGGAATGGCCGCGGTCAATGCGTGCGCGGCGCGCAACTGGTCATGACCCAGCGCCTTGGTCGGTGACAGGTAAAGCACCCGGGCCCGCGGATCGCTCGCCAGCGCATTGAGGACGGGAAGTTGATAGGCCAGTGATTTGCCCGACGCGGTGCCGGTGCTCACCACCACATGACGGCCGGCGTGGGCCAGCTCCGCGGCCGCAGACTGGTGTGACCACGGGGAGCTGATGCCGCGGTCGGCGAACGCGCGAACCACGTCAGGGTCGGCCCACGGCGGCCAACTGTGCGGCCGGCCGCTCCGCGGCGGCAGCTCGGCGACATGGCGCAGCGGATGCTCGCCCGCCGCGGTACCGGCGAGCGCGGCGGCGAGCAAGTCGCTGCCGAAACTCGCCATCTTGTACCCTTCCGGAACCCGTCAGCGACACAAGTCTGTCGCCGAAGCGATGAACATGGTTGACTGTTTGCGGTCGCAGCTTCTGTGTTCGTGTCAAACTTTCGCAGGATCGACGTTGCGGCCGCGGTTCCTGCGAGGTTAATCGGTCGGGTGAAGTTCCGGCGACTGAGCGAGGTATGGCGGTCGGACCAGGCCCGGGGCACCGAAAGGCGGTGCACCGCACCCAGAAGAAAAGGAAAGATCGAAAGATGCCACAGGGAACTGTGAAGTGGTTCAACGCGGAGAAAGGCTTCGGGTTCATTGCTCCTGAAGATGGTTCCGCGGATGTTTTTGTCCACTACACGGAGATCCAGGGTTCGGGCTTCCGCACCCTTGAAGAAAACCAGAAGGTCGAGTTCGAGATCGGCCACAGCCCTAAGGGCCCCCAGGCCACCGGCGTCCGCTCCGTCTAAGACGAGCAGATTCTGACGAAACCCCCCGTGCAGTCCCGCTCAGCGGATGCGGCCGGGGGGTTCTCGTTTTTCAGGACGGCCAGCAACGCACGCCGCGCCGAAGGCTTGAAGGCGCGGATCAACGAGTAGGCCTACTGTCGGTGGCGTGAGCCAGCTTTCCTTCTTCACAGCGGAGTCGGTGCCGCCCGCGGTCGCCGATCTTTGTGGGGTGCTGGCGGCCTCCGGGCAGATCGTGATGGTTGGTGCTTCCAGTGAAAGTCGAGTTGCGGGTGCTCGGCTTTCGGTGGTCGTGGATCAGCTTTGGCGCGCCTCGGCGCTGGCCGACATGATCCGGGAGGCAGGTCTGGTGCCCGAGATCAGCCGCACCGAGGAAGACAGCCCCTTGGTGAGGACGGCGGTGCACCCCTCCTTGGTCACTCTCGCCGCCGAATGGACGCGCGGCGCGGTCAAGACGGTGCCCCCGCGCTGGCTGCCCGGGCCGCGCGAGCTGCGGGCGTGGACGCTGGCGGCCGGTCATCCAGAGGGTGACCACTACCTGCTGGGATTGGATCCCCACGCACCGGACACGCATTCCCCGCTCGCGTCGGCGCTGATGCGCGTCGGGATCGCGCCCACTCTGATCGGCACCCGCGGCGGTCGGCCGGCACTTCGGATCAGCGGTCGCCGCAGGCTATCGCGCCTGGTAGAGAACGTGGGCGAACGCCCCGAGGGCGCCGACGCGTTATTGCAGTGGCCGCGGGTGTGACCGCCCGATAAGACCTGCGTTTCCGGCAGCCGGTTTGCGCAGGCCTGCCCAAGGGTGCGAAATTGTGGGGTGCCCGAAGGCGAAGGAACGCCGGCGTACCTGAATTTCCACGGAATTTTCGACGCTGGCCTGTCATTCTTCCTGCGGGGCGGCCTCGCAGGGGGCCCCGGGATAAGAGATGGAGCGTAAGCGTAGTTGGCTGACCCGAAGCTAAAGGACCGCGAAAGCGGCCGGAATGGGAGCCGTAGGCGACTTGTCATTGTCGAGTCGCCGACGAAGGCACGTAAATTAGCCGGCTACCTGGGCCCCACCTACATCGTCGAGTCGTCCCGAGGGCACATCCGCGACCTGCCCCGAGCCGCGGCCGACGTGCCGGCGAAGTACAAGTCGGAGCCGTGGGCAAGGCTTGGAGTCAACGTCGACGCCGACTTCGAACCGCTCTACATCATCAGCCCGGAGAAGAAGAGCACGGTCAGCGAGCTCAAGGGCTTGCTCAAAGGCGTCGACGAGCTCTATCTGGCCACGGATGGTGACCGTGAGGGCGAAGCCATCGCCTGGCATCTGCTGGAAACCCTCAAGCCGAACATCCCGGTCAAGCGGATGGTTTTCCATGAGATCACCGAACCGGCGATCCTGGAGGCCGCCGAGAACCCCCGTGATCTGGACATCGACCTGGTCGACGCGCAGGAGACCCGCCGCATTCTGGACCGGTTATACGGCTACGAGGTCAGCCCGGTGCTGTGGAAGAAGGTCGCGCCCAAGCTGTCGGCGGGCCGGGTCCAGTCGGTGGCCACCCGGATCATCGTTCAGCGGGAACGCGACCGCATGGCGTTCCGCAGCGCGGCCTACTGGGACATCGTCGCCGAGCTGGACGCGAGCGTGTCCGACCCGCAAGCCCAGCCGCCCACCTTCGCCGCCCGGCTGACCAGCGTCAATGGTCAGCGGGTCGCCACCGGCCGCGATTTCGACTCGCTGGGCCAGCTACGCAATAGGGGCGGCGAAAGCGCCCCAGAAGTGATGGTGCTGGACGAAGCGAGCGCGACCGCGTTGGCCGCCGGGTTGCACGGCGCGCAGCTGAGCGTGGCATCGGTGGAGGAGAAGCCCTACACCCGCCGTCCGTATCCGCCGTTCATGACATCGACGCTGCAGCAGGAAGCCGGTCGCAAGTTGCGGTTCTCCGCGGAGCGCACGATGAGCATCGCCCAGCGGCTCTACGAGAACGGCTACATCACTTATATGCGTACCGACTCGACAACGTTGTCGGAGTCGGCGATCAACGCGGCCCGCACTCAGGCGCGTCAGCTCTACGGCGCGGAGTACGTTGCCGCATCGCCGCGTCAGTACACCCGCAAGGTGAAGAACGCTCAGGAGGCGCATGAGGCAATCCGGCCGGCGGGCGAGACATTCGCCACCCCGGACGCGGTGCGCCGCGAACTCGACGGCGACGAATTCCGGCTCTACGAATTGATCTGGCAGCGCACGGTGGCTTCCCAGATGGCCGACGCGCGCGGTACCACGCTGACCCTGCGGATCGCCGGCACCGCGGTGGACCAGCGGGGAGACCGGCAGGTGGTTTTCTCCGCGAGCGGGCGGACCCTGACCTTCCCCGGCTTCCTGAAGGCCTACGTGGAGACCGTGGACGAGCTGGCCGGGGGCGAGGCTGACGATGCCGAGCGCCGGCTGCCTCATCTGACCGAGGGGCAGCGGCTGGCCGTCCGCGAGCTCACCCCGGACGGTCACGCCACCAACCCGCCGGCGCGCTACACCGAGGCATCGCTGGTCAAGGCCCTCGAAGAGCTGGGTATCGGCCGCCCGTCGACTTACTCGTCGATCATCAAGACCATCCAGGACCGCGGCTATGTGCACAAGAGGGGCAGCGCTCTGGTGCCCTCGTGGGTGGCCTTCGCCGTCACCGGTCTGCTCGAGCGGCACTTCGGCCGGCTCGTCGACTACGGTTTTACCGCCGCGATGGAAGATGAACTCGATGCGATCGCATCGGGCCAGGAGCAGCGCAGCAACTGGCTGCACAATTTCTACTTCGGCGGTGACCACGGCGTGCCCGACTCGGTGGCCCGCTCCGGGGGCCTCAAGAAGCTGGTCGGCGTCAACCTCGAGGGCATCGACGCCCGGGAAGTCAACTCCATCAAGCTGTTTGACGATGCGCAGGGGCGCCCCGTCCATGTTCGGGTGGGCAAGAACGGCGCCTATTTGGAACGCATGGTGGCGGGCGACGACGGCGAACTGACGCCGCAGCGGGCCAACCTCAATGACTCGCTGACCCCTGACGAGCTGACGCTGGAGGTGGCCGAGCAGCTCTTCGCCACACCCCAAGAGGGACGCACGCTGGGGGTGGATCCGGAAACGGGTCACGAGATCGTCGCCAAAGACGGCCGGTACGGGCCCTACGTGACCGAGATCCTGCCGGAGCGGCCAGGGGAGGACGACAGTGGCGCTGGGTCTGATCAGAAGGCGAAGAAGGGTAAGAAACCCACCGGTCCCAAGCCCCGCACCGGCTCGCTGCTGCGCAGTATGGACCTGCAGACGGTCACGCTCGATGATGCGCTGAAGCTGCTGTCGCTGCCCCGGGTGGTGGGTGTCGATCCTGAGTCCGGGGAGGAGATCACCGCGCAGAACGGCCGCTACGGCCCATATCTGAAGCGCGGCAACGATTCTCGTTCACTGACGACCGAGGATCAGATATTCGACATCACGCTCGAGGAAGCGCTGAAGATCTACGCCGAGCCGAAACGCCGCGGCAGGCAAAGCGCTGCCGCGCCGCCGTTGCGTGAGCTGGGCAGCGATCCGGCGACGGGCAAGCCGATGGTGATCAAGGACGGCCGATTCGGGCCGTACGTCACCGATGGTGAGACCAATGCGAGCCTGCGCAAAGGTGACGACGTGGTGTCGATCACCGACGAGCGCGCCGCCGAACTGCTGGCCGACCGCAGGGCCCGGGGTCCGGCGAAGCGGCCCGCGAAGAGGACCACCCGCAAGGCGCCGGCCAAGAGGGCCGCCAAGCGGACCTAGCTGCGTACCTCGCTGGACACCTCTTCGCGAGCAGTCTCTTCGGAGTTAGCCAGATGCACCGGCCGGGCCAGCTGAGTGGGTGCCGTGCGGCCGCGCAGTTCGACCACCTCGCCGACGTCCCAGCACAAGGCTTCGGCGTCCAGCGCGCCGCTGACCGCGATCGCCGACGCCAGCACGTGGCCGCTCTCCAGTTTGGCCAACTCGGTCAGCCGGGCGGCCTCATTGACCGGGTCGCCGATCACCGTGTACTCGAAGCGCGCCTGAGCGCCGATGTGGCCGGCGATGGCCCTGCCGGCCGACACGCCGATGCCGAACTCCGCCGAACCGATCACCGGGAGGATTTCGTCGTGCAGCTCGCGGGCGGCGGCGAGCGCCCCACCGGAGGCGTCGGGGTGTTCGATGGGCGCACCGAAGATGGCCAGGGCGGCGTCGCCCTGGAATTTGTTGACGAAACCGCCGTGCCGGCCGACCGTGTCCACCACCACCCGGAAGAACTCGTTGAGCAGGTGGACCACCTCGGCAGGTGGTCGTGTCGCGGCCAGCTTGGTGGAGCCGACCAAGTCCACGAACAGCACCGCGACGTCACGTTCCTGACCGCCCAACTCGGTGCCGCGCTCCAGGGCCCGGCGAGCCACGTCTTCGCCCACGTAGCGACCGAACAGGTCACGCAGCCGCTGCCGCTCGGATAGGTCGCGCACCATGTCGTTGAATCCGGCTTGCAGCAAGCCCAGCTCGCTGGCGTCGTAGATCTGCATGTGGGCGTTGTAGTTACCGCGCTGCACTTCGCTCAAAGCCCAGCGCAGCTGACGCAGGGGGTCGGCAATCGACATGGCCACCAGCAGGGTGCTAACCCCGCCGATGCCCAGCGCCGCCACTGCCAGCAAGAGGATGGGGGTGAACAACTTCTCCGGTGTGGCATGCAGCAGGGAAGCCTTGTCGGCCACCACCGCCAGCACGATCGCCAGCACCGGCACGGCGGTGGACAGCGTCCAGGTCAGCATCTGCCGCAAGATGACGCCGGGTGCCTTGACATTTTCCGGCACACCGCTGCGCAGGGCGGCGACGGCCACCGGCCGCAGCACCCGCTCGGACTGCAGGTAGCCGATGATCGCGGTGGCCGCGGCGCCGAGTCCGGTGGCGACGGCCACGACGGGCGCGGCGAACCGGGCCACCGACCAGCTGGCGACGATGAACACCACGCCGCCGATGCACCAGGCCGCCATGCCGATGAGCGTGCGGTAGAACGGCATCCGCAGCGCGCGGCTACGGGCCAGTTCGGTGGCGGCCGGATCGGCTTCGGCGAGCAGATTATCTCGGCGCTGCCACCGGAACACCGGCATCAGCAGCTTCAGGTTCACCAGCCAGTTGGCGAGGAACAAGACGACCAGCGCGATTCCGAAAATCGCCAGGTTCAGGGCGGGCAGATCCTGCAGTTGGATGCGATCCTCGGGTGGTAGGGCGTAGCGCAGGAAGCCGAGCACGAAGAGGGCACCGATGATGTCGGCCTGCACCATGCTCAGCGAGAACAGCGGCCACGGGGTACGCACCACCCACCGGACGAATGCGCTGATCCGCCCGGGCAGTGCTGCCGCTGTTGCCACCAACCCACCGTATCGGGCGGCGGGGAGTTGCCGGAAACTTACCAGCATCTCGGCAAGTCGCCCGAGGCAGGCGAAACGACCAGGAATGTAACGGAATTGTCGCGATACGGTGGCCGATCGGTATCTGTCGGCAACGGTTACTACTGTTACCGATGATGTCCGGGGTGTTTACGCGGCTGGTAGGCCAGGAGGCGGTGAGAGCTGAGCTGCTCGCCGCCGCCAAGGACGCCCGTGGTGATTCAGTTCACAGCGGTGCGGGCGACGGAACTATGACACATGCGTGGCTCATCACCGGTCCGCCGGGTTCAGGGCGTTCGGTCGCGGCGTTGTGCTTCGCGGCTGCGCTGGAATGCACGTCCGACGGGGAGCCGGGATGCGGGCGCTGCCGGGCGTGCACGACGACGATGGCCGGTACCCACGCCGACGTGCGCCGGGTGATTCCCGAAGGCCTGTCCATCGGCGTGGACGAAATGCGGGCAATCGTGCAGATTGCGTCGCGGCGTCCGGCCACCGGACACCGTCAGATCGTGTTGATCGAAGACGCTGATCGGTTGACCGAGGGTGCTGCGAACGCCCTGCTGAAGGTTGTCGAGGAACCGCCGCCGTCGACGGTGTTCCTGTTGTGCGCGCCGTCGGTGGATCCCGAGGACATCGCCATCACGTTGCGATCCCGGTGTCGGCATGTCGCGCTGGTGACCCCGTCGACCGAGGCGATCGCGCGGGTGTTGATCGAAAGCGACGGCTTGGCCCCCGACACGGCGAACTGGGCGGCGTCGGTCAGCGGTGGCCATGTGGGTCGGGCGCGCCGGCTGGCCACCGACCCCGAGGCGCGGCAGCGACGTGAGCGGGCGCTCGCGCTGGTACGCGACGCCGCCACCCCCGCGCGGGCCTACGCCGCTGCCGAAGAGCTGGTGGCCGCAGCCGAGACCGAGGCCGTGGTGCTGACCGCGGACCGCGCCGAGGCCGAGACGGAAGAGCTGCGGACGGCGCTCGGGGCCGGCGGCACCGGTAAGGGCACCGCGGGGGCGATGCGCGGTGTCACGGGGGCGATCAAGGATCTCGAGCGGCGGCAGAAGTCACGTCAGACCCGGGCATCGCGCGATGCGCTGGACCGGGCACTGATCGACTTGGCGTCCTATTTCCGGGATGCGCTCATGGTCGCGGCCCAGGCCGGGGGAGCCGGGGCCGTGCGGCCCAACCATCCGGATATGGCTGACCGAGTAGCGGCACTGGCTGCTCATGCCCCAGCCGAGCGGTTGCTGCGCTGTATCGAGGCGGTACTGGAGTGCCGCGAGGCGCTGGCGATCAACGTCAAGCCCAAGTTCGCCGTCGACGCCATGGTCGCCACCATCGGCCAGGAACTGCGTGGTCAGGAACTGCGGGACTAACTTGGGTGGGCCGGCCCGCCTGCCGTAGACTCGTGCCGCCCGGCGCGAGAGTATGCCGCCTTAGCTCAGTCGGTAGAGCGATTCACTCGTAATGAATAGGTCGGGGGTTCGATTCCCCCAGGCGGCTCTAGTTTCTTTGCCTCGAGTCTTGCGGCGTCGAGCGCGCGGCTAAGCCGGCGCCAGAAATCCCACCGGCCCCGACGCGATGCACAACGCCAGTGCGGTGGTGTTGGCTCGGACGGTGATCGCGTCTCCGGCGCCCGGCAATCGGGCGAAGACCCGGTTGAGCCCCGGATGCACCGGAACTTTGACGTCGGGTCCTTGCGTCAGCGACAACGTCATCGATCCGTCGCTGTTGGCCAGGTAGTTCAGTTCGACCGTCCAGTCGGCGGGCAGCAGCGGCCCGTCGAGGATCAGCCGCGCCGGCTTATCCGGCTGCGCGAAATAACCGCACTGCGGGGTAGGTCCCGGCGCCATGGTGCGGACCCAGGTCACGCGCGCGTTGACCAGCCGGCCTGAGCTGTCCAGCATGCGCAATTGCGTTGTCGCCATGGCGAACTCCGGTCTGTCCCGCAGCAGGGCGAAAATGTGGCCGGCCAGGTTCTCCGGCGCGGCCACCCGTTGCAGCACCAGGGGGTCGACCTCCTGATCCAGCAGCGGCGCATCTGAGGACGCGTGCGCGGCCGCCAAACCGGCCTGGGCGTTGTGCAGATAGGGCTGTGCCGGATTGTCCCGCCAGCTGGTCAGAAACGTCGCCGTCGAGTACAGACTGCTGGCCACGAACAACACCGCCAAACCCACGGCCACGACAGTGCGTTTCGGCGCGGCGTCCAGCCAACGCGGTGCAGCCGGTCGGTTGGGGGCGCTCAACGCGACGGCGGCCAGCAGCGCCAGCACAAAGACGAGATCGGGCAGATATCGCAGGGTCTGAGCGAGTTCCAGCGCGGTCTGCTTCGAGGACCGCATCAGATAGATCGGCACTTGACAGGCGACGGTGTAACCGGCGGCGGTCAGCCACACCGGCCCGATGCGCTCCTTGCGGACGAGTGACACCGCCAGCACCCCGGCCAGCACTAGCCAGCCGAGCGCCATCGCCGAAGCCGGGGGCGTGGCCCACGGCGAGGCCGGCGCCCATCGGTCCCAGTGCCACGGCCCGCCGGCCAGCCCGGGGACGATGCCGTGGGTGATCGATCGCCACAGCAGATCCCACGTCATCGCCAGGTCGAAACTCCACCGCTGCTGATTGACCACGGCCAAATAGAGCGCTATCCAGCCAACGGTCAGTACCAGAGCCGCGGTCCATAGCCGCAGACCTGCCCGCCACACCGTGCGCAACGCGGACCGATCACCCTGCACGTGGCACAGCAGTGCGGCCACAGCGAAGGCGACGAACGGGATCACCGCGGCCTTTTCGAAGAACAGCAGTCCCCCGAAGTAGGCCAGCACGCCGGTCACTGCGTAGCGCTGATTGCCGGTGCGGACCAGCAGGATCGCGTCGGCGCACACCCAGGCCAGCGCCGCCAGCATCGGCAGCGAGTTCAACGCTGCTGCCCACCACGCGAACCCGGGCACGGCCAGGGGTGTGAAAAGTGCGAATGTGAGCGGGATCAGCAGTACCGGCCGCCAGCCCACGATGACGTACAGCGCGCGCAACAGGGCCAGCGAGGCGAGCAGTTGCAGCACCAGCAGGCTGATTGCCGACCAAGTCCAGTCCAGGGGCGCCAGCCGGGTGATGGTGCCGGCGACCAAGAAGGCGGCCGGCATGACGTGGCCGTCGTGGTCGTCGAACAGGTACGACGGCGACAGCAGGTTGTGAGTGCCCGCCTTCCCGATGAGGATCAGGTCGTCCCAATAGAAATAGCCACCGAACGCCAGCACCGCCCGTATCCCCAGCTGCAGCGTGATCAGTGCGGCGGCGGCCAGCGCGACCCGAGGCACGCGGGTTCCCTGCACGGTCCGCCGGTATGGTGGGCCGGTGCGTGCACTGGTTACCGGGGCAGCCGGATTCATCGGGTCGACGCTAGTCGACCGTCTGCTCGCCGACGGTCACGCGGTGGTGGGACTGGACAACTTCGCGACCGGTCGCGCGACCAACATCGAGCATCTGGCCGGCAATCCGGCGCACGTCTTCGTCGAGGCGGACATCGTGACCACCGATCTGCACGCCATCCTCGACGAGCACCGGCCGGAGGTGGTTTTCCACTTGGCGGCGCAGATCGACGTGCGGCACTCGGTGGCCGACCCGCAATTCGACGCTTCGGTCAACGTCATCGGGACGGTGCGCCTGGCCGAAGCGGCCCGCCGCGCGCAAGTCCGAAAAATCGTGCACACCTCGTCGGGGGGATCCATCTACGGCATCCCGCCGCAGTACCCGACCCCGGAGACGGTGCCGACCGACCCGGCGTCGCCCTACGCCGCGGGAAAAGTGGCGGGCGAGATCTACCTCAACACCTTCCGCCATCTGTACGGCTTGGAGTGTTCGCACATCGCGCCGGCCAATGTCTACGGCCCCCGCCAGGACCCGCATGGTGAAGCCGGCGTGGTGGCGATCTTCGCCCAGGGGCTGCTGGCGGGTAAGCCCACCAAGGTCTTCGGTGACGGCACCAACACCCGCGATTACGTGTTCGTCGACGACGTGGTGGACGCCTTCGTCAAGGCCTCCGGGAATGCGGGCGGCGGGCTGCGCTTCAACATCGGCACCGGAAGGGAAACCTCAGACCGGCAACTGCATTCGGCGGTGGCGGCCGCGGTCGGGGGGCCCGACGATCCGGCGTTTCATCCGCCGCGCCTCGGCGATCTGAAGCGGTCCTGCCTAGACATCGGCTTAGCCGCAAGGGTTTTGGGCTGGCACCCACGTGTTCAGCTGGACGACGGGATACGTCGCACGGTGGATTACTTCCGCCGGTTGCACACTGGCTAACCGGGCGTCGAAATCGACGTTAGCGTGCGACCTACTCGAACTTTCCCGCGCTGGCGTCGATTTCGGCGGCCGCGCGTGGTTCGGGCGCCTGTGCGCCCTCGAGCGCCACGGCCCGGGCGAGACGCGCGTAACGCAATTCCAAGTCCTTGAACCGCATGTAAGTGCTCAGCGTGGTGAAACTGAACGCCATGATCAGTGCGTAGAGCATCAAGTCGGTGCCGCGGCGTACCCCGAACCAGTGCGCGACGACCGTGGTGTCGTCAGGCCGGAGCACGGCATAGACGCCCCCCAGCACGAACACGACGTACCCGACCTTGACCCATGCCCGCGACCGCGCGTTTCTGCGGGACCGCAGCAGATAGACCAGCAGCGCGATGATCGAGGAGATCAGCAGCACCTGGATCCAGTTCATCGTGGAATCCTCCCTCGCAGGAACCCGTCGAAGATGATGTTGACGCCGTTGAGGAGGGGCTGCCCCTTCGACTTCGAGTACTCGGTGTACAGCACCTCAACGGGTTGTTCGACTACGCGCCAATGGTTTTCGTCGACCAACATGATGAATTCGTTGGCGTGGCTCATGCCGCTCATGGTGATGTCCAACCCGTCGGCGACCTTCTTGTTGAACACGCGCAGGCCGTTGTTGGTGTCGGTCAGGCCAAGCCGGCGACCGTGCCGGCTCAACCGCGCGGCGGTTTGCAGCACGATCCGTTTCAGAAATGGCGGCCGGCTGCCCTGGTGGGTGCCGAACCGGGTACCGATGACGACGTCGACATCACCGGCGCTGAGCCGATCGATCATCGCGGCCACGTCTTTGACGCGGTGCTGGCCGTCGGCGTCGAAAGTGGCGAAAACTTGGGCGCCGGGCTGCTTGCGGGCGTACTCGACACCTGTCTGGATGGCCGCGCCCTGGCCCAGGTTGGTCGGATGGCGCACGAGGTGAGCTCCGGCCCGCCTGGCGATCTCGCCGGTGTCGTCGGTGCTGCCGTCATCCACGCAGACGACGTGGTCGAAGACCGAGCGCACATCGGCTATCACCTCACCGATGACCGCGGCTTCATCGAAGGCGGGAATGACGATCCAGACGCCCGGGTAATGCGTTTCAATAACCATCTAAGCCCACAAGGTTAGCCATGATCAGCCGGTTAAGCGTCCGGCGCGCGATAGCGCCACCAAATGGACGCCGATTCCCACCAATGGACCGCACAACAAGCCGACGACGGTGCGGGTCGGCAGCGGCAGCGGCAACAGCAGCAGCAATCCCGATGCCACCGTCGCCCCGACCCAGCCCAGCGAATAGGCCCGGTGCAGCGCGGCCGCTACCGCAGCGGCACCGGTCAGCGTCAGCATGGCGATCGCCACCGCGGCGCCCGTCAGCCACGCCAGCAGCGCGCTGCTGGCTTGGTACTGCGGCCCGAAGGCGACGCGCAGCAACCACGGGCCCACAACACCGGCCGCCAGCACCCCGACCGCGCCGACGCCCCCGATGATTCCCGCCGGGGCGATCAGCGCACGAACCCGGTCACTGCGCTCGTCGACGAAATGAGCGATGAGATTGCCCTGCATGGCTGTCAGCGGCACCAGCAGTGGCGCCCGCGTCAACGTCACGGCCAGGATGATCACGCCGCCTTGTGCCCCTAGCTCGTTGCTGGTCAGCTTCAACAACACCGGAAATCCCATCACCAGAATCGCGCCGGCACCGGCCGCGGTGATCGAATGGGCGGCGCCCCGCAGGAAGGTCGCGGTGCCGCCCGGCGTCAGTAAGCGGGCGGTGGCTCTTGCCGTGGGTGAGGCCACCAGCATGATCAGCCAAGCCACCGCGCCCGCCACGGTCGCCCACAAGAAGCCCGTCAGGCGCCATCCGAGGACGACGGTGGCCGCGGCGACCGTGACCCGGATGACCGCGTCGGTCACCATCAGCGCTCCATACCGGGTCCACTGATCGGTGCCGGCCAGCATGCCCAGCAGGGTGGCGTGCAGGCAAAACCCGGCCAGCCCGACGCTGAGCAGTCCCACCGATAGCCAGCGCGCCTCGACGAACACCCGCCCGCTCCACAACGGCGAGCTGGCGGCGATCACGACGGCTGCGGCCACGCCGACCAGCATGGCGACTCTCAGCGGATGGGTACGGGGTCGGTCGGGGACCGGCAAGGCCGCCAAGTCGCTGACATAGCGCCCATCAACGCAACTGGAGCGGACCTCCCGGGTGGTTTCTTGCAGCAGGCCAAAAGCGGCGCCGGTGACCAATCCGAAGGCTCCCCAGAACACCCCGAATACCGAAAAGCCGCTCGGGGCCAGGTCACGAGCGGCCAGGTAGATCACCGCGTAACCGCACAGCGCGGTCAACGCGGTCGCGGTGCCCACCCGGGCCACGCTGCCACGTGCGACGGGCCCCCTCGAGGCTCCGACTTCGGTCACCGGGACGGCGCTTTCGGCCGACTGCCCCGATGTATCGCCACAATTTGAAAATAGTAAGCGCCCGGTACGGACGGTCTGCGGTGGCGATCGTGGTTCGCTATTGTGAGCGGCTGTCGGAAAGGATCCGTGGCCGCCTTGCGCATCTTCGGGATCTCGCTGTTGGTCACCGTGGCGGCCCTTGCGCTGGGGTATGCCCACGGCGGGCTTAAGGACCTCTTTTTGCTGCTGGTGCTGGCAGCCCTTGAGATATCGCTGTCGTTCGACAACGCCATTATCAATGCCGCGATCCTGAAGCGGATGAGCCGCTTTTGGCGGCAGATGTTCCTGACGGTCGGGATTCTCATCGCGGTATTCGGTATGCGGCTGCTCTTCCCGCTGCTCATCGTTTGGGCGACCGCGGGTCTCGACCCGGTTCGCGCAATGGAGTTGGCGCTGCGTCCGCCGCCGCACGGCGCGCTGGAATTTCCGGATGGCTCGCCCAGCTATGAGAAGCTGATCATCGCCGCGCATCCACAGATCGCGGCATTCGGTGGGACATTCCTGCTGATACTGTTCCTGGATTTCGTCTTTCACGACCGAGATATCAAGTGGCTCAAGTGGATCGAGGTCCCATTCGCCCGCATCGGCCGGCTCGGTCAGGTGTCGGTGGTGGTAACCGGGGTTGCGCTGGTTCTGATCGGCACGCAGTTGACCCACTCCAGCGACGAGCGCGCGACGGTGCTGACCGCCGGACTGCTGGGCCTGGTGACGTATCTGGTCGTCAACGGTTTGAGCCGGGCGTTTCGGCCATCAGACGTCGACGCGGTGACGGCCGGCGCGGCGGTCGGCAGGGCGGGTCTGACCCTGTTCCTCTATCTCGAGGTTCTCGATGCCGCCTTCTCGTTCGACGGGGTCACCGGCGCTTTCGCGATCACTTCAGACCCGATCGTCATCGCGCTGGGGCTGGGACTGGTGGGCTCGATGTTCGTCCGGTCCATCACCATCTACTTGGTCCAGCAGGAAGCGCTGGATCGTTACGTGTATCTGGAACATGGCGCACACTGGGCGATCGGGGCGCTGGCCGTGATCATGCTGCTCTCCATCGAGCAGCGATTCGAAGTCCCTGAGCCAATCACCGCCTCGGTGGGGGTGGTCTTCATCGGAGCGGCACTGGGCTGGAGCGTTTTGCGTAATCGGCGAAACGCCCGCTCTGCCGCCTGATATGACCGGCTATGCCTCGATCTGGCCGGCAATACGCCGTTCGATGCTGGCCCGCGCGGGGGCCGGCAGTACGACGAGGCCATCGAGCTCCTTACTCGCGCGCGCGTAGGCGTTCTGTCGCTCCTCACGCGTTGCCGCCTCGTCCTGGGCCAGGTGAAGCAGATTCTGGGCGCGTGCCAGCCGTTGCTGTTCGTCGGCCGAGAAGTCGCTGCGGCGTCGCCGAACCGCCTCGGCCTCGGCGATCTCGAACGCGCTGATGTACTCGTGGACGGCTTTGCGGTATTCCAGCTGTGCGTCCCGATCGCCGACCAGGTCGTCGGGCACGTCCGGCCGCAGCAGGTCCGCGTGCCGCTTGGCCTTATGGAACGCGATGGTCAGCGGCTCTCGCATGTCGGTCATCATCGGGAAGTCCAGCAATTTCGCGATATCGACTTCGTAGTCCAACCACCGGGCGTCGGTACGATCGTGCGATTCAATGAGTTTGGCGAGCTCTTTGCGGTAGCTTTCCTCGTTGCTTCGTGCCCGGCCGGACGCCTGGGCCACGGCGATCTTGGCTTGTTGCTTCAAGCGATACCGTTCCAGCCGTCGCTCGGCCCGACGCTCGTTCGCGGCGGCAATCGCCCTGAGCCCCCCGCCGATCACACCGCCAAGTGGAAAGACCAGCCACCAAAAATTCGCGGCGAAATGTAGCACCGGGGTCACATCGCCAGGATGCCACCGAGAATCCCTAAGAGGGGTGGGTGCGGTTACCCCAGAAGCATCCGTGCTCGTCAGTGCGCGTCAGTGCCCGCCGGCCTTGAACCGCTCCACGGAGCGCTGTATCTCTGCTTCGGCTTCCGCGCGGCCAACCCAGTCCGCCGCTTTGACGAACTTGCCCGGCTCCAGAGCCTTGTACTGCGAGAAGAAATGCTTGATGACATCCAATTCGAAGGCCGGAACGTCGCCGATGTCCTGGATGTGATCCCAGCGGTGGTCGCCGGCCGGTACACAGAGCACTTTGTCGTCACCGCCGGCTTCGTCGGTCATCCGGAACATTCCCACCGGACGCGCCTCCACCAGCACACCGGGAAACACCGACTGTGGGAGCAGCACCATCGCGTCCAGCGGGTCGCCGTCTTCGCCGAGGGTGTCCTCGATAAAGCCGTAGTCAGTCGGGTACGCCATCGAGGTGTAGAGATAGCGGTCCAGACGCACCCGCCCCGTCTCGTGATCGACCTCGTACTTGTTCCGTTGGCCCTTGGGAATTTCGATGGTCACGTCGAATTGCACTGCGTGGCTCCTTAAATCTGGGCGGCCCTGGGTAGGTCCGTTGCGTCGGGGATCACCCTAGTCGAGCGCACTGCGGCCGATTCGGCAGAATGGGTGCAGACAGTCAGGAGAGTGATGGGTCGTACTCGCTGGCAGAAATCCACCCAGGTGTTCGTCGGGCTGGCCGTGCTGGCGTTTGTCGCCGCCGTGGTGGCGGCGGCAGCGTTCTTCACCATGAGTGGGCACGGCGCCGGCGGCGCGCGGACCCCCATACCGCCTCCGCACGCGCCGACGGTCAAGCCGGGCTTGGTCCCGGTCAGCGACACCGCCGAGACACCCAGCGCCGCTGGGGTGACAGCCGCGCTGGCGGCCGTGGCGGCCGATCCCAATCTGGGCAGGCTAGGTGGCCGGATCACCGATGCCCTAACCGGAAAAGAGCTTTGGCAGGTGGCAGACGACCTGCCGCTGGTGCCGGCATCGACCAACAAAGTGCTGACCTCGGCCGCCGCCTTGCTGACGTTGGACCGTCAGGCCCGGATCAGCACGCGTGTGGTGGCCGGCAGTCAGAACGCCCAAGGACCTGTCGTGCTGGTGGGTGCCGGGGATCCGACGCTATCGGCTGCGCCACCCGGCCAGGACACGTGGTACCGGGGCGCGCCACGCATCAGCGACCTGGTCGAACAGATCCACCGCAGCGGCGTGACGCCGACCGCGGTACAAGTGGACACCTCTGCGTTCAGTGGACCGACGCTGGCGCAGGGCTGGGATCCCGCTGATGTCGACAATGGCGACATCGCGCCGATCGAGTCGGCAATGATCGACGCCGGCCGGATCCAGCCGACCACGGTCAACTCGAGGCGCTCTCGAACTCCGGCGCTGGATGCCGGGCGGGAGCTGGCCAAGGCCCTCGGCTTGAATCCTGGCGCGGTGACGATCGCCACCGCGCCGTCCGGGGCGCGGCAGCTGGCCGTCGTGCAGTCCGCACCGTTGGTCCAGCGGCTATCGCAGATGATGGACCACTCTGACAATGTGATGGCCGAATGCATCGCCCGGGAGGTGGCGGCCGCGATCAACCGACCGCGAAGTTTCGCCGGCGCGGCCGACGCGGTAACCAACCGGTTGAGCACCGCACACGTTGACATCACCGGCGCCGCGCTGATGGATTCCAGCGGGCTTTCGGTCGATGACCGGTTGACGGCCAAGACGCTCGACGGCGTGGTACAGGCGGCGGCGGGACCAGACCAGCCGGCACTACGGGCGCTGCTGGATCTGCTTCCGATTGCCGCCGGCAGCGGGACGTTGGGTGACCGCTTTCTCGACGCGGCCACCAACCAAGGCCCGGCCGGCTGGTTGCGTGCCAAGACCGGCTCGTTGACCGCCATCAACGCGTTGGCCGGGGTCCTCACCGACCGCAGCGGACGGGTGCTCACCTTCGCGTTTATCTCCAACGCCGCAGGCGCGAATGGCCGCAACGCGATGGACGCTCTGGCCACCAGGCTCTGGTCTTGCGGGTGCGCATGACGCAAGCATCAGATCTGACCCTCGGTACCGCTGTCGACTGGCGATTCGCGGCCACAGTCGGCCAGCGGCTGGCCCGGCCGGGTCCGCCGTCCAGCGATTACACCCGCCGCCAGGTGATCGATGAGCTCGCGAGTGCGGCCGCGAAAGCCGAACCGCCGGTGCGCGATGTCACGGGCCTGGTCACCAATGGCGTCGTGCCGGCGGCCCGCATCGTCGACCGCGCGGAGTGGATCGGGGCAGCGGCTCAGTCGATGCGGGTGATGATGAACGGAACCGAGAAGCCGCGCGGTTTTCTCACTGGTCGCATCACCGGTGCGCAGACGGGCGCCGTGCTGGCGTTTGTGTCCTCCGGAATCCTCGGTCAGTACGACCCGTTCGCTGCCGCAAAAGAGGGCTGTCTGCTGCTGGTCTATCCGAATGTCATCGCCGTCGAGCGGCAGCTTCGGGTCGAGCCCTCTGATTTCCGGTTGTGGGTATGCCTGCATGAGGTGACCCATCGGGTGCAGTTCACCGCCAATCGGTGGATGTCGGACTACATGTCGCAGGCGCTGGGGCAGTTGACCCGCGACGCCGGCGAGGACATCGGGCAGGTGGCGGGCCGGCTCGCCGATTATGTGCGCAACCGCGGTAATGAGGTGTCGGACGTTAGCTCGTCGGGGATTCTTGGCCTGGTCCGCGCCGTGCAGTCCGAGCCGCAGCGCCAGGCCCTCGACGAGTTGCTGGTGCTGGGTACGCTGCTGGAGGGCCACGCCGATCATGTGATGGATGCTGTCGGGCCGATGGTGGTTCCGTCGGTGGCCACCATCCGCCGTCGATTCGACGAGCGGCGCCATCGCAAGCAACCGCCATTGCAGCGCCTGCTGCGTGCACTGCTGGGGCTCGACGCCAAGCTCAGCCAATACACGCGTGGTAAGGCGTTCGTCGACCATGTGGTGGGCCGGGTCGGAATGGAGCGGTTCAACGCCATCTGGTCGGGCCCCGACACCCTGCCGCTGCCCGCCGAGATCGAAGAACCCCAGCGATGGATCGACCGGGTGCTGTAGGGCAGCTGCGCGCGGCTGTCGAGGCGTTCGCCAAGACCTACCTCGTCACCGGGGAACCGTGGTGCGTGGCGCTATCCGGCGGCCCGGATTCGCTGGCGCTCACCGCGGTGGCGGCCCAGCTGCGGCCCACCACCGCGCTGATCGTGGACCATGGCCTGCAACCAGACTCGGCCGACGTCGCCGAAACCGCCCGGGTGCAAGCCGTCTCCTTGGGATGTGTTGACGTACAGGTAATTCGCGTGCACGTGGGTAACGAAGGCGGACCCGAGGCGGCGGCGCGCGCAGCCCGCTATGCGGCGTTGGGCGCGTACCGTGACGGCCCGGTGCTGTTAGGCCACACGCTTGATGATCAAGCGGAGACGGTGCTGCTGGGGCTGGGCCGCGGGTCCGGGGTGCGCTCAATCGCCGGGATGCGCCCGCACGATTCACCGTGGTGTCGACCGTTGCTGGGGGTGCGGCGGGCCATGACACACACCGCGTGCCGGGAGCTGGGCCTGACCCCGTGGCAGGATCCGCACAACACCGACCGCCGCTTCACCCGGACCCGGCTGCGCCTCGAGGTGCTGCCGTTGCTCGAAGATGTCCTGGGCGGCGGGGTGGCCGAGGCGCTGGCACGCACCGCGAGGGCGTTGCGTGAGGACATCGAATTGATCGATACACTCGCCGCGCAGGCGCTGCCCGAGGTCAAGGCAGGTTCGGGGCTGCAAGCCCAGGCGCTGGCCGCGCTGCCCGACCCCGTTCGACGCCGGGTGATCCGCGGCTGGCTATTGGCGGGTGGCGCAACGGGACTGACCGACAAGCAGATCCGCGGCGTGGACGCCCTCGTCACCGCCTGGCACGGGCAGGGTGGAGTGGCCGTGGGGTCCGCATTGCGCAATGAGCGATTGATCGCGGGGCGGCGCGACGGCGTGCTCACACTATGGCGGGAGCCGGTGCAGAAGCCGCTCGAATAGCCGCAGTATCGGGTCTGCCGTTGGTTGTTCGCCCGTTGGCGTGGCACGCTGTGGTCGTGGCCCAGATCTCCTCGGCGATCAACCCCGCTCAACCCGTGGAGCTGTATCCCGGGGATATCAAGTCGGTCCTGCTTACTGCGGAGAAGATTCAGGCCCGAGTCGCCGAGCTCGGCGAGGAAATCGGTGACCACTACCGCAACCGTGTGACCGAGACCGGCCAGGATCTGCTGCTGATAACGGTGCTCAAGGGCGCTGTGATCTTCGTCACCGATCTGGCTCGTGCGATTCCGGTGCCAACCCAGTTCGAGTTCATGGCCGTCAGCTCCTACGGGTCGTCGACGTCGTCGTCGGGTGTGGTGCGGATCCTCAAGGATTTGGACCGCGATATCCAAGGTCGGGATGTGCTGATCGTCGAGGATGTGGTCGACTCGGGCCTGACCTTGTCTTGGCTCCTGCGCAACCTCAGCAGCCGGCATCCTCGTTCGCTGCAGGTATGCACTCTGCTGCGCAAGCCCGACGCGAGGGGCGCCAACGTCAATATCGCCTACGTGGGCTTCGACATTCCCAACGACTTCGTCGTGGGCTATGGCCTGGATTACGACGAGCGCTACCGCGACCTGTCGTACATCGGCACCCTGGATCCCAGGGTCTACCAGCAGTAGACCTAACCCCTAGTTCAGCTCCCATACCGCGGTCACCGAGAAGCTCACGGTCTGCTGGCCGGGCTCCAGCGGGACCGCGGTAGGCATGGCTTTCGGCGGCGCCGGCGGTGCCCCTGCCGTAGGCGTGCTGCCCGTAGCCTCCGAGATGGAAAGCACGCTGCCCAGCCGGAGCCCGGACAGCTCGGCGTACTGCTCGGCACGGCTCTTGGCGTCGTTGAACGCCCGCGCCCGTGCGTCCTTCACCAGCTGCGAGTCATCGGCGATGGAGTAGCTGACCGAGCTGATGCGGGTGGCATCGCCGCCGGTGCCGACGATCAGGGCCAGCATCCGTGACGCCGTGTCGGTCGGGTGGATCTTGACTCTGATCGCATTGGTGGCGCGGAAGCCGGAGATGGTCGCCGAGGCGTTCGGCTCGGGAAGGTTGTACTGCGGCTGCAATGCGACCTCGGTGGTGCTGATGTCTTTGCGGTCGAGGCCGGCGCCGACGAGCGCGTTGATCACTGCTTGCTGACGGTCATTGGTCTGGTTCATCGCCGCGGTGACGTCGGGCGCCGTGAATTCGATACTGACATCGGCGGTCAGAGTGTCCGGAACGCCCTGGACTTGCCCTGATCCGAACACGGTTACTTGACGCGGATTCGCCCCGGGCGCGGGATTGTGGGAATCACAGGCCGACACCGTGGCGATAACCAAGCCGGCGGCAGCCGAAGCAATCAACTTGCGGATCAAGCTTCCAGTACTGGATTTCGACATGGAGTGGACCCTAGCGTCTCGTCGGCGCCGAATCGATGCCTTTCAGAAGGGTGGGTCGTCGGGCACGGGTTGCGGGGCCGCTTCCTCAGGACTCCAATCCGGCGGTAATTCTTCCGGCTCTCTGGGATCGTTAACCCAGGTGCAGTAGGGGCTGGTGCTCGGTGTGCCCTTGAACAGAAATAGCATGTCGCGCATGTGGTTTCGGAATTTGCGGGCCGCAATTTCCTGCTTTCGCGCCTGCTCTAGCTGACGCCGGGCCTCGTTGATAGGTCGTTGCTCCCGATTATGCTTGCGCGCCTGTGCAATTCGCGTGCTTCGCTGCTGCGATCTGCTTCGCCTTTTCGGTACCGGCGTCGCGCACGCCGGACCGCGCGGCTGCGGGAACAGGTCGGCACCGGCCGGCGAGGTGCGATACGTCCGTCCGCTGGGCGAGAGCCACACGACGGTGCCATCAGCCAGTTGCTTATCGCGCCACTCACCGAATGTTTTGAGCCGATGATGTTGACGGCA
Source organism: uncultured Actinomycetota bacterium (assembly GCA_963784665.1). Taxonomy (GTDB): domain Bacteria; phylum Actinomycetota; class Actinomycetes; order Mycobacteriales; family Mycobacteriaceae; genus Mycobacterium. Next base: position 73,575 of record CAWASA010000009.1, read on the forward strand.
AAGGCATTTGAGATTTTCCGCGACGGTCAGCCCGCCCGCTGCCGGGTTCTGGTGGTTGAACGGAATGGTGTGGTCGATGTCGCAGACAATGGCCGGCCGGCTACACCCCGGAAAACGGCAGGTCAGGTCCCGGCAACGGATGGTCCGTTCTAGTGCCGCAGACGGTTGGTAGCGCCGCGCCTCCGCCGGACTCGTGAGCGGATTGGCGGCGAGCAGGGATGCAGCAGAGGCCAATTGACGCACCTGTTCGGCGTCGATGACGCCATACCCCTCCAGATAGCCAGGAGCAGCGCTTTCGCCGAAGACCGTTTGGTCGCTGGCTACCACGTTGATGACCACCCGCGCCGCGCCGGCAGCGCCGTCAGTGGTGTCCGTCTTGCTGCCGCAATCCGGCAGTCCACATTCGCAGGCCAGGCGGTGGCCCTGTGTCAGCGCGGCCAACGCGTCGGCGCGGCGCTGATCCAGTGTTCGCGGGTCTGCCGGACACACCTGCTTGGCAAGCTGTGAGAGTCGCCGGTCAAAGGCCGTCGCAGCCGCGGCGGCGACTGAGCCGTAGATCTCGGCCATTCCGTTGTCTGAGGCAGTGATTCCGATGTGCCGGTCGTCCTCGGCGGCAACACGACGCTCACGGGCGGCATCGGGATCGACGGCCCGCACCGCGGCATCGACCGCGTTGAGGATCCGCTGCTTAGACCAGCCGTGCCAATTGCCAATTCGCGCGGCCAACGACTGGTCAAGCTCGGCAATCTGCTCATCGTCGGTGACCAGATCGGTGCGACTGATGATCAACCGCACCGTGCGCCAATCCGTTCGCCCTTCGGCCAGCAGAGCTCCAACCTTGGGCAACCTCGTGGCCAGCGCTTCAGCATCCGACACCAGGTAGCTGGCCGCCATCGGGGATAGGTTCATCGCAGCGGCCACCTCGGCAGCGGCTTGCTCGAAGCCGTCGATTGCCGCGTATCCGCGCCGGTGTTCGGACCGCTCAGCCGCGGCCACCCGATGCCGCAGCAAGGCCGCCACAGCGGCCAGTCTGCGAGCCACCAGAACCGATTCTTGCCGGTGCGTGGACTCGACCACCGCCACTAGCGCAGCCGGATCCAGGTCACGGACTGCGACCGGATCAAGAACTGCATCGAACATACATTCGATAATAGGGGAGCGGACTGACAAAATTTGGATAGTTCGGCAATATCGACGCCCACGGCGCCACCATTCGCGCGCAGGCCCGCAGCTTCCAGGTGATCTACGAGCAGGCCAACGCCCACGGGCAAAAGGTGCAAAACCGCCGGCGGCAACATGGCCAATACCGACAGCGCCGTCGGCGCCATCTGGGCCTAGGGCGTGACGAGAATCTTGCAGTGCCGCTCGGGGTCGGCGAGGTCATCGAAGGCCGCGCCGACCCCGTCCAGGCCGACCTCTCCGGTGATCAGCGGGCTGACGTCGATGTCGCCCTCGGCCAGCGCGCGCAGCGAATCGGTGAACTCGTCCGGAGTGTAGGCGAGTACGAATTGGACGTTGATCTCTTTGGCAATCGCGAAGAAAGGATGCACCGTGTCGGGCTGCATGCACACCCCCGCGACAACCAGACGAGTGCCAGGCCGCGCCCGGAGTAGCACGTCGTCGATGATTCCGGGCACTCCGACCGCCTCGAACACCACGGCGGGTTTGACGGTGTCGAATGGTGAGCCCTGCGCCGCATCCAGCGTCTGCTGGGCGCCCATCGCGGTAGCCAATTCCCGCCTCTTCGGTGAAAAGTCAGATGCCACAATCGTTTCGACGCCGCGCGCTCGAAGAGCAGCGATGATCGCGATGCCGATCGGGCCACAGCCAAGGACCAGGGCGGTTTCGCCCGGCGCAATATTCGATTTGTTGACGGCGTGCAAGCCCACAGCCATGGGTTCGGTCAGGGACGCATGTTTGACGTCCAGGCCGTTGGGGATGGGCAGCAGAAGCGGTGCCGAGAGCAGCATCCGCTCGGCGTAGCCGCCGATCGTGCTGTTGCTGTAGACGATCGGCTCGACGCCCTTGGCGGACAGCAGCACCGGAAGCGACGTGACCAGGGTTCCCGGTGGATGGGTTTCGGTGTCAGGCCCGGCTTCGAGTACCTCGGCGCTGAATTCGTGGCCCATGAACACGTCGCGGCTCAGATCGAGGTTCATCCCGGTTCCCCTGCCGCCGCCCATCTTATCGCCCAGGGCGAGTACCTCGGCACCGTGGGCGGCGAAATGCAGGTCTGAGCCGCAGATTCCACACGATCGCACGGCGACTAGTACCTGGCCGGCTTCGGGAACTAGGTCGGGCACGTCGTTCCGGTAGACCATATGGCCGTCTCGCAACACTGAGGCGCGCATCAGTTACCTCCATCGCTTTCCGCCACGTGTTCGGTGATCGCTCTCACCACGGCCTCACCGGCTCGGCCAATCAACTGGTCGCGCCTGCCTTTGGCCCAGTCGTGAGATGACCGCGATGCTTCGAGTTGTCCCTTGAAATAGGGAATCACCTTGCGCGCCATCAGGTCATAGCAGTGATATGTCGCTTCGGGCGAGGCCCAGTCATGGCCGAGCATCAGCAGCGTGCCGAACCCACCTGATCTTTCAAGGAGATCTTCAATATGCGCGATCGTATCGTCAGGCGTTCCAATGCAGCAATTCCCTTTGGCCGCATAGTCTTCGACGAACTCGTGTGGTGTCTGGGCGCCGTCCACGGTGTTGGATAGCGGGACAAATCCGGCCGCGCCGAAGTAGTCGGCGAAATCCTGCAGCCCGTAGGTGCAGTCGTCGATGGCCTGGTCACGGCTGTCGGCGATATGCATGATGCTCAAAACACGCCAGTCCGCCCGGTCAGGCTCGTCCCGGCCGACTTTAGTGGCCTGCTCGCGCACCACGTCCCAGGTGTTTTCCAGCGCAGCGTAGCCACCGGGCACCGACATCGACAGTGACAGCAGCGACGTGCCAAGCGCACCGGCCAATCGCGGACCGGACGGTGAAATCATTGCCGCCGTGGCGATTTCGGGATAGGGCCAGGTGTAGGGGCGGATATGCAACTGCGCGTCGCGCAGGGTGAACCAGTCGGAGTGGCGGTCGATTCGCTCAGCGGGTGCGGCCCGGAACAGCGCAAGGATCGCCTCAAGGGATTCCTGCATCATCCGCCGCTGCTCGACCGGGTCGATGCCCATCATGTACGCGTCCGACGGCAGCGCGCCGGGACCGGTACCGAACATGACCCGGCCGCGCGTCAGGTGGTCCAGCAGCACCCAGCGATCGGCCACCATGAGCGGATGGTGGTAGGGCAGCGAGACCACTCCGGTGCCGAGCCGGATGTGCTTTGTCCGCTCGGCTGCCGCCGCGATGAACACTTCCGGGCACGCGATCAGCTCGTAGCCACCAGAGTGGTGTTCGCCGAACCACGCTTCGTCGAACCCGAGGCGATCCAGTGCAACGACGCGTTCCATGTCGTATTCGAGTGCCACCGTTGGGGATTGGCCAATGGGGTGAAACGGCGTGATAAAGACGCCGAAACGCAGTGGCACGCTCATCGCAGCTCCAATCCGTTGAGGAACTCCAACAGGGTCGCGTTCACCTCGTCGGGACGCTCCTGCTGGAGCCAGTGTCCGGCGCCGTCGATCATCACCTGGCGGTAGGGACCGGAGATGACCTCCGACGCGCGGTCGGCGCGGGTGAATGCCAACACGGGATCGGCTGTCCCCGCGAGGAACAAAGACGGCACGGTGATTTTCGCGTCGGCGAGTTCGGGGGTAGTCTCCCAGTTGCGGTCAAGATTGCGGTACCAGTTCAGGCCGCCCGTGAAGCCGGTCCGGGAGAACTCGCTGATGTAATGGTCGAGCTCATCCTGGCTGATCCAGTCGGGCAGTTCGTCTGGTTCGGGGAGGCGATCGACGAAGCCCTCCGGGCCGGGGGCCACCATTCGTATGGCTGCGCTCTGGTCGCCGGACACCCGCAGGCCACCCATCATCCGGCGTAGCGTGCGGGCGGGATCAGCGTTGAGTTCGGCATCGGCGATGCCGGGTTCCTGGAAGTAGAGCATGTAAAAGAAGTTCTCCCCGAACGTCTTGCGGAATGCCTGGGTCGGCGGCACCTTCGCACGGGGCAGCGCCGGGACGCTCAACGCGGCGACCGCCGCGACTCGGTCCGGGTGCAGCAATGGCGCATTCCACACCACGATGGCGCCCCAGTCGTGTCCGATCCAGACGGCACGTTCGGCGCCGACGTCGTCGAGCAGACCGACCAGGTCGGCGGTCAACTCGTGAATGTTGTAAGCCTCGATCGCATCCGGACGAGAAGAGCCGCCGTAGCCACGCTGATCGGGCGCCAGCACGTGGTAGCCGGCCTCGGCGAGGACCGCTACCTGGTGTCGCCACGAATAAGCCAGTTCGGGAAAGCCGTGCGCCAAGATCACTACAGGTGCGCCGCGGTCTCCGGCTTCGATCACCTGCAGCTGAACACCATTGGTGTCTACTAACCGTTGGGCTGGTGGGGGCTTGGACGAGGGCATGTCTCACCAAATCACAACGGCTGCGGGCTGAGAAGGGCTTGGCCTGGCTGCGGCTGATTAGCAAGAGCGTTTAGTGCGGCATCAAAGATGGTGGCCACCTAGATGTCGTGCGTTAGGCCGCGCATCATATTGGTTAACCACAGGAAGGCAGGTGGACTCGACCTGATGCGGCTGGACCACATCGTTCTCTGGACGAGAAATCCGCGGGTCTCGATGGACTTCTACTCAAGGGTGATCGGGCTGGCGCCGGTCCGGTTCGCCGAGTTTGAGGCCGGAGATGCACCGTTCCCGAGCGTGCGTGTGTCTGAGGACTCCATCATTGACCTGGTGCCACTGGACAACATTGCCGCTACCGAGTCTTTGACCCGGATGGGTGGCAGTGCCGGCCATCCGGTCAATCACGTCTGCCTTGCACTGTCAAAGTCCGAATACGACGCACTAGACCAGCGTCTGCAAGCAGAAGACGTGGACACCGGCGCGCGGCTGAACCATAGCTACGGGGCCCGCGGGTGGGCCCCGCAGGGCTACTACTTCGCCGATCCGGACGGCAATGTGGTCGAAGCCCGCTACTACGAGTAATGAACTATTCCGACATGGCGGGCTCACCACTTAGCGGCACGCCGGCGTGGGCATCGCCGCCCCGGCCCGCATCGTCGCCAGGCTCCGGGAACTGCCGGTCGTTGTCTGGACAGGATGGTGGCGACCCGCTGCGCCCGGCTCGGCCGGACTGGCGATCGCCACTCGCCAAGATGGTGGCGACCCGCTGCGCCCGGCTCGGCCGGACTGGCGATCGCCACTCGCCAAGATGGTGGCGACCCGCTGCGCCCGGCTCGGCCGGACTGGCGATCGCCACTCGCCAAGATGGTGGCGACCCGCTGCGCCCGGCTCGGCCGGACTGGCGATCGCCACTCGCCAAGATGGTGGCGACCCGCTGCGCCCGGCTCGGCCGGACTGGCGATCGCCACTCGCCAAGATGGTGGCGACCCGCTGCGCCCGGCTCGGCCGGACTGGCGATCGCCACGAGCGGTAACCTGGACTTTTCCAGCTGCGTGCATATCGGGGAAGGACCTGGCCAGTAAGGCCGATGATTGATGAACCGGAAAAACGTTATTCGCACCATCACGGCGATTGCTGTCGTGTTGCTGCTCGGTTGGTCGTTCTTCTACTTCAGCGACGACACCCGCGGCTATAAGCCTGTTGACACGTCAGTGGCGGTGGCCCAGATCAACGGCGACAACGTCAAGAGCGCACAGATCGACGATCGCGAGCAGCAGTTGCGGTTGACCCTGAAGAAGGGCAACAACGACACCGACAACTCCGACAAGGTCATCACCAAATACCCCAGCGGGTACGCGGTCGACCTGTTCAACGCACTGAGCGCCAAAAACGCCAAGGTCAGCACGATTGTCAACCAGGGCAGCATCCTGGGAGAACTGCTGGTCTACGTGCTGCCGTTGCTGTTGCTGGTGGGCCTGTTCGTGATGTTCTCCCGCATGCAGGGCGGCGCCCGGATGGGCTTCGGATTCGGCAAATCGCGCGCCAAGCAGCTCTCTAAGGACATGCCCAAGACCACCTTCAACGACGTTGCGGGCGTCGACGAGGCGGTCGAAGAGCTCTACGAGATCAAGGATTTTCTGCAGAACCCGGGTCGCTATCAGGCGCTGGGCGCCAAGATCCCCAAAGGTGTGCTGCTGTACGGCCCGCCGGGGACCGGCAAGACGCTGCTGGCCCGCGCGGTCGCCGGCGAAGCCGGAGTTCCGTTCTTCACGATCTCCGGCTCCGACTTCGTCGAGATGTTCGTCGGTGTCGGTGCTTCGCGGGTGCGCGACCTGTTCGACCAGGCCAAGCAGAACAGCCCGTGCATCATCTTCGTCGACGAGATCGACGCGGTAGGCCGCCAGCGCGGCGCGGGTCTCGGCGGCGGTCATGACGAGCGCGAGCAGACGCTGAACCAGTTGCTGGTGGAAATGGACGGGTTCGACCCGCGCGCCGGCGTCATCCTGATCGCAGCCACCAACCGACCGGACATTCTGGACCCGGCGCTCCTGCGGCCCGGCCGGTTCGACCGGCAGATCCCCGTGTCCAACCCCGACATGGCGGGCCGCCGTGCGGTGCTGCAAGTGCATTCGAAGGGCAAGCCCATCGCCCCGGACGCCGACCTGGACGGGCTGGCCAAGCGCACCGTCGGCATGACCGGCGCCGATCTGGCCAACGTCATCAACGAGGCGGCGCTGCTGACCGCCCGGGAAAACGGCACCGTCATCACCAGCGCCGCTCTAGAGGAGGCGGTCGACCGGGTGATCGGCGGACCCCGCCGCAAGGGCCGGATCATCAGCGAGCAGGAAAAGAAGATCACCGCCTACCATGAGGGCGGGCACACCCTGGCAGCCTGGGCGATGCCGGACATCGACCCGGTCTACAAGGTGACGATCCTGGCGCGCGGACGAACCGGCGGGCACGCCGTTGCGGTGCCCGAGGAAGACAAGGGCCTACGTACCCGCTCGGAGATGATCGCCCAGCTGGTGTTCGCCATGGGTGGGCGTGCCGCCGAGGAATTGGTCTTCCGCGAGCCGACGACCGGCGCGGTGTCGGACATCGAGCAGGCCACCAAAATTGCGCGCGCGATGGTCACCGAATTCGGCATGAGTTCCAAACTCGGCGCAGTCAAATACGGCACCGAACACGGCGACCCGTTCCTGGGCCGGACCATGGGAACGCAGGCGGACTACTCGCACGAGGTCGCCCGCGACATCGATGATGAGGTCCGCAAGCTGATCGAGGCGGCACACACCGAGGCCTGGGAAATCCTCACCGAATACCGCGACGTACTCGACACGCTGGCCGGCCAGCTGCTGGAAAAGGAAACCCTGCACCGACCCGAGCTGGAAGGGATCTTCGCCGACGTCGAAAAGCGTCCTCGGCTCACCATGTTCGACGATTTCGGTGGCCGCATCCCGTCGGACAAACCGCCGATCAAGACGCCCGGCGAGCTGGCGATCGAGCGCGGCGAGCCCTGGCCCCCGCCGGTCCAAGAGCCGGCCTTCAAGGCAGCCATCGCGCTGGCCAGCCAAGCAGCCGAGGCCGCGCAGGCCGAGGCGGATAGAAGCGCCAACGGCGGCAACGGTTCTCGCGGTGGTCAAGGGGCCGGTAACCGGCGGGGTGCGCCAAACGGCCCCACCCAACCTGACTACGGTGCACCGGCGGGGTGGCACGCGCCAGGATGGCCGCCGCAGCAACAGGGTTATTGGTATCCGCCCGCGCAGCCCCCACAGCAGCCCTATTGGCCCCAGCCGGCGGGGAGTTATCCGGGCCAGCCCGCCCAGCCAGGTCAGGCGCACCCCGCGTACCCGCCCTATCCACCGCCCGGTCAAGGCAACCCGGATGGCGGAAAGTCTCCTGACCAGCAGGATGACGACGTAAGCCGGTCCAACCCACCGGCCCACGGCTGACGAACGGAGGTTTCGATGGCGCTGCCGGACACAGCGACTCCGCGGATACGGGTGTTCGATCAGCAACGTGTAGAGGCAGCGATCCGCGAGTTGCTGTACGCGATTGGCGAGGACCCGGACAGGCACGGTTTGCAAGAAACTCCGGCTCGCGTCGCCCGCGCCTACCGCGAAATGTTCGCCGGGCTCTACACCGACCCCGACAGCGTGTTGAACACCATGTTCGACGAAGAACACGACGAGCTGGTGCTGGTCAAGGAAATCCCGCTGTACTCGACCTGCGAACACCATCTGGTGTCCTTTCACGGTGTGGCCCACGTCGGCTACATCCCGGGCAGTGACGGCAGGGTGACCGGCCTGTCGAAGATCGCGCGACTCGTCGACCTTTACGCCAAGCGGCCACAGGTGCAGGAGCGGCTCACCAGCCAGATCGCCGACGCTCTGATGAAAAAGCTCAATCCGCGCGGTGTGATGGTCGTGATCGAGGCCGAGCACTTGTGCATGGCAATGCGCGGGGTCCGCAAGCCCGGTGCCGTCACCACGACGTCGGCGGTGCGTGGTCAGTTCAAAACCAATGCTGCTTCTCGAGCCGAAGCGCTCGACCTCATCCTGCGTAAGTGAGCCCGGCGCCCGTGCAGGTTATGGGAGTCCTGAACGTCACTGACGACTCGTTCTCCGATGGCGGGCGGTATCTGGATGCTGACGACGCTGTGGCGCATGGTCTGGCATTGGCCGCCGAAGGCGCGGGCATCGTTGACATCGGGGGGGAATCGACTCGGCCCGGCGCCGCGCGGATCGACCCTCGGGTCGAGACATCTCGCGTGGTGCCTGTCGTCAAAGAGCTTGCGGCAGAGGGCATTACCGTAAGCATCGACACCATGCATGCAGATGTCGCGCGGGCGGCGTTGCAGAGCGGCGCGCGGATCGTCAACGACGTGTCGGGCGGAAGAGCCGATCCCGCGATGGCACCGCTGCTGGCCGAAGCCGGTGTGCCCTGGGTGCTCATGCACTGGCGGTCGACTTCGTCTGACCGTCCGCATGCGGCCCCGCACTACCGCGACGTCGTTGCCGAAGTGCGCGCCGAGCTGCTTGCCAGCGTCGACGACGCGGTGGCCGCAGGTGTCGACCCCACCAAGCTGGTGATCGATCCTGGGCTCGGATTCGCCAAGACGGGACAACACAATTGGGCGCTGCTGCAGGCGTTGCCGCAGTTGGTCGCCACCGGAATCCCGGTACTGCTGGGCGCATCGCGTAAACGGTTCCTCGGTACGTTGTTAGCCGGGCCTGATGGTTCGCCGCGACCGCCCGATGGACGTGAGACGGCGACTGCGGTGATTTCGGCACTGGCCGCCCTGTGCGGGGCCTGGGGCGTGCGGGTGCACGACGTGCGGGCCACGGTCGACGCGCTCAAGGTCGTCGGGGCCTGGACCCAAACCCAGACGCACACTGAGCTGGCTGGAGACGATGGCTGATCGAATCGAGTTGCGCGGTTTGACGGTTCGTGGGCACCACGGAGTTTTCGACCACGAGCGCACCAACGGGCAGGAGTTCGTCGTCGACGTCACCGTATGGATCGATCTAGCCGACGCCGCTGCCAGCGACGATCTTTCTGACACGTACAACTACGCCGCGCTGGCACAGCTGGCGGTCGATGTCGTTGCCGGCCCCCCCCGCAACCTGATCGAAGCGGTCGGCGGCGAGATTGCCGACCAGGTGATGGTCGACGAACGCGTGCACGCCGTCGAGGTGGTGGTGCATAAGCCGCAGGCTCCGATCCCACATCAGTTCGCTGATGTCGCGGTGGTAGTTCGGCGGTCGCGGCGCGGCGGTCGCGGTTCAGTGATCCCGGCTGGTAGGTCGCTATGACGCGGGTGGTGCTATCTATCGGGTCCAACCTGGGCGACCGGCTGGCTCGGTTGCAGTCGGTCGTCGACGGGCTGGGCGAGGCGGTGCTTGCGGTATCTCCGGTGTATGAGACCGACCCCTGGGGCCGCCCGGATCAGGCGCCATTTCTCAACGCGGTGCTGATCGCCGACGACCCTGCGTGCGACGGGCAGGGCTGGCTGCGCCGGGCGCAGCAGTTCGAGCGGGCGGCGGGCCGGGTTCGCGGCGAGCGCTGGGGTCCGCGCACCCTCGACATCGACCTGATCGCCTGCTACGACGAGACAGAGGTGACCTCCCGGGAAAACAACCTGACGCTGCCGCACCCGCTGGCCCACCTACGGGCATTCGTGATGATCCCGTGGCTGGCCATCGACCCGGATGCCCAGCTGACGGTCGCCGGAGGGCCCCGGCCCGTCGCCAGCCTGCTGGCTGAGCTCGAACCGGCCGACCGGGAGAGTGTTCGGGCGACCAGGCTGACGCTCAAGCCGAAAGGAAACTTCCCAGCCAATTGGGAACCGGAAAGCTGATGGGACCGACCAGGAAACGTGACCTGACGGCCGCGGTGGTCGGGGCTGCGGTGGTGGGTTATCTGCTGGTAACTCTCCTGTACCGGTGGTTTCCACCCATCACCGTGTGGACCGGTGCGTCGCTGCTCGCGGTGGCGATAGCTGAGGCGCTCTGGGCACGCTACGTGCGGGCGAAAATCAGCGACGGCGAAATCGGTGCCGGACCCGGTTGGTTGCACCCGCTCGCGGTGGCACGCACCCTGATGGTCGCCAAGGCGTCGGCCTGGGTGGGCGCGCTGATGGTGGGTTGGTGGGTCGGAGTATTGGTGTATTTCATGCCGCGGCGGTCATGGTTGCGGGTCGCAGCTGAGGACACCACCGGCACGGTGGTGGCTGCCGTCAGCGCGCTGGCGCTGGTCGTTGCCGCGCTGTGGCTGCAGCACTGCTGCAAATCACCGCCGGATCCGACGGAGCACGGCGAGGGGGCGGAAAACTAACCCCGCACCGGCGTTGCGGACCACGAAGCGGCCCGACACGTAGGAGAGGGGCAATCAACCCTTCGGTTAACCCAGGTGAGAATCGCCGGACTCGTGCGACACGCTGAGTGACCTCGCACAGGTACAGTCAGGCCATGACCGTTCTGTCCCGCGGCGCTCGGGTCCGGCGCGGCGGCCGCAGGCCGGGTTGGGTGCTCTTGACCGCGTTGCTGGTCCTCGCCATGGGGGCCAGTTCCGCACTGGTTTTCACCAATCGGGTGGAACTTCTCAAGCTTGCTGTCATCCTGGCGCTGTGGGCCGCAGTCGCCGGAGCCTTTGTTTCGGTGCTCTACCGCCGCCAAAGCGACGCGGATCAGTCCCGCGTCCGTGACCTCAAGCTGGTGTACGACCTACAGCTGGATCGGGAAATTTCGGCCCGCCGCGAGTACGAGCTGACTGTGGAGTCCCAGCTGCGTCGCGAGCTGGCCTCCGAGCTACAGGCTCAGGCCGCCGACGACCTGGCCTCGCTGCGCGCGGAACTGAGCGCGTTACGGACCAGCCTCGAGATCTTGTTCGACACAGATCTTGCGCACCGCCCCGCGATCGAGACACTCGAGACCGAGCCGCCACGTGAGCGCGCGTACAGCGAGTGGGACCGCAACGGCGAGAGCCACCGTGACGCACCCGTCGATTGGGTCTCCAGCGATCGGGTCACGTCGGTCTTTGGCGACAACCCGCCCAGCCGCTCCGACGAAACCGCAATCATCGACGTGCCCGAAGAACCGCTGTTGCCGCCCCGGCAGCCGCCGCCACGGCGGGTGCAGCCCGGTTACGAATATGAAGCTCCGCAAGAGCCCGCATACCAGGCTCCAGCTGAGCCCGCGTACGCGGGCGTACCGCCGGAGCCGGAGCCAGAGCCGCGATTCGAACCTCGCCAGCCGCCACCGCCACCTGCACCAGCGCCACAGCACCAACCGGAACCGAAGCCACAACCGCAGATGCAGGATTGGCAGCCGGTGCCAGCAGAAGGCCAGTGGTTGCCGCCTGGAAGACCGGGCAGCCGCTGGGCGGGTGCCGATCCTCTCAGTACACCCGCCGGCGACTCGTCGGGCGGGTGGCGTCGCGCCCGGCACTCGGGCTCCGACGAACCCTGGGACGGCTCGCCTGTCGAGCCACCGCCCCCGCCGCCCTACAGCGAGGCTGGTCACCGGGCACGCTCGCGCCACTCGGCGGAGTACCGCGACTATGGCGTGCGCAACTTTGCGGCCATGAACGAGCCGCCGGCAGCACCAACGCCGCCGTCTCCTCCGGCTGCTGCGCCACCACCACCACCGCCCCCACTGCCCCCACCGTGGGAACGGCCCGCTGCTGCGCCGCCGCCACCACGACTGGCCGCGCCGCCACCACGACTGGCCGCGCCGCCACCTCCCGAGCCGGCGCCCCGGCACCGCGGCGCCGACCCCCAGTCGGGCGAGTTGGATGGCTCGGGGGAAGGCCCGCAAACGGGTGGCCAGTCGGTCGCCGACCTATTGGCCCGGCTGCAAGTCGAGCCATCCGGAGGTGGCCGGCGTCGTCGCCGCGAGGGGTGAGCTGGGAGCTTCCTCACATTGGGTGCTGCCCGGCAATCGACTACAGTTTTAGTGACCGTCCGGTACCCCCTGAGGACCGGAACGAACGAAGAAACCTGTGAGGTCGTCTGCGATGGTGCAGTTCGACGGTTTGCGCCCGGCCAGGCTCAAGGTGGGGATCATCTCGGCCGGCCGGGTAGGCACCGCCCTGGGTGTCGCGCTGGAGCGCGCCGATCACGTCGTGGTGGCGTGCAGCGCCATCTCCCACGTGTCGCGGCAGCGCGCGCAGCGTCGACTGCCCGATACCCCGGTGGTATCGCCGCCGGATGTGGCCGCCAGCGCTGAGTTGCTGCTGTTGGCGGTTCCCGACAGCGAACTCGCCGGCCTGGTGTCCGGGTTGGCCGCGACGTCAGCGGTGCGGCCCGGCACCATCGTCGCCCACACCTCCGGCGCCAACGGGGTCGGCATCCTCGCGCCGCTGACGCCACGCTGCATACCGCTGGCAATTCATCCGGCGATGACGTTCACCGGCTCCGACGAGGACATCAGCAGGCTGCCGGACACCTGCTTCGGAATCACCGCGGCCGACGATGTCGGGTACGCGATCGGGCAGTCGCTTGTCCTGGAGATGGGCGGAGAACCGTTCTGCGTCCCTGAGGACGCCCGTGTGCTCTACCACGCCGCTCTGGCCCATGCCGGCAACCACATCGTGGCGGTGCTCGCCGATGCGCTCGACGCGTTGCGGGCCGCGCTGCGCGGCAGCGAACTGCTCGGCCAACAGTCCGTCGATGACCAGCCGGGCGGCATCGCCGAACGCATCATCGGGCCGCTGGCCCGGGCAGCGCTGGAGAACACCCTGCAACGCGGGCAAGCCGCGCTCACCGGCCCGGTCGCGCGCGGTGACGCCGCCGCGGTCGCCGGGCACCTGGCTGCGCTGACCCAGGTTGACCCGGAGCTGGCTCACGCGTACCGGGTGAACGCGCTGCGGACCGCCCAGCGCGCGCATGCCCCGCAGGACGTCGTCCAGGTTCTGGCGCGATGAACCCGTTGCAGGGCAGGCCACCCGCCTTCAAGTCCGGCGAACTCAATGTGTACTCGAAGCCGCGCGATGTCGCAGACGTCACTCGCGCGCTGCGCCACACCGGCCGCCGGGTGATGTTGGTGCCCACCATGGGAGCCCTGCACGATGGACACCTTGCCCTGGTGCGCGCCGCCAAGCGCGTCCCCGGCTCGGTCGTTGTGGTCTCGATCTTCGTCAACCCGCTGCAATTCGGCGCCGGAGAAGACCTCGACGCCTACCCCCGGACCCTGGACCAGGACCTGGTGCTGCTACGCGGAGAAGATGTCGACATTGTGTTCGCGCCGACTGCCGCTGCGATGTACCCCGACGGTCTGCGCACGACCGTGCACCCCGGTCCGCTGGCTGCCGACCTCGAGGGCAGCGCCCGGCCGACCCACTTCTCCGGCGTGCTCACCGTGGTGGCCAAGCTGCTACAGATCGTGCGTCCCGACCGGGTGTTTTTCGGCGAGAAGGACTACCAGCAGCTGGTGCTGATCCGGCAGATGGTCGCGGACTTGAACCTCGACGTTGCGGTGGTTCCCGTGCCCACCATCCGGGAGGCCGACGGGCTGGCGATGTCGTCGCGCAACCGCTACCTCGACCCGGAGGAGCGCGAGGCGGCCGTGGCGCTTTCGGCGGCGCTTTCGGCGGCGGCCCACGCCGCGCATGCCGGAGTGCAGGCCGCGCTGGACGCAGCACGCACGGTGCTCGACGCTGTGCCCGGGCTTACGGTCGACTACCTGGAGTTGCGCGACCCGGAGCTGGGTCCGCTGCAGGCGAACAGATCCGGCCGGTTACTGGTTGCCGCCCGGCTGGGCGCCACCAGGCTGTTGGACAACATCGCGATCGAGATCGGAACTTTCGCCGCTATCGGCGCGCACGCCGGAGCGGACGGACATGTTGAATCACCTTGGAGGAACTGATGCTACGGACCATGCTCAAGTCGAAGATCCACCGCGCCACCGTCACGCAGGCTGACCTGCACTACGTCGGCTCGGTGACCATCGACGCCGATTTGATGGACGCCGCAGACCTGCTCGAGGGCGAGCAAGTGACCATCGTCGACATCGATAACGGTGCCCGGCTCGTCACCTACGCGATCGCCGGTGAACGCGGCACCGGGGTGATCGGAATCAACGGTGCGGCAGCACATCTCGTGCACCCGGACGATCTGGTGATCCTGATCGCATACGGGACGATGGAGGAGGCGGAGGCGCGCGCCTACCAGCCGCGGGTCGTATTCGTCGACGCCGGCAACAAACCGATCGACTTGGGCCATGATCCGGCTTTCGTCCCCGCTGACGCAGCCGAGCTGTTGAATCCCCGGATCGGTGTGCGGTAGCCGTGCTGCTGGCGATCGACGTCCGGAACACCCACACCGTTATTGGGCTGCTATCCGGATCCAAAGAACACGCAAAGGTTGTGCAGCACTGGCGGATTCGTACCGAATCCGAGGTCACTGCGGACGAACTGGCGCTGACCATCGACGGCCTGATCGGCGATGATTCCGAGCGGCTCACCGGTGCTGCCGCCCTGTCGACCGTCCCCTCGGTGCTGCACGAAGTGCGAGTCATGCTCGACCAGTACTGGCCGTCGGTGCCACACGTGCTCATCGAGCCCGGAGTACGCACCGGCATCCCGCTGCTCGTCGACAACCCGAAAGAAGTGGGCGCCGACCGGATCGTCAACTGCTTGGCTGCATTTCACCGGTTTCAGAAGGCTGCCATCGTCATCGATTTCGGATCTTCGATCTGCGTGGACGTGGTGTCGGCTAAAGGTGAGTTTCTCGGCGGCGCGATCGCGCCCGGGGTGCAGGTTTCTTCGGATGCCGCTGCGGCCCGCTCCGCCGCGCTGCGTCGGGTCGAACTGGCCCGCCCGCGTTCAGTGGTCGGCAAGAACACCGTCGAATGCATGCAGGCGGGTGCGGTGTTCGGCTTCGCCGGTCTGGTCGACGGCTTGGTCGGACGCATCCGCGAGGACGTGGACGGCTTTGCCGACGACCTAGGCGATCAGGTCGCGATCGTGGCCACCGGACATACCGCGCCACTGCTGCTACCCGAACTGCACACGGTCAGTCACTACGACCAGCATCTGACGCTGCATGGCCTGCAGCTGGTCTTCGAACGCAACCGCGACGCCCAGCGTGGTCGGCTGAAAACAGCACGCTGAGCCCGGATATCGATTCGTCGACTGTGCGTCTGCGGCGTTGAGTGTGAAGCCTGGCAGGGATTCCCCGATTTTGCGCCCTCAGCGCACTCACAACGCCCCAGGCACACACTCAGCGCAGGCTCGATGCCCGGGATCGGCGCCCACGGGAGTTCATTTAAGCTGGCACGTCGTGACATCGCCGCCTCCAGAAGCCGACCCAGAGATGCCAGAGCAGTTCCGGATTCGCCGGGACAAGCGTGCTCGATTGTTGGCGGAGGGTCGTGAGCCCTACCCGGTAGCCATCGAACGCACCCACACGTTGGCGCAGGTGCGCGCCGCCCACGTTGATCTCCCGATCGACACAGCGACCGATGACATCGTCGGCGTCGCCGGCCGGGTGATATTCGCGCGCAACTCCGGAAAACTGTGCTTTGCGACACTCCAGGACGGCGATGGCACCAGCCTGCAAGTGATGATCAGCCTCGACAAGGTCGGTCGTGTTGCGCTCGACGCGTGGAAAGCCGACGTCGATCTCGGCGACATCGTCTACGTGCACGGCAATGTGATCAGCTCACGACGCGGCGAGTTGTCCGTCCTTGCGGATTCCTGGGAGATGGCGTCCAAGTCGTTGCGGCCGCTGCCTGTCGCGCACAAGGAGATGAACGAAGAGTTACGGGTGCGGCAGCGCTACGTGGACCTGATCGTCCGTCCCCAAGCGCGCATGGTGGCCCGGCAGAGAATCGCGGTTGTCCGCGCGATACGGAACGGACTGGAACGGCGCGGGTTTCTCGAAGTCGAAACCCCCATGTTGCAGACGCTGGCCGGTGGCGCAGCAGCGCGGCCGTTCGTCACACATTCCAATGCTCTGGACATGGATCTGTACCTGCGGATCGCGCCGGAACTGTTCCTCAAACGCTGCGTCGTCGGCGGTTTCGACAAGGTTTTCGAACTAAATCGAGTGTTCCGAAACGAGGGTGCGGATTCGACCCATTCTCCGGAGTTTTCCATGCTAGAGACCTACCAGGCCTACGGCACCTATGACGATTCGGCAGTCGTCATCCGGGAGCTTATTCAAGAGGTAGCCGATGAGGCGATCGGAACCAGACAAGTGCCGCTGCCCGACGGCAGTGTCTACGACATAGACGGAGAATGGGCGTCAATACAAATGTATCCGTCGGTGTCGGCGGCGCTCGGTGAAGAGATCACACCACAGACATCGGTCGATCGACTTCGTGTCATCGCGGATCGGCTCGGTATCGAGATTCCCGACGACCGCGGCTACGGGCACGGAAAAATCGTCGAGGAACTATGGGAGCACACGGTGGGCAATACGCTGGTCGCGCCCACCTTCGTGAGGGATTTCCCCGTCGAGACCACACCCTTGACCCGTCATCACCGCAGTATCCCGGGTGTAACCGAGAAGTGGGACCTGTACTTGCGCGGAGTCGAACTGGCCACCGGCTACTCCGAATTAAACGATCCGGTGGTGCAGCGGGAAAGATTCGCCGCACAAGCCCGCGCAGCGGCCGCCGGCGACGACGAGGCTATGGTGCTTGACGAAGACTTTCTGGCCGCCCTGGAGTATGCGATGCCGCCGTGTACCGGAACCGGAATGGGTATCGATCGGTTGTTGATGTCTTTGACTGGTCTGTCAATTCGGGAGACAGTTTTGTTCCCGATTGTTCGGCCGAACTCGTAGTTGAAAGTTGAACTGTGCGTGTTGAGTCTGGATTGAGTATGCTGCGTTCTTATGGCAGATTGGTGACCGGGGAGTCTATCCAAACTGCTCAGTAACTGCTCAGGACGAAATGCGAGGGTAAGCTAATGGCGAAAAAAGTGACCGTCACCTTGGTCGATGATTTCGACGGTGCGGGCGCAGCCGACGAAACGGTTGAATTCGGGCTTGACGGGGTGACCTATGAGATTGATCTTTCGTCCAAGAATGCCGCGAAACTTCGCGGCGATCTGAAGCAATGGGTGGAAGCCGGCCGCCGCGTCGGGGGCCGGCGGCGTGGGCGTTCCGGCTCTGGACGCGGCCGTGGCGCCATCGACCGCGAGCAGAGCGCAGCGATCCGTGAATGGGCTCGCCGCAACGGGCACAACGTGTCGACGCGTGGCCGCATCCCGGCCGACGTTATCGACGCATTCCACGCGTCTACCTAGCAAACCTCTTACCGGCGCTCAGGCCCCAAGGCCTGGGCGCCGGTTGTTTGTCATTTCGCTGGCGGCGAAATGATCGCCCGTGAGTAAGGAAACGAATTGGCGCTTCGCCTCGTTTCTTCAGTTACGGCCCTGTTGTCACAGGGAGATTGCCCAGAAAAGCCAAGCGGGTCTTGAACAGCAAGGACCGCAAGGTTAGGCCCCCTGGCAGGCCGACCATTACAGTGGATGGCAGGTACGCGTTCCGGCCCCACTGGACCGGTAGTTGTGTTGTACCGATGGTGAGGGAGAGCAGGTAACCACCGATGTTTGAACGATTTACCGACCGTGCCCGCAGGGTCGTCGTCCTGGCGCAAGAAGAGGCCCGGATGCTCAACCACAACTACATCGGCACCGAGCACATCCTGTTGGGTTTGATTCACGAGGGCGAAGGCGTCGCAGCGAAGTCGCTGGAGTCGCTGGGGATCTCGCTCGAGGGCGTTCGCAGCCAGGTCGAGGAGATCATCGGCCAGGGCCAACAGGCGCCGTCGGGACACATCCCGTTCACGCCACGTGCCAAGAAGGTTCTCGAGCTGAGCTTGCGCGAAGCGCTGCAGCTCGGTCACAACTACATCGGCACCGAGCACATTCTGCTGGGACTTATCCGGGAGGGTGAGGGCGTGGCCGCCCAGGTGCTGGTGAAGTTGGGCGCCGAACTGACCCGAGTGCGCCAGCAGGTGATTCAGCTGCTGTCGGGCTACCAGGGTAAAGAGGCCGCAGAAGCCGGGACCGGTGGTCGCGGCGGCGAATCAGGCAGCCCGTCCACGTCGCTGGTGCTCGATCAGTTCGGGCGCAACCTGACGGCCGCCGCGATGGAAGGCAAGCTGGACCCGGTCATCGGTCGCGAGAAGGAAATCGAGCGGGTGATGCAGGTGCTGAGCCGGCGCACCAAGAACAACCCGGTGCTGATCGGCGAGCCCGGTGTCGGCAAGACCGCGGTCGTCGAAGGCTTGGCTCAGGCCATCGTGCACGGCGAGGTCCCGGAGACGCTGAAAGACAAGCAGCTCTACACGCTCGACCTGGGATCGCTGGTGGCGGGTAGCCGCTACCGCGGTGACTTCGAGGAACGCCTGAAGAAGGTGCTCAAGGAGATCAACACCCGCGGTGACATCATCCTGTTCATCGACGAGCTGCACACCCTGGTCGGCGCGGGTGCCGCCGAGGGCGCGATCGACGCTGCGTCGATCCTCAAGCCCAAGCTGGCCCGCGGCGAGCTGCAGACCATCGGTGCTACCACGCTCGACGAGTACCGTAAGTACATCGAAAAGGACGCCGCGCTGGAGCGCCGCTTCCAGCCGGTGCAGGTGGGCGAGCCGACGGTGGAGCACACCATCGAGATCCTCAAGGGTCTGCGCGACCGCTACGAGGCGCACCACCGGGTTTCGATCAGCGACGCTGCGATCGTTGCCGCCGCCACGCTGGCCGACCGCTATATCAACGACCGGTTCCTGCCGGACAAGGCGATCGACCTGATCGACGAGGCGGGCGCCCGGATGCGGATCCGCCGGATGACCGCGCCGCCAGACCTGCGTGAGTTCGACGAGAAGATCGCCGACGCCCGCCGGGAGAAGGAATCGGCGATCGACGCTCAGGACTTCGAGAAGGCGGCCAGCCTGCGCGATCGGGAGAAGCAACTGGTTGCCCAGCGCGCCGAACGCGAAAAGCAATGGCGCTCAGGCGATATGGACGTGGTCGCCGAGGTCGACGACGAGCAGATCGCCGAGGTGCTGGGTAACTGGACCGGCATCCCGGTGTTCAAGCTCACCGAGGCCGAGACCACCCGGTTGCTGCGCATGGAAGATGAGATACACAAGCGGATCATCGGCCAGGAGGACGCGGTCAAGGCCGTTTCCAAGGCCATCCGTCGTACCCGCGCCGGGCTGAAGGACCCGCGGCGCCCGTCGGGTTCGTTCATCTTCGCCGGCCCGTCCGGTGTCGGTAAGACCGAGCTGTCCAAGGCGCTGGCGGAGTTCCTGTTCGGCGACCAGGACGCGCTCATCCAGATCGACATGGGCGAGTTCCACGACCGCTTCACCGCTTCGCGGCTGTTCGGTGCCCCACCGGGATACGTCGGCTACGAAGAGGGCGGCCAGCTCACCGAGAAGGTGCGGCGCAAGCCGTTCTCGGTGGTGCTGTTCGACGAGATCGAGAAGGCGCATCAGGAGATCTACAACAGCCTGTTGCAGGTTTTGGAGGACGGCCGTCTCACCGACGGTCAGGGTCGCACGGTGGACTTCAAGAACACCGTGCTGATCTTCACCTCCAACCTCGGCACCTCCGACATCTCGAAGCCGGTCGGCTTGGGCTTCACCCAGGGCGGCGGGGAGAACGACTACGAGCGGATGAAGCAGAAGGTCAACGACGAGCTCAAAAAGCACTTCCGCCCCGAGTTCCTCAACCGCATCGACGAAGTCATCGTCTTCCACCAGCTGACCCGCGACGAGATCATCCGGATGGTCGATCTGATGATCACCCGGGTGGCCGGCCAGCTGAAGACCAAGGACATGGCCTTGGAGCTGACCGACAAGGCCAAGTCGTTGCTGGCCAAGCGCGGCTTCGACCCGGTGCTGGGTGCACGTCCCTTGCGGCGCACCATCCAGCGCGAGATCGAGGACCAGCTGTCGGAGAAGATCCTCTTCGAGGAGGTCGGACCGGGACAGGTCGTCACCGTCGACGTGGACAACTGGGACGGCGAGGGCGCCGGCGAGGACGCGGTGTTCACCTTCACCGGAACCCGCAAGCCGCCGGCCGAGCCGGATCTGGCCAAGGCCGGTGCGCACAGCGGCCCGGGGCCGGACTCGCAGTAGCGATTGCAGGAAACGGGCGGTTGGTCTCTGACGGGAATACCGCCCGTTTTCGCTCTGATCAGGGAGGCCGCCAGTGCTGATCGTCACCACCAACGACCTTCCGGGCTGGGAGATCCAGCGCGTGTGCGGCGAAGTGTTCGGGCTGACCGTTCGCTCGCGCAACGCCTTCTCCCAGTTGGGCGCGGGATTGAAGTCCATGTTCGGCGGCGAGTTGCAGGGCATGACGAAGAATCTCGCCGAAAGCCGCAATGAAGCGATGGCGCGACTGATCACCGAGGCGCGCAATCGCGGCGGCAACGCGATCGTGGCAATGCGGTTCGATACCACCGAAATCGGCGACGTGTGGACCGAGATCTGCGCCTACGGCACGGCGGTGCAGGCCATACCGGTCACCGACGGCGCGAAACACACGGCGAGTCAGCTCGGCTACGGTGGGCCGCCGCCACAGCAATGAGCCGGGGTTTACACCGACGGCTGTTACCGGCGAGCGAAGGAATCTGGTGAAACTCCAGAACGGTCGCGCCACTGTACAAAGTCAGACCCGAAGCTCGTCAGCGCCGGCGGGGACGCGAAATCCCCGAAAGGAGTCGACCGATGTCTCACGTTCAACCAATGTCCCATCCTCAGCGAGCTGGCACCCGATCGGTCGATCTGTCGGAGGCAAGTGCCGCGGCCTGGTTGGCGGCCACCGCCTTCCTGGCGCTGCTGGCGCTGTACTTCGTCGGCGTTGACCAGGGCGCGGTGTCGTTGTTCGGCAGCGACTCGCACGTGCACGAGTTCGTACACGACGCGCGGCATCTGCTGGGCTTCCCCTGCCACTGACCCGGTGGAGAAACGCCTGATCGGGCGCGGTCTTCTGGCGGGCGCGATCGGCGCGGTGCTGGCGTTCGTATTCGCCCGCCTGTGCGCCGAGCCCGTCATTGGCCGGGCGATCGCCTACGAGGACGGTCGAATCGACCTCGAGGATGCTCACGGGGTCCATGAGCACGGCGCTGAGCTGTACACCCGCGGGGTGCAGGCCAACGCGGGGTTGGGTTTCGGTGTGCTGATTTTCGGTCTCGCGATGGGCGCGCTGTTTGGTGTGCTGTTCTGCGTCGTCTACGCACGCACCAGAGACGTTGGACCACGGGCACTTTCGGTGCTCTTGGCGGCGGGGGCGTTCGGCGCGGTGTACCTGGTGCCGTTCGTCAAGTATCCACCGAATCCACCGGCGCTCGGCCAGGCGGACACGATCGAAGCGCGCACCGGCTGGTATCTGGTGATGGTGCTGGTGTCGGTCGTGCTGGCGATCGCCGCGGTGTGGTTGGCGCGACGGCTCGTCGCCCGACTCGGCGCATGGAACGCCACGCTTCTCGCGGCGGGTGCTTACCTTGCGGCGATCGCCGTTGTGATGGTGCTGCTACCGACCGGGGACGAGACTCCCGAACCGATGCTCGACGCCTCGGGCGCGATCGTCTATCCGGGCTTTCCGGCCGACGTTCTTTACGAATTCAGGTTGGTCTCCCTGGCTACGCAGCTGGTGCTGTGGGTGACCATCGGCCTGGTCTTTGCCGCGCTTGCCGGGCGGCTGCTCGGGAAGCGAGCCGAGAGCGGACGGGCATTGAGTATCGCGACGTGACCGAGGTCATCAGGCTGACTTTGGTATCCCACGCGATGACCGATGCGATGGCAGCCGGGCGTTTTCCCGGTGACGAACCGCTCAACGACATAGGCCGTCGACAGGTCGAAGTGGGTGCGAATCTTGATATCCCGGCCATGGCCCGCCACCTTGCCGGACCCGAGCAGCGTGCCCGCCAGACCGCGCAGTTGCTGGGCTTGCAGGCCACACCGGACCCGCTGTTGGCCGATCTCGATTGCCGACAGTGGCAAGGAAAGACGCTGAAGGACGTGCGCCCGGAGGACTTAACGGTTTGGCTGACCGATCCCGCTCAGGCGCCACACGGCGGTGAGTCGATCGCCGACCTGATCCAACGGGTGGCCGGGTGGCTAACCTCATTGACGGATAAGGCAGTAGCCACGGTGGCGGTGACACATCCAGCGGTGATTCGCGCGGCGATCCTGGTGGCCCTTGACGTCCACCCGAAATCGTTCTGGCGGATAGACATTGCGCCGGTAAATCGCATCGTCATGCACTTCCGGAAAGGCTGCTGGACGCTGAGACTGTAACGGTCATCGCGGCGCGATCAGCGCGAAGACCTGTTTAGCGACCTTCAGCATCCAGCCGGTCACCGTCGGACCGTGGTCACGTGGCCAATTCAGCTGAAAGCTGACCACCCACGGCTGCTGCGATTTGTCGACGGCGTACCAGCTAAACGTCAGATCACCGGGCAGGCCACCGGCTTTCGCGCCGACGTACGGCCAAGCGTTTCGATCCAGCTGGATACCTGACACCGCAGAAAGGATCTGTCTGACCGGTGCGGCTTGGCCGACCGCGTCGGCCTGCAGCGCCGCATGGACTCGGCAGATGTCCTCGGCGCTGCCGAACCACTCTGCGCCGTAAGAGGACGCCGGAGTGTGAGCACGGGTTGGATCAGGGTGGTATGGAGTGGAATTCGCCTGCGCCAGCAGCTGGGCACGGACTTGCGGTGATCCATGCTCCCACTGGCTGCGCAGATCCGGTTGACCCCAGCCGACGGAGAACAGCTCGTACATTGTGGGGAACGGTGTCATGCTGTCCGGATCGTGGTGACCAGCCGTGACGAGCGCTTCTTCGATGGCGTGCGTGCCCATCCTTCCGATCAGCAAGTCGGTTGCCATGTTATCGCTGGTGGCGATCATCTTCTCGGCGGCCGTGCGAACCGAAACATAAGCTCCGGCAGGCAGTTCCAAGCCGGAAGAACCAACCGCCCGGCTCTTCTCGGTGACGGTCAGCTGATCGTCCCAGGACACCGTCCCGTTTTTGACCGCGCCGGCCAGGGCATGCAGTACGTATAGCTTGAAAATCGATGCCAGCGGCAGTGATTCGCGGGTGTTGGTGCCCGCCACCGGGTCGCAGTGACCGTTGTCGACCCGGGCGACCTGGTAGGAGTAGCGGGCACCGGTCTTGCTCAACACCGCATCGACGTCGTGCCAGGAGTTGATCGTCGGTGCCCGCGTGTCGAGGTCGAACCGATCGACCCACCCGTCGTCGTCAGTGTGTATCCGGATGTCTTGTCGCGCACCGTAGGAGGAAGTGAGGTGCAGCGTGGCCACGCTGGCGCCGATGTCTACACCGTTGAGGGTGAACGGACGGTCCCACCAGAGCTCCTCCATGGTGGTTTCCACCGAGTCGACCCTGTCCGGCGCGGCGAGGGTGCGAACTCCGACCGGGCCGATCGGCCAGTCCGAGTTGAGCATGTCCATGGTCTGCTGGGCCCGCAGCCCGGGAGGAGTCCGGGTATCGATCGCCCGCCCCGGGTTGGCCGCGTTCGCCTGTGGGGAAGGGGAGGGGGCGCAACCGGGCGCCAAGGTCATCACCAGTGCGGCGGCGGCACTCAACGCCGTCGCGCGGCGCCGGGCCGAGCGCCGGCTAGCCAGCCTGCTTGTTTGCGGCAACGTCCAGCACAACCTCGAATTCCAGCAGCGACGCCCCAGTCGCCACCGGATTGGCACGATGTCCAGCATGGGCTTCGATGGCAGGCCCTTTCGCCCATGCCTGGAACGCTTCATCGGATTCCCAGTGTGTAACCACGAAGTAGCGGTTCTCACCCTGGACCGGACGCAGCAGCTGAAAGCCGAGAAAACCGGGTTGGTTCTCCACCGCGTGCGCGCGGTGTGCGAACCGCTTCTCCAGTTCGGGGCCGGCATCGGCGGGTACTTCGATTGCGTTGATCTTCACCACTGGCGGCATGCGGCTAGGCTACCCCGTCCACCGGCCTGTCCAACTCCGGGGCAGGGCACGCAAGATGGTGATATGCCCAGCAATCTGTTGACTTGCCACGGGGGACAAGGCGAGCCATTGGTACTGGTGCACGGCCTGATGGGGCGGGGCACCACCTGGTCGCGTCAGCTACCGTGGCTGACCCGGTTGGGCACCGTGTACACCTACGATGCCTTGTGGCACCGGGGTCGCGACGTCGTCGATCCGCACCCGATCAGCACCGAACGGTTCGTGGCCGACCTGGCTGACGCGGTGAGCACACTGGGAGCACCGGCCAGGCTGATCGGGCATTCGATGGGCGCCCTGCACTCGTGGTGCCTGGCCGCGGAGCGTCCCGATTTGGTTTCCGCGCTGGTGATCGAGGACATGGCGCCAGACTTCCGGGGCCGCACCACGGGTCCGTGGGAGCCTTGGCTGCATGCCCTTCCGATCGAATTCGATTGTGCGGAGCAGATATTCGACGAATTCGGGCCCGTCGCCGGTCAGTATTTCCTGGAGGCCTTCGACCGCACCCCCACTGGTTGGCGGCTGCACGGCCACATCTCGCGATGGATCGAGATCGCCGCCGAATGGGGTACCCGGGACTACTGGGCGCAGTGGTTGGCGGTGCGGGCCCCGGCACTGCTCATCGAGGCCGGCAACTCGATCACGCCGCCGGGCCAGATGCAGGCTATGGCCAAAACCAGTGCTCCGACAACCTATTTACAGGTTCGGCAAGCCGGTCACCTGGTTCACGACGAAGCGCCGCAACTATACCGCCAAGCGGTCGAGTCTTTCTTGGCGGCGCTCACCCCGCATGCCTGAGTGTCGCCGGTCCGGCTAGTAGTAGCAGCGACCGCACCGTGCGCAGGGGCACGGCCTCCGATTGTGGCACCCAACGCGACGACCACAGCACTATATGATAAATTCTTCAACTGTTCGAACGTAGGAAACTTGCAATCTTCAGGAGATCGGTTGTCGTTGTCGGAGCCGCTGTACAAGCTCAAGGGTGAGTTCTTCAAGACGTTGGGGCATCCGGCGCGGATCAGGATTCTTGAGCTTTTGGTGGCGGGGGACAAGTCGGTCGCTGAGCTGTTGCCCGAGGTCGGGCTGGAATCGTCGAATCTGTCTCAGCAGCTGGGTGTCCTGCGCCGGGCCGGAGTGGTTGACGCGGTCAGGGACGGCAACACCATGATCTACTCGATTGCGTCGCCGGATATCGCCGAACTGCTGATGGTGGCGCGCAAGGTTCTCACCGGGGTGCTCAGCGACCGTGTCGCGATGTTGGAGGACCTGCGCGCGGGCGGCCCGGGATAGTGTCCATGGGCTGGATTCGCAAAGCCTTCGGTGTCGGTCGCATCGCCGAGCGCGCGACACCTGTACCGCAGCAGATGATGAAACCGCCTGCGGGAGTGCGTGGTTCGCTTCAGATCCGGCACGTTGACGCGGGTTCGTGCAATGGGTGTGAGGTGGAGATCTCGGGTGCGTTCGGCCCGGTGTATGACGCCGAGCGGTTCGGTGCGCGGCTGGTGGCCTCCCCGCGCCACGCGGACGCGCTGCTGGTGACCGGCGTCGTGACACACAATATGGCCGGCCCGTTGCGCACCACGATCGAGGCCACCCCGCGGCCACGGCTGGTGATCGCCTGTGGGGACTGTGCCCTTAACCGAGGCGTGTTCAGGGATGCCTATGGCGTGGTCGGCGCAGTGGGTGAGGTGGTGCCCGTCGATGTGGAAATCCCGGGGTGCCCGCCGACACCGAGCCAGATCATCGCGGCGCTGCGATCGGTGACCGGGAAGTGACCGCAGGGCTGATGGCCGGTGCGGTGCCCGCAGCAAACTTGAGGCCCCGCAATGACTTCAGGTCCGTCTTGGCAGGTGTGCTGACGTCGCTTGTCGGTGCGGGCGGGGTATGGGCAGGCGTGCTGGGGATGTTCGGTTCGGTTCGCGCGGTTCGTGTCGGTTGGTTGCTTCCACTGTCGGGGGTGCAGCTGGGCCTCGATCCGCTGGGCGGGTTCTTTATGACGATCGCGGGAGCGGTCGCGGTCGCGGTCGGGGTGTACGTGATCGGATATGCCCGGCGTGGGCATCTGGGCCGGGTCGCACTGGCGGTGTTACCGGTGTTCGTCGCGGCAATGTTGCTGGTACCCGCCGCAGGGTCGGTGACCACGTTTCTGCTGGCGTGGGAGTTGATGGCGGTCGCGTCATTGGTATTGGTACTGGCCGAACACACCAGCGCGCAGGTTCGTGCCGCCGCTTTGGTGTACGCAGTGATGACTCAGTTGGGTTTCGCGGCGATCCTGGTCGGACTGATGGTGCTGGCGGCGGCTGGTGGCGCGGACCGGTTCGCCGATTTGCGCGCGGTAACGCCGGGTGTGTCCACCACGGTATTTCTGTTGACGGTGGCGGGGTTCGGGTCGAAGGCCGGGCTGGTGCCGCTGCACGCCTGGTTGCCGCGCGCCCACCCGGAGGCGCCCAGCCCAGTATCGGCACTGATGAGCGCGGCGATGGTCAACCTGGGGGTCTACGGCATCTGCCGTGTCGACCTGCAGCTGCTCGGGCAGGGTCCGCGCTGGTGGGGACTCACCTTGATGGTTGTCGGCGGGATGTCGGCGCTCTATGGCGTGGTGCAGGCTTCGGTGGCTACGGATCTCAAACGGCTACTTGCCTATTCGACAACCGAGAACCTTGGGTTGATCACGCTGGCATTGGGGGCTGCGACGCTATTCTCGGCCTCTGGCGCGTACGGGCCAGCGACGATCGCCGCGGCCGCGGCCATGCTGCACCTGATCGCGCACGCGGCGTTCAAAAGCCTCGGATTCCTGGCGGCGGGGTCGGTGCTGGCCTCAACTGGGCTGCGGGACCTCGACCGGCTGGGTGGTCTGGCCCGCCGGATGCCGGCGACCACCACCCTGTTCGGGGTGGCCGCGCTCGGAGCGTGTGGGCTACCCCTGGGCGCCGGGTTCGTGAGCGAGTGGCTGCTGGTCCAGTCGCTGATCCACGCGGCTCCCGGGCACCACACCGTTCTGGCCTTGACCACACCGCTGGCGGTCGGCGCGGTCGCGCTCACCACAGGCCTGGGGGTGGCGGCGATGGTCAAGGCATTCGGGATCGGATTCCTGGCGCGGCCGCGCTGCCACGAGGCCGCCGGGGCCCGCGAGGCGGCCGGCAGCATGCTGGCCGGTATGGCGATCGCGGCGGCCGCCTGCCTGATGCTGGCGGTGGCGCCCTCGGTCTTCGCACCCGCGCTGCGTCGGGCGGTCGCCGCGCTACCTGCAGCCCGGACGGTGGAGTTCACCGGCCTCGGCGCCGTGGTGCGACTGCCCGGCCTGCAGGGTTCGATCGCGCCCGGGGTGGTCGCCGCTGGCGTTGGGGTAGCCGCCCTGACCGTGGCCGTGCTGGCGCGTTGGCGTCGAGAGCGGCGTCCGGCACCCGCCACATTGCCGCTATGGGCATGTGGCGCAGACGATCTCACCCCACGTATGCAGTACACGGCCACGTCCTTCGCCGAACCGCTGCAACGGGTCTTCGATGACGTCCTGCGTCCCGACACCGATATCGAGGTCACTCACACCCCCGAGTCGCAGTACCTGGCTGACAAGATCACCTACCGCACCAGAATCACCGATGCGATCGAGGAACGGTTCTACGCTCCGGTGATCCAGGTGGTGGCAGCCGCAGCGGGAATGGTGCGGCGCGCCCATACCGGCAGTGTGCACCTGTACCTGGCTTACGGTGCGCTCGGTGTGCTGACCGTGCTGGTGGTCGCCCGATGAACATCCTGTCCTACGTCGCGGGCGCGGTGCAGATCGGCGCGGTGATGGCCGGGGCGCCGCTGGTGGTCGGCCTTACCCGGCAGGTGCGCGCACGCTGGGAGGGCCGCGTCGGTGGCGGCGTCCTGCAGCCGTGGCGCGACATCGTCAAACAGCTTGGCAAACAACAGATCACCCCGCTTGGCACGACGGTGGTGTTCGCGGCCGCGCCTGCCATCGTCGCCGGATCGACATTGCTCATCGCCGCGATCGCGCCGCTGGTCGCCACCGGATCACCACTGGATGCCAGCGCGGACTTGTTCGCCGTGGTTGGCCTGCTGTTTGTGGGCACCGTCGCGTTGACCCTGGCCGGCATCGACACCGGCACCTCGTTCGGCGGCATGGGCGCCAGCCGCGAGATCACCATCGCCGCGCTCGTCGAACCCACTATTTTGCTCGCGGTCTTCGCACTGTCCATCCCGGCGGGATCGGCCAATCTCGGTGCCCTGGTGGCGAATACCATCACCCACCCCGGGCAGGTGGTGTCGCTGGCCGCGGTGCTGGCGTTCGCCGCGCTGGTGATCGTGATCGTCGCCGAGACCGGGCGGCTGCCAGTGGACAATCCGGCGACCCATCTCGAGCTGACGATGGTGCACGAGGCGATGGTCCTCGAATACGCCGGTCCGCGCCTGGCGCTGGTCGAGTGGGCGGCCGGCATGCGACTCACTGTGCTACTGGCGCTGCTGGCAAACCTGTTCGCGCCGTGGGGCATCGCCGGCAGCCAGCCCAGCGCGGTTGAGATCGTCGTCGGCGTCGCAGCGGTGGTAGCCAAGGTCGCCGTGCTGGCGGGAGTGCTCGCAACTGTCGAGGTGTTCGTCGCCAAGCTGCGGCTGTTCCGGGTTCCCGAGCTGCTGGCCGGGTCGTTTCTCCTGGCGCTGCTCGCGGTCACCGCCGCCAACTTCTTCGCAGTGCCCGCATGACGTACAGCACTTTCGCGGTACTGGTCGACCTCGCCGCCGGCGGGCTGATCTTGGCGGCGATACTGATCGTGTGGCGCCGCGACCTGGGCGCCATCGTTCGTCTGCTGGCGTGGCAGGGCGTCGCTCTGGCGGCCATCCCCGTCCTGCGCGGGTTGTACGACGGCGATGGCGCGCTCATCGGTGTCGGTGTCGCCGTGCTGGTTTTGCGGGCTGCGGTACTGCCGGGGTTGCTGGCCCGCGCAGTTGGCGCGGGGCCGCAATCCCACCACGAGGCCACCCCGCTGGTGAACACCGCCACGTCGCTGCTGATCACTGCCGCCCTGACGCTGGCCGCGTTCGCCGCCGCTCGACCCTTGGTGAACCTGCAGCCGGCGGCCTCAACCAACGCGGTCCCGGCCGCTACGGCGGTGGTGCTGATCGCGCTGTTGGTGATGGTGACGCGGCGGCACGCAGTGTCACAGGCCGCGGGATTTCTCATGCTGGACAACGGAATCGCCGCGACCGCGTTTTTGCTCACTGCCGGGGTGCCGCTGATCGTCGAACTCGGAGCCTCCCTGGACGTGTTGTTCGCAGTCATCGTGATCGGCGTTCTGACCGGCCGGCTGTCTCGCACCTTCGGCGGTGCCGACCTGGACGCGTTACAGGAGCTGCACGACTGATGACCGGTTTACTGCTCGCCGCGATCCTCACGCCGATCGGTGCGTCGACCGCCACCCTAATCGGCGGCTGGCGCCGCGCGACGGCCACACTGATTGTTCTCTCAGCGGTGACGGTCCTCGGGTGTGGCGCGGCGCTGGGGTTGCGTGTCGGTTCGGAGGCCCGGTTCGCCTTGGGCGGGCTGCTGCGCGTCGACGCGCTCACCGTCACCATGCTCATCGTCATCGGAGTCGTTGCCACACTGGCCACCTGGGCCAGCATCGGCTACCTCGACAACGAACTCGATCACGACCACACCGACACACGCGGCGCTCGACTGTATGGGACGCTGACCGCGGCGTTCGTGGCGGCGATGGTTGTCGCGGTGTGCGCCAACAACATCGGTGTGATCTGGGTCGCGATCGAAGCCACCACGGTGATCACCGCCTTCCTGGTCGGACACCGCCGCACCCGCGGAGCACTCGAGGCGACCTGGAAATACGTGGTGATCTGCTCGGTCGGCATCGCGGTCGCCTTTCTGGGCACCGTGCTGCTGTACTACGCCGCCGAGCATGCCGGTGCGCCGGCCGCCGCGGCCCTGAACCTCGACGTGCTGACGGCACGCGCGGGCGGCCTGGATCCCGGCACCGCTCGGCTGGCAGGCGGGCTGCTGCTGATCGGCTACGGCGCCAAGGCCGGGCTGTTTCCGTTCCACACCTGGTTGGCCGACGCGCACAGCCAGGCCCCGGCGCCCGTCTCGGCGCTGATGAGCGGGGTGCTGCTGTCGGTGGCGTTTTCGGTACTGATCCGCATCAAACCGATCATCGACGCAGCCACCGGGCCCACCTTCATGCGGTCGGGGCTGCTCGTGATCGGACTGGCGACACTGTTGATCGCCGCCCTGATGCTGACCGTGACACCCGACATCAAACGCATGCTTGCCTACTCCTCGATGGAGAACATGGGCCTGATCGCGATCGCCGCGGCCGCCGGAACCACGCTGGCGATCGCCGCGCTGCTGCTGCACGTGCTCGCTC
The DNA here is from genome assembly GCA_963784665.1 of uncultured Actinomycetota bacterium. Lineage (GTDB taxonomy): Bacteria > Actinomycetota > Actinomycetes > Mycobacteriales > Mycobacteriaceae > Mycobacterium. The sequence continues at coordinate 104,423 of CAWASA010000009.1, forward strand.
ACGGGATCGGCAAGACGATCCTGTTCTTGTCCAGCGGTCAGCTGCAGGCCGCGCACAACTCCACCGCGATCGCTGACATCACCGCCGTCCTGCGGCGCTCCCGCCTGATCGGTGTATCGCTTGCCGTCGGTGTGATCGTGCTGCTCGGGCTGCCGCCCTTCGCGATGTTCGCCAGCGAGTTGGCCATCGTCCGTTCGCTCGCCGACGCCCGGCTCAGCTGGGCCCTCGGCGCAGGCATGCTGCTGATCGCGGTTGCCTTCGCCGCGCTGGCACGCAACTCGGGCCGCATCCTGCTGGGCGCCCCCACCGGTGCGCCAGCGATCGTGGTGCCGCGAACGGTGGCGGGGGCCCTGGTCCTCGGTGTCGCGGCATCGATCGCACTCGGTGTCACCGCCGGCCCCCTTACCGACCTATTCACCGCCGCAGCCAGCGATGTCGGGACACCGCATGAGCCGTAACTGGGTGCAACACAGGCTATCTCAGGACGGGCTGGCCGAGATGGCAGAAGAACTGCTGGGCAACGGGTTTCGTCTGGCTCTGGTGGCGGCCCACGACCACGACAGTACTTTCCGCGTCGTCTATCTGTTCCTTGCCGGCTGGCCCGATCGCCGCGTCGAGCTCGAATGCATTGTGGCCAAAGATGATCCGGCGGTGCGTTCGCTGGCATATCTATCGTTTGCGGCCAGCCGATTCGAGCGCGAGATGGCAGACCTGTATGGGATACGGCTCGTCGGGCATCCCAAACTGCGCCGACTGGTGCGGCATGGCCACTGGCCCGAGGACTGGTATCCGATGCGCAGCAACGCTGCGCCAGCACCGGAATTCGAAGTCCTTGGCCGTTTCCCGTTCGTCACCGTCGAGGGACCGGGGGTGTATGAGATCCCGGTCGGCCCCGTGCACGCCGGGGTGATCGAACCCGGCCATTTCCGCTTCTCCGTCGCCGGCGAAACCGTGCTGCGACTCAAGGCCCGACTGTGGTTCGTCCACCGGGGCCTGGAGAAGCTGTTCCACGGCCGGCCGGCCGACGGTGCGGCCGAGCTGGCCGAACGCGTCAGCGGCGACACGTCCGTTGCTCATGCCCTCGCCCACAGCCTCGCCATCGAAGACGCCCTCGGGGTCGAACTCCCCGATGAGGTACACCGTTTGCGGTCGCTGCTCGTCGAGCTCGAGCGGCTCTACAACCACGTCGCCGATCTGGGCGCGCTGGCCAACGACGTCGGATTCTCACTCGCCAACGCGCATGCTCAACGCATCCGTGAACAACTCTTGCGGCTCAACGCGGCCGTCACCGGACATCGGCTGCTGCGCGGCGCCATCCGCCCCGGGGCGGTCGCGCTGCAGGCGCTACCCGATGCTGCCGCGTTGCGGTCCATTGCGGGCGATGTCGCCGAAGTCGCCGAACTGACCCTGCGCAACACCGTGGTGTACGACCGGTTTGCGGGCACCGCCGTCCTACACCGGGAAGACGCTCACGCCCTTGGCTGCCTCGGCTATGTCGCGCGCGCCAGTGGCATGCGCACCGACGCCCGACTCGAACATCCCACCGCCGAACTGCCCGTAGCTGAGATAGGCGCCGAGGCAGGTGACGTGCTGGCCCGCTACACGGTGCGGCGTGATGAATTCGCCGTATCCACCAACTTGGCATGTTACTTGGTCGAATCACACACCGGGCCAATCGAATACGCCAAAACCCTACCAGCGTTGCACGCTGCCCGCAGTGGCATCGGCATCGTCGAAGGCTGGCGCGGCACCATCGTCCACCGCGTGGAAATCGATGCCGACAATCGCATCACCCGCAGCAAAATCGTCGACCCTTCCTGGTTCAACTGGCCGGCGCTGCCCGTCGCGATGGCCGACACCATCGTCCCCGACTTCCCACTGGCCAACAAAAGCTTCAACCAGTCCTACGCCGGTAACGACCTGTGATCGGGCGGATGCTGGTGCGGCTACCCTTCGCCCAGTAACGCGAACCGGCCGTCGGCCGTCAGCGTCACCAGGCCGTCGGCCAGCAGCGAATCCAGCGCGCGGTCGCGCTGCCGAATGTCGGTCAACCAAGCCAAGTCCAGCTCCGCCCGGGTGACCGGAGAGTCGTTGGCGCGCAGGATATCAAGCAATCTCCCGCGGACCTGACGGTCCGTTCCGGCGTAGCTCTGCACAGGGCGCGCCGGCCCTTGGGCGGGGGGATAACCGGCATGTCGCCATGCGCACTCGGTCAGCGGGCACAATCCGCATCGCGGCGTCCGCGCGGTGCACACCGTCGCGCCCAACTCCATCAGTGCGATCGAAAATTTGGGCGCCGCTTCGTCATTCGGCAGCAGTGCAGAAACTTCGGCGTGATCACGCGCTGCCGACGGTGCGCCGGCGTCGGCTAGGCCGTGCACCGCACGGGCCACCACGCGGCGCACGTTGGTATCCACCACCGGTACCGGCTGGCGGTAGGCGAAGCAGGCGACGGCGCGCGCGGTGTAGCTACCGATACCCGGCAGGGTTAGCAGGGTGTCGACGTTGTCGGGAACCACATCGTCGTGGTCGAGCGCGATAACGGTGGCGCACTCGTGTAAGCGCTTGGCCCGCCTCGGATAGCCCAGCTTGCCCCAGGCGCGCAGCACATCGGCGGCGCTGGCCGCCGCGGTGGCCGACGCAGTGGGCCAGCGTCGCACCCAATCCGGCCAGATCGGCAACACCCGGGCCACCGGCGTCTGCTGCAGCATGAACTCACTGACCAGGATCTGCCATGCGCCGACGCCGGGCTCTCTCCAGGGCAGATCACGGCACGACCGGTCGTACCACGCCACGAGTTCGTCGGCCGCGATGTGCCGTTGGCTAGGCATCGGCGGCCGTGGCACAGCACAATGTGTGCCATGCCCAACACCAGTCCGATAACCGCGTGGAAAGCACTCAAAGAGGGTAACGAGCGATTCGTCGCCGGCAAGCCCGAGCATCCCAGCCAGAGCGTCGAGCATCGGGCCAGCCTGGCCGGCGGGCAGAAGCCCACCGCGGTGGTGTTCGGTTGCTCGGACAGCCGGGTGGCGGCCGAGCTCATCTTCGACCAGGGCCTGGGCAATATGTTCGTGGTGCGCACCGCCGGACAGGCGATCGACTCGGCGGTACTGGGGTCCATCGAGTTCGCGGTGACGGTGCTCGACGTGCCGCTCATCGTCGTTCTGGGCCATGACAGCTGCGGTGCTGTCAAGGCCGCTCTGAGTGCGATCCAAGACGGCGCGATACCGGGCGGTTTCGTGCGGGACGTGGTGGAGCGGGTCGCGCCGTCGATCCTGATGGGCCGCCGCGATGGCCTGAGCCGTGTCGACGAGTTCGAGGAACGCCATGTGCGCGAAACGGTGGCGCAGCTCATGGAGCGTTCTTCGGCCATCGCAGAGCGGGTCTCCACGGGCGCGCTGGCCATTGCGGGGGCCACCTATCACCTCGCGGACGGGCGGGCGGCGTTGGTCGATCACATCGGCGATATCGGGGAGTAGCCATGCTCTGGCGCCCCCACTAACACGGCGGTTAGCCAGCAAACCCCGCGACACGCCGAGGCGGATCGGACAAATCGACGTGACCTGGGCCTACGCTGCGATCGTGCTGGATCTGGAACCGCATGGCCCGCTACCGACCGAGATCTATTGGCGGCGCAGGGGCCTGGCCGTGGGTATCGCGGTCGTCGTAATCGGGATCGTGCTCGCCGCGGTCATTGCCTTTATGGGCAACAGCACGGGCGCCAAACCCGCCAGTGCCGACAAACCCAACTCCGGTCAAAGTAAGCCCGGCGCGCCGGCGCCTCAGGCACCTCCCCCTGCGGGGCAGCAAGGCGCCACCCCGGCGGCGCCGCCGCAGCAGGGGCAGAACCCGGAGACGCCCACGCCGACCGCCGCTGTGCAGCCGCCGCCGGTGCTGAAGGAGGGGGACGACTGCCCCGATTCGACGCTGGCCGTCAAGGGTCTGACGAATGCGCCCCAATTCTTCATCGGTGACCAGCCGAAGTTCACCATGGTGGTCACCAACATCGGGCTGGTGTCGTGCAAGCGCGATGTCGGAGCTGCGGTGCTGGCGGCATACGTCTACTCGCTGGACAACAAGCGGCTGTGGTCCAACCTGGACTGTGCGCCGTCCAACGAGACCCTGATCAAGACCTTCACTCCGGGCGAGCAGGTGACAACCGCGGTGACCTGGACCGGGATGGGATCGGCGCCGCACTGCCCGCTGCCGCGGCCGGCGATCGGGCCGGGCACCTACAACCTCGTCGTACAACTGGGCAATCTGCGCTCGCAGCCGGTTCCGTTCGTCATGAACCAGCCGCCACCGCCGCCGGGCCCGATGCCCGGTCCGGGTCAACCGGCGGTCGTGCCGCCGCCGGAGGCGCCACCGGCAGCTCCGGCTCCCGCGGGCTGAACTCAGGGCCCCTTAGCGCCCCTCAGCTCAGTGGGTCGGCGATTGTCGACTCCGCCAGCTGCGATAGCCCCTCCCGCACGTGGCGGGCCCACATCGCGCCGATGCCGTCCACCGATTGCAGGTCGTTAGCGCTGGCCGCCAGCAGGCCCTGCAGTGTTCCGAACGACCGGACCAGCAGGTCGGCATGGGCGAACTGCAGCCGGGGAATGCCGGCCAGCGCGCGGTAGCCACGCGGGCTCAGTGCCGAATCCTGCGCTTCGGTAGTCGTCGGATATCCGAAAACCTTTGCCAGCACCGTGAAATCGAGCAGTTCGGTATCTGACAGAGCGTCCAGCTCGTCGAGGGTGGCGGTCAGTTGTGCTTCGGATAATGGCTCGGGGCTGGCGTGATAGTCACGCACGATCAATTGCCGGGCGATGTCGTTGCCGCCCAGCAGCTCCTCGAGCTGCAGCCGCAACTGGCGCCCGTCCGTGCCGAGTTCGACGACGTCAGCGTCGATCGCCAGGCCGATCCGTCGGACCAACTCAAGCCGCTGCACCACCGTCATCACGTCGCGCAGCGTGACGAAGTCCTCGATCTCGGCTCTCGACAGTTGCCTGCTGACCTCGTCGAGTCTGGCTTTGTACCGCTCCAGGGTCGCGATGGCCTGATTTGCCCGCGACAGGATGGTCGCGGAATCGGCCACCACGTGGCGCTCGCCGCCGACGTAGACGGTGACGATGTTCATCGAGTGGCTCACCGAGATCACCGGGTAACCGGTCTGGATCGCGGCCCGTTCCGCGGAACGGTGGCGAGTTCCCGATTCGTCGGTAGGTATCGACGGATCCGGAACCAACTGCACGTTGGCGCGCACGATGCGGCTGCCGTCGGTGGATAGCACGACCGCGCCATCCATCTTCGACAGCTCGCGCAGCCGTGTCGGCGCGTACCGGACGTCAAGAGCGAAGCCGCCGTCACAGATGGCCTCGACATTTTCGTCGTTGCCGAGCACGATCAGCGCGCCGGTGCGGCCACGCAGGATGCGCTCCAGGCCGTCGCGCAGCCCGGTACCCGGAGCCAGGCGGGCGACAGTCTCACGCAGGGTCGGACGAGTCACAGCGTGTCATTCTGCGGCCCCAGTGCGTTATGCGTCTAGCCGTTGCGGCCCCGGGGCCGTATTGGCGCGGTGATCGGCGATGTTGATCATGTGCTGCAGCGCCGCCACGGTGGTGGATGCGGTCAGTGCCCGCATGCCCGGTGGTACTGCGTCGCAACCAGGCGGGATGAGCGCAATGCTGAATCCCTGGCGTGCGGCTTCGCTCAGCCGCCGTTCCATCCCGCTGACCCGCCGCAGGTCGCCCGCCAGTCCCACTTCGCCGATCATCACCGCCGTGGTGGGTAGCGGCAGGTCGGCGTATGCCGAGGCCAGCGCCATCGCGACGGCGAGATCGGAGGATGGATCGGTCAACCTCATGCCGCCGACGGTGGACAGGTAGATGTCGTTGACAGCGATGGTCAGCCTGGCGTGCTTTTCCAGCACCGCGGTGATCATCGCGGCCCGGGCATGGTCGATGCCGCTGACGGCGCGCCGCGGTGATCCGCCCGACGGTGTCGCCAGCAGCGCCTGGACTTCTCCGATCAGCGGTCGCTTTCCGTCCAGCGTCACGGTGATCGCGGTACCGGCTACCGGCGCCGGTCGCTGATCCAGAAAGAGGTTCGAGGGGTCGGCCACGTCCTCGATCCCGTTGTCGTGCAGCATGAAGCACCCGACTTCGTCGGCTGCGCCGAATCGGTTCTTGATCCCGCGGACCATCCGTAGCGAGCCGTTGCGGTCACCTTCGAAATGCAGCACCACGTCGACCAGATGTTCAAGCGAGCGGGGTCCGGCGATGGCCCCGTCCTTGGTGACGTGGCCGACGAGGATCAGCGCAACGCCGTTGGTCTTGGCCGCGGCGGTCAGCGCGGCGGTGACCGCGCGCACCTGCGTGACCCCACCGGCGACGCCGTCGGCCTCGGTCGTGGACATGGTTTGCACCGAGTCCACGATCACCAGCGCGGGCTGGACCGTCGCAATGTGGTCCAGCACCGTACGCAGGTCGGATTCGGCCGCTAGGTAAACCTCCTCAGCGCCGCAGCCGATGCGGTCCGCGCGCAGCCGGATCTGACCCGCCGACTCCTCACCGGAGATATACAGCGCGCGCCGGCCTGACTGTGCCCAGCGATGGGCGACCTTGAGCAGCAGCGTCGACTTACCTACGCCTGGATCGCCCGCCAGCAGTGTGACCGAACCCGGCACCACACCGCCCCCAAGCACCCGGTCGAGTTCCCCGATGCCCGTCGAGCGGTGCTGGCTGACATTGGGCTCGATGGACGTGATCGGGACGGGTCGCGAAGCCGAAGCTGCGGAACGACGGCCACTGCGAGTGAAGCCATTGACCGCACTGAGCACCGGCGCCTCATCAACGGTGCCCCACGTGCCGCACTCCAGGCAGCGGCCCACCCACTTGGCGGTGACATGCGTGCATTCCGAGCAGCGGTATTCCGAGCGCGCATTTGCCACGCCATGACGGTATCGGGCTGGTACGACAGGCCCGTGGTGCGACAAGGCGTTCGACCTGTCAGGTCTGCTGCGGTGGCTCCAGCCCGGCTGAAATCGGCACCATCACGCTGGCCTGCCCGGCCTTCTCGAAATTGAACGTGAAGTTGTAGGTGAGGCCGTTTGAGATGGGCTTGGCCAAGGTGACGGTTGCTTTGACCGCATTGTTCGGGTCGATGGGGCCCGGCCCTACCCGCTGGCCGTCCGGCGTGCCGATGAACAGCATCCCGCCGGCGGGCAGTCGAGCATCTCCGCTGACCGTCACCGTGCCGATATCGCTGGTGATGCCGACCAATCTGTCCGGGACATCCGGCGACCGGTTGATGGCCACCAACACCAGGTTCACCGTTCGGCCCGGTTGCAGAAAGTCACCGGTCTGCACGGCTTGCATGCGGATGTCGCGCAGCGCCACGTTGTTGAACGTGACTCTGTTGCCGTTGACGGCGGGCTCCTCGACGGCCATCTGAGAAACCTGACCGGCTCCGCAACCGCTGAGCAGGGCGGCGACCAAGGCAACCAGGCCGACGACGACCCGGGCGGGAAGGCGGATGGGGAGGCTGATCTTGAAGCGGTTCACTCAATGCCTCCTGCTGGGCCGGCTCGACTACTGCAACTATGCACAGTAGTAGGAAGGTCTCGCGCGCGGTAGCGCGGGGCGCCAGACCAGCACAGGAGCACTCCAACGGGGTGCGCTGGGGCCGCTCTCGGGGCCGATCGAAGACGTTGGTATTGTGCTGCATTGCACGTCTTGCACCTCCTGTCAACCCCTAATCTGCGCGTGTTGTGCCCCTGACCTGCACCGTTGCTTCGCCCGCGGTTGGGAGGCCGTGTTAGACTGAAGTAACGAAAGGGGCTCGAATCAGATGATCTTCAAGGTCGGCGACACCGTTGTTTACCCACATCACGGTGCTGCGTTAGTCGAGGCGATTGAAACCCGGACCATCAAAGGGGAACAAAAAGAGTATCTCGTCTTGAAAGTAGCGCAGGGCGACCTGACAGTTCGAGTTCCCGCCGACAACGCTGAGTACGTCGGTGTGCGCGACGTCGTGGGGCAGGAAGGCCTCGACAAGGTTTTCCAGGTGTTGCGCGCCCCGCACACCGAAGAGCCAACGAACTGGTCGCGCCGCTACAAGGCCAATCTGGAAAAGCTCGCCTCCGGTGACGTCAACAAGGTGGCTGAGGTAGTGCGCGATCTGTGGCGCCGTGACCAGGAACGGGGTCTGTCCGCCGGCGAGAAGCGCATGCTGGCCAAGGCTCGGCAGATTCTGGTCGGTGAATTGGCGTTGGCCGAAAGCACCGACGACGCCAAAGCGGAGACCATCCTCGACGAGGTTTTGGCCGCCGCTTCCTGAAAGCCCTGACGCTTTGGTGGTCGGGGGAACGGGCACCGTAATCGCAGTGGTCCCGGCCGCAGGGTCGGGGGACCGGCTGGCCGCCGGTATCCCGAAGGCATTCTGTGAGCTCGACGGGCGCACCCTTCTCGAGCGTGCCGTCAACGGTCTGCTGGACTCCGGGGTTGTCAATCACGTCGTGGTGGCGGTGCCAGCTGACCGCATTGATCAGGCCAAGCAGGTCTTGGCCGACCAAGCCACCATCGTCGCCGGCGGCGTCGACCGCACTGAATCTGTGAGCCTGGCGCTGTCGGCCGTCTCCGGGGCTGCCGGGTCACAGGCGCCGGAGTTCGTGCTGGTGCATGACGCTGCCCGGGCGCTGACGCCGCCGGCGCTGATCGTGCGTGTGGTAAACGCATTGCGGGCCGGCCACCGTGCCGTCGTGCCCGCGCTGCCCCCGCATGACACGATCAAGGCCGTGGATGCCAACGGGGTGGTCCTGGGCACACCGGAGCGGGCCAGCCTGCGCGCGGTGCAGACTCCGCAAGGCTTCGCCACCGATTTGCTGTTGCGGGCCTACCGCGCTTATCAGCGCGCCGCGCATCCTATTGGGGCCGAGTTCACCGATGACGCGTCGCTCGTCGAGCATGTCGGCGGTCAGGTTCAGGTGGTTGATGGTGACCCGCTGGCGTTCAAGATCACCACCCAGCTCGATTTATTGCTGGCCCAAACGATTGTGCGCCGGTGACTGAGCTGCCGCGGGTCGGTGTGGGCGTCGACGTGCACCCGATTGAGGCCGGACGACCTTGCTGGCTGGTAGGTCTGCTGTTTCCCGGCGCCGACGGCTGCGCTGGTCACTCGGACGGTGACGTGGGGGCGCATGCGCTTTGCGACGCGGTGTTGTCGGCCGCGGGGCTGGGCGATATCGGCGCCGTGTTCGGGGTCGACGATCCACGTTGGGATGGAGCCAGTGGTGCCGACATGCTGCGCCACGTCGTCGACCTGATATCGGGGCACGGCTTTCGGATCGGAAACGCGGCCGTGCAGGTGATCGGCAACCGGCCGAAGGTCGGTCCGCGCCGCGCCGAGGCGCAGGAGGTGTTGTCGGGCCTGCTGCGGGCGCCGGTATCGGTGTCGGCGACGACCACCGACGGGCTGGGCCTGACGGGTCGCGGCGAGGGCATCGCCGCCATCGCTACCGCGCTGGTGGTCCCCATCGGGTAAGCGCGCAGACGCTCGCAGTCACGGGTCGCGGCAATTGGGCAGGTAAGCTGGCACGTCGTGACCGATCGCGCCCACTTGCGGCTACACGACACGGCTGCCGGTGCCGTGCGTGATTTCGTTCCGCTGCGCGCGGGCCACGCCTCCATCTACCTGTGCGGCGCCACCGTTCAAGGCCAGCCGCATATCGGCCATGTCCGCAGCGGCGTGGCCTTCGACATCCTGCGCCGATGGCTGATCGCGCGTGGCTACGACGTCGCGTTCATCCGCAACGTCACCGACATCGACGACAAAATTCTCAACAAGGCCGCCGCGGCGGACAGGCCGTGGTGGGAATGGGCGGCCACGTACGAACGCGCATTCACCGCCGCCTACGACGCCCTGGATGTCTTGCCGCCGTCGGCAGAGCCACGAGCGACCGGGCACATCACCCAGATGGTCGAGTTAATGGAACGCCTGATCGAAACCGACCACGCTTATGCCGCCGGCGGTGACGTCTACTTCGACGTGCTCAGCTACCCGGAGTATGGGCAATTGTCCGGCCACAAGATCGACGACGTCCATCAAGGGGAAGGTGTGGCCACCTGCAAGCGCGACCAGCGCGACTTCACTCTGTGGAAGGCCGCCAAGCCCGGTGAGCCGTCGTGGCCCACGCCATGGGGCCGCGGACGTCCCGGCTGGCACCTGGAGTGCTCGGCGATGGCACGCACCTATCTCGGGCCGCAATTCGACATCCATTGCGGCGGAATGGACTTGGTCTTTCCGCACCACGAGAACGAGATCGCACAGAGCCGCGCCGCCGGGGATGGTTTCGCCCGCTACTGGCTACACAACGGCTGGGTGACGATGGGCGGCGAGAAGATGAGCAAGTCGCTGGGCAACGTGTTGTCCATACCGGCGATGTTGCAGCGGGTACGTCCGGCCGAACTGCGCTACTACCTGGGCAGCGCCCATTACCGGTCGATGCTGGAATTCTCCGAAGCCGCCCTGCAGGACGCGGTGAAGGCCTATGTCGGGGTTGAGGAGTTCCTGCACCGTGTCCGCACCCGCGTCGGTGCCGTGCAGCCCGGCGATCCGACGCCGCGGTTCGCCGAGGCCCTCGACGACGATCTGGCGGTTCCGATCGCGCTGGCCGAGGTGCACCTCGCCCGCGCCGAAGGCAACCGTGCTCTCGACGCCGGCGATCACGAAGGTGCACTGCAGCACGCCGGCGCAATCCGCGCAATGATGGGCATCTTGGGCTGCGACCCGCTCGACGAACGCTGGGAATCTCGCGACGAGACATCAGCCGCACTGGCGGCCGTCGACGTACTGGTGCATGCCGAACTGGAAAACCGGCAGAAGGCGCGCGAGCAGCGCAATTGGGCACTCGCCGACGAGATCCGGGATCGGCTCAAGAACGCCGGCATCGAGGTCACCGATACCGCCGACGGGCCGCAGTGGTCGCTGCAGGCGGGTGACAGCAAGTAGATGCCCGGCAACTCGCGACGCCGGGGGGCGGTACGCAAATCCGGAACCAAAAAGGGCGCCACCGTAGGGTCGGGCGGCCAGCGTCGCCGCGCCCTGGAGGGGCGCGGTCCCACACCACCGGCGCACATGCGTCCCCACCATCCCGCCGCCAAACGCGCCCAGCCCCAGCCGCGCCGCGCCCCCAGACGCACCGACGAGACCGAAACGGTGCTGGGCCGCAACCCGGTGCTGGAGTGCCTGCGTGCCGGCGTCCCGGCGACCGCCCTCTACGTCGCACTGGGTACCGAAGCCGACGAGCGACTCACCGAATCCGTTTCCCGCGCAGCAGATTTGGGCATCTCGATCCTCGAGGTACCACGTAGCGATCTGGACCGGATGACCAGCAACCACCTGCACCAGGGCATCGCGCTGCAGGTGCCGCCGTACAACTACGCCCACCCCGATGACCTGCCTGCAGCCGCAACCGACTCGCCCGCGCTGTTGGTCGCGTTGGACAATATCTCCGACCCCCGCAACCTGGGCGCCATCGTTCGTTCGGTCGCGGCGTTCGGCGGCCACGGTGTGTTGATCCCGCAACGACGTTCAGCCTCGGTGACGGCGGTTGCCTGGCGCACCAGCGCCGGGGCCGCAGCCCTCCTTCCGGTAGCACGGGCCACCAATCTCACCAGGACACTTAAGGATTGGGCCGACCGGGGACTGCGGGTCATCGGGCTGGACGCCAGTGGTGGGACCGTGCTCGACGACCTGGACGGCACCGACCCGCTGGTGGTAGTCGTGGGGTCGGAAGGCAAAGGGCTGTCGCGGTTGGTGCGGCAGAACTGCGACGAGGTCGTGTCCATCCCGATGGCCGGCCATACCGAATCGCTCAATGCCTCGGTGGCTGCCGGGGTGGTGCTCGCCGAAATCGCCCGGCAGCGCAGGAGTTAACTGCGTGCCGGGGTGGCCCGCACTCTTGGGTGCCGTGCTGGCCGTCGTCGCGCTTGTCGCGCCGTTGCCGACGGCGTCCGCGGGGCCACTTGGCTTCGATCTGCAGGCCCATCGCGGCGGACGCGGGGAAACCACCGAGGAATCCCTGCGGGCATTCGCCAAGTCGCTCGAATTAGGAGTCAGCACACTCGAACTCGACATCGTTATCACCGAGGACGGGCAACCCTTGGTGTGGCATGACCCGACGATCGAGCCGGAAAAATGCGCGGACACCGTGCCCGCTTTCGCCGGTGATCCACAATATCCGTATGTCGGCAAGCTCGTGCACGACCTGACCCTGCTGCAGATCCGAACGCTGGACTGCGGACGGCGGCTGGCCGAGTTTCCCGATGCTGAAGTGGTGCGGGGCAACAAGATAGCTACTTTACCGGAAGTCTTTGCGCTCACCGACTCGTATAGGGCGGACGTGCGCTACAACATCGAGACCAAGGTGGCGGCCGACAAGCCCGGCACGTCGGCCGACCCCCAACAGTTCGTCGACGTGATACTGGCCGCGGTCAGGTCTGCGGGCAAAGTCGACCGCGTGGAGATTCAGAGTTTCGACTGGCGCACGCTGCCCATGGTGCACTGGGCCGAGCCGTCAATTCCGTTGGTGGCGTTGTACAACGACGAGACTTGGGCGCCGGATTCGCTGTGGCTCGCCGATGAGAGTTCTGGCGTCATCGGCGATCCGATGATTGGGGCGAAGCTGGTGGGCGCCAACATCATCTCGCCCAGGTACACGCTCGTTGACGGCAAATCCTATGTGGACCATGCCCATTGGCTAGGGCTCAAAGTCATTCCGTGGACCGTCAACGATGCCGCCACCATGCGCGAGCAGATCGCCGACGGGGTCGACGGCCTCATCACTGACTATCCGACCGTGCTGCGCGGCGTGTTGGCCGAACTCGGGATGCCGCTGCCGCCGGTCTACCACCGAAGCTAGTCAGGCATCGCGTCGGCCAAGGCGATATGCCCTTCGAAGCCAAGCGTTTTCGCCATGTCGCGGTAGCGATCCCTGAAGTCGGCGTAGGCCGCGTCATCGCCGTGAGACCGGGCCAGCAGGGCGCGTAGTCGCAGCAAGAGGACGTCGCGCGTAACAAAATCCTCGTCGCTCGGCGCTGCCGCCAACCGGTCGGTTGCCGCCTCGGCTTCGGCCACGTCACCGTCGGCGCCGCGATCCAGTAGTGTGTCCACCAGAACGCCCGTCGCGGGAACGCCCCAAAACAGCAGCTGTCCCTCGGGGAACAGGTCGTTGACGGCGCTGCGCATGAGCGGTACGGCCTGATCGCGATCTCCACACCGAGCCCTCTCGCGTGCCAAATACACGCTGACTACTGGCAATTCGCACAGGAGGTATCGCCAGCGGGAGATCCAGTCGCAGGCCTCGGCCAGGAACTTCTGTCCGCGGTCTCGCTCGGCATCCGTTGGGCGGTGCACCAGCGCAAAGCCCAGCGTCATCCAGCCGAGAACCAACGCAAGGTCATCACCGGATCGTTCGGCAATTCGCAGGGCCTCCTCGATCTCGCGCACCGCGCGATCGTCGGCCCTCAGCGCGCCACCCGGTATTCCCGGAATGTAGACAAAGCTGACAGCCGCAGCATAGGACAGGGCGTCGGCGCTCCGCGCCATAGTCAGGCCTTGCCGCTGGTCATCCCGCCATCCGGGAAGACCCAGCCAGAAACGGGCAAAACCCCGCTGCGCGATGGCGAGCGCTAACGGAGACCCCACCATGAAGTTGCCCATAGACGGGTCACCGTCGGCCAGGTCGATAGCCCGTTGTGACCACCGCAGCACCTCAGACAACTCGGAGTTTTCGGCCTTGGAGAGAATGGCCGCGGTGGACAGCCCCACGGTCAGGCTTGGGTCGCCGACCGACTCGGCGAGTGCCCAGGCTTCCGATGCCAGCTGCGACGCCTCGTGGATGCGGGCGTGATACGCGTGATCGACCACTAACCCCGCCATCGCGAGGACCAGTGACGCCTTGTCCCCGGCGGCGGTGCACAACTCCCGCAACTCATCAAACATGTCGCCGGAAACATTGATGTGAAATCGAAAGGCGATCGCGCACAACATGGTGCGCGGGGCAATCCGCATGGCTGCTCGGTTTGGGTCCTCAGTGGCTAAAGCGTCGGCGATCGTCCGCGCGCGCTCCCAACCCAGTCGCGCCGCGGCGATGTCGCGGTTGGTCGCCCATGTTGCCGCACGCATGTGCCAGTCGTAGGCGGCGTGCAAATCACCGGCGGCCTCCAGATGTTCGGCGATCAGTGCCGCGTTCTGGTCGGCCGATTCGGGCTCCTGGGCTTCGATCGTGGCGGCCAGCCGCCGGTGTAGCCGGGCGCGGTCGGACTTCAGCTGTGATTCGTAGGCGACCGTGCGGATCAACGGGTGCCGAAACGCATACTCCGCGGACGGGGTAAACCGCACCTGGTCGACGAGCTCGGCGGCTATCAGCTCGTCGACCACCGGGTCGGCCTCCAGGCCGGCCAGCAGGTTGTGGTCGAAGCGGGCGCCGATGACCGCCGCGGCGGCGAGCGTGCGTTTTGCGGCCGGGCCGAGCCGGTCGATGCGGGCGGCGATGGTGGCCTGCAGCGTGGCCGGCACGCTGACCTCGGCCACATCGATATCGCAGGCGTAGCCGCCGCTCTCACCTACCAGCACGCCCCGTTCGGCCAGATCACGGGTGATCTCCTCGGCGAAGAACGGGTTACCGGCCGCGCGCCCGGCGATCAGCTTGCCGATCTGGCCGACCGAGGGATCGGGCCCCAGCAGTTCGGTGACCAGCGTTGCGGTTTCCGAATCGCTCAGTGGTGCCAAGGCGATGCTCTGCGCGCCGGTGAGATGCGCCAGAGTTCCGTGATATTCGGGGCGATACGTGATGAGCAGCAACGAGGGGGTCTGGGGGATTACCGCAAGAAAGTCGGCGAGCATGGATTCGCTGACCTCGTCGATCCAGTGCGCATCCTCCACCACGAAAACCGCCGGTTCGCTGCGGGCCAGCTGGGCGGCATTGATCAGCGCGGTCAACCGCCGCCGCCGCGCATCCGCGTCGATCTTGGGCAGCTCCACCTCAGGATCAGCGATTCCCAGGAGGTCATCCAGTAGCAGCAGGTCCTCCGGGTCGGCGTCTGAAAACCGTTCCCGCAGACGTGCCCGGGCGGCCTGATCATCCAGGCCGCCGACCTGCGCAACGGCGCGCAGCAGACGCGCCACCACCCGGAACGCGACGTCGGTGGCATGCGACTCGCAGAAGGTGGAAAACACCTCGACGCCACGACTTTTCGCCAGCTGCACGGCTTCCCGGATGAGCCGGGTCTTGCCGATGCCGGCAGGGCCGACCACCGCAACTACAGACCCGCGTCCAGCCATCGAGCGATCCAGCATCGCGGCCAGCGTGGCCAATTCCCACTCGCGGCCAACCAACGTCGACTCCGAGACACCGGTCCGCCCCGCGGCCATGCGCAGCAACCGCCGCGCCGGCACCGCACCTTCGGCGCCCTTGATGCGCACCATCTCGGGCTCACCCAGCACCGCAGCGCCCTCGACCAGGCGCACCGTCGATTCGCTGACCATCACCCCGCCCGGCGGAGCCACCGACTCCATCCGCTGAGCCAGACCGACTTGCTCGCCGATGGCGGTGTAACCCAAAGCGCCAGAGCCGATGTCACCGGCAATCACCTGACCCGAATTCAAGCCGATCCGCAGCCGCAGCTCCACACTGTCCCGCGCGGTAACCGCGATGGCAAGCCGCTGCGCCTCCTCCTGAATGGCTAGCGCCGCCAGACACGCACGCAGCGCGTGGTCTTCCAGCGCCACCGGCGCGCCGAACACCGCCATGATGCCGTCACCGGTGAACTTGTCCACCGTGCCGCCGTAACGCTGCACCACCGCCGCCGCGCGCGAGACGAGCTCGGTCATTATCTCGCGCAACCGCTCCGCACCCACCGTCGCGGCGATGTCCATCGAACGCACCACGTCGGCGAACAGCACCGTGACCTGCTTGTACTCTGCCGGCGTGCCCGACACCGAAGTCGGAGACCCGCACTCATCGCAGAACTTCGCGCTCGGCCGCAATTCTGCGGCGCAGCTCGTGCAGGTCAACGCGGCCGTCATCGGCCAAGAATAGGGCAACCGCAATGCCTACCGGGCAATTCGACCGAGTCCTCGTGCAGCTCCTCGAAGCGGGTTTCGCGGTTAAGTGTCGCCGCGCGGCGGTATGGGCGATTATGAGGGGAAATTTTGACGGCACAGGAGATCGGCGAATGGTTAGCCCGGTCAGTGAGGCCACCGGTCGGTGTGGGCTGTGCGGTAACGACCTGCGCGCGAAGGCGCGCTTCTGCGATGTGTGCGGCTCCCCAGTATCTCCACGACCGGCCACGGGCGAACACAAACAAGTAACGGTGCTGTTCGCAGACGTCGTTGGCTCGATGAAGCTCGCGGCGGCGCTGGACGCCGAGCGGCTCCAAGAGATCATGAACGAGTGGTTCAACCGTGCGGCCGCGGTGGTGCAGCGCTATCACGGCACCGTCGATAAGTTCACCGGTGACGGCTTGATGGCACTGTTCGGCGCCCCGGTGGCCTTGGAGGATCATGCACTGCGGGCGTGTATTTCAGCCCTGGAGATCCAATCTGTCACCAATGAGCTTGCTGCCGAGGTGCTTCGCCGCGACGGCGTTGCCTTACAGATTCGAGTCGGGCTGAACTCCGGGGAGGTGATCGCCGGCGAAATCGGCTCAGGCCAAGGAAGATACACCGTGGTTGGCCATCCCGTCGGAATGGCGCAACGTATGGAGGCAGCCGCCCCTCCGGGCGGAGTCATGTGCTCGCTTTCCACAGCACGCCTCGTCGAGGAAGCCGCCCGGCTCGGGCCCGTCGAAGACGTTTCCGTCAAGGGCGCCGACGCGCCTGTGCCCGCGCGACAACTCCTCGCCATGGAATCCGAGCGAATGGTGTTGGGCCGCGGCGAAGGCCTGATGCTGGGCCGCGATGCCGAGGTGAATCGGTTGCAAAGTCTGTTCGACACCCATCGTGGCTGCCTCGTTGGGATTGTCGGTCCCCCCGGGCTGGGTAAGAGTCGCCTGCTCAGCGAGTTCACCGCGATCGCCGCGAGTCAAGACGCCGAGATTGTTGTTGCCCGCTGCGAGGCCCACACCAGCACGCTTGCGTTTCGCGCGTTGTCGCGCGTGCTGCGCGCCTTGTTCGGGGTGGAGGGGTTCAACGCTGCCGAGGCCCGCGAACACACGAGGACACAATGCCCAGGGCTGCTCACACCGCACTCGGCCGACGCGCAGATCCTGTTCGAGGCGATGGGCATCGCGGCCACGGCACCTCACCTGCAGGTCAGCGCCGATGGTCGGCGCCGCCGGCTGGTCGAAATGCTGGCGCAGGCTGTTCGGGCCCGCTCCGCTCGAACCGTGTTCGCACTCGAGGACGCCCATTGGATCGATGAGCCTAGCGACGACGTCCTTGCTGATTTCGCCACCACACTCGACGGGACGACGTCGATGTTCGTCATGACCTACCGACCAGAATTCCGCGGTGCGCTGCACCACCGATCGGGTCAGACGATCATGCTGCAGCCACTGACCGAGTCGATGTCAGTCCGCCTGGTCGGCCACCTTCTCGGGGGCGACCCATCGCTGGAGGGCCTGGCCGAGCGAATCGCAACTGCGGCGGCGGGCAATCCATTTTTCGCCGAGGAGATCGTTCGCGACCTCGTCGGCCGCGGCGTACTCTCGGGCAGTCGCGGTGGCTATCGCCTGACGGGCGATGTGGACGAAATCACCGTTCCCGCCACGGTGCAAGCGGTGCTGGCGGCCCGCATCGATCGGCTGCCCGCACCTACGAAGTCGATTCTGAACGCCGCAGCGGTAATCGGGAACCATTTCGACGTGGACACACTGCATGCTCTGTTACCGGAAAGCGTTTCCACGCGTCTGGCCGAGCTGGTGTCGGCCGAGTTGATCGATCAGATCGAATTCGTTCCGCAACAACGCTATTGCTTTCACCATCCGCTGGTGCGCACGGTCGCCTACGAGTCACAGTTGAGCGCCATCCGCGTGCGGGCCCACCGTAGGCTGGCTGCCGCGATTGAGGCGCGCGACTCCGGTGCCGTCGACGACAATGCGGCATTGATCGCCACACACCTGGAGGCGGGCGGCGAGCTCGTTCAGGCTTACCGCTGGCATCTGCGCGCAGCGGAATGGCTTCGGCCTCGCGATCTCCCCGCCGCGCGCGCAGCATGGGAGAGCGCACGCCGTATCGCTGACGGATTGGCCGATGACTGCGACGGCGTGATCGCCATGCGAATTACACCACGCGCCATGCTGATTTCTACTGCGCTTTATGTCGGCGACGCCGTCGGCGCCGATGAGCTTTACCAGGAGCTTCGTGATCTCACCATACGGTCCGGTGACCTGACACCGCTCGCGCTCGCCACCGCCGGACGAATATGGTCGTTCAGCGTTAACGATATCCGCGTTCCCGAGGCCGCAACGCTGGCATCGGAACTCGAAGATATGGTCCGCGGCATTGAGTGCGACGCAGCGACGAAGGCCATAATCCTCAATTCGGTAGCTTTTATAAGGTTCGCCGAGTGCGAATTCGACGCCGCGTTACAGGTCATCGACGCGATACTGGCACTACCCGATGAGGTACCGGCGGTCGAAATCGCTGCGGCGCAAGCTCTTCGCGGGGTCATCGAGATTTGCCTCGGTGACTCCAAGGAAGGCAGACGGGATCTTCGAGAGGGGATTGAACAAGCACGTATGCTCGGACCCCTCAACTATGTAATGCTTTCGCATTACTGGGGAACCGTTGCGATGTTGGGTATGTGCAAGGCCGACAACCTGGTTGCCGACACGCAGGAGGCGTTGCGGTGCGCGGAATCCTTCGGTGACGTCAGCGGCATCATCGCCGCGCGATGGGCCCATGGAACGGTCCTGCTGCGCGCGGAGAATGCATCGCACGACGAGGCGATCGATCTGCTTGAACGCGCGCGCACCATGGTCTTGAAGCACAAGCTGAATGTCATCGGGTTGACGACCGTTGGTGCCGATCTGGCGATTGATGCCGCTCGCCAGGGGCGAAGGGATGAAGGTATCGATGATCTTCGTGCCTCGTTCTTGCTGCACATTGACAGTGGTAGTCGAGTCTTCGTCGGCCGTACGGGTGAGGCGCTCATCGAACTCCTCGTTGAGCGAGGGTCCGTCGGGGATCTCGCCGAAGCGCACCGGATCGTTGATCGGTGGCAGGCGCGGCGGCCCAGTATCGCGGCAACGGATCTGTGGTGGCTGAAATCCCGCGCGCTGTTGGCCGGGGCGGAAGGCAACTCGGACGGCTACGTCGAACTGTCGAAGACGTACCTCGAGTTCTGCAAGAAGCTCGATGCCCGCGGTCGGCTGCCCGAGGCGCGCCGAATGGTCGAGGAATCCCTTGGGCTGCGGCAGGGGTGAAGGTGGCGACGATCCTGGCGTACACCTCGCCCGCACTTGGTCACCTGTTGCCGATCAGCGCGCTGCTGGTAGAGCTGTCCCGCCGTGGCCACACGGTCCACTTGCGCACACTTTCCACCGGTGTGGAGATCGGTCAGCAGCTCGGCTTCACCACAGACGCGATTGATCCGCGGATCGAAACGATCGAGCTCGACGACTGGAAGGCGACGAATCCTCGGGCCGCGCTGCAGCTAGGGCTGACGGCGTTTGGCCGGCGCGCCGTGCACGAAGTCGCCGATCTCGGGGACGCGATAGCACGTGTTCATCCGGACGCATCCCTCATCGACGTCAATTGCTGGGGCGCTCTGTCGGCGGCCGAAGCCGGTGACATCCCCTGGGCATGCTTTTCGCCCTACACGCCGCCGCTGCGATCGCCCGGCGTGCCACCGTTTGGGCCGGGTCTCAGACCATTGCCAGGTGTGTTAGGCCGGCTGCGCGATGCCGCCGTGCGACCTGCGGTGCTGGGCCCGCTGGAGAAGATAATGCTGCCACGAATCAACATGATTCGCGCAGACCTAGACATGCGGCCGGTCGCGTCGTCGGACGAGTTCTTGCGCCGGGCGCCGCTGATGCTGGTCGCGAGCGGCAAGCCGTTCCAGTACGCGCAAACAGATTGGGGTGATGCGGTGCAGATGATCGGGCCCTGCGTGGTCGATCCCGGGCCGCATACCGTTCCCGCTTGGCTGGTTTCGATCGACCAGCCAATAGTGCTGGTCACAACGTCATCGGAGAAACAAGCCGACACCGACCTGGTACGGACCGCGATGGCGGCGCTGAAGGACGAGCCGGTGCACGTGGTCGCAACCCTGCCGGCCGGACGACCGGACGAAGTAGCCTCGTCGCGCAACGCAACAGTGTTGCAATTCATCCCACACGGCTTGGTGCTGGACCGCGCAGTGTGTGCGGTGACGCACGGCGGGATGGGCGCAACTCAAAAGGCGCTCGCGCGTGGCGTACCGGTGTGCGCCGTACCATACGGGCGCGACCAATACGAGGTCGCGCGCCGCGTCGAGGTAGCCCAGTGCGGTACCCGCCTACCGGCCAAGAAACTTTCACCGATGCGGTTGCGTACGAAAGTGCGAAAAGCCATGACAATGGCTCACGGTGCGGAACGGGTGGCAGCGGGCTTCAAGGCCACCGGCGGGACGGCTCGCGGCGCAGATCTCTTTGAGCAGCGCGTACTTGGCATCAACGTCGGCTGAACCCCTCTTCCGAAGCTCAGCGACCTCGGCCGATGCATATCCCCGGACGAGAGTTGACTGACTCTGCGATTTCTTCCTATAGGAAATGAACCGCTCCGTGAGACAGAACGGGCCACAATCGCTTTAAGACAACCACAAAGACCGGGTTAGTGCGTGCTCCATGTCGCTCGTCGAAAGCCGTTGGCGCGCTTGCCTGGCCGACCTTGGTGTGCCGCTGCCGCCGGCCTACCACCGGGGTTAGTGCGATCACGGCATCGCGTCGGCCCATGCGATATGCCCTTCGAAGCCAAGCGTTCCCGCCATGTCGCGGTAGCGATCCCTGAGGTGTGCATAGGCCGTGGCATCGCCATGAGTCCGTGCCAGGAGCGCGCGTAGTCGCAGCAGCCAGATGTCGCGCATCACAAAACCGTCGTCGCTCGGCGCCGCCGCTAACCGTTCGATTGCGGCCTCGGCCTCGGCCGCATCACCGTCGGCGCCGCGGTTTAGCAAAGTTTCCACCAGAACACCGGTCGCGGGAATGCCCCATGACAGCAATTGTCCCGCGCGGACCAGATGGTCGACGGTGGCGCGCATGGGCGGTATCGCGCGATCGAGATCTCCATGCCGAGCCGTCTCACGTGCCAAATACACGTCGGCGAGCGGCAAATCGGACAGGTGGTGTCTATCACGTAGGAACACTTCGCGGACGTCCGCCAGGAGCTCCTGTCCACGGTAACGCTCCGACGCCATTGGGCGGTGAACCAGCGCAGCCGCCAGTGTCACCTGCGCGTGGGCCAACGCGAAATCGTCACCGGATCGTTCAGCAGTGTGTAGGGCATCCTCGATCTCGCGCATCACGGAATCGTCGGGCCTCAGTACACCGGTCGGTATTGTCGTGCCGTAGGCGTAGGTGACGGCCCCGGCGTAGGTCAGTGCATCGGCGCTGCGTGCCATGACAATGCCGTGCCGCAGGTCGTCGCGCCATCCGGGACGGCCAAGGCAATATCGCCCGACTGCCCGCGTCGTAAGCGCGAGCGCCAACGGAGAGCCGAAAATAAAGTTGCCTTTATGCGGGTCACCTTCGGCCAGGTCGATAACCCTTTGTGACCACCGCAGCATGTCACACCACTCGGCGCTCTCCATCTTGGCGTAGATCGGCGCGAAGGACAGCCCCACCATCAAAGTCGGATCGCCGACCGACTCGACGAGGGTCCAAAATTCGGATGACAGCTGCGACGCCTCCCGCACCCGGCCCTGGTATGCGTGATCGGCCACCAGGCCTGCCATGGCGATGGCGAGCGACGGCTTGTCGCCGGCTGCGGTGCACAACTGCCGTAATTCTTCAAAGCGGGCGCCGGCCACAACCACATGGACCCGAAACGCGGTTCCGCACAACATGGTCCGGGGGGCGATGCGCATGGCTGCCCGGTCTGGGTCCTCGGCGGGTAGTTCGTCGGCGATTCTGGTGGCGCGCTCCCAGCTGAGTCGCGCCGCGGCGATGTCGCGGTTGGTCGCCCATCTCGCCGCGCGCATGTGCCAGCCGTAGGCGGCGTGCAGATCTCCGGCGGCCTCCAGATGTTCGGCGATCAGCGCAGCGTTCTGGTCGGCCGATTCCGGTTCGCGGGCTTCGATCGCGGCCGCCAGCCGTCGGTGCAACCGGGCGCGATCTGACTTCAGTTGTGATTCGTAGGCCACCGTGCGGATCAACGGATGCCGAAATGCGTACTCTGCGCGCGGGGTGAACCGCACTTGGTCGACGAGGTCCGCGGCTATCAGCTCGTCGACAACCGGATCGATCTCCAGGCTGGCCAGCAGATCGCAGCTGAAGCGAGACCCGATGACCGCCGCGGCGGCAAGCGTGTGTTTGGCGGCCGGGCTGAGCCGGTCAATGCGCGCGGCGATGGTGGCCTGCAGAGTTGCCGGCACGCTGACGTCGGCGACGTCGGTATGGCAGGCGTAACTGCCGCGTTCACCGACGAGCACGCCGCGTTCGGCGAGCTCACGGGTGATCTCCTCGGCGAAAAAGGGGTTTCCGGCGGCGCGCCCGGCGATCATCTCGCCGATCTGGCCAACTGATGGATCGGGACCTAACAATTCAGTGACCAGCTTTGAGGTTTCCGCATTGTCCAGCGGGGCCAGGGCAATGGTCTGCGCGCCGCCGACATGCTGCAGAGTTCCGTGATATTCGGGGCGATAGGTGATTAGCACCAGAGAGGGGGTCTGCGGGATCAGCGCAAGAAAATCCGCCAGCATGGATTCGCTGACCTCGTCGATCCAGTGCGCATCCTCCACGATGAAGACCGCCGGTTCGCTGCGGGCCAGCTGCGCTGCGTTGATCAGCGCGGTCAACCGCCGTCGCCTGGCATCGGGGTCGATCTTGGGCAACTCCACATCGGGATCGGCGATGCCCAGCAAGTCGTCAAGCAGCACAAGGTCCTGCGGATCGGCATCCGGAAATCGTGCCCGCACCTGCGCCCGCGCGGCCTCATTGTCCAGACCGCTTAGCTGGCCGACCGAGTGCAGCAGACGCGCCGCCACATGGAACGGGACGTCGGTGGCGTGCGATTCGCAGAAGGTGGAAAACACCTCGACACCAAGACTTTTCGCGAGTTGCACGGCTTCAGCGGTCAGCCGCGTCTTGCCGATACCAGGAGGACCGACCACCGCGACCACGGACCCACGTCCACCGGTAGCTCGGTCCAGCATCGCCGTCAGCGTGGTCAATTCCCACTCGCGGCCCACCAATGTCGACACCGAGACACCGGTCGGTTGGGTGGCAACGCTCAACAGTCGCCGTGCGGGCACCGCGTCCTCGGCGCCCTTGATGCGCACCTGTTGCGGCTCCCCGAGCACGGCCGAGTCCTCGACCAGCCGCGCCGTGGAGTCGCTGAGCATCACGCCGCCCGGTGGCGCGACCGATTCCATCCGCTGGGCCATCCCTACCTGTTCGCCGATGGCGGTGTAACCCAGAGCGGCAGAACCGATCTCACCGGCGATCACCTGCCCGGAGTTCAGCCCTATCCGCAGCTGTAGGTCGATGCCGTCGCGGCGCTCGACCTCCGCCGCGAGGCGGCTGACGTCCTCCTGAATGCCCAGCGCCGCCAAACAGGCGCGCAGCGCGTGGTCTTCCAACGCGGCCGGCGCGCCGAACACCGCCATGACGCCGTCGCCGGTGAACTTGTCCACCGTGCCGCCGTAGCGCCGCACCACCGCCGCCGCGTGCGTCACGAGCTCGGTCATGATCTCGCGCAACCGCTCCGCACCCACCGTCGCGGCAATGTCCATCGATCCCACCACATCAGCGAACAGCACCGTGACCTGCTTGTACTCTGCCGGCGTGCCCGGCACCGTGGTCGGTGACCCGCATTCATCGCAGAACTTCGCGCTCGGCCGCAATTCTGCGTCGCACTTCATGCAGGTCAACGCGGCAGTCATCGGCCCAACAATAGGGCTCACGCCAGCGGTGGGCAGCGCTATTTGCGGCATCCGTTGGCTAGCGGGACACGCTCTCGGCAAGGACGCGGACCCCGTCGAGCTCGTGTCGGCGTCTGCGGTGGTTGGCGCGGGCGGCGCGCCACATGATGCCCGGGCGCAGCAGCCGGGTAGCGGGGTCGATGAGCGCGGTCACCCTGAAGAACTGATTGACTGCGGCGGTGTCGTATTCGGCCGCGGTGAGCACACGATCGACGTATGCGTTAAGCAGCCATGTGAGCAGCGTTGGTGTGCCGTCGATTTCGGGTAGCGAGAGGTCGGGATTGGCCGACAGCTCCCACGCCTGGCGGATCGGCACCGCCGCGGCGCGGAAGAATCGCCGCGCCAAATCCCTTGTGCCGCACGATAAGCAGTCACGCAGCGCCAACGCCTCCAGTGCGGCCACCGTCATGCCCTGGCCGTAGATCGGGTTGAAGCTGCAGATCGCGTCGCCGGTGACCAGCAGGCCGTCCGGAAATCGTCGCATCTTGTCGTAGCGGCGCCACTGACTGGACGGCTGACGGTGCCGCGTGGGCTCTCCGATCGGTTCGGCGGCTCGCACCGCGGCCAGCATGTGGGCCGGTGCGTAGTCCCCGACGAACTCGCACATTGCCGAAAGGTCGGGGGATGGCTCGTGACCCGCAATGCCAAACACGGTGAACACCCAGGTGTCGTTCTCGCAGTGGAGCATGCCCAGCCCGTGCGGCCGGCCCGGCACGACTCCGACGACGAAACCGAGTTCGTGTAGCGCATCCGGTGCCATACGCAGCACCTGGCTCACGTAGGTCAGGTGTACCACGACGTGATCCTCGCGCGGGCGATCGTAGCCCAGGCGGTTGAGCCACGTCGGGGTGCGGCCGGCGCGCCCGGTGGCATCGACCACCAAGTCCGCGCTCAGCGTGGCGGCTTCGCCGGTGTGACGGTTGACTACCCGTGCGCCTGTGACGCGGTGGCGGTCGGGCGTCGAGGTCAACTCCACGATGTCGTGCTCGTCGAGCAGCGTGACGTTGGGGATGTTGCGTAGTCGTGCACGGACGTGTTCCTCGAGAAAGGGCCGGGTCGCGAGATAAGCGGTAAACGAGGTGGCGCTGCCGGTGCGCACCATCAGGTGCCCGCCCAGTTCGTAGTGCAGGCCGCGCCAGGTCCCGGCCGTCCATGTAGTGCGCACCGTCGAGGACCAGCTCATCGAGGATGCCGGGGAACAGTTCCTCGAGCACCTGAGCGCCGCGGGGCCAGCAGCCCATGGAGGTGGCGGCCCTGCGGCACACCCCGACGAGCGGCGCCTTTATCAGAAAGGGTGTCGGGCAGCGGGTCGCGCTCCACCACCGTTACCGTGTCGAAGAACTCGGCCAGCGACCGCGCGGCCAGCAGGCCGGCCATGCTCGCTCCCAATACCACCGCGTGATTGCCGACCTTGGCCATGGCCACACCACCTCCGCCGAGCCGTTACCTAACAAAAGCCATGCTCACGGCCCACCATGGGCGCCGACAGCGTAGTCGAGTACTCCACTAGTGCGGGCGGACTACACATGAGTTCACCGAAACCCGAATAAATCGGCCCGCGAGATGCTGCCGCACCGTTATAGTCGCCGCGTGATCGGCGCAGTGCCGCTGACCGGGCGTGATGGTGAATTAGGCATCATTCGCCGCGCCCTGAGCGGGGTTGGCAACCACTCCGGCGTGGTCATCGCCGGGGCGGCCGGTGTCGGCAAGACCTGGCTGGCCCGCGAAGTGCTGCGCCGCGCCGCGGCGTCGGGTGAGCGCACAAAATGGATCGTCGGCACCGAATCAGCGCATGCGCTGCCCCTGGGGGCATTCATCGGCTCACTGGGCGAGGCGATGTCGGATCCGCTGATGAACGTGCGGCGCGTGATCAATTCGTTTGTCGCGCAACAGCATCGGGGTCGTGTGGTGGTGGGGGTTGATGACGCGCACCTGCTGGACGGATTGTCTGCCCTTGTCGTTCACCAGCTGGCGCAGTCAGGCGGGGCTCGGCTGGTGGTCACAGTGCGCACCGGCAGTGACGAACCCGATGCGGTGACGGCGTTGTGGAAGGATGGGCTGCTGGCTCGCCTTGACCTCGAACCGCTTTCGGCTGCGGCAACACGCGAGGTGATCGAGAAAACGCTGGGCGGTCCGGTCGATGCCCGTAGCTCGGCTCGGTTCCGAGAGCTGACCGGTGGGAACACCTTGTTCCTGCGGCAGCTGCTGACCGATCAGGTAGCGGCCGGGCGGATGCGGAAATCGGCCGGGGTGTGGATGTGGGACGGCGACGTGGCGGTCTCGGCGAACCTGTCCGACACGGTGGCGCGCCAGATGGGTCGGCTGAGCCCGCGGGTGGCAATGGTGGTCGATACGTTGTCGCAGTGCGAGCCGCTGGCCGTTGATGTGCTCTGCGATTTGGTGCCCCGTCGCGACCTGGCAGTCGCCGAGAGTATGGGCCTGGTGAGCGTCGAACGCAACGGCGGCGGGCTGACGGCCAGGCTGGCGCACCCGCTTTTCGGTGAGCTTCGCCGCGCGAGTGCCGGTGAGATGTATTCGTCGGCAATCCGGGGCCGGCTGGCGACGCGGCTGGCCGAAAACGGTGACGTCGACATGCAGGCGACCGTGCGCCGGGCGCTGCTCAGCCTCGAGTCGGACCTTGATCCCGAGCCCGAGCTGTATCTGGAATCTGCACGGCATGCCATGACGCTGCTGGATCTGGATCTGGCCGACCGGTTCGCCACCGCTGCCTTGCAAGCCGGGGCAGGCGAGGCGGCCGGGGTGCGGGCGATGAACC
The DNA here is from genome assembly GCA_963784665.1 of uncultured Actinomycetota bacterium. Classification (GTDB taxonomy): domain Bacteria; phylum Actinomycetota; class Actinomycetes; order Mycobacteriales; family Mycobacteriaceae; genus Mycobacterium. The sequence continues at coordinate 131,302 of CAWASA010000009.1, forward strand.
TGCTGCTGCTTGGACGCGGCGAGCAGGCCGAGGCGGCGCTGCGCGACATGGCTGAGGGCGACGTGTCCGACGGCCATCACTGGGCCACCGTGCGGGCGGCCAATCTGATCTGGATGCTCGGCAAGCCCCAAAACGCGGCGGCGATCCTCGATGGCCTTGCCTCGGCACCCGAGACACCGGCGCAGGTGGCGGAGCGCCTGGCGGTGCAGGCATGCGTGGACGCGGTGTCGGCGCGCTGCCGACTCGCAGCCGAAAAGGCCCGGGCTGCTTTAGATTCGGGTGCTCTGCCGGATTTTCACGCGATGATGGCCTCGCTTGCGTTGATCATGGCTATGGGGGCGCTGGGGGAGGTCGATGACCTCGCAGGCGTGGCCGAGCAGGCGCTGCGGCGCGCGACGACGTCGTTTCAGGCGTCCCATATGCGGTTCTGGTTCGGAGCCGTGTACGGCCGCGCCTGCCGGTTGACCGGGCGTATCGACGAATTCGTCGGCATGGCAAAGCAACTGGCAGACTCAGCCCGCGACATTCCCGGTCTGGCTTATGCGAACCTGGCCTTCCTGTTGGGGAACGCCGACCTGGTTCGCGGCGCTGTCGCCGAAGCGGTGCGGCTGCTGCACGAAGCGCTTGCTGGCGTGCAAATACACTCCGTCACAACGGGTTTGCGCCCGGCGAGCTATTTCGCGTTGGCCGAGGCAGCACGCCAAGCTCGGGCAGCCAGGCGAAGCCAATGATGCGGTCGCCGAGGCGCGGTCGTGCGTTCCGGCCGACTTCCTGTTCATGCACACCGGCCTTTCGCTGGCCAGCGGGTGGGCGATGGCGGCAAGCGGCCACTTGAGCGAGGCTGTGGCGAGCGTGCAGGAGGCGGCACGGCTTGCCCGCGACCTTGGCCAGCCCACCCACGAGCTGGCCTGCATACAGGCCGCGGCTCAATGGGGCGATACCTCGCAGGCGGCGCGGGCGCGGGAGCTGGCCGAGGCGTTGTCGCTGCCGCTGGCCGATGCCGTTGCGTTGCATGCGGAGGCTCTGCTGGCCGGGGACGGCGAGGGCCTGCTGGCGGCCTCGGCCAAGTACCGGGGGATCGGTGATCGGGCCGCGGCCGTTGACGCGGCGGCGCAGGCCTCTGTCACGTTCGCCGAGAGCCAGCAGCGTAAGCGTGGACTGTACGCCGCCGCAGTGGCCAGGGAATTAGCCGATGAATGTGGTGGTTTGTGCACGCCGGCGCTGCGGACTCCGGCGGGTCTTAAGTTGGCGGGTCGCCAGCGCGATGTCGTCGAACTCGTCGTGGCCGGTCTGTCCAACCGCCAGATCGCTGACCAGCTGGTGATGTCGGTGCGCACCGTGGAGGGCCACGTTTACCGGGCCTGCCAGCGGGTGGGGGCCCAGTCACGCGAGGAACTGGCGTCGATCATCCGATCCGGACCAGGCGACGGGTCACGCTGACAACTGCGTCTGCGCGTAATCACTCGGGTAAACCGAGTAGTCGACTACGCATGCGCACAAACAAAAGTCGGCCATACCGTGCTTGCAACAAAGGAGTTGGCATGGTCGAGACGCTAGAGAAATCCGAAGTCGGGACGCTGACGCCGGCGCCGAAAAATCCGCTCCCGTATTGGCGGCAACTCAAGGCGGTGCGGTCGTACGTCGACGGTATGCAAGCGTTAGTGGACGCCGGGGGTCCGATCACCCGGATCGTGCTCGGACCGAAGTGGCTGCTACCGAACGTCGTGCTGATCGCCAGCCCACAGGGTGCCCGTGATCTGTTGGGCCGTACCGATGAGGTCGTCGACCGCGGACGGACGCGGACGATGCTCGAAATGCACGCGCTGATGGGCGGCAACCTGCTCAATCTTCCGCACGAGCAGTGGCTACCGCGGCGACGCACGCTGCAGCCGATGTTCACCAAGCGCCATGTGCCCCGCTACGCGGGACATATGGCCGCGGCAGCACAATTGGTCGCGGACGGCTGGCGTGACGGCGCTTTGGTGGACCTCGACACCGAGTGCCGCAAGCTCACACTGCGGGCACTTGGGCGCTCGGTGCTTGGGATGGACCTCGACGAGCGCGCCGATGAGGTGGGCAGTGCCCTGCGTGCTTCATTGACATGGGTTGCCGACCGCGCGGCGCGGCCAGTGAATCCGCCGCGTTGGCTGCCCACCAGAGGCCAGCGCGCTGCTCGTAAGGCCAACGACACGCTGCACCGGCTGGCCGCCGAAATCCTGCACGCGGTTCGCGTCGACCCCGACCGTGACGCCCCGTTGGTGCGCGCCCTGATCGAGGCGATCGATCCGGAGACCGGCCAGCCGCTGATCGACGACGAGATCTGCCACGAGCTGGTGCTGTTCATGCTCGCAGGCCACGACACCACCTCGACCACGCTGACCTATGCGTTGTGGTCACTGGGGCACCACCGCGACATCCAGGAGCGGGTGCGCGCGGAGGTCGCCGCGCTGGGCGAGCGGGCGCTGACCCCGGACGACGTTGCCGAACTCAGCCTTACCGTGCGGGTGTTGCACGAGGCGCTACGGCTGTGTCCGCCTGCGGCGGGAACGATGCGCTCGCCCACCCGCGACATCGTGGTGGACGGCTACCGGGTGGAGGCCGAAACCATTGGCCTCGTGAGCTTTTATGCGATGCACCGTGACCCCGCACTTTGGGAGGACCCACTGTGTTTCGATCCGGACCGGTTTCTCCCGGAACGGTCGAAGGGTCGCAGCCGTTGGCAGTACTTGCCGTTTGGCGGCGGACCACGCTCATGTATTGGCGACCACTTCGCGATGCTGGAGGCCACGCTCGCGCTGGCCAGCATCATCCGAAGCGCCGAGATCGAATCGCTCGACAGTGACTTCCCGCTGGTAACACCGTTCACGGTGGTAGCTGCCGCACCCATCCGCGCCCGCATCTGCGCGCGGTCCGAAGCCTTGTCAACAACAACGAAATCCCAAGGAGGATGAAATGAAGTATGTGGTGGCCTGGACGTATCGTCTGAACGGCTCGGCAGCCGAGAATGAAGAGTCCTTGCGGCGTGGCCTGGCCGTGTTCTCGAAATGGACGCAACCGCAGGGAACGACGTATCACCAGTTCGTTGGTCGCCTGGACGGCGCTGGCGGATTCGCGGTGGTGGAAACCGACAACCCCGCCGAGCTAGCCGACGTCACAAGCAAATTCGCCATCATCGCCGAATACCAGATCTATCCCGTATTGGACATAGCCGAAGCTGCGCAGGCGCTGCAGCAGGGCGTCGAGTTCAGGGACTCGGTTGGCTAAACCAACAGCGGCGTGGCGGTTACCAGGGCGAGCAGACGCAGACTCGCACAAATGGGGGCGAAATAATGCGAGTCTGCGTCTGCTCGCGCGCTTAGATACCCAGTAGCCGCACGCTCGCCCACAGCGCGAGCACCGCCACCACCAGGGCCGTGGGCACGGTGCACAACCCGAGGCGGGTGTACTCGCCGATGCTGGCCTCGACATCGTGCCGGCGCAGCACGCGCCGCCACAGCAGGTTCGACAGTGAGCCGACGTAGGTCAGGTTGGGTCCGATGTTGACCCCGATCAGCACCGCCAGGATGGCCACCGGGCCGCTCGGCGCGACCAGCGGCAGCAGGACAAGCGTCGCGGGCAGATTATTGACGACGTTGGCCAGCACGGCAGCCACCGCGGCGATCGCGAGCAATGAAGGCAGACCCGAACCTGATGGCAGCACCCTGGACATTGCGGTGTCCATTCCGTTCAGCATGACTGCGTGCACCACCACGCCCAGCGCCAGCACGAACACCAGAAACGACACACTCGCCGAGCGCACAATCTCGGTCACCGAGGTGTGCCCGCGGCTGAGACTGCGCACCGCCAGCACCGAAGCGCCGGCTAGTGCCACCCAGGCCGGGGCCACCCCGACTGATTGGGCGATCGCGAATCCGGCCAGCGTCAGCGCCACGACCAACAAGACGAAAACCGGTGGCCGCGGCGCGGGACCGCGTTCTTCGGGGTGGGGTGTCACGCGCAGATCTGCCGCGAAAAACCAGCGGAAGATCACGTACACTACGGCCACCGCGGCCACCCAAGGCAACGCCATCACCAGGGTGAACTGGCTGAATGAGATGTTCGCGGTGTGAAAGGCCAGCAAGTTGGTCAGATTCGACACCGGAAGCAGCAGCGAGGCGGCATTAGCCAGATGAGCGGTGGCGTAAGCGTAGGGGCGCACCGGCGTGCGCAGTCGGCGGACGGTGACCAACACCACCGGGGTCAGCAGCACCACGGTGGCGTCCAGGCTCAGGACAGCGGTGATGGTCGAGGTAATGACGAACACCTGGCGCAGCAGGCCGTGCGAACCGACGCGCACCCGCGCGATGGCCGCGCCCGCGGCCTCGAACAGGCCCTCGTCGTCGCACAGTTTGGCCAGCACCAGCACCGCGCCCAGGAACGCGACCACACCTGACAGATCGGCGACCTGCACCGCGGCCTGATGGACCGAGATCGCGCCGATCGCCACCAGAATGACGGCTGCTGGAACCGCTGCCAGCGCCTCCGGCCAGCCTCTTGGGCGCGCGACCGCGAAGCCGAGCACCACAGCAAGCAGCAACAGCGCAAGGGTCAGTGTCATTCTTGGGCCCGGGTCTACGCCGCTCTATGCCCAAGGGTCCTCGCGCCGCCACACCGTCGGCAGGTGCAGCGCGACGCCGTCCTGTGCGGCCAGCTCGTCGAGGATACGGATGGACTCGTCTAAGTCGTCGCCCGCATAAGGCAAGGCCCGCAGCGGCTTTGACAGCGGACGGAAGAAGTCGTCCCAGTGAATCAGGATCACCCGGCGGGCACCCACCGCGCGCACAGTCTCGGTCCAGTAGTCGATCAGGTATGACCGCGGCTGCAGCCCCAGCTGTCCGACGCTGAGGTAGACGGCATCGGCGCGGTGACCGGCCAGAGCGCCCTTGACGAAACCGGCGCTGCCCTGGATCAGCAGCCGCCGACCGGACGGCCGGTGGTGCACCAGCGTCGACCATGCCTCTCCGCAGCGGTAGGCCGACGCCTTCACCGGTGGGGTCAGCGGTGCGCTGATCACGCCGGGAAACCGGTCGGGTGGGCAGTGGTGGGACTCCACGAGGGTGACGTCGTAGGCGCCCAACTGGTTCGATTCGCCATCGACCGCGACGACGAGCCTGTTCTCGGGCAGCCCGTATCCGCGCCCGACATTGGCGGTGGACTGGCCTCCGACCAGCTGCGCGCCGGTGCGGTCGGCGACCAGCGCGGAGTCCAGCACGTGGTCGATGTGGCTGTGCACCGGGATGACAGCCACGAGACGAGACACCTTGGCCCGGGCAAGGCAGCCGTCGACACGCGCCGCGGAAGGCGACACCTTGCCTGCCGCGACCCGCACCAGGCCGGGGCGCGAGAAGTAGCCGTCGGTCATCAGCGTGGACGACCCGTCGTCGACCAGCAGGGTCGCCACCCCCATCCACGTCACCGATAACGCGTTGGATTGGGCCGCGGGCACGTCAAACCGATCGGAATAACACGCGATATCGGGGCGGCCGAGCTTCAGTCGCATCAGCAGAAAGCCCTGATATCGGTGCCGGTCGCCTCGAGGCGATCACGAACAGCGGTAGCGATCTGCACCGCCCCTGGCGAATCGCCATGTACGCAAACCGATTCCACGCGGACGGTGAGCCGGGCTCCGTCGATCGCGGTGACCTGTCCCGAGTTCACCATGGTCACCACTCGGTCACCGATCGCCGCGGGATCGTGCAGCACCGCGCCCGGTTCACGACGGGAAACCAGCTGGCCGTCTGGCCGGTAGGCACGATCGGCGAACGCCTCGGCCACCGTGCGCAAGCCGAGCCGGGAGGCCTCTTCGAAAAACGCCGAGCCCGCCATGCCCACACCGGCAGCGTGGCATCCACCATGCGTACCGCCTCGGCGACCGCGGTGCCCTGTTCGCGGTTGGTCACGATCGTCTTGTACAGCGCGCCATGGGGTTTGACGTAGGACACCGTCGAACCGGCGGAGTGCGCGATCGCCTGCAGCGCGCCGAGCTGATACACCACATCGGCAACAAGGTCTTCGGCGGCGACGTCGATGAAACGCCTGCCAAAGCCGGCGAGGTCGCGATAGCTCACCTGCGCTCCGATACGCACGCCGCGCTGAGCGGCCGACCGGCATACCCGCAACAGGCCCGCGGGATCTCCTGCATGGAAACCACACGCCACGTTGGCGCTGGTGGCGATTCCGAGCATGGCGTCGTCGTCACCCAAGCGCCAGACGCCAAAGCTTTCGCCCAAGTCGGCGTTGAGGTCGACACCAGCCACCCGCCCAGCTTATTGGGGATCTTGTCGAAGAGGTGGTTGACCGCCGGGCCGCTGCGTCGCGTCGGGTACTGCTTCGTCACCTCGGCCGCGATCTGCTGGGCAATGTGCGACAAGCTTAAGCGGAGGCCTCCCGCTGGCGCCCGAGGAGCCAGCAAATCAGGTAGATCAGAAACGAGATGCTTGCGACGAACACGGATACCGGGACGCCGGGCGCCAGCGACAACACGATCCCCCCTACCGCGGAAACCTCGGCGAAGACCACGGAGGCCATCATCGCCGCCACCGGGGAGGCGACCACCCGAGCGGCCGCTGCCGCCGGCGTGATCAGCAACGACATCACCAGCAGCGCCCCGACGATCTGCACCGCCTGAGCGGCCACCACACCGACCAGGGCGGCGAACACGATGCCCAGAGCGCGAACGGGCACGCCACGGGCCGCGGCGACTTCGGGATCGACGGTGGCGAACAACAGTGGGCGGTAGCACGTTGCCAGTACGGCGATGACGAGCAAGCAAACCAGCGCCAGCATGGCCAGCCCGGTGTAGCCGACGCCGACGATCTGACCGGTCAGCAATGCGAAACTGGTCGCGGTGCGACCCGGGTACAGGTAGATGAACAGCACGGCCAGTCCCAATCCGAACGCCAACACCACACCGATGACCGAATCGCGTTCCCGGGCCCGCTGACCGAGAATGCCGAACAGCGCCGCCGCCAGGGCGCTGCCGATCAGCGCGCCCACGCCCACCCCAAACCCGACCAGCAGAGCGAACGCGGCCCCTGTCAGCGACAATTCGCTGGAACCGTGCACGGCGAACGACATCTGGCGCATCACGATGAATGGCCCGATCAGCCCGGCCACCAATCCCAACAGGGCGGCCGCTACCAGCGCTTGCTGGACGAAGTCGTGGCCGAGTAGGTGGGCGGTGATGTCGAAGGAGAACAAATGGTCCACCATGTCGGCGAGCCGGTGGTTCATCGGTCGCACCCGTCCTGAGCTAGCGGGTCGCCCACTACGACGTAGCCGTCCCTGACCTTCACCACCTGGATGTCGGCCCGGTACAGCGCCGAGAGTGTCTCTGTGGTCATCACCTGCTCGACGGTGCCGATCCTGAATCGGCCGTCGACCAGATACAGCACCCGGTCCACATAGGGCAGGATCGCGTTGACCTCGTGGGTGACGACGATGACCGTGGTTGCGGCGGCCCGCCGACGGTGGTCGATCAGCGCTGCTACCAACTTCGCGTTGGCCGGGTCCAGCGTCAGCAGCGGTTCATCGCAGAGCAGCAGCATCGGATCACTGACCAGCGCCTGAGCGATGCGGATCCGCTGCAGCTCGCCGCCCGACATCATGCCGACCCGGACATCTGCCAGGTGTTCGCCGTTCACCTGTCGCAGCGCCTGCCACACGGCCGCGCGCCGGCGGGCCCGGTCGGCGGACCTCAGCGGCGTGCCGCCCCAGCGCCGTCCGTCGATACCCAGCCGAACCAGGTCGCGGCCCCGCAGCATCACATCGGAGTCCATCGGGCGGTGTTGCGGCACATAGCCGATGCGTCCGCTGCCCGAGGTGACCGGCTTTCCATCCACCACCGCGACACCGGCACTCAGCGGCAGCTGCCCGAGCAGCACCTTGAGCAACGACGTCTTGCCGCTTCCGTTGGGGCCCAGCACCGCGATGAACTCCCCTGGCGACACCGACAGGTCCAGATGGTCCCACAGCACGCGATCGCCGAACCCCAGCCGGGCGCCGCGCAGCGAGACGGTATCTGCATGGCGGTCGACGGCGTGGACCGCTTCGAGGCTCACGGCCTTGCTTACCGGCCCGACCGCAGCGCAGCCAGCAACTGGTTGACGGTGTTGCGCTGCCAGGTCAGATAGTCGGTGCCGTCGGGCAACGTCTCGGTCACTTCGGTCACCGGCACACCCGCCCGCCGCGCCTCGTCCTCGAGGCCGTTTATCGCGGAGGTGGAGGTCTGCGGGTTGACCAGCAGGGCAGAGACTTGGCGGCGGTCGATCAAGTCGAGGACGGATGCCATGTCGGTCGGCGAGGGATCGGTTTGGTTCTCGTTAGCCGCGGTGAAGGCGGTCGGGGTGCGGTTTACCAGTCCGGACGCCGCCAGCAGGTAGTATCCGACGGGCTCGGTCGCGATGACCCCGGCGTCGGGGTACGCACTGGCGATGGCGTGCTCGGAGATCGTGATGGCGTCCGCGCCGCGGCAGAATTCGGCCGCGTTGGCCCGATAGTCGGCGGCGTTGCCCGGATCGATGCTCGCCATCCGGTCGGCGATCAAGGAGGCGACCGACTTGGCGACGCTCAGGTCGTAGAAGACGTGCTCGTTGGGCGGTTGCCCTGCGGTTGTGGCGTTGGAGATAAACGAGTAGGCATCGATCGATTTGACGGCCGGATGCCGGGCCAGCACCTGGTCCACCCACGGGTCGTAACCGCCGCCGTTGTAGACGACCAGGGTGGCGTCGGTGATGGCGGCGGCATCTGAGGGACTGGCTTGGTAGGAATGCGGGTCGGTGTCGGCGCCGCTCAGGACGGATTTGACGGCGACATGGCGGCCGGTGACAGCACGCGCGACGCTGCCCCACACGTCTGTTGACGCCACGACGGTGGCCGCGCGCGGATGCGCCGGACTGCCGCAGCCGGTGAGTACGGTCCAGCCACTCAGCGCGACGAGAACGCCCAGTAGCCAACGCATCACATTGGCTACTGCCATTCGTCTGCGCGTCAGTGCCATGCGCACGTCCGATTTCCTCTCGTCGGACCCTAATACTAATGACAATCGTTTCCATTACAAAGTGACGAATTGAGACCGCGTAGGCGCAAGCAAGGATCCGCTGTAGCCTCACCGAACGTGAGTCCCACACCGCGCCGGCGTGCGACTCTGGCGTCGTTGGCGGACGAACTGAAGGTTTCGCGCACCACGATTTCGAATGCCTTCAACCGACCCGATCAGCTCTCCCCCAACCTCCGCGAACGAGTGCTCGCGACGGCGAAGCGGCTGGGTTACGCCGGACCGGACCCGGTGGCGCGATCATTGCGGACCCGCAAAGCCGGTGCTGTTGGTTTGGTGATGGCCGAACCGCTGACCTATTTCTTCAGCGACCCGGCAGCGCGGGATTTCGTTGCGGGAGTAGCGCAATCATGCGAAGGGCTCGGGCAGGGGCTGCTGCTGGTGGCCGTCGGAGGAAGCCGGAGCCTTGAAGACGGAACAGCCGCGGTGCTTGCCGCCGGCGTGGACGGCTTCGTGGTGTATTCGGTATGCGACGACGATCCGTACCTGCAGGTGGTCCTGCAGCGACGGTTGCCCGTTGTGGTCGTCGACCAGCCCAAAGGCCTCTCCGGCGCGTCCCGGGTGGGCATTGACGACCGGGCGGCGATGCGCGGGCTCGCTGACTACGTGCTCGGCCTGGGGCACCGTCAGATCGGGTTGCTGACGATGCGGCTGGGCCGGGACCGCCGCCAGGGCTTGGTGGACGCCGAACGGCTGCGGTCGCCGACGTTCGACGTGCAGCGCGAACGCATCATCGGCGTGTGGGAGGCAATGCGGGCCGCCGGTGTCGACCCGGATTCGCTGACCGTGGTGGAAAGCTACGAGCACCTGCCGGAGTCGGGTGGCGCTGCCGCCAAGGTGGCGTGCGAGGCCAATCCGCGGATTACCGCGCTGATGTGCACGGCGGACATGCTTGCCCTGTCTGCGATGGATTACCTTCGGGCACATGGCATTTACGTGCCCGGTCAGATGAGCGTCACCGGTTTCGACGGTGTGCCCGAGGCGATCAGCCGTGGGTTGACCACGGTGTCGCAGCCGAGCCTGCACAAGGGCCGCCGGGCAGGTGAACTGCTGTTGAAGCCGCCGCGGTCGGGCCTGCCGGCCGTCGAGCTTTTGGATACCGAACTGATTCGGGGCCGCACCGCCGGCCCGCCCGCCTAAGCCTGTTATCGGGTTGCTAAGTCCCCTCGGAGTCGCCGATCAACAACCGGACGGCCAGATCCAGCCGCTTGCTGACGTCTGTTGCCGAGGCTCGCCGGGTAAGCCACGCGAGCAGGTTCGACAACCACACGTCCGAGATCACCCGGGCGATGTGGTACTGGTCCTCGGTTGGTTCCCCATCACTCATCGCGCGCGCGAACATGCTGTCGATGAGCTTCTCGACCTGGTCGACCTCACTGGCCGCCGACGCGTCGGCGAAGACGTAGGCACGGGTCATCGCCTCGGTGAGCAGGGGATTGCGTTGCATCGCGCGGTTGAGCTTGCCGACCATGAAGTTCAGCCGCTGAAACGGCGTGCCACCGGCAACCGCCGAGCGGTCGGTTTTGGCATCGATCCGGCTGAACTCCCGGCCCAGGGCCGATACCAGCAGATGCACCTTCGACGGGAAATACCGGTACAGCGTCCCCACCGCCACATCGGCCCGGTCCGCCACGGCACGCATCTGAACCGCCTCGTAGCCGCCTTTGGAGGCGATGGCCATGGTGGCGTCCAGGATGCGCTTGCGGCGTTCCCGCTGTGCCTCCGAGCCGAGTTCGGACTCAGCCAGTACCGCCACGTTCATGACCTCGCGCGGTTGCGAGTCAGAAATGCGGTCCGAGTGGGCGTTGGCTGGCATTTGGCGGATTGCTCCTGTTCCGGGCGGCTCGCTTGCAAACGATACGCATGCTGAGTGTGAATCTCCCACCTCCGTACCGCCGGGACAACCGTGTGTGCTGCTGTAATGGCGTTCGACTTGACGGTCGATCGCTGGCACTATTAGAACACGTTCTAGTCCCTCGACGAGGCGGGTTGCGCAGTAACGCGAGGTGGGGGTCCCCCGCTTGGCGGGGGAGAGTCGGACAATCGGGACAGGGTCCTAGCGGCCCTTGTCACGTCGAATCAAGGACGCGGAGGTCCTAAGGGTGGTAGCGACCGTCACCGACGAGCAGTTCGCAGCGCGTGCGCTGGTACGCGACTGGGCCCGCAATTCGACCTCGGGGCCGGGCGGGACCGCGGCGATCCGCGAGGTAGAGCAGGGCTCGGAAGAAGGAGGGGCCGATGCGTGGCGGCCGGTATTCGGCCGCCTGGCTGACCTAGGGATATTCGGCGTCGCTATCCCGGAGGACTGCGGCGGGGCAGGCGGCAGCATCGAGGATCTGTGCGCGATGGTCGAGGAAGCGGCCAAGGCGCTGGTTCCCGGGCCGGTTGCCACCACCGCGCTGGCCGCGTTGGTCATCTCCGAGGCAGGCTCGGACCCTGAATTGCTGGCGGCACTGGCCTCCGGTGAACGCTTCGCCGGCCTGGCGCTCGACGGCGACGCGGACTTTGACGCCGAAACGTCACGCGTGTCGGGCACCCTGCCGCTGGCGCTGGGCGCCGCCGATGGCGCTGTATTGCTGTTGCCGGCCGACGGAAAGTGGCTGCTGATCGACACCGACAGCGACGGCGTGCAGATCGAGCCGCTGCAGGCCACCGACTTCTCCCGGCCGTTGGCCCGGGTGCTGCTGACCTCGGCGCCGGCCACCGTGGTGGCGCAGTCGCAGCGGCGGGTCGAGGAATTGGCCGCGACCGTGCTGGCGGCTGAGGCGGCCGGCGTGACCCGTTGGTCACTCGACACCGCCGTCGCCTACGCCAAGGTGCGAGAGCAGTTCGGCAAGCCGATCGGCAGCTTCCAGGCCGTCAAGCACCTGTGTGCCGAGATGCTGTGCCGCGCCGAGCAGGCCGAGGTGGCCGCCGCCGACGCCGCCCGCGCCGCGGCGGAGTCCGATGAGGAACAGTTTTCCATCGCGGCGGCCTTGGCCGCGAGCGTCGGCATCGCAGCCGCAAAAGCCAATGTCAAGGACTGCATCCAGGTGCTCGGCGGCATCGGTTGCACCTGGGAGCACGATGCGCATCTGTACTTGCGCCGGGCCCATGGCATTGGCCGGTTCCTCGGCGGCGCGGAGCGCTGGTTGCGCCGTGTCACCGCACTGACTCAGGCCGGTGTGCGACGCCGGCTGGGTATCGACCTCACCGAGGTCGAGGGTCTGCGGCCGGAGATCGCCGCAGTCGTCGCCCAAATCGCCGCACTGCCCGCAGATAAACGGCAGGTGGCCCTGGCCGAGGCAGGGCTGCAGGCGCCGCACTGGCCGCCGCCGTACGGCCGCGGCGCGTCACCGGCCGAACAGTTGCTGATCGATCAGGAGATGGCGGCGGCCGGTGTGGTGCGTCCGGACTTGGTGATCGGCTGGTGGGCGGCGCCGACGATCCTCGAGCACGGCACGCCGGAGCAGATCGAGCGCTTTGTGCCGGCCACCATGCGTGGCGAATTCCTTTGGTGCCAGCTGTTTTCCGAGCCCGGAGCCGGCTCCGACCTGGCGTCGCTGCGGACCAAGGCGGTACGGGCTGACGGTGGCTGGCTGCTGACCGGACAGAAGGTGTGGACGTCCGCGGCGCACAAGGCGCGGTGGGGCGTGTGCCTGGCGAGAACGGACCCAAACGCTCCAAAACATAAGGGCATCACCTACTTCCTGGTGGACATGAGCTCACCCGGCATCGAAATCCGACCGCTGCGTGAGATCACCGGTGACTCACTGTTCAACGAAGTCTTCCTCGATAACGTGTTCGTCCCCGACGAGATGGTGGTCGGCGAGGTGAACGACGGCTGGCGGCTGGCCCGGACCACACTGGCCAACGAGCGGATCGCGATGGCCGCTGGGACCGCGCTGGGCAACCCGATGGAAGAGCTGCTCAAGGTGCTGGCGGAGATCGACCTCGACGCTGCCCAGCAAGACCGGCTGGGGCGGTTGATCGCGACTGCCCAGACCGGCGCGCTGCTGGACCAGCGCATCGCCCAGCTCGCTGTCGGCGGGCAGGACCCCGGGGCGCAGTCCAGCGTGCGCAAACTCATCGGCGTCCGCTATCGGCAGGCGTTAGCCGAGTACACGATGGACGTGTCCGAAGGCGGCGGGCTCGTCCACAACCACGCGGTATTCGACTTCCTCAACACCCGCTGCCTCACGATCGCCGGCGGTACCGAGCAGATCTTGCTCACCGTCGCCGCCGAGCGACTTCTCGGCCTACCGCGTTAGCGGCGAACTCGCCGCCATGGTTGTGAATTCGGACGGATCACAGCCATGGGGGCAATCTCGGCGACGCCGGGACTGCGTAAGGGCCTTTTGGCCATGCAGACCGGGACTTGTGGCGGCTGACTGCCGCCGGTGCTGCTTCTAGCGTTGGTTTCATGAGTCCTAGCGCCATCGTTGTGATAGTCGCCGTGGCTTTCGTGGCCGTGGTGTTGTTGAGTGCCTCGATTCGGATAGTGCAGCAGTATCAGCGCGGTGTGCACTTTCGCCTCGGCCGGGTGATCGGAGTTCGCGAGCCCGGGTTGCGGCCGATCATCCCGATCATCGACCGACTGTGGCGGGTTTCGATGCGCATCGTGACCATGCCGATCCAGTCGCAGGGGATCATCACCCGCGACAACGTGAGTGTCGACATCGCCGCGGTTGCCTACTTCCGTGTCACCGATGCCCGCAAATCGGTCGTCGTCATCGAGAACGTCAACGCCGCCATCGATCAGATCGCACAGACCACGCTGCGCAACGTCGTCGGGCAGCATTCGCTCGACGAAGTGCTCGCCCAGACCGAAAAGATCAACGGCAGCATCCGCCAGATCCTCGACACCACCACCGTGGAATGGGGTGTGGAGGTCACGTTGGTTGAGCTCAAGGACATCCAACTTCCCGACAGCATGAAACGCGCGATGGCCCGCCAGGCCGAAGCCGAGCGTGAGAAGCGCGCCAAAATCATTGCCGCAGAAGGGGAAGCGCTCGCCGCCGCGGCGCTCGGCGACGCATCCGACACCATGATGAAGCATCCGCTGGCCTTGCAACTGCGAAACCTGCAGACCCTGCTCGAGCTGGGGGTGGAGAAGAACACCACCATCGTTTTCCCTGCCCCGCTGATGACCGCGATCGGAGAACTCACCAGCTTCCTGACGCGCGAGTCCAGCGCCTCGAAAACCGGTGTGCCCAACGGCTTGCCCGACGAGAAGCTGTCACACGTCTCTACGCCGCACTGAACAGTGCCTCGTTTAAGCTGGCTAAGACGCGAAGAGAATAATCCAGAGGCCGGCGAGCTAATCCACCGGCGGAAAGCTCCTTTCACAGCCTTTCATGTATGAGATCGTCAATGGCCATCTCGGCGGCCTCTTTTCCAGTCGCCAGGGCGCCTTCCGTGGAGGCGATCAGGAACAGGTACTCACCTGACAGGTACAGTCCACGGACATCTCGCGCATGGTTCTTGAGCAGGTCCTGGATTGCAACGAACTGGCCGGGGGATTCCAGGTTGATCGCTCGATCCCAGCGGAAGACCTTGGTGATCTTGGGCTCATCCGGGAAAGCTGGGCATATCTTTTGGACTTCAGAAATTACGAGGCGGCGGCGTTCCTCTTCGCTCATTTGAGTGAGTTTCTCGTCTTCCCAACCGCGGGTAGGGGCAATGACTATCGGCTTATCATTCGAGGGGTGCCCCAGGGACGCAAAGTCGAGGATGGTCTGTTCGCTGGCCGGGATCATGACGAGGTAGAAAGGCGTATCGGTGTTCTCGACAAGCGGTTTCTCCAGGCCGAATTGGTAATAGTAAGTTGAGCTGTACTTGCACGTTTCAAGGGATCTCCGCATCGATTCCGGCAGGTCGGGGACCAACTGCCCGGCGAGCACAGCGTCGACGGCGCAGATTACTTGGTCGGCCGGCACAAAGCCGTCCTTCGTTTCCACGCCCACCACCTTGTTGTCGTTGATGACGACTTTGTTCACGGGAGTGTTCAAGCGGATGCAATCTTTCACGTTCTCGTACAATCCGGCGGTGATGCTGCCCATGCCACCCTTCATAGACTGCATGCCTTTCATTAGGGAGAAGAGGGAGATGGGATGGGCAATTGAAATGTCTTTCGGCCGGGCCAGCACCATGGTGGAGAGAAATGGGTGGAAAACCCATTCCAGTGCTTCGCGTCCGCCGTGTTTCAACACGAATTCTTCTGTGCTCATGTTGGAGATCTCGGCCAGGGCGTCGAAGTTGTGGTTTTTTGTGTCTACGAGTTTCATGTATTTGTTCAGTGCCGCGAACACCTTCAGTATCTGCGGATAGGTTTTCCACGGAATCCCGGTGAAGAAGAACTTGATGTTTTCGGGCAGGGCCTTGATAGTTTCCCGGAGATTACCGCCGATAAATATCGTGCGGACTTTTCCGTTGCGGACGAAGCCGTAGCGTTGCTTCTGGATGGAATACACTCTGTCCAACAAGCCGAGTTCTTGCAGATACTGGCAGGTGGTAGACCATTGCGGTTCAGTGCTGCCGGCGCCGGACATAAATTCGTACCCGTCCTCCATCACTGTCCGGCAGCGTCCGCCAACCACATCGCTAGCCTCGAAGGTAATGACGTTAATTCCGTTCTTTCGCAGGGTGTAGGTGGCAGATAGACCTGCACAGCCGGCCCCGACGACGACAACGTTCTTTGTGGACACTTCTTCCCCCTAGAGTGTCTTCGGGGCAGATATTTGCAGACATGCCTTGCACTGACGCTTCTCCCGGGCCCATCCGGCGATGCCATGGATTCGGCTATCGAGTGTCGAGGAGTGCGCGACCTTCTCGTGTATTGCAGACATCTAGCGATGGTGCCGCGCCGTAAGGGAACCGCACTAGAGACGAAGGACCTCTAGGTAATGCTGAGGAAGTCACGTCACCTTCGGCCGGTCGAGATCCCTTGCCGTTGCCGTTTCGACAAGTTGGAGTTCGTCAGACCCATAATTCATCTAACTCCCGTCTGACCCGAAGTGGTAGCGCAGGCCGCGGCCGAGTCGCCTGATCGGGGTGATACGAAAGAGCACCTGCATCCACTGCCAATACAGCGGCGAGTAGTACCGCTTGATCACTTCGGCGTCTGCAAACCACCATTCGCAGTCGAATATCAGCCCCGGGACTGCCTTTTCGAGTTCGTGCGGGTTACCGATGCTCCAGTCCAGTTGGGCGCCAGACGCTTTCACCGGAGGATAGCGCTGCAGGACCCACACTCCCGCTCGGCTGTAGCCGTCGAAGATCATTTCACCTACCGCGAAATGCCCGACAATGCGCCTCAGCATTGCCACGCCATCTTCCCGGCGCAGATACGGCGTCAACCCCTCGGCGACAACCAAAACCGGCTTGTCGGCGGGTATCGCGTCGAGCAGCTTTGGGTCGGTGACCGAGGCGCCGATGGCGTGCAGGCCTGCGCGCGGGGGAAATAGTCGCCGCCGCAAGGCGACGATGTCGGGCAGGTCGATGTCGTACCAGCTGACAGTGGATGCAGGGTTGACGCGGTAGGCCCGCGTATCGAGTCCGCAGCCCAAATGGAGTACCACGCATTCCGGATGGCCGTCGAGGAATCCCATCACCCGCGTGTCGTAGGCCTTCGATCGCAGCGCGGATGATTGTTGATCGCGACGGCGCATCCGCAAGGTACTGAAGTCGCAGTCGATGCGCTGGACGGCTTCGTCGGCCTGCCGATCGGCAAGGATGGAATCTCGCCGACGGCTCTCCAGCGCTTTGCCATAGAGGGTGACCAGGGCAGTCTGCTGCGTCCCGGTGAGGCTGACCTTTATGCGGTTGTCCATGGTCACTTTGGGCTGCCCTCGAACGCGGCCTGAAAAAGATATGCGGCGGCCAGGCTGCGCCACGGGCGCCAGCGCTCCGCCAGGTCAACAACATCCGTCTCGGAGGGCAGGTGGTCCATGGCGTAGATGCGCTGAATCGCCTTGCGCAGGGCAAGGTCGCCCGGCAGCATGACGTCCTCCCGATCGAAGGCGATGATCAACATTCCGTGTACGGTCCATGGGCCGATTCCCGAGACCGTCGTGAGGCGGTCTTCGACTTCGCGGTCAGAGAGGGACCGAAGTTCATCGTCACGCCATTGGCCATCGGCGAAGCGCCGAGCGACTTCCCGTAGGGTCGCGACCTTGCGCCGTGACAGCCCCACCTTGACCAGTTCCTCGGGCGCCGTGGCTAAAACGGCATCCGGCGTGGGCAGCGTGCCACCGAAGTGGTCCGCCAGCCGATCGAGAATGCGTCTGGTCGCGCGAACTGAGAGCTGCTGACCGATCACCTGAAATACCAAGGCCCCGAAGGCATCCATCGACGGTATGTCCGCTAGCCAGGCCCTCGGGTCGAAGTCGGGGTGAGCGTCGATCAGGCGCGCGAGAATTGGATCCGCCCTGCGCAGATCGTCCCGTGCGCGATCCCATGGCTCCTGCAAGCGGTAGACCTAAGAGAACCTAGGAAAACGTGGTCTGTGCGCAGGTGCTTGGGGAGGTGGTGTTGACCCCGGTATAGACCACCTGGATGTGGGTGCAGACAATCACGTTGACGTCGGTTCTGGGCTGGCCTGTCGACCAATCGGTCGAGTCGATGCGTCCGGTGGTCTGGTACTTGTCCGGGGGGCCCTCACCGAAGTAGACGGAGGTGATCTCGTCGGTCCCCATGGATTTCATGACCCGCTCGTATTGACCGTTCGCGTGCGCGTCCAGGTAAGCCATCCGGTTCGACGACCGGATCTCGGTGGTCTGGCGGGCCCACAGGTCGGACGGGAATCCGGTCACGCCGTCGGGCGTGCGTACGTCGGCTCCGGCGGTGAAGTCGCAATGGCCATCCGACTTGAAGCAATTGAGGAAGGTATGCGTCTCCAGCTGATTGGGTCCGTCCAGCGGGAACAGCGTGGTGGCGGTGTTGCTCGCCGCCGCAGAAATCGGGGCGACCCCGCCGGGCACGAACGTCAGCATGGCTGTGACGACTGCAAATCCCGTTACCAGCCGCTTCATCGGCGCTCCCCTTCCCGGTGCCCCGCGCCTTCGAGAAGACCTCAAGGGTGAACTTAACCCCGCGACTACTCGTCGTAGGTCACTTCTACCGAATCAGATTCTGGGTGAGATTGACAGGCCAAGATGAGGCCGTCGTCGAGGTCCTGCTGCTCGAGCACGTCGTTGACCTCCATGTTCACCTTGCCACTGCGCAAGGTGCAGGCACACGCACCGCAGTGGCCCTCGCGGCAGGAGAAGGGTGCGTCGAGGCCTTTGGCCAGCAGCACGTCGAGCAGCTTGGCGTTGCGCGGCCACGACACGGTATGGGTTTCACCGTCCAGCTGTACCACCGCGGTAGCCGGCGGCTGATCGCCTTCATCGGTGTCCGCGATCTTCACCGCCGCGAACGGATCTGAATCCAGCGACTTGAATACTTCGATATGCACTTGGGGCGCAGGGACCTTCAGCGCTTCCAGGGCTTCGCGGGCCGCGGCCATGAATGGGCCGGGCCCACAGATGTACACGGGTCGATCTGTGTGGGGGGCAGCCAGCTTCGCCAGCGCGGCTACGCCGGGCAGTCCCTGCAGCGATTCGAGCCAGTGCACTACCGTGAGCCGGTCGGGATACTTGGCGGACAGCTCGCGCAGCGCGTCGGAGAAGATCACCGAACGGTCGTCGCGGTTGGCGTAGATCAGCGTCACCTGCCCGCTGCCTTCGGCCAGCGCTGACTTGCAGATCGACATGATCGGGGTGATCCCGCTGCCGGCGGCCATCAGCAGAAAGTCGTCATCGAGCGTCTTGGGCACGAAGGTGCCCGACGGGGCCAGCACGTGGATCCGCATGCCTTTGTGGGCGTGGTCGCAGAGCCAGTTGGACGCGTACCCGTCCACGGTTCGCTTGACCGTGACGGTGAGCGCGTCGCCGGTAAACGGGGAGCTGCACAACGAGTAGCAGCGCGCCACCGAGCCGGTGCGGTCGCTGGGCACCCGCAGCGTCAGGAACTGGCCGGGTGCGTAGCGCAACCGCTCCGGCGGGATGTCGGGATCCCCCGGCGCGTTGGGCACCGCGAACACCAGCGACCGCGCATCGTCGGTCTCGGCGACGACCTCGGCGATCTGCAGCTCAAGGACGTGGTCACCGAGTGGCTCGTCGGGAATCGCCTCGGTCAAGAACCCCTGCTCCCTTTCTTCACAACTAGAACATGTTACAGAAATGTGGATTCGTATCGCTACCAGCCGCAGGAATACCCTGCTCGACACGAATCGGAACGTGTTCTAGTCTCTGGTGTAAGTCCGCACTCCCAGGAGGCAAACTTAAGTGACGTCCATTCAACAGCGTGATGCGCAGTCGGTTTTGGCTGGCATCGATGATCTGCTTCCGCGGATTGCCGAGCGCGCTCAGGCGACGGAGGATCTGCGCCGGCTACCCGACGAGACCGTTCAGGAGCTCCAGGACGTCGGCTTCTTCACCCTTTTACAGCCCGAGCAGTGGGGTGGACTGCAATGCGATCCCACGCTGTTCTATGAGGCGACGCGACGACTGGCGAGCGCATGCGGTTCCACCGGCTGGGTGAGCTCGATCCTCGGTGTGCACAACTGGCACCTTGCCCAGTTCGACCAGCAGGCCCAGGACGAGGTGTGGGGCGAGGATCCGAAAACGCGGATCTCGTCGTCGTATGCCCCGATGGGTGCCGGCGTCGTAACCGACGGCGGCTACCTGGTCAACGGGTCGTGGAACTGGTCGTCGGGCTGTGATCACGCGACATGGGCTTTCCTCGGTGGTCCGGTCATCAAGGACGGCCGACCGGTCGACTTCGGCAGTTTCCTGATACCGCGCAGCGAGTACCGCATCGACGACGTGTGGCATGTCGTCGGCTTGCGCGGCACCGGCAGCAACACCGTGGTCGTCAAGGACGTCTTTGTGCCCCGGCACCGGTTCCTGTCGTACAAGGAGATGAACGACCACACCGCGGCGGGGCTGCAGAATAACATCGCTCCGGTATACAAAATGCCTTGGGGCACAATGCATCCCACCACCATCTCGGCACCGATTGTCGGTATGGCCTACGGCGCGTACGCCGCGCACGTGGAGCATCAGGGCAAGCGGGTGCGTGCGGCGTTCGCCGGGGAAAAGGCCAAGGACGACCCGTTCGCCAAGGTCCGCATCGCCGAGGCCGCCAGTGACATTGACGCCGCCTGGCGTCAGCTGATCGGCAACGTCGGCGATGAGTACGCGCTGTTGGCCGCCGGCAAGGAGATTCCGTTCGATCTGCGTGCCCGCGCGCGCCGTGACCAGGTGCGGGCCACCGGGCGTTCGATCGCATCGGTTGATCGGCTGTTCGAGGCGTCCGGTGCCACTGCGCTGGCCAATGACGCGCCGATTCAGCGGTTCTGGCGGGACGCGCACGCCGGCCGGGTGCATGCCGCCAACGACCCAGAGCGCGCGTATGTGATCTTCGGGAACCACGAGTTCGGGTTGCCGCCCGGCGACACCATGGTCTGATGACGGCTACCGAGGAGTTGACTTTCGAGTCCACCTCGCGGTTTGTAGAGGTAGATGTAGACGGACCGCTGAAGCTGCACTACCACGAGGCGGGCGTTGGCAAGGACCAAACAGTGGTGCTGCTGCACGGCGGCGGCCCGGGAGCATCGAGCTGGACGAACTTCGCCCGCAACATCGCCGTGCTGGCGCAGCATTTCCACGTGCTGGCCGTCGACCAGCCCGGCTACGGCCACTCCGACAAGCGCGCGGAGCACGGGCAGTTCAACCGCTTTGCGGCCAGAGCGCTCAACGGACTTTTCGACCAATTGGGGTTGGGCCGCGTTCCGCTGGTGGGCAACTCATTGGGTGGGGGTACCGCGGTCCGATTTGCCCTCGACTACCCCGATCGGGCCGGACGCCTGGTCCTGATGGGTCCTGGCGGGCTGAGCATCAACTTGTTTGCGCCCGACCCGACCGAGGGTGTCAAGCGGCTGTCGGCGTTCTCGATGGCGCCCACCCGCGAGAATCTCGAAGCCTTCCTGCGGGTGATGGTCTACGACAAGAACCTGATCACGCCTGCGTTGGTGGACGAGCGATTCGCGTTGGCCAGCACGCCGGAATCGCTGACCGCGACTCGGGCAATGGGAATGTCGTTCGCCGGGGCCGATTTCGAGCTCGGCATGATGTGGCGCGAGGTGTACCGGCTGCGTCAGCCCGTGCTGCTGATTTGGGGGCGTGAGGACCGGGTCAACCCACTGGACGGCGCGCTGGTCGCGCTGAAGACCATTCCGCGTGCGCAACTACACGTTTTCGGGCAATGTGGGCACTGGGCGCAGGTGGAAAAGTTCGACGAGTTCAACAAGTTGACCGTTGATTTCCTGGGAGGTGCGTGATGAGCATCCGTTCTCTGAGCTATCTGCGCATCGAGGCCACCGATATGGCGGCCTGGCGCGAGTATGGCCTGAAAGTGCTCGGCATGCTCGAAGGCAAGGGCAGCACCGAGGGCGCGCTGTACTTGCGGATGGACGATTTCCCGGCCCGGCTGGTCATCGTGCCCGGCGAGCATGACCGCCTCATGGAGGCCGGCTGGGAATGCGCGAATGCCGAGGGCCTGCAAGAAATCCGGAATCGGCTCGAGGTGGAGGGCACCCCGTACAAAGAGGCCACCGCCGCCGAGCTGGCGGATCGTCGGGTGGACGAGATGATCCGGTTCTCCGACCCGTCGGGCAACTGCCTGGAGGTCTTCCACGGCGCCGCTCTGGAGCACCGCAGGGTCGTTAGCCCATACGGGCACAAATTCGTCACCGGTGAGCAGGGTCTGGGGCATGTGGTGTTGTCCACCAGAGACGACGCCGAGGCGTTGCACTTCTACCGGGACGTGCTTGGGTTCAAGCTGCGTGACTCGATGCGGATGCCGCCGCAAGTAGTGGGGCGCCCCGCCGATGGGGCGCCCGCGTGGTTGCGCTTCTTCGGCTGCAATCCTCGTCACCACAGCTTGGCCTTCCTGCCGCTGCCGACACCCAGTGGCATCGTGCACTTGATGGTTGAAGTCGAAAACGCCGACGACGTGGGTCTGTGCCTGGACCGGGCGTTGCGCCGCAAGGTGCCCATGTCGGCCACCCTGGGCCGTCACGTCAACGACCTGATGTTGTCGTTCTACATGAAGACACCCAGCGGATTCGACATCGAATTCGGTTGCGAGGGAAGGCGGGTCGACGACATCGACTGGATCGCCCGGGAAAGCACCGCCGTCAGTTTGTGGGGTCACGACTTCACGGTCGGCATGAGCGGCTGACCCCGGAGCCAACAATGTCGGCGCAGATCGATCCGCGGGCCTTCCGGCAGGTGCTGGGCCAGTTCTGCACGGGTATCGCCATCATCACCACCGCGCACGACGATGTCCCGAGCGGCTTTGCCTGTCAGTCCTTTGCGGCGTTGTCGCTGGATCCGCCGCTGGTGCTGTTCTGCCCGACCAAGGTGTCGCGGTCTTGGAAGGCTATCGAGGCCAGCGGCCGGTTCTGCGTCAATGTGCTGACGGAAAAGCAGAAGAACGTCTCCGCGCGATTCGGGTCGAAGGAACCGGACAAGTTCGCCGGTATCGACTGGCACCCTTCAGAACTCGGTTCACCGATCATCGACGGGTCGCTGGCCTACATCGACTGCACGGTGGCGTCCATTCACGACGGCGGCGATCACTTCGTGGTGTTCGGCGCGGTCGAGTCGCTGTCGGAGGCACCCAAGATCAAGCCGCGGCCGCTGCTGTTCTACCGCGGCGAATACACCGGCATCGAACCGGACAAGACCACGCCGGCGCAGTGGCGCGATGACCTGGAAGCGTTTCTCACCACCACCACCCAGGACACCTGGCTCTAATACCCTTTCGCGAAATACCCTTTCCCGAGCGTGACGCTACTGCGATATCCGCTCTCTTGAGATTTCGCACTGGCGTCCGGCTCGGCCAGCAGAACGGGCGACCCGATGGCCCGTTGAGGGGACGGGCCGTCGGGTCGCCCTGCGCCCCTGAGCTAACTGGCCGCCGGCCGATGATCCGCGCCGGCTTCGCGGTAGTTACCGGCTTCTACGGCCTCGGCGTCGGTCGTCGGTTCGTATGACTCTTCACCCCGCGTCGCACCGGGGGCCGACGTGGGCTCGGCAGTTTCGTGCGCTTGCTTTCCGGCCTTGGGGTCGATGCTGTCAGCGCGGTTCCATTGCTCCTGGAGCTGCTCGCGCGATGTCGCGGCGTCGCTTTGATGTTTGGCCGCCTGCTCCTGCAGCCGGGCGGCTTCGGCCGCCTTGACCTCCGCCTCGGCTTGTGCCGCACGGGCCTTGGCGGCTGTTTCTTGCGCAAGTGCTTCGCGCCGTTCAAGTTTGGCTGTCGCCACCCTCGCTTGTTCGCGAATCTCCTCGGCCCGCCGCTGCCGGCGGCGACTCCGTGCTCTGCCGATCGCGATGACGAAGGCAGCAATCAATAAAATCGCCGCCACCACGGCGACCACGATCCATATAGTGCTGGTACTCATCATCAGCTCCGTTGGTTAGACCGGTTTTGTGGTTTGTCGGGCGCCTGCTCGTAGGGGATCCCCATATTGGGCGCAAGTAAAACAAGCCCAGCTCAGCCCACGCGCGCAAGTGGTCGATCAGCCACGTTCCGTCAGCCTGACGTGTAGGGCCGCGTCCGCACGGACTACATGAAGTCGAGCGCCTCGACGGTCGCGATAGGCCCTTCGTGTGTCGGCCGGTTTGCGCCGCCGATGCAGTACACGGTGTTGCCGACCGTCGCCACCACCTCAGCGTGGCGCGGGGTCGGCATCGGAGCCAGTGTGCTCCACTTCCCGTCGGCGATGTCGTACATCTCGACCACGTTCAGCACCATTGTCGGTTCTTCGCCGCCGACCGCCACGATTCGGCCGTCGATGTAGGTCGCGCCGTAGCTGCCACGCGGGGTCGGCATGCCCACCAGCTTGGTCCATGTCTCCGATTGCGGATCGAACCGTTCAAATGCGGCGGAGTTCTTGTCGGCGGAAAGGAACCTTCCGCCGATCGTGTACACGTAGGTGCCATCCGACACCGCAGCCAGGTGTTCGCGCGGGGTCGGCATCTGGGCAACATCTTTCCAAGAACTGCCGTCGAAGACCTCAGTCTGCTGGACCAGCTGCTTGGCGTTCTGCCCGCCGACGACCACGAGTTTGTCACCAACCACGGCGGCTGCCGGTGCCGCCCGAGCGTGCGTGAGGTTCGGCAACTCCACCCAGTTGCCACCACGCAGCGCGAACACTCTGTTGGATGCTTCCGCGAGTTGATCGGTGGCACCCCCGAGCACCACGACCTCGCCGCGGTAGGTTGCCGCCGCCGCATGGTGTAGTGGTATGGGCAATGGGGGCCCGGTTTGCCAGGCACCGGTGTGCGGGTCATAGCTTTCGACCGTTTGGAGCGGGGCTCCGTTGCGCAGGCCGCCCATGATCCAGATCTTGTCGTTGAGCACGGCCCACGCCATCATCAGCCTGGGCGTCGGTGCATCCGGTAGCGAACGCCACTGCGACGCCGGCTGGATCTTGCGCGCTGGCAGTTTCAGCGCTTCCGCCGACGAGATCACCTGGCTATCACCGACAGCGGTCGATCCACCGATGGCATACACCGACTTCTCTACCGCGGCGACGGCCATACCGTGCCGCGCGGTCGCCATGTCAGGCAAACCGGTCCAGGTTTTCGTCATCAGATCGAAGACCGACACGCTTTTGAGAACTTGCCCTGACGACACGCCCCCGACCGCTACCAAACGTTGATCGACGATTGCGACGCCGAGATCGCTGCGTGGTTGCGGCAGTCCAGCCAATGGCGTCCAAGTCTTCGCGGCCGGGTCGTACGCCTCAACCGTCGCCAAGTCCGCATTCCCGCTGGTTCCGCCGACGACGTACACCAGCTTTCCATCCGAGGCCGCGGCCAACGTCTGCCGCGGGGTCGGTATGGGCGCGCCGACACTCCAGGAGTTGCCGTCGAAGACTTCGGTGGTGTTCAGCAGGGCGCCGTTGGCGTCAACACCACCGGTGACAACGAGACGGTCGCCCACCACGGCCGCCGCCGCTGCCGCCCTGGGCTGCAACATATGCGGCATCTCCACCCAGCGACTGTTGATTACCCGCCAGACTTGGTCGGTTGCAACGTTTTTGCCGCCCTCAGACTTCCAGCCGCCGAGTACGACGGGATTTCCCTGCCAGGTGATGGCCATCGCGTGCGAAACCGGAACCGGTAGATCGTCGCCGCCTTTCCAGCTGTCGATGACGGGGTCATAGCCCTCCTGCAGTCCGGTGAAAGCACCGTCGCCGCGAACCCCGCCGAAGATCCAGATCGTGCCGTCGGCCTGCGTGGTCGCCGCCGCGTCCCGTGAAATGCGCGCATTGGTGATCGGCTTCCACTGAGCCGGGGGCTGCGCGGTCGGTTGACTGGCCGCGCTCTTGTGGTTGGTGTTGTCGGGCGAAAGCCCGAAGTAGATACCACCGATCACCAACAGCAGGACCACGACGGCCGCACCGGCAACCAACCCGATGCGATTCCGCTTCTTCCCCGGCTCCGCGAACCATGCAGCCGCCCGCGCCTTCAGCGGCGGCTTCCCGTCACGAGGTGGGCCCGCTGACGTTCCTCGCGGGGGCCCGCTCGGCGGGCTCTTCGCGCCACCGTTTCGTCCCGACGTCTCGGAGGTGTCTGACGTTGGCCGAACCTTTGGCTGCGTTGCCGCACCCTGTCCGCTACGCAGCAAGCTGGCCGCTTCAGAGAACGCCCTCTCAGCAGCGGGTCCCGAGGGCGGAAAGGCCGCGGTCTCCATTGCCTCTTCATGATCGATCGGCGCGCTGACCGCAGAGGTCGGGCCGTCGTGTCCGGCCGGCTCTCGCGTCGGTCCGGGCATGCTTGACGTATTCAGATCCGACGGCCGCATTTCCTCGCTGGACCCCCCGGGCAAGACCGAAGCAGTCTGCGAGACGTCGGTCAGCGGGCCTGAGGTTCGCCCGGTGATCGCCATCGCATCGGGTTTCAAGCCGTTGCGGCGCTGCGCGGCCTGTAACTCGCGGCCGAACTCCTCGGCGGAGGCGGGCCGTTCGGCTGGGTCGATCGACATCGCTTTCTCGATCGCCGAGCACACCGCGTCCGGAATGCCGTCAGGACGCATATCCGGGACTCCGGTGGTACTGATCCGTAGATACTGCGTGATGAGGTCTTCGCCCTTTTTACGCTCGTGTGCCGCGTTGCCCACGATGAGTGCGTAAAGGGTCGCACCTAGTGAGTACATGTCGGAGGCGACCGTTGCCGGATTACCGGTCATTACCTCGGGCGCGGTGTAGTCGATCGTGCCGGAGAAGAACCCGGTCGCCGTCTCGTACCCACCTTCGATGTGGGCGATCCCGAAGTCACTCAATTGCGGTTCGCCGTAATCGTTCACCAGTATGTTCGCCGGCTTGATGTCGCGGTGCAAAGTCCCGGTCCGGTGCGCGGTTTCCAGCGCGCCGCAAAGCTTCACACCGATGTGCAAGGCCTCGGGCCAAGCGACCGGCCCCTCGCGGCGCAGCCGCAGTGCCAGCGAATCCGCGGAGTGGTACGGCATCACGATGTATGGCTTGCCACTTGTAGTGACGCCGACTCGCAGGATATTGACAATATTCGGATGCCCGGAGAGCCCGCCCATCGCATAGCCCTCGCGAAGGAAGCGTTCTCGGCTGTCATCGTCGACATGCGACGGCAACACCTTCACAGCGACGTTTCGCCCGAGGGCCGTCTCGTAACAGCAATAAACCACCCCGGCGCCACCTCGAGCCACTTGGCGCGCGTCCTCGAATCCGGCGGCCGCCAGCTCCGTGGCGATTCCACTGGGTACCGGCGTGACGCTGTCGGACCTAGGTTCCTCAGGCATTTCCTGGCGCTCAACCCTCCGTGAGATAGCTGATCGGCGAGCTCAAGAGTAGGCCCTCGTAACCTCGCGGGTGTGTCTTTCGGCAACCTTCGTTGCCACGCCGCGATCTGACGCCGTAAGTTATCCAGCAACTTCCGGTCGGCGGTGCGCTGGCCAGCGGACCGGCTGTTTTGGCCGTTCCGGAATTAGTCAGGCGAACAGCGTTGAAACGCATGGCTTGTCGGTCCCGGTAATCAGGCCCGTGAAGGCTGCCACCAACGTCCTCGGGATTCCTTCGGGTGACCCGGACACCACTGCGATTCCGGTACGACCCGGCGGACCTGCTCTACGTGGGCTCCACAACCGGCCCAAGTCGTCTTCCCGCAGGTGCGACATCTGACGGCGTGACACATCAGCGGGGGCCTTCTTCGAGGACCGGCGGCCCTTGTGTAGGCCGTTGCAGCGTTGCGAATTCGGGCGTACTCGCGGCGATGACGATCGCATCGAGCAGACGGACGCCGTCCTCACGACTCGGGATTCGCGTCAGCACGGGGCCGTGGAATCCGCGGCCGTCGACCACGATGATCGGACTGCCGGCCGAACCGCCGAGGGCGTCTTGGCTGGCTTGATGGTTGCGCTTGACCTCGTCATCGAAAGTACTGTCGTCGAGCGCTTCACACAGCGATTCCTCGAGTTCGCATTTGGCCAGGAGTTCCTTGACCTCTTCAGAGGTGATCTCATCCTGGCGCACATGGATTTGGCTACCAAGCGAGTCATAAAGCCGGGCGAATCCATCCTGTCCATGCTTGCTGGCGACGGCGGCGAAGAGGCGTCCCAGCCTCCGAGATCGTTCCATCATGCGTTTTTGCTTGCCTTCGAGGTCTTTGCCTTCGTTGAGAACCGCCAGGCTCATCTGCCGCAGAGTGACCGGCGTCCGGGTCCGGTGAGCGGCATCGAGGAGCCATCGCGAAGTAACCCAGGAAAAGGGGCATACCGGATCGAGATATAGGTCGATTTCAGCCACTGGCTCCTCCTTACTGCAACGCTTAGGTCCAAGTACGGCGTACCCGCTACCGGCTATCCCAATGTGTCCCGCGCGGCCGTCCTTGGCGATAATACCCCCCTGGGTATCAATCTGTCGAGGCTGTTGGTCGCCGACACGCGTCGCCGTAGCGCCGCCGTAGCGCCGCCGAACGGCGTCTCACCGCCCCGCGCAGACGACGGTGGCAGCAGAATGGCTTTATGACGCTGGATCTGAACGGGTACTTCGACCGCATCAACCATCGCGGCGCAACCGGGCCGAACTTCGTCGTACTGCAGGATCTGGTCACCGCGCACACCCGGACTATTCCGTTCGAGAACCTCGATCCGGTGATGGGAATACCGGTCGATGACCTGAGCCCGGAGGCGCTTACCGACAAGCTGGTTCGCCGGCGCCGGGGTGGCTATTGCTACGAACACAACGGCCTGATGGGTTACGTGCTGGCCGAAGTCGGCTTTCGGGTGCGGCGCTTGGCCGCCCGGGTGATCTGGATGCTTCCGCCCGACGCGCCCCTGCCGGCGCAGGCGCACACGGTGCTGGCAGTAACGTTCCCCGGGTCCCAGGGTTCATATCTCGTCGACGTCGGCTTCGGTGGCCAGACACCGACCTCGCCCATCCGCATTGAAACGGGCAGCGTCCAGCAGACGACGCGCGAGCCGTACCGGCTGGAGGACAGTGGCGAAGGGCTGGTCTTACAGGCGCTGATCGGTGGCCAGTGGCAACCGCTCTACGAATTCAGCACGCGGACCGTGCCCGAGATCGATCTGAAAGTGGGCAGCTGGTTCGTCTCGACGCACCCCTCTTCGCACTTCGTAACCGGCCTGACGGCTGCCCGGGTTACTGACGACGCGCGATTGAACCTGGCCGGCCGCGACCTGGCCATCCACCGTGGCGACGGCAGCGAGAAATTGCGCCTGCAGGACGCGGCCGCGGTCGTCGATGCCCTCAGTAACCGATTCGGTATCAACGTGGCCGATGTCGGCGAGCGCAGTGCGCTCGAAGCCCGCATCGACAAGCTTCTCGATTAGCGGGCTGGAAGCCAAGCGCCGATCCGTCGCAGGGCTTCCTCGATGTCGCTCGTCGGTCCGGCGAACGACAGCCGGACAAACGAATTGCCGCGCTCGGTGTCGAAATCGATACCCGGTGCGATGGCAACTCCGGTGTCCGCCAGCAATTTTGAGCAGAATTCAAACGAGTCGCTGGTCAAGTCGGAGACGTCGGCGTACACGTAGAACGCACCGTCGGTGGGCGCCAGCCGGTCGATGCCGATGGGGCGCAGCCCGTCAAGCAGCAGCGAGCGGTTGGTCGCGTAGTGATGCAGATTGCCGTCGGCTTCGGCCGTCGCCTCTGGGGTGAACGCCGCCACCCCGGCAATCTGCGACAGCACCGGCGGGCAGATGGTGAAGTTCCCGGTCAGGCGATCCACCGCTCGGCGTAGCCCGGTCGGCACCAGCAGCCAGCCCAGCCGCCAGCCCGTCATTGCGTAGTACTTCGAAAAACTGTTGACCACCACAGCATTTCGCGATGTCTGCCACGCACAGCTGGTCTGCGGCGCGCCATCGTAGACCAGGCCGTGGTAAACCTCGTCGCTGATCAGCCACACCCCGGATTCCTCACACCAGGATGCGATGGCGGCCAACTCTGCCGGTGCTATGACCGTCCCGGTGGGATTGGCGGGGCTCGCGACGATGACGCCCCGTACCGGCGGGTCGAGTTCGGCGAGCATTTGCGCCGTGGGCTGGAACCGGGTCTGAAGTCCGCATGGGATTTCCACCACCTCACATCCCAGCGCCGACAAGATGTTCCGGTAGCACGGGTAGCCGGGACTGGCCAGCGCCACTCGATCACCTACGTCAAAGCACGCCAGAAAGGCGAGCAGGAACCCACCCGAGGAGCCTGTGGTGACCGCAACCGCATCGGGTTCAATGTCGAGCCCGTACTGGCGCCGGTAATCGGCGGCGATCGCGGCACGCAGCTCGGGGATGCCCAGTGTCACGCTGTAACCCAGCTCGTTGAGATGCAGGGCAGCCGCCGCGGCCGCCCGCACCGGCTCGGGTGCTCCTACGCTGGGCTGGCCCGCCGACAAATTCACCAGATCGCCATGGCTGCGCTGGCGCTCGGCGGCCGCCAGCCACACATCCATCACATAGAACGGTGGGATGCCGGCACGCAGTGACACCTGGGCCTTCACGACGTCGTGAGCACCTCGGATTCCAATCGGCCGAGCAGCTCTTGCGGCGAGCTGAGCAGATGCGCACTGCCATGTGCGCGTTTGAAATACAGGTGCATGTCGTGTTCCCAGGTGATGGCGATACCCCCGTGTAGCTGGATGCCTTCGGCGGCCACGGCACACAGCGCCTCGCTCGCGGCAAGGCGCGCAGTGGCGGCATTGGTGGGAGCGGGCTCATTGCATGCGTCAGACACGACGGCCTTTGCCGCGGCAACCGCGACATACAGATCGGCCATCCGATGCTTGAGTGCCTGAAAGCTGCCAATCGGACGGCCGAATTGCATCCGATTCTTTGAATATTCGACGGTCAGTTCCAGGCAGCGTTCGGCGGCGCCGATCTGCTCGGCGGCAAGCAGGATGGCCGCGATATCAGCGACGCCCGGATCGGCGCCCAAGGGCACGGCCTCTTCGGGCTGCATCCGGGCCAGCCGGCGGGTGGGGTCCATGGTGGCGACGGGCTGTGCGCTGAATCGGGTCCACCTGCTCAGCTGTCCGTCGGTGGCAGAGACGACGACGTCGGCGATGTCGCCGTTGACCACATAGTCGGTGTCGAGCACCAACGCACCGATCAAGCCACCCCCGGCAAGGCCTTCCAGCGTCTCGGCGTCCGGCTCGGGCGCGGCCAGCAGGGCCAGCTCGGCCAGCGTGGTTCCCAGCAGCGGGGAGGGGACCAGGGCCCGGCCCAGCTCCTGCAAAACCGTTGCGGCATCGGCCAATTCGCCGCCTGCGCCACCCAGCTCCTCAGGTATCACCAACGCAGCCGCGCCGACCTGCTCACAGAGCAGCTGCCACAGCGACTCGTCGTAGCCTCGGTCGGACTCCATCGCGGCGCGCACCGCCGCCGGGTCCGCGTGCTTGGCCACCAGAGCAGCGACGGTTTCCCGTAGCATCTCCCGTTCTTCGGTCATGAGCGCCGCTCCTCGGGGGTCATAGCGCCTCCAGTACTCTGCGCCGATGCGCCTCGGGATCACCCCAGGCCGAGCGTAATGCTTGCACCCGTAGCAGCCATAGGGACAGGTCATGTTCTCCGGTGAAGCCGATCGCGCCGTGGGTCTGCAGCGCCGACCGCGCAGCCAGCAGGCCCGCCTCGGATGCTGCCGCTTTGGCCGCACTGACGTCGCGGGGCTCCAACGACAAGGCCGCGCCGTAGACCAGCGGACGGGCCAGCTCGATCGCGATGTGCACGTCGGCGAGCTTGTGCTTGATCGCCTGATAGGAACCGATCACCCGACCGAACTGGCTGCGTTGCTTGGCGTAGTCGACGGTGCTATGAAGCAGCGCCTCGGCGGCGCCGACCAGCTGCGCTGCGGTGGCCAGCACCCCGAACTCGTAGGCGCGCATGACGTCCGCTTGCCAGGTCTCGCCGGTTGCCGTGACGTCATAAAGGCGGCGGCTGGGGTCGACGGACTGCTGACACGCACCGGGCTCGGCTTCGCTGACACCGTTATCGGTGGCCAGTAGCACCAGCCCGGCCGTGTCGGCGTCAACGGCGCGCGGCACCAGCGGCGGCATTGCGACGGTGGCCATCAGCTCACCGGATGCCAGCCCCGCGCAGCGCTCGGCCTGCTGGTCAGTGGCCAGCAAAACCGGTGCGACAGCGATAGATTCGGCCACCGGGCCGGGCACGCACCAGCGTCCCAGGCGCTCGAGTGCTACCATCAGGTCGACCGGATGGGCATCCAGTCCGTCGAATTTCTCCGGCACGGCCAGCGCGGTGACGCCGAGATTGGCCAGCTGCTCCCACACCTTGCGACCGGGCGCGAGGTCGCCCGCGGACCACGCACGCACCGCGCCGGGCAGATCCGCTGTGCCGAGTGCTGCGTCGATGCTGGCCGCGAAGTCGCGCTGCTGCTCGTCTAGCGCAAATTTCACTTCTTGCCCCCGGACTTCTCGCGCGGCAGACCCAGCAGCCGCTCGGAGATGATGTTGCGCTGAATCTCGTTGGTACCGGCGTAGATCGGGCCGCCCAGTGCGAACAGCAGGCCATCGTTCCATGGGCCGGCAAGCTCCCCGTCGGCGGCGAGGATGTCGAGTGCGGTCTGATGCAATTTCACGTCGAGGTCGGACCAGAACACTTTGGTCACCGACGATTCAGCACCCAGTTCACCGCCGCCGGTCAGCCTGGTCACCGTGCCGAAGGTCTGCAGCCGGTAGGCCTGCGCCTTGATCCAGCCGTCGGCGACCCGGTCGGCGAATGCTGCGGGTGAGCCGCTGTCTTTCCACAGCTGCACCAGCCGCTCCGCCGTCGCCAGGAAGCGGGCCGGGCTGCGCAGCGACATGCCGCGCTCGTTGCTCGACGTGCTCATGGCTGCACGCCATCCGTCGTTCGGTGAGCCGATCACGTCCGCGTCGGATACGAGGACGTCGTCGAGGAAGATCTCCCCGAAACCGGTATCGCCGCCAAGCTGCACAATGGGACGCACCGTGACGCCCCCGGCGTTCAGGTCAAACATGAAGTAGGTCAGGCCGTGATGCCGCTCGGCGGCGGGGTCGGAGCGAAACAGCCCGAATCCCATGTCCGCGAACGGCGCCCGCGAGCTCCAGATCTTCTGCCCGTTGAGCAGCCAGCCGCCCTCGGTCTTGGTCGCGGTGGACCGCAGCGACGCCAGGTCGCTCCCGGATTCGGGCTCCGACCACGCCTGCGCCCAGATCTGTTCACCGCTGGCCATTTTCGGCAGAACCCGGTTCAGCTGCTCTTCGGTACCGTGCGCGAACAGTGTCGGGGCCAACATCGAGGTGCCGTTGGCGCTGGCCCGGCCCGGCGCCCCGGCGCGGAAATACTCCTCTTCGAACACCACCCAGTGCAGCAGCGGGGCGTCGCGGCCCCCGTACTTTTGCGGCCAGGTGATTACCGACAGACCGGCATCGAACAGCACTCGGTCCCAATGCCGGTGCTGGGCAAAGCCCTCGGCGTTGTCGTAGGACTTCGTCGGGATCGCCTCGGCGTTGGTCGACAGAAATTCCCGCACCTCGGCTTGGAAGGCCAGAGTCTCTTCGTCTAGTTCCAGATCCATCAGGCCATCTCTCGCAGTTGTGGTTTGACCACCTTGCCGCCTGCATTGCGCGGCAAAGCGTCGACGAACCGCACCGACCGCGGTGCCTTGAAGTTCGCCAAATGCTCACGGGTATAAGCGATCACGGATCGCTCATCGAGGTTGGCGCCGAGCCGGGCTACCACGAAAGCCCGGCCGACCTCGCCCAGGCGCTCGTCGGGAACTCCGATCACCGCGGCGTCGGCCACTCCCTCCATCCGGGCCAGGACCTGCTCGATCTCGGCGGGGTAGACGTTGAATCCGCCGCAGATGTACATGTCCTTGAGCCGGTCGGTGATGCGCAGGTTGCCCGCCGCGTCGACGGCACCGATGTCACCGGTGTGCAGCCAACCATCGGCGTCGATGGCGGCCGCGGTTGCCTGCGGGTCGTCGAGGTAGCCCAGCATCACGTTCGGCCCGCGCAACAGCACTTCGCCGGTTTCTGAGCCCGCCTCGGCGTCGATGCGCAATTCGAAGTCAGCGAACGGGCGCCCGCACGTGGTGGCAACGGTGACCGCGTCGTCGTCGGCGCGGCACATGGTGCCCATGCCGTTGGCCTCGGTCAGTCCGTAAGCGGTCAGCACGATGTCGATGTCGAGTTCGGATTGCATGCGCTCCACCAACACGACCGGCACGATGGCCGCCCCCGTCACCGCGAACCGCAGCGAGCTCAAGTCGTAGTCGTGGCGGGCCGGATGATCCAGCAGGGTCTGGTAGACGGTGGGCGGCCCGGGCAGCACGGTGATGCGATGTTGCTCGATCGCCTGCAGCGCGCGCAGCGGGTCGAAGGTCAGGTGCGGGATGAGCGTCGCACCGGTCTGCAGGCAGGCCAGGATGCCGGCCTTGTAACCGAAATTGTGAAAGAACGGATTGATGCACAAGTAGCGGTCGTCGCTGGTGATCTTGCCGTTGGCAGCCCACGACGCCGAAGCCGACAGCGATTGCCGGTGTGCGCACAGCACGCCTTTGCTGCGGCCGGTGGTGCCAGAGGTGAACAGGATGTCGCTGATGTCGTCGGGCATGACGGCGGCGCTGCGGATGCGCGCCGCATCGAGGGCCGCGGGTCCAGAGCCGCTGGCGATGAAGTCGTCCCATGTCCCGTCTTCTGCTTCGATGGGCACTCGGACGATGTGTCGCAGCGCCGGCAGGGCGTCGCGGGCCAAGCCGGCCACCCGGTCGGCGCCGAGAAACTGACCCATTGCGAACAACACTGGTGCACGGGTGCGGGCCAGGATCTCGGCGGCCTCTTCGGCGGTGTAGCGGGTATTCACCGGCACCATGGCAGCGCCGGCGTGATGGATCGCCAGGCAGGCGACTACCCAATGCCAGGTGTTCGGCGACCAGATGGCCACCCGGTCTCCCGGCTGCACGCCGAGCGTGATCAGTGCGGCGGCTGCCCGGTGGACCTCATCGCGCAGGGAGGCGGCGGTGAAGGACCGGTCGTCGGTGATCAACGCAGGGTGCTCGGGCAGTTGGTTCGCGAAACGATCCAGCGCCGCGGGCACGGTGCGCGGGTCGCTGGTCATCGAATGCTCCTCCAGGCGGCGACGATCGCCAGGCTGTGTCTAACTGCCCGGCTCCTCCTCACGCGGCTGCGCCGCGCGCATCGTCGCCGAGCTACAAAGCAAGTGCTTGGTAGGTTAGCCTACAGGGCATGCACGACGTCGAGGAGTTCCGGGCCGAGGTCCGCGGTTGGCTCGCCGACAACCTGGTCGGCGAATTCGCAGCACTCAAAGGCCTTGGCGGACCCGGACGCGAGCACGAGGCATTCGAAGAGCGCCGGGCATGGAACCAGCATCTCGCCGCAGCCGGCCTGACGTGTCTGGGGTGGCCGGTCGAACATGGTGGGCGTGGCCTTCCGACTGCGCACCGGGTGGCGTTCTACGAGGAATACGCCCGCGCCGACGCACCCGTGAAGGTCAACCACTTCGGAGAGGAGCTGCTGGGACCGACGCTGATCGCGTTCGGAACGCCCGAGCAGCAGCAGCGTTTCCTGCCGCGCATCCTCGATGTCACGGAGCTGTGGTGTCAGGGATATTCCGAACCCGGCGCCGGCAGCGACTTGGCGAATGTGTCGACCACCGCCGAGCTCGACGGCGACCAATGGGTGATCAACGGCCAGAAGGTGTGGACGTCGCTGGCGCACCTGTCGCAGTGGTGTTTCGTGATCGCGCGCACCGAGAAGGGCTCCAAGCGGCATGCCGGACTCTCGTATCTGCTGGTGCCCTTGGACCAGCCCGGCGTGCAGGTCCGGCCAATCGTTCAGATCACTGGCAGCTCGGAGTTCAACGAGGTGTTCTTCGACGACGCCCGCACCGACGCCGACATGGTGGTCGGCAAGCCGGGCGACGGGTGGCGCGTCGCGATGGGAACCCTGACCTTCGAGCGAGGCGTATCCACTCTGGGACAGCAGATCGTCTACGCTCGAGAGCTTTCCAGGCTCGCCGAGCTCGCGCAGCGTAACGGCGCCGCCGATGACCCGTTCATCCGCGTGCGGCTGACCCGGGCGTGGACCGGTCTGCGGGCCATGCGCAGCTATGCCCTGGCCACCATGGACGAGGAGCAGCCGGGTCAGGACAACGTGTCGAAGTTGTTGTGGGCCAACTGGCATCGCGATCTGGGTGAGCTGGCAATGGATGTGATCGGCAAGCCGGGGATGACATTGTCGGACGGCGAGCTCGACGAATGGCAGCGGCTGTACCTCTTCACGCGTGCCGACACCATCTACGGCGGTTCCAACGAGATCCAGCGCAACATCATTGCCGAGCGAGTGCTCGGCCTGCCTCGAGAGGTAAAAGGATGAGTTTGTCCGAAGCACCGAAAGAGATTGGCGGACACGGGCTTCTGGACGGCAAGGTAGTAGTCGTAACCGCGGCTGCGGGCACCGGCATCGGTTCGGCCACCGCCCGGCGCGCCTTGGCCGAGGGCGCCGACGTGGTGATCTCCGACCACCACGAACGGCGGCTGGGCGAGACGGCTGACGACCTATCCGCGCTGGGGTTGGGCCGGGTCGAGAGCGTGCTGTGCGACGTGACCTCCACCGCGCAGGTGGACGCGCTGATTGCGTCGACCACCGCCCGGATGGGCCGACTCGACGTACTGGTCAGCAACGCCGGACTGGGTGGGCAGACTCCGGTGGTCGACATGACCGACGAGGAGTGGGACCGCGTCTTGGACGTGACCCTGACGTCGGTGTTCCGGGCCACTCGGGCAGCACTGCGGTACTTCCGCGAGGCGAACCACGGCGGGGTAATCGTCAACAACGCCAGCGTGTTGGGCTGGCGAGCCCAACACTCACAGTCCCACTACGCGGCCGCCAAAGCGGGAGTGATGGCGTTAACCCGTTGTAGCGCAATAGAAGCCGTCGAGTATGGAGTCAGGATCAACGCGGTATCCCCAAGCATCGCGCGGCACAGGTTTCTGGACAAGACGACGTCGGCCGAACTGCTTGATCGGCTCTCGGCGGACGAAGCGTTCGGGCGGGCCGCCGAGCCGTGGGAAGTAGCGGCCACCATTGCGTTTCTGGCCAGTGACTACTCCAGCTACCTCACTGGCGAGGTCATCTCGGTATCCAGCCAGCATCCGTGACCGGGTTCAGGTGGCCAAGCAAGCGCTTGGTTGATACTCTGATCGGGTGGACCGAGTGACCGGTCAGGCAAGCAGCCGGCGAGACGAGTTGCTGGAGCTCGCCGCGACCATGTTCGCCGAGCGCGGATTGCGCGCCACCACCGTGCGCGATATCGCCGACGGCGCCGGCATCCTGTCCGGCAGTCTGTACCACCATTTCTCCTCGAAAGAGGAGATGGTCGACGAGCTGCTGCGCGGCTTCCTGGACTGGCTGTTCGCCCGCTATCGCGAGATCGTGGACGGCGAGGCCAATCCACTGGAGCGGCTCAGGGGGCTGTTCATGGCGTCGTTCGAGGCGATCGAGGATAGGCATGCGCAGGTTGTCATCTATCAGGACGAAGCCCAGCGGCTCTTGTCGCAGCCCCGGTTCGCCTACATCGAGGACATGAACCGCCAGCAACGCAAGATGTGGGTCGAGGTGATCAACCAGGGCATCGACGAGGGTTACTTCCGGCCCGAGCTCGACGTCGACCTTGTCTACCGTTTCATCCGTGACACCACCTGGGTGTCGGTGCGCTGGTATCGACCCGGCGGACCGCTCACCGCACAGCAGGTGGGTCAGCAATACCTCGCCATCGTTCTAGGCGGAATCACCAAAGAAGGAGTCTGAAATGCCCGAGGCGTACGTCATCGAAGCTGTACGTACCGCGGTCGGCAAGCGCAATGGATCGCTGGCCGGGATACATCCAGTCGACCTGGGTGCCCTGGCGTGGCGAGGACTGCTCGACCGGGCCGACGTTGACCCCGCTGCCGTTGAAGATGTGATCGCCGGATGCGTGGACGCCATCGGGGGCCAAGCGGGCAACATCGCCCGACTGTCATGGCTGGCCGCCGGCTATCCCGAAGAGGTTCCAGGTGTCACCGTGGATCGCCAGTGCGGATCAAGTCAGCAGGCGATTTCCTTTGGCGCGCAAGCGATCTTAGCCGGTACGGCCGACCTCATCGTGGCCGGCGGCGTGCAGAACATGAGCCAGATCC
Source organism: uncultured Actinomycetota bacterium (assembly GCA_963784665.1). GTDB lineage: Bacteria > Actinomycetota > Actinomycetes > Mycobacteriales > Mycobacteriaceae > Mycobacterium. The sequence goes on from CAWASA010000009.1 coordinate 169,155, forward strand.
CGATCTCGTCAGCGATGACCGTCGGCGAGCAGTTCGGATTCACCTCTCCCACCAACGAATCCAAGCAGTGGCTGCACCGGTACGGCGATCAGGAGATCTCGCAGTTCCGTGGCTCGGAGATGATCGCCGAGAAGTGGAACCTGTCACGTGAAGAGATGGAGCGGTACGCGCTGAGCAGCCATGAGCGCGCGTTCGCGGCGATCCGCGGCGGCCACTTCGACAACGAAATCATCACTGTGGAAACCGAATCCGGGCCATTCCGAGTCGACGAGGGCCCGCGCGAGTCGTCGCTGGAGAAGATGGCTGGCTTGAAGACCCTGGTCGAGGGGGGCCGGCTGACGGCGGCGATGGCCAGTCAGATTTCCGACGGCGCCAGTGCCGTGTTGCTGGCTTCCGAACAGGCGGTCAAAGACCACAAGCTGACCCCGCGGGCCCGCATCCACCACATCAGTGCCCGCGCCGCCGACCCGGTGTTCATGCTGACCGGGCCCATCCCCGCCACCCGCCATGCGCTGGAAAAGACCGGGCTGTCCATCGACGACATCGACACCGTCGAGATCAACGAGGCGTTCGCGCCGGTCGTGTTGGCCTGGCTCAAGGAGATCAAGGCCGATCCGGAGAAGGTCAACCCCAATGGCGGTGCGATCGCGCTCGGTCATCCGCTGGGTGCCACCGGGGCCAAGCTGTTCACCACCATGCTGGGCGAGCTCGAGCGCATCGGCGGCCGCTATGGGTTGCAGACGATGTGCGAGGGCGGCGGCACAGCCAACGTCACGATCATCGAGCGCCTCTAGCGCCTTAGTGGCGTCGAGTGTGAACCACTCGACGCTTCATCGGCGGCATTGTCAATCGGGGATTTCACACTCGGGTAAGCGGTTACCGGGCAGCCAGCACCAGCGCGATCCCGCCTAGCGCCAGCAGCCAACTCGCGAAGCTGCCCACCAAGAAGTACTCGGTCACCTCGTCGATGCCGACGTCACCGTTGCGGTTCTTCTGGGCGCTCAACTCGGGAAAGCGGATGATGCCCTTGGCGGCGACGACGGCGCTGGCTGCGGCCACCTGCCCGCCGACGCCGAGGCTCAGGATCAGCAGGCGTTCCATCGGGCCGAGCAGTCGGCCGCCCTTGAGCCGGTCCGACGGCTGCGGCTCGCCGGCCGGGCGTACCGCCCCCACCGAGCCGAGCACCAGACGCACCAGCTGATTTCCGGTCGCGAACTGCACCAGCACCACGCCGACGATCATCAGCAGCCGGGTGGGCGTGACATGGCTCAGCGGCAGCTGTACCCAGGCCGACCACCGCCCGACGACACCTTTGACCGCCGAGGACCATCCGGACAACACGATCAGCAGCACCAGCGTGGCGGCGAACAGGGCCAACGGGGGCGCTTGCTGGCGGCCGCTGCGCTCGCTGCGCAGGCATAGCCACTCCCACACGACTGCCGCGGCGGCCGCCACCACGAGCAGCGGGATGTCGCCGCCATGCCACAGCGCCCCCAGCGCCGCGCACACCACCACCACGACCGGTCCGATTGCCAGCGGGGGCCACGCCGCGCGGACCGTTCGCCGACACAGGTCGGCGATGCCGAGCGCTACGAGCAGGACCGCGACGGCGCTCACGGCAGACTCCGAAGATATTGGCTGGCAAGGACGATCAGATCCAAGCCGTCGCGGCCCGCCCGCTGGGACACCGCCGAGGCGCTGATGCCCTCCTCGGCGGCAAGCTGCTTTTTGGTCTTGCTATTCATCAAGCCCTTCACAATCCGCAGTGATCGTTCATCGAGCGATCCAAGCAGATGGTCCCGACACAGCAGGGCCGCGTTTATCGCGCCGACATCGTTACGGCTGTGGTCGGCCGCCCGGAATGTCGTCCGAACCAGCGTGAAGCCCGGCTGCCGCTGAGCCTCCGCGGTCTGCTGGATGGCGTCTCGCGCGGCCCACCAGCCCGGCCCGTCCTGGATTCCCGCGTCGGCGTCGAGGATGGTGACCGTGCCCCAGCCGACACCGAACCGGATATCGATTTCGGGGCCGACGGCCAGTCGCAGCGACAGTGCGGCATCGATGGCGGCGCCCACCGTCGGATAACTTCCCTGGAACTCGTCGCCGACGGTGAACGCCGGCGGGTCGATCGCACCAGCGGCGACCCGGTGCAGGGCCTTCGTGACGACCCGATGCAGCTGGGAGCGGTCGGCCGCCCGTCGCGAACCGACAACGTCACCAATGAGCGCCGCACACGGTGAAGATCTCGGCTTCATCCGAGCCATATGAAGATGATAGCTTAATTTAGCTCGAGTTTAGGTTATCGCTTCACAAGAGTCGCCTAGAACTACTCCACCAGCGCGGATGCCGCCCGAAGATGCTCGATCGCTTCGCGAATGATCGAGTCGATGAGCTCCGCGCACGACGGCAGGTCGTCGAGGATGCCGGCGACCTGTCCGGAGGCCAGCACGCCGGCCTCGGTGTTGCCCTCGACCAGCCCGGCTTTCAGCAGCATCGGGGTGTTGGCCGCCATCAACAGCTGTGACCAGGTGAGCTCCTTGCCGTGGCGCATCGCCAGGCCATCGGTGATCATCGACCGCCAGGTCATCTGCGACATCTGCTTGAACTTGGCCGCATTACGCACCGCCGCAACAAAACCCCTTGCCCCCGAACCGCTTTCCAGTTTCTCGACCAGGCCGGTACGCAGCACGCGGTGCGGCATGCCGTCGACTCGCCTGGTGACCACCGTGCCGTCCAGCGCCGCCTCGAGGTAACGCTGTTTGACCGCATCGGGCACCGTCGAATCCGAGGTGAGCAAAAAGCGCGTGCCCATTGCCACACCGGCGGCGCCGTAACACAAAGCGGCCGCAAGTCCGCGCCCGTCGAAGAAGCCGCCGGCGGCGATCACCGGGATCCCGGTGCCGCTGACGGCGTCCAGCACCGACGGCAGCAGCAGCGTCGTCGCCACGGGTCCGGTGTGCCCGCCGCCTTCGCCGCCCTGCACGATCATCGCGTCGGCTCCCCAGGCGGCGACCTTACGCGCATGTTTGGCCGCGCCGATCGATGGGATAACCACTGCCCCCGCATCTTTGAGCCGCGCGATCAACTCTGGTTTGGGCGCCAACGCGAACGACGCCACCTTCACGCCTTCACGGATCATCAACTCGACCCGGTCACCGGCGTCGGCGGCGTCGGCGCGGATGTTCACACCGAACGGTTTGTCGGTGGCGGCCTTGACCTTGCCGATGGCCGTTGCCAACTCGTCCAGACGTCATGGTCGCCGAAGCCAGGATGCCGAGTCCGCCGGCGTTGGCCGTGGCAGACACCAGGCGCGCACCGGCCACCCATCCCATCCCGGTTTGGACCACCGGGTGCTCGACACCGACCAGCTCAGTCAGCGGCGTGCGCAACTTCATGAACGTATTTCTCTGTCGCGCAACAGACTTGGGATCGATCACCTCGCGGATCAGACGTAGTTCGTCCTCGGTCGGCAGCCTGGTCTCCTCGGCGTCATCAAGGCCATGTACCTCGAACGAGGTGGCTTCGCGGACGTCAGCGGGCGAGACCCCGGGGTGCACGGCCACAGCCCGCATGGTGTGGTCCGGACCGGCGAAGTCGAACACTCCGAGGTTGGACACCACCCGATAGGGGTTGGCGAATCGAAACGCGGGGTTGTTCGCGTCAATCTTGTCGTAGCCGATGCCGCAGACCACGTCGACGGCCTCGCAGAACACCCGCTTGGAATGATTGCCGACCCAGTAGCTGGTCGCATGGTTGATGGCGTTGCCGGGCGCACCGCGCAGTCCGAACATCTGCCTGGTTGGGTGCTGCAGCGGACCGAAGGCAGAGATGTTTTGATTGCCGAATCGGTCAACTTGATTGGCGCCCATCACCACATGCCGCCGCCCCCAGGCCAGTGTTTCGAACACCCGACCAAACGGCATCCAGCCCTCGACGGCTCCGGGGGCGCCCAGCGCCGGGGTGTCCGCGAGCAGCTGTGCCTCGCCGTCGGTCAACAAGATGTCCGGTGAGAAGGTCAAGCGGGCCAGCCGCGCCCCGACCGAGGCCATGTTCGTCATCGGACTGATCATGATCTCGCCAGCGTCCCTGAACAATTCGGCGCAGGCGACCGCACAGACTTCGGCGCGAGTGCTCACGGTGCCGGTCACGAAGATGCCCCCTGCCCGAAAGCGCGCACAGCCGCCTGATAGTCGTCTTCACTGCCGGACAGATAGGTCTGAACGAACCGCTGCCAGCCTTCTTCCGTCGAGGCCGCCTCGGCATAGTGCCGCTGGAACTTCTCGTCGCGGCCGTAATCCGGTGCAGCGGTAGTGAAGTGCGAGCCGCCCGGCGCTTCCACCACCGCGTCGACCATCATCCGGTTCACCAGCAGAGCCTGCGGGGGAACAGCCTTGACCAACTCCTGGGTGGAGACGACGCGCTCTACCGACAGGTAGCGTTTCTGGGCGGCCATCAGAAACAGGTCGTCGAAGTAGGGGTCGATGCCCGTGTAGGCGGCATTGCCTTGGCTGTCACCAAGATTGAGGTGCGCAAAGGCGGCATCCAAGCGTAACGCCGGCATGGCGATCAGCGTCTCATGTCCGCCGCCGGGTGCTGGGTACGGGCTGGTTACGGTGCGCAGCTCGCCCTCCCAGAAGGCCGGAACCGAACTGCCCAGCCCGGCCCGAATCGGCAGGAACGGCAGACGCTGTGCGGCGGCCTGCAATCCGCAGCGCAACATGCCCTCGTCCATCTCCCGGGCTTCGATCGCACCGCTGGTACGTGCTTTGGCGAACCACGGGTCGTAGAAGGGCGGCGAATCCAGCGAGACGAAGCCGTAGTAGACGCGTCGCACCTTGCCGGCCGAGCAGAGCAGTCCCACGTCGGGCCCGCCGTAGGTGACCACCGTCAAGTCCGTGATGTCGGTACGCAGCATGGCCCGCACGAACGCCATGGGTTTGCGCCGCGATCCCCAGCCGCCGATGCCAATCGTCATGCCGCTGCGCAACTGCGCGACGGCGTCCTCGAGGGTGGTTCGCTTGTCGGTCATGGCTTCTTCACGAATGCGTCGCGGTGCTCGTCGGACACGCCGGCGAGGTTGAGCTCGAACGTAAAGCCTTGCTCCATGCGGTAACTGGAGTTGACCCGTTGCACGTCGATGAAGTTGAGCGCCTCTTTGGCCGCACGGATGACGCGAGTGTCCTTGGCGGCGATGTCGCGCGCCACCCGTAAAGCAGCCTCGTCCAGCTGATCCCGCGGCACCACCTCATGCACCGAGCCGAAGTGGTGCAAGGTGGCGGCGTCCACGGTCGCCGCGGTGAAGAACAACCGCCGCATCATGTGCGCAGGCACCAGACGCGACAGATGGGTGGCCGCGCCGAGCGCGCCGCGTTCCACCTCCGGCAGCCCGAAGGTGGCGTCCTCGGAAGCCACGATGACGTCGGAGTTGCCGACGAGGCCGATGCCGCCGCCGACGCAGAATCCATTGACCGCCGCAATCACCGGCACTGCGCACTCATAGACTGCGCGGAACGCGGCGAAGCAGCCGCGATTGGCATCGATCAGCGCGGTGAATCCCCGCGTGCGCTGCATCTCCTTGATATCCACTCCGGCGTTGAAGCCGCGGCCCTCGGCCCGCAGGATCACCGCGTGCGTTTCGGTGTTCTCGCCGGCGGCCGTGACTGCGTCGGCGAGGTCGAACCAGCCGCGCGACGGAATGGCGTTGACAGGCGGGTAGTCGACGGTAACCGCGACTATGCCCGGTTCGGTGGTGGTGGATGTGATGGGCAAGGTGGCACTTCCTTTTGGGGGGCGAACTACCTAAGCAAGCACTTGCTTGGTACGCTAGCACAGTGACTCGCGCCGAAGCACCCGACGCCATCAACTTGGGGCTGGCCGGGCGGGTGGTTCTGGTCACCGGCGGCGTTCGAGGGGTAGGTGCCGGTATCAGCTCGGTTTTCGCTGAGCAGGGCGCGACCGTCGTCACCTGCGCACGACGAGCCGTCGAGGGATTGCCCTACGAGTTCCACTCATGCGACGTCCGCGACGACGATGCCGTCAGGGCATTGATCGATGCGATCTTCGACCGGCACGGCAGGCTCGACGTCGTTGTCAACAACGCCGGAGGGTCGCCCTACGTGCTGACCGCGGATTCCAGCGCGAAGTTCAACCGCAAGATCATCGAGCTCAATCTGATTGGGGCACTGTCGGTTTCACAGCACGCGAACGACAGGATGCAAAACCAACAGCACGGCGGGTCGATCATCAACATCTGCAGTGTCAGCGGCCGACGGCCGACACCGGGCACCGCTGCCTACGGAGCCGCCAAGGCGGGCCTGGAAAGCCTCACCCAGACACTGGCGGTGGAATGGGGACCGAAGGTCCGCGTGAACGCGTGCGTGGTCGGCATGGTGGAGACCGAACAGTCCGAACTGTTCTACGGCGACACTGAGTCGATCGCCGCCATTTCGAAGAACGTGCCGCTCGGCCGGCTGGCCAAGCCCGAGGATATCGGTTGGGCCGCAGCATTTTTGGCCTGTGACGCAGCGTCTTACATCAGCGGTGCCACGTTGGAGGTGCACGGGGGCGGCGAGCCGCCGCACTATCTCGCCACCACGAGCGCGATCAAGTAGAGGAGACAACAACTATGGGAGTGGTAGACGGCCGCGTCGTCATCGTCACCGGAGCCGGCGGCGGTATCGGTCGCGAGCATGCGCTGGCTTTCGCCGCCGAGGGTGCGCGCGTGGTGGTCAACGACATCGGGGTCGGGCTGGACGGTTCACCGGCGGGCGGCGGCAGCGCTGCCCAGAGTGTGGTCGACGAGATCACCGCTGCCGGTGGCGAAGCCGTCGCCAACGGATCCAACATCGCGGACTGGGACCAGGCGGCCAGCCTGATCAACACCGCCGTCGAGACCTTCGGTGGCCTGGACATTCTGGTGAACAACGCCGGCATCGTGCGTGACAGGATGATCGCCAACACCAGCGAGGACGAGTTCGACGCCGTCATCGCCGTGCACCTCAAAGGCCACTTCGCCACCATGCGGCACGCCGCGTCGTACTGGCGCGGCCTATCCAAAGCAGGCAAAACCGTTGACGCACGGATCATCAACACCAGTTCGGGCGCGGGCCTGCAGGGCAGCGTCGGACAGGGGAACTACAGCGCCGCCAAGGCCGGCGTCGCGGCGCTGACGCTCGTCGGCGCAGCAGAAATGGTCCGCTACGGCGTAACCGTCAACGCCATCGCACCCTCGGCACGCACCCGCATGACCGAAACCGTCTTTGCAGAGATGATGGCCAAGCCCGACGAGGGGTTCGACGCGATGGCGCCGGCGAACATTTCGCCGCTGGTCGTCTGGCTGGGCAGCGCGCAATCCCGTGATGTCACCGGCAAGGTGTTCGAGGTCGAGGGCGGCATCATCCGGGTCGCCGAGGGCTGGGCGCACGGCCCGCAGGTTGACAAGGGCGCAAAGTGGGATCCCGCCGTGCTGGGGCCCGTCGTCGCCGACCTGCTGGCCAAGGCGCGTCCGCCGGTTCCGGTCTACGGGGCCTAGTTGTTGGGGGCCCGCCACCCGCGCCGAGTGGGTACTCAGTGCGAAATTTGCCGCCGGATTTCTCGCAGTGGTTAGACGCTCGGCGAAGCCGCTGGGTCGCAGATGACGATCGGAATGGTCCGGTCGGTCCAGGACTGGTAGTCGTTGTAGGACGGATACATGTCCACCAACTGCGGCCAGTAATGGGCGCGCTCCTCGTCGGTGGCGTCGCGGGCGGTCAGGTCGAGCACCTCTTTTTTGATCTGCACCCGCACCTTGGGGTTCGCCTTGAGGTTGAGGTACCACATCGGGTTCTTCGCGGCACCGCCCTTCGAGGCTGCGACGATCACCCGGTCTCCGTCTTGCAGAAAATACAGCGGACTGACCCGAGGCTCGCCGGTCTTGCGGCCAGTGGTGGTCAGGAGGGCGACGGGAATCTTCTGGAACGTGCCACCAAGGCCCTCGCCGCCGTTGCGTCGGTACATCCATGTGTTGAGGCGCGACATCCATTTGATCAGGAAGTCGGTGTATGGCGTGTTCAGAAACCGTGGCGGTGATTTCGGCATGACGACATACTAGGCTGCACGGGTTAGCGCTGAATGAATGGTTGGAAGCGAACCTTGATGTGGTGGATTTCGGCTTTCCCGCTTGCACTTTCGGCGGGAATCACGAAGGTCTCGTCGACCCGCGCTGCCAGCCGCCGGCCGCCGAACACCGCCTTGGTCAGCACGTCGTACACCGCGTGCACCTCATCGCCGTCGATGCGGTAGTCCGGCGGCGTCGTGTCGGCGATGACCCAGTACTGGGGTCCGCGATTGAGGCTGCGCCGCAAGTGATTACCGGAGAACCCGTTCTTGATCCCCTGCTCGACGCGGGTACACCGGGCAGCGAACGGAACCGCGTCGCCGTCATGGCTGACAAGCGCGTCGATGTATGACTGCGCCGCGGCGATGCGGCTGTCCTCGGAGACGATCAAGTGACGACCACTACGAGCTAAATACGCTCGATGATGGTGCCGGTGGACAGGGCGCCGCCGGCGCACATGGTGATCAGCGCGGTGCTCTGGTCGGTGCGCTCGAGTTCGTGCAGTGCGGTGGTGATCAGCCGGCTGCCGGTGCAGCCCACCGGGTGGCCCAAGCGCGATGGCGCCGCCGTTGACGTTGACCCTGGCCATGTCGGGCTCGTGCACCCGCGCCCAGGACAGCACCACCGATGCGAACGCCTCGTTGATCTCGACGATGTCGATGTCGCCCATCTTCATTCCGGCCTTCTCCAGCACCTTCGCCGTCGACTGCACGGGACCGTCCAGGTGGTAGTAGGTCTCGGCGCCGACGTTGTGCCTGGCTGATGATCCGGGCCCGCGGCCGCAGTCCCAGCGCCTTGGCCTTGTCCTCGTCCATCCACAGCACAGCCGCCGCGCCGTCGGAGATCTGCGACGACGTGCCCGCCGTGTGGATCCCGCCCTCCATGACCGGCTTCAGCGCGCTCAGGCCCGACAGCGTGGTGTCGCGCAGGCCCTGGTCGCGGCTGATGGTTACCCGCTCCGACGTCGGTTGCTTGTTCTCGTCGAGCGCCGGTGCCACGATCGGGGAGATCTCGCGGTCGAAACGGCCTTCGTCCCAGGCCTGCTTGGCCTTGGCCTGGGACGCTAGGCCGAACTCGTCGATGTCGTCGCGGGTGATGCCACGCCGCTTGGCGATCCGCTCGGCCGCCTCGAACTGGTTGGGCAGGTCGATGTCCCACGACTCGGCGCGCCAGTTGCGGTCCGGACCCGCATTGGCGCCCAGACCGACCCGGCTCATCGCCTCGATCCCGCACGCGATGCCGATATCGATGGCGCCGGTCGCGATCAGGCCGGCGATCAGGTGATTGGCCTGCTGACTACTGCCGCATTGGCAGTCGACGGTGGTGGCGCCGACGTGTTCGGGCAAACCCAGCGTCAGCCACGAAGTCCGGGTGATGTTGTTGGACTGCTCGCCGTACTGCGTCACGCAGCCGCCGATGACCTGTTCGACAGTCACCGGCGTCAATGCCGGCCTTCTCCACCAGCGCCTTCTGCACATTGCCCAGCAGTTCGGTGGCGTGCAGTCCTGACAGCCATCCATTGCGCTTGCCGATCGGGCTGCGGGTGGCTTCGACGATTACCGGGTTACCCATGGGGCCAGGCTAGAACACGTTTCATTACTATGACAAGCGAGGATGCTTCGCCGCCTTTTTTCTACGGTGGAGGCATGTTTTACTGGCAACAAGGCTCCACTAGGAGAGCTAGTGTTCTGGGACCGGCAGTGACACGGCCAGTCGCAAAACCAGCATATGCACGAGCAGTAAGGAGAAGCACCGTGCCCAGCCCCAATCTTCCGCCCGGGTTCGATTTCACCGACCCCGACATCTACGCAGAGCGGCTTCCGGTCGAGGAGTTCGCCGAGTTGCGTGCGAAAGCGCCGATCTGGTGGAACGAACAGGCCCAGGGCACGGGCGGCGGCTTCAACGACGGCGGATTCTGGGCGATCAGCAAGCACAAGGACGTCAAAGAAATGTCGCTGCGCAGCGACGTGTTCTCCAGCTGCGAGAACTGCGTGATTCCGCGCTTCAACAACGACATCGCGCGCGAGGACATCGACCTTCAGCGCTTCGTCATGCTCAACATGGACGCGCCGCACCACACCCGGCTGCGCAGGATCATCTCCCGCGGCTTCACGCCGCGCGCCATCGGACGCCTGCGCGACGAACTCAACGAGCGCGCCCAGAACATCGCCAAGGCCGCGGCGGCCGCCGGTTCCGGTGACTTCGTCGAGCAGGTGGCCTGTGAGCTGCCGCTTGCAGGCGATCGCCGGTCTGCTCGGCGTGCCGCAGGAGGACCGCGACAAGCTCTTCCGCTGGTCCAACGAGATGACCGGCAGCGACGATCCCGAGTACGCCGACATCGATGCCAAGACGTCATCGGTCGAGGTGCTCACGTACGCGATGCAGATGGCCGCGCTGAAGGCCGAGAATCCCGGCGACGACATCGTCACCACCCTGATCAACGCCGACATCGACGGCGAAAAGCTCTCCGACGACGAGTTCGGCTTCTTCGTGATGATGCTCGCGGTGGCCGGGAACGAGACCACCCGCAACTCCATCACGCAGGGGATGATGGCGTTCGCCGACTTCCCCGACCAGTGGGAGCTGTACAAGAAGGAGCGCCCGGAGACCGCCGCCGACGAGATCGTCCGCTGGGCCACGCCGGTCACTACCTTCCAGCGCACCGCGCTTCAGGACTACGAGTTGTCCGGCGTGCAGATCAAGAAGGGCCAGCGGGTGCTGATGTTCTACCGCTCGGCCAATTTCGACGAAGAGGTCTTCGACGATCCGTTCACCTTCAACATCATGCGGAACCCCAACCCGCACGTCGGTTTCGGCGGTACCGGTGCGCACTACTGCATCGGCGCCAACTTGGCCCGGATGACGATCAGCCTGATCTTCAACGCCGTGGCCGACCACATGCCGGACCTCAAGCCGATCTCGACGCCCGAACGGCTGCGGTCAGGTTGGCTCAACGGCATCAAGCACTGGCAGGTCGACTACACCGGCAAGTGCCCGGTTGCGCAGTGACAGACTCCAAAATGACGATGGACTTCGATCTCACCGCGACACAGCAGGCCGTCGCCGATGTGGTTACGTCGGTGCTGGACCGGGATTTGAGCTGGGACGCGTTGATCAGCGGCGGTGTGACGGCGCTGCCAGTTCCAGAGCGTCTCGGCGGCGACGGAGTGGGTCTGCCCGAGGTCGCGACTGTGCTGACGGAGGTGGGTCGCCACGGCGCTGTCTCGCCGGCGCTGGCCACGCTGGGCCTCGGCGTGGTGCCGCTGGTGGACCTGGCGTCCGACGAGCAGCAGGATCGATTCCTGGCCGGCATTATCAAAGGGGCCAAGGGCGGACTGCTGACCGCGGCGCTCAATGAGCCCGGCACGGCGCTGCCTGACCGGCCCGCCACAACGTTCACCAACGGACGCTTGTCAGGCACCAAAGTCGGTGTTGGGCATGCCGGACAAGCAGATTGGATGATCGTGACAGCCGACAGCGCGGTCGTCGTGGTATCGCCGAAGGCCGACGGCGTGCAGCTGGTCCAGACACCGACGTCGAACGGTTCGGACGAGTACACGGTCACGTTCGCCGACGTTGCGGTTGGCGACTCCGACGTTTTGGCGGGTGCGACGGCACATCGGGTCAACCAGCTCGCACTGGCGATGACGGGTGCTTACGCCGACGGTCTGGTGGCCGGGGCGCTGCGCCTCACCGCAGACTACGTGGCCAACCGGAAGCAGTTCGGCAAACCATTGTCGACCTTCCAGACCGTGGCGGCGCAGCTGTCCGAGGTCTACATCGCTTCGCGCACTATCGATTTGGCCGCGAAGTCGGTGGTCTGGCGACTATCCGAGGGTCGGGACGCCGACGATGATTTGGATGTCCTCGGGTACTGGGTGACGTCGCAGGCGCCGCCGGTGATGCAGATATGCCACCATCTGCACGGTGGGATGGGGATGGATATCACGTATCCGATGCACCGGTACTACTCCACGATCAAAGACCTGACCCGGCTGCTGGGCGGGCCTTCTCATCGTCTCGACCTGGTGGGAGCGCAATGTTCATCGAACTGACTCCAGAGCAGCGGCAGCTGCAAGCCGAGATACGGCAATACTTTTCGAATTTGATCTCGTCCGACGAGATGAAGGAGATGGAGAAAGACCGGCACGGCGCCGCATACCGTGCGGTGATCCGGCGAATGGGCCGGGACGGCATGCTCGGTGTTGGCTGGCCAAAGGAGTTTGGCGGCCACGGCTTCGGTCCGATCGAGCAACAGATCTTCGTCAACGAGGCCCATCGGGCCGACGTGCCATTGCCGGCCGTGACCCTGCAGACGGTGGGTCCCACGTTGCAGGTCTATGGCAGTGAGATGCAGAAGAAGAAGTTCCTGCCGGCGATCCTGGCCGGAGAGGTGCACTTCGCGATCGGCTATACCGAGCCGGAGGCGGGAACTGATCTGGCGTCGTTGCGCACCACCGCAGTGCGCCAGGGCGACGAGTACATCGTCAACGGGCAAAAGATCTTCACCACCGGCGCACATGACGCGGACTACATCTGGCTGGCCTGCCGCACCGACCCGGAAGCCGTCAAGCACAAAGGCATTTCAATTCTGATCGTCGACACGAAGGATCCGGGGTACTCCTGGACACCGATCATCCTGTCCGACGGCGCCCACCACACCAATGCCACGTACTACAACGACGTGCGGGTGCCCGCCGACATGCTGGTCGGTGAGGAGAACGGCGGATGGCGACTGATCACCACTCAGCTCAACAACGAGAGGGTGATGCTGGGCCCAGCGGGTCGGTTCGCCGCCATCTATGACCGGTTGCACGCGTGGGCATCCAAGCCGGGCGGTGACGGCGTCACGCCGATCGATCACCAAGATGTCAAGCGCGCCCTTGGTGAGATTCACTCGATGTGGCGGATCAACGAGCTGCTCAACTGGCAGGTGGCAGCTGCTGGTGAGGACATCAATGTGGCCGATGCCGCGTCGACGAAAGTATTTGGCACCGAGCGGGTTCAGTACGTCGGCCGACTCGCCGAGGAAATCGTCGGCAAGTACGGTAACCCCGCCGAGTCGGACACTGCCGAGCTGCTCAACTGGCTTGACTCCCAGACGAAGCGCAATTTGGTGATCACCTTCGGTGGAGGCGTAAACGAAGTCATGCGTGAAATGATCGCGGCCTCTGGCCTCAAAGTGCCGAGAGTGCCCAGATGACGGACATTCAGGAAGCGGTCGCGCAGATCAACGCGGCTGGGAGCAGCAAGCCACGCGCAGCCCGGGATCCGGTGAACCAGCCGACGATCAGCAACTGGGTGGAGGCCATCGGCGACCGCAACCCAATCTACGTGGACGAGGCCGCGGCCCGCACTGCCGGTCATCCGGGAATTGTGGCTCCACCGGCGATGATTCAGGTGTGGACGATGTTCGGCTTGGGCGGGCAACGTCCGAAAGACGATCCGTTGGGGCCCATCATGCAGTTGTTCGACGACGCCGGCTACATCGGCGTGGTTGCCACCAACTGCGAGCAGACCTACCACCGCTATCTCCAGCCGGGCGAGCACGTCAGCATCACCGCCGAGCTCGGTGACGTGATCGGACCCAAGCAAACCGCCCTTGGGGAAGGTTTTTTTGTAAACCAGCACATCATCTGGCGGGTGGGAGATGAGGACGTCGCCGAGATGAATTGGCGCATCCTCAAGTTCAAGCCGCGTGAGTCTTCCGACGCCTCTTCAGTGCCGGCCGACTTGGATCCCGACGCCATGATGCGCCCGTCGTCGTCGCGCGACACCGCGTTCTTCTGGGAGGGCGTCAAGGCGCACGAATTGCGGATTCAGCGCCGTCCGGACGGAAGTCTGCAGCACCCGCCGGTGCCGGCGGTGTGGCAGGACAAAACTGCGCCGATCGACTACGTGGTCGCCAGCGGTAAGGGCACGGTGTTCAGCTTTGTGGTGCACCATGCGCCGAAGGTGCCCGGCCGCACCCCGCCTTTCGTCATAGCGCTCGTGGAGCTCGAGGAGGGCGTACGCATGCTGGGCGAGCTGCGCAACGTCGACCACGCCAAGGTCAAGATTGGAATGCCCGTGCGCGCAACCTATATCGACTTCCCGACCGGTGACGGCGGCCCAGAGTGGACCCTGTATGCCTGGGAGCCCGACGCATGAGCGCGCCGATTATCGACGTGGGCACTACGCTGCCCGAGCTCAAGCTCTACGGGGATCCCACGTTCATCATCTCGACGGCCCTGGCCACGCGAGACTTTCAGGACGTACACCACGACCGCGACAAGGCGCAGGCCAAGGGCTCGAAGGACATCTTCGTCAACATCCTCACCGACACCGGGCTGGTGCAGCGCTACGTCACCGACTGGGCTGGGCCGTCGGCGTTGATCAAGTCGATCGGGCTGCGACTGGGTGTGCCGTGGTACGCCTACGACACGGTGACGTTCTCCGGTGAAGTGACTGCCATCGACGATGGGCTGATCACCGTGAAGGTGTTGGGCCGCAACAGCCTTGGCGATCACGTCATCGCGACGGTGACGCTGACGATGGGGGATGCCTGATGTTGTCGGGTAAGGCGGCCATCGTCGGCATTGGCGCCACCGACTTCTCGAAGAACTCCGGTCGAAGCGAGCTGCGGTTGGCCGCGGAGGCGGTTCTTGACGCCCTCAACGACGCCGGTCTGAGTCCGGCCGACGTCGACGGGCTGACCACCTTCACGATGGACACCAACACCGAAGTTGCCGTTGCGCGCGCGGCCGGCATCGGTGAGTTGAAGTTCTTCTCCAAGATCCACTATGGCGGCGGTGCCGCTTGCGCGACGGTGCAGCAGGCGGCGATGGCCGTCGCAACCGGGGTAGCCGACGTCGTGGTGGCGTACCGGGCATTCAACGAGCGTTCCGGCATGCGGTTCGGTCAGGTCCAGACCCGGTTGGTAGGAGATGCCGCCGCCGAGGCTGATTCGACGGCCGCCGACAACTCCTTCTCGTATCCGCACGGGCTTTCGACGCCGGCGGCGCAGGTGGCCATGATTGCCCAGCGCTACATGCACCTATCCGGTGCGACCAGCCGGGACTTTGGGGCCATCTCGGTGGCTGACCGCAAGCACGCCGCCAAGAACCCGAAGGCGTACTTTTACGAGAAGCCAATAACCATTGAGGATCACCAGAATTCGCGGTGGATCGCTGAGCCGCTGCGGTTGCTGGACTGCTGCCAGGAAACCGATGGCGCGGTCGCGATTGTGGTGACGTCCGTCGAGCGCGCGCGGGATCTCAAGCAGCGACCGGCGATCATCGAGGCGGCGTCGCAGGGCTCCAGTCCCGATCAGTACACGATGGTCAGCTACTACCGGCCCGAATTAGGGTTGCCCGAGATGGGCCTGGTGGGACAGCAGCTATGGCAGCAGTCGGGTCTGTCGCCGACCGACATCCAGACCGCGGTGCTCTACGACCACTTCACGCCGTTCACCCTGATTCAGTTGGAAGAGTTGGGATTCTGCGGTAGAGGCGAAGCCAAGGACTTCATCGCCGACGGTGCGATCGAGGTGGGCGGCAGGCTTCCCATCAACACGCATGGGGGCCAACTTGGTGAGGCCTACATCCACGGCATGAACGGCATCGCAGAAGGCGTGCGGCAATTGCGCGGCACCTCAGTGAACCCGGTGCCTGATGTCGAGCACGTCCTCGTCACCGCGGGGACGGGTGTGCCCACCTCTGGGCTGATCCTCGGCTAACTCCGCCGCCTGCTCAGCGTGCGGCCAGCCGCACGTTCGCGGCCCAACGTGCAGCTGGCCGCACACTCGTCGGGTGAAGTGACGTACTTGATGCCTCGTGCGAAGCTGCGGCCGTGGCGGAGCCATTCATCGGCAGTGAGGCTATTGCTAACGGCAACGTGTCCAAGAGCCAGCTGTGCACTCGCTACGCCCGGCTGTTCCGTGACGTCTATATCGACCCCGACACCGAAGTCACAGCCGCGCTGAGGGCGAAGGCGGGGTGGCTGTGGGCCGGGCGCCGAGGGGTGGTCGCCGGATTCTCGGCGGCCGCGCTGCACGGCAGCAACTGGGTGGACGACAGAAGAGTGGTGGAGCTGATCTACGGCAATCGCCACCGCGTGCCGGGAATCCAGACGCACGGAGACCTCCTCCATAAGGACGAAATCGACGTGGTCGCAGGGGTCACAGTGACCTCACCGGCCAGGACAGCGCTCGATCTCGGCTGTTGGTACCCGACGATGACGGCTGTGGCGGGGATCGATGCGCTTGCGAGGGCGACGGAAATCAAAGCGGCTGACGTCGAGCTGCTGGCTCGGGGATATGCGGGACGTCGAGGCATCGCGCGAGCACGCCAAGCGGCGGACCTGTTCGATGCCGGCGCACAGTCACCGAAGGAATCCTGGCTGCGGGTTGTCCTGATCCAGGCGGGTCTGCCACGGCCGCAGACGCAGATCCCAGTGTTCGACGAGTTGGGCAGTGCGATCGCATATTTGGACATGGGCTGGGAGGACGTCAAAGTCGCCGTCGAGTACGACGGGGATCACCATCGCAGCGATCGTTCCCAATACAACTGGGACATCAGGCGACTCGAGAGGCTGCAGCATCGAGGCTGGGTCGTGATTCGCGTGGTGGCAGGGGATCGACCGGCCGAGATAATCCGGCGGGTTCGAGCAGCGCGTGCTCGTCGAGCGTGAAGCTGGCCGCACGTTCGAGCCTGAGCGTGAAGCTGGCCGCGCGCTCGGGAAGGGGAGGGAAGGGGAGGGGCGCAGGGGCGCGGCCCTAGGCCGCGACGAGCTCGACGCCGGAGAGCACCACAGCGTTGTCGCGCGAAGGCGCGACGACCCTGGCCAGGAACCGACCGTCGTCCTTCCATATGCCGACCTTGAGTGTCTCGCCGGGGAAGGCCACACCGGCGAAGCGCGCGCCATAGGCAGCCACCGCCCCAGCGTCGCCGTCCAGCAGCGCGTCGACGATCACCTTGCAGGTCATGCCGTATGTGCACAGGCCATGCAGAATGGGCTGGGGAAAGCCTGCAGCAGCAGCGAATTCAGGGTCTGAGTGCAGCGGGTTGCGGTCGCCGCAGAGCCGGTACAGCAGCGCCTGCTGCGGCAAAATCGGCATATCGACCTCGAGATCGGGAGCCCGCTCGGCTGCCGGGTCCGACGACCCGCCCCCTGAAGGCCCGCGCGAACCGCCGAATCCGCCTTCGCCGCGGGCGAAGATGGACCGCTTCTGCGTCCACAACGGGGTGTCGTCCGGTGTGCTCACCTGCGTCTCGCTCAGGATTACGGCAGCCTTGCCCTTGTCCCAGATATCGGTGAACCGCGTGACGGCGCGGGCAGAGCCTGACGGCGGAAGCGGCGCAGGTACTTCGACCCGCTCGCTCGCGTGCAGCACCTTGCTCAATTCGATATCGATGCCGGGGAATTGCACCGTGGGCGGTTTGGTGGCGTGGAAGGTAGCGGCTACCGTGCCGAACGTCGGCAGGACTTGCGGCGTGTCATCCACCAGATAACGCAGCTCCCGCGGATCCATCGGATCTTTGCCGGCGCCCAGGCCCAGGTGGTAGAGCTGTACATCGCTACTGACCCAAGAGAATTCGATAGGGTCAAGCTCCGCGTTCAGCGCGATTTCTACATCGATGGGCATCTCAGCGTTCTCCCGCAATGTGCAGCGCGGCCAGGTAGCCGAAGGTCATCGCCGGGCCAATGGTGCCGCCCGGGCCGGGGTAGGTGTGTCCCATCACCGGGGCACTGACATTTCCTGCGGCGTAAAGGCCTTCGATGATCTTGCCGTCGTCGCGTAGGGCACGGCCATGGACATCCGTGCGGATGCCGCCCTTGGTACCCAGATCTCCCGGCACCATCTTGGCGGCGTAGTAAGGCGGGCGACTGATCTCCCCGAGATTGGGATTCGGCTTGTTGGTCGGGTCGCCGTAGTAGCGGTCATAGGCGCTTTCCCCGCGGTGGTAGTCCTCGTCGACGCCCGCCCGCGCAAACCCGTTGAAACGATCCACAGTCGAGGTGAATTCATCGACCGAAAGGCCGGCCTTCTCGGCCAGCTCCTCGAGCGTGTCCGCCTGGATGATGACGCCGGATTCCAGCCACTTGCGTGGAATGCGTTGTCCGGGCTGCAGTCCGGCGAAGATGTAACGGTCCCGGTACTGCTGGTCGAACACCAGCCACGCGGGGATATTCTCGCCCGGCCCGGGCCCCTGGCCGTATTCACCGCCGTACATGTGGTGACAGGCTTCGACGTATGGCATCGATTCGTTCATGAACCGCTTGCCGGACATGTTGACGATGATCGATCCCGGCGAATTGCGCTCCGACAATGCGAACCACGGTGCACCAACCAACGGCACGGTCGGGCCCCACCAGGCGTCCTCCATCAAATCCAAAGCGGCGCCAAGCTTTTCACCGGCGACGATGCCGTCGCCGGTATTGGCCTTGGCGCCCACGGTCCACTCGGTAGTGATCGGCGCCCGCTGGTATTTCACCCGCATCTGTTCGTTGTGCTCGAAACCACCACAGGCGAGAATCACACCGCGTCGGGCCCGGATCAGTCGCGGCTCGACTGATTCGGATGCGTTGCTGTCGCGCACATAGATTCCGCGCACCACGCCGTCCTCGACGTAGAGGTCGGTAAGTGCGGTGTTGAGCACCACCGGAACGCCGGCTCGCTGCAGCCCGATCCGCAACGGACCGATCAGGGCTCGGCCCATGCCGACGAGGTTCTTGCCCGTCGCTTTCGCCCACATCGTGCGGCCGCCGACTTTCAGGCTGCGCAGCACACCCCGCGGGTGTCGCTTCAGCTGGTTCAGCCGCACGTAGTCTTGTTGCATCACAACCACATTGAGTGGCACCTTGCCGTATGCCGGCTCCAAGCCGGGCATATCAGAACCGAGCTTGCGGGCGTCGAACGGCTTTGGCTCGATCGACCGGCCCCCCGCGCGGCCGCCCGGCGCCTCGGGGTAGTAATCGGAGTAGCGCGGTACCCAGCACATCTTCAGCGGCGTGTGTTTCAGGACGAACGACAGCATCTCGGGTCCGTGGTCGAGGTAGGTGTCGATGCGTTCCGGCTCGACGATGTCGCCGATGATGCTGTGCAGGTAGGTGCGGGCCGCCTCAGGTGTGTCCCGCACGCCGTCGCGCTTGAGAACCTCGTTGTTTGGAATCCAGACGCCGCCGCCCGACCGCGCGGTCGAGCCGCCGAAGTGCGGAGCCTTCTCGACGACTATTGTTGAAAGACCCCGGTGCGCGGCGGCCAGCGCAGCCACCATGCCGGCTGCGCCGCTGCCGACCACGACGACATCGAGCTCCTGTGCTGTCATGTAGAACACGTTATAGAATTGCTCGGGTCGGGCGCTACCGACCCGGTCACACGGACGAGGGGACTTCGGTAAATGCTCAGTGTTGCGACCCGCGATGAGCTGGCCGCCGAGTTGGCCCAGGCTGAGCGGAGCCGTGAGCCTATCGCCGCACTGACGACCGCCTACCCCGACATCGACGTCGTCGACGCCTATGAGATCCAGCTGATCAATATCCGCCAGCGCGTCGCCGAAGGGGCCCGGGTGCTGGGCCACAAGGTGGGGCTGTCGTCGTTGGCCATGCAGGAGATGATGGGCGTCGACGAGCCGGACTACGGGCATCTGCTCGACGAGATGGCGGTGTTCGAAGACACCCCGGTCAAGGCGGCCAGATACCTGTATCCGCGGGTAGAGGTGGAGGTCGGTTTCATCCTGGCCGCGGACCTACCGGGCGCGGGGTGCACCGAGGACGACGTGCTGGCGGCGACCGAGGCTCTGGTCCCGTCGATCGAGTTGATCGACACCAGGATCAAAGACTGGAAGATAGCGCTGTGCGACACCATCGCCGACAACGCCTCGTCGGCGGGCTTCGTGCTGGGCGCAGCGCGGGTATCGCCGGCCGATGTCGATGTCAAGACGATCGAGGCGGTGCTGACCCGCAACGGCGAGGTGGTGGCCGAGGGCCGCAGCGACGCGGTGCTGGGCAATCCGGTCACCGCGGTGGCGTGGTTGGCCCGCAAGGTGGAAAGCTTCGGAGTGCGGCTGCAAAAAGGTGACCTGGTGCTTCCCGGATCGTGCACACGGGCGATCGACGTGCGTGCCGGCGACAAGTTTGTCGCCGACTTCACGGGGCTGGGGTCGGTTCGATTGTCGTTCGAATAAGGAGCAACATGCCGTCGAAGGCAAGTGTGGCCATTGTCGGGTCGGGAAATATCAGCACTGACCTGCTCTACAAACTGCTGCGATCGGACTGGCTGGAACCGCGCTGGATGGTGGGTATCGACCCGCAAAGCGAAGGTTTGGCACGGGCCCGCAACCTGGGGTTGGAGACCACTCACGAAGGGGTCGACTGGCTGCTGGCGCAGTCGGAGAAACCCGACCTGGTGTTCGAGGCGACCAGCGCCTACGTACACAGAGACGCGGCGCCGAAGTACGCGGCCGCCGGGATCCGGGCCATCGATCTGACGCCGGCCGCGGTGGGCCCGGCGGTGATCCCGCCGGCCAACCTGCGTGAGCATTTGGATGCGCCGAACGTGAACATGATCACCTGTGGGGGACAAGCGACCATCCCGATCGTGTACGCGGTGTCTCGGGCGGTCGCAGACCAAGGTGGGGTGCCATATGCCGAGATTGTGGCGTCGGTGTCGTCGGTGTCTGCGGGCCCGGGCACCAGAGCCAATATCGATGAATTCACCAAGACCACCAGTAGAGGTGTCGAAACCATCGGTGGCGCTAAACGCGGTAAGGCGATCATCATCTTGAACCCGGCCGACCCGCCGATGATCATGCGCGACACCATCTTCTGCGCGATCCCCGAGGACGCCGACCGTGATGCGATCGCCAAATCCATCCACGACATGGTGGCCGAGGTGCAGACCTATGTGCCCGGATACCGGCTGCTCAATGAGCCGCAGTTCGACGAGCCGTCACTCAACTCGGGCGGGCAAGCCGTGGTCACCACGTTCGTCGAGGTCGAGGGCGCCGGTGATTACCTGCCGCCGTATGCGGGCAACCTGGACATCATGACCGCGGCGGCCACCAAGGTCGGCGAGGAGATCGCCAAAGAATCCTTGTCCGCGACGGCGGGCGGAGTGCAGGCATGAGCCGCGCCGATGACGATGATGCCGGCTTGGCCAGGATAGAGGCCGGGATGGAGGAGTGGCGCCAATGAGTACCGACATCTTTTTCAACCCGGTCTGGGACGTCCGGCTGACCGACACCTCCCTTCGGGACGGCTCCCACCACAAGCGCCACCAGTTCACAAAGGACGAGGTCGGTGCCATCGTGGCTGCCTTGGACGCCGCGGGTGTGCCGGTCATCGAGGTGACGCATGGCGACGGGCTGGGCGGCTCGAGCTTCAACTACGGGTTCTCCAAGACGCCCGAGCAGGAGCTGATCAAGCTTGCAGCGGAGACCGCCAAAGAGGCCAAGATCGCCTTTCTGATGCTGCCCGGAGTGGGCACCAAGGAGGACATCAAGGAGGCCCAGAACAACGGCGGGTCGATCTGTCGGATAGCCACACACTGCACCGAGGCCGACGTGTCGATCCAGCACTTCGGCCTGGCCCGGGAACTGGGACTGGAAACCGTCGGGTTCTTGATGATGTCGCACACCATCTCGCCGGAAAAATTGGCGGCCCAGGCCCGCATCATGGCCGACGCCGGCTGCCAGTGCGTGTACGTCGTCGATTCGGCCGGGGCGCTGGTCTTGGAGGGGGTGCGGGACCGGGTGGCGGCGCTGGTGGCCGAACTCGGCGGCGACGCCCAGGTGGGCTTCCACGGCCACGAGAACCTGGGCCTGGGCGTGGCTAACTCGGTGGAGGCCGTCCGCGCCGGCGCCAAGCAGATCGACGGCTCGTGTCGCCGGTTCGGTGCCGGCGCGGGCAACGCACCGGTCGAGGCGCTCATCGGGGTGTTCGACAAGATCGGCGTCAAGACCGGTATCGACTTCTTCGACATCGCCGACGCCGCCGAAGAGGTGGTCGCCCCGGCCATGCCCGCCGAGTGCCTGCTGGACCGCAACGCCCTGATCATGGGCTACTCCGGGGTGTATTCGAGCTTCCTCAAGCACGCCATCCGCCAGTCCGAGCGCTACGGCGTGCCGGCCCACCAGCTACTGCACCGGGCCGGTCAGCGCAAACTCATCGGCGGCCAGGAAGACCAACTCATCGACATCGCGCTGGAAATCAAGCGCGAGCAAGAAAGCGGCGCCGCGGCCACGCAATAGCCCGCCCCTAGCGGCAGCCTGCGCGCACCGGTTGCGCAAAGGTACCGCGAGTAATCTGGCGCGCATGAGCATGACATCCAAGACAGTCGGCCCCCGCCGCCGCGGACTGTACGGCCTGCTCGCCGGGGGACTGCTAACTGCTACCGCCGCGACCGTGATCGCGCTGCCAGTGGCCAATGCGGCTCCCCAGTGTGATCAGACCGTGGGTAATTCCATCGACTCGTACCTGAAGCGGCATCCCGACCTCCACCAGCAGCTGATCGCCAAGTCGCAGGCGGAGGGTGATAACGGCAACGTCATGGACTACCTGAATCGGCATCCGGACGTGCGGCAGCATCTGATCGACCTGTCCCAGCAGTGCGCACCGTAGTGAGCGGGCCTCGTCTTTGAACGCCCCGGCCGACGCGCGGGAACGTTCGCCATTGACGAAAAAGTAGAACACGTTCTAGCGTCTAGGCGTGTTCTCTGACCCCCTCACCTCCGCCATCGCCGAGGCCGAGCAACTGGTGGCCGCCGCACCGCACATCGAGACCGAAGCCGACCTGCTCGAAGGACTGCAGTACTTGGCGGGCTGTATTGCCGGCTGCATGCATCTGGCCTTCGACTACGAGCGCGACCACCCGTTCCTGCAGTCAGGTACCGGCCCGTTCACCAAGATGGGCCTGGACAACCCCGACACCCTCTACTTCGGCACCCGAGTGCACGCCGGCCACGACTACGTCGTCACCGGCAGGCGGGGCACCACCACCGACCTGAGTTTTCAGCTGCTCGGTGGTGAGTACACCGACGACAATGTGCCTGCCAGCCAGGCCGCGTTCGACGACCGAGAGCTTGAGATCGCCGAGGACGGCAGCTTCGAGTGGCGGGTGAGGCCGAACCGGCCCCGGGCCAATTGGTGATCCGCGAGGTGTATGGCGACTGGTCGGCTCAGCGCGGCACACTGGCGATTTCCAGACTGGACACCGCGGGCACCGCGCCGCCACCGCTGACCCGCGAGACCATCGAAAAGCGTTACGCCACAGCCGCAAAGCAACTCGTGACCCGGGTCAAAACCTGGCTGCAGTTCCCGCAGTGGTTCTATCTCGACATCCCGGTCAACACCATGGTCGCGCCCCGGTTGACGCCGGGCGGCCTGGCGACCCAGTACTCGTCGGCCGGCCACTTCGACCTGCGGCCCGACCAAGCGCTGGTGATCACCATCCCGGTCTCCGATGCTCCCTACCTCGGCTTCCAGCTGGGCAGCTTGTGGTACATCTCGCTGGACTACATCAACCACCAGACATCGCTGAACAACACCCAGGCCCAAGCGGATCCGGACGGCAAGGTGCGCATCGTCGTCGCCGACCAGAATCCGGGCGTGACCAACTGGGTCGAGACACTCGGCCATCGGCGGGGCTTTCTTGCAGTTCCGCTGGCAACGAGTATCACGTCAACTCACCGAAGCCGACGGTCCCACCGTCGAGCTGGTGGACTTCGACGCAATACCGGCCACGCTGCCGTACTTCGAACACAATAAGATCTCCGATGACGAATGGCGTGCGCGAATAGCTTTGCGGCAACAGCAAATTGCGGCCAGGATGCTGGGGTGACAATGTCAGAGATGCTCAAGGACAAGGTGGTCGTCATCAGTGGTGTCGGGCCGGGGCTCGGTACCACGCTGGCGCACCGGTGTGCACGCGAGGGTGCTGACCTGGTGCTGGCGGCCCGCACGATCGAACGCCTGGATGCCGTCGCTAAACAGGTCAACGACACCGGACACAAGGCCTTGGCGGTGCGCACCGACATCACCGACGACGAGGAGGTGGCTTACCTCGTCGAGACCACCATGGCGACCTACGGCAAGGTCGACGTGCTGGTTAACAATGCGTTCCGGGTGCCGTCGATGAAACCCTTGGCCGGCACCAGTTTTCAGCACATCCGTGACGCGATCGAGCTCAGTGCGCTCGGGGCGTTGCGGCTCATCCAGGCCTTCACGCCGGCGCTGGAGGAGTCGCACGGATCGATTGTCAACGTCAACTCCATGGTGCTGCGTCACTCGCAAGCTAAATACGGCGCCTACAAGATGGCCAAGTCGGCTCTGCTGGCCATGTCACAGTCGCTGGCCACCGAACTCGGCGAGAAAGGCATCCGTGTCAATTCCGTTGCCCCGGGCTATATCTGGGGCGACACGTTGCAGGGCTACTTCGAGCACCAAGCCGGCAAGTACGGCACCACGGTAGACCAGATCTACCAGGCCACGGCGGCGAACTCCGACCTCAAGCGCCTGCCCACCGAGGACGAGGTAGCGTCGGCGATCCTTTTCCTGGCCAGTGACCTGTCCAGCGGCATCAGCGGACAAACCCTGGACGTCAACTGCGGCGAGTACCACACCTGATGGCCGATCGCACCGACGTCGGAACCGTCGACGAACTGCACGCTTCGGCCACAAAGCTGGTTGGGCTGGACGATTTCGGCACCGACGACGACAACTATCTCGAGGCGTTGGAGGTGCTGCTCGACGCCTACCGGCGTGAAGCCGGCCTGACGGTGTTGGGCAGCAAGATGAATCGGTTCTTCTTGCGCGGCGCGCTAGTCGCCAGGTTGCTGTCTGAGGCCGCATGGAAGCAACACCCGCAGCACGCCGACGTCGTGATCGAACGGCCGATCTTCGTCACCGGGCTGGTGCGCACCGGAACCACGGCGCTTCACCGGCTACTGGGCGCCGACCCCGCGCACCAGGGTTTGCACATGTGGTTGGCCGAGTTCCCGCAGCCACGTCCGCCGCGCGAAACCTGGGAATCAAATCCGTTCTATCGCCAACTCGACGCGCAATTCACGCAGCACCACCAGGACAACCCCGGGTATACCGGTCTGCACTTCATGGCCGCATACGAGCTGGAGGAATGCTGGCAGCTGCTGCGGCAGTCGCTCCATTCGGTGTCCTACGAGACGCTGGCGCATATCCCCAGTTACGCGCAGTGGCTCTCGCAGCAGGACTGGACGCCGTCATATCGGCGGCACCGCAAGAACCTTCAGCTAATCGGACTTAACGACGCCGACAAGCGGTGGGTGCTCAAGAACCCCAGCCATCTGTTTGCGTTGGACGCCTTGATGGCGACCTATCCCGACGCGCTGGTAGTGCAGACCCATCGGCCGGTTGAGACCATTATGGCCTCGATGTGTTCGCTGGCGCAGCACACAGCCGAGGGGTGGTCAACGACGTTCGTCGGTGCCCAGATCGGTGCTGACTCGATGGAAACCTGGTCGCGTGGATTGGAGCGCTTCAACACCGCACGGGCCAAATATGATCCGGGTCAGTTCTACGACGTCGACTACCGCGATCTGATCGCCGACCCGATAGGCACGGTGGCCGACATTTACCGGCACTTCGGTCTGACGCTGACCGACGAGAGTCGAAAAGCCATGGAGGAGAGCCACGCCGAAAGCCAGTCTGGCGAGCGGGCGCCCAAACACACGTACTCGCTGGCCGACTACGGGTTATCTGTCGAGACCGTCAAGGAGCGGTTCGCCGGACTGTGATCAGTCGTCGTCTGGCACGGCGTCGCCCAGGTAGCCCTCCGCGACCGCGTGCTCAATGCTGTCGCTGAGTTTTGGGCATGATTTGGTGCGGGCGGTATCTCCTCCGGATTCACGCACTTGGGCGAAATACGCGCAGCGCTGCAACGCTTCGGTGTTCCACTGCACCGCGGTGTGACCCGGTCCCAGTCTCCTGACGGTGACCGTGATGTGGCAGAACCGGCAATCCACGGGCAGCAGGCCCGAGGTGAGGTAGCGCTCGCGGTCGACGCGGGTGGCTTCTGCAACCGCGGCAGCACGTTGCGGGTCGTTAGCGAAATCCCTTGACTTCGACGCTAAACGAGAACGAGCATCGCCCTGGCGGCCAGGGCGGGCCGGTCGCTCGTCGTGATCATGATGATCGCCATGCAGCAACAACATCGATCGCGCGAGCCGATCGACGTCGGGCACCGCCGGCTGATCGTCGAACATCGTCGTTAGTGCTGCTCGGCCGGCACGTCATCGGTAACCGATTCGGCCACAACGGATTCCTTGGCCTTCAGGTTCTCTTCGACCTCGGCATTCCAGTACTCGTTGGCGCGCGTGGTGTCCACCTCGATCTCGAAGCGCTCCACCATCTCCGGTGTGATGTCCGCGACGTCGACATAGAACTGCTGATACCAGCGACGCATCTGGTAGACGGCGCCGTCTTCCTCGACCAGCAGGGGGTTGTCGATCCTGGTCTTGTGCTTCCAGATTTCAACATCTTGCAAGAAGCCCTTGCTGACGCCTTCGGTGAACGTCTTGGCCAGCTTGTCGACCATCTTGTCGTCGATGCCTTTGGGCTTTTCGACGATGACGCCCCACTGCAGCACAAATGAGTTTTGGGTCACCGGGTAGTGGCAGTTGATCAGGATCGACTCGGCCTTGTAGCCGCCGTAGCTGTTGTGCAGCCAGTTGATCATGAATGACGGCCCGAAGTATGACGCCTCCGAATCAAGGTGCGCTTCGCCATAGGCGGTCCCCAGGTCGTTGACGTCCGGCCGGCCCACGTTGTGCAGGTACTGCGAGGCGATGTGGCCCTCGAAGACGTTCTTGAAGTACGTCGGTAGCCCGTAATGGATGTAGAAGAAGTGGGCCATGTCGGTGACGTTGTCGATGATGTCGCGGCAGTTGGATCCTTCGATGAGGATGCTGTTCCACCGCCACTCGGTCCATTCGTCGCTGGCGGCCTCGGGAATGTCCGGGATCCTCACTTTGGGGTCCGGGGGATTGCCTTCGTGGTCGTGCCAAACGAACAGCAGGCCGCCGCGCACATCGGTTGTCCACGACCGGGTCCGCGCCGTTTTAGGCGTGCGCTTGGCATACGGCACCAATTTGCAGCGGCCGTCACCACCCCAGCGCCAGTCGTGGAACGGGCAGGCGATCTCGTCGCCCTTGATGGTGCCCTGGGTGAGGTCGCCGCCCATGTGCCGGCAGTACGCGTCGAGAACCTTCAGATCCTCGTGTGAGTCGGCGAAAACCACCAGCTTGGTGCCGAAGGCCTCAACCGAATGCGGCTTTCCGTCCAAGTAGTCCTTCGCGACGCCCAGGCAATGCCAGCCCCGGGCGTACCTGGTCGGCAAGGTGCCGGAATCGATTTCCCGGATGCCGACCGCATTGGTGTCGGTATTCACCTGTCACCTCCAACTCATGGCCCCTAACTAGAACACGTTACAGTTTTGCGGCGGGCAAGCGCAACGACGGCGAGTCTGGCCACGGCATATGCGTGCTGGGCGTATATCTAAACGATGCCGCTGTTTGCTTTCGAGGGTCGGTCGCCGCGGGTGGACCCCACCGCTTTTGTGGCCCCGACCGCCGCTCTGATCGGCGACGTCACGGTGGAGGCCGGCGCTTCAGTCTGGTTCAACGCCGTGTTACGCGGCGATTATGGTCCCATCGTTGTGCGGGAGGGCGCCAATGTGCAGGACGGATCGGTATTGCACGCGCCGCCCGGTATCCCGGTCGACATCGGTCCTGGCGCGACGGTGGCGCATATGTGCGTCATTCACGGGGTGCACGTCGGGCCCGAGGCGCTGATCGCCAACCACGCCACGGTCCTCGACGGCGCAATAATCGGCGCGCGCAGCTTGATCGCTGCTCATTCGCTGGTGGTGGCGGGGACCCACATTCCGGCCGGAGTGCTGGCGGTCGGCGCACCGGCCCAGGTGAAGGGACCCATCGCCGGAACGGGCGCGGAAATGTGGGTCAATCTGAACCCGCAGGCCTATCGCGACCTCGCGCAGCGGCATCTGGCCGGGCTGGAACGGATTGACTGAACCTGGCGATCTCCGCGTCAGGTGTTGGCGAATACGTCGTGCTTTGCGATCCAATCGTCGATGTGGCCCATGGTGATGGGTAACGCCTCACCGTGGAAAACCAGGTGGTCGGACCTCGGAATCTCGACGTACGTCGCATTCGCATACCGGCCCGCGGTCCGGCGTGCTAACCGCGGCGGCACGATGCGGTCGTTCCCGCCCGCGATGACAAGTACCGGTCCCGCAATCGCGCTGTGGTCCACTCTTGCGGCCTTGGCTCGGTCTAGCCACGGCATAGCGAGTTCGAAGAACACCACCCGCCCGGATTCGCAGACCAGATTGTCGAACGCCTCGCGCGCAACTTCCTCGCTCTGGGCGCCCGCGACTCCCTGCCAAAACCGCTGCCACCTCGGGGGATAAACGGGCTTGGCCCATGGCCGCGGCTTCAGAGCATGTGCCAGTGCAATCCCGAGCGTCGTTGGGTTCAGACCCGAGGGGCCTACGGGCGACGGGCAGGCGGCGATCAAGCCGGCATGCGCGGTGTGGGCGGCGACCAGCTGGACCACAAGACCGCCCATTGAGTGCCCGACCAGGAGCGGCGCGGAGTCCAACGAGGCGACCAATGCGACCAAATCGTCTAAGTAGTCACGGATGCTCAGCGGCGCAATCTTCGCCGCTCCCTGGTGCAAAGGCAGTTCGTGATATCGCAGGGTCGGCGTGTGCACCGTGAAGCCACGTTCCTGAAGGGCGGCTCGGGCGGGGGCCCATTGTTCCCCGCGGCTCCACGAGCCGTGGATGAGAACGGCGTGCTTGTCGGACACAGAAATAAGGGTGACACCAGACAAGGCAACTGTCGGCAGAATCGGAGCCGTTAGCTGCTTATGTGGAGACCTTCCGCGTGCTCGCGGCCGCGCGGTCCATCTCCCAGTACGCGCGCAGGGCAACCAGCTGGCCCTCGTCGTTGGCCTTATAGGTGAAGACGCCTTCCGCGGTGACCTGATAATCGCCCGTAGTGATGAGGATGTGCCCGACGTTGGCTTCCTCGTTGCCGCATTGGTAGGTGTCGCGGAAATGAAACTCGATCTTGGTGGTGTTGGCGATGGCGAGGTCCCAGAAGGCGGAGATCGCGTCGCGGCCCCGGTGCCCTTTGCCTTCCGGGTCGAAGGCCGACGGCCCGATGGGGTCCTCGACAATGGCGTCGTCGGCGAACACTGCCAGCCACGCTTCTTTGTCTCTGGCCGTGACCGCTTCACGCGAACGGCGGCCGGCCTCGTGCGCAGGGTGCTTTGTTTTGCTGTCGGCGTGGGTCATGCGCCGACCTTTTCAGGTTCAGGCTTGTCGCTGCCGACCACCCACATGGAGAAGTACTGGGAGCCGCCACCGTAGGCGTGCCCCAACGCCTTTCGCGCGCCAGGAACCTGATGATCCCCACCCTTGCCCATCACCTGAATGGCCGCCTCGGCGAAACGAATCAGGCCCGAGGCGCCGATCGGGTTCGACGACAGCACGCCACCCGATGGGTTCACCGGAAGCCGTCCGCCGATCGCGGTCTCGCCGGCTTCGGTGAGTTTCCAACCCTCGCCTTCGGCGGCGAATCCGAGGTTTTCCAACCACATTGGTTCGAACCACGAGAACGGTACGTAGATTTCGGCGGTGTCGATCTCGTCAATGGGACTCTTGATGCCGG
This sequence comes from uncultured Actinomycetota bacterium, assembly GCA_963784665.1. Lineage (GTDB taxonomy): Bacteria > Actinomycetota > Actinomycetes > Mycobacteriales > Mycobacteriaceae > Mycobacterium. Next base: position 198,957 of record CAWASA010000009.1, read on the forward strand.
CAGCCTTCCACAGCGCCGCGGCCGCGTCACGCCCGGCCTGCGGACTGACCTGGTCGCGTCCGGCGAACGCCAGCGGTTCGGTGCGCAGCGCAGTGGCATGAATCCAGGCCACCGGATGACCTTCGGCCAGCCGGGCATCGGCGATCTGCTCGTCGCCGATGACGACGGCGCAGGCGCCGTCCGACGACGGACAAGTCTCGTCGTAGCGGATCGGGTCCCACAGCATGGGTGAGTTCATCACCTTATCGAGCGTGATGTCGGGCTGCTGCAGGTGCGCGAGCGGGTTGCGGCTGCCGTTGAGCCTGTCCTTGACGGCCACCATGGCGCCGATGTTCATCGGTGCACCGGACCGGCGAATGTAGGCCCGCACGTGCGGGGCGAAATAGCCGCCGGCACCCGCGCCCACTGGCTTGATGAACGGGATCGGAATTGACAACGCCCACATGGCGTTTGATTCCGACTGCTTTTCCCAGGCCATCGCGAGCACGCGCCGGTACTTGCCAGATTGCACCAGGCTGGCGGCCACCACCCCGGTGGATCCACCGACCGACCCCGCGGTGTGCACCCGGATCAGCGGTTTGCCGGTGGCTCCCATGGCGTCGGCCATGAACAGCTCCGGCATCATGACGCCCTCGAAGAAGTCCGGCGCCTTGCCGACCACGACGGCGTCGATGTCGTCGAAGGTGGAACCGGAGTCGGCCAGCGCCCGGTCGATCGCCTCGCGCACTAGGCCGTTCATCGAAACATCTTGGCGCTTCGCAACATACTTCGTTTGTCCGGTACCGAGTACCGCGGCGAGGTTTGGCCCTGCACCGGCCATCAGTTCTTTCCTTCCATGACCGCGACCAGGTTCTGTTGCAGCGCAGGCCCGCTGGTGGCATGCGCGAGCACCCGCTCGGCCGACCCGTTCCAGATATGTTGTGCGGCAAAGCCGATACGCTCTAGGCCGGCGACGAACATGGGATTGGCCGCCAGCGCGCCGCCGGACGGATTGACGTTTGTTCTCCCCGGTAGCGTGATCGCCTCCGCGATGATCAGATGCTGGTGGGTGAACGGTGCACAGATCTCGGCCACGTCGAGGTTGTCGGTTCTTCCGCCGGTGGCTGCCTTGGCCGCCGCTTTGGTCGACGGCGATTCGGTGATGTCGCGCACCCCCAGCGACGGGGATTCGATGCGATGCTCGATACCGGTGATCCAGGCCGGGTTTTCACGTAATTCGCGCGCCCGGTCGTCGGCCGCGAGCACGATCGCAGCGGCGCCGTCGGTGATTGGCGCGATGTCGTGGCGTCGCAGCGGGTCGGCGAAGAACGGCCGGTCGAGTAATTCCTCGACGCTGATCGCCGGCTCGACGGAGTCGACCCTGCGGGCGTTGGCGAAGGAATCGAACGCCACGCGCGCCATCTGCTCGTCGGTCCACTTGCCGGTGTCGAGCCCGATGCGGGCCTGCAGCCCGGCCATCGACACCGAATCCGGCCACAGCGGCGCGACGGTGTACGGGTCGGTCTGCCGCGACAAGGTGCGTCGCAGGACTCCGGCTGAGGACTTCCCGAAGCCGTACACCAGCGCAGTGTCGACCTCGCCGGTCAGGATTTTGATGTAGGCCTCGTAAAGTGCCCAGGCCGCATCCATCTCGACGTGCGATTCATTGATCGGCGGTACGGCGCCGATCGAGTCGATCGCCGAGATGAACGAAAAAGCCCGTCCGGCAAGGTAATCGGACGAACCCGAACACCAGAAGCCGATGTCGGCCTTGGTGATTCCGAGATCCTTGTAGAGTTGGGCGAAACACGGCATCAACATCTCGACACCGTTGGTGGTGCCGTCGGTGCGGCGTACGTGGGGGGCGTGGGCAAAGCCAACAACAGCTATGTCCGCAACGTTGCGAGCGCTCATTGCAAGTAGGCCCTTTACAGGTGGTGCTTGTAGGTGTCGTAACCGGCGTCGGGTTCGCCTGTCGGCCGGAAGTACTCGATGTTGTCGATCCCGAAACCCCACTCCTCCTGTGGTCTCCACACTGCCTCGACGCGCATCCCCATCCGCACCTCGTGTGCGTCGATGTCGGCGACCAGGTGCAGGAACGGGATGTCGGCTCCGTCGAGCAGCACATAGGCCGCCACGTAGGGCGGTTTGATGCGCTGGCCCTGGAACGGGATGTTGATGATCGCGAACGTCGTGACCGTTCCCTTGTCCGGTAGTTCGACGAACTCGGTGGTGGGCTGCCCGGTGGCCGGATCGGCGCCGTGCGGTGGGAAGTAGACCTTCCCGTTTTTCCCGGTCCGCGCGCCCAGCAGTTTGCCCTGGGCGATGGCCCGCAGGTAGGCGCTCTCCTCGTGCGAGGCGGTGTGCTGAATCGTCAGCGAGATCGGCGTGACGATCATCGTCACCGGGTCTTGCTCGCCCCCCTGCTTTTCCGTCACGGGTTCGGCTTCCTCGCCGAGCGCGAAATAGGCGATGTCGGTGATGGCGCCCACCGGCTCGTCGGCCCAGTGCACGTGCACCCGGGTTCCGGTGCTGATGGCGGAAGGGCCGGCGGCTCCCACGTCTACGGCGTGCATCAGCGGGGTATCCGCGCCGTCGAGCTTGATCAGCGACCAGGCGAACGGCCGGTCCAGCGGCTGGCCTTCCAGCGGCTCGGGTTGCCAGCTCCAGGAAACGACGGTGCCGACGCTGGACACCGGTACCATCTCGCCCAGCGGCTCATAGGTAACCGGGTCATATTCCGGCCGGCGGTACATGTACCCGGCCATCTGATCCGCGCACCCCCAGGACGTGGCGCTCACGCAGCGCGGTGAAGAACTTGCTTAGCGTGGGGCCGACCGAACGGGTGTAGTCGAAGGACAACGTCAGTGGCGCGGAAAGTGGTGGCTCAGGGTGATCGATCAAGGTCGGGCTGCTCGAGCTGGCTGTCACGCCATCGAGTAGAACAGGTTCTAAGAATGGATTCAACATCGGGTCGGGACGGCCTCGGAAAGGCGGAGACTATGAAGCTGGGGTTGCAGCTTGGATATTGGGGCGCTGCGCCACCGCAAGACCATGCCGAACTGGTCGCCGCGGCCGAAGGCGCCGGATTCGACGCAGTGTTCACCGCCGAGGCGTGGGGATCCGACGCCTACACACCCTTGGCCTGGTGGGGCTCGTCGACGCACCGGGTGCGGCTGGGCACGTCGGTGGTCCAGCTGTCCGCGCGCACCCCGACCGCATGCGCGATGGCCGCGCTGACGCTCGACCACCTCAGCGGCGGCCGGCACATCCTCGGGCTCGGCGTATCCGGCCCGCAGGTCGTCGAGGGTTGGTACGGCCAGCCGTTCCCCAAGCCGCTGGCCCGCACCCGTGAATATATCGACATCATCCGGCAGGTGTGGGCCCGGGAAAAGCCGGTAACCAGCGCCGGCCCCCACTACCCGCTGCCGCTGACCGGTGAGCGCACGACGGGCCTGGGCAAGGCGCTGAAACCCATCACCCATCCGCTGCGCGCGGACATCCCGATCATGCTGGGCGCCGAGGGGCCGAAGAACGTCGCGCTTGCCGCCGAGATCTGCGACGGCTGGCTGCCGATCTTCTACACGCCGCGGATGGCCGATACCTACAACGAGTGGCTGGACGAGGGCTTCGCCCGGCCCGGCGCGCGCCGCAGCCGCGAAGACTTTGAGATCTGCGCGACCGCCACCATCGTCATCACCGATGACCGCAGCGGCGCCTTTGCAGCTATGAAGCCTTATCTGGCTCTCTACATGGGCGGCATGGGCGCAGAAGACACCAACTTCCACGCCGACGTCTATCGCCGGATGGGCTACGCCGAGGTGGTCGACGATGTGACCAAGCTCTTCCGCAGCAACCAGAAGGACAAAGCCGCGACGGTCATCCCCGACGAGCTCGTCGACGACGCGGCGATCGTCGGCGATCTCAACTACGTCCGTGAGCAGGTCAAGGTCTGGGAGGGCGCGGGCGTCACCATGATGGTGGTCAACGGACGCAATGCCGCGCAGATCAGCGAGCTCGCCACGCTCATCTAGCCCGGTTTTAAAGGGTATTGCCGAACGAATAGAACACGTTCTAGATTGGCCCGATGACAGCCTCGCAGCACACCATCGCGGGCACGGTACTGACGATGCCGGTGCGGATCCGCAAGGCAAACCAGCACATGGCGATGTTCTCGGTCGACGCCGACGCGGCGCAGCGGCTGATCGACTACAGCGGCCTGCAGGTCTGCCATTACCTGCCCGGGCGCGCGATCGTGGTCCTGACGTTCATGCATTACATCGACGGCGACCTGGACCAGTACCACGAATTCAACACCAGCGTGATGGTCAACCCGCCCGGGTCGAACGCGAGCGGGCCCCGCGCCCTGCAGTCGGCCGGCGCCTTCACTCACCACATGCCCGTCGACCAGGAGTTCACGTTGGAAGCGGGAACCAAGATTTGGGGCTACCCGAAAGTCATGGCGGACTTCACCATTCGCGGGGGCCGTCAGTTCGGTTTCGACGTCAGCGTCGACGGGCAACTGGTGGTGGGCATGGAATTTCGCCGCGGCCTGCCGTTCCGGCTGACGCCGCGCCACCAGGCGCAGCGCAGCTACTCGCACCGCAACGGTGTCACGCGCGAGACCGCCTTCGACTACACGCTCGACGGTGTGCGCACTCGATTCGGTGGGGTGCGCATCAGGCTGGGCGATCACCCCTACGCGAAAGAGCTTGCGTCGCTGGGCCTTCCCAAGCGCGCGCTGCTGTCCAGTTCAGCTGACCACGTGCAAATGTCATTCGGCGATGCTCAGGAGATCTCATGACCTCAACAAAATTAGAGACGAGGCCAGACGTCGATCTGACCGACGGCGCTTTCTACGCGGGTGACTCCCGGCCGGTCTACCGCTGGATGCGGGAGAACGAGCCGGTGTTTCGGGATCGCAACGGGTTGGCCGCCGCGTCGACGTATCAGGCCGTGATCGAGGCCGAGCGCAAACCCGAGTTGTTCTCGAATGCCGGCGGCATCCGACCCGACCAAGACGGGGTCGAGATGATGATCGAGATGGACGATCCGCAACATCTGTTGCGCCGCAAGCTCGTCAACTCCGGTTTTACCCGCAAGCGCGTGAAAGACCAGGAGTCCAAGATTGTTTCGCTGTGTGATGCGCTGATCGACGCGGTGTGCGAACGCGGCGAGTGCGATTTCGTCTGGGACCTGGCCGCGCCGCTGCCGATGGCGGTGATCGGCGACATGCTCGGCGTGCGTCCGGAGGAACGCAAGATGTTCCTCAAGTGGTCCGACGATCTGGTCAGCTCCTTGAGCAGCACTGCGGCGCAAGAGGATTTCCAGGTCACCATGGATGCCTTCGCGGCCTACAGCGAATACATGATGAGCATGATCACGGCCCGCAAGAAGGAACCGACCGACGATCTGGTCAGCGTCCTTGTCCACGCGGAGATCGAAGGGTCACGCCTGGAGGACCACCAGATCGTCACCGAGGTTCTGCTGCTGCTGATCGGCGGCGACGAGACCACACGTCACACGCTGTCCGGCGGGACGAGGCAGCTGCTGCTGCACCCCGATCAGCACCGGCGTCTGGCCAAAGACCTGAAGCTGCTGCCCAACGCGATTGAAGAGATGCTGCGCTGGACCGCGCCGGTGAAGAACATGGCACGCACGATCACCGCCGACACTGAGTTCCACGGCACCCGGCTGCATCAGGGCGAGAAGATGATCCTGCTATTCGAGTCGGCGAACTTCGACGGGAAGGTCTTCGAGGATCCGGAGAGCTTCGACATCGAGCGCTATCCGAACAACCACCTCGCGTTCGGCTTCGGGACCCACTTCTGCCTCGGTAACCAGCTCGCCCGACTGGAGCTGTCGATCATGCAAACACGTCTGCTGCAGCGCCTTCCGGATATGCGACTGGCAACGGATGCCGAGTTGCCGCTGAGGCCGGCGAACTTCGTGTCCGGCCTGGAGAAAATGCCGGTGGTGTTCACTCCAAGCGCGCCGCTGGCCTGACTTCACTCGCGAGCGGGTGGTGCCCCCAGCTCGCGCCGGACGGGGGCGCTAGCGGTTCTGGAAGTTGGGCTTGCGCTTCTCTGCGAACGCCCGCGGGCCTTCCTTGGCGTCGTCGGACAAGAACACCTTGATACCGATCTGGGTGTCGATCTTGAACGCTTCGTTTTCGTGCATGCCCTCGGTCTCACGGATCGCCCGCAGGATCGCCTGCACGGCCAGGGGCCCGTTGTTGGAGATCACCTCGGCGAGTTCTAGCGCCTTGGACAGCGCCTGCCCGTCCGGGACGACATAACCGATGAGGCCCATCTCCTTGGCCTCGGCAGCGGTGATGTGCCGTCCGGTCAGCAGCAGATCGCACGCCACCGTGTAGGGGATTTGCCGCACCAGGCGCACGGCGGATCCGCCCATCGGGTACAGGCTCCATTTGGCCTCCGAGATGCCGAACTTGGCGCTCTCACCGGCGACCCGGATGTCGGTGCCCTGCAGGATCTCGGTGCCACCGGCGATCGCCGGTCCTTCGACGGCGGCGATCAACGGTTTGGTCAGCCTGCGACCCTTCAGCAAAGCGTCGATTCGCGACGGGTCGTAGCTGCCGTCCTTGAACGACTCACCCGGCGGCTTCTTGGTTGCCGCCTTGAGGTCCATGCCGGCGCAGAAGTAGCCACCGGCTCCGGTCAGGATGCAGCACCGGATGTCTGGATCGTTGTCGACGCGGTCCCAGGCCTCGACCATAATTTCCATCATTTCGGTGCTCAGCGCGTTGCGGGCGTAGGGCCGGTTCAATGTGACGATGAGGGTGTGACCACGCTGCTCGACCAGCGCGTCAGGGCCGGATTCCTCGTTTGCTGGCGCTCCGGGATTACTCAGGGCCACGGCTACCGCCTTTCGGTCGACATTGGGCATGAGCTTGTCAAGAAATGTAACACGTTCTAATTTGGTGGCCGTGGCCCTGAATATTGCCGATCTTGCTGAGCACGCCATTGACGCTGTGCCTGACCGTGTAGCCCTGATCTGCGGCGACGAGAAGCTGACGTATGCCCAACTGGAGGAGAAGGCCAACCGCCTGGCGCACTACCTGATCGATCAGGGGGTGAAAAAGGACGACAAGGTCGGACTGTACTGCCGCAACCGCATCGAGATCGTCATCGCGATGCTCGGCATCGTCAAGGCGGGCGCCATCCTGGTAAACGTCAACTACCGCTACGTCGAGGACGAGCTTCGCTACCTGTTCGACAACTCCGACATGGTTGCGCTGGTCCACGAACGCCAGTACTCCGACCGGGTGGCCAACGTGCTGCCGGACACCGCAGGCGTCAAGACGATCCTCGTCGTCGAGGACGGGAGCGACAGGGACTATCAGCGCTACGGCGGCGTCGAGTTCTACGCCGCGATCGCGCAGGGCTCGCCCGAGCGCGACTTCGGCGAGCGCAGCGCCGACGACATCTACCTGCTCTACACCGGCGGTACTACCGGCTTCCCGAAGGGCGTGATGTGGCGCCACGAGGATATCTACCGCGTCCTCTTCGGCGGAACCGACTTCGCCACAGGCGAATTCGTTAAGGACGAGTACGACCTCGCCAAGGCTGCCGCCGCTAATCCGCCGATGATCCGCTACCCGATTCCGCCGATGATCCACGGGGCCACGCAATCGGCCACCTGGATGTCGATCTTCTCGGGCCAAACCACCGTGCTCGCACCGGAATTCAACGCCGACGAGGTCTGGCGCACCATCCACGAACACAAGGTGAACCTGCTGTTCTTCACCGGCGATGCCATGGCACAGCCGCTGCTCGACGCGCTCAACAAGGAGCACGACTACGACCTTTCAACGCTGTTCCTGCTCGCCAGCACCGCGGCGCTGTTCTCACCGAGCATCAAGGAGCGACTGCTGGAGCTGCTGCCCAATCGGATCATCACCGACTCCATCGGCTCCTCGGAGACCGGCTTCGGCGGCACCAGCATCGTCGCCAAGGACGCGCCGCGCAGCGGGGGTCCGCGAGTGACGATCGACCACCGCACCGTCGTCCTCGACGAGGAAGGCAACGAGGTCAAGCCGGGCTCGGGCGTACGCGGCTTGATCGCGAAGAAGGGCAATATTCCCGTCGGTTACTACAAGGACGAAAAGAAGACCGCCGAGACGTTCAAGACCATCAACGGCGTGCGCTACGCCATCCCCGGCGACTACGCACTGGTCGAGGAGGACGGCACCGTCACGATGCTGGGCCGCGGCTCGGTGTCGATCAACAGCGGGGGCGAGAAGATCTATCCCGAGGAGGTCGAGGCGGCGCTCAAGGGCCATCCCGACGTCTTCGACGCATTGGTGGTCGGTGTGCCCGATCCCCGTTATGGACAGCACGTGGCCGCCGTTGTGCAGGCCCGACCAGGGGCCCGGCCGTCGCTGTCCGAGCTGGACAGCTTCGTGCGCTCCCACATCGCGGGATACAAAGTGCCGCGCAGCCTTTGGCTTGTCGACGAGGTGAAACGCTCGCCAGCGGGCAAACCCGACTACCGCTGGGCCAAGGAACAAACGGAGGCGCGGCCCGCCGACGACGTGCATGCCGCCCACGCAACCGCCTGATGCGCTTCGAGTTGTAGGCCGGTCACGGGGTGACCGACTTCGTCAAGCATCACCCGAGCGCGCCCACCGGCTTCTTCGCTTGGGAAGCCGCAGGGTTGCGATGGCTCTCGAGTGTCGACGGCGGCGTGCCCTGCGCGCAGGTTGTTTCTTTTGACGCCACGAGCCTGACCCTGCGGCGGCTCGATTCGGTGACTCCGAGCCCCGAGGCGGCGCAGGTGTTCGGCAGCCAACTCGCCGTCACGCACGACGCGGGTGCCCCGGCGTTCGGAGCGGGGCCCGACGGATGCGACGGGCCCGGTTTCTTCGGCCCGTTATCGCAGCCATTGCCGATGTCCCTCCGGCGGCACCGACGCTGGGGTGATTTCTACGCCGAAGAGCGGCTGGCTCCGATGGCCGAGCTCGCGGCGGCGCGACTCGATGCTTCGACCCGTGCCACGATCGACTCCGTCGTGGCGCGTTGCCGCGCGGGCGACTTCGACGACGATGACCGGCCGGCCCGGCTGCACGGCGATTTGTGGAGCGGCAACGTGATGTGGACACCCGACGGGGTGGTGCTGATCGACCCGGCTGCGCACGCCGGTCACCGCGAGACCGACCTGGCGATGCTGGCGCTGTTCGGCTGCCCGCACCACGACGCCGTCCTCGCCGGTTACCAGCGGGTGCGCTCGCTGAAACCCGGCTGGCGCAACCGCATCGGGCTGCACCAGCTCTTTCCGCTATTGGCGCACGTCGTGCTGTTCGGCGGCGGGTACGCACGACAGACGCACAGCGCCGCCCGCGCGGCGCTGGCTGCCTAGGCTTACAGTCGATCGCTATGACGATCGATGTGTGGATGCAGCATCCGACCGTGTGGTTCCTGCGCAGCGACATGTTGGCCTCGCTGCGGCGCTGGACCGGTGGGTCCGTACCGGACACGGAAATTCCGATCGAGGCGACCATCGCCGCGATGGACGCGGCCGATGTCGACTTCGGCCTGCTCAGCGCGTGGCGCGGTCCGGGCGGCGAAGACCTCATCTCCAATGACCTGGTTGCGCAATGGGTTGGCTTGCATCCGAAACGGTTTGCCGGCCTGGCTACCGTCGACCTCGACCGCCCGATGGAGGCGGTCCGGGAATTGCGGCGCCGGGTACGGGATGACGGATTTGTGGGTCTACGGGTGGTGCCGTGGCTGTGGAATGCGCCGCCCACCGATCGCCGCTACTATCCGCTGTTCGCCGAATGCGTGGAGTCCGGTGTCCCGTTCTGCACCCAAGTCGGTCACACCGGCCCGCTGCGGCCATCGGAAACCGGACGCCCGATTCCCTACATCGACCAGGTGGCCCTCGATTTTCCAGAACTGGTGATCGTATGCGGCCACGTCGGCTATCCGTGGACCGAGGAGATGGTCGCTGTCGCCCGCAAGCACGAGAACGTCTACATCGATACGTCTGCATATACCGTTCGGCGGTTCCCGGAGGAACTCGTCAAGTTCATGAAAACCGGTACCGGACAACGGAAAGTGTTGTTCGGCACTAATTATCCGATGATCACCGCCGAGCACGCGCTGGCGGGGCTGGACGAACTCGGGCTCAGCGACGAGGCCCGCAATGACTTTCTGCATGGCAACGCCGAGCGCGTTTTCAGACTGGAGGCGAACAGATGAACGGTGCCCAGGCGCTGATCAACACCCTGGTCGACGGCGGCGTCGATGTGTGCTTCGCGAACCCGGGTACCTCGGAGATGCACTTCGTGGCGGCGCTGGACACCGTTCCGCGAATGCGTGGCGTGCTGGCTCTCTTCGAGGGTGTTGCCACCGGCGCGGCCGACGGTTATGCCCGCATCGCCGATCGGCCGGCCGCAGTGCTGCTGCACTTGGGCCCGGGGCTGGGCAACGGCCTGGCCAACCTGCACAACGCGCGCCGCGCTCGGGTGCCGATGGTGGTGGTCGTCGGCGACCACGCCACCTATCACAAGAAATACGACGCCCCACTGGAATCGGACATCGACGCACTCGCCGGCAGCGTCTCGGGATGGGTGCGCCGAACAGCTCGGGCCGCCGACGTCGCGGCCGACGCCGCCGAAGCCATCGCCGCCAGCCTGTCGGGCTCGCAGATTTCGACGCTGATCCTGCCCGCCGATGTGTCGTGGTCCGACGGCGCCCAGCCCGTCTCGACAGCGGAAGGGCAGCCAGCGGGCGCCGACCCGCTGCTGGTGCCTGAGGTGCTGGAGGTGCTGCGATCGGGCGAACCCACGATGATCCTGGTGGGCGGGGACGCCACCCGGGGACCGGGGCTGGCTGCGGCGGCGCGCATCGCTCAGGCGACCGGGGCCCGCTGGTTATGCGAGACATTCCCTACGCGGCTGGAGCGCGGCGCGGGAGTCCCCGCAGTCGACCGGCTCGCTTACTTCGCCGAGGCCGCCACGGCCCAGCTGGACGGCGCCAAGCATCTGGTGCTGGCCGGCGCCAAGTCGCCGGTGTCGTTCTTCGCCTACCCGGGCATGCCCAGTGACCTGGTGCCGGCAGGCTGCGAGGTGCACCTGCTCGCTGGCCACAGCGGTGCGGCCGATGCGCTCATCGCGTTGGCCGACGAGGTGGCTCCCGGGACGGTTGCGCCGGTGGCAGCCGGGTCGCGTCCGGAGCTGCCGACGGGTGCCCTGACGTCCGCGTCGGCGGCTGACGTGATCGGGGCGCTGATGCCGGAAGGGGCGATCGTCGTCGACGAGTCGAACACGTCCGGCCTGCTACTTGCCCAGGCCACTGCCGGGGCGCCGGCCCATGACTGGCTGACACTGACCGGTGGTGCGATCGGCTACGGCATTCCCGCCGCGGTGGGCGCCGCGGTGGCCGCGCCGGATCGTCCGGTGCTTTGCCTGGAATCCGACGGGTCGGCGATGTACACGATTTCGGGATTGTGGACCCAGGCGCGGGAAAACCTGAATGTGACCACCGTGCTTTACGACAACAGCGCCTACGACATTTTGCGGGTCGAGCTGCAACGCGTCGGTGCCGGGTCCACTCCTGGCCCGAAGGCGCTTGACCTGCTTGATTTATCACGTCCCGCAATGGATTTCGTGAAGATTTCCGAGGGCATGGGAGTTCCCGCGCGTCGCGTCACCACCGCCGAGGCATTCGCCGACGCCTTGCGCGCAGCTTTTGCCGAACCCGGGCCACACCTGATCGACGCGGTGGTGCCGTCACTGTTCGGCTAGTGCCGGAAGGTGGCTGACGAGCCAGTCCGTCATCGTGTTGAGGACATCGACTCCGGTCTCGAACACACCGTCATGCGCGTCGGCCGCTAGCGCCACACCCACATGTCCGGACTCTGTCGGCACGATCCCGAATTGTCGTACCAGGTAGCCACTGGATACGCCCGGTCCCCAACCGCCTTTGGCGGCAATGCCTTTGGCGGCCAGGCCCCAGCGCTGGCCGATCGTGAGGCGGTGCATGAGGTCGATGACGGCGTCCGCGCCAGTTATGTATGGCAGCTGCGCGGCAAAGCGTGCTTGCCGAACCAGGGTCCATTGGGTTTGGCCGAATGCGGTGAAACCGTGCCGAAGTCGTTGCGATTCGACCACGGTGGCCGAATCGCCCGCTTCTCGAATCACGTCCTGCACCTGCCGCGCTGCCTCACCCGGAGCCCCCAGCCGGGACCACAACGTCTCGGACGCGGCGTTATCGGATTCTGTAATCATCTTGGGGATCAAGCCTTGTGCGCGTGATCGATCGCTACGCAAGGCCGCGATTGCCAACGGGACTTTGATGGTCGACCAGGCGGCTCCTGCCGACCAGTCGCCGAGTGAAGACACCGCTTCTCGGCCCGGCGCAGCGATGGCGATACCAATGGTCGCCGGGACTGTGGCGCACAGCTGCTCGAAGCTCGCTTCAATCGCGCGCTGAGGTCCGGTCACGACGCTACCGGCCAATTGGCCACACGGGATCACCGCAGTCGACACCCTGGGCGGACAACTGACGCTTCAGCACCTTGAAGGTCACCGTCCGTGGGAGTTCAGCGCTGGTCCGGACGTATGACGGCCACTGCTTGGGTCCCAGGTCGGGCTGCTCGGCGAGGAAGGCGCGGAACTTCTCGGGATCGAATTCGGTACCCGGTGCCATTACCAACGCGGCCATTACTTGGTCGCCGACGACAGGATCCGGCACCGCATACACCGCCACCTCGGTCACGTCGGGGTACCGTAATATTACCCGCTCGATCGGGGCCGCACCGAGATTTTCGCCGTCGACCCGCATCCAATCACCAAGTCGCCCAGCAAAATACGCATATCCGGCGTCATCGCGATACGCGAGGTCGCCACTGTGGTATACCCCGCCCGCCATCCGCTCGGCCTCGGCGGCTTCGTCGTTGTAGTAACCCTCGAAACGGCCCGGCCCGGCGGCGTTCACCAGCTCCCCGACCACTCCCGGTGGGCATGGTTCGCCGGTATCGGGGTCGACTATCTCGACCCCTTCGGGCAGTGGACCCAGTGCACCGGCCGGGGTATCGGGGGTACGCGCGATCGCCACGCCGCCTTCGGTGGAACCGAACCCGTCCTGGACGACGCACCCGAACCTGCGGCCGAAACGATCGATGTCGCCGGGTACACCCTCGTTGCCGTACACCGCCCGCAGCGGGTTGTCTGCATCGTCAGGCTGCTCGGGCGTGGCAAGTACATACGACAACGGCTTGCCCACGTAGTTGGCATAGGTGGCGCCGTAGCGGCGGACATCGACCAAGAAGTTCGACGCAGAAAATTTGCGCCGCAGCGCCATTGAACCCTGACACGCTGCCGCCACTGCCCAGCCGACCAACACCGCGTTGGAATGGAACAATGGCATCGACACATAGCAGACGTCGTCGCGGCCCAGACCGAATCGCTGCGTCATCGTCACACCGGCGATCGCAACCTTGCTGTGGCTGCACTTCACCGCCTTTGGCTCCCCGCTGGTACCCGACGTGAAGATCAGCATGAACAGGTCCGTAGGCGACGCGGACTGAAAAGACAGCCCGGCGTCCCCGCGAACGGGGCTATGCGCGGACACCTCGTCGGCCCACTCGGCGGAGTCGACGTTCACATGGTCGATACCATCCAGTGGCTCAGCCGATTTCGAGTCAGCCAGCACCAATTGGCAGTCGGCCCGGACGATGTCTGCGGCCAGCGCCGCGCCGCGGCGCACCGGATTGAGCCCTACCGGCACGATCCCTGACATTCCTGCGGCCACCAGCATCGCCGAGAAAAATGGGGTGTTCTCCAGCAGCACGCCGATGTGCGGCGGTCGCGTCGGGTCGAGGCGTTCCCGCAGCGTCGCCGCAATCGCGGCACCGTGCTGCAGGTGATCACGCCAGCTGGTAAACGAGTCCTCGAAGTACACACCCCGATCGTCGATTTCGGCCAGCGGCACCAGCAGTTGGGTGACCGTGGGGTCCGTCATTCATTGCCTCCCCTCGCGAGCTCGAACGTGAAGCTGGGCTCACGTTCGAACACGAACGTGAAGCTAGTTTCACGCTCGTCGCCACAACCGAACTTCAGGCAGGGGTCTCCGCCAGCTCACGGCCGATCCGGCGCAGCTGCCCGGTGGCACCGCCCAACGCGAACTCGGCTTCTTTGGCAGCCAAAAAGTAACGGTGCACCGGGTGATCGGTGTCAACGCCCACACCGCCGTGCACGTGCACAATGGTGTGCGCCACGCGGTGGCCGGCGTCGGCGGCCCAGAACGCCGCACTGGCCACATCGATGTCAGCGGGGGAATCCTCGGAGACGCGCCAGGCCGCCTGAGTGAGCGTGAGCCGCAATCCTTTGACGTCGATGTAACCGTCGGCCAGTCGCTGGGCCACCGCCTGGAAGCTGCCGATCGGACGATCGAACTGCTCACGGGTGCGCGCATATTCGGCAGTCAGTTGCAATCCGCGCTCGAGCACCCCCAGCTGGAAGGCGCTGCGGCCCAAGGTGGCAAGCGTCTCGAGCCAGACCACGACCTCGGCACCGCCAACCATCCGGGTGCCGTCCACCTGGGTGCCGTCCAGCGTCAAGTGTCCGACGCTGCCCAAGCCGGTGGTCTGAATCGCGATCATCGAAACGCCGGGGTCATCGGCGGCAACCAGGAAAACCGCAGTCCCGGAATCTGTTTCGGCGGGAACCAAGAAAGCGTCCGCCACCGGACCGAAACCGACCAAGGTACGAGTTCCGGTGAGACGGTAGCCCTCGCCGGCACGACCGGCCTGCACCGGCCCCTCACCCATCTCGCCCACGAGCGCGACGGTGAGAACCTTCTCGCCGCTGACCGCCGGAGTCCCCCAATTCTGCTGCAGATCCTCGGAACCGAACCGGGCCAGCGCACCGGCACCCAAAACCACTGACTCCAGGTACGGGACGGCCGCCAGCTGGCGGCCCAATGCCACCAACACGGCCACTTGCTCGAGCGCGCCAAAACCATCGCCACCCACCGATGGCGCCGAGGCACTGGACAGGATCCCGCTGTCGATCAGCTTGCCCCACAGCTCGCGGTCGAACCGTTGCTCAAGCCCGTCCAGCTCACGCTGATGCTCCGGCGTGCACACCGCATCGACGATGGTGTCGACCAATCCGCCGAGATCGTGTGCCGCTTCAGTTGTCGTGAAATCCATGAATGTGGTCCTTCTCCTCAGCGGTTTGCTCGCGGCAGCCCGAGTGCGACCATCCCGATGATGTCGCGCTGCACTTCGTTGGTGCCGCCGCCGAACGTCAGGATCAGGCAGGCCCGGTGCATCCGCTCGACCCGGCCGCGCAGCAACGCGCCCGGCGAATCCTGGCGCACTGTCGCCGCGGTCCCCAGCACCTCCATCAGCAGCCGGTAGGCCTCGGTGGCCAGCTCGGTGCCGAACACCTTGGCCGCCGACGCATCAGCGGGCGACAGGGCTTCACTTGCCGCCGACGCCAGTTCCCAGTTGATCAGCTTGAGAACCTCGGCCTTGGCGTGCACCCGGGCCAGGTTCAGCTGCACCCACTCCGAGTCGATGAGCCGGGCCCCACCGGCGTCCTTGGTGTTCTGCGCCCATTCGCGAACCTCGCGCAGGGCCAGGAAGATCGGTTGCGGCGACACCAGGGCGACCCGCTCGTGGTTGAGCTGGTTGGTCACCAGCTTCCAGCCGCCGTTCTCCTCGCCGATCAGGTTGGTCACCGGGACGCGCACGTCGGAGTAATAGGTGGCGCTGGTGTCTACACCGGCCATGGTGTGCACCGGCGTCCAGGAGAAACCCTCAGCGGTCGTCGGCACGGCCAGCATCGAAATGCCGCGGTGCTTCTTGGCCTCGGGGTTGGTGCGCACCGCCAGCCAGACCCAGTCCGCATAGGCGATCAGGCTGGTCCACATCTTTTGGCCGTTGATGACGTAGTCGTCGCCGTCGCGCACCGCGCTGGTGCGCAGATTGGCCAGGTCGGTGCCGGCACCGGGCTCGGAGTAGCCGATCGAGAAGTGCAGTTCGCCAGCGGCGATCTTGGGCAGGAAGAACTTCTTCTGCTCGTCGGTGCCGAACGCCATGATCGTCGGCGCCACGCTGTTGATCGTCAGGAACGGCACTGGCACGCCGGCGATCGCGGCCTCGTCGGTGAAAATCAGCGAGTCCATCGGGGAGCGGTCCTGGCCGCCGTACTCCTTGGGCCAGTTCAGGGTGAGCCACCCGTCCTTGCCCATCTGCGCAACGGTGTCGCGATACGCGTTGCCGGTCCCGACCTCGCCCTGTGTCGAGCTCAGCGCCTCGCGCCGCTCCGGCGTCATGAGTGTGGTGAAGTACGACCGCAGCTCGCGACGCAGCTCCTCCTGTTCAGGGGTGTAACTGATGCGCATTCCAGCCGTCCTTGAAGTTAAAGGTCGTTCCGCGTCACAAGCCGCGTCACAAGCCGTAGCCCGACCAACGGCTACCCGTTCGTCTTCCCGGTTGTAACACGTTCTAGTCTGGGAATCCAGCGACCGTTTCCCCAGACGTATCAGGGCCCTATGGTGGACCTACATACTGATGGGGCATGTCCGCAAGATTGCAGGCCAGGTTCAAGGAGGGTGCTGTGCGGGTGATCGTGGACCGTGACCGGTGTGAAGGTAACGCAGTGTGCTTGGGAATCGCGCCGGACATCTTCGATCTGGACGATGAGGATTACGCCGTCGTGAAACTCGACCCGATTCCCCCCGAGCAGGAGCAGCTGGCCGAGCAGGCAATCGCCGAATGCCCGCGCGCGGCGCTACTGCGCGAAGACTAGAGTGCGTGACCCGAAACTAGAGGTATTCATAAATTGACTAGCAGCACGAACGCGACCGATCTATCCGGAAAGGTCGCGGTGGTGACCGGTGCGGCCGCGGGACTGGGACGGGCCGAGGCGCTCGGTTTAGCCCGGCTCGGCGCCACCGTTGTCGTCAACGACATCGCCGCCGCGCTGGATGCCTCTGACGTCATCGACGAGATCAACGCCGCCGGTTCTAAGGCCGTCGCAGTGACCGGTGACATCAGTCAACGCGCAACCGCCGACGAACTGGTTGCCACAGCCGACGGGCTGGGCGGACTGGACATCGTGGTCAACAATGCCGGGATCACGCGAGACCGGATGCTGTTCAACATGTCCGACGAGGAATGGGATCTCGTCATCGCGGTGCACCTGCGCGGCCATTTCCTTTTGACCCGCGACGCGGCCACCTACTGGCGCGCTAAAGCCAAAGACGCGGGGGGATCGATCTTCGGCCGGATCGTCAACACTGCGTCGGAGGCGGGCCTGGTGGGTCCGGTGGGCCAGGCCAACTACGGTGCGGCGAAGGCCGGCATCATCTCGCTCACCCTGACGGCGGCGCGGGCGCTGGGCCGCTACGGAGTGTGCGCCAACGCGATCTGTCCGCGGGCCCGCACCGCGATGACAGCCGACGTCTTCGGTGCCGCACCCGATATAGAGGAAGGAGGCATCGACCCGTTGTCCCCCCAGCACGTGGTTAGTCTGGTCCAGTTCCTCTCATCCCCGGCGGCCGCAGAAGTCAACGGTCAGGTGTTCATTGTCTACGGCCCTCAGGTGACACTGGTCTCGGCGCCGACCGCGGAGCATAAATTCAGCGCCGAGGGATCGGTTTGGGAGCCTGCGCAACTGAGCGCAACGCTTCAGGAATACTTTGCTGGCCGCGACCCGGAGCGCAACTTTTCGGCCGTCGGTCTGATGGAGTAATAACAGTATCTGGCCACTTGACTGGGGGGAATGGGTAAGTAGAACTTGTGTCAGTTTGAAACACGGCGATTGCCTCTGACCTGGCAAATTAACGCTTCTGATAGAGAAATGCTGTTCATTGACACAATGAACTTATTCTGAGTTAATATGATCCGGCTCACACCGAGCCGCGTGCAAGCGACGACAGAGCAAAGGATACACACAGCTTCGCCGCGAGCAGCAGAGGGGGGTGCGTAAGTTGATGCAACAACTTGCAGTTCCCGCCCGCGCAGTCGGCGGGTTCTTCGAAATGATGCTCGACACCGGCCGCGCGACATTTCGGCGGCCGTTCCAATTCCGTGAGTTCCTCGATCAGACGTGGATGATCGCTCGCGTGTCGCTGGTCCCGACGCTGCTGGTATCCATCCCGTTCACGGTCCTGGTGGCGTTCACCCTCAACATCCTGCTGCGCGAAATCGGAGCCGCCGACTTGTCGGGCGCCGGAACGGCATTCGGCACCGTCACCCAGTTGGGTCCGGTGGTGACCGTGCTCGTCGTGGCAGGTGCCGGGGCAACCGCGATCTGCGCCGACCTCGGAGCCCGCACCATCCGTGAGGAAATCGATGCGATGCGGGTGCTCGGCATCGACCCGATCCAGCGGCTCGTCGTACCTCGTGTGTTGGCATCGACAGTGGTCGCGCTGCTCCTCAACGGCTTGGTGTGCGCCATCGGTCTATCCGGTGGTTACGTGTTCTCCGTCTTCCTGCAGGGCGTCAACCCGGGTGCGTTCATCAACGGGTTGACCGTGCTGACCGGGTTGCGCGAGTTGATCCTTGCCGAAGTCAAAGCGCTGCTGTTCGGGGTTATGGCCGGGCTGGTCGGCTGCTACCGCGGCCTGACCGTCAAGGGTGGGCCCAAGGGCGTCGGTAATGCGGTCAACGAAACCGTCGTCTATGCGTTCATCTGCCTGTTCGTCATCAATGTGGTGATGACCGCCATCGGCGTGCGACTGACGGCGAAGTGAGGACCCGATGAGCTACGACCTCACTTACCGGCTTCGCAATATCGTATCCAGGCTGCAGGACCCGGTTGACGACTTCGGTGAGCAGGCATTGTTCTACGGCCAAACCATGCGTTACATCCCCAACGCGCTCACCCGGTACCGCAAAGAGACGATCCGACTGATTGCCGAGATGACAATGGGCGCAGGAGCGCTCGTCATGATCGGTGGCACGGTCGGCGTCGCCGCCTTCCTGACGCTGGCCTCCGGCGGCGTCATCGCCGTGCAGGGTTACTCCTCGCTGGGCAACATCGGTATCGAGGCGCTGACCGGATTCCTGTCGGCATTCCTGAACGTCCGCGTCGTCGCACCGGTGATTGCGGGTATCGCGTTGGCAGCCACTATCGGTGCCGGCGCCACCGCGCAATTGGGTGCCATGCGGGTTTCCGAGGAGATCGACGCCGTCGAGTGCATGGCGGTGCACTCGGTGTCCTACCTGGTGTCAACCCGGCTGATCGCCGGCCTCATCGCGATCATTCCGCTGTACTCGCTGTCGGTGCTCGCCGCGTTCTTCGCCGCTCGGTTCACCACGGTGTACATCAACGGGCAGTCCAAGGGCCTCTATGACCACTACTTCAATACCTTCCTCATCCCGTCCGACCTGCTGTGGTCGTTCCTGCAGGCCATCGTGATGTCAATCGCGGTGATGCTCGTCCACACCTATTACGGCTACAACGCCAGCGGTGGGCCGGTCGGTGTCGGTATCGCAGTCGGCCAGGCCGTGCGGACCTCGCTGATCGTGGTGGTCGTCATTACTTTGTTCATCTCGCTGGCTGTGTACGGCTCGTCGGGTAACTTCAACCTCTCTGGATAAGGGGGACGATGGCAGAGGGCGAATCTCGACGGTCAACTGTCCGGTTGGCAGCGGCGCTGCTAGCGGGCTTGATCGTGGCGTTCGCCGTCCTGACGTACCTTTCTTACACAGCGGCTTTCACCTCGACCGACACGGTCACCGTCTCGGCGCCCCGGGCCGGGCTGGTAATGGAGAAGGGCGCCAAGGTCAAATACCGCGGCATCCAGATCGGCAAGGTCGAGGCCATCGATTTCGCCGGTGACCAGGCGCGGCTGACGCTGGCCATCAACAGCGACGACATGGGTTTCATCCCGTCCAACGCCACGGTGCATATCGCGGGCAACACCATATTCGGTGCCAAGTCGGTGGAATTCATTCCGCCCCAGACGCCTTCGCCGAGCCCCCTGCGTCCGGATGCGCACGTTGCCGCCTCGGCGGTACAGCTGGAAGTCAACACCTTGTTCCAGTCACTGATGGATCTGCTGCACAAGATCGACCCAGTCGAGTTGAACGGAACGCTGAGCGCGTTGTCGGAAGGCCTGCGTGGTCACGGCGACGACCTGGGCGGGCTCTTGTCGGGATTGAATACGCTGACGCGGCAGGCGAATCCGAAGCTTCCTGCATTGCAGGAGGACTTCCGCAAGACCGCGGTCGTCGCGAACGTCTACGCCGACGCCGCCCCTGACCTGAACACAATTTTCGACAACCTGCCGACGATCAACAAGACCGTCGTGGACCAGCAGAACAACCTCAACGACACGCTGCTGGCCACAATCGGACTCGCCAACAACGCCTATGACACGTTGGAGCCGGCCGAGCAGAACTTCATCGAAGCCATCAACAGGTTGCGGGCCCCACTCAAGGTGGCCTCTGACTACTCACCGGAATTCGGCTGCCTGTTCGCGGGCATCGAGCGAGGTATCAAGGAGTTCGCCCCGTTGATCGGTGTCCGCAAAGCGGGTCTGTTTACGTCGTCGAGCTTCATCCTGGGTGCGCCGTCGTACACCTATCCGGAGTCCCTGCCGCAGGTCAACGCTTCCGGAGGTCCGAACTGCCGAGGGTTGCCCGACATCCCGACCAAGCAGACCGGTGGATCGTTCTACCGCGCACCGTTTCTGGTCACCGACAACGCCAATATCCCGTACGAGCCGTTCACGGAGCTGCAGTTTGACGCACCCTCGACGCTGCAGTTCTTGTTCCACGGCGCTTTCGCGGAACGGGATGACTTCTGATGGCGAGCACGGGCATCCCATCGCACCGCTCGATGGTGATCAAAGTCAGCGTCTTCGCGGTGGCCATGGTTTTGGTGTCCGCGGGCCTGGTGGTGATCTTCGGTGACTTCCGGTTCGGCCCCGAAAGCACTTACCATGCAACCTTTACCAATGTGTCACGGTTGAAGTCGGGCCAGAAGGTCCGCATTGCGGGAGTACCGGTCGGTGCGGTGTCGGGCGTGAAGCTCAACCCGGACAACACCATCGACGTGCAGTTTGGAATCGATAAGCGCTACGCGCTCTACTCGTCGACGCGCGCAATGATCCGCTACGAAAACCTGGTCGGCGACCGGTATCTGGAGATCACGTCGGGCCCGGGGGAGCTACGGAAGCTCCCGCCTGGCGGGACGATCAACGCCCAACACACTGAGCCTGCGCTGGACCTTGATGCGCTGCTCGGTGGCCTACGCCCGGTGGTCAAAGGTCTTGACGCCGACAAGGTCAACACCATCAGCAGCGCTGTCATCGAGTTGCTGCAGGGCCAGGGCGGGGCGTTGCAGAACGTGCTCGCCGACACCAGCGCGTTTTCGACGGCGCTGGGCCAACGCGACCAGCTCATCGGTGACGTGATCACCAATCTCAACACGGTACTGAAAACCGTCGACCAAAGGAGCGCGCAATTCTCGGCCAGTGTTGACCAGTTGCAGCAACTGATCACCGGGCTGGCCAAAAACAAGGATGATATCGCGGGCGCCATCCCGCCGTTGGCGTCGACGACGACGGATCTGACCGAGCTGCTGAAGAATTCACGCCGGCCGCTGCAAGGCATCCTGGAGAACACCCGGCCGCTGGCCACCGAGCTGGACAACCGCAAGGCCGAGGTGAACAACGACATCGAGCAGCTGGGAGAGGACTATCTGCGGCTGGCCGCGCTCGGGGCCTATGGGTCGTTCTTCAATATCTACTTCTGCTCCGTGACGATCAAGATCAACGGCCCAGCCGGCGGCGACATCCTGCTGCCGCTCGGTGGCCAGGTAGATCCCAGCAAGGGGAGGTGCGCTTTTGCCAAATAGAGCAAAGGGAGAGCGCGACCCACTTCGCACTGGCATCTTCGGCGTGGTGCTGGTGGTCTGCGTCGTGCTCATCGCATTCGGCTACGCGGGGTTGCCCTTCTGGCCGCAGGGAAAGATGTACGACGCTTACTTCAGCGACGCCGGCGGGATCACACCCGGCAACGCGGTTTATGTGTCGGGCTTCAAGGTCGGCAAAGTGCAGTCCGTGAGTCTGGCTGGAGACAGCGCCAAGATCAGCTTCAGCGTGGACCGGCACGTCGCCGTCGGTGACCAGTCGCTTGTCGCGATCCGGACCGACACCATCCTCGGCGAGCGTTCCATCGCGGTGAGCCCGGCCGGCAGCGGCAGGGCAACCACCATTCCGCTCAGCCGCACGACTACGCCATACACGCTCGCCGGTGCGCTCGAGGATTTGGGTCAAAATGCGAACAACCTGAACAAGCCTCAGTTCGAGCAGGCCTTGAACGTGCTGACCGACACGCTGCACGACGCCACCCCGGAGCTGCGCGGTGCGCTGGACGGTGTGACATCCCTGTCACGCACTCTGAACCGCCGTGACGAGGCGCTGCAAAGCCTGTTGACGCACGCGAAGTCGGTGACATCGGTGTTGTCCCAGCGCGCCGAACAGGTCAACAAGCTGGTCGACGACGGTAACCAGTTGTTCGCCGCGCTCGACGAGCGGCGTGCCGCCCTGGGCCGGCTCATCTCGGGGATCCAGGATCTCTCGGCACAGATTTCCGGCTTCGTCGCCGACAACCGCAAGGAGTTCGGCCCCGCACTGAGCAAGCTCAACCTGGTGCTTGACAATCTCAACGAGCGCCGCGACTACATCACCGAGGCTCTCAAACGGCTGCCCACCTACGCCACCGAACTGGGCGAGGTGGTTGGTTCCGGACCAGGATTCAACGTCAACGTCTACGGTGTGATACCGGCGCCGCTGCTTGCGACGATGTTCGACTTCTTCTACCAGCCTGGCAAGCTGCCGGCCAGCCTCGCAGACTACCTGCGCGGGTTAATCCAGGAACGCTGGATCATCAGGCCGAAGTCGCCATGATGCAGGAGTCGTCATGATTAAGGGGATTGCCGGCAGCCGGGGGCTGCGCTACGCCACCATCATCGCGCTGGTCGCGGTGCTGGTGGGGGGCGTGTACGTGCTTTCGTCGCAAAGCGACAAGCGGAGCATCGTCGGCTATTTCACGTCTGCTGTCGGGCTCTACCCCGGAGACCAGGTCCGCGTCCTCGGAGTCCCGGTGGGTCAGGTCGATACGATCGAACCGCGGCCCTCCGACGTCAAGATCACCATGTCGGTGTCCAAGGACGTGAAGGTCCCGAAGGACGCCAAGGCCATCATCATTTCGCCGAACCTGGTGTCGGCTCGGTTCATTCAGCTGACCCCGGCATACACCGGCGGTGCGGTGCTGCCCGATGGCGGAAGCATCAACCTGGCCCGCACCGGGGTCCCGGTGGAATGGGACGAGGTGAAGGAGGCGCTGACCCAACTGGCCGTCCAGCTGGGACCGACGACGGGATCGATGCAGGGACCGTTAGGCGCGGCGATCAACCAGGCCGCGGACACGCTCGACGGCAAGGGCGAATCGTTCCACAACGCTTTACGCGAGCTTGCGCAAGTTGCCGGGCGGCTGGGGGATTCACGCAGCGACATCTTCGGCACGGTCAAGAACCTGCAGGTACTGGTCAACGCATTGTCAGCGAGTAACGAACAAATCGTGCAGTTCGCCGGAAACGTCGCCTCGGTGTCACAGGTGCTCGCCGACAGCTCGCGCCATCTGGACAACACCCTGGGCACACTCAACAAGGCGCTCTCGGATATCCGAGGGTTCCTGCATGAAAACAACTCGACGCTGATCGACACGGTCACCAAGCTCAACGACTTCGCTCAGACCTTGAGTGACCAGAGCGAGAACATCGAGCAAGTGCTGCACGTGGCGGGCCCCGGCATCTCCAACTTCTACAACATCTATGACCCCGCGCAGGGCACGCTGAACGGCCTGTTGTCGATACCGGAATTCGCCAACCCCGTGCAATTCATCTGCGGTGGTTCCTTCGAAACCGCCGGCGGCCCACGGGCGCCCGACTACTACAGGCGCGCCGAAATCTGTCGTGAGCGGCTGGGGCCGGTGCTGCGTCGGCTCGCCGTGAACTACCCGCCAGTCATGTTCCACCCACTCAACATGATCACGGCGTACAAGGGTCAGGTCATCTACGACACCCCGGCCACTCAAGCCAAGTCGGCTACCCCGATTCCGCAGCTGACCTGGATACCGGCGAAAGGTGCCCCGTCGACGCCCGCCGCCCAGAACCCGGCGGATCTGCAGGCGCTGCTCGTTCCGACTGCCCCGCAGACCGGCCCTCTTCCGGGTCCGGCGCCAGCGGGCACGAACGCTGGTCCCGCGCCAGGCCCCGGGCCCGGGAACGCCTTCGGTCCCCTGCCCGGCCCCCTGCCGAGCCAAGCGCCGACGGCTGACCACGGTGGTGGCGAATGAACCGAATCTGGTTGCGCGGCAGCGTTTTGGCGGCGGGCACCGCGCTGCTGGCCGGCTGCGAATTCAACGGACTGAATTCTCTTTCGATGCCTGGCACCGCCGGTCACGGCAGTGGCGCCTACTCGATCACCGTCGAATTGCCCGATGTGGCGACGCTGCCGCAGAACTCTCCGGTCATGGTCGACGACGTCACCGTCGGCAGCGTCTCCGGTCTTCAAGCCGAGCAGCGGTCCGACGGATCGTTCTATGCGGCAGTGAAGTTGTCGCTGGACAAGAATGTCGTGCTGCCGGCCAACGCGACGGCGACGGTCGCCCAGACGTCGCTGCTGGGTTCGATGCACATCGACTTAGCTCGCCCGAAGGACAAGCCGGCGATCGGCAGACTGACCGACGGGTCGAAAATCACGGAGTCCAACACCGGTCGTTATCCCACCACCGAAGAGGTGCTTTCGGCCCTCGGCATCGTCGTTAACAAAGGCAATGTCGGTGCCTTGGAAGAGATCACCGACGAGACCTATCAGGCCGTCGCGGGCCGGCAAAACCAGTTCGTCGACCTGATTCCCAGACTGGCGGAATTAACGGCGGGACTCAACCGGCAGGTCAACGACATCATCGACGCGCTCGACGGATTGAACCGATTCTCGTCGAGCCTGGCGCGCGACAAGGACAACCTGGGCCGGGCGCTGGACACGCTGCCTGAAGCGATTCGTGTGCTCAACAAGAACCGGGACCACATCGTCGAGGCCTTCGCCGCGCTCAAGAAGCTGGCGACGGTTACCTCCCACGTGCTGTCAAAAACCAAGGTGGACTTCGCCGCAGACCTCAAGGACCTGTACGCGGCCGCCAAGGCCCTCAATGACAACCGAAAGAATTTCGTCACCTCGCTGCAGCTGTTGCTGACGTTCCCGTTCCCCAACTTCGGTATCAAACAGGCCGTGCGTGGCGACTACCTCAACGTGTTCACCACCTTCGATCTCACCTTGCGCCGGCTCGGTGAGACGTTCTTCACCACGTCATATCCACTTGATCCCAACATGATGCACATGAGCGAGATCGTGAATCCGCCCGACTTGCTGGTCGGCGAACTGGCCAACCTGTCCGGACAGGCCGCCGACCCGTTCAAGATTCCGCCCGGCACGGCATCAGGACAGTAAGGGACGGGCGCAGATGATCGACAGACTGACCAGGATCCAGCTGGTCCTATTCGCGGTTATCACCGCCATCACGCTGACCGTGATGGCGATCTTCTACCTGCGGCTGCCCGCGACGTTCGGCCTCGGGACCTACGCCGTGAGCGCCGATTTCGTCGCGGGCGGCGGCCTGTACAAGAACGCCAATGTCACATATCGTGGCGTCGCCGTCGGCCGGGTGGAGTCAGTGGGGCTGAACCCCAATGGCGTCACCGCCGGGATGCGGCTGAACAGCGGGACTTCCATTCCGTCGAACGTGACCGCCACCGTGAAAAGTGTGTCGGCCGTCGGTGAGCAGTACATCGACCTGGTGCCGCCGAGCACGCCGGCATCGACGAAGTTGCGCAACGGATCTCGGATCGAGCGGAAGAACACCCGAATCGGCCAAGACGTCGCCGATTTGCTGAAGCGGGCGGAGACACTGGTCAACAGCCTCGGTGACACCCGGTTGCGCGAACTGCTGCACGAGACGTTCATCGCGGCCAACGGTTCAGGCCCCGAGCTGGCCCGGCTGATCGAATCCGCCCGGTTGCTGGTGGACGAAGCCAACGCGGACTATCCGCAAGTCTCGCAGTTGATCGATCAGGCCGGCCCGTTCCTGCAAGCCCAGATTCGCGCCGGCGCCGACATTAAGTCGCTGTCTGACGGGCTGGCACGGTTCACCTCTGAGGTGCGTCAGGCCGACCCGCAGCTTCGCTCAACGTTGGCCAACGCCCCGAGCGCGATCGACGAGGCTAGCACCGCGTTCTCCGGTATCCGCCCGTCTTTTCCGGCGCTGGCCGCCAGCCTGGCCAATCTGGGCAGGGTCGGCGTCATCTACCACAAGTCGATTGAGCACCTGCTGGTGGTTCTACCGGCGCTATTCGCCGCGATCACGACCGCCGCCGGCGGCACGCCCCAAGACGAGGGCGCCAAGCTGGACTTCAAGCTCGACCTCAACGACCCGCCGCCCTGCGCTGTCGGTTTCCTGCCGCCGCCGTTGATGCGCACGCCGGCCGACGAGACGCTGCGCGAGCTCCCGAAAGACATGTACTGCAAGGTCGCTCAGAACGATCCCAGCACCGTGCGCGGGGCCCGCAACTATCCGTGCCAGGAGTTCCCCGGCAAACGGGCACCGACGATTCAGATGTGTCGTGACCCTAAGGGCTACGTGCCCACTGGCCGCAACCCGTGGCGCGGTCCGCCGGTCCCCTACGACGCACCGGTAACCAACGGGCTAAACGTGCTGCCGCCCAACAAGTTTCCGTATATCCCGCCGGGCGCTGATCCCGATCCGGGCGTTCCCATCGTGGGGCCGCCCCCTCCCGGTGTGGTGCCCGGGCCCGGGCCCGCGCCGCATCAGCCGGCGTTCGACCCGCCGCCGCCCAACGACAGCGGGCCGCCGCCGTTCAACCCGTCGTGGATGCCGCCGGGGATACCGCCGGTTCCGCCCCAGGTCCCGTATCCGAAGTGGCTGCCGCCACCGCCACCGCCGGAGGGTATCGGCCCGGCGCCCGCGCCTGGACCTGCGCAGGGCCCGCAGCCGCAGGCCAGCGGCCCGGCCTACACCACCTATGACCAAAACACCGGAGCCTTTGTGGATCCGGCAGGCGGCACTGGTATTTTCGCGCCCGGCGTCAATGGCGCATCCAGCGCCGAGAATTGGGTGGACCTCATGCGTGATCCAAGGCCTCTTTAATGGACCCTGTAGTGGTAGACGAGCAAACAACCCAACCACGCGTTCGTCGGCGGGCATCCCGCGCGGCGGGGCCAGCGAAAGATGAGCCGACGCAGGCAGCTACGGTTCAGGTCGACGTTCCGGCCACGCCGAAGCAGCCGGCGAAAACAGTCAAGGCCCTCAAGCCCGTCAAGCCGCCGCCACGGCGGCAGCCGCACCGGACCCTGGTCGGATTGGTCTCCTTTGCCGCCGCGCTGTTGGCGATTGGCGCGCTGGCCGGCTGCTGGGCCATGCTGGTCATCCAGCAACGGCACGCCAATGCAGAACAAGCGCGCGACCAGCGTTTCGTCGACACCGCCACGCAGACGGTGGTCAACATGTTCAGCTACAAGCAGGACGACATCGATGAAAGCGTGAACCGGTTCTATAACGGCACCAGCGGCCCGCTACGCGGCATGCTCGGCGCCAACAACAACATCGAGAATCTCAAGGGCCTGTTCCGCTCCACCAACGCGACCTCGGAAGCCGTCGTCAACGGCGCCGCCCTGGAAGGCATCGACACGGTCACCGACAATGCGTCGGTGCTGGTGTCGGTGCGCGTCACGGTCGCCGACATCGACGGAGTCAACAAGCCGTCCATGCCGTATCGACTGCGGGTCATCGTGCATGAAGACGACTCCGGGCGGATGACCGGCTACGACCTGAAGTATCCAGACGGGGGTAATTGATGCGGTGGCGGCGGTGGCTGATCGCCGTCGCGGGCTGCCTACTCGTCGCGGTATTCGTCGGGTTGTCCGCAGCGGCAGGCTGGTTCTACTGGGACCGGGTAGAGACCCGCGGCGAGGAGACGGCGCGTGCGGTGTTACCCCAGCTGGCCGCCAAGGAGATACCAGAGGTCTTCGCCTACGACTACCAGACCGTCGAACGCAGCCTCAGCGAGGCGTATCCGCTGTTGACGCCTGACTATCGCCGGGAGTTCCGGAAAAGCGCTGACGCGCAGATCATTCCGGAGGCGAAGAAGCGCGAAGTGGTCGTGCAGGCCAATGTTGTCGGCGTGGGAGTCATGACCGCCAAACGGGATTCGGCGTCGGTGATGGTTTATCTGAACCGCACCGTGACCGACAAGTCACGGCAGCCGCTCTACGACGGCAGCCGGTTGCGGGTGGACTTCAAGAAAATCGGCAAACAATGGCTGATCGCCTACATCACGCCGATCTAGCCTTCAGTAGCAAATCGCAATGTCGTTGCATCGCAACGGATAACGCTGGATGGGGCTGGGCGGTGGACCGACCATCTGCAGCGAAAACGGTTGCTTGCTCATCGACGGCTGTAGGCCGCATTCGGCGCCGTGCAGACTGGTGTGCGTGCCATTGAGCGTCTCGTTGTCGAAGGCGTAGGTTTCGGTGGATGCCCCGGTGCTGCCGTCTGGGCAGGAAATGCCGTCGGCCACGTTCACCTGGAACGTCCAGAGTCCGCTCACCAGCCGGGCTCTGCCGCTGTAGTTGTGCAGCTTGTCCTGGCGGCTGATCTGTTCGGGTGTCGTACTCACCACATTCAAAGCACAAAAATCCGCCATGATGGTCGGGTTGGAATAGTCCTTGTAGTAGCGGCTTCCATTTACTTGATCGCACAGTGCCGCGACCGTCCAGGTCACCCCGGAAACCCCCGCCTGGTTGAAGGAGTAGGTGCCATCCGCCGGTGGTGCGACCGCACTCGCCGGGTCACCCGATTGCAGCGCGACTCCCAGTGCAACGGCAGAGAAGATGCCAGCACCAGCGGCCAGCCCGTGACGGAGCTTCACAGTGCCCTCCCTTCCGGGCCTTCCCTTCGCCGCTGCATCGAGTATCACAGCGTTTGGCTGGCAACACCATGGGATTTTGCACATCCGAGCTAGTTGGCATCAGGGGGATGTGACTCTGCGAGTGCGTCGAGGAATGATCTCGCCCAGCGGTCCACGTCGTGGGCGAGCACCTGGCGTCGCAGCGACCGCATCCGGCGCCGTCCCTCCTCTACGGGCTGGTTAAGCGCCGCTTCAATCGTGTCCTTCAGCCCTTCGAGGTCGTGCGGGTTTACCAGATAAGCCTGCCGCAGTTCGGCGGCGGCGCCGGTGAATTCGCTGAGGACGAGTGCACCGCCGAGATCGCTGCGGCAGGCGACGTACTCCTTGGCGACCAGGTTCATCCCGTCGCGCAGCGGGGTGACCAGCATGACGTCGCTGGCCACGAGGAACGCGATGAGTTCGTCGCGGGGAACGGGACGATGTATGTAGTGCACCACCGGATGACCGACCTCGGCGTATTCGCCGTTGATGTGGCCGACCTGGCGTTCGATGTCGTTGCGCAGAGTCTGGTAACTCTCCACGCGTTCCCGGCTCGGTGTCGCCAGTTGGATCAGCACGGTGTCGTCGCGTTTCGCGCGCCCCTCGGCGAGTAGCTCGGAAAAGGCCTTCAGCCGAACATCGATGCCCTTGGTGTAGTCAAGCCGGTCGACGCCGAGCAGCACCTTACGGGGGTTGCCCAGCTCGGCCCGGATCTCCCGGGCCCGGCGCCTGACATTGCGATGGCGGGCCGCTTGGTCGAGTGCGCTGGAGTCGATGGAGATGGGAAAGGCGCCCACCCGAACGATGCGGGACTCGAGCTCCACCTCACCGAACCGCGAACGCACCCCGACCGATCCCCGGGATGTGTTGACGCCGATCAACCGCCGCGACAGGAACAGGAAGTTCTGGGCACCGCCGGCCAGATGGAATCCCACCAAATCGGCGCCGAGTAGACCTTCGATGATCTCGGTGCGCCACGGCAGCTGCATGAACAGCTCCACCGGCGGGAAGGGGATGTGCAAGAAGAAGCCGATGGTCAGGTCGGGCCGCAGCTCGCGCAGCATTTTGGGGACCAGTTGCAGCTGATAGTCCTGCACCCAGACGGTCGCGGCGCGGGCGGCGGCGCGTGACGTGGCTTCGGCGAATCGGCGGTTGACATCGACGTAGCGCTCCCACCATTCGCGGTGGTACATCGGCTTGACGATGACGTCGTGATACAGCGGCCACAGCGTGGCGTTCGAGAATCCCTCGTAGTACTGGGCGACGTCGTCGGCGCTCAGCCGTACCGGACGAAGTTCCAGGTCCTCCTGGACGATCGGCTCGTCATCCAGGTCCACCTCCTCGTCGACAACGCCCGGCCAGCCGACCCATGCCCCACGCTGGCGACGCAACAGCGGCTCCAAGGCCGTGACCAACCCCCCGGGGCTGCGTCGCCACGCGGTGGTGCCATCGGGAAGCCGCTCTAGATCGACCGGCAGACGATTGGCAACCACTACAAAGTCGGAGTGCCCGAAGTGCTCAGACTTTGGCGTCTTCTTCGAAGACTGCCCTGGCCCGGGAGCCATCTATGTTTCGAGTTTCGCCGGTCCAATACCGAGCATGGACAGGAAAATCCGGCATTCGTCGGCGTCGTTCGCATACGCCGCAACGACCCGCCTGGCCTGGCTTGCGGTGCTGTCGGCCACCGGCTCAACATCGGCGATTTCGCCAGGATCAGATTTCGTAGGCATAACCTAACTGTAGGCGACGCTTCTATTCGGTCGCAGCCGTCTCCCCAGCTCAGCCGATAGTCTCCGGATCGAGCCTGTTGCAGCAGCCCACCGCGGCGGGCGACTCGGCTGGCGATATACCGGTCCCGGCAGGCGTGGAGGCGTGCTGGTGGCCCGGCGGCTGGTCGACGAGTTGCGCGACAAACGCGATGAGATCGAAGCCAGACTCGCCCCCCGGACATACCTCTCGCCAGGCCGTCTCCCCATACCTGCGGGTCGCGTTGCGGTCGGCGATATCTCCACAGATTGAAACCACCAAAGCGACCGGGCTGGTGTTCCTGCCGGGCGCCATGACTGGACTTATCCTGGCCGGCGTGCGCCCGGTGCAAGCCGTGTTCGTACAGGCCGTGGTGATGTTCCTGATCCTCGGCTCCGTTGCGGCCACCACCCTCGTCGTCGCGCTTGGCCTTGTCCGTGTGGTGTTCACGCGCGACCACCGGGTGCTGCCGCTCGGTCAGCGACCCGCCGGTTCCGCCCGCCGTCACTGATCAACCCCAGCGGGGACTCGCTTACATACTGGCCGTAATGTGTAAACAAGTCGGATCTGACAGAAGGTGGGCGGAATGACACTCTCCGAGCAAGCCGGCGCTCAAGCCGGTTCTAAGGCGGCCGACGCCAACGCCGATGAGCTGGTCACCTATGAAACCCTCGACGACGGCCGCATCGCGCGGATCTGGCTCAACCGGCCCGACGCCCACAACGCGCAAAACCGCGGCTTGCTGGTGCAGCTTGACGAGGCGTTCTTGCGTGCCGAGTCCGACGACACCGTCCGCGTGGTGATTCTGGCGGCGCGCGGCCGAAATTTCTCCGCCGGCCACGACCTGGGCTCGGAGTTGGCGCTGCTGGAGCGCCAGCCAGGACCGGGGCAGCATCCGAGCTTTCGTTCCAACGGCGCCACCCGGGATCCGGTCGCTGAGAAGACCTATCTGCAGGAGTGGCATTACTTCTTCCAAAACACCTGTCGTTGGCGCGATCTGCGCAAGATCACCATCGCGCAGGTCCAGGGCAACGCGATCTCGGCCGGCCTGATGCTGATTTGGGCGTGCGACCTGATTGTCGCTGCCGACAATGCGAAGTTCAGCGATGTGGTGGCGGTGCGCATGGGGATGCCTGGCGTCGAATACTATGCTCACCCTTGGGAATTCGGTCCGCGCAAGGCCAAAGAGCTGCTATTGACCGGTGATGCACTGGACGCCGACGAGGCCTACCGGCTCGGCATGGTCTCCAAGGTGTTCCCGGTCGACGAGTTAGCGGACAAGACCCTGGAATTCGCGCGGCGCATCGCCGAGCGGCCGACGATGGCAGCGATGCTGATCAAAGACTCGGTCAACGCCGCCTCCGATGCGATGGGATTTACCGAGGCGCTGCGGCACGCGTTCCACATTCACGAACTGGGGCATGCACATTGGGCGGCCCACAACGAGAACCGGTACCCGGTCGGGCTACCGCCCGATGTCGAGGACTGGCGTAACGCCAAGCCGACTAAGCTGGCCCGCCGCGATACGCCGTAGCATCCGCACGCAGCCGTCTATGTGCGGAGGCGGAAGTGCCAGATGTGACCGAGTGATGTTCGCAGCCGCGCGCATGGTTCGATGACTCTCGTGCAGCTTTCTTTCGAGAACCGGACCTACCTGGTCACCGGTGGTGGCAGTGGGATTGGCAAGGGTGTCGCCGCCGGGCTGGTCGCAGCCGGCGCCGACGTTATGATCGTCGGCCGCAACGCCGACCGGCTGGCGGCGGCCATCAAAGACATCGATGCACTCGATGCTGGCGGCTCGATTCGCTACGAACCCGCCGACATCACCAATGAGGAGGAGGCCGCCCGTGCGGTGGACGCCGCGACGGCATGGCACGGCCGGCTGCACGGTGTCGTGCATTGCGCGGGCGGCTCGGAGACGATTGGGCCGATCACCCAGATCGACTCGGAGGCGTGGCGGCGCACCGTCGACCTCAACGTCAACGGCACCATGTACGTGCTCAAGCACGCCGCCCGTGAGTTGGTGCGTGGCGGCGGCGGTTCGTTCGTGGGCATTTCGTCGATCGCGGCCAGCAACACCCACCGCTGGTTTGGCGCCTACGGGGTCACCAAGTCGGCCGTCGACCACCTGATGCAGTTGGCCGCCGACGAACTCGGCCCGTCATGGGTGCGGGTCAACAGCATCCGCCCGGGCCTGATCCGTACGGACCTGGTGGTGCCCATTACCGAGTCGCCGGAACTTAGTGCCGATTACGCGCTCTGCACGCCGCTGCCGCGGGTCGGCGAGGTGGAGGACGTCGCCAACCTGGCCATGTTTCTACTCAGCGATGCGGCCAGCTGGATCACCGGACAGTGCATCAATGTCGACGGCGGTCACATCTTGCGCCGCGGCCCGGATTTCGCGGCGATGCTGGAACCGGTGTTCGGCGCCGACGGGCTACGCGGAGTGGTCTGAGGATTTCGCGCGGTTAGGCCCCGGCGTCGCGGTCGGCGAGCGTAGCCACCGCCGACCAGTCCAGGTGCCCGCCACCGGTCGCCACCAACGTGAGTAAGCGGTCGCGCACCAGGCTCGCCACCGGCAGTGGCACTTGCAGCTGCTCTGCGGCGGCCAGCACCAGACGGACGTCTTTGAGGCCGAGACTGGCGGCGAACCCGGCCGGCTCGAATTCCTGTCGCGCGATCAGCCCGCCATAGGTCTGATATGCCGGTGCAGCAAACAGTGTCGACGTGAGGATGTCGACGTACTGCTGCCTGTCTACGCCGGCCTTGGCGACAAGCGCGACGGCTTCGCCGACGGTCTCGATTGCCGACGCGAGCAAGAGGTTGCCGCTCAACTTCACCAGGTTCGCGGCGTACGGCTGGTCTGACACCACGAAAGTTCGCTGGCCGATCGCGTCAAACAGTGACGACAAAGGGTTCAGAACCTGCGGCTCGCCCGCCGCGACGACGAAAAGCTTTGCGGCTGCGGCTGCCTCGGGCCTGCCGAATACCGGCGCCGCGGCATACCGCTGACCGGCTTCGGCGTGCGCGGCCGCCAGGCGCTCCGAGAGGGCGACACTGATGGTGCTCGATGACACGTGAGTGGCACCCGGTGCCAGCGAAGCCAGGATGCCGTCTCCAAGGTCAGGGTCACCGAATGTCACGCCCTCGACGGCCTGGTCGTCGGACAGCATGGTGAACACCACCTCACCATGGCTTGCGTCGGCGACGGTGCGCGCCGCGGTCGCGCCCTGCTGGACGAGGGCTTCCGCTTTGTCGGGCGAACGGTTGTACACGGTGACGCGGTGACCCGCCTTCATCAAGTTCACAGCCATGCCCCGGCCCATGTTTCCCAGGCCGATAAATCCGATGTCCATGCATCCACTGTGCCGTTTTTGGAGCCTTTTTGGGCCGCTCCTTACGATGATGGGCACGCCTAGTGACGGGAACAGCAGATGAAGCGACTCAAGGACAAGCGGATCCTGGTGACGGGCGCCGCGTCGGGGATCGGCCAGGCCACCGCGCTGCGGTTGCTCGACGAGGGTGCCACCGTGGTGGCCTCAGACATCGCCGCCGACGGACTGGACAGCACTCGGGCCCGCGCAGACGAGGCAGCAACCGCTGACCGCCTCACGACGATGCCAATGGACGTGGGCAGCGAGGATTCGGTCATCGACGGCGTGTGCCGGGCCGTGGAGACGCTCGGCGGCCTGGATTCGCTGGTCAACGCCGCCGGGATCCTGCGTGCCGCACACACGCACGAGACCAGCCTTGAACTTTGGAATCAGATCGTTGGCGTCAACCTGACCGGGACCTTTCTGGTGGTCCGGGAAGCGCTTCCGGCACTACTGGCGAATTCGCGCAGCGCGATCGTGAACTTCAGTTCTACGTCGGCTTCCTTCGCCCATCCCTACATGGCGGCCTATGCGGCGAGCAAGGGTGGCATTCAGGCCTTCACCCATTCTCTGGCACTCGAATACGCGCGCGATGGCCTGCGCGCGGTGTGCGTGGCGCCGGGCAGCATCAAGTCCGGAATCACCGATGCCACCGGCGGATACATTCCGAAAGACGCTGACTGGTCACTGTTTTCGAGGCTGATGCCGGTCCTGCCCACCACGCTGGAATCCAGCGGCGCCGGGATGGCCGACCCGGCTGTGGTCGCCGGCGTGATCGCCATGCTGGTGTCCGAGGACGGCGCATTCATCACAGGAACCGAAATCCGTATCGACGGCGGTACGCACGCTTAGCCTGATGGCGGCGACCCGCTGCGCCCGGCTTCGCCGCGCTTGCGATCGCCGCTAGTTGACGCACGGCACGCCGCCGCCGTCAATCGGTTTTCCTTCATTGGGCGTCGGGTAGGTGGTGGTGCCGTTGTAGTAATACGGGCTGGATTTACTGGACGTCGTGGTGGTCGTCGTCTCGTCCATGGTGCTTTCGTCCGGCGCCGGCATCGAGAAATTGGTATCCACCGTCACCCGGATGTGTCCGGGCTGGACGCTGGGGTCGGATTGCTTGGGGGCGTCGAGTCCAAGCAGGGTGGCCACGTTGCGTGCGTCGGTTTCCGCGCCGGCCCCGTACGCGATCGTGGTCGTGCTCGGCTCGCCCGAATTGCGGTCGCGGACCTGGCCCTCGGTGTAGCCGTGCTTTTTCAGCGCGCGGGATACCTCGGTGGCGAGCCCGCTCATGCTGCCCGAGTTGATCACATCGACGACGGTGGACGGACTCGGTTTGGCGGCCGTGGTGGCGGGCGTGGTCGTCGGCGGCAAGGCGCCGATCGCCGCGGCCACCTCGGCCTTGATCGCGGCCGGGTCGATGATGTTGACGTCTTGGCCGTCGATGTTGTCGTAGCGGACCACGGGCAACGTGCGGAATTCGACGTTACCGCCGGCGGCGAGCGAACCCAGCCGTTGGATCAGGTCCTCGTCCCAACCGGACGACAGCACCACATCTTTGCGCGCCACCGACATCAGGCTCTTGAGCTTGTCCAGGTTGGTGAAGGTGCCAGAAGCCTGCAGTTCCTGCATGACCGAGGAAATGAATGCTTGCTGTCGGTGGGTGCGGTCCAGGTCCCCGTTTTCCAGCCCATGACGCTGCCGCACGAACGCCAGCGCCTGGGAAGCATCCAGTGTCTGGCGCCCGGCCGGGAAGTCGGCGCCGGAATACGAGTCGTAGACGGGGTGGTTCAGGCACACCTGCACACCGCCCAACGTTTGGGCCAAGTCATAGAAACCGGCCAAGTTGATCTCGGCGAAGTAGTCGATCGGAACGCCGGTCAGACTGCGGACCGCGCGCAGGGTTGCCGTCCGGCCCGCTTCACGGCCGCGCATCTCGAGTTCTTTCTGGCTGCCGACGCCCTGGTTGGCGAGCTTCTGCGCGACGTATTGCTTGGTAAGCCCGTACGCCTCTTTGATCTTGATGTGGTTGTATCCGGGAACGCCGTTGAAGGGCACCCAGTCGTCGCGCGGGATGGAAAAGGCGACGGCTTTGTCGTCGGCGCCGACGTGCACGAGTATCAGGGTGTTGGTGTTGTAGCCGCCGTCGTCGGAATCGCCCGCGTGCAAATGTTTCAGGATGGACCAGGGCAGATCGTTGCCGTCCTGGTCTTTGCGTGAGTCCAGGCCGATGAGCAGGATGTTCATATTGTCGCCGCTGGATCGCGGATCGTCTGGGCGTAGCGCGTCGGAAATGGTGATGCCGCCCAGTGCGCCGTGGGCCACGTAATAGCCCGCTGCGGTCAGTCCCACTGCTGCCACTGAGACCAGCGTCATGAAGCTACGCGTCAGTCCTTTGCGGAGACCCGAGGGCTGACGAACGGCTCGATGACGGTGATGAGCACCGCCAGAGCGTGCCATCACAAGCCTCGGCCCATACCCAGCGCATCGCCAGGCACCGCGGGGGTTTGCGGCGATGTCGCTTGAAGCATGGTGTCAAGTATGCGGTAGCTTGCTGTGAAGCCCCCAATCAAAGAATTTCGATGTGGGCAGGCTCACCCGGCGGGCCGGGCCGAATTCGCGGCCTCAATAGTCTCGCTACCAGCACCTTCTGGCAAGCTCGCACGGCCGGGAAGTGAGTCGCGGATTCTTAGAGGATTTCCCGAGCAACGGGTGCCTGATGCGGTGACTGTTACGGCGCCGGCGGCATGCGAAGAAGCGCGTTTGTCTCGCTCGTCACCGGCAGCGACCGCCACTGACCCCGGCCACGCGCACCGCTCGCTGGGTCTGCCCTCACCGGGAACAAATACCCCACAGAACAGGAACACGCAAAGGGGAGGACCTCATGATCGAGGTGTCAACCGGCTTTCCCGACAATGTCGCAGCGTTCGCATGCCCTGGGCATGCCACGAAGGCCGAATACGAAACCGTCCTCATACCCAAAACATCGAGAAAAGACTGGCACGACATGACAAGGTCCGGATCTACTACGAGACCGCTGCCGATTTCGTCGGCGTTGATCTCGGCAGTGTGTGGGAAGACACCAAGATAGGGTTCGCACACTGGTTTGTTCCCGACCACCGAAACCGACACGGCGCAGGACCGGATCACACGTTACTGGGACTGAACTGTCCAAGGCGCACGCAGCACAGAAGATGCTGTCGACGGGGTCTTGACAGCCGAGGAGGGCCGGCGCCGAAATGGCCGATCCTGCTCACGACGGGCAAGCCAATCAGCTCGGCAGCCGCCGCAGCTGGTAGGAGCGGAATTCGAAACGGTCGCGGAGCCGCCGCGGGGCCCTCGTTTCAGGGACGCTGCGTTCGGCGTTGACCAGTTCCCAGCCGGCACTGGCAAAGCGCTGTCGGACCTCGTCGACGGTCATGCCTGCGTGCACGGGCACAGCCTTGGGTACTCGACGGAAGCCCAGCAGCAAAAGCATCGCGCCCGGGGCGGCGACGCGGGAGACGCCGGTGACGTAAGCGGGCCGACGGTCGTCGGGCAGGGTGTGAAAGCACCCGAAGTCCACCAGCAATGTGTAGCCGTCGCCCACATCGAGATCTGCCAAGCAGGTCACGTCGCCGTTGATCAACCTTGGGGCAACGCCCGCGGCGGCGGCGTTGCGACGAGCGAGGGCCAACGCCGTGGGCGTGATGTCGACGCCGGTGACATCCCAGCCGTGGGTGGCCAGGTAGATGGTATCGGTACCGTTGCCGCAGCCCAGATCCAAGGCGCGCCCGGCCGGAAGCGCGCGGGGCCCTTCGACCAGCGCTAGCAGCTCAGCCGGTGGTGCGGCCCGTTCCCACACGATCCAGAGCCCTAGCCGGTACATGAGCCGATACAGCACTTGGTACCAGCGCAACGCGCGGATGTTGGCATGCGGTTCGATGGCACGGTCTGTGCTCATTTGCGCCTGTCCTTCCATTTTCCTGACAGATCGCCGGTTGTGCGGGTATCGGCGGCCGCACGTAGTCAGGCTGCGTGATGCCGAATCAGTCTGGCGCGCCAGCGGTTTGGGTGTTCGCGGCGGGGGTGGTGGTCGAGCCAGTAGTAAGCAGCGAGCTTGACCCGGTCATTGACCAGGAACCATAACACCGCATAGGCCCACACCAGACCGGCCCAGCGCCACCCCAGCGGGGTCATCGCCGCCCCGTAGACGGAGATCAGGGTCGCGATCGTTTGCGCTCCGATGACAGCGCCCAGCATTAGTGGCGCGGGTGCGGGCCGTGACCAGAAGGGGCCGCGGGAGCGGGTCAGGAAGATGGTCAGCTGGCCGGCGACCGACAGTTTGAGGTAGATCATGGTTCGGATCAAGTCGTGGTTGAGGCCAAAGACCTTGTCGGCGAGGAAGAAAAGCAAGAAGGTGGCAACGACACCAATAACACCGAGCACGGTCGCGATGGTCAGCACAACGCGCATGTCCCACCTGACGGGCTTGGGTGAGCCGCGCACATGATCGTAGGCGATGGACAGGATTGCGCCGTCGTTGAGCAGCGCGAGAAACACGATCATCGCGGCGGTGACCGGGAAGAAGTTCATGAGCACGACCGCCAGAGTGATTAGCAGCAGCACCCGGATGGTCTCGGCGATGCGGTAGGTGGCATAACTGGTCAGCCGGGCAAAGATTTCGCGGGCCAGCCCGATCGCGGACACGATCACCGACAACCCCGGCGCCAGCAGGACCACGTCGGCGGCCGCGCGGGCCGCATCGGTGGCTCCGGCCACTGCGATGCCGGCGTCGGCCTGTTTGAGCGCGGGGGCGTCGTTGACGCCATCACCGGTCATCCCGACGATGTGCCCGCGGGCCTGCAACAGCCGCACGATCCGGTATTTGTGTTCGGGAAACACCTGCGCGAACCCGTCGGTGGCTTCCACCCGGGTACCTAAATCGTCGTCACTTGCGGCCGTGTCGAGGGTGGCAGCATCGAGGATCTGCTCACCCAGGCCAACCTGACGGGCGATTTCGCGCCCGATGGCGACCTGGTCGCCGGTGACCATCTTGACGTCGATCCCGAGCTCCTTCGCGGCGGTGATGGTCGAAGCGGAGTCTTCGCGGGGCGGATCGGCCAACGCCAGCACACCCATCAACCGCCAGGCGCCGTCGCCGTCGGTCCTGGCCACGCCGAGGGATCGGTGCCCGTGGGTGGCGAACCGTTCGACCACGTCATCGACCTGGGTGGCCGCGCCATCGCCGTCACACATGGCGGCAATGACCTGAGGTGCGCCCTTGCTGACCCGAAACGACTGACCATCTGAGTCGCGCACCAGCGCCTCAGTGCGTTTGTTGACTGGGTCGAATGGGATGAACTGGTCCACCCGCACCGCCGGTCGTTGGCCCGCGGCGGCGATCACCGCCAGATCGATGAGGTCGTTGTCTTCGGCGCGCGAGGCCAACGCGGCGACCATGAGTAGGTCGTCGTCGGGGATGCCTTGGGCGGTCCAGCGCGCGGCGACCGCGAGACGGTTCTGGGTCAGGGTGCCGGTCTTGTCCGAGCACAACAGGTCGATGCCGCCGAGTTCCTCGACCGCGGGCAGGTGGCTGACCACCGCCTGCTGGCGCGCCAGCTGGCGGGCACCCACGGCCATGGTCACCGACAGCACCGCCGGCAACGCCACCGGGATCGAGGCGATCGTGACCACCAGCGCAAACTCGAGGGTCTGCAGCACGGGATTACCCCGGACCAGCGAGACAGCGACCGTCAACGTCACCAGGGCGACCGCAATCACGATCAGGTAATTGGCGATGCGCAGCACGGCGCGCTGGAAGTGGCTGACGGTGCCCGCGCTCTGCACCAGCGCGGTGGTCTTCCCCATATACGACAACGCGCCGGTGGCACAGACCAGCGAGTCAGCTTCGCCGCGCACCAGCACCGACCCCGAATACAAGCTCTCGCCGTGCCCGCGGCTCACGGCCAGCGACTCGCCAGTCAGCGCCGACTGATCCACCTCGAGCGTGACGTCGTCGAGCACCCGCAAATCGGCGGGCACGACATCACCGAGCCGCACCCGCACCACGTCGCCGGGCACCAACTCGCGCACCGCCACCGTCACCCACGCGCCTTCGCGGAACACCCGCGCCGAGGAAGCCAGCTGCTGCTTGAGCGCGGCGATCGCGTTTGCCGCCTGGTGCTCCTCGAAATAGGCCACCAACCCGTTCATCGCCAACAGCACCCCAATGATCACCGCGTCGGTCCAATGCCGGGCAGCCAGCGACAACACCAGAGCGACCTCGATCATCCACGGGATCGGCGCCCAGAAATACCCCAAAAACTCCAACACCGGATTGCGATGGCGCTCAGCGATCTCGTTGGGACCGTAATGCTGCAGTCGTTGCAGCGCCTCAGCTGTCGTCAAACCCGCTGCGGAGCTGTCCAGTTCGGCCAGCAGCTGCGGCAGCGGCAACTCGGTCAGTTTGTCGTTGGCTTGCGTCAACCCGCCTCCTACCCCGCGAGCATGGGAATACGCACCCGGCGGCGACGCTGAACGCTCGGCGGTATCGCGTGTCAATCCCAAATTTGCATCGTCGTCGGATGCCGGATAGGGCCGAACGCCACCAATCTTATTCGACCGTGTTCGCGGCCGGGCTGAACACCTGGGTCGGCTCCACGGATCCGAAGTGGAGGGGAGGGACAGCCAGGGCCGATGTCCGGGAGGCTTGACACACCGCCCTATTACTCTGCTGACCATGACTAGGCCGGCCAGTATCACGATCCGCGTGAGCCGCTAGCGCGCACCCGGCTGGCGGCGGACCGGCATTGCCGTGACTGTGATGCCCGATGACGTCACGATCAACCGACTCGATGTCAGTAGTGCTGGCGGCGCCGTAGTTCGCGCCGACGTCCGCATGGATCAGCGCTATTGAACCTTGACGAGCTCCTCGCCCGACTTGTAATAAAACTGAATATTCGAGCCCGTGATGATTTCAAGAAGGTATACGCCGAGCGGTTCAACCTCGTAGTAGTAGTGAACATTGCCCCGGGCATCCAGCGCCGTCGCGCACGAGTAACCCGGCGCACCGCACCTTTGCTTGACCGGCATCGCGAGCACTGCGATCACCAGCACGACGGCAATCCCGACCATAATCGGGAGTTTGTTCAATGCGTGCCTCGTTTGCACAGGATGCATCACGGTTGGAGTGTAAGCGGCTCGCTAGCCGGTCCTGCCGTACATCCTGCCGAACCTCACCATGTTGCCTACTTGCTAAGGCACACGATTGGATGAAGCGACCTCACACCGAAAAAGTCGGTATCGCTCCTGAGTCGGCCGGATCTGGAGGCAACTTGGCATGACCAGCGCCACATCGGGTTACGACGTCATTGTGGTCGGTTTGGGCGGTATGGGAAGTGCCGCCGCCTATCATCTGGCCGCCCGGGGGCGCCGAGTGCTCGGCCTGGAGCGCCATGAGGCCGCCCACGACAAGGGATCCAGCCACGGCGGGTCTCGGATCATCCGCCAGACCTATTTCGAGGACCCCGGTTATGTTCCGCTGTTGCTGCGAGCCTACGAGCTGTGGGAGAAGCTGGCCGCCGATGTCCGACGCGACGTCTACCGGATCACCGGGGGCCTTTTCATCGGCCCGCCGGACTGCCTGACTGTAGCCGGCAGCCTGCGTGCCAGCCGCCAATGGGATCTGCCACATGAGGTGCTCGACGCCACCGAGATCACCGGCCGGTTTACCAACTTCACCCCCGACCCCGGAGATATCGCGCTCTACGAAGCCAAAGCGGGATTCGCGCGCCCGGAGCTGACAGTGCGCGCACATCTGGAGTTGGCCGAAAAATCCGGAGCAATACTGCAATTCGGTGAACCGGTGCTGGACTGGAACCAGGCCGCCGCCGGGGTGTGTGTCACTACCGGCCGTGGGTCCTACTCCGCTGAGCAGTTGGTGATTTGCCCGGGTCCCTGGGCGCCGCAGGTACTGGGTTCCTTCGGTGTGCCGATCACGGTGGAACGCGCGGTGATGTACTGGGTGGACGCGATCGGTGGGGTATCCAGGTTCGAGGATCATCCCATCTTCATCGACGAGAATGCCTCGGGCATACAGGTATATGGCCTTCCGGCGATCGACGGACCCCGCGGCGGTGTGAAAGTCGCCTTTGCCCGGAAAGGGATTCCCTGCACGCCGGACACCATCGATCGGGTGGTACA
Organism: uncultured Actinomycetota bacterium; assembly: GCA_963784665.1. Taxonomy (GTDB): domain Bacteria; phylum Actinomycetota; class Actinomycetes; order Mycobacteriales; family Mycobacteriaceae; genus Mycobacterium. The sequence goes on from CAWASA010000009.1 coordinate 241,257, forward strand.
CGCGCACGAGATCAGTGAGCTGACCGGGCGGGTCGCTGAGCTGTTGCCGGCGCTGGGGGGTACGTGCCTGCGCACGGCGACATGCATGTACTCCAATACACCCGATCGGCACTTCGTGATCGCCCGGCACCCGCAGTGCGCCGACGTCACAGTGGCTTGCGGATTCTCGGGTCACGGCTTCAAATTCGTTCCGGTGGTTGGCGAGATCCTTGCCGACCTGGTCATCGATCGGACCACCGACCACCCGATTTCCTTGTTCGACCCGCACAGGTTCGTGACCGGATGACTGCGGATTACCTCGTCGGCCTGCGAGACGGCCGGTCGCTGAGTTATGCGCAATATGGAGACCCCCGAGGGTTCCCGATCGTCAGCGCGCACGGCGGCCTGTCCTGCCGCTTGGACGTCGAAGCCGCCGCATCCGTGGCTGGGCAGGCCGGGGTCCGGCTGATCTCTCCTGACCGACCAGGCGTCGGCAGGTCGGATCCTCAGCCGGGGCGCACCATACTGGACTGGGCCCGCGATGTCGGTGAGCTGCTCGATATGCTGGCCATTGATCGGTTCGCCGCGATGGGCTGGTCCCTCGGCGGGCAGTACGCCGCGGCCCTCGGCTACGCATTTTCGTTACTTGTGACGCGGATCGCGATCATCGCCGGCGCATTACCGCTGACCGAACCGGGAGTGTTCGACGGTCTGCCGACGATTGACCGCGTCTACAGCAGGCTGTCGGAGCGCGCACCCAGGCTCGCACGGGAGTGTTTCCGCGCGATGGGGCTCGCGGCTGCCGGTGCGCCGAAACTATACGGCCGGCTGGCCGCTCGCGGTCTTGGTGCGGCCGACGGCGCGGTGTTGCGGACAGCGGGTTACGACAACTTCGCGAGGATGTCGCGGGATGCTTTGCGACAACCCCAAGGCGTCGTCGACGAGTACCGAGTCATGAACCGGCCGTGGGGATTTGCGCCTGAGGATCTGCGGGTGCCGGTCGACGTGTGGGCAGGAAACGAGGATCAGCTGCTCGATCCGAAATGGCCGCCTGAACTTGCGGGCCGAATCCCTTCTGCCACACTGTATTTGAGGCCTGGCGGACATTTTATGGGACACCTCTACTACCGCGAGATCTTCGACGATCTACGCCGTGCGTGAGCACTCGCACCGGACTTTAGACTTCGCCGAATCTGCGTTCGGTGCTTCACCGATGGCAGTAGGGTCTCTCAGCTATGGCCACCGCAACCCCGCACGTCGCACCGTCGCCGCAAACACGGGTCGAGGTACTCGGCAACATCGGGCCAAACTGGTTCGCCTCGGTAATGGGTACCGGGATCGTCGCCATCGCCGGCGCCACCCTTCCCGTCCACGTCGTGGGGCTGCGTGCATTTACCGAAGTGGTCTGGGTGATCGCCGCCGTCCTGCTCGTGGTGCTGATCGTCTTGGTCGGTGGTCATTGGTTGCGTCACCCCACCGTGGCGCGCAGTCATGCGCGTAATCCGCAGATGGCTCACTTCTACGGCGCCGCGCCGATGGCGCTGATGACGGTCGGCGGGGGAGCGTTGCTGGTCGGCAGGGATCTGCTCGGTGAGCGCATTGCTGTCGACTTGGACTGGGTGCTGTGGGCTGCTGGCACCGTCGGTGGGCTATTTACCGCCGTCAGCATCCCGTTCCTTATGTTCACCCGGCACGACGTCGAGCCCGACGCGGCGTTCGGCGGGTGGTTGATGCCGGTGGTTCCCCCGATGGTGACGGCCGCGATGGGTGCGCTGCTGCTGCCGCACATGGCGGTGGGCACTGGGCGAGCGACCATGCTGTACGGCTGCTATGCGATGTTCGGATTGTCCTTGGTGGCCTCGCTGAACATCATCGTGATGATCTGGAGCCGCCTGGTCCTGTACGGCACCTCTGGCTCCGCACGGGTGCCCACGCTCTGGATCGTGCTGGGTCCGCTCGGCCAATCCATCACGGCGGCAGGGCTTCTTGGAGCCGCTGCGGCACTGGCCGTCGACCCCGAAATCGCAGAAGGCATGAATGCGTTCGCGATCCTCTACGGGGTCCCGGTATGGGGTTTTGCGGTGTTGTGGATCGCCCTGGCCACCGCGCTCACAGTGCGCACGCTGCGGCGCGGAATGCCGTTCGCTCTCACCTGGTGGAGCCTGACGTTCCCGGTCGGCACCTTCGTCACCGGGACCTCGCAGTTGGGCGCCCATACGCATTTGCCTGCCTTCAAGGTGGCCGCGGCCATCGCCTACGCCGGTCTGCTGTTCACCTGGATTCTGGTGACTTTCCGCACCGCGCGGGGCAGCCTGCGCGGCAACCTGCTCAAGCTGCCGCCGAGTGCCGCGCCGGTCAAGGCCAGCAAGGATCCGGTCTCTCGACCGCGAGCACAACGCGAGGTCAGGAATCGCCTGCGCAATTAAATACGCAACGGCGCGATATTGAGTAATGGTCACCCGGGGGGACTAAAATTCAGTTGCGCGAGCAGCTGTGAGACAAATTTCGGTACGGCGGTGATAAGCGATGACCAGCGCAACCCACAACGAGCACCTCCAACATGATCATGTGCACGGCGAAGGATGCGGCCACGTCGCCATCCCGCACGGGGACCATGTCGACTACTCGCACGACGGTCACTTTCATCGACGGCACCAGGATCACTACGACGAATGTGAACCATCCGGCCACGCGGTGCATGAGCACCATGACCATGTTCATGGTGAGGGCTGTGGCCATGTCGCGGTCCCACACGGGGATCATGTCGACTATGTGCACGATGGATGCCGGCATGCGGCTCACGGCGAGCACTACGACGAGCACTGACGCCCACGTATTGACCACCCTCGTACGGTGTGCCCGCTGATGAATGGGGCACACGCGCAGTAGAGGTGGGCGGCGATCCGCTATTTCCCTGTTGGTGGCGGTACGCGCTGTCTACAGGCCGGCGATCAACTACATCGGGCGGTCGTCCGAACCCGCAGCGTTTGGTAGTACGGGTCTGGCGGGTAGGCAACTTTGACCCGATCGGAGGACTGATCATGATCGACACGGACGTCAGGCCGTCTTCGGCGGAACAGTCAGGGGAGTCAGAGCCGCCGGAGCGAGGTACTCCGGCAGAGACTCCGGAGCGGCTGACGCCGACAGAATCACCCGAACGGTTGACCCCAGCAGAACCACCCGAGCGGCTGACCCCAGCGGAAGCTCGGGAGCGTCAGACGCCGGCATAAGAGTTACACGGAGGTTTGGGTGCGTGCTGAAGAAGGCGACGAAACGGTCAACGACTACGCAATCGAGAGCAAACAAACACTGGGTAGAATCAAGAGTTCCCAACGAGCGGGACGCCGGTTAAATGGGAGCCGGATACCGGTGGTCCCATGGCCGGGCTTCTTCAAGTTGCGCCGCTAACTGCAACAGATCGCCGTCCGCGCCCAGCCGTCCGACAAACTGCACCCCCAGGGGAAGTCCGACGTCTGTCCAATGCAGCGGCACACTGATCGCAGGCCGCCCAGTGAGGTTGGCGAGCTGCGTGTACGGCACCCACCCCAGATTCTCTTGGATGAGGTCATCCAGAATTCCGGTGATTGCCAACACTTTTCCAGCGTGCAACTTACTCATGACCCGGGCCAACAGCTGCAAGCGGTGTGGCGTCTCCGTGGCACCGACGGCAAGGGGCGGAGTGGCCAAGCTGGGAGTCAGGAAATAGTCGTAGCTTTCGTGGAACGTCGCCAGGGATTGGATGTAGTTGTTCCTGTTCTCCAGCGCAAGCATGGGCGCCAGGACACCAGCGGATCGGGCGAGCTCACTCACGGCAAGGATGTCGGCCTCAAAGTCGCTGTCGCGGGCTCCGGTTCGTTGTTTGATTTCGGCGACTTGTCGGTAGAGCTGCGCGAACCAGATGGTGAGAAAGTCGCGCGCCAATGCGGCGTCGTCGTAGGGCGGGGGGACCTCCTCGACCCGGTGGCCTAGTTCGTTGAGAAGCGCCGCTGCCGCTTCAACCGCGGCGATGGCTTCGCGATCAGGATGCGGGTTGATCGCCGAGGACGTCGAGTACCCGATTTTCAGAGTGCCCGGACGACGCTTGATGTGGTCAGCGAACGGGCCGTCGGGAAGCGCAACCTGATAGGCGGCACGCGGATTCGGTCCGATGATCGCGTCATAAAGCGCGGCGCTGTCGCGCACGGTGCGCGACAAGACTCCTTGCGTCTCCATGCCGAACAACGGCTCGCCCGTCTGCGGGCCGTAGGGCGATAGTCCCCGGCTGGTCTTGAGGCCGACGAGCCCGTTGCAGGCGGCGGGGATGCGGATTGATCCGCCACCGTCATTGGCCCCTGCCGCCGGAACGATCCCGGCCGCAACCGCCGCCCCCGATCCGCCCGACGAGCCGCCGGGAGTGTGTTCGGTGTTCCATGGGTTGCGGGCCGGACCCCAGTACTCGGATTCCGTCACGCCCTTGGCCCCGAACTCAGGGGTATTGGTCATGCCGAAGATCACCAATCCCGCGTCCAGAAACCGCTGCGTGACCAGCGCGTGCCGGTCGGCCACGTCGTTTGCCAGCGACCGGGAACCGCACGAGGTCGGAAAGCCCCGATACTGCTGATCGAGGTCTTTGATCAGGAAGGGCACACCGGCAAACGCTCCGGGCAGGTCAGGGACGGCGGCTCGCCGGTCGGCGACGTCGTCGAGGCGGCGGACGATCGCGTTCAACCGTGGATTGACCGCGTCCGCGCGTTGCCGCGCCAAAGCAAGAAGTTCGGTCGGCGTGACCTGCTTGCGCTCGACCAGCTCGGCCAGCGCATTCGCATCCAACGACATGTACTCGTCAAGACGCATTGGCTCCTCCTAGGGTCCGGTCCGCTTCCGCGCCCTGGCCAGCAGCGCCTCGGTGGCATCGACGTTCTCCCAATTGAAGCCGGGACGCCCGAAATGGCCGTAGGCGGCCGTCTTGCGATAGACCGGCTGGCGCAACTTCAAGTGGTCGATCATCCCCTTCGGCGACAGCGGGAAGACGTCTCGCACCAGCGCCGAAAGCGCGCCGCCGGCGAGCCGGCCGGTGCCGTAGGTGTTCACCATGACCGACACCGGGTCGACGTGTCCGATGCAGTAGCCCAGCTGCAGCAGGCATTCGTCCGCCAGCCCGGCAGCAACGATGTTCTTGGCCACGTAGCGCGCCATATAGCCGGCTGAACGATCCACCTTGGTCGGGTCCTTCCCGCTGAAGGCACCACCGCCGTGCATCGCCCAGCCGCCATAGGTGTCGACGACGACCTTGCGGCCGGTCAGCCCGGTGTCCGCCTGGGGACCGCCCACGAGAAACTTGCCAGCGCCGTTGACGGTGAACCTGGTGTTCTCATCCACCAGGTCGCCGAGCACCGGACGCGCGACAGCATCGATGACCTGCCGCTTGGCCTCCTCGCTCATGAATTTGCCATCGGTTGTGACGACATCGGGTGTGTGCTGGCAGGCGAGCACGACGTAGTCCACGCGTACGGGTTTCCCGTCGCGGTATTCCACGGTCACTTGCGACTTGCCGTCGGGGCCCAGGAAGGGCAGCACCCGGCGTTTGCGCACCATGGCGAGCTGCATCGCAAGCCGGTGGGCGAGCATGATGGGCAGCGGCATCAGCTCGTCGGTCTGCCGGCAGGCGTAGCCGAACATCATTCCCTGGTCGCCGGCGCCGAGCTTTTCGTCTGCGTGGGAAACGCCCTGAGCGATATCGGGTGACTGCTGGTGAAACGCCCGCAGGATGCCGGCGGTGTTGACGTCGTACCCGTACAGCGGCGAGGCGTAGCCGATCTCGCTGCCCAGCCGGCGGACCAAGCCATCGACGTTGAGTTGTGCTCGCGTGGTGATCTCCCCGCCGACCATCATCATGCCCAGTGTGACATATGTTTCGCAGGCCACCCGCGATTCAGGATCCTCGGTCAAACATGCGTCCAGCACCGCATCCGAGACTTGGTCGCAAAGCTTGTCGGGATGTCCCTCCGTGACAGACTCCGACGTGAAAAACATGTTGGGCGGGTACATCGGCATGGTGGCTGCTCCGACTCCGGCACGAGAAGTGCCCACGCTGCATCGTATTGGAATTAAGCCGACGCAGGCCCCGCTTCGGGGCGTCTTAGTATCACGTGGTGCCCATGGCAGCTGAACCGTTCTCGACCCAGGGTCCCGGCGGTGTACGCATCGTCGCTGATCGCCTGGGCGATCCCCAAGCGCGTGCCGTGGTGTTCTTGCACGGCGGCGGGCAGACCCGTCGCTCGTGGGGCAAGGCTGCTGCCGCTGTCGCCCAGCGTGGGTGGCAAGCCGTCACCGTCGACTTGCGGGGCCATGGCGAATCGGACTGGTCCGGCGACGGCGACTACCGCGTCGTCAGCTTCGCCGGCGATGTCCAAGAAGTGCTGCGCACCCTGCCGCCGCAACCGGTGTTGGTGGGCGCCTCTCTAGGCGGGTTCACTTCGATGCTTCTTGCGGGGGAGCTCTCGCCGGGAATCGCCAGCGCAGTCGTGTTGGTCGACATCGTGCCGAACATGGACCAATCCGGGGCGAATCGGATACACGCTTTTATGGCCGATCGGGTGGAGTCGGGTTTCGGCACACTTGACGAAGTCGCTGACGCGATCGCCGAATACAACCCGCATCGGCCCCGACCAACCGATCTGGAAGGCCTGACCACCAACCTGCGCCGCCGCGGTGATCGTTGGTACTGGCACTGGGATCCGCAGTTCATCAGCGGCACTGCGGCGTTTCCACCGTTTGAGGTCACCGATCCCGATCGGATGCACGCAGCCGTTGACACGATCCTGCGTAGCGGCGTGCCCATGCTTCTGGTTCGCGGTCAAATGAGTGACCTGGTCAGTCAGGAGCGCGCCGACGAATTTCTGGCACGCTTTCCGCAGGTCGAGTTCACCGACGTCCGCGGCGCGGGACACATGGTCGCCGGCGATCGCAACGACATCTTCGCCGGCGCCGTCCTGGACTTCCTTGCCCGGCATGTCGGCGCCGGATGACGTACTTATCGGCGTGTAGGTACACGAGAGTGCCTGCCCGCCAGCCTATCTCAGTCATTGGGACGTCGGTGTGGCCTAACGGCGATGGTAGTGGGGCCCAAAGGCCCTAGGAACTCTTCGACGGCCAGCCTTACCGTGAGTGAAGTTTGACGGCTCGACCTGCGGTATGTCTCGCTGAGCGAGTCGACTCGTCCGATTGAGGAGTGCGGGATGGTCCTTGACAAGGTGCGTGTGTTCAACAAGCACGTGCTCAATCCGGTCATGATGATTGTGGCTGGCCAGAAGTATTGGTACGCAGGAGTAATCGAGCACACCGGACGGCGCTCGGGGAAGACCTACGCCACCCCGGTTGTGATAGAGCGGGCCGGCGACGGCTTCATCATTCCGCTGCCTTACGGAACGGACGTGGATTGGCTCCGCAATGTCCTAGCTGCCGGGAAGGCTACGCTCCGCGTTCATGGAGAAACGTGCCAGGCCGTCGAACCCGAGATCGTCGACGCGGCGGCGGCATCTCAGCAGCTGTCACCTCGCCGGCAGCGTGAGTTCAGTCGATTCCGAATTAGCAATTACCTCAAGATGGAGCGTGAACCCGTGGCGGCCACACAGGCGTGATTTCGGCCCGACTTACCGCGGGCGTTCTGCGCCGGCTTCACCGTTTACGCCTCTTCCAAATCAACACACGTCGACTCCACTCGGGGCGCACCCCTCTTGGGCAGGAACGACGCGGGGATAGCGGTCGCCGCGACCAGAAGCAGGCCGACTGCGAACACCCCGGCGTAGGAGCGTGATACACCGTTGGCGACATGCTCTATGGAGCTGCCGTTGAGCCTGCTGGTGAGGAGCACCGACATCAATGCGGCACCGATCGACGCGGCCATATTGTGGTTGACGTTGAATAACGTTGAGCCGTGGGTCACTTCGTTTGAATTCAGCGTGTGTACAGCTGCCCAGGAAACCGGAGTCATCAAGCAACCGCTGCCAACGCCGAACACCGCGAGCCCGGTTAGCAGCACGGGTAGGTCCTTGTGGTCGTGGCCGATGCCGTAGACAAACACGCCCATGCCGATGACGGTCAACGTCGTCCCGATCAGCACCACGCCACGCGGTCCTCGTTTTTCCATCAGGCGTCCCACAATCGGCATTACTGCAGCAGCACCTAAGGTTTGAGGAAGGAGAAGCAACCCAGACTGGAAAGCCGTCTTTGCAAGCACCTGCTGGAAGTATGCGGGAAAAAGCAGGCAGCTGCCGAAAAAGGTTACCACGAATAGGAATCTGATCGCGTTGGCCGCCGCGACCTCTCGGTCTTTGAGTAAACGCAAGTCGATCAGAGCGCGATCGGCCCAGCGCAGGGCGTGGATTACGAAGGTGCCGATCAGGATCAAACCAATGGCCGCTGGTATCCAGACGTGCGGGTCGACGATCCTGCCGCGCTCTGGGAGCCGTGACACGCCATAAAGAAACAGCACCAGCCCTGGGGACAGCACCAACATGCCGATGACGTCCAAGCACTCTGGGAGCAACGAACGATCATCGGGCAGAACAAATCCCGCGAACACCAACGTGAGTAGTCCGATTGGGATGTTGATCAGAAAAACCCACTGCCAGCCGAATGAGTCGATCAACCAACCGCCGAGAACGGGCCCACAGATCGGGGCCATCAAGATGGGAACCATGCTGATGGTCAGTACCCGGCCCAATCGTTGCGGCCCGGCCGCGCGGGCCAAGATGATCAGCTGCAGCGGCATGAGTAGTCCGCCGCCAAGGCCCTGGAAAGCCCGAAATGCTATCAGCACGGCGATATTTGGTGCCTGTGCGCATAGCAATGATGCCCAGGTAAACACCAGAACCGAACCCAAAGCCAGCTGCTTGGTGCCCAATCGGTTGGCGGCCCAGCCGGTGAGCGGGATAACCGCCGCCAACGCCAAGGTGTAGCCCGTCACAGTCCACGCGACGACGGCCTGCGTCGAGGAGAATCCGACGATCAGCGTCCGCTGAGCCACATTGACGACCGTGGCGTCCAGGGTGACCATCACCGGGAGCAGTGTGCACGCCACGGTGATCATCAACAGCCTGGAATCCAGCTTGGCGGGGTAGTCCCCGGCGCGGGCTTGTTCCACTGTGGCCGGTGCTGTCATGACCGCATCCCCGCGACCACTCGATCGATATCTTCCGGCGACAGCCAAGGTCCTGCAACGCTTTTCGCGATCCTCCGGATAACGCGGGTCACGGAAAGACCCGCCTTCGCCGCCGAGGTCCGGATGTGCTCGAGTTGCTGTGAATCCAGGCCGTGGAATCCGAAAGAGATTTCCCATGGATCGATGCCGTAGCTCTCTGGGACACGTCCGAGCATGTTTGACCGCGCCGCGTCGAAAATCAGATCCAGATCGACCCCGGCCAGATGCCCGCGCCGCTGCAACGCAGCGATGAGAGACTCGGTCTGGCAATTCCCCGCCCCGCGACCGAAGCCCATCAGAGTTCCGTCCAGGAAATCAGCCCCGGCCTCGAATGCTTCCAGCGTGTTTGCCACGGCCATGCCGAGATTGTTGTGGCCGTGGTAACCGACCGTGACGTCGCTCGCGCTGCGGATGGCTTCGACATAGCGTCGCACGTCCTCGGGCAGGAAGGTTCCCGTCGTGTCCACCACGTAGACGATCCGGACACCCATATCGCTGGCTTGGCTGGCCGCACGGGCCAGCACATCCGGTTCGAAGAGATGGGACTTAACCAGTTGAATGGAAACCTCGAGACCTTGTGATTGCGCTTGCTCGACGAAAGGCGCCACAATCTCGAGTTCGGTGGCGATCACGCACATACGCAGAAAGTCCAGGTAGTCCGCTGCCAAGTCCACCGTCTCGATCGGCGCTAGGGCCGGGACGATCACGGCGCCCAGTTTCGCTTTTCGGACCACGGAGCGGGCGGTGCGGAAATACTCTTCGTCCGTATGAGCCGCTCGCGCCTGCGTCGCCGTAGCGCCGATGGTGACGCCATGTCCAATTTCAATGTAGGGAATACCCGCCTCGTCGAGATCTCCGATGATCGCTCGGAGATCATCACCGGTGTACTGGAAGTTCACTGCGTAACTGCCGTCGCGGATGGTTGTATCCAGTATGACCGGTTCTCTTTTGGTCGCAGTGGTGAGCATTTGTGTCTCCGTTTGTTGAATCCGTTGGTATTTGCCTAAGCGTCTGTCCGCGCCCTTGCCGGATCCTTGATGACTTCTTGGAACGTGCCGGTTCATTTGCCTACCCCGATTTCGGGTTTGTTGATTTCTGGATCGATCGCGATATCCAGCACGCAGGGGCCAGTCGCGCTCAACGCCTTTTCCACACCGCTGCGCAACTCGGAGCGCTGATCGACCCGGATCCCTTCTGCGCCGAGAGCGCGGGCCATGGCCGCCAAGTCGGTCACGCCGATTCTGGCGACTGACGACGGGTCCATCCGCCCGCGGATCGGGCCGGTGGTCGCACTCAGTTGTCCGTCGTTAAGAACGATCCACAGCACCGGGATCCCTTGTGCGACCGCCGTAGAAACCTCCGTGCCATGCATCAAAAAAGCCCCGTCGCCCGCGATGCAGATGACTCGATCGTCGAGTCTGGCCAAGGCCACCCCGATGGCCCCTGCGATGCCACATCCCATGGGGGCAAAATCGATGGTGGCGAAGAACGCGCCGGGCCGCCGCACCGGTATCCCTTGAAAAGCCCAAAAAATGCAGGTTCCTGAATCAGTGCACAGGATGGCATTCGAGGGAAGCAACGAGTCCAATTCATGCATGACGTCGAGGGGATGAATGGTTTCCTCGCGGGTTTCCGCGACCCCGCGTGCCACCGTCGGCGCCGGCCCCGGCAGAGGAGCCCTGCGGGAAGGTTGCGGCAGGCGCCCGGATTCCAGCGATTCCATGAATGCACGGCTGGACGTAGTGATGCCGAGTGATGTGGCAACGAATCGACCGAATGCCGACGGATCGGGATCGACGTGTACGACATCGGCTTTCAGTCCGCTCCAGCGGGGTGAAAACGAGCGGGTGACCAGGCCGTCAAAGGAGACGCCGACCGCGATCAACAGATCACACGGTGTCCCGAACAGATACTCTTCGGCCCTGCCGTCGCCGAACAAGCCGAGCACGCCAAGGGACAGCGGATGCGTTTCCGGGACGATACCCCGCCCATTCGGAGTTGTCGCAAAAGGAAGCTGTGCCTTCTCGCAAAACGCGATTATTTCCTCATGGATGCCGTCCAGCCGGCATCCATTCCCCAGCAGGAGCATGGGGGCAGCTGCTTGATCCAGCCTGCCGATCACCTCTTCGGCAATCTCAAGGCCATGCGGCGCAAGGGTTCTCGGGGCGGCATGGCCGCCCGCGGCGGTCCCAAGCTGATGGATCGGCAGCACCTCGTCCACCAGATCGCGCGGCAGGGCGATGTGTACCGGTCCTCTCGGGATGCTCTGCAAGGCCCGGAACGCCCGGTCGATCTTGCTCTGCGCGTTGGCGACCGATTCGATCGATACCGAAGCGCGGCACAGGCGGCGGAAAGCCGCACCCAGGCCGAGCCCGTCTTCGCTGGTGTCCTGCTGCGAATGGAGGCCGAATTCGGGCACCGACACTTCCCCGGTCAGGACAAGCATCGGGATGTGATTTACCGACGCATTCGCCACGGCGGTAATGACGTTGGTCGCTCCCGGCCCCGCCGCAAAGACCGCTGCGGGCCTGCCTGACGCCCGGGCGAAGCCGTCGGCAAGGTAGCCGGCGCCGCCCTCGTGCCGTGCCAGCACGATCTGAAAACCAGGGTCCCGGGAGATACGCACCAGCAACGAATCGAGCCTGGAAGTCGGGAGCCCGCAAGCGACAGATATGCCCGCCTCGCGCATCCTGTTGATCAGGTGGTCTCCGACCGTAGTCATGACCCGACCTCCACCAACGGTGCGTGGGTCCGCTGATCGCATTCCGGCGAGTAGGCCGGACCACAGGCGCACAAAAATACCAGGGGAACTGGACTCAGATTCCGGATGCGTTGCGGGACACCGGCCGGTATCCAGACCGTATCGCCGGGCCCTACCTCCCGGGATTCGTCGCCCACCGAGACGAGCCCGCGCCCCGAGAGAATGAAGTAGATCTCGTCGGTGCCAGCCAATCGATGCCATACGGTCTCTGCACCGGCCGCCACGGTCGCATGGGCCAGACTGACCGAAGAGATGGCGGCGTTGAACCGATCCACCAGGAGCCGGATCTCGGACAAGTCGGCGGCCACGAACGGCTCTGCGTCCCTAACGTTGCTTACGAACATGGGCAAAGGGTCCGTCCGCGGTCTTGTCAGATCCTTGAAAGATCCTTGGAACGGTCAACTGCGCCTGCCAGTTGTGGGCCACGGTCAGGAGATCGGCAAGTGCACTTCAACGTCCTCTAATTGCCGGGTCGGCGGCCGTTTCCAAGAATTTGTCAAGGATCCGGAGAGTGCATCCCCAGAACCTGTTCCCAACACCAACGGTTCGATAAAAGGGACACAGATGCTCACCACTTCCATCCCGCTCGGAACTGTCGACGTGAACGACGCCGCGGCCTACCCAGGCATCAGGGCGACCCGTGCCGGCATGCGACGCGAACAGCTGTGCTTGCGGGTAGGCAGACCTCCGGCGACGGGTACAGCCGAGAGGGGGATGCGCGCACTCGTCACCGGCAGCTCCGGTCACCTTGGAGAGGCGCTGGTGCGCACTCTGCGCGGGCGTGGCGCCGACGTCGTCGGACTCGACATGCGGCCTTCGGCATACACGGATGTTGTTGGTTCAGTGAATGATCCGTATTTGATGCATGAGGTGATGGCCGGCGTGGAGGTAGTGTTCCACATGGCCGCCCTGCACAAGCCGCAGCTGGCCTTCTTGCCGGGTAAGGCATTCGTGGACACCAACATCAGTGGTACGCACACCGTACTGGATGCTGCGGTCGCCGCCAACGTCCGCGCGTTCGTAATGACCTCGTCGACAACGGTTTTCGGGGATGCTCTCGTGCCGCCGCCGGACGAGCCTGCGGCGTGGATCGATGAGTCGGTCGCGCCGGTTCCCAAAAACCTTTACGGCGTCACCAAAGCCGGCGCTGAGGACCTGTGCCAGTTGGCGCATCGCAACGACGGCCTGGCTTGCGTCGTGCTGCGTACTTCCCGATTCTTCGCTGAAGGTGATGACATGCCCGACCTCTACGACGGGCGCAGCGACGCCAACATCAAGGCCAACGAATATGCGTTTCGGCGGGTCGCGCTCGAAGACGCCGTCGACGCTCACTTAAGAGCCGCAGCGCGAGCGCCACAACTTGGGTTTGGGCGCTATCTCGTATCTGCCACCACACCGTTCACTCATGAGGACATGGCGCAGCTGAGAACTGACGCGGCATCCGTGTTCGCACGCCGGGTACCGCTTGCCGCGGCAGTGTGGAGAGAGCGCGGATGGCGGTTCCCCGATCGGCTGGACCGCGTGTACGTCAACGCCCGGGCCCGACACGAGTTGGGATGGCGGCCGCGGTTCGATCTCAACGTGATTGCCGCCAGAGTCGCAAGCGGGGAGTCCGTCCGGACGCCGTTGTCACAGCTGGTAGGTGCCAAAGAGTACCCCGGCAGTTCGTATCACGCCGGCGTATTCCATCCGACGTGCAGCGAGGTTTCTGCGCCGACGTACCACATTCACGCTCCTCACGCCATCTAGGGCGCGGGCCGTCTCGCCAAGCGGCCCGAATATACCGACGGATGGGCTAGTGTTTGCGCGTCGGTGCCATCCGCCGCCCAAAAACGCAGAGAAGAGCAACGTGGCCATACCCTGGTTGCGGGGGCTGGCGCTGTTCGGCGCAACGGTGATGGTCGCGACGGCGCCCGCGAATGCTGCGCTGGCCGCACCACCTCCGACGCCAGGCATCGAGGTTGACGACGAAAACGGCAGGTGCACAGCCGGATTCGCTGCCCAAGGCAACGACGGCAGCTACTACCTCATGACCAGTGGGCACTGCGACGCGCACGACGGTTCAGAATGGACTTACGGTGACGAGGTTCCGCTCGGCAAGATCTCCGCTAGCGAGAATGAAGGCGACAAGAGGGACGCCGCGATCATCCGCCTCGACCCGAGCGTTGGTGCGCCAGTAGGTGATGTCGGTGGCAGGTACCCCGTCCGGGATGTGTTGAGCCGCCCTCAGATTCAGGTCGGCATACCGTTCTGCAAGGTCGGCGCAGTCACTGGTGAGACCTGTGGCGCCATCAAAGGCATCGAAGGCGACGTGGTCGAAGCGAGCGTGTACAGCCTGAACGGTGACAGTGGTAGTCCCGGTTTCGTGAAGAACGCCGACGGCACCGTGAGCGCGGTCGGTCTCTTGATGTCTTCACCAGACAATGACGATTACACGACATACTTCGCACTGGTAGATCCACTGCTCGGCAGGTGGGGCTTGCGCATCCTCCCCTGAAAGGCAAGCACGCGTCGGCGACCATCGCGACCGGCTGCACTGAACCCAGCGTTTGCAATTCTCCGGTATAGGGTAACCGGCGGAGCGGCGTTCTGAGCGTTAGTCCGCGAGGGCCCCGGAGGGGCCGCCTGTGTTAACGCGGTCTAGATCGACGGCACCAGCGACACGAAGGGGAGCAGCAGTGAAGCGTGGGATCGTGGTTGGCGTAGCCGGCGTGGCCGTGGCGGTCGCGGCCTGTGCCGGCTGTTCGAGCAACAAGTCCAATACGGGTTCATCGAGCTCGTCGGCGCCGTCGGCGGCCGGCCCGCAGGTCATCGTCGACGGCCAGAAGCAGAACATCAGCGGCCAGGTCACTTGCACCCCGGCGGGCGACAACATCAATATCGGCATCGGTGACCCGACGGCCGGCGTCGGCGCCGTGGTTAGCAATGGCAATCCGCCCCTTGTTCATTCGGTCGGACTGGGCACCGTCAACGGCGTCACGCTCGGCTTTTCCGACGCCGCTCCCAATCAAGGCGGCAACGCCGGAGCCGCGGTTAGCGGTAAGTCCTATGCGATCAAGGGCACCGCGACGGGTGCCGACATGAGCAACCCGCAGCAGCCGCAGCAGGTGACCAAGTCATTCGAGTTGGACGTGACCTGCCCGTAGTGCAGGGCGATCGACACCTAAGAGGGGACGCAGCTATGTCTATGAAACGTGTCGTCGGCGCGGCCGCGGTCGCGGCGGGCCTCGGCCTCTCCGCGGTGACGCTGAACGCAGGGTCGGCCTACTCCGCTCCGCTAGACCCACCGCCGCCGTGTCCGAACTGCCACGGTGGTGGTGGCGGTGGCGGCAACCCGAGCGGTCCCGGGGGAGCGGGCGGCGGGTCGCAGAGCCCGCAAAACCCCCCGCAGACCCATGAGCCGCCGAGTACACAAAGCCAGCCGCCGGCCACGCAGAGCACCCAACCGCCGGCCACCCAAAGCACCGAGCCGCCGGCCACACAAAGCACCCAGCCGTCGTCGACACGGGGCAGCGAGCCGCCGAGGACAGAAACCACCCAGCCCGGTGCACAAACGACGCCGCCGGGTGCACAAACCACCGCGCCGGCCAACGGACAAAGCACTCCGCCCTCCAACCCGGGGGCCCGCCCGGCCCTTAATCCGCCGAGCACCCAGCCTCCTCACCCGGCTTACGTTCCGCGCGGAACGTACGTTCGGGGTGACGCCCAGATAGGCGGTCCCGGGGATGCGTCTGCCGGCTTCAGCGTTGTGGACCACGGAGCGCCGCCTCCTCCGCCGCCGCGAGGGTTCGGCTGGAACGATGGCCCGGCTCCCGGCCACCCACCGCCGCACTGGGAGGGCGCGCCGCCTCCGGGAGGCTGGAACGGGCCGCCGCCTCCCGGTGGCTGGAACCGCCCCTGGGGCGGGCCGCCGCGGGAAGTGGCCGCCGCACGGGCCGATTTCGGGCCGTTCTCCTATGACACCTATACCGCCATCCCGGTCTTCAATTGGCAGTTCGGAGGTTGGGGCTTCTGGTACATGGGTGTCTGGGTCCCGCTGTACTGACGGTCTGGCCTAGGCCATCCGGGATCAGATTGCTGCCATGCGTGCCGCCGCCGAAGCTGGCGCGCTGCTAGCGGATGCACTGCAGTGACACGTGCCTACTGGGCAGCGCCGACGCCGACCGCGATCGCGCAGGTAGGACGTTCATGGCAGGCTCCGGGAATGGATGTGAGAGAAAACGTCCGTCGAGCCATTGACGTGATGACGGCGTGGACGTCCAACAGCGGCGACGAATTCACGTGGAGCAGGCTTGTTGAGAACGTAACCAATGAGCCCGATGGAGACATCATGTTGCTGATGGGCTTCGTGAATCTCGCGGGCGAGTTGGGCATCAAGCTGGAGCAGGCTACCGGCAAAGACATGCGACGGCACCTGCAGGACATCGCCCTGAAGTATCTGTGATCTGCGTGACGCTCGTACGCGAGGTGTTGTCGCGCATGCGAGCATGACCCCAACCACCGCCCTGACGACGAGGTGACACCAGTGAGGATAACTACCAAAATCGCCGCTGGTGGGCTTGTTGGTCTGGCCTCGCTGTTCGGCTCGGCCATCGCCCACGCCGACGGCAGCCAGGAGAAGGAGGCATGCCAGCTGATGGACGATCCAAAGGGTCCTGAATTGGGTTACCTGCCAGCCGAATACGCGTTCATGCTGCTGCGCGCCAAGATGTCGGCCCAGGACGCGCGGGATGTCATGTCTGAGGCGGCCCAGGACTACTGCCCCAATCACATAACCGACCTACCGGCTGGCTGGCGGTAACCCCGAACGGGGTCTCTGAAGCTCACCGTTGCCGAAGCTGCACACTGACGCACGCTTGGGCGGCGGATTTTCAAGGCCCTAAATCCATGCCGAGGCCGGGGCTGCGGGGCCGTTCCTTGACGCGCTTGTCGGAGTCTCTGTTCTCTCCCACACCGGCTGTTCGGACGGGCGACAGAGTAGCGCAGTCGGTGCCAGCTGGCCGGCAACTCACCGGCTGACCGTGCTCGATCGGGCATCGGCCCAGTGCCGGCCTACCTCGTAAAGTCCAGGTTGATCTCCGACTTCAGTTCCCTTGTGAAGTTCTCTACGCACTCATCGATCAGGGACCGAAACGAGTCCGGGTCGCCATAGATGCTCGGATGGAAGGTCACTGAGCCGCTCCAGTGAGCGACTACGTTCCCTTCCTCATCGCGCCTCACGGTCACGGTGGTCGAACTCATTTTGTCCCTTTCATCCGGTCGGTTTGGGCAGTGGCCCCTCCACTTATTACTGGCGACCAACCAGACCAATTACAGGCTCGCAGCCCGGCGCCCCCTTGGCCTCTGCGGCGACGTCAGCGGCCCATTGTCGCCGGAAATTCAGTCGAAATCGACCGGTTCCGGACCGATTTCGGGAGGTCTCGGTCAGTAACGGTTGAATCGCCTCGTTCAGCTTCGCATAGTGCTCTCGCGGCCAGGGGGCCTTGGTCCTGCATGAAGTGACATTCGCCAGTAGCTACGCACACGGCTCGGGCGATTAGCGTCCCCAACACGCGTCATGGCGAAGGCGGCGAATCATGAAGCCACGGATCGCAACCGCTGTCGCGGTGCTCAGTACCGCCGCACTGTAAAGGATCAGCCGAAACACCGTCAGGCATCACCCGAAGACAAAATGTCAAGCATCACCCGAGGTCATACAGTTTTAACGGAGCCCGCGGTCAGGATTGAGCTGACGACCGCTCGCTTACAAGGTGGCTCAGCGCATATTCGCTGGTGTGCGCGCGCGTTCGCTGCAGTGACGAGAACTTGGTCTGACGAGGAGAAATGACTCCGTGCGCGTTCGCCGGCATCCGCCGGTGTTGGCAGAGTGTTTACCGGGACTTGTGACAACGTCGTGACACCCTCAGACTGCTGATATGCGCGATCGCGAGACGATCGACTCGGAATTGCGGCGCCTCGCTTCTGTGCGCCGCTCGATTCGTGAGCAGGGCGGTCAGCTCTCGACTCGTCAGGTCGACGAACTGCTCGACGAGCGCCTAGGCCACCGCGCGGAGGCGTCCGAAATCGGGGCGGTTGAAGCGTGTGAGACCGACGTTGTCGCCGACACCTGGTCGCAATGCGACAAAACCGACGACATCACGCCTCACCGACGTAAGGGTGTGCTGCGCCGCTTCGGGCCCTTCGCGGTATTGCCGCTATCTCTGGTGGCTGTCGCCACCGTGTTAGTGGTGATGTTCGCGGTCCACGAATCACACCCAGCGGCGCAGCCGCCGGTAGTCCCGCCGTCGAGTGCGCGACCCAACCCGGCTCCGCCGAAAGCACACGCTCCGCCGCTCGACATCGTCGACATGGCGTTCATCGACGCGTTGAAACACGTTGGCGTGCCGGTTCCCAGCCACGAATACGTGATGACCCATGGGCACGCAGTCTGCGATTTCCTTGCGCACCAACCCAATTTCGCAGCGGCCATCGATTTTGTGCAGCGATCGTCGATATGGGACGCCAATCAAAGCGCCGACTTCGCCGCTGGTGCCATCGTCTCGTACTGCCCTCAGTACGAACCTGCCAGCCTGGTCGAGATGCAGCCGGGCTTGCAGAATTCTCTCCCTGATCTGCAACGCATCCAAGGTGACCTGCAAGCCATCCAAGGTGATCTGCATGGCATCCGAGATGATCTACAAGGCATCCCAGGCCACCAGTAATCAATCGACGGCGAGCCCGGGCGGAGCCCCCTGTCAGGATTGAACTCGTCTGACGGCCTGGCACACGAGGCCGAAAAGCCCTTCTAACAGCGGAAGTTCATCGCCCGAGGTCACTGGGGATGTCTGTAACTGTGGGCAAATTGTGGGCAATATGTGGGCACGGCGGGCGGATCAAATGGGTACATTCTGACCGCCGTCATGGCATCGCCTCGGCCCAGGCGATATGCCCCTCGAAGCCAATCGTTCTCGCCATGTCGCGGTAGCGATCCCATTGTTCGCGATAGCGGGCATCGTCACCGTGAGCCTGTGCCAGACGAGCGCGGAGTCGCAGCAGCCAGATGTCGCGCATCACGAGACCCTCATCGGCTGGCGCGGTCGCTAACCGCTCGATGGCCGCCACCCACGGACCATCGGCTCCCTCCTCTGTGACCTTCGCCCATATTGGCTGGCCGCCAGGGTGATTAGCGTTCGCAGTCACTGAGGTTTGGGCCACCCCTCGGGCCATTCCACAAAAAAGAGATGGGGCAGGCACACTGTGAGCGATACGGATAAGGCGAAGAACAAGATCCAAGATCTTGGCGGTCAGGCCAAGGAAGCGCTCGGCAAGGTTACCGGCGACAAGAGCACTGAACATGAGGGCCAGCGCGAACAGACGAAGTCTCACCTCAAAGACGCCGGCGAGAAGCTTAAGGAAGCCGGCGAGAAGATCATTGACGTCTTCCACCGGAAGTAAGCGCCGCGTCACGAGGTAAATCGGGTGACGGCGGACCCTTACGCGTGCCCTGGATCGCCTGCTCCACGCCACCGGGCGCTTCGGTTCTTCGCGCACGCCGTCGAGGCGGATCCTGGGCACACCAATATTGCCCGTGTTAACTGCGGTGCAAAACAGCCGCGGGGACGGGAAGGA
>CAWASA010000010.1:0-762553 GCA_963784665.1 uncultured Actinomycetota bacterium
CGTTCTGATAGGTGGCGGCGATGTGGTCGGCGTCGATGTCCTGACCGAGAGACAGGCGACGCAGGTAACCGCCGGTGAAGCGCTCGGAGCTCAGCCACTGCACGTCGTGTTCGGTGCGTTCGCTGCGTTGTGCCGTCACGGTGAGAATGCCGCCATCAACGCTGACGTCCACCGAATCGGGGTCCACGCCCGGGAGGTCGGCGTGAAGCACGTAGTGATCACCGGAGCGGTAGAGGTCCATCGGCATGGCCAGTGGGACTCGGGCGGATCCGGGCGATGTACCGAGCAGCTGCGCGGCGAGTCTGTCGATGTCACGGAATGGATCGGGATGAAGCACCGCGCCATTGCGACGGGTGTCGGCTGGCTGCGCTCCTTCCGGTTTAGCACTGCACCTGCGCGAGCACCAGGGGTGTCGGCGCTTGCGCCCAGGTCTTCGGCGATGAGGACCCTGGTGTCCAGGATCGTCTTCCAGATGAAAGGGGCCAGACGCGCCTCGATCTGCTCGTCGATGTCGGTTGCGCGCACAGGAATTGGTGATGGTCGGCGGGATGCCTGTCGAACGCTCGACTCAACTCCTGTTGCTTACCTGGACAGGCGTAGACTAAAAGAACGGATCCACGGCAGACCAAGGTCGGACCGGAAGAAAAGATTCCTCCTCTCGGCTGTGGCGCCCAGCACGATCACTAGGCACCCACGCGAAGCAAAGCCCATCAACTGGGCACAGCGCGGTGGGCTTGCGTTAGGTAGGTAACTCTCTCCTGACGCCGAGGCTACATTTCATCGCGCCATCATGCACGCTTGGTAACCAGGTGGTTGGTGCTTCGGACGGCGCTCCTTTTCGTCAGGAGAGCCGTCCGACTCGTATATGCCAAACTCCCGGGGCCGGTAGCGGTCTGCTCGCCGAAGCAAGGCCAAAATGCCTCCCAGCGTCCGTACCTAATCTTGTAGTCATGAGACCCTCATATGTGGTCTGTTTTGGGACAAGGTGGGCATGCCTCCCGACCGATCGCCGTCATGGCATAGCCTCAGCCCTGTCTCCGGGTCGATAGAATTTCGCCGATGATTCTGTCCGATGATGGCGCGTTCACCGCCGCCTACCCCCTCCCGCACTCCGTCGACGAGTTGACGGCAGCCTGGCTGACATACGCGCTGCGCGAACGATTTCCGGCGGTGACAGTCGAGGCTGTCGAGATCGTCCAAGTGATCCGGGGCACGGCGACGAAGGTTCGGCTTCGTGCCGCCGGTGGGCGTAATTTCCTTGCGCGAGGCGCCGGATAGGCTCGGGTCCGGTTTCGACTCCTCGTGGGCGCCGCGACGTTCATCAGCGGTTGGCCAATACGTTTCGCTGTGGCTGGCGAAACGGCCAGGAAGCGAAACCAACGTCGATAGGCTGAGCGGTATTCGTGGACAAGAAGCAACGATGCCTGGCCGAGATGCGGCCGAACCGCTGCCCGACGAAAGGGGCAATGACGTGGGAGACACGCTCACCGAAGGACAACACCTGGTCAAAGGAGGATCGCTGACCTCCAACAACGGGGCTTACACCTTGACCCTGCAGGACGACGGCAACCTGGTGCTGGCCGCGCGCGGCGAACCGGTCTGGGCTACCGGGACCAACGGTCAGGATGTCGTGCGCGCCGAGGTGCAGACCGACGGGAACTTCGTGCTGTACGCGAAGGACAAGCCGGTGTGGCACACCGACACCAAGGGCAAAAAGGACGTCAAGCTGGTGCTGCAGGACGACCGCAACCTGGTCCTGTACGCGGCCGACGGATGGGCGTGGTCATCGAAGACCGACACCGACGCGCCGCCGCCTCCGGCTCCTGAGGCCGCCGCTGCCGAGGCGGCTCCCGCCGCCGCCGAGGAGCCAGCTCCGGCACCCGAACCGCAACCCACACCGCCGCCACCTGCACCGGAGCCTGCGGCACGGACCTACACCGTGGTCTCCGGGGACACCCTGTGGGCCATCGCGGAGCGTTTCTACGGCGACGGCAGCAAGTATCAGCAGATCGCCGATGCGAGCGGTATCGCCAATCCCGACCTGATCCAACCGGGACAGGTGCTAAGGATTCCGTAGTTGCCTGTCACGACACATCGCTGAGTGGCACAAGGTGACCAACGCCCGCCGCTGCCCTCGCGAGCAGCAAGTGGTGTACCACTTCACGTAGTCGCGCGTTCGGCTGCCTTGCTCGCGGGTCCAAGCCCCAACGACCCCTAAACCCTTACAGGACCGGGCACCTGCATTACGAGCCGGTCATGCTCGCGGGGGCGAGGGTATACCCCGTGGGTCCCAGGTGCGCCTTGCCCGGCCCAGTCACACAACCGCGAAAGTCGTAAAGACCCGATCTATAGGAGACGTGCTCACGTCTCGCTGTCCTCTACTGGCGCAACTCCCGACCCGCACTAGCGAAACCCAGCTCTCAGCGGCAGCTAGAGGCCTGCATGGCGAGCCTTGCGGATCGGGAAGGGGCGGCCCTCGGGCAGCGTGTTACAACCGACACCCCATCATCAGCCGACGATCGCCAGCAGAGACGACGTAGATAGGATGAAAAGACGGATGAAACACGCTAGCAGCTCGTGGGTGATCTGCTCAGGGCTCCACCGCTTGCCTAACAGCTCAGCGACCACACCGTAGAGCAGCTCGTCACGCGCTAAGCGCCGCGTGCGCGACGGCCAGGATCGCCGCTGGTCGCAAAGCCGCTGTGCCGTCGCAGGCAAGTAGCGGCCCTGATCGTCAGCATTGCGGCGAAGCTCCCGCGAGACCGTCGATGCCGACCTGCCCAGCTGCTGGGCAATGCCCCACACACTGGCACCCGCACGGCGCAGGTCAGCGATCATCGTCCGCTCGGCCAGCGACAGATACCGAGGATGCCGCTCCTTGGGTGCTGCAAGACTCACCGGTGGATAGTGCACCGGCTCGCCAGCCGTGTTGCGGATTGTGCGCCCATAGCGCCAACGTGTCCCTGTCCTGCGGTTGATCCCCACGATCCGACACGCCTCGGAGTTGCTCACCCCCTGCACAATCAGCCGAACGAACCACTCCTGCTTCTCCACGACCATCCCGCCCCGTCGGGTCTTGCGCCCAGCTCCCACCACAACCTCCACATAGCCTCGGTGTTGCGACGTTCACTGGAATCCGCCTCATCAATGTTGGCCCCACTCTGGTTGCGATCTTCGTGTCGGTGTTGCTGGTGCGGAGGTCGGGTAATGGCGAGGTCGCGGGTGGAAGTGTTCGAGCAGATCCGGCGGGACCGGCGGGTCGAGGGGTTGTCGATCCGGGAGCTCGCCGAGCGGCACGGGTGCATCGGCGGACGGTGCGGCAGGCGTTGGTCTAGTGCGGTGCCGCCGCCGCGGAAGGCGTATCTCGCCCGGTCGAGGCCGGCGATCGATCCGTGGGTCGAGGTGATCGACGGCTGGCTGTCGGCGGACCGGGACGGTGCCGAGGAAGCAGCGCCATACGGCCCGCCGGGTGTGGCAGCGGCTGATCGCCGAGCACGGTGCGGCGGTGTCGGAGGTGACGGTGTCGCGGTATGTGGCCCGCCGCCGGGTCGAGCTGCGGCCTGGACGCAAGTGAGGTGTGCGGTGCCCGCAGACGCACCGAGCCCGGCGCCGAGGCCGAGGTCGACTTCGGCGAGTTCTACGCCACGGATCGCCGGGGTGCCGGTGAAGTGCTGGATGTTCGTGATGCGGTTGTCCCAGGCGGGCAGGGCGTTTCACGTCGCGTTCGCCACGCAGGCGCAGGAGGCGTTCCTGGAAGGCCACGTCCTGGCGTTCGCCCACTTCGGTGGGGTGCCCGGGCCGGATCCGGTACGACAACCTCAAGCCAGCGGTGATCCGGGTCTGCAAGGGACGGGACCGGGACGAGTCCGAACGGTTCATCGCCCTGCGCAGCCATTACGGGTTCGACTCGTTCTTCTGCCGCCTGGGAAGGACGGCGCGCACGAGAAGGGCGGTGTGGAAGGCGAGATCGGCCGATTCCGCCGCCGGCATCTGGTGCCGGTCCCGATGGTGGCTTCGCTGGCGGAGCTGAACAGGCTGATCGCCGCGGGCCGACGTCCTCGACGACGACACGGGTGATCACCGGCCGGCCGCGTCACGGTCGGCGGCCGCGTTCGCCGCCGAGGCGCCGCATGCTGCGGCCGCTGCCGGTGGAGCGTGTTCGACCCGGCCCGGTTGCTGGAGGCCCGGGTGGACTCCAGGGCGCGGGTGTCGGTGCGGCAGTGCTACTACTCGGTGCCCGGCCCGGTACGCCGGGCGCCGGCTGCCGGTGCGGTTGTCGGCGACGATGCGTCGAAGTCCTGGACGGCGTCGACGGTGGTCGCGGTGCATGAGCGGGCGATCGGGCGGTATGTCGAGGTCCTGGCGCTGGACCACTACCTGGAAGTCCTGCAGATCAAGCCCGGTGCGCTGCCCGGGGCGACCGCGCTGGCGCAGGCCAAGGCGCGCTGGGGTGTTCACCGCCGACGCACCAGCGGTACTGGGACGCGGCCCGCCGGCCCGCGGGCGACGCCGGCGGGCACCCGGGCGCTGGTCGAGGTCCTCCTGGCTCACCGCACCCTGCCCGCCGAGGCGTTGACAGCCGGCGATGGACCGGGCCGTCGACCGCCGGGCCTGCTCGGACCCGCAGGTCGGTGATCATCGATGCCCGCCGCGCGCCGACGGCGGCAACACATCGCGCCGGTCATCCCGATCGGCGCGCTGGCCCGCTACGACCGGCCCGCCCCGGCCCTGACCGCCTACGACGACCTTCTGACCGGGAGCGAGCCAGACGACCAGGAACACCCGATCACCGTGGACGCCGCTGCGCAGGCCGCGATCGGCGCCGCGGCCCGCGAACTGCACCTACCCACCGTCCGCGCCGAAGCGACCCGGCTGGCCGAGATCGCCGTCCGGGAACGGCAAACCCACCTCGGCGTACCTCGCCGAAGTCCTCGCCGCCGAGGTCGACGACCGTCCGACCGCCGCCGGACCCGGCGGATCGCCGACGCGAAGTTCCCCCGGCTGAAACGGCTCGCCGATTTCAACGTCGACGCCGTCCCGACCATCCAGCCCGCCACCCTGGCGACGCTGGCCGCCGGGCGCTACATGGACGCCGGGGAACCGGTCGTGCTGCTCGGTGATTCCGGCACCGGCAAGATCGCACCTGCTGATCGGGCTGGGGTTGGCCGCCTGCGAGCAGGGCCGCCGGGTCCGATACGTGACGACCGCGCAGCTGGTCAACGAACTCGTCGAAGCCGCCGACGACCGGGTGCTGTCCAGCGTCGTCGGCCGCTACGGCCGGCTGGATCTGCTTCTGCTGGACGAGGTGGGCTACGTCCAAATCGACCCTCGCGGCGCCGAGCTGCTGTTCCAGGTCATCACCGAACGGGAGGAACGCGCCTCCATCGGGATCGCCACGAATCTGCCCTTCAGCGAGTGGGGCACGGTGTTCCCCGACCCGCGCCTGGTCGCCGCGATCGTGGACCGGGTCACCTTCAACGCGCACATCCTCGAGACCGGCACCCAGTCCTACCGGCTGCGCACCAGCCAAAACCAACGGCGGCAAGAAAGCCGGCTGACCACGAAAAGGAAACGACATGCCTGATGTGCGATGCTCACCGAACGACGCCGCCGAACTCGCCGACCTGCTGCGAGATCTGCGTGACTGGATCGACGCGAAGACGACAACTCGACCCGCTGCTGGCCAAGCACGGCTACGACATCATCGGCCTGCGCGTCAGCCTCGACGGATCACCGCACTGCTCACCAGCAGCGGCGACGGCGAGCTACGCGTTCTGATGACCAGCACGACACCGCACACGACGTTGCCGTCGGCCAGCTGGCCGACCAGGCCGCACACGCTATGCGCCTACCAACCACCGCACCGCCCGACCGCCGGTGACCTGGTCGATCCCGCTGACACCGCCGAGATCATCGCCGAGCTGGCGAACATGACCGCCATGCTGCCCGCAGCTGCTCGCCCAGCTCGCTCGCTGGCTGGAACCGAACAGGACCGCGGCAGGCTGAGCGTGGACTCCTCGCAGCGCGGCCCGATCTAGCCCAGACGGTGCACGCCCTGACCGGCGGCCTGCAACCGCGATGCAGATACGGCAGCTCGCCGCCGCCGAACTCGACACCGCGCACCAGCACGCAGCGCACCTCGCGCCGCCGAGCCAGCCAGCGACTACAAGACCGAACACCACACGCGCGGGGCCGGAATCGTGCAGATCATGGGGCAGATCCTTGACGAAACGCACTACGGTGGATAGTGCACGGCTCGCAGCGTGTTGCGGTTGTGCGCCTAGCGCAACGTGTCCTGTTGCGGTTGATCCCACGATCCGACACGCCTCGGAGTTGCTCACCCCCTGCACAATCAGCCGAACGAACCACTCCTGCTTCTCCACGACCATCCCGCCCCGTGGGTCTTGCGCCCAGCTCCCACCACAACCTCCACATAGCCTCGGTGTTGCGACGTTCACTGGAATCCGCCTCATCAATGTTGGCCCACTTCTGGTTGCGATCTTCGTGTCGGTGTTGCTGATGCGGAGGTCGGGTTATGGCGAGGTCGCGGGTGGAAGTGTTCGAACAGATCCGTCGGGATCGGCGGGTCGAGGGGCTGTCGATCCGGGAGCTGGCGGGGCGGCATCGTGTGCATCGGCGCACGGTGCGCCAAGCGTTGGCTTCTGCCCTTCCCCCACCGCGTAAGGAGTACCGGCCGCGGAGCCGGCCGGCGATCGGCCCGTATGCGGAGATCATCGACGGGTGGCTGTTGGCGGATCGGGCGGCGCCGAAGAAGCAGCGTCATACTGCCCGCCGGATCTGGCAGCGTCTGGTAGCCGAGCACGGCGCGGCGTGTTCGGAGGTGACGGTGTCGCGCTACGTGGCCCGCCGCCGAGAAGAGTTGCAGCTGAACGCGGTTGAGGTTGCGGTGCCCCAGACCCACGAGGCGGGGGCCGAAGCCGAGGTCGACTTCGGGGAGTTCTGGGCGCGTATCGGCGAGGTGCTGGTGAAGTGCTGGATGTTCGTGATGCGCCTGTCGTGCTCGGGGCGGGCGTTTCACGTCGCGTTCACCACCCAGGCCCAGGAGGCGTTCCTGGAGGGCCATGTGTTGGCCTTTGCCCATTTCGGGGGTGTCCCGGGCCGAATCCGGTATGACAATCTCAAACCGGCGGTGGTCAAAGTCCTCAAGGGCCGCAACCGTGAGGAATCAGATCGCTTTGTGGCCCTGCGTAGTTGGTACGGATTCGATAGCTTCTTTTGCCGGCCGGGCAAGGACGGCGCTCATGAGAAGGGCGGGGTCGAAGGGGAAATCGGCCGGTTCCGCCGCCGCCATCTGGTGCCGGTGCCTTCTCTGGCCTCACTGGCCGAACTCAATCGGCTGATCGCCGCCGCCGACGTACTCGATGACGCGCGGGTGATCACCGGCCGGGCCCACACGATCGGCGAGGGGTTCGCCGCGGAGGCCCCGATGCTGCAGCCTCTGCCCGCCGAGGCGTTCGACCCTGCCCTGACGCTGCGCCCGCGGGTCGATCAACGGGCGCGGGTCACGGTACGCCAGTGCTACTACTCGGTGCCCGCCCGCTATGCGGGTAGGCGACTGACCGTGCGGTTGAGCGCGACCGGTGTCGCGGTCTACGACGGGCCGCGGCTGGTCGCCGCCCACGAACGTGCGGTCGGCCGGCATGTCGAGGTGCTGGCGTTGGATCACTATCTGGAGGTGCTGCGGGCCAAGCCCGGTGCGTTACCGGGGGCGACCGCGCTGGCCCAGGCCAAAACGGCTGGGGTGTTCACCACGGTGCACCAACGCTATTGGGACGCCGCCCGCCAGGCTCGCGGGGATGCGGCGGGAACCCGGGCATTGATCGAGGTCCTACTGGCCCACCGCAGCCTGCCCGCACAGGCGTTGCAGGAGGCGATGGCCACCGCGGTGTCCACCGGGATCCTCGACCCCCAGGTCGTCATCATCGAAGCCCGCCGCCGCGCCGAGGGCGGGCAGCCCGGCGCGGTCGCGCCGGTCGGGGTGTGGGCCCGCTATGACCGCCCGGCCCCGACCCTGGCCGGCTATGACGCACTGCTGACCGGAAGCGAGGGCTGAGAGGCAATGAGTACCCGTAGTGATGAGGCCGCATTGGCCTCGATCGGGGCGGCCGCCAAGGAACTGCGGCTGCCGACCCTGCGCACCGAGGTCGCCCGGATGGCTGAAATCGCCACCCGCGAACACCAGTCCTATCTGGTGTTCCTCTCCGAACTCCTGGCCGCCGAGGTCGACGACCGCGCCGAGCGGCGCCGCACCCGCCGCATCGCGGACGCGAAATTCCCGCGGGTGAAACGGCTTTCGGAGTTCAACGTCGACGCGGTCGCCTCCATTCAGCCCGCGCAGCTGGCCGCGCTGGCCGCCGGGCACTACATGAGCGCCGGGGAGCCGGTGGTCCTGCTCGGGGACAGTGGCTCCGGGAAAACGCATCTGCTCATCGGGTTGGGGCTGGCGGCCTGTGAGCAGGGCCGCCGGGTCCGCTACACCACCTGCGCGCAGCTGGTCAACGAACTCGTCGAGGCAGCCGACGACCGCGTTCTATCCCGGGTCGTGGGCCGCTACGCCCGCCTGGATCTGCTCCTGCTCGATGAAGTGGGATATGTCCAAATCGACTCTCGCGGAGCCGAATTGCTGTTCCAGATCATCACCGAGCGTGAGGAAAGAGCAAGTATTTGTTTAGCGAGCAACTTGCCGTTCAGTGAGTGGGGATCGGTGTTCCCTGACCCCCGACTCGTGGCCGCGATCGTCGACAGGATCACGTTCAACGCCCACATCCTCGAGACCGGAACCCAATCCTACCGGCTGCGCACCTCACAGGCCGCGGCCCGCCGCCGACGCAGCCAGTGAGAGCCTATCGACCACTCCCGCGACGACCGCGGATCCCGGCGATGCGCACGTGTCGACCCGGAACTGATCGCCGCAGCGGTGCAGGCCGCCGACACCAGGGTTGC
This sequence comes from uncultured Actinomycetota bacterium, assembly GCA_963784665.1. Classification (GTDB taxonomy): domain Bacteria; phylum Actinomycetota; class Actinomycetes; order Mycobacteriales; family Mycobacteriaceae; genus Mycobacterium. Next base: position 8,965 of record CAWASA010000010.1, read on the forward strand.
GACGTCGCCGATGCGGCTGTTCTGACGGTGGGCGGCCCGTCGAATCCGGCCGCCGTGGTCGCCCGGTCTCCGTGAACCCAGTTGCTGCAGCTTCTTTGCCTCAGGGGATCGCCGACTGAACCAGCCAGTTCGCGGCAATGGGTACAGCCGTCTTCCTGCGGCTAGTCATCTGTCCATAGGCCCTGATAGAACTCCCGGCACTGGCAGATCCAGTCTCCGCACCGGTCAGCTACGCACACACCACCGGGTAGATGTGAGTCGTCCAGATGGCCGCACCAATCACAGCGAATAACCGGCTTTCGCGCCGGCTTGCGCTGACGGCCTCTACCGGTCACGGTCAGAAGGTCCGATATGCCGGGCTGCTTGTTGCACGGGCAGTCCATGATGGGGTTTCGGCGGCGTGGGGCTTCGGTCGAGAAGTTCCTCAAGTCCGTCGGCGTGCGGCCGGAGCCGGTCCAACGTTGCAGGTGTCAGGCCAGCTGTCGATTTCGGTGAGCGTTTCGTCGCACCGAGTTCGGCGAAGAAGGACACGGCTCGTTCGGTAAGGAGCAGCCGATCAGGGAAGGGCCCCCGGTGGCGAGGAGGTCCTCTATGAGCGCCCGCCCGACAGCGGATCGTTCGCGGGCTTGCTGTGCCGTGGTTTCGATCGCGGTACGCACATCCGCGAGGTTATCTGGGTCGGCCAGAAACAGCCGGACTAATCCACCGTTAACCGCCGTTAACCGTCCACACCCGACGGTGTCGGCGAATCAAACGGAAACGGGTACGGGTCGCCGTGTATTACTTGGGTACGGTCTGTCTCGACCTCCGCAACTATTTCCTTGCGGTCCACACGCGGCGGCAGTTCCCGGTAACTCGGCGTGGGCGAATCGCTTCCCATCGAGCGATTCTAAGCTGTGATTTCGCCCAGAACTAGGCGGTTACACGAAGTAGCGGTCTGTCGTTTCCCGGATGGGTTCACACCACACGCTGAGGATTGTGTCCTCGACGATTAGCGGTTGAAGCTCCTGCCCGACTGAAAGGAGGGCCTCGGGCAAGCATGTGCTGCACACGAACAGTCGGAGGGCGAGATCTTCCACCGTGATCCAAACGCCCGGGGCGTCGGCGCCGCAGTTCCTGCACGTACGAAGGCGGCCGCTCATCAATCAAACCGCCTGTTCGAACCAAAACATTCCCGCTTTGGGTAGTCGATCTTGCGGACCTGTTTACGGCGAGCCACCAACGCAGGCTAGCTCACGGTGAGGCAGGCCACCTGGCGCGGACATCATCGCCAAAGTCCAACGCGGCCGCGACACGCTCAACCAGATCGAATCAACGACGGAGCGTTGATCGTTAGTGCCTTGAGGCCTTCATAGGCGCTGACGCGTTGGTCGGGACCGAGCACCTGGCCGCTTCGGGTGGTTCTGTTGACGGTGCAACTCAGCAGCATGTCAACCTGCGTCACAATCCCGGCACGTCGTCTCAGGGCGGTACAGGTACGCCGCGAGCTGCTCGCCGTGACATGGGATCCGTACCGTCGTCGATCATCGCGGCAATCTACTCGCCGAAGCTTGACCTCAACAGGGCTTTCGCCTCGCGGCTTCCTGCGGGCAGCCCGGGTCTTTGATCGAGGGGTCAGGGGGCTCTAGCTGATTGCCAGGTGCGGGCGCACCCATATCCGGCGCTAGACCTTGCGGTCACGTGCCTGCCAGTACTCGTCTCTTAGCTCACGCTTGAGGACCTTGCCGTTGGCCGAGCGCGGAAGTGTGCGCGTCAGTACGGTTTTCGGTGTCTTCACTGGACCGAGGCGATGGCGACACGCGGCCAGGATTGCGTCGATGTCGAGGGCCTGGCCGGGCTTGGGTTCAATCACCGCCGTGACCGCCTCTCCCCACTTCTCATCCGGAACGCCAATGACCGCACAGTCGTTGACCTCGGGGAAGCCATGGATCACCGCCTCGATCTGCGACGGGAAAACGTTGAAGCCGCCGGTGATGATCATGTCCTTCTTGCGGTCGATGACGTAGATGAAACCGTCTTCGTCTCGCAGGCCGATGTCACCGGTGCCGTGCCAGCCGCCGGGCCTGCGCGTTTCCTCGGTTGCCTCGTCGTTGTGGAAGTAAGCAGCGAACACTAGATCCGAGTGCACGACGATTTCACCGGGCTGCTCTGGGCCCACGATGTGGCCGCTGTCGTCCATGATCTCCACACTCGCGACGTAGGAGGGTCGGCCGCAGGAGCTCAGACGTCGCCGTCTGTCGGTGTTCGACACGGCATCGAAAATGTCCTCCGGTGTCAGAACGGTACAAATCATCGGTGCCTCGACTTGCCCGTACACCTCCGTCATCACTGGCCCGAAGACATCCACGGCCTCACTTAGGCGGTCCGGGGCGATCGGTGCAGCGCCGATGATGAAGTGGCGCAGCGAGGAGTAGTCGAAGCCGCGGACCTGCGGATGGGCCAGCAAGGCGTAGAGGGCGGTAGGGGGCAGGAAGATTCGGGTCGCGCGATTGGCCTCAATCGACGCCAGGATGTCGGCGGCTTTCACACCGTTGTGGACCACGATTGAGCCGCCCTCGGCCAGCACCGGAAATGTAAGCGCACCCGCTGCGTGCGTCATCGGAGTGGCGCAGATATAGCGGGGCGGATCGCGCTCGGCCAGATGCGCGTTGAACGCAAGGCACATGAGCACAAGCTGGCGGTTGGTGATCGGGACGGCCTTCGACCGGCCCGTCGTACCTCCGGTACCCGCGAGCGCAACCACGTCGTCGGCTTGAGCGTGCTGACTGAGTACCCGCGCGCCTGGAGGCGCCAGCCAGGTCTCTAGCGTGGGGTCCTCCTGCCTGCCGGTTCCGATCGCCACCGCGGTCTTGAGCGCCGGCAGCCGCGTGATCAATGTCGAGGCGCGTTCAACCAGTGTTTCGTGATAGATCAGGTGCGAACAGCCGACGCTGTCAACGAACTCTGAGATTTCGTCGACCCCTGCCCCCGCGTTCACCGCCGTCCACACGGCTCCTGCGCGGATGATCCCGACGACGCACGCTAGCGCAAGAGGGTGGTTGGGGCTGTACACCGCCACTCGGTCGCCGATTCGTACGCCGTCGGCAGCCAGAGCAGCCGCGATACGGTGCGTGACATCACAGAACTCGGCGTGGGTCATCAGAACCTCACCACGCGGGTCGATCAGACACGGCTCCCCATGCGCGACCCGAGCACCGCGGTCAATGTAGTCGACGAGGATCACTCCGGGCCCCCACTTCTCGGGGACAGCCGCTGCCCGTTGCCGATCAGCCGATGACTCGATCGTAGGCTCTCGCCATCGGCGAATAGCCGCTGCGCCGATGTGGTCGACATCTCGATGACTGCTAACGGAATTGGGGAGTCATCCCAACGCTGTCGGCGCAACGTCTTGACGCAGATGCCGTTCGTTCCTTTCACAATTTGCTGTGCAACCAAATCCGCGGCATCCTGCGTCATCTCAGGCCGGTACACGTACGTCGCGAGTTGCTCGCCGCGACACGGGATCCGTACGTCGTCGATCATCGCGGCAATCTACTCGCCGAAGCTTGACCCCAACAGGGCCTTTGCCTCGCGGCTTGCTACGTGCAGCCCGGGCTTTGACGATCCCACCCCGCCTAGTCCCGCCACGGATGGGTCATCGAGGGGTCAGGGGGCTAGCTGATTGCCACCCACAGCGAGAGCGCGGTCAAGCCGAGGCAGAGCAGGGTTAGCAGTGTCGAATCGACCGTGTCGATACGCGGTGCATCTGCAGCAGCTATCCGTCGTTCGCGGGCGATCAGGAACAGCGGGAACGCCGCCGATACCGCGATGAAGAATCCGCCGAGCATGTAGAGCCATACGAAGCGCACGCCCCACCGTCGAGCTTCGATCACCATCAGGATGGCGATTGAGGCGCCGAGCATGAGTATGTCTGCAGTCATGGTTCGGGAAGCGGCTGTGGCCTTCGTGTCGGTCCAAAAGGCGCGCTGGTATTCCATAAAGCTGCCGTGAACGTACGGGAAGGTTTTACTCCAGACGAGGATCATGGCTACAGCAGCGATCACTGCATAAGCGCCGCACACTACTTTCTGCGAAGTGGACATTGAGCCTGTTTGTGTCATGAGCAGACGTTACGAGCTTCCACTGCGTCCGGCGAGAGGAACTGTCTATTACGCAGCGGGGTGCTGGTGTGAAGCCATGCCGCGATGCGTTCGGCGACGCGTTGCCATCCTGGTTCGAGCATCATGTCGTGTCCCATGTTGGAGAACAGTTCGCACTCGGCGTTGAACGCCTTCGCGGTGGCGAGTACCTCGGCGATGGTGAATGAGCCGTCGTTCTCTGCTCCGAGCACCAGCATGGGTGTGGTGACCAGTTCAGGTTTGGGGAGTTTCCAGATCGCGTCGAAGAAGAGCGCCCGTTTACTTTCCTGCTGGAACCGGCGCGAGTACGCCGTCACAAGGTGTTCGGGCGTGGCCGGTGAGAACATCGACTCCCGGCACCGCTCCGGCGTGTTCAGCAGCATCATGGTGTCGCCGCGTAGCGCGGACTTGATGGTCGCTAAGGGAAAGCGCCGGCTGAGCCTGATCGTCGCCGCACCAAGTCCGTTCGGTGGGGCCGACGCGAGCAGGATGCCTGCGGGTGCCCGTTGAGTCTGAAGGTACTTCTGGACGATGAGGCCGCCCAGCGAGTGACCGATGACGACCGGCGGGGCTTCCGATGACTCGGCGACGGAGATGACGTCGTCGAGGTAGTCGGCGATCGAGCAGAGGTTCAGTCGCTTGTCGGCGGGACTGTTGCCGTGGCCGCGCAGACTCAGGGCAACGGCGCGAAAGCCGCTTTCGGCGAAGAAGTCGAGAAAGTGTTCATCCCAGCACCATGCGCCATGCCAAGCCCCGTGGATGAACAGCAGCGTCGGGCCGGCGTTGCCACTGCCTTTGTCAATCACCTCCAGCATGACGCTCCTCCTTCGGTGAGGGGGATGACCGATCGCAGCTTGCCGGTTGCGGGGTGGCGGTCGAGGCACTCCACCATGCTGATTGTCACTGCGGGACTGGGCATTCCAGCTTCGGCGAGGGCGGCCTGCAGCCGCCCGATGAGAGCTGTGCTGTCGAGGTCGCCGGTGCACACGGCGACCAGGTCGACGCCGCGGTCGGTCTGGTGGATTTGGTATTCGGTGACCTGCGGGGCGGTGAGCATGACCGCGCGGATAGTGATCGGGTGGATCACGGTTGGGCCGAACCGGAGGGTGTCATCGTTGCGTCCGCGCACCAGCGCTCGCAGGTAGCCGTGGTTGTCGGCGTTGGGCTCACGGATGAAGGTGTCGCTGATCTCGTAGCGGATCAAGGGTTGGGTCAGGTTGTAGAGATTGGTGAGCAGGACCTTCTTCGAGGGAGTTCCCGGGGCGACGGGCTGGTCGGCGTCGTCGACGAGCTCGAGGATGCACATATCGGTGTTGAACACGAAGGTTGGCTCGTCGGGTCCGGTCTTGCCGAAAAGGCCCTCTGTCGATCCGAAGCTATCGAAGACCGGCACCCCGAACGCTGCGCGGATGTCCGCGCGCATCTCCGGATGCAAGGTTTCGCTCGTCGAGCTGACCTGGTGGGGCGCGATGGACAGCCGGCCGGCTTGCGATTCGCCGGCCAGCCGGACCAGCATGCTCGCGTAGCCACTCAACACGTCAGGCTGGACTTCGTTGAGCTGTTCGACGATGGCTGCGATGGGCAGCGTCGCCGGAATCGAATGGACCTCGACCGGGGCGTGATCGGCCTGGCACAGTGCAACAGTCATACCGGTGGCATGCAGTGGGGAGGCAGCGGTGACCATGGCGAGGACCGGTTTGTTCGGCGGTGGTTCGAGTGGGATCGGCGCCTCGATAGGCGGTCGGGACACGGCCGTGGCGAACGAGGTCAATCCTGGTCGGTCATAGACGAAAACCCCTCGGCTGCCTGAGCTTCCACCCGAGGCCAGGGCGACGTATTCGTCGAGCATGACGCTCGGTTCCGGTCCGTTCGCGGTGAGGGCTTGTTCCACAACGCGGCGCGAGAGTCGGCGGTCGGTGAAGACCTCATCCAACGACGCCATCATGTCGGCCTTGGTCATGATCGGCAGCGCCGACAGGTCCGACGGGTGCAGATCGTCGACATTCAGGCCCTTCAGCCGCCGGCGATGGAAGGGCGAGTGTTCGACCGCGAAAGCAATCAGGCCGTGCAGATCCTGGGCCTGCTTCTGCTCGATCTGAGCCGACGTCCAGGTTCGCCGCGCAAACTGCTCAGGGACACCAGCGTTGATAGCTCCGACGACATCGGATCGGAAATCTGTCCACCCGGTGGCGGTCATAGCCCTAGCGCCCGGAGTAGAAGTTTCACACTATCTTTGGTCGGCAACGCCTCGGGGGATGCGGCCCGCTCCAGAGCGGTACCCACCGCGAGAGCCTGGAGAAACTCGGCGATCGAACGCACCGGCGCCGGCGGTGGCTCCTCGACGCCGCCATAGATCTGCTCGACGACAGCGGCGATACCGTCGATAGTGCGTTCGTGGGCATTGGCATAACGGCGTGTCAGTTCCGGATCGCGCAACGCCAGGACACGAAACTCGATCAGCAGATGCACCCACCCCGGCTCCGCGGCGGCGTCGTCCTCGGCCACCTGGATCAGGCGCTTCAGACCGCGGGCACCGCCAAACTTCGCAGCGATCATTGCGTTCTGAGCAGAGCGCTCCTCGATCCGACGATCCAGCAAGGCCAGGAACATGTCGGCCTTGCTGCCGAACTGGGAGTACACCACTCCCCGTGAGAAACCCGCCTCCTCAGCGATCGCCTCCAGGCTCGCACCGCTATAGCCGCGGGCCAGAAACACCCGGCGCGCCGCGTCGAGAACAGCCGCGCGGTTGAGCTCGACTTGTTCAGCGCGCCGCAACCTGGCCATACGCGATTAGATAACGGCTGCATTTGGATGTCAATAGCATCTGGGCGACGACGCGTGGGTGTCGATGGGATGCCTTGCCTGTCGTTCGCGCCTAAGCACCACGGCCGGTATCCGGGTGCGCTTACTCTCGCGCCATGGACCGCATCTTCCAGCGGGCATGGCAGCGGCATGGGGCGAGGTATTCGTGGTTCTTGTGCGCCATTTTTTTCGTGGTGCCGTTTCCGGTCTATCTCGTCTTGTCGATCGCCATCGTGGTGTTGGAGCACTCCGATCGCTACCTCGCGGCGGCGGGCGCGACCGCTGTGGAGATGCTGGTGCTCGCTTGCGGGCTGGTTCTTCCCGGCATGGGACCCCTGCGGGTGGTCGAACGGTGGGCCGCCAGTGACGAGGTCGATGCGGGAACGGCATTGGAGGCCACCTATAGGTGGTCCCGGGGCGCGGTCGCCCGGGGGTTGGCGGTCATCGCGGTGTGTGGGGTGGTGCTGGCGGTCGTCGTTGGTGCCATCGCCGGCGCGAGCGGGCCTCGGCTGGTTCAGTACGCGATCTGGGGGTTGGCCGTCGGCGTCGGCTCGCATTTAGTCGGGGTGCACAGCGTTCCGGAAATTCCGATGCGGCCGCTGCGTGCCACCCTCGCCGGCGAGACCGACCTCGGCGACTTCCTGCCGCGCTCGCGCCCGACGTTCGCGGCGTGGTCGAGCTTGTCCATCCTTGCGGTGGCGTTCACGTTCTCGATGTCGGGCGTCATGGTGTCCGCCCTCTTCGACAGGGTCACAGAGTCTCCGGCACTGTGGGTGGTGGTCGGCGGCGTCCTCACCACTGTGGGCTTTGCGCTGCCCATTACGCTGGGCGCTGTCTTCGCCCCGTCCCTGCGGCCGATTCGGGATCTCGCCGAAGGAACCAAACGTGTGACGGCCGGTGATTACAGCCGGAGTCTGCCGGTGGTGTCCGACGATGACCTCGGGGCGCTCACCGCGTCGTTCAACCTCTCTTGGTCGAGACCGAAGACCTGGATGGACGCTGACTTTCCTTTCAGGGCATGGAATCCGCGGTCGATGAGTCCGGTCGGTCGAGACGCCATGGCGTCGACGCACTGGCGGGTGAGAAGGATCGCGTCGCCGGTGGTCTTGGTGAGCTGCTCGACGCGGGCTGCCACGTTGACGGTGTCACCGATGAGGGTGAACTCGAGCTTGCCGCCACCGCCGATCGTGCCAGCGATCACTACGCCGGTGTTGATCCCGATGCCGATTCGAAGCGCACCGCCGAATCGCTCGGTGACGAGGCGATGAACGAGAACGGCGGCGGTCACGGCGGCGTCGGAATGCTCCGCGAGGTCGTTCGGGACGCCGAATACCGCCAGAGCGCCATCGCCAAGGAACTTGTTGACATGCCCACCAGCGTCAACGACGGCGGGCACCACGATCTCGAACAGCGCGTTGAGGCGAGCCACCGTCTCGTCGGCGGTGTTGGCCTCCGCGAATGGGGTGAAGTCACGGATGTCGATGAACATCACCGTCACTTCTCTTCGCTCACCGGTGAAGACATCGTCACCCTGCTCAAGCAGGCGCGCGGCTAAGGCAGGGTCGACGTAGGTTCCGAACGCGGCCTGAAGTCGTTGCCGCTCGGCCAATCCCGCCTGCATCCGGTTAAACGAGGCCGCCAACGCACCGAGATCGTCGTCTTGAACCACCGGGAGGCGTTGAAGGTAATCCCCAGCTCCCACCCGAGCCGTCGCTTCAGCGAGGTCATGAATAGGACGCAGGGACGGCGAGACGATAGCGCCGACGGTGACCGGCACGCCCCAGACAAGCGTTAGTGCCCCCGCGATCAGAACACAAAGCAATGGGACCGCACCAGCCCCGCCCAAGGCGACCCCCAGCATCACGGCTGTTCCTGAGAACAGGAATACGGCGCCCAATACCGAAAGTTGCAGCCAAGTGCCAAAACTCGGGTGTGAACGCGGCAGCGAATCGCCGATTGCCGTATCGCCGGCGAGGGCGGCTCGGGCCGGTCGCATTGCTCCTTGCGCGAAGGCGTGCACGGCGACTAGGCCTCCTGACAGTCCTAAGGCTGCACCAACGATTCCCACACGAGTCCAGGTATAGGTGCCTTTGAGTGCTTCTGCTCGATCGACCGCGGCGCCAGCCGCCCATCGTTCGGCCTGGCGGAGTTGTCGGTTCCCGGGAAGGACCAGCATCAACGCCAACACCAACACGGCGACACTGGCGATTACCGACGCCTCAGCGTAGTAACTCGACTTCTCGAAGGCGACAACACTCCACGACCAGACGAGGTAAACCGGCAGCCCGGTGGCGAACGTAACTATCCAAAGCGCCCATGAATACCTTGCTCCGTGACGATCCCACGCCCACTGCCAAATGCGATCCATAACGGGAGACTAAACGTCACCCACCGGAAAAAACCTGGTGGCAACAGCGGAGCAGCGGATTAGTTACGTCAGCAAGCCCCAGTGTGTGGGAATGCACCACTCGCTCGTCTCAAATTCATTGCATAAATGCAATCGGTATGCAACCAGTACTGAGACTATGCAATCAGCTGCACTGGCAAGGCATCCCGATTCCGGTGGGCCAGCCCGTTCTGGCGCCCACCGCCGCCGTAGCCCCATGGCCGACGAATACCCCCATGGATGCGATGGGGCCGGAATTCGTGCGGCGGATTCCAGTGAACGTCGCAACACCGAGGCTATGTGGAGGTTGTGGTGGGAGCTGGGCGCAAGACCCGACGGGGCGGGATGGTCGTGGAGAAGCAGGAGTGGTTCGTTCGGCTGATTGTGCAGGGGGTGAGCAACTCCGAGGCGTGTCGGATCGTGGGGATCAACCGCAGGACAGGGACACGTTGGCGCTATGGGCGCACAATCCGCAACACGGCTGGCGAGCCGGTGCACTATCCACCGGTGAGTCTTGCAGCACCCAAGGAGCGGCATCCTCGGTATCTGTCGCTGGCCGAGCGGACGATGATCGCTGACCTGCGCCGTGCGGGTGCCAGTGTGTGGGGCATTGCCCAGCAGCTGGGCAGGTCGGCATCGACGGTCTCGCGGGAGCTTCGCCGCAATGCTGACGATCAGGGCCGCTACTTGCCTGCGACGGCACAGCGGCTTTGCGACCAGCGGCGATCCTGGCCGTCGCGCACGCGGCGCTTAGCGCGTGACGAGCTGCTCTACGGTGTGGTCGCTGAGCTGTTAGGCAAGCGGTGGAGCCCTGAGCAGATCACCCACGAGCTGCCGATGCGGTTCCCTGACCAACCCGAGCGGCACCTGTGTACCGAAACGATCTACCAGGCGATCTATGATCCGCGGATCGCTTTGACCCGTCCGGCGAAACGGCGGCGTCGGCGCCGCCGACGCCGCGTCCAGGGGCTAGAACGCCGGGGTCGGCTCACCGCTATGACGATGATCGCTGATCGGCCCGCCGAGGTTGAAGACCGGGTGCAGGTCGGGCACTGGGAGGGTGACTGCATCATGGGCGCTGCAAACCGTTCGGCGATCGGCACTCTCGTCGAACGCGTAACCCGCTTTTTGATCCTGGTCCACGTGCCCACGAAGCGCCCGACCGCAGAGGCGATGCGTGACGGCGTCGCCGACGTACTGGGCACTCTTGCTCCCCATCTTCGGCGGACGCTGACCTGGGATCAGGGCAAGGAACTTTCGCTGCACCAGCAGATCACCGCCCGCATCGGGACACGCGTGTTCTTCTGCGACGCGCACTCGCCGTGGCAGCGCGGCAGCAATGAAAACACAAACGGCCTACTGCGGGACTACTTTCCCAAAGGCACCGACCTGGCCAACATCTCGCCCGAGGAACTGCAGCGGGTCGCCGACGAAATCAATGACCGGCCTCGTAAGACTCTGGGCTGGGCCCGACCGGCCGACCTGATCACCCATGCTGCCGTCAGGACCGCATAAGCAGTCCCGGCTGGTCAGCCCCAAAAGATCGCTGTGGGATCCCGATCCAGCTCAGCGAGGAGTTCGGCGATGCTGGCCGTGGGCGACACCAGATCGTAGGCGTGGAAGCGCAGGTTGCGGTCACGCCAGTACAACGACCACACGCCCGTGGTCTTCGTGTAGCGCAGCCGAGCGATCGGGAACCGGGTCCAGTCCGCGCCGATATCCGCCCGCCATGGCGGCCGACACTCCACGATCGTCAGATGACGCTCAGCAACGTCGACCTCAACACGAACCTCGTCACGGACGTGCGCGGGCACCCTATCCCGGCACCACCGCTGCACCCGTGCAACATCCGTCTCCGGCAGGCCCTTCACCCCACTAGTGTTGCAACTGTCCTGTTGCGACGTTCACTGGAATCCGCCTGCCGACAAGTGGGGCCGGAAGACTTGACGAAACGCACACCGTCGCGGCCTGCGTCGGGTCGATCTTCGCGCAACTGAGTCAAGATGACCTGGTGGTGGCCATCGGCGCCGACACCGCGTTCGGCAAATTGGGTGCCCGGGTCAACACGCAACCGGGTCGTACTGGGACGTAGCCGGGCCGCCGACGAGCACCTCGACACCTTCGCCGACGTGCGCTAAAGGTTCAGATGACACGCCGCCGTCATGGCATCGCCTCGGCCCACTTCATGTGCCCCTCGAATCCAAGCGTTCTCGCCATGTCGCGGTAGCGATCCCGCAAGTGCGCATAAGCCACGGCGTCGCCGTGCGCCCGCGCCACTAGAGCCCGCAGCCGGAGCAGCCAGATCTCACGTATCACCTCATCGGCTGGTGCGGCCCCTAACCGCTCGATTGCGGCCTCGGCTTCGGCTACGTCACCCTTGGCCCCGCGATCGAGCAGTGTCTCGACCAGAACACCCGTCGCTGGAACGCCCCAAAACAGCAGCAATCCCTCGCGGAACAGATGATCGACGGTGGCGCGCATGAGCGGTATGGCCCCATCGCGATCTCCACGCCGAGCCCTCTCACGAGCCAAGTACACGTTGACGATCGGTAACTCGCCCAGGAGGTATCCGCGGCGCACGAACACGTCGCTGACCTCGGCCAGCAGCTTCTGTCCGCGGTCACGCTCGGCAGCCATTGGGCGGTGCACCAGCGCAAGGCCCAGCGTCACCCGGGCGACGGCCAACGCGAGATCATCACTGGATCGTTCGGCAATCCGTAGGGCATCCTCGATCTCGCGCACCGCGGAATCGTCGGGCCTCAGCCCACCGCTCGGTATCCCCGTGTTGTAGACGTAGGCGACGACCGTGGCGTAGGACATGGGGTCGGCGCTGCAGGCCATGGCCAGGCCGTGCCGCTGGTCGTCTGGCCATCCGGGGCGACCCAGGGCATAACGCGCAATAGAGCGCGACCCAAAGGCGAGCGCCAACGGAGACCCGACAAGGAAGTTGCCTTTAGACGGGTCACCCTCGGCCAGGTCGATGACTGCCTGTGACCACCGCAGCACGTCACGCAACTCGCCACTCTCAATCTTGGCGTAGACCAGCGGTAAGGACAGCCCCACCGTCAGGGTCGGATCGTCGACCGACTCGGCGAGGGCCATGGCTTCCGATGCGAGCTGCGACGCCTCGCGTAGCCGGTCCTGGAATGCGTGATCCATCACCAGCCCTGCCATGGCGATGGCCAGTGACGCCTTGTCCCCGGCGGCGGTGCACAACTCCCGCAACTCCTCAAAGCGGGCACCGGCAACGTTCACATGGACTCGCCAGGCGATCCCGCACAACATGGTGCGGGGGGCGATGCGCATGGCCGCCCGGTCCGGGTCATCGACGGGTAAGGCGTCGGCGATCTTTTCCGCACGCTCCCAACTCAGTCGCGCCGCTCCGATGTCACGGTTGGTCGCCCACGTTGCTGCACGCATGTGCCAGCCGAACGCGGCATGCAGATCACCGGCGGCCTCTAGATGTTCGGCGATCAGTGCAGCGTTCTGGTCGCCTGATTCAGGCTCGCGGGCCTCGATCGCGGCGGCCAACCGCCGGTGCAACTCGGCGCGATCCGACTTGAGCTGTGATTCGTAGGACACGGTGCGGATGAGCGGATGGTGGAACACATACTCCGGTTCTCGGGTGAACTTAACCTGATCGATAAGCTTGCCTGCCACCAGGTCCTCAAGGACAGGATCAATACCCAGCGTTTCTAGCAGGTCGGGGCTAAACCGGGAGCCGACCACCGTAGCGGCGCTAAGCGTCCTTTTCGCTTGCGGGTTGAGTCGGTCGATGCGAGCGGCGATAGTCGCCTGCAAAGTGGCAGGCACCTTGGCCTCACTGACATCTGCGGTCGACACGTATGCGCCGGTCTGTCCCCGCAACACGCCGCGCTCGGCCAGGTCGCGCACCATCTCCTCGGCGAAAAACGGGTTTCCGGCGGCCCTCTCGGCGATCTTCTGGCCCAGTGCACCAACCGAGGAGTCGCGGCCGAGCAGCTCTAAAACCAGTGCCGCAGTTTCCGAATCACTCAGCGGCGCAAGGGCGATGGTTTGAGCACCGTGCACCCGAGCCAACGCCCCCTCGTACTCGGGTCGGTAGGTGGCCAGCACCAACGAGGGCGTCTGCGGGATCACGGTGAGGAAATCGGCCAGCATCGACTCGCTGACCTCATCGATCCAATGCGCGTCCTCAACGACGTAAACCGCGGGCGTTTCCCGAGCCAAGGAATCGGCATTCACCAGCGCCGTCAACCGTCGCCGACGGGCATCGGGATCGATTGCCGGTAACCGAGCATTCGGGTCGGCAATGCCCAGTAGGTCATGGAGGAGCAGCAAGTCCTCGGGGTCTGCGTCGGGAACGCGGGCATGCACCTGCGCGCGGGCCGCTTCCGCGTCGAGACCCTCGATGCCGGTGGCCACGCGCAACAGCCGAGCCACGACGCGGAACGGAACGTCGGTGGCGTGCGATTCGCAGAAGGTGGTGAACACTTCCACGCTGCGGCGACCCGCCATCGCCGCCACCTCCCGGACCAGACGGCTCTTGCCGATGCCAGGTGAGCCCACCACGCCGACCACCGCGCCGTGGCCATCGATTGCGCGGTCCAACAAGCCCTCGACGGCGGACATCTCCCAGCGCCGACCGACCAGATTCGACTCAGCGCGCTCTGTACCGCGATGCCGGTCTCCCATGCCCAGCAGCCGACGGGCGGGCACCGGCGCGTCGGCACCCTTGATCCGGACGATCTCCGGTTCACCGAGAGCCGCTGCGCCCTCAACCAGTCGCGCTGTGGATGCACTGAGCATCACCCCGCCCGCAGGAGCGGCCGACTCCATCCGCTGGGCCATGCCCACCTGCTCCCCGATCGCGGTGTACCCCAAAGCGCCCGAACCGATCTCACCGGCGATCACTTGGCCTGAGTTCAGCCCCACACGCAACCGCAGGTCGATACAGTCGCGGTCTTTGACCTCAGCGGCCAGCCGGGCCGTCTCCTCCTGGATGCCCAGCGCCGCAAGACAAGCGCGGACTGCGTGGTCTTCCAACGCCACCGGCGCACCGAACACCGCCATGATCCCGTCGCCGGTGAACTTATCCACCGTCCCGCCGTAGCGGTCTACAACTGCGGCACAGTGGTCGGCGAGGTCGGCCATGATCTCCCGCAGCCGCTCCGCACCCACCGTCGCTGCGATGTCCATGGAATGCACCACGTCGGCGAACAGCACCGTCACCTGCTTGTACTCCGCTGGTTGAGTGGCCTGTGTGACTGGCGTGCCGCACTTGTTGCAGAACCGTGAGTCCGGCGGCAGCTCCGTGCCGCACGACCCACACACCAACCCTGTTGCAGTCATGTCACCGCCATCAACATCGCGCTGTGTTCTTCAACGCACTGGGATCTGGCGATCGGCTGTACCGATCTGCGAGTCGCGATCCCGCTGCCGTCCCGAGCATCGATCACGTCGATATCGTGTCACTACTGTTCAGACAAGACGTGCCATATCACGGTGACAACACCATCCGGAACTCCGTCCGGCTTTCCGCCACCCCGCGCGGCCCTGCCAGCCGAAGCGCATTTCGAGGGAGATGCCGCTGTGGGACAGTCAACTGGAAAGGCCCAGCCCGCCTTCGCTCGCGGTGATCTCCCGTGGCCCGCTCCCTTGGAGCAATCAGATAGGTAGTCGACTACCCCATTCCGATCGATTTCCGGTTGATCAGTATCAAAGCGCCCTAGACAGGCATACATTCGACACGGCGGCGAATGGTCTGACTGGTCCGAGAGCCGACATAGCGACTCCCCCGACCGGCCAAGCCGTCGCGGCCCGAAACACCAGGGATTGGCAATGAAGGGAGTCGACGATGTCAGAGCAGACCGAGAAGAACCTGGAAATCATCAAGAAGGGTTACGAAGCGTTCGCCGCCGGTGACGTCGAAACGGTGATGAGCCTGTTCGACGACAACATCGAGTGGGTGCAACCCGGCGAGAGCGCCATCAGCGGCACCTACCACGGCAAAGGTGAATTAGCGCAGTTCCTAGAGCGGTTGGCCGAGAAGTCGATGACGGCCACGCCCCGCCGCTTCCTCGCCGACGGCGACATCGTCGTCGCGCTCACCGACGTGACGGTGGGCGACGAAAGAGGCCAAGACGCTGACGTGTTCACCCTGCGGGACGGCAAGACGGTACGGGTGCAAGTGCACACTGACACGGCGTTGATGGAGCGGATATACGGCAGGAAACAGGTCGCGGCGAGCTAGCACCCGCCTGGCTACTGCCCACCCGAGGAGCGTAACGCTCGCGTCGGAGCACAGGTTCGGCCCGTCCCCGTGCTTTGGGTGGCGGGCCGAAACCTTCGGCGGGCTCCTGGGCTTCGTCGGCCAGCCGGGCCGCGACTTCGAGCGCCAGGCGGGTCTTACCAACGCCGCCGACCCCAGTGAGCGTCACCAACCGATGCGACCTCACCACCGCTTCAATGTCCGTGACCTCCGACTCGCGACCGATCAAGCTGGTGGTCGCAGGCCGCAGATTTCCGGGCGTCGTATCCAATGCCCGCAATGGCGGGAACTCCGTGGGGAGACCCGCTGCTCGTAGTTGAAAGACACCGACTGGCATCGGCACATCCCGCAACCGCCGTGGCCCTAGATCGAGCAGGTCCACGCCGCTAAGCAAACCTGCGGCCGAGTCGGCCAGCAGGACCTGACCGCCGTGCCCGGCGGCCATCACCCGCGCCGCACGGTTCAGTACCGCTCCGAAGTAATCCCCGTCGCGCAGTTCTGCTTCCCCAGTCGCGATGCCCATCCGCACCGGCAACTCCAGCGCCCGCTGTGCTGCCACCGCGGCATCGACGGCAGACCTGGGTGAGGCGAAGGCGGCGCACACGAAGTCCCCGGTGTGCTTGAACACCCGGCCTCCCTGCGCCTCGATGGCCGTGCGGAGCACGTCGTCGTGGTCGGTCAGTGCTGCCCGCATCACCTCCGGGTCGGCTTCCCATCGACGGGTTGAACCCTCGATGTCGGTGAACAAGAAGGTGACGACCCCCGACGGCAAGGCTCCGGCGTTCATGTCATCGCCTCGGCCCACTTCATATGGCCCTCGAAGCCCAACGTGTTCGCCATCTCCCGGTATTGGTCTCGTAATCCCGTGTAGCTGGCGGTATCGCCGCGAGTACGCGCTAACAGGGTCCGCAGCTTTAGCACCCAGATTTCGCGGATAGCCAGTCCGGGTTCGGCTTGCGCGTCGGCGAGCCTGTTGATCGCAGCCTCGGCTTCAGCCACGTCATTGTCGGCCCCACGATCGAGCAGTGTCTCCACCAGGACACCTGTCGTCGGAATGCCGAACCCCAGAAGCCGCTCTTCGCGGAACAGATGATCGACCACAGCCCGCATCCACGGTATCGCTTGGTCACGGCTCCCGGACCGGGATGCTTCCCTCGCCAAGTACATGTTGACGAGCGGCAACTCGGACAACATGTATCCCTGGCGTACGAACAGATCGCGTACCTCTGCCAAGAGTTGCCGTCCGCGATCACGATCGACAGCCGTTTGACGGTGTACGAGGGCAACAGCCAATGTGGTCCGGACGAAGGTCACCGCGAGGTCATCACTGGATCGTTCGGCAATCCGTAGAGCGTTCTCTATCTCGTGTAATGCGGCATCGGTTGGATTCAGCACACCATCCGGGATTGTTGGGAAGTAGGCCCATGCCACCGCGAAGGCGTAGGACATGGGGTCGGTGTTGCGAGCCATGGCCAGGCCGCGCTGCGTGTCGTCTCGCCATCCAGCATGGCCTAGGCAAAATCGCCCAACAGCCCGCGTCGTGAAGGCGAGGGTTAACGGAGACCCGGAAATGAAATTGCCCTTCGAAGAATCACCGTCGGCCAGATCGATTACCGACTGCGACCATCGCAGCGTTTCAGACCACTCGGCGCTGTCGCTCTTGGCATAGATCAGCGGGTTCGCCAGTCCCACAGTGAGGGTCGCGTCACCGATCGATTCGATCAAGGTCCAGGCTTCCGAGGCCAGACGCGATGCCTGATACATCCTGTCCTGCCACAAATGATCCATTACTTGCCCAACCATGGCGACGGCCAAGGATGCCTTATCGCCGACGGCGGTGCACAGCTCACGGTGTTCGTCGAAGTGGGTACCGACGACATGTTCATGGACTCGCCAGGCAGTCCCGCACAACATGGTGCGGGGGGCAATGCGCATGGCCGTCCGGTTGGGGTCCTCGGCGGGGAGCGCGTCGGCAATCTCTTGGGCGCGTTCCCAACTCAGGCGTGCTGCATTGATGTCGCGATTGGTCCCCCAGGCGGCAGCCCGCATGTGCCATCCGTACGCGGCGTGTAGGTCCCCGGCGGATTCCAGGTGTTCGGCGATCAGGGCGGCGTTCTCGTCCGCCGAGGCGGGGTCGCGGGCTTCGATCGCGGTGGCAAGCCGCCGATGCAGTTCGGCGCGGTCGGATTTCAGTTGGGATTCGTAGGCCACGGTGCGGACCAGTGGATGGTGGAAGACGTACTCGGGATTCCGGGTGAAGGTGATCTGATCGAGGAACTCGCCCTTCACGAGTTCGGCCAGGACGGGATCGATGCCCAGTGTTTTCAGGATGTCCCCGCTGAACTTGGAGCCGATCACTGCTGCCGCGCTCAGGGTGCGTTTGGCGGCAGGGTCTAGACGGTCGATGCGGGCGGCGATAGTGGCCTGCACGGTGGCAGGCAGGCTGACCTCGGCCATATCGGCTGTCGAGACGTAGCCACCTGCCCGTCCCTGTAAGACCCCCCGCTCGGCCCGCTCCCGCACGATCTCCTCGGCGAAGAACGGGTTCCCGGCGGCCCTCTCGACGATCAAGGCGGCTACATCCCGGACTGAGGGGTCAGCTCCGATCAGCTCGGCGACCAGCGTGGCGGTCTCGGGGTCGCTCAGCGGAGCCAGGGAAATGGTCTGGGCACCCTGCACCCGGCTCAGCAGGCCGCCGTATTCGGGGCGGTAGGTCACCAGCACCAGTGACGGGGTCTGCGGGATCACCGTGAGGAAGTCGGCGATCATCGACTCGCTGACCTCATCGATCCAGTGCGCGTCCTCAATGACGTAGACCGCCGGGGATTTTCGGGCCAAGGATGCGGTGTTGACCAAGGCGGTCAACCGTCTCCGCCGGGCATCCGGATCGATCTTGGGCAGCTCGATGTTGGGATCACGGATGCCCAGCAGGTCCTCGAACAGCAGAAGGTCGTCGGAGTCGGCCTCGGGCGTTTGTGCCCGAACTTGCTCACGGGCAGCCGCACCGTCCAGACCCCGCACGCCGGTCGCGTCGCGAAGCAGCCTTGCCACCGCGTGGAAGGGCACCTGGGTGGTGTGGGATTCACAGAACGCATTGAAGACGTCAACCCCCCGGGCGGCGGCCAAGGCAGTGACCTCGCGCACCAAGCGGGTCTTGCCGATGCCCGGCGAGCCCACCACGGTCATCATCGCACCCTGGCCCGTGGTGGCACGCTTCAGTAGACCTTCGACAGCAGCCATCTCCCAGTCTCGGCCCACCAGAGCCGACTCACTACCTGCGACAGGACGATCCCGGTCCGACAGGCCCACCAGCCGCTGAGCGCGGACGGGCTTGTCAAGACCCTTGATGTGGACTAGCTCCGGTTCGCCCAGGCTCGCCACGGTCTCGACCAACCGGGCCGTCGAGGCACTGAGCATCACCCCACCGGGCGGGGCCACCGACTCCATCCGCTGGGCCAGGCCGACCTGCTCACCGATGGTCGTGTAACCCAAACCCCGCGAACCAATCTCGCCCGCGATGACCTGACCCGAGTTCAGCCCAACCCGCAACCGCAGGTCAATCCCGTCGCGGTCTTTCACCTCAGCGGCCAGTCGGGCGGTCTCCTCGTGAATGCCCAGCGCCGCACGACACGCACGCAGGGCGTGATCCTCCAACGCCGCTGGCACGCCGAACACCGCCATGATCCCGTCGCCGGTGAACTTGTCTACCGTGCCGCCGTAGCGCTGCACCACCGCCGCGCATCGGTCAGCCAGCTCGGCCATGATCTCGCGCAAACGCTCGGCACCGACCTTGGCCGCGATGTCCATCGAGCCCACCACGTCGGTGAACAGAACCGTCACCTGCTTGTACTCCGCTGGTTGAGTGGCCTGTGTGACTGGCGTGCCGCACTTGTTGCAGAACCGTGAGTCCGGCGACAGCTCCGTGCCGCACGACGCGCACCCAAGCCCTGTTGCGGTCATGTCATCGCCGCGAACATCGCACTATGTTCCCCGACACCTTGCGATCTGGCGATCGGCTCGCACCGATCAGCCGAGCCGCGATCCCGCTGCCGTCCCGAGCATCACTCACGTCAGTATCGTGTCACCGCCGGTGACCGACCGTGTGCTATTCCGCCCGGTGATTGGCCACGACCCGGTGTAGCTTGCTACTTGGCTGTGGTCGCTACAAGGAGTCGCCATGGGACATTCGGAGCCTGATGCCTACCGCGGGTGGCCCGCTGGTACGACTCCATCTTCGGCCGACTGACCGCAGGTCTTCGGGGACTCGGCCTGAAGATGCTCCCGCCCCGCGAGGGGATGGATGCCCCCGGAGGTTCGGGGGACCGTTCTGGATGAGATGAGGCGGGTACTGCGGCCGGACGAACGTGTCCCCGGGCAGGTCCTGCGACACGGAAAACAGGCTCTAACGACGAGCAGCTCTGGTCTCCGCCGAGAGCTGCCCTTGCTGAGTCAGTGAGGATGCGGAACCAGAGTGCTCGAGGCCACCCTCAAATCAATCGTGAAGTAACTGATGTGCGGTTGCTCGCTCACCGCAATCTCGCGCAACTTGGCGAACGCTTTGTCCAGCGCCTCCATCGGATCCACGTCGCGGGGCACGACCGAGATGCCGACGTCGAACCAGTGGCCCCCGTAGCGGGTTAGCCCGTGCGCGAAGCCCGGCAAGTCGGTGTGCTCCTCGGGATCCCACGAGACCACTTCTAACGCATGCTCACTCAAGATACTGTTTCCCTTCGATCGCATTCGGTCGGTGGAACTACTCGGGGGGACCGCCTGATCAGCGGACACCTACGCAGCATGGCACAAGCAACGCACTCCCACCTCGAACATCAGGTCTGGGCATGCCATTCATGCGGCGCTGCACGGATTGAATACCATTCGAAACCAGTCGAGCAGCGGTGACTATTGCGCGGTACGGATGACAAAGGCGTCTGTGCTCTCGTCGTACCCGACCGTTTCGTCCACGAACAGTTCCCCAACCGTGTGGCCGTCCTCAGCAACCGCAATGAAGGTCGCTTCCTCCTGGTCGTATGTCACCGATCCTTGCACGAACATCGCCGCGACCTCGTGCCCATCGGCTCCGAGAACGACAAGCTTCAAGCCTCCGGCATCCTTGACGTACTGCGCCGCTTCGGCACGTGTCGTGACCATCGCTGGGATTCCTTTCTGCTGGTGCTTTGGTTGCAGCGCAGTATTCCCGAGACCAGAACCCTCGATCAGGCCGTGGAAGACAGGCGGATACCGCGCAACCCCTGCGCCGGTGTGAAGGCACCTCGGCGAGTGCATAGGCAGCGGGGGTATCTCGACCACGCGCAAGTAGAGCTGCTCGCACGGTCAATCGACTCGAACCCCGAAGTAGTGCGTTTCCTTGCTTACACCGGCGTGCGGTGGGGTGAGATGGCGGCATTGAAGGTCGCCGATTTCGACATGCTCCGTCGTCGTGTCAACGTGGTGCAGGCCGTCGCTGAGGTGCGCGGCGAACTGGTGTGGTCAAGTGCGAAGAACCATGAGCGACGGTCGGTGCCGTTCCCGAAGTTCCTTGCCCCCGAACTGGCCAGCCTGATGGAAGGGAAGGGTCGCGACGACCTGGTCTTCACCTCCGCCGAAGGTAAGGTGCTCCGGGTATCCACCTATAGGCCCCGGGTCTTCAACCGTGCCGTCTCTGACTGCCGGAAGGCCACAGCCACGATCAGAGCCGCAGAGCAGAAAGCGACCGGTGCCGCCACCACGCCCGACTTCCCCCGGGTAACTCCGCACGACCTGCGGCACACCGCGGCAGTCATTGGCGAAAATGCGCGGAATTGCATTTGATGCATCATTGGGCGTGGTTGGTGATTGGGAGTCGGTAAGGGATTTCGGTTTTGGAGCGTCTGCCGGCCCAGTCTGGCGGTATGGGCGACACGCCATCTGACCTGGGATGTGATCGCGGGGGTGGCATCTGATGTCACGATGAGGCATCTGTTTCGGTTGCGTTTGATGCCTGATTGTGGCGTCTGATGGCAGGTGTGGTCGGGGGGTTTGGTGTCGGGTGCCCGGGTGGCCGGTTCGGCTGCGTTGACGGTGGTGACCGGTTGCACCCCGGTGCGTCCGGAGCCGGCGTTGTTCGAGGCGATGCTGGACGGGTGGCGGTCGCAGCAGCTGGCCCGGCGGTTGGGCGAGTCGATCATCGGTGCGCGGGAACGCACGGTCCGCCGGTTCGCTGAGTTCACCGGTGGCTGGCCGTGGTCCTGGACGGCGGGACAGTTGGAGTCGTGGATCGCGACCGGCGGGTGGGCGCATTCCACGGTCCGCAGCTATCAGGGCGCGGTCGCGGTGTTCCTGGAGTATGTGTGCGACAACAGGTATGGCTGGGTCGTCGAGTGTGAGCAGCGGGTCGGTGTCCGGCCGGCGCAGATCTGTCACGAGTGGAACACCGCCCGGCACGTGTGCGAGTACGAGGGGCGTCCGGCCCGGCGGCCGTTGACCCGGGCGGAGCTGCAGGCGTTCTTCGACGCTGCCGACGACCGGGCTGAACAGGCCGTCACCTCGGGCCGCAAGGGATGGCTGGCCGCGTTCCGAGACGCCGCGCTGTTCAAGGTCTGCTATGCGTTCGGGTTGCGGCGGCGGGAGGTCGCGATGCTGGACGTGGCCGACTTCACGGCGAACCCGGCCGCCCCCGAGCTGGGCGGGCTGGGAGTGTGCCAGGTGCGGTTCGGCAAGGCGATGCGCGGCTCCCCGCCGCGACGCCGCTCGGTCGCCGCGGTGATGCCGTGGGCACTCGAGGCGTTGGAGCAGTACCTGACCCAGGTACGGCCGCGGTACGCCGCGGCGGCGCATCCGGCGCTGTGGTTGACCGAACGGGGCGGCCGGATCTCGCCGCGGCAGGTCGATGACCGGTTCGCCCGGTGGCGGGCGGCCGCCGGTCTGCCGGCCGAGTTGTCGGTCCACTGCCTGCGTCATTCCTACGTCTCCCACCTGATCGAGGACGGGGTCGACCCGTTGTTCGTGCAGCAGCAGGTCGGGCATTCCTGGGCGTCCACGACGGCCGTGTACACGCAGGTCGGCGCGGACGCCAAGAACCGGATGTTGCGTGCGGCGTTGGATGCCGCGTTCGGTGCGGAATCATCACCGGGGTGAGTATTCAGGTGGGGTATCACTGGCATCTGCGGGCCAAGATGGCGGCGGCCGGGATGTTCGCGACCACCGACCTGGTGCCGCTGCTGGCCGAACGGGGGGTCGTGCTGTCCCGGGAGCAGGTCTACCGGCTGGTGGCCCGGGTCCCGGAACGTTTGTCGCTGACCACGTTGGCGGCGTTGTGCGACATCCTGTCTTGCACCCCGGCCGATCTCATCGAGCCCTACCGGGTCACCCGTTCCCGGCCGACCCGAGGTGACCCGGCCGGGCCAGCCGCGCCGCAACGCCCGACCCGGGCCCGGGTGCTGCCCGACACCGGACGCTGAAAGCCCATGCCGGCCAACGAGACTGGATGCCCGGCCTGCGCCAAGGGGCGGTTGTGCACCGGTTGCGGGCGCAGGCGGATCATCACCGCCGTCGCGGCGACGACACCGGGCATCCCGATGGGCGTGCTGAGCGCTGCGCTGGACGCGGTGGCCGGCCACTGGGCAGCCATCCGGTCCTTGGCCGCCGCCCTGGCCGCTGATCCCGATGCGCTCACGGTCGGCGCACCGCCCGTGGTGGGCCGCCTCGTCGGGGAACTGCAGGCCCGCGGGGTAGACCTGCCCGACCCGGTCTGCAGCCGGTGCGGTCGCACCGGCAAGCCACTGACCCGTTCGTCGGCCGGGGGTGTGTGCGCCCGCTGCCGACGCCGGCAACTGGCGACCGCGTGCCTGCGGTGCGGCGTGGTCAAACCCGTCGCCGGCCGGGACGGGCAGGGTCGGCCGGTCTGCGCGCGGTGCGCCGACCGGCCGCAACGGGTCTGCGGCAAGTGCGGACGGACCCGACGGATCGCCCGCCGCGCCCGGGACGGCCAACCCGACATCTGCGATTCCTGCTTCCGAGGGCACGAGGCCGTCTGCAGCCGCTGCGGGCGGCGGCGGCCCTGTTCGTTCGCGTCCGGCCCGAACCCGATCTGCGCCCGATGCGCACCTCGGGCGACCGCGACGTGCGCGCACTGCGGCGCCGATCGTCCACCGACGGCCCGGTGGCCCGAGGGACCGGTCTGCGACCCCTGCTACATCGCGGCGCTGCGCCGCCGCGGCACCTGCGCCACCTGCCGGACCGGGCGGCGGCTCGTGCACCCGCCCGGCCCGAACGCCACCATCTGCGCCGACTGCGCCGGTGTCCCGGTCAGCCACACCTGCACCGACTGCGGGATCGAGGACAGAGCCTACGAACGCGGCCGGTGCGCGCCCTGCGCACTCAACCGCAGAACCGCGGCGGCGTTGTCCGGCCCCGACAGGCAGAACCGGCCCGACCTGGAACCGGTCTACCAGGCGATCACCGCCACCGACGCTCCACGCACCGCACTGAACTGGCTGCGCAACAGCGCCGGCGCGGCCCTGCTGACCCAGATGGCTTCCGGCGCTATGGATCTAACCCACCAGGCACTAGACGAACACCCACGCCCGGGTGTCGCCGGATACCTGCGGGCCGTGCTGGTCGCCAACAACGTCCTTCCGCAACGCGACGAACAACTCGCCGCCACCGAACAATTCCTCAACCGCACCCTGACCGGCATCACCCGCGACAGCGACCGTCGCCTCGTCCACTCCTACGCCACCTGGCAGGTCCTGCGCCGCCTGCGGGTGACCGCGGCACGAGGCGACCGGCCACGCACCTACACCCATCACGCCCGCACCAACATCAACGCCGCAATCGACCTGCTGAACTGGCTCGCCGACCACCGAACCACCCTGGCCGACACCGGCCAAGCCGACATCGACACCTACCTGGCCGGACAACCGCCGTCCCGCTACCGCGTCCGCGACTTCCTCCACTGGGCCGCCGCAACCGGACACACCGGCCCGGTCACCATCGCCACCCCGGGCCGCAACCCCGGCCCCGCCACCGACCACGACCAACGGTGGGCCCAGATCGCCCGGCTCCTGCACGACGACACCATCGAACTCACCGACCGGGTCGCCGGAGCACTACTGCTGCTCTACGGCCAGCACCTGGCCCGGATCGTGGCCATCACCCGCGACCAGATCAAAACTCAAGGCCCGCAAGTCTTTCTCCGACTCGGAACCGACGACCTGCACATCCCCGAACCGCTCGCCGAGCTCATCGGAGCCCTCGCCCGCGACGGCCGCCCCTACACCGGAGTCGGCACCCCAAACACCACCCGCTGGCTGTTCCCCGGACTGCGACCCGGCAGACCCCTCACCGCCGCCCGACTCGGCGACCGCCTCCGCAAACTCGGGATCCGAGCCCAACCCGGCCGCCGCGCCGCACTCACCCACCTCGCCGCCCAACTACCCGCCGCCGTCATCGCCGACCTCCTCGGAATCCACCCCACCACCGCCGTCCACTGGGTCCACGACGCCGGCGGCGACTGGAACCGCTACGCCGCCCAACTCACCCAGCAGGCCAATCACCAACCATGACGAATACCTCACGTCCACGGTCCCCGCGGCTAGGCATTCGCAGGGTTCGAAGATTGCTGGTTACCAGTTTCAGCACGGGCGCCAACGTCAAGGCGGTTCAGACCATGCTTGGGCATTATGCGGGTGATCTTGTCAAGTGCGTCTTGTCAGGAGGCGGTTTGATCGAGTCGGGCGAGCAGTCCGTCGAACACTTTCTGGCGGCCGAGTTGTCCTTTCTCGGCGGCGTCGTCGCGTTGTGCCTGCAGGGTCGGGCGGAATTCGATGGTGGTCTGGAAGAAAGTGCAGGATTCGCAGATGGATTCGAAGTGGCAGTCCAGGCCGACGGGTCGGGCGCAGTAGCCGTTGCCGAGCATCCGGCGGTGCATCTCGACACGGAGCTTGCGCATTTCGGCGCCTTCGGCGTCGGCGGGCAGTGCGCGTGGTTGGTTGTAGAGGGCTTCGACCTTTTCGCTGACGGAGAAGTATTCGTCGGCGACGGTGCGGTCGGCGATTCGGGCGTAAACGAGGGTCATCCGCATCGATCGGTGCCCCAACAACGCGGCCAGGGCTTCGAGGGTCATGCCGCGGTTGATCGCTTGGGTCGCCAAGGTATGCCTGAGGCGGTGGGGCGAAACATGGCCGATGCCAGCCGCTTTCGCGGTTTTTGCGACTGCCCGATCGACGCGGCCTTCGCCGATGCGTTGGCCGTACTCGACGAACAGGTAGCGGCTGCGCAGGCTGGTGGGTCGAGTGGCGATCCAGGTGTCGAGGAGATCCTTGAGTTGGGGATGCAAGGGGATGTAGCGGTCGGTGCGCAGTTTGCCGAGCGGCACGTGCAACCAGTACGCGGCGCCGATCTGCACGACGGAATCGACTGTGAGGTCGAGGAATTCGCCCTTGCGCAGGCCGGTGCGGGCCAGGAACTCCACGCACAGTCGGACGAACGGGTCGTCGGCGGCGCGTGCGGCCTGCAGGAGCTTAGTGAACGCGGCGTCGTCGAGGAACCTGGGCAGCGGGTCGTCGCGCAGCGGCAGGTCGCCGGGGAACATGAGCACGCGGGCGGGGATGTCGTCGCCGTCCCATTCGGTGAGCCGCTCGAAGCAGGTGCGCAGGGTGCCAAGGTGTTCGGCGAGACTGATCTTGGACAACCTGCCGCCGCGGGCCGAGGGCCGGGTGGACAGGTGCAGCTTGTAGGCCTCGATGTGTGCCCGACGCAGGTCGGCGACGCAGAGCACCTCGGGGGCGTTGACGGCGAGCCAGCCGGCGAACTCCCGCAGCACGCCCTCGACGCGCACCATTGTCGAGGCCCGCAGCGACAGCCGTGTCTGGGCGATGTACCCGGTGAGGGTGGTGGCCAGCCGTGGCGGGACCTCCGCCCACTGGGCGGCCCGCTCGGCCGAGCGGTCTGGGGCTGTTTTGCGGGGAGCGGTGTCGAGGACGCCGAGGTGGAACAAAGTGGTCTGCGCACCGAACAGCGCCGCGCTGAGCGCCTTGGCGCCATGGCTGTCGGGTCGGTGGCGAGTTATCGCGGCGGTCAACGCTTTTCGCTGTGCGTCGATCACCGGCTGGGTCAGCCGCTGGGGAGTCAGCCCGGCCAGCGCTGCCACCTTGGCCAGGGCGGACCACTGCAGGCGGGTCACGACGGAATCAAACCCGAGCTCGGCGGAGGTCGCGGTGAACCGTTCATGGAACCTGCGGTGATGATGGGCGGCGACTTCGCCGAGGTAGGGCCGGCACGCCACGAGATAGTCGGGGCTGGGCCGCAGCCGTCCCGTCACGATCAGCCAACCGACCACCCGTCGGTCCTTCAGCGGCAATGCGCACTGCGATGCCAGCGGCAACGCCGACCAGCCGGCCACCCCAACGCGGGTGAAAAACGTGCGCGCCACCGAGGTCACCGGGTGTCCGGCGAACATCCCGGCCGCGACGAGGTCGGCCCGATACGCCTCGACGAGCTCCTCGATGTCGTGGCGATGTGCTGGTGACCGGTTCATTCCTCGGCCGCCTCACCGGACGCGACGACCTGCGCCTCGATCGCTTCGGCGGCTCGCAGGTACTCCCGTTCCAACCAGTCGTTGGCCAGGTGCAGATAGATGCGGGTGGAGTCGATCGAGGCGTGGCCGGCCTGGGCTTGGATGGCCTCCAGTGCCATCCCGGCCTCCCGCAGCCGGGTGAAACAGGTATGCCGCAGCTGATGGCACGTCGCCTGGGTCAGCCCGGCGCGACCGCGCGCACCGTCGAGAATCTCATCCAGACCCGCCGCAGACAACGGCTCACCACGCCGCGGCCCCTTCAACACCACGAACACCCGATCACTCGACCCTCGCGGCCGCTCCTGATCCAGATAGTCCCCGAGCGAGGCGAAAAACCGCGGCGACACCGGCACCATCCGCTGCCGACCGCCCTTGCCCTCGGCCACGAACACCCGCCGCTCGCCGACGTTGACGTCGTCGAGGCGCAGACCGAGCACCTCGCAGCGTCGCAGGCCACCCAGCAGCATCGCCTCGACCATGGCCCGGTCGCGATGAGTGCGCAGCACCGCCCGCAGCGCGTCGACCTCGCTCGGCGCCAGCACCCGCGGCAGCGTACGAGGGGTGCGGATCAACGGCACCCCGCCCTTGCCGCGCCGAGTACCGGGGCGGCGGGCGGCCAGGCTGGTCGGAACCGGGTTGCGGCTCACGCCGGTGTCACCCCGGGCCGCGAGATAGGCGTACAGGCCACGCACACTGGACAACCGGCGGGCGATCGTGCGCGCCGCCAGGCCCGGCTCGCCGTCCTCCAATCGCACCACCCGCTCGCCCAAGCGGGAAGTACGTTGAGATGCCAAGAACGCGAAGACATCTGCAGCGTTGACCTGCGCTGGCTGCTTAGCAACCACACCAAAGAAGATCTTCAAATCCGACGCCACCGCCAGCCAGGTATTGGTCCTGGCACGCGCCGCAACGAAGGCCAGATAGTCATCCAGCAGCGGATGCCCCAGGGTGATCGCGACGAGCTCCACCCCACGATGGTGACGGATCAAGCACGGCATGAACTGGTCCATCGGGGTCTCCTCGCTCGTCGGTCAACCGACCCACGCCCGGGTGGTCGACCCGTCTCAGATCACCCGTATATCAAACACGCTTCGGCCGCCATGATGCTGGACGTCTATGCCGATCTTTTCGACGGCGACCTCACGGCAGTTGCCGAGAAGTTAGACGAAAGTGTGGGCAAAATGTGGGCACGGGGGGGCGCCGATGGGCAGCTAGCAAACGAGAAAACCTCGCCTACCAGCGTAAACGCTTCCTCAGATTGAGAGCCCCCTGTCAGGATTGAACTGACGACCGCTCGCTTACAAGGCGAGTGCTCTACCACTGAGCTAAGGAGGCGGGAGTAAACCGGGTCCAAGCCTAATCGGTCACTCGTCGCTTTCGACGATGCGTGTTGAGCGCACCGACCGCGACGGGGAACGGCGTCCGGGACGGCGACCAGGCAGCGGGATGCGGTCGGCGATGCTGCTCAGCGGATTGACCACCATGGTGAGCGAGATGACGGCGTCTTGCAGGGTGGCAATGGCGGGATCCAACGCTTCCATCCCGGGTGTCAGCCGGGCCAGTGTGTCCGCGACGTCGGCTAGCTGGTCCAGCGGACCACGCTTGGCGGTCAGCTTGTCGATCAGTCCGCCTTCCGCGAGCAGCCGCTCAGCCAGCCCATCCTCGGACAGCACCCGTTCGATCAACCCCTCCTCTGCGAGCAACTGATCGGCCAGCCCGCCCGGCTGCAGCGCGCGCTGCAGTCCACCGCCCTCGACAGTCAGGCGGTCGAGCAAACCGCCTTCCGACGTGAGCAGGTCGACCACCCCGCCGGGGCGCAGCAATCGGTCCATTGGTCCCTCGGGTGCCACGGCGCGTCCCAGCGGCGCGTCGTCGTCCAGCAACCTGGCCAGCCGGTTGGCGCGCATGATCGTGTCGTCGATCCCCAGCATGGACGTCACCGCGTTAGTGCGAAGGTCCCCGCCACCATCACCGAGCGCTCGCTTCGCCACACCAACCGCCGCGCTCGCGACGGTCAAGCTCGCGTCTGCGGCGGCAAGCCCGACTCGTGCGGGAGCGGTCGCCGCCGACACGATGCTTTTGGCCAGGTTCATTCTCTGAGTGTATTCGCGACGCGACCTCGTAAACCCGTGCAGGTCCAAGCTGCTGCAATGATTCCTGGCAGACTATTAGCAGTCTGTTGGCACCGAGCTTTCAGGAACCACACAATAATTAAAAAGGCAACGTACAAGAAAGTCAGAAGTGACCTTATGACAGTGGCTACCCCAAGCGAAACCAAACCAGAGGCTCGCGTCCTCGTGGTCGACGACGAGGCCAACATCGTCGAATTGCTTTCCGTGAGCCTTAAGTTCCAGGGGTTCGAGGTCTATACCGCAACCAACGGAGCCCAAGCTCTGGATCGCGCCCGTGACGCCCGCCCCGATGCGGTGATCCTCGACGTCATGATGCCCGGGATGGACGGCTTCGGGGTGCTGCGGCGACTGCGCGCCGACGGCATCGATGCCCCGGCATTGTTCCTGACGGCCCGCGACTCCCTGCAGGACAAGATCGCCGGGTTGACCCTCGGCGGCGACGACTATGTGACGAAGCCGTTCAGTTTGGAGGAGGTCGTCGCCCGGCTGCGGGTCATACTCCGGCGCGCCGGCAAGGGCGGAGCCGAATCTCGCAGTGCCCGCCTGACATTCGCCGATATCGAGCTTG
The DNA here is from genome assembly GCA_963784665.1 of uncultured Actinomycetota bacterium. GTDB lineage: Bacteria > Actinomycetota > Actinomycetes > Mycobacteriales > Mycobacteriaceae > Mycobacterium. The sequence goes on from CAWASA010000010.1 coordinate 38,775, forward strand.
ACGAAGAGACCCACGAAGTGTGGAAGGCCGGCGAACCGGTGTCGCTGTCGCCGACTGAGTTCACGTTGCTGCGCTATTTTGTGATCAACGCGGGCACGGTGTTGAGCAAACCGAAGATTCTCGACCACGTCTGGCGATACGACTTCGGAGGTGATGTCAATGTCGTCGAGTCCTACGTCTCGTATCTACGTCGCAAGATCGACACCGGGGAGAAGCGGCTGCTGCACACGCTGCGGGGGGTGGGTTATGTGCTGCGAGAACCGCGCTGAGCACGCGCTCAGTCACCGGCGATAGCGAAGAATTACGCAGATGGCCACACAGCCTCGACGCGGAGTGCCGTTACGGGTGGGCCTAGTCGCTGCCACCCTGGTTCTGGTCGCCTGTGGTCTGGCCGTCTCGGGGATCGCGGTCACCTCGATCCTGCGTCACAGCCTGATCAACCGGATCGACCAGACACTGCTCGACGCGTCGCGCGGCTGGGCGCAGGCCCCGCGGCGGCAGTCACCGCCCCCCTACGAAGGCCCAGACCCGGGCCGGCCACCGTCGAAGTTCTACGTGCGCGGCGTCGGCATCGACGGCACCCCATTCACTGCGATCAACGACCGCAACGCCGAACCGGCACTACCGCCCAACAACGACGTAGGCCCAAATCCAACGACGCTGCCCTCGGTCAACGGCTCCGACATTCAGTGGCGGGCGGTATCGGTGCGCGGCCCACACGGTTTGATAACGGTCGCGATCGACCTGTCCGACGTGCAGCACACGGTCAACTCCCTGGTCTGGTTGCAGATCGGCATCGGGGTGGCAGTACTGGTCGTGGTCGGGATCGCCGGCTTCGCGGTGGTGCAGCGTAGCCTGCGGCCGCTGTCCGAAGTCGAACAAACCGCCGCGGCGATCGCCGCCGGCCAGCTGGATCGCCGGGTTCCAGAACGTGATCCCCGAACCGAGGTGGGCCAACTGTCGCTCGCACTCAACGGAATGCTTGCCCAGATTCAGCAAGCGCTCGCTTCCTCGGAGTCTTCGGCCGAGAAGGCCCGCGGTTCCGAGGACCGGATGCGGCGGTTCATCACCGACGCCAGCCACGAGCTGCGTACCCCGCTGACGACGATCCGTGGCTTCGCGGAACTGTATCGGCAGGGCGCCGCCCGCGACGTCGCCATGTTGTTGTCCCGGATCGAAAGCGAAGCCAGCCGGATGGGCATGCTGGTCGATGACTTGTTGCTGCTGGCCCGGCTGGATGTGCAACGCCCGCTAGAACACCATCGGGTGGACTTGCTGGCGTTGGCCAGCGATGCCGTGCACGACGCACAGGCAATGGACCCTAAGCGCACCATCACCATGGAAGTCCTCGACGGTCCCGGCACCCCGGAGGTGCTCGGTGATGAACCACGGATTCGGCAGGTGTTGAGCAACCTCGTCGTCAACGCCTTGCAGCACACCCCGGAAAGCGCCGCCGTCACCGTTCGGGTCGGCACCAAGGGCGACGATGCGGTGCTCGAAGTGGCTGACAAAGGTCCCGGCATGAGTCAGCAGGATGCGTCGCGGGTGTTCGAGCGCTTCTATCGGACCGACTCGTCACGGGCACGGGCCAGCGGCGGAACCGGACTGGGGCTATCCATCGTCGACTCGTTGGTGCGCGCACACGGCGGCGGCGTCACGGTGACCACCGCGCCCGGCGAGGGCTGCTGCTTCCGCGTCGCGCTGCCGCGGGTCAGTGACGTGTCGGCTCAGGAGCCGGTTCACGCCAGTTGAGCCAGCGCCGCCTTGATCTTGGCCTGGGCCTCGTCGAGGGATTTCGGTGACGGATTGCGGTCGACGTGGGCAAAGCCGAAGTCGCTCAGGCGGCGGGTGGGAAATACGTGGACGTGCAGATGGGGCACTTCCAGCCCGGCGATGATCACCCCGGCCCGCTCGGTTCTGAAGGCCTTACACACGGCCTTGCCGATCAGTTGACTCACTGCCATCACCTGAGCGAACGCCGCGCCATCGACGTCCTGCCACTGGTCGATCTCGGCTCGCGGCACGACAAGCGTGTGGCCTTGTGTCATCGGCTCAATCGTCAGGAATGCGGCGACGTCGTCGTCCTCGTACACGAAACGGCCGGGAAGTTCACGGTTGATGATTCTGGTGAAGATCGACGCCATGGGCCTGAGCATGCTGGGCCAGCGCGGCGCGCGTCAAACGGAATGGTCCGCGGGTTGAGCTGTGCGAGATGCCGCAGAAGATTTCAGTAACCGCTGTATCTGGCCAGTGGGTTAGCCGGCTGTGTACAGGATGGTGCATCAGGATTCCACGGAGAACTGGGCGGCCAGCAGTTCAACGCGCTCGGCGTCGTGTTCCGGACGTAACCGGCCGCCGCGGGCAAGCGTGATCAGCCCATGTAGCGCTGCCCAAAGCAACTCGGTGAGCGTATCCACGTCCCTTCCGTGGGCGACCGTTGCGATGCCCTCCCGCAGTTCTGCGAACGCCGCCACCAAGGGAGCCGGCGTATCGGCGGCGGCGAACTGCAGCTTGGTGGCGCGGATGAACATGGCGTCGTACAACGCGGGGTTGTCGCGCGCGAAGCATATATACGCACTCGCCATCGGTCTCAGTGGACACTGAGCCGTCCCGGCGTCGGCGCGGGCCGTGCGAAGCACATCGGCGAGCTCGACGAATCCTTCGATGGCAAGTGCCTCGGCGATGTCGTCCATGCTGGAGAAATGTTTATACAGCACCGGCTGGCTGTACTCGATCTCGGTGGAGAGCCGACGCGTGGTGACGGCGTCCCAGCCCTCCGCTTCCGCCAGCCGCCGGGCAGTGCTGAGGATCAGCCGGTGACGGGCGGCGCGCTCCCGGGTGCGGCGGTCCTCAAAAGCCATACCCGAGGATAGCACCGCTAGAGAATCGAGCACTGCTATTGACACGGCCATGCCGAAGGGGTTAGCGTTGCTAGCACCTACTCATCGAGTTGATTGGGGCTGGCGGACATGGCGAATTGTGATACCACGCTCACCGAGGCCCGCGCAGAACTGGTGATTAAACATGGCTCGGCTTGGGCGCGCGCGTCGCGACAGCCCACCGCCGCAGCGAACACCGCAGCAGGTGCGTCGTGATAGACGTAGCCAGAATGGCTGCAGTCATCGCGGTGTTGGGTACCGCGGTGGTCTACGGCACCGACGTGTTCTGCGCACTGGTGCAGCGACCGGCCGTGGCGGCCATCGATGATCGCGCGCTGGTCGCGGTGATGGGCAACGTCCATCGTTACGGCGACCGTCGAATGCCGCTCCCGGGGGCGATCGGGATCGTTGCAGCGGCCGCAAGCGCGGTACTGGCCGCTAGTGCCGGCCGATGGGCTGAAGCTATCTCGGCGGCCACTGCTGTGGCTCTGCTGCTGATCTGGCTTGTGCTGTATGCGCGAATAAGTGCGCCGATCAATCGGCAACTCAGCGTTGCCGCCAAAGTCGGCGACACATTACCGAACGCACGTTTGTTGCAGGACAAGTGGGACCGAATCATCAACGCTCGGGCCACAATTCAAGGCCTCGCAGTCGCCGCACTGTGCTTGACACTGATCATCTGACCGGCGTCCGCCAGGAATCGTTCACTCATTAAGGGGAATGCCAAAACAATGTCGCAGCTCACGAATTACAGTAGATTACTCATGCGCGCCGCTCCGCTTCTCAATGCGCCGGTCGCGGCGATGGCGACCTCGCAGTGCTTCGGCCGGATTGTCAGCCGCAACATCGCCATCATTACCTACACGGGTCGACGGTCGGGACGGTCGTTTAGCATCCCGGTGGCTTACCGCCGCAGTGGTGACGATCTCCAAATCGCCGCGAACATGCCCGACGCCAAGAGTTGGTGGCGGAACTTTCTGGGCGACGGCGCACCGCTGACGATGCGACTGGACGGAGTCGAGCGCGCTGGACATGCCGTGGCGAGGCGAGATGAACAGGGGCATGTCACGGTCCGAGTTCGTCTGGGTGCCTCGTGACCGGGGTGGCAAACAGCATGGATACGTACAGACGCGACGGGGGTCGGCGGCGGCTTCAGTTTGTCGCCGCAGCGTTGGCGCTGATCCCGTTCGTGTCCGGTGTGGCTGGGATGCTCGTGGGCCCATCGGCGTTGCCCGGCGAGCACGGTCGCCGGCTGAACGCGAGCGCCGACAGCGAGTACCGCTTCACCAACGCATTTTGGTTCGCCACCGCACCGGCGCTGTGGTCGGCAGTGCCCGACATCGAGAAGCGGGGGGCGCGCCTGCGCGCGGTATGCGCTGTGGTGTTTCTCGACGGCATAGCCAGGCTGCTGTCGTGGCGACGCGCCGGTCGCCCTCATCCGTTATTCGTCGCAGCCATCGGGCTCGAACTTGTCGGCATGCCGGCGTTGGCGGTGTGGCAGGCGTTAGTCGAGAGCCGATCGAGCGTCGAACCGCCAAAGTAAGCCCGTCCCGATCATGCAGGGCAACATCACCGGACGCGGGCGCGTTGACTCGGGTCTGTGAAAGCGTCGGCCCTCGGCCGACTTTGGACGCGGCTCATTCCTCCTTGCCGAATTTCATGACGTCGAGGTTCCAGTACCGGCGCATGTTGGTGATCAGTCCCGCGTCGTTGACCTTGTAGGTGAAGACCCCACGAACACTGCTGGTGACCCCGCCCTCGAACTTGCTGTTTAGCACCAGGATGTGGGCGAACTCGACGGGAACGTCTCCTCACAGATGATGGTCAGCCGGTTGGCCGCGATGTTGGTGTCGAAGAACGCGCCGACTGCCTCTTTGCCGCGGACGCCGGTGCCGTCGGGATTGGTGACGGACTTGCCGATCGGGTCCTCGATGAGCACGTCGTCGGCCATCAGCCCCAGCCAGCCCTCCCGGTCGTGGGCTTGGACGCACCGCCACGAGGCCTGCGACGCGGTCAGTGCGGGGGATGCCTGAGATTCCGCGGTTTGGGTCATTTTTTCTCCTGTCACTAGGGTCTCCTGTCTCTAGATTGCACACGCGGCGCGTGCGCCTTCCTCGGTGGCTTTGCGGATGAGACCAAGGCCGGTGCAGTCGCCGGCCGCGTGCACATCGGCGCCGGGCATGGTGGCGACCAGGGCGTCGAACAAAGCGGTGTCGGGCTCGACCGTGCCGGCCAGCACGACGCTGTCGGCGGCGAGCTGCCGCGGTGACCCACCGGTAGGGGTAAACACCACCGCCTCGGTCGTGATCCGTTCAGCGGCTGCCCGGACATGCACGGTGACGCCCAGCCGGTCGAGGCGATCCATGTGTTCGGTCCTGCGTTTGTTGCCCACTTCGGGGGCGATGTCCTTGCCGGCTTCGACTATCGACACCAGCCGGCCCCGGCTCGCCAGGAACTCAGCCAGTTCGAGGGCGACCAGATCGCCGCCGATGATGGCGACCCGGCGGCCGACCGGCATCCAGGCGCGGGTAGCGAGCCGGACCGCGGCGGGGCGCACCAGCCGCTGCCGCCAGCCGGCCAGCAGCGAAGCACCAAGGCGCTGCCAGACCGGGGCGCTGTATTCAGCGTGGCCGCCGAGCAACTCACGTAATGCGGGTCCGGTATGCACGTGCGGTAGTTCGGCGCCGGGGATCGCCGGCACGGCGACATGGCCGCCGGTGGCCACCACCACCGCGTCCGGTGCCGCTTCGACTATGTCATGGGCCGACACAGTGTGGCCCAGATGCACTTTCGTTGTGCTGAGCTTGATCTCGTCGCATAGGTAGCGCAGGAACGGCTGGTTTTCCGGATGCATAACCGACGCCCAGCGCAGCGCCCCGCCCAGTTGGGCACCGCGCTCGAAAAGCGTGACGCGGTGGCCGCGTGCGGCGGCCACCCGGGCGGCCTCCAGCCCGGCCGGTCCGCCGCCGATCACCACCACGCGTTTGGCGCGGTCGGCGCGGGGTGCGGCCAGTTCGCGTTCTTTGCCGGTGCGGGGATTGACGGCACAATCGACCGAGAAACGCTGCTCCATTGCGTCGATGCAGTTTTCGCAGGAGATGCACTTACGAACCCGGTGCGCCTGGCCGGAGAGCAGTTTGCTTGGCAGGTCGGGGTCGGCCAGCATAGGACGTCCCATCGCGATGAAATCAGCGCGCCCGTCGGCCAGGATCCGTTCGGCCCGAGCCGGGTCGTGGATCCGGCCGACGGCGATCACCGGCACATCGACCACCTGCTTGACCGCCGCGGCGGCGCCGACGTTGACTTCATCGCCGTCATCGGCACCGTTGACCATCCCGGTGACGAGCCGATCGATTACCCCGCCGCTGATGTGGAACGCGTTGATGCCGGCGGCGACGAGTTCGGAAGCCACCTGCGCGGTCTCGTAAATCGGTCTTCCCCCAGCGACCCGTTCGTAACCAGAGATGCGCAGGGTGATCGGCAGGGCGTCGCCGATTTCGGAGCGAATTGCGGCCAGCGCCTCCAGCACTACCTGCACCCGACCGCGCGCTGAGTCCCCGCGATAGTCGTCAGTACGCCGATTGCGTTGTGGGGCAAGGAAGGAGCCCAGCAACATGTAGCCGTGTGCGGCGTGTAGCTCGATGCCGTCGTATCCGGCCTCGGCGGCGCGTCGCGCCGCGGCCTTGAACAAATCGAACACCTCGCAGAGCTGCTGCTTGCTGATCTCGGCCGACGGACGCCCGGTGAGATAGGAGGGAATCACCGACGGGCCCAACGATGTGACACCGAAGATCTCGGGCCCTAGGCCATCGGGCCCAGCGTGCACGATCTGGGGCTGAATCTTGGCGCCGTATTCGTGCACCACCTCCACCAGCGCCCGATGCGCATCGACCGCATCGTCAGTGGCCAGATGCAGGCCGCCGGGAGTCTCGGGGTGATGATTGTCAATTCCCGTGGCGCCCAACGTGATCAGGCCGACTCCGCCTTTCGCACGGGCGGCAAAGTAGTCGCGAGTGCGTTCCGAAGGCAGCCCGTCCGGAGTACCGTACATCGTCTCCATGGGAGACATGACCACGCGGTTGCGCACCGTCATGGCACCGATCCGTCCCGGCGCCAGCAGGTGCGGAAAGCCGGTCACTCGGGACCCACTCCGGGCGGGGCGCCTCTTAGCGGTCCGCGTCCGTGTACCGGATCACGCCGCGAATGTTCTTGCCGTCCAGCATGTCCTGGTAACCGTCGTTGATCTGCTCGAGCCGGTACTGACGGGTGATCATGTCGTCCAGGTTGAGCTTGCCGACCTTATACATCGACAACAGTTGCGGGATGTCGTACTGCGGGTTGCCGCCGCCGAAGATGGTGCCCTGCAGGTTCTTCTGCATCAGGGTCAGCATTGCCAGGTTCAGGGTCACATTGGTGTCCAACAGGCTGCCGATGGCGGTCAGCACGCAGGTACCGCCCTTGGCGGTGATGTTCAGGTAGCTGTCGATGTCGGCGCCCTGCAACTCGCCCACAGTCACCACCACTTTGTGGGCCATCAGACCGTAGGTGACCTCGGCCATGCCCATCAGCGCGGCGTTGATGTCGGGATAGACGTGGGTGGCGCCGAACTTCAGGGCCTGATCGCGCTTCCATTCCACCGGGTCGATCGCGAAGATGTAACGGGCGCCGGCGTTGGCGGCACCTTGCAGTGCTGCCATGCCAACGCCGCCGACACCGACGATGGCGACGTCCTGGCCCGGGCGGATGTCGGCGGTGCGGACAGCGGAACCGTAGCCGGTGGTGACGCCGCAGCCGACCAGGGCGGCCACCTCGAAGGGGATCGACGGATCGATCTTCACCACCGAGCTGCGGTGCACGACCATGTACGGCGAGAACGTTCCGAGCAGCGTCATGGGGAAGACGTTTTGGCCGCGGGCCTGGATGCGGAAGGTGCCGTCGGATACCGCTGCGCCGCCCAGCAGCCCGGCCCCCAGATCACACAGGTTGCGCAGGCCAGCCTGACAGGTCGGACAGGTCCCGCAGGACGGGATGAACGACAGCACCACGTGATCGCCCGGGGCGATGTCTTCCACGCCGGGCCCGACTTCGGTGACGATGCCCGCACCTTCGTGTCCGCCGAGCACCGGGAAGCCCGCCATCGGGATACCGCCGGTGACCAGGTGGTGGTCGGAGTGGCACATGCCCGCCGCTTCCATCTGGATCTTGACCTCATGCTTTTGCGGGTCGCCGATCTCGATTTCCTCGATGGACCACGGCTGGTTGAACTCCCAGATCAGTGCGCCTTTTGTCTTCACGGTGGACCTGACCCCATTTCGCCTTTGAATTGATCAGAACTGCCTGCCCCATCATGCCCGGCAGGATGGTGACGAGTGCCACAGGGCACCCCTGTCGCGTCAGCATAGCGTGTGCGACAAATCAAATGCTTGGTTGGCTCCGGCTCACCAGATCGGGACCGGCGCCTTGCCCAGCGGGTAGTAGCCGGGCAGCTTTTCGCCGGCGAGGCTGCGCTCGATCCGCTTCTGCATCCCCTTGGACAGCTTGCCGGCCTTCATCAAGTCCATGTACAGCGTCTGGACATGGCCGAAGTCGAAGAAGTCTCGCTGCCACTCGATGAGTTTGTCGGCGTTGAGCCGGAACCAGCTGCCGCCGATGCCGTAGATCTCCTGCTGGCCGCCGTGGCCGTCGACGACCACCTGCTTCCAGAAGCCGACGATCTCACCCTGCCGATCATCGATGATGACCTTCTGGTACGGGTACTGCCAATTCTCGAGACCCTCCATTTCCACGCCGAGCGCGATATCGCGGATCTCGTCGATCCCGACGCACATCACGTCTTCTTTGGGCCCGATGTTCCAGCCGTAGGTGGCGTCGGGAGCGTAGAAGTCCGCCAGCGGCCTCCAGTCGCCCGCCTTCTCGCAGTCCTTGTTGGCCTTGAGCCAGGACTGCACCCACTCGTCGAGTTCGTGGCGCGAGAACGACGGTCTTTCTGACACGGTTAATCTCCTGTTTCTTTGATGGACAGTGCCTGGGTCGGGCAGGCCATCACGGCCTGCTCGATTTCCTGGCGGGCCTCCTCGGGCGGCTCGGCGTCGAGAATCTCGACTTTGCCGCGCTTGGGCACCCGGAAATAGTCGGGCGCCTCCAGTTCGCACATCGCATGTCCCTGGCACAAATCCAGGTCCGCCTGCACTCGGTAACCCATGATCAACCCCTGTTGCCCGTCTTTCTGAGGCGGTAGCGCACCTTGGCGGGCCGGGCCAGCTGCACCACCATCTTGGAATGGTCGTTACGGTAGCTCTGCGGCGGTTGAGCCATCTCAAACTCGTACTCGCGCAACAACACCGAGAAAATCGCCTTGATCTGCATGGTGGCGAACGCCGCGCCCACGCAGCGGTGCCGTCCGGCGCCGAACGGGATCCACGTCCAGCGGTTGATCAGGTCTTCCTGGCGTGGCTGCTCATAGCGGTCGGGCACGAAGTTGTCGGGGTCGGGGAAGTCCTCGGGGATCCGGTTGGAGATGGCTGGGGAGGCCGCGACGAAGTCGCCTTGGTGGATCGGGTAACCCTCGACCTCGAACTCGCCTTGAGCCACCCGCATCAGGATGATCAGCGGTGGGTGCAGCCGCAGCGTCTCCTTCAACACGTTCTCCAGGCGCGGAATCTGGCGTAGCGCATGGAAACTGACCGCTTGGCCGTCGGCATACAGTTCGTCGAGTTCTTTGATCACCTCCGCGTAGGCATCCGGGTGACGCATCAACTCGATCAGGGTCCAGGCCGAGGTGCCCGAACTGGTGTGATGCCCGGCGAACATCAACGAGATGAACATCCCGGTGATCTCATCGGCGGAGAACCGCGGGTTGCCCTCCTCGTCCTTGATCGACACCAGCACGTCGAGCATGTCGCGGTCGCTCTTGTCTGCGGGTGGGTTGGCGATGCGCTGGTTCATGATGTCCTGCACCAAGGCCACCAACCCTTTTCGTGCTTCATCGCGGACCCGGAAGCTCTCGATCGGCAGGTACGGGTCGACATAGCACAGTGGGTCCGTGCCGCGCTCGAGCTGGTGGTAGAAGTGCGCGAACCGCGAGTCGAGCTGATTACGGAATTTCGCACCGATGAGGCATGAGGTCGACGTGTAGATGGTCAACTCGGCGAAGAAGTCCAGCAGGTCGATTTCGCCTTCGTCGCCCCAGTTCTCGATCATCCGGTGTACTTCGCGCTCGATGGTCGCGGCGTGGCCCTTCATGTGCTCGCCGCGCAGCGCCGAGTTGTGCAGCATCTCCTTGCGGCGCTCGGGGCTGGCGTCGAACACCACTCCCTTGCCGAAGATCGGCGTCATGAACGGGTACGCCTCGGCTTGGTCGAGATCCTCGTCGGCGGAACGGAAGAAGAACTCGTTGGCCTTCGCGCCGGACAGCAGGATCACATGCTTGTCCGCCAACTGGAACCAACCGACGTCCCCGCACTCTTGGCGGATTCGCTGCATCAGCCCGATCGGGTCGGTGCGGAACTCTTCGAGATGACCGTGTTCTTCTTCGCCGCCGGAAACCCGCGGCACGATGGCGGTAGTCATGAATTCTGTGCTTCCTCATCGAGTTTGAGTTGCCGGCGTTCCTTCGTCGCCGTCAGGGGCGCCTCCGGTTGAAGCTCCATGTTCACCACGAAGCCGCCCCTGGGCGTCTCCGCGACGAACGTGATCGCCCGGGCGAGATCGGACGCCCGCAAGAAGTAGTCGTGCCGTGCCTGACCCCACTTGGCCCAGTCCTCCAGCGCCGGGCCGATCGCCTCGGCGGGCAGGCTCCAGCCCATCGCGGTCTTGGTGGGGCCGGGGTGCACGATCGAGGCTCGCACCCCGGTGCCCTCGAGCTCCATCTGCAAGTTGGTGACCATCGCCACCAGCGCGGCCTTGGCGGCACCATAGGCACCCATGTGCGGGCGCTGGCGCAGCGCGACATCGGAACCCACGAAGATGAGATCGCCGCGCTGACGCTCGATCATGCCGGGCAATACCGCGGTGGTCAGCCGATTAGCGCCGATCAAATGGATTTGGATCTGCGATTCGAAAGTCTCGGTGTCGATTTCGTGCAGTCGCCCGAAGTAGGTATCGCCGGCGCCGGCGACCATAACCTCGATGTCGCCGAGCTGCTCGGTAGCCTGGTGCACGAATCCTTTGACCGAGTCGGCATCGGTGACGTCGAGCGGCAGAGCGATCGCCTCACCGCCGTCGGCTCGGATCGCCTCGACGATCTCCTGACACTTGTCGACGCGCCGCGCACCCAGCGCCACCGGAAAGCCATGGGCAGCAAGCTCGACGGCCGTAGCAGCCCCGATGCCCGATGATGCGCCGGCAACAATCGCGGGCCTGCGAGCCGGATGTGGTTCGAAGCGGGGCATTCAGCGGACCTCCACGGTCATGGGCAGGTGGGCGAACCCGCGGACATTGCTGGAGTGCACACGGACGGCGTTGGCCTCGTCGACCTCATACCCGCGGATTCGCTTGAACAGTTCGGTGAGCGCCACCCGCGCTTCCATCCGGGCCAGATGGGCACCCAGGCAGAAGTGGGCGCCGCTACCGAAACTCAATAGTTTGGGACCAATTTCGCGTCCGATCAGGTAGTCATCGGGGTTTTCGAACACGCGCTCGTCACGGTGTGCGGAACCGGGTAACAGGAGTAGGACGTCCCCTTCGGGAATGGTGGTGTTATAGAGGCTGAGCTCTCCGGACACGGTGCGGGCGAGGATCTGGCTCGAGGTGTCGTAGCGCAGGGTCTCCTCGACCCATAGCGGAACCCGTGACAGGTCGGCGTAGACAGAAGTCAGTTGGTCCGGGTTCTTGTGGCCCCAAAAAGCGGCATTGGCAAGAAGTTTGGTGGTCGTCTCGTTACCGGCGATCACCATCAGAAACATGAACCCGAGGATTTCCTCGTCGGTAAGACGATCGCCGTCGATTTCGGCAGCCAGTAGCGCCGAGGTCAGATCCTCGGTCGGTTTCTTGCGGCGCTCGGCGATCATCTTCTGGTAGTAGACGATGAGGTTGATCGACGCCTCGATCGCCGAAGCCGGCACGTCGTTGACACCGTCCTCGCGGTGCATCACGCCGTCAGCCATGGCCCGGATATCGTCGCGGTCCGCCACCGGCACGCCCATCAGTTCGGAGATCACGTCCATCGGCAGTTTGCCGGCGAATTCCGCAACATAGTCAACAGTTCCGGAGGGTGTCTTCTCCAGCATCGCGTCGAGGTGCTGCAGGGCCAGCTCGGTGACCCGCGGCTCGAGCTCGCGAATCCGGCGCGGGGTGAAGCCTTTCGAGACCAGCGTGCGCAGCCGCAGATGCGCGGGATCGTCCATCGCCAGAAACGACATCGTCTTCGACGCGTGCGGTCCCCGCGAAACCGGGTCCAGGGACACGCCCTCGCGGTTGGACAGTGTTGTGCTGTTACGGAATCCCTGCAGCACGTCGCGGTGCCGCGACAATGCCCAGAACTTCAGCTCTTCGTTGCGATACAGCGGGGCCTCGTCGCGCAGCCGCTTGTAGTACGGGTACGGATCTTCGTGGAAGTCGTAGTCGTAGGGATCGAGGACCAGCTCGTGGTCGCCGATATGTACGGTCATTGCTGCGTACCTGCCTCGGGGCTCGTCTGTTGGCTCGTCTCTCCGGTGCCAGTGAGGATGAGCCTCACCACGTAGGCCAACCGGTCGGCGATCTCACGGTAGGTGAACTCGCCGCTGCCGGCTTGGACCAGTGCGCCGAAAAAGGACATCTCCAGCGCGGACACGGTGGTGGGGTCGGCGTTGGGCCCCATGGCAGACGTGATGCGGCGGTGGATCTCTGCGCCGATCCGGTCGCGCGCGGCGCGCACCGCAGGATCGGCGCCGCCGCTGAGTAGCGCGGTCGTGCATGCGGCGCTGACCTCGGGTTCATCGGCGACCACCAAAGCCAGATGGCGCAACACCCGTTCCACCCGGGTGGGCATGGGGTCGTTGACGTCGGTGAAGTAGGGGACCTGCCGCACCAGGTCCAGGTAGACCTCGGCGATCAGATGGTTCTTCGACGAGAAGTAGGTGTATGCGGTGGCCGGGGCGACTTTGGCGCGGGCCGCCACCGCGCGCACCGTCAGGTCGGCGTACGACTTCTCACGCAGGGTTTCGATGCCGGCCCCGACCACCTTGCGGAAGGTCTCCTCCTGCCGGCGGTTGCGCGGCACCTGACCGGTTTGGTGCTCGGTTTGGGATGTGATCGTAACCAGTGCATCGCTGGACACATGTCCAAGCTATCGGATCGATGCGACACGAAGCAAGCCCGATCGGCGAACATGCTCGTTAATGTGCAGTTTCTCGACGCTTCAGCACGGCGGCCGAGATCGGCCCTTGCACCGCTGACAACCTGGCGGCTATGGTTCGATCGAAGAATATCGGACAACTGTCCACTCGATTGGCGTGCTTGGTGTGACCACGCATAGAGGGGAGCGGGAGATGGCCTTGTTGGCCGACGGCGTTAGTCAACTTTTCATCGACGGCAAGATGTCGACCGGCAGTGCCGGCACCTTCCCGACGATCAATCCGGCGACTGAGGAAGTACTGGGAGTCGCCGCCGACGCCGACGCCGACGACATGGACCGTGCCATCGACGCCGCGCGGCGCGCTTTCGACGAGACGGACTGGTCTCGCAACACCGAGTTGCGGGTGCGGTGTGTGCGGCAACTGCGCGATGCGATGCAGGCGCACATCGAAGAATTGCGCGGGATCACCATCGCCGAAGTCGGCGCGCCCCGGATGCTCACCGCCGCGGCACAATTGGAAGGCCCGGTTGCCGACTTAAGCTTCGCGGCCGACACGGCTGAGTCCTATGAGTGGAATCAGGCCCTGGGTGAGGCATCTCCGATGGGGATTCCGACCCGGCGCACCCTCGCACGCGAGGCCATGGGCGTCGTCGGCGCGATCACGCCGTGGAACTTCCCACACCAGATCAACCTCGCCAAGCTGGGTCCCGCCCTGGCCGCGGGTAACACCGTCGTCCTGAAGCCGGCGCCGGACACACCGTGGTGCGCGGCGGTGCTCGGGCAGATCATCGCCGAGCACACCGACTTTCCGCCCGGCGTCGTCAACATCGTCACCTCAAGCGACCACAGCCTGGGCGCACTATTGGCCAAAGACCCTCGGGTGGACATGATTTCGTTCACCGGTTCCACGGCGACCGGCCGCAGTGTGATGGCGGACGCCGCCGCGACGATCAAAAAGGTGTTCCTGGAACTGGGCGGCAAGTCGGCGTTCGTCGTGCTCGACGACGCCGACCTGGCCGGAGCGTGCTCGATGTCGGCGTTCACCGCATCGATGCACGCCGGGCAGGGATGCGCGATCACGACCCGGCTGGTGGTGCCGCGCGCCCGCTATGACGAGGCCGTCGCCATTGCCGCGGGCACCATGTCGTCGATCAAGCCCGGCGATCCCAACGATCCCGGAACCGTTTGCGGCCCGCTGATCTCGGCGCGACAGCGGGATCGGGTACAGGGCTACCTCGATCTGGCGATCGCCGAAGGCGGGACCTTCGCGTGCGGCGGCGGTCGGCCGGCTAACAGGGAGGCCGGTTTCTTCATCGAGCCCACCGTGATCGCGGGCCTGAGCAACGACGCTCGGACCGCCCGCGAGGAGATCTTCGGCCCAGTGCTCACGGTGCTCGCCCATAACGGCGATGACGACGCGGTGCGTATCGCCAACGACTCGCCATACGGCTTGTCGGGCACCGTATTTAGCGCCGACCCGGAACGAGCTGCCAACTTCGCTTCGCGGCTGCGGGTGGGCACGGTCAATGTCAACGGTGGCGTCTGGTATTCCGCCGACGCGCCGTTCGGTGGTTACAAGCAATCCGGCAACGGTCGCGAGATGGGGCTTCTCGGCTTCGAGGAGTACTTGGAAGCCAAACTCATTGCCACAGCAGTGAGCTGACAGCCCGGACGTGCTTCTGGCGCAACGAGAGGAAAACATGCGATTCGAGAACAAAGTCGCCATCGTCACCGGGTCTGGTGGCGGCATCGGTCAGGCGTACGCCGAGGCGCTGGCCCGTGAGGGCGCGGCGGTTGTCGTGGCCGATATCAAGGCCGAGGCAGCCGAGGGCGTGGCCAAGCAGATCGTCGCCGACGGCGGCACGGCGCTGGCCGTTCCGGTCGACGTTTCCGACCCGGCGTCGGCGAAGGCGATGGCCGACCGCACGCTGGCCGAATTCGGTGGCATTGACTACTTGGTCAACAACGCCGCGATCTTCGGGGGCATGAAGCTGGACTTCCTGCTCACCATCGACCCCGAGTACTACAAGAAGTTCATGAGCGTGAACCTTGACGGCGCGCTGTGGTGCACCCGCGCCGTATACAAGAAAATGGCCAAGCGCGGCGGCGGGGCGATCATCAACCAGTCGTCCACCGCCGCGTGGCTGTACTCGAACTTCTACGGCCTGGCCAAGGTGGGTATCAACGGTCTGACCCAACAGCTCTCGCGTGAATTGGGTGGCCAGAAGATCCGGATCAACGCGATTGCACCCGGACCTATCGACACCGAGGCGAACCGGACCACCACCCCCAAAGAGATGGTCGATGACATCGTCAAGGGCCTTCCATTGTCGCGCATGGGAACCCCCGACGATCTTGTCGGGATGTGCCTGTTCCTGCTGTCCGACGAGGCTTCGTGGATCACCGGGCAGATTTTCAATGTCGACGGCGGACAGATCATCCGCTCATGACAGATGAACCGAAGCTGGGCTACATCGGACTCGGCAATCAGGGCGCCCCGATGGCCAAGCGCTACCTCGACTGGCCAGGCGGGCTAACGGTTTACGACATCCGGGCAGAGGTAATGGCGCCGTTCGTCGAAGCCGGCGCCACCGCGGCGGCGAGCGTGGCCGAGGTCGCCGACGCCGACATCATCAGCGTCACCGTGCTCAATGACGAGCAGGTGCGCGACGTGGTGGGTCAGCTGGCCGAACATGCCAAGCCGGGCACCGTCATCGCGATCCACTCGACGATCAGCGACGCGACCGCCGTCGAGCTGGCAGCTGCGCTCAAGCCGCGCGGCATTCACGTGGTCGACGCACCGGTCAGCGGCGGCGCCGCGGTCGCCGCGAAGGGCGAACTCGCCACCATGCTGGGAGCCGAGCGCGAGGTCTACGAGCGGATCAAGCCGGTGTTCAAGCAGTGGGCGTCGCTGATTATCCATGCCGGCGAGCCGGGGGCGGGGACGCGTATGAAGCTGGCCCGGAACATGTTGACGTTCACCTACTATGCCGCGGCGTGCGAGGCCATGAGGCTGGCGGAGGCGGCCGGGTTGGACCTGCAGGCCCTCGGTCGGGTGGTGCGGCACACCGAGGCGTCGACGGGCGGCGGCAACATCATGATCCGCGACAACATGGCCCCGTTGGAGCCGGACCACTTCCTCTACCAGCCCTTCCTGCACGCGCGCGGTCTCGCCGAAAAGGATCTGAAACTGGCGCTGGGCCTGGGTGAAGCGGTGGGCGTCGAGCTGCCGCTCGCGGAGTTGGCATTGCAGAATCTTGCCGCCGGACTTGGCGTTCCGCACACAAAGGAGTGACGATGGACGAGCTGCGCCGCAAGGGCCTCGAGAAGATGAACGAGGTGTACGGCTGGGAGATGCCCAACATCGAGGGCGACGCCTACTTCGACCTGACCGTCGACCACCTGTTCGGCACGATCTGGTCCCGACCGGGATTGTCCATGCGCGACAAGCGCATCATGACGCTGACGGCGGTCACCGCCGTCGGGAATCGCGAGCTGGCCGAGATCCAAATCAACGCGGCGCTGCTCAACGGGGAACTCACCGAGGAGGAGCTGAAGGAGATGGCGCTCTTCCTCACCCACTATCTCGGTTTCCCGCTGGGTTCGGTGTTCAATGGTGCGGTCGGCGCCGTCGTGGCCAAGCGCAAGAAGGCTGCGGCAAAGGGCGCCGGGGAGGACAAGAAGGCGAACGTGGATGCCGCGATTAAGATGCACTCCGGTGAGGCCCGCGAGTAAGGCATCTCTGAAATAGTTTCGGTGCGTGCCTGAGGTTTGCGTATCGCAGTTTCACTGAAATCCCTTGTGTCACTTGAGTATCAGTGGTCACTGAGGGGCCGTTCGTGTCGGTGGTCCTTCCTAGAATTTCCGGTATGGGTGCGAGTACGCGTGAGGACATCGTGGAGGTCTTCGACGCGCTCGATGGAGACTTGGACCGCTTGTGCGAGTTGTCGTTTGACGTGTTCACCACCCCGGAGCGGTTGCGGGCATTGGAGCGCTTGGAACGGGTGGCGCGTCGGCTGCGCACGCCCCAACACGCGCTGATCAATCAGCTTGAAGCGCAAGCCGGCGAAGAAGAACTCGGGGGAACACTGCGCTCGGCGCTGGCGGATAGGTTGCGCATCACCAAGGCGGAAGCCGGCCGGCGCATCGCCGAAGCCGCTGATCTCGGGCAACGCCGCGCGATAACGGGGGACCCGTTGGCGCCGCAACTGTCCGCCACCGCGGCAGCGCAACGCGACGGCCTCGTCGGTGACGGGCATGTCAAGGTGATCCGCAGCTTTTTCGCGCACTTACCGGCCGAGGTCGACCTGTGCACCCGGGAAGCCGCCGAAGCCGACCTGGCCGGTAAGGCCGGCGGGTATCGTCCCGACGAGTTGGCCAAATACGCCCAGCGGATCATGGACTGGCTCAACCCCGATGGGGAATTCAGCGACCAGGAGCGGGCCCGCAAGCGCGGCATCATGCTGGGCAAGCCGGAATTCGATGGCATGTCGCGCATCAGCGGCTACCTGACCCCCGAAGCACGGGCGACCTTCGAACCCGTGCTGGCCAAACTGGGCGCCCCTGGGATGTGCAACCCAGATGACGAGACGCCGGCCGTCGATGAGGAGCCGTCGCAGGATGCGGTGTGCCGTGACAACCGCAGCCAGGCCCAGCGCAACCACGACGGTCTGCTCGCCGGACTGCGGGCGCTGGTGGCGTCGGGACGGTTGGGACAGCACAACGGCCTGCCCGTGTCGATCGTCGTGACCACTTCCTTGGCGGAACTGGAAGCCGCCGCCGGGAAGGGCCTGACCGGCGGTGGCACGCTGCTACCGATGTCCGACGTGATCCGCATGGCCAGCCACGCGCACCACTATTTGGCCATTTTCGACGACGGTAAGGCGCTGGCGCTATATCACACGAAGCGGCTGGCCTCCCCCGCACAGCGAATCATGCTGTACGCCAAGGATCGTGGGTGCACCAAGCCGGGGTGCGATGCCCCCGCCTACCACAGCCAGGTCCACCACGTTCGAGGCTGGGCAGCTACCCGCCGCACCGATATCAACGACCTAACCCTGGCATGCGGCCCGGATAACCGGCTCGTGGAGAAGGGCTGGACCACCCGCACGAACGCCCACGGCGACACCGAATGGCTACCACCGCCGCACCTGGATCGCGGCCAACCCAGAGTGAACACCTTCCATCACCCGGAGAAGCTACTCACGCCCGACGACGACGAACCCGATTGACGCCGGGCGTCCGACGTGCGCGGCGCTTCAATCGTCAGGCGTGCCGCGTCGCCTCCTGGGCGAGTTGCACACGCGAGGTGACGCCCAACTTGGCGTAGACGTGACTGAGGTGCGCCTGGACGGTTCGTGACGATACGAACAAGCGCGTGGCAATGTCTTTGTTCGGCAGCCCTTCGCTGACGAGCTTTACCACGTTGAGTTCGGCGGGTGTCAATGCTGCCCAACCGGTTTGCGGTCTTTTGCGTTCGCCGCGGCCACGCTGCACATAGGCGATCGCTTCGTCGATGGATAGCGCCTCGCCCTCGGCCCATGCTCCTTCGAATTCGTTGTCGTCCATGGCCTCCCGTAGGTCAGCCACCGACGTCTCATACGCAGCGTCGTAGATCTTGAAGCGCACCTGACCGGTGCGGCTGCGAATTGTCTGTGCGGCCCCGAAGAGACGTGCGGCTTCTTGTTTGGCGCCGGTGCCGACCGCAAGCATGGCGAGGCATTCAAGCAAGTCGGGGATGAGCCAGCTTCCCTCGGGGCCAGCCGCGCCCGCCAGCGCCTCATAGGCGTCGCTTTGCGCCTGATCCAGATCGCTTTGCGCGATCGCGACGCGCGCACGCGTCGTTCGCGCCTGTGTCTGGTGCAAGCCCGACGCTACCGAGACGGTATCGTCCGCCCAGCGGCGTGCTGTCGCCAAATCTCCTTGCGCGAGCGCCACTTCGGCGAGTGGGAAAACATTAACGACCCCCAGCTCGGGCTGAACACTCTGTAGTTGCCATCCCGCCTCGAGGGCGTTAGCCGACGCTTCTATTTCGCCGGCGGCCAGGTTTGCGACCGCCAACGCCGCATAAGCAAAGCCTTGATTGAACGCGCCGAGGTCGGCCGCGGCTTCCACGGCGGCGCTCGCGGCGGCTTGGGCCGCGCTCGTGTCGCCCGCATAGGCGAGCAGGTGACCCAGACTGACGAGACTGCACATCGTCCAGATGCGATCGTGCGCAGCTTCCGACTCGGCAACCAGCTCGCGGAATTGCGCGATGGCTCCGGCGAGATCGCCTTCCCACCACTGCGCCAATGCGACACACCACCGGCACATGCGTGAGCTGTATCCGTCACCGATCGCGTCAGCGATGTCACGGCCTTCTTCACCGGTGGTGCGTGCCGCGATCGCGTCACCTTTTCCGGTAACCGCAGCGAACGCTTGAAACCCCAGGATCTGGCTCAAACTTCAGTCGTCGCCCACTGCGCGGGCGAGGCCGAGCGCTTCGTCGAAGTACGAGCCGGCGGCCACTGCGTCGTAAGCAGCGATGAGACCGCAACCAGCGAGCGCCCGGACCAGCAACGTCGGGTCGTCGATCTCGCGGGCGAGCGCCAGAGCCTCCAGCGCCTTATCCATGTTGTCGTGGATGTTTTGCGAGGCGTCGAGCGTGGCTTTGTCTGCGAGCGCCCGGGCGCGGACCGCGAGCGGCACCTCCAGGTTGTGCGTGGTGGCGTCGTCGAACGCGGCGTCGAACCAGGCCGCTCCCTCCTGCACCCGGCCGCGGGCTATCCAGAGCGGCTGCAATGCGGACGCGAGTTGTAATGCGGTTGCGACCTGCGCACTTTCACGACACCACGTGAACGCTGCTCGAAGGTTGTCCATCTCGATTTCGGCCAGCTCGACCCGATACCGATGTCCGGTGCGCCCCGGGGTGTCGAGCAGGGCCGCCATCGCGGTGTAGTGGTCGCGGTGGCGGGCACGCACCGCGTCGGCCTCGCCGGACTCGCCGAGCTTTTCCAGCGCGTACTGGCGCACCGTCTCCAGCATCCGGTATCGCGTCCCGAAGTGGCTGTCTTCGGTGACGAAAAGCGATTTGTCGATCAGCAGCGTGAGCTGATCCAGAGTCTGGTAGCGCTCGATGTCGCTGTCAGCACACACGGCCTGCGCCGCATCGAGGTCGAACCCGCCCATGAACACGGCCGCCCGGCGGAAGAGGACGCGCTCGGGCTCGGTCAGCAGCGCGTGCGACCAATCCACCGACGCGCGCAGTGTCTGCTGGCGGCGCACGGCCGTTCGCGCGCCGCCGGTCAGCAGCCGGAAGCGGTTGTGCAGGCTGTCGACGATCTGCGTCAACGACAGGGCGCGAACCCGTGCGGCCGCAAGCTCTATCGCCAGGGGTATGCCGTCGAGGCGCCGGCAGATCTCTGTCACCGTGCCCAAGTTCTGTTCTGACACAACGAAATCTGGTCGGACGTGGCGGGCGCGGTCGGCGAACAACGTGATCGCCTCGTCGGCAAGCGCCAAGGATGGCAACCCCCAGGCGATTTCGCCCGCCACCCGGATCGGCTCACGGCTGGTGGCCAAGATGGTCACCTGCGGACAAGCCGCTAACAGAGCATCGACCAGCGACGCCGACGCGTCGATGAGGTGTTCACAGTTGTCCAGCACGATGAGCATGCGCCGGCCAGCGATGACGTGGGTAAGCGTGTCCATCGTGGAACGACCGGCCTGGTCGGGCAGGCCCAACGCGCGCGTCACCGCGACCGGTACGACCTCGGGGTCGGTAATCGGGGCCAGATCGACGTACCAGACCCCGTCCTCGAATTCGCTGTCCATCTGGTCTGCGACCTGGACTGCCAAGCGAGTCTTGCCGACGCCGCCCGCACCGGTCAGCGTCACCAACCGCTTGTCGGTGAGCATCTTACGCACGGTCCTGATTTCTGCGCTGCGCCCGATGAAGCTCGTAAACTGCGTCGGAAGGTGTTGTTTGCCGGTATTTTTCGCTGCGCGCAGCGGCGGGAAGTCGTTCCGAAGGTCGGCGTGACACAGTTGCGTCACCCGTTCGGGCCGGGGCAGATCCCGCAACGGGTGGGTGCCGAGATCAAGCGTCCACGCATCGGCAGGGAGTGCGTCGGCGAGCAGGTCGCTTGTCGTCGCAGACAGCACCGTCTGGCCGCCATGCGCGAGATCGCGCAGCCGCGCAGCGCGATTGATTGTCGGCCCGACGTAGTTGGTTTCATCGCGGAGTTGCACCTCACCGGTGTGCAGGCCGATCCGCAAACTGATCGGGGAAAGCGGAGTGAGCTGCAACTGCAGCGCGAATGCGGCGGCGTCGCTGGCACGGGCGAAGGCGACCACGAAGCTGTCGCCCTCACCCTGCTCCACCGGGCGCACCCCGTTGTGCAGGGCGACCAGGTCCGACACCGCGCGGTCCAGGCGCGCGACCGCGGCGCTCATCTCGTCGGGCCGGGTCTGCCACAACCGCGTCGAGCCCTCGACGTCGGCGAGCAGCAGCGTCACCGTTCCGGTCGGGAGTTCGCTCACGCCCAAGTCGCTCCAAATCTCGAGGCCGCTTTCCGTCATGCTAGCCAGCGTGCGGCAATCACATGCAGCAAACATCGGCAGAAGCGCTTAGAGGCTTATTCCGCCGTGCCCGTCGCGTCTAGGTCATTTGGCGAATGTTCTTCGCGTTTCTGCGTCGGATAGTGGGTTCATCGGAATAGGAGGCCGCATGACCAGCAACACCTTGATCGACGCGCAATTCACCACGGGCGTGCTCCATGGACACTACGACAGCCGCTTCGAGGACCTCGTTGCCGCGCTGGCCGAAGAAGTCACTGCCGGCGGCGAACTCGGCGCCGCCATCGCCGTCGACATCGGCGGTGAGCTCGTCGTCGATATCTGGGGCGGATACGCCGACCGGGCGAAAACGCGCGAATGGTCGGAAGACACCATCGTCAACGTCTTTTCCAGCACCAAAAACGTGACCGCGCTGGCGGCGCTGATGCTTGTCGACCGCGGCCTGCTCGATCCGTTCGCCCCGGTCGCGAGATATTGGCCGGAGTTCGCCGCCAACGGCAAGCACAACGTCGAAGTGCGCCACATTCTCAGCCACACCTCGGGGGTATCGGGGTGGGAGATGCCGTTCAGTCTGGAAGACATCTACGACTTGGAGAAATCGACGGCCCAACTCGCCGCTCAGGCGCCCTGGTGGGCACCCGGCACCGCCTCGGGCTACCACGCCGTGACCATCGGCCACCTGGTCGGCGAGATCGTCCGCCGGGTCACCGGCAAGGCGCTGACACAGTTCGTCCGCGAGGAGATCGCCGGGCCGCTGGGGGCGGACCTTCAGATCGGCGCCCGGCCCCACGACGATGCCCGCATCGCCGAACTGATCCCACCCCCGCCGCTGGATGTGCCGCTCGACGCGGTGCCCGACGACCACCCGATGCGCAAGACGTTCGCCGCCATGCCACCCACCCCGGAAGCCGCGTTGGCGGCCGAGACGACCGCCTGGCGCCGTGCGGAGATCGGCTCGGCCAACGGTCACGCCAACGCCCGATCACTGGTCCGCGCTCTGTCGCCAATCGCGTTGGACGGCAGCGTCAACGGGGTACGGCTATTGAGCCCCGACACCATCGACCTGATCTTCCAAGAGCAGGCCAACGGCGTCGACCTGGTGCTGGCCATGCCGGCACGGTGGGGCATTGGCTTCGCGCTGCCCCACCCCGAGGCGGTGCCGGAGCTTCCCGACGAGAAGGTCTGCTACTGGGGCGGCTGGGGTGGATCGATGGCGGTCATGAATCCATACTGCCGGACCACCTTCGCTTACGTGATGAACAAGATGGGACAAGTCACGTCGGCCGGGACGGAGCGCACCCGCAACTACAGTCGCCTGATCTACCAGGCCCTCGGGTGAGCCTGGGGCAATTCCCGGCTAGTCTGACGTGTCGTGCGCGTCCTGGTGATCGGCTCCGGTGCCCGTGAACATGCGCTGCTGCTGGCGCTTCGAAGAGACCCGCAGGTCACGGGCCTAGTCATCGCTCCCGGCAACGCCGGCACCGCCCGGCTGGCCGAGCAACACGACGTCGACATCACCTCCGGTGAAGACGTGGTCGCGCTGGCGCGCGAGGTCCGGGCCGACATGGTGGTCATTGGTCCCGAGGTGCCGCTGGTGCTGGGCGTTGCCGACGCCGTGCGCGCCGCCGGCATCGTCTGCTTCGGCCCCAGTAAGGATGCCGCTCGAATCGAAGGCTCCAAGGCATTTGCCAAAGAGGTCATGGCCGCGGCCGGTGTGCGTACCGCGACTAGCGAAATCGTCGACAACCCAGCGCATTTGGATGCCGCCCTGGACCGGTTCGGACCTCCGGCCGGTGACCAGGCCTGGGTGGTGAAAGACGACCGTCTGGCCGCTGGTAAGGGCGTGGTGGTGACTGCGGATCGCGTTGTCGCGCGCGCCCACGCTGCCGGACTGCTCGAGGCCGGCCATCCCGTGCTTCTGGAGTCGTATCTGGAGGGCCCCGAGGTGTCACTGTTCTGCGTCGTCGACGGCAGAACTGTGGTGCCGCTGTTACCGGCGCAGGACTTCAAGCGCGTCGGCGACGGCGACACCGGACCCAATACCGGCGGTATGGGCGCCTATGCGCCGCTGTCGTGGCTTCCCGACGACGTGTACCGGGAGGTGGTCAGCAACATCGTCGAACCTGTTGCGGCCGAACTCGTCCAACGTGGGAGTCCGTTTTGCGGCTTGCTGTACGTCGGACTCGCCATCACCGCGAATGGGCCCGCGGTGGTCGAATTCAATTGCCGCTTCGGTGATCCGGAGACCCAGGCCGTGCTGGCGCTACTGGAATCGCCGCTCGGGCAGCTGCTCTATGCCGCGGGCACCGGCACGCTGGCCGACTTCGACGAGTTGCGCTGGCGGGAAGGTGCCGCCGTTACGGTGGTGCTAGCGGCGGAAAACTATCCCGGACGCCCCCGCGTTGGAGACGTTGTCGTCGGCTCCGAAGCCGAGGGGGTGCTGCACGCCGGAACGGGGCGGCGCGACGACGGCGAGATCGTCTCATCGGGCGGTCGGGTGCTGTCGGTGGTGGGCATCGGTGCCGACCTATCCGCCGCGCGGGCGCAAGCATACGACATTCTGCGTTCGATTCGCTTGCCGGGCAGTCATTTCCGAAGCGATATTGCCCTGTTGGCGGCCGAGGACAAGATTCGCATTTAGAAAGCCGCGGCTTGGCCGTCGCGGCGTGGATCGCTCGCCGCAAAGTAGCCGTCATCGAGTCGCCAGATCGCCTGGCAGCTGCCGAATTGGTTGTAATCGTCCACAGCAACCAGGTCATGCCCGCGGTGCCGAAGCTCTTCGAGCGTTGACTGCGGAAAACCTCGTTCGCAGCTGACCTGCGTTCCTTGCACCCACCGGAACCGCGGGCCGTCACATGCCGTCTGCGGGTTCTGCCCGTGATCGGCGATGCGCACCATCACTTGCACATGGCCCTGAGGCTGCATCGTTCCGCCCATCACCCCAAAGCTCATCACCGGGGCGCCGTCTTTGGTGACAAAGGCCGGGATGATCGTGTGATAAGGACGTTTGTTCGGCGCGACGCGGTTCGGATGACCCCGGGTCGCAACGAAATTCGCGCCGCGATTTTGCAGCGAAATCCCGGTGCCCGGCACCACCACACCGGATCCGAAACCCATGTAGTTCGACTGGATCATCGACACCATCATCCCCGCCGCGTCGGCCGCGGTCAGATACACGGTGCCCCCGCTCGGGGTGCCCGCGGATGCCGGCTTTGCCCGCTTCCGATCGATCAGTGCTGCGCGCTGCGTCAGGTAGTCCTGGTCCAGCAGGTGTTCCGGACGTAAGGACATGTGGTCGATGTCGGCGATATATGCCTGCGCGTCGGCGAACGCCAGCTTGACCGCTTCAATCTGCAGGTGCACACCGTCCGCGGAATCGGCCGGAAAGGAGGCCATGTCGAACTGCTCCAGGATTCCCAGGGCGATCAGCGCCACGATCCCGTGGCCGTTGGGTGGGATCTCGTGGACGGTGTATCCGCGGTAGGTACCGTTGATCGTGCCCACCCAGTCGGCGCGGTGAGCGGCGAGATCACTGGCACGCATGACGCCGCCGTTAGCCAACGCGTGCGCCTCGAGTTTCGCGGCCAGTTCCCCGCGGTAAAACGCCTCCCCGTTGGTTGCGGCGATCTTCTCGAGTGTGGCCGCATGGCTGGTAAACCGAAACTGCTCACCGGGTTTCGGCGCCCGCCCGGCAGGCAGGAACGCCTCGGCGAACCCCGGCTGATTTTCGAACAGCGGCACCTGCGCAGCCCATTGCTCCGCGACGGTCGGCGAAACCAGAAAGCCATTGCGGCCGTAGGAGATCGCAGGTTCGAAGAGTCTCTCAAACGGGAGCTTTCCAAACTTGGCGTGCAGTTCGGTCCATGCCGACACCGCGCCGGGAACGGTTACCGAATTCCAGCCAACCACGGGAACGGCGTTGCCGCCGAAGAAATCCGGCGTCCAGGCCGCAGGCGAGCGGCCCGATGCGTTCAGTCCGTGCAATTGCCGGCCGTCCCACACGATGGCGAAGGCGTCGGAGCCGATACCGTTGGACACCGGCTCCACCACTGTCAGAGTGATGGCAGTGGCGATGGCCGCGTCCACCGCGTTCCCGCCCTCAGCAAGCATCCGAAGGCCAGCTTGGGCGGCAAGCGGTTGTGATGTGCACACGACGTTTTCCGCCAGGATGGGCTTTCGCGGCCAGGGGTAGGGGAAGCTCCAACCGAAAGGCGTTGTCACCGTGGAATCGTTGCACGCCTTTCGCCGCAGCATCAACGGGCGAGCTGCTGCCGAAGCGGCGAGCCCCCATTTGATCGAGACGCTTAGGCCGTCAGCAGCGGCGCCATCCAGGTCAGCTCGGCCGGCAATTGCGAGCTCCAGAACTGTCCGTTGTGCCCGCCGGGCGAGAAACCGCCCGCAGGCGGGTTGGGCAGTTGCGCAATGAACTGCTTGGTCGCGGCGTAGAACGGATCACCGTCGCCGCAATCCACCCGGATCGGGATCGACGCCAGCGCGGGCATGCCGAACACCGAGTTCGCCGCAAAGTCGTCAGCGCCGTCGAACGCGCCGGGTGCCACCGCGCCGGGGGATAGCCACAGTGCCGGGCTCACCGCGCAGATCGCCGCGGTACGTGCGGGCCCCAGCCTGCCGCCGAGCAGCAATGCGCCGTAGCCTCCCATCGACCAGCCCAAGAACGCCACCCGCGAGGTGTCCAGACCCTGGGTGCTCAGCATCGGGATGAGCTCGCCCAGCACCATGGCCCCGCTGTCCTCACCGGAAGTCCTTTTGTGCCAATAGCTGCCGCCGCCGTCGACGGCGACCACCGCAAATGGCGGTAGTCCTGCGTTGACGGCCTGCGCCAGACCCTGCTCGACGCCGCCTGCCATCACAGTGGATGCGTCACTGCCCTTACCGTGCAGCGCGATCACCGGTCGCAGCGTCTTGGTCTGGCCCGGCGGACGTGCAATGGCCCAGTTGGTGTTGATGCCGCCGCGCGCCGCCGACACGAAGGATCCGGTCACCATGGTTGGCGCTGCCTGAGCCGGGGGAGCCGGCTCAAGAGGTGCGGCCGGTGCCAACGGCACCTGGCTGCTGGCCCTAGAAACCGGCATTGACACCGGCATGGCCTGAGATGTCCGAGGCCGGATAAGGATGTCGAGCGCATATGCGCCGACCGCGCCGACGGCCGCGCTGGCACCAAGACCTAGCACGGCGCGGCGGCTCAAGTCGGGCATGCGGGCCATCATGCCACGGCCGTTTGGCCGAAATGGCAATGCAGTACCACTTTGACTGGCACCATGGCTACTCGTGACCGCAGCAGTTACTCCAAAAGGAGAACGTCGACGGTATGCGCTCGTGAGTGCCGCCGCCGAGCTGCTTGCCGAAGGCGGGTTCGAAGCGGTGGGACACCGGGCGGTCGCCCGGCGGGCCGGCCTTCCGCTGGCGTCTACCACCTATTACTTCTCGTCGCTCGACGACTTGATCGGACGCGCCGTCGAGCACATGGCAATGATCGAGGTGGCGCAGCTACGGGCGCGGGTTGCCGCTCTTTCCCGGCGGCGGCGGGGAGCCGAGACCACCGCTGAGGTGTTGGTTGACCTGCTGGTCGGGGATGTGTCCAGTCCAGGACTCACTGAACAGCTGATATCCCGGTATGAGCGACATATCGCGTGTACCCGCCTGCCCGCGTTGCGCGAGACCATGCGCCGCAGCCTGCGACAGCGCGCCGAGGCCGTGGCTGAGGCCATCGAGCGGTCGGGCCGGTCCGTGCATATCCAGCTGGCTTGCACGCTGATCTGCGCGGTCGATGGTTCGGTAGTGTCCGCCCTGGTCGAGGGCCGAGATCCACATGCGGCAGCGCTAGGGACGGTGGTCGACCTCATCGACGTGCTCGCACCCATCGACCAGCCTCCTGTGCGGATTGATCCCGGTCGCTACGGGCGGGTCAAGTCGGCTGGAAGCGACGGCGTCACGATGTATCCAGTCGCGCAGTCGCCGTAGATGGTGACATCGGTCGGGCAGCGCTGAGCGTACAACGCCACGTAGGCGCAGACGACGGCATCGACCGGATCCTCCCCACGGCGCAGGTCGCTTTTGCGTTGCGCGGTGACTACCTGCCGGCGCAGCTCAACCCAGTCATCATGATGTGCGACGTGTAACGGCACAGCAGCGTCCGCGAGTCTTTCGATGCCGTCCATCAGCAAGAGCAGCTCAGATTTGAGCTGGTCGACGCCACGGCCGGATTTGGCCTTGTACTTGAGGGTTCGCGCCAACCGGAACAACACCACGGTCGCCGGATGCGGGTAGACCTCGATTGCGCGCCGTGTAGCCGTTGACCGCGGGTCTATGTCGAGGCCGAGCGCTCGCGCCAACCGCGCTGAGCGTGGAACGTCGGCGAACTCCGGTTTCGCGGTGTTAGCCGGGTGCGCGCCGGCTTCAAACCTGCGGAAGTCACGGTTGAGCGCTGCCTCGGCCGGCCGCTGGCCGGTTGGGTTGGTGACCACCAGCGGCGCGTCGAAGGCGACCAGGCAATGGCCCTGGACGTAAGGCGACAACGCGGCCAGCACCGCGGCGTCGTTACCGACAGCGCCGATGTGCACCAGACGACCGTCAGTGTCGACCACCGCGACGCCGGTCGGGTTGCGACCGGCCCAGGCCAGGTCCACACCGGCGAAGTACATCCGCACAGGGTATGGCTCCTGTGATCAACGCGACGCGGTTGGCCAACGGCATGGTGTTCGGTTTCTGTGAACAGCATGCGGCAATCAGGGCGGGGCCGACCGTAAGCTGTGTGTTTGTGAGCATTCCGAACGTGCTGGCCGCCCGGTACGCCAGCGCCGAGATGGTCGCGATCTGGTCGCCGGAGGCCAAAATCATCGCCGAGCGGCGGTTGTGGCTGGCCGTGCTGCGGGCACAGGCGGAGCTGGGTGTTCCCGTGCCCTCCGAAGCGGTCGCCGACTACGAGCGGGTTCTCGAGGATGTCGATCTGACCTCGATCGCGGCACGCGAACGGGTGCTGCGCCACGACGTAAAGGCCCGCATCGAAGAATTCAACGCGCTTGCCGGTCACGAGCATGTGCATAAAGGGATGACCAGCCGTGACCTGACCGAAAACGTCGAGCAGCTGCAGATCCGACGCTCGCTGGAATTGGTTTTTTCGCACGGGGTGGCCGTGGTGGCGCGGCTTGCCGAGCGCGCGGTGACCTATCGCGATCTGGTGATGGCCGGACGCAGCCACAATGTCGCCGCGCAGGCCACCACGTTGGGCAAGCGATTCGCGTCCGCAGCGCAAGAAATGCTGATCGCTTTGACCAGGCTGCGCGAATTGATCGATCGCTACCCGCTGCGCGGCATCAAAGGTCCGATGGGCACCGCGCAGGACATGCTCGACCTGCTTGGTGGCGACACCGCGGCACTGGCCGAATTGGAACGCCTCATCGCTGAATTTCTAGGCTTTGCAACGGTTTTGACCAGTGTCGGGCAGGTTTATCCGCGATCGCTGGACCACGATGTGATTTCGGCGCTCGTACAGCTCGGCGCCGGACCGTCGTCGATGGCCCACACCATCCGGCTGATGGCCGGGCACGAGCTCGTCACCGAGGGTTTCGCGGAAGGACAGGTGGGCTCGTCGGCGATGCCACACAAGATGAACACCCGCAGCTGTGAACGGGTCAACGGACTGCAGGTGGTGCTGCGCGGCTACGCCTCGATGGCCGCCGAACTAGCGGGGGCGCAGTGGAACGAGGGCGACGTTTTTTGCTCTGTGGTGCGCCGAGTTGCGTTGCCGGACAGCTTTTTTGCTATCGACGGGCAGATCGAGACGTTTTTAACGGTGCTCGACGAGT
The DNA here is from genome assembly GCA_963784665.1 of uncultured Actinomycetota bacterium. GTDB lineage: Bacteria > Actinomycetota > Actinomycetes > Mycobacteriales > Mycobacteriaceae > Mycobacterium. Next base: position 68,312 of record CAWASA010000010.1, read on the forward strand.
TCGGAGCCTATCCTGCGGTGATTCAGCGCGAGCTGGATCGCTACTTGCCGTTCCTGGCCACCACCAAGGTGTTGATCGCAGCGGTGCGCGCCGGCATGGGTCGTGAGGCCGCGCATCACGTGATCCGAGAACACGCGGTGGCGACGGCGCTGGCCATGCGAGAACGCGGCGCCGAGCCCGACTTGCTCGACCGTTTGGCCGCCGATCCGCAGCTGCCGCTGGACCGGGCGGCTCTGGATGTCGCCCTGGCCGACAAGAAGGCGTTCACGGGCGCCGCCGGCGACCAGGTGGACGAGGTGGCGGCGATGGTGGACGCGCTGGTGAGCCGCTACCCCGACGCCGCCAAATACGCGCCGGGTGCAATCCTGTGACTCTCGCGAGCGCGCTGTCGGGGACCGATTTCACCGATCTGGACAACTTCGCCAACGGATTTCCGCACGACTTGTTCGCTATTCACCGGCGAGACGCACCGGTCTACTGGCACGAGCCGACCGACAACACCCCCGACGGCGAGGGCTTCTGGTCCGTTGCTACATATGCGGAAACGCTTGAGGTGCTGAAGGATCCGGCGACATACTCCTCGGTCACCGGTGGCCAACGACCGTACGGCGGCACGCTGTTGCAGGACCTGGCCATCGCCGGCCAGGTGCTCAACATGATGGACGACCCGCGACATTCGCAGATTCGGCGACTAGTCAGCTCCGGGCTGACGCCGCGGATGATCCGTCGGGTCGAGGACGATCTGCGGGCCCGGGCGCGCCGGCTGCTGGATGCGGTGGTCCCGGGCGAACCGTTCGACTTCCTGGTCGACATCGCCGCCGAACTGCCAATGCAGATGATCTGCATCTTGCTGGGAGTGCCCGAATCCGAACGACATTGGCTGTTCGAGGCCATCGAGCCGCAGTTCGACTTCGGTGGTTCGCGCAAGGCGTCCCTTTCGCAGCTGTCGGTTGAGGAAGCCGGGTCGCGGATGTACGCCTACGGTCAGCAGTTGATCGCGTCGAAGCGTGCCGAGCCGACCGACGACATGTTGTCGGTCGTGGCGAACGCGACGGTCGACGACCTGGATACTGCCCAAGCCGCGCCATGCCTGTCGGATCTCGAGCTGTACCTGTTCTTCAGTCTGCTGTTCAGCGCCGGCGCCGAGACGACGCGCAACGCCGTTGCGGGTGGACTGTTGGCGCTGGCCGACCATCCGGAGCAATTGCGCGTCCTGCGTGGAGATTTCGGCATGCTGCCGACAGCGGTCGAGGAAATGGTTCGGTGGAGTTCGCCGTCGCCGTCGAAGCGACGGACCGCCACACGCGACGTCACGCTTGGCGGACAGTCGATCGAGGCGGGACAGAAGATACAGGTCTGGGAGGGCTCGGCCAACCGCGATGCCAGCGTGTTCGATCGCGCCGACGAGTTCGACATCACCCGAAAGCCCAATCCGCACTTAGGATTTGGCCAGGGTGTGCATTATTGCCTGGGCGCCAATCTGGCCCGGCTGGAGCTGCGCGTGCTGTTCGAGGAGCTGCTCTCTCGGTTTGGTGCGGTACGGGTTGTCCAGCCCGTCGAATGGACTCGCAGTAATCGGCATACCGGCATCCGGCACCTAATCGTGGAACTACTCGAGGAACGGTGACGATCCGGCTCGCCGATGTCGAGCCGGTGTTTGGTGGGCGTTCGTGTTTTCCGCTGGGCATGTATTCCGCGGCCAGCTACGCCATGGCAGCGGAGATCGGTCAGCGATCGTTCCTCACCGTTTCGCTGGTCTTGTTCTGGGACGCGTCGGCCGCGTGGCTTGTTGTAGTCGTCGCCGGGCCGCAGCTCTTGTGTCGTCACCGCTAGAGCCCGCGAATCGTGATGCCGGCCGACCGTAATTCGAGCGCGGCCAGCGCCCGGAGGGTGATGGGATCCTCACGTCGCCACCCACCGACCGGGTCCGCGCTGATTGCGGCGAGCTTGCGCGGGGGCCGGTTCGTCAATGCCCGAAGCGCCAGCAGCTGTTGACCGGCCGGGGTGGCGGCCAGAGCGGTCACCGTCAATTTGCGCCGAAAGAACCGAAGCCGCAGGAAAAGCCACGGTATGACCGCTATGAGGATCGGGAGTGCGACGACTGCCATCGCAAGCAGCACCGCGAGCCAGCTTGCGGTGGTGTCCAGATTGTGGCCGGCGCCCGCGATGTCGAGCGCGGCTTGGCTGGCAGAGGTAAGCGGCTTGCTGACCGCGTCGCCCACCACCGGGATGTGCTGGGCACCGTGGCCAGCGGACGCCAGATTGCCGGCGATACCGTTTGCGCCGCTCTCGACTTGCCGGCCGGCTTCGGCGATGGTCGAAACAGCGTCGTAAACCGCTAGTCCGACCAGCAGCCAGAGCGCCGTCCACCCGACGACGGCGAAATCGCTGGACAGCTGTGCCAGCAGCCGGCCCGGTCTAGTGGAGTAGGGCAAGAATCGCGATGTCATAGCCCCGATCCCAGCACAGCTCCCGGCGCGCGGCCCATTTGGAGGTGCCCGATAGGCTGACCCGATGCGCCCTGCACTGTCCGACTACCAGCATCTGGCCAGCGGCAAGGTCCGTGAGCTCTACCGCGCCGACGACGAGCACCTGCTGCTGGTCGCAACCGACCGCATCTCGGCGTATGACTATGTCCTCGACAGCACGATCCCGGACAAGGGCCGCATCCTGACCGCGATGAGTGTCTTCTTTTTCGGCCTCGTCGACGCCCCCAACCACTTGGCCGGGCCACCGGACGAGCCACGCATCCCCGACGAGGTTCTCGGCCGCGCGCTGGTGGTGCGGCAGCTGGAGATGCTTCCCGTGGAATGTGTGGCGCGCGGTTACCTGACCGGTTCGGGATTGCTGGACTACCAGGGGACCGGGAAGGTCTGCGGAATCACGTTGCCGCCGGGGCTGGTCGAGGCCAGCAGGTTCCAGGAACCGCTGTTCACCCCGGCGACGAAAGCCGCGCTGGGAAACCACGATGAGAACATCTCATTTTCCAGGGTCGTCGAATTGGTGGGTGAGGTGCGCGCCAACCAGCTGCGCGACCGAACGCTGCAGATTTATGTTCAGGCCGCCGATCACGCGCTGAAGACGGGAATCATCATCGCCGACACCAAGTTCGAGTTCGGCATCGACCGCGATGGCAACCTGGTGTTGGCCGATGAGATCTTCACCCCAGATTCTTCGCGATACTGGCCGGCCGAGGATTACCGGGTCGGCGTGGTCCAGACCAGTTTCGACAAGCAGTTCGTCCGCAACTGGCTCACCAGCCCCGAGTCCGGCTGGGACCGCTACGGCTCGCAGCCTCCACCACCGCTACCGGATCACATCATCGATGCCACTCGAGCGCGTTATATCGAAGCCTACGAACGCATTTCCGGTTTGAGTTTCGGTGACTGGATCGGCCCCGGCGCATGACTGAAACTTTCCTAGACGCGCCCGTACCACCTGTCGCCAAACGGGTGGAGACCCGGCGTCAGCACCACGGGGACGTCTTCATCGACCCCTATGAGTGGCTGCGCGATAAGACTAACCCTGAAGTCATCGCCTACCTCGAGGCAGAAAACAACTACGTCGACCAGATGACTGCCCAACTCGAACCGCTGCGGCAGCAGATTTTCGACGAGATCAAGGCGCGCACCAAGGAAACCGATCTGTCGGTACCGACCCGGCAGAAAGACTGGTGGTACTACGCGCGTACGTACGAAGGGAAGCAGTACCGTGTCCAGTGCCGTTGTCCGGTTAACGATCCCGATGACTGGGATCCGCCGGCCTTGGACGAGAATATCGAAATAGCCGGCGAGCAAATCTTGCTCGACTCGAACGCCGAAGCGCAGGACCACGAATTCTTCGCACTCGGCGCCGCCGTAGTCAGCCTGGATGGCAACCTGCTGGCATACTCTGTCGACGCGGTCGGCGATGAACGTTATACGCTGCGGTTCAAGGACTTGCGCAGCGGCGAGCTATATCCCGATGAGATCGCCGATATCGGGGCGGGGGCTACCTGGGCAGCCGACAACCGCACCGTCTACTACCTGACCCTGGATGCGGCCCACCGTTCCGACAAGGTCTGGCGCTATCAGGTGGGCTCTGGCGAGCCGTCAGAGCTGGTGTATCACGAAGGCGACGAAAGGTTTTGGCTTGGCGTAGGGCTCACCCGAAGTGAGACCTACGTCTTCATTGCGGCGGGATCGTCGATAACCTCCGAGGTCCGCTACGCAGACTCCGCTGATCCGCATGCACCGTTCATCGTCGTGCTGCCACGACGCGAAGGTATTGAGTACTCGGTCGAGCATGCGGTGGTCGGCGGGCAGGACCGTTTTCTGATTCTGCACAACGACGGTGCGGTGAACTTCACGCTCACCGAAGCCCCGGTCACCGATCCAACACAGCAGCGCACCTTGATTCCGCACCGCGACGATGTCCGGCTCGACGCAGTGGATGCCTTCGCCGGCCACTTGGTGATCAGCTACCGGCGTGAGGCGTTGCCTCGGCTCCAGCTCTGGCACATCAGTTCCGAAGGAAATTACAGTGTGCCCGAAGAGATTCCATTCGACTCTGAGCTGATGTCGACCGAACTGGCCGGCAATCCGAACTGGGATGCGCCCAAGCTGCGGATCAGAACAGGCTCTCTTGTCATTCCGGTGCGGATCTACGATGTCGACTTCGCCAGCGGTGAGCGCACCTTGCTGCGTGAGCAACCCGTACTCGGTGACTACCGGCCCGCCGACTACGTTGAACGCCGCGACTGGGTACTTGCAGACGACGGCGCCCGGATCCCGGTGTCTATCGTGTACCGAGCCGGTATCGAATTCCCCGCGCCGACATTGCTTTACGGCTACGGCGCCTACGAGATGTGCACAGACCCAAGCTTCTCCATCGCACGGTTGTCGCTGCTGGATCGCGGCATGGTGTTCGCCATAGCCCACGTTCGCGGCGGTGGCGAGATGGGCCGGCTATGGTACGAGCACGGCAAGCTCCTGGAGAAGAAGAACACCTTCACCGACTTCGTCGCGGTGGCAAGGCACTTGGTGGACACGGGAGTTACCCGGCCGCATCAGCTGGTGGCACTGGGTGGCAGCGCGGGTGGCCTGCTGATGGGTGCCGTGGCCAACCTGGCACCGGATCTGTTTGCCGGAATTCTCGCGCAGGTCCCGTTCGTCGACCCGCTGACCACCATTCTCGATCCGTCTTTGCCGCTGACTGTCACCGAATGGGACGAGTGGGGAAACCCGTTGCAGGACAGAGATGTTTACTCTTACATGCAGTCATATTCGCCGTATGAGAATGTCGAGGCCAAACGGTACCCCGCCATTCTGGCGATGACGTCCCTGAACGATACGAGGGTCTACTATGTGGAGCCGGCTAAGTGGGTTGCGGCGTTGCGGCACGTCAACGCTGACGGCAGTCCGATCCTGTTGAAGACCCAGATGAACGCGGGACATGGTGGCGTCAGTGGTCGCTACAAGGCCTGGAAGGAAACGGCATTCCAATACGCCTGGCTGTTAGCTGCCGCCGATAGCGACCGTTATGGCGGCGGCCAGAAAGACGACCTCAGCGGCGATCCGCAGGGGTAGCTGCGTCGTCATCGATTTGGGCGGGTTCGGCATCCGGGAGGCGTAGACGTTGGCCGGGAACATGGCCAACATCAGAACCAGCAGGCACAGGGCCGCGGCCACCCGCGTCGCGGGAAGCGCCAAGCCCACGGCACCCAGCAGCTCCAGCACGCCGGTGATGGTGACCAGCAGGCTGGGCGCGGGCAATCGAGGCGGCACGATCGCGATGAGGTCGGCACGCATCGGGCGCGCGAAGTGCGCGACCCCCGTCAGCACGAACATTGCGGCCAGCCCGACGGCGATCGCCGCGGTCCAACTGTTGACGTAGTCGACCCCGAGCCAGCCGGCGACCCGAGCGACGATGCTGCCCAATAGCAGGGTGATCAACGGAGCCATCGCAACATCCCCAATCTAGACACTGACAAGTTGAGGTCTCTCAGAAGCTAGGCCAATATCTAGTCAGTGTCAAGATCGCATCGCTATGCTGGCTGTGTGGACCGTCCCAACTACCACCACGGCGACCTGCGCGCGGTGATCCTGAGCCAAGCCGCGCGCCTGGTGGCCGAGCGCGGCGCAGACGGCGTCTCGCTGCGCGAGTTGGCCCGCAGCGCAGGTGTCTCACACGCCGCGCCAGCGCACCACTTCACCGATCGTCGCGGCTTGTTCACTGCGCTGGCCACGCAGGGATTTCAGCTGTTGGCTGCGGCGCTGGTCGATGCGCGGGGTAATTTCGCCGACGCGGCCCTGGCCTATGTGCGGTTTGCCATCGGGCATCCCGGCCACTACGAGGTCATGTTCAACAAGTCGCTGCTCGACGTCTCGAACCCCGAACTGGCCGCCGCCGAGTCCGCTGCCGGTGCGGAACTCTCTCGCGGCGTGGCGGCGCTGACCGATCCCAAGGCGCACGCTGATCCGGCCGGCGCCCAGCTGGCGGCATGGTCCCTGGTACACGGGTTTTCGACGCTGTGGCTCAATGACGCCGTCAACGCTCAAGTCAGGGCGACGGACCCGATGGACACCGTGATGCGGATAGCGACGATGCTGTTCGAGGGGTGAACCGGATTAGTCAGCAAGCGGTGCGGTGTAGCTCGCCGGCTTTTTCGGCAGAAACGCCGCCGGGATGATCGTGAACACCACCAAGACGACCGCGACCACGAATACCACTGTATAGGCATGTGAAAGGTCGTGCAGCACGTTGTCCCAAAAGCCGGGGACAAGTGACTGCCGGGGTATTGCAGACTTGGCAACCGGCACCCCGCTGGTCGCCGCCTGCTGTTGCAGCGACGCGAGTTTATTTGCCGCGGAAATATTTTCGCTTCTATTGAACTGGTTGGTCAGGATCATTGACATCAGCGCGGTTCCGATCGAGCCGCCCACCTGATGGCTGACGCTCACCAGCGTCGTGCCCCGGGCGATCTGGTGCGGGGCCAGCGCCTGCACCGACGCGACGGACAGCGGCATCATGGTGCAGCCCATGCCCAGGCCCATGATCGCCAGCCCGATCAGCAGCGTGGGTAGGTAATCGGCCTGCCTGGCCACGCCGACGGCAAAGGTACCCAGGCCGGCGGTGATCAGCGCGATGCCGACCAGCACGATCTTGCCGGGCCCTTGTCTGTCCACCAACGGTCCGGTCAGCCGCATGGTCACCATGGCACCGAGCCCCTGGGGAATCATGCGCACGCCCGCCTGCATCGGTGTCTGGTGCAGCACCTGCTGGAAGTAGCTCGGCAGCAGCAGGCCGGTGCCGAAAAAGGCGACGGCGAATACCAGCATCGCCACATTGGCCTGGGTGAGCACCCGGTTGCCGAACAGCCGCACGTCTATGAGTGGGTGATCCACGCGGCGCCACGCGTGCAACACGAACGCGGCGATCAACGCCAGGCCGATGACCGCCGGTATCAACACATGGCGATCAGCCACGGTCCCGCGGCGCGGGATCGACGACACCGCGAAGAGGAACGTGGCCAGGCCGGGCGAGAGCAGCAGCACGCCGATGACGTCGAAGGTTTCCGACCGCGCGGGGTGATCTCGCGGGAACACGATGGCCGCCAGGACGAACGTGGCGAGCCCGATCGGCAGGTTGATCAAGAAGATCCACCGCCAGCTGGAGGTGTCGATGAGCCAGCCGCCCAGGATCGGCCCACCGATCGGGGCGAGGAGCATGGGGATGCTCAGGATGGACATCAGGCGGCCGAGCCGCCTGGGACCCGCCTCGCGGGTCAAGATCATGAATCCCAGCGGTAACAGCATGCCGCCACCCATGCCCTGCAATACCCGAAATATGATGAGCAGCATGATATTTGACGCCAATGCGCACAGCAGCGAGCCCAGAGTGAATGCCAGCACCGAGCCCATGAAGAGCCGTTTGGTGCCGAACCGGTCGGCCGCCCAGCCCGTCACCGGGATCACGGTCGCCAATGCGAGCGTGTAGCCGGTCATCGTCCATGCGACGACAGCCTGAGAGGACGCGAACTGGTCGATGAAGGTGCGTTGCGCGACGCTGACAACGGTCACATCGACGATCGCCATCACCGTGGCCAGGATGCACACACCGGAGATCCGCAACAACCCGGCGTCCAGCTTGTCTGGATAGGCATGTTCACCGGCGCCCAACTGCGGGGTACGGACGGTGGGCAGCGGGGTGTCGGCCGCTGCGGAAGGGGCCTTATCCATGGCGTTGCTTAGCATATCGAACCGATCGACGGCAGCGACGCTGGTAGGCGTTTGCTGGCCGGCGCGGATCCGGTAGGCGCCGAACCCGGGGGCGCGCTCGGCCGAGACGATTCGGAGTACGGCTCAATTGCCCTTGCGCGGACCCAAATCCCCGCCATCAGGCATGCCTTGCCGGCGCGCTCCGGCAGCCGCGATATACGCTTGCTGTCTGCGTGTCCTTCACCATCCCGACACTTGGGATCGGCAAACTGCGAGTGTGTCTGGAAAATTGATCGTCTCGGTTTCGGGGATAGGCGAACGCACCCTGGCCCACGTCGAGGCGTTCTGCGCGCAAATGGATGCCCGCAACGTACCGGTGTCGTTGCTGGTGGCTCCCCGGCTCAGCGGTGACTACCGGCTCGATCACGACCCACACACCGTCGAGTGGCTGACCGCCCGGCGAGCCGGCGGCGACGCCATCGTGCTGCACGGCTACGACGACGCAGCCACCAAGAAGCGTCGCGGTGAATTCGCCATGTTGCGGGCACACGAGGCCAACCTGCGACTGATGGCCGCCGACCGGGTGCTCGAGCACCTCGGGCTACGCACAAGGCTGTTCGCGGCACCAGGTTGGGTGGTGTCCCCGGGCGTCGTCAAGGCGTTGCCGGACAACGGCTTTCGATTGCTTGCCGATCTGCACGGGATCACCGACCTGGTCCGGCACACCACCGTTCGCGCCCGGGTCCTTGGCATCGGAGAAGGTTTTCTCACCGAGCCGTGGTGGTGCCGGATGGTGGTGCTGTCCGCCGAGCGGGTCGCCCGCCGCGGCGGCATAGTGCGGGTCGCGGTCGCCGCTCGTCACTTGCGTAAACCCGGTCCGCTGCAGGCGATGCTGGATGCCGTCGACCTGGCTTTGATGCACGGCTGCACACCGACGGTGTACCGCTGGCGGCACGACAAGGCGATTCTCGACGCCGCCTGACGAAGCGTCTGACCAACCTGCTGGCCGGGGGCATTACCCTGTTCCGACATGAGCGTTTCTTCGGCAGCAGCGTTCGGCGCCGACGCCATTGTCGTCGGAGCGGGACTGGCGGGCTTGGTGGCCGCCTGCGAATTGGTGGACCGCGGCTTGCGGGTGCTGATCCTCGACCAGGAGAATAGCGTCAATCTGGGTGGGCAGGCATTCTGGTCGTTCGGCGGTCTGTTCTTCGTCGACAGCCCCGAGCAGCGCCGCCTGGGTATTCGCGACAGCCACGAGCTCGCCTTGCAGGACTGGCTCGGTACGGCGGCGTTCGATCGGCCCGAGGACTACTGGCCACGCCAATGGGCGCACGCCTACGTCGATTTCGCGGCCGGGGAGAAACGCAGTTGGTTGCGTGCCCGGGGGCTCAAGATTTTTCCGCTGGTGGGCTGGGCCGAGCGGGGCGGGTACGGCGCACGGGGACACGGCAACTCGGTGCCCCGCTTCCACATCACCTGGGGGACCGGGCCGGCTCTGGTCGATATCTTCGCGCGTCAACTGCGCGACCGTTCGACAGTGCGTTTCGCGCACCGCCACCAGGTCGACGAGTTGATCGTGGAGGGTGACGCGGTGAGCGGCGTCCGGGGTACCGTGCTGGAGCCCTCGGCCGCGCCGCGAGGCGTGGCTTCATCGCGAAAAGCTGTGGGGCAATTCGAATTCCGTGCTCCTGCGGTGATAGTGACCACCGGTGGCATCGGTGGTAACCACGACCTGGTGCGAAAGAATTGGCCGAAGCGGATGGGCCGCGTCCCCGAGCAACTACTGAGCGGAGTGCCGGCCCACGTCGACGGCAGGATGATCAGCATTTCCCAGGAGGCCGGTGCACGGGTGATCAACCCCGACCGGATGTGGCATTACACCGAGGGCATCACGAACTACGAGCCGATCTGGCCGCTACACGGGATCCGCATCATTCCGGGCCCGTCGTCGCTGTGGCTCGATGCAACCGGAAAGAGGTTGCCGGTCCCGCTGTACCCCGGTTTCGACACTCTCGGCACCTTGGAGTACATCACCAAATCCGGGCATGACTACACCTGGTTTGTGTTGAACGCCAAAATCATCGAGAAGGAGTTTGCGCTTTCCGGGCAGGAGCAGAACCCTGATCTGACCGGGCAGAGCGTACGCGAGCTGCTGCGTTCGCGGGCGCGCTCCGGGCCGCCGGGACCGGTGCAGGCGTTCGTCGACCGGGGTGTGGACTTCGTCAGCGCGAACTCGTTGCGCGAGTTGGTGACCGCGATGAACAAACTGCCCGATGTGGAGCCACTGGACTACGCCACGGTGGAGGCCGAGGTCACGGCCCGCGACCGCGAGGTGGCCAATAAGTTCAGCAAAGACGGCCAGATCACCGCGATCCGCGCTGCCCGCGGCTATCTGGGCGACCGGCTCGGCCGGGTGGTGGCGCCGCACCGTCTGACCGATCCGAAGGCAGGCCCGATGATCGCGGTCAAGCTGCATATCCTGACTCGAAAGACGTTGGGCGGCATCGAGACCGACCTGGCTTCACGGGTACTGAAGGCCGACGGCACGCCGCTCACCGGGCTCTACGCTGCCGGCGAGGTAGCTGGGTTCGGCGGGGGCGGCGTGCACGGCTACCGCGCCCTGGAAGGCACGTTCTTGGGTGGCTGCATCTTCTCGGGGCGGGCCGCCGGCCGCGGCGCCGCCGACGACATCACCTAGCCACCGTGAGGCGGCCCAGCAGACGCAGAATCGCGTGATCTGAGCCGGAATGGTGCGATTCTGCGTTCCCCCGCAAGCGGGTGGGGGTACCTCCCGCTTGCGGGGGAGTGCCCCCAGCTCGGCCCTAGAAGGTGACTGCGCTTTCTTCGGGCAACACCTGGAAATCGGTGCTGGTCATCTCGGTGAGCCGACCGTAGTAGAGGCCCCGCGCGTCCGGAGCGATGATCCCTTGGTGGATGGGAACTGCACGCGCCGGCGCCACCGCACGCAAGTAATCGACGGCCTCGGAGATCTTCATCCACGGGGCCGCCGCCGGAGCGGCCAATACGTCCACCGGCTCGTCGGGCACAAACAGTGCGTCGCCGGGATGCATCAATCGGGCACGATGCTCCCCGTCGCCCAGCAGATACGAAATATTCTCTATCACAGGGATTTCCGGGTGGATAACGGCGTGCTGGCCGCCGACGGCTCGAACGGTCAGCTCGCCGATCTGCAGCTCGTCGCCCACGTGCACCTCCCGGCACGGCGCGCCGAGCTGAGCCGTGGTTTGCGGATCGGCGTACAGCACGGCATCCGGGTTGCCCTCGAGCAGCGACGGCAGCCGCGTGCCGTCTATGTGATCGGGGTGCTGATGGGTGATCAGGATGGCGGATAGTCCGGTGATTCCCTCGAAACCGTGCGCGAAGGTACCGGGATCAAAGAGCACGCTGGTGTGGTCGAACTCGGCAAGTAGGCAGGAATGGCCGAAATGCGTCAGTTGCATGTCTACGATTGTGCCCTGACAGGGGTGATGCCGATGCGAGTGATCCTGACCACGATGCTGGCTGTCGGCGGCCTCGCGGTGGCTTTGATCGTCGTGATACCCGCCTCTGCGGAGCCGCAGACTTGTCCGCCCGTATGCGATCAGATCCCGGATACCGCATGGATCCAGCAGCATGCCGTGCCGCTGGACGCGGTATACAAATGGCCCGCACTGGCGGGTTTAGCGGTGCAAGTAACGGGAGCCGGGACGCCGCGTTTCCGGTTCGAGGAGTTGTGTGCCACACCGGCGGTACCGCAGGACCCTCGCGACTCGGCGGTCGCGGCTCGCGCGACGGTAGTCCACCCGGAAGGCCAGTGGCAGCTGCAGGCTCAGGTCCTGCACTGGCGCGGTGATACGGCCCGCGGTGGCGCGATCGCGGCTTCGGTGTTCAGCAATGCTGTCGCCGCGCTGCGCGCCTGCCAGCAGCGGGCGCCGCTGCAGTCCCCATCGATCACCAGCGACGAGCCGAACCGGATGGCTGCCGTGCTCAGCGGTCCGGTCATTATGCACACCTACCTGGTCGCCCACGTAGCGAGCAGCACGATCAGCGAGCTCACCTTCTGGTCGTCGGGGCCACCACAGGTGCCATGGCCGGCGATGGCAGACGACCCCGTGCTGAACTCCATGACCGCGCCCCTGTGCGAGGCTTATATTGCCTCGTGCCCGTGAGCCGCGCGCAGAACCTTCGCCGGTAGAGTTGGCGCCGAGACAGATATGAGGAGGAGCGCCGGTGGCCCGGGTAATCGTTAATGTGATGCCCAAAGCGGAGATTCTCGACCCGCAGGGTCAGGCAATTGTCGGCGCGCTGGGCCGACTCGGCCATCTAGGGGTGTCAGATGTCCGACAGGGCAAGAGATTTGAGCTAGAGGTCGACGATACAGTTGATAATTCCACGCTCGCGGAGATCGCGGAAACGCTGTTGGCGAACACCGTGATCGAGGACTGGACGATTAGCCGGGAAACGCAGTGACGGCACGAATCGGCATCATCACCTTTCCCGGGACCCTTGACGACGTGGACGCCGCCCGGGCGGCGCGGCGTGTCGGCGCCGAGGCGGTGAGCCTGTGGCATGCCGACGCCGATCTCAAGGGCGTCGACGCCGTGGTGGTGCCCGGCGGGTTTTCCTACGGCGATTACCTGCGGGCAGGCGCGATCGCCAGATTCGCCCCAGTGATGGCCGAAGTGGTGGACGCCGCGCGGCACGGCATGCCAGTATTGGGCATTTGCAACGGGTTTCAGGTACTGTGCGAGGCCGGTCTGCTGCCCGGCGCACTGACCCGCAACCTAGGTTTGCACTTCATCTGCCGCGATGTGTGGCTGCGGGTCACATCGACCTCGACGGCGTGGACGTCGCGTTTCGAGCTGGACGCAGACATGCTGGTCCCTCTGAAGTCCGGTGAGGGCCGCTACGTTGCCCCCACGAAGGTGCTCGACCAGCTGGAGGCTGAGGGACGGGTGGTCTTCCGCTACCGCGAGAACGTCAACGGCTCGCTGCATGACATCGCGGGCGTCAGCTCCGCCAATGGTCGTGTCGTCGGGTTGATGCCGCATCCCGAGCATGCTATCGAAGCGCTGACGGGTCCCTCCGACGATGGCCTGGGACTGTTCTATTCAGTGTTAGACGCCGTTCTCGCGGTCTAAGCAGGAATCTCTGCGGTACTGCGCAATTCAGCGAACAATGCGCTGATTGCGTCCGTCGCTTCATGCGGGTCGCCGAACGTCTGGTCGTTGGTGAGCACCGCGACGCCGAGTTGGTCGATATCGCTCCATACGGTGATATTGACCGGGGCGCGGCGCTACCTCATGCGGTTGAGCTGCCCGCTAGCCCTGCAGCTCCTCAAACGCCTCGCGGCCTACCGGGGTTCAGCCGGACGCTACCCCGACCGGTGGGGAGCGATTCGGGCCACCGGGCGAGCCCCGTCCCGACACCATCAGGTGCGCAACGACGTAAGGCGCCAGGATCTCAGCCGGCGTCGCGCAGCAACGGCTGGCCCTTCGACGGCAGTTCGACGACCGGGCTCAGCTCAACAAAGAAATCAATCGCATCTGCGATGGCGCGGTCGACAAAGGAAGCGAAATCCTCAAACGACACACTCTCCCGGATCCATTGGGACCTGCGGGCCACAACACCGATGCGCTGGGGATCGCAAGAACCGTGCACGACCGCGGTGACTTGGTGGTCTTGGCGGTTCCATGTGTCAGCGAAATGTGCCAGCCAGGGGCGGTCTCCTGCGGGGAAGAAGCACCCAGGAGTTACTCGGATGATCAACACGTCGTCGTGCGCGGGAGAAAACTCCAGATGGACGTGCAGGCGCCGCGGACGGGCGTTGGTGACGAAGAAGTATTCCCCATCGTGTTGGCCGCGAAAGTAGCGCCGCCCGCGGGTGCGCAGGTACCGTTCGATCAGGTTCGCGCACTGGGGTTTATTCGTCATGAGATAGATGCTGCGGCCGGTGACTTTGCGGACCCTTGGAGCCAAGCCATGCGGGACCGAAGAATTTGTTGAGAATCCGCTGAGCGGCCGGCGAGCCGTCAGGGCAGAACTCGAACCGGAACGTTTTGACCACCCCGCGACATGCTCTCCCGTTTGCCACTGTCTTTCGGGAACGGGTCGACGACCAGTTGTGCGGCCGTCGTCATTGTCTATCCTCCCCAACTGGCTAGCGAGGAAAGGCGTTCGCGATGCTCGCCGAAGCCGGTCTGATCCACGTTTATGTCGAAGCGCGCCGCTCAACTATGCCGGCGCCGGGTTCTGGCATCGTCCGTGGCAAAGTGACCGAAAACCTGTATCGCTCGGGACGATAGTGAAACTCCACCACCTCGAGGGGCTTGCCGTCATCGGTGTAGCTGGTGCGCTCGAGCACTAAGACCGGTGAGCCCAATGGCAGACGCAATGCGCCGGCCACCTCGAGGGATGCGCCGGCCGCGTGAATCTCATGCTTGGCACGGGCAACGCGGGGACTCCGAGTCGCTGCTCCCACATCGTGTACGTACTTTCCATAGCGTGCGCGGTTTGCGCACCTGGCGCCGTCGATACCAGCGGCTCGACGGCTTTGCCCAACCCCAGCGGAAAGTAGGCCGTGAGCAGGGCCAGGGGCAGGTCCCCATCCCGAAAACGCCGATTGATACACAGGACTTTGGACAAGCCCCGCGTTTCGGCTATCCGTTGCGGTGGCACTTGGACGCGATGGGACAGCACATTCACCTGCGGGGTATTGCCGGAGCCTGCCAGCACCTCGGTAATCGTGCGCACACCGGAGCCGAGTTCCTGTTTCACCGGATTGGCGACGAAGGTGCCCAAGCCTTGCCGGCGAACCAGCCATCCCTGACGTTCGAGAAGTCCGACCACCGCGCGCACGGTCACGCGGCTCAAACCGGAGCGATCGATCAACTCCCGCTCGCTCGGTAGCCGAGCGCCACGGGGCAGACGCTGTTTGACGATCGCCGCCTTGAGCGCCTCGGCAAGCTGGGTGCTTGCGGGCACACTGCCTCGCGATATCCGGAAGTTGACGGCGTCGAGGTTGAGCTGCTCGCCAGTCATAAGACGGATTAAAACGTCTTATGACCAGCCCGCAAAGAAGTGCCGGCACCTGTCCCGGCACGGCCGTATCGAGGTGATCGTTTACTCTCGGTCTAAGTCGATCCCGACGGCGCTCGACGAACAAGCCGCTGACGATCTGGCGGCCGCCCTGACGGCGCAGCTCTGCACCAAGCAGGGGGTTAGCAGTGGTCTTCGCGGTGGTACGGTTCGACCATATCGTGTTGAATTGCAACGATGTTGAGGCCACCGCGTCGTGGTATGAGCGGGTCCTCGGCATGAGGCGAGAGACATTTGGTCCGGCTAATAGAATCGGCCTGCGCTTCGGAAATCAGAAAATCAACCTCCGACCAGTCGGCGCGCTGGGCGACGATCCCGACTGGGTCACCGGGTCCGTTGAAGCGGCCGGGTCCGAAGACTTGTGCTTCGTGACGCGCTGCAGTCCTGACGAGGTGCGTGCCCATCTCGCCGGATGTGGGGTGGAAATCGTCTCGGGACCGGTAACCAAGATCGGGGCGTTGGGTGCGATGACCTCGCACTACTGCCGTGATATCGATGGGAATCTCATCGAAATCGCCTTCTATTGAGCGCTTCAGAGCGGATAAAGTCCGGGCAGATTGACCACGATGGCCTCCTGGGTGCTGCGCGCGATCACGATCTGCGCAGGCGTGTCCGGGTCGGGGTTTTCTTCCCGGTGCGGCAGATACGGCGGGACGAAGATGTAGTCGCCCGGTTGTGTCGAGATGCGCACCTCCTGAACGCCGTCGTGAAACACGAACTCAGGGTTGCCGCTTCGGACATAAATTGCTGTCTCGGATTCGCCGTGATGGTGGTTGGCTGAGACGGTTTCGGGTGACACATGCGTCTCGCCCATCCATAGCTTTTCCGCACCGACCGACCGGCCGGACAGAGCGGCGAAGCGCCGCATTCCCTCCGACTGCGCGGTGTCGGAACTGATGTCCGACGCCTTGACGTGGTGAACCCGGTTGCGTGTGACTTGTGTTGTCGGGTCGTCGAAATCGGGGTGGAATCCGTCCGAGGTTGTCATCGGTCAATTATGCGTCTGAAGCATCCCGGTAGGCTTCCAGAAGTCTCAGCCACACTTCGCTGATCGTCGGGAAGCACGGCACGGCGTGCCACAACCGATCGATGGGTACCTGGCCTGCCACGGCGATGGTGGCTGAGTGCAGCAGCTCTGTAACGCCTGGGCCGACCAGAGTTACACCGAGCAGGTAGCCGCGATCCAGGTCGACCACCATCCGCGCCCGGCCGGTGTACCCGTCGGCGTAGAGCTTGGCCCCCATCACGACGTCGCCAATCTCGATGTCGACCGCACGCACTCGGTGTCCGGCCTGCGCCGCCTGTTGAGCCGTCAGTCCGACTGCGGCGGCTTCGGGATCGGTGAAGAAGGCTTGCGGCACGGCGTAGTGGTCGGCGGTCGTCGCATGCACGCCCCACGGCCTGGTGTCCAATGGTTTTCCTGCTGCGCGGGCCCCGATAGCCGCACCAGCGATGCGCCCCTGATATTTGCCTTGATGGGTGAGCAGGGCCCGGTGATTGACGTCGCCTGCCGCATAGAGCCAACCGTCATCGACAGCCCGTACCCGGCATGTGTCGTCGCTGTCGAGCCAGCGGCCCGGAGTCAGCCCTACTGTCTCCAAGCCGATGTCGTCAGTCAGCGGTGCCCGGCCGGTAGCGAAAAGTACTTCGCTGACCTGCAACTCGGTGCCGTCACTTAATTCGAGGACCACCGACGCGCCGTCCGGCCGGCGCAGCGCGCGGACCGATACACCCACGCGCACATCCACACCCGCGTCGATGAGTCCACGGCCGATGAGCTCGCCCACAAAGGGCTCCATGCGGGGCAACAGCCCAGATCCTCGAGCGAGCAATGTCACTTTGGAGCCCAATCCTTGCCATGCCGTGGCCATTTCGACGCCCACGCCGCCGGCCCCGACAACGGCAAGCCGCTCCGGGACGTAGCTGCTCTCAGTACCTTGGCGGTTGGTCCACGGCCTTGCTTCGGCGATGCCGGGCAAGTCGGGGAGCGCCGGCCGGCTTCCGGTGCAGACGACAACGGCGTGTCCCGCGGTCAGCACCAGTTGCTCGCCGCTGGGCGTGGTGACGGCGACTCGTCGTGGACCGTCCAACCGCCCATGGCCGCGTACCAGCGCCGCGCCGATTCCTTTCACCCAGTCGGCCTGGCCGCTGTCGTCCCAGTCGCTGACATAGCGGTTGCGGCGGCCGAAGACGCCGTCAGCGTTGATCGAGCTGGTGACTGCCTCGCGTGCGCCGTCGATCCGGCGGGTATCTGAAAGGGCAATCACGGGGCGCAGCAACGCTTTACTGGGCACGCAGGCCCAATAGGAACATTCGCCTCCGACAAGTTCGCGCTCGACCATAGCAACGCTGAGGCCCGTGGCGCGGGCGCGTTCGGCGGCATTTTGCCCAATCGGCCCGGCGCCGATCACCACGACGTCGAAGCCCAGTTCACTGTCTGCTGCCATGGTCGAGGATCCTTTCCGGTTGTGTTCACTGGCGCGAGCGGGTTGCGGCGTAACAGCACCACTCAGCGAGTTCTGGTGACGAGGTGCTCGGCCAGCTGACGCAGGTCGCTGACGACGAGAGTTGGTTGCGGCAGGCCGTCAGCCGGTAGCGGTGGATTGCCTCGCCGTGTGATGAGAGCAGAGCTGAAGCCGACGTTTTGCGCACCGAGGGTATCCCAGACGTGCGCGGCCACCATCATGCAGTCAGCGGGGCCCACCTCAAGTGTCTGGCAGACGTACCGGTACACCACCGGAGACGGCTTGAAGGCGCGACAGGTATCCACGCTCAACTGGTGTTCGAAAAAGTCGGCCAAGCCAGCGTTTTGGAGCGCCGTCGGTCCATTCGGGTTGGGCGGTGAATTGGTAAGGGTGACCAGCCGAAAGGCATTGTCGCGCAGCGCGCTAAGCCCTTCGGCCGCATCAGGGTGTGCTGGCATTGTGAGGAAGCCGGTCTTCAGGCGGTGCAGATCGTCGGCGCTGACGTCAACGCGGTAGACGTCACCTAGCATGCGCAGCACACCCTGGGCGAGCTTGGAGAAGTTCACATAGTTCTCCGCCAAGGTCGCGGTCATCGAGTACATAACGAGCTGGGCGAACCATTCGCGGAGCACCCGTTCGTCGCCGAACAAATCCTCGAAAAGCGGTGCCAGGGACTCGATATCGAGCAGCGTCTCGTTCACGTCGAAAACGAGGACAGGCGGTGTCGGCATGGCTAGCGCTCGGCATTCTTCAGTGCCGGCCTATCCGGCCGTACATACCAGATCAAGCACAAGCAAATCAGCACCATCGCCACTACCGGCCATCTGAGCCCGACGAGCGCCGCCGCCGCAAAGGCGCCGATCGTTATGACCGACCTCATTCGCATCAACCTCTGCATACGCTGCGAGATGTCCTCCTGGGCGGGCCGATCAACGACTTCGCAACAGAGCGCCAGATAGGTGATGTTAACGAGGACGAACACAGACGCATACAAGACCACGGGCGCGGCGGCCAGCCTGCTGTCGGCGATCCACTCGGTGGTGATCGGGATCAGCGACACCGAAAAAAGGTGCGCGAAGTTGGACCACACCAGCCGCGGCGTCGCCAGCTGCGCGTAGCTGAACAAGTGATGATGGTTACCCCAAACGATCGCGATGAACAGGTAGCTGACCACATAGCTCAAGCCGGTGGGCCAGAGCGGCAGCAGAGCGCTGAAGCTGTGCGCTGTCGGAGGCTTGAGCTCCAAAACCAGGACCGTGATGATCACCGCGAACACACCGTCGGAGAACGCCCCTACCCGGTCTGGACTGGTTTTGGGCCTAGCCACCCCAACCTCCCGATTCATCTGTGCCAGCATCTCCCTCAGGCTCGCAGATGGTTGCGTTCCTGCAACACCCAGGCGTTGCCGTCGGGATCGCGGAAGTCGGCGAAGCTCGCGTAATCAGCGCGGTCGGGATCAGGCCCGGGAAGAAACCCGCCGCGCCAGCCACCGTCGGTGTTCTTGTGGTGGATTTCGCCGACGGCCACTCCGCGATCGGTTAGCTCCGCGCGGCAGCTCTGGATGTCGGAAACCACCAGATACAAACCCTGGAGGGAGCCCGGCGAGGGTGTAGGTCAAACCGACACCGAACTGGATCGAGGTCCCCGACCCCTGCGGCGTCAGCTGGATGACCCGGAAATCCGGTGCCGGTGCGTAGTCGACGTCGAGGTCGAAGCCGACCTGGTCGCGGTAAAACCGCAACGACCGGTCAGGATCCAAAACGGGCAGGATGACAACTTCCAACAACGCTTTCATCGTGTGCTCCCGGACGGGGTCCTCGCCAACACCTCATCGGTGTCGAGTCCACGGTCGACACCATGCGCGATGACGGTTTGGCCGGGCTCGAGTTGAAGCTGCTTGCCGTCAAGGTAGACGTCGACCTTGTCGGGTTCGAAGGACACCAGGTTGCGCACCCGCCCTACCTCCGACCAGGCGCTGACATAGGACCAGGCCGCGCGTTTGTGGCTACCAATGTCGTAGTAGGAAGCCAGCCCCTTGTACGGGCAAAACGTCTGTCCATCAACCGGTTTGAGTGCCGATTCTTCGATATCTTCGCGTGGCACATACCAGCGCGGCGCGAAACCCGATTCATACAGCGCCAACGGGTGGTGGGTATCGGCGATCACCTGATCCTCGTCACGGACAACGAGATGCCTTGATGTGGCGCGGATATCAATGCGGTGATAGGCGTCGGCGGCATGCCCGACGATGCGTTCGTCTTCTTCGTAGAAAGCGTCCATAGCCCGCCAGGCAAATGCCAGCCGCCCGTCCAGAACCGCCGCGTAAGGCGGCAGCGCCGTGTGTTGCCAGGCGCTGTGGTTAGCCTCTCGCTGTGGAACTTTGACGGTGAACCACTTGGTATCGCCAAGGTCGCGGTGCGCGGTGACCCGGTCCTCGGCGATCAGAACTTCCTCTTCGATATCGCCGCGCGGGAAGTAGGCAACCGGGTAGCGGCCCGGCTCGTGTAACAGGATGACGTCCTCGCTGTCAGCGATCCACCGCTCCGCGAAGCGCACTTTCATGCGCCGCCGCAACGGCTCCGCGAAGAGCAGTCGCGGTGGCAGCGGCTGCGCTGTGAGGAAGTGCCCCACCGATCCGGTCGCCAGTGGGCCTTGCTGCCATGCCAGCCCCATCGTCGTGTCCTCCGTTTCCTGAAATAGGTTCATAGAGTGGCTCTTTGCGGACGCACATCACTGAATCGCGACGACCATCTTGCCGCCGGCTTGTCCCGCCTCCATCAATCGGTGTGCTTCATGGATCTGGTCGAACGGCCGGCCGTCCGCATAAACTGAATGGGACAACTAACCCATTATTATGGGCCAACAGACCCAAAGTTGTCTAGCGTTGGTCGCAACATTTCGGTCAGTATTGCGGTCTGCGCCGAGATGAGGCGGATCGGCTTTTGCGGGGCGCGAGCTGTGGCGCAAACGAGCGCATGTAGTCGACGGCGGCATTGACGGCGACCCGTAGCGGCTCCGGATCACCGGTGGCGTGCGTCAGCATGGCGCCGCCCTGATGTGCGACGACCAGCGATACGGCCAGATGTCGCGGGTCGGCGTCGGGGCGCAGATCACCGCGGCGGCGCATTGCCGTCAGGCCGGCCTGAAACAACTCAATCCACTGGTCATATCCGGCGGATAGATCATCGTGCATTTCGTCGTCTGCCTCGA
Organism: uncultured Actinomycetota bacterium; assembly: GCA_963784665.1. Taxonomy (GTDB): domain Bacteria; phylum Actinomycetota; class Actinomycetes; order Mycobacteriales; family Mycobacteriaceae; genus Mycobacterium. The sequence continues at coordinate 89,283 of CAWASA010000010.1, forward strand.
TCAGCTCACCGGCCAGGGAACCGTAGACGCAACCGCCCACGCGGTATACGGCGTCTATGTCGGACACGCAGGCATCCGCCCACGCTTGCAGGGCATCGAAGCTGTCGAGGGCGTTGAACGCCGGTCGAGTGTGAAAGGCCTGGACGTCGTTGCGGCGTGCGGTGACGACGTGCCGGGTCAGGTCGCGCTTGTCGCGAAAGTAATGCGAGATCTGCGATCCGCCCACCCCGGCGGTGCGGCGCACCTGGTCGATGCTGGTGTTGGCGACGCCGCGCTCGAACATCAGACGGGCGGCGACGTCAACGATGCGCGCGCGAGTCGCCAGTCCCTTTCGGGTGAACCGCGAGTCTTCAGCCACATTGCCGCCTTTGGCACAGATGAGTCAGCTGGCTTTCCTTGTTGTGTGCCGACCGCGGGGACGCCGCGCTGGACGCGGGACCCGTTCGGCGGGGTCGGTGGCGTACATGCGCAGATAGTTGACCGCGAAGCGGACGGCGTCAGCGTGCGGCCATTCCGCCCGGTAGGTGAAGGCCAACGTGCCACCTCCCTGGTGAGCGCTGACAATGACCAAAGCCAGCTGTCGCGGGTCGGCATCCGCGACCAGAACGCCGTCATCTTTCATCCGCTGGATCGCCTGCTGAAGCAGGTCGATCCACTGCCAGTAGCCTGCCGCCAACATTTCGCGCGTGCTGTCGTCGGACTTGGCCAGCTGTGCGGCGAGGGCGTGGTAGGTGGGCGTGCCGAAGTATCCGATCCGTCTGAGGTAGCGCACGTTGAGCTCGATCCAGCGCTCGAAGTCCTCGAATGAATCCAGCCCACCCAGCCTCGGTTGGCGATGAAAATGAAGCACCACGCCGATCTGATGCGCGATCACTGCGCCGACAAGCGCGCGCTTGTCGGCGAAATAGTGAGCAAGCTGCGAGCCGCTCACCGACGCGGCTTTGCGCACATTGTCCATGTTGAACTCCGCCAGGCCCTCGTTGACGATCAGCTCTGCGGCCGCTTGCACGATCCGACCGCGGGTGGCACGCCCTTTGGGGGTCAACCGCTTTTCGTCTTGCAGCTCTGGATCGGCCATCGCGTCAGGCTAACCTGCGGACGCTCCGGATTATGGGATATTCAACCCATTGATGTACGCGTCGCCCGCAGGCCGTTTCAGACCGGTTGGCGATCCTTGGCGAGGAAGTTGCGGATCAGCGCGGTGACTTCGTCCAGTGCGGACTCCAGCAGGAAATGCCCACCGTCGAGCAGATGGATTTCCGCATCGGGTAGGTCGTCGGCGAACGCTTCAGCGCCGGCTGGGCCGAAGATCTCGTCACCGCGACCCCACACCGCCAGCAGCGGCACGCGGCTGGCGCGGAAATATTCGTGCAGGCGCGGGTACAACGGCGCATTGGTGGCGTAGTCCCGCAGCAGTTTTAGTTGCACTCGGTCGTTGCCGGGCCGCGATATCAACGCGTAGTCGTGATACCAGGACTCGGGATCGACCAGCGTCTCATCGGCGACACCGGTGAGGTACTGCCACCGGGTGGCGTCCAGCGTGAGGAACTGCCGTACCGCGGCCTCGGTCTCGGCCGTCTGTTCACCTTGGTAGGCCTGCACGACCTTCCAGAAGCTCTCCACGAAGCCGGCATCGTAACCGTTACCGCTTTGGCTGATGATCGCCGTAATTGCGGACGGCTCGCGAAGCGCCAGCCGCCAGCCAATGGGGGCGCCATAGTCCTGTACGTACATCGCGTAACGATCGATACCGAGGGTGCGGAGTAGGCCTGCGGTCAGGTCGGTCAGCGCATCGAATGTGTAGTCGAACTCCTCGACGGACGGTGCGTCGGACAGTCCAAAACCCAGGTGGTCGGGCGCGATCACGTGATACCGGTCGGCAAGCGCCGGAACCAGATTCCGGAACATATACGAGCTGGTCGGAAATCCGTGCAACAGGACCAGCGCGGGTGCGCCTGCGTCGCCGGCTTCACGGAAGAACAGCCGATGACCGTCGACGGTGGCGTAACGATGATGAACAGCCGGCATGACATTCCTCCTGTGGCAGTGGTTGCTAGGCCCGGACGGATATTTGAGTAGGACGGCACCGTCGTCTGGAGACCCGCGCCCAACACAGGTTCTGGGATATGTATCCCAGTATGCACCAAAACTCGCGGCTCGCAATAGTCTCCATAGGAGTTGACCGTTCGGCCGACGAGGAATAATCTGGGTCAGATATCCCAGTTTGGGCCCGGCTTGGTTAAGGGCCGCTGGCGGAGTGGGCGAGTCCCAAATCGGGAACCCAGGCCCCCGACCGGACAGGCGCGCCCGATCGGCCACCCGCCTGCGGGCGAGCGGAGCGACGGAGGGGATACCGGTGGGTAACACGTTGCTGGACAAGACAGTCGTGGTGGCTGGGCGCGCCGCGTCAACACGATTTCGCCCGGAATTATCGATACAGGCGCTTGGGATTCGCTGGGCGACGACGGCAAGCGGGATTACTTCAAGCACATCGCCGCCAGCAACCCGGCGGGGCGAATCGGGACGTGCGAGGATGTGGCCAACGCCGTGCTGTTCGCGATGACAAACACTTCCTGACCGGTGTGACGTTGAAGACGGCGGCGAGCCGCTGATCTAGTCCTTTCCGTACAGCCTAGTTACCTCAAGGAGACACAGTGGGCAGGCTTGTTTCGGTAAATGTGGGCATGCCTAAGAACGTCCAGTGGCGGAACAAAACCGTTTACACGGGAATATGGAAGAACCCGGTCGAGGGACCGGTCATGGTGCGCCGCCTCAACATCGATGGTGACGGTCAAGGCGATCTCGCCGGCCATGGTGGCGAACAACGCGCCGTCATGGTTTACCAGACCGAGTCCTACGCATTCTGGAAGTCCTACCTGGGTCGCGACGACCTTGTACCGGGTCACTTCGGGGAAAACTTCACTATCAGCGGTCTCGCCGACGACGAAGTCTGCATCGGCGACCGCTACCGCATCGGAGACGCCGAATTCGAGGTCACCCAACCACGGGTCACCTGTTTCCGTGTTGGCCTTCGCCTCAACGAACCGGCAATGCCCAATCTGCTTGTCGCCCGGCACCGCCCAGGGTTCTACTTTCGCGTTATCACCGAGGGGCGGGTCCGCGCGGGCGACGAGATCGTGCGGACCCAACGCGGCCGTCACGACCTCAGCGTCGCCGACGTTGACGCACTGCTCTATCTGCCGAACCGCAACATCGAACAACTCCGCAAGATCGTCGACGTGCCGCCGCTCAGCCCTGGCTGGCAGCAGTCGTTCAACGACATGCTGGCGGCAAACGAGAGCTCCGCGACCGCGATGGCCCTGCCTCTTCGAGCTGAACCGGCGTGGAACGGATTTCGTCCGTTGCGGGTCAGCGCAATACGCCAGGAAAGCCCGCAGGTGATGTCGATCCGTCTGGAGGCCGACGACCACGCCGCGCTCCCATCGCCGCTACCCGGGCAATACCTGACGGTCAGAATCCCCGGCGCCGCAGAGCCGACACCTCTGCGCAGCTACTCCTTGTCGGGTGACAGCATCGCAGGGGACTACCGCATCAGCGTCAAACGCGAAGATCACGGTCTGGTGAGCCGATGGCTGCACGCCCATATCGGACCGGGGTCAGTCGTCGAGGCGGCCGCCCCGCGTGGCGACTTCTATCTAACCGATGGCAGCAATCCAGTGGTCCTGATCTCGGCGGGAATCGGTATCACCCCGGTCTTGGCGATGCTGCATACGCTGTCGGCCGCCCACAGTACCCGCGACATCTGGTGGCTGCACACCACCCGCAACCCCGAAACCCAAGCGTTTGCAGCTGAAGTCACGACCCTGATCGATTCGTTGCCCCATGCCCGAGCGCTGGTGTTCTACACGCAGACGCAGGGACATCCAGATCAGGCGACGATCGCGGCGCTGGGTCTGCCGGCCGATGCTGCGGCATATCTTTGCGGTCCAACGCAATTCATGTCCGACATGCTCGATGCCCTCACCGCAGCGGGACTCGATCCCGCGCATATCCACAGCGAATTGTTCGGTGCCCTACCGGCAATCAACCCTGGCATCGTCGACGGGTCCCCGCACAAGCCGCCTCATCCGCCGGTTGGAACGCCAGGGACCGGACCGTCGATCACCTTTTCGCGCAGCGGACTCACCGTCAATTGGTCCTCCGGTTACGGAAGTATCCTCGACATGGCCGAGGCCTGCGACGTGCCGACCCGGTTCTCCTGCCGAAGCGGGGTGTGTCACGTGTGTGTCACCGGAGTCGTCGCCGGAACGACAACCTATGTTCAGGTGCCGCTGGAGCCGCCCGAGCAGGGATCGGTACTCATCTGCTCAGCGGCTCCTGAAAGCGACGTTGTGTTGGACCTTTAACGAAAACCTATGTGTCAAGCGGAAATTGCGCGCTGACCGCCGGTCGCGTGCAAGACCGCGCCGTTGACATAGCTGGCGTCCGCGGAGCTGAGGAAAACGACCGCGCTGGCGATTTCACTCGCCTCAGCCGGCCGGCCCAAGGTGGTGGTTGCCCCCAGTCCTTCGACCATGCCCGGGGTGACGTTCGCTCCAGGCGTGTCGGTCGGCCCCGCGGCCAGGGCATTCACCCGCACCCCCGACTTCCCGAACTCGTCTGCCCACACCCGCGTCAGCTGTTCGAGGCCGGCCTTGCTCGCTCCGTAGATGCCCGCTCCGCGCGCCGGCACCGAGGCAGCGAGGGTGCTCAGATTGACCACCGCGCCCCTACCGCGCTCGGCCATCGCCGGCGCTAATTGCTGGACCAGGATGAACGGCGCGCGCAGGTTGATGTTCACATGCTCGTCGAAGGCCGCGTCATCGGTGTCTGTGGTGCCGCCAAATTTGTAGATGCCGGCGTTGTTGATCAGAATGTCCACCCGTCCCGCCTCAGCGGCCAACCGGCGGACATCGTCGGCGTTATTGAGATCTGCGGCAACGAAACGTGCTGAGCCGCCGGAACTGTCGATCTCACGCACGATCTCGGCGCCGCGCTCGGCACTGCGTCCGTGTACCACGACCTCGGCGCCACGATTGGCCAGTTGCAGCGCTATTTCGCGGCCGATCCCGGATGTGGCACCGGTCACCAATGCGGTCGAACCGGCCAGTGTTGTTGTCATCGAACCCTGCCTCCAGGAAAGAAGTTCATTTGCTTTCCGCTAAGCAGTGGCCCGACGGCATTTATTCCTAGGAGGCGAGGCAGACCGACGCTTCGGCCGTGTAGCACAGGAACGTCAGTGTCTCCTGCAGATACAGCTGCACGGTGTCGGCGTCGTGGCTGGTGTAGCCGATCGCGACGTCGGTGCCCAGCTGCAGGTCGAAGTCACCGCCGCGGGTGGTCAGCACGAAAGCGCCGTCGATGGCCGGTGCCCAGATGATGTCGCCGTCGACCAGTCGGTTCAGGTGCTCACGGATGGGATATCCGTGTTCGGTGGTCTCGCTGACTTTCGTGTAGACGTCAGCGGACAGCAGCACCGAATACGGGCCGTCGACGCCGGCCAGGCGTAGTGAAGTCAACGCCTGCGAAATGGCATCGGGCATGTCGCGAGGATCCTCGGGCAACGTCAGCGGCGGGTTCGAGCTGGCGCTGCGGATGCCCTCGATCGACGCGGCGGCGTAGCCCTCGAAGATGGTGCGGTCCTCGACGAACGCCAGCTTTTTGGCGGCAGCCTTGACCGGATCCCAGTCGGAATCCTGCGAACCGCGCTCGACGTCGTCGATTTCAGAGCGTGACAGGGTAAACGGAACGCGCAGCCGGACAAGGGGTTTGCTCGCCCGCAGGTGAGCCTCCACGCCGTCGTTGGGTGCCTGCACGTCCACCAGCCGGCCGGTGCTGATCGCCGCGGTGACCGGCCCGCCGGGTTCGCTGACGTCGACCACCCGGCGCCCGGCCACATGGCGCTTGAACGTCCGGGTTGCCTCCAACTCGATTTCTTCCCAAGCGACTTCGGTGACCGGTGCCAGATCGCGATAGAGATTGTTCATGAAAAGATTCCTTTCAGGCTGCCGATCGAAAGTGAGCCGTCGTCAGAAGCGGGGGTTGCTGCCACCAGCGGGGCAGGCAGGGGCGGGGGATCGTCGAGAAAGTCGACGGTGGGCGAGAAGAACAGTCCACCGGTGACCGCGGTCGAGAAGTCGAGGATGCGGTCGGTGTTGCCGGGCGGATCGCCAAGAAACATATTGCGCAGCATTTCCTCGGTGACCTGCGGCGTGCGCGAATAGCCAATGAAGTACGTGCCGTACTCGCCCTTGCCGAGCTCACCGAACGGCATGTTGTGGCGCACGATTTTCAGCTCGGTGCCGTCATCGTCGGTGATGACGTTAAGGGCGATATGGGAGTTGGCCGGCTTGTCGTCGTCAGCGAGTTCGACGTTTTCCAGCTTGGTCCGACCGATCACCCGCTCCTGCTCGGCAACCGACAGCGAATTCCACGACGACATGTCGTGCACGTACTTCTGCACGTGCACATAGCAGGAGCCGGCGAAGTCGGGATCCTCGTCGCCGACCGCGGTCGAACTGGCGGCCAGTGCCCCGTCTGGATTCTCGGTGCCGTCGACAAATCCGAGCAAGTCACGGTTGTCGAAGTAGCGAAACCCGTGCACCTCGTCGACCACGGTGACCGCGCCGGCCATCGCTTTGAGGATGCGGTCGGCCAGCTCGAAACAGACGTCCAAGCTCTCGGCCCGGATGTGGAACAACACGTCCCCGGGCGTGGCCGGGGCGGTGTGCCGCGGACCTTTCAACTCGACGAACGGACGCAGTTCGGCGGGACGCGGACCCGAAAACAAGCGATTCCAGGCGTTTGAGCCGATCGAGGCGATCGCCGACAACCGTTTCGGCGGCTCGCGGAAACCGATTGCGCGCACCAGACCGGAAATCTCCTGCAGCGCGTCGTGCACAGTCTCTTCTCCGCCGTCGTCGATGGTGACGACGAGGAAAATCGCGGCAGGCGTCAACGGCTCGAGGACGGGTTGCGGCTGCACGGGAGGCACTCTGCTGACCCTAGCGTGGCGACGGTGAGCGCCGGAAGCGGCGCGAGCAAGGAGCCGCGCAATTGGACCTAGTGTGCACCCCGCCGTCGCCGACAGCGATGATGTTCGACATGTCCGGCGGGCCGCAAAACGACGTACAGTCCTCAGCCAGTGCGCGAGGCCTCTGCGACTTCATCGACGCCTCTCCGTCGCCGTTCCATGTCTGTGCAACGGTGGCAGCCCGGCTGGTCGCCGCCGGATTCACCGAGCTCCGCGAAGCCGAACACTGGCCGGACCAACCGGGCCGCTACTTCACGGTACGGGCCGGCTCACTGGTCGCCTGGAACTCCGACGGGCCCGACGGTCCATTCCGGATCGTCGGCGCACACACCGACAGTCCCAACCTCCGGGTCAAGCAGCATCCAGACCGGCTGATCGCGGGCTGGCGGGTGTTGGCGCTGGAGCCGTACGGGGGAGCGTGGCTCAACTCCTGGTTGGACCGCGATCTGGGTATCAGTGGGCGCCTATCGGTGAGGGCGGTGCGGGACGACGCCGGCATCGCTCACCGGCTCGTCCGGATAGACGATCCGATCCTTCGGGTGCCGCAGCTGGCCATTCATCTGGCCGAGGATCGCAAGTCGCTGACCCTGGACCCGCAGCGACACATCAACGCGGTATGGGGTGTCGGCGAAGAACCGGGATCATTCGTCGATTACGTCGCAGAGCACGCCGGGGTGGCGGCGACCGACGTGCTGGCCGCCGACCTGATGACTCACGATCTCACTCCATCGACGGTGGTCGGCGCCGATGCCAGCCTGCTCAGCGCTCCGCGGCTGGATAACCAGGCGAGTTGCTATGCGGGGATGGAGGCATTGTTGGCCTTGGAACCGGCCTCGGCGCCGCGCGGCTTCTTGCCCGTGTTGGTGCTCTTCGACCACGAAGAGGTCGGTTCGTCGTCGGATCACGGTGCGCAGTCCAACCTGCTGAGCACCGTCCTGGAGCGGATCGTGCTCGCGGCCGGCGGCAACCGGGAAGACTTCCTGCGCCGGCTGCCGGCCTCGCTGCTGGCCTCAGCGGACATGGCACACGCCACCCACCCCAACTATCCCGAGCGGCACGAGTTGAGCCACCTGATCGAGGTCAACTCCGGGCCGGTGCTCAAGGTGCACCCCAATCTTCGGTACGCCACCGACGGACGCACAGCGGCGGCCTTCGCGCTGGCTTGCCAGCAGGCCGGGGTTGCATTACAGCGTTACGAGCATCGGGCCGACCTGCCATGCGGGTCGACGATTGGGCCACTGGCCTCGGCGCGGACGGGCATCCCCACCGTCGACGTCGGCGCGCCTCAGCTTGCGATGCACTCTGCCCGCGAGTTGATGGGTGCGCACGACGTGGCCACCTACTCGGCAGCGCTGCGGGCGTTCCTTGGCCCGGAATAGCGGCATACAGTCTGCGGTATGGCGCTCAACGTGGAAATGGTGACATTCGACTGCAGCGATCCTGCGAAGCTGGCCGGATGGTGGGCCGGGCAGTTTGGGGGTACGACCCAGGAGCTGCTCCCCGGCGAGTTCATTGCGGTGACCCGGCCGGAAGGACCGCGGCTCGGATTTCAGAAGGTGCCCGATCCCACGCCCGGAAAGAACCGCGTGCATCTTGATTTCAGTGCAGCGGATGTGGATGGCGAAGTGTCGCGGTTGATGGCTGCCGGGGCCACCGAGGTCGGCAGGCGCAAGATCAGCGAAAACTTCCGCTGGGTGGTACTGGCTGACCCCGAGGGCAACGTGTTCTGCGTGGCCGGGCAGTAGTTGGTCGAGCCCGCGCTCGCTCATGTAGTCGCGGGGGCAGGTCGTCACCCTAGACTGTCTGGCGTGACTGTCTCCGGGACGAGCGCGCGCACCCAGGCGATCGACACCGTCGAGCATGCCGCGACGACCCCCGACCAACCGCAACCGTTCGGTGAACTGGGCCTCAAAGACGACGAGTACCAGCGGATTCGCGAGATCCTGGGCCGCAGACCCACCGACACCGAGCTGGCCATGTACTCGGTGATGTGGAGCGAGCACTGCTCGTACAAGTCATCCAAGGTGCACCTGCGCTACTTCGGGGAGACCACGACCGACGAGATGCGCGCCGGCATGTTGGCCGGTATCGGCGAGAACGCCGGCGTTGTCGATATCGGCGACGGCTGGGCCGTCACCTTCAAAGTGGAATCGCACAACCACCCGTCCTACGTCGAGCCCTACCAGGGTGCGGCCACCGGCATCGGCGGCATCGTCCGCGACATCATGGCGATGGGCGCGCGACCGGTCGCCGTGATGGATCAGCTTCGGTTCGGTGCCGCTGACACGCCGGACACCCGTCGCGTGCTCGACGGCGTCGTCCGCGGCATCGGCGGATATGGCAACTCCCTGGGCTTGCCCAACATCGGCGGCGAGACCGTCTTCGACGCGTGCTATGCCGGCAACCCGTTGGTCAATGCGTTGTGCGTCGGCGTATTGCGCCAGGAGGACTTGCATTTGGCTTTCGCCTCAGGTACCGGCAACAAGATCATTCTGTTTGGCGCGCGGACCGGGCTGGACGGTATCGGCGGCGTGTCGGTGCTTGCGTCGGACACCTTCGACAGCACCGGGTCTCGCAAAAAGTTGCCGTCGGTTCAAGTGGGTGACCCCTTCATGGAGAAGGTGCTCATCGAGTGCTGCCTCGAGCTTTACGCGGGCGGTCTGGTGATCGGCATCCAGGACCTGGGTGGCGCCGGATTGTCTTGTGCCACTTCGGAGTTAGCGTCCGCCGGAGATGGCGGAATGGCGATACAGCTCGACACCGTCCCGCTGCGGACCAGGGAGATGACGCCCGCGGAGGTGCTCTGCAGCGAGTCGCAGGAGCGGATGTGCGCCGTGGTCGCGCCGGAGAACGTGGATGCCTTCTTGGCGGTGTGCCGCAAGTGGGATGTGCTGGCCACGGTGATCGGCGAGGTCACCGACGGCGACAGATTGCGGATCACCTGGCACGGCGAGACCGTCGTCGACGTGCCGCCGCGCACCGTGGCCCACGAAGGCCCGGTGTACCAGCGTCCGGTCGCCCGGCCCGAATCACAGGACGCCCTGAACGCGGACCGTTCGACCAGGCTGCCGCGGCCGGCTACCGGTGCTGAACTGCGTGCGACTTTGCTTGCGCTGCTGGGTAGCCCGCACCTGTGCAGCCGCTCATTCATCACCGAACAGTACGACCGGTACGTGCGAGGCAACACGGTGCTGGCTGAGCACGCCGACGGCGGCATGCTGCGCGTCGACGAATCCACCGGCCGCGGTATCGCGTTATCGACCGATTCATCAGGCCGCTACGCGCTGCTCGATCCCTACGTCGGTGCACAACTCGCGCTGGCCGAGGCCTATCGCAACGTCGCCGTCACCGGCGCCACCCCGGTCGCGGTGACCGACTGTCTCAACTTCGGTTCGCCCGAAGATCCCGGGGTGATGTGGCAGTTCGCGCAGGCGGTACGGGGCCTGGCCGACGGCTGTGCGGCCCTGGGAATTCCGGTGACCGGCGGCAACGTCAGCTTCTACAACCAAACCGGGTCGGCCGCGATCCACCCGACGCCGGTCGTGGGCGTGCTCGGCGTCATCGACGACGTCAGCCGGCGCATCCCTACCGGCCTGGGCAGCGATCCGGGGGAGACCCTGATGCTGCTGGGCGACACGCGCGATGAGTTCGACGGCTCCATCTGGGCGCAGGTGACCGCCGATCATCTGGGTGGCCTCCCGCCCAAGGTTGACCTGGCGCGCGAAAAGCTACTGGCCGAGGTGCTGAGCTCGGCGTCGCGCGACGGGCTGGTGTCAGCGGCACACGATCTGTCCGAAGGCGGCCTGGCCCAAGCCATTGTGGAGTCGGCGCTGGCGGGTGAAACCGGCTGCCGCATCGTGCTTCCCGAGGACACCGACCCTTTCGTGATGTTGTTTTCCGAGTCGGCGGGCCGGGTGCTGGTGGCGGTGCCACGCACCGAGGAGAGCCGGTTCCGTTCGATGTGCGAGGCGCGGGGACTGCCCGCGGTCCGCATCGGGGTCGTCGATCAAAGTTCCGACGCGCTGGAGGTTCAGGACTTGTTCACCGTGTCCCTGGTAGAACTGCGCGAGACGTCGAAGTCGGTGCTGCCGCGGCTCTTCGGATAAGCGATAGCAGCGAATCCCTATGCGTTACAAAATTTTTCGTCGGGCCTGCGCGCTGTTTTTAAGCGCCGCCCTGGTCGGCTGGGGCTTCGTCAGTCCGCGGCTACCGACTCCGTGGCGGGTAACGCTGCCGGCCGGCGTGGGCGGGCTGCTGGTGCTGGTGACGCGTGCGCCGCTGGGCCTGAGTCCGCCGCGGCTGTGGGCGGGGTTGCGGCTGGGTTCGGCAGCCGGGGTAGTGGCAGTGAGCGCGATCGCGGCGACAACCCTGGTGCCGCCGGTGCGGCTAGCGATGGCCGACCGCGAGCCGCCGGCGCCAGTGCCGGACTGGCTGCTGTTGCGAATACCGGTGGGGACCGTCTGGGCCGAGGAGTCCGCCTTCCGCGCGGCGCTGGCCACCGCCGGTTCCGGTGCTTTCGGCAAAGCCGGCGGAAGGCTGCTGCAGGCCGCAACTTTCGGGCTCTTCCACATCGCGGACGCGCGTGCGACGAGCGAGCCGGTGGTGGCCACCGTACTGGTCACCGGTATCGGCGGCTGGTTGTTCGGTTGGCTCGCCGACCATTCCGGCAGCCTCGCCGCGCCCATACTGGCGCACTTGGCCATCAACGAGGCGGGTGCGATTGCCGCGCTGACTGTGCGTCGCCGTTCGGCGTAAAGCTGGTCGGCACCACGCGGCGGCCCGGCCGGCGGTTGGGCGCGCCGAACCCGGCGAGAGTTCTAGGGGTTGATGGTGTAGTCGCCCAATTGGCGGCCCCATACGTAATCGACCACTAATGGCGAACCGAGTTCGAAGTGGTTGTAGGGAGCCATGCTCGCGCCCGTGTCCATCACCAGGAATGGAGCCGGCCACAGTTCTCGAGTGATTGTCTGCCAACAGCCCGGTCGCCCACCGGGCCCACCCCTGGCGTTGGTCCGCGGCAAGTTTTCCGGATAGATGTATGGATTGGGTGCCCCCGCGATGGAGCCCCCCGAGTGCGCTCCCAGCGAGTAGCCGTTGTTGCCGAGGTCGGCGTAGACCTTGGGTGCGACGTCGTGGAAGTTGCGGATAGTGCAAAAGATTTCGGGACTGTACTCGTCGAGCAGCTGGCTGGTGTTGACCAGATCCACGGCCCCACGCTGCAGGTAAGGTCCGCCCCGCGCGAAAACATCCGCGCCGGTGTTGCCTAGTCCGGCCGCCGCCAGCAGGGCCGCATCAAGCTCGCCTTGCTGCCGGTCGAGTGTGCGGGCGGTGGTCACGGCATGGTCGAGCGCGTCCCATAAGTCTGGTGAGGCGTTAGCGTAGGTCTCACCCAGCGCAGCCAACCGCTGAATATCAGTGTGGATGGTGGGCATCTGTGGGTTCACGTCGTCGAGGATCGCGTTGCCGTTGATCAGCGAGGCGCCGAAATTTTCGCCCAACCCGGTCAAAGCCTGTGCGGCTGCACTGAGCGTCAGATTCACCTTGACCGGATCGACTTTCTCAGCGATCGAGGTGAGCGTCTCGAACAACGTGTTGAACTCGGTCGTCACCGACGTCGCGTCGATCTCGGTGGACGGCGTGATTGATTGCGTCGCGGGGCTCCTCGGCGAGCTCAACGCAACATATTTATTGCCGAACACCGTGGTCGCCTTGACCGCGGCCGCCACGTTGGCCGGAATCATCTGGACATACTTGGGCGTGATATCCAGTACCACCTTGGCCGCAGGCTTGCCGTCGCGGGTGATCTCGGAAATGCTGGACACTCGGCCGATCTGGACCCCGTTGTAGGTGACCTTGGAACCGGGATCCATCACCAAGCCCGCCCGGGCAGCCACCATCGTCAACTTCGTGGTCGGCGTGAGATCGCCCCGAAATTGCAAGTACAGGAGCAACCCGACCAACCCCATGACCACGATCGTCATCAGGCCGACGGTCTTGTACGGTGGCCCGCGCCGGGGATCCATGACTTTGAGACCCTAAGGTATGGCCGCTCGTGAAAGTGCCGATCCGGCAAACACTCGGCAGGCCGTGTTGGCGATTGCGGACTGGTTGCGTGACGAATCTTGTCCGGCGCCCGACCGAGAGCCTCTCGCGACGGCGGTTCGGCTCACCGCGCGCACCCTGGCCGCTGTGGCGCCAGGACGGAGCGTCGAGCTGCGGATCCCGCCGTTCGCGGCGGTGCAGTGTATTTCCGGGCCCAGGCACACTCGCGGCACACCACCCAATGTCGTAGAAACCGAGCCGCGGACGTGGCTGCTTCTGGTCACCGGGCTGTTATCGCTCGCCGAGGCGAACAGCACCGGTGCGCTGAGTCTTTCCGGCTCACGAGCAGGTGAAATCGAACACTGGCTGCCCCTGTTCGATATAAGCTGAATATAACCCTGAACTGCAGCTTTAGGGTGGCGAAACGGTTTTTTCGGCGCTCAACACGCGCGGTGGATTCGGCGGTGGGGCCGTCGGACCCGTAGACTCCGTTACGTCACCAATCGTTCCCCAGGGAGCCGCCGAACCGTGACCGTCCAGGAACCCGAGCAGGACCTGAACTCGCCCCGTGAAGAGTGTGGTGTATTCGGGGTCTGGGCCCCGGGCGAGGAAGTCGCCAAACTCACCTACTACGGCTTGTACGCGCTGCAGCATCGCGGGCAGGAAGCCGCGGGTATCGCCGTCGCCGATGGATCCCAGGTGCTGGTCTTCAAAGACTTGGGCTTGGTCAGCCAGGTGTTCGACGAGCAGACGCTGGCGGCAATGCAGGGCCACGTCGCCATCGGGCACTGCCGCTACTCCACCACGGGCGACACGACGTGGGAGAACGCGCAGCCGGTGTTCCGCAACACCGCGGCCGGCACCGGAGTCGCATTGGGGCACAACGGAAACCTGGTCAACACCGCCGAGCTTGCCGCCCGCGCCCGCGACGCGGGGTTGATCACTCGGCGCTGCCCGGCCCCGGCGACGACGGACTCGGACATCTTGGGCGCGCTGCTGGCCCATGGCTCAGCCGATTCCACCCTGGAACAGGCGGCGCTCGACCTGCTGCCGACCGTGCGTGGCGCTTTCTGCCTGACGTTCATGGACGAGAACACGCTGTACGCGTGTCGCGATCCATATGGGGTACGGCCACTTTCGCTCGGACGACTGGATCGCGGATGGGTGGTGGCCTCCGAAACGGCTGCGCTCGACATCGTCGGCGCCTCGTTCGTGCGCGACATCGAGCCAGGCGAATTGCTGGCGATCGACGCCGACGGGGTGCGCTCCACGCGTTTCGCCAACCCCACGCCCAAGGGCTGCGTCTTCGAGTACGTCTACCTGGCGCGGCCGGACAGCACGATCGCCGGCCGGTCCGTGCATGCCGCTCGGGTGGACATCGGTCGTCGGTTGGCCCGTGAATGCCCGGTCGACGCCGACCTGGTGATCGGCGTGCCGGAATCGGGCACCCCCGCCGCAGTCGGATACGCGCAGGAGTCCGGCATTCCGTACGGGCAGGGCCTGATGAAGAACGCTTACGTCGGGCGCACATTCATCCAGCCGTCGCAGACCATCCGCCAGCTCGGCATCCGGCTGAAGCTGAACCCGCTTAAAGAGGTGATCCGCGGCAAACGTCTCATCGTTGTCGACGACTCGATCGTGCGGGGGAACACCCAGCGTGCACTGTTGCGAATGCTGCGCGAGGCCGGCGCCGTCGAAGTGCACGTGCGGATCGCTTCACCACCGGTGAAATGGCCGTGTTTCTACGGCATCGATTTCCCGTCGCCGGCCGAGTTGATCGCCAACGCCGTCCAGGATGAAGAGGAGATGCTCGAGGCGGTACGGCATGCCATCGGTGCCGACACGCTGGGATACATCTCGCTGCGGGGCATGATCGCGGCCTCCGAGCAGCCGGCGTCGCGGCTCTGCACTGCCTGCTTCGACGGCCAGTATCCAATCGAGCTGCCCGGGGAGAACGCGTTGGGTAAGAACGTCATCGAGCACATGCTCGCCAATGCCGCGCGCGGAGCCGGGCTCGACGAGCTGGCACCCGATGAAGTGCCGGTCGTGCGCTGACAAACTTCGCTCTTGGTAGTTCAAAGACGTTTGATACCGGCGGTCACCGCCGCCCGGTAGCCTTTATCGCGATGACGGATCCCGGAAAAAGCCCCGGACGAGACCCCGGCAGTCAGGGCATCACCTACGCGTCGGCCGGGGTGGACATTGAAGCCGGTGACCGCGCGGTCGAATTGTTCAAGCCGCTGGCAACAAAAGCCACCAGACCTGAAGTCCGCGGCGGGCTCGGCGGATTCGCCGGGCTGTTCGCTCTGCGGGGCGACTACCGCGAGCCTGTGCTGGCGGCCTCCACCGATGGTGTCGGCACCAAGCTGGCGGTCGCTCAGGCGATGGACAAGCACGACACCGTCGGCCTGGACCTCGTCGCGATGGTGGTCGACGACCTGGTCGTTTGTGGCGCCGAGCCGTTGTTCCTGCAGGACTACATCGCGGTCGGCCGGACCGTGCCAGAACACGTGAGCGCAATCGTCGCGGGTATCGCCGAGGGATGTGTGCGCGCTGGCTGCGCATTGCTTGGCGGCGAAACCGCCGAACATCCTGGTCTGATGGAACCGGACCACTACGACATCTCGGCCACCGGTATCGGTGTCGTCGAGGCCGACGACGTGCTGGGGCCCGACCGCGTCAAACCCGGCGACGTCATCATCGCGCTGGGTTCTTCGGGCCTGCATTCCAACGGCTACTCGCTGGCCCGCACGGTCCTACTCGAGATCGACCGGATGAACCTGGCCGGTTATGTCGAGGAGTTCGGCCGCACGTTGGGCGAAGAACTGTTGGAACCCACCCGGATCTACGCCAGAGACTGCCTGGCGCTGACCGCCGAAACCCATGTCCGCACCTTCTGCCACGTGACCGGTGGCGGGCTGGCCGGTAACCTGCAGCGCGTCATCCCGCACGGCTTGGTGGCCGAGGTCGACCGCGGCACGTGGACGCCCGCACCGGTGTTTGCCATGATCGCCCAGCGCGGCCGGGTGACGCGGGAGGAGATGGAAAAGACGTTCAACATGGGTGTCGGCATGATTGCTGTCGTCGCTCCGGAAGACACCGACCGCGCCTTGGCCATATTGACCGCGCGGCACTTGGACTGCTGGGTGCTGGGAACCGTCTGCAAAGGCGGAAAAGGGGCCCCGCGGGCAAAATTGGTCGGACAGCACCCGAGATTCTGAAGGCCGGAACTACGCGGGACTAACACTTTGCCGATGCCAGCCGCATCAGCACTCCGGGGCTCGTTCTAGCGGCGCCACTCTTCTTGGTCGTGCCAGGAATCATCAAAGCCGTCGTTGTCCAGTTCATTGGATTCATCGGCAGTCGTTCCTGACAGCTCGCGCTGAAGCCGCTGGAAGTCGGTCTGCGGGGAACTGTATTTGAGTTCTCGAGCAACCTTGGTCTGCTTCGCCTTAGCCCGGCCGCGGCCCATGGGGGAACCCCCTCGCGCAATAACGGAGCGGCCTAACGAGTAGGCGGCTCCGATCTCCTGGTGTCGTTATTGTCCTGCCGACAGTTTACCGTGCCTTGTGGCTGGGTGTCGGCCCCCCTGCCGCTGTGGCGGACGTCATCGCCAATTATCTCGCACCGCCCCGCAGGCGTTCAACGGCCAGCCGTCCCGCGCCGATCTGTTCGGCGGGCGGCAGCGAATCGGCGTCGATCACCGCAGCGACCGAGCCTTGCGGGCCGGTCGCCAATTCGGCGTCGGCAGGCAGCCCGCGCTTGAGCAGCGCCAGTGCCACCGGCCCAAGGTCGACGTGCTCGACCACGGTGCCAAGGCGGCCGACGGCTCGACCGCCGGCGAGTACCGCATCACCCGTCGAGGGCCGCTCCACCGAACCATCAAGGTGCAACAGCACTAGCATCCGCGGCGGTCTGCCCAAGTTGTGCACCCGCGCGACGGTCTCTTGTCCGCGGTAGCAGCCTTTGTCCAGATGGACGGCACCCTCGCCGGGACCACCGATCCACCCGACCTCGTGTGGAATCGTCCGCTCATCGGTGTCGATGCCGAGTCGCGGGCGCACCGCTGCCACCCGGTGGGCTTCGTAGGCCCATACCCCGGCCGGGCGCACACCGGCCAGCACCAAGCGGTTCTGCCAGTCGGCCGAATTGCCGCGGGGTACCACCAGGTCCAGTTCGATTTGGTCGGCAGGGGCGCCGGGCATCCGCCGCACAAAACCGCCGCCGGCCACCGGAACCGCGATCAGCTCGGCGGGTAGTGCCTTCAGGCCAAGCGTGTCGAGCACTGCCCGGTCTGCCAGCCGCGGACCCAGCAGCGACAGCACCGCCATGTCGGCGGCGCCCGGGGTGACCTCCGACCAGAACACCATCTTGCGCAGGTACTCCAGCAGCGGCTCACCCCGCCACGGTTCGGTATCAAGATAGGTGGTACCACCCAGCTCGGTCTGGATCCAGTGATCCTCGACCCGGCCCTGACCATCGAGGCTCAGGTTTTGCGTGCTGGCACCCTCGGGGAGTTCGCTGACGTGTTGGGTGGAGATGCCGTGCAGCCAAGTCTGCCGGTCGCCACCGGTCAGGGTGAGCACCGCGCGGTGCGAGCGGTCCACCAATACCGCATTGGTTTCGGCTGCGCGCTGCTCGCCCAGCGGATCGCCGTAATGCCAGATCGCGCCGGCGTCGGGCCCGGGATCGGGTGCAGGGACTGCGTTCACACGTCAACTCTACGGATCTGGCAAGGGTGCGCTTTCACGGCTGCGATACCGAGGCCTTGCGCATTACGTCGCGCCAGCTTCCACGGCGTCGTCTGCTGTGGTGCCGTTCAAGCACGCGTCCGGGCCGGTCAAGGCGGGACTGAATTTGAGAGCGGTGACGAGCTCGTCGATGGCTGATTGTCCTCGCCCGCCCAGGACGGCCTCCGAAAAGCAGGTCTCGAGGTGGTTGTGCAACATCACCCTGTTCGTGCGTTCCAGGGCCGATTGCACCGCAGATATCTGCTTCATCACGTCCACGCAGTACGCGTCGGCTTCGAGCATCCGAACAATCCCGTCCAGGTGGCCCCGCACGGTCTTCAATCGGTTGAGCGCCGCGCGCTTCTTCTCCGTCAGCTCCTCCGGCATCGCCATTCCTTCCCGTGCCGTCGTTGACAACGCAGCCCCCGACTTCCCTATCGTAATCTCCGGTGACCCCACCCCACCCTGGGTGGGATAGGATATACCTCGACATCGACACGAAAGGCTAAGTCATGGCGACTGAAGCACCTGAACCTAACGTCGCTGGCGCGGGACCCGCCGCTGAGTCTTCGCAATACCACGCCCGACGGGGGCAGCCCAGCCGGCTGGGCCGGGCCTTGATGTGGGTGGGCATCGTGGCCGGAGTCGTATTCGTCGTCGCGGTGATCTTTTTTTCGGGGTTCTTCCTGGGCTCGGGCTCCGGCGGCCACTATTGGACACATCGCGGTGGCTGGGACGGCCGTATGGGACCGGGAGCCCAGATGGGGCCCGGGGGAATGATGGGGCCGGGTGGCATGCCCGGCGGGATGATGGGGCCCGGCGGAATGATGGGGCCCGGCGGGATGCCCGGGGGAATGATGGGCCCCGGCGGCCCGATGGGACCGGGTGCCCAATCGCCGGCAACCACAGCCCCGAGCACTCCTCGGCCGTAGCGGAATGGCGACGGCAGTGTGTCCACTCGGGCGCTGCTGATGGCGGTGTTAACGCGGCGCGCGGCGCTCGCCGCGCTTGGAACCGGCGGTGGCGCCGCCGTGCTGGGCTATGTGTTACGGGGTGTCGTTAGATGGCCGGTACCGAAGATTCGACTCGCGGACCACGACGGCTGCATGGGCGTCGGCCCTGTGGATATGCGTCGTTACGCCGAGATGTTCCACCGGCATAGCGAAATAACTCGCACTGTCGACGAGATGCCCGGCGGCGTGCGGACTACCACCCAATCGAGTTCACCTGACCTGGTCACGCAACTGCAGGCGCACGTGTCGAGCATGTACGCCCGGCTCGATCAGGGTGCAGAGGTCATGTGCATGAGCGATAGCCTGCCCACGTTGTTCCGGCACGCGAACGGCTATCGCCGGCAGGTGACTTTCACGCCTACTGGCGTGATAGCCGAGGAAACCTCCGATGATCCAGCGCTCACCGAGGTCATTCGCGCGCACGCACGAGAAGTCACAGGTTTTGTACGCGATGGGATGCCGCCAATGATGCGAGGGATGATGGGATGCCAAATGATGGGCCCGGGCATGATGGGCCCCGGAATGATGCATCCTCGCTGAAGTCGCTGATACCTCCGCTGCGGCCGCCGCCGCCGGCCCTTTCCGTCGCCGCGGTGTTTATTGAATGGCGACCCGCTGCGCCCCGCGTCGCTTCGGATCGCCATTAGGCTCCTTTCCCATGGCGGACAAGACGGGTGTGATCGTCACGCTGGACGGTGAGATACATCCGCCGGGGACGCCACTACTGCACGCCGACGACCTGGCAGCAGTGCGCGGCGACGGCATCTTCGAGACCCTGTTGGTACGCGACGGCGGGGCTTGTCTGGTCGAGTCGCATCTGCAGCGGTTGACCCACTCCGCCAAATTGATGGATCTGCCCAAGCCAGATCTCCCGAATTGGCGGCATGCGATCGAGGTAGCCACGCGGCAGTGGACCGCAAACACCGCTGACGAAGGCGCGTTGCGCTTGATCTACAGCCGCGGCCGCGAGAGCGACTCGGCGCTGACCGCCTATGTGATGGTCGACGCTGTTCCCGAGCGCGTGACGGCCGTTCGGCGCGACGGGGTCGCGGCGGTCACGCTGGAACGAGGACTGCCTGCTACCGGCATCGACGCGATGCCGTGGCTACTATCCGGCGTGAAAACGTTGTCCTACGCGGTCAACATGGCCGCCTTGCGTCATGCCGCCCGACGGGGCGCCGGTGACGTCATCTTCGTCAGCTCCGACGGTTACATCCTGGAAGGCCCGCGCTCGACCGTCGTGGTCGCCACCGACTCCGAAGCAGGAGCCGACGGCAATCCGTGCCTGCTGACGCCGCCGCCGTGGTATCCGATCCTGCGCGGCACCACGCAACAGGCACTCTTCGAGGTGGCCCGGGCCAAAGGGTACGACTGCGACTATCGCGCGCTACGAATCCCCGATCTGCATGCTGCCCAAGGGATCTGGCTAGTTTCGAGCATGACCCTGGCCGCCCGCGTGCACACGCTCGACGGTCGGCGACTACCTCGATCTCCGATGGCCGCCGAATTCGCCGAGTTAGTCGACTCAGCGATCGTCTGCGATCGCTGAGCGCTGAATTCTGTTGTCGGCTCGCGGAACGGCGGGTACGGTCGGCCGTACACGAGGAAGGAGGTGGTCCGCGAAATTGATAGCTTCATGGACATGTGAGGTGGCTGCGCGCTAGCTGCATTGGCTCGGAAGAGCTAGCGATCAACGCGCGCTGGCGAATTCCCCGCAGTCACCCGGCCCCCGAGCTTCCGGTCTGTCCAACCAGGAGCTTTGCTCGGGGGCCGCTCCATGTCAGGACACGGTCAACCATCACTACCCATCGCAAAATGGACGACGGTGTCCGCGTGGGACGCATCAGGCCGACCTCCCTTCCTGGCACGTCGTCGACGGTCGGCTGTTCGGACGTCGAACAGTAACGCAGAAAGGTCGGCCGAAGGCAACGTCGTGATCCCGTGGTGATCGCAAGCGCAGCGGAGCTGGGCGCAGCGGGTCACCACCCGAAGTCTCCGTGGTGATCGCAAGCGCAGCGGAGCTGGGCGCAGCGGGTCACCACCCGAAGTCTCCGTGGTGATCGCAAGCGCAGCGGAGCTGGGCGCAGCGGGTCACCACCCGAAGTCTCCGTGGTGATCGCAAGCGCAGCGGAGCTGGGCGCAGCGGGTCACCCGCCGACACCGAGTTACCTATGCCGGCAACACTTCTGGGTCACTATCCGGCGAACCGCGACAGCCGCGCGGAGAGATGCGGCACCAGGCCGCCGTCGGCGTCCACCCGTTCCTCGACGTAGGCCAGGTCGCCACCTTCGACGATGCCGTAAAGCCGTTTGGCGCCGCCGACCAGCATGCCCGACCGACTGCGGGCCAGTGCGTCGGTCACCAACTCCCACGACGACTGGTTAAGCGGTCGTCCGTAGAACAATTCGACATAACCGGCCGAGTGGGCCAACAACAACTCGATCGCCTGGGATTCGCTGGGGTCGTAGGGATCGGTGACAAAGCGCCAGAATCCCGTCTCGCGTAAGCCGCGTTCCTGGTAGTCGCCCGTTTCGTTGAGCCGCCAAGAGCGGGCTTCCCAATTCAGGTAATCGCCGCCGTCGTGGGACACGACGATCTGCTGACCGAACCGGTAGTCCCCGTCATGTCCGCGGCCCTCGCCTTCTCCGCGCCACACGCCGACCAGCGGCAGCAGTGCCAGCAGCGCGTCATTCAGATTGGCGCCTTCACGCAGGTTCGCGGTGTCGGCGGGAATCGGCAGATCATCGAAGGCCGGGATGTTGCGGGCGGCGGTCAGCTTGGCGCGCTCAGCAGCGGCAGCCATCGCACGGTCGCTGGAGCTTGCCGAACCCCCTGGTCCGTCGGGGGTCACGATTCGTCAGTGATGAGCCGGTAGAGCGTGTAGAGCGCGAACCATGAGATAACCACGACCGACACGACCAGCATGATCTCGAAGAAGAGCACCACGGGGACGAGTCTATTCGTCCCAAGACTTCGGGACATTCCGGTCGGGGCCTCTCGTATGTCAGGCGACCTTGACGTCAACTTCGTGGATGCCGGCGCCCGACGGCGTCACCACGGCGTTGCCGTTACCGGCCGCGGACAGCGCGCGCAGCGTCCAGGATCCTGGTGCGGCAAAGAAGCGGAAGTCACCGGTGGCCGACGCGACCACCTCGGCGGTGAACTCGTCCGACGAGTCCAGCAAGCGGACGAACGCGCCACTCACGGCTTGGCCGTCCCTGTCCACGACGCGGCCGGTGATCACCGTTTCCTTCTCCAGATCGACGCTGGCGGGCAACGTCAGTCCTTGTTTGGGTCCAGAGCACATATCAGCTTCCCAACTCGATCGGGGCACCCACCAGGGAGCCGTATTCCGTCCAACTTCCGTCGTAGTTTTTGACGTTCTTGTGCCCGAGCAATTCGTGGAGCACGAACCAGGTGTGTGACGACCGCTCACCGATCCGGCAGTAGGCGATGGTTTCCTTCGACCCGTCCAGACCGGCATCGGCGTACAGCCTGGCCAGCTCCTCGTCGGACTTGAAGGTGCCGTCTTCGTTAGCGGCCCTGCTCCACGGCACGTTGATCGCGCCGGGGATATGGCCGGGGCGCTGGCTCTGTTCCTGCGGCAGATGCGCCGGCGCCAGGATCTTGCCCGAGAATTCGTCGGGGGAGCGTACGTCGACCAGGTTCTTGACGTTGATGGCCGCGATGACCTCGTCGCGGAACGCTCTGATCCTGTTGTCCGGTGCGGCGGCGGTGTAGGAGGTCGCGGGCCTGCTGACGCAGTCACTGGATAGCGCCCGGCCATCGAGTTCCCATTTTTTGCGGCCGCCGTCGAGCAGCTTGACCTTGTCATGGCCGTACAGCTTGAAATACCAGTATGCGTAGGCGGCGAACCAGTTGTTGTTGCCGCCGTAGAGGATCACGGTGTGGTCGTTGGATATGCCGCGCTCGCTGAGCAGTTTCGAGAATTGCTGAGCGTCGACGAAGTCGCGCTTGACCGGATCCTGCAGATCGGTGCGCCAGTCCAGCTTGATCGCGCCGGGGATGTGGCCGGCGTCGTATGCGCTGGTGTCCTCGTCGACCTCGACGAAGACGACATCTGCGGCGCCAAGGTTGCTCTCAGCCCAGTCCGGGGAGACCAGGACGTCGGAGCGTGCCATGCGGGGGATCCTTTCGATCGCTTTGGATGAATTTCAGGTCAAGCGGGACGCGGCGTGCGTCGGAAGCGCGCGACCAGCGGGTAGAGCTGGCAGCCCAGGCAGATGCCGAAGGCCGCGTTCAAGAAGGCGGCCGTCAGCGCGGCTGCGGTAGCGACGACGCCTACCAGGAAAGCGCCGGTGGCGAATCCAGCAACGCCGACGACCGCAAAGATCAGGCCGACGAGTTGGGCGAACTTCAGCGGCGCGACCGGTTCGCGTTCCTTGACCGGCCCCAGCCGGGGCGCCACGACGCTGGCGAACACCCGCCCATAGGGATGCTTGCGGGGTCCGCCGACAGCGCCGACCGCAAAGATGATGGCCTGCACACCCAGAATCGCCGCGGCCGCCAGCGGACTGGCGGCTGAAACGATGAGCGCGACGACCAAGACTGCGGTCGTGACCCAGGCGGCGAACCTCGGTCCACGCACGTCGACGCTGTCTGGCTGGATGCTGGTGTTGCTGTTCGGCACGGCAGTACTCCTAGGAAGGCCTGTTGCAGGGAACGACGAGGGGAGACACGCCACGGTAGGGATTCCGGGGCTGCTCCGAGTGCTACGCGGAAACGCGCGGCTACTCAGCAGCTACAGCAACAGCAACAACCCGCGGTGCGGCACAGATCGACTGCGCGACGCTTGGTGAGCATGGGCTCGAGGCGGGCTAACACGTCGGCAAGCTTACCGAATGACACACATTGATCAAATCAACAGCGGTTCCAGCGCGGACCGCAGGTCGGCGGCGCTGGGTACTCCAGAGGCCCGGTACCGCTGTCGTCCATCGACATCAAAGATCAACGTGGTGGGCAGCGACAGCACCGAAAATCTGCGCGCGGTGGCCAGATGGGCGTCGAGGTCGACCTCGACGTGAGCTACGTCGCCCAGGTCGTCGCAAACCTGGCCAACGATCCGACGAACCCGATCACAAGGTCCGCACCACGGGGCGCTGAAATGCACGACGGTTGGTCCGCTACGGGAAAGACCCAGTGCTGCGGTGTCGGCCGTGTCCCGGGGAAACCCGGAATGAACTTCCCGGATGATTCCGGAGCGCCGGCTCAACAACCACCCTGCAACGGCTGCCACGACGGCCGCCGCTACGGTCGCGACGATCACGGTCATCATGAGCGCCGCTCCACCTCATCGCTTTGTCCCCCGCAAGCGGGCGGTACCCCCAGTGCATCGTCGCCGGTGCGCATCATGACTGTTTAAACCCTTCGAGGGTGACGGTTAGTCCGTAGGTGATGCCTTCGATGATGACGTCGGAGCCGCGCACTCCTTCGGTCTTCGGCGCCACACCGAACGGGAGTCTCTGATCGGGCAGCCTCGCGCTGAAGGCGTGTAGCACCGCGTCGCGCTTGTCAGCCGGAACAGGTTGGTTAGCGGTGTCCGGTCCGGTGAGGATGCCGGTCGCAGTGACCACCAGCGTCGCCTGGTCATCGGGGGCGATGGAAAGATCCGCCGAGACGCTCACCCGGTGATCGAAGTCGGCTGATCTCGGCGTGCCGCTGAACACCAGCCCATGGCTGCCGGAGATCCCGGATTCGGTGGTACCGCCAGTTGCGTCGTTGGTTTCCTGTGGCGGCGCATCAACCATGAGGTCGCTGATGCCCATGTACCGACCCAGATGCATGGAGTCGATGATGATGCGACTCTCCAGTTTGCCCACCGGGAGCTTCGCATCAGGCCTGATCAGCCAGGATGCGTAGGTCAGGTCGATCGAGTGCATCGTGGCCTCGAGGGTAGCCTTGCCGACGATCGCGTGATCGACGGCGTTGGCCTTGATCTCCAGCTCGTTGTAGTGGTCGCGCATCGCCTGCGGAATGAACGGAAACGCCAGGATTGCGACGAATGGGTCAGACCCCAGATTGGCCGCTTTGCGCACGGTGGACGACAGCCGGTATTCGGCGTAGATGCTGGTCGCGTAGTCAACGCCGACGGCCCCGAGAACGATTACGGCCACGGCGATCGCCGCGGCCATCACCGCAATCAGCACCTTGCGCACCCGCATATTGTGGCCCATATCCTTACAACCGTTGCGCGCCCGGACCGTGCAGTGGCGGGGCTCACACTGCCTCGTCGTCAGGCTGATCCCAGATTGCCTGACTCCTCACACTTCGGTCCGAAGCGCATCGTCGTCAAGCCAAAGGCCAGGTGGCACGTTATCGTTAGATGACCTGGCAACTAACGCGTGATGTCGTATGAATTTGGGAGATGCCGTTCCCCCGAGCTGGAGGCGCTAGTTGGAGCTATTACTGCTGACCTCGGAGCTGCATCCCGACCCGGTCCTGCCGTCGTTGTCGCTGCTTCCCCACACCGTACGGACGGCGCCGCCAGAACCATCCTCGTTGCTTGAGGCCGGGACCGCAGACGCGGTGCTCGTCGACGCGCGCACCGACCTATCGTCCGCGCGCGGCCTCTGCCGTCTGTTGAGCACGGCGGGCCGGTCGGTCCCAGTTTTGGCTGTGGTGAGTGAAGGCGGCCTGGTGGCGGTCAGCGCTGACTGGGGGCTGGATGAGATCCTGCTACCCAGCACCGGGCCCGCCGAGATTGACGCCAGACTACGGCTGGTGGTCGGCCGCCGCGGTGGACTGGCAGACCAGGAAAGCGCGGGCAAGGTAAGCCTGGGCGAGTTGGTGATCGATGAAGGCACTTACACCGCGAGACTGCGGGGCCGCCCGCTTGACCTCACCTACAAAGAGTTTGAGTTGCTCAAATACCTGGCCCAGCACGCTGGCCGGGTGTTCACGCGCGCCCAGCTGCTGCACGAAGTGTGGGGGTATGACTTCTTCGGTGGCACTCGCACCGTCGATGTGCACGTCCGTCGACTGCGGGCCAAACTCGGCCCCGAATACGAGGCGTTGATCGGCACGGTACGCAACGTGGGTTATAAGGCGGTCCGGCCGGCGCGCGGCCGAGCGCCGATTGCCCAGCCCGACGACGATGACGACGCTGACGACGCCGAGTCTGACTCCGAGGGCATGCAAGATCCGCTGGTCGATCCGTTACACGTCAGTGATCTCACCTGACTGGCGCTCCGCACTAACCGCCCAAGAGCAGCAGGAAGTGCGCGAACTAGTCGGCGCAGCAACCGAATTCGATGGAGTAGCACCTGTCGGCGAGCAGGTGCTGCGAGAACTCGGGCACGACCGCACCGAGCATCTGCTGGTCGCCGGTTCCCAATTGGGTGCCACAAAAGGCGCCGCCAACACGATTATCGGCTACCTCAATCTCAGCCCGCCGCGCGGTGGGGGTGCAGGGATGGCGGAACTCGTGGTGCACCCGCAGGTCCGCCGGCGCGGTATTGGGGCGGCGATGGGACGTGCGGCGGTGGCCAAGACCGCCGGACACAACCAATTCTGGGCGCACGGCACGTTAGAGCCGGCCCGGGCGACTGCCTCCGCGCTAGGAATGGTCCCGGTGCGTGAACTGGTCCAGATGCGACGCTCGCTCCGCGATACCCCAGAGCCGCCCTCTGTGCCCGCGGTGCAGATCCGTACCTACGCGGGCACAGCCGATGATGCTGAGCTGCTGCGGGTCAACAACGCCGCGTTCGCCCACCACCCCGAACAGGGCGGCTGGACCGCAGTTGAGCTCAAGGAGCGGCGCAACGAACCGTGGTTCGACCCGGAGGGCTTGTTTCTCGCCTTCGACGACTCCGCAAGCGATCAGGCGGGCAAGCTCTTGGGTTTCCACTGGACCAAAGTGCACCTCGATCAACCCGGCTTGGGGGAGGTCTACGTCGTGGGCGTCGACCCGTCGGCGCAGGGCCGCGGTCTGGGACAGGCGTTGACCGCCGTTGGTATCGGGTCGTTGGCGCGCCGGCTGGCCGGCTCGGACGAACCGACCGTGATGCTCTACGTGGAGTCGGACAACGTCGCCGCGGTGCGGACGTACGAGCGCTTGGGCTTCACCACCTACAGCGTCGACACCTCCTACGCGGTAGCGCCCGCGGCAAACTGATCGAACGCGCAGGCAGAACGCGAGTGGACCCTCATGGTCGCGATTTATCCGGTCGAATACGGTGGCGGCACGCCGCTGGGCAGGCCGGCCACCTTCGTGGTGGATATCCTGAGCGGCGTGCCCTCGATCGTCGCGGCATTGTTGGTCTATGCGCTATTTGTGGCGACGCTGGCTTTAGCGGGTTCATGGGGTCGCTGCCCGGCATGATGTACGACCAGACTTCGGCCGGCGCAGGGGTTGACCCCGTCCCCACAGATCGGTTGTGGGGTGCCGCGTTAACCCTCATCCTGGTGATCGCCACCATCAATATCGGGGCCCGGGTGATAGCGAAATTCCTTGGCGCCAAGAAGTCATAGGCAGGAGCACTAAGTGGCCAAGCGGTTGGACCTCAAAGGCGTCAACATCTACTACGGGTCGTTTTGCGCGGTCGCGGATGTGTCGCTGTCCATTCTGCCCCGCAGCGTGACAGCGTTCATCGGCTCGTCGGGCTGCGGCAAGACAACTGTGCTTCGCACGCTGAACCGGATGCATGAGGTGGTCCCCGGCGGCCGAGTGGAGGGCAAAGTGCTGCTCGACGATGAAGACATCTATGCCCGCGGTATCGACCCGGTTGGTGTGCGCCGGGCAATCGGGATGGTATTCCAGCGGCCGAACCCGTTCCCCGCCATGTCTATTCGTGACAACGTGGTGGCCGGCTTGAAGCTGCAAGGTGTGCGCAATCGCAAGGTGCTCGATGAGACGGCCGAATACTCGCTGCGCGGTGCGAACCTATGGGATGAGGTCAAGGATCGGTTGGACAAGCCCGGCGGCGGATTGTCGGGGGGCCAGCAGCAGCGGTTGTGCATCGCACGAGCCATCGCCGTGCAACCAGATGTGCTGCTGATGGACGAGCCGTGCTCCGCGCTGGACCCGATCTCGACGATGGCCATCGAAGAGCTGATCAGTGAGTTGAAACAGGACTACACCATCGTCATCGTCACCCACAACATGCAGCAGGCAGCCCGGGTGAGTGATTACACCGCGTTCTTCAACTTGGAAGCAACAGGAAAGCCCGGCCGACTCATCGAGATCGACGACACCGAGAAGATCTTTTCCAACCCCACCCAGAAGTCGACCGAAGACTACATCTCCGGCCGCTTCGGCTAACCCGACGACGATGTCGGGCAATCCGGATTTCGCTTAGCGAGAGGTGGGGCTGGTCTCGTCGTCGGGAAGACTGCCGGTCGCCTGGAAGATGACGCGCCTGGCCACTTCGACGGCGTGGTCGGCGAAGCGCTCGTAGAACCGGCCGAGCAGCGTCACGTCGACGGCGGCTGCCACGCCGTGCTTCCATTCGCGGTCCATCAAAACCGAGAACAGATGCCGGTGCAGATCGTCCATGGCGTCGTCTTCTTCGCGGATCCGGGCGGCTTTCTCCGGGTCGCGGGACAGCACCACCTCTTGGGCACTGTTACCCAATTCGACTGCGACCCTGCCCATTTCGGCGAAATAGCCATTGACCTCTTCGGGCAACGCATGCTGGGGATGCCGTCGGCGGGCGATCTTGGCGACGTGCAGGGCCAGCGCACCCATCCGGTCGATGTCCGCCACCATCTGGATGGCGCTCACGATAGATCTGAGATCACCGGCGACCGGTGCCTGTAACGCCAGCAGCACGAAGGCGCTCTCCTCGGCACGGGCGCTCAGCGTCGCGATCTGTTCGTGGTCGGAGATTACTTGTTCGGCCAGCACCAGATCGGCCTGCAGCAGGGCTTGGGTTGCCCGCTCCATGGCGATCCCCGCCAGTCCGCACATCTCGCCGAGCCGCCCGGATAACTCCGAGAGCTGCTCATGGTAGGCGGTCCGCATATCGCCAAGCCTACGTTCTCGGCGGCGGAAAAGGGCGGTGCAGCGCCAAAGACGGCTATTCGCAGGTGGTGTCGGCGGCGTTGGTGACGGTCAGGTCCTCGGGCAGCTTGGTCGGTGGGTTGCCACTGCTGCGTTCTATCTGCAAGCTGATCGACGAGCCAGTGGGTGACGGAGCGGTGACCGACTTGAAGTCTGGGCCGAGCACCACCTGAACGACCTGTCCGTAGCCGGAAACCCGCTGGACCTTTGGATCGGCCAACGAGGACGCCACCGTGGCCGCGGCCTGCTCATTACCCGGGGAAAACAACACTGTCGTCGTGTTCACCGAACTCGGATAATCATCCGGCGTCATCACGTTGAAGCCGTCCCGCTTGAGCTCGCTGGTCGCGCTGGACGCCAGACCACTGTGCGTGGTCGCGTTCGATACCCGCACCGTGACATCGCTTGGCGAGGTCGTCGTGACCTGTTCGCGTCGAGCTTCGGGGCTCGCAGTGGGTGTCGGCGCCGTCTTGGTGGTGGGCGCGTGCGTCGGCCCCGAGGTTGGGGAGGTCCCGCCCAAAGGCTTGGCGTTCTGGTCGTTTTCCTCCGGTAAGGGATCGTCGTTGATGATGGCATCGAACAGCGCCCGCATATCGGCCATGCGCGGCGGCTCGTCACCGTTCTGGTCTGTTATGCCGGTCGGCACGGTGACGAAGGTGATGTGCCCGGCCGAAATGCCTTGCAACGACTGACCGAGCTGGACCAGGTCTTTGGTCTTGACATTGTCCACGTAGCTATCGCTGATGAACATGTTGACGACGTTGTTGAGCTTGTTGAGATCGAACAACATGTCCTCGGAGATCAACGAACGCAGCAGCGACGACAAGAACCGCTGCTGGCGTTTGATGCGGCCGTAGTCACCGTTGGTTTCGGTGGTGACTTGGCGGGCTCGCACATAATTCAATGCCGTTGGCCCGTCGATGACCTGGCGTCCCGCGTGTTGGAGCACCGTGCCCAATTCGTAGTCGTGCAGCGCGGTGCTGCTGCACACCTCGACGCCGCCAAGAGCCTCGACCATCCGCGCGAATCCGGCGAAGTCGACGGCGATGAAACGGTTGATACTCAAACCGGACAGCTTCTGGATTTCCTTCACCAGACATTTCGGACCGCCGTAGGAAAACGTCGAGTTCAACTTGGTCTCGGTGTAGACCATCCGGGAACCCCACGTCCCCTTCTTTTGGTCGTAGATGGGTCCGTACTTGCCGGTGTCAGGGTTCCAGGCTTCGCATTGGATCGGGGTGATCGCCAGATCCCGGGGGAACGACACCGCCACCACACGTTTGCGGTTCGCCGGAATGTTAACCAGCATCACGGTGTCCGACCGTGCGCCGCCGGCGTCTTCGGTGTCGCCGGCGCCCATGTTGGCGTTTTCTCCGGAGCGGGAGTCCATACCGACGATCAAGAAGTCTTCGTCGCCGTACTGGCCATTGGGGTCGAGGATGTCGCCCGAATGCGGATCGAGGGCACTGATGGTGTTGAGACGGTTGTTTTTCGACGTGCTCCATTGCCATGCCCCACCGGTCAGGGCCAGTGCCAGCGCGGCAAACAACGCTGCCAGCGAGCGCGCGGCCAGCAGGATTGGCCGGCGGCGGGATTTTGTTTTTGGCTCCCGGATGTTGGGGGCCTCGGGAGCTGACGTCCGGCGGATGCGCCTCGGCAGCACACGGCGCGATGCGGTTGGCTTCCGGGTGGTCTGCTCGGACTCGGACCCGTCATCTTGCGGATAGTTGGCGGCCTCGAGGTCGGGAAGCTCCGAGACGGCCTCGAACGAGTAGGGCAGTGCTTCGATCACCTGCGTGTCCTGCTGGTCCACGGGCAGGTCCGGTGCAGCCTCGGACGATTCAGTGTCCGGGGCGACATGTTGGGCTACGCGGTGGTGACTGGGTCGATCAAGGGCGGGGGCGCCGACTTTGGCGATCAGGTCAGCGACGGTGACTCCGCCGTCGGCGTGACATCCCGTCTTTTCGGTGCTGGCTGTTCGGGGCTCGACGGGCTCGAGGGGCGGTGCAGGGTGGAACTCTGGGCGGGTCTCGATGGGCGCCTCGGCCTGCCATCGGTGGAGGTTGTAGTCGGACGGTGGTTCAGAGAACCGCTCCCATGGTGCGGCACCCAACGTTGGCTGCGGGTGTGGGGTAGTCCGTTGGCCAGTGGCCTCGCCGGATACCCGCCGATGATCGAGAGTGGCGTCGTTCTCGGCGTCACTCATGTCTTACCGGCCTCCGAAACTCTGATGTGGACATCGGCGTGTGCGTGCGCAGATGTCGGCGCAGCGCTGCCCTGATCAGTGCTGGCCCGTGCCACCCGTGGGTCGCACATCGTTTGTCATGCTCGTGCAGCGGCATGGAACCGAGCCCGCCACGTGAGCGCAATGCAGCAAGGCTCACATCGTACTGAGTTATCGGTCCGGACGCGATTTCGAGCGAGTTGCGGTTCAGCCGCCGGAGTGCATGATGTCGGCTCCGGCCGGCACGGTGCAGTCGTCGGGGTCGGTCAGCCAACCTTCGGGCAGTGCCACGCGGGCGGGTGACCCCTGCCGGCCCCGAGGGCCGCTCGCCGCTTCCGGAAATGGGACAGTGCCGTCCAGTCGGTCGAGCAAGGAATCAAGTTCATCGAGCGTCTTGACCATCGCCAACGCTCGGCGCAACTCAGACCCGGCAGGAAAGCCGTGCAGGTACCAGGCGATATGCTTGCGGATATCGCGCATGCCCTTGTCTTCGCCGAAATGCGTGGCCAGTAACCGGCCGTGCCGGCGAATGATGTCGGCGACCTCACCCAGCGTGGGTGGGGTGGGGGGTGGGCTGCCGGTGAACGCGGCCGACAGCTCAGCGAAAAGCCAGGGGCGGCCCAGGCATCCACGGCCGATGACAAGGCCGTCGCATCCAGTGGTGGCCATCATCGCCAACGCGTCGCTGGCATCGTAGATATCGCCGTTGCCGAGCACCGGGATCGTCTGCACGTGTTGCTTGAGCTGCGCGATCTGTTCCCAATCGGCGGTGCCGGAGTAGCGCTGCGCCGCCGTACGGGCATGGAGTGCGACCGCGGCGGCCCCTTCCGCTTCGGCGATACGGCCGGCATCGAGGTGCGTGTGATGCAGGTCGTCGATGCCGATGCGGAATTTGACGGTAACCGGTACCTGGGTGCCTTCGGTGGCGCGCACGGCCGCGGCGACGATCTGGCCGAACAGCCGCCGCTTGAACGGCAGCGCCGCCCCGCCGCCGCGCTTGGTCACCTTGGGCACCGGACACCCGAAGTTCATGTCGATGTGATCGGCCAAGCCTTCATCCGCGATCATCCTGGCGGCCGCGTAGGTGGTGTCGGGGTCGACGGTGTAGAGCTGCAGCGAGCGTGGCGACTCATCCGGGGAGAACGTCGTCATATGCATGGTGACCGGATGCCGCTCGACGAGCGCACGGGCGGTCACCATTTCACAGACATACAGTCCGCTGACCGTGCCGACCTTCGATTGCTCTAGTTCACGACACAGCGTCCGGAACGCGACGTTCGTCACACCGGCCATCGGAGCCAATACAACCGGGCTGGCGAGGTCGATAGCGCCGATGCGCAACGCTCAACTACCGCCCACTCATCTTCAAGGTGCCCTTGGTGGATAGCAACCTGCGGGCGGTGATCTTCTCGGTCCGCTGGGCCTCACGCTCGATATAACGCTGCTTGGAGACCTCGAACTTCTCACAGGCCTGCTCAAGCTCCTCGACGTGCTTGCCGATGTCCTCCTGCATCTGCGCACCCTCGCCGGTGAAGTCGTCGCGCTCCAAAATCCGCCACTTCTTCAACACCGGCATAACCACCTCGTCGAGGTGAATACGGATGTCATAGACGCCACCGACGGCGATCATCAGCGCCTTACGGCGGAACTCAGGCACCAGGAATCCGGGCATCTTGAAATTGAGCAGGATCTTGTGCAGCGCCCTCATCGCAAGGTTGGGCGCGAGGTCGATCCCGGCTGCGCTGACGTCCCGGTAGAAGATCATGTGCAGGTTTTCATCGCCCGAAATCTTGCCGAGCAATTGGTCGGCGATCGTCTCGTTGCAGGCCTTACCGGTGTTGCGGTGCGATACGCGGGTGGCCAGCTCCTGGAACGTGACGTAGAGGATCGAGTCGAACAGGGTGTCGGCGAAGAGTCCGCCCTGAAGGTTCTGGCCGGGGCTGAAGCCGCGGTTGACCACCTCGATGCGAAGCTTCTCCAGTTCCACCGGGTCGACGGCACGAGTCACCACGAGGTAGTCCCGGATCGCAATGCCGTGCCGGTTCTCCTCGGCGGTCCAACGGTTGACCCATTGTCCCCAGGGGCCGTCCATGCCCATGTTCATCGCGATCTCGCGGTGATAAGACGGCAGGTTGTCCTCGGTGACCAGGTTCTGCACCATCGCCACCTGGGCGACGTCGGAGAGCTGGCTCTGCTCGGGGTCCCAATCCTGGCCGCCCAGGGCGTAGAAGTTCTTGCCGTCCGACCATGGGATGTAGTCGTGCGGGTTCCAGTTCTTGTGCATGCTTTCGTGCCGGTTCATGTACTTCTCAACGACCGGTTCAAGTTCGTGCAGCAGCTGTAGGTCGGTCAGCTCAGCTGACATGGGGCCTCCAGTTATCTGTGTCGACGGGTAGCACTCAATATATCTGTGCACCCCAGTAGCAACAAGTTCCCTGCCCGCGTGGCAGGTAACAGCTTCACGTCTGCGTTTTGGGCGTCCCTAATGGGCACGGATGGGCACGCCCCAGTCCTACGGCTTGCCATTGCGGCGCAGTTGAAAACCCGCTATTCCGATGTCCCCAGTTCAGGAGCGGGGACATACGGGGCTGCGGTGGTGAACAGCATGTTGACGCAGTAGTCGATGAATTGTTTGCGGGTGGCGCCGAGCTGTCCGTTCAGATACGCGGTGAACAGACTCGACAGACCGCCGACCAGGCTGGTGGCGATCATTTTCTGCAGCACTGGATCGCCGATTCGGGAAAGTTTGCGCTGCAGCAGATCGATGAAGTTGGGCATCCACTCGGCGCCTGACCGGGTCAGTATCGGCTCCACCGCCGGTGCCAGTAGGAGCACGCGGCCGCGGACCGGATCGTCGACCATCAGCTCGACGAATCGTTCGACGGCTTCGCGGGGAGTTTTCGCCGAGGTGAGGGTATTCATTGCGCGTGTGCAGACATCGTCGTAGACCGCGCGCACGAATTCATCACGGTCGGAGAAGCTTTCGTAAAAATAGCGTTCGGTCAGCGCGGCTTTGCGGCATACCGCACGGACGGTCAGCGCGGGTCCACGATCGCTGCCGAGCAACTGCACGCCGGCGGTGATGAGGTTGTCGCGGCGCAGGGCCAGGCGACTCTCCAGGGGGACGCCGGTCCAACGGCCCCGGCGTTGACCGGTCTGCACATCGCTCCTAAGCTAAAACTGACAACACATGTAGTCAGAATTACAGATACCTACAGGAATTCAATAGTGACCCAAGATACGTCCGCATCGTGCTCCCTGACCAGCGGCGTCGCGCGTAACGACTTGACCACCACCGAGGAATCGATTGCTAACGGGCCCAACGGTGTGGCCGGCGGCTGCCCGGTGTCGCCGCTGGGCTACGAGGCGCCGCCAATTCCGCTGGGCCCCGATTCTCTGACGTGGCGGTTCTTCGGGGATTGGCGCGGCATGTTGCAGGGTCCGTGGGCGGGATCAATGCAGAACATGCACCCGCAACTGGGCGCGGCAGTCATCGACCACTCGACGTTCTTCCGTGAGCGCTGGCAGCGCCTGCTGCGCTCGCTATACCCGATTGGCGGAGTCGTGTTCGACGGTGACCGTGCCCCGGTCACCGGTGCTGAGGTGCGCGACTACCACACCGCGATCAAGGGTGTTGACGAACAGGGGCGTCGCTACCACGCGTTGAACCCCGATGTTTTTTACTGGGCACACGCCACTTTCTTCGTCGGCACTATTCATGTGGCCGAGCGGTTCTGCGGCGGGCTGACCGAAGCGCAGAAACGTCGGCTGTTCGACGAACACGTCGACTGGTATCGGATGTACGGCATGAGCATGCGGCCCGTCCCGGCATCCTGGGAGGAATTCCAGATCTATTGGGATCACATGTGCCGCAACGTGCTCGAGGACAACCTGGCTGCACGCGCCGTGCTGGATCTGACGGAGTTACCCAAACCTCCGTTCGCTCAATGGCTTCCGGATTGGTTGTGGGCGGCACAACGCAAACTTCTCGCTCCGTTCTTCGTGTGGGTGACCGTCGGGCTTTACGATCCGCCGGTCCGCGAGCTGATGGGCTACCGGTGGTCGCGCCGCGACGAGTGGTTGCACCGCCGCTTTGGCGACATCGTTCGTCTGATCTTCG
This sequence comes from uncultured Actinomycetota bacterium, assembly GCA_963784665.1. GTDB lineage: Bacteria > Actinomycetota > Actinomycetes > Mycobacteriales > Mycobacteriaceae > Mycobacterium. The sequence continues at coordinate 124,466 of CAWASA010000010.1, forward strand.
CGTTGGTGCCAAGCCGGTTCCGTAAGCACCCGCGGGCTCGCGCCGGCTGGGACCGCGTCACTGGGCGAATCCCGGCTGACACACCACTTGCGCAGACGCCGACGCGCAACCTGCCGCCTGTAGACGAGCGCGACAACCCGAAGCATTACTGCCCGAACGTCTCCTAAGGTGTCCAGGCGCGGCCCGTGTTATGGGTGGCCGTGACCGTGAATGTCTTCCAGGCCGGACTGATGCACGTGCTGGTGAGTGTGTTCGGTGCCGTCGGCGTGGGCGTGGGTGTGTTCGTGCTCGACGTGGTCATGCTCGTGTGTGGTGTGTGCATGGGCGTGGGTGACCTCGCCGTGCCGGTGTTCGTGCGCGTGTGGCGCGTCATGGGCGTGGTGCTCGGTCATCGGTGTTCTCTCCTCGTGTGAATCATGTTGTGGTTACTAGCTCTTCACCCCGCGCCGCCGCGCTGTCGGTTCTGCGGCGAGGACGATCCGGCGACTGCCTTCAGTTCGCCGTCGTTGCGGTGATGACCGGGGACCCCCGGACCGGCGTGCTCGGCGTTGAAGACCGCGTCGATGACGAGCTGACGGACGTGGTCGTTCTCGAGGCTGTAGAAGATCGTTGTGCCATGCCGACGAGTGCGCACCAGGCGAGCCATCCGCAGCTTCGCGAGATGCTGGGAAACCGAGGGTGCCGGCTTACCCACGTGCTCGGCGAGTTCGTTGACCGACATCTCGCGGTGGGCCAGGGACCACAGCACCTGCACACGGGTGGCGTCAGCCAGCATCCGGAAAACCTCGACCACCAGACTGGCTTGGTCGTCGGGCAAACCACTTCCGCTACTACCTGCATGCATACGCAAATAATAGCGAAGACGGGCGGCGCTGACAAAGATGCGGTTCAGCCTGACGGGACGACCGTCGATCGGCGCCGGCCGCCGTTGCGCTCGTTCCAGAACCGGTAGACGTCCACCGCGGCATCGTGGGGTTCGTAGCGCATGGGCAGTCGCCGCTGGTCCCAGCTCTTACCGAATTCGTCGTAGAACGTGGACACCTCGAAGTACTTGCGGTCATCGAGGTAGTACTGCTCGTAAGACTCGCGTGTGATCAGAAAGATGACTTCCTTGGGCGAGCAGTAGTACAGCGAACCCAGGCACATCGGACACGGGTGGGCCATCACGTAAATGGTGCTGTCGATCAGATGCTCGGTGCCCAGCTTCATGCAGGCCTCTCGGATGGCGAGGATTTCCGCGTGGGCGGTCGGATCATTTGTCTGGGCGACCTTGTTGGCGCTCTCGGCGAGGACCTCGCCGTCTTTGACGATCACCGTCGCGAACGGACGACCGCCTTGCGCGACGTTCCGGCGAGCCAGGTCGATCGTCCGCTGGGCGAAGTCGGTCACGGGTCCTCCCACGCAAAAGGGGGCAGCTAACTCGGAGGGTAGTCCCGCGGGCGTCGGGGAATCGGCCCTGTGATAGTAACTAGACTATCTATATTTTTTCGGGGTCGGGATGAGGGAGCATCATGGCGCGCACCGATCGTGATCGTTGGGATCTCGCAACGAGTGTCGGTGCGACGGCGACCATGGTTGCCGCCCAGCGCGCGCTGGCCTCGGACGAGACGTTGATACATGACCCCTACGCAGCGCCCTTGGTGCGCGCCGCCGGGATAGACGTCTATGTCCGGCTGGTGAACGGCGAAATTCCGGTGGGCGGGGATTCCGAGTTCGATCCACACCGAATGGCGCAGGGGATGGCCTGCCGCACCAGGTTCTACGACAACTTCTTCCTCGACGCGACCCAAACCGGCATCCGCCAGGCGGTAATCCTTGCGTCGGGACTTGATGCACGCGCCTACCGCCTCCTGTGGCCGGCGGGCACGGTCGTCTACGAAGTCGATATGCCAGAGGTGATCGAATTCAAGACCCTGACGCTGCGCGATCTCGGTGCCGAGCCGACCGCCGAGCGGCGCACCGTTGCCGTCGATCTGCGCGACGATTGGGCCACGGCGCTACGGTCCGCGGGATTTGATTCGCAGGCTCCCGCAGCGTGGAGTGCCGAAGGTCTGTTGGTCTACCTGCCAGACGCAGCCCAGGACGCGCTGTTCGACAACATCACCGCGTTGAGTGCGCCCGGTAGTCGTTTGGCCTTCGAATTCGTGCCTGACACCGCTATTTTCGCCGACGAGCGGTGGCGTGCACATCACGACCGGATGAGCGAACTAGGGTTCGAGATCGACTTCAACGATCTCGTGTATCACGGTCAGCGCAGCCACATTGTCGACTATCTGAGCCAGCGCGGCTGGCAGACCTCGTCGACCACAGTTAACGAGCTGCACGCGGCTAACGGCTTTGTCTATCCCGACGACGACGTTGCAGCGGCCTTTGCCGATGTGACCTACAGCAGCGCGGTGCTCGGGCGGTAAAGCAGGTATCTGGTTACCACGCCGTGTCGGCCGAGAGGTCGTCTTTGCGTCGGCCGCTGAGCATCTCCTGAAATAGGGTACGTGCCGGCTCGTACAGATCCTGAAAAGTCGTACGCACCGCGTTGCGGTTGTATTCCGGGATCGACCCGACTGGAGTCCAGAAGCTGTCGATATCCAATAGGAAAAACGGTCCAGGTTGGACCGGCATTGTCTGGCGCAGGTGGTAGTTGGGATCAAGCGCCTGACCCAGACCGGGACCGTATCGCACGATCATCGATTTGCCTGGTTGCGCTTCTTGGTAGACCGCAGCAGCCTGCCACTCGGTCAGGGTCAGACCGGTGGGCGCGATGCGCTCCGGCCCCAACAGCGGCTCCGCGATCCAGTCGGCCCACTCGATACGGCCATCCACGCCCACGGGGACCCGGACCTCAACGACGTAGCGCAGACCGATACGTTTCACCCCGACGATTGACGAGACCTGTGCGCGCGCGTCTACGACCCGCATCACAACGTCAAGCAACATCTCGAAGTTGGAGTAATCGGTGGTCTCGATGACGATCGCCTGGGTCTTCATCGCGGCGGCAAGCGTGCTGTCGCGGTTGACGTAACGAACGAAGCGCTCGGCGGTTGGTGTCGGACTTCCGCCGGCGTCCATCACCCACGCCACGTCCTGGGCCTGGCGTTCGATCGGCAAATCGTCGGCGAGCAGGCGTTTGAGCTCTCCGCTCGATGACTCGGTGGGGAAATCCGTTGCAGGGTGACGGATTTCCATCGTTACCAGGCCTACGGGCGCGCTAGGGTACGCCGCGTCGACACTCATCCCGCGAAAGCTTAGTCAAGCCATTTAGCAGGGTGCATTTCGGCCATACAGCGCGCCGGCTGGGCCCGGCGCAAGTCGCGTGTCGTCAGTTTTCTACGTGCGGTACCGACACACAGCGTCAAGGATCAGCCGAAGTAACTGTCAAGCATCAGCCGAGGTGATACCTGTTTCAGTGCCCCTGTTTCAGTGCGTCTCAGTGCCCCCACTAGGACTCGAACCTAGGACCTGCGGATTAAAAGTCCGTAGCTCTACCAACTGAGCTATAGGGGCCGCGAAGATTCAGGATACTGGGTGGGAAACGACGCTCGTTTGAGGATTCGGCCCGCGGTGACCTAAGCTGACGTGGCTCCCAACGGTAACGTCGTTGCGAGTGCCCCGGAGAGATTCGGTTCTGGCCCCCTTCGTCTAGACGGCCTAGGACGCCGCCCTTTCAAGGCGGTAACGCGGGTTCGAATCCCGTAGGGGGTACCTGCGACGCGGTGACGCGGAGCAGCAGTAAGGCCCTGTGGCGCAGTTGGTTAGCGCGCCGCCCTGTCACGGCGGAGGTCGCGGGTTCGAGTCCCGTCAGGGTCGCCAGCACGGCGAGGCATTCGCTGCCTTCCGGCCAGGTAGCTCAGTCGGTACGAGCGTCCGCCTGAAAAGCGGAAGGTCGGCGGTTCGATCCCGCCCCTGGCCACCGGAAGAACCCGCTGGTCAGCGGAGTTTTTACCTGGTCGCGTGAACCATTTAATCCACCGCGGCCCCGGTTTATCCGCCATTTATCCGCAGTCACGTCAGTCTCCGAGCCCGTCGAGCGCATTTGCCACCCGATCCAGGTCGGAGTCGTACAGGTCCGCATAGGTGTGCGCGGTGACCATGATCGACGCGTGGCCCATCGTCACCTGAAGGAGTTTCATGTCGGCGCCGGCCGACCGCGACAAAGAGGCATAGGTGTGTCGGAGATCGTGCACGCGCATCGTGCGACGCCCGAGTTCGACGATCCTGGTACGCCAGCCAACCGCGCGCTTCCAGTTCTCGAGCCCGAGCCGCGAACCCTTCGGCGACATGATCGCCGGCTCGCCAGCTGTACGCCCCTCGATCCGGCGGTTCAAGATGGGCACCAGCCGTTCCGGAATCGGTACGTTGCGGCGACCGGCGCGGCTCTTCGGCGGCCCTTCGAGGAGGCGACCAGACAACTGGGTGATCGATCGGCGCACTCGAATACGCCGCGCCTCCAAATCCACGTCTTCAACGTTGAGTCCGGTCAATTCTCCGAACCGCAATCCGGTGTAGGCGAGGATCAGCACCACGTCGCCCTGTTTCGCGGCTCTTGAGTCCTCGCCCATTGCCGTGTCACACAATTCGGCCAGCTTCGCCACTTCCACCGCAGTCAGATAGACATGACTGGTTTCGCCCATCGCCGGAAACCGAACGCTCGAGGCGGGATTCTTGCCGCGCAGCTTTCTGTCGGTGATGGCGTGGTCCAGCGTCATCCGCAGCACGCTGTGTGTCCACCGCACGGTGCGAGGGCCTAGGCCCTCGGCGGTCATTTCGTTGACCCATTCCTGCACGTTCTCTCGCAAGATCCGGCCGATCGGCCAATTGCCGAACTTCGGCTCTATCCGCAGTCGCCAGTTGTCCTCGTAGCCGCGGCGCACCTTGGGCGACAGATCGGGCCGGGAGGCGAGCCAGCTCCTGTACACCACCTGCAACTCGGTTTTGCTGCCGCGCGGGTCGACCGTCTCGCCGTCTTCACGGGCTGACCGCAATTCGCCGTCGAACAACTTGGCACCGCGCAGGGTCTTGAAGGTCTTGGATCGCTTGGTGCCATCCGGTAGCAACCATTCGACGTCCCAACGGGTGCCGGACTTGGCTTCTCGCCTGCGAATCGTCACCGCTCAACACCTCGATGCGGCAAGCCATTCGATGACATCGGATCGCATCCAGCGCCGATGTCGGGACGACAACTTGCAGTGATGCGGCCCGGGCGACTCGAGCCCCCGTTCTCGTTTCGCCGCCCAATCATGCAGCGTGGAGACCGGGATGCCCGTCATGCGTGACACTTCGCCCGCGGTCAGCACATCGTCCATCGCCATCGTCATGGTTACCTGCCTTTCCTATCTGGTTGCCGAAACTCGTTGGTTGCCTGGCGGCCCGGCTGCTACAAGCGCTTTGTCGTATTCGGCTCTCCAGGTGAGGCGTTGGGCGACGGCGCGCATGATGAGTTCATCCCGAGGCGGTGCGTTCCGATCTCCCGGGTCGACTCGGTAGATGAGAATGTCCTCGCGGTTGCGGTCGGGTTTGTCGATTCCGGCGCTGGCGAGTAGTTGCCGAACAAATTCCTCGCGATCGGCGCGATGATCGGGCAGCGTCTTGCCGGACCATTTCCGGGATACCAGTACTCGGCGCCCGGGCAGCCCGAGCGTGGAGCGACGATGTGCCTTTCCTTTGCACTGGCCGGCAATGGTTTTCGCGCTGGCGCCTTTAGGCACGATGCCGTACCGCAGCCAGACTGGGCACCGCGCTGAGCACGGAGTGGTGGCGAGTTCCGCGTGCAGCCGATCACGGTGCTCTTCTTGCGCTGCGGTGTCGGGCTCGAGGACTTCGCTGATCGACTTGGTGAGGTACTTAGTCAGGTAGCCGATGTGACGCGCGGCTTCCTCTGTGCCGCCGAGCATGCCCTTGGAATTGACTTGTTCCCCGAAGCGGACCACGTGTGCCGGCTGGGCCTTCTCGTCGTCGGCCAACTCCTCTAGCGCTTCGTCCCACGGCTTCAGCGGTCTGTGCGTGTCCGGGTCCACGAACGTGCGAGCGTGGTGGTCCCATATCGGTTGGTGACATGGGTTCGCGTAGACGAATTGGTCGTGGTTAGGCCACCACACTTGGTGGTAGGTGGCGGCGACGACCTGCCGCACCAGCTTGTGCGGAATCGCACCGCGAAGTGCCATATGCAGATGCGGTGCGCCGCGTTTCTGTGGTTCGACGGTGGCGAAATACTGTACTTCCCAACCGACGACGCGACGCAGATTCTGTACCAGCCGGTCGATCAGGGCTGCGAAGTGGATCGCATCCCGTGCGGCGCGCCGGTAGTCGTACGACTCTGCCTTGATAGGCGCACCGGCATGAATCGGACCGTAGGAGTCACATGTCAAGGTGAGGAACATCGAAGGGCGGTACTTGCCCGCGTACTCGCGGCCGATCGTAGATTTCCGTATTTGGCGGGTCGGTAGATCGGGAGCGTCCTGCCGGCGTTTTGTTGAGCGATTCCGGGGCCGTCCCGTTGGGCCATCTACTAACGGCAACCTGCCGCGCATTCCGGTTGCCCTGAGACTCGCATCGAGGTCGTTGATGACCTCACGCAGTTTAGCCGTGGTCTCCAGGTCGTCCTGGGCGACTGCTTCGCGGTAAGCGCATACGAGATCCGCACGTTTTTCCAGCAATTCGGCCTGTTGTTCCGTTGGGTCGGTAGTGGGCTGGATGGGTTCACGGTCAAGGTGCCAGCCTTCGCGGCATTGCGCGATACGCAGCAGGCGGGCCTTCCGCGCGCAAGGCGGGCACTGGGATTCCATTGTTGATTTGCACGGCACGGCCACGTAGTCGCTAACCGCACTCTCGCGATCGAAGGTCCGCATCACCAACGGCCGCACACAAACGCCGTGCTTTTCCGCGGCCGACACCGCGATGTCATGGAACGACGGGCGAACGCGGCGTTCCGCAGCGGTTTCTCTCCGGCTCGGTGGCCTTCCGAATGCGCCAGGTACCGAGGTTGTATTGGCTACCGCTTCTGCTTCGGTGACTAGTGCGACCATCCCTATTCGCCTTTGGCAGGTTGTCTGTGGCGTCGTTCGGGTGCGAAACAGTGCGCGATGTAGTCGATGTCAGCGTCAGTGACGTGGTAGGCACGTACCCGCAGTGGCTCACGGGTGCCATCAACCATGACGTAGCCCATGCCGGGTGTGCTGTCTGGAATCTGATCGCAGACCGCGCCGGCTTCGCGCGCGGCCGTCCCGAGCACCATTGCTGTTTGGGTAACTTCGGTCATGCGTAGCCCGACTCGAACGGTGAATAGTTGCCGCATCGGCAGGATGTCTTTCGATGGGTCTTGGGCCGCGGCAACCACGCTCACGCCCACGGCGCGGCCCTGAGAAAGTAGCAACCCAAGACATTGCTCGGTTTCGGCGCGGATCTTGCGGTCCGTGCCATAGGCGGTGAGCGACGCCAGTTCGTCGATTATCACGAGCAGAAGCGGTTGGGACTGACTCGGGACGTGCAGGCGGGTGTGGCCCCGCAACCGTGCCTGCCGTCTGCGCATGATTATCACCAGCGCCCTGAGCAGCGTCAGAGCGGGCTCGCCGTAGTCGTCGATGAATCCTGCGAAAAGTGGTGCACCGTGGCCGAGTTCCATGCCACCCTTCGGGTCGATCACAAGTAGCCGCACCGTCTTCGTTCGAACGGCTGGCGCCAATCCGGCGATAATTGACCACAACACACTGCCTTTGCCCGAGCCCGTGGCGCCAGCAACGAGGACGTGATGTCCAAGTACGGGCAGTGTCCATGGGCGGCGTCCTTCGGCGACGCCGACCACGACGTTCGCCAGATTGACATGCATACCGTGTACAGGCCGCGGAAGCGCGATTGGCTCCCGCAGTTCGTCTTCGCGTTGGATCAAGATCGTTACTTCACCTGGTCCGGCCGACCTGATAGTCAGGCGATCGCATGCCCAAGCTTCGGCCAGCGCAGCGCTCTGTTTCTGCCAATCACCCGCCGTTTGGCCGGCCACGATCCGGACCGTCAACTTGTCGGTCTCGTCGCCGATGCGCGCCCACAACAGGCAGGGAACAAATGAACGTTGGCCACGCTGCGCGGTTAACCCGTGCAGAGCGCACACGTGATCCCAGGTGCGTTCGTATCGCAGCCAGGTTAACCAGGTTGTTCGGATCGGAAACCACACCAACCGCTCAAAGGACTCGCGATCCAGATGGCACCACCCGGCGTAGCCGACTGCGAATCCTACGGCCCATACGATGCCGACTCGCCAATCAATCACCGCAGTCGCGAGCAGCGACAATATGATCGGCGTGCTGATGAGTGGGAAGCGCACTGCCCATAGCACCAGCAATCCGATCAATTTCGCCATACCTACAAGCAAGGCCTCAAAGTCGTCGTCTGTCGTCCTGTCAGAGTTCTTGCGAGCGCGGGAATCGTACATGGGTTGCTCACTTTTCTATCTGGGCAAATTGGTTCCGAGACAGCGTGCTTGGAGCTGGGCACTGCCTAATCGCCACTTGACTTTGGTGTGGCGGTGCGTGTGGATGCGCTCGGGTTCAGCTCGGCGCCGGGTGAGTTCGTGTCGCCTTTGATACCCGTCGCGCGGTAGACGAAGCCGACGTAAGTGAACTCGCCTTGTCCCATGCGACGCGGTTCCGCCGTGAGGCCGGCTAGCTCAATCATTCGTATACCTGTTCCTGGCAACAACTCTGGAGTTGCCGGCACCGGCTGGACCGGGGCCAGGAACGTCACCTCAAAGCTTGCTCGCTTGGCCTTGTCCTCATCTGGGTCCGACACCGCCCCGACCCACTGCAACAACCCCGTGACTGAATCGGTCTTCTGGATATTCGGGCGGTCGTACTCCATATCGGGGCTGATCGGACCTAATAACATCAGTCCCTTCGGGAAGACGTCCTTGTGCTGCACCGGAAACCGGTAGCCGCGCTTGATCGCCATGGCTTTGTCCTTTCTCTGGCAACTCCTCTAGACAAGTATGAGCGTATGTCGTCGTCCAGAGTTACGCGACGGTCAAGCGAAGCTTTTTTCAGACCGCGTGGTTCAACGAGCCGGGACCTCGTATTCGAGCAGGAACGAGGGGGCGACCTTTACTGTGTCGCAGACCTCGACCGGCACGTCTTGGGTGTCGTATGCCGTGCGGAGCACCGTCAAGACCGGAACGCCTGGACCAATCTCCAACGCTCGCCGCTCCTCAGGGGTCGGCATCCGGGCCCCGACTTCCTCGGTGAAGCGTGCAAGGACGTGGCCGTTCTCTTCCAGCCGGGCATAGATCCCGCCCGGGCCGGTGTCGACCTGTTCGATCTTTGTGCCGTCGGCAAACTCTGCTGGGATGTAGGAAACAGCGGTTTCGATAGGCCGTTCGTCCGCGAGATAACGCCTCGACCGCACGATGACCTTACTTTTGCTCGATAGTCGAAGTCGCTCAGCTACAAGCGGACTGGCCTTTTCGCGGGTCACGGCAATGTTGTCTACCTGCGGTGAGTAGCCGGCCTTCTCGGCCTCGACGGTGAATGCCGCCTTGCCCTTTGCTCGGTGCTTTCGCGAAAATCGGTCCGACGCAAGTCGTCGGATGGGTGGATTCGGGCGGACGAATACACCGCGCCCGTGCTCGGCCACCACTAGTCCTTCTGACCGTAGTTCTTGCACTGCTTGCCGGACCGTCATGCGTGCTACGCCGAAATGTTCCATCAACTCCGCCTCGGAGGGCAGCCGTTCACCAGGAGCCAAGCGATTCGATGTGATCGCTTCTCGCAACATGCCTGCGATCTGCCGATATGGGGGGCTATCGCCCGCCCGATCGATACGGCCAAGTTGCAGCAACTTGTCGACCTTCCGTTACACCTCTAGACGACTAGTCTAACTACCTGGTCAACTCGTGTCAGTGTTGCAAGCATCGACGAGACGGAGACTAACGATGCCATCCACACCGAAGCACTCAGTCAGCGTCGCCGGAATCATCGTGCGCGATGATGACCGAGTCTTGGTGATCAGGCGAAACGACAACGGCCACTGGGAGGCGCCTGGTGGCGTTCTTGAACTAGATGAAACTTTTGAGGAAGGCGTTCGGCGCGAAGTCCTCGAGGAGACTGGGTTGACGGTCAACGTTGAACGTCTCACCGGCGTCTATAAGAACCTCAATCGTGGAATCGTGGCCCTCGTCTTCCGGTGCCGTCCGGCTGCAGATGACGCTCACACGACTGCGGAAGCTTGCGAAATTCGTTGGATGAGCGCTCAAGAAGCGCAATGTTCGATGACCCCTGCTTTCGCCGTCCGTGTTCTCGACGCTTTTGATGCCCAGGTCCATTCGCGTGCCCACGACGGAGTCAATCTCGTAGCCACCTAGCGAGTAGCCCATCTTGCCGCGTTAGCGATCTGTGGTGTGTGGTGAGGAGTTTCTTTACTGGTATCCAGGATTGGGGTCGCCGCCTGGTCGGCTAGCGTCTGCGTTTTACGCAATGCACTCGACGATCGTTTCAAAGATCAGGTTGGGGTGGTCTCACTCATCAACGGCGCCGTCATCAACGGCGACGGGCAACGTCGAAATCCACTCACCAGCTGCCGCGCGGCTCGCTTCAGTCTGAAGCCCGCTAGCGATCGCACGTGCGATGAGGGTTCCCTGTGCGGTTGCGAGATCTTCCAGTAGCGTGTTGCATCTGTCTGCTACCTCGGCATGCTCGAGCCATCTGGCTATCCACTGCGCCGCAGCAGCACGGACGGTGCTTGCTGCATCATGTGATAAGCATGCGAGGACGTCCATTCTTGAGAGATCTCGTCGTCGGCCGATGATTCGTGCTGCGGCGCTTCGTTCTTCGTTGTTTCCGCCGATCAGGGCCCACAATTCGCTGTCGCTTACCGTTCCCGGCGCCAAGGCATCGATGGCTTCGCGTACGACCGTTCTGAGTTGTCCGCTGGCTTCGAGCCATTCTCCAAAATCTATCGGGGTTCGGTTACGTACGCGTATTAGAAGTGGAAGTAGTTCGTCTCGGATCTCCGGCCGGATATGCTTGCTTGCATCACGAATCAGCCTGATCAGGGAGATGAGGCTTCCGGGAATCACACGAAACTCGTTGAGTAATTCGTATATTGGGGTCCAGTCAGCGACATCGGGATGCCAAATGTTGAGCATCGCAAGACTTCTGCTGTCGTGGCGATAGAATGTTCCTGCCCTGGCCTCTTCGACCTCGTGTTGCACCGACTCGGAAAGCGCCGAGATCTGTGCCTCTGCCACGTCCTGCGGAATGGTCCTGACGTCTGCGACGTTTCCTAACATCCTTATGCTGCCATCACGAAGTGGGCGCAGTAGTTCCTCCATAGAGTCGTCGCCATGGGTTGCGGTGATCCCGACTAGTGCCTCCTTCAGTTCCCAGTTATCGTCAGCGCGCAGTCGCAGCTGGTCGAGATCATCGGTGGTCCAATCTTCTACGGGCAACGCCTTGAGCACTCGCATCAGCGAGTCGGCGAACGACTGGTCGGTGACGGCCGGTAGGGACAGGAAGAAGTCGATAAATGCGCGGCGACCCGTCTTCGACACCGCTGAGTCTCGCATCAGCGATTCGACCGTCCGGAGTACGTAGTGGTGAATCAGGAACGTGGGTCGCACTCTCTTCGCGTAGCGCTGTTGGTCCTCGAGGATGTCAACGGCTTCCCGCACATATTCGTCTGCCTGCTCTTGTTCAACGACCTCTGCTGCCGCCGCGACGAGCTCGAGGTCCGACAAGCCCGTGCTATGCGTCGACTCAAGCAGATTGATCGAGGCACACGCGCGGCGAACGGCATCCTGAGGGCCAGCCATCAACAGCTTCTGAGCGCATCGCTTAACACTCTCGACGTCGCCCGCGAGTCTCAGATCAGTTAGCAAGCCTCCCCAGGCTTCGCTCGACAGATGACCGATCGGGTAAGCCTGCAGTGTGTACTGAGCAAGTTGTGAATATTCCGCGCGCCAGGAAGAGTGATCGCCCGCAAAGCCGCTGAGAAGCGTTGCGGTTCTTAGCCGTTGCCAGGTATCGCTGAAATGGTCAGGCATGTCATTGCTTTCAGAGGCCCAGAGCGCGAATCTGTCGTTGAGAAATGTTTCGAGGCCGTATGCAATGGTCTGGTTTCGCCACCAGCCGGCTGCGGTGTCGTTACTCGATAGAGAGCTTGAATTTGGTTGTTGCAGCCAGCCACTGGCGCGGAACAGAATACCGGCTGCACTGGCTGCGATAGCCATGGCGGTGGGATCGACCGCGGCAGCGGCTTGGATGCGTTGCACGTGGATTGCCAGCCGTCGTGCCTTCTTGTACCTACCGACTTCGAGCAGGCACCGCGCGTGTTGCACTTCGATCCACGCAAAATTTACCGGGTCTAGCTTGGGCGCGAGGGACAACTCGTCAGCGGTCAGCTCGAGCGCTTCACCGACTCTGCCTCGTTCGATCAACGTGGCGGCGCGGAGGACGACGGCAGCCGCACGCTGCGCAGAGTTCAGGGGCGCTGCCTCGATTAGCGGCTGAAAGATATCGGGGTCGCCGTCGTGTATGTACTGGTGGAGGTCACCGTAGAGGTTCCACTCCCACTCGGCAGCGGCGCGTGCTTCGTCTGCGGACAGGAATGGCGGGGGTTCGATTCCTGGGAGGTGCTCAGCGAGTTCGCGAGTTCCGTCCAGTTCGTGGAATCGAGTTTGGACGAGCATGGCGATCGCCTCGCAGGGGTTCTCGTCGTTACGCACTCTTGGGGTGTGGCGGTTGGCGATCAGGCGGGGCGTTAGTAGGGCATACCGAATCCGGTCCTCGCGTCCTAGTGCGGCGATGTCCGGCCAGTCGGAGCCTTCCCATGTGCTCCTGCTGCCACGCTGGCTGATGGCGACGTCGAGTAGTCGGCCTCCTGTAGCTGCGTTGATCTGCTGGTTTTTCGGTACGAGAATCTTGGTGCCGGACTCGGTCCTTGTGATTGCGCCCTTCGTGACGTGCACCCAGTACGACTTTCCGGACTTGAGGTCGTGCAGCACGAGGATGTGTGGGATGGAGTGCTTGATCCAGTAGTCGAAGTGATCTTCAGGCAACGATTCGCGGTACCACCAGCCCACAATTTTGCCATGTTCGCGTTTCGGCTCTTTGAAGTACTTGGATTTCGCGGACTTCGTCTTGCTCGTTTTTATCTGGGCGCCCACAAGTAGACCGAGGTCGAAGCGGCGGTCATCGCGCGCCATGAGCCAAAGGTCCGTCCCCAAATCGTGATATGGGTTGGAGGCCACGCCCCAGTTCAATTCCTGGAACTGGGACGACACTCGGCTTTGGCCCGCTGTTCCGACGGTTTCCTGCACGCTTGCCTGCTTAGCCATGGTCGAATGCGCCCTCGACGGAACTCTGGAGTGGACCGCAACGATGCACACACCTTGTGTAACATCACGCCGCGACATTCGTCTCGAAGATCCGCTGGGTGATGTGCGGACGCGGATCGCCGCCATGGCACAGCCGCTCGCCGGCATGCGCGGCGAAGAAATTTGACCACAGTTTTGACGACAACACTGACGACAGTTGCACGCCCAACTACGCCCACAACACAGAGTTCCGCCCCGTAAACAGCCTGTACACGGTGCCCGCCCAGTCCTGGCAGTGTGGGGGTCAGGGGTTTAAGTCCCCTTAGCTCCACTTTTCGGGCACCTTGGTGTCTTTACTCGAACCTTTCCGCGCCGGGCTTCCTGTTCGGCTTCAACGTTTATCGCGCTCCAAGGCTGCGACTCTGAGCTCCAGCGCGTAAACGGCGTCGGCAAGCACGGACGTTCGATATTCAAGTTCAGTGTCTGATCGCTTTCCGTAATCGGTACGAAGCTCCTTGAATACTTGTCTAAGCTCCGCGGTCACCGGCGTGTCTTCGCTGAGCTTCGCGTTGAGCCATTCATTGACCACCGGTCCATCTCCGTTCTCCGTTGCAGTGTTCGACAGTCGCGACGTCAGTGGCGGCCGCGCGCCGGCGCCGTCCACTCTTTGACGACTTCGTCGCGGCCGTGGCGGATCTGGACGCGGCGGTAACCATGGGTCGGCGCGAGGCGCGAGAAGTGCTGGAACATTTCCTCGGCCTGTTTCGGCGTCAGCGCCTTATCGAAGCGGACCCACTGCCACTCGTCACCGTCGAACGTCTGCTCCCACAACACATAGAACGACACGCTGTCGACAACGGCACGACGGACCATCTCCGAGGGCGTTGCTCCCTGAATCTTCGCGCTGTGCTCTAACTCGTTGCGAAGTGATTCGGGAAGCCTGATCGCCAGGACCGGTGTCTTACCTGTCGTCAGAGCTCCCTTGTTCGGTCGCCCCTTTGGCAGGTAGGCGGGATTCACCTCGACTGAGGTGACTTCGGCCGCCGTTGGGGGATTTGCCTCGTAGTCTGCGGCCATCTCCGCGTATTCGTCATCGGTGATTTGGGACTTGCCCATGTCGATTACTCCTTTCGTGATCAGGCCCGCTGAGGGCCGTAGTCGGGATCGACCAGCGAGTCGAGGCCGAGGCGTGCGATGAGGCCGGAACGCAGCATCATCGCGTGGAACACCTCGGCGACATTGGGGTCGATTAGGTCGGCGATGACCTCGAGCCACGGCTGGTTGTCGGCAGGTGGGCCGATGAACAGCACGGGCGCGGTATTCACGCGACGGGGAGCAAGCCCAACGCGCAGTGCGGGATATGCAATCACGGCCCTGATCTCCTCATCGGTGACGAGGTGCGCGCGGGCGCTGGACCGGATCGCGATCTCCACCCACAAAGTGTATGACATTTTCAAGAAAGTGCAATACACTTTACTTACTCGGGCCGCTCCAAACCCGCGCCCGTATGCAGTACGGAGACCGCTGATCGATCGGCTACTCAGGAGGGAACGGCATGAAGGTCTTCATCTCCTCGGTTACGCACCTATTGAAAGAGGAGCGCGCCGCACTCCCACCGTTCCTGAGATTGTTCGATCACGAGCCCCTGAGGTTCGAGGACTTCGAAGCTCAGGACCGGTCGAGCCGGCAGGCGTGCCTAGCCGGGGTCGATGCGGCTGATGTGTACGTGCTATTGCTGGGCCCGCGTTATGGGACACCGTTTCCGGACACCGGTCTCTCTCCAACGGCGGAGGAGTTCCGACGCGCGCGTCAACGTGGCATCCCCATCCTGGTGTTCAACAAGAACGTGGATGAGGAAGACGAACCGGCCCAGGTTGACTTCAAGGGCGAGGTCGGCCACTACGTGAACGGGCGATTGTGGCGTTCGTTCACCGATGCTGCCAGTTGCAATCAGGCTGTCGGTGAAGCGTTGAAAGCGCTTGAGATAGAACGGGGTCCGGTTCCACGCACGACACCGCAGAAGCCCGTGACGGTGCCGTGGTTGAGTGAGGTCCAGCTTTCCTCGGTCATTGTTCCGGCAAGCGGGTTCGTCGGCGTCCGCAACACCGTTGTGCCGCGTTCGGTATCCGCGCCGGTGCTCGAGTTCCACGTGATCGGTATTGGCGTGACGAATGCGCCCAGTCTGCGGCAGATTGAAGAACGCGCTCAGCAATTGGCGCGCGATATGCGCCACATCGGGTTTGTGTCGGAGGGTGATCAGTTGGTCGTCAGGGCCGCTGACGGGTTCGGTTGGGCGGTGCGTCCACCCGCGACTTCATCGTCGGGCTCGTTTCCCGAGCAAGTCACCGTCGAGCAGTTCCGCGGTGTGCTCATCCATTCGGGAGGGGTCTGCGCATTTCGGTCGCTCAACACCGACATCATCGGTGCACTGGTCGACCAGCAGAGCCTGCAGACCGAGCTAGCGTCGCTCTTCGGAGTCATCGCGGCGCAGCTTCCCGGGGCGGAGTCGGTCGCACTGGCCGCAGGTCTGTCCCGGGCGGACCGGGTCGGCGAGGGTAACCCGCGCCTAGTCGGGGCCCGTAACGGAGGGCGGCTGGGCATGATGGGACCGGCCGAGCTCAGGGCCGGTGGCGACTTTGTCGTCCCGACCCGTCGGCTCGCGAATTCGTTCGGCGATCTCGGTGCGGATCTCGCGCACGCCATCATCGCCCAGCTTCGGGAACGACGGTAGGCCGGAGCGCAGGCGGGATGGCCGTGACAGTCACGCCGGGGCCAGTTCAAGTTGACATTGCGAGGCGGGACCCGTCAGGACTCTGTGACACATGGTCACAGAGCACAGGCCGCCGCAACGCGGCGTGGAAATCGTTCGCACGTTGGCGATCAGGACCATGCAGCCCAATCTCGCCAGGCAACTGGAGGGTCAGATCCAGCCTGGCCGCCGCCGCAACTGAGAGCCACGGCGCCGAAGCGCCGTGGCGACGGTTGTATGGGAAACGCCATAGCCCGCACCCAGCTACGCAAGTGAACAGCCGGCAGCGTAGAGCGGCTGCCGAATTTCGCTCTATGGGATCAAGGCGGCGCGCAAAGCGCGCCGCGCGGGCCGCTGCCTGGCCCTGCCGCTCGTCCCTCGCTCGGGCCGCGCGGCCCGGTAAGCAGTCTTTGGGCGGCAACGAAATCCTCAGCGGGCGAATCTGGCGACCTACGCTGACCTGCCCGCGCACCGTGTCGTTGATACCCGCGTTCAATTCACGGTCTCACGGGTCCGAATTGCACCGGACAGATCGGCGCACGAGTTGCCAAGGCCGGCGGGAGCGCATCAGCCACGGCGAGGCCGACCAGCGTCAACGAATTCCCTGTCACTCGGTTGGAGATCGCTGTCGCCAGGTCCTCATTCACACGATCATCTGACTACCGAGCGGGCGAGTAAAGGGCGCCTTCGGCGTCGCTACGCGATGGCGTAGCCACCCTTGACACGCCAGCTCGTCAGCGGAATCTGTCAACCTGTTTGAGGCACCGGTCAGCAGAATTTACTGAGTAGCCTCCTCGGTGTTGTCGGGCCGGTTGATCCATGTTTCGGTTGTGAACTCGGGTGGCCGGGGTGGCTTGCGGACGAAGCGTTCCGGGTGGGCGGCGTAGGCGGCATCGAGTACGCCGGCGCGCTTCTCGCGGGTGATTTCGGCGGTGCCGTAGTGAATGTCGGCGGGCGTGTGAAGTGCCAGCCCGGTGTGGCGATGTTGCTCGTTGTACCAAGGGAAGAAGTGTTGGCAGTGCACGCGTGCCGCCTCGATCGAGGTGAACCGGCCGGGGAAGTCGGGCCGGTACTTCAGTGTCTTGAACTGCGCCTCGCTGAACGGGTTGTCGTTGGAGACGTGCGGTCGCGAATGCGACTGGGTGATGCCGAGATCGGCGAGCAGGAATGCCACCGGTTTGGAGGTCATCGATGAGCCACGGTCAGCGTGGATGGTCAACTGGTCACGGCCAATTGCCTGCTTGGCGCAGCTCTGGCGGATCAGCACCTGGGCCAGCGCGGCGGATTCACGGCTGGCGACCATCCAGCCGACGACGTAGCGGGAATAGATGTCCAAGATCACGTAGAGGTAGTAGTAGGTCCATTTCGCTGGGCCGAGCAATTTCGTTATGTCCCACGACCACACCTGATTTGGGCCGTTGGCGACGAGTTCGGGTTTCACCTTCGCGGGATGGGTGGCTTGGGCGCGGCGCTCACGCACCTCGCCCGCTTGGCGCAGCAGCCGATAGAAGGTCGACTGCGAGCCGAGGTAGACACCTTCGTCGAGCAGCGTGGCCCACACCTCGGCCGGGGACATGTCGACGAACCGGTCGCTGTGCAGCACGTCGAGGATCGCCTGCTGCTCCTGGGCGCTCAGGGCACGCGGTTGCGGCCGTTCGCGGTGCGGGATCGGCGCCGGCCGCTCAGGTGCCGGGCTGACGCGGTGCCGCCGGTAGTAGCCGGCCTGCGACACGCCTACGGCCAGGCACGCATCCCGCACGCCGCTGCACCCGGCAAGTTCGGCGACGGCCTGGTCGGTCATGGCGTCGACCTCGGCTCGATGTCCGCGCTCTCGGAGAGCGTCTCCAAGAGCGCGTGTAGTTTTGCCTGCACATCCACCACGAAGCGGGCCTTGGCCAGCTCCTGCTCCAACTGGCGCTTCTCGGCCTCAAGGCGGGCAATCTTCTCGGCCTGCGGGTCACGGCGCTTGCGGCCGCGCGGCACCGTCAACCCGGCCAGCGCGCCCGCATCACGCGCCTTGCGCCACTCCACGATATGGCTGGAGTACAAGCCCTCGCGGCGCAACAACGCCCCCTTCGCGCCCTCCGGCGCGGCGTCGTACTCGACCAAGATCTCCAACTTGTACTTGGCCGTGAATGTCCGCCGCTTCGCCCTCTCGGGCACCTCGGGATCGCGACGTCCCGTTCCACCGTCATCCACCCGCCCAGGGTCCACGACCCCGGGCGCTCGAAGCAACGCGCTCACCTTGCTTGCCATTCGGGAATCTCTCCATCCCAGCCCTCGGGTCACTAATTGTTAGTGGGCGGGTGCCTCAGGTGAGCTTGACAGAGAGGGCAGCACAGGATCGTCCGTTATGAGGGATGAGCGGGGGGTAACAGTAAAGCGCCGTTGCCACTCGGGGCCGTGCCGCGAGGGCCGCACATGTGCGCGGTATTCGCAATACTCGCGCTCGACAGCGGTCCGTTTCGCTGCACAGGATCACCGACGTCGTGGGTCTGGCAGCCGAGGCGGACCACTTTCTAAACTCTCGTTCGACGGATCGTATCCGCATTGAATTCTTTTGTGCCTCCGAAGTAATGCCAATTGATGCTAACTCCGGTGTGGTCAAACCAGTCCAGTGCCAAAGCTTTTCGCCCCAGTTCTTCGAGAGAACTCGCGACGACTTCTTCGTTCTTGTCGATGATCTGATCGCCGTAGAGTTTCCAACCGTGGTCGAAGGCGATCAACCGGGCGATCTCGGTGTGGCTGCGCCCAACGAATGTTGTTACGCCGACTTGAATTTCGGCCCCTTCAGGCACGTATCGTGTCACGATTACTCCTTGCTTTGCGGGACGGACACTGTTGCGCCGTCGGGCCTTCGCGATCATGCGATCGCCTTTAATGCTCCTAGGTCACCGATCCTTGCGCAACGGCCGACACAAAAATTTTGATGCTGTGAATCCAGTTGGTGGCGGTGGACTGGTGCGCCGTCTGTTCGGGTGAGAGCTTTCCCTACTGGTATCGAGAGATCAGAAGCCGTACAGGTGTTGCCGCGCGTTGAAGGCTGTTGACCCGCCTTCCAGTAGGTTCTCGGCGTGGGCCCGGATGGGAGCGTCGTCGAGCGAACCAATACCGTCTGCAATAGGCCAGCCTCGCTGACCGTCCCCTTCAAGCGCGACGATCAGTTCTGCGTCGCCGAGCACAGGTACGTTTGCGTTATGGGTGCTCGCGATGATCTGACGGGTGCCTTTTAACTGCCGAAGCCTCTGAACGATCCCGTCGTAGATGAATCGGTTGTCGAGGTCGTCTTCGGGCTGGTCGATGATGAGGGGCGCGCTCGACGCACCCAGGAGTAGCAGCAGGAGGGCGGTCGCCCGTTGTCCCTTCGACAGATCATCGAGGCTGCGTAATTCGCGGGTGCCGGATCCAGCAGCGATATCCAGGAGAACCTCAACAGCTTGTCCAACAGATAGTTCTTCAAGTTCGCGTAATAGGCCTTCACCGGACCCAATCAGATTGGAAGCTTGTGCGCCGCGGATATCAAGCTTCGCCAGCTCGTTGACACCCCCGCGGACTGCCGCCGCAAATGCGCGCGGAGAGAAATCCGGGGCATCAACAGCTGCCATGATCTGTGTCTTGACGCCGCTGACATGGTCTTCGATGACCGACTTGATGTTTCGCCTATTAGGAGATGGGATCGGGCGAACGACAACCACACCGGATGTCGCTGCGTTTGCCGCCCGGATCGCGTCGGCGAGGGCTGTGGATCGGCTGACCTCGTGAGCAGCCAACTTCCCTAGTAGCTCCGAACGCTCCTGAAGCAAGTTGGTAATCGTTGTGGTAATTCCATCCCGCCGCGAGGCCTTCGCTTTGAGAGCTTCAAGCGCGGCAGTCGTCGTCAGATACTTGTCGGGGTCGTGCCCATCCTCAACCAACTTACGGAGAACCTCCGCATGGCCACTCCTTTGACCGTCAGTCGCGGTCTTCCACTCCTGTGAAGCAGCTTCAACTTCGCACAGAGCATTTTCGAGCGCGGTCTCTGCGGCAGCCGACAGCTCGGCGAGCTTTGAGCTGAGCTGTGACATCGCCCCTGCGACCCGCTGCAGAAGGTCCGACTGCGGCGAATCGTCGACATGATCGATCGGCGCGTTAATCGACGCAGAAACCTGTGCATCGGTAAGTGGATGGAGGACGCGGCGAGCTTCACCGATTCGTTCGATGCCTTCTGCGAAGACGGATTCGTCACGATTTAGCCGCTGAAGTTCCCCGAGCCGAGTTGGCAGGTCGGTGTCGATGTAATGCTTGACATGTTCTTCAAGGCGAGGGACGTCAGCCAGTTCAGAATCGAGATCGTTGCGTGCCTTCTCAGCGCGCTGCAGCTTCTCCCGATTCTCCCTGAGTTTTTCCAGAATCTCCTCGTGTTCCCGATCGGGCCCTTCTGCGCCCGCAAATCGCTCCAGCATTCGAGCAACGCTCGTCTTGTCGTGCGCGAGCTCAGCCAGCTCATGCTGACCAAATACCTCGACCAGCCCGATCACGTCTTCGGGCCGGAGGTTAGTGGCGGTCCCGCTTGAATCTCGCACTAACGGTGGGTTTGGAACAGAACGCTCGATTGCGAAGCGCCGTGCAGTGGGGCTTACGGTTTCGATTTCGACGCGGACGGTCGTACCTGAGCGAAGTACACCGGAGACGATTGCCTGATGGTCGCGGCGCGCGGCCTCACCGAATGGCTCGATGTCCAATGCGTAACGGAGGCTTTCGATTACGGTTGACTTTCCAGTTCCACGTCCACCGATTAGCGCGGTGAGATCCGCCGACAGTGGGATCGTCACCCCGTCGAGGAATCCGCCGGTCCAAGAGATCTGTCTGATGAGAGGTCGCTGTGTGGTGACTGGATTGCCGGTAGCAACACGTGTTTCGGGTGTCCGCACAGCCAGCTTGATGCTCTCCAGGCACGCTGAGCTGACCTTGAACCACGTTGACGCGCCAGGTGTTTCCAAAGTGTCCGGATGTGACACGTCGTCGGCGTGGATGACCGCGAGCGGATGTGGGCGGTCATACGGCTTTGAGCCGCGGCAGACAGCCTGTTGCTCCGGCGCCGCGGTGACACCTGGCGTTATTGCAATGGCGTGGAGGTCTGGATTAGTCACCATGCTGACCAGTGGCGGTCCGGTACGGCCAGTGAGCATGCCGCCGTTCGCCACATTGACGTGCGCCGGTATCACGAGGGCACCACGCTCCGTCATAGCGTGGACAATTTCATGGAACGTTGACCCGATCGTCCCGTTTGGGCATCCCGGCGTCGCCCCACACCCGCCGATTGCCGCGTTTATTTCGGCGAAATCGGTGTCTGCTTCAAAGAGCACTAACAAGTGAACTCCCTCGGCAGAGTTGGCTTCGAATCCAGGCAGGGCAACGATGCCGCTCGATGTTGCGGCCCTGATAAGGGAACCGGCAGTGTCGATGCACCAGTGGTCCGTAACCGCGATCAGACCAATGCCGACTACGCAGCACCGATCCAGTAATGCTGTGTTGTAAGAGTCCTCATCCTTGAACGACGCCGATGGCGCCGAACGGCCTTTGTACCCAAAGGGATTCACTTGAAGGCAGGCGCGAACCCACTTCGCACCCTGCACATGGGGCTTCTTCGAGTCAGGGCTACCCATCACTGACCTCGTATGATCTGGAATGTTCCGCCCGCCGGTCTCCCATCCAAATCGAAGTGCCTGCCTCAGCAAGAGCGCTCTTTCGCTGGTCAAAATCAGGCATTGCTCTGCCCAGGACTTGCCAGAATGTGGATCCGTGGTGTGGCTCCCGGAGGTGTGCGAGTTCATGTGCGAGGACGTATTCAACGAGCGGTGGCCGGAGTTGAATGGTCGCCCAGTGAATCCGCACGCCGACCGCTCGGAAGAGCTGAGCCCCACTTGTTGCCGAGGTCAGCGATTTCGAAGGTCTCGAGGGTCGACTCGAAGACGGGCGGACCAGTCCTTCGCGCGTGGCTTCAGCCATGCGAGCCCAGTGGCTCGATACCAGTCAATGATCTGTTCGTGTCCGGAATCAGCAAGTGATTGCGGGAGGATGAGCCTGCCGCGCTGCAAGCGGACCCGACGATCATCCGTGTTGACGATGCGGAGTTGATGACTGCGGCCGAGGTAGAGGTAACCCTCGCCGTCGGCAAGTTCCTTGGTGACAGGTTCGGCAACGAGAGCTTCCTTATCGGCCAGCTTGCGGTAGATCCAGTCTCGCTTGGACGCGAGGAATTGCTCCAGTTCGGCCCTCTCAACGTCGGGCGCTGCTTTGAGTTGCAAGCTGCCGTCGCGCTCGATAGTCAGCGTGGCTTTTCGGCTCTTGCTGCCGTGCGAAACGGGCACGATCATGCCGTCGAGTCGCAATGTCATCGCACCGGGGTCCATCACCGCCTCCTCGAAGCGATCAAAGATTGATTCGCTTTGGCCAGCTCCATCAGCTTGTCAGCCAACGGTGCTTGTTCTTCGAACGGAAACAGATCGCTGTCGTCGAGCGTGTGAATCAGTTGTTTGCGCAGGGTCTCTTGCGCATGGGGGTTGTGCCAGAACCGGACGATGCTGGCATGGGCATCGACCTCGACGACGATGTCCTCAGCGAGGTGCGACGATGTCGATCCGCACTTCGTCGGGCAGGCTTGAGTCGGTGGCGAACTCAGCCTCCAGAGACCCGTAGAAGCGTGCGACCAGCGGATCATCGTGGACTTGCTCGGCGCCGTGCTCATCGGTCGCCTCCTCGAGCAACTCGCTCCAGCGCAATCGACAGTTGATCCCACTTGCCGGTCAGATTCTTTAAGGATGTCGTCGAGCCGTTCGGACAACTTCGTGTAGCGGGCTGGGTCTTCGTCGAAATTCTTGCGAATGTGGAAGCGCATGGCGTGTTCCATTTCGGACGCCTTTGCCTTATCCGAATCAGCCCTTTGACCTTTGCGAGGAAGTCCGGGTCGGTGATCGAGACCGGCGGGATCTTGGTGGCGATGTCGAGTGCGGTGACATGCTCGTCGATCAAGGCGTGCGACCTTCTCGCCGTAGAGCGAAGCTGTCGAAGTCATCGAGACCGTCATCACGGTAGCGCCGGCGGGCGACCTTCTGGATGATGCCCCAGGCGTTTGGCATCATGCACGAACGGCAGCGCTTCCGGCCGGGGCATGACGGTGTCCAGCGTCGTCAGGAATTGATTTGAGCAAGACGCTCGAAGCCGAGCGCGCAGGGCCTCGTCGGCCAGGATTTCAACGCAGGCTTCGACATCTTCATCAAGGTCGAAGGTCTCGATGCCTGCCTGGGCAAAGACGGCGACAACGCGAGCGTGCCGATCGCGCAGCTTCGGCAGTTGTCGGCTGATCGAGGCCAGTGCGCCGACCGCATCCTCGGCATCTTCTGGCTGCGTAAGCTTGTCAAAGCCTTCTGCAGGTGGGCGCCGACACCGAAGTAATCGACGAGCAGGCCGGCGGTCTTGCCTGCTGCGGTGCGGTTGACACGAGCGATGGCCTGCAGCAGCTCTGCGTCTTGGATGAATGCGATCGAGGTAGAGCACCTGCTCGACAGGTGCATCGAAGCCGGTGAGCAGCATGGTACGCACGAGCAGAAAAGCAACAGGGCTGGTCTTCTCCCGGGCAGGCCCAGCGTCTTCTTGAAGTCCGCGATGACGGCGTCCTGACGAGCCTTATCCGTCCACTGGCGCCCAGGTCGGGTCATCGTTGTTGCTCCCCGGAGATGACCGGAACGAAGTCCAGAGGCTTGATGAGGTCGAGCTGATGGCGGGCCCGCACGCAGGACCTGCGTCTTGCGGTCGAGGCGGTCGATGTCGAGACTGCCATCGGCGGTACCGAGTACCAGCCGCTCGGGCAACTGCTTCGATTTGGCGCACCAGGTCGTCGCGGGCCGCTCAGGAAGGCCTCGCGGTAGCGCACGGTGGCCAGCCGGCTGGTGGCGGCTGACCTGCGCCTTGAAGCCGTCCGGCAAGACCGTGGAGACGTAGTGCCAGAGCATCGACTTCGCCTTGGCGGCGATCAGTTTGGGTGCTTCGAGCACCGAGCCAGTGGTCGCATAGCGAGCCTTGAGCTTCTCGAGCTCCTCGGGCGTGTGCTCAACGAACATGTCCTCAAACAGCTCGTCGAGGTCACTGCCGCCCGCGACGGCACCCTTGGCGGTGCGGCCTTCATAGAAGATCGGCACGACGGCGCCGTCGCGCTTCAGCCTGGCGGATCGTGTACTTGTCGATGAACGGGCCGAAGATCGCTTCGGTCCGCTTCTTGCCTTCGCGCATGATCGGCGTGCCGGTGAAGCCAATCTTGGCCGCGTTTGGCAGCGCCGCCATCAGGTTGGCGTGCAGGGTCGAGGTCTGCGAGCGGTGGGCTTCGTCGACCAGGATGACGATCGTCTCGTCGGTGTTGAGGACACCGAAGGCTTCGGCCTCGTCGTCGTCGCCATCCGAGGCCATGAACCGTTGGCTTCGCCGTATCGGTGTCGCGGTACTTCTGGATCATGGCGAAGACCAGCGCCGGGCCGTGCTCGGTCAGCATCGTCTTGAGCTTGCCGCGACGTGCGAGCGCGCTGCACGGTCTCGCCGGACAGCTTGGCGGTCTCGGCCAGTTGCTTCTCCAGGTCGGTGCGGTCAGTGATGACGACGACCTTGAAGGCCCGCAGCAGCGGGTCGGAGCGCATCGCGCGCACCAGGAAGACCATGGTCAGCGATCTTGCCGGAGCCCTGGGTGTGCCAGATCAGGCCGCCGCGGCGGTCGTGCTCGCCGTCCGCATGGCCGTGTCTTGCCGGTGCGCAGCCGGTTGCAGTGCCCGGCAGACTGCGCGGTACTGCTGGTAGCGGGCGACGATCTTGATGCGCTGACCGCTCGACTCTCGGTGAACAGCGTGTAATGCCTGACGATGTCGAGCAGGTTCGCCGGGCGTGAGCATGCCGGCGACAAGCAGCTCCTGCCCGGTCAGCTCGGCGGCCGGCTTGCCGAGCTGGGCGGCCAGCTCATCGCGTGAGAGCGGCGCGGCGTCCTTCCACTCCAGGAAGTGCTCCGGCCTCGGCCGTGAAGGTTGCCGACGCGGGCCTTGTCGCCATAGGTCGAGACGACGAACTGGTTGGTCCAGAACAGCTGCTCGTTGCCCTCGGGCATGCCGAGGTCACGCTGGTTGGCGTAGCGGCGCAGCTGGTTGATGCCTTCGGCCATCGGGTCGGTGACGTACGGGCTCTTGCACTCGATGACGACCAGCGGGATGCCGTTGACGAACAGCACGACATCCGGCGCGACGAACTTCTTCGCCTGGCCGCCAGGCTCGTCGACGCGGAACTGGTTGATCGCCAGGAAGTCGTTGCGCTCCGGGTGGTCGAAGTCGATGAACTGGACCCGTTGCGACCGGCCTTGATCCCAGTCGGGCAGGCCCGACACCGACACGCCCTCAAGCAGGCGCTCGGTCATCCGCTCGTTGAGCTCGATGAGCTTGCCGACTTCAGACGCGCGTCAGCGACGAGACCACCTCAGCCAGCCGCGCATCATCCAGCCAGGGACGCGCCATCTGGGCCGGGGTTGATCTTGAGCAGTGCGGCCCGTAACCGATCCTCAAGGATCGAGCCACGGAACGAGTCCCGCTCGGTGACAGCGGGATCCGACTTCGAGCCCTCGATGATCTGCCAGCCGAGACCAGCCAGCTGATCGAGCAGCGGCTTCTCGACCTCGGTGTACTCGGGTGCCAGGTTCATAACGCGGCCCCGACTGGGACACGGACGCGACCCGAGAGCAGATCAGTAGGCCAGCCCGGCTCTAGTCAATCGGAGCTTTGCAAGTTCAGCCTTCTCATCTGCGAGGCGCTGGTCAGCCGCACTGAGTACATTGGCGATCTTGTGTTGCTCCTGGATCGGGGGTATCGGCAGCAACAGCGACCGCAATGTCTCCGACCGAATTGCGCTCATGATGCCGCCTTGTTCGTCGCTACGAAAATGCGCTCGCACCCAAGGCGCATGATTGAGCTGTAGGCTCACTAAGTACGGCAGATAGCGGTCCGCGTCGAAGCTCATAGTCCAGATGTGCTTGGAGGACAACACATGTCCGATATCACTCGGAACTACGCAAGCCCGCCCGACTGTGCCCATGATTGTGATCATGACGTCCCGGGGACGTACCCGGTAACGTGATAGCTCCTGCGCCTTCGCCGGAGTCACAAATCGCGTGTAGTCAGCGACAAAGCGATCAACGTGCACATTGTCGATGCCAAGTAGCGGTACGCCAACGTCAACGAGCTCACTTTTCAAAAGCGCGCTACCGAAAGGTCCACTTCGCATCGCCGGATCGACCTTCGCCAACAGTTCTGCCAACGGCTTAACCGACCAGGACCGGGGGAGTGACCCGAGGGGTAGTAATGAATTCCCGCGCATCCACATTGGCGTCCCGAACCTGACCGACCTGGTCGATACCGCGTGTGAGAAGAACCGTAAGCAGTCCAATCCTCAGTGATGTGAGTTTCTCGACAATCTGCTCAGTTGCGCGCGTTTGTTCATCAAGCGTGTCAAGGATCTCGCCGATCCGGCGCTGCTCCGCAATCGGCGGAAGTACCAGTGGCATGGCCGCGAGCGACTTCTTGTTCAACGTGACGCCCTTAATCGCCACGTCGGTAATAACGGCTTTGGCAGAGCCCGGCAGGATGTGGAAGAGAAACCGACCGTCCACCTGAGCCGGATCGAAGAAGAACGCAGCAATGGCCTCGTTCGTATATAGGTCTCTGCCAGCCAGCGCTGTCCGTCCGATCGTCAGCTTGAAGCTCATGATCGGTGTGCCAACCGGGACAAGCTTGACATTGCTCGACCGCACGCCGAGGTCTGAGATGTACTCCGCCGTCTCAAACACCTCCTGGATGGTGAGATCAGCGATCGACGCCCAGGGATGCCCGCGGTCCTGATCGGCCCAGAAGCGCGGTTCGTCCCGAGCGGGAGTCCCACCGATCTCGATCCGTGCGACCGACCCGGCGGGAACTACCCGCCAGCCGTCATTCATAGCCAAGCTCCTTCAGGAACCCAGCGAGCGTTGCTGGCGGCTGCGTCACATTCAGCTTCGAGCGTCGAGAGCGGCGTCCGGTACTTGTCCCACCACGTCTCGAAGGCTGACGATCACCGCGCGTCGGTGGCGGGTGATCCGGTCCTGCGCCTCGGCCAACAGGTCATGCTCCATCGCATCGAGCACGATCTGACGGGCCGATGTGTCGTCAAGCGCCGTACTGGCTGCTGCGAGACGATCGGCAAACGCCGCCTTCTCGGCCTTGAGCTGCTTCTTGGTGGCGGTCAGCTTGCTCTTCAGCTTCTTGAGTTCGGCCGGCGAGAGGGCCTCCTCGGCTGGTTCGTCGCCGTCTTCCTCATCATCAGAGGCGGTGGCTGCCTTGATCGTGCTGTCCAGCTCGGCAACCTCAGCCTCGAGAGCAGCGAGCTGGTCGAGGTACTCGCGGCAGCAGCGCCCGAGCGACCTTGTGGTCGAGCGGGTTGACCTTCGCCTTCTCCTCGGCAAGCGCGTCGAGCACTGTCGCGACCCAGGCCTCAATGAGCCCCTGGTAGCCGTGCGTGGCGAGCGCCTTGAGGTCGGGCAGGCTCACGCCCCACCAGGAGGCAACGATGCCGCGGACCGCGAACGGATCGAGCAGTGGCGTGCAGGCCAGCGCGTCCCGGAATGTCTCGATGAGGTCCTTGCGCAGCTCGACCAGATCGCCTGGCGACTGCAGCTTGTCGAAGCGAGCCTCCTGGTCCTCCCACCACAGACCGATCGCGCTCGACCACAGCGCCCTCGGCCGCGACGACACCGGCATCGGACTCGATCAGACGCCGGAGGTCACGCCGCTCCGAGACCACATCAGCAAACTGCACGTAGTCGTCGTCCTTGGGCACGAGGAGGTGGTCGGGATCAAGACCGTGCGCAGCGAAGAGATCCGCCTTGGCCGCGACCTCGCTCTTCGGGAATGCCGCCGTGCAGGTGCGCCCGCACGTCCTGCGGCTCGGGTGTCGGGCGTGGTGTCGACGTAGCGGCGGATGTTGAGGTTGTCGTCGTTCTCGGCCAGCTCGGCGCGACCAACGACGCGCGCGAAGCCGGGAATGTCCTCGAAGGCGCGATAGGCCGAGATGATCTTCTCGATGTGCTCGGGTTCCAGGTAGTTCTGCGCCCGGCCCTCCCGGTAGTCCCGGTCGGCGTTGATGAACAGCACCTTGCCGCTGCGCGTCCGCAGGCTTGGAGCCCGACGCGGGCGGAGCACCAGGATGCAGGCCGGGATGCCGGTGCCGTAGAAGAGCTGCGGGCCGAGGCCGATCACCGCCTCGATGAGGTCATCGTTCAGGAAGCCGGTGCGGATCCGGCCCTCGTCGCCGCCGCGGAACAGCACGCCGTGCGGCATGACGGTGGTGACCATGCCGCCGGGCCGCGTGACCGCCAGCATGTGCTGGACGAACATCAGGTCGGCCTTCTTGCCCTTCTCGGGCGTGTAGCCGTAGCGGAAGCGCTCCGGGAACGGGATGGCGTCGGCGTTGTAGTTCATCGAGAACGGCGGGTTGGTGATCACCCGGTCGAAGCGCTGCAGCTCGCCGCCGGTGATGTGCGCCGGGTCTTCCAGAGTGCCGTCGTCGTTGTTACGCAGGTCGGCGTCAGGGATGCCGTGCAGCAGCATGTTCATCTTGGAGATGGCCCAGACGCTGCCGTCCTTCTCCTGGCCGGCGAGCGCCAGGTTGCGGCCGTCGCCGCCCGACTCCTCGACGTACTCCTTGGAGAGGATCAGCATGCCGCCCGAGCCGCTGCACGGGTCATAGACGCTCATGCCCTGAGTGCGGGTCGGCGATCTGCACCATCAGACGGACGACGTCACGCGGCGTGTAGAACTCCCCGCCCTTCTTGCCAGCCGAGTCGGCGAAGTCGCGGATCAGGTACTCGTAGGCAGCGCCGAGGAGGTCGGGGAACTCAAAGTCCTGCTGCCGGAGCGGCACCTTGTTGAAGTGCATGATCAGCTCACGCAGCTTCTTGTCGGACATCGACGACTGGCCGACCTTGCGGTTGAAGTCGATGTGCTGCAGCACGCCGTCGAGCGAGCGGTTGCGTGTCCTCCAGCTCCTCCAGCGCCTTGTTGAGGCCGCTGCCAACCGACTTGTGGAGATGGTCGCGCAGATCTGCGCCCAGCGGGCCCGCTGCGGCACGTAGAAGGTCTTGTAGAAGGCGGCGTCTCGGCCCGCTGCTCGGCCTCGGCCTGGCTGCGACCCCTGCGCTAGCTGGTCGGCGATGACCTGCTGCCGCTCGGCCTCGAACTGGTCCGAGGCGTACTTCAGGAACAGCATGCCGAAGATGTATTCCTTGTAGGCCGAAGCCTCCATGGAGCCGCGTAAGACGTCGGCGGCAGCGAAGAGGTGCCGTTCAAGCTGGGGAAGCGTCAGGCGTGCCACCTAAGCTCCCTCCGCCTTTGACACAAAGAAATTGATTGCCAAATCTCCGCTCACCAGATCGGGCTAAAGTTGCTGGTCAAAGCCGATTTTGTTCGCATGCGGGCTTTGACCAGCCACGTGTAGGAGATTAGTTCAAGTTGAGGAGCCCGGAGGCGTATCCCGTGGCAGTGTCCGGCTTGCGTCATAGCCGACGAAATTTCTGACGACACCCGTATCACTGCCACACGACCGTTAGGTGTTACATCGCGCGAAATAGCAACGCTCGCGCATGCTCACGCATCACAGGTTCGTTTTTCATCCGCTCTGCATCCGCCGCGCCGCTCGTAGCGGGTGCTCCGAGCTCGCTAGATGAGTCCAGTTCGTCCAGCTTGACCAGCACAAACGTTTCGCTTCTGACTTCGCCTCAGCCTGAAAAGCGGAAGGTCGGCGGTTCGATCCCGCCCCTGGCCACCAGGCCCGGTCAGGCTTGGCCGTGGTCGCCAATGCGGGCCGCAGCATTAAGATCCGCGGCCGCGGGCACCACCATCATCAGCGAACTTCGGTTCCCCAGCTTGCATTCATCAGTCCTCCACAAGGTCGGGCAAAGCCTCCGCACCCGTCAGCCAGTGGCGTCCGGCCCGGCGGGCTGCCTCCCACTTGGGGAAGCTCACCGCATCGTCCTGGCCCAGGTCCTCAGGGGTCGGTCCGATGCGCTCGGCCAGGATAGTGAGGGCGCCCAGATCGAAGTCGTACACGTCGGCTGCTGCCAGGCCCAGGATCTGCCGGGTCTCCTCGACGGGGATGTCCCAGAACGAGCGCCGCAGCCATTCGCGGGTGTGCGGCCAGGTCCCCTCCGGATGGGGGAAGTCGTTGCCCCAAAGCATGTTGGACACGCCGATCTCGTAGCGCCGCGCCAGCTCCCTGCGTTCCGTGGTGGTCGCCCCGATAAAACAGTTCCGGTCGAAGTAGGCCGAGGGCGGCATCGTAAGGTCGCCCTCCATCAGCCGGCTCATCTTTTTGGCCGAGTGCTCACGCAGGTACCGGGTATCCATCAGCCAGAGAAGGTCGTTGGCCCAAAACGCACCGCACTCTGTGACCCCCCATCGCAGCCGGGGGAAGCGCTCGAACACGCCTGACCACAACGCGAACCACAGGGGCCGGGCCCCCCACCAGCGCACCTCGGTTATATAGATGCCCAGGTGCTCTCCGTACTCCTCCCGCGGGGCGGGACCGGAATGGGTGTGTACCGGCATCTGCAGGTCCTGGCAGGCGGCCCAGACCTTGTCGTAACGACGGTCGTGGTAGGGCGGGTAGCCGACCCAGCGTGCCGGGATCAGGATCCCGCCCCGCAGCCCGGACTCCGCCGCTCGGGTGATCTCGGCCACCGCCGCATCGATGTCCGCCAGTATCGGCACGACCGCGACCCCGGCCCGCCGCTGCGGGCTGTGGCTGCACAGCTCGGCCAACCAGCGGTTGTGGGCCCGCGCCCCGGCCATGGCCCGCCCCGGGTCGAGCTCGCCCGACTGGGCCAGGCCGGCGCCGAACGGAGCCCCGGCGACCCCGGTTACGGCGTCGGCGTCGGGGAAGATGACCTCGCCGACCACCCCGTCACCGTCGAGCTCTTTGTCCCGCAGACCTACATCCCATCCGCCGGCGATGCCGTCGCCATGCTCGGAGAACCACTGCTCGGCGAACTGCTCGTCGATGAACCCGCCGACCTGCGACGCGGCAGCCTTCTCGGCCAGATAGGCCTCGAATTCCTCGCGGTATTCGGGGTCGACGTACTCGCGGTACTGCTCGGTCGGCAGCTCGGCGTGGCAGTCTGCGGAGATGATGAGGTAGGGGTCCACGGTGGTCCTTTCGCTACCAGGCACGGATGGGGTCGGGCTCGAAGACGGTGCTGCTCGCATCGGCGGGCACGGCCGCCAGCGGCTCGGCGACCTCGGCCACGGTCGGGCCGATTCGGTCGGCGAGGGGTGCGAGGGCCTCGAGGTCGAAGCCGTAGACGGCCGCCGCATTCCCGCCCACCATGGACGCCACCTCGTCGGTCGCGACGCCGCTGAAGGTGTGGCGCAGCGCCTCCCGGGTGTAGGGAGCGGTGCCCTCCAAGTGCGGGTAGTCGCTTCCCCACATGATCCGGTCGACGCCGATTCGGTGGCGCTCGGCACATTCGACCGGGCGAAGGAAGCTGGCACCGACGTAACACTGGCGGGCCCAGTACTCGCTGGGCCTAAGGGTCAGCGAGCCGGCGGTGGGCCCGGCGAAGCGGGCGATCGCCGAGTTCGGTCGCCCGTAACGGGCCGCCGCCACGTCGAGCGAGTCGAGGGTCGCCGGTATCCACCCGGTGCCCTGCTCGGTGAAGACCAGGGTGAGGTCCGGATGGCGATCGAGTGCGCCGCTGAAGATCAGGTGCCACAGTGCCCGGTGCGCCCACCAGTGGGTCTCGTACACCCACACCGCGAACGAGCTACCCCACCCGTCGGTTGGGCTTGGTCCGGCGTTGCCGCCGTGGTGGTTGACCACCAAGCCCGCCTCCTCGCACGCCGCCCAGAGCGGCTCCCAGTGCTCGGCGTAGAGCGGGGCGATGCCAGTACCGGGGGCGACCCCGGGCAGTAGCACACCGCCGCGCAGCCCCAGCTTGACGATCTGTGCCAGCTCGGCGACGGCTTGGTCGAGGTCCCCGAGCAGGATCTGGCCTACCCCGGCGCGCCGCTCGGGCGACAAGGAGCAGAAGTCGGCCAGCCAGCGATTGTGCGCACGCAGGCCGGCCCAGCGCAGCTCGAGCTCCCGGGCGGTCTCCGGCGGGGGGGCGGCCAGGCTCGCCTGGGGAAAGAACGGCGGCACGGTATTGGGGAAAAGGACCTCCCCCGCGATGCCTTCCCGATCCAGCTCACAGTTGCGCCGATCGCTGTTCCAGTTGCGCTCGGCGTCGGGCTCGGTAAGGTCGCCGAACGGGTTCACGAACGTCTTCGCCCAGCCGTCAAACTCGTCCCTGTACTGCGGATCGAGGTACTCGCGGTAGTCGAGCAGGTCGGCGCCGGCGTGGCAGTCAGCCGAGATGACCGTGTATCGGTCCATGCGCTAGACCCGCGCCGGCTCGGGGCCGCGGGCGGCGGACAGGGCCACGTCGTCGTAGCGCTGGTGCACGTACGGCAGCAGCCACTCCTGAGGCACCCGCGCCGCGATCCGCCCCACCTGGATGGTGCGCCGGCGGCACCAGGTGATCGACCTGATCTGGCGGATCACGATGTCGGCCACCGGGTCAAGGGGCGACTCTCCCAACTCGAGGGTGCCGTCGATGTTCTCGAGCAGCTCGTAGTGTCGGTGGTATTCGCCGTAGACCAGGTGAGGGTCGGTGATGCCGTTGCCGTCGGGGGCGCGCAGGAATTTGAAGTAGAACTCGGTGTTCACCTGGTCGGGCGGCAACTCCGCCGGGCCGGCGACCTGGCCTTTCACTCTTATGAGCTCATAACCCAGCCGGTCAACGGTGCCGGTGACGCGGTCGCCGTCGCGCTCCACCTCGATGTGGGCCAGTTTCTTGGGCTCGCCGAACGTTTCGCGCCCACCCGTGACCGACTGTTCGGTGGATTGGGGCATAAAGAGGGGGTAGTCGCCCCGGAGTTCGCCGTGCCGGGCGGTCACCGAAAACACTGCCGACCCGAACGGCGGCCTGCCGGCTATCCGGACCCGCTGAAGCTGGACCCGCACCAGTGGTTCGGCCGCCGGCTCCAGTGGCTTGGGCAGCACGGCCGCGACAATCTCCGGATCGGTGAGGTACGTGACGGTCACCGCCTCGGTGGCGATGGGCGCCTTGGTCGCGTCGATCTCGTGGTCGACTTGCGCCTCGGGTGGGCGGGGACCATACCGGACTGCGGTGGTGCTCAACGCTTTCCTCCTTCGGTTTCTGGCTCCCTCTTGGCATGCTGGCCGAGGACGTCGACCAGGTAGTCGGGGGCGCCTCGAGTGAGAATCGATGCCGCCTTGCGGCTCACGACCTCCTCGGCCGGCGTGGGTGGACCCATCATCCAGAAGCGGTCTGCCCGGATTCCCTCCACCACCTGGTCAGCGACCGTCTCGAGCGGGGTGAACTCGACGCGGCCGCCGGCGGCCTCGAAGCGAGCCACGACCTCTGCCAGAGTCTGCTCGGGTGTCCGGCGTTCCTGAGTCGCGGCGTAGCGCTCCGGCCGGTGCCGCCACGACTCCCATATGCCTGTGTTCAGGAAGCCGCTGGGGAAAAGGACATGCGCCCGCACCCGCGTCCCTGTCATCTCCAGGTGGGTGTAGAGGCTCTCGGTCAGGCAGAGCACTGCGGCCTTGGTCATCGGGTAGACCGCCGTGGCCGGCCCGCCCATGGCCCCCCGAGCAATCGGCGCGAACCCGCCGTTGCCCGAGCAGGTGTTGACCACGTGTCCCTCGCCCTGCTCGAGCAGGATTGGCACGAAGGCCTTGATGCCGTGGACGACGCCCAGCACGTTGACCTCGATTCCCCAGCGCCAGTCGGCCAGGTCGTGTTCCCACATGTAGCCCTCTGAGACCCCGCCTGTGCCGGCGTTGTTGCAAACCACGTGCACGGCACCGAAGCGATAGAGCGCCTCCTTGGCCAGCGACTCGACCGAGGAATAGTCGGTAACGTCGGTGACCACGCCGGCCACCTCGATGTCCTCGCCCGCGAGTGCCCGGGTCGCCTCGTCCAGCGGTTCGGCGACGACGTCGGCCAGCACCACCTTCATGCCCTTCTGGCCGAAACGCCTGCCCATGGCCTGGCCGATGCCTCCGGCTCCTCCGGTTACGACCGCCACCTTGCCTTGAAGGTCCTTCATTGAGGCAATAGTCACATGGTCGCGTATATCGCCTCAAGAGGCGTCGTACCATGAACAAGTCCTTCGGTGACGATCTCCGGGCTGACGCGGCGCAGCACTCGATCCGGCGTTCAACGGCCACCTGTCCTACCCGGTTCGGCACTAGCTCCGCGGAGCGTGCTCCCCAGGCTGCGGGCATTCGCCGGGCACATGGATAAATGCTGCGCCGTCTTCGGATCTCTCGGCTTGGCCACGGCGATGCGCAGTCACGTAGAGCCATCCTGCTTCGATGGGCTGTTTGCAGCGGGCGCACTGCGGGTCGGCGGCCATATGCTTCTCACTTCCGTGTCCTCACTACCTCGGTCCTATTGTGCGCACCTTTGAGCGTCGGTAAGCCGCTATTGAGCAACGCTCTGCCCATCCTTTTGCCAGTCGATTAGGCGAGCACCGGAATCAGTAGCCGCGACGACGATCGCACCGTGTTCAGGCTGCTGGTACCGACGCTGGCATGCCGGAAGTTCATGATCGCCGGCGTCGACGGGTCCTGGTCGTCGCTGGTCAGGGTCAGGCGAATGTGATGGCCGGCCTTGAACCGCCGAGCATTGGGTACCAACGGGATTCGATACACGACGTCCTCGCGCAGCGGCACCGCCTGTGGGTTGCGGCAGGGCAACGCCGGCGCGCCGGGCCTGCTGGCCGCCCCGTCGACCTCGCGCAAGCTGGCGCGCAACCAGCCCGCGGTGACATCGGTCGTTTCCCCGTCGGGCGCCACGTCCTGCAGCATTGCCATCCACGCGGTGTCGATCGCCGTCGCCGAGGCGACCAGCCGCAGCTCGATGTCGCCGACCACATCGACGTCCTGGCTCAGTGGCGCGCTGGTCCAGGTCAGCATCGACGGCGGATCGATCTCGCTGGGTTTGATGCGACCCAGCCCGAACCCCAAGACCATGAATTCGCGGCTGCCCGGCTCGCCTTCGTTCTCGTCCAAACTGCCGTCGGCGCGCAGGGCCAGTTCACGATGCGGAGCTTGCGACGGCGGCCAGCAGTCGGCGGTTCGCCACTCTTCGGCGCCGGGCAGGAAGTACCGGACCGGTGGCCCGTCGGTGATCCCCGTCTCGCGGCCCTTCAGCCAGTGGTCATACCAGGCCAGCGCCTCGGTGTGCATGCTTTCCCAGGGCCACGTCAGCCCGAACTTGCCAAGCATGCCCATGCGCACACATGCGTTGTGCGACAGTCCTTTCCACGTAGCGAACGTCGAAGGAAGGTGCAGCGGCACATTGTCCCAGTCGCATCCCAGGTACACCGGAATATCGATTTCTTTGAGCAACGGCAACAGATTTCGCTGCTCCCACCACTCGTCGCGAGTGGGGTGTTTGACGGCGGCCTCCTGCCACAACTGGTCCCACGGGTGCGGATTGTGCGGCAATCTGAGAAGTTGGCGCAGCATGGTGACCGCCGCCTCGCCGTTGGAGGTCTCGAATTTCTTATGCACGCGTGGGGTGTTCAATACGCGGCGCGCCAGACTGACCGGCTTGCTGCGCCACAGCTTGTCGCTGCGGTCAGAGGTCAGGCCCATCATGGCGAGGAACGGTGTAATGAAAGACGAACTCAATAGCCCGTGGTGGTTGGCGCCTTCATAGAGGTCGCTCGTCACGGCAAGGGGGAAAATCGCTTTGAGGTGTGGCGGCCGCTCGACGGCTGCTTCGAGTTGGGTCATCGCGAAGTAGGAGATGCCGATCATGCCGACGTTGCCGTCGCACCACGGTTGAGCCGCGACCCACTCGACGAGATCGTGCACGTCGTGGCGTTCCTGCGCGTCGAAGAAGGTGAAAGTGCCGCCCGAGCCGCAGGTGCCGCGCAGATTGGCGATGACGTGCACATAGCCGCGTGGTACCCAGAAGTCCGTCACGCCGGCCTCGATGAAGCCGGCCGGAGCGCCGAGGTCCTGCATCTGCCGCGGGTAGGGTGAGGCGGCCAGCAACGCGGGGAAGCGTCCGTCAGAATTGGGCCGATGAATGTCGGCCAAAAGCGTTGCGCCGTCTCGCATGCCGATCGCAGTGTTGATGTCGCTGCGCGACGCGTACTGCGGCTCGCTGAGGTTGCGGTATTGCCGTCCGGTGGTCTGCGGACCGTTGAGCGTCTCATTCACAGTTTCACGCTACGTTGAAACTAGTCTCAACGCAAGATGAAACTTCGCGGTATGGTGAGGCGATGCCGCAGCGATCAGTCACCCCGGGTCCGCGTGACGAGCGCGGCGTACTGGCAGCGCGCATTCTGGCCGCCGCCCGCAGCGAATTCGCCAAACACGGCTGGGCCGGCACGGCAATCCGGGCCGTCGCCCGGCTCGCGGACGTCGACCCGGCGCTGATCTACCACTACTTCGGCTCCAAGGAGGGCCTGCTCGACGCCGCCACCGCGCCGCCACAGAAGTGGCTTGACTCTGTCGTCAGGACGTGGTCGACGCCAAAGGCCGACCTGGGCCGGCAACTGATCCGCAATGTGCTGGACGCCTGGACTGACGAGGACATCGGTCCTGCTCTGCGGGCGGTGGTGCTCACCGCGGCCCACGAAACCCAGACGCGGGACAAATTACGGCTGATCGTGGAACGCGGTCTGATAGGCGAATCGACCCTGGGAGACGACGAGGACGAGCGGCTGCGTCGCAGCGGCCTGATCGCCAGCCAGCTGATCGGCTTCGCGTTGCTGCGCTACGTCTGGAAGATCGAGCCGATCGCGTCGATGCCCGACGACGCGGTGGTGGCGGCGATCGCGCCCAATCTCCAGCGCTATGTCGACGGCGACATCACGTAGTACATAACCCGCTGCGGACCGACCAACCAGGACAATGACCGAATGCGTCTCGCGTGGGTCCTCCGGGTGGCGGTCGCTATTGGGCTGGTCTCGGTGTGCGGTGCAGCCTGCAACGCCCCCCTGGCCGGGGCCAGCCCCGGTGTGCCGCCGGTCAGCGACGCCGCGCGCGCGGCAGGGTTCGTCGATGTGCGAAGCGTTGTTCCCGACGCCGTGATCGACCTGCGCTACGCGACGACAAATAATTTCACCGGCACGCAGTTGTACCCGTCTGACGCCCGATGCCTGGTGCACCAATCGATGGGTCCCGGACTCGCTGCTGCCGCCGCCGCTCTGCGCCCGCAGGGTCACGTGCTGGTCTTCTGGGACTGCTACCGGCCCCACGACGTTCAGGTCAAGATGTTCAACGTGGTCCCGAACCCGGCCTGGGTCGCACGCCCGGGTCAGTACGCGCACAGCCACGAGTCGGGGCGCTCGGTAGACGTGACATTCACCAGCGTAGAGCAGCAGTGTCCGACCGAGCGGCACGCGCACGGACTTTGCCTGGCCGACATGGGTGCCGATTTCGATGACTTCACTTCGCGAGCAACGGCATTCGCGACCCAGGGCGTCAGCACCGAGGCTCAGGCCAACCGGGCGCGGCTGCGGGATGCCATGAACTACGGCGGGTTGGCCGTGTATCCGGGCGAGTGGTGGCATTTCAACGGTCCAGGGGCCGCCGACGACCGTCCGATCCTCAACGTCCCGGTCGACTAGCACGTCTCATATAGCGAGACAACTATTTCATATTATGGTCCCTACGCTGTAGGCTGAGATGCGCAGGACGCGCTAATCCAAGGGGCCGCACAATGAAGGACGAACATCGGGCCACCTATACCCACGGACATCACGAGTCGGTGCTACGCGGTCACCAGCGACGCACCGCGGAGGACTCCGCGGCCTACTTGCTGCCTTACCTCAAGCCGGGTTTGTCGGTGCTGGACGTCGGATTCGGCCCCGGGACGATCACCGCCGACTTCGCCGCCCGGGTCGCGCCCGGATCGGTCACGGCCATCGACCTATCCGCCGACGCCCTGAACGTGGCCCGCGCCGAGGCCCAGCGGCGCAACCTGACAAATGTTTCGTTCCTGGTCGCCGACCTGCACAAGCTCGACTTTCCCGACGACACATTCGATATCGTCCATGCGCACCAAGTGCTGCAGCATGTGGCCGATCCGGTGGGGGCGCTGCGGGAGATGAGGCGGGTGTGTGCGCCGGGCGGCATTGTGGCGGCCAGAGACGCCGACTACTCGGGGTTCATTTGGTTCCCCCAGCTTCCGGGGCTGGATCTGTGGCGAGACCTCTACCGACGAGCGGCTCGGGCCAACCGCGGGGAACCGGATGCGGGCCGGCGGTTGCTTTCCTGGGCCCAGCAGGCGGGATTCGGCGACATCACGCCCACGGGCAGCCTGTGGTGCTACGCGACGGCCGCGACCCGCGAATGGTGGGGAGGCATGTGGGCCGATCGGATTCTCCACTCGAGTGTGGCTCGCCAACTGCTGCGTCTAGGTTTGGCCACCACCGCGCAGCTCGATGAGATCTCGGCGGCATGGCGAGCCTGGGCCGGCGCCCCGGACGGTTGGCTGGCGATCCCACACGGCGAAATCCTCTGTCGGGCGTAGCGTCGACGGCCGGCCGATTCGGCTCAGAAGTCGACCTGCGCGTGGCTGTTCGGCCAGGTCAGCCATGCGGTATTGGCATTCTCTTTTTTTGCAAGTACGTTATTCATCGATGGATAACGCTGCTCAGACACCATCCGGCATTCCGCTTGCGCCGGCATACGGGCCGGGGGATGTAACCGCGCAGCCCCCGCCGCCGGGGGACTTCCCCTTCACCCGGGGCAACTTCGCGTCCGGCTACCGCGGCAAGCTCTGGACGTTCCGCCAATATTCGGGTTTCGGCACCGCCGAGGAATCCAACCGCCGTTACCGCTACCTGCTGGAACAGGGAGGGACGGGGCTGTCGGTGGCGCTCGATCTGCCTACCCAGTGCGGATACGACTCCGACGACCCCGAGTTCGGCGAGGAGGTCGGCCGGGTCGGCGTCGCGGTGGACACGCTGGCCGACGCCGAGATCCTGTTCGACGGCATCCCGCTGGACCGGATCAGCACCAGCATGACGATCAACGGAACGGCGGCGATCCTGCTCGCGTTCTACGTCGCCGCCGCCGAACGAAAAGGGATATCCCGGGCCAAGCTCACCGGCACCATCCAGAACGACATCCTCAAGGAGTACGCCTCCCGCGGCACCTGGATCTGGCCACCCGAGCCATCGCTCCGGCTGATTGCCGACACCATCGAGTTTTGCGCGGCCGAGGTCCCGAAATTCAACGCCATCTCGGTGGCCGGGGCGCATTTCCGCGACGCCGGGGCCAACGCGGTGCAAGAGATGGCGTTCACCCTGGCCGACGGTGTCACCTATTGCGACACCGTGGTGCAACGGGGCCGGATGACGATCGACCAGTTCGCGCCGCAGATCTCGTTCTTCTTCTATACGCACGGCGATTTCTTCGAAGAGATCGCCAAGTACCGGGCGGGGCGCCGGCGCTGGGCGACGATCGTGCGGGAACGCTACGGGGCCCCGGATAAGCCAGTGACGGACAAGGCGTCGATGTTCCGCTTCGGCTGCGTGTGTGGCGGCGCGTCGCTGTATGCGCCACAGGCGCACAACAACGTCGTGCGGGTGGCCTACGAGGCGATGGCCGCGGTATTGGGCGGCGTCCAGTCGATGTTCACCGCGGCCTGGGACGAACCGTTCGCACTGCCCACCGAGGAGTCGACGACGCTGGCGTTGCGCACCCAGCAGATCCTGGCCTACGAAAGCGGTGTGGCCAGCGTCGCCGACCCGCTGGGCGGCTCCTACTTCGTCGAGGCGCTCACCGACGCGACCGAAGCCCGCATAGTCGAGATCATGGATGACCTCGAGCGGCACGGCGGGATGGTCAGCGCGATCGAGGACGGCTATCTGCAGGGCCTGATCGCCGACGAAGCCTTTCGGATGCATCAGGACATCGAAGCGGGCACCCGCCCCGTTGTCGGGGTCAACCGATTCGTGTCCGAGGAGCCCGAGCCAGATGTCGTCACCTACGAGCTCGACGCCGAGGGCCGCGATCTGCAGCTCAAGCGGCTCTCCAAGGTAAAGGCCGAAAGAGACTCGGCCGCAGTCAAATCCAGTCTTGCGGCACTGTCGCGTGCCGCCGAAGGAAACGACAACCTGATGCACAAGCTGATCGACTGCGCCAATGTCTACTGCACGGTCGGTGAAATGGTCTCCGCGCTCAAAGCGGTGTGGGGCGAATTCCAGCAACCGGTGGTGTTCTAGATGGCCGTTCGGATTCTGGTTGCCAAGCCCGGCCTGGACGGACACGACCGTGGTGCCAAAATCGTCGCCCGCACCTTGCGCGACGCCGGCTTTGAGGTGATCTACACCGGTATCCGGCAGCGCATCGAAGACATCGCCTCGATCGCCGTCCAGGAAGACGTAGCCGTCGTGGGCTTGAGCATCCTGTCCGGTGCTCACCTGGCGCTCACCGCGCGCACGATCGAAGCATTGCGCGCCGCCGACGCCGCTGACATCGCCGTCGTCGTCGGGGGAACGATCCCGCACGCTGACGTACCTAAGCTGCTGTCCGTCGGTGCCGCCGCGGTGTTTCCCACCGGGACACCGCTCGACGTGCTTGTGCGCGAGATCCGCGCACTGACCGGCACACCGGAACCCGCCGCGGAGGAACAGTGCGCCTCGGAGTGATGATCGGACCCGAGCGCGGCGATTCCGCGCGAAAGGTCACCCGGATGCTGGCCGACATCGACTGGGCCGAGACCGCAGGCCTGGACACTGTCTGGATCCCGCAAATCCCCAACGACTTCGACGCGCTGGTCGCCGTAACCCTGCTGGGGACTCGCAGCAGCCGGATCGAACTGGGCACCGCGGTCGTACCGCTGCAGGCGCAGCACCCGATTGCGTTGGCCCGTCAGGCTTTATCGGTGCACGCTGCTACCGGCGGCCGACTGGTGCTGGGCGTCGGACCGTCGCACCACTGGATCGTGGACGACATGCTCGGGCTTCCCTACGAGCGGCCAGCCGCATACACCCGGGACTACCTCGAAGTGCTGCACGCCGCATTCGCCAACCCTGGCCCGGTCGACGTGGAGAACGACACCTTCAGAGTGCACAACCCGCTCGATCTGGGTCCCGTGGCACCGTTACCGGTGTTGGTCGCGGCGCTCGGGCCGGTGATGCTGACAATTGCCGGCGAGCGGGCCGACGGCACCGTGCTGTGGATGGCCGATGAACGGGCCGTCGCCGAGCACGTCGTGCCGCGGATCACCAAGGCCGCCGACAACGCTGGGCGCCCGGCTCCGCGCATTGTCGCCGGTGTCCCAGTATGTCTTTGCGGCGCAGGTGAAGTCGACGCCGCGCGCGAGCGCGCGAACCGGATTCTGGGGGAGGCCGAAGTTTCGCCCAACTATCAGCGTCTGCTCGGATACGGCGACGCGAAGGACGTGGGCGACATCTGCGCGGCCGGCGACGAGGCCGCAATCCTGGCCAGGTTGCGCCGATTCGCCGACGCCGGCGTGACTGATCTGTCGGTGCGGTTACTGCCAATCGGCGACGGCCGCGACGAGCTCATCGCCTCCAAACGCCGAACGCGCGAAATGATCGCTTCTCTCGCAATGGAATTGCGGTGATACCGGGAAACGCCGGGCCGCTGGCGGGGATACGGATCCTCGAAGTCGGCACCATGCTGGCCGCTCCGTACGCAACCATGCTGCTCGCCGATCTTGGCGCCGAGGTCACCAAGATCGAGCCGCGTGGCGGTGAGATCTCCCGTGGCGTCGGGCCGAGCTATTTCGCCAGCCTCAACCGCAACAAGTCCAGCATCTGCTTAGACCTGAATTCCGATGCTGGACAACAACGCTTGGGCGAACTGGTTGCGGAATCCCACGCGCTGATGGTGAACCTGAAACCATCGGCCATCCGCCGGCTGGGGCTCACGTACGAGTTGCTGCGACGCTGGAACGAGCAGATTGTCTGCGTGGCGATCACCGGCTTCGGCCTGAACGGCGGTGACGACCCGGCTTTCGATTACGTGATTCAGGCAGCCACAGGTATTGCCGCGATGACGGGCGAACCGGAGGGCCCGCCGACGCTGCCCGGCTATTCTTCGGCGGATAACTCCACCGGTATGTGCGCGGCGCTTGGATTACTGGCCAAGATCGTCTCCGGCACGGGAGGGCAAGTGGATGTGTCGCTGCGCGACGTCATGCTGTCGCAGCTCAACTACCATGCCTCCGCCTACCTGAACGACGGCGTCGAACCGCAGCGCCAGCCAAACGGTGCGCATTCGTATTACGTTCCGGCCCAGCTCTTCCCGACCGCGGAAGGGTATATGGCACTGTTCATCACGCATGACGGTTTCTGGAAATCCTTTGCCGCCGAGGCGGGTATCGGCGGTTTCGAAACGATGGCCGAACGGGTGGCGCGCCGCGATGAGGTACTGGCCGTCGTCACAGCGATGCTGGCGACCGACACCGCCGCCGGCTGGGAACGGCGACTGCGTCCACTCGGAGTTCCGGCGGCGGCCGTCAGGACGCTGCCGGAGGCGCTGCGAGCCACACCGGAAGTGGTGGTGACCGCAGGCGATTTCCGCCTCGTCGGTAGCCCCATCCGTGTTTCCGGCTATGAGCCTGACTATCGGCCGCCGCCGAAATTGGCTGACGACACCGCCCGAGCGTGACGCTGCAGTCACGTTCGAGGTGTGTTTCACGCGGAAATATTTAAACGGGTAAATAGAGTTCCATTCGCTGGAGCTCGTTGACACCGACTGACTATGGTCTCGTTCTGACCCGGAAGGCCGATCGATGGAAGATAAGCGTCGGCCCGCCCCGCTGGGATTCCACCCCGGCGAGCTAGCGGTCCAGCGACAGGCTGGCGTGCAAACACAAGCGGCCCGTCTGGCGCCGATGGTCGCGGGTGGCGAGTTACGCGCCGGGGTCAGTGCGTTTGTCGCCAAGGCAACGTTCGCCGCCATCACCGCCCGGGACCGAACCGGCCGACTATGGATTTCGCCACTGCTGGGGCGCCCCGGCTTCCTGCGGGTCGCTTCACCGACCAGGCTGCTGATCGACTCCATCCCGCCCGCCGCAGACCCCTTGCACGCGTTGCCAGCCGACCAGCCGATCGGAATGATCGTCATCGACTTCGCCACCCGACGCCGCGTACGCATCAACGGCGCCATCACCTTTGCCGGCGCCAGCGGGCTGTCGATCGAGGTCGAGCAGGCTTACGGCAATTGCCCGCAATACATTCAGCAGAGACGTCTGCATGTCGGCCCAACAAACGCGGACGACCGCCTCCCGCATGTGTCCCGCGGCAATGCGTTGCGATCAGAGGACATTCGCCTCGTGCAGGCCGCAGACACGTTCTTTTTGGGCACCACCCATCCCGACTCCGGCAATGATGCGTCCCACCGAGGCGGTCCGGCCGGTTTCGTCCGCGTTGCGCCCGATCGCTTGTGGTGGCCCGACTATCCGGGCAACAACATGTTCAACAGCTTTGGCAATCTTTTTGTCGACCCCACTGCCGCGCTCTTC
This sequence comes from uncultured Actinomycetota bacterium, assembly GCA_963784665.1. Classification (GTDB taxonomy): domain Bacteria; phylum Actinomycetota; class Actinomycetes; order Mycobacteriales; family Mycobacteriaceae; genus Mycobacterium. The sequence goes on from CAWASA010000010.1 coordinate 168,131, forward strand.
TTCGCCGACTTTCGTAGCGGCGCAACGCTTCAGCTGTCCGGCACCGCCACCGTGTGCTGGGACGCCGCTAGTGCCGGCGACGACGCCCACACCGGGCGCCGCGTGGTGTTCACGCCGCAGGAGGTGATCGCCATGACGGCGCACCTGCCGGGCGAGACCGATCACACCCCTTCCGCCGCAATCCACAGCTGACGGCTAACTCGCAGGGACGCCGCTCGAGCATGAGGCTTCCTCGTCCGGACCGGTGAGGTGGGCTTCGGCGAGCTTGCGGAACGCCGCCACCAGACGGCTGCGATCTCCGGCGCGGGTCGCCAATACGACATGGCTGGGTTCGACCCCTTCCAAAGGGACCGTAGTGATATCCGGCCGCAGGCTGTTGCCGTGAAAGCCGGCGGTGACGGCCACCGCCTGCCCGGCCGCAATGAGTTCGAACTTGTCCTCGAGCGCTTCGATGAAAGGACCGTCGGGTGCTCGGCGCCCATCGGGACGAGGATCGATGCGCCAGAAGGCACTCCAGGCCGGATCGGAGTGTCGCACCCGCGGCATGGGCTCGTCGGCGATGTCGTCAAGGGTGACCGATTCCCTGCCTGCCAGCCGATGGTCGATGGGCACCGCCAGCACCCGAGGCTCGTCATAGAGGACCGTCACGTGGAGCTGGTCGGTGCGGAATGGCAGCCGGGTCACGACCGCGTCCACCCGATGGTCGAGCAGCGCGTTGCGCGCTTGGTCCCAGTCCAAGTGCATGACTTGCACGTCTGCGTCCGGATGCTCGCGGCGCAACTGGCGCACCGCCGGGGTGACGATCAGGCCCGTCGTATAGCCGATGATGATTCGACTGGGCTGGGCGGCGGCCCAGGCCTGCGCCGTGGCTTGGGCGGCCGAGCGCAGTCTTCGCGGCTCTGGACAACCCGACCTCAAACGCTCTCACACAGAAAGAGCTGGACTGGCATCCCGAAGCCCCCGGGTTGATCGCCGATCTCGACGAAGGGCACTAATTCGACGAATGAGGTGTTCCCTCAAGCACTCCCAGCGTGACGCTGTAGTCACGTTCGGACCCCGGGGTGATCGCAGCGTCACGTTCGAGGCCAGGGGCTAGGACAGCTAGCCGCCGTGTTCGGTGGTGACCTCGAGCAGTCGCATGATCGGCGGCGGATCGAACTGCAGGGCATCAGACATGTGTAGCTGGCCGGCGTTGGCGATCATGTTGTCCAAGACGGCCTGAAGATTGTCGCCCTCGACCTCATAGATAGCGACGTACGGCCCGTCGCCATCGACCGGGCGCAGGCGCCGCGCGGAGACGAATCCGTCGAGGGCCACGAGTTCGCCCAGGTGTACTTCGTCGTACCAGGTGTTGTACTCCTGATCCCGGTCAGGCGAACTGGGTCGACTCTCAACGAGAATGATGCCCTTGGCCATCGTCGCCGCTCCTTAAGTGACTGCTATTCGTAGTGCACCGTGACCGAAGACGTGTCCGGTACGCCCTGGCACGTCAGAATGTAGCCCTCGGCCACTTCATCGTCTTCGAGAGCGTCGTTGACCCGCATGGTTGCATGGCCCTCGACGAGCCTGGCCATGCACGTGCCGCAATTGCCGGCCTCACAACTGAACGGCGGCTCCAGGCCGGCCCGCCGCGCGCTCTCCAATAGAGTTTCGCCGGGGACCAGTGGCACCGAGACCTTCTTGCGGTCCAGATGGATCGTCACCGTGCCGGCCCCCGAGTCGTTTGATGCGGGATCTGTCACCCCTGGGGTCTCCTCGATGATCCGGGTGACCGTCACCATGACTGCCCCTCCCGTACTTGCATTCTTCACTATAGAGAATACTATTCTCACAGAGCGATAGGATCTTCTCAAGACTGTGGATGTCGGGTCAGCCCGGCCTGTCAGGGAAGGACGGGACGTGACCGAGCCGGCCGCGGTCGTGTTCGAGGAACGGCGATTCAGCCTGCCTCAGCTCGACGCGTTAGCCGACGGCTGGGCCGCGACCCTGGCGAATAGCGGTGTCACCGCAGGTCAACGGGTCGCTGTCATGGCCTCCAACCGGCCAGAGTTCGTCGCTGCCTTCCTTGCGATCTGGCGGCTGGGTGCAACAGCGGTGCTCATCAGCCCCGCTTGGAAGCGTGACGAGGTCGACCACGCGCTTGGGCTGACCAGTCCGCCGCACGCTGTCGGGGACCATCCGGTACTGGCGGGCCTGATGCCGATGCTGCACCTCGACGAACCGATTACTCCCGGTGAGCCGACATCCTGCTCACCGCCACCGCATGGCGACGCGGTGCTGGTGTTCAGTTCCGGGACCACCGGGCTGCCGAAGGCCGTCCGGCACACGCACGCCTCGTTGGATGCGGCCGTGCGGCACTGGCGCGAAGCGTTGCAGCTCACGCGGCGCGACCGGATTCAAATTGCCACGCCGCCGTCACACATCCTCGGTCTGCTGAACACCCTCACGGCGCTGCGGACCGGCGCCTGCATGCGGTTGCATCGTCGATTCGACGTCGACAAAATGCTGCATCACATCGAAACTGACCGCATTACAGTCGAAATGGCCGTCGCACCCATCGCCTTGGCCATCGCCTCGCATCCCAACCTCGAGTCTTATGACCTGTCTTCGCTGCGCTTCCTAATGTGGGGTGCGACGCCGGTCAGCGCCGAGGTCGCCGAGACCGTTACCCGGCGCACCGGCGTCGGTTGGGTGCCCGCCTACGGGACCACGGAACTGCCTGTGATCGCCTGTAATCCGATCGAGGGTGCCCGGCTTGACGCTGTCGGGCGTGCCGTACCCGGTGTGGAACTGCGGGTGGTTTCGCTGCAGACCGGCGAGCCGGTCTGCCCAGGGGAGGTCGGTGAGATCCAGGCCCGGTCGATGTCGCTCATGGCCGGCTATCTGCCGGCCGAAGCGACCGATGAGGCGATTCGCGACGGCTGGTACCGGACCGGGGATGTCGGCTGGCTCGACACCGACGGTTGGCTGCGGATCACCGACCGCCTGAAAGAAATGATCAAAGTGCGCGGTTTCCAGGTCGCGCCCGCCGAGATCGAGACGGTGCTGCACGGTCATCCGGCCGTCAAAGACTGCGCGGTGTTCGGCGTTCCCGACGAGATGAACGGGGAAGCGGTCGTTGCCGCGGTCGCGGCGTGCGCACCCATTGACATGGAGGCGGTCGCCGCCGAACTGACCACGCGGGTGGACGAGAAGCTGGCATCCTACAAACGCGTGAGCCGGGTCGTGTTCGTGCCTGAGATTCCTCGCCTGCCCTCGGGCAAGGTGCTGCGCCGAGTACTCAAGGAGCTATATGGATGTACGTCTGACAGCTGAACAACAGCAACTACGTGACGCCGCCGCCAAGCTGGCCGATGATCTTGGACCCGCCGCGGTTCAGGATCTCGCGGACGGGAATCGAATCGCCCGTCTGGACAAGCAGATCGGCATGACCGGCTGGCGATCGCTGCGCTCCGACGGGGCCTCGGGGGTCGAAGTAGCAATCGTCGCTGAAGAATTGGGACGCCGGGTGGTCGATGCACCGTTCCTCGGCCCGATATTGGCCGACGATCTCGTGCGCCGCATCGACGTCGACAGCAGCGCAACGACCGTGGCAGTCGACGGCCGGGTGATCGACGCCCGGGGCGCTCGCCGCGCCCTGTCGTTGTCCGGTAGCACGATCCTGGAGACAGATCTCGACGCCGTTCGCACCGGCGCCGATTTGACCCGGGCCGAAGCGGACATGGCCGGATCGCCGGTGACTCTCGGCGAGGTGAGCTCTGAGAATGCCGCGCAGTGGCGGGCGCTTGCATTGGTCACCACATCGGCAGACCTCGTGGGCATCGCCCGTGGCGCGCACGCCGTCGCCTGCGACTACGCGAAAATCCGGGAGCAGTACGGAAAGCAGATCGGGTCCTATCAAGCGGTCGCACACATGTTGGCCGAAAGCCTTGCACTGATTGAAGGTTCGGTGAGTGTGCTGCGCCATGCCGCGTGGGCGGTCGACGAACTGGCGCCGGCCGAGGCCATCCGCGCCGCCCAAATCGCGAAGGTCTACTGCGCGCGCGCGACTCGCACCGTCTGCGAGACCGCCGTGCAAGTACACGGCGGCACCGGCAACACCTGGGACTGCCTGGTTCACGTCTATCTGCGCCGTGCGCTGACATCGACCGAACTGTGGCCCGTAACGTTGGAGGAGATCGATTTTGGACTTTCGTGACTCACCCGACGAAGCCGCCTTTCGCGAGCGGCTGCGAACGTGGCTGTCGTTGCACGCCAAGGACTTCCCCAGCTCCGGTGACGCGTACTGGACCCGCCAGGCTCAGTGGCACCGGGCCCTCTATGAAGCAGGGTTCTTCGGATTATCGTGGCCCGGCGAGTACGGCGGTCAGGAGTTGCCGCCGGTGTACGACGTCATCGTGGACGAAGAGCTGGCGCGTGCCGGTGCTCCGCCGCGCCCCAGCGTGGGCTATCTGATCTACGGCATCGGCAGGCACGCCAGCGAAGAGCTGCGTCGACACTTCCTGCCGGGCATCATCAACGGCACCGAGCGGTGGTGCCAGGGCTTCAGTGAGCCCGGCGCCGGCTCGGATCTGGCATCGCTGACCACCACCGCCCGGCGGGAGGGCGACACCTACGTTGTGCACGGGCATAAGATTTGGACCAGCTACTCCGACGTCGCTGACTACTGTCTATTGCTGGCCCGCACCGACTCGGAAGCCAAACGCCACCGTGGGCTGTCGGCGTTCGTACTGGAAATGAAACAGCCTGGCGTGCAACAACACCCGCTTCGCATGATCAACGGAGTCACCAACGAATTCGGTCAGGTGTTCTTCGACGGTGCAAAGGTACCTGCGGACCGAATGGTTGGGGCTCCCGGCGACGGTTGGGCGGTCGCCATGACCGTCGTCGGACACGAGCGTGAGCCGTCCACGCTCGGCTACGCGGCCCGATACGGCAAGCTCGTCCGGCACCTGTTCGCGCGCAACGATGGTCCGGTGCCCGAAGAGCTCGCGTGGGCGGCGGTCCAGTCGGAAATGCTGACTCATCATGTCCGGCGACGGCTTTCGGAACAGCTGGACGGAGTCTCGCACGGTCCCGAGGGATCGTTGGACAAGCTGTTGATGACCTGGGTCGAGCAGTCCGTCGGGCACGCCGCACTGGCGGTCGCAGGAACCCGCGACCCGGACCTGCTGAGCGCCTACCTGTATAGCCGCGCGCAGAGCGTGATGGGCGGGACATCACAGATACAGAAGAACATCATCGCCTCGCGAATCCTGGGATTGGGAGTTTGACGTGTACGACATGCCTACCGAGATCGACGTCCGTGCCGAGGGGGCACTGCGGATCATCACCCTGAACCGGCCGGATTCGCTCAATTCGGTCAACGACAGTCTGCATAGCGGACTCGCGGGGCTGTGGCAGCGATTGACCGACGATCCCACCGCCCGCGCCGCGGTGCTCACCGGGGCGGGTAGGGCTTTTTCGGCTGGCGGCGATTTCGCCTATCTCGAGCAGCTGGCCTCGGACGCCGACCTGCGCGCCAAGACCATCCGCGACGGGCGCGAAATCGTGCTGGGCATGGCGAGGTGCCGAATCCCCGTAGTAGCGGCGGTCAATGGGCCGGCGGTCGGGCTTGGCTGCAGCCTGGTGGCGCTGAGCGACATCGTCTACATCGCCGAAGACGCCTACCTCGCCGACCCGCACGTGCAGGTGGGGCTGGTGGCCGCCGACGGCGGACCCCTGACCTGGCCGCTGCACATCAGTCTTCTGCTGGCCAAGGAGTACGCGCTGACCGGCACACGCATTCGCGCGGAGCGGGCCGTCGAACTCGGATTGGCCAACCACATGGTCGCCGACCCGGTCGCCGAAGCGATCACCTGCGCGAATCGGATCATGGAGCTGCCCCAGCAGGCGGTCGAAAGCACGAAGCGGGTGCTCAACATTCACCTGGAGCGCGCCGTCCTTGCCAGCCTGGACTATGCGCTGTCGGCCGAGCACCAGTCGTTCACGACCGAGGACTTCCGGTCCATCATCACCAAACTGAATGCGGGCAAGAACTGATGCTTCACACGTCAGTCGTTCAGCCGCAGGAACTCACGCATCACCCGATCGAAACGCTCTGGCTCCTCGATGAATGGCATGTGAGCGCTCGACTCGAACAACTCGAACCGCGAACCTGGTATGCGCTGGTGCATTTCCCTCATGTGTTCTGGCACGCATTCGTCGAACCTGCCGGCCAGGACCAGGGTCGGCAATGCGATTTCGGCTAACCGCTCGAACACGTCCCAGTTCCGGATGGTCCCGACGATGTGAAAGTCGCTCGGCCCGAACATCGTCTCGAAGATCTCGGTGCCCATGTTCCTGAACGCTTCCTGGAGCTCGGCGGGCCAAGGACGAACGCGGCAAAGGTACGTCTCGTTCCAGGTACGGATGGCGGCCTGGTATTCGGCCGAATAGGTCGTGCCGGCCGCTTCATGACGGTCAATCGCGGATTGGGTTGTTGAGTCCAGGTCAGATTTCAAGCGCGCCACCATATTCGAGAATTCGGGTATGGAGGCGATGCTGTTCGAGATGGTGAGGCTGACAGCTCCGGACGTAACGTCGAGCACGTACTGTTGCGCCAGCATTCCGCCCCACGAGTTGCCGAAGATGTGGAATCGGTTCAGGCCAAGCGCCTTAACTACGGCGTCCATTTCGGCCATCGAGCGTTCCATTGTCCAAAGTTCAGCATTGGACGGGCATTCGGAATTCCCGCAACCGAGCTGATCCCAGAAGATGACCTCACGCTCATTGGCCAAGCGTTCCAGCGAGTGCAAATAGTTGTGCGGTAGACCGGGACCTCCATGAATCGCAAGCAGCGGAAGGCCCGCCCCGCCACCGACCCGCGTGAACCAAACTTTTCCGCCCGGGACCGCGATCATCCCCTCCGGCTGAGTTATTCCACCCGCCATCGCAAGCCGCGCCTCCTAGTGATCTTCAAGCCTCGAGGGTGGCACACTTCCGCCCCGTGGCGGCGAGCAGACGCAGAATGGCACTGTGCGGCGCCGGTACGTGCGATTCTGCGACTGCTCGCGAGCGGGAGCGACCCTCCTTGCAACTCACACTCTCGGCCTGCGAGAATAGTGTTCTCGTGAATGTGCGGTTGGCTTTCGAGCTCTGCAATGTGCTCGCTGAACTGGAGAAGACCTGTGCCCGAAGCTGTCATCGTGTCCGCCCTGCGCACCCCTATTGGCACCGCCCGGAAGGGCACGCTGCGCGACACCACCGCTTTCGACCTTGCGCGCCACGTGGTCACCGAAGCGGCTAAGGAGCTGGATCCGGCGCAGGTCGACGATGTGGTCCTGGGCAAGGGTCTCTACGGCGGTGGAATCGGCGTGGCGGCCATGTGCGCGGGCGGCGGAATGGGCTCCGCGACGGTGATCGAGGTCGCGGCTCCCTAGCACGCAGATGACTATCGCCGACCTGATAGACCGCGCGCGCAACGGATCTCCGCGCGCGGCGGGTCGGCTACTCAGTCTGGTCGAGGGCGAGCATCGCGCGGAGGTGCTGGCGACTATCGGGCCCTCATCGGTACGCGCGGGCCTGGTCATAGGCGTCACCGGCCCACCGGGCGCGGGTAAGTCGACGACGATCGCTGCCCTGGTCGGCGCCTACCGGGAGCGTGGATGCCGGGTGGCAGTGTTGGCCGTGGACCCGTCATCACCGTTCAGTGGCGGTGCGCTGCTGGGCGATCGAATTCGAATGGCCGCGCATATCAACGACTCCGACGTGTTGATCCGTTCGGTGGCAACCCGCGGTCATATCGGGGGTCTGGCCGCCGCGGTTCCGGCGGCCATCCGGCTGCTGGGCGCCATTGGTTACCACGTGGTCCTGCTGGAGACGGTGGGGGTGGGGCAGTCCGAGATCGAGATTGCCGCCGTCGCCGACCCGACCGTCGTCATCCTCAATCCCGGGGCAGGTGACGCGATCCAAGCCGCCAAGGCGGGCGTGCTGGAAGTCGCCGACATTGTGGTGGTCAACAAGGCCGACCGAGACGGTGCCGAACAGACGGTGCGGGATCTGCGGGCCGAAACCCAGGCCCCGATCGTCAGTCTCATCGCCGCCCGGGATGAGGGTGTTGCGGAGCTGGTGGCCGCCATCGACGATCACCACCGCACCGACAGTCGTGCCCGCCGACTCGCCCGCGCCCGAGCGCAGATCTTGTCACTGGCACAAACCCGGCTGCGGACCCAGCCGGATCTCGACCGGCTCGCCGAGGCAGTTGTTGACGGCAATAAGGACCCTTATACGGCCGCCGAACAGCTGTTGTCACCGAACACTCAGAAGAACGGCTGAAAGCGTCGCCGTGTCCCCCGATCGGGGGAACGGGCGTTCATCACCTTTACGGACCGATCGGCGGAGGTATGCCGAGCTAAACCGCTCTAACTTGAGTTTGTGTTCAACTCGGCGGTCACCTCAGCCAACGATCGGGTCCTCATCCGTCGTCGTGTTCTGGCCGGCACCAGCAAGATCCACTAAGTCAGGAGACCCGGCACATGACTAGCACACCTGAACCGTCGCCGGCGTTTGTGCGTGACCAGCTGGAGCTGTACCGCCGGATGTGGGTATTGCGACTGCTTGACATGGCATTAGAGGAGGCCCGCATCGATGGTCTGCTCAACGGAGCTATGCGGCCGGCATTCGGCCAAGAGGCTGTGGCTGTCGGCAGTACTGCAGCGCTTCGACCAGGCTGCATAATCACCACCACCATCCCCCATTTCCGGCATGCGCAGCAGGTTGGTCTTGCCCTTCCGCTGGCCCTGGCCATCGCCGAGATGATCGGCCCAAGCCTTGGTGGTGTGGGCAGCCGTTCGGACGAAAGCCCGCGCGTTGCTGAATGGAAGCATTTGCCCTCTCCCTCAACCAGTTTGGGGCAATCAACCTTGTTGGCGCTCGGCGACGCGTACTCGCAGTCGCTGGCCGGTGAAGGCAAAGTCACGCTGTGTGTCATCGGGGATCGCGACGCGAACTCCGCCGAGTTCAACGCGGCCGCGAACATCGCGGTGTCCCGGCGGCTTCCGGTGGTGTTCGTCGTCGAGAACATTCGCAAGGTGCCCAGTGCGCGCAGAACAGCTACGTGCGAGAGTGCCATGGCATGCCGGTGCTGTCGGTCGACGGCAAGAACGTTGAGGCGGTTCGTGATTTGGTCGCCGAAGCGGTGCAACGAGCAAGCGCCGGAGAAGGCCCCACCCTGGTGAATGCGGTTACTTACCGTACGAATCGCCCCTCTGGAGTAGATCCCTTGGTATTCGCAAGGCGACAGTTGATCGGCGGCGGCGTCAGCGGCTTCCACCTCTACGAGGTGGAACGCCGGGCTCGCCACCTGGTGGCCGAGGCTGAGTCCTTCGCCAAGGCACTGTGGCGGGCAGAGGAGCCGCCGGCAGTCAGGGAGCCAGACCCTTGGTCGGCTGCTAGCTGAGGAGGCCTTGCCGCATCGCCTCGGCGACGGCCGCCGCACGATCGCTGACGCCGAGCTTTTCGTAGAGGCGTTGCACATGCGTTTTGACCGTCGACGGGGCCACATACAGCTCACCTACGATCGCAGGGATGCTCTGGGTTGGGGGCCGCGGTCCAGCAACTGGCCGCGTTTACCGCGCAGCGTTCGCGTATCGTGATCTCTACCGACATCGATTACCCGATTCGCAGTGAGGTCGACTTCATTGTGTTCGGCGTGGTGCGTGAGTTGCTGTCCAATTTGGTGCAACATGCGCAGGCCCACAATGCCTCAGTCCGCCTTGGGATCACCGATGGCACCTGCGTTTTGGATGTGATCGACGACGGTGTGGGATTCAGCGACAAGACCGTGGCGCGCCGCCTGGGCGAGGGTCACATCGGTTTGGCGTCGCAGCGGGCGCGGGTGGACGCCGCCGGGGGAGTGTTTGTCTTCCTCGATACTCCCGTTGGCACGCACGTTTGCGTGGAGCTACCCCTCAGGAAGTGAACCGGTCCGGCGCCGGCTACTGAAGGTCAACGGACTTCCCGGTAGCAGCGGCATGGCCTGCGCGGTAGCCGAAAACCATTGCCGGACCCAGGGTTCCGCCGGCACCACCGTAGGCGCGTCCGGTCACCCCGGCCATTGCGTTGCCCGCGGCGAACAGGCCCGGTATCGGCTCACCTCCGACGTGGAGGACGCGGCCGTCATGGTCGGTGCGCGGTCCGCCCTTGGTGCCCATCGCGCCTATGCACACCGGCACCGCGTAGTAGGGGGCGGTGTCGATCGGGCCGAGGGTCTTACCGGCAAGTGTGGTCGCGCTGTCGTCGCCCCAGTAACCGTCGTAGGCGCTTGAGCCGCGCCCGAAGTCGGGATCGGCGCCGGCGGCCACATGGCGGTTCCATTCTTCGACGGTGCGGGTCAAACCGTCAGCGTTGATGCCGGTCTTGGCCGCCAGCTCGGCAAGGTCTGCCGACTCGCAGAACCAGTCCGGAACGGGTTGTCCGGGTGCGATGCCCAGAAATCCGTAGCGCTGCAGGTGAACCGAATCGAACACCATCCATCCGCGATCGTTGACATACCCGCCGCGGGGATCCAGATAGTGGAAAGCGCCGGCCATCGAGTTGTAATCGCACGCTTCGTTGACAAAGCGGCGCCCTGCCGAGTTCACGATGATGCTCCTAGGGCGGGTTCGTTCCAGACGTACGCTGCGGCTGCGTTGCTTGCCTTCGATGGTGTCGCCGGGGATTTGCACGATCGGCACCCACCAGGCTTCGCCCATGTTGGCCAGGTCTGCGCCGTGTGCCATCGCCATGCGCAGCCCGTCCCCGGTGTTGTTGGGCGGAGAGACCGAGCCGTGCATGGGGCCGCGCAGAAAGGCCTGCGCCAGAACAGGATCCCATTCGAAGCCGCCGGTGCCCAGGATTACTCCGCGCCGGGCTCGCACGCTCATGCTCCGTCCCGGGAGGTTGATCCGTACTCCGGTGATCTCTGCGTCCTCGGCAATGAGCTCTTCGGCGCGCGCGTTGGTATGAGGGGTCACTCCGGCATCCAGCAGACCCTTGAGGAGCCCCGCTATCAGCGCGGTGCCGGCGACGCACAGATGGCCGGTTCGTTCGTCGATGGCTGCGTGCAGGCGGGCCCGGGTTTCGGCATCGAAACCGACGTTGGACCAGTCGGCGGGAAATGACGTGATTTGGGTGGCCCACTCACCCAATTGGGTCAGGTCGAAGGGAGCCGCGCTGAGTGATCGGCCTCCGGTCGGTTGTCCTCCCGGCAACTCCGGCTGGTAGTCGGGGAAGCCGGTCGCGATCTCGAAGCGCACGCCGCTGTGTGCCTCGACGAAGTCGAGCATCGCCGGGCCGGTTCGCACGAACGTTTCGACCAACGCGTCGTCCATCGAGCCGAGAGACTGTGCGCGCAGGTATTGCAATGCGTCGGCCACGGTCAATTCACCGCCGGGAGAACGGTTATGGGCGGGGATCCACACGATGCCACCTGACACGGCGGTGGTCCCGCCGACGGTCGGGGTTTTTTCGAAGATCTCCACTGAGGAGCCGGCGACGGCCGCGGTCAGTGCTGCTGTGAGCGCGGCACCGCCACTGCCGAGCACGACGACATCGACTTCATGGTCCCACGACATGGACCGTTATCCCTTCAGCTCAGTAGCCCGGACAACTGCTGTGCGGCTTTGATGACCGCGTCTTTTCCGCGCATCACGACGTCTTCTCGGTGCGAGATGAGGTTGATGCAGGTTGGCGGGGAGGGCGCCGGGCGGTGGACCGCCACGGCCAGGCCATAGGTGTTCGGTTCGATCTCCCCATACGTCGTCACCCAGCCGCGTTCGCGCGCGCGGGCGACCAGGTCTCGTTCTCCCGGGCGCGGAGGCATGCTCGCGAGCAAGGCGATCCCGGCGGCGCCTCGGTTCAGCGGATATCGACTGCCTTCGTGGAAAGAGAGTTGGTAGGCGACATGACTGGGCACGATGACCGCGATCGCCACCTGCTGGTCGCCCTCGGCGATGAGCAACGACACGGTGGTGCCGAGGTCGTCGGCCAGCGCGCGCAGCGTCGGCAAACTGAGTTGGCGCACGTTGCGGTCGAATGAGGCGCCCAGAACGGCGAGGCCGGCCGCGGGCCGGTAGCGCCCATCCTCTCCTTTGGCCACCAACCGGAAATCGGCCAACGTCGAAAGCAATCGATAGGCGATGGTGCGATGCACTCCGACCTGGTCGGCAAGCTGTTGCACCGTGAGCCCGCTTGGGGAATCCGCCACCATTTGCAGCGCAGTCAGTCCCCTGGCCAGGGTCTGCGAACCCGTCCCCGAACTCGTCACAGCCTTGACAGACCCTCATGCGAGAGCGAAGCTCTATATATATCGCACATAGGTGTGCGATATTAGCACACGATGTAAGTCGAAAACGAGAACAAGATTTCCGGACCTGTAGCCCAGAGAGGAACCGTGGCGGAGTTCGAGAGCATCTGGAGCGATCTCCAGGGTGTGGCGTTTTCGCAGGGTTATCTCCTGGCTGGAGGAGCCGGGGGAGTGCGGACCCGGTACCTGCGTGCCGGCGATCCAGGCAAACCGGTGCTGATCCTGTTGCATGGATCCGGTGGCCACGCCGAGGCCTACGTGCGCAATCTGGCGGCGCACGCGGACCATTTCTGGACCTGGTCGATCGACATGCTGGGCCACGGCTACACCGACAAGCCCGGTCACCCGCTGGAAGTCGGTCACTATGTCGAGCACCTGATGGCCGTGCTGCGCACTATCGGTGTTGATCGCGCCTGCCTGAGCGGCGAATCGCTTGGGGGCTGGGTCGCGGCCCGCGCCGCCGTTGATCATCCGGACGTGGTCGAGCGGCTGGTCCTCAATACCGCCGGCGGCTCGCAGGCCGATCCGGTGGTGATGCAGCGGATTATCAGCCTGTCCATGGCGGCCGCCGAGAACCCGACGTGGGAGACGGTTCAAGCGCGGATCAAATGGCTGATGGCCGACAAGTCCAAGGACTACGACGACCTGGTCGCCTGCCGCCAACGGGTCTATCGCCAACCGGGATTCGTCGCCGCCATGCGCGACATTATGGCGTTGCAGGACCCCGAGATCCGGGCGCGTAACCTTCTCGGGCCAGCCGAATACGGTGCGATCACCGCCCCGACGCTGGTGCTGTGGACAAGTGACGACCCGACAGCAGACGTGACCGAGGGCCGCCGCATCGCGTCGATGATTCCCAATGCGCGCTTCGAAGTGATGCCCGGCTGCGGTCATTGGCCGCAGTACGAGGACGCCAAGACCTTCAATCGCCTGCATCTCGACTTCCTGCTGGGGCGGTGATGGTCGCGCTGGGGAAAGAGATACCTGAAATAGATGTCGACGTTGTGGTAGTCGGCGCGGGCCCCGTCGGATTGACTTTGACCAATATCCTTGGCCTGCAAGGTGTCCGCACGCTAGTGGTCGAGGAGCGAGACACGCTCATCGATTACCCTCGCGGGGTCGGGCTGGACGATGAGGCGTTACGGACTTTCCAGTCGATCGGACTGGTCGACCGCGTCCTGCCGCACACAGTGCCCAACCAGATCCTGCGTTTTGTCGACGCCAAACGTCGATTGCTCGCCGAAATGGCCCCGCCGGACGCGCGTTTCGGCTGGCCGAAGCGCAATGGCTTCGTGCAGCCGCTAGTCGACGCTGAATTGCTGTGCGGGCTGGACAGATTCGAACACGTCGAGGTGTGGTGGAACCGTCCGATGACGGCGTGCCGGGAAAGCGCCGATGCAGTTACCGTCGAGCTCGGTGGCGACCGCGACACATCCAGTCTGCGGGCGCGTTACGTGGTCGGCTGTGACGGCGGCCGCAGCATGACGCGCCGCATGATGGGAGTGTCGTTCGACGGGACGACGTCGTCAACGCGGTGGCTCGTCGTCGACGTCGCCAACGATCCGCTGGGCCACCCGAACAGCGAGGTTGGTGCCGACCCCGAACGCCCGTATGCCTCGATCTCGATCGCGCACGGGATTCGCCGTTTCGAGTTCATGATTCACGCCGACGAGTCCGACGAACAGGCGGAGGATCCGGCATTTCTGACCCAGATGCTGGCACGGATGGTGCCGCACCCCGACCGGGTCGACGTGATCCGGCGCCGGATCTACACGCATCACTCGCGGATCGCCGGCGCATTCCGCACCGGTCGGCTATTGCTTGCTGGAGACGCCGCGCACCTGATGCCGGTATGGCAGGGGCAGGGCTACAACAGCGGAATTCGGGACGCGGCCAACTTGGGATGGAAGCTTGCGGCGGTGGTGAGCGGCCGGGCCGACGATAAGTTGCTGGATACCTATGACGTGGAGCGCCGTAAGCACGCCCGGGCGATGATCGACCTTTCCACCATGGTGGGTCGCGTGATCTCGCCAACCAACCGTCGGGTGGCCGGTGCGCGAGACCTCCTGGTGCGCTCGGCGTCAATTGTGCCTTCGCTCAAGCGGTATGTGCTGGAGATGCGTTTCAAGCCGATGCCGCGCTACGAGCAGGGGGCCGTTGTACATTCACCTGTGCATTCCACTGTGCACTCCGCTCCTGGCCGCACCGATTCGCCGGTGGGCACCCTATTCATCCAGCCCCGGGTCGATACCCGCAACCAGCAGGATGTGCTGTTGGACGACGTACTCGGTGATTGGTTCGCCGTGCTGTGCTGGAACAACAACCCGCGCAAAATTCTCGGCGATGTGGCGTTCGCGAACTGGAAAGCATTGGGCGCCCGCTTCGTTGCCCTACGGCCCATCACTCAGCTGCACTGGACCGGACACGACGATCCCGACGTCGTGGTCGTGGGCGATCGCGGCGGTGACATTAAATCCTGGTTCGACGCCCACCAGGAATCGGTGTTGTTCCTGCGCCCCGATCGGTGCATCGCGGGTGCCTGCATCGCTCAGCGCGCCCCCGAGCTGAGCGCCGCGCTCCTTGACGCCCTCACACTCACGCCGCAAGGGGGTGATTTGCAAAGTGACACTGGCTCTGTGCTGTACGTCGCACAGCCCGCTCCTGAATCTTCCGGGGCCGCCGCAGGACCTGCTTGACGACATCGAAGGCGCAATCGCCTTGGCGCGACAATTCGTCGACGACTACGATCCCGAACTAGTGGTGATCTTTTCTCCGGATCACTACAACGGGTTTTTTTACAAGGTGATGCCGTCGTTCTGTATCGGCCTGAGCGCCAACGGAGTCGGTGATTACGGTACCTATGCCGGTCCACTCGACGTTCCGGAAGAGCTCGCGACCGACTGCGCAAAGGCCGTCCTCGAGGCAGGGGTCGACGTCGCGGTATCGGCCAGCATGGACGTGGATCACGGCACCGTCCAGCCGCTCGAAAAGCTCTTCGGCGGCGCTACCTCGCGTCCGGTGATACCGATCTTCATCAACGCGATCGCTGAGCCGCTGGGGCCATTGCATCGTTGCCGGGCACTTGGTAGCGCCGTCGGCACCTACCTGGCCACGCTGGACAAGCGGGTCCTGGTGCTGGGATCCGGTGGGCTTTCACACAGCCCGCCGGTGCCGACATTGGCGACTGCGGGCCCGGGAGTGCTGAAGCGGATCGTGCACGGCCAGCCGATGACATCCGAGCAGCGGCAAGCCCGGCAGGCGGCCGTAATCGACGCGGCCAAGAGCTTCGCCGCCGGCGAGAGTGGACTGCAACCACTCAACCCGGCGTGGGACCACCAGTTCCTCGAGATCATCGACGGCGGACGGCTTGCCGAACTTGATCATTGGTCGAACTCGTTCATAGCGCACGAGGGTGGCAGCTCCGCCCAGGAAATCAGAACGTGGGTTGCAGCATTTGCGGCACTGGAGGCCGTTGGCCCCTACCAAACCACAAGTCGCTATTACAAACCGGCCGCCGAACTGATCGCTGGTTTCGCCATTAGAACGGCAGTTCCGAAATGACCGCCGCATCGGACAGTTTCGATCATGTTGTCGACGTACTCATCGTCGGGTCAGGCGGTGGAGGGATGACTGCCGCGCTGACCGCCCAAGCTTGCGGGCTGGATGCGTTAGTGGTGGAAAAATCTTCTTATTTCGGCGGTTCCACCGCTCTTTCAGGTGGCGGCATCTGGGTACCTGGGGCACCCGCGCAGCTCAGGGAGGGCTACGCCCCCTCACCCGAAGGTGTGGTCGAATATCTGAAGCACATCACCGACGGCCTGGTCAGCGAGGCGCGGATACGGCAGTATGTCCAGGCCGCGCCGAAAATGCTCGAATTCCTCGAACAGCTCTCCGGATGGTGTGAATTCGTCTGGAAGCCAGGCTATGCCGACTACTATCCGGAATTGCCCGGGGGGTCAGAGCTCGGCAGCACGATCAATGTGCCGCCCATCGATCTGCGGAAGTTGGGGCCCGACGAGCAAAATCTGCTCAAGCCGTTGGCGCTTGCTCCCAAGGGGATCTGGTTAGGTCCCAAGGAGCTTCGGTCCTTCTACCGAATCCGGCAGTCGTGGGCCGGCAAAGGCGTGTTGCTGAAGTTGATTTCGCGGATGGTCAGGGCGCGGGCGTTCGGTGAGCGGATAGCAGCGATCGGACAGTCGCTGGCCGCTCGGCTCAGGTTGGCGATGAGGGATTGCGGTATCCCGCTGTGGCTGGACTCGCCGCTGGCCGAGCTGCTCACCGACGCCGGCGGATCGGTAACCGGTGTGTTGGTGCAGCGCGACGGCAATACCCAGCGGATCGGCGCGCGCTGCGGGGTCATTCTGGCTTGTGGGGGCTTCGACCATGACCTCGCCTGGCGCAAAGAGCAGCTGCCCGTCCTGGATCAGGACTGGAGCTTCGGCAACCCCGCCGCGATGGGCGACGGGATCCGCGCGGCCCAAAAGCTCGGCGCCGCAACCGAGTTGCTCGATGAGGCGTGGTGGTTCCCGGCGATCCAGTGGCCGGACGGCCGGATGCAATTTATGCTCAACGAACGGATGATGCCTGCGCAATTCATTGTCAACGGTGAAGGCAAGCGTTTCATCAACGAGGCTGCGCCGTACATGGACTTCGGTCACGCCATGATCAACGGTCAGAAATCGGGGGTCGCCCACATCCCGTGCTGGTTGATCACCGATCACCGGTCGTGGAATCACTACGTCATCGGCGGCCACCTGCCGGTACCCAAAATCCCCGGAGCTCCGGTGCCCACCGGCCGTAAGGTCCCGTCGGCCTGGCTGGAGTCGGGCGTGGTCAAAGCGGCCATGACGTGGGACGAAATGGCGACCAAGATCGGCGTGCCGCCACGTCAACTTTCAGAAACCGCCAGCCGCTTCGGTGAACTCGCACGCAAAGGCCACGACGACGATTTCAACCGCGGCGACAGCGTGTACGACAACTACTACGGCGATCCGACGTTGCCCAACCCCAACCTGCATCCGCTGAGCGATCCGCCGTACTACGCGTTCCGAATCGTTCTCGGGGACCTCGGAACGTCAGGTGGCCTGCGTACCGACGAATACGCCCGCGTGCTGCGGGCTGATGACACCGTGGTGCCGGGATTGTACGCGGTGGGCAACACCGCCGCGCCCGTGATGGGCCGCAGCTATGCGGGTGCGGGGGCGACCATAGGCCCAGCTATGGCCTTCGGCTTCGTCGCTGCGAAACACGCTGCAGCCCAGACCCTTAATTCTCATAGGAGGTAGCAATGAAAATCTCACTGTTCTACGAATTCGCCCTGCCACGGCCTTGGGTGCCCGACGACGAACGGATCATGCTGCAAGACTGTCTGGACGAGGTCGAGGCCGCCGACAAGGCGGGCTTCTCTACCGTCTGGCTCACCGAGCATCACTTCCTCGAGGAGTACTGTCATTCCACAGCGCCGGAAATATTCCTGGCCGCAGCCAGTCAACGGACCAAGAACATCCGGCTGGGATTCGGCATCATGCATCTCCCGCCCGCGGTCAATCACCCTGCCCGGGTAGCCGAACGTATCGCTACCCTCGACCTGCTCTCCAACGGCCGCGTCGAGTTCGGCACCGGGGAGTCGTCCTCCGTCGGTGAACTCGGCGGATTCAACATCGATCCCGCCGACAAGCGCGCACAGTGGGAAGAGGCCCTAGAGGTCGCGATCCGATGCATGATCGAGGAGCCGTTCTCGGGCTTCAAAGGCGAGCACATCCAGATGCCGGCCCGTAACGTCATCCCCAAGCCGATGCAAAAGCCGCATCCACCGGTCTGGGTCGCTTGCACGCGGCCGGCAAGCGTGCAGATGGCCGCTCAAAAATGCATCGGTGCGCTGAGTTTCGCTTATACCGGTCCGGGACCGCTCACCGAGCGGGTCAACGGCTACTACAAGGAATTCGAAGAAAACGGTGTCCCGATCACACCGCAAATCAACCCGAACATTCTGGCCATCGGCGGTGACCTGTCGATGATGGTCGCCCGTTCCGATGAGCTGGCACTGGAGCGGCTCGGGCAGGGCGGCGGATTCTTCTCGTTCGGAATCATGCACTACTACATGACGGGCGTGCACACCCCCGGGCGGACCGGAGTGTGGAAGCGGTATCTCGAAGAGGTCGAAAAGGACCCGACGTTGGCCTACGGTCCCGGACGCGGCGCAATCGGATCTCCGGCCACTGTGCGCGAATTCCTGCGTGGCTACGAAGAGAGCGGCGTCGACGAGATCATCCTGCTCCTCAACCCTCGCAGCCACGCCGGAACCATGGAATCCATCGAGCTGATGGGCAAGGAGGTGCTGCCCGAGTTCATCGAGCGCGACGCGAAGGCGGTGGCCGACAAAGCTGCGCGGCTTGCACCAGTCATCGAGAAGGTGGAGGCGCGCCGGCCGGAATCGGCCGTTCCGGTATTCGACGAAAACTACTCGTTTGGTGGGCTGCCCACCGGCCGTGGCGGTAAGTTCACCGCCAGTGAGATCCCCGAAGCCATGGCGGAGATCAACGAGGGCCGCGTCCAGGCGGCGCAGCGCGCAAAGGAGCAGCGCAAGTGATGCCGGAAGATGGTTGAGCCTTGGGACGGATCGACGAACTGTGGCGCTACGACGGCCGTCGTGCGGTGGTGACGGGATGTGCGTCGGGCATCGGCGAGCATGTGGTACGGCAGCTTACCGAGCTCGGGGCCGATGTCGTCGGACTGGACAAACGGCGGCCCGCCTTCCAGATCAACGAGTTTCATGAGGTCGACCTGGCCGATCAAGGGTCGATCGATCGCGCGCTAGCGTCCATCGGCGGGCGGGTCGACACCCTTTTCAACGTCGCCGGAGTCTCTTCCGGGGTCGGTAACCCGCCGCTCGTTGTCACCATCAACTTCCTGGGCCTACGGCATGTCACCGAGGCATTGATTCCGAAGATGGCGGCGGGATCGTCCATCGTGAGCGTGTCGTCGCTCGCGGCGGCCGGATACCGGGAACATCTCCGGTCGGTGGCGCCGCTGCTGAATACCGCGACGATGCAAGAGGGTATCGACTGGTGCCGCAGCCGCCCCGATGAGCTGGCCGGTGGTGGGTATCAATTGTCCAAGGAAGCGATCATCCTGTACACCATGCGTAGCGCTGCGCCCCTCGGTGCCCGCGGTATCCGTATCAACTGCACCGGCCCCGGGGTCACCGAAACACCCATCCTTGATCAGCTACGGACAGCGTATGGGCAGGGCTTCCTCGACGACATACCCAAGCCGTTGGGGCGGTCCGCCGGCCCGGCTGAACAGGCGTCGGTTCTGCTCTTTTTGAATAGTCGTGCAGCCAGCTACATTTCGGGCCAAGTCGTGTGGGTCGACGGTGGAAACGTGGGCGCCGCAATTGCCCGAGAACTCGAGGAAGGACGGGCTCCGTGGCCAGCCTGACCGACTTTCAAAGGGTCGCCCGCGACGTCTCCAACTGGGAAAGGTGGGGAAGTACCGACGAGCTGGGGACGCTGAATTTCATTACACCGGACAAGGTTGCCCAAGCCGCAGGCCTGGTCC
This sequence comes from uncultured Actinomycetota bacterium, assembly GCA_963784665.1. GTDB lineage: Bacteria > Actinomycetota > Actinomycetes > Mycobacteriales > Mycobacteriaceae > Mycobacterium. The sequence continues at coordinate 188,016 of CAWASA010000010.1, forward strand.
GCCACGGCAAGGTATTTCCGCTCGGGGTGGACTTCGGCTCGTCAGGCCCGCAGGGCGCCTTCGGGTTCCGGCACAATCCCATACATGTCATGACCGTGGATGGCGGCGACGCGAATACGCTCGCCCAGTACGGGCCTCAGTGGGACCGGAACCCAACGGCGAAGCAGATGGGCGATTACCTCGTCGACAATCCGTTCCGCTTCAACGACGACATGATCATCATGCCGTTGCAGGCGGCCACCCAATGGGATGCGCTGTCCCACGTCTACTACGACGAGAAGCTCTACAACGGCTTCTCGGCGGGTTCGGTGACAAGTCTGGGCGCTTACCACTGCGGCATCGAGAAGGTCGACGTCAAGGGTATTACCTCGCGCGGCGTGCTGCTGGATCTTGTTCGCCATCGTGGCGCGGAGGTTTTTCTCGAGCACGGAAATCCGATCAGCCCCGAAGAATTGGATGAGGTGGTTCGCGCGCAAGGCGTGACGATTGGGCGGGGCGACATCGTGCTGATCCGGACTGGCTGGTGGGGAAGGTTTCTCATGACGGGCAACAAGACGGAACCGTATTCCGGACTGGATTGGCGATGCGCGTCGTGGCTGCACGATCACGAGATCGCGGCGATCGCCGCCGACAACCTGCAGGTCGAGGACCCGGTCTCCGGTGTCGACAGGGTGTTTTTGCCTCTGCACCTGCTGTGCCTGCGTGACATGGGACTGATGCTCGGTGAGTACTGGGACCTGACCGCGTTGGCAGACGATTGCGCCGCAGACGGCGTCTACGAATTCCAGCTCATCGCGCCGCCTCTGAGATTTGTTGGTGCCGTGGGTTCACCGGTGAATCCGATCGCGATCAAGTAGAGAAGGCGGGCGATGGAAATTCATCGCAAGACCATGTTGGTCGACGGCCTGGTCACCAGCTATCTGGAGGCAGGCGAAGGCGACGCGGTCCTACTGCTGCACGGTGGCGAGTTCGGTGGCAGCGCCGAACTGGGTTGGGAACGCAACATTGCCGCGCTCGCAACTCAGTACCGGGTACTGGCCCCCGACCAGTTGGGTTTCGGGCAGTCCGCGAAAGTCATCGACTTCGTCGACGGGCGCGGGATGCGAATCCGGCATGTGGCGCGCTTTTGTGAGGTGCTTGGCATTGACTCGGCGCACTTCGTCGGCAACTCGATGGGCGCCATCAACCTGCTCACCGACGCCACATCGGATAAACCGCTGCTGCCAATCCGCAGCTTGGTGACCATCTGCGGCGGCGGCGAGATTCAGCAGAACCGGCATTTCGAGGCGCTCCAGCAGTACGACGCAACGCTTCCGGCTATGCGTCGCATCGTCGAGGCACTGTTCTATGGCTCCGGCTATCCGGACGACGACGACTACGTGCGGCGCCGCTACGAATCGAGCGTCGCTCCTGGGGCATGGGAGGCCGTTGCCGCGGCGCGGTTTCGTCGTCCGGGTGCCGCGCCGTCCTCCGCTCCGTCGAGTACGCGACCGTACGAGCGCATCGCCGTTGCGACGCTTGTCGTCGAAGGCGGAGACGACAAGCTCCTTCCGTCCGGCTGGGCGGCTCAGATCGCCAAGCAAATCGACGGCGCCCGCTCGGTTGTGGTCGACAAGGCCGGTCACTGCCCGCAGATTGAGCAGTCGTCAGCAGTCAACGAGTTGCTGCTGGAATTCTTCGGGACGGTCTGAAGTCAGAAGAGGTAGTCCAGGCGGGTCTGCATCCCGGCGAATTGGTGATAGGTGTTGTGGCAGTGCATGACCCACGTCCCGGGGTTGTCGGCGACGAGCACAGCCTTGAGCTTGCGGTTGGGGAGCACGATTACGGTGTCCTTGCGGGCGCCAGGACTGCCATCGGCATTCATCAGCTGAAAAGTATGACCGTGTAGGTGAATTGGGTGATACATCATCGTGGTGTTGTCGAACGAGATGGTGGGCCGTTGGCCCTGTCGTACGTGTAGCGGGTTGGTCTTGCTGTAGGGCTCGCCGTTGATGATCCAGTTGTATTGCACCATGTCGCCGCCCAAGACCACTGGCAGGTTGAGGTCGGGTTCCGGCCGACCCAAATTGGCAGGCGTTGTGGCGGTGAACATTTCAACGGTGCCTATCCGTTTGTTGAGCTCGGCTGGTTGAAATTGCGGGTCGGGAGGACTGCCGGCGCCGGTGGTGAGCAGGGCGCGCGCCAGGGCGTTCTTCCCTTCCGCGAGGGCGACCAATGGGAAGACACCGTCGGCGGCGGTCACAGTGACGTCATAGCGTTCGGCCATGCCGATGAGCAGGGCATCGACCTGCCTGGGCACCACGGGGTAGCCGTCGGTGTGGGTGACCGTCATCGAATGGCCGGCCAGAGCGACACGAAATGCGGTGTCGGAACCAGCGTTAATGAACCGGATCCTGATTCGTTGTCCCGGTTTCGCGCTAAAGGAAGTGGGGGCAGCCGGAATCCGGCCATTGATCAGATAGTAAGGGTAGGCGATATCACCGGCGTCACCGCCAAGCAAATCACTTCTGCCCACACTGCCCCCTGACGCCCCGGTCGTCGGGGTTGTCGCGCTCGTCGAGGTTGTCTCGGTCGTAGTCGTCGGGGTGGTTGAGGTCGTTGAGGTCGTCTCGGTCGTTGAGGTCGTCGGGGTCGTCGAGGTTGTTGTCGGGGTCGTCCCTGTCGTCGTTTCAGGCGGGTTTTGCGTAGTTGGCTTGTTGGGGCTGGTTAGCTCCGAGTAGAGCTGTTGGGGACTCTTCCCGACACCGTCGGTCCAATCATCAAGTACCACAATCCATTCCGCGTCGTAGTTGCCTTCGGTCGGATTGTCAACGATAACCGGCAGATAGAGTCCTGCGTCTTCTTCAAGGCCGGTGTGCGGATGGGCCCAGTAAGTGCCCGGATCCGGGACGGAGAACCGGTACGTGAAGTCTTGGCCGGCGTTGATATTCGGGGTGGCAGGTTCAGCGCCGTCCATGTCGTTTCGTAGCCGGATGCCGTGCCAATGCACCGACGTCGGATGGTCGAGCCGGTTCGAGACGGTGACGACAAGCTCGTCACCGATGTTGGCCCGAATCAGCGGCCCCGGAATCGCGTTGCCGTAGGCCAGCGTACGGACGATCGGTCCACCCAAGTCGATCTGGACCTGCTGGGGAGTCAAGTTGGCCGTCACACTACGCCCACTGTGTGGCCGCGCCGCCTCGGCCGCAGCTATGGCAGCTGCCATTTTGGCACTGCTTGTCAGCTCGGGTTTGGATTGGCTGCACGCCGCCAGCGCCAATCCGCCGGCGATGCCGGCTGCCATGAATCCGCGCCTGGTGAGCTGCGTTGTGTCGAAGGGGACGCCGCTTGGGGGTAGCACGGGCATTGAATATGCCACGTGAGTGCGGTGAAGGCCAGGCAGTGCTACAGTGGCAGCCCAGTTATTCGCAGCAGCAACCACATTGAAGCCACCACACAAGCGGCGCCATGGTGCTGCCGACGTGTCATCGCCAGCGGGCGAGTTTGCCTCGGCTAGACGGCGGTGCCGCCGACGTCAACATGCAGAGTGGAATTGCCGGTGTCGCTTTCGCGCGGTGCTGCCATGGCCCTGGTGCTTAAATCAATCGCTTGACTTAACACCGTCGCTGCCGATTAACTCTTCGTGTGGTCAACGAACTGGATGGCAAAGTAGCCATCGTTACCGGCGGGGCCTCGGGCATCGGCCGCGGCACGGTGGCGAAGTTTGTGGCCGAGGGCGCGCGGGTGGTCATCGCCGACGTCGAAACCGATAAAGGCGAGGCGCTGGCGGCGGAGCTGGGCCCCGAAGCTTTCTTCCAGCGGACGGACGTCTCCGATCCTGACCAGGTCGGCGCGCTGGTGGCTGCGGCCGTCGAGAAATTCGGCGGTCTGCACGTGATGGTGAACAACGCCGGCGTCTCGGGCACCATGCATCGCCGATTCCTCGACGACGATCTTGCCGATTTCCAGCGCGTCATGGCGGTCAACGTCCTGGGTGTGATGGCAGGTACCCGAGATGCCGCTCGGCACATGGCCGCCAACGGCGGGGGATCGATCATCAACATGACTTCAATCGGCGGGATCCAGGCCGGCGGCGGTGTGATGACGTACCGCGCCTCCAAAGCGGCGGTCATTCAGTTCACCAAGTCCGCGGCGATCGAGCTGGCGCACTACGAGATTCGAGTCAACGCCATTGCGCCGGGCAACATACCCACGCCGTTGCTGGCGACGTCGGCGGTGAATGTGGATCCCGGGGAGATCGAGCGTTACGAGGCGGCGATTCGCGAGACGATGCGGGCCGACCGACCGCTGAAGCGCGAGGGCACACCCGAGGACATTGCCGAGGCGGCACTGTATTTCGCCACCGACCGGTCGCGCTATGTCACGGGAACCGTGCTGCCGGTCGACGGCGGGACGGTCGCGGGCAAGGCGATCCGCCGCCGGAGTGAGCCGCAGGGGAACGGCTGACTATCCCGTTTCAGGCCTCATCGGCCGGATGTCCGGCATGGGTTTCCAGCCGCAGCTTGGCCAGTGCCTCAGCACGCTCAATGTCCCGCGTGCCGAAGCTTTCCACGACCACACTGTGGGAGTGGGTCAGCACGCCCAGCACCGCCTCGGCCGGCAGCGTGGGGAACCGGCGGCCCAGTACGTCGGCCGCCTTCCTCAACTCGGCTAGCTCAGGGGAAGTCACCTGTGTGCCGGCCGGGGGCACTACGCGGGTGACATCCTGGGCATGATGCAGCACGGCGACTGTCTTCTTGCCGTCTTTAATCGGGGAGTTCATCGGCGTCCAGACCCGGTAGATGAACTCGCCGGGGTTCTGCCGGTCGGGGATGTCATAGCGCTGCACGCCCATCCAGTGCCGGGCCCCGCGGCGGAAGACCCGCTCCAGCGACGCCGAAACGTTAGCCACGCCGTCTGCTTCAGGATTGGCTGGGTCGTCCGGGAAAGCTTCGAACAGCAGCCGGCCGAGCAGGCTATCCCGCGGGTGTCCTGTTATGTGTTCGCAGGCGGCATTCACCGCACGGATGCGCAAGCCGGCATCAGCCAACAGATACGGTGCCCACCTGGTCTGGAACCACGCGGATTCTTCGATCGCCGACGCCCGGCTGGCTGACAACATGACTGCCCCCAATGATTCACCGCCCGGACACCGCCTGGATGCCGCCACGCAAGATCCATGTTGGCCCAGCGACAGCGCCACCGGCGAGGGACCTTTGTCACCCGTTGCGCGGCGTGCGGGCACCGAAGCCTAGGGGATGCACAGCGCACCGATGGCTCGAGCACCAATTAAATCAATCGCTTGACTTAATGCGTGAGGCGCGGTTGACTAGCGTAGTGACCACCGCCGGCCGGACCGTTCGCACCGAGCGGGCCAGCTCCACCCAGGAGGCGATCCTGGTCGCGGCCGAGCGGCTGTACGCCGAGCACGGCATGTTCGCCGTGTCGAACCGGCAAGTCAGCGAGGCCGCCGGTCAGGGCAACAACGCCGCGGTGGGCTATCACTTCGGCACGAAGGCTGACTTGGTGCGCGCGATCGAGCAAAAGCACCGCGGGCCCGTCGAGCAGCTACGCGAGCAGATGGTGGCCGGGCTGCTGGAATCGGGTGGTTCGCCCGAAATGCGGGACTGGGTGGCCTGTTTGGTGCGGCCGCTCACCGACCATCTGGAGGAGCTCGGGAATCCCACCTGGTACGCGCGCTTCGCGGCGCAGGCGATGACCGATCCCGCCTACTACAACATCATCGTCAAGGGGGCACTCAGCTCGCCGTCGCTGGTTCAGGTCGTCGAGGGCATCAACCGCTGCCTGCCCGACCTGCCGGCCGAAGTGCACTTCGAACGCAACATCATGGCCCGCAACCTGTTGATGCACACCTGCGCCGATCGCGAACGTGCGCTCGCTGCGGGTGCAGCACCGTCCCAACGTTCGTGGCGGGCTGCTGCATCCGGCCTCATAGACGCGGTCGTGGGCCTGTGGCTGGCGCCCGTGACGCGGTTCGAGTGAAGAGTCTGCAGATGAAAGTGACTGTCGACCAAAATGTTTGCGCCTCTTCGGGAAACTGCGTAATGAATGCGCCCGAGGTGTTCGACCAGCGCGACGAAGACGGCGTCGTCGTCTTGCTCAATCCCCACCCATCGGCCGAGCAGGCCGAGGGCGCACGGCGGGCGGCCGCGGCGTGCCCCGCACTGGCCATTCACATCGAGGAATGAAAAAGATGTCGGACATACTGACGAGCACAGGGGTTTCCGCGACCGAGCCCACTCCTGGCATCCCGGAGTATCCGATGGCCAGGCAGGCGCGTTGCCCGTTCGCCCCGCCTCCGGATGTCATGGCACTCGCCGAAGCCAAGCCGCTGTCCCGAGTCCGGATCTGGGACGGCAGCACACCGTGGCTTATCACGGGCTATGAGCAAGTGCGGGAGCTCTTTTCAGATTCGCGGGTCAGTGTCGACGACCGGCTGCCCGGGTTTCCGCACTGGAACGCAGGCATGTTGTCCACGGTGCACAAGCGTCCGCGGTCGGTCTTCACTGCCGACGGCGAAGAGCACACCCGTTTCCGGCGGATGTTGTCGAAGCCTTTCACGTTCAAGCGCGTGGAAGGTCTGCGCCCGACCATCCAGCAGATCACCGACGACCACATCGACGCGATGCTGGCCGGTCCGCAGCCCGCCGACCTGGTCACCGCGTTGGCCCTGCCGGTTCCGTCGCTGGTGATCAGCCAGCTGCTGGGGGTGCCGTACGAAGACGCCGACATGTTCCAGTACCACGCCAACGTCGGGCTCGCGCGTTATGCGACGGGTGAAGACACCGTCAAAGGCGCTATGAGCCTGCATAAATACCTCAGCCAGCTCGTCGAGGCAAAGATGGAAAATCCGGCCGAGGACGCGGTGTCCGATCTTGCCGAGCGGGTCAAGGCCGGCGAGCTCAGCGTGAAAGAGGCCGCCCAGTTGGGCACCGGATTGCTGATCGCCGGACACGAGACAACCTCGAACATGCTCGGGCTCGGCGTGCTTGCGCTGCTGGTAAATCCGGACCAGTTGGCCGTCATCCGAGATGCCGAAGATCCCAAGGTCGTCGCCAGCGCGGTCGGAGGAATTGTTGCGCTACCTCAGCATCATCCAGAACGGCCAGCGCAGGGTCGCGCTCGAAGACATCCATATCGCCGGAGAGACCATCCACGCCGGCGAAGGCATCATCATCGACTTGGCCCCGGCCAACTGGGATCCAGACGTCTTCCCCGAACCCGACCGGCTGTATCTGCACCGTTCGGGGGCAGACCGCAATGTCGCATTCGGCTACGGCCGGCATCAGTGCGTGGGGCAGCAGCTTGCCCGCGCGGAGTTGCAAATCGTCTACCGCACGCTGTTCCGGCGCGTCCCCACGCTGGCGCTGGCCATTTCGATCGAGGACGTGCCGTTCAAAGACGACCGGCTTGCTTACGGCGTCTACGAACTGCCGGTGACCTGGTGACCTCGTTTATTCAGCAGCCTGAGATGGCTACGCTTCAAATGCCGATCCGAATGGAGGGTCAATGATGACGACTCAAACCAGCACCGTTTCGCTTTACCCGCCTGGAGGTTTTGGCGCACCAAAGGATCGCCGCGGGCACGCCGCGGATATGAAGGTGGGACTGCCGGAGGGGACCGTGGTCTTCTCCGCGGACAACCACATCTCCTTGGCGGACGACATCTTCTACCAACGATTCCCGGACGACCTCAAGGACAAGGCGCCGCGGATCTGGTACGCGGACGGCGCCTATCAGGTCGGGCGCAAGGGACAGTCGTTCCTACCGGGTGACTTCAGTGCGGTGCTGATGCAGTACGACGACCTGCCCGGGGCCGCGAGCACTAACATCGAGGCCCGGATCCAGGAGTTGCATGAGGACGGCGTCGACAAAGAACTGGCTTTCCCCAACGCGATCCTGGCGCTTTTCCATTACCCGGACAAGAAACTTCGCGAGCTCGCGTTCCGCATCTACAACGAGTACATCGCGGAGCTCCAAGAACGCTCGGCCGGCCACTTCTACGGTGCCGGGCTGATCAACTGGTGGGATCCGCAAGGGACTCGGCGAACACTGGACGAGCTGAAATCGTTGGGGCTCAAGACGTTCCTGATGCCGCTGAACCCAGGCAAGGATGACGACGGCAACCCGATCGACTATTCGAGCACTTCCATGAGTGCCGTCTGGGACGAGATCGAAGCCTCCGGCCTTCCGATCGCACACCATATTGGAGAAACACCGCCGAAGAGCCCATGCGAGTTCAACAGCGTCGTGGTCGGGATGATGATCAACATCGACGGGTTCCGGGAAACCTTCTCCAAGTACATCTTCGGCGGCATCCTCGACCAGCACCCAGGACTGCGGATTGGTTGGTTCGAGGGCGGTATCGCTTGGGTTCCGTGGGCGCTGCAAGACGCCGAGCACCTGGTCGCGTCCTATCAGCACATGTTCAATCGGCCGCTGCAGCACGATGTGCGGTACTACTGGGACAACCACATGAGCGCGTCATTCATGGTCGACCCCCTTGGTTTGCAGTTGATCGACAAAATCGGCGTAGACAAGGTGATGTGGTCTAGCGACTATCCGCACAACGAAAGCACATACGGCTATTCGGAGAAATCGCTGGCGGCCGTTGTCGATGCTGTCGGACCGGCAGACGCGGCACGGATCGTCAGCGGCAACATCACCACGTTCCTGGGGTTGTAGTGACAACGTTCGCACACGCGGGCAACGCCACCGACAACGGCCTGGATATTCCTGAACGACCCGACCTTTCCCGCATGCGCCGCGAGACCGGGGCGCGCCTGCGGTCGGCAATGGCCGAACGTGGTGTTGACGCAATGATCTTGCTGGGTAACAGCGCAGTGGTCTACGCCACCGGGACCAGTTGGCCGCTCGGTGACGCGGGGCTGTCCTACGTCGAGCGGCCGGTAGCGGTGGTGCTCGCTGACGACGAGTGGCCGCATCTGTTTCTGCCGTTTCGCGAGGGCGCCTCGCTGGAATCGGACTTGCCCGCCGATCATCTGCACGGTCCGGTCTACCTCGAATTCGACGAAGGCGTCCAGAATTTCGCGCATCTGGTGGGCGACTTGATTCCGGCCGGAGCGGTGATCGCTGTGGACGAGTGCACCGGTGCCATGTCCCGCGCTCAGAAACTGTTGTTTCGGGGCAGTGCTCCCGTCGACGCCGCCGCGATCGTCAGCGCGGCCAAGGCGGTCAAAACCCTGGACGAGTTGGCCTGCATGCGCACCGCCATCCGGATCACCGACGAGGCGATGGTCGAAGTCCACAAAGCCCTGGCACCCGGCATCCGCCAGATCGACCTGTCGGCAACCTTTTTGCGGCGGGCCTTCGAACTTGGAGCCACGGCCAGCATGCTGGAACCGATCTGGCAAGTGATGCCGCCGAGCAGAGCCGAGGGCGTGTGGACCACCCACGGCGACCTGGCACTCCCGCTGTTGACCACGGAGCGCGAACTGGCCGAAGGTGACGTCCTGTGGACCGATGTCAGCATCACCTACCGTGGCTACTGCTCGGACTTCGGCCGCACTTGGATCGTCGGCCGGAATCCGTCACCGCGTCAGCGGGCGCAGTTCGACAAATGGTTCGAGATCATGACCGCCGTGCTCGAGGTCGCCCGGGCCGGCGTCACCGCCGCCGATCTGGCGAGGGCAGCAACCGCGGCCAACGGTGGTAGCAAGCCGTGGCTGCCGCACTTCTACCTGGGCCACGGCATCGGCGTGAACGCTGCCGAAATGCCTATGATCGGAACAGATCTCGGCGAGGGGTTTGACGAGAAGTTCGTATTGCAGCCGGGGATGGTGTTGGTCTTGGAACCGGTGGTGTGGGAAGACGGCACCGGGGGCTATCGAAGCGAAGAGGTCTTGGCCATCACCGAGGAAGGCTGGACTCGATTGACCGACTACCCGTACGACCCCTATGGCAACTGAAGTTCTGCCCGACGATCGGGCGCTACGTTCGGGACGCCGCCAGCGGGCGTTGGATCAGATGGCGGCGCACGATCTCGATGTCCTGGTTCTCGGTCGGCAAGCCAACGTCCGCTACGTGAGCGGCACGCCGCAGCTGTGGGTGGCCGGGACCCGGCCGTTCGGTCCGGCCTGCGTGCTGGTGCGCGAGACGGGAGCGATTCATCTGCTCAGCACCTGGGATGAAGGCGTCCCCGATGACATTCCGCACGATAACCTGTATGGCATCTCGTGGAATCCGATGAACACCATCTCGGTGCTGCAGCGCATCGACGGTGCGGCGACTGCCCGGCGCGTCGGGACCGATGCTCTTTCACCGGCTTTCGCGCAGCTGTTGCCGACGGCATTTCCCAACGCCGAGCTAGTCGACGGGGAACTGGCCATGCGCGCGGCCCGACGCATCAAGACGGCCGAAGAAGTGGTTTCGCTACGCGAGGCGATTGCGGTAGCCGAGTCGGGTCTGGCGGCAGCAGTGTCGGAGCTGCACCCAGGAGTTGCCGAACAAACGCTGGCCGGCGTCCTGCTGGAGGCTATGGCGGCCGGCGGAGTGAGTACCCCGTCGAATCAGGATGTCGCGTGGGTGACTTCACCTGATCACCCGTGGCGGCGGGTCAACGGCGACGGCTACGACGGTCGTGTTCAGGACGGTGACCTCGTGGCATTCTCGGCCGGAGTTCTCGCCGGTGGCTACATCGGTGAGGTGGGGCGAACGTGGCCGGCGGGCGGCGTCGGCGGCGCTCCCGCTCTGTACCGACGCTGGGACAACTTGTGGAACCGACTGCTAGCCGCATGCCGTCCCGGCGCCAGAGGCAGCGAATTGCTGGCTGCCTACCAGTCCGCAGGGGAGCCGGCGCCGCAGATGCCGGTGGCCCGAGGGCTGGGCATGGGTTTTGACCCGCCCGTCATCTCCAAGCACCTACCTCAGAGCGCCGCCGAGGAACAATTGGAGCCGGGCATGGTGCTGGCCGTGACGGGCTATGTCTGGGAACAAGGAATCGGAGCAGTCTTTGGGCGCGAGGCGGTCCTGATTACCGCTGAGGGTCCCGAAGTTTTGACCTCCAGCCCGTCGTGGCAGGCATGAGTGGGTGAACCTCGGTACGAACCGCCGCTGGCCGGATACACGGTTGTCGACCTATCCACCGGAATAGCGGGCGCATACTGCACGAAATTGCTTGCCGACAGCGGCGCCACCGTCATCAAAGTCGAGGCACCAGAAGGCGATCCGCTACGACGGTGGTCGTCTTCCTGCGCTGCTCTCCCACCCGGCACGGACGGCGCGTTATTTGACTTTCTGGCGGGCTCAAAGCACAGCGTCGTGGCCGATCCCGCGAGTGATGACGATCTCGAACTGGTCAACCGGCTGCTGGCGGCCGGGGACGCAGTGGTATGGTCTGTCGGCTCGAAAATAGCAGAGCACAAAGACTTTACGCCCGCTGCGATCCGCTGCAACTACCCTCAGCTGACCGTTACGTCCATCACCCCGTTCGGCCTCGAGGGCCCCTGGCGGGACCGCGCGGCAACCGAGTTCACGCTGCAGGCATGGTCGGGTGGAATCGTCGGACTGGGACGCGGCTCACCGGACCGGGCGCCGGTATTCATCGGTGGGCAGGTCGGTGAATATTTAGCCGGAGCCTATGCCAGTGCAGCGACCATGACGTCGTGGTACCGCCGAATCGACGGTGGTCCTGGGGAACTCGTTGACCTGTCGATGCTCGAGACACAGATCCTATGTCTCACTTACTACCCGGTGACCTACTTCGAAATGCTCGGCCACCCCTGGCGAGATGCCCGGCGGCTCACCGTCCCGGGCGTGGCCCAGGCGAAGGACGGGCTGGTGGACCTCGGGTGCGGCACCGCGCAGCAGTGGTTCGACCTCTGCGCGATGGTTGGCCACCCGGAGTGGATCGACGAGCAGTCGCCACTGTCGATCACCGAGCAGGCCAACATCAATGCGGACGAGATCTATGCTTGGGTCAAGAGCAACACGGTCGACGAGATCCGGGAACTCGCGACGGCATTTCGCATTCCCAACGCGCCGGTTGCCAACGGCGCCAACATCGCATCGCTGGACCACTTCCAGCAGCGGGGCTCGTTTGTGCGCAATCCGCGCGACGGTTTCCTCCAGCCGGGCCACCCCTACCGGATGCGGCCCGCGCGGCTTCGGCAGCCGGCTCCGGCACCGCGGCTGGGTGAACACACCGGGTTCTACCGGACGGCCCAGGTGAACGCGAAGCCCGTGTCGATTTCCAGGCCCGCAAACCAATTGCCGTTCAGCGGCCTCCGGATACTGGACATGACGACGTTCTGGGCAGGGCCCTGCTGTACCCACTTCATGGCCATGCTCGGCGCCGACGTCATTCACGTGGAATCAACGCATCGTCCGGACGGGACCCGACTGATCGCAGGTATTCCCGTCACCGAAGAACAGTGGTGGGAGAAGTCGCCGATCTTCGCCGCGCTGAACACCAACAAGAAAGGCCTGACGCTTGACCTGCAGAGTTCTCGTGGTCAGGAGACACTGCACAGGCTCATCGCGGCATGCGATGTGATCGTGGAGAACTTCACGCCCCGGGTATGGGACCAAATCGGGTTGGATTTCGCTGCTATCCAAGCGGTTCGGCCTGACGCGGTCATGTTGCGGATGCCCGGGTTCGGGCTCGACGGGCCGTGGCGCGACAATCCCGCGTTCGCATATGCCATCGAGTCGGCATCGGGCCTGAGTTGGCTGACCGGTTATCCCGACCGCCCTCCTTACGAGCCGTACTCGATCGGTGACCCGAACGCTGGTGTGCATGCGCTCAACGCCCTGCTGGTGGCGCTGCTGCACCGCCGCCGCACCGGCGCGGGTGTGCTCGTCGAGGCGTCGATGGTCGACGCCGCGCTCAGCATCTCCGCCGAACAGGTCATCGAGTACTCCGCGTACGGGGCGTTACTGGAGCGTGCCGGCAATGGCGGACCGACGGCGGTGCCCCAGAATCTGTACCGCGCCGCTGACATCGACGAATTCGGCCGGCTCGACAGCTGGGTCGCCATCGCGGTAGCAACCGACGAGCAATGGGAACGCTTGCGTGATGCGCTCGGATCACCCTCCTGGGCAACCGATCCCAAGCTCTGCACGGTAGCGGGACGGCGGGCACACCAGGATCTGATCGATCAGCGGCTGGCCGCCTGGTGTGAACCACGCGGTCGTGACGAAATCGTCGCAACTCTGTGGGATGCCGGGGTGCCGGTGGCCAAGGTCATGCAACCGCACCGACAAACAGAGCTGGATCAACTCGCGTTTCGCGGCTTCTTCGAAGAAGTCGACCACCCCGCGAGCGGCCGGGCTAAGCTCAGCACCGTGCCGATGAGGTTCTCCGGCGGGCCCGGGCTGTTTCACACCCAACCTGCACCCAGTCTTGGGCAGCACAACCGTGAGGTGCTGACCGAATTGGGCCTTAGCCCATCGGACATCGCCGACCTGGAAGCCGACGGCATCATCGGCCGGATGCCCGCCATCCATGCTTCGACCTGACCGAAGATGGCAATCGATCCTTCGGATATCCTGCTCACCGGCCGCGTCGCCGTAGTGACCGGCGCCGGGTCGGGCATCGGTCGCGGGATTGCGGCCGGGATGGCCGCATTCGGCGCAGCGGTGGCTATCTGGGAGCGTGACCCGCAGACTTGCGCCGAGGCGGCGGAATCCATCGGTGCACTGGGAATTGTGACCGACGTCCGCGACACCGGCCAGGTGGACGCCGCGCTGGAGCGCACGACTGCCGAGTTGGGCATACCGACGATCCTGGTGAACAACGCCGGCGGTGTGTTCTCTTCACCGCTGCTGGATACCAGCGAAAACGGTTGGGACGCATTGTATAAAGCCAATCTGCGCCACGTGCTGCTATGCACCCAGCGGGTCGCCCGGCAACTGGTGTCGGCAGGCCTTCCCGGCAGCATCATCTCCCTGACTTCGATCGAGGGCGTGCGCGCCGCACCTGGTTACGCGGCATACGCTGCGGCTAAAGCAGGTGTCATCAACTACACCAAGACCGCGGCGCTGGAACTGGCGCCCCACGGCATCCGAGTCAACGCAATAGCGCCCGATATCACGCTCACCGAAGGGCTGGCACAGCTCAGCGGCGATGGGGCCGCGGCCGGGATGGGCAATATCGTGCCGCTGGGGCGTCCCGGCCATGTCGACGAGATCGCCAGTGCAGCAGTGTTTCTGGCCTCCGACATGTCGGCCTACCTGACGGGTCAGACGCTGCACATCGACGGCGGCACCCATGCCGCCGGCGGCTGGTATCACGACCCGCAGACCGGGAACTACCGGCTCGGGCCATCAGGCTAGTGTTGCCACCCTTCGGCGGCCTGGTCGTCGAAGGTGCGGTCAATGCGCTCGAACCTGCGACGGATCGACGCACGGGCGGCTTCGTGCGGCAGGATGTACAAACGGTTGGCCAGAATCGCGTCGGCCGTCAGCCGGGCGACGTCGTCGACGCTGACGCTCTCGTCCTGCGCCGGGAGCGGCCCGAACGCCCCCTCCGGCGTAGCCGACAGTCCGTAATCCACGCCGCGGATCCGTTCAGAGTTGGAGACCAGCTTGGTATCGACGACCATCGGGCACAGCACCGACACCCCGATACCGTTGGCCTTGCCCTCGCGCGCCAATGTTTCGGCGAGCCCGACGACGCCATATTTGGCAACGCCGTACGTCCCGAGCCCGGCGTTGGGTACCAAGCCGGCGAACGATGCGGTGAAGGCGATGTGACCGCCTGTGCCCTGCTCGAGCAACCTCGGCAAGAACGCCTCGACGGCATGAATCGAGCCCCATAGGTCAATATCGATCACCCAGCGCCAGTCCTCGTGCGTCATCTGTGCGATCGGACCCGCGACGACAATGCCCGCATTGCTGAATACAACGTCGACCCGACCGAGCAGGCGGAAAGCCTCATCTGCGAGGTGAACCATCTCATCGAGATGCCGGACGTCGCACATCACGCCGTGCGCGTCAAACCCTTCGGACTGGAGATGTGCCACAGCCCGTTCCAGCACAGGCTGATCGACGTCGGCGAGCACCACGCGGGCCCCCCGACGGGCGAACTCGGTGGCGGTGGCGAAACCGATGCCACCCGCACCGCCCGTGATGACTGCCCCGCGCCCCCCGAAACCAGACAAGTATCCGTCCATAGAACGGAAGACTATTTCAGGCAGCTACCCGCATCTATCGGCAGGGTCACGCCAGTGACGTATCGGGATTCATCCGAGGCGAAGAACAACACCGCATTGCTGATGTCTTCAGCCTCCACCCAGGGAATCGGCAATGTGTGGAACAGCTGACAGATCGGGGCCATGTCGTCGGGCCCTGGATTCTCCAGGTCCGGGCGGAACATCTTGAACGTCCCCTCGTTCATCACCATTGGCGTGTTCACATGGGTGGGGTGCACGGAATTGACGCGAATCATGTGCTGTCCCAGCTCAACTGCGAAGGCACGCATCAGCCCCACCACGCCGTGCTTGGCGGCCACGTAGTGACCGGTATGAGGGTAGGCCTTGAGCCCCCCGACCGAGCTGGTCAACACGATTGATCCGCCGCGCCCGCCGGCCAGAATGTGCGGCACACCGGCCTTCACGGTTTTCCATACCCCCGACAGGTTGACGTCGATCATCTCCGTCCAGTCTTCTTCACTGGTTTTATCGAGCGTCGCACCGCCGTTGCCGATGCCCGCGTTGGCCACGATGATGTCCAGCCGGCCCAATTGCTCCACGCCGGTATCCACCGCGGATTTCATTGCCTGGTAATCACGCACGTCGACTTCGGCTGTAAAGATTCGCCGGTTATGGCCCTTGACGAGGTCGGCGGTCTCTGCCAGGTCCTCCGGAGTCGCTGCCGGGATGGTTGTGTTTTCGACGACGGGCTTACAGATGTCGACGGCGATGATGTCGGCGCCCTCTTGCGCCAACCGGACCGCGTGGCTGCGGCCCTGACCGCGCGCGGCCCCCGTGATGAAAGCGACCTTGCCCTCAACGCGTCCTGTCATGGCTTCCTCAATTCCTGACATTGATCTGATCGGCATGCCTCAACGAAGAACAGGCGGAACCGCGTCCCCGGATCGCGGGCCTTGCCGCCTTTGAACTCTGTCATCACCCACCACAAGTGTCAATGACGAATCCGTTTTGGTTAGTTGTCGTTCTGAATTTTAGAGAAGCACATTTTCACCGCAAATGGCGTGCGTTATTTGCTCACCTTCCGAATGCGTGGACGGCGGCGTTGGCGCCGCCCCTTCACGCCTTCTAGGCGACGAATCCGCGTGAGCAGAAATCCCATACTTCATCGGCGATGATGGGGTGGATCGTCGCGTCGTCGGAGCCACCGCTGGATTGCGCGATGAACATGACCGTCTGCATAGTCATGGCGGCCATCCGCTTCGGATTGACTCCCGCGCGCAACTCGCCGGCGTCGCTAGCTGCTTCCATGAGTTCGGTCAGCAACGCCAGCAACGGCGCGTGCGCGACCTTCACCTCGGCCGGGTGCGATACCAGCAACCTCGGCGCGAAGTCGGTGAAGAGCGGCCGTTTGGCCGTCGGATCGGGACGTGACGCTTCATACAAGAGTTGAACGGCGACCTTCAGCCGCTCCAGCGGATCCGAATGGCCTTCGGTAGCGGCGCGGATCTGGTCAGCGGATCGGCTCAGCGCATCTTCGAACAGCGCCAGCAGGAGCTCGTGCTTGCCGTCGAACTGCAGGTAGAAGCTCCGCAGCGACTGACGGGAGCGGTCCACGACCTCCTGTACGGTGAAGTCCGTGCTGCCCTTCTCGATGATGATGGCCTGCGCCGCGTCGAGGAAGCGCTGAACGCGTTGCGCGGCCCGCAGTTTCGCCGTCTTGATGGACCGCTCGACGGCGCGCTGCTTCCAGGCCGGCTCTTCGCTTGGACTGGTCACGGCCGGCTCAGTTGATTGCCGCGAGGGGAGAACATGATTGGACTCTACCGGAGAACGCCGTGACATCGCTGCGCTCGACCCCCTCACGGATCATGTGTCGGAGATTGTAACTTTCTCGCCACGAGAATACTATTCTCTTAGACGTGTGTATGGAAGCGTAATCACAAGAGTGCACCGTGCCATCGGCGGAAACCTTGATCTACCGACCGCCGGGCAGCGCTCAGGAATTTCCGGGAGTGTTGTGCAGCTGACTTTTGACGCCGAGGTGGAGGCGTTCCGAGCCGAATTCGGGGCTTTCCTAGACACACATCTGCCCTCGGAGGCTGAGGCTTCCGAGCGGCCGCGGTCCAGTTCGCACGTCCCGGAATGGGCCCGCCGCTGGCAACGGCTGCTCTTCGATAGCGGCTGGTTGCTGCCCGGCAATCCACCGGAGTTCGGTGGGCGCAACGCCACGTTATTGCAGCAATACGTGTACTTGGAGGAGTTGGGGCGACGGCGCATCTACCAAAGTTTCAATCCGCAAGGCGTGGGCATCATTGCGGCGTCGTTGTTGACGTTCGGAACGTCGGAGCAAAAACAGCGATGGGCCGTACCCATTCTGCGGGCCGAAATCACCGCTTCGTTAGGAATGAGTGAACCCGGTGCGGGCTCGGATCTGGCGTCGCTGAAAACACGAGCGGTCCTCGACGGTGATCACTTCGTGGTCAACGGGCAGAAAGTATGGACGTCGGGTGCCCACGACGCCGATGTGCTGTTGACATTCGTGCGCACTGATCCGAACATGCCGAAACACAAGGGCATCAGCGCATTGATGATCCCGACCGATATACCCGGTGTGGTGCGCCGTCCGTTCGCGTCGATGTGCGACAGCGATGAACTCGACTTCAACGAGGTGTTCTTTACCGACGCGCGGGTGCCGGCCGAGAACTTGGTCGGTCAGCTCAATGGGGGCTGGCGGGTGGCAACCGGTTCCCTGGGCCACGAGCGCATCATGCTGTGGATGGGGTATGTCGACTTATTGCACGAGCTGACCGTCGATTTCACTCCATCGGGATTACTCGAGCGCGATCGTTACGCCACCCTGGTGATGGATGCTTACGCGCTGCGGCTGCTGGGGTCGGCGGCGCTGGCGCGGGCCGCTCGAGGGGAAGAGGACATACCCGCCCAGTCGATACTCAAGCTCTTGGGTTCAGAGGCCTTGCAACGGGCTTCCGAGGATGCGCTGATCGCTGCGGGCGCCGATGGGCTTGTGTATCGCGCGGTCACCGCCCCGTTTGCCCCGCTGAACCTGGACAGCCATTACCGCAGCTGGTTCGACCGGTATTTGCGCAGCTTCGCCGCGACCATCGCCGGTGGCACTTCCGAGATTCAGCGGAACATCATCGCCGAGCGGGTACTCGGCCTGCCGCGCAATTAGTCTGCGCGAGGAGGCATCTGACTCTCAGCAGTGCGTATAGGTCCCATTCACCAGGCACTGATGGTAATGGTCCATCTGGTGAGCGCTCATCCAGGAGTAGTAGCCCACCGCGGCAAGCCCCGCCACGATCGCCACCGCCCCTAACACGATGCCGGCCATCGCGGTTCGCGGATTGTTTGCCTCGCCGCGCTTCACTCGTCGCCGGGCGACATCGCCAGTTATCACTGCCGCGATACCGAAGGGCACCCCTACCAGCAGCCAGCATGTGATGAGTGCGACGATGCCCAAGAGCAGCGAAGCGACGGCGAACTGGTTTTGAGGTGCATCGGGGTGACCCATGTCCGCCAATTCTAGGCAGCTCCGATGCGCGCGCGACCCAAAGCCACCCAAGCCCGCTACAGCTGCGCCAGCCGTGGCGCAGATCCTTTGGTCCGCAACGTCGCTCCGGCTTCTCGGGTTAGTTCTCGTGCGCTGCCGAGCAGTCCGTCCAGGATCAGCGACCTCTTGATGTGGTGGTGCAGCGGGTGCTCGGCGGTGAAGCCGATACCGCCGAGCACCTGCTGGCAGTGGCGTGCGGTGGTCAGCGCCGCCTGGCCGGCCGCGGCCTTGGCCAGTAGGGAAGCGAGGCCGTCGGGGTCGTCGGGCTGCGCAGCCACGTGCAGCGTCGCCTCGGCACCCTCGATGGCGACGAGTGTCTCGGCCAGCCGGTGTCGGATCGCCTGGAATGAGCTGATGCGCTGCCCGAATTGAACGCGGTCCACGGCATGCTGGCGCGCAAGCGATAGCATCGCCCGGCTGGTGCCGACCAACCACCAGCCCAGTGCCCGCCACCCGGCACGTAGCGCGGCCGGTGGCAATGGATCTCCCTGCAGCACAGGGCTTATCGGTAGCTGGTCGTCGATCGCCGAACCGGAGCCGTCGCTACGCTCCCATACCACCCACGAGCCGCCGGCAAACGGCAGCGGCAGAGTATTCCCTGGCGCACCTCCGGCCGCGCATAGCATGACGTCGTTGAGCAGTGGGCCGTGCGCACCGGTCTCACCGAGCAGCCGGAACACCAACGGAATTGCGACGTCCGGCATTTCGTCCAGCATGTCGCGCCAGCCCAGGTCAGTCAACGCTGCGTCGAGCTTGGCGCCGCAGGCAACGGTCATCGTCGTCCGCAGCGAATCGGCCAGCAGGCGCAGTGACTCGGGATCTGTCGAGGGGTCCACGGTTCACTCCTTCCCGAGGTCGAGCAGCCGACGGGCGATGATATTGCGCTGAATCTCGGCGGTACCGCCATAGATGGTCGCCGCGCGCGAGTACAGGTATTCCGAGCGCCACGGTGTGTCTTCGAGCTCGAGGGTTCCGGGCAGCAGATCGCGAACGGTGTCGTAGAGCCGTTGCTCAGCGGTGGCTAGTAGCACCTTGTCGATGGAGGTGTCCGGTCCCAGTCGCTGCCCGTCGCGCAACCGGTGCTGGGTGCTGCGGGATCGGCAACGCAACGTGTGAAGCGCCAGATAGGCTGCGCCAAGCGCAGACTCGTCGGGCTCGCGTGCTTCAGCGATGAGTTCATCAAAGCGTGAGTACAGGTACGCAATCCGCTGCCAGAAGCAGGTGGAGCGCTCATAGGGCAGTAGGTCCATCGCGAGCCGCCAGCCGTCTCCCGGCTTGCCGAGCATCCGGTTCGCCGGGATCACCACGTCGTCGCAATACACCTCGCAGAATTCGTCTACACCGTGCATTGTGCGTAGCGGTCGAACGGTGATCCCTGGCGTGTCCAGGTCGACGAAGAACGCAGTGATTCCGTCATGGCCTGCTGCCGTGCGGGTGAGCAGGATGCATCGGGTGGAGAATTGCGCGAAGCTGGTCCAGACCTTCTGCCCGTTGACAATCCAGTTATCGCCGTGCGCCGTCGCGCGGGTGGACAGCGAGGCGAGATCGCTGCCGGAGCCCGGTTCTGAAAAGCCCTGACACCACTGCTCGCGACCGCTGAGCAGCCGCGGCACCATTTCTGCTGCGAGCTCTGCAGGGGCGTAATCGATCATGGTGGGCGCGAGCACTTCGACCATCGAGTATGGACCGGGTTCGGCCAGACGGCGGCCGACCACCTCTTCGCCGACGATCGCGCGAAGCACCGCAGGCCCACCCAATCCGCCGACTTCGATTGGCCAGCCGTATCGCATCCAATCGGCGTCGTAGAGCGCTCGGTGGACTCGGGCAAGTTGCTGCATCTGGCCCTGCAGCGAGTGGTCGGGCCCGGGGGTCAGATCGTTGTCGTCGAGCCACGCGCGCAGATCGGCCCGGAACTGCTCGACGTTCACGGCACGGTCGATTGTTCGGCTCCCTGGGTCGTTGCCTGACCCGAATTGTCGCCCGGTGGACGCCCTATGGCGTGCGGGCGCCCGGAGTCATGCACGCCGCTGCGGCGGATGAACGTCATGGCACGGGTCTTCAGTCGCCACCCGTCGGTGGTTCGTGAGTAGGTGTCGCGGTAGTAACCGATCCGCATGTCGTGAGTGGCGTGGTCGATGAAGCACAACGGTTGGGTGCCGCTCGCCGAATCGCCGTCGAGCTCGACCATCGCAGTTCCGGTGAGGAACAAGCCCTTTGGCGCGGCGTCCACCAACTCCGGGAACCTGTCCAGGCTGTATGTGTCACCGAAAGCGCTGTAGGTTCCGTCAGGTGTGAAGACGCCGAGCAGACCCGCGATGTCTTCCTGCGTGATGGTCACCGCGTAGCGGGCGAGCAGCTGCTGGATCTCGACCAGATCGTCAGTTCTGGTTGGTTCGCTTTTGGTTGGGTCGCTTTTCGTTGGTTGATGTGTCGACATAGACCTTGCCGCCTTTCATGACAAAGCTGACTTTCTGGGTAACCGTTATGTCTTCCAACGGGTTTCCCGGCACCGCGATGATATCGGCGAGCTGGCCCTGGGCCAGCCGTCCCCGATCGCCTGCGTTGATGAGCTCGGCTGCGGTCACCGTGGCGGCCCTCAGTACCGCCAACGGAGACAAACCCCAATCGACAAGGGTGACAAGTTCGTCGGCGTTGCGGCCGTGCGGAATCGCTGGCGCGTCGGTGCCCACCGCGATCTTCACGCCCGCTTCGTAGGCCGCCAGTATTGAGGTGCGCGCCTTCGGGAACATCTCGGCGGCCTTGGCCTGTAGCGCCGGTGGAGCGTGGGAGACGTCCATCGCATCGCCGTCTGCCAGGCGCCGGGTGCTGACCAGGAAGGTGCCGTGTTGGACCATCATTGCGATTGCGTCATCATCGATCAAAAAGCCGTGCTCGATGCAGTCGATACCGGCGGCGACGGCATGCCTGACCGCGTCGGCGCCGTGCGTGTGCGCGGCGACGCGCAGCCCGCGCCGGTGTGCCTCGTCGACGATTGCGCGCAGCTCCTCGTCCGAATAGTGCTGTGCGCCAGGGGGGCCCGTCAGCGACATAACCCCGCCGGAGCAGCAGACTTTGATCAGCTCAGCGCCGTGCTTGATCTGGTAACGCACCGCCTTGCGGACCTCGTCGATCCCGTTGGCGATGCCTTCCTCGACCGTCAGATCCAGCACGTGCGGCGCGAAGGCGGCGAACATCGTCGGGTCCAGATGCCCGCCGGTCGGAGTGATAGCGTGCCCGGCCGGGACCACCCGTGGCCCGTCGATCCAGCCCGCGTCGATAGCCTTGCCCAGCGCGACATCGAGCAGGTACCCGCCGGTTTTGACGAACAGGCCGAGGTTGCGCACGGTGGTGAACCCGGCCCGCAGTGTGCGGCGGGCGTTGCCGACCGCACGCAATACCCGCGTCGGCGGGTCGTCCTGCACCTGGGACAGACCGGGTTTCTCCCCGCGCCCGCCCATCAGGAGGTTGACCTCCATGTCCATCAGTCCGGGCAGCAGGATCTGGTCACCGAGATCGATCAGGTCACCCTCGACCGAGGCGGTGCTGTCACCGACACTCGCGATCCGGTCGCCGTCGATCCGCAAGAGGCCGGGCCGCAGGATCTCGCCGGCGTCAACGTCGAGCAGTCCGGCGGCCTTGAGTGTCAGCTGCGATGAGCCGCTTGCGCGAAGAGCGCCGGACAAGGTCAGATCACCGGCTCCCGAATCAACTCCACCCAGGCCGCGCCGCTGTCGGGGACGCGCGGCTGTTTCCACGCCTCTATTGGAAACGACACCATGATCAGCGACTGCATCATGTGCATGAGGGTCTTCGCATCCTCGGGCAGATCGTCCAGTGGGTATTTGTCACAGTAGGCGATCACGTCGTTCAGGCGGGGGAACGCGGCGTCATAGAACGCCTGCATCTCGGTCATCGTCGAGGCCAGCCGCTTTGCGTAGCGCTCGGGTTCGGTGGCGAGGTCCCAATCCAGATAGGGTTCCAGGTCGGCGAATTCAGCGGGCACTTTACTTGGAGTGGCCATTGTTCTGGTACTCCTTAACGTAGTCCACGGCCACCTTGTGCAGGTGGCGGAGAAGGATCTCCTGATCGCACAGCAGAAAGTCTTTGACGACCCGGGTGCCGATCATGGTCTGGGTTGCCTCGAGGGTGTTGGCGTCCTGAAGTGCATATTCCTTGAATGTCACCGCGGCCAACTCATGGGCCAACCGTTCCCGCGCGTCCTTGGGCGGCACGAAGTACAGGGTCGTCTCGAAGATGTGCTTGTCGACGCCGGTCGGCCAATAGTGATAGGTGAGGTACCAGCCCGGCGCCCAGAGCAGCAGCATGAAATTCGGGAAGAACAGGAACGAATCGATACCCCACTGCGGCGCGCGGGTCGGGTTGACACCGGGCGGCAGCGAATCAAGCCCCTCGATGTCGGGCCGCTCCCACGGACCGAACAGCCCGCTGCGCAGCACCCGGTCCATGGGCTTGACCATCTTCAGGTCCGCGGGCGGCGACTGACCACCCCAGGTGGAGATCAGCGCGTGCGGGCCCGCCAGCTCGTAGTACAGCGCCTCGAAGCCGTACTTCTGGATCTTGGCGGCTTCTTCTGGGGTGTATTGCTTCTGGTGCAGCACCGGGGCGTGGTAGAACTCGGCGAACGCGTCGATGAACAACTTCCAGTTGCTGCCGACCTCGGCCCGGTAGGAGTAGACCTCGGTCATCTCGTGGAATGGGTAGCCCTCGATGCCCTTGGCCAGTGATCCCAGGTAGTCGGTGAGCGGCTTGGCGTGTTGGTCGAAGTTGATGAAGATGAACCCTTCCCACACCTCGCACCGGACACCCACCAAGCCGTAGTCGGTCTTGTCGACGTTGAAGAACTCATCCTCCTGTTGGATGAAGGTCAAATCACCGTCGAGGCTGTAGCGCCAAGCGTGGTACTTACAGGTGAACTGCCGGCAGGTGCCCGAGGTCTCCTCATGTGGATAGTCGTTCCACACCAGCTTGTTTCCGCGGTGGCGGCAGACGTTGTGAAACGCCTTGACGGACCCGTCCTTGGTCTTGACGACGATCACCGACATACCCTGGCCCGCCGACGGCAGCTCCTTGGTGAAATAGCTGCCGGTGCGCGGCAGCCGCTCGACTCGACCGACGTTGAGCCACGTCTTCTTGAAGATCGCCTCACGTTCGGCTTCGAAGAATGCCGGATCGACCGAGTCGCTGTAATCGACAGGCGCGGTCCCCAGTTCGGGATAATTTTCTGTCCAGCTTCCCGCAGCTGGTTTGGCGAAGTGGGGCAACGTTCTACCTCTCTTGTCCGGCTGATTCGGCGTCCTCGAGCTCTACGCCAAAAGTGTTGAAGGCCATGGCCAGCAGCGTGTAGCAGCCGACCGTGAAGACGTAATCCATCCGCTGGCGGTCGTTCAGGCGCTCGCCGAGGGTGACCCAGGTCTGGTCGGACAACTGTGATTTCTCGTCGAGTTCATCGACCCCGGTGAGCACTGCGCGCTCGAACTCGTCGGCGGCCCAGCCATCACAGCCGCGGCGCACCGCGGCTATCTCGTCGTCGCGTAATCCGGCTTCTTTGGCCAGGGCTACGTGATGGGTCCACTCGTAGGCACAGTCGCGACGATGCGCGACCCGCAGGATGGCGAGTTCACGGACGCGCGGCGGCAGTGTGGACGAGTACAAGAGGTGGATGTTGAACCGGAGAAATGCCTTGGCCAGCGCCGGATGGTTGGCGAACGTCGACAGCGCGTTGCCGGCGTCGCGCGGGTTGCAACGCTCCGGGGGCAACATGCCGGACAGTGACCGCCGGACAGCCTCGTCCCACTGGTCGGCAGGCAGGGGCTGCAGACGCATCCGCAGTCTCCTCTCGGCATCCCCTCGACCACCTCTCAGCCAAGGAGAATCAGATTCTCATTTCCAACTAATAGAGTTGCACGATTCGCTCGGCTGGTCAATGGCAGCGGACTCCAGGCGCATCAATGAGGAGCAGCGACGGACACTGCAGGACGCTGGCCTTTCCCCCACCGCATAGTCGGACCGAAGGCGGGCAACTCGCCGGTTCGTCCAGCACCTGGTGCCCGGGAGCGATTTGCCGCAACGATCGCTGGATGTTGATTCTCGCTTGGCGAGAAGATAGTTTTCAAACTAGTGATCTTGGCGCGAAGCAGCGCTTCGGCGAGGCTGTGGGGGAGCGGATCGATTCGATGGAGAGGGAACGGCCATGAACAAAGAAGACATGATCCTGATCAGCGTGGACGACCACATCGTCGAGCCGCCGGACATGTTCAAGAATCACCTGCCGACGAAGTACATCGATGATGCGCCGCGGCTGGTGCACAACCCCGACGGCTCGGACATGTGGAAGTTCCGCGACACGGTGATTCCCAACGTGGCGCTCAACGCGGTGGCCGGGCGGCCGAAAGAGGAGTATGGCCTGGAACCGCAGGGTCTGGATGAGATCCGGCCGGGTTGTTACAACGTCGACGAGCGGGTCAAGGACATGAACGCCGGCGGCATCCTGGGATCGATCTGTTTTCCGTCTTTTCCCGGCTTTGCCGGGCGCCTGTTCGCGACCGAAGATCCGGAGTTCTCGGTGGCGCTGGTGCAGGCCTACAACGACTGGCACATCGACGAGTGGTGCGGGGCGTATCCGGCGCGGTTCATTCCGATGGCGTTGCCGGTGATTTGGGATGCCGAGGCGTGCGCCGCGGAAGTGCGGCGTGTCGCGAAGAAAGGTGTGCATGCACTGACATTCACCGAGAATCCGGCCGCGATGGGTTACCCCAGTTTCCACAACGAGTTCTGGAACCCGCTCTGGAAGGCGTTGTGCGACACCAACACCGTGATGAATGTGCACATCGGCTCTTCGGGCAGGCTGGCGATCACGGCACCCGATGCACCGATGGACGTGATGATCACGCTGCAGCCAATGAACATCGTGCAGGCCGCCGCTGATCTGCTGTGGTCCCGGCCAATCAAGGAGTATCCGGATCTGAAGATCGCACTTTCGGAGGGCGGCACCGGGTGGATCCCTTACTTTTTGGAGCGCGCCGATCGCACGTTCGAGATGCATTCGACATGGACTCACCAAAACTTTGGCGGGAAGCTGCCCAGCGAGGTTTTCCGTGAGCACTTCCTGACGTGCTTCATCAGCGACAAGGTGGGCGTACAGCTACGCAACATGATCGGCATCGACAACATCGCCTGGGAGGCCGACTACCCGCACAGCGACTCGATGTGGCCGGGAGCACCCGAGGAGCTGTGGGATGTGCTGTCGCTGAACAATGTGCCGGACGACGAGATCAAGAAGATGACGTACGAGAACGCGATGCGCTGGTACTCCTTCGACCCTTTCACCCACATCACGCCCGAGCAAGCGACCGTGGGCGCGCTCCGTAAGGCCGCCGAGGGGCACGACGTGTCCATTCAGGCCCTCAGCCACCACAAAGACACCAGGGCGGGTTCGTCGTTCGCCGACTTTGCGGCCAACGCGAAAGAACTCACCGGAAACAGAGACTGAAAAACACGCCGCCGGAATGCAAGTGCGCCGGTGCATTTCGACCAGAGGAGATTGAGCAGTGCCCGGCGCCGGAATGAATTTCGAGCTGACCGATGACCAGGAACTGATCCGCCGGTCTGTCGTTGAGTTGGCTCGGAAATTCGACGACCAGTACTGGATGGAAAAAGACCAGGCGCACGAGTTTCCGACCGAGTTCTACCGGGCCATCGCCGACGGCGGCTGGCTGGGTATGACGATTCCGACCGAGTACGGCGGCCATGGCCTCGGAATCACTGAAGCCACACTGTTACTCGAGGAGGTCGCCAAATCGGGCGGCGCTATGAACGCGGCCAGCTCAATCCACTTGTCGATTTTCGGTATGCAACCGGTGGTGGTGCACGGCTCCGAAGAACTCAAAGCCCGCACATTGCCATCGGTCGCGACCGGCGAAGTGCATGTCTGCTTCGGGGTGACCGAACCCGGTGCCGGGCTCGACACGTCGCGCATCACCACGTTCGCCAAACGCGACGGCGATCGCTATATCGTCAACGGCCGCAAGGTGTGGATCTCCAAAGCGATGGAATCCGACAAGATCCTGCTGCTGACCCGCACCCAAAGCTACGACGAAGTGGCCAAGAAGACCGACGGGATGACGCTGTTCCTCACCGCCCTCGACCGCAGCAAGGTCGACATCCGCCCCATCCGCAAGATGGGCCGCAACGCCGTGAGCTCCAACGAATTGTTCATCGACAATCTGGAGGTGCCGGTCGAGGACCGAATCGGCGAGGAAGGCAAGGGATTTCAGTACATCCTGGACGGCCTGAACCCCGAGCGCATGCTGATCGCCGCCGAAGCGCTCGGCATCGGCAGGGTGGCGCTGGACAAAGCGGTGAAGTACGCCAACGACCGCGAGGTTTTTGGCCGGCCGATCGGCATGAACCAGGGCATCCAGTTTCCGCTCGCGGACTCGCTGGCCCGGCTGGACGCCGCCGAGCTGATGCTGCGCAAGGCCACCTGGCTCTACGACAACGGCAAACCTTGTGGACGCGAAGCAAATACGGCGAAATACCTGTGCGCCGATGCCGGCTTCACCGCCGCGGACCGGGCATTGCAGACCCACGGCGGCATGGGGTACGCGGAGGAGTACCACGTCGCGCGCTACTTCCGCGAGGCCCGGCTGATGAAGATCGCGCCGATCAGCCAGGAGATGATTTTGAACTTCCTGGGAACCCATACCCTGAAATTGCCGAGGAGCTACTGATGGCCTCCGCTGTTCGACCTCACCGGCCGATCGGCGTTGGTGACAGGGTTGTGGACAGCGGCGACGAATAATCGGAGTAGAGATATGCGTGAGACAGTCATCGTCGAAGCCGTGCGTACGGCGGTCGGGAAGCGAAACGGCGGCCTGTCCGGGATGCACGCCGCCGACCTGTCCGCAGTCGTCCTCAACGAACTGCTGGAGCGCGCGGGTATTGGCCCGGAGATCGTCGATGACGTGATCTGGGGATGTGTGTCCCAGGTCGGCGACCAGTCGAGCAACATCGGGCGCTACGCGGTGCTTGCCGCCGGCTGGCCGGAGAGCATCCCCGGGACCACGGTGAACCGGGCATGCGGTTCCAGTCAGCAGGCGCTCGATTTCGCCGTGCACGCGGTGATGTCCGGCCAGCAAGATGTTGTCGTTGCCGGCGGTGTCGAGGTCATGAGCCGCGTTCCGCTCGGTGCCGCCAGGGCGACCGGGATGCCCTACGGTCCAAAAGTTCTTGCCCGCTATGACGACTTCTCCTTCAACCAGGGTCTGTCGGCGGAGATGATCGCCAAGAAGTGGGGGTTCTCCCGCCGCCAGCTGGACGAATACTCCGTCCAATCGCACGAGCGTGCCGCTGCGGCGCAGGACGGCGGCGCCTTCACCGACCAGATCGTGCCGGTGTTCGCCGATGGCGAAACCGTCGTCGCCGCTGACGAGGGCGTGCGGCGCGGGACCAGCGTCGAGAGATTGGGCGCGCTCAAGCCGGCATTCGTCGAAGACGGCGTCATCCACGCGGGTAATTCCTCGCAGATCTCCGATGGTGCAGCCGCGCTGCTGGTGACCACATCACAGATTGCAATTGAGCTGGGATTGACCCCGATCGTGCGCTACGTCGCGGGCGCGGTGACGGGAGCGGATCCGGTCCTCATGCTTACCGGTCCCATTCCGGCGACCGAGAAGGTGCTGAGCAAGGCCGGCGTGCCGCTGTCGGAAGTCGGTGTATTCGAAGTGAATGAGGCCTTTGCCCCGGTTCCGCTGGCGTGGATGGCCGAGACTGGCGCCGATCCGAGTCGGGTCAATCCGCTGGGCGGCGCCATCGCGCTCGGTCACCCACTGGGCGCTTCTGGTGCGGTGCTGATGACCCGGATGGCGCATCACATGCGTGACAAAGGGATCCGTTACGGATTGCAGACCATGTGTGAAGGCGGCGGCACCGCCAACGCCACCCTCGTCGAGCTCGTGAACTAGCGCCCCGCTGGAAAAACGTCTCACGTGAGATCCTTGTCACAGCGCCAAAACCAACCTACTGTGTGTTCACTAGGTTGGTTTTGGCGAATCCGAACATAAGGAGTCCGGTGCCCGACGCCCGGCGC
The DNA here is from genome assembly GCA_963784665.1 of uncultured Actinomycetota bacterium. GTDB lineage: Bacteria > Actinomycetota > Actinomycetes > Mycobacteriales > Mycobacteriaceae > Mycobacterium. The sequence goes on from CAWASA010000010.1 coordinate 216,808, forward strand.
TACGACACGCTTCTCGCCAAAGGCGAGGACCGCAAGCAGCGGATCCTCGACGTCGCACAGCGTCTCCTCACGCGTAACGGCTGGCGCAACACCACACTTGCCCAAATCGCCGGCGAGGCCGGAGTCACCCCCGCAGGACTGCTGCATCACTTCGAATCCAAGGAGCAGCTGCTGCACGCGGTGCTTGACGCCCGTGACCTCGATGACGACACCCACGCAGACCGGTTCGGCGACCTTCTCGCTCAGATCGCCCAGGTCGCCGATCGCTTCCACCGGGCACCCGAACTGGTGGGCACATTCACGGTGCTGCTGGTCGAAAACATCCTTCCCGAAGCTCCGCTGCACGACCGCATGCTGGCCAGGCATCGTGCTGCGACCGACATCGTCGCCGAGCTCATCCGCCGTGGTCAGGCGGACGGCCGGTACCGCTCGGATATAGACCCCGCCGTCAAGGCAGTTGAAATTCTGGCCTTCGTCCACGGAATGGAAACCACATGGTTGCTCGATCCTTCAATACCACTGACCGAGGTGTTCAAGCAGTACGCGGAGACACTGGCGCGGGACTTCGCCCCGCCCCAGACGTTCTCGAAGACATGAGATACCGGCTCCACGTCGTCGCCGCCACCGTCGTCGATGTGGTGAAGTTCGCCGGCGGTTGGCTCTTCGACCGGGCGATGGCGGGGTGGGACGTCACCGTGCTCCTGGCAGACCTAGCCGATCACCCGGACGATCGGCCATTGCAGATCCTCGGAGCCCGGGTACTCGACCTCGAAGACGCTTTGGCATCGGTGGAATCCCGTCCACGGCCGCAGGCTCTGGCGGCGGCGGCGGATCTGTTCGGATGCGACTCGCGGGTCCGGCAAGGCGTGTTGCAGGCCCTCGATCATGGCGTCACCGAGGTGACGCTGTGGGGGGAGAACTGGCCGGCCGAGCTGGATGAGAGCGTTGGCCTGGTACACCATCGGCTGAGCATGGCCGCGCAGATATTCAAGGCTGCGGCGCTGGCCGCCGCCGCCGTACCGCAGGGCTCCATCGGTCATACCGAGGTCTTCCGAAGCGGACTTATGGCATGGCCGTCGGTCGCTGCTGATCTGGTTCCCGCCGGCTGAACCGTCCGGCCCCGCTATCTCCATGAGGGGGCCCGTGGGGCGGCGTTGACGACCGGCATGCCCTGTGGAAATGTAATGCTCATCTCTGAGAGGAACGTTCTCACTAGCCGAGATTCGAGGAGCAGCAGATGGTGAACGACTTCACCGAGATGGATTTCTTCCGCGATCAACGGCTCGTCGAAAACCCGTACCCCTACTACGAGGCGCTCCGTCAGCAGTGCCCCGTCACCCGGGAAGACCACTACGGCGTCACCATGGTGACCGGCTGGGACGAGGCGTGCGCCGTGTTGAACGACGCAGAGACCTTTTCGTCGTGCATCTCGGTGACCGGCCCGTTTCCCGGCTTTCCCGTGCCGCTCGAAGGTGACGACGTGACCGAGCTGATCGAGCAACATCGCGACGAGCTGCCGTTCAGCGACCAGCTCCCCACCCTCGACCCGCCGACACACACCAACCACCGGGCCCTGCTGATGCGGCTGATCACCCCGAAGCGCCTCAAGGAGAACGAGGACGCCATGTGGGTGCTCGCCGACCGGGTGCTCGACACCTTCCTGGCACCGGGGCACGGGGACTTCATCAAGGGTTTTGCCGGCCCCTTCACGCTGCTGGTCATCGCCGACCTGCTCGGCGTGCCGGAAGAAGATCGCGATCAGTTCGTCAAGAACATCCGTCAGCACTCCGGCGGCGGCGTCGGGGGAACCGGCAAGGAATCGTTGGCCCATAATCCGCTGGAGTTCCTCTACGGCACCTTCGCCGACTATGTCCGGGACCGCCGCCGCGAACCCCGCGACGACGTGCTGACCGGTCTGGCCACTGCCACCTTCCCCGACGGCTCGATTCCCGACGTCGAAGACGTGGCCCGCGTCGCGACCAATGTCTTTTCCGCGGGCCAGGAAACCACCGTCCGGCTGCTGGGCGCCGCTTTGCAGACCATCGGGGAACGCCCCGACATCCAAGAGCAGTTGCGTAAGGACCGCAGCCTGATCCCGAACTTCATCGAAGAGGCGCTGCGCATCGAAAGCCCCGTCAAAGGTGACTTTCGGTTGAACCGGGTGCCCGTGACCGTCGGGGAAGTCGACCTTCCCGCGGGCACCACCGTGATGATCCTGCAGGCTGCCGCCAACCGCGACCCGCGCCGGTTCGAAGACCCCACCACGTTCGACCCGACCCGCAAGAACGCCCGCCAGCATCTCTCGTTCGGGCGGGGAATCCACAGCTGCCCCGGCGCGCCGCTGGCGCGAGCCGAGACCCGGGTGGCGATCGAGCGACTGCTGGACCGAACGTCTGACATCAAAATCAACGAGAGCGTTCACGGTCCGGCGAATGATCGCCGCTACCAATATGTTCCGACTTACATCCTGCGCGGCCTGACGGAGCTGCACCTGGAGTTCACGCCGGCATGAAAGTCTGGGTCGACGACCAGCGTTGTCGCGGTCATGGCGTGTGCGTCACGCTCTGTCCGGACGTGTTCAGTCTGACCGACGACGGTTACGCCGTCGCGATAGCATCCGATGTCCCAAAGGAATTGGAGGCCGATACTTACGAGGCCATCCAATGCTGTCCCGAGCAGGCCATCAGCGAGAGCTAATCGAACACCTACGCGAGCAAGGAGATTCAGTGGCTAAGGGGTATGTCATCCTCACCGAGGCCGTCAAAGATCCGGAAGGCATGAAGGCCTACGCCCAAGCAGCGGGAGCCGCGATGGGTGGCGTCAGCATTCTTGCGGCGGACACCGCACCCAAAGTCATCGAAGGCAGCTGGCACGGAGACCAGACCGTCGTACTGGAATTCGAATCGGTGGACGCGGCTCGCGCGTGGTATGAGTCCGAGGCCTACCAAAAGGCGGCCAAACTGCGTCGAGCGGCAGCCGACTGCAACGCGGTCATCATCGCCGGCTTCGAGATACCTTCCCGCAGCTGATCGCTACTCCACGATGGAGATCGCTTGCCGAGGGCATTGACGGACCGCTTCGCGAACTTGCGCTTCGTTCTCCGGCGTGACTTCCGGTTGCAAGACGGTCAGCATGTCGTCGTCTCCCAGCTGGAAGACTTCCGGGATGATGCCCATACACACCCCGTTGCTTTCGCAGAGGCCCCAATCGACCTCGATCCTCATCGCAATCCCCTCACCGAAGCACCTTGACGGGTACGTTCTGCCAGCCCGCGACGTTTTGCATGTGGACGCGTTGGAGGCCATCCCAATTCACTTCGTAGCGGGGCATGAAGTCCAGCAGCTTGTCCAGTGCGATAGCGCTTTCCATCCGGGCCAGAGCCGCACCGAGGCAACTGTGAATTCCGTATCCGAGCCCGAGATTCTGCGCCTGGGATCGGTCGCGGTCGATGTCGAACACGTCGGCGTCGTTGAAGGCTTCCGGATCGCGATTCGCCGAGGCGCCAATCAGGAATACCGGTTTGCCCGCGGGAATCATGCCACCGCTCACGTGTGCCTCGTTCAGGGTGTAGCGGACGTTGTACTGAACTGGCCCTTCATAGCGCAATAGTTCTTCGACTGCTGCCGGAATCTTGGTGCGATCATCGAGCAGCTTCTGCCACTGCTCGGGGTTGCGGGCGAAAATCACCGCTGCGTTGCCGAGTAACTTGGTGACGGTCTCGGCGCCCGCGCCGCCTAAAAGCGTTGCAAAACCGGTGATTTCAATATCATCGAGCTTACGCGGCTGACCGTCTTCGCTCGGGATCTCAGCCGCGATCAGCCTGCTGATCATGTCGTCCTGCGGGTCTTCGCGCCGTTGCTGTACCAGGGTGAAGTAGTACATTGCGCTATCGATGTTGGCCTGCATCCCCGCTTCGCTGATCTCTATCTGCCCGGGTTCGTGATGCAGGCTGGTGTCGATCCAATGGCGTACCTGTTGGCGGTATTCCTCCGGCACCCCCGCCATCCGGGTGATGACTTCCACCGGAAACGGTCCGGAGAAGTCCTGGACGACATCGAATTGATCCGGGTTGGCCTCACTCAGGTACTTATCGACCTGTTCAAGGACCGTTTCCCGCTGCGACTGGATGGCTCGCGGGGTGAACGCCTTGTTGAGCAGGCTACGCATGTGCCGATGGTCGGGCGGATCCATGAAAATGATCGACTTCTGCGGAACATCGCCCTTCCGCACCATCGCCAGATCGCAGCCACGCGCCGACGAGTAGGTCTCGAAATCCTTGAACGCGGCCGCCACATCTTCGTGACGGGTCAGCGCGTAGAAGTCCTCTTTCTCGTCGTAATACAGCGGCGCTTCCTCGCGCATCCGTCGATATATCTCGAATGGGCTGTTGAAGAACTCTTCGGAGAACGGATCGAAGACGACTTTCGGCTTTGTCACTGCATGCTCCTCAGCGGTGAGGGTCGGGGCGGACTGGAATCGTTACAGTGGAATGCCTGACTGTAATGTCAACGGTAGCGGTTTCGTGGCGCGCCGGAAAGGCCAACGTGCGGTCATTTCAGATCTTTCCGGCGAGGCCGACGGCCTTCATGACGTCTTCCAGCGTTGTTGACCAGCTTGACCTTCTGCCCGGCGCCGCTCGGCCCGACGTGCAGAACCGGATCACCGTAGCAACCCAGCACCGGTTGCACTCGCGTCACCGCTTCGTCAGCGCCGCCCACGAACAGCGCGAGCCGCCCGGCCGCAATGTCGTGCGGGCCGCCACTGACCGCGGCATCAATCACGTCAACATCATTGGCGCGCGCGGCGATGGCCTCGATTGTTTTCGGGCTCGCGGTGGTGTGCACCACGAGCGCCGAAGCGGGCGGCATGCTCGCCAGCAATGCGCTATCCAGGCAGACCTTCCGGACCTGTTCGTCATCGAACACACAGATCATCACGACATCGGCCTGCGCAGCGGCCTCGGCCAGATCGTTGACCGCGTGCGCGCCCAGGTGCTCGAGATCGCGGCGTTTTTCGGCGCTTCGCCCCAAAGCTCGGACGTCGTGCCCGGCTTCCACGAGCCGGGCCACCATGGGGCGGCCCATCCGCCCTGCGCCGACGAACCCGACTTTCACCGCGGGTAGCCCATGAGGGCCAGCGTGGCGTCGGCGGCATCGAGCACGGCACCACCGCTGGCCCCGGCGTGATCGGCGAGATCGACGATCAGCCGGACGTCCTTCTGCAACAGTCCTCCGGCCACGCCGGCAAGCCGTTCCAGTCCACCGATACCGCCAAGAGCGTTGAGCGCAAAGCAGTTTCCACTGCTACGAGAGACGACTTCGGTGAGACGGTCCGGCTCGACGCCGAGGGCACCGGCCAGCGAAAGCGTGGTGGCCGCTGTGGCCAGGTTGGCGGTGAACAGTAAGTTGTTCAGTAGCTTGCTGGTTTGTCCGGAACCCAGTTCACCGAGGTGGACGACCGGATCGGCATAGGTTTCGAAGACCGGGCGGCAGCGCGCGACAACGTCGGCGTCGCCGCCGACCATCACCAGCAGGCGGCCCTTTGCCGCTGCCGGGCCACCGCCGCTCACCGGCGCGTCGATGACCGAAACGCCCTGCGGGCCAGCCTTTTTCGCGAGCTCTCGGCAGGTGTTCGGGTGCACCGTGCTGTGCACCGCGATGACACTGCCCGGCTTCAGCGCCGCTAACAACCCGTACTCGCCGCCGGTGATTTCGTCGATGTCGGCGTCGCCGACGACGCACAGGCAGACCAGATCACTGGCCGCGGCGAGCTCGGCCGGTGACTCGGCGACCTTCGCCGGGGTGTCGGCGAACGGCGCGAGGGTCGCGGGTCTACGCGCCCACAATGTCGTCGGATAGCCGGCTTCGATGATGCGCCGGGCCATGGGTCCGCCCTGGCTGCCCAACCCGATGAATCCGACTTTCAACCGGCCTCCAAATCGTCTTCCGTACCTGGCGTTCGGGCGGCCACACACTCGTCCGCGAACGAAAGAACCTTCGCGTGGTAGTCCGCGGCGGTGTGGCCGAGGCTGATGTTGTGTCCTGCGTCGGGCTGTCTATGGACGGTGAACCGCGGCGAGCCGGAGAACAGGGCCGCGATCTCGGTCAATGCCGAATCGTCTGTCTGCCATACCTTTTCGTGCTCAGCGATAGTGAAGTGGACCGGGACGCGCACGGCGGGGGCGAGCGCCGGGAAGGTTTGGCGGGCCCAATCTGACACCATCTGGTCCTCGTAGGAGGGAGCCGTCGGGGAAACCGTGACCCCGGTGAGGACCTCGGGCGGATACAGCCTCTCCGGCTGCCACAACAGCTCCCGCAGGCCCGACGGCAGTCGTTCCCTGGTTGCTGTCTTCAGCATTTCGCGCGCCGCGGGGTGATAGTGCCGGCCGGTGCCTGCCAATTCGATGCCGAGCAGATCGGCGCCGCGCTCGTCGGCGGCCATCCGCATCGTCAGTTCGCAGCCGCCCGAGTGGCCCATCACGAACAAGCCGGCACCGCGCGGTCGTTGCCCGAGGATGCGATCCACGGCGCCATAAGCGAGGTTGACCCGTTGCTCGGGCTGGGCCATCGCTTCGGGATAGGGTGCGGAGCTCCCATAACCGGGCCGATCCAGGGCCACCACGGTGAATCCCGCTGCCGCGCCGGTCCGTAGCAGGGAAAACGAAGGGTGGCCCGGGCAGTCGAAATACAGCGCGGTGGTGCCTCCGCCGTGGATGGCCACGATCACGGCCTTGGGGTTGTCTGCTTCGGCGACCAGCGCCGACATTGGCACGCCGCCCACGATGACCACCCTGGGACGGGGAGCCGGCGCAGTCATGCGTCGGCCCGCAGCAAGAGGACGCCGCTGGGAGTGAGGCCACCGCTGCTGACCACGCCCACGCGGGCGTCGACTACCTGACGGTCGCCGGCCTCGCCACGCAACTGGGTGACGGCCTCGTGAAGTAGGCCCATGCCGTGGGTGCGGCCGTGCGACAGTTGTCCGCCATGGGTGTTGAGTGGAAGCAGGCCGTCGCGGGCGATGTTCTTGCCGCCGTCCAGGAATTCCCTGGCCTCACCGATTCCGCAGAACCCCAGCGCCTCGATCCAGGACAGGCAGTTCATGGTGAAGCCGTCGTACAGTTCGGCGACGTCAACATCGTTGGGCCGCAGCGAGGTTCGGGTCCACACGTGTGCGGCTTGGCCCAGCACCTGCGGCTCGTGGGTGAGAGTGCTTTGGTCCCAGTCGATTCGCTCGATGATCTGTGTGCCCACCGCCTCCACCAGCACAGGCGGCTTGGCCAGGTCGCGGGCGGCGTCGACGGCGGAGACGATCACGGCGATCGAGCCGTCACACGGCACGTCGCAGTCGTAGAGGCCGAACGGCGTGGTGATGGGCCGCGCGTTCAGATAGTCATCCATCGTCATCGGGGTCCGATAGATCGCGGACGGGTTGAGTTCGGCGTTGGCTCGCTGGTTCAACGCGATCCAGCCCAGCGTCTCTTTCGTTGTGCCGTAACGGTGAAAGTGCCGCTGCGCGTTCATCGCCAAGGTGTGAGCCGCCGAGGTGGCGCCGAAAGGAAATTGCCAACTGGCAGTGCGGCCCATGGACGGGGTGATCTTGCCCTGCTTCATCAGCTCGTTGAAGGTGGCTTCCCATAGCGTCCGGAAGCAGAGCACGTGACGGGCCAAACCGCCGGCGACGGCGAGCATCGCGGCGATCACCGATCCACCCGGGCCGAACGTTTCGATGCCGCCGTTGTGCCATGTCGGCCGAATACCCAGCGCCGCCTCGAGCGCGGTAACCCCGCCCTCCCCGAACCCGCCGAGGTTACCGCCGCCGGGGTATGTCGACAGGCCGTCGATGTCATCGAACGTCAGCCCGGCATCGGCGATCGCCGCCTCGCAGGCCTGCACCGTCAGCGACAGCGGCGGAACCATCAACCGCCGGCCGATCTTCGACATGCCGATCCCGCTGAGTGCGACCGTGTCTTCGAACTTCTGCGTAGTCAGCATGGGCCGCACGTATTCGCCGAAGCGCTCCGGCGCGATCTCGTCGATCGGTAGGCGACCAGGCTCGGTGTCCGTCACCGGACGGAACAGCGGCAGCCAAACGTCTTCGGCTTGCTCGAAGACAACCTCCACCTGCTGACCGAGTTCCAGCCGATCGGGATCGGACTCCACGATGTTGGTGGTCAGCCGGACCCGCGGGTCCTCGGCGATCGCGACCTGGGCGATCACGTACGGCGCCGGCAGGCCGGGCAGGCTGAATCGATGGTTCACGGTGAATCCGGCGAGCGTCGCCTTGCCGGAGACCGCCCGCACACCTATGTCGCGGGAGCGGCAGTACCGGCACACTGGCGCAGGCGGATGGATCAGCGATTCGCAGGCCTTGCATTCCTGTAGCCGCAACGTGCCGTCGGCGCCCGAGGTCCAAAAGAACTCGTTTTCGTCCGTGATCAGGGGCAGCGGTCGTCCCGGTGCTGCTGACACGTCACCTCCGAGAGTCGGACGGCCCTGGACCAACCTGGTAGGCCCGTTATACGAATCGGAGAATTACGTTATCACTGCCGAGCAAGCACGATCAGATAGGCCGTATCGGCCCTAGCGGCGGGAGAACCATGATCCGTCCGTCGCGCGGTTCGTCAGCTACCGTGCCCAGTCCGAATCGTTCTCAAGTGGAGTGCCGGCGGGCTGAGCTCGTCGAACCTTGCGATCGCGGCGTCGATATCTGCCTCGTCGAACATCTCGCAGCGGCTGATGAGGTCGCCTTTAGTGAAGATGTCGATCATCCGCCACTCGACGTTGAAACCCCTGGTGTGATGCCAAGCGCGGCAAGGGTTACGACCGCCCCGATGTTGCTGAGCCGGTGCAGAGCCTCGATGCGGACGCTGATGTCCGGCGTGAGTTCCCACACGGCATGGGTGAATTCGGACGGTCATCGCCTCAACACTTGACGGAGCGGCCGATGGTCGATGTAGATCCATCCGGCGTCGGTGCCGGACGTTCGTGCCGGTTGAATCCCGCGTACGACCCGGCGATGACCGACCAGGTGTGCGAGTGTGCGGCGGCTTCGCCGGCGAGGTAGCGGGCATCGAGCTCGGCGAAGGCTGCATCGACGTCGTCGAGGTCGAACGAGACGGCTGCGACGATCCGCCCGTCGGTGTTGATCTCGATGATGCCGAGCACCTCTGTGAGAAATGCCTCGGACGGGTGATTGCGGTCCGGGAAGCAGAAACGCATGAGGACAACGTTTCTCCCGCGGATCGCCATGACGGTCGACGTCACGTTGGCTGATCCACAAATTGGCGATCGCCCGCAGGTCCGCGATCTCGGCGTCTCGGCCGTGTCGGACTCCCGCGCCCACCACCTGTCGGCGATCATCACTGGAAAAGTTGTCGGCCAGAATCTCCGCTATGGCGTACCAGTCGCCTGCCGCGAAGTGCGCCAGGAAGCGCTCCGCCGCCTGGCTTGCCGTGTTTTCCAGCCGTGGCGCCCTCGGTTGCAATTCTTCAAAGCGGGCGAGCGCGGTGTGGAGGTCTGTCTCGTCGAACAGTTCGCAGCGGCTGATTAGGTCGCCATCGACAGTGCAGAATCGCTGACCCCCTTGGACTCGGAGTCGAAGCCCTCTCGCGAGGTCCCATGCCCTGCCCAGGTGACAACTGCGCCGAGGTTGCTCAGCCGATGCACGGCCTCGACGTAGATGCCGCTGTCGGGCGCGAGGTCCCACCCGGCCCGGATGGATGCGGTCAGATCACCCGTCTCGATCATCGCGAGTCGTCGGTGGTCGATGTTCACCCAGTCCTGGGTAGCCGCTGGGAGTTCGTGCCGATTGAAGCGCGGCGTAGGCCCCCGCGATGATCGACCACGTGCGTGAGTGTGCGGTCGCTTCGCAGGCGAGGTACCGACGCTCCAACTCTTCGAAGGCAGCATCGACGTCGTCGGGGTCGAACGAAACGGCCGCGACGATCCGCTCGTCGGCGTTGATCTCGCCGACGACTAGCGTCTCCGTGTGGAACGCCTCGGGGTGTCGACCGCTGCTCAGAATGTCGAACACGCATGAGGACAAGGCGCTCCCCGCGGATCGCTATGACGGTCGACGTCACATTCGTGATCCACACTTCGGCGATCGCCCGCATGTCCACGACCTGGGCGTCTCGACCCTGTCGGACTCCCGCGCCCACCACCCGGCGGCGATCGTCGAGGGAATAGTTGTCGGCCAGTAGCTCCGCCATGGCGTCCCAGTCGCCTGCCGCGAAGCGCGTCAAGAAGCGTTTGTCCGCTTGGCTTGCGGCGTTTTCCAGACACCGCGTCTGGGCGCTCAGTTCGTCGAACCGGGCGAGCGCGATGTCCAGGTCTGCTTCGTCGAATAGCTCGCAGCGATTGACGTGGTCGCCTTCGACCGTCAGAACCTGGATCATCCGCCACTCGGCGTCGAAGCCTTCCGGCGACGTCCCACCCGACGTATGGGTGATGAGTGCTCCGATGCTGCTCAGCCGATGCACTTGTTCGATGTGGATCCTGAGGTCTGGCGTGAGGTCCCAGAGTCGCGCGAATGGACGCGGTTAGATCTACTGGCTGCGAACAGTGCACCGCGCCGGTGGTCGATGACAACCCAATCCGTGTCCTGCGGGAAGTTCCTGGCGGTTGAATGCAGCGTAGGCCCGCGTGATCACCGCCCACGTGTGCGCGTGGGCAGCCGCTTCGCCGGCGAGGTATCGGGCGTCGAGCTCGTCGAAGGCGGCGTCGATGGCATCGACGTCGAACGACGACGCGCGCCACGATCCGTTCTTCAGCGTCGATCTCGACGACGTTGAGCACTTCGGCGCCGAATTCTTCCGGCCGCAGGTCTCGGTTCGAGGAGCGGATATGGGTGAGGGCAAGGCGCTCGCCGCGGGTCGCCATGACGGTTGACGTTGTGTTCGTCAACCCCGACGTCCGCGATGGCTCGCATGTCCGCCAGGTCGGCGTCTCGACCATGCCGGAGGCCGGCGTTCACGACGCGACGACGATCATCTGATGGAAATGTCGTCGGCAAGCAGTCTCCGCCATCGCGGTGCCAGTCGCGGGCCACGAAGTGTTCCAGAATCGTCGAACCACTTGGCTTGCAGCGTTTTCCGTCGTCGGCGGTAGAGGGTGCAGTTCCTCAAACCGGGCGAGCGCGGCGTCGAGATCGGCCTCGTCGAAAAGCTCGCAGCGGTTGATCATGTCGCCTTCGAGCGTCAGGAGTTCGATCATCCGCCACTCGGCGTCAAGGCCCTCTCGGGAGGTCCCATGCGCCACGTGGGTGACGACCGCTCCGAAGTCGCTCAGCCGATGGACAGCCTCGATATAGATATTGAGGTCTGGCGTGAGGTCCGACACCGGCGCGGATGTATGCGGTCAGGTCACCGGCCGCGAAAGTTGCGCGGACGCCGGTGGTCGAGGTTCACCCAGTCCGGAGCTGTCCGAGGGGAGCTCGTGTCGGTTAAGCGCGGCGTAGGCCTCCGTGATAACCGACCACATGTGCGCGTGGGCGGCCGCTTCGCCGGCGAGGTGGCGGGCATCGAGTTCCGCGAAGGCAGCGTCGAAGTCGTCGGGGTCGAACATGACGATGCGCCGCGATCCGCTCGTCGGTGTTGATCTCGACGACGCTGAGTACCTCGGTGTGGAACGCCTCGGGCCGCTGGTCGGGACCCGACCACGGGCACGACTGAGGGCAAGGCGCTCTCCCCGGGTCGCGATAACGCTGACGTGACGATCATGACGCCGACAACGCCGGCGGCTCGCATGTCTGCGATGCGCGACATCGCGACCGTCGCCGGACCCCGACGTTCACCACGCGCCGGCGATCGTCGCATGTAGAATGTCGTCGGCCAGGAGCGTCGGCCATGCTGGTCCCAGTCGCGGGCCGCGAAGTACGCATGGAAGCGCTCATCCACTCGGCTTGCCGCGTTTTCCAGCCGCGCGGCCCGGCTGCAATTCCTCGAACCTCGCGAGCGCGGCGTCGAGGTCTGCCTCGTCGAAGACTTCGCAGCGGTTGAACAGGTCGCCTTCGACGGTCAGAAGGTCGATCCCACGCCACTCGGCGTCGAAGCCCTCTCGCGAGGTTCCATGCGCCGCATAAGTGACGACCGCTCCAAGATCACTCAGCCGATGCACTGCCTCGATGTAGATACTGATGTCCGGCGTGAGGTCCCACGCGGCGCGGATGTATTCGGTCAGATCGCCTGGCTCGAACGTTGCGACTCGCCGGTGGTCGATGTTGACGCAGTCCGGCGTCGTCAGGGGCAGCTCGTGCCGGTTGAGCGCGGCGTAGTCCCCGCGATGATCGACCACGTCTGTGCGTGGGCGGCAGCTTCGCCGGCGAGGTAGCGGGCGTCGAGCTCTTCGAAGGCGGCGTCGATGTCGTCGAGGTCGAAGGAGACGCTTGCCGCGATCCGCCCGTCGGCGTTGATTTCGACGATGCCGAGCACCTCCGTGCGGAATGCCTCGGGCGCTGGTCGCGGCCGAGACACCGACTACGACATGAGGACAAGGCGCTCCCCGCGGGTCGCAATGATGGTCGACGTCATGTTGGTCGACCCCGAGGTCGGCGATCGCCCGCATGTCCGCGATCTCGACGTCCCGACCGTGCCGGATCCCGGCGTTCACCACCCGACGACGATCGTCGACTGTAGAATGTCGTCGGCCAGCATCTCGGCCATGGCGTCCCAGTCACGGGCCGCAAAGTACGCCCGGAAGCGCTCGCCCACTCGGCTTGCCGCGTTTTCCAGCCGTGGCGCCTGCGGCTGCAGTTCGTCAAAGCGCGCGAGCGCGGCGTCGAGGTCTGCCTCGTCGAAGAGCTCGACGCGGTCTGATCAGGTCGCCTTCGACCGTGAGCAGGTTGATCACCCGCCACTCGGCATCGAAGCCCTCTTGCGAGGTCCCATGCGCCGCATGGGTGACGACCGCTCCGAGGTCGTTCAGCCGATGCACCGCCTCGATATAGATGCTGAGGTCGGCGTGACGTCCAGCGTGGCACGGAGATAGTGCGATCACTTCACCAGCCGCGAACGCTATTCCGCGCCGATGGTCGATATTCACCCAGTCCGGTGTCGTCGGCGGGAGCTCGTGCCGATTGAGCGCGGCGTAGGCCTCCGCGATGACCGACCACGTGTGCGCATGGGCGGCCGCTTCGCCGGCGAGGTACCGGGCGTCGAGTTCCTCGAAGGCGGCGTCGATGTCGTCGGGGTCGAACATGACGTGCGCCGCGATCCGCTCGTCGGCGTCGATCTCGACGACGTCGAGGACCTCGTTTGGAACGCGTCGGGCCTGATCGCGGCCCGAGGAGCGGACACGACATGAGGACGAGACGCTCTCCGCGGGTCGCAATGACGGTCGACGTCATCGTTCATGACGCCGACGCTCGGCGATCGCCCGCAAGTCCGCGATCTCGACATCTCGACCGTGTCGGAGCCCGGCGTTCACCACCCGACGGCGATCGTCGCTGGAGAAGTCGTCGGCCAGCGTCTCCGCCATCGCGTCCCAGTCGCGGGCCGCGAAGTCCGCCATGATAGCGTTCGACCACTTGGCTTGCCGCGTTTTCCAGCCGCCGCGCCGGCGGCTGCAGTTCGTCGAAGCGTGCGAGCGCGGCGTCGAGGTCTGCCTCGTCGAACAGCTCGCAGCGGCTGATCAGGTCGCCTTCGACCGTCGAGAATGTCGATCATCCGCCACTCGGCGTCGAAGCCCTCTTGCGAGATCCCGCGCGCCGCATGGGTGACGACCGCTCCGAGGTCGCTCAGCCGGTGCACAGCCTCGATGTAGATCCTGAGGTCCGGCATGAGGTCCCACGCGGCACGGAGGTATGCGGTCAGATCACCCGCCTCGAACGCTACGACCGCGCCGATGGTCGATGTTCACCCAGTCCGGCGTCGTCGGCGGGAAGCTCGTGCCGGTTGAATCGCGGCGTACGCCTCGCGCGATGACCGACCACGTGTGCGCGTGGGCAGCCGCTTCGCCGGCGAGGTACCGGGCGTCGAGCTCGGCGAAGGCGGCGTCGAAGTCGTCGGGGTCGAACACGACGCTGCGCGACGATCCGGTCGTCGGCGTCGATCTCGACGATGCCGAGCATCTCGGCGCTGAACTCCTCGGGTCGCTGGTCGCGGAACGAGCACGGATACGACATGAGGGCGAGGCGCTCCCCGCGGGTCGCAATGACGGTCGACGTCATGCTCTCGACCCCGACCTCGGCGATCGCCCGCATATTCGCGATCTGCGACATCTCGACCCGTCAGGACCCCGGCGTTCACGACCCGACGGCGATCGTCCGTGCGAAATGTCGTCGGCCAACATCTCCGCCATGGCGTCCCAGTCGCGGGCCGCGAAGCACGCCTAGAAGCGCTCGACCACTTGGCTTGCCGCGTTTTCCAGTCGTCGCGTCTGCGGGTGCAGTTCGTCGAACCGCGCGAGCGCGGCATCGAGGTCCGCCTCGTCGAATACCTCGCAGCGGTTGATCAGTGTCGCCTTCGACCGTCAGAAGGTCGATCTCCCGCCATTCGGCGTCGAAGCCATCTTGCGAGGTCCCATGCGCCGCATGGGTGACGACCGCTCCGAGGTCGCTCAGCCGATGCACGGCCTCGATGTAGATACTGAAGTCCGGCGTGAGGTCCCAGGTGGCACGGAGGATGCGGCCAGATCACCCGGCTCGAACGTTGCACCTCGCCGATGGTCGATGTTGCACGCAGTCCGGTGTCGTCGCGGGACAGTTCGCGCCGGTTGAGCGCGGCGTAGCCTGCGCGATGACCGACCACGTGTGCGCATGGGCGCCGCTTCGCCGGCGAGGTAGCGGGCGTCGAGCTCATCGAAGGCGGCGTCGAAGTCGTCGGGGTCGAACACGACGTCCGCCGCGATCCGCTCGTCGGCGTCGATCTCGACGACGCCGAGCAGCCTCGGTGCGCGAACGCCTCGGGCTGCTGGTCGCGGCCCGAGAAGCGGGCACGACAGAGCGCAAGGCGCTCGCCGCGGGTCGCGATGACGGTCGACGTCACGTTCGTGACCCCGAGGTCGGCGACCGGCTCGACATATCCGCGATCTCGGCATCTCGGCCGTGTCGGATCCCGGCATTCACCACCCGACGACGATCGTCCTGCGAAGATGTCGTCGGCCAGCATCTCGGCCATGGCGTCCCAGTCGCGGGCCGCGAAGTACGTCTGGAAGCGCTCGTCCACTTGGCTTGCCGCGTTTTCCAGTCGCCGCGCCTGCGGCTGCAGTTCGTCGAACCGTGCGAGCGCGGCGTCGAGGTCTGCCTCGTCGAAGATCTCGCAGCGGCTGAACAGTCGCCTTCGACCGTCAGAGAGCACGATCATCCGCCACTCGGCGTCGAAGCCCTCACGCGAGGTCCCGTGCGCCGACATGGGTGACGACCGCTCCGAGGTCGCTCAGCCGATGCACAGCCTCGATATAGGATGCTGATGTCTGGCTCGAGGTCCCAAGTGGCACGGATGTATGCGATCAGGTCGCCGGCCGCGAACGCTGCGCCTCGCCGGTGGTCGATGTTCGACCAAGTCCGGTGTCGTCGCGGGGAGTTCGTGTCGGTTGACCGCGGCGTAGGCATCCGCGATCACCGACCACGTGTGCGCATAGGCGGCCGCTTCGCCGGCGAGGTAGCGCGCGTCGAGCTCGGCGAAGGCGGCGTCGATGTCGTCGAGATCGAACACGACGATCGCCGCGATCCGTCGTCGGCGTTGATCTCGACGACGCCGAGCACCTCGTGAGGAACGCCTCGGGTCCGCTGGTCGCGGACCCGAGCGGGCACGCGTGAGGACGAGGCGCTCGCCCGCGGGTTGCGATGACGGTCGACGTCACGTACGTGACCCCGACGTCGGCGATCGCCCGCAAATCCGCGATCTCGGCATCTCGGCCGTGTCGGATCCCGGCGTTCACCACCCGACGGCGATCGTCGACTGGAAATGTCGTCGGCCAGTACCTCTGCCACGCGTCCCAGTCGCGGGCCGCGAAGTACGCCCGGAAGCGCTCGACCACTTGGCTTGCCGCGTTTTCCAGCCGCGGTGTCGGCCGGTTCAGTTCGTTCGAATCTTGCGAGCGCGGCGTCGACGTCTGCCTCGTCGAATACTCGCAGCGGTTGATCAGGTCGCCTTCGACCGTCAGAAGGCCGATCCCCGCCACTCGGCGTCGAAGCCCTCTTGCGAGGTCCCGTGCACCACATGGGTGACGACCGCTCCGAGGTTGCTCAGCCGATGCACGGCCTCGATGTAGACATGTGATGTCTTGGCGCGAGATCCCACATGGCCTGGATGTATTCGGTCAGTTCGCCGGGCGCGAACGCTGTCGCCCGCCGGTGGTCGATGTTGACCCAGTCCGGCGTGGTCAGGGGGAGCTCGTGCCGGTTGAACGCGGCGTAGCCTCCGCGAACGACCGACCATGTGTGCGCATGGGCAGCCGCTTCGCCGGCGAGGTAGCGGGCGTCGAGTTCGGCGAAGGCGGCGTCGAAGTCGTCGAGGTCGAACATGACGCGCGCCGCGATCCGGTTGTCGGCGTCGATCTCGACGAAGGCGAGGACCTCCGACGCGAAACGCCTCGGGCGCTTGGTCGCTGGCCCGATAGCGCGTACGCGTAAGAACAAGGCGCTCCCCGCGGGTCGCAATGACGGTCGACGTCATGTTCGTGACCCCGAGGTCGGCGATCGCCCGCATGTCTCGCGATCTCGGCATCCCGACCGTGTCGGATCCCGGCGCCCACCACCCGACGACGATCGTCACTGGAAATGTCGTCGGCCAACATCTCCGCCATGGCGTCCCAGTCGCGGGCCGCGAAGTACGCCCGGAAGCGTTCGCTCACTTGGCTTGCCGCGTTTTCCAGCCGCGGCGTCGGCCGGCTGAGCTCATCGAACCTCGCGAGCGCGGCGTCGAGGTCTGCCTCGTCGAAGACCTCGAAGCGGTCGATCAAGTCGCCTTCGACCGTCAAGAACGCCGATCTCCCGCCACTCGGCGTCGAAGCCCTCTTGCGAGGTCCCATGCGCCACGTAGGTGACGACCGCTCCGAGGTCGCTAAGCCGGTGCACGGCCTCGATGTAGATACTGATCTCTGGTGTGAGATCCCATGTGGCATGCACGTATGCGGTCAGGTCACCAGGCGCGAATCGCTGCCCCCCGCCGGTGGTCGACGTTCACCCAGTCTGGCGTCGTCGCGGGATCTCGTGCCGGTTGAGCGCGGCGTAGGCCCCTGCGATGACCGACCACGTGCGCGCGTGGACGCCGCTTCGCCGGCGAGGTAGCGGGCATCGAGTTCGGCGATGGCGGCGTCGAAGTCGTCGGGGTCGAACACGACGCACGCCACGATCCTGATCGTCGGCGTCGATCTCGACGATGTCGAGCACATCGGCTCGGAACGCATCGGGTCACTGCGCTCGCGGACCGAGAAGCTGACACGAGTCAAGGACAAGGCGCTCTCCGCGGGTCGCAATGACGGTCGACGTCAATATCTGAAGTCCCGACGCTCGGCGACTGCCCGCAATGTCTGCGATCGACGGCATCTCGACCATGTCGGATCCCGGCGCTCACGACCCGACGGCGATCGTCAGTGGAGATGTCGTCGGCCACATCTGCGGCTATCGCGTCCCAGTCGCGAGCCGCGAAGTGCGCCAAGAAGCGCTCGTACACGCGCGCTTGCCGCGTTTTCCAGCCGCCGCGTCGGCCGGCTGAGCTGATCGAACCTCGCGAGCGCGGCGTCGAGGTCTGCCTCGTCGAAAAGCTCGCAGCGGTTGATCATGTCGCCTTCGACCGTCAAGAGGTCGACCCCCGCCACTCGGCGTCGAAGCCCTCTTGCGAGGTCCCATGCGTCGCATGGGTGACAGACCGCTCCGAGGTCGCTCAGCCGATGCACCGCCTCGACATAGATTCTGATGTTCTGACGCGAGATCCCAACCGGCACGGAGGTATGCGATCAGCTCACCTGGCGCGAACGCTGTGCCCCGCCGGTGGTCGATGTTCACCCAGTCCGGCGTCGTCGCGGGCAGCTCGTGCCGGTTGAGCGCGGCGTAGCCCCCCGCGATCGACCGACCACGTGTGCGCGTGGGCGGCCGCTTCGCCGGCGAGGTACCGGGCGTCGAGCTCGGCGAAGGCGGCGTCGAAGTCGTCGAGGTCGAACACGACGCTCGCCGCGATCCGATCGTCGGCGTCGATCTCGACGAGGCCGAGCATCTCGGCGTGGAACTGCCTCGGGTCCGCATCGCTGCGCGAGAACGCGACACGAATGAGGCGAGGCGCTCCCCGCGGGTCGCAATGACGGTCGACGTCATGTTCGTGACCCCGACTCCGCGACGCTCGCATGTCCGCGATCTCGGCATCTCGACCGTGTCGGACTCCGGCGTTCACCACCCGACGGCGATCGTCGGTGGAAAAGTCGTCGGCCAGTATCTCGTGCCATGGCGTCCCAGTCGCGGGCCGCGAAGATGCGCCAGGAAGCGCTCGTCCGCCTGGCTTGCCGCGTTTTCCAGCCGCCGTGTGCCGGCCGGCTGAGCTCGTCGAACCTCGCGATTGCGGCGTCGAGGTCTGCCTCGTCGAAACCTCGCAGCGGTTGACCATGTCGCCTTCGACCGTCAAAAGGTCGAACCCCGCCACTCGGCGTCGAAGCCCTCGCGCGAGAGTCCCGTGCGCCACATGGGTGCACGACCGCTCCGAGGTCGCTCAGCCGATGCACGGCCTCGACGTAGATACGTGATGTCTTGGCGCGAGGTCCCACCCGGCACGGAGGTATTCGATCAGGTCACCCGGTGCGAACGCTGCTCCCCCGGCGATGGTCGATGTTCACCAAGTCCGGCGTGGTCGGCGGCAGCTCGCGCCGGTTGAGCGCGGCGTAGCCTCCGTGATCACCGACCACGTATGCGCGTGGGCGGCCGCCTCGCCGGCGAGGTAGCGGGCGTCGAGCTCGGCGATGGCGGCGTCGAAGTCGTCGGGGTCGAACGCGACGACCGCCGCGATCCGCTCGTCGGCGTCGATCTCGATGACGTGAAGGGACATCGATGTGGAATGCCTCGGGCCGCTGGTCGCGACCCCGAGTATCGGGTACGACGAAGGACGAGACGCTCGCCGCGGGTCGCGATGACGATCCGACGTCATGTTCCTTGACCCCGAGACCGGCGATCGCGCGCGAAAGTCCTCGATCGCGGCCTCCCGGCCGCTGGCGGAGTCCCGGCTTACCACCCGTCGGCGATCGTCGGTGAGAAACATCGTCGGCGAGCAGTTCTCGCCATCGCGTCCCAGGTCGCGGGCCGCGAAGAGCGCGCTGAACGCGTCGTAGACCCGGACTGCGGCGTTTTCGAGCGCGTGCCTTTGGCTGCTCTTCCTCAAACCGGGCATGCGTGGCGTCGAGTTCGGCGATCGCGGCGTCGATGTCTTCGACGTCGAACCACACTTGCAGCGCGATTCGACCGTCCTCGTCGAGGCCGAACAGCTGGAGCATCTCGTCCTGCGGCGCCCCCGGGCTCAGGTCGGCCGTGCCAATCTTCAGTCGGGTGAGAGCCAAGCGCTCGCCTCGCACGGCGATAACCGGGATGCGATATCGCACCGTGCGCCGTCTCGAGATAAGCGCCTCGCATTCGCCACTGGCCGAGAGAGTCGTCCGCGGTAAAGCCGACGATCTTTCGGCGGCTCTCGATGGAGACCTCGGGGCGAACAGCTGCCTCGACTTCGTCCCATGCCTCGCGATCGACGGCAGTCGACCAGCCGGCTCGCCCGCTTGCACGCACGCGTTGGTCAGCTCGACGCTCGGCGCTTCGGGTGGAGCGGGTGACAGGCGAGTGCGCGCTCGCCGAGAACGCGGCGCGCCTTCTCGGCAAGTGCCGCAGCGCCTTTCCGCTCGTACAGGTCGACGGCCCGCTCGGCGGCGGCCCGCGCACCGGCGACGTCGCCGGCGGTGCCCAAAACCGTCGCCAGCGCCAGGCATGCGTCGCCGTGATCGACCAACGCGTCGGTGCGCTCGGCCAGACTCGACAGCAGCCTCGGCGACCCGCCGGGCCTCGTCGTGATCCCTCGCCGCGCGAAAGCAGCTGCGCCCGAAGCGTGCGCCAGGCGATCGACGGCTTCAGCGCGTGTCCGGCGAGACGCTCACTCTCCGTACACAATTCGTCGGCCTCGGCATCTCGGTCGAGCGCCAGACACGCGCGACCCAGCAGCGCGGCGGTCTCGGCGGTGTCGGCGTCGAGGCCCATGCGACGAAAGCCGTTGTAGGCCTGACGCAGATGCGGCTCGGCCGCAGCGGGATCGTCGACGACCAGCTCGACGATGCCGGCGAACTGTTCGACTTCGAGCAACGCATGGCGCAGGCCGAGCTCGGTGACCGTGCGCCGCGCCGAGTCGATCATCCGTCGGGCCGCGGCGGCGCGCCCGCGGAAGGCCTCCAACACGGCCTGGCACCGCGTCGACGTCGCCTCGACCGCGGGCGAGTCGGTCGTGATCCGCAGCAGCCGCACCACGTCAAGACACCGCCCGCCCGCGCGCGGAACCGGGTTGGGCCCCCACAGCGCCGCCAGCGGCGCGCCCGCCAGCACCGCGTTCACCCGGCGGTGTTCACCCGCGCGCCGCGCCGCGGTCAGGGCGTCGTCCAGGGCGATTTCGCAGTCGCCGATTCGCCCGAGCCGGGCCAGGCAGCCGGCACGGACGGTGTGCGCCTTGGCTTCTCCGGCGGCGTCGTCCAATTCGGCCAGTTTGTCGGCGGCCGCACCGACCGCGGCCTCGACCTCGTCCAGCCGCTCGGGATGAATCAGCATCGAGAGTTGGCCGTCGAAGCACGTCGCCCATGCCGCGAGACGGGCCGAATCGACTGTCGCTGCTTGCAATTGCGA
The DNA here is from genome assembly GCA_963784665.1 of uncultured Actinomycetota bacterium. GTDB lineage: Bacteria > Actinomycetota > Actinomycetes > Mycobacteriales > Mycobacteriaceae > Mycobacterium. The sequence continues at coordinate 237,604 of CAWASA010000010.1, forward strand.
GACCGCACCCGCCGCCGAAGCCACGTCACCTGCGGCCAGCAGCGCCTCGCAGCGCGCGACCAGTAGCTCGGCGGCCTGGTCGTCGCGGTCGGGCAGCTCGTCGTCAATCTCCTCCAGCGCGTGCAGCGCCCGGTCGTAGAGGTCGGCGGCGCCTTCGTAGGCGAGGCGGGCCATCGCCTGGTCCGCCGCACGCCGGCAGTACTCGACGGCCTTGGCCGCGTTTCCCGCCCACGCGCATTCGAAGTAGTGGTAGGCCAGTTCGGCCAGCAGCTCGTCGTCGGCGCCGGGCTCGTTCTCCAGCGTCGTGGCGATGCGCTGGTGCAGCCGCATGCGCCGCACGGACGGCAGCTCGGCAAGCAGCGACTGCCGGACGAGGGCGTGGTTGAACCGGTAGCGACCGCCGGGCTCTTCGATGACGATGCCGGCCTTGCACGCCTCGTCGAACGCGTCGACGAGGTCGTCCCCGACCACACGCTCGACCAGTTCCAGGGCAAACCGGCTGCCGACGACCGCGGCCGCGGCCAGGGCCTTGTTCGTCTCCGCCGGCAGCCGGGACAGCCGGCGGCTCACGGCTTCGCGAACACCCTGCGGCAGGGTGCTCTGGTCCCAGAGGCCGCCACTTTCGTCCACATGGCGCAGGGCCTCGATGAGGAAGAACGGGTTGCCACCGGTGACCGACGCCAGTGCGCGGGCCAGCTCTTCGTCGTCGTAGCCGGCCTCGGCGACGTAGGCGGTCACGTCGTCCTCGTCGAGGCCGCTGAGCTGCAGGCGGTTGGCGGTGCCGTCGCGGTGCAGGTCGGCGAGCATCGCCGCCAGCGGGTGGGAGCGGTCGAGGTCGGTGCTGCGATACGTGCCGACGATCTGGACGCGGGCGTGCTCGCCGAAACGCAGCAGATGCCGTAACAGGAGCAGCGTGGGCTTGGCCGCCCAGTGCAGGTCATCGAGGATCAGCACGACGGGCGCGCTCGCGGAGGCGACTCCCAACAGCGCGACGACGGCGTCGAAAAGTGCGTAGCGTTCGGTGTCCGGGTCGGCGCGGGTCGGCGCGGCCAGATCGGGCAGGACATCGGTCAGCCCGGGAACCAGCGGGAGTAGCGCTTCCACGCCGCGCAGTCCGCGAAGCCGGCTGGTGCCGAGGCACGGCACCAGCGCACGCAGGGCTTCCGCGAACGGCTGGTACGGCGCGCCGAGGTCCTCGTCGCAACGGCCGTAAATCACCAGGGCGCCTTGGTCGTAGGCCTGCCGCGACCATTCGCCGGCCAGACGCGTCTTGCCGACACCCGGTTCGCCGGCGATCAGCACCGCGTTCGTGCCGCCGGCGAGCGCGGTCTGCCACGCGGAAAAAAGTCGCTCGAGCTCGCGCCCGCGCCCGACGAACGGCCCGGGGCCGGCCAGCACCGCGGGCAGGCTCGGGCGCTCGACGGGCGCATCGGTTGGGACCGCCTCACGACGGTCGTCGGCGGTTTCCAGTCGAAGCTCGAAAACGTGCTCGGGGCGCGCGAGGTTGCGCAGCTGGCGCATCCCCAGGTCGGTGAGCACCACGTCGTCGGACAATGAGTCGATGACGAGCTCGGCGGTCGCGCCCGAGCACAGGATCTGGCCACCGGCGGCCAGCGACCGCAGGCGGGCGGCGCGGTTGACCGCCCGGCCGAAGTAGTCGCCGTCGCGGAGCTCGACCTCGCCGGTGTGCAGGGCCACTCGGATACGCATGGGCTCGCGCAGCGCCCACGGCTCATCGGTGATCGCCTCTTGCAGCTCGATGGCCGCGGCGGCCGCCGCCGATGGCCGCTCGAAGACCGAGAACGTGGCGTCGCCCTCGCCGCGCGTCTTGATCAGCCGCCCGCCGCGTGAGGTGACGACCTGTTCGACGAGCTCGTCGTGGCGTGCCAGCGCCACCGCCATGGCGCCGGCGTCGGCCTCCCAGGCGGCCGTCGAGCCCTCGATGTCGGTCAGCAGGAAGGTGACCGCGCGGGTCACCGACGAAACGTCCTGTGCCACAGGTATTTCCAGTGCGGCGTCCTGGGCGACGATCGCGGCCTCTAGCCGGCGAAGCTCCGGTCCGGGGTCGACGCCCAGCTCATCGGCCAGCAGCGCCCGCGCCCGTTGATACGCGCCCAGGGCTTCGCCCTGCCTGCCGGCGCGGTAGAGGGCGAGCATCAGCTGGCCCCACCGCCGCTCGCGCAGCGGCGCGTCGGCCACCGCGGCCTCGAGCTCGCCGATGATCTCCGCGGCGCGACCCGTCGCGAGCAGCGCGTCGGCCCGATCCTCCACCAGCGCGGCATGGCCCTCGATCCAGCGGGTCTTTTCGGATGTTCCCCGCTGGGAATCGGGCAGTTCGGGGATTCCGCGCCAAAGGGTCAGTGCCTCCTCGAAGCGGGCCACCGCTTGGCCGGTGTCGCCGGCGGCAGCCGCGTCACGGGCCCGTCTGGCAGCCAATTTGTAACGGGCGGCATCAACCTCGGTGCCGGCGAGAGTCCAGCCCGCTCCTTCGGTCAACACGACGCCGTCGCCCAGTGCGCGTCGCAGCGAGGAGATATGGGTCTGGAGGGCCTTCGCGGCAGTGCGCGGCGGATCATCGCCCCAGAGCAGCTTCACCAGGGTGTCGGCCGACACAACCGAACCACTGTGCAGCCCAAGCATCGTCAGAATGGCACGCGGTTTGGCGCCCGGGATCGTGACCGGCGTGCCGTCCCGCCGGACCTGGAGAGGCCCCAATACTCCCAGTTCCACCGATGGAAGCGTACTCACATTGGCCATCGTCGGTGGGGCGATTCAATACATGGTCAAGATCGAGTAAAGCCGCCGCGCGCCGCCGGCGAGCTAACTTTTGGCAATACGGCTTGCGACCGGATTAATATCCGACGTCGGGCCATGGGGTGCCGCGCCGGCGGAGATGTCCCGCCCTCAGAGCGGCACCCAGACCCCGCCTACGTAGACGCCCCAATGCTGATAGCCGTTGCTCCACATCGGGGCCTGCGGTGACCACCACGGCCATGGAGGAGGCGGGGGCACATCCGGCGGCGCAAATGATGGCGCGTAGGGCGGCGGCGGTGTGTACCACGCTGGCGGCGCCGGTGGCAGTTTGCACACGTTGGCCGTCGGGTTCCATGACATGTTGGGGCCGCAGTCAGCCGAGCTGACCCCCGGCTTCGCGACCACCGCAGCCACCGTTGAAACGAACGCGACCGCGATAACGGCGGCCAGACGACGACCAAACCACTCATGGTAGGCCTCCCAGAGGGACCATCCCGACCTTGGCTGGCTTCAGCCTATGCCTTCGACACCGCCACAACTAGACATCTGCTATCAGCAACGATGCATGTCTGCTGCGATCACCGCGACCAAGGACCGGTCAACGCGTGAAACCCCATTCAGCTTCGTTGGCTTCAATTTTGAGGTGCGCGGCGGGATCCTCGTCGCCGCTTGGAGGTGGCGGTACGTCGTCCGGTCTGCGTTCATCGAGCTCCATGATCGCGTGCACCGGGCAATCCATCAGCGCACGCATGACGGCATCGCGGTCCTCTTCGGCGACGGTGCCGTCCCCGATCAGACAGGCGTATCCCCAATCATCGAGCGAGAAGTACGCGGGCGCGTGCTTGGCGCAGATGCCGAAGCCGTCACAGAGGGTGCGGTCGAGGTGGATTCTTATCTCGTTGGTCACGCGGGGATCACCGCCTCCACCTCGTAGGGCCGATGGGCGCGGAATGCGTGCGCTTGGCATGATTCGCAGCTGTTGTCGAGATGGCGCGCCACCTCGGTCGGAAACTGGTCGAGCAGACTTCCCGCCACATTGGTCGCGGCGTCCAGCGTGGCGCAGGCTCCACGGCCACGCAGCATCACCGACCAGCGCCGCAGCCGGCTGAGGTCCTCGGCGGTGGCGACACCATCTCGCAGCGCGCCGGCTGCGGCAGCCATCGCGGCGGTGCCGTTGAAACAGGACCCGCACTGCCCGGCATTTTCGCGGTCGAAGTAGGCCAGCACTGAGGCGGCGACCGCAATGGGGCAGTCATCGGTGATCACTGTGATTGCACCACAACCCAGGCCGCTGCCGAGTCCGCGCAGTGTCTCGTGGTCCAACGTGGTGTCCAGCACTGCGCGATTGAGCAGGCCGGCGAAATAGCCGCCCAGTAGCGCACCTCGGACCTGCTCGGGCGAAACCCCGTGCAGGGCAAGGAGGTCGGTGAACGGCAAACCGTGCGGGACCTCGTAGAGACCCGGTGCTCGGCGGGCGCCGGTGAGGGTGACCAGCAACGTGCCGGGCGACAGTGACGTGCCCTGTGAGCGGAACGCCGCCGAGCCGTGGCTCTGCAGGTAGGGCAGGTTGGCCAGAGTCTCGACATTGCTGACCAAGGTGGGGAGTCCGCCGACGCCCTTCTGGAAAGGCCGCGGCGGCTTGTCCGTCGGCTTGACCGGACCGCCGTTGATCGCGCGAGTGACTGCCGTCTCCTCGCCGGCGATGTATCCCGGATCGACGTTCCACACTTCAACCGTGATGTCGCCGAGCGCACCGGGTTCGAGTTCGGTCAGTGCCGTTTCCACACTGCGTGCCGAATCCACGTCGGACACATAGACGTAGGCGCGGTCGGCGGCCACCATCGCCGCGGCAAGCCGCAGTCCGTCGAGAACCAGGTGTGGCCGGTGCCGCAGTAACCACCGGTCCTTAATCGAAGCCGGTTCTCCCTCTTCGCCATTGGCGACGACGACGGTGCCACCGGCAGCTCGTCCGTTGTCGCGCACGGCCCGGACCTTGACCGCCAGCGGAAAACCGGCGCCACCACGACCGAGAAGCCCACCGGATTCGACCTCGCCGAGCAGTTCGTCAACGCCGGCGAGTGGCTGGTAACCGCCAAGTCCCCGGTAGACGGCGCTGTCTTCTCGGGCCGGGCCAGTCTGGTCGCCCAGCAGCCTGGGCGTGAAACCAGGCGAGGAGGCGATTGTGATAGCCGGCGCGGCGCTGGTCTCCATCAGCTAGCTCCCAACGTCGCAGTTAGGCTTGCGCACATGCGGACTGCGGTGGTGCGCGTCAACGTCGACCCGGAAAATGCGCTCGTGCCTGCGCAGCTAGCAGAGGGCATGACGGTGCTCCTCGGGCTTGTCAGCGAGATGGGCGCCGACGTTGTCGATAAGAATCTCGCGGTCATGCCGGCCAACCGCCGCGAGGTAGAGTTGCTGATCGCCTGCGACGATGTCGACGCAGCCAAGCAAGCCGCAATTGACCTGTGCACGAAGGCCTTCGGCACTACACCAGTGCCCGGCGTGGTTACGTTCGTCAGCAGGGGAACCGACGACGACGCGCACGGTGTGCTGTCCGCGTTCGGGCTCACCGGCGAGATTGACCGGACCCCTGGCGATGACGGCTTTGACATCGTCTACGTGACGCTGCGCGAAGCCGACCTCGAGCGCATTCCGGAAAGCCGGATCCATACGGCCCTCGAGGCGTCGCTCAACTGTGAGGTTCACATTCACACCCGGTAGACGCATCAGCGGCCTAGGAATTCCAGGATGGCGGGTGCTGCCTGCACCCAGGTGTCAAACATGTTGAAGTGCTGCACCCTTCCCGCCGCGCGTTCTTCGGACGCACGCTCCCACGCATCCTCCGGCCAGGGCGGGTCGATCAGCTCCGACCCCTTGATCAAGCAGCTGACTTCCAGCGACGTCCGCTTGGGATGATCCCAGTCGTTCTCGCCGCCACGAATGATCAAGGCTGGAACCTGGATGCGATCGAACATTTCATCGTCGACGCCGGGAATCGTCTGCCCGGGCTTGGATACGAACGCGTTGAGCCAGCGCAGCATCACCTTGAGGAATTCGTCGCGATCGAGGTCGAGGAATCGCTGTTTGTTATCCGGGTTCTCCTCGATACGTTCGCGCCACTCGGGCACTTTCACCACTCCCTGCATTCCGGTTCCGCGCGCCGCGAGAATGCTTGGGACCACGTAGTAGGAACCGAGCACGAACGTGCCGTAAATGCCGCCGACAATGTTCCACACCACAAGCTTGGACACCAGTTCGGGGTAGAGCATCGTCGTGAGCATGGAATCCCTTGCCCCACCAGAGCCCCCGGCGATAATGCACCGCTGAACACCAAGCGCACTCAACAGGCCGTGCAGGGTCTCGGCGCGCATGTGCGATTCGCTCTGCCCGTAGAACTGCACGTCGGAGGCCCCGCAATTGGGCCGGTCCCACAGCAACACCCGATATCCACCGGCGACCAGCGCCTCGGCCAGCGGACGCAGGCCGGGGATTTCTTTGCTGAACCGGCCGCCCGGTGTCAGAACAATGAGATCGCCTGAGTCACCGAGGATTTCGTAGACAACGTTTCCCCCGTTCACCTCGATAGAAGACACGAGATTCTCCGTTTCACGCCATCACCAGAACGTCGTTGCCGACGACACGCACCGGATAGGTGCGGATACTCCACTCCGGCTTGACCGCGGTCGTGCCGGTCGCCAGCTCGAAACCCCATTGATGCCAGGGGCAGTGGATGAATTCCAGGTCTCGTACCATGACCGCATCACCGGCGACAGTTTCGTCCACGATGGTGCGGCCGCGGACGCGCCCCGAGCACAACGGTCCGCCCTGGTGCGGGCAGTAGTTCGCGATGGCGTAGAAGGTGCCGTTGACGTTGTAGACACCTACGCCGTGCCGTCCGATCGGCACCAGCTTGTGGGTGCCCGGCGGGATCTCGTCGGTTGTCGCGACGACATGCTCGCGGCCCTGGGCGAGGCGGGAGAGGGGCCGCTTGGGGGTTTCTTCCGCCAATTCAGAGCACCCGGACCTGGCCCTCAAGGACCGGCACCGTCTCTGGGAGGTGGTAGGTCGCAATCCCGTTTTTGTACATGACCGCGTCCCGGGCCGCCTTGGGGAGGTGCTTGACCAACCAGCGCGGGTCGTCGAACGTCCAGTGCGGGTAGTCCGAGGAGAACAGCAGGATCTTGTCGCACTCCATCCACTCCAGGGCGCGGGTCAACTCGGTCTTGTCTTCCGGGTAGTCCAGCGGCTGCGTGGTGAACTTGATGTGTTCCTTGACGTACTCCGACGGCTTGCGCTTGATCTCGACCCGCGACTTGCGTGCTTCATAGATCGCGTCCATGCGCCACATCAGCGGCAGAATCCAGGTGAACGCGTGCTCGACGAACACGATCCGCAGTGTCGGGAACCGGTCGAAGACGCCGTCGAAGATCAGGCTCATCACCTGGTTGGCGGCCAACAGCGAGTAGGTGACCATGAAGTCGTGGTTGTAGCTGGGGAAACCCACCGGCGGTGTCGGCAGCATCTCGTAATTGCTGCGGGACAGGTGGCAGCTCACGGTGATGTCGTGCTTGGTGGCAGCCTCCCAGATCGGGTTGTATTTCGGGTGGCCCCATGACGGCCGCGGCTCGGCCTTGATCAGAATCTGCGCCATGTATGGGTGGCCGGCCCACTTCTCGATCTCGCGGGCCGCCCCATCGGGATCCTCGACCGCCGCGCAGATCGAACCGCGCCAGCGCTCGTGCCAGTTGTTGTGGCTGTCCAGCCAGTGATTGGCCTGCCACTGATTGAGTGCGCTCGAGTACGCCTGGTGAGCTTCGGCTAGGCGCGGCGTGCGGCCGCCGGGCTCCAGGATCGCGATGTCGGAACCCGCTCCCATGATCAGCTGGCGAAACGCCATATCCGGGTCGCTGCCGGGAAATTCGCCGTCGGGCGGGAAGGTGTCCGTGCGCATCGCGAAGCTGTGGGCGTAGTCGGGAGCGTCGTAGTAGATCAGCTCGCCGACCTTGTGGTCCAGGAAGAACTTACTGCGCCACGGCTCCGGGATGTACGGGGTCAGTTCGCCGCGTTTGGGCACTGGGTGGACATCCGAGTCGACGCACCGGACGGCTATGCGCTCGGCGGCGGGAACACGTTCGTGCATATGGGTCAGCGTCATCTCGATCTCCTCACGCTCCCTTGTTCACTTCTCATTCTGCGACTAGCCCGCCGCGAGGTCGACCGAAATGTCGATCCCGTACAGGTTCGCCGCGTTGCGCCAGCACAGCTTCTCGCGCTGCTCGGCGGACAGCGCCCGGGGCAGTTTGGTGACGTCACCGCACTGCCAATGCGGATAGCTGGAGCCGAACATCACCATGTCCTCTTTGCCGGTGAAGCCGAACCATTCACCGGCGAACTCGGTGTCGCCGGGACCGTCGAGGCTGCCCTGCACGAAGTACACATGGCCGGGCAGGTAGTCACTGGGGATTCGCGGTGCCCACGGCGTCTGTTCGAGGTGGGGCCGACCGAAGGTGTCCATTCGCCAGATGAACGGCGTCACGAAGTCCGCGGCGCCATCCGCCCAGACGAACTTCAGGGTGGGAAAGCGCTCGAACACGCCCTCGGCGATCATGTTCATCAGGTGATACAGGTAGTTCAGAGCCATAAAACTGACGTATTGCTCGTAAGTCAGGGTGTGGCCGGAAGGCGTCGGAGGAAAGCCGATGCCCTCGCCCGACTCGATATGCACCGCCACCGGAAGGTTCGCGTCGGCGGCGGCTTCCCATAGCGGCCAGAACTGTGGTTTGCCGTATAGCTCGCGGGACTGCAGCGGGACACCGATCTGGACGACGCGCGGGTGTCCACGCCATTTTTCGATCTCCCGCACCGCGCCGCTGATGTCGTCGGGGTTTACCCGGATGGTGCCGCGGAACCGGTCGCCGAACTCGCCGGAGTCCAGCCAGCGCGACACCATCATCTCGTTGTGAGCGGCATGCAGCGCGCTGCCCAGGTGCCGGTCGGGCATGATGCCGCGCCCCATTGGATGCAGGATCGCTACATCGACCCCGCGCTTCGAAAACAGCTCATTGGCAACGAATTCCGGATCCGAGCCTGGATACTGGCGGTCCGGTCCCTCGGTGTTCGGCGCGTACTCGCCGCCCGGTGCCCCGTACCAGTCCATCTCGTAGTCGGGGAAACCGCGGCTCTTGAACGGCTCACGCAAAAAAGAGCGCAGGTCTTTGTTGGACGGAAAGAAGATGTGCACGCCGGCGTCGATGACGGGCGTGCGTGTTCCGTCAGCGTGTTCGATCACGAGAGCCACCCTCCGGCTCCGGTAGCCAAAGTGAGCCCAGTCGGGCCATATGATAGACAATCTAACATTTTTTTCAATGGTCGATCAATGGGTTTCCGGTAAGCGCTTCGGTTAATCATCGGCCCTGGTAGTCGGGATATTGCGGTCACCTTGGTAAGTATCGTTCTTGGATATGGATAATACCATTCTCCGAGACTGTCGATGGGCGCCGCCGGACTTGGTCAGGCCGACGAATCCGACCTCCATCACGAACGCCCCTCCTGGTCCGGGCTCTGGTCCAGTTCGGCGAACGCCTCGCGCGCGATGCGGAAGCTGTCGACCGCGGCCGGCACGCCGGCGTAGATGGCGACCTGCAGAAAAATCTCGCGGATTTCATCGCGGGTGACGCCGTTGGTCACTGCCCCTTTGATGTGCGTCCGTAACTCGTTCGGCCGATTGAGGACCGAAATCATCGCCAAGTTGAGCATGCTGCGAGTCTTGAGGGCCAGCCCATCGCGCCCCCACACCGTTCCCCAGCAGTATTCGGTAACCAGATCTTGCAGGGGCTTGGTGAAGTCATCCGCGTCGGACAGTGCCTTGTTGACATAGGTCTCGCCGAGAACTGCTGAACGGATTTCGAGTCCGCGCTGATATGTTTCGCGATCCAACGTGCCTTCTCCTTTGCGACCCGGGCGTCGGCCCTGAACCCAATACCTCTAAGCGCAGTCTTGCACCGCGACTGATCCCCGAGGCTTACAGTCGACACCCAAATGGACCTACCTGATCTCGTCCTCGTTCACGGCGGGGCTCACGCAGCTGACTGCTGGGACTTCACCGTCGCCGAATTAGCTTGCCGAGAACCAAAATTACGAGTGCTCGCGGTTGATCTGCCTGGCCGCGGTCGTAACCCTGCCGACTTGCTGACGGTGACTATCACCGATTGGGTGGAGTCCGTGGTCTCGGACGTAGAAAAAGCCTCGCTCGGTGATGTTGTCATCGTTGGGCATTCGATGGGCGGACTGACCGTACCGGGTGTCGTAGCCAGACTCGGTGCCAGTAGGGTGCGCGAGATGGTGCTGGCGGCTGCCTTTATTCCTCCGCAGGGATTGTCGGTGCTGGACACACTCCGTGGGCCATTGGCGCCGTTGGCGCGGATGGGACCTCGAATCAATAGATCTGTGGTAATGCCCAGTACGGCAGCAAGGTTGACGTTCTGGAACGCGATGTCGCGCGAGCAGCGAAGGTACGCGCTGTCACGCCTGTATCCGGAGTCCGCGCGGGTGATCACCGAGCACGTCGACCGCGCTGATCTGCCTGCCGAGGTACCTCGGACGTGGATCATGACCTTGCGTGACAGAGCGCTGTCACCGCGACAGCAGCGGCGATGTATCGAGTCCCTCGGCGGTGTCGACACATTGGTCTGCATCGACACCTGCCACGACGTGATGTACAGCGAACCCCGACGGCTGGCCGCAATTCTGCTCGAGCGCTGTAGGTTTCGAGCGCGAGCCTGATATGACGTTCGGATTGCGGTGCCGCCTACCTCACGAATCAGCGAGGAGCAAAGCCAGGAAGGATTGGACAAGGAGAAGCCATGACCGCAGCAAGCGCTGATGTCTGGGAGGTGATGTCGACGGCGCGCACGATCCGGCGCTTCACTGACGAGCCGGTCGACGACGTCACTCTTGCGAGGTGCCTCGAAGCGGCCAGGTGGGCCCCCTCGGGTGCCAATGCGCAAGGATGGCGCTTCGTCGTGCTGCGATCACCCGAGCAGCGCGCCGTTGTGGCCAAGGCTGCGACCCATGCATTGGAAGTGATCGAACCGGTTTACGGCATGAGCCGGCCCGCCCACGACGACAAAAGCCGCCGTGCCCGCACCTACCGCGCGACCTACGAATTGCACGACCGCGCGGGTGAATTCACGTCGGTCTTATTCACGCAACAGCACTACCCGACGGCGTCCGAACTTCTGCTCGGGGGTTCGATCTTTCCCGCCATGCAGAACTTTCTGCTGGCTGCGCGCGCCCAAGGTCTTGGGGCGTGTCTCACCAGTTGGGCTTCGTACGGCGGCGAGCAGCTGCTGCGGGAAGCGGTCGGCGTGCCCGAGGACTGGATGATTGCCGGCCACATTGTGGTCGGGTGGCCGAAGGGCAAGCACGGGCCGGTTCGCCGTCGCCCGCTTGCCGAGTTCGTGAACCTCGACCGTTGGGGCGAGCCGGCCGACGACCTGCTGGCCGCCACCTAGCGACAGCGCCCGCGACGCTTTGTCGCATTCGGTCACGGTATGAGCGAATTTCGAGATTATTACTTCCGGAACAGAGAATGTTATTCTCGCAGAGGCGGTGACGACAGGAGGCGGGCCTGATGCTGTTGGAGTTCGATGCTGATCAGCGGCTATGGCAGAGCACGGTACGTGACGTTGTCGCCAAGCAGTGTCCGCCCTCGCTGGTGCGCAGCGTGGCCGAGGATGGCGTCGACCCGAGCCCGCTGTGGAAGTCCTATGTTGACCAGGGTTGGACCGAGCTGAACGACCCGGGCAGCGCCGTGGAGCTGGCGATTGTGCTCGAAGAGCTGGGGCGCGCGACCGATCCGACCCCGTTCCTGGCGACCATGAGCCAGTTCGCGCCGTTGGCGGCGGATCGCTTCGACCCGCACGAGTCGGGTACCGCCGTGTACAACGGGGTCTCGGCACACCGGGATGCCGAGGGCTGGGTGTTGGACGGCACGGCACGCCATGTCCTCGACGGCGATCGTGTCGACCGCTTGGCGGTGGTGACCGACGCCGGGGTGTTCATCGCCGCGTCCAACCAGGTGTCGGCTCGCCGCGCCGCGGTGTTCGACCCCGTCCTGCATGTCGCCGACCTCTCGTTCTGCGAGGTTCGGGTGCCCGAGAGCGCCCGGCTCACCGTTGACCGCGACCGCGCACACCATATTGCGCTGACGGGCATGGCAATCACCATGGTCGGGGCCTGCCAACGCATCCTCGATTTAGTGCTCGAACACGTTCGCAGCCGTCAGCAGTTCGGTGTACCAATCGGCTCATTCCAAGCCGTCCAGCACAAGGCCGCTGACATGCACGTCGCGGTGCAACGGGCTCGGGCGCTGGCATACTTTGCCGCGCTGACGATTGCCGCCGATGATCCGCGGCGGCGGCTGGCGGCCGCGATGGCCAAGGCGTCGGCAGGGGAGTGCCAGTCGCTGGTATTCCGGCACGGCTTACAGCTGCACGGAGCGATGGGCTTCACCTGGGAGAACGACCTGCAGTTCGCGCTCAAGCGGGCCAAAGCCGGCGAGCACATGCTCGGCGGCGCCGCGGAGCACCGGGCGCGAATCGCAGAGGAGTACCATGCAGCTGACTTTTGATTCCGACGTCGAGGAATTTCGGGCGGAGTTCGCGGCCTTCCTCGACGAGAATCTGCCTGCTGCAAGCGAAACCCTGGAGCGGCCCCGGTCGGTCTCTCATATGCCGCAGTGGGCGCGTCGTTGGCAGCGACTACTGTTCGACAACGGCTGGCTGTTGCCCGGGCAGCCCCCGGAGTTCGGCGGACGCAACGCAACGGTGGTTCAGCAGTTCGTGCACCTCGAGGAGTTGTGCCGTCGGCGGATCTACCACAGCTTCAACCCGCAAGGTGTGAATATCGTTGCGGCGTCGTTGTTGTCGTTCGGCAGCGACGAACAGAAGCAGCGCTGGGCGGTGCCCATCCTGCGGGCTGAGATCACCGCTTCACTAGGGATGAGCGAACCCAGCGCCGGTTCGGATCTGGCGTCGCTGCGTACCAGAGCGGTGCCTGACGGCGATCACTTCGTCGTCAACGGCCAGAAGGTGTGGACCTCCGGGGCCCATGACGCCGACGTGTTGCTGACCTTTGTGCGGACGAACCCGGATGCGCCAAAGCACAAGGGCATCAGTGCATTACTGATCCCGACCGATACCCCTGGCGTCGTGCGACGGCCATTCCCGTCGATCTGCTCTGCTGACGATTTGGATTTCAACGAGGTGTTTTTCACCGATGCTCGGGTGCCGGCCGAGAACCTCGTCGGCCCACTCAACGAGGGCTGGCGAGTGGCCAACGGATCCCTTGGGCACGAGCGCACGATGATGTGGCTGGGTTTCGCCGATCGAATGGACAACCTGATCGCCGATTGGCGTCCCACCACCGAACTCGAGCGCGACCAATACGCCACCCTGATCATTGACAAACAGGCGCTGCGCCTCCTGGGTTCGGTGGCGTTGGCCCGCACCGCCCGCGGCGAAGACGACGTGGCCGCGATCTCGGTGCTCAAGCTCATGGGTTCCGAAGCGGAGCTACGGGGGACCGAACACGCCCTGTCATCCGCCGGCGCGGACGGACTCATCCACCTAGGCCAGACGGGTCCCTATGCGCCGATGAACCTGGACCACTATTTCGCCAGTTGGTTCGACCGCTACGCCCGTAGCTTTTCCGGGACGATCGCCGGCGGCACGTCGGAAATCCAGCGCAATATCATCGCCCAACGCGTGCTCGGCCTGCCGCGGGGCTAGCGTTTGACGTGACGACGTCTCCCGGGTTGCTCTCTCTCGCAACGGCGTTCGACGGGCTTCTAGACCGGGTCGAATTTGGTGATCAGCCAGGTGCCGTTGACCCGGGTCAAACTCACCAGCACGCTGCTTGAAGCCATCGCGGGGTCGGGATTGTCCTTGCTCGTGGTGCTCTGGTCGACCAGCACCAGTACGACGGCCGAATCCGGATGTAATTCCTGAACTGCGGCCCCCAACACCCGAGCGTTGGTTTTCAGCGACTTTTGTTTGGCCGCCGGAGCGACGATCTGCTCGGTGAACTGGTTGTAGTACGACAGGAAATCCCCGGAGAGGTGCGACTTTGCGGCGGCGAAGTCTTTGTCGAGTGAATCGGGCGAGTAGGACAGCAACGCGACCGTTCCTTCGGAGGCCGAATTGATGACCGCGCTCGCGACGCTAGCGTCGGTTTGTTTATCAGGCCGGTATTGCTTGAAGTACAGCCACGTCGCCGCGCCACCGGATATCAGCAGGAGCAAAATCAGAATAACGGGAACGACTTTCACCTTGCGCCGCGCGCGTGCCCCGCTACGTCCACTGCGTTCGGTTTGTTTGGAAAAGTCGTCGGCGGCGTCGATGCTGCGGTTGTCCTCACTCATGGAACGAACTCCAATTTGGACATCTTGTATTGCCCACCGTCGTCTGTGACGGTCACCCGGAGCCGCCAGTTACGTGGTTCGTCTTTGGCGCCCGCGGCATTGGTGATCCGCGATGTCGCCGCGACGAGCACCAACGCGGAATTCCCGTCTATGGATTGCACGGCCGCCGCGTTCACGGTTCCCTGGGTGACCACCTTCGACTGCTCAACGACGGTCGTGAAATCTTTTGCGCGCTGCTGGAAATCGTCCCTGAACTGGCCGGTCGAGCTGTCGATCACCCGCTGGACATCCTCCTTGGCCCTATTGAAGTCCAACGAAAGCATGTTGACGACACCTTGCCTGGCCCCCGCAACGAAGTTCGCTGTGCGCTGGTTGCGCTCGGTGGTTTCATGGCGCTGCCACATCATGTATCCGCTGGCCCCGACGAAAGCGCAGATGAGGACGATGACGGCCGCTTTCCACGTCACGGACAACGGTGGCAATCGCACGCGTCGCCAGGAGCGGGCCGGCTTGGATTCCGATTCGGCGTCTTCGGGCGTTCCGTCGGAGGCTTCTTCCTCGGTCTCCGCCTCGTCGGCGTCGGTTGCTTCGACGGTGTCGGTGACGTCGTCGTCGGTCTTCGCCTCGGCGGTCTCGTCCGCGTCCTCGTCGGCGGCCGGGGCCTTAGCGGCCTCAGCCTCGGCGGCCATTGCCTCGGCGGCCTGCGCTTCGCGCCGGAGCCGGGCGGCACGGGCGCGGGCACGCGCCGCGGCGGCCAGCGCTTCGGCTTCGGCTGCTTCGGCCTCGGCTTCCGCGATCAAAGCCGTCATGTCGGTCTTCGAGGTGGCCGAATCTTGCGGCGGTTTCTTCGCCTCAGCCATCGTGCTTACTGCCCGTCGCCCTCATGATCGGCCGACTCCTGTACCTCTCACGCGGCTACCATCGCACGAGCGAGAACGGCCAACTGTTGGTGCCCCCCGGTCCGCCACCGCAGCCGGTGTCGAATGTTGAGTCGACCTGACCTGCCAGCGTCACCGGATCCCACGAGTAAACGTCATGCGAGGGAAAGAACTGGACCACGCAGCGCACACCGTCGGGAACATCAACGGCCATGGTGTAGCGGCCGTTGGACAGGTGAGCGTCTGCCTTCCAGGGCGCCGCTTGCCCGTTGGGTTGCGGAACCGCTTGGACGGTTAGGCATTCCGGTCCTTGATCATATCTGCACGGTCGAATCGCCCAAATCCAACTGTGACCAGGATCCCGGTTCGTGTCCAACCTGTAATTGCCGACCTGCATGTCCGCGTGAGCGGTCGGGGTAAGAGTCAGCGCGGCCGTGGCAAGCGCAAAGCTCACTGCGAAAGTCTTCACCGATGCGTCTCCCATCTCTACACACGCGCTTGGCCTGAATATAAGGCGCTGTCACGCTGAACAGGCCTACTCGGAAAAATTGCGGCAGTCAACGACTGGTTCGTCCAGGCCTACCTAGTCGATGACAGCGGATTCCTTGCGTTCGGTGATCGGCCTGGCGAGTTCTTGTTCGTCGCATATGCGTTGCAGCTTCTCCAGCGTCTCGTCCAGGCCGGCGCCGATCTTCTGGCCGGGGGTGAAGGTGGCCGGCAACTTGCGCATGCCCTGGATGACGCCGATGGTCTCGTAGTGGATAGTGCCTTCGGGGTCACAGTGATAGTCGGGCATCCGGTCGAGAACCGCCGTGAGCATCGATTTGAACACGGTGCGTGCCACGTTGGATCCGATGCATCGATGGACACCGAGGCCAAAGCTGAAGTGCCGGTTACCTTTCCGGTCCAGGACGATCTCATCCGAGTGCTTGAACACCGATGGGTCGCGGTTGGCCATGGCCCACGAAATCCAAAGCCGTTCGCCCTCTTTGAACTTCGTGCCGTCGAGCTCCACATCGTCGGAGAAAGTCCGGCCATCGCCGGGCGCCGGGGTGAAATAACGCAAGAACTCTTCGGTCGCCGGGTCAAGCAGGGTATCGCGCTGCTTGCTGAGCAAGTCGCGTTGATCGGGGTGTTCCGAAAGCCATTCCAGCGAATGGGCTGTCAATGCAGTCGTGGTGTCGAAGCCGCCGCCGATGACCAGTCCGAGATTGCCGAGGATCTCCAGATCCGGCGCGGGTTCGCCGTCGATCCGCATCTCGAGCAAAGCATTCACGATTCCGGGTCGCGGGTTCTGGCGAATCTCGATCATGTTGTTGACCAGGTCGAGACCCATCTGGCGGTGCATCTCGGTGACCCGCTGGATGTCCGGCGAGTGCTCGGGCGTGTACACCGCCGCGTGCGTGGGCTCGCTGTACATCTGCCAGTTCTTCAGCGGGATGCCCAGCATCGCCAGCGTCAGAACGGCCGGCACGACGTTGGCCAGATCGTCGACGAAGTCGATGCGGCCTTCCTCGATCTTCTCGTCGAGGCAGGCGCGCGTCACGTCGTCGATGAACGGCCTCCAGCGCTTGACCGCGGCCGGTGACAGGTAGGGGTTGAGCACGTTGCGGTAGGTCCGGTGCTCGGGGTCGTCCATCTCGAGGATGCCGCCGCGCACCCCGTTGATCCGGCTGGCCGTCGGAATCGAAATGCCTTTATAGCCGCGGCGTTCGTTGTTGACATCGTGATCGTTGGAGACCGCGGGGCAGCGAGCGAGTTCGAACACCTCATGGCTTCCTGCCGCCACCCAGTGGCCGCCGTAGGTGTCGCTCCAGGCCATCGGGCACTTCGCGTGCATCTCCTCGGTGATGGCCTTGAAGTTCGACCGGTATTCCGCGGAATGCCGCTCGAACTGATACCGCTTCTTCTTCCGGTCGCTATCGCTGACGGTGTCGTCGACACTCAAAGCTCTGTCTCCCTTTACGTGTCATTCCGTGATCATGATGGCCTGCTCCGGACAAGATTGTGCGGCTTCGCGAACCTGGTCCTCCCGATCGGAGGGCACCACTTCGTCGATCGCCGAGGAGCTGCCGTCGATGTCGCTGAGCTGGAAAGAATCCGGGGCGATCATCGAGCACAGGGTATGGCCCTGGCATCGTTGCGAATCCACCCAAACCTTCACGGCCTGTCTCCTCTCACCTGATGCTTAAGGCTTAGCGTCTCCCACCGCTCACCCTCCAACTGGTGCCGGGCACCGCTGACGAATCGCCACCGCTCAGGTGTTGCGACCGCCGTTGACGCCCAAGATCTGCCCGGTGATGTAGCCGGCTTCCTCGGACACCAAAAAGGCGCATGCCGCCGCGATGTCTTCCGGCTTACCCATCCGGCGCACCGGGGTCCGCGCGATGGTCTCGTCGATGTCGCCCAGGAATCCGTTCTTCTCCGCGGCGCGCAGCATCGGGGTGTCGATGAAACCCGGCGGCACGGCGTTGACCGTGATACCGCTGGGGCCGTACTCGAGTGCCAGGGATTTGGTGAGCCCGTTGACCGCGGACTTGGCCGCCACGTAGTGACTCATGTAGGGCGCGCCGGAATGCGTGCTCGACGAAGAGATATTGACGATCCGTCCCCACTTCGCCTCGATCATGTCGGGCAAGACCGCCTGAATGGTGTGGAAGACCCCGTTGAGGTTGACGTCGATCACCCGCTGCCAGTCCTCGAACGTGATGTTGTTGAAGCGCTTGAATCCGTCCAGGCCCGCGGCGTTGACCAGAACCGTCACCGGCCCGAGTTGTGCGCGGATGGCCGACAGCGCGGCATCCAGCTGCGATCGGTCGGTGACGTCCGCGGTGAACGAGTGGTCGCTGTCCGACGGCCGGAGGTCGATCGTGGCGACGTCGAGGCCGTCGGCGCGCAGCCGTTGCGCGACGGCAAGACCGATGCCGGATCCGCCACCGGTGACCACCGCAGTCTTCACGTTGAGGCCTCTACTCCAAAGGTGACCGTCTCAGTCACAAAGAATCTCGCTTACGATTATGAGAACCTTACTCTCACGGCGGATCGGGTCGCAACACACCCCGGAAACCCCGTTCGGCCTGCGCCGAGACGCCCAGCGCGGCAACGGATCGGCGTTTGCGCCGCTGGTCAGCGGCCCGGTCTCATTCCTGAGAGTTTCTTGAATTATCGAGACTCGAATGTAAGATTCGCCGGGGAAGAGAATGAAATTATCGTGACCGTCACCACATTAGGGGGTACGGAATGCCTGCCCAGGACACGGCGGAGCCCGCCGCTGGGACCGCAGCGACCATAGCGGATGCCGCGCCTGAGTCATACGTCGATCGCCGTCTGTTGATCGACGGCCGGCTGGTCAACGCCGACAAGACATTCCCCTCTATCAATCCCGCAACGGGTGCTGTCATCGGGCACGCTCCGGATGCCGGTGCCGAGGAGGCCCAAGCGGCTATCGCGGCGGCCCGGCGTGCGTTCGACACCACCGGTTGGTCCACCGACGTCGAGTTGCGGGTCCGCTGCCTCGACCAGCTGCATCAGGCGCTGATCGACCACGCCGAAGAACTGCGTGAGCTGACTATCGCGGAAGTCGGCGCCACCCGAGCGCTGACGCAGGGCGCCCAGCTCGACGATCCGATCGGCATCGTGCGTTTCTACGCGGATCTGCTTCGCACCTATGAGTTCGCCGAGGACCTCGGTGAGAAGGAATCGCGGGGCATGCTCCATCACCGCTGGGTGGAAAAGGAAGCCGCCGGGGTGGTCGCCGCGATAATCGCCTACAACTACCCGAACCAGCTGGCGTTGGCGAAGCTGGCCCCCGCGCTGGCCGCCGGATGCACCGTGGTCCTCAAGGGGGCGCCCGATACACCGTTGGTCACGCTGGCGCTCGGTGAGCTCATCGCCAATCACACCGATATACCCGACGGCGTGGTGAACGTGCTGAGCTCCTCGGGTCCCGAGGCGGGCGAGGCGCTGACCACCAGTCCCGACGTCGACGTCGTCACCTTCACCGGGTCAACGGCGGTGGGGCGCAAGATCATGGCCGCGGCGAGCGAGACGATCAAGCGGGTCTTCCTGGAATTGGGCGGCAAGTCAGCGGTCATCATGCTCGACGATGCCGACTTCGCCGGCGCGGCCATGTTCGCGGCGTTCAGCATGGTGACCCACGCGGGGCAGGGGTGTGCGTTGACATCGCGGCTGCTGGTGCCCAGGTCGCACCACGACGAGATCGTCGAGCTGATCGCGCAGAACTTCGCCAAGGTCCGCCATGGCGACCCGGCGGACCCGAAAACCTACATGGGCCCGCTGATCAACGAGCGCCAGCGGGACAAGGTCGACGGCATGGTCCAGCGGGCCGTCGCCGCGGGCGCGACCCTGGTCACCGGTGGCAAGCGGTTGGACCCGGGCTACTTCTATGCGCCGACGCTGCTCACCAACGTCGATCCCGACAGCGAGATCGCGCAGGAGGAGATCTTCGGGCCGGTGCTCGTCGTGATCGCGTTCGACGATGACGACGACGCGGTGCGCATCGCCAACAACTCGATCTACGGGCTGGCGGGCGCCGTCTTCAGCCGCGACCAGGACCGCGCGCTCGCGGTGGCGCGCCGGATCCGGACCGGCTCCTTCTCGATCAACGGCGGCAACTACTTCGGCGCGGACAGCCCGTTCGGGGGCTTCAAGCAGTCGGGGGTTGGCCGCGAGATGGGTGTGGCCGGGCTGGAGGAGTTCTTGGAGCGCAAAACTTTTGCGGTGCCGGCGCTGGGAGCCCCGGCGTGAGGCCGCTCGAGGGCATCCGCGTTCTGGAAGTCGCCATGTACGGGTTCGTCCCGTCGGCGGGCGCCGTGCTCGCCGAGTGGGGCGCCGACGTCGTCAAGGTCGAGCACGCGGTAACCGGCGACCCGCAACGCGGTCTCCGGCAGACCGGCATGCTGCGCGTCGAAGGCGACCCCAACCCCAACATCGAACACGCGAACCGCGGCAAGCGCAGCATCGGATTGGACATGTCCGTGCCGGAGGGCAAAGAAGTGCTCTACGAGCTGGCCCGCCGGTCGGATGTTTTCCTGACCAGCTTCCTGCCCGGCGCCCGCCAGAAGTTCGGGATCGACGTCGACGACATCCGCGCGGTGAACCCGAAGATCATCTACGCGCGCGGCAGCGCGCTCGGCCCGCGCGGCGAGGAGGCCACCAAAGGCGGCTACGACATGACCGCGTTCTGGTGCCGGGCCGGGACCGCCGCGACCATCACCCCGGCGGGGATGCCGGGGATGATCGCGCCACCCGGACCCGCTTACGGCGACACCATCTCCGGCACGAACCTTGCCGGGGGCATCGCGGCGGCCTTACTCAAACGGGAACGCACCGGCGAACCGTCCATCGTCGACGTGTCGCTGCTGGGCAGCGGGCTGTGGTCGATGGGTCACACGGTTGCGCTGACAAAACATTTGGGCCAGCGAATGGAGGCGCCGCCGCCCGGCGTGCACGGGGCGCCGAATAACCCGTTGGTGGGTCTGTACACCACCTCCGACGGCCGCTACATCTCCTTCGTGATGATGCAGCCCACCAAGTTCTGGGCCGACGTGTGCCAGCACGTCGACCTGCCAGAGCTGGCGGACGACCCGCGCTTTGCCACCGTGGAAAAGATCGCCGCCAACACAGCGGATGCGGTGGAGCTCTTGACCAAGGCCATCGCAACCCGCACGCTGGCCGAGTGGAGCGAACGCTTCGCCACGCTTGCGGGACCGTGGGCGCCCGTGCAGGACACCCTGCAGGCCGTCGACGACGCGCAGATTCGGGCGAACGAGTACATGGTTCGCGCGGGCGAGCTCGAACTGGTTGCCAACCCGGTCCAGTTCAATGTCGCGGCACCACAGACAGGTCCGGCGCCCGGATTCGCCGAGCAGACTGACGAGATTTTGATGGAACTCGGGCTCGACTGGGACCGCATCATCGAACTCAAGACGGCCGGCGCCGTCACCTAGGACCGGAGGTGTCCTTAATGTTTGAGCGGACCGTCGCGTCCATTGCGACCCCGTCGCGCTGGCTAAGCGGCGCGCTGATGGGTTGCCCGATAACGGTTATGCATTTTCCGCTCCGCCCGGAGTCGGCATGAGTCATAATCGCCGGACGCTTCAAGACGTGGGGCCCCACGTTTTGAAGCGTCTGCTCACGCAACAGAACGGAGGGCCTGGCGTGACGATGCGAACCGCTGTCTGGCCCGCGGCATATGCCGAATTTGGGCTGCCGACTAGGCGTTTCGTCGTCGCCAGCATGCCCTCGTGTGGGCCTTGTCAGCCGAATCTACAACAGCCGGCGCGGAACAACAAGACTGTCGGTCTCGTAGCGTGGGAAGGGGCTGACGCCGATGGCAACTAACGGCGCAGACCACTGGTCAGCGGGATTGCCGCAGCTGAAACTGAAATGGGACATCTCGGGGCCCATGCAGGCGGTCGGAGCCTTGTTCGCAATGTCGGCCGATGCGGTCAAGTTCGCGTTCCGCCGGCCGTTCCAGTGGCGGGAGTTCCTGGAGCAGTCCTGGTTTGTCGCGCGGGTGGCACTGGCTCCCACCTTATTGGTAGCGATCCCGTTTACCGTCCTCGTCAGCTTCACGCTCAATATCCTCTTGCGCGAACTGGGCGCGGCGGATCTATCCGGTGCGGGTGCCGCGTTCGGTGCAGTCACTCAGCTCGGCCCGCTGGTCACGGTTTTGATCGTGGCGGGCGCGGCTGCTACGGCAATGTGTGCGGACCTGGGGTCGCGAACAATTCGGGAAGAAATCGACGCGTTGGAGGTGCTGGGCATCAACCCGGTGCAACGGTTGGTCACACCGCGGATGCTGGCTGCTGGATTAGTGGCCTTTTTGCTCAACAGCCTCGTTGTCATCATCGGCGTCGTTGGCGGCTATGTCTTTTCGGTATTTGTGCAAGACGTCAATCCCGGCGCGTTCGCCGCGGGTATCACCTTGCTCACCGGAGTACCCGAGGTGATCATTTCGTGCGTCAAGGCAGCCCTTTTCGGCCTCATCGCCGGCTTGGTCGCCTGCTATCGGGGCCTGTCGATCACCGGCGGGGGCGCCAAGGCTGTTGGCAACGCGGTGAACGAAACCGTGGTTTATGCGTTCATGTCCCTGTTCGTCGTCAACGTGGTGGTCACCGCGATCGGCATCAAGATGACGGCGAAGTAGGGCTGCCAATGGCGCTCAGGGCCGCATATCCGCGATTATTCCGCCAATTCGAGAGGCCGGTCGCCTCGTTGGGCCGGATCGGCGACCATACCCTGTTCTACGGTAAAGCGCTCGCCGGGATACCCTTCGCAGCTACCCATTACACGCGCGAAGTCGTTCGACTGATTGCCGAGATCAGCATGGGCGCGGGCACTTTGGCGATGATCGGCGGAACCGTTGTGATCGTCGGCTTCCTGACGCTGGCGGCGGGCGGCACACTGGCCATTCAGGGTTACACCTCGCTGGGCAATATCGGCATCGAGGCGCTGACGGGCTTTCTGTCCGCGTTCATCAATGTGCGTATCGCGGCACCGGTGGTCGCCGGGATCGGTCTGGCGGCCACCTTCGGCGCCGGGGTGACTGCTCAGCTGGGTGCCATGCGGATCAACGAAGAAATCGATGCGTTGGAGAGCATGGCCATTCGGCCGGTTGCCTATTTGGTGAGCACCAGGATCCTGGCGGGAATGATGGCTATCACACCGTTGTACAGCATCGCCGTCATCCTGTCGTTCGTGGCCAGTCAGTTCACGACGACGTTCTTGCTCGGACAGTCGCAGGGTTTATACCAGCACTACTTCAACACGTTCCTGAACCCGATCGACTTGTTGTGGTCGTTCCTGCAGGCGATCCTGATGGCGCTCACCATCCTGCTGATTCACACTTACTACGGTTATTTCGCTTCGGGGGGGCCGGCCGGTGTCGGCAACGCGACCGGTAACGCGGTGCGCACCTCGCTCATCGTCGTGGTGTCGGTAACGCTGTTGGTCTCGCTGTCTGTCTACGGTACGAACGGCAACTTCAACCTCTCCGGTTAGCAGAGGAGGTGGAACGGCAGTGACGCAGAGTGTGCCAGCGGGTCGCGGCGCGGTCGCCGGCCGACCCCCGCGCGCCGGCCATACGCGGCCGGCGGCCGGACGGAACTACCTGCCACCCCTGCTCGGACTGATCACCGTCGTCATCATTTGCTTGATTTTCGCCCTGGCGGTGGGTCTGTTTCAGGGTTCCTTTACCGAAACCGTGCCGGTGACCGTGATTTCGCAACGAGCCGGCCTGGTCATGAGCCCGGACGCCAAGGTCAAGATGCGCGGCGTGCAGGTGGGCAAGGTTGCCTCGATCGAATCGCTGCCCAACGGTCAAGCGGCCATTCACTTGGCGATGGACCCGTCGCAGTTGCACTTCATTCCCGGCAACGTGCTCGTCGACATCGCGTCATCGACGGTGTTCGGCGCGAAGTCAGTCGAGCTGGTACCACCTGCCCAACCCTCGGCCCAGCGGTTACACGGTGGCCAGACGCTGCAGGGCCAGCACGTCATGGTCGAAATCAACACGGTGTTCCAGCAACTGGTGTCGGTTCTGGCGCACATCGACCCGCCGAAGCTCAACGAGTCACTGGGTGCGCTGGCACAAGCGTTCAGTGGGCGGGGCCCACAGCTTGGCCAGTCGCTGAGCGACTTGGATTCGTTTCTGGCCAGGCTGGAGCCGAGCCTTCCCGCGTTCAGGCATGACCTTGCGGTCTTGCCGGCGGTGTCCAACGCCTATGCCGACGCGGCACCGAACCTGGTGAAGACCGCGGCTAACGCGACCCGGATCAGCAAGACGCTTGTCGATGAGCAGCACAACCTGGATGCACTGCTGATCAGCGCGATCGGCTTGGCCGACATCGGCAACGACGTCTTGTCGACGAACCGCGAACCGCTGACGAATGTGTTGCATCTGCTGGTGCCGACCACCGATCTGACCAACGAGTACCACGAGGTGTTCACCTGCGGTTTCGGCGGGCTGATAAACATAGCGCACGGTCCGCCGTTGTCGGAACCGAGCATCAACATATCGGCAAGCCTCACCTGGGGCGGCGAACGCTATCGGTATCCGACGAACCTGCCCAAGGTTGCGGCGACCGGCGGCCCCCAGTGCATGGGTCTGCCGACGCTGCCGTTCAACACACATCCGAAGCAATTCATCACCGATATCGGCGCCGACCCGGTGATGTACGGAAACCCACAGCTGCTGATCAACTCCGATCTCCTCAAACAGCTGTTGTACGGGCCGATCGCCGGCCCGCCACGCAACTCCGCTCAGGTCGGACAACCCGGATGAGAACGCGCGCCACGCTGATCAAGTTCGCAATATTTGCGGTCGTGATGGCGATGCTGACCGCCTTCCTATTCTTCATCTTCGGCCAGTACCGGACGGGTGCGACGAACGGGTATTCGGCGGTGTTCAGCGACGTGTCGCGTCTCAAGCCGGGGCAGTCGGTGCGGGTCGCCGGGATCCGGGTCGGCACTGTCAATAGCGTTTCGCTGCAGCCGGACAAAAAAGTTGTGGTGAAGTTCGACGCCGACCGCAACGTCGTCCTCACCGAGGGCACCAGGGCGGCGGTCCGCTACCTGAACTTGGTGGGCGATCGCTACCTCGAGCTCGTCGATGGTCCGGGCTCGACCAAGCATCTGCCGGCCGGCGGTCAGATTCCCGTCAACCGCACGGCGCCGGCGCTCGACCTCGATCTGCTGCTCGGCGGACTGAAACCCGTTACCCAGGGCCTGAATGCGCGCGACGTCAACGCGCTGACCTCAGGATTGTTGCAGGTCTTCCAGGGGCAAGGCGGGACTCTCGAGTCGCTGTTCGCCAAGACGACGTCGTTTTCAAACGCCTTGGCCGACAACGATCAAACCGTGCAGCAATTGATCGACAACCTCAACATCGTGATCGGCACGATCTCCAAGGACGGCACCAAGTTCTCCGGCGCAATCGATCGCCTCGAGCGGCTTGTCAGCGGGCTGTCGGACGACCGCAACACCATCGGCTCCGCCATCGACGCCCTGGACAGGGGAACCGCCTCGCTGGCGGATCTGCTGAGCAGCGCGCGTCCGCCGCTGTCCGGCACGATAGACCAGTTGAATCGGCTGGCGCCGATACTCGATGGCGACAAGGACCGCCTCGACGCCGCACTCGGGAAGGCGCCGAAAAACTACCGCAAGCTGGTTCGACTCGGCGCGGACGGCGCCACCATCCCGTACTACCTCTGCCAGTTGGAGCTCCGCGGCACGGATCTTCAGGGCAGGACGGTGAAAGCTCCCATATTTAGGTCAGACGCTGGAAGGTGCACGGAACCCTGATGCTCAAGTATCGCGGAGCTGGGCTCGTCAAGGCCGGACTCATCGGCGTCGTTCTGGCGGTGATGGTCATCCTCGTAGGCCTGTCGCCCGACCGGTTCATCTCGTGGGCGACGATGGTCAGGTACCAGGCGCTGTTCTCGGAGGCCGGCGGCCTTGCGACGGGCAACCCCGTGATTGTGTCGGGCGTGAAGGTCGGCACGGTGTCGGATGTGAAGCTGCGTCACGGCGATGCTCTGGTGACGTTCGCGATGAAGGGCAACATCCTGCTTGGGTCGGAGACTTCCGCGCACATACGCACCGGCACGCTCCTAGGCGAGCGGATGCTGACGTTGGAGTCCGCCGGCAGCGGCACGATGCATCCGATGGCTCTCATTCCCGTCTCGCGCACGTCTTCGCCTTACTCACTGACGGAAGCGGTCAGCGACCTGACAACCGACACTGCCGGAACCAACACTACGGCGCTGAACCAGTCGTTGGACACGCTGTCGGCGACGCTCGACCAGATCGCGCCTCAAATGGGGCCGGCCTTCGACGCACTCACCCGGTTGTCACGCACCCTCAACAGCCGCAATAAGAACCTGGGCGAGCTGTTCAAGAGCGCCGGCGACGTCACCGGGGTTCTCTCCGAACGCAGCCAGCAGGTCAACAAACTCATCCTCAACTCCGACTCTCTGCTCCAAGTGCTGGTGGCGCGGCGACAAGAGATCGTGGACCTTCTGGCAAACACGTCGGCGGTGGCCAAACAGCTGACGGCATTGGTGCACGACAACGAAAGCAAACTGGCACCGACGCTGGAGAGGCTGAATTCGGTGACCGCGATGCTGCAGAAGAACCGCGACAACATCAGCAAAGCGCTGCCGGGCCTCAAGAAATTCCAGATCACGGTCGGTGAGGGCATCTCCAGCATGTACGCCTATCAGGCCTTCGTCCCGAACTTCCTTGCCCCGCAACTCTTCCAACCGATCATCGACTACCTCTGGGGATTCCGCACCTTCGACACGGCTCGCGGTCCTGGCTACCCCTCGCCGCTACCTCGGTCGCTGACTCCCTGGCCGTACAACGGTATTCCGGTATGCCCTGGCTGCACGTTGGGCGGCAGGATCGGAGGATCACAATGACCTCCCGGATCCCCCGCGCCAGGCTGGCGGCCGTGGCGGCGGTTGTCCTGGTCGGGCTCATCGTTGCCGGCGCTGCCGTTATTGTCCGTAATACGTTCTTCGGCTCACAGACGATTACCGCCTATTTCACCACCGCCACCGCGATCTATCCCAATGACGAGGTGCGGGTCTCGGGTGTCAAAGTCGGCAACATCAAATCCATTCAGCCGCAGGGCACCCAGGCCAAGATGACCCTCGAGGTCGAACACGGCGTGCCCATTCCGGCGGACGCGAAGGCGGTTATCGTCGCCTCGAATCTGGTGTCTGCCCGTTACGTCCAGCTCACGCCGGCCTATCGAGACAGTGGGCCGGTCATGCGCGACGGGGCAGTCATCCCGGTCGAACGGACCGCAGTGCCGGTCGAGTGGGACGAGGTCAAAGCCCAGTTGATGCGGCTGGCAACGGATTTGGGACCCAAAAGTGGTGTATCGGGCACGTCGGTGGGCCGGTTCATCGACAGCGCCGCCAACGCGCTCGCCGGCAACGGCGACAAGCTGCGGCAAACACTCGGTCAACTGTCGGGGGTAGGCCGCATCCTCGCCAACGGTAGCGGCAACATCGTCGACATCATCAAAAACCTTCAGACCTTCGTCGGCGCGCTGCGCGACAGCAACGTCCAGATCGTGCAGTTCAACGACCGCCTGGCCACGCTCACCAGCGTGGTCAACGACAGCAAATCCGACCTGGACGCGGCGCTGACCGATCTGTCTACGGCGGTCGGCGAGGTGCAGCGCTTCATCGCGGGGACGCGCAACCAGACCAGCGAGCAGATTGCCCGGTTGGCCGATGTCACGCAGGTCCTGGTCGATCATCACATGGATCTGGAAAACATTTTGCACGCAGCGCCGAACGCGCTCGGCAACTTCTTCAACGACTACAACGCCGACACCGGAACCATCGTGGGAGGGTTCGGGATCATGAACTTCGCGAACCCCACGTTTTCGGGTTTGATGGTTCCGGTGCCCGTGCCCGGCTGCACGGCACTCGGCGCCATCGAGAACGTGACCGCGGTTGAATCGGGCAAGCTGTGCTCCCTGTTCCTCGGTCCCGGGTTGCGGGTGCTCAACTTCAACAACCTGCCGATCCCCATCAACATATTCCTGCAGAAGTCGGTGGACCCTTCCAACATCCTCTACAGCGAACCGCGCCTGGCACCCGGCGGCGAGGGCCCGAAACCCGGACCACCCGAGACCCCGCCCGCGGTGTCGGCCTACACCGGCTTGCCCGGTGATCCGGTTGGACCGCCGGGGGCGGTGCCGCCGGCGCCGATACCGGGCGCGGCGATGCCGCTGCCGCCCCCGCCGACAACACCGATGCCACCACCGCCCCCAGCGCAGAGCGCGTCAGGCATGCTGCTGCCGGCCGAAGGGCCACAACAATGATCGCCCGGGTGGCGGCGCGGCGGGTGTTCGCCATCGGCTGCTGCGTGGTGCTGACGGCAACGGGATGCGCATTCCACGGCCTGAATTCGCTTCCGCTGCCCGGCGCGGTCGGACGCGGGCCGGGGGCCAACATCTACCACGTCGAGCTTCCGAATGTCGGTACGATGGAGTCGAATTCGCCGGTGATGATCGACGATGTCGTAGTCGGCAGTGTCGGCACGATGAGGGTGCAAGGCTGGCACGCCGACGTCGAGATCTCGGTAAAGCGTGATGTCGTCATCCCGGCCAACGTGGTAGCCACCGTCGGCCAGACCAGCCTGCTGGGGTCGATGCATGTGGAGCTCAATACGCCGCCCGGCCAGCAAGGAAGCGGACGGCTGCAGCCGGGCGCCACCATCCCGCTCAGTCGATCATCGGCCTACCCGTCGACAGAGCAGACGCTGTCGTCGCTGGGAGCGGTCGTCAATGGCGGGGGGCTGGGACAGATCGGGGAGATTATCCACAATTTCTCCGCCGCCCTGTCCGGGCGTGAGGGCGCGGTACGTGATCTGATCACTCGCCTCGACACGTTCGTCGGAACACTGGACGATCAGCGGGACAACATCGTCGACTCCATCCAGGCGCTGAACCGGCTTGCCGGCACGTTCGCCGACCAACGCGACGTTCTCACCCAGGCGCTGCAGAAGATACCGCCCGCTCTCGATGTGCTTATCAAGGAGCGCCCACGGCTAACTGCCGCCCTGGACAAACTTCGCGTCTTCAGTAACACCGCCACCCGGTTGGTCAACGACAGCCAGGCCGACCTGGTCAAGAATCTCAAAAACCTGGAGCCGACCCTCCGCGCGCTCGTCGACGTCGGACCCGAGCTCGGCATTGCTCTCGCGGCCGCGTTCGTGTTCCCATTCACCCAGAACTTCGTCGACCGAGCGGTCCGAGGCGACTACTTCAACCTGCACGTCGATTTGGACCTGTCGATTCCACGGCTCAAGCGAGGACTGATGTTGGGCACCCACTGGGGCCAGCTGGACCAGCCGTTGGTACCGGCGCCCGGGGACCCCTATTACCTGCAATACACACACGATCCGATGCATGACCCCCTCAGGCCACCGTGGGTCGACCCGGCGAGCCTCCCTCCGCTGCCTGGGCCTCCGCCGGCTGCGGCGCCGCTGCCTGACGCTGGTCTTGGTCAAACGGCGCCGTCCGCAGAGCCGCCTCCGACGGGAGCGGGTGGATAGATGCTGACGCGCTTTGTTCGGATCCAGCTGGCGGTTTTCGCGATCGCCGGGACCATTGGCGTGATCGCGATGGTCCTCTTCTACATCCAAGCGCCGACTCTGCTGGGGATCGGTCGGATGACGGTGACGCTGGAGCTGCCGGCCACCGGCGGGCTGTACCGGTTTTCCAACGTGACCTACCGCGGGGTTCAGCTCGGTAAGGTCACCTCGGTGGGTTTGACGCCGACCGGCGCGAAAGCGACGCTGTCGCTTAGCACTTCACCGAAGGTCCCCGCTGACCTGACGGCGAAGGTGCTCAGTGTCTCCGCGGTGGGTGAACAGTACGTCGACTTGCAGCCCAAAACCGATTCGCCGCCCTACCTGCACGACGGTTCGGTAATTGCCGCGCGCGACACGACGATTCCGCAGCCGGTCGGGCCGATGCTCGACCAGGTCAATGCCTTGGTCCAAAGCATCCCGAAGACCAAACTCGGCCAATTGCTCGACGAGTCCTTCCAGGGCTTCAACGGTTCCGGTTACGACCTGGGGTCACTGATCGATTCCTCACAGACGTTGTCCCGCGACGCCAACGGCGTCGTCGATCGCACCCGAGCCCTCACCGAAGACACCGGGCCGCTATTGGATACCCAAGCACGCACCACCGATTCGATCAGGACGTGGGCACGTAGTTTCGCCGGCATCTCGGATGTGCTGGTGAACAACGATTCCCACTTTCGCACCATCCTGCAAGACGGCCCTGAGGCTGCGAACGAAGCGTCCCGGCTGCTCGAACAAATCAAACCGACGCTGCCGGTGTTGCTGGCCAACCTGACTACCATCGGGCAGATCGGCGTCACCTACCACCCCTCGCTGGAGCAGCTGCTGGTGTTGCTGCCGTCGGCGGTTGCTATCGAGCAGGCCGCCGCGGCGCCAAACCATCCCGAGGGCACGGCCCAAGGCGACTTCGCACTCACGATCGACGATCCGCCAATTTGCACGGTCGGTTTCATGCCACCCAACACATGGCGATCCCCGGACGACCTCACCGACATCGACACACCGGACGGGTTGTATTGCAAACTCCCGCAGGATTCACCGATCGGGGTTCGCGGTGCCCGCAACTATCCCTGCATGGGTCACCCGGGCAAGCGCGCGCCCACCGTCGAAATCTGCAACAGCGACAAGCCGTACATGCCGCTGGCGATGAAGCAGCACGTCCTCGGTCCCTACCCCCTGGACCCCAACCTGCTCGCCCAGGGCGTCCCGCCCGATGACAGGGTTACCGTCAACGACAGAATCTTTGGCCCGCTCCAGGGAACGCCGCTGCCGCCGGGGGCGGTGCCGCGCGGCACACCGGCGGGGCCGCGGGGAGAAAGTCCACCACCGGGCACGGTTGGAGCGGCTGTTCCGCCGGTGCCGTCGTCGGGACCACCTCCGCTGGCGCCCATGTCGAGAATGTCGGCTGACCTTCCGCCCATAGCGCCACTCGACGTCCCTGCAGCGGGGGAACTGCCCCCGCCACCCGCCGCGCCCGCCGCGCCCACTCCTCCCGATGCCGCACCACTCGACCCGGCCGGCGGTGGAGGGCCGCAGGCTGCGCCAAGCTCATTCGGAGCCAACGCATCTAAGCTCGCGCCGTCGGTCGTGGTGGCAAAGTACGATCCGCACACCGGTCGTTATGTCGGGCCGGATGGGAAGTTGTACCAGCAGTCGGATCTCGCGACCTCGAAAGCGCCCAAGACGTGGAAGGACATGCTTCCCACCTGAAGCCGCGCCTGAGACGATGCAGGCCGCACAGCGCCTAAAGGTGGGGCGAGGTAAGTGAGTGGGAACGCTCGGTCAGCCTATTTTGTCCAGGCGTAACGGCATCGCGATATCAAGCCACTGGTTTTGCCCGCAGGCACCAGACGGGCCGACCGTCTTGTCTTTTCCGGCGTAGGTCGACGACCCGAGTTGATATCCGCCGTAGTCGTTCACCGGATAGAAGTAGAAGGTTTGCTGTCCGGTGTACGCGGTACCGTCCTCGCACCGCTCCCAGTCCGGCACGTCGCGTTTAACCTTCCACATCTCACCGTCATTCATATATAGCGGCGCGCTCCATCCCTGGTCGCTGGTCACCGTGCCGTGGCATTCCTGAAACGTGACGCACGACGAGCTGATGGTCCATGTCTGGACGACCGTCGGCTCGCCGTAGTACTGATCATTCCTTTGGGCCCAATCGCCGATGGACGTGGCGCGGAACGTCCCGTTAACGGCCACTTCTTCCTTGGTTGTTGCCCGCGCTATGGATGCCGTGCCCAAACCGCCGAATACAGTGGCAGCGACCAGCGTTGCGGTGGTGAGTGATCGAACTGAACGCATCAAGTGCTCCTCGACGCGAATAATCCGACAGTGCCTACGGCAGCTTTTCGGCATCGGTTGCGGCGTTCTCGCGCGATGAGAATAACACCGGCGCCACCGACCGGGTGCCGATTGAACCAAAAATGGCAAGCGGTCACGACAGCGGATCCATCTTCGAGATCAGCCAGGAACCCTTGACCTTCGTCAACGTCACCCGGGCGCTGTTCGCGGTTGTCTGCGGTTCTGGCTTCTCCTTGCTTGTGGCGGTCTGGTTAATGAATACCAGCACGACGGCTGAATCCGGGTGCAACTCTGAAACGGCGGCCCGAACCACCTGGGCTGTCTCCGTGACGTGCTTCTGCTGTGCCAGCGCGGCGATCTGTTCTGTGAATTTGGTGTAGTAGGCGAGAAAATTACCGGTGAGATATGACTTCGCCTTGGCGAAATCACGGTCCAGGTTGTCGGGAGCGTACGACAGCACCGCCACGGAACCGTCTGACGCCGCCTGGATTGCCCGGTGCGCCGCCGCGTCGCCGACCTGCTGATCCGGCCGGTACAGACCGAAGAACAATCCGGCAGCTACGCCCACCGCGGTAACGACCAACACTGTCGCGACTATCGAACGCCACCTCGCCAAATACCGGCGGATCCAGCGCTTGATCGTGGCCAGTCCGTCGGTGCGAGCCGGTCCCGGGGAAGCGGGTGGCGACCCCAACTCGTCGGACGGTGTGGTTTTCATGCCGTCCAGCGACGAGCCATGCTCGACAGTCATTGCAGGAAATCGACTTTCGACATTTTGAGCTGACCGCCGTCCCGCGTGAGGCCAACGCTGATCCGCCACACGACAGGTGGCCGATGTGTGTTGTCTGCATTGGTGACATCGGATCTCGCGGCGACAAGCACGACCGCCGAATTGTCGCTCATCGACTCGACCGCGACGGCTTCGACGGTGGCCTTGCTGCTGACCTTCGATTCCTCCGTCTGCTTGGCCATCAGGGCTGACATCGCTGACATTTGGCTCTTGAAGTCGCCCGTGGAGTCGTCGATGATGCGCTGGTAGTCGTCCTTGGCATGGTTGGCGTCAATCGACATCAGCGCCGTGACCCGTTGCCGGGCTGCGGCAGTGAACTCCGCCGCGAGCTGTTGTTTGTGCACGGTGGTGCGGTGCTGCCACACCATGTAACCGCTCGCTGCGAGGGAAGCGGAGGCGAGCATGATGCCGACGCCGGTGGCTATTGCTTTCCGCCCTGGGCGTCGGAGCCACCGCGGTCGCCCGGGACGCCGCGGCAACCGGAGTCGTGTCCGGGTCGACTTCGCGGGGCGCTGCTCGGCATCTTGGGAAGCTGCGCCGTCGTCCGCGTCCCCGGTTTCGGCTGCCTCGCGCAGCCTTGCGAGGCGTGCCCGAGCCGCCTCGGCGCGCGCTTCGGCCTTGGCAGCTTCGTCTTCTTCGTCCACTTCCGAGACGGGGGCTATGGCGCCGGGGTCGGCCCCTGAGCGCAACTGTGGTTCGTCCAGATCGGTCACGTCCGCCGGGTCATCACAATGGTCGGCATCAGGCCGCTCCGGATCGTGCACGGAGAAGGAGCTTATCACTTCGGCCCGGGCTCAACGGCGTCATCGGCAGCTGCCTTCGTGCCCCCCACATGGGGAAATGCGCGCTCGCCAGGGAGCGGGGCGGGTGGCGTTCGGGTGGCCCGGCGTCGACGGCTGTCCGGTTCGAGTGTTCTTCTCCAACCCAGGAGAACTTTCTTTTCAGGTGTGGCACAGTAATCGGGTGCGATTCATCGTGGCAATGGCTGCCGCGTTGCTCGGCGCCGGTGTGCTGGCGGCGCCGCCATCCTCGGCCGGGCCGACCGTCTGCGACTACCCCGCCTGCACCCCGGGCATCATGCCGCATCAGGTTTTAGGCGCGCCGTGTGACAACACCACCTACTACGCCTTCGGTGTCGACGACAGTAACGTTCCCCCCGCCTCGCAGCCCGGACGGCTGATGTTTTGCGGCTCGCCGAGGAAATACCAGCCGCGATGGTTCCGGTCACCTCCAATGGCGGGAGTCAAGGACGAAGGCGCCGGCTGCCAGAACTACCAGAACTACGTCGCGCAGGCGCCTGATGGCCTGTTCCTGATCTGTTACGCCCACGACGGTGTTATGAGCTGGATCCGCGCCGACACGTAGCCGCACCGCTTCCGTCTAGCCGGATGACGCACAGGCTACGCCGGGATGGTCACGTGGGGGCTTCCCGAGGCAGACCGAGCAGGCGCCGGCTCAAATCGGTAACCCGGGCGAGCAATGTTTCGTCGTCGATGTCGGCAACCAGCGGATGCATGACCGCGGTGCTGAGCGCGCCGGAGAACATGGCGGCCTCGATCCGCCCGTCCAAACCCGCATCCCTCAGCAGCACCTGGTACAGACGGTCCATGAAAAGTTGGAACGGCCTGTGCTCGGCCAGCAATCGGACGACGACGGGATCGAATTGGAGCGTGCGCACCAACCGGCGGTCGCGAACGGCCATCTCAATCACGCTCACCAACAAGGCATCTCGTGCTTGAGGCCCGTCGTCGTAGGCTTCGGCCTCCTCGAGCGCCGGCTCGAGCCGGCCGAGTTCGCGTTCGGTCACGGCGATGACGATCTGCTCTTTAGTCCGGAATTGGTGGTAGACAGCAGCTTTCGTTATACCGACGGCATCAGCGATCATCTGCAGCGAGGTACCGCTGACACCGTGAGTGGCGAACAGATCCAACGCGGCATCGAGTACCCGCGTCCGGGCCGCGCTGTGCGCGATCAGCCAGAATTGCCCACCGGTGACCGGCTGCCGTGCTGTTCCCACGCACCGAGACTAGACGACGCTATTGACCGTGGCTAGCCGATCGGCTAGCTTCGCTCACTAGCCGTGCGTAGGTAGCCGATCTCGTACGGGAGGGAGTGCTGATGTCCGAAGTCGACGGTGGCGACGCACAAGGTCGGGGGTCGACGCGGATCGCGCGGCGGCGGACCGACGGTGAGCTGATCCTGCTCTGGACGTTGCCGGTGGCGCTGATCCTATGGATCGCCTCGTTCTTCCTCTTCCCGGGCTTCAATCCGCCGATGTCACCCGCGATGCCGGCCGACCAGGTTGCCGCGTTCTATCGCGACCCGGCCCACCTCCCGGAGATCCGGTACAGCATGATCCTGTTCAACTGGTTCGGCGTGTGCCTCGTCCCGATTCTGGCGTTGATCGTCCTGCAGATCCGCCGAATGGCGCATCGCACGCCGATCTTCTCCTACGCGATGCTGGGTTGCGTGGCGGGCGGTCCGACGCTGTTTCTCGTCGCCAACATCTGCTGGCTGCTGGCCGCCTTCCGCCCGGAACGGAGCCCCGAGCTGACCCAGCTGCTCAACGATTTCGGCTGGATGACCTTCACCATCCTGGTTCCGTTCCTGATCGGGCAAAGCGTAATCCTCGCCCTGGCAATATATTTCGATGATCAGCCACGTCCGGTATTCAGCCGTTGGGTGGCCCACTTCAACCTGCTGGTGGCGGCCGCGCTGGTGCCCGCTGCTTTCGTCGGGCTGTCTTTGACCGGCCCGCTGGCGTGGGACGGCTTCCTGTCCTTCTGGGTGAAGAACGTCGCCATTGCGGTGTGGATCGTCGTGATGGGCGTTGTGTTGGGACAAGCCATCTATCGGGAGCGCGCCGAGAACCCTGGGCGCGGAGAGGAACTGGTCAACGCATGAACCCGGTGATCGCACCGCCGACGTCCCCGGCGATGCCGCCCCCGGGCCTCCCGCATCAGCGAATCGCCTGGCATCTGCGGCACAACCCCAAGCGTGAGCTCTGGCTGGCGTGGTGGACGCTCGTCGTCTTCTACAACATCTTCTTCCCGATGTTCTTCATAGTGGCGCAAGTCCAGCCGCCGCCGCAGCCGACGTGGGACCTCGCGACGCAAGTCCACTGGTTCTCCGAACGCCACCTCGGGATACCTTTCGGCTTCGGCGTCATCTTCGCCATCAGCGGCATGATCGCGATCAACAATGCCCTCATCGCGTATTCGATGCGACGCATGTCCGTCAGCCGCGCGTTCGGCTATTCGTATCTGATCATCTACTCGCTCAGTGCGGTTCCCGGCATGCTGCTGCTCTGTATCGCGCTGATCGTCGGGACGCTGCGGCCCGAGCGCGACCCGGAAGCGATCGGTTGGCTCTATGACTTCGCCTTCTTGTCTTTCGACGGGACCATGGGAGTGTTCCTGATCGGCTCGCTGATCTGGATGGTCGCGATTCTGCTCGACAAGAATCGGGTCTTCCCCAAGTGGTTCGGCTATCTCAACCTGTGCAACGCGCTGACCGAGGTCGTCGTGTCGCCCTGCTGGATCTTCCGGCGGGGCGTATTGGCCTGGAATGGTCAGATCGCTTGGTGGCTGGACATGGTCGTGTTCGGTATCTACCAAGTCACTTTCATCGTCATGCTGTTTCAAATGGTCCGTCGCGAAGACTTCGGCACCGGGCCGCTGCCCGACCTGCCGGGGAAACGGAAAGCCGACCGAGCCGGCGCCAGGGCGGCGGCCTGATGTCTCAACTCAGCGAAACTGGTAACCGTGCCCGATTCGTGCCGGGCCAGCCGGACATGTGGGCCTTCGTGTTGTTCGAGACGCTGGTCTTTACAGCATATTTCGGCTTTTACCTGTTCTACCGTGCCCGCAGCCCCGAGCTCTTTCTGCATGCGCAGGCGCAACTGGACCTGCGTGTCGGGGTTGTCAACACCCTTGTCTTGCTGCTGAGCTCGTGGTCGGTGGCGCGCTGTGTCCAGTCGGCCCGTGCCGGCGCGTATCGAGCGGCGTTGCGAGACGTGTTCATCACGGCCGCGTTCGCCGCAGTGTTCCTGTTTTTCAAGGTGTTCGAGTGGGCCCGGCTGGTCCGCTTGGGGAACGGGGTGGACAGCAATGACTTTTTCACCTACTACTTCTTTCTCACCGGCATCCACTTCGTGCACCTGCTGATCGGCTTCGTCGCACTCGGCGTCATCGTCTACCAACTTCGCGAAACGGCGCGAAAAGCCCACGGATCCCAGGAATCCCAGCAACTCGTCGAAACCTGCGCTACCTATTGGCACACCGTTGATTTCCTGTGGGTGCTCATCTTTGCGCTGCTCTACGTGGTGAGGTGATCGGAATCAAATTCAACAAACGACTGCTGGTGGTCTGGACGGTCCTGGCGGCCCTTACTCTCGGCTACCTGTGGATCGATCATTCCGCAGGGGGTCATGCCGGGTCGCTGAAGTCCAGTGCGGTGGTGACGTCGAGCGTCATCGTGATCGCACTCGTCAAGGTGCGCATCATTTTTCGCGAGTTCATGGAGGTGCGAAACGCTCCGGTCCTGCTGTGCCGCCTCACCGACGGGTGGGTGGTGCTGATGGCCGTCGCCTTGCTCGGCTGCTACTTCGTAGGTATGCAGGTCCGGTAGCGCTCTCGCGAGCGACGCGTTTCTAGGCCACCGGGACGATCGCGTCCGCGGTCGTGAACGACAGGTGCAGTTCGCTCAGGCCCCGCAAGATATAGGTCGGCTCATAGGTGTAGCGACGCTCCGCCGCCGGCCCGTGATGGGCTTCGTTGATTTCGATGTGCGGCATCCGGTCCAGGATCCGTTCGATCGAGACGCGCCCCTCGACCCGGGCGAGCGGCCCGCCGGGGCACGAGTGCACGCCACGCGCAAACGCCATGTGTTCGCGGACGTTCTTGCGGCGGATGTCGAATTCGTGCGGATTTTCGAACCGGCGTGGGTCGCGGTTGGCGGCGCCCGGTAGCACCATCACCACGGTGCCCGGGGCGATATCGACGCCGCCAATGCTGGTGGCCCTACGGGCCAGCCGGCAGTCGCTCTTGACCGGGCTGTCCATGCGCAGCGATTCTTCGATGAACGCGGGGATGAGGCTGCGGTCCTCACGAAGCTGCTGCTGGATATCGGGCCGGTCGCCGATCACCTGCAGCGCGGCGCTGAGCAGCTTGGCCGTCGTTTCCTGGCCAGCGGCGAAAAGGAAGGTGGCCGATCGCACCACCTCGATCACCTCGGGTGTCGATCCGTCCGGATACTTCGCTTCCGCCAGGAAGGACAGCACGTCGCCACGCGGTTCGCGCCGCCGATCCTCGATGTAGTTGCAGAACTTATCGTCGAGCCACTCCAGCGGGTTGATGCCGACCGATTCGTGGTCCAGGGCGCCCACCCGCGCCTCAGGACGGTCGGCGCCCAGGACGGCGCGGAAATCCTTGTGGTCGTCCTCCGGCACGCCGAGCAGGTCGGCGATTACCAAGGTGGCGAAGGGCTTCGAGTATTCGGCGATGAACTCGCACCCGCCGTTGTGCAGGAACTCGTCGAGCTGACGGTCGGCGAGGCGCCACATGAACTCCTCGTTCTGCTTCAGCCGGCTCGGGGTCAGCAGCTTGCTCAGCACCGAACGGGCCCGGGTGTGGTCTGGCGGATCCATCGTGACCATGTGCTCGTTCATCGGGAAGGAGCTGCGGTGCTGATCGATCAGCGGGCTGATGTCGTCGCCTTCGGGTTGGAAGGGGAGCGGCGGGAACGGCCCGCCGAGCGCGACGATGTTGGAGAACGTCTCGGGGTCCTTGTAGACCTCGGTGGCTTCTTCGTAGCCGGTGACCGCGACGACGCCATAGTGCGGCAGGCGCAGCACCGGGTTTTGATTACGCAGGTAGTCGAAGTAAGGGTGCGGATCTGGGACCAGTGACGGATCGGTGAAGAAGTCGATCGAGTCGTAATTGCTCATCGGTTGCGTCTCCCTGGGCTGGGTTTACCGGCGTTGTTCGGCGGCAGGCGCTACGGCCGCGGTGATTTCGAGATCGAAATCTGCTGAGCACCTGCTTAGCATGGCGGTAATGTCAGGGTCAAGGTCGCAACGCCGCGCCACGATACGATCCGTGTGGTCGCTCAGGGATGGCACACAGTACGGAGCAGGGACATGACATCGGCCCGCAGGATCGGGGCGCCGGCGGCGAAAAACCGTGGTCTGTTGCTCGATGCCGCCGAGCAACTGATGCTCGAAGAGGGCTATGCCGCGGTGACCTCGCGTCGTCTCGCCGGAAAGGCCGGGCTGAAGCCTCAGCTGGTGCACTACTACTTCCGCACCATGGAGGACCTGTTCGTCGAAGTCTTCCGGCGCCGTGCCGAAGAGGGCCTGCGTTTCCAGGCCGAAGCGCTGGAATCGCCTCAGCCGTTGTGGGCGCTGTGGAGATTCGGCACCGATCCCGCGTTCACCCGCATCTCGATGGAATTCATGGCGCTGGCGAATCATCGCAAGGAGATGCGGGCCGAAATCGCTTACTACGCTGAACGTTTCCGCGAGGAACAGCGCAAAGCGGTGACGGCCGCGCTGCAACGCTACGGCGAGGACACCACCGACATGCCGCCGGTGGTCTGGACCGTGCTCATGACCAGCCTGTCGCGGATGTTGGTGCTCGAGCAGGCTATCGGCATGTCCGGCGGCCACGCCGAGACCATGGAGCTGGTCGAGAGTCACCTGCGCCGCCTGGAAGGCGAGCCGCAACCCATTGCGGGTGTGCCGCCGGCCTGGATGGTTCACCAGTTGCGCAGCGAACAGAGCACGCCCTTGGGGCCGTCCTTGGAGACGACGACGGATCCGTCCACCGCCAGATCACAGTGAAGCCCCGGCGTGCCGGGCTCCGTGCCCGTGCTCGCCACGACCATCGCGTAATCGTCGGGTTTCGACATGTCCAGTTCGAAGCTCCACGGCTTGCCCGGGCTGAGGTCGACGTCGACGTGTGGTGTGAACGAGTAGGGGTTGTGGCTGTAATCGGAAAAGATGGCCGGCTGGTGGTCCAGGTAATAGATATCGGTGTAGATCGGATTCTGCGCGCTGACCGTGTACTTGACGTGGTGCATGACCGGGTCATCAGCATGTGCCCGTCCGCTTCCCACCAGCACCCCCGCCGCTAATAGGAACGCCGATGACACGATGGATCCGACGCCCATCACCGTCTTCATATTGGTGGTCATGACGCTCCTCCGGCCGCCCCTCGCGGTTTGGTGTTGCGGTTCATCACCCGCTCTGCGGCCCGCCAGTGTGCGTCGGCAACCCACAGCCGTGCGAAGGATGCTATCGCTTCGTCGGACGAAACTCCGCTGATTACGCGCTTTATCTCAGTCGCCGGGTGGCGGGCCAGCGACCTCGCGACGGATTGCCATCCTTCGTCGAACGAGGCGCGCGGGAACACCCGGTCCACCAAGCCGACTCGCTCGGCCTCGTCCGCGGTGAGGGCGGTCCCGGTGCCGGCCAACAACAGCGCCCGGCTCTTTCCGACGAGCGCCGCCAGCCGCTCAGCGCCGCCCCAGGCGGGCATGATCTCCAGCTCCACCTGATTGAAGGCGATCTTGATGTCGTCGGCCGCCAGCCGGATGTCGGCGGCGACGGCGACTTCGGCGCCACCGCCGAAGGCGTGGCCATTCAGCGCGGCGATCACCGGAGCCGGGAAGCTGGCAAGCTGATCGCAGATCGCCCGCATCCGCTTCGCCATCGCCGCGGCATCCTCTTCGGTGTGCAGCGCGCGCAGCTCCTTGAGGTCGCCGCCGGATACGAAAGCCCGGTCGCCCGCGCCCTTGATCACCAGGGTTTTGGCGCCCGCCGCCGCATCGAGCGCCTTTTCCAGCTGCTGCATGGTGTCCAGCGCGATGGCATTGCGCGCGTGCGGGCGATCGATGGTCAGCACCGCCAACCCGTCGTCGATCTCCAGGTCCACCATGCGTCATTGCTCCTTGGACGAGAACAGACGATATTGGCATTCTCTTAGTGCGAGAATAACATCATCGCTCTAGGCCGAAGAGCTGTCGTCAGCGCAGATTGGGGTACCCGTGCGGGATCGAATCGCGGCAGCGGTAGCGGCGGCACTGGCCGTTGCCATGCTCGGGGCATGCTCGTCGCGACCACCAACCCAACTCGCTAGCACGGCGTCAGTGACCGTCGACGGTAACGATCGGAATTTCAACATCGTAAAGTGCGGTCAGTTGGAGTGGACTCGGATGATCGACATCGGCGGCGATTTTGCCGGCGCCAAGGTCGTCATCGACGAGAGTGCGCAACCGGCGACAGCCGAGTCTGTGCACATCCAGAACCTGGGTGGGTTCAGCGGGATGTACTCCCGGGGTGACGGCGGCAACGCCGACATGAGCATGACCGGTGGTGACAAATTCACCATTAGCGGCACCGCCAACGGCTACAAGACCGACAAACCCACTGAACCGGCCACCGCCACGTTCAAAATCGTCGTGGCGTGCTGACCGCGCCGAACCGGGGACCGGCGATCGCAGGGCCACGTTGCGGTCTGCTACCTGTAGAGAATACAATTCTCGAAAATTGCGAAGGAGGATTTCATGGGGCAATTGTCGCACCGCGAGGACGTCCCGTTCCCGCTCTTTGACGCGGATAATCATCTCTACGAGCCGCCGGAGGCGCTGACCAAGTTCCTGCCCAAGGAGTACAAGGACTTTGTCCAGTACGTGCAGGTCAACGGGCGCACCAAGATCGCGATCCGCGGCCAGATCAGCAACTACATTCCCAACCCGACCTTCGAGGTCGTCGCCCGGCCGGGCGCCTGGGAAGAGTACTTCAAGTTCGGCAACCCGGACGGCAAGACCAAGCGCGAGCTGTTCGGTGAGCCGATGCGCGCCATCCCGGCGTTCTTCGAGCCCGGCCCGCGCCTGGAGAAGATGAACGAGCTGGGCCTGGACCGCACGCTGATGTTTCCGACGCTGGCCAGCCTGCTCGAGGAACGGCTGCGCGACGACCCGGTCGCCGTCCACGTCCTGATCCATGCGCTGAACGAATGGCTCGACGAGGTGTGGGGCTTCAACTACCAGAACCGGATCTTCACCACCCCGGTCATCACACTGCCGATCGTCGAGAAGGCGATCGAGGAACTGGAATGGGCGGTCAAGCGCGGGGCCCGCTGCATCCTGGTCCGCCCGGCCCCCGTTCCCGGTTTTCGTGGCCCGCGGTCGTTCGCGGTGCCCGAGTTCGACCCGTTCTGGGAGCGGGTCGTCGAGCACGACCTGCTGGTCGGCATGCACTCCAGCGACAGCGGCTACTCCCGGTACACCTCCGAGTGGGACGGCGCCGAACAGGAGATGCTGCCGTTCCAGACCAATGCGATGGGCATCCTCAACGAGTGGCGGCCGATCCAGGACGCGGTGGGCTCATGGGTGATCCACGGCGCGCTCTACCGCCACCCGAAGCTGAAGGTCGCCATCGTCGAGGCCGGTTCAAAGTGGATGACCCCGTTGCTGGACGGCCTGGCCGAGGTCTTCCGGAAGGCCCCGGAAGTTTTCCCGAGCGACCCAGTCGAGATGGTCAAAACCCGCATCCATGTGAGCCCGTTCTTCGAAGATGGCATCGACGATCTGGTCAACCTCGTCGGTGTGGATCAGGTGCTGTACGGTTCGGACTGGCCGCACCCGGAAGGGCTGGCTGAGCCGACCTTCTATGTCAACGCGCTGTCGCACCTGTCCGTCGACGACCAGGCAAAGATCATGGGCGGCAACCTCGGTCGGCTCGTCACGGTGTGACGTCTAGCCGCTTGTGGCAGACCATCCCCGAGATGGTTCTGAGCGCGGCGGATCGGTTCGGCGACGCGGAAGCGGTAGTCGACGGTCCGCTGCGCTTCACGTTCGTGCAAATTGTCGATCGAATACGTTGCGCTGCAGGCGCATTCGCCGACCTCGGTGTCTGCAAGGGCGAACGGGTAGCCATCTGGGCCCCCAACTCTGCAGAGTGGATCATCGCGGCGTTTGGGCTGCTCACCGCCGGCGGCGTGCTCGTGCCGGTCAATACGCGGTTCAAGAGCGAAGAAGCGGGGGACATCATCGTCCGCAGTAAAGCGAAGGCCGTGCTGGTTCGGAAAGGATTTCTGGGCCAGGACTACAGCGCGCCCGCCGGGATACCGGTCATCGATCTGAAATCCGACTTCCTCTCCGGCGGTTCCCCGTTCGATGGGTCCGTGAGTGGCACCGACATCTCCGACATCATCTTCACCTCGGGCACGACCGGCCGCCCGAAGGGCGCGATGATGAATCATCAGCAGACGCTGCGAATGTACGAGGAGTGGGCGACGCTCGCGGATCTGCGCGAGGGCGACCGCTATCTGATGATCAACCCGTACTTCCACACGTTCGGCTTGAAAGCCGGACTCATCACCTCCTTCCTGCGCGGCGCGACGATGCTGCCGGTCGCGGTTTTCGACGTCGATACGGTGGTGGATCTCATTGCGCGCGAACGCATCACGATGCTTCCCGGCCCGCCGACGCTGTATCACTCGTTGCTGACAGTTCGCGACAAGTCCAAACTTTCGACGTTGCGGGCGGGCGTGACCGGCGCCGCCGACATCCCCGTCGAACTGGTCCGTCGCATACACGACGAACTGCCGTTCCAGACGTTGATGACCGGTTACGGGCTCACCGAGGCCGGCAACGTCACCTTGTCCCGGCCCGGCGATTCCTTCGAGGATGTGGCCACCACCGCGGGCCTGCCCTGCGAGGGGGTTGAGGTGTGCATCGCCGACGACGGCGAGGTCCTGGTTCGCGGGTACAACGTCATGGAGGGCTATCTCGACGATCCCGCCGCGACCGCCGAGGCGATCGATGACGACGGATGGTTGCACACCGGCGATTTGGGCAGCCTGGATTCGGCGGGCCGGCTGAGGATCGACGGGCGCAAGAAGGACATGTTCATCGTGGGCGGGTTCAACGCCTATCCGGCGGAGATCGAGGGCTACCTGCTGGAGCATCCGGCGGTGGCGCAAGCCGCCGTCATCGGTGTCCCCGATGATCGCCTCGGCCAGGTAGGCAAAGCCTTTGTAGTGCCGAAAACACAGGTGTCCGGGGACGACCTGCTGATATGGTGCCGAGAGCGGATGGCGGGATTCAAAGCGCCGAGATCCATCGAGTTTCTCGACGAGCTGCCGCTCAATGCCACCGGGAAAGTGATGAAGGATCAACTCCGTTGAGTGACGGCGACATTCATTCGATGGTGATCGCGTCGGACTACCGTGTCCCGGATCCCAGCCGGGTATGGCCGCTGCTCGAGCGCAGGAAGGCGGACCTGGCCGACATCGGCGCCCACCACGTCCTGGTCTACACCTCGACGCATGACTACGGCCGCGTGCTGGTGATGATCGGGGTCCACAGCCGTGAGCCGATCGTCGAGCTGCTCCGCTCGCGGGTCTTCTTCGACTGGTTCGACGCGGCCGGCGTCGACGACATCCCTGCGGTCTTTGCCGGCGAGATCGTCGAAAGGTTCGTTGCGGAGCCTCCAGCGACTTCGGCAGCGCCCGGAGTGGTAGTGGCCGCGATCGCGTCGGTCAGCGACGTATCCAACCTGACCGCGGAAGTCGGTTCGGCGATGGACAGGTTCACCAGGGCTGGCATCCAAAAGACATGGATCTTCCGGGCTTTCGACGATGATCACGAGGTGATGATCCTGCAGGAGTTCCCGGATGAGGAGAGTGCGCGGCACTGGATCGACCACCCCGATGCCGCGGCCCAATGGATGTCCCGAGCGGGTGTCGGCGCCTACCCGCCGCTGTTCGTCGGCCGGTTCTTCGACATGATGCGCATCGAGGCGGATTGAGCGGGCTACCCGATGTTCGTGTGCCTGTGTAACGGCATCACCAGTCAAACGGTAGCCGAGGCCGTTGCAGCCGGAGCGTCGACGACAAAGGATGTCGCCCAGGCTTGTGGAGCAGGCGCCGATTGCGGGCGCTGCCGGCGTACGGTCCAGGCGATACTG
The DNA here is from genome assembly GCA_963784665.1 of uncultured Actinomycetota bacterium. Lineage (GTDB taxonomy): Bacteria > Actinomycetota > Actinomycetes > Mycobacteriales > Mycobacteriaceae > Mycobacterium. Next base: position 281,862 of record CAWASA010000010.1, read on the forward strand.
CGATCTTCGGCCCCGGAGGGAAAGCCCACTCAATCTAGGCCCTGCTGATGCGGTGGTCGTTCTCAGCGGCGCACACTGCCGTCCGGCGACATCGGTTGTACGAGTTCGACGAGCAGGCTGGGAATCTCCAGCCGCGGCAAGACCACCTCGACTAGCACCATGCAGTCTCGATGCTCCGCGGCGGCGGTCAATGCGTCGTCGAGCTCCCCGTAGGTCTGGACCCGGAAAGCCATGTGCTGGGCTACCCCCAGCGCGTTGGGAATGTCCGTCCACCGCCAACTGACAATGTCGTTGTAGGGTGCCGTCTCTCCGTGGATCGCCCGTTCGACGGTGTAGCCATCGTTGTTGACCACCACGATCACCGGGGACAGCCCTTCGCGCGAGAAGTTGCCGAGCTCCTGCACGGTCAGCTGCGCGGCGCCGTCACCGATCAACAACACTGTTCTGCGATCCGGGTGTGCGACCCCGGCCCCTAGCGCCGCGGGCAACGTGTAACCGATTGAGCCCCAAAGTGGTTGGCCGATGAAGGTGACTCCCTGCGGCAACCGGTGGTCGGCCATGCCGTAGAAGGAGGTGCCCTGATCGGCCAGCACCACGTTGCCGGGTGTGAGCGCTTCGCACAGCCGATCCCAAAGCATCTGCTGGGTCAGCGGTTGATCGCGCGCCGGCGTTTCGGCCGTCTCCACTGGCGCGTTGCCCGGTGGCGAAGCCACGGGTCGTGATGTAATCCCACGCCGCACCAGTATCTGAGCCAGCGCCTCGAGCGCGGCCTCCATTTCCAGCGGCGCGAACACCTGGTCCGCCACACTGCTTTGGTATTGGCCGAGGTCGATAGTCCGGGCCGGGTCGATCCGCTGGCTGAAGAAGCCGCTGACCATGTCGGTAAACACGACCCCGGCGGTGACCAGAACTGGTGCCTCTTCAATCGCGGTGCGTACCGCTGGGGCGCTGGCCGACCCGGCGTAGATCCCCAGGTAGTGCGGTGAGCTTTCGTCGAGCAGGCTCTTTCCCCACATCAACGTGGCGTAGGGCACCACGTCGGCCGCCAGTAAGGCCTCGAGCTCTTTGACGGCTTGCAGTCGATGAACCAGCAAGTCGGCGAGCACGGTCACCTGCTTGTCGGCGATGAGTTCGGCGGCGGCCTCGGTGAACAGCGACAGCGCGCGGGGGCTGGTGCCGCCGGTGTAGCGGGGTAGCGGCTCCTCCGGCGGTTCGGTGGGGAACCGTGCCACGTCGGTGGACAGCAGGATGTATCCGGGCCGCTTCTGCTCGCGCACCTCGCTGAGCACCCGGTCAATCTCTCTGCGGGCCGTGGCTGGCATGAGATTGGCCTGGGCGCAAGTGATTTCGCGGCTGATCCGGAAGAAGTGCTCGAAGTCGCCGTCGCCGAGCGAATGATGCAGCGCCCGCCTGGTGCCCTGCGCATCTTTGGAGGGGCCGCCGACTATATGCACGACAGGCACATGCTCGGCGTAGCTGCCAGCGATCGCATTAGCCGCCGAAAGCTCACCTACTCCGAATGTCGTTACGACAGCTGACATTCCGCGTAACCGTCCGTACCCATCGGCGGCATAGCCGGCGTTCAGCTCGTTGGCGCTGCCTACCCACCGAATGGCCGGATGGGCGACGATGTGGTCCAGAAATTCCAGGTTGTAGTCGCCGGGAACGCCGAAGATCTCGGAGACTCCGAGTTCGGCGAGGCGGTCCAACAGGTAGTCGCCGACGGTGTAAACGGGTTCGTTGGCGGCTGAAACGGGATCAGCATCAGTCACAAGCACGACGGTACGCTCGGTCGAAACCATTCCGGCCGACACGCCGCCGCGCTATCGTCCCAGCCATGACAGTCAAGGAATCCCGCGAAGTAGTCATCGAAGCAAGTCCCAAGGAGATCCTCGACGTTGTCGCCGACGTCGAGGCAATGCCCGAGTGGTCGTCTATCCATCAGAGCGCCGAGGTGCTCGAACGCGACGCGCAGGGTCGACCGCAGCGCGCCAAGATGAAAGTCAAGACGGCCGGCATCACGGACGAGATCGTGCTCGCTTACACCTGGCGCGACGACGGCGTCACGTGGACGCAGGAGAGCGGGAAAGCGTCCCGTAACCAAGTAGGGGGCTACACGCTCACCCCGCAAGGCGACAAGACACGGACGAAGTTCGATCTGGGGCTGGATCCGCTCGTGCCGCTGCCCGGCTTTGTGATAAGGCGTGCCATGAAAGGGATCATGGAGCTGAATACGGATGGGCTGCGCAAGCGGGTGCTCAAGGTCAAGAAGGGCGGCTGACCGCCCTGCCGTTACTGTGCAGAGCGTGACGAGAACCGGGCCCCTGGCCGGGGTGAAGGTCATCGAGCTCGGCGGGATCGGACCGGGGCCGCACGCGGGAATGATGCTCGCCGATCTGGGTGCCGACGTGGTGCGGGTGCGTCGCCCGGGCGGGCTGACGATGCCCTCCGAGGACCGCGACCTCCTGCATCGCGGGAAGCGGATCGTGGATCTGGACGTCAAGGCGCAGCCTCAGGAACTGTTGGCGCTGGCCGCCAAGGCCGACGTGCTGCTGGACTGTTTCCGGCCCGGCACGTGCGAGCGACTCGGCATCGGTCCCGACGAGTGTGCGGCGGTCAATCCGCGACTGATCTTCGCGCGGATCACCGGCTGGGGACAAGAGGGGCCGCTGGCGCACACAGCGGGTCACGACATCAACTACCTGTCGCAGACCGGCGCGCTGTCGGCGCTGGGTTACGCCGACCGGCCGCCGATGCCGCCGCTGAACCTGGTCGCCGACTTCGGCGGCGGTTCGATGCTGGTGCTGCTGGGCATAGCCGTCGCGCTGTACGAGCGGGAACGTTCCGGCAAGGGTCAAGTCGTCGACGCGGCGATGGTCGACGGGGTCAGCCTGCTCGCCCAGATGATGTGGACCATGAAGTCGACGGGTGCGCTGCGGGACCGGCGTGAATCGTTTCTGCTCGACGGCGGCGCTCCGTTCTACCGGTGCTATGAGACCTCCGACGGCAAGTACATGGCCGTCGGCGCCATCGAGCCCCAATTTTTCGCGGCTTTGCTGACCGGGCTCGGCCTGTCGCCCGACGAGGTGCCCAGCCAACTCGACATCGGTTCCTACCCGCAGATGCGCGACGTCTTCGCGAAACGGTTCGCCAGCCAGACCCGTGACGAGTGGACACACATTTTCGCCGGCACCGATGCATGCGTCACCCCGGTGTTGACCTGGAGTGAAGCCGCCACCAATGACCACTTGAGGGCGAGGTCCACGGTGATCACCGCCCACGGCGTCGAGCAGGCCGCGCCCGCGCCGCGCTTTTCCCGAACGCCTGCGGGCCCGGTCGGGTCGCCGCCCGCGGCAACCACGCCGATCACCGAGATCGGTTGGTGACTGGCTGTTTAGGCCGAACCGGTCCGCGCGCGGGGTGACGTTGCTAGGTTGACCTCAGTGGCCGTAAAAGCATCACGGGAATTCGTCGTCGACGCGCCGCCAGAAGTGGTCATGGAGGCGCTCACAGATGTCGGCGTCTTGTCATCCTGGTCGCCGCTACACAAAAACATGGAAGTGATTGACCGTTATCCCGACGGCCGGCCCCACCATGTCAAGGCCACCGTCAAGATTTTGGGGCTCGTCGACAAAGAGATCTTGGAATATCACTGGGGCCCCGACTGGGTGGTCTGGGACGCCAAAGGGACCGCCCAACAGCATGGTCAGCATGTCGAGTACAACCTCAAACCCGAAGGCGTCGATAAGACCCGAGTGCGTTTCGACCTCACCGTCGAACCGGCCGGACCCATACCCGGATTCGTCGTCAGGCGGGCAAGCGAAAGTATCATGGAGGCCGCGGTAAAGGGGCTGCGCGACCTGGTCATGGGTGCCGCGGACTCGGGTGCCGCGGACTCGGGTGAAGCGGACTAACCGGCGCCTCCCGACGCACCTCCAGTTTTGCCTTCGTGAGCAGCAGTGTGGTTGCTAACTTGTTAGCAGTGGCCATACAAGCATCGTCGGAAATTGTCATTGACGCGCCTTCGGAGGTAATCATGGAGGCGCTCGCGGACATGGATGCTGTGCCGTCGTGGTCATCGGTGCACAAGCGGGTCGAAGTTGTCGATAAGCATCCCGACGGGCGACCGCACCACGTGAAGGTCACCATCGCAGTGACCGGCATTCACGACACGGAACTGCTCGAATACCACTGGGGGCCGGGCTGGATGGTGTGGGACGCCGCGAAGACCGCCCAGCAACACGGTCAGCACGGGGAGTACAACCTGACCCGGGAGGGCGACGAAAAGACCAGAGTGCGATTCGCCATCACGGTCGAACCGTGGGCGCCGCTGCCCGAGTTTTGGGTCAACCGGGCCCGTAAGAAGATCCTCCATGCCGCACTGGAGGGTCTGCGGGAACGGGTTATGGGTCCCGAAGACCCAGGCCCGGCTAAGTAGCCGGGCGGCCGCGCAGCGCGGCCAGCCGGCCGATCGCCTCATCGAGGGTGTCGTCGCGTTTGCAGAAGGTGAAGCGCACCAGGTGATTCCACAGGTCGGCATGCGCGGCCGCCGGATCGCAGAACGCCGACATCGGAATGGCTGCCACCCCGACCTTTTCCGGTAGTGCCGCGCAGAACGCGGTGCTGTCGTCATAGCCCAGGGGGCGCGGGTCGGCGCACAGGAAGTAACTGCCGGCGCTGTCGTGCACGTCGAAGCCGATCTCGAGCAGCCCCGCCGCCAGCCGATCGCGTCGGGCCTGCAAAGACCTGCGGAGTTCGGCCACCCATGCGTCCTCGGTGTCCAGCGCAAGAGCCACCGCCGGCTGGAACGGCGCGCCGCCGACGTAGCTCAGATACTGTTTGGCAGCACGCACCCCGGCGATGAGTTGTGCTGGGCCGCAGGCCCATCCGATCTTCCAGCCGGTGCAGTTGAACATCTTGGCCGCGCTGGAAATGGTGATCGTGCGCTCGGCCATGCCCTCGAAGCCGGCCAATGAAAGGTGGTGATGGTCGTCAAACACTAAGTGCTCGTACACCTCATCGGTGATCACCAACAGGTCGGCTGAGACCGCGATCTCAGCAATGGCCGCCAGCTCTTCCTCGCTCAGCACGGTACCGGTCGGATTGTGCGGTGAGTTGACGATGAGCGCGCGGGTCCGAGGCGTCACCGCCCGTCGCAATGCATCGGTGTCCAGAGCAAAGCCGCGGCCATGGGGGACCAGCGGCACGGCCACCCGCTGCGCGCAGGCCATCGCCACCACTGGTGAGTAGGAGTCGTAGAAGGGCTCGATCAGCAGCACCTCCGAGCCGGGCTCGACCAGGCCGAGCACCGCTGCCGCGATGGCCTCGGTCGCCCCGACCGTCACCAGAACCTCGGTGTCGGGGTCGTACTCGACTCCGAAATGCCGCCGACGCTGGGCGGCGATGGCCAGCCGCAGCGACGCAACGCCGATCCCCGGCGGGTACTGGTTGGCTCCCTCGGCGATGGCATCTTGGGCGGCCTTCAACATCGCCGGGGGACCGTCCTCGTCGGGAAAACCCTGGCCGAGGTTCACTGCACCGATCCGCGCGGCCAGCGCCGACATTTCGGCGAACACCGTGGTCGCGTACGGACGCAGTCGCGACACCGTCATGGTGGTCAAGCTTAAGGTGCGCTGCGACGAGCGTGAGCGCAGCTTCACGTTCGGCGTCGAGCGTGAAGCCGGCTTCACACTCGACGCGACAACACGGTCGGCCTGAACAGCGAAGCCCTGCCCAACCAACAGGTTGGCCGGGCCCCCTGTTAGGGTGCTGGTGCTGGACCTAGTCTTGAAGACGGATTCGAACCCTATTTGTGAAGAGGAAGTCGACATGTCCGAAGAAGCTTTTATTTATGAGGCCATCCGCACGCCGCGCGGCAAGCAGAAAAACGGATCGCTGAACGAGGTCAAGCCGATAAGCCTGGTCGTCGGCCTGATCGACGAGATGCGCCGGCGATTCCCCGACCTCGACGAGAACCTGATCAGCGACGTCATCCTCGGCGTGGTTTCACCGGTCGGTGACCAGGGCGGCGACATCGCCCGCGCCGCGGTGCTGGACGCCCGCATGCCCGACACCGTCGGCGGCGTGCAGCTCAACCGGTTCTGCGCCTCCGGGCTGGAGGCCGTGAACACCGCCGCGCAGAAGGTGCGCTCCGGCTGGGACGACCTGGTGCTGGCCGGCGGCGTGGAGTCGATGAGCCGGGTACCGATGGGATCCGACGGCGGCGCCATGGCGCTGGACCCGGCCACCAACTACGACATCGGGTTCGTCCCGCAGGGCATCGGCGCCGACCTGATCGCCACCATCGAGGGTTTCTCCCGCGAGGACGTCGACGCCTATGCATTGCGCAGCCAGGAGAAGGCCGCCGAGGCGTGGTCGGGCGGCTACTTCGCCAAGTCCGTGGTGCCGGTCCGGGACCAGAACGGCCTGCTGATCCTCGACCACGACGAGCACATGCGGCCCGACACCACGATGGAGGGTCTGGCCAAGCTGAAGCCAGCCTTCGAGGGCCTTGCGGCACTGGGCGGTTTCGACGACGTGGCGCTGCAGAAGTACCACTGGGTCGAAAAGATCGACCACGTGCACACCGGCGGCAACAGCTCCGGCATCGTCGACGGCGCGGCACTGGTAATGGTTGGCTCTGAGGCCGCCGGCAAGTCGCAGGGCCTGACCCCGCGGGCGCGCATCGTCGCCACCGCCACCAGCGGCGCCGATGCGGTGATCATGCTGACCGGGCCGACCCCGGCGACCCGCAAGGTGCTTGACCGTGCCGGCCTCACCGTCGATGACATCGACCTGTTTGAGCTCAACGAGGCGTTCGCGGCAGTGGTGCTGAAGTTCCAGAAGGACCTGAACATCCCCGACGAGAAGCTCAACGTCAACGGCGGCGCCATCGCGATGGGCCACCCGCTGGGCGCCACCGGCGCGATGATCCTGGGCACCATGGTCGACGAACTGGAGCGCCGCAACGCCCGCCGTGCCCTGGTCACGCTGTGCATCGGCGGCGGCATGGGTGTCGCGACGATCATCGAACGCGTCTGAGAGGCTGGAAAACAATGGCAGAAAACACCATTCAGTGGGATAAAGACGCCGACGGCATCGTCACGCTAACGATGGACGACCCGTCCGGGTCGGCCAACGTGATGAACGAGGCCTACATCGAGTCGATGGGCAAGGCCGTGGATCGCCTTGTCGCCGAGAAGGATTCGATTACCGGTGTGGTGGTCACCAGCGCCAAGAAGACATTCTTCGCCGGCGGTGACGTCAAGACGATGATCCAGGCGCAGCCAGAGGACGCCGGCGACGTATTCGACACCGTCGAGACCGTCAAGAGGCAGCTACGCACCCTGGAGACGCTGGGTAAGCCGGTCGTCGCCGCCATCAACGGTGCCGCGCTCGGCGGTGGCCTGGAGATCGCGCTGGCGTGTCATCACCGGATCGCCGCCGACGTCAAGGGCAGCCAGATCGGACTGCCCGAAGCGACGCTGGGACTGCTGCCGGGCGGCGGTGGGGTAACCCGTACGGTGCGGATGTTCGGAATCCAAAACGCGTTCGTCAACATCCTCGCGCAGGGCAACCGGTTCAAGCCCGCCAAGGCCAAGGAGATGGGCCTGGTCGACGAGGTGCTACCGACGGTCGAGGAGCTGGTGCCCGCCGCCAAGGCGTGGATCAAAGCCAACCCGGAGGGGCACGAACAGCCTTGGGACAAAAAGGGCTACAAGATGCCCGGCGGTACTCCGTCCTCGCCGGCGCTGGCGGCCATCCTGCCGTCGTTCCCGTCCAACCTGCGTAGGCAGCTCAAGGGCGCGCCGATGCCGGCGCCACGGGCCATCCTGGCCGCGGCGGTCGAGGGTGCACAGGTGGACTTCGACACCGCCACCCGCATCGAGAGCCGCTACTTCGCATCGCTGGTCACCGGCCAGGTCGCCAAGAACATGATCCAGGCGTTCTTCTTCGACTTGCAGCACATCACCGCCGGTGGGTCGCGGCCGGAGGGTATCGGCAAGACCCCGATCAAGAAGATCGGCGTCTTGGGCGCGGGCATGATGGGCGCCGGCATCGCCTACGTGTCGGCCAAGGCCGGCTTCGACGTGGTGCTCAAGGACGTGAGCGCGGAAGCAGCCGCCAAAGGCAAGGGCTACTCGGAGAAGCTGGAAGCCAAGGCGCTGGAGCGGGGGCGCACCACTGAGGAGAAGTCCAAGGCGCTGCTGGACCGGATCACCCCTAGTGCCGACCCCGCTGACTTCAAGGGCGTCGACTTCGTGATCGAGGCGGTGTTCGAGAACCAGGACCTCAAGCACAAGGTGTTCCAGGAGATCGAAGACATCGTCGAGCCCAACGCGGTGCTGGGGTCGAACACCTCGACCCTGCCGATCACTGGTCTGGCGACCGGCGTCAAGCGGCAAGAGGACTTCATCGGGATCCACTTCTTCTCGCCGGTCGACAAGATGCCGCTGGTTGAAATCATCAGGGGCGAGAAGACATCTGACGAGGCACTGGCCCGTGTGTTCGACTACACCCTGGCCATCGGCAAGACCCCGATCGTCGTCAACGACAGCCGCGGCTTCTTCACCTCCCGGGTCATCGGCACCTTCGTCAACGAGGCGCTGGCCATGCTCGGCGAGGGCGTCGAACCGGCCAGCATCGAGCACGCAGGCAGTCAGGCCGGCTATCCGGCGCCGCCGCTGCAGCTGTCCGACGAGCTCAACCTGGAGCTGATGCATAAGATCGCGGTGGCCACCCGCAAGGGCGTCGAGGACGCCGGCGGCACCTACGAGCCGCACCCGGCCGAAGCCGTCGTCGAGAAGATGATCGAGCTCGGACGGTCCGGCCGGCTGAAAGGCGCCGGCTTTTACGAGTACGCCGACGGTAAGCGGACCCGCCTGTGGCCGGGTCTGCGCGAGACGTTCAAGTCCGGCAGTTCGCAGCCGCCGCTGCAGGACATGATCGACCGGATGCTGTTCGCCGAGGCGCTGGAAACCCAGAAGTGCTTCGACGAGGGTGTGCTGACGTCGACCGCTGACGCGAACATCGGATCGATCATGGGCATCGGCTTCCCGCCGTGGACCGGTGGTAGCGCGCAGTTCATCGTTGGCTACTCCGGCCCGGCCGGTACGGGCAAGGAAGCCTTTGTGGTCCGGGCCCGCGAGCTGGCCGCCAACTATGGCGACCGCTTCTTGCCGCCGAAGTCGCTGACCAGCTGACCACCGCTCAGGGACGACGCTGAAAGAGGTAGTACCGCGCCGGGGTCTTCTCGGCGCGGTCTAGCTCCCGCTCGTGGCCGGCGGACAGCAGCGTCCAGGCGGCTTCGAATCGTCGTTCCATCTCGGTGCGGTCGATGCCCCGTACGCCGAACCTGCCGCCGGGAACGAACGCCACGATCAACAGCCGCGCGTCTGGTGCCGCCACGGCGCGAACCTCCCGCGCGTACGCGTCGCGATCGTCGTCGCTCATGTTGTGCAGGCAGCCGTTGTCGACGATCAACTGGAAGTTCGCGCCGATCCCGGACTGACTCAACCGGGTGACGTCGGCGCTAACGAAGTCGACCGGAACGCCAGCGGCGCCGGCCTTGGCGCGCGCTTTATCCAACGCCTTTGCCACAAAGTCAGCCCCGGTGACTTTCCAGCCGTGTTGGGCAAGGTAGATCGAGCAGTCGCCGGTAGCGCATCCGAGTTCAAGAGCCGATCCCGCGGGCAGCGCTGACGTGTCGCTGGTTCCCTCGACTAGATCCCGCAGGCTCTGACTGAGCGGATGACCGTCCCACGGGGTGAAGCCGATTCGGTAGAAGATCTGAAACAGGGTGTGTCGAGAAGCCATAGCCTCACGGTATGCCTGATCACTAGGGACGGTCACCATTGCAGGCCATGGCGATTCGACGCCATTGCTCACGAGGGAAAGCTCTTTGGTCGGCCGCCAACACTTGGACGCAGACATGGTCGGCGCCGGCTGAACGATGCTCGGCGACCCTGTGCATGATGGCGTCTTCGTCGCCCCACGCGATGATCGCGTCGAAGAGCCGGTCGCTCACCTGCGCCAGGTCGTCTTCAGAGAACCCGCTGCGCAGCAGATTGTTGGCGTAGTTCGGCAACGCCAAATATGCGCGAAGCCAGTCGGTTCCGATGCGTCGCGCCTCGTCGGCGCTGTCACACAGGATCACAGTCTGCTCTGGCAGCAGTAACGGGCCCTCACCCAAAGTTGAACGCGCAGAAGCGGTGTGCTCTGGGGTGACGAGGTAAGGGTGGGCTCCGCGGGCGCGGGTCGCGGACAAGGCCAGCATCTTCGGCCCGAGTGCGGCAAGAACCCGCCGCTCGATGGGCACCGGCTGTGGCGCGGCATCCAGCCCGTCCAGAAATGACGCCGTCGCCGCCAGCGGTTTGCGGTAACGCCCGGGCCGGTCGGCGTCGATCAACGGTGCGTGGCTCACTCCGATGCCCAGCAGGAAACGGTCCCCGTGCTCGGCGGTAAGTGCCGCATAGGATTCAGCGACATCGCTGGCCGAGTGCATCCAAAGATTGAGAATCCCGGTGGCGATCACCGTCCGCGCAGTGGCGGCAAGCAGGCGACTCACCGCGTCGAACACGGGCCCGCCCACGTCAGGGATCCACAGCGCCGCAAAGCCCAGGTCATCCAATTCGGCTGCCGCCTCAGCGGATTCGGATGGGTCGCCGTAGCGCAGTTGACTGCTCCAGACGCCGACACCGGCAAGCTCCATTCAGATCATCCCTTTCGTGGCGCACGCCGCTTTGGGATCCATGCTGTCAAACGTCGACGTCGGCGTAGTCGGGCACCGGCATGGAGTCGTGCATCCGCACGCCTTTGGTGTTCAGCCTGGCCAGCGCTCTCGAGAGCGGCGCGGGCATCCGTGAGACCAGCTGGGCCCCGCGGGTCAATGCCCAAACTCCGGCACTGGAGCCCGGAATGATGGTTTTGGCGGCGCCCCGCGCGAAGGCCCGGCTCAGGCGCACCGGCTCGCGCATCGCCAGCTCGTAGGCAGCGAACGCACGCAGGTGATCGCCGCCCGCCCGGGCCAGCTCTCCGGCCAGCACGTAGGCGCCCAGGACCGCAAGGCTGGTGCTGCCGCCGACCGCGGGGCCGGGGCAGTATCCGGCGTCGCCGACGAGGGTGACGCGGCGGCGCGACCATCTGTCCATGCGCAGTTGCGTGATCGCATCGAAGTAGAACGTCGGCTTCCGGTCGATTTCCTCCAGCCAGCGGTCGACCTGGGAATGCATGCCCGCGAATGCGCCGCGTAATAATTCCTTCTGCTGCAACATATCCCGATGGTCGTAGTCGGGTTTCTCGCTGCGAAACAGAAACACCGCCCGCGCGTCGTCCAAATGGTCTGCGGTGTAGATCGCGGCGAGGCGGCCGACACCGACGTGACCGACCATCTCGCCCTCGTTGGCCAGCGCCTTGGGCGCCGACAGCACCGCGAGATGTCCTCCGAGGAAGCGGGTGAGCCCCGCTTCCTCGCCGAAGACCAGGCTCCGAACGTTGGAGTGCAGCCCGTCGGCGCCGACGACGACGTCGAACCTGCGCGCCGCGGTGCGCTCAAAAGTCACCTCGCCGTCGTGGTCGATCGCCGTGATCGAGTCGCCGAACAAATACTCGACGTCGTCGCGGCCGGCGGCGTAGTAGACCTCGCTGAGATCGTCGCGCATGATCTCCACATGCCGGTCCGAGGCGGCGCCGATGATCTTCGTGAGGTCGACGTCGGTGGGGCGCGGTCGCCCCTCGCGGTACATGGTCAGCCGATTCGTTCCGGTCGCGAGCGCCTCGATGCGTGGCAAGACGCCCATCCTCGCCGAGATTTCCATTGCCGGGCGGAATAGGTCGACGGCGTGGCCGCCGGTCTTGCGCAGGGTCGGCGCGCGCTCGACGACGGTGACATCGAAGCCGTGACGGGTCAGCCAGTACGCCAGCACCGGTCCAGCGATGCTGGCACCGGAGACGAGTATCCGCATCGCCTGCCTCCATCACGGTTCCGCTCGCTGGTGTTGGGCCCGCAGCCTACTCTCGCCCAGATTCGTCGCCGGGCTACAGTTCCTTGCTATGCGCTTTGGTCTCTTCATTCCGCAAGGCTGGCGACTGGATCTCGTTGGCATCGAACCCGAAAAGCATTGGGCGGTGATGCGCGACCTGGCCACCTACGCCGACACCAGCGCCTGGGACTCGCTGTGGGTGTACGACCATTTCCACACCGTCCCGATGCCAACGGGTGAAGCCACTCATGAGGCGTGGTCGCTGATGGCGGCCTACGCGGCGACCACATCGCGGATCAAACTCGGCCAGATGTGCACGGCGATGAGCTACCGCAATCCGGTGTACCTGGCCAAGGTCGCGGCCACCGCCGACATCATCTCCGGTGGCCGGATTCAGATGGGCATCGGGGGCGGATGGTACGAACACGAGTGGCGCGCTTACGGTTACGGGTTTCCGTCGGCGGGCGTGCGGTTGGGCCGGCTGGACGAAGGCGTGCAGATCATTCGCGACGCCTGGCGCGAGGGCAAAGTCAGCTTCGACGGCAAGCACTACCAGGTTGACGGCGCAATCGTTGCCCCTAAGCCCTTGCAGAACAACGGTGTTCCGCTATGGATCGCTGGTGGAGGTGAGAAGGTGACGTTGCGCATCGCCGCGAAATACGCGCAGTACACCAACTTCACGCCGGAGCCCGCGGCGTTCGCGCACAAGTCCGAAGTGCTGGCACAGCACTGCAGCGCGGTAGGTACGGACTTCGACGCCATTGTGCGCTCGGTCAACGTCAACGCCATCGTCGGCACATCGGACGCCGACGTCAAAGACCGGCTGCAGCGGATCCGCGACCGCATGGTCGGCTATGTGCCCGAGGCGGCCGCTGATGCGATGATCGCCGGCACCAGCGGACCGGATTCGGCGACCGGCACACCGGAACAGGTGATCGATCGGATCGCGAAGATCCGCGATCTCGGGTGCGAGTACGCGATCTGTTATTTCCCGGAGGCCGCGTACGATCGCTCTGGCATTGAGTTGTTCGAACGCGAGGTGATTCCCGCGTTGAGCTAGATGTCGACAGTGATATCCCTCAGATATCGGTAGTGACGTATCTCGTCTTCACCGGAGGCGCGGCCAGCAGGGGAGGCAGCTCGGTCAGTCGACCTGCACCGGCGCGAAATGCGCGGTAGGCCTCGTCGTGCTCGACCGTCTCCCAGAGTTCGTAAATAAGCCAGTGCGTTTCGTCGTCCTGATCGACGAGCACGTCGGTGCCGAGGTTCCCGGCGAAGGCCCGGGTATCGTGAAGCGCCCGGCCCATCACATCGCGCGCCGCACCCACCGCTTCGGGTTTCAGCCTGAGCTCGAGTGTCACCGTGATCGGCATGGTCCTCCTCGGATAGGTCCCGCTTGCGACGGCGATCTTCGGTCGCCCAGGTCTCAGCCAAGATAACTCAGACGTCTCGAGGCCACCGCGGCCATATGAGAATGCGATTTCCGCCTTTGTTGAATGCTGTTGTACCTTTCAGTGAGCGCATGATCTGTTGCGGACTGTGGACGATCACTGGAGGATCCCTCGATGCAGAAGGCACTGGCCCCCGAAATCTCCACCTGGCCCGACGAGAACCCGCAGCTGATCGGCAGTCGATGCGGCAGCTGTGGTGCCACGACGTTCCCGGTGCAACAGTGGTGTCCGCGCTGCAGCGTCGGTGAGATGACTGACGTGTTGCTGCCGCGCCGCGGGACCCTCGTGGCGTGGACCACCCAGGGTTTCCCGCCCGGAGCTCCCTATGCCGGCCCCGCCGGTAAGGATTTCGTCCCGTTCGGGGTGGGCCTGGTCCAGCTCGACGACGTGATTCGAGTCGAGGGGCGACTAACCGAGAACGACCCGGCCAAGCTGCAGTTCGGGCAGCAGGTCGAGCTCACCATGGTGCCGCTTAACACCGACCCCGACGGCGCCGAAATCATGACGTTCGCGTTCCAGCCAGTCGCAAAAGGAGCTTGAGATGACCAACGATGTGGCCATCATCGGTGTGGGCCTGCATCCATTCGGCCGGTTCGACAAGACTTGCATGCAGATGGGCGCCGAGGCCATCCAATTGGCGTTGACCGACGCAGGTGTGGAGTGGAAGGAAATCCAGTTCGGCTTCGGCGGCAGCCACGAGATCTCCAACCCCGACGCCGTGACGCGACTGGTCGGGCTGACCGGCATCACGTTCACCAACGTGTTCAATGCGTGCGCGACGGCCGCCAGTGCCATCCAGCAGACCGCCGATACGATCCGGCTGGGCAAGTACGACCTCGGCATCGCCATCGGCATGGACAAGCACCCGCGTGGCGCCTTCACCGACGAACCGTCCTGCCTCGGGTTACCGCGTTGGTATGGCGAGAACGGGCAGTTCGTCACCACCAAGTTCTTCGGAATGAAGGCCAACAAGTACATTCACGACCACAACATCTCCCAGGCCACGCTGGCTAAGGTCGCCGCAAAAAACTTCCGCAACGGCGCGTTGAACCCGAATGCCTTCCGGCGCAAGGCGATTCCGGAAGAAGAGATCCTCAACTCGACCGTGCTCAACTACCCGCTGACACAGTACATGTTCTGTGCGCCCGATGAGGGCGCCGCCGCCGTGATCATGTGCCGCGCCGACATGGCACACAAGTTCACCGACAAACCGGTGTACGTGCGAGCCTGTGAGATTCGCACCAGGCGGTACGGCGCCTACGAAGTGCATGCCACGTCGGCTCCGTTGGACGAGGACGCGTCGCCGACGGTGTACGCGGCCAAGGCCGCCTACGAGGCAGCGGGTGTCGGACCGGAGGACGTCGACGTCGCTCAACTGCAAGACACCGACGCCGGCGCTGAGGTGATCCACATGGCCGAGACGGGTCTGTGCGCCGACGGCGAGCAAGAGAAACTTGTGGCCGACGGCGCCACCGAGATCCATGGCTCGATGCCCGTCAACACCGATGGCGGGCTGATCGCCAACGGCGAGCCGATCGGCGCGTCGGGGCTGCGGCAGATGCACGAACTGGTGCGCCAGTTGCGCGGCGAGGCGGGCGAGCGTCAGGTCCCCGGCAACCCGCGCGTCGGCTTGGCCCAGGTGTACGGCGCGCCTGGCACCGCGTCGGCGACCATCCTGTCGCTCTAAATCGCTGGGCCCAGCAGGTCGTCTGCGTCGCGGATGATGTAGCCGTAGCCCTGCTCTGCTAAGAACCGCTGCCGGTGCGCGGCATACTCGGCATCCAGGCTGTCGCGTGCCACCACGGAATAGAAGATGGCGCCACCACCGTCGGACTTGGGCCGCAGCAACCGGCCCAGCCGCTGAGCCTCCTCCTGGCGTGAGCCGAACGTTCCCGAGACCTGCACCGCCACAGAAGCTTCCGGCAAGTCGATGGAGAAGTTGGCGACCTTGGACACCACCAGTGTCGACACTTCGCCGCGGCGGAAGGCGTCGAACAGATCTTCCCGTTCTCGGGTTCGAGTCGACCCCTGGATCACCGGAGCGTTCAGCTCGGCGCCGAGCTCGTCGAGTTGGTCGAGATAAGCGCCGATCACCAGGGTCTGCTCGCCGGGGTGCTTCTCCAGAATCGACTTGACCACAGCTATTTTGGTGTGCGCCGTCGAGCAAACCCGATAGCGCTCTTCGGGTTCGGCGGTGGCATAGATCATCCGCTCGTTGTCGGTCATGGTGACCCGCACTTCGACACACTCCGCCGGTGCGATCCAGCCCTGCGCTTCGATGTCCTTCCATGGCGCGTCATAGCGTTTCGGGCCGATCAGGGAGAACACGTCGCCCTCGCGGCCGTCTTCCCGGACCAACGTGGCAGTCAGGCCCAGCCGCCGCTTGGATTGCAGGTCGGCGGTCATCCGGAACACTGGCGCCGGCAAAAGATGCACCTCGTCGTAGATGATCAGTCCCCAGTCGCGGCTGTCGAAGAGCTCCAGATGCCGATACTCACCCTTGGTGCGGCGGGTGATCATCTGGTACGTCGAGATGGTGACAGGCCGGATTTCCTTGCGTTCTCCGGAGTATTCGCCGATCTCGTCCTCGGTCAGCGAGGTGCGCGCAACCAGCTCACGTTTCCATTGCCGGGCAGCGACGATGTTGGTGACCAGGATCAGCGTCGTGGCACTGGCTTTCGCCATCGCGGCCGCCCCGACCAGCGTCTTGCCGGCGCCGCAGGGAAGTACCACGACCCCCGAGCCGCCGGACCAGAACGAGTCCGTCGCCATCTGCTGGTAATCGCGCAGCTGCCAGCCGTCCTGCCGCAGGCTGATCGGGTGCGCCTCACCATCGACGTAGCCGGCGAGGTCCTCGGCAGGCCAACCAATCTTGAGAAGCATCTGCTTGACCCGGCCCCGCTCGCTGGCATGGACGACGACGGTGTCGTCGTCGATCCGGGCACCGAGCATCGGGGCGATCTTCTTGTTACGCAGCACCTCCTCGAGGACCGCGCGATCCAGGCTTACCAGTGTGAGGCCGTGCACCGGGCTTTTGACCAGTTGCAGACGGCCGTAGCGGGCCATGGTGTCGACGATGTCGACCAGCAGCGGCTGCGGTACTGCATAGCGCGAATAGCTGACCAGCGCGTCGACGACCTGTTCGGCGTCGTGGCCTGCGGCGCGAGCGTTCCAAAGTGCCAGCGGTGTTATGCGGTAGGTATGCACGTGTTCGGGTGCGCGTTCCAGCTCGGCGAACGGCGCAATGGCGGCACGCGCCGCGCCGGCCTGCTCGTGGTCTACTTCCAGCAGCACCGTCTTATCGGACTGCACAATCAATGGCCCGTCGGTCATCGGCGCCGCTCCTTCCCCCACAAGTGGGTGGTACCCCCACCCCCGCAAGGGGGTGCCCCCACTGCATCGTCGTTGGCGCGGGTCATGTCATCCATTATCGGTCGTTGGCCGACACCACCGAGGTGATGCGGTGAATGGCGAAGTCGCGCAGCCGTCCGGACGCCGGGTCGAAGGCCACCAGCTGACCGCCCCGTATGGTGATTGGCGACACCACCCGCTGAGTGGCCACGCCGGCGGCGTCCAGGTAGCCGATCACCAGCGTGTCTTGTTCCTTGGCCGCGCGCTGCAACAGCGACATGGTGACCGCCGGGTTGACGCGGATATTGCCGAACGGTGCGGCGGTCACCTTTCGCAGCACCGCCACGACCGCATTCAGGCTCTCGGTGTTTGGACGCGGCCCGGGCCGGTATAGCCGGCGCGGCTGCGGTATGGGCACCCTGGCTCCGCGCGGCCGGACGTCCACGACGGAGCCGGAGGAATCTTCGGCGGCCGGGGCAAAGCCGGCGCCCCGCAGCGCGAGGAGCACCTCGGCGATCGGTGCTGGCGACACCGCCACTGTCGGCGCCAAGGCACGCAGCTGCAGCTTCTCGCCGGCAGCCACCGCCTGCGCCAACAATGTCGGGTCCTCGCACCGGACGAACGAGGCGGCCACGCCGATTCGAAGTTGGCCGTGCCGACGCGCGACATCGTCGATGAGGTATGTGAGCCCTTGCGGCACCGGCGTTTTCGAGTGCCTGGCGAAAAATTCGTGCATCCAGCCACGGGATTTGCCGATGTCCAGAGCGTGCCGGATCGACTGCTGGCTGATGCGGTACACCATTGCGGCGCCTGCTGATTCGACGCTGGCGACCGCGGCCAGTTGCTGAGCGAGGTCGCGTTGCAGTGGCCCGGGTGCTACCACCGTGAGGTCGGCCTGAACCAGGAAATGGTCGATTGGTTTGGGTAGCGCCCGGGTCATCGCGTCGATCGCAAGCCCGGGTTCGGCGCCTTCGTCCAGCAGTGCGCGGCCGGGCGTGCTGATCGCCCCTCGTCCCACCAGGCCCAGCGCGTGGCTCTCGGACAGCAGATCCCCGACCGGTCCCGGCTGTAGCCGCTTGGCCCAGCGCGGGCGCCGCCAGATCAACGCCGCCGATGCCTCGGCGGCGTTGGCACCGGCACCGTGCGGCAACTCGGACAGCATGCCGAGTAACAGCCGGCGATCCAGCGGTGCGGCCGTTGAGTATAACGAATCAGTAAGGGCGCCATAGGGTTTAGCATCAGGGCCGCGACTGCCGATCAACGCCGGCCGACCCGGCAGGTCAAGCCAGCTAGTGGCGAGCAGGTGCCAGCGCTCGGCGGGGGACATCGCAGTGAACCGGTCGGCGGCCACCGTTGGCGCCCAGTACGGTCCGTCACCGGTGGCGGGCTCCGGATCGGGCATGCCGCTGGCGATCAATCCGGCCACCGCAGCCACCTCGAGGATCAGGCCCAGCCGCGGTTCCTCAATGCCGGTCGCTTTGCTCAGTCGCTTGACGTCACGAATTCCCAGTCCGCCGCTGCGTAGCTCGGAAACCGGTCCAGCGCCAAGCCTTTCAAGCAGTACGTCGAGCTCCCGTAGCAAGTCGATGACGGCTCCGGCAGCCGCCGCGTCGACATCGTCGGGGGTAGTGGTCGAGACCACCGGGTCAGGTGCCGTCAGCTGCATCGGACCGGGGTGCTCGCCGCGGAGCACCTGACCGACGTGGCGGGGCAGGATCACCGTCTCGGCATCGATGCGTCGCAGCAGGCCCATTGCCAGCAGCTGCGGCACCGGCCGGTCCGCCGGGGCACCGGGCGCGGCATCATGGGTGCGGCCCATCGGGGACCCTTCGAGAAGTTTCTGCAGTATGTCCAGTTGTGCCTGGTTGAGGTCGTCGACGAGACCGGCGATCTGCTCGCCGGAGCGTGAGGTGTCCTCGAGGGTGACTTGCCCCGGATGCCACGGCAGCGCCGTGCCGGCGTCGGGGGCCACCCGGACTGCGGCCTCGCCCCAGACCAGGGCGCGTTGCCGGAGGTCTTCCAGCGCCCCGAGCACGTCGGCTTCCGGAGCGCGATCGCCGATCAACGCCAGCAGCTTAGCGGTCGGCACCGGTGTCGAATCGGCCTGCAGGACCAGCAGTGCGTCGAGTACCGCCAGCCGCAAAAAGTCGAGCTCGTCGGTGGCGGCCTTGACCGACTGGCGGGCCTGCGCACGCGCGGCCAGTGCGGCGATGCTGCCGGGTGGGGGCTGGGCGAGGTCCGGCCGCAATTCCAGCAGCCGGATCAGCCGCTCGTCGGGCCAGTCGGCCAGCCACGACCCCAGCGGGATGTCCGGGGTGTTGTCGCTCATTGCCGACCAGCGTAAAGCAGCGGGCGGATCCCAAGCGGACAACGAACAGCCGGCAGCTCACGAGTGTGGAACTAGCCCGTGTTGGGGGGACCGGCCAGCCGGTCGATTTGTCGGCCTTACGCAACGCGCTCATGCGCGACCTGTCAGAATGGAGCTCGTGGCTGACATTGCTGAGGGCAAGGCCCGCAAAACCAGGTATGTCGACAACGGCTGGCCGACGACGGAGCCCGACGACCATGCTGTAAGCGAACTGGCGACCGACCGGACGGGCGCGTCGTCCCCCTTCGGCGAGGTGGTGTTCCCGCTGCCCTCTACCGACCTGCCCTACGTGCACCCCGTCACCGACACCACCTGGTAGGTCGCCAGGATGGCTAGGGCCTCTAAGGCCTCGGCGACCTGGGCGTCGGGAGAATCCCGCTCGGGCACGCTTTCACACCTGGATGACCGGGGGGCGGCGCACATGGTCGATGTCAGCGAGAAGGGAGCCACCAAGCGGACCGCCATTGCCGCGGGTGCCTTACGTACTACGGCGCACGTGGTGGCGCTGGTCTCGACCGGCGGCCTGCCCAAGGGCGATGCGTTGGCCACCGCCCGGGTGGCGGGCATTCTGGCAGCAAAGCGCACCAGCGACCTGATCCCACTCTGCCACCAGCTGGCGCTCACTGGAGTCGACGTCGATTTCACCGTGGGGGAATCGGATATCGAAATCACCGCGACGGTGCGCAGCACCGACCGTACGGGCGTGGAGATGGAGGCGCTGACCGCCGTCAGCGTGGCCGGGCTGACGCTCTACGACATGATCAAAGCGGTGGACCCGGCCGCACGTATCGATGACATTCGGGTGCTGCGCAAGGAAGGCGGCAAAACCGGAACATGGGTACGGTGATGAGCGCCCGATCCGCCCGAGTCATCATCGCCTCTACCCGCGCATCGGCTGGCGTCTACGACGATCGATGCGGACCGATAATCGTTGAATGGCTTGGGGAGCACGGGTTTTCGCCTGTGGAGCCCGAGGTGGTCGCCGACGGTGAACCGGTCGGTAAGGCGCTGCACAGCGCGGTCGACGACGGAGTCGACCTCATCATCACCTCGGGCGGCACCGGCATCTCGCCCAGCGACAGCACCCCCGACCAGACCGTGGCGGTGCTCGACTACATGATTCCCGGGCTGGCCGACGCGATCCGCCGGTCCGGGCTGCCGAAGGTGCCGACGTCGGTGTTGTCGCGCGGCGTGTGCGGCGTTTCCGGCCGGACTCTTATCGTCAACCTGCCGGGCTCACCCGGCGGGGTACGCGACGGGCTTGGGGTGCTCGCCGATGTGCTCGACCACGCCCTTGACCAACTTGCTGGCAAAGATCATCAGCGATGACGATTGTCGTGCGCGCCGCCATGACCGACCACCCGATCGTTCTGGCTGAGCATGAAGAACTGGTGAGCCATCAGTCGGCCGGAGCCATCGTTGGCTTCGTTGGCATGATTCGCGACCACGACGGTGGGCGCAGGGTGGTGCGGCTGGAGTATTCCGCGCACCCGTCGGCCGCACAGGTCATGGCCGACGTGGTAGCCGATGTCGCCAAGCAGTCCAGCGGAGTGCGCGCCATCGCGGCCAGCCACCGGATCGGTGTGCTGCACATCGGAGAGGCGGCGCTGGTGGCCGCAGTGGCCGCCGACCATCGACAGGCGGCGTTTACCACCTGCGCGCATCTGGTTGACACCATCAAGGCGCAGCTACCCGTTTGGAAGCACCAGTTCTTCGATGACGGAACTGAAGAATGGGTGGGCTCGGCCTAACGTTGTACCGACGCTAACCCCAAACTGCGTTCGGCTGCCGACACGCCCCGAAAGCAGAAGCTTTTCGGGGCGTGCCGAGCAATCTCTGACTAGGCGTGGCCTCAGTTGCTGCCGGACGGCTGCGCCAGAGCGTCCAGCGCATCGTTTCCGTGAATGTCCAGTCCGCTGATCGCTTCCCACAGTTGCTTCGTGTAGCCGACCTGGGAGGTCTGCTGCGGTTCGCGGGGTGCGCCGTTGACGTCGCCGGGAGCCGGCGGTGGCACGTCAGCCGGTAAGGGAGCTGGGAATCCCGCATCGACGACGGGTGCATCCGCGGGGGGTGCGGGTGGGACGGCGTCGGCAGGGGGAGCGGGCGGCACGTCCGCGGGGGGTGCGGGTGGCACGGCGTCGGCAGGGGGAGCGGGCGGCAGGTCCGCCGGAGGTGCCGGCGGGGCGGCGTCGGCGGGCGGTGCCGGCGGGACGGCGTCGGCGGGAGGTGCCGGCGGGGCGGCGTCGGCGGGCGGTGCCGGCGGGACGGCGTCGGCGGGAGGTGCCGGCGGGACGGCGTCGGCGGGAGGTGCCGGCGGGACGGCGTCGGCGGGAGGTGCCGGCGGGACGGCGTCGGCGGGGGGCGCGGGTGGCAGGTCCGCCGGAGGCGCGAGACAGACGCGGAGGCGCGACAGATCCGCCGGAGGCGCAGGCGACAGATCCGCGGGAGGCGCGGGTGGCAGATCCCCGGGGGGCGCCGGTTGATCGAAAGAGGCTAGTAGCACTGGCGCGGGCGGGGGAGGAGCATCTGGCGGAGGTGCGTCCGCGGGCGGCGGGGCCAGCGGTGCCGGCGCGCCGTTGAGCCCGGGCGCATCCAGCGGCGCGTCCAGCCCGGCGGGCGCGGGGAGGACCTCGCGCGGGGTCGGGCCCGACAGCCCATGTCCACACACCGGCCAGGCGCCACGACCCTGACTCGCCAATACTCGCTCAGCGACGGCGATCTGCTGTTCCCTGGTGGCCAACTGGGCCGACGGAGCGTACTCGCCGCCGCCGTGCGAGGCCCAGGTACTTGAGGTGAACTGGACACCGCCGTAGTACCCGTTGCCGGTGTTGATTCCCCAGTTGCCCCCGGACTCGCAACGGGCTACCTGATCCCATTCGCCATCGGTCGCCGCGGCGGCCTGGCCGGCGAGGGCGATGCTGCCGCCGCCAAGCACCGCCCCGGTAAACGCGATCTTGGCGACGCTGATGCTAGATGTGGTGGGCTTACGGTGACGTCCACTCATACGCGCCGAATATTCCTCTCTTGTGACGCGCCTGCGAGGTCAGCTGTCGGGTTCGGGTTGGAGAGGCCACCCGGCCGGCGCCGTACTCCACATGGGAGGCGACGTCGGCTTCACCCCAAGGAGCCGCAAGCGGCCCCAGTCCGATCACGGTGGACCGGTGGGTCCCCCGTCTCCATCCACTTACGGTGTCCCCCGCCTATTGGATGGAGCTCGGCGCGACAGGTGGGGGAGGAACGCCAATCGGCTTAGCTTGGCGAGCCTTCGGAGACGGTAACGGTTTCTGTTGGTCTCGTCACGTCGTACGAAACTCGGCGTTTCCCCCGCGGCCATCTTCGAAAACCCCAGGAACACCGGGAGTTTGCGCAGGTCATAGCATCCGCAACCGGACCGTGTCCGGGCTGTTATCATTCCGTTACGTGAGATATTTCACAGTTTTAGCCACCGGCAAAGGGCGGCAGAACGTCAACCGTGTTGCCGGGGCGTAAAGCTGCGGTCTCATCGCGGACGGCGACGCCGTCGCACAGATAGGAGCAGCGGCTCAACACGGTGGCGAGGCGACTTCCCCGGACGGCGAGCCGCTCTACCAACTCGGCCACCGTGGTGCCCGAACGCAGCACCACGGTTTCCGAATCGGCCCCGGCGGCCGCCCGCGCGGCCGCGAAGTAGCGCACGGTCACCTGAATCCCGTCCGGTTCGACGGGGGCTTGACCCATAGGGCTAGCCACCGATCGCGCTCATCGGACGGTCGGGCTGGATGAAGTTTGGGTCATTGATCCCGTGACCGGCGGGCTTGCTCCACATCGCGGCGCGCCACGCCGCCTCGATTACGTCGTCGGGTGCACCGCCGCGCAGCAGGCCTCGAAGGTCCGTCTCCTGCGCGGAGAACAAGCAGCTGCGAATTTGGCCGTCGGCGGTTAGCCGAGTGCGATCACACGTCGAGCAGAAGGCGTGCGAGACCGATGCGATGACACCGAACTTTCCGCTTGGCGTGCCCGCGCCCGTGTCAACCAGCCAGAGCTGGGCCGGAGCCGAGCCGCGCGGCGCTGGGTCCGGTCGCAGCCGGAAGTGCTGGCGCAGCGCTGCCAGCACATCGTCGGCGCTCAGCGCAGCGCCCCGGCGCCACTGGTGCCCGGCGTCCAGCGGCATCTGCTCGATGACCCGCAATTGATAGCCATGCTCCAGGCAGAACCGCAACAGCCCGACGACATCGTCGCGTCCGGTGGTGGGGTCAAGCACGGCGTTCACCTTGACCGGCGTCAGGCCCGCGTCTTTGGCGGCGGCCAAGCCGGCCAGCACGTCGGAGAGCCGGTCCCGACGGGTGATTGCCGCAAAGTGGTCCCGATCCACGCTGTCCATCGACACGTTGACCCGGTCCAGGCCTGCCTGGGCGAGAGCCACAGCCCGCCGCTCCAGCCCGACACCATTGGTGGTCAGGGAGATCTCAGGGCGGGGCCGCAGACTGGCCGCCGCCGCGACCACCTCTTCCAGGTGTCGCGCCAACAACGGCTCGCCACCGGTGAACCGCACGCTGGTGACGCCCAACCGGGTGACGGCGATCCGCATCAGCCTGGCCAGTTCCGCGGACTGCAACAGTTGCTCGCCGGGCAGCCAGTCCAGGCCGTCTGCCGGCATGCAATAACTGCACCGCAGGTTGCAGCGATCGGTCAGCGACACCCGCAGATCGGTGGCGACTCGGCCGTATGTATCCACCAAGGCGCCTGCCGTTGGTGCTTCCAGTGCTGTGCCAGCGAAGACACGGTCGTCTGTTGAGCCGTCGAAACGGCTCGGCACCGTCGGGACACCCAGCGCGGTCAGCGTCATGCGGGCACCGGTGGGTATTGGGGCGGCGAGCCGACAGGAACGATCTGCTTGCCCAGCGGCATCAATGACACGGGGATCAGTTTGAGGTTGGCCAGCGCCAGCGGAATGCCGATGATCGTGATCGCCATCGCCACCGCACTCACCAAGTGACCGATCGCCAGCCATAGCCCGAACAGAACCACCCAGATGACGTTTCCGATGAGCGCGCCTGTCCCGGCAGTCGGCTTGTCGACGATCGTGCGGCCGAACGGCCACAACGCGTAGGAGGCGATGCGCAGCGATGCGAAGCCAAAGGGGATGGTGACGATGAGCAAGAAGCTAATGAGCGCCGCAACCAGATATCCGGCGGCCAGCCACAGGCCGCCAAATACAAGCCAGATAACGTTCAGGATCAGGCGCATATCTCCTCCAGCGGTGATGCCCAGCCTACCGAGTAACGGATAAACGGGGGTGCTCCTCCGGCAAGCATCCGAGTAGGATCAGAATCCCAATCGGCGTCCTGCGCAGGCGGGACGCTTCTTGTGTTGCCCATCCTAGTGATCCATCAGATAAGCAGGTGAGACCAGTGCCGACCGGCAAGGTTAAGTGGTACGACGCCGACAAGGGGTTTGGCTTCCTGTCGCAAGAGGACGGCGAAGACGTGTACGTCCGTTCGTCGGCGTTGCCCGCTGGGGTCGAGGCGCTCAAAGCAGGCCAGCGCGTGGAATTCGGTATCGCTTCCGGTCGGCGCGGACCGCAGGCCTTGAGCCTCAAGCTGATTGAGCCTCCGCCCAGCCTCACCAAGACCCGCCGCGAGGCGCCTACCGAGCACAAGCACAGCCCCGATGAGCTGCACGGCATGGTCGAGGACATGATCACGTTGCTGGAGAGCACCGTCCAGCCCGAGTTGCGCAAGGGTCGCTACCCGGATCGCAAGACGGCCCGTCGGGTCTCCGAGGTGGTCAGGGCGGTGGCCCGGGAGCTCGACGCCTAGCCCCGCGACGACGCGCCCGCGTACCGGGCGAGGTGGGGCACCCCAGCCGCGTGGGAAACCAGCCGCTGACAGGGATATCGTGGTGATCACCCGCACGCTGGGTACTCATAGCTCGCAACGGTCGTCTAGCAAGGAGGCTGCAATGGCGCAGCAAGCGCACGTCACCGAGGAACAGGCGAGAGCTCTTGCCGAGGAATCCCGCGAAAGTGGTTGGGATAAACCGTCGTTTGCAAAAGGGCTGTTTCTCGGTCGTTTTCCGCTAGAGCTCATACACCCGTTTCCCAAACCCTCTGATGCCGACGAGGCCCGCACCCGCGCGTTTCTCGACAAGTTGCGCGAATTCCTGGACACCATTGACGGCAGCGTCGTCGAACGGGATGCGCAGATTCCCGATGAATACGTGAAAGGTTTGGCCGAACTGGGCTGTTTCGGCATGAAAATACCGTCGGAATACGGCGGCCTGGGCATGTCGCAGGTTGCCTATAACCGGGCACTGATGATGGTTTCGACGGTGCATGCCAGTCTCGGCGCACTGCTGTCGGCCCATCAGTCGATCGGGGTACCCGAACCGCTCAAACTTGCCGGGACCCCCGAGCAGAAACAGAAGTTCTTGCCCCGATGTGCTGCTGGGGCAATATCTGCATTTCTGCTCACCGAACCGGACGTGGGCTCAGATCCGGCGCGCCTGGCTTCGACCGCGATGCCGGTCGAAGACGGGCAGGCTTACGAACTCGAGGGCGTGAAGTTGTGGACCACCAACGGCGTGGTCGCCGAACTGCTGGTAGTCATGGCTCGGGTACCCCGTAGCGACGGGCACCGGGGCGGCATCAGCGCATTCGTTGTCGAGGCCGACTCACCTGGCATCACGGTGGAACGACGCAACGGGTTCATGGGGCTGCGCGGTATCGAGAACGGCGTGACCAGGCTGCACCGGGTTCGGGTTCCCAGCGAAAACCTCATTGGCCGCGAAGGCGACGGTTTGAAGATCGCGCTGACCACACTCAACGCCGGACGGCTGTCCCTTCCCGCGACTGCGACGGGGGCGTCCAAGTGGGCGCTGAAGATAGCACGCGAGTGGTCTGGCGAGCGTGTGCAGTGGGGCAAGCCGTTGGCCAAACATGAAGCGGTGGCCCGCAAGATCTCGTTCATCGCTGCGACCAATTACGCGCTTGATGCAGTACTCGAGCTGTCCGCGCAGATGGCCGACGAAGGGCGCAACGACATCCGGATCGAGGCGGCGTTGGCCAAATTGTGGTCCAGCGAGATGGCCTGCGTCATTGGCGACGAGCTCTTGCAGATTCGGGGTGGGCGGGGCTACGAGACGGCGGAGTCCCTAGCCGCGCGCGGGGAACGGGCCGTGCCGGTCGAGCAGGCGGTGCGGGACCTGCGGATCAACCGCATCTTCGAAGGATCCAGCGAGATCATGAGGCTGCTCATCGCTCGCGAGGCGGTCGACGCCCACTTGAGTGCGGCCGGTGACCTCGCGAAGCCTGACACCGGTTTGCGGCAGAAGGCCGCCGCGGCGGCTGGTGCCAGCGGATTCTACGCAAAGTGGTTGCCACAGCTGGTTTTTGGTGAGGGCCAGCGGCCCAGGGCCTACAACGAGTTCGGTCCACTGGCATCACACCTGCGGTTTGTCGAACGCTCCACCCGCAAGCTGGCCCGCAACACCTTCTACGGGATGGCGCGTTGGCAGGCCAAACTGGAGCAACGGCAGGGATTCCTCGGGCGCATCGTCGATATCGGTGCCGAGCTGTTCGCGATGTCCGCGACATGCGTGCGGGCAGAGGCTCAGCGCGCCGCGGATCCGGTGGTCGGTCAACAGGCTTACGAGCTGGCCGAAACGTTCTGCCAGCAAGCGGCTCTGCGGGTCGAAGCGCTGTTTCACGCGCTGTGGACCAACACCGACAGCAGCGATGTTCAGCTAACCGACGATGTGCTTAAGGGCCGTTACGCCTGGCTTGAGGACGGGATCGTCGATCAGTCGGAGGGCACCGGACCCTGGATCGCGCACTGGGAGCCCGCCGCGTCCACCGAGGCGAACCTGGCTCGGCGATTTCTGACGGCGTAGGGCAGCGCCGAACGTGGAATTGTTTCGGCGAAAACTCGCGATTGGGTACCAATAAGTCGACGTTGAGCCAAACATGGGAGATATGGCTTCCTATATCGCACAGGCGGGTGATTTCACCCGCGACACCAACTACATCACCACCCGCATCACCGCTGACGGACGCGACGGCTATCCGGTAGAGCCCGGCCGGTATCGGCTGGTTGTTGCCCGCGCTTGCCCGTGGGCCAACCGCGCGATCATCGTCCGGAGGTTGTTGGGGCTGGAAGATGTGCTCTCCATTGGGTTTTGCGGCCCCACTCACGACGAGCGCAGCTGGACGTTCGATTTGGATCCGGGCGGCGTCGACCCGGTGCTGAAGATCCCACGGCTACAAGACGCCTACTTCAAACGATTCCCGGACTATCCCAAGGGCATCACCGTCCCCGCGATCGTCGATGTGCCAACCGGCGCGGTGGTCACCAACGATTTCGCGCAGATGACTCTGGATTTCTCCACGGAGTGGACCGCCTACCACCGCGACGGCGCACCCCAGCTGTACCCCGAGCCGTTGCGCGCCGAGATCGACGAGGTGAACAAGAGGGTCTACACCGAGATCAACAACGGCGTATATCGCTGCGGCTTTGCCGGCTCACAGCAGGCCTACGAAGCGGCCTATGACCGGCTGTTCACCGCACTGGATTGGGTCGGCGATCGCCTGACCAATCAGCGATACCTGGTGGGCGACACCATAACCGAGGCCGACGTGCGGCTGTTCACCACTCTGGCCCGCTTTGACCCCGTTTACCACGGGCATTTCAAGTGCAATCGAAGCAAGCTGAGCGAAATGCCGGTGTTGTGGGCCTACGCGCGTGACCTGTTCCAGACGCCGGGTTTCGGCGATACCGTCGACTTCGTCCAGATCAAGCAGCACTACTACATCGTGCATGCCGACATCAACCCCACCGGTATCGTGCCTAAGGGCCCGGACCTGGCCGGCTGGGTGACCCCGCATGGCCGGGAAGCATTGGGGGGCAGGCCCTTCGGGGACGGAACTCCTCCCGGACCGCCCCTCGAGGGCGAGCGAGTGGCGTAGTTTTCGACGACCGGCGTTCCTTGTTGGGCCGATAGGGGGAGCCGGTGCTCAATGGCGGCGGCTTCGACGTCCTGACCGCGGGCCAAAGAGGAAGGTCGTTTGGTCACTAATGCGTGGGACCAATGCCTCCTGACCACGGGTCACCGGGATTCTAGAGTCAACGGTGCCGAACCAAACTTTCCAGGGATAGGGCAGCGAAATGTCCAGCGATATAGGGGATCCGGGAATCGTCGTCGGTATCGACGGATCGCCGGATTCGAACGCGGCCATGCGGTGGGCCGTCCGAGAGGCGACGATGCGCAACGTGGCACTGACCCTTGTGCACGCCGCACTCCCGGTGTCTGGCGGGCCGCAGGAGCTTGAGTGGTCGGGGTACCCCCTCTCGGCTGAATTCCTGCAGCAACTGGACGAGAACTCGCGGCAGGTGCTCGCTGACGCGGTAAAGATCGTCGAGGACATGACCGGCGATCACCGCCCGCGGATCAACAACGAGCTGACCTACGGAGCACCTGTCCCCGCGCTCGTCGAGTTATCCACGAAAGCCGACATGGTTGTGGTGGGTTGCGGTCATGGAGCTTTGGAACGCGTGCTTCTGGGATCTGTCAGCACCGGGCTGGTCCATCACGCCCACTGCCCGGTGGCGGTGATCCGCAACGAAGTCTCGTCGCCACTTGAGGGATGCGTGCTTGTCGGTGTCGATGGCTCGCCGGCATCGGAGCTGGCGACCGCCATCGCTTTCGACGAAGCTTCGTGGCGGGGTGCGGAATTGGTGGCCCTGCACGCCTGGACCGACGCCGAGGTTCCGAACATCCCGAGCCGGGAGTGGACCGGAACGACCAGGACGTCCTGGACGGCCCTGCAATCTGCGGCCGAGGAAACCTTGGCGGAGCGTTTGGCGGGCTGGCGGGAACGTTACCCCGACGTCATCGTCCATCGCGAGATCGTCGTCAACCGACCCGCGCAACACCTCGTTGAGCGCTCGGAGTCAGCGCAACTGGTGGTCGTCGGCAGCCACGGGCGCGGCGGATTCGCCGGAATGCTGCTCGGATCCGTCAGCATGGCAGTGATGCACGCGGTGCGCAAACCTGTGATCGTCGCTCGACCGCGTTAGCCCACGAAGGCCGAATCGGTAGCACGCACGCACCGGCGCTCCCTCAGAAGCTCAGCCGCACTGACCATTCCGCGTGCGGGACGTCGCGCAGTTCTCCAGAGGGGTCCACCACCAACGTCAGCAACTGAACGACTACCCCGGTCAGCCGCCCGCGGTGCGGGTCGACCGATGGGATGGTGACCGCAAACCGGGTGCCCGGCCGAAACATCGTGGCGGTGGTGTTGGTGGGGTCCTCATACACCTGCAGCAGCCGCCAGGGTGCCCGGTAAATGGCATCGGGTACCGAAAGCTGCACCGGATAGCGTTCGCTGACCGGTAGTTCGCCCTGGGTCTGCGGTGTCTGACAGTCGTCGAGATTGAGCACGTTGCAGTACAGGTACGGCCCCACTCGGGTCAGGTGGCCGTGGGAATACGCGCTGATCTCGGGGCGCTGCGGACCGGGCTGCCGCACCAGTAGCCAGGTGCCGACCCCGACGCCGACGCATAGCAGTGTCATCAGGCCGGCGAGCAGCACGGCCACACCGCGTTTCACTCCGGCACCACCGCCGGGCTGTCAGCGCCGCGGCGCATACCCTCTTGCTCGACCATGACGGGCCGATTACCTCCGAGGCCGGGGATCAGCGAGTCGCCGCGGAAGCTGACAAGGGTCTGGGCCAGGCCAAGGATGAGCAGGGCAGTAACTGCGGTGAAGCCGACCCACAGTTCGGTGTGCACCAAGACACCCAATGCGCCGCCCAGCACCCAGGCCAGCTGCAGCGTCGACTCCGAGCGCCCGAACCCCGATGCCCGCGATTCCTCGGGCAGATCGTCTTGCAACGAGGCGTCCAGCGAGGCCTTCGCGATTGCGCTCGACCCCGCGGTGATCAGGGTGGCAATCACAGCCACCATCAGGTTGCCCGCCACCGAGGCCGCCAAGGCGCCCGCGCACACCGCCACCGTGCAGCGCACCACCAGCACCGCCGGCCTACCCAGTTGCAGGCGTGCGGCGGTGAAGTTACCGGCGAAGTTGCCGACGCCGGCGGCGGCGCCGATCATGCCGAGCATGCCCAGCTGAACCCAACCACTGGCTAGATGCGCCTTGGCGACAAACGCCGGGTACAAGAACAGGAAGCCGACCATCACCTTGATGGTGCAATTACCCCACAGCGAGGTGATGATGTTGCGGCCCAAAGGTTGTCGAAGCGTTCCGCCGACCTTCTTGACTTCCTCCGGCCAGTCCCCCACACGTGGGTGGGGGTACCTCCCGCTTGCGGGGGAGTGCCCCCATCGCCGCAGCGGGCCGCTGTTCCGGCGATAGCTCAAGGTGGCTGGGACCTCACCCGCGGTTACCTCGACCCAGCGTGGAATCCGCATTGACAGCAGGGCGCCGACAATCGTAACCGCGACGACGACGAACAATGCGCCGGGCAGCTTGAACAAGTGGGTGCAGACGAACTCCACGCCGGCTGCCACGGCGCCGCCGGCGATGGTGCCGCCGAGCAGACCGAATACGGTCAGCCGCGAGTTGACCCGCACCAGGTCGATGCTCGGCGGCATCACCCGCGGGGTCACTGCGCTGCGCAGCACGCTGAACGACTTCGAGAACACCATCATGGCCAGCGCGCAGGGATAGAGCACCATCGACGGGTAGCTCCCGGTGGCACCGTCGTAGTTCATGATCAGCACTAATGCCAATGCCGTGCGAAGCGTGAACGACGCAGCCAGGGCGACGCGGCGGCCGTGCTGCAGCCGGTCCAGAGCCGGCCCGATGAGTGGCGCGACCACCGCGAACGGCGCGATGGTGATCAGCAGGTACAGCGCGACCCGGCCCTTGCTCTCTCCGGTCGCCGCGGCAAAAAACAACGTGTTGGCCAGTGCAACGGCCATCGCGGCATCAACCGCGAAGTTCGCGACCACCGGCCACGTCAGCGCGGTTAGACCGGACTTGTCGGCGCCGTCGGCGGTGGCGGCGCGCTGGACCATCCAGTACATCCGCGAACCCATTTCGCGGCTTCGCTGCGCCGCGGCGCGGGTGACGGTGATCCGGTCGCCGGGGGCGGGACCCCGCGGTGGCGCGCTGCTGCTACGGTCCGGCTCTGGCTGGTGGCCGAGAGGCGGCAGATAACGGTTGGCGCTCGCCATCGGCGGCGGGCGGCGCGCCTTGCGATAGGCAGCGTCGTCGGCGGGGTAGTTGGCCATGCCCGGGTGTTGGTTGGTCGATCCGTTGCGGGTCCGGCGGCCCGGGTTGGAGGCCACACGGCCCGGATCGTTACGCCGCCGTCCAGACACGATCCGATTCTCCCTTATGCCGACTCCATGCGTCTGCAGGTAACGGGGTGTGGCTCGCCAACCTAGTATTGGAAACGCAATGCAGAGAGGGGACATCGTGACCGGACCCGTCGAGGAATCCGCCGTGGCGACCGTGGCCGAGTGGTCTGAAGGGTTGGCGGCGGTGCTCACGGGTGCGGTAGACCAGGCCAGAGCCGCCATCGTGGAGTTCAGCGGCCCGGACGCGGTTGGGGATTATCTGGGCGTCGGCTACGAAGACCCGAACGCTGCTACCCACCGGTTCCTGGCGCACTTACCGGGTTACCAGGGATGGCAATGGGCTGTCGTCGTAGCCGCCCATCCCGGCGCCGAGCACGCCACCATCAGCGAAGTTGTGCTGGTCCCGGGGCCGACGGCGCTGCTGGCGCCTGAATGGCTGCCTTGGGAGCAGCGGGTGCGGCCAGGGGATCTGAGCCCCGGAGACTTGCTGGCGCCCGCGGCCGACGACGCGCGGTTGGTTCCGGGTTACACCGCCAGCGGTGACCCACAGGTCGATGAGACCGCCGCAGAATTCGGGCTGGGCCGGCGCTGGGTGATGAGCGCGTGGGGTCGCTCGGGGGCTGCCGAACGATGGCGCACCGGGGACTACGGTCCCGACTCGCCGATGGCACGGTCCACCAAACGGGTGTGCCGCGACTGCGGCTTTTTCCTGCCGCTGGCCGGATCGCTGGGCGCGATGTTCGGTGTATGCGGCAACGAACTGTCCGCCGACGGGCATGTGGTCGACAAGCAGTACGGCTGCGGCGCGCATTCGGATACTCCGGCTCCCCCGGGCACCGGTTCGCCCATGTATGAGCCATTTGACGACGGCGTGCTCGACACCATGGAGACGCCGACCAAGCCGCCGGAGTCGCCGGAGTCGGCAGAGTCGCAGACCGAGCCCCCGGAGCCGCCGGAGTCCCATCCGGAGATCGAGCCGGGGATGCTGGAGTCGCCAGAGGCCCATCCGCAGATCGAGCCCGAGCTGCCGGAGTCTGCGCCCGAGCCGCTGGAGCCGCCGGACTAACCCCTTTCGGCGGCGGCTTTGATCTTTGCCAGCGAGGTGTTCATGCCCTCGAGCAATTCGTGCTCGAAGTTGGTGGTACCGCCGAAGAGCGCATTCACCGACAGGTTCGAAAATGCGCTGACGCCGTTTTCGGCGTGACGGCTCTCAATCACCCGGGTGCCCTCGCCGTTGGGCTCGAGCTCGTAGCTCCAGATGGTGCGGTTGGTGTTGACGCGGAACGCAAGCTTCTTATCGGGGATGACCTCGACGACCGTGCAAGTGGTGGTCCAGAACATTCGATTGCGACGATTGAGGTTGAGGGTGCGGGTGCCCTGGCGGAGCGGCCCGAAGGGTTTCATCCAACGACACTGCGGGCTCCACTCCGGCATTCGCCGAAGATCCGAAATCAACCCCCACACTTTCGAAACCGGTGCATTGATATCGACTTGCGCTTGCAGTAGCGGGGCTACCATCGCTCCTCCCGGGTCCGGTCTTGATCCGAAATCTCTTTATGGCCGAGATAAGTTTCGAGTCCGGCTTGCGCGCCCCGTGCGCCACGACGGGCCGCGGCGAGCTGCCACACGAAGATACCCGTACCGAGCAACCCGACGCCCAGTCCGGCCAGCGTCACCGGACGCCAATTCTGAAGGGCAGGCACAAGGAATGCGGCGGCTGCGGAGACCAGCCAGCCCAACGCGCCGAGCGCGATGAAGGGCCAAAGGCGGAGCAGCGCGGGTGGCAGCGGCGGCGCCTCGCGGCTCTGGCCAGGTTCCACAGACATCGCGATTAACATAGCCCGCCGGCGGCGCAGGCCGATGCGCGGTGGTTCAGGATTCGTTATCCCCAGTTCTCAGGTTCCGTGTAACCTCGCGCCATGCCTGACAGCGATGCGCGGCTAGCCAGCGACCTGTCACTGGCTGTCATGCGGCTGGCCCGCCAACTGCGGTTTCGAAACCCCTCATCGCCGGTGTCGTTGTCCCAGCTGTCGGCGCTGGCGACCCTGGCCAACGAAGGCCCGATGACACCCGGCGCGCTCGCGATACGTGAACGGGTCCGGCCGCCGTCGATGACCCGGGTGATTGCCTCGCTGGCCGGCATGGGCCTCGTGGACCGCGCCCCGCACCCCGTTGACGGCCGGCAGGTGCTGGTCTCGGTCTCCGAGTCCGGCGCTGAGTTGGTCAAGGCGACCCGTCGTGCCCGTCAGGAGTGGCTGGCCAAGCGGCTCGCGACACTTGACAGTGATCAACGTGAGATCCTGCGCAACGCGGCCGATCTGATGTTGGCTTTGGTCGACGAAGGCCCGTGAGCGAGGGGTCCGATGGCCTGGATGTTCAGGACGTTGACGATCCCGACGATCCCCGGCTCGACGATTTCCGTGACCTGAACAGCGTCGATCGTCGCCCTGATCTGCCGACCGGCAAAGGGCTGGTGATCGCCGAAGGTGTGCTGGTCGTCCAGCGCATGCTCGCCTCTCGGTTCAGCCCGCACGCCCTGCTGGGGACCGACCGCCGGCTCGTCGAGCTCAAAGACGACCTGGCCGGTAGTGCAGTGCCGTTCTACCGGGCGTCCGCCGACGTCATGGCGCGAGTGGTCGGCTTTCACCTCAATCGCGGCGTGCTGGCGGCCGCCAGGAGGGTGCCGGAACCCGGCGTTGCCCAGGTGGTCGATGGGGCCCGTACCGTCGCGGTTCTCGAAGGCGTCAACGACCACGAGAACCTGGGCTCGATCTTTCGCAACGCGGCGGGGCTGGGCGTGGACGCGGTGGTGTTCGGCAGCGGGTGCGCCGACCCGCTGTACCGTCGCGCCGTCCGGGTGTCTATGGGCCACGCATTGTTGGTGCCGTATGCGCGAGCAACCAACTGGCCCGCCGAACTTATGATGCTGAAAGAGAAGGGATTTCGGCTGCTGGCGATGACTCCGCAGAGCGGAGCCTGCGCCCTGCCGGAGGCGATGGCGGCCGCGCGCGACGAACGTATTGCGGTGGTAATGGGCGCCGAGGGCCCGGGGCTGACGGCGGCCACTTTGCGGTTAAGCGATGTGCGGGTGCGCATCCCAATGTCGCGAGGCACCGACTCGCTCAACGTCGCGACTGCGGCCGCCCTGGCGTTCTACGAGCGGGTTAGGCTCGGCCCGTGAGCGATGACTCCGTGCCCTGGGCAACGGGTTTGACGGTGGCCGGGTTCGTCGCTGCGGTGACCGGAGCCGGCGTTGTGGTGCTGACTCTGGGGTTGATCCGGGTGCATCCGCTGTTGGCGGTCGGGCTCAATGTCGTCGCGGCCGGCGGGCTGGCGCCGACGCTGTGGGGCTGGCGGCACACCCTAGTGCTGCGCTGGTTTGTGCTGGGCGCAGTAATAGGGGTAGCGGGGGCGTGGCTGACGCTGCTCGCGCTGATGCTGTCGGGATAGCGGCTAGCGCTGTCCGCCTGAACGCACCCCGAGCAGCACGTCCTCCCAAGCCGGAATGACCGGCTTACCCCGCCGGGTGTGTACTGGCTGCTCGGGCGGCGCGGTGACCGCTGGCTTCGCCGTCTCGTCGAAGTCGACATGGGCTACCCGCGCGAGCGGTCGCAGCGGACGCTCGAAGTCCGGGTCGATCAATTCACTGGCCGCATCGTCGATCGCCGCGACCGTTCCGCCGTGTGCGCCGAGAGTGAACCAGAAATGTGCGATGTTGTCGGAACGGCCGACCTTCCAGGCAAGCTGCACCGTCCAGCGGCTGTCTTCATTGCGCCAGGCGTCCCAGCTGAGTTTGTCGGGGTTAAGGCCGCGTGCCACGAATGCGGTGGTGACGGTTTCCAGGAGGGTAAGCACCGCGGGTCCGTCGGCGAGCACCGGGTGCGCGGCCGTTGCCAGTTCCGCGGCGCGAGCACGTTCCAGCAACACCGGGTGGGCAAACCGGCGGACCCGCGCGATATCGGAGCCCGACGCCGAGGCCACCTGCTCGACGGACGCGCCGGCGCGGATCTTGGATTGAATTTCTTTAGGGCTCAGCATGTTGGTGACGTTGATGTCGAGCTGCGGTTGCTCCGGCGGTGCGGGGTCGCCGCGCAGGGCAGCCTTCAGTTGTTCGTTGACCGCTAGCTTGAACTGTCCTGCAGGGTCGTCAATCTCGCAGATGATGTGTTTGCCGTCGGCATCGAGCCCAACCATTTTGAGTTCCCGCATGGCTTCTCCTCGCAGGCTCCGTGCAGGTCGGCAACGGACCCGCCACGTGCGCACTCTAGTGCAGCTAACGCCCATAACCTGTGCTGACACGCTGAGCGGTTGCGTGCTGATTGCCAGCTGGTTAAAGCCGCTCGACCACCCAGTCGACACACTGCGTGAGGGCGCTGACGTCGTCGGGATCGACCGCGGGGAACATCCCGACCCTCAACTGGTTGCGACCGAGTTTGCGGTACGGCTCGGTGTCGACGATGCCGTTAGCCCTCAAGATCTTCGCTACGGCCGCAGCGTCGACGTCGTCCACGAAGTCGATCGTGCCCACCACCTGAGAACGCAACCCGGGGTCGGCGACGAACGGCGTGGTGTAGGGCCGCTCGTGCGCCCAGGAGTACAACCGCTGCGACGAATCCGCTGTGCGCTTGACGGCCCATTCCAGTCCGCCGCTGCCCAGCATCCAGTCCAGCTGATCGGCTATGAGCGCCAGGGTGCCGATCGCCGGGGTGTTGTACGTCTGGTTCTTCAGACTGTTCTCCACCGCGATCGGCAGCGACAGGAAGTCGGGAACCCAGCGACCGGACGCGGCAATGGATTCGACCCGGGCCAGCGCGGCAGGGCTCATGATGGCCAGCCACAGGCCGCCATCGCTGGCGAAATTCTTCTGCGGCGAGAAATAGTAGGCATCGGCCTCAGCGATGTCGACCGGCAGGCCGCCGGCGCCAGAGGTCGCGTCGATGACGATCAGTGCATCACCCGCACCGGCGGGGCGGCGGATCGGCACCGCGACCCCGGTCGACGTCTCATTGTGCGCCCAGGCGATCGCATCGACCGACGGATCGCTCTGCGGCTCGGGTGCGCTGCCCGAATCCGACTTGATGACGATGGGATCGCCGATGAACGGGTTCTTGGTGACCGCGGAGGCGAACTTCGAGCTGAACTCGCCATAGGCCAGGTGCAGTGAGCGCTTGTCGATCAACCCGAAGGCCGCGGCATCCCAGAACGCCGTCGCCCCACCATTGCCCAGAATGACCTCATAACCAGCTGGCACCGAGAACAGCTCGGCCAGTCCCGACCGAACCCGGCCGACGAGATCCTTGACGGGCGCTTGCCGGTGCGATGTGCCGAACAACGGGGCCGCGGTGGTGGACAACGCCTTCAATTGTTCGGGTCTGACCTTTGACGGGCCGCACCCGAAGCGGCCGTCGCGGGGTTTGATGTCAGCGGGGATCTCGAGCTGGTCAGCCATGCGTATCAGGGTAGTGAGCGCACCTGACGCGACGACGCGGCGGTCCGATTGCGTATTCGCCGGCACCACATAACGCCTGGCTGAGCCCTATGCGGTGTTCCGTTAACTGTGAGCCAAGCCATAGTAACTAGCTGACCACTGGTCAGCCCACAGTGCTCCGAGAGGGTCTGGAAAATATCCGATACCTGCGGTACTGTCTAGACACAGCACGTCCAAATGTAAACCTCGTTGGGGAGGCTTGGTATGGCCGGGACGCGAATGGTTCGGCGTTGGCGCCGCAATATGGAAGTGCGGGACGACGCCCAGTACGTTGATATGCTTGCCACACTGTCCGAGGGGTCTGTGCGGCGAAACTTCAACCCGTACACCGATATCGATTGGGAGTCGCCGGAGTTCGCTGTCACCGACAACGATCCCCGGTGGATCCTGCCGGGGACCGACCCACTGGGCCGCCACCCCTGGTATCAAGCGCAATCGGAAGAACGCAAGATCAAGATCGGGATGTGGCGCCAGGCCAACGTGGCAAAGGTGGGGCTGCACTTCGAATCCATCCTGATCCGCGGTCTGATGAATTACACGTTCTGGGTGCCCAACGGGTCACCGGAATATCGATACTGCCTGCACGAATCGGTTGAAGAGTGCAATCACACCATGATGTTCCAGGAGATGGTCAACCGCGTCGGCGCCGACGTTCCGGGTATGCCGAGGATGCTGCGTTGGCTTTCGCCGTTGGTTCCGCTGGCGGCCGGCCCATTGCCGGTCGCGTTCTTCATCGGCGTGCTCGCCGGTGAGGAGCCCATCGACCACACTCAGAAAAATGTTCTGCGCGAAGGCAAGTCGCTGCATCCGATCATGGAGCGGGTGATGGCCATTCACGTGGCCGAGGAAGCCCGCCACATCTCATTCGCGCACGAGTTCCTGCGCAAGCGGGTGCCGGAGTTGACGTGCCGCCAGCGGTTCTGGACGTCGTTGTACTTCCCGCTGACCATGCGGATGTTGTGCAATGCGATCTTGATTCCGCCCAAGGCGTTCTGGCGCGAGTTCGACATCCCGCGTGAGGTCAAGAAGGAGCTGTTCTTCCGGTCGCCGGAGTCGCGAAAGTGGCTGCGCGACATGTTCTCCGACGTCCGGATGCTGGCCTACGACACCGGGCTGATGGAAAACCGCCTGGCCCGGCTCATGTGGCGGATCTGCAAGATCAACGGCAAGCCGTCGCGCTACCGCAGTGAGCCGCAGCGTCAGCACCTGGCCCCGGCGCCGGCCGCGTAACGCTGTAAGGGTCTCTGCTTTCATGCCGCACGTGATAACTCAGTCGTGCTGCAATGACGGGTCATGCGTCTTCGCGTGCCCGGTGAATTGCATCCACCCGTCGCCGGACGAGCCGGGGTTCGCGACGTCGGAGATGCTCTATATCGATCCGGTGGCGTGCGTGGACTGCGGTGCCTGCGTGAGTGCCTGCCCGGTCGGCGCGATCGCACCGGACTCCCGGCTGGACTCCAAGCAGCTGCCGTTCGTCGAGATCAACGCGTCGTATTACCCCGAGCGGCCCGGCGACGTGAAGCTACCGCCGACGTCGAAGCTGGCCCCGGTGATCCCGGCCGCCGAGGTACACGCCCGTTATCAGCCGCTGACCGTGGCCATTGTCGGGTCCGGACCCGCGGCTATGTATGCCGCCGACGAACTGCTCACCCAGCATGGCGTGCAGGTCAACGTCTTTGAGAAGCTGCCCACGCCCTACGGGTTGGTGCGCGCTGGAGTGGCGCCCGATCACCAGAACACCAAGAGGGTCACCCAACTATTCGACCGGGTTGTCCGCCATAACCGATTCCGGTTCTACCTCAATGTCGAGATCGGTAAACACCTGAGCCACGCCGACCTGCTGGCCCACCACCACGCCGTGCTGTACGCAGTCGGTGCGCCCGATGACCGTCGGCTGAATATCGACGGGATGGGCCTGCCGGGCACCGGAACCGCCACCGAGTTGGTCGCCTGGCTCAACGGGCATCCCGACTTTGCGGATCTGTCAGTCGATCTCAACCACGAGCGTGTCGTGATCATCGGCAACGGAAACGTCGCTCTTGACGTCGCGCGCATGCTTACCACCGACCCGGACGAGTTGGCCCGAACCGATATCGCCGACCATGCGCTGCAAGCGCTCCGGGCGTCGGCCGTCCGCGAGGTGGTTATCGCGGCCCGCCGCGGGCCTGCCCATTCGGCGTTCACCCTGCCAGAGCTGATCGGTCTCACAGCCGCGTCCGACGTGGTGCTCGACCCGGCGGACCACCAGCGGGTAGTCGAGGATCTGGCAAGCGTTTCTGACCCGTTGACCAAGAACAAGCTTGAGATCTTGAATACCCTGGGCGACGCGACGGCACCCGCGTCGCGCCCCCGAATCCGGCTGGCCTATCAGCTCACCCCTCAGCGCGTCCTTGGCCAGCAGCAGGCAACCGGCGTGAAGTTCTCGGTCACCGGCACCGACGAGGTGCGCCGGCTTGATGCGGGCCTGGTGCTGACGTCGATTGGCTACCGCGGCAAGGTGATTCGCGATCTGCCATTCGACGAGGCAGCGGCCGTCGTCCCCAATGACGGTGGTCGTGTCGTCGCCCCGGGTACCGGCCAACCGGTACCCGGGGCCTACGTCGCGGGCTGGATCAAGCGTGGGCCGACCGGATTCATCGGCACGAACAAGTCCTGCTCTTTCCAAACCGTTCAGGCGCTGGTGGCCGACTTCAATGCGGGCAAGCTCGCCGACCCGGTCGCCAAACCGGCGACGCTGGCCAGGCTGGTGCACACCCGCCAGCCCGACGCCGTCGACTCCGCGGGATGGCGTGCCATCGATGCCGCCGAGGTTGCGCGCGGCAGCGACGACGGCCGCCCGCGCAACAAGTTCACCGATGTCGCCGACATGCTCGCGGCGGCAGCCGCCGCGCCGCAGGCGCCGCCAAGGGGACGTCGCCTGCTGGCCCGGCTGCGCGACTGGTAGCCGACTGGCGTCTAACTACCCGCCTGTGCAGACATCGCCTCTCGGATTTCCTCCATGCTGACCTCGCGGACCGGCTGTCCCAGCGACCAGTGGTGGCCGAACGGATCCGCGACCACGCCATAGCGATCTCCCCAGAACTGATCCTGCAACTCAGCCACCACCGTGGCGCCCGCGTCCAGCGCCCGCTGGAATTTGGCGTCGACGTCCGTGACGGTCAGATGGATGGTGACGGGAGTGCCGCCCAATGACTTAGGGGTCATCGACTTGCCGCCACACATTTCTGGGAAGTCGTCCGCGAGCATGACCGTGAAGCCGTTAATACGCACCGCGGCGTGGACCAGCCTGCCGTCGGGACCGGGGACTCGCCCCAGCTCGACCCCGCCAAAAGCCTTGACGTAAAACTCGATCGCCGCTGCGGCGTCGTCTACCACGAGGTGCGGGGACAGTGCGGGTTCGATGTTGATTGCCATTGCGGTCTCCTTGTCTGTTTGCCGTGCCAATCCCAGGCGGGGACTGGCTCACGGTTATTGACTCCGCCCGCGACCTGAACTCATCGCGGCAGCAATCAGTGAATCACCGGGCACCGACAACCGACCGACTCAGGCGTCGGTGAGAACCCGGTCCCAGCCTTCGACGGATTCCGGACTGCGTGGGCGAGGTCCCACGTAGATGGCAGAAGGGCGGACCAGCTTGCCGAGTCCTTTCTGCTCGAGAATGTGGGCGCACCACCCCGCGGTGCGCCCACAGGTGAACATCGCCGGCATCATGTTGGCCGGCACGCGGGCGAAGTCCAGGATTACCGCCGCCCAGAACTCGACGTTGGTCTCGATGGCCCGGTCCGGACGGCGTTCCCGCAGCTCGGCCAGCGCAGCTTGCTCCACCGCGACCGCGACCTCGTGGCGGGGTGCGCCGAGCCGTTCGGCGGCCGCCCGCAGCACCCGCGCCCGGGGGTCCTCGGCGCGGTAGACCCGGTGCCCGAATCCCATCAGCTTTTCGCCGCGGTCCAAGATGCCCTTGACCAGGCCGCGTGCGTCGCCGGTGCGCTCGACCTCTTCCAGCATCGGCAGTACCCGGGCCGGTGCCCCGCCGTGCAGCGGCCCGCTCATCGCCCCGATTGCCCCGGACAACGCTGCCGCCACGTCAGCTCCGGTTGAGGCGATCACCCGCGCGGTGAACGTCGAGGCGTTCATACCGTGCTCGGCGGCCGACACCCAGTAGGCGTCAATGGCCTCGATATGCCTCGGGTCCGGCTCGCCTTGCCATCGGGTCATGAATCGTGCTGTGACCGTTGGGCATTCATCGATAATCCGCTGCGGAACCGCTGGCTGGTAGATGCCGCGCGCGGACTGCGCGACGTAGGACAGTGCCATCACCGATGCCCGGGCCAGCTGATTGCGGGCGGTGTCGTCGTCGGTGTCGAGCAGGGGCTTGTATCCCCAAATGGGCGCCAGCATCGCCAGGCCCGCCTGCACGTCGACGCGCACATCGCCGGTGTGGATCGGCAGCGGGAACGGCTCGGCCGGCGGCAGCCCGTGGCCGAACCTGCCGTCGACCAGCAGAGCCCACGCGTCACCGAAGGTGACCTGCTGCTTCACCAGATCCTCGATGTCCACGCCGCGGTAGCGCAGCGCGCCGCCGTCTTTATCAGGTTCGGCAATTTCGGTGGTGAAGGCGACCACGCCTTCGAGGCCGGGGACAAAATTTTCCGGGACCACAGTCATAGGAAAATTCTTGCACCTCGCCTTCGGGCCGACGCTACCGGCTGGTAGCAACCCCGGTAGCGTTGGCGCGGTGGCAGGACCAAACGACGAGCACCTGCAGAGAATGCGCGTGGAATACGGGTCCGTCGAGAAGGACGGGAGTCCGGATCTCGATGTGGACTGGCTCGATGACGGTTGGCTTGCGTTGTTGCGCAGATGGATCGACGACGCCGAACGGTTCGGAGTCGCCGAGCCCAACGCCATGGTGCTGGCTACCGTCGCGGCGGGCAGGCCGGTGACCAGATCGGTGTTATGCAAGAGTGTGGACGAGACCGGGATCACTTTTTTCACGAACTATGACTCAGCCAAGGGTGCAGAGCTGGCGGCGACGCCGTACGCATCGGTGACCTTTCCCTGGTACCAGCTGGGGCGGCAGGTCCACGTCCTCGGTCCGGTGAGCAAGGTCGACCCGCAGGCCACCCAGGACTACTGGTCCAAGCGGCCGCGCGGCTCACAACTGGGTGCGTGGGCATCGCATCAGTCGCAACCGATCGCGTCGCGCGCGGCGCTGGTAGACCAGCTGGTCGAGGTGACTGCGCGCTTCGCCGACTGCGAGCAGGTACCGGTGCCACCGGGGTGGGGCGGCTACCTCATCGCCCCTGAGCTGGTGGAATTCTGGCAGGGGCGGGAAAACCGCCTGCACAACCGAATTCGGGTCATCGGCGCCCGCGTGGAACGCCTTCAGCCCTGAGCCCGCCGCGGGCTTGGCGGGGCAATCAGGCATACCCGGCTTATCGCGGGAGACCACGCCGTGAATTGCTGGCCGGATCCGAGAGACCCGACCCCGGGCAGGCGCCTCGTCGCGATAACGACTACCTTCACCTATAAGCACCTAGTCAAGGGCAGCCATATCAGCCAGAGCGCAAAGGGGTTCTCGTGGCCGACACCGACGACACCGCAACTCTGAAGTACCCGGGGGGCGAGATCGACCTAGAGGTCGTGCACGCCACCGATGGAGCTGACGGCATTGCGCTCGGCTCGCTGTTGTCCAAGACGGGACACACCACCTTCGACAATGGCTTCGTCAACACCGCCTCTTGCAAGAGCTCTATCACCTACATCGACGGTGACGCCGGAATTTTGCGCTACCGCGGCTACCCGATCGAGCAGCTCGCCGAGAAGTCGACCTTCATCGAGGTGAGCTACCTGCTGATCTACGGTGAGCTGCCGGACAAAGCGCAGCTGGCCGAGTTCACCACCCGGATCGAGCGGCACACCATGCTGCACGAGGACCTGAAGCGGTTCTTCGACGGATTCCCGCCCAATGCCCACCCGATGCCGGTGCTGTCCAGCGTGGTGAACGCGTTGAGCTCCTACTACCCGGATGCGCTCGACCCGATGGACAACGAGCAGGTTGAGCTGTCGACCATTCGTCTGCTGGCCAAGCTGCCCACCATCGCCGCGTACGCGTACAAGAAATCGGTTGGCCAGCCGTTCCTCTACCCCGACAACTCGCTGTCGTTGGTGGAGAACTTCCTGTGGATGACGTTCGGGTTGCCCGCCGAGCCCTATCGGCCCGACCCGGAAATTGTGCGGGCGCTGGACATGCTGTTCATCCTGCACGCCGACCACGAGCAGAACTGCTCGACGTCGACGGTCCGCCTGGTGGGCTCGTCACGGGCCAACCTGTTCACCTCGATCTCCGGCGGCATCAACGCGCTGTGGGGGCCGCTGCACGGCGGCGCGAACCAGGCGGTCCTCGAGATGCTCGAACAGATCCGCGAGAGCGGCGGCGACGTCGGTGAATTCGTTCGCAAAGTGAAGAACCGCGAGGCCGGGGTCAAGCTGATGGGCTTCGGCCACCGCGTGTACAAGAACTACGACCCGCGGGCCCGGATCGTCAAGGAACAGGCCGACAAGATCCTGGCCAAGCTCGGTGGCGACGACGACCTGCTGGACATCGCCAAGCAACTCGAAGAGGCGGCGCTGACCGACGACTACTTCGCCGAGCGCAAGCTCTACCCCAACGTCGACTTCTACACCGGTCTGATCTACCGGGCGCTCGGATTCCCGACGCGGATGTTCACCGTGTTGTTTGCGTTGGGCCGGCTGCCCGGCTGGATCGCGCACTGGCGTGAGATGCACGACGAGGGTGACAGCAAGATCGGCCGTCCGCGCCAGATCTACACCGGGTACACCGAGCGCGACTACATGACCATCGATGCGCGATAGCCATCGCGCGGGACCACACTTCGACGCGCGGTAGTCACACCGAAGCCAGCACTGCCATCGCGGCGTTGTGCCCGCCGATGCCCGACACCGCTCCGCCGCGGCGGGCGCCCGAGCCGCACAGCATGATCCGCTCGTGGGCAGTGGCCACGCCCCATTGGCGGGCCGGGGTGTCCAGCGGGTCGTCGTCGTCGGCGAACGGCCAGGACAAGCCACCGTGGAAAATGTTGCCGCCGCTCATGTGCAGGGTGCGCTCCAAATCGAGGGTGGTCGTCGTCTCGATGCAGGGCCGGCCATGCGCGTCGGGCAGCAAAAGCTCCTGGATCGGTTCGGCCAGAACGGAATTCAGCGAGGCCAGCACCATGTCGGTCAGTTGGTCGCGCAGGGTGTCGGAGTCGGTGCCGCCGAACAGTGAGTGCGGTGTGTGCAAGCCGAACACCGTCATCGTCTGAGCGCCCGAGTCACGCAGGCCGGCCGAAAGGATGCTCGGGTCGGTCAGCGAATGGCAATAGGCTTCGCACGGCA
This sequence comes from uncultured Actinomycetota bacterium, assembly GCA_963784665.1. Lineage (GTDB taxonomy): Bacteria > Actinomycetota > Actinomycetes > Mycobacteriales > Mycobacteriaceae > Mycobacterium. The sequence continues at coordinate 326,198 of CAWASA010000010.1, forward strand.
ACGGATTTGGCACTTGCCCGGCGGCTGCCTGCAAATATGCCGTATCCAGTTGCGTCCATGTCTCATTGACGTGAAACGTCCCGGCAAAAGCCTGTTCGGGTGTGACGCTGTCGTCGCGCAACCGGGGCAGCCGCCGCAGCACCATATTCACCTTGACCTGCGCGCCCTGAGCCAGTGGCGCCGGTCCCCCGCAAGCGGGAGGTGCCCCCATTTCGCCCAATAGACGGTCCAAGACCGCCGGTGTGACGCCGGCAAGAACGAACCGGGCCCGGATCAGGTGCTCTTCGTCACCGGTGCGATAGCGCACCTGGCCGCTCGGTCCGACAGCGTAAACCTCTGCGCCGGTGGTTATTTCGGCGCCGTAGCCGACGGCCACCGTCGCCAGGGCCGCGGCCAGCGAGCCCATCCCGCCGACGGGGACGTTCCAGTCTCCGGTCCCTCCGCCGAGCACGTGATACAGAAAGCAGACGTTCTGCATCAGCGATGGGTCGTCGAGTCGAGCGAAGGTGCCGATCAGCGCGTCGGTCGCGATCACGCCGCGCACCACGTCATTGCCCACCGCGTCGGCGATGGCATGCCCGATCGGCTCGTCGATCATGGCCTGCCATGCAGCCGCCGCATGGTGATGGCCGCTTTCCAGGATGTGCCGGCGTGCCTGCTGGCGGGTGCGCAGCGGTTCGAGCAGCGTGGGCCAGAGCCGTTCGGTCACCAGCCGGCAGCGTTGGTAGAAGGCGGCGAACCGCTGCTCGTCGCCGGCAGCGCCGATGGCGGCGAACGTGTCACCGGGTGTCCCGATCAGCAGCCCATTGCGGCCGTCGGTGGCGGGGTCGGGTGTGTACGACGAAACTTGCCGCCGTGCCAACCGGACCGCAGCGCCGAGGTCGTTGACGATGCGGGGCGGCAGCAGGCTGACCAGGTACGAGTACCGCGACACCCGAACCCCGACACCGTCGAAGGCCTGCGCCGAGACGGCGGCCCCGCCGATCTGCCCCAGCCGCTCGAGCAACCGCACCCGAAGGCCCGCCCGGGCCAGGTAGGCGGCCGCGACCAGGCCGTTGTGACCCCCACCGATGACGAGGGCATCGACATCTGCCGCGCGCTCGCTCAGCTCAGGTAGCCCTCGACCTCGTCGGGCGGACGAACCTGCGCCTCGCGTGGGTCACCACCGCTTTCGCGTAGCGCCCGGCGCTGCCGCAGCAGGTCCCAGCACTGGTCGAGTTCGACCTCCATCCGGCGAAGGCGATCATGCTCCTCTGACGTGCTGATGTCGCGGTGCTGCAGTTGCTCCCGCAGGGCTTTCTCCTCGGCGACTAGGTCGCGGATGTGTCCCAGGGTTTCGCTGTCGGTCGGTTTTCTGCCGTTGCCCATCGCTCCAGTGTGCCCCGACTCGAGAGGGGCCGACTCGGTAGGCTGCATATCGCCTGCCGGATGGCCAAGTGCGGCTAAACGAAATGAGGGAGGGCGGCGGTAGTTTGCGCCGAGTGGCCGCAACCCCAAACTCGCAGCGAGCGGTCAACGCGGACACCATCACCTTGGCGGGCACTGCAGCAACGCGAGACCAGAACGCCGTCGACACCGACGCCAAGCACACCTGGGCGAACCTGAATGTCGTTGACAGTCTTGCGGTTAACGGATCGGTACCGCCTCCATCGGCTGCGCCCGCTGGGTCCTGCACCGGCTTATAATCGGCCATCAGTGCCGCGAGGTGCGGCCCGATTGCCTTTGGGGGCAACGCTTTTACTTGACAGGAGTCCGCGGTGCGCGCCGTTTTCACGCCATGGCGCAAGAGTTCACCGAACCGCGGTAAGCAGTAGAGCCGCTAGCTGGGGCCGGGGAGGCGCAGCACTAGCCGCGCACCGCCCAGCGGGCTGTTTTCCAGCGAAGCTGTCCCGCCGTGCAGATGGGCCTGCTGGGCCACCAACGCCAGTCCCAGGCCCGAGCCCGAATGCGAGGCCGTCGACCCGCGGGAAAACCGCTCGAACACCACTTGGCGCTCATCTTCGGGCACGCCGCTGCCATTGTCGTCGACGGCTATTTCCACTCCGGCGCGCGAGCTGACCGCCGACAGCTGGACTCGGGTGGCGCCGCCGTGCTTGACGGCATTGGCGATCGCGTTGTCGACGGCCAGGCGCAATCCGGCGGGTAGCCCGACGATGATGCAGGTGGGCGACGGCACCAGCGAAACATCGAGGTCTGGGTAGATCCGCATCGCATCGTGGGCGGCGCGGTCGAGCAGCTCGGTGATGTCGACCGGCACGTGATCGTCGGACGTCGACAATTCGCCCTGCGCCAACCGCTCGAGGGCGCTCAGCGTGGCCTCTATCCGCGACTGGGTGCGGATGACGTCGCCCAGCACCTCTTTGCGTTGGTCGTCGGGCATGTCCAGGGTGGACAGCACCTCCAGGTTGGTGCGCATCGCGGTCAGGGGAGTGCGCAGCTCATGCGAGGACACGGCAGCGAAGTCGCGGGCCGAGGCGAGCGCCTCCTTGGTCCGGTTCTGTTCGTTCCAGATGCGCTGCAGCATGCCCCGCATTGCTTCGGCGATCTCGACGGCTTCGGTGGCGCCGTGCACTTCCACCCGCGGTGCCTCGTCCCCAGCGTCGATCGACCGGGTCTGCTGAGCGAGCTGTTTGAACGGGCGGACCGCGAACGCTGCCAGCAGCCAAGCGAACACCGCCGCCGCGGCGATGGCGAATCCACAGATCAGCAGCACCCGCCGGTGCAGGTTGTTGGTCTCGGCGATGGTGGCGTCGTACGTCGCGCCTACGGCGAGCGACGTCGGCTCGGTCCCGGGAATCTCCACCGTACGCACCCGGTAGCGCACCCCCCGGACGTAAGTGTCGGCGTAGTCGACGTCCAGCTTGGGCAGCGTAACGTCGGAATTCGATTTGACCGAGTCGCCGCGGCGGATCGTCATGATGGCGTCATTGTCGTTGGGCGAGCGCGGGATTTCGCCAAGACCGCGCGGCAGAAAAGGGATCGCGAAGCCCGCGGCCTCGTCAAGGCGACGGTCCAGCCGCTCCTTGCGGTCGTTGGTGATGCCGACCCAGACGACAGTGCCGACGATGAGCACCGGAATCGCGGCACCGATGGCCGTCGCGACGACCACCCGCGTCCGCAGCGAAGGCGTACGGGCGAAAAGCCGGGACAGGATATTCATGGCTTCTGTGATCTCATCGATCTGGTGCCTTACTGCATGCGCAGCACGAACCCGACGCCGCGGACGGTGTGCAGCAGCCTGGGGCCGCCGTTGGCCTCTAGCTTGCGGCGCAGGTACCCGATGAACACGTCGACAACGTTGGTATCGGCGGCGAAGTCATAGCCCCACACCAGCTCCAACAGCTGCGCGCGGGACAGCACTGCGGTCTTGTGCTCGGCCAGCACCGCCAGCAGGTCGAACTCCCGCTTGGTCAGGTCGACGTCGACGCCGTTGACCCGGGCCCGCCGGCCGGGAATATCCACCTCCAGCGGCCCCACCGTGATGGTTTCCGAGGAGGACGTGGCGGTGGAGCCGCGGCGGCGCAGCAGCGCTTTCACCCGCGCGACCAGCTCGGCCAGCACGAAGGGTTTGACCAGGTAATCGTCGGCACCGGCCTCCAGGCCCGCCACCCGATCGTCGACCGAACTGCGGGCGCTGAGCACGCACACGGGGACGTCGTTGTCCATGGCTCTCAGCGCCGTGACAACGCTGACGCCGTCCAGCACGGGCATGTTGATGTCGAGCACGATCGCGTCCGGCCGCGTCTCGGTGGCGCTGCGCAAGGCTTCGGCGCCGTCGACCGCCGTCGACACCTCGAATCCCGACAGCCGCAGGCCGCGTTCTAGCGACGCGAGCACGTCGGAGTCGTCGTCGACGACCAAAACCCGTGGTGAGGTCGCTCCAGTGTCCATGCCGCCAGTTTGCCTGATTATTGGCTATGGCGGTGGGAGGTACACCGCTGCGTCGCGCAGGAGTGCCCCGGCGCTGTCGTGGCAGATCACCGATAACTAAGGCCGCTCAACCGCACTGCCAGCTGCCGTCGCACGGCCGGGATTCGTGCGGCCAAGCGCATTCCCGTGTTGCGGATCGGGCGTAACGGGCGCGGCAGCGTCGCGATCCGGGTCAGTCGTCCGGTCAGTCTCAGCACCTGCTCAGCCCGCCGGCGCTGGGCGTCGCTGTAGGTGTCCAGCACGGTGTCGGGGCCGCCGTGCAGCACTTCCGAGAGCGCTCCGGCCAGCGAGATCGCGTCGGTGATGCCGAGGTTCATGCCCTGGCCGCCGGCAGGACTGTGCACATGGGCGGCGTCCCCGGCCAGCAGCACTCGACCGGCGCGGTAGCTATCGGCGACGCGGTGGTGAATCCGGAACCTCGTCCCCCACAGCATTTCGGTGACATTCGTCTGGCCCGGCCCGAATCCCCGGCTATCGAGCAGAGACTGCACGAATCCGGCCGAGGGCACCTGCGGTGCCTCCGCGGTTGGCGCGACGACGCGGAAAATGTCGTCAGGCAGCGGCGCCAGCACCGTCAGGCCGTCTTGGGCGTAGAACAGGATCACCTGGTCGCGAGGCGCTTCGCCGGTCACCCGGACGTCGGCGAGCGTGAAGGATTCGGCGAATTCGCCACCGGCAAAGCCGATTCCGGCTTGCTCGCGAATTGTGCTGTGCATGCCGTCGGCCCCTACGGCGTAGCCGGCCCTGATCGTTTCCCCATCGTCGAAGGTGGCCGTGACGCCATCCGCATCCTGGACGATACCGCTCAGGGTTCTCGGTCGGATCACCCGAAACTTTGGGCCGCCGAGTTCGTACAACCGCTCCAGCAACAGCCGCTCGGTGTCGGCCTGGGAGAGCATCAGTGTGTAGGGGTACTGCGTCGGTAGCTCGCTGAAGTCGACACTGATCAGGATGCGCCGTCCCTCCCGCATGGTGAACCGCGGCGCAATCAGCCCCGCCTTGACCATTCGCCGGGCCACGTCGAGATCTTCCAGTACCTCCAGGGTGCGAGCATTCACCGCCGCAGCGCGGGAGGTGTTTGCGCCTGCCGGCAATTCGTCGACGACCATCACCCGGACTCCGTGGGCGATCAGGGAAGCGGCCAGCGTGAGCCCGGTGGGGCCGGCGCCGACTACCAAAACGTCGGTGTCCTTCATGAGAGTCCTCTCCACAACTAGTCAACGCTTGTTGGCATAAGTCCATGTTGGCGCGCCGGTGCGGCTAAGTCAACAGTTGTTGGCCTACAATTGTTGACATGAGGAGGTCATCGGACGTGACCAAGGCCGCGATCCTGGCGGCGGCGCGCGATCGGTTCGGTACGGCCGGCTTCCAGGCCGCCACCATTCGGGCGATCGCCGCTGACGCCGGGGTGGATCCCGCGATGGTGATGCGGTACTACGGCAGCAAAGACAAGCTGTTCGCTGCTGCGGCCGAGTTCGATCTGAGGTTTCCCGATTTCGCGGCGACGGACCGGACGCGGGTGGGGCGGTCGCTGGTCCGGCACTTCCTCGAACGCTGGGAGGGCGATGAGGCGCTGGTGATCCTGCTGCGGTCCAGCGCCACAAATAGCGAAGCTGCGCAACGGATGCAGGAGATTTTCAGCGCCCAAATACAGCCGCTGGCAGCTACTTTCGTGCCGACCGAAGAATCCGGCGTCCGGGCGGGACTGATCGCCACCCAAATCCTGGGTATGGCGTTGTGCCGCTTCGTGTTACGGCTGCCTCCCGTCGTCGACATGACTTGCGACGAGATCGTTGAGTGGCTCGGCCCGACGATCCAGCGCTACCTCGGGCTGCCCGACGGCTCCGTCGCCCAGACATAAGCGAAGGTCTCGCGCCGCGGCGTGTCCTGTACGTGGTTTAAGTGTCGCGGGGCGGACCAGGCAACCCGATGCGGCGGTAGCGCCGTAATCGGGCGGCCAGTCGCTTGGCAGCGGGTATCCCGCTCAGCGCTTGCACCTCAGCAGCTATGGCGTGCGCCAGTCGCTGGCAGAACTCGACCGGCTCGTCGGCGGCATCGGGGTGCTCCGGCACGATGGCGTCGACAATCCCGGACGCCAGCAGATCCCCTGACCGGATGCCTTGTGCCGCAGCGAGTTCGGCGGCATGAGTGGTGTCGCGGAAGACGATCGCGCTGGCGCCTTCCGGCGGCAGCGGCGCCAGCCAGCCGTGCAGCGCGGCCAGCACGCGATCAGCGGGCACCATGGCCAGCGCCGGCCCGCCGCTGCCCTGACCCAGTAGGACCGACACCGTCGGGGTATCCAGGGTCACCAGTTCGGCCAGGCACTGAGCAATCTGGCCTGCCAGGCCTCCCTGCTCGGCTTCAGCCGACAGCGCGGGCCCGGCGGTGTCGATCACCAGCACCAGCGGCAGGCGCAGCTCGGCGGCCAGTGCCATGCCGCGCCGGGCCTCGCGCAGGGAAGCGGGCCCGACCATGCCGCCCGTCACTCGCTGCTGTCCGAGCAACACCGCGGGCTGCCCGGCGAATCGGGCCAGCGCCAACAGGGTGGTCGCCGCTTCTCCCTGTCCGGTGCCCGACAACAGCACGCGGTCGGTGGTGCCGTGCCGCAACAAAAGTCCGACGCCCGGCCGGTCTGGCCGCCGTGACGCCACCACCGAGTCCCACGCCGGCACGTCGGGCGTCGGTTCGGGTGGCTGCGGTGCCGGCAGCGGATCGGGACCGTCGGCGATGACTGTCAGCGCGCGATCCAGTGTCCGGCGCAGTTTGTCAAGCGGAACGACGCCGTCGATCACCCCGTGCCGCTGCAGATTCTCCGCGGTCTGGATCCCTTCCGGGAATGGTTCGCCGTAGAGCAGCTGGTACACCCGAGGTCCGAGAAAGCCGATCAGCGCGCCCGGCTCGGCGACGGTGACATGGCCCAGCGAGCCCCACGACGCGAACACCCCGCCGGTGGTCGGATTGCGCAAGTAGACCAGATAGGGCAGGTGTGCCTGTTTGTGGAGTCTGACCGCGGCGGCGATCTTCACCATCTGCAGAAACGCGACCGTGCCTTCCTGCATGCGGGTGCCGCCGGAGCTCGGCGAGGCCAGCAGCGGCAGTCGCTCGGTGGTCGCCCGTTGCACGGCAGCGGTGATCCGTTCGGCCGCTGCCACCCCGATCGAGCCGCCCAGGAAGCCGAACTCGCAGACCACCACCGCCACCCGACGTCCGAAGATGCGCCCCTCGCCGGTGAGTACCGATTCGTCCAGACCGGTGGCCGCTCGGGCGTCGGCCAGCTCTCGCGCATAGGACTCGCTTACCGGCACCGCGAGCGGCTCGCTATCCCAGCGGATGAAGGAGCCCTCGTCGAGCACCGCATCCCGCAATTGACCGGCCGTGATACGACTCACGTGACGAGGCTATATATGGTGGCTGCCATGATCGGTATTACCCAGGTCGAAGCCGTCATGACCATTGAGCTGCAGCGTCCCGAGCGCCGCAATGCCCTGAACTCCCAGCTCGTCGACGAGCTGCGGGAGGCCGTGCTGAAAGCCGGTGACGGATCAACCCGCGCGATCGTGTTGACCGGTCAGGGCACGGTGTTCTGCGCCGGCGCGGACCTGAGTGGCGACGCATTCGCCGCCGACTATCCCGACCGGCTCATCGAGCTGCACAAGGCCATGGACGCAACACCGATACCGGTGATCGGCGCCATCAACGGCCCCGCCATCGGCGCCGGCTTGCAGCTGGCCATGCAATGTGATCTGCGGGTCGTCGCACCGGAGGCGTTCTTCCAGTTTCCGACTTCGAAATATGGTCTGGCCCTTGACAACTGGAGTATCCGGCGACTGTCTTCGCTGGTCGGTCACGGCCGTGCCCGCGCGATGCTGCTGACCGCGGAGAAACTGACCGCCGAGGTGGCGCTGCAGACGGGAATGGCCAACCGAATCGGGACACTCGCCGACGCCCAGGCCTGGGCCGCCGAGATCGCCGGCCTGGCACCGCTGGCGATCCAGCACGCCAAGCGGGTCCTCAACGACGACGCCATCGAGGAGGCCGGGCCAGTGCATAAGGAGCTCTTCGACAAAGCCTGGAACAGCCAGGACGTCATCGAAGCCCAGATCGCCCGCGTAGAGAAGCGGCCGCCCAAGTTCCAGGGGGCGTGAGGGTCATGCTGCGGGGGGCGCTACGGCTGGCCGCCGGTACGGCGTCTTTAGCTGCCGGTAGTTGGTTGTTGCGAGCGCTACATGGCGCGCCGGCTGCCCTCGGTGCCGACCCCACTTCGATCAGGGCGGTGGCGGCGGAGTCGCCGAACTATCGCGACGGCGTGTTCGTCAACCTCGACCCGGCCTCGATATACAAGATGGATCGCGAGCAGCTGCGGCTCATCGTGTGGGAGTTGGTGGGTAACCGAGGCGGGAGTCGGCCGGCAGGGCCGATCCCGTTGGCTGCACCGGCGATGTTCGACGGTGATCCGAGCCGGCTCGCCGTGAGCTGGTTCGGTCACTCGACGGCGCTGGTGGAAATCGACGGTTACCGTGTGCTCACCGATCCGGTGTGGAGCGACCGGTGCTCCCCGTCGGACATCGTCGGCCCGCAGCGGCTGCATCCGCCGCCGATGCAACTGGAAGGGCTGCCCGCCGTCGATGCGGTGGTGATCAGCCATGACCATTACGACCACCTCGACATCGACACCGTCATGGCATTGGCCCACACTCAACGGGCTCCGTTCTTCGTACCGCTTGGCGTCGGTGCCCACCTGCGCGGGTGGGGGATACCAGAGCATCGCATCGTTGAGCTCGACTGGCACCAGAGCGCTCAGGTCGACGAGCTCACTGTGATTTGCATGCCGGCTCGGCACTTCTCGGGGCGCTTTCTGGACCGGAATACGACGCTGTGGGCGTCGTGGGCGTTCATCGGTCCTAGTCATCGCGCGTATTTCGGTGGCGACACCGGCTACACCAAGAGCTTCACGCAGATCGGTGCCGACCACGGACCGTTCGACCTGACGCTTTTGCCCATCGGGGCCTACAACACGGCGTGGCCGGACATCCACATGAACCCCGAGGAGGCGGTGCGCGCGCATCTGGATGTCACCGACGCCCGGTCGGGACTGCTGGTGCCGATCCACTGGGGCACCTTCCGGCTGGCGCCCCACCCATGGGCTGAGCCCGTTGAGCGCCTGCTCGCCGCCGCGGGACCCGCTCAGGTCAATGTGGCGGTGCCCGCACCCGGTCAACGCATTGATCCCGCAGTACCTGCGACATCAAACCCGTGGTGGCGGCTCTGATTCGCTAGCTGTCCGGGCTAGAGTTCCGCCATGACGAAACGCGCGGCAACGGCCGCTGTCGTGGTGGCCTTGCTTGCGTTGCTGGGGTGTGGGCCCGCGCAACCGGTATCCAGGCCGCCGATCGCACTGTCTGACGGTCCGCCCAACGAAGTGTCGGGTCTGGAAATCCCAACCGGCCGCATCGACGAGGCCATATCGAAGGTTGACGGCCTGGTCGGTGACCTGATGAAAAGCACCGGCATCCCGGGCATGGCCGTAGCCATTGTTCACGGGGGAAAGACAGTGTATGCCAAGGGATTCGGCTTCAGGGATGTGAGCAAAGGCGACGGTCAAGACAACAAGGTCGACGCCGACACCGTCTTCCAGTTGGCCTCGGTGTCGAAATCGGTTGGTGCGACGGTGGTGGCGCACGAAGTCAGCGACAACGTTGTCAGGTGGGACACACCTGTGGTGTCCAAGCTGCCTTGGTTCGCGCTGAGCGATCCCTATGTCACCAGCCATCTGACCGTCGCCGACCTTTATTCGCATCGTTCCGGTTTGCCCGACCACGCCGGCGACAAACTAGAGGATCTGGGCTACGACCGTCGGCTGTCACTCGAGCGGCTGAAGTACTTGCCGCTGGCACCGTTTCGAATCAGCTACGCCTACACCAACTTCGGAATCACCGCGGCAGCCGACGCAGTGGCGGCCGCAGCGGGCAAACCATGGGAGGACCTCTCCGACGAGGCGCTCTACCGCCCGCTCGGGATGGCTTCCACAAGTTCGCGATTCGCCGACTTCATGGCCAGGCCCGACCACGCGGTCAATCACGTCAAAGTGGGAGACAAATGGGAGCCGCGTTTCCAACGGGATCCGGATGCCCAGTCAGCCGCGGGCGGGGTGAGTTCGTCGGTCAACGACATGGCGCGCTGGCTGACCATGTTGCTGGGCAACGGGACTTACAACGGCCAGCGGATTGCGTCGCCGGAAGCTCTGCTGCCCGTGAATACCGCGGAGGTGATTTCGGTGCCCTCGACGACGCCGAAGGCGCGCTCCAGTACCTATGGTTACGGGTTCAACGTGTCGGTGAGCTCGTCGGGGCGCACGGAGTACAGCCATTCCGGCGCTTTCTTGTTGGGTGCCGCAACAAACTTTGTGGTGATGCCGTCGGAGGACGTGGGAATCATCGCGCTGACCAACGCCGCGCCCATCGGCGTGCCGGAGACGCTGACCGCGCAATTCATGGATCTGGTGCAGTACGGGCAGATTCGTGAAGACTGGGCTCACCTCTACAAGCAGGCGATGAGCTGGATGAACAATCCGGAAGGTTCGCTGGTCGGCAAGCAGCCTCCGTCCAACGCTGCGCCGGCCAGACCGCTCAGTGACTACGCTGGCGTCTACGCCAGTGACTATTGGGGACCGGCCATCATTACCGAACGCGACGGCTCGCTGCAGCTGGCGATAGGTCCGAAAAACCGGACGTTCACCTTGACGCACTGGGACGGTGACACCTTCACCTTTGCGGTGACGGACGAAAACGCCCCACCCGGAACGGTTTCCAAAGCTGTATTCTCGGGGAACGCCTTGACGTTGGAGTACTACGATTCGGACAAATTGGGAACCTTTACCCGATGAATTCATCGTTGATCGGGGGCCTGACCGATGCCGAGGTGGCACAGCGGGTAGCCGACGGCAAGACCAACGCCGTACGGGAGCGTGCGACACGCAGCGTCGCGGCGATCGTCCGGGCCAACGTCTTCACCCGGATCAACGCGATCTTGGGCGTGCTGCTGCTGATCGTCCTGGCGACGGGCTCGGTGATCAACGGGATGTTCGGCCTGCTCATCATCGCCAACAGCATTATCGGCATGGTCCAGGAAATCCGGGCCAAACAGACGCTGGACAATCTGGCAATCGTCGGGCAGGCGAAACCGTTGGTGCGCAGGCAATCCGGAATTCGGGCGCTGTTGCCCAGCGAAGTGGTGCTCGACGACATCATCGAGCTCGGTCCCGGAGATCAGGTCGTCGTCGACGGCGAGATCGTCGAAGAGGTGAACCTGGAGATCGACGAATCACTGTTGACCGGCGAGGCGGACCCGATTGCCAAGGGCATCCGCGACGCGGTGATGTCGGGCAGCTTCGTGGTAGCCGGCACTGGCGCCTACCGCGCTACCAAGGTCGGGCCGGAGGCCTATGCCGCCAAGCTGGCCGAGGAGGCCAGCAAGTTCACGTTGGTGAAATCCGAACTGCGCAACGGGGTTAACCGGATCCTGCAGTTCATCACCTACTTGTTGGTGCCGGCCGGTCTGCTGACGATCTACACCCAGTTGTTCACCACGCACGCGGACTGGCGCCAGTCCGTGCTGCGGATGGTGGGCGCGCTGGTGCCGATGGTGCCCGAAGGCCTGGTCCTGCTGACGTCGATCGCGTTTGCGGTCGGGGTGGTCAGGCTCGGTCAACGGCGGTGCCTGGTGCAGGAGCTGCCAGCCATCGAGGGACTCGCGCGGGTCGACGTGGTCTGCGCCGACAAGACGGGCACCTTGACCGAAAACGGTATGCGGGTTTCCGACGTTGAGGAGCTTGACGCGATCCGGCAGCGGCACAGCATCGCCGAGGGGCTGGCCGCGTTGGCCGCAGCCGACCCGCGACCCAATGCCAGTATGCAGGCGATCGCCGAGACCTATCACCAGTCGCCCGGCTGGATCGCCACGGCGACTGCACCTTTCAAGTCCTCCACCAAATGGAGCGGTGTGTCCTACCGTGACCATGGTAATTGGGTGATCGGGGCTCCGGACGTGCTGCTGGATCCGTCTTCGGCGGCCGCCGAACAGGCCGAGCGGATCGGTGCGAAGGGACTGAGGGTATTGCTGGTGGGCACCGGCGACGTGACCGTGGACCGCCAGGACGCGCCGGGAAGAGTCACCCCGGTCGCCCTGGTGGTGCTCGAGCAGAAGGTTCGGCCAGATGCCCGCGAGACATTGGAATATTTTGCCGCCCAGGGTGTTTCGGTTAAGGTGCTGTCTGGCGACAATGCGGTGTCGGTCGGCGCCGTCGCTGGGCAGCTCGGGCTGCGTGGTGAGACGATGGATGCGCGTCAACTGCCCTCGGACCCCGCCGAATTGGCTGACGCGCTGGATACCCACACCACCTTCGGCCGGGTGCGGCCCGATCAGAAACGTGCCATCGTGCACGCCCTGCAATCACACGGACACACCGTGGCGATGACCGGAGACGGCGTCAACGATGTATTGGCCCTCAAGGACGCCGATATCGGTGTGGCGATGGGCGCCGGCAGCCCGGCGTCTCGCGCCGTCGCGCAGATCGTATTGCTGGACAACAAATTTGCCACGCTGCCGTATGTCGTCGGGGAGGGCCGGCGGGTGATCGGCAACATCGAGCGTGTCGCGAACCTGTTTCTGACCAAGACCGTGTACTCGGTGCTGCTGGCACTGTTGGTGGGCATCGAATGCCTGCTCTCCAAAGTGCTCAAAGCGGATCCCTTGCTTTATCCGTTTCAGCCGATCCACGTCACCATCGCCGCGTGGTTCACCATCGGAATACCGTCGTTCATCCTGTCGCTGGCCCCCAACAACGAACGCGCCTACCCAGGCTTCGTGCGGCGGGTATTGACTTCCGCACTGCCGTCCGGATTGGTTGTCGGCGTCGCGACGTTCGGGTCCTACCTGGTGGCCTACCACGGCCGCCACGCCACGTTCCAGCAACAGGAGCAAGCGTCGACCGCGGCTCTGATCACGTTGCTGGTGACCGCGCTATGGGTGCTCGCGGTGGTGGCACGCCCCTACCAGTGGTGGCGGGTGGCGCTGGTAATCGCGTCCGGCCTGGCCTACGTGGTGATCTTCAGCATCCCGCTGGCTCGGAAGGCCTTACTACTCGACCCATCGAATCTCGTGGTGACGACGACCGCGCTGGGAATCGGCGTGCTGGGCGCCGCCGCGATCGAGGCGATGTGGTGGACTCGGGCCAAAATGCTGGGCGGGCAGCCGCGGTTGTGGTGCTAACTGCCGCGAGCACGCACAAGTAGGCTTTCACCGGGCAAGTAGGATTTCCCGGGGAAAGGACGGGTGCATGGGAATCCTGGACAAGGCGAAGGACCTGTTGTCGCAGAACGCCGACAAGGTCGAGATGGCGATCGATAAGGCCGGCGAGTTCGTCGACGACAAGACGCAGGGCAAGTACTCCGACACCATCCACAAAGTGCAGGAAGAAGCCAAGAAGGTCGCTGGCTCGGGTGACACCGGCGATCAGCAGAACTGAGTCATGGCGAAACTCTCCGGAGCAATCGACGTCCCACTGCCTCCCGAGGTTGCCTGGAAGCATGCCTCCGACCTGTCCCGGTACAAGGAATGGCTGACCATCCACCGGGTGTGGCGCAGCAAGTTGCCCGACGACATCGAGAAGGGCACTGTCGTCGAGTCGATCGTCGAGGTGAAGGGCATGTACAACCGGATCAAATGGACGGTTGTGCGCTACAAGCCACCGGAAGGCATGACCCTCAACGGCGATGGCGTCGGCGGTGTGAAGGTCAAGCTGATGGCCAAAGTTCAGCCCGCAGACGAGGGCTCCATGGTCGGGTTCGACGTGCACCTCGGTGGTCCGGCGCTGTTCGGGCCGATCGGCATGATCGTGGCCGCTGCGCTGCGCAGCGACATCAACGAGTCGCTGCAGAACTTCGTCACGGTATTCACCAGGCCTGATCCGGGCATGAACGGAGATGGTGGCGTTCGGCACTAACCGCCTGGTCGGCCGGCACGCTGGCCGCCGATGAGTTTCTGGTTTGGCGCCAGTCGGTATGTCTGAACCCCGATCACGGGGCCAGGACACTACAAGGAGGTTGCCGTGCCCATCCGTGACTGCGCGCCGTTGGGCGCTCCCTGCTGGATCGACTTGACGACGTCCGACATCGGCCGTGCCCAGGACTTCTACGGCACGGTATTCGGCTGGACGTTCGACTCTGCGGGACCCGAGTACGGCGGATACATCAATGCCGCTAAGGACGGCCACCGCGTGGCCGGCATGATGGCCAACAATCCGGAGCAGCAGTCTCCGGACCACTGGGCCACGTATTTCCACACCGCCGACATCAACGCGACGATGTCGGCAGTGAGCGCGGCGGGCGGTTCAGTGTGCCTGGCGGCCAGGGAAGTGCCCGCCAAGGGGTACATGGGCCTCGCGACCGACCCGTCGAGCGCATTCTTCGGCTTGTGGCAGCCGTTGGAGCACCGCGGCTTCGAACTGATCGGAGAGGCCGGCTCTCCGGTTTGGCACCAACTGACCACGCGCGACCACCGCGCCGCGGTCGGCTTCTACCGCGAGGTCTTCGGATGGCGGACGGAGCAGGTGTCCGATACCGACGAATTCCGCTATACCACAGCGTGGTTCGGCGATCAGCAATTGCTCGGTGTGATGGACGGCGCCTCGTGTCTGCCCGAGGGCATCCCGTCGAATTGGACGATCTTCTTCGGGACTGAGGACGTCGACAAGACCCTGGGGGCAATCAGCGACAACGGCGGCGCGGTGGTGCGGGGGGCCGAGGACACCCCGTACGGACGGTTGGCCGCGGCGATCGACCCCACGGGTGTCATTTTCAACGTGTCCTCGCTGCCGAGCTGATCCCCTGGCTGTCACGCTCGGTCGTTTGCCGGGGCGCCGCGTGGCGAGGCGCGAACTGGTCCTTGCCGCTATTAATGTCGCAACCATGACTCGCCTGCTGCGCCCTGGTTGGCTGGTGGCGTTTTTCGCCTTGGTGATTTCGGCCAGCGCGTGGCTGCCGTGGCTGACGACGGCAGTCAACGGTGGGGGCTGGGCCAACGCCATCGGAGGCGCCCACGGCAGCTTGGAACTGCCGCGCGGGTTCGGCGCGGGCCAGCTCATCGTGTTGCTGTCCTCGACGCTGCTGGTGGCCGGCGCGATGGTGGGCCGTGGCCTGGCGGTGAGGCTCGCTTCGATTGCCGTGCTCATGCTTTCGCTGCTCATCGCCGCGCTCACGGTGTGGTACTACAAGCTCAATGTCAGCCCACCGGTGTCGGCCGAGTACGGCCTCTACGTCGGTGCGGTGGCAGAAGTCTGTGCGGTGGCGTGCTCGGTTGCGGCGGTGGTCGCGGCACTGGCTTCTGGTCGTTCCAACCGGTGAGGTTTCAGGCCGACGGAAATTCGTGCTTGCCCGACGTGGAGCTGTCGCCAGGCTCGTTGACGCCGAATACAAAGGGCGCGAACACAACCTCGCGGCCGTCCGGGTCGCGATAAGTGACCGCACCCGTCGCCTCCCAGTACGGATGCTGCTCGACGGGTTCGGCGCCCGCGGCTTGCAGGCGTGCGATTGCTGCTTGCTGTGCCTGTTTGTCAGGGAAGTACAGGCACAGCTGTTCGTGGTGGTCCGCCGCGGCAGAATCAGCCGCCTCGACGATTTCCAGGGTCAGGTTCCAGCTGGGCAGCCCGAAGATGGCGCCGTTGCTGCCGTAGCTGTCCTCGAACGTCTCGTAGAGCGGCAGCCCTACCAGCTCACGGTAAAAGCGCACCGTCTCTTTGAAGTTCGACGACCGGCGCGCGAAGCGGATAGCACCGATCGACGCCAACTGCGTCGGCCAGTGCGTTGTCCGGTTGGGCAAGCCGGGGAACATCAGGACAGCCCGATGGCGCTTGCCGCCGACTCCGCGGTGTCCCAGCGTCGCAGCTGTGCTCCGGGCGCCCACGTCGAATGCGTGCCGCTGGAAATGCGTTCGGGCAGTTGAAGTTTGCAAATCGGGCCGTCGGCGATACTGGCCGCGTCGAAGACCACGCAGTACGAGGCGTCGGTGTCCATGTCGGTGGTGAGTGTGACCAGGTAGCCGTCGTCTTCACCGGTGGCACCCACCCGTGGCGCCATTGCGGTCTCGCTTCCGTAGACACCGTCACCGAACGAATAGTGCTCCTGGTTTCCGGTGAGCAGGTCGTGTTTGACCAGTCCGTCGAACAAGAACCAGCCCGGTTTGCCGGTAGCGGCATAGGCGTAGCGGTAGCTGCCGGTCGCGTATTCGGGGTTGATGGTCCCGAACTCCGTGATGGACTCCGACAGTTGCTCTTCTTTCACCGCGCCGGTGACCAGGTTGAGTCGCCACCGGTGCAGCCGGGACTGCAGACGGTCCAGTGCCAGGAAGCGAAACAGCTTCTCCCACTTCGTCCCTCCGGTGTCAAGCGGGGAAGGATCGCCTTCGAAGAAGCCGTCAAGCACGATCTCATCGCCATCCTCGTACGCGTTGACGAAGTGCAGCACGAATGTTGGGTCCGCCTCAAACCATCGAATGTCCTCGGTTCCGCCCCGGCGCGGGAGCACCGCGAAGCGCGACGGAATGTCCGGATAGAAACGCGGCAGGTGCACATCGTGCTCGAGCAGGCTGGGATCCCAGAACAACGGGAAATCGTTGAGAATGACGTAGTTTTCGGTGAACGCCATGTCGTGCGGAAGCCGTGGTCCGGGCAGCGGGATGTCGACGTAGTGGACCAGCTCGTTGCTCCGGTCGACGACGCCGTACCGCATGTATGGGTCTTGCTTGCTGTAGTTGAAGAACAGCAGTTCGCCGGTTTTGTTGTCTACCTTGGGATGCGCGGACACGCCCCAGTCGGAGGGAAAGTGTCCGTTCCAGGTCTCCTTGCCGAGCGTGTTGGCCGAGTACGGGTCGATTCGGTACAGGTCGCCGCACTGGTAGAAGCTGGTCAACGCGATACCCCGGTGGACGATGACGTCGGTGCTTGACGCATCCTTCATCCGGGTACGAGCGCCCCAGCCGTTCTCGCGTCTGGCCAATTGCACTGGCTCGGCCAAACCCGGCCACAGCGGCTCGCCCGCTTCGTTCTCCGCCAGAAAGCCGTCTGTACGGATAAAACGGTTGCGGTAGAAGGCTTTACCGTCACGAAAGCCAACCACGTGTAGCATGCCGTCCCCGTCGAACGGGTGATAAGTCTTAAACGCCGGGTGCAGCGGGTTCTCGGTGTTGCGTAGATAGATGCCGTCCAGGTCGTGCGGGATTTCTCCCGCTACGGCGGTGAGGTCGTCGGCGTCCCACTCGGTGGTCTGTGGACGCCACGGTCCGGTCCGGTACGGGTGGTCGTCGTCTTCGGGCAGGGTAGACAGGAACTTGCCGACAATTTCAACATCCATGGTCACGAACCTCTTGCGGCGCTGACAACGAAACTCACTGTGGTGGCGGTGCTGCCGCCGAAATTGAGGGTGCCGAAGGACTGGGCGCCCTCGACCTGATACTCGCCGGCCGCGCCGCTGACCTGCTTGGCCGCGTCGAGCAGCATCCGCACGCCGGACGCTCCGACCGGGTGTCCGCCGCCGATCAGCCCTCCGCTGGGGTTGATCGGCAACCGGCCGCCGATCTCGATCTCGCCGTTTTCGATGGCTTTCCACGATTCGCCCGGGCCGGTCAACCCGATGTGATCGATGGCCAGGTACTCGCTGGGCGTAAAGCAATCGTGGACCTCGAAGCCGCCGAGGTCGTCGAGCGTCACCTGGGCGCGACTCAACGCGTCAAGCACCGCGGCCCGCACATGAGGGACCACGTAAGGGTCGTCGACCGCGCGGTCCAGTTTCTGCCGCAGACCCAGCCCGACGGTGCGGTGTCCCCAGCCATCGATGCGGCCGATTGGGCGCGCATCGGGATGATCGCGCAGATAGGCGTTGCTGACCAGAACCAATCCCGCACCGCCGTCGGTCATTTGGCTGCAGTCGAACCGGCGCAGCCGGCCCTCGGTGACCGGGTTGGTCGCGTCGTCATCCGTGATGGGGTCGGGAACAGTCCAGCCGCGGGTCTGGGCGTTGGGGTTGCGGCGCGCGTTGGCGAAGTTGAGCTGTGCGATGGCCCGCAGATGCGTGTCGTCCAGGCCGTAGCGCCGGTCGTACTCTTCGGCCACCTGGGCGAACATGGACGGCCACAGGTAGCGCGCGTCGGCCCCCTCATGACCCGTCCACGCAGCGGCACCGAGATGCTGGGCGGCGGTGTCCCCGGGCACCGTTTTTTCCAGCTCGATCCCCACCACGAGCGCGGCGTCATAAGCGCCTGACCGCAGATCGGCCATCGCCGACAGCGCCGCCACGCTGCCGGACGCGCACGCCGCTTCGTGTCGTGTGGCCGGGGTATCCCAGAGGTCGTCGCAGACCGTGGCCGGCATCGCCCCGAGGTGGCCCTGGCCGGCGAACATCTCGCCGAAGGCGTTCGCGACATGGACCACTCCGATGTCGGCGGCGTTTACCTTGGCTGCGGCGAGCGTGCCCTCGACGATCTCAGCGGTCAAAGCGGCAAAGTCGCGGCCTTCTTTGGCGAGGTTGCGGGCGAAATCGCTCTGGTAGCCGCCGAGAATCCACACTCTTGTCGAGCCATCCATACGCCGCACGGTACTCCTGGATGACTTGCCCGTTCGGCCGTATCCGCTAGATGGTCTTGCTTGCCAAGACCTCGGAAAAGGCGGCCCCGTCGGCTCTCGGGCTGAACCGACGGGACCTAGGCGAGCACGTAGGCCGGCCCACGTACGCACCTCTCATGGAACATTGCCCCCAGCGGCGGTAGACAAACATGCTGACTCAACCTCCTTGGGCGCGATGAGGAAGACGTGCTGAGCTGCGATCACTACGGCTTGCGAGTTGAGGGCGCGCGCCCGAAAGCTAGATCGTGCCGCTCACCTGCATGCTGAGCTACAGCAACGTGGTGCGCTCGTACCGATCAGGGTCGGCTGGAGGCGAGGCCGTCAAGCGGGTCGGCTTGGCTTTGAAATGGCTTGCACTGCAGGGTGTTAGCGACAAGCCTGAAGACTTCACGCCGCAGCGTCGGCGTTGTCGCTGCAAGGCGGGTAAACACCCAGTTGGATCCTCGCGTGACATTACGTACGAATGCGAAAGGGCGGAATGTGCCGATCGCATCGCCCGTTTAGCGGCTACGGAAGCGGCGGGGCTGGGGGAGCCGAAGGAGCCGGCGGCGCGGAGAGAGTCGACGGCGGCGGCAACGTGGTTAACGGGGTAGGCGTGGTGGTTGGCGCCGGCGTCTCGGTGCTGGTTGGTGTCGCCGTCATGACAGCGCTT
The DNA here is from genome assembly GCA_963784665.1 of uncultured Actinomycetota bacterium. GTDB lineage: Bacteria > Actinomycetota > Actinomycetes > Mycobacteriales > Mycobacteriaceae > Mycobacterium. The sequence continues at coordinate 345,451 of CAWASA010000010.1, forward strand.
GGATTGTGCCCCACCCAGGCCGCCGCAGCGATGGCAATGCCGGTGACGGTGAGAAGGGCATACCGCTGGACTTTCCGATCTTTCATGAGGTCGTACTCCTGCCTTGAATGGCCGTGCCTGAATATTGCTCCGCGTCAGAAGATCCGCATCGTGGATATTAGAAAGCCGCTATGCGGATCGGCATGTCACGAGAGAATAACAGCGACGCCGACGCCAGCAACACCCCTGGCCATAAGTAATGTTCGGTCCAAAGCTGGGGAAACCAGGACTCCGCAGCCAACGACGGCGTGACAGCCACTGCCTGCGAATAGGGCGCTTTCGGCGGGGCCCGATGCATTGCGACACGGTTACGGATGGATACCTATCGCAACATCACTGGTCACAGAAGCCACGCTGATCACTATCGTCACATGAGCCAACTGCGGACGTCAATGCGACGTCCTGGGCCTCGAAAGGTGTTACATGTCGGCGATTCTCCGAAGTGTGTCGCTCTCGGTGGCGTCGGCGGCCGCTATCGGACTCGTCTTTGCGATAGGCCCCGCACCGTCAGCGAATGCCACGCCTTGTAGCGCACCTGAAGCCAACGTTCCGCCACCTGCCGCGCCTCCGGCGATGCCCGCGCCCGGGCCGGTCGTGCAACCACCGACGGGACGCAGGCCCTCTCATACGAATGACCGCGCGCCGCTACCCAAGCTGGGTCCGCTGATCTCTTCGTTGCTCAAACCGGTTTCTCCGGGTCCCCGGTACGCCGCGCCGCTACACCCTCAAGCGGAGGTACTACCGCCCGGACCCAATCCCCCCGTCCCAGGCATGCCCCAGCCGCCGAATGCGGGTCAGTTGCGTCCGAATGCGGCCCCGGTCCAGCCGCAGCCGGCGCCGCCGGCGCCCCCGCCTCCCTCGATCGCAGGGGCGCCGACATCGCTGGTCGACTACGTGACCGGACCGAACAGCCCAAACAAAACCCTTCAACGGTTCGGCATCTCCGGCACCGACCTCGGGATCGCTTGGGACAACGGCGATCCCGCTAACCGCCAAGTCCTCATGGCCTTTGGTGACACGTTCGGCTACTGCAGCGTCCACGGCCAACAATGGCGCTACAACACACTGTTCCGTAGTTCAGACCATGATCTTTCCCACGGAATCCACGTGGCCGACGGCGTGCCCAACGACAGATATTCCGGCTCACCGGTGTGGACAACCGGCCTTTCCAAGCAGGTCGTCAACACCATCCACAAGGCGTCGCACGAGACGGGAATCATTCCGACCGCTGCCATCTCCCTCGGCAGAACCCAGTACATGAGCTACATGTCCATCCGGCAATGGGGCCGCGACGGCGAATGGTCGACGAACTATTCGGCGGTTGCGAGGTCTCTGGACAATGGCGAGAACTGGGGGGTCTTCCCGGGCACCATCCGCACGGCCTCTGCAGACGCCATCCCGGGAGTCGGGTTTACTCCGGGAAATGAGAATTTCCAGATGGGCGCATTCATGCGCGGTAACGACGGTTACCTGTACCAGTTTGGGACCCCGTCGGGGCGCGGCGGCGCCGCATTTCTGTCACGAGTTCCGCCGAATCAATTGCCCGACCTCACCAAGTACCAATACTGGAACGGCGACAACGGTGGCCGCTGGGTCCCGAACAATCCGGGCGCGGCGACGCCGGTATTCCCCGGCCCGGTCGGCGAAATGTCAGCCCAATACAACAGCTATCTCAAGCAGTACCTGGTGCTCTACACCAACGGTGGCAGCAACGACGTCGTGGCAAGGACTGCGCCGGCTCCGCAAGGACCATGGAGTCCGGAGCAGCCGCTCGTGTCGTCATTCCAGATGCCAGGCGGTATCTACGCGCCGATGATCCATCCCTGGTCGTCGGGGCGAGACCTGTACTTCAACCTGTCGCTGTGGTCGGCATACGACGTGATGCTGATGCACACCGTGCTGCCGTAGAAGTGCCCATGGTCCCGCGCCCAAAATCCCAGGCGGCGCAACCTAGTTTCCGCTCATGACAACGGCTGCGTATCAGCGAGCGCTGCTCATGTGCGGGGTCTTCGCGGGGCCGCTGTTCGTGGTCGTGTTCCTGATTGAGGGGGCGCTGCGGCCCGACTACAGCCCCGTGCGCCAGCCGGTGAGCTCGTTGTCGATCGGAAGTATGGGGTGGACGCAGATAGCGAATTTCTTGGTCACGGGTCTGCTGGTGCTCGCATTCGCACTCGGGCTGCAGCAGCGCGGCAACGGTCTGTTGCTGCCGATCCTCGTCGGACTGATCGGCGTCGGGCTGATCGGCGCGGGCGTGTTCACGTGCGACCCGTTCAACGGCTACCCGCCGGGAACGCCGCTGTCGCCGGTCGCCACAACCTCAGGGACGCTGCATAGTGCGTTCTCCTCGCTGTTCTTTTTCGGGTTGCCGATCGCCTGTCTCGTGGCGGCACGCCAGTTCACTCGCGAGGGTAGCGGTGTGTTCGCGGGGTACTGCGTCGCGACGGCTGTCGCGTTCGTCGCGCTGTTCGTACTGGCCGCGCTGGGCGTTGCCCAGAATCCGGCATTCCTGCCGATCGTCGGGCTGATGCAGCGGCTTTGCCTGGCCGTAGGTTTCGTCTGGCTGACGATCCTGGCGCTCCGCAAGGTGCGTCAGCCAGGCACCTGATTGCTGGTCATCATCGTGAGCGTCGGCCTGACAGGAGTCAGCGCCGGGCTGGCGCACATCTACGGCCAAGTTCAGCGAACCAATTTCGTACACAAATGAATACCTAAATGAGCCAGGAATCCGCCCGTATCCGGTGTGATCACCCTGCGCGTCGCCGGCCACCTGCACCACATCGGCGTCAGCCGAACCTACACCGGCACCCGCGTCCTAGTCCTCGTCCAAGACCTCAACATCAAAATCATCCACGCCACCACCGGCGAACCGCTACGCGAGCTAACCCTCGACCCGACAAAGGACCACCAACTCACCGGCGCCCCCAAAGGCCCCAAACGGAAAAAGTTCCAAACCTTACGCAGGTTCGGAACTATTCCGATGTCTTGAGACATCAAACCGTGCCCCTGTTCAGGATTCGAATCTGCGAGACCGGCTTTAGGAGAGCCTGCGAGCCCGTCTGGTTGAGACGCCGAAAGGGCGTCTGAGCTGGCCATATAGCACCATTGGACACCTAGCGAAATCACGGCGTGTCGCGGATTCACCGACCAAGCACCGACCACGGGTGGGCGTTGGCTTGCGGACTCGGAAACGAGAAAAGCCCTGGAATGGCTGGCAGCTTTTCGTTCGCGCCGTGCCGTTTCATAGTCGAACTCTTGCAGGATTGCTGGCCATTGCGACGCACCTTGCTCCTTTACCGGAGCAGGCGGACCCGGATGGGTAGGTCGAGCTGGGACCACGCGCGGTCGGCGGTCAGTACCTCGGCGGGCGTGCTGCGCACTGTCAAGGCGAGGCAGCAGCGATCACCCAAAGGCAACCCACGTCCGCCGGCCAGGGACCGCATTGCCCCGGCCAGTTCGGCATCGGCTTCGGTCAACGGCTCGATCGTGACACCGGCGGCGGCGAGCAATTCACGGACCCGGCTGACATCGAGATCGGCGTCAACCAGCTTGCCAATGACTTCGGCGAGGTTCGCTGCGCCCAGGGACGCAGAATTTAGTTCGGTTGCGACCAGGTCGGCGCCGGGCTCGTCGTGAACGAGAGCCAGTACCGCAGACGCATCCAGGACTGTCACTCGGCCTCAGCGGCCAGACGCCGGTCAGCAAGCAACTCCTCGACAAGCGAGCGGTCCTTCGGGAGTTCGGCTCCTAGGGCCCGTAGCTCAGCCACGGCGTCCTGCTGCCGTTCGAGCACCAGCCGCCGACCAGTCACATGCAGGTGCAAGCGATCGCCGGGAGCCAGGGCCAGCGCGGTCCGGATGTCTGCCGGGATCACTAGCCGACCTTGCTGGCCCAGCACCAATGTGGCATCCATGGCCTAAGCATGCCACATATCGTATCGGCGTGCCACAATGTGTGCTGCAGGAACCGCGTCCGTGGTCGTTGCGTTGCGGGCTCGCGACGCGCCTCAGGCTTGGGTTCGACTGGCCTGGCGTGGGCGCGGCGGCTGGCAGCATCGTCACCACGTGAGCTTTTTGGATCGCCAGGTCGTGGAGTTAAGGGTCGAATAGGGTTGCACGCCTTACGGATCAGTGTCCCAAGCCTTCGGCGGGCGAGCAGCCAACTCAATCGGTATCCGCAGTCGTAACCTCGTTCTGACCGCGCTCGTTTAGGCGAACTGCTTTACACCCGAGTCGATTCCAGCCACGCTTTGACATCGCCCAGCAGCCACCGACGGTACCGGTCGCTCAGCCTCAGATGACGTTAGGCGCGGCAGCTGCCCAGCGGCCGCCGCGATGATCGGCACCACCCGCTCGTGTACCTCGTCGAGGCGCGCGAGCACCGCGCCGTCGTAGTCGGCATCGTCGTGTGCGTTTGGTTGACCGTCTTTGAGCTGCCAGTCGGCGACCAGGGCCTTGAAGTCGAGGTTGACGGCACGAAAGTCGTCATAGCTTGCGGCCAGCGCGTCATGGTCGATGCCCGAACGCTCTTCGGAGAGCAGGGCATTGAGTCGCTCGCGCCCGTCGCGATAGGCCGCCGACTCCGAAGGCACCGGCACCACCCGGCGTTTAGCCAGCTCGAACACCAGCCGCCGCGGACCCCAATACGGCCGCGACCGGCGCAACTCCAGTAACGCCACCTCCACCGCGGCCGGCATCTGATGCGGACACGACACCGGCCGATGTGACCGATCCACTAGCCCATCGAGGCCCGAAGCCTCATAACGGGCCAACCAGGCGTGCAGCGTCTGCCGCGACACCCCAACCTTGTCGGCGACCTGCGACACCGACAACCCGTCGCCGATCACCGCCAACACGGCCTGATACCTCTGCTCGGCCACGCTCAACTCCCTCATCCAGGGAGTGTCAAGCATCAGCCGAAGTAACTGTCAAGCATCAGCCGAAACACTGTCAGGCATCACCCGAAGCTGAAATGTCAACCATCACCCGACGTCATACAAAACAATGGTGCCCCCGGCAGGATTCGAACCTGCGACACCGGCTTTAGGAGAGCCGTGCTCTATCCCCTGAGCTACGAGGGCGGACGGGCTGAGCTTACCGGGAGCCTGCTGCCAGATCGTTGGTCAGCGCAGTTCCGCGATCACTTTCGCGAAGTTGTCGAAGTGGTTGTCCTGCACGGTGAAGAACGTCACCCCGTATATGTCGCGGTATTGGCACAAGGTGTCGGCCATTTCGCGGGGGGATCCGGTCAGCACCGAGTGCATGGCCAGTATCTCCTCGTCGGACAACCCCGGCGAGTACCTGCGGGTCATCGACAAGTTCGGCATGCTGTCGCCTTCGGCCGGCACCGCTGTGATCACCAGGTTCAACTCGAGCGCGTCGAACCGGTCGCCCGCGGCGTTGCGGACGAAATCGATGCGTTCGGTCAGCGGGTCGTCGGCTCCCCGGACGTGGGCGCCGGTCAGCCCGATGATGTCGGCATACTGGGCGGCCAGCGTCAGCACCCGGTCGCCGTTGCCGGCGATAAGGATCGGCGCCGTCGGGTGATGGTCCTTCAGGTAAGTCGTCATGTGTTCGAGGTAGTCGACCCGGGCTCCAGCGCTGGGGTACGGCAACTCGGCGGCGTCGAACTCTTCCCGGACGTAACCCGTGCCCAGGCCGATCTCAAGACGGCCGTCACTGAGCAGGTCCAGCGCTTCCAGGTCTCGGCTCAGCAAGGCCGGTTTGTAGAAGGCGGCGTTGAGCACGTACATGCTCAGCCGCATCGTGGTGGTGACCATTGCAACCGCGGTGAGCGTCGGAAACGGTGCCGCCGCGCCAATGTGGTCGGGCACGCAAAGGACGTCGAATCCAAGGTCTTCGGCCCTCATCACCTTCTCTTGCAATGCCGCGCGAGATTTGATGAAGCGCATGCTCAGACCGAAGCGAAAATCCTTGGCCACCAACAACTCCGTTCGCAGAGAGGACAGTTACCAACAACGAGCCGCATCCGCCAAGCCCTGGACCAGAGCGCTGGTGACGGGCGACAAGCCGTCATCACCCGGCAGTGGGCTGCGCGGACTGAGGCCCCTGACCCGAACCGACAGCTCCAGCTGGGTCCCGCCGTCGCGCACCCGGTTGACCGGGTTTCGGGGATGCAGGCCCCGCAATTCAGGCGGGATGTCGTCGAGGTCGGTGATGACCTGGTAGCCAGTCAGCCGGATGTGCCGGACCAGGTGGGCGGCCAGTGCGCGGTTGCGGCCCCCGGCCAGCAGCTGTGTGCTGCGCTCGATGCGCCCGTAACCGTGCAGCGACACTGCGACGTCAACATGGTCCAGGAACTCGGCGAGCCGCGGCGACTCGGCCGGGTCAAACAAGGCCGACGGCAGGTGATGCGGGTAACGGGCGGGATGGCGCAGCAGGTACACCGAGGCGCCGGCGGCCTCGGCGGAGCGTTCGGCGATCACGTCGGTCGTCTCTTCCAGCCCGCCGCCGTGGATGGCCAGAAAGCCGAAACGCGACCGCAATTGGCTGACCTCGGTCACCCCGGGCTCGCTCAGCAACGCCGAAAGCGACTGTGGCGCAGGCCCCGACGATGACGCCCAGGTCGGGCGCGGCCAGCGCGCGGGATCCCAGCGGCGCAAGAAGTCGATCCAGCGTTGCGGCAGCCCATGGTGCACGGCGCCGTCGATGATTCTGGGCAGGTAGCCGGGCCGCGGCGGACCCGGGCTCACCCGGTGGTCGATGTAGACCCAGGCCGGCGACGGCCCCTCGTTGGTGTGTACGGTCAGCCGGTCGCGCCGGTAGCGCACCGGCACACCCTCGGCGCTATCCAAGGTCGCCAAGTCGCCGTCGGAGACCCGCCAGAGCACCCCATGCACCTGATTGCCGGGGAACGGTTCGACCGTGGCCACGCCGCGCTGGTTGATCAGCCAGTCGTGATCGGACAATACTGCCGGCCGCGGGTCAGCTGCGTCGGGGCAGCGCAGCGCCATCTGTCTGACGCATAGGTTCGACCCATATGCAAAGTAAGCATGCCGGCGGGCCGGCATTCAGCCAGTCACCGTCAGCCAGATGAGCACCATGTTAAGCAGACTAATCATCACGCCGACAGCCCAGCCAATAATCGTCGTGACGGGATGGTTGGTGTCGCTACCCATCAGCTTGCGGTTACTGGTCAATCTGACCAACGGAAGTACCGCGAACGGTATCCCGAATGACAGCACTACCTGGGAGAGGACCAGTGCTCGCGTTGGGTCGAAGCCGAGCGCCAGGATCGCCAGAGCGGGGCACACGGTGATCAAGCGACGCACCACCATGGGAATCGACCGGTGCAGCAACCCCTGCATGATCATGGCGCCGGCATAGGCACCCACCGACGCAGAGGCCAGGCCGGACGCGAGCAACCCGATCGCGAACAGCACCGCGATCGCGGCGCCCAACGTGTCATGAATAACGCTGTAGGCGCCCTCGATAGAGGGGGTTACGCCGCGGTTCTGCAGGTTGATCGCGGCGACGAGCAGCATCGCCGCGTTCACCGTTCCTGCAACCGCCATCGCCAGCCCGACGTCCAACCGGGTGACTCGTAGCAGCCAGCGCCGTTGCTGGCCTGCGTCGGGATGTCCGTGCCGGTCGAGGGCCAGGCCCGAATGCAGATACACCGCATGCGGCATCACCGTCGCGCCCAGGATGGCGGCGGCCAGCAGCACGCTTTCGGTGCCGCGGAATCGCGGCACCAGTCCGCTGACCACGGCATCGGGCGGTGGCGTCTTGACGAAGAAACTGGCCGCGAAGCCGATGGCGATGACCAGCAGCAACCCGGTGATGATTCGCTCGAAAATAATCTGCCCCCGCCGATCTTGGATCGCGAGCAGCAGCAAGGACACCGCTCCGGTGATGATCCCGCCGATCAATAGCGGCAAACCGAACAGGATGCGCAAGGCGATGGCCCCGCCGACTATTTCGGCCACATCGGTTGCGATCGCCACGAGTTCGGCCTGGGCCCAGTAGACCAGTCGGAGCGGACGGCTCATCCGCCCGCCGATCGCTTCGGGCAATGAGCGCCCGGTCACCAAGCCGAGTTTCGCCGACAGGTACTGCACCAGGCCCGCCAGCACGTTGGCCATCACGATGACCCACAGCAGCAGGTAACCGAACTGCGCGCCGGAGCTGACGTTGGCCGCGACGTTTCCCGGATCGACATAGGCGATCGCGGCGACGAACGCAGGCCCGAGCAGATACCAGCTCCCCTTGAGCGACGCCTGGGTGCCCTGCGCCAACGTGTCGACCCTCAATTCAGATTTCCGAATAAAAAAGTGAGGTTAGTCGAACACGCTGCCGCAAACCTCGGGGGCTTACTCCGGGAGGTAGAGCCCCTTGCCGGTGATCAGCGGCAGGTCGAGGGTCGTCACGATGCCCGGGGGGGCGGCCACCACCGCGGGGATCGCGTTGACGACCCGCATCGCGGTGGCGACCAGTCCGGCGTGGTTGTGATCGCCCTTGCGGCTGCTCAAGCAGATGTCCATGGCGTACGACGGTTCGCCGGTGACCTCGATGCGGTAGGAACCGCCGGGCTGGGCAGGCTGTGGCCAATCGGGGCATAGGTCCTCGCGCAGCCGGGTGACATGTTCGAGAACGACAACTGGATCGCCGTTGACCATTCCGAACACCTCGAACCGCAGCGCCGCGGCGCTGCCCTTGGGGATATGACCCGACGCGATGTCGAAGTCCTCGGGCGCCGGCTCGCGAACGTACACTTCGGCGACCTCGTCGAGCGAAACGCCCAAGCCCGCTGCCAACTGCCGCACCACCGATCCCCACGCCAAACTCAGCACACCGGTCTGCAGCAGCATGGGGATCTCGTCGAGAGGCTTACCGAATCCCATCACGTCGAACATGACGACGGGGCTGTCGTAGGTGGCGTAGTCGACGATCTCCATGCAGCGAATCTGCTGGATGTTCTGACAGGTGCCGGCCAATGCCAGCGGCAGCAAGTCGTTAGCGAAGCCCGGGTCGATCCCGTTGACATACAGACTTGAATTACCTTCCCGTGCAGCATCTTCCAACGGAGTGATGAGCTCCTCGGGGATTACCTGCCACGGGTACTGCAAAAAGACCGGCCCGCTGCCGACGATGTTGACTCCGGCTGCCAGGACGCGGCGGTAGTCCTCCAGTGCCTCGGGTAGCCGGTTGTCGGCCATCGCGTTATAGACGGCGCATTGCGGCCCAGTGGCAAGCACGGCGTCCAGGTCTTTGCTGGCTCGAACGCCGGTCGAATCCGCAAGTCCGGCAAGCTCTGCCGCGTCCTTGCCGGCCTTGGCTTCTGATGACACCCAAACGCCAGTCAATTCGAACTGCGGGTTGGTGATGAGCGCTCTCAGCGCGTGGACGCCGACGTTGCCGGTGCCCAGTTGAACAACGGGTATGGGCATGAGTTGCTCCTTAGCAGTCGTGGTTCACAGATCCGGGACGGGGATGTCGAGATTGGGGTAGGTCAGGCCGCCGTCGACCTCCAGCGTCTTACCGGTCAGGAAGCTGCCTGCTGGAGACGCCAAATACACTGCGGCAGCGGCGATGTCGACGGGATCGCCGAGCCGGCGCATGGGTGTCGCCTTCTCCATCGGCGCGCGCAGCTCGTCGTTGGAGGCCACCACGTCCAGCGCGGAGGTGAGGATCGACCCCGGTGCGATCGCGTTGACCCGAATGCGTGGGCACAGGTCCAGGGCGGTCAGCCGGGTGTAGTGAGACAGCGCGGCTTTGGCGGTGCCGTAGGCAGCGAAACCACGTCCGGCCAGCCGGCCCATGGTCGAAGTGATGTTAATGATGCTGCCGCCGCCGGAGTGCTCCAGCATCAACGGCACCGCTGCGATGGTTAGCGCGTGGGCGGTGGCGACGTTGAAGGTGAATGCATCTTTGAGGTCCTTGGTCGAGGTAGTCAGCAGTGTGTTGGGCATGGTTCCGCCGACATTGTTGACGACGATGTCTAGTTTTCCGAAAGCTTCGACGGCCTGACCAGCCAGCTGCGCGGTTGCCTCGGGATGGGCGAGATCGGCGGCGACGGTGTGTGCCCGGCGGCCGGCGGTGCGGACCTGTTCGGCGACGGCTTCTAGTTGGGATTCCGTTCGCGAGGCGATGAGGACATCGGCGCCGGCCTCGGCGAAAGCCAGCGCGATGGCCGCCCCGAGGCCGCGGCCACCACCGGTGATGACGGCGACTTTGTCGTCGAGACGGAACCTGTCAAGGATCATTGCGGCCTCTCTTCTTTGAGTTGTCAGCCGAAACAGTAGCAAGCCGCGCCGTCTCGGATTGCGGCATTTCTGCAACAGGTTCTAGTTTTTCACACGAACGTGGCGAGGTAATGCCCCGGTGCCTGCATCTGCTGCCCGTCGAACGGCCAATCGAAATTATGTTTGGATGCCGTGCCCGCACGGTGCGTGACGCCGTCGCGCCCAGCGGCCACGCCAGGCAGATCCGCGTCAACCTTGTTACTGTTAGCACGGCTGCGAGAGAGGGTTGGTCGGCGCGGTGCGGTCACTGGACGGCGGCGATCATGTTTCATCTTTACCATTAGGATTGAATTGAAGCTCAACCGATTTGGCGCCGCGCTGAGTGTTCTGGCTACCGGTGTGCTGGTGTTGTCGGGGTGCGCGAGTCACAACCACGCGACTGGGGTAAGTGCAGCGGCGGGCTCGTCGTGGGGCAAGGTGAGCTGTGGCGGGAAAAAGACGCTGAAGGCCAGCGGGTCCACAGCCCAGGAACACGCGATGACTCGGTTTGTCAACGCGTTCGAACGGGCCTGCCCTGGCCAGACGTTGAACTACACGGCCAATGGCTCGGGCGGAGGAATTGGCGATTTCACCAGCGACCGAACTGATTTCGCTGGGTCGGACACGTCGCTCGCCCCGATCGAGTACTTCGTGGCCCAGCATCGCTGCGGTTCGCCGGCGTGGAACCTGCCAGCGGTGTTCGGCCCGATCGCTATCACCTACAACGTCAAGGGCCTGAATTCACTCAATCTGGATGGCGGCACGGCTGCGAAAATCTTCAATGGTGCGATTACCAGGTGGAATGATCCCGCAATCCAGGCGCTCAACTCAGGCGTCACGTTGCCCGCCGAGCCCATTCATGTGGTGTTCCGTAACGACCTGTCCGGCACCACGGACAATTTCCAGAAGTATCTGGATGCGGCCTCCGACGGCGCGTGGGGTAAGGGCCCCGGAAAAACGTTCAACGGGGGTGTCGGTGAGGGCGCCACGGGTAACGACGGCACGTCGGCAGCGGTCAAGGCCACCGAAGGATCGATTACTTACAACGAATGGTCGTTCGCCCAGGAGAAGAAGCTGAGTATGGCCAAGATCGTGACGTCAGCCGGTCCGGACGCGGTGGCGATCAGTGCCGATTCGGTCGGCAAGACGATTTCCGGCGCCACCATTGCGGGGCAGGGTAACGACTTGGTGATCGACACATTCTCGTTCTATAAGCCGACGCAGCCCGGTTCCTACCCGATCGTGCTGGCGACCTACGAGATCGTCTGCTCGAAGTATCCCGACCCGGAGGTCGGGGCGGCTGTGAAGGCGTTCCTGCAAAGCACCATCGCGGCGGGGCAGAACGGCTTGGCGGACAACGGATATATCCCCATTCCGGACTCGTTCAAGTCGAGGCTGTTCACTGCCGTCAACGCCATTGCGTGATCCGCGGTCATGACCCGAGGGACCTTGATGGCACTTTCGCCCTGCTTCACGCTGAACCCCAGTTTGGCGGGCGGTCGCTGACATCTTCAGTGTCGTCCAACTCGGTCGGTTGCCTCAGACGGTCAAGGCTCCTGCCTGCACCGTCGCGTTTCGCGTCGATTAGCTCCGCAACCGATCTCAGGGAGGTGTGGTGGCAGCGGTCCGGGTCGAAATCGTCGTCCCCCTTCTGCACCGCTTTGATGGCGTGCCGATGTGACGCTCCCAATAGCCGTCCAGCAGCACCTGCCGATCTTCCGAGTCGAAATTATGTTTGAATCCAGCCGACCGGCATCATGCGGTGCCGTCGCATTAACGCCGATCGCCGTGACAATTCGCCCAACGTTAACCTTGTTGCTGTTAGCTTCTGGCTGCGAGAGACGGCTGATCGGCGCGCAGCGGCTACCGAACGGCGGCAATCATGTTTCATCCCTACCGTTAGGAAGTGAATTGAAGCACAACCGGTTTGGCGCCGCGCTGGGGATCCTGGCTACTGGTGCGCTGGTGTTGTCGGGGTGCGGAAGCGATAACAACGCAGCTGGGGGAGGCGCAACGACGGGCTCTTCGTCGGGCAAGGTGAGCTGTGGCGGGAAAAAGACGCTGAAGGCCAGCGGGTCGACGGCCCAGGCCAACGCAATGACCCGCTTTGTCAACGCGTTCGAACAGGCCTGCCCAGGTCAGACCTTGAACTACACGGCCAATGGTTCGGGCGCTGGGGTGACCGAATTTACCGGCAACCAAACCGATTTCGGTGGGTCGGACTCACCGTTGGCTCAGAACGAGTACGCAGCCGCGCAGCAGCGCTGCGGCTCGCCGGCGTGGAACCTGCCGGTGGTGTTCGGCCCCATCGCTATCACCTACAACGTCAAGGGTCTGACTTCGCTGAGTCTGGACGGTCCGACTGCGGCGAAGATCTTCAACGGCGGCATTACTACCTGGAACGATCCCGCGATCCAGGGACTGAACGCAGGCGTCACTCTGCCCGCAGAGCCGATACACGTCGTGTTCCGCAACGACCAGTCCGGGACCACGGATAACTTCCAGAAATACCTTGACGCAGCGTCCAACGGCGCGTGGGGTAAGGGCGCCGGAAAGGCGTTCAACGGTGGTGTCGGTGAGGGCGCCAAGGGCAACGACGGCACATCGTCGGCCATCAAGGCGACCGAAGGATCGATCACCTACAACGAATGGTCGTTCGCCCAGGCTCAGAAGCTGAACATGGCCAAGATCGTCACCTCGGCCGGTCCGGATGCAGTGGCGCTCAGCACCGACTCGGTCGGCAAGACGATTGCCGCGGCCACGGTCTCGGGGCAGGGTAACGACCTGGTGCTCGACACGCTCTCGTTCTACAAGCCGACGCAGCCCGGCTCCTACCCGATCGTGCTGGCGACCTACGAGATCGTCTGCTCGAAGTATCCCGATTCCCAGGTCGGTACGGCCGTAAAGGCATTCCTGCAGAGCACCATCGACGGTGGACAGAATGGCTTGGGGGACAACGGATATATCCCCATTCCGGACTCGTTCAAGTCGAGGTTGTCGGCTTCGGTCAACGCCATCGCGTGATCTGGGGTGTCATGGCACGAGCAACAGTAGCCAATCCGTCGACCGGGACAAAGCCGACAAAGCCTGCGTTAACGACGCTAAATGTGCGCGCAGCGCGGCGGGGCGACCAGCTGTTCAAGTTTGTCGCCGCCGCTGCCGGATCGACGATCATATTTGCGATCCTGCTGATCGCGCTATTCCTGCTGATCCGTGCCGTCCCGTCGTTGCGCGCGAACCACGCGAATTTCTTCACCAGTGCCGAATTCAATACCACCGACGCGCACAAGCTCGCATTCGGTATCCGCGACTTGCTCATGGTCACGGTGCTGAGTTCAATCAGCGCGCTGGTTGTGGCCGTGCCGGTCGCGGTCGGGATCGCGGTGTTCCTCACCCAATATGCGCCGAAACGGCTGGCGCGTCCGTTCGCTGCGATGGTTGATCTGCTGGCCGCGGTACCGTCGATCATCTTCGGGTTGTGGGGGATTTTCGTGCTGGCGCCCATGCTCGAGCCATTCGCGGCGTTTCTCAATCGCAACCTCGGGTGGTTGTTTCTTTTCAAGCACGGCAACGTTTCCTTGGCCGGCGGCGGCACCATCTTCACCGCCGGCATCGTGCTTTCGGCGATGATCCTGCCGATCATCACCTCGGTATCGCGAGAAGTGTTCCGGCAGACCCCGAATATTCAGATGGAAGCGGCGCAGGCGCTGGGCGCCACGAAGTGGGAGGTGGTGCGGATGACCGTGCTGCCGTTCGGTCGTAGCGGTGTCATCGCGGCGTCAATGCTGGGGTTGGGCCGGGCTCTGGGCGAGACCGTGGCGGTGCTGATCATCTTGCGCTCGGCCGCCCGCCCGGGGAATTGGTCACTGTTCGACGGCGGGTACACGTTCGCTTCCAAGATCGCCTCCGCAGCGGCCGAATTCAGCCAGCCGCTGCCTACCGGAGCCTACATCGCCGCGGGATTTGCGCTGTTCATCCTGACGTTCATCGTCAACGCACTCGCTCGTGCGGTCGCCGGCGGGAAGGTCAACGCATGACCCGCGCCAGCGACGATGCAGAGCCAAGCGATGAGGAGGAGCGGCGCCCATGACTGCTGACGCGCTCGACCAGCCGGTCAAAACGGCGGCGTTTAGCCCAATCAGCATTAGACGACGGATCACAAACAACGTCGCGACAATATTCTTCCTCGCCTCGTTCGTCGGGGCGCTGGTACCGCTGGGCTGGGTGCTATCTGTGGTGGTCGCACGAGGCTGGTACGCCGTCACCCGGTCGGGCTGGTGGACCCATTCACTGCGCGGCGTGCTGCCAGAGGAGTTTGCCGGCGGGGTGTACCACGCGCTGTACGGGACGCTGGTGCAGGCCGGGGTGGCCGCCCTCCTATCCGTCCCGCTGGGCTTGATGACCGCGGTGTACCTAGTGGAATACGGTTCTGGCCGGCTGGTGCGGGTAACAACCTTCATGGTCGACGTGCTCGCCGGCGTGCCGTCGATCGTGGCGGCGCTGTTCATCTTCAGCCTGTGGATCGCCACCCTGGGGTTTCAGCAGAGCTCCTTCGCTGTGTCGTTGGCGTTGGTCTTGCTGATGTTGCCGGTGGTGGTGCGGTCCACCGAGGAGATGCTCAGGTTGGTGCCTGACGACCTGCGAGAAGCCAGCTACGCGCTGGGTGTTCCCAAATGGAAGACCATCGTACGGATTGTCTTCCCGATCGCGATGCCGGGCATTGTCTCCGGTGTCTTGTTGTCCATCGCGCGCGTTATCGGCGAAACCGCGCCGGTGCTGGTGCTGGTCGGATACAGCCGATCGATCAATCTCGACATCTTTCACGGCAATATGGCCTCGCTGCCGCTGCTGATCTACACCGAACTCACCAATCCAGAGCACGCCGGTTTCCTGCGGATCTGGGGCGCGGCGCTGACACTGATCATCATTGTGGCCGTGACCAATCTCGTCGCCGCGGCGTTCCGCTTCGTGTCAGCTCGACGGCGCTAACGGGGTCAGGACTTTGACGCCGCTTTCGCCGGGGCCTTCTTGGCGGGTGGCTTCTTCGCTGTCGTCTTCTTCGCGGTTGTCTTCTTCGCCGGTGCCTTGCCGTCACCGGAGCGCGCCTTCACGCTGGCTTCCAGCTTGGCCAACAAGTCCGAGACATCTTCGGTCTCGTCCAGTTCCTTTGGTTGCTCCTCGGCGGTAAAAGCCTCCCCGCCTTCGAGTTTGGCGTCGACCAGCTCCTGCAACTGCTCCTGGTAAGTGTCGTGGTAACGGTCGGGGTTGAAATCTTCGGCCATCGACTCCACTACCTGACCGGCCATTTTCAGTTCCGCCGGCTTGATCTCGACCTTCTTGTCCAGCACTGGGAAGTCGGGATCACGGATTTCGTCGGGCCACAGCAAGGTATGCACCACCATCACGTCGCGCTTGCCGAAGTCCTTGACACGCAACGCCGCCAGGCGGGTCTTGTTACGCAGCGTGAAATGAACGATCGCCATCCGATCGGTCTCGGCGAGCGTCTTAGCTAGCAGCACATAGGATTTGGACGACTTGGAATCCGGCTCCAGGAAGTAGCTGCGGTCGAACAACATCGGGTCGACCTCGCTGGCCGGAACGAACTCCAGTACTTCGATCTCGCGGCTGCGTTCTTCGGGCAAGGTGGCGATGTCCTCGTCGGTGATCACCACCGACTGGCCGTCAGGGGATTCGTAGGCACGCGCAATGTCACGGTATTCGACGACCTCGCCGTCCACCTCACACACGCGTTGGTATCGGATGCGGCCGTTGTCCTTGGCGTGCACCTGATGGAACTTGATGTCATGGTCCTGGGTGGCGCTGTACACCTTGACCGGGACGTTCACCAGCCCGAACGCAATCGAACCCTTCCAGATGGAGCGCATGTAAGTCAGTATGCCCATAGCGCCTGTCGCAAAACAGCGCGACGGGCCGCAGACGGCAGAATCACCCAGGTTGGCCACCTCCGAGCGGGAACCGTGGCAGGCGCTGAGCAAACATGGCGGTCTGTCGCTCGGAGCCGGGCAGTCGGCCTATCGCCAATCTCGGCGGCCTAGGGAAAACGGCCAGGGGGAGATGCCGATTGGGCATTGAGCGCGGCCCGATCGGGTAGGTCGGCACCGGCTCGGGCGATGGTCAGCGCCGACAACAGGCTGGCCTCGTGAAGCGTTGCCGTCAGCGTATCGAGCCCGATCCGGCCAAGGGCGGCTCGCCGGTCTGCGCCCAACAAATCCAGTCCCCAGAGCGCGTCGAGCAGCCCGACCATGAATGCGTCGCCGGCGCCGACGGTGTCCTCCACCTGGACCGGCCTGGCGGCCACCCTGGTCTCGCCGGCCGAGCAGAACGCCAGCGACCCCCGACCGCCCATGGTCAGGACGACGATCGCAGGTCCCGACGCCAGCCAGCCTCGGGCGGTCCGCTCCGGGTCCTGGTCGGGATCGATCCAGCTCAGGTCCTCGTCACTGACCTTGACGATGTCGCTGCGCTCGACAAGGTGTGCGATGCGTGCGCGGGCCCCGTCCCGGTCGACGATCAACGACGGACGCACGTTGGGGTCGAAGGTGACGGTGGCCGATACGTGATAGGCGTCGAGCAGCGCCGCGACCGCCAAACACCCCGGCTCGCGCACTGCGGCGATCGATCCGGTGTGCACGAACAGTGGCGGCGCGACTTCAGGTGTACCGGAGAGCCGCCATTCCAGGTCGAACGTATAGGCGGCCGACCCGTCATCGGCAATCGTCGCCACCGCAGTCGGCGTCCGGCTGGCGGAGGCGCTTCCCGGAACCAGCCGTGCGCCAGAGGATTTGACGTAGTCAGCGATGCGCCGGCCCGGTTCGTCGTCGGCGATGTGGGTCAAGAAATCGATTTCGCGACCCAGCCGGGCCAGCCCGACCGCGACATTGAGCGGGCTGCCGCCGACATGCTCGACAGCGCCCCGGTGCTCGACGATGTCGATCAAGGCTTCACCGATGACCAGCCCGCGGGTCATGGACTCACCCCCTTCACGGGCCACCGGCCTGCATCGTCGTCGGTCAAGACGACGTACGTTGACACTATGGGTTCGACGGCGGGGCCGCGGGTGAGGCTGACCAACGCCGACAAAGTGCTATACCCCGCCACCGGAACCACAAAGCAAGACGTCTTCGACTATTACACGCGCATCGCCGAGGTGATGATCCCGCACATCGCCGGGCGTCCGGCCACCCGCAAGCGTTGGCCCAACGGCGTCGACCACGACTCCTTCTTCGAGAAACAACTGGCCTCTTCGGCGCCTGACTGGCTGCCGCGCGCCAGCGTCACCCATCGGTCCGGAACGACGACCTATCCGATCATCGACAGCCCCGATGGACTCGCCTGGATCGCACAACAGGCCGCGCTGGAGGTACACGTGCCGCAGTGGCGGTTCGTCGCCGAGTGGACCCGAAGCCGGGCTGAAGAACTCAAGCCCGGCCCGGCGACTCGATTGGTGTTCGACCTCGATCCCGGTGAAGGCGTGGCGATGGCCCAGTTGGCGGAGGTGGCGTATGCCGTCCGCGATCTGATCGCCGGCATCGGGCTGACCACCTTTCCGCTCACCAGCGGCAGCAAGGGCCTGCACCTCTACGCGCCGCTGGCGGAGCCGGTGAGTAGCAGGGGTGCCACGGTGTTGGCCAAACGGGTTGCGCAGCAGTTGGAAAAGTCGATGCCCAAATTGGTCACATCGACCATGACCAAGAGCGTGCGGGCGGGAAAGGTGTTCCTGGACTGGAGTCAGAACAACGGCTCCAAGACCACCATTGCGCCGTACTCGCTGCGCGGGCGCGAACATCCGACGGTCGCGGCGCCACGCACCTGGAAGGAAATCGACGACCCGGCGCTGCGCCAGTTGCGCTACGACCAGGTGCTTGCCCGGGTCGCGCGCGACGGCGATCTGCTGGCGCCGCTGGACGGCCCAAAAATCCGAGCGCCCGTCCCGGACCGGCTGACCCAGTACCGCAGCATGCGCGACGCGTCGAAAACACCCGAGCCGGTCCCGAACGCCAAACCCGTTACGGGGCGAGGCAATACATTCGTCATTCAGGAGCACCATGCCCGTCGGCTGCACTACGATTTTCGGCTGGAACGAGACGGCGTGCTGGTGTCATGGGCGGTGCCGAAGAACCTTCCCGAAACCACGTCGGTGAACCATCTGGCGGTACACACCGAGGATCATCCGCTGGAATACGGTGGCTTCGAAGGCATCATTCCCAAAGGGGAATACGGCGCCGGGAAGGTGATCATCTGGGACTCGGGAACCTACGACACCGAAAAGTTCAATGACTCCGCCGAAAAAGGGGAAGTCATCGTCAATCTGCACGGCAGCAAGGTTTCCGGGCGCTATGCGCTGATTCAAACTAATGGTGACCAGTGGCTGGCGCACCGGATGAAGGACCAGAATGCCTTCGACTTGGACGAGATTAAACCCATGCTAGCCGCGCACGGTTCCGTGGCGGCCTTGAAGGCGAGCCAGTGGGCCTTCGAAGGAAAGTGGGACGGCTACCGTCTGCTGGTGGAAGCCGATCACGGCACCCTGCGGTTGCGGTCGCGCCGCGGACGCGACGTCACCAAGGAGTATCCTCAATTCGCCGCACTGGCAGCCGATCTCGCTGACCATCATGTCGTGCTCGACGGCGAGGCCGTCGTTTTGGATAAGGCTGGTGTGCCAAGCTTCCACGAGATGCAGAATCGGGGTCGTGGCGCCCGCGTCGAGTTTTGGGCTTTTGATTTGTTGTATCTGGACGGCCGCTCGCTGCTACGGGCGCGCTACATTGACCGGCGAAAGCTGTTGGAGACCTTGGCCAGAGGCGGCAATCTCATCGTTCCCGAGCTGCTGCCCGGCGACGGTGAACAGGCGCTGGAGTACTCCGGCAAGCACGGCTGGGAGGGCGTGGTCGCCAAGAAGCGCGACTCCACCTATCAGCCGGGCCGGCGCTCATCGTCGTGGATCAAGGACAAGCATTGGAACACCCAGGAAGTCGTCATCGGCGGCTGGAAAGCCGGTGAAGGCGGACGCACTAGCGGCATCGGCTCACTGCTGATGGGCATCCCGACCGACGGCGGGATGCACTTCGCCGGACGGGTCGGTACCGGCTTCACCGAACGCGACCTGGCGAACCTGAAGAAGACGCTGGCGCCGCTGCACACCGACCAATCACCCTTCAGCGCCCCGCTTCCCAGGAGCGAAGCCAGGGGCGTGACGTTCGTCGAGCCGGTTCTGGTGGGCGAGGTGCGCTACAGCGAATGGACCCCGGATAACCGGTTGCGCCAATCGAGTTGGCGCGGGCTGCGGCCGGACAAGCAACCAAGTGAGGTGGCACGCGAGTGAAATGGGTGACCTATCAAAGCGACGGCGAACGCACCGGAGTCTTGTCCGGTGACATGATCTACGCGATGCCTCCGGGCGTCACGCTGATCGATCTGATCGGACGTGGCGCCGACGGATTGCGGCAGGCCGGGGAAGATGCGCAGCGTTCCCCATCGGCCGTGGTGGCGCTGGGTGACGTGAGTTTAATGGCGCCGATCCCCCGTCCGCCGTCGATTCGAGACTCGCTGTGCTTCTTGGATCACATGCGCAATTGCCAAGCCGCGCTGGGTGCCGGGCGGGTACTCGCCGACACGTGGTACCGCATACCTGCCTTCTACTTCGCCTGTCCGGCAACCGTTTTGGGACCCTACGACGACGCCCCGACGGCCCCCGGAAGTGCTTGGCAGGACTTCGAATTGGAGATCGCCGCGGTCATCGGAACCAGCGGCAGGGATCTGACGGTCATGGAAGCCGAACAGGCCATCATCGGCTACACCATCTTCAACGACTGGTCCGCGCGAGACCTGCAGCAGATGGAGAGCCAACTGGGGATCGGGCAGGGCAAGGGCAAGGACAGCGGAGTGACGCTGGGCCCCTACCTGGTGACGCCCGACGAGCTCGAGCCGTACCGCCGCGACGGCAAGCTCGACTTGCAGGTGAACGCGCTGGTCAACGACACCGTGATCGGTTCCGGGTCGACCGCTCAGATGGACTGGGCCTTCGGCGAAGTCATCTCTTATGCCTCGCGCGGTGTGACCCTCACTCCCGGCGACGTCATCGGTTCCGGCACGGTGCCCACCTGCACCCTTGTCGAGCACCTCAACCCGACGGCGCTGGAATCGTTCCCCGGCTGGCTGCACGACGGCGACATCGTCACTCTGCGGGTCCAGGGGCTGGGGGAGACCCGACAAACTGTCCGCGCCAGCAGCGCACCGCACCCGTTGGCCGCCCGGCGCAACCCGGATGCCGCGCCCGCCCCCGTTCGAGTCAACCGGGCGCCCGCAAAGGTGCCCTACACCCGCGGGCTGCACGAGGTCGCCGAGCGCGTGTGGGCATGGACGCTGCCGGACGGGGGCTATGGGTGGAGCAACGCCGGGCTGGTTGCCGGCGACGGCGCCTCCCTGCTCGTTGACACCCTGTTCGACCTGGCGCTGACCCGCGAAATGCTCACGGCGATGAAGCCCATGACCGATGGCGCGCCCATTACCGACGCGTTGATCACCCATTCCAACGGGGACCACACGCACGGCAACCAACTGCTCGACGCGTCGGTGCGGATCATCGCCGCGCAGGGCACCGCTGAGGAGATCGCGCACGGGATGGCACCCGAGATGCTGGCCATGGCGCAGACGGCCAACCTGGGCCCGGTGGCGACCCCCTACGCGCGAGACCGCTTCGGGCACTTCGACTTCAGCGGCATCACGCTGCGCAACGCCGACCTGACGTTTGACCGCGACCTCGCCGTCGACGTCGGCGGTCGGCAGGTCAATCTGCTGAACCTCGGTCCTGCTCACACCGCCGCGGATTCCGTGGTGCACGTGCCCGACGCCGGGGTGCTGTTCGGCGGCGACCTGTTGTTCATCGGCTGCACTCCGATTGTCTGGGCCGGCCCGATCGCCAACTGGGTCGCCGCGTGCGACGCGATGATCGCGCTGGACGCGCCCACGGTGGTACCCGGCCACGGCCCGGTCACCGATCCGGATGGGATCCGCGGCGTCCGTGGCTATCTTGTCCATGTCGCCGAACAAGCCGAGGCCGCCTACCGCAAGGGCCTCTCGTGGGCCGAGGCCGCCGACACCATCGACCTCGGCGAGTACGCGACCTGGCTGGACGCCGAGCGGGTCGTCGTCAACGTCTATCAGCGGTACCGCGAACTCGACCCCGACACACCGCAACTGGAGATAATGGCCCTGCTGGTGATGCAGGCCGAGTGGCTGGCCAAACGGTCCTCGTGACCGCGAGAGTGCAACTGGCAACCGGTTTCCCGAGAAGGGCCGTCGGCAGTTGCACTTTCGCGGTCAGGACCGGATCGCCCTGACGAACCTGATCGTGGCCGCAGGGGCGTGTTGCTCGGCTTCGTGAAGTTCCGGTAGCCCGGCAGCGGCGAAGAGGTCGGTGAGTTCGTACCTCGCGGTCTCCCACCCGTCCGCGTGCAGGTGCGCGGCGACGTCGGTGTGCTCGCCCGGGTAGGTCAGGTCGGCGATGTCCATGTCGAGCCCCTGCCGGCGCCAGCCCTCGGTTGAGCGCCGGGCCTGTTGCTGCGACTCCTCCGCCGTCCCGACGAGCGTTCCATAATCGGCGGCGAATCGGCTGCCCTCGCTGGACAGCGGGATGATCGAGTCGAGTAACCGAATCTCGGCCTCAGGCGGGAGAAATCCGATGAGCACTCCCTCGGCGAGCCACGCCGTTGGTTGAGCGGGGTCGAAGCCCGCCTCTTGGAGCGCCCGCGGCCAATCTTCTCGCAGATCGATTCCCACCGTGCGGAGCTCGGCGGTCGGGGCCGCGCCGATAGCCGACAGCGTCGCAGTCTTGAATGCGATCACCTCGGGTTGATCAATCTCGTACACCGTCGTCCCGATCGGCCACCGAAGCCGATAGGGCCGGGCGTCCAGCCCGGACGCCACGATGACGATCTGGCGCAAGCCGGCCAAGCCTGCGGCGGCGAAGTAGTCGTCGAAAAACCGGGCGCGGGCGGCGAAGGTATCGACCATGCGCGGAAATCCGACACTCTTCTCGATATCGTCGAAATCAATTTCGCCGGTGGCCACCTTGGTGAACACGTCGATTCCGACAGCGCGGACCAGCGGCTCGGCGAACTCATCGGTGATGACCGGCTGCGAACTTCTGCTCGCGGCCGCCCGGGCCGCGGCGACCATGGTGGCGGTGGCCCCCACGCTGCTGGCCAGGTCCCAGGTGTCGCCCTCGGTTCGTGCCATGCCTACTCTCCTTCGATGTGTGTTCGATAAAACCACCGTAGGTCGGGTCGGTGAACGCCCAAGTCACCTACGGTTTGGGTATGCCCGCTGTGGAACTCGAATCTCTCGACGACGACATCGCCCGCGTCACCCTGAACCGGCCCAGCTGCCTGAACGCCATCGACGGATCGCTGATCGACGGCATGGACGAGGCTCTCGACGTGCTCAGCGGGGGCGAATTCAGGGTTGCGATCCTGACCGGCGCTGGACGCGGGTTCTGCTCCGGAGCCGATTTGAGCGGCACCGGCGAGCCCTGGACCAAGGCGAAACCGACAAGCCCAGCGTTTAAGACCAACTACGACGCTCAGGTTCGCCTGGCCAACCTGTTCACCCGGCTCTACGAGCTACCCATTCCGGTGATCGCCGCGGTGAACGGCGTCGCTGTCGGCGGTGGTTTGGCGTTCGCGTTGGTCTGCGATATCCGCGTCGCCTCCGAGCACGCCAGATTCGGGTCGGTGTTCATCAAGGCGGGTTTCTCGTCGATGGATATGGGCACCAGTTACCTGCTGCCGAAAATCGTCGGCGCTGGAGTCGCGCGAGAACTCATGCTGACCGGCCGCATCATCGACGCGGCTGAGGCCCATCGCATCAAGCTGGTACACGAGGTGGTGGCACCGGATGACCTGATGCCGGCGGCGGTCAAGCTGGCTCGCTCGATCGCCGAGAACAACGCATACGGCTTGTGGCAGACCAAGATTGGCCTCAATGCCGCGCTGGACGCGCCCAGTTTGCGGCACGCTATCGAGCTGGAGAACCGCACCCAGATCCTGAGCGGCTTCACCAATAATCCGGCCGAGGCAGCAATAGCTCACCGGGAGAAGCGAGCTCCGAAATGGGACCCGCTGTGACGGTTAGACTTTCGAGATCACCTTTTCCGCGTACCGCTCCAGGTGGCGAATCTTTTTCTCCAGTGGCTCGGTATCGGGTCCCTGGATGTAGGGATACCGGAAGCCTACGATGGCGTCGGTGACGCCCTTGTCCTCCAGCCGCTTGATGCCATCTACGGTGTAGGCGTCCATCGAGATGACATGGATCTCGAACGGACCGGTCTTACCCTCTTCCTCGCGAAACTTCTTGACGCGGGCGATGAGCCGGTCGAGTTCCTCGGGGTCACTGCCCCCGCCGTGCATCCAACCGTCCAGGCGCGCCGCGCGCCGCAGCGCGGCATCGGCATGGCCGCCGACCAGGATCGGGATCGGCTGGGTGGGAGCCGGGGTCATCTTCGTCTTGGGAATGTCGTAGAACGCGCCGTGGTACTCGAAGTAGTCGCCCGTGGTCAGGCCCTGCACGATCTCAATGCATTCGTCCATCCGCTTGCCGCGCCCCGCGAATGGGATGCCCATCAGCTCGTAGTCCTCCGGCCACGGGCTGGTGCCGACACCGAGTCCCAACCGGTTGCCGGTCAGCACGGCCAGCGAACTCGCCTGTTTGGCCGTCAGCGCCGGATGCCGGACGGGCAGCTTGAGGACGAAGAAGTTGAACCGCAGGCGTGACGTCACCGCGCCCAATGCCGCCGTCAGCGCAAAGGCCTCGATGATCTCCTTGCCGTCCAGAAACTCGCGGTTGCCGTCGGGTGTGTACGGGTACTTGGAGTCCGATTCGAACGGGTAGGCGAGGCTGTCGGCGATTGTCATGCTGTGGTAGCCGGCCGCCTCGGCCGCCTTGGCCAGCGGGATGTAAAACGAAGAGTCGGTCAGTGACTCCGCAAAGCTGAACCGCACGTCATCTGCCTTCCTGGAAGGGGTCGTCACACGACATTAGAACGTGTTCTAGTTTGACCCGCGCGCAGGGCTGAGCACAACTAACGCACGGCCGCGTCGTCGTCCGGCTACAGCTGGTTCTCGGGGCCGACGACCGCCCACACCGTCTTGCCGGAGGCGGTTGGAGTGCTACCCCATGCGCGGGACAACGCGTCGACGATCGCCAGGCCGGATACGTCGACGCCGATCGCCGGCGACGGCAGCCGCCGGGCTGGAGCGTTGCTGCCGTCGGACACCGCGATGGTCGCTGTTGCGCCGTCGGTCTCGATCCGCATCATCGGAACGCTGGCGGTGTGTTCCAGCACGTTTTCCACGAACACGTTGACAACCACCAACGCGACCGGGATGAGCGAGGTCTGCGACCAAGCGGTGAGCATCTCGCGGACCAGCCGACGTGACTCGCGCAGGCTGGTCAGGTCCGCAGGCAGCTGGGCATCGGCACGCCGGACGGTGCGACGCGTGAGTTGACCGAGCGCCTTCATCGCTGCTTTCTCGGTCGAGTACACCGGCATGAAGTGGGCGATCCCACTGCGGGTGATCGCCTCGCGGGTGGCGCGATGGGCGCAGACCAACACGATCGGGACGTCGGGCTTGGCTTGAACCTGCCAGTGCGCGCCGATGAAGGTTGACCATGCCGATTGCCCGAGCACTTGGAGTGCGGTGATGTTGACGATGACGGCGGAGGGCTTGTCGAGCGTGGCCTTCATGATGCTGTCGCGCAGCGCCGCGGAGTTGGCGGTATCAAGCACACCGGCGACGGTCAGCACGGCCGCCGACTGATCCGTCCGCGTCACAACCGCCAGCGAGCTGGACGACTCAGCTACCGAGCTCACCGCGGCAACCCCTTCCTTTTCAGGGATCTATCCTCGCTGACCGCCGCCGGGGAGGCAGTGATGTGCGAGCGCGCGAGCCCCAATCGCACCCGCATTCTTGGCTTGGTCGAAAATGGATGCGACGTTGTAATCCAGCTTTTCAGCTCGGTCCTGTCGTCCGGTTCCATCTTCTGCTCCTCGAATTCCTCCGGGCCAACCGCTTGAGTATCCGCCCTCGGCGGCAGAAGCTCTAATTCAGGAGCGGCCGCGACGCCGCCTGGAAGCTCAGGCTGTGGTAATCCGCCCTGCACCCATGTCGCGCCGCAGTCCAGATACGAGCGAGCCGCATACCCCTCCCCACTCGTCCGAAGCACCGACGTCTACCCGCCGAACATGCCGTTCGAGTCCACTGCGCAGCCCGCGCACCCACCGGGGTTACCCACTTCGCGCGGGTGGCCAAACTCCATGGCAAACCCGGAAATGGCGCAACAAGCAGCGGAAAGGCGCCGAATCGCGCCGCTGTGCGTCAGGGCCGGCTCGGCGCCGTTCGTTTCAGTTCAGCGGCCGCTCAGCGCGTACGGGGGAGCGCCCACGCCGGCGACCGAGTGGGTGCCCCACGGTGTTTGTTCGGTGACGCGTGCGGGCGCGCTGCGCTCGCCAACCGTCAGCGTCGCGGTCCGTGCCTGCTTGCATACCTCATCCGGTAGTGGTTGCGAGGCAGGACTGAACACCGTTCCCTGCCAGTGATACCGGCCGTCGATCGGATCCAAGTGGCCGGTGAGCCGGACGCGCACGGAGTGCTGAATGCCGGCGATCGTCAGCGTCGCCGCGCCGGCGTAGGTCTTATCGTCGTCGGCGCCGTTGGATGACAGGCCGAAAGCTGATACCACCGGCTGGGGTTGGGCGGGTTTTACGACGACGCGCTCGTTGAACACCTGCTGGCTGCTGCGCCGCACCTCGAGGCGGGTGCTGGCGGTGCTTTGCATAAGCCGCACACACGCTGCGATGTAGCGCGCTTGCGCGCCGAAATCAGGCCCGGTGATGAAGAAGTAGTTCGGGAAACCATGAACGGCGACGCCGACGTAGGGCTCCATGCCGTCGTACCAGGCCTGCCGGACGGTCAATCCGCCGGCGCCGACCAGTGTCTCGTCGGAAATCGTGTCGGGAATCGTGAACCCGGTGCCGTAGATGATGGCGTCGGCGCAGTGGTCGACGCCGTCGCGGGTGCGGACGCCGGACGAGGTGATGGCAGTGATCGGCGATCCCACCAGCGCGGGCCGTGCTTGCCCGCTGGCTGCGGGAAGTCCGAGATGGCGGCGTAACCAGCGTTTGGCGCGGGTCACCGGCAATGGCAACTCATCGACGATCCGGCGCGGCGAGTGCGCGAAGACGGTCACCGAGGCCGCTGATTCCGTCAGCCGCCCAATGTGGTGACTGGCGGTGGCGTCGGCGCCGATGACCGCGATGCGTTTGGCGTGTGGATCGAAAGCCGGGTCCCATTGAGCCGCGTGAAACGACAGTCGGCGGAAGTCGTCGCGTCCGGTGATGTGCGGCAGCCACGGGACCTGCACCGGTCGATAGGCGGCGATGACGACATGCGCCTGGAACCTCTCGCCACCGGCCGTCGTCAGCAGCCAGGTGTCGGTATCGTCGTCGAACCTTGAACTGCGGACTTCCTGGCCGGGCCGCAGCCCGTCGAGGGCTGGGCCGGGTGCTTTATCGAGCATCACGACGTCGGTGACGCCGGCTGCCTGCAGTGCCGCCCGTGCGCTCCGGCCGCCGTCACCCGCGCCGATGATGACTACGTGGTGGCAGGGCTCAGCGAGGCGGGGCGTCTGGGTCACAGAAACCTGCTGCGCTTCCAGCCGCGGCGTGCGATCGGGCCCAACAGGCCCACCTCGGTCAAAAACGCCGCCAGTGGAGCGAAGCCGGCAACCTGCATTTCGCGGCGGTGCGGGCTGGTGCGCGCGGTCTTTCGTGCCCGCTTCGCGTCCAGGCCTACCCGCGCGTACGGGATCGGATTGCTGAACAAGTAGTTGAAGAAGTAGCCGCCAAGCCCGTTGATGTTGGCCATGAACCATCGGTTGAACCGCGGCATTTCGGCGACACGCTTGCGCGCACCGTCCCGGGCGAACTGAATGTGGCGGGCCTCTTCGGTCACGTGGATGCGCATGAGCCGCTGGATAATTGGCTGCAGTTCCGGGTCGTCCATCATCTGCCGCTGCAGCGAGTCGAAGATTTCTTCACCGATCAGGGCGGCCACCCACAGCATCGAGCCCCGCTGGAACGCCAACGGCAAGGCGTTGATGATCATCCGGTGGAACAGCCGTGGGCGTATCGGCTTGGCGCCGATGCGCTCGATGGCCTTGCCGAACATGACCATGTGGCGGGTCTCGTCGCCCAGCTCGGTCAGCTTGTAATGCGTCGACCGGCTGGTGGGGTCCTCATGCAGGATGGTGCGCAACAACGATTGATTGAGCATGTTCTCGAACCAGATCCCGGCCGACAGCGTGTTGACCAATTCCTGGCGGGACAGCTCGATTTGTTGCTCGCGGGTCATCTCGTCCCACATCGGGGTGTCATATAACGACACCAGCCGCGGTGGCAGATAGAACTTGTCCGGGTCCAGCGGCGCGTCCCAGTCGATGTCGACCACCGGCTCGTAGGACTTTTTCACCGAGCCTTTCAGCAAACGGTCCGAGAACTCTTCACGACTCGGCCCACCTGGCTTCACGGCAGTGGTCATCGCTGGTGTCCCTTCAGTGCTTCAGACGGCAGGGAGATCGCAACAGATAGTCAATACCCATGGTATCGGGTACCTGAGGTCCCGACTAGGCCTTTGAGGTTTCAGTTCGGCAATCTGACCTGAGCAACGACGCGCGTCAGGAGACTTTATTGGGTCGGCATGTACACGTGATCGGCATCGGTGCCGGGGACCCCGACTACGTGACGGTTCAGGCGATCCAAGCGCTCAACGACACGCAGGTGTTCTTCGCGATGGATAAAGGCGAGGAGAGAAGCGACCTGGTGGCGCTGCGACGGGAGATCTGCGCTCGGTTCATCCGCGAGCCCGGTTATCGCTTCGTCGAGCTGGCCGACCCGAAGCGGTCGACCGGCGCCGACTACCGCGAGTCGGTGTCGGATTGGCACGCGGCGCGGGCGCGGGTCTGGGCGACAGCTATCTCCGCGGAACTTGGGCCCGATGGCGTCGGGGCCTTCCTGGCGTGGGGTGACCCCTCGCTGTACGACAGCACACTGCGCATCCTTGATGCAGTCTCGGCCGACGTCGATTTCAGCTTCGACGTCATCCCGGGGATTACCGCCGTGCAGGCGCTGACGGCTCGGCACCGCATCCCCCTCAATGAGGTCGGTGAACCGGTTCTGATCACCACCGGCAGACAGCTGCGGAAGCACGGCATGTCCGGCTCGGCCGTGGTGATGCTCGATGCCGACTGCTCATTTCAGGTTTGCCCCGCGCAGACCCGGATCTGGTGGGGCGCCTACCTCGGTACCGGCGATGAACTGCTAGTGGCAGGCACTGTCGGCGAGGTGGGTCCCCGCATCGCGGCACTGCGTGCCGAAGCGCGCGCACGACACGGCTGGATCATGGACACCTATCTACTCAGGGAGCCCGACCGGTCGATAGACACCTCACTAGCGCGATCGGCAGACTGAACGCGTGCCCGAACTTCCCGAGATCGAAGCGCTGGTCGACCACTTGCGGCGCCACGCCATCGGCTTGACGATCGGTCGCATCGATGTCGTCGCGCTGTCGGTGCTGAAAACCTTCGATCCGGCGACGGGCGCCCTGCACGGCCAGACCGTTGCCGGGGCCGGCCGGTGGGGCAAGTACCTCGGGCTGCAGGCCGGAAAGCTGTGGTTGATCGCTCACCTGTCGCGTGCGGGCTGGTTGCGGTGGTCCGACAAGCTGGCCGCGGCGCCGCTGCGGCCGGGCAAGGGGCCGATTGCGCTGCGCGTGCACCTGGGCACGCCCGGTGAGGCGTCCGGCTTCGACCTCACCGAGGCCGGGACGCAGAAGCGGCTGGCGGTGTGGCTGGTCGACGACCCGGAGCAGGTGCCCGGAATTGCCGCCCTCGGCCCCGACGCGCTGGATGTCAGCGCCGACGATCTGGCCGGGCTGTTGGCCGGCAACACTGGCCGGATCAAGACCGTCATCACCGACCAGAAGGTGATCGCCGGCATCGGCAACGCCTACAGCGACGAAATCCTGCATGTCGCCAAGATCTCGCCCTTCGCGACAGCCGGGAAGCTGGCCGGCGAACAGCTCATCACGCTGCACGACGCGATGGTGTCTGTCTTGACGGACGCGGTGAACCGGTCCGTCGGCCAGGGGGCCGCCATGCTCAAAGGCGAGAAGCGCTCCGGATTGCGGGTGCATGCCCGCACCGGGTTGCCCTGCCCGGTGTGCGGGGACACCGTGCGTGAAGTTGCCTTCGCGGATAAGTCATTCCAGTACTGTCCGACGTGCCAGACGGGTGGCAAGGTACTGGCGGACCGACGGATGTCGCGGCTGCTCAAGTAGTCGCCGGCCCTGGTCGCTATGCTGCCCGGGTGACTCGTCAGAAGATCCTCATCACAGGTGCCAGTTCCGGCCTGGGCGCCGGGATGGCGCGTGCCTTCGCCGCCAAGGGTCGCGACCTGGCGCTGTGCGCTCGTCGTACCGACCGGCTCGATGAGCTGAAAGCCGAACTGTCGCAACAGTATCCAGGTATCAAGATTGCAGTCGCCGCGCTGGACGTCAACGACCACGAGCAGGTGCCGAAGGTGTTCGCCGAACTGAGCGATGAGCTTGGCGGCATCGACCGCGTCATCGTCAACGCCGGCATCGGCAAGGGCGCCCGGCTCGGCTCGGGCAAGCTGTGGGCCAACAAAGCGACCATCGAGACGAACCTGGTGGCTGCGCTGGTGCAGATTGAGACCGCGCTGGAGATGTTCCACAAGAGTGGTTCGGGGCACCTGGTGCTCATTTCGTCGGTGCTCGGCAACAAAGGAGTGCCGGGCGTCAAGGCCGCCTACGCCGCAAGCAAAGCGGGACTGAGCTCACTGGGTGAATCGCTGCGCGCCGAATACCGCAAGGGCCCCATCAAGGTTTCGGTGATCGAGCCCGGCTAC
Organism: uncultured Actinomycetota bacterium; assembly: GCA_963784665.1. Classification (GTDB taxonomy): domain Bacteria; phylum Actinomycetota; class Actinomycetes; order Mycobacteriales; family Mycobacteriaceae; genus Mycobacterium. Next base: position 375,732 of record CAWASA010000010.1, read on the forward strand.
ATCGAGTCGGAAATGACGGCTAAATCGAACAGCACAATGCTCATGGCGGACAACGCAACTGGCGTCAAGTTACTGGTCGGTGCGATTGAGCGTGAGCCTGGCCGGGCGGCGGTGCCGTGGTGGCCGTGGGCACCGCTGGTGCAGTTGATGCGGGTGCTGCCGCCCCCGCTGACCAAACGGTTCGCCTAACTGTCAGCTCGTACGCCCTCTTTCGGTCCGGTAGCGACGGACCAGCGCGTCGGTTGAACTGTCCGACTGCGGCGTCGGCGAGCCATCAGCGGTGATCACCGGAAGCAGCGCTTTGGCCTGCGTTTTGCCCAGCTCCACACCCCACTGGTCGAACGAGTCGATGCCCCAGATCACACCCTCGGTGAAGACCTGATGCTCGTAGAGCGCGATCAGCTGGCCCAGCACCGACGGGGTGAGCCGGTTGGCCAGAATGGAGGTGGACGGACGGTTACCGGGCATCACCTTGTGCGGCACGATGTCGGCCGGCGTGCCGTCGGCAGCGATTTCCTCGGCGGTTTTGCCGAAGGCCAGTACCTGGGTCTGGGCGAAGAAGTTGCTCATCAGCAAGTCGTGCATGCTGCCGGTGCCTTCAACGGTGGGCAGGTCGTCGATGGGTTGGCTGAAGCCGATGAAGTCGGCCGGCACCAACCGCGTGCCCTGATGCAGTAACTGGTAGAAGGCATGCTGGCCGTTGGTTCCCGGCTCGCCCCAAAAGACTTCACCGGTGTCGGTGGTGACCGGAGTGCCGTCGGCGCGCGTCGACTTGCCGTTGGATTCCATGGTCAGCTGTTGCAGATAGGCCGCAAAACGTGCCAAGTCGTTGGAATACGGCAGCACGGCACGCGATTGTGCATCCATGAAGTTGGAGTACCACAGTCCGATCAGGCCGAGCAGCACAGGCGCGTTGGACTCCAGCGGGGCGGTCTTGAAATGTCGGTCAACGATGTGGAATCCGGACAGAAAATCAGCGAAGGCTTCCCGGCCGATCGCGGCCATCACCGACAGGCCGATCGCCGAATCCACCGAATAACGCCCGCCGACCCAGTCCCAGAACCCGAACATGTTGTCGGTGTTGATACCGAAGTCGTCGACCAAGCGCCTGTTGGTGGAGACGGCCACGAAATGCTTGGACACCGCGGCGTCGCCGAGTGCGTCGGTCAGCCAGCGGCGTGCGGCGGTCGCGTTAGTCAAGGTTTCCAGCGTGGAAAAAGTCTTCGATGCGACGATGAAAAGCGTTGTGGCAGGCTCTAAGTCAGCGAGGGTGGCGATCAGGTCGGCCGGATCGACGTTGGAGACGAAGCGCGCCGAAATCCCGGCATCCGCGTAGTGGCGCAGTGCCTGGTAGACCATCACCGGACCCAGGTCTGACCCACCGATGCCGATGTTGACGACGGTGCTGATCCGTTTCCCGGTGGCCCCGGTCCATTCACCGCTGCGCAACCGGTCGGTGAAGTCGCCCATGGCGTCCAGCACGGCGTGTACGTCCTCGACGACGTTTCGGCCGTCGACGATCAGTTCGGCGTCCCGGGGCATCCGCAGTGCGGTGTGCAATACCGCGCGATCCTCCGAGGTGTTGATGTGTGCACCGGAGAACATCTGGTCGCGACGCTCTTCGAGGTTAGCCGACCGTGCCAGGTCGACCAGTAGCCGCAGTGTCTCTCGGGTGACGCGGTGTTTGCTGTAGTCGATGTATAGGTCGCCAACTGAGACGGTGAGCTCGCGGCCACGATCGGGATCTTCGTCGAAGAACTGGCGTAGATGGGTTTCGCCGATTTGTTCGTGATGCCTGCGCAGGGCGTCCCACGCCCGGGTGGCGGTGATGTCGGGGATGGTTTGCACGGAGGTCATGGTTCGACCCTAACGCCGTCTGATGCGACGGAGCCAGGTCTGGCGGGCGCCCGGCACTCGCTGCAGGTCGGGCTTCATGGCGTGCAACCGCGCACCCAATCCCAGCAGTGGGTGGTGCGCTCGCTCCGCGGCCCTGTCGAGACCACGCAGAGGAGGTCGCCGAGCTCGCGGTCAGCAGTAGCGGCGGAGTCAGTGGCCGAGCCGGCCTCTGCCCAAGCGCAATAGCAGGATCGCCAGATCCTTACCCTCGGGGCCGAGCTCGCTGTAGCGCTCGATGACCTGCATCTCGCGGCTGTGGACGAGCCGGGTGCCGCCGGACGCCATTCGGAGCTTGCCGATTACCTGGGACACTTCGGCGCGCCGTTTGACCGCGGCGAGGATCTCGGCGTCTAACCGGTCGATCTCTTCGCGCAGCTCTTCGATGTTGGCCAGCTGTTCGGTATCCACCATTTCAATGTTCATTTCTACCAACTCCGCGTTCTCGTGATGTGGGGGTTCTGGTCTCATCCGGTATCGGGCCTCACAAAAGAGACGAGCCCCGAATCCGGAAGCGGACCACGGGGCTCTGCGGAAGCAGTTAGACCACGGGCACCGCTGGCCGGTACCCGTAGAAAAATCGGCTGATCCAGTCTCGGGGCCACTCGTGGGTCGAGAACTGCCGATGGCGCTGCGCGTTGAGCACTAACCGAGTGTGCCACTAAGGGCCGCGCCCGCGCAAAACTATGCCAAAAACCGGCCGTCATGCTGCGCGGAGGCAGGTGGCGGCAGCCGGGCTCCAGTCGTGGACGACGTCAAGTGGTGGTTGCTTTCTGGCCTGGATTCTCTTGTCCAGCAGTCAAACTCGAAGGCCTCAACCCGGTGTAGACCGATGCGGTGGGCGAAATGGGCAAACAAATGTTGGAAATGCCGCGGAGCCTGGCCAACCGCCGTCGGTGGGCGGCGGTAAGTTTGGACTGACATGAGTGTGTACGCAACCGATGCCAAGCCGGCCCCCGAAGCAGACCAGCTGCTTGCCGGCCTCAACCCGCAACAGCGCCAGGCGGTGGTGCACGAGGGTTCCCCGCTGCTGATCGTGGCGGGGGCGGGTTCGGGCAAGACCGCGGTGTTGACGCGCCGTATCGCCTACTTGATCGCAGCGCGGGGCGTCGGGGTTGGTCAGGTTCTGGCCATCACCTTCACCAATAAGGCCGCAGCCGAGATGCGTGAACGGGTGGTGCGGCTGGTTGGCAACCGGGCCCGCGCAATGTGGGTGTCCACGTTTCACTCGACCTGTGTGCGCATTCTGCGCAACCAGGCCTCACTGATCGAAGGCCTCAACTCCAACTTTTCGATCTATGACGCCGACGATTCACGGCGTCTGCTGCAGATGATCGGCCGCGACATGGGGCTCGACATCAAGCGTTACTCGCCACGGCTGCTGGCCAATGCCATCTCTAACCTGAAGAACGAGCTGATCGACCCCGCCCAGGCTGTGGCCAACCTGACGGATGGTTCCGACGACTTGGCCCGCACCGTGGCAAGCGTCTACGGCGAATACCAGCGGCGGCTGCGGGTGGCCAACGCGCTGGACTTCGACGACCTGATCGGCGAAACCGTCGCGGTGCTGCGGGCTTTCCCGCAGATTGCGCAGCATTACCGGCGGCGGTTCCGGCACGTCCTGGTCGACGAGTATCAAGACACCAATCACGCGCAATACGTCTTGGTGCGGGAATTGGTTGGTCGCGACGCGGGGGATTCGCCCGACCCTTCAGCTGACGATGTGCCGCCGGCGGAATTGTGCGTGGTCGGCGATGCCGATCAGTCGATCTATGCCTTCCGCGGCGCCACGATACGCAACATTGAGGACTTCGAACGCGACTATCCTGACGCGACAACGATTCTGCTGGAACAGAATTACCGGTCGACGCAGAACATTCTGTCGGCGGCCAACTCGGTGATCGCTCGCAACTCCGGGCGCCGTGATAAACGACTGTGGACCGATGCCGGCGCCGGCGAGCTGATCGTCGGCTACGTCGCCGACAACGAACACGACGAGGCCCGGTTTGTGGCCGAGGAGATCGATGCGCTCGTCGATCGGGGCGAGATCACCTACGACGACGTGGCCGTCTTCTATCGCACCAACAACTCGTCGCGGTCGTTCGAAGAGTTGTTCATCCGCACCGGAATTCCGTACAAAGTCGTTGGGGGAGTGCGCTTTTACGAGCGCAAGGAGATTCGCGACATCGTCGCCTATCTACGGGTGCTGGACAACCCCGGCGATGCGGTCAGCATGCGGCGCATCCTCAACACGCCGCGCCGGGGCATCGGCGATCGTGCCGAGGCTTGTGTGGCCGTGTACGCCGAGAACACCGGCGCCAGTTTCGCCGACGCGCTGGTGGCCGCAGCGGAAGGCAAAGTGCCGATGTTGAATTCCCGCGCGGAGAAGGCGATCGCGGGTTTCGTCGAGCTGCTTGACGACCTGAGGGGCCGCCTCGATGACGATCTGGGTGATCTGGTCGAGTCGGTGCTCGAACGCACCGGATACCGCAGGGAGCTGGAATCATCCACCGATCCGCAAGATCTGGCCCGCCTGGACAACGTCAATGAACTGGTCAGTGTGGCACACGAATTCAGCACGGATCGGGCGAATGCGGTCGCGCTGGACGAGTCTTTGCGAACCCCTGAAGACGAAGACGTGCCGGACACCGGTGTGCTGGCGGAGTTCCTGGAACGGGTGTCGCTGGTGGCCGACGCCGATGAAATCCCCGAGCACAGTTCCGGCGTGGTCACGCTGATGACGTTGCACACCGCGAAGGGCTTGGAGTTTCCGGTGGTGTTTGTCACCGGCTGGGAGGACGGGATGTTCCCGCACATGCGGGCGCTGGACGACGCAGGCGAACTCTCCGAGGAGCGGCGGCTGGCCTACGTCGGCATCACCCGGGCTCGTCAGCGGCTGTACCTGAGCCGGGCCATCGTCCGGTCTTCTTGGGGACAGCCAATGCTCAACCCGGAATCGCGGTTCGTCAGGGAGATTCCGCAAGAACTGGTCGACTGGCGGCGCACCGCACCGGCCCCGTCGTTCAGCGCGCCGGTGAGCGGCGCCGGCCGGTTCGGTACGCCGCGCGCGGCGCCGACCCGTTCGGCGGCGAGCAAACGCCCGCTGCTGGTACTGGAGCCCGGCGATCGGGTGACTCACGACAAGTACGGGCTGGGCCGGGTTGAGGAAGTCTCTGGCGTCGGCGAATCGGCGATGTCGCTGATCGACTTCGGCAGCGCAGGACGGGTGAAGCTGATGCACAACCACGCCCCGATCAGCAAGCTCTAGCCCGACGACGAAGACCTCGGCTACTCGGCCTCCACCCAGCGTTTCGTCTCAGGCAGCAGTACCAGCACCACCGTGGCGATCGGCAACACCGGTAGCAGGTGCACGATCCACGCGACACGGGCACCAGCGATGAACACCCCGAGGTAGGTTAGAAAAGCGACTACGGCGCCGGCCAGCAGAAGGTAGCGGCTGATCGATCGCCGCCGCAACAACATGATCACACCCGAAATCGTGGTGGAGGCGAACACCAGGGCGAGGAACGCGATCGCGATGCAAAACACGCGGTCGGTCCTCCACCAGCCGGCGATCAGGTCGGTGGCCACCACCGACGTGGCCCACCCGCTGACGATGCTGACCGCGCAGGCGGCAACGGCCGTCCGGTCGCTCGGCTCATGGGCCGGCACGCCTGCAAAATCTCCTCGTCGTCCCAAACTGGGGCCGGCCGGGTAGGACGGTGATTGTGGAGGAATGTGAGTGGTCGGGGACTCCGGCGCTGTGGGAATCGGTCCGGTCGGCGCACGCCGGATGATCCGCGTCGGTGAGTCGGAGGGTGACGCGGGCTCGGGCGGGCGCTGATCAGCAGGAGGCTGGTTCGGCGCGGTCACCTCAGCCAGCGTAGTTGCCGAGGCTAAGACCACGCTTAGCGAGCCACGGCACGGGGTCGATTCTTTCGGTGCCGCCCAGCAGCACCTCGAAATGGAGGTGCGGGCCGGTGGAGTTACCCCGGTTACCCATGGTGGCGATCTGGTCGCCGGCCATCACGCGCTCACCGACGCTGACCAGCGTGGTGTTGATATGGCCGTAGAGGGTGACCGTGCCGTCGGCATGGCGCAGCTTCACCAACATCCCGTAGCCGGCGGCCGGCCCGGCGTCGATGACAACACCGTCGGACACCGCAAAGATCGGTGTTCCGATCGAGTTGGCGAGGTCGATACCCGCGTGCAGCACGCCCCAGCGGTATCCGAAGTTGGAGGTGAAGATGCCCTTCGTGGGCATGACATAGAGCGGCTGCTGTAATCGCGCCTCGCGCTGAGCGCGATCGTTCGCGAAGGCGACGCCCTTAGCGAGCTCCTGGTTATGAAGCGCGGCAGTCGCCGCAGGCTGAACCGCGATCACCTGGGCGCCACGGATGGTGTTGCTGCCGGCCCCACCGGTCAGCGCCGACGCGTTGGCGGTCAGCACAGCCTCAGTCTTGGGAGTATCAGCGTGGCTGGTGGCCGTGTGGGCCGCCGCAGCCGCCGCGCCGGCGGCCATTGCCGAGATCAGCAGGCGGCCCCGGGCCGCGCTGGTCGGTTCCTTACGATGCTGTCCGCCGCGCCGTGCCACCCCGATGACGTCGGTGACATGCGAGCGATCGAGAAGCGGCTCGGTGCCGGGCTCGACGGTCACACGCGCCAGAACCTCGGTGGGGGCGGCCAGCCACAGCGGGGCTAGGTTGTCTGTGTCGTTCAGATCGTCGAGCTCGGGCGCCAGCAGCACTTGCGCTTCGTTGTCGAAGGTGGCGTCGCTGCTGAAGTCCAGGTCACCGAGATCGCCGACGTCGTCACGGAAGTCCAGGTCACCGAGGTTGAAGCCGTCGAGCGGCAGGATTTCGGTGACTTCATTGCGGTGGGGCGGCACCCAGCGGTCGCGGTGGGCACGGCCCGCTCCCGCCTGGACGGAACGAGCGAAACGGTGCTGGGACAAGCTGAAATGTCCTCGTATCGTGACCATAACGTTATCTGGACCCTAGGACGGTATCCGTTAACTCACGGAACTGGCAACCTCGTTGCAAAAACCGATGCGAATTGTGATTTGGATCACCGCTAGGGTCTGCCGGTGCGCCGTGAGCTGTGCCACATCGGCGGACGCGACGGTAGCAGCCATTTCGCGTGTGGATACAGTTCCTCCGTGCGAGTTGCCGAATCCGGCACCGCTGTACGTACAGGCCTAGCAGTAAGCCGAGCGAAGACAGTGAGCCCATGGACCTTTTCGAGTATCAAGCAAAAGAATTGTTCGCCAAGCACAACGTACCTAGCACGCCCGGTCGGGTGACCGACACCGCCGAGGGCGCGCGGGATATCGCCACCGAAATCGGTCGTCCGGTGATGGTCAAAGCGCAGGTGAAGGTCGGTGGGCGTGGCAAGGCGGGTGGCGTCAAATACGCCGCGACGCCGCAAGACGCCTATGAACACGCCAAGAACATCCTGGGCCTCGACATCAAGGGCCACATCGTCCAGAAACTGTTGGTCGCCGAGGCCAGCGACATCGCCGAGGAGTACTACATCTCCTTCTTGCTCGACCGCGCCAACCGCACCTACCTCGCCATGTGCTCGGTCGAGGGCGGCATGGAAATCGAAGAAGTGGCCGCCACCAAGCCCGACCGGCTGGCCAAAGTCCCGGTGGACGCCGTCAAGGGCGTCGATTTGGCGACCGCGCGTTCCATCGCCGAGCAGGGCCACCTGCCGGCCGAGGTGCTCGACGCCGCCGCGGTCACCATCGCCAAGCTGTGGGAGCTTTTCGTCGGTGAGGACGCGACCCTGGTCGAGGTCAACCCGTTGGTTCGCACCCCCGACGACCAAATCCTGGCCCTGGACGGCAAAGTCACCCTCGACGCCAACGCCGACTTCCGTCACCCCGAGCACGCCGAGTTCGAGGACCGCGCGTCCACCGACCCGCTCGAGTTGAAGGCCAAGGAGCACAACCTCAACTACGTCAAGCTCGACGGTGAGGTCGGCATCATCGGTAACGGCGCCGGCCTGGTGATGTCGACCCTCGACGTCGTCGCCTATGCCGGTGAGAAGCACGGGGGAGTCAAGCCGGCCAACTTCCTCGACATCGGCGGCGGCGCCTCCGCGGAGGTGATGGCCGCCGGGCTGGACGTCATTTTGAACGACGAACAGGTCAAGAGTGTGTTCGTCAACGTCTTCGGCGGCATCACCGCGTGCGACGCGGTGGCCACGGGGATCGTCAAGGCATTGGAGATCCTGGGAGACGAGGCCAACAAGCCGCTGGTGGTGCGCCTCGACGGCAACAACGTCGAGGAAGGCCGTCGCATCCTCACCGAGGCCAACCACCCGCTGGTGACCTTGGTGCCGACGATGGACGAGGCCGCCGACAAGGCCGCCGAGCTGGCGAGCGCCTGACGTGGCGATCGCAAGAGCGGCGAAGCCGGTCGTAGCGGGTCGACACTGAGAAAGGACGTGTGAATATGTCGATCTTTCTGAACAAGGACAACAAGGTCATCGTCCAGGGCATCACCGGCAGCGAGGCCACCGTGCACACCGCCCGCATGCTCAAGGCGGGCACGCAAATCGTCGGCGGTGTGAACGCCCGCAAAGCGGGCACCACCGTCACGCATGAGGACAAGGGCGGCAGGATCGTCAAGCTGCCGGTGTTCGGCAGCGTCGCGGAGGCAATGGAAAAGACCGGTGCCGACGTCTCGATCATCTTCGTCCCGCCCAGGTTCGCCAAGGACGCCATCATCGAGGCCATCGACGCCGAGATCCCGCTGCTGGTGGTCATCACCGAGGGAATTCCGGTGCAGGACAGCGCATATGCGTGGGCCTACAACCTGGACAAGGGGGGCAAGACCCGCATCATCGGCCCGAACTGTCCCGGAATCATCACCCCGGGCCAGGCGCTGGTGGGCATCACCCCGGCCAATATCACCGGCCCGGGCCCAGTCGGGCTGGTATCCAAGTCCGGCACCCTGACCTACCAAATGATGTATGAGCTGCGCGATCTCGGCTTCTCCACGTCCATCGGCATCGGCGGCGACCCGGTGATCGGCACCACCCACATCGACGCCATCGAGGCGTTCGAGAAGGATCCCGACACCACGATCATCGTGATGATCGGCGAGATCGGCGGCGACGCCGAAGAGCGCGCGGCCGACTTCATCAAGGCCAACGTGTCCAAGCCGGTCGTCGGCTACGTCGCGGGATTCACCGCGCCGGAAGGCAAGACGATGGGCCACGCGGGCGCCATCGTGTCCGGCTCGTCGGGCACCGCAGCCGCGAAGAAGGACGCCCTGGAGGCGGCCGGCGTCCGGGTCGGCAAGACCCCATCGGAGACGGCGGCGCTGGCCCGGGAGATCCTGAGCAGCCTTTGACGAGGTTCCTCACGTGACCCGCGCCGGCGACGATGCAGAGCTAAGCGGTGAGGAGGAGCGGCGCACGTGACCTTGGACCCGCACACGCCCGTCGTCGTCGGTGTTGGGCAGTCCGCGGAGCGCATCGATGATGCCGGTTACCGCGGGATGTCACCCGTGGAGTTGGCTGCCGCCGCTGCCCGGGCCGCCCTCGTCGACTCATGCGGTGACTTCGATGCGGTGGCTGGGGCCGTCGACACCGTGGCCGGCGTCAGGCAATTCGAGATCTCCGGGCCGGTCGCCACGGCTCCGCTGGGGCGGTCCAACAACTACCCGCGATCCGTGGCCAATCGCATCGGCGCCGAACCCGCCCGCGCGATTCTGGAGATCGTCGGGGGGCAGGGACCCCAGCATCTGATCAGCGAGTTGGCCGCAGAGATCGCCGCGGGCCGTTCGACGGTCGCCCTGGTCTTCGGCTCGGACGCGACGTCGACGTTGCGACACTTCGCGCGGGCCACCAAGGGGTCAGCCAAGCCAGACTTCACCGAGACGGTGGATGGGGCCCTGGAAGACCGCGGCCAGGGCATCGACGGGCTCATCTCGCGCTACACGGTGGTTCACGGCCTGATCGATGCGCCGACGCAGTACGGGTTGCTAGAGAACGCCCGACGGGCGGGGACCGGCCTGGGGCCTGCGGAGTATCGGCGGCAGATGGGTGAGCTGTTCGCGCCCTTCACCAAGATCGCTGCCAGCAATCCGTTCGCCGCCGCGCCGGTCGAACGCACCGTCGACGAACTGATCACCGTGTCCGAGCGCAACCGGATGATCTCGGAGCCCTACCCCCGGTTGCTTGTCGCGCGCGACCAGGTCAATCAGGGTGCCGCGGCGCTGCTGATGTCGGTTGAGGCGGCGCGTCGCTTGAGAGTGCCCGAGGAGAAGTGGGTGTACCTGCACGGGCACGCCGACCTCGAGGAGCAGGCCCTGCTGGTGCGCCCGGATCTCGGGCACGCCCCCTCGGCCGTCATGGCGGTGCGCGAGGCGCTGGCCATGGCGGGGATCGGTATCGACGACGTCGCCACCTTCGATCTGTACAGCTGCTTTCCGGTGCCGGTGTTCAATATTTGCGACGGCATGGGCATTGCGCCCGACGATCCGCGCGGCCTGACTTTGACCGGCGGGTTGCCGTTCTTCGGCGGCGCGGGCAACAACTATTCGATGCACGCAGTTGCTGAGACGGTAGTCCAAATGCGTTCTATGCCAGGACAATTCGGTCTCGTCGGCGCTAACGGAGGCATCCTGAGCAAGTACTCGGTCGGCGTTTACTCCACAACTGCCGTGGCATGGAAGCCGGACCGCAGCACGCAGTTGCAGGCGCAGATCGACAGTTGGCCGACCCAGCCGGTGACCGAGCACGCCGACGGCCACGCCATCGTCGAAACCTATACGGTCCGGCGCGACGGCGGACGCCCGACCGGGATCGTCATCGGCCGGCTGGACGACGGCAGCCGGTTCCTGTCGACCACTGAAGACGACGAATTGATCGCGCTGCTGACCGACGGCGACCCCCTCGGACGTGCGGTCCGGGTGCGCGCCTTCGACTACGGCAACCGCTGCACTCTGGCCTAACGCGCTGACTGTTTCGCGACACTTAAACCACGCACACGACGCCGGAGACGGTCGCAGTGGTTTAAGTTTCGACGTACGACGGGGCAGGACGTCAGACCAGAGCGGCGAGCTTGCCGGCCAGCCGTTCTACGTAGGCGGCGATCTCGTCTGCGGAACGGTCCGGCAGGCCGAACAGCACCTCAGTCACCCCGAGCTCGGCCCAACGCGCCAGTTTCTCGGGCACCGGCTTGAAGTCCAGCGCCACGATCTGCGGAGCGCCTTCGCGGCCGGCGGCCGCCCAAGTGTCCTGCAACAGCTTCACCGGGCCGTCGATTTCGAAGTCGCGGGGAGTGGTGATCCAGCCGTCGGCGCTGCGGGCGATCCACTTGAAGTTCTTCTCGGTTCCGGCCGCACCCACCAGCACCGGAATATGTGGCTGCACGGGCTTGGGCCAGGCCCAACTGGGTCCGAATTTGACGAACTCGCCGTCGTAGGCGGCTTCCTCTTTTGTCCACAACTCCCGCATCGCTTCGATGTATTCGCGCAACATGGTGCGGCGCCGCCCGGGCGGGACGCCGTGGTCGGCGAGCTCGTCGGTGTTCCACCCGAACCCGACGCCGAGGCTGACCCGTCCGCCGGACAGATGGTCAAGGGTGGCGATACTTTTCGCCAACGTGATCGGGTCATGTTCGACGGGCAGCGCAACCGCGGTGGACAGCCGCACCCGCGACGTGACGGCGCAGGCCGCACCCAGACTTACCCATGGGTCTAGCGTGCGCATGTACCGGTCGTCTGGCAGCGACGCGTCACCGGTCGTCGGGTGGGCCGCGGCGCGCTTGACCGGGATGTGGGTGTGTTCTGGCACGTAGAACGTCTGGAAGCCGTGGTCGTCGGCAAGCCTGGCGGCTGCCGCCGGGGAGATGCCACGGTCGCTGGTAAAAAGCACAAGCCCGTAATCCATGCAGAGAATTAGAACGTGTTCTACCTGTGGTGAGCAAGCTGCTGCGGTGTTGACCGTTTCACCGGAGATCCGCGGCACCGATTGGCGCTGGTCCCATGTCCCAGCCGGTCGCCCCGGCACAGGCGGCCGTGCGTGCGCTAGCGTGGTTGATCGATCGCGTCGCAACGCAACCGCCGGGATGTCACGGCGTTTATGGAACGGCGCGCCTGGAAGCACAGCGTCGCAATGCAACTGTGGCGCCGCTGAGGCACTTCAAGGCACTGGAAGCAACAGGAGGAGCCATGACCTACTCGCCCGGTAGCCCCGGATATCAACCAGCGCCGCCCGGCGGTTCGTACGCGGGCGCCACACCATCGTTCGCCAAGGACGACGACGGTACAAGCAAGCTTGCGCTGTATCTGAACATCGCGGTGGTGGCGCTCGGCCTGGCGGTGTATCTGCTGAATTTCGGACCCACTTTTACCCTCGGCGCCGATCTTGGTCCGGCCGCCGGTGGACGTGCCGGTGATGCCGGCACCGCGGTCATCATTGCGGTACTGGCCGCGCTGCTCGCCGCGGTGAGCCTGCTGCCTAAGGCCAAGACTTATGTGGGAGTGGTCGCGGTGGTCGCGGTCCTGGGTGCGTTGCTGGCCATCGCCGAGACCGTCAACACGCCCAGCGGTTTCGCCATCGGCTGGGCGATGTGGCCCCTGGTGGCTTGCAGCGTGCTCCAAGCGATCGCCGCGGTTGTCGTGGTTCTGTTGGATGCGGGTGTGATCACCGCGCCGGCGCCGCGACCCAAATACGACCCTTACGCGCAGTACGGGCAATACGGGCAATACGGGCAGTACGGACAACAGCCGTATTACGGTCAGCCGGGCGCCCAGCAGCACCCGGGCCAGCAGCAGTCGCCACAGCATTCCGGATATGGCTCGCAGTACGGCGGTTATCCGTCGAGCCAGGCTCCGACCCAAAGCGCGGTCCCGACCGGCGGTTTCGGCGCGCAGTCGGGACCCCAACCGTCAGCGCAGCAGCACGGCTCGTCCACGCCGCCCACCGGCTTCCCCAGCTTCAGCCCGCCACCTTCGGTCGGTGCGGGAGGCGCGGGATCCGAGGCGGGTTCGGCTCCGGCCAATTACAACCAGAGCGGGGGCCAGCAGTCGTACGGCCAGGAACAACAGCAGTCGCCTTCATCACCATCTGGGCCAGCGCCGGCCTAACCGTGCGCTCTGCCGCCTAGTCGGAGACATGCGCCAAGAGTGACACGGGTGGAGGACAACCGGGCGCCGGGCGCTCGCCAGGCGCGTGACCTTGTCAAGGTCGCGTTCGGCCCGGGGGCGTTGGCATTGGTCATCATCGCCGCGGTCACGTTGCTTCAGTTGTTGATCGCCAACAGCGACATGACCGGCGCGTTGGGGGCCATCGCCAGTATGTGGCTGGGCGTGCACCAGGTGCCCATCTCGATCGGTGGCCGCGAACTGGGCGTAATGCCACTGCTGCCCGTGCTGTTGATGGTGTGGGCTACGGCGCGCAGCACAGGCCGGGCCATCTCTCCGTATTCGTCGTGGCTGGTGGTCCGCTGGGTTGTCGCGTCGGCGCTGGGCGGCCCCTTGCTGATGGCGGCGATCGCACTGGCGGTTATCCATGACGCGTCGTCGGTGATCACCGAGCTCCAGACACCCGGCGCGCTGCGCGCATTCCTCAGCGTCCTTGTGGTGCATGCCATCGGTGCCGCAATCGGTGTGTGGTCGCGGGTGGGACGACGTGCGTTGGCGGCATTGTCGCTGCCCACTTGGCTGGGTGATTCCCTGCGCGCCGCGTCCGCTGGTGTGTTGGCGTTGGTCGGGCTCTCCGGCCTGGTGACCGCGGGGTCGCTGGTTGTGCATTGGGCGACGATGCAAGACCTTTACGGGATCACCGATTCGATATTCGGCCAGTTCAGCCTCACGGTGCTGTCGATGTTGTACGCGCCCAACGTCATTGTCGCCACTTCGGCGATCGCGGTCGGGTCCAGTGCTCATCTCGGTTTCGCGACGTTCAGTTCGTTCACCGTTTTCGGCGGCGACATGCCGGCGCTGCCGATCCTGGCCGCGGCCCCCAGGCCGCCGCTGGGTCCGGTGTGGGTTGCGCTGCTCATCGTCGGCGCGTCGGCCGGTGTGGCGGTTGGACAACAATGTGCTCGGCGTGCGCTGCCGCTTGTTCCGGCCATGGCCAAACTCCTGGTCGCCTCGGTCGCCGGGGCGTTGGCGATGTCGTTGCTCGCATACGGCGGCAGCGGTCAGCTGGGCAACTTCGGCCATGTCGGCGTCGACCAGGGCGCTTTGCTGATCGGTGTGTTGTTCTGGTTCGTGGTCGTTGGCGGGGTCACGGTGGTGATGGCCGGCGGCATCAGGCGTCGGCCCAGGCGGCCCAAGCCCGAACCCGCGCCGGCTGCAGCGGCCGACGAACCGGCGGACTTCGCGGGTCTATTCGAGGAGCCGGACGATCAGTCGCCCGACGATCAGTCGCCGGACGACTCCGGCGATCACGACGTGCCGGTCAGTGACGTCGACGATGCGCCACCCTCCGATGAACCGGAGCCGAGTGCGACCGAGCGCGAGCCGGGAGATTAGCCGTTCTGCCCGCCGCGGTCAGGCCGCACTGGCGGCTCCGGCTGTGTCTGATTGTCCGGCTCGCCCCCTAGCCGCTGCGCGGCTGGGGGTGCCCCCACCTGCGGCCGCTCGCGCGGCCGCCATCGTCGCCCGACTAGGCTCTCGATGTGGCCGAACCGCTCCATGTGCCCCCGAGTGCACCGGCGCGGGTGGTGGTGCTGGCATCGGGCACCGGTTCGCTGCTGCGCTCACTGATCGACGCAGCCGTCGGCGACTACCCGGCTCGGGTGGTTGCGGTCGGGGCCGATCGCGACTGCGTGGCCACCGCGATCGCCGCAGCGGCGTCAGTGCCCACCTTCACCGTCCGTCTCGGCGACTACCCCGAACGTGACGCCTGGGATGCTGCCATCACCAATGCCACGACCGCGCACTCACCCGATCTCATCGTGTCAGCTGGCTTTATGAAAATCCTTGGGTCACAGTTTCTTTCGCGGTTCTACGGACGTATCATCAATACTCATCCGGCGCTGCTGCCGGCTTTCCCGGGTGCGCACGGCGTGGCCGACGCGTTGGCCTACGGTGTGAAGGTCACAGGCTGTACGGTGCACCTGGTAGATGCCGGTACGGACACCGGGCCGATATTGGCGCAGCAATCCGTTCCGGTGCTCGACGGCGACAGCGAAGAGACTCTGCATGAACGCATCAAAGTCACCGAACGGAAGCTTCTGGTGGACGTGGTGGCCGCGATCGCGACCGGCGGCCTGACCTTGGTCGGACGAAACGCGACGATCGGACGAAAGGCGACCCTGGGATGAGCACAGCATGAGCACCGACGACTGGCGAGAGATGGCCAAAAGGCCGATCCGCCGCGCGTTGATCAGTGTGTACGACAAGACGGGGCTCATCGAACTTGCCGAGGGCCTGGCTGCGGCGGGCGTCGAGATCGTCTCGACCGGATCAACCGCGAAGGCCATTGCCGAAAAAGGGATTCCGGTGACGCGGGTGGAGGAGCTGACCGGCTTTCCCGAGGTGCTCGACGGCCGCGTCAAGACCCTGCACCCGCGAGTGCATGCCGGCCTGCTGGCCGATCTACGCAAACCCGAGCACGCCGCGGCACTCGAGCAACTCGGGATTTCGGCGTTCGAACTCGTCGTCGTCAACCTGTATCCGTTCAGCGAAACCGTCGACTCCGGCGCGGGCATCGACGAATGCGTCGAGCAGATCGACATCGGCGGACCGTCGATGGTCCGAGCGGCCGCTAAAAACCATCCCAGCGTGGCGGTGATCACCGACCCGCTCGGATACGACGGAGTGCTCGCCGCGGTACATCACGGCGGATTCACTCTCGCCGAGCGCAAAAGGCTGGCATCGCTGGCATTTCAGCACACCGCGGAATACGACATTGCGGTGGCGAGCTGGATGGAGTCGACGCTGGCGCCCGAACATCCGCCAACGGCGTTTCCCAAGTGGTTCGGCCGCAGCTGGCGCCGCTCGGCGATGCTGCGCTATGGCGAGAACCCGCACCAGCAGGCGGCCCTCTACAGCGACCCCGGTGCCTGGCCGGGCCTGGCGCAGGCCGAGCAGCTGCACGGAAAAGACATGTCGTACAACAATTTCACCGATGCGGACGCGGCCTGGCGGGCCGCCTTTGACCACGAACAGATTTGCGTGGCAATCATCAAGCACGCCAACCCATGTGGGATCGCAATCTCGTCGGAATCGGTCGCGGACGCACATCGCAAGGCCCACGAATGCGACCCGCTGAGCGCCTTCGGCGGAGTGATCGCGGCGAACACCGAAGTCAGCCTTGAGATGGCCGAGTATGTGAGCACAGTCTTCACCGAAGTGATCGTCGCACCCGCCTACGCGCCGGGCGCCCTGGACGTACTGACGCGTAAGAAGAACATCCGGGTCTTGGTGGCCTCAGAGCCGCTGACCGGTGGTACCGAACTGCGACCGGTCAGTGGTGGACTTCTGGTGCAGCAACGCGACGAGCTCGATGCGCACGGTGACAACCCGGCGAACTGGACCCTGGCGACTGGATCACCTGCCGATCCGGCGACGCTGACCGACCTGGTCTTTGCGTGGCGAACATGCCGCTCGGTCAAGTCGAATGCGATCGTGATCGCCGCCGGCGGCGCCACCATCGGCGTCGGCATGGGCCAAGTGAACCGGGTCGACGCCGCTCGGCTGGCCGTCGAACGCGGTGGCGACCGAGTCCGCGGCGCGGTCGCGGCCTCGGATGCGTTCTTCCCGTTCCCCGACGGACTCGAGACGCTGGCCGCTGCCGGAGTGAAGGCGGTCGTGCATCCGGGAGGATCCGTGCGCGACGACGAGGTGACCGCGGCGGCGGCCAACGCCGGCGTCACGTTGTACCTCACCGGAGCACGCCACTTCGCCCACTGAGCCAGGTGCGCCACGCGTCAATAAGCCTGCCGCGAACGCCGTGCGCATGACGCATCTGAGCAACGCGTCGTAGCGTGGAGTGGTGACATCACCGAGCAACCTCCCCCGCACCGTTGGCGAACTGCGCGCCGCCGGGCATCGTGAACGCGGCGTCAAGCAGGAAATGCGGGAAAATCTGCTGACCGCGCTGGCCGAAGGCCCAGATATCAGTGACGTCTGGCCGGGCATCCTGGGCTTCGACGACACCGTCTTGCCCCAGCTGGAGCGGGCACTGATCGCTGGTCATGACTTTGTCCTGCTCGGTGAGCGCGGTCAGGGCAAGACCCGGCTGCTACGCGCGTTGGTCGGGCTGCTTGATGAGTGGACGCCGGTGATCGCCGGGGCCGAATTGGGTGAGCATCCCTACTCGCCGATCACGCCGGAGTCGATCCGGCGGGCCGCCACACTTGGCGACGCCCTACCGGTGGAGTGGAAGCACCGCAGCGAGCGCTACACCGAGAAGCTGGCCACTCCTGACACCAGCGTTGCGGACCTGGTCGGCGACATCGACCCGATCAAGGTCGCCGAGGGCCGTAGCCTCGGGGACCCCGAGACCATCGCCTACGGATTGATTCCCCGCGCGCACCGCGGCATCGTCGCGGTCAACGAACTGCCCGACCTCGCCGAGCGCATCCAGGTGTCGATGCTCAACGTTATGGAGGAGCGCGACATCCAGGTCCGTGGTTACACGCTGCGCCTGTCGCTGGACGTGTTGGTGGTCGCCAGCGCCAACCCCGAGGACTACACGAACCGGGGTCGCATCATCACTCCGCTCAAAGACCGGTTCGGCGCAGAGATCCGGACTCACTACCCGCTAGAGCTCGACGCGGAGGTGGGCGTGATCGTTCAGGAAGCGCACCTGAGCGCGCAGGTGCCCGACTATCTCATGCAGGTGATCGCGCGTTTTGCCCGTTACCTGCGGGAGTCCAATTCGGTCGACCAGCGGTCCGGGGTGTCGGCGCGGTTCGCGATCGCGGCGGCCGAGACCGTCGCGGCCGCTGCCCGGCACCGTGGCGCGGTGCTGGGGGAGACCGATCCGGTGGCCCGGGTGGTCGACCTCGGCACGGTGATCGACGTGCTGCGCGGCAAGCTGGAATTCGAGTCCGGCGAGGAAGGCCGCGAGCAGGCGGTGCTCGAGCACCTGTTGCGCCGTGCGACCGCTGATACCGCGTCGCGCGTGCTCGGCGGCATCGACGTCGGTTCGTTGGTGGCCGCGGTCGAGGGCGGTTCGGCGGTCACGACAGGGGAGCGGGTGTCCGCCAAAGACGTGCTGGCAGCGGTGCCGGGCCTGCCGGTCGTGGACAAAATCTCGGCAAAGCTCGACGCCCAATCCGAAGGCGAGCGAGCCGCGGCGCTGGAACTGGCGCTTGAGGCGTTGTATCTGGCCAAGCGAATCGACAAGGTGTCCGGCGAAGGGCAAACCGTCTATGGCTGAACCGGTTAAGGGGCACTCACTGCGCTACTCGGCGTACACCGGCGGGCCCGACCCGCTGGCCCCGCCGGTGGATCTGCGCGAGGCGCTCGAACAGATCGGCCAGGATGTCATGGCCGGCACATCACCGCGCCGTGCCCTGTCCGAGCTGCTTCGTCGCGGCACCAGGAATATGCCCGGGGCCGACCGACTTGCGGCCGAGGCGAACCGGCGCCGACGAGACTTGTTGCGCCGCAACAATTTAGACGGCACCCTGCAGGACATCAAGAAGCTGCTGGATGAGGCTGTGCTGGCCGAACGCAAGGAGCTGGCCCGCGCGCTCGACGACGACGCTCGCTTCGGCGAACTTCAGCTGGACGCGCTGCCGGCGTCGCCGGCCAAGGCCGTCCAGGAGCTTTCCGACTACAACTGGCGCAGCGCCGAGGCCCGCGAAAAGTACGAGCAGATCAAGGATTTGCTCGGCCGCGAGATGCTGGATCAGCGCTTCGCGGGCATGAAGCAAGCGCTGGAGGGGGCCACCGACGAGGATCGCCAGCGTGTCAGCGAGATGCTGGATGACCTCAACGAGCTGCTGGACAAGCACGCCCGCGGTGAGGACACGCAACAGGATTTTCAAGACTTCATGGACAAGCACGGCGAGTTCTTTCCGGAGAACCCGCGCAATGTCGATGAGCTCCTGGACTCGTTGGCCAAGCGCGCCGCCGCCGCGCAACGCTTTCGCAACAGTCTGAGCCCGGAACAGCGTGCTGAACTGGATGCGCTGGCGCAGCAGGCATTCGGCTCACCGGCACTGATGCAGGCGCTGAATCGGCTCGACGCGCATCTGCAGGCCGCGCGGCCGGGGGAAGACTGGAGCGGGTCCGAGCAGTTCTCCGGCGATAACCCGTTCGGCATGGGCGAGGGCGCCCAGGCGCTGTTCGACATCGCCGAGCTGGAGCAGTTGGCCGAGCAGTTGTCACAGAGCTATCCGGGCGCCACGATGGATGACGTCGATCTCGACGCGCTGGCACGCCAGCTCGGCGACCAGGCCACCATCGATGCCCGAACACTCGCCGAATTGGAACGCGCACTGGTCAATCAGGGTTTCCTGGATCGCGGTTCCGACGGGCAGTGGCGGCTCTCGCCGAAAGCCCTGCGCAGGCTCGGCGAGACGGCGTTACGTGATGTGGTACAGCAGCTTTCCGGTCGGCGCGGCGAGCGTGACCATCGGCGCGCGGGAGCTGCCGGCGAGCTCACCGGTGCGACTCGGCCCTGGCAGTTCGGTGACACCGAGCCGTGGAACATCTCTCGCACGCTGACCAATGCGGTACTGCGGCAGGCAGGAACCGCCACCCCTGATGGCCGTGTCGGCCCACTGAAGATCACCGTCGACGACGTCGAGATTTCGGAGACCGAGACACGCACGCAGGCTGCGGTGGCGCTGTTGGTCGATACCTCGTTTTCGATGGTGATGGAGAATCGTTGGCTGCCGATGAAGCAGACGGCGCTGGCGCTCAACCACCTGGTGTGCACCCGGTTTCGCTCGGATGCCTTGCAGATCATTGCGTTTGGCCGTTACGCCCGGACGGTGACAGCCGCTGAGCTCACGGGTCTCGAGGGCGTTTACGAGCAGGGCACCAATCTGCATCACGCGTTGGCGCTGGCGGGCCGTCACCTGCGGCGGCACCCCAACGCGCAGCCCGTCGTGCTGGTGGTGACCGATGGCGAGCCGACCGCTCACCTGGAAGACTTCGACGGCGAGGGCTCGGCGGTGTTCTTTGATTACCCGCCGCATCCGCGGACTATCGCCCATACCGTGCGCGGTTTCGACGACATGGCCCGGCTTGGTGCGCAGGTAACGATCTTCCGGCTGGGCAGCGACCCTGGTCTGGCACGGTTTATCGACCAGGTCGCTCGACGCGTCGAGGGACGCGTCGTGGTGCCCGATCTCGACGGCCTGGGAGCGGCCGTGGTGGGCGACTACCTGCGGTCGCGACGCCGTCACCGGTAGCGCCTCCAGCGACTGCCGCCTCGGTTATCTGTGGGACCGACGGGCTTTGCGCTTGATGCCCACACCGCCCCAGAGCGAGAAGCCGCGAATGTTCACCTTCGGCGCGCCAGGGGTGCCCTGACCCAGGACGCTGCGGTCGAACCCGCCCATCACTCCGTGGCCGTGGATCTCGACGTTGACTTCGGGAGGCAGCAGGATGTTCTGCACACCCATGATCGATACCGCGTGTATATCCACCTCGGTCGAGGTGAAGTCGGCGTAGCGCAGATCCAACACCCCGCTGCCCCACAACGTGAAGGCGGTCAGTTTCTTCGGCACATTCCATCGGCCGCGCCGCTCGAAGCCGCTCATCAGGGCCAGCAGCAGCGTGGACGGTGCCGGATTGGGTTTGCCGCCCCTGCGCGGGTTTATCGGTGAACCCGGCAGGTCGGCCCTGAGCTGGTCCAGTTCCTCATACGTTGTGGCCGCGTAAGCCCTGGCCAGGCGGTCTTCGTAGTCTTTCAGCTGCAGGCGGCCCTGCTCAGCCGCGTACGCCAGCAACTGCGCAAGCTGTATGCGATCCGTGTCGGCTGCACGTGACGATTCGTCACGCGTATCCTTCGCATCGCGCTGCGCTGAGTTGCTCATCACCCACGAGCCTACGACGTCCCGGTTTTGCTGCAAGCCAGTTGGCTAAACTGCAACCTTCCATCCCAGGCAGGGCTTATTTGCTCACGGCTAATTGCCGGCCCGTTCCGCCAGCTCAGTCGGAGGGCGCCCAGCTGGGCGCACGCTTCTGCAGGAACGCCAGCATGCCTTCGCGTGCTTCGTCGGACACGAACAGCCGGGCCGACTCCTCGGCGAGCCGTTCGGAGTCGCGGTCGAACCCTTCCAGCACCGCGGCTGTGGTCAGTGCCTTGGAGGCCGCAAGCCCCTGGGGTGAACCGCGGACCACATCGGCGACTAACTTTTGCACCGCAGCGTCCACGTCCTCGGCCGCCATCGTGATCAGTCCGATTTCCGCCGCTTCGCCGGCATCGAATCTCTGGCCGGTCAGGTAGTAGCGCGCCGCGGCCCGCGCCGACATTTTCGGCAGCAGCGTCAGCGAGATGATCGCCGGGGCGACGCCGATCCGGGCTTCGGTCAGCGCGAAGGTGCTGCGCGGACCGGCGACCGCGATGTCGCAGGCACCCACGAGGCCGAACCCGCCCGCCCGGACATGCCCGTCGATGGCCGCAATCACCGGCAGCGGCGAGGAGACGATGGCCCGCAATAGCGCCGTCAGTTCGCGGGCCCGAGCGACGGCCATGTCGAAAGGGGTGCCGCTGCTGGCTTCACCAAGGTCGGCACCGGCGCAGAAGGTGCTGCCGGTGTGCCCCAACACCACCACCCGTACGTCCGGATCAGCCGCGGCCTCACGCAGCCCCTGATGCAACTGGTTGACCAGCGCGGTAGAGAGTGCATTGCGATTATGAGGTGAGTTCAGGGTCAGCCGCGCGAACGGGCCTCCACAATCGGCCGGGCCGACGTATTCGACCAGTGTGTCCATCAGTAGGACCGGGGCAGGCCAAGCGATGTCTGCGCCACGAAGTTCAGCACCATCTCGCGGCTGACCGGGGCGATCCGCCCCAGCCGGGCTGAGGCCAGCATCGCTGCAACGCCGTACTCCTTGGTCAGCCCGTTGCCACCCATTGACTGCACGGCCTGGTCGACCGAGCGGGTAGCTGCCTCGGCTGCAGCGTATTTGGCCATGTTGGCGGCCTCGGCGGCGCCCATGTCGTCACCGCTGTCGTACAGCGACGCAGCCTTTTGCATCATCAGCTTGGCCAATTCAACCTCAATGTGGCACTGCGCCAAAGGATGTGACAGGCCTTGGTGCGCACCGATGGGCGTGGACCACACTTGGCGGGTTTTGACGTAGTCGACGGCCTTGTTCAGCGCGAATCGTCCCATGCCCACCGAGCTGGCCGCGCCCATGATGCGCTCGGGGTTCAGGCCGGCGAAAAGCTGCGCGATCGCGGCGTCTTGGGCGCCGACGAGCGCATCGCTGGGCAGCCGGACATCGTCGAGAAATACCTGGAACTGGCGTTCGGGGCTGATCAGCTCCATTTCGATCGGCGTGTAGGTGAAGCCGGGTGCATCGGTGGGGACCACGAACAACGCCGGGCGCAGCTTGCCGGTCTTGGCCTCTTCCGTGCGACCCACCACCAGCACGGCCTGCGCCTGGTCGATGCCGGAGATGTAGACCTTCTGGCCCTTGAGGATCCAGTCGCTGCCGTCGCGCCGGGCGGTTGTGGTGATCTTGTGCGAGTTGGAGCCGGCGTCCGGTTCGGTGATCGCGAACGCCATCGTCAGGGAGCCGTCGGCGATGGAAGGAAGCCAGCGCTTCTTTTGCTCTTCGGTGCCGAACTTGCTGATGATGGTGCCGTTGATGGCGGGCGACACCACCATCAGCAGCAGCGCACTACCCGCGGCCGCCATCTCCTCCATCACCAGTGACAGCTCGTACATGCCGGCGCCGCCACCGCCGTACTCCTCAGGTAGATTCACCCCAAGAAAACCGAGTTTTCCTGCCTCGGACCATAATTCGGTGGTGTGTTCGTGCGCGCGGGCTTTTTGCAGGTAGTACTCGCTGCCGTAGTTGGACGCCCATTCAGCCACCGCCTTGCGTAGGGCCTGGCGCTCCTCGTTTTCGATGAAGCTGGTGTCGGTCATTCTCGATCTCCTTGTGCTTCCGGCGTTTCTACTTGTGCTAGGACGGAGCCAACTTCGACTTGCTGACCGGTTGTGACGTTGAGTTCGACGAGCACGCCGTCGGCCGGTGCGGTGATGGTGTGTTCCATCTTCATCGCCTCCAGCCAGATCAGCGGCTGACCGGCGTTGACGGTCTCGCCGACCGCGGCGCCGAGTCGGACGACGTTGCCGGGCATGGGCGCTACCAGAGACCCCTGCTCGACGGCAGAACCCGGCTCCGGAAAGCGTGGCAGCGCGACCAGGTGAACGGGCCCGCGCGCCGAATCGACGTAGATGTCGGGGCCGTAGCGGGCGACCGCGAAGCGGCAGGCCACCCCGCTGCTGTCGGCCAGCACCACCTCGTCCGGCGCGGACGAAACCAGGTGTACCGGCTCGTCCCGGGTGAACACCAATCCGTTTCTGGTGAAACGATATTCGACCCGGTGCTCGTTGCCTTGAACGTCACCCGCGTCGCGGTAGCTCTTGACCTGGTAGCCGGACGCCAAATTTCGCCAGCCACTGGGTAGTGAGCCGAGGACGGGCGCCAGAGCGCGATTATGCGCGGCGTCGGCGAGCGCAGC
This sequence comes from uncultured Actinomycetota bacterium, assembly GCA_963784665.1. Taxonomy (GTDB): domain Bacteria; phylum Actinomycetota; class Actinomycetes; order Mycobacteriales; family Mycobacteriaceae; genus Mycobacterium. The sequence continues at coordinate 399,261 of CAWASA010000010.1, forward strand.
GGCGATCACCGACAACCGGACGACGGCGGCATCGGCCAGGGGCGCCGACAGCTGCACCAGGCCGTGCGTGTCGAAAAACGCAGTGTCGGTGGCGCCGTCGAGGAACGTCGGGTGCCGCAGTACATTGACCAGCAGGTCACGGTTGGTGCGTACGCCGTGCAACCGGGTGCGGGCCAGCGCGTCGGCGAGCACCAGCGCGGATTGCCGACGTGTCGGTGCATACGAGATCACCTTGGCCAGCATCGGGTCGTAGTGAATCGACACCGTGGAACCAGCGACAATGCCCGAATCGAGCCGAATACCGGTTCGCTGTTCCAGCGTGCAAAACTGCGCCCGAACCGTCGGCACGTCGATCTTGTGCACGTTGCCGGCCTGCGGCTGCCACCCCTGCGCGGGATCCTCGGCGTAGAGCCGGGCCTCGATCGAATACCCCTGGGCAGCAGGAGGTTCGGCGCCCAGCCGGTCGCCGTCGGCGATCGCCAGCTGTAGTTCGACCAGGTCGAGCCCGGTGGTCTCTTCGGTCACCGGGTGCTCAACCTGCAGCCGGGTGTTCATCTCCAGGAAGTAGAACTCGCCGTCATCATCGGCGAGGAACTCGACCGTCCCGGCGCCCGTGTAGCCGATCGCGCCGGCAGCCAGCCGGGCCGCGTCGAACAGCTTGGCCCGCATGCCCGGTATCCGCGCGACCAAGGGTGATGGGGCCTCTTCGATGATCTTCTGGTGACGGCGCTGAATGGAGCATTCCCGTTCCCCGACGGCCCACACCGTGCCGTGAGTGTCGGCGAGGACTTGAACCTCCACATGGTGCCCGGTGGGCAGGTAGCGCTCACAGAACACGGTCGGGTCGCCGAATGCGGACTGCGCCTCGCGGCGAGCCGCGGCGACTTCGACCGGCAGAGATGACAATTCGCGAACCACCCGCATTCCGCGACCGCCGCCGCCCGCGGAAGCCTTGACCAGTACCGGCAGCTGCGCTTCGGTGACCGAGTCAGGGTCGAGTTCGTCGAGCACGGGGACTCCGGCGGCGGCCATGAGCTTCTTGGACTCGATCTTGGAGCCCATCGCCCTTACCGCATCCACCGGCGGCCCGATCCAGGCCAGCCCTGCGTCCTGGACCGCGGCTGCGAAGTCGGCGTTTTCGGACAGGAATCCGTAGCCGGGATGTATCGCGTCGGCGCCGGCCGCGCGGGCGGCAGCGATAATGGCCTCGGAATTCAGATAGTCATTGGTGTTCGGCAGCCGTACCCGGGCGTCGGCCTCGGCGACGTGTGGCGCGGTGGCGTCGGGATCGGTGTATACGGCGACCGTACCCAGGCCCAGTCGCCGACAGGTGGCGAACACCCGTCGGGCTATCTCGCCCCGGTTGGCAACGAGTACTCGCGTGACTCCCATGCGGCTCACATCCGGAAAACGCCGAAGTTCGACGTTCCCTTGATCGGGCCATTGGCTATGGCGGACAGACACATTCCCAGTACGGTGCGGGTGTCGCGGGGGTCGATCACCCCGTCGTCGTAGAGCATCCCGGACAAGACCAGCGGCAGCGACTCGGCTTCTATCTGGCCCTCAACAGCGGCTCGCATCGCCGCGTCGGCCGCTTCGTCCACCTGCTGTCCGCGGGCTTCGGCGGCCGCCCGGGCCACGATCGACAGCACGCCCGCCAGCTGGGCACCGCCCATCACCGCGGATTTGGCGCTGGGCCAGGCGAACAGGAACCTCGGGTCGTAGGCCCGGCCGCACATGCCGTAGTGGCCGGCGCCATAAGACGCGCCGATCAGCAGCGAAATGTGGGGGACGGTGGAGTTGGACACGGCGTTGATCATCATCGCGCCGTGTTTGATCATGCCGCCCTCTTCGTAGTCCTTGCCGACCATGTAGCCGGTGGTGTTGTGCAGGAACAATAGTGGCGTGTCGGAGCGGTTGGCGAGCTGAATGAACTGGGTGGCCTTTTGCGACTCCTCGCTGAACAGAATGCCGCGGGCGTTGGCCAGGATGCCCAGCGGATAGCCGTGCAGCCGGGCCCAGCCGGTCACCAGCGACGAGCCGTACAACGGCTTGAATTCGTCGAATTCGGAGCCATCGACAATGCGGGCGATCACTTCGCGCGGATCGAACGGGATGCGCAGGTCCGCCGGCACGATGCCGATCAGCTCCTCGGTATCGAACAGCGGGTCGGTGACCGGCCCAGGGGCGGGTCCTTGTTTCACCCAGTTCAACCGCGCCACGATGCGTCGTCCGATGCGGATCGCGTCATGCTCGTCGACGGCGAAGTAGTCGGCCAAACCCGATACACGGGCGTGCATTTCGGCACCGCCCAGCGACTCGTCATCGGACTCCTCACCGGTGGCCATCTTCACCAGCGGCGGGCCTGCCAGAAAGACCTTGGAGCGTTCCTTGATCATCACCACGTGATCGCACATCCCGGGAATGTAGGCCCCACCGGCAGTGGAGTTGCCGAATACCAATGCGATGGTGGGGATTCCGGCCGCTGAGAGGCGGGTCAGGTCGCGGAACATCTTCCCGCCGGGGATGAAGATTTCCTTCTGGGTGGGCAAGTCCGCGCCGCCGGATTCCACCAGCGAAATGACGGGAAGCCGGTTCTGGAAGGCGATCTGATTGGCCCGCAGGATCTTTCGCAGTGTCCAAGGGTTGCTGGTGCCGCCCTTGACCGTCGGGTCGTTGGCGACGATCAGGCATTCCACACCCGACACCGTGCCGATCCCGGTGACCGTGCTGGCGCCGACCGTGAACGCGCTGCCCCACGCGGCGAGCGGGCTGAGCTCCAGGAATGGGGAGTCCGGGTCCACCAGCAGTTCGATGCGTTCCCTGGCGGTCAGCTTGCCGCGGGCGTGGTGGCGCTCGACGTACTTCGGGCCCCCGCCCTCCAGCGCTTGGGTGAGCGCCGCGTCGATCTCGTCGAGCTTGGTCGTCGCCGCGGATGCCGCCTCGGTGAATGCGGCGGCGTTCGGGTCGAGCGCGGACTGCAGCACGGTCACGACCACCGCCGACGATGCAGTGGGGGCACCGCCCGCTTGCGGGGGACGGAGCGATGAGGAGGAGGTGGTGCAATCATGATCGGTACCCCAGGAGTTTGGCGGCCAGCGCGGTTAGGATTTCGGTGGTTCCGCCACCGATGCCCAGGATTCGCATGTCCCGGTATTGACGCTCGACCTCGGATTCGGCCATGTAGCCCATACCGCCGAACAGCTGGACGGCTTGGTTGGCCACCCATTCCCCGGCCTCGACGGCGGTGTTCTTGGCGAAACACACCTGCGCGATCAGGTTGGTTTCCCCTGCGAGCTGGCGCTCCACCACGTTGTGCGAGTAGACACGGGCGACGTCGATGCGGCGGGCCATCTCGGCGAGCGTGTTCTGTACCGACTGCCGCGAGATCAGCGGGCGGCCAAAGGTTTCCCGGTCGCGGCACCACTGCACGGTGATGTCCAGACACCGTTGTGCGCTCGAATACGCCTGTGCGGCAAGTCCGATCCGCTCGGAGACGAATGCCTGGGCGATCTGGGCGAATCCGCTGTTCTCGCCGCCGACGAGATTTTCCCTCGGCACCCGCACGTCGGTGTAAGACAACTCGGCGGTGTCGGAGGACCGCCAGCCCATCTTGTCCAGCTTGCGGGTGACCTCAAAGCCGGGTGTGCCCTTCTCGACCACCACCAGCGAAACCCCGGCGGCGCCGGGTCCGCCGGTGCGCACCGCCGTGACGACATAATCGGCGCGAACCCCGGACGTGATGTAGGTCTTGGCGCCGTTGATCACGTAGTGGTCGCCGTCCAATACCGCGGCCGTCCGCAGATGCCCGACATCGGAGCCGCCGCCGGGTTCGGTGATGGCCAGCGCGCCGATCTTCTCGCCGGCCAACGTTGGTCGCACGAACGTGTCGATCTGCCGGGCATCGCCCGACCTGATCATGTGCGGCACGGCGATGCCGCAGGTGAACAGGGATGCAAAAACGCCTCCCGGTGCACCGGATTGGTGCATCTCCTCGCAGATGATCACCGAGTCGGCGCCGTCGCCGCCGCCACCCCCGACCGCCTCGGGAAAGCCCGCCCCCAGTAGGCCGGCGGCCCCGGCGCGCCGGTGCAGTTCGAGCGGCAGGTCACCGCTTCGTTCCCACTCGTCGACATGCGGCAGGATCTCGCGTTCGGCGAACGCGCGCACCGTCTTTCGCAGCTGCTCGCGCTCGGGCGTATACCAAAGATTCACAACAGCCCTTCCGGTATATCGACGTGGCGGCTGCGCAGCCATTCGCCCAGACCCTTAGCCTGGGGATCGAATCGTGCTTGATAGGCGACGCCCTGGCCAAGGATGCCGTCGATGACGAAGTTCACCGCCCGCAAGTTAGGCAACACGTGGCGGGTGACACCGAAGTCCGCCGCCTCGGGCAGCAGTTCCTTGAGCAGGTCGACGGTCAGCGTGTTGGCCAGCCAGCGCCATTGTTCGTCGGTGCGGACCCAGACGCCGACGTTGGCCGATCCGCCCTTGTCGCCGCTACGGGCCCCGGCGATGCGGCCCAGCGGCACCCGCCGGGTCGGACCCGCCGGCAGAGGCTCGGGCAACGGCGCCGGATCGGCGGGCGCCAATTCCAAAGTCTCACTGGCGCAGGCGATATCGTTGCGACCACCATCGGCGTGCACCGCGATGTGCGGCACCTGCTTGGCGTCGACGTAGCCGGGAGTGAACACGCCGTAGACCTGACCTTCACCCGGCGGAGCGGTCACGTGGAAACCTGGATAGCTGGCGAGCGCCAATTCCACTGCGGCTGACGAGAACTGGCGGCCCACGTTGGCGGGGTCGGGATCGCGGACAACGCAGTGCAGCAGGGCGCTGGCGGCTTCTTCGGTACCGGCGTCGGTGTGATCGGTGCGCGCCAGCGACCACTGAAGCTCGGCGGGCTTGACGGTGAGCGCGGCCTCAAGCTGTCGCCGTACCAAGTCGGCCTTGGCCTCGATGTCCAGGCCGGTCAGCACGAACGTCATGGAGTTGCGGAATCCGCCGATGCTGTTCAGCGACACCTTGTACGTGGGCGGCGGCGGTTCGCCGAACACGCCGCTGATGCGCACCCGGTCCGGGCCATCGGCAGACAGCTCGACGGTGTCCATCCGGGCGGTGACGTCGGGGTTGGCGTAGCGCGCCCCGGTGATCTCGTAGAGCAACTGCGCGGTGACGGTGTCGACGCTGACCAGGCCGCCGGTTCCGGGGTGTTTGGTGATCACCGACGAGCCGTCTGCGTTGACCTCGGCCAATGGGAAACCGGCGTGGCTCAGGTCAGGCAGTTCGGTGAAGAACGAGTAATTGCCGCCGGTGGCCTGAACACCGCATTCGATGACGTGGCCGGCTACCACGGCGCCGGCGAGTTGGTTGTAGTCGGCGCGTTTCCAACCGAAGTGCGCGGCCGCCGCCCCGACGATCACCGAGGCGTCGGTAACGCGACCCGTGACGACGACGTCAGCTCCGTCGTTGAGGCAATCGACAATTCCCCACGCGCCCAGATAAGCGTTCGCGGTCAGCGGTGTGCCCAGATTCAGTTCCGCCGCACGCGGCAGCAGGTCGTCACCTTCCACATGGGCTATCCGTGCGCTGATACCCAGCCGGTCGGCCAGGGCGCGCATCGCATCAGCCAGCCCGGCCGGGTTGAGGCCGCCGGCGTTGGCGACGATACGAACTCCGCGGTCGCAGGCCTCACCCAGGCAGTCTTCGAGTTGAGTCAGGAAGGTCTTGGCGTAGCCGCGGTCGGGGTGCTTCATCCGGTCGCGGCCCAGGATGAGCATGGTCAATTCGGCCAGGTAGTCGCCGGTGAGGTAGTCCACCTCGCCGCCGGTGAGCATCTCGCGCATCGCCGATAGCCGGTCGCCGTAGAACCCGGAGCAGTTCGCGATCCGGACCGCACCTGGATGACCGGAAGGACCAGAAGCAGAGGCCATGTGCGTCCTCCATTCAGGGATTCCCCGGTGTGCGCAAACCAACCAACCAACCGGTAGGTTAGCGGGTAGCGCCGGTGTCACGTCAAGGATCCCCCCTTGGATGCGGTAAGTCCTATTGGGCACCCGGGGCCGGGGCGTTTGAGCCCCGCGGCGGGCGCCCATTTTGGTGACCAGCGGGCATGCGACTATTCTCGAGGGCAATCGTCGCTCGTTCGGCCGACCGGCCACGCCGTGCGACCTGCCAACCCGAAGCCACATTGAGGAGTTAGGCCCGACCATGGCCGTACCCAAGCGCAGGATGTCGCGCGCGAATACCCGAAGCCGGCGCGCGCAGTGGAAAGCCACCCGGACGGAGCTCGTCGGCGTGACGGTCGCGGGTCAGCGGCACAAAGTGCCGCGCAGGCTGCTCAAGGCGGCCCGTCTTGGTCTCATCGATCTCGACCGGCGCTAATCCGCTTACCCGGGGCGCTTCTCAAGCTTGCCGGCCCGTATCGTCGTCGGGCGGATTACACATCGACTGCCCGGCGCGCCTCTCAGGCCGCTCTCAGGCGCTGGGACGAAACTAATGGCCGTGCGGATACTTGTCGTCGACGACGATCGGGCGGTGCGTGAGTCGCTGCGCAGGTCGCTGTCTTTCAACGGCTACTCGGTCGAGTTGGCCCATGACGGAGTCGAGGCCCTCGACATGATCGCCAGCGATCGGCCCGACGCGCTCGTCCTGGACGTCATGATGCCGCGCTTGGACGGCCTCGAAGTGTGCCGCCACCTCCGCAGCACCGGCGACGATTTGCCGATCCTGGTACTTACCGCCCGCGATTCGGTTTCCGAGCGGGTCGCCGGGTTAGACGCCGGCGCGGACGACTATCTGCCGAAGCCTTTCGCCCTCGAAGAACTGTTGGCCCGGATGCGGGCGCTGCTGCGCCGCACCAAGCCAGACGATGCCGCCGAATCGGTGGCCATGAAGTTCTCCGACCTTGCTCTGGACCCGGTGACCCGCGAAGTCACTCGCGGGCAACGCCGGATCAGCTTGACCCGCACCGAATTCGCATTGCTGGAAATGTTGATCGCCAATCCGCGGCGGGTGCTCACCCGCAGCCGCATCCTCGAGGAGGTATGGGGCTTCGACTTTCCCACGTCGGGCAATGCGCTGGAGGTCTACGTAGGTTATCTGCGCCGCAAAACCGAAGCCGATGGTGAACCGCGACTGATTCACACGGTGCGCGGTGTGGGTTACGTCCTTCGGGAGACGCCGCCGTGATGATCCAATTCCAACGATGATCCGGTTCGACCGGCGCCACCGCGCACCGCTGCGTGCCACCAGCTCGTTGTCCCTGCGGTGGCGGGTAATGCTGCTGGCCATGTCGATGGTGGCGATGGTCGTCGTGCTGATGGCATTCGCTGTCTACGCAGTGATTTCGGCCGCCCTGTACGGCGATATCGACAACCAACTGCAAAGCCGGGCGCAGCTGCTGATCGCCAGTGGTTCACTGGCCGCCGACCCCGGCAAGGCCATCGAAGGCACCGCCTATTCGGACGTCAACGCGATGCTGGTGAACCCGGGCCACTCGATCTACACCGCACAGCAGCCGGGTCAGACGCTGCCGGTCGGTGCGCCGGAAAAGGCGGTCATCCGCGGTGATTTGTTCATGTCGCGGCGCACCGCATCCGATCAACGAATCCTTGCCATCCACCTACCCAACGGCACTTCGCTGTTGATCTCCAAGAGCCTGAAACCGACCGAAGCGGTGATGACCAAACTGCGCTGGGTGCTGCTGATCGTCGGCGGCGTCGGTGTCGCGGTCGCCGCGATAGCGGGAGGTATGGTCACCAGAGCGGGGCTGCGTCCGGTGGCTCGTCTGACCGAAGCGGCCGAGCGGGTGGCGCGCACCGACGACCTGAGGCCCATCCCCGTGTTCGGTAGCGACGAATTGGCCAGGCTGACTGAGGCATTCAACTTGATGCTGCGGGCCTTAGCCGAGTCCCGGGAGCGGCAGGCGCGGCTGGTCACCGACGCCGGGCATGAACTGCGCACTCCGCTGACCTCGCTGCGCACCAACGTCGAACTGCTGATGGCTTCGATGGAGCCGGGAGCGCCGCGGCTACCCGAGCAGGAGATGGTCGACCTGCGCGCCGATGTGCTGGCGCAGATCGAGGAATTGTCCACCCTGGTAGGCGATTTGGTGGATCTCACTCGGGACGACGCCAGCCAGGTAGTGCACGAGACGGTCGACATGTCCGAGGTAGTGGATCGCAGCTTGGAGCGAGTCAGGCGGCGGCGCAACGATATTCAGTTCGAGGTCGAGGTGACTCCCTGGCAGATGCACGGTGACGCCGGCGGGCTGTCGCGCGCGGTGCTGAACCTCTTGGACAACGCCGCCAAATGGAGCCCGCCGGGCGGCCATGTCAGTGTCAGGATGAGGCAACTCGACGGGTCGCACGCCGAGCTGGTGGTCTCCGACCATGGTCCGGGGATTCCACCGCAGGAGCGCCGTCTGGTGTTCGAGCGGTTCTACCGGTCGACGACCGCACGTGCCATGCCGGGTTCAGGACTTGGGCTGGCGATCGTCAAGAAGGTGGTGCTCAACCACGGCGGGTTGCTTCGCGTCGAGGACACCGTGCCCGGAGGTCAGCCCCCGGGAACCTCCATTTACGTGCTGCTTCCCGGCCGGCCAATGCCGGTTTCCACGTATCTGACGCCCGCTGCCGACCCCGAGACCGACCCTGCGGTAACCGTCGCCGGCGACGAGGCGAACTCTCGGGAACCGGCGAACGTTATCTCAGTGGACTCTCAGTCCGCGCAGGCAAGGTAGTCCTGCAGCTACTGTTGAACCGAGCCGAGTCGAGCCCGACATAAGCCGAATTAGAGGAAGAGCGACTTAGCGACATGACGAATGACCCGAGGTATTCGCCACCGCCGCAGCAGCCGGGATACCGTCCCGCGCCTAATCAGCCTGCGCCCGTCCCGAGCCAGGCCGGGACCGCTGCCTATGCCCAGGGGCATCAGCAGCCGTACAACCAGCAATTCGACTGGCGTTACCAGCCGTCGCAGTCGTCTCAGCCGACGCAGACAACGCAATTCCGTCAGCCCTATGAGCCATTCAGCAGCACCGGGCCTGGCCGGGTACCCGGGGGTACCGGGGCAGGTCCGATGCCTGGGGGTACCGGGACGGGTCCAATTCCCGGGATGCTGCCCCCGATGCCTCCACAACTCGCACCGGTGCGCCAAAAACGTTCTCGCGCTGGGCTCTTGGCCGTAGGCGCGTTGGCGATCGCGGTGGTGTCGGCCGGTATCGGCGGAGTCGCGGCAACGGCCGTCGAGATTGGCACCCACTCGACGAGCGTTAACGGCGGCCGGATAATCCCGGGGTCGGCTCCCAGCGTCCCGGCTGCAAACATGCCGCCGGGCAGCGTCGAACAGGTCGCCTCCAAGGTGGTGCCCAGCGTCGTCATGCTGGAGACGGATCTGGGTCGCCAGTCCGAAGAGGGCTCCGGCATCATCCTGTCGGCCGATGGACTGATCCTGACCAACAACCACGTCGTCGCGGTCGCCACGAACCCCGTTAAGGGTCCTGGTGGAGCCGGTGCTCCGGCGCCGAAGACGACGGTGACCTTCTTCGACGGTCGCACCGCACCGTTTACGGTGGTCGGCACCGATCCCACCAGTGATATCGCGGTGATCCGTGTGCAGGGCGTCTCGGGCCTCACCCCGATTTCCCTGGGGTCTTCATCGGATCTGCGTGTCGGCCAGCCGGTAGTGGCGATCGGGTCACCGTTGGGCCTGTCGGGCACGGTGACCACCGGAATCGTCAGTTCACTGAACCGGCCGGTGTCCACGACCGGCGAGTCAGGTAACCAAAACACCGTGCTGGACGCGATCCAGACCGATGCCGCGATCAACCCGGGTAACTCCGGCGGCGCGCTGGTCAATATGGGCGGCCAGCTGGTGGGCGTGAACTCCGCGATCGCCACCATGGGCGGTGATTCGCCGGATGCCCAGAGCGGCTCGATCGGGCTCGGCTTCGCGATCCCGGTCGATCAAGCCAAGCGGATCGCTGACGAGTTGATCAGTACCGGAAAAGCTTCGCACGCCTCGCTCGGCGTGCAGGTGACCAATGACAAAGGCTCCCCGGGCGCCAAGATCGTCGAGGTCGTGGCGGGTGGTGCGGCAGCGACCGCCGGAGTGCCCAAGGATGTGGTCGTCACCAAGGTCGACGACCGCCCGATCAACAGCGCCGACGCATTGGTTGCCGCCGTGCGGTCCAAAGCGCCCGGCGACAAGATATCGCTGACCTTCCAGGATCCCGCTGGTGGCAGCCGTACCGTGCCGGTCACCCTCGGGAAGGCGGATCAGTAATGAGAGTCGATGAGCCGTTGGATGAGTCATTGTCGGAGCTCGGATATACGGTTGCACCCATGGAGACGGGTGCGGAGTTGGTAGTCGGCCGGGCTCTGGTGGTGGTGGTTGACGATCGCACCGCCCACGGGGACGAGGACCATAGTGGGCCGCTGGTTACCGAGCTGCTGACCGAGGCGGGATTCGTGGTCGACGGTGTGGTGGCGGTCGCCGCTGACGAGGTCGAGATTCGCAATGCGCTGAACACCGCGGTGATCGGTGGGGTGGACCTGGTTGTCTCGGTCGGCGGAACGGGCGTCACGCCCCGCGATGTCGCTCCGGAGGCCACCCGCGACATTCTGGATCGGGAAATCCTGGGTATCGCAGAAGCCGTTCGCGCCTCGGGACTGTCCGCAGGAATCATCGACGCCGGATTGTCACGCGGTCTGGCCGGTGTGTCCGGTAGCACGTTGGTGGTCAACCTGGCCGGCTCCCGTTATGCGGTGCGCGACGGAATGGCGACGCTGAATCCGCTTGCCGCTCAGATCATCGGGCAGTTGTCGAGTCTGGAGATTTGAACTCGGCCGAGCTGCGGCTGCCGGCAACTTGCGTACGAACCGCCCCATAACTCAGTGAAGGGTCACTGTGACTCGGCGTCCGCGCGGGGTCCGTGACTCGGGGTAGGTGTCTTGTCGGCTTGACCCACGCGCTTGCCGGACGAGTTTCCGTCGCTCTGGGCGAGAAGGTCGCGGATTTCGGTGAGCAGGACGATCTGGGCATCGTCCGCCTGCTCGACTTCACCACGCTTGCGCAGCGTGTTGTACGGCAGCACGACGAAGAAGTACACCACGACCGCGACCAGCAAAAAGCTGATCGCGGCCGATATCAGGATGTTCAGGTCGATGGTCTGACCGCCGCCGATGCTGATCCGCAGGATGCCGACATCGGAGTTTTGTTTGACGCCGACACGGTTGATCAGCGGCGTGATCATGCTGTCGGTGAACTTGGTGACCAACGCAGTGAACGCAGTACCGATGACCACGGCGACGGCCAGGTCGACGATGTTGCCCCGGGAGAGAAACTCCTTGAACCCTTTGAACATGGAATGCCCTTTCTGGACTGACAGGGTTTGCTGCGGATCGCCCGGCAAGCGGCGGCCAGGCACTCAGTGCAGGGTGAGGGTCACCGTCTGACCCAGCGCCGAGCCTGCCACCGTGTTCGCCACGCGAGCTGGCAGCGCGACCAACACTACGCGGTCGCTGTCCGCAGCCTGGACCTTTTGCTTGGCCGACACAAGGACCACGACAGCGTCGGTAGCCACCACCTTGGGGACTGCCTGGGTGATCTCCGGCGAACCGGTGGCCGGCGCGGCCAGCACGTCAACGACATCGCCAACGCGAACAAGGTCGATCAGAGCGCTGTCCGCCAGATGCAGCGGCACAATGCGGGCGCCCGGTCCCGCCGTCGACTCGGCCAGCCGGCTGCCCAGTAACCGGACATCGGTGAGCACCTCGCCACGCCTGGTCGGGCCGGCCAGCGTCGAACCGACCACCGCGTCCAGGTCGGCTCGTGACCCGTCGGGAACGGTTGAGGCCAAACGCTTTTCGAGCCGAACATCGTCAGGCGTCAACGCGCTACCGGGGCGCAGGTCACGCGCGGCCACCACCACCTCGGCGTACTCACCGGCGGGATTGGAACGCAGTGTCGCGATGCCGGCCAACACGACAAGACCGCCTGCGGCGACTCGCCGGGCCAGCACCGTCCGAGTCCAGTCCGGGCGCAACCACGTCGATAACCGACTGAACAGGCTTGGATTCAGCGATGATTCGCCCACGCCGCAACGGTAAGCGCTGCGCGGCTGCGCGGATGCCGGTCAGAAATGCCTTTGTGGATAAGTTGCTAGCTCGTGGCGGCCGCGGCGGACGGAGTGGAACTGCTGCTCGACTTCTCACCCGAACCGGACTTTTCGCTCGATCCCGAACTCGACTTTTCGCTCGATCCCGAACTCGATCCGGAGTCGCTAGTCGAGGACCCGTTGGTGGAGCTGGCCGATTTCTTGGCGGACTCCCGGCTGTCGGTGCGGTAAAAGCCGCTGCCCTTGAACACCACGCCGACGGAGTTGAAGCGCTTGCGCAGCCGACCGGAGCAGCGTTCGCATGTGGTCAACGCATCGTCGGTGAAGGCTTGCACGATGTCGAAGCGGTTGCCGCACTCGGTGCACTGGTAGCTGTAAGTCGGCACAAAAACCTCCGGATCATTCAACCTGGTTAGCACTCTAGCGTCTCAAGTGCTAGAACCGCCACGTGACATGTCTCATTCCCGGTGTGTCACCTGGGAATAAGAGTGACAACCCCGGCGTGCGGGGTGAGGGCATGGGTCATCGGTATGTCGTGCGGCTCGGCGGGCAACTCGTCGACCAACTCCGTGTCGCGCACGACCGCCATCAGCTGCGCTTTTGGGTTGTGGCCGCGTAGCGAGCGATCGTAGAAACCTTGGCCCCGGCCCAGTCGCACGCCCGAGCGGTCGACTGCCAGCGCCGGCACCAGCACGAGGTCGGCCTCGGCCACGGCTGACGCCGGCAGCCACGGCTCCGGCGGCTCAAGCAACCCCCAGCGGCCGCTGGCCAGTGCGCCTGGGCGGTATTCGCCCCAGCGGAGCGGCAATGGGCTGTCATCAGCAGTGGTGCGTGCAACCGGCAGGAGCACCCGTCCTGACCGCCGCAGCAACATATTCACCATCTCGATAGACCCTGGCTCCGTACCCACCGGCACGTACGCGCAGACCGTGCTGCCGCTGCTCACCACGAGCTCCAGCTGCTCGCGCAGCATTCGCGCCTCGGCGACCCGAACGTCGTCGGCAACGCCACGCCGGGCCGCCACTAGTTGTTTCCGCAACGCGGCCTTGCTGGTGGTCGCCATGCCTCAACCATGACAGCCAGGGCTTTCCCGCCGCCACATCGACTCGGCAAACCGGATGCGGGTTATCGTGTGAACGATGTCATGCCCAAAGGTGGTGATTCCGCGCACGGCGATCGTGCCCGCCGCCGGTCTTGGTACCCGCTTTTTGCCCGCGACGAAAACAATCCCCAAGGAGCTGCTGCCGGTCGTCGATACCCCCGGCATAGAGCTGGTCGCCGCCGAGGCGGCTGAGGCCGGCGCCGAACGCCTGGTGATCATCACCTCCGAGGGCAAGGACGGCGTCGTCGCCCATTTCGTCGAAGACCTGGTGCTGGAAAGCACGCTGGAGGAGCGTGGCAAGACAGCGATGCTCGACAAGGTGCGTCGTGCGCCGCAACTGATCAAGGTCGAGTCCGTCGTGCAGAGTGAACCGCTGGGGCTGGGCCACGCGATCGGGTGCGTGGAGCCCAGGTTGTCGGACGACGAGGACGCCGTAGCGGTGCTGCTGCCCGATGACTTGGTGCTGCCGACCGGCGTATTGGAGACGATGTCGAAGGTTCGGGCACACTACGGCGGCACGGTGTTGTGTGCCATCGAGGTAGCACCCGAAGAGATCGGCGCCTACGGGGTTTTCGATGTCGAGCGGGTCCCCGGCGACGACAATCCAGACGTGCTGAAGGTCAACGGCATGGTCGAGAAGCCGAAGACCGAGGACGCCCCTTCGTTGTATGCCGCGGCGGGCCGCTACATACTCGACCGCGCCATCTTCGATGCGTTGCGCCGCATCGACCCTGGGGCCGGCGGGGAAGTACAACTCACCGACGCGATCGCGTTGCTGATTTCGGAAGGCCACCCGGTGCATGTCGTCGTGCATCGCGGATCTCGACACGACTTGGGAAATCCCGGCGGCTACCTCAAGGCTGCGGTTGACTTTGCATTGGATCGTGACGACTATGGCCCGGATTTGCGGCGATGGTTGGTAGCGCGATTAGGCCTGACCGAGCAATAGCCGGGCGATAACGCCAGGCCCGGCGTACCAGGCGGCCAGGTCGCCCGCGACGGCGCCCGGCAGGGCTTGAGGGCAGAGAGGCGCGCTGTGCGTTCTGTGGAGGAGCAGCAGGCCCGGATAACGGCCGCCGCGGTGGCTCCGCGGCCGATACGTGTGGCCATCGCCGAGGCGCAGGGATTGATGTGCGCCGAAGAAGTGGTGACCGAACGGCCGATGCCCGGTTTCGATCAGGCCGCGATCGACGGCTACGCGGTACGCAGCGTCGATGTCCTCGGTGTCGGCGAGGTGGGCAGCGATGGTTTCGGTGAGCCATCCGACGACTCAGCCGACGACGACGAGGGGCGTGAGGGGCTGGTCCTGCCGGTGATGGGAACCATCGAGGCCGGATCGCGCACACCGAGCCGCCTGCAGCCACGGCAGGCCGCCCGCGTGCAAACCGGGGCCCCGCTGCCCACCCTGGCCGATGCGGTTCTCCCGTTGCGGTGGACCGACGGCGGGAAGTCGCGCGTGCGGATTCTGCGTGGGGCGCCGTCGGGTGCCTATGTGCGCCGCGCCGGGGACGATGTCCAGCCCGGTGACGTTGCGGTGCGCGCCGGAACGGTCATAGGCGCGGCCCAGGTGGGACTACTGGCAGCGGTCGGCCGCGAACGGGTGTTGGTGCATCCACGTCCGCGGTTGTCGGTCATGGCCGTGGGTGGCGAGCTGGTCGACATATCCCGCACCCCGGGAAACGGCCAGGTGTACGACGTCAACTCCTATGCATTGGCGGCGGCGGCCCGGGATGCCGGCGCGGAGGCCAACCGCATCGGCATCGTCAGCAATGATCCCAAGGAGCTTCGCGAGGTAGTCGAGGGCCAGATCAATCGTGCTGAGGTCGTGGTGATCGCCGGCGCGGTCGGGGGTGCCGCGGCCGAGGCTGTGCGGTCGGCGCTTTCCGAGCTCGGGGAGATGGAGGTTGTCCGGGTCGCCATGCATCCGGGATCCGTCCAGGGCTTTGGGCAGCTGGGCCGCGAAGGCGTTCCGACGTTTCTGCTGCCGGCCAATCCGGTCAGCGCTCTGGTGGTCTTCGAGGTGATGGTGCGGCCGCTGATCCGGCTGTCGCTGGGCAAGCGTCAGCCGATGCGCCGCATCGTGCAGGCCCGCACGCTGTCACCGATCACTTCGGTCGCCGGGCGCAAGGGCTACCTCCGCGGTCAGCTGATGCGCGACCAGGACAGCGGCGAGTATCTGGTGCAGGCACTGGGGGGAGGTCCCGGGGCGTCATCGCACTTGCTGGCCACCCTTGCCGAAGCAAACTGTCTGGTCGTGGTGCCCAGCGGCGCCGAGCAGGTTCGCACCGGTGAAATCGTCGACGTCGCCTTCCTGGCTCAGCGCGGCTAAGCTGAACGGCTGCACACGCTCGTGAATCTCTTCCGCTCCAATTCTCGTCATCCCGGTTGGCCCTTGGAGGCCGGGCCGCTGCGGGTGCCGGCAGGTGTTGTCCGATTGCGGGCGGTCCGGATGCGTGATGGCGCGCAGTGGAGCCGCATCCGGTTGGCCGATCGCGCGCATCTCGAGCCGTGGGAGCCCAGCGCGGATGGCGATTGGACGGCCCGCCACGCGGTTGCCGCGTGGCCGGCGTTGTGTTCTGGTTTGCGTTCGGAGGCCCGTAAAGGCCGCATGCTGCCCTACGTCATCGAGCTCAACGGGCGGTTCTGCGGTCAGCTGACCATCGGCAACGTCACCCACGGGGCGTTGCGGTCGGCGTGGATCGGGTACTGGGTGCCACGATCGGCGACCGGCGGCGGGGTGGCCACCGCAGCCTTGGCATTGGGTCTCGACCACTGCTTCGGTCCGGTCATGTTGCATCGCGTGGAGGCCACGGTCCGCCCGGAGAATGCCGCGAGCCGGGCCGTGCTGACAAAGGTCGGGTTCCGGCAAGAGGGTCTGTTGCTCCGCTATCTCGAGGTCGACAAGGCATGGCGGGACCACCTATTGATGGCCATCACCGTCGAAGAGGTTTGCGGAACGGTGGCATCGAACCTGGTCCGCGCCGGTAACGCAAGTTGGGCGTGACCGCAAGCCTGCAGAACAAATACATAGAGCCAGGACGCTCTGTTGCGCGGGTGCTCCCGGTGTGCCACCGACACGCCGGGGAGTAGGCCGGGGTCTTTTCGCTGTGGTTACCGCGACACGAGTGACGAGTGGTGCTTGTGAGAGGCAAATTACAGGTGTGTAATTGTCCTGGTCACCATGACCCGGCCGCGCTGGCCACGGATGGGCCTCGCGGGGATGGGAACGAAGAGAGCAGGTCGTCATGCCAAGCATCCCGCAGTCATTGTTGTGGATTTCGCTCGTGGTGCTATGGCTGTTCGTCTTGGTTCCGATGCTCGTCAGCAAACGTGACGCCGTGCGGCGCACCAGCGACGTGGCGTTGGCGACCCGGGTACTCAACGGCGGGGGTAAAGCCCGTCTGATCAAGCGGAGCGGTCCGGCCGCGGGTCATCGCAGCGATCCCGACTGGAAGCCGGCGGAAGACTCGGCCGAGTTCGGAGAGGAGGAGCGGGACCTCTCCGGGGACGAAGACCACGACCGCGACGAGGAACGAGACCGCGAAGACGACGCCGACACCGACGATTTGGGAGACCCACGTCCGGTCGTGATGAAGGTTGCAGCCGCCGAGCACACCGAGCCGGACTACCTGGACGTCGATGTTGTCGAAGATTCCAATGGCGCTTCCGGTGGGAGCCGCAGAGGTATCCGAGCCCGATCTCTCGGCGGTAGCCGACGAAGCCGACGAGGCCGAATTCGACACCGAGGGTGTCGCCCGACGCAGCGCTGAAGACGACGATAGCTACGAGTACGTCGAGGACTCTTCCGGTTTGGAGCCTGAAGCGGACGACCAAGAATCGGACGACGAGTATTCGCCGCCGGTCCCACGGAATGCCTCACGACGACGCCGGTTCGACGCGAAGACTGCCGCCGCGGTCAGCGCGCGCAAATACGCGTTCCGCAAGCGCGTGCTGATGGTGATGGCGGTGATCCTGGTCGGCTCGGCCACGGCGGCGTTCAAAGTGTCGCCAAGTGCCTGGTGGGTCTGCGGCAGCGCCACCGGTGTGACCATGCTCTACCTGGCCTACCTGCGGCGCCAGACCCGGATTGAGGGGAAGGTGCGTCGCCGCCGGATGCAGCGGATGGCGCGTGCGCGCCTTGGCGTGGAGAACGCTCATGACCGCGAATACGATGTGGTCCCGTCGCGGCTGCGGCGCCCGGGCGCGGTGGTCCTGGAAATCGATGACGAGGACCCGATCTTCGAGCACCTGGACTATGCGATGCCGATGCGGACATTCGGGTGGCCCAGGGACTTGCCGCGCGCCGTTGGTCAGTAGTGCTCGCAGTTCGGCGCTTGGTGTCGTGGCTGGTAGCCTGCTAGCGATCAGGGGCTATGGCGCAGTTGGTAGCGCGACTCGTTCGCATCGAGTAGGTCAGGGGTTCGAATCCCCTTAGCTCCACCACAAAAATCCAGTTCAGGGGTATTTTCTTCCCTCGGTCCACTGTTACGTAGCAGTCCGTAACCAGTCCTGAGTAACACCGCAAGAACGGAAATCAGCACTTGAATCCGGTTTTTTCAGTCCGCTTTGCGCGGAGGGGCTCCCCTTATCTTCAGCAGCCATGACACGCTGGCGTGTGAGCCCCCAGCCGCGGCGGGATAATGCGTGAGATCAAGACGAAGTACGGGCCTGCAGAATCGCGACCTCCGCGGACAAGTCGCACATCGTCCACCGGCCTGTGACCAAATCGTCAATCCTGAGTTCTGAAGACAATCCCAGCGTCGAACTCGACATCAAGACCTCTGGACACGGTTTCCCGCCGAGGGCTACGCGGCACGCTTCACCGCCACCTTGAGATCGTGCGGCAGGCAGGCCGTCGTCTTCTGCACGGAGGCATGGTACGACTGCTGGTGTCATCCCTCTGGCATCAATACACCATCTGCCCCACCGGTCACGACCTCGGTGAACTGCCCTAACGGCTTCCGCGTGGCGCCTCGGCGTGCTTACCTTCGCTCGTTAGCCTGGCCGCATCCGACGAGGGAGAAACGTCAATGTTGGTCCTGCACGGGTTCTGGTCCCCTTCGAACGGGCTATGCCTGTGGGCGGAGGATTCCACGCTCGCGGTGACGAGTCCCAGCGAAGCGTTGCGTGCGGCCCGCCCGCATCCGTTCGCCGCGGACGCCGATGCTATCGCCCCGATCCACACCGGCAAGCTAGGAACCGCGGTTCTGTTGTTGCCGTCGTTGCGGAAGTCGCCACTGGACTCACCGGAGCTGTTCCGGGTAACGCCGCGCCCGGCACCAAGAATCCGACCCGTTCTGCTGCCCTGGACGGTTCCCGTGATGTCCCTGCCCGCCGCGTCGGCGCTGACCGCGCTGGACGAGCCCGCCGCCGACGTGCGGTACGGCGCGTCTGTGGCGTATCTCGCCGAACTGGCGGCCTTCGCGCGGGAGCTGGTGGAGCGCGGCCGGGTCCTGCCCGCGCTCTCCTGCGACGAACACGGGCCAGTCGCGTTCTGGCGTCCGGTGGTGCGGGGTCCCGACGTCGTGGCCCTGAACGCGCTGATTGCCGCGATGCCACCGGTATGCCGGGCTGAGCCGGAGACCCAGGACGGCCACGAGCTGGGCATCTCGGCGCTGTATGCCTTCGCGGATGCGGCGGTGCGAACGACGTTGCCGGCCGGGATCGACCTGCTCCCGCCCCGGCGTGGCCGCCGCCCGAAACACGTTCCGGCCGAGGAAGCCTGGCTGACCGCGCTGACCGCCCCGGACGGCCGGTTCGACGCGGACCCGGGCGAACTCGACGCGCTGGCCGGGGCACTGCAGCCGTGGGATGCGATCGGTGCCGACGAGCCCGGCCCGGCAAGGGCGATGTTCCGCCTCTCCGAAACCGAGGAGCGGGAGGGCCAACAGCCCGGCTGGCGGCTGGAGTTCCTGCTGCAATCCATGGCTGACCCCAGCCTGTTGGTATCCGCGGAGCAGACCTGGGACGAGGATGGCAGCTTGCGCCGCTGGCTGGACAGGCCCCAGGAACTCCTGCTCGCTGAACTCGGCCGCGCCGTCCGGATCTACCCCGAACTCGCGCCCGCCCTGCGCACGCCGCGTCCGTCCGAGATTTCCCTGGACACCGAGGGTACCTACCGCTTCCTGTCCACTGCGGTGCCCCGGCTCGACGAGGCGGGGTTCGGCGTTCTGCTGCCGTCATGGTGGGACCGGCGCCGCAAGCTCGGACTCGCGGTGTCGGCGTCCACACCGGTCGACGGGGTGGTGGGCGGCACAAGCAGATTCAGCCGCGACCAGCTGGTCGATTTCCACTGGGAACTCGCGGTCGGTGACGACACCTTGACCGAGGACGAGATCGCCGCGCTCGCCGAGACCAAGGCCCCGCTGATCCGGCTGCGCGGCCATTGGGTGGCGGTGGACCCCGATCAGCTGCGCCGCGGGCTGGAGTTCCTGGCGAAGAATCCCACCGGCCAAGCGACCACGGCCGAGATCCTCGCGCTGGCCGCCGGCCATCCCGACGACACCGACACCCCGCTGGAAGTCACCGCGGTGCGCGCCGACGGCTGGCTCGGCGATCTGCTCAGCGGCGCGACGGCCCAGTCGTTGCAGCCACTGGCACCCCCACCGGAGTTCACCGCGATGCTGCGTCCCTACCAGCAGCGGGGGCTGTCCTGGCTGGCGTTCCTGTCCTCGCTCGGGCTGGGCAGCTGCCTGGCCGACGATATGGGGCTGGGTAAGACCGTGCAGTTGCTCGCCCTGGAGTCCGCGCAACGTCACGACGAGCCCGGTGCCGCGCCGACACTGCTGCTGTGCCCGATGTCCTTGGTCGGCAACTGGCAACGGGAAGCCGCGAAATTCGCACCGACACTGAGGGTTTACGCCCACCACGGCACGGCACGGTTGCGCGGCGACGCGCTGCGCGAGCATCTCGCCGACACCGATGTCATGGTCACCACCTACGCCACCGCGAGCCGCGACATCGGTGAGCTCGCCGGATTCCGCTGGAACCGGCTGGTGCTGGACGAGGCGCAGGCGGTGAAGAACAGTCTGTCCCGCGGGGCCAAGGCGGTGCGTCGGCTAAAGGCGGGGCACCGGGTGGCGCTTACCGGGACCCCGGTCGAAAACCGGCTCGTCGAGCTGTGGTCCATCATGGACTTCCTCAACCCCGGTCTGCTCGGCTCGTCCGAGGTGTTCCGCACCAGGTACGCGATCCCCGTCGAGAAGTACGGCCAGACCGAGCCGGCCGAGCGCCTGCGCAGGATCACCCGCCCCTACGTCCTGCGCCGGCTCAAGTCCGACCCGACGATCATCGACGACCTACCCGAGAAGATCGAGATCAAGCAGTACTGCCAGCTCACCACCGAACAGGCATCCCTGTACCAGTCCATCGTCGACGAGATGATGGAGAAGATCGAGAACACCGAGGGCATTGAGCGGCGCGGCAATGTGCTTGCCGCGATGGCCAAGCTCAAACAGGTCTGCAACCATCCCGCGCAACTGCTACACGACCGTTCGCCGGTCGGTGCGCGGTCGGGCAAGGTCATCCGGCTCGAGGAGATCCTCGAAGAAATCCTCGCTGAGGGCGACCGGGTGCTGTGCTTCACCCAGTTCACCGAATTCGCCGAGATGCTCGTGCCGCACCTGGCCGCGCGGTTCGCGCAGGACGTGCTGTACCTGCACGGCGGCACCCCGAAGAAGCGGCGCGACGAGATGGTGGTGCGCTTCCAGTCCGGTGAGGGGCCACCGATCTTCCTGCTGTCGCTGAAGGCCGGCGGCACCGGGCTCAACCTGACCGCGGCGAACCACGTTGTGCACCTTGACCGCTGGTGGAACCCGGCTGTGGAGAACCAGGCCACCGACCGAGCGTTCCGCATCGGCCAGAAGCGAAAGGTCCAAGTGCGCAAGTTCATTTGTACCGGCACGCTCGAAGAGAAGATCGACGACATGATCGAGGAGAAGAAGGCGCTGGCCGATCTCGTGGTTGGTGACGGGGAAGGCTGGCTGACGGAGCTGTCCACCGGCGATCTGCGCAACCTGTTCACCCTATCCGAGGGGGCCGTTGGTGAGTAACTGGTTCCCGCCGCCGTCGCGGCCGCGCCCGGTCGACGGCGGCCTCAAAGCCCGCAGCACCCGCGGCGCGATCGCCCAGACATGGTGGTCCCAGCGGTTCATCGAGGTGCTCGAAGGCATCGGGATGGGCAGCCGACTCCAGCGCGGGCGGAGCTATGCCCGCAAGGGACAAGTGATCTCGATGGATGTGGGTCCGGGACTGGTCACCGCGCAGGTGCAGGGCAGTCGGGTGCGCCCGTACCGTGTCCGCATCGGTGTCGGCGCTTTCGGTAAGGGTGAGTGGACGCAGGTGGAGGGTGCGCTTGCCGAAAACGCATGGTATGCAGCCGCGTTGCTCTCCGGCGAGATGCCGGACGATATCGAGGACGTCTTCGCCGGGCTGGGGCTTTCGCTGTTCCCAGCGACCGCCCGGGAGCTGTCGCTGGACTGCTCCTGCCCGGATGGCGCGGTGCCGTGCAAGCACCTCGCCGCGACGTTCTACCTGCTGGCCGAGTCGTTCGACGAAGATCCATTCGCCATCCTCGCCTGGCGTGGACGCGAGCGTGAGGATCTGCTGGCGAATCTGCAGGCTGCCCGGTCGAAGGGTCGCCCCGCTGCCGACCGTGCCGAGCCGCCGGGACGGCCGCTCACCGATTGCCTTGACTCCTATTTCATTCGGCAGGTCGACGTCCCATCGCCAAGCCCGCGGGTGACGTTGTCGACGGCATTGCTCGATCAGCTTCCCGATGTCATTGTCGGGGTGCGTGGCCGGCCGCTGGTCGAGATCCTGCGGCCCGCGTATGCCGCGCTGAGCGAAGGCGGAGGTGACCGGTGATCGACCCGTTGGATAGACCGCCGCCACCGTCTCGGCGCCGCCCCCGGCGCCCGGACGTGATGACCTACCAGGTCCGGGTCGATCTGGCAGGCACCACACCGCCGACGTGGCGGCGGCTGGAGGTTGCGTCTGACGTGTTTCTGGACGACTTGCACGAGATCATCCAGATAGCCTTCGGCTGGACCGACAGCCATTTGCACCGATTCGGCTGTGGCCCTGCCTATTACAGTGACGACACCGAGTACTATCTCATGGATTTCGAGGTGGACAGCGGCGAGATCGGCATTCCCGAGCAACAGGTTCGCCTGGACGAGGTGCTGGCCGACATCGGCGATCGGATGTTCTACTGCTATGACTTCGGCGACAACTGGCAGCTTGTTCTGCGGCTGGAGGCGGTGGAGCCGCAGGCGTCCTCTGCGCGCAATGTGGTATGCACCCACGGCGACCGTGACGGGCCGGCCGAGGACTGTGGCGGGGTCGGGGCATACGAGCTGATCGAGGCGTCTAAGGACCCCACCATCGGCGACCCCGAGACCGAGATCGAGTACCGTCAGGTTCTCGGCGACATCGATCCGTATTCGTACCCGACGACGGCGTTCGACATCGCCAAAATTAACAAAGCGCTCTGCGATTTCGACAGACACGTGGACATCGGTCAGCTGCCCGGCCCCCTGGCGGATCTGCTCGGCGCTGTGCGAGCGACGTCGCAACGCCGGCTGCTACGCCGGATGATGGGCGTTGCGATGCAGGAGCCGGTCCTCATCGACCTGGATGCCGCCACGACCGCGGTGCGACCGTACGCGTGGCTGATCGACAGGGTGGGGGACGACGGAATCAAGTTGACGACCGCCGGCTACCTCCCGCCGATCCACGTCGAGGCCGCGTTCACCGAACTCGACCTCGCCGACGCCTGGATCGGCATGGGCAACCGCGAGCAACTCACGATCCCAGTACTGCGTCTGCGGGAATCCGCACAGCGAATGGGCCTGCTGCGAAAGCACCGTGGGCGCCTCATGGTGACCGCGCGGGGCAAGGCCGCACGCAGCGACCCGTCGGCGCTGTGGTTCCAGCTCGCCGAACGTATGCCGCTCACGTCGAAGGATCTGTGCGAAGAGCAGGCCGGGCTTCTCTTCCTCATTGCGGTCGCGGCCGGCGAGAAGGACCCCGACGGGTTCGTCGCCGACATGCTCGACGCCATCGGCTGGAAGCACCGCGACCGTACACCGATCACGACGTCGTCGGCGGCGCACATAACGAGGAACACCAGAGACGTGCTGCGGCGGCTCCGGCTGCTGGCACCGGACAGTCGAGTCGCGAAGCCAGAGCGTGTCACACCGCAAGCGGTGGCGTTCGCCCGCGCCGCGGTGCGGTCGTGGCCATCCGCCGCGAAATCGACACCACGGTCGTGATCCTCGCTGCATCACAGCCATATCCGCGTTTCGCGGCGCGCCTGAGCACCCAGGCGCCCGCGTCGCGCGGTAGGAGTAGGATTCAGTCCTACTCAACAATGGAGGTCGCTCATGCGAACGACGCGGCAATTGAGCATCACACTCCCAAACGACATGGCTGAAGCGCTGCGCCAGCGGGTGCGCTCAGGGGAATACGCCAGCGAAAGTGAGGTGATCCGCGAGGGCCTGCGGGCATTGTTCGCCCGCGATCAGGCTATTGAAGCCTGGCTTCGTGACGAGGTTGCCGCCGCGTACGACGCCGTGGTCGCCGACCCTTCATGCGCCGTCACTGTGCAGAGGGTGCGGGCGCGGCTGGCCGCCGAGCAGGCCGGGAGCGTGTGAGTCCCAGCGTCGTCTTCACGCCCGAGGCGGAAGATCAGCTCGCCGAGCTGTACCGCTATATCGCCGCCGCGGGGTCGGCCGAAGTCGCGGCGCGCTACACGGAGGCGATCGTCGCTTACTGCGAGGAGCTGGCCGCATTCCCGCATCGCGGCAGCGCGCGCGACGACATCAGGTCTGGACTGCGCACAATCGGCTTCAGGCGACGGGTCGTTATTGCATTCGCTGTGTTGGACCAGACCGTGGCGATCATCGGCGTCTTCTACGGCGGGCGCGATTACGAGGCGGTTCTGAGTGATCCAGAGGGTGCTTCGGAGTAGCCGACTTGGCCACGTGTCAATTAGGGTCCAGCACTGTTACGTCGCGTAACACGCCAGGGCATATCCGCAGCACACGGAGGGCCGGCCTAACGACGCAGGAAGCCAGAACCCGCAGTTCAGAGCCTGTTTCCCCAGGTTCGGTGCGGGGTTCGAATCCCCTTAGCTCCACAATAGAAATGCCTGGTAAACAGCCTAGCTTGGGTTAGCTGGCGGGACCGGCCAAAAGGCCTCAGTCCGCAGCCATTCCGCAGGAGATCCGCTCCAGCTCCGCGACGGGGCCGGAATACGACGCGAAACGCCGCATACAGCAAACGATCTCACCGGCTCGCGGTCGGCCGCGCCACGTCGGCCGCCGCACGGATCGCTGCGTCGAGACTGTCGGCCACGTCGTGGCTGCTCCGCCTGGAAGCGCACGTAGCTGCTCTCGGGGCGTTTGTGCGGCTGGGGGTGACGAAGCCTACCTCGAACGCCCGTTGGCGTATGATTTTGGCGTTTTTCTGGAAGCCCTGGTGAACCCCGGAGTCCGGAAAGGCGTGTAAACGTCATGACAGAGGATTTGACGCCGCACTCCCAAGAGGTACAGGCACACTACGACTTGTCCGACGACTTCTTCCGGCTGTTCCTCGACCCCACCATGACCTACAGTTGCGCGTACTTTGATCGCCCACGAGATATAACGCTGGAAGAGGCGCAGATCCGCAAGATGGACCTGTCGCTGGCCAAGCTGGGTCTGCGGTCCGGGATGACGCTGCTGGATGTCGGCTGCGGCTGGGGGGGCACGATGCGCCGCGCGATCGAGAAGTATGACGTGAACGTCATCGGTTTGACGTTGTCTAAGAACCAGGCCGCCCACGTGCAGAAGGCGTTCGACGTGATGGACACCGCACGCAGCAGGCGGCTGTTACTGCAGGGCTGGGAACAGTTCGACGAGCCCGTCGACCGGATCGTCTCCATCGGTGCGTTCGAGCACTTCGGGTATGACCGCTACGACGATTTTTTCGAGAAGGCCTACGGCATCCTGCCCGATGACGGGGTGATGCTGTTGCACACGATCACCATGCTGACTGGGCCGCAGATCGTCGAACGCGGCCTGTCATTGTCCGAAGAGTTGGCAAGCTTCACGGAATTCATCGCCACCGAGATCTTCCCGGGCGGCCAGTTACCGCCGATCGAGATGGTGGAGTTCCACGCGTCGAAGGCGGGTTTCAACCTGACCCGCAGGCAGTCGCTGCAGCTGCACTACGCCAGGACACTCGACCACTGGGCCGCGGCATTGGAAGCACACCACAGCGAGGCCGTTCAGATTCAGTCCGAAGAGGTTTACGAGCGATATATGAAGTATCTGACCGGTTGCGCCAAGGCATTCCGGACAGGCTACATCGACGTTAACCAGTTCACGCTGGGGAAGTAGACGCCCGCGCGTGAGTCAGCCGCTGAACGTCCATCAGGAGAACGGAGACGGCAACCGATTCGCCGCAACTTCACGATTCCACCGAACTGCCGCAGTCAGGGGTAGCCGACCACCAAGCTTGCCGTTGCGTGTCGTTGTTCATGGGGGTGACCGACGGGAGCTGTCGTCGTCGGCGCGGCACGTTTCCACTTCCGGCTCGAGCACCGCGTGCTGACGCGGGGGTTGTTCGAAAGCCGACGAGGGTACTGATCCTCTGATCGGTCTATGAACTTTTCGATCAATGCGCGCCGCATTGCCGCCGCACCGAACCCGCCGCCAACACGGCGCCAATGACGGAAAGGACCTCATGGCGCACCGCGACCACGACTCCATCGACGGCTTGTTGCAAGAACTTTTGTGGACCTACGGGCCGTGCGGCCAGGAAGACGCGGTGCGCGCCGTGTGTGCCCGCGAACTGCAACCCCTCGTCGACGACATGTGGACCGACGACGCCGGGAACTTGATCGGCTATATCGCTGCAGACGGTTCCACCGACGGTGCTGCGGCGCACGACCATCGCTATCGGGCGGCCTCGGAGGCTGGACCTGGCGCCGCGACGCGGGTCATGGCCCACATGGACGAACTGTCCATGCTCGTCAAGCGAGTAGAAGCCGACGGAGCGCTGCACCTGACGCAGCTCGGGACGATGTACCCCGGCAACTTCGGACTCGGCCCGGTCGCTGTGCTCGGCGAGCACGAGACGCTGACCGCGGTGCTCACGCTCGGTTCCGAGCACACCACCAAGGAGAGCCCGCGGATCTGGGAGACCAAGCCCGATCAGGGCGACCATTCGCTGGATTGGCATCACGTCTACGTCTTCACCGGCCGCAGCCCCGATGACCTGGCCGCCGCGGGGGTGCACCCCGGCACCCGGGTGTGCGTCGACCGCAGCAAGAGGACGCTGGTCGACGTCGGAGATTACGTCGGCTCTTACTTCCTCGATGACCGCGCGGCGGTGACCGCCCTGCTGCATGCCGCTCGCCTGCTGCGCGAGCGCGGGCAACGACCCCCCGACGATGTCTATCTCGTGTTCACCACCAACGAAGAGATCGGCGGGGTGGGTGGCTGCTACGCCAGCGCCACCCTGCCCGGCACCCTCACCCTCGCCTTAGAGGTCGGCCCTACCGAGCGGGAGTACGGCACCAGCGTCGCCGGCGGTCCGATCGTCGGCTACAGCGACGCCTTGTGCGTCTACGACAAGGACGTCGCTGACCGGCTGATGAGGATCGCCACCGACCGGGGACTGGCGCCCCAGGCGGCCGCGCTCGGCGCATTCGAGTCCGACGCGTCGCACTCCAAGGCCAACGGGCCGGCACCGCGCGCGGGGCTGCTGTGCCTACCCACTCTGAGCACCCACGGTTACGAAGTCATAGCCCGTAGCGCGATCGATAACATGGCCGTGATCATCGTCGACTTTCTGCTGCACCCCCGGGAAGACACCGACTTGAGCGACGCTGCTCTGGGGTGATTTGCGGTTCTGGGAATTGCGCATCTGTTTATTAGGACAATGGCAATACCGCCGCAGTCGCCGCAAATTCCGGCTTGCCTGATCGCGCGGTATCTAACTGCCCGACCAGCGGATATCGCTGCGGCGCCGGAGATTCGCGGCGAAGACTAATGCGGACCCAAAAATTGGCTGAACATTACCTAAGACGGGCGTGGCGGCGCGGGTTTCCAGGCGAGCCGGTCCTACGGTCGATGCATGAACATTAAGTACTACCTGCAAAAGGTACCCATCGAATCCATTCAGCCAGGATTTTCTCTTGCCATTCACCACGACGGTGACTATCGCCTATTCCAGGTTGAATGTGCGCAGATGTCCCAGCGCAGCGGTCAATCCGTGATGGTCAGGCTCACGTCGGAGCCCATCTCGGGGCCGCTCGGAGGCGGCGATCCTTGGGTCCTGGAGTGTGAGGCGGGCACGCCGGTCGTCCGGATCCTCGGCGTTTGCAAAGCGGCCTCCTAGCCACCGGTGCCGCGTCAGCCGGGCTTTCCGGCGGAGACGAACTGCAGCGCGCGCTGCGTCTGTTGTTCGATGTCGACCAGGCCGGCCGACGAGAAGAGATCAACGAAGGCGTGCCGGTCGAACACGGTGAGCCCGATGACGCGGGCGCCAGCGGTCATCACATACCGGATCGGAGTGGTGTCGGGGGCATAACTGGTGAGGACCGCGATCCGGCCGCCAGGCTTGAGCACCCGCACCATCTCGCGCGCGACGCGAAACGGCTCGGGCACCAGGTACAGCGCGCCGAAACAGCAGACAGCGTCGAATGTCGCGTCGGCGAACGGCAACATGCGGGCATCGCCGCGCACATAACAGGTCCCGGCCGTGCTGTTGTCCAGGACGGCGCGAGTCAGCATCGGCTCAGAGATATCGAAGCCGACCGCGAGGCCGCCATCAGGCAGTTGTTGTGCCAGCGGCCCGGTGAAATTGCCCGGCCCGCAGGCGACGTCGAGCAACCGTTGCGTAGTCGACAGGTGCAGGGCCGACGCCGCGCGCCGCTGCTCGGCGCCGGTGGTGATCCCGCTGGCAACGTAGAAGGAGGTCGGACGCCACAGCCGCTCGTACACCGTCGCGACGAAGGGGCTGTTCATGGCTCGCTGAGCAAACGTCGGAGCCGGGGAAGTCGTCGATTCGCCCAACACGTCGAGGAATCCGTGCCGCAGCACTGCGGCCCTGGTGAGGAGACCGCGGGTTACCTCGGCGGGATCCTGACTCAATTTCCCCCCGCTTTCGTCGTGGGCTTTCGACGACCGGTGGCACATGCGTCGCACTCGTGACCCTGCTGTCAACCTAGTGCGCCGCGCCGCCGTGTCGGCGACCCGGGCCCGCGCATCCTTGCTGGAGCCCGAACCCAGCTCATAGCCTGGGCAACATCCGTCCGCGTCCAGGAGTGTTCGGCCGGGCGCAGTAGACGACGGCACGCAGGCGGGCAGGTCCATGGCAGAGCGGTCACCGCGACGCGCAGACCCGTGCCGCAATTCAGTGATAGGCGG
Source organism: uncultured Actinomycetota bacterium (assembly GCA_963784665.1). Lineage (GTDB taxonomy): Bacteria > Actinomycetota > Actinomycetes > Mycobacteriales > Mycobacteriaceae > Mycobacterium. The sequence goes on from CAWASA010000010.1 coordinate 427,903, forward strand.
GCTATCACAGTGGCCGGATTGACCGGCGCGCGAGCGGACGAGCTGGCGACGATGGACATCTTCGAGGGATGTCCCACCGAGGATCTTGTGCCGCTGGCGGCCTACCTGCAGCCGCTGCGTGCCGCGGCCGGCCAGGTGCTGATGCAGCAGGGCGAGCAGGCGGTTTCCTTCCTACTCATCTCGTCAGGTACCGCCGAGATCACACACGTCGGCGACGACGGCCTATTAATCGTCGAGCAAGTGTCCCCGGGCATGATCGTCGGAGAGATCGCCCTGCTGCGTGACATCCCGCGGACCGCAACGGTCACCACTGCCGAAGCGCTCACCGGTTGGATCGGTGACAACGACGCCTTCGCCCGGATGGTGCAAATCCCCGGCATCATGCAGCGGCTGCTGCGCACGGCGCGCCAGCGTCTCGCCGCATTCATCACGCCGATCCCGATACAGGTCCGCGACGGAACCCATCTGATGCTGCGCCCGGTGCTACCCGGTGATACCGAACGGACCGTCCACGGACACATCCAATTCTCCAGCGAGACCTTGTATCGGCGTTTCATGACGCCTCGCCTTCCCACGCCCGCACTGATGCACTACCTGTCCGAAGTCGACTACGTGGACCACTTCGTCTGGGTGGTGACCGACGGGAGCGACCCGGTCGCCGACGCACGCTTCGTGCGCGACGAGAGCGACCCGACGGTCGCGGAGATCGCGTTCACCGTCGCCGACGCCTATCAGGGACGGGGGATCGGCACCTTTCTGATCAGCGCGCTGTCCATCGCCGCCAGTGTCGACGGGATCGAAAGATTCTCCGCGCGAATGCTTTCCGAGAACGTACCGATGCGCGCCATCATGCACCACTACGGCGCAGCCTGGCAGCGCGAAGACGTCGGCGTCATCACCACCGTCATCGACGTGCCCTGCCGGCGCGACCTGCAGTTGAAACGTGACATTGCTGACCAGATCCAGCGCGTTGCTCGCCAAGTGATCGACGCGGTCGGCTGATTCCGGACATGCGGCCGTTCTGGATTGGCCCGGTGATCACTCCCGTGCTCACAGTGGCGGTGGCTGCGTGCGCTCATTCACCCGCGCCCACGCCGTCGGCGGCGCCCACAACGTCGCCATCTGCGAATGCCGTTGTGGTTAACCCAGCCAACATCAAACGCGTCGTTCGCGAGCTGCCGCCCGGTTACGAGGTGACCACCGCAATCCCAAGCGGAGCCTCACCGCGAGTGGTGTGGAGCCTCAAAGCCGATGCATCAGATTTAATGGCCAAGCCACCCCAATGTGTGACACTCGCCGACCCCGGGAATGGACGCGACCAATCGGCGCAAGGCGTGTCCGGGTCGGGTAGCGGTGGCATCATCGACGCGGTCGTCGTGGCTTTGCCGGGACCGGTGGGCTTCCCCGACGACCTCGTCGCGGGATGTGGCCAGTGGACCATGACTGCCGGGCACACCACGGCAAGTGTTCGCCTCACCGACGCCCCGCATGTCGATGGCGCCGAAACCCTCGGCATGGTGGCCGACATCAAGTCATCCGTCGAATCGGGCACCGAAATAGACTCGCGCGCATATACGTTCATTGCATACCTGGGTAACTACTACGCGTTCACCACACTGACCACGGACCCGGGTTCAGTGCTTCCAGCACTACCGCAGCAATTCGCCGCAGATCTGCTCGTCAAAACTGTGTCCACGTTGCGCAGCTGACCATCCGCCTTGGGTAGATTGGCCACGATGTTGAAGGTGGCGCTCGCAGTCGCAGCCGTGTGCTTCCTCGCCGGCTGCTCATCGGGTCCGAGCACCTCCGCACCGAAGGCCGACATCGCCAAGGTGACCAACGTCAAGTCGAGCTTCGGGCCCGAGTTCAAAGTCGCCGACATCAGTGAGAGGGCGATCGACCCCAAGCTGTTGTCCGCCCGAAAGCTGCCCGAGGGTTTGGCTTTCGATCCTGCCAACTGCGCGAAAGTGGCGGCCGGACCGGACATGCCGCCGGACCTGAAGGGCAATATGGCCGCGGTGTCGGCTGAGGGCAACGGAAACCGCTACGTCGTCATCGCCGTGGAGACTTCCAAAGAGGTGCCGCTCAGCGACCCGGGGAAGGACTGCAGCAAGGTGGCGTTCTCCGGGCCCCAGTTGCGCGGCGGCATCGAGGTGATCGACGCGCCGCACATCGACGGCGCCCACACCCAGGCCATCCACCGCGTCCTGCAGGCGCTGGTCGGCCCTGCGGCCCGCACCGGTGAACTCTTCGACTACACCGCTCAGTTCGGCGACTACCAGGTGATCGTCATCGCCAATCCGCTGGTCATTCCGGATCAGCCAGTGGCAAAGGTCGACACCCAACGCGCCCGCGACCTACTCGTCAAGGCGGTGGCGGCGGTCCGCAGCTGACCGCGCGGCAGTCCTAGCGCACGCCGCGTGGCCGGAATTGAATGCTGACGCGCGGGCCGACGGGTGCCGACGTCTTGGGAACGGCGTGTTCCCAGGTGCGCTGGCAAGATCCACCCATCACCAGCAGATCGCCATGCGCCTGCGGCAGCCGTAACGACGGGCCGCCTCCGCGCCGCCGCAACGCGAAGGTACGGGTGGCGCCCAGGCTGATGACGGCCACCATGGTGTCCTCAGAACTGCTGCGGCCGATGGTGTCGCCATGCCAGGCGACGCTGTCGGAGCCGTCGCGGTAACAACACAATCCCACCGTGGTGAAGGGCTCACCGAGCTCGCCCGCGTAAATATCGTTGAGCCGCCGCCGCAGCCGGGCCAGCAGCGGATGTGGCGGGTCGTCGACCGTGAGGTCGTGAAAACTCACCAGCCGCGGCACGTCGACCACCCGGTCATACATGTGGCGGCGTTCCTCACGCCACGGAACCGTCGACAACAGGGCGTCGAGCAGCTCGTCAGCACCCGGCAGCCAGCCCGCGCGGATTTCGATAAAGGCGCCGTCACCGAGTTGTCTGCGCTCGGTGTGCTGGAACAGGGAGCCTTGTACCGCGATCTCCACGAAGCCAGTCTATCGCACACCCGTTCGATGACACGGCACTGTGCGACGCGAGCATTAGCTTCGGCGAAGCTACGGTTGAGGCTATGGGTGTGGTTGAGCTGGGCACCAATTCCGAGGTGGGCACGCTACGGGTCGTCATCCTGCACCGCCCCGGCGCCGAGCTGCGGCGACTCAATCCGCGCAACGTTGACCAGCTGCTTTTCGACGGTTTGCCCTGGGTCGCTCGCGCCCAGCAGGAGCATGACCAGTTCGCCGAGCTGCTGTGTTCCCGCGGCGTCGAGGTGCTGCTGTTGTCGGACCTGCTGACCGAGGCGCTCAACCACAGCGGGGCCGCCCGGATGCAAGGCGTTGCCGCTGCAGTCGATGCACGCCGGCTCGGAGCGCCGTTGGCGCAAGAGCTTTCGGCTTATCTGCGGGGCCTGGACCCGGGCAGATTGGCTCAGGTACTGATGGCGGGCATGACATTCAACGAGTTGCCGTCGGACACCCGGACCGACGTGTCGTTGGTGCTTCGGATGCACCACGGGGGGGACTTCGTCATCGAGCCATTGCCCAACCTGGTGTTCACCCGCGACTCGTCGATATGGATCGGGCCGCGGGTGGTGATCCCAACGCTGGCGCTGCGGGCACGGGTCCGCGAGGCGTCGTTGACCGACCTCATCTATGCCCACCACCCGCGGTTCACCGGTGTGCGGCGTGCCTACGAGTCACGCACCGCGCCCGTCGAGGGTGGCGATGTGCTGCTGCTCGCCCCCGGTGTGGTCGCGGTCGGGGTGGGTGAGCGGACCACCCCGGCCGGTGCGGAAGCGTTGGCCCGCAGCCTCTTTGACGACGACCTTGCGAACACGGTGCTCGCGGTGCCGATCGCGCAGCGGCGTGCGCAGATGCACCTGGACACGGTGTGCACGATGGTCGACACCAACACCGTGGTGATGTACGCCAATATCGTCGACACGCTCTCGGCATTCACAATCCAGCGTGCGCCTGACGGGGTCACCATCAGTGATGAGGCTCCATTTCTGGAGGCCGCGGCCAAGGCGATGGAAATCGACAAGCTGCGGGTCATAGATACCGGCCTAGATCCCGTCATCGCCGAACGTGAGCAGTGGGACGACGGCAACAACACGTTGGCACTGGCGCCTGGTGTCGTGGTCGCCTACGAGCGCAACGTGCAGACCAACACGCGCCTGCAGGACGCGGGTATCGAAGTGCTCACCATCGCGGGTTCCGAATTGGGCACCGGCCGTGGCGGTCCCCGCTGCATGTCCTGTCCTGTCGCCCGCGACCCCCTTTCCTAACGCCGAGATCGCCGACATGGTCGTGGTCGGCGGCGGGTTCACATCCATGACGGCAATCTCGGCGCCGACCGGCGAGCCAGCGCGTCGCGTGCCCGTTGAACGACGACGTTTGGCCGATCCTCGTTTATCACCCTGATCACGTGCCAACCGAGGCGACTGACCATCTCGGCTCGCCTGATGTCTTTCACGTACTGCCTTCGATCGGTGCGATGTTGTTCACCGTCATACTCGACTGCGACCATCTGCCCGTCCCATCCCATATCGAGGTACGCGACGAGGTGTCCATCGGTGACTTTGATCTGCGTGACCGGCCGCGGTAGCCCAGCATCGATGAGAACGAGCCGCAACCAGCTTTCTTTCGGCGATTGCGCGCCGCCGTCCATCAGCGAGAGGGCTGTTTGGCATTGGCGAACGCCCCGCGCTCTCTTGTTGCGGGCAATCAACGGAGCTACTTCGGCGGCGGTGAGATCGGTCGCGGCGGACAACGCATCAAGATGGGCGACCGCTACAGCCCGAGGCAGATGCCGGGCCAGATCGAACGCTGTACGCGCGGGATTGGTCACAAGTGGCCCGTTTAGCTCGACGACATCCTCAGCGCTGATCCGCTCGCGGCGAATGATGATGCCGGGCGGTGGATGGTTGAACGGCCCCACGACCTCTATCGGGGTGAAATCGTCGACCCATTTGGCTCCGTGGAGCGCGGCGGCAGCGCGACCTGAGATGATTCCCCGACGACCTGACCACAACCAGGCCGCGTAGATGTTGGTCGACAGCGACCTAGGCGCGTTCTTTGGTAGGTATACGTCCCGGTGGATTTGCCGGTAATTCCAACGTAACTGGCCGCGGGTCAGGGTGCCGCGTGCCATTGCTTCACTTCCGAGAAAGACCCCCGCCACGCGCTCATGATGCGCGCCAACACTGACATTTCAGCGAGATTGCCGCCATGGCCGTAGTCGGCGGCAGGTTCACAGCCTTCACGGCAATCTCGGCGCCACGAAGTTAACGCCAGCTGGGCAGCCAAATCTCCATGTTCCACGTCTGCTGTGAAATCGGCAGACCGGTGAGTACCGGGAACAGCCAGGCGAAGTTGGTCACCACTAAAGCCACGTAGCAGGACACAGCGATCAGCCCCAGTGTGCGTCGTTCAGAGCTGAGACCAGGCCCTCGAGCAGGGGAGTAGAGAATATCCCCGCAGATTAAAGCGATAGCCATCACCAGGAACGGCGCCATCGTCGCCGCATAGAAGAAGTACATCTGCCGGTCGATGTCGGCAAACCAAGGTAGCCACCCGGCGCAATAACCAGCCAGAACGGCCGCGTAACGCCAGTCGCGGCGAACCAGCATTCGCCAGGCCGCATATGCGAGGACAAACACCGCCAGCCACCACATGGCGGGAGTGCCCACCAGCATCTCCGCTTTGACGCACGATTGCGCGCCGCAACCGGGAACGTTCTGCTGATCGATGGCATAGAGCACCGGGCGCAACGACATTGGCCAGCTCCACGGTTTGGATTCCCACGGATGGTAGTTGCCGGCGGAATTCGTCAGGCCCGCATGGAAGTGGAAAGCGTTAGCGGTGTAGTGCCATAGCGAGCGAATGGAGTCGGGCAAGGGGACAATTGCGCGGGGGCCGATCGACAAACCTACCTCGTGTCGATCAATCGCGGTCTCGGACGCGAACCACGGCGCATAGCTGGCCAGGTAGACCGCGACCGGGATGAACGCCAGCGCGTATCCGGTGGGGATCAAGTCACGTCGCAAAACGCCCAGCCATGGCCTGGGTACCTGGTACTGACGCCGTGCCGCCACGTCGAACGCCAACGACATCGCACCGAAGAACAGCACAAAGTAAAGGCCGGACCACTTTGTCCCGCAAGCTAATCCGAGCAGTACCCCCGCCAAGAAGCGCCACCATCGCACCCCCAGCCGCGGACCCCACGGCGTTTGGGCGCTGCGGCCCTCCAGCAGTGCGACGTGCATCCGTTGGCGAACCTGATCGCGGTCGACGATGAGCGCGCCGAAGGCCGCTACCACGAAGAAAGTGAGTATGCCGTCGAGCAACGCGGTCCGCGCTGCGACGAAACTGACACCGTCGCAGATGACCAGCACGCCGGCGATGGCGCCGACCAACGTCGAGCGACTGATGCGCCGGACGATCCGCATCACCAGCGCCACCATGACCACGCCAAGTAATGCGCCGGTGAATCGCCAGCCCACTCCGTTGTAACCGAAGATCGCCTCACCGATTGCGATCAGTTGCTTGCCGACCGGGGGGTGGACGACGAGACCGAACCCGGGATTGTCTTCCACGCCATGGTTATGCAGCACCTGCCAGGCCTGAGGTGCGTAGTGCTTCTCGTCGAAGATCGGTGTGCCGGCATCGGTCGGTGAGCCCAGGTTGAGGAATCGGGTCACCGTTGCCAGCAGCGTGACCACGCCGGTGGCGACCCATCCGCGGATGTGATCGGTTGGCCCGAAATCGGCCATCGGAACCATCGGTCCCGGGCTGAGAACGGGCACGACACGCTCCTGGCCGGCGACGGACGTTTCACGGGGCGGGGCGGTCATCGGTGTCGATCGTAGGCTGTCCGTTATGACTTCTGGCCGCCTGTTGCTGGGCGCGACCCCGTTGGGCCAGCCGTCGGATGCCTCGCCCCGCCTGATCGACGCCCTGGCCCGTGCCGATGTGGTGGCGGCCGAGGACACCCGGCGGGTGCGGACTCTGGCCAAGGCGCTCGACGTTGCCATCACCGGTCGGGTGGTCAGTTTGTTCGATCGGGTCGAGGCCGCGCGGGTGGACCCAGTGATCGAGGCGATCCAGGCCGGAGCGACGGTGCTGGTAGTCAGCGATGCCGGGATGCCGCTGATCAGCGACCCTGGCTATCGACTGGTTGTCGCGTGCGTGGATGCCGGGCTGCCGGTGCAGTGTCTGCCCGGGCCGTCGGCGGTGACGACCGCGCTGGCCGTGTCGGGTCTGCCGTCGGAGAAGTTTTGTTTCGAGGGTTTCGCTCCGCGCAAGAAGGCAGCGCGCCGAACATGGCTGGCCTCGCTCGCCGACGAGCAGCGCACCTGTGTGTTCTTTGAATCGCCGCGCCGGTTGGCCGCGTGTTTGGGCGACGCTGTCGAGCAGCTCGGCGGTGCACGTCGGGCGGCCATCTGCCGGGAACTGACGAAGGTGCACGAGGAAGTGGTGCGCGGATCGCTCGAAGAGCTGGCCACCTGGGCGGCCGACGGTGTGCTCGGCGAGATCACCGTCGTGCTGGCCGGCGCCACGCCGCGCGCCGACTTGCCGTCGCTGGTAGCGGATGTGGAGGAATTGGTCGCGGGCGGTGTTCGCGTCAAGGATGCCTGCGGCGAGGTGGCCGCCGCGCATCCGGGGGTGCGCCCACGCCAGCTTTATGACGCGGTCTTGCAGTCACGCCGCGAGACCTAAAGAGGTTAACCAGCCGACCCTGCGGTCGCGATGCACGGCAGCCCGACGACGGGGGATGCCTTATGCAGGCATTCCGCCCATTCGGCGTCGGGATCGGAGTCAGCGGTGATCCCACCGCCGACGCCCAGCACGGCGCTACCGGCGGTGTCGAACTCGACGGTGCGGATCGCGACGTTCAGCTCGCATCCGGCGACTGGAGAAGCTAAACCGACTGTGCCACAATATATTCCGCGGCGGTTCGGCTCCCATTGCGAAATTAGTTGGCGAGCGCGGTGTTTGGGCGTTCCAGTGACCGAGGCCGGGGGGAACGCGGCATCCAGCAACGCCGACGTCGGCAGCTCGACAGGAACCCGCGCCGACACCGTGGACACCAGGTGCCACACGCCCGGCGCACGCCGCACCACCAACAGCTCCGGCACGGTGACGGTGCCGACGATCGCTACCCGGCCAAGGTCATTGCGGACCAGGTCCACGATCATGATGTTTTCGGCTACCTCTTTCGCCGACGTTCGCAGCGCCGACGGCCAGGCATTCAAGGGCAGGGTGCCCTTGATCGGGCTGGACGTTACGACTGTTCCACGCCGCCGCAGGAAAAGCTCTGGAGACAGCGAGGCCACCGCACCCCACGGCCCGGCAACATAGGCCGCCCGCGCCGGAGAGGTGTGTGCGACGGTGTCGGTGAAGAAGTCCAGCGGGGCACCGGTGATTGTTCCGGTGAACTGCGTGCACACGCACGCCTGGTAGACCTCGCCGGCGCGGATGGCCTCCAGGCAGGCCTGCACCCCGTCGCGGTGTGCCGCCCGGTCGGCGGTGCCCCAGTCGATCCGGCACTCGCGCGCCGACGCCGGTGTTGCTGCCAGTGCTCCGGTGAGCCAATCCGGCATCGGTGCACCAGACAAGCTTTCATACCACCACTGCCCGTCCCGGTCGCGGCGCAATACGCAGTCGGTCCACCCGCCGGCGGCTTCGGGGATCCGGTTCGTTCGCTCGTCGGCACCGGGATCGGGATAGGACAGGTAACCGATCCAGCCGCCGCCCACCACTTGCGAATCAGAGGCGAAGTTTCCGTCACAGGCCGGCCAGACTGCGAATGCGTCGTCGACGTCCACCGGCTGCACCGAAACACTCGGTGCGATCACCGCCAGCGCATCGAACCAGTCGCCGGTAAGCGCCGCTGGTGGCGGGAGATCGAGCCGGGCCGCGGCGTCACCCACAGCGCGCAGCACCTGGGGTGCGGCGCCAAGATCGCCGAGCCGGTCGATTCGCACCGCCCTAGCTTGACAGAACGGCGGATTTTCGCACCCGGGCGTCTGTCGCTTAGCCGCGGCTGATGTCGCGTGCGGCCGTCAGGGCCGTCAGCTTGTCCGGGTTGCGCATCACGTAGAAGTTCGTGATCTTGTCCTCGACGATCTCCACGGTGATCACACCCTCGAGCTGGTCGCCGAGGTAGAGCAACGCCGCCGGGGCGCTGTTACAGGTCACCATTTCCAGGTGCAGCGCTGCCCCAGCTCTGCGCATCAGCCCGGCGATCGCCCTGGCAACCCGCTCGGCGCCGACAACCGGTCTGCGGGCAGCGCTCACGATGCCGCCGCTGTCGGCCGTCCAGGCGGCGTCCGGGGCGAGCATCGTCATCAGAGCCTCCACGTCACCGCTGGCCGCCGACTCCAGGAACTGGGCAGTGATCTGTGCATTGCGTTCCGGGTCTATGGATATTTTCGAGGCGCCGAATCGCTTCCGTCGCGCCCGCACGTGTTCGCGTGCCCGGTGCGCGACCTGTCGTACGGTCGGCGCCGGTTTGCCCACCGCCTCGGCGATCTCGCCGTAGTGGAAGCCGAACACCTCGCGCAGCACGAACACCGCCCGTTCGTCGGGGCTCAGTGTTTCCAGCAAGACGAGCATGGCCATCGAAACCGATTCCGCCAGCACGATATCGGCCGATGGGTCCTGCTCGTCGAGTAGCAGCGGCTCGGGCAGCCACGGTCCCACATACTCTTCGCGTCGGCGGGCGTCAGCTCGCAGCGTGTTGAGCGCCTGGCGGGTGACCAGCTGGGCCAGGTAGGACTTGGTGTCGCGCACTGTGGCCAGGTCGACGGCCGCCCACCGCAGATAGCTGTCCTGCAATACGTCGTCGGCCTCGGTTGCCGAGCCAAGAATCTCGTAGGCGATGGTGAAGAGCAGCGGCCGCAGCAGGGTGAACCTGTCGGCGTGCTCACTGCCGGTCGGTGCGCGTGTCATCGCAACGCGACCTCAGCCGGTGACTGCGCGGGCCGCTTGCCGCCTTTAAACCAGCGATACGAGCCGGGTTTGGCGGCCTCGCGCCGGATGGACCACAGTGTGCCCTTGCAGATCGCTTCTTTGATGGACGCGGCGCTTGGGCCGCCCACGACCACGTTCACCGGGGTGTCGTCGGTGCGCGCGAGCTGGACGGTGCCGTGAGTGCGGCCCAGGCTGATGCACTGACCGACGAAAGCCTGGTTCAGCATCGCGGGCGCTTTTCCGGCGATCCGGCTGAGCACGGTGTTGGCGGCCTGGGCACCCAACGGGCCGGCGGCTTGGCAGCTCATCCGCAACGGCTGACCCGACGGCGCGGCGGCGTCGCCCGCGGCGACGACGTGTTGGTCGTCGATGCTGGTCAGTGTTTCGTCGGTGAGCAACCGGCCCAACGCGTCGGTGCGCAGCCCACTGCGTGCGGCCAGATCCGGCACGGCAAATCCCGCCGTCCACACGGTTACCGCGCTGGGCAGCACGGCACCGCCGGTGAGCACCACCGCGTCCCAGCGCACCTGGGCAGCGGCGACGGATTCCAGCACGTTGACGCCGAGATTGCGCAGTCGCTTGGCCACCGAACGCCGGCCCCTCTTGCTCAGCGATGGACCCAGGACAGGGCCGCAGACCAGGGTCACCGGGCGTCCCCGCTCGGCCAGCTCAGAAGCCGTTTCGATGCCGGTCAGTCCGCCGCCGACCACGGTGATGGGTGCGGCCGGCGGCAGGTCGGTGAGCGCATAACGCAGCCGCTGCGCGCTTTCCAGGTCGGCTATGGAGTAGGCGAATTCGGCTGCGCCGGGCACTGTCAAGGGCATGGCGCCGGTACTGCCAACGGCGTAGATCAGATAGTCGTAGTTCAGCCCGGCGCCTGAGCTCAGCGCGACGCTCCGGTCGATGGTCTCGATGTGGTCGACGGTGTCGACGATCAGCCGGATTCCGTCGCCGAGCAGGGTCTCGTAATCGGCGGTCGCGGCGCCAGTGTCGGCCACCAACTGGTGCAAGCGGATTCGCTCGACGAACACGGGACGGGGATTCAGAACGGTGATATCGATGTCCGGACGCTGCCGCAGATGGTTGGCGGCCAGGGTTCCGGCGTATCCGCCGCCGACAACGACGACATGGGTTCTTTGGGCGGCCGACTTGGTCATTTGCTTTCTCCTATTCTCACGGGTCTAATGCCCTTGAGACACCGCAGGCCGGCCGGGCGTGACAGTCTTGCCGCTATTGTGACCTGTCTCACTGGCGCCGGTTGCGGGTAACGTCACCGCCGAGCTTGAGCGGAGATTTGCCAGGTCGTGCATGTTACGCTGCGCTACGCCAAATCGTGAGCTGGCCAAGCCGAATACACGCACCAGAGAACCCGCGATGCGCATCGGTGTGTATTGGGAGAAGCAACCTTGAAGACGACAATCCCCCTGATGGGTGTCCAGCTGGGAACGGAGCCGTTCCTGGCCAACGGCGGGGCGTCGTTGTCGGGCGCGATCTGGCACTGGTGACGATGGGTTCATTGAACAAGAGCGCGCTGGCCGCTGTGGTGTGCATGGCAGTGGTGCTCAACGGATGTGGTGGCAAGAGTAACCCCGGGCCGTTGTCCGCGATGGTCAGTCCAGCCATACCGCCCAGTGTTCAGGAGATACCGAATCCGCTGCGCGGACAGTACGAAGACATGTTGAATCCGCTTTTCCCCCAAGGCAGTCCAGCGCAGCAACGGTATCCGGCGTGGCCCGCGTCCTATGACGCGAGTTTGCGTGTCTCGTGGCGGCAATTGCAGCCCACCGATCCGCGCACGCTGCCGCCCGACGCTCCCGACGACCGCAAGTTCGACTTCAGCGTGATCGACGACGCGCTGACGAAGCTGGGAAACCGGAACATGCGGCTGACCCTGCGTGTGTACGCCTACAAGTCCTGTTGCAACGACTCCTATCCGGACAACACGAATATCGCGATTCCCGACTGGATCCGCTCCGCTGCCACCAGTTACCCGGCGCCGCCGAACAGCTCCCCAGCCGGGGTGACGCAGGTAGTACCGAACTGGAACGACCCTGATTACCTGAACGCTTTCGGGCAGCTGCTCGCCGCACTCGGGCGCCGTTATGACGGCGACGAGCGACTCAGCGTGTTCGAGTTCTCCGGGTACGGGGATTTCGGCGAGAACCAGCTCACGTATCTGCGTGACTCGCTGGGCGCCCCGGGTCCCGCGCCGGACGACAGTGTCGCAAAGCTGGGGTACTACAGCCAGTTCCGTGATCAGAGCCTCACCAAAGCGTCTGTTGGGCAGCTGGTCGCGGCGAACGTCAACGGTTTCCCCCATACCCAATTGGTGGTCACGCCGCAGAACCCGGAGATCGTCCGCGAACTGCTGGCCGACGACATCACGAAAAAACTGTCCGCGCCGGTGGGCATCCGCTCGGACTGCCTCGGTGTCCAGGCTCCATTGCCGGACTGGGCCGATTCCAACGACTCTCACTACGTGCGCTACAACGACGCGGTCGTCAACGCGATCAAGCAGCGGCTCACCTCGGCGCTGGTGATCAGCGGATGGTGCCGGTTACCGAGCGGAACCGAGCCGAAGTCCTACTACGAAAAGGGCTTGCACGACGTTGTCAGGTATCACGTGTCGATGACATCGAGCGCCAACTTCCCGGACCGGGATTCAACTTCGGCGATGGACCCCGCGTTGTATCTGCTTTGGGCCCAAGCCAATAGATCCGCCGGCTACCGGTACTCGGTCGAGGCGAAGCCGGGATCGCAATCGATACAGGGCAAGGTGGCGGCTATTTCCGTGGTCTGGACCAACTACGGCTCGGCAGCGGCCACTGAGCAATGGGCGCCCGGCTACAAGCTGGTGGATTTCTCGGGAGCGGTGGTTCGGAGCCTGCCGGCAACGGTCAATCTCAAGACGCTGGTCCACGACGACTCCAGCCAATCACGTGAGGAGCCGGTCCCGGTGTCATCCACCGAATCGGTTCATGTCGACGTGTCGGGCTTGGTGCCGGGCCACTACACATTGCGCGCGTCCGTGGAATGGCAACAGCATAAGCCGGGCGCCTCACATGTAGTGAACTACGCGCCCATGGCGTTGGCTCGCGACGGCCGCGACGGATCCGGGCTGTATCCAATTGCGACACTTGACATCCCGAGCGGTCAATGACGTGTCGCAGCCCTACAGATTCGCAACGACGCCATTCGGCGCGTTTCATCTAGCCAGCGCCAGCAAGCGCTTAGAGAGGTATTAGTCGATGGATTTCCGTACCTTTGTCCGGACCTCTTGCCGCCCGCTGGAAGCCGTTCGTGGGCCCAGATGGACTGGGTCGTGCATGATGCGGTTTCTAGCTAATATCTATCCGTGACCTGCCCCGGTCCAATACACCCAACAGACAACCAAGCGAACCAAATGGCCCCTTCGATGCGCATCGGCGCGTATTCGAAGGAGTCGCCGTGAAGACCGTCCCCTGATGGGGTAGCTGTTCAATAATTGCGGTGGCCGCCCAGATTGGATATGTGCCCGTATCGGAGGAGCCCGTGCCGCGCAGCCTGGACCTGGTCGTCACCTCCATCGCTACTCAGCTGATGGAGGCTACGGCATCCACGGCGACCTTGGTGAGTGAAAAGGTACTCGCGCAACTCGTCGAGCAGTTCGACGTGGACGCCAGCTTCTTGCGCCACCACGACCACGACATTCGGGCCTCGGTTCTGGTCGCGGAGTGGCCACCGCGAACCGAGGTTCCGTACCCGGATCCGCTTCCCGTCGCCCCTTTCACCAGCACCGACCCGCTGCGCGCACATTGCGAACACGGTAGAAAACCGGTCGTGATACAGCCGGATCAGCCCAAACGTTCGTTCCGGCGCTGGGTAAGCGGGGCCAAGCAGGTCACATCGCCCTCGGTGGCAGCCGCACCGCTGGTTCGGCGGGGAGTGACTACCGGCGTGCTCGGCTTCGTCAAGTTCGGCACCCGCAAGTGGAAGCAAGAAGAGCTCAATACGCTCGAGGCGGTCGCCGCCCTGTTCGCGCAGCTTCAGGCGCGTATCGCGGCCGAAGAAAAGCTTCGCTATCTGGCTGAGCACGACGATTTGACGGGTCTGTACAACCGTCGTGCGCTGGTCGCATATCTGTCCGAAAGGCTCGCTGCCGGAAGACCAGGACCCGTCGCGCTCTTGTATCTCGACCTCGACCGGCTAAAGTCGATCAACGACTATCTCGGCCATACCGCGGGCGATTGGTTCATCAGGCTCTTCGCGCAACGTATTCAGGAATGTGCGGGAAGTCAGAGCATGATTGCCCGGCTGGGCGGCGACGAGTTCGTCGTCATCCCGGATCAGCCGATGTCGTCCGAGACTGCGGAAGCGTTTGCCCGTCGTCTGTCAACGATGCTGCGCGAGCGCCTGGCCACCGGCGGCCACATGATCACCCGCACCGTCAGCATCGGCCTGGCGGTGGGCATGCCGGGGCGTGACAATTGCACCGCTCTACTCCGTCGTGCCGACGAGGCCGTGTTGACGGCCAAGCGCGCCGGCGGCAACCAGATGGCAGCAGCCACCGATGACATGTCTCTCAAGAACGCCTTCCGCAACGACATCGAGCTGCATCTGCAAGGCGACATTGACAGCGAAGCGCTGCTGCTGCACTTCCTGCCCGAGGTCGACCTGCGGACCGGCGCCGTCGTGGCGGCCGAGGCGTTGGTCCGTTGGCGGCACCCGATCTGGGGACTGCTGCTGCCGGACTCATTCATCGGCGTTGCCGAATCGACCAACCTTGCCGGGGAGCTGGGCCGGTGGGTGATGCGCAGCGCCTGCGCCGAATTCAGCCGGTGGCGAGCCAATGGCGTTGGGCAAAACGCGGTGTTGCGCATCAATGTGTCACCCGTTCAGCTGATCACGCACGGCTTCGTTCGTAGCGTCGCCGACACCATCGAGGAGTTCGGCATCGATGCTGGATCGGTGTGCCTGGAGATCACAGAGCGCGCTGTGGTCCACGACATCGAAACCACCCGCAAAACACTGACGGAGCTCAAAGAGGTCGGCGTGCAGCTTGCTATCGACGACTTCGGTACCGGTTATGCGGTTCTGTCGCACCTGAAGTCCCTCCCGGTCGACATGCTTAAGATAGACGCCGGATTTGTGCGTGATCTCGGGACCAACGCCGGTGACTTGGCCATCGTTCGCGCCATCATCGGGCTCGCCGAGGCATTTGGCCTGCAATTGGTCGCCGAGGGAGTCGAGACGCCCGCTGCCGCAGTGACTTTGATGCAACACGGGTGTCACCGGGCGCAAGGGTTCTTGTTGTCGCGCCCCGTCCCTGGCGATGCCATGGAAGCTTTGCTGGCTGCGCGCTGGATGCCGATGCCGTTCCTCGCTGACCGCGAGGCGTTGTCGTCGGGCGCGATCTAGCATCGCAAACGATGGTCCGAACATCGAGGAAAAGCACGGCGGCCGTTGCCGTGTGCGCGGTACTGGTGTTGAACCGATGTGGAGGTCAGAGTGACCGCGGACCGCTGGGCCGCGATGGTCAGTCCACTCATACCGCCTACCGTTCAGGAGATACCCAATCCGCTGCGCGGCCAGTACGAAGATCTCTTGATGCCGCTTTTCCCGCAAGGCAACCCCGCGCAGCAGCGGTATCCGGCGTGGCCCGCGTCGTATGACGCCAGTTTGCGTGTTTCGTGGCAGCAGTTGCAGCCCACCGATCCGCGCACGCTGCCCTCCGATGCTCCTGGCGACCGCAAGTTCGACCTCAGCGGGATCGATGACGCGTTGACGAAACTGGCCAGCCGAAACATGCGGCTGACCCTTCGCGTGTTCGCCTACAACTCCTGTTGCGACGCTACCTATCCGAACAACACGAACATCGCGATTTCCGACTGGATGCGTGCCATTCCCAGCGCTACCACCAGCTACCCCAGCCCGCCGAACAGCCCCACACCCGGGGTTACGCAGGTGGTGCCGAACTGGAACGACCCAGCTTACCTGGACGCCTTCGGGCAGCTGCTCGCCGCGCTCGGCCGCCGCTACGACGTCGACGAGCGGCTCAGCGTTTTCGAGTTCTCCGGGTACGGGGATTTCAGCGAGAACCACATCGCGTATTTGCGTGACGTGTTGGGCGCCCCAGGCCTCTCACCGGACGAGAGCGTCGCGAAGCTGGGGTATTACAGTCAATTCCGCGATCAGCGCATCACCCCAGCATCCATTCAGAGGTTGGTCGCGGCCAACGTAAACGCCTTCCCCCCATACACAATTGGTGGTCACTCCGCAAAACCCGGAGATCGTACGCGAACTCCTCGCCGACGACGTCACGAAAAAACTGTCCGCTCCGGTGGGCATCCGCTCAGATTGCCTCGGTGTCCAGGCGCCGTTGCCGGCGTGGGCCGAGTCCAACGACTCTCATTACGTGCGGTCCAACGATGCGGTCGTCAACGCGATCAAGCAGCGGCTGACCTCGGCGCTGGTGATCACCGAATGGTGTCAGTTACCCAACGGGACCGACCCGCGGTCCTACTACGAAAAAGGCCTGCACGACGTCATCAGGCATGACGTGTCGATGACGTCGAGTGCCAACTTCCGGGACCGCGACTCGACCTCCGCGATGGACCCCAAGTTGTATCTGCAGTGGGCCCAAGCCAATGCGTCCGCCGGTTATCGGTACTCGGTCGAGGCACGGCCGGGGTCGCAATCAATACAGGGCAAGGTGGCGACCATTTTTGTCGTCCGGACCAATTACGGCTCCGAGGCCGCCATTGAGCAGTGGTCGCCCGGCTACAAGCTGGTGGATTTCTCGGGAGCGGTGGTTCGGACTCTGCCGGCGACGGTGGACCTCAAGACGCTGGTTCACGACGACCCCAGCCAATCACGCGAGGAGGCGGTTGCGGCGTCATCCACCGAGTCGGTTCACATCGACCTGACGGGCTTGGCGCCGGGGCACTACACGCTGCGCGCATCCGCGGACTGGCAACAGCACAAGCTGGGCGCCTCACACGTGGTGAGTTATGCTCCCATGGCGTTGGCCCGCGACGGACGCGACGGCTCGGGGCTGTATCCAATTGCAACGCTGGATATTCCGCGCGACTCCACGACGACAGCCAACGGTCAATGACGTGTCGCAGCCCTACAGACCGCACTCGCCAGATCGGTCCACGGTCGCGCCAGCCGCTGGTACCAGCGCTGGAGCCCGAAGTCGATAGCGGGGCCGCGCGCGGCGGTGCCCAGCCCGGCCCGCAAGTTCTCGTCGGCGACAAGTGCGGTCATCGCTTCATCGATCTGGCCCGGCGACCCGGGCCGCACCACGATGCCGTTGACCCCGTCGCTCACCGCCTCTCCGATGCTGCCGGGCGTGGTGGTCACCGGACCACACCGGTTGTGGGAGCGGCCGCGGCTGCGTTTCCGGCGTTCATCGCGGAGCCGATGCCTTGTAGCCAGCTGGCCGATGCCGCCAGCTCATCCGGCCGTGTAGTCACGAACGACATGTGCTTCTCCTAACGCCACAGATCGACCGGAGCGGCTGCGGCGGTTGACGTACTGTGCCCGCACGCGGTGATCCAGGTGCGGGACAACTGTGAGCAAACCAGCAGCCAGATATTAGCCTAGATTTTGCGTGAAACTGTGGGTGACACGGGCTTGAGTTAGCGAAAGTGCCTGTCCTGCAAGGAATAATGAGACTGCTTGACGGTCCATGATTCCAGTGGGAAGGCACTTTCTAGGTGAACAGTAGCGCAGCGGTTTGTCGGGTGAAAGTGTCGGCGGACGGCCACGGTGTCGTGTCGCACGCTGGGACGGGCTTGCTGCGCGAGGTTGCGGATCTGACCGGGCTGTCGTCGCGGGTCACCGCGGCGTTGGCGGACACCTATCGGGGGCCGTGGACCCATGCGCCCGGGGATGTGTTCGCCGGTCTGGCCGCCGCGGTGGCCGACGGCGCGGACTGCGTCGATGGGGTCGGCCAATTGTGGGGGGATCGGGAGCATGTGTTCGGTGTTGTCGCCTCGACGACCACGTGGTGGCGGCTGGTCGACGAGCGCATCGACGCGTTACACCTGCCGGCAATCCGGGCGGCGCGAGCCCACGCCCGCCAGCAGGCCTGGGCCGCAGGTGCTGCCCCCGATCACGACGGTTGGCTGCATCTGGATGTGGATGCCACCATCACCATCGACCATTCCGACAACAAGGAGAACGCCGCGGCGACCTGGAAAAAGACGTTCGGCCATCATCCGCTGCTGGTGTTTTTGGACCGCCCCGACATCGCCGGCGGGGAGGCGCTCGCCGGGCTGCTGCGCAAGGGTAATGCGGGAAGTAATACCGCCGCCGATCACATCACGGTGCTCGGGTGGGCGTTGGCGTCGCTGCCCCTGCAGTACCGCCCAGGTCCCGGTCACCGCGACGCCCCGCAGGTGTTGATCCGCTCCGATTCGGCCGGCGCCACCTATGGGTTCGCCGCGGCCTGCCGGAAATCGGGGGTGGGGTTCTCCTTGGGAGCCGCGATCGACGCGCCGATCCGCGACGCGGTGGAGGTGCTCAACACTGGCGGCGGCTGGTATCCGGCGATCGATTCCGGCGGCGGCATCCGTGATGGCGCCTGGGTCGCCGAGGCCACGGGGTTGTGCGACCTATCGAAATGGCCGGCCGGCACTCGGCTCATCCTGCGCAAAGAATGCTCAACCATCCCGGCGCGCAGTTGACGTTCACCGACTCCGACGGTCACCGCATCACCGGGTTTCTCACCGACACCCCCGACGGGGTGATTCCGGGCCAGCTGGCCGGGCTGGAACTACGCCACCGCCAACATGCCCGCGTCGAGGACCGGATCCGCCAAGCCAAAGCCACCGGCCTGCGTAACTTGCCATTCAACGCTTTTGACGCCAACGCGGCCTGGCTCGAAATCATCATGGCCGCAACCGATCTGATTGCCTGGACGAAACTCATCGGCTTCGCCGATGCCCACGAGCTGGCCCGTTGCGAGATCGGCACCTTCCGCTACCGCGTCCTGCACGTCGCCGCCCGCATCACCCGCGGCGCCCGACAAATCCGGCTGCGCATCGACGCCACCTGGCGCTGGGCACAGGCAATCGCCACCGCCTGGCGCCGTATCCACACCGCATTCACCTAACCGCAAACCCCCCTGACCCGACGAGACGAAAGACCCCACCGGCCCTGGAAAGCCCGCCTCCAAGCGACACTGGACGACCTGTCACACCCGCATGCCACAATCAGCATCACCAGCCAGCCAGCACCGGCAAGCACCCGCCCAGACCAAGCCGCACGAAAAATCGAGGTTAAGAGTACTGATCGCACGATAACGGCCGCTGAGAAAACTCAAAGTATTTGTTACTTTGTGATGTTGGTCGTCAGCGTCGGAACTCCGCAGGTCGACGACATACTGCTAACCTCAGAAGGGCCCAAACGCCGCCCGAGCACGCCGGTGAGTGCTCGCCTGCACCCGAAGTGTGCGCCCCGCTCGAGGAGGGCATCGTAAACGTGAAAGCGATCGACCCGGCCCACGGCGCCGACCGGCAAACCATCACCCGCGTGGCGGCCGTCGCGACGGCGAACGGCGATCACGATCACCCGGTACTGGATGTGTGAGTCCTCGGTTTCGATGACGACCAACTCGACGGACGGACGCGCAGATACGACGCGGCGACACATTTTGCGGGCCGCCGCACATCAATTCGCTCGACGGGCCTACCATGACGTCGGCCTCGACGAGATCCTGGCGGAAGCCGAACTGACCAAGGGCGCAATGTATTTCCATTTCCGTTCGAAGAATGCGTTGGCAGTCGCGATCATCGAGAGACAGACCGCCGCGGCTACCGTCGCCGTGGAAGATCTGCTTTCTCGCAATCTTTCCGGCCTGGAGACTCTGATCGACTTCACTTACCTGATAGCGGTAGAGGACATCAAGACGGATGGAGTCAGGGCAGGACTGAACCTGCTCGAGTCGGTCGGGCGCTCGGAAGGGCTGCAGGAGAGGTTATTAGACGAATGGATCCAAGCCCTCGCTGTGGTTGTCGAGAAAGCCATCGCCGAGGGCGACATCGACAAGCGGTGTAGTCCGCAGGATGTGGGACACCTCATCGTGTCGCTGCAAATGGGGCTGCGACAGACTAGCAATCTTGACGAACCGAAGCGGTTCCTGCTTGACCTCGAGAAGAGCTGGGCCCTCGTGCTGAGCGGTATCCTGCAACCCGAACGGATCGATTACTTCAGCCAATTCGTCAGGCGGCGCACGGCACTCGCGATCAGCACCACTTCGACCGGCGGCGATTCCGATTGACAAGACTGACAGGTCGGACGATCAGGGCCGCTGTGGCCCGAAGTTGTAAGCTTGATTTTCTGGCCGGGAAGACGAGACGCCGAGATCCGGAATCTACGCAGATCCACGGAACACAGGAGGTGCAGGAGCGATGACGCGCCAGGTTCGATCCGAAGCCACCCGGCGAAAGATCCTCGATGCCGCGATTGACGTGTTCGGTGAGGTTGGATATTCGGCCGCTGCGTGGGGCACGATCATCGAGCGGACGGGGATGACCAAGGGAGCCCTGTACCACCATTTCGATTCCAAGGAATCGCTGGCGTCCGCCATCATCGAGGAAGGTTCGGATACGGTCCTTGCCGCCTTCCGTAATGTGTGTGGGCCGTCTTCGCCGGGGCTCGAGAACATGATCCACGGCACGTTCACGGTTGCGAATGTGCTCAGGTGGGACAAAACGGCCCGCGTGGCTGAGCAATTGACCTCTGCCTTAAGCGGATTCAATGAAGCGGCCGCGTGCTACTTTGCAGGCCGGGTGGAACTGATGGCTGAGCAGGCCCGGCGGGCAAGCGCCGGAGAAGACCTCCGACCAGACCTCGATCCGGCAATGGTTAGCGAGTCGATCGTGGGCGCCATGCTGGGAACGCGAAGGCTGTCCAACGCGATTCCTCCCGCTAAAGGCCCTGACGGGGACCTCATCGGGCGAGTGGGTCAAGTGTGGGAAATTCTGCTCGCCGGCATCGTTACCGACGCCTCGCTCCCGTATTTTCGCCAGTTCCTTGCTCGCGAGGCTCTCCGCTACGCCCGGCCCGCCGCGTCTTCCCGCAGTGCCACCGTCATGGTGCCAGAAGTCAATTAGGCGTTCACGATTTGGCCGGATTTCTGCACGCACGATTGGGGATTGTTGCGCAAAGGCGCGAGATGAACGAATCGGCCGAAGGGCGGCGAAAGCCGAGCCTAGCGCTCCTCTTCCCACAACTGTTCAGTCAGATCCTGGAACGTCGCGAGGGCAAATTGATCGTCGGCCCGCATGACTGCCGATCTGCTCATCAGCGCTCGCACGACCGAGCCGTCCTTATGTGCCAATTCGACGACCATGTTCGCGAGGGCATGGACGACCGATAGTAGGGATTCCGAGGCCGGGGCCTGATGGAAGATCTGATCGAATCTCAGCGACAAGATCTCGTCCGGTTCGCAGCCCACCATGTCGGCAAATGCAGTGTTTGTGAACAAGATGCTGCCGTCATGCCCCATAGCGAGTACCGGAACCGGGATGCGCTCCAGTACAACCAGCGCGGGCAACTGCTTCAGGGTGGTCATCGGCGATTGGCCGTGATGCAGGTTTCGTCGTCGCTCCACAGGCCGATTATGGCCTATGGCAGTGGGCTTTGGCCAAGGCCGGCAGCGGTTGGCTGTGGATCGTCAGCGCCGCGTTCGCCGCAGCTGCGGCAACTGCCATGGCCCCGCCGTTGGGCGGGGATGGTCGGCTATACGGGCGTGTGGCGGTGATCGTCGACCTCGGCGGTGTCGCGGAATGCGGCCATCCCCACTGAATATGCTTGTGGTGCAACCTAAGTGCGGCTCACTCGGCCTCGGAATTGGATGCTCGTCTCGTTCCCGTCACTTCGTTCCGCTCACTCGACTTCGGAAGCCGGCTGGTAGCGCGGGAACACACCCGTGGGGGGTGGCAACACCGTGCCGGGGGCCAGCCGCGCGCCGATGGCGGTAAACGCCCGTTGGTCTTCGCGCTGCCCGAGTAAGTCCAGCAGCTTGCCGGCCGACTCGGGCATGACGGGCTGGACCAGCAGCGCCGCGATGCGGACCGCTTCGCAGGTGATGTAGAGGACGGTACGGAACCGCGCCTGATCCGCATCGGACTCGCTCTTACGCAGGACCCACGGCTGCTGGGCAGAGAAGTACTTGTTGGCTTCGCCGAGCATCAGCCAGATCGCTTCTAAAGCCAGATGCATTGCGTACCCATCAAAATTGGCGCGCACCCGCTCCAGCAAGCCGTCGGCGGTCGTCAGCAGCTCGGTGTCGGCGGCGGTCAACTCGGCGGGTTCTGGCACGATCCCGCCGAGGTTCTTGGCCACCATGGACAACGACCGCTGCGCCAGGTTGCCCAGCTCATTGGCCAGATCGGTGTTGATCCGCGTGATGATGCCCTCTTCGGTGTAGTTGCCGTCCTGGCCGAATGGGACCTCGCGAAGAAGAAAGTAGCGGACCTGGTCCACTCCGAACGTGTCCACCAAGGCCACCGGGTCGACGACGTTGCCCACCGACTTGCTCATCTTCTCGCCCCGGTAATGCAAGAATCCGTGCGCGAAAACCTTTTGCGGCAGCTCGATTCCGGCTGACATCAAAAACGCCGGCCAGTAGACGGCATGGAACCTGATGATGTCCTTGCCGATCATGTGCAGATCGGCGGGCCAGTAGCGCCCGAACAAATCCGAGTCGGTATCGGGAAAGCCGGCACCGGTCAGGTAGTTGGTCAGCGCGTCGACCCAGACGTACATGACGTGGTCCGGATCGTCGGGCACTGGAACTCCCCAATCGAAGGAGGTGCGCGAGATCGAGATGTCTTCCAGGCCCGCGGAGACGAAGCTGACCACTTCGTTGCGCCGCACTTCCGGGGCGATGAAGCCGGGGTTGGCATCGTAATGGGCCAGCAGCTTGTCGGCATACGCCGACAGGCGAAAGAAATAGGACTGCTCCTCGGTCCAGGTCACTGCGGCGCCGGTTTCGGTTGCCACTCTGGTCCCGTCTTCGAGGAGCTGAGTCTCCGATTCGAAGAAGAACCGCTCGTCGCGCACCGAATACCACCCGGAGTAGTTGTCGAGGTAGATGTCACCGGCCGCCGACATCCGCCGCCAGATTTCCTTGGACGCCTCGTAGTGGTCGGGGTCGGTAGTACGGATGAACCGGTCGAAGGAGATTTTCAGCGCCTCCTGCACGCGCTGAAATACGTCCGAATTGCGCCGCGCCAGCTGCGCGGTCGGTATGCCCGCCGCCGCGGCGGCCTGCGCGACCTTCAGACCATGTTCGTCGGTTCCGGTCAGGAAGCGCACGTCGAATCCGTCCAGCCGCTTGAACCGGGCAATCGCGTCGGTGGCGATGTATTCATACGCGTGACCCACGTGCGGCGCAGCGTTGGGATACGCGATCGCGGTGGTGACGTAATAGGGTCTCATCGAGATTCCACCCTATTGTGTGGCCGTGAGCTCCAACCGCCCTGGTAAACGAGAAGCGCCACCCGCGCCCGAGCCGTTGGCGCCTTTGGTCGACGCCCACACCCACCTCGACGCGTGCGGCGCACGGGACCCCGAAGCGGTGGTCGCCATCGTGGACCGCGCCGCGGCGGTCGGAGTGGTCGCGGTGGTCACCATCGCCGACGATCTGGACTCTGCGCGCTGGGTGACGCGAGCCGCCGAGTGGGATCGGCGGGTTTATGCCGCGGTGGCCTTGCACCCGACCCGCGCGGACGCGCTGAACGAGGCCGCCCGTGCCGAAATCGAGCGGTTGGTGGCCCACCCCAGGGTGGTGGCTGTGGGCGAGACCGGTATGGATCTGTATTGGCCCGGGCGTCTGGATGGCTGCGCCCAGCCGGACGCGCAGCGGGAAGCCTTCGCCTGGCATATCGACCTGGCGAAGCGGTGCGGGAAACCGCTGATGATCCACAACCGGGAGGCCGACGCCGCAGTGCTCGACGTGTTGGCGGCTGAGGGTGCTCCCGACGTCGTGATCTTGCACTGCTTTTCCTCCGACAGCGCGATGGCCCGCCGTTGCGTGGACGCCGGGTGGCTGCTCAGCCTCTCCGGAACAGTGAGCTTCCGCAATGCTCGCGCCCTGCGGGAAGCCGTTCGGCTGATACCGGCGGAGCAGCTTCTCGTGGAAACTGATGCGCCTTTTTTGACGCCGCATCCCTATAGGGGCTCAGCGAACGAGCCGTACTGCCTTCCCTATACCGTGCGGGCGATCGCTGAACTGGTAGATCGTCCTCCCGAAGAGTTGGCGCAGATAACCACGAGCAATGCTCGGCGGGTCTATGGACTGGCCCCCGAACAGCTTGGACTAGCTTGATGAGCTGAGTGATTTCGTTAACATCGTCGCGCCGGAGTTGCCCAACTTTGGCCGGTTCGTTACCGTCTTGTGATCGAACGTTGGGGCCTGAGGGCCCTTATTTGTTACCTGCTGCTAAATGAGTGGTTGCTGAGGTTGGGGTAGACGCGCTTTGACTGTATTGACAAAACTTCATCAGACCCCATCGCCGATGTTGCGCCTTGTCGTCGGAGGGCTGCTGGTAGTACTGGCGTTCGCCGGTGGGTTTGCGGTTTCTGTATCCAAGACGGTGACGTTGACGGTCGACGGAATCGCGATGCGGGTCACGACCATGAAGTCGCGGGTAATCGACATCGTCCAGGAGAACGGCTTCGCCGTTGACGCGCGCGACGACTTGTATCCCGCCGGTGATGTAAAGGTGCACGACGCTGCCAACATCGTCTTGCGGCGCAGCCGGCCGTTGCAGATCTCGTTGGACGGCCACGACGCCAAGCAGGTGTGGACGACGGCATCTACCGTGGACGAGGCACTGGCCCAGCTTGCGATGACCGACACCGCCCCGGCTGCGGCCTCTCGTGGCAGCCGTGTTCCGCTGGCGGGGATGGCGCTGCCCGTCGTCAGCGCAAAGACGGTCCAGATCAACGACGGCGGCGCGATACGTAAGGTGCACATGCCGGCGCCGAACGTCGCGGGGCTGCTGAACGCCGCCGGCGCGCCGCTGCTCGAGAGCGATCAGGTGGTGCCGAGCGCAACAACCCCGATCGTCGACGGAATGGAAATCCAGGTGACCCGTAACCGGATTCAGCGGGTCACCGAGCGAATTCCGTTGCAGCCCAACGCGCACCGGGTCGAGGATCCGGAGATGAACATCAGCCGCCAGGTCGTCGAAGACCCGGGCAGCCCGGGCACGCAGGATGTCACGTTCGCGGTGGCCACCGTCAACGGTGTCGAGACTGGCCGGCTGCCCATCGCCAACACCGTGATAACGCCGGCCCGTGATTCCGTGGTGCGTGTAGGTACCAAGCCCGGGACCGATGTGCCTCCGGTAACCGACGGATCCATTTGGGACGCGATCGCGGGCTGTGAGGCCGGCGGAAACTGGGCGATCAACACCGGTAACGGGTACTACGGCGGTGTGCAGTTCGATCAGGGTACCTGGGAGCGCAACGGCGGGCTGCGGTTCGCCCCGCGTGCTGACCTGGCAACTCGGGATGAGCAGATCACCGTTGCCGAGGTGACCCGGCAGCGCCAGGGCTGGGGCGCCTGGCCGGTGTGCAGCGGAAGAGCCGGTGCAAACTGACCATCCGGCTGCTCGGGCGAACCGAAATCAGGCGGCTGGCCAAAGAACTTGAATTCCGGCCGCGGAAATCCCTCGGCCAAAACTTCGTCCATGACGCCAACACGGTGCGCCGGGTAGTTTCGGCCTCCGGGGTGAGTCGGGGTGACCACGTCCTGGAAGTCGGTCCCGGCCTGGGGTCGCTCACCCTGGCATTGCTCGACCGGGGCGCCACCGTTACTGCCGTCGAAATCGACCCGGTGCTGGCCGGTCGGCTGCCCCAAACCGTTGCCGAGCACTCGCATAGTGAGATCCAGCGACTAACGGTGCTCAACCGCGACGTCTTAACCCTTCGTCGTGACGATCTGGCCATGGGGCCGACAGGCCCGACAGCCTTAGTCGCCAACCTTCCCTACAACATCGCCGTCCCGGCGCTGTTGCATCTGCTTTCCGAATTTCCGTCCATTCGGGTCGTGACGGTAATGGTGCAGGCCGAGGTCGCCGAACGCCTTGCCGCGGACCCGGGTGGCAAGGACTACGGCGTGCCCAGCGTCAAGATGCGCTTCTTCGGACGGGTTCGCCGTTGTGGCATGGTCTCGCCGACCGTCTTCTGGCCAATTCCGCGCGTTTATTCCGGGCTGGTTCGCATCGATCGGTACGAGACCTCGCCGTGGCCTACCGACGAAACCTTCCGTCGGCAAGTATTCGAACTGGTGGACATTGCGTTCGCGCAGCGCCGCAAGACCTCGCGCAATGCGTTCTTGGAGTGGGCGGGCTCGGGCAACGAGTCGGCGAATCGATTGCTGGCCGCCAGCATCGATCCCGCCCGTCGCGGTGAGACGCTGTCCATCGACGACTTCGTGCGGCTGTTGCAGCGATCCGCTGATCGGGCCCACAGCATCACCGGAACAGGTCCGGACGTGGCGCTGCGGCATGTTTCGGGACAGCCGTCTGCTAGTTGACTGCAGCGTCGTTAGGCGACGTTGCGTGTGGTTCCTCTGTGGCAGCGATAGTCTGCTGCGGTGTCCGCGTCTGACGGCAACACTGCCGCGCAGTGGGTGCCCACCGGGTCCGTCACCGTTCGGGTGCCCGGGAAAGTCAACCTTTACCTGGCGGTCGGTGACCGTCGCGACGACGGCTATCACGAGCTGACGACGGTATTTCAGGCTGTCTCGCTGCTCGACGAGGTGACGGTGCGCAATGCCGATTTGCTGTCGCTCGAGATCGTCGGCGAGGGCGCCGACAAACTGCCCACTGACGAACGCAATCTCGCCTGGCAGGCCGCCGAACTGATGGCCGAACACGTCGGCCGGGCACCTGATGTTTCGATCATGATCGACAAATCCATTCCGGTGGCCGGCGGTATGGCGGGTGGTAGCGCCGACGCGGCGGCGGTGCTGGTCGCCATCAACTCACTGTGGGAACTCAACGTGCCCCGCCGCGATCTACGCATGCTCGCCGCGCGGCTGGGCAGCGATGTGCCATTCGCACTGCACGGCGGCACCGCGTTGGGAACCGGTCGCGGCGAGGAGCTGGCCACCGTGTTGTCCCGCAACACCTTCCACTGGGTGCTGGCGTTCGCCCACAGCGAGCTGCTCACTCCAGCGGTGTTCGCCGAACTTGACCGGCTCAGGGACGCGGGGGATCCGCCACGGCTTCCCGGGCCCGGGCCGGTGCTGGCAGCCCTGGCCGCGGGCGATGCCGAACAACTGGGACCCCTACTGGGCAACGAAATGCAAGCGGCCGCGGTGAGCCTGGACTCGGGCCTGCGGCGTGCGTTACGCGCCGGCGTTGAGGCCGGTGCCCTGGCGGGCATCGTGTCCGGCTCTGGTCCGACGTGCGCCTTCCTGTGTGCCTCGGCGGCCTCGGCGGTCGACGTGGGCACCGAGGTGTCCGGGGCCGGGGTCTGTCGCACCGTGCGGGTCGCCAGCGGGCCGGTGGCCGGCGCACGCGTGGTGCCAGCACCCACTGAAGTGTGAAAACAAACTCAAAACCCGCGACGGGTTTGGCGGTTCCTTAAGAGGAGTTTAAGATGACTCGCGGTGACGAGTAGCGGTAAGCAGGACCACTCGATTTCGTCGTCCACCGGACGCTCCGGGGGACGGTTAACGGATGGGCACCGGCCAGCGCCGTCGGCCCCGGTTTTCGCTGATCGTGCGACCGAACGCCGGGTCGTTGACTCATCACAGATTCGAGACCTTATCGCCGCCCAACTGTGCTCGCGCGCCTGCTACCAAGTGGCACCCAGCGGGCGGAATATGAGATCCCGGGCCCTGGGGATACCACTGGAACCGAGGAGGTTTTTGTGAGCAGGTTTACCGAGAAGATGTTCCGCAACGCCCGCAACGCGACGACGGGCATGGTCACCGGTGAACCCCACGAGCCCGTCCGCCACACCTGGGGCGAGGTCCACGAGCGCGCCCGTTGCATCGCGGGCGGCCTGGCCGCCGCGGGCATCGGCCACGGTGACGCGGTCGGTGTCCTCGCCGGCTTGCCGGTGGAGATCGCACCGACGGCGCAGGGCCTGTGGATGCGTGGGGCCAGTCTGACCATGCTGCACCAGCCCACACCGCGCACGGACCTGGCCGTGTGGGCCGAAGACACCATGAACGTCATCGGCATGATCGAGGCCAAGGCCGTCATCGTCTCGGAGCCCTTCTTAGTGGCCGTCCCCGTGCTCGAGGAGAAGGGCATCAAGGTCCTCACCGTTACCGACCTGCTGGCGTCGGATCCGATCGACCCCGTCGAGGTCGGCGAGGACGACCTGGCGCTGATGCAATTGACGTCAGGTTCGACTGGCTCGCCGAAGGCCGTGCAGATCACCCACCGCAACATCCACTCCAACGCCGAGGCGATGTTCATCGGTGCCCAGTACGACGTCGACAGGGACGTCATGGTCAGCTGGCTGCCCTGCTTCCACGACATGGGCATGGTCGGCTTCCTCACCATCCCGATGTACTTCGGTGCGGAGCTGGTCAAGGTCACGCCGATGGACTTCCTGCGCGACACCCTGCTGTGGGCCAAGCTCATCGACAAGTACCGCGGCACCATGACCGCGGCGCCCAACTTCGCCTACGCGCTGCTCGCCAAGCGGTTGCGTCGCCAGGCCAAGCCCGGCGATTTCGACCTGTCGACCCTGCGCTTCGCGCTGTCTGGTGCCGAGCCCGTCGAACCCGCCGACGTCGAGGACCTGCTGGATGCGGGCAAGCCGTTCGGCCTGAATCCCTCGGCGATCCTGCCTGCCTACGGCATGGCCGAGACGACGCTGGCCGTGTCGTTCGCGGAGTGCAACGCCGGTCTCGTCGTCGACGAGGTCGACGCCGATCTGCTGGCCGCCCTGCGCCGGGCCGTACCCGCCACCAAGGGCAACACCCGCAGGCTGGCCACGCTCGGTCCGCTGCTGAAGGACCTTGAGGCCCGCATCATCGACGAGAACGGCGATGTGATGCCAACCCGCGGCGTCGGCGTCATCGAGCTGCGCGGCGAGTCGCTGACGCCCGGCTATCTGACCATGGGTGGCTTCATCTCGGCTCAGGACGACAAGGGCTGGTATGACACCGGCGACCTCGGCTACCTGACCGAGCAAGGCCACATTGTGGTATGCGGGCGCGTTAAGGACGTCATCATCATGGCGGGCCGCAACATCTATCCCACCGACATCGAGCGGGCCGCCGGCCGCGTCGAGGGTGTCCGGCCCGGCTGCGCCGTCGCGGTGCGTCTCGACGCCGGCCACTCACGCGAGACGTTCGCCGTCGCCGTCGAGTCCAACGCCTGGCAGGACCCGGTCGAGGTGCGCCGCATCGAGCACCAGGTCGCCCATGAGGTGGTGGCCGAGATCGACGTGCGGCCGCGCAACGTCGTAGTGCTGGGTCCCGGCACGATCCCGAAGACGCCGTCGGGCAAGCTGCGGCGGTCCACCTCCGTCATGCTGGTCACCTAGGTCTGGCCGGGCAGACGCGGGTGCCCCCAGCTCGCGTTGGATTACCAAGCGTGGACGAGGTTTTGCGCGTCCTCCAGCCCCAGTTCGATGAGCAATTCGGTGGCGTCTGCAGCCTGCTCGCACATCGCGGGGACTTCGCCGCGTTCGGTGGCGGTGAAGTTTTCCAACACGAACGACGCGGGGTCTTTGCGTCCGGGCGGACGGCCTATCCCGATGCGGACGCGCTGAAAGTCTTTGGTACCCAGCGCGGCCCCCACCGAGCGCAGCCCGTTGTGGCCCCCTTCGCCGCCACCGATCTTGAGCCGGATGCGGCCGAATTCGAGATCGAGGTCGTCATGGACGACGATGATGTCGGCCGGCGCCACCGAGTAAAACTTCGCCAGCGGCCCGATCTGGCGGCCGGACTCGTTCATGTAGCAGCGCGGCTTGGCCAACAACACCGGGTGCCCACCCAACCGGCCGCTGACAACTTCGGCGCCGGAACGCTTGTGCGCCTTGAATTTCGAGCCCAGCCGCGCGGCGAGCAGGTCGGCAACCATGAACCCGAGGTTGTGCCGGGTCCGGGCATAGTTGTCTCCGGGGTTGCCCAGGCCGACCACCAATAGCGGCTCGGCCACGTCGTGGGCCGCCTACTCGGACTCTTCTGCGGCGGCTTCGGCTTCGCCGGCCTCTTCTTCGGCTGCTCCCGCTTCTGGGGCCTCGGCGGCCTCGCCCGCGCCCTCTTCAGCGAGATCCTCGGCCGTCGGCGCGTTCACCACGTTGACCACCAGCAACTCCGGGTCGGAAATCAGGTTGACGCCCGACGGCAGGGTGATCTGTCCTGCGGTGATCTGAGTGCCAGGCTGTACATCTTCGACGGACACGGTCAGCTGCTCGGGAATCGAGAAGGCCTCGGCCTCGATCTCGATGGCGTTGGTCTCCTGGGTGACCAGGGTGTCGGGTCCGGCCTCGCCCACGACGACGACGGTTACCTCCACGACGACCTTTTCGCCGCGACGCACGACCAGCAGGTCGGCGTGCTGAATGGTGCGGCGGATCGGGTGGATGTCGAGCGCTTTGGTCAGCGCCAGCTGTTCCTTGCCTTCGACGTCGAGGGTCAGCACCGCGTTGGTGCCCGCGTGCCGCAATACGGCCGCAAAGTCGTGTCCGGGCAACTCCAGGTGCTGTGGATCGGCGCCGTGACCGTAGAGGACGGCAGGAATCTTGCCGTCGCGCCGGGCTCGCCGCGAGGCGCCTTTGCCGGTCTCGGTTCGCACCGTGACCTTCAATTGGTTGACTGCTGACTTAGCCATTGTGTCGCTCCTGTGTGCTCGGCACCTGCGTTCGGGGGCACGGCCAGGATCGCGACGGTTCGTCGGTCTCCGTCGATAACGGTGCTGGCCAGCCAGCCACCCTCGCCGTGACGCCCGGTCAGGTTAACCCATGTGCACCTCAGAGCGGAAATTTGGTATCCGTGAGCTGCTCGGACAGTTCCCACAGTGCAGCGGCCATGGCCGGGTCCTGGGCCCGCCGGCTGCGCCCAACCGGTTGCGTTCGGCCGAGCTGGCCGAACCTGGGGCCAACGAACGTGTTGCCCGGTAGGTCCTGTGACGCCGCGAACAGGGTTTGCCGGGCGCCGTAGTCGGCGTCGGTGGCGACCACCCGGGTAACAGCCGACATCAGCGCGTCGCCCAACTGGCGGCCGGAGGCCCCTTGCAGGTTGGTGTGCGAGTAGCCGGGGTGGGCGGCCAATGCCCGCAGCGGTGAACCGACCGAATCGAGGCGCCGCTGCAGCTCACTGGTGAAAAGCAGGTTGGCGAGCTTCGACTGGCTGTAGGCCAGCCACGGCGAGTACCGGCGTCTCTTCCAGTTCAGGTCGTCGAGGCTGATCCGACCCGGCCAGTGCGCCATCGACGACACCGTGACCACGCGGTCGGTGAGCTTGGGCAGCAACAGGTTGGTGAGCGCGAAATGGCCGAGATGGTTGGTGCCGATCTGGCTCTCGAAGCCGTCGACGGTCAATGCGTACGGCGCGGCCATGATGCCGGCGTTGTTGATCAGCACGTCGACCTTGTCTACCCCGTCGGCGAACTGGCGCACCGACGACAGGTCCTGCAGATCGAGCTGACGCACCTCGATATCGCCGGTCATCTGCTGCGCGGCGGACTCGCCCTTGCCTGCGTTGCGGACGGCCAGTATCACCTTGGCGCCGTTTCGGGCCAGCTCGCGGGCCGTCACCGCGCCCAGCCCACCGTTGGCGCCGGTGATGATGACGGTGCGCCCCGCGAAGGACGGCAGATCTGCGGCGGTCCAGTTAGTCATGGCTGACAACCTAATGCCCGACGTCGAACTCCAGCGGCACGGTAAGGGGTCCGGTGATGCCGGTGATGGCTTTCCACGGGGCAGGACCAGTTCGGCGCGGGTTGGGCATGCGTTGCGTGATGACGCGAAGCGCTTCGGTCAGTTCCAGTCTTGCCAGGTGAGAGCCGAGGCAGTAATGCACGCCGCCGCCGAAGGTGAGCATGGGCGGTGGATCTACTCGAGTGATGTCGAGACGGTCCGGATGGTCGTAGACGCATGCGTCTCGGTTGGCCGCGGCGGTGTTGGCGAGCACGAGGGTGCCGGCGGGGACGCAGACCCCGGCCAGCTCGATGTCCTCGGCGGCCCGGCGGATGGTGCCGAAAATGGTTGGGTAGTAACGCATCAGCTCATGAACTGCATTGGTCGCTAACTCGGGGTGCTGGGCGAGAAGTGCCCATTGGTTGGGGTACGCGCACAGCACCTGCACCGCCGCGGCGAGCTGGTTGCGGGTGGTGTCGGTACCGGCGCCGAGCAGGGTGGCACAGAGCATGAGCACCTCGTCGTGGGTGAGGCGGTCGCCGTCGTCTTCGGCGCGGATGAGGTCGGAGATCAGGTCGTCAGACAAGGACGCGCGCCGGCGGGCGATCAGCTCCTCGAGGTAGGCGTCGAGTTGGTCCCACGCGGCAAGGATCGCCGGGCCGTCGTTGGCGACGTTCCAGTCGAATAGCTTTTTGATGTCGTCGGTCCAGTCGCTGAACAGTTGCCAATCCTCGGGTGGTGCGCCCAGCAGCGCGCAGATGACCGGCGTGGGATAGCGGCGTGCGATGTCGGAGACGACGTCGCAGTGCCCGACGGTGGTGAGCGGTTCGACCAGCCCCGTGATGACTTCGTTGATCAGCGAGCGCAGCCGCTCGGCGCCGCGTGGCGCGAACGCCTTGGACACCAGCCGGCGCAGCCGGTGATGCCCGTCGCCGTCGAGGCCCAGAATGTTGGTGATCGCCCTGTCCCACAGCGGGCCCGAGGTAATGCCTTGCAGGTCGAGCCCCAGGCCGTGTGCCGTGATGAATCGGCTGTCGCGCAGCACGGTTCGGACCAGCTCGTAGCTCAACACCTCGGGTCCGTGCGGGCCAATGGCGATCGGGGCTTGCTTGCGCGCGTCGGCGATGACGCGGTGCGCTTCTTCGGGATCCGTGAGCTGGTCGTAAGCCAAGTTGGGCAACCCGGCGTCGAAAACGCTCAGGCATTTGCTTTTTTGAACGGTTGTCATCGCGGTCTCCTGGGGTCGGTTCCACTCGACTATCCGGCGGCCGAGGGCTAAGACCATCCGCCGCAGCGCGTAGATCTGCGCGGTCTGTCGCGTAGATCCGCACGCTCCGCTGATGGGGATCTGCGCGTATTGGCCGATGTTTTGCCTGGCTGCGGCCGCCACGCTGGCTACCATGAGCCAACACGCGGAGTTGCCGCCCTTGACCCGGAGCGAGTTGGGCTTGAGTGAGTTGCTGCCAACCGGCACAGTGACGTTGTTGCTGGCCGACGTTGAGGGCTCGACGCGGTTGTGGGAAACCCAGCCCGACGAGATGACCACCGCGCTGGCGCAGCTGAACAAGGCAGTGAACGAGGCCATCGCCGCTCATGACGGGGTGCGCCCGCTCGAACAGGGCGAGGGGGACAGCTTCGTGGCCGCGTTCGCCCGCGCCTCCGATGCCGTGGCGTGCGCCTTGGACTTGCAGCAGGCACCGCTGGCCCCGATCCGGCTGCGCATCGGGGTCCACACCGGCGAGATGCAGCTGCGAGATGACGCCAATTACACCGGTCCCACCATCAACCGGTCGGCGCGGCTGCGCGATCTGGCGCACGGGGGCCAAACGGTCTTGTCGGGGGCGACCGAATCCATGGTTCTGGATCGGTTGCCCGACGGGGTGTGGCTGGCCGATCTGGGCAGCTACCCGCTACGGGATCTGCCCCGCCCCGAGCGCGTGGTGCAGTTGTGCCATCCTGACCTGCGCAACGATTTCCCCCCACTTCGTGTCAGCAATGCGGTTGTGTCGCATAACCTTCCAGCTCACTTGACGAGTTTCGTTGGGCGCCAATCCGAAATGCCAGAGTTGCGTCAGATCATCGCCGGCAACCGGCTGGTCACGTTGACTGGCGCAGGCGGGGCGGGCAAAACGCGACTTGCCGTCGAAGTCACCTCTCAACTGGTTACCGAGTTCTCAGGGGGGATTTGGTACGTCGATCTGGCCCCGATCACCAATCCCGCTTTGGCGCCGGTGACAGTCGCACGCACCCTCGGGGTCCCTGATCAGCCGGGCCGCTCCACGATGGACCTGCTGGTGCGGTTCTTCGGCGGCAAGAAGGTCTTACTGCTGCTCGACAACTGTGAGCATCTGCTCGATGCGTGCGGGACCCTGGTCGATGAACTACTCGCGGCCTGCCACCAGTTGACGATTCTGACCACCAGCCGCGAGCCGCTTGGAGTGCCGGGTGAAGTGAGCTGGCGGGTACCATCGCTGTCGCTCACCGACGAGGCCATCGAGTTGTTCACCGACCGCGCTCGACGCACCCGCCCCGAATTCGTTGTCGGCGAGAACAACACCGCGCTGGTCGAAGAGATCTGCGCGCGCCTGGATGGCATGCCGTTGGCGATCGAGCTTGCCGCGGCGCGGGTTCGGGCGCTGTCGTTGCACCAGATCCTGAACAGCCTGCACGACCGGTTCCGCTTACTGACCGGGGGTGCGCGTACCGCGGTGCGCCGCCAGCAGACGCTGCGCGCGTCCGTGGATTGGTCGCATGCGCTGCTCACCGAACCCGAGCGGGCCTTGTTCCGGCGCCTGTCAGTATTTGCCGGCGGGTTTGATCTGGATGCAGCACAAGCCGTCGGTGCCGACAGCGAGGTGCAGCGCTACCAGCTGCTTGATCAACTGAGCCTGTTGGTGGACAAATCCCTGGTGGTCGCCGACGACACCGGTGCCGGGATGCGATACCGGTTGTTAGAGACGGTGCGCCAATACGCGCAAGAAAAACTCGGTGAGTCCGGTGAGGCCGACGAGGTGCGCACGCGGCATCGCGACTATTACACGGCCACGGCCGCGGAGCTGGAATCGCGCGGTCGCGCCGGTGATGATCAGCTGCTGCAGTGGGCGCACGTCGAGATCGACAATCTGCGCGCCGCTTTCGCGTGGAGCCGCGAGACTTCCGACCCCGAGACAGCGCTGCGGCTGGTGTCCTCGCTACAGCAGTTCTGGATAAAGGCCGGACGATTCCGGGAAGGACTTGCCGCGTTCGAGGCCGTCTTGACCGACGAGCGCCCCTTGGAGATAGCGCCGGCGGTGTGGGTGCGCGCTGTTGCCGACCATGCGATCCTCTCGGGGTGGGTGAGCGCCTCGGCGAGTCCGGATCGGGCACGGGAGGCCCTGATCATCGCGCGCCAGCTCGACGATCCGGTGCTGATGGCCCAAGCCCTCGTCGCCTGCGGGATAGTCGCCTTGTACAACTCCGAGGTGGCCCAGCCCTACTTCGCCGAGGCGATCGATCTGGCTCGCGCAGCCGGTGACCAGTGGAGCCTGTGCCGAATCCTCAGCTATCAGGCGAGCACGGGCGGTTATGCGGGCGAACCGGTCGCAGCGCGTGCGGCCGCCGAAGAAGGACGTGACCTCGCCAATGCGCTCGGCGACCGGTTCTTCTCACGGCACTGCCGATCCTGGCTGGGCGCAGCGTTGGCGATGCAGGGAGAACTCGTCCACGGTGCCGAGGTACTTCGTTCGTTGACTGAGGAGACGAAGGCGACGGGGGACCTGGTCATGACGGCTTACGCTGAAGTGGCCTATGGGATGGCGCTCGCATACCAAGGTGAAGCGGCTGACGCGCACGCCGCAGCGCAATCCGCGCTGGCGGCCGCAGAGGCAATCGGCGGGATCTTCGCAGACAGCGCTTACGCGGTGTCCGCGAACGCCGCTCTGGTCGGCGGCGACACTGCTGCGGCCAAACAGGCAGCCGAGGCGGCCTGGCGGCAGACCGTTCCCGAGCGCGAAATCTTCATCAGAGGCATCAACCCACTCGCCGAGGCCGCCTTCGCGTGCGGCGATCTGATTGCGGCCCGCCGTTGGGCTGACGACAACGTCGCGATGGTCCCAGAAAAACTCCACCGGATGCTCGCGTTGACAGTGCGCGCCCATGTTGCGGCGGCGCAAGGTGAACCGGAGCAGGCCGAACGCGACGTCCAGGAAGCCCTCACGATCGCCGTGCGCATCCAGGCATATCTCCGCGTCCCCGACGCCCTGGAGTGCTTGGCACGGTTGGCAGCCGACGGCGACAATCACATGTACGCGGCACGTTTGTTGGGCGCGGCGCAGGCCATCCGGCAGCGCACCGGGGAAGCCCGCTTGCCGATGTATCAAACCGGCTACGACGCTGCGGTGGAGGCAGTCCGAGAGGCATTGGGGAAGAACGAGTTTGACGCTGCGTGGGCCGAAGGCGCTGCCTTATCCACCGAGGAGGCGATCGCCTACGCGCAGCGCGGACGCGGCGAGCGCAAACGCCCCACCAATGGCTGGGCATCACTGACTCCCATGGAACAGGCTGTCGTGCGTCTGGTCCAGGAAGGGCTGGGTAACAAGGACATCGGCGCGCGGCTTTTCATCTCCCCGCGCACCGTGCAGACCCACCTCACCCACGTCTACGCCAAGCTGGGCATCTCCTCGCGTGTCCAGCTCGTGCAGGAAGCCGGCCGGCGCTCAACATAATCGCACCGAGATTGCCGCCACGGCTGTGGTTCGGGCTCCGGTCACGACCATGGTGGCAATCTCGCCGAAGCGGCGGCGACCAAATTACTTCGCGGCGACGACGAATCCGTGCATAATCGCCTCGATGTCGGATGACTGCGCGACGGCCTGGTCGGCCAGACCGGTGATCGTGAGCTGAACCAGGTATCGCTGATTGGCCGGCGGCGAGCCGGTGGGGATGACGATCCGGTTGAAGCTGTGCAGCCGCGTGCCATCGAGGTCGTAGCTGCCCTGGATCATCGACGACGGAAAGCCGTTGAAATCTGCCGTCGACGCGTCCAGCTGCTTGAAGTTCTCGAACAGCTGGGCATCGTCATTGCCGTGCTTGATAACTTGAGCCGGATCGAAGTCCCCGCGCAGCTTGAACACCACGAGTCGTGCGGTCGGATACTTGCCGCCCTTGGAGATCATCACCGTCTGCGGCGTGATGTTCGGATTGGTATACGACGACCAGCCCGGTGGCGTCGGTATCGACACAGTGAGATCGGTCAGGGCGTTCGGTGCCACCTGCTGCCCGCTAACGCCGATGCTCTGCAGGTACTGCGACAGGGGGACGGGCTTTTCGACCGTCGTGGTGGTACTGGTTGTCGAACTCTTCGTCAAGATCGACTGGAAGTCAGGAGATTTCGGTCCACAAGCCACCGCAGACATCGTCAGCGCCAGTATCGCAACAACGGCTCCGAGCGGCCTCACAGAATCTCGCGGACCGCATCGACCGGCCGAGCCAGTCGGGTGCCCTTTGGTGTGACGACGAACGGTCGTTCGATGAGGATGGGGTGTTCGACCATAGCGTCGAGCAACTGGTCATCGGTCGCGTCGACGAGGTTGAGGTCGGCATACAGCGATTCACGCTTGCGCACCGCGGTTCGCACATCGATACCGGCGTCGTGGATCATGCGTACCAGCTCGTCCCGAGATAGCGGAGCTTTCAGGTACTCGACGATGGTTGGTTCAACACCATTGTCGCGCAACAACTCCAGCGTTTTACGGGAAGTGCTGCACCGGGGGTTGTGATAGATGACGGCTTTGTCTGGCTTCGCAGCCATCTAGGCGTCTCCATCGAATAGCCCTGTGACTGAGCCATTTTCGAAAACGGCGCGAATGGTGCTGGCCAGCAGCGGCGCGATGGACAGGACCGTGAGCTGGGGGAAGCGTTTTTCCTCACCTATCGGGAGCGTGTTCGTGACGATCACTTCGCGGGCGCCGCATGCCGCCAGCCGCTCCGCGGCCGGCTCGGACAGCACACCGTGGGTCGCCGCGATGATCACGTCGGCGGCGCCGTCCTCACGCAACAGCTGCACGGCCCCGGCAATGGTGCCGCCGGTGTCGATCATGTCATCGATCAGGACGCAGGTCCGCCCGGCGACTTCGCCGACGACGCGGTTGGAGACCACCTGGTTGGGCACCCGCGGGTCACGGGTCTTATGGATGAAGGCCAGCGGGACGCCGCCTAATGCGTCGGCCCATTTCTCGGCGATGCGCACCCGGCCGGAGTCGGGGGAAACCACAACCATGTTTCCGTCCGCGTAGTTGTCGCGGATATACCCGGTCAGCAGGTTCTGGGCGCGCATGTGGTCGACGGGCCCGTCGAAGAAACCCTGAATCTGATCGGTGTGCAGATCAACGGTCACGATCCGGTCGGCGCCCGCGGTCTTGAGTAGGTCGGCAACCAGACGCGCCGAAATCGGTTCGCGGCCGCGGTGCTTCTTGTCCTGCCGGGCGTAGGGGTAGAAAGGCATGACGGCGGTGATCCGCTTGGCGCTGCCCCGCTTGAGCGCGTCGATCATGATCAGCTGTTCCATCAGCCAGTTATTCACCGGCGCCGGGTTCGATTGCAGGACGAACGCGTCACAGCCACGCACCGATTCGTGGAAGCGCACGAAGATCTCCCCGTTGGCGAACTCCCGCGCCGTCTGCGCGGTGACGTGAACGTCGAGTTCTTTGGCTACCTGCTCGGCCAGCTCGGGGTGCGCGCGGCCAGAGAAGAGCATCAGGTTCTTGCGATTGTCGGTCCAGTCGTGGCTCAACGCACTGCCCTCGCCGTATCGGGATTGAGATAGGGAATGGAAGGACCCATCGTAAGCGAAGGGCCTGGATGTGTTGCCGGGTTGGTTTGCGGGTTCACGATGCCTGATCGGGCTCGGGTGTCGGTTCGGACTGTGCGGTGGCTTGCTGAGCGGCTTTCTCTGCCGCGTGGGCAGCCGCGCTGCCCGGCCGCTTGCGCTGCACCCAGCCTTCGATGTTGCGTTGTGGACCCGCGGAAACCGCCAGCGCCCCCGGCGGGACGTCGTCGCGCACCACCGTGCCCGCGCCGGTGTAGGCCCCGTCGCCGACCGTCACGGGAGCCACGAACATGGTGTCCGACCCGGTACGCACGTGCGAGCCGACGGTGGTACGCCGTTTGGATGCGCCGTCGTAGTTGACGAACACGCTGGACGCGCCGATATTGCTGTGTTCACCGATATCGGCGTCCCCGACGTAGGTCAGGTGCGGAACTTTGGTGCCGGTGCCGATAGTGGAGTTCTTGGTCTCGACGAACGCGCCGAGCTTGCCCTCGGCTCCCAGCACAGTGCCGGGCCGCAGGTACGTGTAGGGGCCGACCGTGGCGCCGGCACCGATGGACGACGACGTGCCGTGGGTGCGCACCACAGACGCGCCGTCACCAACGGTGACGTCGGTCAGGGTGGTGTCCGGGCCGAGAACGCAGCGACCGCCGACCTGGGTGCGGCCCAGCAGCTGAGTTCCGGGGTGGATGACGGTGTCGGGACCGATCGTCACGTCGACGTCGATCCAGGTGGTGGCGGGATCGACGATGGTCACGCCCGACATCTGGTGGGCGGCGACGATCCGGCGGTTGAGTTCGGCGCCCAGTTGCGCTAGCTGGACGCGGTTGTTGACGCCGGCCACCAGCGCACTGTCGTCGAC
The DNA here is from genome assembly GCA_963784665.1 of uncultured Actinomycetota bacterium. Lineage (GTDB taxonomy): Bacteria > Actinomycetota > Actinomycetes > Mycobacteriales > Mycobacteriaceae > Mycobacterium. The sequence goes on from CAWASA010000010.1 coordinate 467,397, forward strand.
GTGCCGGGCATGGATGGGTCGGCCGTCCCCGCGAAGGATGGAGATGACATCGGTCAGGTAGAGCTCCTGTTGGGCGTTGTTGGAGCTCAGCCGGCTTAGCGCCGAGCGCAGCGCCGCGATGTCGAAGGCGTAGACGCCGGCGTTGACCTCGCGGATCTCGCGCTGGGAGGGCGTCGCGTCGGTGTGTTCCACGATCGCCATGACTTCGTTGTCCTGAGTGCGCAGGATGCGGCCGTAGCCGGTGGGATCGCCGAGCGTCGTGGTCAGCACCGTCACCGCAGCCGAGACCGCGCTGTGGGTCGCGATCAGATCGGCCAGCGTGTCAGAGTCCAGCAGTGGTGTGTCGCCCGAGGTGACGACCACGATGCCGGCGTAGTCCTCGGGCAGCGCGGACAGGCCGCAGAGGGCCGCGTGACCGGTGCCCAGCGGTCGGTCCTGCAGCGCGACGTCGATCGTGCGTCCCAGGGTGTCGGCCAATTCGGCGACCACTGGTGCAATGCGCTGGTGATCATGGCCCAGGACCACGACCAGACGCTGGGGCGCCACCTTGGTGATCGCGTGCAGCAAGTGCGACACCATGCTGCGGCCGGCGATCGTGTGCAGCACCTTCGGGGTGTCCGACCGCATCCGGGTGCCGGGCCCGGCCGCTAAGACCAGGACCGCGGTATCACCACGAGACGACATCAACTCTCCTATTGCTTTGTCCCACGCGAGGTGGGGGGCCGAAGCGTCGCCACGCCGTCAAGGGTGTCATCTCATCTGCGGTGAAGGCAAAAAACTGTTTGTGCGATGTTTTGAACAAGCAACCGTCAAGCAAACGAAGCTCCGTCGCCAGGACTCGAACCTGAACTCTCAGAACCAAAATCTGATGTGCTGCCGATTACACCACGACGGATTGCCTACCACGGCGATCGGCGGGGCCGCGCCACCATGTGACTTTAGACGGTGCGGGGCCCGGCGGTGGCCCCGAGGGAAGAGAGTACCGTTCGCCCCGCCTCTGAACGGATACGCTGATTGGCGTGGCTGTGCTGGACAAGGAGCCGGATAAAGAAGTGCGGGCGCCGCGCGCCAGGATGACCGGCAGTGAGCGGCGACAGCAGCTCATCGGCATCGCGCGCTCGCTGTTCGCCGAACGCGGTTATGAGGGGGCCTCGATCGAGGAGATCGCACAGCGCGCCAACGTGTCCAAGCCGGTCGTCTACGAGCATTTCGGCGGCAAAGAAGGCCTGTACGCCGTGGTGGTCGACCGGGAGATGTCGGCGTTGCTGGATGGCATCACCTCGTCGTTGACCATGAACCGGTCCCGGGTGCGTGTCGAGCGGGTCGCACTGGCGTTGCTCACCTACGTCGAAGAACGCACCGATGGTTTCCGGATCATGATTCGCGATTCGCCTGCCGCGATCAGCTCGGGCACCTACTCCAGCCTGCTCAACGACGCGGTCAGCCAGGTCAGCTCCATCCTGGCCGGCGACTTCGCCCGTCGCGGCCTGGATCCGGATCTGGCGCCGCTGTACGCCCAGGCGCTGGTGGGCTCGGTGTCGATGACGGCGCAATGGTGGCTCGATACGCGGGAGCCGAAGAAGGAAGTGGTGGCCGCCCACCTGGTCAACCTGATGTGGAATGGCCTCACCCATCTGGAGGCCGACCCCAAGCTGCAGGACGAGTAGCCCCGTTACCCGCAGTCGCGGGCGAGCAGGTCGGTGATCGTTTCGCGGCGGACCAGTTCGCGGGCCCGACCGTCTTTGACCGCCACCAGAGACGGCCGGCCGACTATGTTGTAGTTCGACGCCATGCTGTGGTGGTAGGCACCGGTGCAGGCCACGGCCAGCAGGTCGCCGGGGCGCAGGTCTGCCGGTAGCTCGATGTCGCGGGCGATCTCGTCGCCAGCTTCGCAGTGCCGGCCGGTCACGGTGACGAGCTGCTTGACGTTCAGCGAATGCCGGTTCGCCAGCGCGACGGTGTAGCGGGCGCCGTACAGCGACACCCGCGGATTGTCGCTCATTCCGCCGTCTACCGCGACGAAGGTCCGGCCACCCGATTGCGTTTTCACCGAGCACACTCGATACAGCGTGACGCCGGCCCGGCCGCTGATGGCGCGACCGGGTTCCACCACGACCTTTGGCCGCGGGAGGTGTTCAGCGGCGCAGGCTTCATCCAGCGCGTCCTCGATGACGGCCGCCAGCTCGTCGAGATCGAGCTCCCGGTCACCGGCGACGTAGGGGATGGCGTGGCCACCGCCGATGTTCAACTCGGTGAGGATGACCCCGTTCTGGGCGCGGATGTCGGCCATGGCCGCGATCATGCGGCGAATCGCTTCGCCGTAGAGGGCGGGGTCGCTGACCTGCGAGCCGATATGGCAGTGCAGCCCGACCAGGTCAAGGATCGGATGCGCCAGCACCCGCTTCGCCGCGTCGGCGGCGTGGCCACCTCCGAGGGTGAACCCGAACTTCTGGTCGCTGATACCGGTGGTGACCGCGCGGTGTCCGTGGATATCGATGTCCGGGGTCACCCGGATGAGCACCGGCTGACGCCGGCGGGCCAGGCCCGCGAGGTAGGCGATCTCGATGGGCGAATCCAGCACGATGCGCCCGACCCCGGCACGCACTGCATCGTGCAACTCGTCGGGGCATTTCGCGTTCCCGTGCATGACGATGCGCGCCGGGTCCACGCCACCGGCTAGGGCAACGGCCAGCTCACCGCCCGAGCAGACGTCGATGCCGAGGCCCTCTTCGCGGGCCCAGCGCGCCACCGCGGTGGTCAGCAGCGACTTTCCGGCGTAGACGACCTGTGTACCGCGCAGCTTCTTGCGGTAGCGGCGGGCGCGGTGCCGAAAATCGGTTTCGTCGATGACGTAGGTCGGGGTGTGAAACTCGTCGGCGATGTCGGCCAGTGGTACGTCTCCGACGCAGAGCCGGCCCTCATCGTCGGAATGCGTGGTGACCGGCCAGATCGCGGGGTCGAACCGCGGGGTAGCCGCATGACCAATCGACGGCAGCATGTCCAGCAATGTCATGAATCCAACGTGCGCCCGCGCAGCCTCGGGTGCCGCTTTTCTTACGGTCCCTTGACGGCGCCGGTCTCAATCTTGACGAAGTTCAGCACACCTAGAATGGATTCATCATGACCGCACCGGGGACTGCGTGCCCAGATACCCCGATCGCGGGGCTCGTCGAATTAGCGCTGACCGCGCCAACATTCCAGCAGCTCATCGAGCGCGCCTCCGATCGACCCGACGAATTGACACTGGTCGGACCGGCTTCCGCGCGCCTTTTTGTCGCCGGCGCGCTGGCGCAGCAGGGCCCGTTGCTGGTGGTCACCGCGACCGGGCGCGAAGCCGACGACCTGACCGCTGAACTGCAGGGTGTCTTCGGGGATGCGGTGGCGGTGTTCCCGTCCTGGGAGACGCTGCCGCATGAGCGGCTTTCACCCGGTGTCGACACCGTCGGCACCCGCCTGATGGTGCTTCGTCGGCTGGCTCATCCCGACCCCGATCCCGAGGGAGCCCGGCTGGGCTCGCCGCTGCGGGTGGTGGTCACCGCGGCGCGCTCGCTGCTGCAGCCCATGGCGCCCCAGCTGGGCCAGCAGGAACCGGTCACCTTGAGCGTCGGCCAGGAGATCGGCTTCGAGGAAGTGATTGCCCGGCTCGTCGAGTTGGCCTACACCCGGGTGGACATGGTCGGCAGGCGCGGCGAGTTCGCCGTCCGCGGCGGGATTCTGGATATCTTCGCCCCGACCGCCGAGCATCCGGTGCGAGTCGAGTTCTGGGGTGACGAGGTCACCGAGATGCGGATGTTCTCGGTCGCCGATCAGCGCTCCATCCCGGAGATTGATGTTGACATGCTGGTCGCGGTCGCCTGCCGTGAACTGTTGCTCACCGACGACGTGCGGGCCCGGGCCGCCGAGCTGGTCGCACAGCATCCCGGCACCGAGAACACTGTCACCGGCAGCCTCATCGACATGCTGGCCAAGTTGGCCGAGGGCATCCCGGTCGACGGCATGGAGGCGCTGCTGCCGGTGCTGCGGCCCGACGATCACGCGCTGCTGACCGATCAGCTGGCCGAGGGCACACCGGTGTTGCTGTGTGACCCCGAAAAGGTGCGCACCCGGGCCGCCGACCTGATCAAGACCGGTCGCGAATTCCTGGAGGCGTCCTGGTCCGTGGCCGCAATGGGCACCGACGCGCCCGTCGACGTCGAACAGCTGGGCGGGTCGGGGTTCGCCGACCTGGACCAGGTACGGGCCGCGGCGGCCCGCTCGGGTCACCCGTGGTGGACGTTGAGCCAGCTGTCCGACGAATCAGCGGTGGAGCTGGACATCCGGTCCGCGCCCTCGGCGCGCGGGCATCAGCACGACATCGACGGCATCTTTGCCATGCTGCGCGCCCATGTCGCGACCGGCGGGTACGCCGTGATGGTCACGCCGGGGACCGGGACCGCACATCGTGTGGTGGAGCGGCTGGCCGAGTCTGACATCCCTGCCGCCATGCTGGACGCGGGCGCCGGACCCAATCAAGGTGTTGTCGGGGTGCTCAAGGGTCCGCTGCACGGCGGCGTTGTGATACCCGGCGCCAACCTGGTCGTCATCACCGAAGCCGATCTGACCGGCAGCCGGGCCACCGCCGTCGACGGCAAGCGGCTGGCGGCCAAGCGGCGCAACACCGTCGACCCCCTGGCGCTGACGGCCGGGGACCTGGTGGTGCACGATCAGCACGGCATCGGGCGGTTCCTGGAGATGGTCGAGCGCACGGTCGGCGGCGCCCGGCGCGAGTACCTGGTATTGGAGTACGCGTCGAGTAAGCGCGGACAACAGGCCGACAAGCTGTTTGTCCCGATGGATTCGCTGGATCAGCTGTCGCGGTATGTCGGCGGGCAGGCACCGGCGCTGAGCCGGCTCGGCGGCAGCGACTGGGCCAACACCAAGACCAAGGCCCGCCGCGCGGTGCGCGAGATCGCCGGCGAGCTGGTGTCGCTCTACGCCAAACGGCAGGCCAGCGCGGGCCACGCGTTCGCGCCGGACACCCCCTGGCAGGCCGAGATGGAAGACGCGTTCGGTTTCACCGAGACCGTCGACCAGCTCACCGCGATCACCGAGGTCAAGGCCGACATGGAAAAGCCGATCCCGATGGACCGGGTGGTCTGCGGCGATGTCGGCTACGGCAAGACCGAGATCGCGGTGCGGGCAGCGTTCAAGGCGGTGCAGGATGGCAAGCAGGTCGCGGTGCTGGTGCCCACCACTCTGCTGGCCGACCAGCACCTGCAGACGTTCACCGACCGGATGGCCGGGTTCCCGGTGACGGTCAAGGGCCTGTCCCGGTTCACCGACACCTCCGAGTCCCGCGCCGTGATCGACGGCATGGCCGACGGGTCGGTGGACATCGTGATCGGCACACATCGGCTGCTGCAGACCGGGGTGCGCTGGAAGGATCTGGGCCTGGTCGTGGTCGACGAGGAGCAGCGCTTTGGCGTCGAGCACAAGGAGTACATCAAGTCGCTGCGCACCCACGTCGACGTGCTGACCATGAGCGCGACCCCGATTCCGCGGACGCTGGAGATGAGCCTGGCCGGGATCCGCGAGATGTCGACGATCCTGACCCCACCCGAAGAGCGCTACCCGGTGTTGACCTACGTGGGCCCGCAGGAGGACAAGCAGATCGCCGCGGCATTGCGCCGCGAGCTGCTGCGCGAGGGGCAGGCCTTCTACGTGCATAACCGGGTCAGCTCGATTGACCGGGCGGCGGCCCGGGTCCGTGAGCTGGTGCCCGAGGCGCGAGTGGTCGTCGCGCACGGCCAGATGCCCGAGGACCTGTTGGAACGCACCGTGCAGGGGTTCTGGAACCGCGAATACGACATTCTGGTGTGCACCACGATCGTGGAAACCGGCCTGGACATCTCCAACGCCAACACGCTGATCGTGGAGCGCGCCGACACCTTCGGGCTGTCCCAGCTGCACCAGCTGCGCGGCCGGGTCGGCCGCAGCCGCGAGCGCGGCTATGCGTACTTCCTGTTTCCACTGCACGCGCCGCTGACCGAGACGGCCTATGACCGGTTGGCGACCATCGCGCAGAACAACGAGCTGGGCGCGGGCATGGCGGTCGCGATGAAGGACCTCGAGATCCGCGGCGCCGGCAATGTGCTCGGCGTCGAGCAGTCCGGGCACGTCGCCGGCGTCGGGTTCGATTTGTACGTGCGGCTGGTGGGCGAGGCCGTGGAGGCCTATCGGGCGGCCGCCGACGGAAAGACGGTGACAACCCCCGAGGAAACCAGGGATGTGCGGATCGATCTGCCGGTCGACGCGCATTTGCCGCCCGACTACATCGCCAGCGACCGGCTCCGGCTGGAGGGTTACCGGCGGCTGGCCGCGGCGTCTGACGACGCGGCCGTGCAGGCTGTTGTGGACGAGCTCACCGACCGCTACGGGGCGCTGCCCGAACCCGCGCGGCGGCTGGTTGCGGTGGCTCGGTTGCGGCTGCTGTGCCGCGCCGCCGGCATCACCGAGGTATCGGCCCCGTCGGCGGCGACGGTGCGGCTCTCGCCGATGACGCTGCCCGATTCCGCCCAAGTGCGGCTCAAGCGGATGTACCCGGCCGCGAGCTACCGCGCGACGACGGCCACGGTGCAGGTTCCCATTCCGCGAACCGGTGGGATCGGCGCATCACGCATCCGCGATGTCGAATTGGTGCAGATGGTGGCCGATTTGGTGACTGCGCTCGCGGGCAAACCGCAGCAAGATATTGGTATAACGAGTGCACCCGCAACGACGTCGAGTGAGGAGCGGCAAGCGCGATGATCGTCGTCTTGTTCGACCCCCGCCGCCCGTCGTTGGTGCCTGTCGAAGCCATCGAACTTCTCACCGGAGAGGTGCAATACACCGAAGAGATGCCCGTTGCGGTGCCGTGGTCGCTGCCCGCGGCGCGTCCGGTGCACTCCGGCGACGACGCGCCGGTGCTGCTGTCGTCCGACCCTGACCACCCCGCCGTCACCGCTCGATTGGCCGCCGGAGCCCGGCTGATTTCGGCGCCGGAGACGCCGCGTGGCGAACGACTGGTCGATGCCGTCGCGATGATGGACAAACTGCGCACCGCCGGACCGTGGGAAAGTGAGCAAACCCACGACTCGTTGCGCAGATTCTTGCTCGAGGAGACTTACGAGCTGTTGGACGCGGTCCGAGGTGGCAACGCCGACCAGCTGCGCGAAGAACTCGGCGACGTGTTGTTGCAGGTTCTCTTCCACGCCCGCATCGCAGAGGACGCACCGCAGTTCCCCTTCACCATCGACGACGTTGCCGTCGCACTGATGCGAAAGCTGGGCAATCGGGTACCGGGAGTGCTTGCAGGCCAGTCTATTTCGCTGGAAGAGCAGTTGGCCCAGTGGGAGGAGCGAAAGGCGGCCGAAAAGCCGCGTAACTCGGTGATGGACGATGTCCATACCGGTCAACCGGCATTAGCGCTGGCGCAGAAGGTGATTCAGCGTGCTGATAAAGCCGGTCTGCCTGCCGACCTGATCCCTACCGAGATCACCTCGATCTCCGTGTCGGCTGATATCGATGCGGAAAGTGGGCTGCGCACAGCTGTTTTGGAGTTCGTTGATACGCTCCGCAGGGTGGAGAGGGCGATTGCCGCCACGCGCCGCGGTGCCAGCGTTCCAGAGGAGCTCGACGTAGCCCCGCTCGGGGAAGTCACCGAGGAGGAGTGGCGTGAGCACTGGCCCTCCGGTGAACCGGCAAGCGACGGCCGGCCGCGCGATGCCGCCGCAGTGGACGAGACCGACACGGAAATCCCGGTGCCCGACGATATCGACGGGGACCCTGACGAGGCTGGGAATGAGTCCCGGGCTGACGCTGAGGCCGACGACGCCTGACGAGCCCGGTGCCGGGCCCAAGTGGCCGGCGGGACGCTAAAGCGGCGCATACGGTGGCGATGCGGCGGGTTTATTTCCAGCCCCGGATTCTTCATAACAGCGATCACCGCCATGTTTGCCGTTTCCGTCATTTATCGGTAGGTAATATCGGGCATGAAGTTGCGAATCCCAGTGGCTGACCTTGGTCCGACTTTGCTAGCCAAAGCTGCTAACAGCTAATCGATAATTAGCTGGACCGACATCATGTCCGTGCGCTGGGGCTCCGACGCGACCGGGTAGTCCCGAAAACCCGTGGGACGATGGTTGTGGCTGAAGTTGGTGTAGGGGAGTTTAGGGAAGCATGGTGTCGCCGAGGCGTTGGGTGCGCGCGGCCGCCGTGATCGGCGCGACCGCGATGCTTCTGGCCTCTAGCTGCACTTGGCAGCTGAGCCTGTTCATCCCGGAAGGCGTCCCGCCACCGGCGGGGGATCCGGTGCCGCAGGTGAACACTCATGCCGGCGGTCGGCCAGCGGATCAGCTGCGTCTGTGGGCTGAACAACGGTCCGCGGCATTGGAGATTCCGGTCATCGCGCTGGAGGCCTACGCCTACGCCGCCCGGGTCGCCGAGGTCGAGAACCCGAAATGCCATATTGCGTGGACCACGCTGGCGGGGATCGGGCAGGTCGAGAGCCACCACGGCACCTACCGGGGCGCGAGGCTGGCACCCAATGGAGATGTGAGTCCCCCTATCCGGGGCGTTCGCCTGGACGGCAGCGGCGGCACTCTGCGCATTGTCGACAGCGAGGAAGACGCGACGGAGGGCGACGGGGTGGCGCGTGCCATGGGGCCGATGCAGTTCATTCCGGAGACATGGCGGTTGTACGGTGTTGACGCCCACAACGACGGCCGGGTCAGCCCAGACAACATCGACGATGCGGCGCTTGCGGCAGCGGGCTACCTGTGTTGGCGCGGAAAGGATCTCGCGACACCGCGGGGGTGGATAACCGCGCTGCGGGCCTACAACAACTCCGGCGTTTACGCGCGGGCGGTCCGGGACTGGGCGACCGCCTATGCGGCGGGTCACCCGCTGTAGCAGGATGTATCGCTGACCCAGGCCTTACGCTAAGGGCGGTTTGGGGCCCGCACCGGCTACGACGCAAGGAGAACCCAGTGCCGATTATCGAGCAGGTCGGAGCCCGCGAGATCCTCGATTCCCGCGGTAACCCGACGATCGAGGTCGAGATAGCCCTGATCGACGGAACGTTTGCCCGCGCCGCGGTGCCGTCTGGGGCGTCGACCGGGGAGCACGAGGCCGTCGAGTTGCGCGACGGCGGTGAGCGTTATGGCGGCAAAGGCGTGCACAAGGCAGTACAGGCCGTGCTCGACGAGATCGGCCCGGCGGTGATCGGACTCAGCGCCGACGATCAGCGGTTGGTGGACCAGGCGCTGGTGGACCTCGACGGCACCCCGGACAAATCCCGGCTGGGCGCCAACTCCATCCTGGGTGTCTCGCTGGCCGTCGCCAAAGCGGCTGCCGATTCCGCCGACCTGCCGCTGTTCCGCTATATCGGCGGGCCGAACGCGCACATCCTGCCGGTGCCGATGATGAACATCCTCAACGGCGGTGCGCACGCCGACACCGCTGTCGACATTCAGGAGTTCTTGGTGGCGCCGATCGGCGCGCCGAGCTTCGGTGAGGCGCTGCGCTGGGGCGCCGAGGTGTACCACGCCCTGAAAGCAGTGCTGAAAAGTCAGGGGCTGAGCACCGGCCTGGGCGACGAGGGCGGCTTTGCCCCCGACGTGGCCGGCACCACCGCAGCCCTGGACCTGATCTGCCGGGCCATCGAGGCGGCGGGTTTGAAACCTGGTGCCGACGTGGCGTTGGCCATCGATGCGGCGGCCAACGAGTTCCACGCGGACGGCACCGGCTATACCTTCGAGGGAACGACCCGCACCGCTGAGCAGATGACAGAGTTCTATACCGGGCTGCTCGGCTCTTACCCGCTGGTGTCCCTCGAAGACCCGCTGTTCGAAGGCGATTGGGATGGGTGGGCGGCTCTGACTGCGTCGATCGGCGACCGGGTGCAAATCGTCGGCGACGACATCTTCGTCACCAATCCCGAGCGGCTCGAGGAGGGGATCGAGAAAGGCGTGGCAAACGCGTTGCTGGTCAAGGTCAACCAGATCGGCACGCTGACCGAGACGCTCGACGCCGTAGCCCTTGCTCACCACAGCGGATACCGCACGATGATCAGCCACCGCAGCGGCGAGACCGAGGACACCACGATCGCTGACCTGGCGGTGGCCGTCGGTAGCGGGCAGATCAAGACCGGTGCGCCAGCGCGCAGCGAGCGCGTCGCCAAATACAACCAGTTGCTGCGGATCGAGGAGGCACTCGGCGACGCCGCCCGCTACGCCGGCGATCTGGCATTTCCGCGATACGCGCCGGACCCGAAATAGGTTGGAATAGCTTGACAACCAACGGTAACCGCGGCTGAATTTCCCATGCCCGAAGCGAAACGGCCAGATCCGAAGCGGCGCTCCCCGGCATCGCGTCCGGGGAAAGCCGGTGATGCGGTTCGGCGCCGCCGCTTGGCCAAATCCTCCTCCAAGCCGTCGCAAACCGCGGCCCACACCGGCCGCAACACCACGCGCACGCTGTATGAGCATGTTGTCGAGCCCATCAAGCGGCAGGCCGCCGAATCCGTCGAGCAGCGGTCCGACCAGCGGCTGGGTTTCACCGCGCGGCGCGCGGCGGTACTGGCCGCGGTTGTCTGCGTCCTGACGCTGACCATCGCCGGGCCGGTACGCACCTACTTTGCGCAGCGCACGGAGATGGATCAACTGGCCGCAAGCCAAGCAGCGCTGCGCCGTCAGATCGCCGACCTCGAGCAGAAAAAGGTCAAACTCGGCGACCCGGCCTATATTGCAGCGCAAGCCCGCGAGCGCCTCGGCTTCGTGATGCCCGGAGACACTCCGTTCCAAGTTCAGCTTCCGCCGACGGCCGCGGTGTCCCCGGAGCCGGGGTCGCAGACGGCGAGACCGGCCAACAACGACCCTTGGTACACCTCGCTGTGGCATACCATCGCCGACACCCCGCACCTGCCGCCGCCCAACGTGCCTCCATCAAACCTCCCTTCCTCCCCGGCGGAACCGGAACCACCCGGCCCCGTGCCGCCGGCCGCACCGAACCCCGCGGGTCCCGGTGGTTGATCGTGCCGACCTGGAAGTCGTGGCGCGCCAGCTCGGGCGTGAGCCGCGCGGCGTGCTCGAGATTGCCTACCGCTGCCCCAACGGCGAACCCGCCGTGGTGAAGACCGCACCGAAACTTCCTGACGGCACACCGTTTCCAACGTTGTACTACCTCACCCATCCGGTGCTGACCGCGGCCGCGAGCCGCCTGGAGACGACCGGATTGATGCGGGAGATGACCGAACGGTTACGCCACGACGCCGAATTGGCCGCCGCGTATCGGCGAGCCCACGAATCGTATCTGGCCGAGCGCGACGCGATCGAATCGCTGGGGACCACCTTTTCTGCCGGAGGAATGCCGGACCGAGTCAAGTGCCTGCATGTGCTGATCGCGCACTCGCTGGCCAAGGGGCCGGGGTGCAATCCGCTCGGCGATGAGGCGCTGGCGATCCTCGCCGCCGAGCCGGCAATGGCCGACGTTTTGGCGGCTGGGCAATGGTGAGCAGGCTCGCAGCAATCGACTGCGGTACCAACTCAATTCGGTTGCTGATCGCCGACGCAAGCGCCAGCCGGCTGCGCGATGTGCATCGCGAGACACGGATCGTGCGGTTGGGTCAGGGTGTCGACGCGACAGGTCAGTTCGCGCCGGAAGCGATTGCCCGAACCCGCGCTGCACTAACCGATTACGCTTCTCTGCTGAAAGAGCACGGTGTCGAGCGGATACGGATGGTGGCCACGTCGGCCGCCCGCGATGTCGCCAATCGCGATGTCTTCTTTGCGATGACGGCCGACGTGCTGGGCACTGTGGTCTCCGGCGCGGTTGCGCAGGTGATCACCGGCGCCGAAGAGGCCGAACTGTCATTCCGCGGAGCTGTCAGCGAATTAGACAGTGCCGAAGGGCCTTTCGTCGTTGTCGACCTGGGCGGCGGCTCTACCGAGATCGTGCTGGGATGGGACAGGGTAGTGGCGAGCTACTCCGCCGACATCGGTTGCGTCCGGCTGACCGAACGCTGCTTGCACTCGGACCCGCCGACGCCAGAGGAAGTAGCGGCAGCGCGCCAGGTGGTGCGCGAGCGGCTCGACGCCGCGCTAGCCGTGGTGCCGGTCGAAGAAGCGCGGACCTGGGTCGGACTGGCTGGAACGATGACCACGTTATCTGCGCTGGCTCACAACCTGACAAGGTATGACTCTGCGGCGATTCATCTTTCGCGCGTCGCCGGCAGCGATCTACTGGCGGTGTGCGAAGGGCTGATCGGCATGTCGCGGTCCCAGCGGGCAGCCCTGCCGCCGATGCACGAGGGACGGGCCGACGTGATCGGCGGTGGCGCGATCGTGGTCGAAGAATTGGCGCGCGAGCTGCGCGCCCGCGCCGGCATCGATGAGCTGACCGTCAGCGAACACGACATCCTGGACGGGATCGTGTTGTCGATCGCGGGCTAAGTCACTTCGGCCCCATGCGTCTCGCCAAAAGAGGCGACACACTTCTTGCCCGCCTCGCAGCGACAACTCGGGTCAATGTCATACCTGCATGGCACAGTCCGATCATGGATCAATCGCGACGCCTTCAAGGAATCGAGCTGCGTTACGTGCTGACCATGCACCTTGCTCACAATGGGCCAGCCACCATCCCCGAACTGATCGACGCGCTTAGTGGGCAAGGCTTTCGTGTCCGCGGCAGGCCATCAAAAGTGATTTCGGATGCCTTGCGTTGGGAGATCGGACGGGAAAGAGTGCGTCGGCTTGGGCGCGGACTGTACGGACCTAGGTATATCCCGCGCGCCACCGAGTACCGCATCCACCAACGCGTGTTGGCTTTGCGCGCAGCAGCCGAATTGTCGCTCGAAGGCGGGCAAAAAGTCGATCGTCTCTTGGCCGAGGCGCAAGTTACAGATGAGACTTGAGCGGCTGCCCGCGGTTCGCCGAATTCAGGCTTCGAACCGATAGCCCATACCCGATTCGGTCAGCAGATGTTTAGGATGCGACGGGTCATCTTCGAGTTTGCGCCGCAGCTGCGCCAGATACACGCGCAGGTAATGGGTTTCGGTAGCGTACGCCGGGCCCCATACCTCCTTGAGGAGTTCCTCACGGCCGACCAACTTGCCACGATTGCGGACCAGCACTTCGAGCATGCCCCATTCGGTTGGAGTGAGGTGGACTTCGGCGCCGTTCTTGGTGACCTTCTTAGCGGCCAGATCGACAGTGAATGAATCGGTTTCGATGACCGGCTGCTCTATTTCGGACGCCGCGGCATTGCGGCGAACCGCCGCGCGCAGCCGGGCCAAAAACTCGTCCATCCCAAAAGGTTTGGTGACGTAGTCGTCGGCGCCGGCATCGAGGGCCTCGACTTTGTCCGATGAGTCGGTGCGCGCCGACAACACGATCACCGGTGCGGTGAGCCAACCTTGGAGACCCGCCAGAACCTCGATGCCGGATATGTCGGGCAGACCAAGGTCGAGGACCACCACGTCAGGCTTGTGCTCGGCGGCAGCGCGCAGCGCGCCGGCGCCGGTCGACGCGGTGATGACCTCGTAGCCTCGCACGGACAGGTTGATGCGCAGCGCACGCAGGATCTGCGGCTCATCGTCGATCACCAACACCCGGGTCATCGCGCACCGATCGGTTGTGGCGCAGCCAGATCCACCACCACGGTAAGCCCGCCGCCCGGAGTGTCGGTCGCCTGAATGGTGCCCCCCATCGCTTCTACGAAGCCGCGCGCTACCGACATTCCCAGACCTACCCCGGTGGTGTTGTCGTGATCGCCCAGCCGTTGAAATGCTTCGAAGAGCTGATCCTCGGTCCCATGCGGGATCCCGGGACCTTCGTCGATGACATTGATCAGGACGCGATCACCCACGCGCCCCGCGTTGACCCGGACTACACAGTTTGGTGCGTAACGCAGCGCGTTGTCGATCAGGTTGGCAAAGACTCGTTCCAGTAGTCCGGCGTCGGCCATCACCACGGCGTCACCGACGTCGACCTTGACGCGATCGATGGCGGATCGGTAGAAGCCGGTGGCGCCCTTGCCGATGCTGACCAGCGCACGTTGCATCGATTCCTCCAGATACACCCGGCGCAGGTCCGGGTGGACGACGCCGGCGGCCAGACGCGAAGAGTCGAGCAGGTTTCCGACCAGCGCGGTCAGCTGGTCGATCGACTCCTCGATGGTGGCCAGCAATTCGGCGGTGTCCTCGGGGGAGAAGGCGACGTCTTCGGCGCGCAAGCTGGACACCGCGACCTTGGCCGCCGCCAGCGGCGTGCGCAGGTCGTGGCTGACCGCTGAAAGCAGGGAGCGCCGCAGCTCGTCGGCTCGCATGATTGCCTCGGCCCGGCTGGCTTCTTCGGACAACTCACGCTGTCTGATCAAACCCGCGGCCTGCTTGGCTACCGCGCTCAGCACCCGGCGGTCACGCGCGGAGAGCTTCCTGCCCGCCAGCAGCATCCAGAACTCGTCGTCGCCGACCTCGATCGCGGTGTCAGCGGAATCAACGGTCACACAAGGATCGTTGCCTACGCAGGCAACGACGTAGCTCTTCTTGCCGCCGGCGCGGTCTTCCTCGCTGGGTTCCCGCAGCATGCTGACCGCGCGCTGTGAGTAGGTCTCTCGTACACGTTCGAGAAGCGTCTCGAGATCGGCGCCGCGCAGTACCGAACCAGCGAACAGTGTCAGCAGCTCGGCCTCCTGGGAGGCGCGTCGGGCTTCCCGGGTGCGTTTGGCTGCGCCGTCGACAAGCACCGCGACCGCGACCGCGATCATCAGCAGGACCAACTCGGTAACGGCGGCGTTGGGTTCGGCGATTGTGAAGGTGTGCCGGGGGGCCGTCAGATAGTAGTTCAACAGCAGGCTAGACAACACCGCCGAAACGGCAGCCGGCGCAACGCCTCCCAGAAGCGCCACCACCACCACTCCGACAAAGAACAGCGCGCTGTCACCGCTGGTGCCCAGATACCGATCTAACGCTGTTACGGTGACCGCGCAGATGACCGACGGCACGACGAAGGCCGCCAGCCACGACGTGACCCGCCGCTCGCGGGGCGAGAGCGACGCTGCCCGAAAGCCGCGTTTGGATTCTTCGTGCGTGACGAGGTGCACATCGATCTTTCCGGACTGCGCGACGATCGTCGGGCCGATACCCTCCTCGAAGATGCGCGCCCACCGAGACCGGCGAGATGTGCCGACCACCAGCTGAGTGGCGTTCATCTCACGGGCGAAATCAAGTAGGGCCGTGGGCACGTCGTCACCGACCACGGTATGCAGGGAAGCGTCGAGGCTGTTCGCCAGCTCACGAATCTTGCTCATCCGGCGCTCTGACAGACCGGCCAGCCCGTCACCTCGTATGACGTGCACCACCATCAGCTCGGCGCTGGACTTCGACGCGATCCGGGATGCCCGTCGTACCAACGTCTCCGATTCGGGGCCACCGGTGACCGCCACCACGACTCGCTCGCGTGCCTCCCACATGTCGGTGATCTTGTTCTCTGCTCGGTACTTGGCCAGCGCGGTGTCCACCTGGTCTGCCAGCCACAACAGCGCCAATTCCCTTAGTGCGGTGAGATTTCCACGACGGAAGTAGTTGGACAGCGCCGCGTCGATTCTTTCCGGCGTGTAGACGTTGCCGTGGGAAAGCCTGCGGCGCAATGCCTCTGGTGTGATGTCGATGAGCTCGACCTGCGAAGCCTGGCGCACGATCGAATCCGGTATCGTTTCTTGCTGTTCGATACCGGTGATCTGGGCGACGACGTCGTTGAGGCTCTCCAGATGCTGGACGTTGACGGTGGAGATCACTGTGATCCCGGCGTCGAGCAGTTCCTCGACATCCTGCCATCGCTTGGGGTTCTTGCTGCCCGGTGTATTGGTGTGAGCGAGTTCGTCGACTAGGACGACTTGGGGGTGGCGCGCCAGTACGGCCGGCACGTCGAGTTCGGGGAAGCTGCTGCCGCGATATTCGATATAGCGCGGCGGAATGACCTCGATGCCCTCAATCAGCTCAGCGGTTTTCGCTCGTCCGTGGGTCTCGACCACGGCCGCCACCACGTCGGTGCCGCGTTCCAAGCGCCGGTGTGCTTCTCCCAGCATCGCGTACGTTTTGCCGACACCCGGAGCCGCACCAAGGTAGATGCGTATCTCTCCGCGCTTGGGATGGTGGTCCCTGAGGCTGACGTCGCTCACGTCAACCATCATCCCCCCTGGCGCTAGCTCGCGACCGGATACCTGTGGTCGAGTTGCAGGTTAAGTTGCAGCACGTTCACCGTAGGTTCACCGAAAAACCCAAGGGCACGGCCGCTGCGGTTCTGCGCTACGACCGCACGTATCTCTTCCGGGCTGACGTGCCGGGCCTTGGCCACCCGGGCGACCTGGATGTCGGCGTAGGCCGGTGAGATATTCGGGTCGAGGCCGCTGCCGCTGGCGGTGACCGCGTCGGCGGGTACGGCCGGGTGGGCAGGGGCGGCGCCGCGGATGGGCACGATCTGGCCGATCGAGTAGTCCTCGCCGTACTTGGCGCACTCGACCCGCACACCCTCGTAGATGGTCAGGAACGGCATCGACGTCGTCTGGCACGGCTCGTTGACGCTGACCACCCGGGTGGGGTGAATGACGTTTCCGCGGGCGTCGCGGGGGCCGATCACCGACAGCACCGCGCCCACACCGCCACCCGTGCAGAACGGACGTGACCCATCCACACCCTCCAGCTGGCCCACTGCGGCACTGCGCGTGCACACCTGCGTCAGCAGGCTCGGCTTGAAGCCCGCATCCGACGCGGACTTGCCGGCCGCCAATTGCGACGGATCGGCGGGTATGTCGACGATGCTTTCCGGCCCGAGGTTGCTCGCGCTCGTCGAGAGCGGGTCGTAGCCGGTGCCGGCCGCCGAGGGGCGGCTCTGGAAGTACTGCGGCAGCGGGTTGCCGTCCTTGTCGGTGAACAGCTGACCGATCAGCCGGCTGCCGACCGGCGTGCCGTTGACGGTCAGAATCGACCCCTCGGCCTTGTCGTGCAATCCCGGAATCTGCGCGACCAGCCAGATGAACAGCGGGTAGGCGAGACCGGTGATTACGGTCAGCACCAGCAGCGCGCGGAAGGCCGCCCAGTGCATGCGGACGAAATTAGAGAACTTCATGTCAGGACATCCCGGGGACGAATTGGACGATCAGGTCGATCAGCTTGATCCCGATGAACGGGGCGATGATGCCGCCGAGCCCGTAGACATAGAGGTTGCGGCTCAACAGTTTTGAAGCGCTGCTCGGCGTGTAGCGGACGCCGCGCAGCGACAATGGGATCAGTGCCACGATGACGACCGCGTTGAAGATGACCGCGGACAGGATCGCCGACTGCGGGCTGTGCAGCCGCATGATGTTGATCATGTCCAGCCCGGGGAACAGTGCGACGAACATTGCCGGGATGATCGCGAAGTACTTCGCGATGTCGTTGGCGATCGAGAAGGTGGTCAGCGCTCCGCGGGTGATCAGCAGCTGCTTGCCGATCTCGACGATCTCGATGAGCTTGGTGGGGTCGGAGTCGAGGTCGACCATGTTGCCGGCCTCTTTGGCGGCCGACGTGCCGGTGTTCATCGCCACGCCCACATCGGCCTGAGCCAAGGCCGGCGCGTCATTGGTGCCGTCGCCGGTCATCGCGACCAGCTTGCCGCCTTCTTGCTCACGCTTGATCAGCGCGAGCTTGTCCTCGGGCGTGGCCTCGGCGAGGAAGTCGTCGACACCGGCCTCGTCGGCAATCGCCTTGGCGGTCAACGGGTTGTCGCCGGTAATCATCACCGTCCGGATGCCCATCCGCCGCATCTCGTCGAACCGCTCGCGCATGCCGTGCTTGACGACGTCCTTGAGGTGAATGACACCCAGTATCGCCGCCTCGCCATTGCGGCTCTCTCCGACGACCAGCGGGGTGCCGCCGCTGGCGGAGATGCCGTCGACGATCACCCCGAGCTGTGGGGGAGCCTCGCCGCCTTGGCCGCGTACCCATTCCGCGACCGAGCTGGCCGCGCCCTTGCGCAGCAAGTGTCCGTCGACGTTGACACCCGACATCCGCGTCGCGGCGGAAAAGGCCACCCACTGGGCGTGCGCGAGTTCGCCCGGCGTGCGCGCGCGCAGCCCGAAGTGTTGTTTGGCGAACACGACGACCGAGCGTCCTTCCGGTGTTTCGTCGGCGAGGCTGGACAACTGCGCGGCGTCGGCCAGCTGCTCAGGGGAGACTCCGTCGACGGGGATGAAGGCGGCGGTCTGCCGGTTGCCCAGGGTGATGGTGCCTGTCTTGTCGAGCAGCAACGTGTTGACGTCGCCGGCGGCTTCCACCGCGCGCCCGGACATCGCGAGCACGTTGCGCTGCACCAGCCGGTCCATGCCGGCGATGCCGATCGCCGACAGCAGCGCGCCGATCGTCGTGGGGATCAGGCACACCAGCAGCGACACCATTACGATCCCGGTGACGCCATTTGTGTTGAGCGCCTGGGTGTCGGGGACGCCGGGGTTGTTCATCTTGGAGTAGATCGCCAGCGGCTGCAGGGTCGCGACGGCGAAGACGAAGATGATCGTCAACGCGGCCAGCAGGATGTTCAGCGCGATCTCGTTGGGGGTTTTCTGCCGATTGGCGCCCTCGACGAGCGCGATCATCCGGTCGATGAAGCTCTCTCCGGGCTTTTGGGTGATTTTCACGACGATCCGGTCGCTCAGCACGGTGGTGCCGCCGGTGACCGCCGAGCGGTCGCCGCCAGACTCGCGGATCACCGGCGCCGATTCACCGGTGATCGCCGATTCGTCCACCGAGGCGATGCCTTCCAGCACGTCGCCGTCACCCGGTATCACCTGCCCGGCCTCGACCACGACCATGTCGCCCCGCTGTAGCAGCGGCGCAGCAACTTCTTCCTCCACAGCTGGAGCGCCAGGTTCCCAGTTCTTCAGCCGCCGGGCTATGGTCTGGGTTTTGGCTCGGCGCAGCGTTTCGGCCTGGGCCTTGCCGCGGCCTTCGGCCACCGCCTCCGCGAGATTCGCGAACAGCACGGTTAGCCATAGCCAGACCACGATCAACCACGCGAACCATGTCGGATTGATGATCGCCAACACGGTGGCCCAGACGGCGGCGATTTCGACGATGAACATCACCGGGTTGCGCCACAGGGTGCGCGGGTCGAGTTTGCGCAGCGCATCCGGCGTCGACTTCCGTAGCATCTTGGGATCGAGCAAGCCAGCCTGTCCCCGCTTCGTGCTCGCCGCTGTCGTGTGCTGCGTCTGCGCAGACGAACCGGTGGTGGTCGCTGTCATCAATGAATTCCTTCGGCGAGAGGCCCGAGCGCCAGCATGGGCAGGAAAGTGAGGGCAACGAGAATCAGCGTCACACCGGCGACCATTCCCACGAACTGTGGCCGATGGGTGGGCAGTGTGCCCACCGACTCCGGCGTGGCGCCCTGCTTAGCCAGCGAGCCGGCCAGCGCGAGCACGAGCACGATGGGCAGGAATCTGCCGAAGACCATGGCCAGCCCGAGGGCGGTGTCGTACCAGTCGGTGTTGACGCTGAGTCCGGCGAATGCCGATCCGTTGTTGTTGGCCGCGGAGGTGAACGCGTACAAGACTTCCGACAGCCCGTGCGGGCCGGTGTTCAGCATCCCGGCGCGTTCGCCCGGCAGTGCCATCGCGATCGCGGTGCCGGTCAGCACGATCAGCGGCGTGACCAGGAAATAGCTTGCGGCAAGCTTGATTTCGCGGGGGTTGATCTTCTTGCCGAGGTATTCCGGGGTGCGCCCGACCATAAGCCCGGCGATGAAGACGGTGATCACCGCCAGGATCAGCATGCCGTACAACCCCGAGCCGGTGCCGCCGGGCGCCACCTCGCCGAGCTGCATGTTGAATAGCAGCGTCATGCCGCCAAGGCTGGTGTAGGAGTCGTGGAACGAGTCGACCGACCCGGTCGAAGTCAGCGTGGTCGAAGCGGCGAACACCGCGGAGTTGGGAACACCGAAGCGCTGCTCCACACCTTCCATGGCCGCCCCAACGGCGGTCGGCACCGTGCCGTGGTGCTGCAGCTGCATCCAAATCGTGATTGTCCAGCTGATCGAGGCGAGCGACGCCATGACCGATGCGATCGCGTAGCCCTGCTTCTTGCTGCCCACCATGCGCCCGAAGGTGCGCGGCAGCGAGAATCCGATGCACAGCAGCAGGAAGATCTCAATCCAGTTGGTCCACGCGGTCGGATTCTCGAACGGATGCGACGAGTTCGCGTTGAAGAAGCCGCCGCCGTTGGTGCCAAGATCCTTGATGGCTTCCTGGCTGGCCACCGGGCCGCCGTTGATGGCCTGTTGGACACCGCCCAGCGTGGTCACGACCTGATCGTGCAGGTGGAAGTTCTGGATCGCGCCGCCGATGATCAAGACGACGGCGGCAACCACGCAGATCGGCAGCAAGATCCGAAGCACCGTGCGCACCAGGTCGACCCAGAAGTTCCCGAGATCGCCGGTGCGCCTGCGGGCAAACCCGCGCACCAGCGCGATCGCCACTGCCATGCCGACGGCCGCCGAGACGAAGTTCTGCACAGCCAGCCCGGCCATCTGCACCAGATGGCCCTGCGTTGATTCGCCGGAGTAGGCCTGCCAGTTGGTATTGGTGACGAAGCTGACCGCGGTGTTCCACGCCAGCGAAGGGGTCATGCTTGTGGCCGGATCGTGCACATGTAAAGGTAACTTGCCCTGCACGAGCTGGAACACGAACAGGAAGAGGATGCTGATCGACGAGAACGCCAAGACGCTTCGGGCGTAGGCGCCCCACGTCTGCTCCGAGCGCGAATCAACACCGATCAGCCGGTAGATCACCCGCTCGACATACAGGTCTTTCTTCGACGTGTAGACCCGATACATGTAATCGCCGAGGGGCACATGCACCGCCACCAGTGCCGCGACGAGAACGACGAGGAAGATGATCCCCGCTGTTGTTGTGCTCACTAAAACCTCTCCGGGAACAGCAGGGCGCATCCGAGAAACAGCGCAAGAAGGATGGAAAGCGCCAAGCCGACGATGTTCTCGTAGCTCACAGCCGCTCGACCAGCTTCTGCACTAGGCCGAGCACGGCGAACACCGCCACCGTGAGCACGACGAATACCAACACGCC
The DNA here is from genome assembly GCA_963784665.1 of uncultured Actinomycetota bacterium. Classification (GTDB taxonomy): domain Bacteria; phylum Actinomycetota; class Actinomycetes; order Mycobacteriales; family Mycobacteriaceae; genus Mycobacterium. The sequence goes on from CAWASA010000010.1 coordinate 488,526, forward strand.
CATCTTGTCTCCGTTCGGCGCCGGTCATTGCATACGAAAGGACCTCATCGAGTCAGCCACAGCGCAGTCCTCGGAGGCAAGGTCAGCTTGAAGTTAATCGCGGAAACTCGGATAGGGCCTTTGGTTGACACTTTCCTAACGGCGTCGCGGGGCGCCTTTACGTTTTCTTTACGCCCCTCCGTCGAACATGCCTGCCATCCCTACTCAGGTGATCGCTGCCTCCATCAGCCGCCCACTCTATTCCTGCTCCACCATCTCCGCGTCTAGCCGGCTATGTTTCCAATGACCAACCCCCACAACTACTTTGAGAAAGGCTCCATACAGCGAGGGCAAACGTCCATAACCGCTGCCTGAACGTGAGCAATTGGGGGAGACGGTCTTGCTCCTTAAGCCGTTCGTACAGAGCTCGTAATGCGACGTATCGGCGATCGACGTCGGCGCGATCGGATTCATCGGGAACCGACTCGACATTCGCGCGCTGGATCATGGCCGCTTGATCCATCAGGACTTGTACGCGTTGCGGGTCGGTCGTTTGTTCCATGATTGTCGTTAACGCGTTGCTGACCGCACCGGGTGATGCTCGCACCGGATGGATCGACGCGGCCCGCGGGCTCATGCTCGCCAGGTTCGCCGCCGAGTCGATAAAGTTGCGTAAATATTGGCGCTTCGGGCGTATGGATGCTGTTTGAATCAGAGCCGGCGTCGTGAGCTCGGCGTACACCTGAGTTCATGCGTGAAACCCGACACCGAATTGTTGAACCCGGTGTGCCCCAACCGACCCAGCGGGCAATGGCAGCGCTGAGGTGGTCGCGACTGCTCGACGGCGCCTACCCGTGGGGATTTTTTGATGCCACAGTCAGCCGGTACGGTGTTCGGCGCTATCGGTTGATCGTCTACCCGCCTGGAACCAGTACCGCCGATCGGCGGCTGGCGCGGCTGTGTCGGGGATGGCCGGTAGGTGGCGCTGTCCTCGGACTGCTCGCGCTCATGCTGCTCGGCAACGCGGCGGCCTCACCCGATACGGTGCTGGCAGTCGCCGTGGCCGCCTACATGAGTATCGGCGTGCTGCTCTTTCTGCGGGCTGGACCCGTGCGCGTGCAAGTCAGGTCTACGTCGATCATCCTTATGCCTGGAACCGCCGACGCGCACGAGCGACGCAAGTACATCGAATGGCGAACTCTGGTGCATATGCTGAGCCGGGCTGACCGCATGTTGACGACTGGTGCGATCTCACTGGTCGAGCATGAAGCCACCTGGTGGGAAGCTTACGACCGTCTGGAGGCGATCACGCATGTCTGACGCGCTGTCACAGATTCCCGGGGCCGTCGCCGCGGCAGCGGTCTTTCTGACTGTCTACTACTGGGGCCGGCAGGGACACGGGCGATCCCGTTCCGCTTCCTGGCCTGGTCAGCGACAAGCGAAAAGCTCAAGGGGCAAACGTAACTGATACAGCGGGTTCCACGCCCTCTGGCCGCCTTGCCAGGCTGTGGCACAACGATCCTGCGATCCCGATGCATATCCCTGCATTAAAAAACCATCAAGGAAAGCTGCCGCCGCGTCAAGAAGTCGTAAGCTGCCTTGTCTGTATGCGTTGCGGCCTGCTGCGATGGACCCATGATCCGCACCACTGTTGTCGCCATTGCAGTGCCTTCAGTGCTGGAGCGCTACGGTGCGGGGTGGGACGACGAACCGCCGTCGCGCAGGCGAATCAGCTTCTGAACCGGGCTGTTTAGCCTTCGACGATTCAGATCTTTCTCGATTCTCATTATTCTTATCCGATCTCGATTGCACCTGCTGTCGCGTCGTGTCACGCAATGTCTGCAATCGAAACCTTCAGGTTGCGAAAGTTATTATGTCCGAACTTATTTCCACCTCTCCTACAGTCCTCATCACTGGCGCCACCGACGGCATCGGTTATGCAACGGCCCGCCGGTTCGTCGAAGAAGGTGCGACGGTGTATCTGCACGCCGCAGATCAAGACAGCGGTGAGAAGGCGATGACGCGCCTTGTGAAAGACGGCGCGGAACCGCTGCGCCTATACCTGGTTGTCGCCGACTTCACCCGCCTGGATGAGGTCGTCGGCCTCGCCGACACGCTCGCCGCGAGGCTGCCCGCGCTGGATGTGCTGGTCAACAACGCCGCGGTCGCCGCACCCGAGCGGCGCACCTACACACAAGACGGCCAGGAGCTGACCTTCCAGGTCAACTACCTCGCGCCGTACCTGTTGACCACAAACCTGATGCCCCGGCTCGCCAGCGGGGGCGGACGTGTCATCAACGTGTCGTCGGTGACGCACCGCGGTGGAAACATTAAGTGGCAGAACCTGGCTGGTGACCGGTACTGGCCGCTGGCGGCATACGCACAATCCAAGCTGGCACTGACGATGTACACCAAGTCGCTGGCTGAGACCGGCGGCGCTTCGTTCACCGCGCTGAGCGTTCATCCTGGTGTATTTCAAACTCGGCTGCTGCCCATCTACGGCCGCGTCGGCCGACCGGCCAACGAAGCCGCCCCGATCCTGACCACGCTGGGGTCACCCACATATCCCGTGGTCGACGGTGGCTACTACGACGGCCTAAGCCTCGCGAAGGCGGCAGCACTTGTTGAGAACCGCCGCGCCCGCTGTCGGCTGGCGAAACTTAGCGCTGACCTTGTCGAGTCGGCGCTGCACTGACAAAGAAAGGACGCGACACGATGTCCAAACGCGCTGACAAGAAGCGCGCTCGTCGGAAGAAAAACGCCAACCACGGAAAGCGGCCAGCCTCTGGAAGGCGCAAACGAGCATAACGAAGCTTGCGATCACCGCCGTTTCCGAGCTTGGCGGCTAGCTGGTATGGGCGATCGGAGCTTCGCTCAGCGGAAGCCGTACCCGGAAAACCGTTCGGCCATCGGCGGATTCGGCGGTAACCGAGCCGTGATGGGCTTTGACGATCGAACTCACGATCGCTAGGCCCAGCCCATTGCCTGAACCGTTGGACCTCGACTTGTCCGCCCGGACGAACCGCTCGAACAACCGGGGGAGAATATCCGCGTCGATGCCCGGCCCGTCGTCAGCAACGGTCAGTTCCGCGTAGGGTGCCCCGGGACCGCTGCGGTGGCAGGTGATTCCGGTGGTCACCGTGACCCCGGGCGGTGTGTGCACCCGGGCATTGCTGAGCAGATTGCTGACCAATTGGTGCAGCCGGGCGTGATCTCCGCGGACCCACACCGGTCCGTCGGGTAGGTTTTTGATCCAGTGGTGTGTCGGCGCCGCGACCGCCGTGTCGTTGACCGCATTGCTGACGAGTTCGGCCAGGTCGACGTCTTCGGTCTGCAGATCTTGGCCTTCGCCCAGGCGGGAGAGCAGCAGCAGCTCGTCGACCAGCAAGGTCATCCGCCGTGCTTCCGACTCAATACGGGCCAGCGCGTATTCGGTGGTCGGCGGCAGCGCCGAACTGTCCTGGCGGGTCAGTTCGGCGTATCCCTGAATTGCCGCCAGCGGCGTTCGCAGCTCGTGGCTGGCGTCGGTGATGAATTGCCGCGTTCGCAGGTCGGAATCGACACGATGGGCCAGCGCACTGTCCACGTTGTCCAGCAACCGGTTGAGCGTGTGGCCGACGATTCCGACTTCATTGTCCGGGTCGGTGTCCTGCGGCCGCACCCTGACGCTGATCCGGTGATCGTCGCCAGTTAGCGGCAGCGCGGCGACTTCCGCGGCGGTTGACGCGAGCCGGCGCAACGGGCGAAGGGTGTACCCGACCACCCAAACGGTGAGCCCGGCGGTAACCACCAACGCCGCCGCGATAAGCGCTATGGTGGTGACCTGTTTGCGGGCGATGATTCGGTCGGCCAGGCGTTGCGACATCCCGACGACCAGCACGTCGGGCCCGTCGACGCGGCTGGACATCCGGTAGGAACCCAAGCTGCCAAGCCGTTCTGTCCGTGGCGGGCCGCCGGTCCATGACTGCGCTTCGATGGCCTGGACGACATCGGCCGGCGCGGGTTTCGGTTCGTCTTCGTAGAAGACTGCCGAGCCGATCACGACTCCGTTGTGGAGCACGGCGATGAGGTTTTCCGGCGTTTGTCCGGTGAACTCCAGCACCGCCTGCGCGATCGGTGGAGTGCCGCGATGTGCCGAAGTATGTTCGCCGTTGCGGTATTTGGTGTACGAGTGGCCCAACGAGTCCAGGGACTCGGCGGCATCGGCGTCGCTCATCGCGGTGACATAGCCGCGCAAGCTCAGCACAGAGACGATACCGACGGTCACCAGCACCACGCTGACCACAGCCAATACACCCAATAGCAACTGGCGGCGCAACGAAGGGGGCAGCCACCGGGGACGGTCTCTGGAAGCGGCGTTGCGCTCCCCGGTCATTCCGGCGGCCGCAGCATGTATCCAACACCGCGGACGGTATGGATCATCGGCTCCCGGCCGGAGTCGATCTTCTTTCTCAAGTACGAGATGTACAGATCCACGATGCTGGTGCGCCCGGCGAAGTCGTAGTTCCAGACGCGGTCGAGGATCTCGGTGCGGCTCAGCGCGCGCCGTGGATTACGCATGAGGAAGCGCAGCAGTTCGAACTCGGTGGAGGAAAGCGATATCGGCGCGCCGTCGCGGGTGACCTCTCGGCTGGCGGTGTCGACTTTCAGGTCACCCACTTTAAGGGTTTCGGCGACCGGTGGAGTCTGCTGGCCGGAGCGACGCAACAACCCGCGCAAGCGGGCGACCAACTCCTCGAGGCTGAACGGCTTGGTCATGTAGTCGTCGGCGCCTGCGGTCAGGCCGGTGACCCGGTCCATGACCGAATCGCGCGCAGTGAGGAAAAGCGTCGGGGTGTAAGCATCGGATTCGCGAACGCGTTCCAGAATTCGTAACCCGTCCACGTCGGGAAGCATGATGTCGAGGACGAGCACGTCGGGGCTGACCTTGTCGAACTTGGCCATCGCCTCGCGCCCGTTGTGGGCGATGTCGACAACCCAGCCTTCGTAATGCAGCGCCATCTTCACCAGGTTGGTCAGCGCCGGCTCGTCGTCGACCAGCAAAACTCGGATCGGTGACCCATCGGCACGGTAGATCCTCGGCAGCTGCCCAAGGATCGCCTGGCGTGGGCGCTGGCTGCCCGTGTATCCCGACATTAAGGTCATGTTCCTACATTCTGGCAAGCCGCACACGCAACTGTCACGAGGTTCATAGAAACCTCAAATATAAGCCTGTTTCGTAGCTCACATCCAACTCCGAACAAGTATGTGTTTTATATGTGTTGCATCAGCCAGCTTGAGATGAGTTGATCTTCCAAAAATACTGGAATGCATAGTCGTTGGTTTGGCCGCGCTGATCCATTCCGAGGTTAGGCTCTCCAAATCACCGGCACGAGAACGGATTTCATTGATTACAAGACGCTGTACTTCAGCGAGTGCCGTCGAGGCTCAGCACGTACGCACGATGGCGGGGGACGACGACGTCCCGACTTTCGTTAATTTGAAGTCACGTGATGTTACGAATGTCGGTAAATTGAAATGTTTCTCGTAGCGCGGCGCGCTGGCGCATGGTCGGAAATGCGCTCGGCAGTAGTACCCCGCCAGTTGTGCAGCACCGGCTCTGCGGGCTCTTCGACGATCGCTGAAGATGTAACCACCTGTGTCCCGTGCGACTGGCTAGCGCCGACGGCTGCCGACCCAATCTCGGTTGGTGCCTCAAACAGTTTCGGCACAGCCGCCGGCTCCGCCTCAATCGAGCGCTATGCGCCCCCGCGCGGGTCAGGCAGTGCTCTGGACCGCGCTCGGGAGCCGCAGCGAACACGGTCATCAACGGCCGCTCCACCTGACGGTGCCAGCAAACTCAACGAGAAAAAGGGATAGCGATGGATTTTGGCGCGTTGCCGCCGGAAGTCAACTCCGGTCGGATGTATCTGGGACCGGGGCCTGCGACGCTGGTGGCCGCCTCCGCAGGATGGGAGTCGCTGGCTGCCGAGCTGAACGTCGCCGCCAGCGGCTACCAGTCGGTGATCACGACGCTGACCGAAGAGTGGCAGGGCCCGACGTCGATGTCGATGGTGGCTGCGTTCGCACCCTATGTGGTGTGGATAAGGGCTACCGCTGAGCAATGTGAACAAGCGGCCATTCAAGCCGCCTCGGCGGTAGCCGCCTACGAAACGGCGTACGCGATGACGGTGCCGCCGCCGCTCATCGCGGCCAACCGTGCTCAGCTCATGGCGTTGATCGCCACCAACTTCCTGGGGCAGAACACGCCGGCGATCATGGCCACCGAGGCGGAGTACAGCGAAATGTGGGCCCAGGATGCCACCGCAATGTATAGCTACGCGGCCAGTTCGGCTTCCGCCTCAACCTTCGGCACCTTCACGGCGCCGCCACAGACAACCAATCCGGGCGGGGTTGCCGGCCAAGCCGGCGCGGTTGCGCAGGCGACCGCCACCCAGGCCGGTGGCAATGCCCAGACGACGTCGGCGCAGTTGATGTCTTCCGTGCCGCAAGCTCTGCAGAGCCTGTCGACCCCCGGATCATCGTCCAGCACGGGTCTGTCGCAGGCGGCCATGGGCACCGGGGCGTCACTGGGATCGTCGGGAGCGTCTGCTCCGATCAGTGCGCTATCCAGTCTGACCAGCACGGGTAAAGGCGCTACCAAGGGCGCGAGCACTGGTGTGGGGGCGGTGTCAGGCCTGGGCACGAGCGTTACCTCTGCGCTAAGCGGAAATACCGGCAGCCTGGGCTTGGAGGCGCTCGGCCTGGGCTCCGATGTGGCCGGCTTCGGCTCCGATGGTGCGGGCTTGGGTGCCGACGGCGGTGGAATTGGTATGGACCTGTACGGCGTGACGCTGGACCTCGAGGGCGCTGGTTCGATTTTGGGGGCCGAGGGAGTTCCCGGCTTCGAAGGCCCAGAGGCTTTGGGCGGTCTAGGTGGTCTCGGACCCCTGGGGCCGGTCGGAGGTCTGGGCGAAAGCGCGTCGGCGAGCGTGGGCCAAGCGGCCTCGCTCGGAACCTTGTCGGTGCCGCCAAGTTGGGCCGAAACAGCATCGTCGGTAACGCCGCTGCCCGCCGCTCTTGACGCCAACGTCATGCCAGGGGGGTGGGGTGCGGCGCCGTCAGCGGCAACTGGCCCCGCCGGCATTTCCAAGCTGCCATTGGGCGGGATGGTCGGGCGCGAGTCCGAGGGTGCGGTTCATCGGATCGGGTTCCGCCCCTCGCTGATCCCGCGTTCGCCGGTAGCCGGGTAAGCGGGGCCAAGTGAGCCGAATGAGCTTGTGCGCCTGTAGCACAAGCTCATTCGGCTGTTAGGCAAACGACGGGGCCGCACACCGATCGGTGTGCGGCCCCGGTCTCGAGGGGGCGTGTTAGGCCCAGCTGGATCCAACGGCGCTGTCGGTGCTGGCCATGTTGCTGCCGGCGGTCTGCACCTTTTGCCCGTGGGCGTTGGCCTGCTCGTAGATCACCTGGAAGTTGCGACCCAACTGGGTGATGAACTCCTGGCATGCCACCGAACCGGCACCGCCCCAGAAGTCACCCGCAGCAAGCACATCGCGAACGATGGCCTGGTGCTCGGCCTCCAGCGAGGCGGCCTGGGCGCGGATCAGGGCGCCGTGGGCGTCGACATCGCCGAACTGGTAGTTGATGGTCATTGTTTGGCTCCTTTGAAAGTGTTGGACGGCCGCGGTTTTCGGCTGCTAGCTGCCGAGGATGTGCATGGAGGCCTGCTCTTGTTGCTCGTAGTTGTTGGCGTCGCGGATCAGCCCGTCCCGCACTCCGTGCAGCATGTTGACGATGTTGCGAAACGCTTGATTCATCTGGCCCATGGTGTCGTAGGAGGTGGCCTGGGCCTGCCCGCTCCAGCTGGTGCCGGCGATGTTCATCGAGGACGCCCACATCTTGCGGGCCTCGTCCTCCACTGTCTGGGCGTGCACCTCAAAGCGGCCCGCCATCGCCCGCATTTCGTGCGGGTCGGTCATAAAACGTGTTGCCATGTTGCCTTTCTCCTTAATCTTTCAAGCCTTCAGTTTGTCGAAGTCTTAACAGTTGTAATTAATGCGGTGGTAGCCGCGCTGTGGATAGATTACGGCCCACCGGTTAACTGCTCACCTCAAACGGGTGACATGTACCCCCTTCTCCCCGACATCAGACGACAACCTGCTTGGGCATGACGATCGGCTTGAAGCCGTACCGCGGCCCGGCGCCGTAGGCGCCGGCGCCCTTGGCCGCCGCCGCCATCCCCGGCATCCCGGGCATCGCCGCGACCGGCTCTGCCTCGGCGGCGGCAGTCCACCCCGAGCCTTCGAGCGGAGCGGTGGACGAAGCCAACGTCCCCGCTTTGGCGGCCGCGGACCAGCCGGCCGGCACCGATAGACCGCCGACCGTGGACGCCTCGCCCAGGCTCGCCGACGCCGCTGCGCCGGCCAAGCCTCCCGTCGGCATCACCGAGCCCACCATGGTGCCCGGTACCATCCCACCGGCGAGCGGCGTGACAGAGTCGACGACCATGGGGACCCCGGCCACAGTGCCAAAGGTGTGTGCCAGTGATACCGAGGTCGGGATGGCGTTCATGACCCACCAGGCCGCGGTGTTCACGCCGCCGTTGACGGTGTTGAAGAAGGCCGGGGTTCCGAATAGGCCGTCAATCGAGGTGACGAGACTGCTGGCGGATAGGGCGCTGCTGGCAGCCGGCGCCGCCGGCGCCGCGGTGACGGCAGCGGCGTCCGCGGCCGGGTTGATGGTCCCCGTCACCGATACCAGTGGCGGAAGGACCCCGGCGGCCGCCGAGGTGGCCTGGTAGACGCCCATGGCTGCGACGTCTTGGGCCCAATATGCGGCGTACGTGGCCTCGTCCGCCGCGAGCTGCGGGAGATTCAATGACAGGGCGTCCGCGATCTGCGCTGCTTTGTTGGCAGCGATCATCGCCGGGGGCACTACCGCCGCTTTCACCACGTCAAAGGCGGCCGCCGACGCCGTGGCCTGGAGAGCCGCTTGCTCGACCGCCGCCTGCAGAGTGGTCAGCCAGGAGATGTAAGTCTGGGCTGCGGCCGCCGCTGCGGCCGCCCCCGTGCCCGTCCACCCCGAGGCGGCGGTCAGCGTCATCATTTCGTTTGTCCACCCGGTCGCCGTGGTGTCCAGCTCGGCGGCCAGGGCGCCCAACGCCGTCGCGGCGGCATAGAGCGGACCCGAGCCCGCACCGGCGTAGATCTGGCCCGAGATGATTTCTGGAGGTGAAGCTGCCCAACTCATCTGTACCCCATTCCTTTGGTCGAAGTTGGCTACTTGTTGACTATGTGCGATCCGTTGGTGCCCGCTGCCTAGATGGCCTTTACCTTCGGCATGACGATCGGCTTGACGCCGTAGCGGGGCGCGCCGAAGCCGGCGCTGTTGCGCCCGGCCGCGCCCATCCCCGGCATCCCTGGGATGATCCCCCCCGTGCCGGCCTGCGGCGCCGCGGCGGTCCAACCCACGGTCTCGACGGCTGTGGCGGAGCTGGTCACCGGGGTGGCCGCACCGGCCCAACTCGGCGGCACCGCCAACTTGTTGCCGACCATGGTCGCCTGGCCCACCGCGGCCACTGGCATCGCGCCCATGCCGGCCATGCCACCCATGCCGGAGCCGACGGGCGCCGTCGTGCCGGCGAGGTCCGCGGCACCGGCGGCGCCAGCGTCGATCGGATCTACCAGACCGCCACCGGCCAAGCCGAGCAGGTCGGAACCGGCGGAGGCCCAGTTCCCGCCACCGATGTTAAACATGTTGGCGGTGTTACTTGACAGGCTGAACGGTTCGCCATTGAGGCTGCCGGCGGGGCCACCCAGGAGCGTGGCTATACCGTTGATGATGCCGCCGGGTTGAGCAGCGGCCTGGGCCGCATTGGCGGCCTCGGTGAAGGTGTACGTGTCGCTGGCCGCGCCAAGGTTGGTTTCAAACAGGGTTTGATAAGCCTGACCTTCGGCGAGGATCGCCTGGAGCTGGGTGCCGAACGCCGAGAAGATCGCCGCCTGCTGTATTGACACCGAGTCGGCGCCTGCGGGAGCGATGATGGTGGTCGGCGCGGCAACCCCCGCGGTGCCCGTCGCCAGGGCATTGCCCAACGCCGCCAGCGCCGACTGTGCGGCGGTCAACGTTGCCGGGTCTACTGTCAATGGCATCTGTTGCTCCTAACGTTGGAGAAGTGTCGACCCCCATGCGGTGGATCGACCCTGGGTGTTCGCGTAACGGCCCCTGTGCGTTGGCGTAAATCTAACGACCCACGACTCCACCGTCCTGACCGAAAGGGCCAGCGTGACTTCCGTTTACGGCTTCTTAACGCCGACGTCAGCAGTTTTAACAAACTGCTGACGGGTGACATGGTGGTGTCATCTGACCGCAGCCCGCGACCGGGGAAAAAGCGTGCGGGGCGCGGATACTACGTGAAGCGCGCCTTGGGCGCATGTCGGGGATTCGGCTAATTTGGTGGGATGCGATGCCCGGGACTGAGAGCCCGCGCGCTAGATTCGCCGCCGAGCCCCCATAGCCCAATTGGCAGAGGCAGCGGACTTAAAATCCGTCCAGTGTCGGTTCGAGTCCGACTGGGGGCACGGTAAAAGGCGTATCTTCGGGGCGGGTGCGCGAGATGATCCTCGCCGCGGTGTTTGTCCCACCGCAGGGCACCGCCTTCGTCGACACGATTCCGGGCGCGCTAGGTTGGTACGCTCGCCGTGAGTCGGCGGCCAAGGCTCGCAAGGGAAAAGCTGCGACGATGCCCACCGCGTGGGCGACGTTCACCTTCTGTAACGGCATGACGCGCGCACAACGCCAATTCGTCAGGGAGCGGTTCTACCCTGAATCACCGACGGTCGTGCTGGAGAAAGTCGACCGCAGCGGTATGCCCGCCGACGTCGTGCGCACGTGGATACTGACGGGCCGTGACCGCACGTTTCCGGTCGAGGCGCAGCGTCGGTGCATTGACGCCCTCGGCGGGGTGCACACGCTCATCGAACTTGACACTTGTCACGACCTGATGGTCGGGTCAGCGAACCGGAACGGCTGGCCGAAATCCTCGTCGAACGTTCTCGGTTGTAGGCGTGGTGCCGAGTACGGGCTCCGATGGCTGGCCGCCGCTTCGCCCAGCCAAATGACTCGACTACCGAAGAAGCCCGTCAACCGAGACGACCGGGCCCGCCCGGCCACCAACCCTCCGCTTGCTTCCTGCGAAGTTCGTTGGCGGAGTGTTGGCGATCGGATCGGGACTTGTGTTGGGCCGCGAGGGGCCGACGGTACACATGGGAGCGGCGATCGGAGCCGAAGCGGCGCGGCGCGTCCGTCTCCCCGACTCCGAGGTCAGGATGCTGCAAACAGCCTTGGGCGGCGCCGGCCTCGCGGTCGCATTCAACGCGCCGATCGGAGGCACACTTTTCACCCTCGAAGAGGTGACCAAGTCGTTTCGACTACGGACCGTTCTCGCCACGGTTCTTGCGGCTGCCACTGCTGTCGGCTGCTCTCGGCTCATCATCGCAGACCACTCCGACTTTCAGGTCGGATCGGTAGAGCCCCCCGCGCTCGCCTGGCTTCCCCTGTTCATCATCTTCGGGCTACTGACGGGATGCCTGGGTGTCTTCTACAACCGTTTGGTGTTGGGATTCGTCGACCACGTCAAGTTGCTGGCCCGAGTTCCTGCAATCGCGAAAGCGGCCGTGATCGGTGCGGTAATCGGGCTGGTCATGTTCATCCACCCCTTGGCGACCGGCGGTGGCGACAACCTCACGCAATTGGTCCTCAGTGGCCACCGCCTGGTTCTGCCTGTGGTTGCCGGATTGCTTGCGCTTCGGTTGGTTGCCGGTCCACTGTCGTACGCAGCGGCCGTGCCGGGTGGATTGTTCGCCCCACTACTGGCGGTCGGCGCTCTGTGGGGGGTGCTGTTCGTCGGGGGCTTCAACGCCGTGTGGCCCGGAAACGCTACATCCCTGGTAGTGCCGATGGCGATCGTCGGAATGGCGGCTTTCTTCGGGGCCATTGTCCGAGCACCGGTGACTGGGATGGTCCTCGTCATAGAGATGACGGCCACAACATCGGTGTTGGTGCCGATGCTGGCCGCCACTGCCGCAGCAGTGCTCGCCGCAGAACTACTGGGATCGCCACCTATCTATGACAGCCTACGAGAGCGGATGCCCGTCGAGCCCACCGGAGAAGCCGTAGAGCCGACACCACAGGACGGCGACGGTCCAGCCAATCGATGATCGAGCTGCAGCTGCTGAACCTGCCAGGCCCGTACAAGACCAGGGTGCCGATCCGCGGGGCGGTCGACAGTGCGGGCAATGCCTACGTCAGCGATGACGGTGTCTGCGTAAGAAGTCGAGTCCGTAAAGACTGCGCCCAGTCCTCCTCGCGCGCAAGGAAATAGGTCTCCGCCCTCAGCGGGCGCTTGATGACTTCGGCTGGGCAAATCAGACGTTAGAAATCCGACCTGGGTGCGTACGGGTCGCTCTTGGGCGCCCGCTGTGTCTCGCAGAGGAGTAGGCCCGTCCGGAGGGAATGAGATCACTTGGCTCCGTCGAAAACCTGCCAGGCGCAGTAAGTTGGTCGCGAGCGTTACCCGATACGCCACTGCGAAGGAGCCAGCGCCGAGTGACCGAGGATCCGCGGGGTGACGGTGTCTCGCGCCAATACGATCGGTGGGAGTATCCACCTCCGGTCACCGACCTCGAGGTGTGGACCAAGAACCACTGGGATTGGTTCGATCCCTTCTGGGCTCATCGGGTCTTGTGGCCGAACCGGGAATACAAACCGGACCTTGACATTCTGATTGCGGGTTGCGGCACCTACCAGGCGGCCGTTTTTGCCTTCATGAACCGGGCCGCGAAAGTAGTGGCGATCGACGTCAGCCGCTCTGCACTGAATCACCAGCAGTATCTGAAAGACAAGCACGGGTTGGGCAACTTGGAGCTGCATCTGCTCCCGATCGAAGAGGTGTCGGCGCTCGGAAGCGACTTCGATCTCATTGTCTCCAGCGGCGTGCTGCACCACATGGCAGATCCCCTGGCCGGGCTGAAAGCGCTTGGCGAGTGCCTGCGGGGAGATGGAGCTCTGGGCGTCATGCTCTACGCGAAGTACGGCCGGATCGGAGTCGAGATACTCGAATCAGTGTTTCGCGACCTCGGGCTATCGCAGGAGGAAGCATCGGTCCAACTGGTCAAAGACGCGATTGCGGTGCTACCGGCGGACCACCCGGTCCGGAGCTATCTGAAGGTGGCGCGCGATCTGTTGTCCGACGGTGCCCTGGTCGACACGTTCTTGCACAGTCGGCAACGAAGCTACACCGTTGAGGAATGTCTGGACTTGGTCAGCGCGGCCGGACTCGCATTCCAGGGGTGGTTTCATAAATCGCCGTATTACCCGCACGACCTTCTGATGCCGGCGAGCGGCGGACTCGAGTCAGTTTTGAACCAGCTGCCTGATACCAAGCTCTGGTCAGTGATGGAACGCCTGCAGACGGCGAATGCCACCCATTTCTTCATCGCCTGCCGCCCCGAGCGGCCGAAAGAGCAGTACGCAATCGACTTCTCGACGGCCGGATCACTCGATTACGTTCCGCTGACGCGTACGGCCTGCCTGCTGTCGGGCGACGAGATTTTCTTGCCCGGCGCGAAGCTTAAGCTCAACCCGGCTCAGCTGCCCTTCGTTCAGCACGTCGACGGCCGTCGCACAATTCGAGAGATCGTTGAGTGTGTGGCAGAGCGCGGCGACGTTGCCACTGAAAGCGGAGCAGACCTGCAGGAGTTTGGCCGCAAGCTGTTCGGATCGCTGTGGCGTCTCGACTTTCTGGCGATGGCGCTGAACACGGACCCAACCGGTTAGCCCGCCCTCGGCCAGTGCAGCCGGCCCTGCAGCTACTGGTGATCACAAGGCGCCACATCTTGGGTCATCGCTCTGAGCGAGCCAGGCCGGGTGTGACGGGTGCGGTGCCGGCGCGGCGGTCCGGATGGTCGCGCTCGTTGAATTGCCTTAGACCCTCGTAGGTTTCGGATGTGAAGATCGACCGGTTGAAGCACTGCGCTTCGATCCGCAAGCCCTCGTCGAGGGGCCGGCCATACCCGGTGCGGGCCGCTTCGAGGTCGCTGCGCAGCGCAGGCTGGGGGAGCCGGGCGATCGTCTCGGCCAGCTCCAGCGCCCGGTGCAGGCAGGTGCCTTTGGGCGTCACCTGGTTGACCAGGCCGATTCGTTCGGCTTCGCGGGCGTCGATTACCCGGCCGGTGATGATCAAGTCGATTGCGCGCCGGTAGCCGAGGATGCGGGTGAGCCGCTGGGTGCCGCCGTCGGCCAGTCCGATGTTCCAGCGCCGGCACGTGACACCGAATGTGGCGTGCTCGTCGGCGATGGCCAGGTCGGTCCAGCACGCCCACTCCAGGCCGCCGGCATACGCGACGCCGTTGATCGCCGCGATGGTGGGTTTGTAGACGTCGGTCCACCGCGACGGACCCAGCACACCGGGACGCTCGCCACGGTTGTGCGCGGCGATCTCGGCCGCGCTGGCGTCGACCAGCTCCCCGGCGAACGCTGCCTCCAGGTCACCGCCCGCGCAGAAGGCACGGTCGCCCGCGCCGGTCAGCACCGCGACGAGTGCGTCGTCGTCGGTGCGGAACCGGTTCCACGCATCGACCAGCTCGCGATGTGTCTGCGGCCCAATGGCGTTCATCTGCTCAGGCCGGTTGATGGTGATGACCGAGACCGGTCCGCGCTGCTCGTAGAGAAGGTGCTCGTAGGCGGTCACAGCGACCACGCCAGCCGCTCGTCGAGGGTGGCGTGGAAGCGTCCGATCGCGCTTTCGTGCCGGCCGAACTCCAGGAATGAGTTCGCGCCGGCATGCAGACCGTGTTGCACAGCTTCCGACATGTCGTTGTCCTCGATCCCGCCCGCGACCAGCAGGCTGCCCGCGCCGTTCGCCTCGGCGCGGGCCGATATCTTCTCGGCGACCTCGGCAGTGACCATGGCATAGATCGTCACCGTCGAGTGGCCGACGTCGATTGGGTCGATCACGATCGCCAGCACCTGATCGGGGAACGTCGCGAGCATGACGTTGGGGAACAGGTTATACACGTACGTCACCCGCCTGTCGGTCGTCCACGTTGATTCGGGACGGTCGCGCAGTCGTTCGATATTGCGGTACGGGAACGTGATCCGGCAATTCGGTCCGAACGGCTCAACGACGTTGAGGTCGTCGTACTGAACCGGGAAGAAGGTGTCCTTGTGCGTCGAGCGGATGTGATATCCCTCCAGGAACTGCTCGACGAGTACCTTCCAGTTCATCGGCCGGGCAGTGGATTCCACCCGCACAAGCCGCTCGGCCGGCATCAGCTTGTCACGCCACGGTCTGCCGTCGGCCAGGGCTGCCATTGCGGCGCCGGTGCGTAGCCGCCACGCATCGGTGTCGCGCGACTGCAGTGGACCGATCACGATGAGGCCGTCCACTTCGCGGCTGTCGACCTCGACCAGCCCGCGGGTGGGCACCTCCAGATCCGGGAAGGCCTCGGCGTGCGGGACGTGCGAGAGCGAGCCGTCGAGGCCGTAGGTCCAGCCGTGATATCGGCACACCAGCGCGTGTGAACAGCTCCGGTCTTCGACGAGGGCCACACCGCGGTGCCGGCAGGCGTTTCGGAACACGCGTGCCCGACGATCGTGGCCGCGCACCGCGAACAGCGGCACGCCGAAGGTGGTGCGTTCGGCATGGTCCCCGGCGTTGGGGATCGCCGCGGACGGTAGGTAGACGCTCGGGAACGAGCGCAGAACCTCTTGCTCCTTGCTGAATCGGATTGGGTCCAGGTAGTTTTCGACCGGCTCTTGCCAGACGTCACCTTCATCGGTCGTGCCGGCGTCGATATGCGCGAGGATCCGGCGGACGATCTCCACATCCTCGGCGACCGACGACTGTGTCGGAGTGCTCATACCGTGCGAGTATCACACTATGATCTTCACGCGTCAACAAATTTGTGACATGAGGGAAGATGGGCGTGTGCCCGCACTCGACAAGCGCCGTGCCGGCGTCGCCGACTTGATCGGCGACCGTCCGCTCAGCGCGCGATCCGTCCTCGCCACGGCGCTGCTGGGCGCCGACCAGCCTCGCTTGACGGCGGGTGAGCTGGTCATGATGGCCTCACTGTTCGGCATCAGTGATGGCGCGGCGCGCACGTGTCTGTGGCGCATGGTCTCCACCGGGGAACTCACCGGCGACGACGGTACCTACTCTCTGGCGGGCGGCTTGCTCGAACGGCGCGAACGCGTCGACGAGGCATCCCGGATCGGCGATCCGGTTGCCCGGCCGTGGCATGGAACCTGGGAGTTGGCGGTCGTTTCGCTGGAACGCCGATCGGCGGCCGATCGGCTGGCCCTGCGCAAAGCCGCCACCGCGCTGCACCTCGCCGAACTGCGAGAGGGCGTCTGGCTGCGCCCGGACAACCTCGACCCAAACCGCTTGCCGAGGCTGCGGGCCGTGCTGGACCAGCAGTGTGTTCACTTCCACGGCGCCGCCACCGGGATTCCTTCTGACACCGTCAGATCCCTTTTCGGCCTTGATGATTGGGCGGCCGACGCGCGTCGGCTCAGCCGCGCCATGCGCGACGAGCTCGGCACCGAGGCGGTCAGCTCCGACGACTTCAGGTATCAGTTCGCACTATCTGTGGCGGTGGTCCGGCATCTTCAACTCGACCCACACCTTCCGGACGAGCTGATGCCAGGGGACTGGGCGGGGCACGATCTGCGCGGCACCTATCGTCGCTTCGACGAAGTGTTCAAACACCGCCTCGGCACTGCCTTTCGTTGAGCGCTTTGCCATTCAAGCGGCCCGGCCGGCTCTTCGGTGATTACTGGCCATTCCCAGGGCTTTCGGTGTAGCCGTCGCCGGCGATGTTCGGAGTGAAAAGACCCTGGCCCAGCACCGCAATCGCATGCTCGGCCTGGTCGGCCGAGGCGGTGTAGCGTTCGAGATTGGCTGCACCACCGGCGTTTTCGGCGAGCTTGCGGCACAGTCTCGCCTTCTGCTTCAACACGCGGATGGCTGCCCAGACCGCTTCTTCAAGCTCGTCGTGGTAAGCGAGTAGCAACGCCTCAGCGGTCCACGCGTGACCGACCTGGCAGCGGTACTTGTTCTCTCCGATGGCAATCAGTGCGCCGTTGCAGCCTGGGCACGTGAAGCCGGTCGGCGGGCCCAGCTGCTCGACCCCGATGGATGCGGCGGACTGGATGCCCATCGCGATCTGGTTCTCCAGCTCCAGCCGGCGGTCCGGGTCCATCCCCTGCTCTTCGATGTTCCGGTCGGCCAGCTGCCCAAGAACGCTGCCGATCTCCTTGGCCACCACCGTATGGTCCGCCACACCAGCCTTCAGAGCATTCCGGGGGAGGTCCGGAAACAGAGCGTCCGTGGGTTCCTGGACCAGGGTTACTCCTCCTTTGGCCTTGATCGCACGCAGTCCGGTGACACCGTCGTCAAGCAGTCCGGACATCAGGACACCGATTGCACGTGGCCCGTAATCGAGTGCGACGGACCGAAATAGTGCGTCGATCGCGGGTCGACGACCGCTTTCCCACGGTCCATCCGACAGTGCTACCCGATGGTCCCGTGCGAGCAGATGATGGTCGGGCACCGCGACGTAGATTCGTCCGGCCTCCAAGACGGCACCGTCGACCGCCGCCACCGCCGGTAACGGGCCACTGCGGTCGATGATCTGCGCCAACACGGAAGGCGCCCCCCGACTCATGTGGGTGACAATCATGACGGCGAACCGAAAGTCCGCCGGCATACCGGCTGCCAGCTCGGTGAGCGCTTCTATACCCCCGGCGGATGCGCCGATCGCCACCACACCTTCAGCCGGTGTTGCCTCACGCCCCATCGCCCAACCCAGCCTTGTCTGTTCTCGCCGACAGCCCGAGGGTCCCACCCACCGCCCGCAACGTGTGACTTCCACACTGGCCCCACCCGGGATCGGCGCCAAGGGCCTTAGGCCCCACCTTCGGGTGTCATTTGTCGTGCGGAACGGTTGCGGCCGCGGCTACTACCAAAATTCGGATGGGCAGTGCATTCCTGATCCATCCGGCGGAGACGGCGGTGCTACCGCGCCTGGCGGGGGCTCGGGCGGCGCCCCAGCGGGTGCGACGGCAGTTTGTCGCGATGGCGCGTACTCATTCAGTACCCACCACACGGGTACCTGCTCGGGCCACGGCGGCGTCGCACGCTGGCTTACCAATTGAACGGACTGCGTCGTTTCGGTAAGCCCCTGGACCTTGCCGCGGGCTGAACCGCTCGCCATACACTGACCCATCGTGGGCATGCTGTTTGGTCTTGCGCCGTGGATCGTTTATTGGGTGCTGGTCGGTAACGTCCCTTTCGCTGCTGCCGCGCTGGTCGCGCTCGCGATCGCGGTCGCCGCGCTGGCGATCGTGCGCACCACGAGGAAATCGGGGCGTTCGCTCGAAACAAGTTCTGCCGCAATATTTTTGGTGCTGGCAGTGGTGACTTTTGTGCTCAGTGATTCGTTCCTCCAGCAGTGGGTACTGCCGCTCAGCAATGCCGGGATCTTCCTGGTGGCGCTTATCGGCACATTGGTCGGCAAGTCGTTTGTTCATGAGTTCGCCGCCGGGGAACAACCTGCGGACGTGGTCAAGACCGAGCTGTTCGGCCGGGTCGTCGGGGTCCTGAGCTGGATCTGGGTCGCGACGTTTGCGGGCATGGCGCTGTCGTCGGCGATCCCGCCGATCGCGCGGGACTTCTGGGGAGAACAGGCCACGATCCTGGACACGAAGACGCCACTGTCGTTCGTCTGTTACTGGGTCATTCCGTTCTCGTTGTTGGGCCTGGCGGCGCTGGCGTCGCGGTTCCTGCCCGACCGGATGCTTGTCGGGATCGACGACGTGGCGCGGGAAACCTCGTTCGTTGCCTACGACGAGGCCACCATCGATGAGCTGTACTTCCTCGCCCAAGAACACGCCAATCGCGAGGTTGGCCCGGATAAGGAGGCCTACAACGTGAAAGTCGGAGGCATGGGAACGCCACTCACCGGTGACGAATCCCGCAAGTCGTGGCCCTCGACCTACAAAGTGCGCGACAAGCAGCGCTGATCGGCCCGCGCCTCAGAGGGGACGCAGCAGAAACACCCTGATCTCGCGTGGCGCGCAACTGGCGCGGTAGTTCTCGTAACCGAGGTAGACATCGACGGCCGTGGCCCATGCCGCGGCGCGGGCCTCGCCGGTGAGCAACTCGGCCCGGTACCGCTTGGGCGGACCCTTGAACTCAACCGTGCACTCGGGGTGCGCCAGGAGGTTGGCACTCCACGCCGGATGAGTTGGGCGCCCATAGTTGGATCCGATCGCGAGCAGCCCGCCCGCGTCGTCGATCAATGTCAACGGCTGCGTTCGCGGCTGTCCGGACTTGGCCCCGGTCGTGGTGACGAGCCCGACCTTGTCGATCCCCATCACGCTCAGACGACCATCTGTCCGAGGGATCAGCACCTTGTCTACGCGCGGCGCCAGGCGCACTGCGAACAGGTAGCCGGCCCGGCTCATGGCGAAGCGCTCGAACAGCACCTCATCGAGTCGCAGCCGCCGTCCGCGATACGAGCTTTCCCGGCGCAACGCCACGATTGGACAATACTGATTCGCCGTCCGGTACGTCGCGCCGCGGTTCGGATACGTTGGTTTCGGCGGGGCGATCTCGGAAGCCGCATGCGCTCCGCATTTGTTTGCGGCCAAACGAGGAGCGTCGCGATGAACGCGTTCAGCCCAGACGCCATACGCGCAGAAACGATCACCATCACCGGCCACGGCGGCGACGAGATCGAGGCCTACCGGGCCATGCCACTCACCGAGGGATCGCGTGGCGGAATCGTATGGATTCACCACATGCCCGGGTACGACCGGCAGACCAAAGAGTTCGTCCGCCGGCTTGCCGTCAACGGCTATCACGCGGTGGTCCCGAACCTGTATTCGCGGGAGGCTCCGGGTGCGGCGCCCGATGACGCCGCCGCGGCGGTGCGCGCGGCCGGCGGGGTGCCCGACGACCGACTGGTCGGTGATGTCGCCGGCGCGGTAGAGCACCTGCGCTCCTTGCCCGGCGCCAACGGGAAGTTCGGCGTCATCGGGCACTGCTCGGGCGGCCGGCACGCCTTCTTGGCGGCATGTTCGCTGCCGTTTGACGCGGCGGTGGACTGCTACGGCGCGTTCATCGTCGAGAATCCGCCGGAGGGGATGCCCAAGGCCTTTAAGCCGATTCTCGACCTGGCGCCGAATCTGAGTTGCCCGCTGCTGGGTTTGTTCGGAGTTGAGGACCAGTTCCCCTCACCTGACGCGGTAGCCGCGCTGGACGCCGAGCTGACCAAGCTGGATAAGCCGCATGAGTTTCACTCCTATGAGGGCGCGGGCCACGCTTTCTTCGCCGTCGACCGGCCTGCCTATCGCGTGGAGGCGGCGCTGGACGGTTGGCGGCACATCGACGACTTTTTCGCCACCCACTTGAAAGGCTAGGTTTCTCCCAACCATGTGCACCTATCTCACCGAACATGTCGAGAACGACGGCAGCGGCAAGGGCACAACGGGATGGTTCCGCGCCAATCGCGCGACGGTGTACGTCGACCATTCCGTCCATGCGCCCTACGGCCACACGGTCAACATCGACGTGATCAATCCGCAGCTTGGTCCGTCGGCGCGGGTGGCTCTGGAACTCACCGAGGAGAGCGCCCTGGCGTTGGGCCTTTATGGATCAAGGGCCATCCGAACGGCGATCACCCACGCCCCGGCCGGGTTGGCCTCCAAGGACCAGTAGGTGGCCATGACTGCCGACCGTGACTACCCCCAAATGGCTGCCACGCGCGGAAGGATCGAGCCCGCGCCGCGTCGGGTCCGTGGCTATCTCGGCGACGCGCTCGTCTTTGACACCACCGCAGCCCGTTACGTGTGGGAGGTCCCGTACTACCCGCAGTACTACATCCCGCTGGCCGATGTCCGGGCAGCGTTCCTGCGCGACGAGAACCACCCGCAGAAGGTGCAGTTCGGTCCGTCGCGGCTGCACTCCCTGGTGTGCGCCGGCCAGACCTACCCCTCGGCCGCGCGGGTGTTCGACGTCGACAGCGACAGCCCGGTGGCGGGCACCGTGCGATTCGAATGGAATCCGTTGCGGTGGTTCGAGGAAGACGAGCCGATCTACGGCCACCCACGCAATCCATATTCGCGGGTGGACGCCCTGCGCTCACACCGGCACGTCCGGGTCGAGCTCGACGGTGCCGTACTGGCCGACACCAGGTCTCCGGTGTTGTTATTCGAAACAGGTTTACCCACAAGGTATTACATCGACCCCACCGATATCGCCTTCGAGCATCTGGAACCCAGCTCGACGCAGACGCTGTGCCCGTACAAAGGAGTGACGTCGGGCTACTGGTCGGTGCGGTTGGGTCCCCCTGGCGAGCAAGTCGTGTATCCGGACCTGGCTTGGACGTACCACTATCCGCTGCCGGCGGTCGGCCAGATTGCCGGCTTGGTGGCGTTCTACAACGAAAAGCTCGACATCATCGTCGACGATTCCGCTTTGCCGCGACCACAGACTCAGTTCAGCTAGCCCGCCGGTCATCTCAATGCCCGTCGGCGCCGTGTGATATTTCCCTCTTTGACTGCGACTTAAGAATTTCTTATATAGGCAGCCATTGAATACTCGCAGTAGCCGTTAGCGGCAGCAGTGAAAGCCGCCGGAAGCCTCGATGGTTAGCCTTCGCTGTGGGTAAGCCGCTGGCATACAGCGAAATTGAAGTCTAAGCAGAGCCTGAGTCCGCGGCGTGACGCAATTAACATCTGAGAATTCGAATTCTCTTCGCAAAAAATCCCGCCGGTAGACTCGCCAAAAGCAGTCGCATCAGCGCCTTTCGGTGCTGAATCCGGTAAATCCCGGGGGGCCGCAACTGTCGCGCCACGTGCCAGCGACGTTTGCCTCCGCGCCGACAAACACAGTAAAGGGGCGGTGCCAGCGTGAGCGATATGACCTGCCGTAACGGAACCCATGATGATCGAGATGGCCGAAGCTTCGAGCTCGACATCACGTCGATGGTCCAGATTCCGGTGAAGAACGGCCCGATCAGCGACATTGGTATCAGCCCTGATGGCAGCCGGCTGTTCGTGACCAACTATGGCCGAAACAGCGTCTCGGTCATCGATACCGACTCTTGCCGGGTCTTGCAGACCGTCGCCGGCCTCGACGAACCATTCGCGATCGCCCTCAGCGGCGGAGACGTCAATCGCGCATATGTCAGCACCGTGTCTCAGGGTTCGATGGCCTATGACTCCATCGAAGTCATCGACGTCGCCACGCACACTCGTATCGCGACGCATCAGCTGGCGCACAGTGTGAGCGACCTGACGGTGAGCGCCGACGGAAAGTACATTTACGCCAGCAGGAATGGCGCCCACGGTGCTGATGTCGCGGTCGTGGACACCACCTCGGGCGAACTCGACGTGATCGAACTTGCGACCGCACCGGGCACCACGACGGAATGCGTGCGCATCAGCTCCGACGGAAGTCGCCTGTATGTCGGCACCAATGGGCCCTCCGGCGGCAACCTTGTGGTCATCGAGACCCGAGCGCAGTCCAACGATGGCCGCTTGCGCATCGTCGGCACCATCGAGCTCGGATTGCCCCTCCGCGATGTCGCGCTCAGCAACGACGGCGGCACTGCCTATGTGGCCAGCTGCGGCCCCGTCGTGGGTGCGGTGCTGGACGTTATCGACACCCGAGCCAACAAAATCACCAGCACGCGCAAGATCGACGAGGTCGCCGGCCCGCTCACCCGGTTGACGCTCAGCGGCGACGGCCGCCACGCCTACTTGGTCAGCGACGACCGCATCACGGTGCTGTCCACCCGAACGCACGACGCCGTCGGTGACGTCAGGGTGGCGAAGCAGCCGTCGTGTGTGGTTGAAAGCCCCGACGGCGAATACCTGTACATCGCTGACTACTCCGGTGTGGTCACTGTGGCCCCGGTCGCCTCGACCTCGGCGTCCGGTATCGAGGCGCGGTTAGAACAGCGCAACAGCCCCACCGAGTGGACTGTGCCGCTGGGTTACGAGGCGGCGCTCGCCTAGTTTCGGCGCGTTTTTGCCAAGGTTCTCGGGGGATCCGTTTCATCCGCGTCCGCGCGGCGATAGCATTCGCCCGATTGACCAACAGGCGGTGCTGCGCCGCGATCCATAAGGCGGTACATCAATGGACAGCACGATGCAGGACTTTCCGTTGACGATTACCGCGATCATGCGGCACGGCTGCGGTGTCCATGGGGCACGCACGGTCACCACCGCCACCGGGGACGGTTACCGGCACAGCAGTTACCGCGAACTGGGTCAACAGGCAGCCCAACTGGCAAACGCATTGCGGCGCCTCGGCGTGACCGGGGACCAGCGGGTAGCGACGTTCATGTGGAACAACGCTGAACACCTGGCGACGTACCTCGCGGTGCCGTCGATGGGCGCCGTTCTGCACACCCTCAACATCCGCCTCTTCCCCGAGCAGATCGCCTATGTCGCCAACGAAGCCGAAGACCAGGTGGTGCTGGTCGACGTCTCACTGGCCAAACTCCTCGCGGCCGTACTGGGCGAACTCAAGACGGTGCATACGGTGATCGTGGTCGGGGACGGCGACGCGGCCCAGCTGGAGGAATCGGGCAAGACCGTGCTGCGGTACGCCGACGTGATCGCTGGCGAGTCGACCGAATTCGACTGGCCGCAGATCGACGAAACGTCCGCGGCCGCAATGTGCTACACCAGCGGCACCACCGGCAACCCCAAAGGCGTGGTCTACAGCCACCGTTCAAGCTTCTTGCACACCATGGCGGCATGTACCGCCAACGGCATTGGCGTCGGGGCCAGCGATAGCGTGCTGCCGATCGTGCCGATGTTTCACGCCAACGCGTGGGGGCTGCCGTATGCGGCGCTGATGGCCGGTGCTGACTTGGTGTTACCCGATCGCCATCTGGACGCCCGATCGCTGATTGGCATGGTGGAAGACCTGCGGCCCACGGTGACGGGCGCGGTGCCGACCATCTGGAACGACGTCTTGCACCGCCTCGAGGAGGAACCCGACCACGACATGTCGTCGCTGCGCCTGGTGGTCTGCGGTGGTTCGGCCGTTCCGGTATCGCTGATGCGCACCTTCGAGGAAAAGCACGGCGTCCAGATCCGGCAGCTGTGGGGTATGACGGAAACCTCTCCGATGGCCACCATGGCCTGGCCGCCGCCGGGAACCCCTCAGGACCAGCACTGGGCGTTCCGTGCGTCCCAGGGCCAACCGGTGTGCGGTGTGGAAATGCGGATCGTCGATGACGACGGCCAGGTGCTGCCCAACGACGGCAACGCCGTGGGTGAGGTGGAAGTCCGCGGCCCCTGGATCACTGGCTCGTACTACCTGGGACGTGATGATTCGAAGTTCGACTCCGGCTGGTTGCGCACCGGGGACGTAGGCCGGCTCGACGAGCGAGGCTTCGTGACCCTGACCGACCGGGCCAAAGACGTCATCAAGTCCGGCGGGGAATGGATCTCCTCGGTGGAGCTGGAGAACTGCTTGATCGCGCACCCGCACGTGCTGGAGGCCGCGGTTGTCGGCGTTCCCGACGAGCGCTGGCAGGAACGGCCGCTCGCAGTCGTGGTGGCCAAGGAAGGTGAGTCAGTCAGTGCGGAGCATCTGCGAACGTTTCTCGCGGATAAGGTCGTTCGGTGGTGGCTGCCCGAGCGGTGGGCGTTCGTCGAGGAGATCCCGCGTACCAGTGTGGGCAAGTACGACAAAAAAGCCATCCGGTCGCGATACGCCGACCACGGCTACTGGGTGATCGAGGTCCGCGATTGAGCGCCGGCATCGGCGCGAGCTGGGGGTATCTCCCGCGAAGCAGGGGAATACAGAATCGCGTAGGTTCGAGCGGAAACATGCGATTGTCCGACTGCTCATGAGTGAGAAGGTGAGGGATCCCGGGCAGGTCGCCGGGCGCCGCTTCCACTGGGAGGCGCTGGCCGGTGACACGGTGGTCGTCCGATCACCGTGAATTGGCTGATGGGTTCCGAAAACCTTGATCCCCCTTGGTCGTTCGGGCCCGCAGGGGAACGCTACGAAATCGAATTGCACGGAAACCCGGACACCTTTGTGACGGTCAAGGGGTGGCAGCCGGAAAGTGTGGAAGCGGGACTGAAGAGCAACCCGGGAATCGTCGCGACCGCCGCACATTGCGTGAATGCGATTCCCGCGACGTGTGCCGCGCCGGCGGGCATTCAAAGCTTTTTCGATCTGCCGCCCATCACCGGGCGGGCCGCCCCCCGACTGGCGCGCTGAGGACGGATCACCAATGACACAACCCCTCGTCGTCGAGCAATCGCGTGTCGTGCCCGTCGCGATCGAAAAGGCGTTCCACGGCACGCTGCCGATACCACTTCCCGAGATCTTCGGCCACTGGTACGGGCCGATCCCGCCGATCAAGGAAGTGCGGGACCAGACCGGTGACTGGGACGCTGGGGGCCAGAGCCGCACGGTGCGGCTGGCCGGTGGTGCCAGCATGCGCGAGGAGCTGACCAGCGTCGACCCGCCGCGGTCGTTCGACTACCGGCTCACCGACATCAAAGGTCCCATGGCGCTGCTGATCGGCTCGGTCACGGGTGCGTGGAACTTCAACGCGGTGGACGGCGGCACCGAGATCACCTGGCGCTGGACCATCTATCCGAAATCGCCGCTGGCCGCTCCAGGACTGCCGCTATTCGGGATGGTGTGGAAGCGCTACGCGCGACGGGCGCTGCGTGATCTGTCTGCGGTGCTGACCGGCTGAATGTCGGTACCGTCGACACTATGTGCCGACTTTTTGGGCTGCACGCCGGGATGGCCGTCTGCACCGCGACGTTTTGGCTGCTGGACGCCCCAGACAGCTTGTCCCGCCAGAGCAGACAGAACCCGGACGGCACGGGCCTGGGCGTCTTCGACGAGCACGGCCGCCCGCAGGTGCTGAAGCAACCGATGGCGGCCTGGGAGGACGCCGACTTCGCCACCGAAGCGCACGAGATGAGCGGCACGACTTTCGTCGCCCACGTTCGTTATGCGACAACCGGTTCACTCGACGTCCGCAACACCCACCCGTTTTTGCAGGACGGCCGGATATTCGCGCACAACGGCGTAGTCGAGGGGCTGGATGTCATCGACGAACGGCTGCGCGATGTCGGCACCGCCGATCTGGTTTTGGGCGAGACCGATTCCGAGCGGGTGTTCGCCTTGATCACCGCTTCGATCCGCGCCCGGGGCGGCGACGAATCAGCCGGTCTCATCGACGCTATGAGATGGCTTACTGCGAATGTCCCGATCTATGCGGTCAATGTGCTGCTGAGCACGGCCACCGATATGTGGGCGCTGCGTTACCCGCAGGCCAATGAGCTCTACCTGTTGGACCGGCGCCTGGACCGCCAATCAGCGGCACCGGATCGAGAGTTTCATCTGCGCACCAACCGAATCCGTGCGTGGTCAGAGCATCTGTGCACTCGGTCGTCAGTGGTGTTCGCCACCAAACCGATGGACGACGACCCGCGCTGGTGTCTGCTGGAACCGGGGGAGCTGGTCCACGTCGATGCGGGTCTGCACATCACCCGCAGTCTGGCGCTGCCGGACCCGCCCAGGCATCAGCTTCGTCGGGCGGACCTGAGCACGCGCGCCGAGCTGGCACAGCACACGTCGGGCTGAACCTCGCCGTGCCGGTGGCTTCCCTCAGGCTGGCAGAGTGGGTGGACGTGACAACCAGACGAGCGCTTGTGCTGGCCGGTGGGGGAATAGCGGGAATCGCCTGGGAGACAGGTATTTTGCGCGGCATCGCCGACGAGTCGCCGGCAGCGGCCCGGCTGTTGCTGGATTCGGATGTGCTGGTGGGGACCTCGGCGGGTTCGGCGGTCGCTGCGCAGATCAGCAGCGGCAGCACGCTCGAGGAGCTCTACGACCGGCAAGTCGCCGAGTCGTCGGCCGAGATCGATTCCGGCGTCGACGTCGATGCCATCACCGAAATGTTCCTGGCCGCCCTGGGTGAGCCGTATGAGAAGTCACTGGACAAGACCCGACAACAGATGCAGTGGATCGGAGCCGTGGCACTGGCGACCACAACGGTTCCCGAGCCGGTACGTCGTCAGGTGATTGGGCAGCGACTGCCGTCGCACGACTGGCCCGACCGGGTGCTGCGGCTCACCGCAATCGACGTCGCCACCGGCGAACTGGTCGTTTTCACTCGGGAATCGGGTGTCGACCTTGTCGATGCGGTGGCGGCCAGTTGCGCGGTGCCGGGGGCGTGGCCACCGGTGACAATCGCAGGCCGTCACTATATGGACGGCGGGGTCGCCAGCTCGGTCAACCTTGGTGTGGCCGGTGATTGCGACGTGGCGGTGGTGCTGGTGCCCTCGGGTGCGGACGCGCCATCGCCGTTCGGCGACGGGCCGGCCGCCGCGATCTCCTCTTTCGGCGGCGCGGCGTTCGCGGTGTTCGCCGACGACAACTCGTTGGCGGCCTTCGGGCCCAATCCATTGGATCCACGCTGTCGCATCGCTTCGGCCGTGGCCGGACGCGAGCAGGGCCGCCGCGAAGCCAAGGCCGTCGCGCGGTTCCTAGCCGTCTGACACCCTTTGGCACACAAGCGGTTTGGGTGTCGCTCAGCCCTCGATCGCGGGCGCGACGGTCTGCTCGGCCTTCGCTTCCAGGGCGTCGAGGGCTTGGTTGGCCAGTGCCCGGCCTACGGCGATCACCTCGACCGCCCGGTGAAATTCCAGGCCCCGGCACGTAGAGCGCGGGATCTCGATCAGCAGGTCGGGCGGGTAGGTCGCCAGCGTATGGCGCGCCAGCGCGGACTGGGCAATGTCGATCGTTCGATTCATCACATCGAAGCTGCCCAGTTTCGGAACTTCGGGCGCCGCGCCGGGTAGTTCGTCGGCATCATCGTGATCAGCCGCGGACTGCGCGACGTCCGCAGTGTCTGACCCGCCTTCCGATTCGGTCGCCGGCGCGCCGAATCTGCTCAGTACGGCTCGCGCGGTCGGCCGGTCGAGCAGTGACCGGGCGGCGGTGGTGTCGAGCAGCGCGGAGGTGCTACGCACCATGCGGTTCAACCACTCAACGGTGGCACCGGGCTCCGCGTCACGGTGGTCGATCGCCTCGCTGCCGGAAAGGCTCACCGCGATGGTCAGGTCGGCGTTGACCGCCGAGATCGGTGCCATGGGCAGCGGGTCCAGGATGCCGCCGTCGGCGAGCAGGCGTCCGTCGATTGCGTGTGGGGCGATCACGCCCGGAATCGCGATGGAGGCCCGGATAGCCTCGTCGAGGGGGCCGCGCTGAAACCACACGGACTTGCCGGCCAGCAGGTCGGTAGCCACCGCGGTGTAGGGGACCGGAAGTTGCTCGATGGCGACCGGACCGAGGATGTCGCGCACCGCGTCCAGGATCTTCTCGGCCCGCAGCACTCCGGCTGCGCTGATGGACGGGTCCAGCAGCCGCAGAATGGTGCGCTGCGTCAGCGACCTGGCCCAGTCGGCGAACTCATCGAGGCGTCCGGCCGCTTGTAGACCGCCGACCACCGCGCCCATCGATGAGCCGGCGATCCCCATGATGTCGTAGTCCCGCGCCAGCAGCGCTTCGATCACTCCGATGTGGGCGTAGCCGCGGGCGCCACCGCTGCCGAGCGCCAGTGCCACCCGAGTCCGTGATGACCCGCGCGGGCGCGCGACTACTGGGCCAACTCCGTCGGGCATCTTTTCATTCTGCGCGGCGCGACGGTTTCTCACCGGCCGGGGCGGCAGTTTTTGTCCCCGTGATCGCAATTGCGCAGGAGTTGGAATCCGGGCGCAGCGCTACCCGCATTCGTCGTTGTCGGCCGCGCGCGCGGCGGTGATCACCGCCGCCTGCCTTGCCAGGCTCAGTTCCGCCCATCGGGCATTCCAGCTGCCCGCAGTGCCCGACGGCGCCGCTTGAACCATCGCCAAATATGGCTCGACCAGCGACTGACCGGTCCTGGGCTGGGTATCCATCCACACTTTTGCGGCGTGACAGGCCTGGTAGTACTCCTCCTCGGTCGAATCCGCCGGGACATCGACCCGCGTCGTCACACCGGTCGGGGAGAGTCCGATGGCACCGGGTGCCGCCGAAGCGGGACCGCTAACCGTGGCCGACGGCGAGGGTGCGGTCTTGCCGTTGTGGGCGTCATGCGAACATCCCATGACCCCGGATAAACCGGACAAAGCAGTCACCGCAACGAGCGTGCCGCACTGTAGGGACCGACGACTGCACCACCGCACGGTGTCAATCTATGCAACACTGGCTGCCGTGATGGAGCTCTTCGGATTTTGCGAGTGTTGTCGGCCGTAAGCCGCCGCCGCTTGTCCGATCCGTTCTCCCCTGGAGCTCTCCCTGATGTCTTTGCCTGTCGCCAGTCCGGCTGCGTTCCGGCCACCGACCCTCTCGTCCCCATCCTCCGGACCGACCCGACTACGGGTGCCCGACCTCCTGCACGCCACCGACCAGGCCGCCGACGACGTGCTCAGCGGACGCTGCGACCACCTGCTGCCCGAGGGCGGCGTGCCCGGGTGGCAGCGGTGGTTCACCCGCATCCACGGCGACGACGAACTCGACGTATGGCTGATCAGCTGGGTTCCCGGTCACTCCACCGAATTACACGACCACGGCGGGTCACTGGGCGCGCTGACGGTGGTGTCCGGGTCGCTCAATGAATTTCGTTGGGGCGGTAGAGCTTTGCGGCGCCGCCGGCTCGACGCCGGCGATCAGGCCGGGTTCCCGCTGGGCTGGGTGCACGACGTGGTGTGGGCGCCCAGGCCTGTTACCGGGCCTGTCTCGGGACCGGCGAGCGCGAGCGCAGGGCCGGTGGAGCCGACCCTGAGCGTGCATGCCTACTCGCCTCCGCTGACCGCGATGTCGTACTACGAGGTCACCGACCGCAACAGGGTGCGCCGCCAGCGCACCGAACTGACCGACCATCCGGAAGGACCGTAATGAGCCGCATCGACGTTGTGCTGAGATCCGTCTGGCGCCGGTATCGCCGCCTACCCGCCGCCGAAGTGTCCGATGCGCTGAGGCGCGGGGCGGTGCTCGTCGACATCCGGCCGCAGACCCAGCGATTCCGGGAGGGCGAGCTGCCGGGCGCACTGGTGATCGAGCGCAACGTCTTGGAATGGCGCTGCGACCCGACCAGCGACGCCAAGCTGCCGGAGGCCGTCGGCGACGACGTCGAATGGGTGATTGTGTGCTCGGAGGGCTATACCTCCAGCCTGGCGGCGGCGGCGCTGCTGGACATTGGCCTGCACCGCGCCACCGACGTCATCGGCGGCTACCACGCGCTGGTGGGCGCCGGTGTGCTGGATCAGCTCAGCGGCGGTTCAATCGACCCGGGTCCGGGAGTGCCGGCAAACGCCGGCACCCTCGATCGCCGCTGGATCTAGCTAACCGTTGGAGTGCAGCAACGGCCGCAGTCTGTCCGTTTTCTCCTGCGTCCAGCCGGGCGGTGACAGCACGGCGGCCCAGCCGTCGGCGACATCCGCGACGTAGTCGTGGCCATGGCCGGGCGGCACTTTCTGGGCGACCGCCATATCCGCGGTGACCTGCAGGAATGTCACCACCGGGATCCAGCGCGTCTCGGGCAGCACGTCATAGCCCCGCTTCTCGCGCAGCCAGTCTGGCTCGTTGAACAGGAGGTCGGGGGCCCACCAGGCGATCGGATCGGAGGCGTGCTGTAGATAGACCACCCGCGGGTGATCCCACGGAGCGTTCGGGCGCATCAGATCGCTCGGGCGGGCTGCGAAGCGGACGCTTCTGCCGTCGTGGTAGATCGGCAGCCACTCCGGCGATCCGGAGTCACGGGTGGAGGTCAGGTCGGTCCAGATGGTGTTGTTGAAGGTCGGTCCGCTGAACAAGGCGCCGTCGGTGCGGGCCAGGACGTTGTTGAGGCTCATGAACGGCGCTTCGCCGCCGAACGATCCCAGGCTTTCCCCGAACACCACGAGCTTGGGGCGCTGCGCTTCGGGCATTTGCCGGATCAGCTTGTCGACGGCCTCGAAGAGCGCCTGGCCGGCATGCCGGGCATTCTCCTTGTCCACCAGGAACGACAGCCAGCTCGGCAAGAACGAATACTGCATGCTCACGACCGCGGTGTTGCCGTTGTACATGTACTCCAGCGCCGAGGCGTCCGCCTCGTTGATCCAGCCGGTGCCGGTGGTTGTCCCCACGGCGATGACGGCGCGCTGCAGTCCACCTGTGCGCTGCAGCTCTTGGGCCGCCAGCTCCGCGGTCGCCGTGATGCCGTCCGTGGTCGCCGTGATGCCGTCCGTGGAGTTCAGCCCGGCGTAAGCACGGATCGGCTCGATGGCCGGAACTCCGTTGAATTTAGTGAGCTGTTCGATGGTCGGACCGCCCTCGACGAAGATGCGGCCCTCGCGGCCCAGCGAGTCCCATGACACCAGGGACTGCGGGCCGCCCGATCGGAGCGGAGTTTTCGGGGCCGCGGTATCGGGGTTCATCTCGTTGTTGGCCGAGGCGAAAGTGTTGTTCATGGTTCGCATGGCGAACTTGAGCACGACGCCGTTGAGCACGGTGATCGTCAGCACCGCGAGCAGGACCACCACGATGGTCGCCGAGAGGCGAAACGGTGCGAACCGGTCGACCTGCCCGACCAGGAAACTGACCAGCCAGCGGATGAACTGCCCTATTTCGACCAACGTGAACAACACCACCAGCGAGAGGCCCGCGGCCACCGGGTAGTCGTACCACTTGAGGTGTTGGACTCCCATCAGGTCGCGCACGTTGTCCTGCCAGACGTGGAACCCGATCGCCATGACCACCATGCCGACCGCGCCGATCGGGACCAGCACCATCCACGCCCAGCGCGGCGCCGGTGGGCTGGATTCCTTCGCGCGCATGTAGCGGACCAGCCAGACGGCGAAGACGCCCAGCCCATAGCCGATGGCGCCCGAGATTCCGCTGACCAGTCCCTGAAACAACGCGCCGCGTGGCAGTAGTGACGGCGTCATCGAAAACCACACGAAAATAAGGCCAACCGTGCTGCCGGTGAAGGTGTAGTGGCGAACCCACCACGGGCTGCCGGTTTGCTGTTGCTCCCGAGCCGGGGCGGGCTCAGCAGTTTCCGGGCTGGCCTGGGCCTCGGTTTCGGGCCCCCCGGACTGCTCGGACCGCTCGACGGCGGCCACTTGTTGGTGGCTGACCGATTCGTCGCTGGGGGCGGTCTTCGCAGAACCCGGCTCGCTCATCGAAAGCGTCCTATCGGTGGGTGAAGTTGGGAGCGCGCTTCTCGATGAATGCCGCCATTCCCTCGGACTGGTCCTCGGTGGCGAAGGTCGAGTGGAACAGCCGACGTTCGTAGAGAAGCCCTTCGGACAGGGCGGATTCGAACGCGCGATTGACGGCTTCTTTGGCCATCCGGGCCGCCGAACGCGACATTTGCGAAATGGTGGTGGCGACGGTCTTGGCCTCGGTCAGTAAGTCGTCGGCCGGCACCACTCGCGAAACCAGTCCGCTGCGTTCCGCTTCGGCGGCGTCAATGGTGCGCCCGGTCAGGATGAGGTCCATGGCCTTGGCCTTGCCGATGGCCCGGGTCAGCCGCTGCGAGCCGCCCATGCCCGGCAGTACACCGAGTTTGATCTCTGGCTGGCCGAATTTCGCCGTGTCGGCGGCGATCAGCACATCGCACATCATGGCGAGCTCGCAGCCACCGCCAAGTGCGTGGCCGGCCACTGCGGCGATCGTCGGTGTGCGGACGGCGGCCAGTTTGCCCCAGGTGGCGAAGAAGTCGGTGCCGAACGCGTCGGCGAACGTCAGTGCGGCCATCTCCTTGATGTCGGCACCGGCGGCGAAGGCCTTGGCCGAACCGGTGATGATAATCGCTCCGATATCGGGATCGTTGTCGAGTTCGGTTGCGGCACTGGTCAGTTCATTCATCACCTGGCTGTTGAGCGCGTTGAGTGCCTGCGGCCGGTTCATCGTGATAATGCCGACTCGCTGATCGCGCTCGACGAGGATGGTTTCGTACTTCTTCTCTGTCACCAAACGGCCTTTCTAGAAACTCAAGTCGTCGTCGACGGGCGCGAAATACGCATCGACCTCGGCCGCGGTGACTCCGGCCAGCGTCGCCGGCGACCACCTCGGATTGCGATCTTTGTCGACCAGCTGCGCGCGGATGCCCTCCACCAGGTCGTGCGAGCGTGCCGACGCAGAGGACACCCGATAGTCCTGAACCAGAACATCTTCCAGCGTCTCGAGTTTGGCGGCGCGTCGTACTGCTTCCAATGCCACCGACAGCGCGATGGGGGAGCGGGTGGCGATCAGGTTGGCGGCGTCTTGAGCCGGTCCTGCCCCATTTCCCTGGTGTGCGCGCAAGCTGGCGACGATGTCTTCGACAGTGGCACCCGCATAGCATTCGTCGATCCAACGACGTTGTGCGGCAAGCTCGCTCGGCGGAGGTTCGATGGCATGTTTGGCCAGTGCGCTGTCGACGCCGTCAGCAACGATCGCTGCGGTGAACGCGTCGAGATCGCTGTGTGGCACGTAGTGGTCGGCGAATCCCATTGCGATGGCGTCGGCTCCGGAAAACGGTGCTCCGGTCAGCACGGCGTGCAGACCCAGTGCGCCGGGTGCCCGGGACAGCAGAAACGTCCCGCCGACGTCAGGGATGAAGCCGATGCCGACCTCGGGCATCGCGATCTTCGAGGTGTCGGTCACCACTCGGGTGTTTGCGTGAGCACTGACGCCGACGCCCCCGCCCATCACGATGCCGTCCATCAACGCCACGTACGGCTTGCCGAACCGGCCGACCTGGCCGTTCAGCCGATACTCGTCGCGCCAGAACCGCCGCGCCTCGACGCCGTCCGTGCGGGCGCTGTGGTAAACCGCGATCACGTCGCCACCGGCACACAAGCCGCGTTCGCCGGCGCCGGACAGCACCACCGCGCTCACCGCGTCGTCGTGTTCCCAACGGGTGAGTACGGCGCTCAGCGCGTCCACCATCTGCTGATTGAGCGAGTTGATCGCCTTGGGGCGGTTGAGGGTGATCAAGCCGACGCTTCCGTCGATGCGGGTCAGAACCTCATCGGACTCCTCGGTCACGCCCCAGCCTCCCATCGCGAGCCAGCCACGACCAGAAATCTAGATCGTCACGAGCGAGGCGATGCCCGCGGGTAAGGGTTATGTTTGACCCGACGACAGCAGCCAGGCCGGAAACACCCAGGAACAGCAGGTTCGCTGGGAACCTGGGCGGGCCGCTGATCGTTCAGTATGTGTTCGTACAGCTCGAACCCACAGTCCATTAAGAGAGGATCCGACGGTGCGGGAGACAAGCAACCCGGTATTTCGTTCGCTGCCTAAGCAGAGGGGCGGATACGCGCAATTCGGCACTGGCCCGGCCCCGATGCAGGGGTATGAAGCCAACCCCTACGCGGCCCCTTACCAAGCCCCCTATCAGGAGACCAAGGCTTCCCGTCCGCTGACCATCGATGACGTCGTCACCAAGACCGGCGTGACGCTGGCCGTACTGGCGGCGACGGCCGTCGTCTCCTACTTCCTGGTGGCATCCAATCTCGCACTCGCCATGCCGCTGACGCTGATCGGCGCGCTCGGCGGCTTGGGGCTGGTGCTGGTCGCGACCTTCGGACGTAAGCAGGACAGCCCGGCGATCGTGCTCAGCTACGCCGTTCTCGAGGGGCTGTTCCTTGGTGCCCTCTCGTTCGTCTTTGCCAACTTCGCGGTGTCGAACGCCAACGCCGGGGTGTTGATCGGGGAGGCCGTCCTGGGCACCTTCGGCGTTTTCTTCGGCATGCTCGTGGTCTACAAAACCGGAGCCATCCGGGTCACGCCCAAGTTCACGCGGATGGTGGTTGCCGCGTTGTTCGGCGTGCTGTTCCTGATGCTCGGCAATTTCGTGCTGGCCATGTTCGGCGTCGGCGGCGGTGCAGGCTTAGGCCTGCGCAGTGGCGGCCCATTGGCGATCATCTTCTCGCTGGTGTGCATCGGCATCGCGGCGTTCAGCTTCCTGATCGACTTCGACGCGGCGGACCAGATGGTCCGCGCCGGTGCGCCGGAGAAGGCGGCATGGGGTATCGCTCTGGGCCTGACCGTGACCCTGGTCTGGCTGTACATCGAGATCCTGCGTCTGCTCAGCTACTTGCAGAACGACTAGCCTCAACGGAAAAAACCGGCGCGCACACTGGCGTGCCGGTTTTTCGTGCGGTGACGATGTCGAGTGTGCGGTGACGGTGGGGCCGCCCGGCGTGTCGCCGCCGGGGACGCACGCGGAGCGCCCACGATGCGCATTCGACGGCGCAGCGCGGCCTAGCTCAGCCGCTCGATCACCATCGCCATGCCCTGCCCGCCGCCGACACACATGGTTTCCAAGCCGAATGTCTTGTCGTGTGTCTGCAGGTTGTTGAGCAACGTGGTGGCGATGCGTGCGCCGGTCATGCCGAACGGATGACCCAGCGCGATTGCCCCGCCGGAGACATTCAGCTTGTCCTCGTCGATGCCCAGCTCGCGGGCTGAGCCCAGCACCTGGACCGCGAAGGCCTCATTGATCTCGAACAGATCGATGTCACTGACCGACATGCCGGCTCGTGCCAACGCCTTCTTGCACGCCTCGATCGGGCCCAGGCCCATGATCTCCGGGGAGAGCCCGCTGACTCCGGTGGACACAATGCGAGCCAGCGGTGTCAGGCCGAGTTCCTTGGCTTTCGTATCGCTGGTGATCACCAATGCGGCGGCGCCGTCGTTGAGTGGGCAGGCATTGCCTGCGGTCACGGTGCCGTTGGGCCGGAACACCGGTTTGAGTTCGCTGACCTTCTCGTAGGTGGTACCCGCGCGCGGGCCGTCGTCGGTGCTCACCGTGGTGCCGTCCGGAAGAGTCACCGGAGAGATCTCGCGTTCGAAGAACCCGCTCTTGATCGCCTCCTCGGCCCGGTTCTGGCTGCGCACGCCCCACTGGTCCTGCTCTTCGCGGCTGATGCCGGTCATGATGGCGACGTTTTCAGCGGTCTGGCCCATCGCGATGTAGACGTCCGGCACTTTCCCGTCGGCGCGGGGATCGTGCCATTCGTCGGCGCCCGCGGCTGCGGCCGCCGCGCGCTCCTGGGCCTCGTCGAACAGCGGATTCTTGGTGTCGGGCCACGAGTCGGAGTTGCCTTTGCCGAACCGCGACACGGTCTCCACGCCCGCAGAGATGAACGCGTCGCCCTCGCCCGCCTTGATCGCGTGAAATGCCATCCGGGTGGTCTGCAGCGACGACGAGCAGTACCGGTTCACGGTGGTACCCGGCAGGAAGTCATAGCCGAGTTCGACGGCGACGACGCGCCCCATGTTGAACCCGGACTCACCGCCCGGCAGGCCGCAGCCCAACATGAGGTCGTCGATCTGGTGCGGGTTGAGCGCAGGCACCTTGTCGAGCGCGGCGCGCACCATCTGCGCGGCCAGATCGTCGGGCCGCATGGAGACCAGCGATCCCTTCATGGCGCGGCCGATCGGCGAGCGAGCAGTTGAGACGATGACGGCTTCGGGCATGACGGTTCCCTTCAAATCCCTTCCGACGGGGCGGGCTCGCTTCATAAGCGGGTGGTGCATCCACCCGACGGGCTAGAACAAATCTAGTCGCTACCAACCGGCGGGCAGGAAGACGGGTCAGGTCCTCCCGGTACCGGGCGCCGCCACAGCCGCGACATCACGGTGATTCGCGTGTGGCGCTGACCGAGCACCGCCGTGGCCGGTGGTGCCGGCAAGCCAACCACCGGGCGCTCAACCTTTTCGCCCAGCGCATCACAGAGCGCGTTCAGCAGTGCGTCGGCCGCCAGGGCATATGCGGGCGCCGAGGGATGGAAGCCGTCGGCGGAGAACATGACTTCGCGCGTGGCCCGGAATTGGGGTGCCAGCAGTTGCGCCAACGGGACCGGCGCACCACCGGCCGCCCTGACCGAAGCGGTCTGGGCGCGGGCGAGCTGAAGACAACGCTCGTGTGCCAGCGAGCGAAGCGGCTGTGGGATGGCGCTGATGAATCCTAAGTCCGGACAGGTGCCGACGACCACGACTGCGCCCCGCGCCCGCAACTTGCGTACGGTCAACGCCAGCCGTTGCGCTGACTGGCTGATGCCGTTGAGGGCCGTCACGTCGTTGGCGCCGACCATGATCACTGCCGCATCCGGCGGCGGCCCGGCCACAAACATCGCATCGACTTGACCGCAGACGCCTTTCGACGTGGCGCCGACGATGGCTTTGGTGCTCAACCGGACGATTTTGCCGGTCTGCTCAGCGAGGCCACGCGCGATCAGCACGCCCGGTATTTCCTCGGCGCTCATGCACCCATACCCGGTCGCCGTCGAGTCGCCGAACATCATCAGATGCAGGTCGACGGGCATGCCACGCTGCCACCGCTGCACGGGTTCGCCGCCGCGGGCATACACGCCGTCGGCGCGCGGCGGGGTGTCCCAGGACTTCGGAATGACGGTGCGCGCGTGTGACGCCTGGCCAGCCAGTAGGTTGCGTGCGCCGAGATAGGCCGTACCTGTCGAGGCGAGCGCGCCTGCCGTGGCCAGGGCGATCGTCGAGCGACGCGGCACCCGCATGGTCACGAAATCAGTTTAGTTCGGCTTCGGTGTTTGCGTGTGCGGCTTACAAACAATGCGGTCACAGTGCGAATCAAATGTGGTATCAAATCAGACTCTTCAAACGTTGCACACAGAAACGCCTGTCAAGCTAAGTCCGAGGGGTTGGCTCAAGGTCCTGAACCAGACGCTTGGCTGCCTCGTCACATGCTGTATCGCACTTACAAAGGCGTAGGAGTGTTAAGCATGACCGCACCGAGCAAGGTATCCGGTTCCCCCCCGAATGCCATTCGTCCGCGTGACGTCCTCAAGGCACGTAGAGTTGAGACACGCAGATTTGCGATCAGCGACGGCGCACCGGTCGAGGTCCTCGAATCCGGGCCCAGCGTCGCTGCGCGAGTAGCCACCTTGGCGTCACGATTCACGATCCGGCCGGTTCTGGCCGTCGGCAGCTATGTTCCTGACTTGCCCTGGCCCTGGGGCCTCATCGACCTCGCGGCCCGGGTTCTGCTGCCGGTGTCGGCCACCGTTCGCGACACAGTGAACTTGCGTAATGCATCCGCGCAACTGGTACGCGCACCCGGAGTGCTGCCCGCCGACGGCACCCGTCGGGTGGTTGTCTACTTGCATGGCGGCGCGTTTCTGACCTGTGGGGCAAACTCGCACGGCAGGCTCGTCGAAGCTCTGTCGAAGTTTGCTGATTCACCCGTCTTGGTGGTCAATTATCGACTGTTGCCCAAGCATTCGATCGGCATGGCCCTCGACGACTGCCACGATGCCTACCAATGGCTACGGCTGCGCGGATACCAACCCGACCAGATCGTGCTGGCCGGCGACTCTGCGGGCGGCTATCTTGCGCTGGCCTTGGCGCAACGCCTGCAGGCGGAGGGCGAGGAGCCGGCGGCGCTGGTAGCGATCTCGCCGCTGCTGCAGCTAGCAAAGGAATACAAGCAGGCGCATCCCAACATCAAGACCGACGCGATCTTTCCCGCGAGGGCGTTTGATGCTCTTGTCGCGCTCGTTGCTAGCGCAGCCGAAAAGCACAAGGTTAATGGGAAGCCCGAAGAGATCTATGAGCCGTTGGATCACATCACGCCGGGTCTGCCCCGCACGCTGATTCACGTTTCGGGATCTGAGGTGTTGCTGCACGACGCACGGTTGGCGGCGAGCAGGTTGGCGGCGGTGGGTGTGCCGGCCGAGGTACGGGTCTGGCCCGGTCAGGTTCACGACTTCCAGCTGGCCGCGCCGATGGTGCCGGAGGCGATCCGTTCGCTGCGCCAGATCGGGGACTACATCCGCGAAGCTACCGGCTGACGCAACGACTCGTCGTGCTGCAGCGGAGGTACGGGTGTGCGCCGTGCGAAACAGCCTGAGACGATGAACGCATGCGGATCGCTCGGCACATCAGTGAGCTCATCGGCGGCACGCCGCTGGTTCGACTGAATTCCGTCGTCCCCGACGGCGCTGGCACCGTGGCGGCCAAGATCGAATACCTCAACCCCGGTGGCAGCTCGAAGGACCGAATCGCGGTCAAGATGATCGACGCCGCCGAAGCCAGCGGCCAGCTCAAGCCCGGCGGCACCATCGTCGAACCCACGTCAGGTAATACCGGCGTCGGTCTGGCCCTCGTTGCACAGCACCGCGGTTACAAGTGTGTGTTCGTCTGTCCTGACAAGGTCAGCGAGGACAAGCGAAACGTGCTGCTGGCTTACGGTGCGGAGGTCGTCGTATGCCCGACGGCGGTGCCGCCCGACGACCCGGACAGTTACTACAGCGTCTCCGACCGGCTCGTTGAAGAGATCGACGGTGCCTGGAAGCCTGACCAGTACGCCAACCCGGAAGGACCGGCCAGCCACTACGCAACCACCGGTCCGGAGATCTGGGCCGACACCGACGGCAAAGTCACCCATTTCGTCGCCGGCATCGGCACCGGCGGGACGATCACCGGCGCGGGCCGCTACCTCAAAGAGGTATCCAACGGTGCGGTACGCATCATCGGCGCCGACCCCGAGGGTTCGGTGTATTCGGGGGGCAGCGGCCGGCCCTACCTGGTTGAGGGTGTCGGCGAGGATTTCTGGCCGGAGGCGTATGACCGCACGGTCCCCGACGAGATCATCGCCGTTTCTGACTCCGACTCGTTCAACATGACCAGGCGCCTGGCCCGCGAAGAAGCGATGCTGGTCGGCGGGTCGTGCGGGATGGCGGTGGTCGCGGCGCTGAAGGTCGCCGAGGAAGCCGGACCCGATGCGCTGATCGTGGTCTTACTGCCCGACGGCGGGCGGGGCTACATGTCGAAGATCTTCAACGACGCCTGGATGTCGTCGTACGGGTTTTTGCGCAGCCGCCTCGACGGCTCGACCGAGGAGGCCACGGTCGGCGACGTGCTGCGCGGGAAATCCGGCGCGCTGCCCGACCTGGTGCACACCCACCCGTCCGAGACAGTGCGCGACGCCATCGGCATTCTCCGTGAGTATGAGGTGTCCCAGATGCCCGTGGTCGGCGCCGAGCCGCCGGTGATGGCCGGCGAGGTCGCCGGCAGTGTCTCCGAACGCGAACTACTGTCGGCCGTCTTCGAGGGCCGGGCCAAATTGGCCGATGCCGTCTCGGAGCACATGAGCTCGCCGCTACCCATGATCGGCGCCGGTGAGCTGGTCAGCGCGGCCGGTAAGGCGTTGCGCGACTGGGATGCGTTGATGGTGGTCGAGGAGGGCAAACCGGTGGGAGTGATTACTCGGTATGACCTGTTGGGCTTCCTCTCGGAGGGGCCTCGTGGACTAACAGGGCGACGTTAGCGCCGTGTGATGCAGGTCTCGCCCGACGGCTCCGCGCCCCCAGCCCTCAGGTACTGTAATGCGGCCTGGTTCAGCTGATCCGCCGTGGAAGGGTGCCCATGACCGATCAATCGCCGCCCAGCGGCGCTTATCCACCACCTCCCTCGTCGCCCGGGTCATCCGGTGGCCATGAGCCGCCAGCCGGTGGGCAGGAAGTCCCGCCCGCTGCTTCGGCACCCGGCGCCGGTTCCTACCCTCCGTCAGCTCCGCCGCCGCCACCGCCAGGCGGCGGTTCCTACCCTCCGCCCCCTCCGTCTTCCGGTGGGTATGCGCCGCCACCCCCCGGGCCGGCGATCCGTACCCTGCCGACGCAGGACTACACGCCGTGGCTTACCCGGGCGCTGGCGTTCGTCATCGATATCCTTCCGTACGCCATCGTGCACGGGATCGGTACTGCGATCCTGCTTGCCACGCAGCAGACGTCCTGCGTCACCGACGTCACGCAATACACCGTCAACCAGTACTGCGCTACCCAGAACTCAACCATCGGCTTGGCGGTGCAATGGTTGGCGTCGGTGGTGGGCCTGTTCTATTTGATCTGGAACTACGGCTACCGCCAGGGCACTACCGGGTCGAGCATCGGCAAATCGGTGATGAAGTTCAAAGTGGTCAGCGAGGTCACCGGTCAGCCCATCGGTTTCGGGATGTCCGTCGTGCGTTTCCTCGCGCACTTCGTCGACGCGATCATCTGCTTCATTGGTTTCCTTTTCCCGCTGTGGGACTCCAAGCGCCAAACTTTGGCAGACAAGATCATGACGACGGTTTGCCTACCCAGCCCAGAGGCCTGAACGTCGACTGATAGTCGGGGTGCCTCACCGCGGTCGCTGCGGCGGCTGTCACTAGGCTGATCGTCGATGAGCGAAGACCGTAACGGACGCCACGAGTTCACCGGATTAGCCACCAAGGCCATCCACGCCGGCTACCTGCCGGATCCGGCGACCGGAGCCGTCAACACCCCCATCTACGCCAGCAGCACGTTCGCCCAAGACGGTGTCGGTGTTCTGCGGGGCGGGTTCGAATACGCACGTACCGGCAACCCGACCCGGGCCGCACTGGAGGCCTCCCTGGCGGCTGTCGAAGAGGGCAGTTACGGGCGGGCGTTCGGTTCCGGGATGGCCGCCGCCGACTGTGCCCTGCGGGCAATCCTGCGGCCCGGGGACCACCTGGTCATTCCCAATGATGCCTACGGCGGCACTTTCCGGCTGATCGACAAGGTATTCAGTCAGTGGAACGTCGAGTACACGCCGGTGGCGCTCTATGAATTGGACGCCGTTCGCGCCGCCATTACTCCGCGAACCCGGCTGATTTGGGTGGAAACACCGACGAATCCTTTGCTCTCCATCGCCGATATCGGGGCCCTTGCCGAGCTCGGCAAACAGACGTCCGCAAAAGTGTTGGTGGACAACACGTTTGCCTCGCCCGCGCTGCAGCAGCCGTTGACGCTGGGCGCCGATGTCGTGCTGCACTCGACGACCAAATACATCGGTGGCCACTCCGACGTGGTAGGCGGCGCATTAGTCACCAACGACAAAGAGCTCGACGACTCCTTTGGTTTCCTGCAAAACGGCGCCGGCGCCGTGCCAGGCCCGTTCGACGCCTACCTGACGATGCGCGGTCTGAAGACCTTGGCGCTGCGGATGCAGCGACACAGCGAAAATGCCTTAGCCGTAGCGGAATTCCTCTCCGGGCATCCCGCGGTGAGCACGGTGCTGTATCCGGGCCTGCCCAGCCACCCTGGGCATGAGATCGCCGCACGGCAGATGCGCGACTTCGGCGGCATGGTCTCGGTGCGCATGCGAGCCGGCCGCCGAGCCGCTCAGGACCTGTGCGCCGGCACCAGAGTGTTCATCCTGGCTGAATCGCTGGGTGGGGTTGAGTCGCTGATCGAGCACCCCAGCGCAATGACGCATGCGTCGACGGCCGGTTCGCAACTGGAAGTACCCGACGACCTGGTACGACTGTCAGTCGGCATCGAAGATATTGCCGACCTGCTGGCCGATCTCGAACAGGCCCTGGGCTGAGTCGCGCCAGCCCTACGAGTGATAGGGCTCCGCGCTGACCAACGTGACCTCGACGGTGCTACCGCTGGGGACCGTGTAGCTGCGGGTGTCACCCACTTTGGCGTCGATCAATGCGCCACCCAGCGGTGAGTTCGGCGAATACACCTCGAGCTTGCCGTCGTTGACGCCCTCCTGGCGGGTGGCGATCAGGAAGGTCTCGGTGTCGGATTTGTCGCCGTTGTAGTAGACCTTCACCACTGAGCCGGGCAGCGCGACGCCTGATTGCTTGGGCGCTTCGCCGACCTTGGCGTTGTTGAGCAGATCCTGCAGCTGGCGAATGCGGGCCTCCTGCTGGCCCTGCTCTTCGCGGGCGG
Source organism: uncultured Actinomycetota bacterium (assembly GCA_963784665.1). Taxonomy (GTDB): domain Bacteria; phylum Actinomycetota; class Actinomycetes; order Mycobacteriales; family Mycobacteriaceae; genus Mycobacterium. The sequence goes on from CAWASA010000010.1 coordinate 531,285, forward strand.
CGTGGTATCCGCCGTTCTCGCGCAGGTCGCCCTCCTCGCGGCGGTCGTTGATTTCCGCGGCGATGACCGGGCGATTTGCGATCAACTGGTCGAGCTCGGCCTTGAGTCGGTCATGTGACTCCTGGGTCAGCCAGGTCACCTGAGTATCCGTCATCTCGTCGTGCTCCTCATATTGTCGTTCCGCGTATCCGCGTGAGCTCGTTGACCCCGCCGCCCGGGAGTGTCCGGGTCTCCCCGTGTGCTGCCGTTTCCTCCGGCTCACAGCCTTTAATGCAGCAATACACGGTCCCAGCAGGAACCGTGCATTCACCCATGTTACCACTGCGCAAACAGTTGATGACCTATTTTCGCAGTTCGGCCTTTGTCCTGCGATCAAGCCGGGCGCAGGTAGCCGGGTACGTCGGTGCCGCAACCATATACGTCAGCCATCACCGGCGGTTGGGAGGATTTCACCGTCGTTGTCACCTGCACCGTGGCCGCCTCCGACGGCGGGACCAGCACCTCTCGCCTGCCTGTCTCACTGCCGTCTTTAGACCGGACCCGCACGATGCAGTCCACCGGTCGCGACGGGTCGGATCGCGTCACGGTGATCGTTACCGACGCCGTCTCGTTGTCGATCACCCGATAGCCGCCCAGCGACCCGGTGACGTTACTGGTGCCGAGCCGTTGGTGGCCGATGACGGCAACGACGAAACCCGCCGCAATCACGAGCACGCCCAGGGTGATGGCCACCCGACGCCGTGACACGCGCGACAGACGAGAACGCCCGTAGCGGGCCTCGGGATGCGGAATAAAAGCCTCGGTCATGGGGTGGTTCATACCTGGACTGCCGGCTACCGGGCGCCGGGCGCCGGCATGCAACGATCTCAGAACTGGAATTATAGGGTCAAACGGGCGACCATCAGACCGACAAGGGGGCACGTGAGCGAACTGCGGTTGATGGCGGTGCACGCCCACCCCGACGACGAATCCAGCAAGGGCGCAGCCACCCTCGCCCGCTACGCCGACGAGGGCCATCGGGTGCTGGTGGCGACGTTGACCGGCGGCGAGCGCGGCGACATCCTCAACCCGGCAATGGACCTGCCCGATGTGCATGGGCATATGGCCGAAATCCGCCGGGACGAGATGGCGAAGGCGGCCGAGATTCTCGGCGTCGAGCACACCTGGGTGGGCTTCGTCGACTCCGGGTTGCCCATGGGCGACCCGCCGCCCCCACTGCCCGAGGGATGCTTCGCGCTGGTGCCGCTGGAGGAGGCGACCGAGGCGCTGGTGCGCCTGGTTCGCGAGTTCCGGCCGCACGTGATCGCCACCTACGACGAGACCGGCGGCTACCCGCATCCCGACCACATTCGCTGCCACCAGGTTTCGCTCGCCGCTTTCGAGGCGGCCGGCGACTATCGACGCTTTCCGGACGCCGGCGAGCCGTGGCCGGTGTCCAAGCTGTACTACATCCACGGGTTCCTGCGGGCGCGCATGCAGTTGCTGCACGACGAAGCCGTCAAACACGGTCAAGAAGCCCCTTTCAAGAATTGGCTTGAGCACTGGGATCCCGAGCATGACCCCTTCGCCAATCGGGTGACGACGCGCATCGAGTGCTCGGCATATTTCGGCCAGCGCGACGATGCGCTGCGCGCGCACGCCACTCAGATCGACCCGAACCACGACTTCTTCGCCGCTCCCATCTCATGGCAGGAGCGGCTATGGCCGACAGAGGAATTCGAGTTGGCCCGCTCCCGGGTCCCCGTTCGACTGCCCGAGGACGATCTGTTCGCCGGAATCGAGAGCGACAGATGAATCAGCTTTTACTCGTAGGCAGTGCCGCCGCGTGGGCCGGCTGGCAGGCTGACGGCGGGCCGCACAACACCGGACCCGATTTCGGCAAGGCCAGCCCGGTCGGGCTGCTGATTGTCGTGTTGCTGTTGATCGCCACGCTGTTGCTGCTGCGATCGATGAACCGGCACCTGAAGAAGGTGCCCGAGTCGTTTGACCCCACGCACCCTGAACCCGATCAGGCCGCCGACGAGGGCACCGACACGGTTGATGAGGCCCCCGGGCAAGCCCCGGACCAGCCCAACGGATCGGCGCGGGCACCAGGACCCGGCGATGAGCCCGGCTGAATCTTCGCCGACGAATACGCTCGGGCGGGCAACTAGCCCCTATTTGCGCCAGCATGCCGACAATCCGGTGCATTGGCAGCAGTGGACTCCTGAGGCACTGGCGGACGCGGCCGCGCGCGACGTGCCGATCCTGCTCTCCATCGGCTACGCCGCCTGCCACTGGTGTCACGTCATGGCCCACGAATCGTTCGAAGACGACGAGGTGGCCGCCGTGATGAACGCGGGATTCGTCTGCATCAAAGTCGACCGCGAGGAACGGCCGGACATCGACGCGGTCTACATGAATGCCACTGTCGCGCTCACCGGACAGGGCGGTTGGCCGATGACGTGTTTCCTCACACCTGATGGCCGGCCTTTCTTCTGCGGCACCTACTACCCGAAAGACGGTTTCCTGCAACTCCTTTCGGCCGTCTCCTTCACTTGGCGGGAGCGCCGCGGTGAGGTGGAGGAGGCGTCCGACCGTATCGCCGCCGAGTTGCGCGAGATCGCGTCGGCACTGCCCGGTGGCGGCCCGGACGTGGCGGCGACGCTGTGTGACCACGCCGTCGCCACCGTGCTCGGGGACCAGGACACGGTTCACGGCGGGTTCGGACGCGCGCCCAAATTCCCGCCGTCGGCGCTTCTCGAGGCGCTGCTGCGCAATTACGAGCGCACCGGGTCACCGGCGGCGCTGGAGGCGGTCTCGCGCACCGGCAACGCGATGGCCCGCGGCGGCATCTACGACCAACTCGCCGGCGGCTTCGCCCGCTACAGCGTCGACAACGCTTGGGTGGTACCGCATTTCGAAAAGATGTTGTACGACAACGCGCTGCTGTTGCGCGCATACGCGCACTGGGCCCGGCGTACCGGAGATCCGTTGGCGCGCCGGGTCGCCACCCAGACCGCGCGATTCCTGCTCGACGACCTGGCCGACGGCCACATGTTCACGTCATCGCTGGACGCCGACGCCGACGGTCGCGAGGGCTCGACCTATGTCTGGACGCCCGGCCAGCTGACCGAGGTGCTCGGCGCCGACGATGGGCGTTGGGCCGCCGAGGTTTTCGCGGTCACCCAGTCCGGCACGTTTGAACACGGCACCTCGGTGCTGCAGTTGCCCGCCGATCCGGACGATCCGCAACGCGCCGAACGCATCCGGACCACGCTGCTGGCGGCCCGGCTCACCCGGGCCCAGCCCGGACGCGACGACAAGGTCGTCACCTCCTGGAACGGGCTCGCGATCACCGCGCTGGCCGAGGCCAGCGTGGCCTTGAACGAACCCGATCTGGCCTTCGAATTGGTCCAAGCCGCCCGGTACTGCGCGCAGACGCTGCTGGGCTTGCACACCGTCGACGGCCGCCTGCGACGCGCCAGCCTGGGCGGGGTGGTCGGCGACAGCGCCGCCATCCTCGAGGACCACGCGATGCTGGCCACCGGACTGCTTGCGCTATACCAGCTGACCGCCGACGAGGCGTGGCTGACGACGGCAACCGGGCTGCTGGACACCGCACTGCAGCACTTCGCCGACCCGCAGCGGCCCGGGCGCTGGTTCGACACCTCCGACGACGCCGAGCAGTTGATGCTCCGGCCCGCCGACCCGCTGGACGGGGCGACCCCGTCGGGCGCGTCGTCGATCACCGAGGCGCTGCTGACTGCGGCGCATCTGGTTGACGGTGACCGCGCGGAGCGGTATCTACATGCGGCGGCCGATGCGCTCGGGGCGCATTCCGTGCTGCTCGACCGAGCGCCGCGCTCGGCCGGACATTGGCTGGCCGTTGCCGAAGCCGCGGTTCGTGGACCGCTGCAGATCGCGGTCGCGTGTGACCCGTCGCGCTCGCCCCTGCTGGCCGACGCGCGCCGGATGGCGCCGGGCGGGACGATTGTCATGGGCGGTGAGATGGATTCGTCGGCGCTGCTGGTCGGCCGGGACAGGGTGGCCGACGCCGACGCCGCCTACGTGTGTCGTGGACGGGTGTGCGACTTACCGGTAACCCGGGCAACGGAACTGGCGGCCGCCCTGCGGGTACCCGGGTAGTAGCGTTGCGTTATATGCCGAATGCCGCCGACATCACTGACAGCGTTAACCGCTACATCGAACTGGTCGCCAAGGGCTGCGCCGACGACATAGTCGAGTTGTACGCCGATGACGCCACCGTCGAGGACCCGGTGGGCGGCGAGGTGCATATCGGTCGTCAGGCGATCCACGGCTTCTACTCCGCGGTCAACGATGTGCAGCGCGAATGCGAGCTTGTCTCGCTGCGGGTGGCCGGCAACGAAGCGGCGTTCCAGTTCCGGCTGACCGTGACCGCGGGCGGGCACCGGATGGTGATCGAGCCGATCGACGTCATGGTCTTCGACGGCCGCGGCAAGATCAGCGCGATGAACGCTTACTGGTCGGCGGCCGACGTCACTCAGCTTTAGCGGGCAATCCAGCTCTCGCGCGGGCAATCAACCGATAGCCGGGGCTCACGCTGGGTGGCCGACGTAAAAGACGGCGAGCCACATGGCAATGTAGTGCAGGATCGCCGCGATCGCGGTAAAGGCGTGGAAGACCTCGTGATACCCGAACGTCCGCGGCCACGGGTCGGGCCAGCGCAGGCCATAAAACAGGCCACCGATGCTGTACAACGCGCCGCCGACAGCCAGCAGCACCATCGCGGCCACCCCGGCGTCGTGGAGGATCGTCGGGGCATACCACACGGCCACCCATCCCAGCAGCAGGTATAGCGGCACGCCCACCCAACGCGGCGCCGACGGCCAGCACACCTTCAGCGCGATGCCCGCCAGCGCACCGCCCCACACGATCCACAGCACCTCCACCCCGGTGTTCTGCGGCATGGCCAGCCGCGCGAACGGTGTGTAGCTGCCGGCGATGAACACAAAGATCATCGAGTGGTCGAGCCGCTTCATTCGGCTACGGGCCACGTCCGATTTCCACTGCACGCGGTGGTAGGTGGCGCTGACAGCGAACATCGTCACGGTGGCCGCGGCGTAGACCAGCGTCGAATGACCGGCTCGGGGTGATGCGGCCGCCCACGACACCGATACCAGGGTTGCACCGCAGATTATCGCCAGCCACGCGGAGTAGAAGTGGATCCAGCCGCGCATGCGGGGCCTGGTCAGGACATTGGCAACGCCTTCGACGAGATGTTCGACGGTATTGCCTGGTGTAAGTGCCTGCGATTCGGGCTTTGAATTGGTGTTCGAACTGGTGGATGTGCTCTGGCTGCTCATGTCTCTGTTGTTGCCTTGTCCATGCAAGTCGGGAAATTTGCCAGGGTCTGCTAATCCCCACAGTAGCCGGGAATCGTCACGGCCTGGTTTCGGACTTGCGGTGACATCACCGGAAATGCAGGCAGGAATTTGTGGCAGCTCACAGTAGGCTGGGTCTTCGTGGAAATTATTCCGCCGCGCCTCAAAGAGCCGCTGTATCGCGTCTACGAGCTGCGGCTGCGGCAGGAACTGGCCTCCCCGAAATCCCAGCTTCCCCGGCACATCGCAGTGCTGTGCGACGGCAACCGGCGGTGGGCGCGCGACGCCGGCTACGACGACGTCAGCTACGGCTACCGGATGGGTGCGGTCAAGATCGCCGAGATGCTGCGCTGGTGCCAGGAAGCCGGGATCGAAATGACGACGGTCTACCTGCTATCCACCGAGAACCTGCAACGCGATCCCGACGAGCTGGCCGGACTCATCGAAATCATCACCGATGTGGTTGAGGAGATCTGCGCACCGGCCAACCGCTGGAGTGTGCGTACTGTCGGCGATCTCGAGCTGCTCGGCGAGGAACCGGCCCGGCGGCTGCGCGATGCGGTGGAGTCCACCCCGGTCGTGGCATCTTTCCACGTCAACGTCGCGGTCGGCTACGGCGGCCGGCGCGAGATCGTCGACGCGGTACGCGCGTTATTGAGCAAACAACTCGCCAACGGTGCGAGCGCCGAGGAGCTCATCGACGCGGTGACCGTCGACGGCATCTCCGAAAACCTTTACACCTCTGGTCAACCGGACCCTGACCTGGTGATCCGTACGTCAGGGGAGCAACGCCTGTCCGGGTTTCTGCTGTGGCAAAGCGCGTACTCGGAGATGTGGTTCACCGAAGCGCACTGGCCCGCATTCCGACGGGTCGATTTCCTGCGTGCGCTGCGTGACTACAGCATGCGGCATCGCAGGTACGGCAAGTAGCGGCAGGGCTGGCGGCGGCTCGCGAACATGCCACACTAGATCCATGGCTGCGCTGTCGGCGGTGGTGTTCACGCTGAGCGGGTGGCTTGGGTTGTACTTGCTGGCCCGCGATCCGCGTAAGCCGGTACTCGCCCTGGCGGCGATCGGATTGTGCGGCTTCGCGTTGGTGGTGGCATTGGACGCGGTGCGCACAGCCGGCGTTGCACACAGCGGGCTGCTCAGCCGAGTCGAGATCTATCTGGTCGCCGTTCCCGGCGTGGCATGGTTCGCGGTGCTCGTCGAGCTGTCGCGGCCGTGCGATCACTGGCGGACGCGTACCCGTGAGGTGCTGCTCGTTGGTGGCGTCGGCGCGCTGACCGTGTTGGGTGCGACGATGGCCGGCAGCGTCGACGGGCCGTTGCGGCCGGGTCACGTGCTGATGTTCGCCGCGATCTCGATTTCCACGCTCGGCGCGATGGTGGCTGCGCTGATGCGGCCCGCTCAGCCGGTGCCGGTCGCCGGCGTGGTGGTGGTGGCGACTCTGTTCTTTGCGCTGGGCAACGCCATCCTGATCATCCCGCTGGGCCTGGTGCCCAGCTGGCTGGCCTTGGCGTCCACAGGTTTCGATGTGCTGTTGCTGGGTGTGGCGGTGGCCTTGTGGGACGCCTTCGATGAGGGCCAGGCGCTGCGCGCCGACATGCTGCGCTCGTTCGCCGGCTCGATGGCGGTGGCGGTGTTGTTCGGTGGCCAGGCGCTGGCCGGCCTGGCAGTTACGCGGCATGAGCCCACCGCGCAGATGGCGCTGAGCGTGCTGCTGTTCACGAGTCTGGCGATCGCGATCACGGTGCAGGTGCTGGCCGATCCGCTCGCCGGGGTGCTGGACCGGCTGGCCTTCTCGAGGTCCCCCACCCTGCGGGCCGACCGGGCCGCATTACGGCATACCGGGGCGGCGTTGCCGCTGCGCTCGGCCGATCCCCTCTTTGACGTCGACGACGAAACCTTCGCCAGGCTCACCCGCCGGGCACTGGGCCACTACGGTGACCTGACCAAACTGGTTGCCAGTCCATTGACCGCATTGCCCGTGATCGATGACCGACTGGCCACGAGGGGAGCACCCGACAACCCGCTGGAGCGGGCCAATGAACTCAAGGCCGTTCTTGCGGACGCGGTCGGGCGGCTCAAACCGCGCGACGCGGGTGATTTCGGAACCACTGAGCAGTGGCGTCACTACAACTCGCTGTATTTCCCTTACGTCGTCGGCGTGCGCGCGTATGCCCAGAACGCCACCGCCTCCGGACTGGACCCAACGGCCCGGCAAGCCTGGCAGTGGTTCGTCACCGAGGTCCCACAGCGCTCGTTGCACAACTGGCAAAACGCCGCCGCCCGGCTCATCGCCGCCGACCTGCGCGGGCGGGTCCCGGTTCCCAGCGACTAGCCTGACGCCGGGCCGACCGCATCTCTGATTAAGCCGCGGACCCCACGTTTTGAGACGCCTTTGGATTTGGTGTCGGTGACGGGAATAGCCGAATGAACGCCCTGGTCTTTGTATGGGTGGCAGTAGTTGGCAGTGCCACGAGTCGATATGGCAGTGCTTCGTCGGCACGCTCAAACCTGTTCGACCCAATCCGCCATCGCGAGGAGTAATCACATGACCGCAATATCTGGTCTACCCACCCGAACCCTGTACGACTCGACCGACTCGCTGCTGCGTTTTGCCATGCGTGCCGATGCCACGTTGACGGGATTGTGCGGTTTGGCCGTCGCCTTCGTCGCCGACCCACTCTCATCGCTGACCGGCCTGACGTCCGGCCAGGAATATGCCATGGGCGCCTTCTTCGTGCTCTACGGCCTGGTGGTGTTCAGCCTCGCGGCGCTGCCGAACTTGCGTCGTGCCGGAATCGGCGTCATCGCGGCCAACATCGTCTACACCCTGGTCGCGGTCGTGGCCGCCGAAGCGGTGCCCATGAGCGCAATCGGAGTCGCCGCGACGCTGGCCAGTGGTGTGTACACCGCGGCGTTCGCTGGACTGCAGTACCTGGGAGTGCGTCGTCTGGCGACGTAAGTTCCCTACCCGGCGATGCGGGGCCCCTCGCGGCACGTTGCGGCGGGGTCTCCGCATCAACGTTTTGCCCGGTTCCGCCGCTAGAGCTTGCGCAGGCGGAGCCGGTTGATGGAGTGGTCGGCGTCTTTACGCAGCACCAGGGTGGCGCGGGGGCGGGTTGGCAGGATGTTCTCGACCAGGTTGGGGCGGTTGATCGACCGCCATATCTCGCGTGCGGCGGCGACCGCCTTTGTGTCGTTCAGGGCCGAATAGTGGTGGAAGTGTGATTCCGGGTCTGCGAACGCGGTGCTGCGCATCGCCAAAAACCGCGATACGTACCACTGCTCAATGTCTTCGATCCGGGCATCCACATACAGCGAGAAGTCGAACAAATCCGACACCATCAGGGTCGGACCGGTCTGCAGGACGTTGAGCCCTTCCAGGATCAGGATGTCGGGATGGCGGACCACGTGCTTGGCCCCGGGGATGATGTCGTATTTCAGGTGTGAATACACCGGTGCGCACGCGTACTCCGATCCGGATTTGACCGAGGTCACGAACCGCATCAGCGCCCTACGGTGATAGCTTTCCGGAAAACCTTTGCGGTGCATGAGATTTCGCCGATCCAGCTCTGCATTCGGGTACAGAAAGCCGTCGGTGGTCACCAGGTCCACCCGAGGGTGATGATCCCAGCGTGCCAATAGCGCCTGCAGCACACGGGCGGTTGTGGACTTGCCGACCGCCACGCTGCCGGCGACGCCGATGATGAACGGCACGGGCCGGTCCGGGTTTTGTTGAGGTTCGCCGAGGAATTCCGCAGTGGCGGCAAACAGCCGTTGACGGGCGGCGACCTGGAGGTGAATCAGCCGGGCCAGGGGCAGGTAAACCTCTTCGACTTCGAGGAGGTCGATCTGCTCACCCAGACCGCGCAGGCCGACCAGTTCCTCTTCGGTGAGGGCCAGCGGCGTCGACATACGAAGCGCACGCCATTGCTTTCGGTCGAACTCCACATACGGGCTCGGCTCGCTAAGCCGCGGCATAGTGCCAGTGTTGCAGGGGTGGATGTGCGCCCGACGGCTGGGCTGGCTAAAAACGCTGCTGGATAGACTGGCGCCCGTGACTGCTGCACCTGACGCGCGCCCCACTGCCTCGCTGATGTCCGCCCCGCTCGCCGAGGTTGATCCCGACATCGCCGAGTTGCTGGACAAGGAACTGCACCGGCAACGGGACACCCTGGAGATGATCGCGTCCGAGAACTTCGTGCCGCGCTCGGTGCTGCAGGCCCAGGGCAGCGTGCTGACCAACAAGTACGCCGAGGGGCTGCCCGGCCGGCGCTACTACGGCGGCTGCGAGTACGTCGACGGCGTGGAGAACATCGCCCGTGACCGGGCAAAGGCGCTCTTCGGTGCTGAATTCGCCAACGTACAGCCGCATTCGGGTGCGCAGGCTAACGCCGCGGTGCTGCACGCGCTGATGACACCGGGGGAGCGGTTGCTGGGGCTGGATCTTGCCAACGGCGGCCACCTGACCCACGGCATGAAGCTGAACTTCTCCGGCAGGCTGTATGAGGCCGGCTTCTACGGCGTGGACCCGAAGACGCATTTGGTGGACATGGACGCGGTGCGGGCCAAGGCCCTCGAGTTCCACCCGAAGGTGATCATCGCCGGGTGGTCGGCCTACCCGAGGATTCTCGACTTCGCGGCGTTCCGGTCGATCGCCGACGAGGTCGACGCCAAGCTGTGGGTGGACATGGCGCATTTCGCGGGACTGGTTGCCGTGGGTCTGCACCCGTCGCCGGTGCCGCACGCGGACGTGGTGTCCACGACCGTGCACAAGACGCTCGGTGGCCCTCGTTCGGGCATGATCCTGGGCAAACAGGAGTACGCCAAGGCCATCAACTCCGCCGTGTTCCCCGGCCAGCAGGGCGGACCGCTGATGCACGTCATCGCGGGGAAGGCGGTCGCGCTCAAGATCGCTACCACGCCCGAGTTTGCCGACCGTCAGCAGCGCACGCTGGCCGGTGCGCGCATCCTCGCCGAGCGACTGTCGGCTCCCGATGTCACCAAGGCCGGTGTGTCGCTGGTCAGCGGCGGCACCGACGTCCACCTGGTGCTGGTGGACTTGCGCGACTCTCCGCTCGACGGGAAGGCTGCCGAGGATCTGCTCCACGAGATCGGCATCACCGTCAACCGCAACGCGGTCCCGAACGACCCCCGACCGCCGATGGTGACGTCGGGCTTGCGGGTGGGAACACCGGCGCTGGCGACCCGCGGTTTCGGGGAGGCAGAGTTCAGCGAGGTCGCCGATGTCCTCGCCATGGCGCTGGCGGCAGGCGCGTCGGCGGATTTGCCGGCACTGCGGCAGCGGGTCACGCGGCTGGCCAGTGACTTTCCGCTCTACGAGGGCATCGAGGACTGGACGCTGGTCGACCGCTGACCGGGCTAGCCCGGTTCAGGGGACCAAAGTCACCATTTGGCCGCGACACGAGCCGAGGATTTTCACGAACCTGTGTATGCGGGTTACAGTTACCACATGGCACAGAAACCTGTCGCTAATACGCTGACCCTGGAACTCGAGCCCGTCGTCGAAGCGAACATGGCTCGCCACCTCGACTCCGAGGACCTTTGGTTCGCTCACGATTACGTGCCGTTCGACCGAGGCGAGAACTTCGCCTTCCTCGGCGGACGCGATTGGGAGCCGTCCCAGGTAACACTGCCCAGGGTGTTCACGGACGCGTGCGAGATCCTCCTGCTGCTCAAGGACAACCTCGCCGGGCATCACCGCGAACTCGTCGAGCACTTCATTCTCGAGGAGTGGTGGGGTCGCTGGCTGGGCCGGTGGACCGCGGAGGAGCACCTGCACGCCATCGCGCTGCGCGAATACCTGGTGGTGACCCGGGAGGTCGACCCGACCGCCAACGAAGAGGCACGGGTCCAGTACGTGATGAAGGGCTACCGCGCTGACCAGTACACGCAGATCGAAACCCTGGTGTACATGGCTTTCACCGAGCGCACCCACGCCGTTTTCTGCCGCAACCTGGCCGCACAGCTCGAGGAGCCCATCCTGGCCGGACTCATCGACCGGATCGCCAGGGACGAACAGCGGCACGAGGAGTTCTTCTCGAATCTCGTCGCGCACTGTCTCGACTACGCCCGCGACGAAACGATCGCGGCAATTGCCGCGCGGGCGGCCGACCTGCAAGTCGTCGGCGCCGATATCGACGCCTACCGGGACAAGGTGCAGAACGTCGCCGACGCAGGCATCTTCGGCCCGGACCAGCTGCGGCAGGCGATCTCCGACCGCATCACCGCATGGGGACTGGCCGACGAGCCCCAACTGCGGCAATTCATTCGCGGTTAAGCCGATCTTTGCGCGCCGCCGCACATCTCGCAGCGTCGGCACGCTGACCTCGGCGCGCCTGCGCGGCGCGAACGCGGCCACGAGAGTAGCGTCACTAGCGATGGCCAGCGACATGCTCTGCTGCCAGGGCGGCACCTCCCGTCACGACAACGGCAGGACCGGCCCCGGTCCTGATGCCGCAGTTCCCGCCGACATGCCTGTGTGGGTCCGCGCGGGCTTAACCCGCTCGAGGAGCGCTACGTGACCGAAATCCGGACCTACGTGATCGACACGTCCGTGCTGCTGTCCGATCCGTGGGCGTGCAGTCGGTTCGCCGAGCACGAGGTGGTCGTTCCGCTGGTGGTGATCAGCGAACTCGAGGCTAAACGCCACCATCACGAGCTTGGGTGGTTCGCTCGCCAGGCGCTGCGTCTGTTCGACGATCTTCGGCTCGAGCACGGACGGTTGGATCAGCCGATTCTCGTTGGGACACAAGGCGGTGCGCTTCACGTCGAGCTCAACCACACGGACCCGGCGGTGCTGCCCGCCGGCTTCCGCACCGACAGTAACGACTCGCGGATATTGAGTTGCGCCGCCAACCTCGCCGCCGAAGGCAAGCGAGTTACGTTGGTCAGCAAGGATATTCCACTTCGGGTCAAGGCCGCTGCGGTGGGTCTGGCCGCCGACGAGTATCACGCGCAAGATGTCGTGGTCTCCGGATGGTCGGGGATGCACGAGATCGAGACCGCTGCTGAGGATATCGACGCCCTGTTCGCCGACGGCGAGATCGACCTGGCCGAAGCCCGAGACTTGCCCTGTCACACCGGTGTTCGGCTGCTGGGCGGTAGCTCCCATGCACTTGGCCGGGTCACCGCCGCCAAACGAGTCCAGCTGGTCCGCGGTGACCGCGAGGTGTTCGGGCTGCGGGGCCGTTCCGCTGAGCAGCGGGTGGCGCTCGACCTGCTGCTCGACGAGTCGGTGGGCATCGTGTCGCTGGGCGGCAAAGCCGGCACCGGCAAGTCGGCGCTGGCGTTGTGTGCGGGTCTGGAGGCGGTGCTGGAACGACGGACCCACCGCAAGGTGGTGGTGTTCCGTCCGCTGTACGCCGTGGGCGGCCAGGAGCTGGGCTACCTGCCCGGCAGCGAGGCCGAAAAGATGGGCCCCTGGGCACAGGCGGTTTTCGACACCCTCGAGGGCCTGGCCAGCCCGGCGGTGCTGGAGGAAGTGCTTTCCCGGGGCATGCTCGAGGTGCTGCCGCTGACCCACATCCGGGGCCGGTCACTGCATGACTCGTTCGTCATCGTCGATGAAGCACAGTCGCTGGAGCGCAACGTTTTGCTGACTGTGTTGTCCCGGTTGGGTACCGGATCGCGGGTGGTGTTGACCCATGACATCGCCCAGCGCGACAACCTGCGGGTCGGCCGCCACGACGGGGTTGCGGCCGTGATCGAGAAGCTCAAAGGCCATCCGCTGTTCGCCCACATCACCTTGTTGCGCAGCGAGCGCTCGCCGATCGCCGCGCTGGTCACCGAGATGCTCGAGGAGATCGCCGGACCGCACTGACGGCGCATTTCGGTAGGCTTCCATTCGATAAGCTTCCACTGTGCCGAAACGACCCGACAGCCAGGCCTGGCGCTATTGGCGGACCGTTTTCGGTGTCGCCGCTGCTGTTGCGGTGCTGGTGGTCGGCGGCCTTACCGGTCACGTCACGCGCGCCGACAACCTCAGCTGCGCGGTGGTCAAGTGCGTGGCGCTGACGTTCGACGACGGGCCGGGACCGTACACCGACCGGCTGCTGCAAATTCTGAAGGACAACGACGCCAAGGCCACGTTCTTCCTGATCGGCAACAAAGTGGCGGCCAATCCGGCGGGAGCCAAGCGCATCGCCGACGCCGGGATGGAAATCGGCAACCACACGTGGGAACACCCCAACATGACGACGATCCCTCCGGACGACATCGCCAGTCAGTTCTCCAAGACCAACGACGCGATTGCCGCCGCAACCGGCCGGACGCCGTCGCTGTGGCGTCCCGCCGGTGGACTGTCCAACGAGACGGTGCGGCAGACGGCGGCCCGGTTTGGTCTAGCCGAAATCCTCTGGGATGTCATCCCGTTCGACTGGATCAACGACTCGAACACGGGCGCAACGCGATACATGCTGATGACGTACATCAAGCCGGGCTCGGTGGTGTTGTTCCACGACACCTACTCGAGCACCGTCGACCTGGTGTACCAGTTCATCCCGGTGCTCAAGGCCAACGGCTACCGCTTGGTGACGGTCAGCGAACTGCTGGGGCCGCGGGCCCCCGGCAGCAGTTACGGCAGCAGGGAGAACGGGCCCCCCGCCAACGTGCTTCATGACATCCCGGCCAGCGAGATCCCCGCGTTGCCCAACACATCCTCACCGAAGCCGATGCCCAACTTCCCGATCACCGATATCCCGGGCCAGAATTCGGGCGGGCCGAATAACGGTGCCTAGAACAAAGCTTGGGCCACGCGCGGCTACCGTTATGGGGTGATCACGGCGGGCTGGCTTCGGACTTGGGGCGCACGAGGATCGGGTCGCCCGGCGGCGGTAGCCAGTGCGGGGCAACGAAAGTCCGCTCGCAGGCTCTCGGTTGAATATGCGATCGGCCTCGCCTTGGCCTACATCGTGGCCGTGGTCGATGCGGCCGCTATCTTGATCCCACTGAGAGGCCACACGTCTGTCGGGGCCAACGTCGACTTCGCCGAGAAGAACACCCCGGTGGTGGTGGTGCTCGTCGGGCTGGGGACCATTGGCGTCGCCGTGGCCGGCGTGATGAGCCTCCGTCCCACGCTGCGTTGGTATGTCGCCGGAGACGAACCGACTCAGCAGCAGCGGGAAGCCGCAATGAAGATCGCCGGCCGCCAGTCGGCGATCCTCTTGGTGGCCTGGGGCGTGGCCGGGGCGATATTCGCGCTGCTGAATCTTGCCGGCGGGTCCCAGTTCCTGCTGCCCATTCTGCTCGGTGTACTGCTCGGCGGACCGGCTGCGGCCGGCATGGGGATGCTACTGGCGCAACGCACCTTGCGCCCCATCATGGGTGCGGCCACACTGGGTTGCGAGCCTCGGCTGGCGGTGCCGGGGGTGCTCGCGCGACTGGTTCTACTGTGGTTTTTGTGCAGCGCGCTTCCCATCGGGGTGATCGGGACCCTGGTTGTTTTTCGCTCGTACGGCTGGCTGATTCAGAAGTCCGCATCGTTGGAGGTGCCGATCTTGGTGGTGTCGCTGGCAGCGCTGCTGCTCGGCCTGCCGACGATGATCCTGACATCGCGATCCATCTCGGATCCGCTCAGCGAGGTCGTCGACGCGATGGCGGAGGTCGAACACGGCCGCATCGGAACCTACGTCGGTGCATACGAACGTTCCCAAATAGGGCGTCTGCAAACCGGATTCAACCGCATGGTTTCGGGGCTCGCCGAGCGCGATCGATTGCGTGACCTGTTCGGACGCCACGTCGGCACAGACGTAGCCCACCGCGCCGTCAAAGAGGGCGCATCGCTGTCGGGAGACGTGGTCGAAGCGGCAGTGCTTTTCATCGACCTGGCGGACTCGACACAGCTCGCGGAAAGCCTTCCGCCACAAGAGGTTGCCGAGGTGCTCAACGACTTTTTCCGGATTGTCGTCAACGCCGTCGACGAACATCACGGGCTGATCAACAAGTTCGCCGGTGACGCCGCACTGGCCGTCTTCGGAGCGCCGTTGCCGACGAGCGAACCGGCGTCGGCGGCCCTGGCGACAGCACGCGCGTTGGGCACCAAACTGCGCCGGTTACCCGTGGTTGATTTCGGCATCGGCGTCTCGGCAGGCCGCGTCTTTGCCGGCAACATCGGTGCCGAAAACCGGTATGAGTACACCGTGATCGGCGACGCTGTCAATGAGGCCGCGCGGCTGGCCGACCTTGCTAAAACCGCCGACCGGCGGATCCTGTGTTCGGCGGCGGCAATCGAACGAGCCGATGAGGCCGAGCGAGTGCACTGGGCCGAACGCTATTCCACCGTCCTGCGCGGGCGATCCGAAGCCACCCACGTCTCGGCGCCGGTGGGGCCGAGTAGCCCGAATAACTAGGGCGACAAAGTCGCGTCAGGATTTTGTGGCCTTCAGCGCCGCAATGACGTGGCTGATGGTGGCCGCCGAACCCGTATCGCCGATGGGCGTCGCGGCCAAGAAGATGGTGACCGGTTTGGTGTCGACCGCAATGATGGTGACGGAGTCGCCCTTCACGTTGCGGGAGGTGTCGGCGATCGTGATATCGGCGTCTACCCGGGCGGCCTTGACCCCGTCGACCGTGATCGACGACGTCTTCGTCGGGCCGAGGGTGGGTGATGCGTTTGCGTAGCCGGGACCATTGGCCACGCAATCCATCAACTTCGATGCTTGCGCACCGATGTCCATGCTGGTCGCAAAGTTGGTGATGGCGACCTCGGCTTGCATCATCCACTGGCTAGCGCCGGGCACTTCTTGACCGATGCCCACCGCGCCAATGAGATTCGGAGTCTGGTCGTCTGAGAAACTGGCCCATCCGGGTGCCGCGCTGGCCGGAAACGACAGTTTGCCCGCGCTGATCGTGTCGCCGGTGGGCTTGTCACCGCCAGACACATTCGGCGTGCAGCCGGTCGCGGTCTGCTGAGAATTGTTCGGCTGCGACGTCGGAACGCTGGTGGTCGCCGAGGGCCCCGCCTTGGTTGACTTGCTTGTGTTGTTGACGCTGATCATCAGGATCACCACCAGCGCAATGACGCCGAGTATCGCGACACCGGCGAGGATGAGCCACGGAAGCTTCGAGCGTGGCCCATTGGGCGGTGGTCCAGGCGGGTACGGTCCGGCCGGCCAGCCGGGTGGAGCGAACTGCTGGCCCGGTTGAGGGTATTGCTGGGGCGGGTAGGCGCCCGCGGCGTAGGGGTTCACACCGCCCTGGGGGTTGGCGTACGGGCCACCCGGCGGGTACGGGTACTGACCGCCCTGCGGCTGACCGCCCCCATAGGGTTCCTGCCCGTACGGATTGCTTCCGTAGGGGCCCTGGTCGTAAGGACCGCCGGGAGGAGCCGTCATTGCTGAATCACCCTCACTCTCCTTCACCACCTGCGCTGAGGTAGCCGTGCAAGCGCGTTGCCGCAATTATCTGCGTGACGCCGAAATAGGCTTCGGGCTTACGCCCGAAGTTCACCACCGCGCTCTGCGCGGTATGACGGTCAGCCTAGTCTGGTCCAGTCTTGGGCCAGCTTGGCCATCGCGAATGTCGAGGTGTTCCTTGAGGGCGTGTTCGCCACTACGGCCCCGGGGAGTTATGCGGTCGGCGGCTGGTTCACCGGAGAAGGCGCCACGGTCGGTTCGGGCGGATTCGTCAGTGTCCCCGTCGGCGGGGTGCCTCCCGGCGTGGGCGCCTGGCTGACCGTGATGGTACGCATGCGTGCGCCAGGAAGCTCAGCCGCGTTGGTCGCGGCAAATTCGACCCGCAGATCGTACAGGTGGTCAGCTGTCTGAGATTGGAAGGCGATCGGGATGTAGGGCTGCTGTTCGAAGCCCGCCACCATGTTGGGTGCACCGAAGACGTCGCCGAGGTCTGTAGCAGTCGAGTCCCAGGTCCATCCTTCGGGCAGTCTGCCCCGGTAGAGATACTTCTGTTCGCGGAGATCGTTGTACAACACGACGCTCACCACCTTGCCGTGCTCGTCAGGAACCAGCCCGAAGCCCTCGTTGGGGACCCGCACGACATCGGTCAGAGCAAGGGCATCCTGCGGGCTGGGGGGTGACTCTTGACAGAGTTTGGGGTCGCCGTAACAAACCCGGCCGGCTCCGAGTGGCGTCGAGTTGACGTAGTCCCGCAACGTCGGGTCAGTGAGCATGTCTTTTCCCAGCGCCCACTCCCAGATCTCGCCGACCGGCTCGGCTGCCGCCACAGTCGCCGGCGCTGAGATCACCGCCAACGCTGAGGTCAATACCGCTACCAACGCGAGGCAGCATCTGCTTATCAATCGAGCCATCTTGGCAGTATGGAGAACGCACCGCTACTTTTGACCACATTCGGTGTAATCGCAGGCCAGATATCTAGTGCGTACCGGCGATCGCCGGCCCGTATGGTCGCCGGGCCTAGTTCTCTTCCCGCATGGGTTCGTCGGCCACCTTGGCCATCGCCAGCACGTCGAGACGGCGGTCCAGCTCCTCGACCGACAACTTGTCGCCGATCAGGCCGCGGTCGATGACGGTCTGGCGAATCGTCTTGCGTTCCTTGAGCGCTTGTTTGGCCACCGCGGCGGCCTCCTCGTAACCGATGGCCGAGTTCAACGGCGTCACGATCGACGGGGACGATTCGGCCAGTTCGCGCAAATGCGCGACATTGGCCGACAGTCCGGTAATGCAGCGCTCCGCGAACAGCTTTGACACATTGGTCAGCAGCTTGAAGGACTCGAGGATGTTGCGGGCCATCATCGGGATGTAGACGTTGAGCTCGAAGGCGCCGTTCGCGCCGCCCCAGGCGATCGCGGCATCGTTGCCGATTACCTGCGCGGCTGCCTGTGTAACCGCCTCTGGAATAACCGGATTCACCTTGCCCGGCATGATTGAGCTACCTGGCTGCAGGTCCGGCAGCCGGATCTCGGCCAGCCCGGTCAGCGGGCCCGAGCCCATCCAGCGGATGTCGTTGGCGATCTTGGTCAGTGACACCGCGATGGTGCGTAGCGCGCCAGAGGCCTCGACTAGCCCGTCGCGGGCCGCCTGAGCCTCGAAAGAGTTCCTCGCCGTACGCAATTCGCTCAGACCGGTGGAAGCGACCAGCGTCTCGACCACCTTGGCGCCAAAGCCGTCCGGAGCGTTGAGGCCGGTGCCCACCGCGGTCCCCCCGATCGCCAGTTCGCCCAGCCGCGGCAGCGTCGCCCGCACCCGCTCGATCCCGGCCTCGATCTGGCGGGCGTATCCACTGAACTCCTGGCCAAGCGTCACCGGGACGGCGTCCATCAGGTGGGTGCGGCCCGACTTGACCACCGTGTGCCACTCGCGGGCCTTGCTCGCCAGAGCGTCGTGCAGCACCTCGAGCGCCGGGATGAGGTGGCGTACCGCGGCCTCGGTGGCCGCGATGTGAGTGGCGGTCGGGAAGGTGTCGTTGGACGACTGCGACATATTGACGTCGTCGTTGGGATGCACCGTGACACCGCCCCTAGCCGCGATGCTGGCGATCACCTCGTTGGTGTTCATGTTGGAGCTGGTGCCCGAACCGGTCTGGAAGACGTCGATGGGGAACTGGTCGTCGTGTTGGCCGTCGGCGATCTCAGCCGCCGCAGCGATGATCGCGTCCGCCTTTTCCGGTGCCAGCAACCCGAGGTCTTTGTTGACTTGCGCGCAGGCGCCCTTCAGCAGGCCCAACGCGCGGATCTGGGTGCGCTCGAGACCCCGGCCCGAGATCGGGAAGTTCTCTACCGCGCGCTGGGTCTGCGCGCGCCACAACGCTCTTGCGGGTACCCGCACCTCGCCCATGGTGTCGTGCTCGATGCGGTACTCGGTGTTGGTCTGGAAGGCGTCAGCGGCCACAGATTGGCTTCCTCGGTTGATGGTGTCAGGGCAGGGGATAGGCGGCGGAGCTGTCGCCGGTGAAGTCGATGGCGGAATATTCGTTGAGCTTCGAGAGCCGGTGGTAGGCCTCGATCATGCGGACGGTGCCCGACTTGGAACGCATCACGATCGACTGGGTGGTGCAGCCGCCGGGGTAATAACGGACGCCCTTGAGTAGGTCGCCCTCAGTGACTCCGGTGGCGCAGAAGAAGACGTTCTCACCGGACACTAGATCCTCGGTGGTCAGCACCTGGTCGAGGTCGTAGCCGGCGTCGACGGCCTTGCGGCGTTCGGCGTCGTCTATGGGCGCCAGCTGGGCCTGGATGGCGCCGCCCATGCAGCGGATCGCCGCGGCGGCGATGATGCCTTCCGGGGTGCCGCCGATGCCGGCCAGCATGTCGGTGCCCGACTCCGGCCGGCACGCGGAGATGGCCCCGGCTAC
Source organism: uncultured Actinomycetota bacterium (assembly GCA_963784665.1). Classification (GTDB taxonomy): domain Bacteria; phylum Actinomycetota; class Actinomycetes; order Mycobacteriales; family Mycobacteriaceae; genus Mycobacterium. The sequence goes on from CAWASA010000010.1 coordinate 550,928, forward strand.
GTCGCCGTCGGTGATCAGCCGGATCCGGGCTCCGGTGTCACGCACGTCTTTGATGAGCTGAGCGTGCCGGGGCCGGTCCAGGATGCACACCGTCATGTCCCGTACCGACAGGCTCTTTACCTTGGCGACCGCCCGGACGTTTTCGGCGATCGGCGCGGTGATGTCCAGCACGTGTGCGGCCTCCGGCCCGACGGCGATCTTGTTCATGTAGAACACCGCCGACGGGTCGAACATCGCACCGCGATCGGCCACCGCCAGCACCGAGATGGCGTTGGGCATGCCCTTGCTCATCAGCGTGGTGCCGTCCACCGGGTCGACGGCGAAGTCGCATTCCGGGCCGTCGCCGTTGCCGACCTCTTCGCCGTTGTAGAGCATCGGCGCATGGTCTTTTTCACCCTCGCCGATGACCACCACTCCGCGCATCGAGACGGTGTTCACCAGTTCGCGTATGGCGTCGACCGCCGCGCCGTCGCCGCCCTCTTTGTCGCCGCGGCCCACCCAGCGTCCGGCGGCCATGGCACCGGCCTCGGTGACCCGTACCAGTTCCAGGGCCAGGTTGCGGTCGGGGGCCTCACCGCGCGGCCGCGCCTGCGACGGGCCTCGGCTCCCAACGGTCCCCGGCGACGAACGGGATCCCGATGAGCGGTCGCCCTCAGCTGTCATGGTTGCTGATTGTCCCAGAAGCACATCGGTCTGCTGGAGCTGGGCTGCGGCTGGCGATAGCCAGCTGGGATACTCGGGGGATGACCGAGGAGCCGCAGCTGAATGCAGAGGTAGCCGGCGAGCCGGCTCCGGCGCCAAGGGCGGCCAAACCGCGGCTGCTGCAGGACGGTCGCGACATGTTGTGGTCGCTCATACCGCTGGTGCTCGGATGCATTTTGCTGGCGGGCATGGTGGGCATGTGTTCGTTCCAGCCAGGCGCTAATAAGGGGACGATCCCGTCCTACGACGCGCCGGCGGCCCTGCGGGCAGATGCTGCGACGCTGGGATTCCCCATTCGATTACCGCAGCTACCCGCCGGCTGGCAGGCCAACTCCGGCAGCCGCGGTGGCATCGAAAACGGGCGATCCGACCCCGCGACCGGTCAACGGCTGAACGCGGCGACGTCAGTCGTCGGATACATCAGCCCAACGGGAATGTATCTGAGCCTGACCCAGAGCAACGCCGACGAGGAAAAACTGGTCGGCTCGATCCATCCGTCGGCGTATCCGACCGGGACGGTCGACGTCGCCGGAACCAACTGGGTCGTCTATCGCGGTGCCGGCCAAAATGGTGCGGACGCCGAGCCGGTATGGACCACCCGACTTACCGGCCCGGCCGGCGCTACCCAGATCGCGATCACCGGCGCCGGCAGCACCGATCAGTTCCGTACGCTGGCGTCGGCGACGCAATCGCAGCCGCCTTTAGCAAGCCGATAGCCGGCCCGCGCAAGCGAGGGAGCCCGTAGCGTGACTGCGCCCGAAGCAGATCTGTCCGGATGGTCGGTGGCACCGTTCAGCGGTGGTGGCTACATCCATGACGTCTACCGCAAAGGCGCCGGCCCGGGAGTGGTGTTGATTCCCGAGATACCTGGGATCCATCCCGGTGTGCTGGCCTTGGGCAACCACTTGGTGGACAACGGCTTCACCGTCGCGATTCCGTCGGTGTTCGGTGAACCGGGCAAGCCGGCGACGGTCGGCTACACGGTCGCCACCCTGACACGGGCTTGTGTTGCAAAAGAATTCGCGGCGCTGGCGATGAACAAGCAGCGGCCGGTGTCGTTGTTCCTGCGCGCGCTGGCTCGTGATCTCAACGCGTCGACACCGGGCAAGGGTGTCGGCGTGATCGGCCAGTGCTTCACCGGCGGCTTCGCGTTGGCCGCCGCGGTCGACGACAGTGTGCTGGCTCCGGTGCTTTCTCAGCCGTCGGTTCCGCTGCCGCTGGGAGCTGCGCGCCGCCGCGACCCCGGCCTGAGCGAGGCGGAGCTGACCACCGTGGCCGATCGGTGTGTCAACGAGGGCTTGTGCGCCATGGGCTTGCGGTTCAGCGAGGACAAGATGGTGCCGAGTGAACGGTTCGCGACGCTCAAGGCGCGGCTCGGCGACGCATTCGAGGTGATCGAGATCGACTCCAGCCCGGGCAACGAGGGCGGCTTCGGCAAGATGGCCCACTCGGTGCTGACCGACGAGGTCCGTGAAGTCGACGGCCAGCCGGCCTACGAGGCCCGCAAGCGGGTGGTCGACTTTCTCACCCAGAGGCTCACCTAGGGGAGGCCGGCGCATGGACGACCTGGTGGTCGAAACCACCTACGGCCCGGTCCGGGGCACCGATGACGGGCGCGCCAGGGCGTGGAAAGGCATCCGTTACGCGGCACCGCCCGTCGGCGACCTGCGTTTCCGGGCGCCCGAGCCCCCGCAGCGGTGGACCGAGGTCGCCGACGCCACCGGATACGGGCCGGCCTGCCCGCAACCGTCTTTTCCCAACATGCCGCTCGACTTGGGGGCGCCGCAGGGCGAAGACTGCCTGATGCTGAACGTCTGGGCATCGGCCGACACCCAACCCGGTGACGGAAAGCCAGCGATGGTGTGGCTGCACGGTGGCGCCTACGTACAGGGATCCAGCAGCCAGCCGCTCTATGACGGTCGCAGATTGGGCGGCAGCGGTGAGATCGTCGTGGTGACGGTCAACTATCGGCTCGGAGCGCTGGGCTTTCTCGACTTGTCATCGTTCAACACCGCGCGGCGACGTTTCGACTCCAATATCGGGCTGCGTGACGTGCTGGCGTCGCTGGAGTGGGTGCGCGACAACATCGCGGCGTTTGGCGGCGATCCCCAAAAAGTCACTCTGTTCGGTGAATCCGCAGGCGCGGGGATCGTCACGACACTGCTCGCCAGCCCGGCGGCCGAGGGCCTGTTCGCCGGGGCGATCGCGCAAAGCTCACCGGCCACGTCGGTGTACGACCGTAGCCGGGGTCGGCGTGTTGCCGTAGCCGTCCTCGACAAGCTGGGGATTGCCCAGTCCGAGGTGGAGAGGTTGCCCGATCTGCCGATGGCAGCGATCCTCGCCGTGTCGCAAGATGTGTTCGACGAAGTCCCCGTGCGGAATCCGGGCACGCTGGCGTTCGTCCCGATCATCGACGGCGATCTGCTCAACGACTACCCGGTCAAGCTGGCGCAGGAGGGCCGCTCACATCCGGTCCCGCTGATCATCGGTACCAACAAGCATGAGGCAGCGCTCTTCCGGTTGATGAGGTCGCCGCTGATGCCGATCACTCCGCGCGCGATCACGTCGATGTTCACCGAGATCGCAGCCGAACAGCCCGACCTGCAATTGCCCACCGAGGAGCAGATCGGGTCGGCATATTCGCGATTACGGCGCGAGGCAAGGGTTTTGAGCATCGCAACCGACGTCGGCTTCCGAATGCCGTCGGTGTGGCTGGCCGAGGGGCACAGCAGGGTGGCGCCGGTGTATCTGTACCGGTTCGATTACTCGACTCCGTTGCTGAAGCTGTTGTTGGTCAACGCCGCCCATGCCACCGAACTGCCGTATGTCTGGGGCAATCTCGGTGGACCCACGGACCCAACATTGAAGCTCGGCGGCACCAAAACCGCCAAAGCGGTCTCCAAGAGAGTGCGAACCAGGTGGATCAACTTCGCTACCCGGGCCAAACCCGAGGGCCCGGCCGGCGAGCCGCATTGGACGCCCTACCAGGGGGCCGATCGCGCCTGCCTGATCATCGACAAGCGCGACGCCGTCGTGCGCGATGTCGATGCGCACATCCGGGCCGCCTGGGGCAATGAGATGGTGAGCTTCCGGTAGCGGCGGGGCCATCGAGTTCCTTACTCAGAAGCTGACTTTGGGTCTGGCGCAACAGGCTGGCCACCCAGCGTTTCTGAGTTCCGGCGCGAGAGCCAGCTGCGCCACGCGGGCGCTTTGCCGGATGGGACGTCGGATTCGAGATCCGGTTGGCCGAGTTCAACCCCTTTGTACACCGCAAGGTAGACGTCGACGGTGGTGACGATGAGGATCATCAGGACCGGACCGATGACGATGCCCCAGGGCCCGAACATGGCGATCCCTGAGAACACCGACAGCAACATGAGCGCCGAATTCAGACGTGCGTCGCGAGGAACGAGGATCGGGCGCAGGAAGTTGTCGATATTGGTGACCACGATGAGATGCCAAAGGACTACGAACGCGCCACCGATGATATTGCCGTAGAACATCATCCCGATGCCGAAGGGAATCGTAACGATCCCGCCGCCCAGCGGAATGATCGACAACGCAGTCAGCACAATCGCGAACATGAAGAAGCCGTGGTGAAATCCGGCAATGTAGATGGACGCGGCGCCAGCGACACCTTGGCAGAGCGCTATGACGAACTGGCCACTCACGGTGCCGCGTACCATGGCACCCGCCTTCTTGAGGTACAGATCCGTGACTTCGTCGCCGAGCGGGTTCAGCTGGCCGATCAACGTTCGTAGCTTCTCGCGGTTCACCAGCAGCGCAACGAAAACGTACAAAAAGATGATCGCCGAGGTGACGGCGCCGGCGATGCCGCCGGCGGCGCCTTGCAGAAAATGCAGGAGCCACTCACCGACGTTCCGTCCGACGGTAACGATCGCCTTCCGGAGCGTCTCAGCGGTTATTGTTGTGTGCGCAAAGGGAACCCGGGCCAGCAAATCATTGACTGCCTTGAGGACTTTGTCGCCGAGCCCGCTGAGATCGGTCGTCTTGACCCATTCGGCGACGCTGTCGATCATGCGTGAAATCTGAACGGTCGCCAGGACTACCAAGAGTCCGATTGGGACGATGACGCTGGCCAGCGCCGACAACAGGGTGCAGGCGGCCGACAAGCCGGTGCCGAGACGTCTGTTGAACCAATTGAACAGTGGCGTGAACAAATACGCCCCGACCGCGGCCACCACAATGAGCACGAAGTAGTTGCGCAGGAAGTACGCACCGAACAGCAGGGCGATCAGCGTGACGATCGCGAGAACGCGTTTCTGAGTGAGCGTGAAATCGGTGTTCACACCAACTGGGCCGCCCTCCGCATCGCTGTTTAGCTGACCTTAGCGGTAGCCGGTGATGTTCGTCAGCATCTGCGCAGGGCGCGGCACAATCCGATCTACCGTGGCCCGCTGACCGTCGGATTGGATGCGTTTGCCGCCAGGGCTTGGTTTTTCATCTGCTGGAACATGTCGACGTAGTACGGCAGGCATTCGGACATCGCCTGCTCTGTGTTGAACAGCGGTTGGTAACCAAGGTCCCGGGACGCCTTGGCGATTGAAAAGTAGTTGTCCAGATACAGCCGCTCGACGGCCAGCGGCTCGAGCAGCGGCGCCGGTATCCCGAACCGGAAATGCAGCCGCTGCCAACCCGTCATCGCCGCGCGTACCATAGGGCCGTTGACTCGCACCCGCGGCCATGGCTGCCCGCAGGCCTCCACCACCGGCCGGGCAAACTCAAACATGTTGATGGGCTCGGCGTCGTTGATGAAGTACGCCTGACCCGGCGCGGTGCCGCCGGGCACCAGGTGTTCGGCAGCCAGGATGAAACCGTGAATCAGGTTGTGCACGTAGGAGTTATCCAGCCGGGCCGATTTGCGACCAATCAGCACCTTGACGTGGCCGGCGATCACACTTTCGAACAGCTTGCGGAACATCGTCTGATCGCCGCGGCCCCATATGCCACTGGGCCGGATCGCGCAGGTCAGTATGCCGCCAATACCGTTCTGCCTCAACACGAAACGCTCAGCAACTACCTTGGTCTCGGTATAGAGGTCGTTGAACCGGTTGGTGTAGGGCAACGTCTCGTCGCCTCCGGCGATGTTTTGGCCACCCATCACGACACTGTTGGAGGAGGTGTAGACGAATCGCTTCACCCCGGCTGCCTGCCCGGCGTGCACCAGGTTCTCGGTGCCGCCGACGTTGACCGCGAAGCTGCGCTGCCGGTATTCGTCGGTCACCGATGCGCCGCCCATCAGGTCGATGATCGCCGCGGTGTGGAAGACGGCGTCGATGCCGTCCACCGCTTTGGCACAGTCGGCTGTGTCGGTGATGTCACCCTGCAGGGCCTCCAGTTGCGGATGCTGCGGTAGCGACGAGGGAACGCGGTCGAAGGAGCGAACCTGGTATCCGCGGTCGAGCAAGGTCGTGACCAGGTTGGCGCCGACAAACCCTGAGCCGCCGGTGACCAGGACGCGGCCGAGTTCGGTTGTCAGTGATGCATCACCCATGCGGCGAAGCATACTGAAACGTGTTCCAATTTGGGAACGAGTTAAGAATCAGATTTCGCAATCCGGCTGGAATCAGGCCTGGTCGGCCTGACCGGCTGCGAGCGCATCCTCGATTCGCTTGCGGGCCCCAGCTAAGTGTTCCTCGCATCTTTTCGCGAGTTGCTCGCCTCTTTCCCACAGCTTCAGCGACGCATCGAGGTCCAGGCCGCCCTGCTCTAGCACCCGGACGACTTCGATCAGCTCGTCCCGGCAAGCTTCATAGCCGAGGTGACTAATAGGTGTAATCGATCCAGTCTCGTCTTGGGCATTGACGTTGTCTTTGTTGTCTTCCCTAGGTGCCATCGGCGAGTCCTTCGCTTACCGCGGTTATGGCGCCGTCGGCAACCCGGACCCGCAACCGAGTGCCCGCAGGTGCGTCGTCGACCGAACGAAGCACCTGGCTTGCTTTCGAGGGCGGCCCAGCGTCGGGCACCGCCTGCACGACGGCTTGCACAATGGCATAGCCGCGGGCCAATGTGGCCGCGGGGCCCAACGTCGCCAGTCGGGCGCCCAGATGACCGACGCGCTCGGTCTCGGCGGCGACCAGCCGAGTGATGTCGCGCCGAACCGCCGACCGCGCACGGTGGATTTCGCCGGCACGCGCCGTCAAAGCCCCCAGCGGCTCGGCCAACACCGGGCGGCTGCGCACCTGGGCCAGCGCGCGTTGTTCGCGAGATACCCAGCTACGCAGTGCCTGCGCGCTGCGCCGCCCCAAGTCATCGATCAGCCGCTGCTCGGCAGCGGTGTCGGGAACCACCTTCTTCGCCGCGTCGGTAGGGGTGGCGGCGCGCAGATCGGCCACCAGATCGCACAGCGGGTTGTCGGGTTCGTGACCGACCGCGCTGATCACCGGTGTCCGGCACGCCACGATGGCACGGCAGAGCGTCTCGTCGGAGAAGGGCAGCAGGTCCTCGACGCTACCGCCGCCACGGGCCACCACAATCACGTCGACTTCGACGTTGCGATCGAGTTCATATAGCGCTTCGACAATCTGCGCGACGGCGTTGGGTCCCTGGACGGCGGTGTTGCGCACCGCGAAACGCGCCGCCGGCCAGCGCGCGCCGGCCACTGTCCTCACGTCGCGCTCAGCGGCACTCGCGCGGCCGGTAATCAGCCCGATCACATTGGGCAGGAAGGGGATTGGCCGCTTAAGCCGCGGATCGAAGAGTCCTTCGGCATCCAGCAGCCGGCGCAGCCGATCGATGCGTGCCAGCAGCTCGCCGACACCAACAGCGCGAATTTCGCTGAGGCGCAAAGAAAATGTGCCCCGCCCGGTGTAGAACGAGGGCTTGCCGCACACCACTACCTGAGTGCCTTCGGCCAATTTCACCGGCGCGTTCAGCACCAAGTCGCGTGAACATGTCACGGTCAGCGACATGTCAGCGGCCGGGTCACGCAGCACCATGAACACGGTCTTGGAGTCAGGCCGCACAGTGATCTGGGCCAGCTGCCCCTCTACCCATACTGTGCCCAGCTTGTCGATCCAGCCCGCGACCCGAATCGCCACCGCGCGAACCGGAAAGGGGTTCTCGGCGGAGTTCGGCTCGGAATTTGCCGCTCGGGTCACTTCGCGTTCGCGCGGGTGATCCTGTTGGCCAGCAGCGTCTGGAACGGCGCACGGGCCTTGGTGGCCTGCTCGTAGGACAGCAACGCTTCGAGTTCGTCCACACTCAGCGACTGCAGCCGGGCCCGCAGCTGCGCCAGGGTCAGCGCCGGATAGTCGAGTTCGGCAACCACCGCCGGTTGCGGAAATGCCGGTTTAGCCGCTGAAGTCTTCGATTTCCTGGCGGGCTTTGTCGACACATCGGCGGACCCTGACGCAGGTGCCTCGGATACCGAGTACAGGGCGAACCGTCCCTCGGCCCGGCGGTCGCTGTCGCCGGTGCCCTCTTCGGCAGGGCCGGGCGACGCGACGGGGGTCCCTTCGATCGCGTCGGCCAAATCCTCGTCGAAGGTTGCCCACGCTGGCTTCTCGTCCTTAGGCGGAAAAATCGTCTCCAAGGTGCTGTCGCCCTTGATGACCAGCTCTGCGAGGTTCTGCTGAAATCGCATCACCAGGTGCGCCGCCTGACTGGCCAACGTCATCGGATACATCAAGATGGTTTTCGGCAGCTTCATCGTCTCCTCGACGGCGACTGTCGCCGCGCCGACCAGTAGCCGAACTCCATACGGTGCAGTAGCCATGGGTCCAAGATTGCCTCAAGCGGCGGCTATCTCCAAGCCGACGAAGTGAGCTGGCAAGCCTGTGTCGGCAGAACGTACCCTGGTGTCATGCCGCCGACTGTTGACATGGGGATTCCCGGCGCATCCAGCTCGGTAGCCAACGATCCAATCCGTAAGAGGGTCCTCCTTGCGGAGCCGCGTGGTTACTGCGCGGGTGTGGACAGGGCCGTCGAGACGGTTGAACGCGCGCTGGAAAAGCACGGCCCACCGGTCTATGTGCGCCACGAAATCGTGCACAACCGGCACGTGGTGAACACGCTGGTCAAAGCGGGTGCGGTGTTCGTCGAGGAGACTGACGAGGTGCCCGAAGGAGCCATCGTGGTGTTCTCCGCGCACGGGGTGGCGCCAACGGTGTATGCCGCGGCCGCCGAACGCAACTTGCACACCATCGATGCCACCTGTCCGTTGGTGACCAAGGTGCACAACGAGGCCAGGCGATTCGCCCGGGACGACTACGACATCCTGCTGATCGGCCACGAGGGTCATGAGGAGGTCATTGGTACCGCCGGGGAAGCGCCCGAGCACGTGCAGCTGGTCGACGGGGTCGCCGCTGTGGACAACGTGACGGTCCGAGACGAGAACAAGGTGGTCTGGCTGTCGCAGACCACGCTGTCGGTCGACGAGACGATGGAAATCGTCGAGCGGCTGCGACAACGTTTCCCGAAGCTGCAGGATCCGCCCAGCGACGACATCTGCTACGCGACCCAAAACCGGCAGGTCGCGGTCAAGGCGATGGCACCCGAGTGTGAGCTGGTGATCGTCGTCGGGTCCCGGAATTCATCGAATTCGGTGCGGCTGGTGGAAGTGGCGTTGGGCGGCGGCGCCAGGGCCGCTCACCTGGTCGACTGGGCCGACGATATCGACCCGGCGTGGTTGGAGGGTGTCACCTCGGTAGGTGTCACCTCCGGTGCGTCCGTCCCCGAGGTTCTGGTGCGGGGTGTGCTGGAGCGGCTCGCCGAATGCGGCTACGACGTGGTGCAACCGGTCACGACGGCGCAGGAGACCCTGGTGTTCGCTCTGCCCCGCGAGATCCGGTCACTTCTCTGACCACTCGGTCCCCGCTCAGCGCTCAGACGTCGTATTCCCACGATTCCGCCGGGGGCCGCCCCTGAGGCCGGCCTTGCGTCCGTGATCGGCTCCGGCGCTCGGCGCGCGGCTCAGCTCGGGGCTCGTCCGGCGAAGCCGCCCCGCGGTAGCGGACCTGCGAGATGGGATGGTGCGTTGGGTTAGCGCCGTTCGGTGTGGCGCGTCGGCGACTCGATTCATAGGGCGGCTCATAGCGCTCGTAACGCTCGTGGGTCTCGTACCGGCCGAAATGCTCGGGTGCCGCGGGCGGGTCGTACCTGTCTCCGTACCTTTCAAAGCCATCGAAACGGCTGTTGCGCGGGGCCGGCCTCTCGTAGGGAGTGCGGCGTGTGCGCGGCTCGCGTCGGGCTTCCCGGGGCGGTTGACCTCGCAGGTCCGGATCGGCCTCCGGCCTGGGGCGGCGCCGCGACCGCCGGGGTGGTTCCCCGCTGTCGTAATCGCGGGCGGGCGCCTGGCCTCTACGACTCGGGCGCCGCGGACGCTCGCCCGGTTCCGGTACGTCGTCCAGGTGCTGCCGAGTGCGCCGGGAGTGGGATCGGGAGGAGCGTGTGTCAGAGCGACTGCTGCGCGCCGCTCGGCGGGCTTTCGCGGAAGAGCTCGGCGTGCGGCTTCGCCGTGCCTCGTCCTCGTCGGAATCGGGGCGAAGCAACGAGTGCAGTTTCGCGAAGATGCCGCTGATGAAGGACTTCGCGTCGGTGGTGGTAGCGGTAGCCGTGTGGTCGGATGTGTTCACCGCCATGGTCGTCGGGTGTGACATCCCGAAATACCACCTGTACAGCCCGATCAGTAGCACGCCGCCAGCGGTGGCCAGCATTAGCGGGAAGCGCTCGATGAGCGGATAGCCGCAGTTGATCAGCAGGTCTTTGAGGTGGTCGACTTTGCCCCCGTGGAACAACCAGTAGGCGCCCGGCACCGCGCAGAAAAGGATCAGCGGTGGCTGGATGATCGCGGTGAACACGCCGTCCTGACGCACCGCCAGCACCGCTGCCACGCAGCCGGCTATATAGAAGCCGGCGAAGACATGGGTCAGCTCTTTGTGACCGGAACCGGCATCGATTGCGTACCCGATGGCAGTCATGGTTATGGCGATAAGCAGGGCTGCCCACCACGGCACACCTGGGATATCTGGGTGGATCGAGCGGTGAGAAGCCTCCACCGCCGACCTGGCCCGCTGTGCTGACACATGTAGACCGTACCGGGAATGCGCCGAAACCCCCGTATATACCTAGACGCAGCGAATGGCGTGCCATGCCTTCGCGCGCGACTGCCTCACATCGGCCGGCGGCCATCCGGCGTGTGCCGCCGAGCCCTAGACTTGGTTCCCTGTGAGCCTGAGCCTGGGAATAGTGGGTTTGCCCAACGTCGGCAAGTCGACCTTGTTCAACGCGCTGACCCGGAACAACGTGGTGGCGGCCAACTATCCGTTCGCGACGATCGAACCCAACGAGGGTGTCGTTCCGCTACCCGACCCGCGACTGGACAAGCTGGCGGAGCTTTTCGGATCCGAGCGCATCGTCGCGGCGCCGGTGACTTTCGTCGACATTGCCGGCCTGGTCAAGGGTGCGTCCGAGGGGGCGGGGCTCGGCAACAAGTTCCTGGCCCACATCCGTGAATGCGACGCCATCTGCCAGGTGGTCCGGGTGTTCGCCGACGACGACGTGACACACGTCGCCGGCCAGGTGGATCCCAAATCCGATATCGAGGTCGTCGAGACCGAATTGATCCTGGCCGACCTGCAAACCCTTGAGCGCGCCGTGGGCAGGCTGGAGAAGGAAGCTCGCAACAATAAGGAACGAAAGCCGGTCTACGAGGCGGCGATAGGCGCTCAGCAGGTGCTCGACAGCGGGAAGACGCTATTCGGTGCGGGTGTGGATCTCTCCGTGCTGCGGGAGCTGAACCTGCTGACGACCAAACCGTTCCTGTATGTCTTCAACGCCGACGAGGCGGTGCTGACCGATGCCGCGCGAATCGCCGAGCTGCGCGAGCTTGTCGCGCCCGCCGACGCGGTCTTCCTCGACGCGGCCATCGAATCCGAGCTGACCGAACTCGACGACGAGTCGGCTGCCGAATTGCTGGAGTCGATCGGACAGAGCGAGCGCGGACTCGACGCGCTGGCCCGGGCGGGTTTTCACACGCTCAAGTTGCAGACGTTCCTGACGGCGGGTCCGAAAGAGGCGCGGGCGTGGACCATCCATCAAGGCGACACCGCGCCGAAAGCCGCGGGGGTGATCCACACCGACTTCGAGAAGGGCTTCATCAAAGCCGAGATCGTGTCCTATGACGACCTGGTGGCCGCTGGCTCCATGGCGGCGGCCAAAGCGGCCGGCAAGATCCGCATAGAAGGCAAGGACTACGTCATGGCCGACGGGGACGTGGTCGAGTTTCGGTTCAACGTGTGACTGGCCGGGATTATTTGCGACTTCATTTCATTAGTTCGACCCACTGAGCGCGGGACGGCCCAGGGTCGAACCCTTCGCCAAAGTACTGCGTCTCGCGGACGACCTCGCCGTCCTCGAACTCCATGATGCTCACCACATAGAAAGGTTGTCCGTCGTAGGCCAGGACGAGTTCGCTGATCCACAGATCGCCGCCACCCAGGATTCGCCGCACGGTGAAGCGTTTCGCATTTGGCTGAGCGACGCGCGAAGCCTGGATGTCGTCACGACCGCGGATACGCTCGCCTGATTGCGGATACTCGAGGACAGCGTCGGCTCGATAAATCCGATGTTCCGTGTCGAAGTCGTTTGCATCGGACGCCGCCCAGTGGGTCTGAAGAGCGTCCCTTACGTCGTTGTCATGCACGGTGACCTTCTTTCCTGCGGATGCTTGTGGTGTTCTGGCGTCGATCATGCGACATGAGCTCTGTTCGCGGGAGCGGCTGACGGCTGTCTGCCAGGAAGACGGTATTCGGTTTGTCGACGGATCCTGACGTTGTTCGACGTCGCAATGATGTGGAGTTCCGGTTCAACGTCTAGTGGTAAAGCCGGGGACTGATCAGCGTCGGCAACCAGGAGCAATGTTGCCGTCTTGGTTGTCGGTGGGTGTCCCTAGCATGCCTTGCACGAGACGCTGCACGGCCGGCGGCTCCACCATGGTCTATAGGGAGGGCTTCATGAAGTTTGTTTCGACCCGCATCATCACGGCTGACGTCAATCGGCTCGTCGATTTCTACGAGATGGTCACCGAAGTCTCCGCGGTATGGGGGAACGAACTGTTCGCTGAGATCCCAACGCCGGTTGGCGCGCTGGCCATCGGCAGCGACAAGACGGTACCGCTGTTCGGAGACGGATCCGCCGAGCCGGCCGCCAATCGGAGCGCGATTGTGGAATTCATTGTCGAGGACGTGGACGCCGAGTATGACCGGCTCCGCGAGAACTTGGCCGAGGTCGTGACAGAACCGACAACCATGCCGTGGGGTAACCGCGCGCTGTTATTCCGGGACCCCGATGGAAACCTCGTCAACCTCTTCACCCCGGTGACGGACGAGGCCCGCGCCAAGTTCGGAGTATGACTTTCGGCGAAGAGTCGGCCGACGGCGACGTGGTGGAGTTCCGGTTCAATGTATGCAGCAAGCAGCTCACCGCCGATGCAACGCTAGCGCGTTTCGGCCACCAGGACCGGCCCGGCCCGCAGGGCCACCAGGCCCGCCGTATTCACCGGGTGAACGGGTTCGCAGGTCAAGATTTGGGCGTAGCGTCGCGGTCATCGAACGACGTGAATGAGGTAGGACGATGCCGGCGGCCGAATATGACTGGAGCAAACCCGCGGCGATGGCCATCCCAAAGGAGGGCTATTTCGAAATCGAGCGTGGACGTTACGGCCCGGTCTATCCGCGCACGCCCGCGTGCTACGGCTTTTCGATAATCGCCAAGGTCAAGGAGGGTCGCGAGGAAGCCGTCCGCGCCTACGGCAAGCAGATCGAGGAAGCGATCAAGGGCAGTCCGGACGTGCTGGCACCGCTGCGGCTGCATTACCTGCGATGGGTGCTTTTCGACGTAGGCTCGGGCCTGCACTTCCAGTATCAGGGCATCTTCGACACCGACTTCGACAAGTACACCGAGGACGCGGTGCAGCTGTTCAGCCAGACCGGTATAACGACGGTGTTCACGAACCTCGAGGGGTTCCCGGAGGACTGGAGAGAAAACCCCGAGGCGTTCGTCAAGTTCGTGCGTGACCATCAGTACCCGAGCTTTCTGGAGTACGGCGAATACCCGTTCGTCACCGCTGAGGAGATCAAGAAGGCGCTGCGATTGAAGGCGGCGTTCCAGACGATGTTGGACCAGATGCAGTGAGTCACAACCGAAGCGTGCGCACATGCTTGAGCTCGACGACATTCAGCACATCCTGCTGACCCGGACCCCGGCCATGACCGGGCGCTACGAATTCCTGTCGTTCGACAACCCGGCCGGTGGCCGAGCGTGGCTGTCCGAGCTCATTCCCGTCGTCGAATCCGCCGCATCGGCGCCCGCCACGATGGATAACACCGAGCGGTGGGTCACTCTGGCGTTCACCTGGAACGGGCTGCGGGCGCTCGGGATTCCCGGGGAATCGCTGGCAACCTTTCCGGAGGCTTTCCGCCAGGGCATGGCGGCCCGTGCTGACATCCTCGGAGACACCGGGGCGAGCCATCCCGACAACTGGGTCGGCGGTCTCGCAGGGGACGATCTACACGCGATCGCGATCCTGTTCGCCCGCAGTGACGCCGAACACGCCAGGGCCACCGGGGTGCACGACGAGCTCGTGGCCCGTTGCGATGGGGTGCATAGCTTGTCGGTTCTGGATCTGAACGCGACGCCGCCATTCAATTACGCCCATGACCATTTCGGGTTCAGGGACCGTTTGTCCCAGCCGGTTATCGAAGGGTCGGGTGAAGAACCGACGCCGGGGTCGGGGGCAGCGCTGAAGCCGGGTGAATTCATCCTCGGCTATCCCGACGAGAATGGACCCGTCGCCAACCTCCCCCAACCGGATGTGCTCTCCCGCAACGGAACCTACATGGCATACCGTCGGCTTGCCGAACATGTTGCCCTGTTCCGCGACTACATCAGGGACAATGCCGAGAATCCAGCCGCCGAGGAGTTGCTGGCCGCCAAGTTCATGGGCCGCTGGCGCAGCGGTGCCCCGCTCGTGCTCGCTCCGGACAAGGATGATCCCGAGCTGGGCGCAGACCCTATGCGCAACAACGACTTCAACTACAAGGAGATGGACCCGCACGGGTACGCGTGCCCGTTGGGATCACACGCGAGACGTCTCAATCCGCGGGACACCGCGCACTACATGAACAGGCGCAGGATGATTCGGCGCGGTGCCACCTACGGTCCGGCGCTGCCCGCGGGTGCGCCGGACGACGGCGTGGATCGTGGTATCGCAGCATTCATCATTTGCGCGGATCTGGTTCGTCAGTTCGAGTTCGCCCAGAACGTGTGGATCAACGACCGCACCTTCCAGGAGCTTGGCAACGAGCACGACCCGATTTGCGGAACCCAAGACGGCACAATGGACTTCACGATCCCCAGAAGACCGATCCGCAAGGTGCTCAAAGGGTTGCCGGCGTTCACGACCCTCCAGGGTGGGGCGTACTTCTTCATGCCCGGTATCAACGCGATGCGCTACCTCGCGGCGCTCGACTGATCAAAGGATTCACCATGAGCGCATTGCCCGCCGCTCGGACGTACAACCAGAGCCACATGCGGCGCCCGCACACCGGTGGACGACGCATCAGCATCTACTGGACGTGGAGCTACCCGTGGGAGTCTCAGCGGGATCCGACCGAAATCTACAACCGCTTCTCCACGATGACCGAGGTCCGTAACGCAGCTTGGCCGGCGTACGAGACACCGGAGTATGACGCGGCACATTTCCTGCAGGGCATCGCCGGCACATTGGAGCTGTTCCACCGCTCGACGCTGGCATTTCAGGACTTGGCGGGAGAAGCGACGGGCCATCGGGTCGCAGTATTTCAACGAATCGACCAGGCTGGCTACCAGCTGCTAATCGACGAACGAGTACTGGCCGACACTGACACCCTGATGGTCTTCGGGCTCGACCACCTGGTCGGCGAGGAAGAAGCAGAGGCCGAAGAAGTCGCAGCCGTTCGGGAATGGCTGAAACGAGAAGACACCTGCCTGCTCTTAGCTCCACACCACGACGTCGGATTCACCGACGACGCGGCCCAGCGACAGATCGAATACCTGCACCACGGTGATCCGCTGGTGCCACGGCAGCAGCGGTTCACGGCATACACGCGGTCACTAATGAGGGCGCTGGACGTTCCCATTCACAACACGTGGGGACTGCGCCCTGCAGTTGTAGACGGGACCAACGAGATCGCGCCGCTCACCGGCTTCCGCGATCTCGACACGCCGAGGCTGCTCGACAATGTCACGACGTTCAACTTTCACCCGCATCTGCCGCACTACGAATTGACCGCTCCCGAAAGCGATTCTCTCCGCGTTCTCGGTCGGCAACGCGTCGATCCGAAGCGGCCGCATCCATTCACTGAGGCGGGCAACACTGAGTTCAATGCGCTGATTTGGATGCCGCCGTCCGGTGAGCGGGCTGGCGACATCGTGCTCGTTGACTCCACGAACTTCACGACACTATTCGGTGGCACGGACAGCCTCAGAAACTTTTGGCACAACCTCGCGACGATGAAGTGAGCTGCATACGCCCCGCTGGCCTACTCGCCGGCGGCTAAGGCTTGAAGGGCAACCAGCGTCTGCGTGTTGACCCGGTGGAGCAAGCCGCCTAGCGGTTAGCCCCGGAGCCAAAGCTGCCGGTAATTGCGTGTCCACATTGATACTGCTGCGTTATAGATTTGCTGCGCATGCGGCGAATGCCATTATCTGGAGCGCGAATGACTTGCGCCACAAATTTTGATTAGCAATGAATATTGTTGCTAGCGTCGCTGGCCATGTTTGTTATTGCTACGCTGATATCGCTCGTCAACCAGGTCTCGGGGACGCCTTATGTGGGGGGTGGTGATTCTCCCGGCGGCACCGACTGCTCAGGGTTAGCTTCCTGGGTCGCGAATGCGGCCAGCGGCAGGCCGGTTTTCGGGGATCGATTCAACACCGGAAACGAGGAAGGTGCCTTGCTGGCGCGAGGCTTCCAATACGGAACTGCGCCCGACGCCCTCGTGATCGGGTGGAACGGCGGTCACACCGCAGTGACCCTGCCCGATGGGACCGCGGTATCCAGCGGTGAGCATGGTGGCGTGCACATCGGCGGTGCCGGCGCCTACCAGCCCGGATTCACGCATCACATGTTCTTGCCAATGCCACCGGACGGTGAGGGTGGTCCGCCTCCGCTTCCGGACGCTCCGCCCCCGCCTCCGGATGCTCCGCCTCCACCACCGGATGCTCCGGCCCCGCCGCCCGACGGTCCGCCCGTCTTGGTCGACGCTGTGGCTCCCGGAGCACCGGCCCCGCCGGCTCCCGAATTGCCCCCACCCGGCTACCCGGGAATCGCGAATCCATAACGAATGGGAATTACGCATGTGTCGATCTATGTCGCAGATCGGATTCTGCGGCGTAGATCACGCCACCTGCTTTTCGGCTAGAAAAGTGAAATAGCGCGGACATCTGAAGCTTTGTGAGCTACGTCACTCCGACGTGTTTTAGCATTCAACGCAGTGTCAATAGCGAAGTATGCTTGAGCGTCAATTAAGATGCCCGGGCATACTTTGCTGCTGGCAATTCGAAGGGAAAACTGCGCACCACGTCCGGGCACCGGGTCCGTCACGGCGATGCCAGGCGGCCAGATATGCTGACGCTGCTCGCGGGGATCGAGCGGGCGCAATCGAAGCAGCGAGCGTAGGCGGGGACCGGCATGATCTTCATCGTCGTCAAGTTCGAAACCAAGCCCGAGTGGACGAACCGCTGGCCGGAACTAGTTGCCTCGTTCACCGCTGCCACTCGTGCCGAGGAAGGAAACCTCTGGTTCGAGTGGTCACGCAGCCTGGACAACCCGGCGGAGTACGTCCTGGTGGAGGCATTCCGTGACGGCGATGCGGGAGGTGTCCACGTCAATAGCGATCACTTCAACCAGGCGATGCGAGAGCTCCCGCAGGCCCTGAAGTCCACGCCCAAGATCATCAGCCAGACGATCGACGCGACAGGGTGGTCGGCGATGGGGGAGATGTCGGTTGACTAACCGACCGCAACCTCGATTTCGTCGCCCAGCTGATAACCCGGCGTAAGCGGAAGCCTGTCACCGCTCCAGAACGAGCCCGGGTCGAACCAGTTTGAGTACTTCTCCGTGGTAAGCAGCCCCATTTCTTCGTAGGTGATTGCCGCCGTCTCCGCGCAGTACGCCGCTTCCAGGCCGACGCGTTGGCGTGCTTTGCGTCGCTGTGTCGATTCTTGAATCTTCTTGTCCACGAACGGGATTCCACGTGTCCAGTCGTACGCGGTCGGGAACCTGCCGCGCAGCCACCGACCGGTCAGGCGCATGGTGGTCGGGAACGCGGTGCCGTCCATCCGGGCGATCACGCGCAGCAGCTTGTTCTCTTGTTCGCGAGTTGCGTGGGGGATCAACTGTCGCAGCCAGCACCGCTGGTGGTAGCGCTGCGTCCATTGCAAGACGGCTTGGTGGAGATCGTTGAGCTGCACGCCGCGATGGTTGGTTCCGGTCCACATGTCGATGAGCTTGTCGCCCAGTTCGGCATGCCAGATCAACGGCGGCAAGTCGTCGATGGCCACCGTCATACCGACGTGGTTCACCGGGCTGTTCGTCAAGGTCTGGATGGCGCGGTCGGGTCGTGAAGCGCCGCGGAATAGCCAAAGATCGCCAGTCCGGGTTTGGTCGAGCGCTTGGTCTAAGGTGAGCATCTTCGTGTAAGCCCGTTCGCCGCTGCGGCATTCGTCATCGTGGTCGCCATTATGAGCTCTGCAGTACCTCGCGCGCGACATTGCGCGCGGTGGCGGCCGCGGGGTAGCCCGCCAGGCGGTGTTGACCAGATGCCCGCTGCCCGGTCGAGCAGCAGCGGCGGGAAGACGGCGCTGGGGCTGCGCAGTCGTTGCCGTGGTTTGAAGGGCACCCAAGTTAACCACAACTGCGCGCACCGGGACCTCACTGCGAATAGCCTGGGGTTCATGCGCAGCGTCTGGAAGTGGCTCGGACTGGCCGGCGTCGCCGGCGTCGTCGCCGGGGGCGCACTGGTGGTTCGCGATCAACGCAAACGACGCGCCTACACGGCCGACGAGATCCGGGGCCGCCTGCATCAGAGGTTCGCCGAATCCAATGCGGAGAGCTCTCAGTCCGAATCGGGATCGGCCGAGGCGTCGACGGCGAACAAGCGGTAGCTGCCCGAAAACCCTTTCAACTCGACGTCGCGGCCTTCGTCGAACCCTATGTCGTCATGGTCGGAAAGGGCTTCTCGCACCGGTTGGCTCACCAGGATCTCGCCACCGACGGCTTGTGCTGCAACTCGTGCCGCCATTGCGACGTTGCGCCCGAACAGATCGTCGCCGCGGCGCACCGAGCGGCCCATGTGGATGCCGATCCGGACCCGAATCTCCTCGTACCGCTTGCGCTTTGCGTTCTTGTGCAACGCGTGCTGGAGGTCGATACCGCACCGCACCGCGTCTTCTGCCCGAGCAAAGGCGATCATGAATCCGTCACCTTGACTCTTCACCACGTGCCCGGACCGCCGTTGCACGAGATCTGAGACCAGCTTGTCGTGTGCTCCAATGAGCTTGACCCAGGCGCGGTCGCCGATCCGCTCGTTGAGCGCGGTGGATTCCTCGATGTCGGAGAACAGGATCACCACCCGGCCGTCTGGGGTGACCCGGGCCAGGTCGGGCCGCTCCACCTCCGCCCAGTCGGCGAGTTCCTCGATCGAGCTGCGCACGGCCGCGCCGAAGCCTTCCTTGCGCACCAGGTTGGCGGTTTGCCACACCGTCTTGACGGCCTCGCGGCCGCCGGACAGTAGCCAATTGCGGGCGTCGGCCCGGTGTCGCAACTCGTCGATCTCCCGACGACTGCTGGCAAGCAGTCGCGCCAGCACGACGAGCCCGACAGCTTCGAGCGCGGCAAACCCGGCCGCGATATAGATCGCGATATGCAGCGCATCACCCACGGCGGCCATCCTTTCAAGGCCACGATGCATCCAGGTTGTCGGGCCTACCGGCAATGTCTAGTGTTGACTTCGGCCGCCGCGGGTAGTGAGTCTCAAGTGAGCCAATTAGGTGACTTTCGGGAGGTGCGGTTTTGGCCGACGGCGACAGTAGCCCCTCGGACCGGCTGGTCATCTTCGGAATTACTGGCGATCTGGCGCGCAAGATGACGTTTCGAGCCTTATATCGGCTCGAGCGCCGCGACATGCTGGACTGCCCGATCGTGGGCGTGGCCAGTGACGATATCTCCATCGACAAATTGATCGAGCGGGCGCGGGATGCCATCAATGCGTCCGGTGAGAAGCTCGATGATGCGGTGTTCGACCGCCTTGCGGGCCGGTTGTCCTACGTGCACGGTGACGTCACCGATGAAAAGCTCTACGGCCAGCTTTCCAAGCTGATCGGCTCGGACTGCCGTCCCCTCTACTATCTGGAAATGCCGCCGGCGTTGTTCGCACCGATTGTCGAAAACCTCGCGAAAGCCGAACTGCTGGAGCGGGCGCGCGTCGCGGTGGAAAAGCCGTTCGGCCACGACCTAGACTCCGCGCGGGACCTCAACGCCCGGCTGCGCGCCGTGCTGGATGAAGACCAAATCTTGCGTGTGGACCACTTTTTGGGAAAACAACCCGTCGAAGAGCTGCAATACCTGCGCTTCGCCAATAATGGCCTGGCCAAGCTGTGGGACCGCGACAGCATCTCCGAGATCCATGTCACCATGGCCGAGGACTTCGGGATCGAGGACCGCGGCAAGTTCTACGACGCGGTTGGCGCCTTGCGCGACGTCGTGCAAAATCATCTGTTGCAGGTACTCGCGCTGGTCGCAATGGAGCCTCCGGTGGGGCCCAGCGCCGATGACCTGAACGACAAGAAGGCCGAGGTGTTCCGGGCGATGCCGGCGCTGGATCCGGAGCGTTGCGTACGTGGCCAGTACCGCGGATATACGGATGTCGCCGGGGTGGCAAAAGATTCGCGAACCGAAACCTACGTCGCGCTGCGGACCGAGATCGACAACTGGCGCTGGGCCGGAGTGCCGATCTTCCTGCGCGCCGGCAAGGCGCTGCCGGAAAGAGTCACCGAGGTCCGGATGTTTCTCCACCATGTTCCCGGGTTCTCCTTCCTGCCCAACCGCCGGCCGCCCGAGCCCAATCAGATCGTGCTGCGCATCGACCCCGATCCGGGTATGCGCCTGCAGTTGTCCGCCCAGGTCCGCAACTCATGGCATGACGTTCATCTCGACTCCTCGTTCGCCGAGGACCTCGGTGAACCGGTGCGACCCTACGAGCGGCTGCTCTATGCCGGGTTGACAGGCGATCGCCAGCTTTTCGCCCGGGAAGACGCCATCGAAGAGACGTGGCGGATCGTGCAGCCGCTGCTGGACAAGCCCGGCCGGATCCACCACTACGACAGGGGCTCCTGGGGACCCGAGGCTGCGCAGTCGCTGCTGCGTGGTCACCGCAATTGGCAATTGCCGTGGCTGCCTCACAGCACGGACGCAGGACAGTAAGGAGACAGAACAAGATGCAGCTAGGGATGATCGGCCTGGGCCGGATGGGCGCGAACATCGTCCGCCGCCTGGTCAAGGACGGGCATGAGTGCGTGGTGTATGACCACAACCCCGACGCGGTCAAGGCGATGGCGGGGGAGGACGGGACCACCGGGGTGTCGTCGCTGAAAGAGCTCGCCGAGAAACTGAACACCCCGCGAGTCGTCTGGGTGATGGTGCCGGCCGGGACCATCACGACGGGAGTCATCAAGGACCTGGCCAAGACGCTGGAATCCGGGGACATCGTGATCGACGGCGGCAACTCCTATTACCGCGACGACATTCGCCACGCAAAAACCCTGTCCGAGAGCGGGATTCATCTGCTGGACTGCGGAACCAGCGGGGGTGTGTGGGGCCGGGAACGCGGCTACTGCCTGATGATCGGTGGGGATGCGGACGCCTTCGCACATGCCGAGCCGATCTTCGCCAGCGTCGCACCCGGCGTGGACGCGGCGCCGCGTACACCCGGCCGCCACGGCGAGGTTGCGCAATCGGAGAAGGGTTACTTGCATTGCGGGCACTCCGGCGCGGGCCACTTCGTCAAGATGGTGCACAACGGCATCGAGTACGGGATGATGGCGTCGCTTGCCGAGGGGTTGAATGTTCTTCGCAATGCCGACGTCGGCAAGGAAGTGCAGGAGGGTGACGCCGAAACTGCACCGCTCTCGAACCCCGAGTTCTATCAGTACGCCTTCGATATCCGGGAGGTGGCCGAGGTGTGGCGCCGCGGCAGCGTCATCGGGTCCTGGCTGCTGGATCTGACCGCGATCGCGCTGCAGGAATCGCCTGACTTGAAGGAGTTCTCCGGGCGGGTTTCCGACTCCGGGGAGGGCCGGTGGACTTCCATCGCGGCGATCGACGAGGGAGTCCCCACGCCGGTGCTGACGACCGCGCTGCAGTCCCGCTTCGCGTCGCGTCAACTCGATGACTTCGCCAACAAGGCGCTATCGGCGATGCGTAAGCAGTTCGGCGGCCACGCGGAGAAACCAGCGAACTAAGCGCTCACGCTTCTGCGCGCCTAACGAAGTTCACCACCACTTCGGTGAAAGCGTCGTTGTCGTCGCCGGCCGCGGTGTGCCCCGCATCGGGCAGCTCGACGAATTCCGCGTTGGGCACCGTCGCCAGGAAATGCTGAACGCCTTCCGGGCTGACTACGTCGGACAGCTTGCCGCGAATCAACAGGACCGGGATCGTCAGGCTCGTGGCTGCATGCTCGAAATTTTCGGTGCGCAGTTCGGGGTCGTCCCCAGGCTTGGTCATGAACGCCGGATCCCAGTGCCAATACCAGCGACCGTCGCGCAGGCGCAGGTTCTTTTTCAGCCCCTCCGGGCTGCGCGGCTTACTTCTGTACGGCAGATATGCGGCAACGGCATCGGCGGCCTGCTCCAGCGACTCGAAACCGTCGAGGTTGCCCATCATGAAATCGCGGATGCGGGCGCTGCCGTTCTTCTCGAATCGAGGTACCACGTCGACGAGGACCAGTTGGGTCACTTTGTCCCGGCCGGCCTGGTGAGCGGCGAGGATGCCGGTCAAGCCGCCCATGCTCGCCCCGATGATCATTACCGGCCGTCCGATGGCATCGAGGACGTGCATGACGTCGGCGGTCAACGTGTCGACGGCGTAGTCGGCGCCAGGGGCGCGATCGCTGTCGCCGTGTCCGCGGCTGTCCATGGCGATGACGTGGAACCCCTCGTCGGCGAGGATCTGGCCGGTGTTTTTCCAGGAGAACCGGTTTTGGCCGCCGCCGTGCAGCATCAGGATGGTCGGCCGGTCCGCCGTGTCAGCGCCGCGGTTCCACTCATCGGCGACCAGGGTGATCCCATCGACACCGGAAAACTCGACCGTCTGGGGGCTGCTGCTCACGGCGCTCACGCGTTCTGACGTTACCTAGGTGGCTTAAGCACCCTCCCGCGTGGTCGCCGAGCTTTGCCAGCAAGCCACGGTGAGTTCTCGCGATCGCCCGGGTCTATCAGTGACGAAGACCCCTACGACAGTCACCAAGGAGGCAGCGCCATGCCATCGATCACGCCCTCGCTGTGGTTCGACCACGACCTGGAGGAGGCGGCCAGGTTTTATACCTCGGTGTTTCCGAACTCGCACGTCGAAGGCTTCAACCGAACCACCGATGCCGGACCCGGCGAGCCGGGCACGGTCCTGTCGGGCAGCTTCGTGCTGGACGGCACTCGGTTCATCGGGATCAACGGTGGCCCGCAGTTCCCGTTCAGTGAAGCGGTGTCCTTCACGGTCAGCTGTAAGGATCAGGACGAGGTCGATTACTACTGGGAACGGTTAACCGACGGCGGCGAGGAATCGCAATGTGGCTGGCTGAAAGACCGCTTCGGCCTGAGTTGGCAGATCGTCCCGGACCGGCTCTACGAATTGATCAGCGATCCCGATCCTGCCCGCGCGACGGCGGCCACCAAAGCAATGTATGGCATGCGCAAGATTGTCATCGCCGACTTAGCGAGAGCAGCAGCGAAGGCCGCGGCGCAGTAATGGCGAAAGCTTCTGCCGTAGCGATGATTTGATGACTTGTCGACTGCGGTCGGTGCGTCTTGGGCCGACACGGGCTAGGTTGGTCCGTGCGGACGCGCCGAGCAGGGAGTGAAGATGGTTGAACCAGGCTGGATCGATGTGCCCGGCGCGGCCGGCGACCTGAAGGCTCTCACCTGGGGGCCGCGCGATGCCCCGATCGCGTTGTGCCTGCACGGCTTCCCCGACACTCCCTACGGGTGGCGCAAAATGGCTCCACGGCTTGTCGAGTCGGGATGGCGGGTAGTGGCCCCGTTCATGCGCGGATATGCGCCGTCGTCGATTCCGGCCGACGGCAGTTATCACGTCGGTGCTCTGATGGCCGACGCCTTGCGCGTGCGCTCGGCTGCGGGCGGCACCGAGAGTGATGTGGTGATCGGTCACGACTGGGGTGCCGCTTCTGCCGCCGGCCTGGCGGCGATGCCCGACAGTCCGTTCGTGAAGGCAGTGATTATGTCACTGCCGCCGTCTGCAGCCTTCCGTCGGCGCGGTGGCGTGGCTGATCGGGCCCGGCTGGCCGGCCACCTACCGCGTCAGCTGCTGCGCTTCTGGTACATCATGTACTTCCAATTACCTCGGTTGCCCGAGCGTTCCGCCTCCTGGGTGGTGCCGCGACTCTGGCGGCGCTGGTCGCCGGGCTATCGGGCCGATGAGGATTTACGCCACGTCGATGCGGCGATCGGGGCGCCAGAGAGCTGGCGGGCGGCACTGGGACCATACCGGGCCACGATCCGCAACACCCGGCCGCCGGCGCGTTATGCGGAACTGCACCGCCTGTGGACCGAGGCGCCCGTGCTGCCGTGCCTATACCTCCATGGCCGCGACGACGGTTGCATGACACCGGCTTTCACCCAGTGGGTCGAAAAGGTGCTGCCGCTGGGCAGCGAGGTCGCCATCGTCGAACACGCCGGGCATTTCTTGCAGCTCGAACAGCCAGACAAGGTCGCCGACCTGGTACTTGCGTTCATCGGCTCACCCGGCTGACGCGTGGCGGCCCACCGGATGGCGGCCGTCGATGCGCAGTTCTACTGGATGTCGGCCAAAATGCCCAACGACCAGTTTCTGCTCTACGCATTCGACGGCGAACCCGCAGATTGCTCGCGCGCCATCCAGCAGGTCTACCGGCGGGCGCGCGCGTGCCCGGAGCTTACGATGCGGGTCCTTGACGGCAGTCGCCTGACCTACCCGCAGTGGGTGCCGACGGCCGTCGTGCCCGAACAGGTTGTTCGCCACGACCTCACCGACCACAGCTGGCACGGCTGCCTGGCGGGCGTCGTCGACCTCGGCAATGACCAGCTGGACGTTCGCCGGATGCCTTGGCGGCTGCATGTCTTCACCCCGGTGCTCGGCATTCCGGGCGTCACCGGCCCGGGCACCGTTGCGGTCATGCAGGTCGCGCACGCACTGGCCGACGGTGCTCGAGCTTCGGCGATGGCGGCCTGGCTCTTCGGCCGGGCGGACCCCGTGCCCGAGGTGCAACGGCTGCCGGCGGGCTTCCTGCCCTGGCGGGCCGCCGAAGCGGCGCGTACCCATCGCCAGCTGCTGCGCGATACCCGCGCAGGGCTGCTGGCACCTGGGGCTGGGTCGCGACCGCTGCTGCCCACGAATGCGCGCCCGGACGGCGCCCGTGCGGTGCGCACGCTGGTGCGACACCGCTCGCAGTTGTCCGGTCCCACGGTCACGGTAGGCGTGCTAGGCGCGGTGTCCACAGCACTGTCCGATCTGCTCGGTGACGCGGCCGTTTCGCTGGGTGCCGAGGTACCCATGGCGAAACCCGGTGTGCCACGCGCGCATAACCACTTCGCGAACGTCGTTGTGGGGCTGTACCCAAAGCTCGGTTTAGGTGTCCGCACTGAGCGGATCGCGGCCGACCTGGCCAACGGCCGGCGCCGCCTGGAACATCCGGCGACGCGCGCCGCCGACAGGGCTTTCGCCGCGCTGCCTGCGCCGCTGTTGCGTTGGGGCGCCGCCCATTTCGATCCCGGTGCCCGGCCGGCGCAGGTGGCCGGCAACACCGTGGTGTCCAGTGTTTACCGCGGAGCAGCCGATCTGAGCTTCGGAGACGCCCGGGTGGTGTTGACGGCCGGATATCCGGAATTGTCCCCGGTGATGGGCCTGACTCACGGGGTGCACGGCATCGGCGACACCATCGCGATCAGCGTGCACGCGGCAGAGTCGGCCGTTCCCGACATCGACGGGTACCTGCGGCTACTCGACGCGGCACTGTAGCTACTGCGCGTCACCTGATCTGGCCGCTTCTTCCCGCGTCAGGCCAACGGCCCCGATCAGTTCCTCGTGCAGCTCGAACCACACGGTGTGGTAGGAGTCGATGAGCGGCCTGGTCAGCCATGCGGTCTCGCCGGCCTTGACTTTTGCCAGCGCCACAAGCAATTTCGCCGAGTAGGCGTTCAACCGCGGCAGCTGCGCTGAGGCCGCGTCGATGATCGGCCTCACGCGCGCGTGCACATCATCGAGGCGGGCCAATACCGCGGCGTCGTATTCGGCGTCATCGTGGGCGTTGGGACTGCCTTCTGGGCCGCCTTTGAGCTGCCAATCCGTCAACAGGGCCTTGACATCGGCGTTCACGGCGCGGAAGTCGTCGTAAGCGGCGGCCATCGCGGCCGGGTCGATGTCCTTGCGCTCCTCGGCGAGCAACGTCTCCAGCCTGGCGCGGCCGGTGCGGGTGATCCGCAGCGTCGTGCCATCGATCAGCAGGCCTGACGCAGTTAGCTGCTCGACGATGTTGGTAATGGCGCCGGGATCCTCGTCCAATGTCGCGGCCAGGTCGGCGGGACTTACCCGACCTTTTAGCCGGACCGCCTGCAGTACCGTCAATTCGGTCACGGTGCGGCCCGACGTGCCAGGCGCAGCGCTGTCAGCATGATGATCAGCGGGGTGGCCGAAACCACGTCTGTACAGCCGCTGTTCATGACCGCGCGCACCGCGGCCTCGGAGGTGTTATCCAGCAGTGGGTGATCACCGGTTGCGTGTGCACGCAGCGGGCTGATCCGTCGCGCGATGTCGGCCAGCTCACGCAGCTCCGGCGTATCGTTCTCCGACCACGCGGACAAGCTCAGATTGCCTTCGCGCACTTCACCTTCGGCACCGTCAACGGTGATCTGCTTGCCGGCCAGCGATGCTGCGACTCCGCGGCCGCAGCCCACTACGGCCACCCGGCCGAGTTCACGGCTGACCACTGCCGCATGGCTGGCGGCGCCGCCGACATCGGTGACAATGCCAAGGGCTGCCAGCATGCCCGAGACGTCTTCCGGCCTGGTGTGATCGCGTACCAGGATCACTTGCTCGCCCCGCTCGGCGGCGTCCAACGCCTCGTCCACATCGGTGTACGCCTTGCCGGATGCCACGCCCGGGCAGGCCGGCAGGCCCTTGGCTAAAAGCGGTGCAGCCAAGCGTACTTCGGGCTGCAGTGCGGGCAGCAGCAGAGTCTGTACGTGCGCCGGGGTCACCCGCCGCAGCGTCTCCGAATCGTCGATGAGCCCTTCGTGCCGGAGTTGCAGTGCCAGCCGCACCGCCGCCTGCGCCGACCGCTCTGCCGCACGTGTCTGCAGTAACCAAAGCTTGCCGTCTTCGACTGTGAACTCGATCTCTTGAATGTCGGACCCGAGCCGCTCCAAGCTATGCGCGGCATCCATCAGCTCGTCGTAGACAAACGGTTGCTCGTCGCGCAGGGCCATGATCGGTTCGACGTCCACCGATCCTGACACGACGTCGTCGCCTTGGCCACCGGGCAGCCATTCGCCGAACGGTTCGTTGTCGCCGGTTATGGGGTTGCGTGAAAAGAATGCTCCGGCCCCGGAATTGGGACCATGGTTGCCGAACACCATCGCCTGCACGACTACAGCGGTACCCTCCTGATCGTCGAGGCCGTAATGGGCGCGGTAGGCAACCGCGCGAGGCGAATTCCACGAGGCGAATACCGCTTCGATGCCGGCGCGTAACTGCGCATAGGGGTCGGTGGGCACGGAGTATTGGTCACCCGCGCCGACGATGCGCTGGTACATGGCGGTGAATCTCTGGCGGGTGTCGCGAGCGAATTCCGCAGCGCCGGACGCAGTCAGTGCCCGTTCGACGGCATCGTTCATGCCGAGGTTCAGGATCGTGTCCATCATGCCCGGCATCGATTGCGTGGCTCCCGAGCGCGCGCTGACCAGCAGCGGACGCGTGCCCCGCCCGAACGTACGTGACGTTTCTGCTTCGAGCCAGCTCATCCGGTCGAGCACGTCGTCCCAGATCGCGTCCATCGTCGCCTGGGGATCGGCGAGATACCGCAGACCCACCTCGGTGGTAATGCAGAACGCAGGCGGTACCGGCAGATTGTGCCGGCGCATTGCATCGACGCCGTGGCCCTTGTTGCCCAGCAGCTGCCGTGGGTGATTCGCTTTGCCGTCCAGCAACACCACGGAATGCTCGATCGACGCGGCCCCACGCCCGCTTGACGCAGTGTGGTGGGCGCCGCTGGTTCGTGCGATACGAGCCGTGGTCCACCCCCTGTGGTTCAGCTACTTTTCGGGCCAATGTCGGAACGCCCGCTATGTTCCCACACGGATCACTGGACTTAGCTGCTCGGCGCTCCTGTTATCCGATCCGCCGCATGATCTAGGTTTGCACTTATGACTCCCTACGACGTCGGGTTATTGATCCTGCGGCTGGTGTTGGGCCTGACATTGGCCGCGCATGGCTACAACAAGTTCTTCGGCGGCGGCCGCATCCCGGGCACCGCGCGGTGGTTCGAGAGCATCGGCATGAAGCCCGGTAGGTTTCACGCCACGGTAGCCGCCACGACGGAAATGACTGCCGGGTTGGGCCTGGCGGCCGGGCTGCTCACACCGATCCCGGCGGCGGGCTTCGTCTCGCTGATGCTGGTCGCGGCCTGGACCGTGCACCGCGCCAACGGCTTCTTCATCGTCAAAGAAGGCTGGGAGTACAACCTGGTGCTGGCGGTCAGCGCCGTTGTCGTGGCGACGCTAGGTGCCGGGAGGCTCAGCCTGGATTGGCTGATCTTCGGGAAGAACTGGTTCGACGGCTGGCCCGGTCTCCTGATCTCCGTAGTGCTTGGCCTCGCCGGGGCGATCGGCCAGTTGCTGATCTTCTACCGACCGCCGGCCAAACAAGCGGGGTAGCCAGGGGCCGTCGTCTCCCTCGTCCGCCAGGAGTTTCCCGGGGTGATGGACGGTATTAGTTCTCGGTTGGCCGTGGTCTAGGTGTGGCCGGGTGGCCCGCCCGGCGAGCTGATTGATCAGCTGGCGGCCCGGCACCGGCAGCCGGCGCGCCACTTTTTCCAGGTCACTCACGCCACCGGCAGTAGCGGGTCCACGTGGATTTCGGCGCGCGTTCTCGTGCACCACCACCCACCCATTACCGGCGGTTTTGCATAGTGTGCGAATTGTGTTGATGCATACGGTTCGGGCGCGGCGCAGCTCTGACGATTTCCCGCGCGGTGAACACCTGGCCGCCAAGATTGCGGACGTCGCCGCCGACCCGGTCGCGGTTGAGCCGGAAACCGCGAAGATGGTGGTGAACCGGATCATCGACAACGCCGCCGTCAGCGCCGCGGCGGTGCTGCGCCGGCCGGTCACAGTGGCGCGGCAGCAGGCGCTGGCTCATTCCGCGCGGCCGGGGGCAAGGGTCTTCGGTGTTGACGGTACCTATTCGGCGGAATGGGCGGCCTGGGCCAACAGCGTCGCGGCACGCGAACTCGATTTCCACGATACGTTTTTGGCCGCTGAATACTCCCACCCCGGTGACAACATCCCTCCGCTCGTCGCGGTGGCGCAGCAGCTCGGCGTGCCGGGCATCGACCTGATCCGTGGTCTGGCTACCGCGTACGAGATCCACATTGACCTGGCCCGCGGAATCTGCTTGCACGAGCACAAGATTGACCACGTCGCGCATCTGGGTCCCTCGGTCGCCGCCGGTATCGGGACCATGCTGCGGTTGGACACCGAGACCATCTACCAGGCGGTCGGACAAGCGCTGCACCTGACCACCAGCACCCGCCAATCTCGCAAAGGCTTGATCTCCAGCTGGAAGGCGTTCGCCCCGGCGCACGCGGGAAAGATCGCTATTGAGGCGGTCGACCGGGCGATGCGCGGCGAGGGGTCTCCGGCGCCCATCTATGAGGGCGAGGACGGCGTGATCGCTTGGCTGCTGGGTGGATCCGAGCGCGAATACCAGGTGCCGTTGCCCGCGCCCGGCGAGCCCAAGCGCGCCATCCTGGACAGCTACACCAAGGAGTACTCCGCGGAGTACCAGAGCCAGGCGCCGATCGACCTGGCCCGGCGGCTGCGCGAGCGCTTTGGTGATCTGGAAGGCGACCTCGATCAGATCGCGACCATCGTCCTGCACACCAGCCACCACAGCCACGTCGTGATCGGGACGGGCTCCGGGGACCCGCAGAAGTTCGACCCAGACGCGTCGCGGGAAACGCTCGACCACTCGCTGCCCTACATCTTCGCCGTCGCGCTGCAAGACGGCAGCTGGCACCACGAACGCTCCTACGCGCCCGAGCGGGCGCACCGGCCCGACACCGTCGAACTATGGCGCAAGATCTCGACGGTCGAAGATCCCGAGTGGACCCGCCGCTACCACTCGACCGATCCGGCTGAGAAGGCTCTCGGGGCGCGTGCCCAGGTCACCATGAAGAGCGGTGAAGTGATCTTGGACGAGCTGGCGGTCGCCGATGCCCATCCGTTGGGGGCCCGGCCGTTCCAACACCGGCAGTACGTGCAGAAATTCACCGAGCTCGCTGGCGATGTGGTGAAACCAGCGGAGCGGGATAGGTTTTTGTCCACCGTGGATTCTTTGCCCGATCTCGAGGCCGGCGCCCTGGGTGCGCTGAACGTGGTGGTTGATCCGCTGGTGCTACAGCAGGCTCCGGTGATTCCGCCGGGGATCTTTCGGTGACGGAAACCGGTTAGGAAGCAATAAATTCGGCTGGCTACGGGTTACGAAGGTCCGCCGTACTGCCACACCAGAATGTGGGCGCCGGTCATGGTCGGGTTGCACCACATCGTCCTGCCATTGGCGTCCTGGGTGGTCGCGTGCAGCACGGTGCACGTATTACCCGGCGCGGGTGCGTCGGCCCGGGCGACACCTCCTGCAGCGACGAAAGCGCTCGGTGCGACGGCAGCGATCGTTGCCAGGATGACGAACCGAAGTCTGCTCATGATGGATGCCTCCTAATGCACACGCCGACTCGACTTCACGGTATCCGGCAAGAACTCGCAGGCAAAGGATTCTTTGCCCGAAGATCAGCACGCGCGCCTAGAACACGTTCTAGTCTGTGAAACCATGGGATTTCTGAAGCCCGACCTGCCGCAGATCGACATGGCCGAGTGGAACAAGGGCACCCGTAGCGAAAAGATCCGCCCGATGGCCAGGCACTGGGCCGAGGTGGGTTTTGGCACGCCGGTCGCGCTGCACCTCTTTTACGTCGCCAAAATCCTGCTCTACATCCTCGGTGCATGGTTATTCGCGTTGACCACCAAGGGCATTAACGGGTTCACCGGCGTCGCGTCGTGGTGGTCGGAGCCGATTGTCTTCGAGAAGGTCGTGCTCTACACGATGTTGTTCGAGGTGATCGGGCTGGGATGTGGCTTCGGGCCGCTGAACAACCGGTTCTTCCCGCCCATGGGCTCGATTCTGTACTGGATGCGGTTCGGCACTATCCGGCTGCCACCGTGGCCGGATCGGGTTCCGCTGACCAAGGGCACTAAGCGCACCCCGATTGATGTCGCGCTGTATGGGCTGCTGCTTCTGGTGACGTTGGGGGCGTTGTTCTCGGATGGCACCGGACCGGTACCGGAGCTGGGCACCACGGTCGGGCTGCTGCCGGGATGGAAGATCGTGCTGGTCCTGCTGATTCTCGGGGTGCTCGGGCTGCGCGACAGGGTGATCTTTCTGGCCGCCCGTGGCGAGGTCTACGCGACAATGGCGGTGACCTTCCTGTTCGGCGGCGTCGACATGATCGTCGCGTCCAAAGTGGTGTTCCTGGTGATCTGGATGGGCGCAGCCACGTCGAAGCTCAACAAGCACTTCCCGTTCGTGATCTCCACGATGATGTCCAACAACCCGCTGGCGCGGCCGAAGTGGCTGAAACGGCGCTTCTTCGAGAAGTTCCCGGACGATCTGCGGCCCGGGCGGCTCTCCCGGCTCTTGGCTCACCTGAGTACCGCCATCGAGATGCTGGTGCCACTGCCGCTGTTCTTCTGCCACGGCGGCTGGCCGACGGCCGTGGCCGCTTTCGTGATGGTGTGCTTCCACCTGGGAATCCTCGTGTCGATCCCGATGGGGGTGCCGCTGGAGTGGAACGTTTTCATGATCTTCGGCTTGTTGTCGTTGTTCGTCGCGCACGCCAGCCTGGGGTTGACCGACCTGAAACACCCGGTGGTGGTGGCGATCCTGTTCGTGGTGGTCGCGGGAATCGTCGTGCTGGGCAATATGTTCCCGCGCAAGATCTCGTTCCTGCCGGGCATGCGGTACTACGCCGGCAACTGGGACACCACGCTGTGGTGTGTCAAGCCCTCGGCGAACGACAAGATCAGCAGGGGCATCGTGGCGATCGCCAGCATGCCGCAGGCCCAGCTGGAGCGGTTCTACGGCAGCCCCGAGGCGGCGCAGATTCCGATCTACATGGGCTATGCATTCCGCGGGTTCAACACTCACGGCCGGGCGCTGTTCACATTGGCGCACCGCGCCATGGCGGGCCAGAACGAGGACGACTACGTCATCACCGACGGTGAGCGAATCTGCAGCACCGCCATCGGCTGGAATTTCGGTGACGGCCACATGCACAACGAGCAGCTGATCGCCGCGATGCAGGAGCGCTGCCACTTCGAGCCGGGGGAAGTGCGCGTGGTCTTGCTCGACGCGCAGCCGATCCACAGGCAGACCCAGGCCTATCGGCTGGTGGATGCGGCGACTGGCGAATTCGAGCACGGCGTGGTCAAGGTCGCCGACATGGTGACCCGGCAACCCTGGGCCGACGACGTCCCCGTCCAGGTATTGTCCGAATAGCTTCGAGCGTAACGCCACTGCGAGATTTCAATTCGATTGTCGCAATGGCGTTACGCTGGTGGCCCGGAAGTTAGGCCCCGGCCCGGACCTCCTGCGCTGCGGCCACCATGTTCTGCAGGGACGCCGTCACCTCGTCGGTGTTGCGGGTTTTGAGCCCACAGTCGGGGTTAACCCACAACCGCCCGGCCGGTACGGCTCTCAACGCGGCGCGCAGCGACTCGGCCATCTCGTTGGTGCTGGGCACCCGGGGCGAGTGGATGTCGTAGACGCCCGGGCCGACGCTGTTACCGAAGCCGACCGAGTTCAGGTCGTCGAGCACCTCCATGTGTGAGCGCGCCGCCTCGAGGGAAGTCACGTCTGCGTCCAGGTCGGCAATGGCCCCAATCACCTCACCGAATTCCGAGTAACACAGATGAGTGTGGATTTGCGTCGAGTCGGCGACGCCGGAGGTGGCCAAGCGGAAAGCCCCTACGGCCCAACGCAAGTAGTCGTCCTGCTCGGCGCGACGCAGCGGCAGTAGCTCACGCAGCGCGGGCTCGTCGACCTGAATGACCGCGATACCCGCGGCCTGCAGGTCCACGGTCTCGTCGCGAATGGCCAGCGCCACCTGGTTGGCGGTGTCGGCCAGCGGCTGGTCGTCGCGGACGAACGACCAGGCCAAGATCGTGACCGGGCCGGTCAACATGCCCTTGACCGGTTTGTCGGTCAGGGACTGTGCGTAGGTGATCCACTCGACTGTCATCGGGTGGGGCCGGGACACGTCGCCGTACAGGATCGGCGGACGCACGCAGCGGCTGCCGTAAGACTGCACCCAGCCGTTCTGCGTGGCGAAGAATCCCTCCAACTGCTCGGCGAAGTACTGCACCATGTCGTTGCGCTCCGGCTCGCCGTGCACCAGCACATCGAGCCCCAGTTGTTCCTGCAGCTTGATGACGTCGGCGATCTCCTGCTTCATCCTGCTGACGTACTCGGCCTCGTCGATCTCGCCAGCCCGAAAAGCGGCGCGCGCCTTGCGGATCGCCGACGTCTGCGGGTAGGAGCCAATCGTCGTTGTCGGCAGCGGGGGCAGGTGCAGGCGCGCGTCCTGTTTGGCGCGGCGCTGCGCCGCATCGCCGCGGTGGGTACCCGACGCGACGATCGAGGCGATTCTGGCCCGCACCCGCTCGTTGTGCAGCCGTGGATCGCTGCGACGGGAGGCCACGGCGGCATTGGACGCCGCGATCTCGTCGGCGACCGCGTCGCGTCCTTCGCGAAGCGCGCGCGCCAGCGTCACCACCTCGGTGACTTTCTCCCGTCCGAACGCCAACCAGCTGCGCAGGTTGTCGTCCAGCCCAGTTTCAGGCTCCAGTGAGTACGGCACGTGCAGCGTCGAGCATGACGTCGAAACCGCCACTGTGGCAGCTGAACCCAGCAGGGTCGCCAATTTGCTCAGCGCCGACTCCAGGTCATTACGCCAGACGTTGCGTCCGTCGACGATGCCGGCCACCAGGGTTTTGGTGGCCAGCTCAGGCACCGCCGCCACCGCCGTGTCGGCACCGGCGACCAAGTCGACACCGATCGCTTCGATGGGTGTACGGGCCAGCCCCGCCAGGGAGGCGCCGGGGTCGCCGAAGTAGGTGGCGACGTAGATAGCGGGCCGGTTGCCCACCGAGCCCAGCGCGTTGTATACGGCCTCGGCCAGTGCGGGCGCGTCGGGCGAGATGTCGGTCACCAGTGCGGGCTCGTCGAACTGCACCCACTGCGCGCCATTGTCGGCGAGCAACGACAACAGCTCGGAGTAGATCGGCATCAGCTCCTCGAGCCGGGCGATCGGTGCGCCGGCGCCATTGATGCCCTTGCTCAGCAGCAGGAAAGTAATCGGGCCGATAATCACCGGACGCGCGGTAATCCCGTGTCCGAGAGCTTCTTTCAATTCGGAAAGCACCTTGTCGGGGTTGAGCGTGAATCGGGTTGCGGGCTCGATCTCGGGAACCAGGTAGTGGTAGTTGGTGTCGAACCACTTTGTCATCTCCAGCGGCGCGATGTCGTTGTTGCCGCGCGCGAGGGCGAAATATCGGTCCAAGTCGTCGGAGATATTTGCGGTCCGGCCCGGCAGCGCGCCGAGCATGACTGCCGTGTCGAGCATTTGGTCGTAATAGGAAAAGGTGTTCACCGGCACGGAATCGAGGCCGGCGCCCGCTAGGCCCGACCACATGTCGCGGCGCAATGTCGCGGCGACGGACTCCAGTTCCGATCGGCTGGTGCGTCCAGCCCAGTAGCCTTCGGTCGCGCGTTTGAGTTCGCGTTTCGGGCCGATGCGCGGGGAGCCGGTAACCGTAGCGGTGAATGGTTGAGAGGTCACGATCTCGTCCTAATCAATCGACGGGGGTGGTCACCGCCGGCGGACGCGTAGCCAATGCGCTTTACGGGGTGCACCTTCGATGCACAACCGCAACGCGTACAGCCAAACGCCCATTCCACGAGGCGATGAGCCGCCGGACGCGGCGCGCCCGGCACAGCCGGCAGGTCTTCGGACTCGCAGGCGCGCACCCGGGTGGTGCTCCTAATGGCCGTCGCTTCCCAATCTTCGGGCTAACCCAGTGACCAGTGCTGTTGACGGCGGTCGTTCCTGCATACCGCTGCGGGACAGTCCCGGACTCTCACCGGGTTCCCTCTCACGAGGCATTACTAACCTGCCTCGCTCGATGCCGGCGCCACGGTTGCGGCGACAGCAGACCAGCTGCGTAGCGGAGTTTACTCTGCCGGTCGGACGGCCCGAGAATGCCGGGTCAGGTTGCCAGCGCGTCGGCGATCGGGACATCACCGTTGTTGAATTCGACGGTGCGGCGGATGGTCGAATTGTCTGCCAGCACAGCGGCCACGACGAGCGCGACGTCGGCTCGGGACACATCGCCCTTTCCCTCGCCCTTTCCCTCGCCCACGACGATGCGGCCGGTGGCCGGTTCGAGGGTGAGCCGGCCTGGGCCCAGCACCGTCCAATCCAGGTCACTGACACGCAGATGAGCGTCCGCGGCGGCCTTGGCCTCCGCATACGGGAAGAACGGATCATCTTGCGGGACACCGTGATCTGGACCCGCGCCGAAGTAAGACACCATCACGAACCGCCGCACACCCGCCTGCGCGGCGGCATCGATCAGCCGAATCGCCGCGTCACGGTCGACGGCGTAGGTTCGCGTCGGGTTGCCGCCGCCGGCCCCGGCGGAGAAGACGACCGCATCGTGGCCGGCCAGCAGGCCGGCCAGCGCGTCAGTATCCATCTGCTCGATGTCGGCCACCACCGGCCGGGCACCGGTGGCCGCGACGTCGTCGGAGTGGTCGGGGTTGCGGAAGACCGAACTGGCCTCGTCGCCGCGTTCGGTCAGGATGCGGGCCAGCTGCAGCGCGACCTTGCCGTGTCCACCGATGATGACGATTCGTGCCATGCCTCCGAAGCTACCGCTACGTCAGCTGCACGCGTCCCATGATCAGATCGATGATGGGCTTGCCCGGTGGGTATGCCCCGGTGAGCGATGCCATGGTGTGCCCGTAGTCCACCAGCAGCGTGATCCCGTTGATGCCAAAGGCGGCGGCGCTGTTGAGAAACGCCATGACATCGCCCATCTGCTCCGGGGTGTGGACTTTGGAACCGGTCTCGTCGCGGTAGTCCTGCGCGAAAGTGAGCCACAGGTCGGCGTTGGCCTGCGCCAGCGGTGTGTCGGTCGGGCCCGGGCAGATCGCGTTGATCCGGATGCCCTTCTTCAGCAGGGGATAGCCCTGTGTTGCCACATAGGCATTGACGGCCTTCTTGCTGAACCCGTAGTGGATGATGCCCTCCGCCTCGTGCGCCGACACCCACTCTTGGGCCGCCGCGAAGTCGGGCGTGGCCAGGAACTCCTGTAGCAAGGGCAGATCGTTCTCCCACCCCATGCCGGCCACCGAGGAGATGAAGCAGATCGCCGAGCCGGAGGGAAGCCAGCCCTTGTCGAGCAGGCGCTCGATGACATAGCGGTGGCCGATGAAGTTGATTTTCATCAGGTCCGGCCCCTCGGCGACTCCGGCGGCGGAGAACAGCGCATGGACCGGGCCGCCCACCTGCTCGAGCGCGGCGTCGATCGAGGCCGGGTCGCGCAGGTCGACCTGCAGAGCCTGGGCGACGTCGTAGTTCACCGGCGCGTAGTCCATCACGATGACTTCAGCGCCGAGCTCCCCGGCCGACTTGGCCGCCGCGGCGCCCATGCCGGTCGCCCCGCCGACAACGAGCGCCCGCTTGCCGTCATACCTCAACCGATCGATAACAGACATTGAGTTCCTCTCTTGGGCCATTACGAGGCCATTACTAACTGCCCTACTGTATGAAGAACAGTTATTTGGTTCAATACCTACTTGCCCCGCACCGCAACGCCTCGCAAAACCGTGTCACGGGCATGTACCAGTGCCGCGCGTTT
The DNA here is from genome assembly GCA_963784665.1 of uncultured Actinomycetota bacterium. GTDB lineage: Bacteria > Actinomycetota > Actinomycetes > Mycobacteriales > Mycobacteriaceae > Mycobacterium. The sequence goes on from CAWASA010000010.1 coordinate 588,146, forward strand.
GCCAACGTCGGCAAGAATGTTCTCCGGTATCCACTGCAGGCCGATGACGCACCGTGCCAACATCGCGGTGGACGGAGCGTCGACACCTATCTCCCCCGACCGGATCCCCTCGGAGAGAAGCGTTTTCATCTGCCGAAGTCGGGTGGCATATAACCAACCCGGGTTGGGCGTATCGGGGGGTGATTGCCGCATCCAGGCGAGCTGAATCCTGAACTCGTCGGAAAAGCGATCGAGCGCATTGACGTTGACCCAGCTCAGCGCGTCCAGCTTTTCGATGGTTGTGGCATCCGAGCGCAGCACGCTGACCCAACCGGCCTCAACCTTCTTCCCGAAGGATTCCATGATCGAGGCGAGGAGTTCGTCCTTTGATCCGATCACCCGATAGACGGTTCCGGTGCCAAGGCCGGCCGCCGATGCGATGTCCCTGATGGTGGTGACCTCGTATCCTCTGCGGCCGAATTCTGTTCGTGCTACTGCGCGGACGATTGCCGCTTTGTCGCTGGGGTCGGCGTCGACGTCGTCGGACCATGTCTCGATGACCTCATTGGCGGCGGCAAAGGCGTTGGACCGGTCCAACGCCGAGTCAGTGGGCGACCGGGCTGCCAACCCCTGCAGAATGATTCGGCACAGCAGCCCGGCCACCTGGTCGGCGGGAGATTTATGGCGCATGACGTCAAGGCCGACCTGCAGCATGGTCTGACAGATTCGGTCGGCCAAAGTGGGAAGATCGATTTCGGGTTTGATGTAGCCGCTCCACCTGCCGGCGCGCAGCGTTTGCAGCATCGCCTCCTGAATCGCCATGGGCCGCTGCTGCGTCAGCTTCACCAATTCCGGATCTGTGCTCGGGCCCTCGTAGAACGACATCTGCAGCGCGGCCCGGTGTTGCACGGCGCAATTGGCGATCGCCGATCCCAGCTCGATGATCTGCTCAGCAGCCGGACGGGGATCGGGTTCGTCCAATCGTGCCAGCGCGACCTGTCCGATACGATCCAGATCGTCCTGATACCGGTGGATCAACTCGACAAGGATCGCCTCTTTGGACTCGAAATGGTGATACAAGCTGCCGGGAAGAATGCCTGCTGCATCGGCGATCTCCTGCAACGACGTCCGCAATCCCGAAGATGCGATCAACGACGCCGCAGTTGCGAGGATCTCGGCGCGGCGTGTCCCGGAATCAGCTGTGCCGCCGGCTCGCTCCATACGGTCGGCGGCCGACGGCCGGCGCTTTGGCAATGAGTCGGCCTTCGCCATGATTAGCGGTGCGCAGATCCGGACGGCTGCAAATTCGCGAACATTCGCATTCGTCCTCTCACCGAACCAAATCTTTGTTAAAGGCTATCAGACTGTGCACAACGAATGCGCTGCCTAAAGCGGCGACAGCCCCATTCTAGAGCGCGGGGCCGTTCCAGCCGTCGCGTGCGACCACCTCGTCGACAGGCCGCCGACGGGCTGGTCGGAATGTGTGCCCGGCACGGAGGCGGCCCACTGGTAGCAGACAACCCTGGACATAAGTTTCCGGAATCTCGAGCAGCTGCCGGACCTCCCCTTCTCGGTGCAGGTGCAGCGTCGTGATGCATGTCCCGTATCCCTTGGTGTGCAAGGCCAGCTGAAAGTTCCACACCGCCGGGAAGATTGAGCCGTACAGCGTTGCCTGGTGAAACGACTCGTCGCCCTCGATGCGCGGCAGGTACGGCTGATAGCAAGGGATTACCAGCAGCGGCACCCTCGCCATGTTCTCGACCAACCACTCCGTCGACGACATGATCCGGCGCTCCGGTGTGCCGGCCGGCATGAGGTCGGCAAGCATTTGCCCACCTACCCTGAGCAGATAGGCGTCGCGATACAGCTCGGCGATCTTGCCCCGTAACACGGGGTCAGCGACGACCAGCCACCGCCACGACTGGGCATTCGACCCGTTCGCGGCCTGTAATCCGATTCGCAGGCACTCGCGGATGTCCCCGAGGTCGACGGGCGCATCCAGGTCGAGCGACTTGCGTGCTGACGGGGTTGCGGTGAGCAGGTACTCGATCTCCATCATTGCGCTCCTGCGGCCGATGCTTCCGGTAGCTGACCTCTCTTCGCAAGGCGCGCACCGAGTTCAGTGAGGTACCGGTCGGGCCTACCGAGAAGCGCGCTCCAGCTCAGCAGGCGTTTGAGGTAAAGATGAGCATCGTGCTCCCAGGTGTAGCCGATGCCGCCCAACACCTGGATGGCGGTGTCGCCCACGGTGGCCAGTCGCCCGGCGAACGCCTTGGCCCGAAGCGCAGCAAGATGCCGCTCACTGCAAGCTCGGTCGGCGGCCGGGAACGCATCTGAGGCCCACAGCGCGTGGATCACACCGCTGCGGGCCAGCTCGACGGTCTCATACATGTCAACACACAGATGCTGGATCGCCTGGAACGAACCGATCGCCTGGCCGAATTGCTTTCTGGTTTTCGCGTATTCGACGGCGAGGTCCATGACTGCGCGCGCGGCGCCGAGCGCGTCGGCGGCAGCCGCGATCAGCACGTCGTCAATCACCGCCGCTACGTCTTCCGGCGGAGCCGCAGCCAGTCGTTGCGCGGGTGCTGCGTCGAACGTGACACGGAACTGCTTGCGGGTCTGGTCGATACCACGCTCGCGCGCGACTGAAATCCCGGACAAGTCGGTCTTCACCGCGAAAAGCCCAGTGCCTTCGGAATCCTCGGCGAGTGCTAACAGCACATCGGCGGCAGCGGCGTCGGGCACCCCGGCGATCTCGCCCCGCAACACGATTTGGTTACCCTGGCGGCCCGCGGCAACGGAAGTGTTCTCGTAATCCAGGAAGCAGATGGTGGCGACTGTGGTGCCGTCCGCGATCCCGCTCAACAGCTCCGCCGCAGAATCTTTAGCGCCGAGCCGGGTCAGTGCCCGTGTGGCGGCTACCGCGGTCGACAACCACGGCCCCGGATGCAGCCCGGCGCCTAGCTCTTCGGCAACGATGCCGGCCTCCACCATCGTCATGCCGGCCCCGCCGTACTCCTCCGGTACCAGTAGGCCGGTTGTTCCGAGATCGGCAAGACCACGCCACACCGCTTTATCGTTGCCGGTCGGATCGTCGAGCAGTGGTCGCACGTGGTCCGAAATCGGTGCCTTTTCGGTGAGAAAGCGCCGCGTGGTATCGCGCAGCGCTACCTGCTCGTCGGTGAGTTCGAGGTTCATTTGCGCGGCAACCCGAGTACCCGCTGCGCGGTGATGTTCTTGTTTATCTGACTTGTGCCGCCCGCGATGGTCAGCGAGCGCGACGTCAGACGGTAGTTCGCCCACGGCGCGCCCGCGCCGCGGGTACCCAGCACGTCAAAGGCCAGGGCAGCCAGGTCCTGCCCGATTTCACCCCACACGGTCTTGGCGAGGCTGGCTGACCCCAAGACGGTATTGTCCGAGCCGCCATGCAGTGTCGCCGAGATCGACCGCTGGCACAGGACTTCGAGATACTTGATGCGGACCGCGATTTCGCCGAGGCGCCGCAGCGTCACAGGGTCTTCAAGGGCGGCGCGCGCCCTTCCGTCCTCGGCCGTGGCGAGATCGTTCACCAGCTCTTCGAGCCTTACCTGCATCTCTGCGTACAACCTGGCGGCCCCGGCGCGCTCGTGGCTGAGCGTGGTGGTGGCCACCTGCCAGCCGGCATTCAGCGGCCCAAGCAACGCGTCTGCCGGCACCCGCACGTCGTGAAAGAACACCTCGGCGAAATCGGCGTCGCCGTTGAGTGTGACTAGCGGACGGACTTCGATGCCGGGCAGTGTCATGTCGACAATCAGGCAGGAGATCCCCTTGTGCTTCGGTGCGTCGGGATCGGTGCGCACGTACAGCTGGCACCAGTCCGCCCGATGCCCGAGCGAGGTCCAGATCTTCTGGCCGTTGACGATGAAGTCGTCACCATCCCGCACCGCGCGGGTGCGCAGTGCCGCGAGATCGGACCCCGCTTCGGGCTCCGACATCCCTTGGCACCAGATATCGTCGGCGCGCATCATGCGGGGGAGCAACGTGAGCTTCTGGGCCTCGGTACCGTATTGCATGATGGCCGGCGCGATGTTATTCAACCCAATGACGTTGAGCGGCATCGGGGCTCGCGCGCGTGTGGTTTCTTCGGTGTAGACCAGTTGCTCGAGAACTGTCGCTCCGCGGCCGCCGTACTCGCGAGGCCAAGAGACAGCGGCCCACCCCGCGTCGGCCATCGTCCGGCTCCAAGCGCGCAGCATCTCGATTGCGGCATCGTCGCGTCCGGGCGGCCGACGGGCGGCCACCAGCTCGTCGGTCAGGTTCGCGGACAGCCAGTCGCGCAGCTCGATGCGGAACTGTTCCACTTCCGCTGGGTACGAGAAGTCCACTTTTCCTTAACTCTGGCTCTTTAAGCTGAGCGGTCTTTGTTGGCTCGCTTCGCGATTGACTGCGACCAAGCCGGACTCTACGTTTGAGCAGATATTTGGTCAACAACGTTCGTGACTACGCGCGACGCCGCGAGCGGTCGATCGTATGAGGGGTCCGTCGTATCGTGGCGGCCGGTGCGCGTCCCTGGGACCATTGCGATGGCTTCCTCGGTGAGCAGCGATTGCGATTCCTTCATGAATTCCACGAGGCAGACGCGATCGACGATCGCCCAACTTCCGTCGCGCCGCTCTAGACGATCTACATAACGACCGCCGGAGATCGTCATGTGATTTGCCGGTTCGCGGTCGGTCCCGATGAACAGGTAGTAGGTCTCGGCGTGGGCTTCGTCGCCGTCGATGTCGACGGTGTGGTTCAGCAGATAGTGCTGGTATCGCGTCTGGTTGCTGTGATAGGCGAGTGCCCAGTCGATGAAATCGTCTACATCGCCTACAAATCCGACATGGTCGTCGATGGCGCCGTCGTGGTAGGCCGATCGCAAGAGTGCACGATCTTGCCGGTCGATTCCGCGCGCGTAGCGCTGCATGCAGTCGTAGATCTCCGCGCGGTCGGTGAGGCGCTTGACCTGGTCTCGCAACTCGTTATCCACGATCAGCTCCTGTTGCGTTGGGGTTCAGGGAATGCGACATCAGCGTCGTCTGGCATCGCGTTGACGCCGCGTCGCTCACACACATCCAGCACCTCATCGACGATCGACGCCGGCACGAAGAACTTCTCGGTCGATGACATCTGCTCGAGATTTGTCTCGATATCTTCCGCTGTCGGATCGGTCTGGGCGTCTGCCAGCCACCCTTCGCTTAGGCCGACGAACACCCGCGCGTAGCGTCCGGCGGCGGCTGAATAGTTACGGTGGGTGAACGTGCAGGCACTGCTCGCGAGGAAGGTCACCAGCGGCACGACGAGTTCGGGCCTAATGGCCCGCATGAAGCCGGATTCGGCGAGGAACTTCTCGTCACCAACCGTCTCCGTAACCATTCGCGAGAAACCAGTGGGCATAACGGAATTGGCGAGTACTCCGTGCGCTTCGCCTTCGATCGCGATCACGTTCGTCAAGCCCACCAGGCCAGCTTTCGCCGCGGCGTAGTGAGCCGCCATGGGCTGACCGAAGATGCCGGCGGAGGACGAGATGAACACAAATCGTCCGCCCCCGTTGTTCTTCATCACGCGATACGCGGGCTGAGCCAGAAAAAAGCCGCCGTCGACGTGTACGCGCAGCATTCGAGTCCACTCGTCGGGCGAGAGGTCCTCGAATGGCACACTGCCGAAAATCCCAGCGTTGCTGATGACCGCGTCGAGGCGCCCGAATGCGCCCACGGCAGCGTCGATAATCGCTTGGCCGCCTGCGGGACTGTCGACCGATTGGTGGGAGGCGATTGCCGTGCCACCCGCCTTCCTGATCTCGTCGACCACTGCATCGGCGACACTAGAGTCGGCGCCTTCATCGGGGAGGCCACGCATCGAGCCGCCGAGGTCGTTGACTACCACCGCAGCGCCGCGGCGGGCGAGGTCCAGCGCGTACAGCCGACCGAGTCCGCGGCCGGCGCCGGTGACCACAGCCACCCGGCCGGTGAAGTCAATCATGGTGTGCTCCTGAGCAAGTGCAACCGACTGCCTGATCTGATTGACCGCAGGTGGAACCGCACCCTACGCTGGAACAGATATTTGGTCAACAAGCTCCTGTGGTTCGGAGGTCGGGCGTGGCAGACGACGCTCGTGGCGATCGGTTGCAGGGCCTCGGCATGCTTGCCTCTGCACTTGCGGGCCGACCGGTGGCTGTCGCCGAACTGCCACCGGGTGAACCTTCGTGGACGGACGGCCAGACGATTTACATCGATGCTGCCGCGCGAGCCCGCGCGAATCTCGAGGCGATTGCCGTGCAAGCCTCGATGATCGCGGCCGGCAGCCTGGACCCCGATGTCGTGCGTCCCCTGGTCCGACACCCTCGGCTGGCCAGGCGCTATCTGGCGGTCGAAGGTCACCGCGCCCTGGTCACCAATAGCGAACTGCTACCAGGCATCCTGGCGTCGGTGGGCAACCGCGACATCGCGAGTCGCAGCGAATCGCCCGCCGCTTCGCTGAGAATTGCCGAGGGACGGACAAGGCTCGACGACCCGGCGCCGGAATTCGGCGTGATCCGTGCGGCGAAGGTACTGGCCGTGTGCTCCCGAGCGGCCAAACAACAGGACCAGGCGGATCCCGGACATGTCCCGCGAGGCCTTCGCAATCAGGAGCGCGCGAAGGAATTAGAGGAGCTCGACGACGGCGAATTCGACGAATCCGACGATCCAGATATGTTCACCAGCCCCGTCGGCGGGGGCGGATTCATAGGCAAGTGGTTGAAGAAGATGCTGTCTTCAACACGGAAGTCGCGTAGTAGCGGCGGCGGATCGCCTGGCGCGGATACCCCGACGTATCGCACGAACCGCACGAATTCGGGAATCCGCGGTTTGCAAGCCGTATCGTCGCTGGCGTCAACCTCGAGCGAGGACGTCAACGACGACGAAGCTAAAGTCGCCGCGGACGGCGTGAGGTATCCGGAATGGGACGTCACGCGCAAGAGCTACCGGCCCGCGTGGTGCACCGTGCGGGAGGTCGAGCCGAAGATCAAGGTATCGGCGACTCAGGCGATCGTCGATGCCATCGGCGTGCGGCGGCCGCTATCGCGGCTTGGAATGGGTCTGCACCGTCGCCACCGCCAGTCGCAGGGTGACGACATCGATATCGACGCAGCGGTCGAGGCCCGCGTCGAGGTGCGGGCCGGGTCGGTGCCCGACGAGGCGGTGTATCTCGACAGCCTGCGGAGCCGGCGCGACCTGTCGGTGCTGCTCCTTCTCGATGTATCGGGGTCGTCGGCGGAGCCCGGAACGGTGGGGAGGACGGTGCACGAACAACAGCGTGCGGCGGTCGCCGACCTCACCGTCGCACTGCACGACCTGGGTGACCGGGTTGCGCTCTACGGCTATTACTCGCAGGGCCGGCGCGCGGTGAGCGTGGTGCCCGTGAAACGGTTTGACGACCACCTAAACGCCCAAGTCATGAGGCGGCTCAACAGCCTGGAACCCGGCGCTTACTCGCGCCTCGGCGCGGCCATCCGCCACGGCTCGGCGGTCTTGGAGACGCGCGGAGGTACGTCACGCCGGCTGTTGGTGGTGCTGTCCGACGGACTCGCATACGACCACGGATACGAGCGGGCCTACGGTGCCGCTGACGCGCGCCGCGCTTTGACCGAGGCCCGCCGCCGGGGCACTGGCTGCGTATGCCTGACGATCGGCGCGGGAACCGACGTGCAATCGCTGCGCAGAGTGTTCGGCAACACCGCACATGCGAGCATCGCGCGCCCAGATCAACTCGCCGGTGTGATAGGACCACTGTTCCGGTCCGCGCTGCGCTCGGCAGAGGTTCGGCGGAAGGTGTCGTGACGAACACCCTGATCTGGCCAACTCTCCTGATGCCAAGTCCCAGAACGGAGTTGGCGCACCATTGTTCCGGACCAGCTCGTCAGGGCACTTGAAACAAACATCTGTTCCGGTTAGGCTCCAATCGCCGGGAGTATCAGAAGGGAAGCTATGGCCAACGAGTCCGGGCTTGCTTGCCGGAACGGCGCGACCCCGGAGGCGGAGATGGTACGGCCCTATTACAAGGCGGTCGGCAGCGAAGAGGCCATTTTCAAGGCGGCTTACCGCCAGGGTCTGGCACTCGTCCTGAAGGGGCCGACGGGTTGCGGCAAGACGCGCTTCGTCGAGGCGATGGCCTACGATCTCGGTCGGCCGCTGATCACCGTCGCCTGCCATGACGACCTCACCACCGCGGACCTGGTCGGCCGGTATCTGCTGCGGGGCGACGAGACGGTGTGGACGGACGGTCCGCTGACCCGGGCGGTGCGTGAGGGTGCGATCTGCTATTTGGACGAAGTGGTGGAGGCCCGACAGGACACGACCGTGGTGCTGCATCCGCTTGCGGACCATCGGCGGCAGTTGCCCATCGAGCGTCTCGGTGTCACGCTGGACGCGGCGCCCGGATTCGGCCTTGTGGTGTCCTACAACCCCGGCTATCAGAGCGTGCTCAAGGACCTCAAGGATTCGACACGTCAGCGGATGGTCGCCATCGAATTCGGTTTCCCCGCAGCCGATGTCGAAGAGGGGATCGTTGCACACGAGGCGGGCGTGGACGGCGCCACCGCTTCCGAGCTGGTCCGCTTCGGGCAGGCCACTCGCCGCCTGGAAGCCGGCGGGCTGCGCGAGGTCGCATCGACTCGCGTGCTCATCGCGGCGGGCAGGCTTGTCGCAGAGGGCCTGACGATGCGAGAGGCGGCTCGGGCTGCGATCGCTGGGCCGCTCACTGACGACGTGGGTGTGGGCAAAGCTCTCAACGAGATGATCGAGATCTATCTCGTCGGGGCGGATGAGTCCGATGATTGACGCTGTATACCGCCACCGCTAGGGTCTGAACAAATATTAGGTTTGCGGATCGCGCGCTTGCGTTTGTCACCTGGGAGGTCAGATGTCCTACGAAAGCAGCGCAGAGCCGATCAAGGTCGGCTACCTGATGGACTTCACGCTCCCACCGGGGTTCCCCGAGGAGATGCTGGCGGACTTCACGCGGTGCTTCGACCTCATATTCTCCGAGGCCGTTGAACTCGGGTTGATGGACCGGCCCGTACAGATGATCTATCGCGAAGTGGAGGGGTTGCCCAAGGGATCGGTCAAGGCGGTGATCGATGCGTTCGGTGAGCTCGTCGACGAAGGCTGTCTCGTGGTGTTTGGGCCGCACATCACCGACAACTGCGTGCCGACACGCGAAGCGATCGAGGAGAGATTCAAGGTCCCGGCCATCAGCGTCACCGGCACCGACGACTGGTTGGGCGAATGGACATTCTCTTTCCCGCAGGGCTCTATGACCGACGAGCCGATCTTCATCGCGGACCTCGTTGCCAAACGCGGACTCTCCGAAATCGGAGTTCTCGTCGAGCAGAATCTGATCGGCGAAAGCTACTTGAAAAATCTGCGAAACGCGTGTCGGCGCAGGAGTATTCGCATCGTCGCGGAAGCGGCTATCGCGCAGACCGCGCAGGACATCAATGAAGCCGTGCGTACCCTTCACGATGCGAAGGCGGAAGCTATCGTTCATCTGGGCTTCGGATTCGGGATCGTGTTCATCAACCCGGCGTTGCAGGCCGTCGACTGGGACCCACCGAGATTCACCACGACGGCTTTCCAGAACGCGTGGGTGAACCCGATCATGTGGAACGCGTTCATGGGTTGGATCGGGGTCGACCAGTACGACGAAGAGAATCGGCTCGGTCAGGACTTCCTCGACCGCTACGCCCAAAAGTACGGCGGCAGGCGTCCCGAATATTGCGTGCCGGTGGTCAACCGTGACGTCGCCGCCACACTCGTGCGTGCGTTCACCGATGCGCACCCGCTCAGCCCGCGCGGAGTCAAAGAAGCGCTGGAGCGGGTGAAGATGATGCCCGCCGCGGCGGGCGCGCCCGGCACCCGGGTGTCGTTCGGCAAGTGGACGCGGCGGGCATGGATGGGTGCCGGCTATCTGGTCGCCCGAACTCTCGATGCCGACGGCGTCAATTCGCACTTGGTCGATCGCTTCGGAGAGTGAGGCTGACGAGAAATGAGTACTGACCAATCCACACCGCCTGCCGCGCAGGAGAAGCCGGCATCCTCGCGGCGGAGCGATAAGCGCGGCTGGGGCGGTTGGGTCGCCGGCGCGGCCCTGGCGGCGTTCGCGCTGTTCTTCATTGCGAACTGCCGCACCGCCCTCGACCCGCGCGTCGCCAACCCGAACGTGCATGGCCGGCCGCGCCCCGTGAAATTCCTCTTTGGCTTGGACTACATCGATTTCCTGCACATTTCCACCGTCATCATGCTGCTCGTGCTGCTCGTGGTGTTCATCAGGGGCTGGCGCCGCAATCCGGGCAGTCCGGTGATGTTGATGTTCCTGTGCACCACGCTGATCGTGTGGCAGGACCCGATCATGAACTGGGCGCCGTTCGCCGTGTACAACCCCGACCTCATCCACTGGCCGGAGTCGTGGCCCTTGGTGTCGTTGTCGCCGACCGTCGAACCGTTCGTGGTATTCGGTTACGTGATGTTCTATTTCGGCCCCTACTTCCCGGCGATCTGGATCCTGCGCAAACTGCAGGCGAAATACGGACCCGAGGCTTTCGTGTCGCGGCACCCGTTGGTGAGCCTGGGCCTGCTGACCGTGGTGATCGGCTTCATCTTCGATGCGTGGCTGGAGATTCAGCTCGTCCACGCCGGCATGTACATCTACTCGCAGGTGATTCCATGGGGCTCGCTGTTTACTGGCACGACATTCCAGTTCCCGCTGATCTGGGAGTCGTTCTCGGTGACCTTCGTGATGATCCCGGCGGCGATCTTGTGCTACCGCGACGACACCGGTAAATCGGTGGCCGAGAAACTCGCCGCGAAAGCCAAAATCTTCCCGAGCCGGCCGGTGCTGGGCACCTTCCTGGTGATGTTCGCCATCATCAACGTGTCCTACTTCGCCTACGGAGCATGGTTCGCCGTCATCAAAGCCAGCGGAGCGGCGACCTCGGTCGCCTGCCCGTGGCCCTACCCGGAAGCCAAAGTCTATGATCCGCAAGGGTATTACGAGAAGGCAGGCGCTCAAGGCCCGTACTCGGTCGGCATCTGGTCGACCTGGATGAGCGGCCAGCCGAACGGGCGGCCCCACGTCGATCCGCCGCCGGCGGGTGAAGGCGTCTGTGCGACCGCGAGCAAGAATGGCTGAGCCGCGCACAGTTATCATCACCGGGGCGTCCCGCGGTCTGGGGTTCGCCTCGACGGTGCGCCTGTATCGCGAAGGGTGGCGCGTTGTCGCGGCCATGCGGACACCCGACCGCGGGATTCCGCTCCTACGGGAGGCGACGGGTGCCGCCCCAGACGACGACCGGCTGATCGGTGTGCAGCTCGACCTGTTGGACGCCGCGTCGATCGCCGCGGCGGCCAAGGCGATCGAAGAAGCCGTCGGCGCTCCCTACGCTCTTGTGCACAACGCCGGGATCTCCGCCGCCGGGATGGTGGAGGAGACGGATATGGCGCTGTGGCAGAACATGTTCGCGACCAGTGTCCTGGGTCCGGTCGCGCTCACCAAGGCCTTGCTGCCGTCGATGCGGGCGGCGGGGGAGGGGCGCATCGTGCTGGTATGCAGTGCGGCCGGGGTGCGCGGCCAGCCCGGCACCGCGCCGTACTCGGCGGCCAAAGGAGCCTTGGAGCGGTGGGGTGAGTCGATGGCGATCGAGATTGCGCCCTTCGGTCTCGGCGTCACCGTTCTGGTGACCGGCACGTACGACACCGACATCATCACCGACGCGGGTACCACCGATGAGCGCGATTTCGACGGCCCATACGCCCGGTTGCACAACACCATGAACACCCGCGGAAGGTTCGCGATCCGTTTCGCCAGGCCACCCGAACGGTTCACCGACGGACTACTCAAGGCCCTGGCTGACCAGGGGCCGTTCCGCCGCCGCGGCGTGGGCCCGGACGCCTCAATGCTGCTGGCGCTCAACAGGATCCTCCCGTCTTCCGGCATGCACCACGTGTCGCGGATCGTGCTGGGCATACCCAGACAGGGCTCAATGCGGGGCGGGACGATTCCGTTGACGGTAGGTCAGAAGGCGATGGTGCACGCCGCACGCGTTCTTCCGCCGCCGCTATTGCAGCGCTTGGCCGCGCTGGCAGTGCGGGTTTCGCCCTCAAAGAAGCATTAAAGGAGCACTCATGGAACAGCTTTTCGACGACCTGGAAGACTTCGGTGCCTTCGACGATGCGGTCTCCGGCGACGTGCGTGACCCGTACACGGAATTGGCGCGGTTGCGCCGCGAGGAGCCGATCCAGCGTTTGGATGTTTCCGGGATGCCTCATGAGGAGTCCAAACCGGTCTTCATCGTTTACCGCTACGAGGAAGCCCAGCAGATGCTGCGTGACAACGAGACGTTCTCGTCGGCGGCGGTCATCGCGGCGTTCGGCCCGGTATTGGGGGAACGCGTGATGCTCGGCATGGACGAACCGGTGCACGGCCGGCTGCGGTCGTTGGTGTCAAAGGCGTTCTCGCAGAAGGCGTTAGCGCGTTGGGAAGACGAGCTGGTGGGCCCTGTGGGTAATAGTCTGATCGACAAGTTCGCGGCGAACGGCAAGGCTGACCTGGTCAAGGAGTTCACCTTCGATTACCCCAGCCAGATCATCGCCGGACTGCTGGGCCTGCCGCGGGAGGACTACCCGCAGTTTCAACGCTGGTCCATATCGTTGCTGAGTTGGATCCTGAATCCAGAACGCGGTCTTGCGGCGTCGGCCGCGCTATGTGACTACTTCGCACCGATCCTCGAGGCCCGCCGCGCCGAACCGAGGGATGATCTGATCAGCGGGCTGGCCCAGGCCGAAATCGACGGACAGAAGCTCGAGGACGAGGAGATCTACTCGTTTTTGCGCCTGCTGCTGCCCGCCGGAGTCGAGACGACGTACCGGTCGCTGGGGAACCTGCTTTTCGCGATGCTGTCAAATCCCGCGCAGGTGGAAGCCATCCGCGCGGACCGGTCGTTACTGCCGCAGGCCATCGAGGAGGGCGTGCGATGGGAACCACCCCTGCTGACCATCACTCGGGTCGCCACTTGCGACACCGAACTCGGCGGGATCCCGATACCGGCCGGCTCGACGGTGATGCCGATGCTGGGAGCCGCCAACCGGCAGGAAGACCGTTACCCCAATCCGGACACGTTTGACATTTTCCGCCCACCTAGGGGACACCTTGGCTGGGGGCACGGCGTGCACGTCTGCCTCGGTATGCACCTGGCGCGGCTTGAAATGCGCACCGCCATCAACCTTTTGCTCGACCGGCTGCCGAATCTCCGGCTGGACCCCGATGGGAACGACCCGCATATCCGTGGGCAAGTCTTCCGGTCACCGACTTCGCTGCCCGTGCTGTTCGATGCCTCATGAGCACTTCCCCCCGGGACCCCCGCATGCTTATGGTTGCCAATCGGCTAGTTTCCAGTAAGGCTCTCCGTAGGGTGACCAGCGCTCTACGGAACACCCCTCTAACGAGTCGAAAGAGAGCAACACAAATGACGGAGGCTGTAAAGGTTCGCTTCGAGCCGAAGATGATGATTGACGGCAAGCTCGTCGATGGCCAGGCCGGCACCTTCACCAACATCAACCCGGCAACCGAGGAGAGCCTCGGGGAAGTCGCCGACGCCTCGAAAGAGGACATGCACCGGGCCATCGACGCCGCCCGGCGGGCCTTCGACGAGACCGACTGGTCGACTAACCGCGAGCTGCGCAAGCGCTGCCTCTTGCAGCTACACGACGCGATAGAAGCCGAGAAGGAAGAACTGCGCGAGGAGCTCATCCTCGAAGTCGGCTCCCCGCGGGCGATCACCTTCGGCCCCCAGCTGGACGCCCCGCTGGCCGAAGGCCTGCGCTATCCGGCCAGGCTGATCGACGAGTACGCCTGGGAAACCGACCTGGGCGACCAGGTGATCAGCCTCACAGGCATGCTGACCACCCGCAAGGTCTGGCGGGAACCGGTGGGCGTGGTCGGTGCCATCGTGCCGTGGAACTTCCCCTTCGAGGTCACCATCAACAAGCTCGGCCAGGCACTGGCCACCGGCAACACCGTGGTCCTCAAACCGGCGCCCGACACCCCGTTCAACGCGACCCGCCTGGGCCGGCTGATCGCCGAGAAAACCGACATCCCAGCCGGGGTCGTCAACGTCATCACCGCGTCGGATCACTTTGTGGGCGAGGAGCTCACGCTGTCGCCCAAGGTCGACCTCATCTCGTTCACCGGCTCCACCGCGGTCGGCAAGCGGATCATGGAAAAGGGCGCGGCGACGCTGAAGCGGCTGTTCCTCGAACTCGGCGGCAAGTCGGCAACCGTCGTGCTGGAGGATGCCGACTTCGGGACGGCGTGCGCGATCGGCATCTCGCCGTGCATGCACGCCGGGCAGGGCTGCGCCATTCCCACCAGGATGCTGCTCCCGCGGTCCCGCTACGACGAGGGTGTGGCGATCCTCAAGAGCATCTACGAGAACGTCATGCCGGGCGATCCGCAGGACCCCGCAACCCTGACCGGCCCCCTGATCTCGGACAAGCAGCGCAAGCGTGTGCTGGGCTACATCAACAAGGGCATCGAAGAGGGCGCCACGGCACTGGTCGGCGGGCCCGACGCACCCACCGGCTTCGACAAGGGATTCTTCGTCAGGCCAACACTTTTCACCAACGTCGACAACTCCATGACGATCGCCCAGGAGGAGATCTTCGGACCGGTGCTGGCCGTCATCCCCTTCGAGGACGAAGAGGACGCCATCCGGATCGCCAACGACAGCGCGTACGGACTGGCGGGCAACGTGATGTCAGGCTCCCTCGAGCGCTCGCTGGCGGTGGCCCGCCGACTGCGAGCCGGCGTCATCGGCGTCAACGGTGGCGCTTGCTACGGCGCTGACACACCGTTCGGCGGATACAAGGCCAGCGGCGTGGGCCGCCAGAACGGTGTGGCCGGGTTCGACCAGTACACCGAGATCAAATCCGTGGGGTACCCCGCCGGCTAGATCTCGGGTCCGAGCAATCGCGACCGACCATCAGGCGAGTTTCAAATCCGCTACCACATGCGCTATCGGATTTGCGGATCGTGTGGTGGTCTCCGCGCGGTACTGATGTGGCGAATGTGGCTGCCGGCCCGCGCGTCGCTGGGAGACACCCCGCCGTCCGCCCACCCAACCCCTTGGTTGACAATCGAGGCAAGACCCAGTCAAAGGAGACATAACCATGCCTGAAGCCGTCATCGTGGAGGCAGTGCGCTCACCCGTCGGGAAACGCAACGGGGGGCTGTCCGGGGTGCACCCGGCCGATCTGTCCGCGCAGGTGCTCAACGGGTTGGCCGACAAGGCCGGCGTCGATCCCGAAATCGTCGACGACGTCATCTGGGGCTGTGTGATGCAGGCCGGCGAACAGGCCCTCGACATTGGCCGCACCGCGCTGCTGACGGCCGGCTGGCCGGAGACCGTCCCGGGCGTGACCGTCGACCGCCAGTGCGGGTCGAGCCAGCAGTCCATCCATTTCGCGGCGGCCGGCGTGGTGGCCGGGCACTACGACGTCGTCGTCGCCGGCGGTGTGGAGTCGATGTCGCGGACCCCGATGGGTGCGTCGCTGGCCAATGGCGGGCGACCCTATCCGGAGGCGTTCATCACGCGCTACGAGGGCAAGATCCCCAACCAGGGCCTCGGTGCCGAGATGATCGCAGAGCAGTGGGGGCTGGACCGCACCGCGCTCGACGAATTCTCCCTCGGCTCACACGAAAAGGCTGCAGCCGCACAGGATTCCGGTGCTTTTGACGATCAGATCGTGGGCATTAAGGACCAGGACGGCAACGTCGTGCTCAAAGACGAAGGCATCCGCCGCGGTACCCCGATGGAAAAGATGGCGTCGCTGAAGCCGGCGTTCAAGGAAGACGGTGTGATCCACGCCGGAAACTCCTCGCAGATCTCCGACGGTTCGGCCGCCCTGCTGTTCATGTCCGCCGAGAAGGCCAAGCAGCTGGGGCTCAAGCCGATCGCCAAGGTGCACACCGCGACGTTGGCTGGAGCCAACCCGGTGATCATGCTGACCGCGCCCATCCCGGCGACCCAGAAGGTGCTGAAGAAATCCGGGCTGAGCATCGGTGACATCGGGGCGTATGAGGTCAACGAGGCGTTCGCGCCGGTTCCGCTGGCTTGGCTGAAAGACATCGGCGCCGACGAGAAGAAGCTCAATCCCAACGGCGGTGCCATCGCGCTCGGCCACCCGCTCGGCGGCTCGGGGGCGCGGTTGATGACCACGCTGCTTTACCATATGCGGGACAAGGGGATTCGCTACGGCCTGCAGACGATGTGCGAAGGTGGCGGCCAGGCCAACGCCACCATCGTGGAGTTGCTGTGACGCACGTCGACACCGTCCAGCCGGGAGCGCTGGCCGAGCGCCGCGGCAACGTCATGGTCATCACCATCAACCGGCCCGAAGCCCGCAACGCGGTCAACGGCGCTGTCAGCATCGGCGTTGGGGACGCACTGGAAGAAGCGCAACACGACCCTGACGTGCGGGCCGTGGTGATCACCGGCGCCGGCGACAAGTCGTTTTGCGCCGGGGCCGACCTCAAGGCGATCGCGCGTCGGGAAAACCTGTACCACCCCGACCATCCCGAGTGGGGCTTCGCCGGATACGTGCACCACTTCATCGACAAGCCCACCATCGCCGCGGTCAACGGCACCGCACTGGGTGGCGGCACCGAGCTGGCGCTGGCCAGTGACCTGGTGGTGGCAGACGAACGCGCCCAATTCGGGCTCCCGGAGGTCAAGCGCGGACTCATCGCGGCTGCCGGCGGCGTTTTCCGGATTGTCCAGCAGCTGCCCCGCAAAGTGGGAATGGAGCTGTTGCTGACCGGAGAACCGCTCACCGCCTCCGCCGCCTGCGAGTGGGGCCTGATCAACCAGGTCGTCACGGAAGGCACGGTGTTGGACGCCGCGCTGTCGCTGGCCGCGCGGGTCACCGTGAACGCCCCGCTGTCGGTGCAGGCCAGCAAGCGCATCGCCTACGGGGTCGACGACGGTGTCATCGTTGACGACGAAGCGGGTTGGGAGCGCACTATGCGCGAGATGCGTTCGCTGATGAGATCCGAGGACGCCAAGGAGGGACCTTTGGCGTTCGCCGAGAAGCGAGAGCCGGTCTGGAAGGCGCGCTAGTGCGCCAGGATGTTCACCCCGCGCTGAAACGCCGCGGGCAGCAGCGTGCAAGCCGGCACGATGGCGCCGCGCATCGCGCGTGGCGTGCTGGCCAGCACCAGCCCGCGGGTGAGCAGCCGGTAATCGCGGGTAATCCGGTGCCACGCAGCTTCATATGACGACGGCGCGTCCTTGACGATGGCATCGACCGCCGCGCCCGCTTGCTTGACCGCGAGGCTGATGCCCTCGCCGGTCAGCGCGTCCTCGTACCCGGCCGCGTCGCCCACCAGCAGTACCCGCCCCGCGACGCGGCGGGAGACCACCTGCCGCAACGGGCCGCAGCCGCGGGCCGGCCCCCGACTGGCGCCCTCTAATTGGCGGGCCAGCCGCGGGAACCAGGCCAGGTCGGGCCGCCCGCGAGACAGGATCGCCACGCCGACCAGATCCGGTTCCACAGGCGTCACGTACGCCTCACCCCACCGGGACCAGTGCACCTCAACGAATTCCGACCACACTGGCACCCGGTAATGCCGTCGCAGGCCATAGCGCCGCGGTTTTCCGGCCGTCGCTGTGATGCCGACGGCACGCCGGACCGCCGAATGCAATCCATCGGCTGCCACCAACCATTTCGCGCGCACACCTGCGGCCGTCACTCCATCTGCATCTTGTTCGACGGTTGTGACCCGCTCCCGGATCCATTCCGTGTCTTGCTCTTTGGCCCGTGCCGCCAGCGCCGCATGCAAGGTGGTGCGTCGCACGCCCCTCCCTGGTCCGTTACGAAACCGCGCCTGCGCCCGACGATGTTCACTAACGTAGGCGATCCCGTGAAAAGGCATGCCGGCCGGGTCCACGCCGAGCGACGTCAGCTCGGCCAGGCCGCCGGGCATCAGCCCCTCGCCGCACGCCTTGTCGATGGGGCTCTCTCGCGGCTCAACCACGATCACCGAAAGTCCTTGCCTGCGCGCGTGTAACGCCGTGGCGAGACCGCCCGGGCCGCCGCCGACGATCAGCAGGTCGGTGTCGTAGTCGCTCACGTGTAGCCCAAAGCGGAGTTCTCCACCTGCAAACGCACCCTCAGCAACATGGCGTTGGCCACCGTGAAAATGGCTGCGGTCAGCCAAGCCGTGTGCACCAACGGCAGCGCAAACCCTTCAGCCACCACTGCAACATAGTTCGGATGATGCAGCCACCGGTAGGGCCCCTCTCGCACCAACGGGGCATGTGGCAGGACGATCACCCGGGTGTTCCACCGTCGCCCCAGCGTCGTGATGCACCACCAGCGCAGCGCCTGGCTCAGCGCCACCACCGCCAGCATGGGCCAGCCCAGCCATGCGATGAACGGCCGGTGCAGCGTCCACGGTTCGACAATGCAGCCAACCAGCAGTGCGGTGTGAAGGACGACCATCACCACATAGTGCGGTCGACCAAACTCCTTGGCGCCCTGGGCAAAAGACCATCTCGCGTTTCGCTTGGATACCACCAGCTCCACGATGCGTTCGATCCCGACCGCCAGGACCAGCAGGTAATACATGTCCTCCACTATCTCTTGACCAGGCCCCAGCAGGCCAGCGGTACGAGCTCGGAGCAGAAATCCGGACCCGTCGCGATCATCAGCCCAATCGAACCTGGCGGCGGGTCAGCCATGTTGCCCCGAGGCGAGCACTGAAGCCGAAGACAGCTGCCGTTGCCGCGCAATGAGTTTCGCCTGTGATCCGGAGCATCCCCGGGCGGTCCGGATTTGCCGTCGCAACGGCCATAGCGCGCACAGCGTCGCCCCCTGTGATCTTGTCCATGTACCGGGTCACGGTGCCGCCGCCGCGTCGGTTCAAACGTCCCCCGCAAGCGGGCGGTACCCCGCCCCGCATCGTCGCCGGGCTAGGGTCGACGGTATGCGGATTCTGGTCACCGGTGCCACTGGCTATGTGGGATCACGGCTGGTCACGGCGCTGCTGGCGAATAACCACCAAGTCCTAGCCGCCACCCGAAACCCGGATCGTCTCAAGCGGTTAGGTTGGTTCGACGCCGTCGCACCGGTCACCCTTGACGTGTCCGATTCCGTGTCGCTACATGCGGCCTTCGACGCCGCGGGCCCAGTAGACGTGGTGTATTACCTGGTACACGCCATCGGCCAGCCCGGCTTCCGCGACGCCGACAAGGCCGCGGCCACAAACCTCGCAACCGCAGCCAGGGATGCCGGTGTGCGACGCATCGTGTACCTGGGCGGCTTCGTACCCGCTGGCGAAGTCCTGTCTGAACACCTGGCCAGCCGGGCCGAGGTGGCTGAGGCCCTGACCGTCCCGGACGGCCCGGAACTGGTGTGGCTCGGCGCGGCGATGATCATCGGCGCCGGCTCGACGTCGTTCGAGATGATGCGGTACGTCGGAGACCGATTCCCGCTCATGCCGATACCGGGCTGGATGGACAACCCGATCGACCCGATCTCCATCCGCGACGTACTGCACTATCTCGTCGCCGCGGCTGACCCCAACCTGGTGCCCGCGGGCGCGTACGACATTTCCGGCCCCGCTACCACGTCCTATCGGGAGCTGCTCAGGACGTATGCGCGTATCTCCGGCAGGTGGCACGCCGGTTTACCGGTCGGCAGAGTCGACACCGGGCTGGCATCGCTGATCACGGGTGTCGCGCTGCCGGTGCCTCAGGGACTGGCCGCAGACTTGGTCGAGTCGCTGGACCATCCGATGCTGGCATCCGTCAGCGACCTGCGCGATCGGGTGCCCGACCCGCCCGGGGGACTGCTCGGCATCGACGACGCCATTGCGCTAGCGCTGGCCGACCAGTCGAATCATCGGCCCCGGCCCGTCAACGCCCTCGCCGATCCCCATCACCTCGCAAACAGCGATCCCGCCTGGGCCGGCGGTGATGCGCTCCGCATCCGCCGGCTCGCACGCGCGGTCACCCCGCCCATCGTGCGGCCGACCTTGGGGCTGGTGAACATCGTCCCCGGCCCGCTCGCCGGAGCGCTTCGAACCGGCCTCGACATCCTGATCGCCCTGATCCCGAAGGTGCGTCCTGCATGAGCCAGTCAACCAGTCCCTACCACACCACGGTCTTCGCCGAGTTGGGCCGTGCGATCACCAATGTTGCTGTGCCCCATAATGAACCGCCGGGCGTCGTGCGACGCCGCCGCATAATCGTCGCAATCACGCTGGTGATCGGCGCGGTGGTGCTGGGGTTTTCGTTGCGGCGCCATCCAGGGGAGTCCAGCTTCTACTGGTTGACCCTGGTACTGGCGGCGGTGTGGACCGCCGGCGCTTTTATCTCAGGCCCGCTGCACCTGGGCGGCATCTGCTGGCGAGGGCGCAACCAGCGCCCGGTCATCTCTGGCACGACCATCGGTCTGTTGATTGGCGGCGTCTTCGTGCTGGGCGGAATGATCGCCAGGGAGATTCCGGCCGTCGCGGCCTTCATCACCCGGGTGCTGCAATTCGCCCATCAGGGATCGTTTTTGCTGATCGTGGTGATCACCGTGGTCAACGGCGTGGCCGAGGAAGTGTTTTTTCGGGGCGCCCTCTACACCGCGCTGGGCCGGTATCAGCCAGTGGTCATTTCGACCATCTTGTACGCGTGCACGGCCATGGCCACCGGGAATCCGATGCTCGGGTTCGCCGCGATCGTCCTCGGGACGGTGTGCGCGTTGGAGCGCCGCGCCAGTGGCGGAGTGCTGGCACCCGTGCTGACCCACTTCGTGTGGGGTCTGATCATGGTGCTCGCACTGCCCCCGATGTTTGGCGTGTGATCCCCTATTGGGCCGATGCGGCGAGGTCGCGTGCTAGCGCGCTTAGTGCGGCTTTACGCAGGGGCCACATCACAAACCAGTACAGCCGGCCCAGGATGCCGCTCGGCCAAAAGATCGCCCGGAGCGTGTATCTGCTGCCACCGCCGTCTTGCGATGTCACCGTGATCTCGAGCCACGCCCGCCCTGGCGAGCGCAGCTGGGCACGAAGCCGCAGCTTGGAGCCGGGCTCGCGCTCCTCCACGCTCCAGCGCTTGAGCGGGCCACGTAGCCCCCACCGGCTGCCGTTGGCAGCGTCCTCGGCTGCTTTCCACACGTCGCCGGGTTCCGCGGCGGTCGCAGCCCTCCGCACGTCGGTGTAGACGATCTCGCCGGCCCAGTCCGGGTCGCTGGGTATCGCCTCGGCCGGCTCCGATCGCAACGAGGCCCATGTGGCGTCGGGCAGGCCCTGCGTCGCGCGGCTGAGCGCCATCGCGACGGCGCGGCGGTATCCGGTGAGGCCGCCGGGTGGCGGTTCGATGATGGTGTCGATGTCCCAGTTACGCATCACCGCGTCACATTCCAGCGATTCGATCAGCGGCCGTGCCAGACCCGGCGGGATCGGGGTCACGGTCCCAACCCACAGGCTGGCAATCGTCGGCGTCAAGAACGGCAGCACAATCAAGTAGCGCCGGTGCAACCCCGCAACCTCGGCGTAGACCTGCATCATGTCGCCGTACTCCAGCACGTCGGGTCCGCCGATATCCCAGGTGCGCGATGACGGCACTTGTGCCGTCGCCGCGGCAACCAGGTAGTGCAACACGTCGCGTACCGCGATCGGCTGAATTCTGTTGTGGACCCACTTCGGCGTGGTCATCACGGGCAATCGATCGGTGAGGTGCCGGATCATTTCAAACGAGGCCGACCCCGACCCGATGACCACTCCGGCCTGCAGCACCACGGACTCGATCCCCGAGTCGATGAGGGCCTCGCCCACGGCCTTGCGCGACTCGAGATGCGGCGAGAGCCTGCGACCCTCCGGATGCAGCCCGCTGAGATACACCACCCGCCGCACGCCGGTGTGGCGAGCGGCCGTCACCACGTTGCGAACGGCGCGGCTTTCCTCGGCGGCGAAATCCTTCGACGTGCCCATCGAATGGACCAGGTAGTAGACGACGTCCATGCCCTCGAAGGCCGCGATCAGCGAATCGAGATCGCCTAGGTCACCGCGCGCCACCTCGGCTTGTTCCGGGGCCTGTTCTCGCCATGGCACGTCGGCCAACTTGGCCGGGTTGCGGGCCAATGCGCGGACTCGATGGCCCTCGTCCAGCAGTCGCGGCACCAGCCGGGCGCCGATATAGCCGGTCGCTCCGGTCACCAGGCAGCTAACCTGTTCAACCATCGGTTCTCCGTTCCTCGCTTGTCAGTATCCGCGTCTGACGCAGAGGATTGCCGGCTCTGATTCGCCAATAAGCGCTCTTCCGATCGAACGCTCAATCGAATCCGATCGCCGGCGGGTTCGGCGTTTCACGTCGCGATCGGGCGACAACCTCAGTGGTCGGTGAAGTTGGGAGTGCGGCGCTGCTGGAAAGCTGTTGTGCCCTCTTTGAAGTCGTGTGACACCAGCAGTCGCGACTGTCCTTCGAATTCACGCTGTAAGGCCGGATCCAACTCGGTGAGCGTGGCCGCATTGATCGCGTGCTTGGTCTTGGCAAACGCCACTGCCGGGCCCGCCACCAACCTTTTGATCACCTTGTCCACCTCTGCCGCGAAGTCGTCCGCCGGATAGACCGCGGTGACTAGCCCCCAGGACAGGGCCTGGCTAGCCGGCAATCGTTCGGGCAGCAGCGCCATCTGCATCGCCCGGATCCGGCCGATCGCAGCGGCGACCAACGCCGACGCGCCACCGTCAGGCATCAAGCCGATCTTTGTGAAGGCAAGCATGAAAAACGCTTCGTCAGAAGCCAATACGACATCACAGGCCAGGGCGATCGAAACGCCGACTCCGGCCGCCGGTCCCTGAACGACGGCAACCACCGGGTGCGGCAGTGCAGCGATGGCCCGTACCAGCCGGTTGATCTCCAGGATGATTTCCTCCGGCGGGACTCCGCCGCTGCCGGACATGTCGTCGGCACTGATGCCCGCTCCGGAGCAGAAGCCGCGGCCGGCACCGCCGAGCCGCACCACCTTGACCCCGGGGTCGCTGGCCGCGTGTTCGACCGCGTCGGCGATCCCGGTGATCACCGGAGTGGTCAGCGAGTTCAGGCTGTCGGGGCGGTTGATGGTCACCGAGAGCACACCGTCGGTCAGCGTGACATCGAGACCTGGGACTGGTGCAAGGGTGGCGATTTTAGAATCCGGCATGGGCCCACCGTAGGTGACCGGGATGAGCCCCCGTCGAAGGCGGCTGCGAAGATGCGAACGGCCGTTTCTTCGAATCCGGTCGAGGCGTCAGAGCAGACGAAAGGTCGGTAGATCGTGGCTGGACCGCTGAATGGACTGCGCGTAGTGGAACTGGCCGGCATCGGGCCCGGCCCGCATGCCGCGATGATCCTCGGGGATCTGGGAGCGGACGTGGTGCGTATCGACCGCCCCCCGAAAAACGGGTCTGGTGCGGGCGGCTCAGGCGGCACAGCCAAGGACGCCATGCTGCGCAACCGGCGCATCGTGCCGGCCGATCTCAAATCCGACGAGGGGCGCGACCTGGTGCTCAAGCTGGTCGCCCGAGCCGACGTGTTGATCGAGGGCTACCGTCCCGGCGTCACCGAGCGGCTCGGCCTTGGCCCCGAGCAGTGCGCCGAGGTCAACGACCGGCTGATCTACGCCCGCATGACCGGCTGGGGCCAGACCGGCCCGCGTAGTCAGCAAGCGGGCCACGACATCAACTACATCTCGCTGAACGGGATCCTGCACGCCATCGGCCGCGGGAACGAGCGGCCGGTGCCGCCACTGAATCTGGTCGGTGACTTCGGCGGCGGCTCGATGTTCTTGCTGGTCGGCATCTTGGCCGCGTTGTGGGAGCGGCAGAGCTCCGGCAAAGGTCAGGTCATTGACGCCGCCATGGTCGACGGCTCCAGCGTGCTGATTCAGATGATGTGGGCGATGCGAGCGTCGGGCATGTGGTCAGACGTGCGTGGGACCAACATGCTCGACGGCGGCGCGCCCTACTACGACACCTACGAGTGCGCCGATGGGCGCTATGTCGCCGTCGGCGCCATCGAGCCGCAGTTCTACGCGGCGATGCTGGCCGGATTGGGGCTGGACGCCGCAACCCTGCCGCCGCAGAACGATGTCACCCGGTGGCCTGAACTGCGGGCGGTGCTGGCGGAGAGGTTCGCCGGGCACGACCGTGACCACTGGGCGAAGGTGTTCGTCGATTCCGACGCCTGTGTGACGCCGGTGCTGGCGTTCGGCGAGGTGGACACCGAACCGCATATCACCGAGCGGCACACCTTCTACGAAACCGACGGTGGTCTGCAGCCGTTGCCGGCTCCCCGGTTTTCCCGCACCGCACCCGAGACACCACGGCCCCCGGCGGCGCCGACGACCGACATCGAAGCGGTGCTCAGGGACTGGGTATAGTCCCCGACCAACGGGTTGGTTGGCAGGACGTTGGGACGATAGGGAAGGGCTCGTATGGAGATCAAAGACGCCGTGGCCGTCGTCACCGGAGGCGCTTCAGGCCTGGGCCTGGCGACCACCAAGCGGCTGCTGGATGCCGGGGCGCAGGTGGTTGTGCTAGACCTCAGGGGCGAAGAGGCGGTGCGTGAGCTGGGCGATCGGGCTCGGTTCGTGCAGGCCGACGTCACCGACGAGGCCGCCGTCAGCAAGGCGCTGGACACGGCCGAGTCGATGGGCCCGCTGCGCATTGTGGTCAATTGCGCCGGCACCGGCAACGCCGTTCGGGTGCTAGGCCGCGACGGCGTCTTCCCCTTGGATGCGTTCCGCAAGGTCGTGGACATCAACCTGGTCGGCACCTTCAATGTGCTGCGGTTGGCCGCCGAGCGGATCGCCAAGACCGAACCAATCGGGGAGGAGCGCGGCGTCATCGTCAATACCGCGTCGGTGGCGGCGTTCGACGGCCAGATCGGCCAGGCCGCCTACTCCGCGTCCAAGGGCGGGGTGGTGGGCATGACGTTGCCGATCGCGCGCGACCTGGCCAGCCACCTCATCCGGGTGGTCACCATCGCGCCCGGCCTGTTCGACACGCCATTGCTGGCCGGTCTACCAGAACCGGCCAGGGAGTCACTCGGCAAGCAGGTGCCGCACCCGTCGCGGTTGGGCAAACCCGACGAGTATGGGGCACTCGCGGTACACATCATCGAAAACCCGATGCTCAACGGCGAGGTCATCCGTCTGGACGGCGCCATTCGCATGGCGCCTCGCTGAGGCAGGTACTAACGGTCCGACAAAACGACAGCCCCCCGCAACAAGCAGGGGGCTGACGTTGGGAACAAAGTCAAATTATCGACGAAACCATCGACTGACGGCGGGTTCGGCCATTAAAAGCCGTGCAAGCACACTCATGGTCGTAGGTCAGCTTGCCGTTGGCAGCGGGTGCCAGTCTTCGAACTGCTCTGAGGTCTCGCCTTCCACCAGCACGTCGCCGTGGTAGAGAGCCTCAAAGTCAGCCTTGATGACGTCGGCACTGGAGTCGTCGATCCACATGACACTGAGCGTATGGGCCACCATTAAGGAATCTTTGAGTCACGATTCGGAAAATGGTGGCAATTTACCGACGGGTAGGTTTTTGGTCGTCGAGCGCGGGATTTGACCCGTGAGCTGCTTACTTGCCACACATTTTTCTTGCCGGACTCTTACTGTCGCGCGGGTTTAGAACTGCGTTTGAACCACAGGCGGTTCGCGCCCGTACCTAAGGGAGACGTTGTTGGACACCTGTAACTTATCGTCGTTAAGTTAACTCGGAACACTTGCGATCAGCGCGATCGGCACCGGCGGCGGAAGGACTCGAACATGCTGCAGGGGATCGCCCGAATGGCCATCGCGGCGCCGCGACGCATCATCGCGGTTGGGGTCCTGGTCTTCATCGCCGCCGCGGTCTTCGGCATCCCGGTCGCCAAGAGCTTGTCCCCCGGCGGTTTCCAAGACCCGAACTCGGAGTCGGCGCGGGCCATCGCGGTGTTGAGCGACAAGTTCGGGCAGAGCGGCCAGCAGATGCTGATTTTGGTCACCGCACCCGGCGGCACCAACAGCGAACAGGCCCGCCAGGTGGGCACCGGCCTCGTCGACCAGTTGCAACGTTCGCCGTTGGTCTACAACGTGTCCTCGGCCTGGACCGCACCCCCGCAGGCGGCCGCCGATCTGGCGAGCACCGACGGCAAGTCGGGGTTGATCGTGGTCAATCTCAAAGGCGGCGAAAACGACGCGCAGAAAAACGCCCAAACCCTGTCCGACCAATTCGTCCACGATCGTGACGGCGTCACCGTCCGCGCCGGTGGCTCGGCGATGCAATACGCACAGATCAACAAGCAGAACCAAGAAGACCTCTTGTTGATGGAGATCATCGCGATCCCGCTGAGCTTCCTGGTGTTGGTCTGGATCTTCGGTGGGCTGCTGGCGGCGGCGTTGCCGATGGCCCTTGGCGCACTGGCCGTGGTCGGCTCCATGACGGTGTTGCGGCTCGTCACGTTCACCACCGAAGTGTCGATCTTCGCACTCAACCTGAGTACCGCATTGGGCCTGGCGTTGGCCATCGACTACACGCTGCTGATCGTCAGCCGCTATCGCGACGAGTTGGCCGAGGGGAGTGACCGAGACGAGGCACTGATCCGGACCATGGCCACATCCGGCCGCACAGTGCTGTTCTCGGCGGTCACTGTGGCGCTGTCGATGTCGGCGACGGCGCTGTTCCCGATGTACTTCCTGAAGTCTTTTGCCTACGCCGGTGTGGCCACGGTTGCCTTCGTCGCGACGGCATCAATCGTGATAACTCCGGCCGCCATCGTGCTGTTGGGTCCCCGGCTGGACTCCTTGGACGTGCGCCGGCTGGTGCGGAGGGTGCTGCGGCGGCCGCAGCCGATGCACAAGTCAGTCGAGCAGCTGTTCTGGTACCGGTCGACCAAGTTCGTGATGCGCCGCTGGCTGCCGATCGGGCTGGCGGTCATCGCGCTGCTGTTGCTGCTCGGGGCTCCGTTCATCTCGGTGAAGTGGGGTTTCCCGGATGACCGCGTGCTGCCGCTTTCGACGTCGTCGCACCAGGTCGGTGACCGGTTGCGCAGCGGTTTCGCGCACGATTCCGCGACGGTGGTGCCCATCGTCGTCCCCGACGCCCGTGGCGTGAGCCCGGCGGATCTTGACCGGTATGCCGGCGACTTGTCGCAGGTTCCTGACGTGTCGGCGGTGACCGACCCGAATGGAACATTCGTGGCCGGAAACCGGGTGGGACCACCGGCCGCGGCAACCGGGTTGTCCGACGGCAGCGCATTCCTGACCGTGAGCAGCACGGCGCCGCTGTTTTCGCAAGCCTCCGACACTCAGCTCAGGCGATTGCACGAGGTGACCGGGCCGGCGGGCCGATCCGTCGAGATGGCCGGTGTCGCACAGGTCAACCGCGACAGCATCGATGCAGTGACGAACCGACTTCCGCTGGTCCTGGGGCTGATGGCCATGATCACCTTCGTGTTGCTGTTCTTGCTCACCGGCAGCGTGGTGCTGCCGGTGAAGGCGCTGGTCTCTAACGTGCTCTCGCTGACCGCGGCGTTCGGCGCGCTGGTTTGGATCTTTCAAGACGGCCATCTGGGCGCCTTGGGGACGACTCCGAGCGGCACGCTGGTGGCGAACATGCCGGTGCTGCTGTTCTGCATCGCGTTTGGCTTGTCCATGGATTACGAGGTGTTCCTGGTCTCCCGGATCCGCGAGTACTGGCTGGCTTCCGGAGCCGCCCGACCGGCAAGACCGAACGCAGCCCAGGCACACGCCGCCAACGACGAAAGTGTGGCCCTCGGTGTCGCCCGCACCGGCCGGGTGATCACCGCTGCGGCGTTGGTGATGTCGATGTCGTTCGCCGCGCTGATCGCCGCTAACGTGTCGTTCATGCGGATGTTCGGCCTGGGCCTGACACTGGCGGTGGCTGCGGATGCGACGCTAGTGCGGATGGTCCTGGTTCCGGTGTTCATGCATGTGATGGGCCGGTGGAATTGGTGGGCGCCCAAGCCCCTGATGTGGCTGCACGAACGGTTTGGGATCAGCGAGGGACCAGCCGAAGCGGCCGGATCCGTCGAGCCCGTCATGATCCCGGTGCAGCACAACGGGCACCCCGTCCGGCAGGCGGTGACGAAAATTGGTTAGCGTGTCGATCGACGGTCTTCGTCGCGCCAGAGCCCCCCGTGGCTCCGGTGATCGGCTCCGCGACGAGATTCTGGGTGCCGCCACCGAACTGCTGCTCGAGACCGGGCACGCGCGGTCAGTGTCCATCCGTTCGGTGGCACAGCGCGTCGGCGTCACCCCGCCGTCGATCTATCTGCATTTCGCGGACAAAGAAGCTCTGATGGATGCGATCTGCGCGCGTTACTTCGAAAAGCTCGACCCGGAGATGCAGCGGCTAGCCGCAGAACACACTTCCCCGGTGGAGGTGCTGCGCGCCCAAGGGCTGGCCTATGTCCGATTCGCCACCCGGACCCCGGAGTTGTACCGGATCGCGACGATGGGCGAATGGCGGTCCGGAAGCAACATCGATATCGCGCTGGACAGCGCGGCGTTCAAGCACATGCGTGCCACCGTGCAGAAGCTGATGGACGACGGCATCTACCGGCCGGACGACCCGACCACCGTCGCCTTGGAACTCTGGAGCGCGGCGCACGGGGTGGCGGCGATGTTGATCGCCAAGCCGCACTTGCCTTTCGGCGATGCCGAGGCGTTCGCCGACCGGGTGCTGTGCTCAGTCTTCTGCGGGCAGGTGATGATTGGGCTTGCCGGCCCGGACGCCACGCCCCAGCAGTTGGCGGCTTGGGTGACGGCACAGCGGCGGTCGGAGGGTCTGTCCGTGAGAAGCCTATGCTGGGACCCATCTGAATCGGAAGGTTGACAACACTTATGGCAACGGCGATCGACAACCCCTTCTTCGCGCGGATCTGGCCCGTCGTCGCTGCTCACGAAACCGAGGCGGTGCGGGCGCTTCGTCGGCAGAATCTGGCCGGCTTGTCGGGCCGGGTGTTGGAAGTCGGCGCGGGTATCGGGACGAACTTCCCGCACTACCCGCAGTCGGTCGACGAGGTGGTCGCGGTGGAACCCGAGCCGCGGCTGACGGCCCAGGCCCGCGCCGCGGCAGATGTGGTGCCGGTTCGGGTTGTCGTGACGGGCGATACCGCGGAAGGCTTCAGTGGCGGAGAGCCGTTTGACGCGGTGGTGTGCTCGCTGGTGTTGTGCTCGGTGGGCGACCCCGACAGCGTGCTGCAGCGTCTGTATTCGTTACTGCGGCCAGGAGGGGAGTTGCGGTATCTCGAGCATGTGGCCAGCGCCGGTGCGCGGGGTCGGTTTCAGCGGTTCGTCGACGCGACGTTATGGCCCAGGCTGTTTGGCAACTGCCACACCCATCGCGATACCGAGCGCTCGATCATGGCCGCCGGATTCGAGGTGGACACTGCCCGGCGGGAGCTGACGTTGCCGTGGTGGGCACCGTTGCCGGTGTCAGAGCTGGCGCTGGGCCGGGCGCGCAGGCCGTAATCTTTGCCGAAACTGCGTTGACGGTCTGGGTTGCCGACTAAACTGCGATCTGTGCGCAGGCTGGGCGGCGCTACCCCAGGCTCGATGCTCGCAACTCCAGCGCATCGCGCACCCGGCGAACGATGTCGGCAGGACGATCCGCCGCGATGACGCGGATGACGATCCAGCCGAGCCGGTCTAACGCTTCTCGCCGGCGGATGTCCTTCGTGTACTGCCAACGGTCGAGGCGATGATGCTCGCCGTCGTACTCGACGGCGACCATCAGGTCCTCCCAACCCATATCGAGGTAGTACACCTTGGCACCGTCCCCAGTGATAACCGAGATTTGGGTCGCCGGCCGCGGCAAGCCTGCCCGGATCAGTAAGAGCCGCAGCCAGGTTTCTTTCGGCGACTGCGAACCGGCGTCTACCAGGTTCAGCGCCGTTTCCAGTTGCCTGAGGCCTCGCGCGCCGCGATGGCAATCGGCTATTTCGGCGACTTCATGGACTTTGAGGCCGCTCGCGTGCATCAGGGCGTCCAGGTGGGCGACCGCGAGAGATATCGGCTTATGGCGACCGATATCGAATGCGGTGCGTTGCGGAGTCGTCACCGGCACGCTGGCGACAATGCCGAATTCCTCCGGACGGAGCCGCATGTCGTAGGTCCGTACGTCCCGTGGCGGTCGTGCGTTCGACCAGATCATCTCGACGGGCAGGCGTTCGTCCACCCATTTCGAGCCGTGCCACGCGGCCGCCGTCAGTCCTGCGATTACGCCCTGCCGGTGTGACCATAACCAGGCGGCCACCGCGCGTTGCCGCAATGTCAGATGCTGATCGCGTTGGACATAGACGTTGGGAAACACCGCCCGGAACCGGGACCGAAGCTGATGGGGCCGCAGCGTTCCGTTGTTAAGTGCTTCAGTGCCGATGAACGGTTCGTCGCTGTTCATGGCGGCAGATTGGGCGACTGCGCAGACGCCAAGCCGCCGAAACTGCGCTCAGCGCGTGAACTTGTGGACTAACCGCGATCTGTGCACAAACTCGGCGCCACCACCGCAGGCTCAGCAAGGGATCTTTTGCGCGGTTACCTCAGTAGGGCGGGCAGCCGCTGCAACAGCCCGGGCAAAGCCTCGCTCGCAGTTTCGCGAATGCTGATCGTTGCGCTTCTGGAGAGCGGCGTGACTTCGGGATTGACCTCGATGACGGCTGTGCCGCGCGACAACGCCAGCTCGGCTAGCCCGGCCGCCGGGTAGACGATCGCCGAGGTCCCCACCACCACCATCACGTCGGCGGTTTCGGTCGCCTCGAGGGCGCGTTGCCACGGCTCGTCGGGCAACGGCTCACCGAACCACACGATGTCGGGCCTGATCAGGTCGCCGCAGTGGCAGACCGGGGGTTCCACTTCCAGTGCCGGTTCGGGCATTTCGGGCAGCGCGCCGCCATAGGGCAGATCGCAACCGGCACAACGGAATTCGAACAGACTCCCGTGCAAGTGATGCACCGGCGTGCTACCGGCGCGCTCATGCAAGTCGTCGACATTCTGAGTGATGACGCTGACCTGGACGTCGTCTTGCCAGGCGGCGATGGCGCGATGCCCTGCGTTGGGTTGGACGTTGGCCACCAGATAATGACGCCACAAGTACCAACCCCAGACACGCTCGGGATTGTTGCGCCACCCTTGTGTGCTGGACAGCTCGTAAGGATCGAAGCGGGCCCACAATCCGTTCTTGTCGTCGCGGAATGTCGGCACGCCGCTCTCCGCGGAGATCCCCGCGCCGCTTAGCACCGTTACTCGCATCCCACCAACATAGTCGGGTCTGGGGGATACTGGGTGGGTGGAGCTGCGTGAATGGTTACGGGTCGACTTGAAGGCGAGCAGGCCGTTGTTCGACCAGCTCAGGACGCAGGTCATCGACGGAGTCCGGGAAGGCGCGTTGCCGCCCGGCAGCCGCCTGCCGACCGTGCGGGAGCTGGCCGGCCAACTCGGAGTGGCCGCCAACACCGTGGCCCGCGCATACCGTGAGCTGGAAACTGCAGCCATCGTCGAAACCCGGGGCCGCTTCGGCACTTTCATCGCCCGCTACGATCCGACCGATGCCGCGATGGCGGCTGCGGCCCGGGAGTACGTGCACGTGGCTCGAGGGTTGGGATTGAGGAAGGCCGACGCGCTGCGCTACATCGAGGCGGTGCCCGACGACTGACACGCGCGCTAGCCGAACTCCAGCAGCGTCAGGCGCGGCCGCAATGCGCGCAAGGCGCGGGTGCGGTAGAGCAGCGACAGCGCGGCGTTGAACGCCAGTCCGCGTCCCGGCGGCAGCTGCAGATCGCGGACCGCGCGGACACCCGGGACTGTGTTCACCAGATCAGCCGCCTGCCCAGCCGACAGGCTGAACGGTATCGGCGGCCCCTTGTAGCGCAAGGACGTTCGCAAGCCGTGACGGCCCACCTTGGAAAACCAGCTCGGAGGCAGATCGAAAAGCATCCGTCCGCCGGGAAACGCCTTGGCGCACTGGGCAATCAAATCCAGCGCCTGCTCGGGTTGCAGATACATCAGCAGCCCCTCAGCGGTGATGAACACTCCGCCGGAGGCGTCGACGGATTCCACCCAGCTGTAATCCAACGCGGACTGCGCGCAGGCCGACACGCGCGGCGAGGCCGGCAGCAGCCGCGTACGAACATCCACGATCGGCGGCAGATCAACTGTCAACCAACGGAATTGGCCGTCGGGAATGGCCGCGTCCAGGCGCCAGAAGCTGGTTTGCAGGCCCTCCGCCAACGCCACCACGGTGGCCGAAGGGTGCTGAGTGAGATACGCCCGGGCTTGGGTGTCGAAGAGCCGTGCGCGCAGCGCGATGTCCTGGCGAGTCCGGCCGAACTTCGCGAAGTCGAAGTCGATCGAGTCGTGCAGTGCGATCGCCATCGGATCATCGAGGATGGGAGTCGCGCGACGGGCCTCGCACGCCCGGGCGTGCAGTGTCAGCAAGGCGGTCTCGGAAACACCACTGAGGTCGACCGTTTCTCGTGGGCGCCCTTGCGCAGAGGTCATCGAAGCGTGTACTCAGGCGCCTCATCGCAATACTTTGGACAGCGTGCGCAGGTTGCGAGTTGTGGTCGACGACTTGTACCGCGGCTTGCCCATCGTCTTGCCGATCGTGCTGTCCAGCGTGCTGCCCTTGGGTACCTGCCAATAGACGACGCCCTCACCCCGGCTGATCTTCTCTTGCGGACCGGCGTCCTTGCCCAGCGCGGCGAGTTCGTCGAGCAGTGCCGCGTTGGCGACGAACGTGACGTAGGACTGATATCCCTCGACCTCGCGCTCGAAAGGGTAGGCGTCGACGACCGCGCGCACGGTGTCGATGTCGTAGACCAACACCCACGCGTCGTAGCCGAACTTCTCCCGCAACGTGGCTTCGGCTTTCTTGCGCACAGCGGACACCTTGGCGGACGACTCCAGCAGCACGTTGCCGCTGGCCAGAATGGTGCGCACGTTCGTGAATCCTGCGTCGGCCAATGCGGTCGCTACCTCGGCCATCTTGAGATTGACGCCGCCGACGTTGACGCCCCGCAGGAACGCCGCGTATTTGGTCATGATCCGATTTCACCAGGTGGCCCAGAACGACGATCCGGCACCGGGCTTGCCGGCGCGCGACGTAGGCTTTCGGCATGGGACGCCAAGTCTTCGACGACAAGCTGCTGGCCGTGATCAGTGGGAACTCTCTCGGGGTGCTGGCCACCATCAAACGCGACGGGCGCCCGCAGCTGTCGAACGTGCAGTATCACTTCGATCCGCGCGAGCTGGTGTTCCGAGTGTCGATTACCGAGCCGCGAGCCAAGACCCGCAACCTGCGCCGCGACCCCCGGGCTTCGATCCTGGTCGACGCCGACGACGGATGGTCGTATGCCGTCGCCGAGGGCACAGCCGAACTGACGCCTCCAGCGGCTGCGCCCGATGACGACACCGTGGAGGCGTTGATTGCCTTGTACCGCAATATCGCCGGTGAACATCCGGACTGGGATGACTACCGGCAGGCGATGGTCACCGATCGGCGGGTGGTGCTGACACTGCCGATCTCGCACGTGTACGGCATGCCCCCAGGTGTGCGGTAGCCGCGGTGTGTGCCGGATCGGTTCGGTGAATCCAGGCTAGGCTGCCGGTATGGCTGAATCGAAGTCCCCGAAAGATGCCGAGCAAGATGCCGAGCCTTCAGGGTCAGACGACGAGACTAAGCGCAAGTTCCGTGCAGCACTCGACCGCAAGATGGCGAAGTCGTCGGGCGGATCCGATCACAAAGACGGCGGCGGCAAGCAGCCGCGGGCGCACGGTCCGCTGGAGAGCCGTCGTGAATTCCGCCGCAAGAGCGGGTGAGAAGACCTTAGCCATCGAACCCGGTTGTGCAGGGCATCATGCAAACCCGGGCTTTGTCGCGCTGCGGGATCGAATTACCGACTCCTTCGCTCTTGATTCGTTGCGCGCCAACGGCTTCCGCGGTCGTAATCAGAACGTTGGTGTTTGTACGGGTGCTGTGTGTTCAGTGGCTTGCTGCGGAGAGTTTCACCCGCGGTGACCTTCGGGCCAGCTGTGTCGACGCCGTCAACGCGGTGCTTCCGCAACTTCGGTCTAGACTGTCTCGGTGCCGAAACTGCAGCTTGTCCAAGATCCGGCCGCCGACGCGCTGCTGGATGACAACCCGTTCGCGTTGCTGGTCGGCATGCTGCTCGACCAGCAGTAGACGATTACAACCCTGAAGACGCAATCTTTACGTGCTCTAGTCGGCGCTCGTGTCGTCTTCCCTGTTGCCCCGGCGGCTCAGTAGATCTGGTGTGTCGCTAAATGAATCTGTTCCAGCTGGTCGGCCCGCCTACAGAAACGCTCGATTGCCGTATTTGTCGAGCGAGACGAGCTCTCCAACTGGCCGACGCGTCGTGGGACCGTATTTGCCAATCGGCCAGCCAAGAGGGATTACCGCACAGGGAGTGACATTCCACGGCAGGCCCAGGGCGCGTCTGGCGAGCAGCTTGCTCCAAAGCGGCACGGTGATCAGAGCCGCGCCCAACCCGGCCGCACGTGCCGCCAGCAAGAGGTTCTGCACCGCCGGATAAATGGAACCGTAGGCGCTGCTCGTCGCTATCGACGGCCAGGGTGGGATGACACCCTTGAGGCATGCCACAACGACGACGGGGATCTCGTCGAAGTGGTCCGCCTGCCATTGCACGGCCTTCTGTAGCCGGAGCATCTTCTCGTCACCGCGGCGTTCAATGGAACGTTTGTAGATCGGACTGGCGAGCTTCATCGCGCTGCGATTCAAGCGCCCCAGCTTCGCGACTACTTCGCGGTCCTTGACGACGATGAACTCCCAATTCTGCGCGTTCGAACCAGTCGGCGCCTTCATTGCCAGCTCGAGAAGGTGAAGCACAAGCGAGTCGTCAACCGGGTCACTCTTGAGCCGACGGATCGAACGTTGCGTACGCATCGCCTCTTCGAGCGGCATGGCTAAGGGCTCTTGCTGCGTCATGACCATGATTCCAACACGGTCGGGCCAGCTATGGGGCTCTCTCGGGCGAACGCTAAGTCGACAGCTGACTAAAGCACGCGGTAACTCGCACCCCTTGAACACGCACCGTTACCAGCTTGGACGATGACGAACGCAGGGCTCGGCCGTGACGACCCCGGTGCGTAACGCGGACGTTAGTCGGCTCGGGTGGGCTTTTTCACCGCTGCGCAGTTCTAGACTGGCCGAGTGCCGAACCTGTGGCTGGCCGGTGATCCGGCAGCTGATGCCCTGCTGGACGAGAATCCTCTCGCGATTCTCATAGGTGTACTGCTCGACCAACAGGTCCCGATGGAAACCGCCTTCGCGGGACCGAAGAAGATCGCCGACCGGATGGGTGGCTTAGACGCCGGCGAGATCGCCGACTACGACCCCGACAAATTCGCGGCACTGTGCTCGGAAAAACCTGCGATACACCGCTTCCCGGGATCAATGGCCAAGCGCATTCAAGCCCTGGCACAGATCATCGTGGACCGCTACCACGGCGATCCGGCCGCGTTGTGGACGTCCGGCGAGCCTGACGGCAAGGAGCTGCTGCGAAGGCTCAAGGGGTTACCTGGCTTCGGTGAGCAGAAGGCGCGGATCTTTCTGGCATTACTGGGCAAGCAGTACGGGGTAACCCCGACTGGCTGGCGGGAAGCGGCCGGGGAGTTCGGCCAACCCGGCACGCACATATCTGTCGCCGATATCGTCGACGCCCGTTCGCTTGGGCAGGTGCGATCAAATAAGAAGCAGATGAAGGCGGCAGCCAAGGCGGCGAAGTAGTGGGTGAGCAGAAGGGAAAGGCGGCAACGTGAAGACACACATAACGTGTCCGTGCGGCGAAGCCATCGTCGGTAAGGATGAGGACGAGCTGGTCGAACTGACCCAGGCTCACCTCGCCAGCGTTCATCCGGGCCTCGAGTACGACCGCGACGCGATTTTGTTCATGGCGTACTGACGAAGTGTCCGTCTGACGCGAGCGCGCGTGCCACCAGTGCGGGGACACGCGCGCCAGAAAAGCGAGAAAACGGGGCTGGCCCCTTTTTAAGGCACCACCGTGGAGCCGATCGTGGGCATGAACTGGCACTGTTTTTCCTTGGTGGTGACCTGCCCGAAGATCGTCGACATGAGGCTGCCCGAACCGGTGTCGGCAATCGCGGTCAACGTGGTCGGCCCGTCCGGATTGATGTCAGGGCGCGGCTTGAGCGTGACGCTCCCGGACTTGCCCGTGGTGAGGTTCACCCAGGTGACGTTCAACGGCAGCTTCTGCACCTCGGCGGGTCCAGGGGTGCCGACAGCGGTGAACACGTAGGCGGTCTGGCCGGGCCCCGGACCGGGAACCGGAATCTTGGCCGGCCCGGCCACCGACAGCGCGGTGGCAATGGAATTGCTGCCATCCACAAGGCAATTGGTGCCGATCGAGGGATACATGAAATCCTGCGTGGGCGGAGCGTCAGGACCGAAACCCGGAGCCGCCGCGGGGGCGGCAGCTGGCGCAGGAGCCGGTGACGGTGCGGCTTCCGGCGGGGGAGCTGCAGCGGGCGCGGCCTGCGGTGCGGGGGAGGCCGGCGCGGGTGCTGCGGCCGGCGCAGGTGGCGTCGGTGCCGGCGCCGCGACGGGCGCAGTAACTGGCTCGAAGGTCCCCGGCGCTGTTGCGGAAGCAGGCGGTGTGGCCACCGGCGGTGCGGCTATGGGCGCCGGACCGGCCGCATGGGCCGGGTCGATGCCAGTCGGCAGGTGCGCTTGCGCGCCGGGCTCGATGCCTGCCGCTGGCACGTGCGGCACCGGTAAGCCCGGCTCCTGCACGAACTGATTCACCGACGCGGCGACGTTCTTGGATTCGGTAGGCGCTGTCGGATTGTGAGTGAAAGCCTGCGCAGCAGCCATGAGCAGTTGAGTCGCCTGCGCAGGGTTGCTAGCCGCTTGCTGGATGATCGGGCTCAGCTCCGATAGCGCGGGCAAGCCCGGAAGTTGTTGGGTGGAGTTCGGTTGCGGTGTCGCCGGGTCGGCTGCCGCGGTCGGGCAGAGCCCGAACGCGGCAGCCGATGCCGTGACGACAGCGGCCAAACCTTTGGACAGATTCCAAGTGGTTGCCACGGTGTCCTCCGGTCTTCGGTAGTGGGTTAGCCGTTTAAGAGGCTGCTCAAGGCAGGGCGGAAAGCAGCGTCTGCGGCGATGTCGGCGCAGCGGGGCTACCCGCCGGTGCACCCGGGGTGGCACCCGACGCAAGCGCTGGCAAGTCAGCGGGAAGCGTCAGCTGCGAGGGCACATTCACCGGGAGGCCTGTTGGCAGCGCCGGCATGTTCACCTTCGCTTGCGGCACCTGGGGAGCGGCCGGTGCTGCTGGGGCCGCTGGCGCCGAGAGCCCCGGGATCGAAATCGGCAGGCCCGGAATCGCCGGAGCAGCCGGAGCAGCGGGCGCCGCAGCTGCCGGCGACGTCAAGCCCGGGATCGGGGCGTTGATCCCCGGAATGGTCGGGCTTGTTGCCGGGGCGGGTGCTGCCGCCGGCGTCAGCCCGGGAATCGACGGGACAGCCGCCGGGGCCGAGGCGGGTGCTGCCGGCGACGTCAGCCCGGGAATGGACGGGAAAGCTGCCGGGGCCGAGGCGGGTGACGCTGCGGCGGCCGGGGGCACTCCCGGGAAGCTGATGCCGGGAGTGGCGGGCTGCGCCGGCGGGGTCGCGCCCAGGGCGGTGGCGAGGTTTTGCAGGATTTGAGGCGCGTTGGCTGCCGAACTGATCAGCTGTTGCGGAATGTTCGGAATGGCCGGTGCCGGCTCGGGATCGGCGTGGGCGATACCGCCCGTCAGTAGTGCTGCGGACGAACCGACTACGACGGCGGCTGCACGCAAGTAAGTCCAGATGGTTGGCATGACTCTCCCTGGTTATCGATGACAGGTCTCGCGCCGAAGTTACTTTGATACTGATGGGACTCAAGTGACACGTGTGGCATTTATTCGATCGTTACTGATACGTGTGACGGCGGTGACCGGGCGCTCGATCACCCGCGTCCGGAAGCGCGGCAACAACGTGCGCCACTGGCAAGACTCCAGAGCCGCGGTGGCGACCGACAAGGCCGCGGCGCCTGGTGCGATCGCTAAAGTCGGGCAGATAGACACCACCTCGGCCGCCCCGGCGGCATGCGCCACCCGGCGGTTCGCGAGTCTCCTTCAGGCGGCCGCGCCAGTGCTGTTGATCGCGAGCGTCGCTGCGCGACTCGCCTGGACGTATCTCGCACCACACGGGGCAAACTTTGTCGACCTGCACGTTTACCTCGGCGGCGCCGCCGCTATAGACCATCCCGGCACCCTGTACAGCTACGTCTATGCCGAGCAGACCCCCGACTTCCCACTGCCGTTCACGTATCCGCCCTTTGCTGCTGTCGTTTTCTACCCGCTGCATCTGTTGCCGTTCGGCCTGGTCGCTTTCCTGTGGCAGATCGCAACGATGGCCGCGTTGTACGGAGCGGTTCGGATCAGCCAGCGCTTGATGGGCGTTGCACTCGCCCCCAACGGCCGCCGCCTCGCCATGCTGTGGACGGCGATCACCATCTGGATTGAGCCGCTGCGCAGCACATTCGACTACGGGCAGGTCAATGTGTTGCTGATGCTGCCGGTGCTGTGGGCGGCCTACACCACTCGGTGGTGGCTATCGGGGCTGCTGGTCGGCGTCGCGGCCGGAATCAAGTTGACGCCCGCGATCTCCGGCCTGTATTTGGTCGGCGTTCGGCGATGGGCCGCAGCGGCGTTTTCGGTGGTCGTGTTCGTTGCCACCATCGGGGTCTCGGCTTTGGTCGTCGGCGATCAGACTCGCTACTACTTCACTGACCTGCTGGGCGACGCGCACCGGGTGGGGCCGATCGCCACCTCGTTCAATCAATCCTGGCGTGGCGGCATTTCCCGGATCCTGGGCCAAGACGCCGGCTTTGGTCCGCTGGTTCTGGCCGCCATCGCCGTCACCGCGGTATTGGGCGTCCTAGCCTGGCGGGCACTGGACTCCTCCGACCGGCTGGGCAAGTTGTTGGTGGTCGAGTTGTTCGGGCTGTTGATTTCGCCGATTTCCTGGACGCACCACTGGGTGTGGCTGGTACCGCTGATGATGTGGGCGATTCACGGGCCACTGCGCGAGCGCCCCGGCGCGCGGATTGTGGGCTGGGGCTGGCTGGCGCTCACCCTGATCGGCGTGCCGTGGTTGCTGAGCTTCGCTCAACCGACCATCTGGCAGATAAGCCGACCGTGGTATCTGGCCTGGGCCGGGCTGGTCTACATCGTGGCGGCGGTAGCGACCCTGATCTGGATTGCGGCCACCGGCAGACGCACCGGGTCGGGCCGTCCGGCGCCAACGCGGCCCTCCATGCGAGCCGCGTCGAAAGATTAGCTGCCGACGATTCCGTCGATATCGCGTGCCATCGCGATGTCGTTCTTGGTGATGCCACCCGCGGAATGCGTAACAAGAGCGAAAGTCACTGTCCGCCAACGAATATCGATGTCCGGGTGATGATCCTTGCTCTCCGCGTGCTCGGCCACCCGGCGCACGGCGTCGATGCCGGCGAGAAACGTTGGAAACTTGATCGACCGGCGCAGGGCGCCGTCGGCTCGCTCCCATCCGTTGAGGTCGGGCAGTGCGGCGTCTACTTCTTCATCCGTTAACACAGCCATGCCCCGACGGTATACCGTCGCAGGCCATGCCGACCCAGATCGTCGTTGCCGGCGCCGTCATCTGTCGCTCCATGGTCCTGGTGGCGCAACGTGTCCGGCCGCCG
The DNA here is from genome assembly GCA_963784665.1 of uncultured Actinomycetota bacterium. Taxonomy (GTDB): domain Bacteria; phylum Actinomycetota; class Actinomycetes; order Mycobacteriales; family Mycobacteriaceae; genus Mycobacterium. Next base: position 627,965 of record CAWASA010000010.1, read on the forward strand.
GAGTTGGCCGGCCGCTGGGAACTGCCCGGAGGTAAGGTCGCGCCCGGTGAGACCGAGCGCGACGCGCTGGCCCGTGAGTTGGCCGAGGAGCTGGGTTTGGAGGTCGGCGACGTCGCGGTCGGCGACCGCCTTGGCGATGACATTGCGTTGGATGGCGTGACGACGCTGCGGGCGTATCGCGTGCGTTTGATTCGCGGTGAACCGTATGCGCGTGACCACCGGGCGCTGCGCTGGGTGACGGCGGCAGAGCTGCACGATGTCGACTGGGTGCCTGCCGATCGCGGCTGGCTGGGGGCTTTGACCCGAGCCCTGTGAGAGGGCCTCATAACAAGTACACAGTTGTTCCGCAGCTTACGCACAGCCGCGTTGCAGGTCACCAAAGTCAACTTGGAGATATAACAACGTAATTTGTAATAACGACGACGTCATACGAACTTGACCTGGATGTGCGTGCCGGTAGCGAACCCGATGGTTGTCCGGACAGTGTGGTCACGGCTTCCACGCCGCGCCGGGATATCGCTCGGTGCAGAAACCCCACTTTGATGACACGGGTTTTCGTTGACGGGCTTTTCGCGGCGGATGTGATCGGCCTGTCATCCGCGACCTATGCTGGGGCCCTATCGCTCCCCAGCGCTCGGGCCGCCGTGCCGACGGTTATGCCGATCCGAGTCGGTGTGGGCGGCCGAATCGACGGGCTGATTCCCGAGCACAACGCAGCTGGGGTCGAAGCGTTCGAACCCGCCACGAGGCGCCACGTCGTTCTGAGTAGGAGGATTGCCACTTGACTGTCACACCTCATGTCGGCGGACCGATCGAGGAGCTGTTGGAGCGCAGCGGGCGCTTCTTCACCCCCGGCGAGTTCTCCGCCGATTTGCGGACCGTGACTCGGCAGGGCGGCCGCGAAGGCGACGTGTTCTACCGCGACCGGTGGAGCCACGACAAGGTGGTCCGCTCCACACACGGAGTCAACTGCACCGGATCGTGCTCGTGGAAAATCTATGTCAAAGACGGGATCATCACCTGGGAAACCCAACAGACCGACTACCCGTCGGTGGGCCCGGACCGCCCGGAATATGAGCCGCGCGGTTGTCCGCGCGGTGCGTCGTTCTCCTGGTACAGCTACTCGCCCACCCGGGTGCGCTATCCGTATGCCCGCGGCGTGCTGGTCGACATGTACCGGGAGGCCAAGGCACGGCTCGGTGACCCCGTGCTGGCGTGGGCCGGCATCCAGGCAGATCCCGAGCGTCGTGGTCGCTATCAGCGGGCCCGCGGCAAGGGTGGGCTGGTTCGGGTCACCTGGGCCGAGGCCACCGAACTCATCGCCGCCGCCCACGTGCACACCATCAAGACATACGGTCCCGACCGGGTGGCCGGATTTTCCCCGATCCCGGCCATGTCGATGGTGTCGTACGCCGCCGGCTCGCGTTTCTTCGAGCTGATCGGCGGCGCTATGACGTCGTTCTACGACTGGTACGCCGACCTCCCGGTGGCCTCGCCGCAAGTGTTCGGCGACCAGACCGATGTGCCCGAATCCGGGGACTGGTGGGACGCGGCGTACCTGATGATGTGGGGCTCCAACGTTCCGATCACCCGGACCCCCGACGCACATTGGATGGCCGAGGCGCGTTACCGCGGCACCAAGGTGGTGAGCGTCAGCCCCGATTACGCCGACAACACCAAGTTCGCCGACGAGTGGATGCCGTGCGCCGCCGGTAACGACGGGGCGCTGGCCATGGCGATGGGGCACGTCATTCTCTCGGAATACTATGTGCAAAAACAGGTTCCGTTCTTCACCGACTTCGTACGCCGCTATACCGACCTGCCGTTCCTGGTCAAGCTGGAAGAACGTGGCGACATGCTGGTGCCGGGGAAGAACCTCACGGCAGCCGACATCGGTGAGGCGGTCGAGAACGCCGCGCTCAAGCCTGCGGTGTTGGACGAAGCCACCGACTCGGTGGTAGTGCCCCACGGTTCGCTGGGATTCCGCTACGGCGAGGACGGGGTCGGAAAGTGGAACCTGGACCTCGGTGATCTGTCGCCGGCGCTCAGCGTGCGGGATGGGCGCGGCGCCAACGGAGATCGCAGCACCGCGCTGGTACACCTGCCCAGCTTCGACACGGTCAACGGCGAGGGCACGACGGTGGCGCGCGGTGTCCCGGTGCGCCGCGTCGGTAAGCAGCTGGTGTGCACGGTATTCGACTTGATGCTCGCCCAGTACGGGGTGGCGCGGCCGGGCTTGCCCGGCGAATGGCCCACCGGATACGACGACCCGACTCACCAGAACACCCCGGCATGGCAGGAGGCCATCACCGGGGTGTCGGCCGCACAGGCGATCCGGGTCGCCAGGGAATTCGCGCGCAGCGCAGAAGAATCCGGTGGCCGGTCGATGATCATCATGGGCAGCGGCATCAATCAGTGGTTTCACGGCGACGCCATCTACCGCGCGGTGCTGGCGCTGCTGATGTTGACCGGCTCGATGGGGCGAAACGGCGGCGGGTGGGCCCATTACGTCGGCCAGGAAAAGGTGCGTCCGCTCACCGGATTTCAGACCATGGCGATGGCCACCGACTGGGTGCGTCCACCGCGGCAGGTGCCTGGAGCCTCGTACTGGTATGCCCATACCGACCAGTGGCGCTACGACGGCTACGGTGCCGACAAATTGGCCAGCCCGGTCGGCCGCGGCAGGTTCGCGGGCAAGCACACGATGGACCTGCTGGCATCGGCGACCGCGATGGGCTGGAGTCCGTTCTACCCGCAGTTCGACCGATCCAGTCTGGACGTCGCCGACGAGGCCCGCGCCGCGGGCCGCGACGTCCCCGATTATGTCGCCGAGCAACTCGGCCAGCGCAAACTCAAGCTCTCCGTCACCGATCCCGACAACCCCGTCAACTGGCCCCGGGTGCTTACCGTGTGGCGGGCCAACCTGATTGGTTCGTCGGGCAAGGGCGGCGAATACTTCCTGAGTCATCTGCTGGGTACCGATTCCAACGTGCAGGCAAAGCCGCCGGAAGACGGGATACGACCCGTCGACGTGGTGTGCGAGGGGGACATTCCGGAGGGCAAGCTCGACTTGATGATGTCGATCGACTTCCGGATGACCTCGACGACGCTGGTGTCGGACGTGGTGCTGCCGGCGGCGACCTGGTACGAGAAGGCCGACATCTCCAGCACCGACATGCACCCGTACGTGCACGCGTTCAGCGCCGCGACCGACCCGCCCTGGGAAACCCGTTCGGACTTCGAGGCTTTCGGCGCGATCGCCCGGGCCTTCAGCGCGATGGCCAAGCAACACCTGGGCACCCGCAGCGACGTCGTGCTCACCGCGCTGCTGCACGACACTCCGGACGCGATGGTGTATCCGGATGGCGCCGAAGAAGATTGGCTGCACAACGGCCTGACGCCGATACCGGGGCGCACGATGGCCAAACTCACCGTGGTGGAACGCGACTACACCGCCATCTACGACAAGTGGCGGACGCTGGGCCCGCTTGTCGAGCAATTCGGGTTGACCACCAAGGGCGTCACGGTGCACCCGTTCCGCGAGGTCGAGGAACTATCCGCCAAATTCGGGGTGATGAATTCCGGTGCGGCGGAGGGTCGCCCGGCCGTCACCACCGATGAGCGGATGGCCGATGTAATGCTGCTGCTGTCCGGGACGTGCAACGGCCGGCTTGCGGTCGAGGGGTTCCGCGAGCTGGAGAAGCGCACCGGCCAGCGCCTCGCCCACCTGGCCGAGGGCAGCGAAGACCGCCGCATCACCTACGCCGACACCCAGGCGCGTCCCGTCCAGGTGAACACCAGCCCGGAATGGTCGGGCAGCGAAACCGGCGGTCGCCGCTACGCACCGTTCACCGTCAACATCGAGAATCTCAAGCCATTCCACACGCTGACCGGGCGGATGCACTTTTATCTGGCCCACGATTGGGTCGAGGAACTCGGCGAGCATCTGCCCGTCTTCCGTCCGCCGCTGGACATGACGCGACTCTTCGGCCAGCCGGAGCTCGGCCCGACCGACGACGGAATCGGGCTCACGGTGCGGTATCTGACGCCGCACTCGAAATGGTCGTTCCACTCCACCTATCAGGACAACCTGTACATGCTGACGTTGTCGCGCGGGGGCCCGACGATGTGGATGAGTCCCGGCGATGCGGCGAAAATCAAAGTGCGCGACAATGATTGGGTCGAAGCGGTCAACGCCAACGGCATCTATGTGTGCCGGGCGATCGTTTCGCACCGCATGCCCGACGGTGTGGTGTTCGTCTACCACGTTCAGGAACGCACCGTGGACACGCCGCGCACCGAAACCAACAACAAACGTGGCGGCAACCACAACGCGCTGACCCGGGTGCGCATCAAGCCCAGCCACCTCGCCGGTGGCTATGGGCAGCATGCGTTTGCCTTCAACTACCTGGGCCCCGCCGGTAGCCAGCGCGACGAGGTGACCGTGGTGCGCCGCCGCAATCAGGAAGTGCGGTACTGACCAATGAAGGGCCCGAGCGACGCTTGCGGAGCGAGACGATGAAAGTAATGGCGCAGTTGGCGATGGTGATGAACCTCGACAAATGCATCGGCTGCCACACCTGCTCGGTGACGTGTAAGCAGGCGTGGACAAACCGTTCCGGAACCGAGTACATATGGTTCAACAACGTCGAAACCCGTCCGGGCCAAGGTTATCCGCGCACCTACGAGGACCAGGAGCGTTGGCGCGGCGGCTGGATACGCGACAAGAAGGGCCGGCTGCGGTTGCGCGATGGCGGCCGCATTCACAAACTGTTGCGGATCTTCGCCAACCCCAAGTTGCCGATCATCGGCGACTATTACGAGCCGTGGACCTACGACTACGAGAACCTGATCACGGCGCCCGCGGGTGACACGTTCCCGACGGCCGCGCCGAAAAGCCTGATCAGTGGCGAACCGATGAAGATCTCGTGGGGACCGAACTGGGACGACAACCTGTCCGGGTCAACGGAGATCCTGGCGGAAGACCCGATCCTGAAGAAGATCGGCGACGAGGTCAAACTCTCACTCGAAGAGACCTTCATGTTCTACCTGCCCCGGATCTGCGAGCACTGCCTCAACCCTTCGTGCGTGGCGTCCTGCCCGTCGGGTGCGATGTACAAGCGCAGCGAGGACGGCATCGTGCTGGTCGACCAGGACCGCTGCCGCGGCTGGCGGATGTGTGTTTCCGGATGTCCTTACAAGAAGGTCTATTTCAACCACAAGACCGGCAAAGCCGAGAAGTGCACGCTGTGCTACCCGCGGATGGAAGTCGGCCTGCCGACCATCTGCTCGGAGACCTGCGTGGGGCGGCTGCGCTACCTGGGCCTGGTGCTCTACGACGTCGACCGGGTGCTTCAGGCGGCGTCGGTGGAAAACGACACCGACCTCTACGAGGCGCAGCGCCAAATCCTGCTTGACCCCAACGACCCGGAGGTCATTGCCGGTGCCCGCGCGGAGGGTATTTCCGACGAGTGGATCGAGGCCGCGCAGCGCTCCCCGATTTACGCGCTGATCAACACCTACAAGGTGGCGCTGCCGTTGCACCCGGAGTACCGGACCATGCCGATGGTCTGGTACATCCCGCCGCTGTCGCCGGTCGTCGATGCGGTCAGCCGCGACGGTCACGACGGGGAGGAGCTGGGCAACCTGTTCGGCGCCCTGGAGGCGCTGCGTATTCCGATGCAATACCTGGCCGAACTGTTCACCGCCGGCGACACCGGCGTGGTCGAAGGTGTGCTGCGCCGCCTGGCGGCGATGCGCTCCTACATGCGTGACATCAATCTCGGGCGGGAGACCCAGCCGCATATCCCGCATTCGGTCGGGATGACCGAAGAAGAGATCTACGAGATGTACCGGCTGCTCGCCATCGCGAAATACGAAGAGAGATATGTCATTCCGACCGCCTTCAGCCCGCAGGCCCGCGACCTCGAGCAGATGGGTTGCTCGTTGTCGGGCGAGGGCGGGCCGGGCATGTATGAGTCGGGTCCATTCGGCGCGGGCGACGGTGAACCGGTGCCCGTTTCTGTGGAGACATTCCACGCCGTGCAACGGTCCAGGGTGAACTTGCTCAATTGGGACGGCCGCCAGGTACCCGCCGGAATGTTTCCCGAAGAGCAGCAGCGATGAAACTCCTGCCCCGGCGACGTTCGAGCACCCGGATGATGCAGGACCGACTGGTATGGCAGGCGGCATCGCTGCTGCTGGCCTATCCGGACGACGGGTTGACCGAGCGACTGGACACCGTCGACGAGCTGCGCAGACATATCAGCGGGCCCGGGGCTGAGTTGCTCGGACAGACAGTCGCGGCACTGCGTGCTCGCGAGCCAATGGCCGCCGCGATGGACTATGTTGCCACTTTCGACATGCGGCGGCACGCCACGATGTATCTGACGTACTGGACGGCTGGGGACACCCGTAACCGCGGCCGGGAAATGCTTGCGTTCGCCACCGCCTACCGGGACGCGGGAGTGGAGCCGCCGCGCACCGAGGCGCCGGATCACTTGCCTGTGGTGCTCGAATTCGCCGCCACCGTCGACCCGGAGGTGGGGCGGCGGCTGTTGAGCGAGCACCGAATCCCGATCGACGTCTTGCGGGCCGCCCTGGCCGACGCCAAGTCGCCCTACGAACCCACCGTCGCAGCGGTCTGCCAAACCCTGCCGGCTGCGACCGATCAGGATGTGCGCCGCGCAGAGCGCCTGGCGAAAGCCGGGCCGCCCGCGGAAGCCGTTGGACTGCAACCGTTTACGTTGACCGTACCGCCCCGACCCCAGACAGGAGCGCCAGATGTTTAGCAATGTGTTGTTCTGGGACATCGCGCCGTACGTCACGCTGACGGTCCTGGTGGTCGGCACCTGGTGGCGCTACCGCTATGACAAATTCGGCTGGACTTCCCGTTCCTCGCAGATCTACGAGTCGCGGTTGCTGCGTATCGGCAGCCCGATCTTCCATTTCGGCATTCTGGCGGTTTTCGCCGGGCACGTGGTGGGCCTGCTCGTCCCGCCGAGGGTGACTCACGCGCTCAAGGTGAGCGACTACGCCTACCACCTGCAGGCGGTCATCGGCGGATCGATCGCCGGTGCCGCGACGCTGGCCGGTATGGGGTTGCTGATCTACCGGCGATTCACCCGCCCAGCGGTCTCAGCAGCCACCACCCGTAGCGACAAGGCGATGTATGTAGTGCTGGTGCTGGCCATCGTGGTGGGCCTCTACTGCGACCTGATCGGCACTGGGCCCCACGGCGGGGAGTTTCACTACCGCTACACGGTCGGTATGTGGTTCCGGCGGATCTGGTTACTGCAACCGCACGGGGAAGTAATGGTGAACGCACCGTTGGACTACCAGCTGCACGCCTTGATCGGCATGGTGCTGTTCACGCTGTGGCCGTTCACCCGGCTGGTGCACGCATTCAGCGCGCCGTTCGCCTACCTGTTCAGGCCGTACATCGTCTACCGCAGCCGCGCTGCGGCGGCCAAAGGTGAATTGGTCGGTTCCGCGCCGCGCCGCCGCGGCTGGTAGCCCGTCTAGTGAGCGGCCAGTTCGCCATACGCGAGCCTCACTGCCACAATCACCGACGTGCCATTCCGCAACGTCGCCATCGTCGCCCACGTCGACCACGGCAAGACCACCCTGGTCGACGCGATGCTGCGGCAGTCGGGCGCGTTGCACGAACGCGGGGAAGTGCAGGACCGCGTGATGGACACCGGGGATCTGGAACGGGAAAAGGGCATCACCATCCTGGCCAAGAACACCGCCGTGCACCGCCATCACCCGGATGGGATCGTCACGGTGATTAATGTGATCGACACCCCGGGGCACGCCGACTTCGGCGGTGAGGTGGAGCGCGGGCTGTCCATGGTGGACGGGGTATTGCTGCTGGTCGACGCGTCGGAGGGGCCCTTGCCGCAGACGCGGTTCGTGCTGCGCAAGGCGTTGACCGCCCATCTTCCGGTGATTCTCGTCGTCAACAAGACGGACCGGCCCGACGCGCGCATCGCCGAGGTGGTGGAGGCCAGCCACGACCTATTACTCGACGTGGCATCCGATCTTGACGACGAAGCGGCTAAGGCCGCCGAGCATGCGCTGGGCCTGCCGACGCTGTACGCATCCGGTCGCGCCGGGGTAGCCAGCACCACCCAGCCCGCCGACGGCCACGTTCCCGACGGCGTCAACCTCGATCCGCTGTTCGAGGTCCTGGAAAAGTATGTGCCGCCGCCCACCGGCGACCCGGACGCGCCACTGCAGGCCCTGGTCACCAACCTGGACGCGTCGGCGTTCTTGGGTCGGCTGGCGCTGATCCGCATCCACAACGGACGCATCCGCAAGGGCCAGCAGGTCGCCTGGATGCGCGAGGTCGACGGGTTGCCCGTCATCACCAACGCCAAGATCACCGAGTTGCTCGCAACCGAAGGCGTCGATCGCAGCGCCACCGACGAGGCGATCGCCGGCGACATCGTGGCCGTGGCCGGGCTGCCCGAGATCATGATCGGCGACACGCTTGCCGATCCCGACCATGCCCATGCGCTGCCGCGTATCACCGTCGACGAGCCGGCGATCTCGGTAACCGTCGGCACCAACACCTCGCCGCTGGCGGGCAAGGTGTCCGGCCACAAGCTGACCGCGCGCACGGTCCGCAGCCGGCTGGACACCGAGTTGGTCGGCAACGTCTCGATCCGAGTCGTGGACATCGACAGGCCCGACGCGTGGGAGGTGCAGGGCCGAGGCGAGCTGGCGCTGGCGGTGCTGGTCGAACAGATGCGCCGGGAGGGGTTCGAGCTCACGGTCGGCAAGCCACAGGTGGTGACCAGGACAATCGACGGCCAGTTACACGAGCCGTTCGAGGCGATGACGATCGACTGTCCTGAAGAGTTCGTCGGCGCGATCACCCAATTGATGGCCGGCCGCAAGGGCCGCATGGAGGAGATGGCCAACCATGCGGCGGGGTGGGTCCGGATGGACTTCATCGTGCCCAGCCGCGGTCTGATCGGCTTCCGTACCGATTTCCTCACCCTCACCCGAGGCACCGGCATTGCCAACGCCGTGTTCGACGGCTACCGACCGTGGGCGGGGGAGATCCGGGCCCGCCACACCGGGTCGCTGGTGTCCGACAGAACCGGCACCATCACGCCGTTCGCACTGATCCAGCTCGCCGACCGGGGCCAGTTCTTCGTCGAGCCCGGCCAGGACACCTACCCGGGTATGGTCGTCGGAATCAATCCGCGTCCAGAGGATCTCGATATCAACGTCACCCGGGAGAAAAAGCTCACCAACATGCGGTCGTCCACCGCGGACGTCATGGAGACGCTGGCCAAGCCCCTCGAGCTGGACCTGGAACGGGCGATGGAGTTTTGCGCGCCGGACGAATGCGTCGAGGTGACTCCAGAGATTGTGCGGGTGCGCAAGGTCGAGCTGGACGCCACCGCCCGGGCCCGCAGCCGGGCGCGGGCGAAGGCCCGAGGTTAGCCCCCGCGTGGTTGGCATGCCGAGACGAGTCCGCCATTTGTTCATGGCGGGCGGTGTGCTCGTCTCGGTGGTCGGATTGGTGCTGTCGGCGTGTACGGTCAACCCGCCGCCGGCGCCGCAAAGCACCGATACGCCGCACAACTCACCCCCGCCGCCGCCCCGGGTCACTCAGATCATCATGGGCATCGACTCGATCGGCGCCGGCTTCAACCCGCATCTGCTGTCCGACCTATCGCCGGTGAACGCGGCGATCAGCGCTCTGGTGTTGCCGAGCGCCTTTCGGCCGGTGCCCGATCCCAATTCGCCGACGGGCTCACGCTGGGAGATGGACCCGACCCTGTTGGTGTCCGCCGATGTGACCAACCAAAACCCGTTCACGGTGACCTACAAGATCCGGCCGGAGGCTCAGTGGACCGACAACGCCCCCATCGCCGCCGACGATTTCTGGTATCTGTGGCGGCAGATGGTCAGTCAGCCGGGGGTCGTCGACCCCGCCGGGTACGACCTGATCACCGGGGTGCAGTCGCTGGAGGGCAGCAAGCAGGCGGTGGTCACCTTCGCGCAACCGTATCCGGCGTGGAAAGAGTTGTTCAGCAACATCCTGCCGGCGCACATCGTCAAGGACGTGCCGGGCGGTTTCGCGGCCGGCCTGGCCCGCGCGATGCCGGTCACGGGCGGGCAGTTCCGGGTGGAGAGCATCGACCCACAGCGCGACGAGATCCTGATCGCGCGCAACGACCGCTATTGGGGGTCACCAGCTAAGCCCGCGCTCATTCTTTTCCGCCGTGCCGGCGCGCCGGCTGCGCTGGCCGATTCCGTGCGCAACGGCGACACCCAGGTGGCTCAGGTGCATGGCGGGTCGGCGGCCTTCGCGCAGCTGTCCGCTATCCCCGATGTGCGGACAGCCCGGATCGTGACCCCCCGGGTCATGCAGCTCACGCTGCGCGCAAACGAGCCCAAGCTGTCCGACACGCAGGTCCGCAAGGCGATTCTGGGGTTGCTCGACGTGGACCTGCTCGCAGCCGTGGGTGCGGGCAGCGACAACACCGTCACGCTGGACCAGGCCCAGATCCGGTCACCCAGCGACCCGGGCTATGAGCCGACCGCGCCACCTGCGATGACGACGCCAGCGGCGCTGGCGCTGCTGGAGGGATCTGGATACAAGATCGAGAGCAACACGTCGGCGTCGCCGGCGCCGACACCGGCGAGTACCGGGCCGCCGGAAGTCATCCGCGGCCGGATCAGCAAAGACGGTCAACAGCTGTCGCTTGTCATCGGAGTGGCGGCGAATGACCCGACCGCCGTCGCGGTGGCCAACACGGCCGCCGACCAGTTGCGCAACGTCGGCATCGAGGCGACAGTGCTGGCGCTGGACCCAGTGACGCTCTACCGCGACGCGCTGAACGACAACCGGGTGGATGCGATCGTCGGCTGGCATCAGGCCGGCGGAAATTTGGCGACGCTACTGGCCTCGCGCTACGGCTGCCCCGCACTGCAGTCGACGCAGGTCTCGACCCCGAGCACGGCGACGACCACATCCGCCGGTGCGCCGCCGATCACCGGACCAGGCACCACCGCTACGACGCCAACGACGAGGTCGCCTAGTCGCACGGCCGACCCGGGTGCGCTGGTGCAAGCGCCATCGAACCTCACCGGAATCTGCGATCGCAGCATCCAGTCGAACATCGATGCCGCCCTCAATGGCAAGAGGAACATCAACGACGTGATCACCGCGGTGGAACCGCGATTGTGGAACATGTCCACTGTGTTGCCGATCTTGCAGGACACCACGATCGTCGCGGCCGGCCCCAGCGTGCAGAACGTCAGCCTGTCGGGTGCGGTACCGGTCGGCATCGTCGGCGACGCCGGCCAATGGATCAAAACCGGGCCCTGACGAAGCCATCGTTCGTTAGTTGGCCGGCGCCCGCGATGTGCGGGGCGGGATCACGGTGTCGACGATGAGCGCCAGCTCCCGTCGGTTCGGCGGCGATCCGGTAAGCAGGAATTGCTGGTTGATCAAAGCCGGTCCGATTCGCGCGGTAAACGATGTGATCGTGCTCGGGTCCAGGTCGCCGTCTTCGACGGCGGCTTGGAGGATCGATTCGACGATCTTCACCCGCGGGCCCACCACGGCATCGGCGAAAATCGCACGCATTTCGGGTTCGTGAAGCAGCTGATGGATGATGTCCAGCCCGGGAAACACAGTCTTTCCGGCCAGGATGTCACGGTGGGCGGTGAACATCGCCAGCAAGCTCTCTCTGGCCGACCGACCGGAGCGGGGCTCGGGCAGCGGCGGCAGAGCGAAGACCAGAGCGCCGTGCACCAGCTCACACTTGGTGGCCCAGCGCCGGTACAGCGCCGCCTTGCCGGTGTGGGCGCGCGCTGCGATGCCTTCCATCGTCAGCCCGCCGTATCCGACCTCAGCCAGTTCGGCCAACGTGGCCTCGTAGAGAGCACGTTCGAGGACCTCGCCTCGGCGGCGGCTCCGGCTGCCCTTCGGAGCTGCTTGGGTGAGCTGCGACATTTCTCGATAGTAGCCGTATGCGTTCCTATTTTGCTGCGCCCTGACAAAAACGACCGCCTGGGCAGCGATAGATAAGAAACGGTATCGACTATTAAACCTGGCTGTCGACCAAGTCGGCGCTGCAGGTAGGGTGCCGTCCATGCCTGAGACTCCACGGCTGTTGTTCGTCCACGCACATCCTGACGACGAGAGCCTCAGCAACGGCGCCACCATCGCGCATTACACCGCCCGCGGGGCAGACGTACGTGTGGTCACCTGCACCCTGGGCGAGGAGGGCGAGGTCATCGGCGATCGTTGGGCCGAGCTCGGCGTCGATCACGCGGATCAACTAGGCGGCTACCGAATCGGGGAGCTCACCGAGGCGTTGCATGCGCTGGGCGTCAGCGAACCCATCTATCTCGGTGGCGCAGGTCGCTGGCGCGATTCGGGCATGCGCGGCACCCCTACACGCCGTCGCCAGAGGTTCATCGATGCCGACGAACGTGAGGCCGTCGGCGCGCTGGTCGCCATCATTCGCCAGCAGCGCCCGCACGTGGTCGTGACCTACGATCCGGGCGGCGGCTACGGGCACCCCGATCACGTCCACACCCACACCGTCACAGCGGCCGCGGTGCCCGCTGCCGGGTCTGGGGCCGGCTCTGGGCCGGGCACCACCGACTACCCCGGCGAGCCGTGGACGGTGCCGAAGTTCTACTGGTCGGTCTTCGCGACACGCGCATTCACGGCGGGCTTGCATGCGCTGAATCGCGACGATTTGCGGCCCGAATGGACGATCCCGCCGGAAGAAGAGTTCACGTTCGGGTATGCGGACTCCGACATCGACGCTGTCGTCGAGGCCGCCCCGGATGCGTACGCGGCCAAGAGGGCGGCACTCGTCGCACACGCCACCCAAGTGGTCGTCGGACCGACCGGCCGGGCCTGCGCCCTGTCGAACAACGTGGCGCTGCCGATACTCGGGCAAGAACACTACGTCCTGGCCGCCGGCTCCGCAGGGGAGCGCGACGAGCGCGGCTGGGAGACAGATCTGCTTGCGGGACTTGGTTTCACTGCCGCCGTAACGCGGTAGGCTGCGACACAGGCAGCCACGGAAGGAATTCGCATGGACCCCGACCTGGACCCTAACCTGCAGCACTGGCAGGACCGACTCGACAGCCTGCAGTGGGTTATCGGCTCGATCCTCTCTAATATCGACAGCGTTCCGACCTGATCGAAACCAAGCCACGCGCCGCGCCTGTCGAAGACAGCGGCGCGACAGACCCCGCGATTCGTTTCGTTGTCTTGGCGCTGTTGGCCGTCGACGGGGTTCTCTCGGCGCTAGCCGGGGCTCTGCTGCTGCCGTTCTACATCGGTTCGATTCCGTTTCCCATCAGCGGATTGATCAGTGGATTGCTCAACTCGGCACTGGTCTGGGCCGCCGGGCGATGGACCAGGTCACCGCGGGTGGCTGCGCTGCCGTTGTGGACGTGGCTCCTCACGGTGGCGGTGATCAGCATGGGTGGTCCGGCCGACGACGTCATCTTGGGGGGTCGCGGCGTGATGGCCTATGGAGCTCTGCTGCTGATCGTGCTGGGTGTCATGCCGCCGGTCTGGGTGTTGTGGCGGCACAGCCACCGCGCCTGAGGCTCGGCGGTGTTTCGAGCCGGGACGTCGCCCGCCGGCCGGTCCAGGCCTGCGGCTACTGTTGACTGTTGCGCATATGGGACCCGCCATGGGTGCCGAAATTTCACATGTTGGGACGCGCGGATGAAATTCGATCGTGAGGAAGTTACACCAAGGTGCCGCTGACTCCGGGCGAAGAGCCTACCGCTCTTCCTAATCCTGTAGTTCCGCCTGAGGCCAGTGCGTCGGCGCTGCGACGGGTATTGCGACGGGCTCGAGATGGCGTTGCGCTGAATATCGATGAGGCGGCTGTCGCGATGACCGCGCGCGGTGAGGACCTCGCGGATCTGTGTGCGAGTGCGGCGCGGGTACGTGACGCGGGTCTGGAGTCGGCCGGACGGCGTGGTGCAGGCGGCCGGCTGCCGATCACTTATTCACGCAAGGTCTTCATCCCGGTCACCCATCTGTGTCGCGACGGTTGTCATTACTGCACCTTTGTCACCGTGCCGGGCAGGCTGCGCACCCAAGGGCTCGGCATGTATCTCGAGCCTGACGAGATTCTCGACATCGCCCGCCGCGGGGCCGAACTTGGTTGCAAGGAAGCACTATTCACCCTCGGCGATCGGCCCGAGGATCGTTGGCCAGAGGCGCGCGAGTGGCTCAGTGAACGGGGCTACGACTCGACGCTGTCCTACGTGCGGGCGATGGCGATCCGGGTGCTGGAGGAAACGGGGCTGTTGCCGCACCTGAACCCCGGCGTGATGAGCTGGTCGGAGATGTCGCGGCTCAAGCCGGTGGCACCGTCGATGGGCATGATGCTCGAGACGACATCGCGGCGGCTGTTCGAGACGAAAGGGCTTGCGCACTATGGCAGCCCGGACAAAGATCCGGCAGTTCGGCTGCGCGCTCTGACCGACGCGGGCCGGCTGTCCATTCCGTTCACTACCGGTCTGCTGGTCGGCATCGGCGAGACATTGGCCGAACGTGCCGAAACCTTGCATGCGATTCGCAAGTCGCACAAGGAGTTCGGGCATGTCCAAGAGGTGATCGTGCAGAATTTCCGCGCCAAGGAACACACTGCGATGGCCGCCGTCCCCGACGCTGCGATCGAGGACTACCTGGCGACGGTTGCGGTTGCGCGCTTGGTACTCGGTCCAGGCATGCGTATCCAGGCGCCGCCCAATTTGGTGTCTCGCGACCAGTGTCTGGCGCTGATCGGTGCCGGGGTCGACGACTGGGGCGGTGTTTCACCGCTGACGCCCGACCACGTCAACCCGGAACGGCCTTGGCCGGCTCTCGACGAGCTGGCCGCCATCACGGCCGAGGCCGGTTACCAACTGGTGCAACGGTTGACCGCCCAACCCAAATACGTACAAGCGGGCGCAGCGTGGATCGACCCGCGGGTGCGGAAACATGTTATGGCGCTGGCTGACCCGGCGACCGGCCTGGCTCGTGACATCAACCCGGTCGGCCTGCCCTGGCAGGAGCCCGACGACGTGGAGTCCTCCGGGCGCATCGACCTCAACGCGGTGATCGACACCGAGGGCCGCAATACCGAAGCCCGCAGCGATCTCGACAGTGCCTTCGGCGATTGGGAATCGATCCGTGCGCACGTGCACGAGCTGGCTGCGCGCGCTCCGGAGCGCATCGATACCGATGTGCTTGCTGCGCTGCGGGCGGCGGAACGCGACCCCGCCGGCTGCACCGACAGCCAGTATCTGGCATTGGCGACGGCCGAGGGGCCTGCGCTGGAAGCGGTTGCCGCGCTGGCCGATTCATTGCGCCGTGACGCAGTTGGTGACGACGTGACTTTCGTGGTGAACCGCAATATCAACTTCACCAACATCTGCTACACCGGGTGTCGGTTCTGCGCATTCGCGCAGCGCAAGGGCGACGCGGACGCGTATTCGTTGTCCACCGAAGAGGTTGCCGATCGCGCGTGGGCGGCGCACGTCGATGGTGCCACCGAGGTATGCATGCAGGGCGGGATCGATCCCGAGTTGCCGGTCACCGGCTATGCCGACCTGGTCCGCGCGGTCAAGACCCGGGTGCCGTCGATGCACGTGCATGCGTTTTCTCCGATGGAGATCGCCAACGGCGTGACCAAGAGCGGGTTGAGCATTCGCGAGTGGCTGATCAGTTTGCGCGAGGCCGGGCTGGGGTCCATCCCCGGCACCGCCGCCGAGATTCTGGACGACGAAGTGCGCTGGGTGCTCACCAAGGGCAAGTTGCCGACTTCGATGTGGATCGACGTCGTGACCACCGCACACGAGGTGGGCCTACGGTCGTCGTCGACGATGATGTACGGACACGTCGACAGTGCTCGGCACTGGGTTGCCCATCTCAATGTGCTGCGTGAAATTCAGGACCGTACCGGGGGTTTCACCGAGTTTGTGCCGTTGCCGTTCGTGCATCAGAATTCGCCGTTGTATCTGGCCGGCGCCGCTCGTCCCGGACCCACTCATCGGGACAATCGGGCGGTACATGCGCTGGCGCGGATCATGTTGCACGGCCGCATCTCTCACATCCAGACCAGCTGGGTCAAGCTCGGTGTTGAGCGCACGCAGGTGATGCTCAACGGGGGCGCCAACGACCTGGGGGGCACGCTGATGGAGGAGACCATTTCCCGGATGGCCGGTTCGGAACACGGGTCGTCGAAGTCTGTGGCGGAGCTGACCGCGATCGCCGAAGGCATCGGGCGCCCGGCGCGTCAACGCACCACCACCTACGCACCGCTGGCCGCTTAGCTCGGTGGTTCGCCGGCGTCGGCGGGGTACACCGGGAATGTGCGGCGACAGATCGACGACGATCGGTTCCCGGAGTGGCAGCCGTTCCTGGATGCGGTACAGCAGCGTGCACCCGATGCGGGCACCTGGTGTGAAGCCTGGACGGTGCGCGACGTCGTCGTCCATCAAGCCGGAAATGCGGAAGAGCTGGCTCGAGTGCTGGGCGCTCATCTGGAAGGGAAACCCGTCGGCACGCGCAGCTTCGAAGAACGTGACGGTCCACTACGCGCCCTGGGCGACGCGGATCTGTGGGACGCGCTGCTAAACCGGATGGCCACCCTCAACCACGTCGCAGCGGCGGCCGACGAGGTTGCGGGAGATCCTGGGGATACCGACGTCGCCTGGACGGGTCGCACCATGAAGGCGCCGTGGTTCGCCGAGCACATGCGCGAAGAACTCGTCTTGCACGGTTGGGACATCACCGGAGACTGCGATATCAGCGCAGCCTTCCAGGCTGGGCTGGCCGAGCCATGGATGACGACTCATAGCGTCGTCGCGGTCGGCAAACCACTGCTGGCTAAGGGCGCCAAGCAAATGGTGCCGGGCGAACGGATCGAGGCTCGGCTACGGGCTACGGGCACCGACGATGTCGTAATCAGTGCCAACGCCGACGAAACCACGATCGGGCTCGCCGAGCGGGAAGGTCCGGCCACGCTGGAAACCGATGCTGCCGCACGGGCTTTGCTGCTGTGGGGCCGCCAGCCCTGCGACCCGTCAAGAATCTGCAGCCGCGCCGGCGCCGAAACCTTGGGTCGCGTGCGCCGGCTACTCAGGGGCTACTGAACTAATCGCGCCGATCGGCTCAGTAGTTGTTGCAGACGGTGGCGACTTGCTCGATGGTGCCGACGAACTGCTGAGCCTGCGGCATGGCCCGGATCTGCTGAGCCATTTGTACGCGCCGAGGCGGCGGTGCGGCGAGGAACTGACGCAAGTAGTTCTGCGCCATCGGCGATTGGTTCAATTGCGCGGCAGTTGCCGGATCCGTCGCGTTAAGCGCCGCCATCACCTGCCCGTAGTTGCAGGTTGTGTCGATGATCGGATCGGCGGATGCGACCCCGCTGGCAGCGGTCAACGCCACTGCCACACCACCGACCGCAACGGCCAATTTCGTAAACGACAGCTTCACCATTTGTGGACACCTTCCCCAGTTGATTGCACCGCTAATAGCGGCGACGACATCTGCCCAGCGGTTGCCGTCTTTACTCGAGGCTACCAGCCCGCGCAGGCGTTCTTCCAACGTGATCGTTATCGGATGCCACTCTTCAGATGTAACTATCTGCAGTTCAGTGGCATGTTGGGGTTGTTCGCCTTCGGCGAAATGAGCACAGAGCCCAGCCACCGGCTCGATCACCCGGGCCGCGCAAATGGCGCGATGCACCTAGGCGCGCAGCAGGGCAGTCCGACGGGCATGCCAAGTGGTTGACGTGTATGTGCAACGTCTAGTATCAGTAACCAAAGCTTTGTCTGAAGCGGCCGGAAACGCCGGCGGGAGCTGAAGAGCAGCCCACACCGAGCAGTAGATGGAGGAGACCTCTGTGACCTACACGATCGCCGAACCCTGCGTCGACATCAAGGACAAGGCATGCATTGAGGAGTGCCCGGTCGACTGCATCTACGAGGGCGCCCGCATGCTGTACATCCACCCCGACGAATGCGTCGACTGCGGGGCATGCGAGCCGGTCTGCCCCGTGGAAGCGATCTACTACGAAGACGATGTGCCCGACCAGTGGAACCACTACACACAAATCAACGCCGACTTCTTCATTGAGCTGGGATCCCCGGGCGGTGCGGCCAAGGTCGGCATGACCGAGAACGATCCACAGGTGGTCAAAGATCTGCCCCCGCAAGGGGAAGGCGACTGAACCGGCCCGTGCCGCATAACCCCGGGAGGAGCCGGCCTCCCGTATCGGCCTCCCTGCCCGAGTTCCCGTGGGACACCTTGGCCGACGCAAAAGCGCTGGCCGGCGCCCATCGGGACGGAATCGTCGACCTGTCCGTCGGCACCCCGGTGGACCCTGTCGCGCCGCTGATCCAAGAGGCGCTGGCAGCTGCAAGTTCCGCCTCGGGATATCCCGCGACCGCCGGCACCGCGCGACTGCGTGAAGCCGCGGTCGCCGCGCTGGACCGCCGATTCGGAATCACCGGGCTGACCGAAGCGAACGTGCTGCCGGTGATCGGCAGCAAGGAACTCATTGCCTGGCTGCCGACCTTGCTGGGCCTGGGATCCGCGGACGTGATCGTGGTGCCCGAGCTGGCATATCCGACCTATGACGTCGGGGCCCGGCTGGCCGGAGCGCGGGCGCTGCGAGCGGATTCGCTGACCCAGTTGGGTCCGCAATCTCCGGCGCTGCTCTACCTGAACTCCCCGAGCAACCCGACCGGACGCGTACTGGGCGTCGACCACCTGCGCAAAGTGGTCGGATGGGCGCGCGACAGAGGCTGCGTGGTGGCTTCCGACGAGTGCTATTTAGGTTTGGGCTGGGACGCTCAGCCGCTGTCGATTCTGCATCCCTCCGTTTGCGAAGGCGACCATACCGGGCTGCTCGCGATCCACTCGTTGTCCAAGAGCTCGTCGCTGGCCGGTTACCGGGCCGGCTTTGTCGCCGGAGACCGGGATTTGGTCGCCGAACTGTTGGCCGTGCGCAAACACGCCGGGATGATGGTGCCGACCCCGGTGCAGGCGGCCATGGTGGTCGCCCTGGATGACGACGCGCATGAACAATTGCAGCGGGAGCGGTACGAACGGCGGCGCGCCGCTCTACTGCCGGCGCTGCGCTCAGCCGGTTTTGCTGTCGACTATTCCGAAGCCGGGCTCTATCTGTGGGCCACCCGCGATGAGCCATGCCGGGACAGCGTCACGTGGCTGGCTACGCGCGGCATCCTGGTAGCACCCGGCGATTTCTACGGCCCAGGCGGTGCGCAGCATGTGCGAACTGCGCTGACCGCGACTGATGAGCGCATCGCCGCCGCGGTGCACCGGCTCAGTTAGCCTGGCCAGCGGCCGCCCGGAGGAGGCGAACGGCAGAATGCATCGGGAAGGGGTTTCTGCGGTCAACCTCGGGTAAGGAATGTGGGCGTGACAACTTCGGCGGGCAAGCTGCGCATACCACTGTCGATCGGGGACATCGCCAAGCGAGTTTTTCTGGGAAAGCCGCTGATCACCGAAGAACTGTCAGGCGAGAAACTGTCGAATCAGGTTGCGCTTGGCGCACTTTCGCCTGACGCGGTCTCGTCGGTCGCCTATGGACCGGAGCAGATCCTGATCGAGTTGCTGCCGCATGCCGGGCTGGCCGCGTTTGTGTTGTTGCTTCCCATCACCGGCGTCATTCTGCTGATTCTGGCGTTGGTGGCCGCGTCATATCGGCAGGTTGTCATGGCCTACACCCGAGCGGGCGGCTCCTATGTGGTCGCGCGGGACAATTTCGGACCCCGGGTCGCGCAGGTCGCCGCCGCCGCGCTGTTGATCGACTACGTCGTCACCGTGGCGGTGCAGGCGGCGGCGGGCACGGTCGCGGTGGTATCGGCGATTCCGGTGTTGGGTCCTTACAGCCTGGAGATCACGGTCGGCGCAGTGCTGATCATCTGCTATGCGAACCTGCGCGGATTGCGGGAAGCCGGCTGGCCCTTCGCGGTGGCGACCTACTCCTTCGTCATCATGATCGGCCTGACGATCGTGGTCGGCGTTGTCCGCGAAATCTTCTGGGGATTACCGGTATACGATCCGCAGCACATCGCAGGTGCGGTGCCCGTCCATTCGGGTAACGGGTTGGTGATGGGCGCGACGGTACTCGTGGTGTTGCGCGCGTTCGCCAACGGTGGCTCGTCGCTGACGGGTGTGGAGGCCATCTCCAACACCGTCAATGTGCTCCGAAAGCCGCAGGGCCTCAACGCACGTCGCGTGCTTACCGCCATGGCCGCCATTCTTGGGTTCCTACTGGCCGGCGTCGCCTATCTTGCCCACGTCACCCACGCCACTCCGTTCGTCGCTGAATATCCGTCGATGTTGTCGCAAGTTGCTCGCGCGGTCTTTGGTAACGGGGTGATCGGCGGCATTCTCTACGTCCTTGTTCAGGCGTCGAGCGCCGCCATCTTGTTCACGGGGGCGAATACGAGTTTCAACGGCTTTCCGGCGCTGGCCAGTTTTGTCGCCGAAGACCGATTCCTGCCGCGGCAGCTGACGAAACGCGGTCACCGCCTGGTGTTCTCCAACGGCATTATCATGCTCACCGCGCTGTCGCTGGCATTGCTGGTGGCGGTGCGCGGCTCGGTCAACGCCCTGATCCCGGTTTTTGCGATCGGTGTGTTCACCGGATTCTCGATGGCCGGTTACGGGATGACCAAACACCACCTGACTCACCGCGAGCCCGGGTGGCGACGCCGGCTGGCGATCAATCTGTCCGCGGGGATCGGGTCGACGGTCGTGGTCGCCATCTTCGCGGTGGCGAAGTTCACCGAGGGTGCGTGGCTAGTAGTCGTCCTCTTCCCGCTGCTGGTGTTCGTACTGATGCGGCTCAACCGGGAATATCGGGCCGAGGCCGCCATTCTCGAGATGTTCCGCACCGACCGCCCCGAACTGGTGAAGTATGCGCGGCACCGGGTGTTCGTGTTGGTCAACTCGCTTGACCTGGCGACGATCGAAGCGCTGCGGTACGGCAAAGGATTGCGGGCCGACGAGCTGGTCGCGGTGCACTTCATGGTCGACGCGGCCCATGCCGCTCACTTGCGAAAGCGTTGGGATCACTTCGATCTCGACACCCCGCTGCGGATCGTGGACTGCCCGGACCGGCGGATCAACCGGGCCGCGCAGGTCCTCGTCGCCAAAGCGCGCGACGAACACCCGGACACCAACGTGACGGTGCTGCTGCCGCGTCGGACATTTGCACCGCTGCTGGGTCGACTGCTGCATGACCGCACCGCGGACAAAATCGCCCGCGCCGTCAGCCTGATCCCGGACGCCGCGGCGACGATCGTGCCCTATGACGTGGAATCGCGGATCAAAGAGGCCTACCCGGACACCTTCGAGCAGCGCATCGGCCACGAAATCGACAAGATCCAAGCGTGGGTTTCCAAAGGCGAAGACGAGAAAGTCGACGCCTACGAGCACCCCGAGCGGCCGCCGTCGGTGATCATGGTGGCCGGCCTGATTTCTGGGCAGCGCGCCACCATCGAAGGACGGGTCAGTGAAGTCCAAGACATCACCCAGCGCGGGCGGACCCTCCGACAGATCGTCGTCGGAGACAACAGCGGCGAGATGACCGTCACCTTCCGTCCCGGCCATGGCGGCGCCGACATCCAGCCCGGTCAGCTATTGCGGGTCAACGGCAAAGCTCGCCGGACCGGCAACCGGCCTATATCGATGCTCGATCCGGTGTATCACGTGGTCGAGGACCCCGCGAAGGCTGCTGAGTCCGGAGAGCCGGAGCAAACCAGCAAAACCTAATCTCCGCTGAATGGTTGCCGGACTCCGGCTTGTCATCAACGAGTCCGGGCCGTGACGTTATCCGCCAAAGACGGGACGGGGCATCGTGAAGGCGCGACGCCCGTTGCGCAATACAGGGATACCCGTGGCTCGCTGACCGGTGCGCGCCGTCGGTAATCCGCCCAAGGTGTTCGTTGGTGGATTTGCCTGCGCCGCTGGGGCTGCTCGGAAACCGGCTTTCGCCAACGGGACTGGCCCATCGACAGGGCCGGTGACCGGATTCGCCGCCACCCAGCTCTGCGGGACGGACAATTTCCCCACCGGTGTCGCCTGGCCCATACTCGCAAGCTCCGGACCGCGAGGGCCCCCGGCGTCCGGCGTCCCGACTGTGACAGCCCGAGGAACTGGGACGCCGGCGGCGCCGGCCTGAACGTTAGACCGGTAAAGCCCGGTCCCGCCGCTCATCCCCGACGTTTCAGTACGGCTGAAGGCCCCGCCCAAATTCGCCGGTCCCATCAAAGTATTGAAGTCACTGAAGGCGGTGAGTACCGACGACCCCGCTGAGGTGGACCCCGACGAGGTAGACGAGCCCGAAGACCCTGCTGTTGAGAGGGTTTGCAGCTGTTGCGGCAAAGCGGACATCAGCTGTGACAGGGTCACCTGAGTCTGTCCCGCGGACGTGCCCGTGGCTTGGGTCACCGCGGCTGCTTGGGCGGCTTGGCCGCCGGCGTTTGTGGTCTGCGGCGGCTGGTTGAACGGCGTCAGTGCGGTCGCAGCCGATGAGGACGCGGCGTAGCCGTGTACATGGCAACGGCATCCTGGGCCCACATCTCGGCGTATTCGGTCTCGGTTGCCGTGATCGCCGGCGTGTTCTGCCCGAAGAAGTTGGTTGCGACTAATATCGCGAGCTGCATGCGGTTTTCCGCAATCACCGGCGGTGGCACCGTTGCGGCGAACGCCGCCTCAAAGGCCGCCGCGCGGCCCGAGCCTGGCCGGCGGCCTGCTCAGCCTGTGCCGCCGTCGTGGTCGCCCACGCTACATACGGTGCGACCGCGCTGGCCACCGCCAGTGACGCACCGCCTGACCAATTATGGCCTTGGAGCTCTGAGAGCGCCGAGGAGTAACCGGCAGCGTACAACTCCAGTTGTGCGGCCAGCGCGGTCCAGGCCGATGCGGCAGCCAGTATCGGTCCCGAGCCTGGGCCTAAATACATTCTGGCCGAGTTGATCTCGGGTGGCA
The DNA here is from genome assembly GCA_963784665.1 of uncultured Actinomycetota bacterium. GTDB lineage: Bacteria > Actinomycetota > Actinomycetes > Mycobacteriales > Mycobacteriaceae > Mycobacterium. The sequence continues at coordinate 650,991 of CAWASA010000010.1, forward strand.
GCGCCCCGAAATCAAGCATCGGCGTTCCTTTCTCAACCGCCTGTCCACTGTCGCCAGACAACAAGCAGCCGCGACGGTTCTGTCTGCGCAAAGCTGCACGATTACTGGCTAACCTCCGATTGACGGGCGGGGCATCTTGAATTGGCGTGGCGTCACACGCAGTACGTTGTTGACCGAGGGACGCGATACCAGCCCTGACGACGAACCCGCACCTGCCGGCGGAACGCCGTTCCACATATTGGTCGGCGAGCCTTCGTGCCATGACGGGCCGCCGTCGAGCTCGGCGTCCGACAACCAGTGTGGCTCAGCAACAGTGGTGGCTGCCGGATTTGTCGTCGCCCAGCTCTGCGGAACGGACATTTTCCCGATCGCCGTCGCGTTACCCGCGCTGGCAAGCACCGGACCGCGCAAGCCTCCTGAACCCAACATCGCAGCCTCGCTAGTGATAGCGGGGGTAGCCGCCTTGGCAGCATCCTTACCCGCTTGGATGACAGACCTATAAATCCCGGTGTAGCCGCTCATCGCCGACGTGCTTGTACGACTGAAGTTCGAGGCTAAACTCGCCGGGCCGGTGAGGGTATTGAAGTTACTGAAGGCTGTGAGTACCGATGTTGACCCAGACACCGATGAGCCCGAAGATCCTGTCGTCGCAAGGCTTTGCAGCTCTTGCGGCACGGTCGACATCAGCCGCGACATGGTTGTCTGAGCATTTCCGGCGGCAGAGGTCCCGGTGGCTTGGGCCACCGCGGCGGCCTGGGCAGGCTGGCCGGCGGCGTTGGTGGTCTGCGGCGGCTGGTTGAACTGCGTCAGCGTGGTCGCGGCCGACGAGGACGCGGCGTAGCCGTACATCGCAGCGGCATCTTGGGCCCACATTTCCTCGTAGGCAGCCTCAGTCGCCCCGATCATCGCGGTGTTCTGCCCGAAGGCATTGGTCGCGACTAGCGTCGCCAACTGGGTGCGGTTGGCCGTCACCAGCGCTGGCGGCACCGTGGCGGCAAATGCCGTCTCATAGGCGGCCGCCGCCACCCGAGCCTGACTGGCGGCCTCCTCAGCCTGCGCCCCCGCGTTCATCACCCACGCCACATATGGCGCGGCCGCGTCGGCCATCGCGACCGACGCACCGCCAGACCAACTCTCGCCTTGCAACCGCGCGATCACTGACGAGTAACCGCGCGAGACCGACTCCAGCCCATTGGCCAGTACGTCCCAGGCTGCAGCCGCCGCCATCATCGGTCCGGAGCCCGGACCCGAATACATCCTGTCCGAGTTGACCTCTGGTGGCAGAGCCCCGTAATCCAGCATTTCCGTATTCCCCCTTGGTCAGCCGGCCCCCGAAAAGGCGCCACGGTGAGCCGGTCGGGCGGGTCGCGTCATGTGGCCGACGCCTCATCACCGTTGAATCGCCGCGCGCTGGTCGTCATGGGCAACGACGGCTTCGTGAACTGCCGAGCGAGGCGCCGGACCGTGCACGCGAGTGAGCGCGAATCAATGATCTCGATCGCAGGTACAGACGAAAATTGAATAGCCACTTATGATCCTCCCGTCATGTGGCTGCTGCACATTGGCCAGCCGAGTACTGACTTGTTCGGGAGGGACCGTCGGCCGTCCACAGTGACGCGCAATTATGGCGAGCCCCACCGCCATCGTGCGTTGCCATCTACGGTGCCATCTAGGCAAGGCAACTTCGCTATCTATTCGTTAGTCAAACCGAACTGTGCTTGTCCGACAACCTAAAATGGCTGGTGTACAGGAGATTTCCAGCTAATTTCACTGCTACGTTCAGTTACCTATACGGCTCCATCGTGCCTGGCCCCCGCCCGTATGCCATCGGTGCGCCGGTCGAGGATCGCCGCACTGGCAAAGGACGGCTACGGCCCGAGTCGGGAATAAGCACCTGACGGATGACAGGGTGAGCATTTCCGCCTGGTGGGCCACGTCGCTGGCGACGAGTTTGTAGCACCGGAACGTGGACCGATAGACGTCGGTGCGGACATATCTCGGCACGCGCCCGACCCACGTCGCAATCCAATGTGCTATGGCACCGATAAAGCACTGTTCCAGCTCTCAGACCAGTTTTTATCGAATTTGCTGAGGCGCCGAGATCTCACTCGACCCGTATGGAACTTGTGAGTTCCTCAACAGAGCGCTGTCTGGACGTATGGGCGACGGTAGCTGGAAATCTCCTGTAAATTGACCATCTTAACTTGCTGACTGGGCCACATGCGGTTTGACTAACAGGCAATGTGGGGAAGGTGCGGTGCCGCGATGGTGTGGTGCGCCGGGTCGTCAACGCACGATGGTGGTGGGGCTGATAACTGCGCGTCACTGTGGACGGCGAACGGTCCCTGTGAAACAGACGCGGTACCCGGCTGGCCAGCTATGCAGCGACACGTGACGGAGGATGCCAGATGCTCGGTCTGACCGATCGCGCGCGCACGTTCGTCGGCATCGACGACCGCCACAAACGCCAGGCTTTTTCGATCGGCAGGTACTGAATTGTTGACGAGCCCAACCAAACCTGACTCCGTAAGCGGTCAGGATGGCTTGACGGTCACGCCAACACCGTCTGTGAAAGGTAGATATCGCGTGGCGCGTTCGCATCGCATTGCGGTTTGGGACCCGGAAGACGCTGCCGCCTGGCACGCCGGTAATCACGCCATCGCCCGCCGCAATCTGATCTGGCAGGTCGTGAATGTGCATGTCGCCTTCTCGATTTGGTACCTCTGGTCGGTGATGGTGCTGTTCATGCCGCAATCGGTCTACGGCTTTTCGACTGGCGACAAGCTGCTGATAGGCGCTACCGCCTCTTTGGTCGGGGGCCTCGCGCGCATCCCTTATGCGATGGCCGCCAACTGGTTCGGCGGACGCAACTGGACAATGTTCTCGGCGGCAGTGCTGCTGATTCCCACAGTCGGGGCCATCGTGCTTTTGGCCCACCCCGGCCTGCCCTTGTGGCCGTATCTGGTGTGCGCCGCGTTGACCGGCTTGGGTGGCGGCAATTACTCGGCGTCGCTGGCCAAGGTCGACGGTTTATTCCCGCAGCGCCTCAAGGGCTTGACCCTGGGTCTCATCGGTGGAATGGCCAACCTCGGGTCGGCGAGCATCCAGGCGGTCGGACTGGTGGTGCTGGCCACCGCGGGCCATCAGGCGCCGTACTGGGTATGTGCGATCTACCTGGTGCTGCTGGCCATCGGCGGTATCGGTGCGGCGTTGTTCATGGACAACGTCGTCGCGCACCGCACCGGCCTGTCACTACACAACTTGCGGTCCATTCTCACGGTGTCCGACACGTGGGCAATCTCGTTTTTCTACATGTGCGCCTCTGGCTCCTTCCTTGGCTTCGCGTTCGCCTTCGGCCAGGTTCTGCTGCACAACTTCGTGGCCAGTGGCGAAAGCCACGGGCAGGCATCACTGCACGCCGCTGAGATCGCCTTCGTGGGGCCGCTGCTCGGATCGTTGGCGCGGATAGTCGGCGGCAAGGTGAGCGACCGCTTCGGCGGCGGCCACGTCACCTTCAGCGTCTTCGCCGCCGCAATCGTGGCCGGCGGGTTCCTGGTAGGCGTCAGCATGCATGCGGATGCCGCGGAGGACCGCGGTGCCTCGGTGACGGGACCAACGATTGTCGGCTACATCGTCGGCTTCGTCGCGCTGTTCATCTTCTGCGGCGCGGCCAAAGGGGCGGTGTACAAGATGATCCCGTCGGTATTCGAGGAGCGCGGCCGTGCACTTGGCCTCAGCGACGGTGAACGGCACCACTGGGCCCGTGTCAGGTCGGCAGCGCTGATCGGGTTCGCCGGGGCGTGCGGCGCGCTCGGCGGCGTGGGGATCGACTTGGCGCTGCGGCAGTCCTATGACACCGCCGGTACTGAAACGCCGGCACTCTGGACGTTCTTGGCGTGCTACATCGCCGCCGCGTTGCTGGTCTGGGTCCGCTACGTGCGACCACAGGGCAATCGCGTGACGATACCGACGTCGCGGCAACCAACTGCGGAGGAGACGGTCAAGACGTGACTGCGTTGGGAGCCCGGACGGCGTTGCGGCAAATCAGCCAACTCGACCATGGATCCAGAAAACGGGTCAGCTGCGACAACATACCTACGTTAAAGAATTGTCATACGGCTACGGGGAATCTATTTAGGAGCTGGAAATGTCTAACAATATCACCTGGCACGAACATAAAATTACTCGTGACGAACGCGAGAATCTTAACGGCCACAGCGGGTGCGTTATCTGGTTTACCGGACTGAGCGCCAGCGGTAAGAGCACGATAGCGAATATCGTAGAGCAAAAGCTGTACGAGCGAGGCGTGCGGAGCTATTTACTGGATGGGGATAATGTCCGCTATGGGCTCAATGCCGGTCCGGATATTCTCGAAGAGCGCCACGGGGCCGCGTTCTCCCAGCGCTTTGGTCTAGGGTTTTCCGCCGAAGATCGCGAAGAGAATATCCGTCGTATCGGAGCGGTTGCGAAGTTGTTCTGCGAGGCGGGCATCATCGCATTGACGGCTTTTATCAGCCCGTATCGCCGTGATCGTGACGCAGTTCGCGCGACCCTCAACGATGGCGATTTCATGGAAATCTTCATCGATACCCCCATCGAGATATGTGAACAGCGCGATCCCAAAGGGCTGTACAAAAAAGTCAGGGCTGGCGAGATCAAGGGATTCACTGGGATCGACGACCCCTACGAAGCGCCGCTGAAGCCGGAATTGCGGCTTGAAGGCGGCAAGAAGGACGCGGACACGCTGGCCGAGGAAGTGGCTTCTCACCTCGAGAAGGCGGGCGTCATCCCAGCCGTCGCTCGATGCCAAACGGCTTAGGAAGCCGGCCACCCGAGGATACAACTATTGAATACATATCCGGGAAACGAGGTCATGACATGAGTTACAAAGGTCACAATGGGAAACCCCTTGTGGAAAGGGTTTCCACCGAAGATGCTGCTGGCCAGATCAAAGGTATGCCGCGCATCCCTATATCGAAGGCCACTGCGCACGAAGTAATCAGCATTTCCTACGGTTTCTTTACTCCGCTGACAGGATTCATGGGTCGGCAAGAGGTTGATGGAACCCTGGACAAAATGCAACTCCCAGACGGAACGCTATGGAGCATACCAATAGTCTTCGATATGTCTGCGGAAAACATCGAGAAGCTCAACGTCAGAGAAGGGGGCAGCGTAGTTCTTGAGTATCTCGGAGCCCCAATGGCTGTGTTCGACATTACCGAGATATACGAGTATGACCTCGAGAGCATGGCCGAAAAAACGTACGGCACGCCAGATCCTCGTCACCCCGGGGTGAAGAAAACGCTGGGCTACGAAAATCGGTTCATCGGCGGCGAGATCACGCTCATAAACGAGCCGGATTTCAACGAGCCGTTTAGAAGCTTTTGGCTGACTCCGAGGCAGCACATGGACGCGTTGGCGGAGAAGGACTGGAAGCACATCGTCGCTCATCAGACGAGGAATGTGCCGCATACCGGCCACGAGGCATTGATGAAGCAAGCGTGGATGGCCGCGAACGAGGACATGCCGGTCGATAACCTCAATACGGGCGTGCTGGTGAATGCCATCATCGGCCAGAAGCGGGTTGGGGACTACATCGACGAAGCGATACTTCTGGCGCAGAACGCCCTGCGCACCAACGGGTATTTTCGGGAAAACGTCCACATGGTGTCTTTCACGCTCTGGGACATGCGGTATGCAGGGCCGCGCGAGGCGATCTTCCACGCCATCCTGAGGACAAACCTCGGATGCACACATCACATGTTCGGACGAGATCACGCGGGCGTCGGTGACTTCTACGATCCATACGATGCTCAAAATCTCCTCAAGCAATACAGAACTGAGCTGGGCATCAAACCAGTGTTCCTCAGGGAGAACTGGTACTGCCCAGAATGTTTGGAAGTCACCAACTCCGCTCTTTGCGGCCATGATTCCAAAGCGCAGAGCTTTAGCGGTAGCTTGATCAGGAGCATTCTCACCGACGAAGTTAAGCCGACGCAGAAGGTGATGCGGCACGAGGTGTTCGAAGTGGTGATGGATTGCGCTGCCAAGTATGGCGAGGGTTCACCATTCGTGACCGAAGAATACCTGAAGGACAGGCGCCCGGTCTTTACGCTAAAGCAATTGGAGGAGCTGGATTCGTGAGCAGGAACGAGAAGGGTATAAAGGTCAACGTCTGGATCAACGAGGAACGGCTGGAGGCGCTGGCGAATGCCGGAATGGCCGACCTGGCAAATGACGCTTTCGCGGGTATGAAGCTCCTGGAGATTTATACGACGGAAGAGCAAAAGAATGTAATTTTGCGGCGGTATCCGTCGGCCAAGTACGATTCGGCTACCACTCGGTCTATCGAGTTGCTTCCCAAACAAGCAAAGGACAGACTGTTAGAGCTGTCTGTCAAGATGCATTCGACGGGTCCTGACGTGATGGGCCGATTTCTTGAGGAAGCACAATCGGTGAATACACTCCCATAGGCTGTATTCACGATTCAAGACAAAGCAGCGCCGACCGACGACGGGCAGGCGGGTCGTCGGCGGGCGTCGACGCAGCGGCGCCGGTTCTTAATTCAGGCGCCCAGCCGGCGTAAGTGCCGCGTGCCGCGCCGATTCTTCCGGCGCAGCTACGCAACATCCGCAGTGGGAACCACTCAGCGGTGCCACGCTCAATAGTCTTTCCCGAGCCCCGTGAGCCTGTCCCCACTCAGCGCTGAGTCACTTCCAAGTGAACAGGAAGAATCCAACCAAGGCACAGCAAGCTGTAAGGTTGCGCAGCAATAATAAGAATCACGTTGAGTTAAACTAGTCGCGAACAAGCTTGGGGCCACATCGGTACAACGGCGACCTTTGGCCCAAATGCCTGTGAAGGGTCTGAAAACTCGAGGTCAGAGCGCCCTTCGAGCGATGGAGGGCCGTATATGGCGATGGATGGCCGCGTATAACGGCTGCCGTACTGGATAGCAACTGTGCCCGCTGAAACCCCCGGGAAGGGAGGGTCGACGTTTAGAAAGACCTCTTTTCTAAACCGAATTGTTTTGTGGTTAACCGACGTGCGTGAGATAGCTTCTGCGGACAATCTTATGGAAGGCAAATCTACTGTGGAAAAACAACTTCTCGCTCCGACCAGGGTCCTGAGAGACTACCTCTCGAACTCCATGGTCTGGGAAGACTTCCTGGCCCAGGGCGGCTTTGTCGAAGGCGACATTGTCGTTGCGGATCCATTCAAGGCCGGCACCACTTGGACGCAGAGAATTGTCCAGCAAATACTTCACAACGGCGAGGAGCCAGCCGGAGGGCTCTCAGACACGTCGCCTTGGCTGGACTCCAGCTGGGGCGATCATGCCGGGATGCTCAAAGTGCTGAAGCAACAGAGCGAGGCCGGAATACGGCGGGTCGTCAAATCGCATCTGCCCGCTGACGCCCTCCCGATCGCCCCGGAAGCCCGTTATGTGTTTGTCGGTCGAAACGGCAAAGATCTGGGGATCAGCTTTCACAACTATCTCTACAACTTCTCCGGACCCACTATGGAGACGATTAACAAGATCCACGCCGAGTGGTCCGGCGACCCCACTCCTCTGGTGATTCCCGAGGATATGCAGCGGTTCTTTGACTTGTGGCTCGACACCAACGGGTGTCAGTGCTGCGACCTGCTCGACATCATGAAATCGTGGTGGCAGCTCAGGAACGAGCCGAATGTGCTACTCCTGCACTATGCACAGCTGAAGAAAGATCTCGCGGGTCAAATCGCCCGGCTCGCCGAATTCTTTTCCATCGATCCCGCGTCGCTGCGGATGGACGTCATTGTCGAACACTGTTCCTTCGACTACATGAGTGCCAGGGCGGAGAAGATGGCGCCGTTCGGTGGATCGCACATGTCCAGCGCCAAGGCCTTCTTCCACAAAGGACTGAAGCGCGATCATCGCAATGAGTTGACGCGGGCGCAGGTCGAGCGCTTCGACCGCGTTGCTCTCGAGAAGCTGGGCAAGGAGTGCGCCCACTGGTTGGAAACAGGCGAAACCCCTTCAGCCGGCTGAGTTTAGATCGAAACGACGTCGCAGTATCGCGGGACTTCGCCGCAGAGCGAGGTCCCGCGACACGACATGAGGACCCAGAGTCTATGGCTGATCGAGGTCTGGTACTCCGCGATCGCCTCCTGATGGAGGCCGTAGCCGTGCTTTACATCGTGGTGGCAGCGCAGTGTAACGGTTGGCACTATTTGTTGTTCCCCGGGCTTGCGGCGCTCTCGCATGACGTGCTGACTCGGCCGTGGGGAAAGTGGGCTAGTCAGCCGGGGCGACTTATCGTAACGCCGGCCCTGGGCGGGGTCATCGGGATTCTGACAACGCGAATATTCCCGTTCGGTGTTCTAGCCATTTTGCTGGTCGTTACTGTGTGCCTGCTCCTTCTCGCATTGCTTAAATCGAATATCGCCCCAGCGATCGCGGCCGGGGCGCTACCACTCTTTTTGGGAATCAAGAGCTGGCTCTATCCCGCCTCGATTGCGCTGAGTTTAGTCATCTTGGTTTCCATTTTATTGCCCTGGAAGAGGCATTGTCAGAGGAAATATTCGGGTCCCAATCTTTCGGCAACAAACACCGATGATGTTCTCGAATCGCTGCCGGCCGGAAATACCTGGGTCTTACCGTTCTTTGCGTTTTTGACGGTGATGGCCTTTTGCGCCACGGCTTCGGGCCTGCGACTCATCTTGTTTCCCCCGCTCATCGTCATGGCTTACGAGATGTTCGCGCACCCCGCTACGTGTCCATGGGCCGGAAAGCCGCTGGCTCTTCCCGCCGCATGCGCTCTGGTGTCGACCGCAGGATGGGTCGCTGTCAGTCTGTTCGGTAGCGACGGCATTGCGGCCGCGTGCGGAATGGTGCTCGGGATTATTGCGCTTCGCCTGCTGCAACTTCACATGCCGCCCGCACTGGCGGTGGGACTTCTTCCCCTGGTCATTAATTCGTCAAGTATCAAATACCCGATTTCCGTGGCTATCGGGACAGGAGCACTGACGCTCACCTTTCAACTCTACCGGTGTTGGGTCATCGGCCAAGGCCGCGCTGGCCAGAGTGTCCCCAATAATATTAGGAGTGTGTAGTGCCGGATTCCCAATTGACCGCGGTCATAGTTGTCCTGCTTCTGCTAGTCGGCCTGGCCCAATTGTTGGGCTATTTGTTCATGAAGCTTCGCCAACCGAAAGTGGTTGGCGAAATTTTGGCCGGCGTCGTGCTGGGTCCGGCGCTACTTGGTCGCTTACCATTTTTCGCGCACCTTATGGGGACCGCGAGGCACAACACCCAGATCCTTACCTTCGTCTATTGGCTCGGCTTATTGCTGCTGATGTTTGTCTCCGGTGCCGAAGTGCAACAGTTGTTTGGCCGAGGCGAGCGGCGCAATGTGAGTTGGCTCGTGGTCGTGGGCACCGGCATACCGTTCCTGCTCGGGCTGATCTTTGGGCCACATCTGATTCGTCCCAGTTTGGCCGGTCCGCATGGCAATCGCGTGTCGCTCATCATTATTCTTGCGGTCGGCGTCGCTGTCACCTCAGTGCCAGTGGTGTCGAAAATCTTCGCCGACCTCAAAATTCTGGATACGCGTTTCGCGCGGCTCATTCTTGGCGTCGCTGTGCTCGAGGACATTGTTCTGTGGCTCGCCCTCGCGATCGCGACCTCAATCGCGGCCAAAGCCCATCTGCATCCATGGCAGATGTCGTTGCACCTGTTGGTGACGGTGGCCTACTTCGGCCTGGGGCTCACGGTTGTTCCGCGGGCCATCAAGCGCATCAACAAGGCTCGCTGGAATGTTCTGGCGCAGCACTCGCCCACCGGCTACGCCATCGCAGTCCTGCTGGCCTACTGCGCGGTCGCCGGGGCGCTCGACGTCAACCTCGTCTTCGCCGCATTCCTTGCGGGTTTCGCCCTTGTGCACAAGAAGCGCAGGATCTTCGACGACGCGCTCGACGCGATCAGCAAAGTCTCTTTCGCCTTCTTCATTCCTATCTACTTCGCGATCGTTGGCCTGAAGCTGGACCTCATCCGCGGCGTCTCGTTGCCGATGATCGTCATCTTCATCGTCGGCACCTGCGTGGTAAAGATGCTGTCTGTCGGACTCGCCGGGCGGTTCGCCGGTTTCCGCGGCCTCGAACTGATCAACCTGGGGATCACTACCAACGCCCGCGGCGGCCCCGGCATTGTGCTGGCCAGTGTCGCTTTCGACGCCGGCATCATCAGCTCGAAGTTCTACACCACACTCGTGGTCGCAGCCGTGCTCACCTCGCAGCTCGCCGGTGCCTGGCTCGACTATGTCCTGCGCAGAGGATGGCCGTTGTTGAAATCTGATGTGGCCGAGGAAGGTTCGGCCAAGCAAGGCGTGGAGGTCTCCAGCGAGGGTCTTCCGGCGGCTGAATCTGTTCACCTACGCCACGAACCCGACGTGGTCACTACTGGACCGGAGGGTCAGTCCACTCAGGCGTCGTGAGCAGCAAGCCAAGGTGTCCGGCTTGCACGTAGCGCTTGCCGACCGCAAGGCGGCGACACAGAGCCAGTTGCTTCCGCCGGACCGTACGAGGCACGCATCATGTGGTCGCGAAAGTCGGCGTCTGTTGTCCTTCGCACGGCCAGCCCCAGGGCGATGTTCGGCACTGCGGAGAACACGGGGCTGGCTCTGGCCATTGCTTGGATCCGTGATGCACGGGCGGCGATCGCGCTATGGTCTTTCCAGAATCCGCAACCCCAGCGAAAACAGCAGCCGCACCTCGGGATCGGCCAGCGAAGTCGACAACAACTTCTCGATCCGCCGCACCCGGTAGCGAACCGTATTGGGATGCACTTGCAGCGACTGCGCGGCGGCGGCGACGTCGCCGGAGCTGTCCAGGTAGGCTCGCAGGGTCTCGGCCAGTGCCGGATCCTGTACCTGCAGGTCGACGATTCGCGGATCGACTAACCGCTCGTCGCTGCCGACCAGGGTGACGATCTCGTCGAGCAAGACGGTGGTACGCGCCTCGGCCAGCGATGTCACCTGCCCGATCGAAATGGGGTGGCGCTCAGCACTGTCCAGGACGCGGTCCACCTCGGCGCGCGCCGCGGCGAACCCGGCAAGGCCTGCCACAGGCGCTGAGATGGCGGCCCGCAGCTGCACCCCGAGTTCGGCGCGCATCGCGCCAATGGTGCCGCGGACCCACGAGGTGACGGACCGGGTCGTCGCGGTCTGAGGCAGCAGCACATAAATCCGTGACCCCTGCGAGGCGACCTGAGCATCACGGCGAAAAGCGCTGGCGCTCAGTGCCATGACGTCAGCCAGCCGTACATGGCGGGCTTCGTTGTCCGCGGTGTCCCAACCGATCAGCGCGGCGGTGCCATCGGCGGCGAGGCCAAGTTCGCGGGCGATGGCAGCAATGTCGGCGGATTCGATTTCGGTCAGGCCCAAGAGTTGCTGCACCCGCCGCGCATGTGTGGACGGCCGCGCGGCGAGCCGCGACACGATGCGAGCGGCCAGCACTGCCCCGCCTCGCAACATCTCCGCGGCATCGTCGGCCAGCGGTTGTGAGCCTTGCTGCACCCAGATGGTGCCGGCGAATGCCGGCGGTCGCCGCGCATCAGCCGCCGGCTGGTAGATCCCGATTGCCAGCCGCGGCCGCAGGCCTAACTCTGGTCGCTCGGCGACGCGCACCACCTCGCCGCTTGCCCGCAGCGCATCGAAAATGCCCCATTGGCCGATCCACTCGAGATGCTCGGGCGGCCCGGCCCTGCCCAGGATCGAAAGGCGGCGCAGCTCGTCGGCTTCGTCGTTAGAGGCCGAATAGGCCAGCACGTGCGATTGGGCGTTTTCGATACTGACCATGCCGTGGATGCGGTCGGCCAGCGACTGTGCCAAGCCGAACAGGTCAGTGCCCGAGTCATCCATCGCATCGGTGCGGTCCCCATGATGTTCCAGGACGTGATTGACCAGCTGGTAGAGCCGCTCCCAGCGGGCCCGCGGCTCGACAGCGACTACCGCTGAGCCGGCCGCGACCGCCTTGCCCACCAGTGCGTTCGACGGCTCTTTGACGAAGATGGCCACCGGCACACGCTCCCGTGCCTGCTTGTCCATCCACCGCAGCGCCTCGTCGTCGCCGACTCCGAGCAGGAAGAAGACATCGGCCGAGCCCGCTGCCGCCGCCAGCCCGAGGCGCACATCGTCGGAATCGATCAGCGCCGCCGACCCCACCGGAAGGTCGAGCCCCCGAGGGGCGTCCACCAGGCTGACCAGGGTCGCGTCCAGCGCGAGCAACAGCTGTCCCAGCCCTACACCGGCCACGTTGTCCGATCTTACTACCCAAGGGGCAGCATCTTGTCCGATCAGCTAACACGATGAGTGCTCTCGGCGAGGATCCTGGCAACATGGACGCGATAACGCAGGTGCCGACGCCGGCCAACGAGGCGGTCCACGACTATGCGCCGCACTCCCCGGAACGCACCCGGCTAGGCGCCGAATTGGCCGCGCTGGCCGATCACCCGATCGACCTCCCGCACGTCATCGGCGGTACGCACCGGATGGGCGACGGTGAGCACATTGATGTAGTGCAGCCGCACCGGCACGCCGCGAAGCTGGGCACCCTGACCAACGCCGTACACGCCGATGCCACGGCGGCTATCGAGGCCGCGATGGCCGCAAAAAACACATGGGCAGCAATGCCTTTCGATGAGCGGGCGGCGGTGTTCCTGCGGGCCGCCGACCTACTGGCCGGGCCGTGGCGGGAGAAAATCGCCGCCGCGACGATGCTCGGCCAATCCAAGTCTGCCTACCAGGCCGAGATCGACTCGCCGTGCGAACAGATCGACTTCTGGCGGTTCAACGTGGCGTTCGCCCGTCAGATCCTGGCGCAGCAGCCGATCAGCGGGCCCGGGGAATGGAATCGCAGTGACTACCGCCCCCTGGACGGCTTCGTCTACGCGATCACGCCATTCAACTTCACCTCTATCGCCGGCAATCTGCCGACCGCACCGGCGCTGATGGGCAATACCGTGGTGTGGAAGCCGTCGATCACCCAGACGCTGTCGGCCTATCTGACCATGCAACTGCTCGAGGCCGCGGGGTTGCCGCCCGGGGTGATCAACCTGGTCACCGGCGACGGCTTCGCGGTTTCCGATGTGGCACTGGCCGATCCGCGGCTGGCCGGTATCCACTTCACCGGATCGACGGCCACCTTCCAGCATTTGTGGCAGCAGGTCGGCGCCAATATCGGCCGCTACCACAGCTATCCACGGCTGGTCGGCGAGACCGGCGGCAAAGACTTCGTGATCGCACACGCCTCGGCGCGCCCAGATGTGCTGTGCACCGCTTTAATTCGCGGTGCGTTCGACTACCAAGGCCAGAAATGCTCCGCGGCGTCGCGGGCATTTATCGCGCATTCGGTGTGGCGGAGGATGGGTGACACGTTCCTGGGCGAGACCGCCGCACTGCGCTACGGCGACGTCACCGATCTGACCAACTACGGTGGCGCGCTGATCGACCAGCGTGCCTTCGCCAAGAACGTCAATGCCATCGAACGGGCGAAAAGCGCGGCCGGTGTCACCATCGCGGTGGGTGGCGAATATGACGACAGCGTAGGCTATTTCGTGCGACCCACGGTGTTGCTCTCCGACGACCCGACCGACGAGTCGTTCGCGACCGAATACTTTGGTCCGCTGCTGTCGGTGCATGTCTATCCCGACGATGATTACAAACGAATCCTCGACGTTATCGACACCGGATCTCGTTACGCGCTGACCGGCGCGGTCGATCGCGGACGACCGCGAGGCCGTCCTGACCGCACAGAACCGACTGCGATTCGCCGCCGGAAACTTCTACATCAACGACAAGCCGACCGGCGCGGTCGTCGGGCGCCAGCCGTTCGGGGGTTCACGCGGCTCGGGTACCAACGACAAGGCCGGATCGGTGCTGAATCTGTTGCGCTGGACGTCGGCCCGCACCATCAAGGAGACGTTCGTGCCGGCGACCCACCACACCTATCCGCACATGGCAGCCCAGTGATGGCCGGGCTGTTCGCCAACACCCTTCGTCCGGTGATCCTGGCCGCCAGCCGGGGCGAAGGATTACGCCGCACCGCCGAACGGTTGCCGGTTACCCGCAAGGTGCTGCAGCGTTTCGTGCCCGGGGAGACGATTGACAGCGTGCTGGATAGCGTTGCTGTGCTTCGTGATTCGGGCCGTTACGTCAGCATCGACTATCTGGGCGAGGATGTCATCAACGTCGATGATGCCAACGCGGCGGTGCGGGTTTACCTGGATTTGATTGACAACCTGAGCCGGTTCGGCGATCGCGCCGAGGACGTCGTCCGACCGCTCGAGGTATCGCTGAAGTTGTCTGCATTGGGGCAGTCGCTGGATCGTCACGGCGAGAAGATCGCTCGGGAAAATGCCTATGCGATTTGCGAGGCGGCGCAGCGGGTCGGTGTGTGGGCGACGGTGGATGCCGAAGACCACACGACGACGGATTCGACGTTGTCGATCGTGCGCGACTTGAGGGTCGACTTTCCTTGGCTTGGCCTGGTTTTGCAGGCGTATCTGCGGCGCACCCTTCGCGACTGCGAAGAATTCGCCGCATCCGGTGCGCGGATCCGGTTGTGCAAGGGTGCCTACGACGAACCCGCATCGGTGGCCTACCGGGATCCCGCCGCGGTCACCGACGCGTACCTGCGCTGTCTACGGGTGCTCATGACCGGCTCGGGCTACCCCATGGTGGCTTCCCACGATCCGGCTGTTATTCAAGCGGTGCCCGCACTGGCACACGAAGCGGGCCGTCCCTTAAGCGATTTCGAATACCAGATGCTGTACGGCATCCGCGATGGCGAGCAGCGACGGCTGGCCGGCTCGGGCAACCGGGTCCGGGTCTACGTGCCGTTTGGCACCCAGTGGTACGGCTACTTCATGCGGCGGCTGGCCGAACGACCTGCCAACCTGACGTTCTTCTTACGGGCGCTGGCCGATTGAGTGTGCGTCCAGGGCGCAAATTTCGCCCCCGGATGTCGCCCTGACTGCACGCTCGAAGCCGCTGGCGCACACTCAGCGCGCTGTTACGAGCTGGGGCAGCTCTGACGGTTGGCGCCTTCAAGCGCTTTCGGCGCATCCTCGATAGCGGAGTGCAGCGTGTCGAAGACCTGCGGATCCCACGTAAGCGCCGTCTTCCAGTCCAGCCCGGCCGAGTTGGAGACATAAATGCTGTGTGTGTCGTCGAAGGCGTAGCAGCGCCGGTGCGGCAGCACCGAGTCGGCGATGTCGACCGCCAGCGCGCTGCGCAACGCCACGATGCCGTCGTTGGGCCACACCATGGGGTTGACTTGCCCCGACCTGGTGAACTTCTTGCCACCGATCAGCACCACTGGGATCTTGTCCAGCACTCCGGCCTGGAACTGATTCCAGCCGTCCTTGCCCATCAGGTAGGCCTGACTGACCTCGCGACCGGAGCCCGCCACCAGGCGCAGCACCTCGGTTTTGAAGCTCTTCATTGCGTTCTCGCAGAACTGGTCACCAACACAGTCGGTCAGTGGAACGACGTCATTGGCGTAGTCCGAGAGATACGAGCCCTGCCACGGCGTTCCGATGGTGGTGAGCGAGCGGATGTGCACCGGGGAGTTCGTGGTGGTCAGCACACGGATCGCCGCGCGCGAGTACAACCCGCCCATCGAGTGGCCGATCAGGTCGACATCGTCGATTCCCTTGTCGGTGTGCAGGTAGGTCAAGAACCGTGCCAGGTGCTCGCCGGCGGTGTCGATGCTGCCAGTGGAGTTCACGGTCATGTTCTCCGGCAGGGTGATTGGGCAAACCCCGAACGGGCCGAAGCCGGTCTGGTCCACTACCTGCCCGCGGCCGGCCATCGCCGGTGAGGTGAACACCTTGTAGTCCTGCTTGAGCAGATACTCGCGGATCGCCGTGTTGGTATTGCCGGCGGCGAGCCCTGTCGCGCAGCCCTGGTCGGGGGTGGTAAACGGACTCGTCGCATCACCACCGGAGACGATCACGACCGCGTGCGACTCCGCGCGCTTCTGGTCGGAGCTGCCGCAGCCCACCAACATAGTCGTCGTTGCCACCACCACCGTGGTGAGCGCCAGTATGCGTCGCACAAGCAGGATGCTAATGGCCGACACCGCCGTGATGGGTGCGTTCGCGGTACTGCGTCCACGCGCTCACTGAGTGCGCCTCGGGCGCGGACGGTCGCTGGCGAATCCGCGCACCACATGGGCACGCACGAACTCCGCTACGACGTCGGCATTGTCCAGATCAAGCGATGACGACGGCGTGCTGAATAGCGAGAACAGTATGCGCGCGAACCATTCACCGGCGGCCCGGACGTCGAGGTCTTTGCGAACCTCGCCGGTGAGCTTGGCCGCGGAGAGATAGGGCGCAAAAAAGTCCACGCACTCACGCAGCAATACGGCGGCATCTTTGGTCAGTAGCAGGCTGATGGCATCTTCATCGAAGTATTTCCCGGATGCGATGGCGCGGCGCGCCTGAGTGACGAATACGGCCGCACAGCTTAGCTTTTCCTCTAAAGAGCTGCCGCGGTCCATCGCTTTGGACATCTCGCGGTAGAACTGCTCGGAGGCGTGTTCGGCGCAGGCTTCAAGAATGGCGCCCTTGTCGCTGAAATACTCGTAGATGGTGCTGCGGGAAACGCCGGCAGTCTTGGCGATGTCGACGATCGTCGCCTTCTGCAGTCCCTGCGTGCGGAAACAGGCATACGCGGACTCCACGATGAGCTCGCGGGTATCGGTCGCCTGGATCAGCGCAGAAGCCTGGCTCATCAATCACTCAGCCGGCCGGTGCGAGAATGAGGCCGCTGGTGGGAACGCCAGTGCCTGACGTGACGAGCACGTGCTCGACGTTGTCGACTTGGTTGCAGGAGGTGCCGCGCACTTGCCGCACACCCTCGGTGATGCCGTTCATCCCGTGGATGTAGGCCTCGCCCAGCAGCCCGCCGTTGGTGTTGATCGGCAGTTCCCCGCCGAGCGACAGCCGTTCCAGGGTGGCGAAGTCTTTTGCTTCACCACGCCCACAGAAGCCGAGTTCTTCGAGCTGCGTGAACACGAATGGCGTGAAATGGTCGTAGATGAAGGCGGTTTGGATGTCTTTGGGCCCCAGACCCGAATCACGCCATAGCTTGGCGGCGACCACCCCCATCTCGGGGAGACCGGTAATGTCCTCGCGGTAGTAGCTGGTCATCATCTCGCCCTCGTAGGCCGCGCCCTGGGCGGCCGCAGTGATCACCGCCGGCGGCTGCCGAAAGTCCCGGGCGCGTTCGGCGCTGGTCACCACCAGCGCGACGCCGCCATCGCTTTCCTGACAGCAATCCAGCAGCCGCAGAACGGGTTCGACGATCCAGCGCGAATTCTGGTGGTCCTCCAATGTGATCGGGCGCTGGTAAAACCACGCGTCGGGATTTTTGGCCGCGTGTGCCCGGTCGACAACGGCAATCCTGCCGAAGTCCTCGTTGGTCACTCCATACGTCGACATGTAGCGCTGCGCGTGCAGCGCGACCCACGCTGCGGGAGTGAGCAATCCGAACGGGGCGTAGTACGCCATGAACGGTGGAGTCTCGGCGCTGGTGCGTCCACTGCCGCCGAAGCGCATGCCCGACCGCTCGTTGAATGCGCGATAACACACCACCACATCGGCGAGGCCGGTCGCGACGGCCATTGCCGCATGCACCACCGTGCCGGCGGCCGCCCCGCCCCCGTGCGGCACGCGAGAAAAGAAGGTCAGATCACCGATGCCGACGCTGCGCGCCACGTCGATCTCGTCGCTGGAATCCATGGTGAACGTGACCATGCCGTCGACATCGCCGGGAGCCAAACCGGCATCGTCAATCGCGGCGCTGACCGCCTCGCATGCCAATTGCAGTTCGCTGCGCCCGGACTCCTTGGAGAACTCGGTCTGACCGATCCCGGCAATGGCGCAGCTGCCCGCCAGCGAGCGACTCATGCGCCGGCTCCGTCCAGTAGGCTGAGCACCGCGGTGCCTGAGACGTGATCACCAAGGCTGTTGGATGCCGTGAAGGTCACTTCGACAAAGTTCTCGCCGTCTTTCCCCGGCGTCTTACTGGTCACGCTGCCGGTGAAGCGCAGTGGATCATCGGGGAAACACGGCACCCCCAAGCGAATGGACAGGCTCTTGACCATCGCTTCGGGCCCGGCCCAGTCGGTGAGGAAACGCACGCAATACCCGTTGCTGGTCAAGATGTTCATGAACAAATTGGGCGAGCCCTGCTTGATGGCGTAGTCGCGGTCGTGGTGTACCGGCATGAAGTCACGCGACGCGATCGCGCCGGCGACGATCATCGTTGTGGTGATCGGGATTTCGAGCGGGGTCACCTCGTCGCCGACATGGATGTCGGCCCATTTCAACGTCGTGGTCCGCGTTTTGGCGGTCGTCATCGGTGTTCCTCCGCGCCGTCGGCCCCTCCGGGCCGAAATTGATGCAGCACAAGGTCTCCATTAGCCCCGTCGAAGCTCTGGTAGAAGACCTCGACCGGCATCCCGACGGTGACGCCAGCCGGCTCGATGTCACACAGGTTCGAAACCAGCCGTACCCCTTCGGCGAGCTCCACCAGCACGACGATGTAGGGATAGTCGAAGAAGGGAAACCGGGGCTCCAGCGGCATCACGTAGCTGTAGACCGTGCCACGCCCCGAAGACTCGATCGCATCCCAGTCCAGGGAACGGCATTTGGGGCACATCGGCCGCGGAGGGTTGCGCAGCGCGCCGCATCCGGTGCAGCGCTGGATCAGGAGTTTGTGCTCGCGCAGCCCATTCCAGAAGAATTCGGTGTCCGGGCAAATCGCCGGTGCCAGTCGGGACGCCATCAGCGTTCCGGCCTGAATCGCAGCACCCGGAACCGCTGTCGTCCCAACACCTCGCCGTTCTGGTCGGTGTAGCTAATCACCCAGGTCAGGAAGTAGCCGGTCCCCAGCGCCGTCTTCTTTTCGTCGGAGACGGCCTCGAACACCGACGTCGCGCTGATGACATCGCCCAGCCGGGGATAGCGTTCGATCTCGAACTCCGAGTTGGTCGCCACCGTACTGGTAAAGCCGGCCTCGTCGAGGAATGCCGTTGGGCTGTCTTTGATTTCGACGGGCACGCCTCCTCGGTCACCGATCCCTTCGAGTTTCGGCGCGGGCATTGTCCACGTTTGCAGCATGACCGGGGGCGACACGATCCCGCCGAACCGCGACGACGCCGCGAACTCCCGGTCGAGGTAGACCGGGTTCATGTCGTCGAGCGCATGAGCCCAGTGCCGAATCATCGGCTGATTAACCGGATCCGGTGCCACCGACGGTTTACCGGTACCTCCGGTAGGCTCGCCCACGAGCGCCCGCAACTTTGCGCGGAACTCGGTGTCTGAATCGGTCACTAACTTGATCCTCCTGATTTATTCCTGTCTATTCCGGGGCCGTCCCTAGCCGTACCGGCATCCGCTTCACCCCGGGCACCATGGTGGCCCGCATCCGGTCCACCTCGCCCACCAGCTCGAGGTTGGGAAAGCGGCGCAGCAGCTCGTCGAACGTTACGCACGCCTCCAGGCGCGCTAATTGCGCACCCACGCAAGAGTGTTCGCCACACCCGAACGCGATGTGCGGGTTGGGGTGCCGGGTTACCTTGAATTCCTCTGAGTCACTACCGAATACGTCTTCATCTCGGTTGGCCGACCCGTAGAGCATCACCACCACGTCACCTTCGGCGATCCGCTGACCGCGAATCTCGACGTCGGTCGTCGCCGTGCGCGCCATGTGGACCACCGGGCTATTCCACCGCAACATCTCCTCGACGGCGCCCGGGATCAGCGAGGGATCCTCGACCAGCAGACGGCATTGGTCGGGATGAGCGATCAAGGCCAGCGTGCCCAGCGCGATGAGATTGCGGGTGGTTTCGTTGCCGGCTACCAGGAGCAGGAACGCGAAGTTGAGCAGATCTTCGTCGGTGAGGCGATGTCCGTCGATCTCGGCGCCGGCCAGAACCGACAGCAAGTCGTCGCAGGCGTCAATCCGCCTGGCGGAGATGAGCTTTTGGAAATACGCGTGCAGTTGCCCCATGGCCACCAACGGGTCGAGGTCGATCTCCGGGTCGGCGATTCCGGTGGCCGCGTCCGACCACGCCCGGAATTGCTCCCAGTCGTCGGGCGGGGCGCCGATCAGTTCGGCGATCATCCTGGTGGGCAGCGGAGCGGCAATCTTTTCGGCGAACTCGTGGACGGAATCTGGTTCTAAGCCATCGAGGATCCCACAAACGATCTGACGGATCTTTGGCTCCAGTACGGCTACTCGCCGCCTCGTGAACCCCGCGTTGATCAACTTGCGCAGCTGCCGGTGCCGCGGCGGGTCGGTGAAGATCAGGTTGCCCTCCTGCACCGGGTTCGCCAGGTGCGGGTCGGGGATGGTGATGCCCTTGGTCGAGGTGAAGGTGGCCGGATTGCTCGACACGAAGCGGATGTCTTCGTACTTCAGCAGCGCCCAGAAGTTCGTGACGTCGTTCCAGCACACCGGCGACGCGGCGCGCAGCTGTCGGTAAGCGGGATAGGGATCACCCGCGTAGAAGTCGGGGGAGTGCAGTGGGAAAGTAGTCTGCACGGCAAGCCTCCCTCGACCGATCCGGCAGAACCACGGCATCCGACATATGGACCTGATGTGTCGTGCGACCTTGTGTCTACTCCCGACCGGCCAGCGCTGTCAATACAGCCGTACCAGCGGATTCATCTGATTGGTGATTGACGCCACACGCGCAGGGGTGTACACCAGGTTTCTAGATGACCGACGTTCGCGTGAGGACGCAGATGGCCGAGCTACAGACTCCGGGACCTCTTGTCGACACCTACCAGCTTTACATCGACGGCAGATGGGTCGAAGCGGAGGACGGCCGCTACGACGACATCTCCCCGGCCACCGAGCAGACCATCGCCACCGCGCCCGACGCGAGCATCGCCCAGGTCGGCGAGGCGATCGCCGCTGCGCGGCGCGCATTCGACGAGGGGCCGTGGGCCCGCATGAGCGGCGATGACCGAGCACGCTGCCTCAATCAGCTCGGCGACGCACTGCTGAAGCACGCTGACGAATTCTTCGCGCTGTCGCAGGTCGAGTGGGGCTGCATTGCCAATGAGCGCATGATGCAAGTCGACGGCGCCGCATACATGTCCATGCACGCAGCCCAACTCGCCGCGCAGTTGACCGACGAGCCGGTGACCGGGGTGGGTGCCGGAACGACATTGCTGCGTCACGAGCCGCTCGGTGTCGTCTCGATTCTGACGCCGTGGAACTTCCCGCACTGTCTGAACGTCATGAAGGTGAACAACGCGCTGGCCGCGGGCAATACCGTCGTACTCAAGCCCTCGCCGCTCACGCCGCTCGCCGGACTGGCACTGGCCCGGATGATCGACGAGTACACCGACATCCCCCCTGGTGTCGTCAACGTCGTCACGCCATCGGGTGTCGAAGCCGCCAAGCTGCTCACCACCGATCCACGAATCGACATGATCAGTTTCACCGGCAGCTCCGCGGTCGGTTGCCAGGTCATGTCCGCCGCGGGCGTCACCATGAAGCGAATCTTGCTGGAGTGCGGCGGGAAGTCGGCAAGCATCGTCTTGGACGGCACACAGGTGACCGACGCAATGCTGCAGCAGATGCTGTTCGACTGCTGCTCACTGCACGCCGGTCAGGCCTGCATCCTGCACAGCCGGCTGCTCCTGCCCGATTCGTTGCACGACGACGTCGTCGACCGGCTCGTTGCGCTCGCCCGTGACGTAAAAGTCGGCGACCCCGGAGATCCCGGCGTGCAAATGGGCCCGCTGATAAGCGCTGAGCAACGCCGTCGCGTCGAGGGCCACGTGTCCCGGGCACTCGATGACGGGGCGAAGTTGGTGACCGGCGGCGGTCGTCCCGCGGGCCTGGATGTCGGCTTCTACTTCGAACCGACGATTCTCGCCGAGGTCGTTCCGGATTCGACGATCGCCCAGGAAGAAGTGTTCGGGCCCGTGCTGACGGTGCTCCGCTACCGTGACGACGACGACGCGGTCGCGATCGCCAACAACTCTCGCTACGGACTTTCCGGGGCCGTGTGGGGCGCCGACGTGGATCGAGCCGTCGGTGTGGCCCGCCGCATCCGCACCGGCCAGATCGCGGTCAACGGCATCGGGCCCGGTGACGCGCCGTTCGGTGGCTTCAAATTAAGCGGGTTCGGTCGTGAGGGCGGCGGAATAGGTGGCCTGCATCAGTACATGGAACCGAAGGCAATCGGCGTGCCCGCCTGAGGCGGACCTGTTGCCGGGGCCCTCACCGCCGGGGCGCGTGAGCCTTTTGTAAACGGGTTGTCACATGCAAAGCTGCTGGGCATGGTCGTCGCGATTGCCCGTCCCAAGCTCGAAGGAAACATCGCGGTCGGCGAGGACCGCCAAATCGGCTTCGCCGAGTTCGGCGCGCCGCAGGGGCGCGCGGTGTTCTGGCTGCACGGAACTCCCGGCGCCCGTCGGCAGATTCCGACCGAGGCCCGGGTCTATGCCGAAGACCACAACATTCGCCTGATCGGCATCGACCGTCCCGGGATCGGGTCGTCGACGCCACATCAGTACGAGAACATCGGTGCGTTCGCCGACGACCTGCGAAGCATCGCGGACACATTCGGGATCGACAAGATGGCCGTGGTCGGCCTGTCCGGTGGTGGTCCGTACACCCTTGCCTGCGCAGCGGCCTTACCCGACCGGGTGGTGGCCGTTGGGGTGCTCGGCGGCGTCGCTCCAACGCGCGGCCCGGACGCGATCAGCGGTGGTGCGATGAACCTCGGTTTGCGGGTTGCGCCGTTGCTGAAGTTCGGAGGTGGCCCGCTGCGGGTAGGGGCCAGCCTGCTGATCCAGGCGGCCCGGCCGGTCGCATCCCCCGCCCTGGACCTGTATGGCCTGCTCTCGCCCCAAGCCGACCGGCATTTGCTGGCGCGCCCGGAATTCAAGGCGATGTTCCTCGATGACCTGCTCAACGGCAGCCGCAAGCAGTTGGCCGCACCCTTCAACGACATCATCCTGTTCGCCCGGGACTGGGGATTCCAGCTCGACCAGGTGAAAGTCCCGGTCCGCTGGTGGCACGGCGACCACGACCACATCATTCCGTTCTCGCACGGCGAGCACGCCGTCTCCCGGCTGCCCGACGCAGAGTTGTTCCACTTGCCCGAGGAAAGTCATCTGGCCGGACTGGGCCGCGGCGAGGAGATTTTGTCCACCCTGATGAAGCTCTGGGACGAGCAGGCCTGACCCGCGGTCATCGATCAGCCTCCGGGTAACCTGCTCACGTGTTGCTGGCGTCGCTGAATCCCTCGGCGGTTACCGCCACCGATATCGCTGACGCGGTGAGCATTGACGGCGCCGTGTTGAGCCGTAGTGACTTGGTCGGTGCCGCAACGTCGGTGGCAGAACGGGTCGCCGGCGCGGACCGGGTTGCGGTCCTGGCCACGCCGACCGCGTCGACGGTGCTGGCGGTCACCGGCTGCCTGATCGCCGGCGTGCCCTTCGTCCCGGTGCCCGCCGATGTCGGTGTGGCCGAACGCCGGCACATGCTTACCGATTCGGGGGCACAGACCTGGCTTGGGCCAGCGCCCAGCGACTCAGAAGGGCTGCCGCACATCCCGGTGCGATTGCACGCCCGCTCCTGGCACCGTTATCCCGAGCCGCCGCCCGAGGCCACCGCGATGATCATTTACACCTCGGGTACCACCGGGCTGCCCAAGGGCGTGGTGCTGAGCCGGCGAGCGATCGCCGCCGACCTGGACGCGCTGGCGCAAGCCTGGCAGTGGACGGGCGACGACGTTTTAGTGCATGGTTTGCCGCTGTTTCACGTGCACGGCCTGGTGCTGGGTTTGCTCGGGTCGCTGCGGATCGGAAATCGCTTCGTGCACACCGGAAAACCGACACCAGCGGGGTACGCCCAGGCCTGTACTGACGCCGGGGGCACATTGTTTTTCGGGGTCCCCACGGTGTGGTCACGTGTGGTGGCCGACGACGCGGCTGCCCGGGCGCTACGCCCGGCGCGCCTACTGGTGTCCGGAAGCGCGCCGCTGCCGGTTCCGGTGTTCGACCGGCTGGCCGAGCTCACCGGGCATCAGTCCATCGAACGGTACGGCGCCTCGGAATCGCTGATCACAATCTCGACGCGGGCAGACGGCGAGCGACGTGCGGGCTGGGTGGGCCTGCCGCTCGACGGCGTGCAAACCAGGCTGATCGACGACAACGGCGGCCCAGTGCCGCACGACGGGGAAACCGTTGGGCGGCTTCAGGTTCGGGGTCCGATGATGTTCGACGGCTACCTGAATCGGCCGGAGGCCACCGCCGAGGCGTTCGACACTGACGGCTGGTACCGCACCGGTGACGTCGCGGTCGTCGACAGCGAGGGCATGCACCGCATCGTGGGACGCGAGTCGGTCGACTTGATCAAGTCCGGCGGATATCGCATCGGCGCAGGTGAAATCGAAACCACGTTGCTCGGACATCCGGGAGTGCAGGAGGCGGCCGTCGTCGGGATGCCCGACGAGGACCTGGGTCAGCGTATCGTCGCTTTCGTCGTCGGCTCGTCTGAACTGAACGCTGACGAACTGATCAACTATGTCGCCCAAGAGCTTTCGGTGCACAAGCGGCCACGTGAGGTACGCATTGTAAAGGCGCTGCCCCGCAACGCGATGGGCAAAGTCCTCAAGAAGCAGCTGCTATCCGACGGGTGAACATGTCAACCGCGGGTGGTGCCCCCAGCCGCCGCGACACGCAGCATGTTGCCAGGTTTTGTGTCGAGCGAGACCGCGAACCTTCACCTACCGTCGTAAACGTGCATAGACGCAGCCGAACAGCGAGCGGCCACCATGGGTGAGCCGAATCGGCCTGTGGGCTCCGCTGTCACGATCGCGGCCGACACGAGCTCTACACCGATGAGGCGGATAGCGGCCGCCTGTCTCGTGGGCTCGGCCATCGAGTTCTACGACTTCCTGATCTACGGGACTGCGGCAGCGCTGGTGTTTCCGACCGTGTTTTTCCCGCACCTCGGAACTACGGTGGCCATGATCGCCTCGATGGGGACCTTTGCCGCGGCGTTTTTGTCCCGCCCGGTGGGAGCGGCGGTCTTTGGCTACTTCGGGGATCGGCTGGGCCGCAAAAAGACGCTGATAGCGACTCTGCTCATCATGGCCGTGTCCACCGTGAGCGTGGGCCTCGTTCCCAGCACCGCGGCCATCGGTACGGCGGCCCCACTGATCCTGGTCGCCCTGCGGCTGCTGCAGGGATTTGCCGTGGGCGGCGAGTGGGCAGGGTCGGCGTTACTGAGCGCCGAGTACGCACCGGCCGGCAAACGTGGCCGTTATGGCATGTTCACCCTGCTCGGGGGCGGCACCGCGGGCGTGCTCAGCAGCCTGACCTTTCTCGGTGTCAACGTCACCATCGGTGAAAACAGCCCCGCGTTCATGCAGTGGGGATGGCGAATTCCGTTCCTTTTCAGCGCGGCCCTGATCGGTATCGCCCTATACGTGCGGCTCAACATCGACGAGACCCCGGTATTCGCCGAGGAGAAGGCACACAACTTAGTCCCCAAAGCGCCGATCGCAGAGGTTTTGCGCTTGCAGCGCCGTGAGATCGCGCTGGCCGCCGGGAGCATGATGAGCGCTTTCGGCTTCGTCTACATGGGCAACACCTACCTCGTCATGTACGCCCACTCGCACCTGGGCTATTCGCGCAACTTCATCTGGTCCATCGGCATGCTGGTCGGGCTGGTGAGCATCTCGTGCGTCGCGCTGTCGGCCACGCTGTCCGACCGAGTCGGACGCCGCCGCATGATGATGCTGGGATGGGCAGGGTGTCTGGCCTGGTCGTTTGTGGTGATCCCGTTGCTGGACACCGGCAAACCGGCGTTGTACGCGGTCGCAATCCTCGGCATGTTCGCCATCACCGCGATCGGCTCGGGACCCACGGCAGCCTTCATTCCCGAACTGTTCGCCACCCGCTACCGCTACAGCGGATCGGCGCTGGCGCAGAACCTCGCCGGCGTGGTCGGCGGCGCCTTGCCGCCGCTGATCGCCGGAACGCTGCTGGCCACCTACGGCAGCTGGGCGATCGGCCTGATGCTGGCCACCCTCGCGTTGACCAGCCTGGTGTGCACCTATCTGCTGCCCGAAACCAATGGAATAACGCTTCGATCCACTCCGGACGCTGTTTTCGGGGACGCAGTGCCGGATCGCCGAGGCAGCGGCCGGTAGCTCAGTTGGCGTGCAGATCCTCGTTGAGGGCGATGCCCTGACCGTCCCGGGCCACCACTTCCACGGCCCCGGTGACCGAATTGCGGCGGAACAGCAAGTTGTTGCCGCCGGAGAGCTCACGAGCCTTGACCGTTTTGCCGTCGGGCGTGGTGACCTTGGTGCCCGCGGTGACATACAGGCCGGCTTCGACGACGCAGTCGTCGCCCAGTGAAATACCCAGCCCCGCGTTGGCGCCGAGCAGACACCGCTTGCCTATCGAGATGACCTCCGTGCCACCGCCGGACAGCGTGCCCATGATCGACGCTCCACCACCGATATCCGAGCCATCGCCCACCACCACTCCAGCTGAGATGCGGCCCTCCACCATCGACGCGCCCAGGGTGCCGGCGTTGTAGTTGACGAAGCCCTCATGCATCACCGTCGTGCCCGGCGCCAGGTGGGCGCCCAGCCGCACCCGCCCGGCATCGGCGATGCGCACGCCGGTGGGCAGGACGTAGTCGACCATCCGCGGGAACTTGTCGACACCGTAGACGGTCACCGGTCCATGCCGCCGCAGCCGCGCCCGGACCGCCTCGAAGCCCTCGATCGCGCACGGTCCGCGATTAGTCCACACCACATTCGTCAATACACCGAACAAGCCGTCGGCGTTCAGCCCGTGCGGCGCCACCAGCCGATGCGACAGCAAATGCAGGCGCAGGTAGGCGTCGTAGGCGTCGGCGGCGACATCGTCCAGCGAGCCGATGACCGTGCGCACGGCGACGGTTTCGGTACCGCGGTCGTCGTCCCGGCCGATCAGCGCAGCCAGTTCCGGGGGAACGTCGGACACCGCGAGTCGTGACGTGGCGCTGGTGCCTGATTCAGTCAGTTCCGGTGCGGGGAACCACGTGTCGAGAATCGATCCGTCGGACGCCAGTGTCGCCAGCCCGATGCCTGCAGCTCCAGTCACGGCGGTCAGGGTACTTCCCCGCCGAGCTGGCGGTCCCCCCGCCCTGCGGGGGATCACAGAATCGCGTCCCGAGGCCGCCGCCCGTGCGATTCTGTGATCCCTCGGCAACAACTACCCTTGGACCCGTGCTGGACTTGCGTGGGGATCCGATCGAGTTGACCGCGGCGCTGGTCGACATCCCCAGCGAATCGAGAAACGAGGCCCGCCTGGCCGACGAGGTGGACACCGCGCTGCGTGCTCAGACGTCCGGCTTGGAGATCATTCGCAACGGAAATGCCGTGCTGGCGCGCACGCGGCGCCAGCGGCCGGCGCGGGTACTGCTGGCCGGACACCTGGACACCGTCCCGGCCGCCGGAAACTTGCCCAGCCGTCGCGAGAACGGTGAGTTGTACGGATGCGGCGCCGCGGACATGAAATCCGGTGACGCGGTCTTTCTTCATCTGGCCGCCACGGTGGCCGAACCGGTCCACGACCTGACGCTGGTGTTTTACGACTGCGAGGAAATCGATGCGGCGGCAAACGGTTTGGGCCGTATCGAGCGCGACTTGCCGGACTGGTTATCCGCTGATGTGGCCATCTTGGGCGAGCCCACCGGCGGCTACATCGAGGCCGGCTGCCAGGGCACGCTGCGCGTCGTGGTCAGCGCCACCGGAACCCGTGCGCATTCGGCGCGTCCCTGGCTGGGAGACAACGCGATTCACAAACTAGGCGCCGTCTTGGAGCGGCTGTCCCGATACCAGGCACGCACCGTCGATATCGACGGTTGCGCCTACCGCGAGGGCTTGTCGGCCGTGGGCATCGACGGTGGTGTGGCGGGCAACGTGATCCCCGACGCGGCCTCGGTGACGGTCAACTTCCGTTTTGCGCCCGACCTGTCGGTGACCGCGGCGCTGCAACACGTGCATGACGTGTTCGACGGCCTCGACGTGCAAATCGCGCAGACCGACGCCGCAGCGGGCGCGATGCCCGGCCTGTCCCAGCCCGCGGCCAAGGCCCTGGTCGAGGCCGCCGGCGGGCAGGTCCGGGCGAAATACGGCTGGACCGACGTGTCGCGGTTCGCCGCCTTGGGCATACCGGCCGTCAATTTCGGACCGGGCGACCCCAACCTGGCGCACCGGCGCGACGAACGGGTGCCGGTCGCCAACATCACCGCCGCGGTGGCGATGCTGCGTGGCTACCTGAGCAGCTGAGATTGCCCGGCCATCGGGCCCCTATCGAAGCTTGCACCGCTGTGCCTGCGCGGCGGCGTCGGCGGCCGCCGCGCGCATCCCGACCGCGGCCAGGTCGTCGGACACCGCCAGCAGCGCCGCGTCGTCACCGGCCGCCAGCGCCCGCGCATGCGCGAGCGCGATTTTCCCTACAGTGCAATCGATCTCACCGCACAGCCGGGCCAGCGGATCGGCCGCACGCGTGTCGCCGAGTCGGACGGACTCGTGCCAAACGCGGAGCGCCACACCCGACTGCCCGCCGCGTTCGGCCATTCGGGCGGCGTCCCGCGCGGCGGCCACCGCACCGGGTGAGTCGCGCACCGATGCCAGCCGCCATGCCCGCGCCACACCAAGCTCAGGGGCGAACAGCGCAGACTTGGTTCCGTGTCGAGATTCGGCTCTGCTGAACGCTTTTGCGGCAGCAGCGGTATCTCCCTGCTGGGCCAGCGAGGTGGCCAGCAGCATCAGCGACAGCGGCCCCCACGAGTAGCCGGTGCGTTCCAAGGTGGTGGCCGCCGGGCCGAGCAGTGCCGCGGCTTGGCCGAATTCGCCGCCGGCCATCAGCACGTGTGCCAGTAGCACCTCGCCGATCGCGCGGCCCGGCTGCTGCAGTTCGGCGAAGTCGGTGAACTGCTGAGCGAGTCGACGTGCCGCGTCGAGCCGACCCGTCATCAACAGTGCGGTGGTCTGCCCTAGCCCGATCGTGAAACGCAGCAGCCCGGGATGCTCGGCAGCCAAGGCCCGCTGCGCCAGCGGCTCGACGTCTTTGAAACGGCCTTGCCGCGCCGAGCACAAGGCGGCGGCACTGGCCGCCCAGGCCACCGCTTGGTCATCGGCCGACGGTGATGCCAATACCTCGCGCCCGATTCGGACTGCGTGTCCGACATTGCCCGCATTCATGGCGAAGGTGGCGCTCAGCGCGTCCAGAGTGGTATGCGCCCCGGCATTCGTGATCCGATTGCGGATGGTCCGCAGGAACGCGGTGGCCCGCTCCGGTTCGCTGAGCATCCAGAATTGGTTGGCCGCCCGCAGCAGCGTCCAGGCCATGAGGTCGGGCTCGGGCAACGCGGCGGAGTCGACCGCGGCCAACACCGCGTCGGCCTCTCGGCCACGGCCCTGCCAGGCCAGGGCATGGGCCAGCGGCAGCCGCGCCGCCAAGTCGCCGGAACGCTCCAGCGCTCCGCGGGCCAGTCGTTCGCCAAGGATCAGGTCGCCCAGTCGCAGCGCCTGCTGCGCGGCGGCAACGACTTGGGCTATCGGCTGCGGGGCGTCGCTGTCCAACGCCAGGGAGGCCAGCCGCAGCCGGTCGCTGAGGTGGTCCGACGGATGCTGCGACAGCAGCTTCACCAATTCGGTGCGCCGTTGGCGCGCGCCATCGTCACCGAGAGCGGCACGCGCTCGTTCGGCAAACAGCGGGTGGGCTGTGTACACCACCGGACCGTCCCTGTGTTCGTCGCGCACTCGGGTTTCCGCCGCGCCGCAGTCCTCTGCCTCATTTACCGCGCCATCGCCGGCGAGGATGGTCAGATCGGCGAGTGACAGCGGCTCCTCGACGGCGAGATAGTCCAGCACCGACCGTGCCGCCCCAGTTAATTCGGCGAGGAATGCGTCGACCTCGGCTGGCGTGGTCGTCCCGCCCGGCAACTCGATGTCGACCCGAGCGAGCAGGTCGTCGGCCCACAATGCTGCGATGGCCTCGGGGGCGGCCCCAAAATCCGGGCCGCGGGCGGTAACGATCATCCGGGCAGCGCCGGCCAGCGCCAACTGGTAGACCAGCGTGGCCGACAGAATGTCGAGGTGGTGGGCATCGTCGACGACGAGCAGTAGATCGTCACCGCCCAGCGAGTCCCGTGCTGCCCGCAACAGCGCAGCCGGCTTCCCGAGATCGGCGATTTCTACCAGATGGCTGAAGGCTCCGAACGGAACCGCCCGTTCGGTCGGGGTGCCGGTGACCCAGCGGGTAAGGATGCTCGGGTGCTGGCGGCCGAAGTGTTCTGCGGCCAATCGGGCCAATGTGGATTTGCCGGCGCCGTCGGGTCCGAGTACGACGACACCTGGCCGGGTGGTATCCCCCAAAGCAGCGTCCAGCCGCTCCAAGGCCGCCGCGTGTTGGGGGACGTTCCATCGAATCGGCACGGCCGGATTTTATGGCGCGCGGTGCCGGCGGCAGGGGGAAACCCCATATGTGACCGGGTCCCGCGCGATTGGTCTACCTTTGGCGGATATGCGCCCGGAACGCGATTCGGCAAGCGAATGGGCGGTGTGTGTGTACTGCGCGTCCGGCCCGACGCATCCCGAATTGCTGGAGCTCGCTGCCGAACTCGGCGAGGCGATCGCCGAGCGCGGCTGGACCCTGGTGTGGGGCGGTGGCCGGGTTTCGGCGATGGGTGCGGTGGCAAGCGCAGCGCGGGCCCGCGGGGGACGGACCGTCGGCGTCATCCCCCAAAATCTGATGCGCCGCGAGATTGCCGACGCAGAAGCCGACGAGCTGATCGTCAGCGAGACCATGCACGAGCGCAAGCAGATCATGGAAGACCGCGCCGATGCGTTTATCGTGCTCCCGGGCGGCGTCGGCACTTTGGACGAGTTGCTTGACGCATGGACCACGGGCTATCTCGGTCTACACCGCAAACCCATCGTGATGCTCGACGCCTTGGGACATTACGAAGGCCTCTGGCTCTGGTTGTGCGGACTGGTGGACAGCGGTTACATCTCGCAGACAGCGATGGACCGGTTGGTGCTGGTCGATAAGGTGAGTGCCGCCGTGGAGGCGTGCTCACCCGCCTGAGGCGTCGGCAACCCCTGTGTCCCTATTAGGCTGGCCGCCGAGCTTGACTTTTGGAAGGAATCGAGGGATCACGTGTCCGATCACGACGGGGGAAGGCGCACAGCGGTCGGCCTGACCGATATCGCGTCTCGGGTGCCGGGCCTACTGGCCGACATGCCGGTGATCGTGAGGGGAGCGCTGACCGGGTTGCTGGCCCGACCGGACTCCAAGAAATCGATCGGCACGGTCTTCCAGGAACGGGCCGCTCGGTACGGCGACCGGGTCTTCCTGAGGTTCGGCGACCAGGAACTGACCTATCGGGACGCCAATGCGGCCGTCAATAGGTATGCCGCAGTGCTGGCCGCGCGCGGCGTCGGCAAGGGCGACGTCGTCGGCATCATGCTGCGCAACTCACCGAATGCTGTGCTGACCATGCTGGCGGCGGTCAAATGCGGCGCCATCGCCGGCATGCTCAACTACCACCAGCGCGGCGAGGTGCTGGCGCACAGCCTCGGCCTGCTGGAGGCCAAGGTGTTGATCGCGGAGACCGACCTGGTCAGCGGCGTAGCCGAATGCGGCGCCGCAGGCACCACCGAGACGCTGACCGTCGAAGATTTGGAGCGATTCGCGGTGA
The DNA here is from genome assembly GCA_963784665.1 of uncultured Actinomycetota bacterium. Taxonomy (GTDB): domain Bacteria; phylum Actinomycetota; class Actinomycetes; order Mycobacteriales; family Mycobacteriaceae; genus Mycobacterium. The sequence goes on from CAWASA010000010.1 coordinate 682,781, forward strand.
GCGCTCCGGCCACCAACCCGGCGTCAGCATCGGCGGTGCAGGCCAGAGACACCGCCTTCTACATCTTCACCTCGGGCACAACGGGTTTTCCCAAGGCCAGCGTGATGACACACAACCGTTGGCTGAAGGCGCTCGCCGCGTTCGGCGGCGTGGGGTTGCGGCTCAAGAGCTCCGACACGCTGTACAGCTGCCTGCCGCTCTACCACAACAATGCGCTGACGGTCGCGTTGTCCTCGGCAATCAATTCCGGTGCGACGCTGGCGCTGGGCACGTCGTTTTCGGCGTCGAGGTTTTGGGACGAGGTGATCGCCAGCCAGGCCACGGCGTTCATCTACATCGGCGAGATCTGCCGGTACCTGCTCAACCAGCCGCACAAGCCGACCGACCGGGCGCACCAGGTGCGTGTGATCGCCGGCAACGGGCTGCGGCCGGAGATCTGGGACGAGTTCACGGAACGATTCGGCATCCCTCGCGTCTGCGAGTTCTACGCGTCCAGCGAAGGCAACGCCGCTTTCATCAACGTCTTCAACGTGCCAAGAACCACCGGTATCTTTCCGCTGCCGCTGGCTTACGTGGAGTACGACCCCGACACCGGCGCCCCGCTGCGTGACGACAACGGACGTGTGCGCCGGGTCCCTCCCGGTGAGCCCGGCCTGTTGCTCAGCCCGGTCAACCGGCTGCAACCGTTCGACGGCTACACCGACAAAGCGTCGAGCGAAAAGAAGTTGGTGCGCAACGCTTTCCGGGAGGGTGACTGCTGGTTCAATTCGGGCGACGTAATGAGCCCGCAGGGCATGGGTCACGCCGCGTTCGTCGACCGGCTCGGCGACACCTTCCGCTGGAAGGGTGAGAACGTGGCCACCACCCAGGTGGAGGCGGCGCTGGCGTGCGACGAGTCCGTCGAGCAATGCACGGTCTTTGGTGTCGAGATCCCGCGCACCGGCGGGCGCGCCGGGATGGCCGCGGTCAAGCTCCGTGAAGGCGCTGAGTTCGACGGCAAGTCCCTGGCTCGCGTGGTTTATGACCAGCTGCCCGTATATGCACTACCGCTGTTCGTGCGAGTGGTGAAGGAGCTGGCGCAGACCACCACGTTCAAGAGCCGCAAGGTGGAGCTGCGTGAGCAGGCCTACGGTCCTGACGTGAAGGATCCGCTGTATGTACTGGCCGGGCGCGACGAGGGCTACGTGCCGTACTACGACGGATACCCCGACGAGGTTTCGGCCGGTAAGCGACCGCAAGGCTGAAAGCCTTGGGGGAGCGCGCCGGCCCATCGGTTCGAGCCGGTAAGCGACCGCAAGGCTGAAAGCCTTGGGGGAGCGCGATCGCACCGAGTCTGCGCAGGCATAGTCGAAACTGCGCGCAGTGTGTGCCTGCTCGCCATCGAGTAGCCGTGGGCGCAGTCTCGGCGCCCCGGGACGGCGCCCCGGCTTGTGACCAGGCACCATAGACGCGTGCAGTCAACTCTGTGCGGCCGTCCGGTCGCAGGCGATCGGCCGCTGATCATGGCGATCGTCAACCGCACCCCGGACTCGTTTTATGACAAGGGTGCGACCTTCAGCGACGAGGCTGCCAGGGCCGCCGCGCACCGGGCCGTCGCCGAAGGCGCCGATGTCATCGACGTGGGCGGCGTCAAGGCCGGCCCCGGACAAGCCGTCGACGCGGACACCGAGATCGCCCGCCTGGTGCCGTTCATCGAATGGCTGCGCGCTGCCTACCCGGAACAGCTGATCAGCGTCGACACCTGGCGCTCACCGGTGGCCAGTGTGGCCTGTGCGGCGGGCGCGGACTTGATCAACGACACCTGGGGTGGCATCGACCCGGCGCTGCCTGAGGTGGCCGCCGAGTTCGGCGCGGGCCTGGTGTGTTCGCACACCGGCGGCGCGCTGCCGCGCACGCGTCCGTTCCGGGTGAGCTATGGAACCACCACGCGCGGTGTGGTCGACGATGTCATTCGCCAAGTCACCACCGCCGCCGAACGAGCGGTCGCATGCGGAGTAGCCCGCGACCGGGTGCTGATCGACCCGGCCCATGACTTCGGCAAGAACACCTTCCACGGGCTGCTTCTGTTGCGCCACGTGGGCGATCTTGTAAAAACCGGATGGCCTGTGCTCCTGGCTTTGAGTAACAAGGACTTCGTCGGGGAGACTCTAGGTGTGGAATTGACCGAGCGGCTTGAGGGGACGTTGGCGGCCACCGCGCTGGCGGCGGCCGCCGGTGCGCGCATGTTTCGGGTGCACGAGGTCGCAGCGACCCGACGGGTCCTGGAGATGGTGGCCTCGATCCAGGGAACACGCCCGCCGACGCGCACGGTGAGGGGGCTCGCATGACGGCATCGGACCTGGTCACGGGCGGCCTCACCAATAACGGGGTACTCGCCGCCCGGCCGGGAGACGCCTGGCTGTCCAACCGCAGCTGGAACCGTCCGAGCTGGACCGTCGCCGAACTGGAAGCGGCGAAGGCTGGGCGGACTATCTCTGTGGTGCTGCCCGCCCTCAACGAGGAAGAAACCATCGAATCGGTGATCGAAAGCATCTCACCGTTGGTCGATGGGCTGGTCGACGAGCTGATCGTGCTGGACTCCGGCTCAACAGACGACACCGAGATCCGCGCCGTCGCCGCCGGCGCCCGCGTCGTCAGCCGTGAACAGGCCTTGCCCGAGGTGCCGGCACGGCCCGGCAAGGGAGAGGCGCTGTGGCGCTCGCTCGCCGTTGCTCAGGGTGACATCGTGGTGTTCGTCGACTCCGACCTGATCAACCCGCACCCGATGTTCGTGCCGTGGCTGGTCGGCCCGCTGCTCAGCGGCGACGGCATTCACCTGGTCAAAAGCTTCTACCGACGGCCCCTGACTGTCGGTGATGTGGGTGGCAGCGCGGGTGCTACCGGTGGCGGGCGGGTCACCGAGCTGGTGGCCCGGCCGTTGCTTGCGGCGCTGCGGCCGGAGCTGGGCTGCATGCTGCAGCCGCTCGGCGGCGAATACGCGGCCACTCGGGAACTTCTGACCTCGGTGCCCTTCGCGCCCGGCTACGGCGTGGAGATCGGCCTGTTGATGGATACCTTCGACCGGTTGGGCTTGCAAGCGATCGCCCAGGTCAATCTGGGTGTGCGCGCGCACCGCAACCGGCCGCTGGCTGAGCTGGGCGCGATGAGCCGTCAGGTCATCGCGACCCTGCTCTCGCGTTGCGGGATCCCCGATTCCGGGGTCGGGTTGACTCAGTTCTTCGCCGACGGCCCCGAGGGCTCCGGCGTTGAGGGCTACACCCAGCAGACCTGGCCGGTGTCGCTGGCGGACCGACCGCCCATGAAGGTGCTGAGGCCACTTTGAGGCCACGCTGATCGCCGCGGTGTCGGCGGTATAGGGCAATATCTTTCACGTGGCGTTGGTGTTGCTGTACCTGGTGGTGCTGGTGCTGGTGGCGATCGTGCTGTTCGGCGCGGCCAGCCTACTGTTCGGTCGTGGTGAGCAGCTGCCGCCCCTGCCGCGGGGGACGACGGCGACAGTTCTGCCTGCATACGGTGTGACTGGCGCCGACGTCGACGCTGTCAAGTTCACTCAGGTCCTGCGTGGGTACAAGACCAGCGAGGTGGACTGGGTGCTGGACCGGCTCGCCCGTGAGCTCGAGGCGTTGCGTGGCCAGCTGGCGGCCGTTCGCGCCGCATCAGTCGCCGAGGACGAAGGCCAGTCCGACCGCCCCGACTCCCCGGAGGCTGAAAGCAGCCCGCACGTTGGGGAGCATCAGGATCTGAGATGAGCGACGACGGGCTGGTTCGCTGCAGCTGGGCGACCATTCGGCCCGGACCCGACTTCGAGTTGTACCGCGACTATCACGACCAGGAGTGGGGCCGCCCGTTGCGCGACGGGATGGCGCTGTTCGAGCGGATGAGCCTGGAGGCTTTTCAGAGCGGGCTCTCGTGGCTGATCATCCTGCGCAAACGGGAGAACTTCCGCCGCGCCTTCTCCGGGTTCGACATCGAGAAGGTCGCCAGCTACTCCGACGCCGACGTGCAGCGCCTGATGGCGGACGAGGGAATCGTCCGCAACCGGGCCAAGATCGAGGCGACAATCGCCAACGCGCGCGCCGCCGCTGAGCTGGGAACTTCGGCGGACCTGGCGAAGCTGCTGTGGTCATTCGCGCCGTCACCACGGCCTCGACGGGCTGACGGAGCCGAAATCCCCTCGGACACTGCCGAATCCAAGGCTATGGCGCGCGAACTGAAACGGCGCGGATTCCGCTTCGTTGGGCCAACCACCGCCTACGCGCTGATGCAGGCGACCGGGATGGTTGACGACCATATTCGCGGTTGCTGGGTGCCCACGACGGCCCGGTGAGAACCCAGAAGTGGGTCTTGTGCAACCGGCGAGCTGGATAGGGAACAATGGGGGGGTGATTTGGCAGTTCAATGCCGGGTATGGCTGGAAAATCGCTGGCGGGGCATGCTCGGCGCCGACCAGGTCCGCGAGGGCGGGCCAGCTCGATTCTGGAGGGAGCACTCGATGGCGGCGATGAAGCCCCGGACCGGAGACGGTCCTCTGGAAGCAACCAAGGAGGGGCGCGGCATCGTGATGCGAGTACCACTCGAGGGAGGCGGTCGACTGGTCGTCGAGCTGACGCCCGACGAAGCCGCAGCCCTGGGTGACGAACTCAAGGGTGTTACTAGCTCCAGCTAAGGGCCGCCGGACGGACCCGGACAGACACTGTCGGCGCTACGCACACACCTTCCGATAAATCTCCAGGGTCTGCTCGGCGACTTGGGCCCAGGAGAATTGCTCGATGCAGCGCTGGCGTCCTGCCTGGCCATAGCGCTCCGCTTTTTCGGCATCGGCGACGATCTCGTTGACCGCTTCGGCCAATCTGGCCTGGTAACCAGTCGGGTCGTCGGCGTCGTAGTGCACCAGTGACCCGGTGATCCCGTCGGCGACGACCTCTGGTATCCCGCCGACATCGGAGGCCACCACCGCAGTCGCACAGGCCATAGCCTCCAGGTTCACGATGCCCAACGGCTCGTACACCGATGGGCATACGAAAACAGTTGCAGCCGAAAATATTTCGCGTAGCTCCCCGATGGGAAGCATATCCCGGATCCAGAACACCCCAGTGCGATTGCGGGCCAGCTCCGCTACCGCGGCCCGAACCTCGTCGGCTATCTCCGGGGTATCGGGGGCACCTGCGCACAGCACCAACTGCACTTCCGGGCTGAACCGGTGCGCGGCCGCCACCAGGTGGGCGACGCCCTTCTGCCGGGTGATCCGCCCGACGAACGCCACCATGGGCCGGCGTGGATCGACTCCAAGTTCGGCCAGCAAGGACCCGGTTTGTACGGGCCCGGCGGGATACCAGACGTCGGTGTCGATTCCATTGCGGATGACGTGCACCAGGCTTGGATCCAGTGCGGGGTAGACGCGCAGCACGTCTTCGCGCATCGCGGAGCTGACCGCGATGACGGCGTGGGCGGCCAGCACCGCGGTGTGCTCCACCCACGTCGACACCCGGTAACCGCCGCCAAGTTGTTCTGCCTTCCACGGCCGCAGCGGCTCGAGCGAATGTGCGGTCAGAACGTGGGGGAGGTCGTAGAGCAACCCGGCCAGATGCCCGGCCAGGCCGGTGTACCAGGTGTGTGAATGCACGACGGTGGCCGCCGACGCGGCGTTGGCCATCATCAGGTCCGCGGACAAGGTGGACATTGCCGCGTTGGCGTGCTGCAACCGCGGGTCGGGCTGGTGGACGAAGGCGCCGGGCCGCGGTGCGCCCATGCAGTGCACGTCTACTGCGCACAGTTGGCGAAGTTGGGCGACCAGTTCAGTGACGTGTACCCCGGCTCCGCCGTAAACCTCTGGTGGGTACTCCCGAGTCATCATCGCCACCCGCATACCCGCACGGTAATTCGGTGAGGATGCGCCCCGCGAGTCGGGGCGCGGACGAGCCGAACAAATCGGGCTTGAGTGGTGAGGATGCGCCCCGCGAGTCGGGGCGCGGACGAGCCGAACAAATCGGGCTTGAGTGGTGAGGATGCGCCCCGCGAGTCGGGGCGGACGATAAGCGGGTTATCCGCCGCATTCGGAGCCAAATACCTTGACGGACAGCCGCACAGAACTCGGCCAATAGCGCGTTCCCCCTGGCAGCGGTTCGCCGCGGCCGTTAGGTTTGAAAACATGAGGGAAGCGCCACACGTGCTGGGCATTGTCCTGGCCGGCGGTGAGGGCAAGCGGCTGTATCCGCTGACCGCGGACAGGGCCAAACCCGCAGTTCCCTTCGGCGGTGCCTATCGCCTGATCGATTTCGTGCTGTCCAACCTCGTCAACGCCCGTTATTTGAGGATCTGCGTTCTTACGCAGTACAAGTCGCATTCACTCGACCGTCACATTTCGCAGAACTGGCGGCTGTCCGGCCTGGCCGGTGAGTACATCACTCCGGTCCCGGCACAGCAGCGCCTCGGCCCGCGTTGGTACACCGGCTCCGCCGACGCGATCTACCAATCGCTCAATCTGATTTACGACGAAGACCCCGATTACATAGTGGTTTTCGGCGCCGACCACGTGTATCGGATGGATCCCGAGCAGATGGTCCGGTTCCACATCGACAGCGGGGCCGGTGCAACCGTGGCCGGCATCCGGGTTCCGCGTAGCGATGCCACCGCGTTCGGTTGCATTGACGCCGACGAGTCCGGCCGCATCCGCAGTTTCCTGGAGAAGCCACTGGACCCGCCGGGAACCCCGGATGACCCGGAGTCGACATTCGTTTCGATGGGCAACTACATCTTCACCACCAAGGTGCTCATCGACACGATTCGCGCCGACGCCGATGACGACCACTCAGATCACGACATGGGCGGTGACATCATCCCGCGATTGGTGGACGACGGGATGGCCGCGGTCTACGACTTCAACGACAACGAGGTGCCCGGCGCCACCGATCGTGACCGGGCTTACTGGCGTGACGTGGGAACGCTGGACGCGTTCTATGACGCACACATGGACCTGGTGTCGGTGCATCCGGTGTTCAACCTGTACAACAAGCGCTGGCCGATTCGCGGCGAGTCGGAGAACCTGGCACCGGCCAAGTTCGTCAACGGCGGCTCCGCGCAGGAGTCGGTGGTGGGTGCCGGCAGCATCATCTCGGCGGCTTCGGTGCGCAACTCGGTGCTGTCGTCCAACGTCGTGGTCGACGACGGCGCGATCGTGGAAGGCAGTGTGATCATGCCGGGCGCTCGGGTCGGCCGTGGGGCGGTAGTACGCCACGCGATCTTGGACAAGAACGTCGTCGTCGGGCCCGGCGAGATGGTCGGAGTGGATCTGGAGAAGGACCGGGAGCGCTTCGCGCTCAGCGCCGGCGGCGTGGTCGCGGTGGGCAAAGGCGTCTGGATCTAAGCTCCGCTTCCCCCGCTCGGCGTCCTCAGGGGATCTCTGGGATCAGCAGATGCGCGTCGTAACGCGGGCCCCAGTGCAGGGTGACGCGACCGCGGGGCGAGTTCTGGTAGGCCGCGGGGAGCTGACCGGTGAGAGGATTGCGCGGACACAACCAACGCCCGGCGACAACCAGCCGCAGCTGCTCGCCGGCACGGAACAGCGTCGCCGAAGGGCCCAGCGCTACATCGACCGCGACCACCTCGCCGGCGGACAGCGGCTGCGGCACGGCGCATGTCGCGACCGGTTCCCACGGCTGCGAGAGCTCGGGGTCGAGTGCGCGCAGCGAGACCCGCTGCCAGCCGGTGGTGACCCGGTCACGGCCGTAGCCGTACGAGCCCTCGAATCCGACAAACCGTCCGTCCCGCCATTTCTCCACGCCGACGAATAGGTTCGCGTCGTCGCTGCCGTCCAGCTCGACCCACAACCGCGCGACCATCGGACCGGTCAACTCGATGTCTGCGGGGACCGTCCAACTGAATGCCGCCGCACGAGAATGGGTTTCGAATGTGATGCGGCCCGCCGTCTGGGGCCGCTCGGGCGCCAATGCTCCGGCTCCGGCGAGATACCCGCCCAGATACAAAGGCCGCCAACGCGTGCGGGCCAGCGGCCATTCGGTTTCTTCGCGGACCGCGGTGATGGTGTCGCGGTCCGCCCGCACCTCGAGACGAACGCTGCGGGAATCGGGCGCGCCGTCCAGCACGCCTCGGAAAAACGTCAGCTGCTCGGCGAGCGCGGCTTGCGAGTAGAAGGTCGCCCATTTGCCACCGCGATGGGTGTAGAGGCGGGCGTGGGTGGAGCCGCCGCGCGTGAATGCCCGGATCGAACCGCGGGTGTGCAGGTTATTGTCCGAGAAGCTGCCGCAGACCAGCATCGGAACCTTGATCGCCGACAGGTCGGGCGCCAGCGAGCGCCAGAAGTCGTCGCGCAGTGGATGCTCGTCTTGCATTGGCCCCAGGGTGTAGGTCTGGCGCGTATCGCGACCGATGTTCCTCGACCAGAGCCGGGTGAATCCGATCTCCCGAACGCCGCCCGGAAATGTCAGGTCGCGATACGCGTCGGTGAAGCCTTCCCACGGACAGATCGCGCGTAGCGCCGGCGGCTGCAGGGCGGCGACGGCGTACTGGCTGATCGCCAGGTACGACACCCCGAGCATGACGACATTGCCGTCGCACCACGGCTGCCCGGCGATCCACTGCACGAGGTCGTAGGTGTCCTCGGCTTCCTGCCGCGACAGCAGTTTTCCGGTGCCGTCGGACTGGCCGCAGCCGCGCGCGTCGGCATTGACCACGGTGAAGCCTTGGGCGGTCCACCATGCCGGGTCCGGGGCCTCCCAACCGGTCAGGGCCGAGAAGGTCACTGGGTGCGGCTGGCGCAGCGCGCGGTATTGCACCGAGAACGTCCACTTCTTGCCCCGTCGAACCGACAGTTTGTCCTTGCTGTAGGGATGGATGCTCAGGATGACCGGACGCGCGCTGTCGCCTTTTCGGAAGACATTGATCCGCAAGACTGTCCCGTCGCGGGTTCCGACGTTGACGTCGCGCTCGAGGCGGGTGTCTGCCGGCGGATCGGTGACGGTTACCGGGGGTTTGACGATGGAGCGAATCCGGTCCGCTGCATAGCGGAGAGCGCCGGGACGTCGCCACGGCCGGTCCAGGGTAGGTGCGGGATTTCGTGCCACGCGAATACCCTAGGCGGGTTGGCTTGGCCGCTACCAGACATAGGGCACCAACCGATAGGGCACCCGCTGCGCGTATTCGCGGTATCCGCTCAATTCCTGGGTGAGCAGCTTTTCCTCATCGAGGATGCGGAAGACGAGCACCATGATGCCCGGGATGAGGACGAAAAGTCCCCAGTAAGACCCGAGTGCCAGTGGCATACCGATCATCATGACCACGTTTCCGACATACATCGGATGCCGTACGAATCCATACAGACCGCCGGAGACCAATGTCTGGCCCGCTTCCACCGTGACGGTCGCGGCGGCATAGCTGTTCTCGACGATCACCAGCATGGCGATACTCAGTCCGGCCACGACCAGCACATCGCCGAGCAGGCACGCCCACACCGGCACGGTCGACCAGCCCATTCGATGATCGAATGCGCTGAACGCCATCATCGCGAAGAGATCCAGAAACGAGCCGGTGATGATGATCTTCTGGGCTGTCCTGGTTTCCGCCCGTGGGCCGGCATGCATGCGTCGCTGCAGAGCCGCAGGGTTCGTCCGGGCCAAGTAGATCGTCGGGACGATCGTTGCCGCCGTGAATACGGCGATGAAAACCCATGCCTGCCAGTAGTTTAGCGTGCCAGCCGGAAAGAACAGGACGAAGCCCAGTGCGACAAGTCCCAAGAGCGAGGATGCCGTCAGTCGGATAGCGGTTTTCATGATGCTCCTAGCAACGCAGATCACGCCGTCGAAAAGCCATGGCTCCCAAGAAGATAAGCACCGCATCGATTACCAGTAACCACACCAGTGGCACGGCGGTGAAGCCGCCCCCGACTCGCGGAGTGTGCGCGAAGGGCTCGAGATCCAGCAACCACTGCGGGAATCCGGCCAACGAACCGATCAGGTATAGGCCGATAAAGCCGACCAACACGCCCCACGCCACCGGCGCGAACCGCGGCGCCACACCGAACAACCCGACTGTCACCGCCGCGGGCACCCACGCCGCGGGCAGCTGTGCGGCCGCGGTTAGGAGAACGACGAGTAGCTTGCCGCCGACATCGCCGGCCGCGATGCCGTAGAGGAGTCCGCCTGCAAATCCGCTGACCAGCATCGCCAGGGCGGACCCGGCCAATGCGGCCACCAAATGACTTGCCAACCAACGATTTCGCGAGACGGCACCAGCCAGCGTCGTCTCGGCTCGCTGGCTGGATTCTTCCTGGTGCAGTCGTAGGGTAAGGGAAATGGCGAATGCCGCGGCCACCATGCCCATCATGGTGAACGCCACGGCGATGAAGGCCTCCTCCAAAGCGCTCGTGCCGCCCATCCGGGCGACGATGTCACGCACGACGGTGCTACCGCCCAGCTCGTCGCCGATGCCGTGCACCACGCTGCCCATCACCAGCCCGTAGAGACACAGGCCCACGGTCCATAACAGCAGCGCGCCGCGGTCCAGCCGCCACGCCAGCCCGAAGACATTGCCGAGCGCAGGTGCGGCGGCACCCGGACCGGCCCGTTCGGCGATGAGTCCAGACCCGACATCGCGGACGGCCAGCAGCCGGTAGGCGACCACGGTGAGCGCGGCCGTCGTCGCCAGGTGCAGCAGCAGGACCGCCCAGCGATCGCCCGCGTACGGCCTTACCTGCAGCGACCATCCCAGCGGCGAGAGCCATGACAGCTTGCCATCGCCGGCGTCGCCGATGGCGCGCAACGTGAAAGCGGCCGCCAATGCGGCGAACGCAGCACCGCGGGCAAATCTGGCGCTCGGCGAGAGCTGGGCGGCCACCGCGGCAACTGCGGTGAAGACCAGGCCGGAGCCGGCCAGCGCCGCCCCAAAAGCGAGCGACCCGCCGGCCGGGACGCTGGTTGTGAGCAATCCCGCCGCACCGATCACGCCGGTCGCGATCGAAGCGCCGAAGGACAACATCAGCGCCGCGCTCAGGCTGGCATACCGTCCGACCGCCGTCGAGTCCACCAATTCGGTCCGGCCGGTCTCCTCGTCGGCGCGGGTGTGCCGGATCACCGTGAGAATGACAGCCACCGCGATCAGCAAGTGGAACATCCCGGCTTTCCAAATTCCAACGGCCCCAAGGCTGTCGTTGTAGACCTGCCCGTAGAGCGCACGCTGGGCCGGGCTGGCCGTGATCGAGGCCGCAAACCCGGCGCGGCCGGCCTGGGTGGGGTAGACCTTTTCGATGCTGCCGACGTACACCGTTGCCAGTGGCACCGACAGCAGCAACACCCACAGCGGCAGGGAGATTCGGTCGCGGCGCAGGTAGAGCCGCAACATCGCAAGCGTTCCGGTGAAGTTCGAACCGGCCCGCGACGCCGGGTGCGCCGGGTGGCGCGGCCGATCCAGGGTTGCGGTGCTCATCGCGCCGAGACCTTCTTGTCGCTGTGTCCGCGTTGACCGTCAGTGCCCGGGTCTGCGGTGTTGTAGTGGCGCAAGAAGAGCTCCTCGAGGGTCGGCGGCTGGCTGACCAGGCTGCGCACACCGGCGTCGCCGAGCACCCGGATGAGTTCCCCGAGGCTTTCGCTGTCGACTTGGGCCCGCAGTGTGTTGCCCTCGATGCTGATGTCCTCAACCCCTTTGATCCGGGTGAGATCTCCGGGATCGCCAACTATTTCGGCTTTGATGGAAGTGCGGCTGAGATGCCGCATGGAGTCCAGCGAACCAGTTTCGACGGTCTTGCCCGCACGGATGATCGTCACCCTTTCACACAGCGCTTCCGTCTCCGCCAGGATGTGGCTGGACAACAAGACCGTCACACCGCTGTCGCGGGCCTCCCCGACACACTGCTGAAACACGTTCTCCATCAAAGGGTCCAGGCCACTACTCGGCTCGTCCAAGAGCAGCAGCCTAGCTCGCGACGAGAAGGCCGAAATCAGGGAGACCTTTTGCCGGTTGCCCTTCGAGTAAGTGCGCGCCTTCTTGTGTGGGTCAAGGTCGAAGCGCTCGATCAGCTCGGCCCGGCGCTTCTGATCGATACCGCCGCGCATGCGGGCCAGCAGGTCGATGGTCTCGCCACCGGTCAGCGAAGGCCACAGCGTCACATCGCCTGGCACGTAAGCGATCTGGCGGTGCAAACCGACGGCGTCGGTCCACGGGTCGCCGCCAAGCAACCGCGCGCTACCGCCATCGGCTTTCACCAGTCCTAACAGGATGCGGATCGTCGTCGACTTCCCGGCGCCGTTCGGTCCGAGGAAGCCGTGCACTTCTCCTTCGCGCACTGTGAGGTCAAGGCCGTCCAGCGCCCGCACCGCACCGAAGTTCTTGGTGAGGCAACGGATTTCGATGGGCGCGGGATTGTCAACCGGCATGGGATTCTCCTTGATTCTCGGTAGCCAGGAACGCGTCGTACATGGTGCTGTCTGCCATCAATCCTTCGGTGTAGATCTCAAGGGCGGGCAGTATCATCTCCCGCGTGTAGTCGCGTAGGACGGCACGCAGATCCGTTGGGGTTTCATGCATCTGCAGATAGAGCAGGAAGCCGCCGCCCCCAGTTATCGACAGGTACTTTGCTCTGGCCCGCGGATCGCGGCTTCCCTTGAGCGTTCCGGACCGCACCCCTTCGTCCAGGTACACCTCGGCGTCGTCGATCATCTTGTGCCACAAAGTCGTTGCCAGCTCGCCGCCGGTCTGCATACTGCGCACCAAGTAAGCCATCAAGGGCGCATACGACTCGATCTCGGCCAGCTGCGCGAACCAGGTGGCCGGATCGCTGGACTGCATCGCTTCCGTCTTGCCGCTGCGGATTTCTTCGGCGATGTAGTTGTCACAGGCCGTGCGCAGGCCGTCCTTGGAGCCGAAGTGGTGGATGACCAGCGCGGCGCTCACCCCCGCCGCTTCGGCGATCGTACGTAGCCCAACGCCGAACCCGTGCTCGCCGAACTGCTCGATAGCCGCATCGCGGATCCGGGCGGCGGCGGTCAGGTCGGCTGAACGCATGTTCAGTACATTAAACGCGCGTTCAGCCGACCGTCAAGGGGAAACGCCTGTCGAAGCCGCAAAGGTTTGGTAAGTCCGCGACTAGTCGCGGACCGCGGCCAGAATCCCGTCGCCGAGTGGGATCAGCGCAGGGGTGAGCCGCTCATCCTCGGCGATGAGTCGCGCTGCCTCCCGCACCGCCACCACCTCGGCGTCGCGCGCGGCAGGGTCGCCGGCGCGCCCGCCCAGCGCCGCCCGGTGCACCACGATGACGCCACCGGATCGCAGTAGCCGCACGCCCTCAACGACGTAATCCGGCTGGTCGATCGGATCGGCGTCAATGAACACCAGGTCATAGGACTCGTCGGCGAGCCGGGTAAGGACCTCTTGGGCACGGCCGCTGATCAGCCGAGTGCGTGACTGCCCGATGCCGGCTTCAGAGAATGCCTGCTTGGCGAGCCGGAGGTATTCGGGCTCGATGTCGATCGTGGTCAATACACCGTCGTCGCTCATGCCTGACAACAACCAGAGTCCGCTGACCCCCGCGCCGGTACCCACCTCAGCGACGGCCTTGCCGCCGCTGAGCTTGGTCAGCAGGCTCAAAAGTGCACCGACCGCGGGTGTCACCGCCCCGGCGCCGATGTCCACGGCGCGCTCGCGGGCGGCCGCCAAGAGCGCGTCTTCTGAGATCGACTCCTCGGCGTGCGCGGAGAGTGATTCGGCTCGACTGGGTGCCGTTTGGCCGAGGGTTTCTGCGTCGGTGCCGTCCATGCCCGCAGCGTATTCCAATTAGCGGCGCAGTCAGGCAGGCGCGCCCTGAGCCGGACCGTGACGACACGCCCGACAGGGCCGATGCGTTCAAGGTCACGCCGTGGGGGATATGCCCTGCACAGCGCAGGTTACGATACTGTTTCTCAGGCTGAGCTCAGACTGTTCATATACCGCACATACGCCGATACGCGACGGTGTGCATATGGATCGCGGAGCGCGTTGGCCCGGGAATACCGATTGGCAGCTGGGTGTTGCCGTCGGTGACGAACTGCCAGCCCTTGCCAGGCCGAATTCGGAGGACTTGATTATCACCACGCTTTTGAGCCCGACCAGCATGTCTCATGCGCAAGAGTGCCCCGCCGACGAATGGGTGGAACGATCCGATGCGTTGCAGGGCACCGCGGTATTCGACGCGACTGGGGACAAGGCGACGATGCCCTCGTGGGACGAGCTGGTGCGTCAGCACGCCGACCGGGTGTACCGGCTGGCTTACCGACTCTCCGGCAATCAGCACGACGCTGAGGACCTGACTCAGGAGACTTTCATCCGGGTTTTCCGATCGGTGCAGAATTACCAGCCGGGAACCTTCGAAGGCTGGCTGCACCGCATCACCACCAACCTCTTCCTCGACATGGTGCGCCGCCGCGCCCGCATCCGGATGGAGGCGTTGCCCGAGGATTACGAGCGGGTGCCAGCCGACGAGCCCAACCCCGAGCAGATCTACCACGATGCGCGGCTTGGGCCTGACCTGCAGGCCGCCTTGGATTCGCTGCCGCCGGAGTTTCGTGCCGCGGTCGTGCTGTGTGATATCGAAGGCCTGTCCTACGAGGAGATCGGTGCCACCCTGGGCGTCAAGCTGGGCACCGTACGCAGCCGCATACACCGCGGGCGTCAGGCGTTGCGTGACTACTTGGCCGCACACCCCGGAGACGGCGCCCGCCCCGCCGCACTGCACACCGCGTCGGCTTAGGTCAGCGACCGGCCCGACGGGCGGTTCAGTACAGCAGGATTGCCCCATTGGCCGACACCATCAAACGGCTTCGGGCCTCTAGGTGCGGTATTGGGCACCACCTCGCGCTACATTCGAGGGGTAGGGGCAACGAAAGGAGCTGGTGATGGCCGACCGAGGACATGTGTTCCGCCGCGCGTTCTCCTGGCTGCCCGCCCAGTTCGCCTCCCAGAGTGACGCACCTGTCGGCGCGCCGCGCCAGTTCGGTTCCACCGAACACCTGTCCGTCGAAGCGATCGCGGCGTTCGTCGATGGTGAGCTGCGGATGAACGCGCACCTGCGCGCTGCGCATCACCTGTCGTTGTGCCCGCAATGCGCGGCCGAAGTAGATGATCAGAGCCGGGCGCGTGCGGCGTTGCGCGACTCCCGTCCTATCCGTATCCCCAGCACATTGCTCGGGATGCTGGCCGACATTCCCCACTGTTCGCCCGAGGACACGGTAGCTCCAGCGTCCGACCGTTTCGTTGACCGCGATGCGCGTCAGCAGCGTAAGCGCCGGTAGCTTGACACCTTCTCGCCGAAACCCGCGTGATTGATCGGCCCGATGCTGCGCACCGACACCATGCGTGCTCATGGGCGACCAACGCCGAACCGTGGATACTAGGGTGGACACGGACAACGCCGGTGCCGTGTGCATCGCCCGGTGAAGGGCCTGTCTCGAGCGCTCAAGAAGGATCCAAAGGGATAACGTGACCTCCGACCAAGGCAACGACAGCGGCAACCGCTTAGCGCCGCGCCCCATCTCCCGGCCGCCGGTCGACCCGGCATCGCGTCAAGTGTTCAGTCGTCCCGACGGGCTGCGCGGGTCTTTTGTGGCCGAACGTGTCCGCCCGCCGAAGTACCGGGATCAGGCTGAGTACCAACCTGACGATCAACCGGCCGATCCGGTCCTCGAGGAGGCCTTCAGCCGACCGGTCGGGAGTGGCGACTCGCTGCAGCGCCACCCGATCGATGCCGGCGCGCTGGCTGCAGAAAACGACGGGGCCGAACCGGACGAGGCCGACGATCCCTGGCGAAACCCCGCAGCTGCGGCCGCTTTGGGAACTCCGGCAGTTGCCCCGCCGGCACCCCGGACTGCGCTGGGCTACGGCGGCAAACTCGGGGTGCGCGACCTGCTGTTCGGCGGCAAGGTTTCGTATCTGGCGTTGCTCATCCTGCTGCTTATCGCGTTGGTCGTCGGCGGGATCGGGGGTGTGATCGGCCGCAAGACGGCCGAGGTCGCCGAAGCGTTCACCACCTCGAAGGTGACCCTGTCGACCAGTGGCAACGGCGAAGCGGCGGCGGGCCGGTTCGCCAGGGTGGCGGCCGCGACGGCCGGCGCCGTGGTGACCATCGAGTCGAAGAGCGACCAGGAGGGCATGCAGGGCTCGGGCGTCGTCATCGACGGCCGCGGCTACATCGTCACCAACAACCACGTCATTTCCGAGGCGGCGAACAATCCCAGCCAGTTCAAGACGACCGTGGTGTTCAACGACGGCAAGGAAGTGCCCGCGAATCTGGTGGGCCGCGACCCTAAGACCGATCTGGCCGTGCTGAAGGTCGACAACGTCGACAACCTGAGCGTGGCCCGCCTCGGCGATTCAGACAAGGTACGCGTCGGCGACGAAGTCCTCGCCGCAGGTGCGCCGCTGGGGCTGCGCAGCACCGTGACCCACGGCATTGTCAGTGCGCTGCACCGGCCCGTCCCGTTGTCGGGGGAGGGCTCGGACACCGACACCGTTATCGACGCGATCCAGACCGACGCTTCGATCAACCACGGCAACTCCGGCGGCCCGCTGATCGATATGGATTCCCAGGTGATCGGTATCAACACAGCGGGCAAGTCGCTGTCCGACAGCGCAAGTGGGCTGGGCTTCGCGATCCCGGTCAACGAGGCGAAGATGGTCGCCCAAACCCTGATCAAAGACGGAAAGATCGTGCACCCGACGATAGGGATCAGCACCCGGTCGGTCAGCAACGCGATCGCGTCCGGCGCCCAGGTCGCCAACGTGAAGGCGGGAAGTCCCGCGCAAAAAGGCGGAATCCTGGAAAACGACGTCATAGTCAAGGTTGGTAACCGCAAGGTCGCTGACGCCGACGAGTTTGTCGTCGCCGTGAGACAGCTGACCATCGGCCAGGACGCCCCGATAGAGGTGGTCCGCGATGGTCGGCATGTCACGCTCACTGTCAAACCCGACCCCGATACCAGCTAGATGTTCGCCAACGTCGGCTGGGGAGAAATGCTCGTGCTCGTCGTGGTCGGGTTGGTGATCCTTGGTCCTGAGCGGCTCCCGGGTGCCATCCGCTGGACGGCGAACGCACTGCGCCAGGCGCGCGACTACCTCAGCGGTGTGACCAGTCAGCTGCGCGAGGACCTCGGACCCGAGTTCGACGATCTGCGCGGTCCGCTCAGCGAGCTGCAGAAACTGCGGGGCATGACACCACGCGCCGCGCTGACCAAACACCTACTGGACGGCGATGACTCGCTCTTCACCGGCAACTTCGACAGACCGGTCAATGGATCTCCGGTAGAGCCGCCCGGGCCACCCGCGGGCCCTTCTGTTGCGCCGACCGGCGGGACGTCGTTTGCGGCTGAGCATCCGGCCCCCGGCCACACTCCGTTTGACACCGACGCGACCTGAAATGAACCGACCGCAGGGCTGAGCCTCAGCGCCGCGTCGGGTCGAGCCCAAGCGACACACCCGCCAATCCGCGCCGTCGCGACGAGAGGTTGTCGGCCACGCTGCGGAGCTCCTTGCCCGCCGCAGAGTCGGGGGCGCTCAGCACGATCGGGGTGCCCGAATCACCGGCCGCCACCAGCGCGGGATCCAGCGGGATCTGACCCAGCAGCGGCACATCGGCACCGACCGCACGCGACAACCGCTCGGCCACCTGCTGGCCGCCGCCCTCGCCGAATACCTGCATCGTTGAGCCGTCCGGCAACGTGAGGCCCGACATGTTTTCCACCACGCCGACGATGCGTTGGCGAGTCTGCAGAGCGATGCTGCCGGCCCGTTCGGCGACCTCGGCCGCGGCCAGCTGTGGTGTCGTCACCACCATGATCTCCGCGTTGGGGATCAGCTGAGCCACCGAGATAGCGACGTCACCGGTTCCCGGCGGCAGATCCAGCAGCAGGACGTCCAGATCGCCCCAATAGACGTCTGCCAGAAACTGCTGCAATGCCCGGTGCAGCATTGGCCCCCGCCACACCACCGGTGTGTTGCCCTCGGTGAACTGGGCGATCGAGATGACCTTCACTTCATAAGCAATGGGGGGCAGGATCATCGACTCAACCTGGGTGGGCCGGTCGGTGCTGCCCATCATCCTGGGGATGGAGTGGCCGTGGATATCGGCGTCAAGCACGCCGACCGACAGGCCGCGGGCCGCCATCGCCGCGGCCAGGTTCACCGTGACGGTGGACTTTCCGACTCCGCCCTTCCCGGACGCGACCGCATAGACCCGGGTCAGTGAGCTGGGCTGAGCGAACGGGATGACGGGCTCCTGGGCATTGCCGCGCAGCTGCTTGCGCAGCTCGGTGCGCTGCTCGTCGTTCATCACGTCCAGGGTGACCTTCACCGTCCCGGTGCCGGGAACGTCGGAGACCGCCTCGGTGACGCGCTCGCTGATTTCGGTCTTCTTCGGGCAGCTGGCGGTGGTCAGGTAGATCGCGACGTGCACGCCGCCATCGGGCTCGGTGTCAATGCTCTTGACCATCCCGAGTTCGGTGATCGGACGCCGTAGTTCGGGGTCGATCACCTTCCCCAGTGCGGTGCGGATGGCTGCGCTCAGGTCGGCAGTGTCATGACGGGACATCACCGCCGAGTGTAGGCCTGTGCGATCGTCGGCCGGTCAGCCGGCCGGGGCGGGCGCCGGCTGGTTCGGTGCCGGCGCGTTCGGCGCTGCCTTCGGGGGCGGTGCCGCGGCCGGACTCGCTGGCGGTGCGGCCGGGGGAGGAGGAGCGCCGGGCGGGCCCGCCAGCGGATCGGGGGGCTGTGCGCCCAGGGGTGGGGCCGGCGGCAAGCCGGCCGGAGGTGCCCACGGCGGGACGGCGTTAGGGGCTGGGCCCAACCCCGGTGGAAGTGCCCCCGCCGGCGGGTTTTGTGAGCCGATGCAGATCAGTGTGCAGCCAGGCAGCTGCGTCTGTACCTGCTGCGGTGGGGTGGCGGGAGTCATCCACGGGAACATCGGCGGGGCAGTGGCGACCTGAGGCGGGCCGAAGTCGATCAGCGGTATCCGCGCCAGCGGGTCGTCCATCGGCAAACCGTTGATGTTCATCGGCAGGTTCGGCCCGAGTCCTTCCGGATGCTCGAGATGCGCGTCGCCGAGCGGAGGCGGCGGTCCGGTCATCGGCGGCAGGTCGACCGGAACTACGCCGGTGGCGTACGCCGAAGCCCAACCCAGCACGTTCTGCGCATAGGCCATCGAGTTGTTGTAGCGCAGAATCGCGGCCATAACCTGCGACGGGTCACGCAGGTTGAGCCCCCCGCTGCACAAGTACCGGGCAGCCGCCAGCGTGGAGTCGAACAAGTTCTGCGGGTCGGCCACACCGTCGCCGTCGCCGTCCGAGGCGTACCGAGCCCAGGTGCCGGGCAAGAACTGCATTGGCCCCATGGCGCGGGCGTAGGTGACTCGAGTGCCGACACTGCTGGAGATGATGACTTCGTTACCGGGCAGGGTGCCGTCCAACGCCGGACCGAGAATCGGCCGGACGGCGGTGCCGCGCGTATCCACCGCGCCACCGCCAGCATGGCCCGACTCGATGCGCCCGATCCCGGCCAGCAAGTTCCAGCTGACGCCGCAAGCCGGGACGGCGACGGCCAACTTCTGTTCGGCATTGCGATAGGCCGACAGTGCCATGCTCGGAACACCCAGCGCGCCAGGCGCATTCACGATCATCGGTGGCGGGGGCGCCGATAAGGCGGGCTCGGCGACGTGGAAAGCCGTCGGACCACGCTCGATGGCGACGACGACCGGGCCGGAGAGGTCAGGGACGGTAGGGGAGACCGCGGCCACCGGGGTGACGGCGGCATGCACCGGCGGGATCCTTCCCGGGAGTGACGGAGCCGCTCCGCTGACGGCTCCCGCGAATATCAATGGAGTAATCATGGCTACGCCGAAGGCTGGCGTCCGCGTCACGCGAAGTGCTTGCTGCCGCACCGTCGCGGCGGCCGGGCGTGCACCCCGGCGTCCCCCTATGCGCACTCGACCGTCCTAGGCATGTGAGCTGGCTAACCTCTGCTTGGCCACGTGAACTAGATCACCATACATAACTCTTGTGACGAGAGTGGCGCAATGGTCGAACTGCTTATCTCCCCGATTTCTTCGCAGTTCGCTCCAAGGCCTCACCGCCCTGCACCGACTCCTCGGCCGCGGTTTCCGGTTGCAGCTTGGCCAGCAGCGCGTGCAGGTCTTCCAGCTCATGGCGCAGGTATTCACGCGTCACCACCTCGCCGACGGCCAGCCGCAACGCGGCAAGCTCGCGGGCCAAATACTCGGTGTCGGCCTTGGTCTGCGCGGCGCGACGACGATCCTCTTCGAGCGCGACCCGGTCCCGGTTCTCCTGGCGATTCTGGGCCAGCAAAATCAGCGGCGCCGCGTAGGCGGCCTGCGTGGAGAAAGCCAGGTTGAGCAGGATGAACGGGTAGGGGTCCCAGCGCAGCGTCGCCGCGAAGACGTTCACCGCGATCCATACCGCCACAGCGATTGTTGCAGCAGCAGATAACGGCCGGTGCCGAAAAAACGCGCGATGGACTCGGTGACCTGCCCGACGGCATCGGGGTCCACGCGCGGCGAGTACCGGCGTGATGTTCGCGGCGTGTAGAGCCGTCGTGGTGCCGTGGATTTGTTCACACGGATCCTCCCAGTCCTTTGAGCCGGCTGGCGGCGTCTAGCTCTTGGGCATCCACGCGCCAGTCATGCGGGAGCAAGTGATCGAGCAGGTCGTCCACGGTTACCGCTCCCAACAGGTGATTCTGGTCGTCGACCACCGGGCCACACACCAGGTTGTAGGCGGCCAAGTACCGGGTCACCGCGGCCAGCGGGGTCTCCGGCGTCAGGGTGAGCAGGTCACTGTCGACAATCCCGCCGACCAGTTCAGCCGGCGCTTCGCGGAGCAGTCGCTGCAGCTGAACACAGCCCAAGTAGCGACCGGTGGGGGTGGCCGTCGGCGGTCGCGCCACGAACACCATGGACGACAGCGCCGAGGTGAGGTCGGGGTCGCGGACCCGGGCCAGCGCCTCGGCAACCGACGTGTCGGGCGTCAGCACCACCGGGTTCGAGGTCATCAAGCCTCCCGCGGTGTCGGGGGAATGCGTCAGTAGCCGACGCACCGGTTCGGATTCTCCGGGGTCCATCCGGGTAAGCAGCATCTCGGCATCTGTCGGGTTCAGCATGCCGAGCAGGTCGGCGGCATCGTCGGGATCCATCTCCTCCAGCACATCGGCCGATCGGTCGGTGCCCAGCTGCGACAGCACGTCGGCCTGATCCAACTCGGGGAGCTCCTGCAGAATGTCGGCCAGCCGGTCGTCGTTGAGCGCCTTGAGCACCTCTTAGCGTCGCTTGGGCGGTAGTCCGCGGATGGCGTCCGCCACATCGACCGCCTTCTGTCCCTCGAACCGGCCGAGCAGTTGTGCCACCTCCTGACCTGGCATCGCCAGCGCCGACGGGGTCAAGCCTTGCACGTTGTGCCAGTCCACGACGTGGACGGGGCCGCGCCGACCCAGCCGCCGGGGAACGCGGACCGCGACCCTGGTGACCATCCAGTCGCGCGTTCGGGTTTGTTCGATTCCCACGTCCGTGATCACGACATCGAGGCGGGCCAGCTCCGGCAGTGCGGGGTCGTTGACCTTGACCTGGGTGTCGAGCACCTGACCTATCGCCAGCACCTCGCCCGGCCGCTGCTCGAAGTGGCGCAAGGACACGCTGCCTGTGTTGAGTGTCACCGCGTCCGGCTCGATTGCGGCGACCCGCAGCATCGGAATGAAGATGCTGCGGCGGGTCGCCAAATTGACGACCAATCCCAGGACGCGCGGTTGCTGGCGGACGATGCTGATGCTGATCACGACATCGCGGACGCGCCCGAAGGATTCGCCGAATGGACCCAACACCAACATCCGCGAGAGCCGGGCGACGTACACCCTGTTGACCGATCCCATGGAAGAGAGCCTAGGCAGCCGCCGGCGGGATGGGAGATGCCACAGCTAACGCGACTGGAGCGCGAAGATCGTGACGATCAGGGTCACCACCAGAGTCGCGATGCCGATGACGATGCCGGCGACTGCCAGGCCATAGCCGTCTTGCCGACTCCGCTTGATCTGATCGAGTGCGATCGCGCCCAGCACGATGGCCACGATTGAGCCGATGCAGCAGAACACGCCGGCGAACGACGAGATGAGCGAGGCGATCGCCAGTCCGTTCGTCCCGGACTGCATGGCACCCTGGGGCCCATAGCCGCCCTGGTAATCCGGCGCGGGGTAATAGCTTCCCGGATATGGAGGCGGCCCGTAGCCGGCAGGCGGCCCGCCAAATTGCGGCGGCCCCGGCTGGTACGGCGGTGCGCCATAGCCTGGCTGCTGCTCGTATCCGGGCGGAAGAGGAATGGGCGGCGGGTATTGCGCCGCATGGCCGGCTTGGTACTCGGCTGAATAGCCGGGCGGGTAGCCGGGTGGCGGATACGCCGGGGGCGGATAGTCGGCTGCCGGCGGTTCCCAGGGCGCGTTCCCATCCGCCTGTTCGGACGCATTGCCGCCGGCGGGGGGCGGGCCAGCCTCGTCGTCGTGGGCACTCTCGCCGAAGCCACCGCCGGGAGCCGTCATGGTGTTCAACCTAGCTCATGTGCAGGTGGCGGGTGCCGCCGCGAATCGCCGCATGGTGCGACGAGAAGGCCCGCCGCAGAGCCCACATCGCGTGGCACCGCACTCCGGCCAATCCTCAGCCGGCGCCGAAGAGCCACCTCTGCGCGCTGGGCTATATCCGACGAGAACGTCTTGTCCTCTCGCGGTTGCTCGGCGGTTCCCCGGAAGGTAAGAGTGGCCGAAGATGAGACGATGGCCAAGGCGGAGCAGAATGAGCACCAATGACTAGTCCTTTCCAGCCTGGGCAACTGCCCGGAACAACGCCCGCGGGTGCGGCGGCCCGTCGGCATGGCATGCCCGGGTTGCCGACGCCGCCCAAGGGCTGGCCGGTCGGGTCATATCCCACCTACGCCGAGGCGCAGCGGGCTGTCGACTACCTTTCCGAACAACAGTTCCCGGTTCAGCAGGTGACCATTGTTGGCGTCGATCTGATGCAGGTCGAGCGGGTCACCGGCCGGCTGACATGGCCCAAGGTTATCGGCGGCGGCGTACTGAGCGGGGCCTGGCTGGGCTTGTTCATCGGGTTGGTGCTTGGCTTCTTCAGTCCCAATCCATGGGCCGCGCTGGCAACCGGTCTGGTCGCCGGGGTGTTCTTCGGGTTGATCACCTCCGCGGTTCCTTACTCAATGGCCCGTGGCACAAGGGATTTCAGCTCGACTATGCAATTGGTGGCGGGCCGCTACGACGTACTCTGCGATCCCCAAAATGCAGAGAAGGCGCGGGATCTGCTGGCGCGCTTGGCGATCTGACGCTCGCACGAGAGGCTGAATTAGTTGGTGAGTCGTCGCGAGCGCGTACGCCGGATAGGCGCAGTCGCGCTGGCGACGCTGACCATCACATCGGCGGTCTCGGCTTGCAGCTCCGGCAGCAACGAGCTGGTGATCAGCTTCTACACGCCGGCCGCCGACGGCGCGACTTTCACCGCGGTTGCCCAAGATTGCACCAAGCAACTCGGCGGGCGGTTCGCCATTCAACACACAAGTCTGTCCCAGGCCCCCGGCGAGCAGCGATTGCAGCTGGCCCGGCGGCTGACCGGTCACGACCGCACCTTGGACGTGATGGCGCTCGACGTGGTGTGGACCGCGGAGTTCGCCGAGGCGGGCTGGGCGCTGCCGCTATCCGACGACCCGGAGGGGCAGGCCGACGCCGACGCAGGCGTTGATACCTTGCCGGGGCCACTCGCAACAGCGCGTTGGAAGCGCAAACTGTATGCCGCACCCGTCACCACTAATACCGAACTGCTTTGGTACCGAGCGGATTTGGTGAGCCAACCGCCGCGAACCTGGGACGACATGGTGGCCGAGGCCGCTAAATTGCGCGCCGCGGGTGAACCTAGCTGGATCGCAGTGCAGGCCAATGAGGGCGAGGGTCTGGTGGTGTGGTTCAACACACTGCTCGCGAGCGGAGGCGGTCAAGTGCTCTCCGACGACGGCCGTCACGTCACTTTGACCGACACGCCCGCGCACCGGACCGCCACCGTCAATGCACTGCGGATCCTCAAGTCGGTGGCCACCGCCTCCGGAGCCGATCCATCGATCACCCGGACCGACGAGGGCACCGCGCGATTGGCGGTTGAACAGGGCAAGGCCGCGCTCGAAGTCAACTGGCCTTTTGTGCTGGCCTCCATGCTGGAGAACGCGGTGAAGGGCGGTGTGCCCTTCCTGCCGCTCAACCGGAACCCGGAGTTGGCCGGCAGCATCAATGACGTCGGGACATTCGTGCCCAACGACGAGCAATTTCGCATCGCCTACGAGGCCAGCCAGAAGGTCTTCGGTTTCGCGTCCTACCCCGGTGTGGCTCCCGGCCAGCCGGCCAAGGTGACGATTGGCGGGTTGAACCTGGCGGTGGCCAGTACTACCCGTCACCGCGCGGAGGCGTTCGAAGCCGTGCGCTGCCTGCGGAGCCTGCAGCATCAGAAATACGTTTCGATCGAAGGCGGCCTGCCCGCGGTACGAACCTCGCTGTATTCTGACCCGCAATTCCAGGCCAAATATCCGATGTACACCGTCATTCGCCAGCAGCTCACCGATGCCGCGGTGCGTCCGGCAACGCCGGTCTACCAAGCGGTGGCTATTCGACTCGCCGCGGCGCTGAGCCCAATCACCGAGATCGATCCGGAGCCGACAGCCGACGAGCTCACCAAGCAGGTGCAAAAGGCCATCGACGGAGAGGGGCTGTTGCCGTGACAGCGTCCTTGACCGCGGGGGCCGTCAAACCGCAGCATGCCTCGGTCGAGCTACGCCCGCGCACCCCAAACCGGCCCGTGGAGCGGCGACTGGCGTTCATCCTCGTCGCGCCGGCGGCGATTCTCATGCTGGCGGTGACGGCCTACCCGATCGGCTACGCGGTGTGGCTGAGCTTGCAGCGCAACAACCTTGCCACGCCCAATGACACCGCCTTCATCGGCCTGGACAATTACTCGACGATCTTGACCGACCAGTATTGGTGGACAGCGCTGGCGGTAACGCTGGGTCTCACGGTGGTTTCGGTGTCGATCGAGTTCATGCTGGGCTTGGCGCTGGCGCTGGTGATGCACCGCACCCTCGTCGGCAAGGGACTGGTGCGCACCGCAGTGCTCATCCCGTACGGCATCGTCACCGTGGTCGCCTCGTACAGCTGGTACTACGCCTGGACGCCGGGGACAGGTTATCTGGCCAACCTGCTGCCGCAAGGCAGTGCGCCCCTGACTGCGCAGATCCCGTCGCTGGGTATCGTCGTCATCGCCGAGGTCTGGAAGACCACGCCGTTCATGTCGCTGCTGCTGCTGGCCGGGTTGGCGCTGGTTCCAGAGGATTTATTGAAAGCTGCCGAAGTCGACGGCGCCGGCGCTTGGCGTCGCCTGACCAGGGTCATCTTGCCGATCATCAAGCCGGCGGTCGTGGTCGCGCTGCTATTCCGGACGCTGGACGCCTTCCGGATCTTCGACAACATCTACGTGCTGACCAACGGCGCCAACAACACCGACTCGGTGTCGATCCTGGGCTACGACAACCTGTTCAAGGGCTTCAATGTGGGACTCGGCTCGGCGATCAGCGTGCTGATCTTCATCTGTGTGGGCATCATCGCGCTGATCTTCATCAAGGTGTTCGGCGCCGCGGCGCCCGGCGGTGACGTCGATGGCCATTGAACAGGGAAGGGCAAGAGGAGGGGCACGGGGAAGCGCGCTGATGGGCGCGCGGCGCGCCACGATCTGGGCCGTCATCGACGCCTTGGTCGTGGTGTATGCACTTCTTCCGGTGCTGTGGATCCTAAGCCTGTCGCTCAAACCGACGTCAATGGTCAAGGACGGCAAGCTGATTCCGTCGTCGGTGTCCTTCGAAAACTACCGCGGCATCTTCCGGGGCGACTTCTTCAGCTCGGCGCTGATCAACTCCATCGGAATTGGATTGCTCACCACTGCGATCGCCGTGGTGCTCGGCGCGATGGCGGCTTACGCCGTTGCCCGGCTGAACTTTCCAGGCAAGCGGCTGCTTATCGGCGCCACCCTGCTGGTCACCATGTTTCCGGCGATCTCGCTCGTCACACCGTTGTTCAACATCGAACGCTTCATCGGTCTGTTCGACACCTGGCCGGGCTTGATCCTGCCCTACATCACGTTCGCTTTGCCCCTCGCCATCTACGCACTGTCGGCATTTTTCCGGGAGATCCCATGGGATCTGGAGAAGGCGGCCAAAATGGACGGCGCTACGCCGGCCCAGGCTTTCCGCAAGGTGATCATCCCGCTGGCGGCGCCGGGAGTGGTGACCGCAGCGATCCTGGTGTTCATCTTCGCCTGGAACGACCTACTGCTGGCGCTGTCCCTGACCGCCACCAAGGCGGCGATAACTGCGCCGGTGGCGATCGTGAACTTCAGTGGCAGTTCGCAGTTCGAGGAACCAACCGGATCAATCGCGGCCGGTGCCATCGTGATTACGGTCCCGATCATCGTTTTTGTTCTAATCTTCCAACGACGAATAGTCGCCGGGTTGACCTCTGGCGCTGTGAAGGGATAGTTCGATGGCCGAGATTGTGTTGGACCACGTCAGCAAAAGCTACCCCGACGGCGCGATGGCGGTGGAAGACCTGAACATCGCCATTGCCGACGGCGAATTCCTGATTCTTGTCGGGCCTTCTGGCTGTGGCAAGACCACGACTTTGAATATGATCGCCGGACTTGAAGATATCTCGTCCGGCGAGCTGCGCATCGGTGGCGAACGAATGAACGAAAAGGCGCCCAAAGACCGCGATATCGCGATGGTGTTCCAGTCCTATGCGCTCTACCCGCACATGACCGTGCGGCAGAACATCGCATTTCCGCTGACCCTGGCCAAGATGAAAAAAGCCGAGATCGCGCAGAAGGTCGAGGAGACGGCCAAAGTCCTTGACCTGACCGGACTTCTGGACCGTAAGCCATCACAGTTGTCCGGCGGGCAACGACAGCGGGTCGCGATGGGCCGGGCAATTGTGCGCCATCCCAAGGCATTCTTGATGGACGAGCCGCTGTCCAACCTGGATGCCAAACTACGGGTACAGATGCGCGGCGAGATCGCCCGGCTGCAGAAGAGGCTGGGCACCACGACCGTCTACGTCACGCACGACCAGACCGAGGCCATGACGCTCGGAGATCGGGTGGTGGTGATGCACGGCGGTGTGGCACAGCAAATCGGCACTCCCGACGAGCTTTACGAACATCCCGCCAACCTATTCGTCGCGGGATTCATCGGCTCACCGGCGATGAATTTCTTCCCCGCCACCTTGACACCGATCGGACTGACGCTGCCCTTCGGTGAGGTGATGCTGGCGCCGGAAGTCCAACAGGTGATCGCGCAACATCCGAAACCGGACAACATCATCGTCGGGGTGCGGCCCGAGCACCTGCAGGACGCCGCATTGATCGACGGGTACCAGCGCATCAGGGCGCTGACCTTCGAGGTGAAGGTCGACTTGGTCGAATCATTGGGTGCTGACAAGTACGTGTACTTTTCCACCGCGGGATGGGCTGCGCACTCGGCTCAGTTGGACGAGTTGGCTGAGGTTGATGGGGAGTCGGGGCCACACGAAAACCAGTTCGTGGCAAGGGTTCCCGCTGAATCCAAAGCGGCCATCGGACAGTCGATCGAGTTGGCGTTCGACACCACGAAACTCGCCGTTTTCGATGCCGACTCCGGGGCGAACCTGACCATTGCGCCGTCTGTGCCGCAGTGACACAGACGTTAGACCGAGTACGCGCACATTTGCACAGCCATTTCGCCGATGCTGAGCCTGATTCGGCGAGCGTGACATTTTTGGGTACCGAGCCTATGGAGGTGCTGCGATTCCGCGGGACAGACGGATTGGTGCATTACGTGTCGCTGGGCTGCTCGCGCCATCCGATGAGCGACCCGGCTCAGACTCTCGCTGACCCCGAGCGCGGCCCCCGCGCCGAAATTGTGCTACGCCTGCGCGATCCCGGACCGGCCACCGGGATTGCGCGCAGCCTCGCGATACTGTCGGCAACGCCGGCTGTTGACGGTCTGGTCCTGGCCGCCGACATACTCATCGACCTCGGCTCGCCAGTGTGGGCATGGCCGTCGGGGCGGGTGCCGTTCACCGCGGTGTTGTTGGGCCGTAGCGACATCCCGGATCTGCCGCTGGAGCCGCCCCGCGACCCGGTCAAATTCTGGTCGGCGACTCCCATCACCGCGACCGAAGCGGCCTGGGTGCGGCTGAAGGGCGCCGAGGCTATGCGACAGGCGTGGCAAAACGATGGCGTCGACCTGCTGGATCCGAATCGCCGTGCGGCACAACCTGATTGACGCCGACTACATCGAGTGTGCGAAGAGGGCGTTGGCTGTGCGTCCAGGGCGGGCATAACGCAACATTCCGCCCCGAGTGCACACTCGATACCGCTGGTGCACACTCGATGCGCTAGACCGAGACTAGAGCCAGTTCCTGTTTCGGAATTGCCAATACAGGAGCAGGCAGATGGCGACCATCAGGGCAAGCACCACCGGGTAACCCCATGCCCAGTTCAGCTCGGGCATGAAGTGGAAGTTCATGCCATAGACGCCGGCGATCATGGTAGGCACCGCCACGATGCCCGCCCAGGCCGATATTTTGCGCATATCGTTGTTTTGCTGCATCCCGACGCGCGCCAGCGCCGCCTGTATCAGCGAGTTGAGCATGTCGTCGTAACTGGCGATCTGGTCTGCGGCTTCGGAATGGTGGTCGGCGACGTCGCGCAGGTAGCGCCGTACTTCCTTGGAGATCAGGTCTTTGTTTTCCACCTGGATCCGATGGAATGCGACGGACAGCGGGGTGACGCACCGGCGGAGTTCGACGACCTCGCGTTTGAGCAGATAAACCGGTTCGACGTCGAGCTTGCGGCCCGGGGCAAACGCCACCTCCTCGATGCCGTCGATATCGGATTCGACCAGACTGCTCACCTCGAGGTAATGGTCGACTACGTTGTCGGCGATGGCGTGCATTACCGCGTACGGTCCAAGGCGCATCTGCTGCGGGTCGGCGTCCATGCGCTTGCGCACCTCGGACAGTCCGCCGTGTTCACCATGGCGGACGGTGACCACGAAATCCTTGCCGACGAAGACCATGATCTCGCCGGTTTCCACGATCTGGCGGGCCATCGCCACCGATTCGTGCGGGACGTAATTGACGGTCTTCAGGACAAGAAACACCGTGTCGTCGTATCGCTCCAGCTTGGGCCGCTGATGTGCGCAGACGGCGTCCTCGACCGCCAATGGGTGCAGCCCGAAAACGTCCGCCACGTCCTGCATCTGGGTCTCGTCCGGTTCGCGCAAGCCGACCCAGACGAATGCGTCGTGCCCGAGCAGTTCGATCTCGCGCACTTTGCCGAGTGCGGCGGCGTAGGTCAACGTGCCGGGCAGCCGGTGGCCTTCGACGTAGACGGCGCAGTCAACCAAGGCCTCGTCGGGCGGGTGGGGAACGGGCTCCACGTGCGGTTCGTGCGGCTCGTGCGCCAGCGGGCGAAGCACTTCAGGCAATGCGTCAAAACCCTGGAACACATCCACCTCCGATCGCGGCACAGGTCTGACCGGGCGGTGCTCCATGCTACGCGTCCTGGCTATTCAAAGGGCGACGATTCGGGTGCGGACAAAAAGCGCTGGTACTGGACCGGAGATTGAGGGCCAAGAAGGGTGCGCTAGTTTCGAGCCGAAACCCGAATCTGCACGACTTCTCCACAAGGAGTAAACCGACGTGAGCGCAAGTCCTCTCAAGGTCGCCGTCACCGGCGCCGCCGGCCAGATCGGCTATAGCCTGTTGTTCCGCCTGGCGAGCGGCTCGCTGCTGGGCGCCGACCGCCCGATCGAGCTGCGCCTACTCGAGATCGAGCCCGCGCTCAAGGCGCTCGAGGGCGTCGTGATGGAACTTGACGACTGCGCGTTTCCGTGGCTGGCGGGGGTCGAAATCGGAGCGGATCCGAACAAGGTGTTCGACGGTGCGAACCTGGCCCTGCTCGTCGGCGCCCGCCCGCGCACCAAGGGCATGGAGCGTGGTGACCTGCTGGAGGCCAACGGCGCGATCTTCACCGCGCAGGGCAAGGCCCTCAACGAGGTCGCCGCAGACGACATCCGCATCGGCGTGACCGGCAACCCGGCCAACACCAACGCGCTGATTGCGATGAGCAACGCGCGCGACATCCCGCGGGAGCGGTTCACCGCCCTCACCCGCCTGGACCACAACCGGGCGATCTCGCAGCTGGCCAAGAAGACCGGGGCTGCGGTCACCGACATCAAGAAGATGACGATCTGGGGCAACCACTCCGCCACCCAATACCCTGACGTGTTTCACGCCGAGGTCGGCGGCAAGAACGCCGCCGAGGTCGTGGGAGACCAGGCCTGGATCGAGAATGACTTCATCCCGACCGTCGCGAAGCGCGGCGCGGCGATCATCGACGCACGCGGCGCCTCATCGGCCGCGTCGGCCGCGTCGGCGACCATCGACGCCGCCCGCGACTGGCTGCTCGGCACCCCCGCCGACAACTGGGTCTCCATGGCCGTTTTCTCCGACGGGTCCTACGGCGTGCCGGAGGGCCTGATCTCTTCATTCCCGGTGACGACCAAGGACGGCAACTGGACGATCGTCAGCGGCCTCGAGATCGACGAGTTCTCCCGCGGCCGGATCGACAAATCGACCGCTGAGCTGGCCGACGAGCGCAACGCGGTCACCGAACTTGGTCTGATCTAGCGCAGCGGGTCGCCACCGGTAGGCCCCGACCCGGCCCCGGGTCGGATTGGGCCACGGGCACAGTACCCTGATGCGGTGCCAGAAATCGCGCATCCACAGATCGTCATCGGAGACGACGAGATCTTCGAGGCGCACGTAGGTGGGAAGCTTTCCGTAGCGCTGAAGGCCCCGCTGGACACGCAGCGTGCGTTGTCGATCGCCTACACCCCGGGTGTGGCGCAGATCAGCCGCGCGATAGCCGCCGATCACACTCAGGCCGCCCGCTACACCTGGGCGAGCCGGCTGGTGGCTGTCGTCAGCGACGGCAGCGCGGTCCTCGGCCTCGGTGACATCGGGCCCGCGGCGTCACTGCCGGTGATGGAGGGCAAATGCGCCCTGTTTCAGGAATATGGCGGGCTGAACGCGATCCCGATCGTCCTGGACACCAAGGATCCCGACGAGATCGTCGAAACCCTGTCACGGCTGCGCCCGACGTTCGGCGCCGTCAACCTCGAGGACATCTCCGCGCCACGCTGCTTTGAGATTGAACGACGAGTCATCGAAGCGCTGGACTGCCCGGTGATGCACGACGACCAGCACGGCACGGCGATCGTCGTGCTGGCCGCACTCATGGGCGCCACCAAGTTGCTCGGCCGCGACATGTCCTCGCTGCGGGTGGTGGTTTCCGGCGCCGGTGCCGCAGGTGTCGCGTGCACCAATCTCCTTCTGGCGATGGGGGTTTCCGACATAACCGTGCTCGACTCGCGCGGCATTCTGCACACCGGGCGCGGCGACATGAATAGCGTCAAAACGGATCTGGCGCAGCGCACCAATCCCGACGGTCTCGCCGGCAGCCTGGCGGAAGCGCTCGATGGGGCCGAGGTGTTCCTCGGGGTGTCCGGCGGTGTCGTCCCCGAGGAGATGATCGCCACAATGGCTCCCAATGGGATCGTGTTCGCGCTGTCCAACCCCGACCCAGAGATCCATCCCCACGTTGCGGCCAAGTACGCGGCAGTGGTGGCCACCGGCCGCAGCGACTTCTGCAACCAGATCAACAATGTGCTGGCGTTCCCCGGGGTGTTCCGAGGCGCGCTGGACGCCGGGGCACGCCGGATCACCGAAAAGATGATGGTCGCCGCGGCCGAGGCGATCTTCTCCGTTGTCAGCGATGACCTCGCTCTCGACCGAATCGTCCCCAGCCCGTTGGACCTGCGTGTCGGGGAAGCGGTGGCCAGAGCCGTGGCCCTGGCCACAGAAGTCGCAGACACCGCGGGGTGAGAATCGGCAGGCTGGCCGCGCTGCTGCTCGCCGCCATGCTCGGTGTGGCCGGCTGCGCGAACGACACCAGCGACCACCGTGCCCGTCCCGAACTTGTGGTTGGATCCCGCCCCGATTCCGAGTCGATGCTGCTGGCCGGCATCTACGTTGCGGCGCTGCGTTCATACGGTTTCGGAGCGCGAACCGAGACTGCCGTCGACCCGATCGCGCAATTGGACTCCGGCGCGTTTACCGTCGCCCCCGCCTTCACCGGCCAGATGTTGCAGACCTTGCAGCCCGATGCAATGGCACTGTCCGAGGTCCAGGTATACCGCGCGATGGTGTCCGCGCTACCCGAGGGCATCGCCGCGGGCGACTATACGACGGCCGCTGATGACAAACCCGTGCTGCTGGTCACGGGGTCCACCGCCAAGGCGTGGGGCGGCAGTGACGTCAGCGCAGATCTCAGCACGCTGCCAAGACACTGTGACGGGCTGGTCGCCGGAACTGTGGCCGGGCACCAAGCACCGTCGACGGTCGGCACTTGCCGGCTTCCCGCTCCACGTGAATTTCCCGATGAGGCAACGATGTTCGCTGCGGTGCGGGCCGGGCAGCTGACGGCGGGGTGGACCACGACCGCCGACCCCGGCAGTCCGGCCGACCTGGTCGCGCTGGCCGACGGCAAACCTGCGCTGATACGGGCCGAGAACGTGGTGCCGCTCTATCGCCGCAATGCGCTCAGCGATCGCCAGCTGCTGGCGATCAACGAAGTCGCCGGCGTGCTGGACACCGCGGCCCTGGCCGAGATGCGCCGCCAAGTGGCCGGCGGCGCCGACCCGCAGGCGGTGGCAGCCGGCTGGTTGAGCGAACACCCGCTGGGGCGTTGACGGTCAGGGCTTGATGGGCCCGACTCGCTTCGCGCGTGGTCCACGGCCTGCACGTCCGGTCAGGGGCGTAACTGGACTCCGGCGCGTTCACTGCTTGGGCATCAACCGGCCCATGACGGGCCCGAACAGCTGCTGATATCCCGAACCGGTCAGCCGCACCAAGATATCTAAAACCTTGGCGTCGGTGCCGACCAGCACTCGAGCCTTCTTCTTGCGCACCGCCTCGAGGATGACCTGCGCGGCTCGTTGTGGACTGGTCTTGGCCAGCCGTTTGTCGAACAAGCTGGCCAGCTCACCCTGGTCGAGCCCCTCGGCGACGGTGGCGTTGCGGGCGATGGCAGTTTTGATGCCGCCGGGATGCACCGTGGTCACCGCCACCGGGTGGCCGGCCGCCACCATTTCCTGCCGCAGCGCCTCGGTGAAACCGCGGACGGCGAACTTGGCCGAGTTGTATGCCGCCTGACCTGGCACGGAGAACAACCCGAACACACTGGAGACGTTGATGACGTGGCCGTCCCCGGAAGCGATCAGGTGCGGAAGAAAGGCCTTGGTGCCGTTCACGACGCCCCAGAAGTCGACGTCCATCACCCGTTCGATGTCCTTGAACTGGCTGACCTCGACGTCGCCGGTGAATGCGATGCCCGCATTGTTGTAGATCTGGTTCACCTTGCCGAAGTGCTCGTTGACCGCGTCGGCGTAGGCGAGGAAAGCTTCGCGCTCGGTCACGTCGAGTCGGTGCGCTTTGACCGGCGCACCGATCGCCTTCAACCGCTCCTCGGTTTGCGCCAGTCCTTCGGTGTCGACGTCACTGATCGCCAGCTTGGCGCCCGAGCGAGCCAGCTCAACGGCCAGCGCCTGCCCGATACCCGAACCCGCGCCCGTCACCACCGCGACCTTGCCGGCAAACCCTTGCATGAGCACCCTTCCTCCATCGGCTCGTTTGGTCGAGGTTAGCCGTTACCAGCGGTCCCCGATACCAGTGGGTTGGCGGCTGAGGCCCGATTGCCCGGCTCTCCCCCGCAAGCGGGGGGACCCCCAACCGCGCCGGTTCGGCGCTCGCCGTCACCGGGCTAGGCGAAGGCCGTGTCGATGATCTCCTGTTGCTCGACGGCGTGCACCTTCGACGAGCCTGACGACGGGGCCGACATCGCGCGACGCGAAATGCGCTTGAGCCCGGTCAACTTGTCGGGCAGTAGCTCGGGCAGCTCCAGGCCGAATCGCGGCCACGCGCCCTGATTGGCCGGCTCCTCCTGTACCCAGAAGAACTCACTGGCGCCTGTATAGCGGTCCAGCGTTTCGTTGAGCCGGCGTTTCGGCAGCGGGGCGAGCTGTTCGATGCGCACAATCGCGACGTCGTCCCGGTTGTCCTTGGCTTTGCGTGCCGCCAGCTCGTAGTAGATCTTGCCGCTGGTCAGCAGGATCCTGGTGACCTTGCTGCGATCGCCGATGCCGTCTTCGTAGGTGGGTTCCTCCAGCACCGAGCGGAACTTGATCTCGGTGAAGTCCTTGATGTCGCTGACCGCCGCCTTGTTGCGCAACATCGACTTCGGCGTGAACACGATCAGCGGGCGCTTGATCCCGTCGAGGGCGTGCCGGCGCAACAGGTGGAAGTAGTTCGACGGAGTCGAGGGCATCGCAATCGTCATCGAACCCTCCGCCCACAGCTGCAGGAAGCGTTCGATCCGGCCGGAGGTGTGGTCGGGCCCCTGCCCCTCATGTCCGTGCGGCAAAAGCAGGACCACCGTGGACAGCTGGCCCCACTTGGCCTCACCGGAGCTGATGAATTCGTCGATGATCGACTGTGCGCCGTTCACGAAGTCGCCGAACTGGGCCTCCCACAGCACCACGGCGTCCGGGTTGCCGACGGTGTAGCCGTACTCGAAACCGACGGCGGCGTACTCCGACAGCGGTGAGTCGTAAACCAGGAACTTGCCGCCGGTGGGATTGCCATCGGGATTTGTCGCCAGCAGTTGCAGCGGGGTGAACTCCTCGCCGGTATTGCGGTCGATGATCACCGAATGCCGCTGCGAGAAAGTGCCGCGCCGGGTGTCTTGGCCCGAGAGCCGCACCAGCTTGCCTTCGGCCACTAGGGAACCCAGCGCCAGCAGCTCGCCGAAGGCCCAGTCGATCTTGCCTTCGTAAGCCATCTCCCGGCGCTTTTCCAGCACTGGCTGCACACGCGGGTGCGCGGTGAACCCGTCAGGTAGCGCAAGGAATGCGTCGCCGATCCGCGCCAGCAACGACTTGTCCACCGCGGTGGCAAGGCCCCTGGGAACTTGCTGTTCGGACTCCACCGATTCGCTGGGTTGCACCGGATGCTTCTCGAGCTCGCGGACCTCGTTGAACACCCGCTCCAGCTGGCCCTGGTAGTCGCGCAGCGCGTCCTCGGCTTCCTTCAATGAGATGTCGCCGCGGCCGATCAGGGCTTCGGTATAGCTCTTGCGGGCCCCACGCTTGGTGTCGACAACGTCGTACATGGCGGGGTTGGTCATCGACGGATCGTCGCCCTCGTTATGCCCGCGCCGCCGGTAGCAGAGCATGTCGATGACAACGTCCTTCCTGAACTTCTGCCGGAAGTCCACCGCCAGGCGTGCCACCCACGCGCACGCTTCCGGGTCGTCGCCGTTGACGTGGAAGATCGGCGCCCCGATCATCTTGGCGACGTCGGTGCAGTACTCGCTGGACCTGGAGTACTCCGGTGCGGTAGTGAAGCCGATCTGATTGTTGACGATGATGTGGATGGTGCCGCCGACGCGATAACCGGGCAGCAGCGCCATATTCAACGTCTCGGCGACCACACCCTGGCCGGCGAACGCGGCGTCACCGTGCATCATCATCGGCACCACCGAGAAGCCGTCTTCGCTGTCGCCTTTGTCCAGCAGGTCCTCCTTGGCCCGGACCAGACCCTCCAGCACCGGGTCGACGGCTTCCAGGTGTGACGGGTTGGCGGTCAGCGATACCTGAATGTCATTGTCGCCGAACATCTGCAGATACACCCCGGTCGCGCCGAGGTGGTACTTGACGTCACCCGAGCCGTGCGCCTGCGACGGGTTCAGGTTGCCCTCGAACTCGCTGAATATCTGCGAGTATGGCTTGCCCACAATGTTGGCCAGCACGTTGAGCCGGCCGCGGTGCGGCATCCCGATGACCACTTCGTCCAGGCCATGCTCGGCGCACTGGTCTATCGCGGCCTCCATCATCGGGATCACGCTTTCGGCGCCTTCCAGCGAGAACCGTTTTTGCCCGACGTATTTGGTCGCCAGGAACGTTTCGAAGGCTTCGGCGGCGTTGAGCTTGCTCAGGATGTACTTCTGCTCGGCCACAGTCGGTTTGACGTGCTTGGTCTCGACCCGCTGTTGCAGCCACTGCTGTTGTTCGGGTTCGAGGATGTGGGTGTACTCCACGCCGATGTGGCGGCAGTAGGCGTCCCGCAGCAAGCCCAGCACGTCGCGCAGCTTCTTGTACTCGCAACCGGCAAAGCCGTTGACCTTGAACACCCGATCGAGGTCCCACAGGGTCAGGCCGTGGGTCAGCACTTCAAGATCGGGGTGACTGCGGAACCGGGTTCCGTCTAAACGCAGCGGATCGATGTCGGCCATCATGTGGCCGCGGTTGCGGTAGGCGG
Organism: uncultured Actinomycetota bacterium; assembly: GCA_963784665.1. GTDB lineage: Bacteria > Actinomycetota > Actinomycetes > Mycobacteriales > Mycobacteriaceae > Mycobacterium. The sequence goes on from CAWASA010000010.1 coordinate 719,315, forward strand.
CGATCAACTCCATGACGCGAGCGGTCTTGTCGATGATCGAGTCCGGGTTGTCGATGCTCCAGCGCACCGGCAGGTACGGGATGCTCAGCTCGCAGAAGATCTCGTCCCAGAAGCTGTCCGAGAGCAGCATCTCGTGGACGGTGCGCAGGAAGTCGCCGGATTCCGCACCCTGGATGATGCGGTGGTCATAGGTCGAGGTCAGGGTGATCAGCTTGCCGATTCCCAGCTCCGCGATCCGCTCCTCGCTGGCGCCCTGAAACTCGGCGGGGTACTCCATCGCGCCGACGCCGATGATGGCGCCCTGACCGGCCATCAGCCGGGGAACGGAGTGCACGGTGCCGATGGTGCCGGGGTTGGTCAGCGAAATCGTCACGCCGGCAAAGTCTTCCGCGGTGAGCTTGCCGTCGCGGGCCCGGCGGACGATGTCTTCGTAGGCGGTGACGAACTGGGCGAATCGCATGCCCTCACAGCGCTTGATCCCGGCCACTACCAACGAGCGCTTGCCGTCTTTGCCCTGCAGGTCGATAGCCAGGCCGAGATTGGTGTGTGCCGGCGTCACCGCGGTGGGCTTGCCGTCGAACTCGGCGTAGTGCCGGTTCATGTTGGGGAACTGCTTGACCGCTCGCACCAGCGCGTAGCCCAGCAGATGGGTGAACGAGATCTTGCCGCCGCGGTTTCGCTTGAGCTGGTTGTTGATGACGATCCGGTTGTCGATGAGCAGCTTGGCCGGTATGGCCCGGACACTCGTCGCCGTCGGCACGTCCAGCGACGCGGACATGTTTTTGACGACGGCCGCGGCGGCCCCGCGCAGCACCTGCAACTCATCACCGTCGGCGGGTGGGGGAGTAGCGGCTTTGGCCGGTGAGGCAGTGGTGGCGCCGTTGCCGGCCGCGGCAGCGCCGGCGTTGTCGGCGGGCTTCTTAGAGGGCTCAGTGGGCTCGGTGGTTTCAGTGGACGGCTCGGGCGTCGGGGCGGGCTTTGCTTGCGGGGCGGCCGCAGCGGACTGCCCGTCGCGGGTGCTCGGGGTGCTCAAAGCTGATTCGCTGGTCGGCTCGGGGTTGTAGTCAACCAGGAACTCGTGCCAGCTCGGATCGACCGACGAGGGGTCATCGCGGAACTTGCGGTACATCTCCTCGACCAGCCATTCGTTTTGCCCGAATGGTGAACTTATGTTGCTCACGACCGCTGTTCGCCTCAATTCCTCTGTCCTGCAAGCGCATTGCGTGGCGCCTGCACCTTTCTCGGCCCCGATTAGCGGAGTACCTCACACCCGCGGCGGCCCCCGAACGTTTCCGCCCTATAAAGGCTAACCTTTCGCCAGCAATTCGCCAGGGAGACCGGGAAGGGGGTATGGCCGGCTGTCAGCCGGCTTCGTGGATGGGCGGCACGAGTTGCAGGGTGCGTGGCCAGCGCGCGGGCGGGGCGCCGAACGCCCGGTGGGCGTTGCGGACGATCTTCTTGCCCGCCAGGTAGTTGCCGATGGCGCCGACGACGATCCCAATGCCGACCGGCAACAGCTTGCCGAACAACAGTGCACTGCGTCGCACCGTGTACCGCCTGACCCACGATTTGAGCAACCGAGAGTTCAATCGCGACATCGACGACAGCGGCATCGCGGCCATGCTTTCGGAAATCCAGCCGCCGTTGGTTCGGGCCGGACCGATCAGTTGGGCGACCGCCTGCTTGCTGTTGTCGCCGACCAGGACGGACAGCACCAGAGCGCGGCGTCGTTCCCGGTGATCGGCGGGAATGCCGTGCACCACTGCCACCGCCAACACAAAGAACGCGGTGGCCTCGAGGAACGCCACGGTCTCCGCCGCAGCCGCAGACAGCGCACTCAACGTGCCGATTCCCGGGATGGTCGCCGCCGCCCCCACCGCCACGCCACTGGCCGTCACGATGGCCACGTACCGCTTCGCCAGCTTGGCGACGATCTCAGCGGGGTCGGCGCCCGGGTGCGCGTTCCGCAGCCGGGAAACATAAGCCTCGGCCGCCGGGCCCTGTATTCGCGCGCTGCGCTCTATGACCTGCGCCAATGCCCGCGCGGACGCTTTGGGTCGACCGTCCGTGGGGACTGGCTCCGGTTCCGCGCTGGACATATTCGAAAATCGGTTTAAAGACCTTTTCCGTCGGGCCCGCATATTTCTCTCCTGCGAATGGCGTCCCTTCAGGCTAACGTGCCTGCTGTAGAACGCTGAGCGAGCACGAAACCTTCCGGGTTATGTACCCCGTATCGGATCCTTGGTGCCGGCCAATTGCCTCACCGGGAATAATGCAGGCTGGATATCGGCGACGGTCCGGGCCGCTTGGCGGTCCTAGTGGTGGCACAGCCCCGTGTGTGCGGTGTATCACCTTGGTGGGTTAAGCCGCTCGACCGGACGGGGCCGAGCTCGGCCGGACGGCATCGTCGGCTGCTGAAGCGAGGTGGGTACATGACCACGGCGACGCCCCGGTCGCCCGGGGGAACCCGGCACGCGGGGCCGCGTCCACCCCAGGTCACGAAGCGCTGGAAATTCATAACCCAGAACCCGCCGCACTCAGGAAACCCCTGGAACGCCCTGTGGGCGATGATGATCGGTTTCTTCATGATCATGGTCGACTCGACCATCGTCGCGATCGCCAACCCGACCATCATGGCCGACTTGCGTATCGGGTACGACACCGTGGTTTGGGTGACCAGCGCCTACCTGCTGGGCTATGCGTTGGTGTTGCTGGTGGCCGGGCGCCTCGGTGACCGGTTCGGTCCCAAGAACCTGTACCTGATCGGTCTCGTGGTCTTCACCGTCGCCTCGGTGTGGTGTGGGCTGTCGGGCAGCGCCGCCATGCTGATCACCGCTCGAGTCGTGCAAGGTGTCGGCGCTGGGGTGCTCACTCCACAGACCTTGTCGACAATCACCCGGATCTTCCCGCCGGAGCGGCGCGGTGTCGCGGTGAGCGTGTGGGGTGCTACCGCGGGCGTCGCTAGCCTGGTGGGCCCGTTGGCCGGGGGCGTGCTGGTCGACGGGCTGGGTTGGGAGTGGATTTTCTTCGTCAACCTCCCCGTTGGCATCCTCGGTTTGGCGTTGGCGGTTTGGCTGGTTCCGGTGCTGCCCACCCAGTCGCACCGGTTTGACCTGGTCGGCGTCGGCTTGTCCGGGGTGGGCATGTTTCTGATCGTCTTCGGGCTGCAACAGGGCCAGGCCGCCCATTGGGAGCCGTGGATCTGGGCGATGGTCGTCGCCGGGGTCGGGTTCATGACGGCGTTCGTCTACTGGCAGTCAGTGAACACCGACGAGCCGCTGATTCCGTTGGTCATTTTCGGTGACCGGGATTTCAGCCTGTGCAACGTCGGGGTGGCCATTACCTCCTTCGCGGCGACGGCGATGATGTTGCCGCTGACGTTCTATGCGCAGGCGGTCTGCGGCCTGTCGCCGACGCGCTCGGCGCTGCTGATCGCGCCGATGGCGATCGCCAACGGGGTCCTCGCGCTCTTTGTCGGCCGGATGGTCGACAAATACCACCCGCGGCCCGTACTCGGTTTCGGTTTTTCGGTGCTGGCGATCGCGCTGACGTGGCTTTCCTTCGAGATGTCTCCGGACACGCCGATCTGGCAGCTGGTTTTTCCGTTCGGCGCTGTCGGTGTCGGGATGGCGTTCGTGTGGTCGCCACTGACGGCCACCGCGACCCGTAACCTGCCGCCGCATCTGGCCGGCGCAAGCTCTGCGGTGTACAACTCGGTCCGCCAGCTTGGCGCGGTGCTCGGGAGCGCCGGCATGGCCGCGTTCATGACATCTCGGATCAGTGCCGAGATGCCGCCGCATCGACCCGCTGGGAACACTGCGGGTGGCACCATCACGTTGCAGCTGCCGGAGTTCCTGCGCGAGCCGTTCTCGTCCGCGATGTCGCAGTCGGTGCGGTTGCCGGCGTTCATTGCCTTGTTCGGGATCGTTGCCGTGCTGTTCTTGGTCGGCTTCACGCCTTGGGCGGTCACCGACGACGGCGAGGGCGGCGACCTGCTCGGGCCCGACGATGGCGACATCGCCGACGACTATGACGATGACGAGTACGTCGAATTCCTACTTCGTCGTGAACCCGACATCGTGCCCCCGCCCGCCGACAGCAAACCGGCGTACGAGGAGGAGAGCGACACCGAGCCGTTAGGGGAGCGGGTTGAATACCGGCACCCGGCACCCGCCGATGTCTGGCAGAGCGACCCTGTCGATTCGTGGGACAGCCCGCTAGACGACCCGGCTCCGCAAGCCCAACCGATCGGCTTCGCCCACAACGGCTCTCATGTCGACGCCCACCAGCGCTTCCGTCCAATCACTGGGTTTCCGACAGGCGCCTTCGGGTCTGCTCCACACGACGATCGGCTTGCGCCGCCGGTGGAATGGCGCCACAACGGCTCCGCGCGTCATCAGCTCGCCGAAGGCGAGGTGCCGAGAGGCCCGCACCACCGTGCCGATCCTGACGACGACTCCGCCGGCTACGGTCGGCACTCCTCCGGCAAATAGGCCGGTCAGCCAGGCGTGATCGGCCTCAAGTAGGCTCCGTCAGCGCCAGGAATGCGCCCAAGTCGATCAGGCCCGGGGGCGTGGCGGGCAGATACTCGGTCAGTGCCGGCGAGCGCACGATCACCGCTGCGTACTGCGCCCGGCTGACGGCCACGTTGAGCCGATTCCTGTTGAGCAGGAATGAGATTCCGCGTGGCACCACATCAGCAGAGGAGGCCGTCATCGAGATGAAGACCACTGGCGCCTGCCCGCCCTGGAACTTGTCGACGGTCCCAATCCGGACCCCGCCAAGCCCGGCGGAGGTCAAGCGGCGACGCACCAGCGCCACCTGGGCGTTGTAGGGTGCCAGCACCAGCACGTCCGAGGCGGTCAAAGCCCGGGTGCCGTGCTCGTCGGTCCACGACGTGCCGAGCAGTTGCCTGATCTCGGCGGCGATCGCGTCAGCCTCCTCCGGGCTTTCCGTCGAGTTGCCGTGGTGAGCAGCGGGAAGAACGTGCACGCCGGGCTGATATCCCTCGAGGCGACGGGCGGCCGTGCAGTGGGTGTGGGAATGTAGTCTGCCGTCGTAGGACAGTGCGGAAACCGCGGCGCAGACCGCCGGGTGCATCCGGTACGAGCGGTCCAGGAAGTAGCCGCGTTCATCGGGCAGGGTGCGCTCACCGTCGACCAGCCAGTCGAGCGCGGACGTGTCAACCGGCTCCGGATGAGTTCCCTGACTGACCTGCGGCAGCTGCTGGGGGTCCCCGAGCAGCAATAGATTCACGGCCGCCGGTGCCACGGCGATGGTGTTGGCCAGACAGAACTGGCCCGCCTCGTCGATGACCAGCAGATCCAGGCTGCCCTGGGGCACCCGATTGGCGTTGGCGAAATCCCATGCCGTTCCGCCGACCACGCATCCTGCCGTGTCGGCGATGAATGCGGCGTAAGCGCTGCCGTCGATCTCCTGCCAGCGCGGAGCATTGTGGTCGTAGCGCTTCTTGGCGACGCGCCACGCCTCCAGCCCGGCATCGATCACACAGTCCAACAGGTTCTCCACCGTGGCGTGCGATTGCGCGACCACACCGATGCGCCAGCCATGGCCGGTGACCAGTTGCCCGATCACCTGGGCAGCGGTGTGCGTCTTGCCAGTCCCTGGCGGCCCATGCACCGCCAGGTAGGACGAGTCCAGGTCGAGCGCCGCGGCGGTGATGTCGGCGACGGTGTCGGTGCTGCGCGGTAGTGGAGTGCCGCTGCGCGTGCGGGGCGCGCGGCGCAGCAGGATGTCGACCACGGCGCTGCGAGGCAGTTGCGGTAATCCGGCAGCCACGGCAGCAGCGGTCGATTCGATCGATTCGCGCAGTGCTGTGGTGGGAACGGGTGGCCCGGGGGTGAGTGCGAGCGGCAGCTGGTCAAACGTCTTGCCGTCACTGCCGACTCGCTCAACGATGACCACTTCGGTGGGCACCGTCTGATCATCGGCCTCGACAACCACGGCGCGTCCGGCCGCCCGCCGGTCGGGATTGTCGGTCATACCGGGCGGAGCCGGAGGGTCGTAGAGCGCAAACACGTTCGTCATCAGATCGCCGCGTGCCAGCTCACCGCGCAACTGCACGCGTCGCTGCGGCTTACGTGCGCGGGCAGGCGTATGCCAGTCGACGCTGACGGACGCATCCACCGCGACGAAGACGTCGGTGTTATCCGACCATTCGTCGACGGGGAAGTTCAGCCGGTCGAAGTGGGCCCACCAGAACGGTTTGTCCTCGCGTCGGTGGTAGCCGCGCGCCGCCGCCAGCAGCGCCACCGCCGTCTGCTCAGGCGTGCGCTCGCCGATGGCGGCATCGCCGGTGAATGTCGACAACGTCACCGCCAGCTGGTCACGGTCTTCGACGGTGTTGCCGTCGGGAACGGGTTGGGCGCCAATCGGTGTGACGCCGGATTCCCAGGCGCGGACCAGTAGCCAGTTGCGCAGTTCTTGAGTCGACCGGCAGTCGTAGTGGTTGTAGTCCTCGATCTCCTTGAGCAGGGATGCCGCGTCATCGTATCGGCCGTCGGCTTGCAGTTCGCAGTAACGGGCGTAGGACGTGATCGAACCGGTGGCCGTGGTGACGTCACCAACGCGCAGCTGCGCCCCCATGTAGAGCGGCTCGAGCGCCTTGAGGCTGAAGGACTCCGTACCCACGCGAATACTCTTGCGTACCAACGGGTATAGGTCGACCAGCGTACCGCTACGCAAGAGTTCGTCAACCTCGTCCTCGCCGACCCCGTACCGTCCGGCGAGTCGCAGTAACGCGGTCTTTTCGTAGGGCGCGTAATGGTAGATGTGCATGTTCGGACGGCGCTTGCGGCGCTTGGCCACCATCGCCAGAAAATCGGTCAGCGCCTTGCGCTCGTCTACCCGGTTGTGCGCCCACAGCGGGCGAAAGTTGTCTGCCGGCCCGGCTTCCAGGACGCCAAACAGATATTCCAGACCCCACTCGTGGCCATCGGCGGTCCACAGCGGGTCGCCTTCGAAGTCGAAGAACAGGTCACCGGGGTCCGGCTCGGGTAACAACGTCAGGGGCTGCGGGTCGGCGATCTCGAACTGCGGAGCGCCTGTGTCACGTTGGCGGACTTGCAGTTTCGCCTGGGCGGTCAGTTTGCCGACCGCGTTGGATGCCAGCTCGGGCACTGGCCCGTTATGTTCGGCGAGTTCGGCGACTGTGGTGATCCCGTCGTCAAGTAGCTTGTCCCGCTGGCTCACTCGCATGCCGGCGACCAACAGGAGATCGTCAGTAATACGCAACTGTTCGTTGCACAGCGGACAACGAAGACAGGCGCCCACTCCGGCGTCCTCCCAGCGCACAGCGGTGCCCCCGGCATAATGTTCATCGAGTAGCCGCTGCACTCGCGCGCGTTGGGAGCGGTAAACCGGGATCAAGTCGCACAGGCGATACCGCACGACGGTGCCATCGCCCAATTGCAGTTCGGCGTCCGGCGCCACGGGCACACCAGAGTCAGCCAGCGCGTCTGCGTATGCAGCCAGCTGCAACAGCGCAGTGACCTCAGGGGAGCGCGCCAGCTTGGTGTCAATGACTCGATACTGCTCATCGTCTCGCACCAGGAAGTCGGCGAAGCCGACGAAGCGGCCGTCGAACATGGCGGCCTGATATACCGCGGGAGCGCGGCTGGCGATGGCGCGCTGGGTGGCCGCTGCGGCCGCAGCCAGCCCGGCGAGCGTGTAAGCCGGACGGCCGATGATCGCGATGGCATCCCCGAACTTCTCGCGCAGTCGTTCGAGTTCGCGTCGCTCATGCTCGTTACCGAGGGCAACAGTCCGCGCGAACAGTTCGTCCTCGATGGTGACGGCGGGTCCCCAGCCGAGCTTCGCGTCGAAGTCACGTAACAGCGCGTACTCGCAGCGGGCGGCAGCGGCGAGATCCGACGCGCTATAGACGATGCTGTCGCCGGTGACGAACACAGCAGCAACTGTAGGTGAGGGGTCCGACAGTAGAGCCGTGCTGCCCGGGTGCCGCGCTTAGCCGCCGGCGGTATTACCGATGAGCTCGACGCCGTTGCCGTTCCAGTGGAACCGCACCGAGGTGTTCAAGCCGTTGATCCCGCCGGGGTACGTCAGCGCCACCGTGTCGCCGGTGGTTTGCGCCGCGTCAATGCCATTGAACCCGTACGTGTCGGGCACACCCTGCGGGATGAACTGCCCAAGATGGAAGAGAACGGCCCGAGTCGTGGGATTGACAGCGTTGGTGTTGGCCTTGATGATCACCGCCGACAGCTGAGCGCACTGGTTGTAGTTGCCGGCCAGCGGCTCCGGGTTCCAGGGCTGCCGGCTGCGTGGGTCGCGAGGCAGCTCGGACACCACTTTTGCAATGGTGGGAGAAGCAAGGTTGACCGCGCACGGGTCGGCCGGCGGAGCGCTACTGCTGGGCGGGGCAGCTGTCGCCGACGGGCTCGCTGCACCGGAGGTAGTGGTTGTAGCGGTGCCGGCGGTCGTCGTTGTCTGCGGCGTCTTCGCGACCGTGGAATCTCCCGAACCGCAGCCGGTCAACGTCATGGCGATCAACGCGACAGCGGCCGAGCCGGTCAGTGGCTCGGCACGGCACGGTAGCGACCACACACCGCGCACCGTACCGTCATCGGGCTCGCAGATGCGGCAGGCGTGGCCGCACCCAGCTCGGCTGTGCTCACGATCACGGGATCGTCTGGTGGCGAACCGCCGCGCCCGGCGCGACCGGCCTCGCGTTCGCCACTAAACTCCTTGAACAATGACCCTCCCGGACAGCTCGCCCGAGGCTGCCTCTACGACGTTTGCCGACCTGCAGATTCACCCTGCGGTCTTGCGGGCGATCGCCGACGTCGGCTACGAGTCACCCACAGCCATCCAGGCGGCGACGATTCCGGCACTGATGGCAGGTACCGACGTCGTTGGACTGGCGCAAACCGGCACCGGAAAGACGGCTGCTTTTGCGATCCCGATCCTGTCCAAGATCGACGTCACCAGCAAAGCAACTCAGGCGCTGGTGCTGGCGCCCACCCGTGAGTTGGCCCTGCAGGTGGCCGAGGCGTTCAGCCGCTACGGGGCTTATCTGCCGAAGATCAACGTGCTGCCGATTTACGGCGGGTCGTCCTACACCGTGCAACTGGCCGGGCTGCGACGCGGTGCGCACGTAGTGGTGGGCACCCCCGGCCGCGTTATCGACCACCTGGAACGCGGGACGCTGGACCTGTCGAGCGTGGACTACCTGGTGCTCGACGAAGCCGACGAGATGCTCGCCATGGGTTTCGCCGAAGATGTTGAGCGCATCCTGTCCGAAACGCCGGAATACAAACAGGTCGCCCTGTTTTCGGCCACCATGCCGCCGGGGATCCGCAAGATCACCACCAAGTATCTGCACGACCCGTTCGAGGTCGCGTCCAAAGCGAAAACCGCCACAGCCGAGAATATTTCGCAGCGCTACATCCAGGTTGCCGGTCCGCGCAAGATGGACGCACTGACCCGGGTACTCGAGGTCGAGCCGTTCGAGGCGATGATCGTCTTCGTGCGCACCAAACAGGCGACCGAGGAGGTCGCCGAAAAACTGCGTGCCCGAGGGTTTTCCGCGGCCGCCATCAATGGCGATATTGTGCAAGCCCAGCGCGAGCGGACGATAGCCGCACTGAAAGACGGCGGTATCGACATCCTGGTCGCCACCGATGTGGCCGCGCGCGGGCTGGACGTGGAGCGGATATCGCATGTGCTCAACTACGACATCCCGCACGACACCGAGTCCTACGTGCATCGCATCGGGCGCACCGGACGTGCCGGGCGTTCGGGAACCGCGCTACTGTTCGTCTCCCCGCGGGAGCGCCACCTGCTCAAGGCGATCGAAAAAGCAACGCGGCAAACGCTGACCGAGGTCGAACTGCCCACCGTCGAGGACGTTAACGCACAACGGGTAGCAAAATTCTCCGATTCCATCACCGACGCACTCGGCGGTGCGGGAATCGAGCTATTCCGCAGGCTCGTAGAGGACTACGAACGCGAGTACGACGTCCCGATGGCCGACATCGCCGCGGCGCTGGCGCTGCAGTCCCGCGACGGCGAAGCGTTCTTGATGGCGCCAGAACCGCCGCCCCAGCGACGCGAGCGGCCAGAGCGGCGTGACGAACGTCGCGACCGTCTCGAAAGATCGCATCAGTCAAGGGATTTCGCCACGTACCGCATCTCGGTGGGCAAGCGGCACAAGATCGGTCCGGGTGCGATCGTCGGCGCCATCGCCAACGAGGGGGGCCTGCATCGCAGCGATTTCGGCCATATCGCCATCGGCCCTGACTTCTCGCTGGTGGAACTCCCGGCCAAGCTGCCCCCCGCGACGCTGAAAAAGCTTGAGCACACCCGTATCTCGGGCGTGCTGATCGACCTCCGGCCGGAACGGTCATCCGATAAGGCCCGCGGTCGCGACGGCGGCAAGCCGCGCAGGAAACACTCCGGATGACCCTGTCCGAGGAACAAGACGCCCAGGGCGGACTCGAACAGATCGCCCATGTGGACCGGGTCGCGTCGCTGACGGGGATCCGCGCGGTCGCGGCCCTCCTCGTTGTCGGCACCCATGCGGCGTACACCACCGGCAAGTACACGCACGGCTATTGGGGCCTGGTCGGTGCCCGGATGGAGATCGGCGTTCCGATTTTTTTCGTGCTGTCCGGCTTCCTGCTGTTCCGCCCGTGGGTGAAATCAGCCATCACCGGCGGGCCGCCTCCTTCGCTGAGCCGCTATGCGCGCCATCGGGTTCGGCGCATCATGCCGGCCTACGTCATCACCGTGTTGTTCGCCTACGTGCTGTACCACTTTCGCGAGGCCGGGCCCAATCCCGGACATTCGTGGGCGGGGCTGGTGCGCAACCTCACGTTGACGCAGATCTACACCGACGGCTACCTGGGTAAGTACCTGCATCAGGGCCTGACCCAGATGTGGAGCCTGGCGGTAGAAGCGGCGTTCTACGTGGCACTACCGCTGTTGGCATACGTGCTACTGGTGCTGGTCTGTCGGCGGCGGTGGCAGCCGAAATTACTGCTGGGTGCTCTGGCCGGGATGACGTTGATCAGCCCGGCATGGTTGATCCTCGTGCACACCGATCACTGGTTTCCCGACGGCGCTCGGCTGTGGCTGCCCACTTACCTGGCCTGGTTTCTCGCCGGCATGGGGCTTTCCGTGCTGCAGGCGATGGGCGTGCGCGGTTACGCGTTCGTGGCCATACCGCTGGCTACCATCAGCTATTTCATCGTCTCCACTCCCATCGCCGGCGCGCCTACGACATCGCCGGCATCGCTGGGGGAGGCGCTGGTCAAGACGGGTTTTTATGCCGTGATCGCCGCACTCGCGGTGGCACCGCTGGCCCTGGGTGACCATGGGTGGTATTCGCGGCTGCTGGCCACCCGGCCGATGGTGTGGCTGGGCGAGATCTCCTACGAGATCTTCCTGATCCATCTGGTGACGATGGAGTTCGCGATGGTCTACGTGGTTCGGGAACACGTCTACACCGGGTCGATGCTGAACCTGTTCATCGCGACGCTGGTATTAACGATTCCCTTGGCCTGGCTATTACACCGTTTCACGCGCGTGCGGGACTGACTTGTTGCGGTGGGCGGCATGGCTGGATCGCCTGCGACGCGCGCACCACGCGTTCAATCGCCAGAGTGCTGACCGGTTTATCAGGCTGACACGGGTTTCGGAAGGCTCTTCTCTTCTGCAGCGGGGTGTGGTCCGCGGAAGGCGGCTCTGGCGCGAAGTTAACCGGGGCGGGGACCAGCTAAGCCCCGCCAGGTCGACAAGCAAACTAGCGACGAACGCAGGCCGGAGTCACGATCGGGACGACGAACTCTTCGATCATCGCCCGCTCGTCGGCTTCGTGTTGGCCCGGAAACAGCAGCAGCGATGTGATCACTCGCACCACCCAGCGCGCCCGGCGTTCGACGATGACGGGATCTTCCGGACCGAGCGAGTTGACGAATGCGGCGGCCAAGGCGGTGATCACCTCGGACTGTCCGGCCAGCTCCCCGCCAATGGGCGGGCGGGTGGAGGCGAACCACGACGCCAACGCGGGGCTGCCGCGAACCATCCGCAACGTGGCGGTGATGCTCGCGATCAGCCGTTCGCGGGGGTCGTCGATACCGCCGATCTGCTCTTTGATCGCGCGGCTGAGCCGGCGCGTCTCGCGGTGCACATAAGCAGTTCGCAGTGCCTCACGGTTCTCGAAGTACCGGTACAGCGTCGCGCGGGAACAGCCTGCAGCCCTGGCGATTTCGTTCATGCCGATCGAAGCCTGGTCGCGCTGAGTGTAGAGCTGCTCGGCCGCGTCGAGTATGCGGTCTGCGGCTACTTCGGTGCGGCGCGACGCCAGCCAGTCCTTGGTTTCCCGCCCTTCTTCGGGGGACGCCATCAGGATTTCACTCGAATCGGTACCGATAGCGGGCGCCGCACATAACTGCCGCCCGACCAGACGATGGCGGACTCATCGACCTCGAAATCCGGGCAACGGGTTAACAATTCGGTCAGCGCAACCCGGGATTGCATCCGTGCCGCAGCTGCGCCCAGGCAGTGGTGTGCGCCGTGGCTGAAAGTCAGGATGTTGCGCGGGCATCGGGTCACGTCGAGATCGCCCGCGTCCGGCCCGTATTGGCGTTCGTCTCGATTGGCTGACCCATACAGCAGCAATACCTTGCGACCGGCCGGGACAGTGGTGTCGCCAATTGTCACGTCGCGGGTGGCCGTGCGCGCCAGTCCTTGCACCGGCGAGGTCAGCCGCAGCAGTTCCTCAACCGCGTCCGGGATCAGTCCCGGATCGTCAACCAGGAGCCGCCGCTGGTCTGGGCGCTGGTGCAGCAACGGCATTGACCCGCCGAGCATTCCGGTAGTGGTGTCGTTGCCGCCGGTGACCATCGTGAACGTGAACGCCAGCACCGAGAGCGTGCCGGCGATGTCGCCGTCGGCGCCGACCCCGGCGGCGACCAGATGGGAGATGGTGTCGTCCTCGGGCTCGGTTCGGCGCCGCTCGATCAGCCCCGTGAAGTAGGCCATCATCGACCCAACCGCATCACCGACCGTTTCCAGCGACCCGGCGACGCCGCCTTCGGCGGTATTGGCCGCGACGATCGCATCTGTCCAACCGTCGAATTGCGCCCGGTCTTCGTCGGGAACACCGAGATAGTGTGCGACCACCATCGACGGCAGCGGTTTGAACAGCTCGGTGACAATGTCGCCACCACCGTTGGCGCGCAACTTCTCGATGCGCTCGATGACGAAGTCGCGCACCTTGGGCTCCACCGCCTCGACCTGTCGCGGCGTAAAACCGCGCGACACCAGTTTGCGAAACTCAGTGTGAACCGGAGGATCCTGCATCACCATCGGTGGATTATCTTGCAGTCCAATCATTTCCAGGTCCCCGTAGTTGACGGTCAGCCCCTGCGCCGAGGAAAAGGTTTCGTGGTCGCGGGCCGCCGACCAGACGTCGGCGTGCCGGGACAGCACGTAGTAGTTGTGCTCGGGCCGTTTCGGGGAGACGACGTGGTGCACCGGATCGTGGTCGCGCAGCGCGCGGTACATCGGCCAGGGATTCGGCCACGTATCGGCGGTGGCCAGCTGGAACGTGACCGGTGAGTGGTGAGACAAAGGTACTGACATGTCTTATTCGTACGACAAATCAGTGATTGTGTCAATAGGCCGCAGCGTCATTGCCGTTGAGGGTGAACGGAGGGCGTTGAGTGTGCTTCCAAGGCGCAAATCGGCGGAATCGCGCCCTCAGCGCACACTCCAACGCCTTCACTGCACACTCAGCGCAGGCTAGATCGCAGCGCCGGGGTTGAGGATGCCCTGGGGGTCCAACGCCTGCTTGATGCGCCTGTTGAGATCCATCACTTCGGGCCCCAGATAGCCGGCCAGCCAGGGCCGCTTCAACCGGCCGACGCCGTGCTCACCGGTAATCGTGCCGCCGAGGCCGACGGCCAGGTCCATGATTTCGCCGAATGCGAGATGGGCGCGCTCCGCCATCGCGGCATCTGCGGGGTCGTACACGATCAACGGGTGGGTGTTGCCGTCCCCGGCGTGGGCGATCACCGAGATCGTCAGGTCGCGTTCGGCGGCGATGCGCGCAATTCCGGTGACCAGCTTGCCCAGCGCCGGAAGCGGCGCCCCGACGTCCTCGAGCAGCAGCGAACCCTTGGCCTCGACCGCTGGAATGCAGAACCGGCGGGCAGCGACGAACGCCTCGCCCTCGGCGGGATCGTCGGTCGAAAACACTTCTGTCGCACCGTTTTCAGCGAACACCGCGGCCATTACTTCGGCATCCTCGCTACCGGCGCGCCCGCGCTCGTCGGAGCCGGCCACCAGCATGGCAGCCGCCCCGCGGTCCAGGTCCATGCGCAAGGTGTCCTCGACGGCGTTGATCGCCACCGAATCCATGAACTCCAGCATCGAGGGGCGAAGCCGCGCGGTAACGCCGAGCACCGCATCGACCGCCGCCTCGACCGAGGAGAAGCTGGCCACCACGATGCTGGACGCGTTTTGCCTGGGCACCAGCCGCAGCGTCACTTCCGTGATGACGCCCAGCGTGCCTTCGCTCCCGACGAAAAGTTTCGTCAGGCTCAGCCCCGCGACGTCCTTGAGCCGTGGGCCGCCCAGCCGGACCGCGGTGCCGTCGGCCAACACCACCTGCATGCCCAGCACATAGTCGGTGGTGACGCCGTACTTCACGCAACACAGCCCGCCGGCGTTGGTAGCGATGTTGCCGCCGATGCTGCAGATTTCGAATGAGGACGGATCGGGCGGATACCACAGGCCGTGTTCGCCGGCAGCCTTCTTCACCTCGGCGTTGAATAGCCCGGGCTGACATACCGCGGTACGGGTCACGGGGTCGACGGTGATGTCGCGCATCTTTTCCGTCGACAGCACGATTCCGTTGTCGAGGGCGGTCGCTCCGCCCGACAGGCCACTGCCGGCTCCCCGGGTCACCACGGGCACCCGGTGGGCGCTGGCCCAGCGCAGCACCGTCTGCACCTCTTCAGCGCGCCGCGGCCGGACCACGGCCAGCGGTTTGCCGGCCGACGGGTCAAAAGCGCGGTCCTGGCGGTAGCCCTCGGTCACGGTCGGGTCAGTGACGACCATCCCGTCGGGCAAGCCGGCGATCAGATCCGCCAGCACATCTTTGTTCACGGGGCGCTCACTGGGCCGATCCTACGGCGCGGAATCGTGCAGGATGTTCATGTGCTCGTCCACCCACGTACCGGCCAGGCGTTCAGTTCTCCGGTTGGTCCCGGTACGGGATGGCCGGGCGATCCGGCCACACCGCAGACCCGGGTGGCCGCCGATGCCGCACAGGCCGCCGCGCTGGCGGCCCATGCCGGCTCGATAGCGGAACTCGACGCTTTAATCAGCGTTTGCCGGGCCTGCCCGCGGCTGGTCAGCTGGCGTGAGGACGTCGCCGTCGTCAAACGCCGAGCCTTCGCCGACCAGCCGTATTGGGGGCGGCCGGTGCCGGGTTGGGGATCGGAGCGGCCCCGGCTGTTGATCGTCGGGTTGGCGCCCGCCGCGCACGGCGGCAACCGGACGGGACGTATGTTCACCGGCGACCGCTCTGGCGACCAGTTGTACGCGGCGCTGTACCGGGCCGGTCTGGTGAATTCACCGATCAGCGTGGACGCCGCGGACGGGTTGCGGGCCAACCAGGTTCGGATCGTCGCACCGGTGCGGTGCGCGCCTCCGGCCAACGCCCCGGCTCCGGCGGAGCGGGACACCTGCTGGCCGTGGCTGGACGCCGAATGGCGGCTGGTGTCAGACCATGTCCGGGTGATCGTGGCCCTGGGCGGGTTCGCCTGGCAGGTCGCGCTGCGACTGCCGCCCGCTGCCGGAGTGCCCAAGCCTCGGTTCGGGCACGGCGCCGTTGCGGAACTGGGATCCGGTGTGCGATTGCTCGGCTGCTACCACCCCAGCCAGCAGAATATGTTCACCGGTAGGTTGACTCCGGTGATGCTCGACGACATCTTCAGCAACGCAAGGAAGCTGGCAGGGATTAAGTGACTGATGTTCTGGTTTCCGGCGCCAGCGTAGCCGGTACGACGGTTGCATATTGGCTTGTGCAGCATGGCTATTCGGTTACTGTGGTAGAGCGCTACCCCGGACTGCGGCCGGGTGGCCAGGCGATAGACGTGCGGGGTCCGGCGCTGACGGTGCTGGAACGCATGGCGCTGCGCGCCGCCGCCGACCACGAAAGGACGCGAATTCGGGGGGCATCCGTCGTTGACCGCGACGGTAATGAGGTGTCCCGAGACACCGAGTCGACGCCCACCGCCGGTCTCATCGCTAGCCCCGACATTGAGCTGCTACGCGATGACCTCATCGAATTGCTTTTCGAGGCAACCAAACTCAAAGTCGAATTCTTATTTGACGACAGCATTGCGTCGTTGCAGGACGACGGCACCTCGGTGGAGGTGACCTTCGAGCGGGATGGCGCTCGCCGCTTCGACTTGGTTATCGGTGCCGACGGATTGCACTCCAACGTGCGCCGATTAGTTTTCGGCCCCGAGGAGCAATTCATCGAGAGGCTGGGAACTCACGCGGCGATTTTCACTGTGCCCAATTTCCTGGACTTGGACTACTGGCAGATCTGGCATTACGGGGACTCCACCATGGCTGGCGTCTACAGCGCCCGCAACAACACTGAGGCCCGGGCCATGCTGGGCTTCATGGATACCGACCTGCGGATCGACTACCGTGACACCGAGGCGCAGTTTGCCGAGTTGGAACGGCGGATGGCGAACGACGGCTGGGTACGCCCACAGCTGTTGGAATACATGCGGAACGCACCGGATTTCTATTTCGACGAAATGTCGCAGATCAAGATGGATCGCTGGTCACAGGGCAGGGTGGCGCTGGTCGGCGACGCCGGATATTGCTGCTCGCCGTTGTCGGGTCAGGGAACCAGCGTCGCGCTGCTGGGTGCCTACGTCCTGGCCGGGGAGCTCGCAACAGCTGGTGGCGACTACGAACTCGGCTTCGCCAACTACCACCGCGAGTTCAACGACTACGTCAAACGCAACCAATGGCTGGTCGTCGACAACATCCCGGGTGGTGCACCGATCCCGCAGGAAGTCTTCGAGCGCATCGTGGGTTCAATCACCCTCAAGGACTACTGACCAGCCGGGAACGTTCGCGTGGCACCAAGCGTTGACGCCATCGTGCGTCTTTCCGTCCTTGATCTCGTCCCGGTGCGCACAGACCAGACGACCAGCGACGCGCTAGCGGCCACCGTGCAGCTGGCGCAGACCGCGGACCGGCTGGGTTTCACTCGCTACTGGGTCGCCGAACACCACAACATGCCTTCCGTGGGTGCTACCAGCCCGCCGGTCTTGATCGCCTATCTGGCTGCGCAGACCTCGCAGCTGCGACTCGGCTCAGGTGGTGTGATGCTGCCCAATCACGCGCCGCTGGCGGTGGCCGAGCAGTTCGCGCTGCTGGAAGCCGCCGCCCCGGGCCGGATCGACCTGGGGATTGGCCGGGCGCCCGGCTCCGACCCGGTGACGTCGTATGCCCTGCGTGGCGGTCACGACGATCGTGACATTGAGAACTTCCCCGAATACCTCGACGACGTCGCGGCGCTGATGAGCCCGCGCGGCGTGCGGGTGCCGCTGCGCTCCGGGGACTACATCCTCAAGGCCACCCCGGCCGCCGCCAGCGAACCGCGCCTGTGGCTGCTGGGCTCGTCGATGTACTCGGCACATTTGGCTGCCGCCAAGGGGCTGCCGTACGTGTTCGCCCATCACTTCTCCGGCAAGGGAACCGAAGAGGCACTCGAGCTTTACCGCTCCCGGTATGTGCCCAGCGACCTGGCTGCCGAGCCCGTGACGTTCTTGACGGTGAACGCCGCGGTGGCCGAAACCCGGGACGAGGCAACGGCGTTGATGTTGCCCAACCTGCAGATGATGGCGCGGCTACGAACCGGGCAGCCGCTCGGGCCGGT
This sequence comes from uncultured Actinomycetota bacterium, assembly GCA_963784665.1. GTDB lineage: Bacteria > Actinomycetota > Actinomycetes > Mycobacteriales > Mycobacteriaceae > Mycobacterium. Next base: position 737,271 of record CAWASA010000010.1, read on the forward strand.
GCCGCTGGTCGAAGAGGCTCAAGTCGCGGAGCTGACGGGACAGCAGCAGCGCATCGTGGAGAGCGGCCTGCAGCGTGCCGTCCTCGGTGCGCCCGCGGAGGCCGCCGAACAGGTCCGGGCACTTGCCGAACGGTTCGGTGTCGACGAGGTGATGGTGAACCCGGTGGCGTCGGCCCGCCGCGGTACCGACCCCGCCACCGCACCGGCGCGGGTGGCGACCTTGGAGCTACTGGCGAAAGAGCTGTTTTAGCCCGAAGTTACGGCCGTTGAGGTAGGGGATTCCGGGTTCGACCTGGGAGTTTGTTGGTTTTGGGTGGTTTGTGTCTGACTACGCCGCGATGGTGAGGGGAATGGCGGCGCCGATGAGGTCGAAGGCGCGACGTTGGTCGGGGGTGGGGTCGGCGAGCATGGGAATCTCGGTGTTGGTGTGGTGGTAGCGGATGTGGTTGCGGGTCAGGGTGGCGAGGTGGTCGAGGAGGCCGCGGAAGCTGCGGAGCGGGTTGCCGTCGATGTCGTGTTTGCGGGCGGCTTTGGCGGCGGCGGTGGTGGAGCGCTTGGCGGGGGCCACTGGGTTATCCCGCTGCGGTGGTGTTTCGTCGGTGAAGGTCAGCGGTGCCCAGGCCTTGCGCAGGTGCCAGACCAGATAGCAGGCGAGCAGGCAGATCAGCACGTGGGCGCGGACGCGTTGTTCGAGTCGGTGATGGATCGGGCGTAGGTCCAGATCGTCGATCTTGATGATGCGGAAGTCGCGTTCGACGTTGGCGAGGTTCTTGTATCCTTCCACGACATCGGCGGGGGTGAGGTCGGCCGCCGGCACGGATGTGCGCAGCACGTAGATGCCATCCAGGCGGGTTTCGGCGTCGATGGCGACCTGGTTGCGCGAGAAGGTGAACGTGGTGTTGGTGATCGCGCGTTGGAAGTGCTTGCCCACCTTGTATTTCCCGACGACTTTGCCGTAGGCCTCGCCGATCTTGTCCGCGCCGGCCAGGGTGCCGGCTTGCACGCGGACGGCGATGCGGGCGAGGTCTTTTTCGGTCGCGGCCAGCAGGTCGTGGCGTTTGCGGGCGCGTTCGGCGGCCAGCGCGGGGTTGCGGCAGGCGATCAACCGTTCTGCGGGGAAGTCGGGGTGGGCGATCTCGGCCAGGTCCTGGACATCGAACAGGCTCATCTGCAGCGGCCCGTCCTCGACGGCCAGTTTGGCGATCTGGGGTGCGCGCAGCGCGGTGATCCACCCGAAATCGGTTCCGGTCTCGTTGAGTTCGCGCAACGCGGCGATGCGCGCGGAGGTGATCATGCCGCGATCGCCGACCAGCACCAGCGTATCGATGCCGAACGTGTCGTGGACCCGGGCGACGATCTCGGTGAATGCGGTCGGGTCGGCGGTGTTGCCGGGGACTACCCGCACCGCGACCGGGCAGCCGGCCGGATCGGTGAGTATCCCGTACTCGATTTGCGGCAGTCCCTTCTTGCCGTCGCGGGAGTAGCCGCGCGCGGCCAGCTCACAGCAGCGGCCGGTCACCCACGAACTGGTCAGGTCGAACAGCGCCAGCCGGCCCGGATTCGCATCTGGGCCAAGGTGTTTAGCCGCGAGCTTCTTTTCGATCGCGTCTTGGCGGTCGCCGAGCCAGTCCATCGCGGTGTAGACCTCGTCGGTGGACGCGTCGGCCACACCGAGGTCGGCCCCGAGGGTGACGTCGGACCACCGCGACAGCGTGGAGAGCTTGCTGGCCGGGCGGATCACTCGCGAGATGATCAACGCGAACACCAGATCCCGCGACCGGCACGCCGGGCCCAGCAGCGCGGGCAGCCCCAGGGTGCGCGCCATCGCGGCCACCGCCGCCACGTGCCCGTGCGGTAGCGAACGGGTGATCGCGAAGCCGGTGCCAGCGGCGACCAGGCTTTGGCCCTTCAGTGTTGCCTCGATCGCACCGATCGCTTCCTCGGGCAGCATCGACAGGTTGGCCAGGGTCTCGTTACATACCTTGGCGCCGTCGCGGTAGGTGCGGCGCAGATACACCGACTCGTAATCGCGGCGTCTGCCCAGCTTATCCAGATGCGACCGCTTAACTCTGACTACGTGTGCCTTACCAAGACTCCGCCGCATATGTTGCATACTAACCGACACCATGCAACAACGCCGACAACGACACCACCTCTATTTTGTCTACATGCCCACCACGGTTCACGCCGATACCATCAGGTCACGCCACAACTCAGCCCCAAAAGCTGCCGCAACTTCGGTTTAGCCGGTGGGTCACGCCCGCTTACTCAGACCGACTTTGAACTGGGATTGGGCACGTGCGTGGTGATCCAACGCTTCAGGTCATCCGGTGGCAACGGCGGACTGTGCACGAAGCCCTGGGTGATGGTGCAGCCGTATCGCCGCAGTGCGCTCAAGGTGACCTCGTCTTCGACTCCCTCGGCGACGAGGTCGGCGCCGAGGCTGTGCGCCAATGCCACCGTGGACCGCACGATGGCAACCGATCGTGGGTCTTGGGCCAGTCGTGCCACGAATATTTTGTCGAGTTTCAGCTCGTCGACCGAGACATCCTGCAGGCGTGCCAGCGATGACCATCCGGTGCCGTAGTCGTCAAGCGAGATGCGAACGCCGAGCTGCTGCAGCGCGGCGACGGTATTACGGGATCGCACCGAGTCGACGAGGGCGCTTTCGGTGATCTCGATGATGAGAGCGTCGGGGGGTAAACCGTGGGTTCGCAGCAGCCGCTCGATTGTGCCGACCAGGTCAAGGTCAAGCAGATTCGTCGTCGAGAGGTTCACCGCGACGCTCAGCGGGATGCCCTGCTCGCGCCAGGACTGGATCTGTTCAAGGGCGCGGCTGACCGTGCGATTGGCCACCTTGCGCATCAGCCCGGCGCGTTCGGCGGCAGGCAGGAATTCCTCCGGTAGCAGCAACCCACGGCTGGGATGGTGCCAGCGCAGCAGTGCCTCGACGCTATGGACACTGCCGTCGCTTGCGTTGATCTTGGGCTGGTAATACAACGTCAGTTCGTCACCATCGAACAGCGCGGTGCGTAGTTGCTCGATGAGGGTGGGGTCGTTCTCGCGATACAGCTCAAACGCCGAGTCGTACACCGCGATCTTGCTTTTGGCGGATTGGGCGTGCCGAATCGCCGTCTCGGTGCGATCCAGCAGCTCCTGCGGGTGGTCACAGTGGTCGGGACATAGCGCAATGGCGATGCGGGCATCGACTTGCACGGTAATTGGATCCAGCGCGAACGGTTCGCTCAAGGCCTCGAGCGAACGGCCCGCCTGGGCACGCGCAGCCATGAGGTCAGACCCCTCGGCCAGCAAGATGGCAAATTGGTCCTCGCTCACGCGCGCCAGCAGATCCTCACGACGCACGCAGTTCGACAATCGATTCGCGATGTGGCACAACAGTTCATCGCCGAAGTGGCGACCGACCGAGTCGTTGATCTCTTGAAACTCACAGAGATTAAGCAACAGAAGCGCTCGACGTGATGACGTCTTGGTCGCCGACGAGGGCCCCGCCAAAGCGGAGCCGGACAACGCGGTCAGGGCTGTCGCCAGTGACCGCCGATTAGGCAGCGTGGTCAACTCGTCGGTCATGGCGTGCTTATGGCTTTCGGCCAACGTGCTGACATCCCGGAAGGTCACCGACAACCGTGCAGCGACCGCGATCAGGCTCAACGCGGCCAGAGTCACTGCGAGTCGTGAGTTGTGACCCAGGATGGCAACTCCAAACGCCACGACAGTGCATGCCACCGGCACGGTGTAGGAGCCGAGCCTGCGTCTCGGTAAGGGTGCCGCCGACGACCAAGGCGCCCAGCTGGCCATCGCCACCAGTAGCGACGAAGCGGGCCAGAGGGCATCGAGCGTAGTGCCAACCCGGTATGAGCCTGCGGAGGTCTGGAAGAGGTATGCCGTGTCCGCGGCCGCAAACAGAATAAATCCGGCAATGAGAAGAATCCAGCGAGACTCGTTGCGCCACCCGAAGATTGGCAGCATGCTGGCGGCCAGAGCCAGCAGGACCAGATCGCCCCACGGATAGACCAGGCCCACCAGCACGGTCGCCGGTGCGCGGGTCGCCGCCGCATGGATGGGGCCTGCCGTCAGCGCCGCGGCCACCGCGGCCATAGTCAACGCGCAGACCAAGGAATCGACCTGAATCGGAAGCGGCACCCGCTTCAATCGTGCCCGCATGAGCAGCAGCAGCCCGGCGTAGACGAGCGGATAAAACGCCAGGTACGCCGGATCAGCCACCGATGGTGACTGGCCGTTCGGCACCCACAGGGCGTAAATAACGTCGCCCATCGCCGAACTTGTCATGCCGGCCGCGATCAGAATCCAAGCCAAACGGTCGGCCGCGACGCGGTAAGCGCGAACGGCAATCAGCTCGGCCGCCAACAGGTTCAACGCCGGATAAAAAAACTTAGCGAAGAATACGCCGTGACCCGCATCCGCGTTGAACACGCTCGACGCGGTGAATGCGATCACGCCGATCGCCAGCACCGCCATGGCAATCCGGATCGCCAACGGGGGCCACCGAACGCCATCGGGAGCATCGTGCGGTTGGTCTGGTGTTGACGTCGCGACATCAGCGATCGGCTTGAGCGTTTGTGCCAGCAGTGTCTTATTACCCGAGGTGGCCGCCCGGCCAAAGGTGCCTGCAGCGCCCTGGTGCTCAGAGGCCGATATTGCCAAATCGGTGGACTGTGGCAATGCATCGGGGAAGGGCAGATCGGGCACAAAGCTGCGGATACATTTGCCGCCGTCGCGTTTGGCGGCATACATAGCCAGGTCGGCAAGGCGGAGGAGCTGGTCGACGGTGCACTTCGACGCGGCGGCGGCCACGGTAAAGCCGATGCTGGGTCGGACCGGTATGGGAACGCCGTCGATCACGATCGACTCGTTGAATGCGTCGAGAACCCGCTGCGCCGCCGATTGCGACTCCTCGACGGAAGCTACGATGAGCACGGCGAATTCGTCACCGCCAAGGCGCGCAACGATGCCCGTTTCGCCCAGCGCAGCGGTGAGCTGCCCGGCGACCCGGACAAGAAGCTCGTCGCCGGCCGGATGACCTAATGCGTCGTTGACCGATTTGAAGTTGTCGAGGTCGAGGCACAACACCGCAATCGGTGCTTTGTCGTGATGTCGACGGGCGACGGCTTGTTCCAATCGATGGAGGAAGTAGGCCCGATTAGGCAGGCCGGTCAAGCTGTCACGAAACGCTTCCCGCGTGACTTCGGACAGCAAGCCCTGGTTTTCGACGAGCACAATGAACTGTCGGGCCAGTACCGCGGCGACGAGGATTCCCAACGCGACGAGCATCGGTCCGTGCGCCATCAGGCCTACCGCGTAGCGCAACCCGACCGCGGCGGCCAGCAGAAGCGGCAGGTAAGGCAACCACAGCAAGGCCCGGGACAAGATCTCATTGCGCGGCGTCGTCGTGGGGGTCTCGTTGACGCTGGACAGGGCAGCCAGCGCCAACAATCCCAACCCGGCCACCCGGCCCAGGTCGGCCAGATCACCGGCGTGATAACTGCCCACCCCGGTCTGGAACACCATCGTAATGTCGGCAACGGCGATCGTCATGATCCCGCCGGCTAATAGGCTGCGGCTCGGCAGGTCGCTGGGACGAAGCCGTGAGAACATGATGATCGCCGTCGTCATGAGTACCACATCGGCAAAAACCTGCGTGAGCGTCGCGAGCCGCGAGCCGCTGTCCTCGCGCAGCTGTTTGTCGAGGACGAACACCCACGAAATGACGAACAGCGAAGTCGCCACGATGAGACCGTCCAGTACCAGTCGCCGTGGACTGCGGCGAGATAGATGGGACAACAGCGTCAGGGCAACCATGACGCCGATTGGATATAAGAGCGACACAGCCTCAGCCGCAGCCGGGTGAGTGGCGTGCGCCAGTTCCGGGCGCACCTCATAGACCGCCCAGATGACCTCACCCACCGCCCAGCCCAACAGGGCAGTCATCAGCGCCAGCCATCCGAAGCTGCGGCGCCCGACCGCGAAGCGAGCCGCATAGCCTGCGCATGCCGCCGCGAACACCAGACACAGCACCGACACGACTTCGTCGACCGGCCGAGTTTCGTAGGCGCCCCGCCACCCCCAAACCGACGAGGCTGCGACCAGCACCGCCGCGACGCCGTATCCCCCGACGACGAGCCAGCCAACGGGCGCGGACAGCCCGAACCGCCGCCACGGATTTCCCGTCCAGCGTGTCATAGCCGCTCCACCCGATCCCGCGCTTTGCGGTGAACAATTGAGAGCTTCACCGCACGCTAGTGCAGAATAAACCGCTGCACTGCTGTTGGGCCCTACTACCTTGCGCTTTACTGCGGGGCGCTCACATTTAACGCGGGGTCAACACGAAGATCGGGATAGGCCGCGACGTCCGGCGCTGGTAGCCGTTGTAACGGTTGGCGTTGTTCTTGTTGACGAGCTCCCACAACCGCGGGTAATCGGAGTCGTCAGGCGTGACCTTCCGCGCGGTCACCGGGAACCGCTTGGGGCCGACATTGATTTCGCACTCGGGATGCTTGCGCAGGTTGTGGTACCAGCCGGGGTAGCGCTCGTCGCCGCCGTTGGAGGCGACGATCAGATACGAGTCGCCGTCGCACGCATAGGTCAGCGACGTGGTGCGCGGCTGCCCGGTTTTGGCGCCAACCGTGTGTAGCAGCAGGCTGGGTGGCACACCCGGTATCCGGTGCCCGATCCGGCCATTGGTCTTCTGGTAGATCCTGTCGTGCAGACGCAAAATCGGTACGCCCACGAATTGCTCGAACAAGGTGAGATTGCTCATGGGTTCAGTCTGACTGGCTTGCGTCGATCCGGGCCAGCGCCTCCCGCAGGATCTGCCCGGTGGCTTCCCGGTCGGGATCGCGGCGCAGCAGCATCCCCTTAGCGACCGACAGCTTGTCGCCGTTGCGCCGCGGCAGCACGTGCAGGTGGATGTGGAACACCGTCTGGAAGGCAGCCCTGCCGTCGTTGATGGCGATGTTGGTCGCGTCGGCCAATTCCGTCGTGCGGGCAGCCCGGGCGATCCGTTGGCCGATGGTGACCATACCGGCCAGAGCCTCCGGCGGAGTGTCGGTGAGATCTACGCTGTGCCGTTTGGGCAGCACCAGGGTGTGGCCACGGGTGAACGGGCGGATGTCGAGGATCGCCAGGTAGTCGTCGTCTTCGTAGATCCGGATAGCCGGAGCTTCCCCGGCGACGATCGCACAGAACACGCAGGACATGTCGCCCACGGTACTGGTTGCCTCAGTTGGGTCATGTCTGGACCAGCCCGGGGCTTGCGACGATCAGCGGGATACGCTGCCGCAGTGGACGCTCGCGACGTGGCCTTTGCCGGCGCGGCGGCCCAGGTGCGCATGCTGGCTGACGGTGAACTGACCGCACCGGAGTTGCTCGAGGTCTACCTGGATCGGATCGCGCGCCTGGACAGTCAGCTGCGCTGCTATCGCGTGGTGCTCTCCGATAGCGCGCGTTACGAAGCCGCGGTGGCGCAAGAGCGCCTCGACGCGGGCGAGCGGCTGCCGCTGCTCGGCGTGCCGATCGCGATCAAAGATGATGTCGACGTCGCCGGTGAGGTGACGACGTACGGCAGTGGCGGACACCGCCCCGCCGTGACCTCCGACGCGGAGGTCGTCCGCCGGCTACGCGCCGCAGGCGCGGTCATCATTGGCAAAACCAACGTGCCCGAACTGATGATGTTTCCCTACACCGAGTCGCTGACGTTCGGGGCCACCCGCAACCCGTGGAACCTCAAGCGCACACCGGGCGGCAGTAGCGGCGGTAGTGCCGCCGCGGTAGCTGCCGGGCTGGCTCCGCTGGCACTGGGATCCGACGGGGGCGGCTCGATTCGCATCCCGGCGACCTGGTGTGGTCTGTTCGGCCTGAAGCCGCATCGCGATCGGGTGTCTTTGGAGCCGCATGACGATGCGTGGTACGGACTGAGCGTCAATGGCCCGATAGCTCGATCGGTGATGGACGCGGCCTTGTTCCTGGATGCGACCTCGACGGTGCCAGGTCCTGATGGGGAGTTTGTCGCCGCGGCGACCCGCGATCCTGGCCGGCTGCGAATTGCATTGAGCACCAAGGTTCCAACGCCACTGCCAGTCAGGGTTGGGAAGGCGGAGCTGGCGGCGGTCGATCAGGCCGGTGCATTACTTCGCGATCTTGGCCATGAGGTCATCACTGCAGATCCCGAGTATCCGGCCTCGGCGGTCCTCGCGAACTACCTGCCCCGCTATTTGCGGGGTATCAGCGACGACGCGGACGCGCAAGCCCACCCGGAACGTCTGGAAGCGCGCACCCGCAACCTGGCGCGCTTGGGATCCTTGTTTTCGGACCGGCGGATGGATGCTATTCGCGCGGCCGAGGCGGCGGTGAGCTCCCGGATTCAGGCGATCTTCAACGATGTCGACGTCGTCGTCACGCCGGGCAATGCAGCGGGCCCCTCCCGTATCGGCGCCTACCAACGCCGGAGCAGCGTTTCGACGTTGCTGCTGGTCGCGCAGCGCGTTCCCTACCAACAGATTTGGAATCTGACCGGACAGCCGGCTGCGGCGGTGCCGTGGGACTTCGACGCTGCCGGCCTCCCGATCGCGGTGCAGCTCGTCGGCCGGCCGTATGACGAAGCGACGCTGTTGTCGCTGTCCGCGCAGATAGAAGCCGCAAGACCGTGGGCCCACCGGCGACCGCCCGTGTCATGACTAATCTGACTGGCGCCGACCCGCTTCGCCCGGCTGCGCCGCGCTCGCGATCGACGCGGGATCTGACTGGCGCCGACCCGCTTCGCCCGGCTGCGCCGCGCTCGCGATCGACGCGGGATCTGACTGGCGCCGACCCGCTTCGCCCGGCTGCGCCGCGCTCGCGATCGACGCGGAAATCGCCTGCCAGGCCGCCAGCTTGGCGCCCGGCCGCATCACATGGGCCGGGCTGGTCGACGGCAGTCGCCGGTATTGGATGCCTTCGAAAGTCTGGGCCAGCCTGCGGTAGAGCTCGGTGGCCTTGGCGCCGTTGAAGTACACCTGCGTGATGGTGGGGTGGTTGGCGAATAACTCGCCAAAGTTATTCACCACCAAGCTCGTTGGCTCAATCGCTGCGTCTGCGCTGCCGATGCGACGGCACTTGTGTAGCACATCCCAGAGGGCGACACCGCGGGACCGCAGGGCCGCCAGCCGTGTGTCATATGGCGCGTTTGCGTCGAAATCGAAAAGCTCACTGGTGATCCGCCAGAACGCATTTCGCGGATTGGCGTAGTACTGGCCTGCCGCCAGCGATTGGGCGCTCGGAAACGAGCCGAGGATCAGCACCCTGGCGTGGTCGTCGACGACCGGCGGGAATCCCCGAAGAAGCGGCGCGCTCATCTTCACATCTTGCCCCACCGGCGTTGTACGTTGACGACGTGGAAGACGGGGCCGAGAAGAACATCGACGATCTGCTCGACGGACTTGAGGGCACCGCGCGCACCGAGCGGGCCGAGCTCGTGGAGTGGCTGCTTGAGCAGGGCATTACTGCCGACGAGATGCGGGCGACCAACCCGCCTCTGCTGCTGGCCACCCGCCACCTCATCGGGGACGACGGCACCTACGTATCTACCCGAGAGATCAGCGAGACGCATGGCATTGACCTGATGCTGCTGCAGCGGGTACAGCGCGCCATCGGTCTGGCCAGAGTGGACGACCCCGATGCGATCGTTCACATGCGTGCCGACGGAGAAGCCGCCGCTTACGCCCAGCGGTTCGTTGAGCTGGGACTGGACCCCGATCAAGTGGTGCTCGTGGTCCGGGTGCTCGCCGAAGGTCTGTCACACGCTGCCGAAGTCATGCGTTACACCGCGCTGGCGGCGATCATGCGCCCCGGAGTGACCGAGGTGGAAATCGCGAAGGCGTCCAAGGCACTGGTCAGCCAAATCGCGCCGATGCTTGGACCGATGATTCAGGACATGCTGTTCATGCAGTTGCGGCACATGATGGAGACCGAAGCGGTCAATGCGGGAGAGCGAGCCGCCGGTAGGCCCCTGCCGGGCGCGCGTCAGGTCACGGTTGCCTTCGCCGATCTCGTCGGATTCACCCGGCTGGGTGAGGCCATATCTGCCGAAGAGCTGGGCCAACTTGCCAGCCGTCTGGCCCACCTCGCTCGCGATGTGACTGTCCCGCCGGTGCGGTTCATCAAGTCGATCGGCGACGCGGTGATGTTCGTCTGCCCTGATCCGGTGCCATTGCTGGATGTCGTCCTGAAGCTGGTCGATGCTGTCGATACCGACAACGACTTTCCCCGGTTGCGAGCGGGAGTGGCCTCCGGCATGGCGGTGAGCCGCGCCGGTGATTGGTTCGGTAGTCCGGTCAACGTCGCGAGCCGGGTCACCGGCGTGGCGCGTCCGGGTGCTGTGCTGGTCGCGGATTCAGTCTGGGAGACCGTCGGCGAGAGCGGTGAATTCTATGGGTCTTTCGCCGGTGCACGCCGACTCAAGGGCATCAAGAACGAAGTCAAAGTCTTTCGGATTCGCCGAGGGAACGGCTCTAACAGCGACGAGTGACCGCTCGTGCCGGCGTCGCGGTGGCTAACGGGTTCGGTGGCGGAATCCGTGCGAACAAGGGCAGGCCCGGGCGACTCCGGGGGGCGTTTGACTCCGTCTTGCGCGGGTCCTACGCGGCCGGCTTTCTACCCTATCTTCCGGCGCTTGGAATGGGTCGCTTCCGGGCCTGCTTCGATACCCAAAATACAACGTCGAACGACCCATATCAACGGGTTCGCTGCGCCTTGCGCACTCGCCAACACCAGCGGCCCTGCCGCCGCGTCAGTCCTCCTCGGATGGCCCGCCGTCCGGGACGGGCTAGACGCGGTCCTGGACGGCGCGCGAGGCCTCGGCGCCTGCAACCCTGTGATGTTCGCTGCTGGTGAACACGATTCCATTGCACTTGTAACGGTGTAATCATGTAATTATGAAATCCCACCACATACACGGGCGGCGGTACGGCCGCCCCGGGGGCTGGCAGCAAGCTCAGCAGCCCGACGCCAGCGGCGCGGCGGAATGGTTCGCCGGACGCCTGCCCGAAGCTTGGTTCGAGGGCGATCCCACGGTCATCGTCGACCGCGAAGAGATCACAGTCATCGGAAAGCTGGCTGAACCCCAAAGCTCCGGACAAGAAGAGAGCGAAAGCCGCGCAGCAGGGCGCGTTTCGCGGTTCCGCGAGGAAACCCGCTCGGAGCGGATGCAGATCGCCGATGAAGCGCAGGATCGCTATGGACGCAAGGTGTCCTGGGGTGTCGAGGTTGGCTCCAAGACAGGCACAGAGCGAATTCTGTTCACGCACATCGCGGTACCGGTGATGACACGCTTGAAGCAACCGGAACGCCAGGTACTCGACACGTTGGTCGACGCCGGCGTCGCCCGGTCTCGCGCCGATGCACTCGCGTGGTCGGTCAAGCTGGTCGGTGAGCACGCCGAGGAATGGCTGGCCCACCTGCGCAGCGCCATGTCGGCGGTCGACGACTTGCGCGCGCAGGGACCCGATCTTCAGTCGTAAGCCAATGCCGCAGTGCCGCTTCGCTATTGGCGCGCACTCAGCTGAATAGCAGTCTCGCTATTTGTTGTCGACTTTAGCGACGATTTTGTCAGTGATCTGCTCACCTTGATTGCTGATGTGGTATCCGCACGCGTTGACGTCGACGATCACATTGTTCGCAACGCTCATCGCGCGCTGGCACTCCCAGCCCTCGCCGCCTTCCTGGGTGTCCATCACCGTCATCTTCGGCGGGCTGCCTTGAAGTTGTGCAAAGGTCCACCTGTATGTCTTGCCCTTGTTCGTGACGGTCACCGTCTTGCCGGCGCAGCTTTTCCACTTGTCCGTCGAAGTCTGCAGGAAGTCCTTGGCTTTGTTGGCGGACGGGAAGAGGACCACGGCCTGGTTGACCCAATGGTCATAGTTGTCCCCCGGCTCGGAGGACACCAGTCCGCTTATCGCCGAGTAACCGGTGCCGGCGTACACCGGGTCTTGGGTGGTATAGAGCGTTCCCTGGCAGTCCGGCAATGACAGCGTCACCGAGGAGGTGTCCATTGCCACGATGGGCTTTCCGGGCTGCATGGTCGACGAGCCCATGACGGAGTTGATATCGGCGGGGCTGAGCAGAAGGGCGCTGAGTCGTTCGGCCGGTATTGGGTCGGGCGGCGGGACCGGCTTGGGTCGAACGATAAGCCAGATGCCCACGCCGCTGACGATGACAACCAGCACGACGGCGCCGGCGGCGATGATGGGCCAGGGGTTGCGTTTGGGTTTTGGTGGGGGCTGGTTCCAGGGCGTTGGGCCGCTGAATTGTTGTGGTGTGCTCGGGGGTGGGCCGCCCCAGTTGCCGCTGCTGCTTTGGTGGTAGGGCGGCGTGGGGGTGGGTTGGCTGACGGCGGGTATCGGGCCACTGGAGGGGGCCCAGGGTTGGCCGGTCTGTGCAGCCCGCGGGGTCGGACCTGAACTGGGGCCCGAACCGACTGGGCCGCCGTAGGGTGCCGGTGAACTCTGGACGGGCGACGGTGGTGGTGTTGTGACCGGTGGCTGGGGAGGTGCCATGGTGGCGGACATGGTGGGCGGTGGGGTGGGTTTGTCGGAGGCGGGCAGGGTGGCTTCTTGGCTGCGGCGCAAGATGTTGGCGGCGTGGTCTTGATCGTGGTCGCTGAGTGCTTCGTGGGCGGCCAGTGCCAGATCACCGGCGCTGGCGTAGCGGTCCTCGGGCTTTTTGGCCATGCCGCGCGCGATCACGGCGTCGAAGGCTTTGGGGATGCCCGAGCGCACCGCGCTGGGCTGGGGGATGGGGTCCATCAGGTGGGCGGTGACCAGCGTGCTGGCGCTGTCGGCCCGGTAGGGCGGGGACCCGGTCAAGGCCTCGTGTAGCACGCAGGCCAGTGCGTAGATGTCGGCGCGGTAGGTGACCTCGTCGTTGGAAAACCGTTCGGGGGCCATGTATTTCCAGGTGCCTACCGCGGTGCCGAGCTGGGTGAGTTTTTCGTCGGTGGTCGCACTGGCGATGCCGAAGTCGACCAGGTAGGCGAAGTCGTCGCGGGTGACCAGAATGTTTGGTGGTTTGATGTCGCGGTGCATCACTCCGGCGGCGTGGGCGGCATCGAGTGCTGAGGCGATCTGGGTGATGATGGCGACCGCGCGCGGCGGGGTCAGCGGGCCGAACCGTTTGAGCAGGCTGTCTAGGTCGGTGCCCTCGATCAGGCGCATCTCCATGAACATTTGGCCGTCGATTTCGCCGTAGTCGTGGATGGGCACCACGTGGGGTTCCTGCAAACGCCCGGCGATGCGGGCTTCGCGCTTCATCCGCTCGCGAAACACCGGGTCCTTGCTGAATTGGTCGGACATCAGCTTGACCGCGACAGTCCACTCCTTGACGGTGTGCTCGGCCTCATAGACCTCACCCATCCCACCCCGGCCCAGCAGCCGTTTTAGGTGATAGGGCCCAAACGTCGACCCCACTCGCGAATCCGGCGCGTCGCTCATCGCTGCTCCTCCAAACCAACCCCAGACCCGCCGACCATATCAACAATCACGAAGTAAACCGGTCGGCCACAACGCGGTGCTTTAGCAATCATGACGGTAAGCCCCCACCCGCCCGGTCGCACGATTACTGCAACATTCACAAGGCGCGTCGGGGCCGAGCCGCGATTGGACAAGCTGCCAGGGTGCGGTGGCTTGCCGGGTGGTCGCTGCCGGCAGTCATCAATCGCTCGTAAGACTCGCGTGAGACCCGGAAATAATGGCAGGTGCTGGCCGGTGCTGTGTCATGCCCGTTAGCGCGCTGTCGAGGCTGATCGGGTTCGCCGACCATGTGGTGCCGCAGCTGAGTGTCAGTAATCCGTTGCGGCGCAGCGTATCTGAGCCGAATACCAGCGACGCTGCGGTACCTTGGTGCAACACGAAGCGATCACTCCAGGCCCCTCGCGCCGGTCCGGGGCCGCGGTGCCGCCAAGGTGTGGTTGGCCTCCCGCTCGTCATCGCGGTCCGGCGAGGCCGGTGTCGAAGCCGGCCGATTGTCCCGAGAAGCTCCGTTCGTCTTAAGAGGTGAAGTATTGGCGGTCCACCCGCGGTCACGCGATCGGCCGAAATGGTCTGCGCGACGCAATGTTCACACAGGTTAGTGCCCGTCAAGAGGCGGCGGTTGTGGCTCCAAGGATTCATCAAGGATGTGGCAAGTGCGGGGGCAGACCCTTTACCCATAGCCCGAGGACGCGGGCAACAGCGAAGGGATGCAGATGCTCACCACTACCGGGAGCGACCTCAAGGCCCACTTCGCCATCGTGACCGCTCTGATCGGTGTTGCGGCGATGTTGCCCGTTCAGTGGCGTGCCGGTGCCGAGCGGGCCTGGTCATACGGCGTGTATTACATCGGGTATCGACTGCTGTCGGTTCAGTTGACGTGCGGCTCGCTGGCCGTCACCGCGCTACCCTTGGTGGCGAAACACGCGTAGGGCCGGTTCACTTACCCGCTTTGCGTTGGGGATCAAGTTGTCTGAGTCGTACCGCGAGCAGGATTACCAGCACGAGTGCCTGCACAGCGCATGCACCCGCGGCTATCAACCAGCTACTGGTCTTGTAATCCCACATCGGATCTTCGTCGCCACCCGCGGTCCTGCGCAGGTCGTTGAGATCGACGGTCGAGGCGGCCATCGCATAGGCCCACCTTGACGGCGACAGCCATGCCAGCTGCTCCAGCGGGATCCGGCCCTTCACCCCGAACATCCCGCCACACAGCACGAGTTCGGCCATTACCACGAGCACCAGCAGCGGCATGCCTCGATCGGCGTTGCCGATCACCGCCGAAATCAGGAGACCGATCATCATGGAGACCACGGTGACGGCGACGACCGCAACTGCCACTTCGACCCTTGGCCAGGGCAGTACCACTGCCTGGTCTGGAGGAGGTAAGCCCACGACACCGAGGAACCCCAGAATCAACCCCTGCAGTGCGGTCAATGCCGACAGAACCACCAACTTGGAGGCCAGGTAGGCGCCGCGCGACAACCCGATGCCGTGTTCGCGCTGATAAACCGCGCGTTCCTTGACGATTTCGCGGATCGAGGCAGCGCAGCCCATCAGGCCGCCACCGATGATTAGCAGCACCAGTAATTGGGAGGGTTGCGTGGACTTCGTCTCGATGGCCTTGCTCAGCGACAACCCAGCCTTGCCCGGGACGGCATGCGCGAAGAGACTCAGCAGCAGCGGCAGGATCAACAAGGTCACCGAATACTGGCGATCAGCGGCGATGACCGCCAGATACCGTCGGCACAGGGTGATGAACTGGGCGAATGCGCTCTGTTGAGCGACCGCCTTCGCGGGGGCCGCGGGTTGTGGCGCCTTGTGGGCAGGGCGTGGCCCGGTGAGAGCTTCGTGCAGGGGTGACGCGACGAACCGGCCGGTCCAGTCGGTCGCGGTGTCGTGTTCGAGGAGGTTGAACAGGTCGGCGAAGTCGCTGCAGTTGAAGTAGCTGAGCGCCTGTTGCGGCGGACCGAAGTACGCCAGGCGGCCGCCGGGCGCCAAGATGAGTAGTCGGTCGCACAAATTCAGCTGGGCGGTGTTATGGGTGACTACCACCACGGATCGGCCGTCGTCGGCCAGGGTGCGCAGGGTCTGCATCACTGATTTTTCGTAGCCTGGGTCAAGGCCCGAGGTAGGTTCGTCGAGGAACAGCAGCGACGGCTTGGTCAGCAATTCCAGCGCGACGCTGGTGCGTTTGCGCTGACCACCGGACAGACTGTCGATCCTTTGATTGGCGTGTGCTGCCAGCCCGAGCTCGCTGAGGACCTCTTCGATGCGCTGCTTTCGTTCCTTCGCGGAGACGTCGTGCGGGAACCGTAGCCGCGCAGCGTAATTCAACGCTCGCCGCACCGTCAGCGGAGTGTGCAGGATATCGTCCTGGGGCACGAAGCCGATCCGGTGCCTGAGCTCGGCGTAATTCTTGTAGAGGTCGCGGTCGTCGTATCGCACCTCGCCGCTGCCGGCCGGGCGGAACCCGGTCAGTGCGCCCAACAGCGTGGATTTCCCGGCACCACTTGGCCCCACCACCGCCATGAAGCAGCGTTCCGGCAGGGCGAAACTCACGTCGGCCAACAACACCTTGCCTTTGTTGGTGACCACCCGCAGGTTCGACGCCTCGTAGGACACATCGCCGGTGTCGACATACTCTACGAGCCGGTCACCGGCCAGGTGCAGCAGCTGGTGGCCGATGCCGACAATATCGTCGGGTCCGATGAGCGCGCGGTTGATCCGGTTGCCGTTGACGTAGGTTCCGTTGGCGCTGTTGTTGTCGACTAGCTCCCACTGATTACCGGAGCGCCGCAACATGGCATGACGGCGGGAGACCAGCAAGTCGTTGAGGACCACGTTGTTCTCCGGAGCACGGCCGATTGTGACGACTATCTGGTCAATCGCGTGTACTGCGGTTGGCGGCCGGGCGACTGTCGTCTCGCCCCGGCGTGGGGGCGGCGCAACGGGTTGTGGCCTAGGCGGGCTGACCTGTTGGCCAATGGGGGAAACCCACAGCATCTCCCCGGAGGACGCCGACCCCAGCACCACTGTGATCGGCTGACTTATCGTCAGGCTCTCCACCCGCTGCCCGTCCACGAACATCCCATTGCTGCTGTGGTTGATCAGGACCCACCCCGCCGGGGTCGGCTGGAGCACTGCGTGATCCCGCGATACCCGAGGGTTCTCCAGATGGATGTCGGCTTCGTTCGCGCGGCCAATGCTCCAGGAGCGGCCGCCGCTGGCCTGCCAGGTGCGTCCGGCAGCCCGCAGCTCCAGCCGTGGTGGATTGCTGGTGACGATATCGGTCCTGTCGTCCACGCGTAGCCTCCGCTGCGATTAGCTAGCTGCCTTGAGGGGTGTCATGAGTGCGACGTCCACCACTTGTATAGCTGATCCAGGTTTGGTCCTTGTGGTTTTCCGCCGACGAGCGCGAACATCATCGTTTGCTGATTGGTCCACATCACCTGCGGCTCGTCACCTTTGTAGGTCCCGCACGCGAGTTGACCGACGACGGTGTTTGGGTCTTTGGTATGCCACCACGTGCCCGGCGATGCCTTTCCTCCTGGGCACGGAACGATCGTGTCGCTTCCTGTGAAGCCGGTGAAGGCGTCCTGCAGGCCTTTCAGATCCGAGAACAGCCCGTAGGCCGACATTGTCGGGCCATTGGGATCGGTGTTTTGACCACACATCACGGAGACCAATGCACCCGGCATCGGTTTTCCCTCTGGCTTGCAGGTGCCGGGCGGGTAGCCGGCAGGCAGCAGGGCCAGCAGGCGGTTTTGGGCGTCGGGGGGCGGGGTCGACAGCGATGTGTATGTCGTTGTCGTGGTGGTCGTCGTGGCGATGCTCGTGGTGGTGCGGTCCGCATTGGGTGTCGTGTTGTCGTCGCCCCCGATGGCCATCGAGATACCTATAGCGGCGAGGACGAGGACGAACACGACGGCAGCCGCGCCGGCGACGATGGCCCATGGGTTGCGTTTGCCCAGTGGTGGGGCCTGGTGCTCATGACTTCAGGGTGCTGGGCCGGCGAACTGTTGTGGCTCGCTCGGTGGCGGACCGCCCCAGCTGGCTCGGTAGTGCTGGGGATTGGGCGAAAGTTGGTTGGCGGGTTGGTTCGCTCCGCGCATGGGTCCGCCATCGGGGGCCCGGATAGGGCTCCCGGATCGCGAAGACCGCGGTACCCGCCCGGAACTGGCTGGGTCGGCGACTGGCGCGCGCGGGCGCTGGACGGATTGAATAGCGCCTTTGAGGCCCGGCAGGGTGGATTCCTCACTGCGGCGCAGGATGTGGGCGGCCTGGTTCTGATCGGGATTGGTGAGCCCTTCATGGGCAGCGCGTGCCAGATCACCGGCGCTGGCATAGCGATCCTGCGGCTTTTTGGCCATGCCGCGGGCGATCACCCTGTCGAAGGCCCGGGGAATGCCCGACCGCTTGGTGCTGGGCTGCGGGATGGGGTCCAACATGTGGGCGCTGACCAGGACCCCGGCACTGTTGGATGGGTACGGCGGGGAACCCGTCAAGCATTCGTACAGCACACAAGCCAGCGAGTAGATGTCGGCGCGGTAGCCCACTTCGCCAATGGAAAACCGTTCGGGGGCCATGTATTTCCAGGTGCCTACCGCGATGCCGAGCTGGGTGAGCTTCTCGTCGGTAGTGGCGCTGGCGATCCCGAAGTCGACCAGGTAGGCGAAATCGTCGCCGGTAACCAAGATGTTTGGTGGTTTGACGTCACGGTGCAGTACGCCGGCGGCATGGGCTGCGTCTAGTGCCGAGGCGATCTGGGTCAGGATGGCCACTGCCCGTGGCGGGGTTAGTGGGCCAAAGCGTTTGAGCAGGGTGTCTAGGTCGGTGCCCTCGATGAGGCGCATCTCCAAGAACATCAGGCCATCGATTTCGCCGTAGTCGTGGATGGGGACCACATGGGGTTCCTGCACACGGCCCGTGATGCGCGCTTCGCGCTTCATCCGCTCGCGAAATACCGGATCGCTGCTGACGGATTCTGACATCAGCTTGAGCGCCACCGTCCACCCTTTGACAGTGTGTTCGGCTTCGTAGACCTCGCCCATCCCGCCACGGCCAAGGGGCCGTTTGAGCTGATAAGGCCCGAACATCGACCCAGCCCGCGAGCCTGGCGCCCCGGTCATTGCTGATCCTCCAAACCAACACCGAACCTCGCCGACACTATCAACAACCTCCACGCAAATCGCCTGCCGCGAATCCAGGCCTAGCAACCATGACGGTAAGCCCCCATCAAACCGGCCGCACGCAAACCGCGACATCAGGCCGTGCCGGACGGGGCGGGACGGAAGGGCCGGACAGCGATGCCGGTGAAGTCACTGGCTGCCCTGATCCAATGCTGTTGGGCTGCTTGGGCTTTAGCGTCGATCGTGCACACGCAACCTGGATCATCTGCAATTGGACAGAAGAGCTCTCGTTGATCGAGCGATCCGAAGTTGGCTAACGGCTGTCAGAATGGGGCTGCGTTGCCTCGCTTGTCAGCGCGACGCCGCAGATGCCGCGGCGTCCGTCAAAGCGGCGTTGAAGGGAAACGCCTGTCCGCGTTGTGGTTTGAGCAGAACTGACAGCCTTGAGGTCAGCCGTACTTCTCCCACCACGCGTGCAGATCCGCGATGGCCGGGGGGTCTCCGAAGACATCACTGAGCATTAATTTGGCCTGGTTGCTCCATATCACGTTCGGCTGGTTCTTATAGGTGGCGCAAGCGACCATCCCGGCGGTCACCGTCGGGGTCTTGTCGTAGTGCCAGCTGTCCGGTGATTGTCCTCCACCGGGGCAGTCCATCAGCTGCACATCGGCGATGTCGTCGTTGAATGCCTTGTTCAGCACGTCGGGATTAGCGAACAGTCCGTAGACCGCGCGAGATGGGCCCCCCGGGTTAGTGTTTTGACCGCAGTCGACCATGGCCACCACATTCACCCATATGCTATTCGGCTTTGGAGTGGTCGGTGTGCAGGTGCCGCTGGGGTAGCCCGCGGGCAGCATGCTGAGCAGCTTGCTTTGGAGGTTGCCGGCCGGGGTAGTCGTCGTGGTCGGGATCGTGGTCGTCGGGGTAGTGGTGCTCGTCGAAGTGCGGTGCGCCTGCGGGTTGTTGTCGTCGTCTCCCCCCATAGCTATCGAAATGCCGATGGCGGCGAGGACGAGGACGACTACCAGGGCGGCGCCGACGGCGATGATGGGCCAGGGGTTGCGTTTGGGTTTTGGTGGGGGCTGGTTCCAGGGCGTTGGGCCGCTGAATTGTTGTGGTGTGCTCGGGGGTGGGCCGCCCCAGTTGCCGCTGCTGCTTTGGTGGTAGGGCGGCGTGGGGGTGGGTTGGCTGACGGCGGGTATCGGGCCACTGGAGGGGGCCCAGGGTTGGCCCGTCTGTGCAGCCCGCGGGGTCGGACCTGAACTGGGGCCCGAACCGACTGGGCCGCCGTAGGGTGCCGGTGAACTCTGGACGGGCGACGGTGGTGGTGTTGTGACCGGTGGCTGGGGAGGTGCCATGGTGGCGGACATGGTGGGCGGTGGGGTGGGTTTGTCGGAGGCGGGCAGGGTGGCTTCTTGGCTGCGGCGCAAGATGTTGGCGGCGTGGTCTTGATCGTGGTCGCTGAGTGCTTCGTGGGCGGCCAGTGCCAGATCACCGGCGCTGGCGTAGCGGTCCTCGGGCTTTTTGGCCATGCCGCGCGCGATCACGGCGTCGAAGGCTTTGGGGATGCCCGAGCGCACCGCGCTGGGCTGGGGGATGGGGTCCATCAGGTGGGCGGTGACCAGCGTGCTGGCGCTGTCGGCCCGGTAGGGCGGGGACCCGGTCAAGGCCTCGTGTAGCACGCAGGCCAGTGCGTAGATGTCGGCGCGGTAGGTGACTTCGTCGTTGGAAAACCGTTCGGGGGCCATGTATTTCCAGGTGCCTACCGCGGTGCCGAGCTGGGTGAGTTTTTCGTCGGTGGTCGCACTGGCGATGCCGAAGTCGACCAGGTAGGCGAAGTCGTCGCGGGTGACCAGAATGTTTGGTGGTTTGATGTCGCGGTGCATCACTCCGGCGGCGTGGGCGGCATCGAGTGCTGAGGCGATCTGGGTGATGATGGCGACCGCGCGCGGCGGGGTCAGCGGGCCGAACCGTTTGAGCAGGCTGTCTAGGTCGGTGCCCTCGATCAGGCGCATCTCCATGAACATTTGGCCGTCGATTTCGCCGTAGTCGTGGATGGGCACCACGTGGGGTTCCTGCAAACGCCCGGCGATGCGGGCTTCGCGCTTCATCCGCTCGCGAAACACCGGGTCCTTGCTGAATTGGTCGGACATCAGCTTGACCGCGACAGTCCACTCCTTGACGGTGTGCTCGGCCTCATAGACCTCACCCATCCCACCCCGGCCCAGCAGCCGTTTTAGGTGATAGGGCCCAAACGTCGACCCCACTCGCGAATCCGGCGCGTCGCTCATCGCTGCTCCTCCAAACCAACCCCAGACCCGCCGACCATATCAACAATTGCGGGCAGATCACCGGCCAAACCGTGTAGCGCTAGCAACCATGACGGTAAGCTTCTACCGGCGCGGCCGTGCGACAACCGCAAGATTTCCGTCGGCTGCACGCAGCGCGGGTCGGCTCTGCGAGTCCATCCGTGTGGACCGCGGGCTAGGCGTGGACAGGGTCTCGTCTGGACATAGGCGCGATTCGGCGAAAAGACTTGGGGCGACAGGTCATGCAGCTGTCCGCGGTGGAGCTACTGACTTGAGATCGCAGCGCTTGGGACGTGAGGACGAGCACCGGCCGCGGGGGTGAGGATGACGGGCGGATGTGCACAACTGCAGCGGAAAAATTCTGCGCAGCAAGCAGATTCAGCTGGGTCCGAGCGTGTCCAAGTCCCTGTGCCTAACCCTCGCTCCTGTTGCCCGCGGCGATCTGGAACGTGAATTCGTGGTCGCAGATGCGAATGTGATCGCCATCGTGCAGCGTGGCCGCAGCTCGGATCCTCTGGTGCTGCACATGCACGCCATTCGATGACCGAAGGTCGTTGATGATGTAGTTGGTCCCGGTGTCGACGATGACGGCGTGGTGGCGGCTGACGTTGGCACTCTCGAGAACGATGTCGTTGTCGGAAAGACGCCCGATCCGGGTCGCCGCCGATTGCAAGGGGTAGCTGCGACCGGAGTCATCGTGCAGGTAGGCGACGGCTTTCTGCCCAGAGACCATGGTGCGTTGATCGAGCACGGTGACGGTGCCGGCGGCAGTGGTTTTGGCGCTTTTCCTGACGTCGAGCGGTTCCTGCCGCAGGATCCGATCATTGAGGACACGGAGGGTCTGAACAGGGTCGATCCCGAGGTCATCGGCGAGTGTTGCTTTCACGCGGCGGTAGGCGGCCAACGCGTCGGACTGGCGGTCGGCGAGGTAGTAGGCGGTGATCAACTGGGCCCACAGCTGCTCGCGGTACGGGTGTTCCATGGTCAGAGCTTCGAGTTCGGTGATCACGGCAGAGGCGCGTCCGCAAGCGATTTCGGCCTCCGCTTTTGCGATGTGGACGAGAATTTTGTCCTCGACGAGGGAAGTGGCAAAGGTGTCGACGAACTGAAAGTCACGCAGGTCCTCGAGTACCGGTCCACGCCATTCCGCCAACGCGGCCGACAAGTGCCCGCTGGCCTGTTCGAATCGGCCAGCAGCGGCCGCGTGCACGCCTGCGGTCTTCTCGACGATGAATCGTCCAAGATCGCACGCATTGTCGGGAATGCTGAGTCGGTAACCCGGAGGCGCTGCGGCCAACACCGCTCGAGGGTCTATCCCGACGCCGCTAAGGAGCTTACGCAGATTGGATACGTAGGAGTGAATGCTGGCCCTTGCCCCCGACGGGGGCCAGCCTTCCCACAGGGCTGTGATAAGCCTATCGACGCCAACCGGACTGTTGCGGTTCATCAGCAGCATGGCCAGCACCGCCCGCTGTTTGGGGGTGCCCAATGGCGCCAGGGCGCCGTCAACACTCATCTCCAACGGTCCGAGCAGACCGA
The DNA here is from genome assembly GCA_963784665.1 of uncultured Actinomycetota bacterium. Lineage (GTDB taxonomy): Bacteria > Actinomycetota > Actinomycetes > Mycobacteriales > Mycobacteriaceae > Mycobacterium. The sequence goes on from CAWASA010000010.1 coordinate 759,786, forward strand.
ATTCGAGACGTTTGTCTACCATTGCGGTTACCAGCCCTTCAGTGTCCTCCGCGGCGTCACATGCCAAGGTGCCAATAATGTGTCGTTACTTGTCATTGTGATACGAAGTTGGCGGATTCGGTGAAAACCCTGAAGATTGAGCTCACTCGACATTTGCATTTCATTCATTCCGTATGGGGCCGGGTATAAAGGCACCCTCGCCGGATGTCGAGTCGTCGCGCGTAGTCTGTAGCCGCCGTCCGGTGCCTGTTTCCGGGAGGCCGAAATGTGTTCCCTAGCACGGTAATCATTGATAGCTTGCGCGAATCAGATTGGCGTCCATCAGAACACGCGTACTGCGGGGCAGCCACCCGGTGCGAGTGCACCGGGTGGCTGCCCGCAGTAGCGATTGACATGCTCTTGCCGATTAGGCGGTGGCGACCATCAGCTCGTTGCTGGCATCCCACGCTTGAACGAAGAGCGCCATCGGGATCTGCTCGTCGCGGCCCTCTGGGGTACCGCTGTCGTTGAGGTGCACCACGTTGTTGGCGGTGTCGACGCCGGTCACCACCACGGCGTGGTCACCCCGTGGGTTGCCGTTTTCGTCCTTCGTCTCGACAGGCTGGTGCCAGATGAGTTCGGCGTTGACGCTGACGATCACCTTGTGGCCGGCGCCCAGTTGCTGTTCGAGTCCCTCCATCCCCGGAACGATGCCGTCTTTAGCCGCGTGGGTCTTGTTGGTGATCACAGCGTCGACCTTGTACTGAGCCAGCAGCGTTGGGACGTCCGCAAAGCTGGTGCCCATGCCCGAATTCGGGTTCTTGGTGTCAGCCGGCTTCGTGTAGATCGTGCCGGGGTGGACGACGCTGGGAGTCGATTGGGCCTTTTTGATGATGGCCTGCTCGGAGGGCTCCTTACCGGTCATCTGACCGATCACGTCCGCGGTCGCCATGAGGACGCAGTCGTCGTATTTCTGATGGCGCCACCACTGGGCGGCGGCTGCGGGGTCGCCGTACACGGTGCCGGCAGCCGCGTTGGCCGGGCCGGCCAATCCCAGGGCGAGGGCCCCCGCGACCACAGCTAAGGTGGCGGTCTTGGCGATGGTGGCGTTCTTGACGGCCTTCATGGCTTGTCCTTTTCTCGTTCCGCCCTGTTGCGGGTCGGTTGAGAAAAGGTTCCGATGTTGGCCTTTTCGTTATCTCTACGAATTCTTGAAGTGATCTGGCGCCTTCTTGGCGGACAACACAGGCCACGAAAGAAGGTCAAAAACATTGGTCAGAGGATGTTTGGGGGTGCACGCGTGCTGGCACGCGCTGGTGTTGTGGATCCGCTCGGCCGGTTTGGAACAACGTGGCTTCGTAAACCGGTTCGGCCGCCGTCGGCGACGGCTTGGCGCGCCGGGACTCTACGCTCGCGGCCGGCTGTTGTGAGACCGACCGTGGTCGGCCCCGCGGGCCCGTTGGATCAGCGCCCGGGGTCAATCCCCCTATACCGGAGCGGCGACTGCTGGTCCGGGTGGATCAGCCGTGCACCGGGACATGCCGGACTTGTGTCCATGGCGGCAGGGGACGTGCCGCACTCGCCTGGTGGCACGGCCTAGTTGCAGCCCCAGGCGTCGATCGTCCCGCTGCCGCCGCCAAGATTGTTCACGGCGTCAACCTCTGCGGCGGTCAGCGTGGGGCCGACCCCTCCCGCGTACGCCGTGGCGTTCTCGGCGACGGCGCCGCAGTCGGTGAAGGTGACCAACACCTTGCAGTCGGATTGGCCGCAAGCACTGATCGCCCCAGCCACCGCCGCTGATTTCGTCGAGGCGTGCAACGCTCTGCCGTACACCTTGTGAGCGTCGGAGATGGCGATCGCACCGACGTAGCCGTCGGCGCCTGCAGCCGGAGCCAGTACGGCGGACATCGCCGTTATCGCTGCCATGCTGCCGACCGCGACCGCAGCCCGTCGCTGAAAAGCGCGCAATTCCATGATGGTTCCTTTCCCAGGCCGACGGTCGGGTGGATTTGAAAACGGTTTGGGATACATGGGTGTGGTATTCGGTGACGGCTATACCGGTTTGGTGGCGGTGACCTGCTTGCCCCACTCGGACATCGTCAGCGTGACCGTCCCGTTCTCGACTGGGACGATCTGGAGCTTGACGAGGTGGTGGGACCCGTCAGACGCGATCCAGACGGTGGTGGGTGTCGTTGTTTCGTTCTCCGGGCCCAGACGCGATCCGGCCAGTCTCGCGATGTCGCTGGATGACAACGTCCCGGTGATCTTGGTGGTCGCGACGCCGTTCACCTGCTCGGTTCCGGCCACCTTCGGGTTCTTGAGGTTGGACAGGATGCTGGCCAGGCCCCTGTTAGGGTCGAGGAGCGTCGACACGTCATAGATTGACACGCCGTCGCCGTAATCGGTGTACTTGCCGCCAGGATCTGCGACATCGGAGTACAGGTGGCCGTCGACAAAGACGAACTTCGAGTCCACTGATTTCTGGCCGACGGTTAGCGTCGCGGTGCCCGTGGCAACCGTTTGTGGCGTGTTGGATACGTCGCCGTCGAGTTTGGTAACCGAGAGGTTGGGCACGTTGCCCTGCACCGCAACGTCCAGGTGCATCCCCGTAACCTGGCGCATAGCGTCGGCGGCCTGTTTGACGACGGTCGCGGCGTCGACATTCGCCGAAGACGGGGACGATCCGCCGTTGCTCGTGCCGTGGTTCGAGGTGGAACAGCCGCTAATCGCGAGTATGACGGCGAGCACTGCGGCCGCGGCGGGGATAACGGTTCGATGTGGAAGCTTCA
>CAWASA010000011.1:0-46778 GCA_963784665.1 uncultured Actinomycetota bacterium
GATGGGGCGCCACTGGCGGAAGCGCCGTTGGCCTGCCCCCTACTTTCCTTGATCGCGGCGATTAGTTCGTTCTTGCGCATACCCGACGTCCCCTTGACGCCAGCTTGATTAGCCAGCGCGCGCAGCTCGGGCAGCACCATGGTGGACAGTGCGCCGGCCGAGACGTTGGTTTTAACGTCCGGTGTGTCTGTGGTCACGGCGTTCGACGGCTGATTGCCGTCGGTGCTTTCGTCAGCCGTGAACAGGTCCGTATCAGTCACGGATTTCCTTTCTTCCCCCGCTGATCAGGTCATACGGGGGTTCGTTGCATTCAGCCAAATTGCCGGTGCACCCAATCATCGACTCTGCAACGGTGATCGCCTGGATTGGCGGAGGAAAGCGGCGAACCTCGTCCACGAGAAGAATTGGTGTTGTCCTAGCGGCAAGGCAGTATGTATGCAGATACAGATTCTGCGATTGCTGGACGGCTCCGAGGATAGCTCGCATCCTTGTCGGAAGCAAGCAAACCCTCCGGCCACGCTGTGGATTAACCGGGGACTGTGACTCCCGGACTTCAGCGAACTCCTTCGCCGGCGGTCATCTCAGTGATGGTAAATCCGTTTGCGGCCCCGTACTCCAACACTTCCGAGGGCAACTCCGACTCTGTGCTCAGTGCAATCAGCGATGGACCAGCCCCCGAAAGCGTCGCTGCCACTGTATGACGCCGCAACAGTCGCAAATATTCCGCCGAGGCCGGCATCGCCGGGGCGCGCTGCGGTTGATGCAGCACGTCTTCAGTGGCCGCCATGAGCACATCGGGGCGTTCGGTCAGCGCTACCACCAGCAACGCGGCGCGGCTGACGTTAAACCTTGCATCGTCGTGGCTGACCTGGGCGGGCAGCAGCACCCGGGTCTCCGCGGTCAACGAGCGCTCCTCGGGAATAGCGCAGTACAAATGGATATCGGGGTGGAGCCGCAGCGGCACCGCCGAGTACCGGGGCCGATCACCGGTGCGATCAATCCACGAAACCACCGCACCACCCAACACGGCAGCCGCGGCGTTGTCGGGATGACCCTCGAATTCCGAGGACAGCTGGATGAGCTGAGTATCGCTCAACGGTTTCGAATCCGTCTGTGCCACAAGGCCATTTACTGCTGCCAGGCCGCCCACCACCGCAGCTGCAGACGAGCCGAGACCGCGGGAATGCGGGATGGCGTTGCGGCAGCGCACCACCAGGCCTTCGCGCGGACCCCCACAGCCCGCAACCCGCACTCGACGGCGCGCGCCACCAGATGTTCGGGGCCCAGCGGTGCCTGGTCGGCACCCTCGCCCTCGACCATCACAACCAAGCCGGAATTGGTTGTCTCGACAATAATCTCGTCGCAAAGACTCAATGCCAGGCCAATGCTGTCAAAGCCGGGCCAAGGTTACGCGGGACGCCGACACCACGGCGCTCGCCACCAGCCCGGCAGGCAGCATCTGGGTCACCGACACGCTTTCATAAGGCCTGATGGCTGGCGACCCGCCGCGCTTGCGATCGCCACGGAGCCGAATTGGCGGCGACCCGCCTCGCCCGGCTCCGCCGCGCTTGCGATCGCCACTAGGCCAGCCCCAACTTCTCGACGACGAGCACAGGATCGACAGGCAGCGGGATACGCTCGGCATATCCTTTAGCGCCGTGTCGGGATCCTTGAACCGTTGCCGTCACCGTACACACCACCATCGATCCGGTTGCCACCCAACCGTCGTCAACGGCTTTCAGTGGCCCGCGATGCTGGCCGCGGACACAGGCTCGACGAAGACGCCTTCGGTACGGGCCACAAGATGGTATGCGGCCAGGATTTCCTCGTCGGTAGCGGCCAAGAAGCGTCCCTTTGATTGCTGCTGTGCCTCCACAGCGGCCGTCCACGACGCCGGTGCGCCGATGCGGATTGCGGTCGCGATCGTCTCGGGTGGCTGACCGGTTCGCCGAGTACCAGCGGTGCTGCACCGGCCGCTTGGGCACCCAGCATGCGGGGCAGCTTGTCAATCACGCCTTCGTGGTGATACTCCTGTACCCCTTCCAATACGCGGTGATGTTCCCCGCGTTGCCAACCGGAAGCGCATGCACGTCCGGCGCGGTACCGAGCGCGTCGACGATCTCGAACGCGGCCGTCTTTTGGCCCTCGATGCGCACCGGGTTGACCGAGTTGACCAACGAGATCGTCGGGAAGTCCGCGGCCATCTTGCGGGCCAGCTCAAGGCAGTCGTCGAAGTTGCCGTCGATCTGGATGATCTTGGCGCCGTGCATAACCGCCTGTGCCAGCTTGCCCATCGCGATCTTGCCTTGCGGTATCAGCACCGCACAGGTGATGCCGGCGCGGGCGGCGTATGCCGCCGCCGACGCCGAGGTATTTCCGGTCGATGCGCACAACACGGCCTGTTGGCCGCGCGCCAGTGCATCGGTGACCGCCATCGTCATACCCCGGTCTTTGAAGGAGCCGGTGGGGTTGAGGCCCTCGACCTTGAGGTAGACCGTGCAGCCGGTCTTCTCCGAGAGGCGGGTGGCGGGGATTAGCGGCGTCCCACCCTCGAGCAGGGTGACCGGTGTCCAGTCGTCGCCGACCGGTAACCGGTCGCGGTACGCCGCGATCACACCCGGCCAGGGCTGATGGGTGGCCGTGCGCGGGACACTCATAGGCCGGTCTCTTCCATTCGCAGCACGCTTGTCACACTCTGGACAACGTCCAAATCCGCGAGTGCGTCGACGGTTTCGGATAGCGCGGCGTCGGTGGCGCTGTGGGTGACCACCACAATACGGGCGCCCACCCGTCGCCCGCCCTCGTCGACAAAGCCTTCCTGGCGAACCTCAGCGATACTGACCTCGCGCTTGGCGAATTCCGCTGCTGCTGAGGACGATACGCCAGGCTTGTCCGCGACGTTCATGCTGACGTAGTAGCGGGTGGAAATGAAACCCAGTGGAGCAATGGGAAGTTGGGCGTACCTCGACTCTTTCGGGCCGCGGCTGCCCGGTACCCGGTTCCGGCAGCCATAACCAGATCACCGGTCACCGCGGACGCGGTCGGCGCGCCGCCGGCCCCCTGACCGTAGAACATGAGCCGACCCGCGGCCTTGGCCTCGACGACGACCGCGTTGAACGCTCCGTTGACCGTGGCCAGCGGATGCGACAAGGGCACCAGCGCCGGGTAGACGCGTGCCGAGACCCGTTCTTGACCATCGTCGGTGGTGATGCGCTCGCAGATGGACAGCAGCTTGATGGTGCAGCCCAAGGCCCGCGCAGACGCGAAGTCGGCCGGCGTGATCTTGGTAATGCCCTCGCGATAGACGTCGTCGGCGGTCACCCGGGTGTGAAATGCGATGGATGCCAGAATCGCAGCCTTGGCCGCGGCGTCGTAGCCTTCGACGTCCGCAGTGGGATCGGCCTCGGCGTAGCCCAGCGCACTCGCCTCGGCCAGAGCCCTGTCGTAGTCGGCACCGGTGCTGTCCATCGCGGAAAGGATGTAGTTGGTGGTGCCGTTGACGATGCCGGCCACCCGTAATACCGTGTCGCCGGCAAGCGACTGAGTCAGCGGGCGGATGACCGGGATAGCGCCTGCGACCGCGGCCTCGAAATACAAGTCAACGTGCGCGCTTTCAGCTGCCTGCGCCAATTCTCCGGTGGAGGTGGACAATAGCGCTTTGTTCGCCGTGACGACCGACTTGCCGTGCTCGAGCGCGGACAGGATTGCCTTCCGAGAAGGTTCCACCGGCCCCATCAATTCCACGACGATATCGACGTCTTCGCGCGAGACGAGTTCTTCGATGTTGTCGGTGAGCAGATCGACCGGAACCCCGCGGTCGGCGGCAACCCGCCGCACCCCGATGCCGCGCAACACCACAGGCGCGCCGACACGAGCAGCGAGGTCGTCAGCGCTGTCCTGAATGATTCGGACAACTTCGCTACCGACGTTGCCCAACCCGAGTACCGCTACGCCGACCGGCTTTTCGTCACGGGGCACAGTTCACCTCATTTCCAGACTCAGTAAATCGTCGACCGTCTCACGACGCAGGATCAGGCGGGCGCGCCCCGCACGCACTGCTACCACGGCGGGCCGGCCAATCATGTTGTAGCGGCTCGAGAGCGAATAGCAGTAAGCACCGGTCGCAGCTACCCCAAGCAGATCGCCGGGGCGCAGATCGTCGGGCACCCATGCGTCGCGCACGACGATATCACCGCTTTCGCAGTGTTTTCCGACGATGCGGGCCAGTATCGCCGGTGCGTCGCTGACTCTGGAGACGAGTCGGGCGTCGTACTGCGCGTCGTAGAGTGCGGTACGGATGTTGTCGCTCATGCCGCCGTCGACGCTGACGTAACGGCGCTGGGCCGTGGTGCTCACATCGACGTCCTTAACGGTGCCGACTTCATACAGCGTGATGGTGCCTGGTCCGGCGATGGCACGTCCGGGCTCCACCACCACTCTCGGTGTAGGCAGTCCCACGGCTGCCGACTCGTTGCTCACGATCGCGCTCAGCTTGGCCGCCAGCTCGGCCACCGGCGGTGGATCGTCGGTTGCCAGGTACGAAATACCCAGGCCACCGCCGAGGTCCACGGTCGATACCTGTGCGGTCTTGTCGACGCCGAACTGCTCGACAATCTCGTGGAGCAGCCCGATGACCCGGTGCGTGGCGAGTTCGAAGCCGTCGACATCGAAGATCTGCGAACCGATATGGCTGTGCAGCCCAACCAGACGCAGGTGATCGGTGGCGAATACCCGGTGCACCGCTGCCATCGCCGCGCCGCTGGCCACCGACAACCCAAACTTCTGGTCCTCGTGCGCAGTCGAGATGAACTCGTGTGTGTGCGCCTCGACACCGACGGTCAGACGAACGAAGACATCCTGGACGACGCCCGCCTCCCCCGCGACGGCGTCGAGACGCTCGATCTCGGTCATCGAGTCCACAACGATATGTCCCACACCGACTTTGACCGCCGCAGTCAATTCGGCGACGGATTTGTTGTTGCCGTGGAAGGTAATCCGCTCCGGCGGAAAGTCGGCGTGCAGCGCGACGGCAAGCTCCCCGCCGGTGGACACGTCGAGCGAGAGACCTTCCTCGTCGACCCAGCGGGCGATCTCACTGCACAAAAAGGCCTTGGCAGCGTAGTACACGTTGTGCCCGCCGCCGAAGGCCGACGCGATCTCTCGGCACCGAGAACGGAAGTCATCCTCGTCGATGACGAACAGCGGAGTCCCGTACTCCTGGGCAACGTGCGTCAGTGGGACTCCGCCTATGGCGGCCACACCGGTTTCGTCGCGAACCATGTTGCGCGGCCACACACTCGGCGCCAACCGCAGCAGCTCTTCGGGAGATTGCGGTCGCGGCGGGCTACCCAGGTGACGGGTCTCTTCGGCGTGCCGTGGACCGGCGGGATGGACGTTCACATTCGCTCCGGAGCAGTGACTCCGAGTATCGCCAGTCCGTTGGCGATGACCTGGCGGGTGGCCTGGCACAGCGCCAGGCGCGCAGTATGCAGGTCGGTGGGCTGCTCGTCACCTTGGGGCAACACGCGGCACGAGTCGTAGAACCGGTGGTAGTCGCCGGCGAGGTCTTCCAGGTAACGGCATACCCGGTGTGGTTCCCGCAGGGATGCCGCCGTTTTCAGTACCCGCGGGAATTCGCCGATGGTGCGCAGCAGCGTCCCTTCTTTGTCGTGGCTGAGCAGCTCGAGGTGGCTGGTGTCGGGGATCAGCCCGAGTTCGGCGGCATTACGGGCCAGCGCCGAAAGCCGGGCGTGCGCGTATTGCACGTAGTAGACCGGGTTTTCATTCGACGCCGAGGACCACAGCGCCAGGTCGATGTCGATCGGGGTGTCCACCGACGAGCGGATCAGGCTGTAGCGCGCCGCGTCGACGCCGATCGCCTCGACCAGGTCATCCAGTGTGATTACAGTTCCGGCCCGCTTGCTCATCCGGACCGGCTGGCCGTCGCGGACCAGGTTGACCATCTGCCCGATGAGAACCTCGACGGTGGCGGGTTCTTCGCCGAATGCGGCGGCCACGGCCTGGAGCCGGGCGATATACCCATGGTGGTCGGCGCCGAGCATGTAGATGCACAAGTCGAAGCCGCGTTGCCGCTTGTCCAGGTAATAGGCGATATCACCCGCGATATAAGCCGGCTTGCCATCGCTTTTGATCACGACACGGTCCTTGTCGTCACCAAATGAGCTGGTGCGCAACCAGATTGCGCCATCCTTTTCGTAAATATTGCCGGTCTCGCGAAGCCTGGCGATGGCCTGGTCGACACGGCCGCTCGTATGCATCGAGTCTTCGTGGGTGTAGATGTCGAAATCAGTGCCGAATTCGTGCAACGACTGTTTGATGTGGGTGAACATCAAGTCAACACCGATTTCGCGGAAGGTTTCATGCATCTCGCGTTCGGGCAGGCTCAGTGCGTAGGGCGCCTTCTGCAACACTTGAGCGGCGATGTCGTTGATGTAACTTCCTGCATAGCTGTCCGCCGGCGTTGGTTCGCCTTTGGCCGCCGCGATCAACGAGTTGGCGAACCGGTCGATCTGGGCGCCATGGTCGTTGAAATAGTATTCGCGCTCCACGTCGGCGCCCTGCGTGGCCAGCAATCGGCCGAGCGCGTCGCCGACGGCGGCCCAACGGGTACCGCCGATGTGGATCGGTCCGGTCGGGTTGGCCGAGACGAACTCGAGGTTGATCTTCTGCCCGGCCAGTGCGTCGGACTGACCGAACTCGTCGCCGGCGTCGATGACGCTGCTGACGATCACGGCCTGTGCCGACGCCTCGAGGCGCATGTTGATGAAACCCGGCCCGGCCACCTCCGCCGCGGCGATACCGTCCGCCTGCGAGAGTGCTTCGACCAGCCATCTGGCCAGCTCACGCGGGTTTGCGCCGACTTTCTTACCCAGCTGCAGCGCCAGGTTGCTGGCGTAGTCGCCGTGCTCGGGAATGCGCGGCCGTTCCACCGTGACCGTCTGCGGCAATGCGGCAGCGTCCAGCCCGCGCTCGGCCAGCACCGCGGCAGCGGTGGCTTTGAGCAGCTCAGCCAAGTCGGCGGGGGTCACGAGCGTCCATCCTATTGGCTGGGGTGCCTTCACCCCGAATCCATTGCGGTGGTCGAGCAGTCGCCACGATGCGTTAGTCTGGCGGGGCCCAATGGCGCAACAACAAAGTCGTAGCGCCCCCGTAGCTCAGGGGATAGAGCGTCTGCCTCCGGAGCAGAAGGCCGCAGGTTCGAATCCTGCCGGGGGCACTCACCTTCTCGCACGTCAGAGGCCATTTTGCGCATCTCGCGCCGATACGTCTGATCCGCGTCGGATGCTCGCCGTAGTCACCCTGTTTGCTGGACCGCACCGGCCAGGCCGCGCAGCCAGAACTCAGCACGTTGCATCGACTGAATTACACACGTGACATTTGGGTGCCAAACGTCTCTATCGAGCGTGCGCGAAGCCGCCTATTTCTCGGCGTGGCGGCCACGCTCCTCAGCTCGCGAAGGAAGACCTGGGGGTTAACCCCCGTCAACTTGTCCGGTAAACGGCGTGTTGTCTCGCCGCGGCGCTCCGTACGTTGGAGGTATGGTCGCAGTCAGGGATCAAGTCGCCGAGCCGATCACGGCCGACACGGCGACGCCGCCGGCGATCCGTCGCATCGACCTCGTGCCCAGCGCGCCGATGATCGCCGTAAACGGCGTATTATCTCGCCGCTCCGCTCCGTACGTTGGAGGTATGGCCGCAGTCAGGGATCAAGTCGCCGAGCCGATCACGACCGACACGGCGACGCCGCCGGCGATCCGTCGCATCGGCCTCGTGCCCAGCGCGTCGATGATCGCGGGCGCGGCGATCGGCACGGTTTGGCTATGGCTGCCGATCATGATCGTGATCGTCGGGATCTCGATGATCCCAACAGTGATCGGGTTCGTGCTCGCCTTGCTCGTGTTCGTCTACCTGATGCGCGGCGTGGAGTGGCTCGAGCGTCGGCGTAGCGAGGCCGTCTTCAGCATGGATATTCCGGTACCGCTCCGAAAGATGTCCCGCTACACCGGCTTTCAACGTTGGCTCCACCAGCTCAGGCTGGACATCAGCAGCGCCCGGTTCTGGAAGGGCTGCGCACACCATTTTCTTCGGATGGTGTACGACCTCGCGGCCGCCGGTCTCGCGTTGGTTCTGCTGGCGTTCGCGTTACTGGCACCGACCTTCGCGATCGCCGTGAACCGCAGCGACGACGACGCCGGACTGTCATTTATTCCGCCCGCGCTGGCGTGGCCGCTGGCTGTTATCGCATTGGCGGCTGCCGCCGCAATCGTGGTGTTCGCGCCCATTCTCGACGCCAAGATCGACCGCTGGCTGCTCTCGCCGTCGCCAACCGCGATGCTGCAACACGAAGTGAACGCGCTCGCCGACGCCAGGCTGGGGGCAGTGACATCGGCACAAACCGAGCGATACCGCATCGAACGCGACCTGCACGACAGTGTGCAGCCGCGGCTCGTGTCGCTCGCGATGACAATCGGCCTCGTCCAAACCAAGCTCGATACTGACCCGGGAGCCGCCAAGGCGCTGATCGCCGAGGCCCATGAAGACGCGAAAACCGCTCTGGTGGAACTACGCAACGTCGTGCGCGGCATCGCGCCGACAATTCTCTCGGACCGTGGCCTGGACGCCGCGCTCTCATCGGTGGTGCAGCGCGCCGCCGTCCAGACAACGCTGGACATCGACCTACCCCGGCGCGTCCGCGCGGAGACCGAATCCGTCGCGTACTTCGTCGTCGCCGAGGCGCTCACCAACGCCGCCAAGCACGCACAGGCGTCGCGTGCCGTCGTCACCGTGTGGCTCGACCAGGCCGAAAGCAAGCTCCACGTCTCGGTGTTCGACGACGGCCGCGGCGGCGCGCGGGTTACCGACAGCGAGACCGCCACCGGCCTGCGTGGTCTGGCCGATCGGGTGCGCGCCGCCCGCGGCACATTCACGGTTTCCAGTCCCGTCAGCGGGCCCACCACTGTTACCGCGGTGCTGCCATGCGAATCGTGATCGCCGAGGACTCGGCGCTGCTGCGCGCGGGCATCGAACGCATCCTCATCGACGCTGGCCACGAGGTGGCGGCCAGCGTGGCCGACGCCTCAAACCTGCTGCGCCTGGTCAACGAGACCCACCCCGATCTTGCGATCGTCGATGTCAGGATGCCGCCAACGTTCACAGACGAGGGAATCCGCGCCGCCGCGCTGCTGCGCAGCCAGAATCCCGAGTCGCCGGTAATGGTGTTGTCGCACTACGTCGAAGAGCGCTACGCCGCCGACCTGATCGCCTCGGACACCCGCGGCTTCGGCTACCTGCTCAAGGACCGCGTTGCCGACGTACCGGCGTTCCTGGACGCGGTCACGGTCGTCGGTAGCGGCGGGACTCTGCTCGACCCCGAGGTTGTGTCCCAAATCCTCGCGCGGTCGCGTCGCCGCAGCGTGCTTGATCAGCTCACCCCCCGCGAACGCGAGGTACTGCAGCTGATGGCCGAAGGCAGGACCAACTCGGCGATCGCCGCCACCCTGCACATGTCGACCGGTTCCGCCGAGAAACACATCGCCTCCATCTTCACGAAGTTGGAGCTGGTCGCCGATGACACCGAAAACCGCCGTGTCCTGGCCGTTCTGCGCTACCTCGAGTCTTAACCGAAAGGATTGAAAATCATGACGGCGATTGCCCTTCTCCGAGCCGCTGCTGCTGAGAGGATCAGAATGAAGACCGACCGAGAGGTGATCGAGGACGCGTTGGCGCTCATCGAGGCCGACGGCGGGTGGACCCAGGGCACCTACTGCCGCGACGCCGACGGCACCGAGGTGCACCCCGCCGTCGACTCGCCGGGCGACTGGGTGCGGGTGCGCACCGAGCACGTCGGCGCGGGGGGCTACCGGGTGCGCACCGAGCCCGCGGCCACCCCGTGCAGCTTCTGCCTGGTGGGGGCGCTACGCACGGCGGCGGGCTACTGGCACGGCGGGCAGCCCCACGCGGCGCACGAGCAGGTCTATCGGCTGGAGTGCCTGCTGCTGCGGCTGGCCAATTCCGCCGCCGCGCCGGCCTGGCCGAGTGTGAACGCCTACAACGATGACGCGCACACCACCAAGGCCGACACGGTACTGATGCTCAAGCGCGCCGCCGCCCACCTCGACGCCCAAGAGCAGGAGCAGCCCTGAGCAGCATCGACGTCGCCCACCAGATAGCACCCTACGGTCCGGTGCCGGGTGCCCCCCCTTCCCCGGCGCCGGCTCCTTCGCCGCCCGCACTGTCCAGCGGCGGCCGAACGGCATTGCGCGTCCTGCTCGTCGTCCTGGCAGCCTTGGTATCCCTCGGCACGTTGGCCAGCCTCTGCGCTCTTGCGTTCGGACTCGGCAGCATTCGCGTCGTCACCGACACGCAGGGGCTGCCAGCCAGCGTGCGATTGCTGACCGTCGACACCGGCGACGTCCCGGTGGTCGTCCGCCTCACCACCGACGTCGACGCCAAAGAGCCCCGCGTCGACCTGCGTGTGGTCACCAGCACCGACCACCCGCAGCTGGCGGTCGCCAAGGACGACGCCGGTAGCCGAGTCACGCTTCGCGACAGTGGTTCCGGGCTCCTGCGGTTGAACTTCTCCGGAGAACTCAAGGTCATTCTCCCGCCCGGTGTCGCACGAGAATTGAGCGTGACGGTCAAGCAGCGGACCGGCTCGCTGTCCACCGACGCCAACCTCGATCAGCTGGTGGCCAATACCGACGGCGCTGTCACTCTCGGCGGCTCCGCCCGTCGCGTCTATGTCAACGTCCGCCGCGGTGACATCACGACCAGAACCCCGATCGCCGTCACCGAATCGTTCAAAGCAGACACCGAATCCGGCGGCATCTCAGTGGAGTTCCGTGTGGCGCCCCGCACTACCGAAGCGATCGCCGGCGGCGACGTGAATGTGGGGCTACCCGTCCCGGGTCCGTATCGAGTGCGCGCCCAATCCGAGGGGCGTGCTGGCGAGACGAGTGTGACCGTGCCGGAAACCAGCGACCCGAGCGCGCCCGGGGTGGTGGCTCACTCGAAAGGCGCCAACGTCACAGTCACCGAATTACGCTAAGACGCTGAAGGATCGGCCACAACCTCGGCGACGTCGTGTAACTGGTCGACGTCATCGCCGGTTGGACAGATGCACCTCGTCGGCTTCGATCTCGGCGAACGCGCGCAACGTCTCGAGCAACTCATCCTGACTGCCGGCGAAGCCGGTGGACAGCGCCATCTCGTCGATGTACTGGGTAGGAATCCAGTTCATGTATCGGCGCAGATGTCGGTGCACCTGATCGCGCGCTACGTCCTTGCGCCCCACCGCGGACCAGAACGACGTCGCCAAATACGGCGGTGGCTTGCCCACTTCGCCCAGGACCTTCTGGCCACCTCGTAGAGTGCGCTGACCACCTCGACATCGAGGTCGAGCGTCGTGCCGGCCAGCCCGTCGGCCCAACTCGCAGCGCCCGGAACGGTTACGGGCCCATCGTGCCGACCAGCAGCTGTGGGCCGACGTCTTGAACCGGCGGCGGCTCGAAAGGCCGCACCGACTCTGTGGGCTTCTCACCTGCCCACGCCCGCTTCATCACCGCCACGTGTTCAGCCATCCCGCGCATGGTCTGCGTCGCCGGAACGGGCTAACGTGGTTTCAGCCGAAAGACGGGGATATGACGGCCGATGGGGTCTGTCTTCGCACGATAGTCATACCAACCGGCGTAGACCTTCTCCGCAAACCCATAGACGCGTGCGTCGTCGGGGTCGGTGATCTCGATCGCCAGAATTTGTCACCGCCCAGTTCGCATTCCGGATGCGCCTTGAGGTTGTAGTCCCACTGGGGGCGTTTGGGCCCGCCGTAGTTCGAGGCGGTCACGATCGGGTCTGGTCCGTCATGGAGTAGGTGATCTGGTGCTCTCGCCGTTGCCCAGATTTTGCGCCCGTGGTCACTAACGGAGCGGTGGAAGCCCCGCCAAGGACTGATGGATAGCGCCACGGGTCGATACGGCATGCGACATGACGCGCGTAGAACTGTCCCGGCCGCGACCGAGCAAAGTTCTCCAAGGCCTTGTACCAGCGGCCGTGCTTCTTGTGCGGATCGACATACGCAACGGCATGCAGCGACCATACGTCTGCCAGCCAATTCCCGGTCCGGAATGCGGCCGCAGACTGATCGCTCATTGCAGCGGGTTAGGGACTGACCCTGCCGACTGAGACAGGACCTTTGATACCTTGCTCCCCACGCTCTCTTGAGTCATATGACTCACCTACTTCTCCCACTCGCCACGCATCCGGAGCAACTGAAGCAGCTTCTGCTGCGGCGTTAGCGTTAGCGGTTGCGAGGGCCAGCGTCCCAACCGGAGAAGATGCGACGCGCGCTCTGGTGATGTCGGAGCGTTCCACCAGTAACGGACGAGGACGATTCTGGTCGAACAGGTCATCGCGCGGTCGCCCACCGATCCGCTCCTAGGCGATCCATTCCTGGGCGCTCTCCTGTTGAGATTTCGTCAAGGATTTGTTGAGAAACCGTAAAGGCCCGGTGCCGATTCTGAGTTCAGCGCAAACAAGCGTCCACCACCAACTCACATCAGCACAAGGAGAGCCCAATGTTCACTCGCCGTTTCACCGCCTCCATCGCCGGCACCACCCTGTCCGCCGCCGCACTTGGCTTGGCGGCCCTCGGCTTCGCCGGCGCCGCCAGCGCAAGCTCGGTCGATGACGCGTTCCTCGCTCAGCTACAGACAGATGGGATCACGCCGCCAAGCGCGTCGGTCGCCGTCAACGATGCGCACGCCGTCTGCAACGCCCTCGACCAGGGCCACTCGAGCCGTGAGGTCATCAACGCGGTGGCCCAGGCGACGGGTCTGAGCGCCAAGGGCGCCAACACGTTTGCTGTCGACGCCGCGTCGGCCTACTGCCCGCAGTACGTCACCTCGACCTAACAGCGACCACCATGATGCGGGGGCCCCAGGTGGGCCCCCGCCTTGGTCTGTTGACGCGCCGCGCCGCGTATGTGGGTGGCCTCCGTCATCGGGTTCCCGCAGGAAACGCCGCTACCGGCATTTCGACGGAGCCAGCGCAAGGACCAGTGCTGATGTCGGTGTGCCAGGTACCGCGCAATGACCCGTTCGGCTGGGGCGTGTAGAAGGCCCACGATTTCGCGGGTGCCCATGCTTTGGGAACGCCTTCTCCCATGTAGCAGTCCCATTGGAAGTCGAAGTGCTCAACCCACCTAGCTCCGTCCCAGTTGTAGTGAGACGGCTGGGGCAGCGTCGGGTTCTTGGGCGTGGGTCCGTTGGTGGCGGTGGCGACGCACTTGCCAGACGTGCACGACAGTCACGAAGACGTAGTCGGCACTGAAGGTGGGTTCGGCTTGGCTGGCGGCCACGCTGGTACCGGACTTGTTGACGGCGTACCGCACCAGCGAGTATTTCCCGTCCCACGACGGCATCGCCGCATGCACCGGAACAGCAGGAGTGCCGAAGACCGCGAGTGCGACGGCGCCGAGCACTGAAGCCAGTCGAATACCACGCCTCGATCGCGGACGCATCGTGTCAATGCTGCGGGTTCGATGACGCAACGAGATATCGGCACGGATACGATCGAGCCTTTCGAAGGCGCGGGCTTAATCAGTCCAGCTGGAACTTTGTGGCGCCGAACGGTTCCGACGTGCCGAGTGCGAACACCGTCGATGGCTTTACCCGAACGACGTACCAGGGTGCCGGGCCGGCCGACGGGGCACTGTAGTCCGCCGTGAGCGCGTCGCCCGCGACTTCGGCTGGCCATCCGGACTGGACGAAAGCCTCTGCGACGGAAATTAATTCGCCCGCATCGGTGACAGGCTCGGCGACACCTTCGATGACGAGGTCGAACGGGCCGGTCGCGATGCTGACCACGCATCTGGGGTCGCGGGACAAGTTGCGAGATTTCCTGGTCGCCGAGCCGGAGGTGAAGTACCAGCTGCGGGCGCGCTGAACCACCCCCACCGGCATCACGTGCGGGCTGCCGTCGGGATTGATCGTCGTGAGCCACGTCGTGTGGCGTTGCGGACCGCCGCTGCCTGGCCCCTGCGTCAGTTGACTGTCCAGCACGGCCTTGACGCGGGCCCATTCAATCGTGGGCGCTCCATATCCGTCGAGATTGCGCTGTGTGATCGTCATAGCAGTGTTGACCGATGCCAGCCGCAGAATTCATCGCCTGTGCAACAGGAACAGTCCGTAGGCGGCGATTGACTGCGCGTCGGTGATCACTCCTGAACGGATCATCTGCTCGACGTCTTCGCGCGAGAACCACGCGCTGCGCATGTCCTGTTCCTCGTGCTCACGATCCGCTTCGCCCTCGGCGATTCCGGTGGCCAGGAACACCCACCCGCGCTGACTGGACATTCCGGGAGCGACATCGAGCTGGCCGAGCACTTCGAACGACATTGCGCATAGTCCCGTTTCTTCGCGCAACTCCCGCTCGGCCAACTCCGACGGTTCGGCGTCGGCCAGATCGGGAGCGGTCCCCTGCGGAAACTCCCAGCGCCGCGCGCCTATGGGATACCGGAACTGTTCGACCAACCGGAAACGATGCCCGTCGTACGGCAGCACTAGCGCGTAGGTCGGCTTGTCCACCACGCTGTAGATGCCGGCGCTGCCGTCAGAGCGGCGGATGTCGTCCTCGCGCAGCACCATCCACGGGTTCCGATATATCTCGCGGGAAGCGATCCGTTCGATGAAAGGCACACCGCCAGTATCGCCGTGAATACCGCACCGACGCGGCGGTCACGGCGCGGGGTAGCGTCCGAAGCCATGCCATCCCGGGAAGCCATCGCAGAGACAGTCAATCGCTACCTCGAGTTCGTCGCCAAGGGCACCGCTGACGACGTCGTGACCCTTTACGCCGCCGACGCCACCATCGAGGATCCGATCGGATCGGACCTGCGGCGCGGCCACGAGGCCATCCGCGAGTTCTACGCAGGGTTCCAAGACGCCAAGAAAGAAACCGAACTCGCCGAACTGCGGGTCGCTGGCAGCGAGGCGGCGTTCTTGTGGCACCTCAGGCTCGACGCCGGTGACAGCCGCACCCAAATCTCGCCCATCTCGATGATGATTTTCAACGAGGACGCCAAGATCACCT
This sequence comes from uncultured Actinomycetota bacterium, assembly GCA_963784665.1. Classification (GTDB taxonomy): domain Bacteria; phylum Actinomycetota; class Actinomycetes; order Mycobacteriales; family Mycobacteriaceae; genus Mycobacterium. The sequence continues at coordinate 15,108 of CAWASA010000011.1, forward strand.
CGATGCGGGCGTTTTGGTCGCCGTCCGACGTTCAGGTCGTGTAAAAGACTTGCATCAGGCCGGTGTCTCGGCGGCACGCTTGACGCGCCGCGGCGTCTCCTCGATGCCCCGGTTGACTTGACGTCCTCGAGGGACAAGAGCCTCAGCAAGTCTGTTGGCAACTGAGCACCACAGGAACTCAAAAGACTCGGTAAGCAACGTTCCGGACGGTGACGGCTGCAACGAGTAGCGCCAACGTGTTTCCTCGCGACCGGCATCGTCGTTGACGGTGGTGAAGCTGAATTCGCGGCCGCGGTCGGCGGTATTCACCACCGCCGTTCTTTCCCAGCTCAGACAGCCGAGCCGGTTGTACCCGCGGAACCGCACGCCCGCGGCCGCTGCGGTTGCCCCGTCCAGCCACTCGCACCGATAACACTCCGGGCTCCACTCACCCATCCGGGTGACGTCCGCAATGAGGTCGTATACGAGGTCAGGAGGTGCGGCGATATCGATACCGCTGTGGCCGCGCCGCGCTGTGGGCATGGCCCGAGTATTCCACAAGCCAAGGGGCTACCGGTCGGTGCGCGAATCTGTCTGCGGCACTCCGGTATTGATTTCCGAAGCGGGTTTGATGGTTGCGTTGGCCGCTCAACCCGGAATCAGCTGAGGTATGGGGTCGCAATTCGGTCACCCTGTACCTTTGCTGCGCCATACCGCTATGGAATAGCCCGCGCGTCCGCATGGCAATTCACGTCGCGATACGGTTCCGTCTTGACGCACCGAGGTGTCGCAGTGGCATGAATCGGCATGGTGTCCGATAGTCATAGCTACGAAAGAACGCCAAGTCACCAGAGGTGGGGGTTTATGCCGGACGACTCAGTGCCACGGCGGAACGGCCGAGACCGTGTCCTCGACAAGGTTGATGTCATTGCGGCGAAGCGTGCGTGAATATGCGCGGCCACATCATCGTCAGCGGTGACGACGCGCTGGCGACGACGATCGTCGAAGAGCTCAACAACGCCGGTGTGCACATCGTCAAGCTCACCACCGTCGCCGAGCTGGCCAACGCCGGGGTGGCCCGCGCTCGCGCCGTGATCTGCGCCGGGGACGACGACGCGACAAATCTCGAAATCGCTCTGCTGGCAAGGAAAGCCAACCCCGGCGTGCGGGTAGTCGCACGACTGGCCAATGACGTACTGCGGACAGCGATGGCCGCCGATAAGCGCCCCGGCGCGATTCTGGACGTCGCGGACCTCGCGGCGCCATCGGTCGTCGAGGCCTGCCTGGCGCACACCGTGCACCCGTTTGAGGCGGCGGGCATCGAATTCGTTGTGTCAGGCAGCGAGGCACCGCACGATGCGACGCTGCGCGAGATCTACGGCGACCTGGCACCGGTGGCGGTGATTCACGGCGAGAACTGCGCCGCCCCGGGCGAGGTGGTGGCATGTCCGGGCCGGGATCTGCCGGTGCATGCGGGCGACTGGACCGCGATGATCGGTACCGCCGACGAATTGGCCGCCCGCGGCATCAAGGTCCCGCGGCCAACCACAACGCGCTCACGCCGACCCCGGGTGCGGCGAGTGCTTGATGCCGCACGCGCCCTGCGCGACGACGTCAACCCGATGTTCGCGCGCGCGTTATTGGCCGCGGCGTGCCTGCTGATCGGGTCAACGGTCGTCTTGCGCTTTGCCTACCAGCCTCACCCGAGGATGACGTGGGTCGACGCCTTGTATTTCAGCACCGAGACGATCGCGACGGTGGGTTACGGCGACTTCAGCTTCCTGCAGCAGCCCACCTGGCTGCGGCTGTTCAGCATCATGTTGATGTTTGCCGGCGTGACAACCACTGCGCTCCTTGTCGCGTTCATCGCGGACCTGCTGTTATCGCGCCGCTTCGCCCACTCGGCTGGACGCCGGCGGGCGCGCCATCTGCGCAATCACGTCATCGTCGTCGGGCTGGGCTCGTTCGGCAGTCGCGTCGCCGGCGATCTGACCGCCGCCGGCTACGACGTCGCGGTCATCGAGCGGGACGAGAACAACCGCTTCCTGTCGTCGGCGGCCGAACTTGATGTGCCAGTGATCTTCGGCGACGCCACGCTGCGCCAGACACTGGAATCGGCCGGCATCGACCGGGCCCGCGCGGTCGCGGTGCTGACCCAGGACGACATGGTGAACATCGAGACCGGGATCATGCTGCGCGAGATGTTGGGACCCCGGGTGATGCCCGAAGTCCACCGGCCCGACGTTCCGCTTGTGCTGCGCGTATACGACCGCGCGCTGGGGGCCGCGGTAGCGCAGCGGTTCGGATTCGAAAACGTGCGGTCGACGGTCGAACTGGCCGCACCATGGTTCATCGGCGCCGCAATGGGCCTGCAAGTGCTGGGCACATTTTCGGTCGGGCAGCGCTCCTTCGTGGTCGGCGGAATGCATGTGGCGGCCGGCAGCGAACTCGATGGGCTGCAGATGTTCGAACTGTCCACCCACACCCGCGTCATCGCGATCACCCGACAGGACGCGCCCGTCGAACTACACCCGCGACGCGACGCCTGGCTTCGTGGCGGCGACACCGTCTACGTCGTCGGCCCGTACCGCGAGTTGTTGGCGACACTGCGTAAGGGTCAGCCTCCCCAGCAACCCGATATTGGCGATCAGCGCCCATCGGAAGCAGAGGCAAGCTGAACCACCGCGCTCCTGCCGTTGCGGTCCCGCTCAGAGCCGGCCAGCCACGTCCGCCGCGCGACTCAGCTGGTCGACGTCTGAACTCGTCGGGATGAGCTGAACCTCGTCGGTGCCGATCTCCTCGAACTTCCGCAGTACCGCCAGCAGCTCGTCGTCACTGCCGGCCCAGCCGGTCATCGGCGCCATCGCGTCGACGTATTCGGCCGGTATCCAGTTCATATAGCGCCGCAGATGACGGTGCACCTGGGCACGGGCCTGCTCCGGCGAGCCGAACGCGAACCAGAACGACGTCACCAGGTGCGGTCTCGGCTTGCCGGCCTGCGCCCACGCCTCGCGCGCCACGTCGAACAGCTCGTTCTGCTTGGCGACGTCGAGGTCCAACGTGGTGCCGGCCAGCCCGTCGGCCCAGGCGGCGGCGCTGCGGACGGTCTTCGGCCCGATGCTGCCCACGAACAGCGGCGGACCACCGGCCTGGACCGGCGACGGCCCGACCGGCAGCACCGAGTCCGTGATCTTCTCCCCGGCCCACACCCGTTTCATCACCGCCACCCGTTCGGCCATGGCGCGCATCGTCTGCGTCGCCGGGTCCGCGCCCACGGCCTGGTAGTCCTCGTGCCTGCCGCCCACTCCGATCCCGACGGTGAGCCGCCCGCCACACAGCATGTCTCCGGTCGCCAGCGCCTTGGCCAGCATGACCGGGTCGTGCAGTTGCGGCACGATCACGGTCGTCAGCAGCCGTACCCGATTGGTCCAGGCGGCCAGCGCACCGAGCAGCGTCAGGTTGTCCGGGTTTTCGAATGCGATGCGCTCGCCCCAGCACAGCGACGAGAAAGGTCCCTCGTCGATCGTGCGCGCCCAGTCCTCCAACACCGTCGCATCCAAGTCCGGCTCCATCACGGGCATGGTCATTGCTATCTGCACGACGGCGATTCTGGCATGTTTGCAAACACGGAGTCCCTGGAGTGGAAGCATGGGGCAGGTGGGTTTAACCAGTACTTCCATCGCGCATGTCCGCCTGACCGTCACCGATATTGAGCGATCCCGGCAGTTCTACGAGAGCGTGTTCGGTTGGCCGGTATTGCTGGAGGTTCCCGAGAACGCCGACGAAGCAGCCCGCAACCAGTTGAGCTTCCTGTTCGGCGGCGTCATCTACGACCTCGGCGGCACGCTACTCGGACTGCGGCCGGTTGCCACGGACCGCTTCGACGAGGATCGCGTCGGCCTCGACCACTTAGCGTTCCGGCTCAGCCATAAGGCCGAATTAGATGCCGCAGCAGCACATCTCGACGAACTCGGCGTGCCGCACGAGCCGGTCAAAGACATCGGGCCGTCATACATCCTGGAATTCCGCGACCCCGACAACATCGCCTTGGAGCTCACGGCGCCGAAGTAGGCATTGGACAGGGCCCAGTAACGCTTCGCGCGTTGTCGCGCTGCGCCGCGAGTGGTTGACTGGGAGGAACTATGACCATCAGTTTCAACCACACCATTGTTGCGTCACGCGACAAGCGGGAGTCCGCCGAATTTCTTGCCGAGTTGTTCGGCCTGCCCAGCCCAAAGCCATTCGGCCACTTCATGGTTGTCGCACTCGAGCACGGCGTTAATCTCGATTACGCAGACGTCGCCGAAAGCAGGGAGATCCCGCGGCAGCACTACGCGTTCCTGGTATCCGAGCAGGAGTTCGACGCGATCTACAGCAAGATCCAGTCCCGCGACCTGCAGCACTGGGCAGACCCCGGGCAAAACCGGCCCGGCGAGATCAACCACAACCACGGCGGGCGCGGGGTGTACTTTCTGGATCCCTCTGGGCATGCCATGGAGATCCTTACTCGCCCCTACGGATCAGACGGCTGAGCGTTGGGGAATGCCCGCCTAGTCGCCGGTGCGTGGTGTGCCGTGCCGCAGCTTCTCCTGATTTCGATAGTCATCCGCTAGTTGCGCGACGTGCTTGGGCAGGGCGCCGGTGGCGACGTCAGCGAGGGTTGTCTCTTCCAGCACCGACCGCATGCTGGCCCGCAGCGCCCGCCAGACGTCGGTTAGCGCCGCGGTCGGCCCTGAGTAGGGCAGGTCGCCCAGCCCGATGTCGCGGACACTGGCCAGCGGTCCGTCGATGCAGCGCAGCACGTCGGCGATGCTGATCTGGTTGCCGGGACGGGCCAGTTCATAGCCACCTTCGCGACCGCGATGGCTTCGCACCAGGCGGTCGGTGCGCAGATTGGTGAGGATGTCGACGAGGAATTGCGGCGGTATGCCCTGCGCTTGGGCTAAGTCGTCGGTCTTGACCAGCGCGCCACTGGTGGCCGTGGCCAGCTGGACCATCGCCCGCACCGCGTACTCCGCCTTCGCTGACATGCGCACTCTCTGGATTGTGCCACCCAACCCGGGCATTTGGACGCAGCCTGGCGACGATGCGGTCCGCGCGGCGTACCGATGTGGGATACGCCAGTGCTAAGCCCGCGATTCGAGCAGGTCGATGACCCGTTGCGCCTGCTCCTCCGGGGTACGGTCCGGGGTGAGCCGCAGGTCAGGATTCGTCGGCGGCTGATAAGGGCTGTCGATGCCGGTGAACTGCGTGATCTCACCGGCGCGCGCTTTGGCATACAAGCCCTTGGGATCGCGCTTCTCGCATTCCTCGATCGGGGTGTCACAGAACACCTCGACGAAGTCGAAGCCGGCGTCGGCATGCACTTTACGAGCCAGTTCGCGTTGCTCGGCCAGTGGGCTGATCGCCGGTACCAGCACGACGTTGCCGCAGTCGGCGAGCAACGCCGCCACATGCGCCAGCCGGCGCAGATTCTCCGCGCGGTCGGCCATGCTGAAGCCCAAGTCGGCGTTGAGGCCATGTCGCAGGTTGTCGCCGTCGAGAACGTAAGCACCAGTGCCGTTTTCGAGCAGCTTCTGCTCGACCAGCATGGCCACCGACGATTTGCCGGAACCGGACAGGCCGGTGAACCACACCGTCTTGCCCCGCGGCCGGGCCTCGGCGACCGCCGATGACTTGTGCCGCACGGTGTTCGGGCTTGCGGTCTGCGCCGCCACATCACGCAACACCATGCCCGCGGCCACCGTGCCGTTCGTGTTCGGATCGATGAGGATGAACGAGCCGGTGCTCGAATTGCGGGTGTACTCGTCGAGCAACAGAGGCACCTGGGTGCGCAACGAAATGCGACCGAGTTCATTGAGCTTCAACGCTGTTGCGCTCTTGTCGCGATGCAGGGTGTTCACATCGAGTCGGTAGTCCAATGCGGTTACCCGCGCATGCGTGGTCCGGGTGGTGTGCTTGATGAGATAGTCGCGGCCGGCCTCTAGTGCCGCGTTGTCGGCCATCCAGCACACGGTCGCGTCGAACTCCCGCGCGATTCTGGGCCGGTTGTTGGTGCGGGCGATCATGTCGCCGCGCGAGATATCGATCTCGTCGGCAAGGCTCATCGACACGGCCATCGGCGGGAACGCTTCTTCCACCGGCCCGTTCGGCCCGTCGATCGCGGTGATCCGGGTGACCTTGCCGATCGGCAGCACGATCACTTCATCTCCCGGCCGCATCACTCCACTGGCCACGGTGCCCGCGTAGCTGCGGTGATCTTGATGTGCGTGGGTGTGTGGCCGGATGACGTACTGAACAGGGAACCGCACGTCGACCAGATTGCGGTCACCGGCAATGTAGACCTCCTCGAGATGCGACAGCAACGCCGGTCCCTCATACCAGGGCGTGTGATCTGACTTGGTCACCACGTTGTCGCCGTGGAGTGCAGAAATCGGGATGGTGGCCACGTCGTGCACATCCAGACGTGCGGCGAAGGCGTGGAATTCATCCCGGATCGACTCGAATTTGTCTCTGTCCCAGCCGATCAGGTCCATCTTGTTCACCGCAAGCACAATGTGCTGGATGCCCAACAACGACGCCAGGAAGGCGTGCCGGCGCGACTGCTCCAACAGGCCATGCCGGGCATCGACCAGCACAATCACCAGTTGGGCCGTCGACGCACCTGTCACCATGTTGCGGGTGTACTGGATGTGGCCCGGGGTGTCGGCGATGATGAATTTTCGCTTGGGAGTGGCGAAATAGCGGTAGGCGACGTCGATCGTAATGCCCTGCTCGCGTTCGGCCCGCAAGCCGTCGGTCACCAGCGCCAAATCGGTGTATTCGTGCCCACGCTCCTTGGACGTCTGCTCCACCGACGCCCACTGATCTTCCATCACGGCCTTGGAGTCGTAGAGCAGGCGCCCGATCAGTGTGGACTTGCCGTCGTCGACCGAACCCGCGGTGGCGAGCCTCAGTAGTGTCGCCATCAGAAGTAACCCTGCCGCTTGCGGTCTTCCATTCCCGACTCCGAGATCCGGTCGTCAGCCCTGGTTGCCCCGCGTTCGGTCAGCCGGGACAGCGCGGTCTCGGCGATGACCTCGTCCACGGTGACAGCCGTCGACTCCACACATCCGGTGCAGGTGACGTCCCCAACGGTGCGGAAACGCACCGTTTCCTCGAACACCGGCTCGTCGGCGCGTGGCTGCATGTGCCGGTCGACAGCAAGCAACATTCCGTCGCGGCGAAACACTTTGCGCCGATGGGCGAAATAGATCGACGGCAACGCGATGTTCTCGGCGCCGACATAGGACCAGATGTCGAACTCGGTCCAGTTGGACAGCGGGAACACCCGAATGTGCTCACCCTTGTGGTGCCGGCCGTTGTAGAGGTTCCACAGCTCCGGTCGCTGGGCCTTCGGGTCCCATTGGCCGAACTCGTCGCGGAAGCTGAACACCCGCTCCTTGGCGCGGGCCTTCTCCTCGTCGCGGCGCGCTCCACCGAACGCGGCGTCGAACTTGTTCTCCCGGATGGCGCGGAGCAGCGTCACGGTCTGGATCGAGTTGCGTCCTTGCCGCGGCTCGACGACGCGGCCGGCGTCGATATCATCCTGGACCGAGGCGACCACCAAGCGCACCCCGTGTTCGGCTACCAACTCGTCGCGGGCCGCGATGACCTCGTCGAAGTTATGGCCGGTATCGACATGCATCACCGGGAACGGCAACCGCCCGGGACGGAACGCCCTGAGCGCCAGGTGCAGCATGACGATGGAGTCCTTCCCGCCCGAGAACAGCAGCACGGGCCGCTCGAACTCCGCGGCAACCTCCCGAATGATGTGGATCGCTTCTGCCTCCAGCGAGCGGAGATGGCTCAATTCGTACTGGCCAGCCGCAGGGCCAACCTTCAGATCGGTGGTCATAAGCTTCCTTGTGTATAAACCTGGCAGAACTGACCATGTTTAGCATCTTTGCCATATATAGCACCAGCCCGCGCGGGCGCTGTCAAGTCAAGGTCTGATGTGCCGATCCACATGGCACAGACACCGGCCATGGGGCGCATCACGTCAGAAGCGGCGGCAACCCTGTTGCGGCTGGCGCGCGGTGCGAAAGCATGGACGGATGACTTCTCCTTCTGGACCTTCTGGCCCGCCCGCAGCGCCTAGCGGTCGCGACGTCATCGCGCAGTTCCTCCCCCAATCGCCGTTTGTCGCCAAGCTGGGCATCGTTGCGGACCAGCTCGACGACGACGAAGTCAGGTTGCGGCTGCCGTGGGATCCCTCCAACGTGACCATCGGTGACATGGTCCATGGCGGTGCCATCGCCACCCTCGCCGATCTCACCGTCATGGCTGCGGCGTGGTGCGGCGTCGAAGCGCCCCCCGAGCTACGGGGTGTGACGGTGTCAATGGCGCTGGATTTCATGGCGCCGGCTCGGGCCACCGATGTGATCGGCGTCGGCCGGGTCCTGCGGCGCGGCCGGTCGCTGGTCAACTGCGAGGCCGAGGTAGTCGACCCAGCGGGCAGGCTGGTCGCCAAAGCCCTCGCGACGTATAAGGTCGGTTGACCGCTACATCTATTGCCCGGCTCCACCTCACCCCGCTACGCGGGCTGCATCGTCGCCGGGAAGCGTGATTTCCTCGAGCTTGCCGGTGGCGACGTCGAAGATGAATCCGCGCAGGGATACGTGCTTGGTCACGAACTGACTGGCCTGAATGCGGCGCAACGATTGCCGGACGTCCTCGGCGATGTCCGGGAAAGCCTCGGCCGCCCACGGCGGTTTGACCCCGGTTTCCTCCTGGATGGTGCGCTTGAAATCATCATCGGTGAAGGTGAGCATCCCGCAGTCGGTGTGATGAATCAGGATGATCTCGACAGTTCCGAGCAACCGTTGGCTGATGGCCAGCGAGCGGATGACGTCGTCGGTGACGACTCCGCCGGCATTGCGGATGACGTGGGCCTCCCCCTCGTTGAGACCGAGGACGCGATAGACGTCGAGCCGGGCGTCCATGCAGGCGACGATCGCGACGTGTTTGCTCGGCGGCAGGGGCAGTGGGCCCTTGAAGGTGCTCGCGTATCCGGCGTTGTTGGCCAGGTAATCATCGGTGACCGTCATGCCAGCCTCCTCGGGAGTTTCGCGGCCTGAAATTTGCCGCATTTGCTGCACAGACCCGTGCCGCGGTGGATTTTAACAACCGATCACGTGCATTTCATGCATGAAAATCAGCCGGATCAGAAGGGCAAATACTGGCCAGGCGCTTTGGGGCGACGCTATGCCCCTCGCTCGCTAACCTGTCCCAATGCGACACGGGCAGTGCGGTCGGGCATGATTCGCTTCCTGGCACGCCGGGTGCTCAACTACGTCGTGCTGCTGGCGCTGGCATCGTTCTTGACCTATTGCCTCACTTCTTATGCCTTCAAGCCACTGGACAGCCTGTTACAGCGCAGTCCACGGCCACCACAAGCCGTCATCGACGCCAAGGCCCACGCACTCGGGTTGGACAAGCCAGTCCCAATCCGGTACGCGCACTGGGCCTCGCACGCCGTTCGCGGCGACTTCGGTACGACCATCACCGGCCAGCCCGTCGGCACCACACTCTGGCGGCGCGTCGGAGTCACTCTGCGGCTCCTGGTCATTGGTTCACTGGTGGGCACCGTGCTGGGCATCGCGGCCGGGGCGTGGGGCGCTATCCGCCAGTACCGATTCAGTGACCGCGTCGTCACCATGCTGGCGTTGCTCGTGCTCAGCACCCCGTCATTCGTCATCGCCAGCCTCTTGATCCTTGGCGCCCTGCGGGTGAACTGGGCCCTCGGCGTCCAACTTTTCGACTACACCGGAGAGACGTCACCGGGGGTCGTCGGTGCCGGGCATCAGTTGCTCGACCGGCTGCGGCATTTGATCCTGCCTTCGCTGACGCTGGCGCTGATCGCAGCCGCCGGATACAGCCGATATCAGCGCAATGCGATGCTCGACGTCCTCGGCCAGGATTTCATTCGCACCGCACGTGCCAAAGGGCTCACCCGCCGACGCGCGCTGCTGAAACATGGGCTGCGCACTGCACTGATACCGCTGGCCACCCTCTTCGCCTACGGGGTGGCCGGGCTGGTCACTGGAGCAGTATTCGTGGAGAAAATCTTCGGCTGGCACGGCATGGGCGAATGGCTGGTGCAGGGCATCGCGACTCAGGACACCAATATCATCGCTGCGATCACGCTGTTCAGCGGTGCGGTGGTGTTGCTGGCCGGCCTGCTCTCCGATGTCATCTACGCAGCTCTTGATCCGAGGGTCCGCGTGTCATGACCCGCGCCGGCGACGATGCAGTGGGGGCACCGCCCGCTTGCGGGGGAGTGGGGCGCCTCCCACTTGTGGGGGACGGCGCGCATGACCTCTGAGGCCGAAACCGATGGCGCCCACGGGATCTCGGGTTCAGAAGTCGCCCACTTCACCTCGCGCCGCACCCTGGTACTGCGCAGGTTTGCGCGCAACCGATTCGCGGTGGCGTCGCTGACGTTGCTGGTGCTGCTGTTCGTTGGCTGCTACACGCTGCCCGCGGTGCTGCCGTATTCCTACAACGACCTGGATTTCAACGCGTTGCTGCAGCCGCCGAACACCCATCACTGGCTGGGCACCAACGCACTGGGCCAAGACTTGTTGGCGCAGATCCTGCGGGGAATGCAGAAGTCAATGCTGATCGGTGTCTGTGTAGCGGTGATCTCCACCGGCATTGCGGCCACTGTCGGGTCGATTGCAGGCTATTTCGGCGGCTGGCGGGACCGGGTGTTGATGTGGCTGGTGGACCTGCTGCTGGTGGTGCCCAGCTTCATTCTGATTGCGATCGTGTCACCGCGGACCAAGAGCTCGGCCAACATCCTGATGCTCGTTGTGCTGCTGGCCGGATTCGGCTGGATGGTCAGCTCGCGCATGGTACGCGGCATGACGATGAGTTTGCGTGAACGCGAATTCATCCGGGCCGCAAGGTATATGGGTGTGTCCAGCCGCCGGATCATCGTCGGCCATGTGGTGCCCAACGTGGCATCCATCTTGATCATCGACGCCGCACTCAACGTCGCCTCGGCCATCCTGGCCGAAACCGGCCTGAGCTTTCTCGGTTTCGGCATACAGCCGCCGGATGTGTCGCTGGGAACCTTGATCGCCAACGGCACCCAGTCCGCAACCACATTTCCGTGGGTGTTCTTGTTTCCGGCCGGAGTCTTGGTGCTGATTCTGGTGTGCGCCAACCTGACCGGCGATGGCCTGCGCGACGCGCTCGACCCCGGCAGCGCGAGGTTGCGAGGTGGTGCCTGATGAGCCCACTGCTGGAAGTGACCGACCTGGCCGTCACCTTCCCGACGAACGGCGAGGCGGTTACCGCGGTGCGGGGTATCAGCTACAGCATCGACCCGGGGGAAGTCGTCGCCATGGTCGGCGAATCGGGATCGGGCAAGTCCGTGTCGGCGATGGCGGTGGTGGGCCTGCTGCCGGAGTACGCGAAAGTGCGCGGATCGGTCCGGTTGCACGACACCGAGCTACTGGGTCTTGGCGACGATGCGATGTCGCGGTTCCGCGGCAAGGCGGTCGGCATGGTGTTCCAGGATCCGATGTCGGCGCTGACCCCCGTCTACACCGTCGGTGACCAGATCGCCGAGGCGATCGAAGTCCACCAGCCGCGCGTCGGCAAGAAAGCCGCACGCCGACGCGCGGTGGAACTGCTTGAGCTGGTGGGTATTGCGCAGCCGGAGCGACGCGCCCGCGCGTTTCCACACGAACTGTCCGGTGGCGAACGCCAACGGGTGGTCATCGCCATCGCGATCGCCAACGATCCTGATTTGTTGATCTGCGACGAACCCACCACCGCACTGGATGTCACCGTGCAGGCGCAGATCCTCGAGGTACTCAAAACGGCGCGCGATATCACCGGCGCCGGGGTGCTCATCATCACCCACGACCTCGGTGTGGTCGCCGAGTTCGCCGACCGGGCGCTGGTGATGTACGCCGGCCGGGTCGTTGAGTCCGCCGAAGTGCACGATCTTTACCGCGATCGCCAGATGCCCTATACCGTCGGGTTGTTGGGCTCAGTTCCCCGGCTGGACGCCGCGCAGGGCACCCGGCTGGTGCCCATACCCGGCGCGCCGCCGTCGTTGGCCGCCCTCGAGTCAGGATGCCCGTTCGCGCCGCGCTGTCCACTGGCCATCGACGAATGTCGTTCTGGGGAACCAGAACTGCTCCCGGTCGGGACTGATCACCGGGCAGCCTGCATCCGCACCGACCAGGTCAACGGACGCAGCGCCGCGGACATCTATGGGGTCAACACCGAGGCCCGTCGCGCAGAATCCGGCGACTCGTCCGTCGTGGTGCGGGTGCGTGATCTGGTCAAGACCTTCCGACTGACGAAGGGCGTGGTTTTGCGTCGTACCGTCGGCGAGGTCCGCGCAGTCGACGGCGTAAGTTTCGAGTTGCGGCAGGGCAGGACACTGGGCATCGTCGGTGAGTCCGGCTCGGGCAAGTCGACCACCGTGGAGCAAATACTGGAGTTGGCTGCGCCACAATCGGGATCGATCGAAGTGCTCGGCACCGACGTCGCCACCCTGAGCCCGGCGGCCCGGCGATCGCTACGGCGCGACATCCAGGTCGTGTTCCAAGACCCGGTAGCGTCCCTGGACCCGCGACTGCCCGTCTTTAACCTGCTCGCCGAACCGTTGCAGGCCAACGGGTTCGGCAAAAGCGCCACCAACGCGCGGGTGGCCGAGTTGCTCGACATCGTGGGATTGCGCCGCGCGGACGCAACCCGCTATCCCGCCGAATTCTCCGGTGGACAGAAGCAGCGCATTGGTATCGCACGGGCGTTGGCGTTGCAGCCCAAAATCCTGGCCCTCGACGAACCGGTCTCTGCCCTCGACGTCTCCATCCAGGCTGGGATCATCAACCTGCTGCTCGACCTGCAGGAGGAGTTCGCCCTGTCGTATCTGTTTGTATCCCATGACCTTTCGGTGGTCAAACACCTCGCGCACCAGGTGGTCGTGATGTATGCCGGCGCGATCGTCGAGCAGGGCGACAGCCAGCAGATCTTCAGCAATCCGCAACACGATTACACACGACGCCTGCTGAGCGCGGTGCCGCAACCGGATCCGAGTAAACGTGTCTAGCCGGGCCCAGGGGCTGGCCGCATCGTGTTCAGCGCCTCGAGTCTGCGGGCACGGCGCCGAGTCTGCGCTGAGGACTTCGTTTCGCGGACAATCGGGACTGTGGATGCAGAGTCGACCTCGGCGCTATGCCAGCCGGCTCGCGACAGCGCTTCTTGTCGTTGCACTTGGGCTGTCGGGGTGCTCGCCAGCCATCAACGTGATCCCGGAAACCGGCCATAACGCTGCGATCGGCACGACCAGCGATGTCAACCCACAAGACCCCGCTACGCTGCAAGAGGGCGGCAACCTGCGGCTAGCGCTCAGCGACTTTCCGCCGAATTTCAACATCCTGCACATCGACGGCAACTCGGCTGAGGTCGCCGCAATGATGAAGGCGACCTTGCCGCGCGCGTTCATCATCGGGCCGGACGGCTCGACGACAGTCGATACCGACTACTTCACCAGCGTCGAACTCACCGGGACAGCCCCGCAGGTTGTTACCTACACGATCAATCCCAAGGCGGTGTGGTCCGACGGCGCACCGATCACCTGGCAGGACATCGCCAGCCAAATCCACGCCCTCAGCGGCGCCGACAAGGCTTTTGAGATCGCCGGGCCGAGCGGCGCTGATCGCGTCGCGTCGGTGACCCGGGGTGTCGACGACCGGCAGGCCATTGTCACCTTCGCCAAGCCATACGCCGAGTGGCGCGGCATGTTCGCCGGCAACGGCATGCTGCTGCCCAGAAGCACGACGGCCACGCCACAGGCGTTCAACACGGGCCAACTGCAGGGCCCCGGTCCCTCGGCGGGTCCGTTCGTCGTTTCGTCGCTGGATCGGACCACGCAGCGGATTGTGTTGTCCCGCAATCCGAAGTGGTGGGGAGCGCGGCCGCGCTTGGACACCATCACTTACCTGGTACTCGATGACGCCGCGCGGCTACCGGCGCTGCAGAACAACACGATTGACGCGACCGGAGTCGGTACGGTGGACCAGCTGACCATCGCGCAGCGCACCAAGGGCATCTCAATCCGGCGCGCCCCCGCCCCGAGCTGGTCTCATTTCACATTCAACGGTGCCGCCGGCTCGATTCTGGCCGATAAAGCGCTACGCGCCGCCATATCCAAGGGCATCGACCGGCAGACCATCGCCAAGGTCGTCCAGTACGGCCTCACCAGTGATCCGGTGGCACTGGATAATCACATCTATGTCGCCGGGCAGGAGGGCTACCAAGACAACAGCGCCGTCGTCCCCTACGACCCGTCCGAGGCCAGTCGAGAGCTGGACGCCCTGGGCTGGAAGCTCACCGGCCAGTTCCGGGAGAAGGACGGTCGCAAGCTGGTCATCCGCGATTTGTTCTACGACGCCCAAGGCAGTCGGCAGTTCGCTCAGATCGCGCAGCACAGTCTCGCGCAAATTGGCGTCAAGCTTGAACTCATAGCCAGGGCCGGCAGCGGCTTCTTCACCAACTACGTCAACGTGGGGGCCTTCGATATCGCTCAGTTCGGCTGGCTTGGCGACGCGTTCCCCCTGTCGTCGCTGACCCAGATTTACAAGTCCGACGGGGAAAGCAATTTCGGCAAGATCGGTAGCCCGGAGATCGACGCCGCGATCGAGCGAACCCTCGAAGAACTCGATCCGGGCAAGGCCCGTGCGCTGGCCAACGACCTCGACAAACTCATCTGGGCCGAGGGATTCAGCCTGCCCCTGACCCAATCTCCGGGCGATGTCGCGGTGCGCAGCCAGCTGGCCAATTTCGGGGCGGCCGGTCTCGCGGACCTGAACTACACCGCTATCGGGTTCATGCGGAGCTGATCCGCCGCCGCAGCGGCGCCGGGACCGGCAGGGCACCCTCGATGGTGGCGGCCAGCTCGATCGCTTTCCACAGCCAGCGCACCTCGGGGCGCGCCGGAAGCGCGTCCAGCGCCGGTGCTTGGGCGGCAAGCTCGTCGAGCTCGCCCCGCCAAACCGCTCGGGCGATGGCCAGCGCAGTGGGCTCGCGAAAGTCCAACGCGCTGTGCGCCATGCTCGGCAGCTTCAACAGCACCGCATTCGGCAGCAGCGACGCAACGCGCTCAGCCACCGCCCGCGGAGTAATGAGATCACGGCCGCCCGAAACCACCGCGGTGGCCCAGCCGAAATCCGGCATCTCGGCCACCAGGTCATAGGGCTCATCTTCGAAAGTTGCTGTCTGAGTCCGTGCTTCACGTTCTGCCACCGCAGGGTCGAGCGGTAGGCCGTCGGGTGTGGCGGCGTAGTCGAGTTCGCGGAATGCGATGCGGCTCACCAGGTCTTCCTCGTAGCGGAACGGCAGGTTGCTCAGGGTGGCGAACCGGGATAGCGTCCACCACAGCAGTTTTCGACCGTCGAGCAACAGGTCGAGTTGCCGCTCGAGCAGGGCGGCACCACCGTAGCCGTAAACGGTCGCGACGACCTCCGTTGCCGCCGCTGTCATGACTCCGGCGTCGACGAGTTTGCGCATTTTGGGTGCCAATGAGGCGGTTTCGGGGCTATCGCCCTTGAGCAACAGCCGACGAATCGCGCGGCGCACGATCACGATGTCATGCCGCGACAGCAGCGGCGAATCGAGGATCATCGCCCGCACCCGGCCGGGATGGCGCACGCCCACTCCGGCGGCGATATAGGTGCCATACGACGCGCCATAGATGACAGCCGAGTCCACATGGGCGTCGTCGAGCACGGCAGCGACGTCGTCGACGACCTGGTTAACGGTGATCGCTTCTGGGGGCAGGTCTGCGCCGGAGTCGTCATGGCGTGACATTCCCACCCCGCGGTGCTCGATCATGATGACATCCAGCCCGGCTGCGGCTGCGCGGCGCCGCAGCCCTTTGTACATCTGCACCGACGCCACCCCCGGACCTCCCGGGATGATTACCAGCGGGTGCGTGGATTTCCGGCCAGCGCGCACGTAGTACAGATCGAACTCTTCGGTGTTATCCGGCGAGATCGGCCGACGTACCGGCCGCACACCGGGCAAAGCCGCCAGCTTGTCCTGCACCCGGCGCCGTTTGGCATTCATCGTCATCGGTGTCGGTCCGCCATGGTCCCATTCTGCCGAGACTGCTCACAAGCACCAATGCATCGCCAGGCCTCGAGTGTTGGCGCTGGTCAGCCGCCGAGTGCTAGGCGCTGAGATCGATGCGGTGCGCACCCTTGACGCCGTCATACCGGTCGGGACTACAGGTGAGCACGATCACCTGCCCGTGAGCGCCCACGGTGTCGAACACCTCCCCCATCTTGGC
This sequence comes from uncultured Actinomycetota bacterium, assembly GCA_963784665.1. GTDB lineage: Bacteria > Actinomycetota > Actinomycetes > Mycobacteriales > Mycobacteriaceae > Mycobacterium. Next base: position 31,444 of record CAWASA010000011.1, read on the forward strand.
CAGCCGGTCCGGATCGGTGAAACCCAGCGCGTCATCGACTACCACCGGAACGGTGTCCTCCTTGGCGACCAGGGCGGCGCCGGCCAGCCGCGCCAGGATGCCGAGTTGCTCTTTGGCTCCACCCGACAAGGACTCGTAAGGCACCGTGATGCCGTCCAGCGTTCGGCTGCGGATACACAAGTCGCTGTCGATGTCGACCTCGAAAGTCGGTCCGAACACCGGGCGGCCGAGCCGCTGCAGTTCCGCGCGGTAGGGCTCGACGTAGCGCAGCCGGGTGGTGTCGCGGTGACGTGCCATCACCGAGCGCAGCAGTTGCGCCGCCCGCGCCCGGCCGCCGACCCGAGTGTGCTGGCTGGCGGCGTGCTCATGTTCCGTTTCCGCGGCGTCAAGCTTGCCCTGGCGCCCCTCGCTGCCGAACACCGAGAGTTCGATACTGATCTCACGCAACGCGCCGGCAGCATCTTCGTAGCGCTCGCGCAATGACTCCGCCGCTTTGGCGGCATCGGAGAATTCGGCGGCCACCGCGTCCGGCGCCGCGGCCGCCAGCTCATCGGCCAGTTCGGTGACCCGCCGCTCAGCGGTTTGCGCCGCTCTCAGCGCCGTGTCCGCTGACGTTGCCAGGTCCTCATCGCTGACCGACGCCCGCTCCTGGCGGAGTCGATCGGTGGCCGTCCCCAGGTCGACGCGTTGAGTCTCCAGTCTGTTCAGGAGAACGGTTGCCCGCGTGGATAACTCGGCGAGCCTGCCCGCGGCGGCAGTGGCGATCCGACGGCAAGCCTCGCATGCGGCCATCGCGGCCTCGCGAGTCGTCTCGATCGCCTTCAGTTCGGCCCGGGTGGCGGCGATATCCGTCGTGAAGAGATCGGGCTCGGCCGGTTGGGCGGCACGCAACTGCGCCATCCGCAAGCGCAGTCGATCAATCTGTTCGTCGCCGCACAGACCGGTCAGGGTGGCGTTTAACTGGTCGCGCCTGCCCTGTAATTCGCGGCGACGACGGTCGGCAGATCGTGCAGCAGCGAGGTCAACCACATCACCGGCGGCTAACGCGGTAGCCAGCTCTTGTTGTGCTGCAGTGTATTTCGCTTGGATATCGAGCGTGGTCGCGCAGGGGGTGACTCGCGCAGCCAGGACACCGGGAACCTCCACCGTAGTGGGGCCCGTGGCCGTGATCGACCAGCTTTGGCCCGCCAGCAACGAGACTCGTTGATCGCCGACGGCGAGTTCGATGTCTGCGGCGGCGGTGAATTCCACCGCCGCCGACATCAACGACAACTGGTCGCCGACGCGATCGACCGTAGCCGCGGCATTCTCGATCCGCTGCAGCAACTCCTCGGTGACGGCGATCGCCGTGAGCTCTGCGCAGACCCGGTCGCACTCCTGCTCGATGACGTCGATCTTGGCCAACCGGGCGCTCAATCGGTCGGCCTCCTCGCAGTCGGCGAGCTGGTCGACGATGCGCCGGACGGATTCGACGCGGCCTTGCAGCTCTGCCAAGACCTCGGTGGCGTGCTGGACCGCGGCATCGGCGGCCTCGGCGTCGGCCCGCGCCGCCGACTGCGCCTCGGCCGCTTCTTGCGTTTCGGCCTCAGCGGCGGCGATAGTCGCTGTGCGGCTGTCGATTTCAGCGAGCAGCTGCAGGCGTCCCTTCTGGGCGACGGCCGCCGCGACGCTGGTCGCCGCCGCGGCGGTGGCGACCAACTTGGCTTCGCGCGCCTGGCTGGTGAGTTCGGCGATCTTGTCGGCGGCGGCCCGTGCGGCTGCAAGCCGTGGGCCGGCAGCGATCCACTGCTGCGACAACTCGGCCACCTGCTCGGTCAGCACGGCGTGGCGACATACCCGGTCGTCGACCTCGGCGACCGCCGCCGTACACTCGTCGACCGCAGCCTCTGCGTCGGCCAGCCGCGAGATCGCGGCGGCCCACTCGCCCGTGGGACGTCCAGTCGGGGTGAAGTAACGTCCATACTCGGCGTCGATCCGCTCGACGAGCAACGGCTCGGTGCCCAGTGGCGCGGCTTCGGCGCCGGAATGCGCGGCCGCGACATCGAGCGCACGCGACAGTGCATCACAGCCAGAGAGGTCCACTGCGACGGTCGACGCGGCCTGCAGCACGCGCTGGGCACGCCACAGATCGCTGTCGACCGTCTCGGCCAGCATCATTCGAACCCGTTCGTGGGCTTCGTCGCCGGTCAGCTGGTCGCGCCGCGGTGCCAGCACCGTCAACTCCGTTTCGCATTTTTTGTGAAACCGTTTGCGGTAGACGAAACGATAAGGACCACAGCTCATTTCGGCGCTTACCTCAGAGCCGACGTCGCTATTGGCGGGCTTGACTTGCTTGACTTCCTTCTTCGTCGAGCGGTCCCTGGATTCCAGCAGCAGGTCCAGGGCTTCAATCATCGATGACTTGCCAATCTCGTTGGCGCCGCACACCACCACCACACCGTGGTCGGGGAAATCGATCTCCCGGTGCGCGATGCCGCGGTAGTTGGTCAGGACCAACCGGTGCAGCTTCATGCGGCCCCCCGATCGGCGAGGCGCAGCAGAAGCGCCAGCGCCGCCTGCGCGTCGACAGCGGACTCGGAGTCCCCCTCACGTGCGGTTGCCACCAGCTCCTCGACAGCCGCGGCGGCGAAGCCACCAATACCGAGATCGTTGAATTCGCCGTCAGCGGGAATGACCGCCAAGTCGGTGCGGCGTTCCCACAGGCCCAGCCAGGCGAACAACCGCGAGTATTTGTCCAGGCAGGCATCCAGCGCAGCGCGGTCGGTGACCGTCAACGAACCGGTTAGCGCCAGCCGCACCACGGTTCGGTCCTTCTCGGTCATCTGATCGAGGTTCATGTCGAGGTCGGCGATGTCGCGGCTGGTGTCGACATGTCGATTCATCGTGACAAACTGCCAGCGGCCCACGTGCCGGGCTGTCACGGAGACGGCGCCCCGCGGGTCGTTTTCGTCGATCTCGACGACCAGGACATGACCGGGGTTGGACTCGACGTCGTCGAAGTTGGTGACTTCCGGCGAGCCGGAATACCACACGCGGCCGGTGCTGCCGACCTGGGTGAGCGAATGCTTATCCCCCAATGCCACGTAATGCACCGCGCCGTGGGCCAGCGCGTCGTCGAGCTCGGCGAGCCGGATCAGCGAGGGTTTGTCGTGATCGGGGTCCAGGACGTCGACACCGCCGTGGGCAACGAGTATCCGAGTGACCGGACCTCGGGGCAGGCCTTCCAGAACTTCGGCGACCAGGTCGGTGGTCGGGGCCTTGGACCGCCATGGCGCAGCGACGATCTCCAGCCCGGGGCGAACCTGATGGATGCCGGACTCGTCAAGCACTTTCACGTTGTCTGGACGTTCGGCGGTGAACAGTGCGCTGGTGTACACCGATGAGGCGTCTAACGGATCGTGGTTACCCGGCAGCAGGTAGACCGGAATCCCGATGGCGCGCATGGCTTCCAGGGATTGCCCGATCACCTTCGGGGGGAGCTGATTGTGTTCGAAGACATCACCGGCCACCACGACGAACTCGGCGCCCACCTCCGCCGCGAGCGCCCCCAGCCCGGCGACCGCGTCGCGGCGCGCCGCCGAGTACCGTGGCTGGGCGTCACCGGCGAGGAAGTGCCGGGTCATGCCCAGCTGCCAATCGGCGGTGTGCAGGAATCGCATGCCGGCGACCCCCTTTCCGATGTGCATGGCTATCAAGGCAACGCGAGTCTAGGTCCGGACACCGACAACTCCGGGGACGCGCACCGGCATGCCTCGCCGCGGTGCGTCCCCCGTCCACAGGCGCCGTCCGGCGTGCTGCTTTTGGCTCTAATGTGGATCGGATGAGTGGTCAGCGCACGTTGCTGTTGATACGTCACGCGAAATCTGACTACCCTCCGGGTGTCCCAGACCATGATCGGCCGTTAGCGCCCCGCGGCGTCAAGCAAGCCGGTCTGGCCGGTGACTGGCTGCGTGCCAACGTGCCCGCCATCGAATTCGTGCTGTGCTCCACAGCGACGCGTGCCCGGCAGACCTTGGCGAACACCCGTATCGATGCCCCGGTCCGATACAGCGAGTGGCTCTATGGCGCCACTCCCGGCACCATGATCGAAGAGATCAACACGGTCAGCGCGGGGGTCAGTACGCTGCTCGTCGTCGGTCACGAGCCGACGATGTCTGCCGTGGCGCTCGGCCTGGCCGGCGACGACGGTACCGAGGGCGCTGCAGCCGAACGCATTTCAGCCAAGTTCCCGACATCGGCGATCGCGGTGCTAAGTGTGCCGTGCCTGTGGAAAGACTTGGAACTCGGTCGGGCAGCACTGACCGGCTTCGAGGTTCCGCGTTGATCGAATCTAGGAGTTGGTGGCCAGCGTCAGCTCCATGAGCTTGATGGCCTGCCCGCAGGCATCGATGCCGGGCGCCTGAGGGTTGATCCACCATCCGACCACTCCCGCGGCATCGCTGGCGACTCCGCATGCGCCGTTCGCGTCGTCCGGACGCATCACAATCGAATCTATTCCCGCGATCGAACGGCTCTCGACCTTGTACTTCAGGAAGTCGGCGACCTTGCGCTCGTTGGACAGACTGCCCTGCTCGAACCAGAACCGGGTGATGTCGATCAGACCGGCCGGATTGGCCGCCTGCCACCGGCAGATCGCGCCGACAAATGTGCTCTGAATGTCGAGCGGGTCGGCGCCCACGGTCTTGGCCAGGATGTCGCTGGTGAGCACCTCACATTCCTTGAGCAGGTTCGGATACTGCTGTTGTGAGTTGTTGTTCCGCGGAACGCCACCCGAGCCCGCCTTGACGGCGGTACCGCCAACCGACTTGGAACAACCCGTCAGCAACAGCAGCGTGGCGATCAATATCGTTGCAGCGGCTCGGACACTTCTTCTGCCGCGCGAACCGGGACGCATGGGGATCATTTCGCGTTCGCAATCGACTGACGAGCCAGTTCCTTGGCTATGTCGCACGGCGGCGGGAACGGCTTTTGACTGAAACTGATTGACCATTCGATGAAGTCGTCCTGGAACTGGATGCCTACTTCGCACAGCGAGTCACCCAGGTTGGGCTCGTTTCCGATGGCGATGAAACCGCTGTGGCCGTTGATATTGATGTCATCGACACTGGCACGCGACAGCTCCTCGGTCTTGCGTTCACGTCCGATCGGGCTACCGCGATACCAGGAAAAGGAGAAGTGCGGGCCGAGAATACCGCCGCCCGCCAGCCACTGGCACCCCACCGAGTTCCGGGCAGTGTTGATCAGCCCCGTTGCCCTTGTCAGCTCCGCCACCGCCTGATCGCTGATGCCGCCGCACTGGGGGAACATCGGTCCGTGGTGGCCCTCGGCGTTCGACGGCGTCGACGATGCCGTCGCACCCGGTTTGTTGCCACCGGAATCGGAGCACGCTGCAGCCGCGGGGATCAGGATCGTCAAGGCTGACGCCACAAGAGCCAGCGTCCTCGAGTTACGCCGCACCGCTACCCTGCTTTTGCTCAGCCTGCTGCTGGTCCACACGATGCACTGTAGCGGCAGCCCAGCTGGTCAACCACCGACGCGTCTGAGCAGGCATTTTCACCCCGCTGACGAGCGAGTGCGGAAGTTCAACCATCCGGCGGTTGGTGGGGACTGCCGGGCGCGCCGTATGCGACAGTTACCAAATGCTCCTGGCACTGCTGCGCCAGTACATCCAGCCGTACCGCCGGCTGGTCGCGGTGCTGATGGTGCTCCAGCTGATCAGCACCCTGGCGTCGCTGTACCTGCCGACGGTCAACGCCGCGATCATCGATGAGGGCGTCGCCAAGGGCAACACCGCCACCATCGTCAGGCTCGGCATGGTGATGCTTTCAGTCACCGGATTGCAGGTGTTGTGCTCGGTCGGGGCGATCTACTTCGGCTCGCGGACCGGGATGGGCTTCGGTCGCGACCTGCGCGCGGCGATGTTCGAACACGTCACCACCTTCTCCGAGCGCGAGAGCGCCCGATTCGGCGCGCCGACACTGTTGACTCGCAGCACCAACGACGTCCGGCAGATCCAGTACCTGGTGCAGATAACCGGCACCGTACTGGCTACCGCGCCGATCATGTGCGTCGGCGGAATCTTCATGGCCATCCACCAGGAGGCCGCCTTGACGTGGCTGCTGCTGGTCAGCGTTCCGATCATGGCCGTGACCAACTACTGGGTCATTTCCCACATGCTGCCGCTCTTTCGCAGAATGCAGGGCCTGATCGACGGCATCAATCGGGTGATGCGCGACCAGCTGTCCGGTGTCCGGGTCGTCCGGGCGTTTGCGCGTGAGCGCTTCGAGCGTGACCGGTTCGCACGCGCCAACGCCGCATTGTCGAATACCGCCCTGAACGCCGGTAACTGGCAGGCGTTGATGCTGCCGGTGACAACGCTGACCGTCAACGTGTCCAGCGTCGCGCTGATCTGGTTCGGTGGATTGCGCATCGATCGCGGCCAAATGCAGGTCGGCTCGCTGACCGCGTTCCTGGCGTACTTCACCCAAATCCTGATGGCGGTGTTAATGGCGACCATGACGCTGGTGGTGCTGCCGCGAGCGTCCGTTTGCGCCGAGCGGATCACCGAGGTGCTCTCCACCCACGCCGCGGTCAACAACCCACAGAGCCCCAAGTTCCCGCGAGGCGGGATCACCGGGGTGGTCCGCTTGGACGGCGCGACGTTCACCTATCCGGGCGCCGACCGTCCAGTGCTGCAAGACATCTCGTTGACGGCACTGCCCGGCACGACCACCGCCATCGTCGGCAGCACCGGTTCGGGCAAGTCGACGCTGGTGTCGCTGATCTGCCGGCTCTACGACGTGACCGGCGGCGCCGTCCTGCTCGACGATGTCGATGTCCGCGATTACCACATCGAGCGGCTCTGGTCGGCGATCGGGTTGACCCCCCAGCGCGGCTACCTCTTCTCCGGGACTGTCGCGGACAACCTGCGCTACGGCAAGGCCGACGCCACCGACGAGGAGATGTGGGAAGCACTGCGAGTGGCCGACGCCGCGGAATTCGTGCGGGCACATGGCCCGGCCGATAGTGGACTGCACATGCGGGTCGCTCAGGGCGGGATCAACTTCTCAGGTGGGCAACGGCAGCGGCTGGCGATCGCCCGGGCAGTCATCCGCCGCCCGGCGATCTATTTGTTCGATGACGCGTTCGGCGCGCTCGATGTGCACACCGACGCACGGGTGCGCTCGTCGTTGCGCGAAGTATCCAGCGACGCGACACTCATCGTTGTCACACAACGAATTTCGACTGCCTCCCAGGCCGACCAAGTGATCGTTGTCGCCGACGGGAAATTGGTGGGCTCGGGCACGCATGAATCGCTGCTGCTCGACTGCCCCACCTACGCGGAGTTCGCCGACTCGCAGTCGATCGGCGCCGGGGTCGGAGGAATCCAATGACCTCTGCAACCAACAGGGCGGTCAACAGGTCGACCAGTGGCTTCCGGGGTTCGGCAGCCCCGCCCCCTGCCGCGCCGTTCCACGACTTCTGGAGCTCGGCCGCCCGCCTGGTGAAACGACTTGCGCCACAACGCAGGCTGAGCATCGCGGTGATCACGTTGGGCATCATCGGCACGGCGATCGGGGTCGCCGTCCCACGGATTCTCGGCCACGCCACCGATCTGCTGTTCAACGGCGTCATCGGGCGACAGCTGCCCGCGGGGATCACCAAGGCACAGGCCGTCGCCGCAGCCCGGAGCCGAGGCGCCAACACGTTCGCCGACTTGCTGTCGGGGATGAATGTGGTGCCGGGCCGAGGCGTGGACTTCGGCGCGGTGGCAAGAACACTGGCCCTCGCACTGGCCCTGTATCTCGTTGCCTCGCTGCTGATTTGGGCTCAGGCCCGGCTGCTCAACGTCACCGTGCAGCGCACCATGGTCGCGCTGCGTGCCGATGTCGAGGACAAGATCCACCGGCTGCCGTTGTCTTACTTCGATGGGCGTCAACGCGGTGAGCTGCTGAGCCGGGTCACCAACGATATCGACAACGTCCAATCGTCACTGTCGATGACGATCAGCCAGCTGCTGACATCGATTCTGACCGTGGTGACGGTGCTGGCGATGATGGTGTCCATCTCGCCGCTGTTGGTCCTGATCACTTTGCTGACCGTGCCGCTGTCGCTGCTGGCGACGCGAGCGATCGCGCGACGTTCGCAGCGCCTATTCGTGGCCCAGTGGACCAGCATCGGACGCCTCAACGCCCATATCGAGGAGACCTACAGCGGGTTCACCGTGGTCAAGACGTTCGGCCACCAGGCCGCAGCGCGCGAGCAGTTCCGCGGCTTCAACGACGACGTCTACCAGGCCAGTTTCGGCGCCCAGTTCTTCTCGGGCCTGGTGGCGCCGGCGACGACGTTCATCGGCAACCTCGGCTACGTTGCCGTCGCCGTGGTGGGCGGGTTGCAGGTGGCCACCGGGCATATCACCCTCGGCAGTATCCAGGCCTTCATTCAATATGTCCGGCAGTTCAACGCCCCGCTCAGCCAAGTGGCCGGGATGTACAACACCCTGCAATCCGGGGTGGCCAGCGCCGAGCGGGTGTTCAACCTGCTTGACGAGGCCGAGGAATCGCCGGACCCCGAACCTGCGATGCCGCAGGGCGCGCAGCCGAGTGGGCGTGTCGAATTCCAGCACGTCAGCTTTGCTTATCGCCCGGGCACCCCGGTGATCGAAGACCTGTCGATGGTGGCAGAACCGGGTACCACGGTGGCGATCGTCGGGCCAACCGGCGCCGGGAAAACCACGCTGGTGAACCTGCTCATGCGGTTCTATGACGTTGACTCCGGCCGAATCCTTGTCGACGGTGTCGACATCACCACGGTGAGCAGGCAGTCGCTGCGATCGCGAATTGGCATGGTGCTACAAGACACCTGGCTCTTCGACGGGACGATCGCGGAGAACATTGCCTATGGGCGACCGGGGGCCAGTGAAGACGAGGTCGCAGAAGCCGCCAAGGCGGCCTATGTCGACCGATTCGTGCACACACTGCCGGCCGGCTACCAGACCCGGATCAGCGGCGACGGCGCCAACATCAGCGCCGGCGAGAAGCAACTCATCACAATTGCACGCGCATTTCTTGCCCGCCCGCAGCTGTTGATCCTGGACGAGGCGACCAGCTCGGTCGATACCCGCACTGAGGCCCTCATTCAGCGCGCCATGTGCGATCTCCGTCAGGATCGGACGAGTTTCATTATCGCGCATCGTCTTTCGACGATCCGGGATGCCGACCGCATTCTTGTGGTCGAGGCCGGCCAGATCGTTGAGCAAGGCAATCACGCCGAACTGTTGGCCCGGCGGGGCGCCTACTACGCGATGACTCAGGCGTAGCCGGTCCCAGGCGGTGGCGTTACCTATAGGGCAGCCGACCGTCCGTCCCGTTTCAGTACGGGTTCCGCCATCGCTTCTCAGACCAGGAAATGAGATTTCCCGGCTGCCCAGCGCGCTCGCCTAGTTAGCTAAGTTCGCGCGATATTTTGTCTAAAGCATCCACACCGCGCGTCAACCTCATTAAGCTCCATGTTCGGCTGTTGACTCGCTGCACGGGAATTCCTATGCGACAAACAGCTGTGAGCCAACCGAAGGAGATGTTGATGAAGCTTCTACATCGAACAGTTATCCCCGCCGCGGCCGCAGCGCTCGCCGTCGTACTCGCGATCGGCGGCTGTTCCACCTCGAACCACGGCACGAGCAACGGCGGATCGTCCCCCTCTTCGGCGAATGTCGACGCCGCGACCGTCGTCAAACAGGCCGCCGACGCTATGCGCCAGGTTACGGGGATGCACCTGGACGTTGCGGTGCAGGGCAACGTGCCCAACCTCTCGGTTACCAAACTCGACGGCGACGTATCCAACACGCCACAAACGGTTGCCACGGGCACCGCGACGCTAACCGTCGGCCAGAAATCAGTGGACTCGAAGTTCGTCTTTGTCGACGGCCACCTGTACTCCGATGTCGCAGATCCTGGCGGCAAGTACACCGATTACGGCGACGGCGTGTCAATCTATGACGTGTCGACGCTCCTCGACCCTAACAGGGGCCTGGCCAGCATCCTGTCCAACCTCAAGAACCCGAAGGTGGCCGGAACCGAGCAGGTGAACGGCGTCGCGACCACCAAGATCACCGGGACGTTGTCATCCAGCGACATCGCGAGACTGGCCGGATCGCGTCTGGGCCCGGAGAACGAAACAACGACACCCACCACCGTCTGGATCGCGTCTGACGGGTCCCACCACCTCGTCAAGCTCCAGATCGTCCCAGTCGAGAACGGGACGGTCACGCTGACGATGTCCGAGTGGGGCAAGCAGGTCACCGCCACCAAACCGGTATAGCCGTCACCGAATACCACACCCATGTATCCCAAACCGTTTTCAAATCCACCCGACCGTCGGCCTGGGAAAGGAACCATCATGGAATTGCGCGCTTTTCAGCGACGGGCTGCGGTCGCGGTCGGCAGCATGGCAGCGATAACGGCGATGTCCGCCGTACTGGCTCCGGCTGCAGGCGCCGACGGCTACGTCGGTGCGATCGCCATCTCCGACGCTCACAAGGTGTACGGCAGAGCGTTGCACGCCTCGACGAAATCAGCGGCGGTGGCTGGGGCGATCAGTGCTTGCGGCCAATCCGACTGCAAGGTGTTGGTCACCTTCACCGACTGCGGCGCCGTCGCCGAGAACGCCACGGCGTACGCGGGAGGGGTCGGCCCCACGCTGACCGCCGCAGAGGTTGACGCCGTGAACAATCTTGGCGGCGGCAGCGGGACGATCGACGCCTGGGGCTGCAACTAGGCCGTGCCACCAGGCGAGTGCGGCACGTCCCCTGCCGCCATGGACACAAGTCCGGCATGTCCCGGTGCACGGCTGATCCACCCGGACCAGCAGTCGCCGCTCCGGTATAGGGGGATTGACCCCGGGCGCTGATCCAACGGGCCCGCGGGGCCGACCACGGTCGGTCTCACAACAGCCGGCCGCGAGCGTAGAGTCCCGGCGCGCCAAGCCGTCGCCGACGGCGGCCGAACCGGTTTACGAAGCCACGTTGTTCCAAACCGGCCGAGCGGATCCACAACACCAGCGCGTGCCAGCACGCGTGCACCCCCAAACATCCTCTGACCAATGTTTTTGACCTTCTTTCGTGGCCTGTGTTGTCCGCCAAGAAGGCGCCAGATCACTTCAAGAATTCGTAGAGATAACGAAAAGGCCAACATCGGAACCTTTTCTCAACCGACCCGCAACAGGGCGGAACGAGAAAAGGACAAGCCATGAAGGCCGTCAAGAACGCCACCATCGCCAAGACCGCCACCTTAGCTGTGGTCGCGGGGGCCCTCGCCCTGGGATTGGCCGGCCCGGCCAACGCGGCTGCCGGCACCGTGTACGGCGACCCCGCAGCCGCCGCCCAGTGGTGGCGCCATCAGAAATACGACGACTGCGTCCTCATGGCGACCGCGGACGTGATCGGTCAGATGACCGGTAAGGAGCCCTCCGAGCAGGCCATCATCAAAAAGGCCCAATCGACTCCCAGCGTCGTCCACCCCGGCACGATCTACACGAAGCCGGCTGACACCAAGAACCCGAATTCGGGCATGGGCACCAGCTTTGCGGACGTCCCAACGCTGCTGGCTCAGTACAAGGTCGACGCTGTGATCACCAACAAGACCCACGCGGCTAAAGACGGCATCGTTCCGGGGATGGAGGGACTCGAACAGCAACTGGGCGCCGGCCACAAGGTGATCGTCAGCGTCAACGCCGAACTCATCTGGCACCAGCCTGTCGAGACGAAGGACGAAAACGGCAACCCACGGGGTGACCACGCCGTGGTGGTGACCGGCGTCGACACCGCCAACAACGTGGTGCACCTCAACGACAGCGGTACCCCAGAGGGCCGCGACGAGCAGATCCCGATGGCGCTCTTCGTTCAAGCGTGGGATGCCAGCAACGAGCTGATGGTCGCCACCGCCTAATCGGCAAGAGCATGTCAATCGCTACTGCGGGCAGCCACCCGGTGCACTCGCACCGGGTGGCTGCCCCGCAGTACGCGTGTTCTGATGGACGCCAATCTGATTCGCGCAAGCTATCAATGATTACCGTGCTAGGGAACACATTTCGGCCTCCCGGAAACAGGCACCGGACGGCGGCTACAGACTACGCGCGACGACTCGACATCCGGCGAGGGTGCCTTTATACCCGGCCCCATACGGAATGAATGAAATGCAAATGTCGAGTGAGCTCAATCTTCAGGGTTTTCACCGAATCCGCCAACTTCGTATCACAATGACAAGTAACGACACATTATTGGCACCTTGGCATGTGACGCCGCGGAGGACACTGAAGGGCTGGTAACCGCAATGGTAGACAAACGTCTCGAATTCGGTCTGCTCGGACCGTTGGAGATGAGTGTTGACGGCGCCCTGGCGCCATTGGGCACCCCCAAACAGCGGGCGGTGCTGGCCATGCTGCTGATGAACCGCAACAGTCCGGTTGGCGTCGATAGGCTTATCACAGCCCTGTGGGAAGGCTGGCCCCCGTCGGGGGCAAGGGCCAGCATTCACTCCTACGTATCCAATCTGCGTAAGCTCCTTAGCGGCGTCGGGATAGACCCTCGAGCGGTGTTGGCCGCAGCGCCTCCGGGTTACCGACTCAGCATTCCCGACAATGCGTGCGATCTTGGACGATTCATCGTCGAGAAGACCGCAGGCGTGCACGCGGCCGCTGCTGGCCGATTCGAACAGGCCAGCGGGCACTTGTCGGCCGCGTTGGCGGAATGGCGTGGACCGGTACTCGAGGACCTGCGTGACTTTCAGTTCGTCGACACCTTTGCCACTTCCCTCGTCGAGGACAAAATTCTCGTCCACATCGCAAAAGCGGAGGCCGAAATCGCTTGCGGACGCGCCTCTGCCGTGATCACCGAACTCGAAGCTCTGACCATGGAACACCCGTACCGCGAGCAGCTGTGGGCCCAGTTGATCACCGCCTACTACCTCGCCGACCGCCAGTCCGACGCGTTGGCCGCCTACCGCCGCGTGAAAGCAACACTCGCCGATGACCTCGGGATCGACCCTGTTCAGACCCTCCGTGTCCTCAATGATCGGATCCTGCGGCAGGAACCGCTCGACGTCAGGAAAAGCGCCAAAACCACTGCCGCCGGCACCGTCACCGTGCTCGATCAACGCACCATGGTCTCTGGGCAGAAAGCCGTCGCCTACCTGCACGATGACTCCGGTCGCAGCTACCCCTTGCAATCGGCGGCGACCCGGATCGGGCGTCTTTCCGACAACGACATCGTTCTCGAGAGTGCCAACGTCAGCCGCCACCACGCCGTCATCGTCGACACCGGGACCAACTACATCATCAACGACCTTCGGTCATCGAATGGCGTGCATGTGCAGCACCAGAGGATCCGAGCTGCGGCCACGCTGCACGATGGCGATCACATTCGCATCTGCGACCACGAATTCACGTTCCAGATCGCCGCGGGCAACAGGAGCGAGGGTTAGGCACAGGGACTTGGACACGCTCGGACCCAGCTGAATCTGCTTGCTGCGCAGAATTTTTCCGCTGCAGTTGTGCACATCCGCCCGTCATCCTCACCCCCGCGGCCGGTGCTCGTCCTCACGTCCCAAGCGCTGCGATCTCAAGTCAGTAGCTCCACCGCGGACAGCTGCATGACCTGTCGCCCCAAGTCTTTTCGCCGAATCGCGCCTATGTCCAGACGAGACCCTGTCCACGCCTAGCCCGCGGTCCACACGGATGGACTCGCAGAGCCGACCCGCGCTGCGTGCAGCCGACGGAAATCTTGCGGTTGTCGCACGGCCGCGCCGGTAGAAGCTTACCGTCATGGTTGCTAGCGCTACACGGTTTGGCCGGTGATCTGCCCGCAATTGTTGATATGGTCGGCGGGTCTGGGGTTGGTTTGGAGGAGCAGCGATGAGCGACGCGCCGGATTCGCGAGTGGGGTCGACGTTTGGGCCCTATCACCTAAAACGGCTGCTGGGCCGGGGTGGGATGGGTGAGGTCTATGAGGCCGAGCACACCGTCAAGGAGTGGACTGTCGCGGTCAAGCTGATGTCCGACCAATTCAGCAAGGACCCGGTGTTTCGCGAGCGGATGAAGCGCGAAGCCCGCATCGCCGGGCGTTTGCAGGAACCCCACGTGGTGCCCATCCACGACTACGGCGAAATCGACGGCCAAATGTTCATGGAGATGCGCCTGATCGAGGGCACCGACCTAGACAGCCTGCTCAAACGGTTCGGCCCGCTGACCCCGCCGCGCGCGGTCGCCATCATCACCCAGATCGCCTCAGCACTCGATGCCGCCCACGCCGCCGGAGTGATGCACCGCGACATCAAACCACCAAACATTCTGGTCACCCGCGACGACTTCGCCTACCTGGTCGACTTCGGCATCGCCAGTGCGACCACCGACGAAAAACTCACCCAGCTCGGCACCGCGGTAGGCACCTGGAAATACATGGCCCCCGAACGGTTTTCCAACGACGAAGTCACCTACCGCGCCGACATCTACGCACTGGCCTGCGTGCTACACGAGGCATTGACCGGGTCCCCGCCCTACCGGGCCGACAGCGCCAGCACGCTGGTCACCGCCCACCTGATGGACCCCATCCCCCAGCCCAGCGCGGTGCGCTCGGGCATCCCCAAAGCCTTCGACGCCGTGATCGCGCGCGGCATGGCCAAAAAGCCCGAGGACCGCTACGCCAGCGCCGGTGATCTGGCACTGGCCGCCCACGAAGCACTCAGCGACCACGATCAAGACCACGCCGCCAACATCTTGCGCCGCAGCCAAGAAGCCACCCTGCCCGCCTCCGACAAACCCACCCCACCGCCCACCATGTCCGCCACCATGGCACCTCCCCAGCCACCGGTCACAACACCACCACCGTCGCCCGTCCAGAGTTCACCGGCACCCTACGGCGGCCCAGTCGGTTCGGGCCCCAGTTCAGGTCCGACCCCGCGGGCTGCACAGACGGGCCAACCCTGGGCCCCCTCCAGTGGCCCGATACCCGCCGTCAGCCAACCCACCCCCACGCCGCCCTACCACCAAAGCAGCAGCGGCAACTGGGGCGGCCCACCCCCGAGCACACCACAACAATTCAGCGGCCCAACGCCCTGGAACCAGCCCCCACCAAAACCCAAACGCAACCCCTGGCCCATCATCGCCGTCGGCGCCGCCCTGGTAGTCGTCCTCGTCCTCGCCGCCATCGGCATTTCGATAGCTATGGGGGGAGACGACGACAACAACCCGCAGGCGCACCGCACTTCGACGAGCACCACTACCCCGACGACCACGATCCCGACCACGACGACTACCCCGGCCGGCAACCTCCAAAGCAAGCT
>CAWASA010000012.1:0-219573 GCA_963784665.1 uncultured Actinomycetota bacterium
GGATGGAATTTGGTGCCGCGCTGCCGGACCAGGATTTCGCCGGCCTTCACGACCTGGCCGCCGAACCTCTTGACGCCCAGCCGCTGGGCGGCGGAATCGCGGCCGTTGCGCGAGCTGGAAGCGCCCTTCTTGTGTGCCATGTTTATGGTCTCCGCTCAGTATTGTCTGTTCTTCGCCTGACGGCTCATCACGCGATACCGGTGACCTTCAGGACCGTCAGCTGCTGACGGTGTCCCTGACGCTTGTGGTAGCCGGTCTTGTTCCTGAATTTGTGGATACGGATCTTGGGGCCCTTGGTGTGCTCCAGCACTTCGCCGGTCACCGCGACCTTGGCCAGTGCGCTGGCATCGGTGGTCACGTTGGCGCCGTCCACTACCAGGGAGACCGGCAACGACACGCTCGAGCCCGGCTCGGAGTCGAGCTTTTCGACCTTGACCACGTCACCGACGGCGACCTTGTACTGCTTGCCGCCCGTCTTGACGATTGCGTAGGTCGCCATCGTTGCTCCTGCCTTCACTCTTCTAGCCTCTGCTCAGCCGCTCGCCCGGTGCTTCACGCGCGCGCCACCGGCCGGTGTGCATGGTGGGTCTGGGACGCGAGGCCGCGCCGATTGCCCGGGAGTCCCGGGCCGTCACCGGCCCGCATCGTCGCCGGGTCAGTCTACTCGCCTGCCTGGCGACAACTGTCCAAGGGTACGTGACCAGCGGCTACAGGGTCAAACCGCCGCGACCGCTGCTCCCGGCGAGATGCGGTTAGTCCATGTGGATCGGCGGCCCGGCTGGCCTGCCCGCCGCACGCCGCCGGCGCGGGCGTCCGAACGCCGACCCGGCCTCGGCGGCCCCTCCGGAGCCCTCAGCGGTGTCGGTGTCGGAGTCGTCGGGCTCGGAGTCGGAATCCTCGACGTCCAGATCGTCATCGTCTAGCTCGAGATCCTCGTCATCGTCGTCAAGGTCTTCCTCATCGTCGATGTCCTCGTCGTCGAGCTCGTCGTCGTCGTCTTCGTCAATATCCTCTTCGGAGTCCTCTTCGGAGTCCTCTTCAGACTCCTCAAAGTCCTCCTGGTCGGCGTCCTCCAACACGGCGGCAGCCGCTTGCGTCTGCTCGTCGACCTCGCCGGTGGCTTCCTCGCCGGACTCGTCGGATTCATCGTCACTGCTAGCACCCGGCGCGGACGAGCCGGCGGCCATCGCCTTGAACATCGGGTGCTCGCCGGGAGCATGCGCGGGCACCTTGGCCACCACTGGCTCTTCGGCTCGGCTCTTCTTCGATCGCCTGCCCCGGCGACCACCGGACTCCGACTTGCGTCCGTTTGCCGGAGCCGAATCCACGGGTTCGGTGTGCAGCAGGATGCCGCGGCCGCCGCAGTTCGGGCACGAGGTCGAAAACGCCTCGATCAGCCCGGTTCCCAACCGCTTGCGGGTCAGTTGCACCAAGCCCAGCGAAGTGACTTCGGACACCTGATGACGGGTGCGGTCGCGGGCCAGCGCCTCGGTCAGCCGACGCAACACCAAATCACGGTTGGACTCCAGCACCATGTCGATGAAGTCGATGACCACGATGCCGCCGATGTCGCGCAGCCGCAGCTGGCGGACGATCTCCTCGGCCGCCTCCAGGTTGTTCTTGGTGACGGTCTGTTCGAGGTTGCCCCCGGACCCGGTGAATTTGCCGGTGTTGACGTCGATCACCGTCATGGCCTCGGTCCGGTCGATCACCAGCGTGCCGCCCGACGGCAGCCACACCTTCCGGTCCATCGCTTTGGCGAGTTGTTCGTCGATGCGATACACCGCGAACACATCCGGCCCGGGCGTCCCATCCGGCCCCGTGGGGGGATCGTACTTTGTCAGCTTGGAAACCAGTTCGGGCGCAACAGAATTCACGTACTCAGTGATTGTGTTCCAAGCCTCGTCGCCGGAGACGACGAGGCCGGCGAAGTCCTCGTTGAACAAGTCACGGATGACCTTGACCAACACATCCGGCTCTTCGTAGAGCGCTACCGCAGCACCGGCGGCCTTCTCCGTGATCTCGGTTGCCTTGGCCTCGATCTGCTTCCAGCGCTCCTGCAAACGGGTGACGTCGTTGCGGATGTCGTCCTCTTTGACGCCCTCGGAAGCAGTGCGGATGATCACCCCGGCTTCGGACGGCACCACCTCACGCAGGATCTCTTTGAGCCGCTGGCGCTCGGTATCGGGCAGCTTGCGGCTAATCCCGGTCGACGAGGCGCCCGGCACGTAAACGAGATAGCGACCCGCCAATGACACCTGCGTGGTGAGCCGTGCGCCCTTGTGCCCGACCGGGTCCTTGCTGACCTGGACCACGACATAGTCGCCGGGTTTGAGCGCCTGTTCGATCTTTCGGTCAGACCCGCCCAATCCCGCGGCTTCCCAATTGACTTCTCCGGCGTAGAGCACGCCGTTGCGGCCGCGACCGATATCGACGAAAGCCGCCTCCATCGAGGGCAGCACGTTCTGCACGATCCCGAGGTAGATATTGCCCACCAGGGAAGCTGAGGCGGCCGATGTCACAAAATGCTCAACGACGATGCCGTCCTCGAGCACCGCGATCTGGGTATACCGTGAGCCCTGATGTGGTGGCTCGGTGCGGACCCTGTCGCGCACGACCATGACCCGTTCGACGGCCTCGCGGCGCGCCAAGAATTCGGCCTCGGTCAGCACCGGCGGGCGGCGCCGCCCGGCGTCGCGTCCGTCTCGGCGCCGTTGCCGCTTGGCCTCTAGCCGGGTCGAGCCGTCGATGCCCTTGATCTCGGTGCTGGATGCGCCGTTTCCAGCATCATCGGCGGCACCGTTCTTGCCGGCGCGTGGCGCCCGCTCGTGCACCACCGTGTTGGGCGGATCGTCGGGCGATGAACCCTCGTCGTTGTCGTCACCCGAGCCCGACTTACGGCGCCGGCGCCTGCGGCGGCGCCGGCTAGCCGCCTCCGACGAACCGTCGTCACCGGCGTCAGAGTCGTCGGAGTCCTGGCCATCGGCGTCCTCAGCGTCGGAGGAGTCCGGTTGGGCCGGTTTCTGAGCCCGCTGTGGAGCCTCCTCGCCGTCACCGGCCTCATTGGCGTCGGATCCGCCCTGTTCACCGCGTCCGCGGCCACGACCTCGACGGCCACGCCGTCGCCGGCGGTTGGCCGGTCGATCGCTCTGCTCGTCGTCGGTGTCGGAATCATCGGAATCGTCGGAGTCGTCGGAGTCGTCGGAGTCGTCGGAGTCGTCGGAGTCGTCGGAGTCGTCGGCGCTGCCGTCGTCGTCTGTCTCTATCGGCTGAGGCGCGACGAACAGAGGCATGTAATGCGGCCGCTCGGCCGCCGTCTCCAGCATCAGCCGGGATTCGGGTTCGTCCGTGGCGGTGGCTTGAATGCGTTCGGCGCCAGCCGTCACGACGGCCGCGCTGCTTTCTGTGTTTTCAGCGCTCTGCAGGGGCTGGGCGGCGGCGAGCAGGTCGCGTACCCGGACCGCGTCATCGCGGTCCACAGTGGAATGTGCGCTGCGGATTCGTCCATCGAGTGCGCTCAGCGCGTCCAGCACCCGCTTGCTGGTAGTTCCCAACGTTCGGGCCAGGGAATGGACTCTTAGGCGGTCCGGCAGTTCGTCGTGCCGAGTCGGCTCTTCTGATGTGTCTGTAGGTGGTGCACCGTCTACCACGTATTCTCCTCAAGCCCCCGGGCGCGTCGTTGCGACGCGGCCACGCGAGGGCTTCACTATGGGCCCGGGTCACTTCTCCCGGGCTTGTGATGGTCTCGCCCCGAGCGGTTCTGGTAGAACGCACTCGGCGCCGTGCTGAATGACGGCCTGACATGCCGCGCACTATCACGGGGTCGCGATCGTCGCGCTTGTCTAAGTCTTCATTCGGGTGTCTGACGCCGGTCCGGCGACGTTCACCCGCCATCAGTATCCCACATCACTTGGCGGGCCCACCCGCCCCCGATCCAGGGCGTACCCGCAAACCCGCTCAGGGCCCCGGTGGGGCCCGATCGTCGCGGCGCTAAGCCCCCCGGCGCTAAGCCCCCGGAAACCAGAGCGCGATTTCGCGCTTCGCAGACTCGGTCGAATCGGACCCGTGTACCAGGTTGAACTGCGTTTCCAGCCCGAAATCGCCCCGAATTGTGCCGGGCGTGGCCTTCTCCACCGGGTCGGTGCCACCCGCGAGCTGTCGAAACGCCGCAATCGCACGCGGTCCCTCCACGATGGCCGCCACCACCGGTCCCGAAGTGATGAACTCCAGCAACGATCCGAAGAACGGTTTGCCCTCGTGTTCCGCGTAATGCTGGGCGGCCAGGTCTTCGGTGACGTGCCGGAGCTCCAGGGCCGCGATGGCGAGGCCTTTTCGCTCGATGCGGCTGATGATCTCGCCTACCAGCTGCCGCTCGACGCCGTCCGGCTTGATCAGTACCAGTGTCCGTTCGGTCACGGCGGACAGCGTACAGAACCAGCTGGCGATTAGTCGGGCGGCAGCTGGGGCGGTGACTGCCCGTATTGCCTCCGTCGGCGGACCTCCGCACGGAAGTACGCGATCAACGCCCACAACCCGGTGAACAGCACTCCGATGAACCCCACACCCGGGTACACGGCGAAGCCAGCGAGCAGAACCACTTGAACGCCCAGGTTCGCCCAGATCGCCCAGGGTCTGCGCTGCAGCCCGGCAAGGAGGACCAGCGATGCGGCCAGGCCGATCAAATAGCCCAGCGATGCCGAGGTCAGGCCACCGCCAACCGCGCCTACCACCGGTATCGCCAGCAGCACCACGATCGCCTCCAAGATCAGCGTCGCGGCCATCACCGCACTGAAGCTCCGCCACGGGTCAGCCGGTGGCGCCGGGGTCCGCTCCTCGAAGCTCTCTGGTGAGTCCGAATGAGTCATTCCGGATCACGACCAAACAGGGTCCGTGCCGCCCCGGCGGTGACGACCGAGCCGGTGATGACGATCCCGGTGCCGGAAAAAGCTTCGGCTTCCCCCTCCATCGCAGCGTCGTCGACCAGCGCGGTCGCCACGTCGATGGCGTCGCGCAGGTGCTCGGCCGTGGCCACTCGATCGGGTCCGAACCGCTCCCGCGCCGCCAGCTCCAGCGACTCGACGTCCAGTGCCCGCGGCGACCCGTTGTGGGTCACGACGACGGAATCGAACACCGGCTCCAACGCGGCCAGGATGCCGTCCACGTCCTTGTCGGCCAGCACGCTGAGCACGCCTACCAGAAATCGGAAGTCGAATTCCCCGGCCAGAGTCTGCGCCAGCGCGCTTGCACCGGCCGGATTGTGGGCGGCGTCGATGAACACCGTGGGTGCGCTACGCATGCGCTCCAGCCGCCCCGGGCTGGTGACGGCAGCGAAACCGGCCCGGACAGCCTCGATATCGAGCTGACGCTGCGCACCGGCGCCGAAAAAAGCCTCGACCGCCGCAAGTGCCAGCACCGCGTTGTGCGCCTGATGTTCGCCATGCAGCGGCAGGTAGACATCGGAATAGATCCCGCCAAGGCCCTGCAGCTGCAGTACCTGTCCACCGATCGCGACCTGACGGCCCAAAACCGCGAACTCCGAATCCTCGCGGGCAACCGCGGCGTCGGCACGCACGGATTGGGCCAGCAGCACTTCCATCGCTTCGGGCACCTGACGCGCGATGACCGCGACGGTGTCCGGTGAGCCGTCGGGCGCCTTATGGATGATGCCCGCCTTCTCGCCGGCGATCCCGGGAATGTCGTCGCCGAGATATTCGACGTGGTCGATGGCGATCGGGGTGATGACCGCAACCGGTGCCCTGATCACATTGGTGGCATCCCACCGTCCGCCCATCCCCACCTCGACCACCGCGACGTCCACAGGGGCGTCCGCGAACGCGGCGAACGCCATCGCGGTCAGCACCTCGAACTTGCTCATCGCCGGGCCACCCGCGGACTGCGACTGCGCATCGACCATGTGCACGAACGGCTCGATCTCCCGGTACGTCGCCACATACTGGGCCGGGCTGATCGGTTGCCCGTCGACCGCGATGCGTTCGACCGCCGATTGCAGGTGCGGGCTGGTGGTTCGCCCGGTGCGCCGCTGCAGCGCGGTCAGCAGCGCGTCGACCATCCGCGCCACCGAGGTCTTGCCGTTGGTGCCCGCGATGTGGATCGACGGATAGGCGAATTGCGGTGAACCCAGCAAGTCCATCAACGCGCTGATCCGGGTCAGGCTCGGCTCGATACGGGTTTCCGGCCAGCGCTGGTCCAGCAGATGCTCGACCTGCAATAGGGACGCGATCTCGTCCGGTGTGGGCGCAGCGCTAATGGCCTGACGGCGCTGCGGCCAGTCGGGCGACTCGAAAGTCATTGCAGCCCGGCCAGCCGCGCGTTGATCCGGTCGGTCTCCTCCTGGGCCACGCGCTGACGGTCGCGGATCTTGCCGACGACGTCTTGTGGTGCCTTGGCCAAAAAGTCCGCGTTGGCCAACTTGGCAGCGGTCGATGCCAGCTCCTTTTGCGCTGCGGCCAGATCCTTTTCCAGGCGTCGGCGCTCGGCGTCGACATCGATGGTGCCCGAGGTGTCCAGTTCGACGACGACGGTGCCAGCGCCGAGTCGAACCTCCAGTGACGCCGAGGGACTGAACTCCGGACCCGGTGTGGCCAGCCAGGCCAGCGAGGAGGTCACGGGGGTCACCTGTGCGCTGAGTTCCCCACCACCGCGCAAGCGGGCCGACACCTTCTGCCGATCGGCCAGACCTTGATCGCTGCGGAACCGCCTGACCTCGGTCACCAGCTTCTGCACATCGGTGATCCGTTGCGCGGCAACCGGATCCAAGCTGATATTTGACGGTTTCGGCCAGTCGGCGATCACTAGCGACTCGTCGCCTGTCAGTGCTTGCCACAGCGCCTCGGTGACGAACGGGATCACCGGGTGCAGCAGCCGCAGCAGTGTGTCGAGTACCGCGGCCAGCACGGCGGTGGTGTGCGCTACACCCTCGGCAAGTTGCACCTTCGCCACTTCGACGTACCAGTCGCAGAACTCGTCCCAAGTGAAGTGATAAAGCGCCTCGCAGGCGCGGCTGAACTCGTAGCCGTCGAGGGCCGAATCAACTTCGGCGCGAACCTCCTCCAGCCGCCCCAAGACCCAGCGGTCGGCGTCGGTCAGGTCAGCGAGATCGGGCAGCGGCGCCGGGCTCGCACCATTGAGGAGCGCGAACCGGGTGGCATTGAACAGTTTGGTAACGAAATTGCGCGAGGCCCGGACGGCGTCCTCGCCGACGGACAGGTCGCCGCCGGGGCTGGCGCCGCGAGCCAGCGTGAATCGCAGCGCGTCGGCCCCGAACGTCTTCACCCAGTCCAGCGGATCGATGACGTTGCCCTTGGACTTACTCATCTTGCGACCGGATTCGTCGCGAATCAGTCCGTGCAGGAAGACATCGGTGAACGGCACCTGCGGACCGCGGCGGCCCCCCAGCGTGATGGCGTCGTCATCGCCGACGAAGGTGCCGAACATCATCATTCTGGCCACCCAGAAGAACAAGATGTCGTAGCCGGTAACCAAAACGCTTGTTGGATAGAACTTTTCCAGCTCCGGAGTCTGCAACGGCCAGCCCAATGTGGAGAACGGCCACAGGGCGGACGAGAACCAGGTATCCAGCACGTCGGGGTCTTGCTCCCAGCCCTCCGGCGGCGTTTCGTCCGGACCGACACACACCTGTTCGCCGTTAGGCCCGTACCAGACCGGGATGCGGTGGCCCCACCAGAGCTGCCGCGAGATACACCAGTCGCGCATATCGTCCACCCAGCCGAACCAGCGCGGTTCCATGCTGGCGGGATGAATCACGGTGGCGCCGTTGCGCACTGCGTCGCCGGCGGCCTTGGCCAGCGACTCCACCCGGACCCACCACTGCAGCGACAGCCGTGGCTCGATCGGCTCGCCGCTGCGCTCCGAATGCCCGACGCTGTGCAGGTAGGGCCGTTTCTCCTCGACGATCCGGCCCTGCGCCGCCAGCGCTTCCCGCACCGCGACCCGGGCCTCGAAGCGGTCCATGCCGTCGAATTGCGTTCCGGTGTCAGTGATTCGGCCCTTGGTGTCCAAGATCGAGATCATCGGCAACTCGTGCCGCAGCCCGATTTCGAAGTCGTTCGGGTCGTGAGCGGGCGTGACTTTGACGGCGCCCGTGCCGAATTCGGAGTCCACGAGCTCGTCGGCGACCACGACGAGCTGCCGGCCCACAAATGGGTGCGGCAGGCTGGTACCGACCAGGTGGCGGTAACGCTCGTCGTCGGGATGGACCGCGATCGCGGTGTCGCCCAACATCGTCTCGATCCGGGTGGTGGCGACCACGATGTGTGGCTCGTCGTCGTTGAGTGACCCGTAGCGGAACGAGACCAGCTCGCCCTCGACCTCGTCGTAT
This sequence comes from uncultured Actinomycetota bacterium, assembly GCA_963784665.1. Lineage (GTDB taxonomy): Bacteria > Actinomycetota > Actinomycetes > Mycobacteriales > Mycobacteriaceae > Mycobacterium. The sequence continues at coordinate 8,360 of CAWASA010000012.1, forward strand.
GTGACCTCGATGTCGGAGATCGCCGTCTGAAGTACCGGCGACCAGTTGACCAGCCGCTCGGCCCGGTAGATCAGTCCGGCGTCGTAGAGCCGCTTGAAGATTGTCCGCACCGCCCGCGATAGGCCCTCATCCATGGTGAACCGGTCGCGGCTCCAGTCCACCCCGTCACCGAGCCGGCGCATCTGGCCGGCGATGGCACCGCCGGAATCACGCTTCCAATCCCAGACCTTCTCGATGAACAGCTCCCGGCCGAAGTCCTCCTTGGTCTTGCCGTCGACCGCAAGCTGCTTTTCCACCACGCTTTGCGTCGCGATACCCGCATGGTCCGTGCCCGGCTGCCACAGCACCTCATAACCCTGCATGCGCTTGCGGCGGGTCAGGGCGTCCATCATGGTGTGTTCCAAGGCGTGGCCCATGTGGAGGCTGCCGGTCACGTTCGGCGGCGGCAGCACGATCGAGTACGCGGGTTTAGTGCTAGTCGGGTCCGCCACGAAGTAGCCCGCATCCAGCCACTTCTGGTAGATCGCGCTCTCCATCGCACCGGGATCCCACGACTTGGGCAGGTCGGCGGCAGAGCTGCGGCTGGCGGTCACCGGTCAATTCTAGGAAGCCCAACTGACCGGCGTGTAAGCGCGGTGAACGCAGGTGAGCCGGGTCACCCAGCCAGCCGGTCGACCTGCAATGACACCCCGGCGGCCGGGAATCGCGCCAGTAACGCGTCGCCCATCGCGGCCGCGGGTGTGAGCACGCCATGCAGGTCGGAGAGCTTGTCCCGACCGAGTGCCAGCGCAAGACCGCACTCCCCCAGTAGCACCGAGGTTGCCTTATACCCGGGGTCTCCCCGCTGCTCCATGCGCGCCACATAGCGCTCGCCGGTGCTTGTGGTGGTGTAGGTCTCAATCCGGTAGTAGCCGCGCTCCCGGGCTGCGGCGCTCGGGCCGGTGCCGGGTTTGGGGGCGACGCGCTCCAGCAGCCGACGCGGCAGTAGCCGGAAGTAGCGGCTGCCCAATCCGAACGTTGCGCTGCTGACCCCGCTGACGATGGCGGATGCCAGTGGCGAAAGAGACGACGACCCCGTGCTCATGCTTTCGCTGTAGCGGAACTGGCGGCCGTATGCCCAATCCAGTAATGCGTTGCTGCGGCGAACGATTCGGGTATTGGTCGGCGCCATCATGAATCCGGCCGTCCAGAGGCCGGTCAGTTCCGGCGCGATCTGTTGACCACGACGCCACGGCAGATCGGGCTGTGGGCCCACTTCAGGTTCGGCGCTGCGGTCGGTGCTCAGCGTGTACGGGTCCGCAAGTTGGCGGCGTGCGTCGGGATCCCTGGAAGCCGTGTTCAACACTTCCATCATCGACGCGATGGTGCCGCCGGATAACCCGCCGGAGAAGGACCGGACGACGAGATTGGTGCCGTCGAGTTCGCCGGCGCCATCGTCCCGCGCCGCCCGGTACAGCGCGTACACACTGAGATCCGAAGGGATGGAATCGAATCCGCAGGCATGCACGATGCGGGCGCCGGTGTCGGTGGCCTGTTTGTGGTACAGGTCGATGCTGTCGCGGACGAACGGCGGCTCGCCGGTCAGGTCGGCGTAATCGGTGCCCGCTGCGGCGCAGGCGGCCACCAGCGGCAACCCGTAGCGGGTGTAGGGCCCGACCGTGGTGACGACGACTTGTGCGCGGGCCGCCATCTCGTCCAGCGTCGACGGCGACGAGGCATCAGCGACCAGAACTGGCCAAGACTGCGCCGATTCGCCCAGAGTGTCGCGAACAGCCCGCAAACGTTCCGTTGACCTCCCGGCCAGTGCGATCCGCGTGTCCGGTGCCGCCCTTGCCAGGTATTCGGCGGTCAGCTTCCCGACGAACCCTGTCGCCCCATACAACACAATGTCGAATTCGCGCGGCGTTGCGGTCACGGGCCCGACGCTACCCGACGGATATCGGGTGTCTCAGGGACCGCAGCCCTGGAGATACGGAGTGCCGGGCACGAGGCCCGGCACTCCGTATACGCCTGACGGCGTGGCCGTCGGTTGCGGCCGCCGCTTAGCCGCGACGCCCGCAGACCGGCCAAGCGCCGATGCCCTGCGTGTGCAGGACGTTCTCGGCTACCCGGATCTGCTCCTCACGGCTCGCTCCGGCCGGCGAACCGGAACCACCGTTGGCGTGCCAAGTGCTCGACGTGAACTGCAGGCCGCCCGAGAAGCCGTTACCCGTGCTGATCCCCCAGTTTCCACCCGACTCGCACTGCGCGATGGCGTCCCAGTTCACGCTGTATGCCTTCGGAGGCGGAGGCGGAGCGTCTGGAGCCGGCGGCGGCACGTTGGGGTCAAAGCCCGCAGGAGCCGGCGGCGGCGGGGCGTCCGGAGCCGGGGGCGGCGGGGGAACGTTCGGGTCAAATCCCGCGGGGGGCGGCGGGGCGTCCGGTGCCGGTGGCGGGGGCGCGTCCGGGGCGGCCCCGACAGGTGCCATGTTCGGGTCAAAACCCATCGTCTCCGCGTTGGCGGTGGCCGATGGGATGGTCACGAGGATGCTCGTGACCGCGGCGAGAATGAGCGTCTTACGGACGTTCTTCAATATTGTTCCTTTCGCGGTGCGCGCGCGCCAAAGCAAGCCCACAGGTGCGGGCTGAAGGTGCTTGGTTTATGCCGAATAGGTGCTCTGGGACGTGCCGTCTCGTTCTGGCACGACAGCGGCGGGCCTGATATGCCCAGTGGGTTGCCTACCCACGGCCGCGGGCGGGCTTTTGCCGTCCGCAGCCCCGCTCACACGCGGGTCCGTGGATTCAATTTTTAGTACTCTTCCGTAACCCGTTGCGGGCTAAAAGGGACCGTACGAGACGAGACTGCATTCGTCATCTTCAGAAAACGGATATCTCGTTACGGTAACGAGGCGATCACAGCGCAATCGCTGAACTATTCTTGCAGGTCAGCTGCGTCTTTTCGGCAGGTACCCACTGATTGCGATTACGGACAAATCGTGACCCTAATCACGCAAATATTGTGAGCTGGCACACGCATTTGCGGTGCAACGATCCAGCCCGCCACGGCCTTACAGAACGCGACGCACCGACACCGGGCCGGCGGAGTTTACAGCAAACTACGTCCATTCGTCGCGCGACACGCTGGGCCAAAGCGGGCAATCGGTTGGACGGTGCATCGAATTATGTTCTGTCACAGCATATTTAGGATACGGCGATCGGCACCAGCCGAATACACCTACCAGATAACGGGTAACTGTCGTATTGCCCGTGCTGCTCACAGCTTTCAGTGAAATGCACTGATTTGCAGTGTTTTTGAAAGCACCACTAGCGATCTGCCGACACCGCGAGCTGTAGACGCTGCGCCGTCCACCGAGCGACCCTCAGACTGCACCGCGTGGCTTGCCATTCTCGCAGCGAAAGTTTGCTCACAGACCCGGAAGTTTCCCGCCAACCGCAAGCGCGCGCCACCACTGGATCGGTCTGCGTGCAATCATCGGATCCCGAAATCGCCGCTGCGCCAACAGATCACCAAGACCCATCAGATTACCATCTTCGCTATTCGTGGGCTGGCAAAAAGCCATTAGACCGACGGGCAGACATAAATCAGTCTTATGTCGAATAATTCGCTGAATTACCGGATACGGTTTACGGCGCCCGATCTATTGCATGAAATTTATATAACGGCCGTTTGAATTTGTGCGCAAACTTGCGCCCACTCAATCGGTCGGCAGAGTTGCTGTTAGCCGCGAGGCTGCGCTAGCGCGCGCAGCTCAGCGTCGGTGTTGACGTTGGTCAGGGACTTCGAATCCGACGTCACGATGCGCTGGGCATCCGATACGTCGACCAAAGCACGCATCTTGCGTTCGCCGGCGGCGACCAGCGCGTCGACACGGTCGGCCAGGTCGGTCCGGTACACCGCGGCCAGGTAGTGGTCCTGACCGTCCCACGGCAACACCACTTCTGCGCCGGTCTCAACAGCCCTGCGGGTGAGATCATCGATGAGTTCGACGGCCAGAAACGGCATGTCGACGGCGCAGACGAAGGCAAGCCGGGCGCCGGCGTCGGCGGCAGCACGCAACGCCCGCCCGGTCGCGGGTAGCGGCCCGAGCCCCCGCAGTTCGTCGCGCATGACGCGAGCCTGCAGTTCCGGCAGCGGCTGCCCTTGGGCGGCCATCACGAAAACCGGGTCGCAGCGCTGTCCGAGAATGCCGACGACCTGCTCCACCAGTGTGGTGGCGTTGGCCCCGCCGGGAGACCCAGGGATCGGGAGGCTGGCCTTGTCGCGGCCCATGCGTCGTGATGCACCACCAGCGAGAACCACCCCGGCCAGTGAAACTGCGTCGGGCACGAAGTCAACCACCTCAGTCGACGGTCCAGGTGTCGCGCCCGCGCAACAGTGATTGCAGCGCGGCGGAGTCAAACGGGGTCGATGTCCGTGCAGCGTGGACCTGCGAGCGCGCCGCGTCATCGTAGGTAGGCCTGCTGACGTTGCGGAAGATGCCCAGCACGGTGTGCTCGAGATTCTGATCGGATAGCCGGGACAGCGCAAAGGCGTAGGCCGAATCGTCGGCGTGCGCATCGTGCACGACGATCTCTTCGACCGGCACGTCGGCGGTCTTGGCCACATCGAGGCCGAAGCCGGATTTCACCACGCAGTATTCACCGTTGGCGCCGAAGACTATCGGCTCGCCATGACGGACATTGATCACCCGCTCCTCGGCACCCTCCTTGCGCAGCGCATCAAACGAGCCGTCGTTGAAGATCGGGCAATCCTGCAGGATCTCGACCAGGGCGGCGCCGCGATGTTGGGCCGCGGCACGCAGCACCTCGGACAGCCCGTCGCGGTCTGAATCCAGCGCGCGGCCAACGAAAGTCGCCTCGGCACCCAACGCCAAAGACACCGGGTTGAACGGGTGATCCAGTGATCCCATCGGTGTCGACTTGGTTACCTTGCCGACCTCCGACGTCGGCGAGTACTGGCCCTTGGTCAGCCCGTAGATCCGGTTGTTGAACAACAGGATCGTGATGTTGACGTTGCGACGCAGCGCGTGGATCAGGTGGTTACCGCCGATGGACAGCGCGTCACCGTCGCCGGTGACCACCCATACCGACAGATCCTCGCGGGCCAGCGCCAGGCCGGTCGCGATGGCCGGAGCGCGCCCGTGGATCGAGTGGAACCCGTAAGTCTCCAGGTAGTACGGGAACCGGCTGGAGCAGCCGATGCCGCTGATGAACACGATGTTCTCGCGACGCAGCCCGAGCTCGGGCAGGAAGTTTCGAATGGTGTTGAGGATGACGTAGTCACCGCAGCCGGGGCACCAACGGACCTCCTGATCGCTGGTGAAGTCCTTGCCCTTTTGCGGCTGTTCCGTGGTGGGCACCCCGTCGTTCTTGGTCAGCTTGGGTGTGACGCCGAGGTCTGTGCCCGCCAGATTGCCGATCACGTTAGTCATGAGCGCCGCTCCTCCTCATCGCTTCGCTCTGCATCGTCGCTGGCGCTAGTCATTCCTCAGCTCCCGCTCCCACCGTGGCCGCCGACATTCTGGCGACCATCATTTTGTCTTGCTCAATCTCGGCCAGTGTCCCGCCCAGCGCGGCACGGATAAGGCGACCAATCTCGTCGGCGAGGAACGCCAGTCCCTGAACCTTGCTGACCGACTGCACGTCGACCAGGTACTTGCCGCGCAGCAGCAGTGCCAGCTGCCCCAAGTTCATTTCCGGAGCCACCACCTGCGGGTAACGCCGCAGCACATCGCCCAGGTTTGCCGGGAAGGGGTTGAGATACCGCAGGTGGGCATGTGCGACCTTGACGCCTTTGCGACGCGCTTGTCGGCAGGCTTCGCCGATCGGGCCGTACGAACTGCCCCACCCAATCAGCAGCAACTCGGCGTCGCCGGTCGGGTCGTCGACCTCCAGGTCGGGAACGCGGATGCCGTCAATCTTGGCCTGGCGCAACCGAACCATGAGGTCATGGTTGACCGGCTCGTAGGAGATGTTGCCCGAACCGTTCGCCGCTTCCAGGCCGCCGATGCGGTGTTCCAGCCCGGGAGTGCCCGGAACGGCGAACTGGCGAGCCAGCGTTTCCGGGTCGCGGTTATAAGGCTGGAAGGGTTCGTCCGGTTTGGCGAATGTGTGCGTAATCGCCGGCAGCGCACTGATATCCGGGATTCGCCATGGCTCTGAGCCGTTGGCGATGGCTCCGTCGCTCAACACGATCACCGGGGTGTGATAGGACACCGCGATGCGCACCGCCTCGAGGGCGGTTTCAAAGCAGTCGGACGGAGACCGCGGCGCGAGCACCGCCACTGGCGACTCTCCGTTGCGGCCGTAGAGCGCCTGCAGCAGGTCGGCCTGCTCGGTCTTGGTGGGCAGGCCGGTCGACGGCCCGCCCCGCTGCACGTCGATGACCAGCAACGGCAGTTCGGTCATCACACCTAGTCCCAAGGCTTCGGACTTCAGCGAAATGCCCGGACCCGACGTGCTGGTGACTCCCAGCGCACCACCATAGGAGGCGCCCAGGGCGGCGCAGATGCCGCCGATCTCGTCTTCGGCCTGGAACGTGATGACGTTGAAGTTCTTGTGCTTGGACAGTTCGTGCAGGATGTCCGATGCCGGCGTAATCGGGTAACTGCCGAGCACGACCGGAATGTTGGCCAGCTGACCGGCCGCGACGATGCCGTAGGCCAGGGCGGTGTTGCCCGAGATCTGCCGGTACTCGCCGGCCGGCAGCGACGCCCTCGACACCTCGTAGGTGGTGCCGAAGGCCTCGGTGGTTTCGCCGTAGTTCCAGCCCGCCTTGAGGGCGAGCACGTTGGCTTCTGCGATGTCGGGCTTGCGGGCGAACTTCTCCCTGATGAATTTCTCGCTGGCCTCGATCGGCCGCCCGTACATCCACGACAGCAGACCGAGCGCAAACATATTTTTGGCGCGCTGGCCGTCTTTCTTCGACGCGCCGATCGCCTCGACCGCGCCGAGGGTGAGGTTGGTCATCGCGACCGAGTGCACGACGTATTCTTCGAGCTCGTCGGACTCCAGCGGGTTGGTTACGTAACCCACCTTGGTCAGGTTGCGCTTGGTGAACTCGTCGGAATTCGCGATCACCATTCCACCGCGCGGCAAGTCACCGATATTGGCCTTCAGCGCGGCGGGATTCATCGCGACGAGGACATCGGGTCGGTCGCCGGCGGTCAAGATGTCGTAATCGGCGATTTGAATTTGGAAGGACGAGACTCCGGGCAGCGTGCCTGCCGGCGCCCGGATCTCGGCGGGATAGTTCGGCTGGGTAGCCAGGTCATTGCCGAAAAGCGCTGCCTCCGATGTGAATCGGTCACCGGTGAGCTGCATGCCATCGCCGGAGTCTCCGGCGAATCGAATGACGACTTGTTCCAGGCGCTGACGGTCGGATCCGTTATGAGAAGCCCCGTTATGAGAATCTGACCCGGCTACGCTGCCGTTCGGATCCACGTCTCCGCCCTCCATTTGTTAACCGGACAGGCACTCCGCGTAGCTTCAGGTTACGCGCCGGCGAAGTGTCTCCCCGGCCATCACAATTTCATGTCACTGGCGGTACCAATTATGGCACTGCTTTGCGGTGCGCATCGCCGTTCCGCACCGCTCACACACGGCGTGTATGCAACTAAAAGCCGATGTCAGCGCGGCAACGGGGGTGCCGACGATACAAAACTGTGGTGTTGGTCACGTCGGTGACCCGGACCCGCCGCCCGCTTTCGCGCGCCGCAATTCTGGTGCCGAGTGCACCGGCGAAAGCAGCGTTGTAGCCGGCCGCGACCTAGGCGCTCTTGTCGCGGCGCTCGGTGCGCGAGGGCTTACGCGGCACGATCGTCGGCAACACGTTGTCCTGCACGGTTTCCTTGGTCACCACGACTTTGGCGACGTCGTCGCGGCTCGGGATGTCATACATCACTGGGAGCAGGACTTCTTCCATGATCGCTCGCAAGCCACGGGCGCCGGTGCCGCGGTGGATCGCCTGATCGGCGATCGCTTCCAGCGCGTCGTCACTGAACTCCAGCTCCACGCCGTCCATCTCGAAGAGCCGGGTGTACTGCTTGACCAAAGCGTTCTTCGGCTCGGACAGGATCTTGACCAACGAGTCCATGTCCAGGTTGGTGACCGAGGCAACCACCGGGAGGCGACCGATGAATTCGGGGATCAAGCCGAACTTGATCAGATCTTCGGGCATCACGTCGGCGAAGTGGTCGGTGGTGTCGATCTCGGCCTTGGAACGCACCTCCGCGCCGAAGCCCAGGCCTCGCTTACCGACTCGCTCGTAGATGATCTTCTCGAGCCCGGCGAACGCGCCCGCGACGATGAACAGCACGTTGGTGGTGTCGATCTGGATGAACTCCTGGTGGGGGTGCTTGCGGCCACCTTGCGGAGGCACCGACGCCTGGGTGCCCTCCAAGATCTTCAGCAGCGCCTGCTGCACGCCCTCGCCGGAGACATCGCGAGTGATCGACGGGTTCTCGCTCTTGCGGGCGATCTTGTCGACCTCGTCGATGTAGATGATGCCGGTCTCCGCGCGCTTGACGTCGTAGTCGGCTGCTTGGATCAGTTTGAGCAAGATGTTCTCGACGTCCTCACCGACGTACCCGGCTTCGGTCAGCGCGGTGGCATCGGCGATGGCGAACGGCACGTTGAGCATCTTGGCGAGCGTCTGGGCCAGGTAGGTCTTGCCGCAGCCGGTTGGACCGAGCATCAAGATGTTGGACTTGGTGAGCTCAACCGGCTCATGCCGCGAGTCGCGGCCCTTTTCACCGGCCTGAATTCGCTTGTAGTGGTTGTAAACAGCGACAGCCAGCGTCCGCTTGGCGGTGTCTTGCCCGATGACGTATCCCTCGAGGAACTCCCGGATCTCGACGGGCTTGGGCAGTTCGTCGAGTTTGACGTCGTCGGCGTCGGCGAGTTCCTCTTCGATGATCTCGTTGCACAGATCGATGCATTCATCGCAGATGTACACACCGGGACCAGCAATGAGTTTCTTGACTTGCTTCTGGCTCTTCCCGCAGAACGAGCACTTCAGCAGGTCACCGCCGTCTCCGATGCGCGCCATGGTGCTTCAGGGCCTACTTCCTGTTCGCCGTTGGTCTTGCCGTGCCGCATGTATGCCCCGACGCTACCCGCTTGATCGCGCCCGACGCGACCATTAACGCCGAATCGCGTCGGTGGTATTCATGCCTGTCCGTCTGTCTGAATGAACATATAGCCAGACAACGCCCGTCGCTTGCGTAAGACGCGCTTTCCGTGTCTTTGGCGTGTCGCGGTCGTTACCCGACCGAGGCTATTGCGCCGACGGACCCTGGGTGCCGGCCCAATCCGCCATCCGGCGAGGTTGGGCAGACCCCAAGAAATCACCCTACAGTGGCCGGGCGGGATTGGCTCTGTCCAGCGAATCCGCGCTGATCAGTGCGGGCGGGTTGGGCGACGCTTAGGCGGTTTGCGCGGAGAGTTTCCGGTACTCCAGAACGGTGTCGATGATCCCGTAGTCCTTGGCCTCTTCCGCGGTGAGGATCTTGTCCCGGTCGGTGTCCTTGCGGATCGTCGCGGCGTCCTTGCCGGTGTGGTGGGCCAGCGTGGTCTCCATCAGTGTGCGCATCCGCTCGATCTCGGCGGCCTGGATCTCCAGATCGGAGAACTGGCCCTGGATCACACCCGACAGCGAAGGCTGATGAATCAGCACACGTGCGTTGGGCAGCGCCATCCGCTTACCCGGCGTCCCGGCGGCCAGCAGCACGGCCGCGGCCGAGGCGGCCTGGCCCAGGCACACCGTCTGGATGTCGGCGCGCACGTACTGCATGGTGTCGTAAATCGCCATCAGCGAGGTGAATCCGCCACCGGGCGAGTTGATGTACATGGTGATGTCGCGGTCGGGGTCCAGCGACTCCAACACCAGCAGCTGCGCCATGATGTCGTTCGCCGACGCGTCATCGACCTGGACGCCGAGGAAGATGATGCGTTCCTCGAACAGCTTGTTGTAGGGGTTGGATTCCTTGACGCCGAAGCTGGAGTGCTCGATGAACGACGGCAGGATGTACCGCGCCTGCGGTTGGATCTGGCGATTCATTGGGCTTCTCCATTGGTGATGTGTGCGGCACGGGTGATGATGTGGTCGACGAAGCCGTATTCCAGGGCTTCCGGGGCGGTGAACCATCGGTCGCGGTCGGAATCCGCCTCGATGCGTTCGATCGGCTGGCCGGTGAACTCGGCGTTCAGCCGGAACATCTCCTTCTTGATGACGGCGAACTGCTCGGCCTGGATGGCGATATCGGCCGCGCTGCCGGTTACCCCGCCCAGCGGCTGGTGCATCAGGATGCGGGCGTGCGGCAGCGCGTAGCGCTTGCCCTTGGTGCCCGCCGCCAGTAGGAACTCCCCCATCGAGGCGGCCATGCCCATCGCGTAGGTGGCGATGTCGCACGGAGCCAGGACCATGGTGTCGTAGATCGCCATCCCGGCGCTGATCGAGCCGCCGGGCGAATTGATGTATATCGAAATGTCCTTGGTGGCGTCCTCGGCGGCGAGCAGCAGAATCTGCGCGCACAGCCGATTGGCGATTTCATCGCTCACCTCCGAACCCAGGAAGATGATGCGCTCGGAGAGCAAGCGCTCATAGACCGAGTCCGTGAGGTTGAGACCCTGCGAGTTCGAACGCATGTCAGTCACGACTGGGTTACCTGCTTTCTCGAGTTCCTTATGCACCGACCCTAACCAACCGGTCCGCTGTTTGGCGGTTCGCGCTCCCCCTGAAATGGGCCCGTTCGCTCACAGCGTCATGACGCGGTCATTGGGCCACGTCCTCGGAGACGTCCGGCGCTACGAGCTCTTCGGCCTCCTCGGATTCCTCGGATTCCTCGTCCGCCTGAGCCCCGGCCTGTTCGGAGGTCTCGCCGGCCTCGTCTGGCTGTCCGCGTTTGCCGAAGAACTCACTGGTGTCGATGGTGTTTCCGGCAGTATCGGTGACCGTAGCGGCTTCGACCACGGCGGCGATGGCCAGCCCGCGCCGCACATCGGCGAACATGGCCGGCAGCTGGTTGTTCTCCGAAAGGTAGGCAAACAGCTGCTGCGGCTCGATGCCGTACTGGCGAGATGTCGCCACCAGTCGTTCAGTCAAGTCGTCCTGGCCGACCTGGAGCTGCAACTCATCGGCCAGCGCATCCAGCAACAGCTGCCTTTTGACCTCAGTCTCTGCGGCGGTGTGCGCCTCGGTCTCGAACTGCTCGCGAGACTTACCTTGCTCGGCGAGCACCTCTTCGAGCTTGGCTTCGTCGTGGTTGAGGCTGCTGAGGGCGCCGTGGACGGCGCTATCGAATTGCGCCTGGACGATCGCCTCCGGCAGCGGCACGTCGACCTGCCCGACAAGAGTGTCGAGCGCGGCGTCGCGAATCTGCTCTGCTTGCCGGGCGCGCTTGAGCCGGCGCACCTGGTCGCGAAGGTTGGACCGCAGCTCCTCAATGGTGTCGAACTCGCTGGCCAGTTGGGCGAACTCGTCGTCGGGCTCGGGCAGCTCGCGTTCCTTGACCGACCTGACGGTGACGGTCACCTGCGCGTCTTGCCCCGCGTGGTCGCCGGCCGCCAACTTCGCGGTGAACTCACGGGACTCATCGACGGACAAACCGACCAGGGCATCGTCGAGGCCTGCGATGAGCCGGCCGGAGCCGACCTCGTGGGACAGCCCCTGCGCGGCGGCGCCCGGCACATCCTCCCCGTCGACGGTGGCCGACAAGTCGATCGAGACGAAGTCACCAGCGGCCACAGACCGGTCCACCCCGGTCAGGGTGCCGAACCGGGCCCGCAAGGACTGCAGTTCGGTGTCGACGTCTTCGTCGCTGACCTCGACCGGATCCACCGAGATCGCCAGCGCACTCAGGTCCGGAAGGGTGAGCTTGGGGCGGACGTCGACCTCGGCGGTGAATGCCAGCTCCTGGCCATACTCCTTTTTGGTGACCTCGATGTCGGGCTGGCCAAGCGGGTGCACTTCAGACTCCGCGACCGCTTGTCCGTACCGGGCGGGCAGCGCCTCGTTGACGACCTGGTCGAGCAACGCCTCCCTGCCGAAACGGGCCTCCAGCAACCTCGCCGGCGCCTTACCGGGGCGGAAGCCGGGCAGCCGCACCTGTCTGGCCAGCTCTTTGTAGGCCCGCTGGAAATCCGGCTCGAGTTCTGCGAATGGGACCTCCACATTGATGCGCACCCGGGTGGGGCTTAATTGCTCGACACTGCTCTTCACGGGTGTGCTCCTCGGTGCTCGTTCGTGGCGGTCGGTGGGCCCTGAGTGCCGGCCCAGTTGTGGCACGGCCGGTCGTACTGGTCGGGGTGACAGGATTTGAACCTGCGGCCTTCCGCTCCCAAAGCGGATGCGCTACCAAGCTGCGCTACACCCCGCGCTGACCTCGATGATCCTAAGGCCCCTCAAGGCCAGGTTCGCCAGAGGCTTCGCAGCAACCTCGCCGACCTCACAGAGCGATCACAAGGCCGCATCGATTAGATTTGATCTTCGCCGCCAGCTACAGTCACGCTCGACTAATACATGCGGGCGTAGCTCAATGGTAGAGCCCTAGTCTTCCAAACTAGCTACGCGGGTTCGATTCCCGTCGCCCGCTCGGGCTAAGTATCTGCTCGGCAGAAAGGCGCCATGAGCGACCTGAAAACGGACGCGGCAATCCATGGCTCATGCGTGTCGGACTTCGTCGGAGTGCGCGACGCGTTCGAGCGCAACTTTGCGCTGTGCAAAGAGGTTGGCGCGGCGGTCGCGGTGTGGGTAGACGGGAATCTTGTCGTCAACTTGTGGGGCGGCTGGGCCGATGCAGCCTGTACCCGGCCTTGGCAACAGAACACCCTGACCGCTGTGCTGTCCGGCACCAAGGGCCTGACTTCCACCTGTGTCCACCACCTGGCCGATCGCGGCGAGCTGGACCTGCAGGCTCCGGTGGCCCGCTACTGGCCCGAGTTCGGGCAGGCCGGCAAGGAAGCCATCACGCTGGCGATGGTGATGAGTCACCGGTCCGGCGTGATCGGCCCTCGCACCCGGATGCGCTGGGAAGACGTCGCCGACTGGGACTTTGTCTGCGAACAACTGGCCGCCGCGGAACCCCGGTGGGAACCGGGCACCGCGCAGGGCTACCACATGACCACCTTCGGATTCATCGTCGGCGAGGTGTTCCGCCGGGTCACGGGGCGCACGGTCGGTCAATACCTGCGTACCGAGATCGCCGAACCGCTCGGCGCCGACGTCCACATCGGGTTGTCCCTGGCCGAACAACGCCGCTGCGCCGACATGGTGAACGAGCCGAACGTCCGCCAGATGCTCGCCGACGTGCAAGCCCCCAGCCACCCGACCAGCTTGGCCGAACATCCCAAGGCAGGGCTATCGGTCTCGATGGGATTCGCCCCTGCCGACGAACTCGGCAACAACAACATGCAACTGTGGCGCCAGCTCGAGTTCCCCGGCACCAATGGGCAGGTGTCGGCCCTGGGATTAGCGACCTTCTACAACGCCCTTGCCCAGGAGAAACTGCTGAGCCGCGAACACATGGATCTCGTCCGGGTGTGCCAGGGCGGGTTCGACACCGATTTGGTGCTCGGGCCCCGGGTCGCCGACCACGGATGGGGTCTCGGCTACATGCTCAACCAGCGGTGTGTCAACGGACCCAACCCGCGGATCTTCGGCCACGGCGGGTTGGGTGGCTCCTTCGGGTTCGTCGATTTGGAGCACCGAATCGGCTACGCCTATGTGACGAATCGCTTCGACGCCACCAAGGCCAACGCGGACCCGCGCAGCGTCGCCCTCAGCAACGAGGTGTACGCCGCGCTGGGAGTTGTCGAGCGGAGTCATACATAACCGCACGCCGCCGAACCGTCGATCGGGCAGGGTGCGGTCCCACCGTCAGCGATCAGGTCAGCGATGCTCCCACCAGGACCGCCGGGGCCACAGCGTCGGTCGCACGGGCCTGCGAATCCGGTGCAATGAGCGACGGTGAGTTGTGTCACTTCTGGCAAGTCGGGCACCAAAACACGTTTCGGCCCTCCAGCACGGCGGTGTGGATCGGTCCCCCGCACACCCGGCACGGCTCGCCGGCGCGGCGGTATGCATACGTCCGGGGCCGCCCGGGCAGGTATGACGGCGGACCGTGGTCGTGTTCAGGGCGCACCACGATGATCTTGCCGCGACGCAAACCGACCTTCATCAGCGCCACCAGATCGGTCCACGCTGCGCCGAACTCTGCCTCGCTGATTTCCCGGCCGGGCCGAAACGGGTCGATGCGGTGGCGGAACAGCAACTCGCTGCGGTACACATTGCCCACGCCGGCGACGACGGTTTGATCCATCAACAACGCACCAATAGGCCTGCGTGACTTGGTGATTCGGCTCCATACCCACGACGGGTCAGCGTCGCTGCGCAAGGGGTCGGGACCGAGCCTGGCCACGACGGCACTGACCTGGCCCTCGTCAATCACCTCGCATACCGTCGGGCCCCGCAAGTCCGTGCCGTAGTCGGCGCCGACCATGCGCATCCGCACCTGTCCGACCGGTTCCGGAAGCAGTACACCGCCCGGACGCTGCCATTCGGTGAAGGTGCCGTAAAGACCGAGATGCACATGCACGATCGGCCCGTCGGCGTAGTGATGAAACAGGTGCTTGCCCCAGACGCTGGTGCGCAGCAACACTCGGCCGTCCACGGCGGCGGCCGCATCAGCGAATCGGCCCTGCGGGCTGGACACCGCAACCGGTGCATCGGCGAATCGTCGTTGGTGCAGCCGGGCCAGCCGGTGCAGAGTATGCCCTTCGGGCACTCGCAGTCCTTGTTCCGGCCTTATGCCACCGCGCCGGGCACCGGCGGCGCTTGGTGGGTGCGTTCGTATTCGGTGAGAATGTCGATACGTCGTTGGTGGCGTTCAGCGTTCGACCATGGCGTGATCACGAAGGCGTCCACGATGGCCAGCGCCTCGGCCACGGTGTGCATCCGGCCGCCGATACCGATCAACTGGGCGTTGTTGTGTTCGCGGGCCAGTGTCGCGGTCTCCACGCTCCACGCCAGCGCACAGCGGGCTCCTGGGACTTTGTTGGCGGCGATCTGCTCACCATTGCCCGATCCCCCCAGCACGATGCCCAGGCTGCCGGGGTCGGCCACCGTGCGGGTTGCGGCGGCTATGCAAAACGCCGGGTAGTCGTCGTCGGCGTCGTAGCTGAAGGCACCGCAATCGATCGGCTCGTGCCCAGACTTGGTGAGGTGTTCGATGATCTGCTGCTTGAGCTGGAATCCGGCGTGGTCAGAGCCGAGGTAGACGCGCATGCCCGACATCCTTACCCGCCAGAACTCGGCGACGCAACGCGCGCCGCGTTGCGCAGCGGTCAGTCGAATTCGGGCGGCTCGGTGCGGGTCCGCTTAAGTTCAAAAAAGTGCGGGTAGGACGCGAAGGTCACCGAGGCGTCCCACAGCTTTCCGGCTTCGTCGCCACGCGGGATTTTCGAGATCACCGGCCCGAAGAACGCCACACCATTGACGTGGATCGTCGGCGTGCCGACATCGTCGCCGACCGCGTCCATCCCGGCGTGATGACTCTTACGCAGGGCGTCGTCGTAAGCGTCACTTTCCGCAGCCGCGGCCAAATCCGCAGGCAGACCGGCGTCGGCAAGCGACAGCTTGATGACCTCGTCGAGGTCTTTGTTGCCTTCGTTGTGAATCCGGGTGCCCATCGCGGTGTACAGCGGGTCCAGCACCTCAGCGCCGTGGGCCTGCTCGGCGGCGATCGCCACCCGCACCGGTCCCCATGCCTTCGTCATCATTTCGCGATATTTCTCCGGCAGGCCTTCGCGGTTCTCGTTGAGAATCGCAAGGCTCATGACGTGGAAGTTCACCTCAATATCGCGAACCTTCTCCACTTCCAGAATCCAGCGCGAGGTGATCCAACACCACGGGCACAGCGGATCGAACCAAAAATCGGCCCTGTTCTTTTCCTGAGACTTCGCGGCCATAGTCAGTCCTCTCGTCGACGGTCGGCACACCGTCCAGCACAACCGTAGTCGGGGCGCCCCTGTTCCCGGTCTGCGGTACTGGCCTGCGGGCCGGTACCCGCCGCAATTAAGTTGGACGCGTGGCCCTTCCTAATCTCACCCGCGACCAGGCTGTCGAACGCGCCGCCCTGGTCACCGTTGGCAACTACCAGTTCGACCTCGATGTCACCGACGGCAACGGCGCTTCCGGGGAACGAACGTTCCGCTCTACTACCACCGTGGTGTTCGAAGCGCTTCCCGGCGCCGACACAGTCATCGATATCGCCGCCCAGACGGTGCGCAGCGCCACCCTCAACGGTCACGAACTAGACGTCTCCGGATACGACGAATCGACCGGCATCCCACTGGGCGGGCTCGAGAAACACAACACCGTCGTCGTCGACGCCGACTGCCGCTACTCCAACACCGGCGAGGGCCTGCATCGCTTCGTCGACCCGGTGGACAACGAAACCTACCTGTACTCGCAATTCGAAACCGCCGACGCCAAGCGCATGTTCGCCTGCTTCGACCAGCCCGACCTCAAGGCGACGTTCGACATCAAGGTGACCGCACCCAAGCACTGGAAGGTGATCTCCAACGGCGCGACGGCGTCATTAGAGAACGGCGTGCACACTTTTGCCACCACTCCGCGGATGAGCACCTATCTGGTGGCCCTGGTCGCCGGCCCTTACGCCGAGTGGAAGGACGCCTACATCGACGAACACGGGGAGATCCCGCTGGGCATCTACTGCCGGGCCTCGTTGGCGCAACACATGGACGCCGAGCGGCTGTTCACCCAGACTAAGCAAGGATTTAGCTTCTACCACAAGCACTTTGGATTGCCGTACGCGTTCGGTAAATACGATCAGCTGTTCGTTCCCGAGTTCAACGCCGGCGCAATGGAGAACGCGGGGGCGGTGACGTTCCTCGAAGACTACGTCTTCCGCAGCAAGGTCACTCGGGCTTCCTACGAGCGGCGCGCCGAGACGGTACTGCATGAGATGGCGCACATGTGGTTCGGGGACCTGGTCACCATGGCCTGGTGGGATGACCTGTGGCTCAATGAGTCGTTCGCGACCTTCGCGTCGGTGTTGTGCCAAAGTGAGGCCACCGAATTCACCGAGGCCTGGACGACGTTCGCGACGGTCGAGAAGTCGTGGGCGTATCGCCAGGATCAGTTGCCGTCGACGCATCCCATCGCGGCCGATATCCCCGACCTGGCCGCGGTCGAGGTGAACTTCGATGGCATAACCTACGCCAAAGGCGCTTCGGTGCTCAAGCAGCTTGTCGCCTACGTCGGTTTGGAGCAGTTCCTGGCGGGGCTGCGGGACTACTTCCGGATCCATGCGTTCGGCAATGCCACGTTCAGCGATCTCGTCGCCGCCCTGGAGAAGGCGTCGGGACGTGATCTGTCCGACTGGGGTCAGCAGTGGCTGAAAACCACTGGGCTGAACACGCTTCGGCCGGATTTCGACGTTGACGCGGACGGTAAGTTCACCCGGTTCACGGTGACACAGAGCGGCGCCGCGCCGGGTGCCGGTGAGACCCGAGTGCACCGGCTGGCGGTCGGAATCTACGACGACAGTGTTTCTGCGGTTCCCGGGGAACGCCGCAAGCTGGTGCGGGTGCACCGAGAGGAACTCGACGTCGAGGGTTCTACCACGGAAGTCCCTGCGCTGGTTGGCGTTCCGCGAGGCAAGCTGGTGCTGGTCAACGACGACGACCTGACCTATTGCTCACTGCGGCTGGACGGCGAGTCACTGCAGACCGCGTTGCAGCGGATCGCTGATATCGCCGAGCCGCTGCCACGCTCGCTGGTGTGGTCGGCGGCGTGGGAGATGACGCGCGAGGCCGAACTGCGCGCCCGCGACTTCGTGGCCCTGGTGTCGGGCGGGGTGCGCGCCGAAACCGAGGTCGGAGTGGCGCAGCGGCTGCTGCTGCAGGCGCAGACGGCGCTGGGGTCCTACGCCGAGCCGGCCTGGGCGCGCGAGCATGGGTGGCCGCAGTTCGCCGATCGGCTGGTGGAATTGGCGCGCGCCGCGCAGCCCGGATCGGATCACCAGCTCGCTTTCGTGAACACGCTGTGCTCTTCGGTATTGTCGCCCCCGCAGGTAGCGCTCCTGACGGCGCTGCTCGAGAGTGGCCCCGCCGCGTTGGGATTGGCGGGTCTCGAGATCGATACCGACCTGCGCTGGCGCATCGTGACAGCGCTGGCGACCGCCGGGGCCATCGACGCCGACGGGCCTCAGACGCCGACGATCGACGCCGAGGCGCAACGCGACGCGACAGCTGCCGGCAAGCGGAATAGCGCCCAGGCCGCAGCGGCACGGCCACAGTTTGACGTCAAGGACAAGGCGTTCACCGCGGTGGTCGAGGACGACACGCTGGCCAACATCACCGCCCGCGCGATCATCGCGGGCATCGCGGCGCCGGGGCAAGGGGAGCTACTCAAGCCGTTCACCGCGCGCTACTTCGAGGCGATACCGAGCGTCTGGGCGCGGCGATCCAGCGAAGTCGCCCAGACGGTGGTCATCGGCCTGTACCCGCATTGGGATATCAGCGACGCCGGTATCGCTGCCGCCGATGAATTCCTTTCCGCCCCAGAGTCGGAGGTGCCGCCGGCCTTGCGACGCCTGGTGCTGGAGGGCCAAGCCGGAGTGAAGCGGGCCTTGAGGGCCCGCAAGTTCGACAGTGCCTGATCGAACCGCAGGGAACTAAGCCGGCGCGATTCCGGCGCTGAGTACGCGGATCGCGCTGACCAGTCCGTCGACCAGGTTTCCGCACTGGAATGCCGGCGCAGCGGCGGCAACCCCCAGCGGCGCGGCTGACTCGGCGCCGCGGCCCCGAACTTGAGCGCCGTAGACAACCTCGATGGCCTTTTGGTCGGGCGACACGGCGAGGAGCACCGCATTGTCCGGCGTCGGCACCGTGGCCAGAATTTCGCGGGCCCGTGCGGCAGTGTCGCTACCCAGGTCGCCGAGGTAAATGGCGAACCGTGCCTTCGATGCCCGCGAGCTGTACTTCAGCGCGTCGTCGAGGGCAACGAGGTCGTCGATCGGAAAGGGGTAATGCACGGATAATTCTGCGGGCTCGGTGACCCCTGAGATCCGTCCGCTGGTGGTGATCACCCAACCGTTGGGCAGATCGGCGGGCTCGATCGTCGCTACATCACCACGTGCCACTGGCGCCACCTCCAACTGAGAACTCCGATGTGTCGTGTGCACCATGTACCCCGTGGCCGTTGCCGACGTCTTCGTCGGTGGCGGCCCACAGGATCGGCGGGTGGGTCCACTTCTCCGGCAACTTGTAGGTCGCTGGGTGCGGCCCCTTATGGGACCAGATAAGCACCGCTAGCACGGCCACCAGCAACAACGGTATTCCGACAAAGTACAGGTGGATTTCCAGAATGCTCACGACGCAAACCGTATCCCACCGGGTGATCTACCGGCACACTTGGACACAAGAAGCCAGGCTCGGAGTTATGCCGCGCCTTCACCGAGGTACCGAGCCCAGGCCGGATCCAGTTCCTTGACCGTCGACAGCAGTCGCCAGTGCTGTCCAGTCGGGGGCAGCGGCGCCCGGCGCAGTGCCCAGCCGAGTTCGGTGAGCAGCTTGTCGCCCTTGCGGTGGTTGCAGGTCGAGCAGCACGCTACGCAGTTCTCCCAGGAGTGGTCACCACCGCGGCTGCGTGGCACCACGTGATCGACGGTGTCAGCCTTCCCCCCGCAGTAGGCACAGCAGAAACGGTCGCGGTGCATGAGCGCGGCGCGGGTCATCGGGACGCGCGCACGGTACGGGACCCGGACGTAGGTCCGCAGCTGGATCACTGACGGCACCACGATCGACGTCGTCGCCGAATGGATGACCGGCCCGGTCGGATCGTGGTGCACCACGTCTGCCTTGCCACAGATCACCATGACGATCGCGCGCCGCATCGGCAGCGCGGTCAGCGGCTCGTAGGTGGAATTCAGCAGCAGCACCCGCCGGCGACTCCAGATCGATGCACTCTCGTGGCGGTTGGCCGGATGGGTTTCAACACTGCGCAGGGATGACGCGGTTGCGGGCCCGGTTAACCCTGCCGCGGCACCGGAACTGCGGTGACTGCGGCGTCTCTTGCCATGAGCCATAGATCCTCCGCGGAACAGTCCACCATGATTCGCCGCCAATCGCACCCTTATTGCAGGTGCAGCAGCCGTGTCGATCCGGTGAACAGCGGCGCAAGGTGCGCCCCGTCTGGCCTTGCCGCCGCGGCGATGCACCACAATGGAGGAGATGGATCAGGTGAGCTTCTACGATGCTGTCGGCGGTGCGGAGACCTTCAACGCGATCGTGTCGCGCTTTTACGCGCAGGTCCCCGAGGACGAGATACTGCGTCAGCTGTATCCCGAAGACGACCTGGCGGGCGCCGAAGAGCGGTTGCGTATGTTTCTCGAGCAGTACTGGGGTGGCCCGCGCACCTACTCGGAGCAGCGCGGCCATCCGCGGCTGCGGATGCGTCACGCCCCGTTCCGGATCACCCCCATCGAGCGCGATGCCTGGCTCCGCTGCATGCACACCGCCGTCGCTTCCATCGACTCGCACACCCTGGACGACGAGCACCGTCGCGAGTTGCTCGACTACCTGGAGATGGCCGCCCACTCACTGGTCAACTCCTCGTTTTGATGCCCAGCCTTTGATGCCCAGCCAATCAACTGAACGGAGCGATATGGGCCCCGAGCCGTGGTGGTCGAGCGCGGTCTTTTATCAGGTCTATCCGCGGTCGTTCGCCGACAGCAACGGCGACGGGGTCGGCGACCTGGATGGTTTGGCGGCCCGGCTGGGCTACCTCGAGGAGCTCGGTGTCGACGCGATCTGGCTCAACCCTGTCACCGTCTCGCCGATGGCCGATCATGGCTACGACGTCGCGGACCCGCGTGACGTCGATCCGTTGTTCGGCGGGATGGCGGCGTTCGAGCGGCTGGTCGCTGCGGCGCATGAGCGGGGCATCAAGGTCACCATGGACGTGGTGCCCAACCACACCAGTTCGGCGCACCCGTGGTTTCTGGCGGCGCTGGCCGCGGGGCCGGGCACCGACGCACGGGATCGCTATCTCTTCCGCGACGGACGCGGCCCCGACGGGTCGCTGCCGCCGAACAACTGGGAGTCGGTGTTCGGTGGGCCGGCCTGGAGCCGGGTGGTCGAACCGGACGGCAAACCCGGCCAGTGGTATCTGCATCTTTTCGATGCCGAGCAGCCCGATCTGAACTGGGACAACCCGGAGGTGTTCGACGACTTCGAGAAAACGCTGCGTTTCTGGTTGGAACGCGGCGTCGACGGCTTCCGCATCGACGTGGCGCACGGGATGGCCAAGCCTCCAGGTCTGCCCGACACGCACGGAGTCAAGACCGGGGTGTTGTCGCACAGTGATGACGACCCCCGCTTCAACCACCCAAGCGTGCACGCTATTCACCGCGACATCCGCACGGTCGTCGACGACTATGCGGGGGCGGTGACCATCGGCGAGGTGTGGGTCATCGACAATGCCCGCTGGGCTGAGTATCTGCGCCCCGACGAACTGCATCTCGGGTTCAATTTCCGGCTGACGAAGATCGACTTCGACGCAGGCGAAATCCACGACGCGATACAGAACTCGCTGGCGGCCACGGCGATCGAAAATGCCACCCCGACGTGGACGTTGTCCAACCACGATGTGGGCCGCGAGGTCACCCGCTACGGCGGCGGTGAGATCGGGCTGCGCCGGGCGCGCGCCATGGTGATGGTGATGCTCGCCCTACCGGGCGCGGTGTTCATCTACAACGGTGAGGAGCTGGGCCTGCCCGACGTCGAGTTGCCCGACGAGGTGCTGCAGGATCCGACGTGGGAGCGCTCCGGGCGTATCGAACGCGGCCGCGATAAGTGCCGGGTTCCGATCCCGTGGTCGGGTGACACTCCCCCGTTCGGGTTCTCTACGTCCGCCGACACCTGGCTGCCGATGCCGGAAGGATGGGCGGCGCTGACCGTCGAAAAGCAGCGCGCAGACCCCGATTCGACACTGTCGTTCTTCCAGCGCGTCATCGAATTGCGCAGCGCGCGTAGCGACTTCGGTGGCGGCGAGATTGATTGGCTGGCCGCGCCTCGCGATGCGCTGATATTCCGGCGTCGTGGCGGCGGTCTGGTGTGCGCCCTGAACGCCGGCTGCCGACCGATCCCACTGCCGCCCGGCGAACTCATCCTGGCCAGCGCGCCGTTGGTCAACGGTAAACTCCCACCCAACGCCGCGGCCTGGTTGGCCTGAGCGCGTTCAGCGCAAGAGCAGCGCCGGATCGCCGCGGCGTCGGTACACCGAGCCGAACCGGGCGTCGACCCGCAGCCACGTCGGCAGTATCCGGACCCGGATCATTTCGTCGGGGTCGATCGCGTCCGGCGACTGTGGCAGAAAACCCATTGCGGTCAACGCGAACACACAGCGCATGGGTAGCCCCACGCTCACGTCGGCCGAGCTGACCCGAATGACTTCCTGGTCGAGCAGTGAGACCGGCGGACCATGAGAACTGCTGTGTTCCTTGGCAAGTTGCGCACCGCGCTGTGCCAGGTCGAGCATTACCCGGGCAGGTATGTCTTCGAGGTGAGTGAAGCCGGATTCCGGAGGCAATGCACCCCGCCACGCGGAGTCCATCGAGAAGCCTGGATCGACATAACCAGAGGCGTCCATCGCGGACAGGCCGCGCGCCAATGCGTCTGCGCCGACCGACAAATCGTCAGGTCGTACCGTGCCAGCCACCACCCGGCTGGCCAATACATCGAAACCCGTTGCCACCCATGCCGTTAGCAGCCCGGTTGATCGAGTGCGGAGTCGGATGACCGCACCATCATCGAGCCGCAACGCATGATCGACGAACGTGCTCAGGTCTCTGCGCTGGGCAGCCCTGGATTCTGGGCCCAGCCAAAGTCCGCGGTCGGCTACCGGATCCACCGTTGCAAGTACTCCTGATGGGATGGCGAGAGTCGCACGAGCCGCTGCTCCTCGATATGGACCGCGGCGAGCTGCGACTCGGCGATGACGGCGGGCTTCGACTCCGGATCCGCGTTGACCGAGCGCACTTCGTAGCCCAGCGTGAAGTCGACCGCCCGCAGCCGCTTGGTCCAGATGGTCACCTGCAGCGGTGAATCGGCCAGCCGCAGCTGGCCCTTATAGGTGACCCGGACGTCGGCGATAAGCAAGCCAATGGTGGTGATGTCGGCGGCGAACGGTTCCTTGAGGAACGGGACCCGCGCCTCTTCGAGAATCGTGACCACAGTGGCGTGGTTGATGTGCTGATACATGTCGATGTCCGACCAGCGCACGGGCACGGGCGCCACGAAGCCGACGCTCAACTTGACGATCCTCTTCCGCTGGTACGGGTCATGCGACGGATCTGCCGTGCGGCCACAGACAGGGTCGCGAGATCCTTATCCCCGCTTTCTTGGATCTCGATGAGTGTTCGGCGGGCCCGCTCCACTCGGGATGCGCTGAGGTGTTCCCACTCGGCGATCTTCTCTTCGCCGCTTTCGTCGGGCTCGCCCACGGCGAGGACATCGAAGCACAGCGACCGCAGTGAGGCGTAAATGTCATCACGAATCGCCAAGCGCGCCAAAGAATGCCAGCGGTCATTTCGAGGTAGCTCCGACACCGCCGTCAGCAAGCTGTCGGTGCCCAGCCGGTCCATGAGAGCGAAATAGGTGTCGGCGACTTCGGCTGCGTCGATGTCGTTGATGTCACCGATGTCGATAATGTCGAGCAGGCTGAAGCGGTAGAGACCGGCGGCGACCATGTAGGCCAAGTCTTCCGGGGCTCCCTGCGACGCGAATTCCGCGGCTTCCTTTTCGACGATGGCCTTGTCGTCACCGCGCAGCCACTGCGACATCCGAGGCGTCAGGTCTTCGACCTTCGCCGCGAACCGGTTGATCTCGGCGCCGACGGCCAACGGCTGGGGACGATAATTGAGCAGCCAGCGTCCGGCACGGTCGATCAGCCGCCGGGTGTCCAGCGTGAGCCGATCCGACAGTGCGACCGGCAAGTTCGCCGCACAGGTCCGCCGCCAGATCTCACCCACACCGAAGATGGCGTCGGTGGCGACGTAGGTACGCACCGCATCGACCGGCCGGACGCCGACATCTTCGGCGATCCGGAAGGCGTAGCTGATGCCGGCGGTGTCCACCAGATCGTTGATCAGCATGGTGGTGACGATCTCGCGGCGCAGCTGGTGGGTGCGGATCTCCGGGCCGAACCGTTCCCGCAACCGTGTCGGGAAGTACTGGGGCAACCTGGACGCGAACACATCCTGTTCAGTCAGTTCGGTGCCCAGCATCTCCTCTTTGAGCCCCAGCTTGACGTGCGCCATCAAAGTGCACAGCTCGGGTGAGGTGAGACCGATGCCGGCCTCAGACCGCCGGTGAATCTCCTTCTCCGATGGCAGCGCTTCCAGTTCGCGGTTGAGTCCGCGTTCGTCGACCAGGTACTGGATCTGCCTGGCGTGCACCGGGAGAAGGCTGGCCGCGTTGGCGCGGCTGGTGCCCATCAAGTCGTTCTGGTCCTCGTTGTCGGTGAGCACCAGTTGCGCGACCTCGTCGGTCATCGACTCCAGCAGCTCTTTGCGCTCTTCAGCCTTGACCTTGCCGGCGGTGACCATCGAGTCGATCAGGATCTTGATGTTGACTTCGTGGTCCGAACAGTCCACGCCGGCAGAGTTGTCCATTGCGTCGGTATTGATGCGCCCGCCCGACAGATCAAACTCGACGCGGCCCAAAGCCGTCACCCCGAGGTTGCCACCTTCGCCGATTACTTTGGCGCGCACCTGACTTGCGTTGACCCGCACCGGATCGTTGGCGCGATCGCCGACATCGGCGTCGGACTCGGATTCGGCCTTGATGTAGGTGCCGATGCCGCCGTTGAACAGCAGATCCACCGGCGCCTGCAAGATCGCCTTGATCAGGTTGGGCGGTGCCATTTGGCTGACCCCCCCTTCGACCTCGCCGTCGATGCCCAGTGCGTCGCGGACCTGAGGGCTGATGGGGATGGCTTTCTGTTCGCGGCTGTACACCCCGCCACCCTCGCTGATCAACGACTTGTCGTAGTCGTCCCAGCTGGATCGCGGCATGTCGAACATCCGCCGGCGTTCCTCCCACGAAGACGCGGCATCGGGGTCCGGGTCCAGAAAAATCTGCCGGTGATCGAAGGCGGCGATCAATCGGATGTGTTTGCTCAGCAGCATGCCGTTCCCGAACACATCGCCGCTCATGTCGCCGATGCCCACGACCGTGAAGTCCTCGGCCTGGGTGTCGACGCCCATCTCCCGGAAGTGTCGCTTGACGGCCTCCCACGCGCCCTTGGCCGTGATGCCCATGGCCTTGTGGTCGTAGCCCACCGACCCGCCGGAGGCGAACGCGTCGCCCAACCAGAATCCGTAGGACTTGGCGACGTCGTTGGCGATGTCGGAGAAGGTGGCGGTGCCCTTGTCCGCGGCCACCACCAGGTAAGCGTCGTCGCCGTCACGCCGCACCACCTCGGGCGGCGGGTTGACTTTTCGGGTTGCGTGGTCGACGTTGTCGGTGACGTCGAGCAACCCGGAGATGAAAAGCTGATAGCAGGCAACGCCTTCGGCACGGGTGGCGTCACGGTCGGCTGCCGGATCGCCGGTGGCCAGCGGCGGCCGCTTGACGACGAAACCACCCTTGGCCCCGACCGGCACGATGACGGCATTCTTCACCGCTTGCGCCTTGACCAGACCGAGAATCTCGGTGCGGAAATCGTCGCGGCGGTCCGACCAGCGCAGGCCGCCCCGCGCCACCGGACCGAACCTCAGGTGCACGCCTTCGACTCGGGGCGAATACACGAAGATCTCGTACTTGGGCCGCGGCAGCGGGAGCTCGTCGACCAGCTGGGCGTCGAGCTTGATCGCCAAAACATCGCGGGCGCGCGCCGAACCATCACGTGTCACAAAGTAATTGGTCCGCAACGTGGCCTGCACCAGCGATGCGAATGCCCGCAAGATGCGGTCGGTGTCCAGACTCATCAGCGCATCGATGTCCGCCGCGACCGCGGCGGCCGCCGCTTGCGCATCGCGGCTCCTCGATGAACCCGACGGCCGGGGATCGAAAAGCGCCTCGAAGAGTGTGACCAGTGATCGCGCGGTAGAGGGGTGCTCGTTGAGGACCGATTCGATGTAGGACTGGCTATAGGGAAAGCCCGCCAGCCGTAGGTATTTCGCGTAGGCACGTAGTAGCCCGACCTGCTGCCAGGTCAGCTTCGCGCGCATGACCAGCTCGTTGAACCGGTCGACCTCGACCCGACCATGCCAGATCGCAGTGACCGCGTCGGCGAATCCTTGTGCGGTCGCGTCCCGTTCGTCCGACGTCGACGCCGGCGGGATAGTGGGGTGCGTTGAGACTTTGAATTGGTAGATCCACACCGGCAGCCCGTCTGGGCGGGTGACCGTGAACGGCCGCTCCTCGAGCACCACAACACCCATGCTCTGCAGCATCGGCAACAGCTGGCTCAACGAGGCGGTTCGTCCACCCAGAAACCAGGTCAGCTGGGCAGCCCCATCCTCGCCGCGTTCGGAGAACACCAGCTTGACCGAATCATCCTGCAGCTCTTTAATAATGGCGATGTGGTCGATCGCATCGTCCGGAGTGACGGCTTGTTTGTAGACCTCGGAAAAGGCGGGCGCGTAGTGCTCAGCGTCGGCCTGCTCGACGGAGCTGTCCGCGGCGGCGCCGATCAGCCGGTCGGTCCAGGTTCGCGCAGCTTCGCTCAGCAACCCTTGGATGCGGATCCGGTTGTCTTCGGAGACGTCGACCGGTGCGGCGTATTCGGGTAGCCGGACCATGAAATGCATGAGGGCCCAAGGTGATTCAGTGACACGAGCGGTGAATTCCAGTCGCGTCCCACCGAATTCGCGGACGAGGATGTCTTCGATCTTCAGCCGCACCTGCGTGGTGTAGCGATCACGGGGCAGATACACCAGGCACGAAACAAAATACTGGAGCCGATCGGCGCGCAGGAACAACAATGCGCGCCGTTGGGATCCAAGATCCACCACCGCTTTGGCCATCGTAAAAAGCCGTTTGGCGCTCAGCGTGAACAATTCCGAGCGGGGGACGGTCTGAATGACGTCGAGCAGCAGCTGGCCCGGGTGGATGGGGTCGCTGTCGGCCATGGCGAGTGCGTCGCGGACCCGGCGCGAGATCATCGGGATTTCCAGGACGTCTGCGTTCATGGCAGCAACTGTGAAGAGCCCGACAAAGCGATGCTCGATAACGCCGCCCTCGATGTATTCGCGAACCGCGATGGCGTACGGGTAAGCGCCGTAGCGCAGATAGCTGCCAACCACGGATTGCGCCAGAACCAGCAATTTGTCGTCGTCGGTCAACCGGGGACGAGAACCGGTGCGGGTGCGCAGGACGCCCAGGCCGGGTAACCCGTCGCCGGAGACCAGGCCGTCATGCACCCGGCAACGCTGGTAGCCCAACAGCAAGAAATTCCCCTCAGCCAGCCAGCGCAGAAGTGCCGCGACATCGTCGCGGTCTGGCGCCGAGAAGCGGTCGTCGGAGTTGGCTTCGACTGCTGAGGCCAAGTCGCAGAGGCTGGCGATCAACCCTGCTGCGTCGCTGGCGACCTGTTGAACGTCGGCCAGGACCTTGGGCAACAGCCGTTCGACCTCGGTGAGGCCCTTGCTGTCGACGGAGGGCACGAGCTGAACGTGTATCCACGCTTCGCCAAAGTATTGCGACGCGCCGGCTGGTTTCGGTTCGACGCTGAGCAGCTCCCCGTTCGGGCTGCGATGCACCTCGAACACCGGTGTCATGGTGGCCGCGTAGCCGACACCGAGCCGGTGCAGCAGCACTGTGACGGAATCCATCAACATGCCGCCGTGATCGGTGACGACCTGCAGCGCGGGCCCGAATCCGGCGGGATCGTCGGCGGGGTAGACGGCGACCCGGCTTTCGCCGGCGGGACGATACTGGCCGAGCCGATAGTGTGCGCTCAGCATGGCAGGGGTCACGATGGCGGCCGGGACCGTCAGGTCGATAGGCCCAGTCGCTGCGGCACCTGGTTCGTCGCTGTGCGGACCGCGATAGCTCTCGATGTAGGCTTTCGCGATCCAGTCAGGAATGTCCTGCTGCTGGGTGAAGGTGGTCCACGGCTGGAGGCCTTGCTTAGGTCCGGGATCGATCGTCATGCCGATAGCTCCCAACTCACGACGGTTGCACTATGCCCATATCGCCCCACTCCTCAACAGCCGATCCGGCCGCATCGTCGTCGGGGCCGCCCATATCGCCCCACTCCTCAACAGCCGATCCGGCCGCATCGTCGTCGGGGCCGCCCATATCGCCCCACTCCTCAACAGCCGATCCGGCCGCATCGTCGTCGTGGCGGCGGCAGAGCTGACACTAGTCGCGCGTCAGCTTGCGGTGGGTCACTCTGTGCGGCCGGGCTGCTTCAGCGCCGAGCCGTTCGACTTTGTTCTCCTCATAAGCACCAAAGTTGCCCTCGAACCAGAACCACTTGGCCTCGTTGTC
Organism: uncultured Actinomycetota bacterium; assembly: GCA_963784665.1. Taxonomy (GTDB): domain Bacteria; phylum Actinomycetota; class Actinomycetes; order Mycobacteriales; family Mycobacteriaceae; genus Mycobacterium. The sequence continues at coordinate 36,884 of CAWASA010000012.1, forward strand.
CTCGTCGCCTTCCCAGGCCAGGATGTGCGTGCATGTCCGGTCGAGGAACCAGCGATCATGCGAAATCACCACCGCGCAGCCCGGAAAATTCACCAGCGCGTTCTCCAACGAGCTCAGGGTCTCGACATCCAGGTCGTTGGTCGGCTCGTCGAGCAGGATAAGGTTGCCGCCCTGCTTGAGCGTTAGCGCAAGGTTGAGCCTGTTGCGCTCGCCGCCCGACAGCACACCGGCCGGCTTTTGCTGATCGGGGCCCTTGAACCCGAACGCCGACACATAGGCTCGCGACGGTATCTCGTTCTGACCGACCTCGATGTAGTCCAGCCCGTCGGAGACGACTTGCCACACAGTCTTCTTGGGATCGATACCGGCGCGGGCCTGGTCCACGTAACTGAGCTTGACGGTCTCCCCGACCTTGACAGTGCCGCTGTCCGGCTCTTCGAGCCCGACGATGGTTTTGAACAGCGTGGTTTTACCCACCCCGTTGGGACCGATGACGCCGACGATGCCGTTGCGCGGCAGGGTGAAGGAGAGGTCCTTGATCAGGGTGCGTCCGCCGTAGCCCTTGTCGAGATGGTCGACCTCGACGACCACGTTGCCCAGTCGCGGCCCGACCGGGATCTGAATCTCCTCGAAATCGAGCTTGCGCGTCTTTTCCGCCTCGGCGGCCATCTCGTCGTAGCGCTGTAGTCGCGCCTTGCTTTTGGCTTGACGCGCTTTGGCCCCAGACCGCACCCAGGCCAGTTCTTCGGTCAGCCGCTTCTGCAGCTTGGCGTCTTTGCGGCCCTGCACCGACAAGCGCTCGGCCTTTTTCTCCAGGTAGGTCGAGTAGTTGCCTTCGTACGGATACGCGCGACCACGGTCGAGCTCGAGGATCCATTGGGCGACGTTGTCCAGGAAGTACCGGTCGTGGGTGACCGCTAAAACCGCTCCCGCGTACGCGGCCAGGTGCTGTTCGAGCCACTGCACGCTTTCGGCGTCCAGGTGGTTGGTCGGCTCGTCAAGCAGCAGCAGGTCGGGTTTGGACAGCAGCAGCTTGCACAGGGCCACGCGGCGCCGCTCACCGCCGGACAGACTTGTCACCGGCTCGTCAGGCGGCGGGCAGCGCAGCGCGTCCATGGCCTGCTCCAGCTGGGAGTCGAGGTCCCACGCCTCGGCGTGGTCGAGTTCCTCCTGCAGCCGGCCCATTTCCTCCATCAACTCATCGGAGTAGTCGGTGGCCATTAATTCGGCGACCTCGTTGAAGCGGTCGAGCTTGACCTTGATGTCGCCCAGCCCTTCTTCCACGTTGCCGCGAACGGTCTTGTCCTCGTTCAGCGGCGGCTCCTGTTGCAGGATGCCGACGGTGGCACCGGCGGCCAGGAAGGCTTCGCCGTTGTTCGGCTTGTCCAGGCCGGCCATGATCCGCAAGACGCTCGACTTGCCGGCGCCGTTGGGTCCCACGACACCGATCTTGGCGCCCGGGTAAAAGCTCAACGTGACGTCGTCCAGGATCACCTTGTCGCCGTGTGCCTTGCGGACCTTCTTCATCGTGTAGATGAACTCAGCCATGCCGCGGTTATGCCTTTCTGGTCGTGCAGAGCGATCTCGCGGACCATCCTAGGCACCGCCTGACAGCCATAAGCCTGCCCCTAATACTGCAGCCGTAGTTCGGGATTGCGGTGCTCAGGCGTGTCTGCACTGGTAGGAGCGGTGACCGGGGCATTGTTCGGAGTTTGTGAAGACATCTGAATATGCCGCGGTCGCCGCGGTTCATAGCGTAGACCCTGATCGATGGTGGACTGAGTTCTCGGCGGTGATCGACTGGATCGCGCCGCGTTTCGCCCGCTACGAACCGCTGCGTCATGCCAGCGAGTTGATGCTCGGGATGGTCTCGGGCCTGGATCGCAAGAATTGCTGGACGATCGCCGAGCATCGCGGCGATGCCACTCCCGACGGCCTGCAGCACCTGCTGGCGCGGGCGAGATGGGATGCCGACGGGGTTCGAGATGATCTGCGCGACTATGTCATCGACGCCTTCGGCGACCCCGGCGCGATTCTGGTCGTTGACGAAACCGGCGACGTCAAGAAGGGGATGCATTCGGTCGGCGTGCAGCGTCAGTACACCGGCACCGCCGGGCGTATCGAGAACGCCCAAGTTGGGGTGTACCTGACCTACGCAGCACGGCGCGGGCACGCCCTGATTGACCGCGCCCTGTATCTGCCCAGATCGTGGGCCGATGATCCCGAACGCTGTACCGACGCCGGAATCCCCACCAACGAGCGGTGTTTCGCGACCAAGCCAGCGCTGGCAACGGCGTTGATCGCCCGCGCGGTGGCCGCCAAGGTACCCGCAGCCTGGGTGGCCGGCGATGAGGTCTACGGAGCCGACCCCAGGCTACGGGCGGCCATCCGCAGCCATGGCCTGGGCTACGTGCTGGCCGTGTCGGCCAACCGGCGCGTGCCCACCCCAGCTGGCGCAATCCGGGTGGATCGACTCCCGGCCCACCTCCCCAAACGGGCGTGGCAGAAACACTCCGCCGGTACCGGCAGCCACGGGCACCGCTACTACTCCTGGGCCTGGATCGCGCTGCTGGCCGAAGACGACACCGACACCGGCTGGCACTATTTGCTGATCCGCCGCAACGACACCACCGGCGAGCTGGCCTACCTACGGTGCTACTCACCGCGGCCAGCCACCTTGCACGCCCTTGTCAAAGTGGCCGGCCAGCGCTGGCGTATCGAGGAATCGTTCCAAGCCGCCAAAGGCCTCACCGGGCTGGATCAACACCAGGTCCGGCGCTGGACCTCCTGGCATCGGTGGACCACCCTGGCCATGCTCGCGCATGCCTTCCTGGCCGTGGCAACAGCTACCGAACGTGACAGCCAACCCACCCCGACTGGTCTGATCAGGCTGACGGTCAATGAGTTTCGCCGACTCTTCGACGCTCTCCTACTGACCACCCGCCACACCATCACCAGCCTGCTGGCCTGGTCACGATGGCGACGACAACACCAATACCGAGCCCGTCTATCCCACTACCGACGACGTGAAAACCAATGACCACGAACTACGGCTGCAGTACTAAGCCGATCCTCAAGCCAAAACGGGTAGTGGAGCAGGGCCAGTGGTGGCGTCACCTGATAGGGCCGGTTCGTCCCCGGCCACAAGATCCTCGCCAGTGCTAACGTCGACGGCTCCGACCGTAGTTCCGGCTGCAGGGCCTTGCTCCACAGTGGGACCGGTGTAACCGGGCTTCTCGATACGCACGAACACGCGGGACAGGTCCGGTCCGACCGACGTCGCCCGCATCTCCAGGGACGAACGGCGATTGCCGTCCCGGTCCTCGTACTCGCTGGTGTAAACGTGACCCACCACGATCACCGGTGCGCCCTTGCCCAACGCGGCACCCACACCGGTGACCAACTTCCCCCAGCAATTGACGGTGATGAACAGCGAGTTCCCAGGCTCCCAATTGCCGTCACCGGTGCGGCGACGCGAGTTGCTGGCCACCCGGAACTTGATGACCTCCTGATCACCGACCTTGCGGCGCTGAGGGTCGTTGACGATGTGACCGACGACGGTAAGCGAGGTTTCGAACATGGGCTGATCCCTTCTCGGTTGCTTTCTCTGGCTGGTGAACGCGTCACCGCCCTTTCTGGCTGCTATTCAGCTCGGGGCTCCCGACGGACTCCGCGGCAACCAGGCCGAAAACCGGCCGTGCGTGCTGTCCCTGTGGAAAGAACCGCGACTGTGGATTAGTCCGCGGGTTGGTGAGAACGGTTGGGCGTTTCCCGACGCGCCAGCTCCGCCAGCATCGCGTTGTAGGCGGCCAGCTCGGCGTCGTTGTCGCGATCGGCGGCCCGGTCCAACCGCCGGGCGGTGCGGTCATCGCTGCGCGCCCACTGCACCAGCAGGGCGAGCATCACGATCACCAGCGGCACCTCACCCGCCGCCCAGGCGATCCCGCCGCCTAGCCGCTGATCACCCAGCAGGTCGGTGTGCCAGCTCAAACCGAGCGACCGGTAATAGTCGGCACCGAGCACCCTTCGGGTGCCCATCAGCACCACCCCGAAGAACGCGTGCAGTGGCAACGACGCGAACACCACGCCCACCTTGGCCAGCGGCGGGATCGGCCTCGGCGTGGGGTCTACCCCGATGACGATCCAGTAGAACAGGTAGCCGCTGAGCAGAAAGTGCACGTTCATCGCCAGATGCCCGGCGTGACTGCTCACCGCGGTGTCGAAGAGGTTCGACAAGTACAACCCGTAGAATCCGGCGACAAAGAGCACGGTGGCGACCACCGGGTTGGTCAAGAACCGCGACAACCGGCTGTGCAGCGCGGCCAACAGCCATTCCCGCATTCCGGGCGGGTCGTCGCGGCCGGCGGCGGGCAACGCCCGTAACGCCAGGCTGACCGGGCCGCCCAGCACCAGCAGGATCGGGACCAGCATCGACAGTCCCATATGAGCGATCATGTGCACGCTGAACATCGCCGGCATGTAGCGACCGACACCTGACGACGTCATGAAAAGCAAAGCCAGGCAGCCGAGCAGCCAGGCCAGGGTCCGGCCCGCCGGCCACCTGTCGCCGCGGCGGCGCAGCCGCAGCACCCCTGCCACGTAGAGGGCGGCCAAGACGATTGCGGCAGTGCCGAAGATCAGGTCGAAGCGCCAGTCGAACATAATGCGGGCCGGCGTCGGCGGTCCGTCGAAGTCGTAGCCGATCTCGGCTTCGGGAATCGAGGGCAGCCGGATCGGGGGCGGTGGCGGCGCGGTACGGCCCAGCCCCACGGCAATACCGAAGGTAAGGCCGAAAACCGCGGCCTCGATCAGCGCCAGCCGGATCAGGACGCTGCGCGCTTTGGGATGACTCGGATCTGCTTGCAATCTGGCGACTGCGGAGCGCCGCTGGCGCCAGCCGATGACCCCCAGCGTGCACAGTGCGATGAACTTAGCGACCACTAGCCGCCCGTATTCGGTGGTCAGCAAATCAGAAGGCAGTACGCGCACCACGGCGTTCACCACACCGCTGAGCCCCATCGCGACCCAGCACCACAGTGCGATAGCGGAGAAGCGCCGAACCGCCAGCGCAGTGTGCTCACCGTTGCGCAGTGCGTGGGCAAGCAGTGCGAGTAGACCGCCGGCCCATAGGCCGGCGGCGACGAGATGGATCAGCAGACTGTTGGTGGCCAGGTCGTGCGACCCGCCGGCCGACGAGTGGCCGGTCAGGCCGAGCGGAATGAGCGTCACCAACGACCCGGCGAGCAGCAGCGGCGTCCAGGACCAGCGCAGCACCGACAGACTGGCCAGCATCACCAGCGCGGCCAGCACCGCGGTCCAGCGCCACGCGGAGGCGGTGGTGACCAGGCCGGCCAACGACCAGGTCCGCACCGGGTTGAGGTGCTCGGCCAATGGTTGACCCGACACGTCGGAAATGGTCAATGGGACCAGCAGGGCGGCACACACCGCCCACACGCCCGACGCCACCGTCCCCAGGCGAAGCGCGCGGTATCCGTCGGCGTCGAGGACGCCGCTGCGTTGCGGTGGCACCAGAAACGCCGCGAAAAGGAACGACCCCACGGCCAGCACCGCGGCGATCTCCCCCGCCGCCCGGACGAACGGCAGCCCCAACGTGGTCGCCGGGCCCGGATCGGGCAACCCGGTGGCGGTCAGCGCATCGGCCAGCGACAGCGCCCCAATTCCGGCCGCCGTGCAGCCCGCCAGCACCGCGACGCCGATGAGCAGCGGCGACACCAGCGCGCGGCGCTGAGCTGGGGCCTTATTAGTGGCCTCACCCTGCGCCGTGCCGGCGGGCCGGGCAACCGTCATGCACCCAGAGTATTGGCGCGGACCGGAGACTACGGAATTCGGCTGCCCAGACGCTCCTGACGCGCCTTGAACTCGCGGGCAACGAACTGCTTGCGCGCGATCTGCTCGACGTAATTGAAATCTCGCAGGATGTCCCGCATTTCTCGCCGGAAAGAGATCCGCCTTTCGGCGAGGTCCGGCGCGGGTGCTATCAGTTTCTGATCGACAACGACCTGGCGCGCGGTGGCGAACAACAGCGTCGAAACCGATTCGCTGCTGCGGACCCGGGTCTGGGCCACGTATTGTCGTCCGACCCCGAGCGCCCGCTCTGTCAGTTCCTTCTGCCCGATGTCCGCCGGGGCATCGCGCAATACGTCGGCGACGATCTCATAGGCTTCGAAAAACACCCGCAACATCGCGTCCGACATCAGCGGACGCTTGGCAAACAGCATCGCGTCGATCTCGTCGCCCCCGGCGGCGACGTGGGCTTCCCAATCCTCGTGCCATGCCATCTCTTCGGCGATGTTGTCCCGAAACGCCGCCGAGTCGGCGAAATAGAAATCGAATTTCAGCAGATCGCGCAACCGCATCGCCTGGGACCAGAAAGCCGCCATGCGGTCACCGTCGGTGTGCCTGGTGTGCGCCAGCGCGAGTTCGACGATCGAGGTCTCCAGGAAGGCATGTATCACCGAATTCCGGTAGAACGCCGCGGCGAGTTCGTCGTCGGGGGCGATGTACCAGACGGGCTCCCGGCCGCCGTCGACGCGGGTGATCGGATGTCCGTTGGACAATGCGTCCACCGCCGCGCGCACACCCTTCGGTGTGCGCAACCGTAGCGCGCTCGTCGACACCGGGGTTTGCCTGCGTTCGAGATAGTCCAGTGAATCCTGCAGCGTGTGGTGCAGCTGATCGAGCGTCAACGCCACCCCATGAGTGGTGAGCAGCAACGCACACACCAAACCCGTCGCCGTCACCGGCGTCGCCTGCAAAATCCGCCACGCGACTTCAAACGACATCTTCTGCAGCGCAAGCCGTTTGGCATCCTGGTCCTGGGCCAGCGGATCGTGCGGTGCGCCGAGGTACTGACGCATCGAGACCGCTGCCGGGAAGCGGACGTAGATCTTGCCGTAGTTGCGTTCGCCCTGCGCCCTGATGAAGTTGTACAGCCAGCTGACACCCTCGGGTGTCTTCTCACCACCGCGGGCGTAGGCCGCATACTCGGCGGTCTCATGCAACTGATCGAAGCTGATCGACACCGGCTGCAGCAGGATGTCTTCGCTGCGGCCGTCCAGGTAAGCGTCGGCCACATAGGCCATCAGACCGAGCTTGGGTGGCAGCATTTTGCCGGTTCGCGAGCGAGTGCCCTCGATGGACCAGCTCAGGTTGAACCGCTTCTCGACGATGTAGCCGACGTATTCACGCAGGACGTACTTGTAGAGCGGGTCATCGCCGATATTGCGGCGGATGAAGATGACACCGGAACGGCGCAACAGCGGCCCCATCGCGCCGAACGACAGGTTGATACCGGCGAACACATGCACCGGCGGTAGCCGGTTCTCCTGCATCGCCACCGGTACCACCGCGCCGTCGATGTAGGACCGGTGTGAAAACAGCAGCACCGCCGGGTGCGCGTCTAGGCCGGCGCGCATCGCCGCAACCTGATACTCGTCGTAGTCGATCTCCGGATCGAATCCGCGGCTAATCAACCTGCCGAGGACGGAAACAAGGTCGACGGACACCCTGCTCCATCCGGTGGCGAGTTCGTCGAGCATCTTCCCTGCTTGTTCGACGGTTGCGCCCGGGATCTTTTCCAGACCGGCGCGAAACCGGCTGGACGCCAAGATCTCCGGCTTCAGCAGCCGTGGAGACTTGTACTGCGGTCCCAGGATTCGGTACTCGACACGTTCCATCGCCAAGATCGCGCGGCGGATGACGAACTGGGCGAAATCGCGCTTGTTCTCTCCGACGGTGGTGTCGCGCCACTGCTGGCGGAGTTCGGAGACTTTGGCCGATTCCCCGGCGACAACCCGCGCCCGGTGGGGGGCGTTACGCACGATGTGTCGTTGCTGACGCTGGTTGGGGTGGTAGGGATCCTGGCCAGGGAGTAGACCAGCCAGCTTGGCGGCTCTGCCGCGATCCGGAGCCGGCAACCAGAACACCCGCACCGGCACGATCGAACGGTCCTCACCGGACTCGAGTTGCTCGACCAGCGCCGTCAGCGCCTCCGGTGGCGCATGGGGCGGTGGCAGTTTCAATACGTCGAATTTCGCCGCCGGATTGCCGGCACGCTGTTGATCCATCCAAGCCGTGACCAGTTCCACCTCCACTGGCGAGGCCATGGACGCCAATACCAGCGAGTCTTGCGCAGTAAGCACCGCGCTGGTATCTGCGGCCGGTTGGGTCACGGCCGCCCTCTGGGCGGCGAGTCCGGTGGTTCAGCGCTCATGGGTTCTGCCGCGCCGGGCTGGTTCAGCTCACCATTTTGGGGAGCAGCCGGTTTCGGGTTTGCCTTGGCCGGCATTTTCGCGGTGCTCTTCGGCTGTGCCTTGGTCGTAGTCTTTTTCGCCGCAGTCTTGCCAGCTGACTTGGTCGCAGTCTTTTTCGCCGCCGCCTTCTTGGCGGTGGTTTTAGCGGCCTGACCCCGGGCTCTGCCCGCCGCTTTTTTCTCGGCGTAGAGATCGACCTCAGGCAGTTCGCCCAACTCTTTGGCGGGCCAGTTAGCCAGCGTGTCCAGATACAGCTGGCGCACTTCGACTATGCGCTCCGGCAGGGTTTCAAGTGTCCAGTCCTGCACCGAAATGGGCGGGAACACCGCGACATCGACCGTGCCCGGGTTGATCGTGGTGGAGTTCCGAGCAGCGACGAGCTCCGCATTGCGGATGACGATGGGGACGATCGGGATCCCCACCGCCATCGCGATGCGGAAAGGACCCTTCTTGAACGGCCCGACTTCGGTGGTGTCCACCCGGGTGCCTTCTGGAGCGATAACAATCGACAGCCCGTTCTTGGCCCGGTCTTCCACCGTGTGCATGGTCTCCACGGCGGCGACCGGATCATCCCGGTCGACAAACACACCGTCCAGTAACTTGCCGAGCGGGCCCATGATCGGGTCCTTGGCCAGTTCCTTTTTTCCCACGCCAACCCAGTTGTCGCGCACCAGCGCACCGGCAATGACCGGGTCAACCTGGTTGCGGTGGTTGAAGATAAACACCGCCGGGCGTTGCGCGGTCAGATTCTCTTCCCCGATGACATTCAGCTGCACCCCGGTGATCGCCAGCAACATCTGGGAAAAGGTGGAGGTGAAGAAATTAACTCCCCGCCGCCGGCTACCGGTCAGCACACCGATCCCAACCGCGCCGGCCGCGACCGGGAACAGCGAACCGAAGCCGGCAAGTGTTCGCAACTGCCGCCGGAGGCCCACGCTGCCGCGACTGTTGAATCGTAAAATCGGCCAGCCACGGCGCTTGGCCACGGCGGCCATCTTCCCTTCGGGATTTGTCGGCCGGGGATTGCCGACCAGGTACATCAGCGCGACGTCCTCGTCACCGTCGGCGTAGAAATAGCTGTCTTTGAGATCGATGTTGTGCCCGGCCGCAAACCGTTGTACCGCAGCGGCTTTGCCCGGCCCCCACAAGATCGGCTTTTGCACGCCGCCGGTGAGCAAACCGTCTTCGGTGGTTTCGAACTTGTTGGTGAGCATGTTGGGGATCCCAAGGAAGCGCGCCACCGGATTGACCTGGATGGTCAGCGCCGACGAGCTGAGCACCACGGTGTGGCCGCGAGCCACGTGAGCCCGCACCAGCTCGCGCATCTCGGGGTAGATCCGCGACTCGATCCTCTGGATGAACAGCCGCTCGCCGATCTCCTCCAAGTCGTCCAACAATCGCCCGGCCAGCGCCGCGGCGGCCTTCCCGATGAGGTCTTCGAATTCGATGCGCCCGAGCGTATGGCTCAGACCGGCCTGAACCATGCTGAGCAGCTCACCCACACCCATGTCGCGGCGCAGGAGACGCTCCTGGGTCAGGATGACCGCGGTGAAACCGGCGACCAATGTTCCATCCAGGTCGAAAAACGCGCCAATCCCGGGCCCGGGAGGACTGGCCATGATCTCGGCGACCGAGCCGGGCAACCGCAGATCCGCCGCCGGCTGCCCGGCCTTTTGCGTACCGGGCTCTTGCGGCTGCTCGTTAGAGACGCTCATGAGCCTGACACCGATCGCGACACCGAACCGGCCGGCTCGGCGGCAAACGACGCAGGCACCGGATGAGGTGCCGGATCACCGGCCAACGCCAGGATTTCGTCGAAACCGTCCAGCAGACACTGGGCGAACAACGGCTCGTTTCGCACCGACGCCCTGTCGTAGCGCACCGTGATGGTGCACCACCCACCCCGGGAAATCAGCACCAACATCATCGCTACACCGGGCAGCGGGCCAATACCGTACTGCCGCAATATCTTTGCGCCCGCGATGTAGGTGTCTCCCGGGTAGACCGGGACATTGCTGGCCTGCACGTCGGAGCCGATCACCGACCCGGTGATCCCCTCCAGCACAGCGGTCGGCAAGACACTTAACACCGGCGCAATGGAACCGATGATGTTCATCGCGGGCTCGTCGCGGCGCTGCGTCATCTGCGCACGGATCTTCTTCATCCGGGAGACAGGATCGACGGTACCTATCGGCGCTGCCAAGTTGACGCCGGTGAACCGGTTGCCACCGGCCGTATCGGCTTCGGCCCGCAGGTTCACCGGCACCGCCATCGGCAGCGTGCTGATCGGCACGCCCAGCGCCTCGTGGTAGCGCCGCAAGGTGCCACACAGACCGGCGAGATAGGCGTCGTTGATCGATCCTCCGCCGGCTTTTGCCGCCTTATGTAGGTCGGAAAGTGGGATGTCGATTGCTTCGGTGCGGGTGGCCAGGCTGCGCCGGCGCAGCAAGGGCGACGGCTCGGCGGCCCGGTTGATTACCCGAAAACCCGAGAGGGCGTAGCCCACGATCCCCGAAACTGTGGACCCAGGTTCCAGAAGCGCCCGTCCGGCCACCGACACCGCCCCAGCCAGCGCACTCACGACGCCGCCGACTACGGCGATGGGCAGGTGGTTGATGCCATGCCGCATCAGATCATTGGGGGTGAGATCCTGCGGAATGGGCAGCGGGGGGGTCGGCTTCGCCGGTGGATCGCGCTCGAGGTCATAGATTTCCGCGAACATCTCGACACCGCCGACTCCGTCGGTGACCGCATGGCTGACATGCAGCAGCGTCGCGGCCTTGCCGTCGGCCAGACCCTCGACCAGGGTGGCCGTCCACAGTGGCCGGGATATGTCCATCGGTGACTGCAGAATCACCTCGGCAAGATCGAATACGTCACGCAGGGTGCCCGGTTCGGCCACGCGGACCCGGCGCACATGGAAATCCAAGTTGAAATCGGGATCCACCACCCAACGCGGCGACGCCGTCGGCAAGGTCGGAACGACAACCTTTTGCCGCAGGCGCAACACCCGTCGGGAGGCGTTTTCGAACCGGGTCCGGAACCGCTCCCAGTCCGGCGTGGTGTCGAGGAGTTCCAGCGCCATGATCCCCGACCGCGTCCGGGGATTCGCTTCACCCCGATGCAACAGATAGTCGACCGGCCCTAGCTCGTCGGACAACTTAACGACCTCGACGGACTCAGTCATGGTCACTAGCTCGACGCGTCAACCCTGTCACCGTCGATCAAGCCTCCTGCCTCGGACCCCAAATGCCAACACAACGCTAGTCGGGTTGCCGCGCTGGTGAAAGGCGCGGCCGGGTCTTCCGATCCGGTCACGGCGACAGGTGCCGGGCCTGGCTCAGCCGACCGAAGTGGCCGGCAGCGCCAACGAATCCAGTAACGAGCTGGCGCGCCGGCCGTAGACGACACCCAAGAAGTCAGCGACGGCGTCGGCGGCCAGCTGCGATCGGACCGTCGGGGTGATGTCGAAAGCGTGGTGAGCATTGGCAAGCTCGGCGTGGGCCACCGTGGAAGCGCCGGCCGCGCGTAGGGCCGCGCCAAACGCGCGAGCCTGGCCGCTGGGTACCAATTCGTCTTTCTCACCATGCAGCAGGAAGAACGGTGGCGCTTCGCTGTGCACGTACGAAATCGGCGACGCCGCCTTGAAGCGCTCCGGCTCGTCGGCGTAGCGGGTCTTAAAAACGAAGTGCTCGAGGAACGGCAGCATCAATTCGTGCATGTTCTCGAAGTCGGTGAAGTCGTACACGCCGTAATACGGCGCGACCGCTTGAAGGGTCGTGTCAGCGTCTTCGAATCCGGGCTGGAACGTGGGATCGTTCGGGGTGAGCGCGGCCAGGGAGGCCAGGTGCGCACCCGCTGAGCCGCCGGTGATCGCAATGAAGTCGGGATCGCCGCCATAGTCGGCGATGTTCTCCCGCACCCATGCGATAGCCCTCTTCACGTCGATGAGGTGGGTGGGAAATGTGCTGCGCGGGCTCCTGCTGTAGTCGATCGATACGCAGATCCAGCCGAGTTTGACCATCCGGCTCATCAACGTGTACGCCTGACCGCGTTTGCCGTTGACGGCCCACGCCCCTCCCGGGACCTGTATCAGCACCGGTGCCCGGCACCCGGGCGCCAGGTCGTGACGCCGCCAGATGTCGAGGAGGTGGTTGCGTCCACCCGGGCCGTAGGAGATGTCGGAGGTCTGCCCCGCGTACCGGTGGTGCGGCCCGGGCCTGCGCAATAGCCCGCCGGGAGGGGCACACGTGGACGGAACGCAGGCCGGGTGGCACACCTGTTCGCGGAAGTCCGGCCCGAAGGTCTCCTCGAGCGCAGCGGTGAGGGCTTGATCCGCTCGCTGCGCGGCCCATGTGCTGGCAACACGTCCGATCGACGGGTGCGATACCCGGGACAACGCATGCCCGGTCAACACGTGCGGGGGGAATTCGGTGAGAAGCCAGCCGGCGACCCAGCCCACTGCGAACGGCGAGCCGCGCAGCAACAGGGAGCCGGCTCGATAGGTGTCTCTGGCATCGGTCACCAGTTGCAGCGCCTGGGTTCCTGCCCACGAGCACCGGGAAGTCAGGTTCATGGCCACGCTCATAGCAACGCCACCCCTCGACGTTATGCACACGCCTCGTTGCGGTTAACGGCCGATTACCGGCCGATTATGTACGTGTGTCGAGGCTCACACCATAACCGATAATCGCGGCGGGAAAACGCTTTTCACGCGCGGCGCGTTGCCGCAACCTATCCGGAATTACCATTAGATAGACTGACCTGCGCATAGCCTCCGTAGCTCAGGTGGATAGAGCAAGGGCCTTCTAATCCCTAGGTCGGGTGTTCGAGTCACCCCGGGGGCACTGGTCAGAGGCGGTTTCGACGCGGCTGGTTGAGTGGGTCGGCGTTATTCACCGCATTTGACACGCCTGGCTGGTCGGTGACCGACTGCTCAAGCAGCTCGGCCACCTGTGGATGACCCGCCCGCGAGACATGTAGCGGTCTTGCCAAGCGAAACTCTCAGGGTCGGGCAGCCCCCTATCCCGCCGACAGCCCTGGCACGGTTGCGGGGGGGTACCCCCCGGTTGGGTCGAAAATCGCTGGCCGGGCGCGGGCATATCGACCGTCCCGGGCAGCTGGATGTGTACCCCCAGGGGTATTATTAAATTCGGTCAGACTGTTAGCGCTGCTAAGCACTTTGCTAACGGGGCGAATGTGCATGCGCCACAACGCTTTTCGCATAGGGAAATCCCTTCTTGCGCAACGCATTTGACCATCCGACACGTAAAGGAACCTCGATTTTGCAGATCGACCCACCGTTCCCATTGAGCCTATCCGCTCGCCGGCACTGGGACCGCATCTCGGCGCAGCTACACGGCCGGGGCCGATGGGAGACCATCTCCCCTGACCTGTTGGCCAACTTCTGCCAGATGCTGCACCTTTCTCAGGAGTGCCTGGCAGCGATCCTGGCTGATGGTGTCGTGGTGGCTGGCTCCCGGTCGGAAAGGGAACGGGTCCGTCATCCGCTGTGGACGCCGTATCAGCAGTGCCAGGCGAACTTGATCAAACTGGCTCGGAGTATCCCACTGGTTGATCCGAAGGCCGACCATTCCGGCGCCGCTCTCGACTCCTGGCTTGACGACATGATGGCCGCCAATGAGTGAGAACGTCGCCCAGCGTGCGAACGCGATAAGGCACTACCTCCGCGATCACCCTGACCGGCCGCTTGTGCAGAAATACAGTTTCCTCGCGGCACGCTTTGAGGAGATGCGGCTGGCGCAGCACGACGGCAGGCCCACACCTGACGCAGACGCGAGGTTTCGCGAAGTGAGCGAAATGCTGCGAGTGCTTACCAAAAAGCTTGGCCTCGGTGAGAGCGTTACCGGGCGGAATGACTTTCTACCGAAGGACCCGCAGCGAATACCCAGCGACTCCTGGCTTGCGTGCGCAAGGCTGTGGTTTTGGTAAGGCGCGTGGGCTGGCTACGAACCGAGATTGAGGCCGAACAGGCGTCGGAGGGGCAATTAGTCGTCTTACGCGACGAATGCGCTCCAGATCGGCCGAGGCGGGGTAAACGTCCCTCTCCAGTACAACCATCGTCGCCACCCGACAACCATCGTCGCCACCCGACGAAAGTGCTCCACAATTGAAATCAGAGCCCAAAGATTGAAGACGATAATCCATGTTAACCAGCACAAGATCAGGAAGCGCAACCTAGCGCCGCTCACGGTAAAGACCTACAAATCGAATACTGAGGCGTCACAGGCTGACATTGTTGTAAACGGTGCTGTGGTGGCAAGCGTGGTTTATCGGCCGGATAAGCCGCTGTCATGCGGTGCCCGCGTGTGGATTGAGACCGACCACCCAGTGGAGATCACGGCCGCCGAGAGCGATAGATGAGCCCACAGGAAATAGGCCACCGTTTCTCCCGGCTGATCTTCGCTGCGCTAGAGCAACGGTCGACAAGAACGAGCTTCTGAGCGGCCGCTGACGCGTTTCTCGACGCTTGCGCGCTCCCAGGGACAGCTGCGTCCCGGCGACCTTCTTAGCGGTCACGACCTCGAAAACTGGTTTTGTGGGAATCGCGCATATCGGGGCAGTCTTCGCGCCAACAGGTAGGGTCGCGTCTGTAGACGCGGGTTTCCTCGTAGCGGGCCGCCGCCACTAAAGCCACGCCGACCAGAACCAGCAGGGGCACGAACACGAGTGGGTACGCGGCGACCACGGCTAAGCCGAGGATCGTGCCCGGCACCGCCAACGCCAACGCGGCCGTCGGATGCCGACCGCTGAGGAGGCCGACGATCCTCGCCGGCACCCCGAACGCCACCGCGGCCCACGGATGCCGATCCGGCCAACTACCGTACGAGCGGCGGGTTTTGAGCCCGCAACCCATGCAGGTGTGCGTGGTCATCCGCTTATCATGTCACCGCGTCGAGCGGACGAATAGCCTTTGACCTATCGGGATGGTCTCGGGATGATCTCGATTCGATGGCACAGCCGACCCGCCTCATCGGCGCTTCTCGGGCGGCAAACTGCGGTCAGGCTGCCCGCAGGGTCACCACCCCGTGCACGCTAATTAAGACCGCCATCGAGAAGATGGCCCACTAACACAGACTTAGGTGGCCGCTTTCGACCACTTATAGGCCGAATCTTTAGCCGCTTATCAACGGGCCCCTCCTAACGGACGCGCCGGGCGATAACCCGCAATATAGACGACGCCAAACCACCCGATGCATAGCGTGCCGCTTATCCAAATGGGTAACCCGCACAAATGCGTGCATCCGCTGGTTAGTCCCTGCCGAAAGGCAATCAACTAACCACAAGAAAGAAACAAGTGAATTTCTCACAAATCGAAACCCGCCAAAAGGACCTCGACAGAAGGTTTGAGGAACTTAAGAGGCGGGAGCCGACTGTCACAAAGCAGACCCACGATAAGTTCGTGGCCGATTTGCGGCAGTTGCAAGATGACTATGACACATTGGACCGAGACCGCAAAATCGCGAAGATCGGCGGGAGTGCCGGCAGTCTACGCGGCTACGACGGCTCAGTAGAAACCAAGGCCACTCACGCTCCGGTGTCACCGCTGCACATTCCCACTGCAGAATACAAAGGACTCTTTGAGGCCGTTCAGCGCCGCTTGCCGAGCTATCGAATTGATGCGAAGAATTTCCTCGGCGACGCGGGCACGAAAGCGCCGTTCGGTGAAGGTAGCTTCACCAGCGGTAGCCTGCCGCCCGTCCTTATGCCGCAGCTCACCCAGCAGCTGCCTTACGAGACCGACAGGCTGTTTGAGCATTTCATTCAGCAGAAGGCCCCAGAGGCAAGTTCAGTGGAATGGTTGCAGCACACGGGCAACGCGAATCCGGCCGCCGCAACGGCCGAGTTGGCTCAGAAGCCAGACCTCGGTATGGAGCTGACCACCCGGACGACCTCGTTCACCAAGATCGCTGCCTTGGCCTCGTTCTCGACCGAATCGCTGCAGGACTTTTCCCACTTTATGAGCTTCGTACCTGCAGAAATGTTCCGGGCGTTGATCGACGCCGAGACCGATGAGGTGGTGAACGGCTCAGGATCAAGCCCGCATATGTTGGGGCTGCTGAATCAGTCGGGCACTCTTACCCGCGCTATTGGTTCGGATACACCCGTCGATTGCTTGCGTAAGGCATTTAATGACTTGCGCGTTGGCTCCGCTTTCGCGCACGCCGATTTGGTCGCAATGCATCCGACCACCTGGGCGGACATTCAATTGCAGAAGTCTTCGGGCGGCCTTTGCCTGCTTAACCCGACTGACCCTAACGCCATTGGTGACCTCACCAGTATCTTCGGCGTTAAGGTCATGCAGAATACATGGATTCCTGCCGGAACCGCGCTGGTCTTTGACACATCGAAAGCCATTTTGGCATGGACCCGTCAGGCAATGACACTTGAGGTCAACCAGTACGGCACTAACGAGTTCGGCGAAAACTATTGCACATTTAGGGTCGAATGCCGCGAAGCCATCGGGATTCAATATCCGACCGCCATTAACATCGTCTCCGGCCTTCCGTCAAGCTAAGGGGTTTGTGATATATGTATGCAGATTCTTTAGGTAACCGCATTGGTGTTTACAGCCTGGGCATTGCGCCGGTTGTGTCCCTTAGCGCAAAGTCTGCGACCACATCGACCCCGACCGTTTTGGATGGGTTGTCGACTAGGACGACCGCTGTTATGGTGGTTAATTCCAGTTCGGGAGTTTCCGCCGGCAGCGTGCAGTTATATGGGTCGCTTGATTCGAGCGCGTGGTACACGATGGGTTCGGCTGTTTCGACTAGTTCGGCCAGTACGACGTTCACTCCGGTGGTGGTTACTGACACGCCGTTCCGCTATTTGAAGGCGGTTATCGGGACTGCTGTAACCGGCGGAACGATCTCGGCTACAGTCGCCGCGTCCGGATAAAAGAACGGTTCCCCACCAGCGCCAGCCGTAACTGCGCCGGGGAAAGCCGATGTGGTCTAGGCATAGCCAGCGATCGGCATTAAGTCGCAGCGAAGGTTTCTCTGCCTTTCTCGCGTTGCGGCACCCGGCCGGGGTGGGTTTTTTAGGACATATTTAGCCCATCCCGGCCCCCAAACTTTTCATGCTTGCCCGCTTGCGCGCTCCCGGGGACAGCTGCGCGCGGGCAATCGGCACGGGGGACCCCTTTCCAGCCCCGTGCCCGGCTGGCGCGCGTGTTTCCTCTCCTGGGCCGCGCGCCAGCTTCAACTTCCCGTCACGGCGAATCTTGCAGGGTTCGGGGTCGTGCTCGGGAGATACGCCAGGGACGCCCGGTCGCCGGATAAAGCGTCGTCGTTCAAGCCATGGGAGTGAACGCCGCCGCGACGCGCGCACATCCCCGGACCCGGGCTCCCTGGCACCCCCGCTAAAAGGCTCTCCTTTCGCGCCGGGACGGTACACGCGCGGTGGCGTACAGATCTAGTACGGTTTGGGCCGAGTCGCCGCGCCCCTTTCATCGCACAGTCCGCAGAGCGCTCACTAACACCCGTCAACGACACGGGTTTGTCAGCAGTGAGATGCGTTGCGGCGCAGCCAATTTACTTAAGCAGCCGTCGTCAGCCATAAACTGCCATAAATTGCAAAAGCCCAGGTAGGAGCGCCTTCTAATCCCTAGGTCGGGTGTTCGAGTCACCCCGGGGGCACTGGTCAGAGGCGGTTTCGACGCGGCTGGTTGAGTGGGTCGGCGTTATTCACCGCATTTGACACGCCTGGCTGGTCGGTGACCGACTGCTCAAGCAGCTCGGCCACCTGTGGATGACCCGCCCGCGAGACATGTAGCGGTCTTGCCAAGCGAAACTCTCAGGGTCGGGCAGCCATCGAGGCGAAGACGACCGCGTGTTCACCTACGAACGGCCGTTTGCGGCGTCTCAAGCAACGCCCTGACCGAAACGCCCGGCCGGTGATGATGCGAACGTTCGCGGGCGCCGACGACCCGGTACCCGCCGGGGCAGGGGTCGTCACGGCCGCGTGGTGGCGTGCCCTGACGTAGACGCCCGTCGATCCCGACTCAACAGCTAAAGCCACGCCTCGACCATGGGCGCAATGAGCCACACCGACACCGCGCGGGTCAGGGCCGACGCGTTGGGCGGCGGTGTGTGGCCGACGCGCCAGGACAAGATGACGCTCGAAGCGATCGGCGCCACGGTTAAGCCGTGGCCTCACAACCGCCTGGAGTGGGACAATCGAAAAACGGTGCGCCGCAACGGTTAAGGCGTGCGGTAATAGCCGATGGGCTAGCCTGAATGCATTTGCGCATCAGCGCGTTTGCTTATGGAGTTGATGGTGCACCCGGTGGTGTATCCGGACCAGACGGTGGGCCATTCGGCGGGAGCTGTGAAGGCGGTACCTGATGTGAACAGTCGGGCAGGAAGATCCATACCCCTCCCGTCCGCGTCCAAGTAATCCCGCAGGTCAGCGGCATCACGGTAGGTGTATCAGCTGTAGCAATCAGAGCCGCCATCATTCCGGTAACTATCGTCGGACGAATTAGACGGGAGACGAACTTCAACGCGTCCCCGCACAGCGATCGGCGGGTGATCCCCGGTCGTCTCGCGATCGGGTCGGCCATGGCCATTGTGTGCTTCCGCTCTGCTGGCAAGCTGATTCCCCCAGTGTGAGATACGCCGCGCCTAGGCGCAACTTGGAGGAAGCCCTGGTTGATCGTTTGCTGGCCTCCGGCGGCGCTTACGGTCGGCCGCAGTAGGCTCAATTCGGGAATTATCGCTCGCCGAAACCGTTGAAGGGCACTGTCTTTCGTGTATGCCAACGGAGCGCAATGCGTTGGCGCACAACGACCACATCCAGCCCCGGTCGCCCCACTCTTGAGCTCGCAACAATATCTCTGCCTGGACCGCTTCAGGCTCCGAATAGAACGCATCCCATATACCCAGCTTGGAGAGGTCGAACGAGAAAGTTGCCTTGAGGTTTCCGATGGATGGTAAGCCTGTCCGGCCTCAACACATTCTTGGCGTGAACTCGTACCGGCCAACGCCACTTATGGGCCTGCGAAGTACCCTTTCCCTCGCCCATGACGTTGCAGCCGGCGGCAGAGCAATAGGTTGGTCTCACCCCCAGCCGCCAGTAAAACCCCGAAACCGCGGAGGTGCCCGATGGCCCAATCCGACCTTGTGCTGTTCACGGTCGAAAACCACGTCGCACTCATCACCGTCAACGACCCCGATCGGCGCAACGCGGTAACCGCCGAGATGTCGGCGCATCTACGCGACGCCCTTGAGCGAGCCGAAGCCGATCCCGACGTGCGCGTCGTGGTGGTCACCGGGGCCGGCAAGGCATTTTGCGCCGGCGCCGATCTCAGCGCCTTGGGTGCTGCGGGCGGCAGAGCCGCGGAGAAGGGTCTGCAGCAGCTCTACGACGGCTTCATGGCCGTCGGTAATTGTCGGCTGCCCACCATCGCCGCGGTCAACGGCGCAGCTGTCGGCGCGGGCTTGAATTTGGCGCTAGCCGCTGATGTGCGCATCGCCGGACCAGCCGCAGTGTTCGACGCCCGTTTCCAGAAGCTGGGGCTACATCCCGGCGGGGGTGCGACCTGGATGCTGCACCGGGCGGTGGGCCCCCAGGTCGCCCGTGCGGCCCTGCTGTTCGGCATGCGTTTCGACGCCGAATCTGCGGTGCGCCACGGCTTGGCGCTCAGTGTTGCCGACGATCCGGTCGCCGCTGCGCGGGAACTGGCCACAGGGCCTGCGTCGGCTCCCAGAGAGGTGGTGCTGGCGACCAAGGTCACCATGCGCGCCACCGCCAGCCCAGGATCCCTGGACAACGAACAACACGAGGCCGCCATGCGCACAGAGCTTGGTCCGCAGGCCTACTCCATCCAATCCCCGGAATTTGCAGCGCGATTGGCCGCTGCGCAACGCAAATAGGGCTTGCTACGAAGAAGCCCGCGATCTAGGCGCCGTTTTCCTCCCGGCAAAGCTGCCGTGGACGATAATGCGAGGTCTACACGACTCGGAGTCTGGATCAGCAAGAGCACAGTTGGGATCGGTAGCGAACCGGCCACTGTTTAGTTGCCGCGACGCCAACCGACGGGGCGCATGAACAAAGGAAACACAACGTGCACTCCACCCACACCCTGAAGCGGATCGTTGCCGGGGCGCTGCTGTCGAGTGGTGTCGCGATGGCCGGATTCGGGCTGGCCGCAGGCACCGCCGAAGCCCAGCCCGGTCTTGCGCCGCAAGTTCATTGGTGCCCAAACCAGCCCTGGAACCCGGCATGGGGTGAGAACAAGTACTGGAATCAGTGCTGGGACACCGACAACCCGCCGCCTCCTTTTCATCAGCCGAATTTCAATTGCGGCCTGTTTTGGTGCCCCGTACCTCCCCACTCCTGAGCTCGCCACAGGGTGAAGAAGCCTGGCGGTGGAGCGCTGTCATGGGTACAAGAGGCCGCCACTATGGGTCCGACAATGCAGTCTCGGGCGACTCAGCCGGAGGCGGCCTCCCCGGCCCTTCGCAACATCGTTTCTGCGTGCTTGAGCACCGGCGAGTCAACCATCTGTCCTTCGAACGCGAAAACCCCGCGTTCGGTCCGCGCGGCCGCCAAAACCCTTCGCGCCCAGTCCAGTTTCTCCTCGCTGGGGCGATAGGCCCTGCGCACCACCGGGATTTGGGTCGGGTGGATGCAGACGGTCCCGTCGAAACCCACTGCGGCGGCGTCGTCGGCTTCCACCTGCAAGCCTTCGATGTCTCGGATATCCAAATGCACTGCGTCAAGCGCGATCCGGCCGAACCCGGACGCCGCCAGCAGGACCGTCGACCGGACGTGGCGGGCCACGTCCCGGTAGGTGCCGTCGGCCTGCCGACTGGAACTGCCGCCAAGGGTGGCAACCAGGTCCTCGGCACCCCACATCATTGCGACGGTGCCCTCGGCCGCAGCGATTTCGGTGGCGAACACCGCGCCGCGTGGTGTCTCGATCAGCGCGACGACGTCGCGTGGCGCCAGCGCGGACACCTGCGCGGCCGATTCGGTCTTTGCGAGCATCACCGTCGTGTAAGCGGTATCGGCGAGGGCATCGAGGTCGCAAGCTTGCTCCTCGGTTCCTGCCGCATTGATCCGGACAACGGTGCGATCGGGGTCCAGCGGGGTCTCTCGCAATGCCTTGCGCGCAGCGGCCTTATCCGCTTCGGCCACGCCATCCTCGAGGTCGAGAATCACCACATCGGCGGCAGCGGCAGCCTTTGCAAAACGCTCGGGACGGTCGGCCGGGCAGAACAGCCAACCCGGACCGGCAGCTCGCAAGTTCATCGAGGCCAGTCCTCGTGGGGTCGCTTCTGAACGAGCGTGGTGCGCGCGGCGCGCGCAACGACGTCGCCGTGCTGGTTGCGCCCGGTGTGTTCGAGGGTGACGATGCCTTCGCCGGGCCGGCTCTTCGACTCGCGCTTGCCGGTACAAACGGTCTCCGCGTACAGGGTGTCGCCGTGAAAGACCGGCTTGGGGAATGACACCTCGGAAAAGCCCAGATTGGCCACGATGGTGCCCAGCGTCAGCTGCGACACCGACAGCCCGACCAGCGTCGACAGGGTGAACATGGAGTTCACCAGCCGCTCCCCCCGAAATCCCGGCTGCTCGGCGGCCCACGCCGCATCCAGGTGCAGCGACTGGGTGTTCATCGTCAGCGTGGTGAACAAGACATTGTCGGCTTCGGTGACCGTGCGCCCGGGCCGGTGCAGGTATGTCGTCCCGATTTCGAACTCCTCAAACCACAAGCCCCGCTGGACAATCGACTTGCCGGGCCGCTCCCCTGCAGTCATGAGCGCCACTTCCCCCACAAGTGGGAGGTGCCCCCACCCCCGCAAGCGGGCGGTACCCCCACAATCCCGGCTGTGCCGGCATCATCGTCGTTGGCGCGGGTCATGACAGCCCCAGCGATCGCGCAATGAGCATCAGTTGCACCTCTGTGGTGCCCTCGCCGATCTCGAGGATCTTGCTGTCGCGGTAATGACGCGCCACCGGATACTCGTTCATAAAGCCGTATCCGCCGTGGATCTGCGTGGCGTCGCGGGCGTTGTCCATCGCCGCCTCCGACGCGATCATCTTCGCGATCGCTGCCTCTTTCTTGAAGGGCTTGCCCGCCAACATCTTTGCGGCGGCGTCGTAGTACGCCGTGCGGGCCACGTGTGCACGTGCTTCCATCCGCGCGATTTTGAAGCTGATCGCCTGATAGGAGCCTATCGGCTGGCCGAACGACTGGCGTTCCTTGGCGTACTTGACGCTCTCGTCGACGCAGCCCTGCGCAGCCCCGGTCGCCAGCGCGGCAATCGCGATGCGACCCTCGTCCAGGATGGACAAAAAGTTCGCGTAACCGGTCCCGCGGGCGCCCAGCAGGTTCTCCGCTGGAACGCGGGCGTCGGCGAAGGTCAAGGGGTGAGTGTCCGACGCGTTCCAGCCGACCTTGTTGTACACCGGTTCGACGGTGAATCCCGTTGTGCCGCTGGGCACGACGATCGTCGAGATCTCCTTCTTGCCGTTAGCTGCGGTTCCAGTGGTTCCGGTGACCGCGGTGACGGTGACCAGTGAGGTGATGTCGGTGCCGGAATTGGTGATGAATTGCTTGGTACCGTTGATCACCCACTCACCATCGTCGAGCTTGGCGGTGGTGCGGGTGCCCCCGGCGTCTGAGCCGGCCCCCGGCTCGGTGAGCCCAAAGCCGGCAAGCGCACGGCCGGCCGTCAGGTCCGGCAGCCACTTCTGCTTCTGCTCGTCGGTGCCAAACCGGTAGATCGGCATCGCGCCGAGGCTGGCTGCGGCCTCCAGCGTGATCGCTACGGACTGGTCGACCTTGCCGAGCTCCTCGAGCGCCAGTGACAGCGCGAAGTAGTCACCGCCCATCCCGCCGTACTCCTCCGGGAACGGCAGGCCGAACAACCCCATTTCGCCCATCTTGGCGACGACTTCGTACGGGAAGCTGTGCTCCTCATCGTGTTTGGCCGACACCGGCGCGACCACGGTGCGTGCGAACTCGGCAACCGTGTCGCGAAGATCCTCGTATTCCTTGGGTAACGTCCCTGCCGTAATCGATGTCGTCATCATTGGTCCTTGCTCTGGTTACTGTCTGGGTCTGTGTCGGATTCATCGGGGATCAGCCGGGCCAGCACCTGGTCCACCGTCACCTGATCGCCGGCGGACACCAGCACCTCCACTCGTCCCGAAACCGGTGCGGCCAGCGAATGTTCCATCTTCATCGCCTCGACGACCACCACCACGTCGCCCTCGGAAACCTCGGCGCCGGAGGTGACCTGGACGGCGATCACGCTGCCGGGCATGGGGCTGAGAATCTCGGCCTGCCGTGCGCCGGCCGAACGGTGAATTTTGTGTTCCTCGGCCTCGCGCAGGTGCCACGTTCCCCGCTCGTCGGCGATCCACAGGTGCCGGTCGGCCTCGGCCCACCGATATTCGCCGCGCAGCCCGTCTAGCGTCACGCTCATCTCTGAACCGTCGAGTTGCACGCTTGCGGAACGGGTCTCACCGTTGCCTACTTGCACACGCGCGGCTTCGGGTCGGGCCCCATACCGACACCGTCTCGCTGCGCAGCGCGCTGTGCATCTCGGTGCGCACCGGCGCCGCGCCACCGCCGATCCGCCAGCCGGTCGGCACGGCCCACGGGTTGCCCGAGGCCCGAAGGGCCCTGAGAGACAACGCCCACTGACGGTAAAGGCCGCCGGCGGCGAGCACGTCGTCGGGTGCCGGCAGCGGCGCAAAGTCCGCCAGCCGGTCGTCGAGCAGCGCGGTGTCGAGGTCACCGGCACGCACCCGCTCGTCGGCAAGCAGGAACCGGAGGAATTCGATGTTGGTCTGCACACCCAGGACCGCGGTCTGCGCCAGTGCGCGGTCGAGTTTCGCGAGCGCTTCGTCCCGGTCGGCGCCATGCGCGATGACCTTGCTCAGCATCGGGTCGTAGTCACTGCCGACCAGCGTGTCGGCCAGCAAAGACGAGTCGACCCGCACGCCGGCACCAGACGGTTCGAACACCTGCAGCACCCGACCGCCGGTGGGCAGGAATCCTCGCGCTGGGTCCTCCGCGTACACCCGGGCCTCGATCGCGTGCCCGCGCATGTCGATGTCGTCCTGCGCGAACGCCAGCTTCTCGCCGACGGCCACCCGTAGCTGCCACTCCACCAGATCCAGGCCGGTAACGGCTTCGGTGACCGGATGTTCCACCTGCAGGCGGGTATTCATCTCCATGAAGAAAAATTCGTCCGGACGGTCGGCGGAGACGATGAACTCCACCGTGCCCGCACCGACGTAATCGACGCTGCGTGCGGTGTTGCAGGCCGCCGCCCCGATCCGCGCACGGGTCTGCGGGTCGAGCAGCGGCGAAGGCGCCTCCTCGATGACTTTCTGGTGGCGCCGCTGCAGGCTGCACTCACGCTCGCCAAGATGCACCACGTTGCCGTGGGTGTCGGCGAGCACCTGCACCTCAATATGCCTGGGCCGCAACACGAATCGCTCGAGAAATAGCGTGTCATCGCCGAACGACGAGGCGGCTTCCCGCCGGGCGCCCACCAACGCGTCGCGCAGCCGGGCCGGGTCGTCCACCAGCCGCATGCCCTTGCCGCCGCCGCCCGCCGACGGCTTGATCAACACCGGGTAGCCCACCTCTTCGGCCGCCGCGACCAGCTCGTCGTCGGTCAGCCCCGGCTTCGCCACGCCGGGCACCACTGGTACGTCGAAGGCGGCGACCGCGTTCTTGGCGGTGATCTTGTCGCCCATCACCTGTATCGCGCGTGGCGGCGGTCCCAAGAACACCACCGCGGCACGTTCGCAGGCGGCGGCGAAGTCGGCGTTCTCGGAAAGAAACCCGTAACCGGGGTGGATCGCCTGAGCTCCGGTCCGTGCCGCCGCATCGAGCACCTTGCCGATGTTGAGGTAGCTTTCGCGTGCCGCGGCCGGTCCCAGCCGGACGGCCGTGTCAGCCTCGAGCACATGGCGCGCGCCGGCGTCGGGATCGCTGTAGACGGCGACCGACCGGATGCCCAGCCGGCGCAAGGTCCGGATGACCCGCACCGCGATCTCGCCGCGATTGGCCACTAATACGGTGTCGAACATGGTCGTCACATCCGGAAGACGCCGTAGGAGACCGGATCCAATGGCGCGTGTGAGCACACCGAAAGGGCCAGTCCGACAACTGTTCGGGTGTCGGCCGGATCGATAATGCCATCGTCCCACAGTCGGGCGGTCGAGTAGTACGGGTTGCCCTGGTCTTCGTATTGCGCGCGGATCGGCGCCTTGAATGCCTCTTCTTCGTCGGCTGACCACGGCGTGCCGGCCGCGGTGAGCTGTTCACCGCGCACGGTAGCCAGCACCGACGCGGCCTGCTCGCCGCCCATCACCGAGATGCGCGCATTGGGCCACATCCACAGAAAGCGCGGCGAATACGCCCGGCCGCACATCGAATAGTTGCCCGCGCCGTAGGATCCGCCGATCACGACGGTGAGCTTGGGCACCCGGGCACAGGCGACGGCGGTAACCATTTTGGCGCCATGCTTGGCGATGCCGCCGGCCTCGTAGTCGCGACCGACCATGAACCCGGCGATGTTCTGCAGGAACAGCAGCGGGATTTTGCGCTTGTCGCACAGCTCGATGAAATGCGCTCCCTTGAGCGCGGATTCGCTGAACAGCACACCGTTGTTGGCGACGATCCCGACGGGGTGGCCGTGGATGCGCGCAAAGGCGGTGACCAGCGTCTTGCCGTAGTTCGCCTTGAATTCGCTGAATTCGCTGCCGTCGACCAGCCGCACGATGACCTCGTGCACGTCGTAGGGCACCCGCGGATCGGGCGGCACGACATCGTAAAGCTGGGTCTGCGCGTGCTTGGGCTCGGCCGAGGGTTGCACCTCCCATTGGCTGGCCTCACGCGGGCCGAAGGTGGCCGCGATCGCGCGGACGATCCGCAGCGCGTGCTCGTCGTCGTCGGCGAGGTGGTCGGTGACACCGGAGACCCGCGAGTGCAGGTCGCCGCCCCCGAGCTCTTCGGCCGAGACGATCTCTCCGGTGGCGGCCTTGACCAAGGGCGGGCCGCCGAGAAAGATCGTGCCCTGCTCGCGGACGATGACGGCCTCGTCGCTCATGGCCGGCACATAGGCGCCACCCGCCGTGCACGAGCCAAGTACCGCGGCCACCTGCGGAATCCCCTTGGCGCTCATGGTCGCCTGGTTGTAGAAGATCCGCCCGAAGTGCTCGCGGTCGGGAAACACTTCGTCTTGGCGGGGCAGGAAGGCGCCGCCGGAGTCAACCAGGTAGATACATGGCAACCGATTCTGCAACGCAACCTCTTGGGCGCGCAGGTGCTTTTTGACCGTCATCGGGTAGTAGGTGCCGCCCTTGACTGTCGCGTCGTTGGCGACGATCACACACTCACGCGCTGACACCCGCCCGATCCCGGTGATGATCCCGCCTCCCGGGGACTCGTCGCCGTACATACCGCCGGCGGCCAGCGGGGCCAGCTCCAAAAACGGGCTGCCTGGATCGAGCAAGCGATCCACGCGTTCGCGGGGCAACAACTTGCCGCGGCTGACGTGGCGCTGCCGCGCACGTTCATTGCCGCCCAAAGCCGCGGTCGCCAGCCTGGTGTTCAGTTCACCGACCAGCCGGCGGTGCTCATCGGCGAACGATGGCGCAGTCGTCACAGACGAACTCACGAGTGCCTCCCGGTTGACGCCAGCATAAGGGGCGGTTCGGTTTTGGCGAGCACCTCGTCGACCGAAACCCCGGGGGCGGTCTCGACCAAGCGCAAACCGTCGCCGCAGACGTCGATGACGGCGAGGTCGGTGATAATGCGGTCCACACAGGCCTTGCCGGTCAACGGCAGCGTGCACCGTTCAACGACTTTCGCGCTGCCGTCCTTGGCGGTGTGTTCCATCATCACGATCACCTTGCGGGCACCGTGCACCAGGTCCATCGCGCCGCCCATGCCCTTGACTATCTTTCCGGGAATCATCCAGTTGGCGAGGTCGCCGGTGGCCGAAACCTGCATGGCCCCAAGCACCGCGACGTCGAGGTGTCCGCCGCGAATGATCCCGAATGAGGCCGAGGAGCCGAAGAACGCGGCGCCCGGCATCGTGGTGACCGTCTCCTTGCCCGCATTGATCAGGTCCGCGTCGACGTCCTCGCTCCGGGGATACGGCCCCACACCGAGGATCCCGTTCTCCGAATGCACGATGACGGTGACGCCGTCGGGAATGTGATTGGGAATCAAGGTGGGCATTCCGATGCCGAGGTTGACGTATTGGCCGTCCTCGAATTCGGCGGCTACCCGTGCAGCCAAAGCTTCCTTGCTCCAAGTCATTCGGCGCCACTTCCCCCACAAGTGGGTGGGGGTACCTCCCACGTGTGGGGGCGTGCCCCCACCCCCGCGAGCGGGTGGTGCCCCCACAGCATCGCTTCATCCCCCGCAAGCGGGTGGTGCCCCCACTGCTTCGTCGTCAGCGCGCTCACGGCCGCACCGTCACCTTCTCGATCCGCTTGACGGGGTTGGGCACGTGCACGACCCGCTGAACGTAGATGCCCGGGGTGTGCACCGCGGCAGGGTCGATCTCTCCCGGCTCAACGAGATGTTCGACCTCGGCGATCGTGACCCCGCCGGCCTGGGCGCAGTCCGGATTGAAGTTGGCAGCGGCCTCGCGGTAGACGAGGTTGCCATGCCGGTCGCCCTTCCAGGCGTGCACCAGCGCGAAGTCGGTACGGATCGCT
This sequence comes from uncultured Actinomycetota bacterium, assembly GCA_963784665.1. Classification (GTDB taxonomy): domain Bacteria; phylum Actinomycetota; class Actinomycetes; order Mycobacteriales; family Mycobacteriaceae; genus Mycobacterium. The sequence continues at coordinate 64,879 of CAWASA010000012.1, forward strand.
CGCTCGAGAACGTAGGTGACACCATCGAACTCGCGGGTCTCCTTGGGCGGCGATACCACCGCCACCGCGCCTGAGGCGTCATAGCGCCACGGCAGCCCGCCGTCGGCGACCGCGGTGCCCACTCCTGCAGCCGTGTAGAACGCCGGGATGCCCATCCCGCCTGCGCGAAGCCGCTCCGCCAAAGTCCCTTGCGGGTTGAGTTCCACCTCGAGTTCGCCGGCGAGGAATTGGCGGGCGAACTCCTTATTGTCGCCCACATACGAGGCGATGGTTCGGCGAATTCGCTTGTGCTGCAACAGCGGACCCAGCCCAACACCGTCGCCGCCGCAGTTGTTCGACACCGTCTCCAAGTCACGGACTCCGGTGTCGACCAGCGCCGCGATCAGCGCCTCGGGGATGCCGCAGAATCCGAATCCCCCGACCGCCAGGGACGACCCGTCGGTTATGTCGGCGACCGCCTCAGCGGCCGTCGCCAGCACCTTGTTCATCGCCGCAGCAGCCTCCTTGCCGTCGAAGGCGTCGTGATTCAGTTAATGCTCATTAACTGGGGTGACAATACCATCGCCCAGCCCTTGCGTCCAGGGAGGGACTGGGGAGTCAGTCTTGGCCACGGAGGTACTCGATCGCTTGCTGCCGTATCTCGGTCTTGCGGACCTTGCCGGTGACCGTCAGGGGGAACTCGTCGACAATCCGCAAGTACCGCGGGATCTTGAACGCCGCGATCCTCCCCGTGCAGAACTCGTGCAAGCCTTCGCTGGTCAGCCTCGGCGCTCCGTCGCGCAGCATGACCACGGCCATGAGCTCCTCGCCGTACCTCTCGTCAGGCACCCCGATGACGTGGCAGTCGATGATGTCGGGGTGGGTGTGAAGGAACTCCTCGATCTCACGCGGAGAGATGTTCTCGCCGCCGCGAATGACGATGTCCTTGATCCGACCGGTGATCTGGACGTACCCGCACGCGTCCATCGCGGCGAGATCTCCGGTGTGCATCCAGCCATCCGCGTCGATGACCTCGGCGGTGTGCTCCGGATCGTTCCAATAGCCGGCCATCACCGAATAGCCCCGGGTACAGAACTCGCCGGCCACTCCGCGAGGCAACGTGCGGCCACTGACCGGGTCCACCACCTTGACCTCCAGATGTGGACCCACCCGGCCCACCGTGGCGACGCGCCGCTCCAACGAGTCGTCTGCGCGCGTCTGCGTCGACACCGGTGACGTCTCGGTCATGCCGTAGCAGATCGAGACCCCGGGCATGTGCATCTGCTCGATCACCTTGCGCATCACCTCGACCGGGCACGGCGAGCCGGCCATGATTCCGGTGCGCAGGCTGTCCAGCTCGTAGTCGGCGAACTCCGGAAGGCTGAGCTCGGCAATGAACATCGTCGGCACGCCATAGAGGCTGGTGCACCGCTCGGCCTGCACCGCCTGCAGGGTGGCGCCCGGTTCGAAACCAGGCGCCGGGATCACCATGCAAGCACCGTGGGTGGTGGCCGCCAGATTGCCGAGCACCATGCCGAAGCAGTGATAGAAGGGCACCGGGATACAGATCCGATCCTGCGCGGTGTACCCGAGTAGCTCGCCCACCAGGTAGCCGTTGTTGAGGATGTTGCGATGGCTTAGCGTGGCGGCCTTCGGATATCCCGTTGTGCCGGAGGTGTATTGGATATTGATCGGATCGCGGCTGTCCAGCTTCACCGCGATCTCGCGCAGCGTAGTCAGGTCGGCGTCGGCACCGGCTAGCTCGTCCCAGCGATCGGTGCCCAGCAACACCGCCTCGCGCAGGCCACGACAACGGGGTGTCACTTCGGCCAGCATCGTCGCGTAGTCGGTGGACTTGAAACTCGGCGCGGCAATCACCATCGCGATCCCGGATTGCCTTAGCGCATATTCCAATTCGCTCGCCCGGTAGGCGGGGTTGATAGTCACCAGGATCGCGCCGATCTCGGCGGTCGCGTACTGAACAAGCACCCACTCCCACCGGTTCGGTGCCCAGATGCCGACCCGATCTCCCGCTCTGATCCCCGCCCGCAACAGCCCCGTCGCCAGTCGGCGCACGCAGATCAGCAGTTCGGCGTAACTCCACCGTCGTCCCGCCCGGACGTCGACAAGGGCGTCCGAGTGCGCGTACTTGGTGGCGGTTTCAGCGAAGTTGGCGCCGATCGTCGTCTCGAGCAGGGGAGGCTTGCTCGGACCGCGATCGTAGGACAGCAAATTGGTGTCTGCGGCTCCTGTGGCTGCCACGGTTCCTCCGGCTGGTTCAGTCACCAACCTAGACCGCCGCCGAGGTCTGCCACCACACAACGATTCGAGTTAATAGCGAATAACTCGTGCTACGTTAGTGACGATTAACCAACCGGACGAGTTGTGGACGGAGGTCCGTCATGACAACGTCCGCCACGGCCGGCCAGTCCGGCCATCCCGAGGCCCCAAACCGCCGCAGCCAGTTGAAATCCGACCGGCGCTTGCAACTCCTGTCGGCGGCCGAACGGCTGATCGCCGAACGCGGTTTCCTCGCGGTGCGACTGGAAGACATCGGCGCTGCTGCTGGTGTCAGCGGTCCGGCCATCTACCGGCACTTCCCCAACAAGGAGTCGCTGCTGGTCGAATTGCTGGTGGGGATCAGCGCCAGGCTGCTCGCCGGTGCCCGGGACGTGCGGGCCCGCAGCACCGACGCCGCCTCAGCACTGGACGGTCTCATCGATTTTCACCTCGACTTTGCACTGGGCGAGCCCGACCTGATCCGGATCCAGGACCGTGACCTTGCGCATCTGCCGGAGGCAGCCGAGAAGCAGGTACGCAAAGCACAGCGCCAGTACGTGGAGGTCTGGGTGGGCGTGCTGCGCGAGCTGAACTCCAAGCTGGCTGAAGCCGATGCCCGGCTGACGGCGCATGCGGTATTCGGTCTGCTGAATTCGACACCGCATAGCCTGAAGTCCACCGACAATTCGCGCACCAAGCCGGTGGCAGTGGCGCGGTCACGCGCTGTGATGCGGGCGATGACGGTCGCTGCACTGATGGCCAGCGCTCAGTGCACGTAGCCCCCGGAGCCCCTTTCTTCGCCCGGCACCTACAAATATCAACGCCTGTTGAGCAAAATTGCCGGTCGATATCGCGGACCGAACGCGCCGGTAGGCCCCTATGCCTCAGAGGAGTGACCGCTCAAGCACCGAGTCCAGGTACCCTGCAAGCCATGAGGTGGACATGAACGATTCACGTCCAACCGAGCGGATTAGTCCCCCGCAACCGGGGTCGGGGCCGCAGGGCCCGTGGTATCCGCCGCCCGACCCGGCCTACGCCGACCAAGCGCCCTACGCGCCTACCTACGGTCGGCAAATTCCGCCCTGGGCACCGACCCTGAACGAAACCAGTCCGACAGGACAGCTGCCGGCGTACTGGCAGCGAGACCTTCCTCCATCGGGCGACCCGCCTCCACAGGGATCGGCTCCCTCGCCGCCCGGAGGTCCGAAATCGCCGCGATGGTTGTGGATCGCGGCCGGCGCGGCGGTGCTGCTGGTCGTCGCTCTGGTGATCGCGTTGATACTCGCGAACGACGCGATCAAGACTCAGACAGCCGTCCCGCCGTTGCCCGCCATGCCGGAGCCCAGTTCCGCAACCCCGACCCCGTCGACACGTTCGTCACCGTCACCCATTCCGGCGCCGGTGCCGCCGCGTAGCGGCTCTCAGACGCCCACCGGGACGACTGACCCGGCTGCAATGCAAGACGTTGTCTACACGATCAAAGGCGAAGGTCGCGCTATCAGCATCATGTACATCGACAGCGGGGACGTCATCCAGACCGAGTTCAACGTCGCGCTGCCATGGAGCAAAGAGGTCAGCCTGTCAAAGTCAGCCGTCCACCCGGCAAACGTCACGATCGTCAACATCGGTCACAACGTCACCTGCTCGGTCACCGTCGACGGGGTTCAGATGAGCAAGCGAGTCGGGGTGGGTCTGACGATTTGCGACGCCCGAGGCTGAGCCCTCTACGACGGTTCGGGTGCGGCGGCATCCCGAACTGGGACACGGACCACCAGCATCCCGAGCAGTCCGGCGGTCAGCACCAACGAGATGCCGCCGAGGCCGGCGCGGACGGCGCCGAATACGTCGACGAAGACGGAGAACAGCCACGGCGCCACGAAAGCGACGGCCCGTCCCGTCATCGTGTAGAGGCCGAATGCCACCCCTTCGCTGCCGTGTCGTGCCATGTGCAGCAGCAGGGCGCGCGCCGACGACTGCGACGGCCCGATGAACAGGCACAGCAGTAGTCCGCACACCCAGAAGGCCACCGAACCGGATAGCACCATCAAGGTGAGCGCCAGGACCAAAATCGCGACCAGCGAGCCCACGATGACGGGTTTGGATCCGATCCGGTGATCGACGAACCCACCCAGCACCGCACCGACTGCGGCCACCACGCTGGCCACCACACCGAAAATCAGCACGTTGGCCTGCGAGATGCCGTACACGTTGACACCCAGCACAGCGCCGAACGCGAAAATCGCCGCCAGCCCGTCCCGGAAGAGCGCGCTGGCGAACAGGAAGTAGACCAGGTTGCGGTCGCGCCTCCATTCCGCGGAGACCGCTGTCCACAGCTTGCGATAGCCACCCAACATGCTCGTCGGCTGGGACACCTCTCCGGAACCGGGTAGGCGGTGGACGACCGACAGCAACGGTAGGGCCAGCACCGCCAGCCACGCCGCGGCCACCAACATCGCCTCCCGTACGTAGAGCCCATTCTCAAGAGGCACCCGCAACAGCCCACGCGTTGCATTCGGGCCGGAGCCGGATCCGGAAATGAATCCCGTATAGACCACCAGCAGCAGCAGGACGCTGCCCACGTATCCCGATGCCCAGCCCACCCCGGAAATCCGGCCGGCTGTCTGCGGCGTCGAAAGCTGGCGCAGCATCGCGTTATACGGGACGCTGGCCAGGTCGCCGCATGCCGCCGTCGCCCCCAGCAGCACCAGCCCGGCCCACAGGTAGCTGGGGCGATCGCGGATGAAGAACATCGCGCAGGTCAGCGTCACGGCCAGGCCGGTCAACACACTGAGGGCCACCCGCCTGCGATGTGGGGACTCCACCCACACGCCGACAGCCGGCGCCAGCAGCGCGACGGTCAACCCCGCCATAGCGCCCGCACGACCCAACCAACTCGCCGGCGTGGTGCCGCCGGATATGCCCACCCCCACGCTGCTGGTCAGATAGACGGAGAACACAAAGGTCGCCACAATCGCGTTCAGACCGGTGGAACCGGTGTCCCACAGCGCCCACGCCACAACCCGGGATAACGCAGGTGTGACCGAACGCGACCCCGGCTGAGTCATGTCCGGCAGCCTATGTGTTTGGCAGACGACCCGCCGCGCTCGCGATCGCTGCGTGTCTACGATTGGCTCATGCCGATACCAGCTCCCAGTCCCGACGCGCGTGCCGTTGTCACCGGGGCTTCGCAAAATATCGGTGAAGCGCTGGCCACCGAGCTTGCCGCGCGAGGACACAACCTGATCATCACCGCGCGACGCGAAGACGTGCTCACCGAGCTAGCCGCCCGGCTGGCCGACAATTATCGCGTCACCGTCGAAGTGCGACCGGCCGATCTGGCCGACCCGGGCGAACGGGCCAAACTGTGCGACGAACTGGTCGCCCGTCCCGTCTCGATTCTTTGCGCCAACGCGGGTACCGCCACCTTTGGTCCGGTCTCCACGCTCGATCCGGCGGGCGAGAAGGCTCAGGTGCAGCTGAATGTTTTAGGGGTGCACGACCTTACGTTGGCGGTGCTGCCGGGCATGATCGAACGCAAGGCCGGTGGCATACTCATATCTGGCTCAGCAGCGGGCAATTCGCCGATTCCCTACAACGCCACCTATGCGGCCACCAAGGCGTTCGTGAACACCTTCAGTGAATCGTTGCGCGGTGAACTGCGCGGCTCGGGTGTACACGTCACGCTGCTGGCACCAGGCCCGGTGCGCACCGACCTACCCGATGCCTCCGAAGCCTCGCTGGTCGACAAATTGGTGCCCGACTTCCTGTGGATCTCCACAGAGCACACCGCCCGGATATCGCTGGATGCGTTGGACCGCAACAAGATGCGAATTGTCCCGGGCTTGACATCGAAAGCCATGTCGGTGGCGAGCCAGTACGCTCCACGCGCCATCGTCGCGCCGATCGTGGGCAGCTTCTACAAGAAGCTCGGCGGGTAACGTCACTTCCGGCGGCGCCGGCCGGTTCCGAAAAGGTTGCGGGTGAACTCGCGCATGCCGGTTTTGAGGACGTCCTTCACGGTCGGGTTGTTGAGCACTTCCTCCCAGACGGCCGGGCCTTGCGGCTCGGCGGGCGCTGGCATCGGCGGTACCTCGAGTTGGTCCGGCCATGGAAGGGGGTCGTACTTCCCCCGCGGCGGCGCCTGCTGCGGTGGCGGGACCTGTTGGGCGTCTTTTCCGCCCTCTTGAGTGTCCGGCTTGTGGTCGATCGTTTGTCCGTATTTACCTTGCAGCGGGCTGGATTTGGCCGCGGCGGCGACCGCATCGGTGCCGATAGCGCCCATCAACGACCGGGGTACCCGCATGCGTGTCCACGCGACCGGTGTGGGTGCGCCCTTCTCGGATAGCACAGTCACGACGGCCTCACCGATTCCGAGCGACGTCAACGCCGATTCCAGGTCGTACACATCGGTTTTCGGATAGGTGCGAACGGTCTTGCTGAGCGCCTTCTGATCGTCGGGGGTGAACGCCCGCAGCGCGTGCTGGACCCGGGCGCCCAGCTGGGATAGCACATCGTTGGGCAGATCCGTGGGCAACTGGGTACAGAAGAACACTCCAACGCCCTTGGAGCGGATCAGCTTCACGGTCTGTTCGACCTGCTCGAGGAAAGCCTTGGAGGCATCGGTGAACAGCAGGTGCGCCTCGTCGAAGAAGAAGACCAGCTTGGGCTTGTCCACGTCACCGACCTCGGGCAGGACCGCAAATAGATCGGCCAGCACCCACATCAGAAAGGTGGAGAAGATGACCGGACGCAACGACTGACCGCTGAACTCGAGCAACGAGATGATGCCGTGGCCCTGGGCGTCGACGCGCAACAGATCCTGCGGATCGAGCTTCGGCTCGCCGAAAAACGTGTCCCCGCCTTCGGCATCGAGGTTCACCAGAGCCCGCAGGATGACACCCGCCGTCGTCGATGACACTCCGCCCAGGTCTTTCAGATCGGCCTTGCCCTCATCACTGGCCAGGTGGCTGATGACACTGCGCAGATCGTTCAGGGTGACCAGCGGGCGGTTGGCTTCCTTGGCCCAATGAAAGATCAATCCCAGCGTCGACTCTTGAGTCGCATTGAGCCCCAAGACTTTCGACAACAGTACCGGGCCGAAGCTGGCAACGGTCGCCCGCACCGGCACACCGACTCCACCCGTGCCCAGCGACAAGAACTCCACCGGGAATGCCGTCGCCGTCCACTTGTCGCCGGTCTCTTTGGCACGCGCGGCAGTCTTGTCGTTGGCCTCCCCCGGTCGGGCCAAACCGGATAGGTCGCCCTTCACGTCTGCCATCATCACCGCAACACCCGCCGCGCTGAGCTGTTCGGCAATCAGTTGCAACGTCTTGGTCTTACCGGTTCCGGTTGCTCCGGCCACCAGACCGTGCCTGTTGATGGTGGCCAGTGGAATGCGGATCTGTGCCTGCGGGTCGGCCACGCCGTCGACGACGACCGTGCCCAATTCCAATGCCTGCCCGTCGACGGCGTAGCCGTTCGCGATCCGCTGCGCGGGTCCGCCAAGCCCACCGGCTGCTGATTCGCTGCTCATCGTGCTGCGCCCCTCTTCCCAGTGGTTCGGCATGCAGTTCGGCAACGCTCACCCTACTTCTCCGGCGGAGGCGGGGGGACGGCCAGCGCCGGCGTCACCTGGGCCTAGTGTGGGCGCTGTGCGAGACGAATTGGTGTGGATCGACTGCGAGATGACCGGGCTCGAACTGGGTTCGGACAAGTTGATCGAGATCGCAGCCCTGGTTACCGACGCCGATTTAAACATTCTCGGCGACGGAGTCGACGTGGTGATCCACACCGACGATGCTGCGCTGTCGTCGATGATCGACGTGGTCGCCGAAATGCACTCACGCTCGGGACTGGTCGACGAGGTGAAAGCATCCACCGTTGACCTGGCCACTGCCGAGGCCATGGTGCTGGACTACGTCGGCAAGCACGTCAAGCAACCGAAGACGGCACCCCTGGCGGGCAATTCAATCGCCACCGATCGTGCCTTCATCGCCCGCGACATGCCCGCTCTGGACTCGTTTCTGCACTATCGGATGATCGATGTCAGCTCGATCAAGGAACTCTGCCGGCGCTGGTACCCGCGGATTTACTTCGGCCAGCCGGTCAAGGGGCTCGCTCATCGAGCACTGGCCGACATTCACGAATCCATCCGTGAACTGCAGTTCTACCGGCGTACCGCGTTCGTCGCCCCACCAGGGCCCTCTACCAGCGAACTCGAGGCGGTGGTCGCCGATCTTGCGGGCGGAGAGGGCGCACCGGGACCAATCGATTCGGCCACCGAGCCACCGAGCGGCTAGTATCGACGTCGCCGCTCGTTGGCCCTGAGGGGCCGGCCGGCGGCCATGGTGGGTGTAGTTCAGTTGGTAGAGCGTCAGGTTGTGATCCTGAATGTCGCGGGTTCGAGTCCCGTCACTCACCCCACCGGCCAGAGGGCATTTCGCCCTCTGGCCTTTTGCGCCGAAAGTGCAACCAGCGACGCTTTTATCGGCGTTTGCGTCGCGAAACGCACTTTCGCGGAGCTTGACGGGCGCCATCCCGTCGTAAAGCTCAGGTGTTGGCGTTGCCCGCCTTCCACTGCGCCCAGGGGATGTTCCAGTCGCCCAGCCCCTCGGTGCCCGAGAGCGTCGGCCCCACGGTGTTAATGACCTCGACGATGTCGCCGCGCTTGATGTGGTCGTAAAACCACTCGGCGTTGCTGGGGCTCACATTCAGACACCCATGGCTGGTGTTGGTGTGGCCTTGGGCGCCGACCGACCATGGCGCTGAGTGAACGAAGACGCCGCTGTAGGAAATCTGCGTGGCCCAGTCGACGTCGGTGCGATATCCATTGGGTGAGTTGACTGGTACCCCGTAGGTCGAGGAATCCATGATGATGTGCTTGAACCGTCCGCCGACGATGTAAACGCCATTGGCCGTCGGGGTGCTGTCCTTGCCCATCGAGGTGGGCATGGTTTTGACGACGTCGCCGTTGACCCGCACGGTCACCATTTTGGTGGTGTCGTCAGCGGTCGCGATGACCTCGTCACCGATGGTGAAGTGCGTCTTGACGTTGTCCTCGCCGAACATCCCGTCACCCAGATCGACGCCGTAGGTGTTAACAGCCACGTCAATGGTTGTCCCGGGCTTCCAGAAATGCTCTGGGCGCCAACGTACTTCGCGGTTGTTCAGCCAATAGAAGGCACCGTCGACGGGTGGGTTGGTGGTGATGGCAATGGCCTTTTGGGCTGCGGCCCGGTTCGCGATGTTCTCGTCGAAGCGGATCGCCACCGTCTCCCCGATGCCCACGACCTCGCCGTAGCCCGGATTGACGTAGGGCATGGTCAGGTGAGCAGGTGAACTGGTCTGGAAGATCATCTGCCGGTTCGCCGCACCACCTAGACCCAGCGCCTTCGCGTTCAGCGTGTAGCGCCTGTTGTACCCGAGCTGCTCGGTGGTCGACCAGCGCAGTCCGTCGTTGCTGAGTTGCCCGCTGATGGACTTGCCGTTTTGGTTGACCATCGTGACCGACGCAAGGACACCATCGGCAACGCTCACCGTCACCGGTGCATCCACGGTGACGCCGACGGCGCCATCGGTCACCGAGGCGGTGAGCTTGGGGACGAGCAGATCAGCAAACGGAGTGCCCTTGTCGAAGATGACCTTCGCCGGCGCCGCTCCATGGCTGCTGCTGCAGGCGACGCCGAACACAGCAACCGGCACTATCACGGCAGCCAGCCACGATCGCCGTCTGCGCAAAGGCGTCATCGAGTGACCTTCCACTTAATTCCGCTAATGTGGGTCGCCGCTGACCAGAAATAGTTGGAAGAATTCTAGAGGGTGTCGGTCCCTCCTCGTGGCAACATGGCTGGGCTCCCGGGGCGAGGTGACCAAGTCGATGCAATCCACACTCACGCGCGAGACCGCCGCGATTTTTGACACAAGCCAGTGACCCTAAGCCAGCAGCGCGGGGTCCGCAAACGCCAGAGATTGCCCGCCGCTGAGCGGCTACTCTGGAGGGATCCGGGATTTCGCTCCGCGACGCAACGCCTGTTATTGTCGCAACGCGGTCTCGGCCGACCCAAGCGCCGTTAGCTCAGTTGGTAGAGCAGCTGACTCTTAATCAGCGGGTCCGGGGTTCGAAACCCTGACGGCGCACCACCGAAAACCCAGGTAGAGAAGGTTTTCGCATAGAATCGGTGATTCCCAGCTAGTCACATTCGTCACGTCAGTCCCAAAGTGTCTCCACAAGGTCTCCACGCTGCGGGAAGTGCCCCTCCACAGCAAACGGCGCGTTATCCCTTTCTCGAGTGTCAGGGCCGGCCGATCATCGTCCTTAGTGACCCAAAACCAATTCGGAAGTCCATCGATCAACGCGTCGTCGGATTGCGTCGGCTTCGGGTACCGATAAACGGAGCCGACCGTTAGTTCACCCGCCGTAGCATGTTCCTGTTGTGCGGGCCCGACCATTACCCTGCTCCCAAAGGTTCGCCCACACCCGACTCCCTCATGCATAACCTCGAAGCGACTGGTCTCGCACCACTGGCCGATGAAGCATCTCACATGCGAGATTCATTGCAACGCAATCTCGCCAGCAATGCTGCAGCGCGATAGAGCAGGGCGTTGGCTTTGCCCGCCTCATCAACTCAGCGACGTGACTTTCCCGTCTCGGAAGCGAGCGTGGCGAATCAATTGCCAATAAGGTAAGCCGACGGAGCCTCTGGGGCGTAAGGCGGTCTACGATCACAGCAGCGGTGGGGGCGAGGAGTCTTCGTCGACACCAAGGAAGATGGTCCCGCCCTCTAGCGCGGATGAGGCAATGTATTTCGCGAGCTTCCCCGCGGAGACGCATTCACTCGACATAAAGCGCGGGACTCAAGTCTGGGAATGTTGCAAACAGAGAGCCAGCGCCGCTGCTGATCCCGGCGTTGGCGTGCAATGTCGTTTCGTGCGCTCGGTGCTGCCCGCACGCATGGGCCAGAAGTTCAGTCGATTTGCACTCCGACTTGTGAACCGCGTCGGCGTATTTCGCGCGCGTCACGTGCATAGCCGCCTTCTTCCTTCGAAATCGGGATGAGCGCAGCGTCAAGCAAATTCAGTCGGACGGCATTCCCATGCATCGTCTCCACTCGGGGTTTTGGGGGTCCCCGTTATACAGGGTCGCGCAGTTTCGTGGGGCGGTGATTGTGGTGGTCGGGTCCGGGCTGGCTTTGGATTCGCTACGGCACCCGCTGGCCACCGTTGCCACTATCGCTAGAGCGACCAGCGCGAACGCGGCGCGCAGGGTCGACCGCAGAACAGACATGCATACCTCCCGAGGGCGATGTCGACATCCGGTCGAAGCGGTGACGGGCCGACCTAGAGAGAACCCGACTAGAACGGGCTAGCCCTTGCCGTGCTTCTTGCCGATGACGAGATTTGGGCGCGTGAAAATAATCAGAACACCAATAACTTCCAGCATCCCACAGCGGAGAAAGCCTGTGGCGGTAACTGCATCAGCCCGTCACCCAAGCGGATGACTGGATAGGACCGGCGCGTCGCCGGGCGTGCTGCAATCCATGGCGGCGCGACGGTATCCCTCTCGGCGACCGGGCCTGTGTTCTTGAGGTTGCGGGACACGATCGCCCAGACCGGCGTCGCGGTAATCGGGGTCGAATTCCGAAACGGCGGTGGCACGCTGGGGCCTTATCCGTACCCTGCGGGCCTCAATGACTGCACTGCTGTATTGCGCTGGGCACATAACAACCGCAATGCACTCGGCATGTCGACCATCGTCCCCATACATGCATGGCGACTACGCCGGGGGGGCCGACAGGACCTGGATAACCGCGTCCAGCGGCTCCGGCGACGTCGCAGTGTCGCCGATATACGGGTGGGCGAGTTCCAAGACGAGGAACAGGTCGGTGGCGAGCAGCACGCCCACGGTCGCGACCAACGCATAGTGAATGGTGGGTTTCTCGACGCTGTAAACGATGACGCAGGCAAGAACCAGCCCGCTGAGCAGGAAGAAGACTATCCACATCGACCAGGGCAGGCCGTTTGCGGTGCGGGCCCGGATTATCCGGTCTGTGCGTGCCTGACTGATCTTGTTAAGGGAATCGAAAGAGGTAGCGAGGAAAGTCTTTTGGGTATCGGTGCGCGGCTGAACTTCTTCGTATGCGGTGTGGAGGCGCTGCAGCGCTTGGCCGGCCGCAGAGTAGGCGTGGCCGTTGGCGGCCAGCGGCCACTCTGTTACGGCCGCGCGTTCATAGTCCAGCAGCGCCTGGCGGATTCGGTCGCTGTCGGCCTTGTCGAACACGGTGAGGTCGTTGGCCATCTGTACCCCCGTCGTGCCCTCCGCCCGCATCGCGTCGTCCGCAGTATTGGTCTGACCCCACATCGCGCTAACGATGAAACCTGTGAAGAACGCGTACACGAATCCGACCAACAAGAAGGCGAACTGTGTCACCTCGCTGCGCTCGTCCCCCCTGAGCCCGGGGAACCGATGCCGGACATATATCAGGGCGAGCACCGCTCCGCCTGCGATGAGGACGTTGAGTCCGAGTAATAGCAGCCACGACGGGACGTTGCTCACGATCCAACCACTCACAAGCCACACTCCTCGAGAGCATCACGCCGGAAACCCCGGGCGAGGGATGCAAATTGGGCCGGCCGTGAATACGCGGCCGGCCGTTCGACTCTAGGCGCATGTCCCCGGCGCGACGCCTACTTCGGCCACATTCTTCACGGCTTCAGGACTCGGTTCGCGAACGACAAGCGCCGATTAGCGGTTGGGAAATAGATAGTTTGCTGAAAACAATCCGTCTCGGCGTCTAGGGTCCGTAGTGCCCCTCAGTGGAAGGTGAGGCGGCGAACGTGGCGAAAGCTTTGACGGTGCCCGGAGAGGCGCGCGTCCCCGGACCTGATCGTCGCCGGCTTGATCGTCGCGGGCGGAATGTACTTCCTAGGAATGCTGATCTTCAACCGCGGCGTGCTGGAGACCGAGCCCGAAGACGCCGATCTCTTCGCAGTGAGTTCAGGAGTGACCGAATGACTAGCAAGCTGACGGGTGAGGTGGTGCGTGCGGGCGATCCCGGCTACGAGGCGGCGCGCATCGGCTGGAATCGCCTGTATTCGCGCTATCCCGAGGCAATCGTGTTCTGCGGCAACACGCAGGACGTGGTCAACGCGGTCGAGTGGGCGCGCAAGGAGGGCATCGCCCTGCGTGCCCGCAGCGGACGCCACAGCCTTGATGGCTGGTCCTCGATCGACGGCGGCCTGGTTGTCGACGTCAGTCGGATGAAGAGCGTCACGATCGACGAGACGGCGCGTACGGCGACGGTCGGGACCGGGCTTACGCAGAAGGAGGCCGTCCCGGCGCTCGGGCAGCGCGGCTTTGTCATTCCGACCGGCTCGGAGGGGGGCGTCGGGCTCGGCGGTGTGGTTCTCGGCGGAGGCTTCGGATTACTCACCCGCAGTTTGGGATTGGCTTCCGACAACCTGCTCGCGGCCGAGGTCGTGGTGGCCGACGGCTCGCGCTCGGCGAAGGTTGTCGAGGCCAGCGAGCACAGCAACGCCGACCTGCTGTGGGCGTGTCGCGGCGGAGGAGGCGGCAACTTCGGGATCGCCACGTCCTACACGCTGAAGCTGCACGAGCTCTCCCACGTCGAGTTCGCAATTGTCAGGTGGACCGGCCACGATGATCTGGGCGCGATACTTCGCACGTGGCAGCGTGACGCGCCGGTTGCCGACGAGCGCCTGACCAGTGCGCTCGAGGCGGACTCCACCGGGGTCAAGCTCTCGGCGGTGCTGCACGGCGGGTCACGCGACGAGCTGGACGCCGAGTTGCGTTCGCTGCTGGCAATTGGCAAGCCCGAGGTGACCTATATGAACGATGCGTGGCCGACCATCTACGAAAACCTCGACGGGGCGCCGGATCTCCCGTTCTGGAAGTTCTACTCTCAGTTCGTCACTCGCCCATTCCCCGACGAAGCGATTGATCTGGTCGTTGGCTTCATGGCGAACACACCCAGCGCGCCGAGCAACTTCTTCTGCTCGAGCTTCGGCGGGGCGGTGCGCCACGCTCCGCCCGGTGGGTCGGCGTTCCCACACCGTGATGCGCTGTTCTACTGCGAGCCGGGCGCGGCCTGGGACGACCCCGCGCTGAACTCGAAGGCTCTGGGCTGGGCGGCCGACTTCTGGCGCGCACTGCGCCCCTTTGGCGACGGGGCCTACGTCAACGTGCCCAATGCTCCCTCATCCGACTGGGAGCGTGAGTATTACGGCTCCAACCGCGAACGGCTACGCGCGGTTAAGGCCAAATACGACCCGGCGAACGTTTTCTGCTTCGAGCAAAGCGTGCCTCCCGCCGCCGGGTGATCCGGTTGTCGCGTCGGAGGGGGTTTGAGCAGCAGCCACACGGCCACCGCCGACGCGAGCAGCAGCGCCGAGCCGACCCCCGCGGCGATGGACAGCCCGTCGGTAAATGCGGTCTTGGCGGCCGTCAACACGCCTTGTGCCTGGTCGGCGGGCAGGCTTCTTGTCGCCACGGTCGCAGCGGCGAGCGAGTCCCGCGCATGCGACGCCACGGCATCCGGGGTGCCGGGCGGAATCGCCAGCCCGCGGTACACGGCGGTGACGATGGAGCCAAGTATCGCGATGCCAAGCGCCGTGCCGAGCTCGTAGGCGGTCTCCGAGACCGCCGCTGCCGCGCCGGCTCGCTCCGGCATGACGCTGGCGATGATGACGTCGCTCGCCGCGGTGAAGGCCAGTCCGAGGCCGACGCCGACGACAAACAGGGCGACGCCGAGTTGCGGGTAGCCGGTGGATGGGCTGATCAGTGTCAGCGACGCCATCGCCACACCGACCAGCGCCAGCCCGGTCGCGAGGACCGCGCGCTGCGACCAGTAGCGCACGGCGACACCGGCCAACAGGCCGAACACGGTCGCGGCGACCGCGGCGGGCAGTTCGGCCATCCCGGCCCTCAGCGGGTTGTATCCCTGAACCAGTTGGAAGAACTGGGACAGGAAGAACACCAGGCCCGAAAGGCCAAGCACTGAAAGCAGGTTAGCGGCGACCACACCTGAGAACGCGCGATTGGCGAAAAGCCGTACGTCGATCAACGGTGCGCGCAGCCTGAGCTGCCGCCGGACGAACAGCGTCAGCGCCGCGGCGCCGACGACGCCTACCGTTGCCACCTCGACCCGAAGCCCGTTGGCGGCACCTTCCTTGACGGCGTAGACGAGGCCGAGCATGCCGACAAGCGCCAGCGCGACGCTGGGCAGGTCCCACGGCCCCGGCGTAGGGTCGCGCTGTTCCGGCAACAAGACGATGCCGCCGACAAGCAGCACGACCATCACCGGGATGTTGATCAAAAACACTGAGCCCCACCAGAAGTGCTCCAGGAGCAGCCCACCGACCACGGGACCCAGCGCGGTACCCGCCGAGAACATGGCGGCCCAGACGCCCACGGCCACGCTGCGTTGCCGTGGCTGGGGAAACAGGCCGCGGATCAACGCCAGCGTCGACGGCGCCAACGCTGCCCCGGCCACGCCCAGAAGCGCCCGCGCGCCGATCAGCAGCCCGGCGATTGGCGTGTATGCCGTTGCCACCGACATGCAGGCGAAAACCGTTGCGCTGCAGAGCAACAGCTTCTTGTGGCCGATCCGGTCGCCGAGGCTACCCATCGTGACGAGCAGACCCGCCAGCACGAACGAGTAAATGTCGCCGATCCACAAGACCTGCGTCGCCGTCGCCCCGAGATCCTTGGTAATCAGTGGGGTGGCGACGGCCAGTACCGTGCCGTCGACGCCGATCACCAGCACTCCGAGGCTGAGCACACCGAGCGACAACCAACTCCGCGTCATGACCGGCTCACCCCGTGTAGCAGCAGGTCGGTGATCATCTGGGTGAAGTCGCGGCGCGCGGCCCGTCCGGCCTGGATGACCCACGCCGCGCCGGCGACAAGGTCGTAGAACGCCTCGGTCAACCAGACTGCACTGAGATCGGGGCGGAATTCGCCTTCCCGCTGACCGCGCTCGAACAGTTCCCTGATCTCGGCGTCGATCTCCTCCCAGCCTTCCTGCGCCTGGTCGGCGTCGGAACCCTGACTCTGGGTGCAAAGAAAGGTGAGGTATCCGGACACCGGTTCACACGCGGTCACCAAGCGCTGCAACGCTTCTGTGGCGGATCCGTCCTGCCAGCGGGCGGTTTTCAGGGCCTCACGCATCTGGGCCACCGCGAGCTGGTCCAGTGCCTCGAGGAGCGCAGCCCGCCCGGCGAAGTAACGATGCAGGGTCGCGCGGCTGACGCCGACGGCCGCGGCGATCTCGTCCTGGGTTGCGTTGGGACGCCGGCCGAGGAAATCCGCGGCGGCCCGCAACATCCGTTCGCGATTCGGCGCCATGAGACAACTATATCTCATATGAGACGCTTATGTCTTAGGGCGAGTTAACCAAACCCCGTAACGGCGCTGCGCGGGCGAGAAAGGTAAGGCGGTCAGTGTCGCCGAGTACGCCCACAGGTATCTCAGGGCGCAATGGCCTGGCCAATTCCGACGGGTGAAGTCAACCGACGAAACAGCCCTCGATAACGGACGACTACGACAAACCCTCGTGTACTACGGTCCAGTCAGGCAGACTGAGCCACGTGGAAATGAGCACGTCCGGGTGCACACCCGGAGAAGCGCATCAGCGCAAGCGCCGGGAAGACTGGCAGTAGTGCCATGAGTTGGGAGACCTTGCTCACGACCACTCTTGTGCCGGTCGCGTCCGTTTTGTCAACTGCGACGGTAGCGATCTGGACGAAGCGCATCGACGCCAGAACCAAGCGAGAGGACCGAGACCAAGCGCTAGTCCTCGACTACGAGAAGCGGGCTGGGGACGACAAGAAGGCTGTGCTGAAGCGTCTCATCTCCGCAACCCTTTACCTCAAGCGCGGGGCAGAACCACTCGCGGGCACCGAAGTCACGGAAGAGACCACCAGCCAAAGGCGGGCTGGGGCCATCAGAGAGTTGTACGAATTCCGCGCACGGCTGGGTCTCGACGACGGAGTCGCAGAGCTGATGATTTATGCCGCAGAGCCGGTCCGCGACCTCACCGAATTGATCCTTGATGAATGGGATCGCCAATTCCGCGAGCACGGCTATTCGTTGACGCAGCTGGATGCGTGCAAGGGGCAACTCCAGACAGTCGTCGACGTCCCACAAAATAGCGATGAGGCGATGATCGAACGGAAGCGAAAGTGGACTGCGCTGAAGGACGAAGAAGCATCGTTTCTCAAGGAGCTCGGCGATGAGTCGGACCTTGACGTCGATGCGCTGGTGGCGCTGTGCAACCGCTTGTTGAAAGCCGCCCACACGGACCTCCGCGGTGGCTACGGCATAGAGAGCGGTGGCTACGGCATAGAGAAGTGACGGACGGAGTGCCCGTTAGAAGGGAACCGAAGGCGAGGAGCACAGAACGGCGCGCTGCCGCAGCATTGCCGGGGCCCCATGAGCGATGGCGCCGCGCTGGAAATGGCGCTGCGTCTCAAGGCGCTGGCAGATCCGGTGCAGGTGGAAATAATGTCCTACCCGTTCAGTTCATCGGCGGGTGAGAAGATTAGCGGCGAGTTGGCCGCTGTGCTGATGCTCAGCGAGTCCACCGTCAGCCAATGCCCTCTGGCGGAAATGGTCTTTGATTGCATTGCGGCGGGGCGCACGCTCGCGGGGATCCATATCCTGCCCTCATTGAGTCGCGCAGCGGCTAAGAAACCCGCCGGCCGCACACGCGGTGAACAGCTGCATCGGGCCGGCAAACAGTCTGAAGCCTCCACAAGACCTCCACGCTCGGGGCGGTTACAGATAACTGAAAGCCTCCGGAGGTCAGCCGTAAGTCATCGGAGGTCGCCTATAGCCGCAGGTAAAGACCAGATCAATATCGTCTGCGGAGCGACGCCGCAGGTCAGCGGTAAACTGGGCCGCGTTCTCTTAATCAGCGGGTCCGGGGTTCGAAACCCTGACGGCGCACCAAGACGAATTACCGGGCAAGATGCCGTCGTCGACGCTCCCCCGCGATCTCACGGCGCGACGGCCCCCCAAGCACCGCAAGGAGTCTGGTCCGGGGCGTTAGCTGTCCGCTTGTCGTGGCGGTCAGCGGTCCCTGATCCTGCGGACCACCACGATCACGACCACCGAAGAGATCCCCACCAGCGAGGCGATCACCACAGGCTTTTTCACAAATTCGACCGCGCGGGCCTTGAGGTCGTCGGCGAGGCGGCGAGGATTCGCGCGTTCAGCAAGTGAATCGACGGTGGCCGCCAGCTGGTCGCGGGCGAGGTCGATGTCCTGCTTGATGGTGTCGGGATCCCGATCCGCCACGTCTCTGTCCTCCAAGTCCGCCCTGTCAGCCTGCAAATCCGGCCGATGCACCTGACGCACTACCCTAGATCAGCTGGCGCTGAACCAAACGCTCCGGTGAACAGAAAGGGAGGAACGTTGACCGAAACCCCGCGGCTGGCGCCGGGCGACAAAGCGCCCGCCTTCAGCTTGCCCGACGCCGACGGCAACAAGGTATCGCTGGCCGACTACCGTGGGCGCCGAGTCATCGTGTACTTCTATCCGGCGGCCTCAACACCGGGATGCACCAAAGAGGCTTGCGACTTTCGCGACAATCTGCGCGACCTCAACGATGCCGGCCTCGACGTCGTCGGCATCTCCCCCGACCCTCCGGCAAAGCTTGCCAAATTTCGTGACGCCGAAAAGCTGACGTTCCCGCTACTGTCCGATCCGGACCACAAGGTGCTGGCGGCCTGGGGCGCCTACGGCGAGAAGCAGATGTACGGCAAGACCGTCCAGGGTGTGATTCGTTCCACCTTCCTGGTAGACGAAAAAGGCAAAGTCGCCGTCGCGCAGTACAACGTCAAAGCCACCGGCCACGTCGCCAAACTCCGCCGCGACTTGTCGGTCTAGGCCGTGATCAGGCCAGATTGGCCAGCAGCAGCGCCTCGGTGACCGCCGCGCGTTCCAGCACACCTAGGTGCAGGCTCTCGTTGATACTGTGCGCTTGCGTTGCGGGGTCTTCGACACCGGTGACGAGGATCTTTGCCTGCGGGAAGGCGGCGGCGAACTCGGCGATAAACGGGATTGAGCCGCCCATGCCCATATCGATCGGGTCAGCATCCCACGCTTGCCGAAATGCCGCGCGCGCAGCGTCATAGACCTCACCACTGGCGTCGATGGCGTAGGGTTCGCCGATTTCGCCGCGCGTGACGCTGACCTGTGCGCCCCACGGGGCGTGCCGCTCTAGGTGGTCGGTCAGCGCGTCCAGGTGATATGCGGCGTCTCCGCCGGGCGCTACCCGCATGCTGATCTTGGCCCGGGCCCGCGGGATCAGCGTGTTGGACGCAGCCGCGACCGATGTGGTGTCGATGCCGATCACCGTGACGGCTGGTTTGGCCCACAGCCGCTGCGGCACGGAGCCCGAGCCGATCTCGGACACACCGTCGAGCAGACCGGAGTCGGCGCGGACCCGCCCTGCCGGATAATCGGGGTAATTCACGGCTGCAATGTCAGTTTCGTGCAGACCGGGCACTGCGACGTTGCCGTCGTCGTCGTGCAAGCCGGCCAGCAGCCGCACCAGCACGCTCAGCGCGTCGGGAACCACGCCACCCCACAAGCCGGAGTGCAGCCCATGGTCGAGTGTGGCAACCTCGACCACACAGTCGACCAAGCCGCGCAGGGATACGGTCAGCGCCGGGGCGTCGGTGCTCCAGTTGTCCGAGTCGGCGATGACGATCACGTCGGCAGCAAGCGTGTCGCGGTGGGCGGCAAGCAACCGGCCCAGTGACGGCGAGCCGGATTCCTCTTCGCCTTCGACGAACACCGTCACGCCCACCGGCGGCCGGCCACCGTGTGCCCTAAATGCCGCCAAATGTGTTGCAATACCAGCCTTGTCATCGGCGGTGCCGCGACCGTAAAGCCGTCCGTCTCGTTCGGTCGGCTCAAAAGGCGGCGACGCCCACTGGCTGTGGTCTCCTTCGGGCTGCACATCATGGTGGGCGTACAGCAATACGGTTGGCGCGCCCGGAGGCGCGGGATGGCGCCCGATGACCGCTGGCGCACCGCCCTCGCTGACGATCTGGACATCGCTAAAACCGGCCTGCGCCAACAGGTCCGCCACCGCCTGCGCGCTACGGTGCACCTCCGGCCGCCGACCCGGATCGGCCCACACCGATTCAATACGCACCAGGTCCTCGAGATCGCGGCGCACCGACGGCAACACCTCGCGGACGCGCTCCGCCATATCGCTCATGACCTCGAGGCTAGTTCAGCCGAGGAGGGCCCCCAGCTGGCGCTCAGGGCGTTTCGAGGATGGCCACCGCGGCCGCAGTATCCCCTTCGTGGGTCAGCGACACATGAATCGTCACGTCGGCCAGATGCTTGGCGACGGCGCCGGTCAGCCGCACCCGCGGACGTCCCCACATGTCGGTGACCACCTCGATATCGCGGTGGATGGCCTCCGGCAACACCGGCCGCTGGGCGAACCGGGACCCTGACCACGCCTTGATCACCGCTTCCTTCGCGGCCCAGCGGGCCGCCAGGTGACGGGCTGCCGAGGAACTCTTGTCAGAGGCGTCACGCCGCTCACCTGGGGTGAAGGTCTCGGAGAACACCGTTCCCGGTTTGTCGACCTGCTCGGCGAAATCAGAAATGGAGACGAGGTCAATCCCCACTCCGACGATGCCCATGGATCGCCAGGCTAACGGATGACCGAAGTCATCCGGCAGGGACCTCAAAGGCTCCGTCCTCACCCAGCCGAGCCGCCGGATTCAGCAGCATCGCCGCCTCCTGGCGCTTTTCCGGCACGTCGTTGTCGAAACGACGGTCTGGTGGCCGTTCGTACAGCGGCGCACCACCGGCGATGGCCGAGGCCAGGCGGCGCTGACCGGCAAGCAGTCGAGCATCCGCACGCCGCTGGTAGTCCGCACGCTGATCCGGATCCAGCGCGGCGAGGAACGCGTGCGGGTGCACCAGTGCGACCAGACCGGAGACGTGGCCGAATCCGAGGCTGGTCAGCATCCCGGCCTTGAGCGGGAACTTGCCACCGAGCCGCAGTGTCTCGCGCACCCAGACAAAGTGGGCCGAGCCGGCCAGTTCGTCGTCGACGCAATCCAGACTGCGGTTGGGCGGAATAACCCCGTCGCGCAACATCTGGCACAAGCCCATCATCTGGAAGACCGCCGCGCCGCCCTTGGCGTGGCCGGTGAGGCTCTTCTGCGACACCACGAACAGCGGAGCACCCTCGGAGCGGCCCAGCGAGTCCGCCAGCCGTTCGTGCAACTCGGTCTCGTTGGGATCGTTGGCCAGCGTCGAAGTGTCATGCTTGGAGATCACCGCGACGTCGTCAGCGGTAACGCCCAGCTTGGCCAGCGCACGCGCCAGCGGCGACTCCTTGCCGCCGCGCCCCGCGCCCAGCGCACCCAGGCCCGGGGCCGGGATCGAGGTATGCACACCGTCGCCGAAGGATTGCGCGAAGGCGACCACCGCGAGTACCGGCAAACCCATTTTGAGCGCCAGGTCACCGCGCGCCAACAGAATGGTGCCGCCGCCCTGGGCCTCTACGAAGCCCAGCCGGCGCCGGTCGTTGGGCCGGGAGAACTTCGAGTCATGGATGCCGCGGCCGCGCATCATGCCGGTGTCGGCGGTGGCCGCCATGTCACCGAAACCGATGATGCCTTCCAGCGTCAGGTCGTCTATCCCGCCTGCCACCACCATTTCAGCTTTGCCCAGCCGGATCTTGTCGACGCCTTCCTCGACCGATACGGCGGCGGTCGCGCATGCGGCAACCGGATGGATCATCGCGCCGTAGCTGCCGATATAGGACTGAACCACATGCGCGGCAACAATATTCGGCAAAATCTCTTGGAAGATGTCGTTGGGCTTGTTACGGCCCAACAGGTTCCCGTGGTACATCGTCTGCATCGACCTGGCGCCACCCATGCCGGTACCCATGGTATTTGCCACCAAGCTGGGGTGCACATAGCGCATCACTTCGGCCGGGGTGAAGCCGGCGGACAGGAATGCGTCAACGGTCGCGACGATGTTCCACACCGCCAGCCGGTCGATGGAACCCGCCATGTCCGGGCTGATGCCCCACACCGTCGGGTCGAACCCGGTCGGCACCTGGCCGCCAACGATGCGCGACAGCTTGGTCTTTCGCGGCACCCGGATTTCGGTGCCGGCCTTGCGGATGACCTGCCAGTCACTGGAGTCGGGCACCGGCCGGATGACCGTGTGCTCCGGATCGAACTCGGCGAAGGCGCGAGCTTCGGCCTCCGCGGACACCACGAAGGAGAAGTCCTTTTCCAGGAACACCGACACCAGCAACGGGGAAGCATGGTCAGGGTCAATCGCCCCGTCATCGACGAACTCGCGAACCCCGCAGCGCTCCACCACAGCGTCGTGGTAGCGCTCAACCAGTTCCGACTCATCGACAAGCTCGCCGGATTCGGTGTCGTACCAACCGGGTTGGGGGTCGTCTTCCCAGCGGATCAATCCGGTAGTCCAGGCCAGCTCCAAGACACCTGCGGCCGATAGTTCGTTGTCGACCTCCATCTCGAACCGGGTGCGTGAGGAACCGTACGGGCCGATTTCGGCGCCGCCGACAATGACTACCAAGTCGGCAGGGTCGACGTCGAGGTCATCCCAAGCCGGCGGTGGCGCCGGAGTAAAGCCGCGTGGCGGGGACGGCAGCGCGGCAATGGTGCCCTCGGCCTTCTGGGTTTCGGCTGCAGTGCCGTCGGCAGCCGCGTCGGCTGCCATCTGCTCGCGCGCTTTGGCGGCCAGTTCGGCCATGTCGAGGTCGGCGTCGGCGAGCCCGCCGGTCAGGTCCGCCTTGATCGGCGCGCTGGCCGCGGCCACCTTGGACTCGACATCGCACAAGCCCAGCAGCATTGCAGCCATCTGGTCGGTGGAGTAGGTGGTGACACCGGCCTCCTCGACTGCACTGACGATGGCGTCGTTGTGGCCCATCAGCCCGGTGCCGCGGGTCCAACCGATCAGCGCATGCGCCAAGCTGACCCGGGCCGCCCACGAAGACTCGGCATGCCAGCGACTCACCACGGCGTCCAGCGCCGACTTGGCTTCACCGTAAGCGCCGTCACCGCCGAACATTCCGCGGTTGGGCGAGCCGGGCAGCACCACGTGCAGCCGCGACGCGATGTCGCGCTCGGCGCCGATCTTTGACAGTCCGCCGATCAGCCGCTGCACCGCCCACAGCAGAACCTTCATCTCCATTTCGGAGCGTGAACCGGCCTCCGACAGGTCGCCCGCAACGCGGGGTGCAGCAAACGGGAACAGCACTGTCGGTGTCTGCGCGTCCTTGATGTGAATCGACTGCGGCCCAAGGCTTTCGGTCTGCTCGGTACCGATCCACCCGACCAGCGCGTCGATATCAGAGTAGGACGCCATGTTGGCAGCGACCACCCAGAGCGCCGCGCCGTAACGAGCGTGGTCGCGATACAGCTCGCGGTAGAACGCCAGCCGCTCCTCATCGAGCTTCGACGTGGTCGCGATGACGGTGGCGCCTCCGTCGAGCAGTCGCGCAACGACCGATGCCGCAATCGAACCCTTGGAAGCCCCTGTCACGACAGCGATTTCGCTGCTGTAGGGACCTGGATCCGGGTTCTCGGCGCCCGCCGCGATCCGGCCGTACAGCGACGCATGGATCTGACGGCCCGCGGCCAGCGACTTACCCTGCCACCAGGTGGCCTGGGTGGCGACGACGTGGCCGGCGCCCTCGAATCTTTCAGACAGACGCACCCACTGGGCGTCAATGTCACCCTCGTCGGCCAGCCAGAGCTTGACCAGGTCCTCCCGGGCGCTGGCCCACCGGTCGTCGAACAAAACGGCCTTCTTGGCGTCGAACACCGGTGCCACCAAACGTGGCCAGTCCGCACCCAGTTCGGCGGTCACCAGGTCGATCAGCTCGGCATCGGTGGCTGCCGGTGATGCACTGACCGGGTCGTCGTGGCCCAACTGGCTCAGCACGAGGCGGGCCGCCGACGCCAGCACACCGTCGCGACCGGTGATTTGGTCGGTGAATTCGCTCAGCGCAACCGCGTCGACGGTCGCGCCGCCGCCACCGCCGGAAGACGGCAGTGCCACCGAGATGCCACGCCGTGCGGCGACGGAAGCGACCGCGCCGTCAATGACCTTGTCGACGGAAGCGGCGTCGGACAATGCGCCCTCGTGCAGGTGGCCCATGGCGCCGCCACGAACACTGGTGCCCTCGCGGGTGCCCAGCGCGACTTCGACCGTGACGTGTTTGGCCCAACCCTCACCGAGCTCCCAGATCTTCTTGACCCGGTCGGCGATCGCACCAGGCCGCTTACCCGAGGGCCCCAGCACCGTCCGCAGCTGATCATTGATCGCGTCGGAAAGCACTGGGCCAAAAGGCTTATAGGTGCGCGCCAGCTTGGTCACCTGCGACCGCAGTCCGGCGAGGTCGGCCTCGGCGGCACCGTCGATGGCGCCCAGGTTCAACTCCGAACCCAGGTCCACCAACAACTGGTTGCGCCGCGACGACGCGCCGTCGGTGATGGATTCGATGGAGTCCAGCTCCTCGATCTGGTCGATGCGCATCTTGGCCGAGAGCGCGATCAACGCCAAGGTGGCGTCGGCGGCGTCGAACACAATGTCGTCCGGACGCGCCACACCCGAGGGCGCCACCGGCGCGGGAGCCGGAGCGGCCTGGCCACTGCCGGCCCCTTCCGGCTCGACCGCGGGCTCCATTACCTCTTCGGCCTCCGGCTCCGGGTCGGTGTCGGTGGCGAACAGCACTGCCGCGTCACGCTCGGCATTGAGGACCTCGACTGTGCTGTGGGCATATTCGGACAGTTTGAGGGTGTTGGTGGCCAGTCCGGCGACGGTCGGTGCCGATTTCACGCCGATCTCGACGAACCGCTCCACTCCGAGACCACCTGCGGCCTCTTCGGTGAACAGCAGATCCTGGGTTTCGATCCAGCGCACCGGGCTGGCGAACTGCCAGGCCAGCAACTCGATCAGCACCTTGCGGGCCAGCTCGCGGGGCTTGTCGTTACGCCAGGTGTCGTAGTCGGCGAGGATCTCATCGAGCGGCTCGGCGGGCACCAGGTCCCGGATTTCCTGGATGAAGTCGCGGTCCAGCGTGAACGGGCGCGGCACCAGGTTCGGGATGTAGCGCCCGACGATGATGTCGGGATCTTTGTCGCGTGGCATGACCCGCTCTAGCGAGCGGCGGAATTCGGCTACACCGACCCGCAAGACCCGCGAGTGGAACGGCACGTCGATGCCCGGCACCAGAATGAATGACCGCCGGCCACCGCTGAGCTCGCGGCGACGCTCCACCTCGGCTTCGAGCGCTTCCAAACCGCGCACCGTACCGGCGATCGCGTACTGCGAGCCGCGCAGGTTGAAGTTCACAATCTCAAGAAACTCACCAGTATTCGCCGCAATATCGGCAACGAACGCGGGGACCTCATCGTCAGGGAGGTCGATCTGCGACGGCCGGATTGCCGCCAACCGGTAGTTGGAGCGGCCCAGCTCGTCGCGCGGCACGATGTCGTGCATCTTCGAGCCACGGTGAAACACCATCTCCAGCAAGGCTTCCAGCTCGTAGATGTTCGTCACGCAGGCCAGGGCGGTGTACTCCCCGACCGAGTGGCCGCAGGCGATGGCACCTTCGACGAAAGCGCCTTGCTCACGCATCTCAGCGACCTGCGCGGTGGCCACGGTCGCCATCGCGACCTGGGTGAACTGAGTCAGGTACAGCACGCCCTCCGGATGGTTGTAGTGCACACCGCTGGCGATGATGCTGGTCGGGTTGTCGCGCACCACATGCAGCACCGAGAAGCCCAGCGTCTCGCGAGTGAACTTGTCGGCGCTGTCCCACACCTTGCGGGCAGCCTTGGACCGGGCCCGAACCTCCATGCCCATGCCCTTGTGCTGAATACCCTGGCCGGGGAATGCATAGACCGTCTTCGGCGCGGCCAGCCGCGCGGTAGCCGACATCACCAGATCCGAACCGACACGCGCGGCGACTTCCAAAACCTCTGCGCCCTGGTCGATTCCGACGCGGTCGACACGGAAGTCGACCTCATCGCCAGGACGCACCATGCCCAGGAATCGCGCCGTCCAGCCGATCAGCCGAGCCGGTGGGCGAGCCTGACCGTCAGTGGCGGTCGCCGCATGCTGTGCGGCGGCCGACAACCACATGCCGTGCACGATGGGCGATTCCAGGCCGGCCAACAATGCGGCCGCCCGGTCGGTGTGGATCGGGTTGTGGTCACCGGAAACCATTGCGAACGGACGCATGTCGACCGGTGCGGTCAGCATGACGTCGCGACGACGGCGCCGCGGCGTGTCGGTGGCGTTCTGGGAGACCGCACCACCGGCCTTTACCGGGTCGGTGAGTTCGGCGGCGCCGGTGCGTCCAAGGATGCCGAAACGCTCATCGAGCGTGACGATCACCGCACCGTCGGCGTCGGCCACCGTCACCGAGACTGGGACGACACGCCCCATGTCCGTGTCGGTGGCCGGCGAAGCCGTGGCGGTGATCGTCAACTGGGTGGCGGCTTCAGGCAGCTTGCCGACCACGTGGGCGGCGTGATCGAGATGCACCAGACTCAGTAAGCCCTCCACGACTGGGCTGCCTGTGTCGGTGACTGCCGAGCCGATCGCCGCGAAAACGGCGGGCCAGCAAGGGCCGACCAGTGCGTCGGGCACGGTGGTGAGACTGGGCGCCAGCGGCTCCCCGAAGGTGGCCGTGACTCCGGTGTGGTCGGCGACCCGCTCGGGGTCCCAGTCCACCGTCACTGTGGCTGTCCCGTCGCTGACCGGAGGCAGGAACTCCGGTCCGTCGACACCGGCGGCGATCGCCAGCACTGCGCGCATGGCGGTGGTGGCGTCTTCGGTGGAGACCACCGGAGTACCGCCGTCAAGTGTGTTGGCCGGCAAGGTAAATGGAATGTCGACCCAGGTGCCGGACACCGGCACACTCAGAACGACACGGCCGCCGTCGACCTGAAGCCGCGCGCCGGTGGATGAGTGTGTGGCGCGCAGGCTTTCGGGTCCGTCGTGCACCAGCCAGTCGCCGGGATCGGCGATTCGATGAACCGGGTTGATCGCGGTGCGGCCGGCCCACCGCACATCCGGGGCGTCGAGCACGGCGGCCAGTGGTCCGGTGACGTCGGGGCGGCCCAGCCGGCGCGACGTGACGGTTCGGGGCTGCGCGCCAGCAGACAGCACCTCGTCGATGGCGGCCTGCTCGAAGCGGTCCAGCAATTCACCGACGGGTTCGTCCATCCGGGTGATGCCGGCAACCGCCGTGATACCCGGGATGATGCACACCTGGTCGGCGTCGTAGCGTGCATCGTGCGCCTGCCACAGCGAGTCACTGCGCCACCAGCGCCGTACATCCTTGTCGATGACCGGCACGAAGTTGACCGGCTTACCCAGCGTCTTGCACAGCGTGACGAAGAACGGAACATCGGCCGGATGCAGCTGCACGGATTCGGCGTCAGGGTAGTGCGCAAGCAGAGTGGCGATGGCCTCGTCGGGCTTCTCCAGCAGCGCCTGATCGGTGAACAGCGTCTCGATCGGCCCGGAATCCTTTGCATGCAAACGGGCCTCGGCCCGCTGCAGCATCTGCTCGAAGCGGTCGCGCCACGTGTCGGCCAGCCACGGGCTGCCCGGCGAGGCGGTATCGGCGGTCGAGTTGCCCTCGCCGATGGCGAGTTCGACGTAGCGCTGCAACCACTGCAGGTAGGTCATCTCGCCGACGTCGCCGAAGTACGGCTTGGCGGTGTCGGCCATTGCCGCGATGATCTCGTCGCGACGCTGCGCGACCGCCTCCGCGTCCCCGGCGACCTCGTCGAGCAGTCGGCCGCAACGCGAGGCGCTGTTGTCGATCTCGTGAATGTCCGCGCCCAGTTGGCTACGGCTGGAAGCCATGCCGCCCTGGGCTTTTCCGGCACCGATCCACTGATCGGTGCCTTGCGTCTCGACCAGCATCCGCTTGACCGACGGCGACGTGGTGGACTCCTTGGTCGCCATCGCCGCAGTGCCGACCAGGATGCCGTCGAGCGGCATCGACGGGAAGCCATACGATTCCGCCCAGCGTCCGGACAGGTATTCGGCCGCCCGCTCGGGCGTTCCGATGCCGCCGCCCACGCAGACGGTGATGTTGGGACGCGACCGCAATGCCGAATACGTCGCCAGCAGCAAGTCATCGAGGTCTTCCCACGAATGGTGGCCACCGGCACGCCCACCCTCGACGTGCATGATCACCGGCTTGGTGGGAACCTCAGTCGCGATGCGGATGACCGAGCGGATCTGTTCGACGGTCCCGGGTTTGAACACGACGTGACTGATGCCGACATCGTTGAGCTCATCGATCAACTCGACGGCGTCCTCGAGATCCGGGATACCGGCACTGATCACCAAACCGTCGATCGCCGCGCCCGACTGACGCGCCTTCTGCACCAGCCGCTTACCACCGACCTGCAGCTTCCACAGATAGGGATCGAGGAACAGCGCGTTGAACTGATAGGTGCGGCCCGGCTCGAGCAGGTTGGAGAGCTCCCCGATGCGGTCGGCGAAGATCTCCTCGGTGACCTGCCCGCCGCCGGCCAGCTCGGCCCAGTGCCCGGCGTTTGCCGCAGCGGCGACGATCTTGGCGTCGACGGTGGTCGGGGTCATGCCGGCGAGCAGGATCGGTGAGCGTCCGGTCAGCCGGGTGAACTTCGTCGAGAGCTTGACCCTGCCGTCGGGGAGGCTGACCACGGTCGGGGCGTAGCTCGACCAGGCCCGCGCCACCTCGGGGACGGCGCCGACGGTGAAGAGGTTGCGCTGACCGCCACGGGTCGCCGCGGGCACGATGCCCACACCAAGGCCGCGAATCACCGGCGCGGTCAGCCGGGTCAGGATGTCCCCGGGCCCCAGATCGAGGATCCACCGGGCTCCAGCGTCGTTAACGTGGGTGATCTCCTCCACCCAGTCGACTCGCCGCACCAAAATGGACTCGGTCAGTTCTCGGGCCAACGCGACATCCAGGCCGACCTTCTCCGCCCAGCCGCCGACGATGTCGATGCCGTCGGCCAGCCGAGGAGTGTGGAAGCCCACCTCGACCTGCACCGGATCGAAGACCGGCGTGAAGACGTCGCCGCCGCGGAGCTTGCTCTTGCGGTCGGCCTTTTCCTTCTCCGAGATCTGCTGGCAATAAAGCTCGAAGCGCGATAGCTGCTCGGGGGTGCCGGTGATGACGACCGAACGCCGGCCGTTGCGGATCGACAGTACCGGGGGCTGGACGGTGCGAACATCCTGCGCGAACTCGTCGAGCAGCCGGCGAATGCGCTCGGGGTCGGCGTTGGTGACCGACACCATCGGCGGGCGGTTGCCGAGCACGGAGATTCCGCGCCGGCGGGCCACCAGCGTCCCGGCCGCACCGATCAACTGGGCCAAAGCCAGCAGTTCGACGTCGCGAGCGCCCGCGGCCTTCAACGCCGCGACAGCGAGTACCCCTTGCGAATGCCCGGCGACGGCCACCGGAGGCGTCGCGTTCAGGTCCATGCCCTGCCGCGCCAGAGCACGCACGGCGGCGATCTGGGTGAGGAGCACGCCCGGTATTGACACCGCGGCCGACGTCAGGTGCTTGTCTGACGGGACCGGATCCTCAGCCGCCAGCGCACGTACCCAAGCCAGCGGCTCGAAACCGATCGGACGCACTACGACCAGCTCTTTTGCCACTGGCTCGAGCAGCAGTTCCGCCTCACCGACCCGCGTTGCCAAGTCGGATTCGATCCCGGCCGACGACACGAGTTCTTCGAGGGTCTCCAGCCAGGCGCTGCCCTGGCCGCCAAATGCAACAGCGTACGGTTCACCGGCCGTCAGACGGTCGACCAGAGCATGGGTGCTATGCGGGCTATTGCCGTCGCGGTCAGCGGACACCCGGTCGTGCTCGTGGATCGTCACCTTCTATGTCTCCCTGTATGCGTCTTTACGTATCGGTTCGCTCGGCGCTGACCACCGGTGGCGGGGTCTGGTCGATTCCAGTCGATTCCGCGTCGAATCACAGCCGGAGAACGGCTGACCGGTGTGTTGTCGGGCACCCCCCTTGTGGCTGAGCGGCACGGCGGACTGCATCGGCTGTACTAAGAGTGTCATAAGGATCAGTGCCCGTTTTGCATGCTGATTGGTTACTGGTGAGTTCTACGCGCGGGTAACCGTGTCGTGGGTAACACCCGGTTTAAGCCCCGGCGCGCGCGTCCCGAACAAACGTCCTGCATGTTGGTGGTTACGGTCGAGTAGCTATAACTGCCCTGATCAAGGCCGTATTGTTATGTAATCGTTATGTAAAAAATTTCGGGCCGTGAGAATCTCTGATGCCGCGTCAGTCATGCCGACTCTCGACCGCACGCGTCTGCAACGACGCACGATGAGCGAACGAGTGTTTGCTGGCAGTACCGCGCGCCGAAACCCGGCAGAGCCGGCTGAAGGGTCAGGACGCTAGGCCCACTGCCCGAATTGGGGTTTGAGGATTTCGTTGATGTCCACGCCGACCCCGCCGACGTTGCGTTTGTCGATCTCGACTTGATGCAAATGCGCGGCCGGATGGGCGAACCCCTTGGGCGAGCCCCAGTTGTGCTGCCAGAAGTAGGAGCCCAAACCATCGTGCAGCGCCCAGTTGATGGTTTTTGAATTCGCGTATACACCTGTGCGCTGGTGTCCGATCACCGATTCCCAAGACCGCAGATACGGAACGATCTGCTGTTTGTACTGGTCATAGGAAGGGTCGTCATCGATCGAGGCATAGATGGGTGCGGTGGCGGGGCCGCCGGCGGCGGCATGCAGCTGCATCCCCCGCTGCGCGTGCTTGGCCCCGGCGCCGGCGCCGCCCAGCCAGTCGGCGGTCCTGCCCTTGCCGAATTGATAACAAGACACGATTTTCAGACCGTTACTGCTCAGGTCGCGTGCCTCGGTGAGCTGGATCGGCTTGCCGAGCATCCAGTTGCCGCCGGGCCGCCGATCGGAGACGTATCTGATCGACCCCACGGCGCCGGCGGCCCTGATCTGGCTGGCGGGGATGACTCCGGCGGCATAGTCCAACAGGGTGCCGAGTGCCCCCGAGGCCGGTGCGGCACGCAACGACGCCGCCCCGACACCGAGACCTAGTAAGGCTGGGGTCGCGGCCGCGAACTTGAGGAGGTCACGTCGCGAAACCGATGACACAAGCCACAGAGTACGACAGAAACACCATAGGACACATGGACCACAATAGTCACATATGTATTACATTGACGCATCATGCGTTGGGGCCTGCCTTGGTGCGGGCAGCACGATGACGCTCACGGCTTCCACACCGCGACGAGCGGCCTGCAGGGCGATCTCGTCGATAAAGTGCGCAGCCGCTGGGTTTATCGATCCCGCCCAGGCGCGGAATCCCTGCACGATCACCAGGTCGTGCTCCAATAACGGTTGCACGGCCCGCAGCACGGACACCACGTCGTCGGGCAATGGGTCGGCCAGCTGCCGGTCGATCCAGCTGTGCGCGAGTTCTATTGCACCCGCACGATTCTCGCCCAACGCGATGACGTCGCCGGCGAGGTTGCGCAGCCGGTTGAAGAGCACCTGGCGTCCCGGTATCTCCGCTAATTGCGCCAGCAGGGTGCTGGCCGCAGGCGGCAAAACCATCTGCCCGAACAGGGCGGGAACTGGCAGGTCCCATTCGTCGAACAGATCGGCGTACATCGCGGCGACGGGGGCAGACAGCGGGGCGCTGAGTCGCCCGAAGACACCGATGCTGTCGCGATGAGTGGTCGCCAGCCTGCGCAGGATGTGTTCGTTGGCGTCGGCGGCGGGACAGTCGGTGGCGGCATCGATGGCCGCGATCAGTTGATCTAGCCGATCCCGCTGGCGCATCAGCAACGTACGGTGCTCGTCGAGAAGACCGGACAACGTGGTGCGCCCGCCTTCGATCAACCGCTGAATGTCATTGATGCTGACGCCAAGACTTCGCATCAGGTCGATCCGCAACAAGTCGAGGACCTGCTCGACGTCAAAGACTCGATATCCGTTGCTGAGGTGCTCTGCGCGAAGCAAACCAATTTTCTCGTAGTGGCGGATACGACCGGACGCGATCCCGGTCAAGGCCGTGACGTCGCCGATCAGCAACTGCTCAGCCACTCCTTGACCTTACAACTGTCGCAAGGTCTGTACTGGAGCCAATTAACACCGGCTGCAAGGGATGCTCACGATGGATCACGACCAGCTCATCGATCTGACCAGGCGCGCGTGCAAGTTGGCGCGCGACAAGACCACCGACCTCGCTCCTGGACAGCATCGGGTCGAGGCGCGGGAATACACCTCGGTTGAGCGACACAACCGCGATAGAACCTTGCTGTTGGCCAGCCCGCAGTTGGTCGGCTACGTCTCGGAGCTTCCCGGTCCCGGCGCGTACTGCACCAAGACAGTGATGGGGCGATCGATCCTGTTGACCAGAATCTCCGACGGATCAGTCAAGGCGTTCGACAATGTCTGCCTGCACCGCCAGTCGCAGGTGGCGACGGGGTGCGGCACCGCGAAGCGGTTCACCTGTCCATATCACGCCTGGACATACGACAACACCGGCAAACTGGTCGGACTGCCGGGCCGCGAGGGGTTTCCGGAGATAACCGTCAAGTCCGACGGTTTGACCGAACTTCCGGCGGCTGAGTTCGCCGGATTCCTCTGGGTGGCATTAGATCCCGGCGCGGCCCTGGACGTCGCCGCGCACCTGGGGCCGTTGGCCGCCGAGCTCGATTCATGGGGCATAGGACGGTGGTCTCCGCTGGGCGAGAAGGTGCTCGACTCCGCGATCAATTGGAAACTGGCGGTCGACACCTTCGCGGAGAACTACCATTTCGCCACCGTGCACCGGCAGACGTTTGCCACGATCGCCCGCAGCAACTGCACGGTTTTCGACGCGTACGGGCCCCATCACCGGTTGATCTTCCCGCTGAACGCGATCCTGGAATTGGAGAACGTTCCCGAAGAGCAGTGGAACCCATTCCACAACATGGTCGTGATCTACGCGCTGTTCCCCAACATCGTGCTGTCGGTGACAATCGCCAACGGCGAGCTGTTCCGCATCTACCCGGGCGACCAGCCGGGCAGATCGATCACCGTTCACCAGAACTCGACCCCACTGGACCTTTCCGAGGAATCCGTGGCCGCGGGCGCTCAAGCCGTCTTCGAATATGCGCACGCCACCGTGCGCGACGAGGATTACCGGTTGGTCGAGGGCCTGCAAGCCAACCTCGAGTCGGGCGCTCGGGATCACCTGCTGTTCGGGCGCAACGAACCCGGATTGCAGCATCGCCACATCACCTGGGACCAGGCAATTGCAGGGACCACTGGCCAAGCCGCGGTGAAACCGTAATTTTGCAGTGGTCTACCTTTAATTGCCCGCGGTCAGCACAGCGATGAGGTCCTCGAGAATGGTTGCGAGCGTGTCGTTTTCGACGGGCGCCACGCTGGCCAGCAGCGCAACCGCGTCACCGCGACGGCCGGCGGCCACCAACGGCACAACCTGATCCACCATCGTCTGCAGGTTCGCTGCCGGTGGCTCCAGGTTCGCGATCGTAGTAGCCAGCACGTCGACGAGTTCCCAATCCCGGTACAGCGCTAATGAACGTTCGTAGAACGCGAAGCCGGTCACCGGCTGGCCCCAGAGCTTTCCGCGGTAGCGGTATGGGCCTTCCATGTATTCGATCGGCAACCCGTGTGCCGGGGCCGCGACCAGCGGCTCGCCGACGAGGTCCAGTTGCATTGTGGGGCAGGTGATCCGGTGCCGGTCAGGCATGTATCGGGCCGGGGCAAGCGGAGGCACGAGCGGTTGCACCGCGTTCGGCCACCGGACGTAGCTGCTTACCGTGACCTCCACGTCTTCGGCGCACTGTGGCGGCTGGGCCGGTCCGAAACCGGCGTCGGGACAGCTGGTGGTCACCCCGGTAAACGGTTGCAGCGTATTGCCGTTCGTCCGGTCGAACTGTCGCCAGATGCTCAGGTCGACGCCGTTGTCGAAGTTGATGGTGCGCCATTCGTGAGACCGGCTCCGTGGGTCCCCCCCGGTTCCACCGCCGGCGTATTTCGGGAACCACTGCCGGTCGACATGTCCGCTGCTGCCGGAGACCTGCTCGACGACGTCGCCCCAGCGCAAGGTGCCGGTCATCGACATTCCGGTCTGGAAATAGGAGTAGGTGTCGCTTTGGCCGAAGCAGACGATCTTTCCGTTGTAGGTCGAGGCGCCCACCGGTGTCGGTGCGCGCGTTGGTGTTACGGCCAGGTCCAGCCGCATGGGACGACCGGAGTGGTCAATGCCGACAAGGCTGACGCGGTAGGTGTAGGGCAGCAATCCGCCGTCGCCGTTACGGCATGTGGTCCATGACGCGGTGCCGGCGCTGCTGGAATAGCTGATGTCGAGATAGCCCGGGGCTAGGGTCAGCTTGCGCTGCGCTCCCGCTTCCATGTTGGCCGGCGGCATGTCGTAATCCGTATAGGTGCCGTAATCACCGGTATCAAGATCGAACAGCGCCATCGTGTAGAAATCCGCAACCACGGTTCCGCCGGGCCGGTTCTTGTTGAAGATGGTCAGGAAGGCAAATGACCGGTCGGCCTGGGCGGCGTCGAGCTGACCGGCGATGAACCAGGTGTCGGACTCCTGGTCGGGGTGGTCGCCTTCGGCGGCGGGGAACTCCAGCTGGCTGTCACCGGGCACCAACTGAAATGGGTAGCTGCGCCAGTCGTTGTTCATTTCACGCCTCGCCTCGCCTCGGTGACATCGATAGCGTCGTATTTGTCGGACCCAAGGAATTCGCGGACCCCGGCGATGTGTTCGTCAGCGCCGAGCTCGAGGGTTTCGGCGGCAAGGCCGTAGTCGACGATCGCGAGCGCCGCTTGGGCAATGTGCTTAGAAAATGCGCGCTTGGTGGTCTGCAGTGCCCGTGCCGGCTGCTCGGCGAGTCTGCCCGCGAGCTGCATCGCCTCGTCCATCAGGGCGTCGGATTTCGTCACACGGTTGGCCAGACCGAGATTCAGTGCCTCGGCGGCCGAGATGCGGGCACCGAGATAGACGTACTCCTTGGCGCGGATGAGGCTCATCATGTAAGGCCACAGCAGCGCCCCGCCATCGGCGGCCGTCAAACCGATCGAGACATGGAGATCGCAGAGGTAGCTGTGTTCCGACATCAGCACCAGGTCACAACACAGCGCCAGCGAGGCACCGAGCCCAATGGCCGCACCGTTGACCGCGGCCACCACCGGAAGCCGGAAGTTGATCATCGCGTTCAGAATCGCGCCGGCCTGCTGTGATATCGCGTACCGCAGCGCCAGCGATCGATGCTGCGCTTTGAGGAAGGCGAAATCTCCGCCCCCGCTGAAGGTGGCGCCGGCGCCGGTGAGCACCACGCATCGTGCGTCGGTATCGCGATCCGGGTCATGCCAGACGTCCAGCAACTGGCTATGCAGCGACTCGTCGATGACGTTGTGCGAGTGCGGACGATTGATCGTCACTATCCGAACGGCGCCGTCCGCCGTCACCAGAAGTTCCTCACTCACGGGCGTCGGCTTCCTGGTCGTTATTTTTTGCTATGTTAGCAGGAATAGCGAAGTTACGGTTGCGTTCTCGCCCCGTCCCTAGGGAAGTGCCCGATGTCGGAAAACCCCGGCCACCGTTCATATGACGAACTTTTCATTGGCGGCGAGTGGCGCAAACCCATCCGCTCGCACCCACTCGCCGTCATTTCCCCGCACTCCGAAGAGCCCGTGGGCCACGTCCAGGTAGCCGGTCCCGAGGATATCGAGATCGCTGTCGCCGCCGCCCGCCACGCTTTCGACCATGGCCCGTGGCCACGACTGGCCCATGCCGAGCGGATGGCCAAGATCGAAGAGCTCACCGCGATCTACGCCGGTCACATCGACGAGATGGCCGACCTGATCACCGCCGAGATGGGGTCTCCGCGCAGTTTCAGCCGGCTGGGCCAAGCGGCGGGCGCGGCGTCGATGATGCACTTGGCGCTGGCGGCCGCACGCGATTTCCCCTGGGTGGAGCGCCGCCAAGGCGTGCTGGGCGAAGTACACCTGCGCCGGGCCCCGGTGGGGGTGGTCGGCGCGATTGTGCCGTGGAACGTGCCGCAATTCCTGATCATGCCCAAACTGATCCCGGCCCTGATCGCAGGCTGCACGGTCATCGTGAAACCCGCGCCCGAAACACCTTTGGATGCTTTGTGGTTGGCCGAGATGATCGAGCAGGTCGGTCTGCCCGAGGGGGTGGTGTCCGTGCTGCCCGGGGGCACTGACGTCGGCGAGGCGCTGGTGCGCCATCCGGGAGTGGACAAGATCGCGTTCACCGGTTCCAGCGCCACCGGACGCCGCATCGCGGCCCTATGCGGAGAGCAACTGAAACGCGTGAGCCTGGAACTGGGCGGCAAGTCTGCGGCGATCATTCTCGACGACGCCGACATCGACAAGACGGTCGCGGGGCTGAAGACGGCCGGCCTGATGAACAACGGGCAGGCCTGCGTCGCGCAGACCCGCATCCTGGTCAGCGAACGGCGGCACGACAAGGTCATCGACGCGCTGGCAGACATGATGTCGGGCCTGCATGTCGGAGATCCCGCCGACGAGACGACCGATATCGGACCCCTTGTCGCGCAACGTCAACAACGCCGGGTCCAGGACTACATTCGCTCCGGGCAGCACGAGGGCGCCCGCATCATCATCGGTGGCGACGACAATCCGGCCGAGCGCGGCTGGTATGTGCGGCCAACGTTGTTCGCCGATGCCACCAACGACATGCGCATCGCCCGGGAGGAGATTTTCGGCCCGGTCTTGACGGTCCTGGGATACACCGATGAAGACGACGCGGTCCGAATAGCCAACGACAGCGACTACGGGCTGGCCGGTTCGGTGTGGACCGCCGACACCGCGCACGGTCTCGAAGTCGCTGCCCGGGTGCGCACCGGCACCTACGGCATCAATATGTACATGCTCGATATCAGCACCCCGTTCGGCGGCTTCAAACAGTCGGGCATCGGGCGGGAGTTCGGTCCGGAGGGCCTCGACGAGTACGTCGAGCTGCAGTCGGTGGTGTGCAACGGGACTATGCCGCCGCTATGAAGGGTTCGGTCGCCATGAAGGATCGCGGCCAAGGCGCGCAAGAAGTCTCGCTTGAATATCACTCTCGTTGCTCACCGCAACGGGAGGATTGAACATTCCTGACGCACTGAAGGCCTGCGGATCTGCCGGTAAACCGGCGTAGAAAAGCTCACACCATCCGGGATCCAGCCGATCGTCGGCTTCTACGGCACGAGCGAGATCCCAAGTGTGCACTAAAACATCGCGTGTCAGGCTCGGTACCAACTTGCGCGCATCCAGCTGTGTTGCCGGATTTCCGCGCACTTCGGGTACATCGATGACCCGGTCGAAGATAGCCCTGCTGGGTTCGAAGGCCTCCGTCAATGAGTCGTAGGTCAGTTGCCATCGCGTCTGCGGATCGCGCGGCCGGTTGGGCTTCAGTCCGAGGGGCCGCAAGAGAAGTACGTCATGAAAACCGATCACGTGCTCGAGCACTCCTCGGGCATCCCACGCATCGCACGGCGAGCGACGATCCCATTTGGCGTTCGCCGTCGCAACCGCCTCGCCGAACCGTCGGCACACTGCCAGATGCAGTTCGGCTACGCCGTCATCCGTCGCCGTCAACAACTTTCGGGCATCTGCAACGTGAGCTCGACCGGGCAGCACAGCGCGCCATGCTGATTGGTCACTTCAATCTGGATGTCGACAAGGCAGCGCGGCGGGGCCACCGAGGTGTCCCGCCGCTTAGCCACCGCCCGGCCCCGGCCGATCATCGTGTCGCCGGCATACACTGAGCCGGCCAGCCGCATAGAGCGGCGCACCACGCGGCTACTCGGGCCAGCCCAATCGGTCGCGACGCGATCGGCGAAGCCCGCGAGGTGCATGGTGTTGACGTAGATTGTCGGGTTGCCCTGGCTTTGAGCGTAATTGGGATCGAAATGGCCGGGAAAATAGTCCCACGTTGCTCCGGCGTTCTCCACCACCCGCTGGTAGCTGATGTGATCAACCACCTCCGGCAGCTCGACAGGGACGGTGATCTCGTTCCAGTCGAGATCCTCACCGGTCAAGAGGGTGCTCCAGGCGTGAAGCGGAACAAGGTGTTCCGGCATGTGGCGACCACGGTTCCGTTCTGGCGGCGATAGGTCTCCAGCGTTTCGACGAAATGACCGACGCCAAGCCGAGTTTGCTTTTCCGGCGATACCGACACCAGTTCCTCGACGACGGTGAGCAGGTCGCCTTCGACGATGGGATGCAGAAACTCAACATCGTTGGCCGCGTTGATGAATGTGGTGCCGGGCAATGGCACCCGCAGCACCATCGATGCCGCTGGCGGCCTGCCGGCCGGCTCCCACGGCGGGGGTATCAGCCATCCCATCAGCAAGGCCGGCGGGGCCAGCAGACCTCCCCATTTCTGGCGGGCGAACTCGGCGTCCCAATACGAACGATTACGGTCGTGGACCATCGCGGCAAACAATTGGATGCGCGCGCCGCTGACCGCTGTCGTCGCGGTGCGGGGTTCGCTCGTCGCGCCGACCATCCGCAGCGCGTCTTCATAGGAACCGAAAGCCAGTTGGTAACTGAGGTCCTGATCCACGAATCGGTGCCGCTCACATGACGAGCGGGTGCCGGCTCGGCACCGAATCCCATTCGAGCGTACGGGAAGTGAAATACCAGCCGCCGCGCTCGTAAACCAGCGTGTCCCGGTATGTCCCGGTCGCCCGGAGCGTGGTGTCGCCATACATGGCCGCGAAAAGCACGGCGACACATCGCTGCGTCGCGTTGACCCCGTCAATACGAATCTCGTGATCGACCGTGACCAAGCGCTGTCCATCGCCGCCGTCGAAGGCCGCGCGCAGTTCGTTGAACAGTTCGCCGCCGCGGGTGTAGCTGGCGCCGGAATGGCGGAACGTGGCGATCCAGCGGTCGCGATCGCCGTCGGAATATGCCCGATTGTGCCGGGCGTTGAGGTTCAGGATGGCAGCGCGGCCCGTGGCGGCTTGGAGCAGTTGCTGTTCCTGGTAGGTCATGGTCATCTTTGCTCTCCAGTCTCACTAGGAAATGACTGCCGACAATGGCACTGACGTAACACTAACGTAACTTTCTGACGCTTACGTAACGTTAATGTAACCTAACGGCGAACGATATACCCCTGGGCTTCACGATCCCACGCCTCCCTATTTAAGCCCCGCTTGCGCAATAAGTCTTTACGGATCCGCCCTATGGCATTCTTCGGGAGTTCGCTGACCATCTGAACGAACCGCGGCACACAGAAGTACGGCATCCGGGCCGCGCAGAAATCGAGCAACTCTGCGCAATCCAGTGTGGCGCCAGGACGCAACGTCACGACCACCAGGATGTCGTCTTCGCCCAACTCGCTGGGCACTCCGACCGCGGCGGCCTCGGCCACGGCGGGATGCCGCATGACGACTGTCTCCACTTCGACCGAGGAGACATTTTCCCCACGCCTGCGCAACGAATCTTTAATGCGGTCCACATAGGTCAGGTTCTGATCGGTGTCGAGTCGACCGAGGTCGCCGGTGCGGAACCATTCCTGGTGCGAATCCACGTGCAGCCCGGGCTGCTCGCCGGCACGCACGTAGCCTTCGCTCATCACGTGCGGGTACCTGGGCCGGCAGGCGATCTCTCCGACGGTGTCCGCAGGCAGCGGATTACCATGCTGATCGACGGTGCGGACGTCGAAGTTGGGATTTGGCCGCCCCGACGTTCCAGGAACCCCTTCGTCTGCCAAGGCCTTGACGGCGACCGGAAAAGCCTCGGTCAGCCCGTACATCGTGACAATGCGGCAGCCGTAACGCTTTTCGATGTCGTGGTAGGAGTTCGCGTCGATGGGCGCAGCAGAGATGAACCGCAGCGGCAGCTGTGCGTCACGCGGATCCGCGGGCAACTTCTGCAGCATCGAAACCATCGCGCCGGCACCGGCGAACCCTATGGCACCGCGGCTGCGTATGTCATCCCACACCTCGCTGGGATGAAATGCTTCCGCCAGCACCGTCGTACCGCCGACCAGCATCGGGGCCAGCACGCTGGGCGCCGCGCTCAGGTGGAACAGCGGCATCGCCGTCCAGAGCACCTCTCCCGCGCAAAACTCCCAGGCCGTCGCGACGGTAGCGGCAACCGAGAACAGATAGTGCCACGTCGTGGCAACCGCTTTCGACGGTCCCGTGGTGCCTGACGTGTAGAAAAGACAGCCCACGTCTCCCGCCCCAGCGGCATGGTCGAGCGGGCGGTCAGCGCGGGTGTCTCCACGAGTCAGCGCCGCGTTGAGTGAATCGTCTTGCACCACAATGTCAGTCACTGTGTCCAATGCGCCGGCAACCTCGTCGACGCGGGGCCGAAGCTGAGCGTCCGTCACTATCACCTTGGCCTGCGACAACCGCAGGGCGTGCAGTAGAAAATCACCTTTATTCGCGGCATTCACCGCCGCGCTCACCGCGCCGATACGTGCCGCACCCAGCCAGAAGTAGACCCATGCCGGACAGGTGGCGGTGAACAACGCCACGCAATCACCGCGACCGACACCTAGGTCGGCCAGCATGTTCGACGCCGCGCAGGACCGCTGCCGCATCTGCTCGAAGGTCACGTCCACATCGGCAATCGCCATCATCACCCGGTCGGGATACTGCTCGGCCCGCCGATCCAGCACAGCCGGCACGGTGAAATGATCCACACCGAAATCAGAGGGCCCCAGAGGTCCGCTCCGGTCAGGGCACATCAGGCTTCCGATTAGGACTCCAATTAGCCTTCAGCGGCCGCCGGGTCGGGCTCACCGTCGGCCGTGTAGCCGAAGTCGGATGGCGACGGTTGCGGCCCCGGGTAGAAGCGGTGTGCCCAGCGGCGAAGGGCGGCATAGTCGTGTGCCTCTTCGGGAGCCAGGTTCGGCTTCTCCAGATATTTCATGTTCTCCCAGGTGAAGAAGTCCTGTTTGATGACCTCTTGCTGCAGTGCCAGGAACCTGGCGGCGCGGCCGGTGGGCACGTCGCCGGTATCGCCGGGCTCGCGAACCGAAGCCTGCGTATAGAAGTAGTCGGTGTAGTCCTCGTCGACCGGCGTCTGCCCGGTGACCTGGATGGTGGCGACCAGCTCGCTGGGGAAACGAACGATACCCAGTCCGAGCGAGTAGTTGTCGTAGATGATCTTGGCGTCGACCGGTCCGTTCGGGGTCAACCAGGTCTTCGCTCGGCCGCCGCCGAAATGGGCGTTGACGGTGGCGTGCAGGTGGTAACCGGATACCTCGAACGACGCGGTGGTGGCCGGATTGGCGGCCTTGTGCACGTATTGAACGTGGTACGGGTCGGCAGCGTTCTCGATGATCATCTGCGGGTGCACCTTGACCCGGTTGAGCATCTGGGTGTGCGGGTGCAGCGGGTAGTACTCGTTGGTTTCCAGTTCGGGCAGCACGGGCGG
Organism: uncultured Actinomycetota bacterium; assembly: GCA_963784665.1. Classification (GTDB taxonomy): domain Bacteria; phylum Actinomycetota; class Actinomycetes; order Mycobacteriales; family Mycobacteriaceae; genus Mycobacterium. Next base: position 106,649 of record CAWASA010000012.1, read on the forward strand.
CTGCCAGTACGGTGCCCGGCCGTGACGGTCATGCCAGGCCAGGATGAAGCCGTACCACTGGATGCTCGGATAGGTCCGGATACGGACGTTGTTCTTGCAGCCGATCTTGCTGTAGGGAATCAGCGCATTGGTGCCGTCACCGCGCCAGCGCCAGCCGTGCCAGGGGCAGACGATGTTTTCGCCTTCCACGGCGCCGCCGACGCCTAAGTTGGCGCCAAGGTGCTGACAGTAGGCGTCCATCACATGCACCTGGCCCGACTCGGTGCGGAACAGCACTAGTTCCTCGCCGAAGTAGTGCGCGCGCTTGACTTGACCGGCAGCCAGGTCAGAGGCGAAGGCAACGATGAACCAGCCCGTCGGGAACCGGTAGGTCGACAGCGCAATGCCGGCCTGCCCGAACTCACGTTCCGACGGATCTTCGGCCGAATCCGAAGCCTTGCCCGAAATTGTTCGTGTCACTAGCACTCCGTATCCCGCGCGGCCGAGCGCAACTGGGCCGCCCTTCACTCACCGCGGTTCCACGACTAAGCTCTATTTTTACTATTTTAAGCATTGAACGTCAATGCGGACGCCGACGGGTTGTGGTGTGGCGTCCGGGTAGAGCGGGGTTCCAATGACGGCTGCAGCGGTGGATCTTTCCGATTTCTCCTTGTGGTCCAACGGGTTTCCTGACGTGCTGTTCGCCGAGTTGCGGCGCAGCAGGCCGCTTTTCCGGCACGATCTGACTTCCGGTGTGGCCAAGACTGTGCAGCGTGAATTCTGGGTGGCCACCAAACACCGGCACGCGGTCCGGCTGCACCGTGATGCCGACTCGTTCACGGCGGTCGACGGCCCGCTCATCCAGCCGGTCGGCATGTTCTCGTCGTATCCGACGATCATCAACATGGACCCGCCCGGACTCAATAAACGCCGCAAGCTCATCGCAGGCGCGTTCAACCCACGTGCGATCGCCAAACTCGAGGAGGGGATCCGGGCGCGTGCCGCGCGGATGATCGACCACCTGCTCTCCGAGGGCGGCGGCGACTGGATCGCCGATGTCGCCGACGCGCTGCCGATGACCGTCATCGGCGACATCATCGGGATACCGGAACAGGATCGTCCCGCGATCTTCGATTCCTTTGACCGCATCCTGAAGGCCCGCTCGCCTGAGGCGCCGCTGAGCCGCAGGGAAGAAACCGATCTTTACGCCACGATCTTCGGCTATGCCATGGAGCTCACCGCGGAAAAGCGACGCAATCCCACCGACGACATCTGGAGCACGCTCGCGTCCGCCGTGATCACCGGTGAGGACGGTGAGCAGTTCAGCCTGCCCGCCAACGAACTCGAGTTCTTCTTCTTTGTGCTGGCGTTTGCCGGCAGCGACACCACCAAGAACGCACTCGCCTCGGGGCTGCAGGCGTTCGTCGAAAATCCGGAGCAGATCGAGCGGTATCGAGAAGAGGAAGCGGTGCGGTCCATCGCCGTTGAGGAGGTGTTGCGTTGGGCGTCACCGGTGGCGTACTGGACGCGCACCACGAAGGTCGATGTCGAGATGGATGGCCAGCACATCCCCCGGGGCGAGCGGGTGGTGTCGATGTTGCGTTCGGCGAATCGCGACGAGGAGGTCTTCTCCTCGCCGTTCACCTTCGACGTCGGTCGTCAGCCCAACCCGCAGGTGGCTTTCGGCGGCGGCGGACCGCATCACTGCCTGGGTGCCATGCTCGCGCGCGCGGAACTTCGCGCGGTCTTCGACGAGCTGCTGCTGCGATGCGATGACATAGTCCTGGGTCCGGCCAAGGCGGCCTATCCGAACCTGCTCACCAACATGTCCATCTATGACGAGCTGGCGATATCGCTGACCGAGCGGCGGTAAGTCAGGCTCACGACTGGTGCGCACCGGGCGCCGGCGCGTTACCGAATGCGGCGAACACCGCCAACGGGTCGAGGTAATCGCGCCAGTGCACGATCTTGCGGTCCTTGACCGTGATCACCGAAATGAATCGGTTGACGTACGGCGCATCGGTGCTCACCACCGTGCCGTGCATGGTGTACTCCAGAACCACCACCGACTTCTCGGGGTCGTAATAGCGGTACACGTCGCTGCTGCCGTCTTGAACGATCGAATCCCCGTAATCGGAGTACAGCTCGGCCAGCGCTTCGCGCCCGACGATTCTGCGCGGGTAGTCCGGGACAGTGATGATGTACTCGACCACCACGTCCTCGGCGTGCATATCGAAAAAATCGGTCCCGTCGACCAAACCCTTCAGGGCCTCGGCGACAACCTCGAAGTAGGGCCGCATCGCGGCATACTTCGCCATGTCTCGCGACGTCATCGACGCCTCCAGTTCCTCGCCTTCGTTGGCGTTGCGCGTCGACTCTAGGGCGTGATGCCGACAGGCGCTTGGCGGAAAGCGCGGAAAGCACTGTGACGTCGGAAACCGGCGGTCAGTCAGTCGCGTACCCGCAGCGCGGCCTTGGGGCACTGGTCGACCGCGGCGCGCACGTCGATCTCCAGACGCGGCGGCACGGGGCCGTCCGCGATCTGCACCACATCGGCGTCGCCCAATTCGAACACCTCCGGGGCGAGCGATTCGCAAAAGCCGTTGGCCTCACACAAGTTCTCGTCGACCGTTATGCGCATCAGATGCCCTCCACTTCTCACAGGCCCTTGGGTCGGGTCCCGATCACCCCGCTGGTTGCAAGGCACGTCAGTTCTTCGTCAGTGACCCCGCACCGATCGCGCAGTATTTCTTCATTGTGCTCGCCCAACCTCGGCGGCGGGAGCAGCAGCCATCTCTTTTGACCGGCAAGCAGAGCGAATGGCGGGCAGGGATACAGGCCGGCTCCGGTACTCCGATGGTGCAATGCCTCGAAGAAGCCCCGTTCGCGCAGTTGGGGGTTTTCGGTCACCAGCGACGGCGACACCACCGGCGCGGCGGGAATACCCGCGCCTACCAAACGCTCCACCGTCGATTCAAGCGGCTGCTCGGCGAACCAATCCTGCAGCCGACGATCGACCTCGTCGGCTCGCTCGCGCCGTCCGGCGATGGTGGACAGGCCCTCGTCACACCAGGCGGGTCGATCCATCAGGTCGATCAGGGCACGCCACTGTTGGTCGTCGCGCACAGTGACCGCGATCCAATCGTCTTTCCTGTTGTCCGAGTCGGCGCACCGGTAGATGTTCTGGATCGACTCGCCGTGACCGCGGTTGCCCCGCCGGCTCAGCGTTATCCCGAAGACCTCGGACTCGATGGCCTGTATCGCGGTGGCGTTGAGCACCGTTTCGAGCATCGGCAGCTCCACCAGCTGGCCCGATCCGGTGCGTTCGGCGAAGTTCAGCGCGGCCAGCACGGCGAATGCGGCATGCACCCCGGCCAGCGGATCGCAGGCTCCGCGCGGCGTCACCGGCGGAGCCTCCGGCAGTCCGGTCACCCAGGCCAGACCGGCGATCTGCTCCATGGTGGGGGCGAATCCGACCCGGTCGCGCCACGGACCGTGCAGACCGAATGCGGGCATCCGGGCAACGATGAGTTTGGGGTTGACCTTCAGCAGCCCGTCGGCGGTGAGGCCGAATTGGTCCATCACCCGCGGTGAGAAGTTCTCGATCACGATGTCGGCCCCGGCCGCCAGCTTGAGGAACAACCTACGTCCCTCGTGCGAGCCCAAATCCAGTGTGACCGAACGTTTGTTGGTGTTCATCGCGTGGAATACCCAGCCGTACTCCCACCAGTCGTCCACATCGGTGCGCATCCCGCCCGAGTATCGAATGCCGTCGGGTCGCTGTATCGACTCAACCTTGACGACGTCGGCACCGAACGCGGCCAGTAGGTGGGTTGCGGCCGGCCCCGCCCAGAACGCGGTCAGGTCGACGATGCGAACACCCGCCAGCGGCAACCCCCGGTGCGCCGGATCCGGTTCGGATCCGCTTCTGCTCCAAGGAGACTCGTCGTTGGCCTCACCGACAGCGGCGGTGCCGCCCAGGGCCGCGGGCGCACACGCCGACATCAGCCATGGCGGGCGGGGCTGGTGAAAGCCGGCGGGGTTGCGGATGAACACCCCACGCTGCCTTACGTATTCCATATCCCGGATCGTGGAGCCGTTGCCCAGCGCCGCGATCGGCAGCCGGAACAGCTGTCCGAGTTCGAAGATCTCTGCTACGGTCCGTTCGGCCAGCCACGGACGGATCTGTTCGCGGATCAGGTCGCGGTATTCCCACCGGCCGATCTGAAAACGCAGCTGTTCGATCTCCTCGAGCTGCGGGCATTCGACCATCGCGACAAAGTCGAGCCACTGCTGACCGGTGACCATGGTGATCCCGACGTAGCCGTCCTTGGCCGGTTCAATCGATGGCACTTCCAGCGTGCGGCGAATCGGCGGAACGCGCAGCAGCTGTGAGTGCAGCCATTCGCTGCTCTGCATCGTGGTCATCGCCTCGAGCATGGACAGGTCGAGATGCTCGCCAGGGCCGCCGTGCTCGACGCGACGGCGCACGGCCAGCGCACCGAACGCGGCGAACACACCGCCCATGTACTCGCCCAAATCGCCGCCGATCGAGATGGGAGGCCCGGCGGGATCGCCGCGAAAGCCGGGCGAGCCCGACCACGCTTGTAAGGTGAACTCGCTGGCAGCGCGGTCGGCGTACGGCCCGGTCCACCCGAAGTCGGAGATCGTGACGATGATCGCCCGTGGAGAGTCCGCCAGCAGCCGCTGCGGATCGATGCCCAGCGCTGCGGCCTGCGAGCGGCCAGCGGTGACGACCACGACATCGGCAGCGGCCAGTTCGGCACGGTAGCGCTCGGAACCCGGAGCGCAAGTCATGCCGTGTTTGCCTGCGTTGAGGTAACTGAAAAACGGCGAGGTATCCCCGTCCGCCACCGACGAACAGGTGGCGGAGTACCGGCGCAACGAATCTCCTTGCGGCGGTTCAATTTTACGCACCTGCGCTCCGGCGTCGACCAGCAGCTTGCCGCAATAACCGCCAGCTATCCGGTCACTGATCTCGACGACACGCAACTCGTGCAGCGGTGTCGGCCGGTTGTCGGACCGCTCGCTCACTTGCACCCGCCCTCCCGATCGACACGCGATCAGAGAAGCTATTTATATCATTACTGCTAAAATAGCTAAGCCTGTGAGTGTGCTTGGTTTCGAGGATCGGATGACCGCCTTGGGAATTGGCCCCGACGCTCGTCGCCGGTTGTCGGCGCCGCGGATCGCCGAAATCGTAGCCGACGAGTTGCGGCGCCAGATCATCGACGGCGAGCTTGCCGACGGCGATCTCTTGCCGCGCCAAGAGGTGCTCGTCGAACAGTTCAACGTGAGTTTGGTGTCCCTGCGGGAAGCGCTGCGGATCCTGGAAACCGAGGGGCTGGTTTCGGTCCGGCGGGGTAATCGTGGTGGCGCCGTCGTGCACGCTCCGGCGAAGACCAGCGCCGCCTACATGCTCGGGTTGTTGCTGCAGAGCGAGTCCGTCGCGGTCGCCGACCTGGGCATGGCGTTGCAGGAACTCGAGCCCGCCTGCGCCGCGTTGGCGGCCCAGCGGCCCGACCGGGCGGACACCTTGGTCCCGGAACTCAAGCAGGTCAACGACTCGATGGCCGAGCATCTCGATGACGGTCGGCTGTTCACCGAAATCGGCCGAGAATTCCACGATCTCATTGTCCGCGGCTGCGGAAACCACACCATCATCGCGGTCGTCGGCAGCTTGGAGACACTGTGGACCAGCCACGAACGACAGTGGGCGGACGAGAGTTCCGCGCGTGGCACCTATCCGTCACTGGCCAAGCGCCGCGCGGTGCTCAGCACGCATACCAAGCTGGCCGAGACCATAGCCGAGGGTGACGTCGACCGGGCTCGTCGCATCGCGGGTCGCCATCTCGCCGACACCCAGACCTATGTGCTGTCCGGTCGGCCCGAGCAACGAATCCATGCGCTTTCGCCGCAGGCGTTGTCGCGGCCACGCGATATTCGGTATTCCTAAGAGGCAGCCTGCAACGTCTATGAGAACCGCATTGGTCACCGGCGGCAGCGGCGGGATCGGAAAGGGATGCGGCCGCAAGCTGTGTGAACTCGGTTACGACGTGGTGCTGTCGGCACGACGCGAAGGCCCGTTGCGCGCGGCCGCCGAGGAGATCGGTGCGCGCCACATCGTGGCCGACGCATCGGATCCGGATGGATTTCCCGCTGCGGTAGGCACATTGGAGACGATCGATCTCGTCGTTCATGCGGCCGGCACCCTGGGCGGAACGTATGCGCGCAAGCAGACCTTCGAGCAGTGGCGAACGATCATGTCGGCCAACCTGGATTCGTGCTTCGTGGTGACCGCCGCGGTGCTGCCCCGGATGCGCGCGGGCGCGCGGCTGGTGTTCATCTCATCATCGGCGGCGCACGAGCCGATGCCGGCCCGGACCGCCTACTCGGCATCCAAAGCCGGCATGAACGCGTTCGCCCGGGCCTTGGCGCTCGAAGTCGACCGTGACGGCATCAGCGTCCACATCGTCACGCCGGGCCCGGTGGAAACCGAGATGCTTGTCGATGTTCCCTTCGAGATGTACGCCATCCAAGTGTCCGACGTCGCCGAGGCCGTCGCCTGGCTGGACACTGTTGACCCCTCGGTCGATCTGCCGGAAATACGGCTCAGCGCGGTGCAGCGGGGGCCCTTCGCCCGGCCGCCGATTGTTCCCACCGAAGCCCGACGACGAGCAGCCCAGCGACGGTGACGGCTACTGCGCAGGGAACGCTTTGATCACCGATTCGCCGAACTCGTGCAGCGAGTCCCCGACGGCGAAATCGGCGAACCATACATAGAACCGCTCGACCCGCCGCGCGGCCAAGCCGGCGAAGTGGCCGATCAGCTGTTCGGCATCGCCGCAGACCAGCCCCGGCCCCAGGTTGCCGAACCGACGGGTGCTGATCTCGCGGACGGTATCCGGGTCGCTGCCCGATCGGACAAAGCCCACCATCTGCTGAACCGACAGCCGGGCCGGTCCCGCCGCGGGGGCCAACTTGGGCAACTTATCGAGGTGGTTCGCCGGCAGGTTCCACCAATCCGCATGTCTACGAACTAGTTCCATCATCCGACGTCCGGTGCCGCCCAGGACCAGCGGTATCGGATAAGACCTTCGCGGAGCCTGCGGGGCTAAGGCTGTCTGCGGGGCCTCCCCCGTCTCATCGCCCCAGTACTGCCTGATCAGGTTGAGGTGGCGCTCGAGTTGCTCGACCCGGGCTATCGGATCCTGCTGACCGACATCGAATCTGGTGAACTCCGCGGGCCAGGATCCCGCACCGAGGCCGAGGTCGAATCTGCCGTCCGAAGCGTCCGACAAGGTGACGGCTTGTTTGGCGAGCACGGCAGGATGTCGAAAGGCGTCGCAAAGAACCAGATGGCCGATCCGCAGTCGCTCCGTTTTGGCCGCCACCCAGGTGGCGATGCCCATTGCCTCCCAGATGCTTTCATCGGGGAGCCCGGGCGCCTCGAGGTGATCGATGAACGCCACACCGTCGAAACCACTGGCCTCGGCATGGCGTGCCCGCTCCACGATGTCGGCCGCCGGCAATCGCACCTGCGGCAGGAACAGATACCACTCGGCCATGGACCCACCTATGCGTGTTCTCGTGCGATTGCAACCGCGCGGCTAGTTTACTATTTTTATTATGTTAGGGGTCTTATGGATGTCGGACTGAATTCGGAGCAGCTGTCGCTGCGCGACACCGTGCGCGACATCCTTCGTACCGAGTGCCCGCCGGATGCCGCGCGCCAAGCCCTGAACGATTCGGGGACGGACCCGGAGCGCTGGCGCGCGCTGTGGAAGACGGTTGTCGATCTCGGCTGGACCGAGCTTGCGACCCCTGACGCCGGCGACTACGGACCTGTCGAGCTGGCCGTGGTTCTCGAGGAATGCGGTGCCGCCATCGCCCCAATCCCGTTGCTGAGCAGCGTCGGTCTGGCCGCGGGCGCGTTGCGTGGCACTGGCCTTGACTCAGTGCTCACCGATATCGCCGGCGGCGTCGTGGCCACCCTGGCGGTCCACGCCTACGGGTCTCGGCTGCCCGGGGCACCGATGACGCTGCGCCAGGGACGTTTGCGCGGCCGGGCGGTCGCGGTCCCCAATCTGGCTCGTGCGGAGTTGCTCGTCACGCTGGCCCGATCCGACGACGGTGACATCTTGGCAGCGGTCGCACGCTGCGGCGACGGGGTGACTGTGGTGCCGGCAGGTGTGTCCACCGATCCCGCACAACCGGTGGCCGACGTCGAGATCGACGTTGAGCCAGTGGCCACCGCGCCCGTCGACATTGAATCGGCGTTGACGACACCGTTGGTAGCCGCCGCCGCGGACCTGCTCGGCGTGGCGGGTGCCGCCTTGGACCGCTCCGTCGAGCACGCGAAGTCGCGTCGCCAGTTCGGCAAGCCGATCGGCGCCTTCCAGGCGATCAAGCACGCGCTGGCCGACAACTACGTCGGCGTGGAGCGTGCTCGCAGTCTGACCTACGCGGCGGCGGCCCAGCTGAGCGATCCGGCCAGCGCACCCGCGGATGCCTGGACCGCCGCGGCACTGGCCAAAGCGGCAGCCGGAGACGCGGCGGCCAGCTGTGCGCGCACCGCAGTCCAGGTGCACGGCGCCCTCGGGCAGACCTGGGAGCATGACATCCACCTCTACGTCCGGCGCGCCTGGCAGGGCGCCGCGATGCTGGGCGACAGTCGCGCCCTCTACCACCAAGTGGGCTGCCGATTCTCCGGAGGCGCCGCGTGAGCACAGTGGTCGAGGAATTCGGCGCGTGGTTGACGGAGTTTCTGCCGGACGACTACTACGAGAAGTATCGCCGATACCGCTGGGATCTGACCTTGCGGCGTGATTACCAGCGGGCCGCCTTCGAGGCCGGATGGATACAGCCGACCTGGCCCCGCGAGCAAGGCGGTCGATCGCTGGGCCTGCGCGACGCAATGGAAGTCCGGCTTGAGGCGGCAATGCGGTCCGCGCCCAAACTCCCCAATATCGCGGGCCCCAACGTCGCCGCGCCCGGCATTCGTCAGTTCGGCACAGCCGCCCAGATCGACCGCCTGCTGGTTCCCCTGCTGCGGGGCGACGAATGGTGGGCGCTGGGCATGTCTGAGCCGGAAGCCGGATCCGATTTCGCCGGCCTGCGCACGCGCGCCGAACGCGACGGAGACACATTCCGGGTCAACGGCCACAAGATCTGGACCACACAGGCCCACGAGTCGCGGTGGTGCACCCTGTATGCCCGCACCGATCCGGAGGCGCCGAAACACCGCGGTATTTCCTGCCTCATTCTCGACCTGCATTCACCAGGGGTGCGGGTCGAGCCCATCCGAATGGCGTCGATCTCCGACGAAACGTTCTGCGAGGTCTTCCTCGACGACGTCGAGGTACCGGTGGAAAACCTGTTGGGACCGCTCAACGACGGGTGGAACGTAGCGTTGTCGTCGCTGCACCAGGAACGTCAGATGATCTGGATCATGAACTGGGTCGAAATCAAGCGCGGACTCGACGCGGTACGCACGGCCGCAACCGGCCTCCAAACTGACCAAGCACAAGAGATCTGCACCGAGCTCGGCTCACTGCTTGCCGACGCCGAGGCACTGCGCGCCACCGGATACCGTGCCTTAAGCAATGAACTGGCCGGACGGCCCAGCCCAGAAGCCGACATACTGAAGCTTCTTGGATCGGTTGCCTTGCAACGGGTTTGGGAGCTCGCCGCTGTCGCCGAAGGACCGCAGTCGGCTTGCGACGCGGATCTGCTCTTCGAACGCCAGGACGCGCTGGCCGCGACGATCTACGGCGGAACATCGGAGGTCCAGCGCAACATCATCGCCGAGCGGCTGCTCGGGCTGCCGAAGGGATGACGAGGATGGATTACGACCTCGGCGACGACGCCGCGCAACTGCGAAACCACTTGCGAGAGCTGATCGCCAACAACATCCCGGCCGACTTCCTCGGCGCGTGCACCGACGATCCGCAAGACCTGGCCAGTACCGAGACGTTCTGTAAGCTGCTGGCCGCCGAGGGGCTGCTAGCGCTGGCCTGGCCGAAAGAGCATGGCGGCGGCGGAGGTTCGACCTGGCAGCAGACGGTGCTGCGCGAGGAAATGTGGGCGCAACACGAGCCCCGCGGTCCGCAATACATGGGAATCAACTGGGTCGGTCCGGCACTGATGCGTTACGGGACAGCCGAACAGAAAGCCAAGCACTTGCCCGCCATCGCATCCGGGGATGTGATCTGGTGCCAAGGGTTTTCTGAGCCAGAGGCCGGAACGGATCTCGCCTCGTTGCGTACTCGCGCCGTACCCGACGGCAACGGTTGGCATATCACCGGGCAGAAGGTATGGACGTCGTATGCTCAGATGGCATCCTGGTGCGTGCTGGCGGCGTGTACCGATCCTGATGCCCCGAAACCCAAGCGCCTCACGCTTTTTCTGGTCCCCATGGACCGGCCGGGTTTCACTGTCCGGCCGATCCCGTCAATGCTGGGGCCGCACCACCTCAACGAAATGTTCTTAGACGACGTGCAGGCGTTCCCCGGCGACGTGCTCGGCGAGCCCGGCGACGGCTGGCGAGTGATGCGGGAGGCGCTGGCATTCGAACGTGTCGGCATCGCACGCTACGCACGGTGTGAATCGCTGCTCGACCGGATGCGCAACCAGCTCGGCGACAACTGGGACGAGCTGCCCGAAACGATGCGCGCCCGCTGGGCTCGGGCACTGGTCGACTTACGGGTGGCCAGGCTGTTGGCCTATCGCGCGGTGTCGCTACAGGACGACCCGGGAGCGGGTGCGGCGGCCAGTGCCGCCCGCATCGCCACCACCACCTGCGATCAGCAGGTGGCCGAGCTGCTTTTCGACGTGCTCGGTCCGACCGCACTGGACAGCGGCGCTGGCGCACCGCTGCACGGGGCGATCGAAGACCATTGGCGCTACGCACAAGCGGCCACCGTCGCATCGGGCACCATCGAAGTGCAGCGGATGCTAGTGGCACGGGACGTCTTGGGAGAACATCGGTGAAAACCACGCTGCCACAGGATATTAGCGACTTCGCCGCAGTCGCCGCCAAGCGCCTCACCCGGTTGGGCGGGCCACCGGCGGCGCTGCGCGCCGAGACCGACGACGGCATTCGGGATGCGGCACGCGCGGCGCTGAGTGAGGTCGGGGCGTTCGAGCTCGATGCCCGGTCGGCGTCCGATGACCTGCTGGCCGCCGCGGTGCTCTGCCAGGCCGCCGGCGCAACCGCTCTGCCCTATCCCCTCGTCGAAGAACTGCTGGCGATCGACGGCGCCCGACTCGCCCTCGTCAATCCCGAGGCGCCGCGCATCGACCATGGTGACCTGCCCGGTGATTGGATCGCCGCGGACCTGGACGGCACCCGGTACCACCCGCAGCCCGCGTCGCGGACGAACGCCAAATTGGGGCCGTTCCTGGTGCCCGCTTCCCTGAGCGCACCCGATGGCACTGTTCCGGCCACCGACGTTAACCTTCATCTCGTGCTGGGATCATGGCGGATTCTGGGAGCGACGCAGCAGGCGCTGCAGATCGTCACCCAACATGTACGCGCCCGCATTCAGTTCGGTAAGCCGCTGGCCGACTTCCAGGCCGTCAGGTTCGCCGTCGCGGATGCTGCTGTCGCGGTGCGCGGACTTCACGAACTGGCGAAGTACACCATCTGCCGACCGGAATCGCTACCAGTGCAAGTTCATTCGGCAGATGCACTCGTTCTTCGGCTCAAGGCATCCGACACCGCACGGCAGGTGCTACGCACCTCCCACCAGCTGCTGGGCGCCCTGGGTTTTTGCGACGAGTCCGAGGTCAGCGTGCTCGACCGGCATACCCAACCACTGATCCGGTTGCCGCTGGGCGCCGAGGCACTCGCGCTGCGCCTGATACCCGATGTCCGCGACGGTTATTTGGAGACGCTGTTCAGTGGGCCGGTATCGGCATGAGCCGCGCCGGCGACGATGCTGAGCGGAGCGATGAGGTGGGGGCACGCCCCCACAAGTGGGAGGTACCCCCACCCGCTTGCGGGGGAGAGCGGCGCTCATGAGCACCGAACCCCTGGCTTCCGAAGCGACTCCCAATCCGCTAGAGGAAGGGATCCCGTTCGGGATCAAACTCCAGGAGCTCGCCGAGCAACGGCGCGACGACACGGCTGTGACCGTTGTCGCGCTCGACGGCACCGCGACCTCACTGACCTTTGGTGAACTCGACGCCCGCGCGAACCAATGGGGGCGCGCCCTGGCCGCCAGCGGTGCTGAAACGGGTTCGCTTGTCGCATTAGCAATCCCGAATTCACAGCACCTGGTGCTGGCCACGCTGGGGTGCTGGAAGATCGGCGCGGTTCCCGTTCCCATGCACTGGGACCTGCCCGAGTGGGAGCGAGAACGGGTACGCACGGTGATCGACCCCGCTGTGGTTGTCGACGAAAAGACGCGCTGGGAGCTGGACGCGCGCGCGGCCAGCGAGTCCGAGAGCCCCCTGCCAACCGCCGTCTCCCCCAACGCCAACGGAATCTGCAGCAGCGGTTCAACGGGCCTGCCGAAAGTGATCCTCAGCTTGGCGCCGTCGCTCTGGACGTCGCAGCACGGCGAACCGTTCTTGTCGAACTGGACACCGGTAGCCCAGCCCCAGACCATCATGGTGCCCGCGCCGATATATCACACCAATGGCTTCGCCACCTTCTTCTTCCTGCTGGCCGGCGACCATTTGGTGGTGCTGGAAAAGTTCGATGCCGCACTGGTATTGGATGTGATCGAACGCTTCAGGATCACCAACTTCACGGCAACGCCCACGATGCTGGCGCGCATCGCGGCGCGGCCCGACGTCCGGCAGCGGGACTTGTCCAGCATCGTCTTCGTCCTGCAGGGTGCCGCCGTGATGCCGCCGTCGCTTATGCATACCTGGTTTGAGCTGCTGAGCCCCGAGCGGATCGTGACGGCATACGGCATGACCGAAAATCTCGGACTCACCGCGTTGCGCGGCGACGAGTGGCTCGCTCATCCGGGCAGTGTCGGCCGCGGCTTCCGGGACACCGAGATCCGGATTCTCGACGCCGGAACGAAACCGCTTGGCCCAGGTGAACACGGCGAGATCTACCTGCGCGCACCGATGAGCGCGGGATCCCGCTATCTGGGCGGTGCGTCGCCACTGCCGTCGACCGAGGACGACTTCCGTTCCGCCGGTGACATCGGCTATCTCGATGAGGACGGCTACCTGTATATCGTCGACCGCCGCGTCGACATGATCATCACTGGCGGCGCCAATGTCTTTCCCGCAGAGGTCGAGTCCGCGCTCGCCGGCCACCCCGATATCGCCGACGTCGTAGTCATCGGAATCACCGACCCACAGTGGGGACGCCGAGTGCATGCGGTGGTGCAGCTCGCGGACGGCGCGCCGCTCACAGAACAGCAGGTGATCGAGTACGCCAAGAGCCGGCTCGCCCACTACAAGGCCCCCAAGACCGTCGAGTTCGTTGACGCGATTCCGCGCACCGCGGCAACCAAAGTCAATCGCTCGGCGATGATCGCGGCCCGGGGCGGGTAATCGCGTTGGCCTGCTAGGCAGCGACTGGCATACCTCGTAGGCGTGCCGGATGACGTCGCGGATATGACAGGACGTTCAACACCGAACGGAGTTGGCAGGGGAATTATGGCGCCGGCATTCCCGGTATCGGCGCGGCGGCCGAGGCGAATAATCAAGAGTCATGACTGTGAAGCAAACGAGACCGTGGGTTCGGCTGTGCACCAGCGTGCTGGCGGGTGGCGGGCTGGCCTTGTCCGCTTTCGGACTGGCTGGCGGCCCCACCCCCTGGGCCCAGGCGGCGCCGGCCCCTGCGCCGGGCTATCACTGGTGCCCGGGTGATCAATGGAACCCGGGCTGGGGCAACGTCGAGGACTGGGACTGGAATCACTGCCACGACTGGCAAGGTCCGGGAGGCCCGTATGGTCCGGCGGGCTGGGGACCCTGGGGTCCCCCGCCGCCGTGGGCGCCGCCGCAGCCACCTCCACCGCCGTGGGCACCCGGGGCCAACCTGATGTGGAACCCTACCGCCAATGTTTGGGGATTCTGGAACAACGGAGTATGGACTCCGATCTAACCAAACACCGGCTCGAGTCAAACGCCAGCTCTGAATAGACACCCGATCTGAAGGGCGCGACGCGGTGGCCGAGATGGTCGAGTCCTACGACCCCGAGAGCTGTTAGCTGTGCCGCTTCGTGGCCCCGGTCATCCTGAGCGTTCCGCCGGCAATCGCCACCGATTCGTCGGACGGGGAATGAGTCGGCGACAGGTGTGCGATTTGGTCTGCGCGGAACGCGTATCCAGCTGCAGATGGAGGTGGTGATTGCGGCAGGCTGGGGTGAAAATCGTTTTACCTGCAGTCGCTGCGGCGGTGGTCTCGGTATAGCCTGCGCCGCTTGTGGGGCTGAGGTCGGCCGATACGAGAGGAGGGAGCTGAAATGCATGAATCGCGGTTGATGGGTGGTCTGCGCCGGGCTTTCGTCATGATCGGCGCCGTGTTGGGTGTCGCACTGCTCAGCGCTGGGGTGGCGAGTGCCGCCGGCCCGGCCCAGTTGAAGAGCCGATTGGCCAATGTGTGTTTCGACGCCCCGAATGGGAACAACACTGCGACGATGGTCAACCCGTGCAATGGGTCGAAACCCCAGCTATGGGATTTCAACTCTGCCGGTCAGATCGCGAGCGTGGCCTTCCCCGGAAGTTGCGTGAGCATCAGCAACGCAGCGGATACCACCCCGGTGATGCTGTCGCCGTGTCAGGCCAATGCGAACAACCAGCGTTGGAATGCCCAGCCTAACGGCCAGGTCACAAGCGCGCTCGGTCCCTGTCTCAACATCAACGGCGGCGTGGCGAACCCTGGGACGTCGGTGATCGCCTACCACTGCATCGCCGATGTAGCCGACGAGCAGTGGGATAGCGTTCCCTGACCGGACTGCTCAGGAGGCGGTGGACTCCATTTCGCGTACGCGCTTGAGCAATACTTTCGCAACTCGCATCGACAACGCCGGCGAGAGCCGCTCCAGGTACCAAAATGCCTTCCACCACGCTGGCACCACGATGATCGCGTCCCCACGTAACACGGCACGAAGGGCGCGCTCGGCGAATTTTTCTGGTGCCATCGGGCGCAACCGCTCCCACATTTTGAGGATTTCCTCGTCGCTGATGCCGGCTATGTCGGTCCGTCCGTACCGGCCGCCGGTGAGAATCGGGGTCCGGATCACGCCCGGACAAAACACAGAAACCTGCACGCCGTGGCGCTCGGCCTCGACCCGCAACGTCTTCGAGATCGCGACGACGGCGTGTTTAGTGGCGGTGTAGCTCGCCTGGCCCACAGTGGTGACGAGACCGGCCATGGAGGCTGTGTTCACGATGTGGCCGGAGTGCTGCCGGATCATGATCGGATAGACCGCTTGGATGCCGTGTACCACACCACGCAGGTTCACGTCGAAGACGTCGTTCCAGTCATCGAGCGTGTACGAGTCGACCTCACCGCCGACCCCGATGCCGGCATTGTTGAACAGGTAGTCGATCCGCCCTGATTGCTGCACCGCCTCGGCGACGGCGCGCTCGAACGATGAGTAGTTGCGCACATCGAGGTCGACGGCGTGCGCCTTTCCGCCACCGCTGTTGAGGCGTTGCGCCAGCTCCTGCGCCAGGCCGATCTGACGATCGGCGATCCAGACCTCGGCGCCCTCGTTGGCCAGCTTGGTGGTCAACGCGGCGCCGATGCCGGATGCGCCGCCGGTAATGAATGCGATCTTCCCTGACACACTGGACGCCATGGCGGAAGAATAATCGCTCGTCCTCGCAGGCAAGAGGAGTCCCTGGCGGCGCGGTTGCCGGGATGATGGTTCCAAGCCGGCTCACCCGGGTCTGCAGCACTCGACGACCCACGACCTTCGACTTCGCGGATACGTCGGACTGCGCGGTAACCTCATTCTCGAAGCGCAAGCAATGCGCAAGGGAAGGGGACAAAGCGCTCATGGCCGACCCCAGCGACGAAGTTGAAGTGACGCGCGGCGACCGCTTCATCAAGACAGCTGTTGCCATATTGGGCGAAACGGGCCGCACCGACTTCACCGTTCAAGAGGTCGTCGCACGGTCCAAGACTTCCCTGCGGGCCTTCTACCAGCATTTCAGTAGCAAGGACGAATTGCTGCTGGCGCTATTCGACAGGACTATCGCCCAATCGGTAAAGACCTGGCGCACCGAGACTGCCGGACTGGATAGCACCGCCGCGCTGAAGCTGGTGCTCGACCGCATCAGCCAACAACCGGAATCAAGCACCCAAGACAGCCTCAATCGGGCACTGACTCTTTACAACCAGAATCTGGCCGAGACCCGTCCGCGCGAATATGCGCGTGTCCTCTCTCCCTTGCATCGGCTGGTTCGCGACATTGTGGGCCAGGGCATTACTGAGGGAGTTTTCAACCCCGGACTGGATGTCGGGGCGGCGGCCGCGATCGTGATGCAGACCGTGATGGGCGCGCAGCGATTGCACTGGCTGGGCGCCGAATTGAACGGAACACCGGTAGACGCGGGCCAGCTGTATGACTTCTGCAGCCGCGCCCTCGGTATCCGGGACACCGACGAGGAGTCGGCCGCGTCATCGCTGACCGAGCTGTTCGCCCAGATCGGCATGCGTCCGGGCACCCGCGATGGCGAATTCGCAATGACGATGCCGGTCAGCCCCCAGGTGGTCAACACTTCCGGCGCGCTGCAGGGCGGCTTGATCGCCACGCTCGTGGATGTGGCGGGCGGACAGTTCGCGCTGGAGTATCTGCGGCCCGGCACCACCATGACGACCGCCGACTTGTTCATCCGCTATTTGCGACCGATCCGGCAGGGCTCGGCATTCGCGGTGCCCCGGATGCTGAGGTCCGGCCGACGGGCGATGGTCATGCAGGTGGACATATACGGCGACAGCGACGAACTGGTCGCGACGGCGACTGTGAACTTCGCGGTCATCGACGGAACGACGCCGACGGTAGGCCTGCGGGCGTATACCTAGGCTCCAACACACCTTGCCGCGCAGAAGTGGTAACGTCATTACCACCTACCGAGAACCTAAGACTTCTGCAAGGAGATCGCCATGCCGTCTCGCGAACTTTCCTTCCCCGTGTTCGACGCCGACAACCACATGTACGAGCCGCAAGAGGCGCTGACCAAGTTCCTCCCGGACAAGCGCAAGAATGTGATCGACTACGTGCAGGTCCGTGGCCGCACCAAGATCGTCGTTCGCGGCCACATCAGCGAGTACATCCCCAATCCGACGTTCGAAAAGGTGGCCCGTCCCGGCGCCCAGGAGGACTACTTCCGCAACGGCGCGCAGGGCAAGACCTACCGCGAGATCCTGGGCGAGCCGATGAAGGCGATCCCCGCCTTCCGGGAACCGGCCCCGCGGCTCGAAGTCATGGACGAGCTCGGCATTGACTACGCCCTGATGTTTCCCACGCTGGCCAGCCTGGTCGAAGAGCGCATGAAGGACGACCCGGAGATGACCCACGACGTCATCCACGCGCTCAACGAGTGGATGTACGAGACCTGGTCGTTCAACTACCAGGAACGCATCTTCGCTACCCCGGTGATCACCCTGCCGATCGTCGAGCGCGCGCTCGAGGAACTGCAGTGGTGCCTGGAGCGCGGCGCCCGCACCGTGCTGGTCCGCCCGGCGCCGGTGCCCGGCTACCGCGGCAGCCGCTCGTTCGGCCTGGAGGAGTTCGACCCATTCTGGCAGGCCTGCATCAAGGCCGATATCCCGGTCTCGATGCACGCCTCGGACAGCGGCTACTCCGAGTTTGCGAATGTGTGGGAACCCGGCGACGAGTTCCTGCCTTTCAAGCCGACCGCCTTCCGCAGCCTGGCCATGGGCCATCGGCCGATCATGGACGCGATGGGTGCGCTGGTCTGCCACGGCGCGCTATCCCGTAACCCGGAATTGCGGATCCTGTCCATTGAAAACGGCGCAGACTGGGTGCCGGACCTGTTCAAGGGTCTCAAGGGCGTCTACAAGAAGATGCCGAACTCGTTCAGCGAAGACCCGATCGAGGCCTTCAAGCGCTGCATATACATCACCCCGTTCTGGGAAGACCGGTTCAACGAGATCGTCAAGATGGTGGGCACCGACCGGGTGCTGTTCGGATCCGACTGGCCCCACCCCGAGGGCCTGAAGGACCCCATCTCCTTCGTCGACGAACTCACCGACTTCGATGAAGAGGACGTCGCCAAGATCATGGGCGGCAACCTGATGAAGCTCATGAAGGTTTCCGCGCCGGCTTCGAAGAAGCCAGTCTCAGCCTGACCGACAGGGCGCCGGCCAACTACGACGCGGGGCCGTTCGCCCGCGGATCCCCGGAACGTTCATCTGCGTGGGGCGTGCCGTGCGGTTTCGCATCGGCGAAGACCGAGACCACGCCCTTTGTTTCGAACACCGCGAGCCGAATGTCGGCGGGTGTTCGGTGACCGTGTTGGCGCAGGATCGCGTCCAAATCCTCCCGAGTGAGCCTGCAACGCTTCAGGTTTGTTTCGTCGAGTTCGCCGTCGCGGATTAGCACCCGCACCGGCGGGTCAACAAGTCGGCGGACCCATGGGATGAAGCGCAGTCTTGCGACGACGTCATGTGCGGCGATCAACGCGAGCAGGGCCGCGCACCCCGTGAGCCACGAGGTGCCTGCGGACGTGGCGGTACGACCCACGATGGCGCCGACGGCGACGGCGGTGACCCAGTCGAACGGTGTGAATTCGGCGATGGTACGTCGCAGCGTGAGCCGGAAAGCCGTTGCGGCGGTGACGAATAACGCGAATGCCTTGAGCGCTGCGTAGGCCGCAGGCCGCCACCCGTCGAAGAACTGCAGTAGTAGGTCGCTCATCTCATCGCCCGCTCAGTCGGAAAGCGCGACAAACGCTGAACCGCACGCCATCTCGCCACGCTCATCTCCTTTTAGTGACACGGCTTCCCGGACCTGCGCTGCGTACGCTGAGAGTTTGCGTACCGAATCCTGATGAAAGTCTGATGACAATCGCTCGCTTGGCTTCTGCGGTTCTTCACCATACGCAGGGCGGCGGATCGACGAAACAGGCTAGGCCATGCAGACCAAGCTGCCGAAATGCCAACCGACCTGCGGCACACGCGGTTTGAGGCCGAACACCATGGCACCCGCCGCGGTCAGGCAACCAAGTGTCAGCAAAGCCGAGTAGGCAGCGAAGTACGCGGGCAAGTTCGGCTCGGTGCTAAAGACATAGACGTGCTCCGCCACCAGACCCATCAGAAGCAGTCCGCCTAACGCGGTCACCGTCCGCGGCAGATTGAAGGCGACCAGCCGTTCAGGGTGAGCAGCCGTGACGACAGAATGCCTCGCCAAAGCGCCATCGAACGCCGGAGGACGACATTGGCCATGGTTGCGAGATACCCACCGTAAGGACCTGCAAACTGTGGTTCGGCGTATTTGCTGGCTCGGACCCGGCGGCACCAGAGCCGCGCCCCTTCACCGGGCCGCCGCACTCCTGTGAGAAAACTGTTGCATTGGGCGCCTGGCACCCGTTGATAATCTATTTGTCGGTATCTGGCGAGTGCTCAGCCCATTTGACCAGGTGTGTGACTCAGCCGGGGAATGGCTTCGTAGGAGGACGGCCAAAATGGTGGCCGAAAAGGACTGGGACAACACGGTGGGTGCGCCCGAGGCCGTGCGCCGCATCTTCGAGAATGTCCCCGCGATGGTGGTCGGCCTCGAGGGGCCCGACCATCGGTTTATCGCGGTCAACGCGGCTTATCGGGCATTCAGTCCGGCATTCGACCCCATCGGGCTGCTCGCGCGGGAGGTCTATCCCGAGCTGGAGAGCCAACAGATCTACCAGATGTTCGACCGGGTCTATCAAACCGGTGAGCAACAATCGGGGAGGGAGTGGCGGCTGCAGGCCGATTACGACGGTTCGGGACTCCAGGAACGGTTCTTCGACTTTCTCGTCACAGCGCGCCGCCGGGACGACGGAACGATCGAGGGTGTCCAGCTCCTGTTTGACGACGTCACGGATCGGGTGCGGGCACGGCAGTCCGCCGAGGCGCGCATGGAGGAACTGTCCGAGCGGTACCGCAACGTCCGCGATTCAGCCACCGTTATGCAACAGGCGTTGCTGGCACCGTCTGTGCCCGTCGTTCCCGGCGCCGACGTCGCCGCAGAGTACCTCGTCGCCGCGGAGGACACCGCGGCCGGTGGCGACTGGTTCGATGCGATACCCCTCGGGGATCGGCTGGTTCTCATCGTCGGCGACGTCGTCGGCCATGGCGTCGAAGCCGCCGCCGTGATGTCGCAATTGCGCACCGCGCTGCGGATGCAAATCGTTGCGGGATACCCGATCGCCGAAGCGCTCGAGGCCGTCGACCGCTTCCACCAACACGTGCCCGGGTCGAACTCGGCTACCTTGTGCGTCGGCTCGCTCGACCTGGCCACGGGCGAATTCCAATACTGCACCGCCGGACATCCCCCGCCGCTGCTGGTGGGCGCCGGGGCGAGCTCGCGGTACGTGGAGCCGTCTGGCGCGGGCCCGCTTGGCAGCGGCACTGGTTTTCCAATACGCACCGAACTCCTTGGCGTGGGCGACTCAGTGCTGCTCTACACCGACGGTCTGATCGAACGCCCCGGCCGGCCGCTGGCAGCCAGCACCGCCGAATTCGCCGACCTGGCCGCCAATATCGCCGGCGGTCAAGGCGGCTTTGTCATCGATTCTTCGGCACGGCCCATCGACCGCATCTGTTCGGAGACATTGGAATTGCTGCTGCGGTCGACCGGCTACAACGACGACGTCACCCTGCTGGCGGTGCAACGGCGCATGCCGCCGCCACCGCTGCACATGACTCTGGATACGACGATCCACGCCGCACGTGCGGTTCGCGCCCGCCTTCGTGGATGGTTGTCGGACCTCGGCGCCGACTCCGACGACATCTGCGACGTTGTGCACGCGATCTCGGAGTTCGTCGAGAACGCGGTCGAGCATGGGTATGCCACCGAGGTTTCCGACGGCATCGTCGTCGAGGCGTCGCTTGCCGCTAATGGCAACCTGTACGCCTCGGTCATAGACCGTGGACAGTGGAAGGATTATCGGCAAGGCGGGAAGGGACGCGGGCGCGGCCTTGCGATGGCGGAAGCCCTGGTGTCCCAGGCGCAGATCACTCACGATGCCGACGGGACGACTGCCAGTGTGAACCACCGCCTCTCGCGACCGGCGAACTTCGTCACCGAGACGATAGTCAGCCGAGCAACCCACCAGCGCGCGGTCAACTCCGAGTTCGTCTGCCTGGTTGCTGAAGCCGGCCGCATCGTCGTCAGCGGCGACGTCGACTCCAACACCGCATCGACCTTGGACCGCCAGATCGCAGTCGAAAGCCGTTCCGGCATCGCACCGTTGACGATCGATCTCAGCGGGGTCACCCACCTCGGATCGGCGGGCGTCAGCGCGCTGGCCGCCGCCCGCGACCGGGCGCGCAGACAAGGCGGTGACTATGTGCTGGTGGCCCCGCCCGGGAGCCCGGCGCATCACGTCTTGTCGCTGGTCCAGATCCCTGTTGTCAGTGGCCTGGCCGAGGACCTCGTCGCCGAAGGGTAGGGCGGGTCAGGCCGCGATCAGCGCGTCTGACCGTGCCGCACTTGCTTGAACGGCACTCCGCGGTCGGCGGCGTATTCCCGTGGGAAGCCCAGCACCCGCTCACCGATGACGTTGCGGGCCATTTCCGTTGTGCCGCCGCCGATGGCGACATTCTGCCGAGACAGGTACCGCAACCCCGTCTCCAGGCCTTCGCCAGGCTCCCCTACCACGCCGGCACTTCCCGCAATCGCCAGTGCTGTATCCATATCCAGGGTCACGGCCCCGGAGTGAAACAGCCTGATGAGCGTTCCGGCGGCCGGCGGCAGTACGCCGTCTCTGACGTTGCGGTACACGTGATCGATCAACTGCTCGGCTACCGCGCGGTGCACCAGCGCCCGGCCAGCCATCTCGTGCACGCGTTCGTTGTCGGCTTGGCCCGTCTTCTCCGCAAGGCCAACGTAGTCAACGGGATTCGCAGTGCCGCCCTCCGTGCCGCTGCCGCTGGCGAATTCCGACCCCTGCCCCACTGCTCGGCGTTCGTGATAAAGCTGTCGCGACGCCACCGCCCAGCCGCCGTTAACTTCCCCGACGACGGCGTCGTCGCCGACATCCATTCCGTCGAGAAACTCCTCGCAGAACTCGGTGGAACCGCTCAGCATAGTGATGCGCCGCAACGTGATTCCCGGATGAGCGATGGGCACCAAGAACATGGTCAGGCCTTCGTGCTTGGGCACATCCCAGTTGGTGCGGGCCAGACACAGCCCATAGTCGGCAGCGAACGCGCTGGTGCTCCACGTCTTGGCGCCATTGATCACCCAACGGTCGCCGTGGCGTTCGGCCCGCGTGATGACACCGGCCAGATCCGATCCCCCGCTGGGTTCGGACAACAGCTGGACCAGCACTTCACCGCCGCGCAACGCCGCGGCGATGTGCTGCTTCTTCTGGTCTTCACTGCCGGTGTCTAGCAGCGTGGCGCAGCAGATGGTGAAAGTAGGGGTGTTGAGGATCAACGGCATCTCGTAGTTGAGGGTCTCGGCGTCGAATGCCTTCTGGTATGGGTAATCCAGCCCCAGGCCGCCGTACTCGCGCGGAAAGCAGATACCGGCGAATCCCCCTTCGTACAGTCGCTTTTGCAGTTCTCTTGCCCTCATCCAGGAACGTTCGTCGTCGCGCGGAGCAGGCGGCGGGGACTCGGGGTCGATGGCAGCCATGTTGTCCGCCAACCAGGCTCTGGCCCGGGCGGCGAACTCTGTAACCGATTCGGTCGGCGTCATCTGATCTCCATCATTTCGCCGAACGGCTCGCCTTCTCGGACTCGTAGACGCATAGGTTATGTTCCTCCGGCGTCCCAAACATCGAGCGGTACAACGTGACCCGGCGTAGGTACAGGTGCAGATCGTGTTCCCAGGTGACGCCGATGCCGCCGTGCATCTGCACGCAATCCTGAACGATCTGGCCGGCCATCTCACCGACATAGGACTTGGCGATGCTGGCCGACAAGCCCGCTGCGGCTGAACGGGCGGCAACATCGGCAACTGCCGCTGCCGTGGTGGCACGGCAGGCTTCCAGCCACAGCTTCATATCGGCAAACCTGTGTTTGAGCGCTTGGTAGGACGCCAGCGGGCGACCGAATGTGTGCCGGTCCAGCGCCCACTGGACGGTGAAGTCAAACACCGTCTGCAGGATGCCGACCACCTCGGCGCACTGCAGCACCTGAGCGATCTGGCTCTGTCGATCGACCAGCGCAGCGGTCTCGGCGGCGGTGCCGACGGCCGCGGACGGCTCGACGACGACACCGTCGAAATGCACCCGGGCATATTGCTTGACGAGGTCGACCGACTGCTGGGGCGCAATCCGCACGCCCGGCGCATCCGTCGGGACCAGAAGCTGGCGAACCTCAGAAGCATTTGGGCCACATCGCGTCACCACTAGCAGCACCGCACTCTGGGCGCCTGCCTCGACGCGGTCTTTAGTGCCGTGGATGCGGTAGCCGGAGTCGGTTTGGGTGGCCGTCACCGACGGGTTCAGCGGTGCCCAGCCCTGGCCCGGCTCAGAAACCGCCCATGACGCCACGGTTTCACCTGATATCAGCGACTCGATGGTGGCAGTGTGTGCTTGCCAGTCGGCGCAATCGACGAGCGCCGCGAGCACGACGCTGACCGGATACAGCGGTCCGGGCGCCACGGTTTTACCAAGTTGTTCGGCGACCATAGCCAAGTCCGCAAAGCCACTGTCCGAGACGCTGCCGCCGCCTAATTCCTCCGGAACGAGCAGACCCGTCCAGCCAAGCTCCGCAGCCCGCTGCCACCATGCTGGGTCGAAGGACAGCCCCGCGGCATGCAGCTCCCGGACGCGGCGCAGCGGCGCTTCTTTTTCCAGAAAGGCTTGGGTTGTGGAGGTGAACAGTATTTTTTCGGGAGAGTCGACAGTGGTCATGATGCCGACGGGATCCTCTTTGGCGTTCGATCGCTGCCGCGAACGATGCAAGGGAGACAGTCTGGGTGTTTGGTCATCCGCCTGATCGGTCCTCGTCGGAGTTCGCTGGCGACTCCGATGTTAGCAATAGCGATACGGTAAGAGATACCGGAGTCCAGTCGATAATGATGGCCCGGCAACTGGCTAGTCACCAAGGTCGCCCCGGTCCAGACCTGCACCTACTACATGGCGAACACACGGCGTAGCGTCTGCGCGTGCAGCACCCGGTTCTCTTGGGAGACAACCCAATCCGGAACCACCGAGTCGAAGCCGTGGAACGTCGCTGCAATCACGTGCAATTCGGTGTGAACGTAGGCATGCAGGAGCCGGTTGGCATAGTCGATGGCTTCGTCGCGGCATGGATCGATCTCGGAGCAGCTGACGAACGTGGGCGGCAGACCCTCCAGGTTCGCACGGTGCGCGGGGACGTGTTGACCGCTGGCGCTCGCATGGCCGAGATAATGGCTCCACGCCCGGCTCACAGCAGGACCGTTGAGGCCCGGCGTGCGTTGAAACTCGCGTCGCGACGGCGTCGCGTCGGGATCGAGCATCGGCTGGTGCAGGATCTGCACCAGGATCGGCGGACCTTCCTGGTCGAACATGCGCTGGGTCAAGCCCGCGACCAGTGCGGCACCTGCATCGCGGCCCATCACCGCGATGCGGCTGGCATCGGCATCCAGCTCGGTGCAGTTGTCGAAGGCGTGACGCAAGGCCGCTTCGACATCGTCGAGTGCCGCCGGACAAGGATTTTCGGGGGCGAGCCGGTAGTCGACCGATACCACCAGACAGCTGGCGTCACGGGCCAGCTCCACGCAATGCGCGTGATCGGTGTCGAGGTTCCCGGTCACGAAGCCACCGCCGTGGGCGTACACCACAAGAGGTGCGGGGGACTCGGTCAGGCCGCGATACAGACGCAGGCCCAGCTGCTGGCCGTCCGGGCCGGGGATGGAGCGCGATTCGACGGTAATGCTGTCGGTATCGACTGCTGCGGCCCGCTGAGCGGCCCGGAGATTTGCCTGTTCCCGTTCGACGGGCAGTGTCTCGGCGCGGAATTCGACGACACCCAGCTCGACAGCAGCCTCTCGCAGCACCGGGTCGATGCGGTTAAGGCCCTGTGGCCGTGTCAGATTCGTCTGTGTCATACCCTCTCATCTTCCGGGCTCATCCTGCTTGCTCATCGTGCGGACCCAGCTGGGGCCGCGTCGAAACCCTCTTCAAGGTAGACCTGCGATTCCATGTGGTGGAAGATGCGGTACTTGTTGCCGCGAGGCGTCAGCAGCCAGGTGATCCAGCTGGCGCCGGTGTGAGCGACGTTGGTCTCGCGTCGGGTGTAGCTCCATCGACTCAGCAGGATGCAACGAGCAAGGCCCCCGGCAAGTGCATCGGCGGACCACAGTTGCGATGACACCGACGCGGACTTCAGACGACTACCGATGCGGGCCCAATGCCGATCAAGCTCCTCGGCGCCGACGAGCGGCATCGCGTACTCGTCGCCGACGTATATCGGCTGCGGGTTCTCACGCTCCCATAGGCCGGCCACGCCGGCGATGTCCACCGCGGACCACTTCTTGTCATATTCGCTGACGAGGGGCACCAGCCTGGCGGCCAGGTCAGTGTCCTCGCTTGTCAAGGAGCACCGAAACCGCGCCGTTCCCCGGGAAGGGCCTTAACGGTCGCCGGTAGCCCATACAGAGCTGTCGCGTTGCCACGCATGATCCGCTCTCGCTGGTCCGCGGGAAACCGGTTGATCGCGTAGGTCGGCGAGTCGTAGCTCCAATGCGGGTAGTCCGTCGAGAACATGAGATTGTCTCCCAAGTCCATCATTTCCAGGTACTCGCGGAACTGCACGGTGTCGGTGTCTTCGAGCGGCTGGGTAGTGAACCGGACGTGTTCGCGCACGTATTCCGACGGACGGCGACGCACGTGCGGCAGGTCACCCCGGCGGGCTTCCCAGATCCGGTCCATCCGCGACATCACCGGCATCGCCCACGTGAACCCGCCTTCGACGAATACCACCCGGAGGTCGGGGTGGCGGTCGAAGGCGCCGTCAAACACCAGGCTGATCAGGTGCGAGACGTACAGCAGTGGCCAGGACGCGAAGAAGTCATGCCAGTGCGCGGGGTTGCCGACCGGGTACAGCGGGACCAACTCGAACGGCGTCTGCCCCATCAGATGCGTGGCTACCGGGAACCCGTTGCGCGACGCGGCCTCGTAGAGCGGGTCGAAATGCGGGTTCCCGAAAGGGATTCCACGAGTTTGCGGTGTCATCAGCACTTGTGCCATATAAGGATGTCCCGCCCACCGTTCGACTTCGCGCGCCGCCTGCTCTGGCGTTTGCGCGCTGACGCTGATCGACCCGCGCCAGCGGCCGTGCTTGTTGTACTTGTCGAGCCAGACGTCGGCGAGCCAGTCGTTATACGTGGACTTGAGCACATGTTCGGCCTGCGGCAGCTGCGCGTCACACATCGGCTCCAGGGTCGCGATGCTGACACCGGCATCGAGCAGCAACTGCTGGGCGGCGAAATCCGGGTCGCTGCCGGCGAACCCGCCACCCGGCGGAGCAGCGTCAAGACGCAGCGACATGGTTTTATACGAATCCGGCGTGTCGTAGAAATGCGGCACCGGGGTGACCGCATTTCCGGTCGGCCAGATCTTGTCCACCCATTCCGCCGGTGCGTAGGACTTCAGTACGTCGGCCGAGACGGGTAACGGGTGCACATCGGTGTCGACGACGGTGACCGCTATTTCGTCCTCGTGGCTCCTTGGCGATTCGACCCGCTCGATGGTGGTCATAGGACACTCTCCTTGTTGGGCTCCTTGTTGGGCCGACCCTCAGTTGGAACCATGAGCCCGTACAGCTCGCTGGCATTTCGCCACAAGACCTTGTCGCGTTGCCCAGCATCGAGACCCTCGGCCATCGCATCCGGCGGCGAGGTGGACCAGTGGGGATAGCTCGATCCGTACATCAGCAGGTCGGACTTGCCGGCGAACTCCATCCAGCGTTGCATGTCGCCAGCCTCGATGGGCCCGTCGAATGCCGAGGAGCAAAACCTGACATGTCCGGGCAGGTATTCGCTGGGATAGCGGTCGACCCAAGGTGTCTGGTCGCGCATCGACAGCCAGAAGGTGTCCAGGCGCCACATCAGCGGGGTCAGGATGTCGTAGCCGCCGTCGGCGAAAACGAACTTCAGGCTCGGGTGCCTGCCGAACACGCCCTCCACGATGAGCGTGGCCAGGTGCACGAAGTAGTTCAGCGGCATGAACGCCGCATATCCCGGATAGGTGTGGGCATGGCCGGCGAAGGTGGGTGGATGGTCGACGCCGTTGCCACCGTTGATGTGCACCGCGACCGGCAGGCCCTGGGCAGCGGCGGCCTCCCAGATCGGCTCGAACATCGGTTTGCCGTAGGGCTCGCGTGACTGCATCGGAACGCCGATTTGCACCAGCTTCGGATGACTGGCGAGGCGCTCGATTTCGGCGACCGCCCCCTTGGGGTCTTCGGGATTGACGCGGATGGTGCCACGGAATCGGTCGGTGCCGTCAGACTCTAACCAGCGCTCCAGCAGCCAGTCGTTGACCGCAGCGCAGATCCTGCTGTTGAGTAGGTAATCGGCGATGTTGCCACGGGTCAGCGGGTTCAGGACGGCGTAGGCCACACCCTGTTCGGACAGGTGCCGGCCGAGGGTCTCAGGATCCGAGCCCGGGTAGTTCTCTCCGTAAAGGTCCTGGCGGTAGTCGCCGCCCGGCGCCTGGTACCACTGCTGCTCGACATCGGGGATCGACCGCAGCTTGTGCGCGTCCGGCAGATAGCGCCGGATCTCCGCGTTGTAGCGGAAGTGTGGTTGCACGTTGGTGTCAATGATCATGCAGTCAGGTACACCTCCCCGTCAGTGACATCGACTCGGTAGGTGCGGATCCGCCGCCGCGGATCGGCGACGCTTTGACCCGTGGTGACGTCGAATTCCCAATTGTGCCAAGGGCATCGCACTATCTGACCCTCACGCACCCGACTGAGCCGGTCAGGTCGTTCAGGGTCCGATTCATTGGTTCCCCCGATCAAGCCCAGACAAAGCGGGGCGCCCTCGTGCGAGCAGTAGTTCACGATCGCGTACAGCGTGCCGCGCACGTTGTACACACCCACGCCGAACTTGCCCGCGTCGACCAGTTTCATCCCACCGGGCGGCAGCTCGTCCAGCGAGCACACGAATCGCCGCTTGGGCACTTGAATCACCGCCTCTATGACACTGCGCAGTATCAATACTGTGCCCGTTACGGTAACCTCTACAAGCCGTTGGGCTTCGTTGCTATTTATACTATGATAGCGACAATCCGCTTGGTACAAACCTGCCGTAGACGTCGGGGCGGTCATTCACCGGCTGGCGTGAACGGCCGTTGCTCAGGAGGAGCGCCGATGACGCTCAGCACCGACCACTTCGATCCCAGTGGCCAGCCCGTCACGCTGGACCTCAGCGGTGAAACCAGTCCTTATCCGTTCTTCGAATACATGAGGCGCACGGATCCGGTCTGGCACGGCTCCCTGGCGGACCACGCACAAATGCCGGAGGAACTGCGGCCGAACGACGAGTGGGTCTTGTTCGGCTACGACGGGGTATTCCAGGCTTTCCGTGACGACCGGATCTTCACTTCGGCCGCCTACGACAAAACGATCGGCTTGGTGATGGGGCACACCATTCTGGCGATGGGCGGCAAAGAGCACCACGACCACCGCAGCCTGGTGGCCAAGGCCTTCCGGGCCACCGCGCTGGAACGCTGGGAACCCTCGGTCATCGGGCCGGTCTGCGATCAGCTGATCGACGAGATCAAAAACGATGGCCAGGCCGACCTGGTGAAGGCGTTGACGTTCGAGTTTCCGACCCGGATCATCTCCGTGCTCCTCGGACTCCCCCCTGAGGATCTCGACCTGTTCCGGCGGCTGTCCCTCGACCTGATCTCGATCCCGACCGACATCATGGCCGGGTTGACAGCAGCGGCGGAGTTGCACGGTTACTTCCTCGACCAGGTCGAGCAGCGGCGCCGCAAACCGACCAACGACATCATCGGCGATCTGGTCACCGCCGAAATCGACGGTGAGAAGCTCACCGACGAAGCCATCATTGCCTTCTTGCGCCTGCTGCTGCCTGCCGGACTAGAGACCACCTACCGCTCCTCGGGCAACCTGCTGTACCTGCTGCTGACCCACCCCGAGCAGCTGGCGATGGTCTACCAGGACCGGTCACTGATACCGGCCGCGATCGAAGAGGGCCTGCGGTTCGAAACCCCACTCACCATGGTCATGCGGACCACCACTGAAGAAGTCGAAATAGGCGGCAGGACAATCCCGCCCGATGCTCAGATCGACATGTGCATGGGCTCGGCCAACCGCGACGAAAGTCGATGGACCCACCCCAACACGTTCAACATCCGCCGGCCGCGCCAGGCCCACATCGCGTTCGCCGGCGGTATCCACATGTGCCTCGGCATGCACCTGGCGCGATTGGAAACGCGGGTCGTGTTGGACAGCCTGTTCGACCGCGTCAAGGACCTGGCCTTTGTCCCCGATGACGGAACCGGTGTGGAGTCCAAGATCGTCGGACTCACTTTCCGGTCCCCCAACAAACTTCCGGTCACCTTCACCCCGGCCGCATGAGAAGCCGCGCAGCGATCCTGCACGACGTCGGCGGTCCGTGGTCTGTCGAGGAATTCGAGCTCGACCCGCCCCGCGCCGGCGAAGTCCTGGTCGAGATGGCCGCTGCCGGGTTGTGCCATTCCGACGACCACATCCTCAAAGGCGACATATCGGCACCCAACGAGGTGATGCGGTCCCTGGGACTGCCGACCATGTTCCCGACGATCGGCGGCCATGAGGGCTCCGGCATCGTGCGTGAAGTCGGCTACGGTGTCAGCGATTTCGTGCCGGGCGACCATGTGGTGATGTCGTTCGTCGCGGTGTGCGGACAGTGCCGCTGGTGTGCGACCGGCATGGAGTACCTCTGTGACGTCGGCATTGGCACGATGGTCCCCGGAATGCCTACCGACGGCACGTTCCGCCATCACACCGCCGACGGTCGGCCCCTCGGCCATTTGGCCAAGGTCGGCGCATTCGCCGAATACACTGTGGTCTCGACGAATTCACTCGTGAAGATCGAGCCGCACCTGCCGCTGGCACCAAGCGCATTGCTGTCGTGCGCCATTCCGACCGGTTACGGCTCGGCCGCCAACCGCGCCGGCGTGCGGGGCGGCGACACCGTCGTCGTTATCGGCGCCGGCGGAATCGGTACGGGCGCGATCCAGGGCGCCCGGATCAACGGTGCCGCACAGATCGTCGCCGTCGACCCGGTGGACTTCAAACAGAAATCGGCATTACAGTTCGGCGCTACCCACAGCGCCGCAACGGTCGCCGAGGCGCAGGATTTGGTGCGGGATCTCACGTACGGGGTCATGGCCGACGCTGTCGTGGTGTCTCCTTCTTTGATCACCGCCGAAGACGTCCGTGACGCGCTGAAGCTCACGCGCAAGGGCGGGACCTGTGTGCTCACCGGCATGACCTCGCAATTGACTCGGTCAGTCAAGATCGACCTGCAGGACTTCATCCTGATGAACAAGACGCTGGCGGGGACCATATTCGGCTCATGCAACCCGAAGGCGGACATCTTCCGGCTGGCCAGGCTTTATCAGACCGGGCAACTCCAGCTCGACCAGATGATCACCAGGCGTTATCGCCTCGATGACATCAACGACGCCTATGCCGATCTGCTCAACGGTGAAATCATCAGAGGCATCATCGATTTCGGAATCAGCTAAACCGTCAGTTCCCGTTAGCTTTTTTTCTTCTGAGTTCTTTGAGGGCCATCAGCCGCTGCACTTGGCCATACACGTCGATCGGGCTGTGCAGGGCCAGGCCGCCGTCGGCGTGCACGATTTGTCCGGTCACCCATGGCAGTTCGAGGACGCCCACGATGGCGCCCGCTACGTCGGTGGGCTCACCCATGCGACCGAGCGCTGTCCGCTTGGACAAGCCATCGACCCAGCCAAGCAACGCGTCCGGATTGGGCAGCATCGGGGTTCGGGTGACGCCAGGTCCGACGGCGTTGACCCGGATGCCGTAGGTGCCCCACTCCACAGCGGCGACCTTCACCAACATGTCCACCCCCGCCTTCGACACGCAGTAGGCGCCCATATCTCGGTCGGCGACAGTCCCGCTGATGCTGGAGACGGCAACGATCGAGCCGCCCACCCCGGCGTCGACCATGGCTTGCGCTCCGGCGCGAACGGTCAGCCACGTCCCGGTGAGGTTGACCGCCAAAACTCGTTCCCATTCCGCGGGTGATTGCTTCAGCAACAGGCCCGAAGCCCCGATGCCGGCGCAAGTCACTATCCGCGTGGGCACACCGTGATCGCGTACGGTTTGTTCCATCGCAGCCGACACCGCGTCGGGATCGCTGACGTCGCAAGCAATATCGGCACCAGACAGGTCCCACACCACGACGTCGTGGCCCGCGTCGCGCAGCCGACCAGCGACTTCGTGCCCGATGCCGGACGCGCCACCGGTCACTAAGGCGATAGCGGCACTCATTGTGCAGGACCGATCAACTCGACCAATACGCCGTCGGGTGCGGCGACAACTGCCATCGCGACATTCTTTCCGGCTGGTGCTGCAACGGTGATCCGGCGAACACCGTCGGTGAAGCCCAATTCGGCTAGCGCGGAGACCGTCTCGTCGACGTCACGCTGGAGGGAAAGCAAAAAGAATCCGTGCCGGGGCGCTGTGGAAGCGGGCAGTGCTTCGTCGGCACCCGCCAGCTCCACCAGTTCGACGATCCCGATGTCCGGCGTGTGCGGATCGCCCAGGAAAATCGACCGCAGCCGGTCGGTCTTTGCACCGAATAATTCTGGCCAATCACCGGTGAAGCGATGGTCGAACAACGGCGTGAGGCCAAGGCCGTCGCGCCAGAATCGCAGCGATCGTTCGACGTCGGCGGTGCAGATCGCGGAGTGGTGAACACCTAGCACGAAGCGCGATCTTAGTCGTTCGGGGGGGCAGCCGGTGAGCTTTCTAGCCCCGAGAACCGCCTCAGTTCTTACCGCATAGCGCGGTAACCTGATCTGCCAGGTCCGATAACGCCCGCGCTGTGGCTAGCTCCTGAACGTTTTCGCGCACCAAACAATCGGAAGGGTGGCGATAAGCGATCCCGAGCCCGTATAAATGCGATCCGCCCAACTGCAACTCAGCCTTCGCATATGTGCGTCCGCTGCGCTCATCGATCGCTAATGTGACCATCGGTTGTATAGAGGTAATCGGGCGACTGTTTTGCATGCGGGGCATCTCCGAATCATGCTGCGGGACAGTGTCGCCTTTGAGCTTATGGACCTGTGTGGCCGTTCCTAGGGCCTTTCGTCCCCGCCGGTGACGCCAATGGACACTTCTCGTTGGCTAACCGCAGCGACTCGCGAGGCTGCTTTCCCGCCGGGGTGACGCTTGCGACGGACGGCCAGACACCTAAGCGATCTTGGCCAAAGTTCGATCCCACAATTCGCGCGCAAGAACGGGATCGTAGGCGGCGGGGTTGGCTTTCGCGATTTTGCCGTGCGCGTAGTACTCACCAGGTGTCCAATCGACGCCGGGTGTACTTGACGCCAACCAGACCAGCTGATCTGCTCCCTGATCTGCGGTCGCGATGAGTCGGCTCACCGGCGTGCGCTTCATGATCCTCAAAAACCTCGATCCCGACGCGTCACCGATGTTGGTGTTGACAAAGCCGGGGTGCACCACCGCGGCCGAAAGGCCATCGGCGTGGTAGCGCCGATGTAATTCCCTGGTGAACAAAATGTTGGCCAGCTTCGCCAACGCATAGGCAACGCTGGGCCGGCGCCGGTCTGTAGTTTCAAAGTCGGTGATGGTGACGTTTGGAAGCAGTTTCTGTGACGAGCTGGATGTGTTGACGATTGTGGCGCGGGACCCGAGAAGTACGTCCATCAACTGCAGAGTAAGCAAAAACGGCGCCAGGTAGTTGACCTGGAAAGTCATCTCGTAACCGTCGGCTGTCTTGTGGATATTTGTGAACAAGCCGCCCGCGTTGTTGCCCAATACATCGATACGCGAGTACTCGGAACGAATCTTGTCCGCCAAGGCTCGCACCTGAGACAGGTCGGCGAAGTCAGCCACAAAATAGTGCGCGTCCAATTCCGCGGCAACTGCGGCGGTCTTGCTCGCTGAGCGGCCCACCACTACAACATTTTCGCCGATCCGTCGTAACCGACGGGCCGCCGCGGCACCAATGCCGTCGCTGGCACCCGTGATGACGATCGTCCTACACGTCATTGCCTGGTCCTCCACGGGGAGTGTATCGATGACCCCCGAATGTCATCGACTATTCGGTGACGAATAGGCAGTCAATGGCCCAGCGCGAAAAGCCGGTAGACGGGCTGCAGATCGCGCTACAACGGCCGGCGCATCGGCCACCTCACGCCAGTGAATAGCGTACCGGCAGGTGTTTGAGACCACCGACGAAGGTCGTGGCGACGAGCTGCGGATCACCGGTCAGCTCAATGGATTCGAGCCGGGGCAGTAGCTCCGAGAAGAAGCTGTTGGCCTCCATGCGGGCCAGCGCCGCACCCATGCAGAAGTGCACGCCGTAGCCAAAGGCAAGATGTTTGTTCGGGTCACGCCCGGCATCGAAGCGAAACGGGTCGTCGAAGACATCCTCGTCACGGTTGGCCGACGCGTACGACAGCAGCAGCGATTCGCCCGCGGCGATAGGCACTCCGCGCACGGTGGTGTCCTTGGTGGCGGTGCGCATGAATTCCTTGACCGGTGTGACCCAGCGGATCATCTCCTCGGTGGCCAGCGGCATCAAGTCAAGATTGTCGCGCAGGCGCTCAAGCTGGTCTGGATTCTCGATGAGCCCCTGCAGGCCACCCGAAATGGTCGCGCTGGTGGTGTCGTGTCCTGCGGTGGCGACGATGAGGTAGTAAGACACGGTGTCGATATCCGACAGCGGTTCGCCGTCGACGCGGGCGTTGGCGATCGCCGACGCGAGATCCTCGGTCGGATGCTCGCGGCGTGACGCGGTCACTGCGTTGAAGTAACCGAACATATCGAGCAACGCGGGCAGCTGATCTTCGTTTGTGCTGCCGCGTTTGAATTCGGAGTCATCGCTGCCGAACAGCTCCTGGGTCAGTTTGAGCATGCGCGGAAAGTCAGCCTCGGGTAGCCCCAGCAGTGACATGATCACGTAGAGCGGGTAGTTGACCGCGACTTGCTGAACGAAGTCGCACTCGGGACTTGCGGCCATCATCTTGTCGACGTAGATCTTGGCGAGTTCGTCGACGCGAACCTTCAGCGCCCGCATGGCCTTTGGGCGAAACCAATCGGAGCCGATCGCACGCACCACCCGGTGCTGCGGGTCGTCCAGGTGGATCAACGTGCGTACGCCCGCGGCGGCCTGCATCTCGTCGCCCTCCGCGGTCGTCAAGACCGGGCGTGGCCAGTTGGTGAACAACATGTTGTCGCGTTCGATGTCCATGATGTCGGCATGTTTGGTGATCGCCCAGAACGGCCGGTAGTTCGGCACCTCCACCCACGAGACCGGCGCGTTGGCGCGCAGGTGAGCCAGCGCCACGTGCAGTCGCTGCTCGTCGGTGTATGCCATCGGATCTGCCAGTAGCCGGGCGGACTCGTCCATCGTTGTCATGCTCACGAGCGAAACTCCTTCAGCGCGGCGGTAACACAGGCCTGGGAAGCGGTCAAGAAGATCGGCAGGACGCGGTCGACTACCCCTTCACAACGATCCCGAAGGGCTGCGGCGATGGATTCGACCGGGCCGACGACGGCGAAAGCCGAGAGCATCTCGTCGTCGATGAGCGAGCTCATGGTGTCCCACTCACCCGCAAGGGAGAGGCGGTGCAATTCGTTTTGCAGGTCGCCCCAGCCATGCAATTCCAGGACTTTGCGGTAGGCCGGCGTCGATCCATAGAACGCGATTTGCTTGCGCACAGCGGCGGTGGCGGCAGCGAGTTCGGCGTCATCGTCACCGGTGGCGACGAGCACTTCGCTGGACACCTCGAAGTCGCTGCGCTGGCGACCGGAGCGCTGCATGCCGCGCAGCAGCGCCGGCAAAGTCACCTCATCGAGGTAGCGCTTGGACACCATCGGGTGACCAAGGTGGCCGTCGGCGACCTCGCCGCACATCTGCGTCATCGCCTCGCCGACGGCGGCGAGGAAAACCTTCGGCGCCGAATAGGGTTGTGGCTCGGGCGTAAACATCGGGGTCATGATCTTGTGCGTGTAGAAATCACCCTCGAACCGGAGCTTGGTGCCGTCCTCCCATGCCGACCAGATCGCGTGCAGCGCGCAGACGAACTCGCGCATCCGGGCCGCCGGGTGGCTCCACGGCATGCTGAATCGTTTCTCGATATGGGGTTGGATCTGCGTGCCCAGGCCGAGGATGAACCGGCCCTGTGAATACGCCTGCAGGTCCCAACCGATATTGGCGACGATCATCGGATTGCGCGCGAACGCCACCGCGATGTTGGTACCCAGCTCGAGTCGCGCGGTGTGTTCGGCGGCCAGCAACAGCGGCAGAAACGGGTCATGACTGGTTTCAGCGGTCCAGCCCCCGTCATACCCGTCTTGTTCCAGAGCGACCGCCGCCTCGGCCACCCGTGCGAGTCGATTGGGGATGCCCCCGTCGAGCTTGAGGCGGGGGGCGCTACCCATGCGGGTAACTTTACAGTAAGCAATCCAGTATGTGACCCTGCTCTTCTAGTCGCGCGACCGCAGCTGCAC
Organism: uncultured Actinomycetota bacterium; assembly: GCA_963784665.1. Taxonomy (GTDB): domain Bacteria; phylum Actinomycetota; class Actinomycetes; order Mycobacteriales; family Mycobacteriaceae; genus Mycobacterium. Next base: position 142,482 of record CAWASA010000012.1, read on the forward strand.
GAGGTAGGACAGAAGCATGACGAAATCCCAGGATTGGGAGGAGACGCTCGAGGATCTCGACCGTCGCCGCAAGCACGCGCAGGGCATGGGCGGGGCTGAACGGCTCGACAAGCACCGCAGCAAGGGCAAGCTCCACGCCCGCGCGCGCGTTGAACGGCTCCTCGACCCGGGCACTTTCCGTGAGATCGGCACGCTGGTTGGTGGCGAGATTGCCGCCGACGCGATCGTCACCGGCTCTGGTCGCATCAATGGAGTGCCGGTGATGGTGGGGGCCGAGGACTTCACGACGATGGCCGGAACCATCGCCCCCGGCAGTAATTCCAAGCGCTACCGCATCGCCGAGCTGGCACTGCGCGACAAGATCCCGCTGGTGATGATGCTCGAAGGCGCCGGGTTCCGTCCCACCGGTGCGCATTACGGGCGCAGTCCGACCGACCTGCTCGCCCAGGCGAGGTGCTCGGGCCGGGTTCCGATGGTCACCGCGGTCCTGGGCCCCTCGGCAGGCCACGGAGCACTGGTCGCGCCGGTCTGCGACTTCACCGTCATGAGCCGCCAGGGCGCGATCTTTACTGCCGGGCCGCCGGTGGTGAAAGAGTCGACGGGCGAGGACATCTCGAAGGAGGACCTGGGCGGTCCGGACGTCGCCCTGGCCAGCGGGGTAGTCCACAATGTTGCCGACGACGACCCGGCGGCGCTCGACATCATCCGCTGCTACCTGTCGTATTTTCCGCCGAGCGCGTGGTCGTATCCGCCGTCGCTGCCGACCGACCAGGCGCTGGGACCGCGGTCAACGCCGGAGTTACTCGACATCGTCTCCCGCGACAACCGCCGCGTCTACGACATGCGGGCGGTGCTCGATGTGGTCTTCGACAGCCCCGACTGGTTCGAAGTTCAACCGCAGTTCGGCAGGGCGATCATCTGCGGCCTCGCGCACCTGGGCGGGCATCCCGTCGCGGTGGTCGCCAACCAGCCGCAGGTGCTGGCCGGGTCGATCGACGCCGACGCCGCCGACAAGGCAGCGCACTTCATCATGGTGGCTGACTCTTTTCACCTCCCGATCGTTTTCTTTGCCGACAACCCCGGCATGCTGCCCGGCAGTCGCTCGGAGCGCGCGGGCGTGCTGCGTAGCGGCGCGCGGATGTTCGCCGCTCAGACAGCGGCCACGACGCTGAAGCTGCACGTGACGATGCGCAAGGCGTATGGCTTCGGCTCGATGGTCATGTCGCTGATCAGCTTCGACAACCAGGTGGCGACGTTCGCCTATCCTGGCGCGACGATGGGCGCCATGGGCGCCGGGGCGTTAAGCCGTGCCTCGCACGCCGATGAAGACCTGTCGACCAAGCTGCGCAACGCCGAGCTGCAGGCGTCGTATCGGTCGGCGGAGCACATGGGGTTCGACGAACTCATCGATCCCCGCGAGACGCGTGACGCACTGCTGGGTTCCTTGCAGCGAGGGCTGTCCTGCCGGCAAGCCGCCGCGGAACCGGTGGCCCGGTCGCTCATCATGCCGTGATGTCGTCGCGCGATGAGCCACCTTGCCTGCCCGGTAGCTACGGTCGAGTCGGTTGTGGCCAGGACGGCAACGAGTCTGCGGTGAGGGCGCCCGCTCTGCGCACAGCGCCAAGAATTACACGAAACCAGGCTCTCAGCGCAGTTTCGGCGCCGACCGTTGGCGCTACGGCGTGCCGGCTCGGTAAGCGGCGACCACCGGCTCCAGCTCGTCCGGTGTCGCGCCATGCATGATCACGGCGTCGGCCCCGTAGTCGAGTTCCTTGCGGATGCGGTCCACACATTGCCGGGCCGACCCGGTGGCCGACGGCTCCAGCCATTCGTCCGGGATCAGTGTCGCGATGTGCTCGATCTGTTCGGGTGTGGCCTTGTGGTCAATCCCGCCCGCAATCGAAGTCACCACCGGATCCTGTCGAAACCGTTGCAGCACTGCAGGATCCCACTTATTCGTCTTTACCATCAGATCGCCGTACCCCTGTAGATATGTGGCCAGACGCGCGACGGTCTTCTTCAGCCGCAACTGTTCGGGCAAATGGTCGCCGACCGTAGCGAAGCACGACCAGACCCGCACCCTGTCGGGGTCGCGGCCCGCCTTTTCCGCGGCGGACTTGACGATTTTGACACAGCGCTGCAGCGTCTCCGGGGTGAAGTAGGTGTGCAAGATGACGTCGTCGAACACTCGGCCCCCGAGCGCAAGAGTCTTGGGCCCGAAAGCTACCAGCGCCAATCGAATGTCTTCGTTGAATTCCGGGTCGAGAAACAGTATCGGATACATGCCCATCGGGCCGTCGTGGTTGAAGATCACCTCGCCGTGCCACAGGCGGCGCATGACCTCGGCCCAATCTTCCATCTGCGCAGTGGTGACCGCCGGTATGCCGAACGCTCCGTAGATCGCGGCGATGCCACGGCCAATGCCCAATGTGAACCGCCCCCCGGAGAGGCGGTGCATGGTCGTTGCCCACGACGCGGTGATCAGCGGATGGCGGGTGTTGTGATTGGTTGCCGCCGTGGCGATCTGCATTCGGGTGGTCACCGCGCACGCGGCCCCGACGAGAGACGACGCTTCTTTGACGTTCCAACGCTCTGAAATGAACGCGGTGCCGAGGCCCAATTCCTCACCGCGGCGGGCCTCGTCCATCAAGGTAGCCGGCCCCTCACCACCGGCCCCGGCCAGCAGGTAGTAGCCCAAATTCTCGAGCGTGCGATCACTCAATTCCAAACCCCTTGCTTGTAGTCACAGTTCCAGACCTCGGTGATCTTGCCGTCGACGACGCGGAACACCTCGATGCTGGCGACCTTGGTTTCACGGCCATCGCTGGTCGTCATGGTCGAGTCGTAGACGATCGCGACGTGCTCACCGTCGTCGCCTGCGATGACGATGTTCAGGTCGAAGCGCAACGAGTCGAATAGCTGCCACAGGTCTGCCACCCGCTGGACCGCCTGAGTGTGGGTCAGCGTGTGCGCCTCACCGACCTCATGCCGAATGACAGTGTCACCCAGCAATTCCTCGGCCAGGTCGAGGTCGCGTTCGTTCCAGACCACGAGGTTGTAAAGTTCGACCACTTCGCGCGCCGTCCGCGTGGCTGCCATCACTCGACCGCCGCGTCTTGTCCTTTTTGCGAGGCCACCCCGCGCAGAAACCGCTCGGTGACCCCCTGCACGCGCCGGGAGAACACGTGACCGACGTGGCTGCCGTCGTACCAGTAGAGCTGGCCACCCCAGCGCTGCTGTAACGCAACAGCGGGCTCACGCATCGCCATCCGGTCGTGCCACGCCCCGACGATGAGCCGGCGCTGCGGCGGCGGAGCAGGGTCGACTCTTAGCGGATCGATCACCGAGGTCAGCTTCGAAACCTCGTCGGAGCCCAACAGCTCCCGGAATCCTTCACGGGACGGCCCCCAGCGGGCGAGGTGTCGCGCGATCATCGCGTTGAGCCCCAGAATCGGGGTATACAGCGCTACCGCGTCGACCTGCCTCTCGAGGTGGGAAACCAGGGCGGCCACTGGCGTGCCCATCGAAATCCCAGATACCACAACGGCGGTGGCTTGCGGCTGCGCCCATCGCACAACGGCGCGCACCTCCGACACCGCGCGCATCATGCCTGCGACATTGCCCAATGGATCCAAGTCCGGATAGGCCGGCCATTCGCGGCGTCGGCAACCGTGGCCGGGCTGCACCGGCATCGCGACGTTGAACCCCAGCTTGTGATGGATGCGGCTGATCCGCGACAGCAGCAGATCTTCGGCGCCGCCCTGACCGGCTCCATGTACCCAGACCAACCATGGCCTGGGGCCGTCGCGGTGCCGGCACAGGTGCACCACCGCCCTTGCCGGGCCACCCAGGCCGTCGGCTTCCAGCGTCCTCGGGAGCGCTGGATCATGCTCAAACGTCATCCGCTCATAAGTCAGTCCGGCGATGCGCCGTCGCCGTATCGCGGTCGCCCGCAATGGTTTCGGGTCGGCATGCGCACGGTCGATGCCCAGCTCCGACAACTCCTCGGCCGCTGCGGTGCACGCGTTCAGCGGCCGCATCGCTGTGGGGCTCCCGCCCATCAGCGTGAAGCCACTCAGGACAAACTCGTCCAGCATGACCTCGCCGAACTGGCGTACACCGCGCGGCGACGCCGGGACCCAGCCGGTCGACTCGTTAAGACCGCCCACCGTACGCGGTAGCAGCGTGCCCAGCTCGCGGGCTGCCTCCTTGGCGAGGCTCAGCCCGCGCGATGCCCTCGACATGACGTTCATTTACGCCAGCTTGAAACCGGTGTATCCGCTGGCCGCGATTTCATCGCAGCGGCGCCGGTATTCGGGGATTCCGCCGGTATAGCCCATGTACATCCGTTTTTTGCCCGGCACATTGCCGCCGTTGTACCAGGAGTTGCAGGACGGGTGGACCAGCACCGTCGGCGCGACGAGCGCGGTGGTGTGGTCGATGCACTCCTGCTGAGCGGTGGCCAGCGTCTCGATGCTGCGAATTCCGTTGTCGCGCAGGTATGCGATGCAGTCACTGATCCACTCCACATGCTGCTCCAGCGCGGCGAGGAAGTTCGTTGTCGCACTCGGGCTGCCAGGGCCCTGGACCATGAACAGGTTTGGGAAGCCGGCAACCGCCAACCCGAGATAGGACAGCGGCCCCTGGGTGGCCCAGAATTCGGCAAGCGAGATCCCGTCCCGACCCCGGATATCGATCCGGCTCAGCGCACCAGTCATAGCATCGAACCCGGTGGCATAGATGATGGCGTCCAGCTCGTACACATCGTGTTCGGTGCGGATGCCGGTCGGTTTCACCTCGCGGATCGGCTCCTTGCGTAGGTCGACGAGTGTGACGTTATCTCGGTTGAATGTCTCGTAGTAGCCGTAGTCGATGATCGGGCGCTTGCAAGCGAAGGGATGCTCAGGCACCAAAGCAGCCGCTGTTTTCGGTTCCTTGACGATCCGGGCGACCGCCTCGCCGTACAGCTTGGCGGCCATCCGGTTGGCTTCGATGTCGAAGAAGATGTCACCCCAACTCAGCGCCCCCATTACGCCGTTCTCCTCGATGGCGCGCACTTGCTCGTCGCGCGTCGCCGACTTCAACGGCGGCCTGCCCAGCATCTCGAACAGCACCGAGAAGGCGCTCAGACGCGCCGCGCCGATCGGGTGTGACCGTTGGGCCGCACGGATTTCGCCGTATTGGGCTTTCATCTCGTCCAGCTCGCCTGGCTCGAATCGCCGCACCTGCCAGGGCAGGGTGTATCCCGGCGACCGCTGGAACACATCGAGCTGTAAGGCTTCCCGGGCCACGATGGGGATGAGCTGAACACCGGTCGAGCCGGTGCCGATGACGCCGACCCGCTTTCCGGTGAGATCGAAGCCCTCTTTTGGCCAGCGGCTGGTGAACAGAGACGTTCCGGCGAAGGTGTCCATCCCGGGGATGTCGGGTTCCAGCGGCACCGACAGGATCCCCGAGGCGGCGACGACAAACGGGGTCTGGAAAGTCTCGCCGGCTTCGGTTCGCACCACCCAGGCGCTCGCGTCTTCGTCGAACGTCATCGCGACGACCTTGGCGTCGAACTGGATGTCCCGGCGAAGATCCAACCGGTCGGCGACGAAGTTCAGGTAGGCCTCGATCTCGGGCTGGGCCGGCATCGACTCCGTCCAAACCCATTCCTGCTGAATCTCTTCCGAGAAGCTGTACGAGTACTCGATGCTTTCGATGTCACACCGTGCACCCGGGTATCGGTTGAACAGCCACGTTCCGCCGACGTTTTCGGCTATCTCGAGAACCCGGGTCCGTATTCCCAGCTGCCGCAGCCTATGCAACATGTACAACCCGGAGAATCCGGCCCCGATAACGAGAGCGTCGAACTGCGTGGGTTCGTCAGCCGTCCGAACGCCGTCTCCATTCATAAAGCTCCCTTGCCGCGCGGGGGACGAACTGCTGAAATCTATACTGTAACGGATTTAGTATCAGCCAGACGGAGGCTTCGGCGTGAAAGTACCCTTCACTTGGAAGGTCACTGGGTGGTTCATGGTCGGGTGGTCCCCCGAATTCCCCGTCGGCGAGGTCCGACCCCTGCAGTACTTCGGCCAAGACTTGGTCGCCTACCGCGACGAGTCCGGTGAGTTGCATGTTCTGGAAGCGCACTGCAAACACCTCGGCGCCCACCTCGGTCACGGCGGCAAGGTAGTGGGCGACTGCGTCGAGTGCCCCTTCCACGGGTGGCGCTGGGGCCCGGACGGCACCAATCGATACATTCCCTATCAACCGGACCGACCCAACCGCGCGCTACGGTTGCGGGCGTTTCCTGTCCGGGAGCAGTACGACTGCGTGTTCATCTGGCATCAGCCCGACGGCAAGGAGCCGCAGTGGGAAATGCCGGACATCTTTCGCAAGTTCCCGCAATTCGAGACCGACCCGGCGGCTTACTACCGGGCATATCCGGAGTTCTCCCGGCGTGCGGAGCGCGAACCGGTGCATCCGCAGATCGTGGCGGAGAACGCCCCCGACAGCGCCCATTTCGAGTATGTGCACCACGCCACGGTGACGCCCAGGATGCTGGACTGGAAGATCGTCGACCACGAATGGCAATTCATTGCCGGTTGGCCGGACGCGCGTAGCGATAACTCCGAGGATCTCGCGTTGCGGTTCCACAGCCACTTGTTCGGTCTCGGCGGAGCGATCAGCGTCTTCGAGGGTGCGCAGAATCATCGGCTGATTTTCACCTGCACACCGGTCGATGACGAGTGTTCGGACCTGTTCTACTCAATCTGGTGGCCACGAATCGCCGGCGACACCTCCGACGTGCCGCACGGTGATCTGCGCGAGCTCATCGAAAAGCAGTTCCTGTCCACCGTCTTTGACGATCTGGAAATCTGGCGCTACCAAAAGTACGTGGAGCATCCACCACTCTCCAAGGTCGATGCGAAAGGGTATATGGCACTGCGTAAGTGGGCGACTCAGTTCTATGAGGTGCCGCCCGCTGAAACGTCGTGCCAAGGATGACTGAACTAGCGGAACTCGCGGCGCCTGAGCACACCGCGATCCTCACCCAGGAGTGCCAGGGGGCGGTCATAGGCCCGCACGCCGGGCTGGCGCTACTCGCCGAGGAAGCGCGTCGCGTTGCGCTACCCAACATCGTGCGGCTGTTGCCGGCGGCGCGGGCGGCCGGGGTGCGCGTCGTGCACTGCTTGGTGCAGCGACGACCCGACGGCCTCGGCTCCAACCACAACGCCAAGATCTTCGCCATTGGACGCGGCCTCGGACATGAAGGGGTCGACATCGCTCCCGGCACTCCCGGCGCGGCCCTGCTGCCCGAATTAGGTCCTGAGCCAACCGATCTGGTTCTTAGCCGCTGGCATGGCGTCGGACCGATGGGCGGCACCGACCTCGACGCCGTGCTACGCAACCTCGGGGTGTCCACCATCGTGGTGGTCGGTGTTTCGCTGAATATAGCGATCCCCAACGTCGTCATGGACGCCGTCAACTCCGCCTATCGCGTCATCGTCCCCCAGGACGCCGTTGCCGGCATACCCACTGAGTACGGTGCAGCAGTCATCGCCAACACGCTGTCGCTGCTCGCGACCATCACCACAACCGACGATCTGCTGCGGGTATGGGAGCAGCCATGACCGACACTGCACCCGGGGAACTCAAAGATTCACGAGGCGGCTTTCCCGAAATCAGACCGGCCGACGACGCGCCCCCCGAACTTGGCAGGTTCGTTGCCGCGATGCGCCACCTGCAGGATCTCACGGTGTCCACCAACCCGGACTGGTCGATGTGGACCACCGCGGCCCAGCACGTCGAAAACGCCTGCGCGTTACTGGACGGGCACCAGGTGCCGGAAGGCCAGGCACCGGCCGGCCGAGTCATCGAACTGCCCGGGTTGGGTCATCCCCTACTGCCACCATGGACCGTCACCGAATCCGGACCAAACGGCGTGACCATGACAGGACACTTCACCCGATCCCACGTGGGCGGAAACAACGCCGTGCATGGCGGCATGATCCCGCTGTTCTATGACTGGCTATTCGGAATGGTGGTCTCGGTGTCTTCTGAAGCCGGCCGTTCCCCCACTCGCACGGCATACCTGCACGTCGACTACCGCAACATCACCCCGATCGACGAACCGTTGGCTGCCCACGGCCGCATCACCGACATCGACGGCAGAAAGATCTTCATCTCCGCTACGATGACGGCCGTTGATGGCACGCTGCTCACTGAAGCCAACGGCCTGATGGTCCGCCTGCTCCCCCACCAGCCTTGAAAGGCAAGATGTCCGATACCACAACACAGTTCACGGTACCCGCCGTCGCAAAAGCCGTAGCGGCCGCAATCCCCGATCGCCACCTGCTGATCCGGGGTGAACAGCGCTACAGCTATGGACAGGTGATCGAACGGTCGAACCGTCTCGCCGCATATCTGCACTCGCGGGGACTGGGGTGCCACACCGAGCGCTCCGCACTTGCCGGCCACGAGGTGGGCCAAGACCTACTTGGCATCTACGCCTACAACGGAAACGAGTTTGTCGAGGCGTTGCTCGGCTCATTCCAAGCCCGAGTTGCCCCGTTCAACGTCAACTTCCGGTATGTCAAAAGTGAGCTGCAATATCTGCTGGCGGATTCGGGAGCAACCGCGCTGATCTACCACGCCGCGTTCGCGCCGCGAGTAGCCGAAGTACTGCCGGAACTTCCGCAGCTGCGAGTGCTGATTCAGATCGCCGACGACTCAGGTAACGACTTGGTCTACGGCGCAGTGGATTACGAGAGTATCGTCGCATCCAGTTCCCCGGCGCCACCGCCGGCGCAGCATTCACCCGATGATCTGTATGTCCTGTACACGGGTGGCACGACGGGGATGCCAAAGGGAGTGCTGTGGCGCCAGCATGACATCTTTATGACGTCCTTCGGCGGGCGCAATCTCATGACGGGCGAGCCCGCAAGTTCCGTCGATGAGATCGTGGCGCGAACGGCTATCGGCCCCGGTGCCAAGGTGATGGTGCTACCGCCACTGATGCACGGCGCCGCCCAGTGGACAGTGATGACCGCATTGACCACGGGGCAGTCCATCGTCTTTCCGTCAGTGGTCGAGCATTTGGACGCTGAAGACGTGGTCCGCACCATCGAGCGTGAGCAGGTGCCGGTCGTGACGTTGGTCGGTGACGCGATGGCGCGACCTTTGATCGCCGCCATCGAGAAGGGCATCGCCGACGTGTCATCGTTGACGGTGGTCGCCAACGGGGGCGCCCTGCTGACCCCGTTCGTCAAGCAACGCTTGATCGAAGCCCTGCCGAACGCCGTTGTCGTCGACGGTGTCGGATCCTCGGAGACCGGGGCGCAGATGCACCACATGTCAACGTCGGGGGCGGTATCAACCGGCACATTCAATGCCGGACCGGATACCTTCGTGGCGGCCGAGGACCTGGCCACGATCTTGCAACCTGGTCACGATGGCATGGGCTGGCTGGCACAACGAGGCTACGTTCCGCTGGGCTACAAGGGCGATGCTGCCAAAACCGCGGCGACGTTCCCGGTGATCGATGGCGTGCGGTACGCGGTGCCCGGCGACCGCGCGCGGCACCGCGCCGACGGCACCATCGAATTGCTGGGCCGCGATTCGGTGACCATCAATTCCGGTGGCGAGAAGATCTTCGTCGAGGAGGTCGAAACCGCGATCGCGTCGCATCCCTCGGTGGCCGACGTGGTGGTCGCCGGACGGCCGAGCGAGCGGTGGGGCCAGGAGGTCGTTGCCGTCGTGGCGCTGGCCGAAGGCGCTCATGCCGACGCCGACGAGCTGGTCGCGCACGCCGCGCAATCCTTGGCTCGCTACAAACTCCCGAAAGCGATCGTCTTCCGCACGGTGATCGAGCGCAGCCCGTCGGGCAAGGCCGACTACCGATGGGCACGCGAACAAGCCGTGACTGGCTAACCGAATCCGAGCGATTGTCGAGGCCGAAGTGGAACAAGGGAATTCATGAAATACCAAGACCGCGTCGCCATCGTCACCGGTGCCGGCTCCGGCATCGGCCGCGCCTTGACACGCGCGCTTACTCAGGACGGGGCGCACGTCGCAGCATCCGACATCGACCAGCAGGGTCTGGCGGAAACCCAGGCAGCTTGCCGTCCCGGCCACGTCACGACGTATCACGTCGATGTCGCTGACCGCGACGCAGTGCTGACTTTCGCCGAAGACGTGCGACGCCAGCTCGGTCCCGCATCAATGGTGTTCAACAATGCCGGAGTTGATCTCTTCGCCAGCGTGGCAGAAATGTCCTGGACGGACTATGACTGGCTCATCGGCATCAACATCGGCGGCGTTGTCAACGGGACCAAGGCCTTCCTGCCGCAGCTCATCGAGTCGGGTTCTTCGCAACGCCCCGCACGGTTGGTCAACCTGTCTAGCGCCTTTGGTCTCATCGCGGTTCCCTACCAAGGCGCCTACAGCACTTCGAAGTTCGCGGTGCGTGGCTTCACGGAGGCGCTGCGCCAGGAGATGATCATCGAGCGCCGTCCCGTGACTGTGCATTGCGTGCATCCAGGTGTCGTGCGTACCAACTTTGGAGCCAACATGCGCATCGCGGATGCCGAGGATCCTGACCTCGCAGCGAAACTGTTTGAACGCGCGGCGCTCACCTCTCCGGCGAAGGCCGCCCAGCTCATTCTTCGAGGAACCGAGAAGAACCGAGCCAGGATCCTCATTGGGCCTGACGGGCGTGCGATGGCAGCGATGCCTCGTCTACTCGGTGCGCGATATGCCGGCCTATTGGCCCGCGCCGCGAGACTGACGAACCCGGGTGCAGCTCACACCGGCCGCTGACGCGGACACAAGCAATCAGGTACCAAGCTTCTCGCGAACGCGCCCATATTGTCTACTGTAATAATTACAGTACGATCATACGCAAGGACTTTTCGTTCACGCTGAAGATGCTGGAGACCCAGGTGACGACCAACGTTCACGCCGCCGGCACCGACGATCAGACCGTCAACCTGCGTGACCCCTACCCATTCTTTGCCCAGAAGCGCCACGCGGCCGGCGTGTTCTGCGGGACGGTCATGGACTACTCCAAGACGCCCGAGTCCCTGGTGCCTAAGCGCGAGTACTCCGCGATGTCATTCGACGCGGTGAACAAGGTCTTCCGGGACGGCCTGGTTTTCAGCTCCAAACCGTACGACAAAACGATCGGACTGTTCATGGGGCCCACCATTCTGGCCATGGACGGAAAGAAGCATCGCGACCATCGCAACCTGGTGTCCGCGGCGTTCAAGTCCAAGGCGCTGGCTCGATGGGAGCCCACCATTGTGCGGCCGATCTGCAACGCGCTGATCGACGAGTTCATCGACACCGGCGAAGCCGACCTGGTCCGCAATTTCACCTTCGAGTTTCCCACCCGCGTCATCGCCCAACTACTGGGACTGCCCGGCGAAGACCTGCCGATGTTCCGCAAGCGTGCCGTGCAGTTGATCAGCTACAACGTCGACTACGAACGAGCCTTCGAGGCGTCGGCGGCACTCAAGGATTACTTCCTCGAGCAGATCGAGCGGCGCAAATCCAAGCCTACCGAGGACATCATCGGCGACCTGGTCACCGCGGAGATCGATGGCGAAAAGCTCAGTGACGAAGCCATTTACTCCTTCCTGCGTCTGCTGTTGCCCGCCGGGTTGGAGACCACGTACCGGTCGTCGGGAAATCTGCTGTACCTGCTTCTCACCCATCCCGACCAGTTCGCCGCGGTGCAAGCCGACCCCGACCTGACCGGCCAGGCAATCGAGGAAGGGCTGCGCTTTGAGACGCCACTGACCACTGTGCAGCGCTTCACGACCGAGGACACCGAGTTGGATGGGGTCAAGATTCCGGCGCGCTCGGTGATTGGTGTGTGCATGGGTTCTGCGAATCGCGACGAGCGGCGCTGGGAACGATCGGAAGAATTCGACATCTTCCGCAAACATGTGCCGCACATCTCCTTCGCGGCCGGTGAGCACACGTGTTTAGGCCTTCACCTGGCGCGGCTGGAAACCCGCGTCGCACTGGAACGCCTGCTGAGCCGGTTGGCCAACGTCAACCTGCTGACCGATGGTGATCCGCACATCCATGGTCAGCCCTTCCGTTCGCCGACGGCGCTTCCGGTGACGTTCGACGCAAAGTAGGGTCTGAGGAAATGGTCAAGGTAATGGCGGGCTTTCGAGTCCTGGAGCTCGCGCAGTTCACGTTCGTCCCGGCCGCAGGAGCCATCCTCGCCGACTGGGGCGCAGACGTCATCAAGGTCGAGCACCCGGTGCGCGGCGACACCCAGCGCGGCTTCCTCAACATGGGTGGCATCCAGGTCAACCCGGACCGACATCCACTGATGGAACATCCCAACCGGGGCAAGCGCAGCGTCGGGATCGACGTTTCCAGGCCGGGCGGCCAGGAGGTGCTTTACGAACTGGCCAAGACCTCCGACGTCTTTCTGACCAACTACATGCCCGCGCAGCGGCAGAAGAACAAGTTCGACGTGGAGCACATCCGCGCGGTAAACCCGAACATCGTCTATGCCCGCGGTACGGCCTACGGTGACAAGGGACCCGAGCGCGACGTCGGTGGTTACGACGGGACCGCATTCTGGACCCGCAGCGGCATCGGCTACGCGTTGACACCGGAGGAGCTGGGAGGCGCACTCCCACAAGGCATTCCCGCCTTCGGCGACTCCATCGGCGGCATGAACATCGCCGGTGGCATCTCGGCCGCATTGTTGCATCGCGAACGCACCGGCGAGGCCCTCGAGGTCGACGTGTCGTTGCTGAGCACGGCTTGGTGGGCGGCGGGGGCAAGCATGACGCAGGGCATGGAAACCGGGGAGGTCATGCGCAACGCGATGCCGGGGTCCGCCAACCCGTCGGTGAATCCGTTCATGGGCAACTACCTAACCGCCGACGGTGGCACGATCAACCTGTGCATCATCAGCCCGACCGGGTTGATCCGCGACACCTTCGAGCATCTCGGCATCCCCGAGGCCGCTGACGACCCACGCTTTGCCGACGTGCTCCCGTTGATCCAGAACGCGGACGCGGCGGCCGAACTGATTACAAAGGCCTTCGCCAGCAAGCCCTTTGACTACTGGCGCCAGCAGCTGAAAACGATGAAGGGTCAGTGGGCCCCCTTCCAGAGCCTCCTCGACCTCGCCGACGACGAGCAAGCCATCGCCAACGACATGATCGCCGAAGTCGAACTAGCCAGTGGCGGAACACCGTTCAAGGTCGTACGCGGGCCGGTGCAGTTCAACCACGAACCGCTGGTGACAACCAGGGCGCCGCAGGCATCCGAACACACCGAACTCGTTCTGATGGAGCTTGGCATGGACTGGGACCGCATCGCCGAACTGAAGGAGTCGGGAGCTATCGCATGAATGACGTGGCCATCATCGGCGTGGGTCTGCACCCGTTCGGTCGCTTCGAGGGCAAGTCCGCGATGCAGATGGGCGCCGACGCCATCCGGCTCGCGCTCGCCGACGCAGGCATCGACTGGAAGGACATTCAGTTCGCGGTCGGTGGCAGCTGGACGGTGGCCAATCCGGACGCAATCGTCGGCATGGTCGGCCTCACCGGTATCCCGTTCACCGATGTGTTCAACGCCTGCGCCACGGCCGCCAGCGCGACCAAGCTTTGCGCCGACGGCATCCGGTTGGGTGACTATGACATCGGTATCGCCATCGGTATGGACAAGCACCCGCGCGGCGCCTTCACCGAAGACCCGGCGCTGGTCGGGATGCCAAGCTGGTACGCCGAGAACGGCCAATACCTCACCACCAAGTTCTTCGGCATGAAGGCCAACCGCTACCTGCACGACCACGGCATCTCGACCGGCACGCTGGCCAAGGTCGCGGCCAAGAACTTCCGCAATGGAGCGTTGAACCCCAACGCCTTTCGCCGCAAGCCGATCTGCGAAGAGGACATCCTCAACTCGCCGATACTGAACTATCCGCTAACCCAATACATGTTCTGCACTCCGGACGAAGGCGCTGCCGCAGTCGTGATGTGCCGCGCCGATATCGCGCAACGATTCACCGCCAAACCCGTATACGTCCGCGCGGTCGAAGTCCGCACCCGCCGGTACGGCGCCTACGAGGTGAACACCACCTACGCGCCGGTCGACGAGGACGCCTCGCCGACCGTTTACGCGGCCAAGGCGGCGTTCGAAAGAGCCGGCGTGCCGCCGGACGAGGTCGACGTCATTCAGCTACAAGACACCGACGCGGGCGCGGAGCTGATCCACATGTCCGAGGCTGGATTTTGCGCCGATGGCGACCAGGAGAAACTGTTGGCCGACGGGGCCACCGAGATCACTGGCACGATGCCGGTCAACACCGACGGCGGGCTGATCGCCAACGGCGAGCCGATCGGAGCGTCCGGGCTGCGCCAGGTGCACGAGCTGGTGCGCCAATTGCGGGGCGAGGCCGGTGACCGCCAGGTCCCCGGAGCTCCGCAAGTCGGGTTTGCACAGGTTTACGGGGCGCCCGGCACCGCGGCCGCCACAATCCTGACGACCTGAGCCGGTATCAAGACGTTTTCTTCACCGGCACTGAGTAGTTGGGCTTGCCCAGCCCAAGCATGTATTGAGCGATCATGTTGCGGAACACCTCCAGCGTGCCACCGTAGATCCCCACCAAAGGAGCGAACCTGTAGGCGTATTCGGCGCTGCCGTCGTCGGCCGCTCCGTCGGTCCCGAACGGGAGAGCCGATGCGGCTCCGAGTATGTCCATCAGGTCCGGGGAGATGTCGCGCATCGTTTGTGCGATGGCGACCCGGCCGAAGATGCTCGGAGCCGACAGTGCAACTTCCAATCGGGCGACGCTGCGGCCCAGCCGATAGGTGACCGACTTGTCGTCTATCAGCCGGCGCCCGTCGGGATCGGGCTGAGTCACGCGCGCCGCGGCCTTGTCGACCGCCTCGGCCATAGACCCGGCCTGATGCATCATGATTGACGTGTCCTGCAAACCGTCGGGTGCGGCAGCGACCGCACCGTGTTCGACGTTGAGCGGCTCGCGCAGCACTGTCCAGCCCGCGTTGACGTCGCCCAGCCTATGCTTGTCGTCAACGCGGACGTCGCTGTAGTAGACGATGTTGGTGCGGTCGCCGTCCACGGTGCGAACCCCCTGGATTTCAATGCCCGGCGAATCCAGCGGGACCAGAAACATGGTCAGGCTCTTGTGTTTCGGCGTATCCGGGGCGGTGTTGGTGATCAGAAACACGTACTGGCAGTTATGCGCACCGGTAGTGAACATCTTGGACCCGTTGATAATCCACGCATCACCGTCGCGCACCGCGCGGGTCTTGCAGGTGGCGACATCGGAGCCGCCTTCGGGCTCGGTGTAGCCAAGGCACAGCCGAACTTCGCCGCTGAAGACTTTCGGTAGTACCTCATCACGCAGTTCCGGTGATCCGAACTTGGCCACCGAGCGCGCCACCATGGCGGTGGTCCCCCACGTCACCCACGGTACGTGTGCCCGCCGCTTCTCCAGCTCCCAGATGCGGCGCCGTACGCGGCTGAACCCGCCTTCGGATTCCGGCTTCCACTCCTTAGCCAGATACCCTGCGGCGCCGAGCTTCAGGTGCAGACCTTCGTCGAAGTTGTCGCCCGTCTCGCGGTCTCGACGCCTGACCTCTTCGGTCATATGTGTACCCAGAAAGCTCCGTGCCTCCTCGAGGAAGGCCTTGTCTTCCTCGGACAGCTCGACCCTGGAGAAATCCATCGTCTTGCTCCTGCCCTAGACCCGCGCGGTTTGCGGTGCACTCTCGCGGGCGGCCACGATCTCGGCGACCCGCTGGGCGGCGACGCCCGGATCGCCGCCGGCCAGTGGCCATCCCCTGGCGCGCACCAGATACGCAGTCGCCGCGGCTTCGGCCGAAACCCCAAGGCCGCCTTGGATGTGGACCGCCATCGTCGCCGCCTTGGCGGCCTCCTCGGCCATGAACACAAACGCCGACGGCGCCAACTCTGGCCGCTCATCGGGTTCGTTGTCCAGGAACCAGGCGGCACGCCGAGCGAGGTTACGTCCGCCCTGAACGGTGATGGCCATATTCGCAAGAGGGTGCGAGATGGCCTGCAGCGTGGAGATGGGAACCCCCAGCGTGTAGCGGGTCTTGGCGAACTCGGCCGCGATGGTCATCGTCTCCTCGACCAGACCCACTAAGGCCGCCGCGGTCAGCAACCGCCATTCGTCCAGCGCCCGTTGGTAATCCGCCAGCGCATCGGGTCCTTCAGCTACGACCGCGCGAGTGTCGGCGGTGGCCGGATCCACCCAGGCCATCGGCAACCGGCCGATGTTGTCGACCTTCGCCGGATGAGTGGCAAAGGTCAGGCGCACGACCTTACCGCCGTCACGGACGATGATGTGGTCGGCAATCGATCCCGTTGGAATCAGCCGGATACCCTGCGAATTGTCGATCCGTGCATCGAGTGCGGCGAGTTGTTCTCCACTAACTAGTGGGCTCAGGCCGGCGGTATCGGCATCCAACGCTCCCAGACGCGCCAGCAGCCGGGCGGCGCACACGTGGTCGATCCACGGAACCGGCGCCAGTGACCGGCCGATCTCCTCGGCCACCAGGGTGAGGTCGACTAGCGTCGCCCCGTCGCCGCCACAGGACTCCGGTAGCGCCATCGTGGTCGCGCCCATCGCGCACAACCGCTCCCACAAGTTCTTGTCGAAACCGGATGGTTCTGCGGCGCGCACTGTTTCGATCGAGCAGTGGGTCTTGAAGAATTGCTTGTACGCATTCTGCAGATCCACGTGGTCGTCGGACAGACTGTAGTCCAGTCTTCGCAATTCGAAGCGGTCCATCGTTTCCTAGCCCCTGTTCTAAGCGCGGTCGCCGAAGAAGAAGTCCTGCGCGTTGTTGTAAAGGTAGTTGTCCAGCACGTCGGCGGGCAGATCAAGCGCACGGGCTTCAGGTATCACTCGGCGCATGGGCAACACCGGCCAGTCCGACGCATAGATCACCTTGTTGGGACCACGCGTGCGCATATAGTGCAGCAGACTTTCCGGCAGTCGCTTAGGTGACCACGCCGATGTCATCAGGCGCAGGTTGGCGTACTTGAGCAGCAACCGGATCGCGACGTCCCACCACGGGTCGGCTCCGTGAATCATGCACAGCCGTAGTTCGGGAAACCGCACGCATACCCGATCCAGATGCATAGGATGCTGCACCTCTCCGGGTATCGGCGGTCCCGGGATACCAGTGTTGATGCACAACGGAAGGTTGAGTTCTGCGCACTTGGCGTAGAGCGGATAGTAAACGGCGTCGCTGGGCGGATATTGCCCATCGCCCCAAAAGCTCGGTCCGACTACCGCGTAAGCGATCGGCAGGTCACCGACGATAGCGGTCAGTTCGCGCAGCGCAGGCACCGGACGCAGCAAGTTGACCCCACCCATGGCCAGTGCGAACCGGTCCGGCATGGCCTCGACGAACTTGCGCGCGGTGGTGGACGGATTGGCAAGCGAGTCCATCAGGATCGCTTTTTGCACACCCTGTTCGTCCATCTCCGCGAGCAGTTCGGGTAGATCGACCGGGGCGAACATCGACTCCGGTCCCTTGAAGTAGTCGTCCCTCACCTTGAGCATCCACGTGGGCTGGGCTTCGGCTTCGCCGAAGTGCACGTTGACCAGGCAGTCAATCGCTTTGGTGTTCATGACTTCCTTCGGGATCTGAGGACACCAGTGCGGCAGCCGGAAGCTGCTGCACGGCTCTTTCTCTGGCCCATCGATAGTTCGGCTTGCCGTTGCCCAGCCGTTGAACCCGCTCGACGAAGATGAATGCTTTTGGCGCTTTGAAATGCGCCAGCTGTGCGGTGCACACGGTGTAGAGGTCGTCTCCGGTGAGGTCGGCATCTGGGTGCGTCGCGACGAGCGCTACGACTTCTTGGCCCCACCGCTCGCTTGGCCGTCCTACGACCAATGCGTCGGCGATGCCCGGATGTGCGCGCAGTACGTCCTCGACCTCTTCGACGAACACCTTTTCGCCACCGGTGTTCACAACCAGTGAATCGCGGCCGAAAAGGCGGATGGTGCCGTCCTTTTCAACGGATGCGCGGTCGCCCGGTATCACCACACGCTGACCGTCGATCTCCGGGAAGGTCCGTTGGGTGGCTTCAGGATCACTGAAGTACCCGAGCGGAATCCGGCCGGTCCTGGCGGCCCAGCCGATCTCCTGGTCACCGGGCTGCAAGAACCGGCTGCGGTCGGCAGAGACGACCCAGGCGCCGACCCTGGGTTCAAACGTTTCGCTCGCGTTGCCGTTGCGGCTGTGCCCGAAGGCCATATTGCCGGTCTCCGAAGATCCGTAGCCCTCGATGATGGTGATGTGCGGCAGGCATTCCATCAGTGCCCTTTTGTATTTCGCATTGGTGGCAGCCCCGCCGGTGCCGATCGCGTTCAGCGACGACAAGTCATATCGGTGAGCCCGCAGTTCGGCGACCAACGGCCCGGCGTAGGCGTCGCCGACCATCGTCATCATGCCCACCTTTTCGCGCTCGGCGGTTTCCCACACCGACCGTACGTCGAGCTTGTTGCGGTCGTCGTAGAGCACCACCGGCAGGCCGGCGCAGAGCGCCGCGAACGCGGTCCACATGCCGGCGGCATGCATCAGCGGAGAAACCGCAAACCACGATTGACCGCCGCCCAGAACCTTGTCGTGGATCTCGGTGACGCTCGCGTGGTCGGCCCCCACCATGGACGACACGTACATATCACTCTGTCGCCACAGCACGCCCTTTGGGCGTCCCGTAGTTCCGCCGGTACACATCATGATCAAATCGTCCGGCGACCCCACCAGATCGAGGTCCGAATTGCGGGCTGCCAAGGCATCATCCAGCGAGACTGCGCCCGGCAGTTCGGGAGCGTTGCTTTCATCGTCGATGGATATCAATAACTCGGTACCCGTGGGAGGCAAAACTTCGGCGAACCGGGCGCCGAGCGATCGGTGATAGATGATGCCCCGGGGCCGAACATAGTCGAGCAGGTCGCGGATCTCACGTGGCGAGTAGTGGTGGTTCACGTTGACCGGGACGGTGCGTGCCTTGAGGCATCCGATCACCATGTCCGGGTACAGGTCGTTGTACATGATGAGTGCGATACGGTCCTGGCCGCATTCCCAACGCTCGAGCGTCTCGCGCGCAGCGTAGACACCGAAGCCTTTGTCGCTGAGGTAGTTCGCCAGTCTGTTGGTTCGGCGCGCCGATTCAGCGTATGTGCTTCTGCGGTTTCCGCAGACGGTCATCAGCCGGTCGGGAACCACGTCGGCGATAGCGTCGAGCACAGCCCCGACGGTCCATTCGGTCACGGGGTGCACCTGAGCTTAAAGGCGATAAAAGACATCATGCTTGGCTGCTTTGACTCTGCTCTGACTAGGCTGCCACGGCCGCTTTCACGCCCAGGAACTCCAATGCGTTGTCGCGCATGACCTTTCGAATGTCCGTTTCACTGAATCCCTTGAGTTCCTCAGTGAACGACAATGGCGACTCCAAGCCTTCACCATGCGGCCAGTCGGAGCCGAACAAGATTCGGTCGACGCCGATTTTCTCGGCTAGGGCGGTTAAGTCCTCCTCGTAGTACGGCGACACCCAAACATGCTCGCGCAGCGCGTCGACCGGGTCGTTGGGGAACCAGCGTGGCTGTTGGTTCGCCGTCTTCTTCAAACGTTTCGCGAGTCGGTGCACCCACTCGGAGCCGTTCTCGATGCTGGCGACCCGCAACTTGGGATGCCTATCGAAAACCCCGTGCACGATCAGCGACGCCATGGTGTCGTGAATCGCCCGGTCGTCAACGAGGATCTTGTCCAGCGGGTCGGGCGCGGCGAAGGCTTCGAAGGTGTCCTTGCCGCCCCACATGCCGGCGATCTTCAGATACCCGCTGTCACCCAGATGGAATGCCACCGGGACATTCGCCTCGGCGAGGCGGGCCCAGACCGGATCGTGCGACGGGTGCCCGAGTGAGCGGTTCTTCGGCACACCGGGCACTGGAGCGGGCCGTACATGGACCAGTCGCGCGCCGCGGTCTAGGACGAAATCCACTTCCTCGACCGCCTGCTGCGGGTCGGCGAAGGAAATCATCGGCGTCGTGAGGATGCGGTGATCGTCCCGGTCGAAGCCCCAGTCTTCGTCGAGCCACAGATTGAAGGCGTGCAGCGATGCCATCGTGGCCGCTACGTCGTCCTTGAGCGCTTCTTCTACTCCGCAACCGAACGTCGGAAACATGATGCCCGTCTCGATGCCCTGGCTGTCCATCACCGCGACGCGGGCCTCTCTGTTCTGGTATTCCGGTCGCATCTCAAGCTTTTCGACGTGCATCAAGGACGCCGGATCGACGCCATCGGGAATCTCGCCGCGGAACAGCAAGTCCAGGCAGCCCGGCACGATGATCGGATCGAACGTGGGGTTGGGAATGAAACGGTTGACCCGGTCGCCGATGATCGCCTGGGTATGCCGGCCGTCGCTGTACATCTGAACGCCACGCCTGCGGAACTTTTTGTCCAGGTGCCGGGTAAAGGCATCCAGCGGCTCGTAGTAGTGATTGTCGACGTCAATCGCCTTGTAACCCAAGTTAACCATGATCATCCTTTCCGGTATTACCGGCGAACACTAAACGTCGGTCGCAGTAAGCGAGGGAAACTGCGGCGGCCGCTTCTCGAGGAAACTCGTGATGCCCTCGATGACGTCCGGCCGCGGCATCGCCTCATGCAGCAGGACCTCGGCACGCGAAGTGGCTTCTGCGACATCGCGAGTGGCGTCAGCGTATACCTGCCTTTTGATCACTGCCATGGAAGCCGGCGAGCAGTTTGCGGCGATGTCCTCCGCGTAGTCGAGGGCACGCTTCATCAGATTTTCGGGCGCGACGACTTCCTTGACGAGGCTCAGGTCGGCTGCCTCCTCGGCGAGAAAAGTGCGGCCGCTCAACAACAGGTCGAGAGCGACGCCCCATGTCGTCAAGCGCGGCAGTATCCAGGAGATGCCGAACTCGGCGATCAGTCCGCGGCGAGCGAACACCGCGGCGAATTTGGCGCCTGTGGCCGCAAACCGGACATCGCACATCAGCGCCTGGGTCAGACCGATGCCGACACAGGGACCGTTGATGGCCGCAATGACGGGCTTGCGCAGCGTAGTCACGAAATGAGGTGGGCGTTCCCCGACCAAATCGGCCAGATTTGTCTGACTCGCATTCTCCATTGTCTCGCTGTAGGTCGCCGCCGAACTCGGCGTGCCCAGATACGCGCCGGCACAGAACCCCCTGCCCCGGCCGGTCACCACGACCACCCGGATGCCCGGGTCCTGTTCAGCGCGGTCAATCGCGGCGTAGAACCCGGCAGCGATGTCGGGGCCCCAGGCGTTGAGGCGATCCGGGCGATTGAACGTGAGGACTGCGACACCGCTCCCCGTGACCTCGTAGAGCACCGCGTCTTCGGAAGCACCGTCGCCGCCGGACATCTTCCCCGGCACCTCCTCACGATTACCTACCGGATCCAGCGATACTTTGTACGCATACTGTATACCTATCGGTACTGCATTCCACAACTGCCGCCACGCTCTCGCGAACCGTGGCCGAACAGCGAATTTCGGGTCGCTGAACCACAACTCTGACCCTCGGTGCGGCTACGAGTAGAGAGCGCATTCGGTAGGGGGCGAACTGGATCGGGGTCGCCTACCCACGGCATCAGGGGCCGATTGGTGAATCGACTGGCTGCTGCCAGGCCGGAAGGTGTCCCTCGCTAACGGGACACTCGTCCGCGGGTAACCAGCTGGACGACCGCCAGCAAGATCACCGCGCCCAGCAGACACGTCAGAAACGAAAGCAGCAGCCCGCCGCCGGCGACGTTGACACCGAAGCCCCGCAGGAGAAACCCGCCGATCAGGCCACCGATGATGCCAACCACGACGTTGAGAACAACACCCATCTGCGCGTCAGTTCCCATGATTTTGCTGCCGATCCAGCCGGCCAGACCGCCGATGATGATCCAGCCGATAACACCCAGAGCGAGCATATTTTCATGCTTTCGATAGCGACAGGCGATGTAGGTTTGTCTTCTCCGCAAGGTGAAGCCAAAACAGCCAACTACGGCGGTATGCCCGTCTGATCCACGTGGTAATCGTCAGCGCAGCGCGTCGTCTGGGAGGGTGATCCTGCTCCACATGGGTGCGGGAAGGCATGCTGTGGCGAGCGCCACGTCGTCAACACGTTTGCATCGATCAGCCCACAGGGAAGCCCTCACATAAGCCATCCATCAATGGGAGGGAAACACAATGGTTGACGTCAAGGGCGGCCCGGTCGAAGCGATCAGGGGCCTCATTGAAGGCATTTTTGGGAAAGCCAAAGAACTGATCGGTACGGTCGTCGGCCGCAACGATTTGGTGAATGAAGGTCAGGCTCAGCAGGACAAGGCGGACGCGCAACGCAGCGCTGCGAAGAAGGAAGCCGCGGCCGAGAAAGCCCGCGGCAAAGCGAAGATGGAGGAGAAGCGCCAAAAGGCCGAACAGTAAGCGGCCAACGATTGGCGGAGGCCCGGTCACAGTCAGTGGCCGGGCCTCTTGCTTTGCCCACGCCGATCTATTGCGCTGCAAGCGTTTCGGTGGGTCGGCTACGCCTCGATGAGCCCGAGGCGGCGATAGGCTTCCTTGATCTGGGCCGTGGCCTCCTGCGGCAACTCCGCTTGCGGAGGCCGGGAATGGGGATATGCACCCACCGGTAGACCCACCAATGACGCTGCGTATTTGAACGCACCACCCCAGTGGGTGAAGTAATCCGATCGTCCCGGATAGCACGTCCACCACGATCCGATGTCAATGTCGAACTGGTCGAGACCGGACTCACGCCCGTAGTCCATGGCCTCCACGAGCTTGTCGCTGCACACAAGATCCCAATACTCGGAAAGCAATCGCCGCTGCGGAGTCTCGAATAGGTAGCCGGCAGTACCGAGTTGTGCCGGGCAGACGATCCCGTCACGCAGCCATCCGGCGCGGTATACCGTCTTGTCGCATTCCCAGAGCACCAGGTCGGGCGCCAGTTGGTGCAGCAACCGGCTACTCGCGGGCCGGAAGGCCCCCTCCTTGGTAGCGCAGACCGCGGGCACCTCGTCATAAATCCGCGCGCTTTCGGCCGGGGTCAACACATAACCCGAGGACGGGGAATTGAACATGCCCAAGGCGATATCTGTGCGGGAGGCGATGTATTTGAAGAATCGCAGCACGCCTTCGCCGCCGTGCACCTCCATCATTGGCGTTTGGATGTAGGCGATGTCAGCGCCCGCCTGCTGGGCGTGCAGGGTCAACTCCAAGCAGTCCTTAGCGGTCATGGCCGAGGTACAGGCCTGCACGACAACGTCGGGATTGGCGCTGCGCGCCTCCTCGATTGCCTCTTCCAGCAAGCGTTTCCGCTCATCCAGGGTCAATGACCAGAACTCGGCGATACCGCTGGTGCACCACAACATCGGGTGCCCCAGATCGCCGACGCAGTAGCGCACCAGGGTCCGGTAAGCGCCCCAATCGATGTCGTCACCGTCGGGGCCACAGAACGGGGTGTAGAGGGAATCGCCGATTCCCCGCAATGCACCACGTGCCCACGCACGCGCCTCGCCAGCCGTCGCCACAGTGCACTCCTTTTGTCCGCCAAACGTTTTCTTCGATCCGGTGGTTAGGTGAAGTCCGAACCACCGTCGATGTTGATGTTGGCTCCGGTCATGTAGGAGTTGCGCCGCGATGCGAGGAACGCCACGACCGGCCCGATTTCCTCCGGCAGGCCGGCTCGCGGCATTTGCGCCGGATGACCGAAATGCTCGGCGATAGCTTCCATCAGGAGATACGGGTCGTCGCCGTCGACACCGACCGACTTTGCCCACCCGACCAGCGACTCGGAGGCGACGGTGCCCGGCGAGACGACGTTGACCAGGATTTCATCCTTGGCCAGCAGCAAGGACAAGTTCTTCGAGACGCTCGTCAGCATCGCCTTAGCTGCTGTGTAGGCGGGCAGCATGCCGCTTTGTCGTTGCGTGGAGTGTGCCGAGAAGTTGACTATCCGCGACCATTGAGCCTTGCGTAGCAGCGGAAGTGCCGAGCGCACGCAGCGCACCATGCCCATCACGCCGTCTTCGACTGCTTGGCGCCACTGTTCGTCGGCCAGATCTTCGAAGCTGCCCGGCGCTCCCGGCCCGACCGTATTGACGAGCACGTTGAGTTCGCCGTCCCATCGCTCACCAAGCTCGGCGAACACCTTGTCGACCTGTCCGGCGTCACCGATGTCGGCAACGATCCCGAGGGCATCCGGGCTACCGCGACCCGTCAAATCCGTCGCTGCGCTGTCGAGAGTGGAACGGGTGCGGCCAACCACCGCTACGCGGGCGCCTTCTTCGGCAAGACAACGGGCTGTCGCCAGACCCATGCCGCGGCCACCGCCGACCACCATCGCTGTGGCATTTGCCAACCCTAGATCCATGGCGTGATCCGCAGCCTGTGCGATGGCTTGCGCCCGGTCATGTTCGCCCGTCCAGCTTTATATACCAAAAAGCCTACGATAGGTATTACAGTAGCAGACGGAGAACCGCACGAGAGCCGCCCCAAGCAACCCCGCCCGGCGTAACCGATTGGCTATCCAAATGTGTGATCGGATGGCCACCGGTAAGGTCGATGCTCGTAGCGAACGGCGACACGTCTACGTGGAGGCAGGTGGAAGAGGAACTGCCGGTAGATTTATTGCAACCGGTAGCACGGCTGGGGCCCGCATGCACACGATAGATCTTGATGGAGGTGCCCGTAGTGGCAAAGCAGGCAACCGCTGACAAGCGTCAACGGCGCGAACGCGGGTCCATCAATCCCGATGACATCATCAGCGGCGCATTCGAACTCGCAGAGCAGGTTTCGATAGACAACCTGAGCATGCCGCTGCTCGGGAAGCACCTCGGCGTGGGCGTCACCAGCATCTACTGGTACTTCCGCAAGAAAGACGATCTGCTCAACGCAATGACCGACCGCGCCTTGAGTAAGTATGTGTTCGCCACCCCCTACGTCGAAGCCAACGACTGGCGTGAAACATTGCGCAACCATGCACGGTTGATGCGGAAGACGTTCATGGGCAACCCAATTCTGTGCGATTTGATTTTGATTCGCGCCGCTCTTAGCCCTAAAGCGGCGCGATTGGGCGCCCAGGAGATGGAGCGGGCGATCGCTAATCTGGTGGAGGCCGGCCTATCACCCGAGGACGCCTTCGACACCTACTCGGCGGTTTCCCTTCACGTCCGCGGATCGGTGGTGCTGCATCGGCTGTACGAGAAGAACCAGTCGGCCGACAGCGAACCACGCGCCATCGAGGACGCCGTGGCCATTGATCCGGGAACTACTCCGCTGATTGCTCAAGTGACCGGACAGGGGCACCGCATCGGGGCTCCCGACGAAACCAATTTCGAATACGGGCTGGACTGCATCCTCGACCACGCCAGCCGTTTGATCGAGACAGGTTCTCAAGCTTCGGCATCATCCCGACAACGCAAGGCGGCCAAGTCATCTGTTCAGCGAGGAAGAACCAAGGCGACGGTGGCGCGTTAAGGGCGCGTTAAAGATGCCCGCCGCGTGAATCACGTGATCACGATTCTGGTTCCGGCACGTGGAAATGTTCGTCGCGTAGCCGGAACGCTTCTTTGGTGCCGTGCTGTGCGCGCGCTTTGACGAAATTGAACTCGTCCGGCCCAAACTGCAGATTGGTCCCGAACGCGTGAAAGAGGTAGCTCGCGACTTCCTCACCGTGGTACGCCTGGGTCTGCTCGACAAGACGGAACGCTTCCTTAGCGATGACGACTCCATCGGCAGGCATCTTCGCCGCCTTCTCGGCCCAGTACTGCGCACGCGCCGCAACAGAGCCGGAAGCACATGTGTCAGTGAAGATTCCGAGCTGCTCGATCTCACCCGCTTCGATGATGTCACCGGTCAGCAACAGACGCCGGGCCAGAACCGGCCCCAACCGGTGGAAGAACATGTGCAGGCTCCCCAACGCGGGTCCAAGGAAGCGTGTAGCAGGCATGCCGATTTTCGTATCGCGCGCGATGACGGAGATGTCAGTCATCAGCGCCAGCTCGAAGCCGCCGCCGAGTGCATAGCCAGCGATCTCGCCCACCGTCACCTTCGGGAAGCCCATGAAGTTGTGGTAAAAACCAAAAGACTTGCGGTCCACAGTGAGTCGCCGACGCTGACTGGGGCGGCGTTTGGCGGTCGGATCATCACCGGACGGGCCGTACCAGCCATACGCATTGTTCATGTCGGCCCCGGTGGAAAAGACTCCGCCGGCACCGCGCAACAGCACCACAGTCACGTCGTCGTCTTCAGCCACACGATCCAGGCAGCGGGCAACCGCTTCGCGCATTGCGGCGTCATAGGAGTTGCGCTGCGCGGGATTGTTCAGCGTGATCGTCGCGATTCGCCGGTCGTGATCGATCTCGAAAAGCACGCGATCGTCCGAAGTGCTCGAAGCAGTCATGTATCGGACTCCTTTCGCCGCCTGCCGAACTGAAATCCGGTCAACTTCTCCGGCGGCGACGCCAACGTGTTGATCTCACCGGTACAAAGCACTTCGCTGTCGAGCAGTAGCCGCGCCGTCGACGCGACGCCCCGTTCGACCTGCGACCGAACAGTGTCGAACCGCAGCTCGGCCAACACCGGCGTCGGCCGACGGAAGGTCACGGCCAGTGATCGCGTCTTGCCGGAAAGGCCCGTGACGCAATTGTGATGCTGGATGATGCAGTCGAAGAAGACGCCGAGAAAACCACCATGCACCAGTCCCGGCGGTCCTTCGTACACAAGCGGAAAATAAACCCGCCCGGCAGCATTCTCGGCGTCGAGCTGATCGAACCGGTACTCGGGAAAGCACGGGTTGTATGCACCAATGTCGGTTGCGTGGTTGAGATAGACCCGCCGGGAATCGTCGAGCATCTCGCCGATTCGCGGCGCGTTGTCCGTCGGAGCCGCGGCGGCCAGCTCGCTCTCCCACTCGGCGAACTTTGCCAGCATGGCGTCCACCGTGGGGTGCGGGTGCTCGAGGGCTAGCAGCAGGGAGCTGAGGCGCCGCATGGCACCGGCGGCCGCCACAGTCTGGTCGAGGGGCGCCTCGCCGAACTTGGCGTCGCCGCTGTGCGTCGACGCGGGTGCGGCTTGCCCCGCCTCGAAGGCCATGCTTCCTCTTTTCGCCGGATTCCGCCCGGCTATTTCCGCCGGCAGCGTTTCCTTGCTAACTTATACAGCGTATCAATCGTATTGCCTACTGTATGGGTAACCGTAGCGGCAGAGAAAGGCCGGATTCGACGGTGAGTCAGGGGGCCGACGCGGCCGGCGCCGAAGGTTCGGTGACAGTGCGCCTGGATGGTGCGGTGTTGCGGGTCACGCTCGATCGCCCATCCCGGCGTAACTCGTTGACCCAATTGATGATCGGGACGTTGGTCGATGCGCTGACCGAGGCAGCCGCCGACGACACTTTGCGCGCCATTCACATCCGAGGCGCCGGAGACGACTTCTGTGCCGGCGCCGACTGGGTGGCCGCCAACGGCCGGCAACGTCCCCGCACTGGTGATCTGGTGCGGCGGATTCCCCATGCCGCTCACCGCGTGATCGAGCTTGTCGAAAGCATCCAGTTGCCGGTGGTTTGTAGCGTTCGAGGATGGGCCGTAGGGTTCGGCTGCAACCTCGCACTGGCCGCTGACTTCACCGTCGCTGCCCCCGACGCGGTGTTCTGGGAGCCGTTCGTCGACCGGGGCTTCAGCCCCGATTCGGGATCCACCTGGCTGCTACCCCGCCTGGTCGGCCTGGCACGGGCCAGGCGGATGCTGCTCCTCGGCGAGAAAGTGAGCGCAACGGATGCGGCCGACTGGGGGTTGATTCACCAAGCGGTAGGCCACCCCGAACTGGACGGCGCTGCCGAGGAGCTGGTGGCCCGGCTGGCATCCGGACCGACGGCAGCGATCGGGCTGGCCAAGCAGGCCCTGAGCTTCGGTCAGCACGCGACATTGAGCCAATCCCTGACACAAGAACTATTCAATCTGGAGTTATCTTGCCGGACAGGCGATTTCAAGGAAGGCTTGGAAGCCTTCCAGCAACGACGCGCGCCGAAGTTCCATGGCCGATGACCAGCCAGGCGTTCTGGTCGCACCATGTCGCTAGACGAAGGAAACACGGATGCCTATTGACTCGTTCGACACCATCAACTACGACGTCGACGGGCATACTGCCACCATCACATTGAACCGCCCGGACGCTCTCAACGCGCTCAGCCCGCACATGATCACCGAACTTCGGGCCGCATACGAGGAAGCGGAGAACGACGACCGGGTGTGGCTGCTCGTCGTCACGGGCACCGGCCGCGCCTTCTGCACTGGGGCGGATGTCAAAGCGATTCCCGGCGACGGCAAGGTGATCTACGAACGGCCGTACCTGTCGACGTACGAACAATGGGAGGCACCTCAGGAAGGCACACCCCCTTTCCGCCGAATGGCCAAACCGGTGTTGACTGCGGTCAACGGTTTGTGCTGTGGGGCGGGACTCGATTGGGTCACCACCTCAGACATCGTCATCGCATCCGAACGCGCGACATTCTTCGATCCCCATGTCAGCATCGGGCTGGTGGCCGGACGTGAACTGGTGCGGCTGGCCCGGGTACTCCCGCGATCGGTCGCCCTGCGGATGGCTTTGATGGGCAAGCACGAGCGAATGAGCGCGGAGCGCGCCTTCGATTTGGGATTGATCAGCGAAATCGTGGAGCACGACCGGCTTCTCGAACGGGCGCATGAGATCGCCGACATCGTCAACTCCAATGCGCCGCTGGCCGTCCGGGGAACACGGCTGGCCATTCTGAAGGGCCTGGATCTGCCGCTGCACGAAGCCGAGATGCTCTCCGAAGCCTTCCGCGAGCGCGTCCTGCGGACGGAGGACGCGCTGGAAGGCCCCGAGGCCTTCGTCGAAAAGCGACCACCAGATTGGAAATGCCGGTGAGCGCCGCCGCCTTCGAAACCATCCTGCTCGATGTCGACGACACCGACCACGTCGCCACCATCACGCTGAATCGGCCTGAGCAACTCAACGCGTTCAACCGCACCATGTGTGACGAGATCGCACATGCTTGGCGCACGGTCAAACTCGACGACTCGGTGCATGCGGTGGTATTGCGGGCAGCCGGCAACCGCGCGTTCAGCGCCGGGCTGGACATCAAGACGCCCTATGGCCAACCGAAAAACATTTGGAATCACGAAGATCCCGGCGAAGCGCTCAGCCCCAAATGGCAGAAGATGTGGAAGCCCGTGGTGTGCGCCGTTCAGGGCATGTGCACCGCAGGTGCGTTCTACTTCATCAACGAGTCCGATGTGGTCATCTGTTCAGAGGACGCAACGTTTTTCGACTCACACGTATCGGCCGGCCTGGTCTGCGCGCTGGAGCCGATCGGCCTGATGAGGCGCATCGGTCTGGGCGAGACGTTGCGCATAGCCCTGATGGGCAACGACGAACGGGTGAGCGCTGACACCGCGCTGCGGATTGGATTGGTGTCGGAGGTGGTCACTGCAGACCAGCTCTGGAACCGTGCCCATGAGATTGCGGCGACGATCGCCGCCAAGCCACCCACAGCGACCCAGGGCACCGTGAAAGCGATTTGGGAATCGCTGGACAAGCCTTATCGCGCCGCCCTGGATCAAGGCCTCATCTATACCCGGCTGGGCAATCCGCTCGGCGCGGCCGAATTGGCCGCCCAGAACGAAGCCACAACCCGCCAACCGAAGATCCGTTGATGCCGCGTCACCCGCTGAGCCAGCGCATCGCTGACGTACTGGACCTACAGCCGGACTCACAAGCCATCGAGTATGACGGCCAATGGATCTCGTGGGCGCAAGTCAGCGCCCAGGCGCGGCGCATCGCCTCTCTGACCACCGAGCGCAGCGCCGAAATCGGGATGCTGCTGCGCAACCGGCCAGGGCAGGTGGCGGCCTTCCTCGGGGTGCTGCTGGGCGGCGGAACCGTCGTCGTCATCAACCCGTCTCGCGGCGACGACCGCACCAGGGCCGATATCGCCGCGCTGCAGCTGCCGCTGATCATCGGCGAGCCCGACGACCTGGCGAGGCTAGTCCCGCCGGTGACTCCGACAGTGTCGATTTCTGGCGTGTTAGACGACGCTGGTGGGTCGGTGCGACACGCCGCCGGGCCCGCTTCCCGGCCGGCCGTCGCGGTGCGCATGTTGACCAGCGGCACGACGGGTCCCCCGAAACGGGTCGACCTCAGCTACGACATGCTGGCGCGCAGTGTGATGGGTGGCGAGCCCGGCCGCGCACCGGCGCCTACCGAGCTACAGCGGGGCGTCGCGATTGTCAACTCGCCGCTGGTGCATATCGGCGGTGTGTTCCGCGTTTTGCAATGCATCGCCGAGCCGAGACCCTTTGTGCTGCTGGAACGTTTCGAGCTCAACGCATGGGCCGAGGCGGTGCGTAAGCACCGACCTCGCACGGTATCGCTGGTGCCGGCGGCATTGCGGACGGTGTTGCACTCCGACGTGCCGCGAGCCGACCTGGAAAGCATCCGTGCCGTCACCTGCGGCACTGCCCCGCTATCGGCCGACGATGCCGACGCGTTCACCGAGAAGTACGGCATCCCGGTACTAACTTCTTATGCGGCGACGGAGTTCGGTGGTGGTGTGGCGGGCTGGACCCTTTCCGATTACCAGAAGTACTGGCGAGCCAAACGCGGCAGCGTCGGCCGGGCCAATCCGGGCGCGCAGCTGCGGGTGGTCGCTGACGACGGCACGCCGCTCGGCCCGGACGCGGTCGGACTGCTGGAAGTCAAGCCGGCACAGTCGGGGCCATCGGCGCAGTGGATGCGGACCACGGACATGGCGCGTATCGACGCGGACGGCTTCGTCTGGATCGTCGGGCGGGCCGACCAGGCGATCATCCGCGGTGGGTTCAAGGTGATGCCCGACGACGTACGCACCGCGCTGGAGGGCCACCCTGCGGTGGCCGGTGCGGCGGTAATCGGCCGAGCCAACAAGCGCCTCGGGGAGACGCCGGTCGCCATGGTGGAACTACGTGACCCCGCATCCACCGACGCCGACGCGCTCGTGGAGTATCTGCGAAAGCGGCTGGCTCGCTACGAAATACCGACCGAGATCGCGATCGTCGACACACTTCCACGAACACCGTCGGGCAAAGCCGATTTGAGCGCGATCCGGCGCTTCTTCGATGCATCTACTGCCCGCCATGTCCACTGACTCCACGGTCGCCAAGGTTCTGCGACGCCAAGCAGTCTCCCGAGGAGACCATCCGCTTCTTGTCTGCGACGATGATCGCATCAGCTACGCGGAGGCCGACCGCCGCTCGGCCGAGCTCGCCCGCGGCCTGATCGCCCTCGGATCCGGGAAGGGCACCCATGTGGGGTTGCTCTACCCCAACGGCATCGAGTTCGTGGTCGGGATGCTCGCGGCCGCGCGAATCGGCGCTGTGGTGATCCCGTTCTCCACGTTCGTCACCGCTCCCGAGATGCGCGAGCAGCTGATCGAAAGCGACGTCGAAATGCTGTTGGGCGCCGCATCGTTTCGCTCCCACGATTATGTGCAACGACTGGCCGAGGTCGTTTGCGAACCGGATTTCGAATCAGACTGCCGCTTGTTTGCCACCGCCACACCGCAATTGCGGCAGATCGGAATCAGCTACCGTTCGGATGCGGAGCAGCGTATCCGTGATATCGCACGATTTTATCGGCTGGCCAATACCGTTGACCCGGCTCTTCTGGCAGGGATGCAAAACGATGTCGACGGCTGCGATCCCCTGGCGATCGTGTACACATCGGGCTCCACCAGCACTCCCAAGGGAGCCGTGCACACGCACGCCGCTCTACTCGGACATCAGCAGAACCTCAATAAGATCCGTGGTTTAACGGCGAACGACAAGTTGTTCTGCAACTCGCCGTTCTTCTGGATCGGCGGATTCGCCTTCGGCCTGCTTGCGACTTTGGTCGCCGGATCGACACTGGTGTGCTCCAATGCCACCGATCCCGGTAGAACGCTCGACTTGCTCGAAGCCGAAAAGCCGACCATAACCAACGGTTTCAGTGCTGGGATCGCGCATCTGCCCGACCACCCGAGCTTCGCCCGTCGCGATCTGTCGTCGATGCGGCGGGGCAACCTGTACCCGGTCATGGCGCCCGATGCGCGACCTGCCGACCCGGAACTGCGGCACAACATGCTGGGAATGACCGAAGCCGGCGGCATTGTGCTGATCAGCGATGACGAATCGGACCAACCCGAAGAGCGGCGCGGGTCCTTCGGCATGCCGGCACCAGGCTTCGAGACCACGATTATGAACCCGGACGCCTCGGGGGTCGGCGAACTGTGCATCCGCGGGCCGTACGTGATGCAGCGATACTACAAACGCAGTCGCGAGGAGTGCTTCGACGCCGACGGCTGGTTCCACACAGGCGATTTAGTGCGCGTCGACGCCGACGGGTTCTTCTATTTCGTGGGCCGGCTCAGCGCGATGATCAAAACGGCAGGCGCCAACGTCTCGGCAGCCGAGGTTGAAAAGGCCATTGCCAAGGTCACCGGCGGAGTGCTGGCTTACGTTGTGGGCATTCCAAATGCCGGACGTGGGCAGGTGGTGGCCGCGGTCATTGTCCAGCCCGACGGCTCTGCGGTCCTCGACGAAGCGGCACTGCGCGAACGGCTGAAGGGCGAATTGTCGGCGTACAAAATCCCCAAGCGGTTCGTCGCGCTACGCCGCGCAAGACTACCGCTGCTCTCCAGCGGCAAGGTGGACACGCAGCAACTGAAGAAGCTGTTCGATGCGTAACACCATCGACCAGCTGGTGAAGTCGCAGGCCGTCCGCAACGGTTGCAAGCCCATGGTTATCGACCCGGCGTCCCGTATCAGCTACGTCGAACTCGGCACAACCACACGAGATTTGGCTGCGGTGTTTGTAGAAGCCGGCGTGAGCAAGGGCACCAGAGTTGGGCTGATCATGCCCAACGGCGTCCGCTGGGTGCAGGTGGCCATCGCATTGACTCGCATCGGCGCGGTGTTGGTTCCCCTCAGCACGCTGCTAGCGGCGGGCGAACTGGTCGCGCAGCTGCGGACCGCCTCGGTGCAATTCCTGGTGAGTGTCGAGGAATTCCGTGGCCACCGCTATCTGGACGACCTGCGATCGGCCCTGTCGTCGCCGACCGCCGATGACGGGACGCTCCAGTCTCCCGAACTTCCTGCTCTACGCCACGTTTGGACGACCGACCAGCTCTCCCGCGCCACCGCCGGGGAGCGGGCCCGCCGGATCATTGACGCCATGACGGCGACGGTTACTGGCGCCGACCCACTTGTCATCATGTTTACCTCGGGCAGCAGCGGACCACCCAAGGGAGTCATGCACTCCCATGGCAACGCATTGGGCGCCGTACAGTCGGGCCTTGCGGCGCGCTGTATCACGGCCGACACCCGCCTGTATCTGCCGATGCCGTTCTTCTGGGTGGGCGGCTTCGGCAGCGGCATACTGTCGGCGCTACTGGCCGGCGCCACCCTGGTGACCGAAGAAATCCCGCGGCCCGAAACCACCCTGCGACTACTGGAAAGCGAGCGGGTGACACTGTTTCGCGGCTGGCCCGATCAGGCAGAAGCCCTGGCGCGGCACGCAGACATGGTCGGCGCCGATCTCTCGGCCTTGCAGCCCGGCAGTCTGGAAGCCCTGTTGCCACCCGAGCAGCGGACTCGGCCCGGGGCGCGGGCCAGGCTATTCGGTATGACGGAGGCATTCGGACCGTACTGCGGCTACCGCGCTGACACCGATATGCCCACACCAGCGTGGGGAAGTTGTGGAAAGCCGTTCCCCGGCATGGCGGTTCGCATCGCCGATCCCGATAGCGGCGAGCCGGTTCCGGCGGGAACCGTTGGCGTGATTCAGATCCGGGGACCGTACACTCTGCGCGGCATTTGCCGTCGCCGCCGCGAAGACCTGTTTACCGCAGACGGCTTCTACCCCACCGGCGATTTCGGCCACCTCGACGCGGATGGATTCCTGTTCTACCACGGCAGATCCGACGACATGTTCAAAGTCAGCGGCGCTACCGTCTATCCCAGCGAAGTCGAAAGAGCATTGCGGACCATCGATGGTGTCGACAACGCCTACGTCACCAACGTGTCCGGCCCCGCGGGCGAACGGGTGGGCGCGGCGGTGGTGTGCGCCGACCAAACGCTCACCGCCGAGCAACTTCACAACTCAGCGCGCACGTTATTGAGCGCATTCAAGGTGCCGACGCTATGGCTGATGCTGGATTCCGACGACGACGTTCCGCGCGGCGGCACCGGCAAGGTCGACCTCCGTCGGTTGCGGGAGATGTTGATTGACGCGAACCAGCCTCACGGGACCCGCGTCCAGGGCTGACAGTTCTGTGACTCGAAGGCCTTGACCGTTGAGTTGATATTCGCGTACATCGGACCGATGGAAGTATTCGTCTGAAGTACATGGTCCTTGGCCGCATCGGGTGTGCTGTACGTAAACCACGAGCACATCGAGTCCTGGGTCGGCACATTGTTTATCCAAACCCCGAAGATCGAGGCCGACCCGCCCGTGTGGTAAAGGCCCGGTGCGATGTCAGGCCCGACGCGGAAGACACCGTTCCCGGGGATCGGGTCCATCGGATCGGCAACTGCCGGCGGCGCCAACGCGACCACAACCACACAGACAACGAACCCGGCCGATGCGCGAAGCGTTCGGGACATTTTTCCTCGCTCGATGTTGTCACCCCCGCCAATGGCAGCGTAGGCCGAGGCGTAGCTGAGCGACAACAGCTAGTCGAGCTCAGTGAGATGTCGGACGGTTCCCGTCCTCGACGACCCCGCGGGCGGTCAGGTGATCGATCAGCGGGACGGCCCCGGCGGCGAGATGTTCCGACATCGCGGCGCGCGCAAGCTCGTCGTCATGCCTTTTGAGCGCCGACAAGATTCGCCGATGATCTTTAATCGACTGCTCCGGCCAGCCTTCGATGGTGGGGAACACCGATTCCGGTGCGTAGCGGGTGATCTGCGACATCAGCTGGGCAAGCTTCGGCGAGTCCGCGGCTACGTTGATGGCCCGGTGAAATTCGTGATTGAGACGGACGGTTCTCTCGTTGTCGTCGCCGGCATAGGCTTCTTCGAGTTCCGTCTGGATCTGTTTGAGTTCGCGCAGCTGGTCGTCGGTGATGTTGATAGCGGCGCGTGCGGCCAGCTCACCGCCGACGTGCGCCTGCACGTTCGCGACGTCGGTGACGTCGCGCCTGGTCACCGGCAACACCACGAAGCCGCGGCGCGGCTGCTGGTCGATCAAGCCTTCGGCGCGCAGAGCGAACAGCGCTTCACGCACCGGTGTGACACTGATTCCCAGTTCCGCGGCCAACTGGTCCAACCGAATGTAGGACCCCGCGGCGTAGGTACCATCGAAGATCCTGGTGCGGATCAAGCGCGCGACATCATCGGAAAGTTGCGGCCGCGCAGCGAAATCCGGGACACTCATTGCCTCACACCTGGTACTCGGCCAGCAGCCGCTTGCTGATGATGGACTTCTGGATTTCGCTGGTTCCCTCGCCGATGAGCAAGAACGGTGCATCGCGCATCAGCCGCTCGATCTCATACTCTTTCGAGTAGCCGTAGCCGCCGTGAATCCGGAAGCTCTGTTGGGTAACTTCGGAACAGTATTCGCTGGCAAGGTATTTGGCCATCCCGGCGGCGACGTCATTGCGCTCCCCTGAATCTTTCAGCCGTGCCGCGTTTACCATCATCAAATGTGCCGCTTCCACTTTGGTCGCCATTTCCGCTAGCTGGAACGCGATGGCCTGGTGCTCGGCGATCGGCTTGCCGAAGGTGTGACGCTGTTGGGCATAGCGCACCGCGAGCTCGAAGGCGCGAATGCCCACACCACACGCTCGCGCCGACACGTTGACCCTGCCGACTTCGATGCCGTCCATCATCTGGAAGAAGCCCTGGCCCGGGATCCCGCCGAGAACGTCGTCGCCGCTTGCCCGGTAGCCGTCGAAGATCAGCTCGGTGGTGTCGATGCCTTTGTAGCCCAGCTTGTCGATCTTTCCGGGTATGACCAGGCCGGGCACGACTTCACCGAATCCTGTTGGCTTTTCGACAAGGAACGCGGTCAGGTTGCGGTGCGGCTTGTCTGCGCCTTCGTCGGTGCGCACGAGGACAGCTATCAGCGTCGAACTGCCGCCATTGGTGAGCCACATCTTCTGGCCGTCGATGGTGTAGGTGCCATCCGGATTGCGTCGGGCCCGAGTCCGGATTGCGGCGACATCAGAGCCCAGCTCGGGCTCTGACATCGAAAAGGCACCCCTCGACTCGCCGGTCGCCATGCGCGGCAGGAAGCGCTGCTGCTGCGCAGCGGTGCCGTGCTGACGCAGCATGTACGCCACGATGAAATGGGTATTGAGCACCCCCGACACGCTCATCCACCCGCGCGCCAGCTCCTCGACACACAGCGCGTAGGTCAACAGCGACTCCCCCAGGCCGCCGTACTCCTGCGGAATCATCAGACCGAAGAGACCCATGTCCCGCATCTGGTCGACGATCTCCTGGGGATAGGTGTCGCCACGTTCGAGTTGCGGCGCGTTGGGAATGACTTCCTTCTCGACGAACTGCCTTACCGTAGCGATGATCTCGGTCTGGAATTCGGTCAACCCGAGGGTCTGGGCGAGTTTAGTCATGCGCTGTCTTTCTCTTTCGGCTGCTCAGCAAGCGATCGTCTTCGCGTTCGTCAGGCGCTCGATGTCCGCGGTTGTCAAGCCCAAGCACTGCTCGAGGACGTCGGCGGTGTCTTGGCCCAAGGTCGGCGCGGGTGTACTGGCGGGGTGAGTGCCGTCGAACGCGGCCGGAATTCCGGGGGCGAAATAGTCTCCGAGACCCGGTTGGTGCAATCGCGAAAACAATGGATTGGCAGTCACCTTCGGATCTGCTGCGGCTTGCGCGAAGGTGCGGTACCGCTCAAAGAGCACGGTGGTGTCCGACAGCGCGGCTGTGATCTCTTGGGCCGTGCGTGCGCTGAACCAGGCGGCGAACAGGCCGGACAGCACGTCGCGGTATCGATAGCGGTCGCCTTCGGCGCCGAAGTCCACGCCCAGCGCCTCCGCGAGCGCCAACACCGCGGCACCGGTGCCCGTCACCTCGACCAGGTCGCGAAAGTGCCGGCCAGTCAAGGTGACAACCATGAACGTGGCCCCGTCACGACTGGTGAAGTCCTGGCCGTACTGGCCGTAGATGGCGTTGCCCAGACGCCGGCGTTGCGTCCCATTGACTTGAGGCTCGGTCAACAACCCCAGATTTCCGGCAGTGGCCAGCGCGACATCCTCTAACGCCAGGCTGATCCGCGCACCCGCCCCGGATTGGTCACGACGACGGACAGCACTGACGACGGCCAGCGCGGCGTACAGGCCACAGCACACATCCCAGGCCGGCAATACGTGGTTGATCGGACCGGCATGATTGGCCGGACCGGTGACGAGCGGAAACCCGATGCCCGCGTTGACGGTGTAGTCCACCCCGGTAGAGCCATCCCCGCGCCCGAGCAGCTGCACGTGGATGACGTCGGGACGCTTGGCCACTAATAGATCATGGCTCAGCCAGGACAGGCCGGCGGCGTTGGTCACGACAATGCCGTCGCCCTCGAGGATCAGCCGCTGGACCAACTCCTGGCCTTCGGGAGAACGCAGATCGATTGTGGCCGAACGCTTTCCCTTGTTCAGACCGGTCCAGTAGATCGATGTGCCATCTGCTGCCAGCGGCCATCGATGGACATCGGAAGCACCGCCGATCGGATCGACCCGGATCACTTGTGCGCCGAGCTGGCCCAGTGTCATGCCGCACAGCGGTGCGGCGACGAAACTGGACACCTCCACAACGGTGAGACCGCTCAGGGGCAACACCGGATCGTTCATGTCGAGGCGACCCGTTCGAAGATTGCGGCAAGACCCTGGCCGCCGCCGATGCACATGGTCTCCAGCCCGTAGCGTGCCTGGCGGCGATTGAGTTCGCGTGCCAACGTCGCCAGCATCCTGCCGCCGGTCGCTCCGACCGGATGGCCCAGCGAGATGCCCGAGCCGTGCACATTGGTTCGATCGTGGTCGGCGGTCCCGAACTTCCATTCCCGCATCACCGCAAGCGCTTGCGCGGCAAAGGCTTCGTTGAGTTCGATCACGTCGATATCGCTGAGTTGCAGGCCCGCTTTGGCGAGCGCCGCCTCGGTCGCGGGCACCGGACCGATGCCCATCACGTTGGGCGCCACACCGGCTAACCCCCACGACACCATGCGGACCAACGGCCTCAGGCCGTATTTGGCTGCCTTCTCCGGTGTGGTGACCACGCACATCGATGCCGCGTCGTTTTGCCCGCTGGCGTTGCCGGCCGTGACCGTCGCCTCCGGATCATCTTTCAGCAGAACGGGTTTGAGTTTACTCAACGACTCTACCGATGTGTCGGCACGCGGATGCTCGTCGGTGCCGATCAGTTCTTCGCCATACCGGCTACGCACCGCGACCGGGATGATCTCCTCGGCCAAAATCCCGTTCTTCTGCGCGGCCACCGCACGCTGGTGCGACCGCACAGCGAGCTCGTCTTGCTCCAGACGTGAAATGCCGTACTGGCGGCGCAGATTCTCCGCGGTCTCCAGCATCCCACCCGGAACCGGATAGTGCCGGCCACCGGCCGTGCTGCGCCCCCGAGCCAGCCCATCATGCACGTTGATGCCTCCACGGGCACCGCCCCAACGCATATCGGTCGAATAGAAGGCGACGTTGCTCATGCTTTCGCAGCCCCCGGCAATGACGAGATCGTGGTCGCCATTGCCCACCTGCAGACACGCTTGGATCACCGCCTGCAGGCCCGACCCGCAGCGGCGGTCGACCTGCATACCGGGAACGGTCACCGGCAGGCCGGAATCCAACGCCACCACACGCCCGATCGCCGGCGCCTCGCTGCTGGGATAGCAGTGCCCGAGAATGACGTCTTGCACTGCGTCAGGCGCGATCCCGGTTCGCTCGAGTAGCCCTTTGAGCGCGGCGACGCCCAACTCGACCGCGGTCTGAGACTTGAACATGCCGCCGTAGCGGCCGATCGGTGTCCGCACCGGTTCGCAAATCACGGTTTGGCGCATTTCACTGCTCCACTAGATGTGCCGGCCGCCGGTGACTTCCATCACGGTGCCAGTCATGTACGAGGACAGATCCGAGGCTAGGAACAAGGCGACGCTGGCGACTTCGCTAGGTTCGCCCGCACGGCCCATCGGAACCTCGGCGACCTTTTGGTCCCAAATACGTTGGGGCATAGCTTCGGTCATGGCCGAGCGAATCAAGCCAGGAGCGATCGCGTTTACCCGGACCCCCAGGTAAGCAAGCTCTTTGGCCGCGGCCTTGGTCATCCCTACGATCCCGGCCTTGGCCGCCGAATAATTAGTCTGGCCGACCATACCCACCTTGCCCGACACAGACGACATGTTCACAATGGCGCCACGCTTGTTCTCCCGCATGATCGCTGCCGCTAGCCGGGTACCGTTCCAGGTGCCTTTCAGATGCACGTCGATGACCTGATCGAACTGCTCTTCGGTCATTTTGCGCATCGTCGCGTCGCGGGTGATTCCGGCGTTGTTGACCATGATGTCCAGGCCGCCAAAACGTTCGACAGCGGTCCGGATGAGAGCCTCGACGTCGGCGGCTTGCGTCACATCACACCGCGCCGCCACGGCGACCTGGTCACCGCCCAACTCTTTGGCCGCGACTTCGGTCGCCTCAAGGTTCACATCACCAAGCACGACCCGCGCGCCTTCGGCGACGAATCGCTGCGCAATGGCGAAACCCAGACCTTGTGCACCACCTGTAACCACCGCGGTCTGACCGCTCAGCAACGACACCTTTGACATGCCTCCCTTGGCTTTGCTTCCGTCATGGGGTACCCACCGCTCGAATATCATATTTCATATAGGATCTTGCCCCGGGGCCCGGGGTGCCCATCCCAGATCCGACTGAGCTGTCTCGGCCGCTGGAGTTGAGGGGCAACTGCCAAAGAGGAGCGTCAATCCATGACCAGCGCTGAAGTCACCGAAGTCTCTGCGGACGATTTCCAGGAGATCCTTGCCCAGACCCGTCAGTTCGTCCGCACCGCCGTGATACCACGCGAGCAGGAAATCCTTGACGACGATCGGGTACCTGATGACCTCCGCGAACAGGCCAAGAAGATGGGGCTGTTCGGATACGCAATTCCCCAGCAGTGGGGCGGCCTTGGGCTGAACCTGGTGCAAGATGTTGAGCTGGCAATGGAATTGGGCTATACGTCGCTGGCGCTGCGATCGATGTTCGGCACCAACAACGGCATCGCCGGACAGGTTCTCGTCGGTTTCGGCACCGACGAGCAGAAGAGCCGCTGGCTGGAGCCGATGACCTCTGGCAAGGTGGTCGCCTCCTTCGCTTTGACCGAGCCCGGTGCCGGATCGAACCCAGCGGGCTTGCGCACCAAAGCCGTTCGGGAAGACGGGGCTTGGGTGATTTCGGGACAGAAGCGCTTCATCACCAACGCGCCCGTCGCCAACCTGTTCGTGGTGTTCGCGCGCACCCGGCCGGCCGACGACCAGGGTCCTGGCATCGCCGTCTTTCTCGTTCCCGCGGATGCCGCGGGAGTTGAGGTGGGCGCCAAGGACGCCAAGATGGGTCAGGAAGGCGCCTGGACGGCCGATGTCAGCTTCACTGACGTCCGAGTCGAAAGCGGGGCGCTGATCGGCGGCAGTGAAGACATCGGGTATCGAGCGGCGATGACCTCGTTGGCCCGCGGCCGCGTCCACATCGCTGCCCTCGCGGTGGGCGCTGCCCAACGGGCACTCGACGAATCAGTGTCTTATGCCGCCACCGCGACGCAGGGCGGAACGCCGATCGGAAGCTTTCAGTTGGTGCAGGCGATGATCGCCGACCAGCAGACCGGGGTGCTGGCCGGCCGTGCGCTGGTCCGCGACGCCGCACGGCTGTGGGTTTCCAATCAAGACCGCAGGGTCGCGCCGTCGGCGGCCAAGCTGTTCTGTACCGAAATGGCCGGCAAGGTCGCAGATCTCGCGGTGCAGATTCACGGCGGCAGCGGCTACATGCATGGCGTTCCCGTGGAACGCATTTACCGCGATGTGAGACTGCTGCGACTGTACGAGGGCACCAGCGAGATTCAGCGTCTGATCATCGGTTCGAATCTTGTCAGGGCGGCGCAGCGATGAGCCGGCGACCAGAGGGCCGGCTTGAGGGGCGAGTGGCGTTCATCACCGGAGCGGCACGCGGCCAAGGCCGGACGCATGCGGGTCGGATGGCCCAGGAGGGCGCAGACATCATCGCCGTCGACATCGCCGGCAAGCCGCCGTCCTGCGTTCCCTACGATTCGGCGACTCCGAGAAGACCTCAGCGAAGCCGTTCGCCTCGTTGAGGAAACGAACCGCCGGATCCTCGCCTCGGTTGTTGACACCCGCGACCTCGAGGGACTCCGCAAGGCCGTCGACGACGCTGTCACCGCGTTGGGACGCCTCGACATCATTGTGGTCAACGCGGGAATCTCGGCGCCACAAGTCTGGAATGAGATCACGCCCGAATCCTTCCGCGATGTCATGGAGATCAACGTGACGGGCACGTGGAATACCGTGATGGCAGGTGGGGAAAGGATTATCGAAGGGGGCCGCGGCGGCTCGATCATTCTGATCAGTTCCGCGGCCGGCAAGAAGATGCAGCCGTTCATGGTGCACTACACCGCAAGCAAGCATGCCGTCACCGGGATGGCCCGGGCCTTCGCCGCCGAACTGGGCAAACACTCGATCCGGGTCAACAGTGTTCATCCGGGACCGGTAAACACCCCCATGGGATCCGGCGACATGGTCGCGGCGATAGGCACGGCCATGGAAAGCGACCCGCAGTTGTCAAACGTGCTGACACCGTTCTTGCCCAACTGGGTTGCCGAGCCGGAAGACATCGCCGACGCCGTGTGCTGGCTGGCCAGCGATGAATCGCGCAACGTCACCGCCGCCCAGATCCCTGTCGACCAGGGTTCGACGCAGTACTGATTGCCTTCCGCCAGCCCGTACCGGGAATAGCACCTCGGGATTGGCGTTTTCAGTCGACATGAGAAGTTTCAGCCAGGCCGAATGCCAGGATTTCGTTGCCCGTAAGCATGTTGCCGTCTTGTCCGTCGCCGCCGGCGACGGCCGCCCGCCGGCAAGTGTCCCGATCTGGTACGACTACACCCCAGATGGGAACATCCGCATTAATACCGGAGCGGCGAGCCGTAAGGCTCGGCTCATCGAGCGAGCCGGTGCCATCACGCTAGTGGTCCAGCGCGAGGAGCCACCGTATCAGTACGTGGTGGTCGAGGGCACCGTCGTCGAGACCACCAAGCCCGCCCCGGCCGACGTGCAGGAAGCCATCGCCATCCGGTACCTCGGCGAGGAAGGTGGGCGCGCGTTCGTCCACAGCATGGAGGGTGTTGAGGAGGTGTTGTTCACCATCCGCCCCGACCGCTGGCTCAGCGCCGATTTCACCGGCGATCTGTGACCGGTCAGCCGATTAGTTCCAACGTCCCCAGATCGCGGATCGCCTGACAGCCCCGCTCAAGCATCGTCAGCACCATATCGTCACCGCGCTCGGTGGAGCTGGCGAAGGCAAACCCCAGGGCCGAAATCAGCAGCGCCTGTGGCACCCCGAGACGGTAATCACGCCAACATGTTTCACGGTCGTAACCGGTGACGCCGTAGCCCAGTAACGCACGGTGATAAGCCTCGACGAGGTCTCCTTCGATGGTTGCACGAAGTTGCGAATTCAGGCTCGTCGCAGTGAAATACGCGAGATCCCTTGCCGGAAGACCCACGCCGAGCGTCTGCCAGTCGACTATGCTCACCCGGCTTCGATCCGGATCGAACAGCATGTTATCCAAGCGATAATCACCGTGCAGCAAGGCGAACCGGTCCTTTTCTGCAAGCAGCCAGGGAGTCACTAAACCCATTGTGGTCGTGAAGGTCTCGCGGTCGTCGGCGCTGAGCCGATCGCCGAGCTTCTCCAGCGTGATATCGGCGCTCATCTTCGCCACATCACCTAGGCCCTTGGCGGACGCTTCGTCCGGGCGTGCGAAAGCGATGCCGGGAAAATCCAGCCACATCGGATCGCACCAGCTAGGCCCGTGCAATCCGGCCAGCGCCACTACCGCCAGGCGCGCCTCCTGTTCGGCGCAGCCGGCGATCTGATCCCCCTGCACCGCGGGCGCTTGGTCGGCGAGCACCAAGGCGAAATCCATTGC
This sequence comes from uncultured Actinomycetota bacterium, assembly GCA_963784665.1. Classification (GTDB taxonomy): domain Bacteria; phylum Actinomycetota; class Actinomycetes; order Mycobacteriales; family Mycobacteriaceae; genus Mycobacterium. The sequence goes on from CAWASA010000012.1 coordinate 185,765, forward strand.
GTCTTCAGTGATCTCGCAGTAGAAGCATTGCGGCGTCGGCACCCGCACCCGGTCAGCCACCGCGGCATAAAATGCGCACTCACTGCGATAGCCGATGGTGACTCGCTCGCGCACGGTGTCATCCTGCGCCGGCAATTTGATCACGAACGTTTGCGGGAGATCACCAGGGTCCGTCGCATACCGCGCCGTTACGCGAAAGGTCGCCCCGGTCTGTCCGGTGCCGATGGCCACCACGTCTACTTCGGCGACCTCGACGGCTGTGCGGCGTTCACTGAGCGCAGCCGACAACCATTCGGGGGTCACATCGCCGGGATACCGCGGAATCGACACCACAGCACTCATCGCAACATGCCTCCTGTACCCAGACAGCTCCGTCCGACTGACAAACTGTAAGGCATACGGCAAGACTTGCGGTCAACCGCGGTGACCTAATCGGCGAGAATCCGCCATTCGGCGGCCTCGTGTTGCTGCCGCCAGAATTCGTGGAAATGTCCGCCCGCGGCGAGCAATTCGTCCACTGTTCCATCCTCGATTACTCGGCCGTCGTCGACAAAGAGGACGCGGTCAGCGTGACGGATGCTGGCCAACCGATGAGCGACGATCACCTGAGTGCGTGATTGCGGGTCGGCGGTGAGTGCGTCGACCACCGCGGCCTCGTTCTCGGTATCCAGGGCGCTGGTCGCCTCGTCGACCAGCAGTGTCGGCGCGGGTTTGAGCAGCGCGCGGGCGATGCTGACCCGTTGGCGTTCGCCGCCTGACAGCGCCGAGCCGGCTTCGCCGACGATCGTGTCGACACCGTCGGGCAGCCTGCCGATGAGTTCATCGACCCGCGCCAGCGCCACAGCGCGCGCGAACAGCTCATCGCCGGCACCGGGATCTCCGGCGAACACATTGTCGCGGATCGTCCCATGAAACAGATAGGGATGCTGGAACACGACACTGCTTGCCGACCGCCGAGCTTCGGCGTCCAGCGTCGCGGCGTCGACGCCATCGATGAGGATGCGGCCACGAGTCGGCTCATGCAGCCCCGCGATCAGCGCCAGGATGGTGCTCTTACCCGAGCCGGACGGTCCGACGATCGCCGTCGTGCTTCCGGGCTCCAACGAGAAACTCACCCCGTCGAGCACTGCTCCACCTGCGACGTCATAGCAGAACACGACGTCGTCGAACTCGATGCGGGGCGCCGCGGCGCCGTCAGGCAACGTGGCGGCTCCGGCATTCATGAGCGGAGCGGTGAGCACCGAACGGATGCGGTCCAGCGTGGCGCGGGTGCTCTCGAGGGCCGGTGCGAGCTCGCTTATGGTAGTGAACGGCTCCAGGTATCGAGCGATCACGACAATCAGCGCGACGGCCTCGGGCACCGTGAGAGTTCCGTGCACCGTCAGCGCGGTGGTCGCCCCCGCCAGCAGGATGAGGGAGACCTGGCTGGCGAGGCTGAACAACAGCTGGCCCGGGACCTGCATCGACAACAACCGCATTGACGCGCCGTGCTGCGCGGCCAGCGCATCGCCGACCAGGCTTCGCGCCGGCTCGACGCGCCGTGCGGCCCGCAACGCCTGCTGCGTACGGGCGAATTCGATGATCCGCTCGGTTAGCGCGCTATTGGCTTGGGCGGCCGCGGTATCGGCGCGACGCGCCAGCCGTGCCGAACCCCACAACGCGCCCAGCAGCAGCGGCACGCCGCCAAGTGCGGCCAGGCCGAGCTGCCAGGAGACCGGCAACAAGGCCAGGGCAATGGCCGCGGGCAGCAGAATCGCGGAGATCAGCGGCGTCAGCAGGTTGACGACGAGGCCGACGAGTTCTGGCCCGGTGGCGGCAATCGCCTGCCGCGCCGTCGCGGTGTGCTCGGCCGTGAACCAATCCAGCCGCACGCCGGGTAGTCGGTCCGCTACGTCATGCTGGGTGTGGTCCAGCACGGCGAAACCCAGATCGAAGCCGATGCGCGCGGTCGCGGTGTCGATCACCCACCCGATCACGGTCGCGGCGGTGAGCCAGCCCAGCCACACCAGCGCGCGCTGCGGGGCGTCGCTGAACAAAGCCCCCACCAGTGGGACGAGCAGAACCGTGGCCACCGCCCGCACCACCACGGAGGTCAACGCGAGCAGGGTGTAAGCAATCACAGCGGCGCGGCGATCCCCCGGGACGAGGCTTAACCAGGTGCGAATCATCGCGCCCCCTCCTGCGCTGTGGTGGCCGCTAGTGAGTGGCGACGGCCACCTTCCCACAGCCGTCGGTACCGTCCGTCGATTGCCAGCAACTCGTCGTGCGTGCCGCGTTCGGCGATCCGGCCGTGGTCGAGCACAACGATCTGGTGCGCTTGGGCGACGGTGTGCAATCGATGGGCGATCACCAGCACGGTGCGATCCCGGGTCAGCCGGTTAAGAGCTTGCTGCACAAGGTATTCCGATTCTGGATCGGCAAACGCGGTGGCCTCGTCGAGGATCAGAATCGGGGTGTCAGCCAGGATCGCACGGGCGATGGTGAGCCGTTGACGTTCCCCTCCGGAAAGCCCGGTCCCCGCGTCCAGCGCGGTGTCGTAGCCTTGCGGCAGTCGCATTATGCGGTCATGGATCTGCGCCTGGCGCGCCGCTTCCTGGACTTGTGCCGCGGTGGCATCGGGAACGGCCAGCGCGATATTCTCCGCGACAGTACCGTGCACCAGCTGCGTATCCTGCAGGACGAAACCGACCCGGGCATAGAGCTCGTCGGCGGTCATGGACCGGATATCCTGTCCGCCAACGCGTATCGTGCCGAAGTCGACGTCGTGGAACCGAGCCAGCAGGGCGGCCAACGTCGACTTCCCGGATCCGGATGGACCGACAAGCGCGGTGACAGTCCCGGGACGCAACGTCAGCGACACATCCCGGATCACCGGAACGCCCGGGCGATAGCCGAAACTGACATGGTCGAACACCACCGTCGCCGACGAATCGCCGTTGGAATCTTTGTGCTCTCGCACGGCGAGTTCGGGCTCATCGAGAGTGTTCTGAAGGCACCGCGCGGCCAACATGCCGACGCGGATTCCGCCAAGCCCGTACGCGATACCGAGCAGTCGTGCACCGAATGTGGTGCCCAACAACATAAACGGCAACAGATTAACCGGATCCATTCGGCCCGTGACGATTAGCAGAGTGCCGGTGAATGCAATGAGCCACAGGAACGTCGACGGCCGGGTGGCCAGATCCATGAGGGTCTTCTTGCCGGCCAGCGGCCGCTGCCAGGCGACGAGGAATCCGACGTACTCGTCCAGGCGGCGCCGAAAACTCGATGCCGCGGCGCCGCCGAAGACGCGAATCACCGGCTGGCCCTCCAGGTAGGCGCCGGCCTCGCCGCTCATCTTCTCGGCCCAGCGCTGCGATTGAGGGATGCGCGGTCCCGACTGAATCGTGATGGATGACGTCAGCGCCAGATAGACCAGAACGGGTACGAACAACACGAGTGCCACCCGCCAGTCGACAACGAACAGATAGATCAGCACCGCGACCGGTGCGACGACCGCGGCGACCGCGTCCGGAATGGCATGAGTGACCAGGTAATGCAATGACAGCGTGTTGTCCTGCAGCAGCTGCTTGATCGACCCCGACCCGCGTTCTGTGAACCAGCCCAGCGGCAGCCGAGACAGCTTGCGCAACAGGCGCGAGCGCAAATCGCTTGCGAAACGCGCGTCGACGACATGCAGCCACAACGTAAGGGCAGCGCCGAGCACGGTACCCACCCCTAGGAGCGTGACGGCCGCGATTCCGACGGTCCACAGTCGGGATGCCTCGGCGCCCGATACCAGGAGCCGGGCCAGCTCGACGAGTAGCACGAAGGGCGCCAGCTGCACCAGCGTTATGACGGCCTGCAGCACACCGGAGAGAATCAGCGCCGACCGCAGCGGCGCGAGCAACCGGCCGGCGGCCTCGGCACGCCAACTACCACGGGATGCCGGAGCCGGAGCTTTGTCGGACGATGGTACCGATTCCGGGTGTGCCGCAAGGAGTTCCGGCTGCTGTGCATCGGCCACGAGGGTTTCTGTGACTTCCGGCTCGTCGCCGCGGCGGGTGCCCATCGCGCGCCCGGCACTCCAATAGGCCTGGGCGTGTATTTCGGACTTGGGAAACCCGAACTCGTCACGCAGCCGCGTTCGCACGTGCTTGAGCACCGTGGCCTCGGGCGTCGCCCACGCGTACCAGTCGGACCAATCTCGGCTCTCGATCGCCGCGGCAAGCGATTTCTCGTCACGACGGGCAACCCAATGCACTTGCAGCCGGGGATGCTGTGCGAGCGGGATCAGGGTGTCGTTGTCGTCGTGTTGTTCGAGGTACATCTCGACCGGGACATCGTCGGGGACGACTCCGATGATTCCGTTCATCCCAGGGATCGACGCCGAGTCACCGATCAGCAGATAGCCAGCCGGCTGATCGTCGGGTACGTCGAAACGCGACGAGCCCATCAGCGACATGACCGCGATCGTGGCGCCGGGCTGTACGGTGCGCGCCCACAGGGACGCCGGACCGGCGGGGTCGTGGAGCACAATGTCGATCGCGAAGCTCCCGGCGCGGACATCCGCCTCGGAAATCGTGTATGCGCGCTGGAACTCGGTATTCGATCCTGCCGGGTCCGGAAACCAGAACCGCAGCCATGCCGCAGGTTCGGCCTCAGCGTCTTCGAACAAGGTGGGCGACACCATGCGTACCCGCACGAAATGTGGGGCGATCCGGACGGTTTCGATCACCGTTGCGGTGTGGTCGCGGGCGCCGAAACTCCGCAACATCACACCCTGGAATCCGCGTGCCATCAGCGGTCCTCTCCCGCGGCGCTCAGTTCCGCCACGACTTCGCCGATCGGACGACCCGGTGGAATCACCCCCACCAGCCAATTGCGTTGGCATTACTCTCTTCCCGCGCGGCCAGGCTGATCCCCAATGGCAACCGCGCTACTCAACACCATGGCCACGTCCGCGGAGTATCCGCGCCGGCTCAGTGCCTCGACCTCTTCGCTCAACAACCGCGTACCGGCCTCGCCGCGCGGAAACAGCACTTGGAGGTACGACGCCAGTCCAGGGTGCTCAACGCATACCCAGGTCGCGGCCCACTCGGACGACGTCGTCCAGCGCGATAAGCGGAGGTCGCCCTCCCTGACGAGACGCAACGGCTTGCATCTGGACCACACTCCGATTCGGTAAGTTACCCTCCACAAACTAAGGGTTGCCTTACCATAGGTCAACCTCGGGTATGGTCGGTCAGTAACCTGGGCAACGTGAACGCTGAGACGCAGAATCCTTCGGCGGCACCGGTGCTGCTCTACGACGGTGTCTGCGGCTTCTGCAACTGGGCCGTGCGGACAGTACTTAGGTTCGATCCACATGGCACCCTGCGTTTTGCGGCCCTCGACAGCGACTTCGCCCGAGCGATCATCGATCGGCACCCGGCCATTCAGAACGTCGACTCTGTCGTGTTTGTCGATGAACCCGGCCAGGCCGCGGAACGGGTCGCTGTCCGATCCGCAGCCGCGTTACGCGTGGTGGATTATCTTGGCGGACGCTGGAAGCTGCTCGAAGTCGCCCGCATCGTGCCGGCTCCGCTTCGGGACTGGCTCTACGACAGGTTCGCCGATATCCGCTATAGCGTCTTTGGCAAGTACGACAGTTGTCCGCTGCCGCCGCCGGAGGTTCGCGCCCGCTTTTTGGAGGCCTAAGGGCGTCGTTCGTGTCGAAGTGCGGATTCCTCGAGGCTGCGGGCGGCTGAAAGTCCCGCATGTGCGGCGCGTTCGCAGGCCTCGGCGGCTCTGCGTGCTGCGAGGTCCACATCACCTGCAGAACCGGCTCCCTCGCCTCGTGATGATGGTTCGTCTCCGGTGGCCACGGCGTCCCCCTTTGTCCCGTGCCGTTTCATGTACCCGGCAGAAAGGGTTTGACGCCTCGGCCGCTCGTTTCGGCCTCGGCCCTGTTCGGCGCTGACTGACTAATGTCAAAAATGGTGCGGGCGGAGGGACTCGAACCCTCAAGCTCTCACGAGCACCGGCACCTAAAGCCGGCATGTTTGCCAATTTCATCACGCCCGCAGCGTGCCGATCGTACCGCTCAGCTCGCCGCCTAATCTGTCGGAGGTTCGTTCTACTTTCGGCTTATGACGACGACGGGAGGGGCGCTCAGGTGCGATCGGCTGACGATTTTGAAGCCGTGGGGAGCCTCATCGCAATGGGTCTTAATGACTGCGCGATCGCGCGCCAGACGAGCATACCGCGAAGGACGGTGTGGGACTGGCGCTATTGCAAATCACCGATTCGCATACGAGGTGCGAAAGGATCGTTGCTCTGCGGCATTGATCATGACTTCGCTGGGCTTCCGCCCGCTGCATACTGCTATTTGCTTGGCCTGTATCTCGGTGATGGCTGTATTTCGAGGAGCGGCCGCGTGTGGCGGTTACGGATCACCCTTGATGACAAGTACCCAGGGATCATCGATCGTTGTCGCGAAGCAATCAATATCCTGATGCCGGGCCAGCGCGCGGCGACGCTACGTCGTTCCGACCATTGCATCGAGGTCTCACTGTACTCAAAACACTTCTGCTACCTCAACACGGTCCCGGCAAGAAGCACTTGAGGCCCATCCGCCTGGAGCCCTGGCAAGAGGTGCTCGTCAAACAGGCCACGGAGCAATTCATTCGGGGCCTGTTCGATAGCGACGGGTGTCGTGTAGTGGCGAACGACCGCGGCGTGCGAAGCGTTCGCTATCACTTCTCGAACCGATCAGAAGACATTCTGGGGTTGTTCACCGGCGCGCTGGACGACCTTGGAATTCCGTGGACTCGGTCGAGCCGACACATTATTTCCATTTACCGCAAGGCTGCGGTGGCGCGTCTCGACGAATTCGTCGGGCCCAAGGCATGAATTCGGCCACGCTGCGCGGGCGTCCGAGACACCGGCGCGCGGTACCTTCAAGGGGTGTCCACTACCCGTCGTCGCAGGCCTGCGCTGATCGCTTTGGTGATCTTCGCCGCGGGCGCCTGCCTCGCCCTGGGCTGGTGGCAGTGGACCAGGTTTCAGTCGGTCTCGGGTACCTTTCAAAATCTCGGCTATGCGCTGCAGTGGCCGCTGTTCGCCTGGTTCTGCGTCTATGCGTATCGCAAGTTCGTCCGTTATGAAGAGACGCCGCCGGAGCCGCGGAAGGACGGGGTCGTCACCGAGATACCTGAAGGACTGCTGCCCGAGCGTCCCAAGCCCGTGCAGCAGCCGCCAGACGATCCTGCGCTGCAGGAGTACAACGCCTACCTCGCCGAGCTCGCTAAGCAAGATGCCGAAAAACAGAACAGGACCACCGCATGACCACACCCGAGACACCTGGAGCACCAGCGCCTGCCGTTCCCGTCGACAAGATCCGCACCGCGTTGCTCGGGTACCGAATCATGGCGTGGACAACGGGTCTCTGGCTCATCGCTCTGTGCTACGAGATCGTCTCGCATCTGGTCTTTCACCACGAGATCCGGTGGATCGAGGTGGTGCACGGCTGGGTGTACTTCGTCTACGTGCTGACTGCGTTCAATCTGGCGGTCAAGGTTCGCTGGCCCATCGGCAAGACGATCGGTGTGCTGCTGGCCGGCACCATCCCGCTGCTGGGCATCATCGTCGAGCACTTCCAGACGAGGGACGTCAAGGCGCGCTTCGGGCTGTAGGGCTCGAGTGTGCGGCTGGCTTCACACTCGACGCCGAACGTGCGGCCAGCTTCACATTCGTGGTGCCGCCAAGCCGCGTAGTGCCGGCAGTAGCAACGCCAGTGCGCGACCACGATGCGAGATTGCATCCTTCTCCGCCGGGCTGAGCTGTGCTGCGGTGCGGTCACCGGCATCAGGGCCGTCAGGAATGAAAACCGGGTCGTAGCCGAAGCCGCCGTCGCCGCGCGGTTCTCGGGCAATGCTGCCGGGCCACTCGCCCCGGACGACGACTTCACCGGACGCCCAGACCAGCGCACAGGCGGACACGAACGCCGCACCGCGCCGGTCGTCGGGGACGTCGCGCAACTGCGCCAGCAGCAGCGCGGTGTTGGCGGCGTCGTCGCCGTGGTTACCAGACCAGCGCGCCGACAGCACGCCGGGCATGCCGCCCAGCGCGGCCACCTCCAAACCGGAGTCGTCGGCCACAGTAGCGAGACCGGTCGCGGCGAACGCATCCCGCGCCTTGGCCAACGCGTTGTCCTCGAAAGTCGCAGCGGTTTCGAGCGCTTCCTCGAACGGCGCCACGTCGTTCAGCGACACCAACGCCAATCCCGTCAGGCCGCCAGCGTCGAGCACCCGGCGCAGTTCGGCCAGCTTCTTGGGGTTGCGGCTGGCGACCAGGAGCTGGGTCACCAATCAATCCGAAACATGGTCATCACCTCTGCAGGAACCATCTCGGCTTGAAACGCGGCAGTTGTCGAATCCTCAGCATCGTCGTCACGCCCGGGCCGACTGAGCCGCACCGGCTGCGGTCCTGGGCCTACGCGCGACTTTCCAAGCTTATTGCTGGACTTTCCTGGTTTATTGCCGGTCGTGGTGCTATTCCCCTGACATAAGGGACTTCGCAGTCTTCACAACCCCAAATCAATTTGTGCATGTAACAGCCCACACAAAATCCCAGCGTGGCCTCCGACCAAGTCAGGACAAAACAGACCGCAACAACAGCCGCCATCGCTACGGGCGACGCCCCGAACAGGCGCATGGCAAGACACGTCGCCGCTAAACCGGCACCGAGCAACCATGCAAACCGTTTCGGCCGCGTTGGTTTCCACACCGGACGAATGTGCATTGTTAACGCTGTGCCCAGAATGCCGGTGGGGCTGAACGGAGTTAAGCCGGTAGCCGCCGCAGCCAACATATCAAAAAGCACGAGCGGACCAACAATGATCACCGGATCGGTTTCCGGACGCAAAAGCAATAATGCGATCGTGATTGCCGAGATGATATTTAGCAAACCTGCCCTTGCGCGGGTCGCGACTTCGTTGATGCGCGGTTCCGCATGTGTATGCGTCATCTGCCCCATTGCCCACCACGGCGTATTGAGAAAAGCATGTTCAAGTGGGACTGGCCGACTAATCATCAATTGATCCTAAAAACGTGGCAAAACATTGGTTTTGACAAAACTCAAGTGGACGTCGAGAGTTTACCATAACGGTATTGTGCACGACTCTGGCCAGCCACTTTGAGTCGACGACAATGGCGAAGCTGCGGCCGACCAATGCCCCACCCTGGGACCAACACGACAGCGCCGGCGGACTCGAACTGCTTGACCCGATCCGCTAGCCGAAGCACACGATGACAAGCTCAGCTATGGCGCCTTGCTTGCCGACGGCATCATCGACCCAGTCAAGGTGATCCGCCGGCCGGCGGTGTTCCGTTTGGGTGGATTACCAGCAGCCGGGTCAGCTGCCGAACGCCTTCGACGGTTGATTTCCCTCGGGCAGCACACCCGGGTACGGCAGCGTCAGTGCCTCGCGCTGTGCGGCGAACAACTTATCGCAGGCGACCAGCGCCACGTCGAGCAGTTTGTCCAACGTCGAACGCGGGAAGGTCGCACCCTCGCCGGTCCCCTGGACCTCCACGAGGGTTCCGGTGTCGGTGGCGACGACGTTCATGTCGACTTCGGCGCGCGCGTCTTCCTCGTAAGGCAGGTCGACCCGGATCCTGCCGTCGACCACACCGACACTGACCGCCGCGATGGCACACGACAACGGCCTGGGATCCGAGAGCTTGCCCGCCGCCGACAGATAGGTCACCGCGTCGGCCAACGCCACATAGGCGCCCGTAACGGCAGCAGTGCGGGTGCCGCCGTCGGCCTGCAGCACGTCGCAGTCCACGGCGATTGTGTTCTCCCCCAGCGCCGCCAGATCGATGCAGGCCCGCAGCGATCGGCCGATCAGCCGGCTGATCTCCTGGGTGCGCCCGCTCAGCCGGCCTCTCACCGATTCGCGGTCAGAGCGAGTGTGGGTGGCCGACGGCAGCATCGCGTACTCCGCGGTCAGCCAGCCCAGGCCCGACCCCTTGCGCCAGCGCGGCACCCCTTCGGTGACGCTGGCGGTGCACATGACCTTGGTGTGGCCGAATTCGATCAGTACCGAACCCGCTGGGTGGTCAGTGAACCCGCGGGTGATGACTACGGGGCGAAGCTCGTCGTCAAGGCGGCCGTCTTCTCGTCTGGTCACGACGCCAACCCTAGCCCGCCGACGATGCACGCCGGCACGGCGTGAGGTGGAGGCGGGCAATCAACCTAGCCCGGTCGGCTCAGACCCTTTCAGAGCGGCGGATATCGAACGTCTCACCACACACCACCGCGTGCACAGGACCGTCGAACTCGGCCTTGGCCTCGCTGATCACGTCCTCGCGCGAGGTCCACGGCGGGATATGCGTCAGCAACAGCTCACGAACACCGGCCCGGGCCGCAGCCCTCCCGGCCTCAGTGCCCGACAGATGGAGCGCGGGCGGACGCTCTGCCGAGTGCGTCCAGGAGGCCTCGCAGAGAAAAACATCGGCGTCCCGAGCCAGCTCGACGAGCTGGTCGCAGACGCCGGTGTCACCGCTGTAGACGAACGAGGCCCCGGTGGGATCTGTGATCCTCATCCCGTAGGACTCGGTTGGGTGGGCCACCACCCGCGGCATGACCATGAGCGCGCCAAACGTCACCGGCTCACCGTCAACCCAGTGACGAACATCGAAGATGTCCGAGCAGTCGTCGATCTCACCGCCGTACGGTGACGATGCCGCCCCCAACCGCGACCAGGTATCACCGGGGCCGTACAGCAACGCCTTACCGTCGGGGCGCGTCGGGTGGTAGCGCCGCCACACGAACAGTCCGGGCAGATCCAAACAGTGGTCGGCGTGCAGATGAGTCAAAAGCACGTGTACCGAGCCGGGATCCGCGTAGCGCTGCAGCGCGCCCAGCACGCCCCCGCCGAAGTCGAGGACCAAGGGCGGTGTGTCCGGCGCCCGGAGCAGATAACCTGACGCAGGCGAATCCGGCCCCACCACGCTGCCCGAGCAGCCGAGCACGGTTATTCGCACGGACACTACTGTGCCATGCCCGATACAACGATGACGAAAACATCGCCGCATTGGTGTGATGAGAATCTCGTCGCCAGCTAGTCGATGCGAACGTGGTGGACAGGTTGGACACCGGTCACCGCCGGACCCAAGAATCGCGCCGCCAGTTTGGTGAATGCCTGGGGGTCGCCGGTGGCTTCGAAGACCCGGGTCGCGGGCGGCGCGTCATGAGGACGCAGCAGGTCGTGCTCAGTGAGCACCCGGACCACTTCCTTGGCGGTTTCCTCGGCGCTCGAAACCAGCGTCACGTTGTCGCCCATCGCCAACTGGATCAGCCCCGACAGCAGTGGGTAATGCGTGCATCCGAGCACCAGCGTGTCGACCTGCGCGCGCTGCAGCGGCTCCAGATAGCCCTCGGCCAATCCGAGCACCTGACGGCCGCTGGTCACGCCGCGCTCGACGAAGTCGACGAATCGCGGACAGGCCACCGCGGTGATCTCGGTGTCGCGGGCCGCGGCAAATGCGTCCTCGTAGGCGTGCGAGTTGATGGTCGCCCGGGTACCTATGACACCGATACGGCGGTTGCGGGTGGTGGCGACCGCACGGCGCACCGCGGGCAGGATCACCTCGACGACGGGCACGTCGTAGCGCTCGCGAGCATCCCGCAGGCAGGCCGCGGACGCCGTGTTGCATGCGATCACCAGCGCCTTGACGCCGCGGCCGACGAGATCGTCACCGATGGCCAGCGCGTGGGCGCGAACTTCAGGGATGGTGAGCGGACCGTAGGGTCCATGGCCGGTGTCGCCGACGTAGATGATGTCCTCGTCGGGCAGTTGGTCGATGATTGCCCGCGCGACGGTCAGTCCCCCGACGCCGGAGTCGAAGACGCCGACGGGTGCATATGGCGAGCTCATGTCTTGGAGCGCGGCAAAGCGGTGCCGGCTTTTCTCCCCGCGCGGGCCTTGCGTTCCGGCGCGGACAACATATACGCGGCCACGGCGCCGGCGATCGCTCCGCACAGGTGCCCCTGCCACGACACGCCGCCGCATTGGCCGAGCACCGGCATGGCGCCAAGCAGGACGCCGCCATAGGCGAACAACACCACCAGCCCGATGATGATGTCCCAAAACCTGCGCACGAATACGCCAAAGACCAGCAGGAAGGCCAGCCAGCCGAAAATCAGGCCGGAGGCTCCGATGTGGTCGGTGGGGCCGCAGGTGCTGCCCATGTTGCCGATGAGCCAGGTGCCGAAGCCACCCAGGATCCACACGATCGTGGTGGCCCAGACGAACCGGGACAATCCGGCCAGCGTCATGAGAAATCCCAGCACCAGCAGCGGGATGGTATTGGCCATCAGGTGCTGCCAGCTGGCGTGCAGGACCGGCGCGAAGATGATGCCCCACAGGCCGTCGGTTTCCAGTGGCCTGATGCCGTTGGCGTCCAGCGAATGCCGGGTCAGCTGGTCAATCAACTCGACGAGGTAGAGCAGCGCCACGAAGGTGATGACGGTGGCCCCGCCGACCACCCACGTGGACCGCTTTTTGGTCTGGGTCGCCGGTGTGCCGGGGTGTCCCTTCGGCGTGGTCTTACCCATAGCTGCCCTTCCAGAGCGTCCTCGGCTTAGTCCAGGCTACCGGCGTGCGCGCCGGTGGATCGGTATACCAGCACGTCAACTGTTCCTTGCTCAGCCGAACGCTCCGGGCAACATGTCGCGGTAGGTCGGTATTCCAGCTACCGATTCGGCGGCAAGCACACCGACCAGCACCGCACGCGCCAGACAGTCAGCCGCGGCGGCACCGACCTCCGTGACCAGCCCCGTCTCTGGCGAGAACGCGGCAGGCACAGGGTTCTCGCTGACCGCGGGCAGTACCTCCACCGCCCCGGTAGCCAGCGCGAAGACCGTATCGCCATCCAGGGGGGTGTGCGCGGGCCGGATGGTGCGGGCCAGGCCGTCTTGGGCGGCGATCGCGATCCGCCGACACGCAGCCGGGCTCAGCGCGGCATCGGTCGCAACGACCCCGATGGTGGTGTTGAGCGGGTTGTTCAGCGGGATCGACGCGGACGGCAACTTCGCGAAAGCGTCGATCTGCTCGGCCGGCGGTTGGGTCAGCGCGAACTCCCGGATCAAGTCCGCCATCCATGGCAGACCGGTGGCCCGGTCGAGGACGTCGCCCGCGGAATTCACGACAACCACCGCGCCGACGGTCACGCCGCACGGCAGTGCCGTCGAGGCCGTCCCGACACCGCCCTTGAGTACCCCGGCCCGCGCCCCCACCCCGGCGCCGACGGTCCCGACGGTCGTCACCGCCCCGTCGCTGCCGGCGGCGGCTTCACACGCCAGATAGCCGAATTCAGCTGTCGGGCGGCAGTCCCAGCCCCCGACCGGTAGGTCGAAGATCACCGCCGCGGGCACGATGGGTACTACTCCGCCGCGCATCGCTACCCCACGTTCGTGTTCTTCCAGCCAGCGCATGACGCCGTCGGCGGCTGCCAGACCGTAAGCGCTACCGCCCGCGAGCAACACCGCGTCGACGAACCGCACAGTGTTGGCCGGGTCCAGCAGATCCGTCTCCCGCGTACCGGGCGCACCGCCCCGGCTATCGACCGCACAGACGGTCCCGGGCGGGGTCAGCACGACGGTAACGCCGCAGGCCCAACCGGCGCCTAAAGATGCGTCGGGGTCCAGTCTTTGATACTGGCCGACGCGGATACCCCCGACGTCGGTGATCGCGTTCATCCGGCTGCCATCAAGGTCATCGGGGCCCCATGAGTACCAGGACCAGGTACTCCTGCAGGACGGTGAGCCATTGATAGACGTCGAAGTGCACGGCCAGTGGGTGGTCAGCCGGCAGGCGGTCCGGCCCCTCTGGCCCGACATCGAGCATGACTCCCAGACTGAGCCGAACGTCGTTAACCGCCGCAACCCAGGCGTTCGCGTCTTCTTCCGTCAGCTCGAATCGGCCGCCGTTTTCCGGAACGGTATTCAGCAACCGCTCTGCGGCAACACGTTTGGCGTTGATGATGTCCGGCTCGTGCAGGCTGCGCAGTGCAGCGTTGAGGCTGTCAGAGACATCGGGAGTCGAGGGTTCATCCTCGGCGGGATTGTAGAAATCGGGCAGTAGCCGACGCAGCGTCGGATCCCTCGGGGGTTCCGCATTTCCGGTCTTTATACCGGTGATCTCCTCGAGTTCGTCTGGCGGCGAGGAAGATTCACGCTCATCGAGCAACCCGATCATCGCGCTGGCGAGGTTCTTGAGCAGGGCGGCCTCGTGCGAGGCCAAGGCGGACCGAAAACGGGGACCATCAGCGGTCTCGACGCGCTTCCACTTGCGCACAGGGAATCGCCGAAGCCCTCGAATCTCACCGGTCCCGCTGCAGCGTCGCCCACAAACCGGCGGCATGCAGCTTGGACACGTCGACTTCCATGGACTCCCGGCTGCCGGCCGACACCACTGCCTTTCCTTCGTTGTGCACCTGCAGCATCAGCTTGGTGGCATGCGGCTCGCTGTAGCCAAACAACTTCTGGAATACATACGTCACGTAGGTCATCAGGTTGACTGGGTCGTCCCACACGATGGTGACCCATGGACTGGCCATGACGTGTACCGGAGCGGACTCGCGTTGTCCAGTAGTGCCCGGCTTAGTGGGCGCTGACGTAACAACCATGGCCTCTACGATACCGAGCCGTAGGCGAGGATACCGAGCCCCTGATGGCAGTCGATACCGTTATGGAATGAACGACCCGGTCGTAACTGGGCTGCTAACGGACAAGTACGAGTTGACGATGTTGGCCGCGGCGCTCCAAGACGGAACCGCCAATCGCAGGACCACCTTCGAACTGTTCGCCCGCCGGCTCCCCGAAGGTCGCCGATACGGCGTGGTGGTCGGAACCGGCCGGCTGCTGGAAGCATTGCCGCAGTTCAGCTTCGATGACGACGCGTGCCAGGTGCTGGCGCAGTTCCTCGACTCCGACACGTTGCGTTACTTACGCGATTTCCGCTTCGGCGGCGATATCGACGGCTACGCCGAAGGCGAGCTGTACTTCCCCGGGTCCCCCGTGCTGTCGGTGACTGGCAGCTTCGCCGAATGCGTGGTGCTCGAAACACTGGCACTGTCGATTTTCAATCACGACAGCGCCATCGCGTCCGCAGCGGCGCGAATGGTGAGTGCGGCCAGGGAACGCCCGCTGATGGAGATGGGATCACGACGAACCCACGAACGCGCGGCTGTCGCCGCAGCTCGCGCCGCCTATATCGCCGGTTTCGCCGCGTCCTCCAACTTGGAGGCCCAGCGCCGGTACGGAATACCCGCGGAGGGCACCTCTGCGCACGCGTTCACCATGCTGCACGCAAGCGGGGACGACCCCCCTGAATTGACTGAGCTGGCCGCGTTCAGGGCGCAGGTTCACGCGCTGGGGGTTGACACCACGCTGCTGGTGGACACCTATGACGTGACGATCGGCGTGGCCAATGCCGTGGCGGCCGCCGGTGAGTCGCTCGGTGCGGTCCGTATCGACTCCGGAGAGCTAGGGGTGCTGGCCCGCCAGGTGCGTGACCAACTCGACCAGCTGGGAGCCACCCAGACCCGCATCGTGGTGTCGGGCGATCTTGACGAGTTCTCCATCGCCGCGTTGGCTGCCGAGCCGGTGGATAGTTACGGCGTGGGCACGTCGTTGGTGACGGGCTCGGGCGCGCCGACCGCGAATATGGTTTACAAACTGGTCGAAGTGGACGGCATGCCGGTAGAAAAGCGCAGCAGCCACAAGGAAACACGTGGGGGGCGCAAAGAGGCAATGCGCCTGTCGCGCCCGACGGGCACCATCACCGAGGAGGTGGTGTATCCGGCGGGCCGTCAGCCCGCCGTCAGCGAATCGTTCCGGGTGTTGACCACTCCGCTGGTCCGCGATGGAGAGGTGGTATCCAAACCGGACCTGGCTGCGGCACGCGAGCTGGTAGCTTCTGGGCTGCGCAGTCTGCCGTGGGAGGGTTTGAACTTATCGCAGGGTGAGCCTGCGATCCCGACGACGCAGATTCCGGCCGGCCGGAGTTAGCACCGCCGCAAAGAGCCCGGCGGTAGCACCGCCCCAAAGAGCCCGGCGGTAGCACCGCCCACAAAGAGCCCGGCGGTAGCACCGCCCCAAAGAGCAAAGAGGGTAACCACGTCCGACGTGTCCGTGTCCGTGCCCGAGTTGCTGGCCATGGCCGTGGCCGCACTCGGCGGCAGCGAACGCGGCGGCCAGCTGGAGATGGCCGCCGCCGTCGCGCACGCTTTCGAAACCGGTGAACACCTCGTCGTGCAGGCCGGTACCGGCACCGGCAAGTCGCTCGCGTATCTGGTCCCCGCCATTGTCCGCGCCGTCAGCGACGACTCGCCCGTCATCGTGTCGACGGCCACAATCGCACTGCAGCGTCAACTCGTCGATCGCGATCTGCCCCGGCTGATCGATTCGCTCGCTGATGCGCTGCCTCGCCGCCCGCAATTCGCGTTGCTGAAAGGGCGACGGAACTATTTGTGCCTGAACAAGATCCACAACGGTGGCGCAGCAGACGCCGATGAAGAGGGCGGCCACAGGCCGCAGGAGGAACTTTTCGACCCCATGGCGGTCACCGCCCTGGGCCGCGACGTGCAACGGCTCACCGCCTGGGCGTCCACAACCGAATCCGGTGACCGCGACGACCTGAAGCCCGGTGTAGGAGAGCGATCCTGGTCCCAGGTCAGCGTTTCCGCGCGAGAATGCCTCGGCTTGGCCCGCTGTCCGTTCGGCTCCGAGTGCTTCTCCGAACGGGCGCGTAGCCGGGCCGGCCAGGCCGACATCGTCGTCACCAATCACGCGCTGCTGGCCATCGATGCCGTCGCCGAATCGGCGGTGCTTCCCGAACATGCGCTGCTGGTGGTCGATGAAGCGCACGAGCTGGTTGACCGGGTGACCTCGGTGGCCACCGCGGAGCTGACGTCGGCCGCCCTCGGTGTCGTCTCGCGGCGGATCAGCCGATTGGTGAACGAAGAACTGATCCAGCGGCTGGAGGCGACCACAGCCAACTTCGCCGCAGCGATCCATGACGCCACACCGGGCCGTATCGATCACCTCGACGACGAAATGGCGACATACCTCACAGCGCTGCGCGACGTGGCGACCGCGGCACGGTCGGCGATCGACACCACCAGCGACGCCAAGGCCGCGTCGGCACGTGCCGAAGCGGTCGCGGCGCTGAGCGAGATATCTGAAACCGCGTCGCGAGTCCTCACCTCGTTCACCCCGGCTATCCCCGATCGCACGGACGTGGTCTGGCTGGATCACGAGGACAACCGGGGTTCGCCGCGCCCCGTATTGCGGGTGGCGCCGCTGTCGGTCGCCGCCCTACTACGCGACCGGGTGTTCTCGCGTTCAACAACCGTGTTGACATCAGCGACGCTGACAATCGGCGGGTCCTTCGACGCCATGGCGATGGCGTGGGGTCTGCACGGTCCGGAGACCGGTAAGTCTGCACCGTGGCGTGGACTCGACGTCGGATCGCCGTTCCACCACGCCAAGGCGGGAATCCTTTACGTCGCCGCCCATCTACCACCGCCTGGCCGCGACGGCACCGGCTCGGCCGAGCAGCTCACCGAAATCGCCGAACTCGTTACCGCTGCCGGCGGGCGCACCCTGGGGCTGTTCTCGTCGATGCGGGCCGCCCGGGCCGCCGCCGAGGCCATGCGCGGACGGCTGTCGACGCCGGTGTTGTGTCAGGGCGACGACACCACCTCAGCGTTGGTCGAGCAGTTCAGCGCCGAGGCGCAGACTTCGCTGTTCGGCACCCTGTCGCTGTGGCAGGGCGTCGATGTGCCGGGGCCGTCACTGTCATTGGTACTGATCGACCGCATCCCGTTCCCCCGGCCAGACGACCCACTGCTGGGCGCGCGGCAGCGTGCGGTGGCCGCGCGGGGCGGCAATGGGTTCATGGCCATCGCCGCCAGCCACGCCGCGCTGCTGTTGGCGCAGGGGTCGGGTCGGCTGTTGCGTCGTGTCACCGACCGCGGAGTGGTTGCGGTGCTGGACTCGCGGATGGTCACCGCCGGCTACGGCCGCTACCTGCGAGCCTCGCTGCCGCCGTTCTGGCAGACCACCAACGCAGCGCAGGTCCGGGGGGCGCTGGAACGGCTGCGCACCTTGTCAGAGGGCCTATCAGCGTGACACAGCGCAGAGCGTGTGGCTATCGAGCGAGAGCGACAAGACCGAGCTCGCTGCAGGAAGCAAGCATCGGATGGTAGGGCAGCACCCGCACCGTGTATCCGACCGCTCCGGCCAGCGGCAGCGGCGTCGTCGTCGAGAAGACCTGGTTGCCTCCCTCGGCGGTGCCGGTGTACGACATGTCGACGGTGACCGGATCCAGCAGCACATCGCTGGAGTCAACTCGCCCCAGCACCGCTTGCACTTTCACTTCGTCGGGCCCTAGCCCGGTCAGCTGCACGGTCGCGGTCAAAGTCAGCTTCGAGCCGAGCAGCGGACTATCCGGCAGGCCGGTGCTGTCGACGTCGGTGATCTCGATCTTCGGCCACACTTCCGCGACCCGCCGACGGTAGGCGGCCAGCTCGCGGGCGGCGCCGAACTTGCCGCTAGCTGGATCGTCCTCAGGGGCCGCGACGGTCCTGCGCAGCGACTGCGCCGCCGGCGTGTAGTACTGCTCGACGTAATCCCGCACCATGCGGGAAGCCAGCACCTTCGGCCCCAAGGTCTGCAACGTGTGACGGACCATTTCGATCCATCGCGGCGGCACCCCCTGTTCGTCGCGCTCGTAGAACTTCGGTGCCACCGCTTGTTCCAGCAGGCTGTAGAGGCCGCTGGACTCCAGGTCGTCGCGACGGGCCTCGTCGGTCACGCCGTCGGCAGACGGTATCTCCCAACCGTTTTGGCCGTCATACCATTCGTCCCACCAGCCATCGCGGACGGACAGGTTCAGCCCACCGTTGAGCGCGCTCTTCATTCCGGAGGTGCCGCAGGCCTCCAGCGGCCGCAGCGGGTTGTTCAGCCAGACGTCGCAGCCCCAATACAGCAGCCGGGCCATTGACATGTCGTAGTCGGGCAGGAAGGCGATGCGGTGGCGCACCTCGGGCCGGTCGGCAAAGCGCACCACCTGCTGGATCAAAGCTTTGCCTCCGTCGTCGGCGGGGTGCGATTTCCCGGCAACGATCAGCTGGATCGGCCTTTCTTCATTGAGCAGCAGCTGTTCCAGCCGATCCGGGTCCCGCAGCATCAGTGTCAGCCGCTTGTATGTCGGCACCCGCCGCGCAAACCCGATAGTGAGCACGTTCGGATCGAATGCCGTTGATATCCAGCTCAGTTCGGCGTCTGTCGCGCCACGTTCCAGCCATGAGCGGCGCAACCGCCGCCGGACATCCTCGACCAGCAGTGACCGCAGTTGCGAGCGGATCCACCACAGATGGCCCGCGTCGACCTGCTTCAGTCGCAGCCAGACGCCGGGGTCGCTGAACGAGTCCGACCCGGCCAGCTCACGCCCCAACTGCAACCATTGCGGCGCCGCCCAGGTACGCCCATGAACACCGTTGGTGATAGATCCGATCGGCACCTCGTCCGCGTCGAATCCGGGCCACAGCTCGTTGAACATGGCCCGACTCACCCGGCCGTGCAACAACGAGACACCGTTGGCTCGCTGCGCCAGCCGCAGACCCATATGAGCCATGTTGAATTTGGCCGGATCGTCCTCGGCGCCCAGCGCGAGAATCCGGGCGGTCGGTACGCCCGGCAACAACACGGGCGCGCTGTTGCCACCAACTTTCTTGCCTTTCGCATCGGGTCCGTCAACATGATCGTCGAAGTAGAGCCGCACCATCTCGATCGGGAACCGGTCGATACCGGCGGGCACCGGGGTGTGGGTAGTGAACACGGTGCTGGACCGCACGACGGCCAGCGCGGTGTCGAAGTCCAATCCCGAATCGGTCATCAGCTCGCGAATGCGTTCGGTTCCGAGGAACCCGGCGTGGCCCTCGTTCATGTGGAATACCTCGGGCGCGGGCAGCCCTTCGATGGCGGTGAACGCGCGGATCGCCCGCACCCCGCCAATGCCGGCCAGAATCTCCTGCCTCATCCGATGTTCCTGATCGCCGCCATACAGGCGGTCAGTGACGCTGCGCAGGTCATGCTCGTTTTCCGGGACGTCGGAATCCAGCAACAGCAGCGGGACCCGGCCCACCTGAGCGACCCAGACCCGGGCGCGCAGCTGCGCAGAATCAGGAAGCGTCAGCTCGACCAAGACGGGATCGCCGGTGGCATCGGCCAGCAGCCGCAACGGCAGCCCCTGCGGGTCCAGCGACGGGTAGGTCTCGTTCTGCCAGCCGTCTGCGGTCAGTGACTGCCGAAAGTACCCGGAGCGGTAGTAGAGGCCCACCGCCACCAGCGGCACGCCCAGATCGGACGCGGACTTCAGGTGGTCACCGGCAAGGATTCCCAAGCCGCCCGAGTAATTGGGCAGCACCTCGGCCACGCCGAACTCCATCGAGAAGTACGCGATGGCGGTCGGCATCGCCTGGATGTCGGAGCCTTCGTCCTGCCGCTGCTGATACCAAAGGGGACGACTCAGGTAATCATTCAAGTCGGCGGCCAGCTCATCGAGCCGGCCCAGGAACTTTTCGTCGAGCGCCAACTCGTCGAGCCGCGCCGGTTTCACCGCCCCCAGCAGCGCCACCGGATCACTGCCGCACCGCTCCCACAGCGTCGGGTCGATGGTGGCAAACAGTTCTTGCGTCGGCTTGTCCCACGACCATCGCAAGTTGGTCGACAGCTGATCCAGCGCGGACAGACGCTCGGGAAGGTGAGCACGGACATTGAACCGGCGGAGGGCTTTCACGCGTCCTTACCTTACTGAGGATTCCGGTCTGCGCACGGCGACGGAAAAGACCGCTTTTCCTCCGAGGGTGTGACCGGACACTAGGGTGGGTATCGGGTAGTTATTGGGGCCGCAACGATGCTTCCCCATACAGGAAGTTCCCCACGACAGGAAGTTTCCCGAGAGGCATTCCGCGACGGAGCACACCGCGGTTTGGCCGCACACAATCGGAACGGAGTGGTGGTGCCCGGTCGTGTCGAGATCGATGACGTCCAGCCCGTTGTTTCTTGCGGGGCATATCCGGCCAAGGCCGTGGTCGGTGAGATGGTCCCGGTCAGCGCCGCGGTATGGCGAGAGGGCCACGAGGCTGTCGCAGCGACGCTGGTCGTGCGCTACCTCGGGTCACGCTATCCACAGGTAACCGAAACCCGCCGGATCAAGGCGGTTCAGGCTCCCGAGAAGCCAGCCGAGCTTGACGGCAGCGCCGCCGAGCAGCAACGGGTCAAGCCGCTGCAACTTCGGATGACGATGGGTCTAGAGCCCTATGTTTTCCACGGTCAATTCACCCCGGACCGTGTCGGCCTATGGACCTTCCGGGTCGACGGGTGGGGCGATCCAATCCACAGCTGGCGGCATGGTCTGGTTGCCAAACTGGACGCCGGCCAGGGCGAGACCGAACTGTCCAATGATCTCTTGATCGGGGCTGGGCTGTTTGACCGTGCCGCGACCGGTGTGCCCCGCGTGCGGCGCGATCCGCTGCTGGCAGCCGCCGCGGCGTTGCGGACCCCCGGGGATCCAGTAACCCGCACCGCGCTGGCCCTGGCTCCGGAAATCGATGAAATCTTGGCGAACTATCCGTTGCGCCAGTTGGTGACCCGGGGCGAAACGTACGGGGTCTGGGTGGATCGGCCGCTGGCCCGCTTCGGCTCGTGGTACGAGATGTTTCCGCGCTCGACCGGCGGGTGGGACGCCGAAGACAAGCCGGTGCACGGCACCTTCGCCACGGCAGCCGCCCAGCTTCCGCGTATCGCGGCAATGGGATTCGACGTCGTCTACCTGGCGCCGATCCACCCGATCGGCAAGATACACCGCAAGGGGCGCAACAACTCTCCTACCGCCGCTCCAGGAGATGTGGGGTCTCCGTGGGCAATTGGTAGCGATGAGGGCGGCCACGATGCGATTCACCCGCAGCTGGGCACGATCGACGACTTCGACGACTTCGTCGCCGCGGCGCGCGGACTGGGGATGGAGGTGGCGCTGGACCTCGCTTTGCAATGCGCGCCGGACCATCCCTGGGCCCGCGAACACCGCAGCTGGTTCACCGAATTACCCGACGGCACCATCGCATACGCGGAAAACCCGCCAAAGAAATATCAGGACATCTATCCGCTCAACTTCGACAACGACCCGGCGGGCCTCTACGACGAAGTGCTGCGCGTGGTCCGGCACTGGATGGACCACGGCGTCAAGTTCTTTCGAGTCGACAACCCGCACACCAAGCCGCCGAACTTCTGGGCCTGGCTGATCGCTCAGGTGAAGAACATCGACCCAGACGTGCTTTTTCTTTCCGAGGCCTTCACGCCGCCGGCCCGGCAGTACGGCCTGGCCAAGCTCGGGTTCACACAGTCCTACAGTTACTTCACCTGGCGCACAGCGAAGTGGGAACTCACCGAATTCGGCAACGACATTGCCGCGCTCGCCGACTTCCGGCGGCCGAACCTGTTCGTCAACACCCCCGATATCCTGCACGCCATACTGCAGCACAACGGCCCCGGTATGTTCGCCGTCCGTGCGGTGCTGGCGGCCACCATGGGCCCGGCATGGGGGATGTACTCAGGCTACGAGCTGTTCGAGCACCGCGCGGTGCGAGAGGGCAGCGAGGAGTATCTGAACTCGGAGAAGTACGAACTGCGTCCCCGCGACTACGCGCGCGCTCTCGCCGAAGGAAGATCACTTGAGCCGTTCATCTCACAGCTCAACGCAATTCGCCGACTTCATCCCGCACTGCAGCAGCTGCGCACCATCTATTTCCACGGCGTGGACAACGATGCGTTGCTGGCCTACAGCAAGTTCGACCCCGCCACCGGCGACTGCGTATTGGTGGTGGTGGCCCTCAATGCGTTCGGGCCCGAGGAAGCGACGCTGTGGTTGGACATGGCCGCGCTGGGTATGGAGCCGTATGAGCGGTTTTGGGTGCGCGATGAAATAACGGGCCACGAATTCCAATGGGGACAAGCCAATTACGTTCGCATCGATCCTGCACAGGCAGTCGCGCACGTCATCAACATGCCACTCATACCGTATGAATCCCGAATGACGCTGCTACGCAGGCGATGAAAAACGGACCGGAGGTGAAAAGGGATATGAGCCAAGCCGATCAACTCGCCGGGACGCACCTGGCGCCCGACCCTACCGACCTGTCGCGCCTGGTAGCTGGCACGCATTACAACCCGCACGGCATCTTGGGCGCCCACGAATACGGCGACCATACCGTCATCCGAGCGTTTCGACCGCACGCGGTCGAAGTCGTCGCCCTCGTCGGCGACGACCGGTTCCCGATGCAGCACATCGAATCCGGCTTGTTCGCCGTGGCGTTGCCGTTCGTCAACCTGGTCGACTACCGGCTGCAGGTTCGCTATGAGGGTTCCGGCCCGCACACCGTCGCCGACGCTTACCGCTTTTTGCCGACCCTGGGCGAAGTCGACCTTCACCTGTTCGGTGAGGGCCGCCACGAGCGACTCTGGGAAGCCCTTGGGGCGCATCCTCGCTCGTTCACCACGGCCGACGGCATTGTGAATGGGGTGTCGTTCGCCGTGTGGGCGCCCAACGCCAAGGGCATCAGTTTGATCGGGGAGTTCAACGGCTGGACCGGCGCCGAGGCCCCCATGCGGGTGTTGGGCTCATCAGGAGTATGGGAGCTGTTCTGGCCCGGCTTTCCCCCAGACGGCCTGTACAAGTTCCGCGTGCACGGCGCCGACGGCGTTGTGACCGAGCGGGCCGACCCGTTCGCTTTCGCTACCGAAGTGCCGCCGCACACCGCATCACGAGTGACACGCAGTAAATACACCTGGGATGACGCCGAATGGATGGCGCGGCGTGCCCAGCGCAACCCGGTCTTCGAGCCGATGAGCACATACGAGGTTCATCTTGGCTCATGGCGCCCTGGGCTGAGCTACCGCCAGCTTGCCCATGAGCTGACGGATTACGTCGTGGAACATGGATTTACCCACGTGGAGCTGCTTCCGGTCGCCGAGCACCCGTTCGCCGGGTCATGGGGGTACCAGGTGACGTCGTACTACGCGCCGACGTCGCGATTCGGCACACCCGACGATTTTCGGGCGCTGGTCGACGCCCTGCACCAGGCCGGTATCGGTGTCATCGTGGACTGGGTACCGGCGCACTTTCCGAAAGACGCATGGGCGCTGGGACGTTTCGACGGCACCCCGCTCTACGAGCACTCCGATCCGGAGCGTGGAGAGCAGCTCGACTGGGGCACTTATGTATTCGACTTCGGCCGGCGGGAAGTACGTAACTTCCTGGTGGCCAACGCGTTGTATTGGCTCGAAGAATTCCACGTTGACGGCCTACGGGTGGACGCGGTCGCTTCGATGCTGTACCTGGACTACTCGCGTCCCGAGGGCGGTTGGACGCCGAACATCTATGGCGGGCGGGAGAACCTGGAAGCCGTGCAGTTCCTGCAAGAAATGAACGCCACGGCGCACAAAGCCGCGCCGGGCATCGTCACCATCGCCGAGGAGTCGACATCGTGGCCCGGGGTGACACGGCCGACAAGCCTTGGCGGCCTGGGCTTTTCGATGAAGTGGAACATGGGCTGGATGCACGACACGCTCGACTACATCAGCCGCGATCCGATTTACCGTAGCTACCACCACCACGAGATGACATTCTCGATGCTGTACGCGTTCAGCGAGAATTACGTGCTTCCACTCAGCCACGACGAGGTGGTGCACGGCAAGGGCACGCTGTGGGGCCGGATGCCGGGCAACAATCACGTCAAAGCCGCCGGGCTGCGCAGCTTGCTCGCCTACCAGTGGGCGCACCCGGGTAAGCAGTTGTTGTTCATGGGCCAGGAATTCGGCCAGCGTGCCGAGTGGTCCGAGCAGTGTGGCCTGGATTGGTGGCAACTCGACGAGCAAGGTTTTTCCAACGGGGTCCTGCGCTTCGTGCGCGACATCAATGCCATCTACCGCAGCCACCGCGCGCTATGGAGCCAAGACACCACCCCCGAGGGTTATTCCTGGATTGACGCCAACGACTCGGCCAACAATGTGTTGAGCTTCCTGCGTTACGGCAGTGACGGCTCGGTCATGGCCTGCGTGTTCAACTTCGCGGGTTCGGAGCACAGCGGCTACCGGCTAGGGCTGCCCTCCGCCGGCCGCTGGCACGAGGTGCTCAACACCGATGCCACCGTCTACAACGGCTCCGGGATCGGCAACCTCGGCGGCGTCGATGCCACCGAAGACCCATGGCATGGTCGCCCTGCTTCGGCGGTGCTAGTGCTGCCACCCACGTCGGCGTTGTGGTTGGAGCCCGAGTAACACGCCCTGAGGCAAGGCTTTTCAGTACAGCGCGTTGGCGAGGTTGCGCCGGCCGACGACGACCTCGGGATCGGCGGGATCGAACAGTTCGAACAGTTCGATCACCCGAGTACGTACCCGGGTGCGTTCATCCCCGGATGTGCTGCGCACCAACGTGATCAGGCGGTCGAACGCGGCACTCACATCCTGGTTGAGGATTTGCACATCGGCTGCCGCGAAGGCGGCTTCAATGTCGCCCGGCGCAGCATCGGCGACGGCGACCGCGTCGTGGCGTTGTGCGGTTGCGCGGGTGAGGAATTCGATTTGCCGAATCGCGGCCTTCACCTCGACACTGCCCGGATTGGCATCCAGTATCGCCTGATACGACTTTTTAGCGACCTCGAAGTCACCGGCCTCGAGTTGCTGGCGGGCCGCGGCCAGCTCGGGATCGACTTCCGCGGATCCCTCGGATCCACTTGGGCCCGTTAGCTTCCCGGCCGTCGCCGAAAGCAGTGAATCGACCCAGCCGCGCAACTGGTCGGCGGGCTGCATCCCTTGGAAACTGGATAGCGGCTGCCCGGCGGCCAAAGCCACTACGGTCGGAACCGCGTCGACACCGAATATTTGGGCCACCCTGGGCGCCACATCGACGTTGACCGTCGCCAGCGACCACGTGCCATTGTCCTCGGCGGCCAGGTCGGACAGCGTTTCGATCAACTGGACACACACGTCACTACGCGGAGACCACAGCACCACCACGACCGGTACTTCCCCAGACCGGACCAGGACTTCGTCTTCGAAATTGGCCTCGGTGATCTCGGTAACTCCAGGGCCCCCCTCTGCCGCCGACGTTGCGTGGCCGCCAGGGCCACTTGCCGACGCCTTCTGCTGGGCGCGCTGCTTGAGACCGGACAAATCGACCGCACCGGCCATCGCAGGCCCGATTGAGGATCGCGGACGCGTCACGCCGTCAAGTTTGTCATGCGCATCCGTTACCAATCCACCCGGTGGCGCCGACGCTCGGGCAAAAGCATGGCCGGCCCGAAAATGCCGCTGAAAAGGAGCGTGATCGGCCATATGACGAAAATCACAATTGGCCCCGCATCCCGCTATGCCAGCAACGCTGACGAAAGCGTCCCGAAACCGTCTGGGCCTGGGCTAACCGGCCCGCAGAATCAAAGCGTCGCCCTGCCCCCCGGCCCCGCACAGCGCCGCAACGGCATAACCGGAGCCGCGGCGGGCCAATTCCAGGGCCGCATGCAGCGTGATTCTTGCCCCTGACATTCCGATCGGATGCCCGACGGCGATCGCACCACCGTTGATGTTGACGATCTCGGGATTCACGCCGAGTTCGCGGGTCGAGGCCAGCGCCACCGCCGCAAACGCCTCGTTGATCTCCACGACATCGAGCTGGTCCACGGAGATGCCCTCGCGGCTGAGGGCTTTTTTGATCGCGTTGGCCGGCTGCGACTGCAGGGTGGAATCTGGTCCGGCCACAACGCCGTGCGCACCTATCTCGGCCAGCCAGGTCAGCCCCAGCTCCTGAGCTTTGTCCTTGTTCATCACCACAACTGCTGCCGCACCATCAGAAATCTGCGACGCCGAACCGGCGGTGATGGTGCCGTCGCGGCGAAATGCCGGTTTGAGACCGGCCAAAGACTCGACCGTGGTGTTGGCGCGGATTCCCTCGTCCTCGGTGAACTGCAGGGGATCCCCCTTGCGCTGTGGGATGTTCACGGGCACAACTTCGTCGGTGTAGACGCCGTCCTTCCATGCCGCGGCCGCCTTTTGGTGCGACCGGGCAGCGAACTCGTCCTGTTCCTGGCGAGTGAATTGGTCGACGTCATTGCGCTGCTCGGTGAGCGCGCCCATCGGCTGGTCGGTGAACACGTCGTACAGGCCGTCGTAGGCCATATGGTCCAAAACCGTGACATCACCGTACTTGTAGCCTGCGCGGCTATCCATCAGCAAATGGGGCGCCTTCGTCATGGACTCCTGACCACCGGCCACCACCACATCGAACTCTCCGACGCGAATGAGCTGGTCAGCGAGCGCGATGGCGTCAATACCGGAAAGGCACATCTTGTTGATGGTCAGCGCCGGAACATCCCAGCCGATGCCGGCCGCCACTGCCGCCTGGCGTGCGGGCATCTGGCCGGCCCCGGCAGTCAGCACCTGGCCCATGATCACGTACTCGACCAGCAAGGCCGGAACGTTGGCCTTCTCCAGCGCACCGGCGATCGCGATGGCACCCAGGTCACTGGCCGAAAAATCCTTCAGCGAACCCATCAACTTGCCAATGGGGGTCCGCGCTCCGGCAACGATCACCGACGTCGTCATGACTACCTCCTAGACCTGCGCGGATGGCCGAGTCGGCCTCCCCGAGAAGCGCAATCTTTGCCGCCAGGTTACCGTTATGTGATGACGACCGATCAAGTTGACGCCCGTCAGATCCTGGCCACCTCGCTGGTGACGGCGATCGATCACGTCGGCATCGCAGTCGCCGACCTCGACGCCGCCATCGCCTGGTATCACGACACCCTCGGCATGATCCTGGTGCATGAGGAAGTCAACGACGACCAGGGAATCCGCGAAGCGATGCTTGCGGTGCGTGGCGCGCCGGTCGGCACCGCACAGATCCAGCTGATGGCCCCGATCGACGACTCCTCGACCATCGCGAAGTTCTTGGACAAGCGCGGACCTGGCATCCAGCAGATGGCGGTTCGGGTCAGTGATCTCGACAGCCTGATCAAGCGACTCCGTTCACAGGGCGTCCGGCTGGTTTATGAGGCGCCGCGCCGCGGCACAGCGAACTCGCGGATCAACTTCATCCATCCCAAGGATGCCGGCGGAGTTCTCATCGAGCTCGTTGAACCGGCCGCCTGAGACCGGGCAATCAAGACCACTGTCGGGTCGGACCGCGGGTAGCGCGGTGGGCCCAGCACGGGGTGTGCCAATGCCGCCGGTCCTCCACTCCTGATGGGCCTCCCCCAAGTATCGAATCGGTCGGCCACACCACCAGATGCGAGGTACCGGAACGTATTTCGTGATCACAGCCGGGACAACGGTAGGTCTTGACCGCGCGCGCCGCCGCGACGGGACGGACTTCGTACTCGTGACCGTCGGGCCCGATTTCCACCCGGCGCCCTACCGGTGGCGGCGATAACGGCCGTTGCCGGCGTGGCGGTGTGCGGCGCCGAGCCATCCCGCCAGTCTAGTCGGGAAACCTAGAACAGCCGGTACTCGTCGCTGTCCATCCCGCGCATCTTGTCGTAATCCAGTGTGATGCAACGGATACCGCGATCGGCGGCCAAAGTGCGTGCTTGCGGCTTGATCTGCTGAGCGGCAAAGACTCCCTTCACCGGTGCGAGAACGCTGTCGCGATTGAGCAACTCGAGGTAGCGGGTCAGCTGCTCAACGCCGTCGATCTCGCCGCGCCGCTTGATCTCCACGGCGACACAGCCACCTCGTTCATCACGGCACAGCAGATCGACGGGCCCGATGGCGGTCATGTACTCGCGACGAACCAACGTGTACCCCTCGCCGAGCAATTGAACGTGCTCAGCGAGCAACGCCTGCAGGTGGGCTTCGACGCCGTCCTTGACCAATCCAGGGTCAACGCCCAAATCGTGGCTGGAGTCGTGCTCGATCTCCTCGACGGTGATGCGCAGCTGTTCGCCCGCTTTGTTCTCAACCACCCACACCGACGCCTGAGCATCGAGCTCTTCGGTCAACCAGCACGGCGGACTCATCCAGTTCAGCGGCTTGTAGGCACGATCGTCGGCGTGCACGCTGACCGACCCGTCGGCCTTGAACAGCAGTAATCGGCGTGCGGACGGCAGATGCGCGGTGAGCCGGCCTACGTAATCGACGGTGCACTGGGCGATCACTAGACGCACCCGACTCACCTTAGAGCGTGACCGACAAATTAGGCTGACGCCACCATGTCGGCCAACAAGACCATGGCGCAACGCGTGGGCCGGGTGCTCGAGACGGTGACCCGTCAGAGCGGCCGGCTACCAGAGACGCCTGCGTACGGCTCGTTCCTGCTCGGGCGGGTGTCGGAAAGCCAGAGCCGCCGACGGGTACGCATCCAGGTCATTTTGACCGTCTTCATCCTCGCGGTGAACCTGATTGGGATCGGCGTCGCGCTGCTGCTGCTGGCCGTAGCCTTTCCGTCACCCAGTATTTTCAGCGACGCGCCACTGTGGATCACCTTCGCCGTCTCGCCCGGATACATTGCCGTCGCACTGGCGCTTGGCACGTACTGGATTACCCGGCGGACAGTGACCGCCCTGCGGTGGGCGATCGAAGAGCGTGAGCCCACCCCCGGCGACGAACGCAGCACCTTCCTGGCCCCGTTCTGGCTGGCGATCGGGGTGCTCATCCTGTGGGGAGTCGGCGCAGCGTTGTTGACCACGCTCTACGCGCTGGCCGATAGTACTTTCATCCCGATAGTGGGCTTCTCGGTGAGCTTCTGCGGCATCCTGGTGGCCACCGCGTGCTACCTGTTCACCGAGTTCGCATTGCGGCCGGTGGCTGCGCAAGCGCTTGAGGCCGGACGAGCGCCACGCCGGTTGGCGCCGGGCATCATGGGCCGGACCCTGACGGTGTGGGCGCTGGGTTCCGGTGTGCCCGTTCTCGGCATCGCACTGACAGCGTTCTTCGCTTTGACCCTGGGAAATCTGACCGAGACGCAACTCGGTGTGGCGGTGCTGATCTTGTCGTGCGTGACACTGATCTTCGGGTTCGTCCTGATGTGGATCCTGGCCTGGCTGACCGCCACACCGGTACGAGTGGTGCGTGCCGCACTCAGGCGCGTCGAGCAGGGCGACTTGCGGGGCAACCTCGTGGTATTCGACGGCACGGAACTCGGTGAGCTGCAGCGTGGTTTCAACGCGATGGTCGACGGCCTGCGGGAGCGCGAACGGGTTCGCGATCTTTTCGGCCGGCACGTGGGACGCGAAGTCGCCCTGGCCGCAGAACGCGAGAAACCGACACTGGGCGGCGAAGAACGCCACGTCGCCGTCGTATTCATCGATATCGTCGCCTCCACTCAGCTGGTGACCAGCCGGCCCCCGGCCGAGGTGGTTGCAGTGCTCAACCAGTTTTTCGGGATAGTCGTCGAGGAAGTGGACCGCCACTGCGGGCTGGTCAACAAGTTCGAGGGTGATGCGACGCTGGCCATTTTCGGAGCTCCCAACCGTCTCGACTCTCCAGAAGACGAGGCGCTGGCGGCCGCGCGCTGTATCGCCGAGCGGCTGAGCAATGAAATGCCCGAATGCCAGGCCGGCATCGGTGTGGCGGCGGGGCAAGTCGTCGCCGGGAATGTCGGCGCCAGGGAACGCTTCGAATACACCGTAATCGGCGAGCCGGTCAACGAGGCGGCCCGACTGTGCGAGCTCGCCAAGTCGCACCCGGGCCGACTGCTTGCGACGGCCGACGCACTCGAGGGCGCGTGCGAAAACGAGCGCGCCCGTTGGTCTTTGGGCGAGACCGTGACCCTTCGCGGACATGAGCGTCCCACCCGGCTGGCCTCCCCTGCCGGCGCCGACCAGCCGGGCCGGTAACTTAGGCGGTCACCTGTATCAATGCGTTGGTCGTGGTGACGCCGATCGATTCGAGTCCAGCACGTCACCAACGCTTCCTGCTGGCCCTGTTAGCTGAGTGCACACCAGCAGCCCACCAGCGCGAGCTCGGGGTGCTTGCCAACTCATATCAATGTCTGTGCTGGTCGGTCTCGTTCGGTTCAATCGAAAGGTCGCCAAAGCTCCAACGTGGTGTGCGCGCCTGCGGGAAGCTCGAGTATTTCAATGGGCGTGTCATCGGGGTCGTAGACGAAGAACATTCGCACACCACCGATGTCAACAGGTGGGTCAGTACGCACCTCGGGATGCTGATTCCGGAGGGTCTCATACGTGTCGTCCAGGTCGGTAACACGAAACGACATATTGGTGTAGCCCAGGTGCGGGCCGGTATGGCCTGCGGGGACATCACCGAGAAAGAGCATTTCGACCATCGCGCCACCGATCAGTCCTCCGATCATGCGGCCTTTTTGCGCGGTGCCCGCGGTCACGGCATCGAGTGCGGCTCCCTCGAGTTCGACGTCGAATACGACGTCCATACCCAGCACCGCGGTATAGAACGCCAACGACTTGTCCATGTCGGAGACGCCGATACAGACGTGGGAGAAGTTCTCAACGGCAACGGGTTGCGGGTTCGCTCATACGGACTCCTTTTGGGGGCAATCGGCAAGCGGGTTCAGCCGTGGCGGACGTGCTAGGGCTCGACCAGAGATTGATGAGAGCACGTTTGGGATCACTACCGTGTCGTTTTTCCGCCAGTTTTGTCGGCACGGGGGTGTAACTGTGGAAGTGTGCACGACGATTTCGAACGCTGCTACCGCGCCGTCCAGTCCAAGGACGCGCGGTTTGACGGCTGGTTCGTCACCGCAGTGCTGACCACCCGCATCTACTGCCGGCCCAGCTGCCCAGTGCGAGCGCCGTTCGCTCGTAACGTGCGGTTCCTGCCGACCGCCGCGGCCGCTCAACGAGCGGGTTTTCGGGCATGTAAGCGGTGCCGTCCTGACGCATCCCCGGGATCTCCGGAATGGAATGTGCGCGGTGACGTCGTTGCGCGCACGATGCGGCTGATCGCCGACGGCACGGTGGACCGGGAAGGCGTCAGCGGCCTGGCGGCGCACATCGGTTACACCGCCCGCCAGCTGGAGCGGCTCTTGCAGGCCGAGGTCGGCGCCGGCCCACTCGCGCTGGCCCGCGCGCAACGAGCGCAGACCGCCCGTGTGCTGATCGAGACCACCGACCTGCCGTTCGGTGACGTCGCATTCGCCTCCGGGTTTTCCAGCATCCGTCAGTTCAACGACACCGTGCGCCTGGTGTTCGAAAGCACACCGAGGGCGCTACGGCGGCGTGCAGCGATCCGATCCGGATCCGACACCACGTCGCCGGGGGCGGTCTGCCTGCGGCTGCCGGTACGCACACCATTCGCCTATGCGGGCGTCTTCGGCCATCTGGCCGCCGGCGCGGTGCCCGGTTGCGAGGAGGTCCGCGACGGTGCGTACCGACGCAGCCTGCGTCTTCCCTTTGGCAACGCCGTCGTCACCCTGACACCCGCTGTCGACCACGTCCGCTGCCTGCTCGTGCTCGACGACTTCCGCGACCTGACAACCGCGATCGCCCGCTGCCGGCGGCTGCTGGATCTCGATGCCGACCCGGAGGCGGTGGTCGACGTGCTGGCCGATGACCCGAAACTTGGGCCGGTAGTGGCAAAGGCCCCCGGGCAGCGAATTCCCCGCACGGTGGACGAGGCTGAACTCGCCGTGCGCGCGGTACTGGGCCAGCAGGTGTCAACCAAGGCCGCGAGAACCCATGCGGGCCGACTGGTCGCGGCCTATGGACAGCCGATTCACGATCCCGAAGGAACGTTGACCCATACCTTTCCGTCAGTCGAACAACTCGCTGAGATCGACTCCGCTCATTTGGCGGTCCCCAAGGCACGGCACCGGACACTGAGCACACTGGTTGCCGGCCTCGCCGACGGAAGTATCGTCCTGGACAGCGGGAGCGATTGGGAAAGCGCCCGCAGACGGTTGCTGGCTTTGCCGGGTGTCGGCCCCTGGACAGCAGAGGTGATTGCGATGCGCGGTCTTGGAGACCCGGACGCTTTTCCCGCCAGTGACTTGGGTCTTCGCCTGGCCGCCAAGCAGCTCAGCTTGCCCAGTGACGAACGGACACTTGTCGCGCACAGCGCCCGGTGGCGGCCCTGGCGTTCCTATGCCACCCAATATCTATGGACCACTCTCGAGCATCCGGTAAACCATTGGCCACCACAGGAGGTCGCATGATCGAGTACCGCACTATCGACAGCCCGATCGGTCCGTTGACCCTGGCCGGGCACGACTCAGTTTTGACGAATCTACGGATGGTCGACCAGACCTACGAACCGAGTCATGCCGGCTGGTCATCCAATCCGGGGGCATTTAACGATGCCGTCGAGCAACTTCTCGCCTATTTCGCCGGCGAGCTCACGGAATTCGCCATCGAGTTCGATCTGGGGGGCACCGAATTTCAGCAGCGTGTATGGAAAGCGCTGCTGACAATTCCGTATGGAGAAACCAGGTCTTACGGGAAAATCGCCGAACAGATCGGCGCGCCCGGTTCCGCACGCGCCGTGGGATTGGCCAACGGCCACAACCCGATCGCAATCGTTGTTCCTTGCCATCGTGTGATCGGAGCCAACGGAAGCCTCACCGGCTACGGCGGCGGACTCGACCGAAAGCGAACCCTGCTTAAATTGGAGAAGCAGCGAGCATTGGTTGAGGCGAATTTGACATTATTCGACTGGGCGTGCGCGCATAACCGCACATAAGTCAGGAAATGCAAAAACACCCCCGTCGCCGGGGGTGTTTTTGTGTATGTTCGGCGGTGTCCTACTTT
>CAWASA010000013.1:0-379726 GCA_963784665.1 uncultured Actinomycetota bacterium
CCGCTGGAGCTCTAGTGCACTTTCGGCAAGACGTTGGTGCGGTAGAACTCGATGGCGGTAATGGGGTCGTTCTGCGGGAAGTGCAGAAAGGGAATGGCGCCGGCGTCGAGAACCGCTTGCACCGCGTTGAGGTGGGCGGTGGGGTCGGTGCCGACGGTCCAGTTAGCGAGCACTTTGTCGATGGGGTTGGACTCGGCGGCGCGCTGGATCTCGACAGGATTCGGTTGGTCGACGGCCCCCGCAGTGAAGCGCCATAAGTTGGCGGCATGAGCCGCCTCGGCGTTATCCCCGACCACTGCGAACATTTCGGCGCGTTTACCCAACGTCGCCGGATCGCGGCCGGCCGCTTGCGCCCCGGCGCCGAGTGCGGCCACCAGTTTCGAGTTCGTGACATCCCGGGCCTGGGTGATCCAGCCGTCGCCGTATTGACCGGCCAGTGTTGCGCTTTTGGGACCGCTGGCTGCCACGAAGATCGGCGGCGGCGTGGAGGGCGTGTCGTAAAGCTTCAAGGCGTTCGTCTGAAAGTAGCGGCCCGCGAACGAGATTCGTGAACCGCTCCACAGCTGGCGGATCAGGGTGATGGCCTCGACCAGCCGGTCGTGACGCTCGGTGTACTTGCCGAAAGAGTTGGTGGCGGCCTGCTCGTTGAGCCGCTCGCCCGTGCCAACTCCCAAGAACACCCGTCCGGGATTGAGGATCGCCAGGGATGCGAATGCTTGCGCCACCGTAGCCGGGTGATAGCGGTATGTGGGGCAGGTCACCCCGGTGCCGAACGAGATGCGGGTGGTGCTGTTGCCCACCAGTGCCAGCGTCAGCCACGGAAACATCGAATGGCCCTCGTTGTCCTGCCACGGCTGGATGTGGTCGCTGGCCCACACATACTGAAAGCCAGCCTGTTCGGCCGCCTGGGCTTGTGCCACCAGCTGATCCGTGCGGAATTGCTCGTGCGAGAGCACGACCCCCACACCCTTATCCGCAGGCGGCGGACCGGCGGGCTTTACGTGGCCGGCTCCCGGTGGCCCGCAGCCGGCAGACAGTCCGGCGGTACTCAGCACGCCCGCACCGGCGGCCATCCGCCCGAACGTTCGCCGCGAGAAGCCGGTCACCGGATAAAAGTACCCGCCGCACGACTGATCACACTTGAGATGCCCGGGATCGACGGGTCTTACCCAGTAACCTCACGTAGGTGACCCCACAGGCGCGCCCAGCGCGGAAAGCCGATATCCGCGAGCTGTCACGCACCATGGCGCGGGCCTTTTACGACGACCCGGTGATGATCTGGCTGCTTCCTGATGTAAAGGCCCGGACCGCGAATCTGTACCGGTTGTTCGCGACGATGACGCGCCACCACCACCTGGCTTGTGGCGGCGTCGAGGTGGCCTGCAACGGACCGGGCATTGGCGCGGCGGCACTGTGGGATCCGCCGAATCAATGGCGGGAGACACGCCGAGGCGAGCTGGCGATGACTCCGACATTCCTCCGTGTGTTCGGCCTGCGTTCGGCGAAGGCACGTGGCGTGCAGGAACTTATGAAGCGCACACATCCCGAGGAACCGCATTGGTATCTGGCCGCGATTGGAAGCGACCCAGCGGTCCGCGGCCAGGGTTACGGGCAGGCTCTGATGCGGTCACGGCTGGACCGCTGTGATGCCGAGTACTGTCCGGCCTATCTCGAGTCAACTAAGTCTGAAAACTTGCCGTATTACGAACGTTTTGGCTTCACGGTCACCCGCGAGCTCGTGCTGCCCGATGGTGGGCCCACCATGTGGGCGATGTGGCGGGCGCCACGGTAACAGTGCTGGCCCGCAAGAGCGCGGGCGTGTGACGTTCACGGCGTTTAACCGTTGAGGGCTGGGGCAATCGTTTGCGTATGGCGAGCGACAATGGCGATTTCGATGCAGGCGACTTGGTCGACCCCGGGGACTTCCCCGAGGAGGGCGGTCCGGGCGACACCTTGAACGCGAGTGAAGGCACCGACTCCGATGAGCTGCACAACGACGATGGCGACGTTGTCGTCGACCCGCCTGAGGGCTGGAGCGAAGCTGACCGGTTCGGAATGACGGCGCGTGAAGAGCGAGAAGGCGAATCCCTCGACGATCGACTGGCCGCCGAGGAACCGGACGTCTCTGAGGTCGACGATACGAGCGGCTCACTCGCCGACAGTCCTCCCGGGCGCACCCATCGGGGCCAGATCGACGGCGCGCCCGAAGACGGCGAATCGTTGTATGAGGCCGTCGACGAGAATGGTGCGCCGGACTTGACTCAGACGACCCAGTGATGTGGCCAGTGGTCGGCTGTTCACTCCAAGTACAGGTTGGCGAAGCCTGGGAACTTCCTGCCCGAGCCCCGTCAGGGGGTGCTTTTCCAGCCGGCTATGCCGATGGCGATCATCCGCAGCTGCTTGATGGCGATCCGCCGGATGTCTTCCAGCGCCTCGGCACTCTGCGCGTCTTCGATGGCCTCGGCGATGACGATCATGGCGTTGACGAACAGGGTCGCCAGCACGTTGAGATCCTCGGTGGTCCACTCGTGAAGCCCCGGGAAGCGCGCCAGGTCAGTGGCCAGTTCGGAGGTAATCAGCCGGATCTCGGTGCGGATGGCATAGCGCAGAACGCTCAGCCCGCTATTGCGCTCGCGGGCGATGAGACGCCAGTGCTCCCGCCTATCAGCGACACTGGCGATCAAGATTTCGACGGATGACTCGATCACCCGGTTCGGGTCGAGCTTGCCGGCACGCGCCTCGCGCAGGGTGTCGCGCAAGCTCCGAAACGACTCGTCGATCAGGACCAGCCCTAGGGCCTCCATCGACTCGAAGTGACGGTAGAACGCCGCCGGCACGATTCCGACCTCGCGGGTCACCTCGCGCAGGCTCAGGCTGGAAAAGCTGCGGTCCTGCAGCAGCTTGAGCGCCGCGGCGATGATGGCGCGCCGCGTCGCCTCCTTGCGTTCCTCGCGCGACTGGCTTTCGCGTGAGCGCTCGCGACCAGATCCGCGCGAACGTGAGCTAGGAGTACGGCTGTTCACTGTTGTGAACCCTACCACAGACCTGCCCTTAACCCTTGACTACCTGCGGCAGCTAGTCCCATGGTGTACGTATGTTCACTCAAACTACTCACTCTTCTGGTCGGGCCCTCGCTCGAACTTTCCGGAAGCGAGTGTTGGGTTCAGACCTGCTAGATCTGCTCACCGGTCCGCACGGCGTCGACCGTTACACCGAGCTGGTGGCGCCGACTTGGACGCTGGGCGAACCGCGCGCCAAGGTGATCGACATGCGCCGCACGACTCCGCGCAGTGTCACTCTCACGCTCGCTCCGAACGAGAGCTTCACGTCTGCCCACACGGTCAAAGCCGGTCAGTATGTCAACCTCACGGTCGAGATCGATGGCCGCCGGCACACTCGCTGCTATTCGCCGGCCAACGCCGACGGGACCGCAAACCTCGAGTTGACGATCGGTCAGCACGACGGTGGGCTGGTCTCCAACTATCTGTACGAGCGCGCCCGTCGGGGCATGGTTGTCGGCTTGGCGGGTGCCGGCGGCGACTTTGTGTTGCCCGCGCAACGACCGCGGCGGATCCTCTTCGTCTCCGGGGGAAGCGGCATCACGCCGGTGATGGCGATGCTGCGCACCCTGGTCGCCGAAAGGCATCAAGGCGAGATTGCGTTCGTCCATTACGCGCGCACTGCCGCGGAGGCCTGCTACCGCGCTGAGCTGGCCGCGATGCCTGGCGTACTTGTGTTGCACGGTTACACGCGATCGGATGCCGGTGACCTCGTCGGCCGCTTCGGCCCAGAGCATTTGGCCGTCGCGATGCCGTCACCCGATGTGGTGTTCGTCTGCGGGCCAACACCTTTGGTCGAGGCGGTCCGAACGCACTGCGACAACGTGTACACCGAGAGCTTCGTGCCACCGGTGCTTGAGGCACCGGCGGATCCATCGGGCGGGCGAATCTCGTTCTCTGACAGCGGTGTCGATGTCGTCGACGACGGACGCTCGCTGTTGGAACAGGCCGAATCAGCCGGCCTGTCGCCAGACAACGGTTGCCGGATGGGGATCTGCCACACCTGCACACGGCGCAAAACCGCCGGCACCGTACGTAACCTGATCACCGGCTCGATCTCAACCGCCCCAGATGAGGACGTGCAGATCTGCGTGTCCGTCCCGGTCGGCGATGTCGATCTATCCCTTTAGGCGACGCCGGGCGCAGCGCGTCGCCATCAACAACACAAGAGTTGCGAGGAAAAGCTATGTCACAGAACAACATCAACCTGAGCCCCGAGCAAGCCGACGCCTTCGGACTCGAACTCGACGCCATCAGGGAACGCGTGATGGCGGACCTCGGCGAAGAAGACGCCGACTATATCCGCCGCGTTATCAAGACCCAGCGCGCGCTGGAGGTCGGCGGCCGCGCGTTGCTGTTCCTGCCGCCGGCTTGGTTACTGGGAACCGCGATGCTAGGCCTGTCGAAAATCCTGGACAACATGGAGATCGGCCACAACATCATGCACGGTCAGTACGACTGGATGCGTGACCCCGCGATTTCCGGTCGCGCCTTCGAGTGGGACACGGCTTGCCCCGCCGATCAATGGCGGCATTCACACAACTACATGCACCACACCCACACCAACATCGTGGGGATGGACCGCGACATCGGCTATGGCATCTTGCGGATGAGCGAAGACCAGCCTTGGGAACCGTACTTCATCGGCAACCCGCTCTATGCGTTCTTGCTTATGGTGTTGTTCCAGTACGGCGTCGCGCTGCACGAACTGGAAACCGAGCGCATTCGCTCGGGCGAGATCCGGCTGGCCGACAAGCGCGAGGTTCTGCGGGCCATCTGGCGCAAGACGCGCCGTCAGACGCTCAAGGATTACGTCGCCTTCCCGCTGTTGGCCGGGCCGTTCGCGCCGTTCGTCCTCGCGGGCAACCTGTCGGCCAACCTGATGCGCAATGTGTGGTCGTACATGATCATCTTCTGCGGTCACTTCCCGGACGGCACACAGGAATTCACCGTCGAAGAGACCAAGGACGAGTCACGCGGCATGTGGTACTTCCGCCAGGTCCTCGGTTCGGCAAATCTCACCGGCGGCAAACTCTTTCATCTGCTATCCGGCAACCTGTCACACCAGATCGAGCACCACCTGTTCCCGGACATGCCGGCCCGCCGGTACTCCGAGATCGCACCCGAGGTCCAGGAGATCTGCGAACGCTACGGCATCCCATACAACCGCGGCCCGCTGCTGCAACAGTTCGGCACCGTCGTCCGCAAGATCGTCAGGCTGACCTTCCCGGACTCCTGGTCCCGGTCGCAAAAGACCACCGCGCCCGCCGAACGAGAGCTCGCGGCCGCATAGGCCCCACCGAGCCTGCGCTGATGGCGCCGAGTCTGCGCACAGGGTGTGTCTCCTCGACATCGAGTCACCCTGGACGCAGTCTCGAGCCATCCCGGGCCCGGTGGCCAAACCCCCGTTGAGCCGGAGCCACGCCACGGGCCCAACAGGGGGGACAATGGGTGCCGTGGAATGGACCGGCGCACGCTATGCGGACAAACCAACGGTGGAAGCCTCGACCTGGATCGACGCCGATCCAGACAGGGTGTGGCGTCTTGTCTCCGATATCAAGCTGATGCCGACGCTGAGCAATGAA
The DNA here is from genome assembly GCA_963784665.1 of uncultured Actinomycetota bacterium. Taxonomy (GTDB): domain Bacteria; phylum Actinomycetota; class Actinomycetes; order Mycobacteriales; family Mycobacteriaceae; genus Mycobacterium. Next base: position 5,645 of record CAWASA010000013.1, read on the forward strand.
CTGCAAGCGGTGGAATGGGCCGACGATGCCGAGAGTCCCCGAGTCGGCGCTCGGTTCATCGGACACAATGAACACCACGCATTCGGCCAATGGAGCACCACCTCCCAGATCGTCACCTGCGAGGCGCCACGCGAATTCGCCTGGGCTGTAGGCGAACCTGAGAACCCCGCGGCGACCTGGCGATTCCGGTTGACACCCCGAGACGGGGGCACAGCGCTGAGCTATTGGATGCAGATGGGGCCCGGACGGTCGGGGCTGTCAATGGCGATCGAGTCGATGCCCGACAAGGAGCAAAAGATCGTCTTCGTGCGGCTACGGGAGTTCGAGACCGCGATCAGCAAGACCCTGGGGGCGATCAAGAGGCTGGCCGAACACGGAGTCCGTTGATGCGGACCGCGACAACCGTCGAGTTGTCGAGTGGCACTGAGGGAGTCGCTGAAGTCGTGGCGTTCGTCGTCGAGGCGGAAAAGCTGGGTCTTGATGTGTGTTGGGTGGCCGAGGCATGGGGTTCTGATGCGCCCTCCGGGCTGGGTTACCTTGCGGCGCGGACTGGCCGGATGCTACTCGGTTCCGGTGTCCTGCAAGTCGGGACCCGCTCGCCCGTCATGGTCGCCCAGACCGCGATCACGCTGTCCAACCTGTTGAACGGGCGATTCCTGCTCGGGCTGGGCGCCTCCGGTCCGCAGGTGATAGAAGGTCTGCACGGCGTCTCGTTCGGCCGGCCGCTGACACGTATCTCCGAGACCGTCGACATCGTGCGGCAGGTGTTCGCCGGAGGAAAAATCTCGTACTCGGGCAGGGTATTTCAGATCCCTCGCCCCGGCAGTGAAGGGGTGCCGATGCGGTTGTCGACTCGGCCTGAACACACCATTCCGATCTACCTGGCCGCGCTGTCACCGGCGATGCTACGGTTGACCGGACAGATCGCCGACGGCTGGCTGGGCACCAGCTTTGTCCCCGAAGGTGCTGACGACGCCTACTTCTCCCATCTCGACGATGGGCTGGCGGCCGCTGGTCGCGCGCGGGCCGATCTCGACATCTGCCAGGGCGCCGAAGTCGCCTTCGCCTCAGACGAAGACGAACTGCACGGCATGGTCGCGGCTCGCAAAAAGGAGCTCGCGTTCAGCCTGGGCGGGATGGGGTCGTCAAGCACGAATTACTACAACCAGGCGTACAGCCGACAAGGCTGGGCCGACGTTGCCGCCGATGTGCGAGAGCGCTGGCAACGCGGCGACCGAGACGGCGCGGCCGTGCTGATCACCGACGAAATGGTGCTGGCAACCACGCTTATCGGGACCGAAGAAATGGTCCGCGCACGGCTTGCGGTGTGGCGAGATGCCGGCGTGAACACTGTGCGCCTGTATCCCGCGGGCGACACGCTAGACGCCAAGCTGGGCACCCTGGGCCGGGCCATCGAACTGGTCCGCGAGATCGGATGAGACTCAATCCACGCTGGTCGGCGTCTCCGATACCTTCATCAGTTTCACCTCGGGCCGCGCCGGTACGCCGTCGGCAAGGAACCACCGGAAGGCCAGGTTGCCTCGCGGATAGCCCAACGTCGTCAGCGAATTCGGGTGGGCCGTCATCCCGCGGGACAAGACCACCGTCACTGAGCCATCGCTATTGGCCGCGGCGCTGTGGCCGTTGATCGAACAACGGGCATCCGCCGCACCATAAGTGGCCATGAACTGGTTCCACACCACCAGGTTCCAGAACCTGCACGGCGGAGGCCGGTGTGTGATGACCAGCGCCTCGTCGTCGTCGACCACGAAACTGCCGTAGGCATAGCAGGCATCGCGCGCCGACCAGCCGAAGTTGGCGTCGGGCACCTGGTAGGGATCGGCGAATTGATTTGCCGCATGAGCGGTTTCGTGCCCGAGTGCATGCTCGTCGTCGACACGCGTCCCGACCGCCAGCGGCACGATGGCGAACATGGTGCGCAACCAGGTCGCGGTCGCCCGCAGACGTGCAGCGGTCTCCGCGTCGCCGTGTCGTATCGGATCGGGTTCGTCCAGCGCCTCGATATGCCAGGTAACGGGACGGCCGGTCAGTGGGTCGGCCTGGTAGTCGCGGGTCATCAGCACGGCGGCGTCGTGCATCGGGCCGAGGTCGAAGGCGAAGTTGCCGTCGGCGTCGCCGTCGAGATCGCTGTCACGGACTATCGCAACGACCCGGTCCGACCATGCACCGGGCGCTGGTTCGTTGTAGGCGGTCACCGAGAAGTACACGCTGTCGCCCTTATTGCCGCTGATGCGGTAGCGGCGCTTCGAATCGACCGGACAGATGAAGTAATAGGCGTCGGTGTTGTCGCCGCCCCATCGACGGTCGCGACGGAACGGCGTGTTCACCGCGACGAACTGCGGCCGACCGGGCTCTGGGAACAGGTAGGTGTCGAAGGCCACGCCCAGCGTGGTGGCAAGCATGCGGTAGCCGTCGGCGACGTGCCGGTCGTCGGTAACCGCACGGTCCCCCTCGAGGAACGAACGGTCAAGGCTGCTGAGGGTCTGGAGGAGTTCCTGCCACGCGGCGGTCGACTCGTGCGTCATGCGCTGATTCCTTTCAGGAGCAACGTGGTCGTGCGGTCGACCCAGGCGTCCCCGAGTTCGGTGCCGTGCGTCAGCAGGGCCAGTAACGCGAGGCCGGCGATAGCTTCGGCCAGTTCGGCGGCGGTCACGTCGGTGCGGACCTCACCGCGGGCCGCGGCGCGCTCGAGCCACTCGGCGAGCCCGCCGGCGAAGACGTCGGCGAACCGCTCCAAGAGCGCCGAGTGGAGGGTCGGGTCTGCGGCCATCTCGCCGATCAGCCCCGGCAGGGCGGCCCCGGCGGCCGGAGTCGTCAGCACCGCCATCGTGCGGCGCACCATCTCGCGCAGGTCGTCGGTCAGCGATCCGGTGTCGGGGATGGCGGTGGCGGCGCCGATCGGGAACACCGCCTCGTGCACGAGGTGCGCTTTGCTCGGCCAGCGGCGGTAGATGGCAGGTTTGCTGGTACCGGCCCGCTCGGCAATGGCGGAGACGAGGAGCCCGGGGTAGCCGGTTTCGGCGAGAAGTTCGACTGTCGCGCGAAGCACCGCACCGTCGATACGCGGGTCACGGGGTCGGCCAAAATCCACTACCATTACGAAACTCAGAGTAACATAAGTCGGTGTGACCGACACCGCTGTCGTCCGTCTAGACGACCTAGCCCAGCCCCGATTCAGCGCGCAGGCCCAGCAGATCCTCGACATGATGGCGGCGATGGCCCCGGCGTGTCCGCTGGATGCCGACGCGCTGCACGCCAAAGCCAGTGCCGACACCGGCCTGCACGATTTCGGCGCGGGAGACTACCGAGAGCGACTCGACGTCTACCTCGGTGCGCTGCGTGAGATCGACGGGTGTCACGCGGCTGGAGGGGTCAACTTCTACGGGCAGCTGCTGCAGCTGCTCAAGAATCGGCTGTTGTTGACCGACCTGTTGAAGCGGCATCCCGAGATCGACGACATCGAACTGCAACCGCCGGTGGTGATCGCCGGCCTGCCCCGCACCGGCACCACCCATCTGCACAACATGCTGGCGACGCCGGCCACCTTCCGCACGATGCCGTACTGGGAAAGTGTCGAGCCGTTTCCGTTGCCGGCCGAGGCCGGAATTGAGCCGGATCCTCGCCGGACGCGGATGGACGTCGCGGTCAGCGTGATCAACACCGTGATGCCTTACTTCCCACTCATGCACGAGATGACCACCGATCACGTCCACGAAGAGATCCAACTGCTTGCCAACGACTTCTCCACGATGCTCTTCGAGACACTTGCCGATGTTCCCCGCTGGCGCGCCTATTACCAGGCCCACGACCAGACGCCCCACTACGAATACCTGGCCACGCAACTCAAGGCGATGCAGTTCCTGCGCGGCGGTCGGCGCTGGCTGCTCAAGTCACCCCAGCATCTCGAGCAGGTGCCGGTGCTGGATCGGGTCTTCCCGGGCAGCATTGTCGTCTTCACACATCGTGACCCGGTGCCGGTGGCGCTGTCGATGATCGCGATGATCACCTACTCCGCCCGTATGCACCGCTCACCGGTTCCCGTGCAGGAGATCGCCGCTTCCTGGATCGATCGTCTCGAACAGATGCTCACCGCGCTCGTCCGCGATCGCGACATCATCGGTCCGGAACGCTCCATTGACATCCGTTTCGACGACTTCATGGCCGATGAATTCGGCGTTGCCCAGCAGGTGTACGCCCTGGCCGGCGAACCGTTCACCGACGAAGTGCGTGGGGCAATCACCGACTATCTGGCGGGTCACCGGCGCGGCCGACTCGGAAACGTCGAGACGTCGTACGACATGTTCGGGCTGACAGAGGACGCTCTGCGTGCACGCTTCGCGTCATATGTCGAGCGGTTCCTGGCATAGCCCACGTGCGAGCACTACCTTCTCAACACATGGTCACTATGCCCGCACTGGACGGTGTCGAACACAGGTACGTGGATCTAGGGGACGGTGTGACGATCCATGTCGCCGACGCGGGTCCGCCCGATGGGCCGACGGTGATGCTGGTGCACGGCTTCCCCGAGAACTGGTGGGAATGGCACGAGCTGATCGGTCCGCTGGCTGCCGACGGCTACCGGGTGTTGTGCCCAGACCTGCGCGGCGCGGGCTGGAGTTCGGCGCCGCGCTCGCGCTATACGAAGGCTGAGATGGCCGAGGATCTGGCTGCCGTACTGGATCGCTTGAACGTGGCGACGGTCAAGCTCGTTGCCCACGACTGGGGCGGCCCGGTCGCGTTCATCATGATGCTGCGCCATCCGGAAAAGGTGACCGGGTTTTTCGGAGTGAATACCGTGGCGCCCTACGTGAAACGAAACCTGTCGATGGTCCGCAACATGTGGCGGTTCTGGTACCAAATCCCGATGGCGCTGCCGGTGATCGGGCCCAGGGTGATCAGCGACCCCAAGGCCCGGTTTTTCAAGTTGCTGGCGTCTTGGGTCGGTGGCGGGTTCTCGGTGCCCGAGGACGACGTCCGCATGTACATCGAGTGCATGCGCCAGCCCGGGCACGCCGTGGCCGGTTCGCGGTGGTATCGCACCTTCCAGACAACGGAGATGCTGCGCTGGATACGCGGCGAGTACGACGACGTTCGCGTCGACGTCCCCGTCCGCTGGCTTTCTGGCACCGAAGATCCGGTGATCACGCCAGATCTTTTGGACGGGTATGCCGACCGCATAAGCGATTTCGAGGTCGAGCTGGTCGACGGCGTCGGGCACTGGATTGTCGAGCAGCGATCCGAGCTGGTGCTGGACCGGGTTCGGGCCTTCCTCAACGCCGAAACTTAAACTGTGGCGGTGCTTTTCGACGTGTCGTGTGCGTGGTTGAAGTGTCGCGGCGCTACTCGACGCCGATGGTGACTTCGGTGGATTTGATGAACACGGTCGCGGGTTGACCGACCTTGAGGCCGAGGTCGGTCGCGGCATCCTTGGTGACCGAGGACGTGACGATCTGATCGCCGCCGTCGAGCTTGACCTTCACGATTGCCATCACAGTGCCGAGATCGACCTCGATGATGGTCCCTTTGAGCTGGTTTCGGGTCGATAGCCGCATTGCAAGGTCCTCCGTGTCTAGGGTCTGCGATGAGCCTAGCCCGGCGACGATGCAGGCCGGAACGCCTGAGGTGGGGGCGGGCAATCGAGCTAATGTCGAGGGCCGAGCAAGGCTATGGATGCATCCACGGCCGGTTCAACGATTTCCCGGATGGATCTTCCATCTTCGACGGCAAGGGCGGTCAGTTCCCGCAGACCGCCCAACAAGATCACAGCCAACGGCGCAGTCAACGGAGGCAGCTCAGCCCGCCGGAACCCCGGGCTGGAACTGAGGTCGATCAGCAGGCTTGACAACAACTGCAACCCGCGGCGCTGGACCGGGCGTGCAGCGGCACCGAGCGACGGGAGTTCACGAATCCAGCTCAAGGTAATGGCCGGCCGGGACTCGATATGTCCGACGTAGGCCTCGACCGCCTGACGAATCTGCTGGTGCCAGTCGGCCTCGGGATCGACCGCTGCCGCGATGCGCTCGCCGAGTTTCTCGATGTCGGCCCGCAGCAGCTCCAGAAAGCACTGTTCTTTACCAGCGAACTGGTCGTAGAACGTGCGCTTGGACGTGCGGGCGTGGCGGACGATGTCAGCGACCGTGCTGGCGCGGTAACCACGGTCGCTGATCGAGGTGGCGAGGCCATCGAGCAGCCTGAGCCGAAACGGATCATCTGCAGCAACAGGGCCGCCGAGAACCGTGTCGCCAGCCGCTGCTGTCATCGCTGATGTCACGGCCGGCGCCCCTTTCCGTAATGCGGCACCTTGTCAGGTTTGGTACTACAGAGTACCGTACCGGGAAACGTGTGCGGTACACCGTCGTACCATCCCCGATCCGGGGCAGACATTGGGAGCATCACCGCCATGAGTGAAGCAGTCACCGCCCCGTCGGCTTCCTCCGTCGTCAGGTTGCCGCCGGCGGCTCGGCTCCCGAAGGCTTTGCAGGGGCTGGGGTTTGCGATATCGCGGCGATGGATGATCCAACGACTGGCGCGCCGCTATGGCAACGTCTTCACGCTGAACGTCCCGATCTACGGCCGCATCGTAGTGGTCGGTGACCCGCAGCTGGCCAAACAGGTCTTCACCACCAGTCCAGACGAGCTCGGCAACATCCAGCCGAACCTGAGCCGGCTGTTCGGCTCCGGCTCTGTTTTCGCCCTCGACGGCGAGGACCACCGCCAGCGGCGACGATTGTTGGCGCCGCCGTTCCACGGCAAGAGCATGAAGAACTACGAGGCAATCATCGAAGAAGAGACGTTGCGGGAAACTGCTGGCTGGCCGGAGGGTGAGCCTTTCGCAACCCTGCCGTCGATGATGCACATCACGCTCAATGCCATCCTGCGCGCGGTGTTCGGGGCCGAAGGCGCCGCACTCGACGAACTGCGCCGACTCATCCCGCCGTGGACCACCCTGGGCTCACGAATGGCAGCGATGCCGAAACCCAAGCGGAACTATGGTCGCTACAGCCCGTGGGGCCGGCTGGACGAGTGGCGCCGCCAGTACGACATCATCATCGACAAGCTGATCGACCGCCGAGCGGGCAGACCCGCACTTCGCTGATCGGACTGACGTGCTCGCGCTGATGCTGCGCAGCACTTATGACGACGGTTCGGTCATGTCGCGCAAGGACATTGGCGACGAACTACTCACGCTGCTGGCCGCCGGCCATGAAACTACCGCGGCCACGCTGGGTTGGGCGTTCGAGCGATTGACGCGGCACCCGGATCTGCTGGCGGCCCTGGTAGAGGAGGCCGACAATGACGGTAACGAGTTGCGTCAGGCGACGATCCTGGAAGTTCAGCGAGCCAGGACGGTCATCGATTTCGCCGCCCGCCGCGTCTATCCGGCCGTCTACCAACTCGGAGACTGGGCCATTCCCCGCGGGGATTCGATACTCGTGAGCATCGCGCAGATACACGAAAACGCTGGCGTCTTCCCGGACCCGGACCGCTTCGACCCGCAACGGTATGTCGGAAGCAAGCCGTCCGCCTTCGCGTGGATCCCGTTCGGCGGCGGCACCCGTCGGTGTGTGGGAGCAGCGTTCGCCAACATGGAGATGGACGTGGTGCTTCGAACGGTGTTGCAGCACTTCACCATTGAGACCACGACAGCGCCGGGGGAGCGGTGGCACGGCCGGGGCGTGGCCTACACACCGAAGGATGGCGGGCGGGTTGTGCTGCGCCGGCGCTGAATCCGGTGGCGATCCGCTCGCGGTAGCCGTCAGTTCGACGTGGTGGTCGCGCGACGCGGCAACTTCCAGCCCGGGCGCACGTAGTGGCAGGTGTACCCGTTGGGGTAGTGCTGCAGGTAGTCCTGGTGCTCGGGCTCGGCCTCCCAGAAATCTCCGGCCTGGCTGACCTCGGTCACCACCTTGCCGGGCCATAGGCCCGATGCTTCGACATCGGCGATGGTGTCCAGCGCGATTCGCTTCTGCTCCTCGTCGAGGTAGAAGATCGCCGACCGGTAGCTGGTTCCCCAGTCATTGCCCTGCCGGTTCTTCGTTGTCGGATCGTGGATTTGGAAGAAGAACTCCAGCAGCGTGCGGTAATCGGTGACCGCCGGGTCATAGATGATTTCGATGGCTTCGGCGTGGGTTCCGTGATTGCGGTAGGTCGCGTTCGGGACGTCGCCGCCGGTGTAACCGACCCGAGTCGAAACCACACCCGGCTGCTTGCGGATCAGGTCTTGCATTCCCCAGAAGCAGCCGCCGGCGAGTATCGCTTTTTGGGTTGTCATCGCTTGTCCTCCTAACCGGCCATAACCCGGACACGATGGAGCCCAGGCTACACTCCGCCGGTGACGTGTAACGGCGCCAAGGAGCGCTCGTGACTACGCGAGAGTTCACCCGCAGCGAACTGTCGGCCGCCTTCGAGAAATTCGAGCAGACGGTTGCCCGGGCTGCCGAGACGCGAGACTGGGATGCCTGGGTCGAGCAGTACACGCCGGACGTCGAGTACATCGAGCACGCGGCGGGCACCATGCGCGGCCGGGACCAGGTCCGCACCTGGATTCAGCGGACGATGACGACATTCCCGGGTAGCCACATGGTCGCGTTCCCGTCGTTGTGGTCGGTCATCGACGAGTCCACCGGGCGGATCATCTGCGAACTGGACAATCCAATGGCCGACCCCGGTGACGGGACCGTCATCAGCGCGACCAACATTTCGATCGTCACCTACGCCGGCGATGGTTTGTGGTGCCGTCAGGAAGACATCTATAACCCGCTGCGCTTCCTGCGGGCGGGGATGAAGTGGTGCCGCAAGGCGCAGGCCTTGGGCACGCTCGACGAAGACGCTGCGCGGTGGATGCTAGAGAACGGCGGCGATCAACAGTGAAAGAAGAGGGATCCGTGAGCACGAAACCCAAGCTGGTCATCGGCGCCAACGGCTTTTTGGGTTCGCATGTGACCCGCCAACTGGTCGCCGACGGCGCAGAAGTCCGGGCGATGGTGCGCCCGTCCGCCAATACCCGCGCCATCGATGACCTTGCGCTCACCCGGTTCCACGGCGACGTGTTCGACACCGCCACGTTGCATGAGGCGATGGACGGTGTCGACGACGTCTACTACTGCGTCGTCGACACTCGCGCATGGTTGCGTGACCCGTCGCCGCTGTTTCGCACCAACGTCGAAGGGCTGCGCAACGTACTTGATGTCGCCGTCAAACAACCCGACCTGCGCCGGTTCATTTTCACGAGCACCTATGCGACGGTGGGCCGGCGACACGGACACGTGGCGACCGAAGACGACGTGATCGCGTCCCGCGGGCTGACGCCCTACGTCCAATCCAGGATTGCGGCCGAGGACTTGGTGATGCGGTACGTGGCCGAGGCCGGCTTGCCCGCGGTGGCGATGTGCGTGTCGACGACGTACGGCAGCGGCGACTGGGGCCGCACCCCGCACGGTGCATTCATCGCCGGCGCGGTCTTCGGGAAGCTGCCCTTCATGATGGACGGCATCCAACTGGAAGTCGTCGGCGTCGACGATGCCGCCCGGGCCATGATCCTCGCCGCCGGACGCGGGCGCATCGGCGAGCGGTACCTCATCTCGGAACGAATGATCGCGCTGAAGGAGGTCGTGCGGATCGCGGCCGACGAGGCCGGTGTGCCGCCGCCGCGACGCTCGATTTCGGTTCCGACGCTGTACGCCCTCGGTGCGCTGGGCAGCCTGAAGGCGCGGCTCACCGGCAAAGACGCCGAGCTCAGCCTCGCGTCGGTGCGCATGATGCGCGCCGAAGCCCCCGTCGATCACAGCAAGGCCTTCCGCGAGTTGGGCTGGCAACCGCGCCCGGTCGAGGAATCCATCCGCGAGGCGGCCCGGTTCTGGGCCGCGATGAAGAACGCTCGAAAAGACAAGCAGGACAGCAGCGCCGCCCCAGCCGAATAAGCTCGGCCACGTGGAACGCATTCCGGTCGACCTCCACGGACCGCCGCAGACCATGCTGGCGACGCTGTACGCCAAAGCCCTCGACGCCGACTTGCCGAACCCGATTCTGGGTGATCGCTACGCCAAGGAGATCGTCGAGCGGATCGACTACGACTGGACGAAGACCGCCATCGCGGCGCGCAACTCACCATCGGTGACGACCCGGACAGCGCACTTCGACGGCTGGGCGCGCCAATTCCTTGCCGTGCATTCGAGCGCCGTCGTCGTGCACGTGGGTTGCGGGCTGGACAGCCGATATTTCCGGCTCCAGCCGAGTCCACAAGTGGAGTGGTACGACGTCGACTACCCCGAGGTCGCCACGTTGTGCACCCGGCTTTTCCCCGCCAGCGACCACTACCATGTCGTCGCCGCGTCGGTGACCGATCCGTCCTGGCTTGCGCAGATACCCGACGACCGTCCCACGCTGATGATCGCCGAGGGACTGACCATGTATCTGAGCGAGCAGGAGGGCGTTGCGTTACTACGACGGGTCGTCGATCGCTTCGGGCGCGGCGAGCTGCAGTTCGACGCCTTCAACCGGCTCGGCGTCAAGTCGCAGTGGATCAACACGGTGGTGCGGCGATCCGGATCAACATTGCGCTGGGGCATCGATAGGCCCGACGAGATCCTCGAGGCGGTGCCCGGTACCCGGTTACTGTCCTGGGTGCGGTGGTTCGAATCGGACACCTTCGAGCGGCTGCCGCGCGCTTACCAAGTGATGGGCAGGGTCATGTCGCGCGTTCCCGCCCTGGCCAACATGTCGCAATACCACCGCTACGCATTCGGACCGGCCTGATCGGGAAGTGTCGAGCGCCGGCTCGTGTTGCACTCGTTGTCCGCATCTGTAGGAGGTATCAATCATGGCCCACCGGCAAGTCTTAGAACCCAGCGCTGGACACCCGATCACCGTCGAGCCGACCACGGGGCGGGTACAAGTTCGCGTCAACGGCGAGCTCGTCGCGGACACAACCGCGGCGTTGGAATTGCGAGAAGCCACTTTGCCTGTGGTGCAATACATTCCGATGGGCGACGTGGTGCAAGATCGGCTCACCCGCACGGACACCAGCACGTACTGCCCGTTCAAGGGCGATGCCAGCTACTACAGCGTGACCACCTCGGCCGATGAGACCGTCGACGATGTGATCTGGACTTACGAGCAGCCCTATCCCGCGGTCGCGTCGATCGCCGGGCACGTCGCCTTTTACCCCGACAAAGCCGAGATCAGCGTGTCATCTCAATAGGGAGTCCACCCCGGAAGGGCAGCCTCTTGCGCCCGGGTGTCGCTGTATAGGCGCATCGAGACGATCAGCCCCTCGCGGGTGTCGAAGATGCACACGAACGGACTGTCGTATCCGACGCCGCCGGTGGTAGTGCCGCTGGCGTGTGCCTCCACGACCACCGTGTCGCCCTCGTTGACACAACGCACCAAGTCGATGGTCAGCTCGAGGTCTCGTTTGCGTCGTTCGATCGCTCGCCGAAACGTCTCCTTGTCGCAGGAAGTACGCGTGGAGAGGGTCCAGTAGCTGAAGTCGTCGCTGAGCAGCGAAAAGCCCTCTTCCAGATCGCCGCCCTCGCTCGTACTCTGCAGGAACATCCAAGCCAGTTCGCCCTGCGGGTCATCGAACGGCGTCATCACATCGCAATACTGTCTTGGGACGCAGTTAACCGTCAATCGGAGCGGTCCGGAGAGTTATCAGGTGAAGAGCGCGCGCACGGTCACGTTCCCCGGGGCGGCCAGCTTCGGGCATACCTTGGCGCCAGTTCGCCGGGGGCCCGGAGATCCATGTTTTCAGGTGCCCGGCGACGGCACGATCTGGCGGACCAGCCTGTTGCCCACCGGCCCTGTCGCAGCCCGCGTCAGCCGCGTGGCTCCCAATGCCGCCCATTGCGTGGCGTGGGGCAGCGGTGCGCAGCAGTTCGTCGAGATGCTGCCCGCGCTGCTGGGTCTCGAGGATGACGCCTCGGACTTCGTGCCGCGGGACCCGACGGTCGCTGCCGCGCACCGACGGCTGCCGCACTTGCGCCTGGGCCGCACCGGACTGGTGCTGGAGGCTCTGATTCCGGCGGTCATTGAGCAGCGGGTACCTGGCGCCGACGCGTTTAGGTCGTGGCGTGTGCTGGTGTCCAAGTACGGAACACCGGCGCCGGGACCGGCGCCGGCCGGGATGCGGGTGCCGCCGTCGGCTGAGGTGTGGCGAAACATCCCGTCGTGGGAGTTTCATCGCGCCAACGTCGACCCGAGACGGGCGCAGACAGTGGTGAGTTGTGCGCGACGGGCGGCTTCGCTGGAACGGCTGGTGGCCCGGCCGGCGGCGCAGGCACGTGAAGCGTTGACATCGTTGCCCGGAGTGGGGCAATGGACCGCCGCCGAGACGGCGCAACGGGCGTTCGGTGACGCCGATGCCGTGTCGGTGGGCGATTACCACATCCCGAAGATGATCGGCTGGACACTGCTGGGCCGCCCGGTCGATGACGCGGTCATGCTCGAGCTGCTCGAGCCGATGCGCCCGCACCGTCATCGGGTGGTCCGGTTGCTGGAGGCCAGCGGACTGGCGTATGAACCGCGCCGTGGGGCCCGGTTACCGGTGCAGCACATTCGCGCGATATGAGCTCCACCATCTGGCCAACGGCTGACGATTACTGCCTGCCGACCCCGGGTACTCGCCGCGGAAAAGGTTTTATGTGCGAACGCAGGAGTGATTGATGACGCAGTTCACTATTCCGGGATTGACCGACAAGCAGGGAGCGCGGCTGGCTGAACTGCTGCAGAGGCAACTGAGCACGTACAACGATCTTCATCTGACGCTCAAGCACATTCACTGGAATGTGGTGGGTCCTAACTTCATCGGCGTGCACGAGATGATCGACCCGCAAGTGGAGGCGGTCCGCGGTTTCGCCGACGATGTTGCCGAGCGCATCGCGGCTCTGGGCGCCTCGCCACAGGGCACGCCCGGCGCGATCATCAAAGATCGCACCTGGGATGACTATGCGGTCGGCCGTGACTGCGTCCAGGCTCATCTGGCGGCATTGGATCTGGTCTACACCGGCGTCATCGAAGACATCCGCAAAGCGATCGACGAGACCGAGGAACTCGATGCGGTCACCCAGGACCTTTTGATCGGCCACGCCGGGAACCTCGAGAAGTTCCAATGGTTTGTCAGGGCTCACCTGGAGAACGCCGGCGGGACGCTGACCCATGAGGGCTCGACCACCGAGCGGGACGCCGCGAGCAGCGCGCGTGCCGGTTCCTGATAATCGCTAGCCGGCCGCCTCGGCGGTCTCACGATCGCGGTGCCGAATCCGATGCTCCCGCATCGTTTTTGGGCACCAGGATGTTGATCCGGTCGCCCGCGGCCAGCTTTACGCCCACGTCGGCATCGACGAGTTGTCGCTTGTGGATTACGGACACGGGGAAGTGACCGGCCGGCCAGTCCAGGTCGCCGAGAATCCGGCCGACGGCGACCGAATCAGGGGTCAGGGTGTGCTCGACGATGCAGTACCCGTCGAGCTGACTACGCGGATCGTGTTCGGCGGTGGCGGCTTGCGGGTCGGCCCATTCGGCGGCTTGGCGGCTGGCGGCGATGTCCGGTTCGACGTTAGTGAAGTAGGCGCCGACCGCGCTCAGCACGTTCTGATTGGTCAACCAGCCTTGAACGCGCCGCGCTTCGGTGTCGATGACCGGGAGGCCGTCGCGGCCGTAAACCACGAGCTGGCGCAGAGCTTGAGCGAGGCTGTCGTTGGCGAATAGCGCCTGCGGTTCACGGACGCGCGTAACGGGGCCGAGCAACGCCGTCCAGTCCCGGTCGGCGCCGCCCGCGCGACGGCTCAGATCCAGCGGGACGGCGAACCGGTGCATGGCATCTGCCGCTGTGAGGTCGGCGAATGCATGGGTGGGAGTCGGACGGTCGATGTCGATGCCGCGGCGCAGCAGTTTGGTGGTGTAGATGGTGCCGTAGGAAATCCCGCGGGACACTGTTGTGCCGACGGCGACAGCCAACATGACCGGCAGGGTGAGGGTGAAGTCACCGGTCATCTCGACCGTGCTGGCCAGCGCCGTGAGTGGGGCGCGTGCAGCGGAAGCGAACACGGCACCCATGCCGACAATCGCGTAGAGCGCGGGCTCCCCGACCCCCGGGCCGATCAGCTGGTGGGCAACCAATCCGAAGGCCATGCCGGACGTGGCCCCGACGAAAAGGGACGGCGCGAACACGCCGCCTGAGCCGCCGATCCCGATGGTCAGGCTGCAGGCCAGCATCTTGCCCGCGGCCAGGATCACCAGGAACCACAACGCATAGTGGCCGGCGAAGGCGGCATACATGACCGGGTAGCCCACCCCGTACAGCTGCGGCACCGCGAGCAGCAGCAGGCCGAGCACTATCCCGCCAACTGCGGGCCGCGCCCATTCCGGACGCTGACCCCACGCCCGGTCGCACAGGTCCTCGGTCTTGTACAGAACATTCTTGAAGAGAATCCCGAGCAGCCCGGCGAGCGCCGCGAGGAGAGCCACCAAGAGGTAGTTGGCGATGTGGTCCAGTTGGATGCCGGTGGGGAGCTGGGTGAGGAAGGGAGCCGAGCCGAAGAAGACCCGGGCTATCACGTCGGCAACCATCGACGAGAGCATGATGGTGAAGATCGCCTCGACGGACAGTTCCCGCAGGATCAGTTCAACGGCAAAGAACACCCCGGTGATGGGGGCGTTGAATGTGGCCGAGATGCCGCCGGCGGCGCCGCAGGCCACCAGCACCCGTAGCCGGTTTTCCGGCATCCGCACCCACTGGCCGAGGCTGGAGGCCAGCGCCGCGCCTATCTGCACGATCGGCCCTTCACGACCGACCGAGCCGCCGGTCCCGATGCACAGTGCCGAGGCCAGCGCTTTCACCACGGTCACCTGGGGACGGATCCGGCCACCGTTCTCTGCCACCGCGATCATGACTTCTGGCACGCCGTGGCCCCGCGCCTCACGGGCGAACCGGGTGATCAACGGCCCGTACAGCAACCCGCCGATGACGGGGATGACGACAAAGAAGCCGACTCCCAACCAGGGCAAGTGATCGCTGGCGACCCAACCCTGCTGGCCGAACTCGTCGTGTCCGGTGGCCAGCCAGGTGAAGCCGTAGATCAGGTAGCGGAAAGCCGCCGCGCCAAGCCCGGCGCCGATTCCCACCACGACCGCCACGCAGAACAACCCGAGGCGGTTTGCGCGCAGCCAGCCGGCCCCCTGCCCCACTGCGTCAGACACCGAACGCGGCACCCGAACCCGATCGACGGCCGCACTCGCTTGCTCCATCGGCGTCACCCTCCCCCCATCGACCTTTCGCATTGCGTCACCGACCATCTCAGGATCGGGCATGCCGCGGCGACCCGCTACTGCAGCAAATATTTCACTAGAAAGCTATCGTCTGCAGCCCAACTTCGCGAGGCCGGGCCACCAAGATCTGCATCGTGCGATCTCAGTGCAACTCGCCCGGGTTTCTGGTCGCTTCCCGCTACGGCAGATGGGTAAGTCCGGACCATTCCACTGCCCAGATTCGGCGCCGTCCAGGCATTACGGGCTAACGGCGGCCTGATTGTCAATCGCCGTGGCAAACGCAAAGGAATAACTGGACTTCAGTCCGGTTATACGGGGCAGTTCTGAATATATGGAGGTCAATATGCCTGCTGTCACCGCAAACACGCTGACGTTGCCACGAGTCCACGCCGCCGGTCCCACCGACGCCGAGCGCCCGGTCCGATCGATGACCACCGGTCCGCGCGGATACGAGGGTGAGGGCTTCCCGGTCGTCCGGGCTTTCGCCGGGGTCAGCACCGCCGCCCTGGATCCCTTTGTGCACATGGACCAGATGGGCGAGGTGGAATACCAGCCCGGAGAGCCGAGGGGCACCGATTGGCATCCACACCGCGGCTTCGAAACGGTGACCTACATGATCGACGGAAAGTTCGCGCATCAGGATTCGCACGGGGGTGGCGGCCTGATCACCGATGGCGCCACGCAGTGGATGACGGCCGGTTCGGGCATCCTGCACATCGAGACCCCACCCGCCGAACTGGTCGACAGCGGTGGCGTCTTCCACGGAATCCAGCTGTGGGTGAACCTGCCGAAGAAAGACAAGTTCGCGCCACCTCGGTATCAGGCCATCGAAGACGACGACGCCGTCTTGCTCGCGTCCGACGATGGCGGAGCGCTGATCCGCATCATCGCCGGGGAGATCGACGGTCACCGAGGGCCGGGCGTCACGCACACACCGATCACGCTCGCGCACGCGACGGTCGAAAACGGCGCACGGCTCAACATTCCATGGCGTCGCGAATTCAATGCCCTGGTATATGTGCTGTCCGGGAGTGGGTATGTCGGTCCGGTCGCTCACCCGATTCACCACGGTCAGTTGGCCGTCCTTGGCCCCGGCGATCGGATCACCGTGGGCGCTCAACCGGCCCAGGGTTCACGCCGCACGACAGCCATCGATGTGCTGCTTCTGGGCGGGCAGCCGATTCGTGAGCCGGTATTCCACTACGGACCTTTCGTGATGAACTCCCGCGCCGAATTGATCGAGGCGCTGCAGGACTACCAAGCCGGGAAATTCGGCAGCGTTCCGCCAAATGCGCTAATGCCACACCACCGCGGTGGCACACTTTAGCGATGCCGCCAACGGCCAGTCGCAGGCCAGGACGCCCCCCTGCGGCGAAGGCAGACGAGACGCGTCAGCGCATTGTCCAAGCTGCTCGCCTCGTATTTAGCGAACGTGGCTACGACGGTGCGACTTTCCAGGCGATCGCAGCACGCGCCGACCTGACCAGACCCGCGATCAATCACTACTTTTCCAGCAAGCGGGTGTTGTACCGGGAAGTATTAGAGCAAACGAACAACCTCGTCATCGGGGCAGGCATTCGACAGGCGGAGCGCGAGACGACACTGATGGCGCGGCTGACAGCGTTCATCTCCGTTGCGGTGCGGGCCAATTCCGACAATCCTTCCGTGTCAGCATTTTTGATTACCGCGGTACTCGAATCGCAACGGCATCCGGAATTGAGCCGCACCGAAAATGATTCCGTGATAATTAGCCGGGAATTTCTGACATGGGCGGTCAACGAGGCGATCGAGCATCGCGAGGTCGCCGCGGATATCGATGCGTCCGCGTTGGTTGAGACGCTGCTAGTCGTGCTCTGCGGCGTGGGCTTCTATGCCGGCTATGTCCGGAGTTATGAAGAGATGCTGGCCGTCACCGACGTACTGCGGCAGCTCCTGGAAGGCGCACTGTGGCGGCCGGAGACCTAACCCGCGCGACAGCCAATTAGGCAAGTGAGGTCGCGCACAAAGCGCATAGTTTGCCTAACTTACGCTGCTAGCATGGTCCCGGCATGACTGATCTCAATGACGCCTCGTCGCCAGCTTCGTTACGGACCGCGGGCGACTCCTGGGCCATCACCGAACTCGTCGGCGCGACCGCGTTGGGGGTCGCTGCGTCGCGTGCGGTGGAAACCGCTGGAGCCAATCCGCTGATTCGTGACGAGTTCGCAAGCATGTTGGTGTCCGCCGCGGGTCCCGCATGGTCCAGGCTGACCGACCCCGAACTGGCCTGGCTCGACGGTGATGAGCACGGGCGGCGGGTGCATCGGCTTGGTGTCGACTACCAGGCGGTGCGGACGCATTTCTTCGACGAGTACTTCGGTAACGCCGTTAGCGCCGGGATCCGGCAAGTCGTGATTCTGGCCGCCGGACTCGACTCCCGGGCGTATCGGCTGAGTTGGCCGGCGGATACCGCGGTCTACGAGATCGACCAGCCCAAGGTGCTGGAATACAAGACCGCAATCCTGGAATCACACGGGGCGGGTCCTTCGGCCATGCGGCGCACCGTCCCGGTAGACCTGCGTGATGACTGGCCGGCGGCACTGGCAGCCGCGGGATTCGATCGCACCCAACCGACCGCATGGCTTGCCGAGGGTTTGCTGCCCTACCTGCCAAGCGATGCTCAAGACCGGCTCTTCGAGATGTTCACCGCCCTCAGCGCGCCCGGCAGCCAGGTAGCCATTGAGGTGTTCGGCATGAATTCGAACGGCAATACGCAGCGCTGGCGGCGAATGCGGGACCGACTGGGTCTGGATATCAATGTCGAAGCGTTGACCTACCACGAGCCCGACCGTTCGGATGCCACCCAGTGGCTGGCTGACCACGGCTGGCAGGTGCACGGTGTGAACAACCGCGAGGAGATGGCCCGGTTGGGCCGCCCGGTACCCGACGATCTGACCGAAGAGGCCGTCCGCAGCACGCTGCTGCGAGCGCGTCTCAGCGGGCCATCCACCTGACCAAGGAGTACGCGATGAGTTCACTGCGCGCCCATGACGACACCTGGGACATCAAGACCAGCGTCGGCACCACCGCGGTTATGGTGGCCGCCGCTCGGGCCGTCGAAACCGAGCAGCCCGATGCGCTCATCCGCGACCCATACGCCAAACTTCTGGTCACCAACGCCGGTGCCGGCGTTTTATGGGAGGCCATGCTCGACCCCGCGGTCGCGGCCAAGGTGGAAGCCCTCGACGCTGAATCCGCGGCCCACCTCCAGCACATGCGCGGCTACCAAGCGGTGCGGACGAACTTCTTCGACACCTACTTCGCTGGTGCTGTCGCCGACGGAATCCGGCAGGTGGTGATTCTGGCGTCGGGGCTCGATTCCCGCGCTTACCGTCTGGACTGGCCGGCCGGAACCACGGTGTATGAAATCGACCAGCCCCAGGTGTTGGCTTACAAGTCGAGCACCCTGGCGGAAAACGGCGTAACGCCTTCGGCCGATCGCCGTGAGGTACCCATCGACCTACGTCAGGACTGGCCGACAGCGCTGCGCGAGGCAGGCTTTGACCCGACGGCGCGGACGGCATGGCTGGCCGAGGGTCTGTTGATGTACCTGCCGGCCGAAGCTCAGGACCGGTTGTTCACCCTGATCGGTGAACTGAGCCCGGCTGGGAGCCGGGTCTCTGCGGAAACCGCACCCGCACACGCCGACGAGCGGCGACAGCAGATGCGCGAGCGGTTCAAGAAGGTCGCCGACGAGATCGGCTTGGAACAGACCATCGACGTCGGGGAGCTGATGTATCGCGACGACCACCGCGCGGACGTCGCAGACTGGCTCAATAACCACGGCTGGCGCGCTCACGCGCAGCGCTCGACGGACGAGATGCGCCGGCTGGGCCGCTGGATTGACAATGTCCCGCTGGCCGATGACAAGGACGCATTCTCCGACTTCGTAATCGCGGAGCGCTTGTAATGGCAATCAGCCGACGCACCGCGGACGACTCCTGGGACATCGCAACCAGCGTGGGGGCGACCGCGGTGATGGTCGCACTGGCGCGTGCCGCTGAGACGGCCAGCGCCGACCCGCTCATCCGGGATCAATTCGCCGAGCCGCTGGTCTCCACGCCTGAGCTCGAGGGAGTCCGTGAGCAGGTGAGCGCATGGTGGGCGGGTCCTGATGCAGACGACGATCCTGACTTCACGGTCGACTCCCACCACATGATCAATTACCAGGCGGTGCGCACCCACTTCTTCGATGGGTACTTCGCCGACGCGGCAGCGGCCGGTATCCGGCAGATCGTGATTGTCGCTGCCGGACTGGATTCGCGCGCCTACCGTCTGGACTGGCCGGCCGGCACCACCGTGTACGAGATCGATCTGCCGAAGGTGTTGGAGTACAAGGCGCAGACACTGGCCGGCCACGGCGCGGCACCCGTCGCCGACCGGCGACCGGTGCCCGTCGACCTGCGCCACGATTGGCCCCAGGCGTTGCGCGACGCCGGTTTCGACACGAGCCAGCCGACGGCATGGCTGGCCGAAGGGCTGTTGCCGTTTTTGCCGGCATCGGCACAGGAAGCCCTGTTCGTCTCGATCGACGCGCTGAGCGGATCGGGCAGCCGGGTGGCTGTGGAAAACTTCGGGGTCGACCAGGAGAAGCGCCGCGAAGCCGAAGAGAAGTGGCAAGAACTGCGGGCCAAGCGTGAAGCACGCGGCCAGGACACTTCGTTCAACCCGTTCGACCTCTGGTTCTCCGACGACGGCCGCCCCGACTGTGCCGACTGGTTCGCCTCGCACGGCTGGACCACGAGCACCGTGAGTGCGCGAGACGAGGGGCTGCGACTGGGCCGGGCCCCGCAATCCGAGGAAAGGCCGTTCACCAACAGTTTTGTGACGGCAGCCAAACCCTGACCGCGCCTCCGGTGCGCCTCTCAGGATCTTCCTTACTGCTCTCCCAACCGGATGGTTAGGATCGCGGGTATCACCCATTGAGCGCGTGCGCGACGAGCAGCGGGCGCCTTCGGGATGACCCGAGCAGGGAAGGACAACGATGACCACCGAATCGGTTGCACCAAAAACATCCGAATCCACAAATGGGGTGCCGGCAACCCGGCCGGTCGATATCGCCGCGACGGTGGACCGGCTCCGCAAAACGTTCGCCACCGGGCGCACCCGTGATATCCAGTGGCGCCAGCAGCAGTTGCTGCAGCTGCAAAAGTTGATGGAGGAAAACGAAGCCGCCATCGCCGCCGCGCTCGCCGAAGATCTGGACCGCAACCCGTTCGAGGCGTATATCGCCGACGTCGCGACCACCGCCGGTGAAGCGAAGTACGCGGCCAAGCGAGTCCGCAGGTGGACGCGCCGCAGATACCAATTGCTGGAGATGCCGCAGCTTCCCGGCCGTGGGTGGGTTCAGTACGAGCCCTACGGCACCGTGCTGATCATCGGGGCCTGGAATTACCCGTTCTATCTGACGCTGGGTCCGGCGGTCGGGGCGATCGCCGCGGGAAACGCGGTCGTGCTCAAGCCGTCGGAAATCGCCGCCGCGTCCTCACGCCTGATGGCCGAGCTGGTGCCTCGCTATCTCGACAACGATGCGATCGCGGTGATCGAGGGCGACGGCGCCGTCAGCCAGGAGCTCATCGCCCAGGGCCTGGACCGGGTGATGTTCACCGGCGGCACCGAGATCGGCCGCAAGGTCTATGAAGGGGCGGCGCCCCATCTGACCCCGTGCACCCTCGAGCTCGGCGGCAAGAGTCCGGTGATCGTCGCGGCCGACGCCGACGTGGATGTCGCGGCCAAGCGGATCGCTTGGATGAAACTGCTCAACGGCGGGCAGACCTGCGTCGCACCTGACTACGTGCTGGCTGATGCAAAGATCCGCGACGACCTCGTGAACAAAATTGGCGCAGCCATCACCAAGTTCCGGTCTAACGAGCCGCACGGGGTACGTGTCGTCAATCAGCGCCAATTCGACCGGATCAGCGGTTACCTTTCCGGCGATGACGGCAACGTCACCGTCGGCGGCAAGTGTGACGCGTCGACACTGCGGATCCAACCGACGGTCGTCGTCGATCCCGACCCGGATGGGCCGCTGATGCAGAACGAGATCTTCGGACCGATCCTGCCGGTGATCACCGTTCAATCCCTGGACGACGCAATACGTTTCGTCAACTCGCGACCCAAGCCGCTTTCCGCGTACTTGTTCACCAAATCGCGTGATGTCCGGGAGCGGGTCATCAAGGAGGTACCGGCGGGCGGAATGCTGGTCAACCATCTCGCCTTCCAGGTATCGACGGCCAAGCTCCCGTTCGGTGGAGTCGGCGCTTCGGGTATGGGCGCCTACCACGGACGCTATGGCTTCGAGGAGTTCAGCCACCGCAAGTCAGTGCTGACCAAACCGACTCGGCCCGACCTATCGAGCTTCATCTACCCGCCCTACACCGAGCGGGCGTTCAAGATGGCCCGCAGGATGTTCTGACACCCGCCGGCGCCGGGGCCGGCGCCGACCAACGCCAATTGCTCATTGCAGAGAGGAACCTGATGCCCGGAGTGCAGGATCGCGTCATCGTCGTCACCGGAGCCGGCGGCGGATTGGGTCGTGAATACGCCCTGACCCTTGCCCGGGAGGGAGCCAGCGTGGTCGTCAACGACCTCGGTGGAGCCCGTGACGGCACCGGCGCAGGATCGGCGATGGCCGACCAGGTAGTCGCGGAGATCAAGGACGCCGGCGGTCGTGCGGTCGCCAACTACGACAGCGTGGCCGAGCAGGAGGGCGCCGAGAACATCATCAAGACCGCGCTCGACGAGTTCGGCGCCGTGCACGGTGTGGTGAGCAATGCCGGAATCCTGCGCGACGGCACCTTCCACAAGATGACGTCCGAGAACTGGGACGCCGTGCTCAAGGTGCACCTTTACGGCGGGTACAACGTCATCCGCGCCGCTTGGCCGCATTTCCGTGAGCAGAGCTACGGCCGGGTCGTCGTCGCCACCTCCACCAGCGGCCTGTTCGGGAACTTCGGCCAGACCAACTACGGGGCGGCCAAGCTGGGCCTGGTCGGCCTGATCAACACGTTGGCGCTCGAGGGCGCCAAGTACAACATCCACGCCAACGCGCTCGCCCCGATCGCGGCCACCCGGATGACGCAGGACATCTTGCCGCCCGAGGTGCTGGAGAAGCTCACGCCGGAGTTCGTCGCGCCCATAGTGGCTTACCTGTGCACCGAGGAATGCGCCGACAACGCATCGGTTTTCGTCGTCGGTGGTGGCAAGGTGCAGCGTGTCGCGCTGTTCGAGAACGACGGCGTCAACTTCGAAAAGCCGCCGTCAGTGCAGGACATCGCGGCGCGATGGACCGAGATCACCGACCTGTCTAAAGCGCAGAAGGCCGGATTCAAGCTGTAGCGCTGCGGGAACGATCGGTTCAAGCGAGCAGCGCGTTGCGCAGGCGCTCCATGTCGGGCTTGCTGATACCCGCATCGCGCAAATAGCCGTCCAGCGAGCCGAATTGGTTGTCGATCGTTCGGCGTGCGGCGGCCAGGTACTCGTCACGGACGCCGAGAACTCCATCGGATAGCCGGGCTTCGGTGAAGGTCACCACCTCCGGAGTCAGTTCGGTATCCGAGCGCTGCTGGATCATCTCGGAGATCCGGGCCCGCAGCTCCGGAACGGCGTCATTGCTGCGGAGGTAGTCAGCGACAATGGTGTCGCGATCGATCCCGACTGTCTCCAGCACCGTCGCTACCACGAAGCCGGTGCGATCTTTGCCCGCGAAGCAGTGCGTGAGTACCGGTCGTCCGGCGGCCAGCAGCATGACGACGCGGCGTAGTGCATGCTGGGCCCCGTTACGTGTGGGGAATTGCCGGTACTCGTCGACCATGTAGCGGGCGGCCGTCTCGTTAATGGACTCGTCCGGTTCGCTATTGGTCAGCAGCTGCTGAAATGCGTGTTCGTGCGGCGCTGCGCCGTCACTCGTCTCGTCGTCGGCGAGGTCGGGGAACGGCAGCAGGTGGACGTCGACGCCGGCGGGAACCCGTCCCGGTCCGCGGCGGGCGACCTCTCTGGATGCACGCAGATCGGCGACATCGGTGATGCCCAGCTCGCGCAGCGTTGCCTGACCGTCATCGTCCAGGCGGCTCAGCTCACTGGACCGAAACAGCCGCCCTGGCCGCAGCGCGCCGGCGCCGTCGGCGACATCCCGAAAGTTCCACGCGCCGGGCAATTCCCGCAGAGCCGCGGCCATGTCAGGTGACCGCCGCGGCGAATGAGGATTTCTCCCGCGACAGCTCGGCACGCGCGATGGAGCGAAGGTGGACCTCGTCGGGTCCGTCGAAGATGCGCATGGCGCGATGCCAGCCGTACAACCGGGCCAGCGGCGTGTCGTCGCTGACGCCGGCCGCTCCGTGCACCTGGATTGCGCGGTCGATCACGTCACAGGCCACCTGCGGGGCCACCGCCTTGATCATGGCTACCAGGTGGCGGGCCTCCTTGTTGCCATGCTGGTCGATTGTCCATGCCGCCTTCTCGCAGAGCAGCCTGGCCTGGTCGATTTCGTTGCGGGACTTGGCAATTGCCTGCTGCACCATACCCTGCTCGGCAAGCGGGCGGCCGAACGCCACTCGGTTGCGGGCCCGGTCGACCATGAGGGCCAGCGCCCTTTCGGCTCCGCCGAGCGCGCGCATGCAGTGGTGGATGCGGCCCGGTCCCAGCCGGGCCTGCGCGATCGCGAAGCCGGCGCCCTCTTCGCCGAGCAGATTGCCCGCCGGGACCCGCACGTTGTTGTAGATCACCTCGCAGTGGCCGTGCTGGTCCTGCCAGCCGAACACCGGTGTCGAGCGGACAATCGTCACGCCCGGGGTGTCCATCGGCACCAGGATCATCGACTGCTGTTGGTGAGCAGCCGCGTCAGGGTTGGTACGGCCCATCACGATGAGGATCTTGCAGCGCGGGTCCGCTGCGCCGGACGTCCACCATTTGCGGCCGTTGATGATGTAGTCGGCGCCGTCGCGCGTGATCGTGGTTTCGATGTTGCGTGCGTCGCTGCTGGCGACGGCCGGCTCGGTCATCGAAAAGGCGCTGCGGATCTCGCCATTGAGCAACGGGTGCAGCCACCGCATGCGCTGCTCCTCGGTACCGAACATGTGCAGGATCTCCATGTTGCCGGTATCGGGTGCGGCGCAGTTGAGCGCCTCGGGAGCGATCTCGAGGCTCCAGCCGGTGATTTCGGCCAGCGGAGCGTATTCCAGGTTGGTGAGGCCCGACTCAGCCGGCAGGAACAGGTTCCACAGGCCGCGCTCTTTGGCCTTGACTTTCAGGTCCTCGACGATAGGCGGGACGGTGTGGTCGTGCGGACCGGCCTCGTGCCGAAACTTGTCGTAGTCGGCCTCGGCCGGAAACACATACTCGGTCATGAAGTCGGACAGCCGCTTGTGGTAGTCGCTGACCTTGGCCGACATCGCGAAATCCATGTCGTCACGATAGGACACGCGGCGCGGCGCCTGGTTTCAGGTGGCCGGCGCGACGCTTATACCGCGGTGAAAACGTTCTAGGTGGCGGCGAGGATCACGCACGATGTACGTCATGACCGACAAAACTCGCCCGCCGTTCCCGCCATTCACCTACGAAACAGCGCTGCAGAAGGTCCAGGCCGCCGAGGATGCCTGGAACACCCGCGACCCCGAGCACGTCAGCAAGGCCTACACGGTCGACTCGCAATGGCGAAACCGCGGCGAGCACATTGTCGGCCGAGACCAGATCGTGGCGTTTCTGACTCGCAAGTGGCAGCGCGAACTCGACTATTCGCTGCGCAAAAGTCTGTGGGGCTTCCGCGACAACCGCATGGCGGTGCGGTTTCAGTACGAGTGCCACGATGACACCGGCCAGTGGTATCGCAGCTACGGCAACGAACTGTGGGAGTTCACGCCGTCGGGCCTGATGGCACGCCGCGAAGCCAGCATCAACGATGTGCCGATCGACGAATCCGGGCGGCGCTACTTCGGGCCCCGACCGGCGTCCGAACACGGCCAAGACATCCCGTTGTGGTGACTCCGGCGCTACAACACCCTTTTGTGCCGCCACAACGTCGCGACCGCTATTGATTTCACCTCGCGTGGCGAACCATCAACGCCGGAGAGTCGATCGGCTGCCGGCGGGTATCCCGCCCTGGGCGATGACACATCCGGGGCGAAACCTGGCACACGTTAAGGTAGCGAAGCGTGCGGCCGAGCCAGCGGCATAACCATCGGCAAGAAGGTACGGGGAAAGTAGATGTACGCGCCATGACGAATGCGCAGACGACGGTAGGGGTGGTCGCCGAGTCGGCGGCCGACGAGCGGCGGGTCGCGCTGGTGCCGAAGGCAGTGGCTTCGCTGGTCAACAGTGGTGTGGCGGTGGTGGTCGAGTCCGGCGCGGGCGAAGGGGCGTTGCTTCCCGACCAGCTCTACACCGAAGCCGGGGCCGGCATCGGGGACGCCTGGGCTGCCGATGTCGTCGTCAAAGTCGCGCCGCCGACCAAAGACGAGGTCAGCAGGTTGCGCCGCGGGCAAACGCTGATCGGTTTCCTGGCACCTCGCAATGCCGACAACTCGATCGGAGCGCTCACCGAGGCCGGCGTGCAGGCGTTCGCCCTCGAGGCCATCCCGCGGATCTCGCGAGCCCAGGTCATGGATGCGTTGTCATCGCAGGCCAATGTGGCCGGCTATAAGGCCGTACTGCTGGCGGCCTCGGAGTCGACCCGGTTTTTCCCCATGCTCACGACGGCGGCGGGCACCGTGAAGCCGGCCAGCGTGCTGGTGCTCGGTGTTGGTGTGGCCGGGCTGCAGGCACTGGCAACGGCTAAACGCCTGGGTGCGCGGACCTCCGGCTACGACGTGCGTCCGGAGGTGGCCGACCAGGTCCGTTCGGTGGGCGCGCGGTGGCTGGAATTGGGAATTGATGCCTCCGGTGAAGGTGGGTATGCCCGTGAGCTCAACGAAGAGGAGCGCGCCCAGCAGCAAAAAGCCCTCGAAGAAGCGATCAGTGGATTCGACGTGGTGATCACCACGGCGCTGGTCCCGGGACGACCCGCGCCGCGTCTGGTGACCGCGGCCGCGGTGGAATCGATGAAGCCTGGCAGCGTGGTGGTGGACCTGGCCGGGGAAACCGGGGGCAACTGCGAGCTGACCGAACCCGGACAGACAGTCGTCAAGCACGACGTCACCATCGCCTCACCGCTGAACCTGCCGGCAACAATGCCCGAGCACGCCAGCGAGCTCTACAGCAAGAACATCACGGCGCTACTGGACCTACTGATCAAAGACGGCAAGCTGGCCCCGGACTTCGACGACGAAGTCGTCGCGGCAGCCTGTGTGACCCGCGCCGGCGATGATGCAGCGCGAAGCGATGCGGAGAAGCGGCGCTAATGACCAGGGCGCCCAAGCCAGTTAGCGAGGACAGCTGAATGTACGACGAGCTATTGGCCAACCTGGCGATCCTGGTGCTGTCCGGATTCGTCGGGTTTGCGGTGATCTCCAAGGTGCCCAACACGCTGCACACGCCGCTCATGTCGGGGACCAACGCCATCCACGGCATTGTGGTGCTGGGCGCGCTGGTGGTGTTCGGGGAGGTTGAGCATCCGTCGCTGGCGGTGCAGATCATCCTGTTCGTCGCGGTGGTGTTCGGCACCCTGAACGTCATCGGCGGTTTCATCGTCACCGACCGGATGCTGGGGATGTTCAAGGGCAAGAAACGTACGCCGGTGAAGACCGAGGAGCCGGCGGCGAAATGAACTACTTGGTCTCCGTTCTCTACATCATCTCGTTCGCGCTGTTCATCTATGGGTTGATGGGCCTGACCGGCCCCAAGACGGCGGTGCGGGGCAACTTGATCGCCGCGGTGGGCATGGCGATCGCGGTGGCGGCGACGCTGGTCATGATCAGGCACACCAGCCAATGGCCTCTGATCATCGCCGGTTTGGTCGTGGGTGTTGTGCTCGGCGTTCCTCCGGCGCGGTTGACCAAGATGACCGCCATGCCGCAGCTGGTGGCGTTCTTCAACGGCGTCGGCGGCGGCACGGTCGCGCTCATCGCGCTTTCGGAATTCATTGATACCAAAGGCTTTTCGGCCTTCCAGCATGGTGAATCGCCGACCGTGCACATCGTGGTGGCTTCGTTGTTCGCCGCGGTCATCGGGTCGATCTCTTTCTGGGGATCGATCATCGCGTTCGGCAAGTTGCAGGAGATCCTATCTGGATCACCGATCGGCTTCGGGAAAGCGCAGCAGCCGATCAACGTGCTTGTGCTGGCCGCGGCCATCACAGCCGCGGTGGTCATCGGCCTGCACGCACATCCCGGCACCGGCGGGGTGTCGCTGTGGTGGATGATCGGTCTGCTTGCCGCTGCCGGTGTGTTGGGCCTGATGGTGGTGTTGCCCATCGGCGGCGCTGACATGCCGGTGGTCATCTCACTGCTCAACGCGATGACCGGGCTGTCGGCCGCCGCGGCGGGTTTGGCGTTGAACAACACCGCGATGATCGTGGCGGGCATGATCGTCGGTGCCTCCGGCTCGATCCTGACCAACCTCATGGCCAAGGCGATGAACCGCTCCATTCCCGCGATCGTGGCGGGTGGTTTCGGCGGCGGTGGCGTGGCTCCCAGCGGCGACGGCGGCGGCGATAAGCACGTCAGGTCCACCTCGGCCGCCGATGCCGCGATTCAGATGGCATACGCCAACCAGGTGATCGTGGTCCCGGGCTACGGCTTGGCGGTCGCGCAAGCGCAGCACGCCGTCAAAGACCTGGCAAACCTGCTCGAAGACCGCGGTGTGCCGGTGAAATACGCGATCCACCCGGTTGCCGGCCGGATGCCAGGGCACATGAACGTGCTGCTGGCCGAGGCTGAAGTCGACTACGACGCAATGAAGGACATGGACGACATCAACGACGAGTTCGCCCGCACCGACGTCACCGTCGTTATCGGCGCCAACGACGTCACCAACCCAGCCGCCCGCAACGAGGCGTCCAGCCCGATCTACGGCATGCCGATCCTCAACGTGGACAAGTCGAAGTCGGTGATCGTGCTCAAGCGGTCGATGAACTCCGGTTTCGCGGGCATCGACAACCCGCTGTTCTATGCAGACGGAACCACGATGTTGTTCGGCGATGCGAAGAAATCGGTGACCGCGGTCGCCGAGGAACTCAAGGCGCTATAGGGGTCCGTGGTGATCGCAAGCGCAGCGGAGCTGGGCGCAGCGGGTCACCACCAGAGATTTCCTAGACGGGCGGATACGCGGGCGGCGGATATCCATTGCCGTCAACGACGCCGCGCAGACCCCACGGGAGGTACCTGAAGAAGAATTCGATCTCGTCGCTTGCGTCGTAGTCCGGGCTCGGATCCATGGGGCCACCCCTCCAGTCGCGACTTGAACTTCGCAAGCGAGTCTAGCCCCATCCTTGTCGGTGCGACACCTGGCGTCTGCCTAAACTGTCCAACCAGTTGATTGATAATTAGCCTTGCCCGGCGTCCGACCACCCCTGCCGGCAATGACGATAGCGAGTACAGATGCCATCGGAGAACGGGCTGACGCGCCGCGAGGAGCTGCTGGCTGTTGCCACCAAGCTGTTCGCCGCCCGCGGCTACCACGGCACCCGGATGGACGATGTCGCCGATGTCATCGGACTGAACAAAGCGACGGTCTACCACTACTACGCCAGCAAGTCGCTGATCCTGTTCGACATCTACCGCCAGGCCGCCGAGGGCACGTTGGCCGCCGTGCACGACGATCCGTCGTGGACAGCCCGCGAAGCGCTCTACCAGTACACCGTGCGCCTGCTCACCGGGATCGCGGCGAATCCGGAACGGGCCGCTGTCTATTTTCAGGAGCAGCCCTATATCACCGAGTGGTTCACCGCCGAACAGGTCGCCGAGGTCCGCGAAAAGGAGGCTCAGGTCTACGAGCACGTGCACGGCCTCATCGACCGCGGGATTGCGAGCGGCGAGTTCTTTGAGTGCGACTCGCACGTGGTGGCACTGGGCTACATCGGGATGACGCTGGGCAGCTATCGATGGCTGCGGCCGAGCGGACGGCGCACTGCCAAGGAAATCGCGGCCGAGTTCAGCACGGCTCTCTTGCGCGGGCTGATCCGCGACGAATCGATCCGCAAGAATTCTCCGCTGGGACCTTAGAACCGTGGGCTAGGCGCCCGCGGGTTTCAAGTGCCTATCGAGGAAGGCGAGCTGGTCGGCGACAACCCGCTCGAACGCGTCGTCGACGTAGATCGCGAAATGGCCCTGGGGATACACCCTGACCTCACCGCGCGGAGCCTTGGCCGCATAGCGCAGCGTGGGGACGGCCGGGGCGACAGAGTCGGTTTCGCACACGCAGAACAAGATCGGGCAGGCGATCTTCGCTGTCGAGCGGCCCGGACGGTAGGTCATGATCTTCAACGCGATTCGGGCCGCCACCTCGTTAGGTAGCTCTACGCCGTCGGGTACCAGTCTCAGGTAGCCGGGGTACGCGTCGGGTGCGTTCATCAGTGCTACCTCGCCCGGTCTCCCGACTGCGGGGATCATCACCGGCGGTTTCCCCAGCCGGGCAGCGATGAGGTCGCGTGCGGCCAGGATGCCGATACGCGTAAAGATCATCGGGTTCAGCGTGCGTGCAGAAGCGATGCCGTCGGTGAAGGGGCATTGGGCTACGGCAGCGGCGATATCCGGCAGCCGGGCCGCCGTGGCGATCACGTGTCCGCCTCCAAAAGACGTACCCCACAAGCCGATTCGGTGGTGATCTATTCCCGCAAGAGTGCGGGCGTAGGCGACCGCCGCGGCCCAATCCGCAAGCTGCATCCCGATGTCGAGCAGCTGACGCGGCTCGCCCTGGCTGTCGCCGAAGTTGCGGTAGTCGAACACCAGGCAGGCGTAGCCCGCCGCGCTGAATCGTTCGGCGTAGGCGTCTAGTCGCATGCTCCGCACGGCCCCCAGCCCGTGTGCCATCACCAGCAGCGGTGTTGGGCCGCTGTCCGTTGGCCGGTAGAGCCATGCACTGATCAGGTCGTCACCGGATGTGAACCGGACATCCTCACGCTGTGCCATCGGTGTTTATTCTGCCTCCCCGGTCGGGACAGATTGGCCGGTATGCGCCCCGAAATTAATGGACTAGTGTCTAGAAAAGTTTTCCAGCGTTCAAGGGACGGAGACTCTCATGGCGATCCGCGTCGCGCACGTCGGTACCGGAAATGTCGGAAAGCTGGCCCTCATGGAGCTCATCACCAACCCACAGTTCGAGTTGACCGGGTTGTGTGTGTCGTCACCGGAGAAGGTGGGCAAGGACGCCGGCGCGCTGGCCGGTGTTGACGTCGAAACGGGTATCGCGGCCGTCAACGACCTCGACGCCGTTCTGGCCACCGGACCAGAATGCGTCGTCTACTGCGCCATGGGCGATACCCGCCTGCCCGATGCGATGGCTGACGTCATGCGCATCCTGGCCGCCGGCTGCAACGTCGTCGGGTCTTCGCCGGGGCTGCTGCAGTATCCGTGGGGTGTCATGCCTGAGAAGTACATCGCTCGCGTGGAAGCTGCTGCGCAGCAAGGCAATTCGAGCATCTTCATCAGCGGAGTCGACCCCGGGTTCATCAACGACCTCATTCCGTTCGCGCTCGCGGGCACCTGCCAGCGGATCGAGCAGGTGCGTTGCATGGAGATCGCCGATTACGCCACCTACGACGGCGCCGAGGTCATGCACTATATGGGGTTCGGCAGGCCCCTGGACGACGTGCCGATGCTCCTGCAACCGGGAGTGCTCAGCATCGCCTGGGGGACGGCGATCCGTCAGCTGGCGGCCGGACTTGGCATCGAGCTCGACGAGATCACCGAGTCATATGAGCGCGAACCGGCGCCGGAAGACTTCGACATCGCGGTGGGACGGGTGCCCAAGGGCACGTTGGCCGCGCTGCACTTCGAGATCCGCGGCATGACCAACGGACACCCGGCCATTGTCGTCGAGCACATCACCCGGTTGCGGCCTGACCTGCGACCCGACTGGCCGCAGCCGGCTTCCGGCGGCGGTTCGTATCGCATCGAGATCACCGGTGAGCCGTCCTACGCCGTAGACATCGTTCCGAGCAGTCGCAAGGGCGACCACAACCACGCCGCCATCGTCGGCGC
This sequence comes from uncultured Actinomycetota bacterium, assembly GCA_963784665.1. Taxonomy (GTDB): domain Bacteria; phylum Actinomycetota; class Actinomycetes; order Mycobacteriales; family Mycobacteriaceae; genus Mycobacterium. Next base: position 37,042 of record CAWASA010000013.1, read on the forward strand.
CGCCGGGCGCATCGTTAATGCCATCCCCGCGGTGATCGCCGCGCCGCCCGGTATCCGGACCACGCTCGACCTGCCGCTGGTCACCGGAAAAGGCCTGTACGCACCACACCACCTCGTGGCCAGTTAGCGCTCACCGAAAACGGAAAGGAGCCCTCCGGATGGGACGGGTAGGACGGGTAGAGGGAAAGGTTGCGCTCATCAGTGGCGGTGCCCGCGGGATGGGTGCCTCGCATGCTCGCCTGCTGGTGGAAGAAGGCGCCAAGGTGGTGATCGGCGACATCCTCGACGACGAGGGCAAAGCACTTGCCGCTGAAATCAATGCAACCGGGGACGCCGCACGGTATGTCCACCTCGACGTCACCCAGCCCGACCAGTGGGACGCCGCGGTCGCGACGGCGACCAGCGAATTCGGCAAGTTGGACGTGCTGGTCAACAACGCCGGCATCGTCGCCCTCGGGCAACTGAAGAACTTCGATCTGGGCAAGTGGCAGAAGGTGATCGACGTCAACCTGACCGGGACGTTCCTGGGCATGCGGGTGGCCGTCGAGCCGATGACCGCGGCCGGGGGCGGCTCGATCATCAACGTGTCCTCGATCGAGGGACTGCGCGGCGCGCCGGCGGTACACCCGTACGTCGCGTCGAAGTGGGCGGTACGCGGCCTGGCGAAGTCGGCGGCATTGGAGTTGGCGCCGTTGAACATCCGAGTCAACTCGATTCACCCCGGCTTCATCCGCACTCCCATGACCGCCAAGCTGCCGGAAGACATGGTGACCATCCCGCTCGGCCGCCCGGGCGAGTCGAGGGAAGTGTCGACGTTCGTGGTGTTCCTCGCCAGCGACGACTCGTCGTATGCCACCGGCAGCGAGTTCGTCATGGACGGTGGGCTGGTGACCGACGTACCGCACAAACAGTTTTAGAGGCGCTGTAACGGCGCGGAGTTTCAGCGGTGCTATAACCGCGAGCATGCTGCGCAGTCTGGCGAATGCGGTCGGATCGAATCATGTCGTCACCGACCCCGATGTCCTGGCCGCCCGCAGCGTCGACCACACCGGCCGCTATCGGGGCCGGGCCAGCACGCTGGTCCGACCGGGTTCGGCCGAGCAGGTCGCCGAGGTGTTGCGGGTGTGCCGTGACGCCGGGGCCCATGTGACGGTGCAGGGCGGTCGCACCTCGCTGGTGGCCGGCACCGTTCCCGAGCACGACGACGTGCTGTTGTCCACCGAGCGCCTGCGCACCATGGGTGACGTCGACACCGTTGAGCGCCGCATCGAGGTCGGTGCGGGAGCCACGCTGGCTGCTGTGCAACAGGCAGCGGGTGCGGCCGGCCTGGTGTTCGGCGTGGATCTGACTGCCCGCGACACCGCGACCGTTGGTGGCATGGCGTCGACGAACGCCGGCGGACTGCGCACGGTTCGGTACGGCAACATGGGCGAGCAGATTGTGGGCTTGCAGGTGGCGCTGCCCGACGGTTCGCTGCTGCGCCGCCATAGCCGGGTTCGCCGGGACAACACCGGCTACGATCTGCCGGCGCTGTTCGTCGGTGCCGAAGGCACCCTCGGTGTCATCACAGCGCTGGATCTGCGACTGCACCCCACCCCGTCGCATCGCGTGACGGCGATCTGCGGGTTTGCCGACCTGGAGGCGCTCGCCGACGCTTGCCGGACGTTTCGCGACGTGGACGGGATCGCGGCGCTGGAGTTGATCGACGGTCGAGCTGCCGCGCTGACCCGCGAGCATGTTGGCGTAGGGGCCCCGGTGCCCGGCGACTGGCTGCTGTTGGTGGAACTGGCCGCCGACCATGACCAGACCGATCGGCTCGCCGACCTGCTCAACGGTGCTCAGCTGTGCGGTGAACCAGCGGTGGGTGTGGATGTTGCTGCGCAGCAACGGTTGTGGCAGCTTCGCGAATCGCTTGCCGAGGTGCTCGGAGTGTATGGGCCACCCTTGAAGTTCGACGTCTCCCTGCCGTTGTCGGCAGTCAGCGGATTCTCAAGGCGCGCAGTCTCTTTGATCCGCACACACGTCCCCGAGGCGTTGCCTGTGTTGTTCGGTCACATCGGTGAGGGCAACCTGCATCTCAACGTCCTGCGTTGCCCGGTCGACCACGAGCAGGCGCTATACGAGCCGATGATGGACCTCATCGCGCAGTCGGGGGGCAATGTCAGCTCTGAACACGGCATCGGAAGTCGCAAGCGGCCCTACCTCGGCATGTCGAGGGAGCCCGCCGACATCGCCGCGATGCGGACGATCAAAGCCGCGTTGGACCCGACCGGCTACCTCAACGCCGCGGTGCTGTTCGACTAATCCTGCCCCTTGATTCCGACCGCATGCCGCAGCTGCGCCAAAAACTGATCGGCGTCGTCGCTTCGGATGATGTAGTGCGATATGGCGATCCGGATCACCGTCGCCGCTTTTACCGCGGCGTTGGGTCCGGGAAGGTGGCGTTGCAGACCCTCGCGCATCTGGGGGATGACCCGGGAAAACTGGGCGATGGTGTGCTCGGGTTCGACATCGACCATGCGCACACCCGAGGACGAATGCTGGTACTCGACGATGAATCGCAGCACGGCGTCGAGCTTGTCGACCCCCTTCAACCCTGCGGTTGCCTTGACCAGGCCGCTTTCGAAGAGTTGTCGCTCGTAGCTTGAAAATGCGGATAGCAACTCTTCTTTGGACGCGAACCAGCGGTAGAGCGTGGGGCGCGAGACTCCGGCTTGGATCGCTACTTCGGACAGGCTGAGCTTGGTCTTGCCGTTGCGACCGAGTACCTCGGCGGTGGCCGCTAGGATCCGCTGACGAGTCGAGGTGTCGGTGTCGGTCATCGCAAGCTGGCTCATATCTTCCGCTCCCACATTAGGTTCGACCGGGCCGCCGGCGCACCAGCACGGACTGCTGGATGGCGCTGATCGCGCCCTGCTCGTCAAACAATGTGCCGACCGTCGTCCCTATACCGTCCGGCCCGTAGTTGGTCTCCGCGCGAATCCCGATCCAGTCACCGTCCGGAATCCGGAACACGTGCACGGCCAGATCGGTGTTCAGGAAAGTCCACTTGGTGATGTCCAGCTTGCTGCCGATGCCGTTTGCGCAGTCGGCCACCGCGAACAGCCGCTCCAGCTGGGTCATGGTCTCGCCGCTGACGAGGTCCACCGTCGGCTTGATCCAGGACTCACCGGGGCCTTTGTTCAGCGGTTCAGTCAGCCAGCGCCAGTCCAGGCTGTGCACGTAGTTGCGATCCCAATCCTTTTCCAGGTTGCGGCTGCGGGCCTCGGACAGCGGCCCGGGTAGGGGTGCCGTCGCGTGGGCGAGGGATTGGGTATCGAGCTGCTGCAACCGCCATCCGCTGGCGCGGGCGACAGGCCGGGGCTGACCATCGGGACCCAGCGCCAGCATCTCGGCGCTGACCAGCTCGATCTGCTTGCCGCTGCGTTGCAGTTGCGGGCCAACCCACAGCTCGCCCTCCGCCGGCACCGGGCCCAACAGGTCAATGACGACCCGGCTGAGCCGCGTGTCGTCGCGCTGGGCGCATCGCTCCAGCGCCCTCACGAGCAGGGCCGACACCGGCGCCGCGTGCTGTATCGCCGCTGACCACGTGCTACGCACTAGATCGGTGGCCCTGAACTTCTCTCCCAACGCGTCGGTGTCGTCGATGAGCTCGTAGTAGGAGTCGGTCACGTCAGCCTCTCGGTGTCAGGGCAGGCCGGCGCCGGGACTGGTAACCGTGACGGCGTCCAGCCGCGACAGCCGGGTGCCGACCAGGCGCTGAGGATACGCGTCGGTGCTCGACAGCAGAAACAGCGTGCGGCGCTGTGGGCCGCCGAGTGCGCACGCGATGGCAGCCCGGTCACCCATGTCGATGCGGTCCGTCACGGCACCGCCCGCAGTGATCCGCTCGAACTGGTGAGCCAACGTCATCGAGGTCCATACCCCGCCTGCGGCGTCGAGCGCGATGCCGTCGGGCGGCCCGTCGAGGCCGTCGGCAAAAACCCGACGGTCGGCCAGCCCGCCGTCGTCACCGATGGTGAACGTGCTCAGCCGTCGGCCGATCGATTCGGCGACAATCAACTCTCGGTCCGGCGTGATGACCATTCCGTTGGGGAAGTCGAGGTCTTCGGCGACGAGGGTGGCGCTGTCATCGGGATCGAGGCGGATGATGACGCCGCCGGTGAACGCCTGGCATCCGATATACGCGCGGCCCACCTCGTCGATCACCATGTCGCCGAGGTTGGCCGGCGCCCGGTCGGCGAGATCGGCGATGGTGACGACGGTTTCGCCGTCGTAGCGCAATACCTGCCGGTCTTCGGTCGAAACGATCAGTAGTGACCCGTCAGGGCGAAAGCCCAGGCCGGACGGGGAGTGCCCGGGCAGCGGCAACGTGGAAAGCGAGCCGCGCATGTCCGCGGTGTGCACGGCTTCGCCCAACATGTCGGAGAACCACAGCAGTCCTTCGAACCAGCGTGGGCCTTCGCCGAAACAGAATCCGTTGGCCAACGGTTCGGGGATCATCCGATCATGCCTTTACAAAACACCGCAAAAGTGTCACGCACCGCGGGTGCCTGTGTCAATCTCGGGATCCGCCGAGCTCGCGCGCCACGGCCGCGTGGTAGGCATCGATCTTCGCGGGATTGACCTGTGCAAAGAGCTGATCCGGCAGCGGCGAACGCTTATACGCCTCGATCGTCATGGTCCGGGCGAACAGCGTGATGTAATGGCCCGGCCTGGTGAACCGGTACGACACCGTGATCCGGCCATCCATGCCGCCGCCGCCGTCGCGGTCATGGCCGAGGTTACCAATCGAGTTAAACACCCACAGGGTGGGGCGCACGGCGATGGCCAGCTGCCAGCTGAAGATCCGGTTGCCGTCTGGACCCGATTCCTCCCAGGTGTCGCCGACCTTGAGTGGAAGCCCCGGCAACTTGCCGATGTGGGCGCTGCCGGGGTAGGTCTTCGTCCAGTTCTCCGGGTTGGTGACGAAGTCGTAGACGGTCTCGGCGGACTGGGTGAAAGCGGTCTCTGAAGTGCTGGTGACTATGCCCAATTGGGTTGCCTCTCTGTGCGTTCAGTGCCTATGGCTCGCCGCCCGATCGGCTGGGCCGCAGTCCCGCACGCTAGCTTTACAAATCCTACTCAAAATGTCACGCTGAGCCGTGAGCTGCTACTGCGAGAGGCGGGGTGGATTTGATTAAAATTTCCGAGGATTCCGATCAGGCTCAATGGTCGGTCGAGGGGTTGCTGGATCTGTTCGACGTGCGGTCCGACGGACCCGACCGGTTCACCGCCGACACCGGCATCGTCGGCCAGGATGAACGGCAGGTCGTGGAAGGCACCCAGGTCGTCGCACAGGCGATTGTCGCTGTGGCAAAACGATTCCCGGACAAGTCGGTGCGTTCGGCACACGCGGTGTTCTCCCGCGCCATCGCTGTCGGTCCGCCGATCGAACTTGTCCTGGACGTCGTCGCCGAAGGCCGGTCCACCGCCACGGCGATCGTTGTGGTGCACCAGAACGGGCGACGCTGCCTGAGCGTGACGGTGTTGGCCGACGTCCCGACGGCCGACGTGATCCGCCACCACCTGCCGCGGCCCGACGTGGCCGCGCCGGCTGCGGCCCACCACTCCGAGATGCCGATGATCGGGCGCGAACTGCGACTCGTCGACGTTGTCGACGTCAACAGCCCTGACGAGGTCGGGCCGCCAGAGCTCTACGCGTGGCTGCACTACGATCCGATCCCGACCCGAGACGATCTGGCCAAGGCGCTCGTCGCATACTTCACCGGCCACCTGGGGATCTCCACCACCATGCGCGCGCACCCGGGCATCGGTACCAGCCAGGCGCACCTGACCGTGTCCACCGCACCGATGAGCATCTCGGTCGCGTTCCACGAACCGGTGCGCTGGGACGGGTGGCTCCTCTACACGCACGAGAGCACCCATGTCGGCGCGGGAATGTCGTACGTGCGCGGTGCGGTGCACTCCGAGGAAGGCGAGCTGCTGTGCTCCTTCGCCCAGGAAGCGCTGATCCGTCCGCTGCGCACCAGCGACACCGCGATCGATTCCCGGGCGCGATTCTAGCGACTGGGAAACATAGATGTACTTCACCATCACCCACCCGATGCACAGCCACCCCTACAACCCGGAGTTCTTGAGCGGGGACGGTATTGGGAAAGTGGCGGTAGCCACCCAAGCGGCGGGGATTCATGGTTTCGGCTTCACCGACCACCCGGCTCCGTCGCAGCGGTGGCTGGAAGCCGGGGGCCACGACGCTTTAGATCCCTTTGTGGCATTGGGTTTCGCGGCCGCGAGGACATCCACGCTGCGGCTTATCCCCAATATCGTCGTGCTTCCGTATCGAAACCCATTCGTGGTGGCCAAGTCTGGCGCCTCGCTGGACCTGCTCTCAGGTGGCCGATTCACGCTGGCGGTGGGCGTTGGTTACCTCAAACGGGAGTTTGCGGCATTGGGTGTGAGCTACGACGAGCGTGCCGAGCTCTTCGAGGAAGCGCTGCAGGTGATCCGGACAATCTGGACCAGCGATGACATGTCCTTTGAGGGAAAGCATTTCAGCGCGCGCGGCATCACCGCGCATCCCCGGCCGATCAGTAGCCCGCATCCGCCGATCTGGATAGGCGGCAACACCGCGGCATCCCGCCAGCGAGTGGCGCAGTACGGCGATGGCTGGTGTCCGTTTCCCGCCCCGGCCCAACTGGCGCAGACGGCGGGAACCGCCGTCATCGACTCGGTAGGGCGGCTCACGGACGGCATCGACGATCTGCGACGCCGCTGCGATGCGGCGGCCCGGGACTGGTCCACGATCGACATCACCTTCACCAACTTCGACGGCGGCAGCCCCGCAGACGTCGATTTCAACGCCGACGCTTACCTCGATGGCTTGGAAAAGCTGGCGAAACTGGGCGTGACGTGGGTGAGCGTCGGCCTGCCTGGCGATAGTATGGCGCACGCGCTCGAGACCCTCGAGCGGTTCCGCGCCCTGGTGATCGATGCGATGTAGATGGACTTCTCATACGTCGAACTCGGCGCCGCGGACGAGTCTTTTCTCGATGAGACCCGGGCGTTCATAGCTAAGCACGTCACCGACGAGGTGCGCCGCCGCGACCGGGAGTTCGGCGAAAACTTCGATGAGAAAGTGCATTTGGCGCTGGGCGAAGCGGGATACCTTGCCGCGGATTGGAAGCTGGAGTCCGAGGGTGGATTCAGCCCTGTTCGTCGGAGAATCTTCGAGCTCGAAATCGCCCGGGCGCATACGCCTTGGTACCACTGGGGCACCACGTCGGTCGTCGCGCGTTTGGTGCAGCAATTCGGCGCGCCTGAGCTCGCCGGCAAAGTTTTGCCGGGAGTGCTGTCTGGCGAGATCCGGTTATGCCTGGGGTACACGGAGCCCGAGGGCGGCTCCGATGTCGCCACCTGCAAGACCCGAGCGGTGCGCGACGGTGACGCGTGGATCATCAATGGCTCCAAGATGTTCACCTCGAACGCACAGAACGCCCAGTATGTCTTTCTGCTCACGAACACCGACTCCCAAGGGCCGAAACACAAGAACCTGACCATGTTCCTGGTGCCGCTCGATTCACCGGGCATCGAAATTCAACCCATCCGCACCCTCGACGGCGACCGCACCAACATCGTCTACTACAGCGACGTACGCGTCGACGACTTCTACCGGATCGGTGAGATCAACGGCGGCTGGACGGTGATGCGGTCCGCGCTTGACGCTGAGCACGGCATTGTCGATCCGGACGACCATGGGCTACAGAGCATTGCGACAATGTCCGGCCACGGCATGCTGATGGCGGAGGCGGTGGACACGGTCGCAGCCACAGTGTCGCAACCCGATTCGGGCGGGCGGCGTCGGTTGGACGACGAGTCAGTGCAATACCGACTCGGACGCGGCTTCGCCCGGATGGAGGCGGCGCTGTCTACTCCGGGCATGTTCGGACGCGTGGCGCTGGCGCAGACGATGCGTGATATCTCGCCGGATTTGATGGACATCGTGGGGGCTGCGTCAGCGTTGCCGACCGATACCCAGGGTTGCGCCGACGACGGCGGGGCGGAATACCTTTTCCGGCTTGCGCTACCGACCGGGATCTACGGGGGCACCCTAGAGGTGTTTCGCAACATGATCGCCCAGCATGCGCTCGGGCTTGGACGTCCTAACTACGGCGGGTGAGTGGCAGCTCGGCCGCGACTTCAACACGAGTGGCGTCGAAACTGAGGAATCCTTTGATCGGCAGGCTTTCCGGGGGTGGATTTTCGTAGCTCCAGGCGACATCCTCGACCACCCGGTCAGCAAGTGGGTCGTCCAGGACCGCGGTCCAATATGTCGCAGAGCCTTTGTAGTTGCAGTAACTCGATGTCTGCGAGCGCCGTAGCACATCGGTGCGCACGTATGCGGGATCGACGTAGAGTCGCGGCTCGAGTGCGGTCTCGAAAAGGATCACCGTGTCCCGTGTGTCCACCAGCGTGGTGCCGGCGAGCGAGACGCGCAGGTGGCGCTTTGTCGGGCGGCAGTCGACGCGGTGGTACGGATTGGGTGGGTAGTGAACGAGATTGCGACCTTCCTCCAGCCAGGTGTCGACCGCGTCCCAGGGCACCCGGACGAAGCCCGGTGCCTCCGGCTCGGGTTCGGTCGGGAGGTCGCCGACTTCGTCGACCGGGAACACGTAGCTGAGCGGGTGACCGCGCCGGTGCACCATGAGCGCACGCTCGGTGTCGATCACCAAACGACCATCCTGGAAGGCCTGTACCCGCCGAGGATGTGGCTCGATGTAGACAACGTCGGCGGGCAGCGGGGGAGAGAACCGCCCGGCCGGATTGCTGCTGAGCGGACCACGTCCGGCTACCAAAGTCATGGTGGTCCTCCCGGTGTGCAACGAATCATGTAGGTCCGCAGTCTCAATCGCAGTCCACGATTGTCAGAGCTGGTTCGTTTCCTATGATGCCGTCAAGCATGGCGTGCCGCACTAACCTGGTGTGATCGCGAAACAGGTTTGCCGCGTCGGCAGATTAATCGACCATGATTCCGCCGGTTAAGTTGACGACGGTCCCCGTTACAGCGGCGGCCTGATCCGAGGCCACGAAAGCGGCCACATCTGCGAGTTCTGCGAGCGTGGTCGCGCGCTTGGTGTGAGACGTGTTCAAAACTGCTGACGCGAATTGCTTCCTGCTAATGCCGTGCGCGTCGGCGTGAAGTCCGAAGACAACGTCGATCGTTGCCGTTTCCTCTATACCGGTGGTGCGCAGGCACACGGTGCGAACTCCGTGGGGGGCCCATTCCGCTGAGAACACCCGATTGAGGCCTTCGAGTGCCGCCCAAGCCGGACTCATACCACCGGTCAGTGGCACGCCCAGGCGGGCCGGCTCGGGTGTGTGCATCAGGATCACCCCGGACTGCTGCTTGATCATGTGACGTGCAGCCGTTCTGGCGGTGACGAAATGCGCCCACGGATAGGTGGCGATCGGCAGCGCGAAGCTTTCCACTGATAGCTCGGTGAGAGGAATTCCCTGCACCCCTTGCTGCGGAATCCCGATGGCGTTGAACGAGATATCAATCGTGCCGGCCTTGGCCACGATGTTATCGAGGTGGCTCGCCACCTCGGCTTCCTCCATCGCGTCGATCCGAGCTGTCTCGGCACTTCCACCGGCGCCCGCGATCTCTTTCGCTAACGCATCGAGCACGCCTTTGTCTCGTCCGGTCAGGAAGACGCGGGCGCCGTCGCGAGCGAACGCGCGGGCAACCGCAGCGCCCACCGCTCCTCCGGCGCCGTAAACAACTGCGTTCTTGCTTTCAAGCGACATGTCTGTTCTCCATTCACCGCCGTGGCGGCATCTGTGATCTCGAAAAGTTGACGAACCGTGGCTCGCGTGACGAATTGTCAAGCCGAATTTGGAGCCGAGGCTCAGGGGTTGACGGACTCTGCCTGTGCGAGCAGCGCCGCGTACTGGCGCTCGAGCACCTTGGCGGCGCCACCACGCCAGCTCTCTGCCAAAGACCGTGCCATCGGATCGGGGAAGATTTCGTCGTCCTCGTTCTCCACCCCGTCGAAGATGCCTTGCGCCACGGATTGCGGAGAGGCCTTCGGTATATCGAGGCCTCGGGTCATATCGGTGTCCACGGGACCGGTCAGCACCGCATGGACCCGCACGCCCTGTCCGGCCAAGATGACACGCAGCGATTGCGTCAGGGAGAATGCGGCAGCCTTCGAGATGGAGTAGGCCGGAATCAGCGGCAACGGAGCCAAGGCATTCACCGACAGATTGTTGACGATCGATCCCCCGGAGTGAGCCAGCAGCGGCAAGAAGGCCTGAATCACGGCATACGTGCCGAAAAGATTCACCGCAAGGTGCCGTTGGAGCGCGGAAGGATCGCTTAAATCATCGTAAAGCGCCAGGCCGGCATTGTTGATCAAGATATCGAGAGAGTCGACCTTCTCCACAGCCGCCTGAATCTGCGCGACGTTGGTGATGTCCAGGGTCAAGGGCGTCACGCGGGGATCGCTGTTGTCGGCCAGGGCCTTCCGTGTACCGACGTATACGCGGCTGGCGCCCCTGTTGAGGGCTTCCACGGCCAGCGCGCGCCCGATGCCGCGATTGCCCCCGGTAATCAGAACTGCTCTGCCTGAGATTGTCACCACGATGACGATCTCTACTGGTGGTATCGGCAGGCCAACATGTCGGTGGGCTTACCACGGCCAGCCGTTGCACGATGCCCGCATGTATTCCGATACACCGGGCAGCGGAGAATCATCGGTGGTCAGATCAGAAGTCCGAGCCGGCTGCAGATTTCCGCTCGCATCTGCGCCCAAAGGCATCGCCTGAGGGACCGCGAATGATGGTTCAGCCCTGAGTAGTCGGAATTGTCGCGCCGCGACACCGTTGGCTGCCGACATGCGGGGAGAGGGATCCCCGCCCAAGCGTTGACCCAGTAGCAACAGCCGGCAGGAGCACGGGGTAGGAAGTAGCCATGGCGGGTCCGGTGGAAGGCATCAAAGTCGTCGAGCTCGGGGTGTGGGTGGCCGGCCCGGCCGCCGGCGGCATCCTGGCCGACTGGGGCGCCGACGTCATCAAGATCGAGCCGCCGGACGGTGACCCGGGACGCATGTTCGGCCAGATGCTGGGATGCGATCTCGGGATCAATCCGCCGTTCGAAATGGACAACCGCTCCAAGCGCAGCATCGTGTTAGACCTCACGACCGAAGCGGGCCGCGACACCGCGTTCGAATTACTCGCAGACGCAGACGTTTTCGTGACCAATGTGCGGCCTAACGCGTTGCAGCGGCTGGGCCTCGACTTCGAGTCGGTGTCGGCCCGCAACGCCCGCCTGGTCTATGGGCTGATCACCGGGTACGGCGAGACCGGGCCCGATGCCGATCGGGCCGCCTACGACGTCGCCGCGTTCTGGTCGCGCGCCGGTGTGGCCCATCTGCTCACCCGGCCCGGCGACACTCCGCCGTTCCAGCGGGGCGGCATGGGTGACCACTCGGCCGGCATGACCCTGACGGCCGCCATTTGCGCTGCGCTACTTGCCCGCGAACGGACCGGCACCGGTCAGCTGGTAACCACCTCGCTGTACCGCCAGGGCGCCTACACCGTGAGCTTCGACCTCAACACCTATCTGCTGACCGGCCAACAGATCGCGATCGGGCAACGCGAATCGATGGGCAACCCGTGCATGAACAACTACACCGCCGGCGATGGGCGGCGATTCTGGATCGTCGGACTCGAGGCCAATCGCCACTGGCCCGCCCTGTGTCGTGCCGTGGGCCGTCCCGAGTGGTTGACCGATTCCCGGTTCGAGGACGCCCGCGTCCGCGCCGAAAACGCCGTGCAGCTGATCGCCGAGCTGGACAAGATCTTCGCGACTCGCTCACTTGACGAATGGGCGGAGGTCTTTGCGGGCGAACCGGACTTCTTCTGGTCACCGGTCAACACGCTCGAGGACGTCGTTGCCGACGAGCAGTTCCACGCCGCGGGCGGCATCATCGACGTACCGGACGGGGAATCCAACGTTCCGATGGTGGCCACACCGGCGGATTTCCATGGCACGCCCTGGGCGCCGCGTTCTGCGGCACCGGAACTCGGGCAGCACACCGACGAAGTTCTCGCCGAACTCACCGCGCGCCGCAGGTCGTGAGCGGCGAGGGAAGCTTTACAAATCTGCGCCGAAGTGTCACGCTGTCCCGTGAGTCGCGTCACCCACAGCGTGAGGCGACCCCAGCCGATGACAAAGCCCATGGCAAGCGCTGAGACACGCCAACACACTCCTGGCGTGTGGCGGTGAGGAATGGATCGATGGTCGCTCCAAGGTTTGACGTCAGCGAAAGCAACCGGGTTACCGCTGCACGACTAACCCGTGCAGACGGTGAGTCTCTGCGATATCGACTGGATGTTGTTGCGATCAGCGCCGTCGACGTCGTGCAATCGGCCGGGGGTTGGCTCTACGACCGGGTAATGGCCGGTTGGGAGGTGACCGTGCTGCTACCGGATCGCTGTGATACCCAGTCGCTGCGGATCCTCGGTGTGGGGGTTGACCTGCAGTCCGTATTCGACGGGGCGGGCTCGACGAGCCAGAGTCTGGCAGGTAGCGCCGAGGCATTCACTGCAGATGCACGTGTACGTGACACGGTGCTCAAGTCGCTGGACAACCGTTTGACCGAAGTCGCTTTGTGGGGTGACGAGTGGCCCCTAGTGGTAGATCGCGCGATGACCAGAGCGCAGCACGTGCTCAGTGCGGCGGCGCGCGCGTTCAAGGGCTATGCGCTTGCGGCGGCCGGGATTCCTTGTGCCACAGTTGATCCCACTGAGACACTGCTCTGTGATGCCTATGCGCGGGTCGACTCACAGCTGATCCGGCTCGACTAGCACGATGAAGAAGTACTACGGCCATACGCTGCTCTACCTGCACGAAACCATCTCGCTGGGATCCGGGCGAAGCGACCGCTTCACCGAGGTTTTCGCCGACACCTACCAGCCGATGATGGACGAGCTCGGCACTCGGCTGTTCGCGATCTGGGAATCCACCCCCTACAACGGTCAATGGCCGCAAGTGACGATCATCTGGGAGATCGACGGATTCGCTGACTACGCCAGGATCGGGGCCGCCCAGGCTCGCGGCGGCAGTCACCAGGCGGCGGCCGGCAAATGGTCGGCGTTTCTGGCCGACATCGGCGCCTCGGGGGAGGGGCGAATCATGTACCCCGGGCCCACCAACAAAACGCTCGCGCAGCTGCGCGAGGCTAATTTCACTGCGCCGCTGGTGATCCAAGAGATCATGCAGACCAAGCCGGGGCGTCAAGACGACTACATCCGCGAGCTGGAGCGGCTCTACGTCCCATGGTCGGAGCGCACCGGTAAGCGCTGGCTGGGTTCGTTCACCACCACCTTCCGCTATAACGAGGTCATCCACTACTGGGCACTGGACGGCGGCTGGGACTGCTTCGCCAAGCACTACCCCTCCTGGAAAGAGCATCCACCCGCCGAGATCGTGACCTGGATGAGCGTGGCGCCGGCATTGCGCGATGGCTGGGAAGACTCGATCCTGCAGGCCCTACCGCCATCGCCGCTTCAGTGATCGCTCAGCGAGGAGCAGTGGACTTCACCTACGACCCATTTGACGCGGAGGTGATGGCAAACCCGTTGCCGTACTACCGGATCCTGCGCGACCACCATCCGGTGTACTACATGCCGCAGTGGGACACCTTTGCCCTCTCCCGCTTCGAGGACATCTGGCAGGTACTGGAAGTCAACGACGGAACGTTTGTCGCATCCGAGGGGACTTTGCCGGCCGCGTCGGTCTTGGCTCAGCACAACACCGGGCCGGTTGACGACCCGCCGCTGCATCCACTTCCCTTCCACGCGGTGTTCGACGCCCAGTTGTACGGCGAAATCCGTCGCGCCCATTCGCAGCCCTTGCGGCCAAAACCAGTCGGCGAGCTGGAGAGCAGACTCCGCGCGCTGGCCAACGAGCGGCTCGATCTGCTGCTGCCGCGCGGCTCGTTCGATCTGACCCAAGACTACGGCGGCATCGTGGTGGCCTCTGTCGTCTGCGAACTGCTCGGCATTCCAACCGATCTCGCGCCGCAAGTGCTGGCCGCGGTCAATGCCGGCAGCCTCGCCGAGCCCGGTGTCGGGGTGGACACCGCCGAAGCGCGGCCCAACTACATGGAGTTCCTCGTGCCATCAGTCAAGCGCCGCAGGGCCGACTCGTCCGGGGATGCGTTGCCCGTCGTCGACGGCCTGCTCGGCTACCGCTTGCCCGACGGCAGCGCGCTCGACGATGTCGAGGTCGCCACCCAGATGCTCTGCATCTTCATCGGTGGGACGGAAACGGTGCCCAAGATCGTCGCCCATGGACTGTGGGAGCTCAGCCGGCGACCCGACCAGTTGGCCGCGGTGCGCGCCGATCCCGAGAACAACGTGCCGATCGCGCGCGAGGAGATGATCCGATTCTGTGCACCGGCACAGTGGTTCGCCCGAACGGCGCGTAAACCCTTCACCATGCACGGCGAAACCGTCAAGCCGGGCCAGCGCGTCATCACCCTGCTGGCGTCGGCCAACCGCGACGAACGGGAATACCCCGACCCCGACGAGTTCATCTGGAACCGGCCCATCCGTCGCTCACTGGCATTCGGCCGTGGCCAACACTTCTGCATCGGCTACCACCTGGCCAGGCTGGAAGTCGCTGTGCTGCTGCAGGAATGGCTCCGCAGAGTGCCTGATTACACGATCCGAAGCGAGGCCGCCACGCGGCTGCCGTCCAGCTTCCAATGGGGATGGAACAAGATCCCGGTGGAGGTTTGACGTGTGGTCCTACCGGATCATCGCCCCGTATTTGTTCGAGCGGACATCGATTCGTGACAAAACACCCGAGTGCCTCACCGATGGCCAAGTGCTGCTGCGGTTTATGGCCGCGGGCGTCTGCGGCAGCGATCTGCCGGCCTTCCGCGGTGCTCGAGGCCGGCTGCCGGGCGACGACGGACCAAGTGCGGCTGAAAAAGACGGGTTCCCGATCCACGAAGTCGCCGGCGAGGTGATCGCCAGCAGGCATCCCGATCACCGTCCCGGCGACCGCGTAGTCGGCTGGGCGTCTGGGTTCGACGGCATGATGGAGCGCGTAGTCAGTGACGGCGACGGGCTTGCACCATACGATCCGGCGCTGACCCCGGCGCAAGCGATCGGCCTGCAACCGCTGGCGTGTGTTCTCTACGCCTGTGAGCAGCTGCCGGACCTAGTCGGCCGGCATGTCGCGATCATCGGCCAGGGCTCGATAGGCCTGTTGTTTTCCTACGTCGCCAAGGTGGCCGGCGCCCGACGTGTGACCGGAGTGGATCCCATCGACCGCCGAAGTCTCGCAACAGCATTCGGGGTCGATGATGCGGTACGCGCTACCAGCGACCGTTGGGTGAGCCAGCTGGCGGCCGTGGACCGCGCTGATGTTGTCATCGAGGCCGTCGGTCACCAGGTGGCCACCCTGGGCCATGCCATCGAAGCCGCCGCCCCCGGCGGCACCATCTTCTATTTCGGCGTCGCCGACGACGACGCCTACCCGATCAGCATGCGCAGCATGCTGCGCAACCATCTCACGCTGAAATCCGGTGTGACGCTCGACCGGCGGCGGGTATTGGAACTCGCGGGCAAGTTCGCCGCCGATCAGCCCGAGCTGCTGAGCTCCTATCTCACCCACACGTTCGGTGTCGACGACGTGCAGAGCGCGTTCGAGCTGGCCTGCCGGCCGAGTCCCGAGCGCATCAAGATCGCGATCGCCGAGTGAGGTTGTGACAGTGTCGGAAAGCAACCTGCGGCGGGCACTGAACCGGGCAACCCCGATGTGGGGCGGCTGGCTCACCGGCCCCACGCTGCTCGGGCCAGAAGAGTTCGCCCGCGCCGGATACGACTACGTGGGATTCGACGCGCAGCACGGTTACCTCGACGACGCCGATATCGCCGGCATACTGCGCCGTATCGAACATGTGCCCATCGGCACCGTGGTGCGCCTACCCAACGCCGACGCGGCGCCGATCGGCCGGGTGCTGGACGCCGGCGCCGACGCTGTCGTCATCGCAATGATCGAGTCGGCTGACGAGGCCGCCGCGGCGGTGGCCGCCACTCGCTACCCGCCGGCAGGAATCCGCAGCTTTGGTCCGCTGCGCGCCAGCCTGGGTCACGACCCGGCCGCCCACGAGTCCCGAGTGAGCGTATTCGCCATGATCGAGACGGCAGCCGCGCTGTCGGCTCTTACTCAGATCTGTGCTGTCGACGGCCTGACCGGAATCTATGTCGGCCCCGCTGATCTGGCCATTTCACTGGGTGTAGAGGTCATCGGGGCCACCAGACATCCGGAAGTGTTGAACGCGATAGTGCGAATCCATCGCGCAGCCACCGACGCAGGGTTGGTCACCGGCATTCATGCGGGAGAGGGCAAGACGGGTCGCGTCATGGCGCAGTTGGGATTCCAGATGATCACCCTGGCGGCCGAATCGCAGGCGCTGCGGCGGGGGGCGGCCGAGCATCTCCGTGAGGCTCGGAATAGTGACTGACGACCATTCCGCTATCCGCGAGCTGCTCACCGGCTACGCCCTCGCGCTTGACACCGGCGACATTGACGAGTGCGTGAAGCTGTTCGTTCCGGACGCCGAATTCCTGGTCTACGGCAGATCGTTTGCCGGGCATGACCGTATCGGCAAGATGTTCCGGGATGCACCGCGCGGGCTGCACCTGACCGGAGTCTCGCATATCGACGTCCGCGACGACACCGCAACGGCCAGGTCGCAGGTGCTGTTCGTTAGGGCCGGCGACCTGCACCTACGGCCCGCCCTGTACGACGACGAACTGGTCCGTGCCGACGAGCAGTGGCGGTTTCGGCGGCGACGGTGCCGATTCGTCACCAGCCGAGGCCTGTCCGACAGCCCCGAGGTCCCGTCATCATGAATCAACGTGCCGCACTGGTGAGCGGCGCCGCCGGCGGACAGGGTTGGGCCATCGCCAAACGGCTACGCGAGGCGGGCTATTCGGTGGCCGCCTGCGATCGGCGGACCGACGAACTTGTCGCCGCAGTAGACGAATTGGGTGACGACCAAGTGATCGGTATCCAGCTCGACGTCACCTCGCAGGCACAGTGGGAGACAGCCGTCCGAACGGTGGTCGACCGATTCGGGTCGCTGACCGCGCTAGTCAACAACGCCGGCGTCCTGCACCGGGCTTCGTTGGCCGATGAAACGGTCGAGGGCTTCGAAAACACATGGCGGGTCAATTGTTTGGGCGCATTCCTCGGTACTCAGGCGACGCTGGACCAGCTACGTGCAGCGAAGCACGCGGCCATCGTCAACATCTGCAGCACGGGGGCGATCCGTCCCTTCCCGCGGCACTGCGCCTACGGTTCATCGAAGTGGGCGCTTCGGGGTTTCACCCAAAACGTTGCCGCCGAATTGGCACCGCTCGGCATCCGAGTCAACGCGGTGTTTCCCGGACCCATCGCGACCCCGATGCTCGATGACGCCACCCAGTTGAGGCTTGCCGCGTCATCCGCATTCGGGCGGATCGGCCAACCGGCCGAGATCGCCGACGCTGTCGCCTTTCTAGTCTCCGATGAGGCGTCGTTCATCACCGGTTCGGAACTCGTCGTCGATGGTGGGCAATGCCTACAGATCTGGTGAACACCAATCTGACGATCGGCATCATCGGTGCCGGACCCGGCGGTCTTGCGCTTGGAATCCTGCTCTCGCGCGCCGGCTTTCACAACTTCACTATCTTCGACCGCGAAGACGATGTCGGGGGCACGTGGCGGATCAACACCTATCCGGGGTTGGCGTGTGACGTCAAGTCGCACCTTTACTCATACTCGTTCGACTTGAACCCAAACTGGTCGCGGCTATGGTCGTCGCAGGCAGAGATCCTGGCATACTTCCAGCGTTGCGCCGACAGGTACCGTCTGCGGCCACACCTGAGATTGCGCACCGAAATCCGCTCCGCGCGCTGGGATGCGGACACGCAAGTGTGGTGTCTGACCACTGCGGGCGGCGAACGTAACCACTTCAACGTCGTGGTGTCGGCCGTGGGCTTGTTCACCCGCCCGTTTCTTCCCGATCTCATGGAAGAGGAGCCGTTCACCGGAGTGGTGATGCACTCATCGCGATGGGATCACTCGGTCCCGGTCGACGGTGCGCGGATTGCTTTGCTGGGCACCGGGTCGACGGCTTCGCAGCTGGTGCCGGAATTGGCCAAGGTGGCCGACAAGGTGTATTCGGTGCAACGATCACCGACCTGGATTCTGCCCAAGCCCGACCGACATTACACGCGACGGGAGCGCTGGGTTTTCGCCCACGTACCGTTCGCCAAAAAGCTGTACCGCACCCGGCTGTGGTTGCGCAGTGAATCGAACATATCGGTGATTGAGCATGGCAGCGAAAAGACCCAGGACTTCACCGCGATCGCTCTTGGGCTGCTTGAGAAGTCTGTCCCTGATGAGGAATTGCGCCGCAAGCTCACTCCGGACCACCCGATGGGATGCAAGCGACTGGTGTTCTCCTCGGACTACTTGCCCGCGTTGACTCGGCCCAATGTCGAGGTATTGACCAGCCCGGCGCGATACCTGCGCGCCCGATCCCTGGTGACCGAGGACGGCACCGAATGCGATGTCGACGTGGTGGTGTGCGCGACCGGTTACGCCGCGGCCGATTATCTGGGGGAGCTGGATGTTTTCGGAGAGCGTGGGACCACACTGCGGGAGGTCTGGAATGAGGGCGCGCACGCCTATTTCGGTATGGCTGTGCCGGGGTTCCCGAACTTCTTCACGCTGTACGGACCAAACACAAACGTCGGCTCCAACAGCGTGATTTTCATGCTCGAAGCTCAGGCCCGCTACATCGTGCGCGCGTTGAAATACATGCGGCGCAAGGGTAAGACGTACGCCGCGGTGCAACCCGCCGCGCTAGTTGACTTCGTCGCCAAGATCGACCGCTGGATGGTTGGCACCGTCTGGACCACCCGATGCAGCAATTACTTCCGCGCTGCCAACGGGCGCGTGGTCACCCAGTGGCCGCGAAGCGCGCGTACCTTCTGGGGAATGACGCGCAGGTTCAAACCGGGCGACTTCCGTTTCCAGACCCCAGTCACGTCCACCCTCGACGCGTTCACGGTGCTGGACAGGGGCAATCGATGACTGAACTGGACGGAGCCGAACGGCTCGATCCCGCCCTGCGATCGATTGCGACCACGCGAACCGACTTTTCGCTGGCCTCAATCCAACTCATGCGCGAGCCGTTCAACCAGCGGTGCCGAGTCGCCGCTGAACAAATCGATGCACGAGGTGTCCAGATCGTCGAGGACTCCGCACCGACAGAATCCGGCAGAGTACCGGTGCGGATTTATGGCGGCGGGCCGTCACCCGCACCGGTGGTCGTCTACTGCCATGCCGGCGGGTTCACGCTGGGAAATTTGGACACGGACCACCGCCAGTGTGTCGAGCTCGCGCGTCGCGGCCGCTGCACAGTGGTGTCGGTCGACTACCGGCTGGCGCCGGAGCATCCCTATCCGGCCGCACTCGAGGACGCGAGTGCCGTGCTGCGATGGGTGACATCCAATGCGACGGACCTTGGTGTTGACGCGGCACGCCTGGCCGTCGCCGGCAGTAGCGCCGGTGCCACGCTGGCCGCATGCCTGGCGCATGGTGCCGCCGACGGGTCGCTGCCGGCGGTCGTGTTCCAGTTGCTGCACCAGCCGGTGCTGGACGACCGAGCTACCGCGTCCAAAGCGGAGTTCCGCACCAGCCCGGCATTTGACAGTGAGGCCGCGGACCTGATGTGGCGCTACTACCTGGGCGCAGGGGCCGGACCAGAAGCCGCCATACCCGCACGGCGAGACCAATTAGATGGTTTGCCACCAGCTTTGATCACCTGCGCAGAGATCGATCCCTTTCGCGACGAAGCGGTCAACTATGCGCTACTTCTCCTTCGCGCTGGGGTTTCGGCAGAGCTGCATGTGTTTCCGCGCACTTGTCACGGATTCGACTCGCTGCTGCCGGATTGGCCGATTTCCGAGCGGCTGTTCGCGCTACAAGGCCACGCCCTGTCGGGCGCCTTTCATGGCTCCTTCAAGATCGGCGGCGCGGGACTTTCGCCTCTACTCTGAGCACCCAAGTCGGCGGAACAATCTGCAGTCATGAAGGTCACCGGCTTGGAGGTCGTGCCCTTCGAGACATTCGTCGATCGAATCTCGTTCGGCCAGCTGATGACCGACTACCGCGTGGTGCAGACCGTGACCAAGGTGCTCACCGACGAGGGGGCCGAAGGCTACTTCTTCGGTGGTCACTTTCATGGAGACCAGGACGGCCTGCTTCCCGGAGACCGGGCGCTGATTATGCAGTTCCTGAGCCCTCTTCTCGCGGGCCAGGATCCATTCGACCGGGCAGAGATCTTTCGGCAGCTCTGGGCGGCGAAGCTCCCTGAAAATGTTTGCAGCGTCATCGATCTGGCGCTGTGGGATCTGGCTGGACGAGTGACCGGGTTGCCGGTGCACAAGCTGCTGGGTGGTGCGCGCGAGCGAGTCAAGGCCTATGCGAGCAGCTTCAACAATCTTGGATCGCCAGACGAATATGCCGCCCATGCCGCTGAATGCCAGCGTCAGGGGTACGGCGCCTACAAGATTCACCCGTACCACTACTGGAACCCCGAGACACGTCAGCCCGCCTTGCCCCGCCCGTCCTATGTGGACTGGGATATCCAGGTGTGCCGGGAGGTTCGGGCTGCGGTCGGCGACGACATGGTGCTGACGTTCGACCCGTGGGGTACCTACCACACCTATCCGGACGCCCTGCGGGTCGGCCGGGAACTGGAACGGCTGGGTTTCTCTTGGTACGAGCACCCCATGCCGGAATACCGGGTTGAGTCGTATGTGCGACTTGCCAGTGAACTTGATATCCCGATCTGCTCACCCGAGATCGCTGAGGGTGGCATCTATACCCGCGCAGACTGGATTCTGCGTAATGCGTCTGACATCAGCCGCATCGACGTCCTGCGCGGAGGGATCACGGGCGCAATGAAATTGGCCGGCATGTGTGAGGCGGTCGGCATGCGCTGCGAGCTACATATGAGCGGCTTTGGCAACCTTCAGGTCCTGGGCGCCACGAGTGAAGACGTTTGCGAATACTACGAGCGTGGTTTGCTCGGGCCCGGGGTCCGCTACGACACCACACCTGCCTATCTGAAGGCACCCTGCGACCCGCTGGGCCCGGACGGATTCGTTGACCTGCCTCAAGCACCCGGACTCGGCTACCAGATCCGTTGGGATTACATCGAAAGTCATCGCGTTCCCGATACGCCGGTGGAACCGGTCGCACCACTGCACCCGAGATAGTCAGTCGAATCTGATGAGCTGGCGCACGGCGGTGCCGTCAGCCAGCTTGTCCATTGCCTCGTTGATCTCGTCCAACCGAATCGTCGACGACACCAGCGACTCCACCGGGAGCCGGCCCGACTGCCACAGTGCGACGAACCGCGGTATGTCGCGGCTGGGCACCGACGAGCCCAGGTAGCTGCCGATCAGCGACCGGCCTTCGGCGACAAAACCCAAGGGGGAAAGGCTGATCCGGGCATCCGGGGGCGGCAGCCCGACGGTGATGGTGCGACCGCCCGGTGCGGTCAGGGCGATCGCGGTCTCGAGTGCGGCGGGATGGCCGACGGCTTCGATGACCACGGTGGCCTTCACGGCGGCGTCGGTGGCCTGCTGCGGTGTGTACGTCTCGTGGGCGCCCAGTTCACTGGCAGCCGCCAACTTGTCGGGTAACTGGTCGACGGCGAGGACGCGCACGTCGTCATAGGTGAGTGCCGTGAGCACCGCTGCCATGCCGACACCGCCCAGGCCGACGACGGCGACCGACTGGCCCGGGCGTGGTTTGGCGACATTGAGCACGGCGCCACCGCCGGTCAGGACTGCGCAACCCAGTAGCGCGGCGACTTCGGGTGGCACGTCGGGAGGTACCGGAACCGCACTGGCCCGATTGACGACCGCGTGCGTCGCGAAGCCGGACACGCCGAGGTGGTGATACACCGGGTGGCCGGCCCGGGCGAGCCGGATATCGCCGCCCAGCAGCGTCCCCGCCGCGTTGGCCGCGCTGCCCCGTTCACACGGCGTCAGACCCTCGGTCGCGCACGCCGCGCACTGGCCGCAACGCGGCAAGAACACCAGCACCACCCGCTGACCGACGGCGAGGTCGGCTTCATCTGTTGGGTCACCGACTGCTTCGACGATTCCGGCCGCCTCATGACCGAGCAGCATCGGCACCGGACGAACCCGGTTGCCGTCCACCACCGACAAGTCCGAGTGGCATACGCCGGCCGCCTCGATGCGGACCAAGACCTCACCGCTGCCGGGCTGATCCAAATCGAGCTCGACGACGCTGATCGGCCGGGATTCGGCGTATGGGCGGGCCAGACCGATTCGGTCCAGCACGGCGCCCCGGATGTGAAACATGTTGGAATACAACCATGACGTCAGGTCCACCGGGTCCGCCGGTTCCGTCGGTCCCGCCCGCACCGGACAAGCTCACCGGCAACGACTTCCCGGTGCTATGGCCGGTGGGAACCCGGTGGGCCGATAACGACATGTTCGGCCACCTCAACAACGCCGTGTACTACCAGCTGTTCGACACCGCGATCAATGCCTGGATCAACACCAGTACCGGCGTCGACCCGATCTCCACGCCTTCGCTGGGCATCGTCGCCGAGTCGGGATGCCGTTACTTCTCGGAACTGCATTTCCCGGAGAGCCTCGTGGTCGGCCTGGCGGTGACCCGGCTGGGCCGCAGCAGCGTCACCTACCGGCTCGGCGTGTTCCGGTCGCACAAAGGCGACGGCGGCACTGGGGGTCCCCCCGCTTGCGGGGGACCGATCACCGCACTGGGGCACTGGGTGCACGTCTACGTCGATCGGGCCAACCGCAAACCTGTCCCGATTCCCGACGCCGTCCGCTCAGTGCTGTCGACAGCCTGCGTGGACCAATAAGTCCGCGATTGCGCTTGCCGCCGGTGCTTTCACCCGAACCGCGGCCCCGACTGCACTTTCAGAGCGCATCGCCCGCCCGGCTATGCTTCGCCAATGCCAGTTTTGAGCAAGACCGTCGAGGTCAGCGCCGGTGCTGCATCGATCATGGCCATCGTCGCCGATTTCGAGGCTTATCCGCTGTGGAACGAAGGGATCAAGGGCCTTTGGGTGCTCGCCCGCTACGACGACGGGCGGCCCAGCCAGCTGCGGCTCGACACCGACGTTCAAGGCATGCAGAGCACCTTTGTCCAGGCCGTGTACTACCCGGGCGAAAACCAGATTCAAACCGTCCTGCAGCAAGGTGACCTGTTTACCAAGCAGGAGCAGCTATTCAGTGTGGTGGAGACCGGCGCGTCGAGCTTGCTGACGGTGGATCTGGACGTCGAAACCGCGTTGCCGGTGCCTGCGCCGATGGTGAAGTCGCTCGTCAGTAACGTCCTCGACCGCCTCGCGGAAAACCTGAAGCAGCGCGCCGAGCGGCTGGCCGCCAACTAGGTCTGCCGGCTCAGTCCTGATGGCGGCGACCCGCTTCGCCCGGCTGCGCCGCGCTCGCGATCGCCACCCTCAGTCCTGATGGCGGCGACCCGCTTCGCCCGGCTGCGCCGCGCTCGCGATCGCCACTAGTCGAGATGGCGGCGACCCGCTTCGCCCGGCTGCGCCGCGCTCGCGATCGCCACTAGTCGAAGATTCCGCTGCGATCCCGCATCTCGATCAGCCGGGCCGCCGCGTCGGTGAATTGCCAGACGGTGTGCTCGATCACGGCGGCAGCGTCCCGCTGACGCAACGCCGCGATCAACTGCCGGTGGTTGTCGACGGCGGCCGCGCCCCATTCCGGATCGGCGGCATACACCAGTACCGGCATGTAGCGCGCGGCGTTCAGCAGGAACCAGGCCAACTTGATCCGGCCGCTCGCCTGGTTGAAGACACGATGGAAAGCGAACTCGATGCCCGCGATGGTCTCGGCATCGCTGGATCGGACGGCCGCGTCAAGCGCGCCGTTGATGCGGTCAAGCTCATCGATCTCGGCGTCGGTGATGTGGTCGGTGGCCGCGGCTGCCAGTTCCTTGGCGATCGTTTCCTGTAGCCAGAAGATGTCCTCGATGTCTTGCCGCGTCAGCGGCAGCACGACGTGACCGCGGTGCGGTTCGAGCTGCACCATGCCCTCACCGCGCAGCTTCAGCAGGGCTTCACGCACCGGCGTGACGCTGACGCCGAGCTCGGCCGCGGTCTCGTCGAGGCGGATGAATGTGCCCTGGCGCAACGCACCCGACATGATTGCCGCCCGCAGGTGGCCCGCGACCTCGTCGGACAACTGCGCCCGGCGTAGTGGCCGTCGGCTCCTCAGCTGCGTAGATATCGGTGCGTTCACGTGGGCTGCCAGGGCTTTCAGGGGCTTGGCGGGGGCAGGATTTAAGTTTTGACGGGGCTTGTCAGCAGGCCGCTAAGGCCATAATGTGACCCACACAACACTATGTTTTATCAAATATCAACCTGGCGCAAGCGGTGCACGAGTGAAGGGGAAGCGTTGAGTTGACCGCGCAATTGGCCAACCATCTGTTGCAGGGCCCAAAACCGGCTCGAGAGCAGCCGTACCTGGCCCGGCGCCAGAACTGGGTGAACCAACTCGAACGGCATGCGCTGATGCAGCCGAACGCGACGGCGCTGAGGTTCCTCGGCAAGAGCGTGACGTGGGGGGAACTGCGGCACCGGGTGAGGGCGCTGGCCGATGCGTTGAGCCGCCGGGGAGTCGGCTTCGGCGACCGGGTCATGATTCTGATGCTCAACCGCACCGAATTCGTCGAGTCGGTGCTGGCCGCCAACATGCTTGGGGCCATCGCCGTTCCGCTGAACTTCCGGCTCACCGCGGCCGAAATCGCCTTCCTGGTCGAGGACTGCGAAGCACGCGTGATGGTCACCGAAGCGGTCCTTGCTCCGGTGGCCACCGGTGTCCGCGAAATCCAGCCGCTGCTGGACATGATCGTCGTGGCAGGTGCCTCGACCGACGACCGTGTGTTCGGCTACGAAGACCTCATCAACGAGGCCGGCGAGGCACACGAACCCGTCGACGTCCCGAACGACTCGCCGGCTTTGATCATGTACACGTCGGGTACCACCGGCCGGCCAAGAGGCGCCGTGCTGACCCACACCAATTTGACGGGCCAGACGATGACCGCGCTCTACACCAATGGCGCCGACATCAACAGTGACGTCGGTTTCATCGGTGTCCCGTTTTTCCACATCGCCGGAATCGGCAACATGCTGACCGGGATGCTGCTCGGCATACCCACGGTGATCTACCCGCTCGGTGCGTTCGACCCCGGGCAGTTGCTCGACGTGCTCGCCGCAGAGCAGGTCACCGGCATCTTTCTCGTGCCCGCGCAGTGGCAGGCGGTGTGCGCCGAGCAACAAGCGCGGCCCCGTGACCTGAAGTTGCGGGTGATGTCGTGGGGGGCCGCGCCGGCGCCGGATGCGCTGCTGCGGGAGATGTCGGCAACTTTTCCCGGAACCCAGATACTGGCCGCGTTCGGCCAGACTGAGATGTCGCCGGTCACCTGCATGCTGCTCGGCGAAGACGCGATCCGAAAGCGTGGATCGGTCGGCAAGGTGATCCCGACGGTCGCCGCCCGCGTGGTCGATGAGAACATGAACGACGTGCCGGTCGGCGAGGTCGGCGAAATCGTCTACCGCGCACCAACTTTGATGAGCGGCTACTGGAACAACCCGGCGGCCACGGCGGAGGCGTTCGCGGGCGGTTGGTTCCACTCCGGAGACCTGGTCCGAATGGACGAGGACGGCTACGTCTGGGTAGTGGATCGCAAGAAGGACATGATCATCTCCGGTGGCGAGAACATCTACTGCGCCGAGGTGGAAAACGTCCTCGCCGGCCACCCCAACATCGTCGAAGTCGCCGTCATCGGCCGGACCCACGAGAAGTGGGGTGAGGTGCCGATCGCGGTCGTGGCTGTCGCCGGCGATCACCTGCTGCTCGATGACTTGGAGGAGTTCCTGACCGAGCGACTCGCGCGCTACAAGCACCCCAAAGCGCTCGAGATCGTCGATACGCTGCCGCGTAATCCCGCTGGAAAGGTGCTCAAGACTGAACTACGGATCCGCTACGGAGCCGTAAATATCGACCAAATCGGTTCTACGGCAAGAGATTTTACGGCCAGAGAGGAAAGCTGACGGAAAGTGTAACGTTTGCCCGCTGTTGGCGAAGGGTTAATTGTGCAGATGCGGTTCACACGTGCATGGCCATCGGGTACATTCCTGTGGTCTCCGTTACTACTTGCGGGTAGGGAGCCGATGGTCACACACGTACGGTCGCGGCGAGGTGGGGGTACCCCCGGCCGCGTAGCGGCGAGGGGGCGAGGCGTGCGACACGATCCGCGGCTTCTTAGGGCACGCGGTACAGGCGTGAGGGGGCACCGGTGACGACGTCGACGGGTCCACACTTGGTCGGTTACCTGCGCGACCAAATGCAGACGCCGCTGACCCTCATCGGTGGGTTCTTCCGGATGTGCGTCCTGACCGGAAGAGCGCTGTTCCGGTGGCCGTTCCAGTGGAACGAATTCATCCTGCAGTGCTGGTTCATCATGAGGGTCGCGTTCCTGCCGACCATCATGGTCTCGATCCCGCTGACCGTGCTGCTCATCTTCACCCTCAACGTCTTGCTGGCCCAGTTCGGTGCCGCTGACCTGTCCGGCGCCGGGGCAGCGATCGGTGCAGTCACCCAGCTCGGCCCGCTGACCACGGTGCTGGTGGTAGCCGGCGCCGGGTCGACGGCGATCTGCGCGGACCTGGGTGCTCGCACCATCCGCGAAGAGATCGACGCGATGGAGGTGCTCGGCATCGACCCCATCCACCGGCTGGTAGTGCCCCGGGTGATCGCCGCGACCCTGGTCGCCACACTGCTCAACGGGCTGGTGATCACCGTCGGGCTGGTGGGTGGCTACCTCTTCGGCGTTTACCTGCAGAACGTGTCGGGCGGCGCTTACCTCGCCACCCTGACCACCATCACCGGGCTGCCCGAGGTGGTCATTGCGACCGTCAAAGCCGCGATCTTCGGCCTGATCGCCGGACTGGTCGGCTGTTTCCGCGGGCTGACCGTACGCGGCGGGTCCAAGGGGTTGGGCACCGCCGTCAACGAGACCGTGGTGCTCTGCGTGGTCGCGCTATACGCGGTCAACGTGATCCTGACAACCATCGGCGTGCGATTCGGAACGGGCCACTGACATGTCGACCGCCGCCGTATTCCGCGCCCGCTTCCCGCGGGCAGCTGAGAATCTCAATCGCTATGGCGGTGCCGCGGGCCGTGGACTTGACGACATCGGTCAGATGGCCTGGTTCGGAGCGGTATGCATCGGGAACATCCCGCATGCCCTGCGCAACTACCGCAAGGAGACGCTGCGGCTGATCGCCCAGATCGGTATGGGCACCGGTGCCATGGCCGTCATCGGCGGCACCGTCGCGATCGTCGGTTTCGTCACCTTGTCCGGTAGCTCCCTGGTCGCCATCCAAGGGTTCGCGTCGCTGGGAAACATCGGCGTGGAGGCGTTCACCGGCTTCTTCGCCGCGCTGATCAACGTGCGCATCGCGGCCCCCGTCGTCACCGGTATCGCGATGGCCGCCACGGTCGGCGCGGGCGCCACCGCGGAGCTGGGAGCCATGCGCATCAGCGAGGAAATCGACGCCCTGGAGGTCATGGGGGTCAAGTCGATCTCGTACCTGGGGACCACTCGGATCATGGCCGGGCTGGTCGTGATCATTCCGCTCTACGCGCTGGCAATGATCATGTCGTTCCTGTCTCCGCAGATCACCACGACGGTGCTCTACGGACAATCCAACGGCACCTACGAGCACTACTTCCGGACGTTCCTGCGCCCCGACGACGTGTTCTGGTCGTTCCTGGAGGCCATCATCATCACGGCCGTGGTGATGATCACCCACTGCTTCTACGGGTACAACGCCGGCGGCGGGCCGGTCGGTGTTGGGGAGGCCGTCGGCCGATCGATGCGTTTCTCGCTGGTCTCGGTGCAGGTTGTCGTTTTGGCCGCCGCGTTGGCGCTCTACGGCGTCAACCCCAACTTCGCACTCACGGTTTAGTGCCATGACATCACCTGCAAAGATCAACTCCCCGCGGAACCCGCCGTACAAGCTGGCCGGCGTCGCGTTGCTGGTGGTCGGTGCACTGGCTCTGGTTCTTGTCTACGGGCAATTCCGGGGGGATTTCACCCCCAAGACCAAGCTGACGATGGTGGCTTCGCGGGCCGGGCTGGTGATGGATCCGGGTTCCAAGGTCACCTACAACGGGGTGGAGATCGGCCGGGTGGCCGACATCTCGGAGGTTGTGCGCGACGGCAGGCCGGCCGCCAAGTTCACCTTGGATGTGTACCCCCGCTACCTCTCGCTGATTCCGGCCAATGTGGATGCCAATATCAAGGCGACCACCGTGTTCGGCGGTAAGTACGTGTCGTTGACGACACCGAAAAACCCGTCGCCGCAACGGATCACACCGCACAACGTGATTGACGCCAGGTCGGTGACAACGGAAATCAACACCTTGTTCCAGACCATCACTTCGATCGCGGAGAAGGTGGATCCGGTCAAGCTGAACCTGACGCTGAGCGCGGCTGCCCAATCGCTGGCCGGGTTGGGCGATAAGTTCGGACAGTCGATTGTCAACGCCAACGCGATCCTCGACGATGTCAACCCGCAAATGCCGCAGGCTCGTCACGACATCCAGCAGTTGGCGGGACTGGGCGACACCTACGCCAACGCCGCGCCGGACTTGTTCGACTTCCTCAACAATGCGGTCATCACCTCGCGCACGCTGAACCAGCAGCAGAAGGATTTGGACCAAGCGTTGCTGTCGGCGGCCGGGTTCGGCAACACCGGCGCGGACATCTTCCAGCGAGGCGGGCCGTATCTCGCGCGGGGAGCCGGTGATCTGGTGCCGACGGCCCAACTGCTCGACACCTACAGTCCGGAACTGTTCTGCACGGTCCGCAATTATCACGACGTCGAACCCACGGCCCGAACTTTCCTGGGCGGCAATGGCTACTCGCTAAATACCGAGACCGAGGCCCTATCAGGGTTGGGAGCGCTGCTGAATCCCCTCTCGGCGGTCACCCTGCTAGCCACACTGGTCGGAGGGCTGGCCGGAGTGGTAGGCGGGGCGCCGAATCCCTACACCTATCCGGAAAATCTGCCGCGAGTGAACGCCCGCGGTGGACCCGGGGGTGCGCCGGGTTGCTGGCAGCACATCACCCATGATCTGTGGCCCGCTCCCGAGTTGGTGATGGACACCGGCAACAGCATTGCGCCGTACAACCACTTAGACACCGGTTCGCCCTACGCGATCGAGTACGTGTGGGGCCGTCAGGTAGGGGATAACACGATCAACCCATGAAAATCACCGGTACCCTCATCAGACTCGGCATCTTCTCGTTGGTGCTGCTGATCTTCACTGTGATGATCATCGTGGTGTTCGGTCAGATGCGCTTTGACCGTACTAATGGGTATTCGGCGGAGTTCACCAATGTCAGCGGGCTGCGGGCGGGCCAATTCGTCCGTGCCTCTGGGGTGGAGGTCGGCAAGGTCAGTTCGGTAAAGGTGATCGACGGCGGCAAGCGGGCGCGGGTGGATTTCAATGTCGACCGCTCGATACCGCTGTACCAGTCGACTTCCGCACAGATCCGCTACCTCGACCTGATCGGCAACCGCTACCTGGAGCTCAAACGCGGCGAGGGCGAAGGCGCTGACCGGGTCATGCCGCCGGGTGGATTCATTCCGCTGTCGCGAACGTCGCCGGCGCTAGACCTCGACGCGCTGATTGGTGGTTTCAAGCCGCTGTTTCGGGCGCTCGACCCGCAAAAGGTCAACACCATCGCGACGGCCATCGTCACCGTATTTCAGGGTCAGGGCGGCACCATCAACGACATCCTCGACCAAACCGCGCAACTGACCACCCAGATCGGTCAACGTGACCAAGCGATCGGCGAGGTAATCAAGAACCTGAACATCGTCCTGGACACCACCGTTCGGCACCGACAGCAATTCGACCAGACGATCAACAACCTCGAGGTGCTGATCACCGGGCTGAAAGACCACGGTGACCAGCTGGCGGGCGGAACCGCGCACATCAGCAATGCCGCCGGGACGGTGGCCGATCTGCTGGCCGAGGACCGCGCGCTGCTGCACAAGACCCTCAACTACCTCGACGCGGTTCAGCAGCCGCTCATCGATCAGCGTGACCAGCTGGACGACTATCTCCACAAGGTGCCGACCGCGTTGAACATGATCGGGCGCGCCATTGGTTCCTACGGAGATTTCGTGAATTTCTACGCCTGCGACATCACGCTCAAGATCAACGGGCTGCAGCCTGGCGGCCCGGTCCGCACGGTCCGGCTTTTCCAGCAGCCGACGGGTAGGTGCACGCCGCAATGAGAACGCTGGAACCTGCCAATCGGGTGCGCATCGGGCTCATGGGCATCATCGTGACGTTGCTCGTCATCGGCGTCGGCCAAAGCATCACCAGTGTCCCGATGCTCTTCGCCAAGCCGGCCTACTACGGGCAGTTCACCGACTCCGGCGGAATCAATACCGGCGACAAGGTGCGCATTGCCGGCGTGGACGTCGGAAAAGTGGAGGGCCTCAAGATCGACGGCGACCACATCCTGCTGAAGTTCTCGATCGGCACCGCCACCATCGGCACCGAGAGCCGGCTGGCGATCAAAACCGACACCATCCTCGGCAAGAAGATCCTTGATGTCGAGGCTCGCGGCACCCAGCCGCTACGGCCCGGGGCCAGTCTGCCGCTGGGACAAAGCACGACTCCCTATCAGATCTACGACGCGTTCTTCGACGTCACCAAGGCCGCCCAGGGTTGGGACATCGACACGGTCAAGCAGTCACTGCATGTGTTGTCGCAGACCATTGACCAAACCTATCCGCACCTGAGCGCTGCGCTCGACGGGGTGGCCAAGTTCTCCGACACGATCGGCAAACGCGACGAACAGGTCAAGCATCTACTCGCCCAGGCCAATCAGGTAGCCAGCATCCTCGGTGACCGCAGCGACCAGATCGACCGGCTGTTGGTCAATACAAAGACGCTGCTGGCAGCATTCAACGAACGCGGCCAGGCCATCAACGCGTTGTTGGCGAACGTCGCTGCATTTTCGGAGCAGGTGAAGGGACTGATCAACGACAACCCGAACCTGAATCACGTACTGGAACAGTTGCACACGGTCAGCGACATCCTAGTCCAGCGCAAGGATGACATCGCCAAGGGGCTCGTCGAGGTCGGCGGATTCCTCCCGTCGTTGAATGAGGCCGTCGCATCGGGACCATTCTTCAAGGTGGTCCTGCACAACCTGGCCCTTTATCAGATCATCCAGCCA
Source organism: uncultured Actinomycetota bacterium (assembly GCA_963784665.1). GTDB lineage: Bacteria > Actinomycetota > Actinomycetes > Mycobacteriales > Mycobacteriaceae > Mycobacterium. The sequence goes on from CAWASA010000013.1 coordinate 68,483, forward strand.
TGGGTCGACGCGGCCTTCAAGAAGCGCGGCATCGATCCGGAGAACTTCTGGCGTAGCGCCGGGCTGCCGGCATACCGGTTCCCCGACCCCAACGGCACCCGATTCCCCAACGGCGCGCCGCCCCCAGCGCCGCCGGTGCTGGAGGGCACCCCGGATCATCCAGGACCGGCCGTCCCGCCCGGATCGCCGTGCTCCTACACTCCGGCGAACCCCGGCGGCAATGTCACCGTCGGGGACGAGGGTCTGCCCCGTCCGTGGAATCCGCTGCCCTGCGCGGGTGCGTCCGTAGGACCGTTCGGAGGCCCCGGCTTCCCCGCGCCGATCGACGTCGCGACATCGCCGCCGAATCCTGGCGGTCTGCCGCCGACACCGGGCATGCCGATCGCGGGGCGGCCGGGCGATCCGGCTCCGGACGTTCCGGGGACACCCGTGCCGCTGCCGACACAAGCACCGCCGGGTGCGCGTACCGAGAACCTGCAACCGGCCGGACCGACGCCGCCAGCGTCGACGTTCGCGCCGGGCCTGCCGCCGGGTCCACCGGCGCCATCCGGGCCTGGGGAACAGCTGCCGGCACCGTTTATCAACCCGGGCGGAACGGGCGGTAGCGGCGCAGCGGGGGGAGGTAGCCAGAATTGAGCACCATCTTTGACATCCGCAACCTGCGGCTACCGAAGCTGTCACGGACGTCGGTGATCATCGGGTCGCTGGTGGTGGTACTGGCCCTGGTCGTCGGCTACGCCGGCTGGCGGCTGTACCAGAAGCTGACGAATAACACTGTGGTGGCGTACTTCCCGGAGGCCAATGCTCTCTATCCGGGGGACAAGGTCCAGATCATGGGGTTGCGGGTGGGAGCGATCGACAAGATCGAGCCGGCCGGCGACAAGATGAAGGTCACCCTCCACTACGAGAACAAATACAAGGTTCCGGCCAATGCCTCTGCGGTGATCCTCAACCCGACTTTGGTGGCGTCGCGGGCCATCCAGTTGGAGCCGCCCTATAAAGGTGGCCCGGTGCTGGCCGATAACGCGGTGATCCCCGAAGAGCGCACGCAGGTCCCGGTGGAGTGGGACCAGCTGCGCAACAGCATCACCAACATCATCTCCAAACTCGGCCCGACAAAAGAGCAGCCGACGGGGCCGTTCGGTGAGGTCATCACATCGTTCGCCAACGGCCTGGCCGGCAAGGGCAAGCAGATCAACACCACGCTGAACAGCCTGTCGCAGGCGTTGACCGCGCTCAACGAGGGTCGCGGTGACTTCTTTGCGGTGGTGCGCAGCCTGGCGCTTTTCGTCAACGCACTGCACCAGGACGATCAGCAGTTTGTCGCGTTGAATCAGAACCTGGCGGATTTCACCACGCGGCTCGCGCACTCCGACAGTGACCTGGCCAATGCGATCCAGCAGTTCGACGGTCTGCTCTCCACCGTGCGCCCGTTCCTCAACAAGAACCGCGAGGTGTTGACCCAGGACGTCAACAACCTGGCCACCGCGACGAACACGCTGCTGCAACCGGCTCCCCTGAATGGGCTAGAGACCGCGCTGCACGTCCTTCCGACCGCAGCAGCCAATATCAATCAGATCTACCACCCGTCACACGGCGCGGTTGTCGCCATTCCGGCGATCACCAACTTCGCGAACCCGATGCAGTTCATCTGCAGCGCGATTCAGGCTGGCAGCCGGCTTGGGTACCAAGAGTCTGCCGAACTGTGCGCGCAATATCTCGCGCCGATCCTTGATGCGATTAAGTTCAACTACCCGCCGTTCGGTTTGAACCTGTTCAGCACCGCCGAGGCGCTGCCCAAGGAGATCGCCTACTCCGAGCCGCGGCTGCAGCCGCCGAACGGATATAAAGACACCACCGTCCCGGGAATCTGGGTGCCGGATACGCCGACGTCGCACCGCAACACCCAGCCGGGTTGGATCGTCGCCCCCGGGATGCAAGGCCAGCAGGTGGGGCCGATCACCGCGGGCCTGATGACCCCGGACTCGCTGGCTGAACTGATGGGTGGCCCGAACATCGCGCCGGTCCAATCGAATCTGCAGACCCCGCCGGGACCGCCGAACGCCTACGACGAGAACCCGATCCTGCCTCCCATGGGCTTGCAGGCTCCGGTGCCGATACAGCCTCCGCCACCAGGGCCGGAGGTGGCCCCGGGTCCCGTCGCCCCGACGCCGGCGCCGGTGTCGGCGCCTGCACCAAATGCGGGAGGCCCGGCGCAGCCCGCTGACGCAGGAGCGGGCCAGTGAAGCCGGCGATGCGGTTGGCGCGCCTGATCCGGCACCGGGCCTGGCAGGGGCTGGCGTTGTTAGTGGCCGCGCTGGTGCTGAGTTCGTGTGGATGGCGCGGGATTTCCAACGTGGCGATTCCGGGCGGTCCGGGCAGCGGGGCCGGGGCCATGACCATTTATGTGCAGGTGCCGGACACGCTGGCGATCAACGGCAACAGCAAGGTGATGGTTGCCGACGTCTTCGTCGGGTCGATCAAGTCCATTCAGTTGTGCACGTCGAGAAGCCTTACCGGGCCTTGCCGCGAAGCCCCGGAGCGCAGGTGGGCGGCCACCCTGACCCTGGGTGTGGACAAAAGCGTCAAGCTGCCGAAAAGCGCCATCGCCAGGATCGGCCAGACTTCTCTGCTGGGTTCGCAGCACGTGGAGCTGGCCGCACCGCCGAATCCGTCGCCGCAGCTGCTCAAGGATGGCGACACCATTCTGCTGAAGAATTCGTCCGCGTTTCCCACAACTGAGCAAACCCTGGCCAGTCTGGCGCTGATCTTGCGCGGCGGCGGCATTCCGAACCTGGAAGTGCTGCAAAACGAGGTCTACAACATCTTCAACGGGCGAGGGAACCAGATCCGGGCTTTTCTCGGCAAGCTGGACACCTTCACCAACCAGCTCAACCAGCAGCGCGATGACATCACCCACGCCATCGACTCCACTAATCGGCTGTTGGTCTACGTCGGTGGCCGCGCGGACGTCCTCGATCGAGTGCTCACCGACATCTCCCCGCTGATCAAACATTTCGCCGACACTAAAAACCTGCTGATCAATGCCGTGGATTCGGTGGGACGGCTCAGCCAGGCCGCCGATCAGTATCTATCCGAAGCCCGCGGGCCGCTGCACACCGACCTGCAAGCGCTGCAATGCCCGTTGAAGGAACTCGGCCGTGGCTCGCCGTATCTGATCGGCGCGCTGAAGTTGATCCTCACCCAGCCGTACGACATCGACACTGTGCCGAAGATAATCCGCGGTGACTACATGAACGTTTCGCTGACGCTCGACGTGACCTGGAGTGCCGTCGACAACGCGTTCCTCACCGGTACCGGATTGTCGGGAGCGCTACGCGCGCTCGAGCAGTCGTACGGGCGCGATCCCGAGACGATGATCCCCGACGTCCGCTACACGCCGAACCCGAATGACGCGCCGGGCGGACCCTTGGTGGAAAGGGGGGACAGGAATTGCTGACTCCTTTCATCAGACGCCAGCTGGTCGTGTTCGGGATCCTGACGGTGATTTCGCTGTTGGTGCTTGGCGTCTACTATCTGCGGATCCCGAGCCTGGTGGGCATCGGTCAATACACGTTGAAGGCTGAGCTGCCCGCATCGGGCGGCCTGTATCCAACGGCCAACGTGACCTATCGCGGCATCACCATCGGCAAGGTCACCGATGTCGAGCCGACCGAGCAGGGCGCCGAAGCGACGATGAGTATCGACAGCCACTACAAGATCCCGATCGACGCAACGGCGAACGTGCACTCGGTGTCAGCGGTCGGTGAGCAGTACCTGGACTTGGAGTCGACCGGCAACCCCGGCAAGGTCTTATCGCCCGGACAGACCATCACGAAGGGCACGGTGCCCGCTGAGATCGGGCCGGCACTGGACACCGCTAACCGGGGCCTTGCCGTGTTGCCGAAGGACAAGATCGCCGGGCTGCTCGACGAGACAGCACAATCCGTCGGCGGGTTGGGTCCCGCTCTGCAACGGCTGGTCGATTCCACCCAGGCGATCGTCGGCGATTTCAAGACCAACATCACCGATATCAACGACATCATCCAGAACTCGGGACCGATTCTGGAAAGCCAAGTCAATTCGGGGAGTGCCATCGAGCGCTGGGCACGCAACCTGAACAGGTTGGGCGCACAGGCCGCGCAGGAAGATCAACATCTGAAAAGTGTGCTGCGCCAAGCTGCGCCGACGGCCGATCAGGTCAACGAGGTATTCAACGACGTCCGAGATTCCCTGCCGCAGACGCTGGCGAATCTCGAGGTTGTGTTCGACCTGCTCAAGCGGTACCACACCGGCGTGGAGCAAGTGCTGGTGTTCCTGCCCCAGGGCGCGTCGATCACGGAGACGGTGGCCGCGCCGTACCCGAACCAGGCCGCACTCGATCTAGCGTTGTCGATCAACCAGCCGCCCCCGTGTCTGACCGGCTTCATCCCGGCGTCGGAGTGGCGGTCTCCCGCCGACACCAGCCTTCAGCCGTTGCCGTCCGGCACGTACTGCAAGATTCCGATGGACACGCCGGCCAATAGTGTGCGCGGATCGCGCAACATTCCGTGCGTTGATGTCCCGGGCAAGCGGGCGGCCAGCCCCCGGGAATGCCGCGACCCCAAGCCGTATGTGCCGGCGGGCACCAATCCCTGGTACGGCGACCCCAACCAGCTCCTGACCTGCCCTGCGCCTGGGGCGCGCTGCGATCAGTCGGTGAGGCCAGGCATGGTGATCCCGGCGCCGTCAGTCGACAACGGCCTGAACCCGGCACCGTCGGACCGAGTGGCAGGGACGCCCCCGCCCGTCAGCGATCAATTGTCACGGCCGGGGTCCGGTAGCGTGCAGTGCAACGGCCAGCAGCCCAACCCGTGTGCCTACACTCCCAGCGGGCCTCCCACGGCGGTCTACAGTCCCCAAAGCGGTGAACTGGTGGGGCCAGACGGTGTTAAATACTCCGTCGAGAACTCGACCAGAACAGGAGACGACGGATGGAAGGAGATGCTGGCGCCAGCCGGCTGAACCCCCCACCGATGCCGATTGCTCGTCGTCTGCGAAGGCTCTCCCGGAGACCAGGGCGGACGACTGCCGAGGAATCCGAGGCCGGAGCCGAACAGCTCAGCCCCGAGGTGACGACCGAGGAGTCACCAGACTCTGGGGGCGGAGCCGACGAAGCCAGCCCCGAGGTCACAACGGAGGATTCGGACGAAGCGAAGGCCGAAGCCGATGCTGCGGATACGGGTGTCGAGCGCGGGCCCTCGCGGTTGGGTCGCGGCTGGCTGGCCGGGATTGCCGCGGTGCTTGTGCTGTGCGCCGGCGCCATCGGGGCCGGCGGCTACTTTGCGCTGCGTTTTCATCACGAAAGCCAAGCCATAGCCCGCAACGACATCGCAGCGCTCAAGGTGGCGGTGGATTGTGTTTCGGCGACCCAGGCGCCGGACACCAATGCGATGGTAGCGAGTGAGCAGAAGATCATCGACTGCGGCACAGATGCTTTCCGCTCCCAGGCTCTGCTGTACACCAGCATGCTCGTTCAGGCTTATCAGGCTGCGAACGTTCACGTTCAGGTGTCCGATGTGCGGGGAGCGGTCGAGCGCAATAACAGCGACGGTTCAGTCGATGTGCTCGTCGCACTCCGCGTCAAGGTGGCCAGCGATCAGACGCAAAACGAAACGGGCTACCGCCTGCGGGTGAGAATGGCACTCGCGGAGGGCCAGTACAAGATTTCCAAACTCGACCAGGTGACGAAGTGACGGTGGTGGTCGAAGAGACACAGACCACAGCCGTCCAGGAGTTACCGCAGAACGCCGTGGCGCCATGGCATCTTCGTGCCTGTGCATTCGTTGTTGACGTCCTGCCAGGTACCGCCGTCGTAACGTCGATGGCGTTGGTCTCACACACCGTGCCGACCCGCAGCGTGTGGTGGTGGTTGTGCATTTCGGTCATCGGAGTCGTCATCCTGCTGATGCTGGTCAACCGGTTGCTGCTGCCGACGGTGACTGGTTGGAGCTTGGGACGCGCTCTCTTCGCAATCGAGGTGGCGCGGCGCAATGGCGAAGCCACCGGACCGTGGGGGCTGTTGCTCCGAGACCTCGCGCACCTGCTCGATACGGCATCGGTGGTGGGGTGGCTGTGGCCACTGTGGGATTCACAGCGCCGCACTTTCGCTGACATGCTGCTGCGCACCGAAGTGCGACGCGTCGAAGCGGACAAGCCGCCGGCCAACATACGGCGGTGGACCGCGGTCGCGGTGCTGGTCGCGGCGGGACTGTGCCTGGGAGGCGCCGCCGTGAGCTATGTGGTGGTGTACTCCCAGGAGCGAGCCACCGATCAAACTCGTGCACAGATCGGGGAGCAGGGGCCCAAGATCGTCGCCCAGATGCTGACGTACGACCCAAGCACCTTGCGCGAAGATTTCGCCCGCGCCCGATCGCTGACCACCGACCGATATCGCGGCCAGCTGGCCGCGCAGCAGGAGGCGGTGGAGAAGGGGCACCCGGTCATCAACGAGTACTGGCCGACCGACTGGTCCATCCAATCGGCGACGCCGGATCGGGCGACGATGCTGATGTTTATGCAGGGCCGACGGGGCGCGGCGCCCGAGGAACGCTACATCAGCGCCACCGTTCGCGTGAGCTTCGCCAAAGACGGCGACAACCATTGGCGCGTTGACGACCTCACCGTACTGACCAAACCGAAACCACCCGGGAACGGAAAATGAGTCCGCGCCGCAAGTTTCAGCCCGGTGAGCGACCACTGCTGGTCGCGCACCCGGTTCAGCCGGGGCGATCATGGGTCTTGCCGCTGGCCAGCACGGTTGTCGCACTGCTCATGGCCGCGGCCATCACGGGATGCACCCTGATGCTGATCTCCCATGAAGCCCATGTGCGTGTCTCGTCAAAGGACCGCGAGGTGCTCAGCTACGTGACAGGCTTCATGACACAATTCACCTCCATCGATCCATATCACGCCAACGACTACGTGACGCGGGTATTGGCCCAGGCGACCGGCGACTTCGCCAAGCAGTACACCCAAAACGCCAACCAGATCCTCCTTCAGATCGCCCGAGCCGAACCAGCCACCGGCACCGTCCTGGACGCCGGAGTGGAACGATGGAACGACGATGGCAGCGCCCATGTCATAGTGGCCACTGCGATCACCACCAAGTCACCTGATGAAAAACAAGTTCTGGAAAACACAAACCGTTGGTCGGCAACCGCCACGCAGGAAGGAAATCAGTGGAAGATCAGCAACCTGCAACAGGTGATCTGACCGCCGACACGGGCCTAGGACCCTCGGAAAACGCGGCCACCAAGGAATCGAAGCCCGACGGCTCGGAGCCCCGCGATGAAAGCGGCGACGCGACAACCGAATCCGCCGAAGCCACGACCGGTGACATCGACGGCGACGCAGCGGAACAGGCAGATGGTAACGCTGAGGCCAAAGCGGAGGACGAAGGGCAGGCCGCCGAAGGCGGTCGCGCGCGAGCCCGACGGCTGGCCGGTAAGCGGTTCGCCATCGCCATCGCAGTGGCCGCTGCGCTTTTCGTCGGTTCTGCGGCATTCGCGGGTGCAACTGTGCAGCCATACCTGGCCGATCGGGCCACCGCCGCAACCAAACTGAAAGTGGCGCGGACCGCGGCCAACGCGATCACAACACTGTGGACCTACACACCAGAGAACATGGATCATCTCGCTGATCGCGCGGCGACCTATCTTAGCGGCGATTTCGAAGCGCAGTACCGCAAATTCGTCGACGCCATCGTGGCCCCCAACAAGCAGGCCAAAATCAGCAACAGCACCGAAGTGACCGGCGCGGCGGTCGAATCGCTGGATGATCCCAATGCCGTTGTCATCGTTTACACCAACACTTCGTCCACCAGTCCGCTGACCAAGAACATCCCGGCACTGAAGTACTTGTCCTACCGGCTGTTTATGAAGCGTACGAACGGGCGCTGGCTGGTGACCAGGATGACGACCATCACCTCGCTGGATTTGACGCCGCACTTGTAGGGCGAGCCTTCGCTATGGCCGTTACTTCGCCGGTATCCGAGCGACCGACCGTCGCGGCATTGCTATTGCTGACCTTCGCCACCGGGCTGGCCGACTCGATCAGCATCCTGGTCCTTGGGCACGTGTTCGTCGCCAACATGACCGGCAACGTGATCTTCCTCGGCTTCTGGCTGGCTCCGAAAACCAGCATCGACCTGACCGCTGTGGTCGTGGCCCTTCCCACCTTTGTTTGCACCACGATCCTTAGTGGCCGCTTGTCACGGCATTTCGGTGAGCGGACACGGCCCTGGATCACCACAGTGTTGGCAAGCGAGATCGTGTTATTGGTAGCGTTGTCGATCCTGGCCGGCACGGGCGTGCTGCACTACCACAACAACAGCAAACTGATCATGATCAGCATCCTCGCAGTAACGTTCGGTCTGCAGCACTCGAGTGCCCGCCAATTCGGGATTCAAGAACTGTCCACCACGGTGTTGACGTCGACGATCGTCAGCCTCGGTCTGGACAGCCATCTGGCCGGTGGCACGGGCACCCGCGAAAAGCTGCGTATCAGCGTTGTTTCCACGATGTGTGCTGGTGCTCTTTTCGGCGCGACAATGTCGCGATACGTCGTCGCTCCGGTGTTCGCGGTTACGGCGGCGGTGGTAGCGACCAGTCTCCTCATTTTTCGCTTCGGGCCGACTGGAACGAAAACTGCTGCAGCCAGCGCTAGTTGAAGGCCAGCCAGCTGGGCAGTGCCCGCTCGTGCGAGTCGCAGAGAACCTGCCGGGTGTCGCATGACCCCCTGGGTGAGCCTGCGCCGGCCCACATGCCCCCGGTGTCGCGGCGCAACACGATGGCCGATGACCCACCGCCGTCGAGCAAGACCGCGGTATCGCTGCCCAGGCCGCGGAACAGGTCTTGCATGTTGTCCGGCGTGTAGTTGCCCCCCTCGAAGATGTACATCTCGTCCTTTTGCCTCGCGTAGGCCAGAGCCGTTCGCGCCGCGCTGGGACCTCCGTCGTGAAGCTGTCCGGTATTGCGGGGAGACAACAGCCCGATCCCCGACACCGCGACGAACCTCTCATTCTTGTTGAGCAGGTCCTGGACCACCGGGGTGGCGGCATCGTAGTCGTTCTTGCCCCTGGGCCACACCACATACGGCGCACCACCCGACGGCAGGATCATCGTCGTCAGCGCACTCCAGCTCTCACCTCCGCCCGAGAGGCCTTGCTTGCCGGGGTAGGCGGTGGTTCCGGTGACCGCCTGGTTGGCGCGGCCCTGGCCATGGGTGTTGTCGACAAAGGCGCCCAGCGGTGAACTGCAGCCGGTTTGGCGCCACGCGCCGCCCTTTTGCCCGCGCACATCAAAGAAGTTGGCGTTGATCGCGATTGTCGGTTGACCCATCCGCTGCCACGCCTGAAGCGGCGCATAGAGCTCCGATGCCTGCCACAGGCCCTCGCCGGTGCGGGCCCCCGGATTGTTCTCGCAGCGCGCCTGGTCGCCTTGATGGGTGTCCACCAGCAGGTGCGGCGCAAGGCGTCCCGCCGCGTTCTTGATGATCATCAGGTGGCCGCCGTTGTTCATCTCATACCAGCCGCCGCCGGCGTTGAGCATCGGTGCGGGGTGACCGGGTCCGAAGTTATAGACCAGATAGGAGCCCTTGGTGGTGTTGATGGCGTTGGCGAGCAGATCGCGGCCGTCGGCGGCATGTGCGACGGGCTGTCCCGTGGTGCTCGCCAGGACGGCGGACGCAACCAGGGCAGTGCAGCACGCCACCAGCCGGCGCAAGCTGGCGCGTCGGGTCAGCACAATAGCCCCTTCAGCCCTGATGCGAATGCAACAACAACAGCATCAGCCACATCAGCCACACTGTCAACTTAGATAACAAGCGAATGACGCTTAGGCTGCGCTTGAATTACGTTTGCTCACTTGAACTTTCGGGCTCAAATTCGCCCGTCTGCTCGCGCTTGCTTTGGCGCGCTTGATGTTGGGCTTGGTGTTCCATCGCGATCGCCATCTCAACTGCCCCTGGGATCCGGTGAAAGCCCTTGCGGTCGTACAGGTGGGTGATGATGCCGCCCAGTAACAGGCCGATGACCAGGCCCGCGGATGTCATGGTCAGCGCCTGGGCCAAACCGGTATCCGCATGGCCCTTGAGATACACCAACGAGCGCACGCCCAGGAAAACCTGGTGCATCGGCTCGAATTCGGCGAGCCAGCGAAAGAACGGCGGTGTCGCCTCCAGTGGGACGGTGGCGCCCGCAGAAGGTAACCCGAGGATCACGAAGATCAGCATACTGACCAGCAGACCCATCGAACCCAGCACCGAGAGCAACGAACTGGACGTGATGCCCACCGCGACGATCGCGAATACTCCAAACGCCCACAGTTGCCAGCCAAGGTCGATGGGCATTCCCAGTCCGTCGGCGATTGCCAGATAAACCGCCGACGTGAGCAGCGCCAGCAGCACCATCATGGCCCACTTCACCACCAACGTCTGGAATCGCGAGATTCTGACCTGCTCGGCGAAGCGATACACCGGCCCGAATTCAGCCGGCACATAGCCGAGCAGCGCATCCACCAGCGTGCTGACCACAATGCTGCCGGTAAATCCCGCCAGCAACAGCAAGAGCGCGTAGTAGAACGCCGACAATCCGTTGCCGGTCCCGTTGGGCAGCGGGTTGTACACGGCTGACTCGATGTCGATGGGACTGGCAAGACCCACCTCCGCGGCTCCGGCCAGCGGCGCTCCACCGGTCTGCGCCGTAATCTCCGCCAGAAGTCGTTCGCCCGCTTCGCCATTGGCCATACCCATCGCCATGTTCAGGGTCTGGCCCGCGATGCTGGAGCCGAGCGTGCCGGCCCGCGGATTGGTGGAGATCGTGATCGCCGGCCGCTCTGCCTGGCCTGGTGTTAACGCCTCCGCCGCGAAGTCGCGCAGCCGCGACGAGAAGGTCGGTGGTATCAGCAACGAGCCATACACCTGGGCCCTGTCCAACTGGTGCCTGGCCTCAGTGCGCGAGACCACGCGGATATCGAATTTGTTCTTGTCCAAGCCGTTGACCAGCCGATCGACAATCTGTTTGCCCGTCGGCCCGGCATCCTCGTTGACGACGGCGATAGGGAAATGCCGCAGGTTGGTCGTCGGGTTCAAGATGCCGCCGAGATAGAGCGCGCACAACGCCGACATCAGGGCCAACGTGATGACGAGCGGCGCCGCCCAGAACCGCACGGTGCGAATTGCCTTGATATTCCGGTTGGGGTTCGGCGCCGCGTGCCGCGGCTGCGATTGAGACATGCGGGCTCCTGTCTGTCGTGGCCACTCTATGTCGTGTTAGTCGCCCAGCTTTGCGTGCATCTCCCAGATCAGCAGTTCCGACGGTTCGCTCGCCGTCACCCGGCGGCCGTCGGCGTCGGTGAACCGGACCGCGTCGCCCTCTTCAAGGTCACCGATCCCTTCGCACGTGAGCCGGCCACGGGCGGCGAAGACGTGCAGGTAGGGCGCCTGCGGAAGGCTCACCGCGTCGCCGGGCCGCAACCGCGTAGCGTGCAGCGCGACATTGCGGTTGTGCAGGGTGATGGCCGCGTCGTGGGTGGCCATGCCCGAGGCGATGGTCACCAGATCACCGTCCAAGAGCTTCTCGTCAATCTCATGCTGTTGATAGCTCGGGGAGATGCCGGTCGCGTCGGGAACCACCCACATCTGAACGAAATGCACTGGTTGCGTAAGGGAATCGTTCTTCTCCGAATGCAGGATTCCGCTGCCCGCCGACATGCGTTGCGCCAGACCGGGATAGATCAGTCCGCAATTACCGGTGGAATCCTGATGTGCCAGTTCGCCCTGCAGAACCCAGGTCACGATCTCAATGTCCCGATGTGGGTGGGTGTCGAATCCGGCTCCTGGCGCGACGGTGTCGTCGTTGTTCACCAGTAGCAGCCCGTAGTGGGTGTTGTCCGGCTCGTAGTGGTCGCCGAACGAGAACGAGTGTCGGGATTCCAGCCAGGGCGTTGTGGTGACGGCCCGGCCCTCCGCGCGTCGAATCTCCGCGTTGGCAGGCACCGGTTCAGCCTAGTCAGGCCACTGCGGCTGTGAGCATTCCCTGCGCATGCCGGAGCGCAGTGTCAAGTTCTGCCAGGGTCAGCCCCGTTGGGCGGCCCAGGTGGATCTCGATTTGGTATTCTGGCCGGCCGTCCGGGCCGAAAATGGGCAGGACAACGAATTCCGTTGAAATCAGCTCTGTTTCGAGCACGTCGGTCACTGATTGCAGTGTCACCATCGTCATAAGTGTGGTGAGCCGGCGGGTTACTTGGGCCGTCGGCTCCAGTGATGCCAGCACATCGGCCAGCCGGTCGTGTAGCGATTGGTGGGTGTCGTCGAACCGCCACGCGCCATAACCGCGGACTCGGATATCTGCGAGTACCCGCTGATGCTCCGCGATTTCGGCGCGGGTCAGCCGTGGCATGACACGGTGCAGCCAGGCCTGGACGAAAGCGTCGTCGTGCCAGGCCATCGCGACCAGACCGAACGGCGGGTCGATGGGGAAGCGCTGGCCGACGGCATGCTCGCCGTCGGTGCTGTGGCCGACCGCGTCGACGATGGTCAGGTGCCGACCGCCGATCTTCGACATGGAGCACCCCGCGCCGAGCGCGTCGTGCAGGAAGCGCAGCGCATCGCGTCCTCGGTCCAGCAGCGGGAACTGCATCCGGAGCCCGTGAACCAGACCGAACAAGCCGCTGCCCAGTACATAGCGGCGGTCCGCGCGCCGCGCCACCCAGGCGCGCTGTTCCAGTTCGGCCAGCACTAGGGCACAGGTCGAAGTGCTGATGGCGCAGATCTTCGCAAGCTCGGCCGATGTCAGCCCGTTTGGCGAGTCCGCCAGGGTGGCAAGCAGATCCATCACGCGGCCGGTAGGCGGTGATTTGGCGGTTGACGCAACCATTGACGTACTCACAGCCACCTCCCTACGATCCGTCCAGATAATAACTATAGATGTCCTAATTTTAGGAGAGTTGTCGTGTTCAAGGTGGGAGTGTGGGGGCCGGGTTCCATGGGTGTGATCGCCTTGCGCGGGGTGATCGACCACCCGGAGCTGCAACTGGTCGATGTTGTCGTGCATAGCGATGCCAAGGCGGGCCACGACGCGGGAGAGCTGTGTGGGGTCGCGCCGGTCGGTGTAGTGGCCACGCAGGACCCGGCGCCAATGCTCGCCGGCGACGCCGATGTGGTGGTGTATGCCGCCGGCGCCAACTTGCGGCCGCTGGAGGCGGTCGAGGACATGGTGTCGATCCTGCGGGCCGGGAAAAACGTGGTGTCGTGTTCGGTGGTGCCACTGGTCTTTCCTGATGCCCCAGAACCGGAACGCGCCGTTTTCACCGATCCGCTGTGGCAGGCCGCACTAGACGGCGGCGCGTCGTTTTTTACCACCGGCATCGACTCGGGGTTCGCCAATGACGTTCTGCCGCTGGTGCTTACCGGGGTTTCCCGGGTCATCGAGTCGGTGCGGGTGACGGAGATGTTCAATTACGCCACCTACCCGGACAAATCCGCTGTGTACGAGATCCTCGGATTCGGCAAGCCGCCGGAGTTCACGGCGTTCGCGGCTACGCCCGGGGTGTTCACCTTTGGCTGGGGGCCTGTGCTGCACCAGCTCGCCACCGGACTCGGCGTCAAGATCGACAGCATCGAGGAGAGCGTCGAGCGCGTCCCCGCCAGCGAATCCTTCGACACTCCCACCGGCCGCATCGCAGCCGGAACGATCGCGGCGATGCGGTCCACGCTGACCGGTTACGTCGGCGACAAGGCGACTTTCGTCCTCGACCACGTGACGCGGATGCGTGACGATCTCGCGCCCGACTGGCCGCAGCCGCATATCTGCATTCCGCCGAAGGACCTCGGCTACGGGTTGGCATCCGGCCGCGGTCTTTACCGCGTGGAGATCGAGGGCTCTCCAAGCATGCGGTGCGAATTCGAGATGGCCGAGGACCATGATCATGATCTGGGGGCGCGCATCGCCGGCGCCTCGCGGATGGTCAACGCCATCCCCGCGGTGTGCGCGGCCCCACCCGGTCTGCTGTCCGCGCTGGACCTGCCGCTCGTCACCGGGTTGGGCCTCGTCCGTCCGGTGGAGGGACCGCCACCCGATAGCCGCCTGTTCTAAGGGTGACCGCTGGGATACGTTGCGGCGGCCAGCTGGACGATCTCGGCACGATCTGCCGGCAGGATGAACCCAGAACGGATCGCCATGTCGAGCGCCACGGTGAAGCGTTCCAGGTAGTCCGTCATCCCACCCGGGTAAAGCCGGCGCAACGTGGCAGTGTCGAAGAGTTCGCCGGAGCCGAAGATCGCGGACATGACGCTCTCTTCGCCGCCCAGACCTGACGTTCGGGCAATCGGTACATCCACCCATGGGGTCCTGACGCCGCCCTGAGCGAGGCCATTGGAATCCAGAATGGGCTGTGGCTGAGCGGATTTACGCACTTCTATGCGTGGAGCAGTGGGCGCTGGCTCGCCGGTTTCGACCCACGTGTTCAGTGCAGCAAGTGCCGCCTGTACCACGTAGTGGTGTTGCGGGGCGAAGTTGATGTAGTGAGCTAGTTGCTGACCCATCAGCACGTCCGTTGGCGCGTAGGCCGCCACAATGTCCCCAAGCGGCGCGGAGCCGCTGTCGATCGGTGCCACTTGGATCGTGTAGTTGTCGGCATGAGCGGCGCCCGGAATCTCCCATACCCGCAGCCATTGGGTGTCAGGCTGCCTCGCGAAGTAGTAGCCCTCTCGCGCGCCGCTGAAAAGATCGGTTTCGGTGATGACCGTCATCAGCGGGACGCGTAGGTCCTGACGGAATGCGACCGCTTGCGGTGGGCCGGCCTGTGCTTCTTCGAATATGGAGCCTCCGTCGAGTGGTGCGGCGGAAGCGAATCGGGAATGGACGAGGAAGCCGTCGTAGCTTCGGGCTAGGGGATCGACGGCGTTGATGTAGGTCGTGAGAAACATGGCGGATTGCGACTCGCCCACGGCGATGACGTGTTGCACGCCGAGACCCCGGAAAACGTTGTTGTGCTCGGCGTTCTTGGTGAGTCCGCCGATCTGGGAAAAAATGTCGTAGCAGAAGGCGTCGCCCGGATGGTGCAGGGATGCATAACGAGTCGAATCCTGGCTCTTCAAAGACATGTCCACGCCGAGCAGGCTCGCACCGCCCTCGACGCCGACCCGCTGAGCCGAGACTGCGATGTAAGCGTAGCCCGCGCGAACTATCTCGCGGTGCGCCATCATCCACACCGCTGGAGCATCGATGCCGCCGCTCACATTGAGCCATTCGACAAGGACGGTCCCGTTGAACTGCGCCCGATCGGATGGTGTCAACACCACTATCCGAGTGGTGAACTCAGCGGTGCCAGAGGGCTTTACACTCCACCGGCCGCCGGAGGTCAGCTCGGTTGCGGGGGTGTAGGACGAGGCCGTTCCGGATATGAAGAACTCCTCGGCAACGTAGCCCACGCTGTCGATGTCAAAAGCGCCCAGCAGCAGAAGTGGCTTGCCGGGTGCGGGTACGACTTGGGGATCCATCATTTTCCTAAAGCGAACTGGGCAATCCGAATTTCGCGAACAACGTGTCGTGGAAGAAGGCCACCACGTGTGACACGCCGTCGGGGGTGATGTCCAGCACCTGCAACTGGAATGGCACGTGCACCTCACCGGCACTCATGTACATCGCGGCGGCGGGCTGGCCGTTGGCGACTACCGGCAGCAGGCGCATATCGCCGGGGGACTCGGCCGGGCACTGCTGCTTGATCAGCGTGATGATGGCCTGCGGACCCTGATACCAGCCGACGTAGGGTGGCATTTCCCAGACCGCCTCGCTGGTGAACAGCTCCACCAAGCGGTCGATGTCGTAGGCCTCGAATGCGGTGATGTAGCGGGCCAGCCGGTCCTGCGCCTCGGCCGAATCCGGCGGTGGCAACCGGTCGCCGGAGCTGGGCCGGACGGCCTCGAGCTGGGACCGGGCCCGCTGCAGCAGGCTGTTGACGGCGGTCGTGGTGGTGCCGATCGCTGCGGCGACTTCGGCGGCCTTCCACTGCAGCACGTCGCGCAGCAGCAGCACCGCCCGCTGGCGCGGTGAGAGGTGTTGCAGCGCAGCGACAAACGCCAACCGCACCGACTCGCGTGACCCGACGATGACTGACGGGTCAGCCGGATCGTCGGTCAAATCCGGCAGCGGCTCCAGCCAGGGCACTTCGCGGCGTTCCACCAGCTCGGCAGTCGGGTCGCAGCTGGATCCTCCCAGCCCCGACGGCAACGGCCGGCGTTGCCGCCCCTCCAGCGCGCTCAGGCAGGTATTGGTGGCGATGCGATGCAGCCAGGTCCGCATCGACGACTTGCTTTCGAAACGGTCGTAGGCTTTCCAGGCCCGCAGCAGCGTTTCCTGCACCAGATCCTCTGCGTCGTGCAACGACCCGGTCATCCGATAGCAGTGCGCGAGCAGTTCACGACGGTACGGCTCGGCGTGGGCTGAGAAGTCTCCGCCGACTGCCGGATCACCCTGGGAGTTTTCGGCGTTTTCAGTCAGCAGTCTCACGTGCACGAGCCTACGCAGTATCTCGGAACGCGGCCTGCACCAGCAGCCACTACGCTGCCCGTAATGACTAGGACCTTCCATGACCCGCACTGAACGGAATTTCGACGGATTCGGCGGCGCGCGGATCGTTTACGACGTCTGGACGCCGGACACTCCGCCGCGGGCGGTAATTGTGCTGTCGCACGGTCTCGGCGAGCATGCCCGCCGCTACGATCACGTCGCGCAGCGCTTCGGTGAAGCGGGGCTGGTCACCTATGCGCTGGACCACCGTGGGCACGGCCGTTCGGGCGGCAAGCGCGTGCTGGTGCGGGACATCTCCGAGTACACCGCGGACTTTGACACCCTGGTCCGAATCGCTAACCGCGAGCACCCTGGCCTCAAGTGCGTCGTGCTTGGGCACAGCATGGGCGGGGGGATCGTATTCGCCTACGGCGTCGAACGCCCTGACAACTACGACATGATGGTGCTGTCGGGGCCGGCGGTGGCGGCCCAGGACCAGGTGTCGCCGCTGCTCGCGTTGGCCGCCAAAGTGCTCGGTGCCATCGCGCCCGGTCTGCCGGTGCAAGAACTCGACGTCAACGCCATATCCCGGGACCCCGCGGTGGTGGCGGCCTACAACGACGACCCGCTGGTGTACCACGGAAAGGTTCCGGCCGGCATCGGGCGCGCGCTGCTGCAGGTCGGCGAGACCATGCCGCAGCGGGCACCGGCCCTGACCGCGCCGCTGCTGGTGGTGCACGGCTCCGACGACCGGCTGATCCCCGTCGCCGGCAGCCGCCGCCTGGTCGAATGTGTGGGATCCACCGACGTCGAGTTGAAGGTCTATCCGGGGCTCTACCACGAGGTCTTCAATGAGCCGGAGCGCGACCAGGTGCTCGACGATGTGGTCACCTGGATCCTGAAACGGCTCTAAGGCTATGAGGGAAAGTGTCGCATCGCTCCCGTAGTTTGGCGCTATGACCGACGACAAAATGCTGGCCCGTATAGCCGCACTGCTGCGTCAGGCCGAAGGCACCGACAACCCGTACGAGGCGGACGCTTTCATGAGCGCCGCGCAGCGGTTGGCGACGGTGGCCTCCATCGACTTGGCGGTGGCACGTTCCCATGCGGCCGAGCGGTCGCCGGCGCAGGCGCCGACCCAGCGAACCATCACCGTCGGGGCGGCGGGCACCAAGGGCCTGCGGACGTATGTGCAGCTCTTTGTGATGATCGCGGCGGCCAATGACGTGCGCTGTGATGTGGCGTCGAATTCGACGTTCCTCTACGCGTATGGGTTCCCCGAGGACATCGATGCGAGTCATGCCTTGTACGCCGGCCTGGTTGTCCAGATGGTTCGGGCGTCGGATGCCTATCTCGCTTCGGGCGCGCACCGGCCCACGCCGACGATCACTGCCCGGCTCAACTTCCAGTTGGCCTTCGGGGCGCGCGTCGGCCAGCGTCTCGCCGAGGCCCGCGACCAGGCCCGGCGCGAGGCGACCGAGGACCGGCATCGTCCGCCGGGCACCGCTATTGCCTTGCGGAACAAGGAAGTCGAGCTACACGATTACTACCGCAGGGCGTCGAAGGCGCGGGGCACCTGGCGAGCCAGTCGGGCGTCGGCCGGCTATTCATCGGCGGCGCGTCGCGCGGGTGACCGGGCCGGTCGGCGAGCGCGCCTGGGCAACAGCCCCGAGCTGCCCGGTGCGCGGACCGCGTTGGACCGGTGACTGCGGGGGATTCGGCGAAAAGGGACTCCCAGCGCGCCAAGGTTTACGCGGCTGAGGAGTTCGTCCGGAGGTTGTTCGACCGTGCCGCCGAGCACGGGTCACCCGCTGTGGAGTTCTTCGGCACGCAGCTGACGCTCCCGCCGGAGGGACGGTTCGGGTCGGTTGCATCCGTACAGCGCTATGTTGATGACGTGCTTGCGCTACCGGCGGTGGGGCAACGTTGGCAGGCGGCGTCGCCCTTGCGAGTGCGGGCGCGGCGGGCTGCCACCGCGGCGCACTATGAAACCGGCGACGGCGCAGGCGTCATCGCGGTTCCCGACCGTGACACCGCCGACTGGGCGCTGCGCGAGCTGGTGGTGCTCCATGAGGTGGCGCATCATCTTTGCCGGGCCGAGCCGCCGCACGGCCCGGAGTTCGTCACGACGATGTGCACTTTGACGGAACTGGTGATGGGACCGGAACTCGGGCATGTGCTGCGTGTCGTGTACGCCAAAGAGGGTGTGCGGTGAGCGATCCGGGTGTCCCGCTACCGGACGAGACTGACGCCGACGTCCGGGCGCGCGAAATCGAAGCCCAGATGACCGACGACGAGCGATTTTCGCTGCTTGTCGGCGTAATGGGGGCCGGCGAGCTGTGGCCGCTGCGAGATGAGCGTATCCCGCCCGACGTTCCGATGAGCGCCGGATATGTGCCGGGAATTCCCCGGCTCGGTATTCCGGCGTTGCTGATGAGTGATGCCGGCCTCGGTGTCACCAACCCCGGCTACCGCCCGGGTGACACGGCCACCGCGCTGCCGGCCGGGCTGGCGCTGGCCGCCAGCTTCAACCCCTCGCTCGCCCGCGCCGCGGGTGAGGCGATCGGTCAGGAGGCCCGCAGCCGCGGGTTCAACGTGCAGCTCGCCGGCGCAATGAACCTCGCGCGTGACCCTCGTAATGGTCGTAATTTCGAATACCTCTCCGAGGACCCGCTTTTGACCGCGACGATCGCCGCGGAGTCGATCAATGGGATTCAGCAGCAAGGTGTCGTTTCGACGGTCAAGCATTACTCGCTGAACTGCAACGAGACCAATCGGCACTGGCTGAACGCGATCATCGATCCGGACGCGCATCGCGAGTCCGACTTGCTGGCCTTCGAGATAGCCATTGAGCGGTCGCAGCCCGGCGCCGTGATGACCGCCTACAACAAGGTCAACGGCGCCTACACCGCCGCAAACGAGGTCTTAATCAATGAGGTGCTGAAAGGTGTCTGGGCATACCGCGGTTGGGTCATGTCCGATTGGGGCGCGACACCGAGCTGGGAGTGCGCGGTTGCCGGCCTCGACCAAGAGTGCGGTGCCCAACTCGACGCGCTGCTGTGGCAATCGGAGGCGTTCGGTGAACATCTGCGAGCCGCGTATGCCGACGGCAGGCTGCCCAAAGAGCGCCTGTCGGACATGGTCCGGCGGATTCTGCGTTCGATGTTCGCTGTGGGAATCGACCGGCGCGAAGCTTTTCCGGCGCCGGATCTGTTCGCTCACAATGAGATTGCGTTACAGATCGCACGACAGGGAATCGTGCTGCTGACCAACCGCGGGGTGCTGCCCCTGGCGCCCGAATCAACCGCGCGTATTGCTGTCATCGGCGGCTATGCACAGGTCGGTGTCCCGGCCGGTTACGGTTCGAGCGCCGTCGTTCCCCCGGGCGGCTATGCCGCCGTGATGCCGATCGGCGGCCCGGGACTGGAGGCTGGCCTACGCAATCTGTACTTATTGCCGTCGAGCCCGCTGGACGAGCTGCGAAAACAATTTCCCCACGCGCAGATCGAATTCGATCCCGGTATCAGTCCGGCGGAGGCGGTGCTGGCGGCGCGACGAGCCGACATTGCGATCGTGTTCGCGATCCGGGCCGAAGGGGAAGGCTTCGACATTGCCGACCTGTCATTGCCGTGGGGCCAGGACGGGCTGATTGCCGCCGTGTCTGCCGCCAACCCGAATACCGTTGTGGTGCTAGAGACCGGCAACCCGGTGACGATGCCATGGCGCGACTCGGTGAACGCGATTGTGCAGGCGTGGTATCCGGGCCAAGCCGGCGGCCGGGCCATCGCGGAAGTCTTTGCCGGCCAGGTGAACCCGTCGGGTCGGCTGCCGATCACCTTTCCGGTCGATCTCGGTCAGACGCCGCGCCCGGAGCTGCCCGGCCTCGGCGCCCCATGGGGGACACCGACCACAGTCGACTACTTCGAAGGAGCCGATGTCGGCTACCGCTGGTTCGCCAGACGTGGCCAGCTCCCGATGTTCGCATTCGGTCATGGCTTGTCCTACACCAGCTTTGAGTACCACGACCTGGTGATTACTGGCGGTGATGCCAGCCATCACCCTCTCCAAGCGAGTTTCAGCGTCGTCAACGTCGGCGACCGCGCTGGGGCCGACGTCCCACAGCTGTATCTGACCGCAGCCCCCGGCGAGCGATGCTTACGGTTGCTGGGATTCGAACGGGTCGAGCTTGAGCCGGGCGCAACCTGCCGGGTCACCATCGAGGCGGATGCGCGCCTGCTGGCTCGTTATGACGGCAGCGCGGGAAGTTGGCGCATCAAGCCGGGCGGTTACACGGTGGCGGTGGGAACTTCGGCGGTCACGCCGCAGCTGGCAGCCACGGTCGAACTGACCGGTCGTACGTTCGGGCGTGATGGCATCACGCAAGGCCCGAATGCACGACCGGCCGACGACCGCTACTGAACAGGGGTCAGTTCGTCACCGCATGTGCAGCGGTAAGCCTCACCCGCACCGGAGCAGTGGCAGGGGACCTCGATGCGAACGCGACATCCGCAGCCTTCATGGCCGCAGGTCAGCAACGTTCCCGCGTCATAGTTAGCCATTCAACTCACCCTCTTCTGTGTCGTGGACTCTTGCGGCTGTGGGTCGACCACGCCATCACTGTATACCCCATACGGGTAGCAGGTAAAGAGTCGGGACCGAGCCGGATGCTGGCCGGGCCCTACCGGCCGAGGCGGGCGCGCCCGGCTAGCGTTGGCGGCATGACCGAGAAACCAACCCCAAAGGACGTCGACGCATTCTTGGACAGCACAGTGGTTGGCGACGATCCGGCGTTGACTGCAGCGGTAGAGGCCAGCAACGCGGCCGGGTTGCCCCCGATCGCAGTATCGGTGCAGCAAGGCAAATTCCTGAGCCTGCTGGCCGGTGCGATTCAGGCGCACCGCATCCTCGAGATCGGTACGCTGGGTGGCTTCAGCACCATCTGGCTGGCGCGCGGCGCCGGCGCAGAGGGTCGGGTGGTAACGCTGGAATACGAGCCTGAGCACGCCGAGGTCGCACGGGCCAACTTGGAGCAGGCCGGCCTCGCGGACCGGGTGGAAGTGATAGTCGGCGCCGCGCTGGACACGTTGCCGACGGTGACCGGCGGCCCCTTCGACCTGGTGTTCATCGACGCCGACAAAGAGAACAACGCCGCGTATCTGGAGTGGGCCATCCGGTTGACTCATCCCGGCTCAGTCATTGTGGTGGACAACGTCATTCGCGACGGTCAGATACTGGCGCCGAAATCCGATGATGCCAGAGTGGCGGCGACGCGCCAGACGTTGCAGGTGATGGGCGAGCATCCGCGGCTGGACACCGCGGTGATCCAGACGGTAGGGGCCAAGGGCTGGGACGGTTTCGCACTCGCATCGGTGCGGTAGTCGGTGGCGCGACGGCATCAGTGCGGGCTGAGGGCGGCGACCGCCTGCTCGGCCGAGGTGACCTCACTGATTCGCAACGCCGTCTCACCGGCATACAGCGCTGCGCGGTCCACCCACGAATCAGGCATCCCATTAAGCGGTGCCAATGGAGTGAACAACGGACGGGCCGGCGACTGTAGACGCATCAACGCGCCCGTGTCGAGGTAGCCCAGCACGGACAGTGGGCGGCTCACCGAGTTAATGGCCGCCGGCAATGCGCTGGCCCTCCCGTCGTCGCGGCACCAGCGTCGAGTCGCGGCGTTGGGGACGACGCGATGGCGGAGCGGCCAGCTCAGACCGAACAAATTGGTTTCAATGGTGCTGTCCGCATTGATGATTCGCCGCTGGTACTCCCGGTTCGCGTCGGCTTCATGCGTCATCAGAAATCGGGTTCCCGCAATAACGCCGCTGGCGCCGGCGGAAAGAGCGGTGCGGGTATCGGCACCGGTGGCGATACCGCCGGCCAGGAAAACCGGACGCTGCCCGGCCGCCGCCAGTGCCTGTGGCAGGAAATCCAGAGCCGGCATGGTTCCGACGAGATGGCCACCGGCCTCATGCCCCTGAGCGATCAAACCGTCAGCGCCCCAGGCGACGGCGGCGCGTGCCTGCGCCTGGGTACCGACCATCACGAAGACGAAGATTCCGGCATCGTGAAGGTGCTCGACTAGCCCGCGCCTCTCACCGAACGCCAGCACGACGACATCGACGTGGGCGTCGACGCAGACCGCCACGTGGGCGCGACGTACGAAGGGCATCAACAGGTTTACCGCGACGACGCGACCCGGGGCCTCTGCACGCACCTGATAAATCGACGTTCGTAGTTGGCACGGTCTGGCTAGACCCAGTGTCCCAAGGCCGCCCGCATTAGCGACCGCGGCCGCCAACGATGCGCCCGCCAATCCTCCGCCCATCCCCGCCTGTCCTACCGGAACATCGAGTCGCAGTCGGTCGGCGATGTCCATGTCTCAGGACGCTACGCGCCTTATGAATTGGACCGGCCGGTTGGTCTTGCCGGCCGTCTGATTTTCGTTGCTGGCGTCCGCGGATCGAGCGTAATCTTAGAAAAGATGGATGGTTGCGGTGAGCCCAAACAGTTTGCTGCATAACAGAAAGGTTGCAAAATGAGTACAGTCCATTCATCAATCGATCACCACCCGGATTTGTTGGCTCTGCGCGCGAGCTATGAGCGCGCTGCCGAATCGACGAGTGCGCATTTCGCCTTCGGTCTGGCTCTGCTGACAGGCCTGTATGTGGCCGCGTCACCATGGATCGTTGGATTCAGCGCGACGAGACAGCTTGCCCGGTGTGACCTCATCGCCGGAATCGCGGTCGCGGTCTTGGCGTACGGGTTCGCGACGGCACTGGACCGGACGCACGGCCTGACCTGGACACTGCCGGTGCTCGGCGTGTGGGTGATCTTCTCGCCGTGGATTCTGCAGGGCCTCACGCTGACCGCCGGAATGATCTGGTCGAATGTCATCGCGGGGGTGGTGTTGGCCTGCCTGGGTATGGCGGCTACCTACTTCGGCATGCGCACGCGCGCCGCGGCGACACACGAATAGTTTCGAGGTCCGTTAAGCCAGACATCAATTCGCCCTGCCTGGCCGGTTGACTACGGCCGGGCGGGGCTAGCCGCAGACTGCGCCGATCGCAGCCGAGCTGACCAGCTTGACGTACTTCGCGAGTACGCCGGTCTTATAGCGCGGCGGCGGCGGCGTGAAATCCGTTCGGCGAGCTTCGAATTCGGCCGGGTCGGCCAGCACGTCGAGGACACGGTTTGTGACATCGAGGCGGATGCGGTCGTCGTCGCGCAGTAAGGCGATTGGTCCGCCGTCGACCGCCTCCGGCGCGATATGACCCACACAAAATCCGGTCGTCCCGCCGGAAAATCGGCCGTCGGTAAGCAGCAGCACGTCTTTGCCGAGGCCGGCGCCCTTGATTGCGCCGGTGATGGCGAGCATCTCCCGCATCCCGGGGCCGCCCTTGGGCCCTTCATAGCGGATCACCACGGCGTCGCCCTTGGCGATGGTGCCGTCCTCGAGGGCGTCCAGCGCGGCTCGCTCACCGTCGAAAACCCTTGCTGTTCCTTCGAATACGTCGGACTCCAAACCGGCCGTCTTGACCACCGCGCCCTCGGGTGCCAGCGATCCGCGCAGAATCGTGATCCCTCCTGTCGGGTGCATGGGATTGTCCAGCGCGCGCAGCACCTTGCCGTCGGGGTCCGGCGGTGCGATCGCGGCCAGATTCTGGGCGACGGTTTGGCCGGTCACCGTCAGGCAGTCACCGTGCAGCAGCCCGGCATCCAGCAGTGCCTTCATCACCACCGGCACGCCGCCGATGTGGTCGACATCGGACATGACGTGTTGGCCGAACGGCTTGACGTTGGCCAGGTGCGGCACTTTCGACCCGATCCGGTTGAAGTCATCGAGCAACAGTGCGACGTCGGCCTCGTGGGCGATGGCCAGCAGGTGCAGCACCGCATTTGTCGAGCCGCCGAACGCCATCACCACCGCGATGGCGTTTTCGAACGCTTCTTTGGTGAGAATGTCGCGCGCGGTGATGCCGCGCCGCAGCAACTCGACGACGGCTTGACCGCTGCGGCGGGCGAAACCGTCGCGGCGGCGGTCGGTGGCCGGCGGGGCGGCACTGCCGGGCAACGACATGCCCAGTGCCTCGGCTGCACTGGCCATGGTATTAGCGGTGTACATGCCGCCGCAGGCCCCTTCGCCGGGGCAGATCGCCCGCTCGATGGCGTCGACGTCCTCGCGGGGCATCAATCCGCGAGCGCACGCGCCGACCGCCTCGAACGCGTCGATGATCGTGACCTCGCGTTCGCTGCCGTCAGACAGCTTGGCCACTCCCGGCAAGATCGTGCCCGCGTAGAGGAACACCGCCGCCAGATCCAGCCGCGCGGCGGCCATCAGCATTCCGGGTAGAGACTTGTCGCATCCGGCCAACAGCACCGACCCGTCGAGCCGCTCGGCCAGCATCACGGTCTCGACGCTGTCGGCGATCAGTTCGCGTGACGGCAGCGAGAAGTGCATCCCCTCGTGTCCCATGGAGATGCCATCGGAAACCGAGATCGTTCCGAATTCGAGCGGATAGCCGCCGGCCGCGAACACCCCCTCCTTGACCGCCTTGGCCAGCCGGTCCAGCGAGAGGTTGCACGGCGTGATTTCGTTCCACGACGACGCGACCCCGATCTGTGGCTTGGCGAAGTCTTCGTCATCCATCCCTACCGCGCGCAACATGCCGCGGGCAGCGGCCTTCTCCAGGCCGTCGGTGACGTCACGACTTCGCGGTTTGATGTCGGTGGTGCGAGTCGAATCGGTTGATGTGGCCATCGTGCAAGTATGCGTGAGCCAGTCGCGCGGCAAATGCACGGGTCATACCCCGACGGGGTATAGAGTGAAGGCGGGCGCGTAATGGCAGGGTGAGGGGAAGATGACGAACGTACACGGATACTCGCAGCAGAAGGACAACTACGCCAAGCGGCTGCGACGCATCGAAGGCCAAGTGCGTGGTATCGCACGCATGATCGAAGAGGACAAATACTGCATCGACGTCCTCACCCAGATCAGCGCCGTCAACAGCGCTTTGCGATCAGTCGCGCTGAATCTGCTCGACGAGCACCTGAGCCACTGCGTCACCCGCGCCGTGGCCGAGGGTGGCGACCAGGCCGACGACAAGCTAGCCGAAGCCTCCGCCGCCATCGCACGCCTGGTTCGTTCCTGATCGCGGGCGTGTTGACACGCCAAGTTGAGTGAACCCGTTGCACCAGTGCGTACGGTAGGAGCAGCGCGATCGCGCAAGCAGCATTGCCTGGCCGATTGCGCACCCCCGGAGCGATGACTGCCGAAACCGCCGAAACCGCTAACGCTGCCGTGCGAACGTGGACGCCACGGATCGCGGCGCAGCTTGCTGTCCTGGCCGCGGCGGCCTTCACCTATGTCACCGCTGAAATCCTGCCGGTAGGCGCACTGCCGGTGATCGCACGCAACCTACACGTCAGCTTGGTCCTGGTGGGAACTCTGCTGACCTGGTATGCCCTGGTGGCGGCGCTGACTACGATTCCGCTGGTGCGCTGGACCGCGCACTTGCCACGCCGTCGGGCGCTGGTGCTGAGCCTGACCTGCCTGACCGCCTCACAGCTCATCTCGGCGCTGGCGCCCAACTTCGCTGTGCTGGCCGCCGGACGGGTGCTCTGCGCGATCACCCACGGCCTGCTGTGGGCGGTTATCGCCCCGATCGCGACGCGGCTGGTGCCGCCAAGCCATGCCGGACGCGCCACGATGTCGATCTACGTCGGAACCAGCCTGGCGCTGGTCGTCGGTAGCCCCCTGACCGCGGCCATGAGCCTGATGTGGGGCTGGCGCCTGGCGGTGGTGTGCATCACCGTGGCGGCAGCCATCGTGACGGCAGCTGCGCGGCTGATGTTGCCGGAGATGGTGCTCAGCGAAGATCAACTCGCGCACGTGGGCCCGCGGTCGCGTCATCACCGCAACGGCCGGCTGATTAAGGTAAGCGTTCTGGCGATGGTCGCGGTGACCGGACATTTCGTCTCCTACACGTTCATCATGGTGATTCTCCGCAATGTCGTCGGCGTGCACGGGCCGAATCTGGCCTGGTTGCTGGCCGCCTATGGGCTCGCAGGCCTGCTGTCGGTGCCGCTCGTGGCGCGGCCGCTGGACCGCCGACCGAGAAGCGCCATCATCCTGTGCATGGCCGGCTTGACAGCCGCATTCGTGGTGCTGACGGCGCTCGCATTCGGTGGCCGACCCACGGTGACCACGGCGCTGATCGGGACCGCCGCGATCGTGCTGTGGGGAGCCATGGCCACCGCCGTGTCGGCCATGATGCAATCCGCCGCGATGCGCAACGGGGCCGACGACCCCGACGGGGCATCGGGGCTGTATGTGACGGCCTTTCAGGTGGGCATCATGGCGGGCTCGCTGGCGGGCGGGCTGTTGTATGAGCGCAGCGTTGCGCTGATGCTGACCGCGTCGGCGGCCCTGATGGGCATGGCCCTGGCTGGCATCGCGGCTAACCGGCAGATGCTGGACGTTGCGCCGACAAGCTCACGCGATTCATAGCTCAGCAGGTCAGTGGCATGATTGCGTCGCTTAAGGGACCGCTGCCGGCCACTGAAAATGCTAGCTGGCGTGCGCGCTATGCCACACTGTCTCAAGAAGGCGAGTGGAGGGATGCATATGTCGGGCTGGACGAGGGGAAGGCTCTTCGCCGCTCTGAACGCCGCGGGATTCGCCGCTCTGCTAGTGCTGGGCGCCGGCCCGGCCCTGGCGGATCCGGACCCGGCTCCCGGCGATCCTGGTGTGGTTGCCGCACCCGCAGACCCGCCCGCGCCACCGCCCTTGGTGGCGCCACCGCCGCCACCACCACCGGGTGACCCGCTGGCGCCCCCGCCGCCGCCCAACCCGCTGGCTCCGCCGCCGCTGCCCGCCCCGTTCGCACAACCGGCGGCCGCTGGCCCGGCTGCCGGGCAGGACCCGACGCCGTTCACCGGCACGCCGCCGTTCGGGCCACCGAAAATCCTCCCCGCCGGCGGCTCGACGGTAGGGGTAGGCCAGCCGATCATCATCAACTTCCCTGGGCGGGTTGACGACGCCGGCGCCGCCATCAGCGCTGTCCACGTTTCGTCCGTCCCACCCGTTCCCGGCAAGTTTTATTGGATGACGCCAACGCAGCTGCGCTGGCGCCCGTTGAGCTTCTGGCCCGCTCACACCGCGGTGACCATCGACGCGGGCGGTACCGTGTCGAGCTTCCGAACCGGAGACACTCTGGTGGCCACGGCCGACGACGCCACGCATCAATTGACGGTCACTCGCAACGGCACCGTGGAGAAGACCATTCCGATGTCGATGGGCATGTCGGCCGGTAATCACCAAACCCCCAACGGCACCTACTACGTGCAAGAGAAGATGCCTTCGGTGGTGATGGACTCCTCGACCTACGGGGTTCCGGTCAACTCGACGTACGGCTACAAGGTGACCGTCGATCTAGCCGTCCGGTTCGACAACGTCGGCGACTTCGTGCACAGCGCCCCGTGGTCGGTCGATGACCAGGGCAAGCGCGACGTCAGCCACGGCTGCATCAACATCAGCCCCACCAACGCCAAGTGGTTCTTCGACAACTTCGGCGCGGGCGATCCCATCATCGTGAAGAACTCCACCGGTGGCAGCTACACCAAGAACGACGGCTCCAACGACTGGCAGAGCTAGTCTCCTCGTGCGATCCCGCGCCGGGGCTTTCGCTTGCCTGCCAATTATGTATAGCATCATACATACAGTCTTCGGTTCCTGAGGAGCGGCGATGCGTAGTCCACGCGAGCGGATGGTGGTCTCTGCCGCGCTGTTGATACGGGAGCGGGGCGCGCACGCCACCGCTATCTCGGATGTCCTGGAGCACAGCGGCGCGCCGCGCGGATCGGCCTATCACTACTTCCCGGGCGGCCGTACCCAATTGCTCTGCGAGGCCGTCGACTTCGCCGGCGAGCATGTCGCCGCCATCATCACCGAGGCCGAGGGGGGCCTCCAACTGGTGGACACCCTGATCGACAAGTACCGCCACCAGCTGCTCACGAGTCAATTCCGCGCGGGCTGTCCCATCGTGGCGGTCTCCGTGGAAGCGGGCGAGCAACAAATCGGTGAGCGCATGGGCCCGGTGGTGGACCGCGCCGCAGCGGTGTTCGAGCGCTGGACCGACCTGATCGCGCAGCGCTTCATCGCCGACGGAATACCGCGTGAGCGTGCCAGCGAATTGTCGGTGTTGGCCACCGCCGCGATCGAGGGTGCGATCCTGCTGGCCCGGGTGCGACGCGACCTCACGCCCCTGGATGTCGTTCACCGCCAGCTGCGCGATCTGCTTTCGGCTGAGGCGACGAGAAAGGACCTCCCGCAATGACCGGTGAATGGAAACCCACGGCATGCATTCTCTGTGAGTGCAACTGCGGCATTGTCGTTCAAGTCGAAGATCGCCGACTGGCCCGCATCCGGGGCGACAAGGCGCATCCGGCGTCGCAGGGTTACACCTGCAATAAGGCGTTGCGGCTGGACCACTATCAGAACAGCCGTGTTCGGCTGACCTCTCCGTTGCGTCGCCGCGCCGACGGCAGCTACGAAGAGATCGACTGGGACACCGCGATTGTCGAGATCGCCGAGGGGTTCCGGCACATCCGCGACACCTACGGCGGGGACAAAATCTTCTACTACGGCGGCGGCGGGCAGGGCAATCACCTGGGTGGGGCTTACAGCGGCGCATTCCTGAAGGCCCTGGGGTCGCGCTACCGGTCAAATGCGCTGGCGCAGGAGAAAACCGGCGAGGCCTGGATCGATGGGCATCTGTACGGCGGTCACACCAGAGGTGAGTTCGAACACGCCGAAGTGGCGGTGTTCATCGGGAAGAATCCGTGGATGTCACAGAGCTTTCCCCGAGCTCGGGTGGTGCTCAACGAGATCGCCAAAGATCCGGCCCGGTCGATGATTGTCATCGATCCCGTAGTCACAGATACCGCCAAGATGTCCGACTTCCATCTGCGGGTGCGGCCCGGTACCGATGCTTGGTGCCTGGCCGCGCTGGCCGCGGTCCTCGTCCAGGAAAACCTCTGTGACGAAACGTTTCTGACCGAACACGTGCGCGGTGCCGACGCTATCCGCGCCGCGCTGGACGATGTCCCGGTGGCCGATTACGCGCAGCGGTGCGGGGTCGATGAGGAGCTGTTGCGCGCGGCAGCGCGGCGCATCGGTAGTGCGGCCAGCGTCTCGGTGTTCGAGGACCTCGGAGTTCAGCAGGCGCCCAACAGCACGCTTTCCTCGTATCTGAACAAATTGCTCTGGATCTTCACCGGCAACTTCGCCAAAAAGGGTGGCCAGCACCTGCACTCGTCTTTCGCTCCGCTGTTTGGCCAGTTCTCCGGTCGCACACCGGTCACCGGCGCTCCCATCATCTCCGGGCTGGTGCCCAGCAATGTCGTGCCCGAGGAGATTCTGACCGACCATCCGGACCGCTTCCGGGGCATGATCGTGGAAAGCAGCAATCCCGCCCACTCGCTGGCCAACTCGGCTGCCTGCCGCGAGGCCTTTCAAGCGCTCGAACTGATGGTGGTCATTGACGTCGCGATGACCGAGACCGCCAGACTCGCTCATTATGTGCTTCCCGCGGCGTCCCAATTCGAGAAGCCGGAAGCCACCTTCTTCAATTTGGAGTTTCCGCACAACGCTTTTCAGTTGCGCCGGCCGTTGCTGGAGCCCTTGCCGGGAACCCTGCCCGAACCAGAGATCTGGGCACGGCTGGTGCGGGCCCTGGACATCGTGGACGACGCGGATCTGCGGCCGCTGCATGAGGCCGCTCCGCGCGGTCGCCAGGCCTATACCGAAGCGTTTCTTGCCGCTGTCGCAACCAATCCGACAGTGGCAAAACTGCTTCCGTACGTGCTCTATGAAACACTCGGGCCGACGCTGCCGGACGGACTGCGCGGTGCGGCGGCCCTGTGGGGGCTTGCCCAGAAGACGGCGCTGAGCTATCCCGACGCCGTGCGGCGCGCCGGTCACGCCGATGGCAACGCGCTGTTCGACGCGATCCTCGACAATCCGTCTGGAGTGACGTTCACCGTCCACAACTACGAGGACGACTTCGCTTTGATCAGCCACGCCGACCGCAAGATCGCTCTGGAGATCCCGGAAATGCTGGACGAGCTAAGGGCGCTGACCCAACCGCCACCTCGGCTGACTACAGCGGAGTTCCCCATCGTGCTGTCGGTGGGCGAGCGGCGCGCCTACACCGCCAACGACATCTTCCGGGATCCATCCTGGCGGAAACGTGACGCCGACGGGGCACTGCGCATCAGCGTCGAAGACGCCCAAACCCTCGGACTCGTCGACGGAGGTCGAGCCCGCATCAGTACCGCGGCCGGCAGCGTCGAAGCCACCGTCGAAATCACCGAGACGATGCTTGCCGGACACGCGGCCCTGCCCAACGGTTTTGGGCTCGATTACGTCGACGATGACGGGCGTACCGTCATTCCCGGTGTCGCCCCGAACGTGCTCACCTCCACGGGATGGCGCGATCCATACGCCGGCACTCCGTGGCACAAGCACGTACCCGCTCGGGTCGAGCAGGTGCCGGTTGCCAGCAGGGTCACTTCCAGATTCTGACCCGGCTCGGCCGCTCCAGAAACAGCGCATTGCTTTCGGCAACTGCGAAGGCGTCGTAGAAGGCGTCTATGTTACGGATGACACCGTTGCAGCGGAACTCCGGCGGAGAGTGCGGATCTACTGCTAGTCGCCGGATCGCTTCCGCTTCACGGGATTTGGTCCGCCATACTTGAGCCCAGCCGTAGAACACGCGCTGCACGCCGGTAAGGCCGTCGATGACGGGAGCGGGCCGGCCGTTCAGCGACAGTTGGTAGGCCAACAGTGCGATGGACAACCCGCCGAGGTCGCCGATGTTCTCACCGACGGTGAATGCGCCGTTCACGTGATAGCCGCCGTCGAGTCCTCTGGGCGCGTACGCGTCGTATTGCTCGATCAGCGCCTTCGTGCGGGCGCCGAATTCGGTGCGGTCTGCGTCGGTCCACCAGTCGACCAGGTTGCCGTCGCCGTCGTACTTGGCGCCCTGGTCATCGAAGCCGTGCCCGATCTCGTGTCCGATCACCGCCCCGATCCCGCCGTAGTTGGCGGCGGCGTCGGCCTCGGCGTCGAAGAATGGCGGCTGCAAAATAGCTGCGGGAAAAACGATTTCGTTCATCCCCGGGTTGTAGTAGGCGTTGACGGTCTGTGGGGTCATGAACCATTCGTCGCGGTCCACTGGGCCGCCGAGCTTGGCGAGCTCGCGGTCGTGGTTGACCGCATACCCACGCTGGTAATTGCCGTAGAGGTCGTTGCGGTCGATCACCAGCTTGGAGTAGTCGCGCCACTTTGTCGGGTAGCCGACCTTGGCGGTGAACTTGCTCAGCTTCGCCAGCGCGCGCTCGCGGGTCTGTGGCGTCATCCAGTCCAAGTCGCTGATGCTGATCCGGTACGCCTCTTGCAGGTTGTCCACCAGCGCGTCGATGCGTGCCTTGGCGTCCGGCGGGAAATGCCGCTGCACATAAAGCTTTCCGACGGCATCGCCCATCAGGCTCTCCACCAGAGACACCGCTCGCTTCCAGCGGTCCCGGATCTGCTCGGCGCCGGTCAGCAAGCGGCCATAGAAGTCGAAGTCCGCGGCAACCAGCTGGTCGGTCAGCCAGGGAGTGCGGGCGCGGATCAATCGCCAACGCGCCCAGGACTTCCAGTCTTCGAGGTCTTCGCTGTCCCATAAGGCGGCGAATGCGGTGAGATAATCAGGCTGGCGCACAATGAGTTCGGTGACGGACTGCGGGGTGCTGCCCAGCGCGTTCACCCAACCGGTCCAATCGAACCCCTTGCCTTCGCTCTGTAGCTCTGCAAAGGTGCGCAAGTTGTAGGTGAGGTCGGCATCGCGGCGCTTGACGACATCCCAATGCGCGGCGGCCAGTTTTGTCTCCAGCGCGAGGATGCGGCCCGCGGTCTCGGCGTGGTTTTCGGGCGTCCCGCCGAGCACCAGGCTGAACATCCGTGCGATGTGTTTCGGGTAGGCCGCCAGCACCTTGGCGTGCTGCTCGTCGCGAAAATACGATTCGTCGGGCAATCCGATGCCCGATTGAGTGAAGTGCACCAGGTAACGGGCCGAGTCTTTGGCATCGGTGTCGACATACAGTGCGATGCCGCCGCCCACGCCGGTGCGTTGTACGGCGCCCATCGCTGCGGCCAGGGCGGTGGCATCGGCACTGTCGTCGATAATGGCCATCTCGTCATGCAGTGGTTGCAGGCCCCTGCGTTCGACGGCTTCCTCGTCGAGGAAGCTGGCGTAGAGGTCGCCGATGCGTTGTGCGTCATTACCCGCGGTTGCCGCCCCGGAGCCGTTTGAGGCGCTTTTCTCGCTGGCTTCGACGATCAGGTCGCGCACCTGCTCTTCGGCACGGTCGAAGAGGTGACGGAAGGCGCCGTCGGTTGCCCGGTCAGCCGGTATGTCGTATTCAGCCAGCCAGCGGCCGTTGACGTGACCGAACAGGTCATCTTGGGGGCGAGTGTTGGCATCGACATGGCTGAGGTCGATACCCGAGCGAATTGCCTCATACGTCACCCCGCCATCCTTCCATCTTCCTCGGGTGCAACGATCGGGCCATGTCCGACGGCGAGCAGACCGAGCTACCGGCCCACGAAGAGACCGCCGACCCTGACGACGACTCCGCTGACGTTGACGAATCCGAACCCGCAGGCAGCGGGATCTTTTCCCATTACGGGATCGCTTCGGCCTTTCTGGGCGTGCTGTCGGTGGCCGCGGTCGTGCTCGGCGTCATCATCTGGTCCGCGCATCGCGACGAGGCAGCCGAACGCAGCTACCTGACCCGCGTCATGCAGAGCGCCGCCGACTGGACCGGGGTGCTGATCAACATGAACAGCGGCAACATCGACGCCAGCCTGCAGCGGCTGCAGGACGGGACGGTCGGAGAACTCAACACCGACTTCGACGCGGCCGTGCAGCCTTACCGGCAGGTGGTGGAGAAGCTGCAGTCGAAGAGCGCCGGTCGGATCGACGCGGTCGCGATAGAAACGGTGCACCACGACTTGGACACCCAGCCCGGTGTCGCGAGGCCCGTGGTCACCACCAAATTGCCGCCGTTCGCGACCCGAACCGACTCGGTGATACTGGTCGCGACGTCGGTCAGCGAGAACGTCGGCGCAAAGCCGCAGACGGTGCACTGGAACTTGCGGCTCGATGTTTCCAACGTGGACGGCAAGCTGATGATCTCCGGGCTGGGATCGATCCGATGAGAAACATCTGGCGGCTGCTGGCGTTCGACATCGTGGCCCCGCTGGCAGCGATCGCGGCGTTGCTGATGATCGGGGTGATACTCGACTGGCCGCTGTGGTGGGTGTCGGCGTGCTCGGTGCTGGTCCTGCTGATCGTCGAGGGCTTCGGCCTCAATTTTTGGCTGCTCCGCCGTGATTCGGTCAGCGTCGGTACCGACGACGACGCACCGGGGCTGCGATTGGCCGTTGTCTTCCTGTGCGCGGCCGCATTGTCGGCGGCGGTGCTGACCGGATACACGCATTGGACGAAGTCGGACCGCGACTTCAAGAAGGACTCTCGAGAGGTGGTGCAGATCGCCACGGGCATGGCGGAGGCGATGGCGTCGTTCACTCCGAGCGCCCCGACAAGCTCCAT
The DNA here is from genome assembly GCA_963784665.1 of uncultured Actinomycetota bacterium. Classification (GTDB taxonomy): domain Bacteria; phylum Actinomycetota; class Actinomycetes; order Mycobacteriales; family Mycobacteriaceae; genus Mycobacterium. The sequence goes on from CAWASA010000013.1 coordinate 102,695, forward strand.
CGATCGGGCTACGGCGATGATGGTGCCGGAGCAGGCGGGCACGTTCAAGGAGCAATACAAAAAGTCCAGCGCCGACCTGGCTCAGCACAACGTCACTGCCCAGGCCGCCACGCTGGCGGCCGGAGTCGAAGCCCTCGGGCCGTCGGCGGCGAGTGTGGCGGTGATCCTGCGGGTAACCCAGAACGCCCCAGGCCAACCGGCCAGTCACGCAGCGCCCGCGCTGCGGGTGACGCTAACCAAGCGCGGTAGTGACTGGCTGGTGTCCGATGTGCTGCCGATAAATTCCCGCTGACGGATCAGTTGGATTCGGCTGACCGTGCGGACTTCACCTTGACGAACCGATCCGACAATCGACGCATCCGGATCATCAGCGCGGCCGTCGGGCTGGTGCTGCCATCGATGTAGGTGTCCAGTTCCTCGGGAGCAACGCCGATACGGGACGCGAATTCCTGCTGGGCCAAGCCCGATCGGTCGATCAGTAGCCGCACGTGGCGGGCCACCTCGGCGCGTTCATTGGCTTCCAGGTGGGTGCGGGCGCGCTCCAGCACCTCCCAGAGGGCTTTGGCGATGCCGTGGGGCCGGGTGCCTCCGAGGATTTCTTCCACCTGACGGGCGGTCCGCCCGTACGGGTCGCGTTTCAATGCGGCGGCAATGCGCTTCCAGGTGGCGATGTCGCCGCCTTGCAGCGCAGAACGGATGGCTGCGGTCGCCCAGAACTCCACCGGCTGGTCGGGGTCTCCGAAAGATCCACCGCCAGATCCACTGCCGGGCCTGCGCTGTTCGGTGCCCGGCCGGTGCGGCGGCGCTGGGCGTCGGTCGGATGCCAACGTCACCTCGCCTCCTCCAGCATCGCTACAGCAACCGACAGGCAGCGCTGCCTGATTTCCTCCCAGTCCGACGGATCATCGGCTTCGGACCCTGGATCGTCACTGAAATCACAAGGATCTGGATCTGCGAGTCGGCGGACCAACTGGGTGGCGATCCATTGCCGCCTGGATGATTTACAACAGTAGTACCTATCCATTCCGGCCAGCACCAGAGCGGCTGTTTCGGGCTCCAACGTATCGACCATGTCAGCGAAATCGGCGTAATCGCGGCGGCTGTTACGGCACATGAGCAGGTAGCCCTTGAGACGCAGGGTTTCCGCACCGGTCGGGATCAGCAGCCGATCGCCAGTGGGCAGTTGCACGTGGGTGGTCTCTACCGGGCTGCGCCGTTCGTACTTCGGCCGCTCGGTGGTGTCGGTCTCGTTCTCGAGCGCGTCGATAGCGACTGACAGCCGTCCCCGCCACAGGGTGACCGGATGAACGGGCCGGTCCGTCCCGGCAATCGCTCGGGCAATGCCGTTGCGGGACGTCAGGCCGCCGACCAGCTTCTTGGCCCCCGAATGAGCGCTGGGATGACCGTTGGTGCCGGTCCTTGCGCCGGAGGGGCTTGCCCCGATCCCCGCCCTCTCGTCGCTTATGTTCACCTGGTGGGGGATCTGTCCGGGGCCCTGGCCCCGATCCTGTTCAAGGTCCTGTTCAAGGGTGTCCTGCGTCCCGTTGCCGTTGCGCCCACAGCCGGTGAAGGCCAGCGGGTCGGCCACGCAAACGGCATCGGGCGCCAAGTGCTTGAGCTTCGCGGCCGACTTGAGCACCATCCGCAGGTCGGCATTGGGTGCCGTCAGTGCCGAAATGTCGTCGGGGATGACTACGACATCACCAAGGTCCACGTCGGGCAGCGGCCTGTCGAAGTCGACCGACGGCAGAACCCGGGACATCCACCGGGGCAGCCACCAGTTCCACTGGGCGAACATCGCCATCAGCGCGGGCACCAGGACCAGCCGCACCACGGTGGCGTCCACGGCGATCGCGACGGCGCATGCCACGCCGATCTCGGCGACCAGCGGCATGCCGGCGAACGCGAAGCCGATGAACACCGCGATCATGATCAGGGCGGCGCTGGTGATGGTGCGGGCGCTCGTACTCACGCCGTATGCGACCGCGTCGCGGGTGTTCCCGGAGTGCAGGAAGCGTTCTCGGATGCGGGTGAGCAGAAAGATCTCGTAGTCCATCGATAACCCGAAGGTCATCGCGAGCACCAGCGGGGGAACGGTGCTGTCGATCGAGCTGATCTGGGCGAAACCGAGATCCTTCAGCCAGCCCCACTGGAACACCATCACCAGGCTGCCGTAGGCGGCCGCGACCGACAGCAACGTCATCAGCACGCCCTTGAACGCCAAGAACACCGAGTGGATGGAGACCAACAGCATCACGAACGCGATCACTGCCACAATGGCCAGCACCACCGGCTCGGTCACCGACACCCGGTCATCGAAATCCTTGATCAGCGCCGTCGGGCCGCCGACATCCACTCGCGCCGTTTCGGCGTCGGGAACCTTGGCTAGCTGGGTGCGCATCCAACCGACGGTTTCCCGGGCGCGCATGTCCTCGGGATCGACCGACAACACCGCGGACAGCAAAGCACTCCCGTTGTCCTCGGCGAATTGCGGTGGTGTCACGGAGACGATGTTGGGAGCCTGCGTCATCCGCTGACGGATGGCACCGATGGTCTGGCTATGTTCGGGTGAGGCCGCACCGCCGTCAGGAAAGGTGACCAGCACCCGAATCGGACCCAGCGCGCCGGGACCGAGCGCCTGGGCCGCCGCACCCACCCCGGCACGGATTTCGTGGGAAGAGTCGAACTGGCGCAGCAGGCTGTTGCCCAGCACCATCGATGCCGCCGGTGCGGCCATGACGAGCAGGACCATCGACGCCGCCAGCGCCGACATCCACGGCCGGCGCATCACCCATCCGACCCAGCGGTTCCAGAATCGGGACTGGGTACTCTCCGGCCGCCGCGACCAGTGCAGCACAGCCGACCTCTTGGCCGCCGCCCGGCCGAACGTCGCCAGCGCCGCCGGCGTCAAAGTGGTGGATGTCAGCATCGCGACCGCGACGGCCAGAATCGCTCCGGTAGCCATCGACTTCAGCGCCGGGGTGTTGATCACGTAAATCCCGGTGAGCGAGGCGATAACGGTCATCCCGGACAACACGACCGCCAGGCCGGACGTGCCCATCGCGGCGTCGACGGCTTCGCGTGGTTGACGGCCGGCACGCAGTTCCTCGCGGAAGCGCATCAAGATGAACAGCGAGTAGTCGACGGCGAGGGCGATCCCGAACATCGACACCGTCGAGGTCACGAACACCGACATGGTGGTGTAGGCCGAGAGCAGATAGACCAAGCCCATGGTGACCACGACCGTGCAGATCCCGAGGGCAAGCGGGATCGCGGCGGCCGCCAGCGACCCGAACACGGCCAGCAAGACGATCAGAATGACCGGCAGGTTCCAGCGTTCCGCAGCGGCGATGTCGTGCTTGGTATTTGCCGCCGCCGCAGCGCTCAATGCGCCCTGCCCGATCACGTAAAGGCGCACTCGGCCATTCGCGGTCTGTCCGGGGTGATCACCCTTGACGCCCACTTTGTCGCGTAGCCGCTTGGCGACGTCACTGGTGCCGGAGTTGTGAGAGTCCAGCCGCAGCGACACCACATACGGTCGGTCTGGTTGGGGCGGCCGTTGGGTGGGGTTGGGTTCCTCGGTTACGCCGGGAAACTCGCCGGCAACCCGTCTCAGTAATGCGACCGAGTCGTTGATGTCCTGATAGCTGGCATCGGGACGGGGCGCGGCCACCAGCGCCAACGATGACGCTCCCTGGTCGTGGTAAAGCTCCTCGAGCTGGTCGTGGACCACCAGCGACTGGGAACCGGCCACATCGAACCCACCGCCGGTGAGATTGCCGGACTGCGTCATCGCCAAATAGATCGCCGGCACCAGGGCCAGCAACCAGCCTGCGAAGACCAACCAGCGGTACCTGCGCAGGCTGCGGCTGAGGCGCATCATTAACTGCTGGATTTCTTCACTCCCCGGTTTCTCGCGTAACGCGTGCAGGCGAGGATACCGCAGCAGGCTGTGGATTATGTCGGCTTTCTGGTTCCTGAGCTGCGGCGACATCGATGTTGCCAAGACGCTGCTAAGTCGTTGTGAACCGGTGATCAAACGGGATTTCGGTCACACGGGCCCGCAGCGGCTTGCCAATAACTGGGTCGGGGATGGCAGGATGTGCCGATGGCCTGCGGGGCACCGGGGAGCCCAGCGACATTCGGGCCGTGAATCGCAGCCGTTTGCGAGGCGTTGGTGCTCGGCGGGCCGTCGCAAACTGTAAGGAGTTATCCATGACGACAGGCACCGCCACCAGGCACCGCAGAATCTTCGCCGGGCTGCTCGCCGCCACACTGCCGGGCGCGGCCATCGCGGTTCTGGCGGGGCCGCCGGCGACCGGTGCCTCGGACCCGTGCGCGGCCAGTGAAGTCTCCCGAACGATCGGTTCGGTCGCCAAGTCGATGGGTGACTACCTGGACTCGCATCCAGAGACCAACCAGACGATGACCACGATGCTGGAGCAGCAAGCGGGGCCGCAATCGTTGACGTCGCTGAAGTCCTACTTCGAGGCCAACCCCAAGGTTGCCGGTGATATGACGTCGATTTCGCAGCCGTTGACCAACCTGTCGTTGCAGTGCAAGTTGCCGATCACGATCCCCCAGGCAATGGGCCTCATGCAGCAGGCGCAGGGCGCGGCGGGCGGTCTGCCCGGTAATGCTGCGGGCGCGCTGCCGTTGGGTGGCACCGCGGGCACACCGCCGGCGGCCACCGGCTCCGTCCCACCCGCAGCGACCAACCCGCTTCCGGGTCCGCCGAGGGGAAATACGGTCGGCTAACTGTCGTCTGGGTTGCGATCAGGCGGTAAGGGGCCCTGCAAAGCGGTGTTGGTCGGGTCGTCCGAAACCTGCCCGGGGCCCGATTGCGCCGCCGGACCGGTAGCCGGGTCCGCGTCTTCCTCGTCCGGGTCGGTGATGTTCTCCGTGCGAAAAACGAAGAAGAACACCACCCAGCCGATAGCGGCGATGAGTAGCCAGCTGATCAGCCGGTAGATCAGCATCGCCGAAATGGCACTTGGCAACGACATGCCACTGGAAACCAATCCGGGCACCAATACCGCCTCGACGACCAACAGCCCGCCCGGCATCAGCGGTATCGTGCCCACCGCGCGCGCGGCCGCATAGGCGACCGTCAACCCGGCGACCGACGCGTGGTCGCCGGCCGCGTATGCAGCCAACCCGAGGCAGGCCACATCTGCGATCCAGTTGAACATCGACCAACTGAACGCCACACCCAAGTCGCGCTGGCCCAAGCTCACCGATTCAAGCTGCATCAGCGTCTCGCGCCACTTGTCCAGGCCGGTGTCAGCCGGTTTGCCGCGAATTGAGTTGGCCCACGACAAAACCCGGCAGCCGATCCCGTCGATCAGCTCCGGCCGCGATGCGACGGCTTGGGCAAGCAGCAGCAGCGCGACGAAGCCGCCCAGCGTGAAGAGCAATGAGAACGGGTTGTTCTTCGCGCCGAGGAAGAAGGCCCCGCCCAAGCCCAGCAGCGCCAGTCCCACTGCCTGCAGGACACCCGACATCACCAGCTGCCAGGACGCCACCACCGTCGAGGCGCCCCAAATCCGTTGCTGCCGAAGCAGGAACGTAGCCGACAGCACCGGGCCGCCGGGCAGCGTCGTGCTCAGCGAGTTGGCGGCATAGAAGGCGGCTTCCGACCGTAGTTGCTTGACGTGCACCCCGGCCGATTTCAGCAGGGTGCGCTGGATCTGGGCGAAGCTGTGCATCGAAGCGGCCGCCGCCACCACCGATGCGAGCAGCCACCACCAATTCGCCTCGTACAAGCTCATCCAGGCTTTGGCCAGCTGGTCCCAGCCCAGTGCGACCTCGACGGCAAGCACAATTGCGACGATGCCGAGGATCACCCATCGCACCCACCAGTACTTGCCACGCGGCGTCTCCACGCGCGGGAAGTCCAGCTTGCGGGCAGGGGCGTCGTGCGACACGTGATTTAGGGTAACGGTGCAGGTGGTGCGGTGATCGCCGCGCGGCTCCGACTGTGTCGTCGTCGTAACCGGATCGTGCCGGCCGCACGCACCTCTGAGTCCCTGAGCCGGCCCTCAAACGGGCCGTCAGACCGTCTGCCGGACGGCACTGGACAGTTAGGCTTGCCGGATGTCGGCAAACCTCGACGACGCTTCGGTCGAACCCCTTGTCCGCAAGACGGCAGCCTGGGCGTGGCGTTTGCTGGTCATCCTGGCTGCGGTGGTCGCGCTGCTGTGGGTTGCGAAGAAGCTCGAAATCATCGTCGTTCCGCTGCTGGTGGCGTTGTTGCTGAGCGCGTTGCTGGTGCCGGTGGTCGACTGGCTGGACCGGCGGGGTCTGCCCCGCGGTGGCGCGGTGACCCTGGTTTTGCTGTGCGGATTCGCGATTCTGGGCGGCATCCTGGCGTTCGTCGTCAACCAGTTCGTCGACGGTCTGCCCGGTCTGACCGACCAGGTGACCCACAGCATCGAGTCCACCCGCAGGTGGCTCATCCACGGGCCGGCGCACTTGCGCGGCGAACAGATCGACAACGCGGGCAACGCCGCGATCGAGGCGCTGCGCAACAATCAAGCGAAATTGACCCGCGGCGCGGTATCCACCGCGGCCACCATCACGGAGGTGGTCACGGCGGCCGTGTTGGTGCTGTTCACGCTGATCTTCTTCCTCTACGGCGGCCGCAACATCTGGCAATACGTGATCAAACTCTTCCCGGCCGACGTCCGCGACAGGGTGCTCGAAGCCGGCCGCGCCGGATACGCGTCGTTGATCGGTTATGTGCGGGCCACCTTTCTGGTGGCCCTGACCGATGCCGCCGGGGTCGGCACGGGCTTGGCGATCATGGGTATACCGCTTGCGCTGCCGCTGGCCTCGCTCGTCTTTCTTGGTGCCTTCATCCCGCTGGTCGGTGCCGTGGTCGCCGGGTTCCTGGCCGTCGTGGTAGCCCTGCTCGCGAAGGGTATTGTCTACGCGCTGATCACGCTGGGTGTGCTGGTCGCAGTGAATCAAGTCGAGGCGCATTTGCTGCAGCCGTTGGTGATGGGTCGCGCGGTGCAGATTCACCCACTCGGGGTGGTGCTGGCTATTTCCACCGGCGGCGTGCTTGCCGGGATCGTCGGTGCCTTGCTGGCCGTGCCGACGGTCGCGTTCCTCAATAATGCGATGCAGGTGCTGCTCGCTCCGAATCCGTCCGCCGAAGCCGAGAAACAGACCGAAGAGGCCGACGAGAGTGGGGCCATCCTCCAGGCGGAGGCGGACAGTCCCGAGGACGGCTCCGCCTAAGCCCTGAGCCGCCTATAACCGTCCCTCGCGGCGGAGCAAATCCTGGGCGGACAGGCCCCCGCCGGCGCGGCGGCGCTGCCGCGCGGGATCGCCGTTTTCGCGCTGCCCGCGGGCGTTGAGTTTTTCCGTCGCCGCATCGGAGTCGTTTCCCTCCGACCGCATGACCGGCAGGGCGGTGGTCGGGTCGGCCGCGTCGCTCTTGTTGTCGTCGGAACGATTGGCGGGGACGGGCATGGCCCGGGTCTGGCCGTCGGACGGCGGAGGTGTTGCGGGTCCCGGTGTCGGGGGCGCTGGCGGGGCCGGCGGAGCCGAATTGACCCGGCTGCGCACATCGCCCGGCCGTTCGCGGCCGGGAGCAGGAGTGGTGTTGGCGGAGCCGCCGGGCACCGACAGGCGCGTCGTCTTGGCTTCCGTCGGCTGGCCGGCCCGGGCCTGGATACGTGTGCTGTTCGCACTATCGCTCGATGGCGCCGTGCCAGCCCGCGCCGTCCCCGCGCTGGAGACTGGTTCCTGACCGGGCCCGGCCTCCGGAGGGGTGGCCGGACCCGAGCGTTCCAGCCGCGACGGCTCCAGCACGCCAGGGTGCGTGGGGTCGTGCGGGGGACGTGGCGTCGCTGCAACCAGGCTGGCCGCAACCGGAGGCCGTGCGAGCCGCCCGTTGAGGGTGGGCCGCTTGCGCTCGTCGGGCAGGTCAATCTCGCCCAGCCCGATCCGGTTCTGCAGGCGCCTGGCCCACCGCGGAGCCCACCAGCAGTCATCGCCGAGCAACTTCATCACCGACGGCACCAGGAACATCCGGACCACGGTCGCGTCCAGTAAAAGCGCCGCCATCAGACCAAATGCCAGGTACTTCATCATCACAAGGTCGGAGAACACGAACGAACCGGCGACTACGGCAAGGACCAGCGCGGCCGCGGTGATCAGGCGGCCGGTGGTCGCGGTTCCGATCCGGATGGCTTCCGCGGTGGACATGCCACGCTCGCGGGCCTCGACCATCCGGGACACCAGGAATACCTCATAATCGGTGGCCAAGCCGTAGCCGACCGCAACAACCAGCGCGATTATCACCACCATCAGCGGCGTCGCCGTGAAATTCAGCCACTTCGAGAAGTGCCCGTCGACGAAGATCCACGTCAGGATGCCCATCGTGGAACCGAGCGTCAGCGCGCTCATCACCGCTGCCTTGATCGGCAACACCACCGACCCGAACGCCAGGAACATCAACAGCATGGTGGCGGTCAGCAGAACAACCAGCATCATCGGAGCCTTGTCGTACAGGCTGTGGATGCTGTCCTGCTCGAGCGCGAGGGTACCGCCGACCCAGACGGTCAGGCCCTTGGGTGGGGTGATCGCCCGTAGCTCGGCGATCTTCTTGGCGGCGTCATTCTGGTTCAGCAAGCCGTTCTGCAGCACCCGGACCGACGGATCCTTCGATGCGCCGGGCGCGACCGCGCGCTCCTGCCACATATTCGCGGGGTTGTTGTCCGGATCGATGAACCCGTTGATCACCATCGCCTTGCTGCGCACGTCTGCGACCTGCTGATCAGTGACCGGCTGATGGTTGGTGTTCTGGATCACCAGCGTCAGCGGATTGTTGCGATACCCGGGGAAGAGCTTGTCGAACTGCTCCTGCGCCTGGCGCACCGCGTTGTTGGGCGGCAGATATTTCTCGCTCATGCCGCCGAGCGACAGTTTGCCCAGCGGGATAACCAGCAGGATCATGCCGACAATGATCGGGATGGCGAACACCAGCGGCCGCTTCATCACGAAGTTGACCAGCTTGCCCCAGAACCCGGCCTCGACCTCTTCGCGGGTCTTGGTCTTCTGCAGGCGGTCGGCGAGCCAGTTGAGGTAGGCGCGGGAGACCTTCCAGTTGCGCAGGAAGGGTACCCGGAACAGGGTCCGCACGCCGAGCGCGTCGACGTGGCGACCGAGGATTCCCAGGCACGCGGGCAGCAGCGTGATCGACAGCACCGCTGCAAGCGTCACCGCCGCGATGAGCGCGTAGACCAGCGACTTCACAAAGCCTTGCGGCAACATGAGCAGGCTGGCGCCCGATGCGATGATCAGCACGGCCGAGAACGCCACGGTGCGCCCCGCCGTCATCACCGTGCGCCGCACCGCGGCCTCGGTGTCGTAGCCTTCCGCGATCTCTTCCCGGAACCGGCTCACCACAAAAAGCCCGTAGTCCACCGCGATACCCAGACCGATCAGCGAGACCACCGGTTGGGCGAAGAAGTGCACCGGCCCGAACATCGCGATCAACCGCAGGATGCCCAGTGAGCCCGCGATGCTCAGCCCTCCGACCATCACCGGCAGGCAGGCGGCGATCACGCCGCCGAACACCAGGAACAAAACCACCGCCACCAACGGCAGCGCCAGAACCTCCATGCGTCGTTGGTCGGTGGCGATAGTGCCGGTCAGCGCGTTGGCGATCGGCTCGAGACCTGCGAGCTGCACGGTTCCGCCGTCGAGCTTCTGCAGGTCGGGCGCGATGGTCTTGTAGTTGTTGAGGATGGTGTCGTCGTCGTCGCCTTTGAGCGGGATGGTGACGAATGTGTACTTCTTGTCCTGGGTGACCATGCCCTGGATGATCGGGCTGGTGGTGTCGGGCGCCCGCAGGTAGCCAGCCCAGCCCATCACCTGGTTGGGATGGTCGGACTGAAACTGGTTGAGCTCGTCGACGATTTTCTTCTGCCAGGCGGGGTCGTTGACGGCTTTGCCGCCCGGCGCCTTGAAGATTGCGACGATGTGGCCGGTTCGGTCTCGGCCGTAGACCTTGTCGCCGCTGATCGACGCCTTCACGGATTGACTGCCGTCGTCGTAGAAGCCGCTCTGTGTGACATGCTTACCCAGGCTGAGCCCGAACACGCCGCCGAGAAGGCAGAGAGCTACCGTGACCCCGATTACGATGTACCGGTAGCGGTACACAGTTCGACCCCACCAGGCGAACACGTAAGCTCCTTACTGGATCGGTAACGACCCGCGCATCGGTTTTCCAGTGTCACACACGCGCGGTCAACAGCGCGGACAGCGGCCGGAACGGCTGCAGCCACGCCCCCTGGTCAGGCAGCGAATCTAGGCCGATCCGCGGCAACGGCTCCCGGAAAACACCTGCGATGTCCTCCAAGTCGATGAAGTCCAAGGTATCCGACGCTAGCGCCCAACTAGCGTGTTCGCGAAATCCGATCACTTGAACGCCAACCCCGGTGCCAGCGATTTCCTCCAGCGGTTGACGAAACGCTTGGCCGTCGGCGGAAGCCACAACCAGCGCCGCCAGCCCTTCTTGACGCCGCAGTTCAATGTGGGCGAGCATGTCGCGGTCAACGTCACTGTCCTCATCGATCTTCGGCTTGGCGAAGACCGCGAACCCCACGTTACGCAGCGCGTCCACCCACGGCCGAACCACGTCAGCGCTGCCCGGCGCGATGTTGGTGAAGACAGTGGCCTCGGCTTCGATCACGACGCCGGGACGGCTGGCGCTGACCTCTGCCGTACGAGCCAGCAGCCAGCGACCCAGGGCGTCGAATCGTGGGCGTTCCAGGGCTGTCGGGCGACGGCCCAAGATCGAGCCCAGGCCCATGTCGAGGTTGGGGGCGTCCCACACCAGCAAGACGCGCGCGCCCGGCGGCGAGAAGCTGCCCAGCGCATCGCGGGACAGTACCGCCGGTGGCGCCAAAGGTTGCGCTGCTGCTGTGGTCTCTTCTGTCAGGCTCATGCTCATCGCCTTTTCCAGATGAATTCGTTGACGGCACTGCCCGCTTCTTGGGCCTTCGTCTCGTACTTGGTGGTCGGACGGACGATCGAGACCGGCAGCCGGCTACCGGGATCGACGCGACATAGCCGGGGTTCGCCCATGCCGACTTCGGCGATGTGCTCGGCATATCCGGGGTGGTCCGTCGCGGCATGCAGGACACCACCCGGGAGTAGCCGGTCGGCGATCAACCCAACCGTGGCCGGTTGCAGGAACCGGCGTTTGTGGTGGCGTGCCTTCGGCCACGGATCGGGAAAGAACACGCGAACTCCGGTCAGCGAACCCGGCGCGATGAAACGCTGCAGGACATCGATCGCGTTCCCGCGGATCAACCGGATATTGCGGACCTGCTCGCGGTCGATCGCGCACAGCAACTGCGCCAACCCCCGCCGGTAGATTTCCACCGCGATGACATCTATATCAGGTTCTTCCTTGGCCATCGCCACCGTCGATGTGCCGCTGCCGCAACCGATCTCGAGCACCACCGGTGCCTGGCGGCCAAACCAGGCACGTGTGTCGAGCGGCGGCTCCCCACGATCTGGCCCTTCCGCAGACGAAGGGCCCACCGACAGGCCGAGGTCGGGCCAGAGCCGTTCCCAGGTCTGGCGCTGGGCGCCCGAAAGGGCCGAACGTCGGGAGCGCAAACTCGTGGCCGGAAGATGGCGCTGTTCGCGGCGGTCCGACTCGGGCGGCTCCGGTACCGGGACCCTGGCTTGCCCAGGAGATATCCCCACCCCGGGTTGAGCATGCATTTGTCCATGGTGGCCCATAAACCCTTGATGTAGCCGCCCCTGGTCCAGATTGATACCCAACAGTTGCCTTCACCTGGTAACAGATAAACGGTGGCTCGCATCTCGGTGAGGCAGATGCCAACATTCGGTGGGATCCGATCCGTCGCCCGGCAAACCGGCTCAGCCTCGGAAACGCCGGCTGGGGGATCGGGCCAATCAAATCGAACAGGCAGGACATGAGGGGACAGGGACACCAGATTTTCGTCGACGAGCTGGCGCGATTTGCTGCCTGCCACGCCGACCCGCGCGTGACAGCAATCGCCGAGCGAACCGGCGCACCCCTGCGCGTGGTTGTTCGCGGCCGTCGGGGAGTCGGCTGCACCACGGTGGCCCGGGCCTTGCATCGCGCGGGAATCGCGTCAGGGATTGAGGTCACACCGTCAGCACGCGACACCGACATAGTCGTCTACGTCATCACGGAGGTGGTCAAACCGGAGGACACCGACGCGATCGCCGCCGCGGGACGCCCGGTATTGGCCGTGCTGAACAAAGCCGATTTGGCCGGCTCTCTTTCGGGACGGGGCGGCGACGGGCCGATCGCGGCGGCACGGACCCGCTGCGCCGGCCTTTCCGCGCTCCTCGGTGTGCCCATGGAGCCGATGATCGGTGTGCTCGCGGCCGCCGCGCTCGACGACCTGGACAGCGCGTCGTGGGCGGCGCTGCGGACACTGGCCGCCCATCCAGGTGGCGCCGCCTGCCTCGAGGGTTCCTTTGCCGAATTCCTGGCCGCGGACAATCCGGTGCCGACCGACCTGCGTCTGCGCTTGCTGGACACCCTCGACCTGTTCGGCATCGCACTCGGGATCGCCGCGGTCCGACAAGGCAGGACGGCGGCGCAAGTGCGGGTCCTGCTGCGCCGGATGAGTGGTGTCGACGCCGTCCTCGCCAACCTGTCAATCGTCGGCGCCGAGGTGCGCTACCAGCGGGTGCTTCGGGCCGTCGCGGACTTAGAGGCGCTGGCCGTCTCGCACGACGAGATCGCCGAGACCATCAGCGGGTTTCTGTCCCGCGACGACACGGTGGTCGCCCGGATGGCGGCCGCCGTTGACCTGGCCGAGGCGGCCGGGCTGGACCCTGGCGATCTCGGATCCGTTGATCTGGACCGCAACCCGGCCGCCCACCTGCCACGGGCGGTGCGGTGGCAGCGCTACAGCCGCGCATCGGTGAGCGATCTGCACCGCGCGTGCGGCGCGGATATCGCCAGAGGATCGCTACGGCTGTGGTCGCAGGCCTGCGGGTCGCTGCCTGGGGAGTCATGGTGAGCCGCGAGGATCACGACGATCCCGTCGCCGGGGTGGATGCGCTGGTGGCAACTATCGGGCCGCGATTGGATTCGCCCGCCATCCACCGCCGCGACGTGGTGCTGGTGACCGGGCCGTGGCTGGCCGGCGTGAGCGCGATGGCCGCGGCGCTGCGCGAACGCCTGCCGCAGCACAAGTTCGTCGAGTCCGCGGACCTGGGACCCGGCGATGCGCCGATGGCGGTGGTGTTTGTCGTTTCTGCCGCGGCCCACCTGACCGGATCTGACTGTGCACTGCTGGATGCCGCCGCCGAGCACACCGATGTGGTTGTCGGTGTGGTGTCCAAGATCGACGTGCATCACTCCTGGCGTGACATCGTCTCCGCTAACCGCGACATGCTGGCCGCGCACGCGCCGCGCTACGGCCGAGTGCCCTGGGTAGGTGCGGCGGCTTTGCCCGACCTCGGCGAGCCGAACGTCGACGACTTGGTCCAGACCCTCTCAGCGCAACTCGCTGAGCCCGATCTCGCACAGCGAAATAGGTTGCGGTCGTGGGAATCTCGTCTCCAGGCCGTCGCACAACGGTTGGACCGCGACGTCGAGGGCGCCGGTCGACGGGCACGGGTTGACACGTTGCGCGAAGAGCGAGGCAGCGCCTTGCGGCAGCGGCGCCAGTCGAAAACCGAGCGCACCATCACGCTGCGCGGTCAGATTCAGCAGGCTCGGGTGCAGCTGTCCTACTTCGCGCGCAACCGTTGCTCGTCGGTGCGCAGCGAGCTGCAAGAGGACGCCGCGGCCTTGTCTCGGCGGAACATGTCCGGCTTCGAGGCGCATACGCGCGGCCGGCTGGACGAGGTGGTCGCCGAAGTGAGCGAAGGCACCGACACCCAGCTCGCCGACGTCGCACAGGTGATGGGCGTGGCGGTGGCTCTGCCGGCCCTGGAGCAGCTGCCGACGGTTGGCGTCCCGCCACCGCCCCTGAAATCGCGGCGGCAGGAAACCTGGCTGATGATGCTGCTGGGCGCCGGCTTTGGACTGGGTGTGGCGCTGACGCTGAGCCGGCTGGTGGGCGGCCTGTCCTCTCGGCTGAGCTCCGGACTGGCCCCCGAACTGGCCGTAGCCGGAGGCATGGCATGCGTGGCGGTCGGACTGGCGGTCACCTTCGTGGTGATCAACATCCGCGGACTGCTGCATGACCGGGCGTTGCTGGACCGCTGGGCCGGCGATGTGACGTCCTCGCTGCGGTCCGTAGTAGAGGAGTTGGTCGCCACCCGCGTGCTGGTCGCCGAATCCGTGCTGAATACCGCGCTGGCGGCCCAGGAAGAGGCCGAAAACACTCAGGTGGCCGGCCAGGTCAGCGGCATAGACGGGCAACTGCGCGAGCACGCCATGGCTGAGGCGCGGGCCGTGGCAGCGCGTGACCGGGAGATGCCCGCGGTTAAGGCCGCGCTGGACGCCGTGCGTGCAGAACTGGGAGAACCGGGTATACCCCCACCCGAGAACCCTGCCGGGGATGCTGGCGCGGGTGAAACTGAAAAACCGGGTTCAAGGAGCGCAAATGGCGATATTTTGTGAGCTTCTGAATCGTTGTTGTGAGAAGGCTTATACCTGCCCGAGACTTCCGCGACAAGTTGCCCACGATAACCTGTAGTTAACGCCACCACGTCAACAGTTGTGTGTGCGAATGCATAGCAAACAAGAGAAGTCCGAATACGCAGAAGAATTCAGGAGAGTTCGATGACCTCAGCGACCATTCCCGGTCTAGACACCGCGCCTACTAATCACCAGGGGCTGCTGTCGTGGGTGCAGGAGGTCGCCGAGCTCACCCAGCCTGACCGGGTCGTCTTCGCTGACGGCTCCGACGAGGAGTGGCAACGGCTAGCCGAGCAACTCGTCGAGTCGGGCACGTTCAAGCGGCTGAACCAGCGGAAGTACCCCAACTCCTACTTGGCGTTGTCCGATCCATCCGATGTGGCGAGAGTCGAGTCGCGGACGTTCATCTGTTCTGAGCGGGAGATCGACGCCGGACCAACCAATAACTGGATGGAACCCGCTGAGATGCGGTCCACCCTGACCGACCTGTACCGCGGCTGCATGCGCGGCCGCACCATGTATGTGGTGCCGTTCTGCATGGGTCCGCTCGGTGCCGAGGACCCCAAGCTGGGGGTGGAGATCACCGACTCCGAATACGTCGTCGCCTCGATGAAGGTGATGACCCGGATGGGCAAGGCCGCGCTGGAAAAGCTCGGTGACGACGGCTTTTTCGTCAAGGCACTGCACTCCGTGGGAGCCCCGCTGGAACCGGGTCAACAAGACGTGCCGTGGCCGTGCAACGACACCAAGTACATCACCCACTTCCCGGAAACCCGGGAGATCTGGAGCTACGGCTCCGGCTACGGCGGCAATGCGCTGCTGGGCAAGAAGTGCTATTCGCTGCGCATCGCCTCGGCGATGGCCCACGACGAGGGCTGGCTGGCGGAGCACATGCTGATCCTCAAACTGATTTCGCCGGAGAACAAGGCGTACTACATCGCGGCGGCATTCCCGTCGGCCTGCGGTAAGACCAACCTGGCCATGATCCAGCCGACCATCCCGGGCTGGCGCGCCGAAACGCTCGGTGACGACATCGCCTGGATGCGGTTCGGTAAGGACGGCCGGCTGTACGCGGTCAATCCCGAATTCGGCTTCTTCGGCGTCGCGCCGGGCACCAACTGGGAGTCCAACCCCAACGCCATGCGCACCCTCGCCGCCGGCAACACGGTGTTCACCAACGTCGCGCTCACCGACGACAACGAGGTGTGGTGGGAAGGCTTGGAAGGTGACCACCAGCACCTGATCGACTGGAAGGGCAACGACTGGTACTTCCGGGACACCGAAACCCTTGCTGCCCACCCGAACTCCCGCTACTGCACGCCGATGTCGCAGTGCCCGATCCTGGCGCCCGAGTGGGACGACCCCCAGGGTGTGCCTATCTCGGCGATCCTGTTCGGCGGTCGCCGCAAGACCACCGTGCCGTTGGTGACGCAGGCGCGGGACTGGCAACACGGCGTGTTCATCGGTGCCACCCTTGGCTCCGAGCAGACCGCCGCCGCCGAGGGCAAGGTCGGCACCGTGCGCCGCGACCCTATGGCCATGCTGCCGTTCATGGGCTACAACGTCGGGGACTACATGCAGCATTGGATCGATGTGGGCAAGAACTCCGACGAGTCCAAGCTGCCGAAGGTGTTCTTCGTCAACTGGTTCCGCCGCGGCAGCGACCGCCGCTTCCTGTGGCCTGGCTTCGGTGAAAACAGCCGCGTGCTGAAGTGGATCGTCGACCGGATCGAGCAGAAGGCCGGCGGCCGGTCCACGCCGATCGGTATTGTGCCCGCCGTCGAGGACCTGGACTTGGAGGGCCTTGACGTCGACCCCGCCGAGGTGGCCCAGGCGCTCGAGGTCAACGTCGACGAATGGCGCAAGGAACTCCCGTTGATCGAAGAGTGGTTCGAGTTCGTCGGCGAGAAGCTGCCTACCGGCGTCAAGGACGAGTTCGAGGCGCTCAAGCAGCGGCTGTCCGAGTCGAGCTGAATACGCGGGGCTAGCTGGCCCCGGGCGGGCGGCTAATCACCTGCCGTCGCAATGACTTCGGCAGGTACACGGCACCTTGCCCGACGACCGCTGCCGAGTCGCCCGGATTGGAGATGGCGCACCGCTTCAGTGACAGGCAACCGCAGCCGATGCACGAGTCCAAGTTGTCGCGAAGCGCCATCAGCCCCGCGATCTGGTCGTCAAGGCGTGCGCGCCAAGTTTTCGACAACCGAGCCCAGTCGGCCCGGGTAGGGGTTCGCCCGTCTGGAAGTTCGGCCAGCGCGTCAGCGACTTCGTCCAGGCTCAGTCCGACGTTTCGGGCAGCTCGGATGAATGCCAGGCGCCGCAGCATCTGTCGTTCGAACCGGCGTTGACCGCCGGATGTTCGGGTTGCCGTGATAAGGCCTTGGCTCTCGTAGAACCGGATCGCCGATGCTGCGAAGCCGCTGCGGTTTGCTATCTCACTGACTGTGAACAATTCCCGCTTATCCATATGACCTAACTGATTTCTTGCTCGAGGACTTGACTTAAAGTTTACTTCAACTATCAGTATGGCCGTATGACCCAATCTCAACCCTGTCCCGTAGCAATCGTCACCGGTGCATCGCGCGGGTTCGGTAAAGCGCTGACCGCTGCTCTGCTCGACCGCGGCTGGACCGTGGTCGGCGATGCCCGCCGCGCCGCTGAACTGGAAACGACTGCCCAAGAGCTGGATTCGACCCAGCTCGTCGCGATACCCGGAGACATCTCCGACGCGACGCATCGTGACGCCCTAGTCGCCGCCGCAATCAACGCCGGGCCGCTTCGCCTGCTGGTGAACAACGCCAGCCGGCTGGGACCCAGCCCGCAACCAGCCCTCGCCGACTACCCGGCAAGCGAGTTGTGGGCGGTGTATCACACGAACTTATTCGCCCCGCTTGCGTTGATCCAGTCGGCGCTGCCGGCGCTTACCGACAACGCGGGGGTGATCGTCAATCTGACCTCCGACGCCGCCGTCGAGCCCTACCCGGGCTGGGGCGGGTATGGCTCATCAAAAGCCGCGCTTGATCAGCTATCTGCTGTCCTGGCCGCCGAGAACTCGGCTGTACCGGTTTACGCCTTCGACCCGGGCGACATGCGGACCGAGATGCATCAGGCCGCATTCCCCCGCGAGGACATCTCCGACCGCGCCGAGCCGAAGTCCGTCGTGCCGGCGTTGCTGCGACTGCTCGACACCCGGCCGGCCGCCGGTCGTTACCGTGCCGCGGATCTGACGCTATCAGGGTCGTGGCGATGACTCCCGCCGTCCGCCCACAAACGCGTTTCCACCGGTCCCCGAGCTCCGACGCCACCGAGCCGTCGGAAGTGCGCGGCGTCGCCCGAGACGCGGTCAAGCTGCTGGTGGCCCGGCCGGGCGAGGTCAGCCACGCGCGGTTCGCCGACCTCGGTGATTACCTGCGACCAGGCGATCTCGTGGTGGTGAACAACTCCGCCACCCTGCCCGCCGCGGTTGACGGCCGCCGTGCTGGGCAGCTGATCGCCGTGCACTTCTCCGTAGCGCGCGCCGAAAAAGATTGGGTGGTGGAGCTGCGGCCTGCGGCAAATGTGACGGGACACCTAACCCCTCGGCCCGGCGAACGCATTGACATGCCCGGCGGCGCCGCGATCGTCATCGGGTCGTCCTACCCGGAACCCGGAGTCGACGGCGCGCGGTTGTGGACTGCGCGTGTGGTCACCGAAGGCAGTGTCGGGTCATACCTCGCTCAGCACGGCCGGCCAATCAAGTATTCATACGTGCCGCGCCAATGGCCGCTTCGCTACTACCAGACCGTATTCGCCCGGCATCCCGGTAGCGCCGAAATGCCCAGTGCGGCCCGGCCTTTCAGCACCGAACTGGTAACCGCTCTGGTGGCGGCGGGCGTTGCGATCGCACCGATCACACTGCACGCCGGGGTGTCCTCCGCGGAGGCGGGCGAGCCACCGACTCGCGAGCTGTTCGAGGTACCGGCCGCCACCGCGCGGATGGTCAACTCTGCGCGCGCGGCCGGCAGCAGGGTGATTGCCGTCGGCACCACGGTGACCCGTGCCCTTGAGTCAGCCGCGAACGCCGACGGCGTGGTACGGCGGGCCGTTGGCTGGACAAATCTGGTGCTCGGCCCCGACCATCCGTCCAGGGTGGTCGACGGCCTGATCACCGGATGGCACGATGTCGGCGTCTCACACCTGCTGCTGCTGGAGGCTGTCGCGGGCCCGGACCTGGTCGCCATGGCCTACCGGGAGGCCGTCGAACACGGCTATCTGTGGCATGAGTTCGGTGACAGCGCTCTGCTGCTGCCGGAGTAGTTGACCTTGGGTACGCCCGCTTGACACCCGTCAAGTTTTACGGCGGTACAGTCTGCGCATGCAGATTCGCGAGTACACCTCCGGTCAGGGGGGCGCCACCAAGCCCGCCGTCATTCTCCATCCGTGCGGCACGGTGATTACTTTCGATGAGTTGGAGGCCCGGGCCAACCGGCTGGCGCACTACTTCCGGCAGGCCGGCCTGGCTGAGGGCGACGCGGTCGCGATCCTCATGGAGAACAACGAGCACATCCATGCGGTCATGTGGGCGGCGCGCCGCAGTGGTCTGTACTACGTGCCGATCAATACCCACCTGACCGCGGCCGAGGCCGCCTACATTGTCGACAACAGTGCCGCCAAAGCGATTATCGGCTCGGCCGCGTTGCGCAAGACGTGCGAGAACCTGGCCGAACATTTGCCGGGCGGCCTGCCCGACCTGCTGATGATCGCCGATGATGATCTCGAGGGCTGGCAGCGCTACCCGGAATGTGTTGCGGATCAACCGGATACCCCAATCGACGACGAGCGCGAAGGTGACCTGCTGCAGTACTCCTCGGGCACCACCGGTCGGCCCAAGGGCATCAAACGCGAATTGCCGCACGTCTCACCGGCCGAGGCGCCCGGCATGATGTCGGCGCTGGTCAGTTTCTGGATGACCCCCGATTCGATCTATCTGAGCCCGGCACCGCTGTACCACACGGCGCCGTCAGTGTGGTCGATGAGCGCGCAGGCTGGCGGCATTACCACGGTCGTCATGGAGAAATTCGATCCTGAAGGCTGCCTCGATGCCATCCAGCGCCACCGGGTCACGCACGGCCAGTTCGTTCCGGCGATGTTCACCCGGATGTTGAAACTTCCCGAGGCGGTGCGTCATTCGTATGACTTGTCCAGCTTGCAGCGGGTGATGCATGCCGCCGCCCCGTGCCCGGTGCAGATCAAGAAGCAGATGATCGACTGGTGGGGGCCGATCATCGATGAGTACTACGCGTCCTCGGAGGCGATCGGGTCGACGTTGATCAGCGCCGAGGACTGGCTGGCGCATCCGGGGTCGGTCGGCAAACCCATGCTGGGTGGGGTTCACATCCTCGGCGAGGACGGCAGCGAGCTGCCGCCGGGCCAGCCCGGTGAAATCTATTTCGAAGGGGGCTACTCCTTCGAATACCTCAACGACCCGTCGAAAACCGCTGCGTCCCGGGATAAGCACGGCTGGGTGACAGTCGGCGACATCGGGTATCTCGACGAAGAGGGTTACCTGTATCTGACCGACAGGCGCCACCACATGATCATCTCGGGCGGGGTGAACATCTACCCGCAAGAAACCGAGAACCTCCTGGTCACCCACCCGAAGGTGCTGGACGCGGCGGTGTTCGGCGTTCCCGACGACGAGATGGGGCAGCGCGTCGTGGCGGCGGTGCAGACCGTCGACCCGGCCGATGCGACCGATGAGTTCGCCGACGAGCTGCTGGGCTGGTTACGAGATCGGCTGGCGCACTACAAGTGTCCGCGATCGATCGCGTTCGAGGCGCAGCTGCCGCGTACTGATACCGGGAAGCTCTACAAGAACGGACTGATCGAGAAGTACTCGGTGTGACCCATGCTCCGGGTGGTCCACCTATCGAGTTCAGTGGCGAGCGTGCCGGATGCCGGTGTTGCGTCACCGCCGGGCGTGATCGTCGCCGTCGGCTCGGCTGCTGACATCAGCGGCTCGCAAGCTGGATTCTGGCTCGACACAGCGACTTTCACCTTGACGGAGGATCGCTGTGCTGATCGTAGAGTCGTCACCGTCGATTCGGTGCCTGAGGTGCTGGCCGAGCTGGATCAGCGCTGTCAACGTTGGCCGCACGCCAGTAGCGTCTGTGACGACGTGCTGCGCGCAGTGGACCCCGGCGGCCCGACGCTGTCCGCGGTGGTGACCGAGTCGTTGGCCTACTCGACCCTGCAGGCCGGTCCGGAGTTCGCGCGCTGGCTGGCCGAACGCGGTCCGAGCCGTATGCCTGATATTGCGGATCCGGTGCAGGCACAGCGCGACGGCGACACGCTGCGTATCACGTTCAACCGGCCGCAACGTCACAACGCGTTTTCCACCGATGCGCGCGCCGCGCTGCTGGAGGCGCTGACGGTCGCCCAGCTGGACCCGTCGGTGACCGGGATCGTGTTGAGTGGCAACGGACCGTCGTTTTGTAGTGGCGGAGATCTCGCTGAATTCGGCACCTTCGCTGACCCGGCGAGTGCGCATCTGGCCCGTACCCGGCACAGCCCAGCCCTGGCGCTCGATGCGCTGACAGCCAGGCTTGGCCGGTCCTGCCGCGCCGAGGTACACGGGCGGGTGATGGGCAGCGGATTGGAGATGGCGGCGTTTTGCGGATGGCTCCATGCGCGAGAAGGTTCGGTGTTCGGATTACCTGAATTGGGTTTGGGGCTGATCCCCGGTGCCGGGGGTACCGTCAGCGTGACGCGCCGGATCGGCCGTTGGCGCACCGCCTATCTCGTGCTGTCCGGCCGCACCATCGATGCCAACACCGCACTCGCGTGGGGGCTGGTAGACGCGACTTATGTTGATGCGCAAAGGATTTGTCAGTAACCCGAATATGTAGTGGTGGTAGTCGAGGGGAGGTTCGAGATGGCCACCGCGAAAAAGACAAACCACAAAACGACCCCGATCACAGCGACGACGGCGCCTACGATCGCCCCGATGATGGCCCACTTTTTAGCGCTGTCTGCCGCGGCTTGCGCCTCGGCATACCGGCCCTGAGACCACAGTCCAGAGACCTTGGTGGAGTACACGATCGACACAATCCCAAGCGGGAGACAACACAGCACGGTGCACAGAATCGCCCAGACGAGGTAGTTTTCCGGCTCCCGCTGGCCTTGCCAGCCCGGTTGCGGCGCCTGCCACCCCGCTGGCTGTTGGCCCTGCCAACCCGGCTGCGGCTGACCCTGCCAACCCGGCTGCTGCTGGCCTTGCCATTCTGGGGAACCTTCGTACGGCCCTGGGGGATAACTCATGGCAGCTGCCTTCCTTTGGGTTCCCTCGGGTCCAAACAGGTTTACTCCCGCGCCACTTTGCTGGTGGGAGAAGTCAGGCAAATATACAGCACTCGCGTATGTCGGGCCGGGAGATTTGGACCCTTTAGATCCCGCCTCGGGCCACCAGCTGCCCGGCGATCACGTTGCGCTGGATCTCATTGGTGCCTTCGCCGACGATCATCAGGGGCGCGTCGCGGAAGTAGCGTTCGACATCGTATTCGCATGAGTAGCCGTAGCCGCCGTGGATGCGTACGGCATTCAGGGCAATCTCCATCGCGGTCTCGGAGGCGAACAGTTTGGCCATCCCGGCTTCCATATCGCAACGTTCACCGCTGTCGTAGCGCTCAGCGGCATAGCGGGTGAGCTGACGGGCGGCGGTGAGTTTGGTCGCCATGTCGGCCAGGTAGTTGCCTATCGCCTGGTGCTTCCAGATCGGCTGGCCGAAGCTTTCCCGCTGCTGGGCATAAGCAAGCGCGTCCTCGAGGGCCGCCGTGGCCACACCCAGGGCCCGGCCGGCCACTTGGATGCGGCCCGTCTCGAGTCCTTTCATCATTTGCGAAAAGCCCTCGCCCATCCGGCCGCCTAGTATCGCCGACACCGGTACGCCGAAGTTGTCGAACGACAGCTCGCAGGACTCGACACCCTTGTAGCCCAGCTTGGGCAGATCCCTCGACACCGTCAGCCCCGGTCCGTGTTCGACGAGCACAATCGAGATGCCCTTATGCCGTGGGCTGGCGTTCGGGTCGGTCTTGCACAGCAGCGCGATCAGCCCGGAACGGCGCGCATTGCTGATCCAGGTCTTGGAACCGTTGATCAGCAAGCCGGCAGAGTTTTCCCGGCCGTCCGGTAATGCGGTAGTCGACATGCTCTGCAGATCGGAACCGCCGCCAGGCTCGGTCAGCGCCATGGTGGCCCGCAGCTCGCCGGTAGCCATCGGCGGCAGGTAGGCCCGCTTCTGCTCCTCGGTGCCGAATAGCGTCAGCAGCTTGGCGACCACGGTGTGCCCGCCCATCGCACCGGCCAAGCTCATCCAGCCGCGCGCCAGCTCCTCGGTGACTCGCACATAGCACGGCATCGACACCGGTGACCCGCCGTATTCCTCCGGGATGGCCAGGCCGTAAATGCCTATCTGCTTCATCTGTTCGATCCACGCTTCGGGATAGGTGTTGGCGTGCTCGACCTCGCGGACGGTCGGTTTGACGTCGCGGTCGATAAACGCCCGCACCGTGGCGACCAGCATGTCCTCTTCGTCGTTGCGCTCACTGCTCACCTGTGACCACCCTGATCAGTCGGAATACGCGAACACCCGGGTCGCGTTGCCCCTCGGTTTGACAGCCTGCCAGCATGTGGCTTTGTGACTATGAACGGCACCGGTATCGGGTACGCGGGTCAGCGTGAAGGCGGGCCCTACTTCGATGACCTCTCGATAGGCCAGGTGTTCGACTGGGCGCCGGCGATGACACTGTCCTCGGGGTTGGCCGCCGCCCATCAGGCGATCGTGGGAGACCGGCTGCGACTGGCGCTGGACGCTGTTCTCTGCACCGCTGTGACCGGCGTGCCAGGGCCGCTGGCACATCCGGCGTTGGTCTGTGACGTCGCGATCGGGCAGTCGACATTGGTCACCCGGCGAGTCAAGGCCAACCTGTTCTACCGCGGGCTCACGTTTCACCGCTTCCCTGTCATCGGCGACACCATTTACACCCGCACCGAAGTGGCTGGGCTGCGCGCCAACTCGCTCAAGCCGGGTCGTGCGCCGACGGGAATGGCAGCGCTGCGGATGATTACCATCGACCAGGCCGATCGGTTGGTGCTCGACTTTTACCGGTGCGCCATGTTGCCGGCCAGCCCGGACTGGCGTCCCTTCAAAGATGGATCTGACCGGCCCGGCGATGATCTGTCGGCCATCGGCGCCGACGCCGCTCCGCCGGCCTCCGATCCAACCGGGCAATGGAACGGCGAGGTTTTCCGAAGCCGCGTTCCCGGTCCACATTTCGACACCGATATGGCCGGTGCGGTGCTGCACAGCACCGGCGACGTGGTCAGCAGCGCGCCCGAACTGGCTCGACTCACACTGAATATCGCTGCCACCCACCATGATTCACGAGTCGGCGGACGCCGGCTGGTGTACGGCGGACACACCATCGGGCTGGCACTCGCGCAGGCAAGCAGGTTATTGCCCAATTTGGGCACAGTCCTGGGCTGGGAGTCCTGCGATCACACCGGTCCCGTCCACGAGGGCGACACCGTGTACAGCGAGCTACACGTCGAGTCCGCCGAGCCGAGCGATCACGGCGGCACCCTGGGACTGCGGTCGCTGGTCTACGCGGTCAGCGACGAGGCGGGCGAGCCGGACCGGCCAGTGCTGGACTGGCGGTTCAGCGCCCTGCATTTCTGAGCAAACCTGACCGACGCGCACAATGGTGGTCGTGAGCTGCGCGGCGTCCCAGTGGGGGAGCAGCGGGCTGGCCTACCTGACCGGACTGTCCGACGGGCCACCCGACTTCTCCCGCGCGAACGTGCTGACCCGCGCCGCGCACGTTGCCGGTGCGGTCGGCGACCGCACGGGTGTCGCCGTCGAAGCGGCCACCCTGCTCACCGGGCGGGCCGGACTGCTGGGATTGCGCCGCGGCGGCCGGGTGTCGCCCGGTGGCGGCACCCGATTACTTGCGGCCCGAGACGGCTGGTGCGCACTCACGCTCTCCCGCCCCGACGACGTCGCCGCGATCCCCGCGCTGCTGCAGGTCGATGACGTTCCTGTCAACCCCTTGCCGATGCTGCAGCAGTGGGCTGCAACGCATCTGGTCTCCGCGATCATCGAGCGGGCGGCCCTGCTCGACATCCCGGCGGCCGGCCTGGGTGAGGTGACGGCGACACCGCCGCGGATACGCCGAATGGGCCCTCGAGCTTGGCAACGTCAGTTGACGGGTCTGCTGGTCGCCGACTTGTCGTCGATGTGGGCGGGCCCGCTGTGTGGACAGTTGCTGGCAGGCGCTGGAGCTACCGTCGTCAAAGTGGAAAGCCCGCGCCGCCCGGACGGTACCCGAGGAGGCAATCGTGCTTTCTTCGACTGGGTAAACAGCGGAAAGCTTTCTTACTGTGTCGATTTCGACACCCAACCCGATGAGCTGCGCGAGTTGCTCGCGGTGGCCGACATCGTGATCGAAGGCTCGCGCCCGTCGGCTCTGGTGCGGCGGAGGCTGGGCCCAGACCACGTTGCGCCACGAGCAGGGCGAATCTGGCTGCGCATCACCGGGTATGACGACGACCGACGACCGGCGTTCGGCGATGACGCCGCGGTAGGCGGTGGCCTGGTGGGTGCTGCCGTCGATGGACCGGTGTTCTGCTGCGACGCCATCGCCGATCCGCTGACGGGACTGGAGGCGACCTTGGCGGTGGCCGAATCGTTGGGCCGGGGTGGCGGCGAGTTGATCGAGGTGTCGATGGCCGGCGTCGCCGCGACCTATGCCGCGTTGCCAACGGAGGCGTCGGCCTCCCAGTGCCCGGCGCTCCCACCCCCGGTTCCGCCGGCATCCGGACCAGCGCCCGGGCTGGGCGCAGACAACGGAGACGTGCGCCGCCTTGTCTCCGAAAGACGTTGTCTACCATGCTGATTCAGCGAGCGACATTGCTGGACGGCAGGATGGCCGACATCCGGGTCGGTGCGCAGATCGAACAGGTGGGTGACGGCCTGATCGCCAGGCACGGGGAGGGTGTGCTCTACGCCGGTGGCGGAACCGTTCTGCCCGGACTCCACGACCACCATGTGCACTTGCGCTCGGCGGCTTCTGCGTTGGATTCGTTTTTCGTCGGACCGCCCGGCGTCAGCACCAAAGCTGAGCTGACACAACTACTGTCGAATGCCACGCCTGGTCCCGACGGGTGGATTCGCGCCGTCGGCTATCACGAGTCGGTCGCCGGGGAGTTAGACCGGACGGCTCTTGATGCCGTGGTGCGCGACATTCCGGTGCGCATCCAGCACCGCAGCGGTGCGCTGTGGATCCTCAACTCCGCCGCACTGGGCCGGGTCGGTCTGGCCGAACATCCCGACGGGCGCCTGCGCAGCGCCGACCACGGCTGGTCGGATGCGGTGGCGCGGCGCGAAAGCGACCTCGCAGAACTCAGCCGCCGAATCACCGCTTACGGCGTCACCGGGGTCACCGACGCCACCCCTGACCTCGACGCCGACGACATGGTCTCGCTTTTGGTGGCGCACCGTCGCGGCGAGTTTCGGCCACAGCTGCGTTTCCTGTCGCCGGGTAAGAAAATCCTGCAGGATGACCGTCTTGACCTGGACTCCCTGACGGACTGGATTGCCGATCACCACAACGATGGCCGACCGGTCGCCGTGCACTGCGTGACCGCAGCCCAACTCCTGGTGACCATTGCAGCCCTGCGTGCCGCCGGTGGCCATCCGCTGGATCGCATCGAGCATGCCGCGGTCGTACCTGACGACAATCTGGCCGACGTCGCTGAACTCGGGGTCACGGTGGTGACACAGCCCAACTTCGTCGCCGAGCGCGGCGACCAGTACCTCGCCGAGGTCCCCGCCGCCGAGCACGGTCAGCTATGGCGGGTCGCATCCCTGCTGAACGCGATGGTGCCAGTGGCTCTGTCTACCGACATGCCGTTCGGCCACGGCGACCCATGGACGGCGATGCGCGCCGCCGTATACCGCACCACAGTCAGCGGCCGCGTTCTCAATGCGAACGAATGTGTCTCGGCGCGAGAGGCTTTGACAATGTTTCTCGGACGGTCGGATCAGCCAGGCCGGGCGCGGACCGTCGAGACCGGGCAGCCGGGGGACCTCTGTGTGTTGACGGAGCCACCGGCGACGGCGCTGGCCGAGCTGGACGCTGGCATGGTGGCGGCCACGATCATCGGTGGCGAGCTGGTTTACTTCGCGATGTGACGGGCGATCAACCGGCCGGGGTGAGCGCAGCGCGCAAACTCGCGCATTGGCTGTCGAAAAACCGCTGTGATACTTGGGCTTTCGATACCACCATGTCGAAGCCGTGGAAGACGCCCGGAACGACTTCGACCTGGCACGGCACCCCGGCGTCCGCCAGGCCGTCGGCATAGGCCAGGTCTTCGTCGTGGAACAAGTCGTGGGTGCCGACGCCGATCCATGCCGGCGGCAGCCCGCTCAGGTCGGTGCGCCGCCCCGGGACGGCGACCTGCGGATCAGCATCGCCGAGATATGCCGTCCAGCCGAAGTGATTGCTGCGCGGGTTCCACAGCCGGTAGTTCGAATTGTGGGCGGTGGAGGAACTGCGGTCATCGAGCATGGGATACGTCAGGAGCTGGAATGCGGGGGTGACTTCGGCGCGGTCGCGGGCCAGCAGGGCCAGGGCCGCGGCGAGGCCGCCGCCGGCGCTGGCGCCGCCAATCGCCACCCGCCGCGGGTCCACCGAGGGTAGTCCGGCCAGCCAGGTCAACGCGGAGTAGCAGTCTTCCAGCGGTGCGGGGTACGGATGTTCCGGCGCTACCCGGTATTCCACCGACGCTACGGTGATGCCCAGCGTTCTGCTGAACCGGCGGCACAATCGGTCATCCTGTTGCGCGGTGCCCAACACGTATCCACCGCCGTGGATCCACAGCAGCGCGGGCGCTGGTTCACTGATGCCGACGGGCCGGAACAGCCGAACACCGGCTCCCGAACCTAGCGTGATCACCTCCACGTCGCCGTGATCGCTGAGGCGCCCCCTCAACGCAAGCAAGGCCCGCATTATCGGCAGAGTCCGGGGACCGACCAGTCGTCGGGGGGCGACGCGGGCGATGCGGCGTAGCTCTGGGTGTACGTCGCTGTTCGGCATCGGTCAAGTATTACCGACGCAGACCACACCGGCATCGCCGCTGACCTCGACGCGCGCATGCAGAAGTCGATCGATTCATACCGCGATCCGCGCTGCCGTTGATCCCATTGCAGCAGGTGTCGGTCCGATGACCCACGTCCCTTTGGGCCCGGTGGACCAGATCCCGGTCGGACAAGGCCGCACCTTTGTCGTCGACTTTCGACAGATCGCCATCTTCCGGCTCCGTGACGGCTCGTTGCGGGCGCTTGACGCGGTATGCCCGCACCGTGGCGGTCCACTGGCCGACGGCCTCATCGACAACCGCGTCGTCATCTGCCCGCTGCACGGCTTCACCTACGACCTGACAACCGGGTGCGAGGTCGCCAACGGCGGGGCGACGGTTAGCGCCTACCCCGTGCACGCCGACGACACCGGGACCATTCAGCTGCGAACCGACGGCAAAGTTCATGCCTGATCGCAGGTGGCGGCGCGGCTTTGTCATTGGTGAGTGAACCCCTCGCCCGGGTCGGTACGTGCCCATGCGAAGGTGTGGATTAGCCGAGCGAGGATCGGGGTATCGGTGGGAGTGCTGGCGAACGCGGTAGGCGTCAGCATGTTGGCGTTTGCTGGTTCGTCGTCGCAACGTCCCTTCCAGGGACCGAGCGCGGGCCGCCCGGTGAGGCAGGACGCGAGGGACGTGAATGCTGGGGCATCTCTACGATCGGGCACTTGACGGCGAGCTGTGTTGGGTCCGTCATGACGACGGTGAGCTGCGGCCCCTGCCTGCGCACCGCTGGTTGGGTGTGCGATGCCCCCCAGACGGATCAGACGGATCCGGCGGCGCCTTCGATGAGGTCTTCGACGAAGCCGTCACGCAGATGTGCATCGGGCCGACGATCGAGTTGGGCTGCGGCCCGGGACGGTTGGTGGCGAGGCTGATTCAGCGGGGGATACCCGCGCTCGGTATCGATCGGTCTGCGACCGCGATCCGCCTGGCGGGGCGCGGTGGTGCGCCGGCCCTGTTGGGCGACGTGTTCGAGCCGCTGCCCGGAACGGGTCTGTGGCAGACGGTTTTGCTGGTCGACGGCAATGTCGGTCTCGGCGGAGACCCGCGACGGATTCTTGGGCGCGCCGTCGAGCTGCTGGCCCGCGGCGGGCGTTGTGTCGCCGAGTTCGACGCCGAGACCATCGGCATCCGTTCGCGATGGGTCCGTCTGGAGTCGGCGTGCGAGGTCGGGCCCTGGTTCCGCTGGGCATCGGTCGGAGTGGACGGCGCCGCCACGCTGGCCGCACAAGTGGGTCTGACGCTGACCGGCGTCCGTCTGATTGGCGGCCGGGTGATCGCAAGCCTCGCGGCGCTGTGAGCCTCCTGTGCTCATTGGCCACTTGTGCAGCGAATAGCGATACTTCCATCCACCAGTGCTAGCGCTGCACACGGCAACCGTGTGCGTGAATGTGTTCGCGGCACGAACTTAACTTCTACGCAATCGTCAGTTTCGGCGCACCGCTCGGGGGTACAGTCCCCTGCATGACGGTGAGGGGACCGGGCATGACTCCTTGCATGAAATGGTTGCTGCGGGCCCGTCCCGGCGACTATGCACTGGCCTTGAGCGTCGCGGGAGCGTCGCTGCCAGTCGTCGGCAAGCACCTCGAGCCGCTGGGCGGGGTGACCGCGATGGGTGTTTGGGGCGCCCGGCACGCGCCGCAGGCCATATCGGCAATGACCAAGGATTGGCTGAAGCCGGGCATCAACGACGTACGCCGCCGTGATCGGGAGAGCACGCACGAGGTCTCCCTGGCAGCTCTGCGAGGGGTCGTATCGGCCGCAGATCTCGACCTCGAATGGCCCGCAGCGCAGCGGACGCCACCGATTTGGGATGCGATGCGTCAGCGCCGCTACCTTTACCGCCGCGGAGTCCACTACGGTGACAGCCCCGCGCAGGTGCTCGACGTTTGGCGCCGCAAGGAGCTGCCCGCGCAACCGGCGCCGGTCCTGATCTTCGTCCCGGGCGGCGCCTGGGTGCACGGCAGGTGCATGGGGCAGGGGTCTGCCCTGATGTCGCGGCTGGCGGAACAGGGCTGGGTGTGCCTGGCGATCGACTACCGCGTCGCGCCGCATCACCGCTGGCCTCGCCACATCACCGACGTCAAGACAGCCATCGCATGGGCGCGAGCCAACGTCGACAAGTTCGGCGGTGAACGCGATTTCGTTGCCGTAGCGGGGTGTTCGGCCGGCGGGCACCTGTCCGCACTGGCCGGGCTCACCCCCGAGGATCCTCAGTACCAGGAGAAGCTGCCGGAGGGCGCCGACAGTTCGGTAGATGCGGTGGTCGGAATCTACGGCCGCTACGACTGGGAGGACCGCTCCACTCCGGAACGTGTTCGGTTCGTCGATTTCCTGGAGCGGGTGGTGGTCAAACGCAAGATTGCCCGTCACCCGGAGGTGTTCCGCGATGCGTCGCCGATCGCGCGCGTGCACCGGAATGCACCACCGTTCTTGGTGATTCACGGCAGTAAAGACAGCGTCATCCCGGTCGAGCAGGCGCGGTACTTCGTCGATCGGTTGCGGGCGGTCTCGCATTCGATGGTCGGCTACCTGGAGCTGCCCGGGGCGGGCCACGCGTACGACCTCATTGACGGGGAGCGGGCCGGTGTGGCGGCGCATGCCACTGCACTGTTCCTCAACCACGTCTACCGCACGAAGACGCGGATCGGGACCAAAGAGGTCATGTGAGCGCTCGCCGCTGAGTATGGTCCCTTTATGGGTAAGGGACAGCGGTGAAACGGCTGAGCGGGTGGGACGCGGTTCTGCTGTACAGCGAGACGCCGAACGTGCACATGCACACCATCAAAGCCGCTGTGATTGAACTGGACTCTGATCGGCTTGACTTCGATATCAAAGCATTTCGCCAAGTCATCGGCGGCCGGCTGAAAAAGCTGGAGCCGTTCTGCTATCAGCTTGTCGAGATCCCGTTCCAGTTGCACCATCCGATGTGGCGGGAGCACTGCGACGTCGACCTCGACTACCACATCCGCCCTTGGCGGCTACCCGCGCCCGGTGGGCGTCGGGAACTGGACGAGGCAATCGGGCGTATCGCCAGCGCCCCGCTCGACCGTAGCCGTCCGCTGTGGGAGATGTACTTCGTCGAGGGCCTGGCCAACAACCGGATCGCGGTGGTCGGCAAGGTTCACCACGCGCTCGCCGATGGTGTCGCCTCGGCGAACCTGATGGCCCGTGGCATGGACCTGCAGACCGGGCCGGAGGGCGGTCCGTACCTGCCCGACCCGGCTCCCACCACCGGGCAGCTGATGAGTTCGGCATTCGCGGATCACCTGCGCCACGTCGGGCGGATCCCCGCGACAATCCGTTACACGACACAGGGTCTGGGCCGGGTGCGCCGCAGCTCGCGCAAACTTTCACCGGAACTGACCCGGCCATTCGAGCCGCCACCGACTTTCATGAATCACAAGCTCACCCCGGAACGCAGGTTCGCCACCGCCACCCTGGCGCTCGCCGACGTCAAGGAGACCGGTAAGCGGCTCGGGGCGACCATCAACGACATGGTCCTTGCCCTATCGACCGGCGCGCTGCGCACGTTGCTATTGCGGTACGACGGCAAAGCCGATCCACTGCTGGCGTCGGTACCGGTGAGTTTCGACTTCTCGCCCGAGCGGATCTCCGGGAACCGCTTCAGCGGAATGCTGGTAGCACTCCCGACCGATTCCGACGACCCGCTGGAGCGGGTGCGGTGCAGCCACGGGAACGCCATCTCGGCCAAGGAAAGTCACCAGCTGATGGGACCGGAGCTGGTCAGCCGGTGGGCGGCCTATATGCCTCCCGCACCCACCCAAGCCTTCTTCCGGTGGGCGTCCAGCCGTGACGGGCAGAACAAAATCCTCAACCTCAACATCTCGAACGTCCCCGGCCCCCGCGAACGCGGCCGGGTTGGCGGGGCACTGGTCACCGAGATCTATTCGGTGGGGCCGTTGACCGCCGGCAGTGGCCTCAACATCACCGTGTGGAGTTATGTCGACCAGCTCAACATCTCGGTGCTGTCCGACGGCGCCACGCTCAAAGACCCGCATGAGGTAACGGACGCCATGGTCGCTGACTTCATCGAGATACGAAGGGCTGCAGGGCTTTCCGACGAACTAACGGTCGTCGAGACCGCGATGGCGCCAGCCTGATCGGCTCGGCTTGTTGGGCAACGTCGTCACACGGTAACCCGAATCTCGGGGCATGTTTATGGCGTTCTGGCCGACCGTTACCATCGGTCGGACAGCAGCCACCAATATCTGAAGGAGCTGTGCGGCACCGTGAACACTGGGAATGAAGAGGCCAGCAACACCGAACCCGAAGTCCTGGTCGAACAACGGGATCGGATCCTGATCATCACGATCAACCGGCCGAAGGCCAAGAACGCCGTCAACGCCGCGGTCAGCCGGGGCCTGGCCGACGCCATGGATCGCCTTGACGACGACGCCGGCCTGTCGGTGGGAATCCTGACCGGCGCGGGCGGCTCGTTCTGCGCCGGCATGGACCTCAAGGCATTCGCCCGGGGCGAGAACGTCGTCGTCGAGGGACGCGGCATGGGCTTCACCGAACGTCCGCCGGTCAAGCCGCTGATCGCCGCGGTAGAAGGATTCGCCTTGGCCGGGGGCACCGAGCTGGCGCTGGCCACCGACCTGATCGTGGCGTCGCGAGAGTCGGCCTTCGGTATCCCGGAGGTCAAGCGCGGTCTGGTGGCCGGCGGTGGCGGATTATTGCGGCTGCCGGAGCGCATCCCCTATGCGATCGCCATGGAGCTGGCGCTCACCGGTGACAACCTGCCGGCCGAACGCGCGCATGCGCTGGGAATGGTCAACGTGTTGGCCGAGCCCGGAACGGCGCTGGACGCGGCCATCGCGCTAGCCGAAAAGATCACCGCCAACGGGCCGCTCGCGGTGGCCGCCACCAAGCGGATCATCACCGAGTCCCGCGGCTGGGGCCCGGAGAACAGATTCGCCGAGCAGATAAAGATCCTGGCCCCGATCTTCATGTCCAACGACGCCAAGGAGGGCGCGATCGCCTTCGCCGAGAAGCGCCCGCCCCGCTGGACCGGGACCTAACCGGCCAGGTAGCGCTGCACCGTCGGCCCGAGCCAGCCGACCAAGTCCTCAACGCTGGTCGAGGCGATCGGCTCGATCTTCAGCTGGTAACGCGCGAATGCCAGCCCGGCCAGATGACTGGCGACCAGCTCGACCCGCAACTCGGCATCGGCGACCCCGAATTCCGCTGCGACCCGGTTAGCGACGGGACCGGCAAGGCTGTCGTGCAGCACCTTTCGCGCCTGAGGCTGGATCGCCGCTGAACGCCACAGCGTCAGCAGCGGCTCGAATTCGGCGCCGGCGTCCCAGTGCTCGAGGAACCGGCGCACCAGCCGCGGGCCGACCTGCTCTGGTCCCTCGTCGAGGAGCGCAGCCAGCTGGTGCAGCGGGTGCTCGGGACCGGTCAGCGCTGACGCGGTGAAAAGCCCTTCCTTGCTGTCGAAGAAGTAATAGACCATCGCGACATCCACACCGGCGTCGGCGGCGATCGCGCGGACGGTGGCCCGTTCATACCCGTCGCGCATGAAACGTTCGCGTGCCGCGTCGATGATGCGCTGCCTGCTCTGCTGACCAGTGCGCCACCGTCCCGCGCGTCGGGTTTCCGCCATGGGCGACAGCATACTTCAACAACCGTTGACCATCGCCCGACTGCGGGCGTAGCCTGGGTTTGTTCAACGAAAGTTGAAGTATAAGGAGGCTGACATGGCTGACATGACAGAAAAGACGCGTGACCGACGGTTGTGGTGGCGACACCTGATCTCTTTCCTGGTCGCGCCGGTCACGATGACGCTTGTCATCCCTGGGCTCATCGTGATCGCGGCCGGCGTGCGGGCGCCGGAGATGAGTTCTCCGGCGACCATCGGCCTGGTGATCGCCGGCGGCGTGCTGATCGCCGTCGGTGTGGCGCTGTTGATCTGGACCGTGGCGCTCTTCGACCGAGTGGGAAAGGGCACGCTCGGGGTCGGCAGGGTGCTCGGAGAGCCGGTCCACCTCGTGGTGCGTGGCCCGTACCGGCACGTCCGCAACCCGATGATCACCGGAGTGGTGTGCATCCTGCTGGGGGAGGCGGCCGTTACCGCGTCCGGTTGGCTGTTGCTGTGGTTCGCGGTCTTTTCCGCCGTCCAGGCGATCGTCATCCGGCTCTGGGAAGAACCCCATCTGGTGAAGCGCTTTGGCAGTGAATACGTCGAGTACCGCCAGAACGTCCCACGCTGGATCCCCCGAATTTCGGCCCGGCGGTAGGGGAAAACCGTCGCGCGCGAAGCTGGCGATCACCCCGCGGACACTGCGGGCCCGAGCCTGCCGTGAAACGATGAGTTACACTACGGCTTAGATTTGTAAAGTGGTGGGATCCAGAAAGATCGAGGATGAGCATTTCGTTGCTGCTGGAGATGGCCGCGTCGAGCAACCCCGAACGCACGGCCGTTGTCTCCGAAGATATGCGGCTGACCACGCAGCAGCTCAGCGATCTTGCCGACGGCGGCGCGGGGGTGATCGCGGGCTCGAATGCCAAACACGTGGCCTACGTGGGCACCGGCGGAGCGATGCTGCCGGTGCTGATCTTCGCCGCGGCACGCGCCGGTCTGGCCTTCACTCCGATCAATTACCGGCTGTCCGCGGACGGCATTCAGGCGCTGATCGAACGGCTGCCCGAACCGCTGGTGATCGTCGACAGCCGCTACCGGGACATGCTCGGCGACGCGTCTGATCGGGTGATGACCACCGACGAATTCCTGACAACGGCCCACAGCGCCGAGCCGGCCGCGGAATTCCCGGATCCGGACTCCGTGGCGATTGTGCTGTTCACCTCGGGCACCACGTCGGCGCCCAAGGCCGTCGAACTCTCGCACAACAACCTGACCAGCTATGTCACCAGCACGGTGGAGTTTGAGTCGGCCCAAGTAAGCGAGGCCGCGCTGATCTGCGTGCCTCCCTATCACATCGCCGGGGTCAGTGCCGCGCTGTCGAACCTGTACGCCGGCCGCAAGATGGTCTACCTGCCTCATTTCGACGCGCAAGAATGGGTGCGGCTGATCGACGCCGAGCAGGTGACCACCGCGACGGTGGTGCCCACCATGCTGGACCGTATCGTCATAGTGCTGAAGGCCGGCGGCCATCAGCTGCCGTCGCTGCGCAACCTGGCCTACGGCGGCTCGAAGGTGGGCCTGCCGCTGGTCCGCCGGGCGCTCGAACTGTTGCCGCACGTCGGCTTCGTCAACGCCTACGGCCTGACCGAGACGAGCTCGACGATCGCGGTGCTGACTCCGGACGACCACCGCGGGGCGCAGTCCGCGTCGGCCGCCCACGTCGCCAAACGATTGGGATCGGTCGGGCGGCCGGTGCCCGGCATCGAGCTGCAGATCCGCGACGAAACCGGCGCGGTGCTGCCGCCGGGCGAAAGCGGTGAACTGTTTGTGCGCGGCGAGCAGGTGTCGGGTCGCTACGCCGGGATCGGCTCGGTGCTCGATGACGACGGCTGGTTCCCGACCCGCGACATCGCCCTCCTCGACGAAGATGGCTACCTGTTCATCAGTGGACGCAGCGACGACACCATCATCCGCGGTGGTGAGAACATCTCGCCCGCCGAGCTGGAGGAGGTGCTCATCGAGCATTCCCATGTACACGACGTCGCCGTGGTCGGTGTCGACGATCCGCAGTGGGGCCAAGCGATTGTCGCCGTGGTGGTGCCGGCGGCGGGTATCGATCCCGACCCCGAGGAACTCCGGGAGCATGTCCGCCAACGCTTGCGCGGGTCGCGTACCCCCGACCGGGTAGTGTTTCGCGACGAGCTGCCAACCACCGCCACCGGCAAGGTGCTTCGCCGCCAGATCGTTGACGGACTGCGCGCCGCACCGGCCGAGCAGTAAGAGATGTGTCAGAGGACGAAATCATGATCAAGAACGGAACCCGCCTCGCCAGCCAGGTATGCGACACGCAGGTGATCGTCGTCAGAAGTGCCGACAGCCTCGACGACCTGCGTTGTGGCGGTGCGCCGATGGTGCCGATAGGCGCCGAGCGGTCCGGCGAACCCGACCCGGCGTTTGCCGACGGCACCGTGATGGGCAAGCGCTACGTCGACGAAACCGGCGCCGAGGTGCTGGTGACCAAGCCGGGCGCCGGGAGCCTGAGCGTTGGCCAGACCCCCTTGCACCTCAAAGAAGTCAAGCCGCTACCGGCCAGCGACTGACGATCACGGCGAGCCGCTGGCCGGTAACGGCTTGCCTGGAATTCCGTTGCGAACAACGAATTCCCTTGCCTTGATGAGGAATTCGAGCTGTTCGCCAACCTGGCGTAGCGGATCGGCATTGCGGGTCGAACGGGACAGCACGACGGCGCCTTCCAGCGCGGCGATCGACATCACGGCCAGCGACGCGGCGTCAGTGTCATCGAAGCCGTCGTTGACGAACGCCCGGGTCAGTGCGGTACACCAGCGACCCAGGATGCCGCCGGCCTCGGCGGAAAGCTTGGGATCGTCGTCGTCTGAGCCGATGGCTGCTGCCACCACTGCGCAGCCGGCGTTGAAATCGCCGTCGGCCAGCAGGCGTTCCCAGAACTCGACGAACTCGCGCAGCAGGACCTTGGCGCCCCGCTCGGCAGCGTCGTCGATCATGGCGGTAATGGAGTCACCGGAATACCGCAGCGCCTCGGTGAGAATCTGATTGCGCCCGTCGGGGAAATGGTAGTAAACCGAGCCCCGCGGTGCGCCGCTGCGGGCGAGCACGGCGTCGATGGTCACACCGGCCGCTCCGCGCTCACGCATTACCTCAGCTGCGCTGGCCAGCATCTTTGCGCGGGTACCGCCCCGTTTGGTCGGAGGACAATCCCGCGTCGTTTCGCTGATAGTCGGCACTGTCGTACCTCCCATGGCTAGCGTCATGCAGCGTGTGAGTGCCGCAATACCGGCCAGTGCATATTACGCGGGTTGAAGCGGAATTTCGGGCGCCGCAAGTCGGGCATCTCGCGAGTGAACTGGTAGCCGGCGACGTTGAGCTCGATGATCCACATTATTTTCTCCCGGCCTGTGTGCTGCACTCATGCGCCGGGGCCGGCGGCCCATGATTATGCTCGGGAGCATATAAGACATCGGGAGAGCAAGCAACTTTTATTCCCTAAGTATGAGTTAGACCACTACGAATAGCGAGAGTGGGCTGTCAAGGGTCTCGGTCAGCGGGAAGGTAACAATCTGGTTATTATGATGTTTTACATAAACCGTAGCCGGAGGTGTACTCCGCTGGTGACTGGTCGGTGATGCGACGCTTACGAGCTCCAGGGCTGCTCGTCATCCGACCAGCGTGAAGCCGGCCTCACGCTCCAACAGGACCGTGAGGCCAGCTGCATGCTCGAGGCGGAGCCGCTACCTGGCTGCTAGCTGTCGACGGTGTAGCCCATCGGCATCAGCACACTCTTTTGCTGGGTGAAGTGCTCGACGCCTTCGGGTCCGTTCTCGCGGCCGATGCCGGAGTTCTTGTAGCCGCCGAACGGGCAGCCGGGGTCAAAGGCATACCAGTTGATGCCGTATGTGCCGGTGCGGATCTTCTCAGAGATCTCGATGCCGTGCGGCACGTTGGTGGTCCACACGCTGCCGGCCAGTCCGTAGACCGAATCGTTGGCGATCTTGATCGCGTCGTCTTCGGTGTCATAGGGGATGATGGAAAGCACCGGCCCGAAGATCTCCTCCTGGGCGATCGTCATCTTGTTGTCGACGTCGGCGAACACCGTGGGCTGTACGAAGAATCCGTTGTCCAGGCCTTCGGGACGGCCGCCGCCGCACACCAACCGTGCGCCCTCTTCGATGCCTTTGGCGATGTATCCCTCGACCCGGGCCCGCTGCTTCTCCGAGATCAGCGGCCCGACCTGAACGGCCGGATCCGATGGCAGCCCCACCGGTAGCGCTTGCACGAAAGTGCTTACCGCATCGACGATTTCGTCGTACCTCGAACGCGGTGCCAGGATGCGCGTCTGATTCACGCAGCCCTGCCCGGCGTTCATCACGCCGGAGAACACCATCATGGGAATCGCCGCGGCCAGATCGACATCCTCGAGGATGATGGCCGCCGATTTGCCGCCCAGCTCCAAAGTGCATGGCTTGAGCATGTCCGCGGCCCGCTTGCCGACCTCCTTGCCGACGGCCGAGCTGCCGGTGAAGGTCAACATGTCGATGTCCGGGTTGGACGTCAGCGCCTGACCGGTTTCGATCCCGCCGGGCACCACCGACAGCACACCCTCGGGTAGGCCGGCCTCGGCGAGTACCTCCGCCAAAGCGTTTGCGCTCAACGGTGTTTCGGCGGCCGGCTTGAGCACCACGGTGCAGCCGGCCAGCAGCGCGGGGCCCAGCTTATTGACCGCCAGGAACAGCGGCACGTTCCAGGCCACGATCGCGCCCACCACGCCGACCGGCTCCCGATGGACGATCGTCTGCCCGTAGGAGCCGTTGCGGGTCTCCTTCCACTTGACCTGGTCGACCGCTTCAGTGGCGAAGAAGTTCAGCGCCCCCATCGAACCCATCCAGTGCATCGCCTCGATGATGGTCGGCGGCTGACCGGTCTCGGCGGCGAGCAGGGCGGTGAACTGCTCCTTGCGGTCCTCCATCAACTTGGCCGCCGCGGCGATGACGGCCGCGCGCTCGGTCGGCGGCGTCGTGGGCCAAGGGCCGTTGTCGAATGCGGCGCGGGCCGCGGCGACGGCGGCGTCCACGTCGGCCGCCGCTGCCATCGGCACCTTGCCGACGTACTCGCCGGTGGCCGGGCTGTGCACCTCGATGACTTCGGAGGTCGACGGTTCCGTCCACTTGCCGCCGATGAAAAGTTTGTCGTATTCGCATCTGTGGCTATCGCTCATGGCGCCACCCTACCCAAGCCGGATGCAAAACAAGAACATGTTTCAGTCAAGTAATTTCCTCAGATCATCGCGGTTGGAGCACCAGCACCAGATTGCTCACCAAGAACTCTCGTAGCAGCGGCACGGATGTCAGCCACCACGCCCATCGGGGGTGGTAGCGGGGAAATGCGGCGACGGCGGCGCCGGTGCTAACGGCCCAGTTCAGACCGTCGGCAACCGACACCGCGAACAACGACGACCCGTAGTTGTTTTTGGCCGGATGACCGTGTTTGCGGGCGTAACGAGCCGCGGCGCGGGCACCGCCCAGATAGTGGGACAGGCCCATCTCGTGACCACCAAAGGGGCCTAGCCAGACGGTGTACGACAGCACGGCCAGCCCGCCCGGCTTGGTCACCCGCAGCATCTCGCCACCGAGCTGCCACGGCCGCGGCACGTGTTCGGCGACGTTAGAGGACAGGCAGATGTCCACCGAGTCATCGGCGAAAGGCAGCGCCATGCCCGACGCTCGCACGAATGCGTCGGTCGCCCCGACGAAAGCGGGTCCGGCCGCGTGCATCTCGCTCCGGTCCGGTTCGACACCGACGTAGCGGAAACCGCCATCGGCAAACGCCGCCGAAAAGTATCCGGGCCCGCCGCCGACGTCGAGCAGCGTGCGGCCGGCCGGGGGCTCGCCGCGGGTGGCCAGCCACAGATCACTCACCATCGCTGCGGTGTCGGCGGCCAGAGCGCCATAGAAGCGTGCGGCGTCCGACTGCTCGTAGCGAAACTCCGACAGTAGCCGCAGCGAGCGGGCCAGTGTTGCCCGGCGAGCGAAGATGTCGGTGGCAGCCATCGGCCACACCCTACGGCTGGCCACCTTCCCGGCGAGCGTGAAGCTAGCTTCACGCTGGGCGCCGAACGTGAAGCCAGCTTCACGCTCGCGCGGTTGGGGGCCACATCGTCGGGCGGGCTAGGCTGACGGACGATGTCTGATCTGCGCGCCGTACTGCTGCTGTGCTGGCGCGACACCGGGCACCCGCAGGGCGGCGGCAGCGAAGCCTACTTACAGCGCATCGGCGCGCAGCTGGCCGCATCGGGGATTGCTGTCACGCTGCGCACCGCCCGCTATGCGGGCGCGCCTCGCCGCGAAGTGGTCGATGGGGTAAGGATCAACCGCGCCGGTGGCCGGTACTCGGTGTACGTCTGGGCGTTGCTGGCGATGGCCCTGCACGAATTAGGGGCACGGTTCGGGCTCGGGCCGCTGCGTCGAGTGCGGCCCGATGTGGTCGTCGACACGCAGAACGGCTTGCCGTTCCTTGCCCGGCTGGTCTACGGCCGACGGGTGGTAGTGCTGGTCCATCATTGCCACCGCGAGCAGTGGCCGGTAGCCGGGCCGATGCTCGGTCGGCTCGGCTGGTTTGTCGAGTCGACGGTGTCGCCATGGGTGAACCGGCGCAATCAATACGTGACGGTATCGTTGCCGTCGGCCCGCGACCTGGTGGCACTTGGTGTCGACAACGCGCAGATCGCGGTGGTGCGCAACGGCCTCGATGAGGCGCCGGGGCAAACGTTGTCCGGCCCCCGCGCGCCCGCACCCCGAGTGGTTGTGCTGTCGCGGTTGGTACCGCACAAGCAGATCGAAGACGCGCTGGAAGCAGTCGCGGAGCTGCTGCCGCGGATACCGGGTCTGCACCTCGACATCGTCGGCGACGGCTGGTGGCGACAGCGGCTCGTCGACCACGTCCAACGGCTCGGCATCTGCGCTGCGGTGACTTTCCACGGCCACGTCGACGACGTGACCAAACACCATGTCCTGCAGAGCTCGTGGGTGCACCTGCTGCCCTCACGCAAGGAGGGATGGGGTCTGGCGGTCGTCGAGGCAGCCCAGCACAAGGTGCCGACCATCGGCTACCAGTCCTCGGGCGGCCTGTCTGACTCGATCGTCGACGAGGTGACCGGGATTTTGGTCGACAATCATCCCGAGCTGGTGGATCGACTCGAGGAATTGCTTTCCGATCCGGTGCTGCGCGACCAACTCGGCGCCAAGGCACAGACGCGTAGCGGCGAGTTCTCCTGGACCCAGAGCGCCGATTCGATGCGCAATGTGCTGGAAGCGGTGCAAACCGGGCACATGGTCAGCGGCTTAGTGAGCGGCCGGGGCTGACCCGGCGGCGCCGCCATCCAATGACCACCGCGCCGGCAGCGCCCACGATCAGCATCGCCAGCCACGCCACGTGTGCGATCACTGTCGCTCTGCGGTGTCCGGGAGATGCACCGGCGGTGTCGCCGCCGATCCGATAGAGCGCAAACTCGTTGTCGCGGTAGACCGGCCTCAGCGCGCCCAGGGTGCGGGCAGCTGCGCCCATGTCGCCGGCACTATCCGATTCGACGACCAGCCACCCCACGCCGGCGGGAGCCAAGGCAGCAGGATCAGGTCCGGCCAGAAGCAACTCCTGTACCGCCCGGGCGTGGTTACCCTCGCCGGGAACGATGACCCCCGAAATGACCAGGTCACCGGCGGTCAGCACGTCGGCGCGCACCCAGCGGGGCAGCGGATCCAATACCGGTGCGGGCCCCGACCAGGAGAAGCGCCGCATCGTGCCGGCGGGCAACACCGCGACAGCTCTGGGGTCTTTGTTGATCGCCGCTGCCACGGCGGCCCATCCGGGCGGGTAGTGGACGGGCGAAACCTTGCCCCAAACACCCCAGGCCAGGTCCGGCAGCGCCAGGATCAGTGCGAGGCAGCAGACCAGCGCCGGCGCGATGGGCCCAACGGGCCCCAAAGGCCTTAGCCAACGGCGCAGCGTCACCACC
The DNA here is from genome assembly GCA_963784665.1 of uncultured Actinomycetota bacterium. Lineage (GTDB taxonomy): Bacteria > Actinomycetota > Actinomycetes > Mycobacteriales > Mycobacteriaceae > Mycobacterium. Next base: position 144,149 of record CAWASA010000013.1, read on the forward strand.
GCGCCGGCACCCGCCAGTGTGTATCCCGGCACCGCCAGCGCCACCCACTTCTGCCCGTCGCGCAGCACGCCGAAGCCGGGCACGGCGTCAACCACCACGCGCAGCACCTGCAGACCGGGACCGGTTGCCAACGCAGCCGTCGCCAGCACCGACGCCGCCGCCAGCACCAGCAGTGGTACGACCGCCGGACGACGTGCGACTGTCGGTAATCCCAGTGCCACCACACCTAGCAGCACCACGGCCGACGACACCGCGAAAAGCGTTGTGCGCGAGCTGGGTACGGCCTCGCCGTTCCAGATTCCGCCCAGGCTGGCCAGGCTGGCCAGCGTGCCCAGACCGGGCTCGGCTCGTGGCGCGAACGCGGTAACCCCGAGCGTGTTGGCGGCCGTGTGGGAGGTCAGCGACGAGCCCATCGCCGCTGCGGTCAGCCAGGGTAGCGCCGCCACCAGCGCAGCGCCTAACGTCGCTGCCACGCATCGCCAGCGCGGCCACCCGGCGCCCGGCGCGGCCACGCAAACCAGCGCCACCGTCGCGGCGAGCAACAAGCCGGTCGGGGTCAGGCCGGCCAGCGCGATCCACAAGGCCAGCCCGAAGACGCCGAACCAACCGATACCGGCGGCTGTCCGCAGCGTCAGCATTGCGGTGGCAACCCACGGCAGGCAGCCGTAGCCCACCAGCAGGCTCCAATGACCCTGGAGGAGCCGTTCGGCGACATAGGGATTCCAGATCGCCAGCGTGGTGGCGACGAACTGGCCAGCCGCACCCGCAGCGGGCAGCGCCGCCGCGACCAGCCGGGCCGCACCCCATCCCGCAAGCCATAGCCCTCCGACGAGCAGCGCCTTCACCACGATGCCGCCGTCAACCAGATGCGAGGTCAGCGCCACTGCGAAATCTTGCGGTGTCGCCCGCGGCGCCGACGTCAACCCCAGGGCGCTATCGGATAGATACGACCGTGGCGTAGATACCGCGTCACGCAGGAGCAAGTACCCGGGCTTCAGTAGCGGCCCAACCACCAGCAGCGCCAAGACCAACGCGTACGCGGGCCGGGTCCACCGCACAGTCAGCGCGTCCTAGCCGGGCTATTCCGGTTCGGGCGGGCCCGGTGGATGGGGCTCGGGTGGCCCCGATTCGGGTGGCTCCTCCGAGACTGGTGGGTCTGAGCCCGGTGGACTCGGCTCCTGACGCTGCTCGGGGCGCTGGGTGGGCAACTTCTCGGTCTCGGCTTCAGCACCGGGCACCGGTTCCTCGAGCCCGCTGCGGCCGAAGAAGTCCCGGTTGTCGCGGTCCAAGCCGGGGTCGGTCAGCGCACTCTCGGTTCGGAGGCTGAACGAGGCGAGTACTCCGCCGCCGATCAGCGCGATCAGGCCGACCGCGGTGAACGTGATCGGCAGCACCCGCGACCACAGCGCCAGCCGGTCACGCTCATCACGGGCCGCATTGACCTGGGATTCGACAGTGTCTTGACTCGAGGTGACCTTGTATTCGGCCAGCGTCACCTCTGGCTTGAGCGGATCACGGGCGAAGTAGTGGTTCGCGTGGTCGGTCTCCTTGACGATGGTGCCCGACACCGGGTCTACCCAGAAGGTCCGCTGCGCCGCGTAGTAGCGGGTCATGGTGATCTGCTCTCCCGGATCGCCGGGCACGCCCCACATCGCCGCGGATGTGGTGACTTTGCCGTCCTCGTTGCCGGCGTACAGCGAGGGGTACACGACGGGAGCCACCAGCTTGCCGTCGGCGTTGTAGCCGACGTTCTGCGTGAAGCGGTACGTGGTCAAACCGTTGACGTCCTCTTGGGTTTCGTAGTTGACGTCATACGGCTTCTGCGCGATCGGATCGAAGTAGGAGTACGTCTTCTTCTCGGTGTGGAACGGGAACCGGTAGGACAGCCCGTCGTGCCGCAGCGGCATCGCGGTGGGCGGGTTCTCGTCGCTGAAGGAGCGCGGCTTCTGGACCGAGCCGCCGGTGTGGGTGTCATCGGACACGGCCATCGCCGTCTTGCGGTTGAGGGTGACGGTGTCGACGATCGCCAGCAGCAGTCCGCTGTCTTTCTGCTTGTCGGTGCGCCGGACCGAGGTTCCGACCTGCAGCGTGACCACGTCGGCGTTGGCTGGGGACTCGACAGTGATCTGCTGCTGGGACACCAGCGGCACGTTCTGGTTGACGACGACGTGATCACCGGATAGAGATGCCGAGTCGATTGCGGTTCCGCTGCCGTCGCTGATCAACGTGGTGTCGATATTGAGCGGGATTTTGGTGATCCTGCTCGTGGTGTACGTCGACAACAGCAGCGCGGCGATCAGCAAGGCGGCTCCGAGTCCGATGATCCCGCATGCGGCAAACCGCAACATGACTGCTCGGTTCACGTTGCTTTGCCCTCCTCATGGTCTCTTGCCTCGTCGGCCGCAACCCGCCCCGACCTGAGCAAGCAGCGAGGCAAACCCGTTCGACCCTAACAGCAGGACGTAAGGCCACGGCTTACGAATCTATTGCTATCGCGCCCGGGTCTTTCGGGTGTACCCCATTCGCCCGCCAGCACATCACATGCAAACTGTGATGGTGACCAATGGCCAGCAGGTGGGGGGGATCCGCAGTTTCCTGCCCGCCGTGGAAGGTATGCGCGCCTGCGCGGCGATGGGCGTGGTCATTACGCATGTCGCCTTCCAGACCGGACACTCCAACGGTGTCAGCGGCCGGCTGTTCGGCCGCTTCGATCTTGCCGTGGCGGTGTTCTTCGCGCTGTCGGGATTCCTGCTGTGGCGCGGACATGCTGCAGCGGCAAGGGATCTGGGATCGCGTCCACGCACCGGCCACTACCTGCGGTCCAGGGTGGTGCGCATCATGCCCGCCTATGTGGTGGCGGTCGTCGTGATCCTGTCCCTGCTGCCCGACGCGGATCACGCCAGCCTGACCGTGTGGTTGGCCAACCTGACGCTCACCCAGATCTATGTGCCGCTCACCCTGACCGGTGGGCTGACCCAGATGTGGAGTCTTTCCGTCGAGGTCAGCTTCTACCTGGCCTTGCCGATACTGGCGTTGCTGGCCCGCCGTATCCCGGTCCGGGCCCGGGTGCCGGCGATCGCCGCGCTGGCGGCCCTCAGCTGGGCGTGGGGCTGGGTGCTGGTGCGCTTGGTGCATACCGATTCGGGCATCAACCCCCTGAACTGGCCCCCGGCGTTTTTTTCCTGGTTCGCCGCGGGCATGTTGCTCGCGGAGTGGGCCCACAGCGGGATCGGGTGGCCGCACCGGTTGGCTCGCCGCCGCGTGCTGATGGCCGTCGTCGCGGTGCTGGCTTACTTGGTGGCGGCGTCGCCGCTGGCAGGTCCGGAGGGCCTGGTTCCGGGCACTGCCACACAGTTCGCGGTCAAGACGGCGATGGGCTCCCTGGTGGCGTTCGCGCTGGTCGCGCCATTGGTGCTGGACCGGCCGGACACCCCACACCGGGTGCTGGGCACCACCGGCATGGTGACCCTGGGCCGTTGGTCCTATGGCCTGTTCGTGTGGCACTTGGCCGCGCTGGCGATGGTGTTCCCGGTGCTCGGGACGTTCCCGTTCACCGGCCGGATGGCAGAAGTGTTGGTGTTGACGCTGATCTTCGGTTTCGCGATCGCCGCCGTGAGCTACGCGCTGGTCGAGTCGCCCTGCCGGGAAGCGCTGCGCCGGTGGGAACGCCGCCACATGCCGGCCGAGACGCGCCAGGTCATAGATGCTGAGGCGGACGCAATCGCGCCATGACCTCGGCGCGTACCGCCGACCGCCGGGCCTTGCCGGCGTCGTCGCGCAGCGGAGTGTCGACGAACTCGACGGTGTGCGGCACCTTGTATGCCGAGATGCGTTCCCGCAGAAAATCTTTCACCCCGTCGGCGTCGAGCGCGGATCCGTCCGCGGTGTGCACCAGGGCATACGGCACCTGACCCAGGTCACCGGCGTTCGGATCGGGGACTCCGACGACGAGGCAGGACAGCACCTCCGGGTGGGCCGACAACGCGTTTTCGATCTCGGCGGGGTAGACGTTGCGGCCGCCGACGGTGAACATGTCGACTCGGCGATCCGATAGGTACAGGAACCCGTCTTGGTCGAAATAGCCGAGATCGCCCAGCGAGTCCCAGCCGTCCCGGGACTTCGCCGTGACGCCGATGTAGCGGTAGGTCGGTGCGCTGTCCGGGCCGGGCCGCATGTAGATCTCGCCGACCACGCCGGGCGCGCAGGGGTTGCCGTCGTCGTCGAGTACCTGCATCTCCCCGGCGACCACCACGCCGACCGAGCCGCGGTGGGTCAGCCACTGGTCGCCGCGGATGAAGGTGAGTGCCTGTAGTTCGGTGCCGCCGTACAGCTCCCAGACGACTTCGGGACCCAACAGGTCGATCCACGCCTGCTTGATGGCCGGCGGGCACGGCGCCCCCATGTGCCAGAAGCGTCGAATCGAGGACAGGTCGTAGGCGCCGGGGTTGGCGTGGTGCACCGGGAGCGCCCGCTGCATGATCGTCGGCACGGTCGTCAGGAACGTGACGCCATGGTCGGAGATCAGCCGGAGGAACTGCTGCGCATCGAACCGGCTCATCAACACCAGGTGGTGGCCCATCAGCAAAGCGATCGTCGCGGTGGTGAAGCCGGTGTTGTGGCTGAGCGGGATCGGCACCAAGGTGGTGTCGCCCTCTTGGGCGCCCAGCGGATAACCGATGGCGGGCGGTATCCGGCTGTCACCGCCGGACTCGATGAGCTTGGGCCGACCGGTGCTGCCGCCCGACCCCATCGCTTTCCACACCGGCGAAACCGCTTCCGGCAATGCGGCGTCAGACAACGCCGGGTCGGGAGTGAAACCAGCTGGCACGCTTGGCATTTCGGGGTGGTCGCGGCCCACCAGCAAGGTCGGCGGCCGTAAATCCAGCAGGCCCTGCAACTCCGCGGCCGGCAACCGTGCGGACAGCGGCTGAGGCACCGCGCCCAGCTTCCAGCACGCCACCGCCGCCTGAACCCACTCGATCGAGTTGGGCAGCACCATGGTCACGTAGTCGCCGATGCCGACGCCGCGCTCGGCGTAGGCCCGGGCCAACCGGTTCGTCGACCGGTCGAGCTCGGCGCGGGTAATGGTCAGCCCGTCGCAGGTGACCGCGGGCTCGTCGGGACCGACATCGGCCAGCGCGGAAATCTGGGTACCGATCGGCGGGACCGGCTCACCCTGGGGCATTTAGTAGGCGCCCTGTCGCTCGAAGATGCGGCGCGGGTTGTCCACCAGCATGGTGTGCAGTTGCTCGTCGGTGACGCCGCGCTCCTTGAGCGCGGGGATCACGTCGTTGTGGATGTGCAGGTAGTGCCAATTCGGGGCGGCGACCGACAATATCTCTTCCGGCAGTGCGTCGAAGTAGCAGTTGGCGTCGTGCGACAGCACCATCTTGTCGGCGTGCCCCCGCTCGCACATGCGCGCCACGATGTCGACTCGTTCCTCGAACGGCAGGATCACGTCGATGCCGAACCGGTCCATGCCGAGATAGGAGCCGGCCGCGATGAGCTCTTCGAGATAACCGACGTCGGTGCTGTCGCCCGAGTGCCCGATGATCACCCGGCTCAGGTCGACACCCTCCTCTTCGAAGATGCGCTGTTGCTCGAGCCCGCGCCGCAGCCCGGCGTGGGTATGTGTGGAGATCGGCACCCCGGTGCGTTTGTGCGCCTGGGCGACGGCGCGCAGCACCCGCTCGACACCGGGGGTGATGCCGGGTTCGTCGGTAGCGCACTTGAGGATCCCGGCCTTGATGCCGGTGTCGGCGATGCCCTGCTCGATGTCGCGGACGAACATGTCGGTCATGACCTCCGGGCCGCCCAGCATGCCGCCCGGGCCCATGTAGTGGAAGCAGAACGGCACGTCGTTATAGGTGTACAGCCCGGTCGCCACGACGATGTTGAGCTCGGTTTCCGCCGCGACCCGGGCGATGCGCGGGATATAGCGGCCCAGGCCGATCACGGTCAGATCGACGATGGTGTCCACGCCGCGGGCCTTCAGCTCATTGAGCCGGGTGACGGCGTCAGCCACCCGCTGGTCCTCGTCACCCCAGGCTTCCGGATAGTTCAGGGCGATCTCGGTGGTCATGATGAACACGTGCTCGTGCATGAGGGTGACGCCGAGATCGGCGGTATCGATGGGTCCGCGAGCGGTATTTAGTTCTGACACGGGACTGATGCTAGGTCGATTCGGCGCCTGACCAACAGGGCCCGACAGTGGTTTTATCGGGTGCGTCCCGACAGCTCCGCCGTTGCAGTACCGTCACCCTCGTCTTTATCGACATCTTTATTAGGCCCCCGGGAGTCCACTTCATGTTGCTCAATCCCAACCACTTGCAACGCCAGTACCCAGACCGTCGCTCAGGGGAGATCATGGCTGCGACGGTGGACTTCTTCGAATCGCGGGGAAAAGCGCGGTTGAAGTCCGACGACCACGACCGGGTGTGGTACTCGGACTTTTTGGACCACGTCGGACGGGAGCGCATCTTTGCCTCCCTGCTGACGCCCGCCGGGTACGGCGCTGACGACTGCCGCTGGGACACCTACCGGATCAGCGAGTTCGCCGAGATCGTCGGCTTTTATGGGCTGAGCTACTGGTATCCCTTCCAGGTCACCGCGCTTGGCCTGGGCCCGATCTGGATGAGCGCCAACGAGGACGCGAAACGCAAGGCCGCCGCGCAGCTGGAGGCCGGTGAGGTGTTCGGCTTCGGATTGTCGGAGCAGACGCACGGCGCCGACGTCTACCAAACCGACATGATCCTGACGCCGGCAAGTGGCTCTGGGAACGGCTGGACCGCCACCGGTGAGAAGTACTACATCGGCAACGCCAACGTGGCCCGGATGGTCTCCACCTTCGGCAAGATAGCCGGAACCAAAGAAACCGACGAGTACGTGTTCTTCGCCGCCGACTCCCAGCACGATCGGTACGACCTGATCAAGAACGTGGTGAACTCGCAGAACTACGTCGCCAATTACGCGCTGCGTGACTACCCGGTCACCGAGGCCGACATGTTGCACCGGGGCCCCGAGGCCTTCCACGCCGCCCTCAACACGGTCAACGTCTGCAAGTACAACCTGGGCTGGGGCGCCATCGGCATGTGCACTCACGCCATGTACGAGGCGGTCACCCACGCTTCCAACCGCTACCTGTACGGAACGGTCGTCACCGACTTCACCCATGTGCGGCGGCTGCTCACCGACGCCTACGTGCGGCTGGCCGCCATGAAGCTGGTCGCCACTCGCGCCTGCGATTATATGCGCAGCGCGTCGGCAGCCGACCGTCGCTATCTGCTCTACAGCCCGCTCACCAAGGCGAAGATCACGAGCGAAGGTGAGCGGGTCGTCACCGCCTTGTGGGATGTCATCGCCGCCAAAGGTGTGGAGAAGGACACGTTCTTCGAGGCCGTGGCTCGCGAGATCGGCCTGCTGCCCAGGCTCGAAGGCACCGTGCACATCAACATCGGGCTGCTCGGCAAATTCATGCCCAATTTCCTGTTCGCCCCGAACAGCCAGTTGCCCGTGATCGGCCGCCGCGACGACGCGTCCGACGACACATTCCTGTTTGCGCAGGGCCCGACCGGGGGCCTGGGGAAGGTGCGCTTCCACGACTGGCGCGCGCCGTTCGAGAGCTTCGGGCACCTGCCGAATGTCGCGTTGCTGCGCAAACAGATCGACGTGCTCGCCGAGATGCTGGCCAGCGCGACCCCGGATGCGGCGCAGCAGAAGGACATCGACTTCGCCTTCGCCGTCGGCCAGCTGTTCGCGACGGTGCCCTATGCCCAGCTGATCCTCGAGGAGGCCGGGTTGTCTGACGTGGATGCGGCGTTGATCGACGAGATCTTCGCCGTGTTGGTCAGGGACTTCAACGGCTACGCCGTGGAGTTGAGCGACAAACCGGCAACGACGGACGAACAGGCCCGATTCGCGATGCGGATGATCCGCCGCCCGGTACACGACCCCGCGCGCTATGACCAGATCTGGAAGGAACACGTCGCCCCGATCAACGGCGCCTACCAGATGCGCCCGTAAGGGACGCCGGCCCCTTGACTGTGAGGTGCCTCACAGTAAGATGACCAGTGGTCATTGATGCTAGGAGGCCGCATTGCCGACGGTGACGTGGGCGCGCGTCGACCCTGCTCGTCGCGCAGCGGTGATCGAAGCCGCAGAGTCGGAGTTCGGGGCGCACGGATTTTCCCGAGGCAGCCTCAACGTCATCGCGCGGCGCGCCGGAGTCGCCAAGGGAAGTCTGTTCCAGTACTTCGCCGACAAGCGCGACCTGTACGCGTTCATCGCCGACATCGGCAGCCAGCGCGTGCGCTCGTACATGGAGGACCTGATTCGCGAGCTCGACCCGAGCCGGCCGTTCTTCGAATTCCTCACCGACCTGCTCGACGCCTGGGTGGCCTACTTCGCCGAGCATCCACGGGAGCGTGCCCTTCATGCCGCGGCGACTTTGGAGGTCGACACCGATGCCCGCATCAGCGTGCGCAGCGTCATTCACCGCCACTACCTGGAGGTGTTGCGCCCGCTCGTGCGCGACGCGCAGGTACGGGGCGATCTGCGTGCCGATTCCGACACCGACGCGTTGTTGTCGCTGCTGCTGTTGATCTTTCCGCACCTGGCGCTGGCCCCTTACATGCGCGGCTTGGATCCGATCCTCGGGCTCGACGAGCCCACGCCGGAGCAGCCGGCACTGGCCGTGCGCAGGCTCGTCGCGGTGCTGGCTGCCGCGTTCGCCGCCCAGAAGCCTAGCCATCAACCCAGCCCCGAAATGATCTGAGGAGGTCAACACCATGACACGCACACATATGGGATCACTCGTTGCAGGCGGTCTCAACTGGGACAGCCTGCCGCTAAAGCTGTTCGCGGGGGGCAATGCGAAGTTCTGGAATCCGGCCGATATCGACTTCTCCCGCGACCGGGAGGATTGGGAGTCGCTGACGGACGGCGAACGCGACATCGCCACTCGGCTGTGCGCGGAGTTTATTGCCGGCGAGGAAGCGGTCACCGAGGACATCCAGCCGTTCATGGCCGCGATGCGGGCCGAGGGGCGGCTCGGTGACGAGATGTATCTGACCCAGTTCGCGTTCGAGGAAGCCAAACACACGCAGGTGTTTCGCCTGTGGCTGGACGCCGTCGGGGTCACCGACGATCTGCGCGGTTACTTCGATGGGCTGCCGGCGTACCGGCAAATGTTCTACGAGGAGCTCCCGGAATCACTCGGCGCTTTAGCGACGGATGCCTCACCGGCCGCCCAGATTCGGGCGTCGGTGACGTATAACCACATCGTCGAGGGCATGATGGCGCTGACGGGATACTATGCCTGGCACAAGATTTGCGTTGCGCGCGGAATTCTTCCCGGCATGCAGGAACTGGTCCAGCGCATCGGTGACGACGAGCGGCGCCATATGGCGTGGGGCACCTTCACCTGCCGGCGCCACGTCGCCGCCGACGATGCCAACTGGAACGTGTTCGAATCGCGAATGAACGAGCTGATCCCGTTGGCATTGACCAACACCAACGAGTTCTTTGCCCCATACGGCGACAACATCCCCTTCGACCTGACCATCGACGAGTTCATGCAGTACGCCGCCGACAAGGGGATGCGACGGTTCGGGACGATCAGCAGCGCCCGCGGGCGGCCGGTGGGGGAGATCGACCTCGACTACTCGCCGGTGCAGCTGGAGGACGACTTCGCCGACGAGGACGAGCGGGCCCTGGCTGCAGCCTCGGCTTAACCGGGCGTTAGGCGACCCAGACCGTCTTGATGTTGCAGAACTCGCGGATCCCGTGCCCCGAGAGCTCGCGACCGTAGCCTGACCGTTTGACGCCCCCGAACGGCAGATCCGGGTAGGACACCGTCATCCCGTTGATGAAGACCCCACCCGCCACGATGTCGTCGACGAAGCGCCGTTGCTCGGCCTCGTCATTGGTCCAGGCGTTGGACCCCAGTCCGAAGGTCGTGGCGTTGGCAATCTCGATGGCCTCCTCGATGTTCTCGGCTCGGTATACCGATGCGACCGGACCGAACACCTCCTCGGTGTAAAGCGCCATGTCCTTGGTGATGTCGGTGACCACTGTCGGCGGGTAGAACCATCCCGGCCGGTCGGGACGCTTGCCGCCGCAGCGGATTACCGCGCCGGCCGCCGCAGCGTCGTCGACTTGCTTCTCGACCTCGTCGCGGCCCGACTCGGTGGCCAGCGGACCGACGTCGGTGTCCGGGTCGGTCGGGTCGCCGACCCGAAGCGCCTCCATCCGCTCGACGAACTTGTCGACGAACTGGTCATAGATATCGGCGTGCGCGATGAACCGCTTCGCGGCGATGCAGGATTGGCCGTTGTTCTGCACCCGAGCGGTCACCGCGGTCTTGACCGCCTCGTCCAGATCCGCGGACGGCATCACGATGAACGGGTCGCTGCCCCCGAGCTCCAACACCGTGGGTTTGATCTCGTCGCCGGCGATCGCGCCGACTGATTGGCCGGCCGGTTCGCTACCGGTGAGGGTGGCCGCTGCGACCCGCGGATCGCGCAGGATGGTCTCGACGGCGCTGGAAGGAACGAGCAGGGTCTGAAAACAGCCGTCCGGGAAACCGCCCCGGCTGATCACGTCGGCCAGGTACAACGCGCACTGCGGCACGTTCGACGCGTGTTTGAGGATCCCGACGTTGCCGGCCATCAGCGCCGGCGCGGCGAACCGAACGGCCTGCCAGAGCGGAAAGTTCCACGGCATCACGGCCAGCACCACCCCGAGCGGTTGGTACCGGGTGTATGCCTTGGACGCGCCGACCTTCGAGGCGTCGGCCGGCTCGTCGGCCAGCAGCGCTTCGGCGTTCTGTGCATAGTAGCGAAAACCTTTGGCGCACTTGATCGCCTCCGCCTTGGCGGAGGCGAGCGTCTTACCCATCTCCAGGGTCATGATGGCGGCGGTCTGTTCTGCCTCGGCCTCTAGCAGGTCGGCGGTGGCATTCGCCCACTCGGCGCGCTGAGCGAAGCTGGTGTGGCGGTAGTCGGCGAACCGCTCGTAGGCACGGGCGATCGCCGCGTCGACTTCAGCGTCGGTTGCCGGGGTGAAGGTTTTGACTGTCTCGCCGGTGGCCGGGTTGATGGTGGCGATGGGCACGCTGACATCCTTCGGGTTGGGTTAGTGAAACGTCCGATATCTAGCCTGCCACTATCGTGGCCAGAGGGAGGTGGCGGATGAGCACAGCGGCTCAGCTGATAGTCAAGTGCCTGGAAAACGAGGGAGTTTCCGTCGTATTCGGGCTACCCGGCGAGGAGAACATCCACTTCCTGCAGGCGTTGGCCTCCTCGGACATCCGCTATGTGCTCACCAGGCACGAGCAGGCCGCGGCCTTCATGGCCGAGATGTACGGGCGCGTCACCGGACGGGCGGCGGTGGTGTCGAGCACCTTGGGCCCGGGCGCGATCAACATGCAACTCGGCGTCGCCGATGCCACCACCAACAGCACACCGATGGTGGCGATCTCAGCGCAGGTGGGTCAGGATCGGGAGTTCAAAGAGTCGCACCAGTACGTCGACCTGGTATCGATGTTCGCACCCATCACCCGGTGGGCCGCCGGCGTCCCCACCGCGCACGCGATACCGGAGATGTTTCGCAAAGCCTTCAAGGTCGCCGAGACCGAACGCCCGGCCGCGGTCTACCTGGCCGTCCCCGAGCACATCGACGCCGACGAAACCGACTACGACCTGGCGCCCTTGCCCCGCAACGTCGTCCGCGCCGATGCGCCGGCACCCGGTCAGGTGGAACGCGCGGTTGACATCCTGCGCAAGGCGAAGCGACCGGTGGTGCTGGCCGGGCATGGCGCCGCCCGCAGCGACGCAACCGCGGCCCTGATCCGGTTCTCCGACGAACTCGGAATCCCGGTGGCCAACACGTTCCACGGTAAGGGCGTGATGCCCGACGACCATCCCAACAGCATCGGCACCATCGGGTTCATGCGACATGATTACGTCAACTTCGGATTCGACAGGGCAGACGTGGTCATCGCGGTCGGCTACGAGCTGCAGGAATTCGACCCGGTCCGGATCAACCCGCAGGCCGACAAGAAGATCATCCACATTCATCGCTTCCCGGCCGAGGTCGACATGCACTATTCGGTCGACGTCGGGATCATCGGCGACATCAGTGCCTCGCTCAATGCGCTGACGGACGAACTCTCCGGCCACGCCTACGAAGCCGAACCGGATATCCCCGGATCGGGATTGCTTTCCGAGGAATTCGCTCGGGGACAACAGGATTCGCGCTATCCGCTGGCACCCGCGCGGGTGGTTGCCGATGCCCGCGCTGCGCTGGGCCGCAGCGACGTCGTCCTGGTCGACACCGGTGCCACCAAGATGTGGATGGCTCGGCTCTACCCGACCTACGAATGCAATACCTGCCTGGTTTCAAACGGCTTGTCCACCATGGGTTTTGCGCTGCCAGGCGCGCTCGGCGTCAAGCTGGCGCGGCCGGAGTCGAAGGTGCTGGCGGTGGTCGGCGACGGCGCTTTCATGATGAACTCGCAAGAAATCGAGACCGCCGTTCGCGAGAAGATACCCCTGGTGGTGCTGATCTGGGAGGACGGCGGTTACGGCCTCATCGAATGGAAGATGGATCTCGAGCTCGGAGCGCATTACTACGTGAAGTTCGGCAACCCCGATGTCGTGACCTACGCGCAAAGCTTCGGCGCCAAGGGATACCGGATCAACAGCGCCGACGAACTGCTGCCGACACTGAAGGCCGCGCTCGATGACGACGGTGTGTCGCTGATCTGCTGCCCGGTCGACTACTCGGAGAACCTGCGTTTGACCGATCGGCTCGGCGAGCTGGACGAGACGCTGTAACTTCACAAATCACTTGTGTCACTAGTGTTTCAGTAGTTTCTGGGCACCGATTTTTGTCGGTGGCTTGGTTTAGTTTGGCGGTGTGGGTTCTAGCGGCGTGGTCGATCTTGAGGCGATGACAACGGCCTTTGATGCCTTGGATGCCGCAGTTGATGCGGTGGTGGAGCTGGATTTCGAGGCATTGTCCCCTTCGGAGCAGTTGGCGTTGTTGGAGCGTTGTGAGCCGTTACGCCGGCGGATACCGGCCGTGGAGCATCCGCTGATCAATTCCCTTGCCCGCCACGCCATCCCCGAAGTTTAGCCTGCACACCAACGAGATCGAGACCGAGAGCATCCTGGCGGACTATCCCATCCAGCCCACTGTCTCCAGGCTTACCGGTGTGTTCGACGAGCACTTCCGACCGCCGTACACCGTCGCTTGGAGCGGCTTCAACGACAGTGCTTCTGAGAACGTAGGTGGCTGGGCCAAGATTCTCTCGAGCAGTTCGGCTGCCAGAGTGTCATACGAGTCTTCCACGAGCGCATTTACTGCTTCGCTCGGCGACAATTCGTCAGAGACAACACCGACTGATTCTTCAATGTGCTTGTTTATCTTGCGAGTTCAGAAGTCACGATATTCGGGAAACTGGAGTAGGACTGTCATGTCCACCCGCTCTGGATGCTCTCGCAACACCTTCTCGCCGCGTTTGGACAACACGATAGCGTCCACGCTCTAGCCGTGTGAGAAGTCCAGAAGAAGGCGAAGGGCAGTGTGGTCGGGTTGTCGGCGCCGTCCTCGGAGCTACCACCCAGTTGGCCGCGAGCCGCAGCTTCGGGGAAGCATCGCTGCGGCCAGCGCGAGTGGCGCTAGCCGGTGATACGGGGATCGGTGATTCCCTGCCGCGCTCTCGTCCGACTTTTGCCGCCTGGTCCAACGTGTTTATGCTCGGTGTCGCTTTCGTCTTCGCCCTGGCTGGCGCGATGCTGGCGGCGGTGTTCCATCGGGTCAGTGAGGTTCCCCTGCTCGCCGTCGTGATCGCCTTTAGCTTGGCGTTTGGCATGGGGCTGCCGATCACGCTCGGCTCCGCGTTTTCACCGTCCTTGCAACCCATTCGCGACCTGGCCGAAGGCACCAAACGTGTTGCGGCTGGTGACTACAGCCAACGCTTGCCGGTGGTTCAAGATGATGACCTCGGTGCGCTCGCGGGTTCGTTCAACCGCATGCAGGCGGGATTGGCTGAGCGGCAACGACTTCAGGCGGCGTTCGGAACCTACGTCGACCCTGCCCTGGCGGCGCGCCTGCTGGAGCAGGGCGACGATGTCTTCAGCGGTGAGCGCCGCGAGGTGAGCGTGATGTTCGTCCACATCCGTGACTTCACCACGTTCGCCGAGGCCAACACGGCCGAGGATACGGTCTCCTGCCTCAACGCGTTGTTCCAGATCGTGGTGCCTGCCGTCGTCGACGCCGGTGGGCATGTCAACAAGTTCCTCGGCGACGGCGCGCTCGCGGTTTTCGGCGCCCCGAACGACCTCGCCGATCATGCCGAGGCCGCGCTAACCGCCGCTGTTGTGATTCACCGCCTGGTCGCCGAGCGGTTCGGCGGGGAGCTTCGGATCGGCATCGGTATCAACACAGGTGTGGTGATCGCCGGCACCATCGGCGGCGGGGGCAAGTTGGAGTTCACGCTGATCGGCGACACCGTCAATATCGCTGCGCGAGTCGAGCAACTCACCAAGACCACCGGGGACCCGATCCTTCTCACTGGCCAGACCGTTGACGCCCTGGCTTCTCGACCGGCCGCGCTCATCGACCGGGGTTTTCACGCGTTGAAGGGTAAGTCGGCGACAGTGCAGGTCTTCGGCCTCGACCCACGGGCGGACGCTAACTTTGTTAGGACAGCGTCAGCGGCCCCAGGGTGATCAGCATTCCGACCGCAACTGCGATCAACGTGCTGGCGATGTCCTCGGTTTTGCGAACCACCCGGACCCAGGCCACCAGGCCGAGGATGGCCAGCACCGATAGCAATTGCGCCACCAGGCTGTTCCATCCCCACAGTAGGGCGAACGCGATGAAGAGCACGGCGCCGAAAGCGACGGCCAAGATTGACTGCAAGACGATCAGGCTGCCACGCCACAGGCCCGCACCGCCTTCGTCGGACAATCGGGCGGTCTTAAACCGGTCGCGGGGGTTTAACCGCATTTATATTGCTTGCCCCCTGTGGCTGTGTTCTAACCCCTGCTCACGGCCACGTTCACGGTGATTCTCGCCGATTGAGACTCGACCGCAACCGGCCCCGGTCCGCGCGGGTTGCCGGGGCCTGGCGCGGTGTGGGGCGGCAGTTACCCGCCGTAAGGCCCGGGGTGGTATGAGCTTGCTACCAATTTTCACACAAGCCCCAAATTCCACAGCTGTAAAGCCGCTGTGAGCCGCGTTTGAAAGCGTGGACCGCGCGGGAGCACGCTTGCTTGAGGAAGAAAGCGAAGTAGAAGATGGCTGCGACACAAGCTAACTTGGCGGGTTCTGAGGCCTGCCGGGATTCGGAAACACCGGGTTAGTGTAGGCCGGCGTCTGTGGCTCATCGCCGGGATTAGGATTCATTACTGGTGGTGGTCCGGACTCTGGCTCAGCTGGTGGAGTCGGGGGTGCCCGATGTTCGGGCGGTGGCGGCTTGGGCACCAAGTAGTTCCTCCACGCGCCCGGTGGGTTCGGTGCAGGGCCGATAGTGTTATCCGGCCAGCGCCATGAACAACCACCGATAGCACCCCCGAAATCGCCTGCAGGAATGGTTAACCCAAAACCCATAAAAGTTCCACCGACGGGGGCGTTGCCACCTGGACCACCCAGGTTCCATCCGCCATATTCGCAGTGCCAGTGCGTGCTGTTCTCTTCGATAGGAAAATCACAGTAGTACGCCGTGGCCCCCGCCTCGAAAGTACTTCCGCCAACACCGGGATAGTCGCACACGCCGGGGCCTGGAATGTTGCCGCCCGGCCCGGCCCAGGCCACGGGGGAATTAAGGATTACCCACAACGTAACCCCTAGTGCCACAAGTAATCTAATTCCCTTGCTCAACGACTCTCTCCCTGTAAACGCCTCCTGGCTTCGGCAATGGCAGCGCGTGCCGCGTGCCTCGAGCGGGGGACCGCTACCCCAAGTTCTACAACGCCCGGGACAATTTCGCAGAGGATTTAGGATTCGTCCCCATTAGGTTGGTTGCGGGCCCGACCGCGGATCACCTCGGCAGGGTCATCGTGGTAGCAGGCGTCCAACGCCACCGCGGCGGCGATATGGCGGGCGTCATGCCAGGACAGTCCAGCCAACGCGCCCTCGGCGTCCAGCAGCCCGCAGAAGTCCTGCAGCACCGGGGTGAACGCGCTGGTGTCAAGGAGCCGGGCCGGCAGGCTGCACGATCAGATCGAGGGCAGCCGATTCGGGGTCGGCGGGGTCAGCGGGCACTGCGCATGTGGTGGTCATAAGGGTCAACGGTAGGGCGATGCTGATGAAATACCAAGGGGCGCAAGGTAAATCCTACATATGCACCGAATTGAACAAGCGTCTGTAACGACACATATGTGCTGGCGCATCAGCGACGTAATCAGTCCTAGCAGTGTGATGATTTAGAACGTACTTCGACGGTTCGAGGTCAACCCCGAACCAACACCTTGCACCAAGCCGAAAAATTGCTTGCCGAACCCCGACTCCGAAGACGGCGTGCCGTAGCTCAGCGGTTGTGCTGTGACTTCGCCGTCGGCAGTGTCATGGGCGGCACGTAGCGACCGATTAGTGTGCGATGCCACCAGGCCCGATCGCGCCACAGTTCAGCCGCCGTGGTGAAGCGGTATTGGTAGAGCTGCGCGCGCACATACCGCGGCGGCGATTCCGGAAACGGATTGTGCCGCAACAAGCGCAGCGTTGGCCGATCGTTGCGCAGCAGCCGCTGCAGAAGCGGTATCAGCCATGGCTGCGCGTAGCCCGGCGAGATGGCGGCGAACCACATCAGCCAGTCCAGCCGCAGATGATAGGGAGCCCATTGGCGCGGCAGCCGGCGCACCGCACCGGGCTTGCCCTTGAATCCGTATTCCTTCCAGACCGTCTGCTCGGTGATATGGGCTTCCGCGGTGCCTTCGATCACCACCTCTCGGCGGATGCGGCCGATGCTGCCGAAGGCCCCGTACGTGTTCACCAGGTGAAATGAGTTGAACGACATGTTCATTCGCTGACGCGAGGACAGCATGTTGCGCACCGGCCAGTAGCTCATGAACAGTACCGCCGCAGTGAACGCGACCACCAGGCCGGCGAACCACAGCGGCGGCGCCGACAGCGCCGGATGCGGAGGTAGCGGAAGCAGCGTCGACAGCGATGAAGCATCAATGACACTGCACGCCAGCAGGATCGTCACCCAATTGAGCCAGGCGAAGTTGCCCGACGCTACCAGCCACAGTTGGGTCACGACGATGATCGCCGCGGCCACGCTGGCTACCGGCTGCGGCGCGAACAACCCAAACGGCACGATGAGCTGCGAGAAATGGTTGCCCGCCACCTCAATCCGATGCAGCGGTTTGGGCAGGTGGTGGAAGAACCAGCTGAACGGCCCCGGCATGGGTTGTGTCTCATGGTGGTAGTACAAACACGTCAGGTCGCGCCAGCACGAGTCGCCGCGCATTTTGATCAGCCCCGCACCGAACTCGACTCGGAATAGCAGCAACCGCGTCATCCATAACGTCAGCACGGGAGGTGCCACGCGGTCATTGCCGAGGAAGATCATCAGGAAACCGGTCTCGAGCAGTAAGGACTCCCAGCCGAATGCGTACCAGGTCTGCCCGACGTTGACGATTGAAAGGTAGAGCACCCACAGCGTCAGCCACATCAGCATCGCGGCCCATAGCGGCACCACATCGGCCGCACCGGCGACGACAGCCGCCGACAGCGCGGCGCCGAACCAGGAGACTGCGGAGAACAGCCGATCCGAATAGCGCAGATGAAAGATGCTCGGCGTTCGCAGAAACGACTGCCCGGCCAAAAACCGCGGAACCGGCAGTATTCCCTGCTCGCCGATCAGCGCCCGGAACTGTGCGGCGGCCGCGACGAACGCAACCAGGTAGATGGCCGCGGCGCCGCGCTCGAGCACCATTCTGCCGAGCCAATATTCGGGTGCCGAAAACCATCCCATGGCCGTAACTCCTCGGACGGTGGCGATCACGCCTAGCCGTATATCCAGTCAACCAGCAGGAAAACCGCTAGCCAACACCCAGGATTCAGTCGGCGCCCGACCGTCGCGTCCGGCGCGGCATCGTCACCGCTGAAGCGGCAAGCACGGCAAGCGAAATCAGCGCCAGCAGCTGCACGTACGCGGAATGGCCAACGTAACCGTCGACCGACCGCCAGGGATGCCGGGACAGCGCCGCCCCGGCCAGAATCAGCCCGCCTGCGCTCAGCACGACGGTGACCCCGTCCGAACTCCGCCGGCGCAGCGCGTACCGCATACCCAGGGCGGCGCCCATCACGACAGCCCCGGCCACGCCCGCGATCACCGCCCCGGCTGCCAGCACCGCGACCGCCGCCCATGCCCCGGGCGTCCATGGTGGGGCGGGTGCGTCGTCGGCACGGCCTCGCCGGGCGCGCCACAACGCGAGCATGGCCAACAGCGGCAGCAACGCCAGCCCCACCGCCAGGCCCGCCCGGTACAGCGAGTTGGAGGCGAAGGTCAGCGTGATAGTGCCGGGGTTCCCCGCCGGCACGACCCAGCCCTGCTGCCACCCATTGACGGCGACCGGCGTCAATCGGGCCCCGGTGCTGGTGCGCGCCACCCAGCCGGGGTTGATGCTTTCGGGAATGACCAGCAGCCGGGAGGTGGCCGACGGGGGGGCCTGTACTTCGCGGCGGTCGGGACCCCACGCCCGCCATGCCGGAGCGGCCGAAACGCGCGCGGCGCCGGATAATTCGGCGGCAGTCGGAGTTGCCAGCTGAGCTCCGTCCACGACGAACTGAGCGCCTGGGCTGATCAGCAACTCCTGTTGGCCCGGCGGCAGCGCGATCGGGTCGCGTTCACACGCCAGCGCCGGAACGGGCTCGCCGGCCAGCAATGCGCCGGCAGTGGTGTGGATCGAGGTGTGCACGAACCGGCCCGCGATCGCGATGACCGGACCGTGTTCGCAATCCACGGTGATCTCACGGTTGCGATTGCGGGTGGCGTCGGCGGGCGCGATCGGGTTGCCGTCGGCGCCGAGCACCGCCACTTCGGCCAGCCCCGGCGGCTTGAGCTGGTCGAAGCCCAAGGCGTTGCGGTCGATGACGTCTTGCCAGCCCAGCAGGCTGACGGTGACGGTGTCGGTCACCCGGGGTGCCAGCGATAGGGTCAGTGGCCGGCCCACCCCGTCACCGTCCGGCTTCAATTCCCCGACCTGTGGGCCGTCGCCCAGGTTGACGGCCACCATCGTCGGTTGCGCTGGCAATGTCGACCGGCCGGGCACCACACGCAGCCCGGCGACCTCGGTGGGCCGCGGCAGGGTGAGGGTCAACGTGGGCGGCGTCTTGTGCTGCACCACGCGCTGCGGTGCCGTCCATGCAGTGGCCGGGTCGCCGTCGGTGGCCGCATACGCCGAGCCAAGGACGTCCACCAGGTCGGAATCCCCTCGGGCCCGGGTCGTATTCGGCTCGGCGATCAGATCCGCCAGCTTGGGGCCCTGTCGCGGCCGCACCCACACCGTCGGGGTCACCGACATCGGCGCCGGAACGGTCAGCGTCCGGCTGAAATTGACCGGCTCTTCCGGCGCCAGGGCCATCGAGGCCGCGCAGCGCACGCTGTCGGGCGCCTGGGCGCAGCCCGGCCTGCCGAGCAATTCCGACCCCAGGTCCCAGCCCGCGATCGCCGAGCCGGGCGGCGGCCCGGGAACCCGCACGGTGTGCCGCAGGTCGACGGGACGGGCGAATCCGGACGCGTCGTACTGGGTGATCGACAGGTCGGTGATGCCGAATTGCACACCGGCGGATCGATCGTCGGTGCCGGCGGCGGTGATCCGCACCCACGGGGTTTCGCCGTAGGGCAGCGCCGCGACGAGCGGCTTGCCCGGCTCGTCGAACCGCAGGGTCGTGCTGCCGTTGGCGGTTTCGATCAGGATGCGGCGGACCTGCGCGCCGACGGCGGTCGCGCTGGGTGTCAAGGTGATCGCGGCGTTGGTCACCGGGTGGTCGAAGTCCACTTGCAGCCACTGCCCGATGGCGGCCTGCAGCGAGTTGGATACCCACGCGGTCGCGGGGTCGCCGTCGATCGCGGCCACCGGAGAAGTAGCCGGTGCGACGTCGGGCATCGCGGTGGAATCCGACGATGAGCTCGATACCGTGATCCGGCCGCCGGTCCAGGCGCCGAGTACCGGATCGGAGCCAGGGACGGGGTAGTCGGGCACGCGGTTGTAGGTATGCCGCGCATCACCGGCCGCCCGGATCGCCGACGAATGTTGGTCTACCCGGCCGTAGTCGGTCTCGCGCGACACCGGGGTGTCCGTGACGGTAATCACGGGTGCCGGAAGACCGGCGCCCCGCGCGTCCGCCGTCATCAGCATCGGACCCAGTGGCGGCTGGCCCAGCAGCCGTCGCCGCTCGTCGAGACGCAGCAGCACTTCCGGCCCGCCATCGACCCTGGCCAGCTGGTCGGTGTCGACGAAGTACGGGGTGCCGGGATCACCGGCAACAGCGACCCGGTAAATCTCCAAGGCGGGGTACCGCGGGCGCAGTCCGCTGTCGGCAACGAACCCCGCCAGGGTGCCGGGTCCTACCGGCGCGCCGAACTGCGCCACCTTCTGTAGTCGCGGCGACCCTTCGATGGCCCGGTGCACCAGGATTGGGCGTGCCGATCGAGAGGTATCGGGGTCCAGGTCGTTGCGCAACACCACATACGAGATACCTTGGCGCGCAAGGGTATCCGCCAATCCAACCGAAGGGCGTCCGGCGGCGAACAGACGTTGCACCGAATCCAGCGCACGGATGGTCTGCGGCGGGGTCAGCGGGATGGAGTCGCGCACTCCCCACGGGCTGCTGCCGAGCACTTGGAGTGGCTCGTCATGGCTGGTGCCCCACACCTGGGTGGCGAACGGCGCCCCCGGGACCACCAGCACGCGTCCGGGAGTGGGACTCCCGGTGTTGTGTTCGGTGAGCCAGTCGGCGGCCTCATGCCAGTACTGCGGTAGCGCGCTGAACGCGCCTGGCGGGGTGAGCCGACCGGTCCACGCCAGTGAGGTGCTGACCATCAGCGCCGTCAGGACCACAACCGTCACCGCCACCCGCTTGTCCCGCTCGGGGTGGGCGAAGGCGCGCAGCCACACCGGCGCCGGCGCGCTGCCGGGCAGCGGCACCCGGCCCAGCAGCTGCGCGATGCCCAGCGCCAGCGGGATCCGGATCACCGACCCCAGCTTGTGCACGTTGCGCAGCGGTGCGCCGGCGGCGTCCAGGAACGCCTGGATCTGGTGGGCCAGCGGCGAGCCCAGCCCGCCGCTGTAGCCGGCCGCCATCAAGACCACCCCGACCAGCAGCATCGTCACCAGCCGCCCCCGTGCCGGCATGCCGGGGCCGGCCAGCCCGGCCAGCCCGGCGGCCGCCACCAGGCAGGTGCCCAGGATGGCCGCCGATCCGGTCACCAGTGGCGCGCCCGCGGTGGCGGTCGGCGCCACGAACGGGGTCCAGCTGTCGGTGCCGCGCAGCATCTCGACCAGTGACGACCATTGCGTTGTCACGCCGGAGGATTCGATGAAGTCGAGGAAAGGAGGACTGATGGCCCGCAGCATCGCCAGCGCCACGACCCACCACAGCGTCGCCAGGGACAGGGCCACCGCCCACCATCCGGTGTAGCGCCACCACAAGCGGTTCGGCCGGTGACATGCCCACCAGATCACTGCGGGCAGGCAGCCGGCCAGCGTTGCGATGGCGTTGACCGCGCCCATCAGCGCGACGGCCAGACCAGCGTGGGCGGCGAGCGCTCGCACCGACCTATCTGTCGAAGCCCGCAACGCCAGGATCGTGGGCAGCAACACCCACGGTGCCAGCATCATCGGCAGGGTTTCCGACGAGATCGATCCCACTGTGGTCAGCACCCGTGGCGACAGGGCGAACGCGGCCGCAGCGATCACCCGTGACGCAGGGTTGCCGATTCCCAGCGCCTCGGCGACCCGCAACAGTCCGGCGAAGCCGATGGTGAGCAGCAGCGCCCACCACAGACGCTGGGTTATCCATCCGGGCAATCCGAGCAGATGGCCGATCAGGAAGAACGTGCCGTGCGGAAACAGGTACCCGTAGGCCTGATTCTGTGCCTGGCCAAACGGCAGGTCGCTGTTCCACAGGTTGGTGGCGCGGGCCAGGAAGCGCAGGGGGTTGGCGGTGAGATCGAGTTTGGTGTCGGGGGAGACCTGCCCA
Organism: uncultured Actinomycetota bacterium; assembly: GCA_963784665.1. GTDB lineage: Bacteria > Actinomycetota > Actinomycetes > Mycobacteriales > Mycobacteriaceae > Mycobacterium. The sequence goes on from CAWASA010000013.1 coordinate 166,367, forward strand.
GGGGACTGGGCGAACGTCAACGCCAGCGCGATCGCCCCGACCAATAGCAACCACCGGCGCGACAGTGGCGCAGCCGGCGAGCACGAGACCGGTACACCGGCCCACGTCTTCGCCGGGCTAGCTACGGTTGCCGTACTCGACCCGGTTGAGCACTGACGACTGCGGATCGCCCCCGGGGAGTGGCGGTTTCGTGTCCTGCTGCACCATCAAAGTGATCCCGAAGATCGCGGCCGCGCCGAGCAACAGGCCAACCACCACGCTCGCGGCGGCGGGCGCAACGATCCGGTTCATCGATGGCTCCTTGGGGTTCGCTGTCGTGGCGCTAAACGATCGGGGAGACCTAGCGCCAACCTAGCAGAAGAGCGGTCAGCCATTGGACCGCGAGCAGCTCTTAAGGTCGCAGTGCCTGTCGAAACTTAGCCGTGCATGCCTGGTCGCTGTCGCAGGTCACGCAATGCCCGTGATCACATCGGTCGCCGTATTGCACCAAGTACGGTGCGGATGGCGTGGGCACGCTCGAGGCCGGCGCCAGGCTGTGGTCTACCCCTCCAAACTCGGGAAGAAACGCCCTTGGGCGCGCCCTGCTGACCGGACGCCGGTACGAATAGGTGCCGTGAAAACATGGGCCGATGGTTTTTCCGCGCACCTTGGCTGTGCTCGCCGTCGCATCAGCGCTGATGGCGGGCTGCGGCCAGCACGCCGCACGGCCGCCGGGCCCGTCGTCCACCTCAGTCAGCAAGCCGGTGGCCGCTCCCGCGCCACCGGTATGCGCTGACCCGACAGCCGTCCCTGCCGCGCTATCGATCCGCGACAAGCTGGCCCAGCTGCTGATGGTGGGAGTGAAGAACGCCGATGACGCCCGGGCGGTCGTGAACGGCTACCACGTCGGTGGCATCTTCATCGGCAGCTGGACGGATCTCTCGATTTTCAAGGGCCCGCTGGCCGACATCGCGGCCAAGGCGGGACCGTTACCGCTGGCGGTCAGCGTCGACGAAGAAGGTGGCCGGGTGTCGCGGTTGAAGTCGCTGATCGGGCCGGCCCCGTCGGCACGGCAACTTGCGCAGAGCCAAACGGTCGCCCAGGTTCACGACTTGGCGGCCGAGCGGGGAAAAAAGATGCGCGAGCTGGGCATCACCATCGACTTCGCCCCGGTGGTCGATGTCACCGACGCCCCGGACGACAGCGTGATCGGGGACCGCTCGTTCGGCTCGAATCCGGAGACGGTCACCCAGTACGCCGGGGCGTACGCACAAGGTTTGCGAGACGGCGGGCTGCTACCCGTGCTCAAACACTTCCCCGGTCACGGGCATGGCTCGGGCGATTCGCACACCGGTGGCGTGGTTACGCCACCGCTGAGCGACTTGCAGACCACCGACCTGGTCCCTTATCGCACGCTGGTGACCGCGGCCCCGGTAGCGGTGATGGTGGGTCACCTGGAGGTCCCGGGGCTTACCGGCGATGACCCGGCCAGCCTGAGCCCCGCGGCGGTGCAGTTGCTGCGCAACGGCGTCGGCTACAACGCCCCGCCGTTCAACGGCGCCGTCTTCAGCGACGATCTGTCCAGCATGGCCGCGATCTCCGATCGGTACGGCGTATCCGAGGCGGTGCTGCGCACCCTGCAGGCCGGCACCGACGTCGCGCTGTGGGTCACCACCGACGAGGTGCCCGCGGTCCTGGACCGGCTGCAAAAAGCGCTGGCCGCGGGCGAATTGCCGGCACAGCGGGTCGACGACTCGCTGGTGCGGGTGGCGACGATGAAGGGCCGCAGCCCGGCGTGTGGACACTAATGCGTGAGCGGCAGCAGCACATTGCCTACTCTGGAGTCAGATAGACGGGCTAGAGAGGCAAGCGATGGCGGGTGGTACCAAGCGGCTACCGCGTGCTGTCCGTGAGCAGCAAATGCTCGACGCCGCCGTGCAGATGTTCTCGGTCAACGGCTACCACGAGACCTCGATGGACGCCATCGCCGCCGAGGCGCAGATCTCCAAACCGATGCTGTACCTGTATTACGGCTCCAAGGAGGACCTCTTCGGCGCCTGCCTGAACCGCGAGTTGAGCCGGTTCATCGATGTAGTCCGCGCCGATATCGACTTTACGCAGAGTCCTAAAGACTTGCTGCGCAACACGATCGGGTCGTTTCTGCGCTACATCGACGCCAACCGGGCGTCGTGGATCGTGATGTACACCCAGGCCACCAGCTCGCAGGCGTTCGCCCACATGGTGCGTGAGGGGCGCGAGCAGATCATCGAACTGGTCGCCGGCCTGGTGCGGGCCGGCACTCGCAGCCCGCGGCCGGACCGCGAGTACGAGATGATGGCCGTGGCGCTGGTGGGCGCGGGCGAGGCGATGGCCAACCGGCTCAGTACCGGCGATATCGACGTCGATGAGGCGGCCGAGCTGATGATCAACCTGTTCTGGCACGGCCTCAAGGGCACACCAAAGGACCGGGAAGCCGCCGCAGCGCTGCCGGAGGCGGGCGGTCGCAGCGCCGCTGCCGGCTAGACCTACATTCGTGGAGTGGCCCGATTGCCTACCCCCACCTCGGACCGCAACAACCTCGACTTCTTTTGCGCGGCAGTCATCGTCGGATTGCTGGCCGGTGTCGCCGGGCTGGCGACATCGGCGCTGCTGCGCTTCGTCGAACACCTCACGTACCACTACACTTTCGGCACGCTGCTCGTCGGGATCACCGGCAGTAGTCCGGTGCGCCGGGCGCTGGGGCCGATGGTCGGCGGCGCATCGGCAGCAGTCGGCTGGTGGATCCTGCGGCGCAAAGCCGAGGTCCCGCCGCTCGCGGAGACCATCACCAGCCGGGGCCGGATACCGCGGCTGGCATGGAGCATCGACGCCATGCTGCAAGTCTTGCTGGTCGGGTCAGGCGCTTCGCTCGGCCGGGAAGGGGCGCCACGCCAATTCGCGGCAGTCCTAGGCGATTTGGGCACAGGGTGGCTGAAGCGGCTATCATCGCGCGATCGGGAGATCCTGTTGGCGTGCGCGGCCGGGGCTGGGCTCGGTGCGGTCTACGCCGTTCCGCTGGGCGGTGTGCTGTTCACCGTGCGCATCATCCTGAACACCTGGCATCCGCGCGCACTCGGAGCGGCGCTGATCACCTCCAGCCTGGCCGTCGCGGTCGGCTCGCTTATTACGCGTGATCACCCCGAGCTGGACTGGCCCAACGTGGACTTGTCCTATGTGCTGACAGGGCAGGCACTGATATTGGCGCCGCTGGCGCTGGCGGTCGGATTGGCGTTCAACCGGCTTATGGCGGCAGCACGGCCGGCCGCACAGTTGCGGACTTGGGTGCTGGTCCCGGCGCTTGCCGGCGCCGGTTTGGTGATGGGCATCTGTTCGCATTGGTGGCCCGAGTTGCCCGGCAATGGCCGAAGCATTCTGACGGTCAGTCTGGCCAGTGGGATGACGTTGTCCGCGGCGGCCGCCATTCTGGTCCTCAAACCCCTGTTGACCGCGCTGTTCCTGCGTGCCGGCGGCGCGGGCGGCATGCTCACGCCGTCGCTGGCCACTGGCGCGGCAGCGGGATCGCTGCTGGTGCTGACGCTCAATTGGGCGGCCGGAACGCATCTGCACCTGCCGACGGTCTCGCTGGCCGGTGCCGCCGGGGTGCTCGCGGTCACCCAAGGCTCACCGATCTGGGCCGCGATCTTTGTCTGGGAACTCGCCAGGCCGCCGCTCTGGCTGATTCTGGTCTTCTTGGTCACCGCGCTCGGCGCACACGGATTGAAGGTTCTCGCTACGGGGCCCTGGCGTTCCAGCCCAGCGCGTCCGGGCTAGAGGGCCCGGACCGTACCGGTCAGGTGCGGGTATCCCTTGGCGATATTGCGCAGCGAGATATCCCAGCCGTCATCGCGTTCGTCGAGGTACAGTCCCGCGGTGGCGGGCAGCACCACCGGCTTGCCGAACCGCACCGAGTACCTGACCGCATCCGGAAGCCGGGCTTCGATATTGGCCAATACGGCTGCGGCGCTGAACATTCCGTGCGCGATAACGGTGGGAAATCCGAACAACTTGGCCGCAATCGGGTTGGTATGGATCGGGTTGTGATCGCCGCCGACGGCGGCGTAGCGCCGGATCAGGCCGGGGGTGATCCGAAGGACCGTGCTGGGCGGGGGAAGCTTGGGCTGCTTCTGCGGTGGTGGTTTGGGTTCGTCGGACAAGCTGGTGCGTTGCTGGTGCAGGAAGGTCGTCACCTGATGCCAGGCGGTGTCATTGCCGACGCTGACATCGGTCACCAAGTCAACCAGCAGACCCTTTCGGTGTTCGCGCAGGTTCTCGGCGTGTACGCGCACACCGACGGTGTCGGTGACCGCGATCGGGCGATACTGCGTGATGTGGTTCTCGGTATGCACCGATCCCATTGCGGCGAAGGGAAAGTCGAATCCGGTCACCAGCGACATCATTGCGGGAAAGGTCAACGCAAACGGGTAGGTCAGCGGCACGTTGTTGCCGTAGCGCAGGCCGGTGACCCCCGCGTACTCGGCCACGTTCGTGTGGTCGATGGGTAGTTCGTCGAGGATCACCGTCCGGGTGGGAAGCTGGCCGCCGCGGGAAACCAGCGGTAGGGCTCCGGCCGCCGCGCGCAGCATGTTTTTCAGGCCGCTTGGCTGGTTCATCGCGTTCTCCTCGAGTCTGGAATACTCATGCGCCCAGCATGGCCTGGCCGCAGACACGAATGACGTTGCCCGTCACAGCGTTTGACGCGGGGCTGGCGAAGTAGGCGATGGTCTCTGCGACATCGACCGGCTGCCCGCCTTGCAGGAGCGAGTTCATGCGGCGGCCTACCTCGCGGGTGGCCAGCGGGATGGCGGCCGTCATCTGGGTTTCGATGAATCCCGGTGCGACGGCGTTGATCGTGATCCCCTTGTCGTAAAGTTCCGGTGCCAGCGCCTGCGTGAGGCCGATCATCCCGGCCTTGGTGGTGGCGTAGTTGGTCTGCCCGCGGTTGCCCGCAATGCCGGCCATCGATGACAGGCCGATCACCCGACCGCCCTCGCCGATGCTGCCGTTGCCCGTCAACCCTTCGGTAAGGGCTAGTGGGGCAAGGAGATTGACGGCCAAGACGGCGTCCCAGCGGGCGTCATCCATATTGGCCAACAGCTTGTCGCGGGTGATACCGGCGTTGTTGACCAAGATGTCGGCATGGCCGGCGTAATGGTCACGCAGGTGCTCGGTGATCTTGTCGACGGCATCGTCCGCGGTGACGTCGAGCCACAACGCGGTGCCCCCGACCCGGCTGGCGGTTTCGGCCAGGGTTTCGGCGGCCGACTCCACGTCGATCGCGATGACGCGCGCTCCGTCGCGAGCGAATACCTCAGCGATCGTCGCGCCGATTCCGCGCGCCGCACCGGTCACGATGGCGACTTGGGAGTCCAGCGGCCGCTCCCAGTCGACCGGCGGTGTGGAGTCGGCCTCCCCGATGTAGAAGACCTGGCCGTCGACATACGCGGATTTGGCCGACAGGATGAACCGCATAGTGGATTCCAGGCCTGTGGCGGCGGGTTTGGCGTGCGGCGACAGGTATACCAGCGCCACCGTGGCACCGCGGCGCACTTCCTTGCCCAGCGATCGGGTGAAGCCCTCCAGCGCGCGCTGCGCGATCCGCTCGTCGGTGCTTGCGGCGGCGTCGGGCGTGGTGCCTACCACCACGACGCGTGCGCAGTGGGTCAGGTTACGCAGCAGGGGCGTAAAGAACTCATGCAATCCCTTGAGTGCGGCGGGGGTCGTGATCCCGGTGGCGTCGAAAACCAGACCGCCGAATTGGTCGGCCCAGCGGCCGCCCAGGTTGTTGCCCACCAGGTCGTAGTCCTTGGCCAGCGCCGCGCGCAGGGGCTCGACCACTCTGCCTTCACCGCCGATCAGCAGGGATCCGGGCAGTGGCGGATCACCGGGCCGGTAGCGGCGGAGCGGCTCGGGTTGCGGAAGACCAAGTTGCTTTGCCAGAAACGATCCAGGACCGGAGTTGACAACCTGCGAGAACAGATCGGACGAGAGCTTGGGAGCCACTGAGCTGCCTTCCAATTTCTTTCTAGGTCGGACGTGCCGTTACAAGGACAACCGTATCGAGGACGAACTTACTTCAGAGTAAGGACAGTGGGTACTATGGCCCCAACGGCCGATCACCAAACTGATAAGCGGAGATAAACGTGGCCCCTGCAAGTTCTGAGGCAAGTAACCAGGCTGCTCAGAGGCATTCTGAGCCCAGCCCGTCTAGACAAAGAGTCGCCGTCCTCGGTGGCAATCGCATCCCGTTCGCCAGATCAGACGGCGCCTACGCCGAGGCGTCCAACCAGGACATGTTCACCGCCGCACTGGATGGGCTGGTGGATCGCTTCGGGCTGGCCGGCGAACGACTGGACGTGGTGGTCGGCGGCGCTGTACTCAAGCACAGCCGCGACTTCAACCTGACCCGCGAATGCGTGCTGGGTTCCGAGCTTTCGTCGTACACGCCCGCGTTCGACCTGCAGCAGGCGTGTGGCACCGGCCTGCAGGCGGCGATCGCCGCGGCCGACGGCATCGCGGCCGGCCGCTACGACGTGGCCGCCGCCGGCGGCGTGGACACCACTTCCGACCCGCCCATCGGTCTGGGCGACAACCTGCGCCGCACCCTGCTCAAGTTGCGCCGGTCCAAGTCCAACGTCCAACGGCTGAAGCTGGTGGGCACGCTGCCCGCGACTCTTGGTCTCGAAATCCCGGCCAACAGCGAGCCGCGCACCGGGCTGTCAATGGGGGAGCACCAGGCGATCACCGCCAAACAGATGGGTATCAAGCGGGTCGACCAGGACGAGCTGGCCACCGCCAGCCATCGCAACATGGCTGCCGCCTACGACCGGGGCTTCTTCGACGACCTCGTCACGCCGTTTCTGGGGCTGTACCGCGACGACAACCTACGGGCAGACGCCTCGGTGGAGAAGCTGGCGAAACTCAAGCCGGTTTTCGGAGTGAAGGCGGGCGACGCGACGATGACGGCCGGCAATTCGACTCCGCTGACCGACGGGGCCTCGGTTGCCTTGCTGGCCACCGAGGAATGGGCGGCCGGCCATTCCTTGACGCCGCTGGCCTACCTGGTGGATTCGGAGACCGCCGCGGTCGACTACGTAATCGGACGCGACGGCCTGCTGATGGCGCCGACTTATGCGGTGCCCAGGCTGCTGGCCCGCAACGGGCTGAGCTTGCAGGACTTCGACTTCTACGAGATCCACGAGGCGTTCGCATCGGTTGTGCTGGCGCATCTGCAGTCGTGGGAGTCCGAGGAGTACTGCAAGGAGCGGCTGGGTCTGGATGCCGCGCTTGGGTCAATCGATCGGTCCAAGCTCAATGTCAATGGCTCGTCGCTGGCCGCCGGCCACCCATTCGCAGCCACCGGCGGGCGGATTCTTGCTCAGGCGGCCAAGCAGCTGGCCCAGAAGAAGGCGGAGCAGAAGGGCAGTGGCGCAGGCAAGTCCGTCAGGGGCCTGATTTCGATCTGTGCCGCCGGTGGTCAGGGTGTAGCCGCGATTCTGGAGGCCTGACCGGACTTCCAGGCGGCTAAACCCCCGTGACGAGCGATGAATTCCGTCACACCTGGTTAGTAACGCCTGCGTACGGGTATCCGAAGCTGCGGATAGCCCCGTGTTGTGGTCTGACCCCCCGACCCCGACGGCAATACGGGGTATCCCTGAATCGATCGCCTGTCAGCGGCCGAGGGATGGGCGTGCGAAAAGGGCCGCCGCTGGAGTGAGGGGATCCAGCGGCGGTCTTTTTGGTAAGCCCCTGCAGATAGACGAAAGGTCCCCCGCTTCAGGGTGGAAGCGGGGGACCTTGTGGTCCGAGCTCTAGAAGGCGGCTTCGTCGAGCTCCATGATGTCGTTGTCCAGCGTCTCGATCACCTCGCGGGTGCCGGCCAGCAGCGGCAGGAAGTTCTTCGCGAAGAACGATGCCACCGCAACTTTGCCCTCGTAGAACGACCGCTCGTCGCCGCTGGCGCCGGCGTCGAGTGCCTGCACGGCTACCGCGGCCTGACGCTGCAGCAACCAGCCGATGACCAGGTCGCCGACGCTCATCAGGAAGCGCACCGATCCAAGGCCCACCTTGTAGAGGCTGGTCACGTCTTGCTGTGCCGCCATCAGGTAGCCGGTCAGCGTGGCCGCCATCGCCTGGACATCAGCCAGTGCCTTGGCCAGCAGCTCGCGCTCTGATTTCAGCCGGCCGTTGCCGGACTCGCTGTCCACGAACTGCTGGATCTGGCCCGACACGTGGGCAAGCGCCACGCCCTTGTCGCGGACGATCTTGCGGAAGAAGAAGTCCTGCGCCTGGATGGCGGTGGTGCCCTCATACAGGGAGTCGATCTTGGCGTCCCGGATGTACTGCTCGATGGGGTAGTCCTGCAGGAAGCCGGATCCACCGAAGGTCTGCAGGCTCTCGGTGAGCTTGGCGTAGGCCTGCTCGGAGCCGACACCCTTGACCACCGGCAGCATGAGGTCGTTGACCTTGACGGCCAGGTTGGCGTCCACGCCGTGCAGTGCCTCAGCGACCGCCTCGTCCTGGTAGGTCGCGGTGTAGAGGTACAGCGCACGCAGACCCTCGGCGTAGGCCTTCTGGGTCATCAGGGACCGGCGCACGTCCGGGTGATGCGTGATGGTCACTCGGGGTGCGGTCTTGTCGGTCATCTGGGTCATGTCGGCGCCTTGCACGCGGGACTTGGCGTACTCGAGAGCGTTCAGGTATCCGGTCGACAGGGTGGCGATGGCTTTGGTGCCGACCATCATGCGGGCGTGCTCGATGACCTCGAACATCTGCGCGATGCCGTTGTGCACCTCGCCGACCAGCCAGCCCTTGGCGGGCACGTCGTGCTGGCCGAAGGACAGCTCACAAGTGGCCGAGACCTTCAGGCCCATCTTGTGCTCGACGTTGGTGACGAATACGCCGTTGCGCTCACCGATCTCGCCGGTCTCGAAGTCGAACAGGAATTTGGGCACGAAGAACAGCGAGAGCCCCTTGGTGCCGGGACCGGCGCCCTCGGGGCGGGCCAGCACCAGGTGGAAGATGTTCTCGAACAGGTCGTCGGAGTCACCCGAGGTGATGAACCGCTTCACGCCGTCGATGTGCCAGGAGCCGTCGTCCTGCTTGATCGCCTTGGTCCGTCCGGCGCCCACGTCGGAGCCGGCGTCCGGCTCGGTGAGCACCATGGTGGAACCCCAGCCGCGCTCGGCGGCCAGCACGGCCCACTTCTTCTGCTCGTCGGTGCCGTTGCGGTACACGATCTGAGAGAATGCTGCGCCGGCGGCATACATCCACGCCGCGGGGTTGGCGCCCAGGAAGTGCTCGTTGAGGGCCCACACCACGGCCTTGGGCATCGGAGTGCCGCCGAGGACCTCCTCCAGGCCGACCTTGTCCCAACCGGCGTCGATGAGGGCGCGGACTGAGTGCTTGAAAGACTTTGGCAGCGCGACCGAGTGGGTTTCGGGGTTGAAGACCGGCGGGTTGCGGTCGCCCTCGACGAACGACTCGGCGACCGGTCCCTCGGCCAGGCGGCTGACCTCGGCCAGCATTTCGTGGACGGTCTCGCCGTCTACGTCGCTGAACTCGCCTTCACCTAGGGCCTTGTCAACGCCGAATACCTCAAACAGGTTAAAGACCTGGTCGCGCACGTTGCTCTTGTAGTGGCTCACTACATTCCTCCTCGTTGAGAATGCCACTTGTGGTTGGGTACTAGGTCTAAGTTACCCACCAGTAACACAGCCTAAAATATCGCTCGCGTTACTTCGGCGCAAGTTAATGTGAGCTAAATTTCACCGTCTAATTAACCAACCGGTTGGGAAGGCGGCGGCTGGTTCGTGCGACCGCTCTCACCTGCGACGATGATGTACACATGACAACTGTGGGGAGCGTCACCGCCGTACCCGTGGTGGATCTGCGGGCCGGCGCGGTCCAACTTCGGGCGGGTCTGCGCCACGCCGCTCACCAGGTGGGTTTCTTCTACCTGACGGGTCATGACGTACCCGAAGAACTCTCGCGCAGGGTGCTCGAGGCGGCACGCCGGCTGTTCGGGCTGCCGGAAGCCGACAAAAACGCTGTCGCCATGGTGCGCAGTCCGCATTTCCGCGGCTATACCCGGCTGGGTGGCGAACTGACCCAACGCCAGGTGGATTGGCGCGAGCAGATCGACATCGGACCCGAACGTGCCCCGATCGGCGGGCCCGGCAAGCCTGACTACCTGTGGCTGCAGGGACCGAACCAGTGGCCGGCCGCGCTGCCCGAGCTGCCCGGCATCATCGAGGAGTGGGATGCCGCGCTGTCCTCGGTGGCCCGCACCCTTCTCCGGCACTGGGCAGCTTCGCTGGGCAGCCCACCCGACGTGTTCGACTCGGCCTTTGCCGAAACGCCCGCCACGCTGATCAAAATGGTGCGCTACCCGGCCAGCGCGGCCAGCTCGCAGGGCGTGGGTGCGCACCGCGACGCCGGGGTGCTCACACTGTTACTCGCCGAGCCGGGCAGCCGCGGCCTGCAGGTGCGCCGGGCGAGGGGCAGCGACCAAGGTCGGCAAGACTCACAGGCCTGGTTCGACGTGCCGCCACTCGAGGGCGCGTTCATTGTCAACATCGGCGAGTTACTCGAGGTGGCGACCGGCGGCTACCTGAGGGCCACTGAGCACCGCGTGAACCTGGCCAAGCCGGCGGCCGAGCGGATTTCGGTGCCGTACTTCTTCAATCCGCGCTTGGACGCGCAGCTACCGGTGCTGAAGCTGCCCGCTGAACTCGACGAACTTGCCACACGCACCAACAGATTCGAGGACTCGTCGGATCCGATCTTCTCCGTCTACGGTCGCAACGCGTGGAAGAGCAGACTGCGGGCCCACCCGGATGTGGCCGCCGCACACGGATACTCGCCGGGTCCTGACGACGGCGCGACGGCCGGCGAGTAGGGTCGGGCAGCAGAAATCCGTCTTCGACTTCAAGGGGCGAATGAAGTCCGGTGAACTCTTGAACAAGCTGACACCGTCCACCCTTCGTGAGGCCTTCGGCCACTTCCCGTCCGGGGTTGTGGCCATCGCCGCCGAGGTCCAAGGAAATCGGCACGGCCTGGCGGCCAGCACCTTTGTTCCCGTCTCGCTGGATCCACCACTGGTGTCATTCTGCGTGCAGAACACATCGACGACCTGGCCGAAACTCAAAAGCGTGCCAATGCTCGGTATCAGCGTGCTCGGCGAGGCCCATGACGAGGCAGCGCGCACCCTGGCCGCCAAGACCGGGGACAGGTTTGCCGGCTTGGAAACGGTGTCCAAGGACAGCGGCGCGGTCTTCATCAAGGGCACCGGCCTCTGGCTGGAGAGCGCGGTCGAGCAACTAATCCCAGCCGGGGATCACACCATTGTGGTGTTGCGGGTCATCGAAGTGACATTGGACGCCGAGGTGGCGCCCATTGTGTTCCACCGCAGCGCCTTTCGACGCCTTGGAGTCTGAACCTGCGTCGGTGACTACGGGCGGCGGCTGAGTTCTTCCCGAAAGCCCTGGATCCGCTGCTCGATTTCGGCGGCGTCGTCGAGTCGCCCTTCTTTATGCGCGAGTTCGGCGCGGAGGGATAACTCTCGGATCGCGGTTCGAATATCGTTGATGCTGGTGGTTTCTCGCATATCTCCCACGCTGCCTTTCGGTGTTACGGGCAGACCATTAGGCTATCAGCCCAACAGGGTTCATAGGGGATACCCGGTGCGTCCGTGGACTAACGCCTCAAGCCCGCCCGGCGTCACACAAATCCCCGCGCCGAGCGTTCAGCGACGGAACAGCTTGTTGCCCAGCCACACCACGGGGTCGTATTTGCGGTCGACGACCCGCTCTTTCATCGGGATCAGCGCGTTGTCGGTGATCTTGATATTTTCCGGGCACACCTCGGTGCAGCACTTGGTGATGTTGCAGTAGCCCAGGCCATGCTCTTCCTGGGCCTGCTTGCGCCGGTCCAGCGTGTCCAGCGGGTGCATTTCGAGTTCGGCGATCCGCATCAAGAAGCGAGGTCCGGCGAAGGCCTTCTTGTTTTCCTCGTGATCGCGGACCACGTGGCACACGTTCTGGCACAGGAAGCACTCGATGCACTTGCGGAACTCCTGTGAGCGCTGAACGTCAGTTTGCGCCATCCGGTATTCCCCGGGTTGCAGCTCCTTGGGGGGCGCGAAAGAGGGGATCTCGCGCGCCTTCTCGTAGTTGAAGGAGACGTCGGTGACCAGATCCCGGATCACCGGGAAGGTCCGCAGCGGCGTCACGGTTACGACCTCGTCCTCGGCGAACGTGGACATCCGGGTCATACACAGCAACCGCGGTTTGCCGTTGATCTCCGCCGAACAGGATCCGCACTTGCCCGCCTTGCAGTTCCACCGCACCGCGAGGTCGGGCGTCTGGGTCTGCTGCAGGCGATGGATGATGTCGAGCACCACCTCGCCCTCGTTGACCTCAACCGTGAAGTCCTGCAGCGCACCGTCGGCTTCGTCGCCGCGCCACACCCGCAAACTCGCGTTGTAGCTCATTTACCTCTCCGTCCTGGATGCTCGGCCAACTCATCGTCGGTGAAGTACTTCTCCAACTCGGAGATCTCGAAGAGCTCCAGCAGATCGGGCCGCATCGGCACCTGGTCTTCGCGAGTGATCGAGATGTCGGGAATCACGGCATCCCCGCCGGTTGCGCGGCACACCAGCAGCACCTTGCGCCAAGACGAGTCCATCGATGGGTGATCGTCGCGGGTGTGCCCACCACGGCTCTCGGTGCGCGCCAGCGCGGCCTTGGCGACGCATTCGCTGACCAACAGCATGTTGCGCAGGTCGATGGCCAGATTCCAGCCGGGGTTGTACTGGCGATGCCCCTCCACGTGGATGTTGTTGAACCGCTCGCGAAGTTTGTCGAGCCTGCCGAGGGCCTCGGTGATTTCGCCCGCGTTGCGGATGATGCCCACCAGATCGTTCATCGACTGCTGCAGTTCCAAGTGCAGGGTGTAGGGGTTCTCTGCCGTGGCGCCATTTGTCGGTGTCTCGAAGGGGGCCAGCGCCCTCTTCGCCGCCGCGTCGACAGCCTCGGGTGAGACCGCCGGGCGGCTGCTCAGTGCCCGCGCGTAGTCGGCGGCGCCCAGACCGGCGCGTCGGCCGAAGACCAGCAGGTCGGAAAGCGAATTGCCGCCGAGTCGGTTGGACCCGTGCATGCCGCCGGAACACTCACCGGCGGCGAACAGCCCGGGAACCGTGGCGGCACCCGTGTCGGCGTCAACCTCGATGCCGCCCATCACGTAGTGACAGGTGGGCCCGACTTCCATTGGCTCTTTGGTGATGTCGACTCCTGCCAGCTCCATGAACTGGTGGTACATCGACGGCAGGCGCCGCTTGATCTCCTCGGGTGTCAGACGGGAAGCGATGTCGAGGTAGACCCCGCCGTGCGGGGTGCCGCGGCCCGCCTTGACCTCCGAGTTGATCGCACGCGCGACCTCATCGCGCGGCAGCAGGTCAGGTGTGCGACGGGCCGAGTCGTTGTCCTTGAGCCACTGGTCGGCCTCTTGCTCTGTTTCGGCGTACTGGCCCTTGAACACCGGCGGGATGTAGCCGAACATGAACCGGGTTTCATCGGAGTTCTTCAGCACTCCACCGTCACCGCGAACACCTTCGGTGACCAGGATCCCTTTCACGCTCGGCGGCCACACCATCCCCGTCGGGTGGAACTGGACGAACTCCATGTTGATCAGCGACGCACCGGCCCGTAGCGCCAACGCGTGGCCGTCGCCCGTGTACTCCCAGGAGTTTGAGGTCACCTTGAACGACTTGCCGATGCCGCCGGTGGCCAGCACCACCGCGGGAGCTTCGAACAGAACGAACCGGCCGCTTTCGCGCCAGTACCCGAACGCTCCGGCAATCGCGTCACCGTCTTTGAGCAGCTCGGTGATCGTGCATTCGGCGAACACTTTGATCCGCGCCTCGTAGTCGCCGAGTTCGGCGTAATCCTCCTGCTGCAGCGAGACGATCTTCTGCTGCAACGTGCGGATCAACTCCAGGCCGGTGCGGTCGCCGACGTGTGCCAGCCGCGGATAGGTGTGCCCGCCGAAGTTGCGCTGACTGATTTTGCCGTCTTTGGTGCGGTCGAACAGCGCGCCGTAGGTCTCCAGCTCCCAGACCCGGTCGGGTGCCTCCGTGGCATGCAGTTCGGCCATCCGCCAGTTGTTGAGGAACTTCCCACCGCGCATCGTGTCGCTGAAGTGGGTCTGCCAATTGTCTTTCGGGTTGGCGTTGCCCATCGCCGCCGCGGCACCGCCCTCGGCCATCACCGTGTGGGCTTTGCCGAACAGGGACTTGCACACCACCGCGACCTTGAGGCCGCGTTCGCGCGCCTCGATGACCGCACGCAACCCCGCGCCGCCGGCACCGATCACGACGACGTCGTAGGAGTGCCGCTCGACCTCAACCATGAAACCTCACTCAGCCTTTTTCGGTGTTTCTGATATGGCTACTCAGCCAATAAATCTGAAGTCTGTGATGGTGCCGCTGGCCACCAGCATGACGTAGAAGTCGGTCAGTGCCAGGGTTCCCAATGTGGTCCAAGCGAATTGCATGTGCCGGGTGTTCAGCTTGCTGACCTGTGTCCAGATCCAGTAGCGCACTGGGTGTTTGGAGAAATGCTTCAGCCGCCCGCCGGTAACATGCCGACACGAATGGCAGGAGACGGTGTAGGCCCACAGCAGTAGCACGTTGACTACCAAAACGACGTTGCCCAAACCGAACCCGAAACCGGAGGGCGAATGAAACGCCATTATCGCGTCATACGTGTTGATCAGTGAGACCACCACCGCGAAGTAAAAAAAGTACCGGTGACTGTTCTGAATGATCAGCGGAAGCCGGGTTTCGCCGGTGTAGTGGGCACGTGGTTCAGGCACCGCGCAGCCGGTCGGTGACTGCCACACCGACCGGTAATAGGCCTTGCGGTAGTAGTAGCAGGTGATCCGGAATCCGAGCAGGAAAGGTAATACCAGCATTCCCAACGGAATCCACCACGGGAAGTGTCCGAACCACTGACCCAGGTGGCTGGCACCCGGCTCGCACGACGCGCTGACGCACGGCGAGTAGAACGGCGTCAGGTAATGGTATTTATCCACCCAATAACCGCTGCCCCAAAAAGCCCGGGTGGTCGCGTAGACGATAAACGCGCTAAGGCCGAGGTTGGTCACCAGCGGCGGGAGCCACCAGCGGTCGGTACGGAGCGTCCGTTGCGCTATCTGGGCGCGGGCTGGTGAGAAAACGCCGGACGCAGGACGGTTCGCCGTGGGTGCGCTCATCTAGTGTTCCTCTTCGAACGGGCTGTCTGGTCGAAGAGTACACAGAGAGCACCCCCTCTTTTTCGGGGGGTTTGGTTGTCAGGACCTGCTGTGACCCCCGACACCCTCGTCGTCGACATCGCGCCAGAATTCGCTGTCGTACTGGGTATCGGGAATGACGATCTTTTCGCCGGATTGCTGCACGGTGACGCGCGCCAAGTCCAATTCGGACACGTCGCTATCGAGCAATTCCACGTCGGACAGGATCCGGTCGGCGTCGATGACGATGCGACGCATCGCCGGGCTGTCACCGTAGCGCGCCTTCAAGGAGCCCACGCACCGCCGCAGGCCGCCGATAAGGTCGTGCAGTTCCGCGAGTTCAGTCGTGCCAGTGGTGTTCGCCAACGAATCTCCTAGGCAGACGGTGTTTCGGATCACAGTACGCCCTCGATACTATCCACGGCACACGCCTGACGTCAGACGGTCGGTCCGGGTGATTAGGGAGCAAACACCGCATGCCAGGTCACACCACGTTGGCGGAGCGCGCCACCACTCTGCTGGAGCTGCACCAGCCGGGCAACCCCGTGATCCTGCCGACCGTGTGGGACGCCTGGTCCGCGCGGCTTGCCGCGGATGCCGGATTTGCAGCACTCACCGTTGGCAGCCATCCGGTGGCGGACTCGATCGGCAAATCCGACAACGAGGGCATGTCATTCGACGACGTACTCACCCGTGTCGCCCAGATCATCGCGGCGGTCGACGTCCCGGTCTCGGTGGACATCGAATCCGGCTACGGGCTGCCGGCGGAACGCCTGATCGAGGGATTGCTGAGCGTGGGCGCCGTCGGGCTGAACATCGAGGACACCGTGCATTCCGAGAGTAAGCGGCTGCGGTCCGCCGGTGAACACGCCGAACTGGTGGGTGCGCTGCGGTCGGCCGCCGACGCGGCCGGAGTGCATGTCGTGGTCAACGCGCGAACCGATCTGTTCCTGCGGCAGGACGGTGACCAGTCGGATCGCGTCGATAGGGCGGTGGCACGACTGATCCAGGCTGCGGTCGCCGGCGCCGATGTTCTGTATCCGGTGGGCCGCCACGACCCTGACACGTTGCGGCGCTTGACTACTGACTTACCGCTACCGGTCAATGCGATCGCGCTGCCCGACCAAGACGACCCGGCGTCGTTCGGCACGCTGGGTGTCGGCCGAATCAGCTTTGGCCCATTTCTGCAGGCCGCGCTGGCGGGCCGGGCCAAGGATCTGCTGGCCCGCTGGCGATAGTCGTTGCGAAGCAGGAGAATTGAATTCTGCTCCCGCATGCACCAGATCCGGCGAGGCCCGAGGCCCCGCCGGATCTGATTGCCCGGAAAATACCCGGAGATTATTTGGTGATCGCGATGCGCTGCGCCTGATTTCCGGCGTACGCACCGGTGACGCGCACCGTCAGCACGCCGGCGTCGTACGAAGCCGTGATGGCGTCGCTGGTGACGTGCGCAGGGAGCTGGAACGACCGGCGGAACGATCCGTAACGGATCTCACGCAAGGTGCGGCCGGCGCCTTCTCCTGCGTCCTGGGCGGACTGATCGCGGTGTTCGCCATGGATTACCAGGCGGCCGCGGTCCACCTCGACATTGACGTCTTTGTCGACGTCAACGCCCGGAAGTTCCACGCGTACGACTGCGTCATCGCCATCCTTGACGACCTCTGCGGCTGGTCTAAAACCGCTGGTCGTCGGCCTGTACCAGTCCGTTGCTGCAGCAGGGCCGAAGAAGTCGCGCAGCCACCGATCGGTATCCCAGGCCGGTCGCGACCACAATGCGAGGTTGCTCATGGGGATCTCCTTATGCTTCCTTGTGAGTTAGCTGTGACCGGCGCCTTACCGGCCGGCTGTATGTACAAACATGAGTCGACCACGCTTAAGTTCCGCCTAGGCGTTCGCCTTGAGCGAACGATGTCACAAGGCTTGCTGTGAGCTGTGAGCTCATCGTCATACGAGTGTCACATTGGGCGAATCCGTGTTAATTTCTGGCGGCTAACCTCAATTTCATGGCCGCAGACGGGATTTCGCACGCGCATTGTGCGGTCCGTCACATTATCGTCGTCGGGCACGGCATGGTGGGTCACCGGTTGGTCGAGGCGCTCCGTGCCCGTGACACCGAGGGATTGTGGCGCATCTTGGTTTTCGCCGAGGAGGCCGATGCGGCTTATGACCGCGTTGGCTTGACCTCCTACACCGAAAGCTGGGACCGCAAGCTGCTGGCACTGCCGGGCAACGACTACGCGGGTGACGAGCGGGTTCGGTTGGTGTTGAACACGCGCGTGACCGAAATCGACCGCGCAACAAAGGCGGTGGTCACCGCCGACGGCAAACGGCACAGCTACGACGCCTTGGTGCTGGCCACCGGCTCCTACGCTTTCGTACCGCCGGTGCCCGGCCATGACCTGCCGGCGTGCCACGTGTACCGCACGCTCGACGACCTCGACGCCATCCGCGCCGACGCCCAGCGCACGCGGGAAACCGGTGACATCAAAGCCGGGGTGGTTATCGGTGGTGGCCTGCTGGGACTCGAAGCCGCCAATGCGCTGCGTCAATTCGGGTTGCGGACGCATGTGATCGAGATGATGCCGCGATTGATGGCCCAGCAGATCGACGCGGCCGGGGGCGCGTTGCTGGCCAGAATGATCACCGACCTCGGGATCGCGGTGCACGTCGGGGCGGGTACGGAATCGGTGGAATCCGTTGATCATCCGGACGGCTCGTCGTCGGTGCGGGTGCGTCTGACCGACGGCGAGGTCATCGACGCCGGCGTGGTGATCTTCGCGGCCGGCATCCGGCCGCGCGACGAGCTGGCGGCGGCGGCTGAGTTGACGCTCGCCGAGCGGGGTGGCGTGCTCACTGACTTATCATGCAGGACAAGCGATCCCGACATCTACGCGGTCGGTGAGGTCGCCGCGATCGGGGGCCGATGCTACGGCTTGGTGGGGCCCGGTTACACCTCCGCCGAGGTGGTGGCGGACCGGCTGCTGGACGGTGCCGCGGAGTTCGGCGAAGCGGACCTGTCGACAAAGCTGAAACTGCTGGGCGTTGATGTCGCCAGCTTCGGCGACGCGATGGGGGTGACCGAGAACTGTCTCGAGGTCGCCATCAACGACGCGGTGAAGCGGACCTACGCCAAACTGGTGCTGTCCGACGATGCCAAAACCCTTCTCGGAGGGGTGCTGGTGGGTGATGCCTCGTCGTATGGTGTGTTGCGGCCCATGGTCGGCAGCGAGTTGCCCGGGGATCCGCTTGCGCTGATTGCTCCGGCCCAGTCTGACGGTGCTCCGGCTTTGGGCGTTGGGGCGCTGCCGGATTCGGCGCAGATCTGCTCGTGCAACAACGTCACCAAGGGTGATCTCAAGTGCGCGATCGCCGATGGCTGCAGTGACGTTCCCGCGCTCAAGTCGTGTACGGCGGCCGGCACTTCGTGTGGATCGTGCGTTCCCTTGCTCAAGCAGCTGCTGGAAGCCGAGGGCGTGGAACAGTCCAAGGCGCTGTGCGAGCACTTCAGCCAGTCGCGGGCAGAGCTTTTCGAGATCATTTCCGCCACCGAAATCCGGACCTTCTCAGGTCTGCTGAAGCGCTTCGGCCGCGGAAAGGGTTGCGACATCTGCAAACCCGTGGTCGCGTCCATCCTGGCCTCCACCGGCTCGGACCACATTCTCGACGGCGAGCAAGCCTCGCTACAAGATTCCAACGATCACTTCCTGGCCAACATTCAAAAGAACGGTAGCTACTCGGTGGTGCCGCGGGTTCCCGGCGGTGACATCAAGCCCGAGCATCTGATTCTGATCGGTCAGATCGCGCAGGACTTCGGGCTTTACACCAAGATCACCGGCGGCCAGCGGATCGACATGTTCGGCGCCCGGGTGGACCAGCTACCGGAAATCTGGAGGCGGCTGGTCGAGGGAGGCATGGAATCCGGCCACGCCTACGGCAAGGCGTTGCGCACCGTGAAGAGCTGCGTGGGCAGTGACTGGTGCCGCTATGGGCAGCAGGATTCGGTGCAGCTGGCCATTGACCTGGAGTTGCGGTATCGCGGTCTGCGGGCGCCGCACAAGATCAAGCTGGGCGTCTCGGGCTGCGCGCGCGAGTGCGCCGAGGCGCGGTCCAAGGACGTGGGCGTCATCGCCACCGAAAAGGGCTGGAACCTCTACGTCGGCGGCAATGGCGGTATGACTCCCAAGCACGCTCAGCTGCTGGCCAGCGACCTGGACACCCAGACGCTGGTCCGCTACGTCGACCGGTTCCTGATGTACTACATCCGCACGGCCGACCGGCTGCAACGCACCGCGCCGTGGGTCGAATCGCTGGAGGGCGGTCTCGATCACGTGCGTGAGGTCGTGTGCGACGACTCGCTGGGACTCGCCGCAGAATTCGAGGCCGCGATGGCGCGGCATGTGCAGAACTACAAGTGCGAATGGAAGGGCGTCCTGGAGGATCCGGACAAGCTGTCGCGATTCGTCTCCTTCGTCAACGCCCCGGATGCCGTCGATTCGACGGTGAAATTCACCGAGCGTGCCGGGCGAAAAGTACCTGTGCTCATTGGCATGCCGCGGGTCCGCTGATAGATCTCCGGAGGAACTGGGAAAGATGACGCTTCTCAACGACATTCAGGTGTGGACGAGCGCTTGCGCTTACGACCACCTCATCCCGGGTCGGGGCGTCGGTGTGCTGCTTGATAACGGCACCCAGGCGGCGCTGTTCCGGCTGGACGACGGGTCGGTGCACGCGGTGGGCAATGTCGACCCGTTTTCGGGGGCGGCGGTGCTCTCGCGCGGGATTGTGGGAGACCGCGGAGGCCGTCCCACGGTTCAGTCGCCGATTCTGAAGCAGGCTTTTTCGCTCGAAGACGGTTACTGCCTGGACGACCCGAATGTCTCGGTGCCGGTGCACCCGCTGCGGGTCACACCCGATGGCTTCATCCAGATCGCGCGGAGCGCGGGCTAGTCAATATCACCCACGAGGTAGCGCTGCATCGTCGGGCCGATGGCGTCGACGAGCGCGTCCACCGACATCGAGTGCAGCGGCTCGGAGCGCACTCCGTAGCGCATGATGCCCAAACCGACCAGCTGAGAGGCACATAACGAGGCCCGCACGGCGACCTTGTCGGCTCCCAGGATTTTCAGCAGTGGGCCGAAAACCGGGCCGATGAACATGTTTTGCACGATTTCGGCGGTCTTGGCCATCCCCGTGGACGCGATCGCACTGGCCGCGAACGGGCCGCCGCCGGCCGCGTCCCACGTGGTAATCAGCATGTGCAACGTCCGGCGGCCCACCTGGTTTACCCCTCCGGTGACGATCCGGTCGATGAATTCCGGTGTGCCGAATGGCAAACGCAGCATCTTGGCGACTGGGTCAAGGAGCCCATGCGATGGCTCTTCACGACGGGACATGGTGTCAGGATCGCCGGTATGTGACCAAAGATCAAGCGTTGCCGGCGTCGGCGTGCCTCCTCAGCGATGGGCTTTTACGCTGCGGAATTCGGCCGCACCGTCCGACCATGAGGTCGCCGGTGTGGGCTGGACCGACGGGAAGCATGCCGAGAGGTAGAGGCAAGGACCGGCGGCATGGCCCTACGGAATCGGTTCGCAATCAGACGCGCCAGGCCGGGGTGGTTGCCCAGTGGTTGGCTGACCAGGTCGGGGCCGCAGGCGTGCAGGCGTTCCTGGAACATGCCGTCGGCCAGCAGATAGGAGGCGACCACGACACGGGCACCGTTGCGGCGAGCATGAGGCCTTGCCCTTTCGATGCCCTGTTGCAAGGCCTCATGCACCTGCGGATCTCCGGTGGCCGCGAAACCCAGGCTCACTCGTGATCCGGTCAGCGCCGACAGCAACGTCGCAGTGGTGTGCAGGTCGGCGCGCGCTCTGTCGTCCGATGTTCCCGCTGCCGCAAGAATCACCGAATCGCCAGGGCGCCAACCGCATTTCACCAGTTGATCACCGACGATCCGCGCGATCTGGCCGCTTGGTCCCAGAGCGGGCGTGGCGATGACATTCGGGTGTCCGCTGTCCGCGACGTGGGCCGGCAGATCGGTGCGGACATGATATCCGCGGGACAAGAACGCCGGCACCACGATGGCGGGCCGGCCGCTTGCCTTGGCCTGCAACAGCACCTCGCTCGGGGTGGGTCCCAACACGTCGACGAAGGCAACCTGTACCGGACGGCCGACAAGCGTGCTCACCTGCGCTGCAAGGTCGCCGATCATCGCGACGCCAGCCGGTCGGCGGGTGCCGTGCGCAACCAGGATCAGGCCCATGAGGAACCAGCCGGCTCGTCGATCGCGAGCCGGTAACCACGCTTGACCACCGTCGCGACAATGTTCTTGTCGCCCAAGGCCGTTCGCAGCCGCAGCACGGACGTATCGACGGCGTGTGGGTCATTGCTGTTGCCGGGCAGCACCCGTAACAAGTCGTTGCGTGCGACGACGTCGCCGGGCCGTTGTGCCAGCGCACGTAGTGTCGCCATCCCGGACCCCGAGAGCGACTTGACCGAACCGTCTACCAGTACGCAGGTTCCGCGGATCTCCAGCTCGTGACCGGCCGCATTGATGGTGCACGACCGAAGGGGTGGGAGCTCCTGCGCAATGTGGCGGGCCAACGCTCCCAATCGCATTCGTTCGGGCGACGATGTCGGGATGCCCGCTCGGATCAAGGGCTGCGCGGTTACCGGACCCACGCACATGGCGTGCACGTCAGTGCGAAGTGCCTTCAGTAGCTGGTCCTCGATGTGTAGTTCGCGGCTGCGTTCCAGCATTGCCGCCCCAGCGGGCGCCGAGGTGAAGGTGACCGCGTCGAACTGCCGTCGGGCGATCGAGGTGACCAATTGATCAAATTCGCCGCCGACTGTTGTTGGCTTCCATCGGTATACGTGGATGGGCAGCACCGCAGCTCCCGCTGAGCGCAATCCCTCGATGAATTCCGGGAACGGGTCCCAACCGTCGGCTGCGCCGTGCAGCTGGACGGCGACTCGCTGACCGGATACACCCGACTCGAGTAGGTATTTCAGGACTTCACGCGATGATTCGGATTTGGGGGACCATTCCTCATGCAGGCCGGCGGCGCGTAACGCCCCGGTCGCCTTGGGTCCACGGGCCACGATCCGTGTCTTCGACAGCGACACGATCAGCTGAGTCGCCAATCCCCAGCCGTCGGCCGCGGCGACCCAGCCGCGGAAGCCGATACCGGTGTGCGCGACCACGATGTCGGGCGGCTGGGCAATCACCGCTTCAGTGTTGCTGTGTAGTTCGTCGTCGTCGGGCAGCGGGATGATGTTGATGGCCGCGGCGCTGGAGACTTCCGCGCCATTGCGACGCAGTAATGCGCATAGCTCCTCAGCGCGGTTGGCCGACGTCACGGCAATCCGGTAGCCGGTCAGTGGCGCGGAGACTGGCGGGGCCATATCAACTGTGTATGCCTGCGACGTTTCGGCTGCATTACCTGGCAATTGCTGTGGCATTGCCCGCGTTGCGAACCGGGTCACACCCGGGCGGGCTCGGAGTGGGCCTGGGACTCCGGCACGGTTGCATCCGCCCACGCGGGCCGGCGTACATACCTCGCCCAGGTCATGATCGCAGCGGCGACGTAGAACAACAAGAAGGCCCAAAACGCCGACGTGTCGGTGCCAGTGCTGAGGTAGGATTGCCGCAGCGCGAGGTTGATGCCTACGCCGCCGAGCGCGCCGAACGCCGCTACGAATCCGATCACCGCCCCCGACGTGGCTTGCGACCAGCGGCGGCGATCGGCTTCAGGGAGGTCGAGCCGGTGGCTACGCGCCTCGAAGACCGATGGGATCATCTTGTACACCGATCCGTTGCCCAGCCCGGCCAGGATGAATAGGGCCATGAATCCGCAGACGTAGCCGACCATGGTGGCTGCGGTGGTGAGGCCGGGCGTGTGGTCGTCGTGGGTGCTGATGGCGACCAGGAACGCGGTGACGACCCCCATCGTCCCCAGGACCGCCAGGGTGACTCGGCTGCCGCCAATGCGATCGGCCAGCCTGCCGCCATAGATCCGGGCCAGGGACCCCAGTGCCGGCCCGATAAAGGCGAACTCGGCGGCGTGCAGCGAGGCCTGAGCGTGGCTTTGCCCGGTGCCCACGAAGTTGATCTGCAGAACCTGGCCGAACGCGAACGAGAACCCGATCCAGGAGCCGAAGGTGCCGAGGTAGAGCAGCGCGAGCACCCAGGTGTCACGCTCTCCGAGGATCGAGCGCAGGTGGCTCACGTCGTAGGTGGCGTGAGCCAGGTTGTCCATGTAGTGGGCCGCTCCCACGGCGACGACCGTCAGCAGAAGCAGGTAGAGGCCGCACACCCAGTACGGTTGGCGGTGGCCGGCGATGGCGATTACCAGCAGCCCCACCAACTGAATCATCGGCACCCCGAGATTGCCGGCCCCGGCGTTGAGCCCGAGCGCAAAGCCCTTGCGCCGATGCGGGTAGAAGAAGTTTGTGTTGGTCATCGACGCCGCGTAATTAGCACCGCCCATTCCGGTCAGCCCCGCGCACACCAGATATGGCCACAGCGGCAGCCCAGGGTGGGCCAGCAGCCAGATCGTGCCCGCGGTGGGCACGAGCAACACCCCGATCGAGAACACCGTCCAGTTACGGCCACCGAAGGTGGCGATGCCCAGTGAATACGGGATACGGAGGCATGCCGCGACCATTGTGGCGGTGGCGCCGAGCAAGAATTTGTCGGCAGCGGAAAAGCCGTACACGTTCTGGGGCATGAACAGCGCCATGACCGGCCACAGGGTCCAGACGCCGAAGGCGATGTGGTCGCAGGCGATGATCCATAGCAAGTTGCGGCGGGCGATCTTGTTGTTTCCGGCCTCCCAGGCTGCCGGGTCTTCTGGATTCCAGTCCGTGATGCGGTGATTGCGGCTCATCCGATCGTCACCTTTCGTCGACGGGGTTCTTTCCTGGGGGCGGCACGGCATGGTTCCGTCAGGTGGCGGCGCCCATGTCGAGCGAGCGTGATGGGCACTCACGTTCATCCACCCGTCGGCGAAAGTGACTGTGCGAGTGGACGAACGAGCTGGGGCCAACACCAAGCGTGCTCGAGGCACCCCGCAAGGTGGCACGCATACAGATCCCTCTCGTCAGGCCCACTTACCGGCGCACCCGGCTGCCGTCGAGCCAAATCACGCAGCTCCACCCGCGCGCCGGGCGAAGCTGTTCTCAGTCTGGCTGCCGATGCCCTTGTGGGCGCCTCAAACGAAGAGGCATGTCCTGCCGTGTATTTCGATGCTCACATTAGGGACGGGAATCCGTCAACTCGATCTGGCCGATATCGCCTGTAAGTTGAATCCGAGTTATCTGTTAAATCGCTGAAGGACTATCCGGGTGGCAATGATTGCAGGTCAGAGGCTTTACGCCGGCCGATGGTCAGGTTTAGGAGCGGTCAAATAATGGCCCTTGCCAAGTGATTTCGATGCCGGTCTGGGACTTTGTGTGAGCTGGAATACATTTCGTTGCCCGGCGGGTTCACTACGCGAAATGAGCTTGGTCATTAAATTCTGGCAGCACCTATGGGTATTGGCGGCTTTGGCAAGATCACCCGGCAGACGCGCTGCCGAGTCCCGCGGCCCGCGCTAGGAAAACGGTCAGACCGCGGCACTCGAATATGGCTGGGCCGCCACTGGAGATCTCGGTCGTGCCCAGTGCAGTCGGACCGACTGGCCGGCCCGGACCTGAGCGATTTTGTCGATGTCCTCGTCGATCACCACGCCGACGACCGGATAACCGCCGGTGACCGGGTGATCGGGGCCCAAAATCACCGGTAAACCGTTGGAAGGCACCTGGATCGCCCCGCGGGTGGTGCCGTCGCCGGGCTGCTGCCGATCCGGGTAGCGGTACTGCAACGGGCGGCCGACCAACCGCATCCCCACCCGGTCGCTGCGGTCGGATGCCACTCAATCGGTGTGCACCAGGACATCGGGACCGACGAACCAATCGTTGCGTGGCCCGGGTATCACCGACAGCTCGACCAGATTGCCGCTGATAGCGGCCACCGGGGCCTGGTCCAGTTCGGGATAGTCGTCGGTGTGCTCGCCGACCGGCAGCTGGTCTCCTGCCCGCAGCGGCGACGGGCCGATGGCCGACATCACGTCGTAGCTGCGCGAGCCCAGCACCGGCTCCACACAGATGCCGCCGCGCACCGCGAGGTACGTCCGCAGTCCGGCACGCGGGCGCCCAAAGCGATCACCTGCCCGTCGCGGACATGGTGAATGCTGTTGGTACCGAACTTAATTCCGTTGGCGGTTGGGTCAGTGTCGGCGCCTGTCACCGCGATATCGACATCGCCGCCGCGGACCCGGGCCGCGAAACCGCCGAACGTCACTTCGACGGTGGCGCGGTCATCGGGTTCGCCACCAGCCGGTTGGCCAGCCTATGGGCGTGACAGTCGGCGGCCCCGGAGCGGCTGACGCCGAGGTGGGCCAGTCCGGGCCGGCCGAGGTCCTGGACGACAGCGAGCGGTCCGGTGCGCAGGATCTCCAAGGTTGCCACGGCTATCTCCTTGGTCAGACGGCCCGGAACTGAACCCACATGCCCTGCGTCAGCAACGCCGGATTGGGCCGCTGCAGGTCCCACAGGACCGCGTCGGTGTGGCCGATGAGTTGCCAACCGCCGGGCGATTGACGCGGATATATTGCGCTGAATTCGCCGGCAAGGGCAACCGAGCCGGCCGGCACCGAGGTCCGCGGCTCCGAGTGGCGCGGCACGCGCAGACGTGGGTCGCCGTCGACCAGGTACGCGAAACCCGGTGCAAAGCCGCTGAATCCGACGCGCCACAAGGTGGCGGTATGGGCGTCAATCACCTGTGCGGTGGTCAGCCCGGTATGGCGGGCGACCTCGGCGAGGTCCGGGCCGTCGTAAACGACGTCGATCACCACATCGGCGCTGCGATCGCACGCAGCGGCGTCATCGGCGGTGACCCGCATCTTGCGTAGCCGCTGACGGATGATCCCTTGGTAGCGGGGGCCATCGAGCTTCACCAGCACCGTACGGGCGGCCGGGACGATATCGAGCACACCGGGCAGCGCCGCCGACCGCAATACAGCCACCCATGTCAACACCTCAGCCGTGCTGCCACATTGCAGCATCAGCGCTTGGTCGCCGTAGTCCAGGACGGTGTTGCCGACCAGCTCTGTCGGCAGGTCCACTGGGAGGTCCGTCACGCTCATTACTCGACGGTAACCCCCGAATCGGGGCCCGAGCGAGGGGATGGCGAGGGTTTTTCGAACACTGCCAGAGCTGCCTTAGCAAACGCTCAAACAGGCGGGATGCCCGGCGTCTAACCCAAGATCTTGCTGATCTGCGGGGGCAGTTGATCGGCGACCAAGGGGTAGCTCAGCGTCGACGCGAAGGCGATCGCGCCCGCCTGGTCCTTGGTGGTGAAGATGTGGCGGTGCTGCGCCGTAGCTTGCGACGCCGCCACGTCGGGGTCGGCCAGTAACGCTTCTTGGTCATCTGGGCTTTCGGTTGTCCAGATCACCACGTCGGCCGAATCAAGCACCGCTTTGATGTGATCGCGTGGGATGACGGCGCGGTGATCGGTGCCGAAGGGTTTGATGCTGTCGGCGATGACCAGACCCATCTGATTCAGAAAGTCGGTCCGCCAGCCCGCCATGGTTGCAACGACAGTGCCGTGCCACAGCGTGCCCTGCATCAGCAACGCCTTCTTGCCGGTCCATTGCGGATTGTTCTTGGCGAGGGCGGCGAACTTCTGGTCGACGGCGTCGATCAGTGACTTCATCTGGTCGGCCTGGAACACCGCCTGCCCGATGGCGGTGGCCTGATCCTTCCACGGCTCGAAGAAGGCGTCTCCGTCCGACTGGGGCACGGTTGGGGCGATTGCCGAAAGCTTCTGATAGGTGTCGGCGTCCACTCCGGCATTGATGGCGACGATCAGGTCCGGTTTCAGCCCGGCGATCTGGTCGACCGGAATTCCGTTATCGAGGTTCAACACCACCGGCTGTGCCCCGCCGAGCTTGGGCTGGGCCCACGGCCACACCGCGAAGGGCTGGTCACCGAACCAGTTGGTCACCGCGATTGGCACCACGCCGACCGCGAGCAAGTCGTCTTGCTCGGTATAGCCGGCACTGACCACGCGCTTGGGCGGCTCTTTGATGACGGTCTGACCGAAGAGGTGGGTGATTGTCACGCCTCCGGGGGTGCTCGCAGCCGGTTTGCGTGACGAGCACGCAGGTGACGTTCCAGCGACCACGGCGACCCCTGCGAGCTGCAAGAATCCCCGTCGATTCCATCCCCGTCGCATCGCGTGAGAGTATCGCGTTCCGTCCTCACAGCAACGCTGCCGCGCGGTTGAGCGGCTCACCCTAGCGGCATGCCGGCGTCCAGGAAGTCCAGGGCCCGATAGATCGTGTCGGCCGCCTTCGGCGCGCTGTCGAAGGCCGCCATCACGGCGCCGGTCAACGCCCCTGCGAACACCCGGACCTCGAAGTCGCCTGCGGCACGGCCGATCCGGTGGCCGATTGCCTCGGCGACAACACCGACGGTGCGGTAGTACTCGTCGTACAAGGCGCCCTTGAGTTCGGGTATCGAGAAGATCAGCCGCTGTCGGGTGTTCTCGAACTCCAGCTGCTCCTCGGACATGCCCGCCAGGGTGCTCTCGTAGGCGCGGCGGAATGCCTGGGCCGGTGACAGGTTCGGCGGTTGTGCCTTGAAAGCTTCCAATATCAGTGGGTCCAGGTCATCGGCGAGCAGGAGCGACTCCTTAGACGGGAAATACCGGAAGAAGGTGCTGGGCGACACATCGGCGGCATCGGCGATCTGTTCGACGGTCGTGGCGGCGTAGCCCTTTTCGTCGATCAGACGGAAGGCCTCGCGCCTGATGGCCTGGCGGGTCTTGATCTTTTTGCGCTCCCGCAGACCCAGCGGCGCCTCAGTCACCTGCATGGGCTAATTCTCCTTCTCCCGCATCCACTGCTGGAAGGGGCTCGCGATGCGCGTGGGTCAAAAAGTTCTGACAAAGGGCCCAGGGCCGTTGCGATATCCACGTATCTCCGACGTAACTGCGCACACCACGACCGGTAACAGTCCCTCTTTAACGTCGGGGCGTGACAACCACCACGACCACCACCCCGGTATTGCAGCCGGCGCCAACGCGCGAGCATCATGCCGGGCGGCACTGGATTGACGACTGGCGGCCCGAAGACCCGGTGTTCTGGGAGACGACGGGCAAGCCCATTGCTCGGCGCAACCTGATTTTCTCCATCTTTGCCGAGCACGTCGGGTTCAGCGTGTGGATGCTGTGGAGCATCGTCGTCGTCCAGATGACCGCCGTCGGCGCCCCCGGACACCCCGCACACCCCGGCGCGTCCGGCTGGGCGCTCAGCGTCAGCCAGGCCTTGTGTTTGGTTGCCATCCCCAGCGGTGTCGGCGCTTTCCTGAGGCTGCCGTATACCTTCGCGGTTCCGGTCTTCGGCGGCCGCAACTGGACGACCATCTCGGCGGCACTGCTGCTGATCCCATGCTTGTTGCTGGCGTGGGCGGTCAGCCACCCCCATATCCCGTTCGCACTGCTGGTGGCGATCGCCGCGACCGCCGGCTTCGGTGGCGGCAACTTCGCCTCGTCGATGGCCAACATCTCGTTCTTTTACCCGGAGAAGGACAAGGGCTGGGCGCTGGGGCTCAACGCGGCCGGAGGCAACATCGGTGTGGCGGTCGTGCAGAAGATCATTCCGCCCATCGTCATCGCGGGGGGAGGGTTGGCGCTGTCGCGTGCCGGACTCTTCTACGTGCCGCTGGCCGTGGTGGCCGCAGTCTGCGCATTTTTGTTCATGAATAACCTCACCGAGGCGAAGGCCGACGTGAAGCCGGTTTGGCAGTCGCTGCGGCATCCCGACACCTGGATCATGTCGCTGCTGTACATCGGCACTTTCGGGTCCTTCATCGGCTACTCGGCGGCATTCCCGACCTTGCTCAAGACGGTGTTCGGCCGCGGTGATATCGCTTTGACCTGGGCGTTCCTCGGTGCCGGTATCGGATCGGTCATCCGACCCCTCGGCGGCAAGCTCGCTGACCGGATCGGCGGGGCCCGCATCACCGCAGCGAGCTTCATCATGCTTGCCGGTGGGGCCGCCGCAGCGCTCTGGTCCGTCGAGGCGGTCAACCTGCCGCTGTTCTTCGCCAGCTTCATGTTCTTGTTCGTCGCCACCGGTATCGGCAACGGTTCGACCTACCGGATGATCTCGAGGATCTTCAAGGTCAAAGGCGAGCTTGCCGGTGGCGACCCCGACACCATGGTGAGCATGCGCCGCCAGGCTGCCGGCGCGCTGGGCGTCATCTCGTCGGTGGGCGCCTTCGGCGGGTTCATCGTGCCGCTGGCGTACGCCTGGTCGAAGTCGCACTTCGGCAGCATCGAACCCGCGCTGCGGTTCTACGTTGCGTTCTTCCTTGCCCTGCTGGTCGTCACCTGGTACTGCTACCTGCGCAAAAGCAACCCGATGGCGCAGGTCGGGGTGTAGCGGATCGCCGGGAGGCTCAATCCGAGGGCTTTCGCCAAGCGGTCTGCCCCGCCTTTTGCCCCTCTTGTCCCCACGGGCTGTAGTCGGCGATCAGCTCTTCCTGCGGCGGTCTCTGGTCGACCGGAACGTGGTGCAGGTTGATCCTGATCCGGTACCAGATCGAGCTCGGCCCGCGCATGCCGTCGACCAGGACATCAGCCGGCTCCAGCCGCTCGGCCACGGCGGGGTAGCGGCCGCGCCAGGTGTCCAGCGCGGCCATCGCCTCGTCCTTGGTCTTGGTGCGGGCGATCTCGATGAGCGGCATCGATGAGGCACGTCTGCCGTCGACGCGCTTAGCGGTGTTTTTCGCCCCTGTCGGGGCCTTCTCCGGAGGGCCCATTTCTTCGGCCAGCATCAGCAGCCGGTCAAGTTCGCCAACCGCGTCATCCATCCCCGCCCACGGGTCACCCATTTCGGCGAACCGGCCGGGCACGGTTTCGATGGTGAACGCCTCGGGGTCGCAGTCGGTCACCTCGTCCCAACGCAGCGGCGTCGACACCCGGGCATCGGGCGTCGCCCGCACCGAATAGGCTGACGCGACCGTGCGATCCTTGGCGTTCTGGTTGAAGTCGACGAACACCCCTTGGCGCTCTTCCTTCCACCAGCGGCTGGTGGCCGCATCGGGCACTCGTCGCTCGACTTCACGGGCAACGGTCTGGGCGGCCAGCCGCACCTGCCTGAACCCCCAGCGCGGCGCAATCCGGGCATAGATATGAAAACCGCGCGACCCGGACGTCTTCGGCCACGCGATCAGGCCGTAGTCCTCCAGCACCGCACGGGCCACCAGCGCGACATCGACGATCCGCTGCCAGGAGACCCCGGGCATCGGATCCAGGTCGACTCGCAGTTCGTCGGGGTGGTCGAGGTCGTCGGCGAGCACCGGATGCGGGTTGAGGTCAACGCACCCCAGGTTGATCACCCACGCGAGTCCGGCGGCGTCGTGGATGACGGCTTCCGCAGCAGAAGTGCCCCGCGCGTAGTGCAGCTCGGCAACATCGACCCAGTCCGGCCGTTTGGCGGGCGCACGCTTCTGGAACACCGCTTCTTGCGTGATGCCCTTGACGAACCGCTTCAGAATCATCGGTCGGCCGGCCACACCGCGCAGGGCCCCGTCGGCGACGGACAGGTAATAGCGGACCAGGTCGAGCTTGGTGTAAGGGCCCCCCGCATGGCCTGGGCCCCCTCGGCCGCGCTCGCCGGGGAACACCACCTTGTCCGGATGGGTGATGGTGACCTGGCGCCCGGCCACGTCCAGCGAAACCGGACCGGTCATGGGCTTCATGGTAATTCGGGGGGATTTTCTGGCCGCACTGCGACGGACGTCACATATGGTGAAATCATGCCTAACCACATCGGCCCGCCCGGGCAGACCCCTGCAAAGGTCGCGGCCAAGCTTCAGCAATACTTCGAACGCGGCTCAGCCGAACTGCACTACGTGCGCAGAATCATCGAGTCGGGCGCGTTCCGGCTGGAGCCGCCGCAGAACTACGCCGCGATGGCCGCCGACATCTACAAGTGGGGCGAGTTCGGCATGCTGCCGTCGCTCAACGCCAGGCGCACGCCCAACCGGGCGGCCGTCATCGACGAAGACGGGGAGTTCACCTACTCCGAGCTCGACGAGGCCGCGCATGCGGTGGCCAACGGCCTGCTTGACAAGGGCGTCAAGGCCGGGGACGGCGTCGCCATCCTGGCACGCAACCACCGCTGGTTCGTCATCGCCAACTACGGCGCTGCCCGGGTCGGCGCCCGCATCATCTTGCTCAACAGCGAGTTCTCCGGCCCGCAGATCAAAGAGGTGTCGGAGCGCGAGGACGCCAAGGTCATCATCTACGACGACGAGTACACCAAAGCCGTCAGCAAGGCCGAGCCGCCGCTGGGCAAGATTCGGGCGCTCGGCGTCAACCCCGACGCCGATGAGCCGTCCGGCAGCACCGACGAGACGCTGGCCGACCTGATCGCGCGCAGCAGCAAGTCGCCAGCCCCCAAGGCGGGCAAGCACGCGTCGATCATCATCCTGACGAGCGGGACGACCGGCACGCCGAAGGGGGCGAACCGCAGCACCCCGCCGACTTTGGCGCCGGTCGGGGGCATCCTGTCCCATGTTCCGTTCAAGGCCAACGAGGTGACCTCGCTGCCCGCGCCGATGTTCCATGCGCTCGGGTATCTGCACGCCACCATCGCGATGTTCTTGGGCTCGACGTTGGTGTTGCGGCGGAAGTTCAAGCCGCCGTTAATCCTTGAGGACATCGAGAAGTACAAGGCGACCGCCATGGTGGTGGTCCCGGTGATGCTGTCGCGGATCCTGGACGCCATCGAGAAGATGGACAAGAAGCCCGACCTGTCCAGCCTGCGGATTGTGTTCGTATCCGGATCGCAATTGGGCGCCGAGCTGGCGGCTCGTGCTCTCAAGGATCTGGGTCCGGTCGTTTACAACATGTACGGCTCGACGGAAATTGCATTCGCCACGATCGCCGGCCCCAAGGACCTGGAACGCAACGCGGCGACGGTCGGTCCGGTCGTCAAGGGCGTGAAGGTCAAGATTTTCGACGACAACGGCACGGAGTTGCCGCAGGGCGAGGTGGGCCGGATCTTCGTCGGCAACTCTTTCCCGTTCGCGGGCTACACCGGTGGCGGCAACAAGCAGATCATTGACGGCCTGTTGTCGTCGGGAGATGTCGGCTACTTCGACGAGTACGGCCTGCTGTATGTCAGCGGGCGTGACGACGAAATGATCGTCTCCGGCGGTGAGAACGTCTTCCCCGCCGAAGTCGAGGATCTCATCAGCGGGCATCCCGATGTGGTGGAGGCGACCGCGATCGGCGTCGAGGACAAGGAGTGGGGCCACCGCCTGCGCGCCTTCGTGGTCACCAAGGACGGCGCCGATGTCGACGAGGACACCATCAAGCACTACGTGCGCGACCACCTGGCGCGCTACAAGGTGCCGCGGGAAGTGGTCTTCCTCGACGAGTTGCCGCGCAACCCGACGGGCAAGGTCCTCAAGCGCGAGTTGCGCGAGATGGAGGTCGACTAGCGGTTTACTGCTCGCCGGGTCGGCCAGGCCCTCCTGCGCGAGTTACGGGTCTCGGGGCAGGCCGAGCAGCCGTTCGGCGATGATGTTCAGTTGCACCTCGGACGTGCCGCCGTAGATGGTCGTGGCCCGGCTGGCCAGCAGGTATTCGCCCCACTTGCCGGGGAGCTGGTCGGTGTCGCCGATCGCGGCGTCGGTGCCGAAGGACGACACCGCGAATTCGGCATAACCCTGGCCGGTGCGCATCGACAGCAGCTTGGAGATCGCAGCCGAGGGCATGGCGTCCCCGCCGGCCAGTGTCAACAGCGTCGAGCGCAGGTTCAGCACCTTGGCGGCATGACCTTCGGCGATCAACTGACCCGCTCGGTGTTGGGCGACCTGATCGAACTGGCCGTCGCGAACGAACTCGACAAACTGCGAAAGAGTGGCCAGGAAATTGGCCTCGCTGCTGCCGATCGAAACCCGCTCCGCGGTCAGGGTATTGCGGCTGACCTCCCAGCCCCGGTTGACCTCGCCGAGCACGCACTCGTCGGGGACGAACACGTCGTCGATGTAGACGGTGTTGAACATCTCGTGACCGGTGAGCTCACGCAGCGGCTTCACCTCGACGCCTTCGCTTTTCATGTCCAGCAGGAAGTAGGTGATGCCGTTGTGTTTGGGCGCCGACGGGTCGGTCCTGGCCAGAAGCGCGCCCCAGTGCGAGTACTGCGCGTAGGTGGTCCAAATCTTCTGGCCGGTGATGCGCCAGCCGCCGTCGGCGCGGGTCGCTTTGGTGGTCAATCCGGCCAGGTCGGATCCGGCGCCCGGTTCAGAGAACAGCTGGCACCAGACCATGTCGCCGCGGAATGTCGGCGGCAGGAACCGTTGCTTTTGCTCCTCGGTGCCGAAGGCGACGATCGACGGGATGATCCACGCCGCGATGCCGACCTGCGGGCGCTTAACCCGCCCGGCGGTGAACTCCTGGGCGATGATGATCTGTTCCACCGGACTGGCGGCCCGGCCCCATGGCCTCGGTAGATACGGCAGCACCCAGCCGCCCTCGGCAATCGCTACCTTGCGCTGCTCACGCTCCATCGCCTTGAGTGCGGTGACTTCGGCCCGGATCTCGGCCCTCAGCTTTTCGGTGTCGGGGTCAAGGTCGATGTCCACCGCGCGCGTACCCGTGGTGGTCGCGGTGTCTACCACTTTCTGCGGGTACTCCGAACTGCGGCCGAAGCAGGCAGCCAGCATCAGGGCGCGGCGGTAGTAAACGTTCGTGTCGTGCTCCCAGGTGAAGCCGATCCCCCCGTGCACCTGGATGCAATCCTGCGCGCACCGTTGGGCGGCCGTCGGCGCCAGCGCCGCCGCCACCGCGGCGGCGAACTCGACTTTGGAACCGACTGTGTCCCAATCGTTTTGGCTGGCTTCATCTATCGCGCGGGCGGCATCCCACACCGCGGCGGTGGCCCGCTCGGTGTCGGCGATCATCTCAGCGCACTTGTGCTTGATGGCCTGGAACTGGCCGATGGGCCTGCCGAACTGCTCACGGATCTTGGCGTATTGCGACGCCGTGTCGGTCGCCCAGCGCGCCACGCCGATGGCCTCAGCGGACAGCAAGGTGGACATCAGCGCGTGCGCAGTCGTGATACTCAGGTTGCTGAGCACGGCATCGTCGCCGACCTCGATGGCGTTGGCCCGCACATGCGCGATGGGACGCAGCGGGTCCAGGCTTTTCACCGGCTCGATCTCAAGCTGTTCGGCGCGCAGCACCACCCATTCTTCGCCGCCGTCGATCGCTACCGGAAGCACCAGCACGGACGCCTGAGCCGCCGCGGGGACCGCGCGAACTTCGCCGCGGATCACCAGCGCTTTGTCATTGTGGCCGTGGCGGGTGGCGGTCAGGCCGGAATCCCGCGCATACGCAGCAATGGCTGCGCCGGACGCCAGCTCGGCGAGAACTTTGGCTTGCGCGTCGTGTGCACAGATGAGTGCGCTGGCGATGGCTGACGGCACGAACGGGCCGGGAACCGCGCCGTAGCCGAACTCGGCCAGCACGATGGCGAGCTCGAGAATGCCGAACCCTTGGCCGCCCAGGGATTCGGCCAGATGCACACCCTGCAGGCCTTGCTCGGCCGCCGCCCGCCAATACGGCGGGGGATTGTCGATCGGTGTTTCTGGCCCTGTTTCTAACGCCGCGTGCAGCACCTCGGCCGGCGCTACCCGGGCCACCAGGGACCGCACCGAATCGGCCAGGTCTTGATGCTCAGGAGTTATCGCGATCGGCATTGGTCGCCTTCCCATGCTTTCGGGGTCCGTCAAGCACCTTCCAAGCTAACAACCGGTCGGTTGGTTGACCACATTGGCCAGCGGCTGGCCGTCCCGCAATCGGCGGCAATTGGCAACCGCCTCGGTCAGATAGCGCCGCATGGTGTCGGCGGTGTACCAGGTGACGTGTGGAGTCAGCACCACGTTGTCCAGACCAAGCAGGGGATTGTCGGGTGCAACCGGCTCGACCTCGAAAACGTCGAGCCCTGCGGCGGCCAGCCGCCCGCCGCGTAGCGCGTCGACGAGTGCGTCTTCGTCGACGACGGCACCACGGGACGTATTGACCAGCACCGCATTCGGTTTCATCCGGGCCAAAGCGTTCCGGTTGAGCAGATGGTGGGTCTGCGCCGTCAAGGGCAGGTGCAGTGAGACGACGTCGCTGGCGGCCTGGGGGCACGCCCCCGGAGGGAGGTACCCCCACCCGCTTACGGGGGATAGATCGGGCAGCTGCCGCCAGCCGGACCGCCCGTCGTCGCGGGTACTGGTATGCAGAACGGTGGCGCCCATACCTGCGACGATGTCGCTCACGCGGTTCGCGATATTGCCGTAGCCGACTAACCCGACCGTGCAGCCGCCGATATCGCGCACCGTCTCGCCCAGTTCTGGATCTGCCGGCCAGCCGCTCCCTTGGCGGATGGCCCGGTCCAGGGCCGGCAGCCGACGCAATGCGGCCAGCATCACCAGCACCGTTCCCCCGGCCACCGACGGTGCATTGGCGCCGGGCATATTGGCGATGGCGACACCTTGTTTCGTCGCAGTCTGTACGTCGATGGTGTTGACCCCGGCCCCGAGTTTGTGCACCAGCCGCAGCCGAACCCCGCGCCGCAGGTCGGCTCCCGACAGCGGCCGAAGCACATGCCAGATCACCTCCGCGTCCGGCAGCTGCCGATAGAAGCAGGTGTCGTCATCTTCGGCGCACCATCGGATGTCAAGCCAATCCGCCTCGCGGGCAAGGAAATCGAGCACTTTGGGGCCGGGAACGAAGTGGGCGAGAACTCTTAGCGCCACCGCTTGGTGATCCACTTGGCGATGGTATCGGCTTGCTCGCTGCGCGCGCCCGGGGTAGTGAAGTAGTGGTCGGTGTCGATCGAAAGCTGCGCTTTGTCGGGGCTGGCGAGCGCGTCGTAGATGCGTTGGGCGTCAGACGGAAAGACTCCGGTATCGGCCTCGGCGTTGATCACCAGAGACGGGCAGGTGATCCGAGCCAGGTGCGGCTCAGCCCGGGTTTGCGCTACCCGCAGACTCCACATACCCAGCCAGTTGCGCAGTGTGCAGGCCGCAGCGATGCCATTTGCGGAGCGGTTGGCCTTGGCCGGGACGCCCGCGTAGCACATGTTCGGTTGACGCTTGGTGGGCTCGATGCTGGGGTCGACCATGCGGGGATCGGCCCAGGTTCGCATGACGCTGAACGGCCGATCGGAAAACCCCGCAGCTCGAACACGTTTGAGCTCCATCTCAGCCCAGTCGGTGATGGCGTGGTTGCGCGCGGTCTGCGCGCAACGGTAGCGGCCGAGGAACTCCGGCGAGTAGGCCGGCCCGTTGCGCTCGTTGAACAGGTCGAGGTCGGAATCGGTGGCAACGGGGTCGCTTTCGTCGACGACGGCAGCGTCCATCCAGGCCGTCAGCACGTCAGGGCGCCCGGGATGGGCGGCGGTGGCCACGTAACCGTCCGCGGGAGGCAACTCGGTCAGTCCGGCCGCCGGCCGCATCCCCGCCAGCGGAATCACATTCGGCTCCACGGCCTGTGACTGATAGGCGGCCATCAATGAGCCGCCACCTGAGTTACCCAGTAGCACAACGGTATCCACCCCCTGAACTTCGCGCAGCCAGCGCACCCCGACGCCGATGTCGACCAGCGCGTGGTCGAGCAGGAAGCTGCTTTCGAAGCCACGGAACCTGGTGTTCCAGCCGAGAAAACCGATGCCACGAGTGGCCATGTAATCGGCGAGATAGTGCTCGGAGAAGTCGATCTGGTAGTGCGTGGCTATCATCGCCACCTTGGGCTTGCGTCCTACGCCGCGGTGATACAGCCCCTGGCAAGGGTGCCCGCCGGCACCGGCGCGCCCCGCCGTGGGCGACGGCAGCCCGACGAACTCGCGGATGACTCCTGCAGCGCCGGTATGGCGAGTCAATTCAGCTGCCCCCTTGGGAGTAGATGGCCCGGTAGTAGATGTTGGCAAGGGTTTGGATGCAGGCTTGGTCGTCGCATTCACGGGCGCCGGTATTGGAGCCGCTGAGCTGGACGTAGCAGAACTGGTTGAACATCGCCACGATCGCCTCGGCAATCAGCTGCGGGTCGTCGTCGGGGCAGTACCCTTCGGACTGGGCGCGCCGGACCGTCTCGGCAATGAAAGAGATTGGTATAGCGCATATCTCGGCCCAATATTGCGCGAAGTCATCGTTGATCATCGCCAATTGGGACACGCTGATCACCTCGGCGAGCCGATTGCGATAGGTGTGCCAGTGCGCAGCGGCGGCCTGGTGCGCACGCTCCCGATTGGACAAACCATGTCGGGTCACCGACTGCGCCCGCTGGTTGGCCTCGTCGCGGAAGCGCAGGGCCCACTGGCGCACCATTTCCTCTTTGGAGTCGTAGTAGTTGTAAAAGGACGCCGCCGAGCGCCCCGCTTCTGCGGCGATGTCGGCAATGGTCGTGGCCAGGATGCCTTTGCGTGCGATGACGGTACGGGCGGCCACGTCGATCGCGGCCTGCGTCCGCCTGCCGCGATGCGTTGGGAACTCGGCGGGGCGGCCCACCGAATCGGGCGCGGTCGACACCTCACGAACCTCCCCTGGGCTGAAACTGAATCTGATGTTAGATTCAGATTTGGACCTTGGCCAGGATCTTCAAGCCGGGACCGATGGGAGCCCCAAGATGATCAAGCCGCACAACACCAATACGGAATTCGAACTCGGCGGCATCAACCACGTCGCGCTGGTGTGTTCAGACATGGCGCGCACCGTGGACTTCTACACCAACATCCTCGGCATGCCACTGGTCAAATCGCTCGATCTGCCTCGCGGTCAAGGCCAGCACTTCTTCTTCGACGCCGGCAACGGCGACTGCGTCGCATTCTTCTGGTTCGCCGACGCCCCCGATCGGGTACCAGGCGTCTCGTCACCGGGTGCCATCCCGGGCATCGGCGACATCACCAGCGCCGTGAGCACCATGAACCATCTGGCATTCCATGTACCGGCCGAAAAGTTCGACGCTTACCGCCAGCGGCTCAAGGACAAAGGTGTGCGGGTGGGTCCGATTCTCAACCACGACGAGAGCGAGCACCAGGTGTCCGCGACCGTGCATCCCGGAGTGTACGTGCGCTCGTTCTACTTCCAGGACCCCGATGGCGTTACCCTTGAATTTGCCTGCTGGGTAAAGGAATTCGACACCAGCGATACCGTTA
Organism: uncultured Actinomycetota bacterium; assembly: GCA_963784665.1. Lineage (GTDB taxonomy): Bacteria > Actinomycetota > Actinomycetes > Mycobacteriales > Mycobacteriaceae > Mycobacterium. The sequence continues at coordinate 204,937 of CAWASA010000013.1, forward strand.
CTGTGCCCAAGACGGCGGCCGATCGGCGACCTCGGGTGGCCGCCGGTCGCTGATCGGCAAGACCGTGGCCTGAGCCGGAGGATGCCCATGATGACCGACGGCATTTTGACCGACGCGCAGATCGCGGTACTGACGCCCGAGCAGCGGCGGGAGCTCATTTTGCGGCTGGAGCAACCGCTGAGCGACGTGATTGACCCGGCGCTCCTCACTCGGGTGCGGCGCATCCGATTGAGCCTGATGATCGGTGGCTCGATCGCATTGATTCCCTGGCTTGTCTATCTCTCCGTGACGCTGCCGCAGAATTACGTCGCCCACAACTGGCCTGCCACCTGGGTCGGATTCGACGTCCTGTTGTTCGGCTTCATGGCGGCAACGGCCGCGCTTGGTTACCTGCGCCGCCAACTGCTGGTCCTGGCCGCGTTCGCCACCGGGGTGTTGCTGATCTGCGACGCGTGGTTCGACCTCATGACCGCCGGACCCAAGGACATCTGGCTGTCGGTGGTCACGGCGCTGCTGATCGAGGTGCCGTTGGCGATCTTCCTGATCACCGGTGCGCAGCGCATTATGCGACTCACCATGATGCGCTTGTGGCTGCTGGACCCCGGGATGCGGCTGTGGAACCTGCCGCTGTTTCCGTGAGGCGGTACAGGTTTGGCTCGGCGAGTTCGTCGAGCAGCGTGGCCAGCTGATCGACAAGCTCGTCGGGCTCCAATCGCACGTCCCCAGCCAGCCAGGCGCTGATGGTCTGTGCGACGCCGCCAACCGCGAAGTGCGCCCCGGCTTTGATGCGGTCGTTTGCCGGCATGCGCAGCGCATCGCCGGCATATTGGCCCGACAGCATGGCGAACAGTGCGCTGGATTCGGCACGCTTGCGCATGACCACGGCGTTGGCGAGTTGTGTGCTGAACAGCAGGCGTCCGATGCGTGGGTCATCGGCGATGGTCCGCACGATATTCGCCATGCCCGCTCGGCTCTGCTCGTGCGCCGGTACCGCCGCCACCGCGGCCTGGATAGTGGCGGCCAGATCGGCGACCACCCAGTCGAAGACGCCGCTGACGAATTCGTCCTTGTCGGCGAAGCTTTCGTAGAAGTAGCGGGCCCCGAGGCCGGCCCGGCCGCAGATTCCGCGGACGGTCAGCTCGGCAACGTCCTGCTGGTCGGCCCCTAGCAGGTCCAGGCCGGCCGCCAGCAGTCGGCGGCGGCGCGAGGCCAGCCGTTGCTTGGCCTCGATGCCCCGGTACCGCCGCTCACTGGGAGTCATAGACACCATCTAGACACCAGAGTAGGGTACCGCGAATATCGGGAAACAGAGGTTATCACAATTAGCCGTCAGGCGCGGCAGGAGGTCTTGGGATGGCGATTCGTGAGACGATTCACCAACTTATTCCCCACGTCGAGCGCGCCATCGCCGGCCCGCCCCGTCCGCAGCGGGCGCGGCGTCGGCGTGCATCGGGCCGCGCTTCGGGGATCGACGAGGGTTTGATGGGCATCGCGCTCTTGGCCGGTCCGGCCAACGTGATCATGCAATTGGCGCGGCCCGGTGTCGGCTACGGCGTCATGGAGAGCCGCGTCGAAGGCGGTCGGGTGGACCTGCACCCGATCAAACGGGCGCGCACCACCTTCACCTACCTGGCAGTGGCGACCGCCGGTAGCGATGCCCAGAAGGAGGCCTTCCGTCGGGCGGTGAACCGGGCCCATGCGCAGGTTTACTCAACGCCCGACAGCCCGGTGCAGTACAACGCCTTCGACCCCGACTTGCAGCTGTGGGTGGGGGCTTGTCTGTACAAGGGTGGGGTCGATATCTATCGCATGTTCATCGGTGAGCTGGACGGCGAGGACGCCGACCGCCACTACCGCGAGGGCATGGTGCTGGCGACGACGTTGCAGGTGCCCCCGGAGATGTGGCCGGCGGACCGGGCGGCGTTCGACCGGTACTGGCAAGAGTCGCTGGCAAAGGTGCGCATCGACGACGCGGTCCGTGACTACCTGTATCCCATCGCCGCAAGCCGTGTCCGGGGGGTAGCGCTGCCGCACCCCCTGCAGCGCCTCTCGGACAGCTTTGCGTTGCTCATCACCACAGGCTTTCTGCCGCAGCGGTTTCGCGACGAGATGCGGTTGCCCTGGGACGCCACCAAGCAACGGCGCTTCGACCGGCTGATGGCGGTATTGCGCACGGTGAACCGCATGATGCCGCGGTTTGTCCGGCAGTTCCCATTCAACGTCTTGCTGGCCGATGTCGACCGCCGGATCAGGACGGGCCGTCCGTTGGTCTAGCACATCAGCCAAGCGGCCCGACTCGCCGCCGAGTTGATAACGACAATCATATTCATTAAGCTCTGTTCGGTCTGGTAAGCCCTCCCAGCCCGAGGAGTACCTATGACGGCGCCGATCTGGATGGCCTCGCCACCGGAAGTGCATTCCGCGTTGCTCAGTAGCGGTCCGGGGCCGGGGTCGTTGTTGGCGGCCGCGGCGGCGTGGTCGGAGCTGAGCACCGAATACGGCTCAGCCGCAGAAGAACTCAGCGCGGTACTGACGACGGTCCAGGCCGGGGCATGGGAGGGGCCGAGCGCGGAGTCGTATGTGGCCGCACATGTGCCGTATCTGGCGTGGTTGACGCAGGCCAGCGCGAACAGCACGGCAGCGGCCGCTCAACATGAGATCGCGGCGGGTGCCTACACCGCAGCGCTGGCGGCCATGCCGACCCTGCCTGAACTGGCCGCCAACCACGTCGTCCACGGAGTGTTGGTGGCGACGAATTTCTTTGGGATCAACACAATTCCGATCGCGGTCAACGAGGCCGACTATGCGCGGATGTGGGTTCAGGCGGCGACCACGATGGCGACCTATCAAGGAGTGTCCAGCGCGGCGCTGGTCTCGACGCCGGAAACGGCGCCGGCCCCGCAGATCCTGAAGTCCAATGCGTCAACCCGAGGTTCGGGGAACAAATTTACCGACCCTACGGTCGACAATCCGCTAGATGACTTCATCGCGAAGATCCTGAAGAACTTCGGGATCAATTGGGACCCTGCCCAGGGCACGGTGAACGGACTGCCCTACGACGCATACACCAATGCAGGACAACCGATCTTCTGGGTTGTCCGAGCCCTGGAACTGTTCGAGGATTTTCAACAGTTCGGCTATTACCTGGTGCACAACCCGGCCTTGGCGTTTCAGTACCTGGTTCAACTCGCACTGTTCGACTGGCCGACTCACATCCTCGAGATTTTCAGCACCCAGCCGGAGTTGCTGGCCCCCGCGCTCCTCGCGGCCGTTGCTCCCTTCGGAGCCGTAGGTGGTTTCGCGGGGCTGGCCGGCCTGGCCGGCCTGGCCGGCCTACCTCAGCCCCCGGTCGTGCCGGCGCCGGCACCCGTTGCGGCTGCGCCCAGTATGTTGCCGGTCGTCGGGATGGCCCCGACCGCCGTTGCGCCGGCTGCGGCCCCCGCGTCGGCGCCGGCGCCTGCCCCGGCTCCCGCGGCGACGACGGTGGCCAGTTCGGCGCCACCGCCGGCGCCGCCGGCGCCTGCGGCGGGTTTTGTGCCCCCCTACGTGATTGCGCCCCCGGGCCTTGGGTTTGGCTCGGGGATGAGCGCCAGCGCCAGCTCCAGAGCGAAAAGGAAAGCGCCGGAACCCGATACCGCCGCGGCGGCGGCGGCCGCGGCCGCGCGGGAACAGGCCAGGGCACGTCGGCGCAGACGCGCGACTCAGCGCGATTACGGTGACGAGTTTGCGGACATGAATGTCGACGTCGATCCGGATTGGGGTGCTCCGGGCGGCGAAACGGTGGCGTCGGAGCAGGGTGCCGGAAATCTGGGATTTGCCGGTACGGCACGCAAGGAGTCGGTCGCTGAGGCGGCGGGCTTGGCCACGCTGGCCGCCGGTGAGTTCGGCGGTGGCCCACGGATGCCCATGGTGCCGGGCACCTGGGACCCGGATGGCGCCGGTGAGGCGGGGGGCCACAGGCCGCCGGCGTAGGGTCGGTTAAGTGCGTAGCGAAGGTGATACCTGGGACATCACAACAAGTGTCGGTTCGACGGCGCTGTTCGTAGCAACCGCGCGGGCGCTGGAGGCGCAAAAGCCCGACCCGCTGGCCGTCGACCCCTATGCCGAGCTGTTCTGCCGTGCCGTGGGCGGCTCAGCCGCCGATGTTCTCGACGGCAAAGACCCCGATCACCCGCTGAAGACCGCCAACTTCGGTGAACATTTCGTCAACTTTCAGGGTGCCCGCACCAAGTATTTCGATGAGTATTTCCGCCACGCCGCCGACGCAGGCGTGCGGCAGGTGGTCGTCTTGGCGGCAGGACTGGACTCTCGCGCCTACCGCCTGGACTGGCCCGCCGCAACGACGATCTTCGAGCTCGACCGTCCGCAGGTCCTCGATTTCAAGCGTGAGGTGCTTACCGGCCATGGCGCCCAACCGCGCGCCGAGCGTCGTGAGATCGCGGTGGATCTGCGCGAGGACTGGCCACAAGCTCTGCGAGACAGCGGCTTTGATGCAGCCATGCCGTCGGCATGGATCGCCGAGGGCCTGCTGATCTATCTCCCGGCCAGCGCGCAGGAGCAGCTGTTCAACGGCATCGACGGCATGGCCGGCCCGGGCAGCCACGTCGCTGTCGAGGATGGTGCACCGATGAAGCCCGACGAGTTCGAGGCTGCCGTCGAGGAAGAACGTGCGGCCGCCGCCGAGGGCGACCAGCGCCTGTTCTTCCGGTTGGTGTACAACGAGCGGATTGCGCCGGCCACCGAATGGTTCGGCGACCGGGGCTGGACCGCGGTCGTTACCCCGTTGAGCGATTACCTCCGCCAAAACGGCCGGCCGGTGCCCGGGCCGGAAACCGAATCGGGCCCGATGGTGGCCCGTAACACGCTGGTCAGCGCCGTCCGGGCCTGATTAGCGGAGCTCAGCGCCGGGGCACGACCTTGATGCCGCCGGGAACTTTTCCGGTCCTGCAGCCGACTACTCCTCGCGTGCCCTTTCGCCGCCCATTAGCCCAAGCGGTCGTTACGTGCACCCCAGTCGGTAAGGAGTCGCTGCTATGACCGCGCCGGTTTGGATGGCATCACCCCCGGAGGTTCATTCCGCGTTGCTGAGCAGCGGTCCAGGGCCCGGCGGCTTGGTCGCAGCGGCCGCGTCGTGGACCGCGTTGAGTGCCGCTTATACAGACACGGCAGACGAACTGACTGCGATTTTGGCCGCGGTACAGGCCGGGGCGTGGGACGGTCCGAGTGCCGAGCAGTATGTGATCGCGCACGCACCCTATCTGGCGTGGCTGATGCGGGCCAGCACCAACAGCGCGGTGGCCGCTGCCCGGCACGAGACCGCGGCCACGGCCTATACCGCGGCACTGACCGCCATGCCGACCCCAGGGGAGCTGGCCGCCAACCACGCCATCCACGGCGTATTGGTGGCGACCAATTTCTTTGGCATCAATACGATTCCGATCGCGCTCAACGAGGCCGACTATGCGCGGATGTGGATCCAGGCGGCCACCACGATGGCCACTTACCAGGCGGTCTCCACCATGGCGGTGGCGTCGGCACCGCAGACCGATCCGGCACCAGTCATTCTGCACGCCGACAGCGGGACCAGCGGCGGCGATGAAGACGATGGCAGCGGAATCATCGACAATGACGGCGGCAACCCATACCAGCTGAGCTGGTGGGTAAACCGCGTCACCGAGATCACCAAAACTCTGGGAAGAGATTTGGCGGAATTTCGCACGAACCCGGCGGACGCAATATCGGATTTGCTCCACGACATCCCGGCACTCATAGCAGACGAGTTCACCCACGCGATCGAGGTCTTCCAGACGTTCCCCCAGCTCACCGCTCTTCCGTTCATCGTGCCGGCGGGAGTTGCGGGAGGCATAGCAGGCTTCGGTGTGCTGGCTGGGATTCAGCCTGACGCGGCCACAGCCCCCGCCGTGGCAGTCGCACCGATGCCCCCGACACCAGAACCCAACCTCGCGGCCGTCGGGGGCGCCCCTGTCGTCGGTAGCGCCGCCGCCCCCGCTCCTACCTCTGCCCCGGCTTCAATTCCGGCGACCGCGCCGACCACGGCGCCGGCGGCCGGACCACCGCCGCCGACCGCAGGCGTCGAAGCTGCCGCGTACCCCTATCTGGTTGGTGGTCCCGGCATAGGCACCGGCACGGGGATGAGTTCCAGCGCGCAGCGGAAGGCGCCGGAGCCCGATTCCGCCGCTGCCGCCGCGGCCGCCGCGGCGTCAGCACGGGAAACGCGGCGGGCGCGACGGCGCCGACGGGCGGCGATGAACGACCACCACCGCGGCTACCGGTACGAGTTCGTGGAAACCGATGGCGGGGCGGGGCCCGACCCGGTCGTCGATCCGGAGGCCGCGTCGGCGGCCGCATCCGGACAGGGGGCCGGGCTTCTGGGCTTTGCCGGAACGGTCCGCAAGGACGCCGCCGACGCGGCGGGCCTGGCGACGTTGGCCGGCGACGGGTTCGGCGGGGGGCCGCCAGTACCGATGGTGCCGGGTACCTGGGAGCCCGACTCGAATTGATAATGAAAATGATTTTCAGTAAGCTATCCTATTTAGGCGAAGTCTACCGAAGATGCGGATAATAACCGGCTTTAACATCCTTATTAGCGGTACGGGAACGGGAGCGGAGTCGTGAGTACGACGGGGCCTCGCGCCTCGACAGTTAGCTTATGCAATGCTAACTTCAGGCGAGTTAGGTTAGGGGACACTACGTACGGGAGAAGCAGCCGTGGAACGCGGTGACACTGGCATGCTCACAGCTCAGCCAGTCAATTCTCGGGCGGACGTCAGAATTGACGGCGACATCGTCAGCCGCTTCGCCACATGTTGCCGCGCGCTCGGCATCGCGGTCTACCAGCGTCAGCGTCCGGCCGACCTGGCCGCCGCGCGCTCCGGTTTCACCGCGCTGACCCGCATCGCCCACGAGCAGTGCGACGCCTGGACCGGGCTGGCGGCTGCGGGCGACGTATCCATGCGGGTGCTCGAGGCGGTTTCGCGCACCGCGACCACTGCGGGCACGTTGCAGCGTCACGTGGATCTGGCGCCCGGGGTGCTGGGCTTCCGCTACGACACGGGCTTATACCTGCAATTTCGCGCCACCGCCCCGGATGATTTCCACCTTGCTTACGCCGCGGCGCTGGCTTCAACAGGGGGGGCCGGACGGTTTGCCGACGCCGACCAGATCGTCACCGGCCTAACCGAGCGCCGCCCGGGCTGGCGTGAGGCCCGCTGGGTCGCCGTCGTCATCAACTACCGCGCCGAGCGCTGGGCGGACGTCGTCAAGCTGCTGACTCCGATCGTCAACGATGCGGAACTCGACGAGGCCTTCTCGCACGCGGCCAAGATCACCCTGGGCACCGCGCTGGCCCGGCTGGGCATGTTCGCCCCGGCGCTGTCGTACCTCGAGGAGCCCGACGGACCCGTCGCGGTGGCGGCAGTCGACGGCGCGCTGGCCAAAGCGCTGGTGCTGCGCGCGCACGTCGACGAGGAGTCGGCAAGCGAAGTACTGCAGGATTTGTACGCGGCTCATCCCGAGAACGAACAGATCGAGCAGGCGCTGTCCGATACCAGTTTCGGGATTGTGACCACCACGGCGGCCCGGATCGAGGCGCGCACCGATCCTTGGGACCCCGGCACCGAGCCCAGCGCGGAGGACTTCGTCGATCCCGCAGCCCACGAACGCAAGGCCGTCCTGCTACAGGAGGCCGAACGCCAGCTTGCCGAATTCATCGGACTGGATGAGGTCAAAAACCAGGTGTCACGGCTCAAGAGTTCGGTGGCCATGGAACTGGTGCGCAAGCAGCGTGGGCTCGCGGTTGCGCAGCGCACCCACCACCTCGTCTTCGCCGGACCACCTGGGACCGGTAAGACCACCATCGCGCGCGTGGTCGCCAAAATCTATTGCGGCTTAGGCCTTTTGAAGCGGGAGAACATCAGAGAGGTGCACCGCGCCGACCTCATCGGCCAGCACATCGGCGAGACCGAGGCCAAGACCAATGCGATCATCGACAGCGCACTGGACGGGGTGCTGTTCCTCGACGAGGCCTATGCCCTGGTGGCCACGGGCGCCAAGAACGACTTCGGGCTGGTGGCCATCGATACTCTGCTGGCCCGCATGGAAAACGACCGCGACAGGCTGGTGGTCATCATCGCCGGATACCGGGCCGATCTGGACAGATTCTTAGACACCAACGAGGGCTTGCGGTCTCGGTTCACCCGCAACATCGACTTCCCCTCCTACGCGCCGGCGGAGCTGGTCGAGATCGCGATCAAGATGGCCGAGCAACGCGACAGCGTCTTCGAACAGGCCGCGCTCGAGGACATGGAGGCTTTGTTCTCGAAGTTGGCAGCGGAGTCGACACCCGACGCCAACGGAATCTCACGGCGCAACCTGGACATCGCCGGCAACGGCCGGTTCGTCCGCAACATCGTCGAACGATCCGAGGAAGAACGAGAATTCCGGCTCGACCATTCGGAACACGCCGGAAGCGGGGAATTCAGTGACGAGGAGCTGATGACGATCACCGACCAAGACGTCGAGAAGTCGGTAGAGCCGTTGCTGCGTGGTCTCGGGCTGTCGGTGCCGGCATGACGAACCAAGAGCCCGAGGACGAATGGGGCCACGCACGGCGTTCGTTCTCCTCGCGAACCCCGGTCAACGACAACCCCGACAAGGTCGAGTATCGCCGCGGTTTCGTCACGCGCCACCAGGTCAGCGGCTGGCGATTCGTGATGCGGCGAATCGCCTCCGGCATCGCGTTGCACGACACCAGGATGCTGGTCGACCCGCTGCGCACCCAGTCGCGCGCGGTGTTGATGGGCGTGCTCATCCTGGTCACCGGCTTGGCGGGGTGCTTCGTGTTCTCGCTGATCCGGCCCAGCGGGTCGGCGGGCACCAACACTGTGCTCGCCGATCGGTCGACCGCCGCGCTGTACGTTCGGGTCGGTGACGAGTTGCACCCCGTGCTCAACCTGACCTCGGCCCGGCTGATCGTCGGCCGGCCGGTCAACCCCACCACGGTGAAAAGCAGTGAGCTGGACCGGTTTCCGCGCGGCAACCTGATCGGCATTCCGGGCGCACCCGAGCGCATGGTGCAGAACACCTCGCACGACGCGAACTGGACGGTGTGCGACGCCGTGACGGGGATTTCGCACCCAGCCCACAGCACGGGCGTCACCGTGATCGCGGGCCCGCTTGACAGCCGCGGCGCGCGGGCGGCCGAGCTCGGTTCCAGGCAGGCGGTCCTGGTCGCAAGCGGCAGCAGCACCTGGCTGCTATGGGACGGCAGGCGCAGCCGGATCGACCTGGCCGATCACGCAGTCACCAGCGCACTTGGCTTGGGGCTGGGAAACTCTGACGTGCCCGCGCCGCGGCCCCTCGCAGTCGGATTGTTCAACGCGATACCCGAAGCGCCGCCACTGACGGCGCCGGGCATCCCGAACGCCGGTGCCCCGGCCAACTTCGGCGTGCCGGCGCCGATCGGGGCGGTGGTGGTGTCTTATGCCGTGGATCAGAGCTCTTCGGGTGCCGTGCGGTATTTCGCGGTGATGCCGGACGGCCTGCAGCCCATCTCGCCGGTGCTTGCCGCGATCCTGCGCAACGCCAACTCCTATGGCCTGGACCAACCGCCGCGGCTGGCCGCCGACGCAGTGGCAAAGCTGCCGGTGTCGCGGATGCTGGACACCACGCGCTATCCGGACCAGCAGGTCGTCCTGGTCGACGCGGCCAAGGATCCCGTCACTTGTGCGTACTGGAGCAAGCCGGCCGGGGCCGCCACCAGCTCACTGAGCCTGTTGTCCGGCTCGGCTCTGCCAGTGCCTGAATCGATACGGACCGTCGACCTCGTCGGCGGCGACTCTGCGGGCAATGGCTCGATAGCCACCCGCGTCGCCCTGGCTCCGGGCACCGGCTACTTCACCCAGAGCGCCGGCGGCGGAGCCGGTTCACCGGGCGCCGGGTCGTTGTTCTGGGTGTCTGACACCGGGGTTCGTTATGGCATCGACAGCGAGTCTGAGAACGCGGCTGCCGGACGCGGCAAAACGGTTGAGGCCCTTGGTCTCAGCGAGCCACCGGTACCCATCCCGTGGTCGGTGCTGTCCCTGTTTGCGAACGGCCCGACGCTATCGCGCGCCGACGCACTACTGGCACATGACGGCTTGGCACCTGACAGCAGGCCCGGCCGCCCGGCGTCGGCTGAAGGAGCGCCCCGATGAGCCGACTCATGTTCGAAGCGCGCCGGCGGTTGGCGCCACCTAGTACTCGCAAGGGCACCATCGCTATCGAGGCGCCACCTGAGCTGCCCCGGGTGATCCCGCCCTCGCTGTTGCGGCGCGCGATGCCTGTCGTGATCGTGATGCTGATCGTCGGCATGGTCGTCGCGTTGTTCGCCACCGGGATGCGGGTGATCTCCCCGCAGACTCTCTTCTTCCCCTTCGTGCTGCTGCTGGCGGCGACCGCCTTGTATCGCGGCACCGGCAACAAGATGCGGACCGAGGAGGTAGACGCCGAACGGGCCGACTATCTGCGCTACCTCTCGGTGGTCCGGGACAATATCCGGACCCAGGCCGCCCAGCAGCGCGCGGCCGCGCAGTGGTCCCACCCCGAGCCGACGGCACTGGCAACCGTGCCCGGGTCCCGCCGGCAGTGGGAGCGTGACCCGCACGATCCCGACTTCCTGGTGGTGCGCGCCGGTCGCCACCACGTGCCCCTGGCCACGGCATTGCGGGTCAATGACACCGCGGACGAAATCGACCTGGAACCGGTGTCGCACAGTGCATTACGCAGCCTGCTCGACACCCACCGCACCGTGCGAGACGTGCCGACCGGAATCGAGCTGAGCAAAGTCTCACGGATCACCGTCCTCGGTGAGGCAGACGAGGTGCGGGCGGCGTTGCGCGCCTGGATCGCTCAGGCGGTGACCTGGCACGACCCGACGATCCTTTCAGTGGCGCTGGCCGCCCGCGATCTCGAGAGCCGTGACTGGTCCTGGCTGAAGTGGTTGCCGCACATCGACATTGCCGGCGAGCTCGACGGTGTCGGCCCGGCTCGGTTTTTGTCGACCGACCCGGACGAATTGGTCTCGCTGCTGGGTTCGACACTCGTTGACCGCCCGCCGTTTACCGGCGAGCCGGGTGATGCGCTACGACATCTGCTGATCGTGGTCGATGACCCCGACTTCGATTTGAACGCGTCGACCCTGGCGGTGGGCCGGGCAGGCGTTACCGTCGTGCACTGCTCCGATACACCGCCGCACCGTGAGCAGTATTCGGATCCGGAAAAGCCCATCCTGCGCATCACACGCGGCGCCATCGAGCGTTGGCAGACCGGCGGCTGGCAGCCCTATGTCGACAGCGCCGATCAACTCGGCGCCGACGAGGCTGCCCATCTGGCCCGGCAGCTGTCGCGCTGGGACTCCAACCCGACCCACACGGGGTTGCGTTCGGCGGCTACCCGCGGCGCCAGCTTCACTACGCTGCTGGGCATCCCGGACGCGTCGCAGCTGGATGTGCCCACCCTTTGGGCGCCGCGCCGCCGCGAAGAAGAATTGCGCGTTCCGATCGGCGTCACTGCCACGGGCGAGCCGCTGATATTCGACCTGAAAGACGAAGCCGAGGGCGGGATGGGTCCGCACGGCCTGATGATCGGTATGACGGGCTCGGGGAAGTCTCAGACCCTGATGTCGATCCTGTTGTCGCTGTTGACAACTCATTCGGCAGACCGGTTGATCGTCATCTACGCCGACTTCAAAGGGGAGGCGGGCGCCGACAGCTTCCGCAATTTCCCGCAGGTTGTCGCGGTGATCTCCAACATGGCCGAGAAGAAGTCGCTCGCCGACCGGTTCGCCGATACGCTGCGCGGAGAGGTGGCACGCCGCGAAACGATGCTGCGTGAGGCCGGCCGCCGCGTTCAGGGCAGCGCGTTCAACTCGGTGGTCGAATACGAGGCCGCCATCGCTGCGGGACACGACCTGCCTTCAATCCCAACGCTGTTCGTGGTCGCGGACGAGTTCACTCTGATGCTGGCCGATCACCCGGAATACGCGGAGCTGTTCGATTACGTGGCGCGCAAGGGCCGCTCGTTCCGCATTCACATCCTGTTCGCGTCGCAGACGCTGGATGTCGGCAAGATCAAGGACATCGACAAGAACACCTCGTACCGCATCGGGTTGAAGGTCGCCAGCCCCAGCGTTTCCCGCCAGATCATCGGCGTGGAGGATGCGTATCACGTCGAATCCGGCAAAGAGCACAAGGGCGTGGCCTTCTTGGTGCCCGCCCCGGGTGCGGCCCCGATCAAGTTCCGCAGCACCTACGTCGACGGCATCTACGATCCGCCGCGGACGACCAAAGCCTTTGTGGTGCAGTCTGCTCCAGAACCGAAGCTGTTCACGGCCGAGAGGGTGGAGCCGGATCAGGGCACGGTGATTTCCGGCGCTGAGGACGAAGAAATGGCCGGACCACCGCGCAAGCTGATCGCGACCATCGGTGATCAGCTGGCGCGCTACGGTCCGCGGGCGCCGCAGCTGTGGCTGCCGCCGCTGGACGAACCGATCCCTCTGACCGCGGTACTGGCTCGCGCCGGGGTGCCGCAGCGGCAGTGGCGGTGGCCGCTCGGCGAGATCGACAAGCCCTTCGAGATGCGCCGCGATCCGTTGATCTTCGACGCCACGTCGTCGGCTGGGAACATCGTGATCCACGGCGGTCCCAAGTCCGGGAAATCGACTGCGCTGCAGACGTTTATCTTGTCAGCGGCCAGTCTGCACTCGCCGCGGGACGTCACGTTCTACTGCTTGGACTACGGCGGCGGAAAGCTGCGGGCGATCGAAGATCTGGCACACGTCGGCAGCGTCGCATCGGCACTGGAACCCGAACGCATCCGGCGGACCTTCGGTGAGCTGGAGCAGCTGCTGCTGTCCCGGCAGAGGCGAGAGGTGTTCCGGGACAAGCATGGTCCGGCCCCCGACGACGGTTTCGGCGAGGTGTTCCTGGTCATCGACAACCTCTATGCGTTCGGCCGTGACAACACCGACCAGTTCAACACTCGGAACCCGTTGCTGGCCAAAGTAAGTGAGCTGGTGAATGTCGGCCTGGCATATGGCATCCACGTGGTCATGACTACGCCTAGCTGGCTGGAGGTGCCGCTGGCCATGCGCGAGGGCCTTGGGCTGCGACTCGAGCTCAAGCTGCACGACCCGCGGGACAGCAATGTGCGGGTGGTGGGCGCCCTGCGCCGTCCCGCCGAAGCCGTCCCACACGACCAGCCGGGGCGTGGGTTGACCATGGCCGCCGAGCATTTCCTGTTCGCCGCCCCAGAGTTGGAGCAGGTGGCCGCGCTCAACGCGCGCTACCCGGGCATGGCCGCACCGCCGGTGCGACTGCTGCCCACCCAGCTCGCCCCAGAGGCGGTCGGCACCCTCTATCGGGGCCCCGAGCAAGTGGTCATCGGCCAGCGCGAAGAGGATCTCGCCCCGGTCGTCATCAACTTCGCCGAGAACCCGCTGTTGATGGTGTTCGGCGACAGCAAGTCTGGTAAGACCACGCTGCTGCGCCACATCATTCGCACCGTCCGCGAGCGCTCCTCGGCCGACCAGGTTGCCTTCAGCGTGCTGGATCGGCGGCTGCACCTCGTCGACGAGCCGTTGTTCCCCGACAACGAATACACCGCCAACATCGACCGCATCATTCCTGCCATGTTGGGGCTGTCCAACCTCATCGAATCGCGACGGCCATCGGCGGGCTTGTCGGCTGCCGAGCTGTCCCGCTGGACCTACCAGGGCCACACCCACTACCTGATCATCGACGACGTAGACCAGATACCGGATTCGCCGGCGCTGAGTGGCCCCTACATCGGACAGCGGCCATGGACTCCGCTGCTGGGGCTTTTATCGCAGGCCGCTGATTTGGGGCTGCGGGTGATTGTCACAGCGCGCGCCACCGGTTCGGGGCACGCGTTGATGACCAGTCCGTTGCTGCGTCGCTTCAACGACCTGCAGGCGACCACGTTGATGCTGGCGGGCAATCCGCAAGACAGCGGCAAGATCCGGGGCCAACGATTCGGCCGGCTGCCCGCCGGACGGGCGATTCTGTTGGGCGACAGTGATACTCCGACATACGTGCAATTGGTCAACCCGCTGATTGGTGAGTCCGTGATGGTTAGTGAAACGCAACAGGAGGGGTTCTGATGACGTTGCGAGTGGTTCCCGAGGGCCTGGCCGCAACCAGTGCTGCGGTGGAGGCGCTGACGGCGCGGCTGGCGGCCGCGCATGCGGCGGCTGCTCCGGCGATTACTGCGGTGGTACCGCCGGCGGTGGATCCGGTATCGCTACAGACGGCCACGGGGTTCAGCGCTCAGGGCCAGGAGCACGCAGTTGTCGCGGCCCAGGGTGTTGAAGAGCTGGGCCGCGCCGGTGCAGGCGTCGGGGAATCCGGCGCAAGCTATCTCGCCGGGGACACAGCGGCCGCCGCTACGTATGGGATTTCGGGCGCCTGACAATGACTTTCCCCCTTGGGCCTATCTGGATGGCTTCGCCGCCGGAAGTGCATTCGGCGTTGCTGAGCACCGGTCCGGGACCGGGGCCGCTGTTGGCGGCCGCCGGCGCCTGGACCTCGCTGAGCACCGAATACGCCACGGCGGCAGCCGAACTCAGTGGGCTGGTTGGCGCGGTACAGGCGGGGGCCTGGCAGGGACCAAGTACCGAGCAATATATGGCAGCTCACCTGCCGTATCTGGCGTGGCTGCAGCAGGCCAGTGCCGACAGTGCGGGCGTAGCCGCCCAGCATGCGGTGGCGGCGACGGCGTACACCACCGCCTTGGCGGTAATGCCGACACTGCCGGAGTTGGCCACTAACCACATGATCCATGGGGTGTTGGTGGCAACGAATTTCTTTGGCATCAATACGATTCCGATCGCGCTCAACGAGGCAGACTATGTGCGGATGTGGGTCCAGGCCGCCACCGCCATGAGTACCTATCAGGCCGCCTCGGGCGCGGCGCTTGCCTCGGCGCCGCGCACTGCCCCGGCGCCTTCGATCGTGAATCCGGGCGGTCAAGCCAACGACGCCACGGTCAACGCGGCGCAAAATGCCTCCGATTCCGGGAATTGGCTCGCGAACCTGCTGAAGCAGCTTGAGAACTTCCTGCATGATTTCATGCAGAATCTGTCGCAGATCCTTCAGAATTTCCTGACGAATTTGCCGGCGTTCCTGGCGGCCAACGGTCCACTGCTGTTCTTTGTCGCCTACCAAGTGTTTTTCAACCTCGTCGGCTGGCCCACCTGGGCCATGATCTTGAGCGCGCCGTTTCTCTTGCCGCTGCTTCTCGGCATTGGCCTGTCTACCTTGATGTCGCCGGCCATCGAGATTGCCCCGGTCGCGTCCGGGGACGCCGGACCACTGGCTGCCTCGACCAAGCAGTCGGTGTTGCCGGCGGTCGGCATCGCACCGACGGTGGCGACTCCCGCTGCCGCCCCGGCCGCTACGGTCGCCGCGGGTTTCGGTGCGGCCGCCGCACCGGCGACGGCAACGACGACGGGAAGTTTCGCCTACCTGGTGGGTGCCGGCGGTGATCCGGAAACCGGTGTCGGACCCACGGTGGGCGGTCGCGGTGGGATCAAGGCACCGGCGGCGACCATCCCGGCGGCTGGTGCGGCGGCACCAAGCCGGGCCGACGCACGGGCGCCGCGACGTCGGCGGGCCGCGATGCGCGACCACGGCGACGAGTTCTTGGATATGGATTCCGACATCGGCGTTCCGCCCGACTACGGCGAGCAGGAGCCGCTGACCGCAGCGGTGGGGTCTGGAAATGGAGCCGGGACGCTGGGCTTCGCCGGAACCGCACAGAAAGAGACCGCCGTGTCGGCGGTCGGGTTGACCAAGCTGGCCGGCAATGAGTTCGGCGGTGGCCCTCGGACACCAATGGTGCCCGGCACTTGGGATCAGGAAATCGAGGACCCGAGTGAGTCGGGGAAAGGGGGGTAAGGCAGTCAGCAAGATGTCCGTCAGTCACCGCAACCCCGAAGGACGCAAAGGAAGGGAATCGTTATGAGTATGTTGGACGCTCATATTCCGCAGTTGGTGGCCGCGCAGTCGGCGTTCAGTGCCAAGGCGGCGTTGATGCGCAGCACCATCAGCCAGGCTGAGCAGGAGGCCATGTCGGCGCAGGCATTTCACCAGGGCGAGGCTTCGGCAGCGTTTCAGGCGGCTCATGCCCGGTTCGTGGAAGCCGCCGCCCGGATCAACACCTTGCTGGATATCGCGCAGGCCAATCTCGGGGACGCCGCAGGCACGTATGTGGCCGCCGATGCCGCTGCCGCGTCGGGCTACACCGCGTTCTGATACGCCCCCTTTTAGACGCCACCAATCGCGAAAGGACTTGTGATGTCGCAGATTATGTACAACTACCCGGCAATGTTGGGCCACGCCGGGGATATGTCGGGCTATGCCGGCACGTTGCAGGGGCTCGGCGCTGATATCGCCAGCGAGCAAGCCGCGTTGTCCAACGCGTGGCAGGGCGACACCGGTATGACGTATCAGGCTTGGCAGGCGCAGTGGAACCAGGCGATGGAAAGCTTGGTGCGGGCCTATCAGTCGATGGCCAGCACCCATGAAGCCAACACCATGGCCATGCTCGCCCGCGACCAGGCCGAAGCCGCCAAATGGGGCGGCTAATTCTGCCCGAATGAGCAGCGAACCCAACGCCGTCGAGCTGACGGTCGATCACGCGTGGTTCATCGCCGAAACCATTGGAGCGGGCAGTTTCCCGTGGGTACTGGCGATCACCTCGCCCTATTGTGATGCCGCGCAGCGCCACGCGTTCATCGAACGCCAGAAGGCCGAGCTGATCCAGCTGGGTCTGGTATCACAAGGCGGACTTGTCAACCCAGCGGTCGCCGACTGGATCAGAGTGGTGTGCTTTCCGGACCGGTGGCTCGACCTGCGCTACGTGGGGCCCGCCAAGGACATCGATAAGGCCACCGGCGCCGCCGAGCTGCTGCGCGGCGTCGTAGCGCAGCGCACCAGCACCACCGGCAAGACCGTGGTCGCGCTGCGCAGCGCGCAACTGATCACGTTCACCGCTATGGACATCGACGACCCTCGGGCACTTGTTCCGGTCCTCGGTGTCGGGCTGGCGCAGCGGCCACCTGCTCAATTTGACGAGTTCAGCATGCCGGCGCGCGTCGGAGCCCGAGCCGACGAGCGGCTCCGTTCCGGCGCTTCGCTATCCGAAGTCGTTGACTACCTGGGTATCCCGCAGTCAGCACGACGGGTGGTTGAGTCGGTGTTCGACGGTCCGCGCAGCTACGTCGAAATCGTCGCCGGCTGTCATCGCGACGGTCGCCACGCCACCACTGAGGTCGGGATGAGCATTGTCGACACAGGCGCTGGGCGGGTGTTGGTCAGCCCGTCCCGCGCGTTCGACGGCGAGTGGGTCTCGACATTCAGCCCGGGGACCCTCTTCGCAATCGCCGTTGCGATTGAACAGCTGACCGCGTTGTTGCCGGACGCCCAATGGTTCTCCGGCCAGCGGCTATCCAGAGATTTCTCTGCCCAATACTCATAACCGAAACACTCATAACCGAAACCAGATAGAGAAGAGAGCACGATGTCCCAAGAATGGCCCCAGCATCCTTCGAGGGTCCGATGATGACGTCCGGCACCGTCATGCCGATCGTCCGCGTGGCAATCCTCGCAGACAGCAGGCTGACGGAGATGGCCCTGCCCGCCGAGTTGCCGCTGCGCGAAATCCTGCCCGCGGTCCAGCGTTTGGTGGTTCCCCGTTTGGTTGGGGAGGCGTCAAGCGGCGACGCGGATGACGGCACTAACTCCCGGGCGGCAGCCGAGATCGGCGCGGCTACCCCACTGAGCCTGGCCCCCATCGGTGGGGCACCGTTCAGCCTGGACGCCAGCCTGGACACCGTCGGAGTCGTGGACGGTGACCTGCTGGCGCTGCAACCGGTGCCCGTCGGACCGGCCGCGCCCGGCATCGTCGAGGACATCGCCGACGCCGCCATGATCTTCTCGGCCTCTCGGTTGAAGCCTTGGGGCACAACCCATATCCAGCGTGGTGCGCTGGTTGCGGCGATCACCGTGGCCTTCCTGGCGACCGGGCTGGGCGTCGCCTACCGGGTCGCCACCGGCGCGCTGTCGGGACTGATCGCGGTCAGCGTGGTCGCGGCGCTCAGCGCGATGGCCGGTCTGCTGATCACGGCACGTTCGGCCCGCACGGGAATGACGCTATCGATTGCCGCGCTGGTACCCATCGGTGCCGCGTTGGCCTTGGCGGTACCCGGGAGATTCGGGCCGGCCCAATTGATGCTGGCCGCCGCAGGCGTCACCGCATGGTCGCTCATCGCCCTGATGCTGCCCAGCGCCGAGCGTGAACGGGTCATCGGTTTCCTCACCGCGACCGCAGTGGTCGGGGCCGGGGTGTTGCTGGCCGCCGGCGCCGAATTGCTCTGGCAGCTGCCGATACTCACCGTCGGCTGCGGGCTGATTGTGGCGGCGCTGCTGGTCACCGTCGAGGCGGCTCAGCTGTCCGCGCTGTGTGCGCGTTTCCCGTTGCCGGTCATTCCGGCGCCCGGCGATCCCACCCCTTCGGCGCCGTCGTTGCGGGTGCTTGAGGATCTCCCGCGCCGGGTGCGGATCAGCGACGCCCATCAGAGCGGATTCATCGCTGCTGCAATGCTGCTCAGCGTCCTGGGATCGGTGGCGATCGCACTGCGCCCCGAGGCCCTGAGCCCGGCGGGGTGGTACGTGGTGGCGGCGACCGCGGCGACCTCGATCCTGCGCGCCCGGGTATGGGATTCGGCGGCATGCAAGGCGTGGCTGCTCGCCCAGCCCTACCTGACTGCCGGTGTCCTGCTCGTGCTCTACGCTGCGACGGGACGCTACGGCGCTGCGGTCGGTGCGGTTCTGGTGATCTTCACGCTCATGCTGGTATGGGTAGTGGTGGCGCTGAACCCGGGCATCGCCTCGCCGGAAAGCTATTCGTTGCCGCTGCGCCGGCTGCTGGGCTTTGTCGCGACCGGACTCGATGCCTCGCTGATCCCCGTGATGGCCTATCTGGTCGGGCTCTTCAGCTGGGTGCTCAATCGATGATGCGGGGGGGACCTCGAACTAGATTAGCCTGCCTCGCAGCGACCGTGGTCGCTGTGATGTGGACCTGTCCGCCGGCATTGGCGATCAGCCCGCCGGCGGTCGACCCGGGCGTCCCACCGCCCAGCGGAACCCCGGGGGCCGGGGAGCCGATGGAGCAACGCGGCCCGTGCAGCACGTCCGGAGTCATCCCCGGCAGCGATCCAGGTGCTGCGACGCCCAGCCAGACGATGCTGAATCTTCCTGCGGCATGGCAATTCTCCCGCGGCGACGGCCAGCTGGTCGCGGTGATCGACACCGGAGTGCGGCCGGGTCCGAGGCTGCCCAACGTCGATCCCGGCGGCGATTTCGTGGAGACGACCGACGGCCTTACCGACTGCGACGGACACGGCACCCTGGTGGCCGGGATCATCGCCGGCCAGCCCGGTGACGACGGATTCTCGGGGGTGGCGCCGGCGGCCCGGGTGCTGTCGATCAGGACGACGTCCGCCAGCTTCTCGCCGCGCACGCCGGGCGGCGACCCGATGCTGGCGCGGGCGTCCCTCGACATCGCGACCCTGAGCCGGGCCATCGTGCATGCGGCCGACCTGGGCGCCCGGGTGATCAACATCTCCGCGGTCACCTGCGTGCCGGCTGATCGTCCCATCGACCAGGCCGCGTTGGGCGCCGCGATCCGTTATGCGGCGGTGGACAAGGACGCGGTGATCGTGGCCGCCGCGGGCAATAGTGGGCCGACCGGATCGATCGGCGGCGGAACGTCGTGTGAATCCAATCCGCTCACCGACCTGAGCCGTCCCGACGATCCGCGAAACTGGGCCGGTGTCACGTCAGTCTCCATCCCGTCGTGGTGGCAGCCGTACGTGCTGTCGGTGGCTTCTCTGACGCCGGATGGCCAGCCGTCGAAATTCACCGTGGCCGGGCCGTGGGTGGGCATCGCGGCACCCGGCGAACACATTGTGTCGGTGAGCAATGGCGACGGCGGCGGTCTGGCCAACGGCCTGCCCGACCAGCACCAGCAGTTGGTCGCACTGAGCGGCACCGGCTACGCGGCCGGCTACGTGTCAGGGGTCGCCGCGCTGCTCCGCAGCAAATACCCCGAACTGACAGCCACGCAGGTAGTGCATCGCATCACCGCAACCGCTCATAACGGTGCCCGGGCGCCCTCCAACGTGGTCGGCGCCGGCAGTGTGGACCCGGTGGCAGCCTTGACCTGGCAACTGTCCGCCGGCACCCAGCCCGGTGTGGCACCGGCGAAGCCGGTCGCCGTTCCGCCGGCACCAGCGCCCGAGGACAACACCCCGCGGACCGTCGCGCTGGCCGGCACCGCCGCGCTGGCTGTGCTTGTCGCAGTCGCGGGTGCCATCGCCGCGATCGCCGCACGCCGACGAAAGGACCCCACCCCGTGAGCCTGCAACGCTGGATACCGATTCCGGGAAGCGGCCGAATCACACTGGCACTGCTGACCGTCGTGCCCGCGGTGATGGCGTACCCCTGGCGTGCGCCCCGGGACTACTGGCTGCTCGGCATCGCCGCCGCCGTCGTGATCGTGTTGTTCGGCTGGTGGCGCGGCCTGCACTTCACCACGATCCTGCGCCGTCGACTGGCGATCATGGGGCGCCATCCAAACGAAAGGCGTGGGTCTGTTCCCGAATCTGAGCCTGCCACAGCGACAACCGCGCTGCTGCGCGTCGAGGTGCCGGCCGGCGACTCGGGCGTGCTCCCGCTGCCGCTCATCGCCCGGTACCTGGACTGCTACGGTATCCGCGCCGAGAAAATCCGGATTACCTGCCGCGACAACGCTTCCTATGCGTCAAGGCGGGAGACGTGGATCGGGCTCACGATCTCGGCCGCCGACAACCTGGCGGCGCTGCAGGCGCGCTCCCCGCGAATCCCGTTGCACGAGACCGCCCAGGTCGCGGCCCGCCGGCTGGCGGACCACCTCAGGGAGATCGGGTGGGAAGCCACTACGGTCGCGCCCGACGATGTGCCGCGGCTGCTCGGGCCCGACGCCCGCGAGAGATGGCGCGGAGTGCAGCGGGGCGCATCGGATTATATTGCGGCGTACCATATTCCCGTCGACGATGCGTTGCCCGAGGCTTTGAACGCGATCCGGTCGCATCCGGCGCGCGAGACCTGCACGGCACTGGAGATCGCCGGGGACGGAACCCACAACACCCTTGCGGCCGCGTGTGCGTTCCTGACTGATACGCCGCCGGAAAAGGCCGCGCCGCTGGCCGGACTGACCCCGCAGCGCGGAAATCACCGGCCGGCGCTGATGGCATTGGATCTGTTGTCCACGCAACGGCTTGACGGGCACACGGATGCGCCCGCCGGATTGCTGACACGGCTGCACTGGTCCGCTCCCGCGGGCGGCGCCCATCGGGCACCGCCCGCCCGAGCCCACTAGAACATAACGGCCTGCAGGAACGCGGTCATCCGGCGCAGATAATCCAGCTGGCTGACGTGCATGACGTGACTGCCTGGGAACCAGTGCAGCGCACAGTGATTCCAATGCTTCCACAGCATGACGGCGTGTTCTGGCGGTGCCATCCGGTCGCCGAGCCCGGTAATGATCATCCGACGATCCTTTGGCAGCAGCGGCTGGTAGTTCAGCGGGCAGTGGTAGGACAGTCCGGCCGTAAACTCCTCAGGGCTGATGTTGGACAGGCGCAACCCCAGCCGGACGAGTTTGTTGGCCGGGAACCATTCGTCGAACAGCGTCGACGGAGTGACGACGGGGCAATTGGGGATGACAGCCTCAAGCCGATCGTCGACCGACGCCACCAGCGCCGAGGTGTAGCCGCCCAGCGATATGCCGGTCAGCGCGATCCGGTCGACTCCGGTATGGCGCAAATAAGTGACGATGGACCGGAAGTCATGCACTGCTTGGGCCATCGCCTCGGCGAAACCGCTCAGCCCGGCGGAGAAATAGCCGAAACCGCTGAACGGCGAGAGCTGTTCGGCTCGCTTGCCGTGAAATGGCAACGTGTACATCAGGACGTCGTAGCCGGACTTGTAATACCAGGGCAGCGAAAAGAATCGCCCGTTGGCCAGATACGACGACCCCATGAAGCCGTGGATGACGCACAGCGTGGGACGCGGTCCGTCGTCATGGCGCCAGTGTTGCGCACGCACGATGTTGTTGGACCGCCACACGCTCCATTGCTTGCGCATCGCGGGGTTGATCGCCGTGAAGCTGCTGGGAAACGCGACGTTGTCGACCGTGCCGCGGGCGATCCACTCTGCCAGCATGCCGGCCGGCCGCGACGACACCCGGGGCAACTCGGTGGGCGGCGGGAACGACTTCACGGGATCCCGCTCCGCCCCGAGCTCGGCGTAGAAGTTCAGGTTGTCGCGCTCGGCGCCGGAGTCCGCTCGGCGCAGGGCCGTGGCGACAACGACCGGCGTCACCGTCGTGGCGAGCAGCGACGCCACCCAGGTGCGCAGGGCGAGATCGCCGATAGCCGATGCCTCGACAACCGTGCGCTGACGGCGCGACAACGCCGAGCGCGGGGGTAATCCGTCGGCGCCGGCCGGTACGTCGCCACCGGGAACGTCCGGAACGGGAATGGGCGGATCGATGGGATCTGTGTCGGGCGCCACGAACGCCGATGGTATCCCGACGGGTCCGCGACGCCTGGGCGTTTGGCAGGTTTCGGGCGCTGCGGCGCCCATCGAGGGACCCACTCGGGCGGCGCCGGGGCGGCATACGGTAATACGGTTTGTCTATCAGCCGAGTAGCCCCGAAGCTATAAGGCCTTGACCAGGAGGACCGACATGTGGGATCCCGACGTCTACCTGGCCTTTGCGGACCATCGGAGCCGCCCGTTTTACGACCTGCTGTCACGGGTGGGGGCCGGGCGGGCGCGTCGGGTCGTCGACCTCGGTTGCGGACCGGGCCACCTGACCAAGTATCTGACCCGGCGCTGGCCGGATGCGGTGATCGAGGCGATCGACAGCTCGCCGGAGATGGTCACCGCCGCCAAAGAACGCGGCATCGACGCCATAACCGGTGACTTGCGCGACTGGAAGCCCAAGCCTGACACCGACGTGGTGGTCAGCAACGCGGCCCTGCATTGGGTGCCCGAGCACGCCGACCTGCTGACCCGGTGGGCCGGGGAGCTGGCGCCCGGATCGTGGATCGGAATTCAGATGCCGGGCAACTTCGAGACGCCGTCCTACGCCGCGGTGCGGGCGCTGGCTCGCCGCGAGCCGTACGCAAAGACCCTGCGCGACATCCCATTTCGCGTCGGAGCGGTGGTTCAGCCGCCGATATACTATGCCGATCTGCTGCTGGACGCCGGATGTAAGGTCGACGTCTGGGAGACCACGTACCTGCATCAGCTGTCCGGTGAGCATCCGGTGCTGGAATGGATCACCGGAACGGCGCTGGTTCCGGTGCGTGAGCGGCTCAACGACGAGAGCTGGGAGCGGTTTCGCCAGGAGCTCATCCCGCTGCTGGAGGACGCTTACCCGCCCCGCTCGGACGGTACGACGTTCTTCCCGTTCCGGCGGGTGTTCATCGTCGCCGAGGTTGGTGGCTCGCGCCGCTCAGGTGGGTAGTCCCAACAGCGGTGCCTCCTCCCGGTAGCGGTCGACCCACTCGTCCGAGCGGTGGTCGGCCTGCCGTTCCAGCATCGGCGGCGGCGCCAGCTTCGGATCCAGCCCAAGTGCTTCAAGAACGGTGGCGACGATCGCAGTCAGGTTGCGCCACAACACCGGATACGCAATGTCGATCGGCGTGATGTTCTCCTCGGCGAACCAGGCGCGCCAGCTGTCCTCCTGCCAGCGCAGGTTCTTGACGATGTGAGCGATGGCCCCGGCGTGATAGGCGGCCTGCGAGTCGCGATGATGGTCCACATGGCCCTGCCAAACCTGGGTCTGTGCAGTGCGCCAAAACGATACCGCCTGCGACACCACATCCGGCCGATAGACATCGACGTACACGGGTTCGCCGCCAATCAGATCGCGGATCGCCGAGCGCAAGCTGTCCCCGGAGCGGTCCGGCAGTTCCGCCGCCCGCTGCACCAACCGCGCCGTCTGATTCCACATGAGCTTGCCGCCCCAGACACCGTTGGGTGTGCGCCCGGAATTGCGGATGTGGTCTCGCCACTCAACCGGCGTCGCGGTGTCCGGCCGACCAGGGTCCAGCGGATCGAGTAAGCACAAGATGGACTCGTCCTCGACCCCGGCGAACCATTCCCGGGGCTGCGGCGGCATCCCGGTGGTCGGCAGGTTTTCGAAGAACTCTTGGGGGTTCCCGGCGATTTGTGTCGCGCGCAGCGATTCCACCAGCAGCGTGCTGCCGCTGCGCTGGGTGGCGAGCACCAAGTAGGACTTGCCGCACGAGGCACCGGATGAGCTTAACCGCAGTCAGATTCGTGATGATCAGACCAATTATGGTCGCCGTGACCACAACTACTGGGCGTCGGGCGTTTTTTCCTCTTCGATACCGCGGTCTACCGCGATCGCCGACCGCGCAGTCGGCGTTGTCTGATGGATGTGCAAATACGTTTCGGTGTAACGCGCCGCGATGCGGGTACCGGCGAACTCCGATGGGATGACGTCGCCGGTGCGCTGACGCCAATCATGGAGCCGGACAGCCAGTTCGGCTGCGATCTCGTCCGCACTGGTGTCCTCACCAGCCAGCAGGTTGGTGGTCTCGGTGGGGTCGGTACGCAGATCGTAAAGTTCGCGCTCCGGACGCGGCCCGTTGACCAACGGCGCGACAGCCAGTCCGGATGGGCTTTCCTCGATATCCCACGGTAGGTCGAGCAGTGGCCGGGGCACGTAATTCTCGATGTAGCTGTATTCCTTGGTACGAATCGCGCGAATCGGGTCGAACGAGTCGTGGTATGTCTTCGTCGTGTACACGTGGTCCCTGACTGGCACGGTGTCCGGTTCGCTGTGCGGTTCCGGTGCAAGTAGGGCGCGCGCGTGTGACACACCGTCGACGTCAGGCGGAACGTCGAGACCCAACAGTCCCAGCAGCGTCGGCACCAGGTCGACACCGCTGAACAGTTCGTCGTAAACGCGCGGCGGCACGGCTCGGTTGGTGGGCGGGCGGATGATCATGCCGATGCCGGTTCCGGCGTCATAGAGCGTGGATTTCGCCCGGGGGAACGCCGCGCCATGATCGGTGAAGAACACCAGCCAGGTGCTGGCGTCCAACCCGGTTTCGGCCAACGTGTCCAGCAGCCCGCCGACTGCGGCATCCGCTGTGGCGATCGCACCGTAGAAGCTGGCGAGGTCGCCCCGCACCTCGGGGGTATCTGGCAGGTAGTCAGGGGGATTGACGTCGGTGCTGTCGGCGGGTTCGTAGCGCTCCGGTGGGTAGGGTCTGTGGGTTTCGAAGAACCCGGCGGTCAACAGGAACGGTTGGTCAAGGTCCCCGGCACCGTCACGTAGCCATGCTCGGAGCCATCCTGAGGCCTTGTCCACCACATACTCGCAGTAGGAGTTTGACACGTTGAACTCGTCGAAGCCCAGTCGTTGCGGGTAGGAGGTCTCGTGTTGCATACCGAAAAGCGCTGAGTACCAGCCAAATCCGGCCAATATCTGGGGAAGGGTCCGGACGCCGCTGCGGTATTCCCAGCCGTGGTGGGCCAAGCCGATCAGCCCGTTGCTTTGCGGGTAGCGGCCGGTGAACAGTGATCCACGCGACGGCGAGCACAGCGGTGCCGTGGCATGGGCACTGGTGAACAGGATGCTTTCGGCGGCAAGCCGGTCCAGTCGGGGGCTAAATACATCCGAGTGGCCGTAGGCGCCGAGATATCGCCCCAGGTCATGCCAGTGCACGATCAGCACATTGTCTTTTTGGTCCGCACTCTCGCCCGGCGCCAATTCAGCCACCTCTTTACGTTGCCTTGCGACCGGCGACGATACCGCAGCTACGTGGGACGACCCCCCGGTGCCGAGCAGTCAGGGCTGCCGCATCGAATTGAGATCCGGCGGCAGCTGACCCCACCGGTTCTCGCAGACGAACTCCGACAGCGGTCGCGCGAAGGCCCAGCTGTCCAGCTCCAACGCCGGCCGATCGGGGAACTCGGGCACCGGTCCCAGACACAGGATGGCCACCGGCTCGGCGCCGGCGGGCATTGCCAGCAGGGACGACAACCGTTGCGGATCGAACAGGGAAACCCAGCCCATGCCAAGGCCTTCGGAGCGAGCGGCCAGCCATAGATTCTGGATTGCGCACGACACCGATGCGAGATCCATCTGGGGCAGCGTCCGCCGGCCGAACACATGCTGCTCACGGTCGTCGCACAGCGCCACCACCAGGAGCTCAGCGCACTCGAGAATGCCCTCCACCTTCAGCGCCAGAAACTCTTCGGCCCGCTCGCCCAGGGCCGCAGCGGTGAGCGGCCGCTCTTCGTCGACGAGTGCGTGAATGCGTCGCCGCAGCGACTCATCGGTGATCCGGATAAAGCGCCAAGGCTGCATCAGGCCGACGCTGGGCGCCGCGTGGGCGGCTTGCAAGAGGCGCGCCAGCACATCCTCTTCCACGACGCCGCCCGGCACGAACCGGCGCATGTCCCGCCGTTCGGAGATCACCCGATAAACGGCACGCCGCTCTTGCGGGCTGAACGCCTGATCGGTCACGCCAGCCATCGTAGGAAATCCGCGTTAGCGTGGATCGTGTCTCCCGAGACAACCCTGAACACGCAGGAAAGGGAGTGTTCCGTGAACGTTTCCGACGTACTCGACCAGCGGCCCGCCGATCGCGCCGCCAACCGCCCTTACGGCGAGCCCTATCAGACCCCCGACGGTGCCACCGTGATCCCCGTCGCCAAACCGCGGGGCATTTTCGTCATCAGCGGGGGCGAAGCTTCCTGGGTGCCCGCGCTGGACTCGAACAGAATCGCGCTGATCGGAGTGATCACCGGCCTGCTGGCCGCGGTGATCGGCAGCCTGGCGGTGCTGCGACAGCCGCCCTGGCCGCGGATGACATTCACGGACTATAAGTAACGCCGACCGCGCGGAACACGTAGTCAGGCGGCATCTCGAAGGCCAGCGATCGCCGCGGCAGGCCGCTGAGCACATCAGCCGGGATGGCGACCTTGTAGTGCAGCGACAGTTCGCCGCTGAACTTGCTGTCCACCTGGGCGACGTCGACGTCGACCTGCAAACCAGTTGAGGAGATCTCGACCTGCGCCGCGCCGGTCTGCGGCGCGTCCCAGGGCACGTTGACGGTCGGGCCGGCGAGCCTGGGCAGCATGGACAGCGTCGCCAGCACCCGCTCTGACGTGAAGACCAGCGAACCCGTGTAGCTGGCGACGCTATGCGGCAACCGCACACCGGGGATGACGCCACTGAATCGCCGGGTCACGGCGACGTAGTCGGCAAGAAAATCAAGGCCTTCCACCTCGAGTTCAGCATGCAGATCGCCGGGTAACTTGCCGATGCCGAACAACCTGCGGACAAAGACGGCCATAACGCCAGTATGACCGCCCGCGGCGGCGATGCCGCCGCGATGCTGGTATCGGTTAGTCATGACCCGCCCGCGGACCTCCCCGGCATCGCGTCGATTGGTCGTTGTTGACGATGGCCGGATCGTCGCTGGGATACCTGCATTTACTGCTGTGCCTGTTGGTTTTTCGGCCCTCGATGAGAGCGCCGATCGCCAGTGCTGATCGCAGGTCCGAGCTCGCAGCGGCGCGCTAAAACCCTGCCCCCGCTGGGCTTTTGGTCACGGCGCAGTGACCCAACTGAATCTAAAGCTTTACTTGACCCTGAGGTTGTGCCGGTCTGACGATTGAGTTCATGCGCCGACTGCTCGCTTCGCTGTGCGCTGCGGCGTGCGTAACCTTCGGGTCGCTGGTACTGGCGCCGATAAGTGGTGCGGCCGGCGCGCCATGGTTCGCGAACGCGGTGGGCAATGCCACGCAGGTGGTTTCGGTTGTCAGTACCGGCGGTTCAACCGCGACGATGGATATCTACCAGCGCACCGCCGCCGGTTGGCAGCCGCTGAAGACCGGCATCCCCACCCACGTCGGTTCGGCGGGCATGGCGCCGCAAGCCAAGAGTGGCGTTCCGGCCACCCCGATGGGCGTCTATACCCTCGACTCCGCCTTCGGCACTGCGCCGAATCCCGGCGGGGGACTGCCATACACCCAGGTCGGCCCCAACCACTGGTGGAGTGGTGACGACCACAGCCCCACCTTCAACTCCATGCAGGTGTGCCAGAAATCGCAGTGCGCGTTCAACACCGCAGAGAGCGAGAATCTGCAGATCCCGCAGTACAAGCACGCGGTCGTGATGGGCGTCAACCAGAACAAGGTTCCGGGCGGCGGTGCCGCGTTCTTCTTTCACACCACCGACGGCCACCCCACCGAGGGTTGCGTGGCGATCGACGACGCGACACTGGTGCAGATCATCCGTTGGCTACGGCCCGGTGCGGTGATCGCAATCACCAAGTAGCGCCCGGTCGGTGGCCTCAGTCCAGCGCGCGACCAGCCTTCACCTTGAAGTCCAAGCCCGCCAACGACATTGTCGCCTCATAGGTTCGGTCGTAGCCGGTGGCGCTGATCTTCCAACCGTCGTCGGTGCGCCGGTAGGAGTCGCGGTAGAAGGCCGCACCGATCAGCATGAAGTTGAAATCGGCGACGATGACCCGGTCTTGCAAGTACCAAGTGCCCGATGCTTCGTCCCCGGTCACGGTGATTTCCGGATGAGTCACCCGGTGTTCGGTAATGACGGCCGGGCCAAGCGCTTTGCGCATGTAGTTCACCAGGTCGACGCGGTTGGTGAAATGCAGCTCCTCACCGACTGACGACCCGTAGTCGCCGATGACGTCGTCGGTCAGCGTGTCGGCGAAGTCGTCCCAGCGCTTGGTGTCCAGCGCGCGCAGATAGCGGTATTTGACTTGTTTGATGGCCTCGATGTCGGCTGTCTCGGCGGCCAGGTCGCGGGGGCTCATCACGTCATTGCAGCACATCGGGCGGTCCGTCTCGCAGGCCGCCCGAGCGTTGCAGGTATTGGGTGACCATATCGATCAGCGCGCGTCGCTCCCGAGACCAGTCAACCGGGGTACCGACAATCATCTGCACCAGCACCACACCCCGCAACGCGGCCCAGATGACTTCGGCCACACCGTCATTAGCCGGATCCTCGGTAATCAGCCGACCGAGCTTGCCGATGGCCGAATTCATGTCGAGCAGGTGACGCCGCGAGGCCTCGCCCGGTCCGCCGCGGGTGGCACGCAGAATTTCGAAGGCCGCCATCGACGTCGGACTGCTGTAACAGCTCCACGCGGTGTCGACGACGACCTCAATGCGCTCGCGCAGCGGCAGCTCGCTGACCTCGGCAGACGACAGGCTGTCGACCAGCCTGGCCACCCCGTCGTCCACGACAGCCATCAGCAGACCGTTGCGATCGCCGAAGTGATACTGGATGACCCCCCAGGTCACGCCCGCCCGTTCGGCGACATGCTTGGCGGTCGCTGCGGAGAATCCTTCCTCCATGATGCAGCGGACCGTCTCATCGATGATTTTCGCCCGAGTGTCATCACCGCGTTTGCGCGGCGCGTTGGTGCGCCGCGTGGGGCTGACCGAGCGCCCGGGCGTCTGGCCTGCGGTAATGGACATTATTGACTTTATAACATAGTCGAGTCTATTTTTGGCGGGTGAGCGGATCCCGATACGCGCGGTTATCCCGTCAGGAGCTTGCCGTCCTGGTGCCCGAACTGCTGCTGATCGGGCACATGATCGACCGCTCCGGCATGGCCTGGTGCATCGGGTCATTTGGCCGTGAGGAGATGGTGCAGATCGCCATCGAGGAGTGGGCGGGCGCCAGCCCGATCTACACCAAACGCATGCAGCGGGCGCTGAACTTCGAGGGCGACGACGTGCCCACCATCTTTAAGGGCCTCCAGCTCGACATCGGCGCCCCACCGCAATTCATGGATTTCCGCTATACCATCCACGACCGCTGGCACGGCGAATTCCACCTCGACCATTGCGGCGCGCTGCTCGATGTGGAGCCGATGGGCCACGACTACGTCTTCGGCATGTGCCACACGATTGAGGACCCGACGTTCGACGCCACCGCGGTGGCGACCAACCCCCGCGCCCAGATGCGCCCCATCCACCGGCCGCCGCGGGTGCCCTCGGATAGGCATCCGCACTGCGCGTGGACCGTCATCATCGACGAGTCCTATCCCGAAGCCCAGAGCATTCCGGCACTGGATATCGTTCGCCAAACCCGAGCTGCGACATGGGAACTCGATCCAATCGGCCGGTCCGACGAGGGCCGGGCAGATTACTCGGGGCCGTTGCTGTCCGATCTGGACTTCGGCGCCTTCTCCCATTCAGCGCTGGTCCGCATGGCCGACGAGGTTTGCCTGCAGATGCACCTGCTGTATCTGTCGTTCGCGATCGCGGTGCGCGCACGTGCCGCCGATGACGCCGAAGCCGTGTCGGTGTGCACCCGCGGCCTGATCGGCCTGGCCGGGCTGGCCGCCGAGCGGATTCATCGCGCGTTGGGGTTCCCCGGCGGGATCGAAGGAGTCCTGCGGGTGCTCGAGTTGCATCCACTGCTCAATCCCGCGGGCTACGTCGTAGCAGAAATGGCGGAGAACCGGTTGGTCGTCCACCGCTCGCCGGCTCACGACGACGGTGCGTGGATTTCGCTGTGCTCACCCGAATCTGTGCAGCCGCTGCAGGCGATCGCCACCGCGGTCGACCCGCATGTCGCCGTTCAGGTCAGCGCCACGAGTACCGACTGGACCGCTGAACTGGTGGAAACCGACACCGCGGCGACCGAGTTGCCGGAAGTGTTGGTAACCAAGGTCAGTGGCGGATCGACATTTCAGTTCGAGCCGAGGCGTTCGCTGCCGCTCACCGTGCTCTGAGCCCGGCGCATTTGTCAAGGGGTCCCCGGTACCACTTCGGTGACACAACGGCATCGACCGTGTACCGATGACGTTGCAACCCATCGGCTTTGGGCGTGTCCGCGGCTATGGTTAACGCTGGCCACCGACCCCTATGGACGAAAGTTCTCGCTCTATGTACGACCCACTTGGGTTGTCGATCGGGACCACGAACCTGGTCGCTGCGCGCAACGGAACCTCACCGGTTACCCGCCGTTCTGTGCTGACCCTTTATCCCCACTGTGCGCCGAAAGTTGGTGTGCCCGAAGGTAACCCATATCTCTCCGAGCCGGGCGTGCTGATGAAGGGCTTCGTAGAGCGCATCGGCGACTCGGTGGCGCTGGTGTCGGCCGACGGGTCCGCGCACGACCCGGAGCTCCTGACGGTGGAGGCACTGGACGCGATGGTGCTGGCCGCCGGCGCGGACGTGGCTTCATCGGAGATCACCATCGCCGTTCCCGCGTACTGGAAACCCAGTACGGTGCAGGCGCTGCGCGACGGGTTACGGACCCATGTGGGCTTCGTCCGAAGCGGCATGGCGCCCCGCCTGATTTCGGACGCGATCGCGTCGCTGACCGCGGTGAACTCCGAGGTCGGCCTGCCGGCCAGTGGTGTGGTCGGGTTGCTCGATTTCGGCGGCGGCGGCACGTCTGCCACATTGGTGGATGTCGCGGGAGATTTCGAGCTCGTCAGCGCCACAATGCGTTACGCTGATTTCTCCGGCAACGAGATCGACCAGGAGCTGCTGCTTCGGGTCTTCGAGGAGTTGGGCCGCGGCAGCGGTATCGACCCGGACAGTACCGCCGCTGTCGGACAGCTCGGTGAACTGATGGAACAGTGCCGGTCGGCCAAGGAGCGGCTTTCGACCGAGGCGGTTACCGAAATCGCCGCTGAGCTTGGAGGCCGCAGCTGCAGCCTCGCGGTGACTCGAGACGAACTCGAAGACCTCATACAGGATCGGCTGACCGGCTTCATCTACGCATTCGACGATATGCTGATGCGCCACCGCAAGAGCTGGGCCGACCTGGCAGCAGTGGTCACCGTTGGCGGAGGTGCGCGTATTCCGCTTGTCGCCGAACGTCTTTCGGTGCACAGTCGCATATCGATGCTGACACCGTCGCAACCCGCCGTGGCGGCGGCTGCCGGCGCGCTGATGCTGGCTTCGCGCGGGGAACGGCTGGATATCCGGACGCGGACGTCGGCAGGCCTGCTCACGGCGGCCGCCTCCGCAGGCGATGTCGTCGACCTGGGGGCCGGCGACGTGCTGGTGATCGACGACGAGGCGTTGACGGATCGCGAGCTGGCTTGGTCGCAGACCGAGTACCCCGGGGATGTGCGGGTCCGGTTCGGCGGCGAAACCTACGACGAAGACGGTCCGTCCGGCT
This sequence comes from uncultured Actinomycetota bacterium, assembly GCA_963784665.1. GTDB lineage: Bacteria > Actinomycetota > Actinomycetes > Mycobacteriales > Mycobacteriaceae > Mycobacterium. Next base: position 237,282 of record CAWASA010000013.1, read on the forward strand.
GGTCGATGCGGCTGAACATGATCGAGCCACCCAGCGAACGGCCGTGGCGGCGCCTCCGGCTGTCTCAGTTGATCATCGGGATTTCGGCCTTGGTCGCCATGACGGCGATCGGCGGCGTCGCCTACACGTTGACGGGCATCGAAAACCGCCAGGCCCCGCCAATGCCCACCGTCGCGCCGCTGCCGGCGCCGCCGGTCAGCCCCTTGGTGCCACGTCCAGCGCCCCCGCCTCCCACGGCCGTGCCGCCTCCGCCCAGCGCCGCACCGGTCCCGAGCCCGGTGCCGCCACCGCCTGAACCGCCCCCGCCGCCGCCACCGCCGGTGGTTGTCACCACGGCGCCGCCGCCACCCGTCTACACGCCGAGGCATACTGCGCCACCGACAACTCAGCCGCCGACCACGGCCATGACGACGACGCCCATGACGACTCCGCCGCCACCGACGACGACCACGACGACACCGCCGCCGACTACCACCACGACGGTGCCGATGACGACGGAGTGGATACACGTTCCGCTGCTTCCGGTGCCGATACCCATTCCGGTTCCGCAGAGCCAGGTTCCTCAGGCCCCGCAGTATCCGCAGTACCCGCAGTACCCGCAGGACTCGCAGAACCCGTTCCTGGGTCCGGGGTACTAGTCGCGTCGTTCCTGCTTAACGCATTCCATGAGCGCGTCTGCCCGCGCGCGGGTAGCGTGGTGTCACCCAGTTCGGGTGGGGTCTATTTTTTGATGCCCTCGTTGAGGGCCTTGGAGGACCTTGGAGGCGCAAATTGGACATCGTGCTTGGGGTGTCGATGGCCCCCACCACGGTCGGCCTACTGGTCATCGAGGGCCAGAATGCCGACGGTGTCACCGTCGAACAGGACGAGTTCGAGGTCGGCGCCGCCGGGGACTCGGCGACTGCCGGTGCGGTCGACCAGGTGATTGCCGCGATCAGAGGCACTCGGGAAGGGGCGGTTGAGAGCGGTCACCAGCTGACGTCGACCGGCGTGACCTGGACGGACCCCGCCGAGGTCGGTGCGCTGCGGGAGGCGATCGCCCCCCACGAGGTCGGCAGCGTGATGCTGGTCTCCCCGCTGCTGGCCGCGGCCGCCCTGGCACAGACGGTTGGTCATGCGCTCGGTTACGAGCACATCGCGATGTTGTTCGTGGAGCCCGAGAGTACGACGTTGGCCGTTGTGGATGTCGCCGACGGTTCGATCGTCGATCTGCACCGGCACCCGGTCGCAACTGCCCGGCAAGGAGCCTCTCAAGGGGCCATAGCGGCCGAGTTGGCGACGATGGTTGCCAGTCTGGCTACGCGGGGATCATGGGCGGACGGCGTGTTCCTCATCGGCTGTGGGACGGACATCGTCCCGGTCAAGCCCGCGCTGGAGGCGGCCACCTCGCTTGTGGTAACCGCTCCTGAGGAGCCGGACATGGCGCTGGCCCGGGGAGCCGCGCTGGCGTCGGCGAATGCGCCGCTGTTCGCGTCGTCGACGGCCGCCCTGGCCTACGCGCTGGATCCGGGCACCGGAGAAATGAATCCCCGGGCGCTCAGCCCCACCTACCTCGACGTCTGCGGCAACGCCGACCTGGGCGCCGGTGCGCTGGCCTACAGCGCCGTCGAGGAAGACGGAGGCGACGAAACACGGCGCAGGCCCAGGGCCTCCCTGGTGGCCGGCAGCGCGTTGGCGGCGATTTCCGCCATCGTGGCCGGTGCGCTGGTGGTTTCGCTGACCTCTGACCGGCCGACGTCCGCTGTGCGGCACAACCCACGCGTCAGCGCTGCGACCCCCGGGAGGCAAGTGCCGGCTCAATTACCGAGCAAGCCTCCGGAAGCGCAGTTGCCCGCTCCGAGCCCCCCACCGCCTGCGCCCACCACGCAGGTGGCTGCCCCGCCTCCTGCGCCGCCACCGGCGGAGAAACCGGCGCCCCCCGCCCAGGTGAACAGGGCACCCGCGACTCCGGTCTATCGCGCCCCGACCCGGGCGGCGCCGCGGTACGTGCCCACACCCGTCCAGCGGGCGGCGCCCGCGCCGCCGCCGGCTGCGCCCGCTCCTCCACCGCCGCCCGCGGCGCCGGCACCGCCGCCCGCAGCGCCTCCGGCGCCCAGGATGCCGCCGATGACGGTGTATCTGCACTTCCCGTTCGTCACGGTGCCGATTCCGATCAACCCACCACCGCCGCCGGCGCCCCCGCAGGCCCCGTAGGCCGTGGCAAAGGATGTCGACTGAGCGCACACTGGGCAATGACGACATGAGCGGCGAGGAGGTCGCGTGGGCGAGTACGGTGCGTTCGGATTTGATCCCGACGAGTTCGATCGAATGATCAGGGAGGGCAGCGAGGGACTGCGCGACGTCTTCGAGCGGATCAGCAGGTTTGTCGCCGCCCCCGGCGCCCGGACAGGTTGGTCGTCGATCTTCGAGGACCTGTCGCGGCGCCCCCGGCCCGCGCCCGAGACCGCCGGCGAGGCCGGTGACGGCGTGTGGGCGATCTACACGGTGGACGCCGACGGCGGCGCGCACGTCGAACAGGTGTATGCGACGGAACTCGACGCGCTGCGGGCCAATAAGAACAACCTCGATCCCAAACGCAAAGTGCGTTTCCTGCCGTACGGGATTGCGGTCAGCGTCCTCGACGACGACTCCGAAGAGCCCTCGTAACGGTTGCCCTCGCCGTCAGCCCTGTTGGACGACGTTCGAATCACCGGGATTGCTGATTTGCGGCGTGCCCGAGTGGTAGGTGACCTTGTTGTTGAAGCCGGAGGCGTCGACGGCATCGACGGCGTCGACGGTGATCTCGTTTTGGACGCCAGACACGCTGATGCGTGCGCAATGTCCGGTGATCACCACCGTGTTGGAAACACCACTGACACTGACGATGCTGTCGTTGCAGGCGATCGTTCGACTCTCGTTGATACCGGAGACACTGAGCTCGCCACCCGGCGGCGGGGCAGGTGACGTCGACGGCGTGGATGTGCGAGTCTTACTGGCCGACGGGCTCGGGCTATTCCGGCTGCTCGGGGTGCTTGCCGGGGAACTGATGGCCCCGGAAGTCGGTGGGGACTCGATGATCGACCGGACACCGGAAAGCTGGTGTGGGGCGAAGGCCGCGATACCCCCCGCGAGAGCCAGCATGCCGATGACGATGACCCCGCCCAAGATCCACCACATGCGGTTGCCCGAGGGGCGTTGCGGCGGTGGCCCCGGAAATGGGCCGCCATAGGTCCACGGGCTCGGTGGCGGGGGACCCGGTGGGGCGGGTGGGTAACCCTGGTCGGTGGGCTGCGAGCTGCCCATTTCGGACGCCCGTGCCGTCTCGGCGAGTGGGCGCTCGAGTTCCCGGATCCGGTCTTCCGGGTCATCCTTCGCGGTCATGCACCGAATATGCCATTCCCTTCGGTGGTTTCGCCCCGTTCGGTAGTTTCTGCATCGTGCCCGAGTTGCCGAACCGCCAGGTCTTGTTGCGTCGCCGTCCGAGCGGGCTTGTTCAGCCCGGTGACACGGAGCTGATCACCACGACCGCGCCCGAACCCGCCGAGGGTGAGGCGCTGCTGAAAACCACCTACGTCGGGATCGACGCGGCCGCCCGCACCTGGCTCGACGACCAGCCCAGCTACCTTCCGCCGGTGCAGCTGGGCGACGTCATCCGGGCGGCCGGGATCGGCGAGGTAGTCCGGTCGCGGTGTGACGCCTACGCGGTCGGGGACGTCGTCACCACGTTGACCGGCTTTCAGGAGTACGTGATCATCCGCGACGACGTGTTCAGCACACCCATCCCGGGCGAGGACGACCAGCTGGCGATCATGTCGGTGTACGGGCCGACCGGTGCCACTGCCTATTTCGGGATGACCGACATCGGTCGGCCGCAGCCCGGGGAAACGGTCGTGGTCTCGGCGGCAGCGGGCGCCACCGGATCGGTGGCCGGGCAGATCGCCAAGGTCGCCGGCGCCCGGGTGGTGGGCATCGCGGGCGGGCCGCAGAAGTGCCGGGCGGTGGTCGAGGACTTCGGGTTTGATGCGTGCATCGACTACAAAAACGACGACCTGGCGGCGGCGCTCAAGCAGCACTGCCCGCAACGCGTGGATGTCTACTTCGACAACGTGGGAGGGCCCATCCTCGACGCCGTGCTGGGGCGCCTGGCCTCCCGCGCACGCGTTGTCCTGTGCGGCGTCATCTCCAGCTACCTGACCGGCGAGCATCCGGGGCCGGCCAACTATGTGAACCTGTTGTCCAGGACCGCGCTGATGCAGGGATTCAACGCGCTCGACCAGTGGGGGCGCTTCGACGAGGCGTTCGCAGCGCTACGTCAGTGGGAGGCCGAGGGCCGGCTCAAGCACCGGGAGACCATCTTCGAGGGCATCGAGTCGTGTGTCGATGCCCTCAACGGGCTGTTCACCGGGGTCAACATCGGCAAGACACTGGTCAAGCTCAGCGAACCCAAGACCGCCTGACGTCTTAGCTTTCGCCCAGCGCGCGGTGCAGCGCCTTCTTCGCGTCGGTCAGGGCCGCAAGAACCTTGGCCCGGGTCTCGGCAAGCTGCTGCTTCTGCTCGTCGGTGCCCGTCCAGGTGATGGTGCGGGCCAGCCCGGCGAGTTCGAAGAGTTCCCTGCGGATCTTGAAGACGTCGCCAAACTTGGCCGCGCGTCCCAGGAAGGCGTGTGCGGTCTCGCTGCTGATGCCGCGCCAAGCCAGGACATTTCGGCCGAGTTCGGTCAGGGTCGCCACGCCGTTGTCGACGGTGACCATGCCGCGCCCGGCAAGTAGCCCGATGGCAAGCTCTGCCACGTCCTGCGGAGGGGTGAATGCGCCGTCGGTTGCATCGGACACCCGTTGCACGACTTGCGCGGCGTCAGCCGGCCCGTCGAGCAGCATCGCCGCGGTGACGAAGGCCGCGCGTTTGAGACCATGGCGACCACCGGGGCCACCATGCCCGCCATGACCGCCGCCGGGTCCACCCCAGCCACCGCCGAAACCGGGTCCACCAAACCCGGGTCCACCGAAGCCGGGTCCACCGAAGCCGGGTCCACCGAAGCCGGGTCCACCGAAGCCGGGTCCACCGAAGCCGGGCCCACCGAAGCCGCCGAAAAATCCACCACCGAACATCGCTGTTGTTTCCTTTCTCAAAGCATCAACCTCCTTGATACCACCGGCGGCAGGAATGTCAACGAAGTTGAGGGTTGATTGCGGGAACCGCTTGGCTCGCGAGCAGCTGCTACGTCCGCTGCTCATGCCAGAGCGGGTTCGTCGCGCATGCTGATGGTGGTCGGATGTGGTGCACTAGCAGCGGTTATGTTCATTCCGAAAGTAGCGGCTTGCCGGTCGCGGCCAGCGCCAGCTGCGCCCGTCGCGGCAACCGGAGCGTACCTGTTCTGCGACGAGTTCGACGGCCCGGCCGGCTCGACGCCCGACCCGTTGAAGTGGGACCCATCCGGCCGAAATGCCCATCGACTGGGTACGCGATTATTAAGACCGCCGGGTGCCGGATGCGAGCTACCCCGGCGCGTGGTTTCATAACACCGTTTGCGAAAGTTGCCTAGGGCATCGCGCTCGGCCGAAGACTGGCTTTCACGATTGGGTGGTATTTGATGGATCGTCGCAGCATGTTGTTGATGACCGGGGTGGGCATGTTCGGAGCTGCGATGCGCCTGCCGCAGGCCTGGGCGCACCCGTCACCGCCGGAGGCGCCGGCGCAAGCCCCGGGCGGGCCCTATATCTTCTCCGACGAGTTCGACGGCCCGGCGGGCGCAGGTCCCGATCCGGCCAAGTGGACGGTGCAGACCTGGCAGGACGACGTGTTCCCGCCGGTTGCGGGGATATACCGCGACGATCGCCGCAACGTGTTCCTCGACGGCAATTCCAACATGGTCCTGTGCGCTACCCAAGAATTCGGCAACTACTACAGCGGCAAACTGCGAGGCAACTTCCGAAGCATGATCAACCAAACCTGGGAAGCGCGGATAAAGCTGGACTGCTTGTTCACCGGCCTATGGCCGTCGTTCTGGGGTGTCAACGAGGATCCCATGCCGGACGGCGAGGTCGACGTCTTCGAGTGGTACGGCAACGGCCAGTGGCCCCCGGGAACCACGGTCCACGCGGCATCCAACGGGAAGACATGGGAAGGCAAATCGATTCCCGGGTTGGTGGACGGCGCGTGGCACACCTGGCGAATGCGTTGGGATGAGGACGGATTCAAATTCTGGCGCGACTACGTCGACGGCGCCAAGCCGTACTTCAGTGTTCCCAACAAACCCATCCACGTCGCCGGCGGCGCTCCTGACGACTTTCGGTGGCCGTTCAACAATCCCGGCTATTGGATGACCCCGATGTTCACGCTTGCGGTCGGTGGGGTTGGCGCCGGCGATCCCGCCCTAGGCAGGTTCCCGGCGGCAATGCTGATCGACTACATCCGCATCTGGTAGCGACTTACCGCACCGCCTTGATCACCTGAACCAGGTTGAACTGCCAGCGCTCGACCAGCCGGAAGCCCAGATCGTGCGGTACGGCGAAGGCGGGGGTTGCTCCGTAGCGTTCGCCGGGCGGGAGCGCCGAGCCTTGCTCGTGAGCGGGCCTGGACTGGTCGGCTTGGGTGATGATCCACACGACGCCGCAGTGACTCAACGGCTGGGCGACGACCTCTGGGATGAGGTTGGTGTCGAAGACGTCGTTGCGGTCCGTCGCCCGTTGCCACAGGGTGAGGTCGACCAGCTTCCGATATGCATCAGGGCGCGCCGCCAGCAACGGGCGCATCGGGGCAGGCATGAACGTCACGGTGTCGTTCACCAGCAGGCAATCACCGGGTTCCGCTCTCGCGGTGATCAAATCGGCCACTTGGCTGTAGTCCATCCCGTATTTGGCATACGGGCTGCGCTGCACCAGAACGTAATTCGGCGCCGCAGCAACAGCGAAAAGACTGACGAGAGCTGCCGCCATCCACGGCTTGACGGCCACCGCGGCGACGCAGACGCCCAGCACCAGTGCCATCGCCGGCGCCGTGAACGATAGATAGCGCGGCGTGTAAATCGGGTGAACCAGCGCCGACCACATCACGATCAGGGTGGTCGGTATGGCGAGCCAGGCCACCGCAAGGGTCAACAGTTGCCGATCCGCTCCGGCCAATTGCGCGGACCTGCTGACCCACAAGACAATAGCCGCCCCCATCGCCAGCGCCGACAGAAGGGCAAATGGGGGGCTTCGTTCGAAATACTGTTGTACCACTACATCTTCGAGCGTCCGGCGACCGATTGGTGCTATCCAACTTATCTGATGCGCTTGCCCGACCACCGTCAGCAAAAACGGCGTCAGGGCGCCCACCGCCACAGCCGACGTAACCGCGAACCGCACCAAAACCCTTCGCCTGCTTTCGAATACACCGATGAAGACGAGGTGCGCCAAGAGCAACAACGCGAGATACGCGTCGAGCCCAATCGACATGGCTAGGGCGATGCCGTAAGACAGCCAAAGCCAGGCATTGTCACGGCGCGCGGCGCGAACGAGCAGTACGGTCAGCCACACGGCGGCCATCATCGACAGTGCATACGGGCGAGCCTCGATGCCTGCCCACGTCGTTCGGGGCAAGATCGCGCAGAAAACCCCGCAGGCCACCGCGGCAGTGCGAGACGAGAACTGCTTGGTCAGCACCACTACTCCGGCCGCGGCGCCTCCAACAGCCAGACCACTCGGGGCGCGGGACCAGAACTCCGTGGGCGGGAAAACCTGGAACCAGGCGTGCATGAGCAGGTAGTAGAGGCCGTGGACGGCATCGACATTGGCCAACATCCGCCACAATTGACCGAGGGAGCGACTGTATGAGGCCGAGATGGTGGCGGCCTCGTCGTACCAGAAAGACGGGCGGCCGGCACCGCCCAGACTGACTGCGACGGCCAACAATCCAACGATCAAGGGGTCCAGCACAGCCGCCAGGTCGCCCCGAAGCGCATCACGGAGACGCCGTGACGTGCCGGCATAAGAGACGCTCACCGGGCCGCCAAGGACGTCACACCGCCATGTTGCCAGAACCGACCAGCGCCTTCCGACCGGCCGAATTGGCGGCGCGCCGTTAGCCGTTGTTCAGGACCCCCTCGGTATCGGTGAGGCGGCTATAGCGATTCACCTGCGCACACGATCGGAAAAGACAGCCTCACCAAGCCCTCGGTTCGAACGTATGATCGATAAATGGGTCAGCTCGCGTCGATCGGGTACAACGGCCAACCCGTCCGCAGCCCGTTTCGGGTGGTGCGCCCGCCGATCACGGTGCTGGTCGACCTGACCGTGCTTTTCCCGCGCGCGCCGCATCGCTCCGGCCGCTATCAGCCCAACGGCCTGCAGCTGCACAAGGTCGTCGAGGGACGGCTGAGCTGCTGGGGCCTCTGTGAGCAAGGTGACTGGTGGGGGCTGGTGACCTACCCGATCGCCTACGGGTCCAAGCGCAAGACGGTGACGCATTGGATACCCGCCTGGACGCTGCGCCGGAAATAGTCTTCGGACCCCAGCCATCCGTTGGCTTTGGCCATGGGGAGTTGCAGCCGGAGCATCTGCGGTATCGGCCACGCATCTCCTGCAGCACCGCAATCCGTTCCAGCGGAGACGTTTACGCCCGGGGACTGTGTCACCGCGCTGAGTTCCTCCCCCCACTCCGGATCCTTAGCCGTGCGACGTGGTGATTGTGCGGCTGTGCGGTCAATCGGTGCGTCCGCGCCAAACCAATGCGATGATTGCTGCCCGTGGAAGCAAGTTGGGGTTCGATGCTGACCAGGCTCATCGCGTTCGCGGCGGTGATCGCGCTGTCACCGATCACCGTCATTCCCGCGGTGCTGGTCTTGCACGCGCCGCGGCCGCGGCCGGCCGGTCTGGCCTTCCTCGGCGGCTGGGTACTGGGCCTGGCCGCCGTCACCGCATTGTTCGTCGAAGGCTCCGATCTGCTCAGCGGTCTGCACAAGGCGCCGCCGACCTGGGCGTCCTGGGTGCGTGTGGTCCTCGGGACAGCGCTGATCGGATTAGGTGTGTTTCGCTGGCTGACCCGGCATCGTCACGGCAGCACTCCGCGTTGGATGCGTTCGTTTTCCACACTGACCCCGGTGCGTGCGGGGGTGACCGGGGCCGTGCTAGTGGTGCTGAGACCCGAGGTGCTGATCCTGTGCGCGGCGGCCGGCTTGGCCGTCGGAAGCAGCAACTTCAGCGTTGCAAGTGAACTGGTAGCCGCCGCGGTCTTTGTCATCGTCGCTGCGTCAACGGTTGCCGTCCCGATATTGGGCTATCTCAGTGCCGGCGACCGCGTCGACGATGCACTGGAACGGCTCAAAGTGTGGATGGAGGAAAACCACGCCGCGCTGCTCGCCGTCGTCCTCGTTCTCATCGGGTTGATGGTGCTCTACAACGGAATCCACGCTCTGAAGTGACCCGGTTTACCTAAGATTGCTGCCCATGGCAGGAACCTGGAGTTCGGTGCTGACCGGGCTCGTCCCGCTCGGGCTGGTCATCGCGCTGTCGCCGCTCACGGTCATCCCGGCGGTGCTGGTCCTACAGGCGCCGCGGCCGCGGCCGAGCGGCCTTGCTTTCCTCGGCGGCTGGCTGCTGGGACTGGCCGCGCTGACGGCGCTCTCCGTCGCGGCCTCGGGCATCCTCGGCGGTCTGGACAAGTCGCCGCCGCGCTGGGCATCCTGGCTGCGCGTGGTCCTGGGGTCGGCGCTGATCCTGTACGGCATCTTCCGGTGGCTGACCCGCCATGGCCGCACCGAGTCGCCGGCCTGGATGCGCTCGTTCGCCTCCATCACCCCGGTGCGCGCCGGGGTGACCGGGGCGGTGCTGGCGGTGGCAAGACCGGACGTGTCGCTGATCTGCGTGCCGGCGGGCTTGGCCATCGGCGGCAGCGGGCTCGGTCCGGCTGGTGACTGGATAGCCGCCGCATTCTTCGTCGCCATCGCCGCGTCAACCGTCGCGATCCCGGTACTGGCCTACGCGGCCGCCGGTCACCGTCTCGACGATGCGCTGGTCCGGCTCAAAGATTGGATGGACCGAAACAACACCGCCCTACTCGCGGCAGTCCTTATCGTGATCGGTTTGATGGTGCTCTACAACGGAATTCACGATCTGTAACCCCCGTCGGACAGTCCGGCGTCCTCTTCGAGCCTGTTGGTTTTGCCGAAGACCATCTCGCGGACGAGTTCCCAGCTGTAGTCCCTGAGCATGCCCGCGTAGCCCTTCGCCGCCCATTGCTGGCTGTGTCGCTCTTCGTGGTGGAGTACCCGGTCCAATTCGAGCCTGCTCTCCGAAGGCGTGCCGCTGCCGTCGAGGTGCCAGGCATGCCCAGACTCGGCGATCCGGCGAAGCTGCTCGGCAGGGTCAGTGAGGTTGCCCATGTTGACCATGAAGATGTCACCCCAGGTGGTTCCGCCCCGCTGACTGAACTGCCTTTGGATCCAGTTGCCACCGAGGCCCATGAGCATGCCGTTCGGGGTCGTGACGAGGCGCCCACCGTTGCGGTCGACGAAACCGACATCCCGGGTATAAGTCCAGCTGTTCGCGTTCTGCCGCTTCATGATCCGCGCAACCTCGGCGGCGGAGTAGGGCGTCGCGGGAAAGTCTGCGGGCTGCTTGCCTGCCGTACCGTAGTCGGTGCCCGCGTTGTGGATATACGTCATCAACGCCGCCTTGCGGGCGTGATCCCCGCTGGTTCCCGGCGGGATGAGGAAGAAGGATTTGCCGTCGGGGTCTTTGATCTCCGCCATTTTCGCGAGGACCTGAAAGCTCTCCGCGGTGATGCCGTGCCGTCGTGCGACCTCGACGACGACGTGCCGGGGCACGCCTCGACGTTCGGCGTTTTCCAGCCATGCCCTGGAGTAGTCCTGTGTCTTCATGTTCTTGGAATCAATTCTTATCTGGTCCAGGTGATTCCGTCACGCAGGCCTAGCGGTGGCCCCCGCGGCGCCCGTTAGGGTGTGATGGGGAAGTCGGCGACAAATACGACAAGGCCAGCTTCACCGCCAAATACCGGATTCTTCCGGTGTTCCGTCCGCTTCCCGCGGGCTAGACACCGAGCAGCGTCTGCAGCGTTGCGCGCGCGCCGTGACGGTGCAGCGAGTCCAGTGTCCACAGGTACGGCTCGACGAAGCGCGACTCGTCGACCAGGTCGCCGAAAACCGAGCGGTTCTGCAGAAATGCGCTCGGGTTGTCCCGCTGCGAGCGGGCGATCGCAACGAGCGTGTCCGCGAGCCGGTCCACCACTTCAATCGGCTGGCCGTTTTCGTCGACCCCCTCGGTGTAGCGAGCCCAGCTCGCGACGATCGCCGCGGACAGCCGCACCGGGCCTCCGGATCGGAGATTGTCGCGAACCACCGGCAGGAGCCACTTCGGGATGCGGTCAGACGATTCGGCGCACAACCTGGCCACCGTGTCGCGGACATACGCGTTGCCGAGGCGCCCGATGATTCCGTCCTTGAACTCGGTGAGACCCGGAACCGGCGCGAGTGTCGGCATCGCCTCAGAATCCAGGTAACGGGCAAGGAATTCAGCGATCAGTGGGTCCTGGGCGGCTTCGTGCACCAGCCGGTATCCGGCCAGGTATGCGAAATAACACAGGCCTTGGTGGCCGGCGTTGAGCAGTCGCAGCTTCATCGCCTCGTACGCCGACACGTCATCGACAAGCTGAACGCCCGCCTTGTCCAGTGGGGGCCGGCCGTCCGCGAAATCGTCCTCGAGAACCCACATGGCGAACGGCTCCGCGACGACGGGCCATGCGTCCTGGACACCGTATTCGGAGTGCAGCCGCTCAATCACCTCGGGAGTGGTCACCGGTGTGATCCGGTCCACCATCGAGTTGGGGAACTTGGTGTGCTCGCGCATCCATTGCGCGAGGGCAGGATTGAACTGCTCGGCGTATGACGTGAATGCCCGCCGTGCCACGTGGCCGTTTTCCACGATGTTGTCGCACGACACGATCGTTGGGGACTCAAGGCCCCGCTCGCGCCGTCGGTTCAGCGCCTCGGCCACTAACGTGAAGACGGCGCTCAGCGGCGGGGTATAGCCGCCTTCGCTGATGGTGAGCGAGACGATCCGCACGGCCGGATCGGCGAGCAGCTCCGTCACCGCTTCGGGATCCTCAGGCGCATAACGAAAGTCGACGATGGAGCCGATGACTCGCGGTTGCCGGGTGCCGTCGGGGTGTTCGAGGATCAACGTGTACAAGTAGTCCTGGCTGCGGAGTGCGTCGCGCATGCGCCGGTCACCGGGCAGCACCCCGACACCGCAGATGCCCCAGTCCCGCGCCAGTCCGTCGTTGAGCAGCCTGTCGATATACATGGCCTGGTGCGCGCGGTGGAAACCGCCGACGCCGAAATGCACTATGCCGACACCAATTTGGTCACGCTCATAGCCCGGGACCGGGATCATGAGAGCGCCCAAGTTCTCTGCGTTCACCTTCACTGGAGCGTCACCTCATCACGGCTTTGGATGGCCGTTCCGGCCAACGAAGTGCACCGGGATCAGGTCACCGCTATGCGCGTGGACACAGATCGCGCATGGCGAAGATCACAACGTCTGCGGCCTGTCGACCGTTGATCCCACCGGTGCCCTGGTCGGCGTCGGAGCGCTGCAGCGCCAGGCCCTCCAGCTGCTGGGGCGGAGCGCCCCAAGAAAGCTGTTGGCATATGTCCAAGCCCATCTGCAACAGCGCCTCGTCACCGCCGTTGATGGCGTGGATCCCGGCGTTGTGCAGATCATTGAGAAAGGCGGTCGCGTCAGCCCGCGCCGGGGTGGCCCAGACGACCCCGGCGACCAGAAGTGGGCCAGCTGCTAGCGCTGTGCCCATAAACCGGCCGTACGGCCTCCGTGCTGCCATAGCTCCTTCTCCTTTGCCTGTTGACCGCCCTGAATTGGGACAGCGCACTCCTATGAAAGCCGGAAAAAGCGCGCTGCGAGGCAAATTTATAGGGACGGGTGAGTAACGGGCTATCGCTGGGGACAGAGCCCTCCCAAGCCGACTCCGCTCGCCGAACCCATCGACAGGGCCATTGCGGCGAGTATCGAACCATCGATCGGCGACCCGAGGAGGTCATGGGCGTCCGGAGACGGCCCGAAATTCTGCTGCTGACGGATCGGACGCAGATCATGTCACCGGCCAAAGGGTTTCGGGATCGTCGCACCAGTCAGCCGGTGATGAGAACTTGGATCACCGCTATGCGTTTGGACACAGATCACGCACGGCGTAGTGAACGACGTCGTCGGCCTGTTGGGGGGTGATCCCACGCGTCCCTTGGCGGCTGTCGGAGCGTTGCAGCGCCAGAGTCTCCAGCTGCGCGGGAGGAGCGCCCCAAGAAAGTTGTTGGCATAGGTTCCAGCCCATCTGCAGCAGCGCCGTGTCACCGCCGCTGACGGCATGGATCCCGGCCTTGTGCAGGTCATTGAGAAAGGCGGTCGCGTCAGCCTGCGCCGGACTGGCCGAGATCACCCCGGCGACCAGAAGTGGGCCACCTATTAGCGTTGTGCCGATGAACCGGCCGTAGCGCCGCTGTGCTGCCATGGCTCCTCCTCCCTGCCTGTTGACCCCCCCGTACTAGACGTTCACTTCCATGAAATCTCCAGGAAACCCCCCTGTGCACCAAAGAATCCCTGTGAATGCGCTGCGCAAAACGCCTGAGAACGAAAGGCCGCCAAGGACCGGCCGTCGCGCACGGGCGACGGCTTAGGGTTACCAGCGTCTTTCTTGAGGGACCGGTGCTGGCCGAACGTCACCATTTGGAAACGGCGCGGTGCGGCGCGGCGTGTGTTCCACATCGGCTGCCGACAATTGACCCGGTCGTCTAAACACGACCTCGGTACGGCATGCGGTTCTGCTGCACCATTTGATTGCGGAATGTGTGAACGCGAATGAAGGAGCTGACGTTGACGACCATCTTTGATCGATTCCTCATCAAAGTAGTTGCCAGCGCTGGGTTGTGCGGGGCCGCTTTAGCGTTGAGCCCGGACGCGGCAGCCACCCCGCTGATAACGGGCGGTTATGCGTGCGTCCAAGGGATGTCGGGCGAAGCTGCAGCGCCGGTAGCTGGCGGACCCGCAGCCGCCGGCGGACCGGTAGCTGGCGGGCCGGCAGCCGCCGGAGGGCCGGCAGCCGCCGGAGGGCCGGGAGCCGCCGGCGGACCGGTAGCGGCCAGCGACGTGTGCACGGCTAGCGCTCCACTCAATGACATGGCTGGTGTTCCGCTGGTTGCGCCTGGGCCGGTTGTGGCTCCGGTGCCGGTTGGTGCTCCGCTGATTGCACTTGGGCCGGTGGGTGCTCCGCTGCCGGTGGGTGCTCCGTTACCGGTGGGTGCTCCGGTTCCGGTGGGTGCTCCGGTTCCGGTGGGTGCTCCGGTTCCGGTGGGTGCTCCGGTTCCGGTGGGTGCTCCGGTTCCGGTGGGTGCTCCGGTTCCGGTGGGTGCTCCGCTGCCGGTGGGTGCTCCGGTTCCGGTGGGTGCTCCGGTGCCGGTGGGTGCTCCGCTGCCGGTGGGTGCTCCGGTTCCGGTGGGTGCTCCGGTTCCGGTGGTGCCGGTTGGTACACCGCTGATTGCGCTTGGGCCGGTGGGTGCGCCGCTGCCGGGTGGTGCTCCACTCATTGACATGTCTGGGACCGGCAAGGGTGCGCCGACTGGTCCGGCGCCGGCTGGCGGGCCTGTGCCCGGTCAGCCGGTTCCCCCCGGTCCTTCGGGTGCGGGCGCTCGCTGAGACGGATCCTCTTGCGGGTTGTGCGGATCCGCTGGGTTGTCACCAGCGGGTGCGTCCCGTGGTAAGTGACGACGGGTTCCCGGGTCAAACCCTGATCCGGGAGTGCAGCCCAGCCAGCACCGCTTCATCGCCTCGTGGGTTGTGCATGTCATTAGTGGCGAGGTGCGCGTAGCCGGAAGAGCGGCAGCTCGTGCCCGTCGGTGGTATGGGGCACTGGGGATTGCGCCGACCTCAACGCCAGTGAAAAGCCTGGACGATAACAACAGTTCGACGCGTGCACCCGCACATCATCTAGCTGCGGAGCCCCTTGAAATCGCGCTTGTCGCCGCTGCTACTCCTGCACAATCACCGGGTCACCAATGTTGACCGTGTTGTAATACCACTCTGCGTCCGCGGGACTCAGGCTGATGCAGCCGTGGCTGACATTCTCAAATCCGAGTGAATTGACAGCCCACGGAGCTGAATGCACGAAGAGGCCGCGGCTGGTGATACGGACGGCGTAATCCACCGGGATGCGGTAACCGTCGGGATCGGTGACGGGGACGCCGACGCTGCTCGAATCCATAATCATCGAGCGTTCCTTGGACAGGACGGTGTAGGAGCCGACCGGCGTCGGGTACTCCGCCCTACCCATCGAGGCCGGCATCACCCCCTCTTCTCCCCAGTGGGGTCGGTGGTGCGGCGCTGGTAGTGAAGGCGGCGGTCCCGCCCCGACTCCGTCGATGCTCACGGTGAAGGTGTGATGCGAGATATTGGCAACACCGACGACGGCAGGACCCGTTTTGAAGTCCGTGGACAGGCTGCCCACCGAAAGCGCCACCGTGCTGTGCGCCGGCCAGAATCGGTCGGGAACCCACTGCACAACGTCGTTGTCGAGCCAGTCGAACTTGCCGGTCATCGCGGGCGCCGATTTGACTTCTACGGCACGCTCGGCCGCGTGCCGGTTGGCGACGGGCGCACTGAATGTCACCACCACGGCGTGCGCCACACCCACCACCTCGCCCCGCGTCGGTAGAACGGACGCGATGGCGAAATTATGCGACTGGTTCGCCGCCGCCAGGCTTGTGGCGGTCGGCCCGGCAACCACACTCGCAGCGATCCCGATCACCGCAAGAACACACCCAACAACCGCTCGCATGGCTCGAATTCCCTTAACTGACAGAGTTGTAATAGTGATAGTAGGGGTGCCTTGAACAGTGGAAGTGCAGGCGCGCGTTAGCAATTCGATCAAGCCTCTGTCACCTTTTGGCTACAGCGAGTGCATCCGGCAACTTGATTGCGCGCCGGGATGAGGCGCCCAGGGTCGGGCACAAGGACGCCAGGAATCGTGTTGCGGCACCCTCATCACGGCCAAAGAGCGTGTCGAACATCTTCGAGCAGCGTCGGCGGTGATCAGAGTTGAGCCGATGACGGGAATCGAACCCGCGTATTCAGCTTGGGAAGTTGCTCTGACAGGATCCGCCTTGTTCGCTAGGTGGCAATAGGTTCACGATAGGTACTGGATCAATGCAGCTTAACGACTGTTTGAGCAACTGCTGATCACCTGTTGCTACCTATCGGCGTAGCTCGCTAACCCCTGCACCCGGTCACGCCAAGGTCAAGCCCAGCAAACACGGTCGATGACTAGAGGCCAAATATGGCGAATTCGCCAGCGCTTGTTTACGGCGCGCCCAATACTTATGGGATGAGTAGGCCCACACCGCCCGTGCTGACGGTTCAATCTGACTGGTCACAGCTCAGTTTCGCGACGGGCCACGATGTGGTCGTTGGAAGTGACCTCCGTGCCGACATGCGCGTTCCCCATCCGCTGATCGCCCGCGCGCACCTGCTGCTGCGCTTCGATCGGGGCAAATGGGTAGCGATCGACAACGGTTCGCCAGCTGGGACGTTCGTCAACGGTCACCGGGTGCGGGTGGTCGACATCCGCGATGGCCAGAGCATCAACATCGGAAAGCCTGATGGGCCACGTTTGACCTTCGAGATCGGACGTCATGACGGGACGGTCGGCCAGGTACCGCCAACGGTGCAGGCGGTCGCGGTCATCGTGCCGCCCGGTACCTCGGGGCCGTCTCGTCGGGAGCCCGCACAGCAAGCTGGCATCTCTCGGCCCCGCACTGCGCGACCGCAACCCGACCGACTCCAGCACTCCCCTGCCGGCGAGCCGCCGCAGACGTCGTATCCGGCCAGCGGCCCGCGCCGCGCCTTCAGCTATCCGAGCCAATCGGTGCCGACCCGCGCTCCCAAATCGGTGCCGCAGCCCGTCAGCCCGGCGCAGTCGGCGGCGGGGGGGCAACCGCTCACCGAGATAGGATCAAAAGCCCTCGAAGCCTCGCAGTTCGATACCGGCAACCTACGGCGTGCCATGTCGCGGTCTCGAACGAAGCTCGGGGCGCCACCCGCGGGTTCCGCCACTATCGGCCGCGCTCTCGACTGCGACATCGTCATCCCGGACGTCTTGGCGTCGCGCTATCACGCCTACTTGGCTCCGAGCCCGATCGGCACCGAGATCCACGACGCGCACAGCATCAACGGGACTTTCGTCAACGGCACCCGAATCTGGTCCGCGCCGCTGACCGCGGGCGACGTGGTCACGATCGGCAACGTCGACCTCGTTTTCAACGGTGAAATCTTGCTCCGCCGCGCCGAAGCGGCTACGCGCACCGGCGGGCTAGAGGTGCGCGAGGTTGACTTCGAAGTCGATAGCAAGCGACTGATCCAAAAAGTCTCATTGACCGCCAGGCCCGGCACTCTTACCGCTCTCATCGGTGGGTCCGGAGCGGGCAAAACCACGTTGTCCAGGCTGATCGCCGGAGCCACCTGTCCCAGCTCCGGCTCGATCACCTTCGAGGGGCACGACATCCACGCCCAGTTCGCGTCGTTGCGTAGCCGGATCGGGATGGTGCCCCAAGACGACGTCGTGCACCGCCAGCTGACGGTGAGCCAGGCGCTGGGCTATGCGGCCGAGTTGCGACTGCCACCCGACACCAGCCAAAAAGACCGCGCGCAAGTCGTCGCGCAGGTAATCGAGGAACTCGGGTTGACCAAGCACGCCGACACTCGGGTGGACAAGCTGTCCGGTGGGCAGCGCAAACGCGCTTCGGTGGCGCTGGAGCTGCTCACCGGGCCGTCGCTGCTGATCCTTGACGAGCCGACTTCGGGTCTGGATCCCGCACTCGATCTGCAGGTCATGATGATGCTGCGTCAGCTCGCCGACGCCGGCCGCGTAGTGCTGGTGGTGACGCACTCGCTGAGCTACCTCGATGTCTGTGACCAGGTGCTGCTGATGGCGCCCGGCGGCAAGATGGCGTACTGCGGCCCTCCCGACCAGATCGAGTCGACCATGGGAACCACCAACTGGGCCGAGATCTTCACGAAGGTGGGTGCGGACCCCGACGAAGCCAATCGTCGCTTCCTGGCCCAAGCCAAACCACCGCCGCCCATAGCGGAGGCGGAGAAGCCGGCCGATCTGGGTGCCCCATCGCGCTCCAGCACACGCCGTCAATTCGCAACGATCGCGCGCCGCCAGATTCGGCTGATCGTAGCCGACCGCGCCTACTTCATATTCCTGGCGCTGTTGCCGTTTGTCATGGGCGCGCTGTCGCTGACCGTTCCTGGCTCGACGGGGTTCCACGTAGCCGACCCGTCAGGTGATGGTTCCGACGAACCCGGGTCAGTATTGATGTTGCTCACGATGGCTGCCGTCTTCATGGGTACCGCGCTGACGATCCGCGACCTCATCGGCGAGCGCCCCATCTTCCGCCGAGAACAGGCGGTCGGCCTGTCAACCAAGGCCTACCTGCTCGCGAAGATGGCCGTGTTCTTCGTGTTCGCTGTCATTCAGTCGGTGATCGCGACCACCATCACCATCCTGGGTAAAGGAGCGCCAACTCGGCCGGCCCTGCTCCTCGGCAGTGCCACACTCGAGCTGTACGTCGCTACCGCCGCAATGTGCGTGGCCGCGGCGATGGTCGGCCTAGTTCTGTCCTCGATAGCGCGCTCCAATGAGCAGATCATGCCACTGCTGGTGGTGTCTCTCATGTTGCAGTTGGTGCTCTGCGGTGGGATGGTCCCGGTCACCGACCGGATCGGTCTCGACCAGATGTCGTGGGCGGTGCCCTCGCGTTGGGGGTACGCGGCGCAGGCCTCGACAGTCGACTTGTGGACAATAGAGCCCGGCCCCCTCGCCCCGAAAGACAGCCACTTTAAACACACGGCAGGCACATGGCTATTCGATGTGGCCATGCTGGGGGTGTTGACGGTCGTCTATGCCAGCTTCGTGGGGTGGCGCAGCCGGCTCAAGCGCCATTGACCTGTCTTCACCGGCCGCTAAACGAAGTCCAAGGCCTCGACCGTCGCGACAGGGCCTTCATGTGTGGGCCGGTTTGCGCCACCAATGCAATACACGGTGTTGCCAACGGTTGCGACCACCTCAGCGTGACGCGGGGTGGGCATCGGGGGCAGCGTGCTCCACTTGCCATCGGCGATGTCGTACATCTCGGCCACTCCCAATACCCGCGTCGGTTCCTCACCACCGACCGCCACGATTCGGCCATCGACGAACGTGGCGCCGTAGCTTCCACGCGGGGTCGGCATGCCCACCAACTTGGTCCATGTCCCGGATTGCGGGTCGAACCGTTCAAACGCCGCGGAGTTCTTGTCAGACGAAAGGAACCTGCCGCCGATCGTGTACACGTAGGCGCCGTCGGACACCGCGGCCAGGTGTTCGCGCGGGGTAGGCATGTCGGCGGCATCCTTCCACGAACTGCCGTCGAAGACCTCGGTCTGCGGGACGAGCTGCTTGGCGTTCTGCCCGCCGGCGACCACGAGTTTGTCACCCACCACCGCCGCGGCTGGCGCCGCCCGAGCGTGCGTGAGGTTGGGTAACTCCACCCAGTTGCCTCCACGCAACGCGAACACCTTGTTGGACGCCTGCGTGAGGTCGCCGCTGGTACCCCCGAGCACCACCACCTCGTCGCGGTAGGTTGCCGCTGCGGCGTGGTGCAGTGGGATGGGCAATGAAGGTTGCGTTTGCCAGGCGCCGCTGTGCGGGTCATAGCTCTCGACCGTCTGCAGCGCGACCCCGTTTTGTAGGCCCCCCATGATCCAGGCCTTGTCGTTGAGCACAGCCCACGCCATCATCAACCGGGCAGTCGGTGCGTCCGGTAGGGAACGCCACTGCGCGGCGGGTTGGATTCGGCGCGGCGGTAGCTGCAGTGCTTCCGCCGATGAGATCACCTGGCCATCGCCAACAGCGGTCGACCCGCCGATCGCGTACACGGATTTCCCCACCGCGTCGACCGCCATACCGTGCCGCGCTGTCTTCATGTCCGGCAAGCCGGCCCAGGTTTTCGTCATCAGATCGAGCACTGCCACGCTCTTGAGGACTTGCCCCGCCGACAGCCCCCCGACCGCTACCAGACGTCCATCGGCGATGGCCACGCCGAGGTCACTGCGTGCTTGCGGAAGCCCGGCCAATGGCGTCCAGGTTTTCGCGGCCGGGTCATACGCCTCGACCGTCGCCAGATCGGAGTTCCCGTTGGTGCCGCCCACCGTGTACACCAGCTTTCCGTCCGAGGCCGCGGCCAGCATCTGCCGCGGAGTCGGTATAGGAGCGCCGAGGGTCCAGGAATTGCCGTCGAAGATCTCGGTCGTGTTCAGCATCCCGCCGTTCGCGTCAACACCGCCTGTGACAATGATGCGGTCTCCCACCACTGCCGCCGCCGCCGCCGCCCGTGGCTGCAACATATGAGGCAGCTCCACCCAGTGAGCGTTGACTACCCGCCAAACCTGGGCGCTTGCAACCTTTTGGGCGCCCGCGGTGCGCCAGCCACCGAGCACAACCGGGTTTCCCTGCCACGTCACGGCCATCGCGCGCTGAACCGGAACCGGAAGATCGTCGCCGCTTTTCCAGGTGTCGATGACGGGGTCATAGCCCTCGTGGTTTGCGATGACAGCGCCGTCGCTTCCAATCCCGCCGAAGATCCAGATCGTGCCGTCGGCCTGCGTGGTCGCCACCGCGTCGCGCGCAATGCGCGCATTCGTAATCGGCTGCCACTTAACCGGTGCCTGGGTGCTCGGTTGACTCGCGGCGACCTTGTGGTTGTTGCCGTGCGAAAGCACGAGGTAGACACCGCTGATCACCAACAGCACCACCAACAGCACAACCATGACGGCCGCCGTGGCGATCAACGGCGACGTTTTGCGGTTGCGCTTTTTCCCCGACGGCGTGACCGGACATGAGCCCGGATAACTCCGCGGCTTGATCGCGGAGGTGGCGCTTGTCTGGTCTGCAATGGATTGGGTCGGCTCAGACGAGCCTGGCGTAGGCGGAGCCTGTGCCCGCGTTTCCATGCTGTATGGGCGGACGGCGATGGCAGGCGCTGGAAAGGACTCCTGCCGGCCAGCAGGTCGTGACTGTGGAAGCGGTGACGCTTTCCTGGGATCGTTCGGCGGGTTGATCGCGGAGGTGGCGCTTGTCTGGTCTGCAATCTGTCGGCTCGGTCTAGCAATGCTTGACGGTCTCGGAACCGGTGGCTGCATTTTTCCGCTGTGCCCGCCCGGCGAGACGGAAGGCGCTTCAAATACACCCGGTGACGTGACCACCGTGCGCCCTGAACCACAACCGACGGCAGTGATCGCCATCGAATCGGGTTTGAAGCCGTTGCGGCGCTGACCAGCCTGCAACCAGCGGCCGAACTCCGCCGCTGACGCCGGCCGTTCAGCCGGGTCGAGCGCCATCGCGTTCTCGATCGCCGAACAAACCGCGTCCGGGATTCCGTCAGGCCGCAAGTCCGAGACCCGCGTGGTACTGACCCGCATATAGTGCGCAAGGAGGTCTTCGCCGCTCCTACGCTCGTGTGCGGCGTTGCCCGCAATGAGCGCATAAATCGTGGCGCCGAGTGAGTAAATGTCGGCACCAACCGTCGCCGGACTACCGGTCATTACCTCGGGCGCGGTGTAGTCGATTGTGCCGGAGAAGAACCCGACCCCCGTCTCATACCCCCCTTCGATGTGGGCGGTCCCGAAATCAGTCAGTTGCGGTTCGCCGTAATCGTTGACAAGCACGTTCGCCGGCTTGATATCGCGGTGCAAAGTGCCGGTCTGGTGCGCGGTTTCCAGTGCCCCGCACAACTTCACACCGATCCGCAAGGCTTCGGGCCAGGGAATTGGCCCCGCTCGCTGCAACCGTATGGCCAGGGAACCCGCGGCCCAGTAGGGCATCACGAAGTATGGCTGGCCACTCACGGTTACGCCGACTCGCAGGATATTGACGATGTTCGGATGCCCCGAGAGCCCGCCCATCGCGTAGCCCTCACGCAGAAAACGTTCCCGACTCTCATCACCGATAATTGTCGGCAGCACCTTGATTGCAACGTTTCGCCCCAGCGCAGTTTCGTGACAGCAATAGACCACCCCGACGCTGCCTCGAGCAACCTGGCGCGCGTTCTCGAATCCGGCAGCGGCCAACTCCTCGGCGATCCCGCTCGGTCCCGGTCCCGGGGCGCGAGCCTTGGGTTCGTCAGCCATTTCTTGGCCTCAATTTCCAAGGCGATTAACAAACGCGAGCTCCAGAGTAGCGAACATGAACCCACCGTTTATCCGGTTCGGCGAGGATCGTCACCACCCGCCTTGGCGGTGACCTCCTGATGCTGCCGCCCGGCTTGAAGTTCCACGCGCTGCGCCATACCTACGCGAGCCTGTGTGTCGCGGCCGGTATCCCGCCGTTACAACTGAGCCGGTTCATGGGACACGCCAAGGTCACCACGACGCTGGCGGTCTACACCCACTTGTTCGAAGACGATCACGCCGAAACGATGGCCGCTCTTGAGGCGATGAGCCGCCCGGCCAGCGCGCCAAACGTCGTGCCGATTCGGCGACGCAGTTAGATCTGTGCGCGTTGACCGGTCGCCAAGTGCTGGGGTGCCGTCGGCAACGTAGCCGCGCGACGAGACCCGCTGCCATGGGTTGCTGGCTATGGGCAATGTGTTCGTGGAAAAGTTGGTATGTCACGACCACGACCCGAAAGTCGGCGAGGAGGTCCCCATGGCGCGGGATATCGCGGCGTTGCTTGCGTTGTGCGCTGCACTGGTATCCGCGATTGGCTCTGTGATCCGTCAGGACTCCGCCCAGGAAATCACCGACGAACCGGTCAGCCACTGGGAGTTATTCCGCCTGTCGTTGCGTGACACACGGTGGTGGTTGGGCGGCGCGGCTGCCGTGGGCAATTACACCCTGCAGGCTGCGGCCTTGGCCATCGGCTCGGTGATGTTGGTGACGGCACTGCAGGTGACGGTGTTGCTGTTCGCGTTGCCGATCAGTGCGCGCATAACCCACCATCGGGTGACTCGCTGGGAGTGGCTGTGGGCGGTGGTGCTGGCCACCGCGGTGGCGCTTGTCATCATGGTCGGTGACCCCGTGCAGCACCAGCAGCGGGCGTCGAAGGAAACCTGGATCGTCGTGGGCCTGGTGATGGGCCCGGCATTCGTGTTTTGTGTGATCGGGGCGCGTATCTGGCCGGGTCCGGTGGCCGCAGTGCTACTGGCAGTCGTGGCGGGTTCGTCTTTGGCTCTGTTCGCGGTGCTGACCAAGGGCGTCATCGAAGTGGCTGAACGCGGCTTCGGGGCGGTGCTACGCGCCCCGGAACTATATGCCTGGATCGCAGTCGCGTTGGCAGGGATGATCTTTCAGCAGTCGTCGTTTCGCGCCGGTACGCTGACCGCCTCGTTGCCGACGATGACCGTGGCGAAACCGGTGGTGGGTTGGATCTTGGCCATCACCGTGCTCGGTGCTAGCAACTACGACGCCGTCGCAGCCGAGCGGCAGCCCTCAGTCTCACGCAAGCTGAGCTTGAGCAGATGCGGCCGGTCGCTGCGGTACGTTCACTCCTGGTGAGGAGGACTGAGTGACCACTCCAAAATGGCGGGGACGGCCCGGCTGCGCTCCACGACACGCGGGTCATGGGACGGCGCCGTTCCATGTCGAGTAACCGCGCAACTGGAGGAGCGCTGCAGATCGTTCACCATCGATCTGACTGCCGGTTCCTGTCGGCGGAATAGCTGATGAACACCTTCACTGCGGGCGGCTCCGCTCAGTGTCGGCATGAGTAGCCCATAGCATACGGATCGGTTGCTGACGTTGCGAACGCATTGGAGAGGTGTGCAGACCACTCGCAGGATCTGGCTGCGGTTGGTTCTCCGGCAGTAGGCAGTCGAGAGTGCAAGGTAAGAATTGGACTGTTAGGAGGGTCTCTATGTCGGCTCACCTGGAGATCTGGAAACCGTCAGGGCGGGAGCTGTTCATGCTGAGCGGCCAGCGAGTGACCGTCGGGAAGGCCTCGACGAATGGCCTGACGCTCGAGCACGACGCGACCGTTTCAAGGTTGCATGCCATCTTGGACAATCTCGGGTCTGCTTGGTCGATAAGGGATTTGGGAAGTCGCAATGGCACCTATGTCAACGGAGAGAAGATCTTCGCCGAACGGGTCCTGCGTTCTGGAGACCAGTTGCGGATTGGCAGTTCGAGGATGGTCTTCTGGGACGTCGAGCAAGCCGGCGAACCAGACGCAAACGACCAGACGATCACTGCCGAGCCGGCGGCGCCGCGGCTCACTCGGCGTGAACTTGAGGTCCTGATCGTCTTGTGTCGCCCCTTGGTGTCAGACGATCCGTTTCCAGAGGCCGCTTCAGTTCGCCGGATGGCCCGTGAGTTGTTCGTTACGGAGGCAGCCATCAAACAACATCTTCAAAATCTGTACGACAAGTTCGCTATCCCTGCCGAGGGTGATCGCCGGGTCCGTCTGGCCAATGAGGCCCTCCGACGCGGGGCGGTCACGCTCGCGATGCTGCGCGATGACGGTACTCGAGACGAGTAACTGCGGCGAAAAAAGAGATTTCGGGTGCGGTCGTCTGACGACTTCAGGGCGGGCGCCTCAACCGACGCTGGTTGCACTCGATCACGCGATTGCTTGCTGAATGGATAGGAAACTCTATCGCTAGAGGCAACCTAATCTGGCTTCCCGGTCATTCCGGAAGCAGTGCTTTGTCCATGACCATTTCCTTCATGAATTCGTCATGAACTAGGCAACGACAATGCACATGACCGAAAGGAAGTCAACGAGGAGAATGCCATGACCGCCAGTAACATCCACCCGTCGACTGCCGTCGACCAGCAGAACCCTCTCCGGTCGGCGCTCTCCAGGAGCTTCCGGGTCGCCTTCATCGTGACTGTGACTCTGGGCACCTTGGCTGGGACCGGGCTGGTCCTGTGGCTGTTGAAAGCGCTCGCGACGAGCAGGTACGGCGTCTACTTCGGGGTCTAGCCCGAAGTGATCTCGGCATCTTAAGGAGGTCCCATGTTGAAGTCGGATATCGCGGTTGTGCTCGCCCTGTGCGCCGCGCTGGCATCCGCGATCGGCGCGGTGAGCCGTCAACAGTCCGCGCATGAGGTCACCGACGAACCAGTCGGCCACTGGGAGTTGTTCCGCATGTCGTTGCGCGACGCCCGGTGGTGGCTTGGCGGCGGGGGAGCCGTTGCCAACTACAGCCTGCAAGCCGCCGCGCTGGGGGTCGGGTCGGTGATGTTGGTGACGGCGCTGCAGGTGACGGCGCTGCTATTCGCCCTGCCGGTCAATGCGCGGCTGACCCATCAGCGGGTGACCCGCTGGCAGTGGATGTGGGCGACGGTGCTCGCCGTCGCTTTGGCGGTGGTCGTCACGGTTGGCGACCCGAAGGCCGGGCAGTCGCAGGGGTCGCTGACAACCTGGACTGTGGTGGCCCTGGTGTTGGGTCCGCTACTGGTGTTCTGTGTCCTGGGTGCGCGCATTTGGCCCGGTCCGCGTGCGGCTGTACTGCTGGCGGTGGTGGCCGGTTCGTCGCTGGCCCTGTTC
Organism: uncultured Actinomycetota bacterium; assembly: GCA_963784665.1. Classification (GTDB taxonomy): domain Bacteria; phylum Actinomycetota; class Actinomycetes; order Mycobacteriales; family Mycobacteriaceae; genus Mycobacterium. The sequence goes on from CAWASA010000013.1 coordinate 262,846, forward strand.
GCGGTGCTAACCAAAGCCGTCGTCGCGGCGGCCGGACATGGTTTCGGGGCGCTGCTGTGCGCGCCGGAGTTCTATGTCTGGATACTGGCGGCGTTGGCAGGGATGATCTTTCAGCAGTCATCGTTTCGCGCTGGTGCGCTGACCGCCTCAATGCCGTCGGTGACCGTGGCCAAACCAGCGGTGGCATCGGTTCTGGGCATCGTGGTGCTCGGCGAGACCCTCAACGCCGATGGCGTGGGCATGATCGTCCTGGCGTCGGCGGTGATAGTGGTGATTGTCGCGATAGTGGCTCTAGCCCGCGGCGAGGCCCATACGGCGGCGCTCAGTAGCGAGCAAAACGCGGAAACCTCTGATCAGGCTACGGTGCCCGAGACGCTAACCCGGCCGCGCGTAACGTTGGGTCCGCGGTGCCATCGACACCTATTCTTGGCGAGCGCAGCTGCTCGTGCCGCATGAGCGTTCCTACGCGCTGACGGTTCGGGAACAAGTTGCTGCCCGAACCACATTGGGCGACAACTAGGTTGAGCCGATCACCGAGCGGACTAAAACTGCTGCCGACGGACTGCGGACGGACGGGCCTGTCCAGGGGCGTCGCCGCAGGCCAGGGCATTAGCCGGCCTACACGTCGAAGTACAGAGCGAATCGCATGCTGGGTGTTTGAACCGCTTAGCTGTGACGGTTGTGCCGGGAAAGTCGTCTAGGTCTTCCTCGGTTGCATTGCCTGCATCGAATTGCTCGTAGAGCGGCGGAATCTCATCCGCTACAACGGCGGCGGTCGCCGAAGGGGGAATGGCTCAGGGATTGCAAGGTACCCCCTCTCCGATTTCAACTGCGGCACAGGCAATCTAAAATCATCGGGGGTCCAGCCGTTCACTTCGTGGTTGTACGGTCAGACTGCACTGAACTCGCGAGCAGAATCAGTGCCGGGACGGTTTATCGAACGGTCTGTGTTGCAGCGTATTTCGGGACGTTCTGCTTATGGTGTGAAAGATTCCACCTGCCTTCCACGCCCAACGATGCAGCGTGGCTGCCTATTCAGCGTGTGGAAGACGGGTGGAAGATTCCACGGCGTCTAGCCGACCAGTTCGTACCGGTCAGCCTGCCGGTCGCCCTCGGGGCAACCGACGATGAACTTCTTGTCGATGAACATGTCGAATACGGGGTCGAAGTCCGGCCGGATGGCGGATGCGCATGCTTGGCGCAGTTCGCGGCGTGTGGCTGAGCCGGACCGCTGCAGCTTGCGGATGATCGCCTCGCCGACGCGCTTCTGCGATGCCTCCGTCAGGCGGGCGGCGATGATGGCGTCGCGGTCCGCGGCGTCGATGGCTTTCGTGTGGTTTTCGCGGCGCCGCCGGTCTTCGACAGCTTTCTGCATCTCGGCTCGCACCTCGGTAGAGATGTTGATCAACTGTCCGGCGATCCGCCAATCATCAGCGTCGACGGCTTTGCGGCCAGCCAAGACGGCCAGGGCAAATCCGACTTTGATTCGGGTCAGCATGAGGTGTCCATCGAGGGGGTCGACGTCATCGGCGCCGATGAGTACGCGGTAGCGGTGCGCATCGATCTCGTCGGCGGCTTGTGCCGGGATGGGTACTTCGTAGCGGGCGGAGCCGAAGTCGGGCACCTCGATATCAATCGGCTCAACCTGCGCCGGCCGAAGCTCAGGCGCGTGAGGGTCGACGGTCGACAACCACAGGAACCGTTGCGGGAAGCCGTCTTTCTCACGGGTGAGGAAGAAATCGGCGTTCTGCGGCTGCACACCGACGCCGAGGCACAAGCGGTACGAGTGAGCAGGAACTGCGGTCGTCGTCTCCTTGTGCGCGTTGGAGAATCCCAGCGGCTCGCCCATGAACGCCTTGAGCAGTTCCGTCGACAGCGTCGCTCCCATCCGCCCCGCGAGCGCGGCCAAGGTGCCGACTTCGGGGACGATCAGATGTGCGCGGGTGATGGTCGGCGCTTCGTCGGCGCGGCCCTTGAACAATCGGGCCAACCCTTCACCGGTGCCGGGATTGGGTTGCTCAGTAAAGATCTCGTCACCGGTGACCGGGCTGATGAGCCGGACTGCATTGAACCCGGCGGCGTCAGCGGCCCCTTTGCCCTGACCAGAGCGGCCGGCCGAGCCGGTGAACAGGTTCACCGAGGCAACCCCGCCGACGGTGGGAGGCAGCACAACGTTCGGTTCGGTGGCGGCCACAGCGCGTCGCAACACGCAGCCCAGCACGGCGTAGGGAGCAACCCGGTTGGCGCGGGCGAAGCGGAGGATGTGGTCGAGTTCGTCCCGCTGGGACCAGAACTCGTTATCGGGCGACGGCTCGGGCATCGGCTCGACAGTACTGGCATCGATCAACATTTAGTTCGCAATCTTGTTCTTGAACAGTAACTTTGCGGCGGCGCTGAGGTCGCTGCCGTGGTTGAGGGTCGCGTAAGCGCGGAATTTGGTGTAGCCGTTCGTGTTTCCCGGTTCGGTGATGTCGAACGGGGTGTTGGTGCTGTAGACGAACAAGCAGTTGTTGCGGATGGTCGCCGAGCACGCTGACGTCGCCGCCGGGTGCAACCAGCGGGCTCCATTGCCGTCCGGATCGGCGTCGAGGCACCGCCAGCCGTGGGGGTCGCGGATCTCGGCCCACGACGTGATGTCGCTGTAGACGTCCACCACGGAAGGTCCGCGATGCTGCAGCCGGTACGCATAGCGCGTCAGCTTCGGTGCCGGTCGCTGAATCGGCGGCGTCACCAGCAGATCGACGAGCCAGGCGGGCGGTGTCGCGACCGGCGCGTCGATGCGGATGTAGGGGTTACCGGTGTCCGGGTGAATCGACGGGGCTGCAACCACGTAGCCGCTCGATGTCTTCAGGTCGATTCCGGCGCCCAGCAGCTTGGCGGTGAGCTTGCCCGCGGGGCGGCGGAAATAGAGGTGGTGCCCGCCATCGCCGCGTCCCGAATAGGTGGTCAGCGTCTGGGGCAGCGGTCCGTTGCGCGCCGTCACTGCGGCGAAGGATTCAAGTCCGCCGTTGCGCGGGTCGACGTCGATCACCATGATCGTCTGGGGAACGCGCAGCCCGATGTTGCAGCCGGCGTAGCGCCGTGACCACCAGGCGATCACGGTGTTGAGGTCGATGGACGCATCGAGGACTCCTTTGCCCCCGTGACGTGCCGGGATCGCCGGCACCTTGCCGTTCAGCGGGAACACCGGCCAGTTGCGGGCCGCGTATTCGACGGCGTGCGTGCCGATGTCGGTCGCCGAGATCACGCTGGCATTCAGTTGCTGGATCGCGATGGCCTCGCAGGCCAGCAGTTCGTCGGCCATTGTCAGAGCACCTCGCACGGCGTTGCCGACGATGGCATATCGGTCGACTGCGCAACCTCGTCCAAGTTCTCGATGAAGTCGATGAGGGCGGCCTCCGGGATGAGCCGGCGGGCGCCGACCGTGACCGAACGGAGGCTCCCGTTGTTCATTTGGACGTAGATCGAGGACCGGCTCAGGTTCAACGCAGCCCCGGCCTGTTTGACGCTGTACAAGCGCGGTGTTTCGGAAATGGCAGTACCTTTCTTCTGACGATGTGACTGTTCTGCGCAGGCGCAAAATCACGATCTTCTGTTCGCAGAAAGCGTAGCACACTGTTCGCTTGAGTCCCCAAGCACGTGATAACGTGTTCGCGTGACGAACACGAACTTGGAGCCGAAAGACTTCGAAAAGGCGCGGGCCGACTGGTTCGGGTGGGCCGTCAGCATGCGGCGGAAGGCGCTGGATCTCACAGCCAATGAGCTGGCCCGACGCACTGAAGGATTGGGCTATCCGATCAGCCGGAGCACGATCGCCAAGATCGAGTCGAACTTGCGATCGGGGAAGATCGACGTCGCGGAGGTGCTGGTGCTGGCGGCAGCGCTGGACATCCCGCCCGTGCTGCTGCTTTTCCCGCAGATAGGGACCGACGGCGGCGCGATCATCCTCCCGAAGTTCCGGGCGAAGGAAGACGACGCAGTGCGCTGGATGTCGGGCGCCCTCTCCTTCCCACAGGAGTACGACATCCGAAACCTCCAACTAAAGGGCCAGCCCGAGCCGCCGAACGATGGAGTGAAGCTGGTTGCCGCGTTGTCGTTGATTGACGAACTTCTAGAAACTCGCATCGCCCTGGTCGATCACCTCCACAAGGTTCAAGAACACCCGGCCGAAGCCCGGAATGCTCAGCGCATGTTGGACAAGAACGACGAGCAGATCGAGGCGGCGCGAAAGCAGAAGGTCGACGCTCAAAAAGCCCTGTGGGGCACGCGTTTTGCATCAGACAAGATGGAGGAACCGGCCCGATGACTAGGCAACAGCTACCCCCGCAGATCAAAAAGATCCCGGTGACTGACCGTAAAACCGGGAAAGGCGTTGTCCGGTACCAGGTTACGGCCGATACGGGAGTCAACGCCCAGACCGGGCGTCGTCAGCAGGCGCGGCGTCGCTTCGCCACCGAGCGTGAGGCCCGAGCAGCCTTAGCCGAAATCTCCGATGCGGCTGCTAAGGGTCAGTTCATCTCGCGATCGACGCTGACGGTCGAGGAGATGTGCGCGGCCTACCTGGCGAGCCGCCATCAGCTTCGCGACTCTTCGCGGGCCAAGCTGGAATACGACCTGGCGCCGCTACGCGAGCGACACGGACAACTCCCAGTGCAGCGGCTTGGCAAAGCCCACATCGATGCGCTCGTCGGTGACCTCGTGGCGGGTGGCACCACGACGGCGAAGGGGCGGCGCCGTCGTCCGTGGTCGGCGGATTCGGTCAACAAGGTGATAGCAAGCATCGAACAGGTCCTCAGCGACGCGAAAGCGCAGGGGATTGTTGGGCGGAATGTCGCCGAACTGGTCAACCGGGTAAGCAAGCCCCACAAGCCCATCGACACTTACACCGAGGACGAAGTGCGAAAGCTGTTGCGAGCGATCGCGAACCACCGATTGGGCCACGCTTGGGAGTTGGCTCTTTCGGGACTGCGGCGGGGTGAGATCGCCGGCCTCCGATGGTCCGATGTCGACCTGAATGGCCGGTTACTGGCGATCAACAACAACCGGGTGGCCGCGGGCGGCCGATCAGTTGAGAACGATCCGAAATCGGAAGCCTCTCGGCGCTCGCTGCCCCTTCCCGACCGTCTCGTGACCGTGCTGCGGTCGGCCAGAGCACGCCAAGCGGCTGAACAGTTAGCGATCGGGGCGAAGAGTGGCTCATGGAGATATGTCGTCAGCAACGAGATCGGCGAACCGTATGCACCTGGCGTGCTGTCGCGGTACTGGCGAGACACGGTCAACGCCGCAGGAATTCGCCACATCAAGCTGCACGCCGCCCGTCACACGTGCGCCACGCTGATGCACCTGCAAGGTGTGCCCGCTGCCGTGATCGCTGCGTGGATAGGGCACAAGGACGCCAGCCTCACCATGCGGCTCTACGCACACAGTCAGAACGATGCTCTGCAGGCTGCAGGAAAGACTTTGGACCGGGTTGTGACATCCTGTGACATCGACGCGGTGTAATCGAACAGATTCGAACAGCATTGGCGCTGATCAGAGGTGGAGCCGATGACGGGAATCGAACCCGCGTATTCAGCTTGGGAAGCTGATGTTCTGCCATTGAACTACATCGGCCGGTTGCCTCAGAAGGCTAGCATCCGGCGGCAGTAGGCTCGTCGGGCACTCCGGCGGCCAGTTGAGTGTCGCAACGCATAACCAAGTAATTCAAGACGGGAAGCGAACGCCGCTATCCCTTTGAAAACTTCGTGAGCGGGGACCGAGAATCTCTCCGAATCTTAGAGATTCGATATTTATTATTTCGTTATCTGGCCGTAATCTGCTTTTCGTGGGTCGGCATGAATTAGCCAGGAAACGGCGAAAGCCATCAGTAGTCCTGGCTGTTGTGCTCGCCCCTGCCGCTATCTTGTTCGCGGCGGCGGGAGATGTCCGTCCATTCCCCGCCCGAACCGACGACAAGCCTGTGATCAACGACATTGCGCCATGCTGCTTGGAGATCGTCGCAGCGGCACCGAAGGTGTCCGGTAAACGTGTGGCTACAGGTGACGGCCAGCTCGCTGCCGCGTCGAGATACCACATTCGATCGCGGTTCTTGCCCTTTGGTGTCGCACCAGAGCAGGGCCTACAGGTCAGAACCATCTTGACCGCACGCAGTATCAGCGCGACCTTCCCCGAGATTCACGAAATCGGTGGCGTGCGACCGGATTCCCTGCCATGGCATCCCCTGGGTTTGGCGCTCGATGTGATGATTCCCAACCCCGACACCGCCGAGGGCATAGCGCTGGGAAACAGGATCGTCGCGTTCGTGCTGCAGAACGCAACTCGATTCGGGATACAAGATGCGATTTGGCGTGGCGTTTACTACACCCCCAATGGCGCGCAGGCAAGCAGGCTCGGCCACTATGAGCACGTCCACGTCACGACGACCGGAGGCGGATACCCCAAGGGTGGGGAAACGTACCTCCGCTGAGTCAAGGCGGAGGGCTAGTGCCGAGTAGCAGATAGGCTCGTCGGGTGCTGCTCTCCGATCGCGACCTCAGGGCCGAAATCACCGCCGGCCGGGTAGGCATCGACCCGTTCGACGACACCTTGGTGCAGCCGTCCAGCATCGATGTTCGCCTCGACTGCATGTTCCGGGTGTTCAACAACACCCGCTACACGCACATCGACCCCGCGCAGCAGCAGGACGAGCTGACGAGCCTGGTGGAACCCGTAAACGGAGAGCCGTTCGTGCTGCATCCGGGTGAGTTCGTGCTCGGTTCGACGCTGGAGCTATTCACCCTGCCCGACGACCTCGCGGGACGTTTGGAAGGCAAATCGTCTCTCGGGCGGCTCGGCCTGCTGACGCACTCGACCGCCGGCTTCATCGATCCCGGGTTCAGCGGTCACATCACGCTTGAGCTGTCCAACGTCGCCAACCTGCCGATCACGCTGTGGCCGGGCATGAAAATCGGTCAGCTGTGTATCTTGCGGTTGACAAGCCCGGCCGAACACCCTTACGGGAGCTCGCGCGCGGGGTCCAAGTATCAGGGTCAGCGGGGGCCGACGCCGTCTCGCTCCTATCAAAACTTCATAAGATCTACATAAGTTCGGGAGGGCTACCGCACAGTATTCCTCCGGCATCATTGAGTGGTCCGTGGTTTCTCCTCCGCCTGACCATGGCTTGTCTAGCAATACCTTTGGAGGGGTTGATATTGCATATCGTGCTCGGGGTGTCGATGGCACCGGCGTCGATCCAGATGGTTGTGCTGGAAGGCGAAAATGCCGACGGCGCCACCGTAGAAGAGGACGTGTTCGACGTCACTGCCGCCGACGACGCTGCCACTGCGAGTGCGCCCGATCAGGTGATCGCCGCCATCCTGGGTACCCGCGAGGGCGCCGCCGATTCCGGTCTTGAGCTGTCGACCATCGGGGTGAGTTGGACCGATCAACTCGAAGCGGCGACGTTGCGCGACGCCCTGGCCGCCTACCGGATCGAAAACGTCATGCTGGTATCGGCCTTCCTGGCCACGACAGCATTGGCCCAAAACGTCGGCGGAGCAATGGGTTACGAGCGCACCGCCGTGCTTTTCGTGGAGCCCGATACCGCGACGTTGGCGGTCGTCGAGACCTCCGACGGTTCCATCGCCGATATTTACCAACAACAGATCCATGCCGAGTCTTACGACGACGCCACTGCACAACTCACCGGGATGATCGCCGCGCTGGATCAGCTCGAAGCAGCTCCGGACGGCCTGTTATTGGTTGGCTCGGGCGTCGACATTGCCGTGATCAAGCCGGCGTTGGACTCGGCGACCTCGCTTGCGGTGAGCGCGCCGGAGGAGCCGGAGACGGCGCTGGCCCGCGGGGCCGCCCTGGCGTCGGCGAATGCGCCGTTGTTCGCCTCGTCGACCGCCGCGCTGGCCTACGCCCAAGATCCGGGCACCGGTGCGGTCGACGAGTGCGCCCTGCCGGAATACCTGAGGGTCCCCTTCGGAGCCGAGCTAGGCGACGACGACGTCGCCTACAGCGCGGTGCCGGATGAGGACTTCGATGCGCAGACCGTCGTCATAGAGAGGCTGTTCCGTCCCGAAGAGAGCCAGCCGCGTCGCCGGCCGGTTCTGTTGATCGGTAGCGGATTGGCGGTGGTCGGCATCAGCGCGGTGCTCGCGCTGGAGATTGCGCTGGCGATCGGCATCCGCACAACCGGGACCGTCGCTTTGCGGCCCACTCCCGGCCAAAACCTCATCGTTCCAGCGCAACAAGCCCCGGCGCCGGCACCCGTTGAGGCGGCCCCCGCGATGCCGAAGATCAATCTCCCGGCGCCGGTGGCGGCGCCTAAGCCGCTGAATCCGGCAGTAGCCGCGCCGTTGCCCGCGGCTCCCGCCCCCGCTGCCGCTCCCATTCCGGCGGCTCCGGTTCCGATAGATCCGGTGGTGCGGGTTCCCGTTGTGGTCCCTTGGCTGGTTCCCGCGCCACCGCTCCACTTGCCTGTTCCCAATCCGGTGGTGAGCCCGCCGGTTATCCAGGCGCCGCCGCACGTGTCGGCTCCGCGACCTGTCGTGCCCCAACCGCCTGTGCACGTCCCGCAGCCGCAATCGCCGCCGCAAGTCGGTGGCACGGTTCCGCAATCGCCGCCCCACCAGGCTCCCCCAGGACAAGGCCCGTCACCCAAGCCGAACGGTCCCGGTAACGCGGGTGGTGGACATGTTCCAGCGCCTGGGGCGGGCTCGGGTGGCTCGGTTGGTGGACATGTTCCGGCGCCTGGGGCGGGCTCGGGTGGCTCGGTTGGTGGACATGTTCCGGCGCCTGGGGCGGGCTCGGGTGGCTCGGTTGGTGGACACGTTCCAGTACCCGGGGCGGGCTCGGGTGGCTCGGTTGGTGGACATGTTCCGGCGCCTGGGGCGGGCTCGGGTGGCTCGGCTGGTGGACACGTTCCAGCGCCTGGGGCGGGCCCGGGTGCTCCGGGTGGCCTTGGCGGTGGACACGTTCCGGCCCCCGGCGGAGGACCGGGTGGTGTCGGCGGCGGTGAGCCTGCCGGTCCTGGGCTGTTTGGCGGTGGCGCTCATGCCGGTGGCGGGCCGTTCGGTGGCGGTGGGCCGTTCGGCGGCGGTGGGCTGCCTGGTGGTGGTGGGCTGCCTGGGGGTGGCGGCCACGGCGGCGGCTTGGGCGGCGGCGGGTTGGGCCGCGGCGGCGGCTTCGGCGGCGGTCACAGCGGCGGCGGCTTCGGAGGTGGCGGCGGCTTCGGCGGCGGTCACAGCGGTGGCGGCTTTGGCGGCGGCGGCGGCGGTCACAGCGGCGGTGGCGGAGGGCACAGATAGCCGTCAGCCGGCGGCCGCATGTCGCAGCGTTGGAACACGGTTAACCCATAGCGACTTGTGCTTACCGCCCCGAGCGCAACGCGGGTAGGGTCGAGGTATTCGGGCGAGGCGCAACGGTCGCCTACCCGTTTGCCAGAACTTCATAAGCCCAGCAATAAACCCGGATTACGGCCTGTGCGCTGCGGTGGCATGAATTCCGTGGTGAATGCTAAACAGTGGTGTTGCCAACGCAATTGTCGCGCGGCACAGCAAACTATCCAACGGGGAGCGTAAGCGGTGGTGGGCATCGTGCTTGGCGTCTCGATGGCGCCGACGAAGGTCCGCATGGTGCTGGTCGAAGGTGAAAGCGCCGATGGGGTCACCGTCGACCAGGACAATCTTGACGTCGATGGTGGCACTCGCGGCTCTAGGGGGCCCTCTACTGCGTCGGCCAAGGTGGTCTCAGCCATCTTGGGCACTCGGGAAGGCGCCGCAGAGGGTGGCTACCAGCTGCTGTCGACCGGAGTGACTTGGACCGATCACGTCGAGGCCGCGATGCTGCGGGATACCCTGATCGCCCACAAAATCGAGAACGTCATGCTGGTCTCGGCTTTTATGGCCGCAGCCGCGCTGGCTCAGGCTGTCGGGGACGCCACGAACTATGCGCACACCGCGTTGCTGTTCGTCGAGCCGTATACCGCAACTTTGGCTGTAGTCAACACCGCTGACGGCGCGATCTCCGAGGTGCAACGGAGGCTCCTTGCTGACGACGAAGACGAGGCGGTAGCCGAGCTTGTCGACATGGCCTCCGGCGCCGAAGCGCTCGAAGCGCGCCCGGAAGGTCTGGTAGTCGTCGGTTCCGGCGTGGATATCCCGCTGATTAAGCCGGCGTTGGAGGCCGCCACTTCGCTCGGGTTTTCCGTACCTGACGAGCCGGAGATGGCCCTGGCTCGGGGTGCGGCTCTTGCGTCGGCGAATGCGCCGTTGTTCGCGTCATCCACAGCCGCACTGGCTTACGCGCTGGATCCCGGCACCGGGGAGGTCGACCCGCTGGCGCTCGCTGGACAGTTCCCCGGATTGGTACCGGGATACCTGCCCGAATACCGGGGTGGCCCAGAGCTGGCCGTCGACGCCGACAAAGCCAAGGGCAACGTCGCCTACAGCGCCGTGCGGGACGAGGACTCTGACGCCCAGACCGTCATCGGTCTGCGCGAGAACGCGCAGCGGCGCAGGTCTGTTCTGCTGGTGGGCAGCACGCTAGCGGTGATCTTCATCACCGCCGTTGTGGCCCTTGAGATTGCCCTGGCGATAAGCATTCGCCCGACAGTCGCTTTGCGCCCCAGCCCAAACGAAAACATCGTTGCTCCGACCAAACCCACGCCCGTCCCCCCGGTTCAGGCGCAGCCGCAAATTCGGGCGCCTGCGCCGGTGGCCGTGCCGCACCCCATGAAGCCGCCAGCCATAGCCCCGGCTCCCGCGGCTCCGCCGCTGCCTGTCCCGGTTCCTGTCGTTGCGCCACCGGTGTTCGTTCCCGCGCCCCACGTGCCGGTTGTCCGGCCACCTACGCCCGGGCTGGGGGGCGGCCGCGGGCCTTTCGGGTCGCCGCGTGTCCGCGGACCCCTCGGTGGCCGCGGGCCCGGTGGACCTGGCCGGTTCGGTCGCGGACCTTTCGGTGGCGGTCATGGTCCCTTTGGCGGTCATGGACCTTTCGGTGGCGGTCATGGACCCTTCGGCGGCGGGCCTTTCGGTGGCGGTCATGGACCTTTCGGTGGCGGTCATGGTGGTTTCGGTGGTTTCGGCGGTGGCCACGGATTTGGCGGATTCGGCCACAGATAGCCGTTCCGTCGAGGCCGGGCGTGTCTGGTCCCGCGGGCTAGGGTGGCGGATTAGGGTTTGGTCACGGCCGGAACTGACGACAAAGTCCGGCCGGTTCTCAAATCAGACGCCCCGCAGTGGGGTGGCGACGCAGCCGTCTCGCACAGCACAGCAACCCAGTCTGGACGATTTGGAGGAGCGGTGGACATCGTATTGGGCGTGTCTATGGCACCTGACACGGTCCGCATGGTGCTCGTTGAGGGTGAAGCCGCCGGTGGGGTCACCGTCGATCAGGAAGGCTTCAATGTCACCGGTGGCGCGACAGCCGTCGCTGCGGCAGATCAGGTGATCGCGGCCATTCTGGGGACTCGGGAAAACGCGGCTGTGGGCGGCTATCAGCTGAAATCGAGCGGAGTGACCTGGACTGATCCGGCCGAGGCGGCCGCACTGCGAGATGCGTTGGCAGCACACAAGATCGAGAGCGTGATGCTGGTTTCGGCGTTTATGGCTGCAGCGGCGCTGGCTCAGGCAGTCGGCAGCGCGACCAATTGCGCCCGCACCGCGCTGCTGTTCGTCGAGCCGACCACCGCGACGCTGGCTGTCGTCGACACCTCCGACGGGTCGATCGCCGATGTGCATCGGCAGCCGCTGCCCAGCAACGACGACGCGGCGCTGGCGAAGCTGGCCGCAATGGTCTCGAGCGCTGAATCGATGAAAACCCGCCCGGACAGCGTGTTCGTCGTGGGCTCTGATGTCGACATCCCGTTGATCAAGCCAACACTTGAGGCGGCGACCTCCCTTTCGGTAACCACGCCTGAGGAACCAGAGATGGCGTTGGCGCGGGGCGCCGCACTGGCTGCGGCGAACGCGGAGTTGGGAGCGCCGCGCACCGTCGCGATGCCTTACCCGCAGGATCCGTCAACCGCTGCGCGCGGGCTCGCCTACAGTGCCGAAGCGGATCGCGAAACCGATCCGGCAATGGGTGCCCACCGGGAACTTGGCGTCGATCCGGGCGAGCGGCGCAGCCGCAAGTTTGTGTTGGTGGTCGTCGGCGCGACGATGATCTTCGTTGGCGGCGTGGTCGCACTGGCGTTGGCACTGGCTGTGGGCATCCGGCCGCATGCTGAACAACGACCCGATCCCAACAAGAATGTCGTCGCCCCGGTGCCGCCGGCTGCGCCCCCACCATCGGCAGTACCGGCCCCAGAATCCGGGGCACCGCCGCAAGCACCCGCACCCGCTCCCAGACCAGGGCCCAGCTTGAATCCCCCGCAGCAGCTGCCGTCGCTGCACCCCGGGGACGACGATCACTGGTGGGATGATTGGCTTCGTCGCCATGTGGGGCACGGAATTCTAGGACCTTAGCCGCCACCGCCGAAGTCGTCACAGGCGGAACGCGCGTAAAATCGGGGCACTACGGGAATACAGGGTTGAGACTCTGCGCCGTCTCGCGCCATTGCAGGTGCGATGACGACGTCCTCATCGTCAGTGGCTAGCGAACGACTATGGAGGAGCTTTGGACACCGTACTTGGCGTGTCGATGGCGCCGACGGCAGTCCGGATGGTGCTGGTCGAAGGACAGAATGGCGATGGCGCCACCGTCGATGAAGACAATTTCAGCGTCGCGGCGGATGATGATGCAGCAACGGTCACTGCGGCTGACCAGGTAGTTTCCGCGATCTTGGGGACGCGTGAGGGCGCAGTCGAGGGCGGCTACCAACTGGCATCGACTGGCGTCACCTTTACCGATCCCATCGAGGCGGCCGCGCTGCGGGACGCACTGGCCGCCCACAAAATCGAGAATGTGATGCTGGTCTCGGCCTTTCTGGCCGCGGCCGCGCTGGCTCAAGCAGTCGGCAACCAAACCAACTATGCGCAGACCGCGCTGTTGTACATCGAGCCCGATGCCGCGACCCTGGCGGTCGTCGACAGCGCGGACGGTTCGATCGCCGAAGTTCGACGGCAAGCCCTCCCGGAAGACGACGAGGCGGCGGTGGCCCAGCTGGCCACGATGGTCTCCGGTGCTGAGACGTTACACACCCGCCCGGACGCCGTGTTCGTCGTCGGCTCCGGCATCGACATCCCAATGATCAAGTCGGCGCTGGAGGCAGCGACCACCCTTCCATTGACGGCGGCTGAGGAGCCCGAAACGGCGCTGGCCCGGGGAGCCGCGCTGGCCTCGGCGCATGCTCCGCTGTTCTCGTCGTCCACCGCGGCGCTGGCCTACGCACAGGACCCCGGCACCGGCGCCATCGACCCGTTCGCAGTGGCGCCCGGCTACTTCGATACTCCGGCCGGCGCGGACGCCCTCGCCTACAGCGCTGTGCCCGACGACGTGGACGACCTCTATACCGGCGGGCACGCAGCGGCGACCGCGCTCGTCGACGGGGGGTATCGCGAGCGCAGGTCATTCCGGCTGGTGGGGAGCGCGGTGGCGGCGATTTTTGTCGTCGGCGTGGTCGCGCTCGTCGTTTCATTGGCGATCGCTATCCGGCCGACGGCAGGTGTACGGCCCACTCCTGGCCACAACATCGTCGCTCCGGCACCTGCACCTGCGGCTCCGGCACCCGCTGCTCCCGCTCCGGCACCCGCTGCTCCCGCTCCGGCACCTGCTGCCCAGGTACCGGCGCCTGCCCCGGCTCCAGTGCCGGCGGCTCCTGCTCCGGTTCCCAGGGCCCCGGCGCCTGCTCCTGTTCCGGTGCCGGCGGCTCCTGCTCCCGCTCCGCCACCAGTGGCACCCGTTCCGGTGCCAATTCCGCTACCGATACCGGGCATCGGTGGGCCGCCGGGAGGCGGCTTCGGCCCCGGTGGCGAAGGCGGCGAAGGTCATGAAGGCCGCGGCGGAGGCGGGTTCCCCGGTATCCCGCACGGCGGTCACGGTCACGGCGGATTCGGGATCCCCGGTATCCCCGGGCTCTAGTACGCCTGGCCGTCTGGTGCCACCTGTCATCTGCCGTTTGCCTCCCGCTTAGCGCAGCGATGCAGTTAGCTCATCGCGGCCACCTACACCGGTTCTATGCGATGCACCGTCTTCGGCACGGGTTATCTGGGTGCCACCCACGCGGTCGGGATGGCGGAACTCGGACACGACGTCGTCGGGATCGATATCGATCCAGGTAAGGTCGCCAAGCTCGCCGGGGGTGACATTCCTTTTTACGAGCCCGGCCTGCGCAAGCTGTTGACCGACAATCTGGCCGCGGGGCGACTGCGGTTCACCACCGACTACGACATGGCGGCCGAGTTCGCCGACGTGCATTTCCTCGGGGTTGGCACGCCGCAAAAGAAGGGCGAATACGGCGCCGACTTACGCCATGTTCATGCCGTCATCGATGCGCTGGTGCCGCGATTGACGAGGCCGTCGGTGCTAGTCGGGAAATCAACGGTCCCAGTAGGCACCGCGGCCGAGCTGACCCAGCGGGCCGCCGCGCTCGCGCCACGCGGAGTGGATGTCGAAATCGCCTGGAACCCGGAGTTCCTGCGCGAGGGCTTCGCCGTGCACGACACCTTACATCCGGACCGGATTGTGCTTGGGGTGCAACAAGATTCGACGCGTGCCGAGCCGGTGGTTCGTGAACTGTACGCGCCGCTGCTGGACGCCGGGGTCCCGTTCCTCGTGACGGATCTGCAGACCGCCGAGCTGGTCAAGGTTTCGGCCAATGCCTTTCTGGCGACCAAGATCTCGTTCATCAACGCCATCTCGGAGGTGTGCGAAGCCGCGGGTGCCGACGTCAGCCTGCTGTCCGACGCCCTCGGCTACGACCCACGGATCGGGCGTCAATTCCTCAACGCCGGCTTGGGTTTCGGCGGTGGCTGCCTGCCCAAGGACATCCGCGCGTTCATGGCCCGCGCCGGCGAGCTGGGCGCTGACCAGGCCCTGACGTTCCTGCGTGAGGTGGACAGCATCAACATGCGCCGGCGCACCCGGATGGTGGAACTCGCCAGCACCGCGTGCGGCGGCTCGCTGCTGGGCGCCAACATCGCCGTGCTCGGCGCGGCGTTCAAACCGGAGTCCGATGATGTGCGCGACTCGCCGGCGCTCAACGTCGCCGGCCAACTGCAGCTCAACGGCGCCGCGGTCAACGTATACGACCCCAAAGCCCTGGACAACGCGCAGCGGCTGTTCCCGACACTGAACTATGCGGTCTCGGTCGAAGAGGCCTGCGAGCGCGCAGATGCGGTGCTGGTACTTACCGAGTGGCGGCAATTCGTCGACCTCGACCCCGACGACTTAGCCGACCGGGTGCGGGCTCGAATCATCGTCGACGGCCGCAACTGCCTTGATGTCGCTCGCTGGCACCAGGCTGGTTGGCGGGTATTCCGGCTCGGCGCGCCGCGGCCTTAGGCTAAGTGGGATCAGAAAACCCCGGTGGGTCATCGGCGCCCAGCCGTTCGCTTTCAGCCATCTCGCGCCGGACGTCGGCCTGTTCGCGCTCTGCATTTGCTTGCACGCGCTCCCCCTGGTCTTCGGCACGCCGCAGTCGCTCACGTTCACGGTCGGCAGCGGTGCCCTCGCGTTGGTCCGCGCTCGCCTCTCGTTGGTTTGCTACCTGTTCGCGCTCGGTTGCGTATCGGTCCCGCTCCTCAGCGATTCGATCTCGCTCGTCTGCGAACCACTCGCGCCTGGCAAGCTGGGCCTCCCGACGCGCCAGCTCTTCCTCGCGTCTATCAAGTTCGGCCGTCCACCGATCGAGTTCCTTTGCCCGGCCGGGTTCGTCAGCTTCGTCAGCCCCCACGATTCTCCCGTTCGCTCGTTGCCTTCCCCTCAGCCCTTTGTCTTGCCCGCTCTGGTTCCCACTCAATCGCGACGCTCTCGCGTTCCTCTGCGATGTGGATGACGGGCATGCCCATGGTTGTCTCCATTGATTGATACTTCGAGCAGCGCTATTCCATCCGAGCACATCGCGGCTGTGCGCCGGTAGGGCCAAAGTCCCGTGCCAGCCGTCATTCGCGGGCCGTGGACAACCTCCCAGCTGCGTGAACTCCGGCGAGTAGCCTGACCGGGTGGACTATGCCGCCGCATTCCTCGAAGAGAACCGCGCTTTTTCGGAGCTTTTCCGCGACGTCGACGAGTCCAGGCCGGTGCCGACTTGCCCGGGGTGGAGCGTCAAGCAACTGTTTCGCCACGTCGGCCGCGGCGACCGCTGGGCTGCGCAGATCGTGCGCGACCGACTCGACCACATCCTTGACCCCCGTTCCGTCGAGGGCGGCAAGCCGCCACCCGATCCCGCCGACGCGATCTCTTGGTTGCGAGGCGGTGCTCAGCGGCTCGTCGACGCGGTCGAGATGTCGGGTGTAGAGACACCGGTGTGGACTTTTCTCGGGCCTCGCCCGGCAAACTGGTGGATCCGGCGCCGGCTGCACGAGGTGGCGGTGCATCGGGCCGACGTCGCCATAGCGATCGGCGCCGACTTCACGCTCCAAGCCGACACAGCAGCCGACGGGATCACCGAATGGCTCGAGCGAGTCGCGATTCAGGCCGGAAG
Source organism: uncultured Actinomycetota bacterium (assembly GCA_963784665.1). Lineage (GTDB taxonomy): Bacteria > Actinomycetota > Actinomycetes > Mycobacteriales > Mycobacteriaceae > Mycobacterium. The sequence continues at coordinate 279,419 of CAWASA010000013.1, forward strand.
CGATGCGGCGCCGCTGCCGCTCGAGGGTGGAAGCACCCTGCACCTGCACGCCACCGATCCCGGACTAGGTGAAACCGGCGAATGGACGGTCGGTGCCGACCGGGGGCGGATCACCTGGTCACACGAGCACGGCAAGGGAACCGCGGCACTGCGGGGCGGCGCAACCGAGCTACTACTGGCGATGTTGCGCCGGGTGCCGGTCGCCGATACGGGCATCGAGCTGTTCGGCGACGAGGGTGTGTGGCAAAACTGGTTGGACCGTACGCCTCTCTAGCCACGGGAGCGGGATGCACACGGTAACTTGCACACCATGACCACATCGGAGATCGCCACCGTTCTGGCGTGGCACGACGCGCTCAACGCTTCCGACCTGGATACCTTGGTGACCTTGTCCAGCGACGACATCGAGATCGGCGACGCGCACGGAGCCGCACAGGGCCACGAGGCGCTACGTAGGTGGGCCGCTTCGCGGAAAGGGACGGCAGAGCTCGGCCGGATGTATGTGCACGATGGCGTCGTGGTCGTCGAACAGAAGGTCGGTGCCCCCGACAACCCCGGAGCTGTCACCAATACCGCGTCGGCATTCCGCGTGGTCCACGACCATGTCACCTCCGTGTTCCGGCACGAGGACTTGGCCTCGGCGCTGGCAGCCACCGAACTCACCGAGGCCGACTTCGTCAATTAGGGGTTGATCGAGGGCGTTAGGAGCCACTCATGCGCGGGATCATCTTGGCCGGCGGCTCGGGCACTCGCCTGCATCCGATCACCTTGGGCATCAGCAAGCAATTGCTGCCGGTGTACGACAAACCGATGGTCTACTATCCGCTGTCCACGCTGATGATGGCCGGGATCCGCGACATTCTGGTGATCACCACACCACACGACGCGGCCGGCTTTCAGCGACTCCTCGGCGACGGCGCGCAATTCGGCATCAACCTCAGCTACGTGATGCAGGAGCAACCCGAGGGTCTGGCCCAAGCTTTCGTCCTGGGCGCCAACCACATCGGCAATGATTCGGTGGCTTTGGTCTTGGGGGACAATATCTTCTATGGCCCGGGGCTGGGTACCAACCTCGGCCGCTTCCAATCCATCAGCGGTGGAGCCATTTTCGCCTATTGGGTGGCCAACCCGTCGGCCTATGGTGTCGTGGAATTCAGCGACGACGGTATAGCGCTGTCGCTGGAAGAAAAGCCCGCCACGCCGAAGTCTCAGTACGCGGTGCCGGGTTTGTATTTCTACGACAACGATGTGATTGAGATCGCCGGCGGCCTAAAGAAATCGGCGCGCGGCGAGTACGAGATCACCGAGGTCAACCAGATCTATCTCAACCGCGGTCGGCTGGCGGTCGAGGTGCTGGCCCGCGGGACGGCGTGGCTGGACACGGGGACTTTCGACTCACTGTTGGACGCCAGTGACTACGTCCGCACGCTGGAACGACGGCAGGGCCTGAAGGTCGGTGTTCCAGAGGAAGTCGCCTGGCGGCAAGGCTGGATCGACGACGAGCAGCTGGCCACGCGCGCACACGCCCTGCTCAAGTCCGGGTATGGCGGCTACTTGCTGGATCTGTTGGAACAACGGAGATGATTCCGGCGGGTTTGGCCAGCACGGCGGCGATCGCCGTCGTCAGCGGCACGGACAGGGCCAGCGCGATGCCACCCACCGCTGAGCGGGCGAGTTCGATGGCCACGCTTTCGCCGGTCAGCACGTCACTCAGCGAGCGGTTGGCGACACTGAACAGCAACAGCAGCGGCAGCGAACTGCCGGCGTAGGCCAGCACCAGCGTGTACACCGTGCTGGCGATGTGATCGCGACCCACTCGAATTGCGCTGCCGAAAATGGCCCGCCGGGAGGTGTCACCGCCGAGATGGGCGAGCTCGAAGACCGTCGAGGCCTGGGTCACAGTCACATCGTTGAGTACACCCAGCGACCCGATGATGAAGCCGGCGAGCAGCAGGCCGCTGATCGACACATTCCCTAGGTACGCGGTGACGGTGGCGTTCTGTTCGTCTGACAGACCGGTCAAGTGCGCCAGTTGTATTGCCAGCCAGGACAATCCCGCGGCCAGCAGTAACGACGACAAGGTGCCCAGCAGGGCGGCGCTGGTCCGCAGGCTGACGCCGTGGGCGAGATAGATGACCGCGTAGAGAATCGCCGCCGAGGCCACCAGCGCCACCGGAATCGCGGGTGCGCCGTCTCGCAATGCGGGCAGCAGGAATACCACCAGCACCATGAACGCGACCACGATGCCCACCAGCGCGAGCAGTCCGCGCCAGCGCGCCACCGCGACGATCACCACCGCGAACGCGATGGCCAGTCCGGCCAACGGCCAGCCACGTTCGAAGTCGTAGAACGCGTAGCTGGTGGCGCCTTGATCGTCGACCTGCCGGACGACCCGGATGTGATCGCCGGCCGCGAATTTTGGCTGGCCCGGACCGGGGAGGACTCCAACAATGTGTCGGCACCCGCGTTCGCTCCGGAATCGATTGCCACCAGCGTCAATACGCACCGCCCCGCGCCCGGGGTGGCAGGCTGCGGCGCGGTGGTGAGCACCTGACCGACCGACGGACTGCCGCAGTCGCCCAGTCCGCTGGACAGCACGTGCCCGGCCTGCGTGCTCACGGCGCCACCGGTCGCGTTCTGCAAGGGCATCGGAATGTCGACGTGCTGCCGGCTCGGCCACAGCACGATCGCACCGGCTAGCACCGCCACACCGATCGCGACCAGCAGCCCGATGACGATCCTGCCGGGCAGCGAATCCACCGGGGACGGAACAGACGACGAGCCGTGCGAGTGTGAATGCGTCACCGCTCCACGGTAGAGGCGGCTGCGAAAATGCTTACTGTCGATAGCTGACCAGGAAGTTACCCAGCCGGTCTATCGCGGCCGCCAGGTCACGGGCCCACGGCAGCGTCACGATGCGCAGGTGATCCGGCGCCGGCCAGTTGAATCCGGTGCCCTGGGTGACCAGGATCTTCTCCGACAACAGCAGTTCCAGGACGAGCTGTTCGTCATCGGTGATGTCATAGACCTCGGGGTCCAGGCGGGGAAATACATACAGCGCACCCTCGGGTTTGACGCAGGACACCCCCGGGATCTCGTTGAGTTTCTGCCAGGCGAGGTCGCGCTGCTCCAGCAGCCGGCCGCCGGGAAGTACCAGGTCCTCGATGCTTTGGTGACCGCCGAGGGCGACCTGGATCCCATGCTGTGCGGGCACGTTGGGGCACAGCCGCATATTCGCCAGCAGGCTGATTCCCTCGATGAAGCTGCCGGCGTGATCCTTGGGGCCGGTGATCGCCAGCCAGCCGGCCCGGTATCCGGCGACCCGGTAGGCCTTGGACAGGCCGTTGAAGGTCAGGCACAACATATCGGGCGCAAGTGAGGCCACGTTGATGTGCTGGGCGTCGTCGTAAAGGATCTTGTCGTAGATCTCGTCGGCGAGTAGCAGCAGTTGATACTCGCGTGCCAGGTTGACCATCTGGGTGAGGACTTCGCGACTGTAGACCGCCCCAGTCGGGTTGTTCGGGTTGATCACGACCAGCGCCTTGGTGCGTTCGGTGATCTTCGACTCCAGGTCGGCGATGTCTGGCTGCCAATCCTGCGTCTCGTCGCATAGGTAATGCACGGGTGTGCCTCCCGCCAGGGAGGTCGACGCCGTCCACAGCGGGTAGTCCGGCGACGGGATCAGCACCTCATCACCGTTGTCGAGCAGGGCCTGCAGCGTCATCGTGATCAACTCGGACGCCCCGTTGCCCAGGTAGACGTCATCGACGTCGAATCGCGGGAAGCCCTCGACCAACTCGTATCGGGTGACCACCGCGCGCCTAGCGGACAGAATGCCCTGCGAGTCGGAGTACCCCTGGGCGTAAGGCAGAGCCTGGATCATGTCGCGCATGATCACGTCGGGAGCCTCGAAGCCGAACGGCGCCGGGTTGCCGATATTGAGCTTGAGGATGCGGTGCCCTTCGGCCTCCAGCCGCGCGGCATGCTGGTGCACCGGGCCGCGGATCTCGTACAGAACGTCCTGAAGTTTGGACGACTGCGCGAACGTGCGCTGCCGGTTGTGAGCGGCGGTATGCAAGGGCAGCTGGTGAGTGGTCACGTCACCAATGGTGCCATCAATGTCCACTGAAATTTGCTGACTGGCGTCAAATCCTCAGGTCAGCGCTTGCCCGGCGGACGGGCGCCGCGCGCGATGCCCAGCCCTTTAACGGGTGTCGTCGGCGAAGCCTCGTCGCCGTCGGTTTGCGTCGACGCCTCCGATTTCGGCGTTGGCTCCGGTGCGGCTGCCGATTGCTGCTCGGCAGGCCCGGCTTCGGTTGCCTGGGCTTCGGTTGCCTTTGCCTCGCTCGCTGGGGCCTTCGGGGCCGCTTTCTTGGCCCCGGGTCGCTTGGCGCCGGCGGCGATACCCAGGCCCTTTACCGGTTCGGCGGGTGCCTCCGCCGCGGCCGGAGTTGCTTCTTCGGCGGCCGGAGTTGCCTCCTCCGCCTGAGTGGCCTGGCCCGTCGGCGCTGCCTTCTTGGCGCCGGGCCGTTTGGCGCCGGCGGCGATCCCCAGCCCCTTGGCGGGCGCGGCTGGAGCCGCTGAAGCCTTCGTTTCGGTGGCGGGCTCGGCGGGCGCCTCTGCCTTGGGTGGGGCCGTCGGCGCGGCTTTCTTGGCCCCTGGTTTCTTGGCGCCACCGGCGATACCCAGACCGGTGACCGCCTTGGTGGCCGCCTCCGGTGCGGAAGCCTTGATGGCCGCGGGCTCTTCCGCCTTGGCGGGTGCCGCTGCTGGTGCGGCTGGGGCAGCAGCGGCAGCCTTGGGCTCGACCTTGGGCTCAGCCTTGGCTGCCTCTTTCGCGGCCGTGCCCTTCGCCGGCAGCTTCACCGCGTCGCGGTCGAGAGACCCGAGCAGCACCTGAGCGACGTCGAGCACCTCGACGCCGGTGCGACCAGCCTCTTCGGATCGGTCATTGACACCATCGGTGACCATCACTCGGCAGAACGGGCACGCGGTGGCGATCGTGGCGGCACCGGTGGCCAGCGCCTCGTCGACGCGCTCGTGGTTGATCCGCTTGCCGATGTGCTCTTCCATCCACATCCGAGCACCGCCGGCGCCGCAGCAGAAGCTGCGATCGGCGTGGCGCGGCATCTCGGTGAGGTTCGCTCCGGCGGCCCCGATCAGCTCGCGCGGCGCCTCGTAGACCTTGTTGTGCCGGCCCAGGTAGCACGGGTCGTGGTAGGTGATGTCCTGCGAAACGGGCGTCACCGGCACCAGCTTGTTGTCCCGGATCAGCCGGTTCAGCAACTGGGTGTGATGCAACACCGTGTAGTTCGAGCCCAGCTGCCGGTATTCGCGGCCCAGGGTGTTGAAGCAGTGCGGGCAGGTGACGACGATCTTGCGGTCGACCGTCTCCACGCCTTCGAACACCCCGTCCAGGGTCTCGACGGCCTGCTGGGCCAACTGCTGGAACAGGAACTCGTTGCCCGAGCGGCGCGCGGAGTCGCCGTTGCAGGTTTCCCCGGTGCCGAGCACCAGGTATTTGACTCCGGCGATGGCCAGCAGCTCGGCGACGGCCTTGGTGGTCTTCTTGGCCTTGTCGTCATAGGCGCCGGCGCAACCCACCCAGAACAGGTACTCGTAGCCGTCGAAGCTGTCGACATCCTCGCCGTAGACGGGGACGTCGAAGTCGACCTCGTCGATCCAGTTGGTCCGGTCGGCGGCGTTCTGGCCCCACGGGTTGGCCTTGGTTTCCAGGTTCTTGAACAGCGCCGACAGCTCGGTGGGGAACTCCGACTCCATCATCACCTGGTAGCGGCGCATGTCGACGATGTGGTCGACGTGCTCGATGTCGACCGGACACTGTTCGACGCACGCCCCGCAGGTCACGCAGGACCACAGCACGTCGGGGTCGATCACCCCGCCCTGCTCGGCCGTGCCGACCAGCGGGCGGGTGGCCTGCTCCGGCGCGGACCCGAGCACCCGGCCGAATCCCGACTCGGGGACGTGGTGGGCCTCGGCGTGCTTCTCGCCGGACAGTTCCTCGCCGACCCCGCCCTCCGGGGTGTTCTCCAGGGGGGTCTCCTTGTCGCCCAGGATGTAGGGCGCCTTGGCCATCCAGTGGTCGCGGAGGTCCATGATGACGAGCTTGGGTGAGAGCGGCTTGCCGGTGTTCCAGGCCGGGCACTGCGACTGGCAGCGCCCGCACTCGGTGCAGGTGGCGAAGTCCAGCATGGCCTTCCAGCTGAAGTCTTCGATCTTGCCGCGACCGAATTCGGCGTCGTCCGGCGGGTTTTCGAAGTCGATCGGCTTGCCGTCGTATTCGAGTGGCAGCAGCGGGCCGAGCCCGTCCGGCAGGCGCTTGAACACCACGTTGATCGGCGCCGTGAAGATGTGCAGGTGCTTGGAGTGCAGCACGATGATCAGGAACGCCAGCATGACCGCGATGTGCAGCAGCAGGGCCGTCGTTTCGACGATCTCGTTGGCGGGCTGGCCGAGCGGGCGCAGGATCGCGCCGAACAGCTGAGACAGGAACGCGCCCTTTCCGTAGGGCAGCGTGCCGTTGTTGACCGCGGACCCGCGGACGAACACATAGGTCAAGATGACGTTGAAGATCATGAACAGGACCAGCCAGGCGCCGCCGTTGTGTGAGCCGTAGAACCGCGACGCCCGGCCGATCTCGCGCGGGTTCCGCACGGTGCGGATGATCGCGAAGGTGGTGATGCCGAGGAAGACGGCGGTGGCGAAGAAGTCCTGCAGGAAGCCCAGCGCGTCCCAGCGGCCGATGATCGGGATGTGGAAGTTGGCCTGGAAGAGGAACCCGTAGGCCTCGATGTAGACCGTGAGCAGGATGAAGAATCCCCACATGGTGAAGAAGTGCGCGAGGCCGGGAATCGACCATTTCAGCAGGCGGCGCTGCCCGAAGACCTCGGCGACCTCCGTCCAGACCCGCCTGCCGGGATCGTCGGTATGCCCCGGCGCCGGCTTTCCGGCCGTGACGAGCTTGAACAGCCACAGGACCCGTCGTGCAGCCAATGCGAGCACGACCAGCGTCATGCCCATGCCCACTGTCAGTCTGATGAGCATCTGTGTGGTCACAGAAGGTCTCTCCCCTGCATAGTTAGTTCAGCCTGCTTTGTTTGCCTGGTTAGCCCTGCTCATAGTTACATCTCCGCGCCTTTCGAAGCGAGAAAGGCTGCCCTAACTTGCCGGTTGTCTAGGGTCTCTGGCCTGCGGTTCGGCTCTCCGGACGTTAGCGCCGGAATGGGGGTTCAAAGATTGGCGGCAGCGGTCTTACGCGCGTGGTCGTCGTCGGTGCCGCGGTGGTGGTGGCCTGCGATGTCGTGGTGGGCTGGGCGGTCGTGGTGGTTGTGGTGGTCGGCGGGGGCGTCGGGGTGGTGGTCGTCGGAGGAGCGGTTGTCGTGGTGGTAGGCGGCTGCGCGGACGACGACGGCGGCGGTGGCGGCGGGACGACTGTCACGGTGGTGCTGTCGTTCGGCCCGGTGATGGTCACGGTTTGCGACGTTGGCGGGGGTGGCGGTTCGTTCGGCGGAGTCGTGTTGACCGGGTTGGACTTGGCGTTCCCCAGGGTGATCGCCAACAAGACGGCTACCAGCACGGCCGCGACCGCGCCGGCTACGCCCAAGACCAGCGCGGTGCGTTTGTACCATGGCAGCCGGCCCTCTTCCGCGGTGTATCGATCGCCGTCCGCGTCATCGAATTCGGTTGCTTCCTGGGCATATTCGCCAGTGGCGTCGCGGCCGGTGTAGGGCACCAGCTCATCGGCATCGTCGGCGTCTTGTGACCACGCCAGGGCACGATCCGCGTCGGTGGCCTGGGCGGCCCACGCAGCTTGGGTCATGTCGATTCCGGCGGTGCCAACCATTTCGGTCGGGGTTTCTACAACGGCGCCCGCAGCGGTCGGTGCTCCCGCCGACGATTGCTGCTCACCGAGCACGGCCGCGCCGATGGCAGCGCTGAAGGCGGGCTGCGGTGTGGTGTGGACCGGCACCTGAAAGCGCCCCGACAAGCGCGTGGTGAGCAGCGGGATGCTGGCGCCGCCGCCGACAGTGGCTACAGCGGCCAGTCTGGCTTTCGGAATTCCATTGCGCCGCAACGTGTCTTCGAGAGTGCTGAGGAATCGGTCCAGCGGTTCGGAGATAATTTGTTCGAACTCGGTGCGGGACAACCGGACATCCTCACCGGAGGCCGCTGCGACGGTGGTCACTGTGGCCGTCGACAGTTGCTCCTTGGCGCGCCGGCCTTCGCCGAGCAGGCGGGCCTGCGAGCCGATCCGCGCGGTGCTGGCAAGGCTGCCGGTAGTGACATCGGAGGGCCGTAGGTGATTGAAGATGAGCTGATCGATCGCGTCGCCGGAGAAATCGGCGTACCGCACCGACGGGCCGATGTGCGTGAAGTTGGACCCGGCATCCATCAGGGTGACGCTGGTGCCGCTCGCGCCGAAATCGCACAGAGCAACAACGCCGCCGGTCGGGAAGCCCGGTTTGCTGCGCAGCACCCCAAGCGCCGCCGTGGCGTCGGGGAGCAGCACCGGAGGCACACCGCCGCGCGCGAGATCCGGCTGGGCGAAAAACTCCTCACGTAGCGCGGTGAATTGAGCCTCGGACCAATACGCGGGGACCGCGATGCTGATTGGTGACCCGTAGCCGACCGTGCGTGCCATAGCTTCGATCGCTTCGACCGTCAGCACCTCGCCGAGGTACTTCGTCCCGTCGGCCGCCACCAAAGGAGCCCGGTCTCCCACCCGCTCGACGAATCCCCGCAGCACCAGCCCGGGCCCGGTCAGGTTCGGGTTTTCTTCGGGCAGGCCAATTTCGGTTGGCCGGCCTTCGAACAGCGTCAACACGGAACTGCGGGCTACCGGAGCGCTACCCAAGCGGGCCGCTACCAGGTTGGCCACCCCGATCGACAGTCCGAGCGGCTCGCTCATGTCCCGCACCCCTGTGTCAGTTGTCTCGCTTGCGATCGCCCGGCGCTACCCACGATAGCGGCGGTGGGTTCCAGCGAGTGTAAGTGCGTGTGCACGTCACAAGCCTGGCGGCAATGTGATCACGGTCGGTAGCGACGGCAGCGTGCTCACCGAGGGCAGGTGCCCCAACGCGCCGGGCGACACCGACTTGGTGGTCGACGCGCCCGTGTCGGTGGCGGTCGTCGTCGGCAGGGTAGTCATTATCGCCGCCGGCGTCGGGCGGTCTTGGGTCAGCTGGACGATCCCGTAGACGATCAGCCCGATGAGTACCGTGATCAGCGCGCCCCATCCGACCAACGCGATCGGCTTGCGCCATCCCGGGATCATGGCCGCTGACGGTATCGGCAGCGGGCGCGTGAACGCCGCTGCCACGCGCGCTGCTACCGATCAGCAGTAAAACCTTGATCGGGTCGCAACCAACCCGTTAGCGCAGCTCAGGCGGCACCGTAATCACCGTCGGCACCTGCGGAATGGTGATCACCGGCGGCAGCGTTGGCAGATGATGCCGATGCGTCGGCTGCTGCTGGGTTGGCTGGTGCGTTGGCTGCTGTGTCGGTTGCTGTGGCGGCGGCTCGACCGCACTACTACTGGTGGACGGCGTCGTGGTGGTGGGCGGTGGCGTGGTGGTGGTGGTGGTCGTGCTGGTCGTGGTGGTTTTCGGGGTGTGGCTGGTGCCTTGGTCTCCGTGAATCAGCTCGCTGATGCCGTAGATGATCAGCGCAATCAGGATCAGGACGAACAAAAGCCAGCCGATGAGCAGCACCGGCTTGCGGTACCAGGGGGTGGGCTCGGTTTCCTGGTCGAGAGGGTCGACAGACTCGGGCCGCTCGAACCGATCAGGCGGGTCCGGAGCAACGGTTGGCGGGGGTTCACCGGACGGCGGGTAGCCGCCCACGCCGTAGTTGGCATGCTGGGTCGCCTGATTGTGGAAGTCGTCCCGTGAGCCATTGGGTGCCACGGCACCGATGGTACTGACACCGGCTGGCGGCTACCTCAGCTCAGAACGTGTTGACGTTCTCGATGCTGACGAACATGCCGTGCCCGGTCTGGTCGTTGGTGAAGCGGGTGCCCTGTTCGGTGGCGGTTATCGTCCAGCCCTGCGCGGCGTAGGTCTTGTAGTCGATGGTGACGGTCGGGATGGCCCCCAGGTTGCCCAGCACCCACTGAACTTTGCCGCCGGCGCTGATGCTGACGCCGTTGGCGTGCTCACCATCCTGCATGGGGGAGTTGGTGAACGGTGCCTCGCAGCCGACGTTGTCCCTGCTGATCTGGCAGCGCGTCACGCCGGACTTGGTTTCGATGAAGACGTAACCGTTCTGGTCGGGCGGCAGCGGGATCGCGCCGGCCGGCGTGGTTGGACTCGCTGGCGTCGTGGGTGGGCCAGGGGCCGGGCTGGTGGTAGTTGACGGCGTCGGCCTGGGTGAGGGGAAGGTGGGTTCGACTGGCCCCGCCCCGGGCGCGGCGACGGGCCTGCCGTCGATGGTGGAGGTGCAGCCGTTTATCAGCATTGGACTGACCAGCACGGGCGAGAGCAGCAAGGATCCACCGGCAACACTCCACCGTGCCCTTTGCGATAACCGCACGCGCCGCTCCTGAGAAATTGCAGATGTCAGGAGTCAGGGTACAAACGACGTGACGAATGTGACTGCAGTGACGCGCCCATATGCAGCGTCGATGGCGAAGCTTTACCGCTGTGTGACCGACTCGTGCATCATCTCGGCGGCCCGATGAGCTGCCGCCACGATGCCCTGGTAACCGGTGCACCGGCAGAAGTTGCCTGACAGGCCCTCGCGTATCTCGTGATCGGTGGGATCGGGATTGTCGCGCAGCAGTGCGGTCAGCGACATGACGAAACCCGGCGTGCAGAAGCCGCATTGCAGTCCGTGGCACTCGCGCAGCGCTGACTGCACGGTGGACAGCGTGCCGTCCGGCGACGCGATGCCTTCGACCGTTGTCACCTCCATCCCGTCCGCCTGTACCGCGAACATCAGGCACGATCGCACCGCATCGCCGTCCAGCAGCACGGTGCAGGCACCGCATGCCCCGTGTTCGCAGCCGAGATGGGTCCCGGTGAGTCCGCACTTGTCGCGCAGGAAGTCCGCCAGCGTCATGCGCGGTTCGACGCTGGCCGCGATTTCAGTCCCGTTGACCGACAACTGAACCGGTTGATCATGCATTGCTTGCCCCCGCTACTGCCTCGCCTATGGCCTGAGTCAACGCGCGCGCGGCCATGGTGGCGCCCACCTTCGTGCGGTATGACGCCGACCCCTGCAGGTCGGCCGGAATGTCGTCAAGCCCCGACATCGCGGCCTGGCCGATTTCCTCGGGCACCAGCTCGCTGATCGGCCTGCCGATGGCTGCAGTCTCGGCCGCCGTCGCCCGCCTGGGCGTGGAGCCCAGCCCCAGTAACCCGATCGTGCAGCGGGATACCAGGTCCTGGCCATCTCGGTCTTCGAGCTGGACGGCGACAAGTGCGCCTGCGATCGCGAAGTCGCCGTGGCGGCGCGAAAATTCCTGAACCGAAAACCCAGACCTGCTGGCCCACACGGGAAACCGGACCCCAGTCAGCACTTCATCTGATTCCATCGTGGTCTCCCACAAACCGGCGAAGAAGTCCGCGGCGGCAATCTCGCGCCGTCCACGAGGCGACAGCACCTCCATCACCGCATCCAGCGTCAGCGCGACCGCCGGGTATTCGCCGGCGGCGTCAGCGTGGGCGATCGACCCGCCGAGGGTACCGCGGTTTCGGATCTGAAAGTGCCCGACAAACGGCGTCACCAGGGCCAACAGCGGAACCGCTTGGCGCACTTGCCCATCGGCGCCCACAGTGGCCTCGGTGGTCCCCGCGCCGATCCACAGTTCGTCGCCCCTGCGCTCGATGCCTTGCAACTCGCTCAGCCGGGAAATGTCGATGAGATGGTCGAAGTAGGCCAGCCGCATCGACAACATCGGCACCAGGCTCTGGCCACCGGCCAGTATTTTGGCGTCATCGCCCAGTTCGGCCAGCAGGCTCACTGCGTCGCCGACGGTGCCGGGGCGATGGTAATCGAACGATGCCGGCTTCACCGGTCCCCCTCGGTCAGTAGCGCGGCGATCGACGCCGGGGTGGCCGGCAGCCGGGTGATGGTCACGCCCAGCGGCGCCAGCGCGTCGTTGATGGCGTTGATCACCGCCGGCACCGAGCCGATCGCTCCGCCTTCGCCGGCGCCTTTGTATCCGCCGGGCCCGGGGCCGGGTATCTCGACATGGCCGAATTCGATGGGCGGGACCTCGGTGGCCGTGGGTAGCAGATAGTCGACGAAAGTTGTTGCCCGGGGGTTGCCGTCATCGTCGTAGACCAGGTCCTCCATCAGCGCGCCGCCGATGCCCTGCACCGTTCCGCCGGCGATCTGGCCCTCGACGACGGACGGGTTGATCATGGGTCCGACGTCTTCGCTGACGATGTAGCGCAGCAACGTGACTTTGCCTGTCGCGACATCGACTTCACAGGTGCAGGCATGGGTCGCGTTGGACCAGTGAATGGGATTGGGCGAGTTGAAACGAGCGGTCGCTTCGAGGTTGGTCGACATTCCCGGCGGCAACTGCTGCGGTGAGTAATACGCCAGATACGCCAGCTCGCCGAAAGACACCGTCTTCGACGGGTCGCCGCGCACGCTGGCCACCGAATATGCCAGTTCGACTTGCGCTTCGGCGACTTTGAGGTGGTGCGCGGCCAGCGCCACGATCTTTTCGCGCAGCATGCTCCCCGCCTCGTTGACCGCTCCGGCGGTCATCGGACCGCTGCGGCTGCCCTGTGTTCCGGCCCCATACGGGGTGATCGCGGTGTCGCCCTGGATGGTGGCGACGTCGTCGATATCCGCGCCCAGCGCGTCGGCGGTCAACTGGATAACGGTGGTTTCCAGGCTGTTTCCGCTCGAACCGCCGTTCACGTAGACGCTGATCTTGCCTGTCGGCTCCATCCGGATGGTGGCACCTTCGGTGGCCAGGTGGCCGGTCGCCGCGCCGGTCGGCTCGACGTAGGCCGAGAACCCGAGGCCCAGGTAGCGGCCCTGCGCCAGCGCCTCCCGCTGCTCCTTGCGAAACCCTTCGTGGTCAAGGATTTTCACCGCCTGCTCGAACGTCTCGATCGGCGCGACGTGGTCGTACGGCATCCCGTTGGGGTTGACATACGGCATCTCGTCGCGGCGCAACAGGTTGCGTCGGCGCAGCTCGACCGGATCGACGTTCATCTTGCGCGCGGCGATGTCGAGAAGGATTTCGCGGGCCAGCGTTTCGTATTGCCATGGGCCGCGGTAGGCGGCCAGGCCAGTGGTATTGGAGAAGACCGTCTTGTAGTTGAAGCTGGCCTTGGGCACGCGGTAGGGCCCCGGGAAGAACATGCCGATAGCGGCCGTGGTCAGCACCGGGTATGGCGTCGGGTAGGCGCCGATGTCCTGGACGAAGTCGATGTCCGCCGCTGCGATGTTGCCGTCGTCGTCGAACGCCATCCGTGCGGTGCCGTTGACATGCCGTGCCTGCCCGGCCGACATCAGATTCTCGCGCCTGTCCTCGATCCACTTCAGCGCCGCCGGCACCTTGCGGGCGGCCAACATGATGCACATGTCCTCGCGCATCGGGACTACCTTCTGGCCGAAGCCGCCGCCGGTGTCGCGCATGATGACCCGGACACGTTGTGCCGCAATGCCTAACAAGCGCGCACAGAACGCCCGCAGTTCGTGCGGAGTCTGGGTGGACGCCCACAGCGTCAGTTCTCCGGTGGCCGCCGTCCATTCGATGACGAGGCCGCGGGTCTCGATCGGCACCGGCGCATAGATCTGCTGATAGATGCTCTCTTTCACGACGCACGCCGCCGAGGCGAAAATCTCTTCGTCCGGCGGAGCTCCGCCCATCCCGCCCGCCACGTTGTCTGCGTAGCTGTCGTGCACCAGCACATCCGAGGTTTGCGCCGCGGTGAAGTCGGTGATCGCGGGCAGCGGCTCGTAGTCGACGTCGACCAGTTCGAGCGCGTCCTCGGCGATGTAGCGGCTCTCGGCGACGATCAGCGCGACCGGATCGCCGACGAACTTGGCCTCGCCCTCGGCCAGCGGCGGCCGCGGGGTATCCGGGACGTCCTTGCCCGCGACGGCGTGCCACGCCTCCTTGACGCACGCGTTGAGGTCGGCGGCGGTGAACACCGCGCGCACACCGGGCAACGCCAGCGCCGCCGAGGCGTCGATGCCGTTGATCCGGGCGCGCGCAAAGGGGCTACGCACGAAGCACGCGTGCAGCATGCCGGGCCGCGAGATGTCGTCGACGAAGCTGCCGCAGCCGGTCAGCAGCCGGCCGTCCTCCACCCGCTGGACGCGGGTTCCGGCGTACCGGGGCGCCGGGGTGGTGCGGGCCCCTTGCACGTCCTGAGTCATGGCGCTCCATCCAGATGCCAACGCTGGGCACAGCGCGGTTATCGCTATACGAGAAGTGCAATGCCATCATAGGAGAGTGCGGTTACCGGAGTCGACACCTCGGCCTCACAACGTCGGGGTTCTGCTGGCCGCGGGCGCCGGACGGCGCTATGGCAGGCCGAAAGTGCTGGTCGACGGCTGGCTGGACATCGCGGTCGGCGCGCTGCGCGACGGGGGCTGCGCCGACGTCGTTGTGGTGCTGGGCGCTGCCGAGGTCGCGGCCCCGCCCGGGGTCACCGTGGTCACGGCGCCGCAGTGGCATGAGGGGTTGAGCGCCTCGGTGCGCACCGGTTTGACCGAAGCAGACCGCATGCACGCCGACTACGCGGTGCTGCACGTCATCGACACTCCCGATGTCGGTCCCGCCGTGGTGGCGCGGGTCCTGGCCCGCGCGGTGGCGTCTCGCAGTGGTCTGGCGCGCGCCGTTTTCGGAGCCCGGCCGGGACATCCCGTGGTCATCGCGCGCCGGCATTGGCCCGAGGTGCTGGGCCGGATATCCGGAGATCAGGGTGCCGGGGCATACCTGCGGACCAGGCAGGACGTCGAGATCGTCGACTGCGCCGACCTGGCCGGCGGTCACGACATAGACGAGCCGGAGTAGATAGCACAGTCGACGAGGGCACCCGGGGAACAAGACGGCCACGCCAGCCGTTGTCATGGTCAAGTTGAGTGAATCACACTCAATCCTGGGTTGACACCACAGCGCCATCAGAGCAGGCTTGAGCGGGGTTCACTCAGCATAGTGCAATACAGAAGTTCTACTACTCAGGAGGAATCACTATGGCTCGTGCGGTCGGCATCGACCTCGGGACCACCAACTCTGTCGTTTCGATTCTGGAGGGTGGCGAACCCGTTGTCGTCGCCAACTCCGAGGGCTCGAGGACCACTCCATCGATCGTCGCGTTCGCGCGCAACGGCGAGGTGCTCGTCGGTCAGCCCGCCAAGAACCAGGCGGTCACCAACGTCGACCGCACCGTGCGTTCGGTCAAGCGGCACATGGGCACCGATTGGTCCATCGAGATCGACGACAAGAAATACACCGCGCAGGAGATCAGCGCCCGCGTGCTGATGAAGCTGAAGCGCGACGCTGAGGCCTACCTCGGCGAGGACATCACCGATGCGGTCATCACCGTGCCCGCCTACTTCAACGACGCCCAGCGTCAGGCGACCAAGGAATCCGGCCAGATCGCCGGTCTGAACGTGCTGCGCATCGTCAACGAACCCACCGCCGCGGCGTTGGCCTACGGCCTGGACAAAGGTCAGAAGGAACAGACAATCCTGGTCTTCGACTTGGGCGGCGGCACCTTCGACGTCTCGTTGCTCGAGATCGGTGAGGGCGTGGTCGAGGTGCGTGCCACCAGTGGTGACAACCACCTCGGTGGCGACGACTGGGACGACCGCGTTGTCGAGTGGCTCGTCGACAAGTTCAAGGGCACCAGCGGTATCGACCTGACCAAGGACAAGATGGCGATGCAGCGGCTGCGTGAGGCGGCCGAGAAGGCCAAGATCGAGCTATCCAGCTCGCAGAGCACCTCGATCAACCTGCCCTACATCACCGTCGACGCCGACAAGAACCCGTTGTTCCTCGACGAGCAGCTGACCCGCGCCGAGTTCCAGAAAATCACGCAAGATCTGCTGGACCGCACCCGTCAGCCGTTCAAGTCGGTGATCTCCGACGCCGGTATCTCGGTCTCCGACATCGACCATGTGGTGCTGGTGGGTGGTTCCACCCGTATGCCCGCAGTGACCGAGCTGGTCAAGGAGCTCACCGGCGGCAAGGAGCCCAACAAGGGCGTCAACCCGGACGAGGTGGTGGCCGTGGGCGCCGCGCTGCAGGCCGGTGTGCTCAAGGGTGAGGTGAAAGACGTTCTGCTGCTTGACGTTACGCCGCTAAGCCTGGGTATCGAGACCAAGGGTGGCGTGATGACCAAGCTGATCGAGCGCAACACCACGATCCCGACCAAGCGGTCGGAGACCTTCACCACGGCCGATGACAACCAGCCGTCGGTGCAGATCCAGGTCTACCAGGGTGAGCGTGAAATCGCCTCGCACAACAAGCTGCTCGGCTCTTTCGAGCTGACCGGTATCCCGCCGGCTCCACGCGGGGTGCCCCAGATCGAGGTCACCTTCGACATCGACGCCAACGGCATCGTGCACGTCACGGCCAAGGACAAGGGCACCGGCAAGGAGAACACGATCAAAATCCAGGAGGGCTCCGGCCTGTCCAAGGAGGAGATCGACCGGATGATCAAGGACGCCGAGGCACACGCCGAGGAGGACCGCCAGCGTCGCGAGGAGGCCGACATCCGCAACCAGGCCGAGACGCTGATCTACCAGACGGAGAAGTTCGTCGCTGAACAGCGGGAGGCCGAAGGCGGTTCGAAAGTCCCCGAGGACACGCTGAACAAGGTGGACGCCGCAGTGGCCGAAGCCAAGACGGCACTGGGCGGCACCGACATCTCCGCGATCAAATCGGCGATGGAGAAGCTGGGCCAGGAGTCTCAGGCGCTCGGACAGGCCATCTACGAGGCCACCCAGGCTGCGGGCGCACAGGCCGGCGGCGCCGAGTCCGGCGGCTCATCCGGCTCAGCTGATGACGTCGTCGACGCGGAGGTGGTCGACGATGACCGGGAGTCCAAGTGACGGAAGGCAACCAAAAAACGGAAGGCAACACCGAACAGGTAACGGTCACCGACAAGCGGCGGGTCGACCCTGAGACCGGCGAAGTACGGCACGCCCCTCCCGGCACTGAGCCGGGAGGGGGGCCGGCTGGCTCAGCGGCCGCCGGTAAGGCCGATGAGACGAACGCCAAAGTCGCTGAGCTGACCGCTGATCTGCAACGGGTTCAGGCCGATTTCGCCAACTACCGCAAACGGGCGCTGCGCGACCAGCAGGCCGCAGCGGATCGGGCCAAGGCCGCCGTCGTCAACCAATTGCTGGGCGTGCTGGACGATCTCGAGCGAGCACGCAAGCACGGCGACTTGGAGTCGGGCCCGCTGAAGTCGGTAGCCGACAAGCTGATGAGCGCGCTGACCGGGCTCGGCCTGACAGCGTTCGGCGAGGAAGGCGAAGACTTCGACCCGGTGCTGCACGAAGCCGTCCAGCACGAGGGCGATGGTGCTGACGGCTCCAAACCGGTGATCGGCACCGTCATGCGGCAGGGCTACAAACTGGGCGAGCAGGTAGTGCGTCACGCTCTGGTCGCCGTCGTCGACACGGTCGAGCCCGGCGAAAGCGTTGCCGAAACCGAGCAGGACACGGACGATAACGCCGACGCCTCCGGTGATTAAGGCACACAATCACAGACGACAAGAAAATAGTGAAAGGTGAGAGGGGGTGACGCGATATGGCCCAACGCGAATGGGTCGAAAAGGACTTCTACAAGGAGCTGGGCGTCTCCTCTGACGCCAGTCCCGAAGAGATAAAGCGCGCCTATCGCAAGTTGGCGCGCGACCTGCATCCGGACGCGAATCCCGACAATCCCGGCGCCGGGGAACGATTCAAAGCGGTGTCGGAGGCGCACAACGTGTTGTCGGATCCGGCCAAGCGCAAGGAGTACGACGAAACCCGCCGCCTGTTCGCAGGAGGCGGCTTCGGCGGTCGCCGGTTCGACGCCGGTGGTTTCGGCGGCTTCGGTGGTGACGGTACCGAGTTCAACCTCAACGATTTGTTCGATGCCGCCGGCAAAAGTGGCGGCGCCAACATCGGTGACCTGTTCGGCGGGTTGTTCGGGCGGGGCGCCAGTGCCCGTCCCAGCCGGCCGCGCCGCGGCAACGACTTGGAGACCGAGACCCAGCTCGATTTCGTCGAGGCCGCCAAAGGCGTGGCAATGCCGCTGCGGCTGACCAGCCCGGCGCCGTGCACCAACTGTCATGGCAGCGGCGCGCGGCCGGGCACTAGCCCGAAGGTGTGTCCCTCCTGCAACGGTTCCGGCGTAATCAACCGCAACCAGGGCGCATTCGGCTTCTCCGAACCCTGCACCGATTGCCGGGGCAGCGGCTCGATCATCGAGCACCCCTGCGAGGAGTGCAAGGGTACTGGCGTCACCACGCGCACCCGCACCATCAACGTGCGGATCCCACCCGGCGTCGACGACGGACAGCGGATCCGGCTGCCCGGGCAGGGCGAAGCCGGGTTGCGCGGTGCCCCGTCGGGTGACCTGTACGTGACGGTGCATGTGCGGCCGGACAAGGTGTTCGGCCGCGACGGCGACGACCTCACCGTCACCGTTCCGGTCAGCTTCGCCGAATTAGCTTTGGGTTCAACGATTTCGGTACCCACACTGGACGGCAAGGTCGGCGTCCGGGTGCCCAAGGGCACCGCCGACGGCCGCATTCTGCGGGTCCGCGGTCGCGGCGTGCCCAAGCGCAGCGGCGGCAACGGGGATTTGCTCGTCACCGTCAAGGTGGCCGTGCCGCCAGACGTGGAAGGCGATGCCCAGGAGGCGCTCGAGGCGTATGCGGCAGCTGAGCGGGCCAGTGGTTTCGACCCGCGGGCCGGATGGGCAGGTAACCGCTGATGGCCATGAACCCGAGAGGCCCGAAGAAAGACGAAGCCCGGACCTTTCTGATCTCGGTGGCCGCCGAACTGGCCGGCATGCACGCCCAGACGTTGCGCACCTACGATCGCCTCGGTCTGGTCAGCCCGCGCCGCACTTCCGGTGGGGGACGCCGTTATTCGGAGCACGACGTAGACCTGCTGCGTGAGGTGCAGCGGCTGTCCCAGAACGAGGGTGTCAACCTGGCCGGCATCAAGCGCATTATCGAGCTGACGAACCAGGTGCAGGCGCTGCAGTCGCGGGTGAAGGAGTTGACCGAGGAGTTGAAGCAGTTGCGTGCCGGCCAGCGCCGCGACGTCGCGGTGGTGCCCAAGAGCACTGCCGTGGTGGTGTGGCAGCCGCGTAGGGCGCGCTAGCGGCCGCTGATCAAACGCGGATCGAAAACTGGGCGACCGCCGGTTCGCCCGGACGCGCACAGCGGTAGCCGCCGCGACGTAGCGCATCGGTCGGCGCGGTCATCGGCTCGAAGCACACTACGGCTTTTTCGGGGTCCTCGGCGACCGGCGCGAAGATCTGTGTCGCCGGATATCCGTGTTCGAAGCGCACCTCCAGGCGGCGTCCGCCGCCGGTGACCGCGAACACCGCGCCGTCGGCTACCTGGTCGTAGGCATCGTCAAAAGCTTTGTCGCGCAATGATTCTTCCCGCGCCGGTTGCGATTCTGACTCGCCGGTAGGCAGCCCCTGACCGTCGAGGCGCAAATGTCGCAGCGGCGGCGTCTCGATGATCCACTCGCTGCGGGCGACGTCGGGCACCTGTAGATAGGGGTGGAAGCCGAAGCATATCGGGACGGCCAAGGCGGCGGTCGGGGTGACGGTGCTGCGAACCGTCAGCGTCCGTTCGGCCAGCCGCACTGCCACGCTCAGCACGTGCGGGTACGGAAAGCTGGCCAGCAACCGGGGATCGGTGCCGAAGTCGACTTCGGCGGCCAGCTCGTTGGCTGACTCGGCAGTCACCCGCCAGCCTGGGTAGGCGGCCAGGACCCCGTGGATGGGCAACCCGTTCGGATCGGCACGAACGCCGTTTTCGCCCGGCGTCAGGGTCACCGTCGTGCCCTGCGCGGTATAGGTGTTACCGCCCGACCGATTTGCCCAGGGGTAGAGAATCGGGATGCCCATCGTCTTGCCCTCCGCGAGGTAGGCATCCAGGCCGCGTCGTTGCCCCAGCAGCTCGACGCCGGCGTCACTCAGCGAGGTGCCGATCATGCCCGCGTCAGGCACGAAATCCGCGGCTACCGATGACGATGGGTCGCGCAGTTTGACGACACGCATGCTTACCTCCACTCACCTCGACAGCGGGTCGTGCTGAATGCGCTCCGGCGGGGCGCCTTTGGCGATCAGCGCGGCCTTGGTGGCCTGCACCATCGCCGGTCCGCCGCAGATCAGGATCTGCCGGTCGCCCCAGCCGCCGTACTTGGTCACCACGTCGGGCAACCGGCCGGTTTGGCGCACGTGCAGGCCGCGCGGCGGCGTGACGTCGGGATAGTCGGCGGCCCACGACGGGTCGCCGGGATACTCCGAGACCGGCGACACCGACAGCCACGGATTGTGTGACGCGACCTGCCACAGGGTGGGCAGGTCGTAGAGCTCGCAGCGGTAACGAGCGCCGAAGAACAGGTGCACCCGTGGGTTCATCGCGTAACGGCTGAGGTCCATGATCAGCGCCCGCAGTGGCGCCAGACCGGTGCTGCCGGCGACCATCAGCACGTCCCCGCCGTCAGGATCGACCCGCAGGCTGCCGTGTGGGCTGGATAACCGCCACCGGTCGCCGGGCCGCGTTTCGTTGATGATGGCGGTGCTGACCAAGCCGCCGGGAACCACGCGGACGTGGAACTCGATTCCGCCGTCCGGATCGGCCGGGATGGCGGGGCTGAGGTAGCGCCAGCGGCGCGGGCATTGCGGAATGTGGGCGTTGACGTACTGGCCCGGGTGGTAACGCATCGGGCGGTCGAGTTGGAGCCGAACGACCGCGAGGTCACGCGAGACCCGAATGTGCTCGATGACCGTGCCGTCCCACCAGGCGGGTCCCTCTTCGGCGTCCGCGGCGCCGCTCATCACACCGGTGATCAGGTTGAGCGACTGCCTGGCCGCCTCGTCGACGGCATCGGTCCAGGCCCCCCGGCTTGGATCGCGCAAGTGGGTACGCAGCGTCGCAAACAACGCGCGACGCAATGTGTCGTAATGGGTTGGCAGCACACCGTATTTGCGGTGATCCCGGCCGAGCTGAGCAAGAAAGGCCACCGGCTCCGCAGCGCGTTGAGCCACCAGCTCGCCGTAAACCCAGTGCAATGCGTGGGCGAAAGCGGCGCGCTGACCGTCCATTTCGGGTGGGAACAGGTCGCGTACCGAGACGTCGAGGGCAAACCAGTGGTCGTAGAACCGGTGGACGAGCTCGTTGGTGAGACCCGAGTCCTGCTTGAAGGCGTCGCGCAGCACCCGCAACGCATCGGAGTCCTCTAAGCCCACGGGCCCCGATTCTAGGCCCGCCGCACGCCCGCGATCGAGATGAGCACAGCTGCGGTGACGGCCCAGCAGCACAACACGATGGTCTTGCCGCTGGCGCGAGTGATCGGTGCGGATCCTGCGAACGCTTTCAATCCTCGCGAATCGGTGGAGCGGGCACGCGCGTCACCGATCTCGGCCAGCTCGTCGGCAGCGGTGCACGCGGCCTCGAACAGATCGAGCAGCGCCGCGAGCTGAATCCCCATTGCGGTTTCGACCTGGGCTGCCTGGTGCAGTTAGGTGTCGGTGAAGACCTCCCGCAACCGCTCGACGTCGCGGTCTAGATGATGTCCACGGCCGGCTTTGACCAGCAGCCGTCCCAGCCGGGCCGGGGTCAGCGCGGCGGCCCGGGTCGTGTCGAACGATCCGGACCTTTTGCGATGAGGCGACGAACCGATCTATGTGGACCTTCTTCGTGCGTCGACGCGAAGTATTGACAATTTTTCGGCGGGGTATCTGCTGGAAGGTGTGTCCGCGCACGTGGAGGTGCCGAAATGTCGGTCATCACTGGATTGATTTTTCTGGGATTGTTCCTTCTGCTGGCCGCGGTGATAGTCGGGGTGGTCGCGGTGCTGCACAATGCGGGGGCCGCCCACCTGTTGACCGACCAGTTCGCGGTGTTCAGTTATCACATCACCGGGTCGACTGGCACCCTGTTCCTGTATGGGATCGTGGTCGGCGTGGTGGCCGGGGTGGGGTTGAGCGTGCTGTTGGCCGCCGCTCGGCAAGCTGTGGGTCGCGGGCGAGACGTTCAACGCGAACTCGAAGGGTTGCGGCACGACATGGCCCCGGTAAACGACGACCAGGACATCCGCCCCGACGAGGATCGGCACCTCGGTGCGGTCACCGGCGCACCGGCACCCGCGGATGAGGCCGTCACCGGCGGCAAGCGGGTTTCGCTGTTCGGACGCTGGTCGCGCCAGTCGGGCGGCAGCCACCCACGCCGTGGTGGGAAGTGCACCTCGGCGACGCCCACTCAACACTGATCGCGCTTACCCGGGGGTATTAGGGGTTTTCTAGTCCGATCCACCCGCACCATCTGACGACCGCCCGCAACACCTGATTCGACGTGGCGGCAGTACGTCTGACCGGCGGTTGCCCACGCCGAAGATGAAGCGAGGCGCTTCCATGGGCTGAACCTGCGTACGCCTCGACGATCACCGGTAGTTATCGCAGTGGTGTGGTTGCCAGGTCTGTCGTCAATACGGGGTTGGGCCTGGGCGTGGCTGTCTCGGTGGGTGTGGGCGTATCGATGATCAACAGGTCGCCGGGTACCCATTGAATGGTGATCGTGGCCTGCGGCAAGGCGGTGCGAACGTCGGCTTGCAGGCTGTCGACATCTGGTTTGGTCTTCCCGATGAGGGTGAGCGTGATCGCTTTGGCGGACCCGGTGACACTCAGGACCGCGGTTTCGGGCTTGGTCGACGCCCATGTCGCGGCGGTGGTGCGCGCGGTGGCCAGTGCGGTCTCGGTGTCATTGGACCCGATTGCCCCGGGTGCGCGGGTCCAGGCCAGGCTGACCGGCAGGCGGTAGTGGAACCGCGCGTTGATCAGCGCCGTCAGGTCCTCGGAACTCCTGGGTGGATGCGGCCCGGCAGTGGAGACCACCAGCGTCCCGGACTGATAGCTGAGCCCTTGCAGCGTCAACGATTGCCCGGCCAGCCACTTCTCGACCACCGGGCTCAGCTCGCTCAGCGGCAGCCGTGGCGTGTCCGGCTGGCTGTGCTCGGGATCTCGCACCGGTATCCATCCCAACTGCACCGTGACCGGGTGCCCTAGTGCGCGACTGAGACTGGCGGCCACGTCCTGTACCGGCGGGGGCGCCGTTGGGCCGGTGATGTCGGCTCGGACCGTGCTGCCCGAGGTGGTGACATGGCTGAGTCTGCTGCTGGATTCGAGCAGATTCGTGATGGTCTGCGTGGCGACCTTGAGATCGTGGGCACGGCCGCTGATGGCGATAAATCGTGGTGTGAGAATCAATGTGACCGCCAGTACACACCCGCCAGCCATAACCACCGAGCCGACGATCCAGTGGCGATGCGTGCGGAACCGGTGTTTGGGGACCAAGCCAGTCAGCAGGAACACCACGGCCGCCATCAGCACGATGCCGACCAAGTTGGTAATAAACAACAGCGCCGCGCCCCGGGCCAACTGCGGTTGCCCATAGCCTAATAGCACACCCACTGCCGCCAGTGGTGGGACGACCGCGACGGCGACCGCGACGCCGGGCAGCGCTCCGGAGATCTTCTTGTGGACGGTGGCGTACGCTCCGGCAGCGCCGGCCCCGAGCGCAACCAGTAGGTCTCGGATATCGGGGCTGGACCGTTCAACCACTTGGGTGGGCAGCCCGGTTCCGGTGACGGCCAGCAACGTGGCGAATACCCATCCCACCGCGACGGCACCCGCCGCAGACACCGACACCAGCACCAGCCCGCGCAGCAGCCGCTGTCCCCATCCCATGATCAGGCAGGCAGCAATCCCCATGATCGGTGCCATCAGGGGCGCGATCATCATCGCGCCGATCACGACCGCCGCGGAATTCTGCAGCAGCCCGATCGCCGCAACCAGGCTCGACAAAAACATCAGGACTGAGAATCGCCATGTTGCCGCGCCCGACGGCACCACCATCAGGGCGTCCATGGCAGAACGTCGGTCTTCGACCGATATACGATGCATCGGCCACGGAGCCATCCGAGCCATCCGATCCGTCAGTCCGGTCGCCATGCCCCTGCCCGCGCTGCGCATCGATTCCGTCAGCGGATTCAGCGAAGGTCGGCGGAATTGGCTGTAAGGCGTGAAAATCCACCAAGGCTGACCCCATTCCCGAGGCGGATTCGTCGAACGGTGTCTCCGACGTTGGCCAATGCCAAACCTTCCCATCCCGTTCGAACGCAGCGACCACATGGCACCATTCGTTCGGCGCAGAACTTGGGAGGCTCGCCGCAACGTGATGCAAGCGCAAGCCTTTGGGCGCTAAGCCGTGATCCGCTGCGTCAATTGAGTCCGGTACGGGTCATCTCAGACTGTTTCCGGGCTTGATGTCGCTGATCGGTCTCGGGGTCTGGTCCCCCGGGGTTATGAGGATTCCTCGTCTTCTAACTTGTGTCGGTATCCCACACCCCAGGAACTCCCCGCCCGGGCGCCGCAGTGCCAACGCCGCTTCGTCGGATACGGTGACCCGTCGATCCCCTTAATGCCGAACAGCAACCCGTGTCGCCGCGGTCGAGGTCGTAGGCGAAAGACTTCACGCACTGGGCCGCGCCCGATCGCGCTCGTCGGCCAGGATCACCCCGTCGACGGATTCACGCCCATGCAACCACGAGCTGCCCCTGTTGAACGTCGAGCTTGTAGCGAACCCCCGTCCTGGTGTTCGGGCGAACCACCGCTCCCGTGTCACGGTCCATCCGTGCGCCACCGGAAGGTAGACGTTGTACCAGGTGGTTTCGCTGTAATATGTTGCACGCGAGAGCATCTCGGTTTCAATGACGGTCGCGACCCGGGGAGCCCTGCCTTAGTAACCCGATCCTGGTCCGCGTGCCCCACAGCTGCGCGCCAGAGATCCCCGCCGGTGTGAGCACCGCCACCGCCGCGAACACCTTGGGCAGCGGTACCCACAAGGCGATCGGTGCGACCGCAACCATGAGGAGCATCCACACGTACCACCAGCGGAATGGCAGCAGCCCGGCCAACCCGAACGTCATGGGAACCTTGCGCGACGGCGGTGTGAGACTGCTGTCGGGCAGCGCCGACTGCTCAGCGGATGCATGCGCGCGTGCGGCGGCGAACCTGGCCTCGGCGAGCTAGCGTTCCAGCTCGGCCACCCGCTCGTCGGGGTCCTCGGGCTCAGTCATCGGCGAAATGCTGCCACAGAGATAAAATTGAGCGGAACAGACTCAACCTTGACGGCGTTGAACAACCCGACAAGCATTTTCGGTACCTACCCCGAACGGAGATGTCGTGGACTCTTTCAACCCGACAACCAAGACCCAAGCGGCGCTGACCGCGGCGCTCCAGTCGGCCTCGGCTGCCGGTAACCCCGAGATCCGGCCCGCTCACCTGCTGATGGCCCTGTTGACGCAGACCGACGGGATCGCCGCGCCGCTGCTGGAGGCTGTCGGCGTCGAGCCCGCGACCATCCGCACCGAAACCGAGCACCTGCTGGACCGGCTGCCCCAGGCCAGCGGCGCCAGCGCTCAGCCGCAGCTGTCCCGCGAGTCACTGGCCGCCATCACCACCGCCCAGCAATTGGCCACCGAGATGGACGACGAGTACGTCTCGACCGAGCATCTGCTGGTCGGCCTGGCGACCGGCGATTCTGACGTCGCCAAGCTGCTGACCGGCCACGGCGCCTCGCCGCAGGCGCTGCGCGACGGATTCGTCAAGGTACGCGGCAGCGCCCGGGTCACCAGTCCCGAGCCGGAGGCCACCTACCAGGCACTCGAGAAGTACTCCACTGACCTGACGGCCCAAGCCCGCGAAGGCAAACTCGACCCGGTTATCGGGCGGGACAACGAGATTCGCCGCGTCATTCAGGTGCTGTCCCGGCGCACCAAGAACAACCCGGTGCTGATCGGCGAACCCGGCGTCGGCAAAACCGCGATCGTGGAGGGCCTGGCCCAGCGCATCATCGACGGCGATGTCCCGGAAAGTCTGCGCGACAAGACGATCGTCGCGCTGGACCTCGGATCGATGGTCGCGGGCTCGAAATACCGCGGCGAGTTCGAGGAGCGGCTTAAGGCCGTGCTCGACGACATCAAGAACTCGGCCGGGCAGATCATCACGTTCATCGACGAGTTGCACACCATCGTCGGGGCCGGCGCGACCGGCGAGGGCGCGATGGACGCCGGCAACATGATCAAGCCGATGCTGGCCCGCGGCGAGCTGCGGCTGGTCGGCGCCACCACGCTCGACGAGTACCGCAAGCACATCGAGAAGGACGCCGCACTGGAGCGTCGTTTCCAGCAGGTGTACGTGGGCGAGCCGTCGGTGGAGGACACCATTGGCATACTGCGCGGGCTCAAAGACCGCTACGAGGTGCACCACGGCGTGCGTATCACCGACTCGGCGCTGGTGGCCGCCGCGACTTTGAGCGACCGGTACATCACCGCGCGCTTCCTGCCTGACAAGGCCATCGACCTGGTGGACGAATCGGCCAGCCGGCTGAGGATGGAGATCGACTCGCGGCCGGTTGAGATCGACGAAGTCGAACGGCTGGTGCGCCGGCTCGAGATCGAAGAGATGGCGCTGTCCAAAGAAGAGGACGAGGCGTCCAAGGAGCGGCTGGAGAAGCTGCGCGCCGAGCTGGCGGACCATAAGGAAAAACTGGCCGAACTCACCACCCGCTGGCAGAACGAGAAGAGCGCGATCGACGTCGTTCGCGAACTCAAGGAACAGCTGGAGACCCTGCGCGGCGAATCCGAGCGGGCCGAGCGCGACGGGGACCTGGCCAAGGCCGCCGAGCTGCGCTACGGACGCATCCCCGAGTTGGAGAAGAAACTGGATGCCGCGCTCCCGCAGGCCCAGGCGCGCGAGCAGGTGATGCTCAAGGAAGAGGTCGGCCCCGACGACATCGCCGACGTGGTGTCGGCGTGGACCGGCATTCCCGCCGGACGGCTGTTGGAAGGCGAGACCGCCAAGCTGCTGCGCATGGAAGACGAGCTGGGCCGCCGCGTCATCGGGCAGAAGAAGGCCGTGCAGGCGGTGTCGGATGCGGTGCGGCGCAGCCGGGCCGGAGTGTCCGACCCTAACCGCCCGACCGGGGCTTTCATGTTCCTCGGGCCCACCGGTGTCGGTAAGACCGAGCTGGCCAAGGCTTTGGCGGAGTTCCTGTTCGACGACGAGCGCGCGATGGTCCGCATCGACATGAGCGAGTACGGCGAAAAGCACTCGGTGGCCCGCCTGGTCGGCGCCCCGCCTGGTTATGTCGGCTACGAGCAGGGCGGTCAGCTGACCGAGTCGGTGCGACGGCGGCCCTACACCGTGGTGCTGTTCGACGAGGTGGAAAAGGCCCACCCGGACGTGTTCGACGTGCTGTTGCAGGTGCTCGACGAGGGCCGGCTCACCGACGGGCAGGGCCGCACCGTCGACTTCCGCAACACCATCCTGATCCTGACGTCCAACCTGGGATCGGGTGGCAACGAAGAGCAGGTGATGGCCGCTGTGCGCGCCACCTTCAAGCCGGAATTCATCAACCGCCTTGATGATGTGCTGATCTTCGATGCGCTGAACCCGGAAGAACTGGTGCAGATCGTCGACATCCAGCTCGCCCAGCTGCAGAAGCGGCTGGCTCAGCGTCGCCTCGCGCTGGAGGTGTCGCTGCCGGCCAAGGAGTGGCTGGCGCAGCGCGGGTTCGACCCGGTCTACGGTGCGCGGCCGTTGCGCCGGCTGGTGCAGCAGGCGATCGGTGATCAGCTGGCCAAGCTGTTGCTCTCCGGTGAGGTGCACGACGGCGACACCGTTCCGGTGAACGTCAGCGTGGGAGGCGATTCGCTGGTACTGGGCTGAGTCTGATGCCCGGGCGCCAACCGCTGGCGCCCCGGCCTGGCCTTTT
Organism: uncultured Actinomycetota bacterium; assembly: GCA_963784665.1. GTDB lineage: Bacteria > Actinomycetota > Actinomycetes > Mycobacteriales > Mycobacteriaceae > Mycobacterium. The sequence continues at coordinate 307,435 of CAWASA010000013.1, forward strand.
AGAACTGCACTTGCGGCGGTGCCTGCTGACCCTCCGGCGCCTGGTAGAACGGCCGCTGGGTCACACCCGCCAGACCGGCGAAGAACATCCACGGGATCGTGACCACTCGCTGGTTCAGAGTGGCCGTCGCGTCGTTGTAGTACTGGCGCGCGAACGCCAACTGATTCTCGGTTTCGGTGAGCTGCTCCTGCAGCTGCAGGAAGTTGGTCGAGGCCTTCAGGTCCGGGTAGTTCTCGGCGACGGCGAGCACGTTGACGATCGCCCGGTCTAACCGTCCCTGCGCCTGAGCCTTCTCGTCGACGGTGCCGGACGCCGCTGCCCGGGCCGCACCCGCACGGGCGGCGGTGACTTCCTCGAAGACCGACTTCTCGTGCGCCGCGTATCCCTTGACGGTGTTGACCAGGTTGGGCACCAAGTCGGCACGGCGAGTCAGTTGGACGTCGATGCCGCCGAGTGCCTCCTGGGCCTTCACGTCGAGTCGGCGCAGCGAGTTGAACCCGATGATGCCGAGCATTACCAGCCCGGCCAGCGCGATCACGCCGATGAGCACGGTGACACCTATTGGCATATCACTACCTCCTTTGGCCCGGGAATGTCCCAGCCTGATTGTTGTTGTGCCGGTCGTTCCCGGCTGCGGTCACCACGTACCACCGCCACCGCCACCGCCCCCGCCCCAGCTGCCGCCGCTGCTGCTGAAACTCGACCCTCCCGAGCCGGACGAGGAGCTCTGGGAAGCGTTGTAGGCGCTGATCGATGCCGACACAGCGGAGTCGAAGCTGGCGAATCCACCGGATGACGAGTACAGCGTGGCCGGACCGCTGCTCAGGGAGACCGGATACCAGGTGGGGATCGGGGGTTCCGACCCTGTTGCGGCCCGGTACTTGGCGGCCCACGTTTCGGCGACGCCGAAGGCCACGGCGTAGGGGATGTAGGAGATGAACAGGTCTTGACGCGCGGCGTAGTCGAACCGGTCCTCGGCCGACGGTGTGGCCAACAGTCGCTCGAAGCCGGCCGCGCGCGACCATATCCGCCGACCCGACGGGGTGCGGCGGGTACCGACGCCGCCGGCGAGCAACCCGATGCCGGCGATCGCGAATGCCGCAAACGGCAGACCCCACATGGTCCACGTGAAAAAACCCGCGAACCCGACGATCGCCGCCACCAGGCAGAGAATGACCAGCACCCGCCCGACCCACTCCGCGGCGACACTGATCACCAATCCCTCGGTGCGGGCCCAGGATCGGCAACTGGATCCAAGCCGATCCTTTGCATCCGAAAGCTTGAGACCTGCGGTCTGGCTGCCGGTGACACTTAACTTAGCGCCGGCGGTGGTGACGCCCAGCGCGTCGCCGACCTCCCAGGTCACCGGGTCGACGGCCGCCCACTGGTCGCCGGTGCCGGTGATGGTCCAGCGCGTGGGTTTGGCACTGTCCAGCCGCACCAGTCCCCGCTCGGCCATGTGCAGCAACGTCGCCACCAGGGCGTGGTCGCCGACCTTCTCGTTGACGATGTAGGCGGTCTGCACGGGTCCGAGCCCGTCGGGCGGGACGTACAGCACCGGAGCCCCGGGGGATGCCTCGCGTGACCGTCGGTCCCACAGATAACCGCCCAGCCCAGTAAGAACTGACAGCAGTGCCACTATGCCGGCCACCGGAACCGATCGACCGAAGACTTTGTCGAAGCGCACGGTCCACGGCAGTGTGGCCCGGTGCGGAAGTGGCACCTGCAGATCAAGCCGCACGGTGACCGGGTTCTGCGGCGGCAGACCTCCGGTCGTCACCGTGACGTGGTCGGTACCGGCGCCCGCGATTGCGCATGGAATCGCTCCGGTGTCGTCTGCGGCGCATTGCACCAGCCCGGACGGACCGGGCAGGTCGATGCTCACGTGCGCGGCATCAATCTTCATCATCCAGAAGCCGACCACGTTGTAGTAGAACGACGCGGTCGGTGCGGTCGGGTTGACCCCGGCGCGGTTGGTGAACTTCCCCGGCGCCGTCGACGGCCGCACCAGTCCGCCGTCGACCGTGTAGCTGATTGCGTACGTGTGAAGACCCGAACTCACCGTCACGTTTGGGTCGCCGATCCTGGCGACGTACACGCGGCGACTGTCGCGCCACTCATAGCTCACCGGTACTGCCCGGTCGTCCATCGTGATGCCGGTGACGGTGGGAACCATCCGCGCCTGCGGGTCGGTGGGGTCGGCGACGGGGAAGAAGCGGAATATGCCGTGTCGGGACGCGCCCAGTTGCACCGTGAGTACCTCCGTGGCCGCCACGTGTCCGTCGGCAGCCACGCGATAGGTCGCGGCATAGTCTTTGATCTCTGACTGCCAATCGACTGGGGCTTCGGTCGGTGCGGACTTCGCGCTGATGCTTTGTTGGGCGAGGGGCCACAACAGGCCGAGGCCTGACAGTGCGACAAGCAGTATCGAGCCGAACAGCCTCTTGGTAGCCGTGAGGGGCGAGAACAAGCGGCGAAACGCCTTCATCGCAATGGCTTCCTCCAGATGGCGAGCCCAATCGCGACGGTGCGCGGCACGCGGCGATTCTCCCACGAATGTGCACCATTGCTGCCCGGAATCTGCTGACTCCGACGGAGCGGGGAGCTGACCGTCGCCCCCTCGCCGAGCCGGGTCACCTGTCGGCCTCGCCGTCACGAGCCTGATGCGCGGTTGTGACATGGTCGCATTCCCGGTTACGGGCTAACAGAAGATACCCTGTTTGGGATGGTCCCCCTTTGGTTCACGCTGTCCGCACTGTGCTTTGTCGGTGCGGCGGTGCTGCTGTACGTCGATCTTGATCGACGCCGCGGGCGCAGCAGGCGCCGCAAATCGTGGGCCCGGTCGCACGGCTTCGACTACGAGCGTGAATCAACCGACATCCTGAAGCGCTGGAAGCGCGGTGTGATGTCGACGGTGGGCGACGTTTCCACCTACAACGTCGTGCTGGGGCAGATCCGCGGCGAGGCGGTGTACATCTTCGACCTCGAGGAAGTCGCCACGGTGATCGCGCTGCACCGCAAAGTGGGCACCAACGTCGTGATGGATTTGCGGCTCAAGGGACTGAAAGAGCCGCGGGAAAACGACATCTGGCTGCTGGGTGCGATCGGGCCGCGGATGGTGTACTCCACCAACCTGGACGCGGCCCGGCGCGCCTGCGACCGCCGCATGGTCACCTTTGCGCACACCGCACCCGACTGCGCAGAGATCATGTGGAACGAGCAGAACTGGACGTTGGTCGCATTGCCCGTCACCAGCACCCGCGCCCAATGGGACGAGGGGCTGCGCACCGTGCGCCAGTTCAACGACCTGCTGCGGGTATTGCCGCCGCTGCCGAAGGAGACCGCTGCGGAGACTGGGGCGCCGACGGGGCTACGCAATGCGTCGCCGAGCCGTCCATTGGCGCCCGTAGCCCGCGCGGAACTGCCCCCCAGGCGCGCGCAGCAGGATGTGGCCGGACTGCTGGGCTCGGATGTTCAGGCGGGTCGCCGTGCCCCCGAGCCGGTGCGCCGGGACCAGAGTCGATCAGAGGGTCGCCCGGACGCCGTGCGCCGTCCGCCGCCAACCGGGCGCAACGGCCATCAGGCCACCAACTACCAGCACTGATAGTGCGCCGGGTGGGGCCGGGGAGGATTGAGCCCCGGTCATTACACTGTCGCTCATGCCTCGCCCTGTAGCCCTGATCACCGGGCCTACGTCCGGGATCGGCGCCGGCTACGCGCGACGTTACGCGAGCGACGGCTACGACCTGGTTCTGGTTGCTCGCGACGTTGACCGGTTGACCGAACTGGCGGGCGAACTGGAAGGCAAGGCGGGCAGCGTCGAGATTCTTCCCGCCGACCTGTCCGATCGGGCCGACCGCGAAAAGGTCGGCGAGCGCCTCGCCAGGGGAGTACGTGTCCTGGTGAACAACGCCGGCTTCGCCACGTCCGGCGAGTTCTGGACAACGGATCCCGCGCTGCTGCAGGCGCAGCTCGACGTCAACGTGACCGCGGTCATGCACCTCACCCGGGCCGCCCTGCCGGCCATGCTCGACGCCGGCGCCGGCAGCGTCATCAACATCGCCAGCGTCGCCGGACTGGTGCCGGGACGCGGATCGACCTATTCGGCGTCCAAGGCGTGGGTGATCTCGTTCAGCGAGGGCCTGGCCGCCGGCCTGCAAGGCACCGGCGTCGGGGTGCACGCCGTGTGCCCGGGGTTTGTCCACACCGAATTTCACGCCCGGGCCGGGATGGACATGGCCAAGGTGCCGTCGTTCATGTGGCTCGAGGTTGACGACGTGGTCAGTCAAAGCCTGGCCGATATCGCCCGCGGCAAGGTGATCAGCATTCCGGGTCTGCAATACAAGGCGATTATCTCCGGCGAGCGAATGATTCCGCGGACCCTGATGCGGGCGGTCACCAAGCGAGTCGGCGGCGGCCGTGGTCGAACTTGAGCACGGGTCCCCGCACGAGGAATTGGCGGAGTTGGTACGACGACTGTCGGTGGTGCACGGCCGGGTCACCCTGTCGTCGGGCAAACAGGCCGACTACTACGTCGACCTGCGGCGTGCCACCCTGCACCACCGGGCCTCCGCATTGATCGGCAAGCTGATGCGCGAACTCACCAGCGACTGGGACTACGCGGTGGTCGGCGGCCTGACCCTGGGCGCCGACCCGGTGGCCACGGCCATCATGCACGCGCCGGGGCGTCCCATCGACGCGTTCGTCGTGCGCAAGTCAACGAAAACCCATGGCCTGCAACGTCTTATCGAAGGATCCGACGTTGCCGGTAAGTGGGCGTTGGTAGTGGAGGACACCAGCACCACGGGGGCCTCGGCGCTGACAGCGGTGCACGCCGTCCAAAACGCGGGCGGACAGGTGGTCGGCGTGGCCACCGTGGTCGACCGCGCCACGGGTGCCGCCGAGGCCATCCAAGCCGAGGGAGTGCCCTATCGCAGCGTGCTGGGCCTTGCCGATCTGGGGCTGGGCTAGGCCGCTATCGCTGTGCGCACCGTCCTTGCGATTACCGCCTGCGCGGCGGCCTGCCTGGTTGGCTGCTCGAGTTCCCATCCCGTTCGCCCCTACGGCGCCCAGGGCGCACGGCTCGGAGAATCGCTGGCACTGCTGGGCTGGAACATGTCGGTGTCGAATCTGCGCTGGGACGACGACTATGTGCTGATCGACGTCTCGGCCAGTGTGGCGTCCCCGAAGTCCCCGCACGCCAAACCCGAGGACATCCGCTTCGGGCTCTACGGTGCGCTGGCACACCCAATGGAGTCCGCCGGCCTGGGCAGCTGCGACAACGTGACGGCCAATGTGCGTGATATTCCCTCGCCGCTGTCGGCGCCTCCCGACCGGCTCACCGGCACGGTTTGCCTTGGGCCGCTGAAGGATCGAAGTCAGGTCCGTGGCGTGTACAGCTACTCGCCGCGCGACCGGATCCCCGATACCTCCTCGGCCTACCCGGCTGCTTTCCCGGTGGGGTTGATGCCGACGAACGCCAACGACACCGGTCTGGTGGTCAAGACGACCAGCCTGTCGGCCTGGCGGGCCGACGGCACCCCGGTGACCAAGGCCCAGCTTGGTGATCCCGCGGCGTTCACCGGCAACGGCTACATGCTGCTGGGGTTGGAAGCCGACGCCGTCGCGGCCCGGTATCGCGACGACTCCGCCAAGCGCGGCGGCCCGATGATGCTGCTCGCATCACCGAGTGTTCCCGGCCGGGGATTGAACCCGGCCTGCACGGCGTACGGGTCGTCGGTGCTGATCCTGCCCGACGCCGCGTTGGACGCGGTGCACGTCAGCGCGTCGTTGTGCACTCAGGGTGAAATCAACGAGGCGCTGCTGTACGCGACGGTGGCGATAGACGGCACGCATGCCGGTGTGTGGACGCAGCGATGAGCGAACTCGGCCCTACCGAATGGGTGACACCGGCAAATGGTGTCGGGCCCTGGGTGGGCGAGCTTCCCGATAATCCGCGGTATGACCCAGTCCTGTTGCGGGAGGGCGATACTCGCAACGTCGTCGACGCCTACCGGTACTGGACCCGGGAAGCGATCATCGCCGATATCGATCGGCGTCGTCACCCCTTGCATGTGGCGATCGAGAATTTCGGCCATGACGCCAACATCGGCTCGGTGGTGCGCACCGCGAACGCCTTCGCCGTGCACACCGTGCACATTGTGGGGCGGCGGCGCTGGAATCGCCGCGGTGCCATGGTGACCGACCGCTATCAGCGGCTGTGCCATCACGACAGCACCGCGCAGCTGCTGGGCTTCGCGGCGGGAGCCGGTTTGACCGTGGTCGCGGTGGACAACGTCCCCGGCGCGGCACGCCTGGAGGAAACCGCGCTGCCGCGGGAGTGTCTTCTGGTGTTCGGTCAGGAGGGCCCCGGCATCACCGACGACACCCGGACGGGTGCGGCGCTGACGGTGTCGATCGCCCAGTTCGGCTCGACGCGCAGCATCAACGCCGGCGTTGCCGCCGGGATCGCGATGCATGCCTGGATCCGGCAGCACGCGGACATGACCCGCGCCTGGTAATTGCCCCGGAGCGCATCGAGTGTGCGCTCACGGCTTTGAGTGTGCGGTGACGGCTGGGTTTTGGCGATTTGCCCGCACAGGACGCACTCCCGAGGCCGTGGACGCACACTCGACCCGCGCTAACTCCACAGCGTCACGTGGACCTTCGGGCGGAACCGGGTCACGCCGACGCCGGATCCCCGGATCATCGCCTGGGTGCATCTCGGGGTGGTGATGAAGCGGACGAGCTCCGACACCGCGGGTTGGCGGGCCGACGGCGCCAATGTCGCCGCACACCACTCGCCCGACCTGTCCAGCCCGGGACCGCTCAGATGCGTCAACCGCCCGGCCGCAAGATCCTTGGCCACCGCGAAGCCGATGGTCAATGTGATACCACCAACCCGCTGAACCTCCTCGAGTGCGGCCGCGTCGCTCTGGAAGATTCGCTGCTGCGACTCCGGAATTGCCAGGCTACGCAACATGGTAGCGATCTCGCCGTCCACGCTGCCCGCCGACGGGCCGAGCATCCACTGCTGCTGGCGCAACAGCGCGGGCGTTGGAATGCCCACGGCCAGTGGACTATTCGGCGCTACAACGGTGATGATCTGATATTTCAGGAAGGGCCGCACGAAGATCGAGCCGTCGGAACCGATCGAATGTTCACTGGCCGGGCCGATCGCGATGTCGACGGCGCGCGAGCAGATCAGGTCGCGGAACCGGCTCGTCGGATGCACGCTCAACTCCACCGACAGGTCGTCGGCCCGCGACGAGAAGAGCTCGATCAGGCCGGGCGCGGCGTGTTCGGCGAACGTGGTGGACGCGGCGATCCGCAGCAACCGGCGCCCGTGGGCGGCCTCGGTGACCTCGATGGCGGTTTGTTGCTGCAGACCCAGGATTTCGACAGCGCGGCTGGCCAGGCGCAGTCCGCCGGGCGTGAACGCCAGACCGGCACCCGTCCTGGTGAACAACGCGTCGTCGAGTTCCTTGCGTAATGCCGCGATGTGCATGGAAACTCCGGCGTCGGAAAGACCGAGCTCGGCGGCGGCCGCTCGCACCGAGCCCAAACGCACCACCGCCGAATAGGCCCGAAGTTGAGCCGGGGTCACGAGTTTGAGCTTACGTTGGGATGCGTGCGTGACGTGCTTGCCGAGCTGATGTCGATCTGGCGTGCCGGTCAGACCGCGGGGCTGGGGACGGTGGTGCGAACTTTCCGGTCCGCACCGCGGTCGCCGGGCGCCTCGATGGTGGTGGCGCCGGACGGTTCGGTGACCGGTTCGGTGTCGGGTGGTTGTGTGGAGGGCGCGGTGTACGAGCTCGCCACCGAGGTGGCCAAGACCGGGACACCACGGCTGGAACGCTATGGAGTGAGTGACGACGACGCCTTCGCGGTCGGCCTGACGTGCGGCGGCATCATCGACGTGTTCGTCGAGTCGATGTCGCAGGCGACCTTTCCCGAACTCGGCGCGGTGGCCGACGACATCGGTGCGCATCGTGCGGTGGCGATCGCGACCGTCATCGCCCACCCGGACGCACAGCGAGTCGGCCGCAGGCTCGTCGTCCGGCCGGACCCGAACAGACCCGTAGCGGGATCGTTGGGTTCGGCGCGTGCCGACGCCGCGGTCATCGACGATGCGCGTGGCCTGCTGGCGGTGGGCCGCAGCGAGGTCCTCGAGTACGGACCCGACGGGCAGCGTCTCGGCGACGGCATGGAGGTGTTCGTGTCCAGCCACGCTCCGCCGCCGCGGATGCTGGTGTTCGGCGCGATCGACTTCGCCGCCGCGCTGGCGCAGCAAGGGTCGTTCCTCGGCTACCGGGTCACCGTATGCGACGCCCGCCCGGTGTTCGCGACGCGTTCGCGCTTTCCGACGGCCGACGAGGTCGTCGTCGACTGGCCGCACCGGTATCTCGCCGCCCAGGCGGAGGCGGGCGCCATCGACCGACACACGGTGATCTGTGTGCTCACCCACGATCCGAAGTTCGACGTCCCGGTGCTCGAGGTCGCACTGCGCCTGCCCCACGTCGGTTACGTGGGGGCGATGGGATCGCGCCGCACCCACGACGACCGGATGCACCGGCTGAAAGCCGCGGGGCTGACCGACGCCGAGCTGAGCCGGTTGTCCAGTCCCATCGGACTGGACCTCGGCGCGCGCACTCCGGAGGAGACCGCGGTTTCGATCGCCGCCGACATCATCGCCAACCGCTGGGGCGGCGGGGGTCGCCCGCTGGCCAAACTGGTCGGGCGAATACACCATGACACGCAGGTAGAGGGCGAGTTCAGGGCGAGTTCAGGGATTCCTTAACTCGCTATTGACGCCCGTGTCAGGGGGGCTGACACTGTGGCGCATGCAAGTACCCGGGCCTTTCGAATACGAACGCGCGACCAGCGTCGACCACGCCATCGGACTACTGGATCGGTTGGGGGAGGGGGCGCGAATCGTCGCCGGCGGGCACAGCCTGCTGCCGATGATGAAGCTGCGCATCGCCAACCCCGAGTACCTCGTCGACATCAACGACTTGGCGCTCGAGCTCGGATACGTGATCACCGATCCGACCCTGGTTCGCATCGGCGCCATGACCCGTCACCGCGAGATTCTGGAGTCGGACACGCTTGCCGCCGTGTGCCCGATCTTCCGCGACGCCGAGCGCGTGATCGCCGACCCTGTGGTCCGCAATCGCGGCACCCTCGGAGGTTCGCTCTGCCAGGCGGATCCGGCCGAGGATTTGTCGACAGTGTGTACCGTGCTGGATGCGGTGTGCCTGGCCCGGGGGCCATCGGGTGAACGCGAGATTGCGATCGACGACTTCCTGGCCGGGCCGTACGAGACCACACTCGCCTCCAACGAGATGCTGGTCGAAGTGCGCATCCCGTTGCGGCACAACACATCCAGCGCATACGCGAAGGTAGAACGCCGAGTCGGCGACTGGGCGGTGACGGCCGCCGGAGCGAGTCTCACACTCGACAGCAGAAAAAAAGAAGCGACGATCGCCGCAGCCCGCGTCGACCTGACGGCCGTCAACCCCGATCAGGCTGCGCTGGCTGAGCTCTCGGCGGCTCTGGTCGGCCAGCCGGCCACCGACGAGACTTTCGCCGAGGCGGGCCGGCGTGCCGCGCAAGCCTGTGATCCGGTGACCGATATCCGCGGCACCGCCGAATACAAGCGGCACCTGGCCTCCGAACTGACCATCCGCACATTGCGCAGCGCGGCCCAACGTGTGCGCACCACGGCCGAAGGGATCTAGCAATGCAAGTCAGCATGACCGTCAACGGCGAACAGGTGACCGCCGACGTCGAACCCCGGATGTTGCTCGTGCATTTTCTGCGTGATCAGCTGCGGCTCACCGGAACTCACTGGGGTTGCGACACCAGCAACTGCGGAACCTGCGTGGTCGACGTCGACGGAGTGCCGGTGAAGTCCTGCACGATGCTGGCCGTCATGGCCTCCGGGCACAGCATCCGCACCGTGGAGGGACTTGCCGTTGATGGTCAGCTCGACCCGGTGCAGGAAGGGTTCATGCGCTGCCACGGTTTGCAGTGCGGCTTCTGCACACCGGGAATGATGATCACCGCCCGCGCCCTGCTGGACCGCAATCCCGACCCCGACGAGGAGACCATCCGCGAGGCGATCTCCGGGCAGATCTGCCGGTGCACCGGATACACCACGATCGTGCGCTCCATCCAATGGGCCGCCAAGAACTCCACCGTAAAGGCGCAGTCATGACCACCGTGAAAGAAGGGGCCTCTCGCCCACCGTCACCGGAAGACACCGCCGACAACGACCAAAAGCCGTGCGGCCACGGCCGGATGCTGCGCAAGGAGGATCCCCGCTTCATCCGCGGCCGCGGCACCTATGTCGATGACGTCGCGCTGACGGGCATGCTGCATTTGGCGATCTTGCGCTCGCCCTATGCGCACGCACGCATCGTCAGCATCGATGTGACCGCCGCCCTTGCGCATCCGAAGGTCAAAGCGGTCGTGACGGGTGCGGATCTGGCCGAAAAGGGCCTGGCCTGGATGCCGACGCTATCCAACGACGTGCAGGCCGTGCTGGCCACCGACAAGGTGCGGTTCCAGGGTCAAGAGGTGGCGTTCGTCGTTGCCGAAGACCGGTATTCGGCGCGCGACGCGCTGGAGTTGATCGACGTCGAGTATGACCCGCTGGATCCCGTCATAGATGTCAGGCGTGCGCTCGATTCCTCCGCGGCGGTGATCCGCACCGACCTCGACGCCAAGTTGGACAATCACATCTTCGACTGGGAGACCGGTGATGCCGCCGCTACCGAGGCGGTGTTCGCGAAGGCCGACGTGGTCGTCAAGCAGGAGATGGTTTACCCCCGGGTACACCCCGCGCCGATGGAAACCTGCGGCGCGGTGGCCGATTTGGACCCGGTCACCGGCAAGCTGACGCTGTGGACCACCTCGCAGGCGCCCCACGCGCACCGCACCTTGTATGCGTTGGTCGCCGGCCTGCCCGAACACAAGATTCGGGTGATCGCACCGGACATCGGCGGCGGCTTCGGCAACAAGGTGCCGATCTACCCCGGTTACGTGTGCGCGATTGTCGGCTCGCTGGTGCTGGGCAAGCCGGTCAAATGGATGGAGGACCGCAGCGAGAACCTGACGTCCACCAGTTTTGCGCGCGACTACATCATGGTCGGCGAGATCGCGGCTACCAACGACGGCAAGATTCTGGCGTTGCGATCCAATGTGCTGGCCGATCACGGTGCGTTCAACGGGCAGGCGGCGCCGACCAAATACCCGGCCGGCTTCTTCGGGGTGTTCACCGGCAGCTACGACCTGCAAGCCGCGTACTGCCACATGACCGCGGTGTACACCAACAAGGCGCCCGGCGGGGTGGCGTACGCGTGCTCGTTCCGGATCACCGAGGCGGTGTACTTCGTCGAACGGCTGGTCGACTGCCTGGCGTTCGAGCTGAAGATGGACCCGGCCGAGCTGCGACTGCGAAACCTGTTGCGGCCCGAGCAGTTTCCGTACACCACGAAGACCGGCTGGGTGTACGACTCGGGTGACTACGAGGCCACCATGCGCAAGGCCATGGATATGATCGGCTACGACGCGCTGCGCGCCGAACAGCAGGAGCGACGGGCACGCGGTGAGCTGATGGGGATCGGGATGTCCTTCTTCACCGAGGCCGTCGGGGCCGGCCCGCGCAAGGACATGGACATTCTCGGCCTCGGCATGGCCGATGGATGTGAGCTGCGCGTGCATCCGACGGGTAAAGCCGTTGTGCGGCTTTCGGTTCAGAGTCAGGGCCAGGGCCACGAGACGACGTTCGCGCAGATCGTCGCCGAGGAGCTGGGCATCCCGCCCGAAGACATTGACGTGGTGCACGGCGACACCGACCAGACACCCTTCGGGCTGGGCACTTACGGCAGCCGGTCGACTCCGGTCTCGGGCGCGGCCGCGGCGCTGGTTGCCCGCAAGGTGCGTGACAAGGCGAAGATCATCGCGTCGGGCATGCTCGAAGTGTCGGTCGCCGACTTGGATTGGGAGAAGGGCTCGTTCCACGTCAAGGGTGACCCGTCGGCGTCGGTCACAATCCAGGACATCGCGATGCGTGCGCACGGGGCGGGCGATCTGCCCGAGGGGATCGAGGGCGGGCTGGACGCCGAAGTCTGCTACAACCCGTCGAACCTGACCTATCCGTACGGCGCGTACTTCTGTGTGGTGGACGTCGATCCGGGCACCGCGGTGGTCACAGTGCGGCGCTTCCTGGCCGTCGACGATTGCGGTACCCGCATCAACCCGATGATCATCGAGGGGCAGGTGCACGGCGGCATCGTCGACGGCATCGGGATGGCGTTGATGGAGATGATCGCTTTCGACGAGGACGGTAACTGCCTGGGCGGGTCGTTGATGGATTACCTGATCCCGACCGCGGTCGAGGTGCCGCATCTGGAGACGGGGCACACCGTGACGCCGTCGCCGCATCACCCGATCGGCGCGAAGGGAATCGGTGAATCGGCCACCGTCGGATCACCGCCGGCCGTCGTGAACGCGGTAGTGGATGCGTTGGCTCCGTTCGGCGTTCGCCACGCCGATATGCCGCTGACACCGTCCCGGGTCTGGGAGGCCATGCAGGGCCGGGCCAGACCGCCGATATAGAGGTCGTGAATGACGATCAGTGAGCGAGCGAAGCAGCTGCTGGCGGCACGGACACCGTTTGTGCACGCGACCGTGGTGCGGGCGCAGCCGCCCGCCTCGGCCTATCCGGGAGACGAGGCGATTCTGCTGGCGGACGGCACAATCGAGGGTTTCGTCGGCGGCCAGTGCGCGCAGAATTCCGTCCGCAAGGCGGCGCTGGGAGCGCTGCAAGCCGGTGAAAGCGTTTTACTGCGTGTGCTTCCCGACGGCGACGTGCACTTCCCCGAGGCGCCGGGCGCCTGCGTCGTCGTCAACCCTTGCCTTTCCGGCGGATCGCTGGAGATCTTCCTGACGCCGCAGCTGCCACCGCCATTGATCCGGATCCACGGAGCCACTCCGATCGCGGAGGCCTTGGCCCAACTCTGCGGCGTGCTGGGTTACGACGTCCGTCGTGACAGCGACGCGGCCGACGCCACCGCCTTGCGGACTGCCGTGGTGATTGCCAGCCATGGCGGACCGGAGGCCGAGATCATCCGCACGGCGTTGGATGACGGTGTCGGGTATATCGGTCTGGTGGCCAGCAAGATTCGCGGTGCTTCGATCCTCGACTCGCTCGACCTCTCCGCGGACGAACGGGCGCGGGTGCATACGCCCGTGGGATTGGCCATCGGCGCCAAGACCCCCGCAGAGATCGCGGTTTCCATTGCGGCCGAACTCATCGCCGGTATCCGCGGCGGCCTGAGCCACGCTGTTCCGCTGAAGGGCGGCCCGACCGAGGCGGTCGACCCGGTCTGCGGCATGACGGTGTCGATCGGACCCGCCACCGAGCACCTGCAGCTGGCCGGCACGGACTACTGGTTCTGCGGCGCGGGATGCCGCACGGCGTTCGCCAGCCGGCCAGTCGGCCGATGAATGCGCCGCCGATCACCGGTGTCGTGCTCGCGGCCGGCGGGTCCCGCAGGCTGGGCACGCCCAAACAGGTTCTGCCATACCGGGATACGACCCTGCTCGGTGCGACGCTGCAGGTCGCCCGCCGCGCCGGGTTCGACCAGCTCATCGTCACCCTGGGCGGCGCGGCGCAAGCGGTGCGTGACGCGGTGGCGCTGGACGGGGTCGATGTGGTGACCCCGAACCTCGGGGCGAACTTCGGCACCGGGTGTTCGGCATCCCTGCGGGTCGCGCTGGAACGGGTGGACCCGCGAGCGGCCGGCATCGTACTGATGCTCGGCGATCAGCCTTGCGTCGAGCCGGCCACCCTGCGGCGAATAATCGCCGCAGCCGCCGATATCACGGTGTGTCGTTATGCCGACGGCATCGGGCATCCATTCTGGTTCAGCCGCAACATGTTCGGCGAGCTTTCACAACTACACGGCGACAAGGGGGTCTGGAAGCTGGTGCAGTCGGACCGGTACCCGGTGCGCGAACTCGAAGTGGACGGCCCGGTTCCGCTCGACGTGGATACCTGGGACGACTACCGGCGCCTACTGGAATCGGTGCCTTAAGTTGACTTCAGTATTGTTCGCCAGCCCCGACGACGTGATCAGCCGGTTCGACGCGCAGGACTACCTGCTCGACACGGGGACTGCGTCGGCGATCTATCTGGCGGTCACACTCGGCCGGCCGCTGTTGCTGGAGGGCGAGCCCGGAGTAGGCAAAACCACAGCTGCCAAAACCCTTGCAGCGGTGCTGGATACACCCCTGGTCCGGCTGCAATGCTACGAAGGATTGACCGCGAACGAGGCGCTCTACGATTGGAACTACCAACGCCAGCTGTTGTCCATCCGGCTGGCCGAGGCCCGTGGGACCGGCATCGAAGAAGCGGATCTGTACACCGAAACCTACCTGGTGGATCGGCCCATCCTGCATTGTGTACGACATCGCGGCCCCACCCCACCGGTGCTGCTGATCGACGAAATAGACCGCGCCGACGACGAATTCGAAGCGTTGCTGCTGGAGTTCCTCGGCGAATCCGCGGTCACGGTTCCCGAGCTGGGCACCTTCGTCGCCGAGCGGCCGCCGATCGCGGTGCTTACGTCAAACCGCAGCCGCGACCTGCACGATGCACTGCGTCGCCGCTGCCTGTACCACTGGATCGACTACCCGGAGGCGCCCCGGGCCGCCGCGATCGTCCGCCGGACGGTGCCGGGCGCGACCGCTGCGTTGATCGAGCATGCCACCCAATTCGTAGGCCGCGCACGCGATCTCGACCTGGACAAGCCGCCCGGCGTGGCCGAGACCATCGACTGGGTCGCCGCCCTGGTGACGCTCGGCGTCGCGGATCTCGTCAACCCGGCCGCAGTGACCAGCCTGGGGGCGCTGGCCAAGACACCCGACGACCGTAAGCTGATTCGCGACGCGTATATCGAATACAGCGAGTACAGCCGCACCTGAGAGGACCCGCAGCATGAAGATCGCCAACCAGTTCACCGTCAGCGCGCCCATCGAGCAGGCCTGGGACGTGCTGTGCGACCTGGAGCAGGTGATCCCGCTGATGCCGGGCGCGCAGCTGACCGGCCATGAGGGCGACGACTACCTCGGCAAGGTCAAGGTCAAGGTCGGGCCGGTCACCAGCGAATTCAGCGGCAAAGTGCGTTTCGTCGAACAGGACCGCGCCCAGCACCGCGCGGTCATCGACGCGAAGGGCAAGGAATCGCGGGGCACCGGCAACGCGGCGGCCACGGTCACCGCCCGGCTGCAGGAGGACGGGGAGCGCACCAATGTCACCGTCGACACCGATCTGAAGATCGTCGGCAAGCTGGCGCAGTTCGGCAGCGGAATGCTGCAGCAGGTGTCGGAAAAGTTGCTGGGCCAGTTCGTGGAATCGCTGGAGACCGAATTGGCGGCGAAGAGCGCCGAAGGCGTGGCGACCCCAGCCGGTGACGAGGAGCCGATTCCGGCCTGGCCGGCAAATCCGGTACCGGGAACTCGCCGAGCCCCTGCGACCGAGCCCGAGCCCATCGACTTGCTGGAGCTCGCCGGTGGCGACCAGCTCAAGAAGTACGGGGCGGTGGCACTGGCGGCGCTCGTCGTGCTGGTGCTGATCTGGCTGCTGCTCCGGAGACGTTAGCGCCCGTGAGTACTCCCTTGCTGTTGCGGGGCGTCGATTTGGCGGCGTTCGCGGCCGCCCTGGCGGCACGGCTGCGCGGCGTGGGAGTGCTGGTTTCCGCAGATGGTCAGGCCAGTTTCGTACAAGCGCTCCGAGAGCTGGCGCCACACACCACGTCGGCGCTGTATTGGGCGGCCAGGCTGACGCTGGTCAACCGGAGGGAAGACCTCAGCGCCTTCGACGCGCTCTTCGCAGCGGTGTTCGGCGCGTCAGAACCCGATGCCGCGAGCGGTTCCGGCTCGTCCCTACCCATTCCGGGTCCCAAAACACCGGCGGTCGGCGCGGTGCAGCGAGCGGGCAGCCGATCCGGCGCCGCCCAAACGCTGCCCTGGGCCACCCGGAGCGCCACCGATGCAATGGACGCCGGGGGCTCGCGTCTCCTTGTGCCAGACGTCCTGCCCAGCCGCATAGCCGCGCTTGCCGACGAACCGTTTGACCGCTTCGACGCGCAAGATCTTCGTCTGCTCGGCTCCTGGCTGGAGGCGACCGCAGCGCGCTGGCCGCGGCGTCGCAGCTTGCGGTTCGAACCCAGCGCCGGCGGCAAGCGGATCGACCTGCGGGCCACCATGAACGCATCGCGTAAGACCGGCTGGGAATCGGTGGTGTTGGCTCGGACGCGGCCGCGCCGCAGGCCCCGGCGGGTCGTCCTGGCCTGCGACGTGAGCCGCTCGATGCAGCCCTACGCCACGGTCTATCTGCATTTGATGCGGGCCGCGGTGTTGCGGCAGGCCGGGATCCGCCCCGAGGTCTTCGCGTTCTCAACATCGCTGACCCGACTCACCTCGGTGCTGTCCCACCGCTCGGCTGAGGTAGCGCTACAGCGAGCCAACGAAAAAGTCACCGACCGGTACGGCGGCACGTTCATCGGTCGCAGTGTCGGTGCTCTGCTGGCGCCGCCACATGGGAATGCGCTGCGCGGCGCGGTGGTGATCATCGCCTCCGACGGCTGGGACAGCGATCCTCCCGACGTGCTCGCGCACGCAATGGCCAGGCTGCGTCGCCGCGCCGCGATGCTGGTGTGGCTCAATCCGCGTGCGGCGCACAGCGAATTCCAGCCGCTGGCGGGTTCGATGGCCGCGGCCCTGCGTTATTGCGATCTGTTTTTGCCGGCGCACTCGCTGACCGGACTTCGCCAGTTGCTGCTGGCCCTGGCTGCCGAACCGGCCCGATGAGGCAGGATCGGCAGGTATGGATCAGCTATGGGTCAACCGGGCGGCCAGCTCGGAAGCCGCGGTCACGCAACGACACCTGAAACGGCTGTGGGGGCTGCCCGGCACCCAACTGGGAGTGGTGGCCTGGCCGGCAACGCGGCGGGACCGACGTTTCGGCACCTGGCACTACTGGTGGCAGGCGCATTTGCTGGATTGCCTGGTCGACGCGCAGTTGCGCGATCCGCAGCCGGAAAGGCGTACCAAGATCAACCGGCAAGTCCGCACGCACCGCCTGCGCAACAACTTCTCGTGGATCAACAACTATTACGACGACATGGCCTGGCTGGCGCTGGCGCTGGAACGTGCCGCCCGGATAGCCGGCGTGCAGCGCCGGCGCGCACTGCCCAAGCTCGCCGACCAGTTCGTCAAAGCCTGGGTGCCCGAGGACGGCGGCGGGATTCCGTGGCGCAAGCAAGACCAGTTCTTCAACGTCCCGGCCAACGGCCCGGCGGGGATCTTCCTCGCCCGCTATGGAGATCGGCTGAAGCGGGCCGGGCAGATGGCCGATTGGATCGACCGCACGTTGATCGATCCGGAGACGCACCTGGTATTCGACGGGATTAAAGCCGGCTCGCTGGTCCGCGCGCAGTACACCTACTGCCAGGGCGTGGTGCTCGGCCTGGAAACCGAGCTGGCGGCACGCACCGGTGCGGAGGTCAGGGCCCGGCACGCGGCGCGCGTGCATCGGCTGGTCGCGGCCGTCAGCGAACACGTGGCGCCGGCTGGCGTGCTGCGAGGTACCGGCGGTGGGGACGGCGGCCTGTTCTCCGGTGTCACCGCCCGATATCTCGCGCTGGTCGCCACCACGCTGCCGGGTGACTCGGCCGACGACGCCGTGGCCCGCGATACCGCCCGGCAGATAGTGCTGGCCAGCGCGAAATCGGCGTGGGACTACCGGCAAACAGTGAACGGGCTGCCGCTGTTCGGCGCGTTCTGGGACCGCGACGCCGAGCTGCCCAGCGTCGATGGTAAGGAGGCGCAGTTCGTCGAGGGTGCGGTGAACAGTTCCGAGATTGCCGAACGGGACCTGTCGGTGCAGCTGTCGGGATGGATGCTGATGGAGGCCGCCTGTAACGTCACCGCCGTGACAGCAGGAGACGGCGGCGATGGGCCCTCTGAATGAGCGAGACATGACCGAACCCGGCGGCTGGATTCCCGATGAGGCGACGCTGGCCGAAGCTAACCTCACCCGCTTCCTGGCCTGGCTCGCCGAGACCGGACGTGGCCACTACGGCGACTACCACGAACTCCTGCGCAAGTCGGTCGAGGACATCGAATGGTTCTGGGACGCCGTCTGGAATTACTTCGACATCCAGGCAGCCAGCCCACCCCGCGCGGTGCTGGGCAACAAGTCCATGCCGGGAGCCGAGTGGTTTCCCGGTGCCACGCTCAACTACGCGACCGAGGTGTTCCGGCACGCCACCGGGGCGCGCCCTGCCCTGATCGTCGTAGGCGAAGACGGTTCGACCGAGTGGTCGTGGGCGCGGCTGGAGCGGGAGACCGCGGCGTTCGCGGCCTATCTGCGCAGCCTGGGGGTGAAACCCGGCGACTCTGTGGTCGGTTACCTGCCCAACGTCGCCGAGGCCGTCGTTGCCGCCCTGGCCGCCGCCAGCGTGGGCGCGATCTGGGCGGTATGCAATCAGGACTTGGCCGTCGACGGCGTGATAGCGAGGTTGGGCCAAGTAGAACCGACCGTGCTGGTGGCCAGCGACGGATCGGTGTACGACGGCAAGCGCATTGATCGGCGCGCGGAGCTGGCCACGATCCGGCGGGCGATGCCTACGCTGCGGGCCACCGTGGTGGTGCCGCGGCTTGGTCTCGAATTAGACAGGGGCCTCGACGATGCCGACGATCACGTGGTCCCATGGTCGACGGCGGTGGCGTCGGATGCCCCCCTCGACATCGTTGCGGTCCCGTTCGCACACCCGCTCTGGGTGATGTTCTCGTCCGGAACCACCGGGAAGCCGAAAGGCATCGTGCACGGTCACGGCGGTGTCCTGCTCGAGCACCTGAAGTACTTGAGTCTGCAACTGGACCTGCACCCCGACGACCGCTTCCTGTGGTACTCGACGACCAGCTGGATGATGTGGAACCTGCTGGTCTCCGGCCTCCTCGTCGGCTCCACCATCGTGCTCTATGACGGCAGCCCAACCCATTTGACGACCGATGGCCTCTGGCGGGTCGCCGCGGAGGCGGGTGTCACGGTGCTCGGCGCCGGGGCCGGCTACCTGCTGGCCTGTGCCAAAAAGGAGCTGAAGCCAGGTGCGTCGTACCCGCTGCAGGGGCTGCGCGCAGTGGGTTCCACGGGTTCGCCGCTGCCGGCATCCGGATTCCGTTGGGTGCAAGAGGGGCTCGGCCGGTCGGTTCCGGTGATCTCGATGAGCGGCGGCACCGACGTCTGCACGGCCTTCCTCGGTGGTTGCCCGATCTTGCCGGTGGTAGCCGGCGAGCTGTCGTGCATCTGCCTGGGCGCGGCCATCGAAGCCTGGTCCGGCCCGGGCCGTCCGGTCATCGGGGAAGAGGGCGAACTGGTGCTGACCAAGCCGATGCCGTCGATGCCGGTGTTCTTCTGGAACGACGACGACGGCAGTCGTTACCGCGCCGCCTACTTCGACAAGTACCCGGGCGTGTGGTGTCACGGAGACTGGATCACCATCACCGACCGGGGATCGGTTGTGGTGCATGGCCGTTCGGACGCCACCCTGAACCGGCTGGGTGTCCGGATGGGCAGCGCCGAGATCTACACCGCGGTGGAGGGCATGCCCGAGGTGCACGACTGCCTGGTGGTCGGTGTCGAGCAGGACGACGGCGGCTACTGGATGCCGCTGTTCGTGGCCTTAGCGGACGGGATCGAACTCGATGACGAGCTGCGGTCGAGAATCGTGGCGGCCATTCGTGCACATGCCTCGCCGCGGCATGTGCCCGACGACATCCTCGCGGTTCCGGGCATACCGCGGACGCTGACCGGCAAACGGCTGGAAATCCCGATCAAGCGCATCCTGCTCGGGGCGGCGCCGGGCGAGGCCGTGCAGCGCAGTTCGATCGACAGGCCGGAACTGCTAGACGCTTTCGTTGCGTACCGCAGAAGTCGGGTGCCCTGAGTCCGGCACTTGGTCGGGCTTCGTAGCCGCGCGCCGGCGTCCCTGGTAACCACGCCAGGCCGCGATCATCGCGGGCAGCAACGATATGACCAAGATGGCCAGGATGATCTTTTCCAGGTTCTGGTGCACGAATGGCACGGTGCCCAGAAAGTAACCCGCCAGCGTCGCGCCCCCGCCCCACGCGATACCACCGACGATGTCGAACCCAAGGAATACCGGATAGCGCATATACGACACCCCGGCGACGACCGGTACGAACGTCCGCACGAACGGCGCGAACCGAGCCAGGATGATCGCCCAGGGCCCGTATTTCTCGAAGAAAGCGTGCGACTCCGTGACGTAATGCCTTTTGAAGAACCGGGAATCTTCCTTCTTGAACAGCGCCGGCCCGATCCGGCGCCCGATGAAATATCCGGTCTGGTCGCCCAGTATCGCCACGACCGCGACGCAGGGCGCCAGCACCCAGATGCTCGCCGGTGGGTTCGGGTGCGCGGCCAGCAGCCCGCCGGTGAACAACAGCGACTCCCCTGGCAGCAGCGGAAACAGCAGCCCGGTCTCGATGAAGACGATGACCAGAATCCCGGGCAGCACCGCGGACCCGAAAACACCGTTGGCGCCCAACCAGTACATCGGGTCGAGGATGTCGGGCAAGGCAACCACGGCGGTACTCACGATCTCTCAACATACCGGCGACGGGCACGGGTCTTGACAAACGCGACCAAAAACGTCGGTGACTGGATGGGCACCGCAAGGCCGCTGTTGCGATACTGAAGCGGTCCCAGCCATCAGGAGGAATCTCATGCCGATCGCAACGCCCGAGGTCTACGCCGAGATGCTGGGACGGGCCAAGGAGAACTCGTACGCTTTTCCGGCCATCAACTGCACTTCCTCGGAGACCGTCAACGCCGCCATCAAAGGCTTCGCCGATGCGGGCAGCGACGGCATCATCCAGTTCTCCACCGGTGGCGCGGAGTTCGCCTCCGGGCTCGGGGTCAAGGACATGGTGGCCGGGGCGGTTGCGCTGGCCAAGTTCACCCGCTCCATCGCGGCCAAATATCCGATCAACGTCGCGCTGCACACCGACCACTGCCCCAAGGACAAGCTGGACACCTATGTGCGCCCGCTGCTCGCGATCTCGGCCCAGCGTGTGAGCGCGGGCGGCGATCCTTTATTCGGTTCGCACATGTGGGACGGCTCGGCGGTGCCGATCGACGAGAACCTGGTCATCGCGCAGGAGCTGCTCAAGGAAGCCGCGGCCGCCAAGATCATTCTCGAGATCGAGATCGGCGTAGTCGGTGGCGAAGAGGACGGCGTCGCCAACGAAATCAACGACAAGCTGTACACCACCCCGGATGACTTCGAAAAGACCATCGACGCGCTGGGCCACGGCGAGCACGGCAAGTACCTGCTGGCCGCGACGTTCGGAAACGTCCATGGCGTCTATAAGCCCGGCAACGTCAAGCTACGTCCCGACGTGCTGGCCGAGGGGCAGCAGGTGGCGGCGGCCAAGCTGGGACTGCCCGCGGACTCCAAGCCGTTCGACTTCGTGTTCCACGGCGGTTCCGGTTCGCTGAAGTCGGAGATCGAGGAGGCGCTGCGCTACGGCGTGGTGAAGATGAACGTCGACACCGACACCCAATACGCCTTCACCCGACCGATCGCCGGTCATATGTTCACCAACTACGACGGCGTGCTCAAAGTCGATGGCGAAGTGGGCGTCAAGAAAGCCTACGACCCGCGCGGCTACCTCAAGAAGGCCGAAGCTTCGATGACCGAGCGAGTTGTGGAGGCCTGCAACGACCTGCACTGCGCCGGAAAGTCGTTAAGCGGATAGGCCGGGCCCGCGACACATAAACCACGTACAAGACACGCCGCGATCCGCGTCGCAGTGGTTTATGTCTCGGCGAGCCCTAGAGCCCCCGGGGGCCGCGGACCTGATGGCCGGCCTAGCCGCTCGGGGACTGGCAGATCTTCCACTGATCGTCGCGATATTGCAGGTCCAGGCTGCGTGTCGAACGGAGCTGCGGGTCGTAAGCCATGAATGTGGTGACGTTCGCCTCGGCATGCTGACCATTGACGACCACCTGGTCGATGCTGGCGATCACCGGGTACTGCCTGGCCGCTGAGACCCGGCGGTAGCTTTCCTCCCACGCGTGCTCGTTGTAATCCGCATAGCCGTCGCGGGTGGTGCCACACGTGATGGTGCGCAGCGTGGTCAGATCGCCCCGCTGTATCGCAACATCGAAGTTTTGAATGGTGTGCCGAACCTGGTCTTCCTGTGAGACTTTCGTGTGTTTACCGCGGGTCAGCAGCACCGTGCCCAGAATCGCGATCGCCGCCAGCGCCAACACGATCACGACCATTGCCAGCACCCAGCCCCAGTTGATTTGCTTGGACGTTCGTAGCTTTCCCCCTAGCCGGGGCGGGATCGATTGGGGGACAGCGGGTTTTGGAGGCAACCCGAGCTGCGCTGTCGGGCCGCCCGGTCCCGGCGGCGTCGCGAAGACTTCGGTGGCGGGCTCCGGGGTGGTAGCGATGACTGCGGTCTCTTTCGCGTCGAAGCCGGGCGCGGTGAAGCGACGTTCGCGCTGCTGGCTTTCCGGGCTTTCCTCGGGCTCGTTAACCCCTGAGTCGGGTTTGTTGATCACCACGGTCTCGCTCTCGGAGTCGCTGGGTATCAGAGGGTACCCCTCGGTTGTGTCTTCGCCGGATTCGGCGGATTTTGGGGCCCGCTCGTCGCTCGGCTCGCTGTGAGATTCGCGTGGATCCACTGCTGCTGTTCCTCCCGCTATCGAGTGGGTAGTTGGAGAGCTTAGCGACCCTGCCGCCGCGATCTGCACAATAGGAGCCATGACGCCGATGGGAGATCTTCTGGGACCCGACCCGATCCTGCTGCCTGGCGATACCGATGCCGAGGCGGAACTGCTCGCCGGGGAGAACCCGAGCATCGTCGCGGCCGCGTATCCGTCGGCTTCGGTGGCCTGGGCAGCACTTGCCGAGGCGGCACTGGCCGATGACAAGGCCATCACGGCCTACGCGTATGCCCGCACGGGCTACCACCGCGGCTTGGACAAGCTGCGGCGAAACGGCTGGAAGGGCTTCGGCCCGGTGCCGTATGCGCACGAGCCCAACCGCGGCTTCTTGCGTTGTGTGGCGGTGCTGGCGCGGGCCGCTGACACGATCGGCGAAACCGACGAGTACCTACGCTGCCTGGATCTGCTGGACGATTGCGACCCCGCGGCGCGTAAAGCGCTGGGGCTTTAGCAGCTCCTAAAAGGTCTCAGCACAACCGGCGTCGCCCGGACATTCGATCTGGACGGTGGCGTGCTCCAGCCCGCGGGCCGACAGCACCGCACGGGCGTCCTGAAGCACCCGGGCGGAGTCGCCGGCGCTGGTCAAGTGTGCGGTGCACATGTCTTTGCCGGGCGACAGCGTCCATACATGCAGGTCGTGCACCTCGGTCACACCGTCGACGGCGCCCAGCGCGCGGCGCAGCTCCTCCACGTCGATGTGGGTGGGCGACGACTCGGAAAGGATCCGTAATGCGTCGCGGGCCAGCGAGATCGCCCGCGGCAGCACCCAGAGCGCCACCAGCACGGCCACCACCACGTCGGCGTATGGCCAGTGCGTCGTCACGGTGACCACCCCGGCGATGAGCACGCCCACGCTGCCGACAGTGTCGGCGACCACCTCCATGTAGGCGCCTTTGACGGCCAGGCTTCCCGACGAGTGTGAGCGCAGCAGCAGCGCCACCACGAAGTTGGCGGCCAGGCCGGCTAGCGCAACCACAATCATGGGCACGCCGGGGACCGACGGAGCTTGCTTAAGCCGCTGGACCGCTTCCCAGAGAATGAACAGGGCAACCCCGATCAGCAGGCCGGCGTTGGCGACCGCGGTGAACACCTCGGCGCGATGCCAGCCGTAAGTGCGTGCGGGCGACGAGCTGCCGCGCCGGGCCAGCGTCACGGCGCCAAGCCCCATGAACACGGCGACGACATCGGTCAGCATGTGCCCGGCGTCGGCTAGCAGTGCGATCGAGTTGATCAGCAACGAGGTGGTCAATTCCACGACAAAGAAGGCCGCCAGAATCGCTGCGGCCATGATCATGCGGGGAATCATCCGAGACGCGTCCGTCTCGGCCGGGGTGTGATTGTGGCCTGCGCCCATGGCGTGAAATATATGCAAGCTGACGCATATATGGCAAGCGCCTAGAACCAGCGGCTCCAGAAGCGGGTCAGTGAATTGCCCGCGGCCGCCAGCCAGTGCGGCACGCCGGAGAAGTCGAACAACCAGTACACAATCCCGAAGAACCATTGGTTGAGCACCGGTGCCAGGAGCACGAACAGCAGAATAAGAAAGCCGAACTGCTTGGCCGGTGCCACCGCGCGCTGCGTCTCGGGACTCAAATGCGGTTCCAGAGCGTCATATCCGTCCAGGCCCGGGATGGGCAGTAGGTTCAGCAACAAAGCGGTGAGCTCGAGGAATCCCAAGAACGCCACTCCAGCCCACAGCACCGAGTGGGCCGGGTCATAAAACAGCCGGGTCAGCACCAGCAGCAGCACCGCCAGCACCAGGTTGGCCGCCGGTCCGGCCAGGCTGACCAGGGTGCGCCGGTTAGGCGTCATGAACCAGGTCCGCAGATACACCGCGGCACCCGGCAGGCCGATCCCGCCCAGCGCGATGACCACCATCGGCAGCAGGAGCGAGAGCGCGGGATGGCTGTAGCGCCGCGGATCCAGGTTCAGGTAGCCGCGGACGGCGGCGTCGTGGTCGCCGAACCGCCAGGCGGTCACCGCGTGCCCGAATTCATGCAGGCACAGCGAGACCAACCAGCCGGCGATCACGAAAATGAACACCCCGGCATACGACAGCGGCCGCACGCTTGCCCCGGCCAGCCAGGCCAGCACGCCTCCGACGGCCGTCAATCCCACTAGGGCCAAGAAGATGGGGCTGGGTCGCACCGATTCGCGCCGAGCAGGCAAGTTCACCGGTCGAAACTACCGGACCGAAAGCCAGCCTTCGACGTTGCGGTAGAACGTCGTTCGGCGAGCCGTGCGGGGGGCGCGGACACCGTCACGCACCACAGCGACACCGGTGCTGCCCAGCTGAGCCGCGCGGCCGGCGATCCAGCGGCGCCGGATTGGGCGGACCCGTCGCACCGAGGCCCGCAGGCCGGGCATGCCCGGCGTCGGCTCGACGTACACGGCGGCGACATCGCCGTCGAACAATGTGGTGTCGTCGATGACCGCCTCACCGTGGATCAGCTGCCCGCCGTCGGGCGGCAGCCAGCTGGCCCGGCCGACGACCACCGACCCTGTCTCGTCGCGGATCAGGCTCACCCGCCGCGCGGAACCATGCCGGGCGCGCCGCGCCGCGCGGCGTCCGGCGGGCAGGCGGTAGACCCGCGTCGCCCGGGTGCGGCGGCGCGGCACGTAAGCCACCTCGATGTCGAGCCGATCGGCGCGCAGCAGCCGGGTCAGCACCGTGGCCAGATCGCCGTCAACGCCAACCACCACCAGCCGCCGGCATAACCGGATGGCAGCGTCTATGGCGTCTGCGGCGGCTCGGTGGGTGGGTAGCCCGGTCAGCGGCCCGGGCAGGCTGGTGTCGCCGAACAGCAACACCGCGACGCCCGGGGTTTTCAAGCCGGTTTTCATGCGTTCCTTGCAACCTCCTGGGATAGGGTGGGTCACCGGCTGGACCACAATAAGCAGGTCTAAACAGGTGGGATTAGGCGGGAGCAAGTCATGCCGGCAATCGTCCTCATCGGCGCCCAGTGGGGCGACGAGGGCAAAGGTAAGGCGACAGACCTGCTCGGTGGACGCGTGCAGTGGGTGGTGCGCTACCAGGGCGGCAACAATGCCGGGCACACCGTCGTCTTGCCCAGCGGCGAGAACTTCGCGCTGCATCTGATCCCGTCGGGAGTGCTGACGCCTGGCGTCACCAACGTCATCGGCAACGGTGTGGTGGTCGATCCCGGGGTGCTGCTCGACGAGTTGAAAGGCCTCGAAGACCGCGGCGTGGACACCACCAAGCTGCTGATCTCCGCCGACGCGCACCTGTTGTTGCCCTATCACGTGGCCATCGACAAGGTCACCGAGCGCTACATGGGCAGCAAGAAGATCGGCACCACCGGCCGCGGCATCGGGCCGTGCTACCAGGACAAGATCGCCCGGATGGGGATCCGGGTCGCCGACGTGCTCGACCCCCAACAGCTGACCCACAAGGTCGAGGCCGCGCTGGAACTGAAGAACCAGATCCTGGTCAAGATCTACAACCGCAAGGCGCTGGACCCGCACCAGATCGTCGACGCCCTCCTGGAACAGGCGGAAGGCTTCCACCACCGCATCCGCGACACCCGGCGGCTGCTCAACGCCGCGCTCGAGACCGGCGAAACGGTGCTGCTGGAGGGCTCTCAGGGCACCCTGCTGGACGTCGACCACGGCACGTATCCCTATGTGACGTCGTCGAATCCGACCGCCGGCGGCGCGGCCGTCGGGTCCGGCATCGGCCCCACCCGCATCACCACCGTGCTCGGGATTCTCAAGGCCTACACCACCCGCGTAGGCTCCGGGCCGTTCCCCACCGAGCTGTTCGACGAGAACGGCGAATACCTCTCCAAGACCGGCGGCGAGTTCGGCGTCACCACCGGGCGGCGGCGCCGCTGCGGCTGGTTCGACGCCGTCGTCGCCCGCTACGCCACGCGGGTCAACGGCATCACCGACTATTTCCTGACCAAACTCGACGTGCTCTCCAGCCTGGAGACGGTCCCGATCTGCGTTGGTTATCGCATCGACGGCGAGCGCACCAACGACATGCCGATGACCCAAAGCGATCTCGCCCGTGCCGAACCGATCTACGAGGAGCTGCCGGGCTGGTGGGAGGACATCTCTGCAGCGCGGGATTTCGATGACTTGCCCGCCAAGGCGCGCGACTACGTCTTGCGACTGGAAGACCTTGCCGGGGCGCATGTTTCGTGCATCGGTGTCGGTCCGGGACGCGATCAGACGATCGTGCGACGCGACGTGCTGGCGGCCCGTCCGTGACTGATGCCGAGCCGGATCCAAAAGATGTCGACCCGGAATACGAGCATCACGGTGGCTTCCCCGAATACGGCCCGGCCCGCCCCGGTCCGGGATTCGGCCGGTTCGTCGCGGCCATGCGTCAGCTGCAGGACCTTGCGGTGTCCGCCGACCCTGGCCAAGACGCTCAGGACGTCTGGGACGACGCGGCCGAGCGCGCCGCGGATCTGGTGAAGCTGCTCGCGCCCTTCGAGGCGGACGAGGGCAAGGCGCCGGCCGGGCGGACGCCTGACCTACCCGGGATGGGCAGCCTGCTGCTGCCGCCGTGGACATTGACGCGGTACGCCCCCGACGGTGTCGAGATGACCGGATATTTCAGCCGGTTTCACGTCGGGGGGAACCACGCGGTGCACGGCGGCGTGCTGCCGCTGCTGTTCGACCACATGTTCGGCATGATCTCGCACGCGGCGGGACGGCCGATCAGCCGGACAGCCTTCCTGCACGTCGACTACCGCCAAGTCACCCCGATCGATACGCCGTTGTTGGTGCGTGGTCGCGTCACCAGAACTGAAGGCCGCAAGGCGTTTGTGGCCGCGGAATTGGTGGACGCGGGCGGGCTTAGCGACACCGTGCTGGCCGAAGGCAACGGCTTGATGGTGCGGCTGCTTCCCGGCCAGCCCTAGGGCGCCCGCACCGGACCTATCCTTGAGCGGTGACTGACGGCTTGACCGAAGGACCAGACGACAAGACGACCGCGATGGCCGTGACACCGCAAGTCCGGGATGCCGAAGCCGACGTCAGGCCACGAGTGATGCTGTTGGGTTCCGGTGAGCTAAGCCGTGAGCTGGCGATCGCCTTGCGGCACCTCGGGGCGACGGTGATCGCCGTCGATGAGTACGCGGATGCACCCGCGCACGGGGTGGCCGATCAGTCGGTGGTAATCCCGATGACCGACGCCGACGAACTGTCGAAGGTCGTCCAACGGCTGCATCCGGACTTCGTGGTGACCGCCGCCGACGCGGTCGCCGCCCGGGCCCTTGAGGCCCTGGAGGGCGCCATGTCTGCCGGCCCCGACAGCGCGCGCACCCGACTGGTACCCAGCGCTCGCACCGTGCGGCTCACGTCCGACCGCGAGGGCCTGCGCCGGCTGGCTGCCGACGAGTTGGGCCTGCCCACCGCCCCATTCTGGTTCGTCGGATCGGCCGGCGAGCTCGAGGCGCTGGGCGCCCACGCCGGGTATCCGTTACTGGTGAAGCCGGTGGTCGGGGCGGTTGGGCGGGGACAGTCGGTGGTCGCGGGGCCTGACGACATCGGGGCCGCCTGGCAACGTGCGGGGGCTCAGCGGGTGCTGGCCGAAACGGTGGTCGAGGTCGAGTTCTCTGTCACCCTGCTCGCGGTGCGCAGTGAAGGCGCAGGCGGTCCGGTCATCGAATTCTGCTCGCCGATCGGTCATCGCAGTGCCGAGGCTGAGGTGCTGGAATCCTGGCAACCACAGAAGATGAGCGCGGCCGCGCTGGACGCGGCCAAGTCGATCGCCGCACGAATCGTCAAGGCGCTCGGCGGGCGCGGCGTCTTCGGTGTCGAATTGATGATCAACGGCGACGAGGTTTACTTCGCCGATGTCACCCCACGCCCGCCCGGTAGCGCTTGGGTGACCGTGCGCAGCCAGCGGCTTTCGGCGTTCGAACTGCAGGCCCGGACCATTCTGGGGCTCCCGGTGGACACCATCATGGTTTCGCCGGGTGCAGCCCGCGCGATATACCCGGCTGGCTCGCCAACCGCCGACGCGCTGAGCGGTGCGCTGGGTGTGCCGGAAAGCGACCTCCGCGTGTTCGGGCGAGGATTCCAGGCACTGGCCACGGCGCCGGAGGTGACTATTGCGCGCGGCCGCGCCCGTGAGGTTGCTAGCCGGCTGAATGCGCGAGACGTAGCGAGCCGGTGATCTTCACCATCCGATCGGTCCTTCGGGTTTGCCTCGCAGCATCTCCAGCTCGGCGGCCACCGTGACGAGCAGCTCAACGATCTCGATGCCCATACTCAGGCTCAGCGGCTCGTCGGGGGGATGAGACCCCATCCTGTCGAGCAGCGCTTTGAGATCTGCGCTCAGCTGTTCGGACATTGCTCCCTCGTGAGCTCACTCGGGATTTCCTCTAAATTTACCGCAATCGCTACGATCCGAGGTCAGTCATCGCCGAAAGCAGGGGGGGACTCTCGCCGAGCCTTGAATGCTCAAGCGCGGATATTGTGGCTCACAAAGTTCACGAAGGACGAGGTCAAACAAGCATGAGCTCAGAGCACCCACGTTCCTACGCGGGAGATATCACGCCCCTGGAGGCATGGAAGCTGCTCAGCGACAACCCCAACGCCGTGCTGGTCGACGTACGCACCGACGCCGAATGGCGGTTCGTCGGTGTGCCGGACCTCTCCAGCCTTGGCCGTGAGGTGGTGTTCATCGAGTGGAATGCGACCGACGGGACGTACAACGCGAATTTCGCCGACGACCTGCGGGAGCGGGTGCCGTCCGCAGCAGCTGAGGGAAAGCGGCCGGTAATTTTTCTGTGTCGCTCGGGCAACCGCTCCATCGGTGCGGCCGAGGTCGCAACCGAGGCGGGCATCACTCCGGCCTACAACGTGCTGGACGGCTTCGAAGGTCATCTCGACGCTAGCGGTCACCGGGGCGAAACGGGCTGGCGAGCGATCGGATTGCCCTGGAAGCAAGGATGAAGCAGGGATGACTGAGGGCCACTCGGTCCGCACGCCGAAGGCGCTGCCCGACGGCGTCAGCCAGGCGACCATCGGCGTACGCGGCGGACTCCTGCGCTCGGGGTTCGAAGAGACCGCCGAGGCGATGTATTTGACGTCCGGGTATGTCTACGAGTCGGCGGCCGTTGCGGAGAAATCGTTCACCGGCGAGCTCGACCATTTCGTGTACTCCCGCTACGGCAACCCGACCGTGACGATGTTCGAGGAGCGGTTGCGACTGATCGAGTCAGCGCCGGCGGCGTTCGCCACCGCAAGCGGCATGGCGGCGGTGTTCACCTCGCTTGGCGCGCTGCTGGCCGCCGGGGACCGGTTGGTCGCGGCGCGCAGCCTCTTCGGCTCGTGTTTCGTGGTGTGCAACGAGATCCTGCCGCGGTGGGGCGTCGAGACCGTCTTCGTCGACGGCGACGACCTCGCGCAGTGGGAGCAGGCGCTGTCGGTGCCGACGGCGGCGGTGTTTTTCGAGACGCCGTCGAATCCGATGCAGTCGCTGGTGGACATCGCCGCGGTGGTCGAGCTTGCTCACGCTGCCGGCGCAAAAGTCGTGCTGGACAACGTATTTGCCACACCGTTGCTGCAGCAGGGCTTTCCGCTCGGGGTTGACGTGGTGGTGTACTCGGGGACCAAGCACATCGACGGTCAGGGTCGTGTGCTGGGCGGCGCCATTCTCGGCGACAAGGAGTACATCGACGGTCCGGTGGAGAAGCTGATGCGGCACACCGGACCGGCGATGAGCGCTTTCAACGCCTGGGTGTTACTCAAAGGTCTTGAGACGCTGGCGGTTCGGGTCGAACACAGCAATTCCTCGGCGCACCGGATTGCGGAATTCCTGGAAAGCCATCCGGCGGTGAGTTGGGTCCGCTACCCCTACCTGCCGTCACACCCGCAATACGACCTGGCCAAACGTCAGATGTCCGGCGGGGGAACGGTAGTCACCTTCGCGCTCGACTGCCCGGAAAGCGCTGCCAAGCAGCGGGCTTTCGAGGTACTGGACAAGCTGTGGCTGATCGACATCTCCAATAATCTCGGCGACGCCAAATCCCTTGTCACACACCCTGCGACCACGACGCACCGGGCGATGGGCCCGGAGGGTCGCGCCGCGATCGGCCTCGGTGACGGCGTGGTTCGCATCTCCGTCGGGCTGGAAGGCATCGACGATCTGATCGCTGATATCGATCAGGCCCTGAGCTAACCGGCTGCCTTCTGTTCGGCCGCCTCGACGCGTTCGGCCGCCGCCAGCGTCCCTTCTTCGGCTTGCTGCTCCACCCACTTCACTACCGGCCGGGCGTACATCATCTGGCTGGTGATGGCCATCTGGCCGCGACTGCGGCCCAGGAAGGAGATCCCCCAGGCGAACATGGCGGCGATGCGGTTGCGATGGCCGATCAGGTAGTAGAGGTGCAGCAGCAGCCACGCCAGCCAGGCGATGAAGCCGGCGAACTCCACCTTGCCGACCTGCGCGACGGCGCTGTACCGGGAGATGAGGGCCATGCTGCCCTTGTTCAGGTACTTGAACGGCTTGCGGTTGCCCGGATTGTCGCGGCCCCTTACCGCGCGCTTGATCGCCGTGGTGGCGTAGTGCGCCCCCTGGATCGCGCCTTGGGCCATCCCGGGCACCCCGGGCACGGACATCAGATCACCGATGACAAAAACGTACGGGTGCCCCTTGACAGTGAGGTCAGGCTCGACCATTACCCTTCCGGCGCGGTCGGTTTCGGTTCCGTCGGACTGCTCGGCGATCATCTTGCCGAGCGGGCTGGCCGCAACACCGGCCGCCCACACCTTGCACGCGCATTCGATGCGGCGCTCGCTGCCGTCCTCGTCCTTGATAGTGATGCCCATGTAGTCGACCGCGGTCACCATCGCGTTCAGCTGGACCTCGACGTCCATCTTTTCCAGCCGCCGTTGCGCCTTGAGGCCTAGCTTGGGACCCATCGGCGGCAACACCGCGGGCGCCGCGTCCAGCAGGATGACCCGGCATTCGCTGGGCGTGATGGTCCGGAATGCCCCGGCCAGGGTGCGCTCGGCCAGCTGGACGATCTCGCCGGCCAGCTCGACGCCCGTCGGCCCGGCACCCACCACCACGAAGGTAAGCCGACGTCGCCGCTCGGCCGGGTCGGTGGCCACCTCGGCGGCCTCGAACGCGCCGAGGATGCGGCCGCGCAGCTCCAGCGCGTCGTCGATGGTCTTCATGCCGGGCGCGTAGATGGCGTACTCGTCGTGGCCGAAGTAGGACTGCTGTGCGCCGGCGGCCACGATGAGACTGTCGTAGGGCGTCACGGTCTGCATGCCCATCAGGTGTGACGTGACGGTCTTGGCCTTCAGGTCGATCGCGCTCACGTCGCCCCACAACACCCGGACGTTCTTCTGCTTCCGCAAGATCAGCCTGGTGGTCGGGGCGATGTCGCCTTCGGACAAGATCCCGGTGGCCACCTGATACAGCAGTGGCTGGAACAGGTGGCTGGTTGTTTTCGAGATCAGGGTGACGTCGACGTTGGCCCGCTTGATTGCCTTGGCCGCATTCAGTCCGCCGAATCCGCTTCCGATGATGACGACGCGATGGCGGGACATGCTCACCCCTTCTGATTCGTTCCGACCGTTTCTGCCGCGCATGTACACCGTACGGCTGCGCCGGGTGCCGCACATGCGACCTCTCACCACTTCCCGAATTACTCTAGAAGGCATGCTGGGAGCGCGGCCCGTGCACGGGGAACAGCGAACCGAGGTAGACATCGGCGCCGGCAGCCAAGGCGAACGGGGGATCATCACGGCCGGTCCTCGCGCGTGCGCCGTTGTCACAGTGGTGTTGGCCGGGTTCGCCGCCACGCCGGCGGCCGCCGCGCGGCCATCGGATCCGGGCGTGGTGAATCATGCGGTGCTCGACAAGGGGTCGGTGGGCAACATCGTCGGCGCGACCATGGGGTGGGAAGCCACGTCGACGGTGCCGGTGCAGGATTATTGGATCGACCTCCCAGTCTGCAACAACTACGCCGATGTCGGGCTGCCCGAGGTCTACAACGATCCCGGCCTGGACTCGTTCAACAGCGCGGTCATGCAGGATTCGCCCACCGATGAGACCCACTACGTCAAGCAGGCGGTCGGTGTGTTCGCCACTTAATGATGCGGCGAACGGGGCGTTTCGCCGGATCCTGGACCGGACGGGTGGGTGCTCGGGGCAGACCACCACGATGCATATCGACAACGGGGCGACCTAGGTCTGGTCGTTCACCAAGGGTGCGATCACCGGCACCGACGCCGCGTGGAGCAAGCAGGAGCCGGCCACCGACCGTCGTTGCTTCTTCCAAACCCGGTTGCGGGAAAACGTTGTGCTGCAAGCGAAGGTGTGTCAGTCGGGCGACGGCGGTCCCGCGGTGGACGCGCTGGCGGCGGCGATGCAGAACACGCTCGGGCAATAGCTGCTCGCACGCACAGAATTTCTTGCCGGGGCAGTGGTATCGGGCGGCCTGGCGGTGGCCTCTGTCGGCTCGCCGCAGATACCGCCCAGGCCCAACCCCGCGTTGTGCCGCCGATGCAGGGCCCGTTGTCAGACGGCGGCCCATATACATGGCGCCCAGGGGATCCCATGAGCGGGATTCATGGATCCAGAGGAGGGCCGGGGCTGGAGGTTCAGTGGGACATGACCCGCTGCCACACCTGGTACGGCGTCAGGTGGGGGTGCGGCGACGTCTACCCAGGTGTTTGGGATGGGGACGATCCACCGCCGGAGGCGCTGGAGCCTGGAAAGTGCCCAGGGTTTCCTTTCATGCCTCAGTAATAGCTGCTCCGTGCGAGGCGCTGCGGCGCGAGATGCTCTTAAAGAAGGTAAACGGGGTGGCGAACGAGCCTTCATACCGCCGCCATCACCGCCGCGACGGGCGCGGGACCGTCAAGAGTCCCACGGCACGGTGATTCTCCTGAGATACGCCCTAAAGTTCCGGTCGGCGGTGCATCAGCTGTTGCTCCTTCGGTCCCCATCCGGCACCGCAACGGCTCGGGGAACCTCAGCCATCAGTGGGTCGGCAGTGGGCCCGCAGGAACCTTATGACATGGACCCGATAGCCTGCGAGAATCGGCAGCTTTGTTTCTTTGGAGAGGAGACGATCTGACATGACTGATAAATGGTTCACCGACGTCGGTGCGCCGGGGGAGTTGACCCTCGCGGATTTGTGCGACCAAATCGAGCAAAAAATCCACACCAACGCAGACAACTATAAATTGCCGCAGGAGTTCCCGGACTGGCAGTCGTGCGTGGAAGATCGGGACGCCACCATCTACAAGTTGAGCGCGGCTGTTGTCAACCTTTGCCAGATGGTGGAGTACTTGGCATCGCAGCATCAGCGCGGCGGCGCTAGCCACGCCACTACATGAGGCAAGGACATCGGGCGCCGACGTGGCTCACCAGGCCCAGGAATCGGTCATCTGCCGAATGGCACGGTGATCTGGACGTCACCGTCCGGGCACACGTAGGTCACCAAACCTGTTGGGGGCCTGTTCTTTCCGGCCTTGGCCCTCCCGATGGCCGCGCGGAGGCTGCCGACCGAGATGCCGCCGCAGCGCAACCGCGGACTCATGATGCCGACCCGACAACGAACCCGCGCCCATGACCGCGCCGCCCGCGTCAGCTGGGAGCGCGGCAGCAACGAAGCCCTGATGGCCGCCGAGGCGCCGCGCTTCTAGAACGGCCACCCGTTCGAGTTGTCCTTGAACTTCGTGTTGAGCGCACTGCAGAAGTCGGCGGCGGTGCCGGCGAGCAGGATGTAGTAGGTCTCGCCGCGGCGGCTTTCGTAAGTGTTCGGGGTACTCCAGCCGTTGTCGCACATCGACGTTTCCGTACCGGCCGTGGCCCTCCGCCAATTCGTCTTGGCGCAGCCGACCAGGTCGTCGATGTTCGGCGTGGTGCTCTTGGCCGCGACCAACATCGCGCCTCCCCATTGCCCGTCTTGCCGTCGATAAGCCCGTGCACCGAATCCGGCGCGGTTGGTCTGGCACGCCAGCGCCCGACGCAAGAGCGAGAACGGCGCCGCGAGCTGTGGGTTGGCGACCGCGGCGGCGGCCGTGATGAATTGCGATGCGTCCGAGCCGTCAACCTCTTGGACATTTGGAGTGCCAAAGCTGAACAGCTGCTGCGCGATTCCCGCGTTGCTGCCCCCGCCGATGATCGGTCCGCTGCCTCCGGATGTCATGGGGGGCAGCGTGACGGTCGGGTCGGCGTAGGCCGCGGGCGTCGCGACCGCGGCGCACAGGGACAACCACGCGGCAAGAACGGCCACTATCCGAGAACTCATATCTGCTATTCCATCAGGTGCGCGTAATCCGCGCGACGGTCTTGGCAAACCAACGAGTTGAGCAGGTGGCGGGTCTGCAACCCGATGTATTCGTCGATGGAGTAGATCGGCCCGAAGTGCCACTGCTTGAGCGCCCAACCGTGGGCGAACAGCATGATGTCGAAAACAGTGAGGTCGACATCGACGTCACGGAAGACGCCCTGGGCGATACCGGCTTCGATCGCGGCGCGCAGCGGTGCGGCGGTGGCGATTTCGAGTTCCTTGATCTGCGTTCGACCGGGCGGCCCCAGTGTTCGGCTCTCCCGGTAGGTCAGCACGACGCCGTCGAGATTCTCGTCGACAATCTCGATGTAGCGACGGATACCTGCGGCCAACTGGTCGACGACGTCGTCGCCGGCAGCGTCCATGACCGGCGCCAGTTGATCGCGGAACACATCGAGGATCCGCACGATCGTCGCGAGCAGCAGGTCTTCCTTGCCGCCGAAGTATTTGTAAATCAAGCCGACGCTGACCTTGGCCTCGGCGGCCAGATCCTGCATGGACATCTGGTGAAAGCCGGTCTTTCCCATGACTTTGACCGCGGCATCAAGCACCTGGCGGCGCCGCGAGCTGGCCCGGGCCGCGCGCACTGCCTCCTCGACGGGAAGCTCGCTGTAATCGATGGCCACTAGATGCCTCTAGATACCTAAGTCCTTGGCGATGATCGTCTTCATGATCTCGTTGGTGCCGCCGTAGATCGTCTGAATGCGGGCGTCGACGAATGCCCGCGACACGCTGTACTCCCGCATGTAGCCGTATCCCCCGTGCAGTTGCAGGCAGCGGTCCGCGGTGCGCACCTGCAGATCGGTGGTCCACCATTTCAGCCGCGCCGCCCGCGCCGCGGTCAGCGAGCCGGTGAGGTGCTCGGCAAGGCAGTCATCGAGATAGGTTCGGGCGATGTCGATTTCGGTCGCCAACTCGGCGAGCACGAATTGGCTGTGCTGGAAGCTGGCGATCGGTGAGCCGAAAGCCTTGCGGCCGCGGACGTAGTCCAGCGTCTCGGCCAAGATGCTTTCCGCCGCGGCCACCGCGCCCACCCCAAGCGCGAGCCGCTCCTGCGGCAGGTTTCCCACCAGCTGATAAAACCCCATGCCCTCTTGTCCCAGCAGATTGGCCGTCGCCACCCGCATATCGGTGAAAGTCAGCTCGCTGGTGTCCTGGGCGTGCAAGCCGATCTTCTCCAGGTTGCGGCCGCGGGAAAAGCCCGGCGTGTCCGCGTCCACCACCAGAAGTGACAGACCCTGGTGCCGATCCGGTGAGGTGCGCACCGCGATCACGAACAGGTCGCCGCTCTGCCCGTTGGAGATGAACGTCTTAGCGCCGTTGACCACGTAATGGTCACCATCCCGGACAGCTGTGGTACGGATCCCGGCCAGGTCGCTCCCGGTGCCGGGCTCGGTCATGGCGATGCCGAGCACCGTCTCGCCGGTTACCACCGGAGGCAGCCAGCGTTGTTGTTGCTCGGGCGTCGTCAGATCGGTGAGATAGGGCAGCACGACGTCGTTTTGCAGCGTGAAGGCGATCGCCTCGGCCGCCGCTCCGGCCCGTTGCAGTTCGTCAATGACGATCGCGTTGTAGCGAAAGTCGTTCACTCCCGGACCGCCGAGGTGCTCAGGCACCGAAAAACCCAGCAGACCAAGCTTTCCCGCTTCGATGAACAGCGAGCGATCCCAACACCCCTGTCGTTCGGCGTCCTCGTGCGCCGGGACAACGGCGTGTTGCACGAAATCGCGCACCAGCTGCCGGAACTGGTGATGCTCGGACGTGTATTCCAGCCGTGCGGCCATGACTACTCCTGTCAGCGGAAGGCGTCGCTACCGGTGAACGCGTGGCCGAGGACGAGCTGATGCATCTCGGGCGTGCCCTCGTAGGTCAGCACCGATTCCAGGTTGAACATGTGCCGGATGACCGGGTATTCCAGTGATATTCCGTTGCCGCCCAATATCGTTCGAGCGACCCGGCAGATCTTGATGGCCTCACGGGTGTTGTTGAGCTTGCCGAAGCTGACCTGCTCGGGGCGCAGCCCGACGCTGTCCTTGAGGCGACCCAGGTGCAGCGACAGCAGCTGGCCTTTGTGCAGCTCGACCGCCATGTCGACGAGTTTCGCCTGGGTCAATTGGAATCCGGCGATCGGGCGCCCGAATTGGGTGCGCTGCGTGGCGTAGTCGAGCGCTGATTGCCAGGCCGACCGCGCCGCTCCCATCGATCCCCAGATGATTCCGTAGCGCGCCTCGGACAGACACGACAGCGGCCCCCTGAGGCCTTTCGCTTCGGGCAACATCGCATCGGCGGGTAGCCGTACGTCGTCGAGCACCAGCTCACTGGTGATCGATGCCCGCAGCGACAGCTTGTGGTGAATGGTGTTGGCCGTGAATCCCGGGGTTCTGGTGGGCACGATGAAGCCGCGGATCCCTTCATCGGTGGCGGCCCACACGATCGCAACGTCGGCGACCGAGCCGTTGGTGATCCACAACTTGCGGCCGTTGATCACCCAGTCCGAACCATCCCGGCGCGCCCGGGCTTTCATCGCCGCGGGATCGGATCCGACGTCGGGCTCGGTCAGCCCGAAGCAGCCGAGCAGTTCGCCCGCGGCCATGCCGGGCAGCCACTGCTGCTTCTGTTCCTCGGATCCGAAGTTCCAGATCGCGAACATCGCCAGCGAGCCCTGCACCGAGACCATCGACCGAATGCCGGAGTCGGCCGCTTCCAGCTCGGTACAGGCCAAACCGTAGTGCACGGCGGATGCCCCGCCGCAGCCGTAGCCGTGCAAGTGCATGCCGAGCAGGCCGAGCTGGCCGAACTGCTTAGTGAGTTGGCGGGCCGGAAGGTCGCCGATCTCGAACCATTCGGCGACGTACGGGGTGACATGCTCGGCACAGAACTTTCTGACGGTGTCGCGCACCGCGATCTCGTCGCTGGACAGGGAGGCATCGAGGCCCAGCGGGTCGTCTCGGTCGAAGGCGGGCGGTGTATCAGTGCTCATGAAGCTCAGCCTGCCACTAACCGGCCTTTAACCGGCCATGGTCAGGCCGCCGCTGACGCTGATCACCTGTCCGGTGATGAACGACGCGGCGTCGGATGCGAAGAACAGTACCGCTGCGGCAACCTCCTCCGGCCGGGCCAGGCGTCGAAACGGGATCGCTCTGACCAGGGCCTCTTTCAGCTTCTCGGGTTGTGCGTGGAACAGCGGTGTGTCGGTCGGGCCCGGGCACACGCAGTTCACCGTGATCTGGTGGCGCGCCATCTCCCGGGCCAGCGACTTGGTCAGCGCAATGACCCCGCCTTTCGCGCCGGCGTAGATGGATTCACCCGCACTGCCGACGCGACCGGCGTCACTGGCCAGGTTTACGATGCGTCCGCCGGCGTGTGACTCGATCATTCCCGGCAGGAACGCAGCGCACACATGCACCGGCCCCAGGTAATTGATCGCCACCACCTTGGCTGCGAATTCTGGTGTGGCATTGAGGAATTGATCGGTGCGGTCCCATCCGGCGGCGTTGACCACGATGTTGGGCACGCCGACGCGCGCGTGAGTCCTATTCCGCAGGGTATCGACTTGGGCGGGGTCGGCGACATCCACCGGCAGCGCGGTGATCAACTCTGGCCGCTCTTTCGCGGTGGTCGCTGCCGCCGCCTCGTCAAGGTCGGCGGCGACGACCCGGTCACCCTGTGCGGCGAACGCAAGCGCTATCGCTTTGCCGATACCCGAACCGGCGCCGGTCACCACCGCAAGACCGCTTTGTGAATGGCTATTCATCCCTGACGAATCTAGGTTCACCGCGGCTGCGGGGTCAAGGATTCCGGCTCTGCCCGGTAGTCTCGCTGCATGCTTAGGCTCCAGTGGCTGGCCTGGCTGGCGGTGGATGTCATCGGTGTGCTGGTGTTCTGCGCCGTTGGACGCCGCAGCCACGACGAAGGACTCGGTATCACCGGCGTCGCAACCACGGCGTGGCCGTTTCTCACGGGAACCCTCGTCGGGTGGCTGGCATCCCGTGGCTGGCGGCAACCGACCGCTGTGGTCCCCACCGGGGTGGTCGTCTGGCTGTGCACCGTGGTCGTCGGCATGGTGTTGCGCAAGGCCACTTCCGCGGGTGTGGCAGCGAGTTTCGTGGTGGTGGCATTGTCGGTCACCGCCGTTTTGTTGCTCGGCTGGCGAGTGGTGGCTGGGCTGGCCCTGCGGCGTCGCTCCGACGTGTGAGACAAACGATGGCAGCCAACGGCGTTGGAGTGACCGCCGCATTCGGCGCCGCCGCTAGAGCGGTGGCCACGGATAAAGGGCTGATGAACGATCCGTTCGCCGATCCGTTGGTCCGCGCCGTAGGGATGGAGTACTTCATCCGGGTGATCGACGACGAGCGGTTTGCGGCAGACGACGGCGACACCGCTGGGTTCATGGATATCTGTGCGGCGCACACTCGGTTCTTGGACGAGTTTCTCGCCGAGGCGGGAAGGGCGGGCATCCGCCAAATGGTGATCCTGGCGTCTGGCCTGGACACTCGGCCCTACCGGCTGTGGTGGCCGCATGGGACAACGGTCTACGAGATCGACCGGCCGGAAGTCCTCGGCTTCAAATCCGAAGCGCTGCACGGGCTGGGCGCCAAGCTGACCGCGAACCGTTGCGCGGTCGGCATTGATCTCCGTCAGGATTGGCCGGCGGCGCTGCAGCGGGTCGGATTCGACGCTGCTCAACCCACGGCGTGGATTGCCGAGCAGCTGCTCATCGGGTATTTGCCTCCCGATGAGCAAAACCGGTTGCTGCACGACGTCACCGCGATGAGCGCCGCAGGCAGCCGGTTCGCCGCCGATCACATGCCCGTCTGGACCCAGTTGCAGCTCGAGGCAGAGCGGACATTTGTCGACGGCTGGCGGCAACACGGCCTCGATGTCGATCTGGCCAGCCTGACCTACCCGGGCGAATACCATTATGTCCCCGAGTATCTGGCGACCCACGGCTGGGAGACGTTCCAGCGGAACGTTACTGATGTGCTCGGCGCCATGGGGCTGGCCAGACCGCGGCGCGGCCCCGGCGACACGGCGTTCGTCCCGGAATATGTCACCGCGACGCGGGTTTGAGTGTTACATGATGCCCCAATCGAGCCAGTCAGCCCCAGGCGACCAGCTCCGGTTCGTGTCGGCTACCCACAATGACCCGCTGGCAGCGCCGCTGCTGGCCGAACTGGCCGTCGAATACGCGCAGCGATACGGCGGCACGCCGAGCGCGCACCTGGCCTGGTTGCCCGTGCCGGCGGCGGAGTTGGCTGCGCCCGACGGCGGGTTGCTGATCGGCGTAGTGGACGGCGTGCCGGTCACCGGCGGTGCGTTTCGGCGTTACGACGCCCAGACCGCCGAGCTCAAGCGGATCTGGACCGACCGCGCGCATCGGCGCCGCGGCTACGCAAGGGCGCTGCTGGCAGCGTTGGAGGCGGAGACCGCTGCGCGCGGGTATCGGCGGCTGTACCTGATCACCGGCAATCGGCAACCCGAGGCCGAGGCGCTCTATGACGCGACGGGGTATACCCGGGTGCAGCCCGATCCGCTGCCGTCCTGGGGGCCATTTCTTCCGATCGCGTTCGAAAAGATCCTCGGCCAAGGACTCGCATGACCGGTCAGCTGCATCTGGGCGCGCAGGCATGGCGGGCCACGCTGGCGTCGCCGTGCTGCTGCTGGCGCTGGCCGACTTCCTCTTCGGGTTGGTCCGGATTTTCATCTGGCCGGCGAAGGACCCTATGTCGCAATACTTTTCGTCGTCGACATCATCGGCTCCACGCAGTGGCGACGGGGGGCGCCCCGTGCTGAGGTTGTAGCACTGCTACACTGGTGGTTCGCCTCATCGTCGACGACGTCAACCGCTGCCGTGGCCTGTTGAACAAGTTCGAGGGCGACGCCGCTGGTCAGCGCGAAGCGGGCCCCGCACGACATCCTGTGCGGAGACGGCGATTAAGCGTGGTCGAGGTCCGGGCGTCAACTGGCGGTCCACGGTCGCTAAACTT
This sequence comes from uncultured Actinomycetota bacterium, assembly GCA_963784665.1. Taxonomy (GTDB): domain Bacteria; phylum Actinomycetota; class Actinomycetes; order Mycobacteriales; family Mycobacteriaceae; genus Mycobacterium. The sequence continues at coordinate 348,552 of CAWASA010000013.1, forward strand.
CTACAACGGATGTTGTTGGGCGCGTGGCTAATTGTGAGTCGGACATGGCGCTACTGTTGATGCCAAACAGGCGCACCCCACCATCCGCACCGAGTGATGTTCTCGGCCAAGGTGTTTCGGCGCATTCCCTGACCTGATCGCGCACACCGCTAAACCTGTGGACGGGCATCCCGAGGAGATCCACGAACCGCTCAACCACGTCGAGCCCGGCCTGCCCTGCGAAAGCGGGGCGTAGGTCACGCCCATAAAGGCCCTTCGGCTCTACGCGACCCACCTTGGAGCGGGAGATTCTTACTACGGGCGCGGGAGATTCTCACTACGAAGTCAGATCGGAGGTCGAGCCGTGGGCTATATCGGCGAACTGCAAGAGCGGGCGCGCATGCCAATGCTGATCACCGCCTTGCGGGATATGCAGTGGCGTCTGCGACGCTTCATCATCGCGGCCGTGGGCACCGGAATGGTATTCGCGATGACCCTCATCCTCACCGGCATGATGACCGGTACTCGGGTCGAGGCCCAGCGTCTGGTCGACTCGATAGGCATCGACCGCTACCTCATCAAGGCGGGTGCGGTTGGTCCGTTCATTGGTTCCTCGAGGTTCCCGGAGGCGGACACGCGAGAGGTCGCACGGCTCCCGGGCGTAGAGGCGGCAATCCCGGTGATCTACAGCAACATCATCCTGCAAGATCCGCGCTCACCGGAAAACGTCAACATGTACGGTGTGCCCGAACAGGGGATGCCGCCGATCGCGGCGGGACGGGCACCGTCGAATGTTGGTGAGGTTGCCGTGTCGACCACGCTGGGGCGATCTATTGGCGACGACGTCGAGCTGGGCTCGCAGAAGCTGCGCGTCGTTGGGCTGGTCAACAAGTCGACCACGCTCGCAGGCCAACCGAATGCGTTCGTGACCGTTAGGGAGGCGCAGCGGTTGATGTATTCCGGGCAGAAGGTGATTTCCGCCATCGGTTTGCGCGGCACACCCACACAAATACCCGAAGGCTTTCGCGTCGTGGACCGCCGCGCTGCGGTCGATGACATGATCCGCCCGCTGCACATGGCTCGCCTGGCGATGTCGTACCTTTCGATTCTGCTGTGGGTGGTAGCGGCGTCGATCGTGGGATCGCTGATCTATCTGTCTGCCTTGGAGCGCACCCGCGACTTCGCGGTGTTCAAAGCCCTCGGCGTCGCCACTAACTCGGTACTTGCCGGGCTCATGCTACAGGCGATACTCGTCGCGTTGGTTGCGGCGATGCTCGGGGGTCTGCTGGCCGTGCTGATCGGCCCGCTGTTTCCGATGCTCGTGGTGGTGACCCCCTCGGCCTTCCTGTCGCTGATGGGGACCGCGGTCGCGGTCGGTCTGTTGGCGAGCCTGGCGGGCGTGCGGCGGGCGGTAGCGATCGACCCGGTCCTGGCGTTTGGGGCTGGATAATCATGGGTGATCTGCGCATCAAAGACCTCGTCGTCGAGTACTCCACCGGTGGGGAGGCGTTCCGCGTCATCGACGGTCTGGATCTGGAGGTCACGGCCGGGTCGCTGGTCATCGTGTTGGGCCCCAGCGGGTGCGGGAAGACCACGTTGTTGTCGTGTATCGGCGGCATCCTCAGCCCGACCAGCGGGAGCATCCAGGTCGGTGACATCGACGTCACGACGCTGGACCGCCGCAGGTTGACCACGTACCGGCGCCACACCGTGGGCATCGTCTTTCAATCATTCAACCTGGTGCCCAGCCTCACCGCACTGGAGAACGTGGCGGTGCCGCTGTGGGCGGCCGGGTGGCCGCGGCGGGCGGCGCGCGAACGCGCCGTGGAATTGCTGACTCGCGCCGGGCTGCAGGACCGCATGACACACCGGCCCGGCGATCTCAGTGGCGGCGAGCGAGAACGGGTGGCGGTGGCCCGCGCGATCGCATTGGACCCACCGCTGATCTTGGCCGACGAACCCACGGCCCACCTAGACTATGCCCGCGCGGAAGGGGTGCTGCGGCTGCTCCGGGAGTTGGCCAGCGGTGAGCGCATCGTCGTGGTCGCCACCCACGACACCCGGATCCTGCCGTACGCCGACCGCGTGGTCAGGCTGATGCCGGATGTCACCGCGATCGATTCCGAGGCCGAAACCGTGCGTCTGGCAAGCGGTTCGGTGTTGTTCGAGCAGGGCAGCATGGGGGAGCTGATCTACGTCGTCACCGACGGCGAACTGGAAGTCGTGCGCGAATCGGCGAACGGGGCCGAGGAGCTGGTCAAGGTCGCCCTGCCCGGGGAGTATCTCGGAGAGCTGGGGCCGTTGTTCCGCATGGCCCGCTCGGCGACGGTGCGCGCGCGCACCGACGCGATCGTTACCGGCTACACCGTAGAGGCATTCCGCAGGCTGCTCGAGGCTTACACCGAGGGTCGTTCCATCGGGCGCCGCGAGATCGCCGTAGAGCCCACAGAGCCGGGAAACACGGACCAAGAGCACCCACGTGACGGCGCAACGCCGATGTTGCGGGTCCGCGAAAAAGCAGCCAGCCGAACGCAGATAGAGGAAAAGTGATGAGCACCGCCGACAGGGATCGTGCCGAGGGCACCCAAGAATACATCGAATCAGGCTGGGACACACCCGATTACGCGTCGCTTACCGCGCCGACACTCGTTGAGCAGTTGCAGCACCGAGCCGCACGCTATCGGGACAATCTCGCGTTCACCTACTCCCGCGATGGCGAGGAGCAAGAAGTCAGCCGGCTGAGCTATGCGGAACTCGACTCCCGCGCGCGGCGGATCGCGTCGAGCCTGCAGCGGCAGGGCGCCGCGGGCGAGCGTGTCCTGGTACTGTGCCCGCCTGGCCTGGACTTCATCGCCGGCTTGTTCGGGTGTCTTTACGCCGGAGCCATCGCCGTACCGGTGCATCCGCCGGCGCGCGATCACCTGGTCCCGCGCGTCGAGTCGATCATCGCGGATGCGCAACCGGGCTTCGCGCTGTCTAACGCCGAGATGCAGGCGAGAATCAGGGCCACGGTGGACGGTCTGGTCAAGGGGCGTCCGTTGCGGTGGTCTGTCACCGACGAGGCGGGCGACGACCAGGCGTGGGTTTCGCCGGACATCGACGCCGGCGCAATCGCCATGGTGCAGTACACCTCCGGCTCCACGGCCGCACCGAAAGGCGTTGTGCTGTCGCACGGCAACCTGGTCCACAACCTGGAGACCATCCGCCAGACGTGGAAGTCGGGATTCGACAGGCTCGGAGCATACGGTGTGTTCTGGCTGCCGCCCTACCACGACATGGGTCTCATCGGCGGCATCCTCCAGACGATTTACGTCGGGGGCACGTGCGCCCTCATGCCGCCGAACGCGTTCATCAAGCGCCCGATGCGGTGGCTGGAAGCGATGTCGCGGCATCAGGGTCTGATCAGCGCCGCACCCAACTTCGCCTACGAGATGTGCGCCGAACTCAGCACCCCTGAGGAGCGTGCGGCGCTCGATCTGTCCAGCTGGTCGACGGCCATGTGCGGCGCGGAGCCGGTACGTCCGGCGACTCTGCAGGCTTTCGCCGAGGCCTTCGCCCCGGCGGGTTTTCGGCCGGAGGCGTTTTATCCCGTGTATGGACTGGCGGAGTCCACGCTGCTGGTCTCCGGCGGGTCGGACTCTCCGGTGCCGGTGGTTCGGCACATTGATCGCATCGCACTACGCGGGCACCGGGTCGTCGAGGTCGCGCCGGAAAATCCCAGCGCCGCAGCGTTGGTCGGTTGCGGTCGGCCGCAAGGTGGCCAGGAGGTGGTCATCGTCGACCCGGAGACCCGACGGCCATGCGGGACAGACGAGGTCGGCGAGATCTGGGTTGCCGGGCCGAGCGTTGCGCAGGGTTACTGGGGAAAGCCCGAACAGACCGAAGAGGCATTCTCGGCGCATCTCGCAGACACCGGGCGCGGCCCGTTCCTCCGCACCGGGGACCTGGGGTTCTTCCGCTCCGGGGAGTTGTTCGTCACGGGACGCCGCAAGGATCTCATCATCATCCGCGGCAGCAATCACTATCCCGAGGACATCGAGCTCACCGTGCAGGCCTGCCATCCGGCGCTGATGCGCGGTCGGGGTGCGGTCTTCTCGGTCACTTCCGGACCGGATGTCCCCGAACGGCTCGTTGTGGTGCAGGAGGTGAACCACTATCAGCTCGGTGAGGCCGAACTCACCGCAATCGTGGACGCGATCCGGACCGCGGTCACCGAGCACCACGAGATCCAGGCAGACGCCGTTGTTCTGGTGGAGCCGTTGAAGATTCCCACCACGTCCAGCGGCAAGATCCAGCGGTCCGCTTGCCGCCAGCAGTTTCTCGACGGCCAGCTCGAGACGGTCGTTGAATGGCGCGCACCGCGGCCCGACAGCCAACCTGCGGCCGCTCCGTCGAAACACGCCGGGCCCAGTGCCGCGGAGATCGCGGACTGGTTCGTCTCCCAGCTCTCTCGTGAGCTCGGCGTCCCGGCAACGGATATCGACCCATCCCGTCCGTTCGCCTACTACGGCCTCGATTCCGTCCGTGCCATCCGGCTGACCGCGGCATTGGAATCCTGGCTCGGACGGGAACTTTCGCCCACACTCGCCTACGAATACCCAACGATCAACCTTCTTTCCCGTCATCTGGCCGAGGAGGCCGTCCCGAGCGACCGCACCGCCGCATCGGTGAGGGACAGCGGCGGCGCGCGCGCCGCGGACGAACCGATCGCGATCATCGGCATCGGCTGCCGATTTCCGGGTGCCGACGGACCTGCGGCCTTCTGGCGGGAGCTGTCGGACGGCGTGGACGCGATCAGCGAGATACCACCGGACCGCTGGGACGTCGATGCCTTCTACAGCGCGGATCCGTCAGTGCCGGGCACCTCGGTGACCCGACGGGCCGGTTTCGTGCCCGATATCGACAAGTTCGACTTCCGGTTCTTTGGCATCTCGCCGAGGGAAGCGGCGCAAATGGACCCCCAGCAGCGTCTGCTCCTCGAGGTGGCTTGGGAGGCATTGGAAGACGCCGGGCAGGTGCCCGAGCGGCTTGCCGGTAGTGACGCCGGCGTATTTGTCGGCATCTCCGGCACCGACTACTCAACTCTCCGGGCCGGTGACCTCCGGGTCGTCGACGCCTACACGGGCACCGGAAATGCGTTGAGCATCGCCGCCAACCGACTCTCCTACTTCTACGACTTCCACGGGCCGAGCATGGCAATCGACACCGCCTGCTCGTCGTCGTTGGTTGCCGTGCACCTGGCTTGCCGCAGCCTGCGCGACGGGGAGTGCTCACTGGCCCTGGCGGGAGGCGTCAACGTCATCCTGTCGCCGGCGCTCATGATCAACTTCACCAAGGCCAAGCTGATGGCTCCGGACGGCCGTTCCAAGAGTTTCGATGCCGGCGCGGACGGCTACGTGCGGGGAGAAGGTGCGGGGATCGTCGTCCTCAAACCGCTCAGTCGGGCACTGGCCGACAAGGACCCGGTCTATGCCGTGATCCGCGGCACCGCCATCAACCAGGATGGCCGGACGAACGGGCTGATGGCACCCAGCCGGCAGGCGCAGGAAGCCTTGCTGGTCGCGGCCTACCGCCGCGCCGGTCTTTCACCCGGCACCGCCCAATACGTTGAAGCGCACGGGACCGGAACGTTCATCGGCGACGCGATCGAGGCGAACGCGCTGGGCACCGTCCTGGCGGACGGGCGTCCGCCGGAGAGCCCGTGCCTGATCGGCTCGGTTAAGACCAACATCGGCCACCTGGAGGCGGCGGCCGGAGTGGCCGGGCTGATCAAGGTAGCGTTGGCATTGCAGCACAGGGCGATCCCGCCGAGTCTGAACTTCGCCGAGGCCAACCCCGAGATCCCCTTCGACAGCCTGCCGGTGCGCGTGGCGCAAACCCTCACGCCGTGGCCGGAGAACGGGGGGCGAGCGGTCGCCGGCGTCAGCGCGTTCGGCATGGGTGGCACCAATGCGCACGTCGTTCTCACCGAAGCCCCGCAGGTGCGGCCCACCGCGGCCGGGCCCGGGAAGGCACCGGATCGAGCCGAGTTGCTGCCGCTTTCCGCGCGCTCCCCTGAGGCGCTGGCCGCACTGGCCGACCGGTACGAGTCGGCGCTGGCATCCGGGGTGGGGCTGGCCGACCTGTGTTACACGGCCGGTGCCCGTCGCGGCCATCTCGAGCATCGGTTGTCCGTGGTCGCAGACTCGCCCGTCGCGATGTCCGAGGCTCTGGCCGCCTACCGGCACGGGCAGCCGCGGCCCGGGCTCTCCGTCGGACAGGTCCGTCCCGGCCAGCGGCCCAACGTGGTCTTCGCCTTTCCCGGCCAGGGCTCGCAGTGGCACGGCATGGGGCGGCGACTGCAGGATGAAGAGCCGGTGTTCCGCCACGTCTTAGCAGCCTGCGACCTGGTGCTCAAGCCCTTCCTGGGACGCTCCGTGCTCAAGGCGCTGACCGAGGACGAGGAACTGACCGACATCGGTCTGATCCAACCCGCGATCTTCGCCATCCAGGTGGCGCTGGCCGCGTTATGGCGCTCATGGGGTGTCGAGCCCACCGCGGTGGTGGGGCACAGCATGGGTGAAGTGGCGGCGGCGCACGTCGCCGGTGCGCTGAGTCTCGAAGACGCCGCGCGGGTGATCTGCACTCGGGCCCTGATGCTCCGAACGGTGCGTGGCCGCGGAACGATGATGGCGGCGGAGCTCAGCGTCGCCGAAGCCCAGGAGCTCATCGCCGGCCGGGAGCGTCAGGTCGCGATCGCCGCCAGCAACAGCCACCGATCGACGGTGTTGTCCGGGGATCAAACGGTTTTGGCGGAGCTGATGGAGGTGCTGCAGCAGCGTGAGCGGTTCTGCCGGTGGGTCGATGTCGATGTGGCCGCCCACAGCCCGCAGATGGACGCGTTGGCTCCCGCTCTGCGCGCCGGCCTCGCCGGACTGCGGTCGACCGCACCGACGATACCCATCTACTCCACGGTGACCGGCGACCTGCTGACCGACCGCTTGCCGGACGCCGACTATTGGGCGGAGAACCTGCGCTCTCCAGTGCACTTCTCGCCTGCACTGCGCAGGCTGCTGGACGGTGGGCATGACACCGTTGTCGAGATCAGCCCGCACCCGGTCCTGCTGACGCCTATCCGCGAGGACGCCCAGGACCTTGGGCGGAGTTGCACCGCGCTGCCATCCATGCGGCGTGACGACGGGAGACGGGTGATCGCGCTGGCGTCGCTCGGCACCCTCTACACCGCTGGTCAGCCAATCGCCTGGGAGCAGCTGTACCCCTCGGGCAGCCACTTCGTAGCCGCACCGACCTACCCGTGGCAGCGTGTCCGTTCCTGGATAGACGTCGGGTCGATTACCGCGCCGTCCCGCACCGATCTGCTGCAGCAGCTCCCCGCGGACACGACGGAGGCGGCGGGTTTGCGCGACCGGATGTACCAGCTGCGGTGGCAGCCCGCATCCATCCCGTCGGAGGGGGACGGGTCGCGCCGGCCGGACGACGCCGGAAGCTGGCTCATCCTAAGTGACGGCGGGGTCATCGCCGACACCCTCCGGGACCGGCTCGAATCGCATTCTCAGACGTGTGTGCTGGTGGAGCCGGGCCTCGAGCATCAAGACTTCGAGCGTCTCACGCCAGACAGCTACCGTCTTGACCCGACGCAGCCCGAACACTTTCGGCAGCTGCTCGACGACGCGTTCACCGGCGAGCGGCCACCGTGCCGCGGGGTGGTGCACCTGTGGGACCTGCTGGCCGCACCGCCGGCCGACACGTCGCCCGAGTCGCTGGAGTCGGCCACCACTTTGGGCCCCGTGAGCGTGGTGCATCTCGTGCAAGCGCTGGCGCGGGCCGGTTGGTCGGTATCGCCACGGCTGTGGTTGGTCACGCGCGGGGCGCAGGTGACGGAGACCGACACCGAACCCGTGTCGATCGCCCAGGCTCCGGTGTGGGGGATGACCCGCACCATCGACCACGAGCACCCGGAACTGGGCTGCACCTGTGTCGACCTGTCCCCGGGCTCTGCCCCACACGAGGCCCCACAAGAGGTGGAAGCCCTGTTCCAGGAGGTGTGGGCGGACAGCCGTGACGGTGACGTGGCACTGCGCGGCGGCCACCGCTACGTCGAGCGACTGACCCGCTACGACGGGCCCGAACCCAGCGAGACCCCGGCATTCAAGGCAGACGCTACCTATCTCGTCACCGGCGGGCTCGGCGCGATCGGACTCGTGGTGGCCACGTGGCTGGCCGAGCACGGCGCCCGGCATCTGGTCCTGATGGGGCGCGGTGCTCCCTCGGAATCGGCGCAGGAAAAGCTGGACGAACTGCGAGCGGCCGGCACCGAGATGACGGTCGCGCAGGGCGACGTCGCCAAGGCCGACGACGTTGCGGCGGTCCTCGAGTCGATCCGCGTGTCGATGCCACCGCTACGGGGGATAGTGCATGCGGCCGGGATCGCAGACGACGCCATCCTGCAACGCCTCGATGAGCACAAGCTCCGGAAGGTCATGGCGCCCAAGGTTCAGGGCGGCTGGAACCTGCACGCGCTGACACGAGACGCGGAACTGGACTTCTTCGTGCTGTTCTCGTCGGCGGCGTCGCTACTCGGGCCGCCCGGGGCGACGAACTACGCGGCAGCGAACGCTTTCCTGGACGCGCTGGCGTGGCACCGACGTGCCGAAGGCCGGCCGGCGTTGAGCGTCAACTGGGGGCCATGGGCGCAGCTCGGCTTCTTTACCCGCTCTGAGCTGCAAAGCTACTTCGCCCAATACGGCGTCGAGGCCATGTCCGCGCCTGACAGCCTCCAGGCACTGTCGTCGTTGCTGGCGCGGTCGGCCACGCAGGCGGTGGTCCTCGACATCGACTGGGCGGTTTGGCAGCCCGACCTGCAGCCGCCGCTGCTCGCGGAGCTTGGCGTCGCGTTCTCGGGCGACCAGCCGCAAGGCGGGACTGCGGCCGGGCTCCGAAGCGGTCTGTACGACGAGCTGCAGGGTGCGACACCGGAGGAGCGCCAACGGATGCTCGAGTCGTACCTGTGCGAGCTCGCTGCCAGCAAACTCGGTCTGACCCCGTCGAACCTGGACATCCAGGCACCGCTGAACACCCTCGGCGTCGACTCGCTCATCACGTTGGAGCTGCGTATGCAGGTTGAACGCGACCTGGGCGTCGTCGTGCCAGTCACCAAACTGCTGGAAGGGCCCAGCGTGGCCAGTCTCGCCGAATGGCTTCGCGACCAGCTTCCCCCGGCAGCGGCCGGCACATCCGGGACGCAGCCCGATGGGGCGCCCCCTCAGCAGACCACCCCGGAGAAAACGGCCCCGCCGAAAACGGACGGCGCGCCGTCACGCGGAATCGCCCTGCTCACCCGGGTCCCTGAGCTTTCCGACGATGCCGTAGAAGAACTGCTCCAGAAGGTCCTTGCCGAACGAGGGGCCGACCGAGAGCTTGCCGTGAAGGAAGGTAGTAATGATGGATAAGTCCATCGACATTTCCGGTCTGTCTCCCGAAAGAAAACGCGCGCTGCTGTCCCAGCTGCTCATGGAGGGAGCCGAACAGTCGGCGTCGGTGTATCCGCTGTCGTACGGACAGCGATCGATGTGGTTCATCCATAAACTCGCACCGGCCAGCGCCGCCTACACCATCACGTATGCCGGGCGGATCAGGGGCAAACTCGACGTGCCGGCGCTGGAACGCGCAACCCAGGCACTCGTCGACCGGCATCCGATCCTACGGACCACGTACGCCGAGCGCGACGGGCAACCGGTCCAGCTCGTTCATCCACAATGGCCGGTGCGGATCGCCCGCCACCAACTCGGTCCCGAGGAGTCCGAGGTCGACGAGTGGATCCGCCGGGAGACCGATCGTCCTTTCGACCTGTGCACCGGTCCGGTGATGCGCATAACGCTGCTTGAGTGCACCCCCGACGAACATGTCCTGCTGTTGGCTCTGCATCACATCGCCGTGGACTTCTGGTCCATCGACGTCATCCTCGACGAGCTGGGCCTGCTCTACGCCGCCGAGCACGGCGCGGCCCCGCCCCCGCCGCCGGCGGAAAGCTTCGTCGACTACGCCGACCAGCAGACCCGGATGCTCGCAGGTGCCGAAGGCGAGGCGCTCTGGGGCTACTGGCGCGAGCAGTTGGCCGGCGACCCTCCGGTCGTCCAATTGCCCACCGACCGGCCGCGGCCGGCCGTCCAGACCTACCCGGGCGCCGTGCACCGCTTCACCCTCGACGAAACGGTGACGGCCGGGCTCAAGCAGTTGGGCCAGAGCGTGGGCGCGACGCCTTACATGACACTGCTGGCGGCCTACGCCGTGTTGCTGCACCGCTACAGCGGCCAGGGCGACCTGGTCATCGGGTCACCCTTCGCGTGCCGGGACCGGGCCGCGCTGGAGGATCTGGTCGGCTACCTCACCAATCCGCTGGCCCTGCGCGCCGACCTGCACGACGATCCGACGTTCACGACCCTGCTCGGCCGCGTCAAAGACACCGTGCAAGGCGCCCTCGAACACGAGGAGTATCCGTTCCCGCTGCTCGTCGAGCGGCTTCAGCCGGTGCGCGACGCGGGCCGCACGCCGCTGTTCCAGGTCGCGTTCACCTGGGAACAAACGCGCCGCTTCTCCGACGAACCCGGTCCGGGACACGATCGGCTGCCGCTGGAAACTCTCCACGTCGGGCAGGGCGGCGCGCCGTTCGATCTCATGACGGAGATGGGCGAACGCGGCGGGAAGCTGGCCGGCGTGATGCAGTACAACACCGACCTGTTCGACGCCACCACGATCGAGCGGATGGCCGGCCACTTCGCCACACTCCTCGGCGGTATCGCCGCCGATCCCGGCCGACGGGTCTCGCAGCTGCCCCTGCTCACCGGGGAGGAGCTCCGTCAGCTGGCGGCATGGAATGAAACCGAGGTCACCTACGACGCCCCGGCCTGCCTGCACGAGATAGTGGCGGCGACGGTCGCACGCGTCCCGGAGGCCGTCGCCGTGACCTGCGATGACCGCAAGTTGACCTATGCGGAACTCGACAGCCGGGCCAACGACCTGGCACACCGGCTGCGGCAGCTGGGCGTGGGTCCCGACACCATCGTGCCCGTCCTGCTGGACCGCTCCGAGGATCTGGTGGTGGCACTGCTGGCCGTCCTGAAGGCAGGTGGCGCCTTCCTGCCGCTGGACTCGACGCAGCCGTCGCAGCGCATGGCCGCGATGCTGGCCGACGTCGCGGACTCGCCGGCCTGTGTCACCCACGAGCGCCACCTGGCGCTGCTGCCACCGGAATTCACCGGTCACCGGCTCTGTCTGGACCTGCCGTCGGGGCCCTCGGGCGAGGACGCCACGTCCGCTCCCATCGTTGCGACGACTCTGGCCAACCTCGCCTACGTCATCTACACGTCCGGTTCCACCGGTAAGCCGAAGGGATGCCTCAACACCCACGCCGGGATCCGTAACCGGCTGCTGTGGATGCAGGACGAGTACCACCTGACCGGCGACGACCGGGTGCTGCACAAGACCCCGGTGAGCTTCGACCCGTTCGTCTGGGAGATCTTCTGGCCGCTGATCGTGGGCGCCCGCGTGGTCATCGCAAAACCGGAGGGCCACAAGGACGCCGCATACGTGGTCCAGACCATCGCCGAACAGGGCGTCACCACAATGCATTTCGTGCCGTCGATGCTGCGCCGCTTCCTCGCCGAGCCCGGCGTGGCCGCGTGCACCACGCTGCGCCAGGTGTTCTGCAGCGGCGAGGCCTTGTCGTATGACCTGCGGGACCACTTCCTGGCCACGCTGGACGCCGAGCTCTACAACCTCTACGGCCCGACCGAGGCCGCGATCGACGTCACCGGATTCCACTGCCAACGCGGCGACTCCGGCACGCTGGTGCCGATCGGGCGACCGATCGCCAACACCCGCGCGCACATTCTGGACGCCCATCTGCAACCGGTGCCGGTGGGCGTGCCCGGCGAGCTGTTCATCGGCGGTGTCGGGCTCGGGCGCGGCTACCTCCACCGGCCCGATCTGACCGACGCCGTTTTCGTCCCCGATCCGTTCGCCGGCGATTCCGGGGATCCCGGCCGGCGGCTTTACCGCACCGGCGACCTGACCAGGTATCTGCCCGACGGCAACATCGACTACCTGGGACGCATTGACTTCCAGGTGAAGATCCGCGGCTTCCGGATCGAGCCGGGCGAGGTGGAGGCCGCGGTGGCACAACACCCCGCGGTGTCCGAGGCCGCGGTGGTGACCAGAACCGATACCCGCGGAAACACCATGCTTGTCGCCCATGTCGTGGCAGCCGACGGCGCCGCGCCGTCGACAGCGGAGTTGCGCCGCTTCCTGCTGGATCTGCTTCCGGCCGCGATGGTGCCGGCCGTCTTCGAGGTGACGGACGCGCTACCGCTCACGTCGAGCGGAAAGGTGGACCGCAAGGCCTTGATGGCGGCCGCTGGCGCAACGGGGTCGCAGGCGCCGGCATTCGTCGCTCCGCGCACGCGCACCGAGCAGGTGCTGGCCGAGATCCTGTGCGAGGTACTGGGTCTGGAACGGATCGGCGTCAACGACGATTTCTTCGCCCTCGGTGGTGCCTCGACCCAGGCCCTGGAGGTCGCGGTGCGGGCGAAAGCGGCCGGCCTGGAACTGCGACCGGAGTCGATGTTTGTCTACGGCACCATCGCCGAGCTCGCCGCCGAATACGGGTCGATCCCCGAGGATCGCCCGGCTGACCAGGAAAGCCCCGCCGAGGCGGTCCACAGCGCGCCCGCTCCGGCGGAGCAACCCGTGCAGGCCAAACCCGACGAGAAGCGAAACACGGTGATCGAAAGCCTCGGCGTGTACCTGCCGGCGCGGGCGGTCTCGACCGAGACGGTCATGGCGGAGTGCGTCAACGAGATCCACCTTCCGCTGGAACGGCTGACCGGCATCAAGAACCGGCGGGTGGCCGGCGAGGACGAGTTCTCGATCGACCTCGCCCGGAAGGCGGCGGAGGACTGCCTGGCCCGGTCCAGCTATCGGCGCGAGGAGATCGACCTGGTCATCGCCTGCAACATCTCCCGCCTCGACGGGCTCGGGCACAGGTTCACCTTTGAGCCCGGCACCGCCTCGCGGCTGCGCCATCAATGCGGGCTCGTCAACGCGCTGGCGTTCGACATCAGCAACGCGTGCGCCGGAATGTTCACCGGGATCACCGTGGCGGACGCCTACCTGAAAACCGGACTGATTCGCAGCGCCATGGTGGTCAGTGGCGAATACATCAGCCACCTCACCGAGACCGCGCAGAAGGAGATCGAGGGGCCGATGGACCCGCGGCTCGCCTGCCTGACCCTGGGTGACGCCGGCGCGGCCGTGATTCTGGAGCGTGGGCCCAACAACCGGGTCGGCTTCCACGACATCGATCTCAGCACCGTCAGCCGGTACGCCAAGCTGTGCATCGCCAAGGCGACCCACGGACCGGGCGGCGGCGCCATCATGGTCACCGACTCCGTCACGCAGACCGCGGTCGCGGTCAAGCATTCGATCCCCTACGCCCTTGGGGTGATGCAGCGGCACGGGTGGCGCCCGGAAACCTGCGACCACCTGCTGATGCACCAGACATCGGAGTCGTCGATCAACGACGCGGTCGCGGCCATCAACCGGATGTTCGGGGAAGGCGCAGCCCACCGGGGTAACACCATCTACAACCTGGCGGAGCGGGGCAACACCGCCACCACGACCCATTTCGTCGCGCTGTACGACTACATCCTCAGCAATCGGATGAACTCCGGAGACAACGTGGTCTTTTCGATCACCGGCTCCGGGCAGACGGTCGGTGCCGCGCTGTATACGTTCGACGACCTGCCCGACCGGATGCGGCGAGGGACCGGCGGCCAGCCCAGCGGCAGCACTCGGATCGACAACTACCGCAAAGAGGTACCGGCGACGCCCCGTGTGCGCATCGACAGCTTCGGCCTGGCTCCCACCGGGCAATCGGGGCCTCCGGACTCGATACAGCTCGCGGTGCAAGCGGCAACGGCGTGCCTTGACCGCAGCAATCTGGACCGCTCAGCACTCGGCCTGATCCTCAACACCGGCGTCTACCGCAACGACTTCCTCAGCGAACCTGCGGTTGCCTCGCTCGTCGCCGGGGAACTGGACATCAACAGCGAGGTGCAGTCCCCGGACGGGCCCAAGACCCTCGCCTTCGACGTCCTCAACGGCGCGGTCGGCTTCCTCAACGCCTGCCACGTCGCCGCCGGCATGCTCGGGGCGGGGAAGGCCGAGTATGCGATGGTCACGGCCTCGGAGATAGAAAACAACACCCCCGAAAGCGGCTATCCGTTAAACGGCATCAGCCAGACGGGCTCGGCCATCCTGCTCAGCCGAAGCGACGGCCCGGAAGGCTTCGGCCGCTTCGTCTTTCAGCAGCACCCGGAGTACCGCGGCGCGCTCGCCACCTACACGCAGGAGCGGGCCGGGCGGACCTGGTTGCAGATCGACCGCGATCCCAACCTCGCCGCCATCTACCTGAGCTGTATCCCCTCGGCCGTCAAGGAACTCCTGATGCTGGAGGGACTGGATCCCGCCGACATCGCGGTCGTGCTCCCGCCGTATCTGCCCCCGGCGGCGCTTGACGAACTGGCCGCCCAGATCGGCATCCCGAGATCACGATTCGTCGACCTCGCCGCCGATCGCGACCCGTTCACCTCGTCCCTGCCGTACGGGCTGGAGCAAGCCCGGCAGCGCGGACTCGCACGGCCGGGCGACCTCGCGCTGATACTGACGGTCGGCTCGGGTGTCCAGGTTGGCTGTACGACCTACCGGTTCTGATGCCCATGCTGGCGTTCGTCACCGGAGGTACCGGGTTCGTCGGCTCGAATCTGGTGGCGGCCTTGACCAACCGGGGGATCGATGTCCGTGTGCTCCGGCGACCAACCTCGTCGCCGGCCGCACTGGAGGGCTTGGCCTTCGAAAGCTGTTTCGGTGACGTGCTGGACGGTGTCGACACGCTCGCCGCCGCGATGGCCGGCTGCACCTGGGTGTTCCACACCGCGGCGATCTCCGACTACTGGCGCCACCGCGGGCATAAGCACCTCTACCGCACCAACGTTGAGGGGACCCGCAACGTGTTGACCGCCGCCTTGCGCGCCGGGGTGGAACGGTTTGTCCTCACAAGCTCGATCGCCGCGCTGGGCGTACCGGCACCCGGGCGAACGCTCACCGAGGCCGACCACTTCAACCTGCCTCCGCGCAGGTTCCCGTACGGACACAGCAAGCACCTCGCCGAATGCGAGCTGCGCCATGCGGTCGCCGCGGGGCTTCAGGCCGTGACGGTCAATCCGGCGGTCGTCATCGGGCCGGGCGATGTCAACCGCACCGAAAGCGCGATGTTCGTTCAGGCCGCGCGGGGATGGCTGCGAGTCGCCGCGCCCGGCGGCACCAACTTCGTCGCGGTCGGGGACGTGGTGCAGGGGCACATCGCCGCCGCCGAACGAGGACGCGTCGGCGAACGCTATATCCTCGCCGGTGAGAACCTGAGCTTCCGCGACGCTTTCACAACCGTTTGCGACATAGTCAATCGCACTGGGCCAGCGGTCGTTCTTCCGCGGTGGACCATACCGGTGGCGGCGGCCGCCGTGGGCGCGGCCCGATTCGTGGTCGGCCCTCGCCTGCCCATCGACGGAAAGGAGATACGGCTGTCGTCTGCTTGCATCTATGCCGATGGCAGCAAGGCCCGCACCGAGTTGGGCGTGCCCTGTACACCGTTTCGCACCGCCGCCCAGAGCGCCTATGACTGGTACCGGGAAAACCACTACCTACCGAAACAGGCCGCCATCCCAGAGACACGAAGACGGCGATGACACGAACGATCCACGTGGTGCCCGGCTTCACCGGCGACGTGGTCTATCCCGACAGCGCCGACTACGACTCGGCGCGACAGGTCTTCAACGGCCTGATCGACAAGCGGCCCGCCGTTGCGCTGCGCTGCCGTTCGCGCGCGGACGTCGCCGCCGCCGTCCGCTACGCCGTCGGCTCCGGCGCCGAGATCGCCGTGCGGTGCAGCGGGCACAGCGTCGCAGGCCACTCCTCGACCGATGGCGGCATCCTCATCGATCTCTCCCTCATGCGCCGCGTAGTTGTCGACCCCGAGCACCGAATCGCGGTCGTCGAGGGTGGTGCAACCTGGCGCGACGTCGACCAGGTCACCGCCCGCGATGGCCTGGCGTGTCCCGGCGGCGTGGTGTCATCGACGGGCGTGGGCGGGTTCACGCTCGGTGGTGGCGTCGGCTGGTTGTCCCGGGCATACGGGTTGACCTGCGACAACCTGACCGCCGCGAATCTGGTGCTCCCCAGCGGGGAGGTGCTGTACGTCAGCGAGTCGCAGAACCCGGAGGTCCTGTGGGGATTGCGCGGTGGCGGCGGCAATTTCGGGGTGGTGGCACACTTCGTGCTCGACCTGCATCCGGTCGATCACGTCGTCGGGGGCGTGCGAGCCTACGACGACACCGATGCCGAGGCCGTGCTCGGACACTTCCGCGCCCAGATGGACAACGCCGACGATCACCTGGCGTCCCTCGTCGACTTCGGCACCGATGAGAATTCGGGACGCCGCCTGGCCACCATCCTCGGCTGCTCGACGGCATCCGAACAAGTCGGTCAGGCCGCTATTGGTGCGCTGCTGCAGGTCCCCGGGGTCACCACCGAAGCGGTGATGTCGCTGCAGCGCGAAATCGCCTATCCCACTTGGCAACAGGTCCTTGACCACACGGCCCCGTTCGGCCGCTTGAACTATTGGAAGTCGATCTTCCTGACGGAGTTATCCGACACGGCAATCGGACGCATAGCGCTGCTCGGACGAACTCGGCCCGCGCCGCAAACACATCTACACCTGATCCGGCTCGGCGGCTTTCCGAGCCGTGTTCCGCCGCAGGCGACAGCCTTTTCGGCCCGCAACCATCCCTACATCGTCCATCTGATCACCACCTGGACCGACCCCGCTGACACCGAACGATGCAAGTCATGGACCAATGAGGCGTACGAAACTTTGCGTCCCCTCGGTCCGGCAAGCGCGTATCTCAACTTCGTCGGCGATGAAGGGCAGGCCCGCATTCGGGCGAGCTTCGGTGAAGTCAACTACCGGCGCCTCGCCGAGCTGAAGGCTCGCCTCGACCCGGACAACCGTTTCGCCCTCAATCACAACATCGAGCCGGCGGACGCGTAAACGGCTCGTGCCCAACCGCACTCAGTAGTTGTGGCAGATGTTGGCGATTGGCACGACGATACCTTTGAACGGTTGAGCCTCAGGTGTGTTCTCTTGTTCCCGGAGCATCACGATGCGCTGGGACGGGGGCGCATCGACGAGATCGTGCAACCACGCCTGCGCCTCCGGGGATGCGTTCAATTGCGCCGCAGCATCCGGATATTGCGCCTTCATTGCCGCCACCACCTGCTTGTAGCTGCAGGTGCTGTTGACGGCTGGAGCGATGTCAGGAGCGGGGTCAGGTAGTGCCGATGCGACTCCGATTCCAGCCGTCCACGACAATGCCAGACCGCCAACCGCGGCAGCCAGTCTGCTCAACGACAGTGTGACCATTGGCGGAAAACCCCCAAGATGTATCGAATCCACGTGCCGACGTAATCGGCGTACGACTCTTGCCATTTTTGAGTCCCGATTGAACCAGTATAACTAAATCGCACCCGACGGGCGGCCATTCGGGAACCGGCCCGACCCGGCAGGATCAGGCCCGAGAAGTACGGCCGCTCAGTACTTGTTGCAGATTTTAGCGACGTTCTCCATCGTTACGAGGTATGGCTGGGCGTCTGGCATGCCCTGGATCTGGCCGGCTATCTGCCGGCGTTGATCCGGTGGCGAGTCGGCGAACTGACGCAAAAAGCCCTGCGCGATCGGTGATGCGTTGAATTCCGCGGCAGCTTGCGGATATTGCGCGTTGAGCGCCGCCACCGCCTGGTTGTAAGTGCAGGTTGAGTTGACGACCCGATCCAGATCGGGATCGCTAACGGGATCTGCAGACGCGATGCCGGCTCCAGCGGTGAGCGATACCGCCAGACCACCAGCCGCGGCTGCCAATCTGGTCCACGAAAACGCGACCATTGTGAAATACCTTTCAATGAAGGCATCGCCATAAATTCGGCGGTGATTATGCAGCCTAGCGCTTCCCGCGGAGTCGGGGCTCGTCAGCGGCTATGGGGTAGCTAAGAATTCAGTAGCGGTGGGATCAGAGGGCTTTCGTCGCACCGGATGGCTAGCAATATGGCCGGTCAACGCCCGGTCTGTCGTGCTGCGCTGTGGCGTCATGGAATCTCCCCGGATCGGATCATGCCTCGAGCGCGAAACCATATGACCGCGTCGCGGATTGCGGGCTCAATGGGAGCCAGTACATAGCCCAGTTCTCGCACCGCCTTATCGCTGCGGTACCGGTAACGGTCGGTGAACGCGTACCCGACGGACATCGAGTTCACCGTGGTTTCCCGACCGGTGACGACCTCGAGCAGGTCGCCGGCCCTACCCCCGATCCATGCGACCGGATAGGGCAACCGTCTACGCGGCGGATTCACCCCGACCACCCGTGCCACTCGCTCGATGTAGTCGCGATACGTCAGCTCCTGGCCGCCCAGGATGTAGCGTTCGCCGCGGTTCCCGTGCAGCCAGGCGGCGATCATTCCACGCGCCACCTGGCGCACGTCTGCGAAATTGTTGTATCCCGGTGTCCACAAAGGAATTCTGCGGTTGGCGATCTCGACGATGAGTCGACCAGAACTGGGTCTGGCATCGCGCGGGCCGACCAGGTACGTGGGGTTCACGATGACTGCATCCAACTTGTTGCAGGCCCGCTGCACGAGGATTTCGCCACGCCGTTTGGTGACTTGGTAGGCCCCTGCCAGCCCCGCGGTATCCCATCCCCAGGGGGTCTGCTCGTCGGCGGGTGTGCCGTCCGGTGTGGGTCCGATCGTGTTCGCGGTCGAGGTATGCACGACCCGCGGCGTACCGGCGGCAATCGCGGCTTCGACGACGGCTCGCGTCGCGTCAACATTGACGGCCGAGATCGCCGGTGTGATCCTTCGTCTGGTCGAAACGTTTGCAGCGCAATGAAATACGACCTCGGCGCCGGCGAAGACGTCGCGGAGCTCAGCGACCGAACCGAGGTCGGCGCAGACCCAGTTGACCGGAAGGTCGGACAGCGAACTGGCATCGGTGCTCGGGCGCCGCGTCGCGGTCACGGTGTGCCCCTGCGCGATGAGTTCGGCGGCCAGGTTGGATCCCAGCAGCCCGCTTGCTCCGGTTACCGCAGCGTGCGCCATCGGGCTTTCCGTCCACGAGAGTTATGCAGTAGCTGACGCACGAAGCATCCAGCCGTCGCATGAGCAATTACGGGTCAACCCTCAGCCGGTGTGCGAGACGGCGCGGCCGGTGGCCGGTGGTGGGCCCACGGGCGCGCCGATTCCAGTTGCGCGGCAAGGGAAACGAGTGTGGATCCGTCGTGGGGGCGGCCAACCAGATGGACCGCTTCCGGCAGGCCGTCGCCCGAGACTCCGGCCGGAATCGACATGGCCGGTTGCCCGGTGTAGTTCTGCGGCGGGGTGAACGGCATGAAGGCCAATACCCGCGCCATGGCGCGGGTTGGCCCCAGCCCCTCAAGGTGTCCGACAGGCACGGGCGGCTTGGCCAGCACCGGCGTCATCAGCACGTCGCAATCGGCTATGGGCCGCAACCCCCGCTCGCTCATCCGGTCGCGGGCGGCCAGTGCGCGGTGTGCCAGCCAGTCGGGGATCAGCCGGGCGGTGCGCCCCTCGGCCTGAATCCGCCGTTCCAGCAGCTCGGGTGTGGGCAGCCGCGCGATTTCATCGGCGAGACCATGCATCATCAGTGCGAACACCGAGAGGATCGCGGCCGGCGGATAGACCGGATCACACTCAACGACCTCGTGGCCGAGCGAGCGCAGCAACTCGGCGGTCTCCAACACCGGGCGGCGCACCTCGTCGCTGACCGACACGGGGACCACCGGCTTGAACGACATCGCGATCCGCAGACGACGCGGCGCGCGCGATACCGCCTCTGTCAACGTCGGCGCCGGCGACGCTGAGGTGATCTCGTCGTCGGGCTCCGCGCCGGCCATCGCGTCGTGCAGCAGCGCAGCATCGGCCACGCTGCGGGCCAGCGTTCCGATGTGATGCAGCCCGTGGAACCGGTAGGCCCGTTCGGGTGATTGCTTGGTGCTGATCCACCCGCGCTGACCCTTCAGGCCCACCAGCCCGCAGCATGCGGCGGGGATGCGAACCGACCCGCCCCCGTCGGTGCCCAGCGCCCCGGGCACCATGCCGGCTGCCACCGCAGCCGCCGAACCGCCGCTGGAGCCTCCGGTTGTCCGGTACGGATCCCAGGGATTGCGTGTCACGCCCCAGGTCGGCGACTCGCACATCGGGACGGCACCGAACTCGGGCAGATGCGTCTTGCCGACGATCAGCGCCCCGGCCGCGCGAAGGCGCCGCACCGCCGCGCTGTCGCTGCTCACCGGGCCCGTATCGATCCCGGTCCCGCACATCGACGAAACCCCCGCCACGTCGGTGTCGTCTTTGATCGCAATCGGCACGCCCGCCAGCGGCAACACCTCCCCGGCAGCCAGCCGCCGTTCGACCTGCGCTGCTTCTGCCATCGCCTGCTCGGCCAGCACGACGCGAAATGCGTTCAATGCCGGGTCCATTTGGGCGATTCGCTCCAGGTAGAGCGTCACCAGTTCTCGCGGGGAAACCTCGCGATCGCGCACCAACTGCGACAGCCGTGCCACCCCGGCGAAAACCAGGCCTTGATCATCAACGGTGGTCATCTGTGCCCTTCGCGCGAACCCCCAGCCGAGTGTACGCACAACGTTCACCGACGCCGCTAAATCGAATTCCCGCGAGACGACCACGCACCGCGCCGCCGAAAACCAATGACCTTGTCCTCTGGCAGCAGGACTTTCGGCTCTAACCCGCCATACGGGGCCGGCGCAGGATCGGTAGCAGCAGCAATGTGGGGGAAGCCGCGGACTTCGCAGGGAGGAGAATTCCGATGATTCTCAATTCAGGCGGGCCAGTGGGATGTTGAAGGGATTGCCGTCCGGACCGGTCCTCCCATCGGCGATCCCGCTTGACCGAAACAGGGTAAAGCGATGACCACCAACGTCGGCCTGGACCGAGACAGCCTCGAGATGATGCTGACGTCATTGGACGAGTTCGTCGCCGAGGCGCTGCCGGACGACCGCCGGTTGGACCTCGACCACGAGGATGTCTGCCCGGAGGAAACCGTCCGCGCGATGTGCGGTGAAGGCCTGGGCGTGCAACTCGTCTTCATCCCCGAGGAGTACGGCGGATTCGGGGGCGGGGCATTCGACTCCTACCGGGTCTGCGAAAGGCTCGCCCGCTTCGACATCGGAGTCGCCACCTCGGTACTGGCCACGTTCCTCGGCAGCGACCCGATCCTGGTCGGCGCGACCGCAGAGCAGCGCAAGGAGTGGCTCGGGCGCATCGCCGAACGGGGCATCCTTTTCGCTTACGCCGCCACCGAGCCGGAGGCTGGAAGCGACCTTGCCGCCCTGAAGACGACAGCCACACCGGTCGAGATAGACGGTCAAGTAACTGCCTACCGGCTCAACGGGCGCAAGCAGTGGATCAGCAACGGCTCGATCGCGGATGCCTACTCGGTACTTGCACTGGCGCCGGGCGGCCCCTCCTGGTTTGTCGTGGAGAAAGGCACCTCCGGCTTTTCGAGCGCACCCCCGGAAGACAAGCACGGTATCCGGTTGTCGGACACCGCCGCGCTGTTCCTCGATGACGTGACGGTACCGGCGGAAAACCTCGTGGGCAGGGAGGAGGGCCGCGGGCTCGTCCAGGCCCAGCAGGTGTTCGGCTACACCCGGGTGATGGTGGCCGCGTTCGGCCTTGGCGGCGGCTGGTCGGCCCTGGACCGGGCGATCACCTACTCCGCCGAGCGGGTGCAGGGCGGCGCGCCGCTGTCGACCAAGCAGGGGTTTACGCACAAGCTGATCGTGCCGCATGCGGTGCGGTTGGAGGCGGCGCGCGCGTTCATCGAGGAGACCGCCACCCGAATCGACGACGGCGAGGGCGCCGATGGCGCGCTCAACACCGAAGGGGCGATCGCCAAGTACCTGGCCACCGAGGCCGGCAACGCAGCCGCCGAAGCGGCGATCCAGGCACACGGCGGGTATGGCTACACCCGTCCGTACCTGGTGGAAAAGATCAAGCGCGACGTCCGGATCACCACGATCTACGAGGGAACCTCGGAGATCATGGAGATGACGATCGCCCGCGGCCGCTGGCAGCAGCACCTCAAGACGTCCGGCGCCTACTACCGCGACGCGGCGCGCAGTCTTGGCGATGTACCCGACGAATGTGGTGGGCCCACGGCGGCGCTGGCGCTGGAATGCCTGGCCGCGGTGCTGGAGGCCTGCCGGGTCGGCCGGCTGACCCGCAGCCAGCATGTGCTGATGCGGCTGGGTGAGCTGATCAGCTACGCCGAGTGTGCGGCCGCACTGGCCCGCCGCGCTGCCGCGGCCGCCGCCGGTGCGTTGCCGGAGAAGTCAGACGCCCGCTTCGACGCGGCCGCGCTCGCCGCAATCAGCCGCGTTTTCTCCCGGGAGGCGGCGCTGAAGGTCGCCGAGGAGGGCTTGCGGTGGGTGGTCGGCGCAGGCTCCGGGGCAGACCTTGCCGCCGCCCTGCCGCTTGATCGGGTGCGGGCCGCGCAGGCCGGCCTGCTGGTTGACATGGACCAGGTCGCCGACGCGCTCTATCGACGAGAGGCCGGATCATCATGACGACCACGATGCAGGAGCCGATCGCAGTGGTCGGCGTCAGCGCGATCATGCCCGACGCGCCCGACGCCGCCACCTTCTGGGCTAACATCAAAGCCGGCCGATACAGCATCAGTGACGTGCCGCCCGAGCGGTGGGATCCGGAGCTCTACTACGACCCCGACCCACGGGCGCCCGACAAGACCTACTCCCGCATCGGTGGGTGGGTCCGCGACTTCCCGTGGGAGCCGCTGGCGTGGCGGCTGCCCATCCCGCCGGCGGTCAGCGCCCAGATGGATGACGGCCAGAAGTGGGCGGTGGGGGGCACCCGTTCAGCCCTGCTCGAGGCCGGCTGGCCGGACTGGACGGTGGACCCGGAACGAGTCGCGGTCATCATCGGCAACGCCATCAGCGGCGACAAGCAGCACCGCACCAACCTGCGGATCCGGTTTCGCGAGTTCGCCCGTGAGCTGCGCGCCGCGCCGTCGTTCGCGGCACTGCCGGAGCCGGTGCGCGAAGCCGTGCTCGCCGATACCCACGCCTCGTTGGTCGCCGGAATCGGAGAGATCACCGAGGACACCATGCCCGGGGAGCTGGCGAACGTGATAGCCGGCCGGGTGGCGAACCTGTTCAACTTCCGCGGCCCCAACTTCACCACCGACGCGGCGTGCGCCTCGGGGCTGGCCGCCATGTCGGTCGCGGTGCGGGGGTTGCAGGCCGGCGATTTCGATGCCGCCGTGACCGGCGGCGTCGACCACAACATGGACGCCGCGGGGTTCGTCAAGTTCTGCAAGATCGGCGCGCTGTCGGCGACCGGCACGCGCCCGTTCGACGCCCGCGCCGACGGTTTCGTGATGGGTGAGGGCGCCGCGCTGTTCGTCCTCAAGCGACTGTCCGACGCCGAACGCGATGGTGACCGGATCTACGCGGTGTTGCTCGGCATCGCCGGTTCCAGCGACGGACGGGGCAAGGGGATCACCGCGCCCAATCCGGTCGGACAGCGGCTGGCGGTGGAGCGCGCCTGGGCGGCCTCCGGTCTGGATCCGACGGTGGCCACCTACATCGAGGCGCACGGCACGTCCACGAGCGTGGGCGATGCCGCCGAGTTGGCCAGCTTGACCGACGTGTTCGGCAAGGCCGGTGCGCCGACCGGTTCGATCGCGCTGGGATCGGTGAAGTCCAACATCGGCCATCTCAAGGGCGCGGCCGGTGCCGCCGGCTTCTTCAAGACAGTGCTCAGTCTGCACGAGAAGGTGCTGGCGCCCAGCCTGCATTTCGAACAGCCCAACCCGAGCGTGGACTGGACTGACATCCCGTTCCGGGTCAACACCGAACTCCGCGAGTGGCCGGCGCCCGAGGGCGGGGTGCGCTACGCCGGGGTGAGCGCCTTCGGGTTCGGCGGCGCCAATTTCCACGCCGTGCTCGAGGAGTATGTCCCCGGTCGGCACCGCCCTCCCCAAGAGGCCCGGTCGTATCCGGGCGCGGCGATCGAGCATCGGTCCCCGGCGGCGCCGACCGCGGCGGCCGCTGCGCCAGTCGGGTCAAAAGCTCCGTTGCGGGGGGCGGCAGTGGTGGGCGGAGCGGATGACGCCGAAGTGGCCACGCAGCTGGAGCGGCTTGCCGCACAGGCGTCGGCCGGCCATGCCCCTGCGGTGGCTGCGCCGCACCCCGCCTTGGCGAGCGCGGCCGTTCGGGTCGCCATCGACTACGCCGACGCGGCCGACCTGGCGACCAAGGCGACAAAGGCGGTCGACGCGCTGCGGAACGGGAATCCGGCCGTGTGGCGGATATTGCGCGCCCAGGGTGTCTTCGTCGGCCGCGGCGCACCGGGCAAGGTCGCGTTCCTCTACACCGGTCAGGGATCGCAGTACGTGAACATGCTGGCCGAACTGCGCGAGCGCGAGCCGATCATCCGGGCGACGTTCGACGAAGGTGACCGCGTCACGAGGCCGTTGCTCGATAAGCCGCTCACCGAGTACATCTTCGCCGACAGCCCCGATAAAGCCGCCGCCCAACGGCTGGAACAGCAGCTCATGCAAACCGAGATCACCCAGCCGGCGGTGCTGACCGCGGATGTTGCCCTGGCCCGGCTGCTCGAGGCATACGGCGTGCAGCCGGACATGGTAATCGGCCACAGCCTGGGCGAATACGGCGCCCTGATGGCCGCCGGCGTGCTGTCGTTGGACGCTGCCCTGCAAGCGGCCAGCGCCCGCGGCGGGGCGATGGCCACCCTGTCGAGTCCCGACAACGGCGCGATGGCGGCCGTCACCGGTCCGCTCGCCGAGATCGAGCGGATCGTCGGCGAGACCGACGGATACGTCGTCATCGCCAACATCAATAGCACCAACCAGGCCGTCATCGGCGGTGCCACCGACGCCGTCGAGCGTGCCGCCGCGGCATTCCAGGCCGCCGGCATGAACGCCTCCCGGCTCCCGGTCAGCCACGCGTTTCACACCGCGATCGTGGCGCCGGTCAGCGAACCACTCAAGACCGTCCTGCGTGGGCTCGACGTGCGTCCGCCGCGTCTGCCGGTGGTGTCGAACGTGACCGGCGGGTTCTATCCGGCCGGCGCCGACATCGACGCCGTGCTGGACCTGCTCAGCCGTCAGGTGGCCTCGCCGGTGCGGTTCGTCGACGGACTGCGGACGTTGTACGAGGCGGGTGCCCGCATCTTCGTCGAGGTCGGCCCGAAGAAGGCGCTGCACGGCTTCGTCGAGGACGTGCTCGGTGACCTGAAAGACGATGGGGTGCTGGCGCTGTTCACCAACCACCCGAAAACCGGCGATGTCGCCTCGTTCAATCGGGCACTGTGCGGGCTCTACGCCGCCGGGCTGGGGTTTACTCCGCCGCCTGCCGCGGATGCCGACACCCCGGTCGTGGCGACCGCTCCGCAAACCGCGGTGCCGAGCGGGAGGACCGCGATGACCAGCGAGCAGTACGCCGAATTGGGCCGCCGGGTTGTCGACGTCGTCGAACACGGCATGGATGCCGTGTCCGGCACCACCGCTGTCCCGAGGTCACGCCCCGCGCCGCGGGCTGCTAGCGAGCCGGTGGTGATAACCGGTGCAGCGCTCGGGCTGCCCGGTGTCGAGCGGGTCTTCGACGACGAAAACATCGCCAGGATCCTCGACGGCCAACAGTTCATCGACACCATTCCGCACCGGCTGCGCCGGTCGATGCTCGACCGGCACATCTCCCGCCTGGTCAAGCGCACGTCCGGCGACCCCACGTTCGAGACGATCGATAACGAGGCAGACGTCATCAAACTGGCCGGCCGCAGCGCACCGCTGGACGTGATTGCCGAGTTCGCGGTCGACGCCGCCCGCGACGCCGCGCTGGACTCGACCACCAAGCTGGCGATCGGGGCGGGCTTTGACGCCCTGCGCGACGCCGGAATCCCACTGGTCATGCACTACAAGACCACAACACTGGGCACCCAGCTGCCCGACCGGTGGGGGCTGCCGGATTCGCTGCGTGACGACACCGGTGTCATCTTCGCTTCAGCGTTCCCGGGTTACGACAACTTCGCCCGAGACCTCGAGCACTACTACGTCGACCGGAGCGACCGGGAGCAATTGCTTGGACTGGAAGCGGTGCGTGCCCGGATGAGCGGTGACGAACCCGCCGCGATAGAGGTTGACCGGCGTATCCACGAGCTGCGCCACGCGCTTGAGTCTGACCCGTACGTGCTGGACCGCCGGTTCATATTCCGGTGCCTGTCGATGGGCCATTCGCAGTTCGCCGAAATCATCTGCGCACGCGGGCCCAACACGCAGATCAACGCCGCATGCGCGAGCACCACGCAGGCGGTCACGCTCGCCGAGGACTGGATTCAGGCCGGCCGCTGCCGCCGGGTGATCGTGGTGTCCGCCGATGACGCCAGCTCCGACGCGCTGCTGCCCTGGCTGGGGTCCGGATTCCTGGCGTCCGGGGCGGCCGCCACAGACGACATCGTCGAGGAGGCCGCCACACCGTTCGACCAGCGGCGGCACGGAATGATCCTCGGCATGGGGGCGGCCGCCTTCGTGGTGGAGTCCGCCGAGGCCGCCCGGGAACGCGGGCTGCAGCCCATCTGCGAAGTCCTCGGCACGGTCACCGCGAACAGCGCTTTCCACGGCACCCGGCTCGACGTCGAGCACATCGGCGGCGTCATGGAGAATCTGCTCGTCCAGGCCGAGGCCCGCGGCGTGGACCGCCATGCCATCGCGCCCAGCACCGTTTTCGTGTCCCACGAGACATACACGCCGGCCCGCGGGGGCAGCGCCGCGGCCGAAATCAATGCGCTGCGAAGGGTATTCGGGGCTGACGCCGACGCCGTGGTCATCACCAACACCAAGGGCTTCACCGGACACGCGATGGGCGCCGGCATCGAGGACGTCGTGGCGATCAAGTCGCTGGAGACCGGTCTGGTTCCTCCGGTGCCCAATTTCAAGGAACCCGATCCGGAGCTTGGCCAGCTGAACCTGTCGGTGGGCGGAAGCTATCCGGTGCGGTATGCGCTCAGGTTGGGCGCCGGGTTCGGTTCACAGATCGCGATGACGCTGATGCGCTGGACGCCGGTGCCCGACGGTCGCCACCGGCCGCCAGATGAACTCGGTTACGAGTACCGGATCGTCGACCAGGCCGCCTGGCGGCGCTGGCTCGCCGTGGCTACCGGGACCCCCGACGCACAGCTCGAGGTTGTCCAGCACCGGCTGCGCGTCGTCGACAGCGGTGTGCCGGTGCAGGCCACACCTGCGCCGGCTCCCGCGAGTGCCCCGACGGCGCAGCCTGGGCAGGTCGCGCCAACACCTGGGGTGGTGAAGCCGGCACCTGCGCCTGCAGCCGAACCGGCGGCCGAACCCGCGCCGGCCCCGGTGCCCGTCGCGCCGGGCGGCGACGAGGTGGCCGGCACCGTGGTCGGTGTCGTGTCCGAGCTCACCGGCTATCCACCCGATCTCCTCGACCTCGACCTGGACTTGGAAGCCGACCTAGGGGTGGACACGGTCAAGCAGGCCGAGATCTTCGCCGCGATCCGTCAGCATTACGGGGTCGCCCGCGACGACACCCTCAAGCTGCGCGACTTTCCCACCCTGACCCACGTCATCGGCTGGATCCGCGACAAAACCGGCGCCCCGACACCGACCGCCGCACCCGCTGAAGCACCGGCGACGGCCCCCGAGCCGGTGGCGGCCGCTATGCCCGTGGCGGTACCGGCCGCTGACGACATCACCGGCACCGTGGTCGGTGTCGTGTCCGAGCTCACCGGCTATCCACCCGAGTTGCTCGACCTCGACCTGGACTTGGAAGCCGACCTAGGGGTGGACACGGTCAAGCAGGCCGAGATCTTCGCCGCGATCCGTCAGCATTACGGGGTCGCCCGCGACGACACCCTCAAGCTGCGCGACTTTCCCACCCTGACCCACGTCATCGGCTGGATCCGCGACAAAACCGGCGCCCCGACACCGACCGCCGCACCCGCTGAAGCACCGGCGACGGCCCCCGAGCCGGTGGCGGCCGCCATGCCCGTGGCGGTACCGGCCGCTGACGACATCACCGGCACCGTGGTCGGTGTCGTGTCTGAGCTCACCGGCTACCCACCCGAGTTGCTCGACCTCGACCTGGACCTGGAAGCCGACCTCGGTGTGGACACCGTCAAACAAGCGGAGATCTTCGCCGCCATCCGCCAGCACTACGGGGTCGCCCGCGACGACACCCTCAAGCTGCGCGACTTTCCAACCCTGACCCACGTCATCGGCTGGATCCGCGACAAAACGGAGGCCGCGGCACTCCCAAAAGCGCCGGTTGAGGCACCCGAGGAGGCGCCAAGCGACGTCGGCGCAACGTCCACTATCAAAGGGGACATTTCCGCCACCGACCAGATCCCACGGCGCGTGCCGGTACCTGCGCTGCGCCCAGCTCTCGCGGCCTGCGTGCCAACCGGGGTCGCACTCGGCAACGGCACGCGTGTCGCCGTCATGCGCGACCAAGGCGGCGTCGCGGATGCGCTGATCAGCCGGCTGACCCGGCTCGGCGTCGATGTGGTGGCTATGCAGCCCGACGACGACATCGACACCGTCTTGGGCGACGGGGTGGATGGCGTTTACTGGCTGGCAGCACTGGACGACGAGGGCCCTTTGCACGAGCTGGACCTGGCCGGCTGGCACGAAGCGCTACGGCGCCGGGTACGCAACCTCTACACTGTCATGCGACGCCTGTACGAGCGCGGCCCGTTCCTGGTCGTCGCCACCCGGTTGGGCGGATACCACGGCTACGACGCGGCCGGAGCGACCTGCCCACTGGGTGGAGCGGTCACCGGGTTCGCCAAGGCGTACCGGCGCGAGCGGCCCGACGCCCTGGTCAAGGCCGTCGACTTCGCGCTCGGACGAAAGACCGCAGCACTGGCTGATGTGTTAATCGACGAGACCCTCCGCGATCCCGGTTGTGTGGAAGTCGGCTATGCCGACGGGCGCCGCTGGGGCGTCGGGCTGGTGGAGCGCCCATTCCCCGACACGCACGAGGCCAGCGAGGTTCTCGGCCCCGATCCGGTCTTCCTCGTCACCGGCGCCGCCGGCAGCATCGTTTCGGCGATCACCGCCGACCTGGCCGCGGCGTGGCGCGGCACCTACCACCTGCTGGACCTCACGCCGGAACCCGACCCTGCCGACGCCGACCTGCGCCGGTACACCGAAGACCGGGAAGGGTTCAAACTCGAACTGGCGGCTCGGATGCGTGAGCGGGGCGAGCGCCCGACACCGGTCCTGATCGAGCGGGAGCTGGCGCGCTTCGAGCGTCTGCAGGCCGCGCTGGCCGCGGTGCGGGCGGTGGAGCAGGCGGGTGGGTCGGCCTACTACCACAGCGTCGATCTCACCGACGCGGCCGCGGTGGAGCGGGTGATGGCCAAGGTGCGGGAGACCAGCGGGCACATCGACGTGCTGCTGCACGCCGCCGGGGTCGAGATCAGCCACGCGCTACCTGACAAGGAGCCCGCTGAGTTCGATCTTGTGCTCGGGGTCAAGGGTGACGGGCTGTTCAACGTGCTGCATGCCATCGGCGACCTTCCGCTGGGCGCGGTTGTGGCGTTCAGCTCGGTGGCCGGCCGGTTCGGCAACATGGGGCAGACCGACTACAGCGCCGCCAACGACTTGCAGTGCAAGATCTTGAGCAACCTGCGCCGCACCCGTCCGGGGGTGCGGGCGCTGGCGATCGACTGGACCGCCTGGGGCAGCATCGGCATGGCCACCCGCGGATCGATCCCGAAGATCATGGCCGCAGCCGGAGTCGAGATGCTCCCCGCGGAGGCGGGCGTGGCATGGATCCGGCGCGAACTGGGCGCAGGCCTGACCGACGGCGAAGTCGTCGTCGCCGGCGCGCTGGGTGCGCTCGCCGCCGAACTGCACGACACCGGCGGGATCGACCCGAGTTCACTGACGGCAGAGGGGCCGATGGCCGGCGAGGTCGTCCGCGCCAGTGTGCACGACGGGTTGGTGCTGCACACCACGCTGGACCCGGCCACCCGGCCGTTCCTGGATCACCACCGCATCGACGGCACACCGGTGCTACCCGGGGTGATGGGCATGGAGACGTTCGCCGAAGCCGCCCGGCTGCTGGTGCCCGACCTGCACATAGCCGCTATCGAGAACGTCGATTTCCGGGCGCCGCTCAAGTTCTATCGGGACGAACCACGCACCGTAACGGTGACGGCCGTGGTACGCCCAGACGGGGATGACCTGATCGCTGAGTGTCGCCTGTCGGCCGAGCGCACGCTGCCCGGCGCTGAGGAGCCGCAGCGCACCGTGCACTTCACCGGCTCGGTGCGGCTCACGGCCAACCCACCTGCGCTCGCCGACGGCCGTGTTGATAGCGGGGCCTACTCCGGCGGCGAAGTTCCGGCGCTGACCCCGGCGCAGGTCTACCGGCTCTACTTCCACGGCCCGGCATATCAGGTGGTCGGTTCTGCCTGGAAACGGGATGGTGGTGCGGCCGCCCGGTTCGCTGCCAATCTGCCGCCGCAAACGGACGAGCCGGTGCTGATCGGGCCGCGACTGGTCGAACTGTGCTTCCAGACCGTCGGGCTGTTCGAGGCCGGCACCGATGGCGTCCTGGCTCTGCCGCTGCATGTCGATGCGGTGCACCTGAACGGGGAGCCGACGGAACGGGCCGGGCTGGTGGCCACCGCGCGACCGGACGGGCACGGCGGATTCACCTGCATGGTCCGCGACGACGACGGCGGGCTCGTGCTGCGGATCGACGGGTACCGTAACGTGCCGCTGCCGGAGCCGCCGCCCGCAGACATCGTTGCCCCGATCAGCTCCGTCATGCGCGGCTGAAGGGGGGACCTACCGCTATGGACAGGCAGATCCGCAGGCTGGCGATCGTCAACCGGGGCGAGCCGGCAGTTCGCGCGCTGACCGCGGCGGCCGAACTCAACCAGGCCGGCGACCAACCGCCCATCCGGGCCATCGTGCTCTA
>CAWASA010000014.1:0-243965 GCA_963784665.1 uncultured Actinomycetota bacterium
TCCTCACGGTCGGTGCCGCCTCGACACCTGTCGCGAAGGACACCAATGCCTTCTCCGTGACATACGCCAACGGTGGTGAGGCGATCCTGTTCGCCAACGGCGATGCGTCCAGCGACGCCTACGCCGGGATTCCGTTCGCGATCCGTAACGGCGGCATATACTCCGCCGTTACCCCGGGCGGAGCGCCCGAGAATCCGCCGACCCCTCCGACTCCGCTCTTCGGTGGGAAGGCATCCTATGGAGACGTCGCGGCCCTCGCCTCCGGCGCCATCGCCTTCACGGAGCCGAGCGCGGACGGTTCGTCGAAGAGCATCCTGGTGCTCGACGCCCAGTCGTCGCAGCCACGCGTCAAGATAGCCAACGTCGCGGCCGACAGCCCGGGACCGGCGTGGGGAGCGGGCAACATCGTCGCCTACCTCGGCACCTCCCCCGGAAAACCCCTGATCGTGGCCGATGTGGAGAACCGCACCCCCAAACAGGTCGACACCGGGGTCGACGCTTTCGCATGGCCGCCGTAAACAAACGCCACGTCGCGAAAGCCTTCTGAAGCGTTGTCATCTAACCAGTTGCCCATTCACGGGATTGTCTGAAAGCCATCCCGCGGGCGACGGGCGCTCGCAACCAAGCCGGTCAGCGGCAGTATGAGCGGCGTCTGATCAGCCAGCGCACCCGAGATGCCTTGGCGGCCAAGCGCGCCCGAGGACAGCGACTGGGTGCAGCGCCGGCTCGACGGCGGGGTTGGACGGGATGCGCCCCGCCTTGAACGCCGCGTTGAGTGCTGACGACAGGAAGCCGTACCTGTTGGCGACAGTCTTGCCCGACGCGCCCTTGTCAGACATGGCGTGCATCCACCGGGCGACGGCGTCTCGGGACAGCGCCGTCAGCGGCAGGTCAACGAGCACCGGAGCGATGGCGTTCTTCAGATCGGACTTGTAGTCGTACAGGGTCGACTTTCGCGGTCCGGTCAGGTGGTTCGGATTCTGACGTCTGTCATCGGACCGGGTCGACATGGCTCCGTACGGAATGGAGTTGAGCCGAAGTCCCCAGGACGATCAGGATCGCGTCGGGATCCAGGCGCGTGTCGGGAGCCGGGTTCGCCACGAACTGGCCACTCGC
Source organism: uncultured Actinomycetota bacterium (assembly GCA_963784665.1). Taxonomy (GTDB): domain Bacteria; phylum Actinomycetota; class Actinomycetes; order Mycobacteriales; family Mycobacteriaceae; genus Mycobacterium. The sequence goes on from CAWASA010000014.1 coordinate 1,117, forward strand.
GGTCCTTATGGCCAGCACCAGCGCCCCGGTCGTCAACCCAAGCGCCGTATCGGCCAAGCACCGACCGACCAGAGGCGAGGCGGGAGTGATCTTGATTTCCTCGATTCGGTAATCGAGAGTCTCGTCGTGCATGACGACGTCAAGGAACTCGGCCACGTGAGGCTGCAACGCAAACGCCGCCATCCGCCGCCCGCCGATCAGTTGCGGATTGACGGCCCGGTTGGCTCCGGCCCGCAACAATTTGGACTTCGACTCCTCCGTGCGGACACGGGCGATGATGACGAGATCGGGTCGCAACGCTCGACTGGACAAGGTCACGTAAACGTTGTCCGCATCGGTGTCCAGCGCCGCGATCAGCGCATAGGCGTGCCCGATGCCAGCGGCCTCCAGGATGCTGTCGTCGGTGACATCGCCCAGCAGCGTCGGATAGTCGAGACCCTGCAGGCGGGCGGGGTCTCGGTCGACGACGACGACCTGTTTCCCGAGCGCGTCGAGATACAGCACGCTGGCGCGACCAACGCGGCCCAATCCGCAGATGATGAAATGACCAGTCATCTGGCCTATCTGCCGGTTCATGCGCCGCCTCCCAAGCTGCTGGCGTAGGTGCCCCTCGATGAGCGCTTCGAGCAGGATCCCGAACGTGTACAGCGCGGTTCCCACACCCATGAGGATCAGCGCGATGGTGAAGAACTCGCCCACCGTGGACAGCGGGTGAACCTCGCGGAAACCTACCGTCGTGATCGTCGTGACCGTCTGGTACAACGCTTCGACAAATCCGAACCCGAGGATCACGTAGCCCACAGTCCCGGCAACGATCACCAACATAAACGCTAACAGCGCTCGGCCAATCCGCCGAAGAGAACTCACTTCGTAGATTGTGCACCCAGACGCGGACCAATCTCACCTGGCGCCCTCCGTGTTTGCTGGGGGCCGCGCCAATGGCACTTCACATCGGTGGGCTGACTCGACTTGGCGGGGACCGGGTACGGAGGACGCGCTCGCCGCAAGAGTCCAACGGACTCGGTAAGAGCGCACCGTCGGGAGTCCGGGGCCTAGTTGCGCAGCTACGACGTCAAGCTGTCGCTGGGCCGCTACTCCGCGGGGTATCCGCGCTCGGGCTGCTGGACAAAAACGCCATCGATTTCGGTGGCGGCCCCTGATCATCTGACCGGGTCAGCACCCTTCAGCCCGGGCTTCGTGGCTGTCCGGGTTTGCTTGCCGTCGAGCCGGTAGAGCACCTGAACATAGGTGCTGCCGTCCTTGCGCACACCGCTGCGCAGCGATGCCATAGGAGATGTTGATGGGAAAAGAAAGCAGACCCGAATTTGCGGCCTTGACCTGCATTTTTCCTGTGGAGCTGCCGGGAATCGAACCCGCTACGGAAATGGCGTTGACCTGCGGGAACGCCGAATTCCAGTACGCGAGACAACGCGAAACGACGTGAAACGACCTGCGGATACGCGAAGGGTGTTGATGAGATCAACGCGCATCAACGGCACCGAAAGTTTGCCACGCCAGCAAACTCTCCCCGATTTCAGGCGGGGACACCGTCATGGCGCGGCCGGTCCCTGCCCATGCGGCAGTCCGCTGCCGGCGATCCGCGTCCATGGCCGATGTGATGATGTGCTGCGGCTGCTGGCGCCCGAGGGCGAAACGGTCAGCGTCCTACCCCGCCGTCAGGTCGCTCATCGATGAGACGCCCGGGGTGCAGCGCAGCCAGCTGATCCAGACCGGCCCGAGGTCGTTGAGCCTGCGGCTCGACGTGCGGCCGGGTGCACAGCCTCAGCGCGTCTGGGAGTGGGCTGCTGCCGCCCCCGCGGCGTATCTGGCTGCTCAGGGCCTGCCGGGTATCGAGATCACTAGCTCACCAGAGCCGCCACAGCGCAGCCCTCACCAGCGGGAAGTTTCGGCAGGTCATCGCCGTTCCGCCGCCGAGCTGACGGTCACCGCACCTCTGCCGACCGCTGGGCGACTTCGACCGGGTACTCCGCCGTGCTGCCGGGGCAGGGTCATGTCGATATCTGGCCCGACATCGGATTAGCCCGAGGCCGTATCGAACCATTGCTGGACGCCGCCGTGACGCAAACATGCATGACTTCTGTCGTGGCTGTAGCAGTAGGTGCCGTCGTTACACAGGCCGGTCGCACCGGGCGGCGGAGTCGGGGTTGGACTCGGTTGGGCGTATGCGGGTGCAGCCAAAACCGTGCACACAACCAGGGCGCTAGCTGCCACAAGCGGGACCTTAATCATGATGCGCTCGCCTCCCCAAATCCGGCTTGCTGTGGCCACCAAAGCTATGGCGGATCGACCGCTCATTTATAGGGCCGTTCGGCCTCCTGCTGACAAACTTTGGGCCTCACGGCGCAGCTGCCGGATACGAGGGCGTGGGCTCGGGCATAGGTGCCAATATGGGTGACCATAACCGACAGATGTTGATGAAAAAGAAAACCGGCCCGAGGCTCACGCCTCTGACCAGCAGATTTTTGGTGGAGCTGCCGGGAATCGAACCCGTTTCGGGGTGCTGGTCTCTGAGCCGAACCGGCACTGAGCTGCGAAATGACATTCCATGTGATTCACCAGAATTGACCTCTCTGGACAGTGAGTGTGCCCAAAGTGTGCCCACCCAGTCCCACGACTGATGGTGCAATTGCGCCCCCTTAGAAGGGCTTCGCCGAGCGGGTTTCCACCGTACTGGCCGCCATGCGCGAGTTCGGAGGCGACGAGGGCCCGGTCTCCCTCAACTGGCCTCGCGCTTTCTAAGACACGAAGGAGCTGCCGTAGTACAACTACTACAATCCAGGTCGGTCCGAGGGAGACCCGCAGTGAAGATGTCGCCATTCGACTACCACCGACCGGACACGGTCGACGAGGCGGTCGCGCTGCTCGAAACGTACGGCGGGGACGGCAAGGTGCTTGCCGGCGGGCAAAGCCTTCTTCCGGTTCTTGCCCTTCGACTGACCCATCTCGGGCATCTCATCGACATCGGGCGGGTGCAGGGCTTGCAGTCGATCGAGGTCGACGACGACGGCACCGTCTCGGTCGGAGCGACGGTGACACACGCACGGGTCGAGAGGTCCGATGTCATTGCCGCGGCCGCGCCCGCGGTAGCCGGCGCCATGCCGTACGTCGGTCATCGGGCGATCCGGACTCGGGGGACGGTGTGCGGGAGCTTGGCCCATGCCGATCCGGCGGCGGAACTACCGGCAGTTGCCCTGGCCGTCGGCGCGGAGATGATCGTGCAGGGTCCGGCGGGACAGCGAACGATGCGTGCGTGCGACTTCTTCGAGGGATACCTGTCATCCGCGTTGGCGGAGGACGAGTTGCTCGTCGGGGTGCGCTTCCCCGCATTCGCCCCACGCGCGGGATGGTCGGTGCTGGAGGTGAGCCGGCGACACGGGGACTACGCGTTGGTCGGGCTGGTGACGATGCTCGAGATCGACGAGGCCGGGTTGCTGCGGCGACCGGCGTTGTCGTTCTTCGGTGTAGCCAGCACGCCGGTGCGCGTCGCCGAGGCCGAGCAGTTGGTCGACGGCAACGCTCCCGACCCGGCGCTCTTTGCGGAGGCAGCGAAGGTCGTGTCGGGTGCATTGCAGCCGCGCGCTGACGACCACGCATCGTCCGAGTACAGGGCACATGTTGCGGGGGTGCTCACCCGCCGCGGACTCGCAGAGGCCGCGGGGCGGGCCACGGAGCGGGCGGGCGTCTGATGCGGGAGATCACCCTGCGGGTCAACGGTCGGGACGAGCGCGCGGTGGTCGAGGGTCGCACGACCCTGGCCGAATTGCTTCGCGACAAGCTCGGGCTCACCGGCACGCATCTCGGTTGCGAGCACGGTGTGTGTGGCGCGTGCACCGTGGCGGTCGACGGTCAGCCCGTCCGTTCCTGCCTGATGCTGGCGATGCAGGCGGAGGGGGCGGTCGTCGAGACCGTCGAGTCGCTCGGCGACGGTGATGGCCTGGGGCTCATCCAGCAGGCGATGTGGGAGCGCCACGCATTCCAGTGCGCGTTCTGCGCGCCGGGATTCCTCATGACGGTGCGGTGCCTGCTGGCGGACAACCCGACGCCGACGAAGGCGCAGATCAAAGAAGAGCTCTCCGGCAACCTGTGTCGTTGCACGGGATACGCATCGATCCTCGAGGGTGTCGCCGAAGCCGTGGCCAAGTTGGCCTCCACCGCGGGAGGTGCGAACGATGCGTGAACAGATCATGGGGCGATTCGTCGGCGCCCGCGTCCGGAGGGTCGAGGACCGCCGCCTGCTGAGCGGGCGAGGTCAGTACGTCGACGATGTCGTCGTCCCGGACATGGCGCACGCCGCATTCGTCCGGAGCCCATGGGCCCACGCCCTGATCCGCGGTATCGACACCACCCGCGCCGCGGCCCTTCCCGGGGTGTACGCGATCTTCACCGGCCCTGACATCGCTGCGATCACCAACCCGCTGATCGGGATGCTCGCCCTGCCGGGCCTCTACGACCCGTGGCACTGGGCCCTGGCCGTCGACCGCGTTCGTCTGGTCGGGGATCCGGTTGCCATCGTGGTAGCGACGTCACGTGCGGTGGCCGAGGATGCGGCAGAGATGGTGGACGTGGAGTACGAGGAGCTGGAACCGATCGCGACGTTGGCGCACGCCCACGATCCCAGCCGGCCGGCGATCTGGCCGAAGGCCAAGGGCAACGTCGTCTGGGCGGCGTCCGAGTCGTTCGGCGACGTCGATGCCGCGTTCGCCGGGGCGGATCGAGTGATCAGCGAGACGTTCCGCCAGCACCGGCACGCCAACCAACCGATGGAAACCAGAGGCATGGTGGCCGAGATCGACGCCGGCGGCAACCTCACGTTGCACGCGGCCCATCAGGCCGCGCACGTCCTCAAGTGGATCATGGCAATGTGCCTGGCACGCCGGCCCGTGTGGATGTCGGTGCGCGACATGTTCCGCCAGCGCGAACAGACGATGGCCATCTTCGCCGGGGTCCGCGAGTTCGTTCGCGCCCACCCGACGATGATGAAGGACACGCGGCCGATGATGCCGATCATGCTGCGTCAGATCGCCCGGGACCCGATGCGGATGGTCCACCTCAACCGGGCAATCCTCGGATTGATGGCAACGCCCAAGGAACGCCTCCCGCGCGTCGTGACGGGCGACATCGGCGGTGCGTTCGGATCGAAGATGAGCGTGCTGCGCGAGGACATCGCCCTGTGCGCCGCCGCGCTGCGACTCGGCCGATCGATCAAGTGGATCGAGGACCGCAACGAACACCTCGTGCTCGGCGCCCAGGCCCGTGACGAGCAGGTCGCCGTCGAGGCTGCGGTGATGAACGACGGGACGGTGCGTGGCCTGCGCGCCAAGCTCACGATGGATGGGGGCGCCTATCCGGCACTCCCCTATGGGGCACCGATGTTCTGCCGCTTCATCCAGACGATGTTTCCCGGTCCGTACCGGTTCGACGCCATGCAGTTCGACGTCGAGATCGTCTCGTCCAACAAACCGACGTACGTCGCCTACCGGGGTCCATGGGCGGTCGAGACCTGGGTCCGCGAACGGCTATTCGATGTCATAGCCCGCGAGCTGGGGATCAGCCGCGCCGAGATCCGGCTGCGCAACATCGTCGGTCCCGACATGCTCCCGACGACGATGCTCACCGGTCCGACGCTTGATGTGCGCATGTCGGCCAAGACCACCCTCGAGAGGGCTCTCGATGTTGCCGACTTCGAACATTGGGCAGAGCACCAGGCGGCGGCTCGGGCGCACGATCGCCGCCTCGGCCTGGGGATTGCGACCTACATCGAAGCGGCTCCGGGGCCGCCCGGGTACTTCGACGCGGTCATGCCCGGCCTCGCCGCGTTCGCCGGCTCCGAGCCGATCCACGCGGTCCTCGAAGCCGATGGCAGCGTCACGGTCCACACCCGGCAGGTGCCCCATGGCCAGGGCCACGAGACGACACTCGCGCAGGTGGCCGCCGACGAGCTCGGCATTCCCGTCGAGGCCGTCCGACTCAGATACGGCGACACGAACTTCGCGCCGTTCGGCATATCGGGCACCGGCGGAAGCCTGTCGGCGGCGATGGCGGGCGGTGCGGTCGGGGAGGCTGCGCACACGCTGCGCGAGCACATCGTCGACATCGCCGCGGACCTGTTGGAGGCATCGCCGGCAGACATCGTCGTAGAAGACGGTGAGATTCACGTCGCGGGCGTCCCCACGATGTCGCGGACCTTCCGCGAGGTCGCCGAGGAGGCGATGCGGCGTGGCGTGGTCGGCAACACCGACCGGCTGGGCCGTGGTGAGGCCATCCGGATTCACCGGGACTGGAACGGCGGCGAAGGTGGATGGGCGCAATCTACGCACGTGTGCTGGGTCGAGGTCGATCTCGAAACCGGTCAGGTGAGGATTCCTCGCTACGCGGTCGTGGAGGACTGCGGCGAGATGATCAACCCCGCCATCGTCGAAGGCCAGATCCGCGGTGGCGTCGCGCAGGGCGTGGGCGCCGTGTTCTACGAGAAGACCACGTACGGGGAGGACGGGCAGCCCCGGTCGGGGACGTTCATGGACTACCTGATCCCGACCACGATGGAGATCCCCGAGATCGAGATCCACCACATCGAGACGCCGACGGACATCGCCTACAACTATCGAGGCGTCGGCGAAGGCGGCATGATCGGCGCACCGGCGGCGATCACCAATGCGGTGGAGGATGCCCTCGCCGACCTCGGCGTCCGGATCACCGAACAGCACCTCCCGCCGACCAGGATCCTCGAGCTCGCAGGCATCATCCCCGAACGCACCGACCGATAGACGGCGAGGTCATCTCGAGATGACCTCGATCAGATCGTCCAATGCGTTCAGGTTGTGACCGTCGATGAATTCGTCGATGTACGGCAGCGCTGCGGCCATGCCGCGGGCCAGGGGGGCGTAACCAGGCGACGCCTTGAGTGGGTTGACCCACACCACCTTGTAAGCCACCCGCGACAGCCGCGCCATTTGATCGGCGATCACGGTCGGGTCGCCCCGCTCCCAGCCATCAGAGAGGATGACTACCACGGCGCCACGAGACATGCCCCGCATCCCCCATTCATCGTTGTAGTCGCGCAAAGCGTCCCCAAGTCGAGTGCCCCCAGACCAGTCGGGCACCGCCGCGCCCGCACGACGCAGCGATTGATCGGGGTCGCGGGACAACAGCTCCCGCGTCAGCCGGGTCAGGCGTGTTCCCATGGTGAAGGCCTCCACGCGGCGGCGGCCGGCCACCGCCGCGTGCATGAACCGCAGTAGCGCCCGGGAGTAGGGGTCCATCGAGCCGCTGACATCACATAACAAGACAAGCCTGCGGGGTTGCAGGGTCGGCGCGTACCAGGCTCGGCGGATGGGCTCTCCACCGGTGCGCAACGCACGGCGCAGCGTGGTGCGGATGTCGGGCTGCGGGTGCCGCCGCCGCTTGGCGGGGCGCCGCCGCCTGCTGCGCCGCATGGCCGCTGTCGCACGAAGATCGGCCATCAACCGCTGCGCATCGGCAAAGTCTGCTGCGGTGTATTCGCCAAAGTCCTTGCTGCGCAACACCTCTGCCGGGCTATAGCGAACGACCGTTGTGGGTGCGCGGCTCGGGTGCTCAGCGTCGTCTTCGGTCTCCGGCTCTGGGTAGTCGTCGACGCCGACCCTCTCCTCTGCGGCTATCGCGGCGAGACGGGCATCCGGCGGTTGGTGGAGCCAGACCGAACGGAATACGCGATCGAAGGTATCGATGTCCTCCGGCCGCTTGACCAGAACAGCACGTCCCGCCCAGTACAGGCTGTCATGGTCGGCCGGGTCAAGCTCGCTCAGCGCCGACACGAAGAGCGCGACCGAGCCGGTGGGAACGGCCATTTCCTCGGCGCGTAGGCGGCGTGCGAAGATCACCGCAAGCCGGTCCGCGCTGTCATACATCGTCGTCGGCCACCCGTACCAAGGTGTCGAGCCCTGCCGCCCTTGCCTTTTCGATGTCTTCGCGATACTTCAGCACCCAGCCGAGGGTGTGCTCGATCTCAATGTGGGCCAATTCCGGCTCGCCCAGTTCAGCCAGTGCTCGGGCCCAATCGATCGTTTCGGCCACTCCTGGGGGCTTATAGAGGTCGAGTCCCCGCAACGCCTCGACGGCGGCCGCGACCCGCCGTGCCAGCCGTTCGCTTGCCTCGGGCACGCGCAGCCGCACGATGGCCACTTCTCTGTCGATGCTGGGATGGTCGACCCAGTGATAGAGGCAGCGCCGTTTGAGGGCGTCGTGCAGGTCGCGGGTGCGATTGGAGGTCAGGATCACTAGCGGCGGCACCTCGGCCACGAACGTTCCGAGCTCCGGTACCGTCACCGCGAAATCAGACAAGATCTCTAGGAGGAAAGCCTCAAACTCGTCATCGGCACGGTCGATTTCGTCGATGAGTAGCACCGGCGGGGGGCCATCGCGGTTGTCGAGGGCTTGTAGGAGTGGTCGCCGAACGAGGAATCGCTCGGAGAAGAGTTCATCTTCAGCAGCCGCCACAGCCTCTGCGCCACCGGTTTCCGCGGCCTTCAGGTGCAGCAGCTGGCGGGCATAATCCCATTCATAGACCGCCTGCGACACATCGATGCCTTCGTAGCACTGCAGGCGCAACAGCTTGGCGCCGGACAAGCGCGCCAAGGTTTTGGCAACCTCGGTTTTGCCCGCCCCCGCCTCACCCTCAAGCAGCAACGGGCGCCGTAGCCGCACGGCGAGATGAATGGCAGTGGCCAGACCCTCGTCGGCGAGGTAGCTGAAGCGGGCGAGGTCTGCTTTAAGGTGGTGGACCGCGTCGGTCGTCACGGGTGCACCTCCTGACAGGCTCCGAACGCGTCGTGCGCGACCGCATACCACGCGAGCGCGCGCACATACTGCTGACTCTACGAAGCGACGAGGCCCGTCGCGCTGTCTTATCGAAAACATCGTCTCGAATGCGAGCGCCGCCCGTCCATGTGTCGCAATAGCGGGATAAGAAAACCCGACAACCCGCCGTCGTAACGGCCATCACGGGCTGATGCCTCTGCTCAACCGCGCTCAACTCCGGGACTGTCAACGATCAGCGCGAAGTAACTTTCAAAAGAAAACTCGCCTTGGCCCGCAGCGTTGCTTGATGGCGAGGCCGCAGTGTGCCTTTTCGGCGTGTGCCCGCGAGGACCCAATCTGGGGGTCAAAACACCCTCTGAACTGCATATATTCGGTGGAGCTGCCGGGAATCGAACCCGGGTCCTACGGCATTCCCTCAAGGCTTCTCCGTGCGCAGTTCGCTATGCCTCTACTCGGATCTCCTGGTCACGCGAACCAGCCAGGATGACGATCCCAGTCGCTGTTGGTGTCCCGATGAGTCCCGCGACCGGACTCCTCGGTGGATCCCTCTAGCTGACGCCAGGCTCCGGGTCGAGGGCGTTCCCGGTCTGACGGACTAGCTGTCGCTTAGGCAGCGAGAGCGTAGTCGCGCTGATGTGAATCGGCGCTTATCTAGTTGCAACGACGCTTACGGTGGTCTCTTGCCTGCACCGGCACGCTTCCCTTGATTCGATGCGCGAAGTCGAAACCGTTCAGCCCCTCGCATCCCCGCCGATTTTCGGCAGGACAACCCATGGTACGCCGGTATCAACCAGCAGCGACGCAATTATCTTCCCGATCAGATCACGAAGTTCAGACGCTCGACGATCCGCGCGGCAACATCAGTATCGCCACCGAGTTCGACATCCTGGCTGCGTGCTGGGCACATCGGGCGGCCACCGGCAAGCCTGGCTAGCTGCAACGCGTCCAGCCGGATCGTCGCCGTCGGCTCTCGTCCGCCGAAGTCGTCGACCACCTGAGCGCGACCGTCGACGCTGACGCGCATGCTACGGGCCAGCGGGCCGGTCAGTTCGAACAGAACGCGCGAGCCGTCGGGAGCTTTGGCTAGCTTGCCGACGACGAATCCGATGGTGGCCGCGATCTCGTCGAGGGCCAGTCGCGGCGCCGGGCCGTCCAGCTCCTCGTCGGAGGACGGCCGCCGCAACGCCTCGCGTATGTCTTGCTCGTGCATCCAGCAGTCGAACACCCGTACCCGCATGAACCGCCCGTAGGTCTCCGGGCCCACCGGCGTCGGCGTCACCGCGTCCCACTCCTCGTCCGACAGGGCCATCAGAGCCTTGCGCCGCTCGCTGGTCACACCGCGGAAACGCTCAAGCACGCGGGCGCCCGATTCCCGGCTGAGATGGCGCACCCAGCATTCATTCATCACTCCGATGTCGTTGCGCACATGCTCGAGCGCCGAGACGTCGATATCGGGCTGAGGTGCCGCGACACCGCCCAGAAATGACTCGGTACCGATCATGTGCGAAACCAATGCCTTGACGTCCCAGCCGGGCAGCGGACTTGCCGCCTGCCATTCCGTCTCCGGCAGCCCGTCCAGGAGTGCATCGATGTCGTCCCACACCGCGAAGAGCCCAGCGAGCACCTCAGACTTGTCGAGTTTGGTGACGGGACGATCGGCCATGGACGGATAGTAGGCCGCTCACTTTCCGATCGACAGGCCGACCCGCACCAGGAGCACGCCGGCGAATATCAGCAAAACTCCTGCTGGGATCGTCCAGGCGGGCCCACCGCCGCAAACAACTCCCGACTGACCGGCTCCTCGGCATCGAGCGCCTAACGCGCGTCACAGCCCCTAGCTCGCAGCGATCATCGCCACAGATCCCATGGCAATCACCATGCCGACGCCCTGCCAACGGGTCACCCGCTCGCGCAGCACCACCATCGCCAGGACGACCGTCGCCGCCGGATACAGCGAGATCAAGATGCTGGCCAACGAGAGTAGCCAGGTGTGCAGCGCCACCAGCATGGTCACGTTGGCGAAGGTGTCCAGGAGGGCTACGGCCAGCGCCAACCGCAACGGTCTCCCGCTCGGCAGCCGCAGGTTACGGCTCATCCCACCCAGAACCAACACCACCGCGGTGGCCGACACCCGGGCAAAAACCAGGGGCCAGAGTTTGCATACGTGTGGCGCCTGATGAAGGAACACCAAATTCAGCCCCATCACTGACCCGGCCACAATCGTGAGCCAGGCCACCTTCGGAGTGAACCGCTACGGCGTGGCGCCCTCCACAGGGGCCTCGCGGCTGACAAGCATTACCGCGACCAGAGCCAGTACCACGCCCACCGAAGCCGCCGGGCCCGGCCGCTCGCCCAGTGCCACACCGACCGCCACGGGTACGGCGGCATTGAGCACGGCCGCCAATGGTGAAACCACCGAGATCGGCCCGGCACCCAGCGCCGCGAAAAACGCCCACATGCCGAACGCCATGCCGATGCCGTATAGAGAACCCCAAAAAACCGCACCGGAATGAATCGGCCCGCCGACACACAGTGCCAGCGCGCCCAGTATCACCGTCTCGAGCGGGTAGGCCGCCAGCATCACCCGCAGCGCAGCGACGCGGCGGGCGGCTACACCGCCCACGAAATCGCTGACGCCGTAGGTAACGGCCGACAGCTGGGCGTAAGCGGCCCCGATCAGTTCATGCCCTTGGCTCGGCGACCCAGTTCACGGACCACTTCGCGCTGGGCGTCGCGGCGGGCCATGTCCTGGCGTTTGTCGTACGCTCGCTTGCCGCGCGCCAGCGCGAGCTCGACCTTGACTCTTCCCTCAGAGAAATACACAGACAACGGCACCAGCGCGAGGTTACCATCGCGGATCTTCCCGATCAGGGTGTCGATTTGGCGGCGGTGCAGCAACAACTTTCGCTTACGGCGGGGATCATGGTTGGTCCAGCTACCATGCTGATATTCCGGAATGTGCATGTTGTGCAGCCACACTTCGCCATCGTCGACAGTTGCGAACGCATCGGCCAAGGACGCTTGGCCCTCGCGCAGGCTCTTCACCTCTGTGCCCTGTAAAGCCACTCCGGCCTCGAACAACTCGATGACCGAATAGTTGTGCCGCGCTTTACGATTCGTGGCCACAACTTGTTTGCCGCCACGCTTGCCGCCCGCCGCCTTGGCCCGGCCGGAATCTTTGGCCACAGCTACCGCCGTATGTATAGGCGTAACGTCGCGTATGCCGTCAACCCGGCCATCGACACGCCGAGCAGCAACAGGATCGGAGAGACGTAAAGGATGTCGGCATAGTCGACTCGCGCTATCAAATTGGCTTGATAGAACTGGTTTAGCGCGTTCTCCAGGAACAATGCCCGCACCAATATCAGACCGACGATCGCGATGCCCACACCGACGGTCGCGGCGACCATTGCCTCCACCAGGAAAGGCAGCTGGGTATACCAGCGGCTGGCCCCGACCTGACGCATGATTCCGATTTCGGTGCGCCGCGTATACGCCGCGACTTGGACCATGTTGGCAATCAGCAGGATTGCCCCGATGGCCTGCACCACGGCGACGGCGAAGGCGGCATTGCTCAAGCCGTCGAGGACCGCGAACAGCCGGTCGATCAGTTCCTTTTGGTTGAGCACGGAAAGCACCCCGGGCTGGCCCTGCATCGCGGAATCGAAGTCCTTGTGCTGTTCTGGGTTTTCCAGCTTGACGATGAACGACGCAGGGAAGGAATCCTTTCCGGCAACGTCCTTGTACTGCGGGAACTTCCGGATCGCGTCCTCGTAGGCGTCCTGACGGTTGAGGAACCGCACCGATTTGACGTCTTGTCGCGCTTCGATCTTCTCCCGCAGCGCCTTACACGGGTTGGCGCTGCAGGACGGGTCATTGGCGGAGACATCTTCGGTGAGGAAGACCTGCGTCTCGACGCGGTCGAGATAGATAGCGCGGGAATGCTCGGCCAACCGGACTACCAGCAGACCACCGCCGAACAGGCCGATAGAGATTGCGGTCGTCAGGATCATCGCGGCCGTCATGGTGATATTGCGACGAAGTCCGGTCAGGACTTCGTTGATCAGGAAGCCGAAGCGCACTTAGCGGTCCATCCCATAGACGCCACGCTGCTCGTCGCGCACCAGCCTGCCCAAAGACAGCTCGACGACCCGCTGCCGCATCGAGTCGACGATGTGGTGGTCGTGCGTCGCCATCACCACCGTCGTCCCGGTGCGGTTGATCCGCTCCAACAAATCCATGATGTCCTTACTGGTGTCTGGGTCGAGGTTGCCAGTCGGCTCGTCCGCCAGCAGCACCAGGGGCCGGTTGACGAACGCGCGGGCGATCGCAACCCGTTGCTGCTCGCCACCGGACAACTCGTCTGGCAGCCGGTTGGCTTTGCCGGACAGGCCGACCGTCTCCAGCACCTCGGGCACCACCCGGTTTATCGCGTCTCGGCGTTTGCCGATGACTTCCAGCGCGAAAGCGACATTCTCGAAAACCGTCTTTTGCTGGAGCAGCCGAAAGTCCTGGAAAACGCAGCCGATCACCTGGCGCAGCCGCGGTATCTGGCGACCGGGCAGTTTGTTGACGTGGAATTTCGAGACTCGGATGTCACCGGTGGTCGGCGTCTCCGTAGCCAGCAGCAGCCGCATGAAGGTCGACTTGCCAGAACCTGACGGCCCGATCAGGAAGACGAACTCACCCTTGTCGATTTTGACGTTGACGTCGTCCAACGCCGGACGCGCCGACGCTTTGTACTTCTTGCTGACGTGGTCGAGGGTGATCATCACGGCACGCCAGTGTAGCGGTGAATTTCGCTGGCAAGCCAAGTCAACTGGCCGGCGGCCGCGAAGTCGGCGTCGGACCGGGTCCCGGCTGCGGTAGCTGCGGGGGTGGTGTGGCCGGGGTCGTGCTGGGAGGACAGAAGGGCGGCGGCAGCAGGCATGGGGGCTGCGGCAGCACGAACGGCGGGGGCGATGTGGCGGTCGTTACGGGTGGCGGCACGGTCGTAGTCGGTGTCGGCGTGAACGTGACAGTGGCTGGCGGCTGCTGCACTCGGCTGCGCGGCACCCAGGTGTAGTTCGGGTCGGGGACGAAGCCCGGCGGCACCACCTGCGGGGACGGTGGCTTGGGAGCAGGTTCCGGACGGTAGGTGTCGTAGACCCACCACACCGCCAAGAACGCGATGATCAGCACTAACGTCGACGTGCGCAGCCGGCCGCCGAACATGTAGTTTGGCCAGCGTCGTTGCGTGTCGTCGCTGCGCTTCTCGAGGATGCTCAGGGTGAACTTCAACGCTGTTGCACCGCGCCCTGGACTTCGTCGCCGGTTCGCTCTTCGGCGGCCTGGGCGGCTGGGACGGCGGGGTCTTCAACAAGGCCTACCGTCGCGTCTGCCGCGGTCAAGATGCCGGCACGGGCAAGTGCCCGGATGACCAACACCCGCAATTGCCGGCCCGCCTCGAACTGCTTGCCGGGCAGCGTGCGGGCGACCAACCGCAGCGTGACGGTGTCGACTTCGATACTTTCCACCCCCATCGCCGTGGGGGCGTCCAGCAGCAGCTCCCCCAGCACCGCGTCGTCGCGTGCGTGCTCACACTCCTGGTGCAAGACCTCGTTGACCCGGTTCAGGTCGGCGCTGGTCGAGACCGGGATGTCCACCACCGCGCGCGCCCAGTCCTTGGACAGGTTGACCGACTTGACGATATTTCCGTTGGGAACGGTGAACACCTCGCCGTCGCTGGAGCGCAGCTTGGTCACCCGCAACGTGACTTCCTCGACTGTGCCGCCCGCATTCTCCGGCGACCCGATCATGCTGAGCTCGACGAGGTCACCGAAACCGTACTGCCTCTCGACGATGATGAAGAACCCGGCGAGCAGGTCCTGCACCAAGCGCTGGGCGCCGAAGCCCAGCGCGGCGCCCAGCACGGCCGCCGGTCCGACCAGCGAACCAACCGGAACCGGCAAGATATCGATGACCTCGTAGACAACGATGATCCAAATCAGGACGATCAACACCCAGGAGATCACCGACGCCAACGCCTGTCGGTGTTTGGTTGCCTCGGAGCGCACCAACGCATCGCTTTCGGCGAACCCCAGGTCGAGGCGCGCGGTCACGTGTTGCGCCACCCAGCTGACGAATCGGGCCGCCAGCATCGCCGCAATCAGCACCATGACGATCCGCAGACCCCTGGTGATGATCCATTCACCGATCTCGCCGCGCCAGAAGTCGTGCCAGCCCAGCGTCATCGTTGAAGCGAGAACAGTCGTGTTAGTTGTCATCTTTTCGGTTACGCCACCGGATCCCCGCTTCCAGGAAGCCGTCGATGTCTCCGTCCAGAACAGCCGCCGGATTGCCCACCTCGTACTCGGTGCGCAGATCCTTGACCATCTGATACGGGTGCAGTACGTAGGAGCGCATCTGGTTGCCCCAGGAGCTGCCGCCCTCACCTTTCAACGCGTCCAGCTCAGCGCGCTCTTCTAAACGCTTGCGCTCCAACAACTTTGCTTGAAGCACTCGCATTGCCGATACTTTGTTCTGCAACTGCGATTTTTCATTCTGGCAAGTCACGACGATACCCGTTGGGATGTGGGTTAAGCGAACCGCGGAGTCGGTGGTGTTCACCGATTGGCCGCCGGGCCCACTGGAGCGGTAAACGTCAACGCGCACATCACCTTCCGGGATGTCGATGTGATCGGTGGTCTCCACCACCGGAAGCACCTCGACTTCGGCGAAAGACGTCTGACGTCGGCTTTGGTTGTCGAACGGGCTGATCCGGACCAGCCGATGGGTGCCCTGCTCGCTTGCCAGCGTGCCGTAGGCGAACGGGGCGTGCACGGCGAAGGTCGCGCTCTTGATGCCGGCCTCTTCGGCATAAGAGGTGTCGAATACCTCGACGGGATACTTATGTTGCTCGGCCCAGCGGATGTACATCCGCATCAGCATCTCGGCCCAGTCGGCGGCGTCCACCCCGCCGGCGCCGGAACGAATGGTGAGCAGCGCCTCGCGTTCGTCGTACTCGCCCGAGAGCAGGGTGCGCACCTCGGTGGCTTCGATGTCGGCGTCCAGCGCCTTCAGCTCGGCGTCCGCCTCGGCAAGTGCGTCTGCGGCACCTTCGCCTTCTTCGGCCGCGAGCTCATAGAGCACCGGCAAGTCGTCAAGGCGCCTCCGTAAATCCTCGATCCGGCGCAGCTCTCCCTGAGTGTGGGATAACTCACTCGTTACCCGCTGTGCGCGGGCCTGGTCGTCCCACAGTTTGGGATCGGACGCCTCGTGTTCGAGCTTTTCGATGCGGCTGCGCAGACCGGCCACATCGAGCACCCGCTCCACCGTGGTCAGGGTGGAGTCGAGGGCGGCGATGTCGGCTTGACGGTCAGGTTCCACAGCCGACAACGTTACCGGCGCCTGTAGACGGGGCGAGTGCTCAGGTCACGACCAGCGGTCCGGCGTTTAGCATCGAGTCACAGGCATATGCGCCCCGCGCTGCGCGCTGGTGGCCTTTTGGAGCCCCCTGCGCGCAGCCGGCACTAACAGAAGGCTTGAGGATGCGCCCCTACCACGTCGCCATCGTCGGCTCCGGGCCGTCGGGTTTCTTCGCCGCAGCATCGTTGCTGAAGGCGGCCGACGCGTGCGAGGACATCGACGTGGCCGTCGACATGCTGGAGATGCTGCCCACGCCGTGGGGGCTGGTGCGCTCCGGCGTCGCGCCCGATCATCCGAAGATCAAATCGATCAGCAAGCAGTTCGAAAAGACCGCCGAGGACCCGCGCTTCCGTTTCTTCGGCAACGTGGCGGTCGGTGAACATGTGCAGTCGGGCGAGCTCGCCGAGCGCTACGACGCCGTGGTCTATGCGGTCGGGGCGCAGTCCGACCGCGCACTGAACATTCCCGGCGAGGATCTGCCAGGCAGCATTTCCGCCGTCGACTTCGTGGGCTGGTACAACGCGCACCCGAGCTTCGAGCAGATAACGCCCGATCTGTCGGGCCGTCGCGCGGTTGTTATTGGGAACGGCAACGTGGCGCTGGACGTCGCGCGCATTCTGGTCACCGATCCCGATGTGCTGTCGCTTACCGATATCGCCGACCACGCCTTGGAGTCGCTGCGCCCTTGCGGTGTGGACGAAGTGGTGATCATCGGCCGGCGCGGGCCCTTGCAGACCGCGTTCACCACATTGGAGCTGCGCGAGCTGGGCGACCTGGAAGGGGTCGACGTGATCGTCGATCCTGCCCAGTTCGAGGGCATCACCGACGAGGACGCGGCCGCGGCGGGCAAGACGACCAAGCAGAACATCAAGGTGCTGCGCGACTACGCGAACCGCACGCCCCGCCCCGGTCACCGCCGAATCGTGTTTCGATTCATGACGTCCCCGATCGAGATCAGAGGTGACGGCAAGGTGGAGCAGATCGTGCTGGGCCGCAACGAACTGGTCAGCGATGAGAGCGGGCGGGTGGCGGCCAAGGACACCGGCGAGCGCGAGGAGCTACCGGTTCAGCTGGTCGTGCGGTCGGTCGGTTACCGGGGTATGCCCACCCCGGGGCTGCCGTTCGCCGACAAGACCGCGACGATCCCGAACACCGAAGGCCGGATAGAGGGCAGCCGCAATGAATACGTCGTCGGGTGGATCAAGCGGGGACCGACCGGTGTCATCGGTACCAACAAGAAGGACTCTCAGGAAACCGTCGATACCGTGATCGCGGATCTGGCCCGCGCTAAAGAAAGCGGACTAGCCGATTTGCCCGAAGATCATGCCGACAAGCTGGCCGACTGGCTGGCCTCGCGGCAGCCCAAGCTGGTCACCTCCGCTCACTGGGAGATTATCGATCGCCATGAACGCGATGCCGGCGAGCCGCACGGGCGTCCCCGCGTCAAACTGCCGAGCCTGGCCGAGCTGCTGCGGATCAGCCACGGCTGATCACGGATCGCAGAACAGGTATGCCACTAGAGCAGCGGCGCTGACCACCGCAGCAGTGTTCCGCCTGTGTCGGGCGTGCGTTCGATCGCGAAATGACCGCCAGCCTGCGCCGCCCGCTGCCGCAGGTCGGCCAAACCGCTGCCGGTGAACTCCTCAGGCATTCCGCGACCGTTGTCGCTCACCTCGATACGCAAGTCGTCACCGACTGTGAGCCGCACCGTGACCGTGGTGGCCTCTGCGTGCCGAACGGCGTTGCTGAGTGCTGCCCGGATAACCGCCTCGGCGTGATCGGCCAGCGTGCCTTCGACTACTGACAGCGGGCCGACGAATTGGACGATGGTGCGTAATTTCGCGCCCGCGAGTTGGGCGATCGCCTCGTCGATCCGTTGCCGGAGCGGGGAGCTTCCCTGCGGTGCTGTATGCAGGTCGAAGATCGTCGTCTGGATTTCCTGGATGACGCCCTGCAGATCGTCGACGGCTTCGGTGAGTCGTCGCCGCACTTGCGAGTCGCGGGCCCGCGGAACGGTGCCCTGCAACGCCAGGCCGACCGCAAAAAGCCGCTGTATCACGTGGTCGTGCAGGTCTCGCGCGATACGGTCCCGCTCGGTGACTACGTCGAGTTCGCGCATCCGACGTTGTGAGCGGGCCAACTGCCAGGCCAGCGCCGCCTGATCGGCGAACGCGGCCATCATCTCGAGCTGTTCGTCGGTGAATGAACCCGTGGCCCCTTCATGCAAGACGACAACGACACCGGCGACCGTTCCGGTGGCCCGCAACGGCAAGACCAACGCGGGTCCGAGCTCCACACCGTCGAAATCGATCCGATCGACCCGTTGCGGAAGGCTCTTGGCGAACACCTCGCCGAGCGGTGTGCCCACCACTGGAATGGTTCGCCCCAGGACGAAAGACACAGCGCGGCCTAAGGTTTCGATCACCAGCAACTCGACCGCATCGGCGGCCGGCATGTTCTCGTCAACTGGAATCGCCACCAGGGCGGCGTCGGCCGCGGTCAGCTTGAGCGCCTCCTCGGCGACAAGCCGGAACACCGTCGCGGGTTCGGTGCCGGATAGCAATTCGGTGGCGATGTCGCGGGTGGCCTCTATCCACGACTGGCGCGCCTTGGCCTGTTCGTAGAGCCGCGCGTTCGCGATGGCAATACCGGCGGCGGCAGCGAGCGCCTGGACCAACACCTCGTCGTCGTCGCTGAACGGCTGCCCATTGGTCTTGTCGGCCAGGTAAAGAGTGCCGAACGATTCGTCGCGCACGCGGACCGGCACGCCCAGGAAGGTCAGCATCGGTGGGTGGTGCACCGGAAAACCAATTGAAGCCGGGTGATCCGAAATGTTTTCCAGGCGTAGCGGTTTGGGTTCGTGGATCAGCAAACCAACGATGCCCTGACCTTCGGGTAGATGACCGATGCGCCGGACGGTTTCGTCGTCGATGCCCTCGTGGACGAATTGCGACACACGGTGGTCCCGGTCGTGCACTTCCAGGGCGCCGTAACGGGCATCGAGCAGATTGGTCGCCGAGTGCACGATCGAACGCAGGGTGGCGTCCAGCTCCAGCCCGGACGTGACCACCAGCATCGCCTCCACCAGCCCACCGAGGCGATCGCGGCCCTCGACGATGAGCTCGACACGGTCCTGCACTTCGGCTAGCAGCTCGCGCAGACGTAGTTGAGACAGCTTGTGGCGCAGCGTACCTGTGTCGGCCGCGTCCCCTAGCGGGGCCTGTGCGGTCATGGTCGGCCGATCCGCGTTATCCATATCCGGCGGTTGAGCGCTTTGATTGCTTTGTGGACAAGGGTTGGGTTGGGCGCGCCACGCCCAATTTAGCCAGCAAACGCGACACGTAGTTCTTCACAGCGTCGTCGGTCAGGAATATGCGACCCGCGATTTGCTTGTTGGTCAAGCCTTCGCTGAGTAAGCCCAATAGCGTTCGTTCGCGGTCGTTGAGGCCCGAAAATCCGCCGTCATGCTCGGTGACCAGCTGCAGTTTGGCCATCAGTGCGGCCGCGGCCCGATTGTCGAGCAGTGACCGCCCGGCGCCGGCGTCTTTGATGGCAGACGCCAATTGCATTCCCTTGACGTCTTTGACGACATACCCACTGCCGCCGGCCAGGATTGCACCCAGCATCGCCTCGTCGGAGGTGTATGACGTCAGAATCACGCAGCGCAGATCCGGCATGCACGACAAGAGGTCCCGGCACAGTTCGATGCCGTTCCCGTCGGGCAACCAATCGTCGAGCACCGCAACATCCGGGCGTGCCGCGGGGATCTTTTCCATCGCTTCGGCGACCGATCCCGCCTCGCCGACAAAGTCGAGTTCGGGGTCCCCACAAAGCAAATCGATGAGGCCGCGTCGCACCACCTCATGATCGTCGACCAAGAAGACCCTTACCAATGCGCCCTCCCCCGATCAGGCAAGTCTTCACAAGTTCATGGACCGCACGGCAAGAACGGAGCGTCCCGCGTTGTGCCCGCCGCAGAGGTCGAAGCACGCACTTGAGTCGGTGACGAACAACTGATCCGGCTCGTCGTTGGCGGCCAGATACCGGTCGACGCTCCCACGTACGATGACGCACTCGACCTGCACCTCGGGGTACAAGTGTGTCCACCGGGCGATCCGCCGACTCAGTTGCGCTTGCGCCAAACCTTTTTCGCCAGCGTCGTCCGGCCCTCCGGCCGGGGATACAGCGATTGCCCGCAGCGGCGCTTGCCGCAGTCGCGCCTCCTCGAAGGCATGATTCAGCGCCGCGCCATTGTCGGCTTGCACAACGACGCGGCTGATCGTGGGGGTTGCCGGCTGTCCCACCGGCCGCCGGATCACCGCCACCGGGCAGAGGGCCGACGCTGCTAACGCGGCCGAGACGGAACCAACGCCGTTGTGGGCATGGTTGAGCCCGATTGACCCGACACAGATCATCGCCGCCGACCTCGACTGTTCCATCAGCTCGGTAAGTGGTTTACCCCGAAGAACCTCGGATTCGATCTTCACGAGTTTCCCGGTCGTCTCGACAGCCCGACGGGCGACATACAACGCCGAACGGGCAGCGGTACGTCGCGCTTCGCGAACTGCGGCCCCGGAAACATGCGACGCCTCGAGCACGTATACCAGCCGCAGCGGGACATCTCGGCTAACGGCCTCGTCGACTGCCCAGCAGGCCGCATTGGTGGCCGCTTGCGATCCATCAACACCGACGACGACCGTCGGAGCTGAATGAAGCATCACGGTCTCCTGTACTGGTCGGAAAGGGCGTCGTAACTTCGGTCGTAACTTCGGCCAACCCACAACGTTATTGACCAGAACGGCCACCAACCCAGGGGCATTGGGTCCACAAATGGGTGCCATTGGTCCCTATGAATGGCTTGAATGGCTCAAAGTACTGTCGCCACCCCCGCATGACACGGTTGGATGTCTAGGTGGCATCGCCGCAAGCGAGATGCCGGGCGATGCAGCCATCGTCCAGAGGGGAGATCGCGAAATGGCCGCTCAGCAGCTGTCGTCATCGCCGCATTCCGACCAGTCATTCTCGCAACCGCTAGTCGGAAGGGGCTGGCTTCAAGGCGTCGCCTTGGTGATGATCTTCGGCTTTTTGGTGATGGGCATCCTGGCCTACCGCACTTACACGGCATCGATGCCGATGCCGGACAAGGTCGTCAACGAGTCGGGCCAGCTCCTCTTCACCGGCGACGACATCACCCGCGGCCAAGAGCTCTACCAGGCCCGCGGACTGATGGAGTACGGGTCGGTGCTGGGGCACGGCGCCTACCTCGGGCCCGATTACACCGCCGAATACCTGCGGATGGCAACCGACGACGTTGCGGATCAATTGCGAGCACAGGGGGTGACCGACCCGCGCTATCGGGTGGTCACCGAGTTCCGCACCAACCGATACAACCCCGCCACCAAGACGCTGGTGTTCACCGACCGGCAGGCCGCGGCGTTCGACCACATCCAAAGCCATTACGCCGCCTACTTCGCTGAGAACTCGACCAAATATGGGCTGCTGCCGCAGATGATCACCGACAAAGCGCAAATCCGCGACCTGACGGGGTTCTTCGCGTGGACGGCGTGGGCGGCAGCCGCCGAACGCCCCGGCCACAATTACAGCTACACCAATAACTGGCCGGCCGAGCCGCGGGTCGACAACGGTCCGACCGCAGCGGTGATCGTGTGGTCGGCCCTGTCACTGATCGCGTTGCTGGGCGGCATCGGAATCATGTTCGCCGTCTACGGGCGCTGGAGCCAAAAGGTCGGCTGGCACAGCGCCGAGACATCGACACTTTCGTTCCGCCAACCCGGCGAAGTAAGCCTGACGCCGGCCCAGCGGGCCACCATCTGGTTCTTCGCGATCGTGTCGGTGCTGTTCTTGGCGCAAACGCTGCTGGGCGCTGCGGCTGAACACTACCGGGCCGACTTGTCGACGTTCTTCGGCCTGGATCTGGCCCGGGTGCTGCCATACAACCTGGCCCGGACGTGGCACGTCCAGCTGTCGCTGTTCTGGACCGCGGCAGCTTTTCTGGCCGGTGGCATCTTCCTGGTGCCGTTCATCGCCCGCCGCGAGCCGCGTCGCCAGGGCTTATTGGCGTACGTGCTGCTGGGCGCCGTTGCAGTGGTGGTGTTCGGCTCGCTGATTTGCGAGGCGCTCTCCATCTACGGAGTGATTCCCCAGGGCGGACTGTTCTCCCAGCAGTGGGAATATCTTGACCTGCCGCGCTTGTGGCAGATCCTGCTGATCATCGGCATGTTCGTATGGATCGCGATCATCTGGCGCGGCATGCGAGCCAGGCTCAAAGGCGAGTCGAAGATGAACATGCCGTGGTTGTTCTTCTTCTCCGGGCTGGCGATCCCGGCCTTCTACACCGTCGGGCTGTTAGCCAGCAGCGGCACTCATTACACCGTCGCCGAATTCTGGCGATTCTGGGTGGTGCACCTGTGGGTCGAGGACTTCCTCGAGCTGTTCACCACCGTGATGGTGGCCTACATGTTCGTTTTGCTGGGCGTGGTGCGCGAACGAATCGCGCTCGGCGTGATCTTCCTTGACGTCATCCTGTACTCCGCCGGCGGCGTCATCGGCACCATGCATCACCTGTACTTCTCGGGCACCCCGGTGGAACACATGGCGCTGGGCGCGTTCTTCTCAGCGGCTGAGGTCATTCCGTTGACCTTCCTCACCGTCGAGGCGTGGGCTTTCTTGCAGCTGGGTTCGCGCCAGCAGTCTGGCAATGCAGAGCCCTTCCCGCATCGGTGGGCGGTGATGTTCCTTGTCGCCGTGGGGTTCTGGAACTTCTTGGGGGCAGGCATCTTCGGATTCTTGATCAACCTGCCGGTGGTGTCCTACTACCAGATCGGCACCGCCCTGACAGCCAATCACGCACACGCGGCGATGATGGGCGTCTACGGCATGCTCGCCGTCGGCTTGGCGATGTTCGCATTCCGCTACGTAATCCCGGCCGACAAATGGCCGGAGAAATGGGCGCGAATTTCATTCTGGAGCATGAACATTGGGCTGGCATGGATGGTGTTCGTCACCCTGCTGCCGCTAGGTGTGTTGCAGCTTTACCACTCGGTTAACGAAGGCTACTTCGAGGCGCGGTCGCTCGGCTACATCACCAAACCCGGGAATGCGGTGCTCGAATGGCTCCGGTTACCGGGCGACGTCATCATGATCGTCGGGGGTGTCCTGCCATTTGTCTGGATCGCCTGGACCGCACTGCGCAACTTCCGCTCCGGTTCAATCGTCGAGGAGTTGCCACAACATCCGCTCTATAGCGAGTCCGGCACCGAGACCCAGGCGGAGTCGAAAGCCGATTCCGGGGCGAAGGACTGACCGATGGCACCGCCGGCTACATCGGTGTGGCTGATCGCCGGGTATTCGCTGGCCCTGCTGGCCATCGGATGGAGCTTCGACGCGATGGCGCGGCGGGCGTCGGTGCGTGCAGCACAATGGCGCACAGGTCAATTCAGCTATCGACCCGACCACGACGCCTGGGTTTGCCCGCAGGATCACTGGCTGTGGCCGAGCTCGTTTGATCCGCGACACCGGGTAATGCGATATCGGGCATTACCGGTGATATGCAACAGCTGCCCCGTTAAATCCGGTTGTACGACATCCGATCACGGCCGCGAGATCAGTCGCGAAATCGATCCGTGGCCACATTCGGATGCAGGGCGATTCCACCGTGGGATCGCTTGTTGCGTAGCAGCGTTCGGGATAGTGCTGCCGTCGGCAACGTTGATCCCCAATCATTCGGCTACTGACGTACTGGTCTTGGTGGGCACGGTGCTGGTCGTCGTCCTGCTCGGACTGCCACTCGCCCGGCACCTGTGGAAAACCCCGTCCAACGCGCCGGAACATCTGCCGCACCGCACCGCAATCGAGGATCAAGTGGCCGCTGCAATCGACCGGTATTCCACCCGCTGGGGCGGTTGGGAAGGCAAGGAGGACAAAACATTGTGACTACAGTTGTGATTGGTGTCATCGCCGCCGGAGTCGTGATACCGGCTGTGCTGGGGTTGCTGTCGCTGGCCGTGCTGCGCGAATACGAACGCGGAGTGGTGTTCCGGATGGGCCATGTGCGCCCGCTGTATCATCCCGGGCTCCGCTTCTTGATTCCGCTGGCGGACAAGATGATTCGGGTCGACCAACGGCTGGTGACGCTGACCATCCCCCCGCAGGAGGTGATCACCCGCGACAATGTGCCGGCCCGTGTCAATGCGGTCGTCATGTTTCAGGTGATGGACCCACTCAAAGCGATTCTGGCGGTGGAGAACTACGCGGTCGCAACCTCGCAGATCGCGCAGACGACGCTGCGTTCACTGCTGGGCCGCGCCGATCTGGACACCCTGCTGGCCCATCGCGAAGATCTCAACAGCGATCTGCGGACGATCATCGAAAAGATGACCGAACCCTGGGGCATCCGGGTTCAGGTGGTGGAGATCAAGGATGTCGAGATTCCCGAGTCGATGCAACGGGCGATGGCCCGCGAAGCCGAAGCCGAACGCGAGCGCCGCGCGAAAGTCATCAACGCCCGAGGGGAACTGCAGGCATCCGAGGAGTTACGGCAGGCCGCCGAGACCCTGTCGAAGAGCCCGGCTTCACTGCAGTTGCGTTATCTGCAAACGTTGTTGGAGCTAGGGGCGGACCAGAATTCGACAGTGGTCTTCCCGTTGCCGGTCGACATCATCACGCCGTTTCTGCGCCACCCGGAGATATTGCAGGGCGTGGTCGACAACTTCAACCACCGTGGATGACGGGAAAGCCGTCTAGCCAGCCGGCGGCTCCGGTGGTGCGAACTTCCAGTTGTCGGGATTTTTTGGCGAATACACCACAGGAAGCAGTTGCCCCATGGTGGGCCATTGGTCGACGTTGACTACCAGACGCTGATACACCGCATACTCGCTGACGGTGGGTCCGTTGATGACACCGGCGATGGTGACGAATTGTTCACCGGTGGTGTCCGGCGGCGGGCTGACTCCGGTCACCAGCAAGGTGCCGCTCAGCAGCTCACCGCGTGGCCCGCGAGGGATGAACCGCTGGGCAAGGAATACCGCCAAGACGGCCACCAGCACGAGCAGCACACCGAATTCCCACACCCGGCCATGGTAGGGCCTTCTTAAAGTCGTGGTAGGACTGCTGACATGAGTCAGGACGATCTGACGCTGGCGCTGATGCTGGCCGACCGCTCAGACACACTGACTTCTGCCCGGTTCGGTGCCCTCGACCTGCGCATCGACACCAAACCGGACCTGACGCCAGTAACCGACGCCGATCGCGCGGTCGAAACCACACTGCGGGAGGTGCTCGCGCGCGAACGGCCGCACGACAGCATCGTCGGCGAAGAGTTCGGCGGAAACACCACTTTCACCGGACGGCAGTGGATCATCGACCCGATCGATGGCACCAAGAACTTCGTGCGCGGGGTGCCGGTCTGGGCCACTTTGATCGCGTTGCTCGAAGACGGTGTCCCTGTGGTCGGTGCCGTAAGCGCCCCAGCGCTGCAGCGTCGGTGGTGGGCAGCGCACGGCCAGGGCGCGTTCGTCGCCGTCAACGGCGCCCCGCCGCGTCGGCTGTCGGTTTCCTCGGTGGCAGAACTGAATTCGGCCAGCCTCTCGTTCTCCAGCCTGTCCGGATGGGCGCAGCGTGGTTTGCGGGAACGCTTCATCGCCCTGACCGATGCGGTGTGGCGGGTCCGCGCCTTCGGCGACTTTCTCTCTTATTGCCTCGTCGCCGAAGGGGCCGTCGACGTCGCCGCCGAACCGGAGGTATCGGTGTGGGACCTCGCGGCGCTCGACATCCTGGTACGCGAAGCGGGCGGGACGCTGACGGGCTTGGACGGCATCGCGGGACCGCACCGCGGCAGCGCCGTGGCGACGAACGGCCTGCTGCATGAACGGGTGCTCAGCAGCCTCGATACCGCGGCGCTGTGAATTAGTTAACAAGCAGCCCTAGCTATCTTACTCCGGAGTAAGATAGGCTTATCCGCATCGCCCCAACGAACGAGGCTGCCGAAATGACCGAAACTCTTTCCGGTTCAAAAAAGACGTCAAAACCCTCCCGCTCACGCGTTAAGCGGCGTGGCCGCAAGACCGGGGTCGGGCTGCAACCGCACAAACGGACGGGCATCGATGTCGCCCTGGCGCTGCTCACCCCGCTCGTCGGGCAGGAGTTCCTGGACAAATATCACCTGCGCGATCCGCTCAACCGGACCCTGCGCTACGGCACGAAGACCATATTCTCGACCGCCGGCGCCACTTCACGGCAGTTCAAGCGGGTCCAGAATCTCCGCGGTGGACCGACGCGGCTCAAGTCGAGCGGCAAGGACTACTTCGACCTGACGCCCGACGACGACCAGAAGATGATCATCGAGACCCTCGATGAATTCGCCGAGGAAGTACTGCGGCCCGCGGCCCACGACGCCGACGAGGCGGCGACCTACCCGCCTGACCTGATCGCCAAGGCGGCCGAGTTGGGCATCACCGCCGTCAACATCCCGGAGGACTTCGACGGCATCGCCGCGCACCGCTCCAGCGTGACCAACGTGCTGGTAGCCGAGGCGCTGGCCTACGGCGATATGGGTCTGGCGCTGCCGATTCTGGCCCCCGGAGGGGTGGCGTCCGCACTGACACACTGGGGCAGTGCCGACCAGCAGGCCACCTATCTGCACGAGTTCGCCGGCGAAAATGTTCCCCAGGCCTGCGTAGCCATCGCCGAACCGCAACCGCTGTTTGACCCCACCCGGCTGAAGACCACCGCAGTGCGCACGCCGAGCGGATACCGCCTCGACGGGGTCAAGTCATTGATCCCGGCCGCGGCCGACGCCGAGCTGTTCATCGTCGGCGCGCAGCTGAACGGCAAGCCGACGCTATTCATCGTCGAGTCGTCCACCAAGGGCCTCACCGTCAGAGCAGACCCGAGCATGGGAATTCGCGCGGCGGCCTTGGGCCAACTCGAGCTCTCCGGGGTGTCGGTGCCACTGAATGCCCGGCTGGGCGAACAAGATGCGAGCGCCGCCGAATCTGAAGAGGTCTACTCCGAGGCGATCGCGCTGTCCCGGCTGGGTTGGGCGGCGCTGGCCGTCGGCACCTCGCATGCGGTACTCGACTACGTCGTCCCCTACGTGAAAGAACGTGAGGCATTCGGCGAGCCGATCGCCCGTCGTCAAGCCGTGGCGTTCATGTGCGCCAACATCGCCATCGAATTGGACGGGCTGCGGCTGATCACCTGGCGCGGCGCCGCTCGTGCCGAACAGGGCCTCCCGTTCACCCGCGAGGCGGCATTGGCCAAGCGGCTCGGTGCCGACAAGGGCATGCAGATCGGCCTGGACGGCGTGCAACTGCTCGGCGGCCACGGCTACACCAAAGAACACCCGGTCGAACGTTGGTACCGCGACTTGCGGGCCATCGGTGTCGCCGAGGGTGTTGTCGTCATCTAACACGAGCCGAAGGTTGAATCATGCCAATCAATTTGGAGTTGCCGCGCAAGCTGCAAGCGGTGCTCGTCAAGACCCATCAGGGCGCCGCCGAGATGATGCGGCCGATCGCGCGCAAATATGACCTCAAGGAACACGCCTACCCGGTCGAACTTGACACGCTGATCAATCTGTTCGAGGGAGCCTCAGAATCAATCGAATTCGCCGGAGCGGATGCGCTTCGCGGCGAAGACGAAGGCAGAGGCCAAAACCACAACGGCGCCAACATGGCGGCGCTGCTGCAGACGCTGGAAGCCAGCTGGGGCGACGTCGCGATGATGCTGTCCGTCCCGTACCAGGGGCTGGGTAATGCGGCCATCTCCGCGGTCGCCACCAACGAGCAGCTGGAACGCTTGGGCAAGGTGTGGGCGGCGATGGCCATCACGGAGCCAGGTTTCGGATCGGACTCGGCCGCGGTCTCCACTACCGCCAAGCTGGACGGCGACGAGTATGTGATCAATGGCGAAAAGATCTTTGTGACCGCGGGTTCAAGGGCCACTCACATCGTGGTGTGGGCCACGCTGGACAAATCGCTGGGCCGCGCGGCGATCAAGTCGTTCATCGTGCCGCGTGAGCATCCCGGTGTCACAGTCGAACGGCTCGAGCACAAGCTCGGCATCAAAGGTTCTGATACCGCGGCAATCCGGTTCGACAATGTCCGCATTCCCAAGGAAAACCTGCTGGGCAACCCGGAAATCGAAGTCGGCAAGGGCTTTTCGGGAGTGATGGAGACGTTCGACAACACCCGGCCGATCGTTGCGGCCATGGCCGTGGGAATCGGCCGTGCCGCGCTGGAGGAAATCCGCAAGATCCTCGCCGAAGCCGGGGTGGAGATCAGCTACGACAAACCGTCACACGTCCAGAGCGCTGCGGCGGCTGAGTTCTTGCGGATGGAGGCCGACTGGGAGGCCAGCTACCTGCTGTCGCTGCGTGCGGCTTGGCAGGCCGACAACAAGATCCCCAATTCCAAAGAAGCGTCGATGAGCAAAGCCAAGGCCGGCCGGATGGCCAGCGACATCACCCTCAAGACGGTCGAATTAGCAGGTACCGCAGGCTATTCCGAGCAATCACTGCTGGAAAAGTGGGCACGCGACTCCAAGATATTGGACATCTTCGAGGGCACCCAGCAGATCCAGCAGCTGGTAGTCGCGCGCCGCCTGCTGGGCCTTTCGTCGTCCGAGCTCAAGTAGCGACCGCGGTCAGCTGCTTGCGGGATCGGGCGCGTCCCACGGGACGGTGGCCGACACCCAGTGGGTGATGCGCTCTTTCTGGTCATTGCGGTGCAGGTGCCGGGGCGGCTGGGCAAAGGTCGCGTACGGCCGGCAGCGCACCACCACCCGATCCTCCTCGACGGCCATCGCCTCGACGAATGGGCGGGCCTCTTCCCCCAGCGGTTGACCGGACATCCGTCCGGCGACCGCCATCATCACATCGACGACCATTTCGCGGTCACGCTCTACGGTGGCGTCGGCATACACCTGCAGATAGGCGAAGGGCCAACGCTCGTCGAGCACGCATAGGCTCACCTTCCCGTCGCGTGCGACAGCGCGGGCTTTACCGCGTCCGGCCATCGTCGACACCAGCAGCTCGTCGTCGTCGGTCGGAACGTAGTACACGATCGACATGGCGGGCCCGTCGTGCAAGCGGCGGTAGCCGTACACGCAGGTGCGATGGCTGCGCACGAAGGTGCGCCGCTCCGACGGGAGCATGTCACGGCCGGTGGGAACCGTGAACGGTTCGGTTGCAAGCGGTAAGAGCACGAGCCATCCTCATTGTCCGATGTGGCATATCCGGATCAGCAAATATTGGTTACAATGTATCCACTATCGCCGTAGACTTCAAGGTCCCGGAGTAACGAATACGGTGTTTCCGATATTGCCCAGGGCGCTCAGGAGTGGCCATACTGGCCTCCGTGACCACCAGACGCCGCCACGTGGCGGATTACCGACCGGTGGTTCGGCGCTCTGCGGGTCGCCCGCCGCTACCACCGGATCGGATCGTCACGACAGCGTTACAGCTAGTCGATGAGGAAGGCGTCGAGGCGCTGTCGATGCGAACTCTTGCGCAGCGGCTGGGTTCAGGGACGGCCACGCTGTACCGGCACTTCGCGGGCCGCTCCGACGTGGTCGCGCACGTTGTCGACCGGGTGTTCGGTGCCGTCGAGTTGGACGATGCGAAGCTCGGCGCGATGACGTGGCAGGAGGCATGTAAAGCAGTCGCTTGCGCCATGTTTGACGTGTTGCGTCGACACCGGAATGTCGCGCGGCTGCTGGCGGAAGACGTGCCGATCGGACCGAACGCGATGGCCGCGCGTGAACGGCTGATCGCGGTGCTGCTCGACAACGGATTCCCGTCGCCGCTCGCGGCGCGCTCCTATGCGACGCT
Organism: uncultured Actinomycetota bacterium; assembly: GCA_963784665.1. Lineage (GTDB taxonomy): Bacteria > Actinomycetota > Actinomycetes > Mycobacteriales > Mycobacteriaceae > Mycobacterium. Next base: position 31,190 of record CAWASA010000014.1, read on the forward strand.
GGCCCGCTACGTCTTGGGTTTCGCGATCCAGCTCGGTGCCCACAGCACCGTGAGCAATCTCGACGACACCAGGCTGTCGCGAGTCTTCCACGACTCGGACCCGCATCTGTTCCCCGCCACCGTCGCCGTCGCCGACAGTCTCCCGGTGCCCTTGGAAGACGAATTCGAGTTCGGACTCGATCTGATTGTCGACGGACTCACTGCGCTACTGCGCCGCGAGGCCAGAAAAGCCAAACGTTAAGCGCCGCTGGGCGTTAGGGCGGTCAGCTGCGCGCGGACATCCTCGTCGAGCTCGATGGAGGCGACGTCGAGATTCTCCTCCAGGTGCCGCACCGACGAGGTGCCCGGGATCAGCAGTACGTTGGGCGCCACGCTCAGCGTCCACGCCAAAGCCACCTGCGCCGGCGTGCGCCCGAGTTGGCGGGCGATCTCCTGAACCAGTTGGTGACTGAGCACCGGGTTCGGCTGCAAAAAGGCCGCTCCCAATGGGAAGAACGGGACAAACGCAATCCCTCGCTTTGTGCATTCCTCCAGCAGTGCTGCCGACGACCGGTCGACGAGATTGAAACCGTTTTGCACACAAGCAATATCGGTTCGTTCCAAGGCGTGCAGCAGGTGCTCACGGTTGATGTTGCTCAGCCCGATTCCGCCGATCAATCCCTCGTCACGCGCGGCGATCATGACCGAAAGCTGGTCGTCGAACAATTGATCCGGCCCGTCGCTTTCGAACAGTCGCAGATTGACCGCGGCCAGCTGGTCGACACCGAGAGTGCGCAGGTTGTTGTCGATGTCACGGCGCAAGTCGGCGGGCTCGTCGACCGGCAGACAGGCGCCGGTGTCATCGCGACGCCCGCCCACCTTACTCACCAGCGCCAGGTTCTCCGGGTACGGATACAGAGCCTCCCGGATCAGCTCGTTGGCCACGTCAGGACCGTAGAACTGGGCGGTGTCGATGTGGTCTTGCCCAGATCCAGGCCGATTTCGACCGCCCGCCGCAGCACGGCCAACGCCTCGTCGCGGTCGCGTGGCGGACCGAAGACGCCGGGGCCGGGCAGTTGCATTGCGCCGAAGCCGATGCGGGCAACCGAAAAGCGACCGAGTGGAAAGGAATCCATACGGTGAGGTTAGCGTCGAGGAATGGACACGTTTCACGCGCTTGTCGCGCGCCAAGATGATGACCGGATAACCACGTCGGTCGAGACACTGAGCCGCACCGACCTACCGCCCGGTGAGGTGACGATCCGGGTGCTCTATTCGAGCGTCAACTTCAAGGACGCGCTGGCATTGACACCGGGTGGCGGTGTGGTGCGCAACTACCCGGTCGTGCCGGGCATCGACCTGACCGGCGAGGTCGTCGAGTCGCAGTCACCCGATTTCGCCGTCGGCGACAAGGTGCTGGCCCACGGGTACCAGATCGGCACCGGCCATCACGGCGGCTATGCCGAATACGCACGGCTACCGGCTGACCAGGTGGTGGCGCTCGGTGCCTTGAGCCCGCACGACGGCGCAGCGATCGGAACCGCCGGCTTCACCGCCGCGATGAGCGTGCAGGCGCTGATCAACTGGGGCATCAAACCCGGCACCGGGTCGGTCGTCGTCACCGGCGCCTCCGGAGGTGTCGGCTCGGTCAGCGTGGACCTGTTGACAGCCGCGGGCTACCGGGTGGTGGCCTCGACTGGTAAAGAAAAGGCGGCCGAACTGCTGAAAGGGCTTGGCGCCGCCGAGGTTATCGGTCGGCTGCCCCCCGATCCCGACATTCGGCCGCTGGCCAAGCCGCGCTGGGCGGCGGCGGTGGACTGTGTGGGCGGCGCGACGCTGGCCGACGTGCTCAGCACCGTCGACTACGGTGGAGCGGTCGCCGCCAGCGGGCTGACCGGTGGTGCGGCCCTGCACACCACGGTGATGCCGTTCATCCTGCGCGGCGTCGCGCTGTTGGGGATCGACTCGGTTCAGTTGCCGATCGGTCCGCGCCGCGAACTGTGGGCATTGCTGGGCGATTCGTTGCGGCCGCGTCATCTGGCCGCGATCACCAGCGAGGTCGATGTCAAAGACGTCGTGGGTGTGCTTGACCGGGTGCGCGCCGGCGAATTCTCCGGCCGGGCAGTGGTGCGGGTCGCCGGCGGATTCTGAGCTAGCAGTACGCTGTCCGGGCGCTGTCCGGGCGCTTTTAGGATGGCACTGCTGACGGAGGTGGCATGCGCGCGGTACGGGTGACTCGGCTAGAAGGTCCAGACACGGTCGAGTTGGCCGACATCGACGAACCCTCAGGCGATGGCGTGGTCGTCGACGTGCACGCCGCCGGCGTGGCATTCCCGGACGCATTGCTCACCCGCGGCCTGTACCAATATCGTCCGGAGCCACCGTTTGTGCTCGGCGCCGAGATCGCCGGGGTGGTCCGATCGGCACCGGAGGGCGCCCATCTGCGAGCCGGTGACAGGGTGGTCGGCCTGACGATGCTCACCGGCGGCATGGCCGAGGTCGCGGTGCTTTCACCAGACCGAGCGTTCAAGCTGCCGGACAACGTGAGCTTCGAGGCGGGCGCCGGCCTGCTGTTCAACGATCTGACGGTCTATTTCGCGCTTACCGTCCGTGGCCGGCTGCAGCAGGGCGAGACGGTGCTGGTGCACGGAGCGGCCGGAGGCATCGGTACCTCGGCGCTGCGGCTGGCGCCGGTGCTGGGGGCATCGCGGACCATCGCGGTGGTCAGCACGCAGGAGAAGGGCGAAATCGCGACCGCAGCCGGCGCGACAGATGTGGTGCTGGCCGAGGGGTTCAAGGACGCGGTGAAGGAGCTGACCGACGGCCGCGGCGTCGATATCGTCGTCGATCCGGTCGGCGGCGACCGATTCACCGATTCCCTGCGCTCGCTTGCTCCCGGCGGACGGCTGCTGGTCATCGGCTTTACCGGCGGTGAGATCCCCACCGTGAAGGTAAACCGATTGCTGCTGGGCAACATTGACGTTGTCGGTGTGGGTTGGGGGGCTTGGACGGCGACGCACCCGGGCGCGCTGGCCGAGCAGTGGGCCGGACTCGAGCGCTTGCTGAGCTCGGGTGAACTGCCTCCTCCCCAGCCGGTCATCTTCCCGCTGGAAGATGCCGCGACCGCGGTCGCATCGCTGGAGAATCGCACCGCCCAGGGAAAGGTCGTTCTGCGTGTCCGCAATTAACGGGCGCGACTGATCCCGCCCTTGTGTGGCAGCAAAAGAAAAAGTAATATTACTTTCCGTTTTCTGCTCAAACTGCCAGCTTGTTCCCCACCCGGGAGTCACCCATGGAATCCTTTGTCCACTTGCGAAAAGGCAGGACACCGCGACGCCTGCATGCCGATCTCGACGGCCTCAAGGACGACGAGCTGGGTCGGGGCGGATTCACCGGCCGGACCGCTAACATCTACCGCCGCCACGACCCCACCGCCTACCGTTCGGTCGGCCCGCTGCAGCCCGTCGACGTGCTGTCCAGCGAACTCAAACCCAGCGACGCCACCGACGCCAACGGCGGGCCCCTGCTGATGTTCAGCAACGCCGACTGCCGAATTCTGTTGAGCCGTCGTCACGAGCCGATGCCGTTCTACACCCGTCATGTCGACGGGGACCTGCTGTGCTTCGTTCACCAGGGCACTGGTCTGGTCGAAACCGAGTTCGGGCCGTTGCGCTACCGCGAGGGCGACTGGGTTTACATCCCGAAGGCGTGCACCTGGCGCCAGGTGCCCGACAGCCAGACGACATGGGTGATGATCGAGGCCAGCGACGAATTCCGGGTACCGCCGCCCGGCTCGCTGGGCCGCCACTTCCCCTTCGACCCATCGCAGGCCACCATCCCCGAACCGGTCCCGATTGAAGATGACGGCCGCGACGAGTACGAGGTCCGGCTTGTCCACGAAGATGGCCCCACAACGCTTTTCTACCAACATAATCCGATCGACGTCGAAGGCTGGCGCGGTGACAACTTCGCGTTCACGTTCAACATCGCCGACTACAACGTCATCACCTCCGACAGCGTCCACCTGCCACCGACGGTGCATCTGTTCATGCAGGCCACCGGTGTCTACGTGATGAACTTCCTGCCCAAACCCGCCGAAAGCGTCCGGGGCACCGAGCGCACACCCTGGTACCACCGCAACGTCGACTACGACGAGATCGCCTTCTTCCACGGCGGCTCGCTCTACGGTATCCCGATGCCGCCTGGTTTGATTTCGCATGCGCCGCAAGGGGTTCACCACGGCGCGCCGGAGAAGGCGCGGGAACGGGCACGCCGCAAGTTCGACGAGTATTCCCGCGTTGACTGGCAGGTGATCGCTGTCGATACCCGCCGGCGGCTGACCCCGTCGGCCGAGGTGCTGGCACACGACCTGGGACAGCACTGACCATGACCGCCCGCCACGAATACGACCGAATCCCCTATCTTGTTGCCTTCCAGAACAATTCCGGCGTCCGCGATGTTTACGGCGGCCTGGCCGAAATCACCGTGCTGGAAAGCTATCTACTCAAGCCGAAAGACAAGGTGTCGGACACCGTGCTGGTGTTCATGCACCCGATCGGCGGTGGCGCGTACCTGCCGATGATCAACGCGCTGGCCCGGGCTGGTCACCACGTCATCTACTGCAACAGCCGGTTCCGTGGCACCGACTCAGCGCTACTGATGGAGAAAGTTGTCGAGGATCTCGGCGAGTGCATCAAGGACGCCAAAAAGCGGCTGGGTTACCAGAAGGTGGTGCTGGCCGGGTGGAGTGGCGGCGGCTCGCTGTCGGTGTTCTACCAGCAGCAAGCCCAGCACGCGACCATCACATCGAGCCCGTCCGGCGACGGGCCCGACCTGACAGCGCTCGACCTGCCCGCCGCCGACGGCATCATGCTGCTCGCGGCGCACATCAGCCGGCACGGCACGCTTACCGAATGGCTCGACGCGTCGATCCTCGACGAATCCGACCCCACCAAGCGTGATCCCGAACTGGACTTGTACAACCCCGACAACCCCAACCAGCCGCCCTACAGCCAAGAATTCCTGGCTCGGTACCGGCAGGCTCAGATCGACCGCAACCGCCGCATTACCGCGTGGGTCAAGGACAAGCTCGCCGAATTGAAAGCCGCCGGTCGTCCCGACGACGAGTTTGGATTCGTGGTGCACGGCACCATGGCCGACCCGCGCTGGCTGGATCCGACGGTCGATCCCAACGAACGCACCCCGGGAACGTGCTACCTGGGTGATCCTCGAGTGGTGAACATGAGCCCGGTGGGATTGGCCCGCTTCTGCACGTTGCGCGGCTGGCTCTCGCAATGGAGTTACGACGACGCCCGCGGCGATGGGGTGGCCTGCGGACGCGATATCGCGATCCCGGCGCTGGTGATAGGTAATCTGGCCGACGACGCATGCACGCCCAGCCACACCCGACGGCTTTTCCACGCGATCGGGCACCACGACAAGGAGATGCACCAAATCCCCGGCGCCACACACTATTACGCGGGCCCTGACCAGCGCGACAAGCTGCGCGCGGCCGTCGAGATCGTCACCGACTGGCTGACCCGCCGCGACTTCGCGAGGCCGTGATGACGCCGGCGAGCGCAGCGACCCGGGAATCAAACCCTGCCGGAGCGCTGGACGGCGTCCGGGTGCTCGAGCTGGGCACCTTGATCGCCGGACCCTTCGCCGGCCGGCTCCTCGGTGACATGGGCGCCGACGTGATCAAGGTGGAACCCCCCGGCGCCCCGGACCCGTTGCGAACCTGGGGCCAAGCCGAACTGGGCGGGCACCACGTCTTCTGGACGGTGCACGCGCGCAACAAAAGGGCCATCACACTCGACCTGCGCCGTCCACGCGGCCGCGAGCTGTTCCTCGAACTGGTCGAGAAATCCGACATCGTGGTCGAGAACTTCCGTCCGAACACCCTGGAGAAGTGGAACCTGGGTTACGACGTGCTCAGTGACCGCAATCCGCGCATCATTCTGGTCCGGGTATCCGGTTATGGTCAGACGGGTCCCGACGCACACAAGGCCGGTTATGCCTCGGTGGCCGAGGCGGTCAGCGGCCTGCGACACCTCAACGGTTTCCCCGGCGGTCCGCCGCCACGGCTGGCGCTCTCGCTCGGTGACAGCCTGGCCGGCATGTTCGGCGCCCAGGGTGCGTTGGCCGCGCTGTACCGACGCAGTGTCACCGGGCACGGCCAGGTGGTTGACGTCGCGCTGACCGAATCGTGTTTGGCCGTCCAGGAATCCACGATTCCCGATTACGACGCCGGCGGCGTGGTGCGCGGACCGTCGGGCACCCGGCTCGACGGCATCGCGCCGTCCAACATCTACCGCAGCACCGATGGCTCTTGGGTGGTGATCGCCGCCAACCAGGACACCGTGTTCGCCCGCCTGTGCAAGGCGATGGGCCGCCCGGAGCTGGCCACCGACGACCGGTTCGCCACGCACGGCGCGCGCGGCCGCAACCAAGACGAACTCGACCAGATCATCGGCGTGTGGGCCGCCGAGCGCCGGCCCGGCGAGATCATCGAAACACTGTCCGCCGCCGGGGTGATCGCCGGACCGATCAACACGGTCGCAGACGTGGTCAACGACCCGCAGTTGCGGGCCCGCGGCATGCTGGTCGAGCACTACGACGAGCGGGTGCAGCGCAACGTTCTGGGGCCGGGCATCGTGCCGGTGCTGTCGGAATCGCCGGGCTGTGTCCGCGACGCCGGCCCCGCGCGTCCGGGCCAACACAACGACGACGTCTACATCGGGCTGCTGGGCAAGACCGCCGAGGAGCTCGAGGAGTTGCGCGCCGAGGAGGTGCTGTGAAACACGTGGAAGTTCCTTCCCGGGTCGACATCCGAGAGGTGGCGCTGCGCGACGGCCTGCAAATCGAATCGCCAATCCCGTTGTCGGCCAAGCTGGAACTGCTGGCCGCTGTGGCCGCCACCGGGGTACGCGAGGTGGAGGCATGCGCGTTCGTCTCCCCATCGAAGGTGCCATCGATGGCCGATGCCGCCGAACTCGCCGCCCACCTGCGCGACTACCCCGACATCGAGTTCTCCGCTCTGGTCGCCAGTCCTAACGGCGCCAAACGGGCCGTCGCCGCGGGGCTGCGCTCGATCGAGTACGTGGTGGCGGCCAGCGACGCATTCAGCAAGGCCAACGTCGGGCGCAGCAGCGCAGAGGCCACCAACCAGATCGACGAGATCGTCGCCATCGCGCACGACGGCGACGTGACCGTGGAGGTTATCGTTGCCACCGCGTGGGATTGCCCATTCGAGGGGCCCACCCCGCCCCAGCGGGTACTCGACATCGCCGCGGCCAGCCGCGACCGGGGCGCCGACCGCTTCTGCATCGCCGACACGATCGGTACCACCACGCCCGGACGGGTGAGCTCGCTTATCGCACAACTGCGTCCGGTGATCGGCGACATGGCGCTGGGCGGACATTTCCACAACACCCGCGGCGCCGGGCTGGCCAGCGCCTACGCGGCGGTCAGCTCCGGGGTCACCCGCCTGGACGCCTCGGTGGGCGGGCTGGGCGGTTGCCCCTTCGCGCCGGGAGCCACCGGCAACATCGCCACCGAGGATCTGGTGTACCTGCTGCGCGACAGCGACATCGAAGTCGACGTCGACCTGCAGGCCGCCATCGCCGCGGCGGACATCGCGAAATCGGTTGTCGGCCATGATCTGCCGAGCGCTCTGTTACGCGCCGGCGACCGGATCCGGAACTGATGCCCGCCTCCGAACCAGCGCGGGCTCTGACCGCCAAAGGCCGCCAGACCAGGCAGGCCATCGAGCAGGCCGCGCGCAAGCTGTTCGCCGAACGAGGCTTTCACGGCACCACGCTTGCCGACATCACCTCGGCTGCGGGAAAATCGCCGGCGGTGTTCTACCGGTATTTCGCCGACAAAGAAGACCTGCTGGCCGCCCTCGCGGAGTCTTTTTTGCAGGACGTCGTGACACCGTCCGGGTTGAGCGTTCGCCTGCCGGACTCCCCGGATGACGACGAGTTCTTCACCTCGGTGGTCACCGGCTATTGGAACATGTTCAAGCAGAACATCGGCATCATGATCGCAGTGGCCCAGCTGGCCGCCACCCAGCAGCGCTTCGCGGCCGTCCAGAACGAGTTCCGCCGCTTCGGCATGGACATCGTGGCCGCCTCGGTCCGCCGAGCTCAGGAGCAGGGTTACGGCACTGACCTCAATCCCCAACACACCGCGGCGGCCATCGCGTTGTTGTTCGAAAACTTCACCACCGTCTTCGTCGGCCCGTCCGATCTCGGGTTGGAAATCAGCGACGAGGATGCCATCGCAACCTTGTCAACGGTCTGGAAGAAAACTCTATACGGCGCATAAGGAGATCACCATGGATTTCGCTCTGCCAGAACACCTTCCGGGGTTGCTCGCCGACATGGACGCGTTCATCGAGCGGGAAATCGCTCCGCTGCAGGCCGAAAACATGCAGTACTTCGACCAGCGTCGAGAACATGCCCGCACCGATTGGGACAACGACGGGATCCCGTCACGCGAGTGGGAGGACCTGCTCGCCGAGATGCGCAAGCGAGCCGACAAGGCGGGCTGGCTGCGCTACGGATTACCGGCATCGCTGGGCGGCCGCGACGGTACCAACGTCGACATGGCCGTCATCCGGGAGCATTTGGCGCACAAGGGCCTTGGTCTGCACAACGACTTGCAGAACGAATCGTCGATTGTCGGGAATTTCCCGCAGGTGATCATGATGGAGCGCTTTGGCACCGAGGCGCAACGGCGGCTGTGGTCGGAGGCGCTGATCACCGGGGAGCGCTCCATGGCGTTTGGCCTGACCGAGCCGCAGCACGGCTCGGACGCGACCTGGCTGGAAACGCACGCCGAAGCCGACGGGGACGGCTGGGTGATCAACGGCGCCAAGCGGTTCAACACCGGCGTACACCGCGCAACCCACGACCTGATCTTCGCCCGCACCTCCGGCGAGGCGGGGCAGGCCCGGGGCATCACCGCGTTTCTGGTCCCGACTGATGCTCCCGGATTCACCGTCCCCTACTACTGGTGGACATTCAACATGCCTACCGATCACGGCGAAGTCCAGCTGACCGATGTGCGGGTGTCCGCCGATGCGGTACTCGGTGAGGTGGACCATGGTCTCGAGGTAGCGCAAACCTTTCTGCACGAGAACCGAATTCGGCAAGCGGCAAGCAGTCTGGGCGCGGCGCAATACTGCATCGACCGGGCCGCCGACTACGCCGGCAAACGGACGGTGTTCGGCAAACCGCTGTCGGTCAACCAGGCCGTGCAGTGGCCGCTGGCCGAATTGCAGACCGAAGCCCAGATGGTGCGGCTGCTGGTGGCCTACGCGGCCTGGCATTTGGACCGGGACCACCACATGGAGGTCTCAGACAAGGTGTCGATGGCAAACTACCGAGCCAACCGCCTGGTCTGCGATGCCGCCGACCGGGCCATGCAGATCTTCGGCGGCCTCGGTTACAGCCGTCACGAGCCGTTCGAGCACATCTACCGCCACCACCGTCGGTACCGGATCACCGAGGGCGCCGAGGAAATCCAGATTCGCCGGGTGGCGCAGCGGCTGTTCAAATTTGGCCGGACTCCTTAGATGATCGAGCAATGACCACGCGCGACGATCTGGCCAGAAAGCTACCGGAGGTCCTGGCGCCCGTGCTCGGCACAGACGCCGCAGATGTGACGATCGTCAACTTGCGCGCATTGACCGGGGGCGCCAGCCGCACCACGTGGGCATTCGACGCCGTCACCGACGAAGGGCGCCGATCGCTGATCTTGCGCATCGGGCCACCCGACGACGTGCATGCCGGCATGGAGCTGGAGGCCCGCGCCCAGGCGGCTGCCGCCGTTACCGGCGCGCCGGTCCCCCACATCTTGGCCGCCGACGATTCGCCTGCCGCATTGGGCAATCCGTTTCTGATCTGCGATGAGATCAAAGGCGAGACCATCGTCCGGCGCATCCAGCGTCAGCTCGACGCTGCTGGCGGGCAGGCGGCCCGTGCCGGGCTGCTGCGGCAGTGCGCGCAGGCGCTGGCCGCCATCCACCGAGCCGACCCGCACATTCCCGGTCTGGCCAACGAGGACCAACTCGTGCAGTGGCGCGAGCGGCTGGACGCCATGGGTGATACCACCGGCACCTTCGAATGGGCATTTCGCTGGCTCGAGGCCAACCGGCCTCGGAAATCCCAGCCGTCGGCGCAGGTTCTGGTGCATGGGGACTACCGGATGGGAAACCTCATCGTCGACGGATCCGATCTCGCTGCCGTACTCGACTGGGAGCTGGTACACCTCGGCGAGGCATACGACGACCTGGCGTGGTTCTGCGTGCGGGCCTGGCGGTTCGGCGCTGCGGCCAGCCTGGGTGCCGGTGGCCTCGGCAGCATCGAGAGCTTCCTGCGGGATTATGAGCAGGCCAGCGCGACTAGCGTCGACCGGGTGGCGTTTCATTGGTGGCTGGTGCTGGCCACGCTGCGCTGGGGAGTCATCTGCCGCTACCAGGCCGAGCGGCATTTGAGCGGTCAATTCCGCTCGGTGGAGTTAGCGGCAATCGGCCGCCGCGTCTGCGAGACCGAGTGGGACCTACTCGACCTGCTCGAGGAGGCTCGGCCGTGATCGGCGCTTACGGCCGCCCGATCGCAGCCGAACTCGTGGCCGCGGTGGCCGAATTCCTGGAAACCGACGTCCGGGCGACCACCAGCGGACAGGTCAACTTCCACGCCAGGGTGGCCGCCAACGCTTTACGCATCGTCGAGCGCGAACTGCTCGACGAAAGTGAGGCAGAATCCCGGGCCGCGCTCGCCGACCTGGGTTTCGCCGATGAGGAAGAGCTTGCCGCCGCAATTCGGGCCGGCGAGTTGGATGGGCGCGCGGACGACGTCACCGCCTGCTTGCGCACACTGGTACAGCGTCGGCTGGCCGTTGCCCACCCCGGATACGACAGCTACGACAGCGAATAGGAGCCAGTGCCATGCCCGCTCCCCGTGCGGAGACCATTGTCGACGTGGCCGACCGCCTGTTCACGGCGATCGAGAAGAGCGATATCGCAGCGGTTGATCGATTGTGGAGCGACGATGTCGCGGTCTGGCGCGTCGGCGCCCGCCGCGACCCCGGCAAGTCAGATGACAAGGCTCGCGCGCTGCGCGTGATCGATTGGTTCATCAGTGCGACCACACAGCGTCACTATGAGATCCTCGATCGTCAGCTCTTGGCTGCCCTTTCTGGCGGATCCGTGGGCGGCTTCGTCCAGCAGCACATCTTGCACGCCACCGGCCATGCCGGCCAGTCGATCTCAATGCGGGTCTGCATCGTGATCAGGGTGGGCACCAACGGCCTGATCGACCGGATCGACGAGTACTTTGATCCCGCAGAGATCGCCCCGCTGATTGACTAGCTCGAGCGACAGGACGAGGTGACGATGACGACTCTGGAAACACTGCTGAATGATCCCGACATGGCCGGCGTGTGGAACCTCGTGCCGGATCGCTCGGCCATCACCTTCAAGGTGAAAAACATGTGGGGCCTGCTGAACGTCAAGGGCCGCTTCACCGACTTCAGCGGCGACGGCCAACTCACTGGCAAGGGAGCGGTTTTCGGCCGCCTCGACGTCCGCGCAGCTTCGCTGAACACCGGCATCGGCCGCCGCGACAAGCACCTGCGCTCGGCCGACTTCTTCGACGTAGAGCGGTTCGAAGAGATCAGCGTCGTCGTCACCGCGGTGCACCCGACGAAAGGCAAGGCCGCTGACCTTCGGGCCAACTTCACCATCAAAGGCATTACCGCGCCGCTACCGCTGCCCGTCACGATCAGCGAGCTCGATGACGGCTCGATCCGGATTACCGGTGAAACGAAGGTCGATCGCGCCCAGTTCGACCTGGGCTGGAACAAGCTCGGCATGATGGGCGCGACGGCGACGGCAGCAGCGGATGCCGTCTTCGCGCGGGCGGCCCGGTAAGGCCGGTGCGACACCAGTACCATCTGCACCGTGTCCGACTCCACGCTCGCGCTGCGGATCCTGGTCTACAGCGATAACGCCGAAACCCGCGAACAAGTGATACGGGCACTGGGCAAGCATCTGCACCCGGATCTACCCGAGTTGACCTACGTCGAGGTGGCGACCGGCCCGATGGTGATACGGCAGATGGATGAGGGCGGTATCGACTTGGCGATTCTCGACGGGGAAGCCACGCCCACCGGCGGCATGGGAATCGCCAAACAGCTCAAAGACGAACTCGAGACGTGCCCACCGATCGTGGTGCTCACCGGGCGAGCGGACGACGCATGGCTGGCCAGTTGGTCGCGCGCCGAAGCCGCGGTGCCGCATCCCCTCGACCCCATCGTGCTGGGCCGCACGGTGCTCGGATTACTCCGCACTCCCACTCGCTAGCCACGGCCAAACCACTTATCCGCAGCGATTGGTGCCTTCACCTGCGATGACACCGCGATGGCGGCCGTGGCGACGGCTGCAAGTCAGGCCCGCCGGCTGCGCTGCTATGCCGTTACGCCATCGGCGTAGGCAAGCAGAGAAGACGCGCCCGGATGCCGCGACATTAAAACCAGGCAAATAGCACCACCCCGGGCAAACGCACCGGCCGTCGCGACGCTATGTTGAAGGTCACTGTGACGGGCTACAGACCCGGTTCGTCACAGCAGCCCGGCCACCGCCCGGCCGCCGCACTGGCGGCCCGTACGACGGATCATGGAGCGAGTTGAACGTCTACATACCCATCCTGGTGCTAGGAGCGATAGCCACGGCCTTTGCCGTTGGATCGGTTGCGATCGCGAGCCTGGTCGGCCCGTCGCGTTACAACCGGTCGAAGCTGGCAGCCTACGAGTGCGGGATCGAGCCCACCGAGACCTCGGTCAGCGGCCCGCACGCGACGAGCGGCCAGCGGTTCCCGGTGAAGTATTACCTGACCGCAATGTTGTTTATCGTCTTCGACATCGAAATCGTGTTCTTGTATCCCTGGGCGGTCAGCTACGACGCGCTCGGGACGTTCGCGTTGGTCGAGATGGTGGTGTTCATGCTCACGGTTTTCGTGGCCTACGCCTATGTGTGGCGCCGCGGCGGCCTGACGTGGGATTGAGGTAAGACGTGGGCCTCGAGGAACAGCTGCCCGGTGGGATCCTGCTGTCAACGGTCGAGAAGGTGGCGGGCTACGTCCGCAAGAACTCGCTCTGGCCGGCGACGTTCGGGTTGGCCTGCTGCGCCATCGAGATGATGGCAACCGCCGGGCCGAGATTCGACATCGCACGCTTCGGCATGGAGCGGTTCTCGGCGACGCCTCGGCAGGCCGACCTGATGATCGTGGCCGGGCGGGTCAGCCAGAAGATGGCGCCGGTGCTCCGCCAGATCTATGACCAGATGGCCGAGCCGAAGTGGGTGCTGGCCATGGGCGTGTGCGCATCGTCCGGCGGTATGTTCAACAACTACGCGATCGTGCAGGGAGTCGACCACGTGGTTCCGGTAGACATCTACCTGCCCGGCTGCCCGCCGCGGCCAGAGATGCTGCTGTACGCAATCCTCAAGCTGCACGAGAAGATTCAGGAAATGCCGCTGGGCGTCAACCGGCAAGAGGCCATCACCGAAGCCGAGCAGGCAGCACTTGCGGCCCGGCCCACGATCGAGATGCGCGGACTGCTGCGATGAGCTCGCCAGACCAAGACCCCAACGAAGCAACCAGCCGCGCCGACGAAGAAGTGATCGAAGTTCGCCGAGGCATGTTCGGGGTCACCGGCACCGGCGACACCACCGGATACGGACGGCTGGTGCGCGAAGTCCTGCTTCCGGGCAGCAGCCCCCGGCCCTACGGCGGCTACTTCGACGACGTGGTCGACCGGCTGGCCGAGACGCTGAAGAGCAGCGGTGTCGAATTCGGGGACGCGATAGAGAAAGTCGTCGTCGACCGCGATGAACTGACCTTGCATGTTCGCCGCGAGTTGCTGCCGCATGTCGCCCAGCGTCTTCGCGACGAACCGGAACTGCGCTTCGAGATGTGCCTGGGCGTCAACGGAGTGCACTACCCCCACGAGACGGGCCGCGAACTGCACGCCGTCTACCCACTGCAGTCGATCACACACAATCGCCGCGTGCGCCTGGAAGTGTCTGCGCCGGACAGTGATCCGCACATACCGTCGCTGTTCTCGATCTACCCAACCAACGACTGGCACGAGCGCGAGACTTACGACTTCTTCGGCATCATTTTCGACGGGCACCCGTCGCTGACCCGTATCGAGATGCCTGACGACTGGCACGGACATCCGCAACGCAAGGACTACCCCCTCGGCGGCGTTCCAGTGGAATACAAGGGCGCCGAGATACCCCCGCCCGACGAGCGGAGAGCCTACAACTGATGAGCACAACCACTGATTCGACGCACGATGGCGGCGCCCCTGGGAGTCCCGAGACGGTCTTGGTCGCCGGCGGTCAGGATTGGGAACAGATCGTCGACGCCGCCCGCAGCGCGGATCCGGGTGAACGCATCGTGGTCAACATGGGTCCCCAGCACCCGTCCACCCACGGAGTGTTACGGCTGATCCTCGAGATCGAGGGCGAGACCGTCACCGAGGTCCGCTGCGGAATCGGCTATCTGCACACCGGAATCGAGAAGAATCTCGAATACCGCTACTGGACTCAGGGGGTCACCTTCGTGACCCGGATGGACTACCTGGCACCGTTTTTCAACGAAACCGCCTACTGCCTGGGTGTGGAGAAGCTGCTCGGCATCACCGAAGAGATACCGGAGCGGGTCAACGTCATCCGGGTCATGCTCATGGAACTCAACCGGATCTCATCGCATCTGGTCGCACTGGCGACCGGCGGCATGGAACTGGGCGCAATGACGGCGATGTTCATCGGCTTTCGGGCGCGCGAGATCATCCTCAACATCTTCGAATCGATCAGCGGTCTGCGGATGAACCACGCCTACATCCGGCCCGGCGGGGTGGCGCAGGATCTGCCGCCCAATGCGGCCAGCGAGATCGCGGAATCGCTCGAGCAGTTACGGCAACCGCTACGTGAACTGGGAGAACTACTCAACGAAAACGCCATCTGGAAAGCCCGCACCCAGGCCGTCGGCTACCTCGACCTGACCGGATGCATGGCGCTGGGCATCACCGGCCCGATACTGCGTGCCACCGGATTGCCCCACGACCTGCGCAAGAGCGAACCCTACTGCGGATACGAGAACTACGAATTCGACGTGATCACCGCGGATACCTGTGATGCTTACGGGCGCTACATGATTCGCGTCAAAGAGATGTGGGAGTCGTTGAAGATCGTCGAGCAGTGTCTGGACAAGTTGCGGCCGGGCCCGATCATGGTCGAGGACCGCAAAATCGCCTGGCCAGCCGACCTGAAGGTAGGCCCCGACGGCATGGGCAACTCACAGGAGCACATCGCCAAGATCATGGGCGGCTCGATGGAAGCGTTGATTCACCACTTCAAGTTGGTCACCGAGGGCATCCGGGTTCCGCCGGGCCAGGTCTACACCGCGGTCGAATCGCCGCGCGGAGAGCTTGGCGTACACATGGTCAGCGACGGCGGTACCCGCCCCTACCGGGTGCACTACCGGGACCCGTCCTTCACCAACCTGCAGGCGGTCGCCGCGATGGGTGAGGGCGGAATGGTCGCCGATCTGATCGCCGCGGTCGCCAGCATCGACCCGGTCATGGGCGGGGTGGACCGGTGACCGGCCCGCAAGGCCAGCCGGTGTTCATCCGGCTCGGTCCGCCGCCCGAAGAGCCCAACCAGTTCGTCGTTGACGGTGCGCCGCAGTCGTATTCACCGGAGGTGCGGGCAAGGCTGGAGGTCGACGCCAAAGAGATCATGGGCCGTTACCCCAACAAGCGCTCAGCGCTGTTGCCGTTGCTGCACCTGGTGCAAGCGCAGGACTCCTATCTGACACCGGCGGGTTTGGAATTCTGCGGCGAGCAGCTGGGACTGACCGGGGCCGAGGTGTCAGCTGTGGCGAGCTTCTACACGATGTACCGGCGCGGACCCACCGGCGACTATCTGGTCGGTGTCTGCACGAACACGTTGTGCGCCATCATGGGTGGCGATGCCATATTCGACGCCCTGAAAGAGCACCTGGGTATTGGCAACGACGAGACCACCCCCGACGGCTCGATCAGCCTGCAACACATCGAATGCAACGCCGCCTGCGATTTCGCACCGGTGGTCATGGTCAACTGGGAATTCTTCGACAACCAGACACCGGAGTCGGCGCGCGAACTCGTCGACTCCCTGCGCGCCGGCAAACCTGCGGCGCCTACTCGCGGCGCTCCGCTGTGCGCCTTCCGCGAGACGTCACGCATTCTGGCCGGCCTGCCCGACGAGCGCCCCGACCAAGGCCAGGGCGGTGCCGGTGCGCCCACATTGGCGGGTCTACGGGTGGCGCAGGAAAACGGTATGCAGGCGCCGCCCCCGCCCGAAGGCCAGTCATGACTACTACTTACAGCTCGCAGGCAACACCGCTAACCCCGGTGATCAGCCGTTTCTGGGACGACCCCGAGTCGTGGACGTTGGAGACTTACCGCCGCCACGACGGCTACGAAGCGATGCAGAAAGCGCTGGCAATGGAGCCCGACGACCTGATCGCCGCTGTCAAGGACTCCGGGCTGCGCGGGCGCGGCGGCGCGGGCTTCTCGACGGGGACGAAGTGGTCCTTCATTCCGCAAGGCGACACCGGCGCGGCCGCCAAGCCGCACTACCTGGTCGTCAACGCCGACGAGTCGGAACCCGGTACGTGCAAAGACATTCCGCTGATGCTGGCGACACCGCATGTGCTCGTCGAAGGCGTCATCATCGCCGCGTACGCGATCCGGGCCCACCATGCGTTCATCTACGTGCGCGGAGAAGTTCTGCCGGTGCTGCGCCGCCTGCAAAATGCGGTGGCCGAGGCCTATGCCGCCGGTTACCTGGGCCGCGACATCAACGGTTCGGGCTTCGACCTGGAGCTGGTGGTACACGCCGGCGCGGGCGCCTACATCTGCGGCGAGGAAACGGCGCTACTCGATTCGCTGGAAGGCCGGCGCGGCCAGCCGCGGCTGCGGCCGCCGTTCCCCGCGGTAGCGGGGCTTTACGGGTGCCCCACGGTGATCAACAATGTCGAAACCATCGCCAGCGTGCCGTCGATCATCCTCAACGGCGTCGACTGGTTCCGGTCGATGGGCAGCGAGAAATCCCCTGGCTTCACGCTGTATTCGCTGTCCGGGCATGTCACCCGGCCCGGCCAGTACGAGGCCCCGCTGGGTATCACGCTGCGTGAGTTGCTCGGCTACGCCGGCGGCGTACGGGCCGGTCACCGACTCAAGTTTTGGACACCCGGCGGGTCGTCCACCCCGCTGCTTACCGACGAGCACCTCGACGTGCCGCTGGACTACGAGGGGGTGGGCGCGGTCGGCTCGATGCTGGGCACCAAGGCGTTGGAGATCTTCGACGAGACCACCTGTGTGGTGCGTGCGGTGCGGCGTTGGACGGAGTTCTACAAGCACGAATCCTGCGGGAAATGCACGCCGTGCCGGGAGGGGACCTTCTGGCTCGACAAGATTTACGAACGGCTGGAAACCGGCAAGGGCACCAGCGAGGATATCGACAAGCTGTTGGACATTTCCGACACCATCTTGGGAAAGGCGTTCTGCGCGTTGGGCGATGGTGCCGCCAGCCCGGTGATGTCGTCGATCCAGTTCTTCCGCGACGAGTACGTCGCCCATGTCGAGCAAGGCGGCTGCCCGTTCGACCCCCGCGACTCCATGCTCACGCCGAACGGAAAGGCATGACGCCCCGATGACTTCTGTTTCTGGTGCGGCCAAACCTGACACCGGCGACGAGGTGCGCCCGCCGGACATGGTTACGCTGACCATCGACGGCGCCGAGATCAGTGTTCCCAAGGGAACTTTGGTGATCCGCGCGGCGGAGTTGATGGGCATCCAGATCCCAAGGTTCTGCGACCACCCCCTTCTCGAGCCGGTCGGCGCGTGCCGGCAGTGCCTGGTCGAAGTTGAGGGACAACGCAAACCGATGGCGTCGTGCACCACCGTCGCCACCGACGACATGGTGGTCCGCACGCAGCTCACGTCGGCGGCAGCCGACAAAGCGCAGCACGGAGTGATGGAGCTGCTGCTGATCAATCATCCGCTGGATTGCCCGATGTGCGACAAGGGCGGCGAATGCCCGCTGCAGAACCAGGCAATGTCCAACGGCCGCGCCGACTCTCGCTTCACCGACGTCAAGCGCACCTTCGCCAAGCCGATCAACATCTCCTCGCAGGTGCTGCTGGATCGTGAGCGCTGCATTCTGTGTGCTCGTTGTACCCGGTTCTCCGAACAGATCGCCGGAGATCCGTTCATCGACATGCAGGAGCGCGGTGCCCTGCAGCAGGTCGGCATTTACGCCAATGAACCGTTCGATTCCTACTTTTCGGGCAACACGGTGCAAATCTGCCCGGTGGGCGCGCTGACCGGGACCGCATACCGTTTCCGGGCCCGCCCGTTCGACCTGGTTTCCAGCCCCAGCGTGTGCGAGCACTGCGCCTCGGGGTGCGCCCAGCGCACCGACCACCGCCGCGGCAAGGTGCTGCGCCGGCTGGCCGGCGACGACCCCGAAGTCAACGAGGAGTGGAACTGCGACAAGGGCCGGTGGGCATTCACCTACGCGACCCAACCGGACCTGATCACCACTCCCCTGATCCGGGACGCGGACGGCTCGCTGGTGCCCGCGTCATGGTCGCACGCGATGGTGATGGCGGCCCAGGGACTCGAGGCGGTTCGCGGACGAACGGGTGTGCTCGTCGGCGGCAGAGCGACCTGGGAAGATGCCTACGCTTACACCAAGTTCGCGCGAATCACGTTGGATACCAACGACATCGACTTCCGTGCGCGCCCGAACTCGGCCGAGGAGGCCGACTTCCTGGCGGCCCGCATCGCCGGCCGGCGCAGTGTCAGCTACTCCGACCTGGAATCGGCGCCGGTAGTGGTGCTGGTCGGGTTCGAGCCCGAAGACGAATCGCCCATCGTGTTCTTACGGTTGCGCAAGGCGGCTCGTAAGCGAGGCCTGCCGGTGTATGCGCTTGCGCCCTTCGCCACCCGGGCACTGGTGAAGATGTCCGGCAAGCTGATCAAAACCGTTCCCGGCGCCGAGGCGGCGGCACTGGACGGGCTGGCCACCGGTGAGGTGGGTGACCTACTCTCCACCCCCGGCGCGGTCATCATGGTCGGGGAACGCTTGGCCACGGTGCCGGGCGGGTTGTCCGCCGCAGCCCGGCTGGCCGACGCCACCGGAGCCCGCCTGGCGTGGGTGCCGCGCCGGGCCGGCGAGCGTGGCGCGCTGGAAGCCGGCGCGCTGCCCGGCCTGCTGCCCGGCGGGCGCCCCCTTAACGACGACACCGCCCGCGCGCAGGTTGCCGCGGCGTGGAATGTCGACGAATTGCCTTCTGCGGTCGGGCGTGACGCCGACGGCATCCTGGCCGCCGCGGCCGACGGGACACTGGGCGCATTGCTCGTCGGTGGTGTCGAACCCGACGACTTCGCCGACCCCGAAGCGGTGCTGGCCGCGCTGGATGCCGCGGGATTCGTGGTCAGCCTGGAGCTGCGGCACAGCGCCGTCACCGAACGCGCCGACGTGGTGTTTCCGGTCGCGCCGACGATGCAGAAAGCCGGCGCCTTCGTCAACTGGGAGGGCCGCTATCGCCGGTTTGAACCCGCGCTGCACGGCACCACCCAGCAAGCCGGCCAATCCGACCACAGGGTGCTCGACGCGCTGGCCGACGAGATGGGTGTCTTCCTCGGGCTCTCGAGCGCCGAAGCGGCCCATGAGGAACTGGCCGCGCTGGGCGCCTGGGACGGCAAACGAGCGGCGGGCCCCGACATCGCGGCCCCGGAGCCGGCCCAGGCCCGAAAAGGGCCTGAAAAAGGACAAGCCGTGTTGACCGGGTGGCGGATGCTGCTGGACAACGGCCGATTACAAGACGGCGAACCACATCTGGCCGGGACCGCGCGTAAACCCGTGCTGCGGCTGTCAGCCGACACGGCAGCCGAAATCGGCGCCGCCGACGGCGCCGCGGTCACGGTCAGCACTTCGCGCGGGTCGATCAGCCTGCCGCTGCTCATCACCGACATGCCCGACCGGGTGGTGTGGCTTCCGTTGAACTCGCCCGGTTCAGCGGTACACCGGCAACTCGGTGTAACCCTGGGCGGCATTGTGCGAATTGGAGTGGGCTCATGACCGCCGGCGACGATGCAGAGCGAAGCGATGAGGAGGAGCGGCGCATATGACCGCCTTGACCGCCTTCGGACACGACACCTGGTGGCTGGTACTGGGCAAGGCGCTGGCCATCTTCGTGTTCCTCATGCTGAACGTGCTGGTCGCGATCCTGCTCGAACGCAAGATTCTCGGCTGGATGCAGCTGCGGCCCGGCCCCAACCGGGTGGGGCCGTGGGGCGCCCTGCAGAGCCTGGCCGACGGAATCAAGTTGGCGCTGAAGGAAAGCATCACACCCGGCGGCGTCGACAAGTTCGTCTACTTCGCGGCGCCCTGCTTCTCGGTGATTCCCGCGTTCACCGCGTTCGCGTTCATCCCGTTCGGCCCAGTGGTGTCGGTGTTCGGCCACCGCACACCCTTGCAGCTGACCGACCTGCCGGTCGCGGTGCTCTTCATCCTGGGGCTCTCAGCGATCGGGGTGTACGGCATCGTGCTCGGCGGCTGGGCGTCGGGATCCACCTACCCACTGCTGGGTGGAGTGCGCTCCACCGCCCAGGTCATCTCCTATGAGGTCGCGATGGGGCTGTCGTTCGCGGCGGTATTCCTCTATGCCGGCTCCATGTCGACGTCGGAAATCGTGGCAGCACAGGACCGGGTCTGGTACGTATTCCTGTTGCTGCCGTCGTTCGTCATCTACCTGATCTCCATGGTCGGCGAGACCAACCGGGCGCCATTCGACTTGCCCGAGGCAGAGGGTGAGCTTGTCGCGGGATTCCACACCGAGTACTCGTCGCTGAAGTTCGCGATGTTCATGTTGGCCGAGTACGTCAACATGATGACGGTTTCGTCGCTGGCCACAGTGTTGTTCTTTGGTGGCTGGCATGCGCCATGGCCACTGAACATGTGGGCCGGGGCCAACACCGGGTGGTGGCCGGTCCTCTGGTTCACCGCCAAGATGTGGACCTTCCTGTTCATCTACTTCTGGCTGCGCGCCAGCCTGCCCCGGTTGCGCTACGACCAGTTCATGGCGCTGGGCTGGAAATTGTTGATCCCGGCCTCGCTGGTGTGGGTGTTGATCGCGGCGGTGATCCGCACGCTGCGGAACCAGGGTTATGCGCATTGGACCCCAGCGCTGGTGATCTGCAGTGCCGTCGTGGGCGTTGTGCTGGTGCTGGTCCTGCGAAAGCCGTTCACCACGCCCAATATTCGCGCAATGGAAAAGCAACTCCGCCGGCAGCAGCCCGGCCAGAAGAGCATCGAACCGGCATTCCCGACACCGCCACTGCCGACCAAGGCCCTGGCGCAACCAGTCGGTGCGAGCAAGGAGAAAGCACGTGGCTAAATTCTTAGACGCGGTCGCCGGATTCGGCGTCACGTTCGGTTCGATGTTCAAAAAGACCGTCACCGAGGAGTATCCGGAGAAACCAGGTCCGGTCGCCCCGCGCTATCACGGCCGTCATCAACTCAACCGCTACCCGGACGGCCTGGAGAAATGCATCGGGTGCGAGTTATGCGCATGGGCCTGCCCGGCCGACGCGATCTACGTCGAGGGCGCGGACAACACTGAAGAGCAAAGATTTTCGCCGGGAGAACGCTACGGCCGGGTGTACCAGATCAACTATCTGCGTTGCATCGGCTGCGGTCTGTGCATCGAGGCTTGCCCGACCCGGGCGCTGACGATGACAAACAACTACGAGATGGCCGACGACAACCGCGCCGACCTGATCTACGAAAAGGACCGGCTGCTCGCCCCGCTGCTCTCCGAGATGACCGCGCCGCCACACCCCAGGGCGCCCGGCGCTACCGATAAGGACTACTACCAGGGCAACGTGACCGCGGACGGGTTACACGAGCCCCAGCAGGCCGGAGACACCCGGTGACCGCATGGCTGGCCTCAAACCTGGCCTCTAATTTCGCGCAAGACACCATCACTCGCACCTCCACCGGTGAAGCCGTGACGTTCTGGGTGCTGGGCGCGGTGGCGCTGATCGGCGCGCTCGGGGTGGTGCTGGCGGTCAACGCGGTGTACTCGGCGATGTTCCTGGCGATGACGATGATCATCCTGGCGGTGTTCTACATGGTTCAGGACGCGCTGTTTTTGGGGGTCGTCCAAGTCGTGGTCTACACCGGCGCGGTGATGATGCTGTTCTTGTTCGTACTGATGCTGATCGGCGTGGACTCCGCGGAATCCCTGAAGGAGACGCTGCGCGGACAGCGCGTCGCCGCGGTGGTGGCCGGTGTCGGGTTCGGCATTCTGCTGATCGCCGCCATTGGCGGTGCGGCAAGCGGAGGCTTCGTCGGACTGACCGCAGCCAATGCCAACGGCAACGTGGAAGGCCTGGCTGCGCTGATCTTCTCCCGATATCTGTGGGCGTTCGAGCTGACCAGCGCGCTGCTGATCACCGCAGCCGTCGGGGCGATGGTGCTGGCACACCGGGAACGTTTCGAGCGCCGCAAGACGCAGCGGGAGCTCTCGCAGGAGCGATTCCGCTCCGGCGGGCACCCCACCCCGCTGCCCAGCCCGGGTGTCTACGCACGCCACAACGCGGTCGACGTGGCCGCGCTGCTGCCTGACGGCTCGTACTCGGAGCTGTCGGTGTCAGGCATCCTGCGAAGCCGCGGTGCGGACGGCGCGGAGATTCCCCCGATCGAAGGGACCCCCTCCCCCAAAGCGGTTAAAGGCGGTGCGTCATGAATCCGGCTAATTACCTATACCTTTCGGCGCTGCTGTTCACCATCGGGGCTGCCGGTGTGCTGTTGCGGCGCAACGCCATCGTGATGTTCATGTGCGTCGAGCTGATGCTCAACGCGGTCAACCTCGCGTTCGTCACCTTCTCCCGGATGCACGGTCACTTGGACGGGCAGATGATCGCCTTCTTCACGATGGTGGTGGCCGCCTGCGAAGTCGTCGTCGGCCTGGCCATCATCATGACGATTTTCCGTGCCCGTAAATCGGCCTCGGTCGACGACGCGAACCTACTCAAAGGCTGACAGCGCCAAGATGACACACTTCACCTGGCTGCTCGTGGCGCTGCCATTGGCGGGAGCCGCAATCTTGCTGTTCGGCGGCAGGCGCACCGACGCGTGGGGCCACCTGCTGGGCTGCGCCACCGCCGTCGCGGCGTTCGGGGTGGGCGCGACGCTGCTCGCCGACATGCTCGGCCGCACCGGGGATGACCGCGCCATCCACCAGAAACTGTTCACCTGGATCCCCGTCGGCCAACTCCAGGTCGACCTCGGGCTGCAGATCGACCAGTTGTCCATGTGCTTCGTGTTGCTGATCACCGGGGTCGGGTCGCTGATCCACATCTATTCGGTCGGCTACATGGCCGACGACCCGGACCGTCGCCGATTTTTCGGCTATCTCAACTTGTTCTTGGCCTCGATGCTGTTGCTGGTGGTCGCCGACAACTACGTGGTGCTCTACGTCGGCTGGGAAGGCGTCGGCCTGGCGTCCTACCTGCTGATCGGTTTCTGGTACCACAAGCCGTCGGCAGCCACCGCCGCCAAGAAGGCGTTCGTGATGAACCGCGTCGGAGACGCCGGCCTTGCCGTGGGAATGTTCTTGATGTTCAGCACATTCGGCACGCTTTCGTACGCCGGAGTGTTCGCCGGCGCACCGGCCGCAAGCCGCGGTGCGTTGACCGCGATGGGGTTGCTGTTGCTGTTGGGCGCCTGCGCCAAGTCCGCGCAAGTTCCGCTGCAGGCGTGGTTGGGTGACGCGATGGAGGGCCCCACCCCGGTGTCCGCGCTGATCCACGCCGCCACCATGGTGACCGCCGGCGTGTATCTGATCGTGCGGTCCAACCCCCTCTACAATTTGGCTCCGGACGCGCAGTTGGCCGTGGTCATCGTCGGCGCCGTCACACTGCTGTTCGGCGCGATCATCGGCTGCGTGAAAGACGACATCAAACGGGCACTGGCAGCGTCCACGATCAGCCAGATCGGCTACATGGTGCTGGCCGCCGGCCTGGGCCCGGCCGGCTACGCGTTTGCGATCATGCACCTGCTCACCCACGGATTCTTCAAGGCCGGTCTGTTCCTCGGGTCCGGCGCGGTGATCCACGCGATGCACGAAGAGCAGGACATGCGCCGCTACGGGGGTCTGCGCGCCGCCCTGCCGGTCACGTTCGCCACGTTCGGCATGGGATATCTGGCGATCATCGGCGTGCCACCGTTCGCGGGCTTCTTCTCCAAGGACAAGATCATCGAGGCGGCGCTCAGCACTGGGGACATGCGGGGCTACGTGCTGGGCGGGGCCGCGCTGCTGGGTGCCGGCGTCACCGCGTTCTACATGACGCGCGTCATGCTGATGACCTTCTTCGGTGAAAAGCGTTGGGCCCCGGGCACCCATCCGCATGAGGCGCCGGCCGTGATGACATGGCCGATGATCCTGCTTGCCGTCGGCTCGGCGTTCTCCGGCTTGCTGCTGTGGTGGGGAGGGGCCCTGCAGCACTGGCTCGAGCCCGTCGTCGGAGTACGTGAAGAAGCCGCCCATGCCCTGCCGCCTTGGGTCACCACCGTCGTGGCGCTGGGTGTCATCGCCATCGGTATTGCGGTGGCTTACCGGATGTACGCCACCGCACCCGTCCCCAGGGTGGCCCCGGTCGCGGTGTCGGCGCTGACGACGGCCGCACGCAAGGACCTCTACGGCGATGCCTTCAACGAGGGGGTGTTCATGCGCCCCGGCGCGCAACTGACACAAGCGCTGGTCGAAGTCGACAACGTGGCTGTGGACGGCTCGGTCAACGCGCTCGCGGGACTGGTGAGCTTGACGTCGAATCGCCTGCGGCGACTCCAGACTGGCTTCGCCCGCAACTACGCGTTGTCCATGCTGACGGGCGCGGTGCTGGTGGTCGCGCTGATCTTGGCGGTGAAGCTGTGGTGAACAACATTCCGTGGTGCAGCGTGCTGTGGCTGGTGCCGCTGGCAGGTTCCGTGCTGATCATCCTCATGCCCGCTGGGCTGCGACAGTTGGCCAAGTGGACCGGCCTGGTCTTCAGCGTACTGACGCTGGCGGTAGCGATCGTCATCGCCGTCGGATTCAAGACCGGCTCACAAACTGGCACAGCCCCTTACCAATTCGTCGAAAGCCATCCGTGGATACCGGCGTTCGGCGCCGGCTACTCCCTCGGCGTGGACGGCATCGCGGTGGTGCTGGTGCTGCTGACCGCGGTGCTGATTCCCCTGCTGCAGGTAGCCGGCTGGAACGACGGCGGCAAGCGCACCCGCGGCGTGCATGCCTACGTCGCCTTGACACTGGCCATCGAGTCGATGGTGCTGATCTCGGTAATCGCGCTGGACGTGTTGCTGTTTTACGTGTTCTTCGAGGCCATGCTCATCCCGATGTACTTCCTGATCGGGGGCTTCGGCCAAGGTCCGGGCAGGTCGCGCGCGGCGGTGAAGTTCTTGTTGTACAACCTGTTCGGCGGGTTGATCATGCTGGCAGCGGTGATCGGGCTGTATGTGGTGACCGCGGAACACGGTTCGGGCACGTTCGACTTCCGTGACATCGTGGCCGGGGTCGCCTCCGGCCGGTACGGCGCGGACCCCGCGGTGTTCAAGGCGCTGTTCTTGGGCTTCATGTTCGCGTTCGCGATCAAAGCCCCGCTGTGGCCGTTCCATCGCTGGCTGCCCGGCGCCGCGGTCGAGGCCACACCGGCGAGCGCGGTGCTGATGATGGCGGTGATGGACAAGGTCGGCACCTTCGGCATGCTGCGCTACTGCCTGCAGCTGTTTCCAAGCGCTTCAACGTATTTCCGTCCGCTGATCATTGTGTTGGCCGTTATCGGGGTGATCTACGGTGCGATCGTGGCCATCGGCCAGACCGACATCATGCGTCTGATCGCCTACACCTCGATCTCACACTTCGGGTTCATCATCCTGGGCATCTTCGCGATGACCAGTCAGGGGCAGAGCGGGTCGACGCTCTACATGCTCAACCACGGCTTGTCCACGGCGGCGGTGTTCCTGATCGCGGGATTCTTGATAACACGGCACGGCAGCCGGGCCATCGCCGACTATGGCGGCGTGCAGAAGGTGGCGCCCGTCCTGGCTGGCACGTTCCTTGTCTCGGCCATGGCCACCCTGTCGCTGCCAGGTCTGGCGCCGTTCGTCAGCGAATTCCTCGTCCTGTTGGGAACTTTCAACCGGTACTGGCTGGCGGCCGCATTCGGCGTTACCGCGCTGGTTTTGTCCGCCGTCTACATGTTGTGGCTCTACCAGCGTGTGATGACCGGACCGGTGGCTAGCGGAAACGAACGCATTGGTGACCTGCGGGCACGCGAAATGATCGTTGTCGCACCGTTGATTGCGCTGCTGATAGGTCTGGGCGTCTACCCCAAGCCGGTGCTCGACCTCATCAATCCGGCCGTCGAGAACACCATGACCACCATCGGCCAGCATGATCCCGCGCCGAGCGTGCCAGCAGGCACCCCCAGACCGGGCGAAGCGCCCCGGACAGCTGAAGGACCGCGATGATGTTGCTCCCCACTCCCAGCGTCGAGTACTTCCTGCTGTGTCCGACACTCATCGTGTTCGGCGTCGCCGTGGCGGGCGTCCTGGCCGAAGCGTTCCTGCCCAGGCGAATTCGCTACGGCGCCCAAGTGGCGCTTGCCCTTGGCGGTTTGGTCGCGGCATTCATCGCGGTCATTGTGGTGAGTCGCTCGGTTCAGCCCTCCGGCCACGCAGCGGTGCTGGGTGCGATGGCCATCGACCGACCGACGCTGTATCTGCAAGGCACCGTGCTGCTGGTCGCGGTGATGGCGGTCATCTTCATTGCCGAGCGGACCGAAACCAAGAACGAATCCAAGCTGGCCTTGGGGGCAGGAGCAGCGGGCAGCTCCGGATACACAGGCGGCTTGGATTCCTTTACCCCGCAGGCGTCTGCGGTTCCCGGCGGCGACACCGAGCGTGAGGCGGAGCGGGCTGGAGCCGCCCAGACGGAGATCTTCCCACTGGCCATGCTGTCCGTCGGCGGCATGATGGTGTTTCCCGCGTCCAACGACTTGTTGACGATGTTCGTCGCACTGGAAGTTCTGTCGCTGCCGCTGTACCTGATGTGCGGGCTGGCCCGTCATCGGCGCCTGCTGTCGCAGGAAGCGGCGATGAAGTACTTCCTGCTGGGCGCGTTCTCGTCGGCGTTCTTCCTCTACGGTGTGGCACTGCTCTACGGCGCGACCGGCACGCTCCTGCTCATCGGGATCCGGGACGCGTTGGCAGCCCACGGCGATAGCTCGATGGCGTTGGTCGGCGTCGCGCTGCTGTCGGTCGGGTTGTTGTTCAAAGTGGGCGCGGTCCCCTTCCACTCTTGGATTCCCGACGTTTACCAGGGCGCACCCACCCCCATTACCGGGTTCATGGCGGCGGCCACCAAGGTCGCGGCGTTCGGCGCGCTGCTTCGCGTGGTCTACGTCGCGCTGCCCCCGCTGCACGATCAGTGGCGTCCGGTGCTGTGGACAATTTCGATCCTGACCATGGCGGTGGGCACCATCACCGCGGTGAACCAGACCGACGTCAAACGAATGCTGGCCTATTCGTCGGTCGCCCACGTCGGGTTCATCCTCACCGGTGTGATCGCCGACAATCCGGGCGGTCTTTCTGCCACGCTCTTCTATCTAGTCGCCTACAGCTTCAGCACCGTCGGCGCGTTCGCCATCGTGAGCCTGATCCGCAATTCCGATGGCGTCGAAGACGCCACCCTGTCGCACTGGGCAGGGCTCGGGCAGCGCTCACCCATTGTGGGCGTGATGTTCGCGATGTTTCTGCTGGCCTTCGCCGGTATCCCGCTGACGAGTGGATTTGTCAGCAAGCTCGCCGTGTTCAAGGCCGCCGCCCAGGGCGGCGCGGTGCCACTGGTGATCATCGGTGTAATCGCCAGCGGCGTCGCCGCCTACTTCTATGTGCGGGTGATCGTGTCGATGTTCTTCACCGAGGCAACCGACGAGACCCCACATGTGGTGGCGCCAGGCATTTTGAGCAAGGCCGCGATTGCGGTATGTGCCGCAGTCACAGTGGGGTTGGGCATTTTCCCGCAGCCACTACTCGACCTGGCCGATCACGCCGCTGCGCTGCTGCACTGAATCAGCTCAGGAATGGGCGGGTGGCCAGAACGTAAATCGCTAACGCCCCCAGCGGCGCGGCCAGCGGCAACCACGGCAACTGCAGAGGGAACGACGTCGCGACTAACCCGGCGGAGGTAAAGCTAACGGCGGCAACGGCTGTCGGCCAACCGCCTAGAACGACGCGAGCGGACGTGCCGACGGCATGGCGGCACACCAGGTAGGCGGCAGCGCAGAGTCCGGACAGCGCGACGAGCGCAAGCGGCGGGTTGGACAGCATGATCGTGGCCAACGACAGCAGCACGGCAAGCGTTGCGGCCGAGCGAATTGCCGTTCCAACAACGACCGCAACCAAAGCTGTTGCCCATGCGCCAATTGCCATTCCGTGGGAACCAACAGCGGCTGACCCCACCATCAGCAGGCCGAACCCTGTCGAGAAGACAGGTGGCCCCAGGCGCGCCAGTGCTGTCATGTCACTGTCATCCCCGGAGCCGTCCCCGCACCCGTCGGCGGCGATCTGGCAGCACGCCCATCGACTGCTCCAAGCCGCTATCCCCTCGCCACAACACAATGTCGACACCGATGGTGGCCATGTCGCGATACATGGCAGAGCGCTGCAGCGTCCACATGCGATCCACTAGGGGATCCTGCTCGCCTTCGAACGGAGAACGATCGAGAATGTCGACAGCGAGCACCACATGGCCGCGCTTGCGGAGATCGATCAATGCCAGCGCGAATTCGGTATCGAGCAGTGTGGAGAACGCGATGACGATCGCCCCCGCGGGAACGGCCGCGCGGGGCGCCAATGTGCCGGTGGTGTTTTCGAACCGGTCACCGGCACCCAGCACGGTGTCGAGCACTCGATAGAACTGGCGTTGTCCGATGTCAGCACCAAACCACCGCGGGCGGTTGCCGCCAAGGGCCACGATTCCGGCGCGATCACCGTGCCGCAACGCGGTCTGCACCACTTGTGCCGCGCCGCGTACGACTCGTTCGGTGGCATCGGTCGCCGGACCTGCCGGCTGGCGATACGCATCGATCAGCACCACCACATCAGCAGCGCGGTCGGTCAAGCGCTGCGTCACATGTAACTGGCCGCGGCGCGCGCTCACCGGCCAGTTAACCGCACGCAGTTGGTCGCCCGCCACGTAGGGGCGAATGTCGGCGTACTCGACACCGGGTCCGATATCCCGGGTCAGGTGGGAACCCAGGCGGTCGAGCAGTTCGGTCTGCGGGATCGGCGTCGACTGCGGTGGCGTCAGCGGAAACACGATGACATCGGCGGCGTCGACGATGGCGGTTCCCGTCACCAGCCCCCCGCGCGCGACCACGTCGATTCGGGCCCGGACCGAATAGCGGCCCCAGAGTTGTGCCGTCGCGGCCACCGTTTTCGTTTGGCGGGAACCCGAATCGAGAACTTCCAGCTGCATCCCCTCGACGTCCGGAACCGTGAGTCCGACGGCCGCGGAACCCTCCGTTGTTACCCACACCCTTAGCCGCGCCTGCTCGGTTTCGAAGCAACGCTGCGAATCGGGCTCGCCGTGCACACGAATCGTCGGCACCGGGCGCTGCCAGCTGATCGAGCACAGCACGCCGAGCAACGGCGCCGCGAAGGCGATCAGCTGCCACTGCCCACCGATCACGGCAGCGGCCAGCGCAACCCCGGCGCAGGTCGCGATCGCTAGCGTCAATTGCGATGCGCGCCAGCGGACCTCGACATCACGGCTTTCCATTGCGTCGAACTCATCCAGTCCCGCCACGCGGCGCATCTGTTCGTGGAACCGGTAACCGGCGCAACAGTTCTCCGACGACATCAGCGCCCTGAATCTTTCGTACCCACATCTCAGGGCGCAAGGTGATCCGGTGCGCGATCGCCACAGTGGCGAGCGCCTTGACATCTTCGGGGATCACATAATCCCGGCCGAGCAACAGCGCGCGGGCGCGGGCCAGTTGAACCAGGTCGAGTTCGGCGCGCGGGCTGGCGCCGACCGCTACCTGCGGATGGTGCCGCGTAGCGTTGGCCAGCGACACCACGTAGTGCAAAACGTCCTCGTGTACGGTCACCTGCTCGACCGATTCGCGCATCGCCAGCAGATCGTGCGCATCCACAACTTGATTGACCGCCGGCTCCGCCGAGCCACGCTCGAGGCGGCGGCGCAACATCGAGGTCTCGTCCTGCTCCGAGAGGTATCGCAGTTCCAGCCGGATCGCGAACCGATCTAGCTGTGCCTCAGGTAACGGATATGTCCCCTCGTACTCAATCGGGTTGTCGGTGGCAAGAACGATGAAAGGCTGTGGCAACTTATGGGTTTCGCCGTCGATGCTCACCTGGCCTTCGGCCATCGCCTCCAGCAGCGCTGCCTGGGTCTTAGGCGGAGTGCGGTTGATCTCGTCGGCAAGCAGCAGGTTTGTGAAGATGGGTCCGGCCCGGAATGCGAAGCGACCCGATTGCATGTCGTAGATCGTCGAGCCGAGCAGGTCCGCGGGCAGCAGATCCGGCGTGAACTGCACCCGAGTGAATTGAAGCCCCAGCGCAGCGGCAAAGGATCTGGCAATCAGCGTCTTGCCGAGGCCGGGCAGATCTTCGATCAGTACGTGGCCGCGCGCGAGGACCGCGGTGAGGATGAGTGTGAGTGCCGAGCGTTTGCCCACTACAGCACGTTCTATTTCGTCGAGCACCGCCTCGCATTGTGCGGTGGTGGTCGCGGCCGGCAGCGTCATACCTTCTCCAACTTTCGCAGAATCTCTTCCAGCGCCGCACGGCCGGGACCGGGCTGGCGGTCGCCGCTACGCGTGATGTTATTTGGATTAACCCATTCCCACAGTTCGATGCCGAAGAGCATTCGGCCGGTCGCGTGAAATGCCGCGGGATCTTTGGACTGCTTTTGGCCGGTTGCGATTTCGTATCGCCGCGCGAGCATTGGACGCAAATGCCGGTCCCAATCCGCCCGGGTGGACTCCGACCACCGGATCATCGTCTCGGTGGTGGAAAGCCAGCGGCGCAACGAATTCCTGAGATCGTCGGGATCCGGCTCGGCCGCCGGTTGGATTCCGCGTCCCAGGACACGCCGAATACTGAGCAACACCAGACCCAGGGCAACGCCCGAGGCCGCCAACACGAACCGGCGGTCATGCTGTATCAGCGCCAACAGCTCTATTCCCGCGATGAGCAAAATACCAAGGGCGATAAGCCTCTTCATACGTGGCTCCTCGACCCCAGTTCGTCGAGGACCAACCGAAGGACGCGCACCGCCACGTCGCGGTGCCCCTCGTTCATCACGTGCGGG
This sequence comes from uncultured Actinomycetota bacterium, assembly GCA_963784665.1. GTDB lineage: Bacteria > Actinomycetota > Actinomycetes > Mycobacteriales > Mycobacteriaceae > Mycobacterium. Next base: position 62,701 of record CAWASA010000014.1, read on the forward strand.
CTGAACCGTGCTTCGGCGAACAGGTTCACCAATTGCACAGCGTTATCGGACTGCAGCGCATGGTGTTCGACCGCGCGGGCCAACACCTCGGTAGCGGTGTCGAAGTCCTGGGGGACGGCGCCGGGAACATTCGCGAGCTCGCGTTCCATCGCGGCGTAACAGGCGATGATCGCCTCTCGTGGTTCTCGGCTGAGGTCCGTCATCTCGGCGAGCCCCAGTTCAGCGGCCCGCACCAGTGATTCCGAACGCGTCGCCGGTGCCGGGGATTCGACGTGATCGTCGGCGATGGTGCCCGATGCCGTCGCGCGCCACCGCCGCCGCGACATGACGACCGTCCCCGCGACGATCATCAACAACATCGGGACCGTGCTGGCAAGCAGGATTGCGAACATGTCCCCGCTGTTGTTTTGCCGATGTTGCTGCTGCGGCGCAGCGGCGGTGACGTGCGTCGACGGCGAGGCGCTCGTTCCCGATGTGGGCGGGGAGGAATTGACGCCGTGGGCCGCAAATAATCGGGCCAGCAGCATCACCACCAGCACCCAGGCCACGATCACTCCGAGTCCGATGAGCAATACTCGCCAGCTCGGTCGGCCCTTGCCTGTGCCAAGCATTTCGGACACTTCACCGACATGGGGTGCCACCGCACGTGGATCGCGCAACCGCGCGATGACCGCGATGGCCAGCAGCGCGAGCGTTACACCGAGGGCCGCTACCACGAATGTCAGCGCTGCCCGACTGCTTCCCGACTCGTCGCGCACCGCATGCTGAGGAGCCGGTAGGTATCCGCGCAGGGCAGCAGCGACAGCGATCAAGAGCACGATCAGGGCAACGACGCGCCCCGTCGGCTTGTCCATACCAGGCATTGGCCCACCACTCGACCGGTTGCCTGCCGCCGTTGCGGCACTGGCTTGCCCCATACTGGCACGTCAAGTGGCCATCCCGCCAGGAACAACGCCCGTCGCGGTCGACGGCTCGGCTCCATGTGGCAATCGCTTATCCACAGTCGGCGATTCATCCACAGATCCACCTTCGGGTGTGTCCAAATCGCACACACGTTCGATACCGTTAAGACGTGGGTCTCCCGATGAGCACCGAGCAGGCACGAGAGCGAATTAGCGCTGCTCTCGATGCGATCGATGCGGCCCACGACGTCCTGCGTGACACGAGCTCCGACGTGGTGGGCAATGACTTTCGCGTCGCCGTCGCTGAGCGGTTGGAGACGCAGGACCGCACCAACCGCGGGTTCATGTACAGGTTCTTCGCCGAGATCGCCGAGCCGCCTGACGGCAGCGAATGCATACCGGCGGTACGTGAGATGCTCTGCGCGCGGCTACGCATCACCCCAAGAGAAATCATCCGCCGCTTCAAACTCGCGGCACGGATCCGGCCACGGCGCTCGCTGACCGGTCCCCCGGTGCAGCCGGAGCTGCCGGAGTTGGCGGCCGCGGTGGAAGCAGGTGCGGTCGGAGACGACCACATCCGCGCCGTGTGCCAAGCGGTGGACGTACTGCCCGCCTGTGTCTCGCCCACCGACGTGGCGGAAGCCGAGCGCACGTTGGTGCAGCACGCGACCAAACTCGACGCGGGCGTCGTCACCAAGCTGGGCCAACGGATCGCCGACTACCTCAATCCCGACGGACTTTTCACCGACGACGACCGTGCCCGCCGCCGCGGACTGCGCCTGGGGCCACAGGGGCCCGACGGTATGTCTCGGCTGCACGGATGTCTCGACCCTGAGGCCCGCGCGTACTTCGAAGCCATTGAAGCGGCCGTGCGGCCCGGCCGCCACCAACCCGATGGCGCGGACAAAGACCCCGAGGCGCGCGATGAGCGAACACCCGCCCAACGCTGCCACGACGCACTCAAGCTCGGCCTCGAAGCCGCCATCGCCTCCGGCGAGCTCGGGGTGCACCGGGGCCATCCAGTCACGGTAATCGCCACCACCACATTGTCCGAACTCAACCAGGCCGCACACGCCGTCGTCGACCCGTCAATCCCGATGCCCACGCCCGCACACACAGGGGGCGGTTCGAGGCTGCCCATGCCGGATCTGATTCGCATGGCCACCAAGGCAATTCACTACCTCGCGGTGTTCGATGACCACACCAGCCGGCCGCTGTATCTGGGCCGCCAAAAACGCATTGCCACTGCTGACCAGAGGCTGATCTGCTACGCCCGCGACCGCGGATGCACCCGGCCCAATTGCCTCGAGCCGGGCTACCGCTGTGAGGTTCACCATTCGCCGGACTGGGCACGGGGTGGCCGGACCGATGCGGACAAGCTGTTCTTCGCCTGCGGTTGCGACCACGGCGGGGCCAGCCGCGGCGAATGGCACACCGTGGTCACCGACAGCGGGCGGCTTGGCTGGACGAAGGGAAGCGGCCCGGCTGAAATCAACCATGCTCACCACCCGGACGAACTGCTCCGCGGCGACCCCGACCCGCCGGAGACGAACGAGGGGTGACCACGGGAAAGCCGTAGAAGGGCCGCTTAGCCCAGCGTGAAGGGCCGGAAAGTACCGTCGAGAACCTGGAGATGACCGATCGTGCGTCCGGTGACTTTGCCGGGATCGACGAGCGCCAATTCCACTGCCGCTTGCGCGAATTCATCCGTCGGCGCGGTGTCAACGAATTCGCGGGCATAGTATGCAAGGCCCGGCGTAAGGATCGGTTTCGACGGCGATAGTGCATTCACGGCGATGTTGTGGTCGGTGAGATCGAACGCCGCACACTGAGTGAGGTGCTCGAGCGCCGCCTTGGATCCGCCGTAACCGGGCAGGACTCCTCCACTGCGATCCGGGTAGGGCCCGTTGCCGGGCATCCGCGATGCCACCGAGGTGACGTTGATGATCGAGCCACCACCCGCGTCGATCATGTCGGGGCACACCATTTGCATCAGCTCGTAGGCGGCAAAGACCGCGATGTCGAAATGCCGGCGATATGCGGCCAGCGGCGTACTGACGAAGCCCGGCCAGCCGGGTTTGGCGCCGCCCGGCGCCGGCTTGGCGGGTTTGGCATGCGGTTCCGCGCCTGGTACCGGTGGGCGGCCGGGCGCGGTGAAGGCTGCATTGTTGACCAGTACTGTGATGGGGCCCAGCGCATCTCGGGCTTCACCCACCAGTCGGGCGATGTCGTCGCGGTCGGTCAGGTCGGCCCGCACCGCCACCGCGCGACCGCCCGCCGCCTCGATGTCGGCGACCGTCTCACCAATGGTTCCCGGCAATCGGTCGTCCCAGACCTGTTCGGTGCGCCCGGCGACGGCGACGGCCGCACCGTCGGCCGCGAGGGCCAGCGCGATCGCCCGGCCCAAGCCGCGGCTGCCGCCCGTGACGATCGCTGCCCTGCCCCCAAGTCGCCCCGTCATCGCGTCACCCCATGCACGACGATGGCAGTGGTCTGATCCACCCAAGCACCATCGAGCCCTTCTTCCGGGCGCAGCAGCATCCGCAGCATCGTCGCTCCCCCAATCAACTCGATCAACCGGTCCGGGTCCACGTTTCGATGCGCTTCACCCCGGTCAACGGCCTCGCGCAGCCGTACCCGCACCGCGGTGAACAGATCGGTGAATCGCGACATCACCCGGGCATTAAGAGCGGGATCGGCCGTCATGTCGGCCACCAGACCCGGCAACGCGGCGCGAACCACCGGAGTGGTGAACACATCGCGCGTGGCCTCGATCATCATCCGGACATCGGCAGCGATATCCCCTGCCGGGGATTCCAGCGCGGTTGGCGCCGTCGGGAAGGCCGCCTCGTGCACCAGTTCGGCCTTACTCGACCACCGGCGGTACAGCGCTGATTTCGTGGTGCCGGCGCGCTCGGCGACGGCGGCCAGACTGAGGTTCGAATAGCCCATTTGTACAAGCAGTTCCGCGGTCGCCGATAGGATGGCAGAGTCGATCCGCGGATCCCGCGGACGGCCGGCGCCAGGGGCCTTGTCAATGGCGGACGGGTCTGCTTTCATATCGCTACCTACCGTATCGTAATTGCCGCGCAGAAGTCTCAACGAATGGAGGCACCCCGTGGCCACTGAGCCGGCAATCGGAGAGATCGACCGTCTACAGCGCTCCAGCCGCGACGTCAGCACCCTGCCGGCGGTGATGTCGCAATGGCTGTCCACCGTCCTGCCCGGCGGGGCGAAACCCGAGGTGACTGTGGAAAGCGGCGTGGACTCGACGGGCATGTCGTCGGAAACCATCATCTTGAGCAGCCGCTGGCAGGAAAACGGGCAGCCAAACGAGCAAAAGCTGGTGGCCCGGGTGGCGCCGACAGCCGAGGACGTGCAGGTCTTCCCGACGTACCGGCTTGACCACCAATTCGACGTGATACGAAAGGTGGGCGAACTCACCGACGTGCCCGTCCCGCGCGTGCGCTGGCTCGAGAACACCGGTGACGTCCTGGGCACACCGTTCTTTGTGATGGATTACGTCGACGGCTTGGTGCCGCCCGACGTGATGCCCTACACCTTCGGCAACAACTGGTTCGCCGATGCGCCCGCCGAGCGGCAACGTGAGCTGCAGGATGCCACAATCGGCGTACTGGCCCAGCTACACTCAATCCCCAACGCCGAGAAGACGTTTGCCTTCCTATCCGAGAACCAGGAAGGCGGCAACGCACTGCGCCGGCATTTCAACTGGGTGCGATCGTGGTACGACTTCGCGGTGCCCGACATTGGCCGATCACCGCTGCTGGAACGGACATTCGACTGGCTGGAAGCGCAGTGGCCGGCCGAGACAGCCGCAGCTGAGCCGGTACTGCTGTGGGGCGACGCCCGGGTCGGCAATGTTTTATACCGGGACTTTCAGCCGGTGGCGGTGCTGGACTGGGAGATGGTGACGTTGGGGCCACGTGAGCTCGACGTCGCATGGATGATATTCGCGCACATGGTCTTTCAAGAACTCGCTGGCCTGGCGACGCTGCCGGGCTTGCCCGGGGTGATGCGTGAAGACGACGTCCGCGCTACCTACCAGCAGCTCAGCGGCGTCGAAATCGGGGACTTGCACTGGTTTTACGTGTACTCAGGCGTGATGTGGGCTTGTGTGTTCATGCGGACCGGCGCACGACGGGTCCACTTCGGCGAAACCGAGAAGCCCGACGATGTCGAATCGCTTTTCTACCACGCCGGATTGATGAAACGTCTTATCGGAGAGGACCAGTAATGCTCGGACCGCTCGACGAGTTCCCGGTCCATCAGATTCCCCAGCCGATTGCGTGGCCGGGCTCCTCGGACCGCAACTTTTACGATCGCTCCTACTTCAACGCCCACGATCGCACCGGGAACATCTTCTTGATCAGCGGCATTGGCTACTACCCCAACCTCGGGGTCAAGGACGCGTTCGTGCTCATCCGGCGCGGGGACACGCAGACCGCGGTGCACCTGTCCGACGCCATCGACTCAGACCGGCTCAACCAGAACGTCAACGGCTATCGGATCGAGGTCACCGAGCCGCTGCGCAAACTGCGCCTGATCCTCGACGAAACCGAAGGCATCGCAGCCGATCTCACTTGGGAGGGCCTGTTCGACGTCGTGCAGGAACAGCCGCACATCCTGCGGTCCGGCAACCGGGTGACGCTGAACGCGCAACGGTTCGCCCAGCTCGGCACCTGGAGCGGCCGCATCGCCGTCGACGGGGAGGAAATCGCCGTCGACCCTGCGACCTGGCTCGGCAGCCGCGACCGGTCGTGGGGCATCCGGCCGATCGGCGAGCCCGAGCCCGCGGGCCGGCCCGCGGACCCACCATTCGAGGGCATGTGGTGGCTGTACATGCCGATGGCGTTCGATGACTTCGCCGTCGTGCTGATCATCCAGGAGGAGCCCAACGGGTTCCGCTCGCTCAACGACTGCACCCGGGTCTGGCGCGACGGCCGCGTCGAGCAGCTGGGGTGGCCGCGGGTCACCATCGGTTACCGTTCCGGCACCCGCATCCCGACCGGCGCGACGATCGACGCGACCACCGCCGACGGAACGCCCGTTCATTTCGACGTGGAATCCAAGCTGCCGGTCCCCATCCACGTCGGCGGCGGCTACGGCGGCGACTCGGACTGGATGCACGGCTTGTGGAAAGGCGAGAAATTCGTCGAACGGTTGACCTACGACATGACCGATCCGGCGATCATCGCGCGGTCGGGCTTCGGCGTTATCGACCACGTGGGCCGCGCGGCGTGCCGCGACGGTAACGGGGACCCGGTGGAAGGCTGGGGTCTCTACGAGCACGGCGCGCTAGGCCGCCACGACCCGTCAGGCTTCGCCGATTGGTTGACTGTGGCGCCTTAGCTTTCTTGCCCCAGGCGTAGGGTGATTGCGCGCAACAAGTCGACGTTGGGCACTTTTCCTACGAAACCATAGAAATGCGGTTGACTGAGGACGTGACAAACCCGCCGTGGATTGTCGACGTTGTCGTGGTAGGTGCCGGCTTTGCCGGACTCGCCGCGGCGCGTGAGCTGGCACGACAGGGCCATGACGTGGTGGTCTTCGAGGGCCGTAACCGGGTTGGCGGGCGGTCGTTCACCGGAAGCGTCGCGGGGTTGCCGGCCGATCTGGGCGCCACTTTCGTGGGCCCGACCCAAGATGCCGTTTTGGCGCTGGCGGCCGAACTCGAGGTCCCGACCACTCCGACGCACCACGACGGCAAGAACGTGATCCGTTGGCGCGGCTGGACGCATTCCTACCGTGGCACCATCCCCCGGCTTTCGCTGACCGGACTGCTTGACATCGGCAGGTTGCGTTGGCAATTCGAAAGAATCGCCCGCAGCATCCCGGTGGCGGCCCCCTGGGACGCGCGCCGTGCACGCGAGCTCGATGGCCTGTCGCTCGGTGGGTGGTTGCGCTCGGTACGCGCCACCGCCTCGTCCCGCGACCTGCTGGCCATCGTGGCTCGGGTGTCATGGGGGTGCGAACCCGACGACGTGTCGATGCTGCACGCCGCCCGGTACGCGCACGCGGCAGGAGGCCTGGACCGGCTCCTCGACGTCGAGAACGGTGCCCAACAGGACCGCTTTCCGGGCGGCACCCAGCAGATCGCCGAGGCTGCGGCCGCCGAACTTGGTCCGCGTGTCGTGCTGGGCGCACCGGTCCGTCGCATCGACCGGCACGGTGCCGGCGTAACGGTCACAACCGACGTTGGCCAGGCCGAGGCCGGGTTCGTCATCGTCGCGATCCCGCCGGCCCATCGCGCATCGATCGAGTTCGCTCCCCCGCTGCCCGCCGAGTACGCGCAACTCGCCAAGCATTGGCCGCAGGGCCGGCTCAGCAAGGCCTACGCCGCCTACTCCACGCCGTTCTGGCGGGCAAACGGGTTCTCCGGGCAGGCGCTGTCCGACGAAGGCCCCGTCTTCATCACCTTCGACGTCAGCCCGCACGCCGACGGGCCAGGCATCCTGATGGGCTTCGTCGACGCGCGCGCGTTCGACTCACTGTCCATTGATCAGCGCCGCCGCGATACGTTGCGCTGCTTCGCAACGCTTTTCGGCGATGACGCACTCAAACCCCTTGACTATGTTGATCATCGTTGGGACGCAGAGGAGTTCGCGCCTGGTGGCCCCACCGCAGCGGTACCGCCAGGGTCGTGGACACGATTCGGGCCGTGGTTACGCGAGCCGGTGGGGCCAATCCACTGGGCCGGCACCGAGACCGCAGACGAATGGACCGGGTATCTCGATGGCGCCGTCAGATCGGGCCAGCGGGCGGCCGCCGAAATCACTGCCCTGCTATGAGCTGATCCGGCGGATCCGCACGTCTTGGATCACCGATTCGGCGAGTGCCCGCAGCTGGCGGCTCACCTCGCGGGGCTGTTCCAGCATCGAGCAGTGACCGCCGGGCAGCTCGACCAGACCGACGACATTCGGCGCGGTGCGTGCGATCCTGCGGGACTGGCTGATCGGTGTCAGCCGGTCGCGTTCGCTGCCGATGACCAAGGTGGGCACGGTCAAACCGTCCAGGTCGAGATACCGAGACCCCAGTGAAGCAACCAGCATCCTCGCGCAACCACCGCGTCCCGCGGGCGATGTCTGCGCGAACAACTGGTGGATGAGTCTCGCAACGCTGGGATCGGCGTCCTTTCCGACCGCCAGCATCGCGACCACATAACGACTCGGGATGCGGGCGACATTCGGGACCGGGAAGCCGCCGAACACGTTGATCAGGCCGCGCGCGGCCAAGACTCGTGCCGGCGACAATCCGTGCGGCACCGACAGGAGTTTCACCTTGCGCACCAGATCCCCGGTGGTGGTGTTGATCAGCGCGACGGCGTCAGCGCGCCGGTGTACCTTGTGGCGGTAGCGCGCCGACCAGGCGGCGATGGTGATGCCGCCCATCGAGTGGCCGGCCAGCACGGCGCGCTCGTGCGGCGCCAACGTCGCATCCAGCACCGAATCGAGGTCGGAAGCAAGGTGTTTGAGGCTGTAACCGTTACGTCCGGGTACGCTGCTTCGCCCATGGCCGCGATGGTCGAATGCGATCACCCGGTAATCGTTGGCCAGGTCGGCGATCTGGTATGCCCACGCCCGGGTTGTGCAGGTGATGCCGTGTGTCAGGACAATCGGATAACCGTCGGGTGGACCGAATATCTCCGCATGCAGCCGGGTGCCATCGGCCGCCTGGACGGTCAAGGTTCGGCTTGGCGGTAATACGTCGGGCAAGGGGTTAACTGTGGGGTCAACTGTGCGAGTCGATCGTCGAGCACTCATCGCCGCTCCCCCTCCAACGCGGCCCCGTTGCCGCAGTCAAGGATGTGGGAATTTTAGCCCGAAGTTCGGTTTGGATCTGGTAAATCCGACAAACGTTGTGATGTGAGACGCTAACACCCGTGTCCCCGATCTCCCGTCGGGAATTCTTCGCGGCAACCACGAGCGTGGTCGGCGGCGGACTGGCGGGCGCTTGCGCGTCGGATCACCCACCGCAACGAGATACCCAGTCGGTCCTCATCGTCGGCGCAGGGATGGCGGGCTTGTCCGCCGCACGCAGCCTTGCTGATGCGGGATGGCCGGTACGCGTGATCGAAGCCCGCGATCGCATTGGTGGCAGGGTCTACACCAACCGCGATTGGGGCGTGCCCCTCGAGATGGGCGCGTCGTGGATCCACGGCACGACGGACAACCCGCTGATGGAGCTTTCCCGGAAGGCACACGCGCAGCTGGTCACGACCGACTATTACGGCTGGGCCAAGCTCGCGGTTGATCCCCGGCTGCAGCCGCTGAACTACGACAGAACAACATGGCGCACATTCGTTGAACGGGCTCGTGATCAGGTCGACGGCGGGAGCCTGGGCGTCGCCGTCAAGGCCGCGGCGACCAGCGAAGAGCTCTCCGATTCCGGCCGCGCCCAGTTGGCTTTTTACCTCACCACCGAGATCGAGGACGAATACGCTGCCGACGCAGACCAGCTCTCCGCCAAAACTTTTGACCACGGTGACTACACCGGCGGCGATCAGGATCTTGTCACGAACGGGTACGACGCCCTACCCGGGCTACTTGCCAATGGGCTTCAGATCGTGCTGAATACGCCGGTAACCGGGATCGTGCAACGCGACACCTCGGTCTCTGTGCGGGCCGGAAACCGGTCGTTCGAAGGACCCGCGGCGATCATCACCGTTCCCCTCGGGGTACTGAAATCCGCTGCAATCACCTTCGACCCACCCCTTCCCGACGGACACACCCACGCGGTGAATGCCCTGGGCTTCGGCGTGCTGTCGAAGAGCTTCTTCCGCTTCGATCGTCGAACCTGGAAGGTAGACAACGCTTTTTACCAATACATCGGCACCAACGGCGGTATGTGGTCGCAGTGGTTCACCCTGCCGGGAGCTGCGGGGCCAATTGTGTTGGCTTTCAACGCCGGTGGGTGCGGCCGCTCGGTGGAGTCGTCCTCGCCAGAGGATCTGATAGTCAGTTCGCTTCCCATTGCTCGCCGGCTTTTCGGCTACGACATCTCGCTGGTTGAGGTCCGGACCTCGAGTTGGACCGTCGACCCGTACGCGCGCGGCGCCTACTCGTTTCACGCGCCCGGTTCCGGCCTCGACGACCGACGCCGGCTACAGGAACCAATCAGCGACCGGCTTTACCTGGCGGGCGAGGCCGTTGGCGTCAGCAATCCCGCCACGGTGACCGGCGCCGTGCTCAGTGGCCGATACGCCGCCAGCCAATTGATGCACCGATTGAGTGGTTAATGAGTTCATTGTGCTGCAGCGGTATTCGGTCCTACTTCTGCAGAGCCTTGGCGCAAGCATCGAGAATCGCAGAGAAGCTCGACCGGAGCAGCCGATAGCTGACCGCCTCCATCAGCTTGCCTCCCGCCCGAGCCGGATGGGTGTAGTGGCTTAGCCAGTCGACGTGCGTGCCGTCGCCGGACGCGGTGAACGTCAGTGTGCCACCCTCGTGGTTGAACGGCGGAAACGATCGGACGATGAGATAGGAGTAGCTGCGCGGCCGATCATAGGCGGTGATCTCCTCGCGGAACCACGTGCCAACGCCGATCACCTCACGCACCGCGCCGGCGCCGGGACCCGTCGAGTCCTTCGCGTAACCGGCCCTGAGAGCCAGTGGCGCGGCAGCCAAATTGGCCGGGTCGGCCAGCCAATCGAAAACCTGCTCTACCGGCGCGGCGATCGTCCGCTCCACGTGAATCTCGACCATGAGATCTCCTGCCTGGCAGTAACGGCGTTGTCCACGCACATGCTAGACGCCACCCTGCTCACCGCGGCGAGCCAGGACGAAAGGCCAGGTCTCAGCACCTCCCGCGGGAAGGGACGCCGCCGACTCGCATGGTTGCGCTGCCCTGCGGTTCGTGCTGTCGGGCCAGTCCCGAGACGAACCGACGGCGTACCCGCATGGCGTCTTCGATGTGCTGAAGGGCCTCGGGAACTGAATCCACGATAGGTAAGCCGTGGTCGGGCACCACCTGCGTGAGTCGACGCAGCGCTGCACCGCTGACCACGCTGCAGAGTATCTGGGCTTGCTGATGTTCGTCGTTGAGGGTAAGCAGCGTTTCAAGACCCGCGCTGCCCAGGAAGTCCAGGCGACTGAGATCCAGGATCAGCGGAGCCTTCAGCTGCGAAAACCGGCGGATTGCCTGGGTTATCAGGTCAGCGTTGGAGGCATCGATTTCGCCATCGATGCCCAAGACAGTCGCTAAGCTGCGCGCGTGAATATGCAGTCGTGCACCGGCGCAATCGATTTGATAGCGGCTGCGCGGTTGCCCGAGAAGCTCGGGCATACGTAAGTCGGGTAAAGCAGTCATGTGTGGTGCGCCCTTCAGAAGTGGTGGGGAGCAGGGCGAGCGACGACGGTGTCCCAGTGGCGCCCGTTAACACCGGCAGCTGTGGACTCAACCTGACATCAGCCTACCGCCTATGGCCGCCGGGCGCGTACCGAAGCGACGCCGCACAAGCCGGATGCCTCACTAAATAGTGCCGTTCATCAGGCGGTTTCGGGTCGCAGCACCCTCGAAAGCAGTTGCCGGGGTACTTGCTATGAAATCCGCATGAATGTGAAGAAACGAAAGTTCAACGGCTCGAATGCGATTCGGTACTAAGAGATCTTTTTCCTGAGTGTGGCGTGCGGGCTCTGGCCGTAGGTCTGTCGGTAGAGCACCGCGAACCGGCCGGTATGCGCGAAGCCCCAACGCTGCGCGATTTCAGTGACGGTCGTGGTAGAGGGCGCTCCGGCGATCAAATCATGATGAGCGCGGTTTAGCCTGACGCGACGCATGTACTCCGTCGGTGTGGTACCGAGCTGGCGGCGGAAAAGGTACTGCACCGCCCTGGGAGTCAGATGCACCGCGGCCGCGACGTCGTTGATGCTGACGTCTCCGGCCGCGTGACGGTGGATGAAAGACACGGCGTCTTTGAGCGTTTCCGGGAGCGCTCGCTCGCTCGCCGATTCCTGCCCGGTCACATTGGACGGGTAGCAGCTGGAATCTCGAGCGCCACTCGGCCCTGAATCGTCACCTCGTCGACCGTCAAAAAATCCGCTTCGCAGCGCCAATGGGTGACGGCCGAGCGGCTCGTAAGCCCGGTGATGCGCCAGCCTGGTGAATAGACGCTGGCAAAGAAGTGCCGTACGACCTGCGGATCGGCGGTACGGAACTGTTCGTGCCGAACCGGGGCCAAACTGTGCCGCTGCCCAGGATCACCTCCAGGGCCCGGGCAGAGGTCGGCTTGGACCGCGTTGGGCAGTCGGCCGGCTGCACCGACGACTACGCCAGGTGCTGTGTTGTCGGTGGTGCTGGTCAAGGTCTCACAGCCGGCCCGCGCAGAAGGGCTGGCACGCCGTCATCATCGGATTACCGGGGGGTCGGCTGCAAATGTGGTGGCACCCAACGTTGCGCCCCAAGCTGTCGATAGATATTCAGTGAGTCGAGCGCAATCCTATCCCAGGCAAAGCGGGACCGTGCGCGACCACGGCCCGCCGAACCCATGCTCTCGCGCTGAAAGCTTTGGGCAAGAAGGGTTCTCAAAGCGGAGGCCAATCCCCCAGGGTTTTCCGGCGACAGTAAAAACCCGGTGACATTGTCCACTACGACGTCAGTCAGGACACCGACGGCCAGCCCGACCACTACCACTCCACTGGCCATGGCCTGTAACACCGTTGTCGCGTGCGGCGGCTGTCGAGGTGTGCACGCCACCACGTCGGCAGATCGCACTAGCTTCGGCAGTTCATCGTCGGCGACCGTTCCCACAAAGCGGACACGGTCGGCAACGCCCAACTCGGTGGCGAGACCCCGCAGCATGGTCCGCGCCTCGTCATGGTTGCGGTTGGTGGCTTCGGTTTCCCCGACAACCAACTCCGTACCCGGAACTCTGGGCAGGGCCCTCATCGCAATGTCAAAACCGTTGCACGGCAGGGGACTCGGAGCCAGACAAACGACGCGCTGAAGGTCGGACCGGGCGAGCGCCGGACCGACCGGAGTGAATCGCTCGACGTCGACGCCGCACGTCAAGGCGGACGCTCGCGCCCGACTGCGGCGTAGCCGGGTCAGGGCGTCGACGTCAGCGGTGCTCTCACCAGTCACCCACGTCGCGCTACGCGCCAGCAACGGCTCGATGCGCATCCGTTCGCTGTCGTGTTGCGAGCCCCCGACGGCGTGGAAGCGCGACGTCGCGGCCAGTCCCAGAAAGGTCTGGACGGTGGGGATTCGTCGCCGTCGGGCAGCCAATTGGGCGGCCAGCCCGCCCAGCCAGCCAGCCAGCCAGCCGTAAGCGTGCACGACGTCGGGTTGATCCGATGCCCACACGCGCTCAAGTGTGGCCGCCCAGTCCCCGACATAAGGCAACACGTCCGAGGCCTCCGAGGCCGATGCCGCCTCGTGGGGACTGACGGGTATCGATATGGTCCGGTAGCCGTCGGTGCTTGCGCCTGCGGGTAGCCGCCCTCGTTGCCTGACGCAGAATGTGGCCTCATGCTGCCGGGCCGCAAGCGCGGCGCACAGTTGCTGGGGCTCGTCACCCACGACGTCATCGCCGCTGACAATCGCGATTTTCAATCGCAACTCCCTTCGCAGTCGTGCACGCCGCCGCTACTTGGCCGTATGGCGTACCCCCCAGGTACCTGACCAAACTGCGGCGGCCCATGCTCTTCGTCCAACCTCCTGCCGTTTCGGATAACGGATACCCACCGAGTCCGAAAATGAACTGTCGCTGCCGCGACTGTGGCGCGGCCGTCGCACAGGTGGACACTGAATAGATGGCGACCGACGCGCATCGTCCTGTCGTCGAGCTGGTAGCCCTGGTGGCGTCGGCGGGCGGCTTGGATGCTTTGTCGACCGTGTTGCGTAATCTGCCCACCGAGCTTTCGGCTGCCATCGTCGTGCAACAACACCTCGGAGGCCACGATAGTGTGCTGCCCGCGATTCTGCGTCGGCAGACAGCACGTCGGGTCAGTTGGGCACAAGACGGAGCGCCCCTCACGCCGGGACAGGTGGTGGTCTGTCCACCGGGCATGCATCTGGAGCTGACGCCGGAGGGGTGTTGTCGCCTGCGCAGCCTGGACGAGCTCGAAGAGGGGCGCTTCGACGTGCTGCTGGCGTCGATGGCCAGCTCGTACGGACCGCGGAGCGTCGCAGTGGTGTTGTCGGGTTCCGGGCAGGACGGCGCCGCGGGCACCGTGGCAATGAAGCACGCGGGCGCCATCGTCATCGCGGAAAGCCCGGACACCGCCCAGTACCGGTCGATGCCTATCGCGGCCGCGCGAGCCGGCGCGAATCTGGTGTTGCCGATTCACGAGATCGGTCGCGTCTTGGCCGACATTGTCGAAGGTGCGCCGCTACCCGAGCCGTCAGGAATCGGCGAAGTGAGCGCCGCACAGCCCGGCGGTCTTCATGCGCTGTCGCCGAACGATGCCCTAAACAGCGCGGCAGTCCGCGCCGAAATCGCCCGGCAGCGCGCCGCCGAACTCCGGTCTAGACGCGACGATCTGTCCGCAGGATTTGGCGCCACCGAACATACGGTAGCCACTGCACGACGCAGGGCCGAGGAAGCGCGGCGCCGCGCGCAATTAGCCCACCAGGCAGCACAGGAAGCGGCCGCGCGATGGGGCACTGACGGCCAAGCCGCTGCCTCGCCGGCGACTAGCTCACAACCTCCATGAGCACCAGCGCCCCGCCGACTGTTCCCTCGCTCGAACGGAACGACGTGCACGTGACCCGTACCCGAGCCGGACGGCCGCGCCGGTTGACCGCCTCCACCAACGCTTCACCGGAGCTGTCTGCGTCGACAAATGTGTTGCCGATCAACGGCCGCACGCTGTCCAGCGGCAGTCCGATGTCTAATGCGGTCAAGCTCGTCCCTATCGTCTCGTCGGCCCGCAGCCCCCAGAGCTCTTCGCAGCCCCTGTTCCACAGAATCACCTTCATTTCACGGTCCACCACGACCATGCCCATCCGGACGGAGTCGATCAGCGAATCCAGGAAGGTCTTGGTGTTGTCCAGTTCCAGGCTGCGTTCGCGCAACATGTCGTTAATGGCGTGCAGTTCGTCGTTGGTGGACTGCAGCTCCTCGTTCATCGTCTCGAGTTCTTCGTTGGTGGATTGCAGTTCTTCGTTCGTGGTTTCAAGTTCCTCCACGGTGGACTGCAGTTCCTCGTTGGTGGTCTCGAGTTCCTCGTTGGTGGATTGCAGCTCCTCATAGGCCGCCTCCAGCTGGCGGTTTGTCTGAACGACCTTGTCGAGCAGGGCGCGCGTCGCGGTGACGTCAAAGAACACGATCGACACACCAAGCAGGCCGTTCTCAGCATTGATGAGCGGATTCACGTGGATCTCGAACCACACTGTCTCGACACCTGGTCGCTGCCACTTGACGTCCGGAATCCGCGCCGAACGCCGCTCCACCTTGGCCTGTTCCAGGTAGGTACGCAGCTCAACCGGACGGTAGGACACCTCGAGATCACCGAGCAGCCGGCCGATGTCGCGAGCCGAGAGCCCGAAGACGTTCTCTGCCTGCTGGTTGATCATCGCGACGGTGTCCTCGCCGGTGACCACGATCTGGGCCACCGGGCTGGCGCGAAAAGCCAAATCGCGCACCGTGGTCAAGTCCGGTGAGTCATCGTGGCGTTCGTAGAACGCTCCCGCTGGGTCGTACCGAGCCGCGCCGCCGTGGGACCCGGCAGCCTTCCGGAAAATCCGGTTCTTCAGGTTCAGCGGAGTGAACCGGTCACCGTGGCTCAATAGCATTTCAGCGTGTCCGAGGAACAGCATGCCCTGCGGCGCCAGCGCAAAATGTAAGCGTCCCAGCACGTCTCGCTGCGTTTCGGCGTTGAGATACATCAGGGTATTGCGACACACCAGCAGATCGACGCGCGAGATCGGCGCATCCTTGACCAAATCGTTGCGGCCGAAAATCACCCCGCGGCGCAGATCTTTGTGAAAAACGTAGCGCCCGTTGACCTTTTCGAAGTAACGCGGCAATAGATCTGGTGGTACCGACTCGACGGCCTTGGCGTCGTAGGATGCGATACGCGCCTCGGTGAGCGCATCCTCGTCGATGTCGGTGGCGTAGATCTTGACCCGCTGCCGGAACGCGTCGGCCCCCAGAGCCTCGGCCAGCAGCAGGGCCAATGTGTAGGCCTCCTGCCCGTATGCGCATCCCGCGCTCCACACCCGAATCGGGTCGCTGGGACCGCGCTCGGCCAGCATCCGGGGAATTACCTCAGCGCTGACGAATTCCCAGGCCTCCGGGTCACGGAAGAACGAAGTGACGTTGATGAGGATGGTGTTGAACAGCGACACAAATTCATCCGAGCTGGCCTGCAGCACATCGAGGTACTCCTCGAACGTGGTATATCCCGCCTGATCCATCCGATGACGGACACGGCGCATCAAAGACGTGCGCTTGTAGCCGGTGAAGTCGAAGCCGCGGGAATCCCTCATGTAGCACAACAGAGCCTCGAAAGCCTCGTCAGTCGTGGATTCCATGCAATTCCCGTCCGGTAAGGGATTCACCGAAGGACTTGAACACTACTCGCGGTGTCAGAGCTGGTTTTCGCGACCGACCAGTGCCCACACCGTCTTGCCGGATGACGTGGGAGTACTGCCCCACGCTCGACACAGGGCGCAAACGATGGCCAGGCCGGACACGATTTCGGCGCCGCGGTAAGCATCTTCGTGCCGGCCCGGCAGCCGGTCGCTGCAATCCTCAACCGCCACGATGACGGTGTCCCGATAGCTTTCGATGATCAGCACCGGTGTGCTATCGGTGTGGTCGAGGACGTTTTCGACGAGGACGGTCGCCACCGTTGCTGCGACCGGAATGAGCTCACGGCTATCCCATTTGGTGAGCCAATCGGTAACGACAGCGCGCGCAAAGCCGAGGCTGCCCCTGGAGCGCGGAAGCTCGGTGTGGGCTCGCCGCCGGAGATGTAATGATTGGCCGTGGACCGCATCCAGGGCCAACTCCCGGGTGGCATGCACCGGCACATATCGGGGCACACCGCCCGCGGTGATCGCCCGCCGAACCTGCGGTTGTGCGCACACGAGCAGGATCGGCACGTCCGGCCAGACACTGACATGCCAGCGAGCGCTGGTGAACACCGTCCAGGCTGAGGCGGACGGCGCGGACAGACGATTGACATCGACGATCACCGCACGCGGCTCGTCCAGCGCAGCCTTGATCACGGTGTCTCGGATACTTCGGTACGTGGAGCTGTCCAGCACACCGTCGGCCACCAGGATCGGCACTTCCTGCTCTGGTTCTATGTCGATCCGGATGTCCGGGCGGTGTTCATCCACCGGCATCACCGCGGCCAGGGCCATTGGCCGACAACCGGTCGCTGAGCACGGCCAACGCCTGTTCGGTTTCCTGCGCCAGTTGTTCGGTGTCCAGGTCGGTGGAGAATCGGGACGACGTGGCGATCCGGTTCTCGAACCCCGTTGCCCCGTCGGGCTCCATGTTCGGCTCCTCTATTTCTCGGTGCGATAGCTCTTTGAGGACCGCGCCAATGTCGGCCGCAGCGGCCTGCCGATCGAGCACGCCCGCGTCACGTGCGTTGGCCGGTAGCACAGGGAACGCTGCGTCCTCGGGCGACTGGCCGATGGTGGTGCCGCCGCGCGAACGGATAGCGGCCAGCCCGAGCACGCCGTCGTCGAGCACCCCCGAGAGCAGCACACCGATCGCGCGGGGCCCGAATGCCAGCGCCACCGAACGGAACAACGCGTTAATCGCCGGTCGATGTCCGTTCTCGGGCGGACCCTGCGACAGCACCACGCGATGATCGACGACCAGCAGATGGCGGTCCGGACTGCTGACGTAGATGTGTCCCGGTCCAAGCCTCGCGCCATGCTTGGCGGCGGCCGCGGGAAGTGGTCCGCTGCGGTCGATGATGCGAGCCAGCACGCTCGGTGCGCCGGCGGGAACGTGCAGCACCATCAAATACGCGTACGGCAGATCCGGCGATAAACCAGCGGCCAAATTCGACAGTGCTTCGACACCGCCTGCCGAGGCACCGATTGCGACCACTCCACGCAGGCCGCCGCGTCCGTTGGTCGCGTCAATCACCACCCTCGACTACCCCGATCAATCGTAGGTAACCCGATAGCTGGCGGTTGCGCACGGCATGGTCCTATTTGCACCGGTTGGACGGTGGTAACCCCGAAGGGATCGGAGTCCCGGCCCAGGCGAATTCCGTCGCGCTCGAGCGTGTGGTTTTCTCTGGGGCCGGGGCGGGCATTCTGGCAACGGTGTCTTTGGACAGGAGGATGAACCATGCCGAATTCGTCGATCAAGAACGAAAAGTTATACAAGGATCTGCGCAAGCAGGGCGACTCCAAGGAAAAGGCAGCGCGGATTTCCAACGCGTCCGCCGCGCGGGGTAAGTCCTCAGTCGGCCGCAAGGGCGGCAAGTCCGGCTCTTACCAGGACTGGACCGTTCCGCAGTTGAAGAAGCGGGCCAAAGAACTTGGCATGTCGGGGTATTCAAGCCTGACGAAAGACAAGCTAATCGCCAAACTACGTAACCACTGACTTGCGCCGACCGTCGGAAACGTCAGGTAGTCAGACCGAGCCGGTCAACTAAGACCAAAAAGGCAGCCGCGTAATCGTTGTCGGCGGTCTGCGCCCTGATGCTCGCCCAGGGAGCACAGCTTTTGGATGAGCACCAACGTGGGCGGCAGCACCGGCATCCTGATTGCCAGGACATCATGCTGTTCGGCGCAGTCCAAGGTTGCCGGCTCCACGCGCACACCGTTGATGCGGTGCAGCACATCAACAACCGTTTCGCCGGTGCGTGCCTTGAACAGCCAATCCTCCGGGGACGTTCGACGGCGAATCCGGCGTCGGTGAGGGTGGCCACGGCATCAGCCACATAGGACTCCGCTACCACCAGATCCACATCGTGGCTGGGTTCGGGTGCGCCGTAGGCCCATAACGCATAGCGGCCGGCCAAGGCAAAACGCGGCCCGTTCTCCTTGAGCGCCGACGCGGCACCGCGCAGCGCTTCCCGCAACTGGGTGCTGCATGCGGGCGGATCGGTAGGCATCTCAGCGGGCGGCATCGTGCACAGGTCATACCCCGCTGACGGGATGGGCAACCTGGCGGTCTTGCTGGGCATTGTTTGCCATCTGTTTAAGTGGCGGCGAGATGGGCAGACGACCAGTTATGTCAGCCGCTGTGCTCCGCGCCTACGACGCGGCCGCTGTCGTGATCCCCGCCCACAACGAGCGGGCGAAGTTGCCGGTCTGCCTACGCGCGGTGCTAACCGCGACCCTGTGCGCGCCGATCCCGGTCACCGTCGTGGTGGTGTTGGACGACAGCGACGACGACAGCGCAGAGCTGGCCGGTCAGTACGGGCCAGACGTGCACTTCGTCAGCGTCGACGTCCACAACGTGGGCGCTGCGCGGGCGGTCGGCTTCGGTTACGCACGCTCGCTGTTGGGGCACGACACCGACTGCTGGTACGCCACCACCGACGCCGACAGTCGGGTAGACCCCGGCTGGCTGGTATATCAGCTGGGACTCGGCGCGGACATGGTTTTGGGCGTGGTGCGTGTTCCCGATTGGCGCCACCATGATGTCGACGTCGTGGACCGCTATATGCGGTCCTACGAGTCAGGCCCTCGAGATCGCAGCGGCCAGCATGAGCACATTCACGGCGCCAACATGGGGTTCAGCGCGCGGGCTTACTGGCGTGTTGGCGGCTTTCGGACGCTTTCTTCCAGCGAGGATGTCGATCTGGTAGAGCGGTTCGAAGCCGCTGGCTACTGCATTCATCGGGACACTGAATTGTCCGTCATCACATCGGCACGAACCCGGGCGCGGGCGCCACACGGATTCGCTCATCACCTCAGGCAACTGGGGAGATCGGCGGCGGGTGATTGCGTGTGACGGCGGGGTTGATCAAGCATTGGCTGGAGTCGGGACGACTCGAGTTGCCGTTGCCCGCATCGGGACGTACCGCCGAACGCTGGCACCGTCTGGCGCGGCTGGCCGAGGACAACATCGTCGCAGCCAGGGTCGCTGAGGCCCATGTCGATGCCGTCGCGATACTCCACGAGTTGGGCGGCAAACCCCCCGAACCGGGTCAGCTGTGGGGCGTATGGGCGGCCGAATCCCCCGACGCCATGCTGACAGCCACCAACATCAACGGCGGTGCGTTCACGCTCAGCGGCACGAAGGTGTGGTGCTCGGGTGCCGGGTTCTGTACCCATGCACTTGTGACCGCCCGGCTTGAAGACGGACGACGGGGTCTATTCGCGGTGACGGTGACCGACCCCGCCGTCAAACCGTTGCCGAGCACATGGTGGAACGCCGGGATGGCCGGCAGCGACACCCGGCCGGTGCAGTTCACCAACGCCCAGGCCGTCGCCGTGGGCGACCCTGGTGACTACCTGAATCGGCCCGGCTTCTGGCACGGTGCAATCGGCGTAGCCGCCTGCTGGCTCGGCGGTGCGCGTAGGGTCGCCGATCCGCTATATCGCTGCGCCGGAAGCCAATCGGCCGATGCACACTCGCTAGCTCACCTCGGCGCCGTGGACGCCGCGCTTGCCGCCGGCGACGCGATCCTGGCCGCAGCAGCAATGCAGGTCGACGCTGATCCGTTCGACCGGGCCGGTACCGCGCAACTGCTGGCCCGCCGCGTCCGCACGGTCGTGGAACATGCGGTCGACGAAGCCATCACCCGCACCGGCCGCGCCCTGGGGCCGGGCCCGCTATGTCAGGACGGACGGCACGCTCAGCGGGTCGCCGACCTGAGTATCTACATCCGCCAAAGCCACGCGGAGCGGGATCTGGCTGAGCTCGGGCGGCTCGCAGGCGGGCAGCGTTGAGGGCCGGGCCATCAGGCAACTGCGCCAGGTTTGCGGCGAAGCCGCTGACCCACGGCGGCACACCAGTGCCGTTGTGGCTGGCCGACCTCGACAGGGAACCCCTACCGCCACTGGATCTTTCCGGCTGTAAGCGCCTGATCGTCGTGGCGCCCCACCCCGACGACGAGACTCTCGGCCTGGGTGCGACGACCGCACAACTGGTCGCATCGGGCGTCGACGTCCAGGTGGTGTCGGTCAGTGACGGCGACGCCGCCAAACCCGGTGCGACGCTGTCGGGGCGGCTTCGTTTGGCAACCACACGCAGACACGAACTGCACAGGGCGACAGGAGTTTTGGGGGTTTCGCGGCCCGTAACGCTGGGTTTGCCCGACGGTGAGCTGGCCGACCACGAGGGTAAGCTCGCAGAGTTACTGGTGGAAATTCTCGAAGCTGCTGGTCCGATGACCTGGTGTGCCGCCACCTGGCGGGGCGACGGACATCCCGACCACGAAGCCGCCGGGCGCGCGGCGGCGGCGGCGTGCGCGCACACCGGCGCCGCGCTGCTGGAATATCCGGTTTGGATGTGGCACTGGGCCAGTCCGGCCGACCCGGCGGTGCCATGGGACCGAGCGCACTCGGTGCGCGTGTCTGGCTGGGCGATTGATCGCAAACGCCTTGCCGCGCAACGTTATCGAAGCCAGTTCGCGCCGAGCGCCGGCGAATCGGCGCCCGTGTTGCCCGCGTTCGTACTGCAGCGACTGCTCGCGGTGGGAGAGGTCGTATTCCGGTGAGCACACGGCTCCCCGATGGATACTTCGACCGGATGTACGTCGGCAGCCAGGACCCGTGGCAGCTGTCGACGCGGTGGTACGAGCATCGCAAGTACGCCATCACCCTGGCGCTGCTGCCTCATCGCCGGTACCGGCACGCTTTCGAGCCCGGCTGCTCCATCGGGACACTGACCGCGCAGCTGGCACGACGCTGTGATCACGTGACTGCGGTAGATGTGGCCGAGGCGGCGGTCCGCAGTGCCGATGCCCGGCTGCGGGAGGCCGGCTGCCGGGACCGGGTGACACTGGTCCGGTCGTCCCTGGACGCGGCCTGGCCGCCCGGTCCTTTCGACCTGCTGATGCTCAGCGAGGTCGCCTATTACCTGAACGCCGACGCACTGGCCACGGTGTTGCGTCGCGAATGCCCGAGGCTGCAGCCGGGCGCGACTATCGTTGCCGCGCACTGGCGCCACGCCGTGGCCGATTATCCGCTCACCGGCGACGCGGCCCACTCAGTCATCGCGCAAACGCCTGGCCTGACATCACTGGGCTGTTACCAAGACCGCGACGTAATCGTCGAGGCGTTCGACACCGGCGACGGCCAATCGGTGGCCACTCGCGAAGGGTTGCCCGGAGCGCACTGACCGCAGGGCCGCTTCAGTGGTGACTGCACGATCAGGAAAGTGGGTAGGAGAAAACCTATGCGTGTGGCGACTTTTAATATCCTGCACGGTCGCACCGTCGGCGACGGCGTAGACCCGCAGCGGCTACGTGACTGCGTGCGCCGCCTTGACCCCGACGTGCTCGGCTTGCAAGAGGTCGACTGTGATCAACCGCGGTCTGATCGCGCCGACCTCACCGCAGCGGCGGCAGAAGCCATGGGAGCTGTAGAGCACCGGTTCGTGGCCGCGATTTCCGGTACCCCCGGGGCGACGTGGATGGCTGCCACCGGCGATGAACAACCCGGGACCGCAGCCTACGGAATCGCGCTGCTGTCCCGATACCCGGTGGCCAGTTGGCAGGTAGTGCGATTGCCCCGGATTCCGATGCGATTCCCCATGTACCTGCCAGGGCCCAACCGGGTGATGATCGTGGATGAAGAGCCCCGAGCGGCGATCATTGCACAGCTGCATACCCCGATGGGCGGGCGGACGGTGGCCAACACGCATCTGTCCTTCGTACCCGGCTGGAATCGGCGCCAGCTGCGCCGGCTCATCCACGACCTGCACGGCTTCCCGGTCCGCGGCTGCTGACCGGGGACCTCAACATGACACCCAAGACAGTGCGCCGCTGGTCGGGCATGCGCTCGCTGTCCACGGCCGCAACGTTTCCCGCGGAAACTCCCAACCGCCAGCTCGACCACATCCTGACCGACGATCATCGTCTGCACGGCGGTGCTGTGGAGGCTGAGCTCCTGCCAATCTCCGACCACCGGCCGCTGGTGGTCGACCTCGAAGTGTGAGTCGCTCACGGTTTACTCGTGCAGACCGCCGGCCCATCGCAGCGCAGCCAGCCGGCGTTGAACGCGATCGATGTCGTCCACCGAGGGCATCTCGTCAATGACCCGGGTGATTTCTACCCCGACATCGGCGTTGTCGATCAGGCGACGCTTGGGCGCAAGCAGCTTGCTCGTGATGGTCATGATCTCGTCGTCGGATACTCGCCGCGGCAGCAGCGCTAGGAGAGGCACGTAGCCGACGGCGGGCGCGCCGCTCGGGTAACCCGCACGCAGAAACGCAATGATGCTCGACACTCGAACGCCCATACCCATCGTTCACCTCGTTAATCCACCGCCAATCATCGGCGGCGGTTGTCGCCAGGGATAACCCGGCGTGGCGGTTTAAAACCATCACCGGGCGGTGAATGTCGGCGCACCGAGGTGGTGGTTCGTGAAGGGGCCCGGTCCGACAGCCGGACCGGGCCCCCTCAACATCGAATTACTGGTGCTTCTTCTGACGCTCCTCGGCGGCCTCTGCGCCGGCCCGCGCGGATTCAGCTTCGGCTTCCTTCTTGCCCGCATCACGCTGAGCATCGGCTTTGTCTTGCTGCGCCTGGCCCTCTTCGACGACGTCGTCGCGACCGAGTACGGCTCCCCCGACCTCTTTGACTTTGCCTTTTACGCCCTCGACGGCGCCCTGGACCGCTTCTTGTGGTCCGCTCTTCTGATCCCCCATGGGTCGACCTCCCTCTCGGTGGTTACTGAGCTTGCATTCGTTCGCACCTACGGCTTTCCCGCCCGGCGCCCTATCAAACGCTCTGAATACGACCCAGCCGATTGCACCTGGTCAGCGCCGAGACGTGTGCGCGTAATCACTCGAGCGGTACGCGGCCCCAGCATCTTTCGAACCACGTTGCTGGAGTCGAACTATTGGCCACCATTGCCCACTATTGCCCGTCGACAATTTTGTTTGAACGGAATTTTCCCGGGTAGACCCCAGCCCGCCGACGACGGAAGGGCGGGTGAGGCCACTGACCACTATCGCCGTGATTGGGGCAACCGGTACGGCCGGATCCCGCGTTGTCGCCAGGCTGAAGGCCCGCGACGTCGCGGTAGTCGAGATTTCCCGCGCACATGGCGTTGACCTGCTCGCTGGGGAAGGTCTAGCCCAGGCACTCGAGGGAGCCGATGTCGTCATCGATGTATCCAACCCAGTGCCGGCCGACGGGTGGTCGAACATCACCCAGACTCTTGCCACCGCCTCCCGCAACATCGTGGGTGCGTGTGCCGCGCAGGAAGTCCCGCGACTGGTGGTGTCGACGATTGCCGGCATCGACGACCCGGTGTTCGACGGGTTTCCCTACTACAAAGCCAAGCGAGCGTCGAAGGAAATTCTCCTCGATGGTCCGGTACCGACGACGATCGTGAAGTCGACGCAGTGGTACGAGTTCGCCACGGACCCGGCTGCGGTGAGCTGCAACGACGGGGAGGTGCTCGTCGAGGACTGGCTGATTCAGCCCATTGCCGCCGACACCGTCGCCGATGTGCTGGTCGAAGCGGCCCTGGGACAGACGCATACGCCGCGCACTATCACCGGACCGCATGCCATCCGGCTACCCGAACTGACGTCGAAATTGCTTTCCCGGCAAGGCGATGAGCGTCGCGTGCGCGCTGTGCAACCCGCGGTGGCTGCACTGGGCACCGGAGCGCTGCTGGCTTCCGATCACGCGGTAGTCGTCGGTCCCGACGTCGACACCTGGCTGCATACTCTGGCACCGGCTGGCACCGATGGCAGCCAAGGAGAGGACGGCAGCAGCAAAACACGACGCAGCTGAACAGGCCAGGTGCGCGGCGTTATTCGCCAGCTTCGATTTCACAGCAGCAGCGCCAGCGCAAACCACCGCGCCCACCCGTAGTTGTTCGACCGTCGCAGTCCACGTCAGCAGGATCCGCACCGCGAAGGCCTAGGCGGCCAGGAACTAACGGATCCCCCCGCCCCAAGATCAACCGCATCAGACCCGCTCGACTGCGGCCGCAGCCCTAAGCGGTGCCGTATCGGCCGCAATTCAGGTCACGGTTACGTCACGATCGGCATTACGAATCCCTAAGAACCGGTGGGTTTTTCTGAGGATCCTCAGCATTGATCCGGCCAATTCGGTTGTTCGCTCAGCAAAGATCCCGTTGAATGGCCGTATTAGGCAGTCGACGATGCGTGTGTTCGTTGTCAGCGAACAGCCGCACTGTTTTGCTTCAGCTACTTTGGTTTTCGAGGATCGGGAGCCTCTCTTACGAACCAGTTCGGAAATTCGAAGGACAACACTGATCATGAAAATCAGCAGTATCGTCGCGCGCCGGCGAGTGGCCGGCATCAGTGCCGGGTGCCTGCTCGGGGGAATGGCCATGGGTATCGTCGCTGCACCGTCGGCGGCCGCAGCACCCGATTGCAGTCCCGGCGGTGTGCACGCCACCGTTTCGTCGGTAGAAGGCGCGGCGCAGCAGTACCTGGCCGCACACCCGGATGCCAACCAAGTGGTCACGGCCGCCTACGGCCAGCCCCGTCCGGAGGCTGAGTCCAACCTGCGCGGCTACTTCACCGCGCATCCCCAGCAGTACTACGACCTGCGCGGCATTCTGGCACCAATCGGCGACACCGAACGGCAGTGCAATGTCACGGCCCTGCCGCCGTATCTGGAATCGGCCTACCAGCAGTTCATGGCCGGCTGATTCCGCCGGAGACGACCCGCCCCAACGCTGTGGCGGGTCGTTTTTCGTTTGGCAGCGAAAACTGCACGTGTGAGCGGCTTACCCGGCGGGTAATTGTGCAGTCAGCCAATTTGACTGGAGGGCAAAATGCGGCTGCGTCGCAGCGTGCTCAGCAAGCCGGGTATCGCGCGCAAGCGTCGAGGTAAGGGTTTCGCCTATTACGGGCCCGATGGCGACCTGCTGTCCGACGCGGCAACTGTTCAGCGCATCAAGGAGCTGGTTATTCCGCCGGCATGGAAGAACGTGTGGATATCGCCGTATCCCAACGGCCACATTCAGGCCGTCGGCGTCGACGCGGCCGGGCGCCGCCAGTATCTCTACCACGCCGCGTGGCACCAGGAGCGCGCCGAGGAGAAGTTCGACCGCGTTTTGGATCTGTCCACGCGGTTGCCGGAATGGCGGGCCGCGATGGCTAAAGACCTCGCGCGCAGCGGTTTAACCCGTAAGCGGGTATTGGCGCTGGCGCTGCGTCTGCTTGATCGCGGCTACTTTCGCGCCGGCGGCGAGCAGTACGCGGAGGAGCATGAGTCCTACGGACTGGCCACCCTGTTGTGTGAGCATGTGACGGTCCGTCGCGACGCGGTCGGATTCGACTTTCCCGCGAAGAGCGGGGTGCAGCGCTGCGTGGAAATCGAGGACCCGGAAGTGGTCCGGGCGGTGCGTGCGCTGATGCGCCGCCCCAACCGCACCGAACGATTGCTGATGTGCCGCACTGCATCCGGGTGGGTCGACGTTCGATCCGAAGATCTCAATGCCCGATTCAAGGAGCTGGTCGGCGGCGAGTACACCGTCAAGGACTTGCGGACCTGGCATGGGACGGTATTGGCCGCCGCGGCGTTCGCCGACGCGGACCCGGCTGTCTCGCGCCGGGTGGCCAAACGCGTCGAGGCTGCCGTGATGAAGGAGGTCGCCGAGGAGCTCGGCAACACCCCGGCGGTGGCCCGCGGCTCCTATGTGGACCCACGCGTCGTCGCCGGATATGAGCAGGGGCTGACCATCGCAGCGGCGACGCGTCGCGCCGAACACGCCCGTGAGCCAGATGTGGCCCAGGAAATCCTCGAGAAGGCAACCCGCATGCTGATCCGACGAGTGGCCAAGGGCCACAATGCGTCCGGCCCATCGGCCCTACCCAAAAGCGCGTGAACCAAGAGAGCAATCCCAAGTCGCGCCGCACTGCCTGAAATCGACGCCGAGCAACGCCAACGAATTCGCTGGCACGGCGATCCTGACGAGGTCGCACAGCCGGCATACCTGCCGGTCTCAGGGCCGCAGCGGGAGCGTCGTCGGCAGCGGGAAAAACGGACGAATAACCACCGCGATTGCGGGTATGCCCCGACGTGTGGGAAGTGCCAACGCCGCCCATGCGGGTCATACTGTCGTCGTAACCGCCGCCAGCGGCGGAATTGGACACCCGACAGCCCAGGCGACCGGCGCAAGCGGTAGGCATGTCGACCCCGTTGCCCGCAGTGAAAAAACACTGACGGGCGCGGCCCACAATCCCGAATCCCCGGGCGGTGCCACGCACGCGATTCAGGGCATTGATCAAGTGTTGCGATGCGGAGCTGTCGCGCGGGTGCGGCATAGCACGCTTCACGATGGTCCGGATGCCGGAGGTCTGGCTTAGCGAACAAGCCGACGACCGATTGCTCGCAACCCCGTCATCACCCGAACTGTCTGTCTAGGAGGGAAATTAATGTCTAAACAAGACGTCGCCGACTACCTGCTGGAGCGGTTGCGGGCATGGGGCGTTGAGCATGTGTTTGCGTTCCCCGGTGATGGCATCAACGGGATCCTCGCCGCATTCGGCCGCGCAGACAACAAGCCCATGTTCATTCAGTCGCGCCATGAGGAAATGAGCGCCTTCGAAGCGGTCGGGTACGCCAAATTCACCGATCGCGTCGGGGTATGCATGGCCACATCGGGTCCCGGCGCGATCCATCTGCTCAACGGTCTCTACGACGCCAAGCTGGACCACGTTCCGGTGGTTGCAATTGTCGGTCAAACAAACCGCAGCGCCATGGGCGGGTCCTACCAGCAAGAGGTCGACCTGCTGAGCCTCTACAAAGACGTTGCCAGCGACTACGTGCAAATGGTCACTGTGCCGGAGCAACTACCCAACGTGCTGGATCGCGCCATCCGGGTGGCGATGTCCCAGCGCGCCCCGACGGCGCTGATCATCCCGAGCGATGTGCAAGAGCTGCCGTATTCGCCGCCCACGCACGCGTTCAAGATGGTGCCGTCGAGCCTGGGCATCGAATGGCCGGCGGTCGCCCCTGACGACGCGGCCGTCAAGCGGGCGGCCCAGGTGCTCAACGAAGGCCAAAAGGTTGCCATGCTGGTCGGCTCCGGCGCGAGCGGGGCACGCGACGAGCTCATTGAAGTCGCCGACCTGCTTGGTGCCGGGGCGGCCAAGGCGCTGTTGGGTAAGGACGTGCTGTCCGACGAATTGCCTTGGGTCACCGGCTCAATCGGGTTGCTGGGAACCCGGCCCAGCTATGAGTTGATGCGCGACTGCGACACCCTGCTCACAGTGGGATCCAGCTTCCCCTACACCCAGTTCTTGCCCGAGTTCGGGCAGTGCCGCGCGGTGCAGATCGATGTCGACGGTCGCTTCATCGGCATGCGCTACCCCTACGAAGTCAACCTGGTTTCCGACGCGAAGGCCGCACTCCGGGCCCTGATTCCCCAGCTGCGCCGCAAAGAGGACCGCAAGTGGCGCGAAACCATCGAGGCCACCGTGTCCCGCTGGTGGGAGACCATGGACATGGAGGCGAAGGTCAGCGCCGACCCGATCAACCCGATGCGCTTGTTCTCCGAGCTCTCCCCGCAACTGCCCGACAATGCCATCATTACGGCCGATTCCGGGTCGTCGGCCAACTGGTACGCGCGAAATCTGCGATTCCGCGGCGATATGCGCGGCTCACTATCGGGCAACCTCGCCACGATGGGCCCCGGCGTCCCTTACGCGATCGGCGCCAAATTCGCTCACCCGCGACGGCCGGTCATCGCGTTCGCCGGTGACGGCGCCATGCAGATGAACGGCATGGCCGAGCTCATCACGATCAAACGGTACTGGAACGAGTGGGCCGATCCCCGCCTGATCGTGGCGATCCTGCACAACAACGACCTGAACCAGGTCACCTGGGAAATGCGTGCCATGGCCGGCGCACCGAAATTCGCCGAGTCCCAGACGCTGCCCGACATCGACTTCGCCGCATTCGCCGCCAGCCTGGGCCTCAACGCGTTAGCCATCAAGGACCCGGACGAACTCGCGGATGCCTGGCGCAACGCGCTGTCGGCGGACCGCCCCACCGTGCTGGACGTCTACACCGACCCCGATATGCCACCGATTCCGCCGCACGCCACCTGGGATCAGTTCAAGGCGGCTACCACCGCGGTGCTGTCCGGTGACGAGGACCGCGTGGGCTTCGTCAAGGTGGGCCTCAAGACCAAAGCGCAGGAGTTCCTACCGCACAAGAAGAGTTGACCCGCCGGCCGCGAGGCCATGCCTTGCTGCGCATCCAACCGAAATCTCGACAAGGAGTTGGCATGACCCTGAAACGGCCGGACCGAGCACCGAAGTTGTTCGAGGCGGTGGCGGCAGAGCTGCGCGACAGCGTGGACGGCGAGATCCGATTCGATCCTGGCTCGCGCGCGACCTACTCCACGGACGCGTCCAACTACCGACAGGTCCCCATTGGCGTGGTTGTGCCGCGCACCCCGGACGCCGCGGCCAATGCCATCAGCGTGTGCCGCCACCACGACCTGCCGGTGTTGTCCCGCGGCGGCGGCACCAGTCTGGCCGGGCAGTGCTGTAACGCGGCGGTGGTCATCGACTGGAGCAAGTACTGCACCCGGATCGAATCGGTGGACACCGAAGCTGGTGTGGCGGTGGTGCAGCCGGGCATCAAGCTCGACGTACTCAATGACCAGCTGCACTCGTCGGGCTGGATGGTGGGCCCCAAACCGTCGACCCATGTCAGCTGCACGATCGGCGGGATGATCGGCAACAACTCGTGCGGTTCCAGCGCCCAGGCGTACGGCAAGATGGTCGATTCGGTGCGCCGCCTTGAAGTGCTGACCTACGACGGGGTGCGGATGTGGGTGGAGCAGACCGACGACGATGAGTTCGCCCGGATCGTCGCCGAAGGCGGTCGGCGGGCCGAGATCTATCGCGGCCTCAAGTCGCTCGCCGAACGCTATGGCGACGACATCCGGGCGGCCTACCCGCAAATCCCGAGACGTGTTTCGGGCTACAACCTCGATTCGCTGTTGCCCGAGAACAACTTTGACGTAGCCAAGGCGTTGGTCGGCTCCGAGAGCACGCTCGTTACGGTGCTGCGTGCGGAAGTGACGCTGGTGCGCGTCCCGGAGGCGAGCGCGCTGGCGGTCCTGGGCTTTGAAGACATCTTCTCGGCCGCCGACGCGGTGCCCGTGATACTCGAGCACCAGCCCGCGGCGCTCGAGGGCCTGGATCACCGTCTGGTTGAGCTTGAGCACTCGCGGCGGCTGGCCGAAAAGGCCTTGCGCCAGCTGCCGGACGGCAGAGCCTGGCTGATGGTTCAGCTCGACGGTGACAGCCAAGAGGATGCCGACCGCAAGGCCAAGTCGATGATCGACGCCCTGCAGAAACAGGTGCACACCGACGCCACCGTGCTGGACGACCCCAAGCGGAAGAAGGAAGTCTGGGCCGCCCGCGAGGCCGGGCTGGGCGCCACCGCATATCCGCCCGACGGGCCCGAAACCCATGAGGGATGGGAAGACGCCGCGGTACCGCCGGACCGGCTGGGCGACTATTTGCGCGATTTCCACAAGCTGCTTGGCCGCTACGACTATGGAACCGCCTCGCTATACGGGCATTTCGGCCAGGGCTGCGTACACACCCGCATCCCGTTCGTTATGTGGACTGCAGAAGGAGTGGCCAAATACCGTGCCTTCGTGGAAGACTCGGCGCGACTGGTCGTGGATTACGGCGGCTCGCTATCCGGCGAACACGGTGATGGGCAATCCCGCGGAGAGCTGCTGCCGATCATGTTCGGCGAGCACGTTGTCGGAGCGTTCGAGCAGACCAAGGCGCTCTTGGATCCACATAACCGGATGAACCCCGGCAAGGTCGTCAAACCCTACAAGCTCGACGAAAACCTGCGTGAAGGCGCGAATTTCCGCCCGGCCGAACCCGCTACCATGTTCGCCTATCCTCACGACGAGCACCGTTTCTCGCGTGCGGCGGACCGCTGTGTGGGAGTTGGCAAGTGTCGCGGAGATGAATCGGGCGTGATGTGCCCCAGCTACCGCGCCACCCGGGAGGAAGAACACTCGACCCGCGGACGGGCCCGGCTGCTGTTCGAGATGGTGCAAGGTGACGTCATCACCGACGGATGGCGGTCCATCGCGGTCCACGATGCATTGGATCTCTGCCTGGCCTGCAAGGGCTGTCGCAGCGACTGCCCCGTCAACGTCGACATGGCGACCTATAAGGCTGAGTTCCTGTTCCATCACTATCGAGGACGTTTCCGGCCGATGGCGCACTACTCGATGGGCTGGATCCCGCTATGGGCCAGGCTGGCCGCGGTGGCGCCGCGCGCGCTCAACACCGTCACGCACGCACCCGGATTTTCGACGCTGGTCCAAAAGGCCGGCGGTATCGACGCTCACCGCGAGCTGCCGCGCTTCGCCGAAGAGAGATTCACCAGTTGGTTCGCCCGCCGTCCTGCTGCCGCCACCGCACCGTCGCGCGGGCGGGTGGTGCTCTGGCCGGACAGCTTCGTCAACAATTTCGACCCCGACGTCGGCAAAGCCGCAGTCGCGGTGCTGGAATCGGCTGGCTTCGATGTCGAAGTGCCACATCGAACGGTGTGCTGCGGGTTGACCTGGATCTCCACCGGTCAGCTCCGTACCGCCAAACGCGTTCTGCGCCGCACTCTTACGACGCTGAGTGCGACGCTGAGGACGGGCACGCCGGTGGTGGTGCTGGAACCCAGCTGCGCCGCGGTGTTCAGATCCGATCTGCCCGAACTGCTTTACGGCGAGGAGGACGCACACCGGTTGGCCGACCAAACCCACACCTTAGGCGAACTATTGGCGAACAAGGCACCGGACTGGGAGCCTCCGCAGATCACCGCACACGCCATGGTGCAGCAGCATTGCCATCAGCATGCGGTGCTGGGTTACACCCACGAGCGGAGACTGCTCACCGATGCCGGGGTCGACACCGATGTCCTCGACGCCGGATGCTGCGGACTGGCAGGCAATTTCGGCTTCGAAAAGGGTCACTACGACGTGTCGGTCGCATGCGCCGAAGACAAATTGATGCCGGCGCTGCGCGACGCCGATCCCGATACGCTGGTGCTGGCCGACGGCTTCAGTTGTCGCACCCAGATTCGTGACCTCGCTGCCGATCGTCGGCCGATGCACGTCGCCCAGGTCCTCGCGGCTGCCCTATCCGCCCGCACATCCGGAACGCGCGCTACGCAGGTCATCGACGAATAACTTGTAGGCCACGTCATGTCGATCGCTGCGATCACGCAGCACCGCCGACGGATGCACCGTCGCCACCACAATCGGCTCAAGTGTCAGCCGCACATCCACAGACGGAGGAAGCCGCAGTGCCTGCCCGCGCTGAGCCGATACCCGAAATGCCGCTCCCAGCAGCGATTGCGCGGCGGTCGCCCCGAGGCACACGATGACCTGTGGGCGCACCGCCTCGATCTCGGCGATAAGCCAGGGCCGGCAAGCCACGACTTCGGTACGGCTGGGTTTCTGGTGTATGCGTCGTTTGCCACCCTTGCGAGTGAACTTGAAATGCTTGACCGCATTGGTCTGATACGTCAACGCCGGGTCGATGTCGGCCTCTTCGAGAGCGCGGGCAAGCAGTCGCCCGGCGGGACCGACGAAAGGCTCACCCGCCCGGTCCTCCTGGTCCCCCGGCTGCTCACCGACCAACATGATCGGCGCCCCGGAATGTCCGTGACCGAATACCGTTTGGGTGGCGTTCTCAAAAAGCGGACAGCCGCGGCACCGCTCGGCCGCCGTTCTCAGTGAATCGAGCCCGCGATCCTCGGGTAGGTAGCGGACGGCACCCGCTGTCTTCGTTGCGGAAGTCATTTTTCGCGGGCGGCCAGCGTAGCCGGGGCGAGGGCCGCCATCGTGGCCGCGTCAGCCCTTGCCGGTGATGGCGTCGCGGGCTCGGTCGAGCATCGCGGCAAACGGGCCTGCGGCGATGTTGGCCGCCTGGGATTCGACGCCGGCATGGGGCCGAGTGGGCGCGATCGCTTCGGCCAGCTTGGCGGCGCGGCCCATTCTTTCGAGCTCATCGCTGCTCAATTGTTCACCCAGCTTGGAGAACTCTTCGCGCTCCTCATGCTCGGCGTGATCGACAACCGCATCACGCAGTTCGGTCAACAGGCGGGTGAACTCCTCGCTGTCGACGTCGAGCTTCTCCAGCTTCTGCAGGACCGCCTTGGCCTCGTGCTCTTCGTGCAATCTCTTGTCGACCACCGCGGCGCCGTTGGAGACCTTCCGTTTGGCTCGGGGGTGAACTACTTCCTCTTCAGCCGTTTCGTGGACGGCTAGCAGTCGCCGAAGCTCGATGAAGGCCTTCTCGCGTGCTTTTCCGGAAGCCGACAGCGTTTCGGCGAACAAAGACTTGATCTGCTCGTGTTGACTGACAAGAAAGTCGACCACGTCGGTGGGCGACTTGATGGCGGTCTGAGCCATGGTGTCCTTCCCATCTACTCCTGGTTCAGCGTGCGGGCTGTTGCGCGCCGTTTAGCGGCTACCCGACGAACCGGGCCACCAAACGGGTGTGGTCGCCCACCGATCGGGTACTTCCTTGTCGAAAAGACGGAGTGAGCGATCGTGGCCGCCTGGATGGGCCGTTGGACGCAGCTGCTGCGACGCTTCGGAATGGTCGGCGCGGTCCCTGTGGCGATCGTCGTGGCAGCCGGCTGTTCGGCGCCGGGAACCTCGTTGGAGAGCGCGCCCGAGGTCATGGTGTGGTCGGTCGGTGCGGTGTTGCACCAGCCGGTGTGGTCGTATCGTATGCATTCCCTCGTCGCGCTTACCGAGGATCACCGGCTGGCCGAGGTCACCGCGGGTGACCGGTCAGAAGACGCCCAGACGCGATTGTCGGCGCCCATGGCGGTCGGACGCAATCTGCAGATCGGCCAGAAGGACGACCGAGTCGTGTTCGTGCCGCAACCCGAGCGCGGCAAGGTTGCCATGGTCGACCTTGAAAGTCTGCGCGAGGTCAGCGATTTCGATGCCGGACCCGCTCCAGCCTACCTTTCGGAAGATGCGGGATTGCGGATGCTGCTCGCACTGTCGTAGGACGGCAGGTCGGTGACACCGGTGGATCGGTACGGCTTTCGCAAACTTGCGACTGCCGGCATCACCGGCGAGCCCGCATACAGCATCGACGGCGCGAACCGCGGCCGCCAGATCGATTACCACCTCTATGGGTCATCGGGGATCCGTCACTACCAGGGATCCTCGTCACCGCCTGAGGAACGCGGCACGCTGAGCATGGACGTGGCGGTCTCGGCAGGTGACGGCACCGCGGTGACCCGCAGCTATGTGGCCGGCCACGACGACAATGTGCTTCATGCCGTCGACTCCCGCCGCAGCGGAGACGGATTGACAGTGCTGGCCAGTGCCCGACTGCCGTCGCCGATCCGCGAACTCGGCACCGACGACACCCGGATCTACGCCGCCACCGACCACGAGGTGGTGGTGCTCGAGACGGCGAGCTTCACCGGCTTTCCGCAGCAGAAGATTCCGGTGATCCGTGTCATCGATTATCGGGCGGGGCTGCCTCCCGCGGCCCAGTCGGCGCGGCTCTCGGGTCTGGCTATCGGGCCGCACCGGGTGTATTTGACGTTGGCCGACGTGCCTTACGTGGTCAGCGTTGCCAAGCCGCACCTGTGACGCCGCCATTCAGGCCACCGTCAGCTACATTCACGGGCAGGATCGCAGGCCGCAAAGGAGGGCACTGGTGTGACCAACCCTCAGGATCCCTTTGATTACAGCCCGTTTAGTTACGATCCGCTTGGCCGCGTCCCGTACGTTGACCCGCCGGTGGAACCGCCGGTTTTCACACCGCCGCCCGCACCGCCACACCGCCCGCCTGTCAACACATTGGCGACGCTGTCACTGGTGTTCGCGTTCGTGTTCGCACCCGTCGGCGCGATTCTGGGACACCTCGGGCTCGCGCAAATCCGCCGCACCGGCGAATTGGGCCGGGACCGCGCCCTGGCGGGGGTCGCGCTTTCGTATGTGTTCATCAGTCTCACGGTGCTCGCTCTGGTCACATGGGCCATTCTGGCCGCCGATCTGACTGCCTCCAGGTCCGGCCGGACCGCGGCACCCGCCACCACCACAACCGCAGCCCCTCCGGGGCCCACGGTCGATCCGGCCGCCATAGCCACGCTGTTGCCGAACCTCGACGCCCTGAAAAGCATCACCGCCGACCAGAATCTTGAGGCCGGCCCAACGCGTGACCATGCCAGCAGATCCGACAACGATGGCTCCATCGACCGTCCGGAGTGCTGGGGAAGCATCGCACCCGGGACCCCGGATGCCTACCCGGTCGACGCGATCTTGGGCTACCACGCGGCAAAATTCTCCGACACGCGCACCCTTCTCAAGTCGGTCGAGGTCCTCGAGGCGGTCATAGCATTTCGTGATCCACCCGCGGCCCAATCTCAGCTGGCGAACTTGCTGTCCGGATGGCGCCAATGCGGCGGCTCAACGGTAAACGCGACGATCCAGGACGTGGGGCCCATCCCCTTTTCCCTGAGCGAACCCGCCGACGCCGGCAACGGCATCACCACGTTGGATCTGACACCCAACGGACTACAGGTGCGCTCGGCCCGCGCGATCGCGGCCAAAGCCAACGTCGTCGTCGACCTCTCGGTGTTCTACGGCGGCACGACCGACAGTGACCGCCCTCGGCAAACCGCGGTCAGCATCGCCAACTACGTACTCAACAAGATCCCCGGCTAAGCGCCCACTACTTCGATCTCGGCCCTCAGTAGGGTGGGCACCATGAAATACGTCGACGTCGATGGAGTCGGGCGGGTCAGCCGGATCGGCCTGGGCACCTGGCAGTTCGGGTCACGCGAGTGGGGCTACGGGGAGGGTTACGCCTCCGGTGCTGCGCGTGACATCGTGCATCGCGCCCGTGCCCTGGGGGTGACGCTGTTCGATACGGCCGAGGTGTACGGACTGGGCAAAAGCGAGCGGATCCTCGGTGAGGCCCTCGGCGACGAGCGCGCCGAGGTTGCGGTGGCCAGCAAGGTTTTCCCGGTCGCTCCCTTCCCCGCCGTGATCAAGCAGCGCGAGCGCGCCAGCGCGCGGCGGCTGGGGCTGGACCGCATCCCGCTTTACCAGATCCACCAGCCCAATCCGGTGGTGCCCGATTCGGTGATCATGCCGGGAATGGGTGACCTACTCGACAGCGGAAAAATCGGCGCGGCAGGCGTCTCCAACTATTCGCTCGCGCGATGGCGAAAAGCCGACGCCGCGCTGGGGCGGCCGGTGATCAGCAACCAGGTACATTTTTCGCTCGCACACGCCGATGCGCTGGAGGACATGGTGCCCTTCGCCGAACGCCAGAACCGCATCGTGATCGCCTACAGCCCCCTGGCGCAAGGGCTGCTGGGCGGAAAGTACGGCCTGGACAACCGTCCCGGTGGTATCCGCGCGATGAACCCGCTATTCGGCACCGAAAACCTGCGCCGCATCGAGCCGCTGTTGCAGACGTTGCGCGATGTCGCGACCGAAGTCGACGCCAGGCCGGCTCAGGTGGCGCTGGCCTGGCTGATCAGCCTGCCGGGCGTCGTCGCGATTCCCGGCGCGTCCAGCGTCGAGCAGCTCGAATTCAACGTCGCCGCCGCCGACATCGAGCTGCGCCCGGATTCCCGCGAGGCGCTCACCAAAGCGGCGCGCGCGTTTCGGCCGGCGTCGGGCAGGCGGTTTGTGACCGACATGGTCCGCGAGAAGTTGGGCCGGCACTGACCCCGCCGCTTACGACTGTGCGGAATCCGCAAACGCTGCAGCGCTGGCGGGTGCGCCTCTGGCGACCACGACCGGCATCGACGTCGCTGCATCGGTCCGCAGAATCGTGTGCACCACGTCGATGAGGTCCTCGACGGGCATCAACTTGCCGGGCATGCAGCCGCGGGAAGACCACAGCGGGACGGCCTTCATGGCAAGGTCCATATCCCAGCCGGCGTTCATTCCGGTTTGGCCGTCGCCCTCGCCGCCGGCGCACTCCCCGACGATGAGGCAGGTGAAGCCGATATCGGGGTGTTCTGCTCGCCACGCTTCCACAAGTCTTTCGAGGGCCGCCTTGCTGACGCCGTACGCTCCCAGGCCCGGCCAGGGCGGCCCGAATGTGCCTGCGTCGGACGAGAGGTAGACCGCCTTGCCCGCGGACGCCGTCAGGTGTGGCACCGCTGCGGCCGTCACCAGCGCCGCGCCGATGACATTGGTATCGAAGATGCGCCGCCACGTCTGGGCATCGGTGTCGACCATGCGGACGAGTGGCCCGACGGCGGGTGTGTAGATGAGGTTGTCGATGCCGCCGAGGGCCTCGGCAGCATCGTTGATCGCCGATCGGCACGACACCTCGTCGGTGACGTCGCAACCGATGGCGATCGCGCCCGGGCCGGCCTCCTTCGCCGCGGCCTCGATACGTTCGCGACGCCGGGCGAGAAGCGCAACCTGGTCGCCTCGCCGCGCAAGACCGACACCTATGCAGCGGCCGAGGCCACTCGAGGCGCCAACCACCACTGTCCTTGACATATCTGCCCTCTCCTGTAACGAGCTGCTGCAGGCACAGCGTATCGGCCGGCAACCGGCTACGTAACGCTCGGGCGGATTTGTGTCAACCCGCTGGGGTTACGTCTGCGGCTTGCAGCACCACAGCAGCGTGGGCGTCCACGGTGAGCTTCGCTGCCGGGGGCAGTTCCTCGGAAGGCGTCGCCTCCGCGGATCCGGTGTGCACCACGGTGCGCCACGCAGCACCGAACTCCTTTGGCGGAAGGGTGAATTCGATTGGCTCGTAGTGGGCGTTGAAGCACAGGAGGAACGAGTCATCGAGTACCCGCTGGCCCCGCGGATCGCGAGAGGGAATGCCGTGGCCATTGAGGAACACCACGACGGATCTCGCGTGACTGGCGCCCCAGTCCTCGTCGGTCATCTCGGCGCCGTCGGGGGCGAACCAGGAGATGTCGGGCAGGCCGTCATGGCCACGCCGGCCCACCGGCTTGCCGGAAAAGAACCGCCGCCTGCGGAACACCGGGTGGTTGGCCCGCAGTGCTGACACCGCGCGGGTGAACTCCAGCAGACCGGCATCGGCACTGGCCCAATCGATCCAGGTGAGCTCGTTGTCCTGGCAGTAGCCGTTGTTGTTGCCATTCTGCGTGCGACCGATCTCGTCGCCATGGCAGATCATCGGCACACCCTGGGACAGGAGCAAAGTGGTGAAGAAGTTGCGCTGCTGGCGGGCACGTAGCTCATCGATACCCAGGTCGTCGGTCGGCCCCTCGGCGCCGCAGTTCCACGACCGGTTGTGGCTCTCGCCGTCGTTGTTGTCCTCTCCGTTGGCCTCGTTGTGCTTCTCGTTGTAGGACACCAGGTCGCGCAGCGTGAATCCGTCGTGGGCGGTGACGAAGTTGATCGACGCGACCGGCCGGCGCGCGGTGTGCTCGTAGAGATCGGCCGATCCGGAGAGCCGGTAGGCGAACTCGTCGAGGGTGGCGGGCTCACCGCGCCAGAAGTCCCGGACGGTGTCGCGATACTTTCCGTTCCACTCGGTCCACTGGGGCGGGAAATTGCCCACCTGGTAGCCGCCCGGCCCGACGTCCCACGGTTCGGCGATCAGCTTGACCTGACTGACCGTTGGATCCTGTTGCACGAGTTCGAAAAACGTCGCCAGCCGGTCCACATCGTAGAACTCGCGGGCCAGCGTCGAGGCCAGGTCGAACCGGAAGCCGTCGACGTGCATCTCGGTCACCCAGTAGCGCAGCGAGTCCATGATCAGCTGCAGCGCGTGCGGATGCCCGACGTTGAGGCTGTTTCCGGTGCCGGTGTAGTCCATGTAGTAGCGCTTGTCATCATCGACCAGCCGGTAGTACGCCGCGTTGTCGATACCGCGCATCGACAACGTCGGGCCCATGTGGTTGCCCTCCGCCGTGTGGTTGTAGACCACATCGAGGATGACCTCGATGCCGGCGGCGTGCAGGGCACGCACCATCGCCTTGAACTCCTGCACCTGCCCTCCTGGCGAAGCGGCGCTGGAGTATTTCGGGTCGGGCGCAAAGAACGAGATCGTGTTGTAGCCCCAGTAATTCGAGAGCCCCTTCTCGATCAAGGTGGAGTCGTTGGCGAAGTGGTGCACCGGCATCAGCTCGATCGCGGTGATACCGATGCTCTTGAGGTGCTCGATGATCACCGGGTGCGCTACGGCGGCGTACGTGCCGCGTAGCTGCTCGGGAATGTCCGGATGGGTCTGAGTCAGGCCCTTGACGTGCGCCTCGTAGATGACCGTGTCGGCATAATGGCGGTCCGGCGGGCGGTCGTTGGCCCAGTCAAAGAACGGGGTTATCACCACCGACTTGGGCATGCTGGCCGCGGAGTCGTCGTTGTTGCGGCTGTCGGGGTCTCCGAAGTTGTAGCCGAACAGCGACTGGTTCCACTCAAATGTGCCGTCTATGGCCTTCGAATACGGGTCCAGCAGCAGCTTGTTCGGATTGCACCGCAGCCCCGCTTGGAGATGGTGAGGACCGTGAACGCGGTAGCCGTAGCGCTGCCCTGGTTCGATGGCCGGGACGTAAGCATGCCAGACGAACCCGTCGACCTCGGGCAGGGTGATCCGGCTCTCGGTGCCGTCGGCGTCGAACAGGCACAACTCCACACGCTCAGCCACCTCGCTGAACACGGCGAAGTTCGTGCCCGCACCGTCATACGTCGCGCCGAGGGGATAGGCCCTACCCGGCCACACTTCTCCAGTGGGCGTGGGGGCAGGGGCTTCTGCGGTGGTCATGGCGCAATTGATACCCGACGAGAGCAGCCGTCAAACTCCCAGGCCCTCCCCGGCGCGCACCGGGGCCCGGTGTTAACGGGAACCACTCCCGGCAGCATGCGTAATATAGTGTGCCACAGCGCTTTTGTGTATCCGGTCGATCATGGCTTAAGCATGACCTTCACGGCTCCGTCTTGCCTTTTCTGAAAGATCTCATAGCCGTGCGGTGCCTGGTCGAGGGGTAGTACGTGAGTAGCGAAAGTATCGACGCCCAAGGGGTCGTCGCCGGTCAGCAGCGGCATGATGTCGTCAACCCACTTCTTCACGTTGGCCTGCCCCATCCGCGGGGTAACTTGTTTGTCGAAGAGGGTGAGCATCGGGAGCGGGTCGGCCATCCCGCCGTACACGCCGATCAGCGAAATCGTTCCGCCGCGCCGCACGATGTCGATCGCGGAGTACAGGGCACTGAGCCTGTCCACGCCCGCGGTTTGCATCAGCCGCTTGGCAAGCGCGTCCGGCAATACGCCGGTAGCCTGTTGGGCCAGTCGAGCAGCCGGCGAACCGTGTGCCTCCATGCCTACCGCGTCGATAACCGAGTCGGTGCCCCGTCCGTCGGTCAGGTCCCGGATCGCATCACCAAGCGAAGAGTCCAGCCGGCCCGAATCGATGGTGTGGATGCCGCGCTGCGCGGCGCGGCCCAGCCGTTCTGGCACCAGGTCGACGGCGATGACGCGATGGCCGAGATGATCGGCGATGCATGCGGCCATGTCCCCTCCCCGATGGGACCCAAGCCAAGCACGGTTACCCGCCGCCGTCTGGGATGTCGGCGTATGCTACTGCCTGCCAGGCGGTCGGTAACACGTCTGACAGATAGACGAACCGCGAATCTGGTGGTCCCACAGGAACTTTGATGTGAGTGAACTGGGCCTGAGGGACGCGCAGCAGCTCAGCTTGGCCGCCGGGGATTTCGCCGTAGAGCTCCGAATAGCCAAACAGCGCCGCTCCCATGCCTAGCTCACTCACCTGGGTGGTTTCACATTGCGTGTAGAGCTGCTTGTCGCACATGTAGCAACTGCCGCAGGAGATCTGGAAAGGGATGACGACGCGGTCGCCTACCCGAAGGTCACCCGTTTCTGCACCGACCTCGCGCACAATTCCCATCGGTTCGTGACCGAGGATGTCCCCCGGCTTCATGAAAGCGCCGAGAATTTCGTAGAGGTGCAGGTCGGACCCGCAGATATTCGTCGAAGTGACTTCGATGATGGCATCGGTAGGCTGTTCGATTTTCGGGTCGGGCACCGACTCCACACGTACGTCGCGTTTGCCGTGCCAGGTGACCGCCTTCATGTGGATGGCACACACCCGTATAGCGCTCGTCGAAACGCCGGAGCCACCGGAACACCCGGTGTTGCGCCCATCGAGTGCGGGTATCAGACGGTAATGACCGAGCCGGGAGTGATCATCGTGGGCAGCGGGCCAGCCGGGGTGGCCGCGGCCGAGTCTTTCCGCGAACACGACGCTGACACACCGGTGCGGATCCTGTCCGCTGACATCGACCCGCCCTATGCCCGACCGCCGTTGAGCAAGGAGTACCTGCGCGGTCAGACCGACGACGTCGCACTGCACCCCGCGCAGTGGTTCGATGACCGGGCGATCGAACTCATCGGCGATGCGCCGGTCGATCGGCTGGACCTCGCCGAGCGGACCGTCTACGTCGGCGATCAGCGCCATTTGTT
Source organism: uncultured Actinomycetota bacterium (assembly GCA_963784665.1). Taxonomy (GTDB): domain Bacteria; phylum Actinomycetota; class Actinomycetes; order Mycobacteriales; family Mycobacteriaceae; genus Mycobacterium. The sequence goes on from CAWASA010000014.1 coordinate 104,154, forward strand.
CGACACCCTGATCTTGGCCTGCGGCGCAGCGCCGGTGGCCCCCCGTTCCCTGGTGGGCAACGTGCGCTGCTGTTGCGCTCACTGGCCGACGCTACCGCCCTGCGAGACGCCGCGGACAGTGCCGCCTCCGCCGTGGTGATCGGCTCCGGTTTCATCGGCTGCGAGGCCGCCGCATCTTTAGCGCTACGCGGAATTCCGGTGACTTTGGTTGCCCCACAACCGCTTCCACAGGAAAAGCGGCTCGGCAGCGAGGCGGCCGAACGCTTGCGCGATCCGGTGACCGAGGCGGGCGCCCGCCATGTCGGCGGGGTGGCCGTGGAGGAGATCACCGACGCCGGTGTGCGGCTCGACAACGGCGTGGCCATCGACTGCGACCTGGTGCTCGCCGCAACCGGTGTGGCGCCGCAGAGCCGCATCGCCGCCGAGGCCGGTCTGCACATCCGTGACTCCCGCGTCGTCGTCGGCTCCGATATGGCCACCTCAGCGCCCCACGTTTATGCCGCGGGTGACGTCGCGCTGGCGTGGCACGAAATCGCCGGACGCCATCTGGCCATCGAGCATTGGCAGGACGCGACCGACCAGGGCGCAATCGCCGGGGCATCTGCAGCGAGTCACCGCATGAAATGGGATGGGGTGCCGGGGTTTTGGACCTCCATCGGCGACGCGACGCTCAAGTACCACGCCTGGGGGGACGGCTACGAACGCAGCCGGATGCTCGAGCACGGTGACGGCATTACCGTCTGGTACGAATCGGGGAATGTCCTGGTCGGCGTCCTGACCTACAACGCCGACGACGACTACGACCTCGGCGAGCAGCTGATCGCCGAGCGCCGGCCCGCCCCGGTACCCATGCAATGAATAACTGTGCGGCCGGTGGACTTGGTCTACCGTCCCGGACCGCTACTACCAGCGGTTAGTGCTGTCGATGCTTGAGTGGATGCTCGCTGTCGATCAGTCCATGAGCGATGTCGATCAGCCTGGTATTGGATTGTTGGGACAGTCGGGTGAGGAGCTCGAACGCTTCGACCGCATCGAGATTGAAGCGTTCCATGATGACTCCCTTGGCCTGACCGATGACGTCTCGTGACGCCAAGGCGCTGCGGAATTGGTCTTGGCGCCGCATCATCGACCATGCCAACGCGATGTGGCTGGCGAAAACGCCGCCAAGCTCCACTGAGTCGTCGGTGAATGCGTGCGGATGGTCGGCATAGAAGTTGAGCGCGGCCATGGTGCCACGATCGACGAACAACTCGTAGGACAGGATGGATCGGATCGGGGTGTGCTCCAACGCATACCGCTGATATCGCGGCCAGCGCTGGTCGACGTTCAGATCGTCCACCTGCATGATGTGGTGTCGCCAGGCGGCTGCCACGCACGGTCCTTCCCCGTAGCGGTTCTGTACCGCATCTAAGGCCATCGCGTAGCGATGCGTGGCGACCACGTTGGTGACCACCTTGCTTTTCTCTGCCAGAGTGATCCCCGCGTACCGACAGCCGATCAGGTGCCGAACGCTGTTGTCGATCAGTTGGTGTAGACCAGCCGTCGTCTCGGTTTCGTCCCGGCCAAGGCTGGCAACCAGTTCCGTTAGCTGAGCGACGATCGTGTCGCGGCCGTCCTCCATAGCCTCACCCCTCAAGGGCGGCCGGGCCCACTGGGAAGCGCGGCGATGAAATTGGCCTCGTTACCCAGGCCCGGTCGCAGTCCACCCCCCTCGGAGCCCTGCCTCATTTGTCTCGCGGTGGCGATGACAAATCGACGATGTGTACCCACAAAAACGGAGTGTACGAGCCAGACGACGAATCGCAAGGCCTGGTAACGGACCTAGGGCGGCCGCCCCGCAGGCGACAACACGATGCGAAAAGATCTGGTAGGAGCGACTGTCAGGGCAACAAGGTAAAGCCCTCGTGGCCAACAGCTTTCATGCTAATCACCCGGGTTCTGCCGGCAAAATGCGTGGACGGGTCAACACCTCAGCCTTCGGCTGACTGTTGCGCCATCGCGTAGGCAAGCTGAAGAAAGTCCGCGCCGGCCAACACGGTGAAGACGCCGGCGATCAGACGCGTGAATCTGGGCACGAAGACCAAGCCGATGGCAAATCCGGTCGCAACCCACATCTCCAGACAGAACGGGCATGTCAACAGCTCGCCCAAGCTGTGCCGAAGGTGGCTTTCCTGCCTGACGTTTTCCTTGACTTCCGCCGGACCGCCAGTGCCCGCGTAGTGAGTAAATGGCGCTCGCAATGGACTCGTCACCGCATCCTTGGTCAGGGTTCGCGAAAGCTTGTGGGTGCCCAGGGTGACTGTGACCAGGTCTTGCACACGCCAGCGCGTCGGCAACGTGCGCCCGGTGACCACCGCGGCTGCTGTCGCGACAGCCACCACGACGCCATACATCACCAAAACCGCCAGGTAGCCCCCCAACGGCCGGGGATTGTCGCCGCGGTATGCGTCGGCTTCGTGCCGTGCGCCGTCAACCACCTGGGCACTGGCCTCCGTCAATTCTCCCATTGCAACTCCTTCAGGGCTCCTTCAAAGGCGCTTCAAAGGCACAGCAGGCTGAGTACCCGATGTCGGTCCGGGCAATCCACGACCAGCAGATTCGTGCGGCTGATGAGCAGGTACCCGCCATCGCGACTGCGAATTCGGCTGCGTTGGGTGGCCTGTCTAGGTCGATGAGTCTTTTCGTGCGGTTGCCTGACGCAACCCAGGTTGTGCCCCATACCCGGGCGTGGTGGCCGCCTGCATGGACTTCGCCGTTTTGACGGCTTTCCGCAAAGTGCTGTTGGTGGACTGCAGATCAGTGTTGGTCGCCGATAGTGTGGCGTTGTCGTCTTCCAGGTCGAGGATGCGGGCGACGCCTGCCAGGTTGATCCCGGCGTCCACCAGCTCGCTGATTCGCCTTAGCCGGGCCAAGTCGTCGGCGCTATAGCGGCGGGTTCCGCCCTCGCTTCGGGCCGGCGTGAGCAGTCCGTAACGTTCGTAAAGCCGCAGCGACTGCACCGGGATGCCGGAAAGCTCGGCGGCCACCGAGATGCCGTACACGCCATGATCGGGTGCGGGAGCACTTGGGCCCCAGGGGGGCTCGGTCATCACGCATCTCCTTAGCTGACTCGCTTAGAAAACCTGTTTATCACAGTTGCATCCTGGTGTCGACGGTGCTATACCAAATCTATGTCATTGGACATAGGTAATAGCCGATACACCACCATAGATTGGAGTGAGAGGTGACCGCCATGCTGATGCGCACCGACCCGTTCCGTGAACTCGACCGCTTCGCCCACCAGGCACTCGGCACGGCCGCCAGGCCGGCAGTGATGCCGATGGACGCCTGGCGGGAGGGCGAAAAATTTGTCGTCGAGTTCGACCTGCCGGGTATCGACGCCGACTCGCTGGACATCGACATCGAGCGCAATGTGGTGACGGTGCGCGCCGAGCGGCCGGGCGTCGACCCCAACCGCGAGATGCTGGCCACCGAGCGGCCGCGGGGGGTGTTCAGCCGCCAGCTTGTGCTCGGCGAAAACCTCGATACCGACAAGATCGAGGCCTCCTACCGCGAAGGTGTCCTGAGTTTGCACATCCCGGTGGCCGAAAAGGCCAAGCCGCGCAAGATCGCTGTCGGCCGCGGCGACGGACACAAGGCCATCAACGACACCGCCTCACAGCGCGAGGTCATCAACGCCTGATGAACCGGCGGGCTGGGCGGTGACCGCACCGGCACGCATTCGTGCCACTTTCGTGGCCGCCGCCCTCCGCCGGTTTCGGGCCACCGATTGAACGTCTTGCCCGGTGAGCCCCAAGGAGACCCAAAGGAGACCCCAAGGAGACCCCAAGGAGACAAGGTGCAAGATGAATTGGCATCTGGACGGCCAACCGGCCAGCGTCGAACAAGCCCTGGCCGGGGGCGCTGCGCAACCGGCGGGCTGGTTTCGGTTCTACTTCACCGACCAGCGGTGGGAATGGTCGGAACAGGTGCAGCGGATGCACGGGTACGAACCCGGCAGCGTCACGCCGACCACTGATTTGGTGCTCTCTCATAAGCACCCCGACGATCGTGGACAGGTCGCGTCCACCATTGATCAGATTGTGAATACGCGCCAGGCGTTCAGCACACGCCATCGGATCATCGACACCGGCGGAAATGTGCGCCACGTCGTTGTCGTCGGTGATCGGCTCTTCGACGACCAAGGCGAAGTCATCGGAACACAAGGGTTTTACATCGACGTCTCCCCGCCTTATAAGCAGGTGCAGGAGGACATCGTTACCGCCAAGCTGGCCGAGATCAGCGAAAACCGCGCGACCATCGAGCAAACCAAGGGCATGCTGATGCTGATCTACGGCATCAGCGACAACGCCGCGTTTGACTTGCTCAAATGGCTGTCCCAGGAAGCGAACATCAAGCTGCGGCCGCTGGCCGAGCAGATCTGTGAAGACTTCCGCAGCGCCGGCTTGGACCTCGACGCCCAATCTGAGTTCGACCACCTACTACTGACGGCGCATCAGCGCGTCCGCCGGTGCGACGACTCACCAGTCAAGCGTGAAACCATGGCCGAGGAAGCCGGTTGAGTAGCAGGCGCATTCACAGGCTCGCGGAGCCACGTTGGGTCCGCGCCTGCTTGCGTCGACGTGTACGGCTGGCCGCGACCAGCTGCGCCACCCCGTTCTCGATTCCCGCGGCGAGCGCCTCGATGTCAGGTGCGGTGTCGTAGTCGGCGGTGATGCCGAAGATGAACTTGTCGGCGTAGCTGAGCATCGCGATGCCGGTGCGCACCTGAAGAGCGATCGGCGGGATCGGCAGGATTTCCAGCACCCGACGGCCCATCAGTCGCTGCTGACCTCGTGGACCGGGAACGTTGGTTGTCACGGCGACCACCGCCTTTTGGGGCAACCGCGTCAGCAAGCGAATCGCCCACGCCGAGAAGGCGAACGGGACGTTTTTGGCCGCCGAAACCACCGCGCTGCCTCCTTCGGCTTGACCACTGGCTTTGGCCCGGATGAGTCGACTATGCACCAGCTGCAACTGCTTCACCGGGTCCGCCTCATCGACTGGCAGTAACGGCAGCATCGCCGAGACCTGATTGTCGGTCGTGTTGAACTGGTTCGTCGGGCGAACCGAAACCGGAACAAGCGTGCGGAGCGAGTTGCGGCCGGGCTGTTCACCGCGGTCGAGCAAGATCCTGCGGTAACTGTCGGTGATCGCCGCCAGCGCCACGTCATTGAGCGTCACGCCAAACGCCTGGCAAACCTCCTTCAGGTCAGCCAACCGAACCCGGGCCGCACTGAAGCGCCGCATCGTCGTGACCGGTCCGTGCAGTGACGATGCCGGGGCCGCGCTGAACAGACTGGCCGTCAGTTCGGCCGCACCCAGCGCCAGATGTTCGGCGCTGGCCGCCGCGGCGAGCGCGCTCCGGCCAATCCCGCTCACCCAGCTCAACGGGTTCAAGCTCATTTTGGGCAGACCCAGCCCAGGCCGGGCCGGCTCCTTGGCGGCGCGAATGTCGGTGGCGAAGGTGCCGCCACCGTCGTCGTCGCTGAGCTTTGCCAACATCTGCGCTGTCGCAATGCCGTCGGCGATGCAGTGGTGAAGCTTGGTCAACACGGCCCACCGGTTGTCGGTCAGCCCTTCGATGATGAAGCATTCCCACAATGGGCGCTCACGGTCAAGCCGCCGCTCCATCACGTTCGCGATCATCTGAAACAGTTCGGCGTCGTCGCCAGGTTGTGGTAGCGCGAGGCGGTGCAGGTGCCGCGAGACGTCGAAGTGCGTGTCATCCACCCATTCGGGTGGGCCAAGATCGAGCGGATGAGTCCGCAGGACCTGTCTGCAGCGCGGTATTGTCGGCACCCGTTCGGCGTAGGTCGAGACGAACTCGTCGTAGCTCGGGGCCGGCCCCTCCATGATCGACACACCGCCGACCGCCAGACTCACATGCGGATCGGAGTCTTCGACCTCGAGGAAAGCGGCGTCGAGGGCTGTCAAATGCTCCATTCGGTCACCACCCTTCCCCGCGATGAGCGTGGGCGGTCCTGACGCTGGGTGGCGGCTGACGGTACAGCGCGGCACCCGCCGTGACGCCCGCTCCGGCGGCGACGAACAGAATCTGCGCGCCCGCTTGGAGCTTCTCTGCCTGCCGCCCGAACGCGGCAGCCAGCGCGGCGGTGTGCATGCGCTCGTCGTCAGCGACGCAGATCTGATCCACCGGTACCCCGAGCCGGCCGCTCAGTGCGGCTCGAAAGCCGGGCCGGGCAGGAGCGGCGACAACCATGTCGATAGCCGAAAGCGGGACAGAATGCGCATCCAGGCATGCGCGAGCGGCCTGCGCGGCGGCCGCGGCGAATTGCTCATCCATATCGGCCGACTGGGTGAATCGGAGGACATTACGCGCGTCGGCGAATCCCACTGTGGCAGAAAATACCTCGGCATCATCTGTCGCATTCACCCAGGACACGCGGCTCAGGCCGTAGTCGTCATCGGACCATCCGCACAATAAGGCCGCTCCGGATGCCGAAAACGGAAAGTGCTCGCTCATTCCATGACCCGGATTGGCGTCACTGGCCACGACAAGCGCGTGGTGGATGGCGTGTGCCCGCAGAAATCCGTCGACAATCTGCAGCCCCGTCAACACTCCGCAGGCGCCGTTGGCGATGTCGAAGGAGAACGTGCCGTGAGCGTCGGGGTGCGGATCCTCGGTGTTGGCTCCGATGTCGTCCTGGATCAGCGCCGCCAGCGCCGGCTCTCCTATATTGCGGTCGCGGTAGATCCCCGCATTGACCACGAGGTCCAACTCGTCGGGGTCGCATCCGGCCCGCTGCAGACAGTCCTTGGCGGCGGTGACGGCAAGGTGCAGCGCGCTGTGCCGATCACGCCACCGCGAGTGGGCGACGTCGACTCGATCAATGACTGTGCCCATAGCGGCTCACCAAATCCTCATCCAGGGTCATTAAGACCACACCGATCTCTAGCCCCGAGGCCAATGCAAGCAGGGCGATTCGTTCTCCGGCCGCGATGTGTCCGGCCTCGAGTTCCTCGACGAGCGCCACCGTGTGGGTCGTCGATGCCGTGTTGCCGTACCGGTCGACGGTGATCACCGCCTCGTGGCGCGGCATGTCGCCGAACGACTCTGACATTCGGGCCATTCCTTTGCGGATGGCGCGGGCGGAAGTCTGGTGCGTGATCACGTGGTCGATGTCGTGAATCGAAATACCGACGGTCTCAAGCACTTCATGCAGCAGCAGCGGGGTGTCGGCGATTGCGGCCTTCTGGATGGCACGGGAATTGGTGAACATCCGCGCACCCGGATCGTCGCCCTGTGGGTAGGCCAAGCAGAGCCGGCTGTAGTCGGCGACCGTGGTGAATCCGGCAAGGGCGATCCCCGCGGAGCCGGCCGGCGCCCGCTCCAGCAGCAGTGCCGCGCCCGCATCGCCAAGGGTCAGCGAGGCGAGTTCTTTGCTCATGATGTTGCGGATATGGCGGGCCGCGTTGTGGCTGAGCTGTGAGATGTACTCCCCGCTGACGACCAGTCCGCGCTCGACTGCGCCTTGCCGGATCCAGTTGTTCAAAATGGTGACTCCGGTGAGCATCCCGGCGCACGCGTTGGACACGTCGAAGGTCATCGCTTTGTGTGCCCCGATCGCGCGAGCCACGGCGCTACTCATCGTCGGCTCGAGCCATTGGGTGAGGCCGCCGCGGAATTTCGTGATGCTGCAGCTGATAACCACGTCGAGCGAGGCCGGGTCCTGTTGCGCGGTGGCGAGGGCATTCAGTGCCGCCGACGTGGCGAGAGTGTAAGAATCCTCGTCGCCCACCGAAACGCGGCGCTCGTGGATCCCGGTCAGCTTTTCCAGATCGATGTGGGTGCGGTGCCGTGTGGTTGCCATCAATTCGTCTGTGGTGAGGTGAGTCGCGGGCAGATGCCGGCCGGCGCCTGCCAATCGTGCGACGAACGGAGCCTGGACCCCGTCTTCGGCGGTCTCCATCACCAGCCAATGCCGAGTCATCGGCGATACCTCCTTCCGGTGCCGCGCGTCACCAGCGAATTTCGAACACGTCACTCAACGGGCGCCGCGTGGTGCCCCCGACGTGCGGGTCCATAGCCGGTGATGTGCCGACTCGGATCAGTAGTTGCGGCTGGCCGGCATGTCCGGTGAGCCGCCTGATGATGTCGCGGCTGGGCGCGAGCTCGGTCATATGAGTCAACGTGCAGGTGGCCATGCCGGCCACGGTGCACTCAAGCAACACCGCCGACAACGCCTCACCGCAGCGCAGCACGTCCAGCCGGATGTCGTTATGACGGGTGGACAGCACCACGATCTTGGAGTGGTCGTGGTCGATAGCGGCGTGACGCCCGCCCCCACCTCCCGGAGGAAATGCACGTCCGACATCGACGCGGGCTGCCTCCGAGCTGGACACCAACTCACTTTGCGGCACACCGGGATCGGATCCGAACGGTGATGTCCACCAACGCAATTCGTCCTGGTAAGAAATGTCGTATCGGCGCAACGTTTCGTTGAGGCGGGACGCCTCTGCCAACATCGGGCGCGCATCGTCAGCCACGACGTCCAGCATCGCCTCATAGGGAATGACGGCGCGGCGCAGCGCCGACTCCAAGGCCGGCCAGGATGCCGGTGGGCCGTATGGTAACCGGTCGGTGTGGCGTCGAAGGATCGCGGCCGCCCGATGCTGATGCGCCTCGGTCACCACCTCCATTGGGCGGAAGTGAAGTGCCGCAAGATGATCCGGATTGCACGGGTCGGGGAGGCGGTCGGTGGTGCTGTCCCAGCCGACGCCGGCCATGGCGACTCTGAGGTGATCAAGGACCGCGCCGCAGCTCAAGATCAGTTCCCGGCCAGCACGATCTGTCGCATACACCAGCCGAAACGGATCGGCCCACAGGTGCAGCGTCGAGCCTTCGGCAATCCACCGCCAGGGCTGGCTGTTGTGCAGCGAAGGTGCATGACATGCCAGCACTACCGCGTCCCGGATGACTTGGGAATCCGGTGCCTGCTCTGGCATGTCAACCACCTCATAGAGTCTGTGAGGTTAACAGTAAGGATGTGGGCTTATGTGCTGACAGAGCCGTTGGTCCTTAGGCGGCCGGGGCATTCGACCCCATTGCGTTGACAAGCGCCGCCCACGCATAGGTGCAGCAAGAACCATTGTGGTAGCTCATCAGCAAGAACCGGCGCGAAGACCGGCGGCCACGAGGCCGACAAAGCTGTCCGTTGACTGTCCTACTCCATGTCACCGAGACGTTGCGAATGCGGCGTCGAGACCGCTCGTCGCCAGATGTCGTGGGCCTCTCGCACGACGTGTTCGTGCTTTCGAGAGGTGTCGATCACCTGCGCGGTATCCCAGCCGGCGTGCTGGGCTGCTAACGCCGCGGCGATCTCCGGAGTCACATCCGAGTTACCCGGCCGCCTCGTCGTGATTCGCTCGGCCGCCGTGTCGACCGTCGCCGAGCACATGAGTTCGACCATCGCCGAATGTGTTTCCGCAGCAAGCCGATGAGCCTGCGCTTGCATTTCCGGATCCCGCCAGGTGCCGTCCAGGATCACTGATTGCCCATTTCCTAACAACACTCGCGCCCGGCGCAGGACGACCTCATAGACCGTCGTGACGTTGTCCGGGCTGTAGAGTCCCGCATCCAGGACGCCGGCATCCCCGCCGATGGCACCCGATTCCCGAAGCTCTCGGCGCACATCGTCGGTCGAGATCACCTGCGCCCCGACCTGTTCAGCAAGCGCATGCGCGAGAGTGGACTTGCCCGTTCCAGGATTGCCACCGACGAGCGCCAGCCGAACGGCACCGTTCTCCAGGTGCTGGGCCGCAATGGCGAGGTGCCGGGCAGCGTCTTCGACGGCCGCGGATTTGCCCTGCGACAGGCGAACGCAGTCGACCTTCGCCCTGACGACGGCGCGATAGGCGATGTAGAAGTCCCGCAGCGCCGGCGGCGCCGAATGCGCCGAATGTTCGGCGTAGCGTTCCAGGAAGTAGTCCCCAAGGTCTTTGCGACCGAGGAACTCTAGATCCATCGCGAGGAAGGCAGCGTCATCGACGCAGTCCACGTAGCGAAGCTCGTCGTCGAACTCCAGGCAGTCGAGCAGCGCCGGCTGCCCGTCCACCCAGAAGATATCGTCGGCGAGCAGATCGCCGTGGCCGTCTACAATGCATCCTTCTTCGATGCGGCGCGTGAACAGGGGTGCACGGCCCGAAATGAATGCGGCAACCAGGCGCTGGATTCGCGATACGGATTCGACTGAGACGGCCGAAGTCGATGTCTGCGCATAGCGGTTGAGTTCACAGAGGTTTTCGTGCCAGCGTTGCTCGATGGCACCGACCTCTCCCTGGGCATTGATCGCCCGGCTCCGCTGCGCATGCCGGTGAAACCGGGCCAACACAGCGGCGATGGCGTCGAGTACGTCTTGAACAGAGTCACCGCGGGTCACCATGGACGCCAACCGGTCGTCGTCGCGGTAGCGCCGCATCACGACGATCGGTTCGGCTGGCCCACCGGTGGGGTCGCTGAGATGCGCGACCCCAAGATAACTATTGGGCGACAGACGGCTGTTCAGTTCGACTTCCCTGCGGCACGCGTGCTCCCGCTGCTCCGGTGTGCGGAAGTCGAGAAAGTCGGTCAACACCGGCTTCTTCGCCTTGAATGCGCGGTCTCCGGCCAGCACGACTACACCCGTATGTGTTTCACGCACGTCGACGTAGGGCACAGCAGTCTTCGTCACTGGCTCGGTGTCTGTCGCGGCCGGGCATTTCGACGTGCGACCCTAGGATGGCCGAGCCACGATCACGGGCATACGGACCGAGTGGATGACGGCATTACTAACGGAACCCAGCAGCATGCCGCTCAGCCCACCTCGGCCGTGGCTGCCCACGACGACGAGTTGGGCGGATTCGGATTTTTCGATCAGCTGCCGAGCCGGCCGGTCGGCAACGACGAGTCGGTGCACCGTGACATCGGGGTAGCGTTCCTGCCAGCCCGCCAGACTTTCGGCCAGACTCCGCTCCGCTTCCGACTTCACCACCGACCAGTCCATCCCGGGCAGCTCGAAAACGTCCGTATCACTCCATGCGTGCAACGCGGTCAGCTCGACACCACGACGCGACGCTTCGTCGAAGGCGATGGCCGTCGCAAGCTCTGAGGCAGGCGAGCCATCGATCCCCAGGAGCACGGGAGCTTGCTGGGGTTGTGGCATCAGCGGATCTTCGTCGCGGATGACCGCGACCGGGCAGCGCGCGCTTCGCACCAGGCTTGAGCTCACCGAACCCAGCAAAATCCTGGCCACCGCTCCGCGCCCGTTGTTGCCTACGACGAGCATCTCCGCCTCTGTGGACATGTCGACCAGCGTCGGCACCGGGGGGGCACACCTCAGCTCGCTTCTGATTTCGATGCTGCGGTCTGTCCTGATCGCGTCTTCGACGATCTTGATCGCCTGCTCGAGAACCTGCCGGCCCTGCTCTTCCTGCCATACCGAAACTCCAGTCGACAGCGGAATGGCCGGGTACATCGGCACGGCGGCGTTGACCATGTGGATCACGGTCAACGGGACATGTCGCATCGCCGCATCACGAGCTGCCCAACAGACAGCGGCGTTGGACGCCGCCGATCCGTCAATTCCGACGACAATGCCATGACGGTTCACTGGTGCAGACATTGCGTTCTCCCTTGGTCACTTCAAAACGCTATTGCCCGACGAGCCGTCGATCATGAGGCTTTAGTCACCAACCACATGGACATGGGACCTCCCTGCGTCCGTCGGGTTGACCGGCGCTTGCGCTGTGGCATCGTCACAAAGGTGACCGAATGGGCCGCCACCGTCGATAGGCGCTACCACGATGCGGTGATCCTCGGGCTCGACAGCGTGATCACTGAGACTGCGTCGGGTACCACTGAAATAATTGAGACCCGCGATTCGACCGTTCCGTTGCTGCGGCGGCTGCGAGATGTCGGCGTCGCTACAGCCATCTACTCGTCGGCTCGCGACTGCGCGCAGGTGCTACGCGCCGCGGGAATTGTTGACCTCGTAAGCCTTGTCGTCGACGAAGCGGAGACCGCCGCAAAGCCACACCATCGAGGTCACCTCAAGGCCACCGGCGGGTGACCAATGCCTGAGAAACGTAGGACGAACGGCCCTGCTGACAAACAGGCGAATCCCAATAGTCTCGGATCGGCCGGCCCGGGAGTGTCCCGGTAGCGCAGCCATCAGATCGGGAGGATGCGATGAACTATCCGCACTCATCGGAGCGGATCGTTGTAGGTATTGACGGCTCGGACGCAGGAATCAATGCGGCCAAGTGGGCGGTCAAGGAGGCCGTCAGCCGCAATATCCCGCTACGGTTGATCCACGCCATCCCCGAACGGCACGCTGATGCAGCCGCAGGTGATGAAAGCCTGGATATCGAGTACGCCCAAACGTCGCTGCGCGCCGCTGACGCGGCGCTGCAAGCCATGGGTGAGCCGGTCAAAGTCGAATGCGACATCGTGCACGGATCTCCGGAAAGCGCCTTGATCGATCAATCACGGCACGCGGCCATGATTTGCCTGGGTTCGGTGGGGATCGGGTGGATCGCCCGGAAGGTCCTGGGCTCGACCGCCGATGCCGTGGCCCGGGAGGCGCATTGCCCGGTGGCGATTATTCGCAGCAACCGCGAAAGCGCGGCGTCAGATTCCGGATGGATCGCCGTCGCCGTCGACGAATCACCCGGCAACGAAGCGGTGCTCGAAAATGGCTTCCGGGAAGCGCGACTTCGCGAGGCACCGATCTTGGCGATGGGAGTATGGCGATGGGGTGTTGGTGAGATTCCCTACCGTCAGCTGGACCATCGACTTGGTCCCTGGGTGTCGCAGCATCGCGAGGTGCACGTCCAACCGGCTGCCGCAAGGCGCGGGGCCGCTGAATTCCTCACCCACACCCAGGAATTCGTCCAACTCGCGGTAGTGGGTAGCGAGGACGCAGATAAGGTGGCCCGCATGATCGGGCCGATCACTCAACGCCTGCCCGGCCACACCGGATGTTCGGTACTCGTCGTCCGCAAGTGACGGCTAGCTGTCGAGTGGAGGCAGTCCAGCGATCAATGGAGTGTCTTCTACTGGTTTAAGCCCAAATGCCCTGGCGCGCAACGACGCCGACACCGATCCGAGGAGAAGATGTGCTTTCTACGGTCGGACGACAATCACCGGGATCCGCGCGGATTGAGCCACAGCAGAGCTGACTGAACCGAGCAACATCCCGGGAAACCCCCCACGGCCGCGGCTACCTACGACCACCAGTTGAGCACCGTGCGATTCCTTGAGCAGCCACTGGGACGGCTTGTCGCAGAATAGCTTCCGTTCGACGTGCACGTCCGGATACTGTTCTTGCCAGCCGGCGAGGCGTTCGGCGAGGATTTCCTGCCCTTCCTTTTCGCGGTCGTGCCAGTCCATCCCGAGGGCCGGAAACACTCCCACGTCGCTCCACACATGTACCGCCACCAGCTCGACCCCGCGGCGCGAGGCTTCATCGAAGGCCACGGCGGTCGCCGCTTCCGATGCAGGCGATCCGTCGATGCCCAGTAGCACCGGCGCGCTGGAATCAGGAGCCGCGCCTTCATCGGAATGAACAACTGCGACCGGGCACTGAGCATAGTGAACGAGTCCTGCTGTGACCGAGCCCAGCAGCAGGCGGCCCAACGCGCCTAACCCCTGAGTGCCGACGACAACCATCCGGGCGTCCTTGGAGGCAGCGATCAACGCCGGCACGACGCTGGAATACACCATCTCCGTGTGTATCTCGGGTGGCTCGGAGTCATCCAGGCTGGCGTTCAGCGTCTTGCGCGCCTGGTCTATGACCGGCTGTGCTTCGTCGTGCTGCCACTCGGGCATGTCCGCGTACAGTTGACCCACCGGCCAGCCGACAACCACGGGTGGGACCGCGTGCATCAAGGTGATGGGCATCTTGCGCATGATGGCCTCACGCGTCGCCCAAGCTACGGCAGCATCAGATGCCGCCGACCCATCGATGCACACCAACACTCCGTATTTCTTGGTGTCATCCGGCATTTCGCACTCCTCGCTATGAAACCTCAACTGCGGATGGTGGCGCCTCATTGAATTCGGGCAGCTCGATTTCCAGGCGACGAATCGATCCGTCATCCATCGGCCTACAAAGCCAGCCAAGATCGAAGAAGACCGTGAGCATGAGATGATTCTCGCCCAGGACATCGGCTATAAAGCGCCCAATTCCGCGAGCTCGAGCGATCGGGGCCAGATGCTTGAGTAAGGCCGTGCCTACCCCCAGCGCATGATCCTCATGCGCGACCACGATCGCGATTTCAGCGACTTTCGGGTCCTCGCCGGCAACCACATAGTGCGCTACACCGATCAGCCGGTCGGCGTCGAAAGCGCCGAGAGCGTATAGCCCATCTGCACGCTCGGTCAGCTTGCCGACGAGTTCGTGCAGCTGTGCCGGCTGCAGCGTGAAGAAGCGAAAGTATCGATCATGGTCGGAGAGGTGTTGATGGAGTGTCAGGACAGCGTCGCTGTCATCGGCACTCAGGCGACGCAACGACACGAGCCGTCCGTCAAGCAACCGAGCCGTAGCCACGACTTCCACCGCCTGATCGCTCATGATCCCTGACGTTATTCCGGTTCGGCGCGGTTAGGCAGTGCCGTTAGGCCCCACGCGGGTGCGCCATTGGTCCTGAGCCATGCAGGCCACCGTCTAAGCCGTTTTAGTAATCGACCAGCGGAGCGGTCCAGCTGATCCGGGTACCACCCTCCGGTGGAGTGGTGATCTCGCAGGTACCGCCAAGTTGTTCAGCGCGATGGTTCATATTGGCCAAGCCGCTGCGACGTGAGTTATCGGGGGGTATGCCACAGCCGTTGTCGATGATGTCGAGGATGAACATGTCGGCGACGCTGATTTCGACAGTCAACCGCGACGCACCGGAGTGCCGAAGGGCGTTACTGATGGCTTCCGCCGTGACGGCTTCGGCATGGTCGGCAAGCTCACCGCCAACGGTGGTCATCGGTCCGTGCATGCGCACTGTGGTCACAATGTCGCGATTTTCGGTCAGATCGGCGACCACTCGTTGAATCTGATGCCTAAATTCGCCATCTTTCCCCAACGGGGATTTGAGCTGGAAAATCGTCGTCCGGATTTCCTCGATGATGGTTTGGAGATCATCGAGCGTGCGGTTGAGCCGGTCGGCCACCTCCGGCGAACGCGCCCTGGCCAGCGTGCCCTGCAGGTTCATGCCGGCGGCGAAAAGCCTCTGGATGACATGGTCATGCAAATCATGCGCGATGCGCTCGCGCTCCGCCAGGATGGTCAGCTGGCGCGCGTCCTCACGGGCCGACGCCAGCACGAGTGCTACCGCAGCGTGAGTGGAGAAATCGCTTACCACGTCGAGATAACTCTCGTTGAACGGCGGCTGGTCGGAACCGCGGGCGATGGCGATAACCCCGACGACTTCGTTCCGGGCGCGCAGCGGCATCACGATGGCGTGTCGCTGCCCGACATCGGTGAATGCCTGAATCGGGTACCGCAACGCCTCGGTGATCAGCGGTTCGCCGGAGCGGAAAACAGCGCCACTGGTGGAACCGTCGACCGGGACTCGTTGGCCGATCACCTCGGAGGCATGAATTCCCACCGCGGCCGACACCACCAGCGTGTCGACTTCATCATCAGGCACATCGGGGTCGGCCGGAACGAGCACGATCGCCTGTTCGGCATCGGTCAGGGCAAGGGCACTCTCGGCGATCATCTGCAGCGGGCGCCGGTGCGGATCGGCACTGGACAGCAGCGCGGTCGTGATCTCGCGGCTGGCTTCCATCCACTTCACGGATGTGCGCTCGCGTTCGAATACTTGCGCGTTATCGATGGCGACCGCGGCCGCGAACGCGAGCGCGCGCGCGGCAACCTCGTCGGATTCAGCGAAGAGCCGCGCCGGATCGACATGGGTGAGGTAGAGGTTGCCGAACACCTTTTCTCGGATGGTGATCGGCACCGCAAGGAAGGCCCGCATCGGAGGGTGGTGCTCCGGGAACCCGACGGCAGCCGGGTGCGTGGTCAGATCATCCATCCGGAGAGCCGGCGTGTCCAGGAGCGACAGGCTCAGAAGGCCCTTGCCAACCGGCAGATGTCCGATGCGCCGAACCGTATCGGCGTCCATTCCCTCGTGCACAAAGGAGATCAGGTCGCCCTCAGGGTCACGGACGGCCAGGGCGCCGTAGGGGGCGCCGGTCAGGTCCCTGGCCGCGGCGATGACCCGGTGCAGTGTCGCATCGAGATCCAGGCCTGCGCCGATCTCGACGATAACCCGGAGCAATTGCTCCATTTGGTCGCGCGCCGCCAGCAACTCATCGAGCTGCCCATGCATCGTGCTTACCAGCCCACGCCGACCTAGTCCGGCAAATGCCGAGCCGCGTTCGTCGCTGGCCATCCGACCCTGTACCTCCACCGACACCTTCAGCCATAGGACAGCTTGCGTTGAGCAAGACCCCAAGTATGCATTGCGAAGTGTCTTGGGTCAGCTTAGTCCGATTTTGTCACGCACCCAACCGGCGCGAACTGCTCGCCGTCGCCACACGAGTAGCGCTGACCAGCAAATCAGCACTTGGGGCCACGGTCCTGGGGTATTGCCTCCCGACCGCTTGACCGCTGGGGAGACTAACAGGACCGGATCGGGCCCTATGCCTGCGCTGGCCAGTCTGGCGGCGTTTCTGTTGGTGCAGTTGGCTGGCCGGACCGTTGATCCAATTTCGACGCGAACACCGCTGCCTGGGTCCGGCGCTCCATGCCGAGTTTGGCCAGCAACCGCGATACGTAGTTCTTCACCGTCTTCTCGGCGAGGAACATTCGGGCGGCGATCTGTCTGTTGGTCAAACCTTCACTGAGCAGTCCGAGTAGCGTTCGCTCCTGTTCGGTCAGCCCGGACAGCGGGTCTTCGTGCTCCGCTGCG
The DNA here is from genome assembly GCA_963784665.1 of uncultured Actinomycetota bacterium. GTDB lineage: Bacteria > Actinomycetota > Actinomycetes > Mycobacteriales > Mycobacteriaceae > Mycobacterium. Next base: position 121,104 of record CAWASA010000014.1, read on the forward strand.
CCGCGAAGCTTTGCCATCAGCGCGGCAGCGGCTCGGTTATCCAGCAGGGATTTGCCGGCACCGACGTCTTTGATCGCGTGGGCCAGCTCCATGCCCTTGATGTCTTTGACGACGTAGCCGCTGGCGCCGGCCAGAATCGCCTCGAGCATCGCTTCGTCAGAGGTGAACGACGTCAACATCAGGCAGCGCAGGTCCGGATGATCCGATACCAGGTCGCGGCACAACTCGATTCCGTTCCCGTCGGGAAGACGCACGTCAAGCACGGCGACGTCAGGCTGCAACGCCGGTATCCTCGCTTTCGCTTCGGACACGGAGCCGGCCTCGCCGACGATTTCGAGCTCAGGATCCGATGCGAGGAGATCGGCAAGACCACGTCGAACGACTTCATGGTCATCGACCAGGAAAACCTTAACCATTACGAGCCCCTCCTGCTGGTCACACGGGCCAAGCGTCATGCAACGTCCGACTCAATATCCCATATCTTCATAATCGCCCGATCTCACAAATGTTGCCGATTGACGATCAGCAGCGAACAGTCGGCGTCGTGCAATATGGAACTGCCGGCCGGTCCAACGAGTTCGGCCACACGCTGATGGTTGTGGGCGCCAATAATCACCAACCCTACCGACCGGCGGTTGTAAGCCAGGTACTCCAAAAGGCTGCCGTGTACCGCCACCGATTCGACCCGCAGCTCCGCATAGCGTCGCTTCCAGCTGGCCAGCCGGCGATCGAGGTCGGCAAGTGCCCGGCGATCGCGCTCGTTATCCGCGTCTTTGTCGGCCTGCGCGGTTCGCCGGCAGATGACCGCCAGTAGGGCCGCGTTGCGCAGCAGGGCCTCGTCGATGGCGGCGCCCAGCAATATACCGTTGTCGGGCGATCCGTCGACCTCGACGACGATCCCCTCCGCGGGCCGGCGGCGGTGGTCATCGTGGCCTCGAATAATCGCCACGGGGCACCGCGCCGATATCGCCAAAGCCGCAGCGGTGGAACCCACCCGACCCGGTTGAAAGTGACGTAATCCGACCGCGCCCACGCAGACCATGGCCGCCGATGCCGACGCGCGAATCAAAGACCCGACCGCGGGCCCGTGGACAACGGCGGTCTCTGTTTTCACTGGCTTGCCTGTGGCTTGGATGGCCGTGAGCGCATGGCGAACCGCCACTTCTGCGGTTGCCTGGCTGCTACCGCCCTGCTCCATCGCGCACAGGAGACGGAGCGGGACGTCGCGGCCCACTGCCTCGTCGACCGCCCAGAGCGCTGCCCGTATCGCCGCCTTCGAACCGTCGATACCGACGACGACCGACTTGGATGTAGCTGACTCTGTCATTCGGCCGCGGTTCTAATGGCGGACCACAAGTACCGAGCAGTCAGGGTAACCGACAATCGGATGACAGTTCGGGGTAGCCAGCCCCGCCATCCCCTCGGCGTCAGCACGACCCACAACGGCCAGTTCGATGGCCAGTTCGATGGCGCTACTGTGCTTCTCAACGGACCTGCCCCCGGCCCCTGCGGCAACGGTCTGGACGTGAACATCCGGGTAACGTCGGACCCAGCTGATCAGTCGCCGATCGATCTGGCGCACAGTAGCGTGGCGGCGCCGTCCTTCCTCCATGGCCTGGTGCACGACCTCGTCGTTGTCTGGCTCATCATTGAGCACCACGGCGATCACACCAAGCTCTGTCGGCGATCCGTCGGGATTGGTGCGAATGATCGCCACCGGACAGTGTGCGCGCGCGCCACCAACCCGGCAGCGGTCGGGCCCAACAGACCATCAGACGCCCATCCCCGCCTGGCGGTGCCCACGCAAACCAGAGCCGCATCCTGTGACTGGTTGATCAACACTTCCGCGGGATCCCCTGACAGGATTGCCGTTTCGACCTCGACTGGTTTTCTTTCACTCTGTATGGCGCACTCCGGTTGAGACAGCGCCATTTCGGCGCGTTCGATCTCCCCCTCAGATGTGGCAGCCGATCCGATTTGCGCCTCTCGGCGAGGAATGACATAGACCAGGCCGAGAGGCATCTGGCGGCCTACCGCCTTGTCGACCGCCCACCTGGCAGCATTGACCGCGGCTGCAGAGCTGTTGACGCCCACGACCACCGACTTGGCGTCCAGCTCATTCATGTCGGCTCCTGACTGGTTCCATTCGCTCAATGTCAGGCTATTGCGCCGTCGCATGTTACGGAGGGGCCGTTAGGCCTCACCTGGGATGCCGTTCGTCCCCAGGCGGTGCCATTCAAGGATATTCAGACCTCAGCGGCGGATACGTCCGCGACCTCTGAGGGTTCGGCGGCCAGCTCGAACAACCTCTCCGCGTCCGCGCGCTCGCAGGCCACCGTACCGGGTGTCATCAGCATCGCCGCACCCGCCGCGATTCCGAAATTGACGGACTTGGCAAGCGGCCATCCGCGACTGAGTCCCACCGTGATCGCGGCGACCATCGCGTCGCCCGCCCCCACGCCGCTCCCGCCTGGCATCGGTATCGCCGAAAACCGTTGGCTCGCATGCCGGGTCGCAAGCAGCGCACCTTCAGATCCCAACGACACCAGCACCACTTGTGCACGACCGCTGTCAACGAGTTCGTGCGCGGCCGCTAATTGGTCGGCCTCGGTGGCCAGCGGTCGCCCGACGCATTCCCGCAGTTCTCGCACGCTTGCTTTGAGCAGGTACACGCCGGAGGAGACATGCCGCAAGCCGCCGCCAGAGGTGTCCAGGACCAGGCGCGCGCCCAGCTGCCGGCAGATGTCGGCGACCCGCTGATAAAAGTCGGCGGGCACGCCCGGCGGCAGGCTGCCACTTGCCACCACGAATTCGGCGGACCGCGCCGCGAACCGCAGTTCCTTCAGGCAGCGCTCCTGTTCCGACAATGTCAGCTGAGGTCCCGGAAAGACAAACCGGTACTGCTGGCCGGTACTGGTCTCGTTGACGGTGAAGCTCTCTCGCGTTGACGCAGCGATCGGAATTTCCGCGAAGGGCACTCCCGCATCGCTGAGCAGCCTCATGAGAAGACCACCGTGCGACCCGCCCGCGGGAAACACCGCGAACACCGAACCGCCAAGGACCCACGCGATCCGGGCGACGTTGATTCCTCCGCCGCCCGGGTCGTAACGAGTCGTCGAGCACCGCAATTTGTCGGTCGGGCGTACGACCTCAACGCTTGTCGTGATGTCGAGCGCCGGATTCATGGTCAACGTGACGATTCGCGGTCGGCTCGCGGCCGGGTCGGCCGGCATCTTCATAGTCGTTGACTCCGCTCGTCGTCGGGGGCTACAGGCCGCTGGGGTACGTTTCCGGCGTCTCGCCGGCGATCCACAGGCTCGTCACCTCGAGAGGTTCCAGCGCCCGGGTCCTGTCGATGTGAATCATCGCGTCGAATTGGTCGGACGGCCGGACGTGGAAGTAATGGCTTTGCCGTTCGGTTTCGGGCCGGTAGATCACGCCGATGGCCCGACCTAGCCGGACGGCACTAAGCGGCTCCGCGGCTTCGGAGCTGATTTGTGCCGACACCAGGAAGGTGCTCCTGCCGGTCTCGTGCAGCAGCTCTTCTATGCTCCCGTTGAGTGCCGGGCGAACCGCCTTCCGTTCGGCAACGCCGCCCCACTCGCTGGCGGCGGTGACGGTGCCCGCGTACGTGCTGAACCCGATGAGGCGTGCCTGGCCGCCATACCGCTGACGGACGAGTTGACCGAGGGTGAGTTGCCCGTCGGCCCACACTTCAGTGGCGCGCGCGTCGCCGACGTGAGAATTGTGGGCCCACACCACTATTCGGGCAGATGGTACATCGTGGTGGCGATCCAAATGGGCTAGCAATGCTTCAAGAGTCTGCGCCATATGCTTGTCGCGCAAGTTCCACGAGGTGACACGCCCGCTGAACATCGCCCGGTAGTACACCTCTGCGTTGTGCACCGTTTGCGCGTTTTGCTCGGCGTAGAACAGTTCGTCCTCGGCGAGCAGTCCGTCCCTGCGCGCATAGGCCAAAGCATTGCGCTGGATGTCGACCAGTTGCTCGATCGCTTCGTTTTCACACGATGGACCGGCGCCGAATGCTGCCGAAAAGCCATACGCCTGACCGTCGTCGGCCGAGGTGTGGTCGAAGCATGCATAACGTTCCCGTGCCCGTGCCGCTGCCCTCGGGTCGATCTTGTCCAGGTAAGTGATGACCTCCTGCATCGACCGGTGCAGGCTGTAGAGATCCAGGCCGTAGAAACCGGCCTGGGGCTGACCGTTGGACTCGTGCAGTCGGTTACGGGTGCGCAGCCACTCGACAAAGTCACGGACGACGACGTTGCGCCACATCCAGGCGGGAAAGCGCTCGAATCCGCTCAACGCCTCGTCGGCGCTCTTGTCGTCGCCGATACCGCGAACGTAGCGATTCACTCGGTAGGCGTCGGGCCAGTCCGCCTCGGCAGCGACGGCGCAGAAACCCTTCTCCTCGATCAGCCATTTCGTGATGGCGGCCCGGGCCTCGTAGAACTCGTGCGTGCCGTGCGAGCTCTCGCCGATCAGCACGATGCGCGCATCGCCTATCAGCTCCTCCAACGTCTCGCGCGGCGGGATACCGTCTGGCGCATCGATAGCCACGCGGCTGATCACCTCGGCCGGTGTCCGCGCCGCAGGTCTCCTTAGCGATGCCTCGGTCGTCGGGGTGGCGAGCAGCTGACGAACCTCTTCATCGGTGACTTGTCGAAAATCCCAGAACGACTCTCCGACCGCGAGAAACGGGGTGGGCATACTCGCGCACACGACGTCGTCGACAAGCCCGGCGAATTCCCGGCAAGTGGATTCTGGGGCCGCCGGCACCGCGATCACGATATGTGCGGGCTCGGCTTCGCGTAACGCCTGCACCGCCGCGAACATGCTTGCGCCGGTTGCCAAACCGTCGTCGACCAGAATGACCGTCTTTCCGGTCACATCGACGGGTGGACGTCCGTCGCGGTAGGCGGCCTCGCGCCGGACCAGCTCCCGACCTTCACGCTCGGCGATGGTGCGCAGTTCCTGCGGGGCGATACGCAAACCCCGCACTACATCGTCGTTGACCACGACGCGGCCTCCGCTCGCCAACGCTCCTACGGCAAATTCTTCATGGCCGGGGGCGCCGAGTTTGCGCACGATGAAGGCATCCAACGGGGCGTGCAGCGCAGCAGCCACCTCCCACGCAACAGGTATTCCACCCCTCGCCAAGCCCAGCACGATCACGTCGTGTCGGTCGCGGAAGGCACCGAGGAGGTTTGCCAGCACCCGGCCGGCCTCGCTGCGGTCGCGGAACACGCGCCGCGGCGAATGCCGGGTGACATCAGCTGCTCTAGTCATTGCGCACCACGGTCACTGTTCGTTGGCGGACTTCACGTGAACGCGCCGCTCGGCTGGCTTCGCCTCCGAAACGGCCACGGAAACGGCGAGAATGCCGTTGTCGTAGCTGGCTTCGATGTTGTCTTCGTCAGCGCCCGCCGGCAGCGACACGGTCCGAACGAACGAGCCATAGGAGAATTCCGAGCGACCGTCGAAGTCCTTCTTTTCGCTGCGCTCGGCCTTGATGGTGAGTTGCCCGTCGTGCACTGTGATGTCGATGTCCTTTGCCGGGTCGACACCCGGGATTTCCGCGCGCACCACATAGCGGCCCTCCTTCATCTCGTCCTCGAGCCGCATCACGCGAGTGTCGAAAACGGGACGGAGTCCGGCTAAGGCGGGGAAGCCGGCGAACAGCTCTGAGAACTCAGGGAAGAGCGTCCTCGGCCGACGCTGAACGGGATGAGTGCTCATGGATGTCTCCTAGATTTACAGATTGACCATTTGACGAGTTCCATCCGACCAGTCCGCCGCAATCGGCGATAGGGACCGAAGTCCCAGGCTTGCGGGTCGTTGGTCGGCTCAGTTACCTCGGTGCAGTGCGCCGATGCAGGCCATCACACTGTCGAGGATGAGATCGTATGCGTCGCCGTCTTCGGCAAGACGGGCCAGTCCCCGGTGGCGGAGAAAGCCGTCGAGGCGTTGATCCAGCGACCAATCAGCATAAATGTCGTCGGCAAAAGGTGAGTGCAGGAATTGCGACGCGAGCTCATCAACCTCGGAGTCAGTCAATGACGGTGAACCGCTTACGCTAGAAGTCATTTCGTTTCCTCTGGTGCGGGGCCGTCTCATCATTTCGGCGGTGGGCACATCGCGCCTAGGGCCTGAAGTCCCCTCTTAACGCGGCTGCGGGTGGCGACACCGGCGGCCAATGCGGGCCTACGTGCCGTGCGCGTGTTCCCTGATGGCAGCTTGCACCGCCGCAAACCGTGACCGTGCCCGCTCGTCGGCGGCTTTCTGCTCGGCGGCCGTGACAACGATCGCGTCGGGACCTGGGAACACGGTCGCCTCGTCCCCTGTGGCAAGCCATCGAACCCGGTATGGCGGCTCACCATCGGGCAAATGCACCGCGGTGATCAATCCGCGCAGATCCGGGTGCCCAATCGTGCCGCTTTTGATTACGAGCCAGTCCCCGACGTCGGCCTTCATTTACGAACTCCTTTCGATCACACCCGCACATTCGTCGAAGGGTTGGGCTCCACTGTGCTCTAGCAGTGAATCTCCAAGACATCGCGCAAGGCTCGCCGCGGCGTCGGTTCCGGAGCGCTCTTGCCCGCGGGTGCGGTGCCGACCCGGATCAATACCTGCGGCATTGCCGCGGCATTGGGTATGAGCTCCCGAATAATGTCGCGGCTGGCTTCCAGTTCAGTTACGTGCGTCACGGTGCACGTTGCCAGGCCAGCCATAGTGCACTCCAGCAGGATCGCCGAAAGCGCCTGTCCGCAATTGAGGGCGTCCGCGCGGGAGTCCCCAGCCGTGGACAACACAAGGACTTTCGCTTCATCATGGGTGCCCGCGGAACTCTTCCTGGTAGGCCCGTCGGCGGGAAACCGGCGGTTCACCTCAACTGCGCCACGCTCTGCCTCGTTCGCCAGGGCGCCTTCGGGTATGCCTTCAGAGTCCCTGGATGGCGCTGTCCACCACCGTAATTCATGGTGGTAGAGATCGTCGTAGCGGCGCAGCGCTTCATTGAGGCGAGACGCCTCCGCCAGCCGGGGTCGCGTGTCGTCGGCCAATACATCAAAGCTGGCGAGGTCGCTGTCGAATGCGCTGCGCAGCACCGGCTCGAACGACGCCCAGTCCTTCGGGGCGCGGAACGGGCGTCGGTCGGTCCTGCGACGCAGTATCGCGGCGGCGCGGTCGCGGCGGGCCTCAGCGACGTAGTCGGCCGAAGCGAAGTCGATCGAGGCCAGATGGTCGAGGTTGTTGGGGTTGGGAAACTGCTCGACGTTAGTTTCCCATGCTGCGGCGGCCATCGCGACCCGGAAGTGGTCGAGCACCGCCCCACAGCTGATGATCGACTCACGACCTGAGCTGTCGGTCGAGGTGATTATCCGGTGTGGGTCAGCGAACAGATCGACATTCGCACTGCTGGCAACCCAGCGCCAAGGCTGGCTGTTATGCAACGAGGGAGCACGGCACGCTAACTCGACTGCCTTTTTGATCACCTTGGTGTCGACCGTTGTCCGGGTCATTACTCTCACCTGCTTCCTCTCGACTTCGACCCTCAGGCATGCCGACGTCACACGCCAGGGTCCTTGGTCCCCAGGGTCACGTCATTGGACCCGGCGCAAGGCCGGTCCTAAGCCGCTCTGAGGAGATGACTTTTGTCTCTATTGCGGCATGGAGTGCCCGGCAAACGATGAAGACGACCAAGCGACAGCTTGGCCCGACCCTAGGACCCCTCATGGATGTCATCTCCAAAACACCTCACGACTTAGGCGTCAGGCCCAACCTCACGGACTACGAGCGCGCGCGTGCGCAATTCCACTGGTCTGATGTGCCGGCGTTGTGCGACGGGATGGGGCCCGGCAGGTGCAACATTGCCTACGCCGCCGTCGACCGGCAGGCAGCGGGCCCGGACGCGACACGCACAGCGTTGCGCTTCGTCGCCGACCAGAGCCGGGACGGCTCGATCACCGCCCGAGATCTCAGCTACGCCGAGCTCGGCCGGCTCACCAAACGATTCTCCAGCGTGCTGCGCTCGCTCGGCGTCACTAAAGGCGAGCGCGTGTTCACGATCATGAGTCGCACCCCTGAGCTCTACATCGCCATGCTGGGTGCGCTTCGCAACGGCAGCGTGGTTTCGCCCTTGTTTTCGGCCTTCGGGCCCGAACCGATCGCCACCAGAGTGAACATCGGACAAGCCGATGTCTTGGTGACCACGCGGGCGATCTATCAGCGCAAGATCGCCAAGATACGCGATCGGCTGCCGTCGGTACGGCACATCTTCGTCGTCGACGACGACAAAGCCGGCGACCCACCGGACGGAACGCTCAACTTCTGGCACTGGCTGGACGCGGCCGACGAGGACGCGCCGATCGAGCCCACCACCGCCGACGACCCGGCGTTGCTGCACTTCACCAGCGGCACCACCGGTACGCCGAAAGGTGCCATCCACGTACACGGCGCCGTCGCGATGCACTACGTCACCGGCTTGTATGCGCTTGACCTTCATCCGGACGACATCTATTGGTGCACAGCGGATCCCGGCTGGGTGACGGGAACGTCCTACGGCATCATCAGCCCGCTGCTACACGGGGTGACCTCGATCGTCGACGAGGCGGATTTCGACGCCGAGCGCTGGTACCGGATCTTGCAAGACCAGGCGGTATCGGTGTGGTACACCGCACCGACCGCCATCCGGATGCTGATCAAGGCGGGTCCAGAACTGCCTGCGCAGTATCGGTTTCCCCGGCTTCGTTTCATCGCGAGTGTGGGCGAGCCGCTCAACCCGGAAGCGGTCTGGTGGGGGAAGCGGGTGCTGGGCTTACCAATTCACGACAACTGGTGGCAGACCGAGACGGGCGGCATCATGATCGCGAATACACCCGCATTCGACATCAAGCCCGGCTCGATGGGCCGCCCGTTGCCCGGCGTGGACGCATACATAGTGCGCCACAACGACGACGGCACAACCGAGGTCATCGACGAGCCCGGCGTCGAGGGCGAGCTTGCGCTCAAGCCCGGCTGGCCCTCGATGTTCCGCGGCTATCTGAATGCCGAGGAGCGATACCGAAACTGCTTTGCGGACGGGCTCTACCTGACCGGAGACCTCGCCAAGAAAGATGCCGACGGCTACTTCTGGTTCGTCGGGCGCAAAGACGACGTGATCAAGTCCGCGGGGCACCTGATCGGTCCGTTCGAAGTGGAAAGCGCGCTGACCGACCACCCCGCGGTGGCCGAAGCGGCAGTCATCGGCAAGCCCGATCCGACCGTCGGCGAAATGGTCAAAGCCTTTGTCACACTTAAAAATGGTGTGGTAGGCGACGAGGATCTGCGCCTGGAATTGCTGGGCCACGCGCGCAAGCGGCTGGGGGCCACCGTGGCGCCCAAAGAGATCGAGTTCGTCGATGCGTTGCCGCACACGAGCAGCGGCAAGATCATGCGGCGCCTGCTGAAGGCGCGTGAACTCGGGCTGCCCGAAGGTGACACCTCCACCATCGAGCGACAACCTGCCTCGCGAGCCCAGGGGGTACCGTCATGACTGATACCAAGCTGGCCCATGAACTCTTGTCGGACATGGTCCGCGTGCGCCGCATGGAAGAGAAATGCGCGGAACTCTACAGCGCAGCCAAGATTCGTGGATTCCTGCACCTTTACGTCGGGGAAGAAGCCGTCGCCGCCGGGTCACTGCGCGCGTTGGCCGACGATGACGCGGTGGTCGCGACCTACCGCGAGCATGCCCACGCACTGTTGCGCGGAATCCCGATGACCTCGATCATGGCCGAGATGTTCGGCAAGCAGGAGGGCTGCTCACGCGGCCGCGGCGGGTCGATGCACCTGTTCGATGCGTCCAAGCGCTTCTACGGGGGTAACGCCATCGTCGCCGGTGGCCTGCCGCTCGCGGTCGGCATAGCGCTGGCCGACGCCATGCTGAAGCGCAAACGGGTGACCGCCTGCTACTTCGGCGACGGAGCGGTGGCCGAGGGCGCGTTTCACGAGTCGTTGAACATGGCCGCGCTGTGGAACTTGCCGGTGTTGTTCTGCTGCGAGAACAACCTTTACGCGATGGGCACCGCATTGGAGCGGGCACAGTCGCAGACCGATCTCACAGTCAAGGCAGCCGCATACCGCGTTCCGACCCTGGCTGTCGACGGGATGGATGTCGAGGCATGCCATACCGCCGCACAGCAGGGTGTCGATCACGTCCGCGACACCGGTGGGCCATTCTTCATCGAATTCCGCACCTACCGGTTCCGCGCCCATTCGATGTTCGATCCGGAACTGTATCGGGGCAAGGACGAGGTGGAACGGTGGCGCGAACGCGACCCAATCCGGTCATTTACCGAAACGTGTCTGCGCGACGGCACTCTCAGCGACGCTGACGTGCGTGACATCGAAGAGGCGGCCGTCGCCGAGATCGAGGCCGCGGTGGCGTTCGCCGAGGCCGGGACCTGGGAAAGCGTCGACGATCTCAAGCGTGACGTGTTAACACCCACACCGGAGCCGGCGCAATGAAAACCAGCTACCGAACCGCTGTTCACGACGCGCTTCGCGACGCCTTACGCGACGACCCGCGTGTCGTGCTGATGGGCGAGGACGTCGGACGCTATGGAGGAACTTACGCCGCGTCCAAGGGCTTGCTGGACGAATTCGGTCCGGAGCGGGTGCGTGACACCCCGCTCTCGGAATTGGGCTTCGTCGGTATCGGAATCGGTGCGGCGCTGGGCGGGTTACGCCCGATTGTCGAAGTCATGACGGTGAACTTCAGCCTGTTGGCGCTTGATCAGATCGTCAATACTGCGGCGGCCCTTCGCCACATGTCGGGCGGGCAGTTCTCGGTGCCGCTCGTCGTGCGAATGGCGACGGGGGCCGGACGCCAGCTCGCCGCTCAGCACTCGCACAGCCTCGAGCCTTGGTATGCCCACATCCCGGGCATCAAGGTGTTGGCTCCGGCCACCGTCGAGGATGCGTATGGCATGCTCGCCCCGGCGCTGGCGGACCCGGACCCGGTAGTGATCTTCGAGCATGTTCAGCTCTACAACGCCTCGACCGATATCGACGTTCTCGCCCCCACTGACATCTCGCGGGCGGCCGTCCGCCGCAGCGGCAAGGACGTCACGGTGATTGCCTACGGCGGTAGTCTGCCGAAGGCGCTCGACGCCGCCAACGAGTTGTCTCTGGCCGGAATCGACTGCGAGGTGGTCGATTTGCGGGTGTTGCGTCCACTTGACGACGACACCATCCTCGAATCCGTCCGCAAGACACATCGTGCCGTCGTCATCGACGAGGCTTGGCGCACCGGCAGTCTGGCCGCAGAAGTCATGGCACGCGTGATGGAGGGGGCCTTCTATGACCTCGACGCTCCTGTTGCTCGGGTGTGCAGTGCCGAAGTTCCGATTCCGTACGCAAAGCACCTGGAAGAGGCGGCCCTACCCCAAACTGCCAAAATCGTCGCCACCGTACAGAGCCTGTTCGGTGACCAACCATGATCGAATTCAAGATGCCCTCGTTGGGTTCCGACATGGACGAAGGCACGCTGAACGAGTGGATGGTCAAACCCGGTGACACGATAACTCGCGGCCAGATTGTGGCGATCGTCGAAACCACCAAAGCCGCGGTCGAAGTCGAATGCTGGCAGGAAGGCAAGGTCAACGAGCTACTCGTCCCGGTCGGTGACACCGTCCAAGTCGGAACAACATTGGCCACGCTGCTGGCACCCGGTGAGCGCGCGGAAAAGCGGCCTCGTCCGGCTGCGACGCCTCAGCCCTCGATTAAGCCCGCCGCAAAGCCGGCCGCGGCACCGTCGGGTGCGCCGATCGGGGCCGTCACACCGCCGGCGGCCCCTGGGCGGCGTCGCTGGGTGTCGCCCGCCGCGCGGCGGCTAGCCCAATCGCTGCATGTCGATATCGACGCGGTAAGCGGCACCGGTCCGCAGGGCGCTGTCACCATCAGCGACGTCGAGCACGCCGCCGCGGCTGTGGGAACAGCCACCAAGCCGGTAGCCAAGCCGGCAACCAAGCCGACGTCGGCCGATCGTGCAGCACAGATGCGGAAGTCGATCGCGGCCGCGATGAGCCGGTCCAAGCGGGAGATCCCGCACTATTACCTCGCCGACGAGGTTGCGTTGGAGAAGTCGCTGTCCTGGCTGACCACACGAAATGCGCAGCGATCCATTGACGAACGGGTCCTGCCGGCTGTCTTGCTATTGAAGGCCGTCGGCATCGCTGCGCAGCGGTTCGGTGAGTTCAACGGGTTCTGGCGAGAGGACGGATTCGAGCCCGCGACCGGGGTTCATGTTGGTGTCGGGATATCGCTGCGGGGCGGCGGTCTTGTTGCGCCGGCCATTCACGACGTTCCGGAAAAGAAGCTGGACGAATTGATGGGTGACCTCACCGATCTCGTGGCGCGCGCACGTTCTTTCTCGCTGCGGAGTTCGGAAATGTCGGACCCGACCATTACGGTCACCAACCTCGGCGACAAAGGCGTCGATGCAGTCTTCGGCGTTATCTACCCGCCGCAGGTGGCCATCGTCGGTTTTGGCCAGCCGGCGGAGCGAGTCTGCGTCATTGACGGCGGGATCCGGGTCGTCACCACCGTGCAAGCCACGCTCGCCGCTGATCACCGGGCAAGCGACGGTCACCGGGGCGCGTTGTTCCTGACCGCGATCAACGAGCTGCTCCAGCAGCCCGACCTCCTAGAAAAGTGATGTGCAATGACTAACGAAGACACTCGTAGTGTGGTTCTGTCTGTGCTGACGACCATTGCCCCTGAAATCGAACCCGATGACATTCGCGACGACGTCCTGCTCCGCGACCAAGTCGATCTGGACTCCATGGACTGGCTGAGCTTTCTGCGTGGTATCCACCAACGGCTGCACGTCGACATCCCGGAATCCGATTACGCGTCGCTCCGGACACTGGCCGATGTGGTCGGCTACGTGGAAAAGAACGCGTCCAAACCCGTCGCGTAACGTCAAAGGGTGGCGCTCTCACCAAGGTTTGAGCCGCGAAAGTGCCACCGGCGAAACATTTTCCCAAGAGGCACCGTCGGCAGTTGCACTTTCGCGGCAGACGAAAGGTTGACGTCATGCATACGCCGGACACCGAGGTTCTCAAAAGAGCGGTGCTGCTGGCCTGCCGCGCTCCATCGGTGCACAACAGCCAGCCCTGGCGATGGGTGGCCGAGAACGGAGCCTTGCGCCTGTTCGTCGACCGTCACCGGACGACGCCGGCCACGGACCATTCGGGCCGAGAAGTGATCCTCAGCTGTGGCGCTGTCCTGAACCACCTTTGCGTCGCTATGACGGCAGCGGGCTGGGATCCGAGAATCGAACGGTTTCCCGACCCGAATGACCCCAACCATTTGGCCTCGGTCGAATTCAGTCCATTGAACCGCGTCACCGATGCCGAGCAGCGCCGGGCCGAGGCGATCCTGCAACGCCGAACCGATCGGCTGCCGTTAGGGCGTCCCACGTACTGGGACCTGTTCGAACCCGTCCTGAGGAGCACATTCGACGACAGCGTAGTGCCCCTGGATGTGCTCTCCGATGAGGTGCGACCACTGCTGGTAGAGGCGTCGCAGCTCACCGAGGAACTTCGCCGCGACGACACGTACTATCATGCCGAACTCGATTGGTGGACCTCGTCGTTCGTATTGACCGAGGGGATGCCGCCAAGCGCGCTGGTGTCCGACAAGGAAAGCTGGCGGGTCGATGTGGCCCGCAGCTTTCCGGTCAGGAGCCATGCGGATCGGCGTGAAGAGGTCAAGGTGGATTGGTCGAAAATCCTTGTGCTATCGACCCCCGAGGACACCAGGGCAGACGTATTGCGGTGTGGCGAAGTGTTGTCGACGGTGTTACTCGAGTGCACCGTGGCCGGCATGGCGACCTGTACGCTCACCCATCTGATCGAACTGGAGGAAAGCCGTGACATCGTGCGCGGACTCATCGACCAGCACGGCGAGCCACAAGTGTTGATCCGCGCCGGGATCGCGCCGCCAATGGAACACCTCCCGCCGGCGACGCCGCGGCGTCCGTTGGACGACGTGTTGCAGATCCGCTAGATATCAATGCACCACGTACCGGCTAAGGGATTGAACAACTTTGGTCCCTTGGGACGCAGGACCTCCGACCGGCTCCTTTGCATGGCGTTCTTCAGTAGTATCGAGTGCGCAGTCGCGTATTGATGAAGGGGATGGCTGATGTCGGTAACCGATGATGGGGTCACCATCCTGCCGGTGCACGAATGCTGGGATCTTCTGGCTGGTGTGACGCTAGGGCGGCTGGTCACCAGCGTTGACGGTCATCCCGAGATTTTCCCGGTCAATTACTCTGTCCAGCGTCGCACTGTGCTATTTCGCACCGCAGAGGGTACCAAGTTGGTCAGCACCGCGATAAACAATCGCGTGCTGTTCGAGGTCGACGACCACAATGTCGCCGAGGGCTGGAGTGTCATCGTCAAGGGCACCGCACGTTCGCTTCGCACCTATGAGGAAATCGAGGAGGCCGAGCGTGCCCAGGTATTGCCGTGGACGGCGTCAGAGAAGTCGCACTATGTGCGGATCATCCCTGAGACCGTCACGGGCCGCCGGTTCAGGTTCGGCTCGCCGCCGGAGAAGTCCGATCGCGCCTGAGCGCTGGGACTATGCCGCGCTGCGTTGAGTCAACCGCACATGGCGCTGGCGCGGAATGAACTCCAGCGACAACAACACCATCAGGGCGGCCGGGATGTGGTGAGCACATAACACCACGTAGCGCCGCTCGGCCAGCGAGTGGAACTTGCGCAGGTAACGGTAGAGGGACTCCAGCCGGATCAGCGGGTCCAATAAATGGATCAACCGAAACGCGACCCGCTGCAGCGGACCCGGATGGGTGGCATCGAAAATCTCCGGAAACGCTGCAAACGCCAACGAAAGCCGCTCAGCTCCATGGTTTTTCGCCTCGGCGATCATGTCGACGCTGAGCCGCTCGTCAACGCCGTTGGGAGCGTCTGGGCGGCGGAACGGCACATCGAGGCTGACCTCTGTTCCTTCGCCGGCGGTTGCGTAGCGGTGAAACGCCGCCACCTGCCCGTGCCGGTCCCGTGCGATGGCCAGCTTGATGCCTGGGAAGCGGCCTTGCAGGGCCCCGTCAAGATTCATGCAAAACCCGCGCTCGGTGCGCGCGGCGCGATGCGCGGCGTACAACACCTCGGTCAGCTCGGCCACCAGGGCGCCCCCAAGTTCCTGCTCGTCCACGATCTCGGTGGTGACCCCGCAGTTACGGGTGCGTTGTACCGCTTGGCGCAAGTTGCGAAAACGGCGCCCTCTCAAAGTGAAGTGGCGAACATCGACGACCACGTCGCGACCGATCGGCACCGCCAGCACCGGCTGTCCGACCGTCTCCTTGCGCCACAGCCTCAGATGCCGCTCGCCGCCGGCCAGCACGATGATCTGCCAGCCCCGGCTGCGGCACATGCGAACGAAATCGGCCGCCAGGATATCGAACTGGCTGGGATCGCCGATCGGGTCGCCGCTCACTACGGCGAACCCGAGGCGGGTGCGATAAGCAATGGCCGCCGTTTTGTCGGTGTTGAAGTGATAGCTCTTGCTCGTGTGCATGGCAAAAGGCGCCAACGGATCTCCACGTGTGGCATTGACCAGCGCCCACACCTGCTCCAGCATCTCCGGTTGCGGTTGGGCCGTGGTCGGCCACATGAGCGCGAGCCCACTGCCGGCGACCAGAAAGTTGCCCAGCATCCCAAAAGACAGGAAATGGGCAAACAGCCCTGCGCCCACCGCGGCAGCCGCGGCCAGGGCATGCGCAGTGGTCACGGGCCGGCCAAGAAAAATGCCGCGCGCGATCAGGGCCACTGCGCCAAGCAAGGCCACTGACCATCCGAACCGGCCTGGGGCAACACGGTCGAAACCGAGGTACACGCGCGCGGCCAGCACCGTCAACCATCCCAGGACACACAGCAGCATCAAGACGCTGACGAAGCGGACCACGGGGAAATCAGCTCTGACCAAGACCCGTTCGCGGGCACGCGCTGTAACGGCGCCGCCGTTAACCCAGCTGCCCTTCATGCCGTGCCCGCCTCCTATACATCCGGGCGATCACGCGCAACCCTTTTCTGCGAACACACTTCAGGGCGATCGCACGCCATCGTAGTGAGATTAATTGGCGTGGCCGCGCATTCGCGAGGGCCATTTGTCATCGGCACGGTAATCCCTGCCTACACAGCCGATCGTCGTTCCACTGCAGTTGATTTCGTCCACAACCAGGCGCACCACTTCTGGCGCCGCACGTGCAACCTGCGGGGTCAGGCCGATGCCATGACCGGTATCGGCAACTTCGACGGTGAACACCACGAGCGCGTCGGGTACTCGCCCCAGCGCCTGACCCAGCGCGTGGGCGCCGCGGACGTCGACACTGTGGGAACTCAGGCCCTCGGGTGCGGCAGCGAAGTCACTGAGACCACAGCGACGAACGCGGCCCGGTACCGACGGAGCCGCGACCGCGGCGTCGATCACCATGGCCAGCGCGGCGCCCGACCAGGCCTCCAGCAGACTCATGGGCTCGGCGATGCCCGTTACCACACGAACATTCGGCAACGCCAGATCATCCAGCGCCGCGGCGACGACGACGCTCACGCCGTCGTCCCGCCGGTAGGTGTTGCCCAGGCCTATCACGACGATTCCCCCCCGGCCGGCAGTCACTCCCGGTGCACCGTCAATGTCAAGAAATGCGCCGAGCATGAGATGCAGGGATCGTAGCTGCGAATCACGCGCTCACACATGGCGGTCAGCGCCGCGTCATCGAGTGCGAGGTTGTCAGAGACCATGCGCGCCAGGTCGGCTTCAATGGCGGCTTGGTTCTGCGACGTCGGCGGAATGATCGTCGCCGCGGACACCAGCCCGTCATCCTCGATGCGGTAGCGGTGATACAACAGGCCGCGGGGCGCCTCGCTGACGCCGTGTCCAATGCCTGCCCGGGCCGGAACATCGACGAATGGCCGAGCTGGACGCTGATAGTCGTCGATGATCCGTAGCGCTTCCTCGATCGCGTAGACCACCTCGACAGAACGAACGATGATGCTGCGGAACGGGTTTCGGCATTCGGCCGTGAGCCCGGCATCGGCGGCCGCCTGGGCGGCGATCGGCGACAGCGCCGACGAGTTCAGGCAATAGCGCGCCAGGGGCCCGGTCAAGTACCGGCCGCCGTCGAGTGTCGCATGCAGGGCGGTGGAATAGGGCACCTGCGACTCGTGGACGTGGTCGGTGAAGTCGGCCACCGGGAACGCTCGCCCAGCGCTGCGTGCGATGACGCCGTTCTCGATCGGATACTGGCCGGTCTGGCTCAACGCCAGCATTTCGTGGTCAAGCTCGAGGTCGGGAAAATCGAACCCGGACACCCACTCGACCGTCGCCAGCGCGTCGTCCAGCGCACGGCGCAACTGTTCGGCCAGCGGCGCGAACTGCGACCGGCTGGGTACCGAGTAGAACCCGCCCAGGCGCACATTGATCGGATGTATCGACCGCCCGCCGATGAATTCCATCAGCGCATTGCCCGCCTTCTTCAGCCTCAGCCCACGCTCGACGACTTCCCGTTCGTCTCGGGCCAGGGCGATCGCGTCGGGATAGCCGAGGAAGTCCGGTGCGTGTAGCAGATAGATGTGCAACATGTGGCTGTGGATCCATTCGCCGCAGTACAGCAGCCGACGCAGCGCGACCAGCTCCGGATCGACTTCGACGCCGCAGGCGTCTTCGATCGCGTTGCAGGCGCTGAACTGGTAGGCGACCGGGCAGATGCCGCAGATCCGCGCTGTCAGGTCCGGTGGCTCGGTGTGGGCGCGTCCTCGCAGGAACGCTTCGAAAAACCGTGGCGGCTCATAGATGTTGAGTTCGACACTTTCCAGCGCACCGTCCTTGAGGGTGACGTGCAGGGCTCCCTCGCCTTCGACGCGGGTCAGCGTGCCGACGCTGAGCGTCCGAATGTCAGGAGTCATGTTTGGTCCGCACATTTCTCCGCTGCTCGGCGAACGCGGCCACGTTGAACGTCGAGAACACCCGCTCGACGTCACCGTCCGACATGCCGTCGCGGCGGAGCAGCGGGATCAGCGTCGCGGTTTGCGGCGTTGCGGACGGGCCGAAACAGCCGTAGCAGCCACGACGATGACTGGGGCACAACGCCCCGCAGCCGGCGTGGGTGACTGGACCGAGGCAGGGCGTGCCGTCGGCGACGAGAACGCAGGTCACTCCGCGCATTTTGCACTCCGTGCATACCGTCTTGGCCGGCAGCCGCGGCTTGCGTCCGATCAGCAGGGCCGCGAGAGTGTCGAGCAGCTGGCCGCGGTCGATCGGGCAGCCCGGCAGCTGGTAGTCGACTTTGACGTGCGCGGACGCCGGTGTGGAGGTCGCCAACGTGTCGATGTACTCCGGTTGGGCATAGACGACGGAAATGAACTCGTCGATGTCGGCGAAGTTGCGCAACGCCTGCACTCCCCCGGCTGTCGCGCAAGCACCGATGGTGACCAACACCTTGGACTGTTCCCGGATTTCGCGGATGCGTTGCTCGTCGTGGCGGGTGGTGATGGAGCCCTCGACCAGCGACACATCATAGGGCCCGCCGACCATCGAGCTGGAGGCCTCGGCGAAGGTGGCGATCTCCACTTGGTCGGCGAGGGTGAGCAGCTCGTCCTCGCAGTCCAGCAGGGTCAGCTGACAACCGTCGCAGGAAGCGAACTTCCACACGGCCAGAGTGGGATTCATCTACAGCTCCTTGACTCGCAGCAGGGGGCCGGCGACGTCGTAGCCGACGACGGGCCCGTCGCGGCACACCAGCAACGGGCCCAATTGGCAGTGGCCGCACAGTCCGACCCCGCACTGCATGTTCCGCTCCAGCGATACCCGAATATCGCGGGCGGCTATGCCTTTGGCCATCAAACCCTCGGCGCCGAACCGCAGCATCGGCTCCGGGCCACACAGGAATGCGGTGGTGCGGTCGGGATCCAACGCCAGCCGACGCAGCGGCTCGGTCACCAGCCCCACTTCGCCGCGCCAGCCTTTGACCGGAACATCGACGGTCACATGCAGTTCGATCTGCGGATCATCGGCCCACTTCTCGAGCTGGGCGGCGAACACGAAGTCTGCCCGCGAGCGGGCACCCACGATCAGCGTCACCTTGCCGTAGCGCGAATGCTGCGCCAGCGCACCCAGCACCGCCGGACGCAAAGGGCACAGACCCACGCCGCCGGCGACCATGACCAGGTCCCGCCCGGCGGCTTCTTGCAGCCCCCAGGTGGTGCCGAACGGGCCCCGCACTCCGACGATGGCGCCCGGCCGCGCGTCGTGCAGGGCACGGCTCACCGCCCCGACCGCGCGGATGGTGTGGGTGATGGAGCCGTCAGTGACGGTGGGATCGCCGCTGATCGAAATCGCCGCTTCCCCCACGCCGAATGCGTAGAGCATCATGAACTCTCCGGGCTGCGGCGTCCGCAGCACTTCGCCGAGCGGTTCCAGGCACAACGTCGCCGAATCGGGGCTTTCCACGACACGGCTACGTACCCGGTATGGGATTGGCGCCATGGAAGAGTCAGCCGATGCCGGTGGCGGGGCGGTACCCACCCCGTCAGTCATCCCGGGCCATCTTGTTCATTTCTTCGGTGATGTCGATGCCGGTGGGGCACCAGGCAATGCAGCGTCCGCAACCGACACAGCCCGACATGTCGAACTGGTCATGCCACGTCCCGAGCTTGTGGGTCAACCAATGCCGGTACCGCGATGCGCCGGACTGGCGCACACTGCCGCCGCCGTGGACGTAGGTGAAATCGAACTCATAGCAGGACGCCCAGTGCTGCCAGCGTTCGGCGTGTTCACCGGTCAGATCGCTGACGTCTTCGGTGCTGGTGCAATAGCAGGTGGGGCATACCATCGTGCAGTTGCCGCACGTCAGGCAACGACTGGCCACCTCGTCCCATTGTGGCGATTCGCGTGACCTCATCAGCAAGTCCCGTAGGTTCATGTCCGGCATCTCGCGGCCCATCCGATGCGATGCCTCCTCAACAGCGGCACGCGAGGAGCTGATCTCCGCGCTGTCGGCGGCTCGGTGCGGAATAGCCGCGAGCACGTCAGCGCCCTCTTGAGTGCCCACATCGACGAGGTAGGTCACGGCATCGCCCTCCAGGCGCTCGGTGAGGGAAAGGTCGTAACCTGGTCCGACCGCGGGGCCGGTGCCCATCGAAGCGCAAAAGCACAGCCCGCCCGGTTCCGTGCAGTTCACCGCGACTACGAAGATCTGTCGATGCCGTCTGACGAACGAGTTGTCGGGAAACTGACCACGGCCAAGCACCCGGTCGAGGGTCGCGATCGCGGCCAAGTCGCACCCACGCACCCCGAGGAACGCGTACCGCGGGACCTCCTCGTCGGCTTCGGTAGTGGCGAACCCGTCCCGGCCGCCGGACCACAACCGACGCCGCGGTGGGTGCAAAAACTGCTTCCACGACTGTGGCCCGGACGAGTGCCCGAACGCCGCATCGTCGTCGCGTCGGCGCACCCGATAATGCCCGGGAGCCACCTCGACGCCCCACCCCCGCGGCAGGTCGGCGGCCGACTCGAGTTCGTCGAGCACAATCGCGTTGTCTCGCAACGTCGGACCGACGACGCGATACCCGCGCTCGATCAATACCTCGACCAGCCGGTGAAGCGTGGCCGCATCCAACAACGCGACATCGGAATCTTCGCCGTATCCGTTCACCCACACATCATCCGTCAATTCGACTGCGCTGTATAGAGGTTCATAACGTGCATGCGTTGGCTCACTCCCCGATGCTTCCGGCGATCCTCTACGAGGCGTCTGCGAGGCATCTGATCTCACGCTCCCACGCCGCGTCGCGTGCCCGATCCAGGCGTGACCGGACGGCGGCTACAACTGCTGCCATCCCAACACCCACAGCCAGCAATGTCACCGCTGCCATACCAAGCGCCTCCCCCACGGCGAGCCAAGCCGGTGTTGGCGGGACTACCGGATTGCCGTCCTTGTCCACCCAAATTTCGACGCTCTCGCCCGCCTTGACTTGGTCGGAGAGTTGCAGTGCGCCGGTGCGCTGGCCAGCCGCTACCGGCCACTTCGCTTGCACGACGGTAATACCCAAGTCCTCGACTCGGGCGTCGGTCACCGTTGCCATGACAGTGTGTCGCTCGTGTGCTTCTTGCGTGTACAGGCGATCACGCGCGCCATAGGTCATCCCGCCCACCACTCCGGCGACGGGAATCGCGACCAGCGACGCAATGAGCGCGACCAACATGACCAGCGCTTCGATGCGGTCTGCGCGCCGAAGCAACGGGTTGCGGCCGAAGATGCGAGCGATGTGCCAGCAGCGCGGGTCTAACGTGAACGTTTCCATCCTAACTCCCTTGGACCGCACAGTTATTCGCTGGTTAAGACTTCGTCGATCCCGCGCTTATTGGACGATGTTGTGCTCGCGACCGGTCAACCACTCAACGAAATCGGAAAGTTCGCGCCGCGGTGTCGCCGGCAACGGGTCCGCGTTGATTGGCGCCCAGCCCACCCGTAGCAGCATCTGCGGATAGTTGCTGTCACCGAAGATGTCGGATCGGACCGCCTCCCGCGTTTCGGGGGTCTCCAGCGGTTCGGTGACCGGGCAACTGGCCAACCCCATCGACGTTGCGGTAAGGAGCACGACGCTGGTGGCCTCACCGGCGCGCAACTGCGTCAGCCGGTCGTCGTTGCGGGTTCCGAGCGCAAGCACGACGGCATTGTCGTCGCCAGATGACGAGTCCGATGGCATAGGCAGCGCCGGACCGGCAAAGAACCGACCCGGGATCTTCGCGTTAGGGTCCGGCACTGGCGTATTACGGGCAGGAACGCCCGCTACCGAGGCGTAGCGCCCACTCCATGCCGTGAGCTCGGCAAGATAATCGTTGTTCAGGTGATCCTGGACAGATTGAGCGACAATCTTGTGCAGGTTGTCGATGTCTTCGACTTGGCACAGCGTCACCCCATTTCGGGCTGCCCGCGCAGCCATGAGTGCAATATCGGCCACGGGCACCGGCCAGGAACTGTAGTAGCGCCGATCCGTTCGCCGCCGCGGTATCGCTGCGGCAAGCGCTATATCGACGGAATCAGCGGGGTACGGAGACAGTTCGATCGCGGCAAGGTGATTGGGGTCGGCTGGATTCGGCAGCCGAGTCACTTTGGATTGCCACCCAACTGCCGCGAATGCAACAACGCAGTGGTGCAGCGCCGCACCGCAACTCAAGATCAAGTCTCGGCCATCCGGGTCGGTGTTGGGCAGTTGGCGGCTCGCGTCGGAGTACAGGTGCAGGCTCGCTGCGTCTACCCGCCACCGCCACGGTTGGGTGTTGTGCACCGAAGGCGCTCGAGACGCCAAAGTCAGGGCTGTCCGGACAGTGCCGGCATCCGGAAAGCGCGCGTTCATGGCTGTTGTTCCCTTCGGTAAAGCTTCTTGGCATCTACGATTGCGCAATGACACCGGCCGGACGAGAGTACGACGGCTCTACCCCAAAGGACTTTGGGCCAATACCGGTGTGAGCCAGACACGATGGATTCGCCGCGTAGTTAGGCTGCGGCTGCGATGGTCACATCAACGGATAATTGGTGGCCGACGGCATAAGCCGCCGCCCAGTCGCCGACGCACGCCGCTCGCGCCAGATCTTCGACCAGAGGGCTGTGGGCACCCAGCTCCGCCAGCCACGCCGACACGATGGGTGCGATCTCATGACCGGGCACCCGAACCGCGCGACCGCCGTGCAGACGATCGGTAACGCAGTACATCGTCATCGTGGGCATGGCTCGCCGATATTGCCGTCGCAAGGTCAAGTGGTTGGCGGCCAGGGTTAACCGATCGATGCGCGTCACATACGCTGCTAGCTTCATCACAGCCTCCTCGATCAGCCTTAAGGGCTTATCCGACCACTCCGCGGACCTGGCCTGTAGGGCCGAACGGAATCCGATGGCAGTGCTTCAGTCGTGTGTCGTAGGGTGCCGAGGTCCCAGCGCAGGAGGCCCTTCGTCACATGGGTGCTGGGGCCTATGTCCCGTGCGTGTCAGTCTCAGCGGGCTTATCGGGTTGTGTCGCGACCTGGTCACGCGCCGCCAACCTGCCCGCGATCGATGTGGCGGCGATCGTCAGCAAGGCGCCGAATATCAACGCCGCCGGTTCGCCGGGGGCGAGAAGGTGTTCCTGGGTGCCGATGGTGGCCGCGGCCACCGGCACGCCGAGCTGCGCGGCCGAGAGCACCGCAAAGGTCAGCGGCTGGCCGAGCAGCCTGCCCGCGCCATGGGCCGGCACGGCACCGAGCCCAGTCCTATGCTCAGCAGGATGAGTTTCGGGTGCGAACCCAGATCACGTACCTGCAGTGAAGCGCCCAGCCAGACGAAGAACAGCGGGCTGAAGAAGCCCTCGGTGATCCCGAATAGCAGGCGTGCCAGCCGTCGCGGCTCGCCGACCGCGGAGACCACCAGACCCACCGCGAAGCCCGCCAGCATGATCGACACCCGGGTGGTGAGGGCCAGCGCCGCCAGCGCGAACAACACGATGAGGTTGGTCCGCAATTCCAGCGCAAACCGGTGCTTCGGAGTAGACGTGCAGGCGCCGACGCCAGCCCCTGCGGTCGACCACGCGCAGCAACACAAAGAGCACTACCGCGCAGCCCGCTACCGCCAGCGCACCGAGTGCTGCCGCAGGTGCGCGTCGGACGTCGATCACCAACGGCAGCAACACAATACAGGCGGCATCGGCAATAGCGATCTGCGCAGTCACGGACAGTACGTGCGGTCCCCGCAACTGCAGCGAATCGATCACCGGCAGCGCCAGCGCCGCCGACGACGAGGCCATCAGAACCGCGTAAAGCGCTGCGTGGCCGGTTCCGAACTCCGCCGTCAACCCGAAACCCAGGACCACCGCGGCGCCCCCGGCCAACACCGCCCGCGCCAGGGCCAGTGGTAACGCCGAGCGTATTTCGCTCCCGCGGACCGGAACATGGGTGCCCACG
Source organism: uncultured Actinomycetota bacterium (assembly GCA_963784665.1). GTDB lineage: Bacteria > Actinomycetota > Actinomycetes > Mycobacteriales > Mycobacteriaceae > Mycobacterium. The sequence continues at coordinate 145,128 of CAWASA010000014.1, forward strand.
ACAAACATGACCAATGCAAAGCCGATGTTCGCCAGCAGCTGAAACGTCGGGTTCGTGACATCGACGACGGCGAACCCCGTCTTGCCGACGATCAGACCCCGCGATCAGCTCGCCGACGACTACCGGTACGCGCAGGCGCGGCAGCGAGGCCAACAGCGGCCCGGCGAAACCTATCGCGGTAGGCATCGCCAGGGCATCCTTGCCCCCGGTGATTTTCACGGGCTGATCGTGTTATCCCCTACCTGGCGGCCCCAGACGTACTCGATCGCATACGGCGATCCGGTGTCCAGGTGGTTATACGGTGCGATGCTGTTGCCGGTGTCCATCACCAACTCGGGCGCCGGCCACAGATCGCGGGTGATCTTCTGCCAGCAACCTGGGGCGCCCCCCGGGCCGCCGCGAGCGTTCACCCGCGGCAGGTTTTCCGGGTAGGTGTAAGGGTTCGGTGCCCCGCCTACCACTCCGGCCAGGCCGCCGACCAGTGACGCCAGGGTGGGCAACGCGGCCACCGGGTTCAGCACAAGACCCAACCCGGACAGCGCCTCGGTGTTCGTGTTCAAGGAGTAGCCGTTGAAGCCCCCTTCGGCTGCACCCGTGGCGGGCAACGCATCGTGTTCGTTGCGCAGCGTGCAGAAAATGGCCGGGCTGTAGGTGTCCAGCAGCTGGGCCGATGGCACCAGATCGGCAGCTCCGCGCGCCAGGTACGGCCCGCCGCGCTGGAAGATGTCCGCACCGGTATTGCCGAACCCGGCCGCCGACAGCAACGCCTGGTCCAGGTCCTTTTGCTGCTGGTTGATCGTGCGCGAGGTGATCACCGCATTGTTGAGGAAGTCGAACAAATCCGGTGACGCGTCGGCGTAGGTGTCACCCAGACGGGCCAACTGCTGGATGTCGCGACGAGCCTGCGGCATCTGCGGGTTGACATCGTCGAGGACCGCGTTGGCGTTGACCACCGACTGTCCGAACTTATCGCCCAACCCGGCGAGCGCTTGGGCGGCCCCACTCAGCGTCAGATTCAGCTTGACCGGATCCACCTTCTCCGCGATCGAGGTGACGGTCTGGAACAACGTGTTGATTTCCGTTGTCACCGACCTGGCGTCGATCACGGTGTGCGGTGTGATCCGTTGCGGCGACGGGTTTTTCGGCGTCGTCAACGACACATACTTACCGCCGAACACGGTGGTCGCCTTGATGTCGGCATCCACATTGGCCGGAATCAGCGACAGGTAGCGGGGATACACATCCAAGGTGAACTTGGCGGCCGGCCTGCCGTCGCGCACAACCTCCGAGATGTCGGCCACCCGACCGATCTCCACCCCGTTGTAGGTGACCTTGGAGCCCGGATCCATCACCAGCCCGGCCCGCGAAGCCACCATCGTCAGCTTGGTCTTCGGGGTGAAATCCCCCCGGAACTGCATGTACACCAAAACAAAAATCACCGCGCAGACCACGAGCACGGCGACGGTGATCAACCTGTACGGCGGGATCCGCGGGGAGTTGACCTTTCCCACCAACGGTGGATCTGTTGGCGTCGTCATCGCTGCCCCTCACGTCTGCGCCGCGCGGCGTCGCGCGTTTGCGGCGGATGGTTCCCCCGACTCCACGTCTGCACCCAGGGGCTCTGTACACATATGCAATAACGAAGACCACAGAAATGTACCGCGACGGCCGTCCCGCACGCGAACCGCTTTCACCTTCGCGCAATGAACGGACTCTCAACACCAAAGAGCCAGATAAGCACCGCGCTGTGCCCCAAAGCCAATGAAAATGGCCCCCGGAGGAATCTCCGAGTGCCAATTCCGCTGGTAGCCCTGGAACGGTTCTGGTCGAACACAAAGTCGCCAGATATGCAAGATGATGCAGAAGTGACTGACGGGCGCTCGCATGTCCTCTCGCGGTACCGCAGCGATGGCGTATCACTGCCCGTCTTCGTGAATGTGATCGAGCGCTACGACCGCGGTATGAGCAGCCGGCGGGGGGCGCCACGTTGGGATTGGGACGCGCGACCGTGCTGGAGATCCTGACGGCGGCCGGTGTGGGCATCCGGCCGCAGGGCCGGAAATACTAGACCGTTTTCGCGGGCGGCTTCGCATCACGTTGACCGGATACGGTGGCAGCCTCGACTCGTCCTCGTCGCGGCCATGGTCAGCACCACAACAGCCCACCCCAGCACCAACTCGCGGCTCCGCGCGGTCAGGAAGGAGATCCAGTCGTCGTCGGGTTGGCGGGCACACGGCTGAGCCAGTGCACGCCCACCCGTGCGACAATTGCCGCCATGCGGAACCGGCAGTTGTGCTGGGCAGTCGCGATCGCGCTAACCGCAATTCTCCCTGGCTGCTCGTTCAATAAGACGCCGCCACAACCCCTAAGAATGTCCCAGCCCGCGACGATTTCCTCAACTGGCCCGCCGCCGCTGACGACCGCCATAGCTCTGCCGTTTGAACCGATGGATCTGACGTTTAGTGCCTCGGCCAACAAGTTGTATGCAAGTGGCATGGAGGACGTATCGGGGGGACCGCCACAATGGAGACAGTATGTCGTCTCGCTGTCCGCACCGTCAGGGCCGATTGAGCGGTTCGACACGTCGATCAAGGGCTTGCAGCAATCCCTCGTGGTCAATGACAAGCTCAGGCGTGGGTACGCGCTCATGATGTCGGGGGATATCAAGGTGTTCAGCACGGACTCGGACACGCTCGTGTCGACCGCCCAGAAGCCGTCCTGCTACTTACAAGTGCTTGCGATCAACAAGGCGACCGACGTGGTGTATGGCGGTGGAGCCGCCGACGAGGGCGCGTGCCTCGTCCAGTTCGATGCCGACGGCCACATCGTCCGCGAGAATGTCGTCGGGCCAAACGTCAAGGGCAAGAGCCCGATGGTTGGATCGATCGCGGTGGACTCGGCGAGTGGTGACGTTCTGTACTTGAATGCGTTCGGTGTCGCGCGTGCGGACAAGATGTTGAAGGAGAAATGGCGCACGCCTGTCGAGGGCCCAGGCGAACCAATGGCCATGGGCTTCGAGCCGAAGACGAATACTGCCTACGTCGCAGTCGGGGCTGACCCGGTCATCTCGCCCACGAGGATTTCCGTCTTTGACGCTGGCACCGGCACGCCGAGAGGGGAATTCACTGGACCGGGACATGTTCAAGGGTTTGCGGCCACCGGTGATGGGCGATTGTTTGTCATATTTTTCAACTCGACTGATCTGTTTGTGCTCTCCGATGGCGCGAGCACCCTGACGAAATTCGTGTCACTCAGCGATATTCCCGGGTGGGCGCCCAGCGACACCAGGTGGCTGGGGGTCGACACTGCGGGACGCCGGCTGTTCGTTTCACCCGGCGGTGATCGGCACAAAATCCTCGTCTACCGGTACTGACTCGTGCTCGTCGATCTGCACCCCCACGTAGGGCGGTGCTTTCCGGCCGGGCTGGCCGATCGCCACGGGTTGGTCGCCACGCTTGGCCGCGAAACGACCGCCGACTCGCTGCTCGCCGCTCGGGAGCAGGGCCCCAAAATCCGACTCTGTCGCAGTCACGTCGTCATCACACGACATACAGCTATCAGGTTTGCATGTCCTCCTTCTGGATATTTCTGATTGAAGGCTTGTCTAAGTAGTCACACGGGGAACTACGCCACCAGGGAATCAGGAGCAGTCGTGCGAGATACGAGAGGGCCGGTACCGGGTGCGACATCCGATTTGCGCCGGGTCAGCCTCAATCCGGCACATTGGCGTCAGTCACGGTGGATGCTGGCCGCCGAAGCCCTCGCGACCGCGCTCCTCGGCGGGGTCGGTATGGTCGGCGTCTTTTTGGTCGCGCCCGTCGGCGTCGGGTTCTCCGTGGCCGGGCTGGTCCTCACCCCGGCGTTGAGTTGCGTGCTGCTGGGCGTCGGCGCAACCGCGGCCGCGGCGATGATCCATCGTCGGCTGGCATTGTTGTACAGCGCGGCTATGAGCATCTGCGCGGTCGGATTAGTAATCATTTCTGCGGCGGCCGCGACCCATCACGCTCCGGGCCCACTGGGGTTAACCGCTGCGGCCATCGTGTTGTGGGGGGTGCTGGTCTGCTACAACCTTGCCCTCATGATGTGGCTCGCGCCTGACCAGATCGAAGGTCCCGACTGGGTGCCGAAGCGACGGAAGGCGCGGCATTCCAACGCCTCAGACGAAGAGGCATCTGATGAGCGCTGACGTTGGTGATCCGCATGTATTACGCGAGCGGTCCGCCCAACCATGAGCATTGCTCATGTTCCGAAAAGTGTTCCCTTTGAACATGAAAACGGCCCCCGGAGAAGCCTCCGGGGGTCGTTTCCGCTGGTAGCCCTCGAACGGTTCTGGTCGAACAAATTGTGACCAGAGAAACAGCATCATACGTCTGCGGCTGATGTGAACGCTGGGCCATGCGCGCCCGCCCGCGAAGGGCCACCACAGGTGCTCTGGTGCAACGCGAACGAACCCGGAAGGGCCGCCGCGGTGGGAGGCGTCGTTGCCGGAGGTGGCGTGGGTGGTACCCAGAAAGAATGTGTCAGCGGCCTCTATGAGGCGAATATCTGCGGGCCGCAACGTATTTTCCAGAATACAGCTGCGCTCGCTTGTCGTGAGGTGCTCCATCGATGTGTACGCGCCGCTGCTGGATGTATTGGGGGCAGTTGCCGTAGGCCTGGTCGACGTCGATGGTCAGCCGACCCGCCTCAGTAGAGGTGAGGAGACCATTGATACGAACGCGTCGCCGGGTGACGAAGTTGATGACGATGACACCAACCAGCTGCCCGCGAGGTAGGCCGTGGAGGGGGTCCGCGCTCGGCAGTGGCGTGTTGATCTCCAGTGTGGTCGGCGAGGCGGCCTGCAGGAAACCGGGTGGCCCAAGTAGCGGTGAGGTCCAAAGCCGCCCGGTCCGGTCGCGTGCGGCGACGGCCGCGAATGTCGCCTCGGAGATGAATGCGGCCATCCCGGCACGTAATTGGAAGAGGGCAACCATCGGCGCGAGCCGGGCGGCCTGTGCTTCGACGCCGGCTTGCCGTTGAACAGCCAACTCGCCGCTGTGGAAGCCCACAGCGGCAGGCCGGCTCTGAACCGTCATCTGTTCAGCCCTGACCGGCTGATGGAGATACGATCCCTCAAGCCTTGCCGGTGGCGGCAGGCGGGCTCGACGCGGGCGGAATACGTCATCGTGATTCCTTTCGTTGCGACGAAAACAACCGCGTGCTTTCAACCGCCCTGGGGCACCTCAACGAATCCCGGTTCTCCCGCGTCTACGACGGAATTGAACCGGTACCGAGTTTCGAGACGCTCGTTGATCTCTTGGATCGCGGTCTCGGGAAGCGCAGTGACATCGAAGTTCTCGCTGATGCGGGCGGGCGTCACGGATGCCGTGAGGACTGCGGTGCCGCGCTGGATACCCCAGGCCAGAAGCACCTGTGCAGGAGTCTTTCCGAGACGCCGGGCCATGGAGACAACGAGAGAGTCGTCGAGCAGTCGTGGTTCCAGCGCGTGCCCCAGCGACGCGAATGCCAACAGGATGATCCCGTGCGTCTTGCACAGTTCATGCAGTTCCCATTGCGGGTGATACGGGTGCGACTCGACCTCCACGACCGCCGGCTTGATTCGGGCGGTATCGACGATCTTTCGGGTGCCTTCGGCGTCGATATCCGAGAGGCCTATCGCCCGAACAAGCCCCTCGTCGACAAGGCTCTCCATCGCGGCCCAGGTTTCCTCTAACGTGACTCCGTCGTCGTAGACGACGGAGCCGTGGGGGTCGCGGGGATCTTGGTCATCGCCGGGCCTGAACGCGAACGGCGTGTGCACCAGATATAGATCGACCGCGTCCAGTCCGAGCCTGTCCAGGCTGGCCTGCAGCGCGGGTCTGACTCGTTCGGGTCGATGGTTGTTGTTCCACAGTTTGGTGGTCACGAACAGGTCCTCACGGCGGATCTTCCCGTCCGCGAACAACTCTTTGAGCGCTACGCCGACCTGGGCTTCGTTGCGGTACCGTTCGGCAGCGTCGAGGTGGCGGAACCCCACCTCGACCGCGGTCTTGACGGCATTTCGCGTCTTGCTGTTATCGGAAAGCGACGTGCCAAAGCCGAGTGCCGGAATCGCGCCACTGCCGTTGTTCAAGGCGAATCTGTGCTGACTCAGATTCTGATTCGATGCCATGGCTTGCGGCCTCCTTGTTCATCAATTTTTGGGTTAGCTATGCCCGGCCGCTGAATGCGTTCGGGGACAATGCGTTTCGTGAGGTCAGCGCGATGATGGGGCGCAGTCATCGGCCTCCCTCCTTGAGGCGTGCGACGGCCTCGGCCGTGGTCCAGACCGCACTGGAACCGAAAGTTCACCAGAGCGGCGAGGTAGCCGTCGCCTTCGGGCAAGCGCGGGCCCGCCGTGGCGTCCTTGACGACAGCGACCTCAAAGCCCTGCTCGATGAGTTCGCGCAGGTGGCCTTCGACGCACAGGTTGGCGGCCATCCCGGGCTCAAAATCCAGCGCAAACTCCGAAATCGGCAGCGCAGGGTTATCCGGCTCGGCGTAGATCGTCAGGTCTGTCATGCGGGCCATCCTCGCTGGTCGGAAAGGGGCGGGTCAGTCTGTACGACTACAGATGACCGGTCGTCTATTTAACAAGAGCCGCAACTCCGGCATTCCCGGCCACAACGGGTCAGTGCAGAAGTGCCGGGACAGTGACCGCTTCGAACCGTTCGTATGGGGTGCGACTGCGGGTCACTTTCCCGCGGAGGGCCGCGCCCTCCCACGCCTCGATCAGCAGGGAGGCGAGCTCCCCCGCATCGACGTCGGTTCGGATGTCACCGGAGCCCCGCTGGCCGGAACGCACACACGCCGTGAGAGCCGCGTCCCAGCGGTCGAGAATGCGGACGAGCTCGGCGCGTACCGGTTCGCTCGAACCGCCAAGCTCAAGCGACAGGTTGCCGACCAGGCAGCCGAGCAGGAAATCGCCGGCCTCGTGTTCATCGGCGAGCGCATGGAAGAAGCGCGTGATCCGCTCCTGCGCCAACCGGTCCGCTTGAAGGATTGGCAGGAGCCGCATCTCGATATCGGCCCAGTAGTGTTCGAGGATCGCCGCGGCAAAAGCCTCTTTGCTGGGGAAATATGCGTAGAACGACCCTTTGGGCACGCCGGCGGCGTCGGTGATGTCTTTGACGCCGCTGGCGGCGAATCCATGCGCGTGCACGAGGGCGAGACCCGCTTCAAGCAGGCGGCGACGCACCTCTGGATTCGGCGGGCGCGGCATGCCTCCAATAGTAGTCGACCGGTCGGCTATCTTCGTGCCTGCCGCGTCGGCGGCACATCTGTGTCGACGAACAGCTCGTCGTCGGGCTAGCGAGATCATTTGAATTCGGAACAGAACAGCCCCGGCTTCTGAAACCGGGCCCCTCAGTCACGGTTCGCCGCCCACTCGGCCGACTCGATGAAGCCGCGCTCAGGCATCGCGCGTTCCCAAAAGTGTTGCCAATGGGCATGAAAATGGCCCCGGAGGGTCCTCCTGGGCCATTTTGCCTGGTAGCGGGAACAGGATTCGAACCTGCGACCTCTGGGTTATGAGCTACACACAAGGGATTTTCCCGGTCCGCTTAGTCGCAAAAGCGCAGGTCAAGTGTGGCCCGCATCGAGTTGCCAACGCGATCTTCGACTACCTCGAGATTTTCCATAACCGTCAACGCCGCCACTCCGCCCTCGGCATGCGCACTCCGATAGAGTTCGAACTGCTTCACCAAACCACCCAACCTGTGGCCTGAAACCCAGCAACACAACTCCAGGAAACCCGGGGCACATCATTCGTCATCTGTTGCCATTTTCAGAAGCTTGCGAGCCATCAAATCCGTTGCTTCAGCAAGTCTGCGTTGTGCTTTTCACGTACGTTTTGCGGCTCCACCATGGACACGGCACACACTTGCCCCTGCAATTGCGGGACTAACGACTGACTACGCCGTACGAGCGACGATCACAGGCGTCGGGACGGAGTTGACGACAGCCCTGCTGACCGAACCCAGCAGCATTCCTGTGAACCCACCGCGCCCGCGGCTGCCAACCACAACGAGCTGAGCAGTTTCCGCGTTCTCGATAAGAGCATGACCCGGTCGACCGCTGACCACGAGGCGGCGCACCGCCACAACCGGATAACGCTTCTGCCTCGCCGCGAGCCATTCAGCCAGCACGTGATCCTCACGGTCGTGAACTTCTAACCACTCCGCCGGCGACCAACCCATAGCCGGGGGGCCGAGTTCGGCGAGGTCGCTCCACGCGTGTAACGCAACCAGCTCGACGCCGCGACGCGATGCTTCGTCGAAAGCGATGTCAGTGGCCAACTCTGACAATGCAGACCCATCGATGCCAACGAGAACCGGTGCGTGCCCAGACCGTGCCGTGGTCCGATCTTCGTCGTGAATCACAGCGACCGGGCAGTGCGCCCGACGCACTACGCCGGCGCTGACCGATCCGAGCATGGCGCGGCTGGCCGCGTTCAGCCCCCGGCAGCCGACCACCAGCATGTCGGCACTACTCGAGAAGTCAACCAGCGCAGGCACGGCCGCGCCGTGGACCAACTCAGTACAAACGGACACCGGACCGATCTCGGCTGCACTCTGCTCGACGACGTGGAGCGCGTCGTCAACGAATCTTTTCGCCTCACTCTCGCGCCACTGCGCATAGCCGGCCGGTACCGGGACCTCCCCCCAGATCCCCGAAGCGGACGGGATCGGCGCCACCGCATGCACGATCGTCAGCGAAACCTTGTGCAGTGCCGCGTCTTGCGCGGCCCATCGGACCGCTGCGGTCGACGCCGGAGACCCATCGACGCCGACAACGATGCCGCGACCGGTTGGATAGGCCGACATCTCAGATGAACCTCGCTCCAGGCTTAGACGTGACAGTCGGTGTCGCTCACGTTATGCGGCGGACCGCATTCGGAAGCGGGGCTTTGGTCACCTGTTGGCATGCATGTCGGGCGGGTCTCATCTCGGCCGCGGGACGACCAGGACGGGAATGTCGACCAGCTCGAGGACGTGCCGGGTGACCGTACCGACGTATGGCCTGCCGGCTCCCCGTACGTCGGATCGGCCGATGACGAGCAGGGCGGCGCCCCAATCGCTCACCTCCGCGAGCACACTCGCGGCCGGATCGCCTTCGAGGTGTTTCGTCTCGGCTTGGATTCCCGCACGTTCGGCCTCTGCACCGACATGGCGCAGGAGTGCCATCGCGGCTTTGTTGCGTCTGGTTGCCAGCTCGCTGTCGTGTCCCCTGTTGGCGAGAGCACGCAGGAGTTTGCCGTCGCTCGTGACGTGCACGAAACGAAGCTGTGCGCCGGTGCGCGCCGCGAAGTCGACTGCGGCGCGGGCCGCGGCCAGCGCTGCCGGTGAGTCGTCGACCGCGACCAGGACCTTGTGGAACATACGGGTCGTCATGGCGTTCCTCTGCTGCCGCGGCCTCGCTCGGCGCCGGTACGATTGCCCGCCGCCCAGCGCAAGCGCACGGCGTCGTTGTGCTCGTCTTCCTCGAGCTTGAACTGCAGTTCGGTCAGCGCCTGCTGCAAGCGCGGTATCCACCGGTCTTCGATGGCCCGGAGTCGGCGACGAGTGGCCGTCTCTTGCGCCTCGAGTACACGGACCGCCGTCTCGCGGGCTGCCTGCCGGACGGCGGCCTGCACCGCGCGTCGATAGCAGTCACGTGCCGTGACCAGCGCGGCGTTGGTCGGGGGCGGCGCGTCGGGCGCGGGGTCCGGCACGGTGCAGGTGGCCTCGGCCGGATAGCGCACGCCCATCGACTGCTCCCAGAGGATCTGAACTTCGGCGGGCGCCGGTGCGCCGGCGAGCCGGACCGACCGCTGTCCGCCGAGCAGAACTGCGCGCAACAGCCAGTTTTCCGCCTCCCGGCTCGCCGACTCCCACTCGGCAGCCATCCTGTCCCGTTCCAGCGCGAGGTGTTCCCGCTCGGCGCGCAGGATCCCTAATTTGTGGTCGAGCAGATCCGCGCCGCGCTGCGCGGTGGACAGCCGATGTTGCAGCCACAGGCGACCGGCTCGTCCGGGGGGCATGTGCAGGATCTTGGCCATCACGCTCGCCGCCCCGCGGAAGGGCCGGCGTACCGGGCGTCGAGCACTGAGTTCGGCAGCATCGTGAGCTCCCGGCGCGGCAGAACCCGCAGCGCCTCCCAGGCGCGGTCGAGTGTCTCGTCGAGCGTCCGCGCCTCGTCGCGGCGCTGGTTGAGCAGGCGCTGCTCCACCGCGCGCTCGAAGGACAGATACGCGCGGTCGGTGGCGCTGAGTGCGTCCTCGCCCATCAGCTCGGCCAGCTCACGCGCTTGCCGGGCCCGGGCCAACGCTGCCAGGGTCTGAGCGGCCACGTCGAGGTGATCCTCCCGGGTCCGTCCTGGTCCCGCACCTTTGCGCATGAGTCGGGACAGCGAGCTCAGTGGCTCCACGGGCGGGTAGATACCGGCGTCCTGCATCGTGGCCGAGAGCACGATCTGGCCTTCAGTGATGTATCCGGTGAGGTCCGGAACCGGATGGGTGATGTCCCCGGCGGGCATCGTCAACACTGGAAGCACAGTCACCGACCCGGGCACCCCACGGATACGGCCGCACCGCTCGTAGAGCAAGGCGAGGTCGCTGAAGAGGTAGCCCGGATACGCTCGGCGGCCGGGTATCTCGCCCCTTGCCGCGGACACCTCCCGCAGCGCTTCCGCGTAGGCCGTCATATCGGCCATCACGACAAGCACATGCCTGCCCGTGTCGAAAGCGAGATACTCGGCGACCGTGAGCGCGATCCGGGGTGTCAGAATCCGTTCGACCACCGGGTCGTCAGCGGTGTTGAGCAACAACACCAGCTCGCCGGCGGCTGAGCGCGCCTCCAGGGCGTCTCGCACAGCGGCCGTGTCGAGGTGGGTAAGGCCCATGCCCGCAAAGACGACCGAGAACGGCTCATCACCCGCGCTGGCCTGCGCGGCGATCTGAGTCGCGAGCTCGAGATGCGGCAACCCGGCAATCGAGAACACTGGCAGCTTTTGTCCCCGCACTACGGTGGTCAGCGCGTCGATGGCCGAGACCCCCGTGATGACCGGGTCAGCGGGCGGCTCGCGGTACGTGGGGTTGAGCGGGAAACCCGAGACAGGAGCGCGGCGCACACCAAAGATCGGCGGGCCCCCGTCGATGGGCTCTCCTCTACCGTTGCAGACCCGTCCGAGCCAGCCGGGTCCCACCGGGATGTGCAGGGTCTCGCCGGCGAAGCGGACACGGGTGTCGCCGGGCCGCATACCCTCCGTTCCCTCGAGCATCTGGACGACCGCCAGGTCGCGGTCGACCTCGAGCACGAGCCCGTTTCTTACCTCCCCGGCCTCCCCAGAACCCAGCTCGATGCGCGCGGACTCGTCCCAGCCCACACTCGACGCGCCGCGGACGACCAGCAGCGGCCCTCGCAGCTCGGCCACATCGGTGTACTCGAGCGCGCCGAATGTACCCATACTCATGACAGCTCCCCGAGTCGGGTCAGCATGGCATCCAGATGCTTCTGGACTCCCTGGAAGTCCTCGGGGCCGGTTTCCTGCGCAGCGCGCAGCACGGGACCGAAGTCCGTCTCCTCGATCGCCGTGGCAGGAACGCCGGAGTCGACGAGCGCGTCGCATCGGTCGATGACCGTGAGGACGGCCTCGACCAGCGCCGCACCCTTGGCCGCCGAACAGAAGACGTCATTGGGGTTCAACGCGCTCTGTTGCAGCACACCCTCGCGCAGCAGCCGCCCGGCCAGCATGACCATGCGCTCGGCACCCGGCATCGCGCCGATGCCGACCAGATCGGCGAGAGCGCCGAGCCGATCGGCGTCCGAGAGCAACGCGCTGACCCGCTCCCGGCGGTGAGCCCATGCCGGATCTCCCTGCTGCGCATGCCACACGCTCAGCGCCTCGGCATCACGGGAGAACGATCCTGACCACGCAACCGCCGGATAGTGCCGTGCGTAGGCCAAGTCCCGGTCGAGCATCCACACCGAACGGACGAACCGCTGCGTGTGCGCGGTCACCGGTTCGGTCATGTCCCCGCCCGGGGGCGAGACCGCACCGATGATGGTGACCGACCCTCGGCGTCCGCCGAGCGTGACGACGTGCCCGGCCCGTTCGTAGAAGGCCGCCATGGCCGAGGCGAGGCTGGCCGGATATCCCTCCTCCGACGGCAGGGCCCCGGTCCGAGACGCGAACTCCCGCAGGGCCTCTGCCCAGCGCGACGTCGAGTCGGCAATGAGCACGACGTGATACCCCATGTCCCGGAAGTACTCGGCGACGGTGACACCCGTATAGATGCTGGTCTCACGCGCCATCATGGGCATGTTCGAGGTGTTCGCGATGATCACGGTGCGACGGCTGAGCCGGTCGCCGGTGCGAGGATCCTCGAGCACGCTGAGCTCGTCGACCACATCGGCCATCTCATTGCCGCGCTCGCCGCACCCGACATACACGATGACGTCGGCGTCGCACCACTTGGCGATCTGCTGCAACAGCATCGTCTTACCGGTACCGAATCCGCCCGGCACGGCGGCGCTGCTGCCGCGGGCCACCGGGTAGAGCAGGTCGAGTACCCGCTGCCCGGTGTGCAGGCCCTCCTCGGCGTTGAGACGTTCGCGGTAGGGCCGGGGACGCCGCACCGGCCACCTGCTGGTGAGCGCAACGTCGACCCCGGCAACAGTGGCAACCACCGCGTCCGCGGCGTAGCTGCCCGCCTTCGCGATGTGCTGCACCACACCGGCGGTGCCGGCAGGGACGAGGATCCGCAGCGGCAAAGGAGTGTCGGCGCCGACCGAACCGAGCTCGTCACCCTCCGACACGGAGGCGCCTTTTGCAACCGAGGGAGTGAATTGCCACGTCCGGTCGGCGGCAGCCGCTGTCGCGCCCGGAACCAGCCAGATTCCGGCCCCGGACAATGGGCGCAGCAGTCCGTCGAACACCGAGCCCAGCAGCCCGGGTCCCAGTTCCGCCGAAAGTGGTCCGCCGCGAGCAACGACCGGGGCACCCGGGGCCAGACCGCCGGTGTCCTCATACGCCTGCACGGTGCACTGGCGATCGGCGATGGCAACGACTTCTCCCGGCAGCCGGTGCTCGCCGAGCAGCACCACGTCATACATGGCCACCCCGGCCAGACCCTCGAACTCGACCAGTGAACCCGACACCCGGGACACTTCTCCGCTCATAATGCCCTCACAACGACCAGAGCCCTTCGGCGTCCGCTCCCATCGTCTGGATCACGCCGTCGGCGAGTCCCCCAGGGTGTAGCGGGCCCGCCGACCGTTCGCCTCGGCGAGCACCCCGCCGTCGGAGGCTTCGCTCACCACGGCGTCCGCTCCGAGCACGGTCCGGGCATGCTCGGCGAGACGGTCCCGCCACGGTCCGTAACCGGGGTCGTCGCGGATGGCGGGCAAAGCCTGCACCACCTGGGAACGTAGTTCGTCGTAGGCCTCCCGTTGCGCGGCCAGCACGATCGTCCGGGCGTGGCGTCGGTCCCGCGCACGCTTCGCAGAGAGCACCGCCGCGGCATCGGATTCTCCTTCTGCCCGCGCCGCGTCGCGAATGCTGTCCGCCTCGCTGCGCGCCGCTGCCAGGGTGCCGGCGGCGTCGGCATCGGCCTCGGCGAGGACCTGTTCGGCATCGGCTCGCGCCCGTGCCAACAGCTCCTCTCGCACGGGCGCGAGTGGATCGATCAGGTCAGACATCGGGGCCGTAGTTACGATGGCATGACCACCGTGAACGGGAGCAGCTCCGCGGTACCGGCATCGCCCAGGGCGCGGGCCGCCCGAGCAGTCAAAATGACGACCTGAACGTCGTCGGGCAGGCTGCTCCAGGCGCCGTGGACCGCGTCGTCGCCCTCGGCCGGCAGGACGAGGACCCCGGCCAGCGCGTAACCGGACACCGCGGTCTGCTCGCCGATCACGGCGACGCGTCCCATCTCGGTCACCCTTTGCCGATCAGGATGATCGCGACGATGAGGCCGTAGATGGCAATTCCCTCGGCCAGTCCGACGATGACCATGGCGCGGCCGAACAACTCGGGCCGCTCGCTCATCGCCGCCAGCGCGGCGGCACCGGTGTAGGCCACCGCGATCGCAGCCCCGAGCGAGGAGCCCGCCACGGCGATGGCAGCGCCGATGAGCGCGGCCGACGACGAGGACCCGGATCCGCCCCCTTGCGCTGCGGTCGTGGTTACCTCGGCCGCCCCGGTGCCCGCGGTGGCGACAAAGGCGAGCGCCACCAGCGCGCCAACGAAGACAAACGCGTTGAGTCCCACCAGGATTCGCACGGCGGTCCGCCCTCGACGCCTCAGCAACCGGCTGGTCGCGGCGAACCCGGCGACTAGGACGGGAAGTGCAAGAACCCAGATCATCATGGTTTTCTCCCGAGGGTAGCGCCGATCAATGTCGAGCCGTTGATGGACTGGAATTCACCGTTGCGATCGGTGGGGACATGCCAGGGGCGAAACGGCCGGCCCTCGCTGACGAAAATACGGGAGAACAGCTCGTAGTACTCAAGACGCAGCGCCTGCACCCCGGCAACGAGTGCCTCGAGGCCGAACGCGAGCACATTCCCGACGATGAAGACGACGACGGCAGCGGCCACCAGGACGCCGCCTGACCTGGCCAGCGCGGCGGTCCCGTCCCACACGATCATGCCCAGCGCTGCGTGGGTGAGACCGAACGCCGCCAACCGGATGAAGGAGATCAGGTTGGTGCCGACCCGCATCACGGCGTCGAACACTTCGACGGAAGCCTGGGTGATGCCCGCACCGCCGCTACCGGCCGCGGCCAGAAATCCGATGTACGCCAGGGCGATACCGCCCGCCATGACGAGTGCGCCGGCCAGGATGAGCCACGGAAGTCGGCCGATCACCCCGAACGCGATGATGCCGAGGCCGGCCAACAAGGCCGCACCGGCGATTCCGGAGGAGGCGCTCAGTGCCAGCGGCCACCCTCCCTCGCGCCATCGGTTGACCGTCCCGATGATCTGGGCACCGGCAAGAAACACCGCGCCCACGCCCAGCGCGACGGCCATCAACGTGACCGGTTTGTCGAGCGGGGCCAGCCACAGCACCGGAACCACTCCCGTGGGACCGAAGAACTCCCCATAGAGCAACCCGAACACGATCGCGGCCAGCCCCGACCCGACGACGAATGGCCAGCCTTTTTGGAAGCGGGCAACGGCGCGGGGCCTGCCGGCGCGCATCAGGAATCCGAGAACGACGAGCAGGGCACCGTGTCCGGCGTCCCCGAACATCATTCCGAACATCAGCACGTATGCGACACCGGCGAGCGCGCTGGGGTCGACGTCGGCGTACGGCACTGTCCCGTACGTCTCGACCAGCGGCGTGAACGACCGCCGCATGCCCTTTCCGCGCTGCAGCAAGGTCGGGGGGTCTACGCCGCGCGGCGCCGGGATAGGCACGACGCCGGCGCCGACGTCCGCCAGCCGGCTAGTCAGGTGAGGTAACTCTGTAGTTGGAACCCAGCCTGCCAGAGCCGCGAGCCCGTCGCGGACAACCGCCTCGTCTGCATACGACCGGAGTTCAGCCTCCCCGGCTAGTAGATCGTCTCGCCCGACACGCTCGAGGTCAGCGGGGTCAGGTGCGGTGGTGCACAAACGGGGTTCCGGTGATCCAGCAGGGCGCGCGCCCCCGAGGCTAGCGGCCCCCCCGGCGCTACCTGCCGGGGTGGTGCGATCGATCTCGACCACTCCGGCGTCCGCAACGTGCACGAGCATGTCCCGCAGCCCCGCTTTGGGACACACCAGAGCCACCCGCTGCATGCGCAGCGGTGCAGCGGCGTCACGCCACCCCATCGAAAGCCTCCAGCGCCGGTCCCGCACCACCCCGTGCCGCTGTTTCCAGCGCCGCACGAACTCGCCAGACGTCCACAGCCAACACCGCGAGGGCACCGACCACCGGTCCCCCGTCGTAGCCGGAACCCCGCAGCAGGGCGAACCCGTCCCGCTCGACCCGGTGCCACCACGCGGCCTCGCCGCGCCAGAGGTCCTGGGCCTGATCGATGCCGTCCAGCACCCACCTGGCGCCCGAGGGGAGGCCGTCCCGCAGCTCCGCCAGGTCGACCAGCCTGCTGCCCAACGCACCGACGAACGCCGGTCCCAGCACGTATGACGCGCGCAGCGCCAGCGGATCGGTAAGCCTGTGGCCCTCGAGGAGGACCTCCTTGAGCACGAGCAGCGCGCCTGCGGCCCGCGCCCAACCGGCAGCCTCAGGTACATCCGCGACCACGGCATCGGCCCAGGCCAGGCGAAGTCCCAGATGGAACTCGCGCGGTGTCCGGCAACCACGCAACTGCCAGCGCGACGTTTCGAGCACCTCCGCGATCCCGGTGAGTGTGGTCGTCGAGGACAGCCGCGACCACGAAGTTCCGAGCGTCCCGAGCGAGTAGGGCGGATTTGCGGGCTCGCTGTCAGGTTCCGGAAAGTGTTGCAGCGTCCAGAGGTGCTCGTCGAGATTGGCCACCTCGTAACCCGCTGCGAAGAGGCGCACGACGTCCACGTTCCCGCGGGGAAGCCAACCCGCAAGCACCCGCATGTTCCACAGCAATGACGCGGCGACCGCGTGCTGAGCGGCGCCCAGACTTTGACCCGGACGCACGTCATGCCCATAAGGCGACGAAGCCAGGATGGCCAGCGCCGGGCCGAGTCCCGGCGACTTCGCAACCGCTCGCACCCCGGCCGCACCCAGACGTCGCCTGGCCAGTGCTTTGGCGCGGACCACCCCCGCGACCCACGAGGAGCTCACGAAGCGTGTCCCTCCGATGTGTCCAACGCGGCCTTCACCGCCGACACCACCCGCTCGACGTAGGCCGGCATCCTTTCCGCGGCGCGGCGGCGCACCTTCATGGCATCCCGTTCGGCGGCAGCAAGAGTCGCCGCAGTCCCTTCCTCGGCCTGCCGGGCGATGCGAAGGGCGGCGTCCGCACGTTCGGCCGCCGCCTGCCGGTGCGTGGCGGCGACAAGAGCGCTCGCGTCCTCCGCCGCGGACTGCCGGCGTCGCTCGGCTTCTTGCTGGGCCTCGGCACGGATCCGCGTGGCTTCTTCCTGCACCGCGGCGAGCCGTGCCAGCACCGGCTCGAGCTCGGCCGACAGCTCGGCGACCCGGTCAGCCGGGACACCGGTCGCCGTGGCCGCTCCTGGCGTCCCAGCAGATCGAAACCGATGCAGTATGTCTCGGGACCTCGGCATATGCCTCCCGTCGTGGGACGTGTCCCCGGCCCATACTAAATGGCACTGCGTCGGCTGGTCCGTTGAGAAAGCAGCCGGATCAGCGATTCTCCCATCCGAGCCGCGCTCTTTGCGCCCAGTGCGCTGCCGAAGACGGCTCCGGCATCGCAGAACGTTCCCAATGTGTTGTTAGCTCCGCGAACGTTCCCAAAAGTGTTCCCATCGGGCATGAAAATGGCCCCCAGAGTCTCCTCCGAGGGCCATTTCCGCTGGTAGCGGGGACAGGATTCGCACCTGCGACCTCTGGGTTATGAGCTAGCCGGTCGCGGTCTTCCCCACTACGCTCGGTCTCATAGCTGCAGTTCAGCGCAGTTCAGCGGTCCAACCTGTCTCGCCACGTCCCGCTTGTTCGCATCGGTTCCACCGTATTCTGTGGCCAAATCCGTGGCCACCAACCGACGAACCCGGCTGCCCAACCTGCTTCGCTTCCTGAACCATGTCGATATCGAGCGGTTCATGCATGAAGGTGGCCGAGGCCGCGAAGACAGCGATGATGAATGCCGCGATAGGAGCGGGCCCGCGTCGGTCAAGTCCACGGCCTGGTTGGGGTTTAGGAGCTGCTCGATTGGGACTGCAGCGGCGCCGCGCCGCTGGTGACGTTTAACGAACCCGGCAGTATTTGGTTGTAGAAGCTGGCGGCCCGGGCGTTGGGTGGCACCGTGAAGCTCACGTTCGGCGGTACCTGGCTGATGACGTTGATGATCGGGTGGCCAAGCTCCGGCCACGCGAACGCGACCATCTTCCCTCGCATCGCCGCCGATATCATTTCGCGTACCCGCGCCTCGAAGCGTTGGCGAAGAACACGACACCGAGTTTCGAGACCCTCAGATGTGGTCTGACCCGAAAATCGGATGGTGAGTGGGCAGGCCGAAGGCATCCGGCGAAGCCGGATATGTTGTTTGCGTCGGGATTACGCGGCGTTGTCGGTGATGATGGCTTTGCCGTCGCGGATGACGATGTGTTGACCTGTGAGCGCTTGGAGCTGGGTGGCCAGATCACGGGCGCGACGATGCTTGTTGATGCGGGATTCGTAGTGTGCGGGCCCGAGCTCGCAGAAGTGCAGGTCGGCGTCCGAGAGCAGGTGGTAGACGACGGTCAGCACTGAGTTACCGACGGCGACGATGGCCTTGGGCTTACCGCGACGCCGGGCCAGGCGCCGGTATCGGGCGCCCAGGAAGGTGTCGGTGCGTGTGGCGCTGAACACGATCCGCCCGAGGGTGCCGGCCAGCCAGGGGTTGCCCTTGCCGCGGGCCTTGCTGCGGGACTTGCCGGCCGACTGGTGGGTTTGCGGGCAGAACTTGGCCCATGACACCAGATGCGCGGCGGTGGGGAACCGGGCCATGTCGACGCCGATCTCGGCGATCAGCTCGGCGGCGGCCACGGTGTCCACACCCGGGATGTCAGCGAGCTGGGCCGCCTGGCGGGAGAAAGGGCCGATTGTCTCCGCGATGCGGGCATCCAGCGCGGCGATCTGGGCGCTGATCCGGTCGATGTTGTCCAGCATCATCTGCAGGATCGTGGCGTGGTGGTCGGTGAAGAACCCGCGCAGCGCCTCCTCGAGCCGGTCGGTTTTCTTGCGGGCGTTGCCCTTGGCCAACCGGGCCAGTGACCACGGGTCGCGCTGCCCGGCGATCAGGGCCTCCATCATCGCCCGCCCCGAGACGCCGTGGATGTCACTGAGCACCGACGAGATCTTGATCTGGGCGTCCTCGAGCAGCTTCTCCACCCGCTGCATCTCCCGGCTCCGGTCCGAGACCAGGGCACGGCGGTAGCGGGTCAGATCGCGCAGCCGGCGGATCGGCGGCGGGTGCACCAGCGACGGGCGGCACATGCCGCGTTCGGCCACCTTTGCCAGCCACACCGCATCAGCGCGATCCGTCTTGGCCCGCCCCGGCACATTCTTGACCTCGCGGGCGTTGACCAGCCAGCAGTCGAACCCCTCGGCCTCCAACAAGTAATAGACGCCCTTCCAGTAATCACTGGTCGACTCCATCACCACACGCTCAACACCCCACTGCCGCAGCCAGATCGCCATCTCCAGCAGCGCCGCGGTGGTGGTGGCATAGCCCCGGATCTCCTGCATGCGCCGCCCCGGCTTACCTGGGTGCGGCACCCGCATGCACGCCTCCAGCGTGGCCTTACCCAGATCCAGCGCCGCCACCCGCTGCACCACCAGTTCGACCTCGTCGACCTCTTCCATTCCCGGTGTCCTTTCCACGCAACCGAACACAATCGCGGCCGCTCGCAGGAGTCAACGGACGAACGGATCGAGTCGGACCCTCGTGCTCATGGCAACAATGCGCATCTCCGCCAACGACTCCCAGGATCAAACTATTTCACGGGCTCACCTGCGCCAAGAACACTCGACCTCGGCGAGCGACCGCACCCGATTTTCGCGCATACACGGCGTCCCCACAGGGGGCCCCATTGCTATTTCGAGACCGCGTTCAGTTCTGCTCGGGCCTGGTCGATTTGGTCGTATGCATAGGTCGCCATTGCGGCGGTGGTCATCGTCTCGCCCTTGCGGGCGAGCGATTCGTAGGTCTGGTCGCCAAGGACATCGCGCAGGTGAGCGATCGCTGTGGTGATTTCGGGGTACGCCATTTCTGTGAGGGGAATGCTCGCGAACCCGGCGATCGTGGCCGCCGACTCGTAGCGCCCGAGCCGGTCCAAGACCGTGGCGAGGAGAGCCAGTGCGGTGCGCATCGTTGTGGCGTTGCCCGAGTCGTGCATGTTCCGGATTGCCAAACTGAGATGGTCGAATGCGGACGCCAGGTCACCATGCGCGGCCTCAAGGCGGGACAGATTGAGGGCCGCCAGTTGGGATTCGATGAAGCGGTTGCCGCTGTCTTGAGCGATCATCAGGCCCCGGTGGAAGGCGTCGAGTGCACGGGGGGGCTCTGTATCGCCGAACACAGTCGCGTAGGCAGCGAGCACGAAGGAAAGCACCCATGGGTTCTCGGTTGCCTCCGCGGTCTCGATAAGGCCGTCCACGGCAACCATCGCCTCCTTAACACAACCGGCGAACACAAGCGCGATAACTAGACTTGTGCGGATGCTCACCGGCGCGTCGCGGCGTCGCCGCAGCTCAGTGCGGCACACTTCGGCCCACCGTTCGGGCTGCCCGACGTACATGTAGGCGCCTCCAATCGCGCCTTCGATGCCGTATGGCAGCACATCGCGGTTTCTGCCGAGAACGATCTGGCCAGCGTCGGAGTACCGAACGGCCTCTTCGACCCGTCCAGCTGTGTAGCAAAACGACGCGATGTAGTACAGAGCGGCAAGCCGGGGATGGTCGACGTCGCGGGCGGGCTCGATCAGCTCTTCAGCCCACGCGATCGGCTCATAGTTTTCGATCGCCACGCCAAGAAGACCCGCCCACGTCGCGATGGCCGCAGCGGCATCGAGGTCGCCGTGGTCTGCAGCCCAGCCGAATGCGCTCCGTAGGTTGGAGAGCTCGGTGGTAAACCACGTGTAGGCCTTACGTTGGCGCGTGCTGTCCCATAGGGCCATGATGTTGGCTTCGCGTCCGGAGAAGTACCTGGCATGCGCTGTCCGGACCTCCGAAGCGGTCCCGCTAGCGACGAGTTGTTCTTCGGCGAACTGGCGGATGGTCTCCATTATCGAGAACCGGGTCGCTCCCGACGACCGATCAGCCACGAGCAATGACTTGCGCACCAGCGCATCGAGCAGATCGAGGACGGCGTACTCGTCGATGCCATCGGATCGAATTATCGCGCATGCACTTTGGAGGTCGAATCCGCCGGAGAACACCGAACATCTTTGCAACACAGACTTTTCGGCCTCATCGAGGAGGTCGTAAGACCACGCCACCGCTTGGCGCAGCGTCTGGTGGCGTTCCAACCCCCGCCGTGACCCGACCAGTAGTTTGAATCGGTCATCGAGACGATCACGCACCTCTGCCGCCGTCATCGATGCCATCCGTGAGGCGGCCAACTCAATGGCCAATGGGATCCCGTCGAGGCGGCGACAAACGTCCTCCACCGCAGCCGTCTCGCTAGCCAACGATCCCGAGACAGTGCTTTGAGCGCGTTGGACGAAAAGCTCCACGGCTACACCGACGTCCAGTGAAGGCACCCGCCACAACCGCTCGTCTGCGACACCGATTCCCTCGCGACTGGTGGCCAAGACTTTCACGGTCGCCGAGGCTGCGAGGATCGCCTCGACCAAATCCGCGACGCTGCTAACGACATGCTCACAGTTGTCCAACACCCACAACCGGACCCGGCCCTCTTGCGCGGCGGCCACCGACTCGCTCATGGTCTTACCCGGCTGCTGTGTGATACCCAGCACCGCCGCCACCGCATCGGGTACCGCCGCGGGATCAGTCACCGCTGCCAGTTCGAAAAACCAAACCCCGTCAGGGAACTCATCGGCCAGACGCGCCGAAACTTCTAGCGCCAGGCGAGTCTTGCCGACTCCCCCCACACCAGTCAATGTCACCAACCGATGCTGATGGAGCGCCGCTATCACCTCGGCAATCTCCGACTCGCGCCCGATGAAGCTGGTGGCTGCGGGGCGCAGGTTCCCGGGCGTCGGGTCAAGCGTGCGCAGCGGGCGGAAGTCCGTGCGCAGGCCAGGCGCTCGAACCTGGAAGACGCCGACCGGCGTGGGAAGGTCCCGCAACCGTCGCGGCCCAAGGTCGACCAGGTCCACACCACTGAGCAGACCCGCCGTCGACTCGGCCAATAGGATCTGACCCCCATGACCGGCGGCCATCACCCGTGCCGCGCGGTTGAGCACAGTGCCGAAGTAATCCCCGTCCCGCAGTTCGGCTTCGCCGGTTGCGATGCCCATCCGCACCGGCAACTCCAGCTCCCGCTGCGCGGCCACCGCCGCATCCACCGCTGACCTGGGCGAGGCGAACGCAGCGCATACGCCGTCACCGGTGTGCTTAAACAAAAACCCTCCGTGCGTCTGAATCACCGAACGCAACACCTCGTCATGGGCGGCCAGTGCGGCCCGCATCACGTCGGCGTCTGACTCCCACCGACGGGTCGAACCCTCAACATCGGTGAACAAGAACGTCACCACCCCCGAAGGAGCAGCCGCGGTCATGGCATCGCCTCGGCCCACTCATATGCCCCTCGAAGCCAAGCGATGTCGCCAGGTTGCGGTAGCGATCCCGATATTCGCGGTAAGTGATGTCGTCACCGCGAGCCTGTGCCAATAGTGCGCGCAGCCGCAGCAGACATAGGTCGTGGATAACGAATCCGGGTTCGGTGGGCACCGCCGCGAGCTGTTCGATGGCGGTCTGCGCGTCCTGCAGGTCGGTGTCTGTACCTCTGCGTAGCAGGGCTTCCACGAGGACGATGGTCGGCACGCCAATATAAAGCGTGCCGCCGGAGGCGAATCCTTCCTCTATAACAGCGCGCGACAGTTCGATCGCCCCGTCGAAATCGCCGGTTCGGGCCTTCTCCTCGGCGAGACGGGTGTCAACGAGCCAAGCCGCTGGCAGCGTGAAGCGCTCGTGCACGGCGGCTTCGCGGGCCCCAGCAAGCATGGCAAGGCCGTCTGCGTGTTGGGAATCATCGCTGGCCACGAGCGTAAGGCCGCGTACGAAGCGCGCGCACGCGAGCGTGAAATCGTCACCGGATCGCTCCGCGATCTCCAGTAGCTCAGCGGTCTCATCTAGGGCCGCCGCATCCGGCGATATCAGCGCGCCGGAGATGGTGAGAACATATTTGAACAGCAGCATTATCGCGCGGAGCGTCGCGTCAAATGTGCGGATCATCGTTGCGGACTGCTCGATGTCATGCCGCCATCTCGGATCACCAAGGTAAAACCGTGCGTTCCCCCGCAGCGTGATCGCGGCGGCCAGCGGTGATCCGATGATGAGGTTGCCCTTGGCGGGGTCGCCGTCAGCCAGGTCGATCATGCGTTGCGCCAACCGCAGCACTTCGGCCAATTCGCCCGTCTGGAATTTGGCAGTAAGCGGGGCGTAGAGCAGCGCGAGTGTCAACGTCGGGTCGCCGATCGACTCCAGCAGGCTGGTGAGTTCGAAACCCAACAGCGATGCTTCGCGGAAACGCCCGTGAACGATCAATGCCGAAACCCACCCGGCCATGCCCATGGCCAACGACACCTTGTCCCCTGTGGCGTCGGCAAGTTCACGCAGTTCATCGAAGCCGGTATCGGCCATGCTGCCCCCGGCCAGCCAGGCGGTCCCGCACAACATGGTGCGCGGAGCGATGCGCATCGCAGCGCGGTCGCGATCACTGTCGGGCAGCCGGTCAGCGACATGCCGGGCGCGCTGCCAACTCGCGCGTGCGGCGGTGAGGTCGCGATGCGTCAACCATGTACCGGCACGCATGTGCCAGTTAAACGCCGCGTCCAGATCGCCCGCTGCTTCGAGGTGTTCGGCGATCAACGCTGCGTTTTCGTCGACCGAAGCCGGGTCACGTTCCTGGATCGCGGCGGCCAGCCGCCGGTGCAACTCGGCGCGATCCGACTTGAGCTGCGACTCATAAGCCACCGCCCGAACCAGCGGATGGTGAAACACATACTCAGGTTGTCGAGTGAAGCCGGCCTGATCGATGAGCTGGCCCGCCACCAGGTCAGCAACAATCGGTTCGATGCCCAGCGCGGTGAGGTGGTCGAGCCTGAACCGCGAGCCGACCACTGCCGCTGCGCTCAATGTGCGTTTGGCTTTCGGGTCAAGCCGATCGATGCGCGCGGCGATGGTCGCCTGCAACGTGGCGGGCACGTTCACCTCAGCACCCTCTGCCGTCGACGTGTATGCGCCCGGCTTCCCGTTCAACACACCGCGCTCGGCCAGTTCGCGAACGATCTCCTCGGCGAAGAACGGATTACCGGCCGCCCGTTCGGCGATTGTCGGGGCCAATGCGCCAACAGAGGAGTCGGCCCCGAGCAGCTCCGAGATCAATGCTGCCGTCTCCGAACCACTTAGTGGCGTAAGAGCTAGCGTCTGCGCGTCTGCGATCTGGGTTAACGCGCCCCGATAGTCCGGGCGATAGGTCAGCAGCACCATCGACGGGGTTCGCGGGATCACCGTGAAAAAGTCGGCCAGCATCGACTCGCTGGGCGCATCGATCCAATGGGCGTCCTCAACGACAAAGACCGCCGGGCTTTCCCGAGCCAATGACGCAGCATTGACCAGCGCGGTCAACCTTCGCCGACGCGCATCCGGATCGATTGCAGGAAGTGCCACGTCAGGGTCGGCGATGCCCAGCAGGTCATCAAGCAGCAGCAAGTCCTCGGGGTCTGCGTCGGGAACGCGGTCGCGCACTCGATCGCGAGCGGTCTGCCCGTCAAGACCCTCGACGCCGGTGGCCGCGCGCAGCAGCCGTGCGACGGCATGGAAGGGGACCTGGCTGGTGTGTGACTCACAGAAGGCGGCGAACACCTCCACACTGCGGCGACTCGCCATACCCGCCACCTCGCGAACCAAACGGCTCTTGCCGATGCCAGGTGGTCCTGCCACGCCGACCACAGCGCCGTGCCCGTCGATGGCACGGTCCAACAAGCCCTCGACGGCGGACATCTCCCAGCGCCGACCGACCAGATTCGACTCAGCGCGCCTGACCGTCCGATCCTGGCGCATGCCCAGCAGGCGGCAGACCGGAAAGCTTTCATCGGCACCCTTGATGCGAACCGACTCAGGCTCACTGAGAGCCGCTGCGCCATCAACTAGTCGCGCTGTCGACGCGCTGAGCATCACACCGCCAGGTGGAGCGACCGACTCCATTCGTTGAGCCATCCCCACCTGCTCGCCGATAGTGGTGTAGCCCAAGGAAGCCGAACCGACTTCGCCAGCGATCACTTGACCCGAATTGAGCCCTATGCGCAAGGCCAGTTCGACGCCGTCATGATCGCGAACCTGCGCAGCCAACCGTGCGAGTTCGTCCTGGATTGCCAATGCCGCAAGACACGCCCGCACGGCATGGTCCTCCAACGCTAGAGGCGCTCCGAAGACCGCCATGATGCCGTCGCCGGTGAACTTGTCCACCGTGCCGCCGTAGCGCTTCACGATCGCTGTCGTGATGTTGACGACTTCGGCCATGATCTCGCGCAGCCGCTCCGCCCCGACGGCAGAGGCGATGTACATCGAGTGGACCACATCGGCGAACAACACCGTGACCTGCTTGTACTCCGCATGGGTGTCATGCTCGGCGACCGGCGCACCACAGCCGTCACAAAATCGCGCACCCTCACGCGGCTCGGTGCCACACGTGCGGCACGCGGTCGCTGCGGTCATCCGACCCTCCGCCGCTTCCGGCCCCCGGTTTCCCGATTCACCAGCATAGGGCGCTAAACGATTCCTAGAAGAGGTTTCATTAGCTCGTCACCAGCGGCGCGTCTCCACACTTTAAGGGGGCGTATCGCTGGTGCCCGCCGCTTCGCCAGCACGGCGATACACAGTCGCCGCTGCGCCCGGTGGCGGCTCTTCACCGCGCGCCCGGAGGCGGGGTGGGCCGCTGCCATCGATAGATGTGGCGGAAGAGCGCTGAGACGAAATTCGACCCGCTACTCGGCTTACACTTCCGCAATGTTCTCAGAGACGCGCTACGCGATGAACGGGAACTTGCGCGTCGCCTACCGCGCGTCACCCCCTGGCGCTCGCGACATCGTGTTCGTCCCGAACTGGTTCACCTGTTGCGAGATACTGCCGGAGCTTCCCTCTGTTCAAGGGTGGGTCGAGGCGATGACATCGCTCGGTCGGCTTATCTTCTTCGACCAGCCGGGCAGTGGAGTTTCCGATCCCGTGGAGCCGGGCGCGCTGGCGATCAGGGCCTCCATCATCGCCCGCCCCGAGACGCCGTGGATGTCACTGAGCACCGACGAGATCTTGATCTGGGCCGTAGAGGCGTATCTGGCGAGCGCGTGCACTGCGGTGTCTCCTTGGGGTGGGCGCCGAGGTCGAATGGCTGATTGCGTGGCGTCCCGAACCGCTAAGAAATTGTTCGCTTCACCACAGCGTGCTCCGACGTGGTTTGAAGCCGAACGAGCAATGTCGTCCATCGCGATTGTGGTGAGTGCCGCCAGGCGACCCGACTACCAGGATATGACCCTGACGTTGGCGATCGCTCTCGGCGATGTGCCGGAGTCGCAACGCCACTGGCTCAAAGTTTTTCAATGACCTGACCCTGCTGCGGTCGGTGCATCCATTTTCCCGCAGACCCGCCCAGGTTCGCCAAGACCTGCAATGGTTCTGGCATGTCGCCCCTTTCCCGACGTGAATTTGCGTGACACGTGTCCGGCGTCGCCCGGGACCAGGGCACAATGCCAGCCTCCTACGAACCGACTTTCGGCTATCTAGCACTGAGCTCCCCGCCCACGCTGGCCTTCGACCGGCACGACAGGCCGGGAATCATCGCAGCTTTTGCGCGAATTCGATAATGTTGCCGTCCGGGTCGGCGATGTGGAGCGTCCTTTCATGCCATGGCCGATCCACCGGTCCGCTGAGGATCTCGACACCGAGCCCTCTTAACCGTTCCGCTTCCCCATCTACGTCTTCAATCAGGAAGCCGATCTCGCCGCACGGCGCGTTGCCGCCTTCGCGACCGATGAGCCCCGGCAGCTTCGACCGTTCGAAAAGCGAGAACTTGGTGTTATCCATCTCGAATTCGACATAGCCGTCGCCCTCGGTCCGCACCCGGAGCCCGATCACGTCGCGGTAGAACGTCACCGACCGCCTAAGCGACTCGACGTAGTGGATTACGTAGTCCACGCGAGGCATGAATACACCGTATCGGCTCCCGCTGTGCCGGTCTGTCCTGGCGATCAGCGGAGAATCCGCACTAGCGTGCGACGCGCTGCTCAACGGCTCACGCGGAAGCGCTTGAGCCGCGACGTCGTTCCGGATACCAATTCGACTCGGCTTCTTGGCAATTGAAGGTGGGCTGCCAGCAACCGGGTGACCGCGTCGTTCGCCTTGCCGTCAACCGCTGGCTCCTGGACGTAGATCGTCAGCTCACCGTCAGGACCGACCTCGACAAGGGGTCTCGTACGACTGCCGGGCTTGACCTTGACGACGACGGAGTCGTTCATGCGGCATAAGGCTACCGTCCGGACTCGTGTGCTGGGCAACTGCGATCTCGAGTTCGGGCCGAGGACCCGCTGTACTGACTAGCCGGGCGGCGGTACCAGTGGCGGACGGCATACGTTGGCGGCCGGATCCCACCACCAGCCGTTGTCGCATGCCAGCGGTTGCGGCCCGACACCCAGCGGCCGGCATACATTAGCGGTCGGGTCCCACCACTGGCCCGGCTCACATGCCAAGGGTTGTGGCCCGACGCCCAGCGGCCGGCACACTTTGCCCGTCGGGTCCCACCACTCGCCGTCCGCACATTCGGCCGAGCTCACTGCCGGCGTAGCGATCGTCACGGCGGCCATCGACGCCAACGCCACCATGATGATGGGAACCAGATGACCAACGACCGTCCTCATTGCAGGCCCCCTAGTGTGCTCGACCTTGGCCAGCCGTCCAGCTTCTGTGTCTGGCTGGCGTATGCATCATCGAACCCAGCCTGGGCATAAGGGTCAAGACCATCCTGCTCGATCCAGCCACGTATCGGGCCGTCGGGATCACATGATGCCAGCTGAAGCCTCCACCGGGTCCGAGCGGCGGCTACCGTGAATTCCCTGACGACAGCTATCTAGCACTGAGCTTCTGAGTAAATCGCGCCTTGGCAAACGATGACCGAAGCAGCGCCAGAGCAAGGGAACGCCGTCATGCTCGGCAAAAGGCTGGAATCTAGCAACGAAGGTACAAGACAGTTAACTAGTAAACCTAGCTAATGTGGCCAAATGCGTGGCCATCGGGCATGAAAATGACCCCCGGAGACGTCTCCGAGGGCCATTTCCGCTGGTAGCGGGGACAGGATTCGAACCTGCGACCTCTGGGTTATGAGCCCAGCGAGCTACCGAGCTGCTCCACCCCGCGTTGGTAAATGCCAGGTTACCGAACCGGTGTCAAGGCGGCCAAATCGCACGCTCAGCGCCTCGGCCGGCGGTCGGAGAATCGGGGTCAGTGCGAAGGCGGGTTTAGTCCGTACCGCTGCCGGATGTCGTCCACCCACTCCGGGTTCCCGTAAGTCAAGCCGTACTTGTCGGCGAGCTCGCCGAATTGGGGCAACTCGTGCAAGACCCTGCCCACCGGGTCATTCGCATGCTCGACAAGCAGCTCACCGAGCTCGCGAAAGTAGTTCTCGAACCCTCCCGGCGTGATGATCTCGATGATGCGGCCGGGCTCGCTGCAGGCGTTCCACATCGCGTGCATTTGGCCGCGTGGCTTCGTGATGTACCCCCCGGGACCGAGGGTGTTTCTCAACCATCTTGGCATCGGCCCCAAAGCCTACCGGGACAGGTTCCGCACGGCCTACGCCTGAAAAGTACTCTGCTACAAGGCAATCGGTACGACGCGACGACTTATTTGGCGTTGTCGTACTTGGTGATCGCATCGTCCAGCCGCTGCAGCGCTGCACCGTAGGCAGCGAAATCACCCTTCTTCTGCGCGTCCCGCACCGCGCCCAGCGACGCTTGAATCTCCTGCAGCGCCGCGGCCTTGGCCGGAGACAACGTCACCGATCCGTCCGGAACCGGCGGCACCGCCGACGGCGGCGGGGGCGATCCCGGTGCCGCGGCTGGCGTCGGCGGGCTCGCGGGCGGCGTGACGGGTGCACCGGCCTCGGTGGGTTGGATCCCCGTTGCGGCCGCGCCGGCGCCGGGACCGAACAGGCCCGTGAGCGCATCACCCACCGTGGGGCCGAATCCGATCTTGTCGTTGTACATCATCGCCACCCGGATCAACCGCGGATACGACGAAGCGGCGTCACTGGCCCCCGGCGAGGCATAGACGGGTTCCACGTAGAGCAGCCCGCCCTGACCTACCGGCAGCGTGAGCAAATTACCCCACCGGATCCGGTTCTGGTTGTCGCGCCCGATCAGCCCAAGTTGCTGGGACACCGTCGTGTCGGTGGTGATGGCGTTATTGGCCAGCTTGGGACCGTTGACCTGGCCCGGGACGGTGAGCACGGTGATCTTGCCGTACGTCGCGGGATCGGAGCTGGCACTGATGTAGGCGGCCAGATAATCACGCTTGAAGCGGTTCATCGCGCTGATCAGCTGGTACGCCGCCGAATTGTCGTTCTTTGCAATGTTTTTCGCGACGATGTAATACGGCGGCTGATAACTGCTGGCTGTCGGGTTCGGATCCAGCGGCACGTCCCAGAAATCAGAAGTGGAGAAGAACGTTACGGGATCGTTGACGTGGTATTTGGCCAGCAGCATCCGCTGCACCTTGAACAGGTCTTCGGGATAACGCAGATGCTCCGCCAGCTCGGGGGTGATGTCGCTCTTGGGCTTGACGGTGCCGGGGAAGACCCGCATCCAGGCTTTGAGAACCGGATCCTGTTCGTCCTGCTGGTAGAGCGTGACCGTGCCGTCATAGGCGTCCACCGTGGCCTTCACCGAGTTGCGGATGTAGGAGACCTGCTTGTCGGGCGCCAGCCTGTTGAACGCCACCTCGTTGGAATCGGCGGTCGCCGATTCCAGGGAGGTGAGTTCGGAGTACGGGTAGTTGTCCAATGTGGTGTAGCCGTCGATGATCCACACCAGTCGCTTGTTGACGATCGCCGGATACACGGCGCTGTCAGTGGTCAGCCACGGCGCCACCGCCTCTACCCGCCGCGCCGGATCACGGTTGAACAGAATTTTACTGTTGGAGCCAATCACGTTGGAAAACAAGAAGTTTCGCTCGGCGAACTTGGCGGCGAACACGCTGCGGGATAGCCAGTCGCCGACCGGAACTCCGCCGAGGCCGGTGTAGGTGTAATTTTTGGTTTCGGCGCTGGTCTCATAGTCGTATTCCCGGTCTGTGCCGTTGCGTCCGACGATCGCGTAGTCGGCGGACGTGCTGGAAATGACAGGCCCGTAGTAGATGCGCGGCTGGTCCAGCGGTGCCGGACCGTCAGACACCACGTTTCCGTTGGCGCCGACGACGTTGACCAGGAATTCGGGGTAGCCACCGTTTTGGTTGGGATCGTTGGCGATTCCACGCACCGTGTTGGCCGGCGACGCGATGAATCCGTTGCCGTGGGTGTAGACCGTGTGCCGGTTGATCCAGTCACGTTGGTTGTCGATCAGCCGGTCGGGGTTGAGTTCACGGGCCGCGACGACATAGTCACGCAATGCGCCGTTGCGGTCGAGGTAGCGGTCAATGGAGAGCTGGTCGGGAAAGTAATAGAAGTTCTTGCCCTGCTGGAACTGGGTGAACGCCGGGCTGATGATTGTCGGGTCGAGCAGCCGGATGTTGGAGGTCGTCGCGCGGTCGTCCGCAACCTGCTGCGCGGTGGCCTGGGCGTCGCCGGTGTAAGTGCGATAAGTGACCGCGTCTGACGTCAGGCCGTACGCTTGCCGCGTCGCAGTGATGCTGCGGCTGATGTACTCGCTTTCCTTTTGCGCAGCGTTAGGTCTCACGCTGATCTGTTCGACGATCAACGGCCACCCGGCGCCCACAATCAACGACGACAGCAACAACAAAACGAGGCCGATGGCGGGAATCCGCAAGTCCCGCAGGGCGATCGCAGAGAACACCGCGGCGGCGCAAATCAGTGCGATCGCCATGAGGATCAGCTTCGCCGGCAGCACGGCGTTGATGTCGGTGTACCCGGCACCAGTGAACGGCTTACCGCCGCGGGTGTGCGACAGCAACTCATAGCGGTCCAGCCAATAGGCAACAGCTTTGAGCACTACCAACAGTCCGACCAAGGTGACCAGCTGGATCCGCGCCGAGCGGCTCAGGGCGCCGGTGCGGCCAGACAGCCGAATACCGCCGAAGATGTAGTGCGCCAACACGTTGGCCAGGAGAGCCAGGAACACGGCCACGAACATGTAGCTGAGCAGCAGCCGGTAAAACGGCAGCTCGAACGCATAGAAGCCGAGATCTTTGCCGAACTGGGGATCCTTGATGCCAAAGTCTCCGCCGTGCAGAAACAATTGAATCCGCACCCAATAGCTTTGCGCGATGATGCCGGCCAACAGGCCGACCGCCGCCGGGACTCCGATGCCCACCAGTCGCAGCCGGGAAACGACGACCACGCGGTACCGCGCCACGGGATCGTTGTCATTATTCGGCACGAATACTGGGCGGGTGCGGTAGGCCACCGCAAGCCCGGCGAACACGATGCCGCCCACCAGCAGACCGGCGACCAAAAAGACCACGAAGCGGGTGACCAGCACGGTGGTGAACACCGAGCGGTAGCCAAGCTCACCGAACCACAGCCAGTCGACGTACGCGTCGATCAGCCGCGGACCCGCGAGCAGCAAAGCGATCACACCGAGTGCGATCAGGATCAGAATCCGGCTACGCCGGGTTAGCTTCGGCATCCGTGCGGTGGGCCGCATCCCCACTGGCTACGCTCCCTGATTGATCTGGCCGACGTCGGTTTGGCTGGCGCCGTTCTGGTGGACTCCCGGCCGGTTGCTGTGGTTGCCACACATTTTTGTCTGGACGGTCACAACTGTACGCACCTCACACCACGACGCGGTCTGCATCATCGGCGCGCGCTAGCAGCTTGGCGGCTGACCCCCCGATGTGATTGCGTGCAGCGCATCTACCGCCTGGCCCAGGGTCTCGACCTTCACCAAGCGCATGCCGGAGGAGTTGTCCGAGTTCGCCTCGTAGCAGTTCTTTGCCGGCACCAGAAACACCGTGGCGCCGGCCGCGTGGGCGGCGACCATCTTGTGCGTGATGCCGCCGATTTGGCCCACCTTGCCGTCGGCGTCGATGGTGCCGGTCCCCGCGATGAACTTCGACCCGGCCAGGTCACCGGTGGTCAGCTTGTCGACCACCGCCAGGCTGAACATCAGTCCGGCAGAGGGCCCACCCACGTTGGCGAGGTTGAAGTCCACTGCGAATGGCGCCCAGGGCGCATCGAGCACCGCGACCCCCATGAAGCCGTAGTCGCGATCCTTGTTTGCGCCCAGCGTGATTTGCGCCACGCCGGCCGGCTCGTTCTTGCGGCGGAAGTCGATCGTCACGATCTGGCCGGGTTTGGTGTTCTTCAGCAATGCCGTGAACTGCTCGACGTTGGCGACCGGGGTGCCGTTGACCGCGTCGATGGCATCACCGGACTTCAGCTTGCCCACCGAGGGACCGGGGTCGGTGACTTTTGCGACCGTAACCGCGGGCGGGTACTTCAGGTATCCCAGGGCGGCGTACGCGGCGCTGTCCTCGGATTGTTTGAAATCCGCGTTGTTGGCCTTATCAACGTCCTCTCGCGACTTGCCCGGCGGGTAGATGAGGTCACGCGGTACCAGCTGTTCATGTCCTGAGAGCCACAGCGTCAGGGCTTCACCCAAGGTCAGATCGTCACGCTGGGACACCGTCGTCATGTTGAGGTGGCCTGTGGTGGGGTGCGTCAGGGTGCCCTCGATCGCGACTACCTGCTTGCCGTCGACTTCGCCGAGCGTGTCGAAGGTGGGGCCGGGGCCCAGCGACACAAACGGCACCGTCACCACCGCGAGCAACACGCCGAAGACGACGATCGGCACGAGCGCGACCATCAAGGTCAGAATCCGCCTGTTCACGCCGATTAGACTAGACGGAGCCCGCTGCGCCTCGTTCAGCCACAAGCTTGACGCGAGATCGCCCGTTCCGTCCCGCAGTGAGTACCGTTGACTGTATGGCCGACCTGCCTTTCGGCTTCTCTTCTGGAGAAGACCCCGAAAAACCCGGGAAGAAAGATCCCGATTCGGGCTCGGGCGCGTCCGACCCATTGGGCGCGTTCGGCATGAGTGGCGATTTCGGCATGGGCGACCTGGGGCAGATCTTCACCCAACTGGGTCAGATGTTCAGCGGCGCGGGCACCGTCATGGCCGGCGGCAAAACGTCAGGACCGGTCAACTACGAATTGGCGCGACGTGTCGCGTCGAGCTCGATCGGGTTTGTCGCGCCGATCCCGGCCACGACAAGCGCGGCGATAGGTGATGCGGTACACCTCGCCGAAACCTGGCTGGACGGCGCCACCGCGCTGCCCGCCGGCACCACCAAGGCGGTGGGTTGGACCCCCACCGACTGGGTCGACAACACTTTGGAAACCTGGAAACGGCTGTGCGATCCGATGGCCCAACAGATTTCGACGGTGTGGGCGTCGTCGCTGCCCGAGGAAGCCAAGAGCATGGCCGGCCCCCTTCTGGCGATGATGTCGCAGATGGGCGGGATGGCGTTCGGCTCGCAGCTGGGACAGGCTCTGGGCCGGTTGTCCCGCGAGGTGCTGACTTCGACCGATATCGGCCTGCCGCTGGGGCCCAAGGCTGTGGCCGCGATACTGCCGGATGCCGTCGAGTCGTTCGCCACCGGACTCGAGCAGCCCCGCAGCGAGATCATGACATTCCTGGCCGCCCGTGAGGCCGCGCACCACCGGCTGTTCAGTCACGTGCCCTGGCTGTCCAGTCAATTGCTGGGCGCCGTCGAGGCCTACGCGATGGGCATGGAAATCGACATGACCGGAATCGAGGAACTGGCACGCGACTTCAATCCGGCGTCGCTGTCGGATCCGGCGGCCATAGAAAACCTGCTCGGGCAGGGAGTATTCGAGCCCAAGGCGACGCCGGCCCAGACACAGGCACTG
This sequence comes from uncultured Actinomycetota bacterium, assembly GCA_963784665.1. Classification (GTDB taxonomy): domain Bacteria; phylum Actinomycetota; class Actinomycetes; order Mycobacteriales; family Mycobacteriaceae; genus Mycobacterium. Next base: position 178,987 of record CAWASA010000014.1, read on the forward strand.
GAACGCCTCGAGACACTGCTCGCACTGATCGAAGGTTGGGTGCAGGTGGTGGTAACCGCCGCCCTGGGCGATCGGATTCCGGGTGCGGCCGCGCTCAGCGAAACGCTGCGCCGACGCCGGGCCAGCGGCGGCCCGGCCGAGCAGACGTTTGCCACGCTGGTAGGCCTGGAGCTGCGGCCACGCAAGATGCGGGAAGCCGCCGCCCTCTGGGAGCGCCTGACCCAGGCCGTCGGTGTGGACGCGCGTGACGCCATCTGGCAACACCCGGACCTGCTGCCCGGCGCGGATGACCTCGATGAGCCGGCTGGCTTCATCGACCGGGTCATTGGTGGGGACACCAGCGGTATCGATGAGGCGATCGCCAAGCTCGAGCAAGACGGCGGTAACGAGGGCTTCGGCTCAGACGGCGGTTCTGTGGATAACTGAGCGGGGCGTTTGCCCCGGTCGTGGCACAGTTTCAAGTCGTGTCGCCGGCCGTGGTTTCCCTGTATGCGCTGGACCCGGCGATGCCGGTACTGCTGCGACCCGACGGTGCCGTTCAGGTGGGCTGGGATCCCCGCCGCGCCGTGCTGGTCCGTCCACCGGGTGGCCTGGCCGTCGCGGAGTTGGCCACATTGCTGCGGTCGATGCGATCGCCAACGCCGATATCCGAGTTGCAGCGCCGGGCCGTGGACCGCGGCTTAAAAGACGCTGACGGCCTGTCAAGCCTGCTCGCGCAACTGGTAAGGGCAGGTGTCGCGACCGAATGCGGGCAGTCCCGCGGCCGGGCGGCATCAATCCGGATCCACGGTCGCGGGCCGCTGTCCGAGCTGCTTATGCAGGCGCTGCGCTGCTCGGGGGCCCGGATTACGCACAGCAGCCAACCGCACGCCGCCGTGTCGCCCGCCGCCATTGATCTGGTGGTGTTGTCGGACTATCTGGTCGCCGACCCGCGCATGGTGCGCGATCTGCACGGCCAGGGCGTCGCGCACCTCCCGGTACGGGTGCGCGACGGCACCGGGCTGGTGGGTCCGCTGGTCATCCCCGGCGTGACCAGCTGCCTGGACAATCACTAAGTGGAAATACCCGGCAGGAGGCTGGTCCGAGTGCTCGACGACAACGAAATCGAGAACTCGCATCCGGCGGTTAGGTGCCAGGCGCACACTACAAAAGAACAATAGACGACTAGAAGAGCGCAGGTGAGCGCCAGCGGCGATGATCAACCAACCCGAGAACGCCGGCGGCTCGTGCCGATACCGGTGCTCACCGGCGTGCTCGCGGTCATCGGTGCCGTCGTGTTGGCCGTGATCCTAACTGGATGTCGGGGTCCGTCCGGAGGTCAGGGTCCGACGGCGAGTTCCCGCTCGGCTGTGCCGTCGACTGGTCCGACTTACGGGGTCACCGCCACGGTGGCCGTCGGCAAGAGCCCGTTGGGGGTGGCGGTGGACCCGGGCACCCACACCGTCTACCTGGCCAACGCCAACGACGGCACGGTGTCGGTGATCGATGCCTCGACGCGCACCCTCACCGCCACCGTGCCCGTCGGCGAGCACCCGTTCGGGGTGGCGGTGGATCCGGGCAGCCACACCGTCTACGTCACCAACTACTAGGGCAACACGGTGTCGGTGATCGAACATCGATAGTGGTTTGCGTCGGCGTCTGGGCGCGGCGTGTCGGCTGCCCGGTCGTACATCTCGGGCGGCATGCCCAATGCATCCGTGCTGGCGAACGACCCCACATTCACGAACTGCCTGGATGATTACTAGAGGGAATTACTTTGCGACTAGCCTCGTCTCTGGCCGAAGCAGCGTGCGGCGCGAACTAGCGAAAAGCTGACCCATCCATCACGACGTCAACAACGTCGCTGAACAGGCATTTCACGCCCATACCTCCGAAAATTTTGGCCCTGTGTAAAGAACGAATGACTGGCTCAGATGCTGCTTGACCACGTCACAATTCTTACCTCACGGTGCGAGCTGGACATGGCCCGGCGGCGGAGGCTGGGAAGGAGGCGCCTCGGGTGGTGGTGCGGGTGCCTCGGGTGGTGGTGCGGGTGCCTCGGGTGGTGGTGCGGGTGCCTCGGGTGGTGGTGCGGGTGCCTCGGGTGGTGGTGCGGGTGCCGCCGGCTGTCGCGGGGGGGACAGCGGCTGTACTGCTCGAGGTGGCGCTGCCGCGACAGGCGGCGCGACCGGCTCTACCGTCGGTGCCGGGATCGGTGGCTCAGGCGTAATCTCCCCCACGGGGGCTGGCCTGATCAATGCGGTGAGCGCCGCACCGTATGCGCCAGATTCCGGCCGGCCCTGCCCGTAGTGTTCCGCCGCGTAAGCCTCATCGTGTTCCGCCGCGTAAGCCTCATCGACCGCTGATCGCTGCCACGCCGCCGGTGTTGCGATCGCGTTGAATATCGGCGGTAGCTTCCACAGATCGTTTGCGAAGTAGGCTCCCTTTTGCATGCCCGCAGTGACATGGTGCATCAGTTCGTTCGCCGCGGCATGAGCCGACTCCGATCGGGGCCACGTCGTCACCGGCAACTGTGCCGCGCCCACCACGCTCAAGGCGGTGCCTATCAAGGCGATGATCACCGTGTACTCGGCATGCATTCGCCGCCTGCGCATAGCGATCGTCTTCCACGGCGCCATGTCATTATGTTCCGATGCGGTCATACTCCTGTATGGCCGTCGCACCGTGCCCCTAATCTGCGGGTTTGCGCGAAAGTCCAGTGGTGATTCACGGCTACAACCAGTTACGATATCCATCATTGCGGGCGCCAGACGCCTCCACTGTTACCGCTTAGTGTCGATTAAATCAGATGCCGAGTAGGGACACCGAAGAATTGGAAATCCTGCCGTGCGCACCGGCATCACCAGCCTCGCAGACGCTCTGGTTGGCGTCTCGGTTGTGCTGAGCGCCGCAATTAGTTGCGCTGGCGCGGCAGGCGCCGACCCAAGCCAGCAGGATCAGTTTCTGACGCTGCTCCAACAAGAGCAGATTCCCGCCATCGATAACGTGCCGGGGCTCGTTTACCGGGCCCATGAAATTTGTGGCCAACTCGATGGCGGCGCCTCGGTTGAGACCGTAGTGACCGACCTGATGAACCGTGCGTATGCGGACAATCCGGCCTTACGCTCTTTACCCGTTCGCGCTAGAAGGACCGCGGTCAGATTCGTCACCGCATCAGTGGACGTCTACTGCCCCAGCCATCAAGGCGCGCTTCCCGTAGCGCCCTGAGGTGCGACTGGCGCCGCAGAAGATTCCCAGGCGAATGTCTCGCGGCGACCCCGGGGTACCCAAGACCCCGGCTCCGCCGGCGGTTCTGTGGATAACTGAGCGAGGCGTTTGCCCCGGTCGTGGCACAGTTGCGCGGTGTCATCGGCCGCGCCTTCTGTGTATGCGCTGGACCCCGCGTTACCGATATTGCTGCGACCCGACGGTGCCGTTCAGGTGGGCTGGGATCCCCGCCGCGCCGTGCTGGTCCGTCCACCGGGTGGCCTGGCCGTCGCGGAGTTGGCCACATTGCTGCGGTCGATGCGATCGCCAACGCCGATATCCGAGTTGCAGCGCCGGGCCGTGGACCGCGGCTTAAAAGACGCTGACGGCCTGTCAAGCCTGGTCGCGCAACTGGTAAGGGCAGGTGTCGCGACCGAATGCGGGCAGTCCCGCGGCCGGGCGGCATCAATCCGGATCCACGGTCGCGGGCCGCTGTCCGAGCTGCTTATGCAGGCGCTGCGCTGCTCGGGGGCCCGGATTACGCACAGCAGCCAACCGCACGCCGCCGTGTCGCCCGCCGCCGTTGATCTGGTGGTGTTGTCGGACTATCTGGTCGCCGACCCGCGCATGGTGCGTGAGCTGCACGGCCAGGGCGTCGCGCACCTCCCGGTACGGGTGCGGGACGGCACCGGGCTGGTGGGTCCGCTGGTCATCCCCGGCGTGACCAGCTGCCTGGACTGCGCGGACCTGCACCGCAGGGACCGCGACGCCGCGTGGCCGGCTATCTCCGCGCAGCTGCGCGAGACCGTTGGAGTCGCCGACCGGGCCACCTTACTGGCGACCGCGGCGCTGGCCCTCAGCCAGGTGAACCGGGTGATCGCGGCCGTGCGCGGGCAGGAGGCCGTAGGCGATCCAGGGCCGCCCCAGACGCTGAACGCCACCCTGGAGTTCGATCTCGACGCCGGCGCTATCGTCGCGCGTCAGTGGACCCGCCACCCGTTGTGCTCGTGCTGACGCAGGTGTGCGCGGTGGAGTTACCCTAGTCGTCCCTGTTCCGGGACGCTCGTCGCGACCGATGCATACGCTCTGGCGAGTTCCTCGAGAACCTCGGCAGTCAAGGTGCGTTCGTCCCGGTTCTTGTCCAGCGTTTCGATGATCGCTCTGAACAGGGCGTCGGCGGCATCGTGCTGCGTTTGCTTTGCTGCCATGGCTTTTTCTCCTACCACCCTTCGGATGCGTTTCGCGTGATTCGCAGGACTGCGGCCTGCAAGGGACAAACCTATGGCGCCCTGGCCGATGCGGCGACGGAAAGACTCAGGCAGGTTGTGCTGTTCGGCCCGCGTTCACCGTGGCTGGTCAGGTGGGCGCCGCCCGCCCTGGAATCAGTTGTTGCGAGATCAACAGCGCGACGAGCTGGCCGTCGTGGATGATGGATGTGTGGCAGACATCAAACGCGGCCGTGCTGCGCGTAATGCGAAGCTCGCCAGCATTCCGGTCGGGTTTGCCGGTCGGGCCGCGCTCGGCTTCGGTAAACGGCTGACCGGCAAATCGAGAGACGAAGTCCAGGCCGAGCTGATGGAGAAAGCAGCCAACCAGTTGTTCACCGTTCTGGGTGAGCTCAAGGGCGGAGCGATGAAAGTCGGCCAGGCCCTTTCGGTGATGGAAGCCGCCATTCCCGACGAGTACGGCGAGCCCTACCGCGAAGCGTTGACGAAGCTGCAAAAAGACGCCCCGCCCTTGCCGGCCCTTAAGGTGCATCGGGTGCTCGACGCGCAGCTGGGCACCAAGTGGCGCGAGCGGTTCAGTTCGTTCAACGACACGCCGGTGGCCTCGGCCAGCATCGGCCAGGTGCACAAAGCGGTGTGGTCCGATGGCCGCGAGGTGGCCGTCAAAATCCAGTACCCCGGTGCCGACGAGGCACTGCGTGCCGACCTCAAGACCATGCAGCGGATGGTCGGCGTGGTCAAACAGCTCGCTCCGGGCGCCGACGTCCAAGGCATCGTGGACGAACTCATCCAGCGCACCGAGATGGAACTCGACTACCGCTTGGAGGCCGACAACCAGCGCGCGTTCGCCAAGGTATACGAGGGCCACCCGCGCTTCGCGATTCCGCACGTCGTGGCCAGCGCGCCCAAGGTGGTGGTCCAGGAGTGGATCGAGGGCCTGCCGATGGCGGAAATCATTCACCACGGAACCCCCGAGCAGCGTGATTTGATCGGCACCCGCCTGCTCGAACTCACCTTCGACGCGCCGCGCCGGCTGGGAATGCTGCACGGCGATGCCCACCCGGGAAATTTCATGCTGCTGCCCGATGACCGGATGGGCGTCATCGACTTCGGTGCCGTGGCGCCCCTGCCCGGCGGCTATCCCATTGAGCTCGGGATGACCATCCGATTGGCCCGCGACAAGAACTATGACCTGCTGTTGCCGACGATGGAAAAGGTCGGCTTCATCCAGAAGGGCCAGCAGGTGTCGGTGCGCGACATCGATGAGATGCTGCGCCAGTACGTCGAGCCCATCGAGGTCGATGTCTTCCACTACACCCGCAAGTGGCTGCAGCGCATGACGGTGGGTCAGATAGACCGGTCTGTGTCGCAGATCAAGACGGCCCGGCAAATGGACCTGCCGCCCAAGCTTGCGATTCCGATGCGTGTCATCGCGTCGGTGGCCGCGATCCTCTGCCAACTGGATGCGCATGTGCCGATCAAGGCGCTATCGGAGGAACTGATCCCCGGTTTCGCCGAGCCCGACACCGCGGTTGTTTAGACGACCCTATGCAGCGACGACGTCTTTACGGGGACGTCCGCGCGGACGTTTGTAACTCACGATCGAACCTCGGTCGAAGATCTCGCCGCCCCACACGCCCCAGGGTTCGGCCCGTTCCACCGCCGCCGCCAGGCACTGGCGCCGGATCGGGCAGCCCGCGCAGAGCGTCTTAGCACGCTCGAGGTCGTCGGGCGTCTCGGCGAACCAGAGGTCGGGATTGCCGACGTGACACGGCAGCGTCTGTCTAGGGACCGTCAGTGCCGACATGTCCTGTCCACCTGCTTCCTGGTCTGGTTGCTGTCCTTGGCAGTGATCCGGACCAGGTTGGGAGGCTGTCGACCTGATAACTGTGGCCACGGATCCTAGCTGACTTCGGGTCCGTGGCCATCTGGTGAAAACCGGGCTGATTACGTAGCGCTTACGTATGGCTCCGATCCACGGACTTCTCGGTCGCGGCGGCGACACGATGCTTAACCGCTGCCGCCGGCACGGCGGTGTGGGCGGCATGGGAGGTCCCCGCGGTCAGCGCCGCGCCAGCCACGCCCACACCGAACGCGTCGTTGATCATCGCGGCTGCCCTCCTCTCCTAACGCCTGCCCGCATATCGGCCTTCAGCCGACAGCAGAATGCGGTTTCGAGGGTAAACGGTCGCCGCTGATCGGCACAACCGATTTTCTGACCTGCACCTTTTGCCCGTCAGCGCCCGCGAACCAACTGCAGCACGTCTGGCCCATACTGTTCCAGCTTGCGTGCGCCGATACCGGGGATCGCGATCAGTGCCGCTTCGTCGTCAGGTCGCAGCTCGGCGATCGCGATCAGCGTGTTGTCGGTGAAAACGACATACGCGGGCACCTTCTGTTCCTTGGCGATGTCCAGCCGCCAGGCCTTGAGCCGCAGTAACAACTCCTCGTCGACGTCGGCGGCACATGTTTCACACCGCCGCAGCATGACCGCTGCGGCAGTGGCCAGATCCCGGTTGCAGATCCGGCAACGTGTCGCGGTGCCCCGGTTGCGCCGCGATCTGCTCGGCGCCGGGTCGGCACGCGTCTGTGGCGCGATACCGTTGAGGAATCGCGACGGCTTGCGGCTCTGTCGTCCGCCCTGGCTCCGGGCCAGCGCCCAGCTGAGCGCCAAATGGATTCTCGCCCTGGTGATTCCGACGTAGAGCAGCCGACGCTCTTCCTCGACGGACTCGCTCTCGGCACCGTGTGCCAACGCGTGGGAGATGGGTAGCGTGCCGTCGGCCAACCCGACCAGAAACACCGCATCCCACTCAAGTCCCTTGGCGGCGTGCAGTGAAGCCAGCGTGACGCCCTGCACCACCGGTGGGTGCCGCGCGTCGGCGCGCATGCGAAGCTCGGCCAGCAGGCCAGGTAATTCCAGCTGCGGACGCTGCGCCACTTCGTCATCCACCAAATCGGCCAGTGCGGTCAACGCTTCCCAGCGTTCCCGGGCGCGGGTGCCGACCGGTTGCTCGGCCGTCAGCCCCAGTGGTTCCAGGACCGCGCGCACGACGTTGGGCAAGGGGCCTTCCGCGGCGGCGTCGTCGCCACGCTCGGCCGCGCGCTGTAGCGCCAAGAGCGCCTGCTTGATCTCCTGACGGTTGAAAAACCCCTCGCCGCCGCGAACCTGATAGGCGATGCCCGCCTCAGTCAGAGCCTCCTCGTAGACCTCCGATTGCGCATTGACCCGGTAGAGCACGGCAATCTCGGATGGTGGAATGCCGGATTCGATCAGTCGGGCGATCGACGCCGCGACCGCGGCGGCTTCGGCAGGTTCGTCGGGATGCTCATGGAACGACGGCGCCGGACCCGGGTCACGCTGGCCGGACAAGTGAAGCTTGCTGCCGGCGACCCGGCCACGGGCAGCGGCGATCACCTGGTTAGCCAACGAAACGACCTGCGGAGTGGACCGGTAATCGCGCTCCAGGCGCACCACGGTGGCGTCGGGAAACTGCCGCGAGAAGTCCAGCAAGAACCGCGGTGACGCCCCCGTGAACGAGTAAATGGTCTGGTTGGCATCGCCGACGACGGTCAGGTCGTCTCGATCACCCAACCACGCCGAAAGCACCCGCTGCTGCAGCGGCGTGACGTCCTGGTACTCGTCGACGACGAAGCAGCGGTAGCGGTCCCGGAACTCTTCGGCCACGGCGACGTCGTTTTCTATCGCGGCCGCGGTGTGCAGTAGCAGGTCATCGAAATCGAGCAGCGTGACTCCGTCGCCGCGGGCTTTAAGGGCCTCATAAGCGGCGTAGACGCCTGCAATTTGAGCAGCATCCAATGGGATGTCCCGCCCAGCGGCGGCCACGGCGGCCGGGTACTCCTCCGGGCCGATCAGCGACGCTTTGGCCCACTCGATCTCACCGGCCAGGTCGCGCACGTCATCGGTGCTGGCATTCACCCTGGTGCGGTTGGCGGCCCGGGCCACCACGGGGAATTTGCTGTCCAGCAGCTGCCAACCGGTGTCACCGACCACCCGCGGCCAGAAATACCGCAGCTGGCGGTGTGCGGCCGCGTGGAACGTCAGGGCCTGCACCGCGCCGACACCCGAATCTGTGCGCACCGCGGCGTCGAGCGCCCGCAACCTGGAGCGCATCTCCCCCGCCGCCCGCTGGGTGAATGTCACCGCCAGCACCTGCCCGGTGGCCACATGACCACTCGCGACGAGCTGGGCGATCCGGTGAGTGATGGTGCGGGTTTTGCCCGTCCCGGCGCCCGCAAGCACACAGACCGGTCCGCGCGGAGCCAGCACGGCTTCGCGCTGCTCGTCGTCCAGCCCGGCGGTCAATGGGTCAGCGACCATTGGCATGGCGTCCATCTTGGCAGCGGTGGCCGACAAAGTCCCTCGGCCCGCCGCGACGTGTCTTGGGCAGCCCGCTGCTTCCCACGCGCTAGCCCCCATTGCCCAACTCTCCCCGTGCCCCAGCGCGGAATAGCATCGTCGCCGGGCTACGTTAACTGGTTATGACCAATGCGCCGCTCACCGTCTACACGACCTCATGGTGTGGCTACTGCAATCGGCTCATGACGGTGCTGAAATCCAACGGGATCCCGTACGACGCGGTCGACATCGAACAGGACCCGGGTGCTGCGGAATTTGTCAGCTCGGTCAACGGCGGTAACAGGACGGTTCCAACGGTCAAGTTCGCCGACGGGTCGACGCTGACCAACCCAAGCGCAACTCAGGTCAAGGCAAAGCTGGCCGAAGTCGCCGGCTAAACAAACCGACTCGGCTCGGCGCCGGTCGCTCAGCCCGCGGCGACAAAAGATCGCCGAAACTAGGTGCTTAGCAAGGCGTCGTCGCTGCAAGCGTGTATTGGTTTGCACGACGCTAATTACGACTTCGCCTTGGACAAGCCTGATCCCACAACCCTGAGGATCAGTGCCCGGGAGTGGAGCCACCTGTATCACGCAAAATCTGCAGTGATGGTGTCCGTGGGCGTGGTGGGTCTTCAATCAGCAGATGAGATCGCGAGCACCATCCTCCGGACGATCACCGATCGCATCAAGTAGCAGCCCGCCACGTCAATCGATCGCCGCCCAGGATTCGATGATCACGCGGGCGATCGAGATCGATGCGGGCAGAAGCAATTTCGACTCCGACGAGCTGGACCAATCGCCGGCCGCAAGCGCTGCGCGCACCTCGTCGCGGGTGAACCACGCCGCCTCGGCGATCTCGCCGTCATTGAACGAGAACTCCTGAGCTGGGTCACCCACGGCGTGGAAGCCGACCATGAGTGAGCGCGGGAACGGCCACGGCTGACTGCCCAGGTAACGCACGTCGCGGACGGTCAGTCCGATTTCCTCGCGGATCTCTCGTGCGACACAGACTTCGAAAGATTCACCGGCCTCGACGAATCCGGCCAGCAGAGAGAACATCCGCTCCGGCCACGCCGTCTGGCGGGCCAGCACCGCACGGTCACCGCCGTCATGGACAAGACAGATCACCGCCGGGTCGATACGCGGGAAGTCCTCATGACCGCTGACCGGGTTGACTCGTGACCAGCCCGCCCTGGCCGATCTGGTCGGTGAGCCGTCTACCGAGCTGAAACGTGCACCGTCATGCCAATTCAGCAGCGCGACGGCCGACGACACCAGCTGACTGCTCATGTCGTCGAGAGTCGGGCCAAGACTGCGGAGGTGCACCACCTCAACGTGCGTGTCCGCGTCCTCGGGCGCTTGCAGCGCGCCCCGGATAGCCCAGACATGACGGCCGCCCTCGATGCGGCCCAGGAATACCGCTTCCGGCGGCGGCTTGTCACCCAGCTCCGCCGCGGCGCCAAGCACTACCCGGCCGTCGGCGACCAACACCTGACTGCGCGAATCCACCCGCAGCAGCGCCGCATCGACCCATCCCGCGGTAGCTGCATCGACATCCGTGCGTAGCTGATCGGCCCGGTCGGCGCCGACACGCGACAGCAACGGAACATTCCGCAGCTGGAACTCCACGCTAAGCCCTGATATCCCGGTGGCGACCCGCAGCGCCCGGCTCCGCCGCGCTTGCGATCGCGCCAACCCCACACCGGTGGCGACCCGCAGCGCCCGGCTCCGCCGCGCTTGCGATCGCGCCAACCCCACACCGGTGGCGACCCGCAGCGCCCGGCTCCGCCGCGCTTGCGATCGCGCCAACCCCACACCGGTGGCGACCCGCAGCGCCCGGCTCCGCCGCGCTTGCGATCGCCACTAGTGTCCCGCGGTTCGGATGTAGAGCAGCCGGTCGTTGGCTTCGACGGCGTCTACCTCGGGTGCACCGATGCGCAGTAGGTGGCCGTCACGCACCACTCCGAGCACGATGTCGCGCAGATGCCGTGCGGATCCGCCGACTTCGCTCTGCTCCACTTGACGTTCGGCAATAGCCAGCCCGATGTCCGGCGTCAGCAGATCGTCGATCATCTCCACGACGCTGGGCGTAGTGGTGGCAAGCCCGAGCAGCCGACCGGCAGTCGCCGAGGAGACCACCACCGAGTCCGCGCCCGATTGCTGCAAAAGGTGCTGGTTCTCAGCCTCCCGGATTGACGCCACGATCTTGGCCTTGGGCGCAATCTCCCGCGCCGTCAACGTAACGAGCACCGCGGTGTCGTCGCGGCTGGTCGCGACGATGATCGAGGCCGCATGTTGCGCCCCGGCCAACCGCAGCACATCGGCTTTGGTGGCGTCGCCGTGTACGGTGACCAGGCCCGCGGTTGCGGCGTGCTCGAGGGCGGTCCGGTCGGTGTCGACGACGACGACCTCGCCTTGAGCCGACTCGTCACCGAGGATGGCGGCGATCGCCGTTTTGCCCTTGGTGCCATAGCCGATCACGATGGTGTGGTTGCGCACTCTGCTCCTCCAACGCTGGATCTTCCACCCTTGCCGGGACCGCTCGGAGAGCACTTCGAGCGTCGTGCCGACCAACACAGCCAGGAACGCGATCCGCAGCGCAGTAAAGATCAGGGTGTGGACCAAGCGCGCGGTTTCGGTGTAGGGAGTGATGTCGCCGTAACCGGTTGTCGACAGCGACACCGCGGAGAAGTACAGGCAGTCCAGGAATGTCAGCGGCTCGCCCCGCACATCGCGGTAGCCGTCGCGGTCGAGGTAGACAACGACGGCCGCGGCGAACAACACCACCAACGCGATGGCCACGCGGCGCGCAATGACGCGGATGGGGCTGGCGTGCTCTTCGGGGATGCGCAAGACGCCGACCAGCTGATGACCGGGCTGGGCGGTCAGCTTTTCATCCAGATCGCTGAGCGTTCGCGACCTACCGTTGCGCACAGCGGTCCGTCATCGGCTTGACCCCCGCGCACCAGACACGCACGACTCAAATGTAACCACGGTCGGCGGTCCCCCAATACCTGGGCGGCGCAGGTCACACGTCAACGCGGCGGCCGCAGGCAGGGTCGGCCAACAATCCAGCCAGCTCGACGGGACCCGGCAGTTCACCGGGGGCGACCGTGGCGCGGGCGCGTACGTAATAGAAGGCGGTGCGCACCGATGATTCCGGGACTCCGGACAAAGCGGCCCACGCCAACCGGTAGACAGCGAGCTGGACAGCGGCCTGGCGCATCGCCTCCGGCCCGCGCGGCGGCTCACTGGTCTTCCAGTCCACTACCGTGGCGCCGCCATCTGAGTCGGCGAACACCGCGTCAATTCGGCCGCGCACCACGGTGTCGCCGATGGGCATCTCGAACGGCACCTCGACGGCGACGGGAGTCCGAGCAGCCCAAGGCGATTCGACAAATGCCGCCTGCAACTCGGCCAGTTGCTGGGTATCGCCGACATCGGAGTCCGCCGCGCCCGGCAAGTCGCCGAGATCGAACAACCATTCGGCGCCGTAGAACTGCTGAACCCAAGCGTGAAACGCGTTGCCTAGCACCGTATGCGGATCCGGACGGGTTGGCAGCCGATGCATCAACCGCTGTGCCGCCCCCGCGGGGTCGCGCGCCAGGTCTACCAGACCGCTGACCGACAACTGGCTGGGCAGGGTGCGCGCAGGCGGTGCTCCCAACCGTGCACGCTCAGCCAGTAACGCATCGACGTCGGCGGCCCAGCCCTCGATGTCGACACTCGCCTCGGTCGAGTCGGCCGACATCGCCTGGGCCACCAGCGCCGCCCCGCGTTCGACATCGCCGCGGCGTGCAGCCAACGGATCGGTGGGCCACGTCGCTTCGACGACATTGTCGCGCAAGGGGTTTCGTTCACCGTCAGCGGGTGCGGGAGCCCACTGCTCCACTACCCCGCAGGGATCGCCGGCCGCGGCCGAACGATCGATGACGTCCTTGAGTTCGCACAGAAAATCCGATGGGCCGCGCGGCTTGATCCCGGTGGAACCCCAATGATGGCCAGACACCAGTAAGGTGTCCTCGGCCCGGGTGATGGCCACATACAGCAATCGGCACTCCTCGTCGACCCGCCGCTGCTCGAGCTGGCGGCGATGCTCGAAGATCTTGTCGGACAGCTGCTTTCGGTTGGTTACGTCCGAGGTGTCCAGCACCGGGACACCCAAGGCGCCTGCCGAGGCGCGGTCGCCGCGTAATAGTGGCGGCAACTCGGCGGCATCGGTGAGCCAGCTGCTCCTCGACGCGGTCGACGGAAAGATTCCGCCCGACAGGTGTGCCACCGCCACCACTTGCCACTCCAAACCCTTCGCGGAGTGCACAGTGAGCACTTGGACCCGGTCCCGCGCGACCGCCGACGGGGCGGGCGCCAAACCGTTCTCGACCGACTCGGCAACATCCAGGAAAGCCAGCAGGCCCGCCACCGAGGTCGTCGCCGACACATCCGTCGCGCTGGTCGCGGCATCTGTTCGTTCGGCGTAGCCGGCGACGACGTCGGCAAACGCATCGAGGTGCTCGGTGCCGGCCCAGCCTGCATCGGCCCCTGCTGCGGCCCGGACTTCGCAGTCCACGCCCAGTACCCGGCGCACCTCGGCGACCAGGTCGGGCAGCGAATGACCAAGGCGGCCACGCAGGGCGCTCAGTTCGGCAACCAGTGTGGTGATGCGCTGATATCCCGCAGCCGAATACGAGCTGGCCGGGCCGGGGTCGGCGAGCGCGTCGGCCAGACACGCGGTGTCGGTGTCGGGGCCGGCCGCCATCGCGATCGACTCGGGCGAGGACGCATCGCCTGCCCCCCTCCCCCCGCCGAGGGCCAGCGCGCGGTGCCACAGCGCGGCGATATCCCGAGCACCCAGGCGCCATCGTGGACCGGTGAGCACGCGCATCACCGCCGCGCCCGCGGTCGGGTCAGCGACCAGCCGCAGCATGGCCACCACGTCGGCGACCTCCGAAATCGACAGCAGGCCGGCCAGCCCGACGACCTCGACGGGGATTCCGCGGGCGCGAAGGGCATCGGCGATGGGTGCGGCATCGGCGTTGCGGCGCACCAAAACCGCTGCGGTTGGCGGGCTGACGCCGTCAGCACGGGCTCGCTGGTACTGCACGTCGAACTGCGCGGCGATCCACTCGCGTTCGGCCTGCACGTCGGGAAGCAATGCACAGCGGACGGTGCCGGGCGGAGCGTCCGGGCGCGGGCGCAGCGCATGCACCGCAACAGATCGCCGCCGCGCCTCCGCCGATATCGCGTTGGCCACATGTAGGGCCCGTGGCGGGTTGCGCCAGCTGGTCCGCAACTCCAGGACCGGCGCGGGCGTGCCGTCGGATCGGGGGAAGTCGGTGCTGAACCGAGGCAGGTTGGTCGCCGAGGCGCCGCGCCAGCCGTAGATCGACTGAATCGGGTCGCCGACGGCCGTCAGCGCCAGCCCGTCGTCGATGCCACCTCCGAACAGGGCCGACAGCGCGACGCGTTGGGCGTGCCCGGTGTCCTGGTACTCGTCGAGCAGCACCACCCGGTAGCGGCGGCGGAGGTCCCGGCCGACCTGCGGGAAGTTCGCTGCCAGCCGTGCCGCGGAAGCCATCTGCACGCCGAAGTCCATCACCTTCGCGGCGCGCATGCGCTCATTCAGCGCGTCGAGCAGCGGCACCAGCTCGGCGCGCTCGGTCTGGGTGGCCAGCAGCCGCAGCAGCCACTGGCCGGGGCCGCGGTCGCGCTGGTAGGGACCGGGCGGCAGGGCGTGAACCAGCCGCTCGAGCTCTACGTGGGTATCGCTGAGCTGGCGGGTGTCCACCAAGTGTTCAGCCAACTGACCCCACAACCGAAGCACCATCGAGGTGACCGCGGCCGGGGTCTTGTCGGTGCGCAGCTCTCCGCGGTACCCGCTGACCACGTCGTAAGCCAGCTGCCACAGCTCGGTCTCGCTGAGCAGCCGGGTAGCGGGCTCGACGGGCAACAACAGCCCGTAGTCACGTAGTAACGAGCCGGCGAAAGCGTGGTAGGTGCTGACCACCGGAGTACCCACTGGTTCGGGGGCTGGTGGGTTGCCGGTGCCCTGGGGGCACCACCCGCTTACAGGGGAGCCGGTACCGGCCAAACGAGCCAGCCGGGACCGGACTCGGCGAAGCAGCTGGCCGGCCGCCTTGCGGGTGAACGTCAATCCCAGCACCTGGCCGGGTTCGGCGTAGCCATTGGCGATGAGCCACACCACCCGAGCGGCCATCGTCTCGGTTTTACCGGCGCCGGCCCCCGCGATCACGACCAGCGGTCCCGGTGGTGCGGCGATGACGGCGGCCTGCTCGGCGGTGGGCGGGAAAAGCCCTAAGGCGCAGGCTAATTCGGCGGGGCGGTAGCGTGGCGCGGGGTTCACAGCGGTCCCGTCCCGTCGGAGCGGACGTGAGCCGGGCAGCCGGGCCGTATCGGGCAGTGCTGGCAACCGTCGTTGCGCCGCGCGATGAACTGGGGCCCGACTGTCGCGTCAGCTGCTAACCGGACAAGGTTTTCCCATTCGTCTCGGGCGGCCGTGGTCAGTGGATCCTGCTCGCGTTCGGTGACACCCGCGGCTCCGGTCTTGCCGATGTAGACCAGCCGCGCGCCGCCGGGCTCCACACTGGCGGGATCGGCGGCGACCATGCCTTCGGCCACCGCCAGCTGATACGTCGCCAGCTGGGCGTGTTGTTGGGCATCGTCCTTGCTGACCGGTGTTTTGCCGGTTTTGATGTCGACGATCACCAGCCGGCCGGCGGCGTCGCGTTCTAGCCGGTCGACCCGGCCGCGCAGCCGAACTTCGCCGCCGTCATCGCGCGGTGTCCGGAGGGCCCCGTCGATCTCGACCTCGACGCCGACCTGGGCCAGTGCGCCTCGGGTCTGCGCTCGCCACTCGACGAACGCCTCGATCATTGCGCGGTGCCTGGCCAGCTCATTGGCCGAATGCCACTGGGCGTCGAAGGGCAGGTGCTTCCAGGCTCGGTCCAGCTCGGCCAATAGTTCCGATTCACTCTTGTCCGGCTCGGCGATCAATGCGTGCAGCACCGAACCGATGGTGGACCGCAGCTGACGCGGGTTGGTTCCACCGTGCCGTTCGGCCAGCCAGCGCAGCGGGCAGTCGTTGAGTGTCTGCAGGGTCGACGGCGTCAACGTCACGACATCGTGGCCGCCCCGCAGCGGTTCGCTGGTGCTGAGCGGGATCAGGCCGTGCCAGCCGGACGGGTCGGCGCCCGGCACACCGGCCGTGGCTAACCGGGCCAGTTGCCTTGCCGCGCAATCGCGGACGACGTCGTCCACGGTGCCGTCGGGCGCACACACGACACCGCGCAGCCGGCCCACCAGCGCCGCTGCGGACAACACTCGCGGTGCTGAGACCGGTTGCACGGCATCCGGATCACCGCCGCCATCGGCCCATTGCCCGATTTCGAAGAAGAACGCCGATGGCAGCGCGGCCTCTCCCCCGCAAGCGGGTGGTGCCCCCAGCTCCGCCGCACCCGTGTCGCTGTCGACGGCCGTCACCAATAACCGGTGCCGGGCCCGGCCCATCGCTGCCACCAGCAGTCTGCGCTCCTCGGCCAGCAGCGGCGCACGCATCGAGGCGTCCTCGGTGACGCCGTCCAGCACATCCAGCAGCCGCTGGGTGCCCAGCACACCACCGCGCGGAACCGTGTTGGGCCACAACCCTTCCTGCAAGCCGGCGATGATCACGAAATCCCATTCATGTCCCAGCGCGGCGTGCGCGGTGAGCACCCTGACCTGCTCCGCCGTGGACACCGGCTCGGGGTTGACGCTCGGCAGCTGCAGGGCGGCGATGTGCTCGACGAGTCCGCGCAACGACGCACCCGACACGCGGGACGCGTAGTGATCGGTGATGTCGAACAATGCGGTCACCGCGTCCAGGTTCCTGGTGGCCTGGGCGCCCACGGGGCCGCCGCGCTCGCTGGCCGAAAGCCAGCGACGCTGCAGACCGGACCGGTGCCAGGCGGCCCATAGGGTGTAGCGCGGGTCTTGACCTGCCCGGTGGCAGCGCGCGGCCGCGTCGAGCACCGCACGCACCTTCTGCAGCGGACGAAACTGCGTTCCCGATAAGGGCACGTCGCCGGACAGCGCATCGGCCAACAGATCAGCGAACTCTCCCGGCGGGCGATCGGGGTTGGCGCGCTGCAGTGTCCGGCGCAACTGCCGAAGTGAAACCGGGTCGACGCGACCGATAGGGCCGGTCAGCAATGCCAACGCCTGCTCGCCGTCTAGTCCGTCAGCGGTAGCCGCCAGCACCGTGAGCAGCGCGCGCGCCGCGGGCTCCTCGGACAACGGTCCGCTGACTGCCGGCGCAGCTACCGGGACTCCGGCGGCAGCCAAAACGCGCGGCAATCGCGCGCCGGCCCGTGGCACCGACCGGACGATGACTGCCATCTGCGACCATGGCAGCCCGTCGATCAAGTGCGCACGCCGCAGCGCATCGGCGATCATCGCCGCCTCCGCGTGCGCCGATGCGGCCAGGCGCACCGTGACCGATCCGTCCTCGGCCCCAGTCCCGTCGATCTGCCTGCCGCTGTTGGCGCCCGGCAGTCGGCGCGCGATGCCGCTGACGGCGTGCGCCACCGCCGGAGCACAGCGATGCGACACCGTCAACGTCACCGACGGCGTGGTCTCGGCCTGGGGGCACCACCCGCTTGCGGGGGATGACCCGGCGGACTCGCCGCCCCGGAAGCCGAACACCGCCTGGTTGGGGTCGCCGGCCACCAACGCCAGTGCGGCGCCCGCCGCAAGCACCCGGACCAGCCGGGCCGCCTGCGGGTCGAGTTGCTGGGCGTCGTCGACCAGCAAGATACGGACCCGCCCGCGTTCGGCTGCCAGCAACTCAGGATCGAGTGCGAAAGCGTCCAAAGCGGTACCCACCAGTTCGGCGGCACCCAGCGCCGGGGTCGTCGCCTGGGGCGCCGCCGTCCCGACCGCCGCCCGCAGCAACATGACCTGCTCGTACTGTCGCGCGAATTGACCGGCAGCGGTCCATTCCGGACGCCGGCACCGACGGCCCAGCCGCTCCAGTTGCTGCGGGTCCACACCGCGTTCGGCGCAGCGGGCCAACAGGTTTCGCAGTTCGGTGGCGAATCCGGCGGTGCTCAGGGCGGGCCGCAGATGGGCCGGCCACGCCGTCGCCGCGCGCGGCCCGTCTTCGAGATCGCCGGCCAGCAGTTCACGGATGATGGCGTCCTGTTCGGCGCCGGTGACCAGCCGCGGAGGCGCGTCGCCGGCACGCTCGGCGGCCCGCCGCAAGACCGCGTACGCGTAGCTGTGCACAGTACGCACCAACGGCTCACGAACGGCGGCCCGGCAGGGACCCGTGGCGCGCGGTCTCAGCAACGCCGTCGTCAAGGCAGTGCGCGCCCGCATCCCGATCCGACCGGAACCGGTAAGCAGCAGAACCGATTCCGGGTCCACACCGGCGTCGATCTGAGCGACCGCGGCGTCGACCAGCAGGCTGCTCTTGCCAGTGCCGGGCCCGCCCAGGACACGCACTAGCCCGCGTACGCCAGGCACCAGCAGAGCGCGCGCCTCGGCGTCCCAGGTGTATGACATGGCTGCATGCAATCACCCGGGTCTGACAAGTCGGCCCGAGCGGCGCGCGACGCCGGCTCCTAAGCTGGAGGCCGACAACGCAAGCGGCAGTCCGATAACGCCAAACTGACGGGCAGTCGAAAGTAACCGCGAGCAGCCCGAAGAATGGTAAGGAGGGGTTCGTGAAGGACGTCGAAAGCGGCTTTCCCATCGACGAAGCAGCCGAAGGCGACGCGGCGGAACAACAGCAACCCGTCGATTTCGACGACGAGGCCGGCTTGGACACCGACTACCTGACCGCTGCCGACCGCGATGCCAACGAAGCCGATGTGATCGAGCAGGCTTTCATCGTGCCCGCGGACGACGATTGGGACGACGAGCGCTGAGGCGGGCACCACACCGCACCGCGCCGACCGCCCACCCGGGAACAGCTGTCGTGGCAACTGGCACGATCGACGGGTGACCGCCGACCTTCATGTGCACCGCTACGGTCCGTCGGGTCCGGTGCGGATCCTCGCGCTGCACGGACTGACCGGCCACGGGCAGCGCTGGCAGCATTTGGCCGGCTACCTGCCCGAGATCACCTTCGCCGCACCCGATCTGCTCGGCCACGGTAAGTCATCGTGGGCGGCCCCGTGGACCATCGACGCGAATGTCTCTGCGTTGGCCGCGCTAGTCGACGACGACGCCGACACCCGGGTGCTGGTGGTTGGTCACTCCTTCGGCGGGGCACTCGCAATGCACCTGGCCGCGGCCCGCCCGGACCGGGTGGCGGCGCTCCTGCTGCTTGACCCAGCGGTCGGACTGGACGGTATGTGGATGCGCGACATCGCCGACGCGATGTTTTCCTCTCCCGACTACCCGGACGGGGAGGAAGCGCGCATGGAAAAGGCGACAGGCTCCTGGGCCGATGTGGACCCCGTGTTGCTCAATGCCGAGATTGACGAGCACCTGGTCGAGCTGCCGAGCGGACGGTACGGCTGGCGCGTCAGCCTGCCGGCGATGATGTCCTACTGGAGCGAGTTGGCCCGCGATGTCGTGCTGCCGCCGGCTGGAACGGCGACGATCCTGGTGCGGGCAAAGCAGACCTCGCCACCCTATGTCAGCGACCACCTCATCGCCGGACTCCAAGAACGCTTGGGATCCGGTTTTCGGCTGCTGGATTTCGACTGCAACCACATGGTGCCCTACGCCAGGCCCGCCGAAGTTGCCGCGCTGACGCGCGAGCTTTTGGAAGCCCGCTGACCGTGGCACCGGTGACCGACGAGCAGGTCGAGCGGGTGCGTTCGCTGGTCGCGGCAATTCCATCCGGCAGGGTCGCCACCTACGGCGATATCGCCGCTGTGGCAGGGGTTTCCAGCCCGCGCATCGTCGGTTGGATTATGCGGACCGATTCCTCGGACTTGCCCTGGCACCGAGTGATCACCGCGTCCGGGCGCCCGGCGCGCCATTTGACCACCCGCCAGCTGGAGTTGCTGCGCGCGGAAGGGGTTCTCGCAGCCGACGGAAAGGTCGCGCTGCGCGAGGTCCGTTACGAGTTTCCGCCCGGGATCTAGAGCACCAGCCGGACCAGCGCCGCGGTGCGGGCCAGACCGGGGAATGCCTCGGCGGTCGACCGCGGATGCAACGCGTGGACCGCGAGGCGAAACATCAATGCGCGCAACAACATCTGTGGCCACTCCGGCAGCGCGTTCCAGCGTTCGATGAGTCCGTCGTCAGCCTCGCCCCAAGACAACGCGTCGACGACGACGACGCCCGCAGCCCACGATGCGGGCCGCCAGTAGGGGGTGATGTCGGTGATCCCCGGCGCAGCGGTGCCCACGAAAAGCACCGTCCCGTAAAGGTCTCCGTGCACCAGCTGGTTGGGACTCCTCGTCGGCCGGCGCAAGCTGGCGAGCTGGTTGATCAGTTCCACCGACCGCTGGGTCTCCGCTGTCGGAGGGGCTGTCCACGCGCCCGGGGGCACCGAGGCCAACGGCCGTTCCTCCCACGCGGCGCGGTCTGCGGCGATGAAGATATCGACGTCGCCCCAGGGCGCAGTGGGCCCCTGGGTCAGAAATCGGGGACGTTCGAGTTTGCCGGTCGCCTCGTGCAGGCGTACCGCCGCCGAGACGACCTCGTCATGCCTGGGCTCCGGCGTGCCGGCGACGAATGTATCCGCTCGCCACCCGGAAACCACGTATCGCCCGTCAGTCGAGCGGACCGGCCGGGCCAGCCGAACGCCGTCGACGAACAACGTCTCCCGCACCCGGGCCGACCACGCCGCGCGCGCGTGGTCGGCCACCATCGACAAGACGACCTCGCCGCATCGCCAGCCGCCTTCCCAGCTGGCACCTAAAAAGACGGGTTTCACACCGGTCAAACCGAACGCCGACAGCACATGCTCCGGCGGTGGCTCGACATTCACACGGGTAGCCTAAACGAGCCCACCAGCGGCGACCGCAAGCGCGGCGAAGCCGGGCGCGGCGAGTCGCCGCCAGATAAGCACTGGGCGTATCGGCTCAGTACATCACCATGTCGGGCTGCATCTGCTGCGCCCACGCCACGATCCCGCCCTGCAAATGCACCGCATCGGCAAATCCGGCCTTCTTCACCGCGGCCAGCGCCTGGGCCGAGCGCACGCCCGTCTTGCAGTACAGCACCGCCATGCGGTCGTGCGGCAGCTTTGCCAGACCCTCTCCCGAGTTAATCAACGACTGCGGGATCAGCTCGGCGCCGTCGATGTGCACGATGTCCCATTCGGCAGGCTCGCGAACGTCGATCAGAGCCAGCTTCTTGCCGGAGTCCAGCAACTCGCGCAACTCCCGCGGGGTGATGCTGGAGCCGGTGGCAGCCTGGGCGGCATCTTCAGACACCACACCGCAGAACTGCTCGTAGTCGACCAGTTCGGTGATCTTCGGGGTGGACGGGTCCTTGCGGATTTTGATGGTGCGGTAGGTCATCTCCAGGGCGTCGTACACCATCAACCGGCCCAACAGCGGTTCGCCGATTCCGGTGACGAGTTTGATCACCTCGGTACCCATCACCGACGCTATAGAGGCGCAGATGATCCCCAGCACGCCACCTTCGGCGCACGACGGCACCATGCCGGCTGGCGGCGGCTCCGGGTAGAGGTCCCGGTAGTTCAGTCCCCGCCCGTCCGGAGCGTCCTCCCAGAACACCGAAACTTGGCCCTCGAACCGGTAAATCGACCCCCACACGTACGGCTTGCCGGCCAGCACCGCGGCGTCGTTGACCAGATACCGGGTGGCGAAATTGTCGGTGCCGTCCACGATCAGGTCGTACCGCGAGAAGAGGTCGACGGCGTTGCTCGCATCCAGCCGGAACTCGTGTAATCGCACCTCGACCAACGGGTTTATCGCGGCGATCGAATCGCGCGCCGACTGGGCTTTGGACCGTCCCACATCAGCCACACCATGGATGATCTGACGCTGCAGGTTCGACTCGTCGACGACGTCGAAATCGACGATGCCAATCGTGCCCACGCCGGCAGCGGCCAGGTACAGCAACGCCGGTGCGCCGAGCCCGCCGGCGCCGATCACCAGCACCCGGGCGTTCTTGAGCCGCTTCTGCCCGTCCACACCCAAGTCGGGAATGATCAGGTGGCGGCTGTAGCGGGCCACCTCATCGCGACTCAGCTGGGGTGCGGGCTCCACTAGGGGCGGCAACGATGTCGACACCCAACATCTCCTTGATTTGCTTCGCGATTGGACTTCTTTACGCGTCGTCTACAACCATCACAGCAGCCGTTTCGGTGGACGGCAATCAATCAACAACCACGCCGCCGGCAATGCTTCCTCCCGGCGGTTACGCGATCGGATACGGCCAGGGATTGAATCGGCAGGTCTTCCCGTCGGCCTTGACGAAATCGGGGTCGAATTTGGCGGCATCGTCATTGGACGTGGAAAAGGTCTGCTGCATCATCACCGGCGCCAGACCACCCTGCTTGTCACAGGGCTCATGGCGCACATACCCAATGGCGTGACCGACCTCGTGGTTGATCACATACTGGCGGTAGGAACCGATGTCCCCCTCGAATGGGACGGCTCCGCGCACCCAGCGTGCCTCGTTGATGAATACCCGGGACTGTCGGTCCCGCCCATATGACGGGTTGTAGCACGACGTCTCCAACCGGAATTCGTAGCCACAGCCCTCACGCACCGTCACCGGAGACACCAGCGAGATCCGAAAGTCGGGTTTTCCGTTGTCAATTCGGACGAAGGCGAATTGCGGGTTGTGCGTCCATCCCTTGGGATTGGCCAGCGTTTGGTCGACCATCTGAGCGAATGCGTTGTCGCCGCCGAACATCGTGGGGTCGATACCGTCCTCCACCTCGACGGTGTATCTGAACACCTTGGCGGTGCCTTTACCAACCTGCGGCATCGTGCCCGGCACGACATGCCAAGTCTTGTCGCCCGCTTCGGTGAACGGGCCGCCGTCGGGCAGCGTCCCGGCCGGCAGACTGGCGTCGAACGTAGCGAGCCCACGAGGTGGTGCGTCGAGGATCGCAGTGCCCACCGCGCCGATGGCGGGCGGACCCTGGATGAGCTGACTCGCCGTCGGCTTCGGCGCCGCACCGGTGCCGGTGACCGTCTGGTAGATCACCACTGCGGTGAGCACCACCAGAACAGGCAATGCGTATGCGCGCCAGCCGTACGCGGATAGGAACCGTCCCAGCCATGTTTGTTTGCGCCATTGGCGGGGCCGGTGACGGTCGGCCCGGGCCCGTCCGGCACCCCGGGCGAGCGGATCACGCACGGCCCGAAGTGGTTCTCGCCACTCGTCACGCAGCACCGGAACGCGACCGGTGCTGCGCATTGGCCGCTGGGACGTCATTTCCTCAGGATTGCACAGCTGGCGCTGAGGCCGTCCTCGGCGCGCCCGAAGGCGACGACCGACACCGCTTCTGCCAGCAGCGACGGCCGTGATGGCGGTCGCGAAGACGTCACGGGTAGTAATGTCTGTGCAACGAGCCGCGCGGCTGGCCCCGGTGGGGTCCGACGGTCAGTTGCCGGACAAATCAGATGGGGTCTCGATGAGCGAACTCGCCAAGGCGGCACGGCGTGCCGTCAAACCGGCTGACCGCAGTCGGCCGGGAGACGGCATGGCGGCTTCGAGCCGGCGCGGCAACCGGTTGCCCCGCGATGAGCGTCGTGGCCAATTGCTTATCGTTGCCAGCGACGTCTTTGTTGACCGCGGCTTCCACGCGGCCGGTATGGACGAGATCGCCGACCGGGCGGGGGTCAGCAAACCGGTTCTGTATCAGCATTTTTCGAGCAAGCTTGAGCTGTACCTGGCCGTGCTTGCACGCCACGTCGCAAACCTGGTCTCGGGCGTGCAGCAGGCATTGCGCACTACCACCGATAACCGGCAGCGGTTGCACGCGGCGGTGCAGGCATTTTTCGACTTCATCGAGCACGACAGCCAGGGATACCGGCTGATATTCGAGAACGACTACGTCACCGAACCCGAGGTGGCCGCGCAAGTGCGGGTCGCCACTGAATCGTGCATCGACGCAGTGTTCGCCCTGATCAGCGCGGATTCCGGACTGGACCCACACCGCGCCCGGATGATCGCGGTGGGACTGGTCGGTATCAGCGTCGACTGCGCCAGGTACTGGCTTGACTCCGACCGTCCGATTTCCAAGGCGGACGCCGTCGAGGGCACCGTTCAGTTCGCCTGGGGCGGGCTGTCACACGTGCCGCTTACTCGCTCTTAACGGCCTTACCGGCGAGTTTCGCCACTTCCGCCCCGATCCCGAAGCCGACACGGCGCGCGTCGGCGACACCGATCTCGACGTAGGCGATCTTGGTGGTGTGAATGAGGTAGCGACGGCCTCTCTCGTCGCTCAGTCTCAGCAGACCCGGGCCCTCGCTCAGTGCGTCGCTGACGAGTTCCTCGACTTCAGCCGGTGTCTGTGCACTGGCCAAGACCAGTTCGCGCGGACTGTCCGTGATACCGATCTTGACCTCCACGGTCACCCCTTCCATTGGCATTGAAGTCGCGGACCTGTCAGCAGGCTAGTGGACGCGACAGCTGCGCATCCGCGACGGCCCCCGTCGCACAGTTCGCGTTAAGCGAAATGAAGTCGCGCGCAGATAACGATTAGCTTCCAGCTGGATCGACACCCGCGCTCGTCGCCGCAGCTGTGTTGTCACATGGATAACGTCAGCACCATGGGTACCACACTGCCCCATCTCGACGACGAAGTTCGGGACTACCCCGACGACGAGAGCTACGACACCTACGGAGCCGACGCCTACCCCGATGGCGACTACAGGTGGACCGGCTGGCCGGCTGACTTCCGCTGGCGCCCGGCCACGGCAATCCTCGGCGCCGTGGTGGCCCTGGGCGCCATCGCGACCGCTGTCATCATCAACAGCGGCGACAGCGCGTCAACCAAGGCGACCGTGGGGGCACCGGCTCCCCACCCGGTGACCTCCGCGCCCGCGACCACAAAGACAACCGTCCCGCCCAGCGCGTCACCCAACCCCTCCCGCACGTCTGCGTTGCCGCCCGAGACGTTCACCACCGTGACCACGCCCAGCGCGGCGCCCAGCACCGGGCCGTCGGGAACGCCCACCGCCGCACCGCCCCCGGCTGGGCCTCCGCCCGCGGCCACGCTGGACCCGCGCACCGTCGTTTACAGCGTGACGGGGACGAAGCAGTTGCTGGACCTGGTCAACATCGTCTACACCGATGCGCGGGGTTACCCGCAGACCGAGTTCAACGTATCGCTGCCATGGTCGAAGATGATCGTCCTGAATCCGGGCGTCCAGACCGAATCGGTTGTCGCCACCAGCTTCTACGGTCAGCTCAACTGCTCGATCGTCAATGCCGCCGGTCAAGCGGTGGCCGTGTCGGCCACGAACGCGAGCCTGGCCACGTGCAGACGTTGAGCCCCAGCACCTGAGCCGGCGAGATCAGCTCAGACCGAGTTCGCGCATGCGTCGATCGTGGGTCTGCTGCAGACGGTCGAAGAACGCGTTGAGCTGGCCCAGGCCGCCGGCACTCGATAAGACCAGGTCGACCAGCTCATCGTGATCGGCCAGCACGTACTGGGTCTGGGTGATCGCTTCGCCCAACAGACGCCGCGACCACAGCGCCAGCCGGCTTTTCTGTTTGCCGCTGGCGGTCACCGCGGCGCGCACTGCCGCGACGACGAACTGGGAGTGCCCGGTCTCCGACAGGGCCGCCCGCACTACGTCGGCAACCTCGTCGGGCAACCCGTCGGCGATCTCGAGATATAAGTCGGCGGCCAGGGCGTCACCGACATATGTCTTCACCAAAGCTTCCAGCCACGTACTCGGCATCGTCAGCCGGTGGTAGTTCTCCAGCGCCGACACGTACTTCGACATCGCCGAGACGACGTCGACGCCGCGGCGCTCCAGGGCGTCGCGCAACAGCTCATAGTGGTTCATCTCGGCGGCGGCCATGCTCGCCATCGAGATCCGCCCACGGAGGTCAGGGGCCATCCGCGCCTCGTCGGTCAGCCGGTAAAAGGCTGCGATCTCACCGTAAGCCAGCACTGCGAACAACTCGTTGACGCCCGGGTGATCAGCCGACAGTCGTGGGGTAGATGAATCGTCCACCTGGTCGGCGGAGGAGGGCTCGCAGGAGGGCCGCGTCATGGCAACACTCTAGTCGGCGGAATTAGCGGAAAACGGGAGCCGGCTGTCGACCAGCTATCATGTACGTAGATAGTGGCTGTATTACTCGAATGCTGCTATCGCGCAATGTGCGTGCACAGTTGGCCCGTTAGGGCTGAGGCCCCGCCCAGACTCAGCAGGGCGCCGGCGACTCGGCGACGTATTCGGAGTCGGATCTCGTGCGCGCGTGACCGCAACAGAGAAACACCGACACCCGACCGATACGTCACCGAAAGGCTCTTCACCAACGTATGACCACACTGACAAGCACAACTGAACTAACCTTTGCCAAACTTGGCGTTCGAGACGAAATAGTGCGCGCACTAGCGGAAAAAGGCATCGAACGCCCCTTTGCTATCCAAGAACTGACCCTGCCGCTGGCGCTGGCCGGCGAGGACGTGATCGGCCAGGCCCGCACCGGCATGGGCAAGACCTTCGGGTTCGGCGTGCCGCTGCTGCAGCGCATCACCGCCGGCGCCGGAACGAGGCCGCTGACCGGTGCCCCACGGGCCCTGGTCGTGGTGCCCACCCGGGAGCTATGCCTGCAGGTCACCGAGGACCTGGCCACTGCGGCCAAGTACCTGACCGTGGACACTGCCGATCAGGGCCGACGCCTGTCGGTGGTCTCCATCTACGGCGGACGGGCCTATGAGCCACAGGTCGAGGCGCTGCACGCCGGCGCAGACGTCGTGGTGGGCACTCCAGGCCGGTTGCTCGACTTGTGCCAGCAGGGCCACCTGCAGCTGGGCGGGTTGTCGGTGCTGGTGCTCGACGAGGCCGACGAGATGCTCGACCTGGGCTTTTTGCCCGATATTGAGCGCATCCTGCGTCAGATCCCCGCTGACCGGCAGTCGATGCTGTTCTCGGCGACCATGCCGGACCCGATCATCACGCTGGCCCGCACCTTCATGGTCCGGCCCACGCATATCCGTGCCGAGGCGCCGCACTCCCTGGCCGTGCACGACACCACCGAACAGTTCGTCTACCGCGCCCACGCGCTGGACAAGGTGGAGCTGGTGTGCCGGATACTGCAGGCCCGCGACCGGGGCGCGACGATGATCTTCACCCGCACCAAGCGCACCGCGCAGAAGGTGGCCGACGAGTTGGCCGAGCGCGGTTTCGCCGTGGGCGCTGTGCATGGCGATCTCGGACAGATAGCGCGGGAAAAGGCGCTCAAGGCGTTTCGCTCCGGCGATATCGACGTGCTGGTCGCCACCGACGTGGCCGCCCGCGGCATCGACATCGACGACGTCACCCACGTCCTCAACTACCAGTGCCCCGAGGACGACAAGATGTACGTGCACCGCATCGGGCGCACGGGCCGCGCCGGCCGGACCGGGGTTGCGGTCACCCTGGTGGACTGGGATGACCTGCCCCGCTGGACGATGATCGACAAGGCGCTGGGCCTGGACTCCCCCGATCCGGCCGAGACCTACTCCAGCTCGCCGCACCTGTACGCCGAGCTGGGCATCCCCGCCGAGGCGAGCAGCACAGTCGGGGCGCCGCGCAAGTCGCCAGTCAAGCGCCGCGACACCGAACGCTCCGCAAGCTCGCAGACTTCAGACAACGCGGGGAAGTCCGGGCGTACCCGCTCCGGCGCCCGGCGACGGCGCACCCGTGGCGGCCAACCCGCCACCGGCCACCCGACCGGCAATGCGGCCGCCACCGGCACCAACGGTGAAGCCGCTGCCGAGGCGCCGTCCAGCTCTGCACCGGGTAACCCCCGGACCAACCGGCGCCAGCGTCAGCGCCGCAAGCCCGTGGATGCCGCCGCGCACTCCAACTGACCCCGCGCTGACGCATGGTCAGATCCGAACGCCGGACCAAGGGCGATATCTTGGCCGCCGCGACGATCGCGGTCGTCGTCGCCGCAACCGCGTCGCTGATTTGGTGGACCAGCGACGCCCGGGCCACCATCAGCCGACCGGCTGCCGTTCCGGCGCCCAACCCGACTCCGGCTCGCCAAGTGCCTGCCATCCTCAATCAGCTGTGGACCGCGAACAGCCCTGCCACCACCGCCCCTGTGGTGGTTGGCGGGACGGTCACCACCGGCAACGGCCGCCAGGTCGACGGGCGCGACCCCGGCACGGGCCAGTCCCGCTGGAGCTACGCCCGGGACAGCGACCTGTGCGGGATCTCGTGGGTCTACCACTACGCCGTCGCGGTCTTTGAGGACGACCGCGGCTGCGGGCAGGTGAGCACCCTTGACGAGTCCACGGGCCGTCGCGGGCCCGCCCGCAGTGGCTACGCCGATCCGCGTGTGCGCCTCTCCTCCGACGGCACGACGGTGTTGTCGGTCGGCGACACCCGGCTGGAACTGTGGCGCTCGGATATGGTCCGGATGCTGGCCTACGGGGAGACGGACGCCCGGGTGAAACCGTCGGCGCGAGGGCTGCACTCCGGTTGCAAGCTGGTGTCGGCGGCAGCCAGCTCGTCGGCGGTGTCGGTGCTAGAGAGCTGCGTGAATCAGGCCGACCTGCGGCTTGTGCTATTGCGCCCGGGCAAGGACGACGACGAACCGCAGCAACACGTCGTGCCCGAGCCAGGGATCGGGCCCGATTCAGGCGCTCGCGTGCTGGCCGTCTGGGAGAACAACACCGCGGTGTATCTCCCTGGAACGTCCGGCGCGCAGCCCCGAGTGGACGTGATCGACCAAACCGGCACCACCGTGTCGAGCACCCTGCTGCCCAAGCCGCCGAAGAACTCGGCGGCCGTCTCACAGGCGGGCAGCCTGGTGACCTGGTGGACCGGCGATTCGCTTATGGTCTTCGAGGGGAGCAATCTGACACCGCGCTACACCATCGCCGCGGGTGACACGACGGCACCGTTGGGGCCGGGTGTGATGATGGCGGGTCGACTGCTGGTGCCGGTCACTGGCGCGATAGGTGTCTACAACCCTGTCAGCGGCGCCAACGAGCGCTACATTCCGGTGAACCGGGCGCCGAGCAGCTCCGCAGTGGTCCCGGCCGTGTCGGGATCCAAGGTGTTCGAGCAGCGGGGCGACACCGTGGTGGCCTTGGGCTGAGCCCGCGAGCGGCCGGGGCTAAACCTCAACAGCGAACGTGGGCAGCGGTTTGCCGGTCTTCCAGTGCTTGAGCAACGCTCGCGCCAGCTCACCGTAGGCCACCGCGCCTTTGTTCTTGCGCGCAGCCATCACCGATGAGCCCGAGGCACTGGCCTCGGCGAAACGCACCGTGCGCGGAATCGGTGGGGCCAGCACCGACAGGTTGTAGCGGTCGGCGACGTCGAGCAACACGTCGCGGGTGTGGGTGGTACGGGCGTCGTACAGCGTCGGCAAAGCGCCAAGAAGTCGCAGCTCCGGGTTGGTGATCTGCTGGACATCGGCCACCGTGCGCAAAAACTGGCCGACACCGCGGTGCGCGAGTGTCTCGCACTGCAGCGGCACTATGACCTCGTCGGCGGCCGTCAGCCCGTTGAGGGTAAGCACACCCAGCGATGGCGGGCAGTCGATGAGGATCACGTCGAACTGGTCGACGAGTTTGGCCAGTGCGCGTTTGAGCGCATATTCGCGACCGGCCCGCATCAGCAACATCGCCTCAGCGCCTGCCAGGTCGATGTTGGCCGGCAGCAGCGTCATTCCCTCCATCGTCGAGACCAGCGCCGCGTTGGGCTCGACCTCACCGAGCAACACCTCGTGCACGGACACCGGGATCTTGTCGGGATCTTGGCCAAGCGAGAAGGTCAAACAACCTTGCGGATCAAGGTCGACAAGCAGCACTCGCTGTCCCTCATCCGCCATCGCCGCACCCAGCGAGGCAACCGTCGTCGTCTTGGCTACGCCACCCTTCTGGTTGGCCACCGCCAATACCCGGGTCTTTTTCACAAGCGCCGCTCCTTCCCCCACAAGTGGGTGGTACCCCCACCCCTGCAAGCGGGTGGTGCCAAATCGCCTTCGGCTCTGCATCGTTGCCGCGCGGTTACAGTGCCATCCTGGCATGTTCACCCGCCGTGCGCTTCGGCCGACAGGCCGGGCATGTCGTCCGGCAGAATCGGTCGATATGAGCTTGCACAACCACCGACTGGTACTTCTCCGCCACGGCGAGACCGAATGGTCGAAGTCCGGCCAGCACACCGGCCGTACCGACCTCGAACTGACCGATACCGGCCGGGTCCAGGCCGAGCTTGCCGGGCGCGTTCTGCGTGAACTGGAACTCGCTGACCCGCTGGTGATCAGCAGCCCGCGTATACGTGCCCTGACCACAGCCAAGTTGGCCGGGCTCGCCGTCGACGAGGTATCTCCCCTGCTCGCCGAATGGGATTACGGTTCCTACGAGGGGTTGACGACCCCGCAGATCCGAGAATCGGTTCCTGATTGGCTGGTCTGGACGCACGGATGCCCCGGCGGCGAGAGTGTGGCGCAAGTCAGCGACCGCGCTGATCGGGCCGTCGCATTGGCGTTAGAGCACATGAACTCGCGCGATGTGTTATTCGTGGGCCATAGCCACTTTTCCCGCGCGGTAATCACGCGTTGGGTCGAGCTGCCGCTCGTCGAGGGCAGCCGGTTCTGGATGGTCGCCGGCTCGATCGCCGTGTGTGGGTTCGAGCACGGCGTGCGACAGCTCGCTGCGCTCGGATTGACCGGCCACCCGCAGCCGATCGCACCCGGGTGAGCACGTCCGGCGAACCACCGTTCGCGTTGTGCGGGCCGACCCAGACTCTGGTTGCCGACGGGGTGCAGCGGCGCTATTGCGACGTGCAGGAGGCACAAGAAGCGCTGCGTTCAGAGTCGGCGCCAATAGTATTGGGCGCGTTGCCTTTTGATCTGGACAGGCCCGCAGCGTTGCTGACGCCGGGCGCAGTGCACCTTGCCGATGGGCCGCCGGACTGGCCGACCGGGCCGCTGCCGTCGGTGCGCGTCGCCGCCGCCGTCCCACCGCTAGCCGACTACCGCGCCCGGATCAGCCGGGCGCGAGATCGGCTCGTCGCGCCGGGCAGCTCGCTGCGCAAGGTGGTGTTGGCCCGCTCGTTGTGGCTGGTCGCCGATGCTCCACTGGATGCCCGCATCGTCCTGGGCCGGCTCGTCGCTGCAGACCCGGCCGCATACGGCTACCTCGTCGACCTGACCGCCGCCGGCGACGACTACGCGGGCGTGGCGCTGGTGGGAGCCAGCCCAGAGCTCCTGGTCGCACGCTCCGGTGACCGCGTCGTGTGCCGGCCGTTTGCCGGTTCGGCCCCACGCGCCGCCATCCCGGAAGTCGACGCTGCCAACGGCGCCACGCTGGCCGGTTCGGCCAAGAACCGTCACGAGCACCAGCTCGTTGTCGAGATCATTCGGGACACCTTGGAGCCACTGTGCGACGACCTGACAATCGCCCCCGAGCCCCAATTGAGCCGCACCGCAGCAGTCTGGCATCTATGCACACCGATCAGCGGCCGGCTACGCGACAAATCAGTCAGCGCAATCGATTTGGCATTGGCCCTGCATCCCACTCCGGCGGTCGGAGGGGTGCCGACGAAGGCCGCGACCGAGCTCATCGCCGAGTTGGAAGGGGACCGCGGTTTCTATGCGGGGGCCGTGGGCTGGTGCGACGCCCGCGGCGACGGCCGCTGGGTGGTGTCCATCCGCTGTGCGCAGCTGTCGGCAGACCGCCGTACCGCGCTCGCGCGCGCCGGTGGCGGCATCGTCGCCGAATCCGACCCCGATGACGAAGTCGCAGAAACCACAACAAAATTCGCCACGATACTCAACGCGCTGAAAGTTGCGCAATGAGCGAAAACATCCGACACGCCATACCGGAAGACGTGGCCGCAATTACCGAAATGATCCATGCGCTTGCCGAATTCGAACATGCCGCCGATCAGTGCAGGGTCACCGAAACGCAAATCTCCACAGCGCTTTTCGGTAATTCTCCGACGGTGCACGGGCACGTCGCAGAAGTCGACGGCGAGGTCGCCGCAATGGCGCTGTGGTTCATCAACTTCTCCACATGGGACGGTGTGGCGGGCATTTACGTCGAAGACCTGTTCGTGCGTCCGAGGTTTCGCCGCCGCGGCCTGGCCCGCGCGTTATTGGCGGCGCTGGCGGGTGAATGCCTCAACAATGGCTACACGCGGTTGTCCTGGGCGGTGCTGAACTGGAACGCCGACGCCATCGCGCTGTACGACGGGGTCGGCGGGGAACCGCTGCGCGAGTGGACCACCTATCGGCTGTCCGGCCCGGGGTTGGCTGAGCTGGCAGGACCGCTCTGATCCCCGCCGGCGGCCCAGCGCACGGCCGCAGGGCTGAAGAGCAAGACCAATGCGGTCAGCGCCACGGTGCCCGCGGGAATCCCGAAGCCCGGCCGATGCGACCCCACCGCGAGGTACCAGGCCACGGGCAGCAGGAGCAGCTGGGTGATCACTGCCAGCCCACGGCCCCAGCGCTTGCCGACCATCAGCGCGCGTCCAGCGGCGAGCACCACGCCGCCAACCAGAACGAACCAGACCGCCGTGCCCAGGCCGTTGACCACGTGCTGGTCAGCTCCCGCGAGGCCCCGCACCGCCAGCACCACCGCCACCACCAGCGCGGCCACCCCCTGCACGGCCACGATGAGGCCCGCGCCACGCACGGCGGGCGGGGCAGGGCCGGGTATCGCCCGCTTGCGGGGAAGCGTCACAGCGCCAGCGTAGTCACGCGCACCGGCCTCACATCCGGGTCTTAACCACCCCGCATAAGCTCGTGCCTCATGCGCGCCGTGCTGATCGTCAACCCCACAGCCACCTCCACCACTCCGGCCGGTCGCGATCTGCTGGCGCACGCGCTCAAAAGCCGTCTGCAGCTCACCGTCGAGCACACCAACCACCGTGGTCACGGGACCGAACTCGCAGAAAAGGCCGCTGCGGACGGTGTCGACCTGGTCGTCGTGCACGGCGGCGACGGTACGGTGAGCGGGGTGGTCAACGGTTTGCTCGGCCGCCCCGGCTCGATACCGACATGGCCGGTTCCTGCGGTTGCGGTGGTGCCTGGCGGCTCGGCGAATGTGCTGGCGCGATCGCTGGGAATCTCCCGGGACCCGGTCGCTGCCACCAACCAGCTCATCCAGCTGCTCGACGACTACCGCCGTCACCACACCTGGCGCCGTATCGGCCTGATCGACTGCGGTGAGCGGTGGGCCGTCTTCAACACCGGAATGGGCGTCGACGCGGAGGTGGTGGCCGCGGTAGAGGCCGAACGCGACAAGGGCGGCAGAGTCACTGCGTGGCGCTATATTCGTGCGGCTGTGCCCGCCGTGTGGGGCTACACGCGCCGCGAACCGATGCTCACGTTGGAGCTTCCGGGCCGTGCACCGATCACCGGGGTGAGCTTCGCGTTCGTGTCGAACTCCAGCCCATGGACTTTCGCAAACAACCGGCCGGTATGGACCAATCCCGGCTGCACCTTCGAGTCGGGACTTGGAGTGTTCGCCCCCACCAGCATGAAGACGATCCCCACCCTGCGGATAGTCCGGCAGATGTTCGCAAAACGGCCGAAGTTCGACTTCAAGCACCTCATTACCGAGGACGACGTCCCCTGCCTGCGGGTCACCTCGACCGGAGTACCGGTCGCCTGCCAGTTCGACGGGGATTACCTCGGCGTGCGCGAGACCATGACCTTCAAGGCGGTGCCAGACGCGCTGGCGGTGGTCGCCCCTCCCCGCAAAAATGCCTCTGAACTGCGGTAACGAGGAGTCGAACGGCGGGCCGGGAAAAAACCTCTGCGTAAGCAGCCCGTCAGTGTAGTACAACTGAGTAAGGGCTTGACTAAGAGATGGTCGAAGTGAGATAGCCCACGAGCGAACTCACACTATTGACATCTGTTGAGCCTGTGAAACGATCGAAAGGTTGCATGCAGAAAGTTATGTAGGGGTGCGGACCCTTTTCTTGTGCACGCGTTAACAGCCGAAGAAAAATGGCCGTGCGCCTTGCTGCGCACTCAGTGAGGAGTAACAACGTATGGATTGGCGCCACAAGGCGGTCTGCCGTGACGAAGACCCGGAGCTGTTCTTCCCGGTAGGGAACAGCGGCCCGGCGCTTGCGCAGATCGCTGACGCGAAACTGGTCTGCAATCGGTGCTCGGTGACCACAGATTGCCTGTCGTGGGCCCTGAACACCGGCCAGGACTCGGGCGTCTGGGGCGGCATGAGCGAAGACGAGCGGCGCGCCCTGAAGCGTCGCAATGCCCGGACGAAGGCCCGTAGCGGAGTCTGACCGACTTTGCATACAGTGCGGCCTCGGCAATCGTCGGGGCCGCACTGTTGCGCAAGCACTTACAGGGGCACTACAGCAACAACCGTGCCCGGCGACCGATCGGGACCCGTAGCACCACGTCGGTGCCTCGGGAAGGGGCTTGCCGCATACCCAATGTGCCGTCCAGTTCCGCCGACACCAAGGTCCGCACGATTTGTAGCCCAAGGCTGTCGGAGGACTCCAGACTGAATCCTTCGGGCAGTCCACGCCCGTCGTCGTGCACGACGACGTCGAGCCAGCGCGCTGAGCGCTCGGCCCGAATGGTCACAGACCCTTCGTGGGCCGCCGGATCGAATGCATGCTCAATCGCGTTCTGGACTAATTCAGTGATCACCATGATCAGGGCCGTTGCGCGGTCGGAGTCCAGCACGCCCAGGTCACCGACCCGGTTGATCCGGATCGGCCGGTCCACCGACGCCACGTCGTTCATGATCGGCAGGATCCGGTCGATGACCTCGTCGAGGTTCACCTGCTCGTCCACCGACATCGACAACGCGTCGTGGACCAAAGCGATCGACGATACCCGACGCACCGACTCGATCAGGGCTTCCCGTCCTTCGGCGTTAGCCGTCCTGCGGGCCTGCAGGCGCAAAAGCGCAGCCACAGTTTGCAGATTGTTCTTCACGCGATGGTGGATTTCCCGGATCGTGGCGTCCTTGGATATCAGGGCTCGGTCGCGCCGCTTCACCTCCGTGACGTCGCGGATCAGCACCGCGGCACCGGTACTGGCGCCGTGAACCACCAGCGGGAGCGTGCGCAGCAGCACTGTGGCGCCCCCGGCGTCGACCTCCATCCGCATGCTTCTCCCGCCGGCCACCAAGTCCCGCACATGCTCGGCCACTTCCTGAGCCTCGAACGGGTCCGTAATCAGTGGCCGCGTAACTTCGATGAGATTGTGGCCCGCCAACTCGGTCGTCAGGCCCATCCGGTGGTAGGCCGACAGCGCGTTGGGGCTGGCGTAGGCGACGACGCCGTTGACGTCGAGGCGGATGAAGCCATCGCCGGCCCGGGGGGTGGAGCGCGACATGACCACGTCACCTACGTCGGGAAAAGTGCCCTCCGCAAGCATGTGGACAAGATCCGTCGCGCTTTCCCGGTATGCGGTCTCCAGCTGGCCGGACGTGCGGTCGGCGGCTACTGCAGTTTGATGCCGCGTCAGCACCGCCACCACCTGGCCGCCATACCGCACCGGGGACGCCTCAACGTGCGGGCCGGGCAGTTGCCACGAATGTTCTTGGCCCGCATCGCCGTTCCGCTGAGCGGTGCCGGAGGCGAACGTCCCGGCGACGAGCGGCAGCCGGTCGGCGGCGACGACGCTACCTACCGCATCGGTCTGCAGTAGGGTCGGCGCCGTATTCGGCCGGCACTGCGCCACACACACCAGCACGCCGTCGTCGCGGCGAACCCACATCAGGTAATCGGCAAACGACAGGTCGGCCAGCAGCTGCCACTCCCCGACCACCGCGTGCAGGTGGTCCACCGCGTTACCCGGCAGCACGGTGTGTTCGGCAAGCAGATCACCGAGAGTGGACATCAACCACTCCCGCGTCGTTCCCCGGCGGTAGGTATGCAGTGTGCAACGGCTAGCTGATTACAGCGATAAGGTCGCCCGCCTGAATGACGTCGCCCACCGACACACTGACCTCGATGACTGTGCCGTCGACTTCGGCCAGGACGGGGATCTCCATCTTCATCGACTCCAGCAGCACGACGATGTCACCCTTGCCGATTTGGTCACCCTCGGTCACAACGACTTCGAGCACGCTGGCCACGATCTCGGCGCGCACATCCTCGGCCATCTTCACCCCACTCGTTTCGGCCATTCGCGCAGGCTGGCTGCTGGTCCATCAAGCTTCTCTCAGGCTCTGGTATATCGAACCACAGGACCGGTCGAGGCTGCGGCGCACGGGGGCCCCAACAGGCCCCTGACTGGCCGTCGGTAGGCCGCTGACACGCCGAAGCCACCGCACAATACTTCCCATGAGAGACTGTCAACAAGCTAACGGGCGCCGCGCGCCCGGTTCGATAAGCAATCAACGGAGGATTTGACGATGGCCAAACGTGGCCGTAAAAAGCGCGACCGCAAGTACAGCAAAGCCAACCACGGCAAGCGGCCCAATTCCTAGCCGGAGCGCTACTGCGTACCCCGGATGATGGTGGTCCGCCGGATCTCCAGCCGGACCCGCTCGCGTAACCCCTCGGGGGCCGTCTCACTTTTGCATTTGCTTGAGATCAGCACCTTGATCCGCTCTTCGAGCCCGTAATGCTGGAGGCACCCGGGGCATGCCTCCAGATGCTGGCGCAGTTTCTCACGGGCTTCCAGTGTGCATTCACCATCGAGCAGGGTCCATACCTCGGCGATCACCTGCGCGCAGCCAATGTCACCGTGGGAATCACTGTCCTCGGGGCGCGGGTCGGCTGGCCTGGAAAACTCGCTCATGACGGCACCTCCTCGTGCGCCTGCTGACCGCGGTTAAAGCCCCGCTCTTTGGCCACGTTGGCCAGGAGCCCACGCAGCTGACGTCTGCCGCGGTGCAGCCGCGACATTACCGTCCCAATGGGCGTATCCATGATCTCGGCGATCTCCTTGTAAGGGAAACCTTCGACATCGGCGTAGTAAACCGCCATCCGGAACTCTTCCGGCAATGCCTGCAGCGCTTCTTTGATCTCTGAGTCCGGCAGCGCCTCCAGCGCTTCGACCTCAGCTGAACGCAGCCCGATGGAAGAATGCTCGGCGTTCGACGCCAATTGCCAGTCGGTGATCTGTTCGGTCGGATACTCAGCCGGTTGGCGCTGCCTCTTGCGGTAGCTGTTGATATAAGTGTTGGTCAGAATCCGGTACAGCCACGCTTTGAGGTTGGTGCCGGCCCGGAATGAGCGAAATCCCGCGTAGGCCTTCACCATCGTCTCCTGCAGCAGGTCTTCCGCGTCGGCGGGGTTTCGCGTCATGCGCAGAGCGCCGCCGTAGAGCTGGTCCAGCAACGGAATCGCGTCGCGCTCGAAACGCGCCGTCAGTTCCGCGTCCGTCTCATGCGGTTCGGGCTCGGGAATCCCTGGTTGTGTCACGCCGTCTCGGCCATCTTTAGGGTCGGCCATTTCGATTAACCCGGTCCCTTCTGCTGCGGTGTTACCGGACACAGCTGAAAGCGCCATCGGACTCGCAAAGAAGCAAGCCAACTGCTCCTCGCCCAACAGGCTCGTCGCCGTTGACACCAGACTGCTCCTCCCAATCTAAAGGCTGCTATCGACAGTGTCCGCTTGGGTCTGCCGCGCCTGCATTAAGGACCGATTCGATTAACAGTATTAGCGAGCGTGCTATTTCCGGGCACAGCCCGGTCGAAGAGTTGGATCGTGCCGTCCCCCGATCCAGCCGGTTTAAGCAGGACGTTAGTGTGACGCCATGTCCCACGCCATGTCCCTCCAGGGCAAGACCATGTTCATCTCTGGCGCCAGTCGCGGTATCGGCCTTGCGATCGCGAAACGGGCCGCAAGTGACGGCGCCAACATCGCCCTGATCGCCAAGACCGCCGAGCCGCACCCGAAGCTGCCGGGGACGGTGTTCACCGCCGCCAAGGAGCTCGAGGACGCGGGCGGACAGGCGCTGCCGATTGTCGGGGACGTCCGCGACCCGGAGTCGGTCGAGTCCGCGGTGGCCAAGACCGTCGAGCAATTCGGCGGCATCGACATCTGCGTCAACAACGCATCGGCGATCAACCTGGGGTCCATCACCGAGGTGCCGATGAAGCGGTTCGACCTGATGAACGGCATTCAGGTGCGCGGCACCTATGCGGTGTCGCAAGCGTGTATCCCGCATTTGAAGGGCCGGGAAAACCCGCACATCCTGACGCTATCGCCGCCGGTGCTGCTGGAGAGCAAGTGGCTGAAACCGACGGCGTACATGATGGCCAAGTTCGGCATGACGCTGTGCGCGCTGGGGATCGCCGAAGAGATGCGCGACGAGGGCATCGCGTCGAACACGTTGTGGCCGCGCACGCTGGTAGCCACCGCCGCGGTGCAAAACCTGCTCGGCGGTGATGAGGCGATGGGACGGGCCCGCAAGCCCGAGGTGTACTCCGACGCGGCCTACGTCATCCTCAACAAGCCCGCCCGGGAGTACACCGGCAACACCCTGCTGTGCGAGGACGTGCTGGTGGAGTCCGGCGTCAAGGACCTATCGGTGTACGACTGCGTGCCGGGTGGACAACTCGGCGTCGACTTCTGGGTGGACGGCGTCAACCCGCCCGGGTACAAGGGCCCCTAAGCAAGCGAGCGTGGCCCGCGCCGCCACACCGGGCATTGCCGCGCTGGTCAAAGCCGGTGTGCGGCACGAGGTCGTCAAGTTCGACCACGATTCCCGAGAACGCTCGTTCGGCGCCGAACGGGCTCGCCGTCGCGATACTGCCGGCGTCGGCCCGGCTCTCGCTGAAGGCGGCTGCCGCCGCGCTGGGGCTGGCGAAAGCCAGCATGGCCGAACCCGCCGCCGCCGAGCGGGCCACCGGTTACGTGGTCGGCGCCGTTTCGCCGTTCGGGCAGCGAAAACCGCTGCCCACCGTCGTCGACTCGGGGGGCGCTGGCCCGGGAACGGGTGTATTGCAGCGCAGGCCGGCGCGGCTGGGATGTTGGGGTTTCACCGCAGGATCTGATCCGGCTGACCGGCGCGATCACCGCTGACATCCGCGCCTAGGGCTGCCTTGGGCCGAGCGTAACACCGCTGCGAAAATCGCTCGATTTCTCGCGGTGGCGTTACGCTCGCGTCACCCCGTACGGACCGCCACACCGAGCACCACAGGAGTATTGGTATGGAGACGAAGCGATCAAAGGCCCGCGGCGCGACGATGGCCGCCGCTGGTGTGCTGGCTTTTGCGTGGTTGATGACGACCGGCGTGGGCATCAGCAACGCCGATACGATTCAGACCGAGGGCAGCTATCCGACTCGGGAGGCCTGTCAGAACGCCGGCCCGGGCGTGAAGGCCACAACGCCTGGGAACTGGAACAATTTCTGGTGTGTTCCGGATCGTACGGCTGCCGGCAATTGGCGCTTGGTTCTGAGCAACTGACGCTTTCGGCCTAGATGTGGGAACCTGTCGTGGCAACCTAAAGGAGGCGAGCCTGCTCGGGCTCCGGCCCGGCCGGCTCGAGCAGCTCCGGCCCGTTGTTGCGCACGTTGTTGACCAGCGTCGACACTTCGCGCATCGCAATGCCGCGCACGTCGGGCGGGCAGGCCAGTAGCTCTTCGTCGACCGGGGCGTCCGGATCCAGCCACCGGTCCCAGTCGCGTTCGGGCACTACCAGCGGCATCCGATCATGAATCTCAGCGAACTCTCCGGGTGCGTCGGTGGTGATAATCGTGCAACTCAGAAGCGGCGGGCTGTCCTTGGCCGGCTGCCCCCTTGGTTTCCAAACCGACCAGAGCCCCGCCATGAACAGCGGCTCGCCATCTTCGCGGTACATGAAAAACGGTGTCTTGCGGGACTTCTTACCGGCAGCAGCGTCCGGGTTGACGCGCCACTCGTAGTAGCCGTTCATCGGGACCAGGCAACGCTTCGACTTGGCGCTCGACCGGAAGGCGGGTGAGGTGGTCACCTTATCGGCGCGGGCATTGATCAGCATCGGCCCCTTGGTCTCGGGCGCGCCGTCGGAACCCGCCTTCACCCATGGCGGTACCAAGCCCCAGCGCATGAGCCGCACCCGCCGGGTGGGCTGGTCGTCGGGCTCGGTATGCCGACTCACCACGGTTGCAATGGTCGTCGTGGGGGCCACGTTGTAGTTCGGAGCAGTCGCCCCGGCACCGGCCGATGTGGCCTCATCGATCGCCTTGATCTGCTGAGCCAGCAGGGCCGGATCAGTCGTGACCGCAAACCGTCCGCACATACGTCCCATGGTGGCAGAACGCGGTGACAGGCAATGATGGACCGGTGAGTATGTGGTCCGCCCCTTGCGCACCGAAACCGGTCCACGCGACAGTGACAGTTCCGGGCTCGAAGTCACAGACCAACCGGGCGCTGGTGCTGGCCGGGTTGGCGGCCGCGCAAGGCCTGGAGCCCCCGGGCGAGCCCAGGGGAGGTTCCTCGACGATCAGCGGAGCGCTGCGCAGCCGGGACACCGACCTGATGATCGGAGCGCTGAGCGCCCTGGGCTTGCGCGTCGACGGCACCGGCTCCGACCTGACGGTCAGCGGCCGGATTGCGCCCGGGCCCAACGCCCGAGTGGATTGCGGCCTGGCGGGTACGGTGTTGCGTTTTGTTCCGCCGCTGGCGGCGCTGGCCGAATCGGTGGTGGAGTTCGACGGCGACGAGCAGGCCCGGGCCCGGCCCATCGCACCGCTGCTGGACGCGCTGCGCGGTCTCGGCGTGCGGATCGAGGGAACCGGTCTGCCCTTCCGGGTCCACGGCAGCGGATCGGTCGCCGGGGGCAGCGTGGCCATCGACGCCTCGGCGTCGTCGCAGTTCGTGTCGGGACTGCTGTTGTGCGCAGCGTCGTTCACCGAGGGCCTGACCGTGCAACACACCGGTTCGGCGCTGCCGTCGGCGCCGCACATCGCCATGACGGTGGTGATGCTGCGGCAGGCCGGAGTCGATGTCGACGACTCTGTCCCCAACCGCTGGCAGGTGCGCGCCGGCCCGGTCTCGGCCCGGCACTGGGAGGTCGAACCGGATTTGACGAACGCTGTTCCGTTTCTGGCAGCGGCCGTGGTCAGCGGCGGAACGGTGCGCATCACCGGCTGGCCGACGACCAGTGTGCAGCCCGCCGAAAACATCCTGACCGTTTTCGGCAAACTGAATGCCGTTGTCACCCAAGCTGATTCGTTCCTCGAGGTGCGGGGGTCAGCGGACTACCCCGGTTTCGACGTCGACCTGCGAGCCGTCGGCGAGCTGACGCCGTCGGTGGCAGCACTGGCCGCGCTGGCGAGCCCGGGATCGGTGTCGCGGCTGAGCGGCATCGCCCATTTGCGGGGCCACGAGACCGATCGGCTGGCCGCGCTGAGCACCGAGATCAACCGGCTGGGCGGCAACTGCACCGAAACGCCCGACGGTCTGGTGATCACCGCGACACCGCTGCGGCCCGGTGTCTGGCGAGCCTATGCCGATCATCGGATGGCGATGGCCGGCGCGATCGTGGGACTGCGGGTCGCCGGAGTCCAGGTCGACGACATCGGCGCCACCACCAAGACGCTGCCGGAGTTCCCGCAGCTGTGGACCGGCATGCTGGCCAATCAGGAGTCGGGCGGTTGAGGCCCGGCGACTACGACGAATCCGACGTCAAAGTCCGCTCCGGCCGGGGCTCACGACCGCGCACCAAGACCCGCCCCGAGCACGCCGACGCCCAGGCCGCCATGGTGGTCAGCGTCGACCGCGGCCGCTGGGGGTGTGTGCTGAATGGCGACCCCGAGCAGCGGGTTACTGCCATGCGGGCGCGCGAGCTGGGCCGCACGCCGATCGTCGTCGGCGACGACGTCGACATCGTCGGCGATCTGTCCGGCCGCACGGACACCCTGGCGCGCATCGTGCGGCGGGGGCCGCGGCGGACGGTGTTGCGGCGCACCGCCGATGACACCGATCCCACCGAACGAGTGGTGGTCGCCAACGCCGACCAACTATTGATCGTGGTGGCACTGGCCGACCCGCCACCGCGCACCGGCCTGGTCGACCGGGCGCTGATCGCCGCCTACGCCGGCGGGCTGGCGCCGATCCTGTGCCTGACCAAGACCGACCTCGCTCCGCCCGAACCGTTCGCCGAGCAGTTCGCAGACCTGGAGCTGACGGTGGTCGCCGCCGGCGTCGACGATCCCCTGCTGGCGGTGGCAGAGTTGCTTCCCGGCAAGATCACCGTGCTGCTCGGACATTCCGGGGTCGGCAAATCGACGTTGGTGAATCGTCTTGTGCCCGAAGCGGATCGGGCTGTCGGTGAGGTGACCGAGATCGGCAGGGGCCGGCACACCTCGACGCAATCAGTGGCGCTGCCGCTGGAAACCACGTCGAAGGGCCCCGGGTGGGTGATCGACACCCCGGGAATCCGCTCATTCGGGTTGGCTCACATCGAGCCCGACGATGTGCTGATGGCTTTTTCGGATCTGGCCGAGGCGATCCAGGACTGTCCGCGCGGCTGCGGACACATGGGACCGCCGGCCGACCCGGAATGCGCGCTGGATACGTTGTCCGGACCGGCCGCTCGCCGCGTCGCCGCGGCCCGGCGGCTGCTGGCAGTGCTCAATCAGACTTGACCAAGCGCATGCCCAGTTCCCCAGGTGGCACC
The DNA here is from genome assembly GCA_963784665.1 of uncultured Actinomycetota bacterium. Lineage (GTDB taxonomy): Bacteria > Actinomycetota > Actinomycetes > Mycobacteriales > Mycobacteriaceae > Mycobacterium. The sequence goes on from CAWASA010000014.1 coordinate 221,423, forward strand.
AGATGTCCCTCGATGCAACGCATTTGGACCTCAGCGTCGGCGCCACAGCCCAGATGAGTCAGCCGGAGCCTGTTGCGTCCCGGCAGGTGACGTCGGCCCCACTCGAACATCGCCCACACCACTGGCATGAACTCGATGCCGGCCTCGGTGAGCACGTACTCCTCGCGGCTGCGCTGCCCGGGCTGACGGTAGGGCTGGCGCCTCAGCAGCCCCAGCGCGACCAGTTCGGCCAGCCGCGCGGAGGTGGCGGCTTTGGTGATGCCCACGCGGCGGGCGAAGTCGTCGAACCGGGTGGTGCCGTAGTACGCCTCGCGCATGATGAGCATCGCGGATTTCGTGCCGACCACCGCCATGGTCTTCTCAATCGCGCACTCGCCGACCGTCGACCACGCATCGCGGTCGGCCAGCGGCCCTTGCAGCAATGTCATGTAGATCACCTCCCAGCTGGGTTGCTTTTAGCATACCTAGATGTTTACCTGGGTACAGGTAGTGATACCTAGCTGTAGACTCAAGGAGGAGCCGTGAACCTAACCCGGGACGCCGTCATCGTCGGAGCTGTTCGCACCCCCATCGGTAAGGGCAAACCCAGCGGCGCACTGCACGGCGTGCCGCCCGCAGATCTGCTGGCGCACAGCCTGCGCGAACTGGTGGCACGCACCGGCGTCGACCCGGCACACATCGACGATGTCATCGCCGGCGCCGTCACCCAGGCCGGTGACCAGGCGGTCAACATCGCGCGCAATGCGTTGTTAGGTGCCGGATTCCCGGAGGCGGTTCCCGGTGTCACGATCGACCGGCAGTGTGGCAGCAGCCAGCAGGCCATCAGCTTCGCCGCCCAGGGCGTGCTCGCCGGCGCCTACGACCTCGTCATCGCCGGTGGCGTGGAATCGATGGGTCGGGTGCCGATGGGTACCTCGGTGTTGCCGGGCAGCAACCCATTCGGCGAGGACATGACACGGCGCTACCCCGACGGCCTGGTACCGCAGGGCATCAGCGCCGAACTGATCGCCGCGCGGTGGGGCTTTTCGCGCACCCAGCTCGACGAGTTTTCCGCCGGCAGCCACGACAAGGCCGCCCGCGCCACCAAAGACGGACTGTTCGACAACGAGCTGACTCCGATCGCCGGGCTTTCCACCGACGAAATCATCCGGCCCGGCACCACGGTCGACACCCTGGCCGCATTGCAGCCCTCGTTCTACAGCGAAGCGATGAAACAGCGCTTCCCGCAGATCAATTGGTCGATAACGGCGGGAAACTCGTCGCCGCTCTCCGACGGCAGCGCCGCAGTCATGATCACCAGCAGCGAGGTCGCCAAGAAGCTGGGCCTGCGCCCGTTGGCGCGCATTCACACCACGACCGTGGTCGGCTCCGACCCGCTCTACATGCTGACCGGGGTTATTCCGGCCACCGAAAAGGTGTTACGTCGCGCCGGCCTGACGCTGGGCGACATCGACCTGTTTGAGGTCAACGAGGCGTTCGCGCCCGTCGTGCTGGCCTGGGCGCAGGACACCGGAGCCGATCTGGCCAAGACCAACGTCAATGGCGGCGCTATCGCGATCGGCCACCCACTGGGCGCCAGTGGTGCCCGCATCATGACCACGCTAGTCAACGCGCTCGAACAGCGCGGCGGACGCTATGGATTGCAGACGATGTGCGAAGGCGGCGGCATGGCCAACGCCACCATCATCGAGCGTTTGGGCTAGCCGGGAGACTTCGCCGCTCGAGTCAAAGACCAAGTCGGTAGGCACGGCCGGATCCTATCGAATTGGAAGAATCCGGCCGGGTCAAAATCAGAGCCAGCCGGTGCGGGCGGCAGCAACCGGCTTGGCGGGGGCCGGGGCCAATTCCCCGTCTCGCACGCCGTCGAGCATCCGTTTCACTACGGCGACAATCTCCGGGGCTGCCGCAGCGAGTCCGGTCTCATCGGCTTTCGTGACCTCATCGGTATCGACGCCTGCCCGAGCCAGCACGACGGCCGGGTCGGCCAGCTGATCGGCCAGCCAGGACAGAGGGTCGGCTGACAGCTCGGCGACGAAGTGCCGGGGTCCGGGTTCCCAACCGTCGAAACGAGGGTGGTGATGGGCCCGGTCCAGAGTCCCGGGCGGACTCTCTGTGGATCCGAAGATGTCCACCCGCCACACCGGGCGGGTGAAGGCGATCGGGACGCCGGCGTAGATCGACCCCTGGGGCTCGGCCCGGTCGACGAGGCGGAGTTCCAGTCTGACTCCCCGTTCCGGGGTTTCCTGACCGGCGAGTGGGACCGGGTCGACGAAATACATGTCCCCGACGACTACACCCAGGGCTTCGAATCCGAACGCTGCAAACATCGCGTACCTTTCCTTGTGCCTCCTTGAGGGTAGACCCGGGCGGTGGGCGTGGCGTGCCCCTACCGAAGGCGGGGTGGCCGTTACGCTCGACACGCCAGCGCCTTTCACAGAGTTGAGCAAAGATGTCACGCTTTGCCCTACCGCCCGTCGTGCTCGCCTGGGCGCAGGACACTGGAGCCGACCTGGCCAAGACCAACGTCAATGGCGGCGCTATCGCGATTGGCCACCCAAGGGGCGCCAGCGGCGCGCGCATTATGACCACGCTGGTGAACGCGCTGCACCAGCGCGGCGGACGCTATGGATTGCAGACGATGTGCGAAGGCGGCGGCATGGCCAACGCCACCATCATCGAGCGATTGAGTTAGTAGGCGTCACAACCCACACGGACCCCCTGAAGCGCCTACGGCGGGAGAATGCCGAATTGCGACGTGTCAGATCACCCGCATATCAAGCCTTTTTTCGCGGCCGAACCCGACCGGCCAGCTCACTAACCACCCGGCTTGTCGAGTCGATCTGCGCGCAGCTGAGCGAGCTGGGGGTGCCGATCGCTCGGTCTCCGGACATCCCGATGCGGTTCATATCCCTGTGCAAAGGGTAGGGGCGTCGCACACATTACCGGGGCAATAGGTCGAGTGTGCGGCGTTGACGATGGTTCCGACGTCTAACAACGTAACGCCCCTCTTGTCCAAGTGGGCGTGAATGTCGTCGGCAATCTGTTGTGGCGTCCAACCCCAAGTGAGGTCGTAGCAGATGAGGTGCGCCTCCCCGATGAGTGCCTCTTCCGTCTTGGGTGGCCAAGTGAGGCCGGCGGCGCGCAGTTGTGCGAGGTATGCGTCATCAGCGGGATTGGCAGTCGCAATCGCAGCGCTACTAACCAGGGCAGCGCCAGCCATGATGGGGATGGCAAGTCTGGCCAGCCAGCGAGGTGAGGGCATTCGATTCCCTTCCTGTCTTCTTGCCGTTAGCAAGGCCGCCAGTAGTGTGCGGGTCCAAAGCAGCACAGATACGAAGAATAGCGAAGGCTCGGAAAGGCGGCTCCTCGTAATTCAGAGTGCGTTGACGAGTGTGTGGAGTGCGAATCGCCTCGGGTGTCCGGAGACTCCATTTCCTGGAAAGGACGGAGTCATGTTCTCACTGATCATTGCCCGGTCGCCCTCCGGGATGGGGTTGACCGTATCCGCCACTGATGGCGGCGGCTTAGGGCCACGATTCAATTCGGACCCACCCAGTTCTGATTGCCCGGCTGTTGAAAGGGGATTAACCTCGCGGTGCTATGAGCACCCAAGATGAACTCAACGAAGAGTTAGGCAACTACGGCTACAAGCTCGAAACGTCTGCCCTGCACGACAGCAACTATCACGTCCGCCGCGTCGACGGCTACGGCAGCCACGTTGCGACGTTCAAGGATGCCGCGGAGGTGCGAACATTCCTCAAGCAACTTGCCGAGAGCGACAACCCGTGGTGTATCCACCTTGATCTCGGCAATGTCGATGTGGATAGGAAGACGGGGGAAGTCACGCCTCGTGACGGAGGACCGTTGTTCAACCTCCACGATTTGCACCCCGAGGAGTGGTCAGGCGCTTCCGATGAAGCTCCTCGAGGACTCGGCCAGGCCACTCTGTCAACTGCTCATCAAGTCTGCATCAGGTCCAGTTCTCGACCGCCGTACGGCGGACTGTGGTTCAAGCGCACCAATTAATTTGCCCCTGCGCTTTGCCCGTCCTGTCTCGGCAGCGGGCGTCTGCACTGAATAACCGTGACCAAGGAGACCGAGTATGCCCGCGTCTGAGCCGCACGAAACTCACTTCGACGGCGTGCGAATTCGCTACGAAAGCGCCAAGAACTACGACGAGTTAGTCGCCGCGTTGCTGGCCGACACCGGCGAACGTCCGGTTCCGATCGCGGACTTCCCGAAGGCGTTCGACAGCTGGCTGTCCTATGAGCGGGAAGTTCAATCCCATGTCGGGCCAAGCGGTTTCATGTTGTTCGCCCTGTTCGACCATGGCGCCTGGATCACAAAGGCCGGTATCGACCGTAAGGTGCTGCGCGCCATCATCGGTAACCCGCTTATCGCGATCACGATGTTGCGCCGCGACGTGACCGCGGGCCTGTTCGCCCCAGTCGAGGTGCTGCTTACCGATGAGCCCGAGGGCCGCAGCAGTCTCACCTACGTGAGGCCGTCGTCGCTGATGGTCATCGACAACAATCCCGAACTGCTCAGTGCCGCAGAGGAACTCGACGCCAAGTTGGCGGCACTGGCCGCCAAGGTAACAGCAGCTTAAGCCGCCAGATCGTCTGCGTCGCCGACGGACCGAGCCGCGGCGCGCATGCGGCGGCGCCAGGCCCGCACGGTCGCGATAGCAGTCTTCAGCCCGCGCCGGCGTCCGGTCGTTGGATCGGTGCCCGCGAAACCCGGCTCGAGTTCGGCGAACATCCGCTCGCTGCGGGTCTCCGGCGCGTCGTCGGCGTCGTCGCGCAGGTAGGAGTTCGGCAGCGACAGCTTGGCGATCGTCCGCCATGTCTTGCCGTACTGCACCAGGAATGAGCCTGTGGTGTACGGCAAGTCGTACTTGTCACAGATCTCGCGCACGCGGAACGAAATCTCGTGCAGCCGGTTGCTCGGCAGGTCAGGGTACAGGTGGTGCTCGATCTGGTGGCACAGGTTGCCGCTCATGAACCGCAGCGCGGGCCCGCCCTCGAAGTTGGCGCTGCCCAGCATCTGGCGCAGATACCACTGGCCCTTCGTTTCCCCGATCATGTCGGTCTTGGTGAATTTCTCTGCGCCGTCGGGGAAGTGGCCGCAGAAGATGACGGCGTTGGCCCACACGTTGCGGATCACGTTGGCAAGCGCGTTGGCCTTCAGCGTGGAGGTGTACGTCGCGCCGGGCGACAGCGCGGTCAGGGCCGGGAAGGCCACGTAGTCCTTGAGCACTTGCCGACCGGCCTTGGCCAGGAACTCGTCGGTCCTTTGCCGGGCTTCGTCGTGGTCCATGCGCTTCTTGACGATCTTGCCGAGCTCCACGTGCTGCAAGCCGACGCCCCATTCGAAGAGGAGCGCGAGCAGGGTGTTGTAAACCAGGTTGAAGATGTTGAAGCGCTTCCAGCGCTGATCGCGGGTGACGCGCAGCAAGCCGTAGCCGACGTCGTCGTCCATGCCGAGAATGTTGGTGTACTTGTGGTGGACGAAATTGTGGGTGTGACGCCAGTGCTTGGACGACCCGCTCATGTCCCACTCCCACGTCGAGGAGTGAATCTCCGGGTCGTTCATCCAGTCCCACTGGCCGTGCATGACGTTGTGGCCGATTTCCATGTTCTCGACGATCTTGGCCACACCCAGGGTCACGGTTCCCGCCCACCACGCCGAACGCCGTGAACTGGCGGCCAGCAGCAGCCTGCCGGTTACTTCGAGCGCGCGCTGCGCAGCGATTGTGCGACGGATGTAGCGGGCGTCCCGCGCGCCGCGAGAGTCTTCCACGTCCTGGCGGATGGCATCGAGCTCCACGGCCAGGTTTTCGATGTCGGCGTCCGTCAGATGGGCGAATACGTCGACGTCGGTGATCGCCATCGTCGTCATCTCCCTTGCGGTCGGTGTGTGCTGACTTACCTACGTTATCGTAACCTACGAATCCGTAGGTTACCTGTGAGTAGCCTTTAGATGTCGAGCGCGCAATCACCCGAGGCGGCCGACACACAGGTCTGGACCCGGGTTCCGGGGTCGTGTTCCCGGCCGGTTCGCAGGTCACGGACGTGGCCTTCCACCAGGCTGACCACGCACGACTGGCAGATGCCCATCCGGCAGCCAAAGGGCATCTGCACACCGGCGCCCTCACCGGCGTCCATCAACGACGTCGCGGCATCGGCGGCAACGGTGCGCCCGCTTCGGACGAACGTGACCGTTCCGCCGGCCCCGGCGGGTGCGGCCTTGGACACCGCGAATCGCTCCAAGTGCAGCCGGTCGCTGAGGCCCGCCGACGACCAGACCTTCTCGGCTTGGGCGAGCATGCCCTCCGGCCCGCACGCCCAGGTCTGACGTTCACGCCAGTCCGGCACCTCTCGGTCGAGCGAAGCTAGGTCGAGTCGGCCCTGTTTGCGGGTCTCCCGCAGTCGCAAGCGATAGCCCGGCTGGTCGGCCGCCAGCGCGGCCAACTCGGCGCGAAACATCACGTCGGATTCGGTGGGCGCCGAATGCAGGTGTGTGACGTCACCGATCTGGTTGCGGCGCACCAACGTACGCAGCATCGACATCACCGGCGTTATCCCGGAGCCGGCGGTGAGGAACAGAATAGAGGGTGGCGCCGGGTCGGGCAGGACGAAGTTGCCTTGCGGCGCGGCCAACCGGACGATGGTCCCGGGCTCGACGCCGGCCACCAGGTGGCTGGATAGGAATCCTTCGGGCATCGCTTTCACCGTGATGGCCACGGTGCGTGATGACCCGGATCCGGAAGTCGCAGCGGGACTCGACGTCAGCGAATACGATCGCCAGCGCCAGCGTCCGTCGATCAACAGCCCGATTCCGATGTACTGGCCCGGCTGGTAGTCGAAGTTGAAGCCCCAGCCCGGTTTGATGAACAGGGTCGCGGAATCTTCGGTCTCGCGGCGGACCGCAAGGATGCGGCCCCGCACTTCCCTCGCCGACCACAGCGGATTGGCCAAATGCAGATAGTCGTCGGGCAACAGGGGCGTCGTGATGCGCGCAGCTATCTTGCGCAGCGCGTGCCAACCCGGATGCCGGTCCGCCCCGGCGACAACGGAACGCTTGGTGTCGACGACATTGCCCGTAATGGATGCGTATTTCTTGCTCATAGGAAGCTCCTGCTCACGATACGGCGTTTCGCTTCCGCTGCGTTGGGCCGGAACCGCGCCCCTCGGATAGCTACGGTACCGTAACCTACGGTACCGTATCTAGCCCGCGGGCCGTGATGCGTCACACGCAACGACTCACCGATTCACCCGACCTACTGCGGCTACCGGCTAAAGCAATTCGAGCAGGAACGGCAGTTCCTGGTTTGCGTACCAGGCCAGATCATGGTCTTGAGCGTCGCCGACAGTCAGCTCAGCATCCTCGTCGCCCAGGTCAGCGGCGTCGATGACCTCGATAGCCTTTGTCACGGCCGGTTCGGCGGCGGCGTTGTCGACATACGCGGCGATCACGTGGTCGATTGGGACCGGCGCACCGAGTTTGACGACGGCGTCGTCGAGATCGGGACGGTGCTTGACGTCGTCGACCTCGGCGGCCAGCACCGCGCGCCGGAGCGGCAAGGCAAGAGATGTGGGGCCGACGTCAGCCGCCAGCAGGCGTAGCGACGCCAGCGCCGCCTCACGCTGTGCCACCTCGGCGAGCTCGTCGTCATCGCCCTCGGCGTAGGCCTCGCGCAACGTCGGCGTCACCGCGAACGCGATGCCATTGACCGGCCACAGCGAGCCGTCGGCGACGAGTTGCTGCAACATCGCCAGAGTGGCCGGGATGTAGACGAGCGTCATAGGCATGCCGCGCTTGCGATCGCCACTTAATCCCCCACCAACGTGGCCGCATAGTCATCGACGTACGTCGACAGCTCACGCGGCGGACGATGGTAGTTCTCACTCACCAGCGGATGCCTCGGCAGCTTGACCTCGGGCGTTTCCACGTCGTGGTACTCAATGGTGGACAGCAGGTGGGCCATCATGTTCAGGCGTGCGTGCTTCTTGATATCCGATTCCACGACATACCAGGGGCTGACCGGGGTATCCGTGTGCACCATCATCTCGTCTTTGGCGCGCGAATAGTCCTCCCACCGATATACCGATTCCAGGTCCATCGTGGACAGTTTCCATCGCCGGACAGGGTCATTCAGCCGCGCCCTGAACCGGCGCAGCTGTTCGGCGTCGGAGACCGAAAACCAATATTTGCGCAGCAGAATCCCGTCGTCGATCAGCATCTGCTCGAAGATCGGCGTCTGTCGCAAAAACAGCACATACTCTTGCGGCGTACAGAATCCCATGACTTTCTCGATGCCGGCGCGGTTGTACCACGACCGATCGAAGAGCACGATCTCTCCTTTGGCGGGTAAATGGGCGATATAGCGCTGGTAGTACCACTGGCCGCGTTCCCGATCGGTCGGCGTCGGCAACGCGGCGACTTGCGCGACCCGCGGGCTGAGGTATTCGGTGATCCGTTTGATGGCACCGCCTTTGCCCGCGGCGTCACGACCTTCGAAGATGACCACGAGCCGCGCCCCCGAATGCCGCACCCACTCCTGCAGCTTCACGAATTCCGTTTGCAGCCGGAACAATTCGGCTCGGTAGACAGCGTCGGAAATCTTACGTACCGCCGGCCTAGTCGATTTCTTTTTCTTCGCCTTTGCCGACGCGCCGTCGTTTGTTGCAGTGCTCACATCAACGAATGATAGATCCACGCAGGCATTTCACCTCCGACTACTGCCGGGAAGCTTCCAGGAGTTCCTCGAGCGATTGGCTCAACAGGCCCGGTAGCAGGTCGACGTCGCTCATCGCTTCGCGGTCGGCATTGATTCCGAAATACAGCATGCCGTTATAAGACGTCACGCTGATGGCCAACGCCTGATTGTGCAGCAGCGGCGGCACAGCGTAGGTCTCGAGTAACTTGGTCCCGGCGATGTACATCTGCGACTGAGTTCCGGGCGCATTGGTGATCAATAGGTTGAACGTCCGCCTAGAAAAGCTTGGGAAACTCGCGGCGACCCGGATACCCATGGCGTGCAGGGTGGGCGGCGCAAAGCCCGACAACGTAACGATGGTTCTGGCGTCGACCAGGCGGGCGGCTGTCGGGTTCGACTCTGTGGCGTGCGCGATCTGCGACAGCCGCACCACGGCATTCGGCTCCCCCACCGGCAGGTCAACCAGGAACGGCATTACCTGGCTGATCGTCTGACCGGGGCCGGTTGCGTCGAGTTTGCCATCGGCATAGACCGAGAGCGGCGCCATCGCCCGGACTGTCGCGGTGGGTGACACCGCTACCCCGCGGGACAGCAGCCAGTTGCCCAGTGCGCCGGCGATCACCGCGAGCACCACGTCGTTGACGTCGCAGTCATAGCGCGCACGTACGGTGCGATAGTCCTCGAGGCTGCCGCGAGCGACCGTGAACCGCCGATGGCGCGAAACGGTGGCGTTGAGTGGGCTGCTGGGCGCGGTGCCCCTCGCTACGGTGCGCGCGAAATCGAGGACCCGGCGACCGGCGTCGACGAGTTCGCCATGGTTTGTGACCAACCCGGTCATTGCCGACCCGACGGTCTGCAACTGGGTGCCCGGCCCCACCAACCAGTCGCCGATTGCACCCAATACCAACCGAGTGTTACCGGGGTCGCGTTCTGGTACCCAGATATCTTCGGGGAACGGTGGCGGGCGTTTCGTCCGATCGGCGATGACGTGGTTGATCTCCAGCGCCGTCATTCCGTTGATCAGCGCTTGATGCGACTTCGTGTAGAGGGCGACCCGGTTTTTCGCCAGGCCTTCGACCAGGTACATCTCCCACAACGGCCGCGATTTGTCCAGCGGCCGCGCGGCTAGGCGCGCGATCAGCTCGTGCAGCTGCTCGTCACTACCCGGAGACGGTAGCGCCGACCGCCTCACGTGATACGTGATGTCGAAATCGGTGTCGTCGATCCACACGGGCCTGGCCATGCCGATTCGCACTTGCCGGACTTTCTGCCGGTAGCGCGGAATTTGGGGCAACCGCTGTTCAACGGTGGCCAGTAGCGTCTCGTAGCTCAAGCCGGCGCGCGGACGGCGCAGGATAGACAGCGATCCGACGTACATCGGGGTGGCGGTGTTCTCCAGCCGATAGGAGGACGCGTCCGACGGGGACAACCGGGTCACCATTACGGCGGTGTCCTCCTGGTGAATTCGTCGCGTCTGCCCATGCTCTCGCCCACGGTAATCGTCCGGCCGAGCCACAGCTCAGCGCGGGTACACGTGAGCTCGAGTTGTGCCATGATGACCACTGACCAACCACTGTCTGCCACTCTCCAGCAGCTCCCGTTCGCCCGATGAGTTGGAGAGTGCGCGTTGAACACTAGTCCTGTCGTGAGCCCATCCCGCGGCGACGCTTTCGCCGTCATGCCGGTCGTCGACTACGAGCCGCCGACACAGGACGTACCGCGCAGCGTCCCCCAGTGCCGGCAATCATCCCGCGCACCGTTGCGCCGCCGCAGCGCGCATGCGCCGCGCCGGGCTTTCCCCGGGCAAGTCAGCAGACAACCGCCGACGGCGCAGGTCAGCAACGTCATGTCAGCGCCGATGCGCCAGGCGGCGATCTTCGCCGATGCCGCGCTGCGCCGAGTGCTGGAAGTCATCGACCGCCGCCGTCCCGCTGCCCAGCTGCGACCGATGCTGGCGCCCAGCCTGGTCGACTCCGTGGTGTCGGTTGGCCGTTCGGCAACCGGACACACACCCGGGCGCGAAGGTGCCGCGGTGCTGCGCCGGATGCGGCTGCAACCGGCGGGTCACCATGACCCGCAGACGGCGGCAGAGGTTTTCGGCGCCTACAGCCGCGGAAACAGGATCCACGCGATCGCCTGCCGCGTCGAACAGGTGCCGGCCGGCGCCGGAAGTGCAGGCACCCGGTGGCTGGTGGTCGCCCTCCACATCGGTTGACAGCCGCGAGTGCGGGTTAGTTCGAAGGTCCAGTGCTGGCCGGCAACGCACCGCCCGTATAACGCGCCAGCACGGGGCCCGCGATCGCCATGACGAAGACATACGACGTCGCCAACGCTGCGACGGCGGGGATCGACGTGCCGGCCAATCCGATGATGATCAACGAGCGCCGAGATAGGAAGCGGTACGGTCAATCTCATAGCAGGTGAGCGGCGGCGGGCTAGTGTTGGCGGATGGACGGAAACACGGTCAGCGTCGAGCGAGTCATCAAGGCGCCGGCGGGCGCGATCTTTTCGCTGCTAGCCGACGCCGGCAAACATGCCAGCTTCGACGGGTCGGAGTCGGTGAACCACGCTTCGCAAGAATCGGTACCGCTGACGATGGGTTCGAAATTCGGGATGGCGATGCGGGGGCGTAAGGAGACGCTGTTCATCCCCTACCGCACCACCAACACCGTCGTCGAGTACGAACCGGACCGTCGCATCGCGTGGCAGACCTTCGGGCTGGGCGGTCTGGTCGGTGGCCGGATCTGGCGTTACGACCTGAGCCCAACCGATGTCGGCACGCTGGTGCGCGAAACCTGGGACGTGTCGCAGGACAAGCAGAAGCGGATGATCACCGGCGGTTCGATGCCACAACAGGCCGAGATGGGCATGGCCGCCACCCTGGAGCGGATCGCCGAGCTACTCGAGAGTTAGTGCTGGCCCGCCGTTTCGGCCGGGTGCCGGCGTGGCCACGGAAGCAGCATCGACACGCTGCGGCGGTACTCGTGGTATTCATCACCCAGCGCTGCGACGAGGTCACGCTCTTCCAATTGCACCGCGATCAGGATGTAACCCGTCATGGCGATCGAGAAGAGCAGGTGTCCGGCCGTCATGGTGGGCGTCGCCCAGAAGGCGATGACGAAACCGAGCATGAGTGGGTGGCGCACCAGCCGGTAGAGCAATCGAGCGTGAAAGCCTACGTGGGTATAGGGTTTTCCGCGCCAGGCCAGATACACCTGGCGAAGGCCGAACAGGTCGAAGTGGCTGACCATGAAAGTGGCGGCCAGCGCGATCGCCCAGCCGAGCCAGAACAACGCCCACAGCGCCGTGCGCCCGGCAGGCTGCCACACATCCCAGATGACGGCCGGCATCGTTCGCCACTGCCAGTAGAGCAGCACCAGCACAGCGCTTGACAGCACCACGAAGGTGCTGCGCTCAATCGATGGCGGCACGAATCGTGTCCACCACGTCTTGAACGCCGGCCGCGCCATGACGCTGTGCTGGACGCCGAACGCGCCAACCAGCAACATGTTGACCAGCACCGCCTCGCCAATGGGCGCCGAGAGCCCGTGATCGACGGTTCGAGGCACCCAGAGGTTGCCCACGAAACCGACGAGATACAAGAACGCCGCAAGAAATAGCAGGTAAGCGGCGGCGCCGTAACCGATCGTCAGGTATCGCTTCATTAGCTGATTGTGCGCCCAATCGGCGCTTGAGAACATAGGGCGATTGCCTCAATTTCAGCCGTGGCTGCCACGTTTTCGGCCGCCATCTCCGGTTAGCTGGACGCGGGGGTTACCAGCCCATGCTGCAGTGCATACATGCTGGCGCCGATACGGTTTGACACGCCGATCTTCGCGTAGGTTCGCTCGACATGGTTGCGGGCCGTCTTCTCGCTGATCACCAACGACGCCGCGATCTCTTTATTGGACGCGCCACGAGCGACCAGGCACAGCAATTCGATCTCCCTGGGTGTGAGCCCGTCTGGCCGCGGGTTCGGCCGTTGCGCAGGTTGTCCCGCCGCATGCGGCACTGCCTCGACAGCGACGGAGTCGAGCTCACCGGATTGCACCCGCTCGCGCAGCTGCCGCGCCGCCGCACCAGGCGACATCTGTTCTCGATATGCCCATGCCGACCGCCCCGTAACGCGTCACGATCGAACGCTGCCTCGACTTCGACACCTTGGAGCGCACGCAAGCGCAACAGGCCGACGACGCCGCGAAGCTGCGCCGGTTCTCCGAGTCGCTGGACGAAGACGACGAGCGGGTGGACGACGACTAGCGGCAAGCCGCTAGGCCGGTGACGCGATTTTGAGGCAGACGCCTCATGCGGCCACGGAAGCGGCGGACCGATGATTCTGTGCAGAGCGGCCAGCCGGGTCGCGACCACTGCACAGGGGTACGCCATGAACACCATTTCCACGATGAGGACCGGACATCATCGGCTGGCGGACGGGTCGCTGCTCAGAGTGGACATCGAGTTGGGCCGCTGGGTGGGCAGTCTTTACACACCGGACATGCGGTTCAAGACGCGAATCGTCGGCAGTCATGTCGAGGTTCATGCGTGGGCTGACCGCCGTGCCATCCGCGCGAAGCGATGAAACAAGTTGGCGTCGTGAAGTTTACGGTGAAGCCACATACCGGCACAACCACCCAGACTTACCACGCCTCGCGCAGATCGTGCGTGAGACGGCCCGCAGCGCCGAGGTGCTTTTCGAACGGCCCCGCGGCCCGGATGCGCTGGACGAGGTCGGCCGGGTGTCGCTCAGTCGACCTTCCTGACGGGTGTGCGTAGCCGACGCCCGGGCCCGCGAGACTGTGCAGACGTCTCGCGGGCGCGACCGTGCGGTGTCGTCATCGCCTGGATGCGCTGGACCGGGACCGCCGGTCCAGTACCCACACGGTGGCCAGCGTGAGGACAACGGCAAACGACGCGAGCGCAATGAGACTCACACCGGTGCCTCCATTGAAAGTCTCGCGATAGGCGGACATGGCCGGCAGCGTGGCGGTGAACCGGTCGAGATCCAGGTCGCGCCCCAATGCTTCGAATGCGTGGCGGTTGGATAGGCCAAGGCTCATCAAACGTCCTGGGAAAGCCATCTTGTCAACGGGGACGATGGCGCCACCGAACAAAACCTGCGGGAAGCAAAGCATGGGCAGAGCGAGGGCGGCCTGAGCGGCGTTGTGCACGGCGGCCGAGGCGAGCAGGCCGAGGGCCAGCGCCGAGGTCGCTTCGATGACCATTGTCACGAACAGCAAGGCGTACACGTGCCATCCGGCGGCGGGGAGCCGACCGAGTACCCGCAGCACGGCGAGGAGCACCGCGCTGACTGCGGCCAGCACCGGAAGCAGGGCGGTGACCTTGGACGCCACATAGGCGCCCACACTGAGCCCGGCCAGGCGCTCCCGCCGGAATACGGCGATCTCTCCGACGATCTGGAGCAGACCGTAGGTCAGGCCGAAGAAGAAGCCGTCGAATGCGATCCAGAAAACGATTTGGGCCGGGCCGACGTCGGCCGCGCCAGCTGGATCGAATGCGCCGCGTTTGAACAGCGTCGCCATCATCGCCGTGACCAGCACCGGTGAACCGAGCAGAACTGCCAACGTCAGCCGGTTGCGGAAAAGAACATCAACATTGCGGCGCGTGAGCAGCCACCACTGCCGTACCATGCCCGTGCGCTTGACGCTTGAACGGGTCGCCGGGACGGCCGGCGTAGCCGAGCCGGGCCGGGCTTCTGACTTGTCACGACCATTCGCAAATCGCTCCGCCCAGATCACAGGGGTGCGCTCACCAGCGAGCCGGGCGTAGACGCCGGCGAGATTTTCCACACCGAAATAGCGCCGAGCCTCGGTCGGGCTGCCGCTGAATGCGAGGTGGCCGCCGCGAGCCAGGAACACCACCCGGTCACACCGATCGATGCCCTCCGGCTCATGCGAAGTGAGGACGACTGTTACCCCGCGCTCGCTAAGCGTGCGCAGCAGGCGCATCACGTCGGCCGCGGTCGACGGATCGAGTCCGGAGGTGGGTTCGTCGAGGAAGAAAAGGCGTGGTCGGGTCAGTAGTTCTACGGCGATACTGGCGCGCTTGCGCTGGCCGCCGGACAGCGCACGGACCGGCACCTCGGCCCGATCAGCCAGGTCGAGGTCACGCATGGTCTCCTCGACCACGCGATCGGCCTCGGCCGCCAATGTGCCGGCGGGAAGCCGTAGCCGCGCCGCGTAGCGCAGCGTGCGGCGCAGAGGCATTTCGAGGTGGATGATGTCGTCCTGCGGCACGTAGCCGATACGGGATTCGGCACTGGCTCGGGCACCGCGAACGACGCCTGGCGCTATCGAGTGCGAGACCTCCCCGGCAGACGGTGGCTGCAGTCCCGCGAGGATCTCCAGCAATGTGGTTTTTCCTGCTCCACTGCCGCCGGCGATGGCAACCAACTCGCCTGGTTCTATTGAGAGTGACAGCTCCTGCAGGATTTGCCGTGCGCCGACCCGCCGGCTCACGTTGACAGCATCGACCCGCCCGCCGACCGGCGCTCCGGGTGCCCGACTCGACGAGAGCGCATCGAAACGCTCGATTGCCATTGGTTGAACCGCCAATTCGGTCATGTTGGTAACCTTCCGTGATTCCTGAATCGCATTGTCAGACCTGATCATCGGCCTGTGGCAGCACTGGTTGCATGAGGCGTTTGCCTCAAACTCCAAGAGTCGACGTCAGCCGACGGAAACGGTCCGCAGGTGGAATGCCAAGCGCGCCAGCGGTTTGAAGACAGCCGGCGACAGAGTGCGTGAGCTGCTGCGGATGACGAGGGAGGCGAATGTCTCAGTGCACGCTGCTATTGGCCGGTAAAGCGTTGCGGCTCTTCATCGTTCCCTCATCGTTCGGTGGCTGCGTGGACCGGAAAGCCCGCCAGACCCCGATCGATTGCCGCGAGACTCGCCTGCGTGCGGTTGTTGACGCCCAACTTTGCATAGACACGCTCGACGTGGTTGCGCGCTGTCTTCTCGGCGATGAACAACTCGGTGGCGATTTCACGGTTCGACCGGCCCTGCGCGATGAGTCGGAGGACTTCGACCTCCCGGGCGCTGAGCCCCGCCGACCAGGACGTCCGCCGCGATGTCCGATGCCCGGCCGCCGCCAAGACGGCTTCCACCGACTCGGCGTCGAGGCGTCCGTCGCGTGCCTCTTGGCGCAGCTGACCGGCAGCATCGCGAGGATCGAGGGCGGCCCGTTGTGGACGTGGCTCGAGAAGTTGGTGATAAGCCACCGCCGCGGCAAGCAACCGGTCGTGCGCAGTCAATTCGGCACCGGCGAGCCCTCGGGGAAAGCCGGACCCGTCGATGCGTTCCTCGTGCTTGGTAGCGACGGACACCACCGACTCCAAGCCTTCGACCCGGCTCAGTATTCGTCCCGTCAGATAGGGGTACATCCGTACCCGCTCCCATTCAGCAGTACTGAGCGGCCCCTTCTTCTCCCAGATCTGATTGGACACGCCTAATCTGCCGAGGCCGTGGACGAGGCCCGCCCGGTACAGACGTGTGATATCCGCCGACGGCATACGCCGGTGTCGGGCCGCTGCGGCCACGAGATCCGCAACGCCCCGCGAGTAGCCCGGAGAACAAGGACACTTGAGATCGACGAAATCCGCCATTGCCCTTAGTAACTCGTCGATCTCTTCCCCATCGAGAGTACGATCACGATCCGGTGCCTGCGCCAAAGCCGCGGTCCAAACATCTATTTCGAGCAGCCCCTCGGCGATTGCGGCGGCATCACGCACGAACACATCGGCCACGGCCGGGCTGAACTGCGTGCCACGCCGGGACCGGGCGATCTCGACCGCTTGTGCCAGGCCACCCGTCCGCAGGTGCACCTCGATGACGTCGGACAGGTGAACTATGTGGATTTCGAGCGGAATATCGTCCCCGCGAGCGCCGTTCGGCATCCCCCGTCCGTCCCAGCGCTCGAAGATATAGGCCAGCGCCTTTCCGACCTGCTGATCCAGGCCGATCCGATCGGATAGGACCCCGGCAGAAGTGCAATGCGAACTGATGAGGTTGGCAACCTGGTTACGTGCGGTGAGCAGAAAGGCAGCTGAGCGGACGCCGCGCTCCCAGCCCGGCAATCCACGCCCTACGTGACTGACCATAAGACGCAGGAACGGCAGCCCGGCCATATCCACCCCGTAGGTGTCGGCCCGGAAGGCGATGTCGTCGCCGAACAGCGCCGAAAGCTCGTGGGAATCGGCGTGACAACCGATCCAACCCACCAGATTGGCGTAGTACACCGTCGCGCGCTGTTGGGCGTCCAGACCCATCCGCTCGGCGATGCGAGTTGCGATCAGGGAAGACCGAAGCATGTGTTCCATCGGCTGCCCCAGACCGAGGTCGATCGCCAGCGATATGGCCGCCAGCAACTCGGCTTTGCGCAGGCCCTTTGTCGAGCCGTGCAGCGTCCGGGTCGGGTGCACGCCCTCATTCTGCACCTGTATATGACGGTATTGACGCGAATGACAAGGCAATGGGCCCACTACATGTGCCTGAGTCCGATGCCCACCTCGTCGGCCTTTCGGCGGTGCCGCGATCTCGCAGTCAGACGTCACCGCTCGGTCCCGGTACCGATATCCATCGTGTAGCACACCGCTGTTCCGTCCAGCACGACGGTGCCGTCGTCCCGCGTGACGGTGGTTCGCAGTTCGGTGATCGGTTTGTCGGTGCGCACCGAGATGACTTCGACGCTGCCCGTGATCGTGTCACCGCAGCGCACCGGTGCCTTGAAGGCCCAATTGACATTCAGAAACACCGTGCCCGGACCCGGCAACTTCTCCGCCACAACGGCATTCAGGATGGCGCTGGTGACCCCGCCCTGGACGACGATTTCCCCGAAGCGGGACGCCCTGGCCGCCGCTTCGTCGTAGTGCAAAGGGTTGCGGTCGCCGCTGATCTCGGTGAACAGGGCGATGTCGTTGTCACCGACAGTGCGCGAGAGCTGCGCTGTCTGACCGACGAACGGTGTCGTGCGCGTAGAGCGGGTAATCATTGCTTTGCTCCTTGAGTTGGTGGTGGTTGTGTAGGGCCGACATCGCTACGGCACCGAGCAGGGGGCCGGGTGCAAGAAGCAGAAATGCGTATTGCCAACCGATCAGTTCGGCGACGACAGGAACGAGTTGGATGGTGACAACGGTCAACAGGAAACCGGTCGCGGTCTGCGCGGTCAGGGCCGTGCCGACGAACCGGGTGTCTGTCGTCTCGCTGAGCACGGTGGAGAAGACGCCTGAGTCGGCGATGACGGCGGTACCCCACACCAAGAGGAAGATCACGAGAAGCAGCGTCGGGCCGGCGAAAAATAGTGGTGATGCCACGCAGCAGGTTCCGCTGATCACCAGCGCCGCCACCGCCGCCGGAGGGCGACCGAAACGGTCTGACGCCCAACCGCCCAGGAGGCATCCGACGGTCCCTGCGACTCCGATAGCCCCGAATGCGATGAACCCGGTCGACCCAACGGCCGCGTCGCCTCGTGCGGCCCGACCGGCGACGACGAACATCGGCAGCCAGGTCCACAAGGCGTAGAGCTCCCACATGTGCCCGAAATAGCCGAGACTGGCCAGCCGCGGTCTGCGGTCGGTGAGCAGAGCGAGCGCGTAGCGCGGATTCGGGGCGGCCGCGCGGACGGCCAGATGGGGGCCGGGCCGAACCGCCGTGAGGGCGACGACGGCGCCTGCCGCAGTCAGTGCCGCCGCGGCCAGCATCACCGTTCTCCAAGGCAGCGGTCCGAGGCCGGTGATGAGGTGTGGGAGGGCGGAGCCAATGGTCAGTGCTGCCAGCAGAACCCCGAACGTACGGCCTCGATCGGTGGATGCCGACCATGACGCCATCAACTTCATCCCCAGCGGATAGACGCCGGCGAGGAACATCCCGGTGAGGAATCTCAGCGGGACCGCCGTGGCGAGACCAGAGGCGGAAAGAGCCAGGGTCGTCGTGCATACCGCCGCGCCGAAGGCGCTCGCGGCGAGCAGGTGCTGCGATGTGGTGCGGTCGGCGAGGTTGAAAACCGTCGAGGTGATCGCCCCGACGACGAATCCGATTTGCACTGACGCGGTCAGCCAGACCGCCGCCGTCGCTCCGATACCCCACTCCGAACGCAGGGTGGGCACGACCGCGGTGGCCGAGAACCACGCGCTCAGTGCCAAAACCTCGACAACCGCGACGAGTGCGCGTTGCCGGTTGGTGCGCGACAGCATCATCGTCCAATTCCGTTCAGGCGGCTGACATCTGGTCGAGTGCGAGTAGCGCGTCGACTTCGGGCCGCATGGCCTGGCTCAGTTCGCGAAGGTGGCCGCGCAGCTCGTCCAGATCCCAGCGGTAGCTCGCGATGCGTTCGGTGATGTCGAACAGCGGCTCGGACAGTCGGTCTCGGGTGCGCTCGTAGTCGTGGAGGGCGTTGAGCTGTGCCTGCCCGCCGCGGGGTGCGTCGAGCACCGCGCGGGCGAGCAGTTCCGCGTCGCGCAAGGCGTCCGTGATGCCGTGCGCGGTAATCGGGTCCTTGAAATAACCTGCATCACCGACCAACGCCCAGCCCGGGCCGGCGGACGCGCGGATCCAGCCGGGCTGGCCGGGGAATCCTCGCAACGTGCCGACGGGTGGTGTGTCGGCGATAGAGCGGGCCAGCTCCGGGGTGGCCTCGGCAAGCAGCGACCGGTACGTAGCGTCCAGACCTGCGGACCGCTGTAGGGCGAACTTGTCGCTAGCGCTGCCCGACCAGACGCACGCCAAACCGTCGCCGGTCGGCACCACGCCCGCGGTCACCCCCTGTCGGTACGCCCAGTGGTAGCGATCGCGCGCGAGTCCGGGAAAGTACCCGTACACGATCGCGCCGGACACCGTGCCGCGTCGGCGGAAGGGGGCGTCGACCGCTTGCGCGATCGTCGAGTTCCGCCCGTCGGCGCCGACGGTCAGCGGCGCGGTGGCGCGGAAACGAGTGCCTGTCCCGCGCTCGATGCCCTCGATGCCGCGCACCCTGCCGCCATCGGTGAGCAGGCGGGTCACCCGCGCCGGCGCGCGAACCTCGGCGCCTGCCGTGCGGGCGGCCTCCAGCAGCAGCGCGTCGAGGACGGTTCGGCGGGGGGCGCGCAGCGCCGATATTCCACGGCTCGGGCGGATGTCGACGGTCTCGATCTCGTCGCCGTAAGCGAACTCGGTCAAAACGATGGCTGGAGTGCCCGCGTCGATGACCGCGTCGAGCAGACCCCAGCGGTGCAGTTGCAGCACACCGCCGCGCATGAGCGCATGGCTGGACAGCGTGTCGGAACCTGGCCGGGTCGCCTCGACGACGAGCACCCGCATGCCGCCGCGGGACAGCAGCATTGCGGTGGCCGCACCGGCACACCGGCCGCCGACGACGATCGCGTCATAGTTGTGGTCCATGAGATGCTCCTCAGTTCGAGTCGAGATAGTGGGTGAGGTGTTCGCTCAGGTCCGTCGCATCGGCGGCTGCGCCGTCGATCAAGGTCGACTTGCGGCGGCGCAGGAACGGCATCCCCATCAGGTACAGGCCGGGGCTGGGGGTGATGCCGCCGTCGTGGCGGACATGGCCTTTTCGGTCGAAGACCGGAACGTCGAGCCAGGACAGGTCCGGACGAAATCCGGTAGCCCAGAGAATCGTTCGGACGGCGCCGGAACGTAGGTCGAGGGTCAGCGGCGCGTGGGCGGGGACGGCGGTCGCTGTGAACCGTCGCGGCGGATCGCCGCCATCCAAGCCCGCTTCGGTCGCCCATGCATCGATGGTGTCAAGCAGCCGTCCGAGTTTGAGGTCGGCCAGCGCGAACATGTTCGGCAACGAGCCGGAGAATTTCGCGATGCCGTCTTCGATGCCGGCCAACCGTCCGACCAACTGCACGCCGAGTTGACTCAGTGAATTCAGGTCGAGGGTGGTTCTCTCGGGTGAACCGACCAGCTGCATCGACGGCAGGTTGCGGGCTCGGATCAGATCGGGTATCTGGTCGTAGCGCTCGTCCAACACTCCCGCCGCGTCCATCCACCACAGGATGTCCTTGCCTCGGTAGGTGCGCGGCATTCGGACGTGTTCCCCGACGGCGAGCGTGACTGGCCGGCCGGAGCGGTGCACTTCCGCGGCAATCTGGATCCCGCTCGCCGAGGCGCCGACGACGAGGACCCCGCCGTCGGGAAGCTGGCTCGGGTTGCGGTAGTCGGCGGGGGTAATCGTGGTGATGCCGGCGGGCACGCCGTCCTGCAGCGCAGGCACCTTGGGAACGGTGCTTGCGCCCGGGGCGAGCACAACCGATCGCGCGTGCCACCAGCCTTGGTCTGTCTGCACCTGGTATCCCCGCTCGTCCTTCCGCACCGATGTGACGGTGGTGTTGGCTCGCACGGGTGCCGCCGACTCCTTCGCGTAGCGCTCGATCAGTTCCACGACGTCGGGTGCCGCGAGGTACCCGTCGGGGTCGTCGCCTCGGTACGCGTAACCCGGTAGCCGAGTCATCCAGTTGGGGGTGAGCAGTCGCAGCGAGTCCCAGCGCTGCGTGCGCCAGGAGTGCGCTACCTCACCGCGTTCCAGCACGACGTGGTCGATCGAACGGTCGGCGAGGCAGCGACTCATGGCCAGTCCGCAGTGCCCGGCACCGACTACGATCGCGGTTGTCTTCAGCATGGCGGGTCTCCTGTTGAAACGTCGCCCGGTCAGGACAGGTCGACGGTGACGGGGGTGGGGTTGGTCAGGATGTCGTAGACGGCCGAACGTTTCTGCGACTGCGCGACAAGGGCTTTGATCTCGTCGGTCGTGGCGTCGGCGTCGATGGTGTAGGTCACCCTGACCCCGCTGAAACCGTTGCGTACATCGGGGTCCGCGCCGAGGATTCCGTGGATGTCCTCGTCTGCCTCGACGGTGGCCTGCACCGAGCGCAGCTGAATGCCTCGGCGCTGGGCGATCGAGGCGATGCCGGCGGTAAGGCAGCCGCCCAGTGCGACCAACACATACTCGACCGGAGCGATGCCGTTGTCCTGCGAGGCGAATGCAAGTGGATGGTCGACGTCATAGGTGAACGTCGTCTTGTGTTGTTGCTGCTCGCCCAATCCGTAGAAGGTGTCCACGCTCGAGCGGCTGTGGGTGCCGTTTACCCAGGAAACTCTTGTCCGCCATTGGAACTGGGCGATCTCGGGCGTGTCGGCCAGGGCCTCACGGACGCCGAGCAGAGCTTCGACGTTGACGCCGTTGTCGACGGGGGTCTGGATTGTGGTCATGAACTTCTCCGTTCTTTGGGTGATCGGCCCCGTACGGAAACCGGTCAGGATTGGTCATGCCGCAATGCTCGACCCGGGCGCTCGGCCCGCGCATGAGGCACTTGCCTCAACTTTGCGGCCGAATGACGTTGCGGTGAGTTGGCCTCAATTACGCCGCTTTCTGGGGCGGTTGCCCCATGTGACGCCCTGTTCGTCCGCCCTACCCTTTCCGCATGGTCATCTTTGACGCCGCACGCGAAGCCGCACCCGCGATCGAGCGGAACCACTGGGACAGGGTTCTGACGGAAGGTCACGCGTCTTTGGTCAAGGCGCGACGAGTGTTTCGCTATCTGCCCTCGGCGCCGCGATGCAAAGTATGCAACAACCCGTTCGGCGGCCCTGCCGGTCGTGTTCTTGCCGTTGCCGGGTTCAGCCCGTCGCGCAAAAACCCCAATCTGTGCAGTCGTTGTTGCGATGCGCTTCCCGCAGGCGGTGCTGAGGTGGACATCGCAGTCCTGTTCGCCGACGTTCGAGGTTCCACTGAGCTGGGTCAGCGCGGTGCTGCGACAAACTTCGCCGCGCTACTCAACCGGTTCTACATCGCTGCGACGCAGAC
>CAWASA010000015.1:0-27988 GCA_963784665.1 uncultured Actinomycetota bacterium
ACCAACGATTAGCTGCCGGTGCCGGCCGAATCGACGGACTGTCCAAGCGATTCCATCGTGCATACAGCCGATTTCTCGACGAGTGCTGGTTCACGTCGACCGTAGAGGACTACGGTGCGGTTTCCTCCAATGGGGGCGGTCGGCTGGTGTCGAAACTCGCCAGCTGGTACCTGGGAAAGGTCACCGAAATGACCTGGCGCGACGCGGGTGTCGCCCGGGAATTCATCGACGTGATGCACATGCAGCGCGCGCCGATGACCCTGATGCGACCGTCCGTCGTCATGAAAGCGCTGCTGCCGACCCCCTCATCCGCCCACCAATCCCGGCCGGTGCGCGCGTGATTTCCACCCATTGTCGGACCAACTGAAGCTCAGTCCGCTCCGATGGATTCGGAGCGGCTCGTCAGGATCGAAAGCGCAATGGCGGTGATCTCATCCGCGACGCCCGTGTATCGCGTGAGGTGCCAGGTGCGGACGACGTCATCCACGAAGCTGTCCGCCGCCGCCACGAGCAGGCGGGCCTCTGCGACGGTGGTTTCGGGCACCAGCTTGCGCATGAGATCCGTCCACACGGCCTCACGGTCGGCCTGGTTTCTCAGGTAGGTTTCGCGGACCTCACTGGAGGCATGCGATAGCTCGGTGACCGAAACGGCAACGAGATCGGGATCGTCCAGGCTGATGTGGACGCGGCCCTCGACAAGACCGTGTAGACGCTCCGCCGCAGTGTGTTTCGTGCGAAGTGCGCGAATGCACTCGAGGCTCCGCCACTCGTCGAGGCGACGAATGAGCGCATCGAGAATGGCCTGTTTTGAGGAGAACGAGCGGTACAGACCCGGGCCGGCGATTCCCACCCCCTTGCCGATTTCGCTGGTGCTGACCGCCGGATACCCTTTCGCACGGAACAAGCGTGCGCCCGCGGCAAGCAGGGTCTCATACCGGGAGAACCGTGCAGCCTCGTCGTCCAGCGGCTCGTCAAGAGGTTCCAACGCGCGAGTGGGAGGTGTCCGTGCCGCCGCCATGCACGCTTGGTACAAAAGATCTTTCAGTTCATCGCCCGGCAGGCTCAGGTTGTGTCTGCCCAGGCTGGTCAGGGTGCTGGACACCGCCCAGGCCCGCAACTCCGAGTGTTGCGGGCCCAGACCAGGCACCTCCAGGAGGACGCTCTCGCGCATGCCGGCGACGATCGCGTTGATGCGGCGCCGGACCTCCGCTCGGTCGCCATCGTTGAGGTAACGGGCCTCGCGCTGCCACAACACGGTCAACACCCGAGATGCGACGGCCGCGGCGATCAGGTCCGGCAGATCGACGTTCAGCGGCTGCGGTGTCGGCTCCGCCTCGCCATCGGTGAGACGACGCGCGCTTTGGTACTGCTCCTGGCCGGTCCGGATCGCTTCGGCAAGCAACGCCTGCTTGTTGTCATAGTGGCGATACAAGGCACGCGCGGTGACTCCTGCCGCCTCGGCGATGTCCTCCAACTTGACCGAATGGAAGCCACGGTCGATGAAGAGCCCAACGGCCTGCTCCAGAATCTGCTTCTTTCGGTCCTTTGGCCGGCGCTTAACGGGTTGTGCGACGGGCTGCATCGACTTGAACCCCCTTCTCACGCATCGGAGCCCCGGACCTTTCCAGAGGCATCGCCTACAGCTTCATCCCGCTCTGGCGCTCGAAGTCCGCAAGGTCAAAGTAGTCGCTGAAGCGCGCGATCTTGCCACTCTTGATCTCGAACACGCCGGTCACCGGTAGCGTGACTTTGCGTCCGTCGTTGATGGTGAAGTAGTCGACGCGCTCGACGAGCACCCGACCGGGCTCGGCGGCCAATGTGACGATCTCGAGCTTGGCATCGGAGAACGCGTCCAGGAACGCCTGGAAAATCGCGCGGATGCCGGCAATGCCCTCGATCGGGTTGACCGGCACGTTGTGATAGACCGCGTCGTCGGCAAAGGCGCTGCAGATGGTTTCGAGGCTGCGCCCCTGCCAGGACCCGAGAAAGTCGCGGACGAGCTTCTCGCTGGCTTCCTTGGTATCGGTCATGCGGATGGCTCCTCAGGTATCACTGCGCCAATGTGGTCCCACGCGACAGATGGGCCGGCGCTCTGCCGCACACCACCCCAACAGCAATCCACATCATCGTACTAGCAAGATACATCATTTAGCATATGCGCAATATAACATTGCCATTTACTGATTGATTGCCGTTGCGCATGCGTATCGTCCATAGACATATGGCTCTCCGAGTCGCCCACCTTGCTGAAGCGCACATGTGCCCAAACCTGTCCGGAACCTGTTCGGCCGGTATGTGCGTGATGACGGCAGACGCGATCTTCGACCAGGACGCCGACGGCATTGTGCTGCTCGTCTCCGATGAGGTGCCGGCCGGCGAAGAGCGCAGGGCGCGAAATGCGGTCAAGCTGTGTCCGTCGGGCGCACTCCAGTTGGTGCCGGAGTCAGCCGCCGACTCCGATTGCGACCTGCAACACAGTACTAGCAAAATACATCAGTAGCTATAACCAGCGTTTTGCTTCGTTGTTTATGAAAAAACCACTGGATAGTATGCGTATTGTCTATGGACATCTGGGCCGCAGGCCGCGTACGCTCGCCGGTATCACTCGTCCACTTCGACCTGTCCGGGGGGTCAGCGTGAGCAACTCCGCCCAACGACACGTCATCGATTCCACGTGGTGCGCGGCACAGCGGTTTTCGGTGGGCGGGGGTCCGGCCGGGGTCGGCAGTGCGGTCAACGAAACCGTGGTCGATCATGCGGCCGGCCGGCCGTACCCAGCTGCGAGTGCGGGCGAGTCGGGGCGTCCTCGCCGCGGCGCTATGCCCAGGCATAGCGGGGTGCGCCCACCTGACGAGCGGGCTTGGGGGGCAGACATGGTGATGTTGGCGTATCCGGCCACCAAGCCGGTCCGCGCGATTGGCGACTTCTTCGCGATGACACTGGACACTTTCGTGTCCATGTTCCGGCCGCCTTTCGCCTGGCGTGAGTACCTTTTTCAGTGCTGGTTCGTGGCGCGGGTGTCGACGCTGCCGGGGGTGTTGATGACGATCCCGTGGGCGGTCATTTCGGGGTTCCTGTTCAATGTCCTGCTGACCGACATCGGTGCCGCGGATTTTTCCGGCACGGGCTGCGCGATCTTCACCGTGGATCAGAGCGCCCCGATAGTCACGGTCTTGGTAGTCGCGGGTGCGGGCGCCACCGCCATGTGTGCCGATCTGGGTGCGCGAACCATCCGTGAGGAACTCGACGCGCTGCGGGTAATGGGCATCAACCCGATCCAAGCGCTGGCGGTTCCTCGCGTGCTGGCGGCCACTACGGTGTCGCTGGCGTTGAGTTCGGTGGTGATCGCGACAGGTCTTGTCGGAGCGTTCTTCTGCTCCGTATTTCTCATGCATGTCTCGGCGGGTGCGTGGGTGACGGGTCTTACCACGCTGACCCACGTGGTCGACGTCATCATCTCGATGATCAAGGCGACGTTATTCGGGCTGATGGCAGGACTGATTGCCTGCTACAAGGGCATGTCGGTCGGCGGCGGCCCCGCCGGCGTCGGCAGGGCGGTCAACGAAACCGTGGTGTTCGCCTTCGTCGTGTTGTTCGTGATCAACATCATCGTCACCGCCGTCGGTGTCCCGTTCATGGTGTCATGAGGTGAACCCATGACGGTTAGTGTTCCGAGCAAACCCCATCCGCGGATGCAGCGCATGACGAAAAGCTTTGCGGGCGAATGGAATCGGATGGGATCGCAGATGCGGTTCTATGTCACCACACTGGCTGGGATTCCCGACGCGGTCATGCACTACCGCAGCGAACTGCTGCGGGTGATCGCGCAAATGGGGTTGGGGGCCGGGACTCTCGCGGTGATCGGCGGAACGGTCGTCATCGTCGGGTTCTTGGCGATGACCACCGGCGCAATCGTGGCGGTACAGGGCTACAACCAGTTCGCTTCGGTGGGTGTGGAGGCCTTAACCGGCTTCGCGTCGGCCTTCTTCAATACCCGGGAAATTCAGCCGGGAACGGTAATGGTGGCGCTGGCGGCCACCATTGGGGCCGGCGCCACCGCTCAGCTGGGTGCGATGCGGATCAACGAAGAGATCGACGCGCTCGAGGTGATCGGAATCCGAAGTGTGAGCTACCTGGCGAGCACCCGAGTGCTGGCCGGAGTGGTGGTGGCCATCCCGCTATTCTGCGTAGGGCTCATGACGGCTTATTTGGCCGCTCGCGCCGGCACCACCGCGATCTATGGCCAGGGGTCCGGCGTCTACGACCACTATTTCAACACATTCCTGCGGCCGACCGATGTGCTGTGGTCTTCGTTTGAAGTCGTCGTGGTCGCGCTCATGATCATGCTGGTGTGCACCTATTACGGGTACACCGCGCACGGCGGGCCGGCCGGGGTGGGTGAGGCCGTCGGACGGGCCGTGCGCGCCTCGATGGTCGTCGCGTCGATCGCGATCGTCATCATGACCCTGGCCATCTATGGCCAGTCCCCGAACTTTCACCTGGCGAGCTAGTGGCATGAAGCGCGGGCCACATGGACACCGTCTCCACGACGCATGGTGGACGTTGATCCTGTTCGCGGCGATCGGTGTGTCTGTCCTCGTGACGGCGGTGTCCTTCAATGGCACCCTCCGGTCCTATGTGCCGGTGACACTGACTTCCGACCGCTCCGGGCTGGTGATGGATACCGGCGCCAAGGTCATGCTGCGCGGTGTGCCGGTCGGCCGGGTCAGCCAGATCGGCAACGACAAGAGTGGGGCCAGCCTCAAATTGGAGCTCGACCCCGATCAGATCCGGCATATCCCGGCCAATGTGGAGGCACAGATCAGTGCCACCACCGCGTTCGGCGCAAAGTTCGTCGACCTGGTAATGCCGCAGAACCCGAGTCGTGCTCGACTGGCCGCTGGGGCGGTATTGCATTCGAAGAATGTCAGCACGGAGATCAACACGGTCTTCCAAAACGTCGTCGACCTGCTCAACATGATCGACCCGGTGAAGCTTAACGCGGTGCTGACGGCGGTGGCCGAGGGCGTGCGCGGGAAAGGCGAACAGATCGGCGAGGCGACCACAGACCTCAACCAGGTGTTGGAGGCACTGAACCCGCGCAGCGACACCATCCGCCAGGACTGGCGTTCCTTGAAGAACTTCAGCGACACCTATGACGGGGCCGCCCAGGACATCGTGACCATCCTGAATGCCGCCAGCACCACCAGCACGACCGTCGTTAATCATTCGACAGAGCTGGATGCCTTGCTGCTCAACGTAATCGGCTTGTCGAGGACGGGGACCAACCTGCTCGGATACAGCAGGCACAATCTCGTCGCATCGGTCAACATCCTCGAACCGACCACAAACCTGCTACTGAAGTACAGCCCCGAGTACACCTGCTTTTTGCAGGGCGCCAAGTGGTATCTCGACAACGGGGGCTATTCGGCGTGGGGCGGCGCGGATGGCCGGACACTGCAACTCGACGTGGCGCTGTTGTTGGGCAACGACCCCTACGTCTATCCCGACAACCTGCCGATCGTCGCGGCCAAGGGCGGCCCCGGCGGAAAGCCGGGGTGTGGGTCACTGCCGGATGCCACAAAGAACTTCCCGGTGCGCGAGCTCGTCACCGACACCGGATGGGGAACCGGCCTCGACATCCGGCCCAACCCCGGCATCGGCCATCCCTGCTGGGCTGACTACTTCCCGGTGACCCGCGCTGTGCCCGAGCCACCGTCGGTGCGTCAGTGCATCCCCGGGCCGGCTATCGGGCCCAGCCCCGGGGGGCCGCCGTACGGGGCGGCGCTGTATGGGCCCGGGGGAGTGCCGTTGTGGCCGGGAGTACCGCCGGCCACACCCGCCCCAGTGCCGCCGGAACCCGTTCCGCCCCAACCGGAAACGGGTCCACCACCGCCGTGACCGCCGACGATCCACACAAGCAGGAGAAGAAGCTATGAGGGAGAACCTGCGAGGCGTCGTAGTGCGCCTCGGCATCTTCCTGACGGTTTGCCTGCTGACCGCGCTCTTGCTGGTTGCTGTCTTCGGTCAGCTCCGGTTCGGGGAAGGCAAGACCTACTACGCCGAGTTCACCAACGTGTCCAATCTCAGGGAGGGCAAGCTGGTCCGTATCGCCGGGGTTGAGGTCGGCAAGGTCAAAAAGATCTCGATCAACCCGGACGCGACGGTGCGGGTTGAGTTCACCGCCGAGGATTCGGTGACCCTCACCGAGGGCACCGAGGCGGTGATCCGGTACGACAACCTGTTCGGCGACCGCTACCTGGCGCTCGAGGAAGGGGCCGGCGGGCTCAAGATCCTGCGTGCCGGTCAAACCATTCCGCTGGCCCGTACCAAGCCGGCGCTGGATTTGGATGCTCTCATCGGTGGCTTTAAGCCGCTGTTTCGTGCGCTGAACCCCGAGCAGGTCAATGCGCTGAGTGAACAGTTGCTGCAGGCGTTTCAGGGACAAGGCCCCACCATCGGGTCGTTTTTGGATCAGGCTGCGGCGGTGACGAACACGTTGGCCGACCGGGATCAGCTGATCGGGCAGGTGGTCACCAACCTCAACGTGGTGCTGGGGTCGCTGGGGGGCCAAAGCGATCGGTTGGACAAAGCGGTCATGTCGCTGTCGCAGTTGATTCACGACCTCGCGCAACGCAAGACCGACATCTCCAACGCGGTGGCCTACACCAACGCCGCTGCCGGCTCGGTCGCAGACTTACTGTCGCAGGCCCGCGCGCCGTTTTCGAAGGTGGTGCGCGAGACCGACCGGGTCGCAACCATCGCGCTGGCCGACCACGACTACCTCGACAATCTGCTCAACACGCTGCCCGACAAATATCAGGCGCTGGTCCGCCAGGGGATGTACGGCGACTTCTTCGCCTTCTACCTGTGCGATGTGGTGCTCAAGGTCAACGGCAAAGGCGGTCAGCCGGTGTATGTCAAGGTGGCCGGCCAGGCCACGGGACGGTGTGCGCCGAAATGAAAACCTTCTCCGAACGCAACATGCTGGCCATCGGCGCCGTCGGCATCGTGGCGGTCGCCGGGATGGTAGTGGCCGCCCTGCAGTACCAAAAGCTGCCCTTCTTCAACCACGGCAAGAGCGTCTCGGCCTATTTCGCCGACGTAGGGGGGCTGAGGTCAGGCAACACCGTCGAGGTCTCCGGTTATCCGGTGGGAAAGGTGTCCGGCATCGCACTCGACGGGCCTGGTGTGCTGGTCACGTTCACGGTCGGCACCAACATTCGGCTCGGAAACCGCACCGAGGCCGCGATCAAAACCAAGGGTCTGTTGGGCAGCAAGTTCCTCGACGTCACACCACGCGGGGAGGGCCAGCTGCAACGCCCCATCCCGATGGAGCGGACGATGTCGCCCTACCAGCTGCCCGACGCGCTGGGCGATTTGGCTACCACGATCAGCGGCCTGAACACTAACCAGCTGTCCGAATCGCTGGCCACCCTGGCGCAGACTTTTGCCGATACCCCAGCGGATTTCAGGAACGCGATAGGCGGTGTGGCCCGGCTGGCGCAAACACTCGATGAGCGCGACGCCCAATTACGTAGCCTGCTCGACAACGCCGCCAAGGCCACGGGGATGCTGGCCAAGCGCACCGACCAGATCGTCGGCCTGGTGCGCGACACCAATGCGCTGTTAGCGCAGCTGCGAACCCAGAGCGCCGCCCTGGATCAGATCTGGACGAATATCTCTGCGGCGTCGCGGCAATTGCAGGGCTTCATCGCCGAGAACCGCCAGCAGCTGCGCCCGGCGCTGGACAAGCTCAACGGGGTGCTGGCCATCGTCGAAAACCGCAAGGAACGCATACAGAAGGCCATACCGCTAATCAACACCTATGTCATGTCGCTAGGTGAGTCGCTGTCCTCTGGCCCCTTCTTCAAGGCCTACGTGGTCAACCTGCTGCCGGGTCAGTTCGTGCAACCGTTCATCAGTGCCGCGTTCTCCGACCTGGGGCTCGACCCAGCCACCTTGCTGCCCTCGCAGCTGACCGACCCGCCGACCGGCCAACCCGGTACCCCACCATTGCCGATGCCCTACCCGCGGACCGGCCAAGGTGGCCAGCCGCGGTTGACTCTGCCGGACGCGATCACCGGCAATCCCGGCGATCCACGCTATCCCTACCGGCCAGAACCGCCGGCTCCGCCGCCCGGCGGTCCACCGCCCGGGCCGCCCGCGCCAGTGCCACCCGGGCTGCAATCCACGCCCGAGCCGACCCCCTCGCCGGTGTATGTGCCAGCACCGGGCGAGGTGCCACCCGCGCAGCAGCCGGGAGGTTACCCGTGACGACCAGGCTGCGACGTGCCCGCTCGGTGTTGGCAACCGTCCTTGCCTTGTTGCTCGTCGCGGGCGTAATCGTCGCAATGCGAACAGCGGAAGGCGGCGCTCGGACCATCGTGGTCGCCTACTTCGACAACAGCAACGGCGTGTTTGCCGGGGATGACGTGCTCATCCGGGGCGTGCCGGTGGGCAAGATCCTCAAAATTGAACCTCAGCCGCTGCGATCCAAGATTTCGTTCTGGTTCGATCGCAAGTACAAGGTCCCCGCTAACGCCAACGCGGCGATCCTGTCGCCGCAACTAGTGACGGGCCGGGCTATCCAGCTCACCCCGCCCTACACCGGCGGGCCCACCATGGGCGACGGCGCGGTCATCCCGCAAGAGCGCACCGCGGTGCCCGTCGAGTGGGATGACTTGCGGGTGCAACTGCACCGGCTTACCGAGTTGCTCAAGCCCACCCAGCCTGGCGGGGTGAGCACGCTGGGTGCACTGATCAATACCGCCGCCGACAACCTGCGCGGACAAGGCCCCACCATCCGCGACGCGATTATCAAACTCTCACAAACGGTTTCGACGCTCAACGACCACCGCAACGACATATTCTCCACCTTGAAAAATCTGTCAACGCTAGTCACGGCGCTGCACGACAGCGCAGATTTGCTCGAGCAGCTCAACCACAATCTGGCCGCGGTGTCGGCGTTGCTGGCCGACGACCCGAACAAGGTCGGTCAGGCGGCCGAGGACCTCAACGCGGTCGTGGCCCACGTGCAGAGCTTCGCCGCCGATAATCGCGAGGCGATGGGCACCGCATCGGACAAGCTCACCTCGATCACCAACGCGCTGGTCGACAGCCTCGACGACATCAAGCAAACACTGCACATCGGCCCGACGGTATTGCAGAACTTCAACAACATCTACGAACCGGCCAACGGTGCGCTGACCGGCGCGCTGGCCGGCAACAACATGGCCAACCCGATCGCGTTCCTGTGCGGGGCAATCCAGGCCGCCTCCCGGTTGGGAGGCGAGCAAGCGGCGAAACTCTGCGCGCAGTACATGGCGCCGATTGTGAAGAACCGCCAATACAACTTCCCCCCGCTAGGGGAGAACCTCTTCGTCGGCACACAGGCCAGGCCCAACGAGGTCACCTACAGCGAGGACTGGATGCGGCCCGATTACGTTCCGCCGGCCACCAACACGCCGCCGGCACCGGCGCCGGTCAGCGCACCGGTAACCAGCGACCCCGCGGCTGGCCTACGCGGCATGATGATGCCGCCAGGAGGTGGCTCATGAAAAGGCTCATGAGAATCTGCCGCTGGCGCCGCGCGGCGGCGAGCCTGGGCATGATCGTGTTCGTGGCCGGGATATCCGGCTGCGGCTGGCGCGGGCTGAATTCGCTGCCGCTACCCGGCACGCAGGGCAACGGCCCCGGGTCCTATGTGATCCGGGCACAGCTGCCGGATGTCAACAACATTCAGCCGAACTCGCGGGTGCGCGTTGCCGATGTGACGGTCGGTCATGTCACGAAAATCGAGCGGCAGGGCTGGCACGCGTTGGTGACAATGCAGGTCAATGGCGACGTCAGCTTGCCCGCCAACGCAACGGCCAAGATCGGCACGACCAGCTTGCTGGGCTCCTACCACATCGAGCTGGGGTCACCGAAAGGCGAAGCGCCGCAAGGCAAGCTGCGCGACGGCGCCGTCATTCCGCTGTCGCACGGCGGTGCCTACCCGAGCACCGAGCAGACGTTGGCGGCGCTGTCGTTGGTGCTCAACGGCGGCGGACTGGGCCAGATACAGGACATCACCGAGGCGTTGAGCACCGCGTTTCGCGGCCGCGAGCAAGATCTGCGCAGCCTGATCGGGCAGCTGGACAAGTTCGCGGCATACCTCAACGACCAGTCCGGTGACATCATCGCGGCCACCGACAGCCTGAATCGCCTGGTCGGCAAGTTCGCCGCCCAGCAGCCGGTGCTGGATCAGGCCCTGGCGACCATTCCCGACGCGCTCGCGGTGCTCAACGACGAGCGCGACAACCTCGTTGATGCCGCCGATCAGTTGAGCAAATTCAGCGCCCTGACCGTGGACTCGGTCAACAAAACCAAAGCGAACCTGGTCAAGGAATTAACGCAGCTCGGACCGGTGTTGGAGTCGCTCGCCAACGCCGGCCCCAGCCTGACCCGGTCGCTGTCCCTGCTGACCACCTTCCCATTCCCGAACGAGACGTTCCAGAATTTCCAACGCGGCGACTATGCCAACCTGACCGCGATCGTCGACCTTACGCTCAGCCGAATCGACCAGGGACTACTCACCGGCACCCGGTGGGAGTGCCACCTGACCGAGCTCGAGCTGCAGTGGGGTCGCACCATCGGCCAGTACCCCAGCCCGTGCACCGCAGGCTACCGGGGTACTCCTGGCAATCCGCTGACCATCGCGTACCACTGGGACCAGGGGCCCTAGATGCACCTACAGCGACGAGTCATCATTCAGCTGGCCATCTTCACTGTGATCGCGGTCGGCGTGGTGGCTGTGACGTTTCTGCACTTCGTCAAACTGCCGGCCATGCTGGCCGGCGTCGGCCGCTACACGGTGAAGATGGAGCTGCCGGAAAGCGGCGGCCTGTACGGCACCGGAAACGTCACCTATCGCGGCTTCGAGGTAGGCCGGGTGCAATCGGTGCGGCTGACCGACAGCGGCGTCGAAGCGGTGCTGTCACTGAAATCGGGCATCGATATCCCGTCGGACCTCAAAGCCGAGGTGCACAGCCAAACGGCGATCGGCGAAACCTACGTCCAGTTGTTGCCCCGCAACGCCACCTCGCAGCCGCTGAAGGATGGCGACGTCATTCCGCTGGCCGACACTTCCGTGCCGCCCGATATCAACGCCCTGCTCAGCGCCGCCAACACCGCTCTGGGGGCAATACCTCGCGACAATCTGAAGACCGTCATCGACGAGTCGTACACCGCGGTGGGCGGGCTTGGCCCGGAGCTTTCCCGCCTAATCACGGGTTCGTCCAACCTGGCAATCGACGCGCGCAAGAATCTCGACCCGCTGGTCGCGCTGATCGACCAATCCAAGCCAGTGCTCGATTCGCAGACCCACACGTCCGATGAGATTGCGGCCTGGGCATCACACCTGGCCACCGTGACCACCGAACTGCAGACCCACGACGAGGCCGTCGCCGGCGCCATAGACAAAGGCGGCCCAGCGCTGGGCGAGGCACGCGGGCTCATCGAGCGGCTGCAACCCACGTTGCCTGTCCTGCTGGCCAACCTCGTCAGCGTCGGCCAGGTCGCGTTCACCTACCAAAACGACATCGAACAGCTGCTGGTGGTGTTCCCCATGGCCATAGGCGCCGACCAGGCCGGCATCGTCGCCAACCTGAACACCAAGCAGGCATACCGGGGTCAGTATCTGAGCTTCAACCTCAACCTCAACCTGCCGCCGCCGTGCACCACGGGGTTCCTGCCGGCCCAGCAGCAGCGCATCCCCACGTTCGAGGACTACCCGGACCGCCCGGCCGGCGACCTGTACTGCAGGGTGCCGCAGGACTCGCCGCTCAACGTGCGCGGCGCCCGCAACATCCCCTGTGAAACCGTGCCCGGCAAGCGCGCACCCACGGTGAAGTTGTGCGAGAGCAACGAACAGTACGTACCGCTCAACGACGGCTTCAACTGGAAAGGCGACCCCAATGCCACCTTGTCCGGTCAGGGCATCCCGCAGTTGCCGCCAAGCTCGTCACCAGCTCCGGCCGCGGGTCAGCCCGGGCCGGCACCGCCTCCGCCCATTGCCGCCGCCGAGTACGACCCGGCCACCGGCACCTATATCGGACCCGACGGGCATCAGTACACCCGCTCCGACCTGGCGCAGACCGCGCCGAAGGACAAGACATGGCAAACGATGCTGCTGCCGCCGGGCAGCTGACAGCGATGGCCCACGCCCACCAAGCTAAGGATGGAGGACGGTATGTCGGTAGTAACTGATTCCGAACCGGTTATCGAGGGTGCGCGCGGCGATCGCGACGAGGCCGATGTCGAGGACGGTGTGGCCGAATCCGATGTGGCTGACCCAGATAGCACGCCGCGGGCCCAGACAAAAAAACCGAAAAAATCCATGTCGGCGCCGCGGCGCGCGATACTGTTTGGCCTGGTCGTCGTCGTTGCGTTGGCGATGCTGTTGTGCTGGTTGGGATTTCGGGTCCACCAGTCGCAGCAGGCGCAGGCCCAGCGTAGTCAATTTCTGCAAGTGGCAAGGCAGGGCGCGCTGAACTTGACGACCATCGACTGGCGGCACGCCGACGCTGATGTGCGCCGCATTCTGGACAGCGCCACAGGCGAGTTCTACAACGACTTCGCCAAGCGGTCACAGCCATTCATCGAAGTACTTCAGCAAGCCAAGGCCACCACCGTCGGCACGATTTCCGAGGCCGGCCTGGAAGTCGCAGACCGCCGACACGGCCCAGGCGCTGGTGGCAGTGGCCGTGCAGACCTCGAATGCCGGCGAAGCCGACCCGGTTCCGCGGGTGTGGCGAATGCGTATCACCGTCCAGAAGGTCGGCGGTCAGGTCAAGGTTTCCAACGTCGGGTTCGTGCCATGAGCGCGGTCGAGTCGCTGCGGGTCGGCGAGCGTGATGAAACCGACTCGGTGCTGGAAACACCTTCTGAGCCAACGGAATCCGTTGCAGACGAGACCGTCGGGATAGCGACCAAAGAGACCGAAACGGCCGCTGAGGTCGACGGGCCAGACCAGGATGAGCGCCCGGCGAGAGGGCAGCGTCGCATCCGCTGGTCGCGGGTGATCGCCTACGGGCTGCTGCCCGGTCTGGCGTTGTCGCTGGCATCTGGTGCGGGCTTTCTGAAATGGCAGGACACCTCCGTCCGCGACGCCGCGGTTGCCCGCGCGGAATCCGTGCAGGCCGCTACCGAAGGCGCCATCGCGCTGCTGTCCTACCGGCCCGACACCGTGCAGAAGGATCTTGACGCCGCGCGGGGCAAGCTGACCGGTACGTTCCTGAACGCCTACACACAGCTGACCCATGACGTGGTGATCCCCGGAGCAAAGCAGAAGCAGATTTCTGCCGTGGCCACCGTCCCGGCCGCAGCGTCGGTATCGGCTTCCGGCAACCACGCCGTCGTCCTGCTGTTCGTGAACCAGACCATCATCGTCGGCGGGGACGCGCCGACCAACACTGCATCCAACGTCCGGGTCGGCCTCGACAAGATCGACGGACGTTGGCTGATCTCGCAATTCGACCCGGTCTGAGCTCAGCGCGGCGGTCCGGCGTTTGTGACGACGGCGGACGGAAAGGAAAACGGACATGCATTATCGACAGCTGATCCTTTCTGTTTTGTTCGTCATGGCGTCGGGCACCGTGCTGTATATGCCTGCGGCGCACGCCGACAACAAGCGGCTCAACGACGGCGTGGTCGCCAACGTCTACACCGTTCAACATCAGGCCGGTTGCACCAACGACGTCAAGATCAACCCTCAACTGCAACTGGCCGCCCAATGGCACGCCCTCGATGTGTTGAAGAACCGAAACCTCGACGGCGACGTCGGTTCTGACGGGTCCACGGCACAAGACCGCGCAAATGCGGCCGGCTTCCATGGCCAGGTCGCCGAAACCGTGGCTATCAACCCCGCCATGGCGATCAGCGGCATCGAGTTGCTCAACCAGTGGTACTACAACCCCGCGGATTTCGCGATAATGTCCAATTGCGCCAATAGCCAAATCGGGGTGTGGTCCGAAAACAGCCCGGATCGCACTGTGGTGGTGGCCGTTTACGGGCAGCATGAGCGGCCAAACCTGACACCGGCGACGGCACCGCAAACCGGACCTCCGCCTTCGGTAGCCCTACCGGCGAACGTCCCCATCGATCCCAGCCCCGACTACGACGCCAGCGACGAGATCGAATTCGGCATCAGCTGGCTGCCATGGATTCTGCGCGGCGTGTACCCACCGCCGGGCATGCCGCCGCAATAGGCAACGGCCCGGTCAAGATCACGTGCGGCTATGCCGCCGGTGGGTGATAGTGCGCCGCGGAGTTCCGCAGTTGCCAGATCTGGGCGGGACACAGGAGATTAACCGCGTACGAGACCAGGTAATCGGCCGCGAACTCGTCGTTGGGGGTCACGGCACTCTTAACATCGCCCATCACTTGGGTGTAGCTTTCGCCAGCGGTGACCTTGTCGCAGATCCCGTGGCCGTAGCTGAGTGCGTCATTGTTCGGAAAGTTGTAGTTTCGCCGCACCGTCAGGTCGTACAGATACTCCACCTCGGGGGCTGGAGCGGCATGCGCCCACGCTGCTGGCGCCAGTGGGACTCCGCCGACGGCAGCGGCGACGATCAACGCGGCTCGCCACGTGCCACCCTTGGCATGAGCCGTCGGCGCCGAAACATCGGCGGTAATAACAGCGCGGGACACAGCTGTCGCTGCATGTCTCATTTGCGGCTCCCTGAAGCGGTCGTCGACTCGGTGTAGCCGGTCTGCCGGTTAACGCATTATCTCTCGATATCGCTGTCCGGCACCAGCCCCTGCTTGTTTGCAAAATAAAGTAATTTTTGGCTGTGAGCTGTCATATCGCGGTGAATGGGTGTTAGCTTGACCATCCACCACGTCGTCGATGGGCTGGGAGGCGGCAAAGGAGAGCCGACGATGAAATGCATCAACGACCGAGCCACCCGAAGTGCTGGAGTTCGTGTTGTCGCGGGCATGCTCGTGAGTTTGTTGGCCCTGCAGCCGACCGCATGTCGCGGGAAGACGACGGTCAAACCCGACGGCGCAGCGCAATCCGTCGTTGACGTCGTATCAAGCCAAACGGGCTTCTATCCGAGGGATGTGAGCTGTCCATCCGGAGCGGAAGCCAAGGTGGGCCAAGAGTTCGACTGTCACTTCACCGGTCCGGAGGGCAAGCCCTACACCGCGCACATGCGGATCACCAAAGTCGACGGCGAACAGGTCGTCTTCGACGTCAAGAGCCGCCCAAGCTAGGCTCAACCGGCCCGAGTCGATGCGCTGTGGCCGCCAGCACCTCGCGGCACCCGGTCCACATTTGCTTGATGATGTCAGCGGCCGGCGGAATGTCGTCGATACGCCCGGCGACCTGACCGGTGTTGGCGACGCTGGCGTCCATGTCGCCAGCGAAATAGAGCCGCTGCACCCGTTGCAGCGCGGCAGCGCCTTCTTCCGAAGACGTTGCGGTGTCGAGTTTCTCGGAGGCGGGTGTCCGAATGACCCGCATCATCCGCTTGCCGTCGAGGGGGAGTAGCACGGTCGAGGTTTCATCGGCGGCGATGACCGCTTGCTTGAGGTTGCCGTGTACCGGTGAATCCGCCGAGGCGAGCAGCCGGGTGCCCATCTGGACCCCTTCGGCACCGAGGACGAAAGCGGCCGCCATTGATCGGGCATCGCAGATCCCTCCCGCGGCCACGATCGGTACGTCGACATGGGCCGCCACCAACGGCAGCAGCACCATGGTCGAGGCTCCGAATCGGTTTTTGAACCCGCCTCCCTCGACGCCTTCGACCACGAGTCCGTCCACGCCGGCGTCGACGGCTTTCCTGGCCGCGGCCAGCGTGCCCACTACATGAAACACGGTGATGCCCGCATCGTGGAGCCTCTCGGTGAACAGCGACGGATCGCCGGCCGAGGTGGTCACGAAGCGAATGTTGTTGGCGGCCAGGAGATCCACAGTGGCCGGGTCACGATTCATGATCAGTGCGATGTTGGCGCCCACCGAACCGTGGGTAAGTTCGCGGACTCGTTGCAGATCGGCTCGACCCTGCTCAGACGTGGTCTCGATAATCCCCAGCGCACCGGCGCGAGACACCGCCGCGGCCAGCTGGGCGCCTGCGATGTAGGTCATCGGCGCCTGAATGATCGGGATGTCGATCTGCGCGATTCGGCAGACCCGGTTGGGTGCGGGGCCACCGCTGCCGGCGTTCACGAGCCACGCGGGTCGATGAGGTCACGGAAGCTCGCAGCGGGGTAGACGGATGCACCCAAGCTTGCGACGCGATTGCCTAGCCCTTTGTCCGATGTCACCACCTGAATGTCGTGCCGGCGGCTGT
This sequence comes from uncultured Actinomycetota bacterium, assembly GCA_963784665.1. GTDB lineage: Bacteria > Actinomycetota > Actinomycetes > Mycobacteriales > Mycobacteriaceae > Mycobacterium. The sequence goes on from CAWASA010000015.1 coordinate 16,338, forward strand.
CGGCCTGGACTCGCCGGACGATCTCGTCGTCGGCCGAGTTCGCGGCCGCCCTGGGCGCATACGCGATCTCGATCACCGACGAGGTGATGGCGGTTGACGGCGGCCGCTCAAACACCACCGTCACGTCGTCTCCCTGAGTCGACGCCCACCGGTCGAGGCTGTCCACCAGTGCGACCATCGCACGGCCGCGGTCCTTCCACCAACCGTCCGGGCGGCTCCCGATCACATTCATGCCGTCCACAATCCACCGCACAAAGCCCTACGGTAGAGCGCCTCTCCTTCGCGTGCGTCACCTCTTCCGAAGGTTGTTGCCTAACAGTCATTTCCAGAGCAACAAAGTAAGGCTGAATACGACCAGCACGGTCAGCATGAGCAATTGGGGCCAGGGCCGCCACGGCGCATCTTGGATGGCGTAGGACATTTCTTTAAGCGGCGAGCTTTGCCGCGGAGCGGCGCGCTCCGGCGGCACCGGCCGGTGGAACTGGTGGAAGTACAACTGGATGAGCGTCGCGCCGATCCATAACCCGCCCAAGAAGCTGACGGAGTCGACACCGCGCCACAACACGAGCGCGGCGACAGCCATCGTGATGACCATCAACACGCGATCAGACGTGGTGGCGGCCGAAGGCTTATCGCCGTACTGCTTGTCGAGTAAGCGGCGGCGCCTGCGATACGGCAGCGCGAAAAACGCGAACTTGGTGATGATGTGCAGGCCAAGTACCACGACGACGACAGTGGCAATGGTATTGAGCATGAGGCCCTCTTGCCCCCCATATTCCGCGACGCCTGATTTTCATCCTTAGAGCGTTCCGGTGATTGGTACGGTCACCGGTATCAGTTTCCCGCTGATGCTGTCGCACCCTAATCGATGATGGGAAAGCCAATGACGTCGATAGCCGACACGGATAACCGGGTCGTTGCGCTGGCTCGCGGTATGCGGGACCTGGTGCGGGCCGAAGCTGCCGAATCCGAGCAGATGCGCACCCTCACCCCGGCGATTGTCGATGAGATGTGGACGACCGGGCTGATGTCCGCCTTCAACCCGGTCGCGGCCGGTGGTGTCGAACCGTCATTCACCGAGATGATCGAGACCTGGATAGAAATGGCTTGGCAGGATGGCTCTTTCGGCTGGATCGGCATCGCCAACCTGCCGTCTTCCTTCGCCGCTGCGGCGTATCTGCCCGACGAGGGTTTCGCCGAGGTGTTCACCGCGCACGACAATCGCGTCACGCTGGGCGGCCAATTCTTTCCCAACGGACAAGGAACCGCCGTCGAGGGCGGCTATCTGTTGAACGGATCCTGGAACTTCGGCTCGGGCATCGGTCACGCCCAGTACATCGCGGCCGGATTTCTGCCGATGGACAACGGCGAGATGCGTTGGATCAGCGAAGGCTTCCCCGAGATGCGGGTCGCCGTGGTTCCGCGGGACCAGATCAGCTTCAACGACGGCTGGTTCGTACAAGGGCTCAAGGGAACTGGATCCTACGACTACAGCGCCCAGGATGTGTTCGTGCCCGCAACTCGCACCTTCGAACTGTTCGTGCGTCAGCCATACCGCGGCGCGTCACCGGCCACCCGCATGGGCCTGATGCCCGTCACCGCCGCCGGCCACGCATCGTGGGCGCTGGGTGTCGCCAAGAGCATGCTCGATGATGTCCAGGAACTGGCGGCGACCAAATTCCGGATGAGTGACATGGCATCGCTGGCCAGCCGCCCGACATTCCAGAAAGGGCTGGCACATCACCGCGCGGCCTGGCGTGCCGCTCGTTTGCTGGTTCTCGACGCGTTCACTTCTGCCGAAGCTGCGGTCGCGTCGGGGAAGGAACTGACACCAGCACTGCGCGCAGACATGCGAGTGGCCGCCGTTTATGCCACCGACACGGCACGAAGCTGTGCCGAGTGGGCCCACCTGGTCGCCGGAACAAGCTCGATCCGCGAGGGCACCCGCCTGGAGCGCGCCTTCCGCGACATGTACACCGGAACGCAGCACGCCTTCATTAGCGAGAAGGTGGCCATCGACGCCGCACAGATATGGCTCGGCATCATCGAAGACCAGCCCGGCCTGTGATCCGCTGACGCTGCCGCAGTGTGTGCTACCTACAGCAGACGCTCACCTGGTTGTTGGTCGCCGGGGTTTTCGCGGTCGTTCTTGTCTTGATCCTGGTCAAGCGACGACGCCAGCGCTGGTCTGGTAGCGCTGCCCGCTGGTGCACCTTGGGTCATCGAGCTGATCGAGCTCAGTGGCGCAGTAGCTGCGCCTAGCGCCGTTGATGCGGCGTTGGCGGCGGCCGGCATCGTTGTCGAAGGGTTCGGCACCGGTGTAGAAGGGTCCGATGCCAGGGCTCCCTCGATCAGATTCGCCAGCAGGGGCGTCCGGGCGGACGACCCACCGCACCAGGCAGCGTCTCCGCGCGAAGCAATCCGGCGCCCGTTCCACCAGTAAAAGGTTGGCCGAAGAATTTGCTGCCGGCGGACACCAAGGTGCCGGCCGTCTCGCCGTCCACTTGCGAATACATGCGGGCGATATCGGTCAACGCCACGCCCGTGCGGGCAAGCTCTTCCTGAGCCGCTGTGTTCACGGCCAGCATCGCGACACCCCCTGCAGCGAACGCCGTCGCTGCCAGCACCGAGACCTCGTCGGCCCCGGCCGGAACCAGCGCAGTCACCGCCATCGACGCCGTCGCACCGGAAGCCAGGCCGCGGCTAGCGACGTCGACTAATTGCAATCCAATGGCGCCAGCAACCGGATCATGTGACATCGATTCATGTGCATGCTGCTCCTGGGATTGACCCCGTTTGGTGGACACAGGGTCAGGCGGCTTGTGCCGTCTGAGTGCCGTAGATGCTCGAACTCGACGGTGATGATGATATCGAAACCCGAGTGGTGCCTGCACTGGTTACGGACGCGCTCAACCCAAATCACCGACGGCGAGCACGGGGCTGCTGCTGCGTAGGACACGCCCAGGTGCATCGTCAACTGTTGAGCAACGCCTCCAGATCCGGTGCGCGCCGACCGCTGGCATCGACAGCGGCGTGCAGGGCGCCGGCGAGTGAAGCCATTTCCTCTGGCGCGGCGCGGGTATGGGCGGCGAACCACAGCTCGCCGTGCGGGCTGGCCAACGTCTTGCGCCAATACCACGCAGCGAAGCGTTCAGGCATGAGGAGATACAGCGCGCGGAGGTTGCGGGGAATCTCGGTGTTGCCGGCCGCCCGCAGGGCGCGAAAGGCCTGCCTGGTGGCGCGCACCATCGTCGTGAGCAGCGCCTGGTCAGCGGCCAGCCGCCGCGGCTGGACATCGACACGGCACAGGGCCAGCTGAATCGGCACGACAAACGCGGCGTGAGCGGTCAGCCACCCCTCGGGATCGGTGCTGATAGTCGCCGGAAACCCGGCAGACTCGAACATCTGGGCAAAGCTGCGCACCCGCGCGGATCTCCGTCGATCGGAGTCGGCCACCATGGTCTTCTGCGCGCGGATCAGCACGAACCGCACCACCGCGTCCTCACACACCCCACCGGCGGCGGGAAATCCGAACAGCGTCCGCTTGCCGATCGCCCCAGCCAGGGTCTCGGTCAGGCCGGCGGCATTGCCGAAAAACATCACATCCGCATCCACATTCGCCAGCAGCGGCACTGTGCCAACCATCTGATCGCGGCGCACCGCGACAAGAACAAGGTCGCATGCAACACCGTCCGGTGTCGCGACCGCCCCCACCTCATAAGCGGTGCGTCGGCCGGTTTCGGCGTCCTGCAGAATCAGGCCACCATCACGCAATTGGGCAAGCCGGCGCCCCCGGGCGCACACCGTCACCGTATGCCCAGCCTCCAACAGGCGCGCGGCATACACACTGCCGATCACCCCGGCCCCCACCACCAAAATCCGCATCTGCAACCTTCTACGCCGAATAACCGCGACGGCAGAGACCCTCGAACTCCCGCCGACTGGGCGAAGTTGCGGCGGTCATGCGGCTTGTCCCATCTGAGTACGTCGATTCTCGAACTCGACTGGGCTCATCATAGCGATGGCCGAGTGACGTCTGCGTCGGTTTGTAGGCTCGCTCGATCCAGTCGCCGACGGCGACCTTGGCGGCTGCCCTAGCCGGCCATAGGTATCTGTCGTAGAGTTCGACTTTCAATGTGGCCCAAAATGATTCGGCCTGAGCGTTGTCCCAACACCGCCGTGCGGCCAACGGAGCGGAGCAGGTTGTGCTCGCGGGTGAACCGCGCCAGCTGCGCACTGGCAGCGCGGTCGGCATGCAGAATCACCTGCTCGGCGAGCTCGCCGCGCATCGGCACGGCCATCTCCAAGGCGGCCTGGACCAGATCGGTGTGCAGGTGCTCGTCGATCGCCCAGCCGATCACCCGTCGTGAGCAGCCATCGCGCACCGCGCACAAATACAGCCAGCCCTCACCAGTTCCGAGATAGGTGATGTCTTATGCCGACCCTCGAAATATGCCGACAGTGCTTGCGATGGTGCAGGCCAGTGGCAGTGTTGAGGTGCAAAAGGTCGGCATAGTCGCGTAGTCGTGGTCACGCTTCAGGCATGGAATTGTCTGGAGGTGAGGTCCGTGACGAAGAGATCGCCGACGGCCCGGTCGTATCCGGTTCGGGTCCCGCGTGTTCCGGTGGGTCCTTTGGCGCCGATGGTGCTGGGCCAGTGTTCGGAATGGTTGGCCGGGCTAGGTTATTCGCCGGGTTCGGCGGCCGGGGTCGTGAATGTGTTGGAACGGCTGAGCTGGTGGATGCAGCTGGCGGGCGCCGGGGTCGATGACATCGACGAGGATCTGCTCGCCCGGTTCGTCGCAGTCGAGGGATCCCGAGATCTTCCGTGCGTGGCAGTGAAGCAGTGGATTGGCACGGTGCGCAGGTTCTTGACCGCAGCGGGATATCTGAGTGCAGCTGTGGTCCAGTCGGATTCACTCACGCCGGCGCAGACCGCGGTGGCGGACTGGTGTTCGTGGATGCGTGAGCAGCGCGGCTTGGCCGAGAAGACCATCGCGGCCCGTTGTCACTACGCGGCCGGCCTTCTAGATATGTTGATGGCGGCTGACGGGTCAGTGCAGTGGCGGCGTCTGGACGCGTCGATCGTCAACGCGTACGTCGCTGAGCGTGGACGCCCTTACGGCATTGTTGCTCGTGCTCACATCGTCGGATCTGTCCGCTGCCTGCTGCGGTGGGCGTTGAGCACCGGCCGCCTCGATCGGGACTTGACCGCCGGGATCCTCAAGCCTGCCGGGACGCGGCGATCGTTGCCGCGGGGTGTGGATGCCGAGCAGGTCGCGGCCTTGCTGGGCGTGTGCGATGCGGCCACCGCGCTCGGGGCAAGGGACCGGGCGCTCGTCATGATCCTCGTGCGGTGTGGCCTGCGCGCTGGAGAAGCCGCCCGCCTGAGGCTCGACGACATCGGCTGGTCAAGTGGATATCTCAGGGTGACCGGCAAGGGCCGCGAGCACTCGTTGCCGATCCCGGTCGATGTGGGCCAGGCATTGGAGGCGTGGTTGCGGCTACGGCCGCCCGCGCTGGACCGAGCCGTGTTCGTGCGGCTGCGGGCGCCCCGCCAGAAGATGACGACCTCGGGCATCTCGGGGGTCATCGCCCGGTTGTCGGATCTGGCGGGGATCGACCGGATCTACGCGCACCGACTGCGGCACACCGCCGCGATGGACGTGTTGGCCGCAGGTGGCTCCTTGACCGAAGCCAAGGAGCTTCTGGGTCATGCGTTCACCGTCACCACGATGGCCTACGCGAAAGTCGACCTCGCATCGCTGCGCGAGTTGGCCGTCCCGTTCGGGCAGGTGCCGCGATGACGACACTGCGTGAACGACTCGACGAGTACTTGCAGTTGCGCCGGTCTCTCGGGTTTGAGCTCAACGACCTCGAACGGCAGGTCGGCTTGTTCTGCACCTGGCTCCAAGCCCGCGGCCAAACAACGACTTTCACCATCGATGATGCCGTGACCTGGGCGCGGCTCAACCCTGATGCGCACCCCTCATGGTGGGCGACGCGCCTGTCGTTGGTGCGCCGCTTCGCCGCCTACCTCAACGCCAACGATGTCGACGTCCCCGTCATCCCCAGCGGCTTGCTTGCGGCCCGCAAGCCCCGAGCCGTGCCCTTCATCTACAGCCAACAAGACATCGATGCGTTACTTGCCGCCTGCGACACCAAGTTCACCGACGAGCGGATCGCCGCCACCCTACGCACCGTCATCGGTCTGCTCGCCGCCACAGGCCTGCGAATCAGCGAAGCACTGAACCTGCGAGTCCCTGACATCGACCAGCACAACGACCTGCTGATGATCAAGGCCGCGAAGTCGCACGAACGTCTCGTCCCGGTGCACCCGTCGACGACGGCTGCCCTCCTGCAGTACATCGCTTTGCCTGCCCGGATGGCCACACACCCCGACCCCCACGGCCCAGTCTTCGTGACCTCCAGAGGAACCGGATACGTCTACGTGTCATTCCAATCCTTGTTCAAGCGAGTCCGCGACGCTGCCGGGCTCGCCCCGCGCGGCAGGGCACGCCCCCGACTGCACGACCTCAGACACACCTTCGCCACCGCCCACAAAATGCGCGGAATTGCATTTGATGCATCATTGGGCGTGGTTGGTGATTGGGAGTCGGTAAGGGATTTCGGTTTTGGAGCGTCTGCCGGCCCAGTCTGGCGGTATGGGCGACACGCCATCTGACCTGGGATGTGATCGCGGGGGTGGCATCTGATGTCACGATGAGGCATCTGTTTCGGTTGCGTTTGATGCCTGATTGTGGCGTCTGATGGCAGGTGTGGTCGGGGGGTTTGGTGTCGGGTGCCCGGGTGGCCGGTTCGGCTGCGTTGACGGTGGTGACCGGTTGCACCCCGGTGCGTCCGGAGCCGGCGTTGTTCGAGGCGATGCTGGACGGGTGGCGGTCGCAGCAGCTGGCCCGGCGGTTGGGCGAGTCGATCATCGGTGCGCGGGAACGCACGGTCCGCCGGTTCGCTGAGTTCACCGGTGGCTGGCCGTGGTCCTGGACGGCGGGACAGTTGGAGTCGTGGATCGCGACCGGCGGGTGGGCGCATTCCACGGTCCGCAGCTATCAGGGCGCGGTCGCGGTGTTCCTGGAGTATGTGTGCGACAACAGGTATGGCTGGGTCGTCGAGTGTGAGCAGCGGGTCGGTGTCCGGCCGGCGCAGATCTGTCACGAGTGGAACACCGCCCGGCACGTGTGCGAGTACGAGGGGCGTCCGGCCCGGCGGCCGTTGACCCGGGCGGAGCTGCAGGCGTTCTTCGACGCTGCCGACGACCGGGCTGAACAGGCCGTCACCTCGGGCCGCAAGGGATGGCTGGCCGCGTTCCGAGACGCCGCGCTGTTCAAGGTCTGCTACGCGTTCGGGTTGCGGCGGCGGGAGGTCGCGATGCTGGACGTGGCCGACTTCACGGCGAACCCGGCCGCCCCCGAGCTGGGCGGGCTGGGAGTGTGCCAGGTGCGGTTCGGCAAGGCGATGCGCGGCTCCCCGCCGCGACGCCGCTCGGTCGCCGCGGTGATGCCGTGGGCACTCGAGGCGTTGGAGCAGTACCTGACCCAGGTACGGCCGCGGTACGCCGCGGCGGCGCATCCGGCGCTGTGGTTGACCGAACGAGGCGGCCGGATCTCGCCGCGGCAGGTCGATGACCGGTTCGCCCGGTGGCGGGCGGCCGCCGGTCTGCCGGTCGAGTTGTCGGTCCACTGCCTGCGTCATTCCTACGTCTCCCACCTGATCGAGGACGGGGTCGACCCGCTGTTCGTGCAGCAGCAGGTCGGGCATTCCTGGGCGTCCACGACGGCCGTGTACACGCAGGTCGGCGCGGACGCCAAGAACCGGATGTTGCGTGCGGCGTTGGATGCCGCGTTCGGTGCGGAATCATCACCGGGGTGAGTATTCAGGTGGGGTATCACTGGCATCTGCGGGCCAAGATGGCGGCGGCCGGGATGTTCGCGACCACCGACCTGGTGCCGCTGCTGGCCGAACGGGGGGTCGTGCTGTCCCGGGAGCAGGTCTACCGGCTGGTGGCCCGGGTCCCGGAACGTTTGTCGCTGACCACGTTGGCGGCGTTGTGCGACATCCTGTCTTGCACCCCGGCCGATCTCATCGAGCCCTACCGGGTCACCCGTTCCCGGCCGACCCGAGGTGACCCGGCCGGGCCAGCCGCGCCGCAACGCCCGACCCGGGCCCGGGTGCTGCCCGACACCGGACGCTGAAAGCCCATGCCGGCCAACGAGACTGGATGCCCGGCCTGCGCCAAGGGGCGGTTGTGCACCGGTTGCGGGCGCAGGCGGATCATCACCGCCGTCGCGGCGACGACACCGGGCATCCCGATGGGCGTGCTGAGCGCTGCGCTGGACGCGGTGGCCGCCCACTGGGCAGCCATCCGGTCCTTGGCCGCCGCCCTGGCCGCTGATCCCGATGCGCTCACGGTCGGCGCACCGCCCGTGGTGGGCCGCCTCGTCGGGGAACTGCAGGCCCGCGGGGTAGACCTGCCCGACCCGGTCTGCAGCCGGTGCGGTCGCACCGGCAAGCCACTGACCCGTTCGTCGGCCGGGGGTGTGTGCGCCCGCTGCCGACGCCGGCAACTGGCGACCGCGTGCCTGCGGTGCGGCGTGGTCAAACCCGTCGCCGGCCGGGACGGGCAGGGTCGGCCGGTCTGCGCGCGGTGCGCCGACCGGCCGCAACGGGTCTGCGGCAAGTGCGGACGGACCCGACGGATCGCCCGCCGCGCCCGGGACGGCCAACCCGACATCTGCGATTCCTGCTTCCGAGGGCACGAGGCCGTCTGCAGCCGCTGCGGGCGGCGGCGGCCCTGTTCGTTCGCGTCCGGCCCGAACCCGATCTGCGCCCGATGCGCACCTCGGGCGACCGCGACGTGCGCGCACTGCGGCGCCGATCGTCCACCGACGGCCCGGTGGCCCGAGGGACCGGTCTGCGACCCCTGCTACATCGCGGCGCTGCGCCGCCGCGGCACCTGCGCCACCTGCCGGACCGGGCGGCGGCTCGTGCACCCGCCCGGCCCGAACGCCACCATCTGCGCCGACTGCGCCGGTGTCCCGGTCAGCCACACCTGCACCGACTGCGGGATCGAGGACAGAGCCTACGAACGCGGCCGGTGCGCGCCCTGCGCACTCAACCGCAGAACCGCGGCGGCGTTGTCCGGCCCCGACAGGCAGAACCGGCCCGACCTGGAACCGGTCTACCAGGCGATCACCGCCACCGACGCTCCACGCACCGCACTGAACTGGCTGCGCAACAGCGCCGGCGCGGCCCTGCTGACCCAGATGGCTTCCGGCGCTATGGATCTAACCCACCAGGCACTAGACGAACACCCACGCCCGGGTGTCGCCGGATACCTGCGGGCCGTGCTGGTCGCCAACAACGTCCTTCCGCAACGCGACGAACAACTCGCCGCCACCGAACAATTCCTCAACCGCACCCTGACCGGCATCACCCGCGACAGCGACCGTCGCCTCGTCCACTCCTACGCCACCTGGCAGGTCCTGCGCCGCCTGCGGGTGACCGCGGCACGAGGCGACCGGCCACGCACCTACACCCATCACGCCCGCACCAACATCAACGCCGCAATCGACCTGCTGAACTGGCTCGCCGACCACCGAACCACCCTGGCCGACACCGGCCAAGCCGACATCGACACCTACCTGGCCGGACAACCGCCGTCCCGCTACCGCGTCCGCGACTTCCTCCACTGGGCCGCCGCAACCGGACACACCGGCCCGGTCACCATCGCCACCCCGGGCCGCAACCCCGGCCCCGCCACCGACCACGACCAACGGTGGGCCCAGATCGCCCGGCTCCTGCACGACGACACCATCGAACTCACCGACCGGGTCGCCGGAGCACTACTGCTGCTCTACGGCCAGCACCTGGCCCGGATCGTGGCCATCACCCGCGACCAGATCAAAACTCAAGGCCCGCAAGTCTTTCTCCGACTCGGAACCGACGACCTGCACATCCCCGAACCGCTCGCCGAGCTCATCGGAGCCCTCGCCCGCGACGGCCGCCCCTACACCGGAGTCGGCACCCCAAACACCACCCGCTGGCTGTTCCCCGGACTGCGACCCGGCAGACCCCTCACCGCCGCCCGACTCGGCGACCGCCTCCGCAAACTCGGGATCCGAGCCCAACCCGGCCGCCGCGCCGCACTCACCCACCTCGCCGCCCAACTACCCGCCGCCGTCATCGCCGACCTCCTCGGAATCCACCCCACCACCGCCGTCCACTGGGTCCACGACGCCGGCGGCGACTGGAACCGCTACGCCGCCCAACTCACCCAGCAGGCCAATCACCAACCATGACGAATACCTCACGTCCACGGTCCCCGCGGCTAGGCATTCGCAGGGTTCGAAGATTGCTGGTTACCAGTTTGACCGTCGCCTACGCCCACGGCGGTGATCCCGATCGGGTGCTGTCGCTGCTGGCCACCTGGCTGGGGCACTCCGACGCCACCCACACCTACTGGTAGCTGACCGCGACCGGGGAACTCATGGCCCTGGCCGCCGGCAAGCTCGAACCCATCTCCGAAAGTGAAATACTGTGAACGCCTTGGCCATTAGCCTGCAGAGCTACTTCACGACCTTTGCCCACACCCAGCGCGACCTGTCGGTCAACACCATCGCCTCCTACCGCGACACCTGGCGGATGCTGCTGAAGTACCTGACCGCCACACTCGCGATTCCCGCCGACGCACTCGACTTCAACGCCGTCACCGCCGCGCACGTCACCAGGTTCCTCGACCACCTCGAACACGAACGTGGCAACAGCACCAGAACCCGCAATGCCCGACTCACCGCGATCCGCGCCGTGCTCGGCCGCGCCCTGCCCGACCATCCCGAACACGCCGCCACCATCACCCAGGTCCTGGCGATCCCACCCAAACGCACAATCAGGCCCGTCATCGAGTTCCTCACCCCCGCAGAGCTCGACGCAATACTGGCCGCACCAGATTCCACTACCTGGACCGGGCGACGCGACCACGCCCTGCTGGCCATGACCGCGCAGACCGGTCTGCGGATCAGCGAGATCTGCTCACTGACCCACGACGACATTCACCTCGGCACCGGCCCGAATATCGCCTGCACCGGCAAAGGGCGCCGCCAACGCATCACCCCGCTGACCAGAGCCACCCTCAGCACCATGACGACCTACCTCGCCGAACGGATGACCCGGCCAGGCTCCGCACTGTTCTGCGGTCCTCACGGACAACCCTTGTCCCGCGACGCACTCGAACATCGCCTTGCCGCGCACCTTGCTACTGCGACGACCACCTGTCCCAGCCTCACCACCAAGCACGTCACGATGCACACCCTGCGGCACACCGCAGCGATGAACCTCCTCGCCGCCGGAGTCGACGTCTCCGTCATCGCGCTATGGCTCGGACACGCCGACACCCACAGCACCGACGCCTACCTCCACGCCGACATGGCCATCAAACAAGCCGCCATCGACCGGACCAGGCCACCCAACGTCAAACCAGGGACCTACCAACCCGAACCCGACATCCTGGCCTGGCTCACCTCGCTTTGACTATGCCGACCATACAACCCCAAAAGCGTTATCGGAGTGCACCATTACTGAAGTCATCGGCATATTTCGAGGGTCGGCATAAGATTTGAAATGCCGACGTCGGC
>CAWASA010000016.1:0-121577 GCA_963784665.1 uncultured Actinomycetota bacterium
GCTAGACGGTCGCGATTGCCGGTTTCTTCGCGAGGCGCGCGTTGAGTCTGGGCATGACCTCCTCGGCGAGCAGTCGCATGGACTCCTTCCACGGCCCAGGGTTGTCGCTGTAGTCGAAGCCGAGGATCAGCAGGTGACCGAAGCCGCCGACCTGGTCATAGGTCGCTTCCAGCTTGTCGACCACCGTCTCGACCGAGCCGACCACGAAGGTGTTCTCGGCGAGGTATTCCGGAGTCACATCGGCGTCGGGCACCGCGGGGTTGTGCTTGTAGAACTTCGTCATGCCGAACATGCGGAACGTCGGCAGGACGTAGTCGCGCATGAAGCGTCCTATCATGCCGTCGACGGCGTACCGGAACGCCTGTTCGTCGGTCTCGGCGACGACGACCTCGCGCACCAGCCGCCAGTCGCGGCGATCGGGCGTGCGTCCGCTGCGTGCGGCGCCTTCCAGCACCGCGTCCCAGTGTGTCGCCACGTACTCGGTGTTGAGGTCCAGACTCATGGGCAGGTAGCCGCGCTCGCCGGCGAGCTTGAGTGTTTCCGATCCGGCGGAAAAACCTGTGACGCCGATGGGCGGGTGGGGCTTCTGAAAGGGCTTGACGTGGCGGGTCATCAGGCCCTCAAACATCGGCGCGATGCCGTTGGCGTTCCAGTACTTTCCCCGATGTTCCCAGGGACCGTCTTCGGTCCAGACACGCAACATGATCTCGAGGGCTTCGCGCGTCATCTCGCGATGCTCTCCGTTTTGTCCGTCGACATCGAACAGCGCCCAGTCACCCGGGATACCACTGGCACCGACGCCCAGCATGTAGCGGCCTTGGGCCAGGTGGTCGAAGTAGGCCACCCGGTGGGCGAGTTCCACCGGGTGGTGGTAGGGCAACAGATGCGCGCCGGGAGCCAACTTGATCGACTTCGTGCGCAGCAGCGCCTGCGCCAACAGCAGGTCGGGCGCACAAATCGGCTCCCATGGCACGGTGAAGTGCTCCCCGACCCAGGCCTCCACGTAGCCCAACTGGTCGGCAAGCTCAATGACATCGAGGTCCCACTGCGTCGCGTCGTACAAGTTTCGCTCGGGCGGATGCGCCGGCATGAGAAAAATCCCGATCTCCATCTTCAACCTTCCTCAGTAGTGACCGAACCCAACCCGGGACGGCATCTCGGCATCGCCGGCATCTCTCGACTGCGACGTATAACACAGTACTAGCAAGATACATCCGTACGCGCAAGATGCATTTGGCTTGGGAATTTATGTCTTTAGTGTTTTCTAGTCTGCGTATCGCTTATGGACATTTTGCTTTGGGCCGCGTAGCCTCACCGACGTCAGCCCGGCCACGCGCGGTTAGGAGCGGAGACGATCGGCCGAACCGCGCGAGGACACCGCCGTCGACATGTCCGCGCGGCCTCGTCCACTCCTCGAAAGGAATCACCCGTGCAGGATTTCGACTACATCCGCTACGAGGTCGTCGGCCAAGGCCGGATCGCCGTCATCACGCTCGACCGCCCAAAACAACGGAATGCGCAGAATCGCGGGATGCTTGTCGAGCTGGGCTCCGCTTTCGAACTCGCCGAAGCAGACGATGCGGTCCGCGTGGTGATCCTGCGGGGCGCGGGCCCGTCATTCTCCGCAGGGCACGACCTCGGCTCCGCCGACGACGTCCGCGAGCGCTCACCCGGCCCCGGGCAGCACCCCACATATCGGTGCAACGGCGGGACGCGGGGCGGGGTGGAGTCACGGCACCGGCAGGAGTGGCACTACTTCTTCGAGAACACCAAACGGTGGCGCAATCTCCGGAAGATCACCATCGCCGAGGTCCACGGCACGGTCTTGTCGGCCGGTCTGATGCTGGCGTGGTGCTGCGATCTCATCGTCGCCGCCGAGGACACCGTGTTCGCCGATGTCGTCGGGACCCGGCTCGGAATGTGTGGGGTGGAGTACTTCGGCCATCCATGGGAATTCGGGCCACGTAAGGCAAAGGAGCTCTTGCTCACCGGCGACTCACTTGACGCCCACAACGCGCACGCCATCGGGATGGTGAGCAAGGTCTTCCCCAACGACGAGTTGTCAGATTGCACAATCGATTTCGCCCGCCGCATCGCCAAGTTGCCGACGGTCACGGCGCTGTTCATCAAGGAGTCGGTGAACCAGTCCGTCGACGCTATGGGCTTCTGCACAGCGCTCGACGCGTGCTTTTCCATCCACCAGCTCAATCACGCGCATTGGGCGGAGGTGACCGGAGGAAAGCTGTCCTACGGCACAGTCGACAACGGCCTGGAGGACTGGCGCATGGCCCCCGAGATCCTGCCCGCGGCCAAACAGCGCCCCTGAACTCCGGAGGCAAAGCACTGTGGATGTCGACTACCCGCCCGAAGCGGAGGCGTTCCGCGACCAGATCCGCGCGTTTCTCGCCGAGCACCTCCCGCCCGATTGGTCCGGCGGTGGGGCATTGCCGCCCGACGAGCGACGGGCGATCGCGCACCGGTGGCGCCAGGCCCTTGCGGACCGCGGCCTTGTAGCGGTGTCCTGGCCGAAAGAGTACGGGGGCGCCGGCCTGTCCGCGATCGAGCAGGCGGTGCTTGACGAGGAGCTTGCCCGCGCGGGCGCGCCGGAGCGGTTGGAGAATGACCTGCTCGGCATCCAGCTGCTAGGCAACACGCTGATCGCGCTCGGCTCCGAGGAGCAGAAGAAACATTTCCTGCCGCGCATTCTGTCCGGTGAGGATCGCTGGTGCCAGGGTTTTTCCGAGCCTGAGGCGGGCTCGGACCTGGCATCCGTTCGGACCAGGGCCGTGCTCGATGGGGACGAGTGGGTGCTCAACGGACAGAAAATCTGGACGTCGGCGGGGGCCTGCGCGAACTGGATCTTCGTGTTGGCGCGCACGGACCCGGACGGGCCCACACACGCGAGCCTGTCGGTGCTGCTGGTGCCGATGGACCAGCCAGGCGTGGTCGTCCGGCCCATCGTCAACGCGGCGGGGCACGCCTCCTTCAGCGAGGTGTTCCTGACCGATGCCCGTACGTCGGCCGCCAATGTGATCGGCCGGGCCGGCGATGGATGGGTAGTGGCGATGACACTGCTCGGATTCGAGCGCGGCTCACAGGTCACGACGGCCGCCATCAACTTCGGGCGAGAACTCAACAGGCTGCGCGGACTCGCCCGCGAGCGCGGAATGCACACCGACCCTCGCATCCGCGATGCGTTGGCCTGGTGCTATTCACGCGTTCAGATCATGCGTTACCAGGGCTACCGCGGCCTGACCTCGTTGGTCAACGGGCAGCGGCCCGGCGCCGACGCTGCGATCAGCAAGGTTGTCTGGAGTGAGTACTTCCAGCGCTACACCGAGCTCGCCGCCGAGATCCTCGGGCTCGAAGTGCTCAGCCCGGAGGGCCCGGGCAACGGCGAAGCGCTGATCGTCCCGGAACCGGGCACGCCCAACTCGGCCGCGTGCTGGACCGACGAACTGCTCTATGCGCGTGCCGCGACCATTTACGCGGGCAGTTCGCAGATCCAGCGCAATGTGATCGGCGAGCAGTTGCTGGGCCTTCCGAAGGAACCCCGGATGGTCCCGGAGCGTATCGGGCAGAGCTGACATGGATTTCCGGTACAGCACCGAACAGGACGACTTCCGCGCATCGCTGGGCGGTTTTCTCCGCGAGGCGGCCCCGCCGACACGAGTGCGCGAGGTGGCCGCTGCCGACGGCCACGACAGGCGGGTCTGGCAGCGACTGTGTAGCGAGTTGGAGCCCCTGGGACTGCATGTCCCGCCGGAATACGGCGGGGCGGGTGGCACCATCGTCGAGACCGCGATCGTGTTCTCCGAACTCGGCAGGGCGCTGACCCCCGTACCCCTGGCCACCACCGCCTTCGCGATCGAGGCGGTGCTGCGCATGGCCGACCGCGAGCAGCGAAACAGACTGCTGGCCGGCCTGCTGTCCGGAGAACAGATCGGCGCGTTTGCCGCCGCCGGCCCGAACGAGACCGACTCGTCTACGGCAACCGTGCGGGCCGAGCGGCGCGACGGTCGTACGGTCCTCACTGGCGAGTACTCCCCCGTGTTGCACGGCCACGTCGCCGACCTGTTCGTGGTCCCAGCAGTAGCCAACGGCCCCGAAAGCACAGTCATCTTCCACGTCGTAGCGGCCGACGCCCCTGGGGTCACGGTCGTTCGGCTGCCCTCGTTCGACATCACCCGTCCCGTCGCCAAGCTGCGGCTCTCACAAGCCCCGGCCGAGCCGTTGACCGCGGGCTCGCCCGATGAGGCCGGGCGAGTACTCGACGTGGCGCGAGTGCTGCTCGCGGCCGAGATGCTCGGCGGCGCCGAGGCATGCCTGGCACTGGCGGTCGAATATGCCCGAAGCAGAAGGCAATTCGGCCGGCCGATCGGCTCGTTCCAGGCGGTCAAGCACGCCTGCGCCGAGATGAAGATCGAGATCGACGCGACCCGGGCAGCCGTGATGTTCGCCGCGATGAGCGCCGCCAACGGGAACGAGCTGCACATCACCGCGCCCCTGGCGAAGGCTCAGGCCGCGGATACTTTCGTGCTGTGCGCCGGCTCGGCTATCCAGGTCCATGGCGGTATCGCCTTCACGTGGGAACACGACCTGCACTTGTATTTCCGCCGGGCCAAGACCACCGAAGCCCTCTTTGGCAGCAGCGCACAGCACCGGGCACTGCTCGCCGACCGGGCAGGCCTGTAAGTCCGCGATGGGTAGCTCGGCCTGCACGGGCATGACGCTCGGTGACGTACTGGCCCGGCACGCCCGAGTCCGTCCCGACAACGTCGCGTTCGTCGATCCACACCGGCGATGCACTTTCGCAGAGCTGGACGAGCGCGTGAGGCGCCTTGCAAACGCGTTGTCCGCGAGCGGAGTTCGTTCAGGCGATCGGGTCGCGGTGGTCGGACTGAACAGCCTTGAGCTCGTTGAGGTCTGGTTCGCCGCGCTGCGTCTGGGTGCGATCGCGGTGCCGGTGAATTTCCGGTTGGTGCCGGACGAGATTGCCTATGTGCTCGCAGACAGCGGGTCAAGGGCCGTGGTCACGGATCTCGCCTGTAGGTCCGGTGTGGCACAGGCGCGCACAACGGCGCCGTCGGTCCATGCCGTTCTCACGATCGGCGGCGACCTCGACGAAATCGTGATCACTGCTGATAGTCACGCGGCCGGCGTCACGGTCGCGGACGAGGCGCCCGCGTTCATCATGTACACCTCCGGCACGACGGGGTTCCCGAAGGGCGCGGTGATCACCCACCGCAACCTGTACCTGCACGCGCTCAGTGTGATCGCCACACTCGGCCTCCGAAGTGACGATGATTGCTGGATGGCGCTCGCACCGCTGTTCCACATCGCGGGCGTCTCGGGCATGCTGCCGACATTCCTCACCGGTGGCAGGGTCATCATTCCACCGTCCGGCGGATTCGACGCGGAGGCCACCGTGCGGACGATCGCCGAGGAACGGGTCACGTCGTGCTGGATGACGCCGGCGCAATGGCAACAAGTCTGCGCCCTGCCAGACCTCAGCTCACGGGACCTTAGCGGGCTGTGCCGCATCTGGTGGGGCGCGGCGCCCGCGTCGACAACGTTGCTGCGCAACATGACCGACGCCTTCCCGCAGGCCGAGATCATCGCCGCATTCGGGCAGACCGAGTGCAGCCCCATCACCTGCCTGCTTCGCGGTGAAGACGCCATCGGCAAGATCGGTTCGGTGGGAACCCCGATGCTCAACGTCGACGCCCGCATTGTCGACGACGAGATGAACGACGTCCCCCAGGGCGAGATCGGCGAGATCGTCTACCTCGGGCCGCTGATCATGAAGGAGTACTGGAACAAGCCCATAGAGACCGCCGAAGCCTTTCATGACGGTTGGTTTCATTCCGGTGACCTCGTCCGGCAGGACGGCGACGGCTACATTTACGTCGTCGACCGGAAGAAGGACATGATCAATTCGGGCGGAGAGAACATCTACAGCGCCGAGCTGGAGAATGTCCTGGCCGCCCACCCCAAAGTCGCCGAGGTAGCGGTTATCGGAGTGCCCGATCCGAAATGGGGTGAGACCCCGATGGCGGTGATCATGCCGCACGACCCCGCGGATGCGCCGAGCGACGCCGAGATCGAGACGCACTGCCGCGCGCATCTCGCCCCCTATAAACGTCCCCACCATGTCGTGATCGTGGATGCATTGCCGCGCAACGCCAATGGCAAGGTGCTCAAAACCAGTCTGCGGCAACAGTACGGCGCGGTGGACTCCTATGATGCTGGCCCAGTCGACACTCCCCTGCTGGACGAGACAATCGGGGTGAACTTCGAGCGCACCGCCATGGCCTACCCCGACGTCGAGGCGTTGGTCGACGTAGCCGGCGGCCGGCGCTGGACATACGGCGAGTTGAACGCGGAGATCGACTGTTTGGCACGCGCTTTGATGGCCAGTGACATCCAGCGCGGCGATCGAGTCGGTGTCTGGTCACCCAACTGCCCGGAATGGACGATTCTTCAGTACGCCACGGCGAAGGTCGGCGCAATCCTCGTCGCGATCAATCCCGCTTACCGCACTCACGAATTGTCCTACGTGCTGCGGCATTCGGGCACTCGGCTGCTGGTGTCGGCGACGGCGTTCAAGACCTCGGACTACCGCAGCATGGTGGACCAAGTGCGTTCCGAGGTTCCCGAACTGGCCCTTCAATTGAAAGAGGTCGTGTTCCTGGGGACCACCGATTGGGAACTGCTAAGGCAGCGTGCCGACACAGTGTCCGACGAACAATTGCGAGACCGGATGGGCACGCTAGTTGCCCGTGACCCGATCAACCTCCAATACACGTCGGGCACCACGGGTTCACCCAAGGCCGCCACCCTGTCGCACCGCAATATCCTCAACAACGGCTTCTTCGTTACTGAACTCATCGGGCTCGCTCCCGGGGAACGGCTGTGTATTCCGGTGCCCTTCTACCATTGCTTCGGCATGGTGATGGGCAATCTGGGTTGCACCTCCCGCGGCGCGACCATGGTGATTCCGGCACCGGGGTTCGATCCCGCCGCAACGTTGGAAGCGATCGAGACGGAGCAGTGCACGGCCGTTTACGGGGTGCCTACGATGTTCATCGGCATGCTCGGCCACCCCGAACTCGCCGACCGCGATGTGTCGTCGCTGCGGACCGGAATCATGGCGGGCGCGTCGTGTCCGGTGGAGGTCATGAAGCGCTGCGTCGACGAGCTGAACATGTCGGAAGTGGCGATCGCCTACGGCATGACCGAGACCTCCCCGGTGTCCTGCCAGACGTTGATTGACGACGACCTGCACCGACGAACCGCCACGGTGGGGCGGGTGCATCCGCACGTCGAGATCAAGATCGTCGACGCCGACACCGGCGAGATCGTCAAACGCGGTCGGCCCGGTGAGCTCTGCACCCGCGGCTATTCGGTGATGCTGGGCTATTGGTGCGACGACGAGAAGACGCGCGAGGTCGTCGACGACGACGGCTGGATGCACACCGGCGATCTGGCGGTCATGCAAGACGACGGTTATTGCGTGATCGTCGGGCGCATCAAGGACATGGTCATCCGCGGCGGCGAAAACCTGTACCCGCGAGAGATCGAGGACTTCCTGCACACTCACCCCGACATCGACGATGTGCAGGTGATCGGCGTTCCCGACGACAAATACGGTGAGGAGCTCTGCGCCTGGATCAAGATGCGGCCGAATCGTCCGCCGCTAGACGCTGACGCCGTGCGGGCCTTCTGTTTCGGGAAACTCGCGCACTACAAGATTCCCCGCTATGTCCACATCGTCGGCGAATTCCCGATGACCGCCACCGGAAAGGTCCGCAAGGTGGACATGCGGACGGAATCAGTGCGCTTACTAGGCTTGTGAAAAATCTATGCTCCGGCCGCCAGCGCCGCGTCGTAGTTGGGCTCCTGGGCGATTTCTGGCACCAGCTCGGTGTACGCGACGTTGCCGTCGGCGCCAACCACCACGATGGCCCGGGCAAGCAGCCCCGCCATCGGACCATCGGTGATGGTGACGCCGTAATCGTCACCGAAGCTGTCCCGGAACGCTGACGCCGTCTTGACGTTCTCGATACCCTCCGCGCCGCAGAATCGGGCAAACGCGAACGGCAGATCTTTTGACACGCACACCACGGTGGCGCCGCCTGCGGCCGCGCGCTCGTTGAAGGTCCGCACGCTCGCCGCGCAAACCGGCGTATCCACGGACGGGAAGATGTTCAGCACCACGGGCTTACCGTGGAACTGCTCGCTACTGACTGCCCCCAGGTCGCCGCCTGTCAAAGTGAAGGCTGGGGCCGCAGAGCCGACGGCAGGCAGCTCGCCGACAGTGTTGATCGGATTTCCACGCAACGTTATCTGTGCCATGCGCACAGTCTGCCAAGCCCGCCGCGGCCCCCGTGGGTCAGGTCCGGGATGTCCTAATTTGTGGGGTACACGACGTAGACGCCATACCCCGGTCTGGCCGACACTGAGTCCATGGTTCGCAAGGTGGTGATCGTCGGCTTTCCCGCCGCGCAGGCGCTCGACGTGGTGGGGCCCCACGAGGTATTCAGCACCGCATCGTTACTGACCAGCGGTGGATACGACGTAGTCATGTCCTCAGCCGGCGGCCATCCGGTGACCACCGCTGCCGGCCTGGCCTTAGTGGCGTCGCCGCTGCCAGACCCGAGCGGCCCTATCGACACGGTCGTGCTGCCCGGTGGCGGTGGTGTCGACGCGGCGCGGTCCAACGCCGAACTCGTCGGCTGGATCAAAGCCGTCGCCCGAACTGCCCGCCGCATCGTCAGCGTTTGCACGGGCGCATTTCTCGCGGCCGAGTCGGGGCTGCTGGACGGCTGCCGGGTGACCACGCACTGGGCCTTTGCCGAACGTTTGGCCCGCGAATTCCCGACTATCGAGGTCGATCCAGATCCGATCTTTGTCCGTAGCTCGGAAACGGTATGGACAGCCGCGGGTGTGACCGCGGGAATCGACCTCGCGCTGTCGCTGGTCGAGGATGACCACGGCACCGAGATTGCGCAGACGGTCGCCCGTTGGCTCGTGCTGTATCTGCGCCGCCCCGGCGGCCAGACACAGTTCGCGGCGCCGGTGTGGATGCCGCGGGCCAAGCGGACCCCTATCCGCGAGGTGCAGGAGGCCATCGAGACCGAACCGGGCGGCCCGCACAGCATCGATGATCTGGCCCGCCGGGCGGCGATGAGCCCGCGCCACTTCACCCGGATATTCACCGCCGAAGTCGGTGAGGCGCCCGGACACTACGTCGAACGCATTCGCACGGAAGCCGCGCGGCGGCAGTTGGAGGAGACCGACGACACCGTCGTCGCCATCGCTGCCCGATGCGGCTTCGGTACCGCGGAAACCATGCGGCGCAACTTCCTTCGCCGCGTCGGTATTTCACCCGACCAATACCGCAAGGCCTTCGCTTAATTATTGCGGCCTTAGCACGAGAGGACTCTCAATGAGAAAGTCAAGCCGCGGTCGTGGTGATCGGAGGTGAGTCGGGTTGCCAGGTGCGGTGGTCGCGGATGAGGGCGTAAAGGACGTTGGTGCGGCGTCGCGCCAGGCAGATGGTGGCTTGGATCGACTTCTTACCCTCGTCGCGTTTGGACTGGTAGTAGGCCCGAGATTGCGGGTCGCAGCGGATCGCGGTGAGCGCGGACATGTACATCACTCGGCGCAGCCGGCGGCTGTAGCGCTGCGGTGCGTGCAGGCGTCCAGTGCGTTTACCCGAGTCCCGTGGGACCGGGGCCAGTCCGGCCCAGGCGGCGAGTTGGTCAGCCGAGCCGATCTTGGCAGGGTCGCCGACGGCGGCCAGGAACTCTGCGCCGAGTCGGAAGCCGATGCCGGGCAGGCTGGTGATCACTTCGGCCAGATGGTGGCGGCGAAATCGGCCCTCGATGTCGGCGTCGGTGGCTTTGATGCGGTCATCGAGGGCAATCACCCCCTGTGCCAATTCGGCAACCAGGCTGGCGGCGATATCCTCACCGGGCAGGCGCACCGTTTGTGCCTTGGCGGCAGTAACTGCGGCGTCGGCGATCGAAGCAGCGTTGCGCACCCCGGCATCAGTCAGGATCTTCGTCAACCGCGAAACACCGCTGTTGCGAATGGCTTTCGGGCTCTGGTATCGGGTAAGCAGCACCACCCAGCCGCGATCGGAGGTCAGCGCAGCTACTCGCTCCAAGGCCGGGCACACCGCCACCAACTGCTGACGCAGCCGGTTGATGGTGCGGGTGCGATCCGCGACCAGGTCTGCGCGGTGGGCGGTCAGCATCCGCAGTTCGGTGATCAGGTCATCGTCGGGCGCCAGGACCGGCAGATCGGCCCCACGCATCCGGGATTGATCGGCGATCACCCGGGCGTCTTTGGCGTCAGTCTTGGCCTCCCCGCCGCGATAGACCGCCGAGGCCTGCCACACCGCACGACCCGCCAGGTAACGCACCGGCGTATCGGCAGCAGCCAACACTGTCAACAACAACGCCGCATACACCGTGGTCAGATCGACCGTCCAGGACACCTCGTCAGCCAGCTGGTCAATCTCGGCGACGAGGTCACGGATGGGTTGCTCGTCGTTGACGAGCTTGCGCGACAACACCACCGCACCGGTGGCATCGACCACGCACACCCAGTGATACTCCTTACCGACATCCACACCAGCCCACAACTGGCCCGCTGCCATTGCACCCCTTTTCACTTGTCTGCCAACACGATCCCCACGGACAACCCCGCCAGCATTTCCTTAAACAAGCGATCACATCGCAGATCTCAATCAGCGGCCAGAGAAGTCCAGGCAGGCCGGGCGGCCAGTCCTCTCAAGCCGCACCACCGGGGCCGGCAAGACACATGCAGCCTCACCCGACCCACCCGGGTCACAGCACAACGTAACAACACGAAGTAACTGCACCTACGAACTTAAGGAGACGCCGATGACCCAAATCGCGTTCGTGGCCTACCCGGGATTCACCGCGCTGGACATGATCGGCCCATACGAGGTGCTGCGAAACTTGCCGGACGCCGAGGTGCGGTTCGTCTGGCACGAAACCGGGCCAATCACCGCCGACTCCGGCGTACTGGTCATCGGCGCCACCCACTCGCTGGCGCAAACACCTTCGCCCGACGTGATTCTCGTGCCGGGCGGCCCTTCAACTCCGGTGCATGCACGTGACGAGGCGTTGCTCGACTGGCTCCGTCAAGCCCACCAGACCGCCCAGTGGACGACGTCGGTGTGCTCCGGTTCGGTGATCCTGGCGGCAGCCGGCTTACTCACTGGCCGGCGAGCGACGTCGCACTGGCTGACCGTTCCGGCGCTGAAGGCATTCGGCGCCATCCCGGTCGGCGACCAGCGAATCGTACGGGAGACCAACATTGTTACGTCTGCGGGCGTGTCCGCGGGACTTGACCTGGCGTTATGGCTGGCCGGCGAGATCGGCGGAGAAGGCCGCGCCAAGGCCATCCAGCTGGCGATCGAATACGACCCGCAGCCACCGTTCGACTCCGGTCACATGTCGAAAGCGTCAGCGACGACGAAAGCCGCTGCGACGGCGCTTCTTTCCAGAGACAGTGTCAAACCGGCCAACCTGAAGGCCACGACCCTGCTTGCCTGGGAGCAGGCGCTGACGGCGGTCCGTTCCCGGCGGCGGAGGCGACAGCCCCGTCTCTCGTCCGCCTAGTCAGGCGTTGGGCTGCAAAATCTTGTCGGAGGCCAGCTGGCCGCCAGCCTGCATCCAGGCGGCCACCACACGGGGTGCGTCACGGTTGGGGTTGTAGATGTCTTCCTCGCTGGAAAACAGGCCGTTGCCGGCATAGACCAGCCGAGTCCAATTGGGAAACCAGAACGGCTCACCATTGGGGTCGGTCGGGTGGTCGAGCAGATTCTTGATCATGAGCACCACGGCATCGTCGTCGTCATCGTAGGCAATCCAGTCAGATGGAAATCGCATGTGCGGGAACGGAGCCATGACGGCGACGATCCACTCCCGCACCGCTTCTCGCCCGTGAAAGACCCCGTAGTGATGCTCGGTGTAGACAACATCCTCGGTGAATAGATCTGCAAAAGGTCGCCAGTCCCCCGAAACGCTGCATCCTTCGACGACGGTTGTGTAGTGCCTGACGGCTTGCTCGATTTCGTCCCTGGTGAACTTGCCCATAGCGGACACACTAGAACGTGTCTCGGTTACAGGTCACCGGTGTGGAAGGGATATCGAATGAATGTCTTGAAGTTATTCGACTTGCATGGCAAAAAGGCGTTGGTGACCGGGGCATCCAGCGGCATCGGCAAGAAAGTGGCCCAGGCATACCTGCAAGCCGGCGCTCACGTGGCCATTGCGGCGCGGCATTCTGACCCTTTAGAGAAGGTCGCCGGCGAGATCGCGGCAGCCGGTGCGGGCAAGGTCGTACCGGTCTGTTGCGACGTGACCCGACCAGATCAGGTAACCGAAATGCTGAAACGGGTGACCGCCGAGTTGGGCGGCGTCGACATAGCGGTCTGCAATGCCGGCATCGTCGCGGTGGAAGGGATGCTGGACATGACGCTGGATGAATTCCAGCGCATCCAAAGCACGAACGTGAACGGCGTGTTCCTCACTGCCCAAGCAGCGGCCAGGGCAATGGTCCGGCAAGGTCGGGGCGGGGTCATCATCAATACCGCCTCGATGTCTGGCCATATCATCAACATCCCGCAACAGGTCGGCCACTACTGCACGTCCAAAGCGGCGGTCATTCACCTGACCAAGGCCATGGCCGTGGAGTTCGCCCCGCACAACATCCGCGTCAACAGCGTCAGCCCCGGTTACATCCTCACCGAACTCGTCGAGCCCTTGGCGGAGTATCACCGCCAGTGGGAGCCGAAAATACCGCTCGGCCGCATGGGCCGGCCTGAAGAACTCACCGGCCTCTACCTTTATCTGGCCAGCGAGGCTTCCAGCTACATGACGGGTTCTGACATCGTGATCGACGGCGGATACACCTGCTGCTGAGTTCAGCAGCGTCACCGAACGACGCAGGGGCGCCCGAAGCGGGTACGCACACCCGGTGAAAACAAAGCCCGCAAACGCTCGCCGGCGGGTCGCACCATGCTGGCGTCCAGCAGCTCGCAGTCCAGCTCGACGACCTCCGCCACGCGCAACGGCCACGGTCCGTGCTCGTTGGGTACCCACCAAGTGCGGCCGGCCTTGCGAGTATGCGCGCCCCACCGGGCGGTGAGCCAGACCTCTAGCGGCGTCGGTTCGACCGCCTCACCAATGGTGATCGTCAAGCGGCAGCGCAGGCCGCGCCGGGGCCACCGGCGGACACTGTCATATGTGATGTGGTCGGCCTGCCGCTCCATCCGCATCCTTGCCCAGGTGTATGGGACACCGAGGCCGATCCGGGTGACGGGCACGACGGCCAGGCGAGCCGTTTCAAGCGACGGAAGAAAACGCCGTGGCGGCCGGCGTCATCGATCGAATAGAGCCGAATGTTGGTCTCCGGGAAGCTGCCGAAATACAGAAGCGGAAGTACAGAGCCAACTTTGGTGCTGCTCATCACAAACGGGACTAGTCCGACGTAGGTCATTCCGTCGGCGAATACGTCGGGACGGGTTCCGCGTGGGTACATCTTTTCGACGCTCTCGGGCCGCACCGGCCAATGGATGAAGGTCAGATCACGCCAGCGCTGGTCGAAGGTAACAGGTCCCGGAAGCGGTGGCGGAATGACCGGATACCCCGCAAGGCTTTGGCTCCCAGCGGGTTCGGCGGCCGGCGGGCCGGGCGTCGCGGTCATCTGACCATCGTGACATGCGCATGGGGCGCGCAGCTCAATGCATTACGAGCCGTCGATGATCCACTGTCGCGCTTGCTCGAGCTGCGCGGCGGGAAAATGCCGGATCTCGGCTGACACGAAGTGTGAAGCCAGATGCTCGGCCACATCACCGAGGTGCGAGTCGGTGACCACCGCGACTTTCTTGACGTGCTTGTGATGGTCGCGAACGAAGCGCAAGTGGGTGACCATCGCCCCGAAACTGTCCCAGCCCGGGAACGACGGCGCGCTGATAATGAGCCCGGCAAGGTCGCCATGGGCCTCGATCTGAGGGTCGACGGCCTTTGCGAGTTCGACAAAGTCGTCCTTGTCGAGCGCGGACTTCGGCCGCACCTCCAAGATGGAATGCTGGGTGTCCAGGTCGTACTCGATCATGGCGTGCTCCTAAAGGGGCATTATGTCTAGTCGCCGAGCTGACGATGCCATCATGATGCCGATAGCCGGCCTTCGCGGATAAGAGGCCAAAGTCATCGACGAAGACACCGCCTGCGCGGTCTATCCCTCTATCTCGCCGGAAATCCCACGCTCGATGCTGGCCTGGGTGGTGGATGGCAATACAACAATGCCGTCGAGTTCTTTACGGGCCAAGTCGTAGGCATTCTTGCGTTCCGGTGGCGCTGCTGCGGAGTCCGACGCCACCGCCAATAGGCTCTGAGCACGCGTGATCCGCTGTTGGTCTTCCGGTGAGAAGTCGTTGCGGCGTCTGCGTATCGCTTCCGCCTCGGCAATATTGAATGCGGTCACGTAGTCCTCGACGGCGGCCATATACCGCGCGGTGGCTTCCGGGTCATCGAGGAGATCTTCGGCTTTGACAGGGCGCAGGAAGTCCGCGCGGAGCTTGGCTTTGTGGAAGCCGATCGTGAGCGGATCGCGCATGTCTGTCATGAGTGGGAAGTCGAGAAGCTTAGCGACGTCGAGTTCATACCCGAGCCATCGTGCGTCGGTGCGGCTGTGCTCTTCCAGGACGCGTCGGAGCGACCGCCACTGGGCGGCCTGATTGTTGCCGGCACCTGCCGTGGTGGCAGCGTCGGGTATTGCTGCCCGATCGAACTTCTGTGGTTCCTGGGCTCGCCGCCTGTTGGCAGCGAATGCTTTTACCACAACGGTGATCACACCTGCCAGCGGCAGGAGCACGATTAGGAGTTCCACCAACCGGATGAGCAAACCCACACGGCCAGGATGCCACCCCGGGACTCGTGCTACATCCGTCGTCAATGACAACAGCCACTAGCAATCCTAGGAATATATCCCCTGGGGGTATCAGTCGTAACTGGCATCAGCTTGGTGACCGCGGTAAATTCCGGAGCCGGCTCGCCAATGCGCGGCATACTGACGGCTCGGGCGGGGGCTTCGGCGAGAGTCATCGTGATCGTCCCTTCGCGTAACCCAAGGACAGCTCAACTTTCCTGCCGACTACGCAGGTGGCCATCGCGCTTGTCACCCTGGCGATCTCACCTCTGCCGCCGTTGCTGCCGCGGCGGGGAGAAAAAGCCGGCGGGCATGTTCAATATGGGCTCGGCCTGGTGATCGTGCTGGCCATTCTTGCTGTTCCCGTGATCGCCGTGGCTACGCCTTTGATTGGGCACGTGTTCGGGCGTCAGTACGTCGCAAGCCCCTGGGCGATTGCGGGACTGATGCTGATGTCGGTCTTGGCGCCGCTCGTCGCAGGTATGACGATCGCAGCGCGCTGGCCCGAATTCGCAGCGCGTATATCGGGTCCGATCGAGCATGCGCAGCGGTGGGCCCTGCCGGTGGCCATGATCGTTCTCTTGATCGCCGCAGCGCCGGCTATGTGGAAGCTCGTCGGCGATTGGACTCTGGTCGCGAGGGTGCTGTTCGTTGTCAGCATGTTTGCCATCGGACATGTGCTGGGTGGGCCCGATCCCCAGTCGTCGGCGGTGTTGGCATTCGCCAGCAGCTGCCGGCACCCTGCAACCGCGTTGACCATCGCATCGGCGAACTTCCCCAACGCGGACGAACACGGGGCCATTGCGCTCTACGGTCTGGTCACTGCCGGGATAGGTGCGCTTTACACCTTGTGGATGCGTCGACGCGTGGCCACACCGGGCCTCCTGACTACTGGGCACCCGGTGCCGCGCGTCGATCGCGGCGGCGAGAGCAGCGGGCCCTGAACGGCGAACTTCCGCGCCCGCCGACGCCGGTCTGGTGTGCCCACAAACCGATCGATAACATGGCTGCACCACTTTTTGAAGGCAGGTGTGGCTTGTTCAGAACGAGACCAGCGACAACGACGGTGCCGCCCGTCGGCAAGACCTACACTTTGCGTGAATTGGCAGCTGCGGTCCACCGCTTGGCGCCGCTGGTCCATCACGCCGGAATGGTGTGGGTACTCCGCCAGATTGATCCTGCCTTCCGCGAGGAGATCATGCTGACTGTCGCGCAGACGAACAGCTGCCGCTACTGCAGCTATGTTCACCAGGAATGGGCTATCCGAGCCGGCGTCCCCGATGAGGAGATTGCGCAACTTGAAGGTGCTAATCCGGCAACCTTTGATCGCGCCAAATGGAGCGCCTTGGCCTATGCCAGGGCGCTCGCCGAGGCCGACTTCGGCCAAGTGCCGGAGGAGATTTCGCAAGAGGTGGCGAAATATTACACACGCGGGGGTCGGCGCAATATAGAGGCAGTGGCTCTAGTCATGAGCATCGCTAACCGGTCAACGAACACGGTGGAAGCCTTCCGATCGCGGCTGCGCGGCGTGCCCGCTTCGGGATCCCTGCCCGCCGAAATCGCCATCACGTCAGCGCTGGTTGCCAGCTCCCCTGTTTTGATCCCCGGGCTCTCAATTGTGCTTCGCAAATCGCCGAACCGACTGTTGCGTGAGTTGCACGTGTAGTCTGCCGGTGTCTCGCCAAGCGGCGCGTAGCAGCTGATGCGGGTGATTCGAGTCAGCGCTATGGGCTCCCAATGCAGGATCGTGCCGAAAATGAGGCCCTGAAGCAGGCGCGTGCTGACGTGTCCCCCGACCCAGGCACTGGCCGCCCGGAGGTGCGAGGGCGTGCCGAGCAGCATGAGCGTGATCACGATCTCGATCGGTTCGAGCGCGCAACCCAAAACGAGTGGGACAAGACTGCTGCACATCGTGACCACTGGCAGAGGGTTCAGCTATTGCGCGGCCAGTGCCGCCCGCATCTCCGCCTCGGCGATCGCCGCGGCCAGATCTGCGGGCTGCGGGCGCACGGTGACGTCGATCCGGTCGATACGGCCGGTGAACCGGAACTCCTGCCCGTACGGCGCGACCGGCGAGCCGGTGTCGGTGCCGACGTCCAATGTCTCGCCGCTCATCGAGAATCGGAACGGCACTGTCCGCGCGATGCGGCCGGCGGCCACCCCGGTGTCGTTGACGTGCAGCGACGCCGAGGCACCTTTGCCCAGTCCGCCACCGTCGTAGTCGAACGAAAGGCCAAGTACGACAGGGCCTTCCGGCAGCGGCTCGGGCGCCGCAACTGTCGTCAGCTCATGCCCCAGATAGTTGTAGGCAAACTGGGGAATCCCGTCGCGCAGATACAAACTCCACCCGGCCATCGCCCCGCCTATGCAGATCACCACCCCGTTCGCGCCGCCCGGCGGAATCTGCAGCCGCGCCCGGAGCTCGAACGACGTGCTGGTGTAGCCCAGCGTCACCGGTTCGGGGATGCGCACGTGCCCGGCGTAGTAGGTGACCGAGGTGCGATCGGCGAGCAGGCTGGGACGGTTGGCGGGCAGCGCGCGGGCCAGTGTCGCGTCGCTGAGCGGGTAGACGTTGTATTTGCGCGCTTCCGCGTCGAATACGGCCTTCAACCCGGCCAGCTTGTCGGGATATTGCTCGGCAAGGTCGACGCCCTGGCTGAAGTCGTCGGCGAGGTGGTAGAGCTCCCAACGTTCGGCCTCGCCGAATGGGGCAGCGCGCTGGGTGCGGATCCAGGGCAGTCGGCCATGAAAACACGAGGCAATCCAACCCTGGTGATACACAGCGCGATTGCCGAAGATCTCGAAGTACTGCGTGGTTCGCCGGCTTTCCGCGGCAGCGTCGTCGAACGAATACCGCATGCTGACACCCTCGATCGGCTTCTGCGCGACGCCGTTGACGCGCGCGGGCGGCTCGATGCCGGCGGCCTCGAGGATCGTGGGCACGATGTCGATGACGTGGTGGAACTGGCTGCGCTGCTCCCCCGCCGTAAGCGATCTCGCAAATGGTGCCCATGTGCGCACTGTGGTGGTTGCGTCCGGTCAGCAGTGCGGCTCGCGTCGGTGAGCACAGTGCGGTCGTGTGGAACTGGTTGTAGCGCAAACCGGCTCCGGCGACACGGTCCAGCGCCGGTGTCGGGACGGGGCCCCCGAACGTGGATGCGGCACCGAATCCGACATCGTCGAGCAGTACCACGACGACGTTGGGAGCGCCGGCAGGCGGATAGGTGATCAATGGTGTGACTGGGGTGGAATCGGCAGCCGACGGGTTGATGACCCCGCCGAACCGTTCATCCTCGCCGGGTAGGTCGACCATCGTGCCTCCTGAGCTGGTGCAGCGGATTTTCCCGGCCGCCCCCCGATAGCGATCCGCCCAGCAATTTGGTCGACTCGCCAGGTAGCTTCGGCGACTTCACCGTAATAGGCGGCGAGTTCTCGCCGCATCGGCCCGACGGTGACCCATTCGATGCCGGCTGCCCTGGTGGTGGGCATGTCAAGTCTGGGGGCGCACCCCGAGCACATCGCGAAACAGCGCCTGCCGCAAGGCGAGTTCGCGCGGATCGCTCCACAGGTGAAAACCCAGCCGGTTCATGACGTAGGCGAAGCCGATACCGGTATCCGGGTCGGCGCAGCCGAAGGACCCGCCGAAACCGGGTGTTCCGAAGGCTTTGTCGGAGGAACCGAACGCAAAGTGTGGGACGGGCTTACAGAAGCCAAGCGAATAAGCAACCTCTTCGTGCATTACCTTGTCGCGAACACCCTGGCTTGGCGGGATCGCCGGAGCCACCAGGGCCGCGAGAGTATCGGCGTTCAAACCGAGCTCGGCACCGCCCGAGGCTGCGCTGCCATACAACCGCGCCACCGACCTGGCGGTTCCGATGCCGTTGGCCGAAGGAATCTCAACCGTCCGAACATCGTCGCGGTTGTAGTCCCCATTGAATGGGTTGACACCGCGTGGGACCGCGATGGTGCGTGCTGTCAGGCCGACCGGGTTGAGCGAGGCGGCTATGAAACCGGGCGGCATCACATTGAGATGCAGCAGCGTTTCCGCGCGTACCCAGTTGTGGACGTGGGCGACGCGCTGACGGTCGACCGAATCCGGGAGGCCGACGTAGAGGTCGAGTCCGAGCGGCTGGACGATCTCGTCGGCCAAAAACCGGCCCAGTGTGCGGCCCGCCGGGTCGGTCCGGCGAATCAGCTCAGATTTGTACCAACCGAGCGTGATCGCGTGGTAACCGTGGCGCGAACCTGGTCGCCAGGCCGGTGTTTGGCCCGCCAGAATGGGCGAGAGCCTCGCGGGGTCGGCCACGTCGGCCAGTGTCGGTTTCGGTTTCAGTGCACAAAGTCCAGCCTGATGCGCCAGGAGTTGACGGACCGTAACGTCGCCCT
Organism: uncultured Actinomycetota bacterium; assembly: GCA_963784665.1. Taxonomy (GTDB): domain Bacteria; phylum Actinomycetota; class Actinomycetes; order Mycobacteriales; family Mycobacteriaceae; genus Mycobacterium. Next base: position 19,360 of record CAWASA010000016.1, read on the forward strand.
TTCCCGCCTGCGCGAATTCCGGCCAGTACTCGGCGACCTTGGCGTCATAGGAGATGAGTCCACGGGACACCGCCACAGCCACGACCAAGGCGGCGACCCCTTTGGTCGTCGAGAACATATTGACCATCGTGTCGGGCTGCCACGGATCCCTCGTGAACCCGTTGCGGTAGCCGCCCCACAGGTCGACAACCTTGACGCCGTCGCGGTAGACGGCGACGGCCCCGCCGACTTCTGCGCGGTCGCGAAAATTGGCACGGAACGCGTCGGCGACCTTTCCGTAGCCTGCATCGACGTCGCCGCAGATCAGATCCGGCGCCACTGCAACCTTGAGAACCATCGTGCCTCCGAACGAAGACTAAGTCAGCGGAGTCCGCACTCAGGGCTTTTTGGGCGCTTCGCCCGCCTTGGTTAGTGGATGCCCGGGGTGCCGCTCAGATATTGGGTGCGGCAAGCTCGCCGGGCCAATTTGCCGCTGGTGGTGCGCGGGATGGCACCCGCCGGAAGCAGGCGCACGTCGCACACAGGGAGGTCATGTCGGGCCAGCACGGCCGTGCGGATCGCCTCCATGGCCGGCTGCGGATCGACGCGGCTGGTGCCCGCAGCGCGTTCGGCAATGATCACCAGACATTCGCCGCTATTCAACGCTTCCGCTCCCGGCAGTAGGTCCGCTGGCACGGTAAACGCCGTCACATATCCCCGCCGGACGACCGGGGACGCTTCCGCAACGGTGGCCTCGATGTCCTGCGGGTAGTGGTTAAGACCGTCGATGGTCACCAGATCCGCGATTCGGCCCGTCACATAGAGCTCACCGTCGAGATACACGCCCAGGTCCCCGGTCCGCAGCCAGGCGCCTTCGACGGTCGAGCCCTCGGTGTGGCTGCCTTCCCCGAGCCGTGATTGCAGCTTGGCTCCGAACGCCAGCTGGCTTTCCTCGGGCAGTCCCCAATAACCCCGACCGAGGTTGTTGCCCTGCAACCAGATTTCGCCGACGTCGCCGTCGGGCAGTTCGGCCTCGGTATCGGGGTCGACAATGACCGCCCATTCGCTGCGGGCTACTCGACCGCAGGACACCTGCGCCACGGCATTGGGGGCATCCGCCGCGACACGGACCGCGCGACCAGCGCCCAATTGTTCGCGGTCGAAATACACCGCGGTTGCCTCGGCTGTGGGGTCGATGGTCGCGACGAATAGAGTCGCCTCCGCGATGCCATACGACGGCTTGAACGCTGTACGCGGTAATCCGTAGGGTGCGAACGCCTTGTTGAAGGTTCTGATCGCATCGATGCTGACCGGCTCGGAGCCGATGATCATCACCACATTGCTGAGGTCGATGTCGTCACCTGGCGCGGGTAGGCCACGCTGTGCCGTCCACTCGTACGCGAAATTTGGCGCGGCGGTGACCACGCGGCCTTGCCGCGACCCAGCAGCCAAGGCGTGAATCCAGCGCAGCGGCCTGCGGACGAACGCAGTGGGCGACATCAGCGTGGAGTGACCGCCGTACACGGCGGGAAAGCCGATCATCGACAGGCCCATGTCATGGTAGAGCGGTAACCAGCTGACGCCGTGGGTATTTCGGTCCAGCAGGTCGATCGAGAGGATCATCTGCACCAGATTGATTCCCACCGCCCGGTGGGTAATTTCCACGCCGACGGGGGGTCGCGTCGAGCCCGAGGTGTACTGCAAGTGGGAGACGTCGTCCATGCCGAGCTCCGTGGGGACAAACAGTTCCCCCGCCGAGTCGGGTATCTGATCGATGACGATGACTTGCGGCCTTCGAAGCTGTGGGCGGTTGATCAGAAAATTTTCAACCGCGTCTTGTGCCGCCGTTGTCGTCAGTACGACCGTCGGCTCCGAATCGCGAAGCGCCGTATCGAGACGTTCGGCATGCCCCGGCAGTTCAGGCGCGAATAGCGGCACCGCGATGGTCCCCGCCTTGACTGCCCCGTAGAAACCGGCCACATAGTCGATGCCCTGCGGCGCCAGGACCGCAACTCGCTCACCGCGACCTGCGGCTTGTTGCACGCGCGCGCCGATGGCTTCCAGTCGGACACCGAATTGGGTCCAGGTCACCTCCTCGGCATGTCCATCTGCCGAACCGGTGTAATCGAGGTAGCGATACGCCACGGCATCACCGACGTTCGCGATATTGCGGTCGATAAGGGATATCAGCGTGACGCCTGGCGGTAACGCGACATCGCCCTTGGCATCCAGGCAGTCCTCGATCTGAAGCAGGCCAGGGACACCCGGGGCGTCCTGCCGGGAACCGCAATCCATAAGCGAAGTCTAGGCAAGGCGATACCGCAGTCCCGTGTGCTGCGACGTGACGGTCAGCACTCAGGCCCTTGCCCACGGGCCGTGGTCGAACCAACCCAACCCGGTGGGTCGCACAGCTTGGGCGGTAGCCTACCCGCGAGTGCATCCAGGGTCATTCACTTGTTTTCACCAGGAGTTGGTCATGTCGGGTCGCAAGTTTTCCTTCGAGACCACCCGTACCAGTACCGCCCCTGCCGCGACGCTGTTTCGACTCGCGGCCGACGGCGCCAACTGGTCGAAGTGGGCCAAGCCAATCGTTCTTCAATCGAGTTGGGTGCGGCAGGGTGATCCTGCGCCGGGCGGGGTCGGGGCTGTTCGCAAGGTTGGGATGTGGCCCTTACTGGTACAGGAGGAGACCGTCGAGTACGAGCAGGATCGCCGCCACGCCTACAAGCTGGTCGCCCCCTCGACCCCAGTCAAGGACTACTTCGGCGAGGTGGTTTTTACGCCGAATTCGGCGGGCGGTACCGATATCCGCTGGACTGGTTCGTTTACCGAGGGAGTTCGTGGGACGGGTCCGGTGATGCGGGCCGCGCTGGGAGGGGCGGTTCGGTTTTTCGCGGGTCGGCTGGTGGAGGCGGCCGAGCGCGAGTCGAACAGCGGGCGATAGCTTTTTCACAGGGCGCGTGGCGGCCGCACCAAGCGGCCGCCACGCCCGATACCGCCGGCCGCTATTTCGAACTGACTTCGTCCTGATATTTCTTGGTCATGTGCTCGATGGCCGCCAGCTGCGTCTGTGCGAGGTCTTCTCGTACTTGGCCGGCGCGCGCAGCGGCATCCAGTGTCGGTTGCGCCTGCCGCTGGAAATGCGGCATCACTTCAGCGGCGAACAATTCGGCGGACCGCTTGGTTGCGGCCGGATTGGCCCACTCGTGGCCCATCTGCAGCATGCAACCGAAGCCACCGGACTGGTCCCACAACCGTTGCACCTGGGCTCGCGCCCGCTCGGGTGTGCCGATAACACCTGCTCCGTTGTCATTGATGACGTCGATCATCTCGTCGAGCTGATCTCCCGGCATCGTCATCTGAGGGAACGCGGCCACCTTCTGGAAATACCGGAACCATGGTTCCATGCCGAACTTCACGTCCTCGCGTGCCTGCTTGTCGGTCTCGGCGATATGGAACGGCCCGACCAGGCTCCAGTTCTTGCGGTCGACCTGTGTGCCGAAGGCCGCCGCGCGCTCTTCGACGATGCCCCAGTGGTAGGCGAGCGCGTCAAAGCCTTCAATCATCAGCGTCGCCCCGATGGACAGCAGGCCGATGCCGTGCTTGCCGGCCAGCCGGGCGCCGGTCGGCGAGGCGACGGCTGCGACCGCCAAGGGGATTCCTCCGTCGGAGTACGGCGCAAGCTGCAAGCGGGCGTCGAACAGCTCGTGCGTGGGAGTCTTGGCCGTCACAGCTTCCCCGGCCAGCAGGCGGACGACAATGTCAAGGTTGGTTTCCAGAAGCTCTCGCGTGTCGGTCGGATTTAGCCCAATCATCGCGGAGTCGGTGGGAAGTGAGCCCGGGCCGAACCCGCCAATCACGCGGCCATGGGTGAGGTGGTCCAGCAGCATCAAGCGGTCGGCGACCCAGAGCGGGTTGTGGTATGCGAGCGAAATGACTCCGGTTCCAAACCGGATCCGCTTGGCGCGTTCCGCCGCGGCGGCGATGAAGATTTCCGGGGAGCTGATAATTTCGCTGCCGGCCGAGTGATGCTCGCCCAACCACACTTCGTCAAAACCGAGGACGTCGAGATGTTGGATGAACTCGAGGTCACGTTGCAATGCGAGCGTCGGATTTGTGCCCGCCCGATGGAACGGGGCGATGAAGTACCCAAACCTGAGCTTCGCCATTGAGGTCCCCTTGCATTCGAGTTGCGGGAGAACCATAACTCGATTGCGGTGCTCGGCCTAGGCCACGACGAGACGACGCTCGCTGTCGATCTGATATTCCTGCTCAGCCGGTGGGGCCAGGTAAGCCCGGCCCCACCGGCTGGGTAGCAAGTTCTTATTGTCTTTGCGTTACGCAGGCTCAACAAGAGCGGGCGATCACGGGTAGCCGCCGCAGACGTTGCCGACGCAACCGCCGCCGCCACCCGGGCCGCCGCCGCCACCACCAACGCCGGGGATGCTGCCGCTTCCGCCGCCCGGCCCGCCGCCGCCGGTCGGACCGCCTGGGATGCTGGCGCCTCCGCCGCCCGGCCCGCCGCCGCCGGTCGGACCGCCTGGGATGCTGCCGCCTCCGCCGCCCGGCCCGCCGCCGCCGGTCGGACCACCTGGGGCGCCCGGTGTTGTGGATGGCGCGGGCACCATGCTGGATGAAGGGGTAGTGGTAGTCGTTGGCGTAGTGGTACTGCTTGGCCCTTTGTTACCGCCGCCACCACACCCGACCGCTAACACAAGCATGGCTGAACCGCCGAAAACCGCGACCGCAGTCCTAGCTCCAGATCTCATCAGAATCCCCATTCTCCACTCACACCACTTGCATGCAGTCCGTTTTTCCGTACCCCGGCATGCGGCCGCGCAAACGGGGTATGGCGGCGGGGACCTGGAGTCGACGGAAATGCCGATGGCCCATCTTTGGGGCGTGATGGGCCATCGGCGAAGAAGTGATTGGTCGCGGGGCGCGCTATGCAAACTCGCCCGGGCGCTCTGGGCTAGCAGTCGAGACCAGAAACGCAGCCGGTGAGGGTAGCAATGTGAATGCCGGCGCTACGTTCAGGAGTGGCTGTCTTGGGCTTGGGCAGCGCCTGCGTGAGGCTGGACGACGGTTGCGTTGTCGACCCCGCACCGCCCGCCGGGCTAAGCCCACTCCCGCCGAATCCGACCGTTAAAACAACCGCGACCACCCCACCGGACATGGCAACCGCCGTCTTGGTTAGTGCCTTCATCAGCCTCTCCTTCCGGCTACCGCGCATTTGTTACATCTAGCGCACGCTTGTTAACAGCTAAATCATATACCTGTGCAATTGTTGCTACAACGAAGATTTTTGGGCGCAACATGATGGGCCCATCCAGACGCGTGCAGTCAGCATTGCCCAAGCGCCTTACGCGGGCGCGGTTGTCGATGCAATCGCGCTGACAGTAGCCGCCACCCTGCGATGGGCCGGGCGGCGGCGAACCGCTCTAACCTTCCTTCGTGATCAACTTCCGCAGCGCTACCCGGTCGGGCTTCAGCAGCTCCTCGATGCGGGGGTGGTTCACCTCGGCGACGATGATCTCGCCCACCTCTTGGTTGACTTCGCTGAAGATGCCATGGGACTTCATCTTCGAGGTCTGATAGAGGTTGTCGTCGGTAGGGGTGACATAGTGCACCCCGTCAGCCTTGAAGCGGTGGACGAGCCAGAGGTGGATCAACGTCATCAGTCGCTTCTGGCGTAGCTCCTCGCCAAACGTGTTCTGGTCACGCACCAAAAGGATGGTGCGGCCGCGCCGGTCCTGGATGGGTTGGAAGATCACATTGGCGAGCTTCTTCTCGCCGGCTCCGTATATGCCGAGCTCGAGTACCTCCGAGCCGGCGCGCTGCGGCCGAAGCTGTACCCGAAGCTTGTCTTTGATCTGGTAGTAGCCGGTCCACATGGCCAGCCATTCCTCCAGCAGCTTCCGCGGCACCTCGGTCTGCACCAGATGCTGGTGCTGGGTGGAGCCCTTGCCCATGGCCTTGGTGGTCGCCGTGCGTCCCGACGAGGCGAGCAGTGCGGCGTCGCTGCGCGGCCCGCCGACCAGGGTTTGCGGTGTTCGGTAGGGCGACTCCACCAGGCGCATCTTTCGCTGCAAGCGGGCAAGCGCCAGCATGCCGTCCTGCCTGAGGGCGGTGGCGAATTCCTCGGCGGCGACGCCGTCGATCTGGTGTCCGCCGTAGGTGATGAAGTTGAAAACGAAGCCCATCTTGCCGAGCTCCTCGGGGAAGCGCCGCATCTCCTCGTCAGTCATGCCGGTGGTGTCCCAGTTGAACGATGGCGAGAGGTTGTAGGCCAGCATCTGGTCCGGAAATTCGGCATGGATTGCCTCGGCGAACTCTCGGGCATCGGCGAGATCCGCGGTCTTTGTCTCCATCCAGAGGATGTCGGCGAACGGTGCCGCTGCGAGCGACTTGGCGATCGCATAGGGTACGCCGCCACGGATCTGGTAGTAGCCTTCGGGCGTCTTGGCCAGCTCGCAGTCCCACGGGGGGTCCAGGCCCAACTCCTTGGCCTTCTCACGCGCGCTGTACAGAGACGCCCGTCCGGCGAACGCCCGCCACTCCTCAGGGCTCATGTCGATCGGCTCGCCCTCGCTCGCGTCGAACTTGAGCACCTCGGCCACGGCCTCACCGTAGGTCATCAGTCCGGCGTCGTCTTCCCAGGCAGCCACGAACCGCGATTCGACCTGGTCGAAGAGATCGTTGATCGATTTCTTTCCGTTCTCCCGCCAAGCATTGACGGCTTCGGAGACCAGGCCCAGGATGCCTTGTCGTTCGAGCCAGGCGCTGGCGGCAGCGTACTCGCCGTCGGCAAGAGCGTAGAGAAGATGCCCATTGAGTTCCTTGACGCCCAGTTCGTAGAAGCGCCGCACGAGTGCCAGGAAGCAGGCCTTGTAGGAAGGAATGTTCAGGTTGGTGGAGCCAAGGAGGAACGGCTGGTCGCGCTCGTCGGCGCGGCTGTCGATCAGGTTGGCCGCCTCGGCATCGGTGCGCGCGACGATGATGCCGGGCACCCGCATGATGTCGAGCTGGAAGCGGGCGGCATTGAGGCGCTTGATCTGTTCGTCCGAAGGCACCAGAACCTTGCCGCCCTGATGGCCACACTTCTTGGTGCCTGGACGTTGATCCTCGATGTGGTAACCCGGCACGCCGACCTCGACGAAGCGGCGGATCAGGTTGCGCACGTGCGGGTCACCGCCGTGACCAGTGTCGGCATCGGCGATGATGAACGGACGGTAGTCATACGCCGGGGTGGTGGCGCGCAGCCGTTCGCTCATGTGCAGGCGCAGGTACTGCTGATTGCGGTCGGCGGTGAGCAGGGCCCGCACCAGTACCGCCGCATCGTCGGGTACCTGACTCAGGGGGTAGCTGGCGAGGTCGGGCCCGGGATCTTCGGTGGTGGAACCTTTAGCTGAGGTTGCCCAACCGCCGAGGTAGATCGCTTCGATACCCATACGCTTGAGGCTCACTGCCTGTCCGGGCGAGTAGGGCCCGAATGTCGTGATGCTCTTTTTGGCGGCGAACAGCTCACGCAGCCGGTCGTAGAAAGCCGCCGCCGCGTCTCGTGCCACGGTGTAGTCGGTGGGGATGGTGCCGCGTTGCTCTACTACTTGGCGGGCCGTGTAGAGCCGAGTAATACCGGCAAAGCGCGAGCCGTCGAAGTACCGCTGCGTGGCGGCGACGTCGTCTTCAAACGATGTCCGGACTTCAGTGTCCGTGTCGATGATGGCCATGAGCGCTCCTCTTCAGCACGATTCCCCTGAGCGAGAGTCTATCCCCGGGGATGACGGTTCAATCAGGGGTCAAAAGACCCGAGCCAAAACTGTTGTCATATGCCGAACTCCGACAGCTGTCGACCGCAGGGACCAGCCATAGCCTGATCGTCAGCGGGCGGAGCCGTGGCCTAGAGCGTTGTATTTGCGAGGTCAAGTGCGGTCATCTACATAGTTGCTTCAAGAGCTTGCGGCGCACGGCTTTTCGACACAGAAATGAGGTCTGGACCGCAACCGCGTACGGCTGAGCCTTCGCTTAGCTGGGCTGGACGGCCGCGCGCCGGCTTAACCAGTCCCGTTGGCGACGGATAAACTCCGCATCGACGACGTTTCCGTGGCCCGGGACGTAGATGGCTTCGGGTCCGCCGCGCGCGAGTATCCGATTGAGGGTTTCCGGCCAGGCCGCCACATCGGAGTCGGCGTCGATTGCAGGGTCGGCGGACTCCTCGACAAGATCGCCGGTGAAGACCACAACCGGGTCGTCTTCACCCGCTGCGTCAGGCGCTATTACGACTAGGTCTGCAGAGGTGTGGCCCCGCCCCAGGTGGGCGATCGTTACGGTGCGATCGCCAAGGTCGATGACGGCGTCGTAGATCCCGCATTGCGGCGGCTTTAATGCCACGATCGCGCGGTCGATCTCCGCGGCGTCCGCGCCATAGCTCAGGGCATGATCACGAAGGTGATCGGTAGCCGACGATAAATACTCGACAACCTCGGGTGCGCAGTAGATTTCAGCTTCACTGAACGCCGAGGAACCGAGGACATGGTCGAAGTGCTTATGTGTCAACACGACATGCGTAACTGGGCGTCCCGCAATCTGGCGGGCGTCGGCGTCGATCGCGTCCGCTTCGGCCAGCGTGGTGCCGGTGTCGATGAGCAGCGCCCCGGTACGGCCCCCTACCAGTCCGATGGTGACGTCGCAGAACGCCAGCCGGCAGCGATGCACGCTGGGGGTCAGCCGCTCCCAGGCGAAATGCATAAGGAGGAAGGTAGCGGTCACCGGGTCACACTGTCAGCACATGTCGGAAATAGTTGACATGTCGGAAATGCCCGACATATATTGCCGATTGTGGCCAGCACCGACCGCGTCTTTCTCGCTCTGGCGAACCCGGTGCGGCGGGAACTGCTGGAGATCCTCTCCGGGCATTCACTATCGGCGGGGCAACTCAGCGAGCGGTTCGAACTCAGTCGCCCCGCAGTCGCCGAGCACCTCAAAGTGCTGCGTGAAGCCGGGCTGGTCGCCGATGAGCCGCAGGGGCGCCGGCGTATCTATCGCCTGACCGCAGAACCACTGGCTGAGCTGGGTGAGTGGCTACATCCGTTCGAGAAGTTCTGGCGTGCGCGACTGGCCAAACTCGCCGAGGCAGCAGAGGAGCTGGAATGACTGAAACGTCGATGTCTGAGACGATCCGGGTAGACCAATTCGTGGCGGCGCCACCGGCGAAGGTGTGGCGGCTGCTGACCGAGTCCGACCTCATGCGACTGTGGTGGGCCGAAGGAGAGGTGGCTGCGGTAGTCGGTCACCATTTCACCCTCGACATGACCGGCTATGGCAAGCAACCGTGCAAGGTGCTCGAGGTCGATGCACCGCACCGCTTCGTCTATATCTTCACGCCTGCATGGACCCTTACCTGGCGCCTTGAGGCGGAAGGAACCGGCACCCGAGTGTTTTTGGAATACAGCGGCTTTGACCTGGAGGACAAACGGATGGCCCGGGCCTTCAAGCGGATGGGGGCTGGGTGGCGCGACGCCGTTCTCCCCCGCCTTGCTGCGGTCATATCCGGGGCCAGTTCCTAGCGCGCCGCGCCGTTGTCCGGCCGACGAGCTGCCACCAGAAAGGATCACGATGCGCGCAGTCGTCATAACCAAGCGTGGCGATCCATCGGTGTTGCAGGTGCAGCATCGTCCCGACCCGCCGCCGCCGGGGCCGGGCCAGCTGCGGGTCGCCGTGCGCGCCGCCGGGGTCAACTTTGCCGACCACCTCGCTCGGGTCGGCCTGTATCCCGACGCGCCCAAACTTCCGGCGGTGGTTGGCTACGAAGTCGCCGGCACGGTTGAGGCCGTCGGCGATGGTATCGACCCGAACCGCGTGGGTGAACGGGTCTTGGCCGGTACACGATTCGGTGGCTACGCGGAAATCGTCAACGTTGCAGCGCGCGATTCCGTGGTGCTCCCGGATGCGCTGAGCTTCGAACAGGGCGCCGCGGTCCCCGTCAACTACGCGACCGCATGGGCGGCGCTGCACGGCTACGGGTCGCTGCGCGCGGGCGAGCGGGTGTTGGTGCACGCCGCGGCCGGTGGAGTGGGGATAGCGGCAATCCAGTTCGCCAAAGCGGCCGGGGCGGAAGTGCACGGCACCGCGTCGCCCGGAAAGCACCAGAAGCTGACTGAGTTGGGTGTGGACCGCGCCATTGACTACCGCCGCGACGGCTGGTGGCGAGGCGTCGGGCCCTATGACCTGGTGCTCGACGCACTCGGCGGAACGTCGCTGCGCCGGTCGTACGACTTGCTGCGGCCCGGCGGAAGGCTTGTCGGCTACGGGGTCTCGGCGATGCAGCAGCGCGAGAAGCGCTCGTTGCTCAGGGCGGCTCCACACGCATTGTCAATGCTGCGCGGCTTCAGTCTGCTCGCCCAACTCGAGGACTCCAAGGCTGTGATCGGTCTGAACATGTTGCGGCTATGGGACGATCGCGGCACGCTCGAACCCTGGATCACTCCCCTGACCGAGGCGTTGCACGACGGCACCATCTCCCCGATCGTCCACGCGGCTGTGCCGTTCGCCGAGGCGCCCAACGCGCACCGAATTCTGGCGGCACGGGAGAACGTCGGCAAGGTCGTGCTCGTGCCGTGACTTCTGGCGTGGCCGTCGAAAGATAGTTTCTGGCGTCGCTACATTGGCTATGTTTCAGCCATGGCTGTCATCGAGTCCCGCGAAGTCGTCATCGACGCGACACCCGACGAGATCATGGACGTATTGTTCGATCTCGAGTCGTTGACCGAGTGGTCGTCAGTGCATAAGCAGGTCGAAATCCTGGAGCGCGACGACCAGGGCCGGCCGACAAAGTCTCGGCAAGTGGTCAAACTCGTGGGTGTCAGCGACGAGCAGGAGTTGGCGTATACCGTCCACGACGACGGCGTGAGCTGGACGCTGGTTAGTGCCAAACAGCAACGCGCGCAGGAAGGCCGCTACACGCTGACTCCCGAAGGCGATTCCACCCGGGTCCGCTTCGAGCTCACCGTTGACCTCCTGATGCCAGTTCCGGGATTCCTGATCAGGCAGGGGGCGAAAAGTCTGATGGAGACGGCCACCCAGGGACTGCGCAAGCGGGTGCTTGAGATCAAGAAACGCGGCAAGTAACCGATTTAGCCTTGCGTCATGATGTTGCGCCGCGCGATGTGGGCTGCGATGGCAGCCGTGTTGGTCGCGGCGGTCGCGCGGCGCGTTCGGATCGCAGCCGGTATGCGTCGCGGTGACCAAGCGGTGATTGATGCTAAGCGACGTCGCAATAGGCGGTTCGCCAACAAAATGGTGACCAGCGTGGGCCGTGCCGGTCGACGCGGGAGCATCTTCGCTGTGATTGAGTACACCGGCCGTCGCTCTGGCAGGCGCTATTCCACGCCCATCCGATTGGTCCAGGAACCGGGAGGATTCATCGTCCCGCTTACCTACGGGACCCGAACCAGCTGGTATGTCAACCTGCAGGCCAGCCCGGGCCGACTGCGCTGGCAGGGACGCGCCATCCCGGTGGGCAACCCGGCCCTCATCCCCACCAGCGTCGCGGCCCATCGATTTCCACTGCCCTCGCGATTTCTGCTCTGGCTCGACGGCACCGACCAGTGCGTGCGGATCCAGGACCTCAGCAAATTCCGTTGTGACCGGGAACCGTTGAATCTGGCTACGTGAAAACGCATTATTGGCAGACAGCGGTAAGGGACACTTTCTTCATGAAACCGACGATGGCAAGCACGTTAGCGCGAATCGCATTTGCCGGCGCGGGTCTGGCACTGGTGGTGGCACAGCTCGGCTGCGGCGGTCACGGTGGCAGTCAAACGACGGCGCCACTTGTGCCGAAAGTGACGACGGTTGCTCGGACTATGGCAGAAGCGCCTGCCGACGGGCCATTGACGATCAGCAGTCCCGCGTTCGTCGACGGCGCGCCGATCCCTGTGCAGTACACCTGCAAAGGGGCCAACATGGCGCCACCGTTGACATGGTCGGCGCCGCTGGGGGCGGCACTTGTTGTCGACGACCCGGACGCCGTTCGCGGACCCTACGTTCACTGGATCGTGGTGGGGATCCCTCCCGGTCCCGGCAGCACCGGGGATGGTCAGACTCCTGGCGGAGGCAGCAGCCTGCCGAACTCGGGGGGCCAGGCCGGGTACAGCGGGCCCTGTCCGCCTGCGGGCACCGGGGTACACCACTACCGGTTTACCCTCTACCAGCTTCCCGCCACGTTCCAGCTCCCCGGGGGATTGGCTGGCCCCCGAGCGGTGCAGGCGATAACCCAGGCCACGACCGCGCAGGCCCAGCTCACTGGAACGTTCGGGGACTGAGCGCCGGCTTGCCCCTCAGGCCATGTCATCCAGTGCCTGGTAGGCGGCGTTGTAGCCGGGAGTGAAGGTGATGCCCGGGCCGCCGTGGCATCCGGCGCCGCCGAGGTAGAGTCCGTCGATCGCAATCGGCATGTCCAGAAAGCCTTTGGGCCCAGGGCGATTCGGTCCCATCAGGTCCGGGTGCAGCAGGCCGTGGCAGAAGTCGCCCTGGGGGGCCGCGAACATGGTTTGCATGTGATAGGGCGCGAAGGTGATGTGGCGTATCACGATGTCCTTGAAGTTGGGGGCGAACCTAGTGATCTTGTCGATAACACGTTGAGCCATCTCGTTTTTGAGGTGTCCATGCTGATCGCGGCCGACTTCGACCGGGAAGGCGTATGCGTACGCACTCGCGGCGTGCTTACCGGGCGGTGCAAGGCTCGGATCGTGCACGGAAGGGATCTGCATCCCCATCGATGGGTTGTCCGGGACGATGCCCCGACGACACGTTTCCCATTGCAGCTGTTGCTCTTCCGGAGAACCGAAAATTCCGACCGACTGCTGCATGCACTCCTCGTTCAATAGCTCGTAGGGCGGCGCGAATTCAGGAAGGCCGTCGAGGGCGAAGTGCATCTGTATGAAAGAGGCGCGGTGATCACGACCGGACACCCGCGAGACAAGTTCTGCGGGAACGTGTTCGGGCTCGATGAGGTCGGTGAGCGTGACGTCCGGTGCCAAGTTGGATACCACGATCGGAGCGGTGATAGTCGACCCGTCACGCAGCCGCACGCCGGTCACCGCGCCATCATCGACCAGAATCTGCTCGACCTTGGCGCGGAATCGGATCTCGCCGCCGTGGGATACGAACAGCTCCCGCAGATGATCGGTGAGTGCGCCGATGCCGCCTTTAAGCTTGGTCATCATTGCCGTGCTGTCGTCGGGCACCGCGAGGGCGAACGCCAAACAGGTGGCGCTGCCGGGCGTGAATGGTCCGCGGTAGGTGGAGTTGACGGCCAGAAATGCCAGCATCCCGCGCATGACCGCATGCTTGTCCTTATCGGGTAAATACCGGTCGATCACATCCATCGCCGACCCGAACAGCATTTCGTGAATCGCCCGGCGCTCGGCGTCGTTGGTCGCGCAGGCATACATCTCGTCGAGGCTCTTAGGCGGTTTGCGAACGTCGAAGCGACCGAGCGCCCGCGCGGGTCCCTGGCTCCAGCCGATCAGTTCCGCCATGCCGGTGACGGCCTCCATGCCGTGCTTCTCGCCGAGGTGCGTCATCAGCCGCATCGGGTCGCGATAGAAGACCATCGGCTCTTCGCCGTGTTCGCCGATATTGGTCGACATCACGTCCGGCTCCACCGTGGGAAGTGTGTCGAGTCCAAGCTCCTTGGTGATCTGACTTGCGGTGGGGAACTGCACCGAACCCGCGATCTCGTACCGGAAGCCATCGATCAATTCGACTGTGGCCGCCATGCCGCCTGCGTAGGTGTTGGCTTCCAGGCACATGGTACGCAGGCCCGCGCGTTGCAGAATTGCCGCGGCGGTCAGCCCGTTGTGCCCGGCGCCCACCACGATTGCGTCGTAGTCCGTCTTGCTCATGGTCAGCCCTGGTCCTCCCTCGGGTCGGTGCGTTCCAAGAATATGTCAGTACTGACATAATTGGAAGATGTCAGTTTTGACGGGTTTGGCTGGGATACGATCGGCGTGAGATGACCGCGCCGAGCAACCGTCATGAGTTACGCCGACGGTCGACGCGTGAGGCACTTCGTGATGCTGCGTTAAAGAGCTTCGCCCACAAGGGGTTTGCGAATGTGACCGTCACCGAGCTGGCTCGGGAAGCCGGTGTCACCGAACGAACCTTCTTTCGGCATTTCCCGACCAAGGAGTCGGTGCTCTTTCAGGACTACGAGACGCAGTTGGAATGGCTCGCCGAGGCGCTTGCGCAGCGTCCGGCCTCTGAGCCGCTATTCGATGCGGTGCTGGCCAGCGTTGCCGCATTCCCGCATGACCTCGAAGTGGTCCGTCAGGCCGCGACGGCCCGCGCGGAGCTGATCAGCGCCGACCGGATCGCCAACCATCTGCGCGTGGTGCAGTCGTCGTTTGCGCAGGTGCTGACAGAGTTCGTCAGGAACCGAAACCCGGGCGTGGCCAACGTCGACCTCGTCGCCGAGGTCGCGGGCTCCGCTCTCGCGGCAGGTCTTGTTGTGGCCGTTGAGAATTGGGGCCGCGATGGTTGTGCCGGCGACCTCGGCCAAGTCGTGGCCGCAAGTCTGGATCTGCTTCGCTCCGGTTTGGCGCCGCTTGCCTGACCGCAGTGCCGCAGCCGTCTGGTGTGCGCTGACGGCGGCGACACGCCGAGCGGGCCCGCCCCGAGCGCACACCAGAGGCCATGGGCGCACAGTCGCGGTTGTTAGTACAGGGGTGACCAGGCCGAGGTTCGCAACAAGCGGCTCTCCCACTGATCGCGATACTTGAGGGCCTCGAACATGTAGCTGCCCGGAGCCCGGTGCTCGGGCGAGATCTCGTTGGTCAGCAAGTGGACGAGCGCGGCATAGTTGTTGGAGTTGTCAATCTTTTGCCACAGCATGGCCTCTCGTCGTCTAGAGCTTCCGTGCGCGACCTGGAAGCACGCCTGGATATCGAGGATGCGCATCCTGGCCGGCGCCTGAGATAGCGGCCGATAGTAGATCTCGTCCCAGGAGCGGATGTAGTCATCCAGCGGCGCGTAAGGCCAGCCGGTGTCTTCCATGAACAGCGTCAAGGGGTGGGTCGCGGCAGCGGTGGGCACGGTCGCCAGATCCACCGTCTGAAGCGGCGACCACGCGACCGGCAGCAGCAGTTTGCCCTTCACTTCGTGGCGCAGGTTGTCCAGTTCGCGCATCCATGGCCGCAGATCCCCGCTCTGGGCTCGACGTGTGAGCATCTCCCAGGCCGCACCGTCGGTGATGGCGGTGATGGTGACCACGTTGTAGGACATCCCGGTGCCGTGAGCGTGGTTGGTGTACCAGAGCAGCCGAGCGTTGTCGTCCTTGGCCAGGGTGGGCATCCAGCCGTCGCGGTAAGCCGCCTCGAATTCGTCCTGCCGCGCGCCGACCACTTTGTGGGTCTCGTGCAAAAACAGCATTTGGACTCCCCGGTTTCAGGCGTCATCCGCGATCAGCGCGGCGAGCTGGCGGCGGCTGACCTTGCCGGTCGCGTTGTAGGGGATGTTGTCGACGATGGCCAGCCGCTCGGGGAGCTTGAAGTAGGCGATCAAGTCGCGACAGTGCGATCGCAGCTCCTCGAGTGTCACCGGGGCACCCACCACCACTGCGGCGCCCACCCGCTGGCCGAGCTCCTCGTCGGCGAGCCCGGCGACCCCGACGTCGCGCACCGCCGGATGGGAACGCAAAGCTTCCTCGACTTCGATCGGTCCGAACTTCTCTCCCCCTCGGTTGATGGTGTCACTCAGCCGTCCGCTCGGGAAGATGTAGCCGTCGCAGTCTTGGCGGGCGAGGTCACCGGTGCGCAGCCAGCCTTCGGTGACGTTCTGGGGGGTGTTCACCCACAACTCGCCGATCGTTCCGGTGTCGACGTCGTTGCCCGTGTCCGGGTCCACCACTCGCACTTCGACTCCGGGTAACGGTCTGCCGACGGATCCCGCGCGGGCCGGATCGCGATGATCGTCGGGCATCAGGGTCGTGTAAGCGCCGAGGGTCTCGGTCTGGCCGAATACGTTGGCGAATGCCACGTGCGGCAGCGCGGCCATTGCCCTGCGCACCAAACTGATTGGCGCGGCGGCGGCGCCGTAGGCGATGGCGACCAGAGACATCAGATCCGTGCTGGCGAAGTTGGGATGGTCGAGGATGCGTTGCAGCATCGTCGGCACCATGAATGTGGTGGTCACCTGATGCTCGGACGCCAGGCGCAACCACTCGCCGGCGTCGAACCGCGGCTGCAACACCGAGGTGTTGCCCGAGTACAAGCTGCCGAGCGTGCCCAGCGCGCCGCCGACATGGAAGAAGGGGACACACATCATCCCTACCGAGGGTTTGGCACCCGCCCGGAACGGTGCCGCCATTCCCCTGATCCGCATGGTGAGCTGCCGGCTGGTGATGCCGACGGCCTTGGGAAGTCCGGTTGTCCCACTGGTGAACAGGATCAAGGCGTCACAATCGTCGGCAGTGTCGGTGGGTGACGCTGAGGCAGGGCGGCCGTCGTCCACCAGGTCGGTGTCCGTCAACACCGTGGGTGCACCCGCTTCGCGGAGCCGGTCGACGTATTGCTCCCCCGCGATTGCCACATCGGCGCAGCCGGCATTCTTCAGGAGTCCTTGCAACTCCGGCGGCGTCAGCGCAGGGTTCATCAGCGCGGCCGCAGCACCGATGCGCGCCGCCCCGAGCAAGGTCGCGATCGATAGCAGACTTCCGCCGTCGACGACCGCGACGCGCTGGCCGGCCATCACGCCGTGGGCGGCCAGGCCGGCAGCGCACTGGCGCACTGTCGCCGCCAGCTGGCCGTAGCTGACGGAGCGCCCATCGATGATGAGCGCAGCTCGGCCGGGATCGCCGGCCGCGGCGGCGTCGAGGATAGTCCCGATGTTCATGCGCGGCTTAGTACAGGGGGGACCACTCGGAGGCGCGCAGTAGCCGGCTGGTCCACTGATCGCGCAGGTCCAGGGCGTCGTACATCCAGGTCCCCGGGGCGCGGTACTCGGCGGGGATATGGGTCCGGAGCAGATCTAGCAGCGCCTCCGGCCGGCTAATGCGCTGCATCAGGATCACCTCACGGCGCACGTGGCTGCCGAGGGCAGGCTGGAATGCGGCGTGCATTGTCAACATGGACGAGGGCTGCTTGAGGCTCCTGGCGTACACGTCACCGCAGCGGACGATGTATTCCTCGAACTTGTCCTCGTACGGCCACATGGTGTCTTCCATGTAGAGGGTCATCTCGTGCTCTCGCCCATCGACCGGCACCTCGTCGAACGGCACCTCCTGCAGTGGCGACCACGGGAGGGGTACCAGCAGCTTCGCGTCGACTTCATGGCGGAGTTCGTCCAGGTTGCGCATCCATTCCTGGAGATCGCCCTTTTGGACACGCTTGGTCAGGCGCTCCCAGGCCGCTCCGTCACGAACCGCGGTCATGGTGATCACGGTGTAGGCGGGGCCACTACCGTGCGCCTGGTTGGTGTACCACAGCAGCCGGGCGTCTTCGCCGGCGGCGAGCATGGGCATCCAGCCCTCGCGAAATGCGGCCTCGAATTCATCTTCAGCGCGCCCGCGCACCTTGTGCACCTCGTGCATGAACAGCACGCCGCGACCTCCCAGACCTGGGCGTTGTACCTTAGAAACGCCCTTTTCAACGGACCGTACCCCGACCATTTTTTGAATCGGCGCCGGGTACACATATGCACAATTACCGACGCTGGGCGGCCTAGACAGCCGAGCCGAGAATCTGGTTTGCTCGACTCGGTAACCGTCTTCACCGGGCAGGAGTTCACTGATGGCCCGTCTCAACGTGCCGGATGGCCCGGGCGGCGAAGCCGCCATGATCTGGACGCTACGACCCGAACTCGGTGGCATGGTGGAGCGGATGATCCGCGGCGCATACCAGCAGAGCATTCTGCCGGTCGACGAGCGTGAGCTGGCCAGGATGCGCATCGCTGCGATCAACGACTGCGTCGCCTGCTCGGATTTTCGGGCCCGGTCCGTGCTGGATGCCGGGGTCGCCCCAGAGCTCTACGACAACGTGGCGGAGTACGCCAGCTACCCGGGCTACACGCCGCGCCAGCGCCTTGCCATCGAATACGCCGAGCGCTTCGCAAACGACCATGCGTCGATGGACGACGCTTTCTTCGAGCGGCTGCGGGAGTTGTTCTCTGACAAGGAGATTCTCGATCTGACGCTCTGTGTGGCGGTATTTCTTGGCCTGGGACGCTCATTGACGGTGCTGGGCGTCGATCGGTCTTGCGCAATCGACCTTTAACTGGGCATCCAGAAGGAACGAATGGACATCGCTTCGGTCGACGAATTGCTGACCACCACCCGGTCGGTGCGTAAACGCCTTGACCTGACCCGGCCGGTCGGCCGCGACCTGATCCTCGAGTGCATACGGCTGGCGATGCAGGCGCCTACGGCGAGCAACGCGCAGGACTGGCGCTGGCTGGTGATCACCGACGCCGACAAGCGTGCCGCCATCGCCGACATCTACCGCAGCATCGGCGCTGACTATCTTGCGTACGCGGCCAAGGACGCGTCCGACCCGCAAACGGGGCGCGTGTACGCCAGCGCGCTGAGCCTGACTGACACGCTGGGCCAAGTTCCGGTGCATGTCATCCCGTGCCTGGAGAACCGCATCGATAACTCCAACCTGTTGGTCGCCGCGTCGGCCTGGGCTTCGATCATCCCGGCCGGCTGGAGCTTCTTGCTCGCCCTGCGGTCCAGAGGACTGGGATCGGTGTGGACGACGATGCATTTGGCCAAGGAACGAGAAGTGGCCGAGCTGCTCGGCATCCCAGACACAGTCACGCAGGCTGCGCTGTTCCCGGTGGCCTACACGATTGGCACTGACTTCCGGCCGGCCGCTCGGCCGCCCGCGGAGAGCATCACCTTCTGGGACAGCTGGGGAGAGAGCTGATGCAGTCTTACACCGTGCGATTCCATGTCGATGCACCGCCGAGGAAAGTGTGGCGGGTGCTGCATCCGCCCGCGCCGCCGAACGCGCCGCGGCCGCGAGTCCTCAAATGGCCCACCGGCAGCATGGAAATCCTCAACGAAGGCAACGAAGCCGGTGAGGGTCTGGTCCGCACGTGCATCTTCGAAGTGCCTAAGTATCTGCTGTCCGGTGGCAGGGCGCGGTCGTGGGAGACCGTTACCGAGGCTGAGATCAACAGGCTGTCGCGGTACGTGGCAGTAGGCGCGCCGCTATGGTCGCGAGCTGAGGGCTATCACCAACTCGAGGAGCAGCCCGACGGCACCACCGTGCTGACCTTCCACGAGACGTATCACGCCTACAATCCGGTGCTGCGCTTCTTCCTCGAACGGCCGGTGCACGCAAAAATTTCTCGCGACAACCTGGAGACCTACGAGCACGCGCTCGGCTATGCCGGCCGAGTGCGCCGGCTGACCTAAGCGGTTTTGTAGGCCGTCCGTCAACGTTTATTCGGTGGGTGTGCAACAGGTTTCGCGGCGCTGGAGGCAGCCCGCGCCCGTCGTCGGCCCAAACATGTCAGACCCCGGGTGCAAGGTGGCCTAAACATGCCTAGGCATGATGGCCGCCGACGAAAGGGACTTCCGATGTGCTGGATGTGTGACCACTCGGGCAGCACGGTAGACGACTATCTCGCCGAGATACGCGCGAAGATTCGCAGGCGAGGTTGGACGGTGCAGTATGTCGAGGACGATCGAGTGCCATACGCATACACCGTCGGCCTGACCCGCCATGGGTTGCCAGAATTTTTGATGACGGGCGTTTCCCCTCAGCGAGCACTCCAGCTGTTAGGCGGCATTGCCGAGTCGGCACCGGATGTCGAAGTGCCGGCTCCCGGTGAGCGACTCACCCTTAGCGGCACCCTTGTCGAGGTCGTTGAGGTCGAACACCCCGATGCGCATATGAACGCCGCGATCGCGATTTACGGTAGCCAAGTGCGGGCGCTGCAGCTGGTGTGGGCCGATTGGCGTGGAGGCTGGCCGTGGGGGGCAGGCTTCAACAATGGTCGAGCCAGCCAGCCCGTGCTTGGTGTGCGGGCAGCCAGCTAAGTGTCGCGAACAGCAGCTGCTGGACCGCTATATGTGAATTAAGCTGCTCACCCCGGTACCCTGCTGTTCTATGGGGTCTAAGGGTGGAGTACCTATTGCGGCAAGGTTGGCCGTCGCGGGACTGATGATTGCCGGCTGGGCTGCGTCGGCCGGTGTCGCCGGCGCCGACCCGGAGCCATCGCCGGCACCGTCGCCATCACCGGCAGCCTCACCATCTCCGGCAGCGTCACCGTCACCGTCGTCACCAGAAACGTCACCGTCTCCGGCAGCGTCACCGTCACCAGAAGCGTCACCGTCACCAGAAGCGTCACCGTCTCCGGCAGCGTCACCGTCTCCGGCAGCGTCACCGTCTCCGGCAGCGTCACCGTCTCCGGCAGCGTCACCGTCACCAGAAGCGTCACCGTCTCCGGCAGCGTCACCGTCTCCGGCAGCGTCACCGTCTCCGGCAGCGTCACCGTCACCAGAAGCGTCACCGTCTCCGGCAGCGTCACCATCCCCCGCAGCCTCTCCGGCACCGGCACCGAAGACGACCATCGACAAAGACGGCATATACACAATAGGTACCGACATCGCGCCGGGCATATACAGCTCTGCGGGACCCGTCGAGAATGGCGTCTGCTATTGGAAGCGGATGGCCAATCCCGATGGCGCACTCATCGACAACAACATGACCAAGAAGCCGCAGGTAGTGCAGATCGAACCAACAGACAAATCGTTCAAGACATCGGGCTGCCAGCCCTGGCAGCTGACTCCGAACGCGACTCCGCCTGCTAATACACCGCCTCCAGGTGTGCAAGGCACTCTCGGCATCCTCAACGGGCTGCTCGGCGGTCAGAATGGACAGCAAGCCCCCCATTCCTGATGGGCCCTGACCGCGGCTGACGGCGACCAGCCACACCCGCGGCTGCCCAATTTTCGCTACGGTGGCGCCGTGGCCAGTACGCAACAGATCGTCGTCGTCGGTGCCGGTGTAAGTGGATTGACGTCGGCCCTGTGTCTGGCGGAGGCAGGGTGGCCGGTGCGGGTCTGGGCGGCCACCATGCCACAACATACGACCTCGGCGGTGGCGGGTGCGGTATGGGCGCCCCCGCGGCCCGCGGAACGTGCCACCAAGACGCTGGGTTGGACCGAACACTCCCTGCGGGTGTTTCGCGAACTGGCCAATGATCCGAGCTCCGGCGTGCGTATGGCACCGGCGCTGACCGTCGGCGAATTAACTGCGACGGAGGCGATGTCGTCCGCGGCAATGTTGATCCCCGACCTGCAGGCGGCAGATCCGGCCGACGTCCCCGAGGGCTTCCTTATCGGATTTCGCGCCACGATGCCGATGATCGACATGCCGCAATATCTCGACTATCTGACACAGCGGCTGGCCGCGGCCGACTGCGAAATCGAGGAGCATCCCGTGCGGTCACTGGCCGAGGTCGCCGATGCCGCGCCGATAGTGGTCAACTGTGCCGGTCTCGGCGCGGGAGCACTGACCGGCGATGACACGCTGCGGCCGCTGTTCGGCCAACATGTTGTGCTGACCAATCCCGGTCTGCAGCAACTGTTTGTAGAGATCAACAGCGGCCCGGAATGGACCTGCTACTTCCCCCACCCACAGCGCGTAGTGTGCGGTGGCATCAGTATCCCCGGCCGCTGGGACACCACCGCGGACCCCGAGGTGACAGACCGGATCCTGCATCGGTGCCGCCTGATCGAGCCGCGGCTCGGTGAAGCCGAGGTGATCGAGACGATTACCGGGCTGCGTCCCGACCGTCCGTCGGTGCGAGTGGAGGCTGAGCCAATCGGGCGAGCGCGATGCATCCACAATTACGGCCACAGCAGTAATGGCGTGACGTTGTCCTGGGGTTGCGCGCGTGACGTGGTGCGTCTTGTCAGTGGTGATCGCTAAGAAGCTATTCTCACAAAGATAGCAACCTTCAGTTACGTGGAGACGCGGTGAGCATCGACTACACGCTGGACGCTCACATCGCCACCATCACGATCAAGCGTCCCGAGACGCGCAACTCGCTGGACATGGAACATTTCCGCGATTTGGCCCACGCGTGGGCGGCCTTCCGCGACGACAGCAGTGCCTGGGTGGCGGTGATCACCGGCGTCGGGCAGGACTTCTGCACCGGTGCGGACCTCAAGAAATTCATCCCGGAACTGACCGGTGACCTACCCCAACCCGAAGGGTGGGACAAGGTCGACGCAATCCACGCCGTCTTGCATCGCTTCCCCGTGTACAAGCCGATCGTCGCCGCGGTCAACGGCACTTGCGTCGCGGGCGGATTCGAGATGTTGAGCTCCACCGATATCCGGGTGGCCGTGCCCGACGCACGATTTGCGGTGATGGAGCCGAAGCGCGGTCTTTTCGCCGGCGGCGGGAGTACCGTACGCTTGCCGCGGCAGATGCCCTACGCGTTCGCGATGGAGCTGCTGCTGACTGCCGACATGGTGGACGCGGAGCGAGCGTTGGCCATGGGGCTCATCAACCGGGTGGTCCCCGCAGGACAGCTGATGGATACCGCGTACGACTACGCCGAGCGCATTGTGGCCAACGCACCGCTCGCGGTCTTCGCGACGAAGCAGTCAGCCGTCGAGGGCTTGGCGCTCGACCTCGAGTCGGCATATGACAACGAGACCCGGCACAGCGACCGTGTCTTTGCGACCGAAGACGCCAAGGAAGGACCGCGGGCCTTCGCCGAGAAGCGACCGCCGCGGTGGCAGGCCCGCTGAACCCTAGGCGAGAGTGCGGCGGCCGACGTCACGAATAACCAGCGACAGCACCCAGCTCACGAGGGACAACACGATCGCTGCCCAGATCGCCGTCCACCAGAAATGGTCGATCTGCAATCCCCAGTGTGTGGTGTGTGCCGTGATCCAGGCGGTGATCCACAGCATCAGCGCGTTGACGACGACATGGAACAGCCCAAGGGTCAGGATGTACAGCGGGATCGACAAGAATTGCACGATCGGCTTGACGAACGCGTTGACCAGACCGAAGATCACCGCGACGACGAAGATGATGCCCACCCTCTCCAGCTTCGTATCGCCGCCTACGAAGCTCATCCCGTGCACGAAGAGGGTGACTAGCCATAGTACGAATCCAGTCAATGCAGCGCGAAGCAGAAAAGGGCCCATGTCGAAAGATCCTGCCACCGGGCGTCGCCGAACGCTGGTATCCGGGCCGAATTGGATAGCGGGCAGACCAATCCGCTCGAGCTGACGATCGCGAGCTAACGAGGTGGTTAGTTCAGGTTGTAGAAGCGCTGCGCGTTGCGCCCGCCGATCTTTTCGCGAGCTTCCTCGCTGATATCGGTGCGGGTCCGCAGGTGTTTGGTGCTCTCCGGCCATTCGCCGTCCCAATGTGGGTAGTCGCTGGCGAACATGATGAAATCGGCACCGAGTACGTCGATCACTCCGGGCAGGATGGGTTCCTCTGGCTCACACGTCACCCAGATGTTGCCTGCGGCCAGATAGTCGTGCGGATCGCGGCGCCAGCCGCGCTCGACCCAGTCTCCGCGTTTCTCGTAATGCTCGTGCAGGCGGTCGATGAAGAACGGGACCCAGCCGGCGCCTGCCTCGAGGAAGGCGACCCGCAACTGCGGATGCCGCTCGAAGACGCCGCCGGAGACGAGCGCGGTCATCGCCGTCATCTGGTCGAACGGAAAACTGATGCAATGCACCTGAATGTAATTGGTGAAGCGGTCTACGCCGATCTTCGGCAGATGGATGCCCGGGGCGCCGTGAATGCCTAGCGGCATCCCGAGTTCGACGGCGGCGGCGTAGAACGGGTCGAGGTCGGGGTGGTCGAGGTTACGGGTCTTGAGTGCCGGTGGGACGAGAGTCGCTACCAGCCCAAGCTCTTTGGCTTCGGTCATGACGTCGATCGCCACCTGGCCGTGCTCGATCGGGGTCACGGCGACGCCTTTCAGCCGGCCGCCCGACGGGGCGCAGTAATCCGCGATCCATTGGTTGTAGAGGCGAGCGAATCCGGCAGCGAACTCGGGGTCCTCGAGACTGGGCGCGCACAGCCCAAGGCTTGGATACAGCACCATCGTGTCGATGTGATCGCGATCGGCGTCGCCAAGCACGCCTTCGGCCGACCGGCAATTGATGTCGGGTGCCTTGCTGATCCCGTGCTCGGGCGGACAACCTGCGCCCGGGCCTTGGTCCTCTGGGTAGTTGCGGCCTTCAAGCGTCAACCGGAGCCGCCCGTCGGTGCTGGGCTTGACGTATTGCGGCCAGCGCTTGATTGCTTCGATCGCCAGCGAGGAGTTCTCGGCGACATGTCCGTCGGCGTCGATGATTCGCATGTATCCGGAACTTACTCCCGCGCATTGCATGTTCAAACGGCTCGCGCCATCGCGCCTAGTGCTGCACGATGCTGACGTGACAACACAACGGCTCACCGCCGATCAGCGAAATTCATTCATCGCGGCGTCGTTGGGCTGGACGATGGACGCCTTCGATTACTTCATCGTCGTGCTCGTCTATGCCGACATCGCGAAGACTTTCCATCACAGCAAAGCCGAAGTCGCGTTCGTCACGACGGCGACCCTGGTCATGCGCCCCGTCGGCGCTCTGCTGTTTGGGCTGTGGGCCGACCGCGTCGGTCGGCGGCTCCCGCTGATAGTGGACGTGATGTTCTACTCCGTGGTGGGCTTCCTGTGCGCGTTCGCGCCCAATTTCACCGTGCTGGTGATCCTGCGGCTGCTGTACGGCATTGGCATGGGCGGTGAGTGGGGGCTGGGCGCGGCGCTGGCCATGGAGAAGGTTCCGGTTGAGCGACGTGGGTTTTTCTCCGGGCTACTCCAAGAGGGTTATGCATTCGGCTACCTGTCGGCGAGCGTTGCATCGCTGGTGGTGATGGATTGGCTGGGGTTGTCGTGGCGCTGGTTGTTTGGCCTGAGCATCATCCCTGCCCTGATCAGCCTGATCATCCGATACCGGGTGGAGGAGTCCGAGGTGTGGGAAGCCGCGCAAGACCAGATGCGGCTCACCAGCACCAGAATCCGCGACGTGCTGCGCGACGCCGCGATCATCCGCCGATTCATCTACCTGGCGCTGCTGATGACCGCCTTCAACTGGATGAGCCACGGTACCCAGGACGTGTACCCGACCTTCCTGACGGCGACCGGCAACCATGGTGCCGGGCTGTCCAGCGTGACCGTCAAGTGGATTGTCGTGGTCTACAACGTCGGCGCCATCATCGGGGGACTGTTCTTCGGCACGCTGTCACAGCGCTTCAGCCGCCGCTACACCGTTGTTTTTTGTGCTTTGTTGGCACTGCCGATCGTGCCGCTGTTCGCCTATTCACGCGCGGCGGCGATGTTGTGTCTCGGTTCGTTCCTGATGCAACTCTTCGTGCAGGGCGCGTGGGGCGTGATTCCCGCCCATCTGACCGAGATGTCGCCGGATGCCATCCGCGGCTTCTACCCTGGCGTGACCTACCAGCTCGGAAATCTGCTCGCGGCGTTCAATCTGCCCATCCAGGAACGCCTGGCAGAGTCGCACGGCTATCCCTTCGCCTTGGCGGCGACGATTGTGCCGGTGTTGATCGCCGTCGCGGTGCTGACGCTAATCGGCAAGGACGCCACGGGAATCCGCTTCGGCACCGCGGAAACCGCTTTTCTTGCTACCGAAAAGACGTGATTCAGCCGGGCTTTGAGTTGCCCAGCATGCGCCGCAGCAGGTGCATCGCCACCGTCGTCGAGCGCTCGCGGATATCCGACCGGTTGCCGGGCAGCCGCAATGTGCGGGTGTCCGTGCGGCCGTCTGCAAGCATCACCGTGAAACAGACCGTTCCCACCGGCTTTTGCTCAGTCCCCCCGCCCGGGCCGGCGATTCCGGTGATCGCGGCAGCGGTGTCGGCTCCGAAGCGCTGCAGCGCGCCTGCTGCCATCGCCTCGGCCACCGGCTCGGACACCGCGCCGTTCGCCTCGATCAATGCCGGGTCGACGCCAAGCAGCTCCGCTTTCGCCTCGTTCGAGTAGGCCACCACACCGCCGGCCACATAGTCCGACGAACCGGGGCGATCGGTCAGTCGCGCCGCCAGCAGCCCTGCGGTACACGATTCCGCCGTCGCTACCCGGCGGCCGGCCAGTAATTGCGCGACCAGATCGTCCACGCTGGAACCATCTTCGGAGAAGAGCTGCTGCCCGTGTCGGTTTCGCACCAGCTGCATCAACTTCGCGTAGCTGTCGATGGCGTCCGGCTCGTAGCGAGTGACCATCTCAATCTCGCCCCGTCGTAAGCAAGTGGTGATCTCGAGCGACTCAAAGCCGGGTACGGATCTCTCGGCGTCTCGAAGCGTCTCGGCCAGGCCCGATTCGGGCAGCCCGAACATCCGCACGGTCTCCTGCCGGTAGATCGTTCGGCCGGCGATCGCCTGCTGCGCCGCGGAGCTCTGGATGGCCTTGCGCCACATCGGCTGAAGCTCGCGCGGTGGTCCCGGAAGCACGATCACCGTGGGCTTGCCGGGCACGACCACACCGGGCGCGGTGCCCACCGGGTCCAGCACCTGCGAACCGGCGGGAATCATCGCCTGCTTGCGGTTGGCGGCCCGCACCGCATCGAAGTCGCCCGGGTTGAAATGCGCCATCAGCTTTTTGAGGATATCGGCGATCTTGTTTTCGACCTCGGCGTCCAACACCAACTCGCGCCCACAGAAGCGAGCCACGACCTCGACGGTCATATCGTCGGCCGTAGGCCCCAAGCCGCCGCTGGTGACGATCAGGTCGACGCCCTCTTCGGCCAGGAAGCGCAGCTGCGCCTCGATGTCGCCGGGGCGATCACCGCAGATCGTGATGTGCGCCAGCTCGACGCCCAGCTCCAGAAGACGATCGGCAATCCAAGGGCCGTTTGCATCTTGGACCCGTCCGGTGAGGACTTCAGTTCCGGTGACGACGATGCCTGCACGTGCGCTCACCGGGATGAGCCTACGCATGCGTCTGCGAGACAATAAGCCGATGATCGAGTTAGAGGTAATGCAAGCTGACGTGACCAAGCTCGAACTCGACGCGATCACCAATGCGGCCAATACACAGCTACGACACGGCGGCGGCGTAGCCGCGGCCATCGCTCGCGCCGGCGGGCCCGACGTGCAGCGCGAATCGGCCGAGAAGGCGCCGATTGGACTCGGTGATGCGGTCGAGACCACGGCCGGCGACATGCCGGCGCGCTACGTAATCCACGCGGCGACGATGGAGCTCGGCGGCCCGACCGCAGCCGAGATCATTGCGCGGGCCACCAGTTCGACCCTGCGAAAGGCCGATGAGCTCGGTTGCCGCACGCTGGGGCTGGTGGCGTTCGGTACCGGCGTCGGAGGCTTCCCGCTCGAAGACGCAGCGCGGCTGATGGTCGACGCCGTTCGGCAACACCAGGCCAGCTCGCTGGAAAGGGTGGTGTTCGCGGTCCACGGCGACGCGGCCGAACGGGCGTTTCGGACTGCGGTACAGAGCTAACCGTCGGACAGATAACGCTCGACGGACGCGACTTTCTTCGTCATCGCGTCGCTGGCCCCGGCCCGCCAGTCTGCCTTGATCACCGTGCTGACCCTGGGCGCACGAGCAGCCACGGCCTCGACCGCGCGCTGCACGACGGCCATTACTTCCTCCCAGGTATCGCCTTCGATCACGGTGAACATCGAGTCGGTCTTGTTGGGCAGGCCGGAATCGCGGACAACCCGAACCGCTTCGGCAACGATCTCGCCAACACCCTCGCCCACGCCCAGCGGGGTGACGGAAAACGCGACGAGCACAGACACTTGACGAGCGTACCGAACCTTTTCGGGGCCGGCCTGGCAGCATCGAGGCCCATGCGGGTTTTGGTGCAACGGGTCTCATCAGCCGTGGTGTCGGTCGACGGCCGCGTGGTGGCCGCCATCCGGCCGGACAGCCAGGGGCTGCTGGCATTCGTCGGTGTCACCCACAGCGATGATCTCGACAAGGCTCGTCGGCTCGCCGAAAAGCTCTGGAATCTGCGGATTCTCGCCGACGAACGGTCCGCGGCCGACGTCAACGCGCCGATCTTGGTCGTCAGTCAGTTCACCCTGTATGCCGACACCGCAAAAGGCCGCCGACCCTCATGGAATGCAGCCGCTCCAGGTACCGTCGCCGAGCCGCTGGTAACGGCGTTCGCGGAGGCATTGCGAGGGCTGGGTGCGCACGTGGAAGCCGGTGTGTTCGGTGCCCATATGCAGGTGGAATTGGTCAACGACGGCCCGGTCACCATCATGCTGGAACTCTGAACGGCGTTGGCGCGGGTAGGTTGGGCTCCTATGACGACACCTGAATTTGGATCGCTCCGTTCCGATGGCGACCACTGGGACATCGTCAGCAGCGTCGGCTACACCGCCTTGCTGGTGGCAGGATGGCGTGCGCTGCACGCGGCGAGTCCGCAGCCGCTGGTCCGCGACGTTTACGCGAAAGTTTTCATCGCCGCTTCGCAGGACCCGTATCTAGCCGGTGTGCTTGCCAACCCGGGGACCTCCGAAGATGAAATGGCCTTTCCTCGCCTTTACGGCGCGCAAACCCGGTTCTTCGACGACTTCTTCGTCGCCGCCGGCGATGCGGGTATACGGCAGGCGGTGATCGTCGCCGCCGGGCTGGACTCCCGGGCATATCGACTTGAATGGCCCGATGGCATGACGGTTTTCGAAATTGATTTGCCGAAGGTCCTGGAATTCAAGGCGCGGGTGCTGGGTGAGCAGGGTGCTGCGCCTAAGGCCCGCAGGATCGAGGTAGCCGCCGATCTGCGCACCGACTGGTCAAAGCCGTTGGAAGCGGCCGGCTTCGACGTGGAAGGCCCCAGCGCCTGGTCGGTGGAGGGATTGTTGCCCTACCTGACTGACGAGGCCCAAAACGCGCTCTTCACCCGGATCAGCGGGCTGAGTGCGCCGGGCAGCCGAGTTGCCATTGGCGCGCTGGGATCACGCCTGGACCATGACCAGCTCGCGGCGTTGGAGGCAACCCATCCGGGCGTCAATATGTCTGGCGACGTGGACTTCTCCGCTCTCACCTACGAGCCCAACACCGACCCCGCGGAATGGCTGGCTGCGCACGGATGGTCGGTCGAACCCGTCCGCAACACGCTTGAGTTGCAGGCCGGTTATGGAATGACCCCGCCCGACGTCGACGTCAAGATCGACAGCTTCATGCGCTCGCAATACATCACGGCAACGCGGTAGACATTAAGGCTTCAGCAGGATTTTCACATCGTCGCCCGACCGCGACGCCGCGGTCGCGTAGCCTTTGGCCGCTTCGTCCAAAGGCAGTGTCGAGGTGAAGATGCCGTCGACATCGAGCCGACCGGAGGCAAGCAGAGGGATCAATTCCGGCCAGGTGCGCTGCACCGGCGCCGTCGTCATGCGCAGCGTGATGCTGCGCATCAGGCACGGCAGCGCCGGAAGCGGAAACGGCTGCAGATCATGCACTCCGACAACCGAGACGGTGCCGCCGGGCCGAACCGCGTTGAGCGCGTCGGTCATGGAAGCGTCGGTAGCGACGGCGTCGATTACCGAGTCGGCGCCGCGTCCGGCGGTCGCGGCGAGGATGGCCTCGGCTGCCGGCGCAGTGACGGGAGTAGCGCCCCATTTCGCGGCACGCCGCAGGCGGCCTTCGACTCGATCGACCGCGAAAACAGTTGCGGCACCTTGGATTAGGGCGCTACGCAGCGCACATAGCCCGACCGCGCCCAGGCCGATCACCGCCACGGTGCCGCCGAAAGGAATGTCGGCTCGCTGGGCTGCCGCCCATCCGGTGGCAAGGTTATCCGTGAGCAGCAGCGCCTGCTCGGTGTTGATGCCTTCGGGTATTTTTCGTAGCTGGAAGTCGGCAGCCGGCACGGCGAGCAGCTCGGCCTGTGCGCCGCCGAGCACACCGGCGCCGAAAATCTGCAAGCCGGAGAAACACATCACCGGGTCGTTGGTGGCGCAGCCGGGGCAGGCGCCGCAGCCGGCCACCGACGACACCATCACCTGGTCGCCGACCGCGACAGTGTGCACCTGCGGCCCGGTTTCGACGACGGTGCCGACCGCTTCGTGGCCGAGGGCGATCGGCTCGGCCAGCGGAAAATCACCCTCGTAGAAGTGCAGGTCGGATCCGCAGATGCCGGCGGCGGTGACCTCAACGATTGCTCCGTCCGGGCCGGGAAGTGCGGGATCGGGACGTGTGTCGACCCGGATGCTGCCGGGTCCATCGACGACTACCGTGCGCATGCGGGCGTGTTCACTTCCTTTGTCTCAGGACGAATCGGGACCAATCGGGCTCGCGGACCGCGGCCCAGTACTCATTGAGGCGCCACGGGCTGACGGTGTGGATCTCCCCGTCGGCATTCTTGAAATAGGAGTGTTTGACCGCTGGGTGCGACCAGACCATGTTCCTGATCTCGGCTTGCGTCCGTTGATGCCACTCAGTGGCCGCCTCGGCGGAGGGCTCCAGTGAATGCAAGTTTGTCTTCGCCAGATGTTCCAGACACTGGTTTATGTAGCGCATTTGAAGTTCGGATTGGAAGATCAGGCTGCCCCCGTGGGCGAGATGCGTGCCGGGCCCGTAAATGATGAAGAGGTTGGGGAAATTTGGGACGGTGATGCCGAGGTAGGCATACGGCCGTCGCCCCCACATGTCATGCAAGTCGACTCCGTTACGGCCGGTGATTTTCAGCGGCCAGAGCACATCGGTGTGCCGGAACCCGGTGGCGTAGACGATGACGTCGACCTCGTGCGTCACGCCGTCTTCGGTGACGATGCCGCGCGGGGTGATCTTCTGGATCGGTGTGCGCACCAATTCGACGTTGTCCCGTTGCAGTGTTTGCAGCCAGCTGCCGTTGTCCTGCAGCGTCCGTTTCCCAGTTGCGGGATAGTCGGGCATTACCTTGCTCAACAGCTCGTGGCCCTCGCCGACCTGGCTGGTGATCCACTGGGTGAACATCATTCGGGCAGCGGAGTTGATATCGCTGACGGCATAGTCTTGGTCGGCATAATTCGGGTCGCCGCGGGCGGCATCGAGTCCCTTGTCGGCGCCGGGCCAGAGTACGAGGAACCGGTACCACCTTCCGTAGAACGGCAGGTGGCACATCGCCCAGCGCATACCGTCGCCGACTTCGTCGTGATACATCGCGTTCGGGAACATCCACTGCGCGGTCCGCTGGAACACGGTGAGGTGCTCGACATCGGCGGCGATCGCCGGGGCGATCTGGAAACCACTGGCGCCCGCCCCGACGAGCGCGACCCGCTTGCCGGTCAGGTCCACGGAGTGATCCCAGGCCGCTGAGTGAAACGACGGTCCCGCGAAGGTGTCCGCGCCGTCGAACTCGGGGATATTGGGCCGATTCAGCTGACCGACTGCGGTGATGAGGGCCCGCGCGCGCATAGTGCTGGCCTGGCCGTCGGGCGAGCGCAGTGAAATGCTCCACATGCCGTCGTCGTCATTCCACTCGGCCGAGACAACCTCGGTCTCCCACCGCACATGCTCAGCCAGGTCGTACTTGTTCATCACCCGGGTGAAATAGTCCTGCAGCTCATCCTGCTCGGCGAAAAAATGAGTCCAGTCACTGTTGGGTTCGAAGCTGTAGCAATAGAAATGGTTCGCGACATCAACACGGGCACCGGGATAGCTGTTCTCCCACCATGTTCCGCCGGGTCCCGCGTTCTTCTCCACGATGACGAAGGGGATGTTGGCCTGTTTCAGGCGGATTCCGGCCAGGATGCCGGATTCGCCGCATCCGACCACGAGGACTGGAGTCTCGGCCGCGCATTCGGTCGGCAGAGCTGCTGGGCGGCGTGGGTCGACGCCGTCGAGGTCCATCTCTTCGAGGATCAGGGGCAGGTAGTCGTCGGTCACGTGTTCGCAGGCCGCCCAATCCATCATTTCTCTGATGAGCTCAAGGCTCAGCTGCTTTGGTTCGGGACAACCGCGGTCTCGATAGTCGGTGATCACCGGTAGCGCTGTCGCGCGGGCTCGGGCTTTGTCATCCTCTGACATGAATCCCTGGATCTCGTTGAGGAAGATTCCCATGGGTTTGAAGTCGCGGATGAAACGGGGGTCGCCGGTGATATGGACAAGCGAAAGCAGCAGTGTCGGGATGCTGACGTCCTCCAACGCGGCTGCGATTTCCGGTGTTGAAGTGGTGAAGGGATCGCCAGCATAAGGGCTGCGCATCGAGTCGATCCTCTCGGTGGACTGACAGCCAATTACGCTACTCGCAGTTTCGTAATTGGCAGCACTACGCTACCCGTTGGCGCCGCAGCGGATCAAGGGTCGATGACCGCTACGGCCCGTCGTCCTCGTCTCCGTCCGCCAGGAGCTTTTCCGGATGGTGAAACGTATTGGTTCGTGGCTGTCCGTAGTCGAGATGCGGCGGGGGGATCCATTCAATGTCGCCGTTGGCGCGTTTGCGGGTGGTCCAGCCGCCGGGTTCGACGAGCGGGTGGTCGGAGCCGCAGGCCAGGGCAAGCTTGTTGATGTCGGTGTGGTGGGTGGTTGCCCACTCCTCCACGTGATGGACCTCGCACCAGTAGCCGGGCATGTCGCAGCCGGGGCGTGTACAGCCGCGGTCTTTGGCGTACAACACAATTCGCTGTCCGGGTGAGGCCAGTCGTTTGGTGTGATAGAGCGCCAGGGCCTTGCCTTTGTCGAAGATGGCCAGGTAGTGGTGGGCGTGGCGGGCCATGCGGATGACGTCGGTCATGGGGAGCAGGGTGCCTCCGCCAGTGAGTCCCTTGCCTTTAGCCGCTTCCAGTTCCTTGAGGGTGGTGGTCACGATGATGGCGGCCGGTAACCCATTGTGCTGGCCCAGTTTTCCCGATGCCAGCAGCGCCCGCAGGGCCGCGTTGAGGCCGTCGTGGTTGCGCTGGGCCGGTGTGCGGGTGTCGCGTTGAGCCGCCGTTTCGTCAGCTGGGCCGTCGAGGACGGGCGTCTCGTCCTCGGGATTACACAGCCCGGGGGTGGCCGTCTTGGCCAGGACCGCTTCGACGGTGGCGCGGGCTTCGGGGGTCAGCCAGCCGCCCAGCTTCGACATCCCGTCGAGGTCTTGCTTGCCTAAGGTCAGCCCGCGCTGACGTGCCCGGTCCTCGTCGCTGTAGGTGCCATCGGGGTTGAGGTAGCCATTGAGCCGCTCGGCCAGTTTGGCGAGGTTGTCGGGGCGATGCTTGGTGGCCAGCCCGGCCAGATGGGCTTCGGCTTTGTCACGGGTACCAATGTCCACCGAGCACGGCAGCTGGTCGAAGAACCGGCGGATCACCTGCACATGGGCGGGGCCGATCGTGCCCTTGCGTTGCGCGGCGGCGGTCGCCGTCAACAATGGCGCCAGCGGCTCCCCGGTCAGTGCGCGGCGCGGTCCCAGGTCGGCGGCCTCGGCGATCCGCCGGCTGGCTTCGCCGCCGGTGATGCGTAGCCGGTCGGCCAGGACATGGGAGAGCTTCCCGCCTAGCTCGGTGGAGTCTGACTGTTCGGCGAGCTGGTTGATCAAGGCGTGTCCCGGCACCCGCAGCCGTCGCGTTTCATGTTCGAGCCGCTCGAGCAAGGCCAGGCGTTCCGGTGTGTTCAGCGCATCAAACGGATGCTCCAGAATGTGAGACACCGCCGCGCGCAGCGTGTCGAAGTCCTCGAGGATTTCCTCACGACTACCCGCACGCATGTTCGAATACTATGTCGGCGCACCGACAAAAACCGCGGCCTTGAAACCACTGAAACTAAAGTGGCGCAAGTTGTTTCAGCTCGGCTGCTCAGCGAGCCTGCTCTACTCAGACTTATGCGAAACGTCGGCGATTAACCCGCCATCCATGACGAACTCGGCCGCTGTGGCATACGACGATTCGTCGCTGGCCAAAAAGAGGACGAACATCGACACCTCCTGCGGCTCTCCCGGCCTTCCCAGCGGAATGTTGAGCAGATCCTGCGGAAGCTTGGCGGTCATCGGGGTGCGGATAAAACCCGGGTGAATCGAGTTGACTCGAATGTTGTTGGGCGCCAATTCCAAAGCGGCAGACTTGGTCAGACCGCGAACCGCCCACTTAGAGGTCACGTATCCGTGCACCCACGCGGCACCACGCAAACCTTCGATGGACGAGACGTTGACGATCGAGCCGCCGCCGGCAGCGATCATCGGATCGACAACGGCCTGAATGCCCAACAGCGTGCCGGTGACGTTGACGTCGAGAATCTGTTGCCACTTGCCCAGGTCGAACGTCTTGAGCGGGCCGTAGTTCACGATGCCGGCGTTGTTGACCAAGACGTTCAGTTTCCCGAACTCCTCCACCGCCGCCGCTGCCGCAGCCGTCCATTGCCCGGGATCTGTCACGTCGAGATGCACGTATCGCGCTGCGGCCCCCAGTTCGTCGGCAAGCGCTTGGCCTTCCTCATCGAGGATGTCGCCGATCACCACTTTGGCGCCCTCGGCCACCAGCGTCCGGGCATGAGACGCCCCCATGCCCCTGGCTGCGCCGCTGATCAGTGCAACTTTGTCATCCACCCGTCCCATGACGGCTGAGGCTACCCGAAGAAGATTTGCGGTTAGAACCTGTTCTAACTGAGTCAGCTGTTGCGTCACTGAGAAACAAATCGTCCGAGTGGCCGACCGCACCGCGAGGCGCTGCCCTGGGCGAACCGGAGGAGGATGAGCGTCATGGCTCCGTTACTCACGGCCTGCAGCGGGTTCCTATTCGCCGTCTTGTGGATGGACTTGATCTTCGATGTGCAAGTTTTCCGGCACCGATCCGCAGCTACCGATCTGCCCGAGAATGTGCTTGCTTCCATCGCGGGTTATTACCACCGCGCGACTACTACGTCTCGACCGATGAGCCATCTGATCGCCCTCGTCATGGTGATCTTCTTGGGCGCGCTGGTGTTTCAGGCCGCGCGGGGCCAAGACCCCGGGTGGCTCTTGGTGATGTCGGCCGGGCTGGCGGGCATTCCGACGATGCTGGCGTTGACGCATACGGTGCCCGACGCGGTGCGGCTAGGCCGCCGCGCAGACACTCCGCCCGAACAGACTCGCCTGGCACGATCCGTCTTCCGGGATCATCTCCTGTGTGCGGGCTGCATGCTGGTGTTCCTGGTCTTGTGGGTGGCACACAGCACTGTGATCTGATGAAGCGCAGCGACGGGTCGTAGTAATTACGCGCAGGTCAAGACCGGCTGGCCACGTCATTGCGCTCCGCGCTAAACTAGAACACGTTTCAATTCGGCCAGCGTCCCAGGAGTAGGCATGCATACCGCCATCTGCGATGAGCTTGGTATTGAGTTTCCAATCTTTGCGTTCACCCACTGCCGTGATGTCGTGGTCGCTGTCAGCAAGGCCGGTGGTTTCGGCGTGCTGGGGGCGGTCGGCTTCACCCCCGAGCAGCTGGAGATCGAGCTCAATTGGATTGACGAGAACATCGGCGACCACCCCTACGGGGTCGACATCGTCATCCCGAACAAGTACGAGGGCATGGACTCCGACCTCTCCGCCGAGGAGCTGGCCGAGACACTGCGCAAGATGGTGCCACAGGAGCATTTGGACTTCGCCAAGAAGATCCTCGCGGATCACGGTGTCCCCGTGGAAAACGCCGACGAGGACACCTTGCAGTTGCTGGGCTGGACCGAGGCGACGGCCACCCCTCAGGTTGAAATGGCGCTGAAGCACCCGAAGGTGCGGATGATCGCCAACGCGCTCGGCACTCCCCCGGCCGACATGATCAAGCACATTCACCAATCCGGTCGCAAAGTGGCCGCATTGTGCGGCTCACCATCGCAGGCCCGCAAGCACGCCAACGCGGGCGTCGACATCATCATCGCGCAGGGCGGCGAGGCCGGCGGCCACTGCGGCGAGGTCGGCTCAATCGTGTTGTGGCCGCAAGTCGTCAAGGAGGTCGCCCCCGTGCCGGTGCTGGCCGCGGGTGGCATCGGCAGCGGCCAGCAGATCGCTGCAGCACTGGCATTGGGTGCCCAAGGGGCGTGGACCGGCTCCCAGTGGCTGATGGTCGAGGAAGCCTCGAACACCCCGGTTCAGCAAGCGGCGTACGCCAAAGCCGGCAGCCGCGACACCGTCCGTAGCCGCTCGTTCACCGGTAAACCCGCCCGGATGTTGCGCAACGACTGGACCGAGGCGTGGGAGGAGCCGGACAACCCGAAGCCGCTCGGTATGCCATTGCAGTACATGGTCTCCGGCATGGCCGTGCGGGCCACCAACAAGTACCCGAACGAAACCGTCGACGTCGCGTTCAATCCGGTCGGGCAAGTCGTCGGCCAATTCACCAAGGTGGAAAAGACGGCAACCGTCATTGAACGGTGGGTGCAGGAGTACCTCGAAGCGACAAACAGACTGGACGAGCTGAACGCTGCCGCTGCCGTCTAACCGGGACTGTCCGGGACTACTCGTCGTCGACTTCGTCCTTGCCGGTGAACACCTCTTTCGTCCGGTCCACCGCGTGCGTCGCGATGTCGATGGAGTTCTGAACGATGCCGCTGGCACCACCAGCGATGTCGCCCCGGATGATGTCGCTGGCGTGTTCGACGATGTCCGAGGCCTTTTCGACGGCATTGGTTGCGATATCCCTGGCCGCGTCGACTGCATCTTTCGGGTTGAAGCCCATCGGAGTCTCCTAATGATTGCCGGACCTTTGGTACGACTCTAGGCGCGGCGAGCGCTCACGTCTCCTGCGCTCTGTGTCAGTAGTTCACCAAGGTGCGCCAGTACTGTTCGGGGATCTCGGCGCCGGACCGCAATACCCGGGCCAGCCCGACGGCCATCGCGATGCCGAGCAGGCCCAGCCAAAGCCCGGCCAGCCCGATGATCACCCAAAGGACGGCGGTGATTGCGGGCCACGGCGACAGCACGGCCAGCACCGGCGCGAAGAAGAAGCCCGTCCCGATGTACCAGGCCGAACCGGCACGATCGGACACGAGGACGAAGCGCAGCCAGCGTGGGATCGGGGGCGCGCCGGGCTGACTGTGATTCATGGGTCAGCCGGTCATCCAGCAGGCGGGAAGAATCCTGCCCCGGTGAACCATCCGGGTTGCCACCCTTGAGCTCCGAGGCAGAGCATCGGAAGTCCGTCCGGGGTCTGTGCCGCTGATTGCGGGCCCGGGCACTTTGCACCGGTCTGCTGGACTCCGTATAGCGGGTAAGACACCACCCAGTACCCGATGGTGGCTGCCGGGAACTGATTGGGCGGCGGGAAATGACAGGCCTCGGCCTGGCCGCTGGGGCCCCGTCCGAAGATGAAGCGCTCGTAGTTGTCGCACGGCGCGCCCAGTGAAGCGTCCTCGTTCATCCCTGGCACGTCGCCGTCGTAATGCGGTTGGGCGGCCGCGCACGGCGCCACGCTGATCGCGGCGGCCGTGAGCGCGGCCGCGGCCAGTACTTCGCGAATCATGCTTCCACCCTTCGCGTCAGTGTCACCCTTCCCGACAGTGCCGCGGTGACCTGCACCAGAGCTTATCGGTTAAGTTGCAGGCCACAAGGTCGTTTCGCTTCGCCGGCCGCGCTGGCCGGTCAAAGGTGCCGGTAGGTGCAGATGACGACACCCGTCCCGGTCGTCGTCGCCGAAACCAGTTCGAGTCCGCGGGCTTGACCGTCGCAGGGAAAGAGACGCTTGCCGCCGCCGAGCAGGATCGGCTCAATCATCAATCGGTATTCGTCGACCAGGTCATGCTCGATCAGTTGTGCGGCTAACGACGCGCTGCCCAACACCTGTAACGCTTTGCCATTTTGCGGGCCATCTTGTGCTCGCAGCTCGCGTATCGCTCCAAGCGCGTCGCCCGCCGGTAGCAGCGTCGAGCCCGGCCAGGTGAGCTCGTCTTGGGTGAGCGTGCGGGACGCGACGTATTTGGGAATCTCGTTCATCCGGTCGGCGAACGGATCGCCGGCGCGCCCCGGCCAGGCGGCGGCCATGGTCTGCCAGGTGCGGCCGCCAAACAGCAGTGCCTCGGTGCCGGCCATCGCCTCGGTAACGGCCGGTCCCATGGTCTCGGCTTCGAAATACGGCCCGAACTAATGCAAGACCAGCCGCCGTGAGCGAATCCCCCGTCGGTGTCCTCGTCTGGGCCGCCCGGGGACTGGACGACGCCATCAAGGCTCATGAAGTCGCTTAAAACGATGCGCATCACTCATGCCTTTCCGTTGGTGGTGGTGTCGCAATGCAGACTGGCGCCGCGCCCAAAACTCATCGGCGCTGAACACGTTGCAATTCGCACTTGGCGATCTTGCTCCAGTGCTTCCCAACCGTGGTGTGGCAATGGTTTATTTGCACAAGAAGGACTACAAGACTTCGTAGCGAGGAGCGGGCATGTCAACCGTCGAGCCAACTGCCAAGCCGGTCCCCAATCTGCCTCCCGGATTCGATTTCACCGACCCTGACATCTACGCCGAACGGCTGCCGGTGGAAGAACTGGCCGAGATGCGCCGGACCGCACCGATCTGGTGGAACGAGCAACCCATCGGCGCCGGCGGCTTCGACGACGGCGGCTTCTGGGTGGTGTCCAAACACAAGGACGTCAAAGAGGTCTCGCTACGCAGCGACGTCTTCTCCAGCCTGCAGAAGACGGCCCTGCCACGCTACAAGGACGGCACGGTCGAGGAGCAGGTCGAACGCGGCAAGTTCGTCCTGCTCAACATGGACGCGCCCCAGCACACCCGGCTGCGCAAGATCGTCTCGCGCGCCTTCACCCCCAGAGCGGTTGAGCGCCTGCGCGATGATCTCAACGAGCGCGCCCGGCGCATCGTCGAGGCCGCGGCGGCCGAGGGTTCCGGCGACTTCGTCGAACAAGTATCGTGCGAGCTGCCGTTACAGGCCATCGCCGGACTGATGGGTGTGCCGCAGGAAGACCGCAAGAAACTCTTCCACTGGTCGAATCAGATGGTCGGCGACCAGGATCCCGAGTTCGCCGGCAATGACGCCATCACCGCCTCGGTCGAGCTGATCATGTACGGCATGCAGATGGCCGCTGAAAGGACGAAGAACCCGGGGCAGGACCTCGTCACCAAGCTGATCGAGGCTGACATCGACGGTCACAAACTGTCCGACGACGAGTTCGGCTTCTTCGTCATTCTGCTGGCGGTGGCCGGCAACGAGACCACCCGGAACTCCATCACGCAGGGCATGATGGCCTTCACGGACTTCCCCGATCAGTGGGAGTTGTACAAGCGGGAGCGTCCTGCCACCACCGCCGACGAGATCGTACGGTGGGCCACCCCGGTCACGTCGTTCCAGCGGACCGCCCTCGAGGACTATGAGCTGTCCGGCGTGCAGATCAAGAAGGGCCAGCGGGTGGTGATGGTCTACCGCTCCGCCAATTTCGACGAGGACGTGTTCGACGACCCGTTCACCTTCAACATCCTGCGCGACCCCAACCCACACGTGGGATTCGGTGGCACCGGCGCGCACTACTGCATCGGGGCCAACCTGGCGCGGATGACGATCGACCTGATGTTCAATGCGATCGCCGATGCGATGCCGGATCTGGAATCGATTGGCAAACCTGAACGGCTACGGTCGGGCTGGCTCAACGGGATCAAGCATTGGCAGGTCGACTACCACGGCAACGGGGCAGCGAAATGCCCTGTCGCGCATTAGAACACGACGGGGTTAGCCCATGCCCACTCATCAAGCTGTCCGGATACAGTCCGCAGGCGGCCCGCTGCAGCTGGTCGACGTCGAGACGGTGCCACCGGGTCGTGACGAGGTACGGATAGCGGTCACCGCCTGCGGCGTATGCGGAACCGACCGCGCCTTCGTCCACGGCGGCTTCCCAAATATGTCGTGGCCATTGACTCCAGGGCATGAAATCGCCGGGACGATAGCCGAACTCGGCGAGGGCGTCGATGATTTCGCAGTAGGCGACCGTGTCGCTGTCGGGTGGTTCGGCGGATGCTGCTACCACTGCGACCCTTGCCGCAAAGGCATTTTCATTCACTGCGCGAATGGCAAAGTCCCGAGCTGGCACTATCCCGGCGGCTATGCGGAATCGGTGACAGTGCCGGCCAACGCTTTGGCCCGGATTCCAGCGGAGCTCTCTGATGTGGAAGCCGCCCCGATGGGCTGCGCCGGTGTCACGACCTATAACGCGCTACGCCACACCAGGGCGTTGCCGGGTGATCGCGTCGCCATCCTCGGCGTTGGCGGGCTCGGCCACCTTGGTGTGCAGTTCGCCCGGGCGATGGGTTTCGAGACAATTGCGATCGCGCGTGGCGCCGCTAAAGCTGAGGACGTCCGGCGACTGGGTGCCCAGCACTACATCGACTCCACCAGCAATGACGTCGCCGCTGCACTGCAAGCCCTGGGCGGGGCCGCGGTCGTCCTGGGTACTGCCGGCAACTCGGCAGCCATGGCCGACACGGTCAGTGGTTTGCTGCCCCGCGGTGAACTGATCACCATCGGTGTGACCGCCGATCCGCTGCCGATCAGTCCCATACAGCTCATAACTCCAGGGCTCAGCGTTACCGGCCATCCCTCGGGCACGGCGAAAGACATCGAAGACACCATGCATTTCGCGGTGCTGTCCGGTGTGCGGGCGTGGGTTGAAGAGCTACCGCTGTCGCAGGCCGCCGATGGCTACGCCGCAATGGAGCAGGGGCGGTCGCACTACCGCACCGTTCTGACGATGTGATTACAGTCGGCCTGTGACCGACAATTGGACGCTGGACGCACCCGACGGCGAGTTGTTAATCCGCACCGGCGTCACGGGCAGGGCCGCGCGAATGGGCCACCGGCTGACCATGGCGATGATGCGGTGGCAGGCCACGGTGAGCTGGACGGGCGCCGAACCCGTCACCGCAGAGCTGACTGTCGAGGTCGATTCCTTGGAGGTGCTGCGCGGCGAGGGCGGAGTCAAGGGATTGTCCGGGCCCGAAAAGGTCCTGGTGAAGTCGAATGCATTGAGGTCGCTGGATGCAAGCCGCCATCCCGAGATCCGATTCACCGCACAGGTCATCGACAAGACCGACGATGGGTACCGCCTGACCGGCGAGCTTCAGATTCGGGGGAAGTCGCGCGACCGCGTAATCGATTTGCGCACAGAGGATCTGGGTGACTCGTGGCGAATGTCTGTTGAATCCAGCGTTCGCCAATCCGATTACGGCATCAAGCCCTACTCGCTGCTGATGGGCTCAATGCAGGTCGCCGACGATGTGTCGGTGTCTTTCACCGCGGTTCACGCCAAGGACGATTGATCGCCGAAGGCCTGCTCGCACCGCAGACCCCAAGACAACTCGGCGTTTTGGGAAAACTACTACTGCATCGCGATCCGGCACGCCTAGGGCGGTCGTCACCGCAGCGGGGAAATCAGGGATGCGTCGGTGCTTGCGGCGCTGAATCACCCGCTGGGTCACCGGTGTCGCCGGGAATGTGCTCGAGCATTCTCGTCAAGTAAGGCTGTCGGTCCGGTTGCTGTTCAGCAGGAACGCTTTGCTGGTCGTCCGGCGCGCCTGGCTCCGCTACCGGTTTGCCGGCGGGCACCTTTTCGCGGGGGGCTGGCGCCGCGGCCGCTGGGGGCGGTGCCACGGCCGGCGCGACGGCCTCGGCGATTTGTGGCGTCGGCGCATGCACCCCGTGCCTTGGCGCGGCGGGCTCGCTGTCCCGAGCAAGCTGAATACCCACAGCAAGTGACAGCGAAGAGACGAAGGTAATCGCGCCGGCAGCCAGAGCTGTCACAGCCCCGGCGTAGGACAGCTGCCGCTGCCGCGCGGGCGCTGCGGCGGGTTCGCTGCCGGGTGCCACCAGCTGCTCGTCGGTGAACTCAGTGCTCCGAGCCGCGGCCAGCGCCGCGCCGCGTGCGATGGTCACCTGTGCCATCGTTTGCGCGAAAACCGGCACCGGCAGCGCTTTTTCGAGTTGCCAGGACAACCCATTGATGTCGCTGTCTGCGCCGCCGACGACGACGACGCCGCCCGGCCGCCATCCATTGCGCTCGAACATGCCGGTCAGCCAGTGAGTGAGCCCGTCGAAGCCGCCGCGCACGTGCTTGATTGCCGTCTGGGTCTCGCCGTCGTGGGTGTCGACCATGACGACGGTTGTCCAGTCATGCTCGAGGATGCAGACCGCGGTCTGCTCGTATCCGACAACGGGTGCGATGGCCCGCGCTAGGGTCTCGACAGCCTCGAGTAACCGGACCGGTACCACGTTCTCGAATCCTGCGTCGGTCAATGCTTCCAACAGCAGTGCGGCCTGTGCCGACGCTTCGTCGTTCCAGGTCACTCCGATGACACGCAGCCGGTGATCGCTTGCGGCCGCCAGCGCGTCCACCCGCAATACCTCGTCTGCCACTTGCTCTGCGGTACTCACGGCCTGCACGCCGCGGCCGGCGTGCAGCGCCAACTCCTGATGGTCCAGGATGGTGCCGTCTGCGCCGTGTCCTTCAGCGAGGACCCACCCAACGGTGGTCGGCGTGACTGATAGCCCAAGTACCGTGTCCAAATTTGTTACCCCAATCGGTCCCGGACCTCCGACGCCCTCACCCGCACCGACGCGCACCAGAAAACCGCTGGTGCGGTGATTCGTGAGAGCCGGAACGGACCCGGGATAGCGTGGTCTCCATCGGCTTGCTCCGTGAGAGCCTACGCGGTCTACGCAAGTTCGGCCGCGCCGGTTCAACATCACCCCGACCAACGTGCAGAAAACGCAGCGACGCGGCGAAGGGCGCCTCATCCGTCGGCAGAGGCCAGGCCATTCAACCACTCAGGCCGCGGTGGCGTAGACGGCCCGGAGAAAACTATTTCGCCATGGCGCCGACTGTTTACCGGTGGCATTCCAAGGCAACGACCAGTTGCCGCACCCGGCGGTGGTCCGCCGAAGTCCGCGCCGTCAAAGCGGGCGCAACGCTTCGACAGGTTGCTCCGCGTGCCAGGCCAGTCGCAATCATGTCCAGGTCTTGATTACGGGTGCTGAGTGCATTACGGCGGATGCTGCCCGCTCCCCCGGCTCTCCACGCTTAAGGGTGCTGCTGCCTGGCGTTTTCCCGGCAGTGAGCAGCTACGCCGGGTTGCGTGGGAGCTTGTGCGCCGTTTGCGGTTCTCTTATCCCAGTCGCGAAATTGCCGGTTGAAAAGCGATACGAAACTGGGACGCGTTCGCGTCCCGATCGACATTTGACCTATTCGCACTGTAAATTCCTGCCTGAGATCGCCATCACATACGACAAGGGGCGCAGGTATGACAGACGTTAGCGAGAAGGTCCGGGCCTGGGGGCGCCGGCTTTTGGTCGGTGTGGCAGCGGCTGTCACCCTGCCGGGCCTGATTGGTCTTGCCGGCGGCGCGGCGACCGCGGGAGCGTTTTCACGCCCCGGCCTGCCCGTCGAATACCTGCAAGTTCCGTCTGGGGCTATGGGTCGCAACATCAAGGTCCAATTCCAAAGCGGTGGTAATGGCTCCCCTGCGGTGTACCTGCTCGACGGGTTGCGGGCACAGGAGGATTACAACGGCTGGGACATCAACACCCCTGCGTTCGAGTGGTACTACAAGTCGGGCTTGTCGATCGTCATGCCGGTCGGTGGGCAGTCCAGCTTCTACGCCGACTGGTATCAGCCGGCGTGCGGGAAGGCCGGCTGCTCGACCTACAAATGGGAGACCTTCGTAACGAGCGAGCTGCCGCAATGGCTGTCGGCCAACAGGAGCGTCAAGCCCACCGGCAGCGCCGCGGTCGGTATCTCCATGTCCGGTTCGGCGGCGATGATCCTGGCCGCCTACCACCCAGCTCAGTTCATTTACGCCGGCTCGCTGTCGGCCCTGATGGACCCGTCGTCGGGAATGGGACCCAGCTTGATCGGGCTTGCTATGGGCGATGCGGGCGGCTATAAGCCCGGCGCCATGTGGGGTCCGTCAAGTGACCCCGCGTGGCAGCGCAACGACCCCACGGTTCAGATCCCGAAGCTGGTCGGCAACAACACGCGGCTCTGGGTCTACTGCGGTAACGGCACACCGTCGGAGCTGGGCGGGGCCAACATGCCCGCCGAGTTCCTGGAGAACTTCGTGCGCAGCAGCAACCTGAAGTTCCAGGATGCCTACAACGCGGCCGGTGGCCACAACGCCGTGTTCAACTTCAATGCCAATGGAACACACAGCTGGGAGTACTGGGGAGCCCAGCTCAACGCCATGAAGGGCGACCTGCAGAGCAGCCTGGGCGCTACCCCCGGGGGCGGCGGATAACCTGACTGCCGAAACTCCACTACTGCGCCTGACGACATAGTCAGGCGCAGTAGTGCGTTATGGGCCCTGATAGCGGGTGTGGGTCAACCGGTCCTCGTGAATTGGTCGATGATATCGATCCACGATGTCGTGTCGTGGCGATGATCGTTCATGTTCCGGCACTGACCGTAGATACGTAGCACGCCTAGGCTTGGGTCCTCGTCCTGGCGATAAATGATCACTGTGACGGCATCCTTGGTGAAGATGTTGGCGAACGCGTGATTGTTGGGCGGCGTTCCCTCGGTCCACCCATGGTCAACCAGTGTTGCCGCGACCGTCGGGAAGTAGGTATCGGCCGGTGCCGCGGCGGGCAACGCGTAGGTCAGGTAGACGGCACCTTGATACGGCGGGTCGTCCCGGTTTTTGCAGGACATCAATAAATAGCCCGCCGACGCCGTCTGTAGTCCGGTCAGGGTGACGATTTGTTTGGCCGACTCGACCACCTGAGCCTTCGACTGATCGTCAGTTACCGGATTGGCGGGATGGTCGAGGATGTCGGAGGACGTCGAATGGAGGCGACCCACCAAGAGAAAAGCTCCACCCAGCAGCAGCGAG
Source organism: uncultured Actinomycetota bacterium (assembly GCA_963784665.1). Taxonomy (GTDB): domain Bacteria; phylum Actinomycetota; class Actinomycetes; order Mycobacteriales; family Mycobacteriaceae; genus Mycobacterium. The sequence goes on from CAWASA010000016.1 coordinate 64,091, forward strand.
ACCGCCAGCGCGGCAGCGATCAGCGCGGGGATCGGCTTCGAGCGCAACCATTCTCCGCGCTTGCCGCCAGTCTCGCGCGGGCCGCGACTCTCAGAGGTGCCAGTCATCAGCAAGTCAGGCTAACTCCGAAATGCCGGACGGCGGATACTCCCGGAAATTCCAACTAGGCCGATCCGGACCAAATCAGGGCCCAGAATCATTGTCATGACCAGCAGCAGTCGACCGTGCCGCGGCATCGCCCTGGCCGCACCTCGCGCTGGCGCGGTCGGTTGGCTTGCGGTGCTGGTCGCAACGCTGCTGGCAACGCAGGCGCGAGCCGACAGCATGAGCCCGCTCACCGAACTGGTCGACGCCGCCGCGCAACGATTACACATCGCCGAGCCGGTCGCTGCCTTCAAGTGGAGCACTCACGGCGCCATTGAAGACCCAAGCCGCGTCCAGCAAGAACTCGCCGAACTGGGCGCTGAGGCCACCGCCCAGCACATCGACCCGAACTACCTAACCATTGTCTTCGGCGACCAGATCAACGCGACCGAGGCCATCGAATACAGCCGGTTCGCGGAATGGAAGCTGAATCCGGAGAGCGTGCCGGCCGGTTCGCCGGACCTGTCGACGTCGCGGTCATCGATCGACGCCCTCAACCAAACGATGCTGACCCAGATCGTGGCCAACTGGGACCTGTTGCATTCGCCGGCGTGCGGCATGCAGCTCGACGCCGCCCGGAGCGGCGTCATACGGGCTCGTCAGCTCGACGGCCTTTATCAGCGGGCCCTGTCTTTGGCAACTCACTCATATTGCCAACAATAATTTAATTTTTCCTCACCAATTTCTAACGTTTTCCCCTAACTGCGGATAAGGCGATTTCCGCAGATAGAGGGCTTATCTCATGGCATTTTCAAATGGGTAACGCTTTGAACACACCCGCCGAAATGCTTGACATGAAAATTCTCTGCAAGCGTCTCGTCAAGTCCGTGATGGTCGGCGGGTTCGTTGCAGCGTCGATGGCATCGTCCACCGTTCTGGCCGTTGCTGCCCCCGCCCCCAACTGGGATGCGATCGCGCAATGCGAGTCAGGTGGCAACTGGCAGGCCAACACCGGAAACGGCGAATACGGTGGACTGCAATTCAAGCCAGGGACCTGGGCCCAATACGGAGGTGTCGGCAACCCGGCGGCCGCATCCAGGGAGCAGCAAATCGCGGTGGCCAACCGGGTTTTCGCCGCACAGGGGGTGGAGCCGTGGCCGAAGTGCGGCACCCAATCGGGCCTTCCGATCGGGTGGTATTCGCACCCCGCGCAGGGCATCAAGGAGATCATCAACGGGATCATTCAGGCGAGCATCCCGCACTGATGATTTACTGCGGTTGCGGTCTATGACCGAACACAAAGCTGTGTTTGGATCAGGTCATGGAAGGTTCGGCGACTGTTCATATGGCGGCGCCTGCGCAGAAGATCTGGGATCTCATTGCAGACGTTCGCGACATCGGACGGTTCTCCCCCGAAGTGTTCGAGGCCGAGTGGCTGGGCGATGGGACTGGTCCGGCACTCGGCGCCAAATTCCGTGGTCATGTTCGGCGCAATGAGATCGGGCCGGTGTACTGGACGACCTGCAAGGTCACCGCGTGCGAACCCGGCCGTGAGTTCGGGTTTGCGGTTCTCCTCGGCGACAGGGCGGTGAACAACTGGCACTACCGACTAGCGCCCGCCGACGGCGGTACGGACGTGACCGAGTCGTTTCGGCTTAACCCGGCACCGTGGCTCGGCGTGTACTGGTTGTTTGGCGGCTTTCTGCGCAAGCGCCGCAACATCCGTGATATGACCAAGACGCTGAACCGCATCAAAGATGTGGTCGAGGCGGGTTGACAGGAAAGGCTTTGGTGCCCGGCGTCCCAAACGGCAACGTGAAATCGGTCTTCATCACTGGCGCGGGCAGTGGCATGGGCCGCGAGGGAGCAAAGCTCTTCCACGCCAAGGGTTGGCGAGTCGGTGCCGTGGACCGCAACGACGACGGCTTGGCGACGCTGAAGGCAGAACTAGGTGGCGATCGGCTGTGGATCCGCGCCGTTGATGTGACGGACAAAGCGGCCCTGGACGGCGCTTTGGCTGACTTCTGTGCCGGCAATACCGGCGGCGGGCTCGACATGATGTGGAACAACGCCGGCATCGGCGAATCCGGCTGGTTCGAGGACGTGCCTTACGACGCCGCCATGCGCGTCGTCGACGTGAACTTCAAAGCGGTGCTGACCGGCGCCTACGGCGCATTGCCCTACCTGAAGAAGATCCCCGGCAGTCTGATGTTCTCGACGTCGTCGTCGTCGGGCACTTACGGCATGCCGCGCATCGCGGTCTACTCGTCGACCAAGCATGCGGTCAAAGGGCTGACCGAGGCGCTGAGCGTGGAGTGGCACCGACATGGGGTGCGGGTCGCGGACGTGCTACCCGGTCTGATCGACACCGCCATCCTCACCACGACGACCAACCACTCCGACGATGGCGGGTCGCAGCTATCGGCTGAGGAGCTCCGGGCCAGTGCGCCCAAGAAGGGCATGTTCCGGCTGATGCCCGCGACCAGCGTGGCCGAGGCGGCCTGGCAGGCCTACCACGACCCGACGCGGTTGCATTGGTACGTGCCCAAGAGCATTCGCTGGATCGACCTGCTCAAGGGCCTCAGCCCGGAGTTTGTGCGAGGCCGCATTGTCAAATCCCTACCCTCGCTGATGCCGAAGCGGCAGTAAAGGAAGTGAACTGGTGCCGAACCGTTTAGCCGCAGTCGCTTTCGTCGTGATCGCCGGGACCGCCGGCGTGGCCGGGTGCGCGCAGGGCCAGACAACGTCCCGAAAAGCCGCCCGTCTGACCATCGACGGTGCTACGCATACGACACGTCCCGCTGCGTGCAGCCAAGACCAGTCGTACCGGACCATCGACATCCAGGACCACGACGGCCAGGTTGAAGCGGTGGTGCTGCTCAGTGGGTACCGGGTCATGCCCCAGTGGGTGAAGATCCGCAACATCGACGGGTTCACCGGCAGCTTCTGGGAAGGCGGGGTGGGAGACGCGCACGCCGACATCACCAATGACGCGTACACCATCACCGGCAGCGCGTACGGCATCAACAGCAGCGATCCCAATAAAGTGGTGACCACAGACTTCAAGATCACCGCTGAGTGCTGACCCGGTAAGGGCTCTGGCCTACCCTTGGCGAAAACCCCTGATCGATGGAGGACCGGTGAAGGAGCGATTGCACTGGGTTGCGATGCATGGGTTTATCCGCTTCGCCGCGGCGATCGGGGTCCGGCGGGGCGACATGCCGGCCAGGTTGATCGCCGATCCGGCGGTGGCCGCCGATCCGGTTCCGTTCTACGACGAACTACAGGCCGTGGGCCCGCTGGTGAAAGGCCGCGTCACCTATCTGACGGCCGACCACGCGCTTGCCCACGAATTGCTGCGATCCGACGACTTCCGGGTGGTGATCTTCGGATCGAATCTGCCGGCGCCGATGCGATGGCTGGAGCGCCGCACTCGCGACGATCTTTTGCATCCGCTGCGTGCACCGTCGCTGCTGGCTGTTGAGCCGCCGGACCACACCCGTTACCGCAAGACGGTGTCGGCGGTGTTCACTCCCAGGGCGGTCGCCGCGTTGCGTGATCGGGTCGAGCAGAGTGCGGCCGATTTGCTGGATGAGCTGGCCGGCGAATCCGGCGTCGTTGACATCGTTAAACGGTATTGCTCGCAACTTCCGGTCGCGATCATCAGCGACATCCTCGGGGTACCCGAGCAAGACCGGCGGCGCGTGCTGGAGTTCGGTGAACTGGCCGCACCGAGTCTGGATATCGGATTGCCGTGGCCGCAGTACCGGAGCGTGCAAGAAGGGATCGCTGGATTCAGCTCCTGGCTCACCGACCACCTGCGGCGACTCCGGCGTGCCCCGAGCGACAATTTGATGAGCCAGTTGATCCAGACGGCGGAAAGCGGCTCTGCCGAAACATATCTCGATGAGACCGAACTGCAGGCGATCGCCGGACTGGTGTTGGCCGCCGGGTTTGAGACCACAGTGAATCTGTTGGGCAACGGGATTCGCATGCTGTTGGACGCGCCCCAGCATCTCGACACGCTGCGTCGGCGCCCTGAGTTGTGGCCCAACGCTGTCGAAGAGATCCTGCGGCTGGACTCGCCGGTGCAGATGACCGCGCGGATGGCCCTCAACGATGTCGTGGTGGCGGGCACGCAGGTCAAACGAGGCGAGTTGGTTCTGGTGTATTTGGCTGCGGCCAACCGGGATCCGTCGGTGTTCCCCGATCCGCACCGCTTCGACATCGAAAGGCCCAATGCCGGAAGGCATCTCGCGTTCTCCGGGGGCCGGCATTTCTGTCTGGGGGCCGCCCTTGCGCGTGCCGAGGGCGAAGTCGGGCTGCGAACCTTCTTCGACCGCTTCCCCGAGGTGCGTGCGGCCGGTGCTGGAAGCAGGCGGGATACGCGGGTGCTGCGCGGGTGGTCGTCGCTGCCGGTTGCCCTGGGCCCGGCACGGTCGATGGCTCGGGTCGACGGCTAGGGCGCGAAGCAACTGACTCGAACTGGTTGACACCCGTCCCGCGACCGAGTTTATTGACCGCTATGACAGAGGTTTCTACGATCGCGGTCGAGGATGTCGTACTCGGGCTATGGCAGGCGCTTTCGCGGCGGGATTGGGACGCGGTCAAGACGTACCTGTCCGCGGACTGCCTCTACGTCGATATGCCGGTTCCCGCATTGTCGGCGTGCGGTCCGGACGACATCGTCAAACGCCTCAAGATGGGTCTCGAGCCGCTGGCGGGCTACCAGAACCACGACGGCGTGCTGGTGTCCAACGGCTCCGACGTCATGTACGAGCACTCGGAGACATGGACGTTCACCACCGGCGAGCAAGGTGTGCTGAGGTTCGTAACAGTCCACAAGGTCGTCGACGGCAAGATCACGGTCTGGAAAGACTATTGGGACATGAACAGCCTCGTCAGCTTCGCCCCTCCCAACCACTTTGAGAGTCTCGCAAACGCGGACACCAGCTGGGTGTTTGACGCCACGGACTTACTCTGACGGCGAGCGTTCCGACACTGATGTTCGAGTGACGTTCGACGTCGGCGTCGAGTTCGGTTCCAGATCCAGTCGCTGAAACGGCGTCCGTGCGCATTCCCAACACGCGTGACGCAGGGGCGGTGAATAATCCCGGATTTATGAAGGCAGGAATTGTGGGATTAGCAACGACCCTGGTGGTGTGGGGAAGCCTGTGGCCGTCGGGCTTGGAGCTGGCCGCAGGTAGTGCCCAGGCCCAGCCCGGTCTTGCGCCGCTCTATCACGGCCCGATCCCTGCAGACAACGGCGATTGGGGCCCGCCACATCACTGGTGCCCGGGGCAACAACCCGTACCAACGACCGGTAACCACATCACTGACCCAATACGTTGGGACTGGAATGTCTGCCACACCTATTACTACGTCTGGCCCGGGATGGGCAACGTTTCCAACGTGATTTGGGACGGCGATAACCCACCACCGAAGCCTCCGCCAGCGCCCGCCCTCAATTTCTGCCCCATCCCACCATGGTGTCCGTGATCGATACTGCTTGCACGGAGCCTCAATTCAGCGCTCAACTTCCACATACGCCTCCCCGGTCGGCTAAGACTCGGCGAGCTTCTTGAGGCGTTTGAGGGTTTCGGCCAGGGTGCGCCCCACCTGACGCACGGCGATGCGGTCGGCGATGTAACCGAATATTCCCCCGGGCGCCTGATACGACAGCCGAAACGTCACTTTCGTCCGGCCTTCGGCAGCATCACGCAGCCGGATCCGCCCGCGCAGCGTGACACCGGTGATGCCCACCCACGCCAGGTCGCGGCCGTCGTCGAATTCCACCACCTCGATCAGGCCGCCAACAGGCACTGAGCCGATTTTCCAGTGCACGGTGTAGCGCGCGCCGACACCACGATCCAGGTCGTTCGACGACTCCCAGCGCTCGAGGCTCGTCATGAATGACGGGTAGCAGTCCGGGTCGCTGACGATCTTCCAGACCGCGTCGCGGTCGGCGTTGATGACACACCGGCGTTCGACGCGCATCAGCCGATCACCGGGAATCGACGTTCGGCGGCCAAGCGGTCGACGCCGCCCTGCAGGCTGGCCATCACCTTGTCGTGCACCGCCTGATCATCGCCGTCGACGTCGATCGCTTCCTGCACCTCGATCACGATCTTCATCGGCAGCGGAATGTGCCCGGCCAGGTCGCTGATGTTCAGGCCCCAAGGCAGGGCCAGCGATATCGGGATGCTCTTGAGCCGTAGCAACTTATCCGCCATCAGCAGCTTGGCCAACCACTGCCCGCGGTTGAGAAACAACGCGCTCTCCTGGCCGCCTACGCTGGCGACAGGGACAATCGGCACACCGGTCTCTCGGGCCAGCCGCACGTAACCCATGCGCCCGCCGAAGTCGACGCTGTGGCGTTTCCACGACGGCCGGAACACCTCGTAGTCGCCGCCGCGATAGACCAGCAGCGCCGCTCCGGAATCCAGTGCTAATCGCGCGTTCTCGGGGTTGGCGGCGACGGTGCCGAATTTACGCAACCAGCCCAGCGGCGGCGCGGAGACAACGAGGTTGTGGGCCAACTGGTAGAACGGCCGCTCGACGCCGAAGTAAGAGCAAAACGCGAGGGTGAATACGAACGTGTCAGGAGGCACGTTGCCGCCACTGTGGTTTCCGACCAGCAGCACCGGCCCTTCGGGGGGAATTCGGTCCAGCCCCCGCACGTCCGCCCTGAAGTAGAACGACGCCAGCAGCCAGGTTCCCGGCAGCTGGTCGCGGATATAGTCAGGATCCCGCTGATCGAGGTCGGCTTTGGGAACCCGCGACACGACTTGCTTGCGAGCCCACTCCAAGACGTCCCCCACGGTCGCCATAACGGCCTGTATACCCCAGTGTCACCCGGCATCAAACGCGGTAGATGTGGGCGGCGTTGTCGTGAGCAATCAGGTCGACCACCCGGATGGCATCGCTCTCACTCCAGTCGCCGCTGGCAACAAATTCGCGCAGTACACGCTGAATTCCTTTGCGCCACAACGCCGCACCAAGAAAATGCAATTCCGCGGGCCCGAACCCGTCCGACGAGTAGAGGATCTTGCGGAAGGGCGCCATTTCCAGCAGTCGCGCAATGAACGCCGGTGCCCGAGCCCCCAGATAGTTCACGCTGAGCCCGCCGTCCAGGTAGACGTTGCTGAACGCCTGCGCCAGATAGCCGGCCTCCCGCTCGTATGGATAACAGTGCAGCAGCACGATCGGGGTGTCCGCGGACTGTCGCAGGAAGTCGAGCAGAAGAAGCGGATTGGCCTTGTGCAAATCGCAGTCCCGGTCGCCGAAGCCGACGTGGAATTGCAGGGGCCTGCCAAGTCGCAGCGCCTGGTGCAACCCGAAACGCAGTAGAACCCGATCCTGTAACCGGACCCCGCCGCGGTCGCGCCACCGGCTGGCGGCCTCGGCCACCTGCGGCGTCGACGGCTCGCTCAGGTCACCGTCGAATCCGCCCCGGTAGGCCAGGACCGACTTGGTGCCGACCGCTGTCGCCGCACGCCGGTGCAGGATCTCCTCGAATGCCGTTGCGTAATCGCCCGGCGCTTGTGCCGCCTGCTCGGCCACCTGCTCGAGACGAACGACCTCGTGAGCGCGGTTGCCGGACAGCTCGGCTACATCGACTACGCCGGCGACATCACCGCCGATTCCCGTGTCCACCAGCCAGTCGCTTGCCCCCGCGGCCGGCAGAAAGAGGCGGGCGAGTTCGATCTCGCTGAACTGGCTGCGACGCTCCCAATATGATTGCGGATCAACGTGTGTGGGCAACCCGAGGATGGGGCTGCAGTGAGCGCGTACGGCAAAGCCGAGTTGTGAGTCGAAACTCGAGTCCATAACAGGTTCGGTGTTGGCCTCATTGAGTGCGTTCTCGAACCGTCGGCGGTCCCCCGCCGCCAACCAGCAACCGTGGACGTGCTGATCGATCAAGGTCACTTCGTCGATGTGCTGGCCCAGGGCCGCGGAGTAAGCCAAGAGTCACAGGCTCCACGCCATGCGGAATCTATCCGCCAATTGCTCGGGCTCGAGGTTGCCATAGCGCTGCTGCTCCAGACGGCGGACCGCGACCACCATGTCGACGGCGGGATCGCCCAGGATGCTCCGCATCAGCTCCGAACCATCAAGTGCGGCAATCGCTTCTGCCTGAGCTTCAGGCAGGCGCACGATGCGGTCGCGGTCGCGGTCGGAATCGGAGAGGATTGCCGGATCAATCGTGATCTCCGGCGGCAGTGTCGCTTGACGCTTGATTCCATCCAGTGCCAGCCCCAGGATCGCCGCTGACGCCAGGTAAGTGTTCGCCGAGGGATCGACGACTTTCACTTCGACATTCCCGCCGCGCGGACTGCCGGGCCCACCCTTGATGAACCGTACTGCCGCCTCCCGATTCTCGGTGCCCCAGCACGTGTAGGCTCCGGCCCAGTTACCGGGTCGCATCCGCAAACCGGACACGATCGATCCGCACAGAATGCCCTGCGCCTCAGGCAGTCCGCGAACCACGCCCGCCACCGCGCTCTCCCCCGCTGCCGTCATGCCCTCGGCGCCAGTGCCGTCGGAAAACAGCGGTCCTTCTGGCATGGCCAGCGAAAAGTGCTGGTGCGCACCGGATCCTACGCCACCGGCGAAGGGTGCCGGCGACAAACTGATGCGAAGCCCGTGGCGGCGCGCCGCGCGGCCGATGATGAGCCGCATCAGCACCAGCTGGTCGGCAGCGGCCACTGGAGGTTGTGGCGGCAGGGAGATCTCGAACTGGTTGGCCCCATACTCGGGGTGGAACTGTTCGATCGCGACGCCGGCTGCCGCGGCCGACCCGATGACATCGCGGACGAACGCTTCGTGCTCGAGCACACCGGCAAGCCCGTACTGCGCCCACAGCGTCGACGGCAGCGGGCCACCGTCCGGGGCGACCAAAAGGAATTCGATTTCGTGCCCGATCGCCGCCTCGATGCCGGCTTCTGCGAGCGCAGCTTCGATCCGGCTCAGCGTTCCCCGGCTGCACGCCGGAACGGGCGTGCCGTCCTGCTCGAAAAATGCGGCGGGCGCCCACGCTAACCCGTCGCCGACGATGTGCAGCGCCGGCAGGTCGATACGGATGCGCTGATCGCCGACCACGCCGACGTCGTGGGTGAAGGCGATTCCGCTCTGGTCGATGGCGAAGGCATGCCAGGAGGGACTGGCACCCAGGCCCGGATCCGCGAATGTGTTCGTCCGCCGGATCGGAACGGTCTTGGCCAGGGTGAGCCCGGCGGGATTCACGACGGTGCCGATGACCGTGTCAACGCCCTCGGCCTCCAGCTGGGCGATCGCCGCCGCGGCAAGCGGTGTGCCGGTCATGGCAGCCATTCTGCAGCGTTAACCAACCCGGTCCACGGACCCAGGGGCAGTGAATGTCGCGTGGTGGTGACTATGCGCGGCTGGGCAGGGTCAGTTTGCAGGCCTGGCCGATATCCAGGGTCCGTAAAACTCGCCCCATGCCGATCCACAACGCGCACGACATGGCCAGGTCGGCAAGCAATTCGTCGGAGAAGTGTTCGGCGCAGCGGCTCCAGAAGCCTTCGTCGTCGCGCAGCATGGTGTGCTCGGTGGCGAACCGGTGCGCGAACTCGGCCGCCAGCCGCTCCTGTTCGCCGTAGCCGGGCCAGGTGCGCCACTCGAGCGCGTGGTCGTACAGCTCCTCGTCGACACCTTCGGCGGGCCCGTCGGCGTCTCGGGTATTGACACAGACGACGCATTCGTTGTGGTGGGCGATCACCGCGCGCGCGAGCTCGCGCGTGCGCAGCGGCAGTCGGTTCTTGGTATAGACCGCCCGGCTGAAACCGGCGAGCGCGCCGCCCAGGTCGGGAGATTTCGCAAACCAACCGGCCAGGTCGTCGTCAGCGAATGTTCCGATTCGGCTCATGGCGTGTGATGCTACGCCCGCACCGCGGATAATTCGCGAACAAGTACTAGGTTCTGGCTGCAACACCGGGCTGCGGAACAGCCGACTTAATAGCTGTAGTCGGCTGGTCGTCATGCCAATCACGCTGGGCCAGAACACGATCCGCGACACGTTCGAGCGCGGCTTCCACCGCGCGACGGTCCGGTCGGCCCTCGAAGCCGGGTGACCGGGCGAGCTTGTCGACAAGCCAGGCCAGCAGCAGCGAGTGCACGTAGTCGACCTGCTGGGCCCCGGCCGGGGTCAGCCACATTTGGTCGCCGTCGCTTTGCGCATAACCGGTGGCGACCAGGCGGGAAAAGGTGGGCTCCAAGACCTCGAAAGGTATCCGCAAGTAGTCGGCAATGTCGGTGAGCCGAGCCGTCCCGTACATCTGCCCGTAGCGGTTGATACGCAGGACGCCCCACAACCCCGCGACGTCGAGCCGGCAATCGGGTCGCATGGCGATACTGCGCAGTCGCATGCCCGGAGCCCCCCGCAGCATGCGTTCAATCGAATTCTCCAGCAGCTGATCCGGTGTTTCGGTGGTCGGCATGCCGAACGCATCGCCGAGATCGACTGCGCTGTCGTGGATCTCCCTGAGCGGGACCTCCCGCAGGAATAAAGTCAGGACGAATCCGACCAGGGCGACCGGCGCCGCCCACAGGAATACCTGAGTGAGCGACTCGGCGTAGGCCGCCACGATCGGCGCGGCCACGTTGTGCGGCTGGCGGTGCAAGGCCCCGGGGGAACTGACCGCGCTGGCCGGCGCGCCGCTGGCCGCCAGCGCCGGGCCCATTCTCTCGTTGAGGAAGTCGACGAACAGCGATCCGAATATCGCCGCACCGAAGGAACTGCCGATGGTGCGGAAGAACGTCACACCCGAGGTGGCGACACCGAGATCTTCGAAATTGGACGTGTTCTGCACGATGAGAATCAGCACCTGCATGGATAACCCGATACCGGCACCCAGGACGACCAGGTAGACCGACTGGAGCAGGGCCGGCGTGGACGGGTCCATCCGGGACATCAGCAGGAACGCGAGCGCCATCAGCGCTGTGCCGGCCACCGGAAAGATCTTGTAGTGGCCGGTCCGGCCGACGATGGTGCCGCTGCCGGTGGAGGTGATCAGCATCCCGACCACCATGGGCAGCGTGCGCAGCCCTGAGGTGGTTGCCGATACGCCGTCGACGTACTGCATATATGTCGGCAGGAAAGTCATGGCGCCCAACATCGCGAAGCCCACGACAAAGGACAGCACACAGCACACCGTGAATACCGGACTGCGGAACAACCGGATCGGCAGGATGGGTTCGGCGGCGCGGCGTTCGACCGCCACGAATACGCCGAGCGCCACCGCGGCGCCGGCGAACAGCCCGATGATGGTCGCCGAGCCCCACGGATAGAGGGCGCCGCCCCAGCTGGTGGCCAGGGTCAGGCCCGTGGCGCCGAGGCCTATGAACACAATTCCGGCGTAGTCGATGGCGGGTTTGGTGGAAGCCGCCAGCGCGGGGATCGCCGCGGCAGCCACGAAGATGACCACCACCGAGACCGGCACGTTCACCCAAAACGCCCACCGCCAGGTCAGGTAGTCGGTGAAATAGCCGCCCAGCAACGGACCAACGACCGTCGTGACACCGAAGACTGCGCCCAGGATGCCCTGGTAGCGGCCACGCTGCCGCAGTGGGACAACCTCACCGATCAGCGCGCTGGCCGTGACGGTGATCCCGCCGCCGCCGATTCCCTGCAGGGCGCGGGAACCCACCAGCATGGCCATCGACTGGGCCAGCCCACATAACACCGATCCGACGACGAAGAACAGCACCGCGGCCTGGAACACCCGCTTGCGGCCGAAGAGGTCGCCGAGCTTGCCGACCAGCGCGGTGACGATCGTCGAAGCCAGCAGGTAACTGGTGACGACCCAGGATTGATGGCCGGCGTCGCCGAGGTTAGCGACGATGGTCGGCAGCGCGGTGGCGACGATCGTCTGATCCAACGCAGCGAGCAGCATGCCGAGCACGATCGCCACGAAGATGAGGTTGCGTCGTTGCGGGCTGATCAGCGCGTTGCCCGAGCCGGGATCCGCCGCCCGGGTAGGTTGGGTCGCTGCTGCTCTCGGGCTCGTCATAGCGGCCTTCCCGTCGGCGTCCGATGCTAACGGGTGCCCAGGGTTTGCCAACGGTAATCTCACCGAGGTCTGCTGTACGCGACCGCGAGCATTAAAAGCGGCACGATTGGACGGTCGATATGCCGAACTCGTCACAAAGCAACGGGCGTTGCTGAGGATTTCATCCGGACTTCTCGCAGGTCGCTGCCGACGATCGCAATAGCGCCCGTCCCGCCGAGGGCTAGACCGCTGGGGCTGACCCGGACGTCAGCTCGGCGGCCGGGAGACGCACTGCGCCGAGTAGAGCTCCACGCCCAGCTTGTCCATCAGCTCCAGCTGGGTCTCCAGGTAGTCGATGTGCTTTTCCTCGTCGGCCACGATTTTCTCCAGCAGTATGGCGCTGGTGGAGTCCTGCTTTTCCCGGCACATGATGATGCCGGGCTTGAGGCGGTTCATCACGTCATACTCGATCGCCAGGTCGGCCTCGAACTGCTCGCGCAGCGTCTGCCCGACGCGCAACGACCCGATGCGCTGGTAGTTCGGCAGGCCGTCGAGCAACAAAATGCGGTCGGTGATCTCCTCGGCGTGCCGCATCTCGTCGAAGGACTCCGCACGCGTATGTTCCGCCAACTCGGTAAAGCCCCAGTTCTCCTGCATCTTGGAATGCAGGAAGTACTGGTTGATGGCGGTGAGTTCGCTGGTCAGCTGCTCGTTGAGCAGACGCAAAACATCCGGATCCCCTTGCACGATCACTCCTCGGGTATGAAGGCTGTCATGTCTACCCGCCTAAGGCGCGCTGGGCTGAAGCGCACCGTGCCGGGCCGTAGCAGCGACTTTGCCATGCCAGATTCGAATCTTCCAGCAAGGTATGGCTGCGCTCAGTGCGTGGCGTGCGTCGCCCGAATGAGCCGCGTCGCCCCGCGTTAGGTTAGACTCCACTAATCTACTTAGGTTAGACTCCGCTAATGTGTGGCGTGTTGGTTCGGCACCTTCGCCGGAGCGCGTGATGACACGGAATGTCACGAGCGAGGATGGATTGCGGTCGTCTGGCCATGCGTTTGACGAGGCGAATGTTGCCCGCGTGCGGAGGGTGTGCTGATGTACGTATGCCTGTGCGTCGGGGCCACGAATCAGACCGTGTCCGATGCCGTCGCGCGCGGTGCGTCCACTTCCAGGGAGGTTGCCGCTGCGTGCGGGGCCGGTGGCGACTGCGGGCGTTGCAGGCGTACGTTGCGGGCGATCATCGCCGCCTCAGCCGAACTAGAAGCCGCCCTCGACCCCGCCGCGTCGCGGTAGGCGACACCCTTCGGCGACGACCGGCTTTAGCGGCGTTTGGTGAAATCCGCCAGGGCCGCAGCGTTGGCTTGAGTGCCCATCAGCTCGGCGAAGTGGGCGTTCTCCCGCCCACTGGCGGCCGCGATCTCGGGACGGACCGGCTCCATCATCGTGTGCTTGACGGCCATCAAGCTCGAGATTGGCCGGGCGGCAAGGATTTCCGCATGCCGACGGGCTTCAGGCAGCAGCTGCTCCGGATCGCAGACTCGCCAGACCAGGCCCATCCGTAAAGCCTCCTGGGCGTCGACCCATTCCGAGGACATCAACAGCCAGGCGGCGTTTTGCCTGCCCACCAGCTGCGGTAATAGGTATGACGAAGCCGCTTCGGGTGCTACGCCCAGGCTGGTAAACGGACACTTCAGGCGGGCCGTCGAGGACATGAATGCCAGATCGGCGTAGCCGAGGATGGTGGCACCGATTCCCACACCGACCCCGTTCACGGCGCAGATCAGTGGCTTGGGAAACGCGCTGAGCGCATCGATCAGTCCGGTAAACCCATGCCTTCCCGGAGTGAATTCCGGGTCGGTGATGCGCGCCTGCATCTCGGCGAGATCGGTGCCGGCGCTGAATCCGCGGCCTGCGCCGGTTAGCAGGACGACGGCCACCTCCGGATCCTCGGCGGCGGCCAGCAGCGCTTCGGCCGTGGCGTCGTAGAGGGCTTCGTTGAATGCGTTGAGCGCCTCTGGCCGGTTCAGCGTGAGGGTGCGCACCCGCTTTTCGTCGTCGATCTGCAGTGTCACGGCTGCAGCCTAACGGTTCAGGCCGAGCTCAGCCGTTGCTGTAGACGCGGGCCGGGTCGATCAACACCACGGCGCGGCGCTCCTGGGCCATAACCCGGTCGTACTCGTCCCAGTTGTCGTGGGTGCCGCCCGCGGCGGTGAACACCTCGCGGAGCAGCAGCCGCAACTGGTCGTCGTCTGTCAGCCAAGGCTGCGTGTCATCCGGACCGACGAGCTCCGCACGGCCCTCAACGGTTGCCCACTGCCATCCGTTGCGGAATGTGACGGCCAACTGCGGCCGTGCCCGTAGGTTGGCCAGTTTGACTTTGCCGTAGGTGGTAAAGCCCAGAACGGGCTGAGCACTTACTGGGTGCGGCAACAGGCCAACGTTGACCAGCGAAGCCTGCACCGTTTCGTCGGCACGAATGGTTGACACCACCGCCAGGCCACTTTCTGCTGCCGCCAACGCGACAGCGTCGCCCAGTGTTGTCATGTGTGGGTTCCTCACTCTTTGAACGGTGTCTTGAAGACGTAGCGGCTGGTTGGCACGGTGTCGATGTTCTCGTTGGCGCCAAAAGCCGTTGTACTGGCGATCATCTGGGTTATCCGGTTCTGCAGGTCGGTGTCGTCGGCGGCACCGAAGAACGCCTTGAGATCGGCGATCGCCTCCGCGGGGAACAACTCCTCGACGATGCCCGCGATTCCCGGTGCGTCTGGGGTGAGGGTCCGTACCACCCAATTCTGGGTGTAGCCGAATGTCGACTGCGTCTTGATGGCCACCGACGTGTGGTCACGCTGCCACCGGGTCAGCCAGGTGGCCTGGTCCAGGGCCGTAGGACGGCGCAGCAGGGCAACGTTGGCCAAACCCGTTGTCCGAGCGCCGAACTCGACCGCAGGCGCAGCCAGTGGGACCGACTCGGTCACCAAGTACGCGGCGAGGTGTTCACATTCCACCTCGAGCAGGGCCAGCGCGGCTGCCATCTGGTCGCCATAGCATTGCTGGGTCCACATGCTGACCACCGCCGCGACCGGGGGGTCCAGCGTCGTGAGCGTCATCAGTGATTGGCGCACCGCGTCATCACGGACATTGACAGACAGCCCGGGCACGCCCAGCTCCAGTCAGGGCGTCGGCGACTGGGCCCCGCTGCCGGGCGCACCAATCCTCCTCCGAATCTGCACGCATGAGTACGGCCATGACCTTCTCCATAGGCCGAACCTACCTCCGGCGGCGCAGCGAAAATTCTGGTTCGCCGACGACGGCGCTACTTCACCAGGCGTACCTGGTGGTGGCTGCTGATCAATTCGCCGATGATCCCGGCCAGCCGCCGGTAGGACTGATCGCGACCGCTGGAGGAGCGAAAAACCAAACCGATCCGCCGTCCCGGACGGGGTGCGGCGAACTGTGCCAGCCCCAGCCGGCTTCTCGCCGCCTCGACCGGCACGGCGCTCTGCGGGATCAGCGTCACCCCCAATCCGCCGGTCACGCATTGCACCGCGGTCGCCAGCGACGCCGCCCGGGTATTGGCCAGCTCCGCCTGCACGCCCGCCTTATGGCAGACGTCCAGGGCCTGATCGCGCAGGCAGTGGCCCTCATCCAACAACAGCAGCGGCAGCTCGGCCAACGCCGTCGCGGGCAACCGACGTTTGCCTGAGAGCGGATGCCCGGGAGGTAGTGCGAGCACGAAATCTTCGTCATAGATCGGGATCGCGGTGACTCCGACGGCATCGGTGGGCAAGGCAATCAGCGCTGCATCCAACGCCCCTTCGCGCAGCACCGTCAACAGCCGTTCGGTTTGGTCCTCTATCACCCGCAACGTCAGCCCGGGCAGTTGCTCGGCGATGCCGGCCAGCACAGTCGGCAGCACGTAGGGCGCCACCGTGGGAATCAGTCCCAGACGCATGCCGGTTTGCAGCGGATCGGATGACCCCGTGGCGGCGGCGGTGAACGCGTCCGCCGCCTCAACCACGGCTTGGGCGTGCGACAGCAGCTGCGTACCCTCCGCCGTCAAGAACACCCGCCGCGTCGACCGCTCGATGAGCCGGGTGCCGAGGCCGGTCTCCAGCGCCGCCAGCGCCTGCGACAACGTCGACTGACTCACACCGAGAGTGGTTGCGGCGCTGCTGAACTGCCGCTTCTCGGCCACCGCGACAAAGGCGCGAAGCCCCGCGATGGTCGGCTGATAGTTCTTATCGGACATGCCTATGAGTATAGTGTGATATATCACCTTTACTTCAAGCGTGCTTCGCGGCATCATGATGGGCGGAAGGTAATCTTGAATAGATCCAGAATAAGGAGCGATATGTCCTTGCTCACGATTGGGGACCAGTTCCCCGCCTATCAGCTCACTGCGCTGGTCGCCGGCGATCTGTCGAAGGTCGACGCCCAGCAGCCCGGTGACTATTTCACCACCATCACCAGCGAGGACCACCCTGGTAAGTGGCGCGTAGTGTTCTTCTGGCCGAAGGATTTCACCTTTGTGTGCCCGACCGAGATCGCGGCGTTCGGCAAGCACAATGACGAGTTCGCCGACCGTGACGCCCAGGTCCTGGGGGTCTCGATCGACAGCGAGTTCGTTCACCTCCAGTGGCGCGCACAGCATGAGGACCTCAAGAAGTTGCCGTTCCCGATGCTTTCGGACATCAAGCGGGAACTGTGCCTGGCCACCGGGGTGCTCAACGACGACGGTGTGGCCGACCGGGTGACCTTCCTTATCGACCCCAACAACGAGATCCAGTTCGTTTCGGCGACCGCCGGATCCGTGGGGCGCAACGTCGATGAGGTGTTGCGGGTGTTGGATGCGCTGCAGTCCGACGAGTTGTGTGCCTGCAACTGGCGCAAGGGCGACCCGACGCTGGACGCCACCGAGCTGCTCAAGGCGTCGGCTTAACTCAGGCCGCAGAGGAGGGCGAGATGAGTGTAGAAAATCTCAAGGATGCGCTGCCTGAGTTCGCCAAGGACCTCAAGCTCAACCTGGGCTCGATCACGCGCAGCACCGAGTTGAACGAGGAGCAGCTGTGGGGGACCCTACTCGCCAGCGCCGCGGCGACGCGGAATACGCAGGTGCTGGCCGAGATTGGTGCCGAAGCGGCCGACATTCTGTCCGCCGAGGCCTACCACGCGGCGCTGGGCGCCGCATCGATCATGGGCATGAACAACGTGTTCTACCGTGGCCGTGGCTTCCTCGAAGGCCAGTACGACGATTTGCGGGCCGGGTTGCGGATGAACATCATCGCCAATCCTGGTGTGGCGAAGGCTAATTTCGAGCTGTGGTCATTCGCGGTGTCGTCGATCAACGGATGCCCGGACTGTGTGGCCTCCCACGAGCACACGCTGCGCGAGGCGGGGGTAAGCCGAGAGACCATTCTGGAGGCGCTGAAGGCCGCGGCGATCGTTTCCGGCGTGGCACAAGCGATCATCACCGCCCAGACGCTCGCGACAGTCGGCTGATCGTGGCGTCGTGACCGCACCAGCCTGGATCCAGCACGCGATCTGGTGGCAGGTCTATCCCCTGGGGTTCGTCGGCGCGTTTCCCGCATCCCAGTCATCCGAGCCGCCGCAGCCGGGCGAACATCGGCTGCGGCGGCTCGTCGACTGGTTCGAGCACGCCATCGAACTGGGGGCATCCGGGGTTGCGCTGGGGCCCATCTTTGCCTCGCGCACACATGGTTACGACACGACCGACCATTACCGCATCGACCCCCGGCTTGGTGACGAGGCCGACTTCGACTATCTCGTCGCCGAGGCACATCGCCGCGGCCTCCGCATACTGCTTGACGGCGTGTTCAATCATGTGGGAGCAGATTTCCTGCGCTATCGCGAGGCATCGAACAATGACGCAGCCGCGCGCTGGTTTCGCGGACGTCCGGGGCGTTACCCCACTGGTTTCGATACCTTCGAAGGCCACTCCGAGCTGATTACCCTCAACCACGACAACCCCGACGTTGTCGACTACACCGTGGACGTGATGGCGCACTGGTTGGGACGCGGTGCCGACGGCTGGCGTCTCGACGCGGCTTACACTGTGCCACAACCATTCTGGGCGTCTACCTTACCGCGGGTGCGCGAGCTGTATCCGGATGCCTGGTTCGTCGGCGAGCTCATCCATGGAGACTATGCGGCAGTGGTGAAGGCGGCCACATTCGACTCGGCGACCCAGTACGAGCTGTGGAAGGCGATCTGGAGCAGCCTCAACGATGGCAACTTCTTCGAGCTGGACTGGGCAGTGCAGCGAAACAACGAATTTCAGGCCAGCTTCGCCCCGCTGACTTTCATCGGCAATCACGACGTCACTCGCATCGCCAGCCAGCTCAAACACCCCGAGCACCTGGCTCATGCGCTGGTGATCCTGCTGACCGTCGGCGGGGTGCCGAGCGTGTACGCCGGCGACGAGCTCGGTTTCCGCGGCGTCAAGGAAGAGCGGTATGGCGGTGACGACGCGGTGCGTCCCGAGTTCGGCTCTCCCCCAATCCCACTGGACACGTTTGGCGCTCAAGTATGGGCGTTGCACCAATACCTCGTCGGGCTGCGTCGTCGCCACCCCTGGCTGCATACGGCATCCACCACCGCGTTGCGGCTGGACAACCGGCGCTACGTCTATGAGACGCGCAGCGGCGACAACGCTCTGCTGGTCGCACTCAATATCGATGACGAGCCACTGCATCTGGTGCTGTCGGAGGTGGGTACGCCGCATGCACAGGTCATCGGCGGATCAGCGGCTCCCCCACAGGAGGTCGTAGACACGGTTGTCGTCGAGGCACATGGGTGGCGGATACTGAGCGCTGGCTAGGGATCTAGGGATCCGTCAGCCGCGCCAGCGTGAGCTGGTCCTGCCGGCCGTCGTAGTACTTGTCGAGCAGCGCGATGAAATCCTGGTTGTCATCGGTAGCGCGGGCAAATAACGTCATCGACGAGCACAGCTTGAGGTCGTCAGGCGAGCCGAAGATTTCCCCGATCGATCGTCCGTGCGCCCGGTTGACTAGCTGGGCGCATTCGTGCAATCGCGGCCCGAGCAGGTGATGGCGCAGATATGCGCCGGCCTCCTCGAGCGAGGAGATGCCATAACGGGCCGCCATTGGACTGCTGCCCAGGCCGCGTAGTTGGGGAAAGACGAACCACATCCAGTGACTGCGTTTTCGTCCGCCGCGCAACTCGTCGACGACGTCACGGTAGACCGGAGCCTGCGCCTTTACGAAGCGGTTCAGATCAAAGGGGTCGTTTGCCGATTCCATATGACCACGGTTGCACACTGGTAACCATGGCGATCAAACGACAAGTGCCCAAAGTTCGCGACCTGGCGCCGCTGATCCGGTTCAAAAGGCCGGAGTTCGATCGCACTAAACGCCGCTTGGACGCCGCGCTGACGATCCAGGATCTGCGGCGCATCGCCAAACGGCGCACGCCCAAGGCGGCATTCGACTACACCGACGGTGCCGCCGAAGACGAGCTGTCCATCGGGCGCGCCCGACAAGCCTTCCGCGACATAGAGTTTCACCCGACGATCCTGCGTGACGTCACGAATGTGTGTGCTGGACGGAATGTCCTGGGCCAACCGGTCGCCTTACCGTTCGGGATTGCGCCAACCGGGTTCACACGTTTGATGCACACCGAGGGCGAGCTCGCCGGCGCACGGGCGGCGGCCAGGGCTGGGATCCCCTTCTCGCTGTCCACGCTCGGCACCACCGCCATCGAAGATCTGGTGGCTGCCGTTCCCCAGGGCCGCAAATGGTTTCAGCTATACATGTGGCGTGACCGCGACCGCTCGATGGCGTTGGTGCAGCGCGCGGCCGACGCGGGATTCGACACCCTGCTGGTCACCGTCGACGTGCCAGTCGCGGGCGCGCGGTTGCGCGATGTTCGCAACGGGATGTCGATCCCGCCGGCGTTGACACTACGAACCGTTCTCGACGCACTGCCGCGCCCGCGCTGGTGGTTCGACCTGTTGACCACCGAACCCTTGTCATTCGCGTCACTGGATCGCTGGTCGGGCACCGTCGGCGAGTACTTGAACACCATGTTCGACCCCAGCGTCACCTTCGACGATCTGGCCTGGATCAAGACCCGATGGCCCGGCAAGCTCGTCGTGAAAGGGATCCAGACACTCGAGGATGCCCGCGCCGTCGTCGATCGCGGCGTCGACGGCATCGTGTTGTCCAATCACGGTGGCCGGCAGCTCGACCGGGCTCCGGTCCCGTTTCACCTGTTGCCCGCTGTAGCGCGGGAGTTGAGCAAGGACACCGAGATCCTGCTGGATACCGGCGTCATGTCGGGCGCCGACATCGTGGCGGCCATCGCGCTGGGGGCACGGTGCACACTCGTTGGGCGCGCCTACCTTTACGGGCTGATGGCCGGCGGCGAGGCAGGCGTCAACCGCGCCATCGAGATCCTGCAGAGCGGTCTGATCCGGACGATGGCCCTGCTCGGCGTCACCTGCCTCGAGGAGCTTTCGCCCAAGCACGTGACGCAACTGCAGCGGCTGGGGCCTCGTCCGACAGCGTGATGGCAGCATCACGCTCGCGCCCTCAGCGGCGAGATTGCGGCCATGGCTGTGATTGAGGCCTCGAGTACGACCATGGCGGCAATCTCGTTGCGGTGAGACCGCGAGTTGGGATTTCGCGGCGGCGGGAGCGGCCCGTGGCGCTACTGCAGGCGCGCGACCTGTTCGGTGCGGTTGCGTACCAGGTCGTTGTAGGCCTGGCCTGGCCCCACGTATTGCCAGAGCTGCGGAGGATAGTGGGCGACGTACATGGTGCGGCGGCCGCCTGCGCCGGTCGGCCGGGGCGAGGCATGCATCAGGTCTTGGATATGGACGGTGACGTCACCAGGGGCGGTGTCGATGCTCACGACCGGTACCTGTTGGAGCCGCTGTTCCCACCGGTAATGAATAGCCTGACCGTGGCTGCCGGGAACAACCTGCAGATTACCGGTCGAGGAGTCCGAGCCGGTGATTTGAATGCCGACGCTGAGCGTGGGGCACATGATGGCGTGTCCACCCATACCGCAGTCCTGATGCCAGGGGATGTTGGATAGCCCGCTGGTATTTCCCGGCACCTTGAGCAACACCGCGCTGCCTTCCATCCGGTCGGGTGCCGCGCGCAACGTGGGGTCGATGAGAGTGCCGAGCCTGCGCACCCTGGGGTCGTTTTCCAGGGCGGCCAGAACCGGCGAGCGTAACGTCGCATAAACCAATCGGCACAGGACGCTCGTGCCGTCCTCGGCGGTGACCCACCAGGACCGCTCATCCCCGGGACGGGCTTCCGCCGCGAGGCGGTCGATCTCGCGGTTGGCGACCTGCATTTCGTCGGTGCCGAAAACCGCCTTGACGTGCAGGTAGCCCATCGTTTGTAGCTGCGCCGCCAGCTCGTCGTCGCTGGCATCGAGCGTGAGCGCGGCGAAGGGGTCGCGCCCTTGGAGATTGGTTTTTGCCGGATCGTACGGCGGGATGCCGGCATGGAGGTATCGCAGGATCGGGTCCCAGTCGGCCAGCTGCTCGAATCCTCCCCGCTCGAAGGCAAGGTCGTCGCTGAGCAATAGGTTGATGACTGTGCGGATTTGGCCAACCATGTCGTCCCAGGCCTGGCGGGAAAGGCGCACGACGACCTCGCCACTAGCGGAGCCATTGCCTTGCCCCTCGTCGACGCGGATCGTCGAGCCGTCGACGGCATAGGTGACTGCATCGTTGTCGACGAGGAACGTGATTGCACCGGTGGGTGCGAGGTCTCTGGCCGCGGATTCGATGATGTTCGGGTCGAGGGAGGGCGGGACGGGATGGGTCAGCGGCATTGGCCGATTATCTCCCCGCCGGGAACAAATCGGCACCCAGCTGGGTTGAGCGCAGCAGACTCAACCTTTTGGAGGATTGATGGCTGAAGCCAAGTCGGTGCCGGTGTTGTTTGTCACCGACACCATTGTGTTGCCCGGAATGGTGGTGCCGATCGCGCTCGACGACGCCGCGCGGGCGGCAATCGACGCTGCTCAGGCGAGTGAATTGCGGCAGCTGCTGATCGCCCCCCGGCTGGAGGACCGGTATCCATCGCACGGTGTGATCGCGAAGATCTTGCAGGTCGGACGCATCGCCGGCGGCGGCACTGCCGCCGTCGTGCGCGGTGAGCGCAGGGCCCAGATCGGAGCGGGAGCTTCCGGGCCCGGTGCGGCGCTGTGGGTCGAGGCGACCGAGGTGCCCGAGATGGAGGTCACCGACGAGGTCAAGGCCCTGGCGGCGGAGTACAAGAAGCTGCTACTGGCCATGCTGCAACGGCGTGAGGCCTGGGAGATCGTCGACTACGTCAACAGCCTGACCGATCCGTCGGCACTGGCGGATACGTCTGGGTATGCGTCCTACATGACGAATGTGCAGAAGCGACAGCTGCTGGAGACCACCGATGTCGCCGAGCGGCTGCGCGTGCTGATCGACTGGACCAGCGGCCACCTGGCTGAAGTCGAGGTCAACGACAAGATCGCCGAGGATGTGCGCGAGGGCATGGAGAAGACGCAGAAGGAATTCCTGCTGCGCCAACAGCTGGCCGCCATCCGCAAGGAATTGGGCGAGGGCGAACCCGACGGGTCAGACGACTACCGGGCCCGCATCCAGGCAGCCGACCTGCCGGAGAAGGTGCGTGAGGCCGCACTGCGCGAGGTCGGCAAGCTGGAACGGGCCAGCGACCAAAGCCTGGAAAGCGGCTGGATTCGCACCTGGCTGGACACCGTGCTCGAGCTGCCGTGGAACGTCAAGACCGAGGACTCGACGGATCTGGCCGCCGCGCGGGAGATCCTGGATGCCGACCACCACGGGCTAGAGGACGTCAAGGACCGCATCGTCGAATATCTGGCCGTGCGTGCCCGCCGCGCCCAGCGCGGGCTGCAGGTCGTTGGCGGCCGCGGCTCCGGCGCGGTGATGGTGCTGGCGGGCCCGCCCGGCGTCGGCAAGACGTCGCTGGGTGAGAGCGTGGCCAGGGCGCTGGGCCGCAAGTTCGTGCGCGTCGCCCTGGGCGGTGTGCGCGACGAGGCCGAGATCCGCGGGCACCGCCGCACCTATGTGGGCGCGTTGCCAGGCCGGATCGTGCGCGCGATCGGCGAGGCGAGATCGATGAATCCCGTTGTGCTGCTCGACGAAATCGACAAGGTCGGTTCCGACTATCGCGGTGACCCGAGCGCGGCGCTGCTCGAGGTGCTTGACCCGGCGCAAAACCACACGTTCCGTGACCACTATCTGGACCTGGATCTGGACCTGTCCGATGTGGTGTTCCTGGCCACTGCCAACGTGATTGAGAACATCCCGTCGGCCCTGCTGGACCGCATGGAGCTGGTGCAGATCGACGGCTATACCGAAGACGACAAGGTCGCCATCGCCCGCGACTACCTGCTGCCCCGGCAGCGGGACCGCGCGGCGCTGACCGACGACGAGGTCGTCGTCACCGACGCGGCGCTGCGCAAGATCGCCGCGGACTACACCCGCGAGCCCGGGGTTCGGCAGTTCGAGCGGCTGCTGGCCAAGGCGCTGCGCAAGGTCACGACGAAGCTCGCCGAGGACAGCGGGCCGAAGGTCCGCAAAATCTTGGACGAGCCGGACCTTGTCGAATACCTGGGTCGCCCGAGGTTCACGCCCGAGTCGGCCGAACGCACCGCGGTTCCTGGCGTGGCCACCGGCCTGGCCGTCACAGGGTTGGGCGGCGATGTGCTCTACATCGAAGCCGGAGCGACCGACGGCGAGCCGGGTCTGCAACTGACGGGTCAGCTCGGTGACGTGATGAAGGAGTCCGCGCAGATCGCCCTGTCCTACGTGCGCTCGCACGCTGCGGAACTGGGCGTTGACCCCAAGGCGCTGGACCGCCGGATCCACGTGCACGTGCCGGCCGGCGCGGTGCCCAAGGACGGCCCGTCGGCCGGTGTCACGATGGTGACCGCGCTGGTGTCGATGGCGACCGGGCGTCAGGTCCGCTCGGATGTCGGCATGACCGGCGAGGTCACGCTGAACGGGCGGGTGTTGCCGATCGGCGGTGTGAAGCAGAAACTGCTGGCCGCCCAACGGGCAGGCTTGTCGACGGTTTTCATTCCGTCGCGCAACGAGCCCGATCTGGACCCAGATTTTGGAGGGGTGCCCGCTGAAGTGCTCGACGCACTGGACGTGCGGCCCATGAGCGACGTCGCCGACATCGTCACGCAGGCGCTGCAACCGGTGGCGCAGACCGCTACGGTCGCGGCCTGATATCGGCGCCGAGCGTGACATCGGCCGCAGGCTCGGCGTTGAATGGAGTCGTGAACCTCAAACGGGAGATGGTCCACCGCGTGCAGCGGCTGTTAGTCAATCCGGTAGGTCGGCAGTTGCCGATGACCATGCTGGAAACCACCGGCCGAAAGTCCGGGCAGCCGCGGCGCACCGCGGTTGGCGGGCGCATGGTGGACAACCAGTTCTGGATGGTTTCCGAACACGGCGAGCATTCGGACTACGTCTACAACATCAAGGCCAACCCGGCAGTACGGGTACGCATCAATGGCCAGTGGCGCAGCGGAACCGCGCATCTGCTGGCCGACGATGACCCGCGGCAGCGGCTGCGGAGCTTACCCCGGCTCAACAGCGCGGGCGTGGTCGCGATGGGCACCGACCTGCTGACCATTCGGGTGGACCTGGAGTGAAGTGGCCTACGACGAAGACCTGGCAAACGGGATCCGCGAACTCCTCGCCGGTCAGCGGGGCGTCGAGGATAAACGCATGTTCGGCGGCCTCGCGTTCCTGATCAACGGCAACATGTCGGTGGCCGTTAGCGGCCAGGGCGGCTTGCTGGTGCGGGTGCCTCCGGAGGACACTGACAAGCTCGTGGAGCGTGCCCACGTCAGCGTCATGGTGATGGCGGGCCGGGAAACCCGCGGCTGGTTACGCGTTGCCGCCGCCGGAGTGCAAACCCGGCGCCAACTGCAGGGCTGGGTCACGCGTGGCGTGGGCTACGCGCGAACCCTGCCCGCCAAATAACCGGTGCGGTTGACCGGGGTGCGGTGCGGGTACGCGGGTGCACATGTCCAAGCGCGAGCACCTGGTGCGACGACTGCTCGACCTTGCGGGTACCACCTATGCAGCCGAAGCGGGAATCAAGATCAACGACAAGCCCATGCCGCTGTTTCAGCTCCTGGTCCTGTGCATGCTTGCCAGCAAGCCAATAGACGCGGCCATCGCCATGAGTGCGGCGCGCGAACTGTTCAAGGCGGGCCTGCGCACGCCGAAGGCTGTGCTGGCATCGGATCGGCAAACCATGATCGACGCGTTCGGTCGCGCCCACTACGTGCGCTACGACGAAAGCTCGGCGACCCGGCTCACCGACATGTCCGAGCGAGTCCGCGCTGAATATTCGGGCGATCTGCGCGAACTTGCCGACCGTAGCGGGCACGACGTCGCTGCGGCGAAACGAATGCTCAAGGAATTCAAGGGAATCGGCGACACCGGCGCGGACATCTACTTACGCGAAGTGCAAGACGTGTGGAGTTGGGTCCAGCCGTACTTCGACGACCGCGCCACCGCCACGGCAAAGCAATTGGGTTTGCCCTCTCAACCGGCAAAGCTGGGAGCTCTTGCGCCGCGCAACAATGCGCGGCTGGCCGCCGCGCTCGTCAGGATATCGCTGGACGACGACGCGCGCCGGCAGGTGACCGGTTGATCCGGCGGTGACCATACGGATAGGTACATCCGGGTGGTCCTACAACCATTGGCTGAATGTGCTGTACCCGCCCGGCATGCCGTCCGCGCGCCGGTTGTCCCGCTACGCGGAGGTGTTCGACACCGTCGAGCTCAACGCCAGTTTTTACCGCTGGCCCAAGGACACCACCTTCGCGGGGTGGCGTGAGCAGCTGCCGGTCGGTTTCACCATGTCGGTCAAGGCACATCGCGGATTAACCCACTACCGTCGGCTGGCCTCGCCAGAGCCGTGGATCGAGCGATTCGAACGTTGTTGGCATCTGCTGGGTGATCGCCACGGAGTGCTGCTGGTCCAGTTGCATCCGGAGCAACGGCGCGATGACGCGCGCTTGGATTTCTTCCTGCGCTGCATGCCGGAGTCGATCCGGGTGGCCGTCGAGCTGCGCCATCCCTCGTGGAATGACCCTGCCGTGTACGAATTACTGGAACGCCGCCGCGCCGCGTATGTGGTGATGAGCGGCGCAGGTCTGCCGTGCATTCCGCGGGCCACCACCGACCTGGTGTACGTCCGGATGCACGGACCTGATCCGGACGCCATGTATGCGGGCTCGTACCCGGAAAAGGACCTACGGTGGTGGGCGGGCCTGATCGCCGAATGGGACAGCGACGGCAGGGATGTGTGGATGTACTTCAACAACGACCTGGGTGGGCATGCTGTCCGCAATGCGCTCTGGATGCGCGAACTCTT
Organism: uncultured Actinomycetota bacterium; assembly: GCA_963784665.1. Classification (GTDB taxonomy): domain Bacteria; phylum Actinomycetota; class Actinomycetes; order Mycobacteriales; family Mycobacteriaceae; genus Mycobacterium. The sequence continues at coordinate 90,609 of CAWASA010000016.1, forward strand.
GAGTTAAGCCGGCGCGAGTAGGCTGGCACTGCAACCGGACGGAGCACCAAATCATGACCAGCTCGACTACTTTCGTCATCGTCGGCGGCGGACTTGCTGGAGCCAAAGCGGTAGAAGCCTTGCGCGAGAGCAACTTTGATGGACATGTCATTTTGTTCGCCGACGAGGAGCATCTGCCCTACGAGCGACCCCCGCTGTCCAAGGAGTATCTGGCCGGGAAAAAAACGTTAAGCGATTTCACTGTGCAGAACTCCGACTGGTACCGCGATAACAACGTCGACCTGAGACTTCGCTCGCGGGTGTCGTCCTTGGACATCGCCGGACACACCGTCGGACTTCCTGACGGCACCCCCGCGCGCTACGACAAGCTGCTGCTGGCGACGGGATCGGCCTCACGGCGCCCGCCAATACCTGGATCTGACGCCGACGGAGTCCACTATCTGCGCACCTACGAAGACGCTGTGGTGCTGAATGCTGTTCTGAGCGAAGGGTCTTCGCTGGCCGTGGTGGGCGCCGGGTGGATCGGATTGGAGGTGGCCGCCGCTGCTCGCCAGCGCGGCGTCGATGTGACCGTCGTCGAGACCGCCAAACAACCGCTGGTGGCCGCACTTGGAGAAACAGTCGGCGAAGTGTTTGCCACCCTGCATCGCGATCACGGGGTCGATTTGCGGCTGGCGACGCAGGTCGAGGAGATCACTACCAACGACGGCAAGGCCACCGGCCTGCGGATGCGCGACGGGTCAACGGTGGCCGCCGAGGCCGTGCTGGTGGCCGTCGGCGCCAAGCCGAACGTCGAACTCGCCGAACAGGCCGGGCTGTCTATCGGAGACGGCGGGGTGCTAGTCGATGCGTCGTTGCGCACCAGCGATCCCGACATCTACGCGGTCGGCGATATCGCCGCCGCCGAACATCCGCTGTTTGGTACCCGGATCCGCACCGAGCACTGGGCCAATGCGCTCAAACAACCGGCGGTGGCGGCAGCCGGGATGCTCGGTAAGCCAAGCGAATACGCTGAACTGCCCTACTTCTTCACCGACCAATACGAGCTCGGCATGGAATACGTCGGACATGCGCCCAGCTTTGAGCGGGTGGTGTTCCGCGGCGACGTTGCCGGCCGTGAATTCGTCGCGTTTTGGCTTGCTAGCGACAACCGGGTACTGGCTGGAATGAATGTCAATGTCTGGGATGTGCTCGACGACGTCAAGGCCCTGATCCGATCGAAGGCTCCGGTCGACGTCGACAAGCTGGCCGATCCGCAGTCGCCGTTGGCCGACCTGCTGAGTTGACGTTGGCCTGAGCCTAGTCGGCCGCGGGCCGCGATCCCGAGGTCTCGGGGCTGCCGTCGACGGGAGTCCACGTCCCGTCGATGACGTCGGGTGGGCGCTGCACCTGCAACCGTTCCCGTTCGGCGCGGCGGCGCTTGATCCGCAGCCGGGCGTCGGCCGGCATGGTGACCAGTTCGTCGCAGGTCAGGTAGAACACATCATCGACCATGTCGATCAGGTCCGCCGAGACCCGCCGAGAGCCCAACTCGCGCAACGTCATCCGGAGCTCGTGGGTGAACCGGAGAGTGGTGTCGTGGGCCAGCTCCCGCGAACCGCGGGCGTTGGTGGCCAGCCGCCGGGCCAGCGTCGCCGGTGGTGTCGGCTCCGCGGGCGCGGGAGCGGCTACGGTGTCTACGGCGTCTACAGCGGCTGCCATCAGCAGCATCGACGGATCGTCGCTGAACGTCGGGCTGGCCAGCTCGGCTTCCCCTGGCCCACGGTGCCCGATCCGTGCCACGACGGCATCGAGCGCGGCAGCGACGGTCGGTGACAACGCACGGATACTGGCCAGGTTGCCTTCGCGGGCCAGCGCACACAGTGGCGGATCGGCGCGCAACACCGCTGCCAGCTCGGTGGCCTCTGCCGCGATGCGGGTGCTTTCCATGATCATGCCCACCCCGGCCACGCTCTGACCCGCCCGCGTGTGCTCCAGCGCCGCCGCGGTGACGCCGGTGTCAATCAACCACATTGCGGTAAGAATCCAGCCTTGGTGAATGCGATCCCGCAACAGCGGGATCCGAACTTCCAGGCCGGCATCCGGCAGCGACATCAATTGTGCCGCAGCGAGGTCTTCAGCCTCGGCGGCGGCACTGTAGGCCCGCGTGTCGGACCTCAGATGGCGCAACAGGGCCAGTGACCGTCCCCCCGCGACCGCTTTGGCGACTGACCCGAGTGCTCCGCCCGCCAGTGCAGGCTCGCCGAACGGGAGGGGGTCGCCGATCTGCGGCTGGCCGACCAGGGCGCCCCGGGCGATGGCGTGCTGGTCCCAGCCGGGCAGCTGGGTGGCAGCGACGATGTTGACCGATACGCCGACGTAGGGGCGATGACCGAACACCGCGATGGCCCTGCTCCCCCATTCTTCGCCCACCACGCCGCCGAGTGCGAGCACCTGACCCAGCACCCGATTCGCTGTGCGCAATCCGCTCAGCTGAACATCCAGCGTTATCGGGGTTAGTGGTCCGGGCAGCGCTTCGGCGAGGCTGGTCGCACTGAAGACCGGGAACCGCGGATCAATCCGGTCGTCGAATTCGCCCTCCATGCCCTCCGGTGCCGCGCTGTGCAACTCCTCGGACGGCCTGGAGCGCGGGAGAACCTCCACGGGTAGCGCCAGCTGACCGCCGTGGCTGGTCGCGCCGGCGGCATCGAGTCGGCGGCCGACAAGTCCACGCGCGGTGTCGGCAACTGCCTCGAGCGCCTGCCAGCCGTACTCGAACATCCAATCCTCTTGCGCCGCCGCGATATTCATTACCGGAATCAGCTGTGACCAGCTGCGAACCCGATGCAGCCGGGAACGCGGGTCAGCGGATCGCAGCAGCCGCCAGGCGGTGATCACATTGACGGTGTCCGGGGTGGCGAGCTCCACGACGCCGGTGCGGTCGGTGTTCAGCGACAAAACCAGGAAGCGCACCAGGTCGTCGATGTGCAGCACTCGCATCGGCTGCGCCGAGACCTTGGTGCGCAGCAGCGTGGCCACGGTGCGGCACACCATCCAGTCGAGCTGGCGGCCGACTGGCGGCGCAATCCGGATGACCAAACTCGGTCCCCAACTTGAGGACACCAGTTCCTCGGCGGGCCGATACAGGTCGGGCCGACCTGCGGCTTGGGACACGAACAGCAGCCGGGCACCGGCGCGGGCGGCCGCATCGGTCAGATGCGCAACCCCGTCGATGTCGGCGCTGCCGGGTGCGGTGGTGTCGATCGGGGCCAGGTGGATCACCGCATCGGCTTCGTCGGTGAGTTCTTGCAGGATCGGGTCGCGCAACGACGCGCAAATAAATTCGACGTTGCGGTCCAGGTAGGCATGTGGTCGCTCAGCAATCCCGCTTACCGTGTGCCCAGCAGCGATCAGCTGCCGTGCAACCAGCCGCCCGAGTGCGCTGGTGGCGTCGGTAACCAGGATGTGCACCTGGACTCACCTCCCGAACGTCAGACTAAACAATAGGCAAGTCGGTATGACCTACGCGACCGTTACTGCGCAAACGGCGTGCTGAGCTGGCGTGATGTCTTCGGCCGGGTTACTGCAGTGTCGCGCTGCCGTCTGCGGTGACGGCAACCTTGGCGCCACCGATATCGTCACGCACGGATGCGTGCGCCGCGGCGCTATCGGTCATCACGGCCAGTGTGCGCGCACCGTCGGGCGTGCGCACGGCCAGGAAAACCTTCTCCGGTTGCCCCTCGCGGTTGAACGGTGTCGTCCATGCTTCGACGGTGCCGACACCTTCCCACTCCACCAATCCGTCCCGGGTGGGCTCTCGGTCGACCGCGGGTTGCACGTCCTCCCAACGGAATTCGGCCGGCGGCTCGGTGCTGTAGACGCCGAAGCTGTGTTTGGTCAGGTAGCCGCCGTTGGCGGTGATGAGGCCGCGCCGCCCGGGATTGGCCACCAGCAACTCTGCCATGGTGGCAATGGAATGCATCACGTAGTTGCTCCACGGGCCGCCTGCGAACGTCAGTCCGCCGGTGACGGTGAGCGGGCGGGCGGAATCGTCCACGCTTAGTCCCAGTTCGGCCGCCGCCACTTGAACGGCGGAGGGAAAGCAGGAGTACAGGTCGACGTAGTCGATATCGTCGATGCTCAGGCCGGCCAGCTTCAGCACCCGCGCGCCGGCGATCCGGATGGCCGCAGAGCGGTGCAACTCGTCACGCTCGGCGATGGCGGGGGTGTCATACGCGTCGGTGCCCGCATGCGGGTAAATCCAACGTTCGGCGGGGACTTGCAGGCGTGTCGCCTGCTCGACCGAGGTCAGGATGAGCGCGGCGCCCTGGTCAACCATGTTGTTGGAGTTCATCAGCTTGGTGTACGGCCAGCTGATCATCCGATTCTGCGGGCCGGGTTGGCAGATTTCGTCGGCGGTCATCGGTGTGCGGATCCATGCGTGCGGATTGTCGACCGCGACGGCGTTGAAGCGTGCCCACAACTCGCCGATGCGCTTGAGGTGATGCTCGATTGACTCGCCGTTGGCGATGCGAAGCGCCTCCTCGAACAGCGGATAGACGTAGGCCGGCCGATCCAGGTGAATCCTGATTTCCGCCTCACCGGCCATCGGGACGTCGCTGCCGCTGACCTCGGCCTTCGGCACGGATTCGCCTTGAACTGTCCACACCAGTTTGCTGCCTTTGGCCCGCAGCCCCCTCCTGGTGCGCCACGTTTCGGCGCCGGCAAGCAGCACCAACCCGGCCCGGCCCCGCTGGATGTCCAGGCAAGCCTGGTTGACCAGCGACTGCGGCACATTGCCCCCGACGGGGCTGTACAAAGTGGTGAAGTCAGCGGCGCCGATTCGCTCGCCGAGCAGCAGTCCGGGATCCCGGTACTGTGCTGACAGCACGTTCACCACGCGGATGGAATCCACCGCTTCGATCACCCGGGAATCGGCAGCTTGCCGGACCGCGGCGGCCATCAGATCTATCGGTTCGACGGACCGCGTTTCCGGGTCGATCTCGCCGCGATGATTGACCTGGCCGTAGCCGATCAACACCGGTGTCCTGGGGTCGACGGTCATGGATCGAACCTAGCGTGGCGCGCATCGAACGTGACGACAGCGTCACGCTCGGCGTGGTGGGGCCTAGGCCGGGCCGGTGCGGTAGATCGACTTGAGCGTCCGGTAGGCCTCGAGTCCTTCGGGGCCCAACTCCCGGCCGAGACCGCTGGCCTTGACCCCGCCGAACGGTGAGCGGATGTCGAGCGCGTAGTCGTTGACTCCGATAGAGCCGGTATGTACGGCCCGGGCAACGTTGGTGGCACGGTCGGTGTCGGTTGACCAGACGGTGCCGGCAAGGCCGAACTCGCTGTCGTTGGCAAGCGCGATCGCCTCGTCGTCGGAGTCGTAGGGACTAATGGTCAGCACCGGCCCGAATATCTCCTCGCGTGCCAGGCGGTCGGAGTTCTCGACGTCGGCGAACACCGTCGGCGACACGAACCAGCCCCGGGTTTGGTCCTTTGGAACGCAGCCGCCGGCAACCAGTCTCGCAGTGCCGTCCTTACCGAGCGCGATGTAGCTGAGCACGCGTTCACGCTGCCGCGCGCTGACCATTGGGCCGATCTCGGTGGCCGGGTTCAGCGGATCACCCACTGCCATGCCGTCGGCCAGTGCCGCGACCGCGTCGACGATGTCGTCGTAGCGGGATCGCGGCGCCAGGATGCGGGAGCTCAGATGGCAGGTCTGCCCGTTGTTGACGAACGACGCGGTGCGCAACCCGCGCATCGTTGCGTCCAGGTCGGCATCGTCGAGGATGATCGCCGCCGACTTACCACCGAGTTCCAGGGTGACCGGGCGCATCAGCCGGCCGCAGATTTCGGCCACTACGCGCCCGGTGGCCGTCGAGCCGGTGAACGCGACTTTGTCGACGTCCGGGTGTGAAACGAGGTAGGCGCCCGCCGCCGGGCCGCCAGACACCACGTTCAAGACCCCGGCCGGCACCCCGGCTTCGACGGCGGCCTCAGCGAAAACCAATGCATCCAAAGCGGTTTCGGGCGATGCTTTGAGGACCACTGTGCAGCCCGCCGCCAGCGCCGGCGCGATCTTCATCGCGGCCAGTGCCTGCGGGTAGTTCCACGGGATGATCGCGGCCACCACGCCGACAGCCTCGCGGCGAACAATCGTGTGCCCGGTCACGCCGGGCCGGACTTCCTCGACCGGGATCTCGGTGATCAGCTTGGCGTAATACCGCAACAGCAAAGCTGGGAAGGCGCCGTTAGCGCCCCGGGACAGCGAGATCGGCATCCCGTTCTCCCTGCTGACCAGCTCGCTGGTGGCCTGCGCGCGGGACTTGAGCGCGTCGGCCATCGCGACCAGAATCCCGGCGCGGTGGTGCGGCGAGCTGGCTCGCCACTCGGGCAGTGCTCGACGCGCGGCGGCCACCGCGTCGTCGATATCGGACTCGGTTACGCAGGCGCCGTCGCCGAGCGGGTCACCGGTAGCCGCCTCCACCACCGGCTCCACGTTGTCGGCGGTCCAGAAGCGGCCACCGATGAAAAACTCTGCGGGTAGCTTTGCGGGCGCTGCCATCGGCCCATGCTAAGCGCTGCCGGCCGCACCGAACAGGACGTGGTCGGTGATCAGCTGCTTGGTCTCTTCAGGGCTCATCTCGAGCAGCTTTCGGCAGATCTCGACGGTGTCCTGGCCCGACACTGGCGCCGGGCGTTGCGGGGCGGCCGGAATGTGCCGAAACGGTGCCGGACCCGTCTCGGCCGGCAGTGGACGTTCGATCAGCGGATGGACCATGTCGGAGTACAGTTTTCGCTCGATCAGCTGGGGATCTTCCAATATGTCCGGCGGGCGGTTCATCGGTCCGGCCGCAACTCCGGACGACTGCAGCAGTTGAGCGGCCCGCACCGGGGTGCGCGTGCGGGTCCAGGCCGAAACCAATTCCACCAACTCCCGCCGGTTGGCCAGGCGCGCCTGGCCGGTGGCGAAGCGCGGATCTTCGGCCCATGCGGGATAATCGAAAACGGTTGTGGCGCAGCGCCATTCGTCGTCTGAGCCAATCGAGATGACGCACCATTCGTCGTCGCCTGCGCACGGGTAGACGGCGTGCAGGCTGGTGTCATCGGAGATTCGGGAGATGCCCGCGGCCAGTGCGGCTTGAGTGACGTACAAGGTGTCGAGTTGATTGACCACGACTTCGGCCTGCGAGATGTGGACGTGGGACCCGCTGCCCGTCCGATTGCGGTGGATCAGTGCGGCCAGTGCCGCGACGGCAGTGATCCGCCCGACCACGTGGTCGGGAAAGATCGTGGTCGCGTCGTAAAAGGCATGCCGTGTGGTGCCGCCCTGGTTCTCCGGATCGTCGGCCGTCCAAAGGCGCGTGACACCGGTCGCGGCACGAACCAACGGCCCGTAGCCCAGCCGGGTGCTCCACGGGCCCTCGTTGCCGTAAGCGCTGCTCCCCGCGAGCACGATCCGCGGGTTGATGGCATGCAACGCTTCGTAGGAAAAACCCAGGGCCGTGAGAGTTCCCGGCTTGAAGTTGGCGAAGACGGCGTCGGCCTGGGCGACCAACCGGGCGAAGATCTCCTTGCCTTTGGTGCTGCGCAGATCCAGGCCGAATCCCAGGTTGTTGCGGTGTGTCCAGGCAAATGACTCGCTCATGGCCTCGCCAATGCGGGCCTGCCGCAGTCCATCCGGGTAGTCAGCACCTTCAACTTTGATGACCTCGGCGCCCAGGTCGCCGAACAACCGACTCAGCTCGCCCCCGGCGACGATGATGCCCAGATCCAGAATCCGAAGCCCTGCAAAAGGATAGTCGCCGACTCTGCCGGGGGGTGAGGGCACCACCGCTGGATTCCCGCGCCAGCATGGTTCGTCCTGCCCCGCGGCGGGGGCCGGCGCACGGAAACCGGAGCGTTTCCCGTCGACGACGAAGTATCCGGTGGGCACACGGGTGCGTATGCCGGGGACGAGGTCGGTGTCGGCGATCGCGCCGACCGCGTGGAAATGTTCGGAGTTCAGGATGTCCGACGGCGTCAGCACCGCGGCGATCGGCACCCCGTTCGCCTGTCCGGCGGTCACCAGATCCTTCATCGTCTGTTCGGCGAACAACGCCTGGATCAACACGCTGATGTCGGGCCAGGCCGCAAAACGCTCGCCGATCACGTCGTATTTCGGGTCTTGGAAACCTTCCGGCTCTCCCAGCCAGCGCCGCAGCCCGCGCCACTGCCGCGGTGCCATTACGCAGAGCCGGACGTAGCCGTCCTTGCACGGATAGATCGGGTAAGCGTCTTGGTTCTTCGGGCGGCCCCGCCACCGCCCCGTGCGGCGGATGCCGGCAGCGACTTGGCCGTGCGCCCCGAACGCCGGGTCGAGCGACATGACGACGGCGTCGAACCGCGAGAAGTCGATGTAATCACCTGTACCGCAACGCAATCGATTGTAATAAGCAACGAGGGCGGCCCATGCGGCCTGGACGGCGGCGGTTGCCGACGCGATACCGTCGGGCGGCAACACAGGGGTGCCGGTGCTGGGACCGGATCGAGACAGCGAGCCGCACATCGCGTACAACACGGGATCGGTGGCTCGCCACAATGATCGCGGACCCGTCGCACCGAAGTCGGTGATCGACAGCACCACCAGGTGCTGGTGGTGAGCGGCCAACTCCTCACCCGACGTTCCGAACGTGGCGGCCTGTCCGTAGCGGCCATCGTCCACGACGATGTCGGCCTCCGCGGCGAGGTCGATAAACCGGCGGCAGTCGTCGTCGTCGAACGGGTCCAGCACCGTGCTGCGTTTGTTGGCGTTATGCACGGCGAACGGGATGCTGGCACCGGCCAAGGTCGGCAACGCGTCGCGTCCCGGACTTCCGCCCGGGGGTTCCACTTTGAGGACGTCGGCACCCAGGTCGGCGAACAGGCGGGTCACCGGGTCGGCGACACCACTAGACAAGTCCAGGACGCGCACGGCATCGAGCAACCTGTCGGCCATCTGCACACCGTACCCGCCTGGTCAGGTTGGTATGCGCGGGCGCTGGCTACGCCGGCCAACGCGCCATCAGCCAAAAAGCCAGCTGGGCAAGCCGATTCGGTGCACAACCGATCAGGTATGGCCCAATTCTCGGTCGGGAATCTCCGGTGAGGATGGCGTCGGCTATCGTCACAGGCCGATCCGCAAGGCGGTGCCTGCCGAGACCATCCGATGGAGGACCCAATATATGAGCGCGCACTTGAGCTATGTCGAGGCCCTGGTCGTCGGCGCGTTCCAGGGCGTCACCGAGCTATTTCCGGTCTCTAGCCTCGGACACTCGGTGTTGGTACCGGCGCTGGTCGGCGGGCGATGGGCCGAGGACTTGAACGTCTCCGCACCCGAATCGCCCTACCTTGCGTTCATCGTCGGCCTCCATGTGGCTACCGCCGCCGCCCTGCTGGTCTTCTTCTGGCGTGACTGGGTGCGCATTCTGGCTGGATTCTTCTCCTCCGTGCGGTACCGCCGAATCCAAACTCCCGATGAGCGCCTCGCCTGGCTGATCGTGGGGGCCACCATCCCGGTGGGGCTGGCCGGGCTGGCCCTTGAACAACTGTTTCGCACCACACTCGGCAAGCCCATCCCGGCGGCGGTCTTCCTGCTCGTCAACGGCATCGCCCTGTATGCGGGCGAGGTGCTCCGCCGACGAATCGCACCCACGCCCACCCAAGACCACCCGGCCGACGAACAACCCGCACACAGCGGCGAGGCCGTCGACAATCGGTTGTCCCAACTACCGTTGCGCCGCGGTGTGCTGATCGGTTCCGCCCAAATCCTTGCCCTGCTTCCCGGCATCAGCCGCTCGGGCATCACCATTGTGGCCGGCCTGTGGCGCGGCCTGTCCCACGAAGACGCCGCACGCTTTTCCTTCTTGCTGGCGACGCCCATCATTCTGGCCGCCGGGGTGTATAAGATCCCAGAACTATTCGGGCCCCTTGGAACCGGAATCCACGGCCAAGTCCTAGTGGGCAGCATCGCCTCTTTCGTCAGCGCCTACCTTGCCGTGCGCTACCTCACGCGGTACTTCCAGACCCGCACCCTCACTCCGTTCGCGATCTACTGTGCGGTGGCCGGCGGCGCCAGCCTGGCCTGGCTTGCTCTGAGCTGATCACCGGCCCGCGTCGGGGCGCAATGTCTAGGCACCTGGAAACCCCCGTCGCCGGCTAGTAGTTGAAAAGGGTTGGCTGTGCGAACCGTGTTCGGGCGGGCCCGCGGATATTCGCCCCGCGTTGTCAGAACCCTTGCTGTTCAGTAGATTCGAGCGCCCGACCTGTCTGCACCGCTCGACGAACACTGCGGGTTCGACCGGGCGTGTATCCGAATCAGCTTTGTGCGGTGGGCGTTATCGCTACAGGCACGTGTCGATTGCGCGTTCGCGCCATTGTGATTCTCAGTATGGCCGAGTAGATGTTCCGCCAACTGCGAAGCCCGTTACCGCCGAAATCCCGCACGGGGACAACACAATCCCCTACCCGATTTCCGGTGGAATCACGTCATCAACGCGGTCACCAAAAGGCAACTCCTCGATCTCAGTTTGCGCAACAACGTAGGCGTGCGGCGTGGCGTCCGTCACCATCGACGGAGCAATGCGCAGCGTCCCAACCACAGAGATGAGTGCCTGGTGTTCCGTCGCTTTTGTCGGGTGCCTGGTGCGCTCGCGGGGGTTGCGCTGCTGCTCTTGTCGACGGACACCGGCCCCGCATCGGCCGTCGACCCCGCGCCGATCCAGAGCCCGAACTTATTGGTCAACCCGGGCGCCGAACTCGGCGACCCGTCATTGACGGGATACAGTTCGGTGTCGATCCCGGGCTGGACCGTGACCGGCACACCGACCGTGGTCAAATACGGCACCATCACTCGCCCGCCGAATCCGTTGTCCTCGCCGTCACCACGTTTTCCAAGCTTTTTTCAATTTCCGAAGCCGAACGACGGCCCCCCTGACGGCGGTATGCAATTCTTCGGCGGTGGAAATGTCGCCGCGTCCACACTCACCCAAACCGTCGACCTCAGCGGCGCAGCATCCCAGATCGACACCGGCACAGTGTCCTACAGGCTGAGCGGATGGCTCGGAGGCTTCTTCGAAGACCCGTCCGAAGCGTCGGTCACCGTAAACTTCCTGGCGGCCAATCAGTCTCAGCTGGGCACCGGCAAGATCGGGCCGGTCGGTGTACTCCAACGCCGGCTCAGGACCGTGCTGCTCGAACGCGACAGCTCCGGGACGATCCCGGCGGGTACCCGCAGCGCAGTTGTGGTCGTGACCTTTAAGGATTGCAACCCGGCGCCCAGCCACTACAACAACGCCTACGCCGACAACATCTCGTTCACCGTCGGCGCTTTACTGCCCGCGCCACCGCCGCCCACACCACCCCTGTCGAAAGTCGGTCCCCTTGATCACGTGTTCATGATCTATTTGGAGAACCATGGTGTGAAAGACATTGTCGGCAGCCGCAACGCGCCGTACATCAACAGCCTGATCAACACCTACGGATATGGATCGAACTATTTTGGTCTGACCCACCCCAGCGACCCGAACTACTACCCGATCCTCGGCGGGACCAACTTCAACGTGAACTGGAACTGCCCCAAGGACTGCTTCGACGCACCCAACCTGGCCGACAACATCGAGGCGGCACACAAGACGTGGGCCTCCTACGAGCAATCCATGCCAAGCCCATGCTTCACGGGCTCCTCGGGTCCCTACAGCCCTGATGAACTGCCATTCCTGGCTTTCCACAACATAATCTCCAACACCGCGCGCTGCCAGGCACACGTGCTGCCGCTGACGCAGATGGCCACGGATCTCGCCTCGACAGCCACCACCCCGAATTACGTGTGGTTCGCCGCGAACGAATGCCACAACCAGGAAGGGTGCAACGACGTCCGATTCATCCTCAGCCAACTCACGACTCACCAATACAACATCCGAGCGGGCGACCAGTTCCTCGCAGCCACGCTGCCCACGATCTTGAATTCGCCCGCGTTCCAAACGCAGCGCACCGCCATCTTCATCACTTGGGACGAGGACTACGACAACCTGTATCTGGGCATCGGTAACGAGGGAAATCACATCCCCATGATCGTTATCCCGTCACCGAACTCCGGGATGCGCCAAGGCCACTTCGTTGCCGTTAACTACAACAACCACTACAGCCTGCTGCGCACCATCGAAGACTCGCTCGGACTTCCCCGGCTCACCAACAATGACAAATTCGCCCAACCGATGAACGAATACTGGCCATAGCGGGCCTAGACAGGCGTGCGTCGATAACGCACCTGTTCCACCGGTTGGTTGCCGAAAGTCACTGTGCGGCATGCGCCATCGAACCACCACCCATCGCGTTCGTAGAACCGCCGGGCACGCACATTGCCGTCCAACGCCCACAACAAAGCTCCCGCCACTCCTAGGAGGCGCAGCCGTGCGCGGGCAGCGGTCATGAGCAAACGCCCAACGCCGGTACGCGAATACGCGGGATCGACGTAGATCGCCATCAGCTCACCGAAATTCGGTAGGTCAGCGTCGCGACACAGACCTGTGGTGACCAAGCCGCAGATCGCAGAGCCGTCGACCGCGACCAAGGTGGACGGGAGCCGCAGCCCCATGCGACCGAAGGTGTATCGGCTGGCCCAGACATCGGGTCTGAGACTGTCGAGGTATTCCGGGGCGATAAGTCCGCGGTAGGCCGACTGCCACGATCGGACGTGCGCTCGGGCCACGTCGTAGGCATCCGCCGGGACGGCCGCGCGCACCTCGGTCATCGTTGCAGTATCTGCACATCCGGCCCGCGCTGGCCATCGGAGGCTGTTGCGCAGCCCGACGTCGAGTGCTGTGCTTACCAGATTGCCAAGTTGACACCCGTCAAGGATTTAGAAGGGACGCACATGGCGGACACGACATCCATCGGCCTGAAGGTCCGCGGGAAGGTCATCGTGATCACCGGCGGCGCTCGGGGAATCGGACTGGCCACCGCGACGGCATTGCACAATTTGGGTGCCACAGTCGCGATCGGCGACGTCGACGAAGTGCGGGTGAAGGAGTCGGGCGCCGCGCTCGGCCTGGATGTCTACAAGAAACTCGACGTCACTGACCCGCATTCGTTCTCCGACTTCCTCGACGAAGTCGAGCGCCAACTCGGCCCGATCGACGTGCTGGTCAACAACGCCGGAATCATGCCGCTCGGCCGGATTGTCGATGAGCCGGAGGCGGTCACCCGGCGCATCCTCGACATCAATGTGTACGGCGTCATCCTGGGCAGCAAGCTGGCAGCGCAGCGCATGATCCCCCGCGGATCCGGACACGTCATCAACATCGCCTCCCTCGCCGGGGAGACGTATCTCGCCGGGGCGGCCACCTACTGCGCCAGCAAGCACGCGGTGATCGGCTTCACCGACGCGGCCAGAATCGAATACCGTCAGGCCGGCGTCAAGTTCTCGGTCGTCATGCCAACGTTTGTGAACACCGAACTCATCGCCGGCACCTCCGGGGCCAAGGGCATCAAGAACGCCGAGCCGGCCGACATCGCCGACGCGATCGTCAAACTGGTAGCCCACCCCAGGCCGCGGGTGCGGGTCACGAAGATGGCCGGCGCGATCATCGCGTCGCAAAAATTCATGCCGCGCTCGGTATCCGAGAGCCTGAACCGCGTGCTGGGCGGCGAGCATGTCTTCACCGATGACGTCGATGCCGACAAGCGCAAGGACTACGAGGCGCGGGCTCGCGGCGACGAGTAAACCGGCGCGTCTTGTACCGCGAGGTGTTCACCCGCCGCATGGACAATGGGCCAAGTGACCGCCGAAACCCCCACTTCGCTGACGACTGAACCCGCGACTCTTGCCGATAACGAACTCGACCTGATCAATGCATACTGGCGCGCCGCGAATTATCTGTCGGTCGGGCAGATCTACTTGCTGGATAACCCGCTGCTGACTGAACCGCTGTCGTCCGAGCACGTCAAACCGCGGCTGCTGGGGCACTGGGGCACCACTCCGGCGCTCAACCTGATCTACGCGCATCTGAACCGGATCATCCGCAACCGAGACGCCAACGTCATCTACGTCACCGGACCAGGCCACGGCGGCCCCGCGCTCGTCGCAAACGCCTACCTCGAGGGCACCTACAGCGAGGTGTACACCGGCATCGAGGAAGACGCCGAAGGACTGCGAAAGCTCTTCCGGCAGTTCTCCTTCCCCGGCGGCATCCCCAGTCACGTTGCGGCCCAGACCCCGGGATCGATTCACGAGGGTGGTGAGCTCGGGTACGCGCTGGTACACGCCTACGGTGCGGCTTTCGACAATCCGGACCTGGTCGTCGCCTGCGTGGTCGGCGACGGCGAAGCCGAAACGGGGCCACTGGCCGCCAGCTGGCACTCCAACAAATTCCTCAACCCGGCCACAGACGGCGCGGTGCTGCCCATCTTGCAGCTCAACGGCTACAAGATCGCCAACCCGACGGTGCTGGCCCGCATCCCCGACCACGAGCTGGAGTCGCTACTGCGCGGCTACGGCTACCGGCCCATTACGGTCGCCGGTGAGGAACCGGCCGACGTGCACCAGCAGCTGGCCGCCGCCCTCGACGATGCCTTCGACGCCATCGCGGCCATCCAGAGTGCCGCGCGCGGCGGCAACCAGACGGAGCGACCCGTGTGGCCGATGATCGTGCTGCGCACCCCGAAGGGCTGGACCGGGCCGAAGGTGGTCGACGGCAAGAAGGTCGAGGGCACCTGGCGAGCGCATCAGGTTCCGCTTGCGGAGACTCACGACAATCCCGAACACCGCGCGCAGCTGGAGGAATGGCTGCGCAGCTACCGGGCCGAGGAGTTGTTCGACGACAACGGCGCGCTGCGCCCCGAGCTGCGGGCGCTGGCGCCCAGTGGCGATCGCCGGATGGGCGCCAACCCGCATGCCAACGGCGGGCTGCTGCTGCACGACCTCGACCTGCCGGACTTCCGCGATTACGCGGTGCCGGTGTCGCAGCCGGCCGCCGTAACGCATGAGGCCACCCGGGTGCTGGGCACCTTTCTGCGAGACGTGATTGCCCGCAACTCGGATCGATTCCGGCTGATGGGCCCCGACGAGACCGCCTCCAACCGGCTAGACGCCGTCTACGGAGCGACCGCCAAGGTCTGGCTCTCCGAGATCGGGCCCGATGACGAGAACCTCGCGCCCGACGGCCGCGTGATGGAGGTGCTCTCCGAGCACCTCTGCCAGGGCTGGCTGGAGGGCTACTTGCTGACCGGACGGCACGGGCTGTTCAACTGCTACGAAGCCTTCGTCCACATCGTCGACTCGATGCTCAACCAGCACACGAAATGGCTCGCGACTAGTCGGGAATTGCCGTGGCGGCGACCGATCGCGTCGCTGAACTACCTGCTGAGCTCCCACGTCTGGCGCCAGGACCACAACGGCGCGTCCCATCAAGATCCGGGATTCATCGACCTGGTCGCCAATAAGCGGCCGGAGGTGACGCGGGTATATCTGCCGCCGGACGGCAACACGCTGCTGTCGGTGGCCGACCACTGCCTCCGAAGCCGTAACTACGTCAACGTCATCGTCGCCGGCAAGCAGCCCGCGCTGGCCTACCTGGACATGGACGAGGCCATCGCGCACTGCACCCGCGGCCTGGGCATCTGGCAGTGGGCAAGTACGGCCACCGCCGAGCCCGAGGTTGTTTTGGCCTGTGCCGGGGACGTCCCCACGCTGGAGATCCTGGCCGCCGCCGACATCTTGCGTCGCGAATTGCCCGAACTGGCTGTCCGGGTCGTCAACGTCGTCGATCTCATGCGGCTACAGCCGGAATCCGAGCATCCCCATGGCTTGCCCGACAGGGAGTTCGACGCCCTGTTCACCCGCGACAAGCCGGTAATCTTCGCCTACCACGGCTACCCGTGGCTGATCCATCGGCTCACCTACCGCCGCACCAACCACGATCACATCCACGTGCGCGGCTTCAAGGAACGCGGCACCACGACGACGCCGTTCGACATGGTGATGCTCAACGACCTGGACCGTTTCCATCTGGTCATCGACGTCATCGACCGGGTCGACTGGCTGGCCAGTCGAGCGGCTCTGTTGCGGCAGCGCATGGTCGACGCCCGCCTCGCCGCGCGCAGCTACACCCGTGAGCACGGCGAGGACGACCCACAGATCGCCGGCTGGACCTGGGAAGTCGAGTGAGCGGAACGAAGTGACGGGAACGAGACGACCCATTTGACGTGGGAAGTCGAGTGAGCGGAACGAAGTGACGGGAACGAGACGACCCCATTCAACCGGAAGTTGAGTGAGCGGAACGAAGTGACGGGAACGCGACGACCCATTTGACCTGGGAAGTTGAGTGAGCGGAACGAAGTGACGGGAACGCGACGACCCATTCAACCGGGAGCTGAGCGAGCGGAACGACGGGCCGACCGCATTGTGCGGGTAAACTTGTCCAATGCTCGAGGCGCCCGCTACCACTGACACCCATCCGGTGGTCTTACAGCTTTCGGCGCTGCATAGATTCCGGATCCATCTCGACATCGCGATCGTCGTGGTGGTGCTGGTGCTGACGAATCTGATCGCGCACTTCACCACCCCATGGGCGAGCATCGCAACTGTTCCGGCCGCCGCGGTTGGGCTAGTCATCTTGATGCGCTACAGCGGGCTGGCCTGGGCTGACCTCGGTCTTGGCCGCGAACACTGGAAGTCCGGGCTGGGTTATGCGCTGGCCGCCGTGGCCGTCGTTGCGTCGGTGATCGCGCTCGGTGTGCTGCTACCGATGACGCGGCCGATGTTCATGAACAACCATTACGCCACGATCTCCGGCGCGCTGATCGCCTCGATGGTCATCATCCCGCTACAGACGGTCATCCCCGAGGAGCTGGCCTTTCGGGGTGTACTGCACGGCGCGCTGAATCGGGCCTGGGGATTCCGCGGAGTCGCGATGGCGGGCTCACTGCTATTCGGTCTTTGGCATGTTGCGACGTCACTGGGGCTGACCAGCACCAACGTCGGCTTCACCCGACTGTTCGGCGGCGGGATCGTGGGGATGCTGGCGGGGGTGACGTTGGCGGTATTGGCCACCGGAGCGGCAGGGTTCGTCTTCAGCTGGCTACGCCGTCGCAGCGGCAGCCTGATCGCTCCGATAGCGCTGCACTGGTCACTGAATGGGCTCGGTGCGCTGGCCGCTGCGCTAGTGTGGCACCTGTCGGCCTGAAGCAGGTCACACCAGCAACACCGCCGCACCGGCGATGCGGCCAGCGCTGAGATCAGCTAATGCCTGATCGGCTTCTGCGAGCGGGTATTCCGGCGTGGTCACCTCGATGTGATGCTGCGCCGCGAAAGCGAGGAACGCCCGCGCATCGGCCCGCGTGTTGGACGTAACCGACCGGATTTGGCGCTCCTGAAACAGATGACGCTGGTAGTTGAGGGGCGGGATATCCGACAGATGAATCCCGGCGATCGACAACGTCCCACCACGGTCCAACGCCTCGAGCGCGGGCAGCACGAGATCACCCACCGGCGCGAACAGGATCGCAGCATCCAGCGGCACCGGCGGCGGATCGGCCGCACCTTGTGCCGACGCGGCGCCAAGCTCCAACGCCAGCTCGCGCGCCTCGGCTCCGCGGGTCATCACGTGCACCTCGGCGCCTTGCGCCAGGGCGACCTGTGCGGTGATGTGGGCGCTGCCGCCAAAGCCATAGAGACCCAGGCGTCCACCTGGTGGTAGCTCGGCGCGGATCAGGGAGCGGTATCCGATGATGCCGGCGCACAACAATGGCGCGAGCTCGCTGTCGCTGTAACCGCTCGGCAGGTGGTGCGCGAAAGCGGCGGGGACCGTAGCAAATTCGGCGTACCCACCGTCGGCGTCCCAGCCGGTGTAGCGGGACTCCGGGCACAGGTTCTCATTGCCCCGACGACAGTACTTGCACACGCCGCAGGTGTGGCGCAGCCAGGCGACGCCTACCCGGTCTCCCACATGAAACTCGTCACCGGCCTCAGCGCCCACCGCTGAGCCCACTTCGATGACCTCCCCCACCACCTCGTGGCCGGGAGTCACCCGGTCGCGGTGCACGGGGAGGTCGCCCTCGGTGACGTGCAGGTCGGTGCGGCACACCCCGCACGCGCGTACGGCAACCAGCAACTCGGACGGCTCGGGGCGCGGCACCTCAGTGGTGACTAGCTCGAGCGGGCCGGTGTCCATCGGTCCGGGCCGACGCACTCGCCACGCGCGCATGGTCGTGGTCGTCGCCGCCGGGGACATCACTCCATCATGCCGCTAGTAATTGCCGATCCGCCTGAGCGACAAGGGGCGTGCGCCTACAAGGTCTTGGTGCGCGACGTGACGAACTTGTATATCAACAACAGGATCACCGCGCCGACCAGCGCACCCAGGAACGAGTGTTTGATCGGTGGGGTGAGCGTGAAGTGGTGCGGTGAGAAAACCACGCTTCCCAGCGTGCCGCCGACATAGGCTCCCACGATGCCGAGCAAAGCAGTTGCGATCCAGCCCATGGGCTGCCTGCCTGGTACGAGAAGTCGCGCGATCAAGCCGACGACGAGACCGAGAATGATTAGCCAGATGATATGGAGGACCACGACCAGCTCCTTCGACTATTAACTGGTGGGCCGGACGGGAGAGGTGTACCCGGTGCGGGCCCGGTACAACCGTATCAGCGCGATTCGCGACCCGACTCGCCGTGCCCGGCTAACGCGGCATCCCGCATGCCCAGCCGACCATCGCTGCGGCACACCGCCCGCCAACGGTGGCTGTGGGAGGTCAGGCCGATACGGTCCGCTGGGGCGTCGGTACAGGAGTCGGGCTGACCTCGCCCGCGGGTGCCTGGCCCGGTGCCGGAGCCGGAGCTGGGCCAGGTGGAGCAGCCGGTGCGGGCGCGCCCGGAGCCGGCGGGGCTGCCGGCGGAGGCGGGGCTGTCCAAGGCTGGATCGACTCGGCCAGCGCCTTGGCCGCGCCCTTGTCCACTGGGTCATTTGCGGTGCCGAGCCACACCACAAACCAGCGTTGCGGGGGTCCGGCGTTGGGCGTGCTCGCCGCGCGCGAGCCGACTACGCCAGTCCAGATCTGGCCGTTCGGCTTGGACGGATCGCTGAACTTGACCTCGTAGTACGACGCGCTTCCAGTGATCCCATTGGCGCCGGTGAGCGGGGTGGCTTCCTGGTTGATCCTGGTGCCGGGATACGGCATGAAGAACTCACCCATGTCCGAGCCGAGTCGGACCGCGGCCTTCGCGTTGTCGGCTTCCGCACTGGCGTACAGCTTTTGGTCCAACCGTCCCAATACGATGCGGGTGTCGTTGGCAACCGGAGGCGGCTGCCCCGGCCACGGCGGTTCCCCGGTGGCTTTGCTGAGCAGCGCCGAGCCGTAGTCGAGGTGGGAAGCGTCCGATTCGACCCAGCCGCCGGGAAGCACAAAGCTGAATCCACCAACGGCGTTGGTGATCCGCCCGGCATTCGGGTCGGCGACTGGTGGCGGGGGCGGTGCGTTCGGGTCGACCGGCGGCGGGGGCGGTGCCGCGTTGGGATCGCCGGGCGCCGGCGCGGGTGCGGGCGTCGCCGTGGCGGTCGCCGGGGGCGGGGGTGCGGGCTCCGGATCGGCGTTGGACGTCGCCGGCAACGCAATGGTGACGGCACTGGCGCTGGTCACCGTGGCTATCGCCAACGTCGCCCACAGTCCTTTGCGACGTATCGAGTTCGGTTCCACCTGATCCATGGCGACGAACCTACCGTGTTACCGCTGTGACGCAAGGAGCCTTGCTGACTAATGCAGTGCGGTTATATCGATGTTGCCGGTGTGCAATCGGCCGTGCATCTACGCAGTTCATCAAGAAGCTCAGGTCGGGCGTTCACTGCGCTGCCGGATATAACGCCACTTCGTGAGCCTTGACGGAGAACCACACCTGCTCTCCGGGTGTCAGCCGCAGCTCCGTGGCCGCGTCGACGGTGATTTCCGCGGCCAGGCCGGGCGCACCATCAGGCTGCTGACCAGCGCGCACCAAGACCGCAGACCCGCGCATATCCAGCTCTGCCACCGTGACCTCAACGGTATTGCGCGGGCTGCCGTGCGGCTGGTCCCGGTAGACGGCCACCGCCGTAGGCGGGAATACCGCGATTGCGGTTTGCCCGGCAGAAAGCTGGGTGCCCTGCTCCTGCGCTGGGGTCGCGTGCCAGCGGGCGCCGGAGCGGGCGTGCAGCGAGCCCTCGGGGCCGATGGTCCCGTTGACCAGGTTGATGCCCGCGATGCGGGCCCCAAAATGACTGCGTGGCGCCGTCAGCACGTCGGGCACCGGGCCGATTTCGGAGACCTTCCCGGATTCCAGTACCAGCACTCGGTCGGCCAGCGTGAACACGTCCAGCAGGTCGTGTGTTATCAGAATTACCGCGCAGCCGGTGCGGGTGACCACGCCGCGCAGCACCGCGCGGATGGCCGCGGCCGCAGCGACGTCGAGCCCGGTGAGCGGCTCGTCGAGCAGCAACAGATCGGGTTCGGCCGCCAACGCACGCGCGATCGCTACCCGCTGAGCCTGCCCGCCGGACAACTGCCGCGGCTTTCGGTTGGCGAAGTGCTCGGCATCCACCTCGCGTAGCCAGCGCAGCGCCGTCGCTTTGTCTTTGGCGCGAGGTGAGCGGAAGATCCCGCGACGACTGTGTGGCCCGAAAGCGACGTTGGCGGCAATGCTCATGTGGGGGAACAGCAATGGATCCTGCAGAAGTAGCCCCACTCGGCGGTCGTGCGTTGCCACATTCACCCCGGCCGCAGTGTCGGTCAATACCCGATCCCCCAACCGCACCAGCCCCTGGTCCGGGCGAATCAGCCCGGCGATGACATGCAGCGCGGTCGACTTGCCTGCGCCATTGGGTCCGAGCACCGCGAGCACCTCACCCGCAGACACGGTGAACTCGAGATCCACGTGGCGATCTGCCACTAGGGCGCGAAGCTGCAACTCGCTCATGGCACCGGCTACCTAGTGTCGGCTAACTGTTACGCGACGGCCGACCGGCAACCCTGTCGCGGGTCAGCCGTGTCCGCTGTAGATGATCCTCATCATCTTGAGATTGATGCGGACGAAACGCCAAAACTGGACGAGGAGGTTCTGGCGCATCCGCAGCGTCGCACCGGTGGGCAGCGGGGCGTCGGCGATGCGTTCGGCGGTCCGGACGTTCGCCTCCGTGTCGATCCTGTCGTCGTCCATGGAAGCGCCTTTCATTCGGGGATCAGCCACCAGAACGGCCTGGCCTTGGCCTTGTAGATGAAAAGGTGGTGCAGGAGAAGCTTGATCCAGTGGCCGGCCAGGCCGAGTTCACCAGACGTTCCCGCGATGTCACGTCCGGTCTGGGGGTACTTCGCTGGGTCGGGGACGACCGGGAACATCGTCATCGCGGCGGCCGAGCCCTTGCGCAAGCCGGTGCCGGCGGAGGCGACGCACGCGGCGCCCATGGTCGCCATGGAGGCGCGGTGGGCGGCGGCTTCTGGGTGCTTGATGCGGTCACGGATGGTCTCGGCGACCGTTTTGGCCATGATCCCCGACGGCATTCCGGTGCGTGGCGGGCTGGGAGTGATGACCGTTCCGGTCGGACTCTTGCGCGGCTTGGAGATCGGGTGCGGCGGCGCGAAGGCGATGCCCGGCGCGAAAATGTTCGGGTACACCGGGGACTCGTAGGTGTGCGGCCAGTCCTCGGCTGACCACTCGTCGTAGGGCTTGCCCGAGTAGTCGGCGTCGACTTTGAGGAAGCCCGACGGCGCGAACAGGGTGGGCGTGATGTCGTTGCCATTCTTGTCGTACGCGGCGAGGCTGACGCCCTTGAAGGGCGGCAGCAGCATCGCGAAATCGAAGTCCAGATCGTGTTCCTTGCCATCGAGCTGCTCGTACCGCAGCTTGCCTTCCATCACCTCGTGCACGGCAGCCTGCGTGATGGCTTTGACGCCGCGCTCGCGGAACAGCGACTCTGTCCACAGCTGGCTGGACTGCACGAAGCCCTTGTCGACGAAGCTCATGCCATTGACGCCGAAGTCGCCCAGCTCGTATTCATTGGTGAGGTAGACGATCTCGGCGAGGTCACGCACGCCGGCGGTGCGCAGCACGTGCTCGACGTTGAAGGTGTATTCGAACGCCGCGCCCTCGCAGGTGCAGGTGCCGTGCCCGACACCGACGACAAGGCGCTGCTTTTCACCGGCCCTCAGCTTGGCGATGACCTGATCGAGCGCCTCGGCCGCCTCGACGGCGTGGGCGGCGGTGCACACCGAGTACGAGTGGCCGTCAGGCCCGAGGCCGGGCGTGGCCGCGAAGTTCAACTGCGGACCGGTGGCATTGATGAGGTAGTCGTAAGTAAGGGAGCCGCTCTGGCCGCGGTGCTCCTCGTCGGTGTAGGTGAAGTCCACCGACGGCGACGACTGCTCGCCCGTGCCCTCGGGGCGGATCGCGGTAGCGAGCGCCTGGTAGAAGACGATGCCCTTGCGCTGATAGATCGGCTGAAGCGGAATCAGTACCTTGCTCGCGTCCATCCGGCCGACGCCGACCCAGATGTTCGACGGGATCCAGTTCCAGTCGGCGTTGGGTGAAATTACGACGATCTCGTGCGCTCGGGGTAGCCATCGGCGCAGATGCAGCGCGGCGGTGTGTCCCGCGATGCCAGCGCCGAGGATGACGACTCGTGCCATTTATGCTCCTCGGTCGGACCAGGCCACAAAGGTGATGCGGCTCAACCGTCTTCAGATTACCCCTGGGGGTATCAGGTCGAAAGGGTACTCAGCCCATATTCATGGAGTTGACAGGAGTCGGTAAGAGCACTTGGTAACTAGTGTGAAGGCCGCCCGAGCCCTCGCACTGCGCCGATGGTTGCGGCTACCGGGTGTCCGTCCCGGTTAGCCGGCGAGCCCCCAGACCCAGCACGACCAGCGCCGCCACCACGACCAGCAGGATCGACAATGCCACCGCGGCGTTGGCGTCGGTCACCCGCTGCAGGTAGATCTCCAGCGGCAGTGTGCGGGTGACCCCTTGCCGGGATCCGGCGAATGTCAGCGTTGCGCCGAACTCCCCCAGCGAGCGGGCGAACGCCAGCACCGCCCCCGACACCATGCCCGGCAGCAGCAGCGGCAGGGTGACCCGCCACCAGACCGTGCTGGGCCGCGCCCCCAGCGTGGCCGCCACCACCTCGAAGTCGGCGCCCGCGGTGCGCGCGGCGCCCTCGAGGGAAATCACCAGAAACGGCAGCGAGACGAAGGTCTGCGCCAACACCACGGCGGTGGTGCTGAATGCGATGCTGATACCGGCAGCCTCGAGGTACTTTCCGATCAATCCGAGCCGGCCGAACGCGTAGAGCAACGCGATCCCACCCACCACGGGCGGCAGCACGAGTGGCAGCAGGATCAGCGGTCGCAGCAACCGCACCAGGCGCGCCGTGCTGCGGGCCAGCACCAGCGCCATCGGCACTCCCAGCAGCACGCACAGGACGGTGCTGGCGGTGGCGGTCTTCAGGCTCAGCAACAGTGCCGTCTTCGACGAAGAGCTGGTGATCAGCGACCAGAAGTTCGGCCAGTCGACCTTGACCGCGATCGCGAGCAATGGCAGCACCACGAAGACGCCCCCCGCCGCCGCGGGTATGTACACCCAGCGGGGCAGGTCCGTAGGCCGGTGCACGGTCGGTGGTCAGGGCTTGGCGAAGCCCGATTGCGCCAGGATCTTTTGGCCCGTGTCAGACGTCACGAGCGCCACGAACTTCTGCGCCAGCGTCGGGAGCGGCGCCTTTTTCAGCACCCCGATCGGATAGACATTCACCGCGCCGGCGGCCTCGGAGAAGTTGACTGCCGTGACCTTGTCTTTAGCGCTGATCGCGTCGGTGACGTAGACCAGCCCGGCGTCAGCCTGTCCGCTGGTGACCTTGTTGAGCACATCGGTCACGCTCAGTTCCTTGCTGACCGGGTTGAGGTGGACCCCGGTGCTGTCCTCGATGCGCCGAGTTGCCGACCCGCAGGGCACCGGCTGCTGGCAGATCACCACGTTGAGGCCCGGCTTGGAGAGGTCCGCGAAGGATCCGATTTTCTTCGGATTGCCGGGCGCGGTCACGATGACCAACGTGTTCGAGGCGAAGTTGGTCGGATTGCCGGCCAGTAAGCCGGCCTTGGTGACCGTGTCCATTTGGGCGGTGTCCGCCGACGCGAAGACGTCGGCGGTCGCGCCCTGAGTCAACTGGGTCGCCAGCTCCGAAGACCCTGCGAACTCGAAATCGACGCCGTGGCCCGGATTGTCGGTTTTGAACTGCTGACTCATCTGGGTGAACGTGGGCTTCAGCGAGGCCGCGGCGAACACCACGATCGATCCGGTGGACTGTGCGGGCGCCGGGGGTGACGAGGACGGCGCTTTCGAGCTGCACGCCACCAAACAGGTCACCAGCGTCGTGGACACCGAAGCTGCCAGGATCCCTATCCGACGCATGGGTGAACCCTAGCCCGGCGACGACGCCGCCCGCTGGTGGGAGGTGGCGGCCAAATAGTTACGGAAATTGTCTGCGCGTCGTGGCACTGAGAATTTCGCCGAATAGCTACTGTCCAGTAACATTTATCGGGATTGACGCCATAACACGCTGAGATCCCAGGCATCGGGCCTGTGGTGCGGCACCACCGGGACCAAGCTCGCACCGCCGAGCGACAGCATAAGCGCTGGTGGTCTGGGTTCGACGTTGAACACGAGGAGGTCATGGCAGTGGAGGTGCTGGTCACCGGCGGAGACACGGATCTGGGGCGCACAGTAGCCGAGGGCTTTCGCGATGATGGTCACAAGGTGACCCTGGTGGGCGCACGCCGTAGCGATCTGGAGATCGCCGCTAAGGAACTGGACGTGGAAGCAATCGTCTGCGACACCACCGACCCGGCCAGCCTCGATGAGGCTCGTTCATTGTTCCCTCATCACCTGGACACCATCATCAACGTGCCGGCGCCGTCCTTTGACGCCGGCGATCCACGCACCTACTCGATCTCCGACACTGCCAACGCTTGGCGCAATGCACTTGACGCGACAGTGCTTTCGGCGGTGCTGACGGTGCAGGCCGTGGGTGATCACCTGCGCTCCGGTGGTTCCATCATCACTGTGGTGACGGAGAACCCGCCCGCGGGTACCGTCGACGCCGCAATCAAAGCGACAGTTTCGAATTGGGTAGCGGGACAAGCGAGCATTTTCGGCACCCGCGGGATCACGGTCAATGCCGTGGCTGCCGGCCGCAGCGCCCAGGCCGGTTACGAAGGCCTCTCGCGCACGCCCCCGTCGGTCGCCGCGGAGGTCGCCCGTTTGGCGCTGTTCCTGACCACCCCGGCGGCCCGCCACATCACCGGCCAGACGCTGCACGTCAGTCACGGCGCGCTGGCTCATTTCGCCTGAGCCGATTTCCCACACCCGTTTTCGAACGGCCGGCCGATCGCTACGGTAGCTAGCGTGGCTATTCGACTTGGTCTGCAGATTCCCAACTTCTCTTACGGCACCGGGGTCGAGCAACTCTTCCCTACAGTCATCGCCCAGGCCCGCGAGGCCGAATCGGCTGGATTCGACTCGGTTTTCGTGATGGACCACTTCTAGCCGTATTCAACACGATTATGAAAACACGCCACCGAGTGACCTTCAGTGATTCGAGGAAAACCTACGGTTCGGCAAGTCACTCACCGAGGCCGTACGCCAGCTCACGGCTGGCGAGCAGTTCCAGCTCCCAGCACCCTGACGACCCTCCTGTGCAAGCGGCGCCCTTACGCCGCGCGGGGTAGCAATTCGGCCTGGTCCATGACGAGTTCGATCGCGGCGGGCCTCTTGTCCGGTGGGTAGCCGTAGCGGATGAGTAGCCGACGGATCGCAGCACGCATGCGGGCGCGCACCTGCTCCTTCTCACTCCAGTCGACGGTCGCGTTGCGACGAACCGAATCGACCAACTCGTGGGTGATCTTCTTCAGCAGCTCGTCGCCCATCTCGAAGATGGCCGAATCGTTTTGGCAGATGGCGTCGTAGAAGGCGACCTCGTCCTCGCGCAGGCCAAGTTCGGCGCCTCGCTCGTGTTCATGTCTGAGCTGCTTGGCCAGCGCGACCAGTTCGGCGACAACAGCAGCGGCGTCCAGAGCGTGGTTCTGGTAGCGCAGCACCGAGTCGGCGAGCATCTCTGAAAATGCCCGCCCGGCAACGAGATTGCGTTTCCCCACGAGCTTGATCTCGTCAGCAAGCAGACCCTTGAGCATCTCGATCTGCAGATTAGGATGGTCGCTGCGCCGGAACTGGTCGATGAAGTCCTCATCGATCAACGACAGGTCAGGCTGCTCTATCCCCATCTCGGCATAGATGTCGATTACGCCGGTGCCCGACAGGTGCTCGGAGACGATCTGCTTGACCGCCACGTCGAGTTCGGCCTGAGGGTCGGCGCCCTCGCGATCGGCTCCCTCGATCTTGGCGATCGAGGCGCGGACGGCGTCGATGAACGCGACGTCCTCGCGGATGGCCAGCGCTTCATCAGCAGGCACGCACACGGCAAACAGCGACCTGACGCGGCGAGCGTGTGCCATGAACCGGCACTTCAAGCACGGTGTCTCTTTTGTGCAGGGCGACTCCGCCAGGCCCGGGTGGTAGCCCAGCAGCCAATCTGCAGTGCCAGCGACGGCGCGCAGATAGGCCTGATCTTCGCCGCGCGCCAGGGTTTGCCGCCACGGATAGCCATCCAGGATGGAGCAGACGATCTCATGCTCTTCGACTAACGCCGGTATGGCCTGCTCTCGTAGGTCCTGGCCGAGACCTTGGTTGTCTTGGTCCCGCTTGGTGTACTCCGCGAGGGCGAATTTGAGGTCCTCCGCGATGCCGAGGTAGTCGACCACCAGGCCAGCTGGCTTGTCCTTGAAGGTGCGATTGACGCGCGCGATCGCCTGCATCAGCGGCGCGCCCCGCATCGGCTTGTCGACGTACATAGTGTGCATTGGCGGTGAGTCGAAGCCGGTCAGCCACATGTCCCGAACGATCACCAGCTCAAGCGGGTCGTCCGGGTCCTTGGCGCGGTTCTTGATCTGCCGTCGCGTCTCCTTGGGGTAGATGTGCGGCTGCAGCAGTGCGTCGTCGGCGGCAGAACCGGTGATGACAACCTTGATCCGACCCTGCCCGGGATCGTCGGAGTGCCAGTCCGGCCGCAGCCGAACGATCTCGTTATACAGCGCGACGGCGATCCGCCGCGACATCGCAACAATCATGCCCTTGCCAGCAAGCACCTCGCGCCGCTTCTCCCAGTGCGCCACGATGTCCGTGGCCAGCTCGCGTATCCGCTTGTCCGACCCGATGATGGCCTCGACTCGCGCCCACCGCGTCTTGAGCCGCTCCCGGGCGGACATCTGCTCGACCTGGTATGCGCTGGGCTGACAACAGCCCGAGCTCTTGGGGATTACATCGGGTCACGCCCGGATTCACTCAACCGGACCTTGCGCCGGTTGGTCGATGTCGGACTGTTGGTGAAGTCGGGGAGGACGTACGTCCCGGCGGACAACGTTGCAGCGTTGGCCGACCGGCTTGCACTGAAGCTGGTGGGGTCGAGGCATGTGCTCACCGTGAGAACCAGTACCGGGACGAAGCACGGCAGTGGCAGGAGACCCAGGAGCGGTGGGAGAAGGGGCAGGAGTCGTGGGAGAAGGAGCGGTGGCAATCATGGAGGAAATCGGACGGCCCGGAGAACGAACCGCGACCCCCGATCGCCCACGGATATCTCAGGGATCCCTTCGAACCAGGAAAGTATGTCGTCGAGGATCCGTTCGAGCCAGGGAAGTATCTCCTCGTGAATTCGTTCGAGCCAAGAAGGTATCTCGAGGATCCGTTCGGGCCGGGCATCCCCGCCCATTTCCAGGAGGATGAAAGCCGGGCAGAGGACAAGCGGGACCGACGCTGGTACGAGGAACAGCTCTTGCTCGACCAGTTGGGCCTACCCAACGAGCTGGAACCCTGACTGCGTCCTACGTCGAAACCAGACCGGGACTAGGCCGGTCTGGTCCTCCCCTTCCTACACGTTCATCGATCATGCAGAAACGTAGTTGTAGACCGTCTGGCGGCTGATGCCGTATTCACGTGCGAGTCCCGAGACGGACTCGTCGCCTGCCAGACGAGCACGAAGCTCGTCGGCCTGCCCAACGGTGAGGGCCGCTTTGCGGCCCTTGTACTTACCAGCAGCCTTCGCGAGGGCGATACCCTCGCGCTGGCGTTCGAGGATCATCGAACGCTCGAACTCGGCCACCGCGCCCATCACTGACAGCATCAGCACCGCGCATGGGTCGCTCTCGTCGCTGCTGAACGTCAGACCCTCCTTGACAAACCGGACCTGCACGCCGCGCTGGGTCAGCTCGTCGACGGTGCGGCGCAAGTCGACCAGTGACCGGGCCAGCCTGTCCATGCTGTGGACCACCAGGGTGTCACCATCCCGGACATAGTCGAGCGCACGTGCCAGCTCGGGGCGGTTGGTGTCCTTGCCGCTGGCCTTGTCGGTGAACACTTTGTCCAGCTCGACACCATCGAGCTGCCGGTCGGTGTTCTGGTCAACAGTGCTGACTCGCTGGTAACCGACGCGCTGGCCCATTGCTTACTCCCTTGATTGACTGTCAAGGTGGACTCTAAGACGTCAGTGGACGATTGTCAAACAATGCCGGATTAGGCCCTAGTTGGACACAGTCAGGCGGTGCCCCCGGTGTCTATTACGGGTGTACCCCAGATGGACGTTCGTCCGTCAGCGTGGCCGCTAGAGGCCAGTACGACCCGAGTGTGCAGCCCGGGGCTGAATCGGCCACCATTCTGCGATGGCCCTTGCCGCGTTAGAGGGCCAGGTGAGCCCCTCCCGAGAACGCCGAGTCGTGGGTCAGTGTGTGCAAATAGCAGGAAAAAGGGCGGTCCCAGCAGGGTCAAAGTCAAGTAGTCGAATACTCGCGTACGAAGCGCAGTAACCGGCGCACACTTCGTGTCATAAGACGACTTACCCCACATTATGCAGGGATGTATCGAGATGACCATCGCCAACAGTCGCAGGTTCATTAAAGCAGGCACCCGAGTGCCGCAGACTTCACCTGGCAGAGCGCCGGGGAAGAGATGGGAAATGCCATGTCTGTTATGAGTTCGGTGGTCGTCCAGCCGCTGCCGGGTGTGGAGATCGGCGACTTCTTTGCGGTGCTGAAGGGCATGCAGAGGAGCGGCTGTCGGCACTGGAGACGGTGGATAGCGTTCAGGTCGGAGTCATCACCATTGGTGGTCCGTCGACGAATTCCTTCCTCGTCGCGATCACCAGTGCGGACTGGGAGGCTTTCGGCAAGGCTCAGGCAGCGGTCTACACCGACCCTGAGTGGGCCGCTGCGCTGATCGAAGCAGGGAAGGTCGCCACCTGGCAGACCTTCGCCAGTCAGGACATCGACTGGGGTCTGCTGCCTGGCTAGCTGATCGACGGTGGGGCGCGCACACCGTGACCACGCGCACTACTGTCCCGCCCCTGCGTGTTGGGAACGGATAAGTCAGTCAGTCGACCACCGGCTGCACGCTGTCATCGGCGAACACACGCAGCCAGCGCACAGATCGATCAGAAATCCACTGTGGCGCAACGTCTTCCGGTATCCGTGCGGAGCGGCCACCCAGCACATGGCGCGCCACAACAAGCGGCTCGCCGGGCCGCCAAATACTCACTTACCAACTCGCCCACCCGCGCCAAACAATCCTGCTTGTACTGGCGCGCCACGACTCCGGTGGTCCACGACACCGCGGTGGCAAAAAATGCCAGGGGGATATTTCGCAAAGGGACAGTGAGGGGCGCCGAGCTCACTTCGGAGTCCTAGCCCCAGGCCCAGCTATGACCTGGCACACGATTGCATCTGGTACCGCACCCGGCGGGATGTCGAACGCCACCTTCGCGTTGATGCTGAGGCCGGGGTTGATGTCCTGCCTCAAGCTGTCGTCGCTGAGCGAGCTGGAAGCTTCGTACTTGTTGCCGTTGATAATCAACTTCTGGTTGGAGGCCCAGAAGGTGCGGGAGTCGTCGCCGATGTTGGTCACCTTGAGCGTGATGATGAAGAACTCACCCTTGGCCTGCTCCGGGTTGAAGATCCCCTCCTTCGAGGCGGACCGCTCCGCGTTGACGACCTTGAACTCGAACTTGCCGTCCCGCACCGACGAACCTGCGGGGGCGGCGGTTGGCTTGGGCGGTGCTGGCGCGGTTGGGAGCGCGGTCGGGTGCGGCTGTGCAGAAGATGGAGCGGACAGTGCAACGCGCGTCGGCCCGTCTATTCTCGTCGTGGCCTCCGACAGCACCGGATATAAGCAAGAGAGCGACCACGCCGCCTACGACCCACGGCCAGACCCTGCGCTTGGTCTGCTGTGGCACGACCGGGGCTGCGCCCCTAGCGAGTGGCGCGTAATGCTCGGTCCATTCCTTCCCATCGAAGTAGCGGTGGCGTGGTGCCCCGAACGGGTCTGGGTACCAGCCGGGTGGAGGGGCTGGGCCGGGTCCCTCCTCGCAGGCGCCCGGGTATGGGTACCTGGGCGCTGGGACGAGGCAGGCATCGCCTGGCCCAGGGCAGTCGGGTTTGTGGCATCGGCTGCCACCGGGACTGCGTACCCCCAGGGGCGTATACCCTCGCCCCCGCCTGTTTTGACCGGACGGTTATGCGTCTGCCAGATCGTGTACGGGTTGTCGGGCTTTCGAGACCATATCGTTACCAATTCGAGGAGAAAGGAGACGTTGCATGATTCCCAGGGCGATGAAGCCGCTTACCGCGTAGGCGTGGCTCGTCGCGTCGCTGTCAGTAGTACCGCGGCAACGGCGTCCAATCATCGTCCTTTTCGAGCACCATCACGCCTTGGACGTCTACAGCCCACACACGGAACCCACGCGTACCACTAACGTAGCGGTCCTTGCGCTGACCGGCTTTCCAAAGCCTCCCCTTCCAACCAGGCGGTGGTTGGCTATCGCCGCGTTCCATCCAGTCAGGGATGCCCACGTGTTCGTCGTGC
>CAWASA010000017.1:0-694388 GCA_963784665.1 uncultured Actinomycetota bacterium
AACGTCGACCGGGGACACGTCGCTGCGTCCGCCCGTCCAGGCGATGTGCCTGCCGTCGGGCGCCCACGCGTACCCGTGGGCGGCGAACAGCGGTTGCTGGGGCGCTACGACCACGCCGGTGTCGGCGGCCGCGACGAGGAGAAGGCCGCCTCCCTCTCCACTCTCGAGGAAGGCAACCTGTTTGCCGATCGGCGACCAGCGCGGGCTCACGATCTGCCCGGGCGCATCACCGAATTTCGGCGGCAGGGCAGCGGGGTCGACGAGCCTCCGGGGCGCGCTCACCGCTGAGCGCTCCGGCGAGAGGTCGAGCACCCACAGCTCGCCGCCGTCGTCGGCGGTGTTGGCCTTGTGGATGTACGCCACGTGCGTGCCGTCAGGGGATGGCGCCGGTTGGGTGTCGGCCGGTCCGTCGGTGAGCTTGCGGCCCGGGGTGCCGGCGGGGTCGCTCACGTACAGCGAACCGCCCTTCGTGTAGAAGAGCGCCGTCCGCGAGGCTTGTGAGGCGGACGGCGTGGGGTTGGTTGTCGTCGTGGCCGGGTTCGTCTTGTTCGCGGGAGTACAGGAAGCAAGAGCCAACACCGCGACCTGCGCCAGGATCCAAGCGATCGGGCGGCGCCGCACCATGATCGTCACTCTATCTTCCACCAGGCTGAGTCATGCAGGCGAATGACGGACCCCCGGCCGCCCTGCACGCCGTCCACCGTCGTGCAACGGGCCGGCCCACGATCTGGAGGTCAGCCGGACATCGGCTGCGGTGCCGGTCTTGGTGTTGCGGACCTGATCCTCGATCGGCGGAATTCTTGTTCTCGTTGTATTTGTGCCGACTGTGCTTATCACTGATCGGGCCTTAGTGCCAGGTCTTACTGCATCACACGGCGCTAGGTGAGTGCCGGTCCGGTCGCTGCTGTTCGAGCGCGTCGATCAGATCGATTTGACCGGACCGTTCGAAGTCATATCGCGGCTTTCGCATTCCAGCTACCGGGTTCATGGGTAAACGACAGCGCCTGTTCGCGATGCCCGCGGCCTGACGCTTCAGGCGAACGCGACGCTCGCCGAGGCACCGCAGCTCGATCTGTTGCATATCCCGGGCGAGGATCACCACCGGCCGGCCCCCCACGTTGCCCCTCGACGCCGCCGCTGGCTTCGTAGTCTTCGACTTGCTTGCGCACGTGCGCTACGGGGCTCGGCACGTACTCGCCGTCAAGTGTCCGGCGATCCCCGGCGGCGCGGTCTGCCTAATCGCCTCGCCGCCGAGCAGTGGCAAGGTCAAGCGCGCGATGCCAGCTTGGCGCGGAAGCCCGGTCCGGCTTCGGGTGTCACATTTCGCGCGGTGATCTCTTCGCCGCAGTGGGCGCAGATCAGGCGTGGATCGGCGAACTCGCCGCAGGTGTTGTGGCGCAGCACAATCGGTGGCCCGTCTGGGTGCGGCAAGTGCTCGTCCCCCCACCGCATGAGGACGACGATCGCTCCGAAGAGATCGCGGCCTGCGTCGGTGAGCCGGTACTCGTGGCGCTCGGGATCCCGGGAGTATGGCACCCGCTCAAGCAGGCCCACATCGACAAGCATCCGCAGCCGCGACGAGAGCGTGGGCCGCGGAATGTTGAGGTTACGCGCGAGCTGACCGAAGCGCTGCACTCCGAAGAACGCCTCGCGCAGGATAAGGAGCGTCCAGCGCTCACCGACCAGCTCAAGTGCCCGGCCAACCGACTCCGCTTCGAAGCGGTGGGACAGATCGGGAGCGGCCATAGTTCAACAACTGTACCCGGTTCAATTGCTGAACCATAGGTGGTAACTTTATTGAACCGTCACCGTTACCGGGAGCCCCGATGAAACAGCCGGACCTGACCGCCACGCCGCGCACCAGAGCCGAGAGCGACATCGAGATCGAGATCCTCGCCGAGAAGATCGCGTTTTCGGCCCGGGAGATGTCGGCCGAGATCGACCGCGACCGCCGACTTCCAGGCGAGCTTGTGGCCCTTCTGCGCGAGGCGGGGCTACTGCGCGCCGGCATGCCGCGCGAGGTTCAGGCGCTGGAGCTGGCGCCCGGACTGGCACTGCGGTGCGCCGAAACGGTGGCGCGCGGCGACGCATCGGCGGGATGGTGCGTGTCGATCGCGATTACCAGCAGCCTGCTGGTTGGTTACCTGCCGGCGTCCAGCCGCGACGAGATGTTCGGCGGCGGGCGGGGTGTCGCGGCGGGGGTGTGGGCGCCGCGCGGCACGGCGAGGTCGGTCGATGGCGGTGTTGTGGTGTCCGGGCGCTGGCCGTTCTGCAGCGGGATTACCCACGCTGACATGATGTTCGCCGGCTGCTTCGTCGACGAGCGGCGCGTGCCATCCGTTGTTGCGCTGCAAAAAGACGACCTGCAGGTCCTCGACTCTTGGCACACGCTGGGCCTGCGCGGCACCGGCAGCCACGACTCCGTTGCCGATGACGTCTTCGTTCCCGCCGATCGCGTGTTCTCGGTGTTTGACGGGCCAGCCGTGGACCGGCCGCTGTATCGCTTTCCGGTGTTCGGGTTCTTCGCGTTGTCTATCGGCGCAGCCGCATTGGGCAATGCGCGCGCCGCGATCGACGACCTCGTCGAGCTGGCCGGCGGCAAGAAAGGGCTGGGATCGACGCGCAGCCTCGCCGAACGTCCGGCGACCCAAGCGGCGGTGGCAACGGCCGAGGCGGCGCTGGGCGCCGCTCGCGCGCTGTACTACGAGGCGATCGAGGAGGCCTGGCGGGCCAGCCACGATGCCGACCCTGTGCCGCTGCCGATGCGCAACCGGCTACGCCTGGCGGCCACACACGCGGTACGGACCTCGGCCGACGTGGTGCGCAACATGTATGACCTGGCGGGGGGCAGCGCCATCTACGACAGCTCACCCCTGCAGCGCCGGTTCCGCGACGCATTCACAGCCACCGCCCACTTCCAGGTCAACGAGGCATCACGCGAGCTGCCCGGCCGCATCCTGCTCGGCCAGCCCGCCGATGCGTCGATGCTGTGACCGGTCTCGAAGTCGCCCTACCGTTCTGGCTCGACCGACCCGACCACGAGGCAATGGATGTCGCGCTGGCGGCGTCTGACGCGGGCTTCGATGCGGTGTGGATTGGCGAAATGGCCACCTATGACGCGTTCGCGCTCGCGACCGCGATCGGGCTCCGCGCGCCCGAAATGATCCTGAAGATCGGACCGCTGGCCGTCGGTGTCCGCGGCCCGGTTTCACTGGCGCTGGGTGTCAGTTCGGTCGCCTCCCTCACCGGCAGCCGGGTTGACATCGCGTTGGGAGCTTCCAGTCCGGCGATCGTGACCGGCTGGCATGACCGTCCGTGGGCGCACCACGTGCCGGTCATGCGCGAAACCATCGAGTGCCTGCGGTCGATATTGACCGGCGCTCGCGTCGAGTACGTCGGCCGGCACGTCAGCAGCCGCGGTTTTCGACTGCGCGGGGCGCGGCCCGATACGCGAATTGCGTTGGGGGCGTTCGGCCCTGGCATGATTCGGCTGGCGGCGCAGCACGCCGATGAGGTCGTGCTCAACCTTGCCTCGCCCGCCCGCGTCGCGGAGGTTCGTGCGGCCATCAACACCGGAGCCGCCGCGGAGGGCCGCGCCGCGCCGCGCCTCACGGTATGGGTGCCGGCCGCGCTGAACCCCGGTGCTGCCGCACATGCCCAACTGGCTGCTCAGCTGGCCGTGTATCTCGGCCCGCCCGGTTACGGCGAAATGTTCAGCGCGCTGGGCTTCGACGACCTCGTCCGTCGGGCCCGGGCCGGCGCAACTCGCCGCGAACTGGCGGCTGCCGTCCCCGTCGAGTTGCTCGATCGTGTGGGTGCCTTGGGCTCCGCCGATCGAGTCGCGGAACGGCTGCGCGCCTACCGCGAAGCCGGTGCCGACTGCGTCGCGGTCGTGCCCTCCACAGCCGAAGACCCGGGTGGCCGGGCGACCCTGCGCGCGGCGACGAGCGCGGTGAGCACTAACCAGGAGATGTGAATCGTGACGCTTATCAACACCACGTGCCGTCTGGCCGCCCGTCCGGTCGGCCTGCCCAAGCCCTCGGATTGGGAGGTCAGCGACGAGCCCGCCGGGAGTCCCACCGACGGCGAGTTCCTGGTGCGGGTCGAGTACCTGTCGGTCGATCCGGCGATGCGGACGTGGATGAACGCGGGCCGGTCGTACGTGCCGCCGGTCGAGATCGGCGAGGTGATGCGCGCTGGCGGCATCGGGCGCGTCATCGATTCGCGGCACCCGGATTTCGCGGCCGGCGACGAGGTGTTTGGCACGTTCGGGGTGCAGCGTTACGCGCTTTCCGACGGGCGTGACGTGAGTGCGGTGGACACCACCCTCGCGCCTGCTCCGGTACATCTCGGCGCGCTGGGCATCAGCGGACTGACGGCCTACTTCGGGCTACTCGACGTTGGCCGGCCGCAGCAGGGCCAGACCGTCGTCGTCTCCGGAGCCGCCGGTTCGGTGGGCAGCGTCGCCGGGCAGATTGCCCGGATCAAGGGTTGCCGGGCGATTGGCATCGCCGGCGGCGAGGACAAGTGCCGGTGGCTGGTAGAAGAGCTCGGATTCGACGCCGCCATCGACTACAAGGCGGGCGATCTGCGTGCGCAGCTAAAGACGCACGCCCCCAACGGTATTGACGTCTTCTTCGACAACGTCGGGGGTTCGGTTCTGGAGGCTGCACTGGCGCGGCTGGCTCGTGGCGCACGCGTCGTAATCTGCGGGGCCGTCTCGCAGTACAACGCCGCCGGCGAGCTCCGCGGGCCGGCCAATTACATGCAGCTGCTGGTCGCACGGGCGTCGATGACCGGTTTCGTGATCTTCGACTACGCGGACCGATATGGCGAAGCCGTTGCGCAGCTGGCGAATTGGCTGCGCAGTGGTGAGTTGCATTCGCATGAGCAGGTCATTCACGGTGACGTCGGCGACTTTCCCGAGGTCCTGTTGGCGTTGTTTAGCGGTCAGAACACCGGCAAACTGGTTCTCGCGCTCGACGGCCCTTCAGATGCCAGCTGCGACGCCTCGCGCCCGGCCCTGATCCCGTGATCAGCCACTAGCCGTGCCATGGCGATGGCCGGGTTACCGCCTTGTTTCCGCCGGCGGTACACACCGGCATTGAAGACCCGCGGCACGCCCACGAACACGTCATACGGTTACCTCCAACCCCGGACCGCTCCATACGAATTGTGCGCTGTAGCCAGCCAGTGTGCGCTCATCCGCTAGCCATTGCTCGCGCGGGCCTTGATCGCGT
The DNA here is from genome assembly GCA_963784665.1 of uncultured Actinomycetota bacterium. Classification (GTDB taxonomy): domain Bacteria; phylum Actinomycetota; class Actinomycetes; order Mycobacteriales; family Mycobacteriaceae; genus Mycobacterium. Next base: position 5,241 of record CAWASA010000017.1, read on the forward strand.
CCTGGGAGATGTAAACGTCGAATTCACCGGGCGCGGAGATGACGGCGTTGCCGTATGCCGACCGCACAAACGGCTTGGTCCACCACTCGCCGCGCCGCATGTCGGCGAAAAAGCTCCCGTCACCGCCGTTAAGCAAGATCTGGTGCTGTGTCGGCGAAACCCCGTCGAGGCGTTCACCAAACAGACGGGTCACCTTGTAACCGGAATGCATGCCCAGGACATTCACCCAGTGGTGGAGCTCGACGATGTCGGCTTGCAGCACCCACATGTCGCCTTCGACCTGATAGGTCTGATGGCTATATGTGTTGCCCTCATCGTCGTAGAGCGTGAGATCCACGTTGAGGGTGTGCATGGCGTTACTGACCGGCGTCGCCAGCACGTGGGCGGCTTTGACTTCGCCAGTCAGACCCAAATACGTCTGCACTAGCGTGGCGAACCAGAGCATCAGAAGCGAAACAACCAGCAGCGCAACGCCGGAGACCGCTCGTCCGGGCCGGAATCGCAGTCGGAGCCCCCGCGGCGCCGACGCCGCCGAACTGTCGCTGGATTGCACCATCCGGCGTCGCCCGACCACCGACGACAGCAACATCACCACAGCGCCAATCGTTATACCTGCCAGCACAATCTGAAGCACGCCAAACTGGTGAGGGTAGGTCATACCCCTAGTTGTACCCGCCAATGTCAATACGCGGCTACCGCGACAAGGCTGCGCGCCGGTCATCGAGCTGTGCGGGGGGGCAACCTGGACATACTTTCACCCGACGTGTTTGTCCCCCAGCAACACGCCGCAGCCCTACACGCCCCGATCAACTTCGTACTGGCCAACGGCGAAATTCACGACTGGATTCTGCTCACCTTGGACGGTTTCCAATACTGGCCGCAGATCAACCAGGAACTCGTAGCGCGGCCTGATTGCGGGTCACGCAAGCCCGACCACGCACACGACTTCCATTGAGCTGGCCGCAGAAATTGCCGCGGTCGCCAAGCAGGACGACAATCTTATCCAGCCGCCTGCAGGGTGATCTCGGAGATTTCCATCCGGCTCTGGCCATCGGTTGTGCCCAAGGTGGAGATCCACACCAGCACATTGGAGGTCTTGGTCCGGTCGCGCACCGCTATGCGGTTGTGCCCCGGCTGCAGTGGCGTGGTTGGGGTCAGCTCGCTGGTGTCGGCCAAATTGGCTGGGGCTGCAGTGGGCGACGAGCGGATCTGCACCTGGGTTCCTGTGCTGGACACGTCGATTGTCACGGCGCTCAGCGCGGTCGGTTCCGACAGGTGCAGCAACAGACCCATTCCCTCGATGAATTTCGGGAAAGGGACGGCGTCCTTATAGGCAACGGTGGACCACGCCGTGTCTGGATTGCCGTCGATCGCCAAGTTGGCCTGCTGCGGATTGTCGGGGGCACCGTCGGGTGAAAACACCGTTGCGCTCATTGGCTTGACGATCGGTCCGGGGCGAGTCCAGATGCCGAATCCCTCGGTGAAGTACAGAACCGCAGCCGCGGTCAACGCGATCACCCCGATGACGGCGACGAGTGCCAGAATTCGGACGTTTCTGCCTCTCGGTGCCTTGTCTCGTGGCGATTTGGCGCGGACCTGGGACCGGCTTCGCTTCGGAGGGGCTTCGGCTGAAAAGTTGATGATTTTATCGGCATCGAGGGTGCCACCGTCCCAGAAGCCGCTGACCTCGATCTCATCCCCGTCTGCGAGCTGACCCGCTACGAGATCAGTTTGTATCTCGACCGGAACAGGGGTGCGTCGCTCGCCTAGTGGGTCATACGGGACCACTTGGAACGACAAGATCCCGACCTGATCTTGAACACCGACCGCGCTTTGCTGTACGCCGCGCGCTGTCCCAACAAGGACCACACGCTCGAGACGTTGCGTGGGTGGACGTTCGCCTGAACCGAGGTCCTCGGCGGGACCCGGCCCCGACGTCTGCGAGCCGGATTGCGGATGCGGTGGAGCGGCATCGCGGCAGGGACCCTGCTGCGTGAGGGCTCGGGCAAACTCGACGCAATTCGGGTATCGCTCGTTGGGGTCTTTGGCCAGCGCCCTTGTCAGCACGGCGTCGAGGTGCGCGAGCTCGGGTCGGCGCTCCGATATCCGCGGTGGTGGCGTATTTAGATGGTGGCTGACTACGACAGCGCGATTTGAGTCTTGAAAAGGTGGGGCGCCGGTTAGTAGGTAAAACGCCGTGGCAGCCAGCGCATATTGATCCGCTCGGCCGTCAAGCGGCTTGCCCAGGAGTTGCTCAGGGGCCACGTAACTGATAGTTCCCATGGCGACGTTGGCGTCAGTGAGGTTGCTGACGTCATCGATTTTGCGAGCGATGCCGAAGTCGGTTAGCAGCACCCTGCGTCGGTGGCCATCCGACGCGGTCACCAGGATGTTCTCAGGCTTGACGTCACGATGGAGCAGACGGCGATCATGGGCGAAGTCGAGCGCATCAGCCACCGCTGTCACGATTTCCGAGACGTCTTGTTCTGGCATGCCGCCCGGGTGACGCTCCCGAATCAAGCGACCTGCGTCAGTGCCGTCCACGTAGTCCATCGAGATCCAGAGCCGGCCGTTGAACTCACCGCGATCGAGAACGCCCACGATATATGGGTGCCACAGCGTCGCTGCCAATTCGGCTTCGCGAATGAATCTCGCCCGAAACTCCTCGTCGGCTGTTGCGGCCAATGACAAGATCTTCAGCGCGTCGTGACGAGGCAGACGAGGATGCTGGGCGAGGTAAACCTCACCCATACCACCAGTGCCCAGCAAGCGCTGAATAACGTAACCAGCGAAGACGTCACCGTTGTTCAACGGCATGCCCGAAAGCGTACAAACCCGCACGGCCAGGTAGCCACGTGGTGTGGTTCAGCCTCGAACAACTCGGCGCGCTCGTACGCCGGCACCGCGCCGACGACACCGTGGGCTAGCGAACTTCGAACCCGTGGACACCGAGACCATGCACCCTTCGCCCCAGGCCTGCAGTTGACGAATTGCTTGACAAGCCGCTGCGTCGGATCCAGCATCGTGGCGGGATGACCACCTCTGGAACCTCGCCAACGCCGCGGCCGGGAATTGCGTGAACGTCGACAGCTCGCTTTGCAGCTTTGGCTTCGGTAAGCCACGGCGAAAGGCCATCGCTGTTGCCGCTGTCTTATTTGCACTCGTTCTCGCACTCGTTGCGACTTGCTCCCGTGGCAACGCAGCACACAGGGCAGTAGGCGGCAGCGCGCTGGCAACGCAGGCCCCAGCTGCGGTTCCTACACTTGACTTCCCTACAGTCTCCAAGCTGCCCGATGGGACTGCCACACCCGATTTCGCAACGGTCTCCAAGCTGATAAACGATGCGATTGCGGCAGATGAGCTGCCAGGTGCTGTGGTTGTGATCGGGCACGGTGGCAAGGTCGCCTTCCACCGGGCATATGGCTCGCGCAAGCTTGCAGGCGAAAAGGGGTTGGATGGCTCGCCTGCACCTGCAGAGCCGATGACCGAGGACACGATCTTCGACTTGGCGTCGTTGACGAAGTGCCTCGCAACGGCGATCGCCGTCATGCAGCTTTACGAACGTGGCAAGGTTCGGTTCGACGATCCCGTGCAGAACTATTTGCCTGACTTCAACACCGCGAACGATCCACAGCGTGCGCGAGTCACGGTTCGCATGTTGCTTACACATTTTTCAGGCGCGGCGGGAGACGTAAACCTCAGCGACCCGTGGGGACTGGACAGAGCCGATAAGACAGAGGGCTTTCACCGTGCGCTCACCACGCCGCTGGAGTCGGCTCCCGGTGGAGCTTTTCGCTACTCCGACATCAACTTCATTCTGCTTGGCGCGCTGATAGAGAAACTCACAGGCGAGGCAGAAGACGTTTACGTTCAGCAGAACGTATTTGCGCCGCTTGGGATGGAAGACACCCGCTACCTTTCGCCAGCCAAAGCATGTGGTGCACACACGATGGCGGGGGCTGCGATTGGGTGGGCTCCCGCGCCAGAAGGGCACGTGCCGGTCACTTGTCCTGCAGGTACATGGAGCATCAGTCTTTTGTCGCGCATCGCACCGACAGCACGTGACGAAGAGAGCAGAGCCGATCCGGGCAAGAATCCCGACTTTGATCATCTGCTTCGGGGCACCGTGCATGACACGACGACGCGGCGCATGGGCGGAGTGGCCGGGCATGCCGGCGTGTTCTCGACGGCGCACGATGTCGGCGTCTTTGCGCAGGCCTTGCTTGACCGGCTCGCAGGCCGTCCGAGCAAGTTTCCGCTGACGCAAGCGACTCTGGAATTGATGACGACTCCGCAGCAGCCTGGACATACAGCTCAACAACTCGAATCAGCGAACGATGCCGTCCGAGAAGCCGTCGCAAACAGACCGAATACAACACATCCGCTGCTCGCTCGGCACTATCCGGCGATCACGGGGCAAAACCTGCGCGGCTTTGGCTGGGATATCGATACGGCCCAGTCCACGGCGCGAGGCAAGGTCTTCCCCATCGGTAGCTTTGGCCACACAGGCTTCACCGGAACCTCGCTTTGGATAGACCCAGGCTCAGATACCTACATAGTTCTGCTCGCGAACTCGATCCATACGCGAGGCAGTCCACCGATGTCGAATCTGCGAGGTGAGGTTGCGACGGCGACAGCCCAGGCCCTGCGTCTCTAAAGCAGTGCGTCACCGGCCACGACTTAGGTACTGCCCGGCAGAGCACCTCGGGGAAGGTTACGTCTGAGCAGGCTGCGAGGCTCAGGGCCGCTCGAAGTGCTGGTAGTCGATGGGAGTCGTCCAGTAGCCACCCCATCGCCAGCCACGAGCTGTGAAGACGTGCACGGCTGGGTCGCCGTTGTGTAACAGTCCAGGGCCGGTGCGGCTGCGGTCCAGGTAGGCCGCCGCGTTCTGCGGTTCGAAATACCCGCTGGCGTAGATGCACGGGTTGAGAAGCGGATTGAGGTCGATAGCCCGACCGTAAGCGTGTGGAGACCATTCGTTGGTTCCTGGGATGCTTCGGCAGCTGAACGCCGAAGTGTTGTTGTCCTCCATGGATAACTCATCATCAGCGTCCGAGTAGTGGTCGACCGTGCGGATCTTCTCGACGGGATAACCCAGTCGGTAAAGCTGCTCGAAGATCGCGATGACCTCTGGCACCAGGTCTTCATGCACGATCAGCTCGCCGCTGTGGGTCTGGCCGTCGAAACCGAGGTGGTCGACGTTGACCCGTCGCAGCCGCCCCGGCTCGACGGGGCAACCCGGCCGCCAGCTCGCGCCGAGTTCGGCGGCAGTGACTGGCTCCGCGGTCCCACCAGCAGGTGCTCGCGGCGCGCTGGTCGGCGACGACGCGGCGGTCGACGGTGACGGTGACGGTGATGGTGTGGCCGCATGAGGTGGTACCGGGGCGGTGCACTGCACCAGCACGACACCCGCTGCGAGCATTTCCGCCAGCGCGGCACCCCGCCGCTTGAAGGGCGTCAATTGGGATGAGTCCTCACCGCTCGCTTCCACCCCTACAGGACCGCTGCGATAAGCGGTTTCGCTAGACAAGTTCGGTGCCAACGCTACCGCGGGCATATTTCCTTGTACTGGCTACTGCGCGAGCGATCGGCGAGCTGATCTGGTCGCGCTCGGCGAGCACGAGGGGTTCGGCATCACGTTCGAGCCCGACCTCAGGCTGGACGGTCAAGTGCATGGGCGGCATCGGCGGCGGCGAGCTGGTCACAGGTTTTGACCTCGGCGACACCCGCTCGCCCGGCCGCACGTCGGTTGATTGAGCTATCGACGCGCTATGGGGCGCCTCGGCATGACCGCGAAGGGCACTGAAATGGGAGAGCCGTGTTGATGCGTGTTGATGCCATCAACACCTCTCGCGTATCCGCAGGTCTATTCACGTCTTCCACCAAAAGGCCTTACGCGAGCCCGCGTGAGCGCTGGTCATGGGAACAGCTTGTCGGCCATCTGCTTGAGCGAGATGAGCTGCGACGGCGTTGAGTCAACTTGCGGGTGGGCACCGCCGATGCCTTCGATGCCACCCAATGCACCGACCGACGCCTTGACCGCCTCCGCGAGCGCTCGTCCTTTCTCTGCTTGGTCTTCCGCCGCGGCGGCCTGCTGGCGGGTCCGCTCGGCTTCCTCGCGTGCCCTGGCGGCATCCTGGCTGGCGCCCTCGACCGCAGTGCGGTGCACTTCTCTGCCGAAGATCCATCCGACCGTGGTGAAGACCATGGCCTCGAGGGCGCCGAAGACGTAGACATAGCGGCTCCACAGCGTCTCGGTCACGCCGGCGCTGTCTGCTGCTTGGTAGAGCACCCAGCACGAGGCCGCGAACAGGGCGATGAGGCACGCCGCCAACACCCATGTCAACCAGTAACGCGTACCAGTCCGGCTCGATCTTTCATCGCTCATCGCCGTAGTCTCTCACCAAACCGTGTGCGCGTGACAAGTAGTTCGGAGGATACCCATTTGCACAGGTGCCGGGGTGTTTCCGGTGGCAGGCACGCTTGACTTCGACTGCGTCTGCGCGTTCGGCTACTCGGCGCCGGAACCATTGGGCGGGAACGGCGGGCCGGACTCATCGGCCCGGCCTGAGCGGTCCAGATTACCCAACGCGGCGGTCCCAGCGTTGGGGCAGATTCTCGTAATTCGACCTAGCCCCCGGTGTCCTGATCAGGGCGTGTTGTGTTCGTGGCGTGCTGGTGGGCACGGCTGATAGTCGCATCCACCGACCCCCTCCAGTCCAGATCACCGCGGGCGTCGGCACGCGCCAGCAGATCGGCCAGCACCCGGTCCCAGGTGCCATCGGCGCGTACCGGCGCTGCCGCTTCCACACCGTCTGCCACGGCCCAAACTCCGAACGCGGCAGATCACGCCACGGGATTCCAGTCCGGCCCGGTAGATGATGCCCTCCACGACACGCCGGTCATCACCAAAAGGATGACCCCCGCCTGCCCGTATTAGACGGCAGCAACGGTGAAATCTGTTCCCACTGAACATCACTCGACAACCGAAATCGACGGCCCATCGCCACCTGGCCAGCATGCGGTCAGTCTCACCCCGAATATGGGAGCACGCCCTAGTTGATCATTCGGGTTTAGCGGCGGACCGTGGGCGCAGCCGCTTGTCTTCATACATAGCAGCGTCGGCCCGGCTCAGCAAATGGTGCACTTCTTCGGGCTCTGCCGCCAGCGCCACGCCAATCGCCGCGCTTATGGTCAGCTGGAGGTCTGGGCTGATTGCAATCGGCTCGAGCAGCGACTGACGGATCCGGTCAGCCACCAGTGCGGCGCCCTCGGCATCTGCCCCCGGCAGCAGCACGAGGAACTCGTCACCGCCGAGCCTGACCGCGGGCGGGTCCCCCTCATCGGCCTGCACCACGACGTCACCCCGGGCGCGGGTTGCCTCGGCAATGCGCCGCGCAGCCTCGCGCAGCACGCAGTCGCCTGCTTCGTGCCCGTACTCGTCGTTGACTTCCTTGAAGCGGTCGAGATCAATGAAGATGGCGGCCACCGGATCAGTTGGTGTTGCTCCTGCCGGCATGGCGGCCATTACACTGTTCAGATGCCGGCGATTTGGTAGCCCAGTCAGCCAGTCGTGCAGGCCGAGGTGCGCAAGTTTGGCCTGGGCTCGGCTCAGCTGGGCCGATTCGACGTCATATGCCAACAGTTGCGCCGCCTGCAGGTCGGCGTCTGTCCAGGGCGCACTCGAGCCGCTGACTTGCTCCAGCCAGGTATCGAACGACTTCCTCGGATTGATCAATCCAGCGGAGTGAGCGTGCGGATTCCCCAGCCAGCGGAGCTGCTGCAGACGGTCTCGCCGGAACCAGACCACGAAGTCATCCGGCGCGCCGACCGCGACGAACAAGCAGCCAGCTGCACCGAGAGAGTCAGCTGTCGATTGCTGCAAGCGGTCGGTGGCCCAGGGCGCGCCCGGGGACCGGGCGGCGCGGATTTCGCCCGCGAGTCTTCGCACGGCATCCTCGGATGGCGCTGCGCCAATCGACCGGTATTGCCCGTCCGCACATGCAGCTGCGCCGTCTGCCTGGCAGAGCTCCAGCAGGTCACCGGAAGCCGACGTGAGTCCCTCGGCAATAGCGGGCGCGCTCTGCATCGCTGCCCTGAGCCGGGTCCGGATAGATTCGCGGCTGGCCGCATCGTTCAGTCTGGAGATCTGTTCAGCTGCAGAGACTTGGAGTTTTGCCTGCAGGACTAACAGTTCACACGACCTACGCCTCGAGCGCGAGAGCCATCGGGGGTTTTCAGATATGCACGAGACGAGCCTTGTCAGCCGGCCTCCGTCGGCCATGGAGAACGAAACGCTCGCTGCTGTCTTCATATTGCGCATGTATTCGAGGTGGATGGGGGAAACGCTTCGCAGCGCAGCGTGGCTCAGGTCAAGACTCGTGCCGGCCATCCGCGGCGATGCAATCACGACGACGTCGCCCTCGTCGACGTCGGGTATGTAGCGCGACGCGTTGCTCGTGTAAATCTGGCGGGCTTGGGGCGGAATGTCGCTCGCCGGAAAATGATGCCCGAGGTATCGGACCAGTTCTGGAAGACGATCCTCAGCGACGATCTCTCCGTGCTCGTCTTCATGGAACCGGTAGACCATCGCGCGGTCGAATCCGGTCAGTGCGCGCACTGCGCTCGCAACGGCCGCCTCAACTTCGGGCACGCTGCTCGCCTCGCCGATCGCCTGTGAGGCATATAGAACCGGGACGAGATTGGCTTGATCGTCCCCGTGCGCCCTCTCGATCTCGATGACGATCTGCCCGCCGACTTGATGCAGAATCACATCGACCTTGCCGTCGAATGCAGCTGCCCGGCGCATTCCATACAGATCGGGCGACGAAGGCCGGTAGCCACTCTGCTCGATCGCCTGCTCGAGCCGCGGCTGTTCGTCGGGGGAGAAGATGCTCATCACCGGCGAATCGAAAAGCTGATCCGGCTCCGCCCCGATCAACTCAGGGGTGTTGGCGCTGGCGTACGTGATGCGGCGATCTTGCAGATCGGCGGCAACCAGCGCTCCGTGGGCTTGAATTCGGCCGGACAGGTGCAGCTGCTCACTCGCGCAATCGGCCAGAGCCTGCGCGCTCGGATGCGCTTGGGCAGTCATCGGGCCGCTCCCGGCGAGGCATCCGGCCAGCTCAGAATGTCGTGGATCAACGCGTAAGCAGCCAGCGCGCCCGCAATGACCCGGGCGGAGTCCGCTCCGGATTCGCCGAAGACATCCAGTGCAGTCTTGAAGTGACGCCAGAGCCGGCCGAGGTCGAGGCTGTCGGAGGCGAAAAAGGATCGCGGAAAGTCGCCGCACCCGGAAGCAGCGAGATTCGCAGCGATCACGCGGCCGCCGAGGACTGATCCGGCCGCGACGTATGCCGCGCCGATCCTCTCCTCGCGGCCTCCGCGCAGCTGATTCGCGAAGACAGGCCCGTGGTGAGAAGCGCGAGCCTCATCAGCCGCGGCCGGCAGCCGCTCCGACATCAACCTGATATCTGCTCGCAGCGCCTGCGCCCGGCTCAGCAGGGCTATGTCCGGGCCGAGTTCTCTCGCGACCGTCTCCCGGCTGAACTCCGCCACTTCAGTGTGGAAGATCAGCAAGCCGTTGAGCACAGCCAGGTATTCCGACGCATAGGGGCGGCCGAAGTCGAGACGCATGGCCGCCTCGGCGGTACGGTGCGCCTGCGCTGTGCGGTCACGAAGGGTCCGTGAAAGGCCCGATCCTCCTGCCCGCGGCGAACCGGCCCCGGGCCCGCGCTCACTTGCATGATCCACTCTCGAAGAATAGAGGGTCGTGTCTTACCGGCGGTGTACAAGGAGTCGGACGTATCTTCCCTCGAAGATCTGGAAAATCTGAGCGAACTCAGCACCGGACCCCAAACCCGAGATCACACCAGACGGGCGAGCCGTCGCAAGCCGTTTTATGCCGATTCGAATACCGGGAACTGAGCCCGGACGCTAGCTTTGCGGTGTGACACCACCAGTGATTCAACGCTGGATCGAGATCATCGACACCGGCCGTACCGACGAACTGCACGACCTGCTGGCCGACGATGCCGTCTTCCACTCACCGGCGGTCTTCACGCCACAGGAAGGCCGGGCCAAGGCCGCCGCCTACCTGGCCGCCGCGGCGAAGCTGTTCGCCGACACCGGCTTCCAGTACATCGAGAAGTGGTACGCCGACCACTCCGCGGTGCTCGAATTCGTCGCCGACGTCAATGGCATCCACGTCAATGGCGTCGACATGATCCACTGGAACGATGACGGCAAGATCACCTCGGTCAAGGTGATGCTGCGACCGATCAAGGCGCTGCAGACTGTCATTCCCGAAATGGGCAAACTGCTGCAGCAGGGCGACATTGCGCCCACCGGCCGGGCATCCTAAGGCTGCTGATCTCCGATCCGACGCGGGTGCTGGAGGACGCATAGCTGCTCGGAGCCGAATGTTGTTCCAAAAGCATAGTTTTCATGCCCCTACCCGCCAGCGTCACTGCTGCCGCCAACCCCCGAGCCCGGCTCCGACGACCACGCGCGGCGGTCATGGCACTGGCCATTCGTGGACCGGGGCACCGGTGCGCGCGTGCTCCGCATACCGCCGGGTCATCTCACGCAGCGCCAGGATGCGTTGCAGCCCGTGCTCCTCGAGGTAGCGCAACGTCTCGGTCTGCCAGACAGCGCCGGTGCGGCCGCATCGAACTCGCGCTTCGACGACACCGAGGTACCGGTCACGGTCGTCCGCGTCCACGCCCCAAGCGTCGAGCCCGGCCGCCGCGGCCGGCAGCAGGACCTCACGGGTGAGCTGGTCGACGGGGCGGTCGACGCCCTGCCAGCACAGCCGCGCTTTCAGCCCGTCTCGGGCTGCGCGGTGCAGGTTCTGCTCGGCCGCCGCGAAGGGTATCTGCTTCCATGGGGGTGGGTCGCTGTCGACGATCGCGCGGACCAGGCCGTAGTAGAACGCGGCGTTGGCGATCATGTCGACGGGAGTCGGTCCGCTGGGCAGTACCCGGTTCTCGATGCGCAGCTGCGGGCGCCCCGCCTGGACGTCATAGACCGGACGGTTCCAGCGCCACACCGTTCCGTTGTGTAGCCGGAGCTCACGCAGGGCCGGAGCGCATCCGGCCTCGAGGGCGGCATCGGGATCCTCGGCCTCCAGCGTCGGAAACAGCGGCCGAAACAGTCGCACGAGATCGTCGAAGAGCTCTACGGGGCCGTTGACCCATCGGTCGCCGAGCCGAACGCGCGCCGGTGCGCCGGCTCGGACCTCCCTGCGGCGGCGGGTGTCGAGCAGCTGCTCTAACAACGTGATGCGGGTTTCTTGCCATACCTGGCGGGCGAGTAGGTACGGCGAGTTCGCGGCCACCGCGACCTGAGCGCCGGCGATCATTTGGGCGGCGTTGTAGTAAGCGGCGAACCGGTCCGGTGGCACTCGAAGGTGCAGCTGCAGGCTCGTCGTGGCCGCGTCGGGAGCGACCGAGTCGGTGGTGAACTCCACCGGCTCACACCCGTCGATGATGCGCACCAGAAACGGCCTATGGCGAGCGGCGCGCATGCGGCTGGATAGCAGCGCGTAGCGCGGGTTGTGGGAGATCCGCTCGACGGTCAGCTCCTCGGCGCTGAGGGTGGGCAGCATGCCGACGGCGACCAGTCGAACGCCGAGCCGCTCGATCCGTGCCCGGCATGCCTCGAGCACGTCGGCGAGCTCGCGCTCGCTGTCATGCAGCACCCGGCCTTGCAGCCGACGTGGAGCGAGGTTCAGCTCGACGTTGAACTGGCCGAGCTCGTGTTGCATGTCCGCCCGACCCAGCCGTGTGAGGACGGCGTCATTGATCAGCCGAGGCCGGCCCAACGGATCTACGAGATCGAGCTCGACCTCCATACCGATGGTGTCCTCATGGCCGTCGAACCAGCCGCCGTCGACCATGCGCTGCATCGCGGCAACGCACAGCTCGAGCCTGCGCCGTACCTCGTCGGCATGGCCAACAACCAGGGCGGAAGGATCGATGCGGTCACCCACGGCGCACCTCCCTCGCGGCACTGTTGTACGTCGACCCACTGCAGCAGGGGCCCACGTTGTTCAGGACCTACAAGTCCTGCCCAGTTTCTAACAGCCGTAGCGGGTGGAGGCCGTCGACCGCGCCGATGAACGGCGGGTGGATGCTGTAGCCGAGCATGCGGCGAATGTCATCGGAGACCGTTCGAGCGATTTCGCGCGATACCGACAAGGTGAAGGCCTCCATCGGTCGCAGCCACGGTTGGCAGTATTGGGCAGTGACGGCAAGACGCTCGCCGGTGGTGGTGTTAGCCCCTCCGCCATGCCAAAGGGTGCCCACGAAGAAGACGCACGAGCCGGCGGGCATAACGACAGGTAGCGCGTGATCATCTGGGCTCGGCCGACGGTTGCCCCAGCGGTGGCTGCCGGGTATGAGCACCGTGGCGCCATTGTCGGCGGTGAAGTCGTCGATCGCCCAGATCGTCGCCGCTGCCAACGGTGCCCGTGGACGCGGAACCGGGTAGAACCCGTCGTCATGGTGAGCCAGCTGCGCCGTCTCTCCGGGCTGAATGTTGATGGCCTGCAATGCCGAAAGTAGGTAATTGGGCATCAGCAACCGATCGAGCACCGCCAGCACCCGTGGATTATCGACAAGCCGGTCGCACACGCGCGTCCTGCTCAGCACGCTGTAGATGCGTTGGGTGCGCCGGCCCTCGAAAGAGTTGCGTCCCATGTGACCCAGCCAGGGACGCACGACCTCACGGATCTGCCGGCACTGCTCGGTACTGAGCAGGTTCTCCCAAATGACGTAGCCGTCGCGGTCGAGGGCCGCCAAGTCGGCCTCGACGATCGCGCTGTCGACCGCGCTTCCGTTGCTTTGTGTCCACTTGTACCGATGCGCCAAATCGCCCCTGAGGTCCTCCAGCGTTGTGACGGACTCCTCGTCGGAATTCATTGGTACTCTTCCTCATCCCGCGGGCACACCGACGGCGTCCAGCAGCCAGCCCTGCATAGCGACGGCTCGGATCATTTTCCCCTGCCCACATTAAGCTGATTTCGACTCAATCCACAGCCGAATCGCGTCGGACACGGCGGCCAGCCGGTGCGCCATGCACTTGCGCCGACCGAAACGGTACGCAGCCATGCGTGCGGCCCGAGGAACAGGATCGGCGAGACAACGGCGCCAATCTGTACGAGGATGAAGCGGTGCGAATGCTTGTAGTGCTTGCGAGTTTCGCCGCCGTAATCGGCGTGGCCACGCCGGCACAGGCCGACCCGGGCAGCAACGCGTCGGGCCCTGATGCGAGCTTTCTGGCCGCGCTCGACAAGGCGGGCATCACCTATCACAGCGGAGCTGACGCCGTTGCAGTCGGTAAAAGGGCGTGCCAAATGATGGACCAGGGTCAGCCCCAAATCGACGTCATCAAGAACGTGTCATCGAGCAATCCAGGATTCACGGTGGACGGCGCCGCCAAATTCACAATGATTGCGGCGAGTGCTTACTGCCCCCAACACCTAGGGGAACCGGCTGCGCAGGCACCGCCACCTCCGCCGTCATCGGCGATCTGGCCCGAGTTTCCATGGCCGGCGCCACCAGCTGCGTAGGCAGAGCCGGAAGCCCCACGCGCGCTAACACCTCTCGCGGCAGGGCGCCACTCAGACAACCGAGCAGCAATGGCGGTAACCCCGCGGTCGTGGCTGCGCTCATCGCGGAGTTCCATAGCGGTTAACTCGCCGCGGCTGGCACCTATCGTCGCCGCCAGCCAAGGTTGGGGCGGTGTGGTCCGACTGGTGGATGATTCCGATAAGCATCCTGTGCGCGCTTACCGTGATCTGGCTGATCCTCGCTGTCACGTTGTGGGTGATCAAACCCGATACGGCCAGAATGCAGGACTTGATGCGCCTGCTGCCCGATTTGCTTCGGCTGCTCAAACGCCTCGCCGTCGACCCAGAGATGCCGCGGCGAATCCGGGTTGGATTGTTCGTGGTGATTGCCTTCGTCGTATCGCCAATCGACGTGATCCCGGATGTCATTCCTGTCATCGGGTTTGTCGACGATGTCATCATCGTCGGCCTGGTGCTGTGCTGGGTCAGCCGCACGGCAGGACAAGACGCGCTTGTCAAGCACTGGCCCGGCACACCCGACGGCCTCGCCGCTGTATGTCGGCTAGGCGGGCTACCTGATCCTGCAGTGGATTGATCGGCCCGCTTCGATGCAAATCGCCGATGCATGCCCGACCATCTGACCCGCTGTTCTGTTGAACTCATGCGCAATAGCAGGGTTTGCTCGTAGGCTGCGGATCATGTCAATCGACCGGGCCGCATTACTCGCGGGCAGCATTCGACTCACCTCTGGCATCTGGTTCCTCATCGACCCCCTGCGTGCGAACCGGCTGTGGGGTGATCCGGACGAGCCGACGCCGACGGCGCAACTGCTCTTGCGGTCAATGGGGTACCGCGATGCGTTGATCGGTGGGCTGCTCGCGACGGCAGCGCTGCGTGGTAAAAACACCCGCGGTTGGTTCCTTGCGTCCGGCGGTGCCGACGCGGCCGACCTGCTCGGCGGGATGAGTGTCCATGACGAGTTGAAGCCCTCGCAACGGTTTATCGGCTTGGGCGGCGCCGTCATTGGCATCGGCGTTGGGCTCTGGGGCGCGGCGCGTCGGACATCAGGCGCAGCGGAGATGCCGGCACGCTGACAGGCGAGCCCCCATGCTGTTGACTGGGGTCGTGCATTTCGGTGTTCTGACTTTCGTTACCGACGAGGGAATTGGCCCGGTGGAGCTGGGCACGGGACTCGAGCAGCGTGGGTTTGCGTCGCTGTTCCTCGCCGAGCACACGCACATCCCGGTCAACGCGAAGACCCCTTATCCAGCCGGCGGCCCGATTCCGCCGAAGTATTACCGGACGCTGGATCCGTTTGTGGCGTTGACGGCGGCGGCCGTCGCCACCCAGAACCTGGCTTTAGGCACCGGCATTGCGTTGCTCCCGCAGCGAGATCCGATCGTGACGGCCAAAGAGGTCGCGTCGCTCGATCTGGTGTCGGGCGGACGGTTTCGCTTCGGCGTGGGCGTCGGCTGGTTGCGCGAAGAAATCGCCAACCATGGTGTTGATCCCGGGATGCGCGGCCGCGTATCCGAAGAGCGGCTGCGTGCGATGATCGAAATCTGGACGCACGAAAAAGCGGAATTCCATGGGGAATTCGTAGACTTCGACCCGATCTACAGTTGGCCGAAGCCGGTGACGAAACCGTATCCGCCGCTGTACCTGGGTGGTGGGCCGGCAAGTTTTCGGCGCATCGCCCGGCTACAGGCCGGCTGGATTTCCCTGACCCCATCAGCCGACGTTCTCTCGGGTCAGCTTGAAGAACTCCGAGCTATCGCAGGCCACGACGTGCCGGTGATCAACTTCCATATGGGTGAAGAACCGAAGGCGAAAGACCTCGAGGGCTACCTGAACCTGGGAGTGGAGCAAGTGTTGGTGGAGCTGCCCACCGAGCCTCGTGACCCCACGCTTCGCCGCCTGGATGAGTTGCAGGCCGAGTTTACGAAGCTAGCGTAAAGCTCAGGTGCCGCAGAAGGTTTGGTAGGCGCCGAAATCCTCCGGCGCAGGACTGGCGTAGCGCTCGAGTCCCGGTCGTTCGTCATAAGGGGCGGTCACCGCGGCAAGTAGCTGCTCAAGTGGGCCCAGATCGCCTGCCGTCGCCGCGGTCAGAGCCTCTTCGACCAGATGGTTGCGCGGAATGTAGATCGGGTTGACGCGGTCCATCGATTCGGCGTCGGGCGCCAGTGCCCGCCAGCGCGACAGCCACTCGTCGAAGCCGGCGAGGTTGATGAACAGTCCCCGCGCGGATTCGGCGTCACCCCGCGCTGCTCGGCCGAGGTGGCGGAAAAACGAGGTGTAGTCAACGTGGCTCTCCTTCAGCAGGAGGAACAATTGGTCGACCAGTGGCGCGACGACTCCGGCTTCGACGTCGGCAGATAAACCGAGTTTGGCGCGCGTACCGGACGACCACACGGCGTCGTATTGAGGTTGGAATATGCCGAACGACTCCTCGGCGAGCGCGGCCGCCTCCTCAACGTTGTCAGAGAGCAGCGGAAGAAGTGTCTCAGCGAAGCGGGCGAGGTTCCACCCGGCGACGACCGGCTGATTGCCGTAGGCATAGCGCCCCCAGAAATCGATCGAACTGAAGACCGTGTCGGGGTCGTAGGCCTCCATGAAGGCGCAGGGTCCATAGTCGATGGTTTCACCGGAGATCGTCATGTTGTCGGTATTCATCACCCCATGCACGAACCCGATCAACATCCATCGGGCAATCAGCGACGCCTGGGCGGCAACCACCGCTTCGAACAAGGCGAGATAGGGCCGTTCGGCCTCCGCCGCGCTGGGATGGTGGCGGGCGATCGCATGGTCGGCGAGGCGTCGCAGCAGGCCGATATCGCCGGTAGAGGCGGCGTACTGGAAACTCCCTACGCGCAGGTGACTGCTGGCGACGCGGGCGAGCACGGCGCCAGGCAGTTCGGCCTCACGCAGTACCGGACGCCCCGTACCCACGACGGCCAAGGATTGCGTCGTCGGGACGCCCAGCGCGTGCATCGCCTCGCTGACGATGTATTCGCGCAGCATCGGTCCCACCGCGGCCAGCCCGTCACCACCGCGCGCGAACGGCGTGGGACCGGAACCTTTGAGGTGGATATCGCGCAGACGCTCGTCGTCGTCAACGAGTTCGCCGAGCAGCAGTGCGCGCCCGTCGCCTAACCGCGGAACGTAGCCGCCGAACTGATGCCCGGCGTAGGCCTGGGCGACTGGGGCGGCACCACTGGGCACCAAGTTGCCCACCAAGAAACGCCGTCCGTCGGGGCTCCGCAGCCAGGTGACGTCGAGTCCGAGTTCCGCGGCAAGCCGCTCATTGAGCACGAGCAGCCGCAAGTCGGCGGCTGCCTCGGCGTGCCAGCGGACAGCCATCTCCGGCAACTCGCGGAAGAACCGGCCTTCTAAAGCAACGGTCATATCCGGTGCAACGCTCACTTCACCGAGACTACGGAAAGTCCAGCGATGTCAACCGTCCTTGGACAGCTCGAATTGCTAGCCGAGGGCTTGCGCGATCAGATCGCGGGCACGGTCGAGCATCGAGGCGAACGGTCCGACCGCAAAATTCAGCTTCGCCGATTCCACGCCGGGATGTGGGCGGGTGGGCGCGATGGCCTCAGCCGCGCGCACCGCTGCTCCCATCCGCTTGAGGTCGGCGGCGTCGAGTTCCTGCTGAAGCACAGGGAACTCCTCGCCCTCCTCATGCTGGGCGTGGTCCAGTACCGCGTCGCGTAACTTGATGACCTCGTCGATGAACTCCTGTGAGGTACTGTCGAGTTTCTCGATCTGCGACAGTAGCTCCTTGGCTTCGTGTTCTTCTTTCAGGCGGGCGTCGACGATTGCGTCGCCGGCATCCGCCTCGCGACGCACTCGCGGATGCACCACCATTTCCTCGGCCGTCTCGTGGACTGCCAGCAATTGGCGCAGCGCCACGAACGGCTTCTCGCGTGCGTGGGGATCTGACGCGTGCAGCACTTCGTCGAACATGTCCTCGATGAGGTTGTGCTGGGCTTTTAGGAACGCGACGACTTCGTCGGGCGATTGGACAATCATGTCGGCCATCGCCATACCTCCAGATCGGGAGTGCTGAGTGCGCACTATGGGCTGTGTGTCGCTTGCCGAGGCATACCCGCTGCAGAAGGTCCTAAACGTTATTGACCAGCGGCGCGCGCTGGGCTGACCCAGTGACAGTTGCCGGGGGACACCTTCGAGCACAACAAGTTTCGTTCGCCTGCGCGCATCCGGGGTCGCAATTCCGCGGAAGTCCTTCTCTACAAAAGCGACCTGGGTCACATGGTCCGCCCGCCGATGTTATCTGCCGGCAGAAGATGGGTAGGCGCTTAAAAGGCGCTTTCGTGCCGACCCAAGCCATCAACGCGGGAGGCGAATTTTCAATGACTTCACCCGATAGAACTACGCTGCTGGCGCAATTGCGCGCGCTTCACCAGCTGACCAATACCGAGATTCAGATTGCGGAAACCCGCATCGCGCAGGCGCGCACTGAGGCGGTGCAACGTGAGCTGACACAGAACGCGGGGAATGCCCGTGACCGAGCCGAGGCCATCGAGAGGGCGATTCGGGGGCTGGGTGGTGTCCCCGACGTTATCGGTCCTTTCCTGGGCCGCGCTGCCGCGGCGGTGAAGGCTCTGGCCGAACAGGCCCAACCGTTCGACGAGGCGCTGCTGGGCGATCTTGCGCTCGAGGATCAACTGCTGGACCGTGCCCGCTACCTCAAAGCGCTGGCCGTCGCTGCCGGCCTTCCGGACGTTGAGAGCCTTGCGTCCCGGCTCATCACCGCTCACTCGGCGACCGTCGATTGGCTGACCACCGTGCTTGCCGAAGATGCCCTTGGCGGCCCGGCTGCGCTGCGTCGCACGCCATTGCAGGCGGCGACCGGTACCGCGGTGAAACTGGTGAACTTGCCGGTTGCCTGGTCGGCCCGTGGATTCGATAGGGCCGCGGAGGCGCTGCGCTCCGCTCGCCCGGCGTTCAACGAGGTGATGAGTCGAGGCGCTCATGCCGGTGACGTCGCGACAAAGGCGCTCGCCGCGTCGCGGGACGCTGCTCTCGAGGCGGCCGAGAAGGTTACTCGCAACGAGGGGGCCCGGCAGACTGCGGATGCGTTGCACTCAGCGCGGGCCGCGGTGGGGGTCCTCGAAGCCGATGAGCTGCCGATCGCCGATTACGACGAGCTCAACGTCAGCGATGCTGCGGCTGCGGTGAAGGACCTCACCAGTCCGAGCGACGTCCGCGCGATTATCGCCTACGAAGAGGCGAACAAGAATCGCCAGCGCGTCGTCTCGGCCGCTCAGACGCGCGTCGCCGCCATCGCGCAAGACGTGGTCGGCATCAACTAGCGAACACCGAACCCGCAGGGCGCGACAGCTACGACGGGTTGGGGGAAGCAAGGCCGCCCGGCGGGGTGTCTTACTCGACCGGGCGGCCTTGCCCGTAGTGGCTACGCCCAATTGGGTGGCGACTTAATTGTTTTGGCTGTGCCTACCGTGCGGCCAAATGTTGGGTGGACCGTCACGGGCCGCCGACTGCACGTTCGTTGGTCGTCAAGCGTCTGCGCTTCTTTGGGGCATCCCAACAACCCGTTATGTGATATCGCTACGGTTAGGGACGATGAGCTCGACACCGACCCCTATGAAGAGACGACAGATCGCCTGAAATGTACGAACAGCTCAACAGAAACGCGACAGAGATCGATGACATCGGGTCTCGCATTGACCCGGTTCTCGCCCGTAGTTGGCTATTGGTCAACGGTGCGCATCCCGATCGGTTCCAGTCCGCGGTGCACTCTCGCGCTGACATCGTCGTTTTCGACATCGAGGATGCGGTCGCGCCCAAAGACAAGCATGCTGCCCGCGACAACGTGGTGCGTTGGCTGCGGGCTGGTAACACCGACTGGGTCCGCATCAACGGCTTTGGCACCCCTTGGTGGGCGGATGACTTAGCCGCACTGGCCGGTACCCCTGTCGGCGGGGTGATGCTGGCGATGGTCGAATCGGTGGACCATGTCACCGAGACCGCGAAAAGACTGCCCGATGCGCTGATCGTGGCGCTGGTCGAAACGGCGCGGGGTCTGGAGCGCATCACCGATATCGCCGCGGCCAAGGGCACGTTCCGGCTCGCCTTCGGCATCGGCGACTTTCGTCGCGACACCGGTTTTGGCGAAGATCCGGCAACCATGGCTTACACGCGATCCCGCTTCACCATCGCCTCCAAGGCGGCCAGCTTGCCCAGCGCGATCGACGGTCCGACCATCGGCTCCAATCCGCTGAAGCTGATCGAGGCCACGGCGGTCTCCGCCGAGTTTGGGATGGCGGGCAAGATCTGCCTTGCGCCAGACCAATGTTCCGTCGTCAATGAGGGACTATCGCCGTCACAGGACGAAATCGCCTGGGCGAAAGAGTTCTTCGCCGAGTTCGAACGTGACGGCGGAGAGATTCGCAACGGCTCTGACCTGCCGCGCATCGCCCGGGCCACCAAGATACTCGAGCTGGCTCGCGCTTACGGCATTGAAGTATCGGACTTCGAGGACGAACGGGTTCACTCGCCCGCGCCGTCGGACACGTACCACTACTGAGCGTCTGCGCGCGGACGCCAGGTGCCGCTGTCCTCACCGGCTCCGCGCATGTCGGTTAACATCACAATCAACGATAGGGGAAGGTCATGACGTCGTTGCGAACCTATGACGTGCTGGCGACTTACTTGGCGGTGAGTGCGGTCGGCGATGCCATCCCGATGCCGTTCGTGACACAAGTGCTCGATGCGATCAATTTTCCGCCCCCATACCGGTGGATATTCGCACCTATCAAGGCCGCTGCCGCAGTCGGTCTGTTCTCGGCGCGATGGTCGCCTGGGCTGGCGCGGCTCACGACTGCGATGCTCACGATCTACTTCGTACTGGCGGTGGGTTTCCACGTGAAAGCCCGCGATCTGAGTGTCGCTGCCCTCGGGGCGGCGGCTAACGCAGCGATATTCGCCGCACTAACCGCCAAAGAGCCCGCAGTCAGCCGGTGACGCGCTCACCAGTTTCACGGAAACGATCGCCAGATTCCTCAGACGGAGGAACGGGTCTATGAGCACAACAGTGGATTTTCATTTCGACCCGATGTGCCCGTTCGCTTACCAGACCTCTTTGTGGATCCGCGACGTTCGCGAGCAACTCGGCATAGCTGTCAATTGGCGATTCTTCAGCCTCGAAGAGATCAACCGGTCCGAGGGCAAGAAGCACCCGTGGGAGCGAGAGTGGTCCTACGGCTGGTCATTGATGCGGATCGGGGCACTACTGCGTCGAACGGACATGTCGTTAGTGGATCGGTGGTACGCGGCGATCGGACGTGAACTGCACACCCTGGGCGGCAAACCGCACGATCCCGAGGTCGCCCGACGCCTGCTGAGCGACATCGGCGTCGACGCGGCGGTTTTCGACGCGGCGCTAAACGATTCGACCACCCACGACGACGTTCGCGCTGACCATCAACGAGTCATCGAGGCGGGCGGCTACGGTGTGCCAACGCTCTTTCTATTGGGACAGTGCCTCTTTGGGCCGGTATTGGTGGACCCGCCGACTGGCCCGGACGCCCTCACGCTGTGGAGTGTCGTTACCGGGATGGCTGAGCTGCCGCATGTCTATGAACTTCAGCGGCCCAAGGCGCCGGCCGATATTGAGCTCATCGGCCGGAGTCTGCGTCCCTACCTCGACGGGCGCGATTGGGTCAGCATCAATCGCGGTGAGGTCATCAATGTCGACCACCTCACCGGCGGAGGGTGACGGCGCCAACTGGTTTGCCATGACCTACGCGGCATGTCGCGCGAGCGCGATGCCGATTCGGACTTCCACGTCGGTGAATGTGATCGTAGGTGCGCGCGGTGGGGCCAGTGACCGGTAGCTCTTGCCTGTCGGGGTCGTGAATTGGGCCGTGTGAGTGTGGTTTTCGTCGACGCTCGTGCTGACCCGCCAACCTGCGCCTTCTTTTGTGTAATTGCAGCGCTCGCATAACCCGAGACCGTTTTCCGCGGTGGTGGGGCCGCCTTCGGCCCACTGTCGCGCATGGTCGCGGTGTCGGATCGGGGCGTCGCAGTAGGGAGTGCGACAACGTTGGTCCCGCAGTTCGATGAAGGCGGCCAGGCCCCGCGGGAAAAGCCGCGACCGTGACTCCATTGCCACCAGCGCCCCGGCCCGAGGATGAGCGTAGAGGCGACGCAGGGTAGCCCTGGAGCGCCGGTCGGCGACGGCGCTGGAGACCATTGCGCGGGCGACCGCCGCAGGGATTGGACCATAGCCGCACAGCTCGGCCGGAGCATTGGCACCGCCCAGCAGCGTGTCATCCGACAGGACCAGGTTGACCGCGATCGGAGCCGGGACCGTCGCGGCGCGCCCGGTGACCCGTTCCACCAGGGTGTCTGCCATCACCTGTCCGCGTGAGCGCCCATCGCACCGGGTATCTGCCTCGCGGCGTAGCGCCGCGTACACCGAAACTCCCTGCGCTACCGGCAATAGTGCGGTCAGATAGGTCATGGTGTCGGGTGCCGGCCGAATCGTGACGGTGCGTTCATTCTCGGCCTTGGCCGCCCGCTCGACGACGGCATGTGGGTCCAGCCGGTAGGCAATCGCCTTTGCGGCCGCGGCCACTCGCGCGTCGCCCATTCCGTTCAGGCCGGCCGGGTCAGCGCACAGCTCGGCATCCAATGTCCGGCGGTCCCCGACGTCCAAGCATGCGCTTTCCCGCACGACCAGGGTGGCCCGCCACTCCGACAGCGCCCCGCATTCCAGCGCCGCCAGCGTGTGCGGCATCTCGTACACCAGGGCTTTGGCAAAGCCCAGGTGCCGGCCGCCCCGTATTGGAGCGTCCCGGCGCGCCAGCGCGATCTCGCCGGCCAACCCGCGTCCGCGCTGCGCGGCGGGCACACCGGCGTCCGCTTCGGCAGCGCGACGCGCTGCCTCCAGAGCGGCCGCCGCTCGAGCCTGGCCCGCTGCCGCCGTGGATTTGATCCTCTCCAGCTCGGCGATGCGCTCGATCAACGCCGATTCGTCAGCCAACGGGTCGATCGTTGCCAAATTATCGAACATGCGTTCGAGTATAAAGCGACGCACTGACATGGATCGTCGCTACCCTGGCCATGTGAGCGCCAGGAAGCGGATCCGGGTGGCGCGTGTTTACGACGACGTCAGTCCCGACGACGGACACCGCGTGCTGGTGGATCGCATCTGGCCGCGCGGAGTGCGCAAGGACGACCCGCGGGTGGGTATCTGGTGCAAGGAGGTCGCGCCGTCGAAGGAACTGCGCGAGTGGTATCGCCACCAGCCCGAACGGTTCGACGAATTCGCTTCGCGCTACAAGGCGGAACTGCGCGACAGTCCCGCGCTGGAGGAGCTGCGCACGCTGACCAAACGCGGCGTCGTAACACTGGTCACCGCGACCCGCGACCTGGACATCAGCCAAGCAGTCGTGCTCGCCAACCTGCTGAAAAGCCGCTGAACGCCTCCGTCACCGTCCCCCGGGCGTGAGACGATCGTGCGATGCTCCTGGGATTGCATGCACTGGGAATCGCTGCCGGCGCCGACCGTGCGGTGATCGACGCCGTCGCGTCAGCTGCGGACGATTGCGGCTTCGCCACCCTGTGGGCGGGCGAACACGTCGTCATGGTAGATCGATCCACGTCGCGCTACCCGTATTCCGACGACGGCGTTATCGCCGTTCCCGCACAGGCGGATTGGCTTGACCCAATGATCGCACTGAGCTTCGCCGCCGCTTCCTCATCGCGGATTGGCGTCGCGACCGGCGTGCTCCTACTGCCCGAACACAATCCGGTGGTGGTGGCCAAGCAGGCCGCGAGCCTGGATCGGTTGAGCGGTGGGCGGCTGACAATGGGGGTGGGTATCGGGTGGTCCAGAGACGAATTCGCCGCGCTCGGAGTGCCTTTCGAGCATCGGGGGGCACGCACCGACGAATACGTTGGCGCGATGCGCACGTTGTGGCGCGAGGACGTCGCTTCGTTCGAAGGGAAATTCGTCGGCTTCGACTCTATCCGGGTCAACCCAAAACCGGTGCGCGATCGTCGTATCCCGATTGTGGTTGGGGGCAATAGCGATCCGGCACTGCGGCGCGTGGCGACATGGGGCGACGGCTGGTACGGATTCAATCTCGACGACCTGGCGGCGGTGCGTGAACGAATCGCCAAGCTGGAACAACTGTGTGCCGAGTCGGGGCGTGACCGTGCGCAATTGCGGCTGTCGGTGGCGCTCCGCAATCCAAGCGTTGGCGATATCGGCGGGCTCGCTGATGTTGGTGTTGACGAATTGGTTCTGGTCCAGGCACCCCCTGACCAGCCCGAGGCAGCAGCTAAGTGGGTTTCGGCACTGGCTGATCAGTGGATGACCGCGCTGCCGTAGATCACCGACGACTTGGGTAGGCTCGCCCGTTGACATGACTGACGCCGAACCCATACTGCGGCGGGAACTGACCGATATTCCTCACGAGGTCCGTAACGTCCCGCCGCCGCCCATACCAGAATTGCCCGAGCCGTACGGTTTGCGCCTCGCCGACCCGGACTCCGACGCCGAGATGATCGCCGAGTGGATGAACCGGCTGCACTTGGCCGAGTCGTGGGAGTACGCCTGGCCGGCGGCGCGGTGGCATCGATACCTGCGTGCGCAACTCGAAAGCAGCTTCTCGCGCCCGTTCATGGCCAGCCTAGACGGAGTAGACCGCGGATACATCGAATTGTACCGGGCGGCAAAGGATTCCATCGCTCCCCGGTATGAGCATAACCCCTACGACTTAGGTCTGCACGTCGCGGTCGCCGATTTGGACTACATAGAACGGGGACACGTCACTTACTTGCTGCCACATTTGTTGGTCAGCATCTTCAACCTTGATCCGCGATGTCGCCGAATCATGTTCGATCCCGACCACCGCAACGTTTTGGCGCGCAAGTTCTGTGAGCGCGGCGGCTGCACATTTCTCGGCGAGCACGACATGTCGAATCGACGGATGGCGCTCTACGTGCTGCCCCGCACGCCCGACGACGTCCCCCCTCTTCCCGAGATCTGATCGCCTGGCGCGGGCACCCGGGGCTCCCGGGCGCCTAACTCACATCTGCTCCGCAATCCGCTGCCCGAGTAGCGCCGCCGCTTCCCCCAGCATGACGCTGACAATGAGGTTGGCGACCGCCGCGCGCGCCTGGCGTTCCTCGCCGAGCCGCTGGGTTTCCAGCATCCAGGTGGAAAACGTGGTGTAGGCGCCGACGAAGGCAGTGCCGGCCAGCAGGGCCGCCTCCTTGCTCAGCACCAGGCCCCCGAGAAAACCCAGTAACGCGGCCCCGGTGATGTTTACGGTCAGCGTGCCGAACGGAAACGGTCGGGCCACCCGGCGGGCCACCGCACGATCCACCAGGAAGCGCAGCAGGGACCCGATGCCGCCGAGAAGCGCGACGCCGACCCAGACTAGAGCCGTCGTAACTGCGGTGGCCGTCATCCGCGCACCCGTACCCGGCGCACGAATTTGGTGGCCAGGTGCACCGCCAACAATCCCAACGTGATGCTGCTGACCGTGTAACCCGCGGCCAGGCCCCAATGGCCGTGTTCGACCATCTGCAGGGTCTCGACTTGCACGGTCGAGAAAGTGGTTAATCCGCCGCACAATCCGGTGCCGAGCAGGGGGCGCTGATAACTCGACAGCGGCAGACGTTCCAGCAATCGGGTGGTGAAATAACCGACCAGGAAGGCGCCGACGATGTTGACGGTGAATGTCGACCACGGCCAGTGGTGGGGGTCCCGGACCACAAGGGCTTGCAACGCCACACGGGCCAGGGCGCCGAGCGCTCCGCCGGCGAAAATCGCGGCCAACTCGCGATAGTCTCGAGCCACGGTCGGTCCCCTTCGTGTGCGAGCGGTCCTTAGCAGCCTAGGGGCAGGGCTTGCCAGTGGGTGAACCCGGGAAGTACCTGAGAAGTCAGTACCGTACCTGAGACACCAGAAGTATGGGCTACCGGCAGAATTGGTAGCCATGGCCAACCCGCGTGCCGGTCAGCCGGCCCAGCCCGAAGACCTCGTCGATCTGCCCCATTTAGTCACGTGTTACTACTCGATCGAACCTGATCCCGACGACGTCGCTCAGCAGGTGGTGTTCGGCACGTCGGGTCACCGCGGCTCGGCGCTCAACGGGGCGTTCAACGAGGCCCATATTCTGGCGATCACCCAGGCCATTGTTGAGTACCGTGCCGCGCACGGCACCATAGGGCCGTTGTTCATAGGCCGTGACACGCATGGTCTTTCCGAGCCGGCGTGGGTGTCGGCACTGGAGGTGTTGGCCGCCAATGAGGTGGTGGCCGTCGTCGACTCCCGCGACCGGTACACACCGACGCCGGCGATCAGCCACGCCATCCTTACTTACAACCGGGGTCGCACCGACGCGCTGGCCGACGGAATCGTCGTGACGCCGTCGCACAACCCGCCGTCCGACGGCGGCTTCAAGTACAACCCGCCCAACGGCGGCCCGGCGGACACCGACGTGACCAACGCAATCGCCAAGCGCGCCAACGAGATTCTGCGCAGTGGATCGGGCGTGAAGCGGGTGCCGTTGGCCCGCGCGCTGGGGACCGCCCAGCGCTACGATTACATGGGCAACTATGTCGACGACCTGCCCAATGTGGTCGATGTGGCCGCGATCCGCGAGGCCGGGGTGCGGATCGGCGCCGACCCGCTTGGCGGCGCCAGCGTGGATTACTGGGGCGAGATCGCGCAGCGGCATGGTCTGGACCTGACCGTGGTCAATCCGCTGGTCGACGCGACGTGGCGGTTCATGACGCTCGACCACGACGGCAAAATCCGGATGGACTGCAGCTCTCCGGACGCGATGGCCTCGCTGATCGCCAACCGGGGCCGCTACCACATCG
This sequence comes from uncultured Actinomycetota bacterium, assembly GCA_963784665.1. Taxonomy (GTDB): domain Bacteria; phylum Actinomycetota; class Actinomycetes; order Mycobacteriales; family Mycobacteriaceae; genus Mycobacterium. Next base: position 31,708 of record CAWASA010000017.1, read on the forward strand.
CCACCGGCAACGACGCCGACGCCGACCGCCACGGCATCGTCACCCCCGATGAAGGGTTGCTGAATCCGAATCAATATCTGGCGGTGGCCATCGACTACCTCTATACCCATCGGCCGTCTTGGCCGGCCGGCATCGCCGTGGGCAAGACCGCTGTCAGTTCCTCCATCATCGACCGGGTGGTCGCCGGCATCGGTCGAAAGCTCGTCGAGGTGCCGGTCGGGTTCAAGTGGTTCGTCGACGGCCTGATCGGCGGCACCATCGGCTTCGGCGGCGAGGAGTCGGCGGGGGCATCGTTTCTGCGGCGCGACGGCTCGGTGTGGACCACCGATAAGGACGGCATCATCCTGGCGTTGCTGGCTTCGGAGATCCTGGCCGTCACCGGGTTGAGTCCGTCGCAGCGCTATCAAGAGCTGACCGCCGAATACGGCACGCCGTTCTACGCACGGGTTGACGCGCCCGCTGACCGGGACCAGAAAGCCCGGCTGGCCAAGCTCTCGGCCGACCAGGTGACTGCCACCGAGCTGGCGGGCGAGCCGATCACCGCAAAGCTGACCGCCGCACCCGGCAACGGCGCACCGCTGGGCGGACTGAAGGTGACGACGGCCAACGCATGGTTCGCCGCGCGGCCGTCGGGCACCGAGGACGTTTACAAGATCTACGCGGAGTCTTTCAACGGGCCCGAGCATTTGGCCCAGGTGCAAAAGACCGCCAGGGAACTGGTGAATTCGGTTATCGGGTAAAAGCCGGTGCTATTGCGCCACATCAGCCACACCAGTCTCACCGGGTGGCCACAACCGATTCGTAAATGCGATATCGCATGCGATACTGCTTTGGAAAACCGCCACACGCGGCCGCCGGCGACGCCCACTCCACTTAAAGCCCTCACCAGCGACTTTGAACCCGTCTTGCCAGTGGTGTAGCTTCGATGGGCACAACTTGGGGCTATGGCGCAGCTGGTAGCGCACCACACTGGCAGTGTGGGGGTCAGGGGTTCGAGTCCCCTTAGCTCCACCGGTAGCTCCGCAGGTGCGGCGTTTCATGTCATCGCCATACGCACCCTTCGAGTGGAGCGGCCCGGCGGCCGGAGGTTCCCGGCCCGTACTCCATGCCATGCCTTTCCGCTGGGAGCATGACGCGAGCATACGAGCCTGGACCTCACGGCCGCCGAGAGAAGAGTCGGTCGGCCGTCAATCCGTTGCTTGAGCGGCCCTCAACTCCTGCTCGGCTCGATCCGCGGAGGTCAGCTTCTCGACGGTGGCCAGGGCGATCCGCGTGCTCGTCTGTTGCTTGGACAGGGGCTGCATGTGGTCCCATCCCTCGATGACCAGCCTCGGACTCTGGTCTTGGCCGCTGAATTCCTCCAGGAAATGGTGGAGGGACTCACCTGTGGTGTGATCGACGAGAGGCACATGCGAGCTGAAGTGGAGATACACCGCCTGTGTACCGTGCGGAAGTTGCCCGAGCTCCCGAATCACGTGGAACAGGTTGAAACACACGAGGGGACCATCCAAGTACAGGTGGTAGGTGCCCTCATCCAATTCCCGTTGAGACACCGGATTGCGGAAGAGACTGAGGAAGCGGACGGCAAAATTCGGCTTGGCGAATTCCGAGCCGTTCCTCAGGGTGTGCCAGAGGCCCACGTACCACAGGTTCAGTACCAACTCCAGGACGATGCCAGCGCCGATGCCGATGAGCAGGTCCGTGGTCAGGGTCACGAGCACTGTGGTCGAGAAGACGACGAACTGCTCCGTTCCGACCCGTGCGATCTTGAGCCAAAGCGCGGGCTTACACAGCTTGTAGCCGATGAAGACGAGGATGGCGGCCAGCACCGCCAACGGGACCATGTCGATCACGTAGCTGCCGAGTAGCACGAACGTCAGCAGGAAGCAGGCGTTGTAGAAGTTGGCCCACTGGGTCCGGCCGCCTCCCAGGATATTCGCCGTGCTCTTGACTATGCCGGGGATGATGGTCAAGCCACCGAGCAGGCTCGATGCGCCGTTAGAAACGCCCATGGCCAGCAAGGTCTGGTCCGGGTCGGACCGGCGGCGATAGGGGTCGATCTTGTCCACGGCCGCGATCGTCGCCAGGGACTCGGTCGCGTCGATCAAGAGCAGGGTGACAACCAGGTAGGCCAGGGGGAGCCACAGTGCGGCATGGGAGAACGCCTCACCGAACTGGGGGAAGACGACCCCGTGCTCGAGCGAATCCGGCACGTTGATCAGGTGGGATTTGTCCAACTTCAGGATGAGTGTGCTGACGACCGTGCCGGCGAGGAACACCCAGACCGGAGGCGGCATGACCTTCAGCAGCCGCCCGGGGAGGGCCGACAGCACGAACAGCGCCGCCAGGCAACCGACCCCCAGCGCGAAGACCTGGTGGCTCATCGACTGGACATGGCGGGGCACTTCGCCCAGGACCGCCCAGAATTCGTGGGCCTCGAACTTCACTCCCATGAAGAGAGGGATCTGCTTGACGATGATCATCAGGCCGATCGCCGCCAGCATGCCCTGGATGGCCGCGGCCGGGAAGATGGCGCTCAGGCGGGCCACCTTCAACTTGGCAAGGATCACTTGCAACACGCCCGCGATGGCGATGGCGACCAGGGCCAGCGGGTATCCCACGGCGAGCAACTCGGATGTCGAGGCGTTATGGCCCAGGCGGGCGTGTCCCAGGTGGATCATGCCGGCGAACAGGGCCGTCGCCAGTCCGGCAGCCGGGCCGCTGATGGTCACATACGAGCCGCCCAGGAACGGCAGGACGAAACCGGCGATGATCGCCGACATGATCCCGCAGATCGGCGGCGCGCCCGAGGTGATCGCGATTCCCATCGAGAACGGCAGCGAGATCATGGCCACCGTGAAGCCCGAGCGAAGGTCATAGCGCCAGTGTTTGAGACCGGCCAGGCCATTGCGGGGCTTTTCGGTCAGAACGGTTAGATCCTCTTGCATGGGTGAGCCCGTCTCGATAGCGGCTTGAACAGGTTGTGGGTGAAGGTCTGCCAGAACTCATGAAGCATTGATCAACTCCATGACGAGATGAGGGAAATACCGGGTGCGGAACGGACTATCGCGTGACAGTCGTCACTGCGGTGTGCTCCGGTTCCCCGCGATCACCGTGGAATCCGCGCTGCAAATGTGGACGCCGAGTTAGCGGGCCGCCACAACGATGAACCCCAACGCGGCCCGGGACGGCACTAGCGCGATACTCATCGCGCCTGTCACGGTGGCCTTTGCCGTCCCGGTGATCTGCGCAACCAGGGATCGTCGACCCGGTGCAATTGCCTGCCTCGGCCCTAGCCGACGCCCCGGAATAAGGCGCAGCCGCCACGGTCACGACCAGGCTCTGGATACCCATAGGGGATACACCAGCGGCCATGCGTAGCTCCCAACTGTTGCCGCGCGGCCAACCCAGGGGTTACAAGCCATCAGCACCGTCCGGGCGATTATCCCGAACCTTGGCGCGTGAAGCGAGCCTCATCGCTGCGTTCACAGCAGACTGTAAGCTGCGTTCACAGCGGACTGTAACATTGCGAAAACAAATCCAAGTCCGAGACCATCCGCGCTGGTTGAAGCGCTTGCTCGCTACCGAGATCTGGGCCCCTCATTTGCCTGCTGCGCACCAATCCACAAGTCGAGAAATCGGCCGCTCGACTGATGTATGAATCGCCCGTGGGGTTTTGTGGTGGCTCGCCCGGCACTGCCGATAAGTTCGCTGGCGCCGTCGGGTTACTGCGTGGGGATGTCGTCGATGATGCGGATGCCGGTGACGATCTCGGGTTGGATCGCGATCATAGTGTCCATGGTCATCTTCACCCACGGGTGTAACAGTTGTTCGTAGCGGGCGATTCGCTCGGGGTCGGTGATCGTGGTCGCCCACCCGGTGACCCCCACGCTCCCGCCCGCCCGCCGCTGGAGGTCGAGGTCGTCGGCTTCGTAGGCGACCCCACCACACCGGTATCGCTGCTCAATCGCACGACGGTGGACACTGTGGCAGTTAGGCGGGTGCGCCTAGAGGCGTCGCCGTACGACTCTCACTCGTCCGGCCTCACTTATTGGCCTCATTATTGGCCAACGTGTATCTCGGGTGTGACCTCGCCGCGACGGTAACGAAGAACGCTCATCATCATGATGGTGCTTGCGGGAATCGCCGCTCTCGCGATGACAACATGTGTCGGCTACTACTTCGGTCGGCGCGTGGGCTCGACGTCGTCGACCTGGAAGAAGCGAACGAGTCGGATCGCGCTGGGGAGGCTAGGGATCACTCTGCTCGTGTTGCTGACCGCACGCCGCATCCGCCGGAGCTTCCTGGCCGAGCACATGCTCGCCGACGCGGTGCACCTTTGGGGGCTGAGACGCATTGTGCCACTTGAGTTGCTGCGGGGTAGCGTTACGCGGATGCGGTCCTATTGAGGCTTGCCGGCTTGGTGAAATCCCGCTCTTGCCAATGCATTCAACGATCGTGACTAGGGAGGACGAGAACTGGTATGTCAGCACTACAGGGCAAGATCATGCTGGTGACCGGTGCGTCGTCGGGCCTCGGCGCTGAGGCTGCCCGGCTGTTTTCCCGGCAGGGCGCAACGGTTTTCGGCATAGGCCGGGATACTGGACGCTTGGCCGAGGTATTCGCCTACGTGGAACATGGTTCATACGCATCGGTGGACGTTGCTTCGGCGCAGGCTTGCAGGGACGCGGTCGAGCAGTGCGTCCGCGAGTTGGGCGGATTAGATGTCCTTATCAACATCGCCGGGCGACACCAGATGCGCCGGACGGAGTCGATGACCGACGACGACTGGGCACAAGATCTTGCGGTCAACCTGAACGGGCCGTTTTACCTATGCAGGGCTGCACTGCCCTATCTGCTGGAGCGAGGTGGCAACATCGTTAATGTCAGCTCCATTGCCGGCGTCGAAGGCCAGGCCTACTCGGCTGGCTACTGCGCTGCCAAGCATGGGCTAATTGGGCTTACTCGTGCTTTGGCGGTGGAGTACACCGCGGATCGCTTGCGCGTCAATGCGGTATGTCCGGGCGGCATGCTTACACCGCAACTCGAACAGTTCAGTGCGCCGGACAACCCGAACTACGACCTGATCATGCGCACGGCCTCACCGCGCGGCATGATGCAGCCCCTTGACGTTGCGAATGTGATCGCGTTCCTTGCCAGCGATGCCGCGGCCGCCGTCCACGGCGCCGTCTATCGAGTCGACAACGGCAAGGGCGCCGGCTAGCCCCTTATCGCTGCGGTAGCGGACGGGAGCGCACCAGTATTGGCCACCAGAACCACGGCCCCATGATTCTGAGAATGCACGGCACGACGAACGAACGAACGATCAGCGTGTCGAGCAGCAGGCCGATGCATACGGTCGAACCCACCTGACCGATGGTTCTGAGATCGCTTGTGAGCATTGCCAACATGGTGAAGGCGAACACCAAACCCGCTGACGTCACCACGCCACCGGTGCTTCCGAGGGCGCGGATGAGACCGGTGTGCAACCCGGCGTGAAGCTCCTCTTTGACTCGGACGATCAACAGTAGGTTGTAGTCCGAGCCCACCGCCACCAGGATGATGAACGTGAGTGGCAACACCAACCAGTGCAGGGGCAGGCCGATGAGGTGCTGCCAGACGAGTATGGAGAGCCCGAACGCCCCGGCGTAGGAGAAAGCCACGGTGCCGGGGATGACCAAGGCGGCCATCAGACTTCGCGTGAGGAACAACATGATCAAGAAGATCAGCACGAAGGCGGCGATCGCCACAATAAGCAGATCCGATGCGGCGTATTCCTTGATGTCCTTATCGTTGGATCCCGAGCCGCCGATATAAACTCTCGCGCCGGCCAACGACGTCTCTTTCAAGATCGTGGTTATCGCCCCGGGGAACTTTTCGACATGCTCCACGCCTTCGGGCCCCATGGCGTCGCCCTCGTGGGTGACGATGAACCGGGCGGCCTTGCCGTCCGGCGACATCATGAGCTGCATGCCCGTCTTGACGTCTTCGTTCTCGAAGCCTTCGTGGGGAATGTAGAAGAAGTCATCGCTGCGCGCCCGGTCGAAGTCGAGGCCCACATTGACCAGGTCGTCGAACGTCTGGTCCGTCTGTGTGGACTGCAGCGCCGACTGGCCGTAGGTGCTGACTAAAAGAGCGGCTAACGCCTCCGAGTCGTCGGCCGTGAGTTTCAGCTGCGTGATGATTTGCGGCAAGACCTTATCGATGACCTCGAGGGACATCACGGCGTCCTTGATGTCGTCGGCCATCTTGTCGAGGTTATCGACCGCCTCGAACAGCGATCGGAACGTCCAGCAAACGGGTATATCGAAACAGTGTCGCTCCCAATAGAAATAGCTGCGGATCGGCCGAAAGAAGTCTTCGAGATTCGAGAGCTCCGACCTCAATTCGTCAGTGACCCGCTGCATATCCTCCATGGTGACAACCGTCTTGTGCATCTCATCCGACATCTGTTGGAAGAAGCCGATCTCTTTGCGCAAGACGGCGACAGTGTGCTTCGTGATCTGTGCCTGCTGGTCCGTATTAGCGTTTTGCTGCTTGTTGAAGGGGAGCTGTTGACCGTTCCCGCTGCCCTGGGTGGTGAACAAGTAGGGGATCGTGGCATGTTCCAGTGGCCGGCCCAGCGGCCTGGTGATGCTTTGCACCATCGCGACGCCGGGAAGACGAATGAGGCTCTTGGCCACCCGGTCCAATGAGATGAAATCGGCCGAGTTCCGCATATCGTGATCCGTCTCGATCATCAGCATCTCGGAGAACAGTTTGCTCTTCGGGAAGTGCCGATCCGCCGCCGCAAAACCCAGATTGGCGGGAGAATTGTGCGGCTGGTAGGCACGGTCGTCGTAGTTCTGCCGGTACGTCGGCACGAAGATGGCTCCGAGCAGGACGGCACCGGCACTGGCCACGAGGATCGGCACCGGCCACCGCACCACGCTCGTCCCGATCCGCCGATACAGATGCGCCTTGGCCTTCCCCCTCGGGTCGAAGAGCCCGAAAAGGCTGCCCACGGTCAATATGGCCGGGCCGAGCGTCAACGCCGCCGCGATGGTGAACAGCATGGCGATGGCAACGGCGGGCCCCATGGTGTGGAAGTAGTTGAGTCGCGCGAAAACCAAGCAGAAACACGCCCCCGCGATCGTCAGCCCCGAGCCGATGATGATGGGCGTGACACCCTTGTACGCCGTGTAGAACGCGTCTTCCCTGCTTTCGCCGGCCTGTCGCGCCTCGTGATAGCGGCCCATCAAGAAGATGCCGTAATCCGTTCCCGCTCCCAGGGTCAGCGCGACGACGATGTTCACGGCGAATGACGAGAGCTCGATGTACCCGAGATGGCCGAGGGTGGCGATAACCCCCTTAGCCACCAGCATCTCGATCAGGACTCCGAGCAAGGGCACCAGCAGGTTGCTGACAGAGCGGTACACCAGCAGCAACATCCCGATGATGAGGAAGATCACCACGATCGTGATGTCGTTCAAGCTCGAATTGGCAATAGCCACGGTGTCCGAGGCGAGCGGAGCCGCGCCGCTGACATAGACCTTCAGCCCGGGCGGCGGCGTGCCCTTCGCGACGATATGCCGAACGGCGTTAACGGACTCATTCGCTTGCATTTGGCCGATATCGCCCGCGAGACGCAACAGCACGTACGCGGCCTTGCCGTCGACGCTCTGCGCCCCCGCCGCGGTGAGCGGCTTCCCCCACAGATCCATGACGTACTGCACATGCTTGGGGTCTTGCTTCAGCCGGCGCACCAAATCGTCGTAATACCGATGGTCCGCATCGCCCAACGGCCGGTTGGCTTCCAGCACGACCATGGTCAAATTGGTCGAATTGGACTCGCGGAACTTCTCGCCGATGCTCAGCAGCGCCCGCTGCGACGGCGCGTAGTGCGGGACCATCGGCCCCGCGAGTTCTTCTGCGACCCTCTCCACCTGCGGCATGAAGGTGTTCGTCGACACGGCGAGAAGGGCCCAAAAAGCGATGATCGGTACTGCGAAGACGCGAACCATTCTGGGGATGAAGGGTCGTTTCACCCGATGCTCGCTCATGCGGATTTCACCCTGCACATGACGTGCGCATCCCCATGGGTATCGGACTGTTCATCGCGGACAACGCCATTCACCAGCATCCGGCAGCCGACTTGACCACCATGAACCTGCGCCGAGATGCTGCCGGACACCACGGTGAGCGTGGTCGTCTCCGTGTGCGACCACGGCAAGGTCGTGACATTAACCTGATGCGGATGCCCGTCGATGTCCACGTAGACGAGCATCCCCCCTTCGCCGGCGGAGCCGAACAACTCATACGTGAGCTGTTTGGGAGTGGATTGCTCAGGTGCTGCCGGGCCATTGACGGTGATGACGGGCGGGGGAGCGGAGAACTGGTGCACCTTCCACATGCACACCGCACCGACACTCACCGCAACGACGGCAACCAATGGCATCCAGACTCGCGCCAAGACAGTCCTGCCGACTGAACGAGGGCTCACTCGATCACCTTTCGGAACTCGGTCCCGGACCCGTATTCTCGCTTCGTCCCTAACCCTCGTGCCAGGACAGACAAGACCCCCCGGGCCATATATCAACTAGATTGACATATGAACGAGATTATCAGCGCTGGGCCGGGACGCGAACACCAGGTGTGCGGACGCTATCACCTGCTGGTGCGTTCGGCACCCTGGAGACGCCCCGTTCGTCAAGTCACCAAGAATGAACGAAACCGGCAGCACTACGAATAGAACTAAGCGAGTGTTTGCTATAACCGTGCTGCAGCTCGAGAATGACCAACGGTCGGTGGCCGCACCATATGCCTTGTGTTGCTCAAGACATTTTCTGCAGACGCCCTTTCAACCTTGCGCTGCCGAGAAGCCGAATCGTGAAGTTTGTGGAGGCCAACATGGGGAACACCCCGAGAAATGTCCGCTCGGAGGGCGTCGCGCCATGCAAGTGGTAAAGACTGCCAAACACATAAAAGCATCCCACCATGAATAAAGCACCGGGGATGCAGTACGCCATCAAGGAGCTACGATCGGCAACGATTTGCTTCGCATAAGTCAACTCATCACTCGACATTGGTTGGCGTTTGCGCACTTTATTCATAACCGCTTTGGCGCTTCCTATTTCTTCGCTTGTCGGAGTGGGCGCTCGGTCCCCCATCCGTTTTACGAATACGGAAGCGAAGGCGGCCAATACCAACGCCAGCACAAGGGCGAGTATTGTCAGATAACCAAACAAACCCGAAGTCATTATTCCAGTCCTTTGCTCCGCTGCCGAACTATCGAAGACTCCTCAAAACGCTACCTCAAAACAGTTGGTTGCCTTGACCTCAGTGAAGAAACTTCTCACACCGCAGGTCAGGGCCGGTTGTTCAGCTCCTGAACGCCTGCGCTGTCGCGGACTGTTGGTAGCGGTTGAGGGAGGGGTTCGAGTCGCCTTAGCTCCACCGGGATGACCTGCATGTCTTGCGGCGCCTTCTGGTGCATGGATCACCGAAGGCTTGCCGATCTCCGCGCCATTATCGACGCCGCGAGCGGCGCCTGGCGAACGTGCCGATGGTCCCGATGCACTCCGACGGGTGGCAGACGTTACTTTGGCCCCGATGCTCGCGCCGGAATGTGCAACGAGATAAACGGAGGAGTTCATGATCGGTGGAATCGCAACGTAGGTCGCCGTTGGTTCCACTAGTATCCGGCGCGTGACATCGGGTGCACCCGCCATGGACTTGCTGGCCGGCCATCAGCCCATCCCGTTGCCGCCGCCGGCATCGCCGGTCAACTACCGACGCGTCCTGCGCGCGGTGCATGCGACCGTCGACCCGTTGGCGGCCGCGCTCGTCGTCGCGAGTGCGGCGCCGGTGCGGATCACGCTTTTCGCCGACGTGTCGGTGCTCGCCGAGCACGAATACCGGGAGCCCTCGCTCGACCAGGGCGATCGGATCAGATGGTTCGGGCACGATGTCGCCAGCCGCGGCAACAGCAAGATCATGCTAGACGTCCCCGCCGAGCTGGCCGACCCGACGCGCATTGATGTGTACGGGGCCGTCGTCGTGGCGAACCGGTTGTTCGGAATCGATCCGGCCAGCACGCTGCAGCCCGGCGCGCCGGCGGGTGCGGTGATCGTGCGCGAGTACGAACCACACCCGCAGCCACGCTGACCACTGAGGGAGTCGACGGGTGACATCCATCAGGCGGCGAACTGTCCTCCGCGCGGCAGCGCTGGCTCCGGCCGCGATGCTGGCTCGACCGGTCGTGGCGGGCGCCGACGAACCACCGATCGACCTGCCCCGCTGGATGGCACGGCTGGCCGACGACGCGCCGCTGAGCGGCATCACCATCCCCGGCACGCACGACTCGGGAGCACGCTTCGGTGGTGTGGCGCCGGTGGTCGACTTCGTGACCGCGCTGTGGGTGCAGTGCCAGAACTTGACCGTCACGCAGCAGCTCAACGCCGGCGTCCGGTTCCTGGACATGCGCTGCCACGCCGAACCGGACGGCACGTTGCGCATCCATCACCTGTTCGTCGACGAGCAGATCTCGTTGACCGACGTGCTGTGCGAGTGCGTCGCCTTCCTCGCTGCGAACCCGACTGAGGCGTTGCTGATGCGTGTGCAGCAGGAGGCGTCCACGACGCCCGAGCCGCAGTTCGTGGCGGCATTCGACCGGCATGTGCGTGAGGCTGATGCGGGCGGCCGGCTGTACCGCGACCCAACGATCCCGCAGCTGAGACTGGTTCGCGGCCGAATTGTGCTGATGCCCAACAAGTTGCCCAGCCTGGGTGGCATCGGCTGGAGCAGTCCGCTGGTGTCCATCGAGGACGACTGGGACATGGGGTACCTCATGCCGGCGGACGCAGTCGAACGCAAATGGCACTCCGTAGTCACGTCGCTGGACGCCGCCCCCACAACCACCGACAAGATCACGATCAGCTTCGTGTCGGCCAACGGCGCCGTCGTGCCGCCGCGGTTGCTCACCGACATCTTGAATCCTCGATTGCAGCAGGAGGCAGCACGCCGCCAAGGCGCCGCAGAGGCGGGGCGCAGCCTGGGTGTCGTGCTTATCGACTTCGTCGACGGGGCCACCACCGTGGTACAGCAGCTGGTGTCGTGCAACCGCTTTGCTCGCTAGGCTCGATGTCTTGGTGATCCGTTCCCCGAGACGACGGCCTTGACCGCGGCGCTGCGGAAGGGGTGTGTCGATATGGACCTAAAGGCGAAGCTGCTCGACGGAACGAACCCGAGAACCGGCACAACGAATCCGCCGCGTGCGACAATCGGAGGGACCGCGGTTTATGCGATGTACCCGCGTGGCAACACCGAGAAGTCAACGCACGCCGCAGCCAATAGGTCGCCCAGCTCTGGTGTGACCGGTGCGTTGAGTTTGAGCATCGCGCCGGCTGAAGGTGCTTTCAGAGTGGCGTAGTTCTGATTGAACATCAATTGGATGGCCTCGGCCTCGATGTCGCTCCAACCGGTGTGAGCCGTCATCAGCGTGAGGACACCGATTTCGTGGCCGGCGGGCGAGAGTATCGGATGGTGCCAAGCGGAGTCGGCCTTGGATCCGGTGTGCGGCCGTATGACTGCTAGGACCGTGCCGGCACCGTTCTCCAACCGCGCCGCGCCATCAGCCGGCACGATCTTTCCCACGGCTGTGTCCTGCTTTGTGATGGTGGTCGTTGCAGCCACCGCAATCCGGCGTTCCTCACCGCCGGCGCTCGACAAGGTGTACTCGCTTTTGCCCCCGTTCTTGAATCCCAACAACACGGCGGCACCACCCTTTTGTTGGGCGCGCGCCAATTCGGCGCCGTCGGGGGTGGTGAGCTGAACCCGCAACGCATTGGACGTCGCCCTCGAAAGTCGCGCGACGACGACGGGCGCGTCTTGAAGAATCGGCATGCCGAAATCGTAGGCTGGGCGGCTGCGCTGGTTAACCCATTTTGGGTACTTACCTGCGCGACGCTGTTGGAACATTTGCCCTGCCCCTCTCGCAGGTGCCCAACCTCGCCATCGGACTCAAACTGCCCTGCGTTGTGGACCACGCTGACCCCTCGCGGCGATTCGTCGTGGACTGGGACGATGCCTATACTTCCGTTCGACTGGCGATAATGACATTCTCTAGTTTGGAGAGGCCGTTTCCGTACAGCCGGGCAGTCGGAGGAGGTCGACGATGAGCGCTGACCGACGGTGCGACGGGATGGTGGCTCTGGTCACCGGAAGTAGCCGAGGTCTCGGCAAGGCGATTGCCGCACGGCTTGCCGCGCACGGTGCCACGGTGGCGCTCACCGCGCGCACGAAGGAGACCGATCCCAAGTACCAAGGGTCGCTGAGTCAGACCCGCGAAGAAATCGTCGCAGCTGGCGGCCAAGCCGTCGTCGTCCAAGCGGATCTGTCCCAATCCGAAGAGCGTGAAAGGCTTTTCGCTGAGGTGGTCAGCGCCGTCGGCGCCCCGGACATCCTGGTCAACAACGCCGCGGTGACTTTCCTGCGGCCCCTTGACGGGTTTCCCGAGCGGCGAGCCCGGCTCATGATGGAGATGCATGTCCTCGGGCCTCTGCACCTGAGTCAGTTGGCCATCCCCGCGATGCGCGAACGCGCACGGGGCTGGATTCTGAACCTGACCTCGGTGGCCGGTGACCTGCCACCCGGGCCGCCATTCTCGGAGTTCGACCGCACCGCAGGCTTCGGCATCTACGGGACGGTCAAAGCGGCTCTCAATCGGTTGACGAAAAGCCTTGCGGCCGAACTGTACGACGACGGGATCGCGGTCAACGCCGCCGCGCCGTCCAATCCCGTGGCGACACCCGGAGCCGGCGCCCTCGACCTCGCCAACACCGACACCGAGCACATCGAACTGATCACCGAGACCGCCTTCCGGTTGTGCACCGGTGATCCGAAGACCCTGACCGGGCGCATCGCGCACACCCAGTCCTTCCTCGCCGAAGTCGGCTGGCCCAACCGGGCCGGCTGAATGGCCGAGCTCGATCTGAACGAGCTGCAGCGGCGACTCGCAGGCGCCGGGGTTGCCGACGTTACTCCACTTTCCGGGGGTGCCTCCAGCCTGACGTTCAGGGGCGCCATGGATGGCCGGCCTGTGGTGATCAAGGTCGCTCCGCCGGGCGTGGAACCGGTCGCGCACCGCGACGTGCTGCGTCAGGCCTGTATCATCAAAGCCCTTGCCGGAACACGGGTTCCGGTACCCGAGGTGCTTTGGGAAGATCCGGGTAGTCCGCCACACATTCCACCGCTGTTCGTGATGTCCCACGTCGAAGGTGACTGTGTGGAGCCGCTGTTCGACGGTTGCTCGCCGACTCCTGATCTGTGCGAACGGTACCGCAGCGCGTGCCGGGCCATGGCTGCGCTGCATAGCCTGTCGCCGATGGACCTCGGGTTGGGCCGTGAACCGATCATCGATCCGGTCGCGGAAGTTCAGCGCTGGTGTGACGCGCTGCAGACCGTCGATGCGGCGCTGGTACCCGACTGGCCGGCCGCGCGCGACGCGTTGTTGCATTGCGCGCCAACACCACTGCGGCCCAGTGTGGTGCATGGTGACTTCCGGCTGGGCAACCTGATCGCCGCCGGACCCCGTATCAATGCGGTCATCGATTGGGAGATCTGGTCAATCGGTGATCCGCGTATCGATTCGGGCTGGTTCCTGATCAACTGCGACCCAGACACCTATCAACGTGTTCCGGCCTCGGCCGGCATGGCACCGCCGACCGCTGAACTCGCCGATATCTACCAACGCGAGCTGGGTCGCGACGTCATCGACTTGGCCTGGTTCACCGCGTTGGCGTGCTTCAAGTCGGCGGCGACGTGGTCGCTGATCGTCAAGCACAATCGCCGAAGGCGCGCTCCGCAGGCCGAATTGGAAGCCATGGCAGCAACTCTTCCGAGGTTGCTGGCGCGTGCCCGGTCGATGCTGGATTAACGGCGTACCTGATCAGCCGCAGTGGGCGGTGAGATTTTCGCAATACATCCCGACGCCACCCCAGTCCTCTGACGGGCCGCCCAGATCCATCGGGTTCGTCAATGTGGTCGGGAACTGTATCTGCCATTCGTCGATCGTCGGGATGTCGGGTTGCTGGCCAGGGTCCGGCGACGCGAGCGCTATGCCGGTGCCGCCCATCAAAGCCGCGAGAATCGCCGCGCAGGCAAAAAGTCCACGAATGCACCTGCGAAGTATCATCGCCGCCTCCGTCTATTGCTCCAAAACTGCCGGCTAACGCATTTCAATGCTACCTGCCGCGTCCATATCGCATAAGAGTTACAAATACACAACAACTCTGGTGGGCCACCCAGCAAATTTCGCGACTCGAACCGGCGAGTGCGTACGGTTTCGCCCGTGAGGCCGATAGCCGTGGTCGTTCGTCGCGCCCTGGTGGTCGCCGTTTGCCTCACCATTTCATTGCCCACGGCGCCTTCGACAGGTGCCGATCCGGAGGTCGAGCCTGCCGCTGCTGCCGGGGCGCCACCGGCCGGAGGAGCGGTGCCCTCGAATCCTCCCGCGATCCTCAACACCCCCGACGGCTGGACTCTGGGGCTGGGCGCGAAGGACGAGATGCAAGTTCCGGTGCCACCATTGACCACCGCCATCTCGTCGCGCGAATACGTATCTAGCGGCATCTTCGTCGGCTCGCTGAGAGGACCGGAAGAGCCCCACGGCCAGCTGGAAGTGGGCTACCAAATCGGCTGCGGGATCGATATGAGTACATCCAACGGCGTGATTATGGAGGGTGGTGTCGGCGTCATCCCGGGCGTCAGCCCGACGTTCGACACCACCGGTACGTTGCCGCCCCTGCTGCCGTATGTTTCCACTCCCATCAACGGCGTGATGAGCGTGGGACTCAAGCCCGGCCTCGTAATCGTGGTGCCGGTGATCAGGAAACAGTTCAAGGGTGCAAATCCCTGGGTCATGATCAGCAACTTCCACGTCAAGATCGACGGGTGCGTGGGCCAATCGTTCATCCGTTCCTATGCGGTGCTGACGCGAGTAACCGACGAATCCGACGTGGTGCTTTCCA
Organism: uncultured Actinomycetota bacterium; assembly: GCA_963784665.1. GTDB lineage: Bacteria > Actinomycetota > Actinomycetes > Mycobacteriales > Mycobacteriaceae > Mycobacterium. Next base: position 46,716 of record CAWASA010000017.1, read on the forward strand.
ACGTCGGCGTGACCAAAGCGGTTTGATCGCGGCTAGCCGCGGGGGATGCCCGCCAGCTTGTCGGCGAACTTCGCCGCCGCCGCCGCGCGCAGCCGCAGCAAATGTTCGGAGGGAAACAGATCGGGCGCAGGCGTGCGATCTTTCAGCAACAGGCGAGCCAGCGTCACCTTGTGCACTTCGGTAGGACCGTCGGCAAGCCCGAGCACGAACGACTCCACCAAGTACTGCACGAACGGCATCTCATGGGTGGTGCCCAACGATCCGTGCAGCTGAAGTGCCCGCGACGACACGTCGTGCAGCACCTTCTGCATCATCGCCTTGACCGCCGAGATGTCGGCGCGAACCGCCTTGTAGTCGTTGAATTGGTCGATCTTCCAGGCCGTTTGAAGAGTGAGCAGCCGGAAGGCCTCGATCTGCATCCACGAGTCGGCGATCATCTCCTGGACGAGTTGCTTGTCGGCCAGCACCTCGCCCTGGGTGTAACGTGACACCGCCCGCTCGCAGATCATGTCGAAGATCCGACGGACCAGGCCTACGGTGCGCATCGCGTGGTGAATCCGCCCGCCGCCCAAGCGGGTTTGCGCGACGATAAAGGCCTCGCCTCGCGGACCCAACATGTGATCATTGGACACGCGGACGTTTTCGTAGCGGACATAACCCTCACGCCCACCGCCGCCCAGCGGCTGATACCCCAGCCCGACGTCGCGTAGCACCTTGATTCCGGGAGTGTCGCCAGGCACGACGAACATCGAGTAACGCTCATAAGGCGGCGCCTCGGGATCGGTCATCGCCATCACGATGATGAACGAAGCCATAGACGCAAACGATGAGAACCACTTCTCCCCGTTGATGATCCAGTGATCACCATCGGCCACCGCGGTGGTGCGAAACACCTTCGGGTCGGCGCCCCCCTGAGGCTCGGTCATCGAGAAACACGACACGATGCGGTTGTCCAGCAGCGGCTCGAGGTAGCGCGCCTTGAGCTCCGGTGTGCCATAGTGCGCAAGGATTTCGCTGTTGCCGGAATCGGGAGCTTGGGAGCCGAAGACAATGGGCGCGCATTCCGACCGGCCCAGAATCTCGTTGAGCAGCGCCAGTTTCACCTGACCGTAGCCCGGACCCCCCAGATGCGGCCCCAGGTGGGTGGCCCACAGCCCGCGCTTCTTCACGATCTGCTGCAGCGGCGGGATCAGGGCCTGACGCACCGGATCGTTCAGATCGTGAGACTCCTTGACAATCAGGTCGATTGGCTCGCACTCGGTGCGCACGAAGTCCTCGACCCAGTCAAGTTGCTGCGCCCAATCCGGGTCGGTGGAGAAGTCCCACGACATGTGTCGTCCTTAAGTTCGTAGGTGCAGTTACTTCGTGTTGTTACGTTGTGCTGTGACCCGGGTGGGTCGGGTGAGGCTGCATGTGTCTTGCCGGCCCCGGTGGTGCGGCTTGAGAGGACTGGCCGCCCGGCCTGCCTGGACTTCTCTGGCCGCTGATTGAGATCTGCGATGTGATCGCTTGTTTAAGGAAATGCTGGCGGGGTTGTCCGTGGGGATCGTGTTGGCAGACAAGTGAAAAGGGGTGCGATGGCAGCGGGCCAGTTGTGGGCTGGTGTGGATGTCGGTAAGGAGTATCACTGGGTGTGCGTGGTCGATGACACCGGTGCGGTGGTGTTGTCGCGCAAGCTCGTCAACGACGAGCAACCCATCCGTGACCTCGTCGCCGAGATTGACCAGCTGGCTGACGAGGTGTCCTGGACGGTCGATCTGACCACGGTGTATGCGGCGTTGTTGTTGACAGTGTTGGCTGCTGCCGATACGCCGGTGCGTTACCTGGCGGGTCGTGCGGTGTGGCAGGCCTCGGCGGTCTATCGCGGCGGGGAGGCCAAGACTGACGCCAAAGGCGCCCGGGTGATCGCCGATCAATCCCGGATGCGTGGGGCCGATCTGCCGGTCCTGGCGCCCGACGATGACCTGATCACCGAACTGCGGATGCTGACCGCCCACCGCGCGGACCTGGTCGCGGATCGCACCCGCACCATCAACCGGCTGCGTCAGCAGTTGGTGGCGGTGTGCCCGGCCTTGGAGCGAGTAGCTGCGCTGACCTCCGATCGCGGCTGGGTGGTGCTGCTTACCCGATACCAGAGCCCGAAAGCCATTCGCAACAGCGGTGTTTCGCGGTTGACGAAGATCCTGACTGATGCCGGGGTGCGCAACGCTGCTTCGATCGCCGACGCCGCAGTTACTGCCGCCAAGGCACAAACGGTGCGCCTGCCCGGTGAGGATATCGCCGCCAGCCTGGTTGCCGAATTGGCACAGGGGGTGATTGCCCTCGATGACCGCATCAAAGCCACCGACGCCGACATCGAGGGCCGATTTCGCCGCCACCATCTGGCCGAAGTGATCACCAGCCTGCCCGGCATCGGCTTCCGACTCGGCGCAGAGTTCCTGGCCGCCGTCGGCGACCCTGCCAAGATCGGCTCGGCTGACCAACTCGCCGCCTGGGCCGGACTGGCCCCGGTCCCACGGGACTCGGGTAAACGCACTGGACGCCTGCACGCACCGCAGCGCTACAGCCGCCGGCTGCGCCGAGTGATGTACATGTCCGCGCTCACCGCGATCCGCTGCGACCCGCAATCTCGGGCCTACTACCAGTCCAAACGCGACGAGGGTAAGAAGTCGATCCAAGCCACCATCTGCCTGGCGCGACGCCGCACCAACGTCCTTTACGCCCTCATCCGCGACCACCGCACCTGGCAACCCGACTCACCTCCGATCACCACGACCGCGGCTTGACTTTCTCATTGAGAGTCCTCTCTGATTCGGTCACTGCGAGTTGCTTGCGCCACCATGCCGGCGTTTTCGAAGGCGACGACGGTGCGCCGGTCATGAAGTCCACTTTTTGCGGCGTGCGGTCGCCTCGTCGGTCGCGTGTGAGATCACCTGGTTGCGGTTCTCCAGCTTCAGCGCCGACGCGAGGCTGGCCGCGTCGGTGTTGATCTGTAGGGCCCGCTTGGTCAGTTGCACGCCCAGCGGCGCAAGGCCCGCGATCAACGACGCCAACTCCAAGGCACGATCGGTTAACCGATCTGGGTCGACGACCTCGCTGACCAGGCCGCGCCGATCGGCTTCGGTGGCCGATACCGTGCGGCCGGTGAGCATCCAGTCGGCGGCGACACTGGTTCCGACGATGCGCGGCAGGTGGTAGCTCATGCCCATCTCGGCGCCTGAGAGCCCAAGGAGGATGGCGGCATTGCCGAACGATGCTGTCTGCGAACAGATCCGGATGTCGGAGGCTAGACACAACGCGAAGCCCGCACCGACGCACGGGCCATTGACCGCCGCGATGACGGGCTGCGGCAACGCACGGAGGGCTTCGGCGAGGGCGGCCATTCTCTCCTGAAAGCGCATTCGGTCCAGCGCCGGCGCGGTGACCTCCGGCATGTTAGGCCCGAAGTCGCGCATGTCGATCCCCGCGCAAAAGCCGCGACCTGCGCCGGTGAGCACGACGGCATGTACTGAGCGGTCGGCAGCCAGATCACCCAAGGTCTGCAGCAAATCGGTCTGCATGACCTCGTTGATGGCGTTGAGCCGCTCTGGGCGGTTCAGACGCACGACGACGACGCAATCCCGCGGCCTGTCGAGATCCAGGGTGCGCGGCATGGTCACACTCGCTCGATGGTTGTCGCGGTACCCATCCCGCCGCCGGTGCACATCGTCACCAACTGGCCAGGCGTTGCAGACATCGCGTCTCCTTCGATCAGAACGATCGTAATGCGTCTCTCTATACAGGAGAATATTCTTCTCCTAGAAAGCGAAGCTATTCTCGGCGCGCCCGTTGTTTGCCGCGGGTCCGATGTCGTTGGTGCCGCTACCGATACCGGCGCCATTTCATGCGACAGCAGCCGTTCTTCTGGTGAATGCATCGTCTCGGCGCCGTGGCGTCCGTCAGGCCTGGAAATCGCTATTCGGCTATCGCCGACGAATGCCGTCACAGTCCTCTATGGTCCGTCTCAAGGAGTTGATTGGGCGGCCGGTGAAAGGAACACGCCGTGAGGACGCTGGAAGGCGTTCTGGCCGGGCATCCGTTCTTCAGCGGGATGGATCCGCGTTATCTGGAGTTGGCGGTCGGGTGCGCGTCAAACGTGCGCTTCAACGCCGGTGAGCTGATATTCCGTGAAGGCCACGGGGCCGAGCACTTCTACCTCATTCGCGCCGGGACGGCCGCTCCAACTCTTAGCCAAGCGATTCCCAGAAGCGGGTAAGAGCAGCCGCGCCTCGCGCGGGGTCCTGCACCATCCACCAGTGTCCCAGCCCGTCGAGCGCCTCCGTGCGGGCTCCCGCCCGGTCCGCAGCCCGGTGCCGGAGTACGTCTGAGCCAACGTATGGGTCGTCGGTCGCCAGCAGCGAAAGTCCCGGCCGAGCCGCAGCGTTCTCCAAAGCGCGACCGGCCTCAGCCATCGCGGGTTGGGCGGCCGAACGGTACAACGACAGGATCGCCCGACCCATCTCTGGACCCTGCGCCGCGGCGAGTGACGTCGCGATGTCCATAGGAATGCCCAATGCGGCCATCTGGTCCACACGATCCTGGACCGTGCCGCCGAGCATCGTATTCACCAGGTGCTCGCCGTCACCCGGTCTCTGCCACACCTGCGCGAGGTCATGCCAAACGTACTCGGGGTCGAACAATCCGACGACATCGCTGGCCCAGCTGCGCACAAGCTCCGGTCGATGCATCACCACGTTCACCACATGGCCGCCGCCCCAGTCATGACCGACCACATCGACGGGTTCATCGAAACCCTCCAACTCAGCCTCAAGCCAGTCACGGTAAGCCAGGTAGGTGGCCGGGAAGGCGTCGGGCAGCGGAGCCCCGAATCCCGGTGGTGAGAGTCGCACTACATCGTCGCGCCCGAGGGTATCGGCCAACGGGCTCCAGATAGCTTCGGTCTCCGGATTGCCGTGCACCAGAACCACCGTCATGGTGGGTATCTTGGCACGGCCCGACGGCCGACAGCACCTACGTCGCGGAGTCGCCGTGACCGTCGCGGTCGTCGCGGCCGGGTGACTGCCCGAGGCCGGCATCACCGTAGTAGCCCAGCCGAAGCAATGTGGTGATCTCGCTGACCAAGGGCATCCGCGGATTGGTGCGGTTGCTGAGATCCTCGAACGCCGTCATCGCCAACGCCGGCAGCGCCGCCAGGAATTCCTCCTCTGCGACGCCGAGCTCCCGCAGCGATCGCGGCATTTTCAGTCGATCCAGCAGATCGTCAACCCCTTGGAACAACCGGCGGCGGCCTTCGTCGGAGAAATGGCCACCGAAGACCAGCTGGCCTAGCTGCGCGTATTTTGCCGGGGCGACATAAGCCGAATATCCGGGGGCGGGCATGAACTTGCTCGGCAGACTCGCGTTGTAGCGCAGCACATGCGGCAGGAAAATTCCGTTCGCCCGGCCATGCGCGATTCCGAATTTCGCGCCGACGGCATGTGCGAGCGCATGGTTCGTCCCGACGAATGCATTCGAGAATGCAAGCCCGGCAAGGGTTGCCGCATTGGACATGCCCGTTCGCGCGGATAGATCGTCGGGGTCTTCGTACGCAGTCGGCAGAGCGTCGAAGATCAGCCGTACCGCCTGGGCGCACAACGCATCTGTGTACGGCGAGGCGAAGATCGAGACGATCGCCTCCAGTGCGTGGGTCAGCGCATCGATGCCGGTGTCGGCGGTCAGTTGCGGCGGCATCGACGAGGTCAGGACCGGGTCGACGATCGCGAGGTCAGGCACCAGGCTGTAATCGACGAGCGTCTCCTTCTTCCCGCGCACCGTCAACACCGCCGCTGGCGACACTTCCGACCCGGTGCCCGATGTCGTTGGGACGGCGACTAATTGGACGCGGTGACGGTCGGTCGGATAGTCGGCCACGCGCTTGCGGGGGTCCAGGAACGGCATCGTCAACTCGTCGAGGCTTTTCTCCGGGTGTTCGTAGAACAGCCGAATCGCCTTGCCGGCGTCAAGCACCGAGCCGCCGCCAACCGCGATCAACAGATCGGGTTGCGTCCGTTGCAGCAGCGCTACACCGCGGCGGATCGTCGTCTCGTCGGGCTCTGGTGTCACCTCGCTGAACACCTGCACGTGTTTGGTGCGCAACTTGCCGCGCAGCTGGTCGACCACGCCGCGCTCTTCGGTCAGAGCATCGGTGATCACCACGACGGTCTCGCAGTCAAGCTCGCGCAAGTTGTCGATTGCACCTTCGTTGAAGTAGGTATTGGACGGCACGCGGAACCATTGCGGCGGGGTACGGCGCCGCGAGACGGTCTTGATGTTCAGCAGCTGCCGGTAGTTGACGTTCTCTGTGGTGCTCGACCCGCCCCAAGTGCCGCAACCCAACGAGAACGTGGGGGTCAGGTTGTTGTAGACCCCGCCGAGCGCTCCGACCGCGGTGGGCGCGTTGACCAGGATGCGGCCGGTGCGAACCGCCAGACCGTATGCCTCGATGACGTCCTCGTCGTTGGCGTAGATCGCCGAGGTGTGGCCTAATCCCCCGTGCTCGGTGACCAGGACGGCGACGTCGATGGCGTGCTGGACACTGCGCGCGCGCACTACCCCGAGCACGGGCATCAGCTTCTCCTGCACCAACGGGTGCGAGGCGAGTTCGTCCAGGTCGGCCGGCAGCGGCGCCAGCAGCACCTTCACGGTCGGTGACACGCTGAAGCCGGCTCGGGCGGCCAGTTCCGACGCCTTCTGTCCGACCGCCTCGAGCGAGATCTTGTCGCCGCAGCCAAACGCGAACTCCGCCACCGCCTTGGCCTCGTCGGGGGTGAGCTGCTGGGCGCCCATCCGCTCGAACTCGGCGATCATCTCGTCGTATATCTCGTCGTCGATGACGCAGGTTTGCTCGGCCGGGCAGATAACTGACGAGTCAAAAGTTTTCGAGATCAGGATGTCGACGACCGCGCCCTTGAGGTCCGCCGTCTTGTGAATGTAGATCGGCGCGTTGCCTGGACCGACAGTGAGCCCGGGCTTTCCGGCCGAATTCGCCAGCGCGACGATCTTCGGTCCACCGGTCACCCAGATGAAGTCAACTCCTGGGTGTTTGAACAGATAGTGCGTCACCTCGTGGGCGGCATCGGGGATGACCACTAGCGCCCCCGGTGGCATCCCGGCCGCTTCGGCCGCCGTGCGGACGATCTCGAGGCTGCGTTCGCAGGAGCGCACCGCATACGGTGAGGGTCGGAAAAGAATGGCGTTGCGGGTCTTGGCGGCCACGATTGCCTTGAACAGCACGGTCGAGGTCGGGTTGGTCACCGGGGTGATGGCCAGCACGACCCCGATCGGCTCGGCCACGTGGACGATGTTGTTCTCGACGTCCTCGTCGATGACTCCCACCGATTTCTTGCCGCGCAGATAGTCGTGGAGGAACTCGGTGGCCACATAGTTCTTGACGACCTTGTCCTCGAAAACGCCGAAGCCAGTCTCCTCGATCGCCACACTCGCCAGTTCCGCCGCCGCGCGGACCCCGGCGCGCACCATCGCCTCGACGATCGCGTCGACCTGCTGCTGGTCAAGCTTGCGGAATGCTCGTGCCGCCTCGGCCGCCGTGTCGACGATGGCGTCGACTTCGTGTTTGCGGCGGTCGTCGACCGCCGGCGCTTCGACGGAGGAAGCGGACTCGGTTTGTGTAGTGGTCATGATGGCGTCCTCGACTCGGGAAGGGACACTGGGGTCTCCCGACCGAGCAGATGCTACGCCGCCTGCCTCGACGCAAAGAAGGGCTGAAAGGCCCCTCCTGTTGTACTTTGACGCCGTGGCAGCAGAGCCGGACTACAAGGACATCGAGTCGCTAGGGCTGCTCGACAACCTCGAAGGCAAAGCGCGCCGAGAGCGTGCCGAGCTCATTGCTTGGCTGCTCGATCGTGGGTTTGACGTCGATCAGATCCGTAGTGCGTTCATTCCGATGCTCTTGCCCGCCAATCGCGCTATCGGCGATGACGGCACCTCGGTGACAGCGCGGGAGGTTTCGGAGTCTAGCGGCGTCGGCCTCGAACTGCTTCAACAACTACACCGGGCGGCGGGGCTGGTTCGCGTCGAGAACCCTGATTCGCCGCTACGGTCGCGCGCCGATGCCGAATCGGTGCTGAGCGCTGCGCGTCTGGTCGATCTGGGCCTAGATCCGGCGCGGGTCGTGTTGGTCGTGAGACTCCTGGTGGAGGGCCTCACTGGCGCGGCAGTGGCTATGCGTCGGGCGGCCCTGCAGGCGTCGTTGCGCCCGGGCGCCACAGAGCTTGAGCTGGCCAAGGCCTTCGAAGTCCTTGCGGAACAGGCTGATCCGCTGCTTGGCCCCGTGGTCGACGATTTGTTGCGGCTGGTATTGCGACATTCGTTCGAGACCGAGGCGATCAACGTGGCGGAGCGCGCCGCCGGCACCTTGCCGGGTGCCCGGGAAGTGGCGGTGGCGTTTGCCGATCTCGTCGGCTTCACCCGGCTGGGACAGCGGTTGCCGCCGGAGGATCTGGGACTAATCGCCGGGCGGCTAAGCGATCTCGCCCATGATGTCGTGACGAGTCCTGTGCAGTTCGTCAAAACGATCGGCGACGCTGTGATGCTGGTCTGCGCCGATCCGCTGCAACTGCTGATGACCGTTCTGGACCTTGTTGAAGCCGCGGCCGCCCACGATATCCCCAGACTGCGGGTGGGATTTGCGTTCGGCCGCGCCATCAGCCGTTCCGGGGACTGGTACGGCAGCCCCATCAATCTGGCCAGTCGAGTCACCCATGCGGCGCCTGCGGGCGTTGTGTGGCTGACCGAGTCCGCACGCGAGGCAATTGGCGATGCGGCGGGCGTTGAGTGGTCATTCGCCGGCGCACGTCATCTCAGAGGGGTTCGCGGCGAGGTTCGGCTTCATGGGGTCCGACGGGCTGGCGCGAGGGCCTAACTCCCAGCCGGAGTGGCCCGGGCAGGCCATATCTGGCGCGTGCGGACCGTCCGCCGTGCGCGGTTGCCGCCGATGCTGGCTCTCATGCACATCACCGTCGACTACGACTTGTGTGAGGGACACGGGCAGTGCCTGCTGGCCGCTCCAGACGTCTTCGACATTCCCGACGGTGCCGAACAAGTGGTGGTGCTCGACCCGGACCCGCCCGAGGGCGACCGTGACCGCGTGATTCGGGCTGCTGCGATGTGCCCCGCGCAAGCGATCCGAATCCTCAACTGAGCCCATGGATTTCGGCAACATCATCAAGCAGCTGGTAGCGGCCGGCTAAGGCGGCAGCGGCAATGCGGGTGCTGACCCCGAGTTTGTGCAGCAATGCGGCAACCATGCGTTTGGCGGTGCGCTCCGACACCAGCATCCGGCGAGCAAGGTCGCCGGTCTCCATACCGGTCGCCAGCAGGGTCCACAGCTGGAGGTCCTGGGCGCTAAGACTGTCCAGCAGAGCCGACGGGGGCTTGCGAGTGTTGCTCAGCAGCGCATCGAGCAGCGCACCGTCTATGACCCGCAACCCCTCGGCGATCGTCCACAGCGGCCCGGCCAGCGCCTCAGGCCGCGCGGTCTTGGGCAGAAATCCGTCGGCGCCGGCCCGCAACGCCTCTTCGGCCAGCCGGAGGTCGTCGGTCCCCGAGAGTGCCAGGATCCGGGTCTTCGGGTGGCGCGCCTTGATGTGCCGGATCGCGGCCACCCCGCCCAGCGGCGGCATCGACAGGTCGATGATGGCGACATCGGCATCGCAGCGGGCCACCAGGTCGGCGGCCTCTTCGACGTAGGTCGTCTGGCCGCCGACGGTGAACAACTCGCCCCATTCGCGGGTGAGCAGCAGGGCCAGGCCCTGCGCGAATAGCTCGTGGTCGTCCACGATCACCACCACGTATGGCGAACGGGTCATTGCCGCGATGCTAGCCCCCACCCTATGGTCAGCCGGATGAGACCGCTCGATCAGCTCAGAACCACGGACTTCGACGGCGAGGACTACGGACTGGCCCGGACCGTTGTGGCAGTACGGGTCGCCGTGGTCATCTCGATCGGTCTACTGCTGGCGATCGGACCGCAGTGGGTCCGCCAGCACACCGCGGTCACCGTTGCGGTCCTGGCCGCCGCACTGGTCTACGCGGCCGCAGTGATGGCCTATCCGCAGCTCGAGGTTCGGCGCACCCGGTACTCGTGGCTGGTCACCGGCTTCGACTCAGCGTTCACGCTGGCGCTCATCGCCCTGAGCGGAGGGGTGTACAGCCCGGTGGTCTCAGTGTTGGCGTTGGCGGTCATCGCCTCGGCGGCGCGGCTGTCGTTCAACGAAACCTTGCTGGTCGCAGTCCTTTTGGGCGCCGCCTATATTCCCGTCGCGCTGACGTCGTCGCCGAGCGTTCCGGTTGTGGCGGCTCCAGCGCTGCAGGCCGGCTGGTCGGCGCTGTACCTGATCTTCGTCGCGATCATTACCGCAGGGCTGTCCGCGCTCGCCGAACGCGAACACCGCTCCCGTATAAGGGCGCTGGTAGAGGCCGAGGCCCAACACGCAGCCGCCGAGGAGGAACGCGACCTGCGGGCCCGCCTGCTGCGGTCCTACCAGTCGCAACAGGATGGACTGCAGGTGCTGGTGCACGAATTCCGCACCCCCGTCACGTCATTGGAGGCGCTGAGCGAGGCGCTGACCTCGACGCATCCGATGTCGCAGGCCGACCGGGATACCAGCCTGCAGCTGGTGGCCCGGCACGTGCACCACCTGGCCGACATGCTCGACGCCTTGTCCGACGTCGCGCTGAGCCGCCGCCCGACATTCTCGGCGGGCCGGATTCGCCGCGTCGACGTGGCCGATCTCGTCGTCGCCGCCGCCGATGCGGTCGGAGTGGCGCCGCCGCGGTTGCGGCTGAGCGTCAGCGGCGACGTCGACGCCGTGGCGCTGAACGCCCAGGGGCTGCGCCGGGTGCTGACCAACCTGCTGGAGAATGCCTCCCGGCATGGCCGAGGTGAACCGGTCGATGTCGCGTGCTCGCGGGAGGGAGACGAGTTGGTGCTCGCGGTAGCTGACCGCGGCCCGGGTGTGCCGGCCGAAAGCCTCGGCGAACTGACCACCAAGTACGTCAGCATCGGCGGGCAACGCGGCACCGCCGGGCTCGGCCTGTGGATCGTGCAGCAGATCGCCGAAGCGATGGGCGGGCGGGTCGACTTCGCCGTGCGCGACGGCGGCGGACTGGCCGCCACGTTCCGCGCACCGGTGGCTTGATCGCCGGTCCCATCTGCTGGCCCGTGCAGGCCAGTGATTGGCACGCGCGTCAGTGCCGCACCGGTCGTCTGGTAGCCAGCATGGGTCCTAACGCCGCGGTGACGTGCACCACAGCACCACCGCGCGAGAAAGGGACTCCTGATGACCGCACCCACGACCGCCGCCACCCACCAGGACATTGATCTGAGCGCCCGCGCGTTCTGGGCCAAGCCGCCGGAGGAGCGCGACGCAGCGTTCGCCGTCCTGCGCGCCGAGAACCCGGTGCCGTGGAGCCGTCCGGCCGAGTCTGATCTGCTGCCCCCCGAGCTCAACACCAAGGGGTTCTGGTCGCTGACCAAGCAGGAGGACATCCGGATGGCCAGCCGCCACCCGGAGATCTTCTCGTCGGCCCAGGGCATCACGATGGAGGACTTCGCCCCCGAGGCGATCGAGATTGCGCAGTCGTTCATCGCGATGGACGCGCCGCGCCATACCCAGCTGCGCGGGATCACGACGGAGGCCTTCAAGCCCAAGAACGTGCGCCGGCTGGAGGGCTGGATCCGCGGCCACGCCCACGACCTGGTCAGTGAGATGGCCCATCTGGGTGAAGGGGACTTCGTCCAGCTCGTATCGGTGAAACTGCCCGGCCGGATCTTCGGCAGTTTCTTCGGGCTGCCGGACGGCGAACTGCGGGACAAGGCCGTCAGCGCCGCGCAGCGCCTGGTGGGTTGGACGGACCCGGAGATACGCGGCGACAAGACCGAACTGGAACTGTTCATGGGCGCCGTGATGGATCTCCACGAGGTGGCAACGGTGTTGATCCCCGAGCGGCGGGCCAACCCCGGTGACGACCTGCTGACCTGGATGGTGCAGGCGGAGTTCGACGGTAAGAAGATGACCGACGACGAGCTGCGGGCCTTCTTCGTGTTGATGGGCGTCGCGTCCAACGACACCACGCGACACGCCTCGGCGCACGCCATCGCCGCCCTCTCGAAGTTCCCCGACCAGCGCGCGCTGCTGGCCGAGGACGTCGAGGGCCGGGTCGGCACCGCCGTCGAGGAGGTGCTGCGCTGGGGATCGCCGTTGCTGCACATGCGCCGCACCGCCACCCAGGACATCACGGTGCGCGGCTCGGAGATCAAGGCCGGCGACAAGGTCGTGCTGTGGTACTACTCGGGCAACCGTGACGAGGACGTCTTCGACGATCCGCACACGTTCAACATCCTGCGAAATCCCAACCCGCACATCGCGTTCGGTGGCGGTGGTCCGCACTTCTGCCTCGGTGCGGCGCTGGCCCGCACGATGCTCAAGGCGTTGCTGACCGAGGTGTACACACGCATTCCCGACATCTCGGCGCCACAGCCCAAATTCGCGCTGGCCAACTTCATCAACGGAGTCAACAGCCTGCCTGCGACCTGGACGCCCGAGAAGCGCTGACTTTAAGGAGATTTCGATGAAAACCAAAGCCGCGGTGCTGTGGGGCCTGCACCAGAAGTGGGAGGTCGAAGAGGTCGACCTCGACGGCCCCAAGGAGAACGAGGTCCTGGTTAAGGTGACCGCAGCCGGCCTGTGCCACTCCGACGACCACCTGATCACCGGCGATATGCCGATGCAGTTACCGGTGGTCGGCGGGCACGAGGGCGCCGGGGTCGTCGTCGACGTCGGCCCGGGTGTCACCGAAGTCGCCGAGGGCGACTCGGTGGTGCTGAGTTTCATTCCGGCCTGCGGCCGCTGCGAACCGTGCGCGCGGGGCATGAGCAACCTGTGCGTGCTGGGCGCAGCCATCATCGCCGGACCACAACTGGATGGCACCTTCCGATTCCACGCCAAAGGCCAGGGCCTGGGCCAAATGTGCGTGCTGGGAACATTTTCCGAGTACACCGTGGTGCCGCTGTCTTCGGTGATCAAGGTCGATCCGTCCACCGCACTGGATACCGCCGCCCTGGTCGGATGCGGAGTCACAACGGGCTACGGCAGCGCGGTGCGCACCGGTGAGACCCGTGACGGCGACACAGTGGTGATCATGGGTGTGGGCGGGATCGGTATGAACGCGGTGCAGGGCGCACGGATTGCTGGGGCCCGCGTCATCGTGGCGCTCGATCCCGTCGAGTACAAGCGCAGCCGTTCCTTCGAGTTCGGAGCCACCCACGTCGCGGCGACCGTCGACGAGGCCCGAGCCCTGGTCACCGACCTGACGCGTGGCCAGATGGCCGACGTCTGCGTGGTCAGCACCGACTCGGCCGAGGGCGCCTATGTGGCACAGGCTCTGAGCCTGGTCGGCAAGCGCGGCCGGGTGGTGATGACCGCGATCCCGCACCCGACCGACACCTGTGTCGACATGTCGCTGTTCGATTTGACCCTGTACGAAAAGCAGGTTCGCGGATCGCTTTTCGGATCCTCGAATCCCCGGCACGACATTCCGCGGATGCTCGAGCTGCATCGCGCCGGACAGCTCAAGCTCGACGAGCTCGTAACCCGCGAGTACACCCTCGAGGAGATCAACGAGGGTTACGCCGACATGCACGCCGGGGTGAATCTGCGCGGGCTGATCCGGTTTTGAACCCTTCTCGCGGCTGAGCCGACAGGGCCCCATTCTGGGGTAGGGGTGAAGTTCCGCATTCCGAGACGGGTGAAGAAGTCAAAGCGCTCGTACAGCTGGCACCCGATGTCACCGGATCAGACGCCCTCGCAAAAGAACTCATCGACTACGTCCGTGACCGGATCGCCCACTACAAAGCGCCCCGTTCGGTCGACTTCGTCGACGACCTACCCCGGACCCCGACCGGAAAACTCGCTAAAAATGTTCTGCGGCAACAGGTTGGTGTCTGAGCCAGGCGGTGTCAGGCGTCGAAGTTAGTGCTGGTGGTGAGCTGTTCCCAGTTGGCGATCTCGTTGGCGCGCCGGTCCGCAATGTAGCGATAGGCGGCCAGCGCGTCGGGTCCCAGGAGCAGGAATGCCGGCGGCTCGGGTGATTCGACGGCGGCGATGATCGCGGCACCGGCCTTGGCGGGGTCACCGGCCTGGTTGCCGTGCATGTTGTCGTTTTCCTTGCGGCGTTGCCCAGCAGTGGCGGCGTAATCGTCGATGACGGTGGCGGATTGAACGAGCGAGCGTCCAGCGAAGTCGGTACGGAAAGCGCCGGGCTCAACGACTGTCACCCAAATGCCGAGAGGTGCGAGCTCGCCCCGAATGGCTCCGCTCATCCCTTCGATCGCGGCCTTGGCCGCCGAGTAGTAGCCGGATCCCACCGGGGTCAGCTGGACGCCAATAGAGGAAATGTTCACGATGGCGCCGCTGCGGCCTGCCCGCATGCCAGGTAGCACGGCCTTGATCATTGCGACAGTGCCGAAGAAGTGCGTCTCGAACAAGGCTCGGACGTCGGCGTCGTCACCTTCTTCCACGGCAGCGCGATAACCGTAGCCGGCGTTGTTGACCAGAACGTCGACATGGGCGAACCGCGCGTGCGCCTGCTGCACTGCCGAGGCGACCTGCGCGGGCTGGGTGACGTCAAGGGCGACAGGGAGCACCCGCTCCGGCGCGGCTTCGGCCAGATCCGTCACTTTCGCGACGTCGCGTGCGGTGACGACGGCATTGTGGCCGGCCCCGACGACAGCTTCGGCGAGCGCGCGACCGAGTCCGGTTGAGCAGCCGGTGATCAGCCAGGTGGACATGAGGAACGTCTCCTTTCAGTGGATGCGCGTCCTTCGGCTCACTCGTTGTGCTGCTGCCGATACGGGCGCCATCTCAGACGTGCAAATCGTGCCAGCTGTGGCGGGTATGCGAAGCGGCTCGGCCGCTGTGGTTGGTCATTGTGATGCGCGCGGGCCGGGTCGGCGTGCGCCGCCGCCCACTGGGCAAGCCTTCCGAACTCATTGTCCAGCTGGCTGCGCCGGGCAGGATCGTCGTCTTCGGTGAATGCTGCCGTGAATGCCGTGTGGAGTTGGTCGAAGGCCTCGCGCGCCGAGTAGCATCCGGCCATCGCCTCGGACAATGCCCACGGCAGCACGCTCGCCATCGTGTCGTGCCGTGAACACCCATCGGCTACCTGGTGTCTGAACCTGGTGACCGGTCCCTTCGGCGAGTTGCGGCAGCCCTGGCGCCCACAGCCGCCGCAAAGGTAGGTATCCAGAAACTCTTCTAGCTCCGCTTGGGTGAGCGGGTCGGCTTCGCCGGCGGCGGCCAGCAGAGATGCTCGCAGCACCCCAGGGAGCGGACGCAGCGCGCCCACGCGCTTCCATTGGTAGCGACCGCCTTTGGTTTTGGCATCGGGGTGCGGCGTCGGGGCTGCGATTATGACGCCGTTACATCCCCGCACCTGCCCCCAGCGCCGGAACGCGCCAGGGCCGTTACCGAACGATTCGCCCGGTGCCGTCGCATAGAGGTAGTGGCCATGGTCGCCCTGACCTCGGGTGGTTTGCACTGCCGCGGCTGACCGCAGCGCCTCTGCGATGTCCGGTCGACCGGCGCGTGCGATCACGTCGAGGTCGTCAATGTCGAGGTCGAACGCGACCGCCCCGGATCTGCCGATGTGAAGGGCTATGCCATTGCCGGGATTCTCGCGCCACCAGGCGCGTATCTGCCCGGGATCGCGGCTCGACTTGTCCTGCCAGTGACCATGCACAACGCTGCCGGGGTTCTTGATATCGGCGGGGTCGGTCGGCAGGACGTACCAGCCTGCCCCCGCATACGCCAACGCAGCTTCAACCGGCGATAGGCCCACCACGTCGGGTACCCACAGTGAATTCCGATCGTCGTCCAACTCGATCGCGTCGCCTACATCCCTCCCAGGGACGTTGCTGGGGATCACGACGACATCGTACGAGCGTGGTCCGACAGCCAGACCAGAAACTGGGCGCCACTACCTGGCTCCTTGCGGCAGCAGGACGTTCGTCTCTGGGTGGCAGGTGCCATCATCGAAGCGCCCTGGCGTAAGTCCCAGCCTGGCAGGCAGCCGTCGATCACAGCTTGCCTCCGTCGCCGAGGGCGATGACAGCGTCAAGGCCTTCACCTATGCACGCCACGAGCGCGCTTAGGTCCGGTACCGACGCCGCATCGACGGCGATGCCGATGAATGCCTTGTGGTTATAACCCAGCAGCGTGATGTTGGCGGCGGTGCCGACCGGGGGCCCGAAGGGAAAGACGCTGACCACCTTCGCGCCGGCAAGGTAGAACGCCAAATCGCCGGCGTTGACATTGCTGCACACGAAGTCGTCATGTTTCATGATCAACCCGAAGACGAGATTCACTGCTGGACCGAAGGCGTTGATGACCGTGCCGAGCCCCCTGGACAACGGGAGTTTCGCATCCTCCTTCAAGCCTTTGATTAGACCGTGATAGGTCGCCATCGCGGCGGCCGGGTCATCGGTGCCGACCGGGATCGCGGTTCGGCAACCGCTTTCGCGGTTGCCGAACGGCGAGTCGCCAGGCTTGCGGATCTCAACGGGGATGGTGGTCCGCAGTTGGTCGACGGGTTTGCCGTGCCGTTGATGGTACAAAGCGAATCCGTGGGCGACGGCGGTGACGAACGCGTCGTTGACGGTGCAGCGCCGTGTTTTGGCCGCTTTCCGCAATCCGTCGAGGCTGGCTTCGAGTGCTGCGAAGCGCAGCCACCCTCGGCGCTCGGTCATCAGGGGGGAGAGGGTCTTGAAGTTCGGCGTCACGATCCGGGCCGCCGCCCCCACATGCTTTGCAACAGTGGTCGCGGTATCGCGCGGGTGCCGCACCACGGTCGGCAGATTACGCGCCGTCGAGCCCCCGGACCGGCCCAGGAACCCGAGGATACGGTGTCCGGTGTAGCTGGCGGCTTCGGCAGCCAGCGCGAGCCGGGATTGATCCTCGGGCTCGGGGATGGCCGGCATCGGGCCAAGATCACGGGGCTTTCGGGTGAGGTCGCCGAGTATCGCGAAGATCGCGATAAGGCCGGTACCATCGGCCATGACATGATTCATCTTGAGGATTAACGCCGCCTGCCCGCCCTTGAGGCCTTCGACCACGGTGATGGTCCAGAGCGGGCGCTCCCGGTCGAGGCCGGACATCGTCGACTGGCGCGCGAACTCCAGCACGCCGTCCAACGATCCATCACCCGGCGCGCCGATCCAACGGACGTGATAGGAGAGGTCGAAGTTCGGGTCGACCATCCAACGGGGAGTCGACAGGCGCAACGGCACCTCCACCAAGCGGTGCCGAAATGACGGCAGGGTACGGCTGCCACGTTCGAGGCGATCCAGGAGGACTTCGCGGTCGGGCGCCCGGTCAAGGATTAACACCCCCGTGATCGTCTGCCGAAACAACGGATTCTTTTCGATCCCCCATATCATGCCGTCCAGATCGCCGGTGTGATGAGGCTTGTGCGAGGCGTGACTGTCGATGGTTGCCATCGTTCCTCGGTTGTCATTCGTGGGTTCTGCGGGCCGGTTTCGTCGTGTGCGCCCACGACGGATCGGGTCTGCCGGCCTGTGCGACCGGAGTACTTATGAGTGTGCGTCGCACCGCTGTCCCGCGGCAAACTTTTCAGAGATTTGGCGGTTGCGAATTGGTCTTCGGCGGGGATGCTTGGACAGGCCGCGCTGCGGCAACCCTGCCGGATCAGTTCGCAGAGCCGTTGTCGGTACCTGGCAACATCCCCGTGGCGGTCTTGTCGTCGATTGCCCGCGACTGGAGTGTGAACGAGGGCGGCCACTTTCATCGGGTCGAGGAGGGCCAGGTTTTCGTATTCGACTGAGCTAAGGTCGGTTTCGACAACCATAACTATAAATCTTCGGCTAGATGCAGTTGGTAAGTTGACGATGCGACAGAAAAGCTGATTGAGACAGGCAGCATTTGTCGCCCGGTTCTGCGCTGTCTGGTGGAACGATGAACAGCCTCAGCCGCTGAGGGAGGGTGGGTAATCAGCGGTCATATCGGTTGCTGAGTTTGGTCAACGTGGTTTCAATGCCCGCGGCATTGCGCTTGGCGAAACCCGTTCGCTCGTAATACTTCAGCCGGTCCTTCAGCGGCCCACTGTCGCGGTAGTCGAACGTCTCGGTGACGCATGTGATCGTCGGCGTGATTGCGGCGAACTCCCAACGCCAGTGGTGCCCGACGGGGTGGCGCCATTCGATGAGTTCGTCGGGTTTCATCGTGGTGATGGTGCTGGTGATGCGATAGGTTACCCCGAACATCCTCATCTCCGTGGTAAACCGCGCGCCCGGGACCAGCGTCTGCGGAGCGCGGATGTTTTTCCCGACGGTGCCCGAACCGTCGAGTTCGTGGTGTCGACGCGGGTCCGCGACGATCGCGAAAAGGTCAGCTGCCGGGGCACGGACCTCGACCGAGCGGCTGACCTGACTGCGACCGGCGTCCACAACGGTGACGATCATCGCGGCTGCTCCCGACTTTTCTAGATGGCGACCATGGCGAGGCTGCGCTCCCAGAGTTCACGGGCCAAGACCGGGTCGTAGGCCTGAGGGTTGGCCCGAGCGATTCTGTGGTTGGCGTAGTACTCGCCCGATTTCCAGTCGATTCCCGGTGTGGATGAGACCAGCCACACCAGCTCGTCGGATCCCCGCTCGGGTTCAATCAGCGCCAGATGCTTGATCGGGCCACGAAACGCCGTCCGCATCCACCGCGTCTGCGACTCGTTTCCGAAGTTGGTCGCCACGTTGCCGGGATGATACGCCGCAGTGGAGATCCCGGCAGCATGGTAGCGGCGGTGCAGCTCCTTGGTGAACAAGATGAGTTCCAGCTTCGCGTTGGCGTAGGCCCTCATGGCCCGGTAGCCCCGTGTGGCGTCGAGGTCATCGATGTTGACGCGGCCGAACCACCCATTGACGACGCTCGAGGTGTTCAGCACCCTGGCGCTGGATTCGACGAGCCGATCCATCAGCAGCGTCGTGAGCAGAAACGGGGCCAGATAATCGACCTGGAAAGTCGTCTCATGGCCGTCGACGGTGACCTCGCGGCGAGCCATGTAGCGGCCGGCATTGTTGGCGAGCACATCGATGCGGGCGTAGGACTGCAGCAGCTGCTCGGCCAACCTCCGCACCTGTGAAAGTTCCGTGTAATCGGCCACGAAGTAGTCGGTGCCCAGAAGCGCGGCGACGGCGGTTGTTTTCGGTTCTGATCGGCCGACCACGACCACGTTCTCGCCACTTCGGCTCAGCCTGGCCGCCGCAGCGGCGCCGATGCCATCGCTGGCACCAGTAATGATGACCGTCCGACCCGCCATTGGTGTCCTTTCAGAACCCGCGCCGTGACAGGGTCCCACTGCGACCGTCACCAAAACCACCGCAACAATGATTTGTTGTGACGCCAGCGTCACGTCCACCCTGCAGACTTAACCGATTAGCGTCACCCCGGGCTTGGCGCCATCGTTACCAACGTGTGGTGAGACGCTTCAAATTGCCTGCCCTCCGCCCGCCTCGCCGAACTCGGCCCCGGATGATGACGAGGTCGTTTCCCATTAGGTCCGCTTCTTCACGCTCATGACCCGCTTGCGCAAGCCCTCGGTCATCGTGCTCAATCCGCCCTTAATCGCTCTCTTCACCAGGAAGCCGGGCAGTGGCACCAGCGGCTCGACTGTGAGATCGAACCTCACCCGCGTCTTTTCGCCTTCCGGAATCAGCGTGTAGCGAGCGTCTTGTGAGCGTTGCTGTTTGGCGCTGACCAACGTCCAGCTGACACCGTCGTCATGCCAGGTGTATTCGACAACCTGCTCATCGGTGACGCCAACGTTCTTCACCTTGGACTTGACGCGCAGCGGACGACCCCGGTCGTCGCGTTCGAGCACCTCCGACGATTGGGTCGGGTCGGACCATTCGGGCATCGACTCGACATCCATGATGACGTCGAGGATCTCCTCCGGGGTAGCTTCGATGACGACTTCGCTGGACCCGGTGGTGGCCATGCACGGACAATAACCTGAATCGGCCCGCATTGGTTATCATTTGGCTGCTGACGCTAACCTGACCGTCTACTTGGCAATCGCTTTTCGGCGATCGCCAACGAACGCCTTCATCGTCAGCTATCGTCCGTCTCAAGCATTGATTACGCACCGGCGAAGGGAACAGGCAGTGAGGACGCTAGAAGGCGTTCTGGCCAGGCACCCGTTCTTCAGCGGGATGGACCCGCGCTATTTGCAATTGGCGGTCGGGTGTGCGGCAAACGTACGCTTCACCGCAGGTGAGTTGATCTTCCGCGAAGGCCACCCGGCTGATCACTTCTACCTCATCCGCGCCGGCAGGATCGCGCTCGAAACCTCCGTTCTCGGCCGTGGCAGCTTGATGGTGCAGACACTCGGAGGCGGAGAAATCCTCGGATGGTCGTGGTTGGTGCCGCCGTACAACTGGCGGTTCGATGGGCGCGCGGTTGAGATGACGCGCGCCATCGTCTTCGACGGCAAGTGCCTGCGCGAGAAGTGCGAAGAGGATCACGAACTCGGGTACGAA
Source organism: uncultured Actinomycetota bacterium (assembly GCA_963784665.1). Lineage (GTDB taxonomy): Bacteria > Actinomycetota > Actinomycetes > Mycobacteriales > Mycobacteriaceae > Mycobacterium. Next base: position 67,318 of record CAWASA010000017.1, read on the forward strand.
CTGCAGAAGCGTGTTATCGCGGTTCTCGGAGAGTATCTCGATGCGACAAGGTTCCGGCTCTTAGACATCTATGCAGACGCCATCGAATAAGGAGGAGGCCGGTCCTAACCTTCCGGCGCGAGAATCGAATTGGTACAGGGGAGTCAGATCCTCTGGACCGTCTCAGCTGTCGAATGCTGGTCCGTCGAAGCGCCCATTGGTGACGAACTCTGCGACCGACCTGCGGCGCAGCTTGGTGAGCTGTCGCACGGGTTTGCCGAGAGGCACGATCGCGGTGACCGCGTGCAGGTCAGGAATACCCAGCAGGTCGCGGACTTGCTCCTCGACCGCGACGGCCATCGTCGTGATCGTGCCGCCATAGCCCTCGTTACGGGCGGACAGCAGGATGTTCCATATAAGTGGATAGACCGAGGCTCCACTCGTGACACCGACGCGGTCCAGGTCCTGATCGACAGCGGCGACAACGCTCAGGTCTACCGAAACAACAAGCACGACTGGCGCTTTCACAATCGGTACAACGAACGTGTCGGGGATTTCTGTGCCGTCGATGACGTCCTGCGGCAGACCGCTGGGATGAACTGAGTTCCACGGGTTTTCACCCGCGGTCAGCTGGGCGAAGTACCGGCGAGCGGCAGCCGCACCAAGTTCGGCCAGGCGGCGGCGGATGTCTGGGTCACGCACCACGGTGATGTGGGCGCCTTGCCGGTTGCCCCCACTGGGAGCGAACCGGGCGTTATCGAAAATGCGCGACAACACTTCGTCGGGCACGGGGTCGTCAGTGAATTCGCGCGCTGCAAAAGTTGTTCGCATGACGTCATACAGCTCCATGGCAGGCTGTCTCACAAACCTGCGGAGGCGCACCGCTCGAGGCGGAAGGTGCGCTTGAATCCGGCCGGCTGCGTTGTCAAAGTCACTTCCACCGCACCACTGGGGGCGATGACGTAGCGCTCCTCGACGTCCGGTCCGTCCCTCCACCGGCCGACCGGCTGACGCCCCAGGTCCTCGCGATCGTGGAGGGCCGGGTCGAAAGGAAAGAGGACCGGATCGTAGGGCGTGACGTCCCCGTCCGGTCGGCCGTTGACGAGGCGGCTGCACTCCACGAACCGGAAGTGTCCGATGTTGTGCGCCGCGCGGTAGGTCCGCCTGACCACCAGCGGGGTTTCTCCGTCGGCCGGGAGCGAGACGTCCTTGCCCACGATCGGGTCGAAGACGACGTCGGCGCCGGCTTCCGCCTCCCGGAAAACCCCGAAATTGCGCGAGAACCGTTCGGACAACGCGAAACCGGCCTCTTTGTCGAGGAAGACGGCCAGACCGATGGCCGTGGCCGCGAAGGGATGCGGCGAGCGTTTCACACGCTTCTCGCCGAAGGTTGTGCGCAGCATCCGGGAAACCAGCGGGAAGCTCCCGGCCCCGCCCACCACGTAGATGCCCGCCACCTCCGACCACGCCAGGTCCCTGCCGCTCCGAGTCGGGTCGTGCAGGACGCGATCGAGCAACTCCATCGTCTTGTCGACGAGCGGCGCACATGCCGAGTAGACGTCGTCGATGGCGCAGGAAAACGGGGGCCGATCAACCCCGTCGACCCCCGTGAGGTCCACCAGGAAGCGGCGCGTCTGCGGCCCGACGGCCTCCTTACGCGCAGCGCACTCCTCCTTCAGCAGGTCGCGCGTGGCGGCGGCTATCCCTTGCAGGTTCGACCGGGCCAGGACGAGCTCGACAATCGCCTCGTCGAAGTCGTCACCGCCGAGGCGTTGGATGCCCTCGCTGATGACGACTTCGTGCGCGTGCCCGGTCATCTTGAGAAGCGAGGCGTCGAACGTGCCCCCGCCGAGGTCGTAGACGAGGACGTACTCGCGCTTGGCGGTGATGGTGGAGCGGTACCGATGGGCGTATTCCAGGCTCGCGGCAGAGGGCTCGTTGAGCAGCGCGCCGACGTGGAAACCGGCCGCCACGAAGGCATCCAGGGTCAGGAGGCGTTGGGCGCTGGAGGCATTTGCCGGCACGCTGATTGCAGCCTCGATAATTTCACCCGGCTCAACGCCGGCGTTCGAGCGACGGTGGAGGTCGCTCTTGAGCTGAGCAAAGAAGCCGGTGAGGAGGTCGGTCAGCCGATAGCTACGGCCGGCCAGGTTCACATCGGTCTGGGGTCCGGCCTCATTGAGAAGACGTTTGAACGATCGCAGCACCGACCACCCCGGCTTGTGGCGGACGGCGGCAGCGTCCGCGCCGAATCGTAGGTCGCCGGCGGCATTGGCAGCGACGATCGAAGGCCACGCATCTACTCCGTCGAAGGAGACGACGGGGTAATTGCCTCTGTCGACGACCGCCACGACGGTATGGGTGGTGCCAAAGTCGATACCGGCTCTCATTCCGCACAAGTTTAGGAGGATGCAGGGCGGTTCGGGACAAATCTTTGTCCGGCGCGCCGGAAGCCGACGGGGTCCAGTGGCGCGCAGCACTACGTGTGCCGGAGGGCCTTGACGTCGCGGCAACCTGACGCCCGCGTTCTCCGATGACTTTGGCCCCTAGCCCAGCCCACTGGCCGTGGAGACGATGACCTCACCGGAATTTCGTTCGGTCAGGAGGCGCCGTGATCGAGATGCTCAAGGGCTCTCCAAACGACGTCGCCGCTTTTGCTTTCCACGGGCGCGTGACCAAGCTCGATTACGACACGGTGCCGATACCAGGCTTTGAAGAAAAACTGACTCGACACAAAAGGGTGCGGATCTACTGTGAAATCGCTTCTGACTTCACCAGTTTCGATGCCGGTGCGGTTTGGGTAGATTCGAAGTTCGGTTTTGGCCACTACTTCGACTGGGATCGCTGTGCGGTAGTCAGTGACGTGGAATGGGTGAAGCACGTGGCGAAATTCAGCGAGTTCTTTGGTTTTCTATGGCCAGGACAGTATCGCGGGTTTTCCGAGGCAGAAGCCGAAAAAGCGCGCCAATGGATTGTAAAGCCCAACGATAAGTGCGAGCTCGCATGAGACTGCACGCCGCCGTGCCGCGCTGCATACCGATACTGTCCGTTCTCGTCATCGGCGCAGTGGTCAGCGGCACGCCAATCGCGAACTCGGACAACAAGCGGCTCAACGACGGTGTCGTCGCCAACGTTTACACCGTCCAGCACAATGCCGGTTGCACCAACGATGTAAAGATCAATCCCCAGCTGCAACTGGCAGCGCAGTGGCACACCGATGATGTGCTCAGCAACCGCGCTCTCGACGGTGACATCGGCTCCGATGGCTCGACGCCGCAGGATCGGGCAACTGCCGCGGGTTATCGCGGCAGCGTCGCCGAGACCGTGGCGATCAACCCGGCGCTGGCGATCAGCGGCATCGAGGTGATCAGCCAGTGGTACTACGACCCCGCCTACCTGGCGATCATGCAGAACTGCGCCCATACGCAGATGGGTGTGTGGTCGGAGAACAGCTTGGACCGCAGCGTGGTCGTCGCCATGTATGGCACGCCGGCCGCTCAGGTGTCGAGATGAATCGTTCGGTGGCGGTTCGCAAGCTGTCCCGTCTGGCGATCCCAACCGCAGCAGCCGCCGGCGTACTCGCGTTCACCGGCCCGCCCCCTGCGCATGCTGACCCGGTCGCCTACCTCGTCAACGTGACGGTGCGCCCGGGCTACAACTTCCCCAGTGCCGACGCTGCTTTGGCTTACGGGTACCGCGTCTGCGACAAGGTGCGGGCCGGTGAGCCCTATGGACAGATCATGACCGAGGTCAAGAACGACTTCAACACCTCCGACGAGTATCAGGCCTCGTATCTGATCAGCCAGGCCGTCGGCGAATTGTGCCCCGCCCAGATTTGGCAGTTACGGCAATCGGCCGCCGGGTATGTTCCACCCGCCAGGTCGTGAGCGCAATGACGCCACCGGTAGAAACGCCGCGGCGCTTTGCCCGACGACGGATGTTAGCCATTCGGATGGCATTTCGCATGTCGACAGGAAGATTGCAATTGTGCTCTCGCGTGGCACACGCTTCAGGTACGGTTTGCCGGCAAGCAACTTTGTGCTGAGGCACAGGTTCGCGATGACGATCGTCTTGCCCGTCTGCGGGAGGGGTTAGCAGTCGTGCCAGCCAAATCCAGGCGCGGAAGCAACTGATCGTGATTTCCCCTGAGTTCGTCACCAAACCTCTCCGTTCGCTAGGCGAGTTTTTCGCCATGTCACTGGACACCCTCATCGCGATGTTCAAGCTGCCGTTTCCGTGGCGGGAGTTTCTGCTGCAGACCTGGTTCGTGGCGCGAGTGTCCCTCATCCCGACGCTGTTGCTGACGATCCCGTTCACCGTCCTCGTCGTGTTCACCATGAACATCCTGCTGGTCGAGTTCGGGGCGGCCGACTTCTCCGGCACCGGCGCCGCGACCGCCTCGGTTACCCAGATCGGGCCGGTAGTGACCGTGCTCGTTGTTGCCGGCACCGGGGCGACCGCAATGTGCGCGGACCTGGGAGCCCGCGCCATCCACGACGAACTCGATGCGTTGCGGGTGATGGGTATCGATCCGGTTCGCCGACTGGCGGCGCCGCGGGTATTGGCGGCCACTGTCGTCGCGGTGTCGTTGGTGTCGCTGGTGACCCTCGTGGGCATGGCGGGGTCCTTCTTCTTTTCCGTGTTCGTCCAGCACGTCACGCCGGGTGCCTTCGCTGCCGGTCTGACACTGCTCACGCACCTGCCAGATCTCATCCTGGGTTTGGTCAAAGGGGCGCTGTTCGGGATGGCTGCCGCTCTGATCGCCTGCTATAAGGGCATTTCCGTCGGAGGGGGCCCGCAGGGTGTCGGTAACGCCGTAAACGAAACAGTCGTGTACTCGTTCATTGCCTTGTTTCTGATCAACATCGTCGCGACGGCCGTCTACTACACGGGTCCGCAGTGAGCGGCGACAGCGCGGTACACCAGCGATTCGCGTGGCTGCTGCGCGCGGTGAGCGGCTTCGCGGCCGGCTGGAATCACGTTGGCGCGCAGGTGAAGTTCTACTCCACGACGCTCGCCGAGATGCGGACAGCCTTTGGTCGTTACGGGAAGGAGATCGTACGGTTGGTTGCCCAGATGAGCCTGGGCACCGGCGCGCTGGCGGTGATCGGCGGCACCGTGGTGATAGTCGGCTTTCTCACCTTGTCGACTGGCGCCGTCATCGCGGTGCAGGGCTATAACCAATTGTCCGGCATTGGTGTAGAGGCGATGACGGGCTTTATCTCCGCCTACGTCAACGTGCGGATCATTTCTCCGGCGGTAGCCGGCGTCGGCCTGGCCGCCACTATCGGCGCCGGCGCTACCGCACAACTGGGCGCGATGCGAATCGCCGACGAGATCGATGCGCTTGAGGTGATGGCCGTCCGGTCCATCGCATACCTGGTCTCCACCAGGGTGGTGGCCGGAGTTGTTGTGGTAATTCCGCTGTACTGCGTGGCGGTGGTGTGTGCCTTCCAGGCAGCCCGGTTCGGCACGACCCAAATCTATGGGCAGTCCACCGGGGTGTACGACCACTACTTCCGTACATTTCTTAACTCGACGGACCTGCTCTGGTCATTTTTCACAGTGATTACCGCCGCAGTCGCAATCATGCTGGTGCACACCTACTACGGCTACAACGCCAAGGGCGGGCCCGCCGGAGTGGGCGAGGCGGTCGGTCACTCGGTACGCACCTCTCTCATCGTGTTGACGCTGATCGTGTTGGCGATCTCGCTGTCCGTGCACGGCCAGTCCGGCCATTTCAATCTCTCGGGGTAGGGATATGTCGGAATCACGCTCAGCGGGAATGCATCCCGCATGGTGGACACTCATTCTGATCATCGCCACCACCGGCACCATCGTGCTGACCTCTGTGCTGTTCTCCGGGTCGTTCAAATCGTATGTCGCGGTGACGGTGATATCTGACCGGGCGGGCCTGGTGATGGACCGCGGCGGCAAGGTCAAGATGCGGGGAGTGCAGGTGGGCCGGGTCAGCGAGATCACCACCGGCAAAAATCAGGTGAGCCTCAAGTTGGACATCTACCCGGGTCAGATCAAATACATCCCTGCGAACGTGCGGGCCCGCATCAGGGCCACCACGTTGTTCAGCGCCAAATATGTCGACCTCGTCTACCCGAGCGACCCCACCCTGAAACGCTTGGCAGCCGGAGCGGTGATCGAGGTGGAGAACGTCGGCACCGAGGTCAACACCATGTTCGCCAACCTGGTCAAGGTGCTCAATGAAATTGACCCGGCCAAGCTACAAGGGGTGCTTTCCGCGCTGGCCGAGGGTCTGCGCGGGCACGGTGCAACCATCGGCCAAGGCATCACCGACGCCAACCAGGTGCTGCTCGCAATCAATCCGCGCGCCGAAACTATCCGGGCGGACACGCAGGCGGTCAAAGGTTTCAGCGACACCTATGGCGTTGCCGCGCAAGACATCCTGAAGGTGCTGGACGCGGCCAGTGTCACCAGCGCCACCATCACCAACGACTCACCGGCGCTGGACTCGCTGCTCGCCGGCGTCATCGGTCTCTCGCGCAGCGGTATCAATCTCGTCGGCCCCAACAAGGACAACATGATCAGGGCCGTGAACCTGCTCGATCCGACGACGAGCCTGCTGATGAAGTACAACCCCGAACTGACTTGCATGTTGGTCGGCGCCAAGACAGCACTGGATACGGGCTACCGGGACGCGACCGGCGGCGCCAACGGATACTCGCTGATCATCGACAGCACCCCGCTCTTCGGCGCCGACCAATACCGGTATCCGCAGAATCTTCCGATCGTCGGCGCCAAGGGCGGGCCCGACGGTAAGCCTGGCTGCGGATCGCTGCCGGACGTCCTCGCGAATTGGCCGCTGCGCCAACTGATTACGAATACCGGCTGGGGCACGGGGCTCGATATCCGGCCCAACCCCGGAATCGCCTTCCCGGGATACGCCGACTACCTACCTGTCACCCGAGGGGCGCCCGAACCGCCCAGCATCCGTTATCCGGGCGGCCCCGCACCCGGACCGATCCCGTACCCAGGAGCGCCACCCTACGGAGCTCCGCAATACGCACCGGACGGAACCCCGCTGTACCCCGGTCTGCCACCGGCGCCGCCGCCGGGCGCGCCACGCGGAACAGGGGCCCCGCCACCGGGATCCGAGCCGTTCGTGGTCCCAGCGCCGGCACAGCTGCAGCCTACCCCGGCTCCGCCGCCGCCCGCAGAAGCGACACCGTCGCCCTGACAACCAGCCGTCGACACACGTAAGCCAAGAGGAGCCAGGATGAGAGAGAACTTGCCAGGCGCCATCTGGCGCCTGGCCGTCTTCATGGTCGTATGCACGCTGGGGCTGATTGCTATGCTGGCGATCTTTGCCCAGTTGCGGTTCGGCGAAGAATCACCGTACAAGGCACGGTTCAGCAATGTGTCGGGGCTCGAGAGCGGCAACTTCGTCCGCATCGCGGGGGTCGAGGTCGGTAAGGTCAAAAGGATCTCGATCCAGGACGACGGCACCGCGGTCGTCGAGTTCAGTGCCGACAACTCTGTGGTGTTGACCGAGGGCACCAAGGCGGTCGTCCGCTACCAAAACCTGATCGGCGGTCGCTATCTCGCGCTCGAAGAAGGTCCCGGTGGCCCCAGACAACTCAAGTCCGGCGACACCATTCCGCTGGTCCGGACATCGCCGGCGTTGGATTTGGACGCGCTGATCGGCGGGTTCCGGCCGTTGTTCCACGCGCTGGATCCCAACCAGATCAACGCCTTGTCCAGTGAGTTGATCAAGGCTTTCCAGGGCGAGGGCGCAACGATCGGTTCTTTCTTAGCCCGCACCGCCGCGTTGACGAACACGCTAGCGGACCGGGATCAGTTGATCGGCCAGGTCATCGGCAACCTGAACACTGTGCTGGGTTCACTCGGTGACCAAAGCACCCAGTTCGCAAAAACCGTCGATTCGTTGTCTCAATTGTTGGCAACCCTGGCTAACCGCAAGCGAGACATTAGCAATGGAATCGCCTACGCCAATGCGGCGGCCGGTTCGATCGCCGATCTGCTGGCGAAGGGGCGTCCGCCACTGACGAAAATCGTTGAGCAGACGGACCGGACAGCAGCCCTCATCCTGGCCGATCACGACTACTTCGATGATTATCTCAACACGTTGCCGGACGCCTACCAGATGCTGAATCGGCAGGGTCTCTACGGCGATTTCTTCAGCTTTTACTTGTGTGACTTGCTCTTCAAGTTGAACGGCAAAGGTGGCCAACCTGTCTACGTCAAGGTGGTTGGCCAGCCCTCGGGGAGGTGCACGCCGCGATGAAGTACTTCTCCGAACGTAATCCACTCGTCGTCGGCGCGGTCGGTGTCGTGGTCGTCGCCGGGGCGGTGGCGGCCTCGCTTACCTATAGCAAGCTCCCGTTCTTCAAATCAGGTAAGGAGTACTCGGCATACTTCGCCGAGGCAGGCGGGCTGTTACCCGGTGGCGCCGTGCAGGTTTCGGGCCTCAAGGCGGGGACGGTGAACAGCATCGCGCTGGATGGACCTCGGGTGCTAGTCAAATTCGAGGTCGACAAACATATCCGGCTCGGCGAGCGTAGCGAGGCGTCGATCAAGACCAAGAGCCTGCTGGGCGCCAAAATCCTGGAAGTCGCGCCACGCGGTGCCGGCAGGCTGTCCGCGCCGATTCCGCTAGAGCGCACGCACGCGCCCTACCAGCTGCCCGAGGCACTTGGTGATCTCGGTGCCGCTATCAGCGGACTGGACACCAACCGGCTATCCGAATCATTGGCCGTGTTAGCGGACACGTTTTCCGACACCCCGGCCGATCTGAGGATTGCAATGGCCGGTGTCGCACGGTTCTCCCAGACACTCAGCGAGCGCGACGCGGCACTTCGAAACCTGTTGGCCAACGCCAACAAAGCAACGGGCGTGCTGTCGGAGCGCAGTGACCAGATAGTCCGCCTGGTTGCCGACAGCAACGCGCTGCTCGTTCAACTGCAAAGCCAAAGCCGAGCGCTGGACCAGGTCTCCGGCAACATCTCGGCGGTGAGCCGGCAGATCAAAGGACTAATCGCCGATAATCGGCAGACTCTCAAGCCGGCACTGGACAAGCTCAACGGGGTCTTGGCGATCGTCGACAACCGCAAAGAACGGGTGCAGCTGGCGATCAAGAAATTCAACGATTACGCGCTGTCGCTGGGTGAATCGATGTCCACGGGGCCATGGTTCACCTTCTACATCGCCAACCTGATCCCCGGTCAGTTCATCCAGCCCTTCGTCGACGCCGCGTTCTCCGATCTGGGTCTGGACCCCAATGTGTTGCTGCCCTCGCAGCTCACCGATCCGCAGGTCGGTCAGCCCGGTACACCCGCCCTGCCGGTGCCGTTCCCACGCACCGGGCAGGGCGGCGAGCCGAGGCTGAACCTGCCCGACGCGATCACCGGAAACCCGGGCGATCCGCGCTATCCGTACCGCGAGCCGCCGCCGGCGCCTCCGCCGGGCGGCCCGCCGCCGGGACCGCCCCCGCCGGCGCCCGGTCAAACGGCCCTACCACCGGCGCCGCCGTCACCATCGCCGGTGTACGTGCCGGCACCGGGCGAACCGCCGGCCCCGCCGAAAGCGGGTCAATAATAATGAACCGCCGCAACGCCCGCATCGGTCTGGCCGCCATACTGGTGCTCACCTTCATCGCCGGTGTCGCGGCGGTCTGGCACTCGTTCGCCGCGACCCGCACAACGACAGTCGTTGCCTACTTCACAAATAGCAACGGCATTTTCGTCGGCGACGAAGTGCGAATCCTCGGGGTAGCAGTCGGCAAGATCGACAAGATCGAGCCGCAACCAAAGCGCGTCAAGATCACCTTCTCCTACGACGGCAAATACCAAGTGCCCGCCGACGCCAAGGCCGTGATCCTGTCACCGTCGTTGGTCACGGCGCGAGCCATTCAGCTGACCCCGGCCTACACCGGTGGACCGCAGCTGTACAACGATGCGGTAATCCCGCAGGAGCGTACCGCGGTCCCGGTGGAGTGGGACGACTTACGTAAGGACCTGGAAAAGGTCACCCAAATGCTGCAGCCGACGCACGGCGGTGTCAGTCCCCTGGGATCGCTGGTGACCACCGCCGCGAATAACCTGCGCGGCCAGGGACCGACCGTCAGGGACACGATTATCAAGCTCTCTCAAGCGGTTTCCGCGCTCGGCGACCACAGCAACGATCTCTTCAGCGCCGTGAAGAACCTGTCGATCCTGGTTTCGGCGCTGCAGAGCAGCGGTGACCTGATGCGACAACTGAACCAGAACCTCGCCTCGGCGACCGGGCTGCTGAGCAATGACCCGAATGAAGTCGCCAACGCGGTCGCGGCCCTGGCCGATGTGGTCGGTGACGTCCGAAACTTCGTGGCCGACAACCGTGATGCGCTGGGCACGACGTCTGACAAGCTGGCGTCGGTGTCGACGACGCTGAACAAAAGTCTCGATGACATCCAGCAGGCACTGCACATCGCTCCCACCGAGCTGCAGAACTTCTTGAACATCTATCAGCCCGCGCAGGGAACCGCGAGCGGTGCGCCGGCGTTCGCCAACTTCGCGAATCCCGTCGCCTTCCTGTGCGGGGCGATACAGGCGGCATCGCGCTTGGGTTGGAACCAGTCGGCGAAGTTGTGTGTTCAGTATCTGGCGCCGATCATCAAGAACCGTCAATACAACTTCCCGCCGCTGGGGGAGAACCTGGTGGTCGGTGCGGTGGCGCGGCCGAACGAGGTGACCTACAGCGAGGACTGGATGCGGCCGGATTACATTCCGCCGCCGGCAAACGCGCCTGCGCCCCTTGGCTTTCCGCCGTTGTCGGCCGAAGTTCATCCGACCAATCCCGCAGACGGCCTGCGCGGGCTGATGCTCCCCGACGGGGGTGGCTCATGACCAGCGGACGGTGGCGCCCGCTTTGGTGTCGCGGCGCGGTGAGCTTGCTGGCGGCGTTGGTGATGGTCGGGCTCGCCGGCTGTGGTTGGCGAGGTCTCAACTCAATAGCGTTGCCCGGAACTGCCGGTCGCAGCCCCGGCTCATTCATGATTCGCGCGCAACTGCCTGACGTGGGCACCCTGGAGCAGAACTCCCGCGTGCAGGTCGGCGACGTTACGGTAGGCAACGTCACCAAGATCGAGCGGCAAGGCTGGCATGCCCTGCTGACCATCAGACTCGACGGCGACGTCGACCTGCCGGCCAACGCGAATGCGACGATCGGCCAAACCAGCCTGCTGGGTTCGCTGCATATCGAACTGGCCCCGCCCACCGACGTCCCACCCAGGGGCAAGTTGAAGGAGGGATCGCTGATCCCCCTGTCCTCTGCCGGCAGCTACCCGACGACGGAGCAGACGCTCGCGGCAATATCGTTGCTACTCAACGGCGGTGGAATCGGGCAGATTCAGGACATCACAGAGTCATTGAGCACCGCATTGGCTGGGCGTGCCGATGACCTACGCAGCCTGATCGAACAGCTGGACACGTTCACCGGCCATGTCAGTGACCAGACCGGTGACATCATCGCCGCGACCGACAGCCTCAACAACTTGGTCGGCCAGTTCGCGAACCAGAAGCCGATAGTGGACAGGGCCCTGACGACCATCCCCGACGCGCTTCGCACCCTGGCGGACGAGCGGCAGACGCTGGTGGACGCGCTCGATCAGTTCGGCAAGTTCAGCGCGCTGGTTGCGGACTCCGCCAACCAGACAAAAGACACCTTGGTTAAGGAGCTCAACGATCTGGCGCCCGTCCTGGAATCGTTGGCCAACGCCGGTCCCGCCCTGACCCGCTCATTGAGCTTGCTTCCCACCTATCCGTTTCCTAAAGAGACCATCAGCAAGTGGGCCCGCGGGGACTACGCCAACCTGACCGCCATCATCGACTTGACGCTGAGTCGACTCGACGCGTCCTTCCTCACCGGCACTCGGTTTGAGGGCAATCTGACGGAGCTGGAACTGCAGTGGGGCCGCACGATCGGCCAAATGCCGAGTCCGTACACCGCCGGCAATCCGCTGATCGCCCCGTATCACTGGGACCAGGGGCATTGACGTGCCGCCGTTGTCGAGGCGAGTCCTCATCCAATTGGCAATCTTTGTGATTGTCGCGCTGGTCGGCGGCGCAGTGATGGTGTTCGGCTACATCCAGCTACCGGCCATGTTCGGGATCGGGCGCTACCGGGTTACCGTCGAGTTGCCGCAAGCCGCGGGCCTGTATCCCAGCGGCAACGTCACGTATCGCGGAACCGAAGTCGGGCGGGTCGACAGCGTGCGTCTCACCGACACCGGAGTCGCGGCGGTGCTTTCGCTGAAGTCGGGCATCGATATCCCGTCGGATCTCGATGCCCAGGTGCACAGCCAGTCGGCGGTGGGCGAACAGTACGTTGCTCTGCTGCCGCGCAGGGATTCGCCGCCGCTGAAGGACGGGGATGTGATCCGGGCGGATCGCGTGTCGGTGCCGCCCGATCTCGACACCATGCTGGACGCGGCGAACAAGGGCATGGAGTCGATCCCGCGCGAGGACCTCAAGACCGCGGTCGACGAGGCGTACACCGCCGTCGGCGGACTCGGGCCGGACATCTCCCGGCTCGTAACCGGTGGCAGCTCCCTGTCGACCGACGCCCGCAAGAATCTCGGTGCGCTGCTCACCTTGATCGACCAGTCCAAGCCGGTCCTGGATACGCAAACCGATTCGCCGGATGCGGTACGGGCGTGGGCCGCGCATCTGGCCGACATCACCCGGGGGCTGCGGAGAAACGACACCGCTGTTCATGGACTGTTACAACAAGGGGGTAGCGCCGCCGGGGAAGTTCGTCAGCTGTTCGATCGGCTGATCCCCACGCTGCCGGTGATGCTCGCCAACTTGATCGGCGTCGGGCAAGTTGCGGTGACCTATCACTCCGGCATCGAGCAGCTTTTGGTGCTGCTTCCCCAGGCGGTGGCAACCGTTCAGGCGATCGATGTCCCGAACAGGAACACCAAGCAAAGTTATAAGGGCGTCTTCCTCAGCTTCAACCTGCGACTCAACCTGCCACCGCCGTGTCTCACCGGCTTCCTGCCGCCCCAGCAGCAGCGGGTGCCTTCCTGGGAGGACTACCCGGATCGACCTGCGGGGGACCTGTACTGTCGGGTGCCACAGGACTCGCCGCAAAACGTCCGCGGCGTCCGCAATATCCCGTGCGTGGACCACCCCGGCAAACGCGCTCCGACGGCCAAAATGTGTGACAGCGACGAGAGCTACGTTCCGCTCAACGGCGGCTTCAACTGGAAAGGTGACCCGAACGCCACCCTGTCGGGTCAGCCCGTCCCGCAGCTGCCGCCGGGCACACCGCCGGCACCCAGAGCACCTGCACCGGTTCCCGAACCGCTTCCGATAGCGGCCGCCGAGTACGACCCCGCGACCGGTACTTACGTTGGCCCGGACGGACATGTGTACACGCAATCCGACTTGGGCACGGCTGGCGGAAAGGAGCGCACATGGCAGACGATGCTGCTGCCGCCGAATTGAGCGAGTCGCACCGCGACGCTGGAGACGAAACGCTGCCCAGACGGCACGCCGCGAATCGGCTGGCGCTGGTCATCGGACTCGTGTTCGTGGTTGCGTTGACCGGCCTGGTCGGCTGGACGGGATTTCGCGCCTACCAGGCGCACCAAGCCCAAGAGCAGCGCAAGCTCTTTCTGCAGACCGGTCGCCAAGGAGCGCTGAACCTCACGACGATCGATTTCCGCGAAGCCGACGCCGACGTGCAACGCATCTTGGACGGCGCGACCGGCCAGCTTTACGACAACTTTTCCAAGCGTTCGCAGCCGTTCATCGACGTGGTGTTGCGGACCCAGTCGAAGTCCGTTGGAACGGTGACGGAAGCGGCTGTCGAATCCGAATCCGGTGAGCAGGCGCAAGTTTTGGTTGCGGTGACCGTCAACACCTCGAATGCCGGTGCAGCCCAACAGGAGCCGCACGCCTGGCGGATGCGGCTCTTAGTGCAGAAGGTGGGCGGCGTGGCAAAGGTATCGAACGTGGAGTTCGTGCCATGACAAATCGACTGCACGGCGGTGCCGAAACCGTTGCCGCCACCGAAGAAGCCGACGTGGAGACCGAGATCGAGGAAATCCCCGAGCTCACGGAGGACACCGGAAAACTTTCCGAGGCGACGGAGGGCGATGACGACAGCGATTCTCAGGCCACGCCCAACCCTGGGCACCGAATCAACTGGTCGCGGGTTCTGGCATACGGCGTCCTACCGGGCCTGGTGTTGCTCCTCGCGTCGGCGGCCGGCTTCCTGAAGTGGCAGCAGTCGTCGGTCACGGACGCCGACCGCGGTCGCACCGAGGCAATCCAGGCGGCGCGGGATTGCACGGTCGCCCTGCTGACCTACCGACCCGACACGGTCGAGCGCGACCTGGGTGTCGCACGCGACCGACTGACCGGCCATTTCAAAGACGCCTACTCGTCGCTGACCCGAGAGGTAGTGATCCCCGGTTCGAAGCAGAAGCAGATTTCGGCGGTTGCGACCGTCGAGGCTGCGGCGTCGGTGTCGGCGGCACCCAACCACGGGGTGGTTCTGCTCTTCGTGAACCAGACGACGATCGTCGGTGCGAACCCGCCCGCGTACACGGCATCCAGCGTCCGGGTGACGCTGGACAAGGTCGGCGGACGCTGGCTGATATCCGGGTTCGATCCGGTCTAGATCGTCAACGCCCCTCAGCGTCAACGGATGTGGTAGCCGACGCTGACACGGCATCCCATTGCCTTTGCACTTTGCGTTCTGTGGCCGTGGGAATCAGACCCGACGGCGCGAACAACTTCGACGGCACCGGGTTGTCCTCGGTCAACGGCCTGCCGCCGCCGCGAATTGATCTGAGCGCGACCAGAACTCCGACGATCAACACAATGACGACAACCAAAGCGAAGAGAACCGACAGGGTGCCCTGGATAAAGGTGTTCCTGATGACGTCATCGAGCTGATGAGCGTTCTTGGCTGAACCGAACGCGGTCTTGCCCGCTTGTTTGGCCGCCAAGTACTGCTGGTGCTGTGTCCAGTAGCCGACACCCGGATCCGCGGAGAAGATCTTCTGCCACGACGCCGTGAGTGTGACCGCCAGGTCCCAGAGCAGTGGTAGTCCCGGGATCCACGCCCATTTCAATAGGCACTTCTTGATGACGACCACGGTGATGACGGTCAGCGCGATGGCCGCGAGCAGCTGGTTGGCAATACCGAACAGCGGGAACAGCGTGTTGATGCCACCCAGCGGATCGGTCACGCCCATCAGCAGAGTGCTGCCCCACGCCGCGGCCACGGCCAGGCTGCAGATCCATACGCCCGGGCGCCAGCTGGGGTTGCGCAGCTTGGCCAGCGGACCACCGAAGTTGCCCAGCGTGTCAGAGAGCATGAAACGCGCGACCCGGGTGCCCGCATCGACGGCGGTCAGGATGAACAGCGCCTCGAACATGATCGCGAAGTGGTACCAGAACGCCTTGAGACCCGCGCCGCCGAACACCCGTTGCAGTACTTCGGACATACCGACCGCCAGCGTCGGTGCTCCGCCGGTGCGCGACACGATCGACTTTTCGCCCACGCCCGCGGCGGCGTGACTGAGCTGGTCCGCCGTCGCCGGAGGGCCTGACAAGCCGAGCCGGTTGACGTAGTCCGCAGCGGTGGCCGCGGTGCCGCCGGTTTGTGCGGCCGGGGCGTTGAGGGTGAAGTACAGATGCTGGTCGAGGATCGCGGCGCTAATCAGCGCCATGACAGCGACGAACGACTCGGTGAGCATGCCGCCGTAGCCGATCAGCCGCATCTGGCTTTCTTTTTCCAGCAGCTTCGGTGTCGTTCCCGATGAGATCAGCGCGTGAAATCCGGATAGCGCGCCGCAGGCGATGGTGATGAAGAGGAACGGGAACAGCGAGCCGGGGAACACCGGCCCGTCGCCGCGGGCGGCGAACCGTGAGATGGCGGGCGCGGCAATGATCGGCCTGGCGATACAGATACCGACCGCCAGCAAGGCGAGGGCACCGACCTTCATGAACGTCGAGAGGTAATCGCGCGGCGCAAGGACCAACCACACCGGCAGCACCGACGCCACGAAACCGTAAATAATGATCAGCCACGACACCGTGACCGGGGAAAGGTTCAACCAGGATGCGCCCCAGGATGTTTCGCTGACCCAGTTGCCCGACGCCACGGCGAGCAGTAGTAGCGCGACGCCGATGAGCGATACTTCTGCCACCCGCCCGGGACGCAGGAACCTCAGGTAGCAGCCCATGAACACAGCGATGGGGATGGTCATGGCGATGGAGAACACACCCCAGGGGCTCTGAGCCAGTCCCCGCACCACCACCAGTGCGAGCACCGCGATGATGATCACCATGATGACGAAGGTCCCGATGAGGGCGGCCGCCCCGCCTATCGCGCCGAGCTCGTCGCGGGCCATCTGCCCCAGGGAGCGGCCCCGTCGCCGGGTCGAGATCCATAAGACCAGATAATCCTGCACGGCGCCGGCGAGCACCGCGCCGACGACGATCCAAATGCTGCAGGGCAGGTAGCCCATTTGGGTGGCCAGCACCGGACCGACCAGTGGCCCGGCCCCGGCGATGGCGGCGAAATGATGGCCGAACACCATCCGCCGGTCGGTCGGCAGGTAATCGGTGCCGTTGTCGAGAACTTCGGCCGGCGTCGCGTGATCGTCGCGTGGGCGAACGATCTTCATCTCGATCAGCCGGGCATAAAACCGGAACCCGATGACGTACGTACAGATCGCCGCGACCACCAGCCAGACCGCGTTGACTGTCTCGCCGCGGACGAACGCGATGACCGCCCAGGCGACGGCAGCTATCACAGCGACCACCCCGAAGAAGAACTTGTGTCGGATGGTGATGGGCGAGCGGTCGATAATCGCGACAGGCGGCAGGTTTTCGTCGGTGCTGATGTAGCTGACATGTCGGTGCTGCTCTGTCACGCTCAAACCCTACGACGACGGGCAGTCTGCTGCCGCAGTGAATCAGTACAGCGCACGAACGTTGTCAATGGTGTCGGCTTCGGCCGGGCTTTTGTCGTCGCGGTAGCGCACCACGCGGGCGAATCGCAGCGCCAACCCGCCCGGGTAGCGCGACGACGCTTGCACCCCGTCGAACGCCACCTCCACCACCTGTTCGGGCCTTACGATGACGACGTGCCCATCGGTGCCGCCGACCGCCAGTTCGCTAAACCGGGCCGTCTGCCAGTCCAGCATGGCATCGGTCATGCCCTTGAATGTCTTGCCTAGCATCACGTATCCGCCCGTGGTTGGATCGCGCGCGCCCAGGTGAATGTTGGAGAGTTTGCCGCGACGGCGGCCCGATCCCCACTCGACGGCGAGCACCACCAGATCCAGTGTGTGCACCGGCTTGACCTTCACCCAGCCCGCTCCGCGACGACCCGCCTGGTACGGCGCGGCCGGCGCCTTGGCCATGACGCCTTCGTGGCCGGCGGCCAGTGTCGCGTCCAGGAAGCCGGCCGCTTCGACGGGGTCGGACGTGAAGAGCCGATCCACCCGGTGCGCGGGGGGCACCAATGCGTCCAGGGCTGCCAGCCGGTCATTGGTCGGCGCGTCGAGCAGATCAACGCCGTCGCAGTGCAAGATGTCGAAGAAGAACACCGAAAGTGGCTGTGTGGCAAGGGCTGCAGCCACATCGACCGATCGGCCGAACCGCGACGCGGTGACTTGGAAGCGGTGCGGCCGGTGGTCGGGCCGCAGCGCGATCGCCTCACCGTCGGCAATGAGTTCGCGCACCGGCAATGCCAGCGTCGCCTCCACCACTTCGGGCAGCCGGGCGGTGACGTCGTCAAGGCTTCGGGTGTAGACGGTGACCTCATCACCGGCCCGGTGTATCTGTACTCGCGCCCCGTCTAGCTTCGCCTCGAAAATCGTTGCGCCGCCTTGACGCTCAATTGCATCGGCCACACTTGTCGCGGTCTGCGCCAGCATCGGGCCGACTGGCCGACCGACCCGCAGAGTGAACGCGTCCAGTGCGGCGGCCCCGCCGGACAGGGCGGCGGCAGCCACTGCCGGCAGATCCCCACCCAGCATCGCGGCGCGCTGTACCGAAGCGACAGGGATCCCGGTGGCGTTGGCGACGGCGTCGGCCATGATCCCGGCCAGCGCGCCCTGGCGCAGTTCGCCGCTCAGCAGCCGCAGCAGAAAGGTCTGCTCGGTTTCGGTTGCGGCGGCGAACAGCCCAGCCAGGAGTTCAGCGCGCCGCGCCTGCGCCCCCTTGCCCGACACGGCACCGATCCCGGAGAAGGTGGCGTCGACGTTGGTGACGGTCAGCACCGGATGCGCTGCTGCCGGTGGTCGCGATCGCAACGACGCCCAGCCGACGCCGATCTGGCGTTGCGGCAAATCACCGGAAAGCCACGACACGATGATGGCGACCAGTTCGGGCTCGGGTGCGGCCCGCCGCAGCAGGTCGGCGATGTGCGCGACCTTGGCCAGCCGCGACGAGGTGCCGCCCACGTCAAGCGACGTCGTCGCCACGTCGAGAAGGAGCACGGTTGTCAGCTTGGCATGGCTCGCCGACAACCCTTCGAGACGGACACGCTAGCGTGCCTACGTAACGTTACAGATTGCAAGGATTCTGACAAGCCTAAAAGGGAGAGGTCCGGATGGAGATCAACGGGAAGAAGGTCGTCGTCATCGGCGGCGCGTCGGGAATGGGTCGTGCCACCGCCGAATTGCTGGCCGAACGTGGCGCGGCAGTCGCGGTGCTCGATCGTGAGGGTTCCGACGGCAAGACCGTCGCCGAGGGGATTGGCGGGGCGTTCTATCCGGTCGACGTCACCGACTTCACCGGCACCGAGGAGACGTTGCAGACCGCGGTCGACAAGCTGGGCGGCCTGCATGTCGTGGTGACCACGGCCGGCGGCGGCATCGCCAAGCGCACCCTGACCAAGTCCGGCCCGCACGACCTCGAATCCTTCCAATCCGTGATCGATCTCAACCTCATCGCCACGTTCAACATCAGCCGGCTGGCGGCCGCGCAGATGGCCAAGAACGAGCCCGAGGATGAGGAGCGGGGCGTCATCATCAACACCGCTTCGATTGCGGCCTTCGAGGGCCAGATCGGACAGGTCGCCTACACCGCCGCCAAGGCCGCGATCGCCGGCATGTGCCTGACGATGGCCCGTGACCTGGGTTCGATGGGAATCCGGGTGCTGGCCATTGCGCCGAGCCTGTTCCTGACCGGGTTGACCGCGATGGTTCCCGACGAGATGGCGGCCACCCTCACCCGCGACGCGGCCTTCCCCAAGCGGATGGGCCGGCCGATTGAGTACGCGAAACTGGCTGCGGCCATCGTGGACAACCCGATGCTCAACGGCCAGTGCATACGGCTGGACGCCGGTCAGCGGTTCGCGCCCAAGTAGACGCCCCCGCTGGCGCCCTCCTTGCATTAAGTACACTCTTTAGGCAGCCGCCCCGCTCCCCGTCGGAGCGGGGCAATCAGACCGAGCCCGGGATCGACGCGGGCAGGTAGCGGCGCGAGGAGGGCCTCATGGGTATCGCACTGACCGACGACCATCGCGAACTCGCCGAAGTAGCCCGCGCGTTCCTGACCTCGCAAAAGGTGCGCTGGGCGGCGCGATCACTGCTCGATGCCCCAGACGAGGCCCGCCCCGGGTTTTGGCAGAACTTGGTTGAGCTCGGTTGGCTCGGCCTGCACGTCGACGAAGAGCACGGCGGCTCAGGCTTTGGGTTGCCCGAACTCGTGGTGGTGATCGAAGAACTCGGTCGCACGGTGGCACCGGGACCGTTCGTACCGACCGTGATCGCGTCGGCGGTGATCGCCAAAGACGGTACGGCTGACCAAAAGTCGCGGTTGCTGCCCGGCCTGATCGACGGAACCGTCACCGCGGGAATCGGGCTGGAAGGCCAGGTGCGCGTCACCGATGGTCCGAAAGGTGGCTCAAAAAATTGCATAGCCGACGGCGAAGCCGGGATCGTCTTGGGTGCCGGTCTTGCCGAGCTGCTGCTGATCGCGGCGGGCGACGATGTTCTGCTGCTGGAACGCGACCGCGCCGGTGTGTCCGTTGACGTGCCGGAAAACTTCGATCCGACTCGGCGTTCGGGACGCGTCCACCTGCACAACGTGAGCGTCACCGCCGACGACATCTTGCCGGGGGCGCGGGAATCGGCGCTGGCCCGGGCGCGGACATTGCTGGCCGCTGAGGCGGTGGGCGGGGCGTCCGACTGTGTCGACGCCGCCGTCGACTATGCCAAGGTGCGGCAGCAATTCGGCCGCACTATCGCGACTTTCCAAGCGGTGAAACATCATTGCGCGAACATGCTGGTGGCCGCCGAGTCGGCGGTCGCCGCGGTATGGGATGCGTCGCGTGCGGCATCCGAGGACTCATCGGAGGAAGAAGCGCAGTTCCGCCTGGCCGCTGCGGTGGCGGCGGGACTGGCATTCCCCGCCTATGCGCGCAATGCCGAACTGAACATTCAGGTACACGGGGGCATCGGCTTCACCTGGGAGCACGACGCGCATCTGCATCTGCGTCGGGCGCTGGTGATCGCGGCGCTGTTCGGCGGTGACGCACCGGCCCGGGATGTTTTCGAGCGCACCGCGGCCGGCGCTACCCGGGAAAACAGCTTGGACCTGCCGGCCGAAGCCGAAGAACTGCGCACCCAGATCCGCGCCGACGCCGCCGAAATCGCCGCCCTGGACAAAAACGCTCAGCGAGACAAACTGATCGTGACCGGTTACGTGATGCCGCACTGGCCCAAGCCCTGGGGTCGCGCCGCCGACGCGGTCGAGCAGTTGGTGATCGAGGAAGAGTTCCGCGCGGCCGGCATCAAGCGCCCGGACTACTCGATCACCGGTTGGGTGATCCTGACCCTGATCCAGCACGGAACTGAATGGCAGATCGAAAGATTCGTGGAGAAGGCGCTGCGCCAAGACGAGATCTGGTGCCAGCTGTTCTCCGAACCCGAGGCCGGCTCGGATGCGGCATCGGTCAAGACCCGCGCCACCCGGGTCGACGGTGGCTGGAAGATCAACGGGCAGAAGGTATGGACCAGTGGGGCCCAGTATTGCAGCCGGGGCCTGGCCACCGTGCGCACCGACCCAGACGCCCCCAAGCATGCCGGCATCACCACCGTGATCATCGACATGAAGGCGCCCGGAGTCGAGGTGCGGCCGCTGCGGCAAATCACCGGCGGCTCGGAATTCAATGAGGTGTTCTTCAGCGACGTCTTCGTTCCCGACGAGGACGTCGTCGGGGCGCCCAACTCCGGGTGGACGGTCGCACGGGCGACGCTGGGCAACGAGCGGGTCACCATCGGCGGCAGCGGATCGTTCTACGAGGGATTGGCGGCGCGACTGGTGCAGCTGGCACAACAGCACCGAGAGCGGTTGGCGGGCTCGGAGATCCGGGTGGGGTACTACCTCGCCGAGGATCACGCGCTGCGACTGCTGAACCTGCGCCGCGCTGCCCGCAGCGTCGAAGGAGCCGGTCCCGGTCCGGAAGGCAACATCACCAAACTCAAGCTGGCTGAGCACATGATCGAGGGCGGCGCGATCTCGGCAGCGCTGCTGGGACCCGAGCTCGCGCTGCTTGACGGGCCTGGTGCGCTGGCCGGCCGCATGATGATGGGCGCCCGCGGCATGGCTATCGCCGGTGGTACCTCGGAGGTCACTCGCAATCAGATCGCCGAGCGGATTCTCGGCATGCCGCGCGACCCGCTGATCAACTAGCGCGCCCGTCAGGCGGGGCGGGGAGCACCTGTCATTTTCGCGGCCAATCGTGATTGGCCGAGCCAGCCCGGCACCGCCCGGCGAACGTCCGCCGTTCCGTGGATGGCCACGCTGCCGTTGAGCATTGCGCGCGACCAGGACACGTCACCACGCCACAGCTGGATCAGGGTGAGCAGGCTGGTCCCGACCGTCGCGGCCACCTCGTAGCCGGGATCGAAGTCACAGACGTCGGCCGTTCCCTCCGACACCATCAGCCACCAGTGGGCTGCCTTCGGGTCCACGCCGGTCAGCTGGAACGCCACCACGGTGCGGGCCCGAGGCCAGGAATCCACAGAAATCGTGCGCCGGATATCCCACATCAGCAGGTGCGGATCCAGGTCTTCGTCGCCGAGCTCAGGAATCCAGCGAAGGCCCCACTGACCGAGCGCGTCGACAACTGCGGCGAGTTCCTGACCGCACGGCGTCAGCGAATACGACGTGCGGCCGTCGATGTCGCTGCGTTCGATCACACCGGCCCGGTTCAACGACTTCAGTCGCTTGGACAACAACGCCGGCGACATCTTCGGTACCCCGCGCCGGAGATCATTGAAATGCTTACTGCCGCAAAGCAACTCACGCACGACAAGCATTGTCCACCGTTCATCGAGCAGCTCCATCGCCTTGGCGACCGGGCAGAACTGGCCGTAAGTCGACATTTCCAACACCTCTCAGCACTCTCCAGGTCGGCTGTGCTCAGTAGACGCCGTGCCAAAGGAAATGGCTAGTACAGATTCTGAACCACGGCTGGTTCAGATCTGGCACTGGAATCGGTTCATCTTCGACACGGACGATTGGGGCTAACGATCAGGAAGGACATTGGCGATGACCGCAGTAACCGGAACCGACCGCATCCCAGCCGATCGCGGCTACGAAAGCAAGCACCGCGCACTGTGGGCGCTGGGCGACTACACCACAGTGGCGACCGAACTAGTGGCGCCACTCGGCCCGGTACTGGTGCAGGCCAGCAACATCGGTGTCGGTGATCGGGTGCTCGACGTTGCTGCCGGCGCCGGCAATGTGGCGATACCCGCCGCGCTTGCTGGCGCTGACGTGATTGCCAGCGACCTGTGCCCGCAGCTGCTGGAGCGAGGCCGAGCGCTCGCCCACCGTCACCGGGTCAGTCTGCGTTGGCTTGAGGCCAATGCCGAAGCGCTGCCGTGTGACAGCGATGAGTTCGACGCGGTGGTGTCATGCGTCGGCGTGATGTTCGCCCCGCACCACCAGCGGGCCGCCGACGAGCTGGTCCGAGTCTGCCGGCCCGATGGGGTGATCGGGCTGATCAGTTGGACGCCAGAAGGCTTCATCGGCAACATGTTCGCGACGATGAAGCCGTACGTGGCGGCGCCACCACCCGGCGCGCAGCCCGCGCCGATGTGGGGCAACGCGGATCACGTACGCGACCTGCTGGCGGATCAAATCACTGACTTCACCGCCGTCCGCCGCACGCTGCGGGTGGACCGGTTCGCCGACGGGGCGGCGTTCCGTGACTATTTCAAGGCACATTATGGGCCGACGATCGCCGCATACCAGGGCATCGCGGGCGACCCGGACGGGATCGATGCGCTCGACGCGCGGTTGGCGGAACTCGGGGACCGATACTTGGCGGGGTCGTCGGCGATGGAGTGGGAGTATCTATTGATCACTGCGCGCAAGCGCTGATCATCTCGCCGCCACTAAGCCGGTGCGAACAACGGAGCGCCGCCGCTGCCCTTCTCGGGCCGGATAGCGACGGACATCCCGCACGTCACTGAATCCGGTTCGCAACCAACGATATTGGCGGCGACCCGCAGGCCCCTCTGTTCGGCGAGCTCGACGATGGCGATCACGTACGGGACGGGGATCTCGGGGTTGTACGGGTGGTAGTTGACGGTGTAGGTAAGCACCGTGCCGCGCCCGCAAACGGGCCGCGTGACCAGCGGGCTCCCACAGTCGCGGCATTCGCCGACCGCCGGATGCACCCAGTGCGCGCAATCGTCGCAATATTCGATGAGCAGCGGCTCGTCTGGCACGCCGAATACAGTACACTCTATTGGTTCGAGGCGGCGGCTGGGTGTGGTCTGACGGGCGGTGTACATGACGCATTTCGAAAAGGACGCGATCGTGTCCGGCATCGGCATCTCGCGAATCGGCCGTCGTACCGGCATTCCGGGCCTGGAGCTGACCATGGAGGCGGTGCGGGCCGCCATCGACGACGCCGGCCTCGTCGCGGCCGACATCGACGGCATCGCGACGCTGGGCGACACTCCGGCCCAAGACGTCACCGCCGAACTGCGGATCGACGCGGCGGACTGCGGATCCGGGTTCGGCACCGGTGGCTTGCTCAGTCCGGTGATGTCGGCATGTCGTGCGGTCGCCGAGCATCGTGCCCGCCATGTGGTGGTGTACCGGACGATACAAATGCTCGGTGGCACGGTCCCGGTAAAGCCGCAAGAGAACACGCCCGCTCCACCGCTTGCGCGGATGTTTGAGACGCCGGCGGGGGCACCACGGCCCGCTGTCGGCGCGATGGACGATGTCAACGACCTGGTTATGGCCCATGCTTACTCCGCTGCGAACTGGCTGGCGCTGAACTGCCGTCGTCACATGGAGCTGTATGGAACCACCAAAGAACAGCTGGGCTGGGTGGCCCTCAACGGCAGGCGTAACGCCGCGTTGAATCCCCTTGCCGTTTACCGCGACCCGATGTCGATGGCCGACTACCTGGGGGCGCGCCCGGTATCCACACCATTCGGGCTGCTGGACTGCGATGTCCCGATCGACGGCTCGATCGCGGTGGTGGTGTCGCACGCGGAGTACGCCGGCGACTGCCCCCACCGCGCGGTGGCGGTGGAGGCGATCGGCGGTTCCGACGGTGCCGGTGGCTGGTTCCACCGCGAGGACTACCCGAAGATGGCGATGTCAGATGCCGCGGCGCAGATGTGGTCGCGGACGGACTTGAATCCCGCCGACCTCGATGTCGCCGAGTTGTACGACGGATTCACGTTTCTCACCATTGCGTGGCTGGAAGCCCTTGGGGTCTGCGGCGACGGCCAGGCCGGACCTTACGTCGAGGGCGGTGTGCGGATCGCCCGCGACGGCGAACTGCCGCTGAACACCTACGGCGGCCAACTCTCGGCCGGGCGCATGCACGGCTACTGGGCTCTCCACGAAGGGTGCTTGCAGTTACGCGGCGAAGCGGGGGAGCGGCAGGTGTCACGGCGTCCAGAGGTCGGCGTCGTTTCCGTGGGGGGCGGGCCCGTCGCCGGTTGCATGTTGCTTACATGCTGAAAACTTCCGTGGAAGAGCGTCATTGAGCCTCAAATGAGTACGGAGCCGGAAACCGGGGGAGCGAACAAACTCGCTTCGAAGATCGCTGGGGAGATCGAGGCGGATATCGTTCGTCGCGGCTGGGCCACCGGCGAATCGCTGGGTTCCGAACACGCTCTGCAACAACGCTTTCGGGTGAGTCGGTCGGTGCTGCGGGAGGCCGTTCGCCTGGTCGAACACCACCAAGTTGCCCGGATGCGCCGCGGACCGGGCGGCGGGCTGCTCATCTGCGAGCCCGATGCGGGCCCCGCCACCCGGGCCGTCGTCATCTATCTCGAATACCTGGGCACCACGCTGGGCGACTTGCTCAACGCGCGCCTGGTGCTCGAGCCCTTGGCGGCCTCTCTTGCCGCGGAACGGATCGACGAAGCCGGTATCGCGCGGCTGCGGGCGGTGTTGCGCGCCGAAGAGCAGTGGAAGCCGGGTTTACCGGCCCCGCGGGACGAGTTCCACATTGCGTTAGCGGAGCAATCCAAAAATCCAGTCTTGCAACTATTCATCGACATCTTGATGCGGCTCACGACGCGATACGCCGTACGGTCGCGGACAGACTCGGCACGTGAGGCAATCGAGGCGGTCGACCAGATGCACAGCGACCACTCCGAGATCGTCACAGCCGTCACTGCCGGCGATTCAGCGCGGGCCAAGACGCTCAGCGAACGACACGTGGAGGCGGTGACCGCCTGGCTGCAGCAGCATCACCCCGGCAACGGGAATAGGGCCCGGGGGCCGCGCCGGCTGCGAAGGCTCAACCTTGAAGCCCCCCGGGGCAAACTCGCGGAGATGCTGGCGGCCACCATCGCCGACGATATCGCCGCCAGTGGCTGGCAGGTCGGTTCGGTCTTCGGGACGGAGACGGCGTTGCTGAAGCGGTACCGGGTGAGCCGCGCGGTGTTTCGTGAAGCGGTGCGGCTGCTGGAATATCACTCGATTGCGCACATGCGCCGCGGGCCCGGCGGCGGGCTCGTCATCGCCGAACCCCGGGCCCAGGCCAGCATTGACACCATCGCCTTGTACCTGCAGTACCGCGACCCGACTCGCGAAGACTTGCGCTGCGTCCGAGACGCTATCGAGATCGACAATGCCGCCAAAGTCGTCAAGCGGCGCAGCGAATCTGAGGTGGCGGCCTTCCTTGCCCACCGGTCCGCGTTCGAGGAAACAGCTCAGGAAACCGCCGGCGATGTGCGCAAGGCCGCTGTCGAGGAATTTCGGTTCCACGTCGGGCTGGCGCAATTGGCCGGCAACACGCTGCTGGACCTGTTCCTCCGGATCATCGTCGAGTTGTTCCGCCGGCACTGGTCCAGCACCGAGCAGGCGCTGCCGACCTGGGCGGACGTCGTGGCCGTTGACCACGCCCACCTGCGGATCCTGGAGGCGATTGAGGCCGGCGACGACAGCCTGGCCCGCTATCGCATCCGTCGTCATCTGGACGCTGCCGCCTCGTGGTGGCTCTAGCAGCCGAGTATGCCTGCGTGCGGTCATCGGGATGTGATCTGTCGCGCGGTATAGCGAAGGCCCGTCTGGGGTATGGGGATGGGGAAAGTATTCGGCTGGTCCAGCAGGTGGTTGGCATTAGTGATTGAGAGCGAGAGCGTTGAAATGACCGCGGGCGCCGAAGACGAGGAGCCCGGGTTCGTTCATTCCGCACTTATTTACCACTCCCAGCAGGAGTATCTGGACTTCGTGGCCCGCTTCGTGGTCGACGGTTTGGCCATGGACGAGGCGGTGCTGGTCGCGGTCCCTAGCGACAAGCTGGCGTTGCTGCATGACGCGTTGTACGCGGGCGGCGGGCTGCCGGCCGGATTACAGATGGCCGATATCACCGAGGTCGCCCGCAACCCCGGCCGGTTCATGGCGATGGAGGGGTCGTTCGCCGACGAACACCCCGATCGACGGGTGCGGATTGTCAGCCAACTCGCTTGGCCGGGCCGCACCGAGGAAGAGATTGTCGCCTGTGTAGAACACGAGGCGCTGGTCAACGAAGCCCTGGAAGGCCGCCACGCGACGGGGTTATGCCTCTACGATGCGAGCCGGCTGGACGACGATGTTCTGGCGGACGCGCGCGCGACGCACCCGCTGCTGTGGAGACGCGGTTCGCTACACTACAGCGCCGACTACGCGCCGGATGACGTCCTGGAGCGCTGCAACCAACCGCTGCCCGCGAATCCGGGGGCGGTCACCTACATGGTCAGGAAGTCGGCAGACCTTCGGCTCGCCCGGTCTTTTGCGAACAACTACGCCGATTGGGTGGGACTGTCCCAGGACAGCATTGAGGATCTGCAATTGATCGCCACCGAGCTGGCCACCAACAGCTTGATGTACACCGACGGCGCCTGCCGGCTGGCCTTCTGGCGGGACGACGAGCATCTGGTCTGCGAGGCCCGCGACACCGGACGGTTCGATGACCCGCTGGTGGGACGCCTAAACCCTGGCCCCGACGGCCCCGCCAGTCGCGGCCTGTTTTTGGTCAACGCCCTATCGGACTTGGTGCGAACCCACGCCACGACCGCCGGTACGACGATTCAGGCATATCTTCGGTTCGACCCGTCGCCCGGGCCGACCGGATGAAGCGCAAGCAACCCCTGGGGAACCGACCCCCGCGCAGCGGTCCCCGGCGGGTCGCTTGTCGTAATCGGTTAGTCGACGGTGGGCGGCACCACGACCGTGTCGGGCGATCCCGGAGCTGGCTGGCCACTTGCGGGCTGCGTGTCTGACGAACATCCCATGGGTATCAATACCGCTATCAGCCCCGCGCCCAGTGCGGCGGCTTTCAGCGTCTTCTTGCTCTTCGCGTTCATGATCATCCCTTTCTGCGGGTGCATAGCCCGTTATTGCACTCCCGCCAGTAGGGATGTTATCGCCATCACCCGGCACCGCGAACCGTTTCTGATTATTGAGCAGCAATTTTTGACCGGCCCGATTGCGCCCGTTTTCGTTATTCATCAGCGCGTAGGCGGGCACCCCACCGCACGCGCGCGGCGTCTGATCGATCGCGGCCATTACCAACGCCGCCATCTTGTTTAGCTGCCGCACCACCACCCGGAACCGGCGGCACGACTGCCACGCGCAAAGCAACTGCGTGCCAACACTATTCACATCGGACCGGTTGCCCGGATCGCCGAGCCCCCAGAAACGCCAACGCGGGCCCGGGGTCGTTATGACCCGGGCCTGCCTTTGCATTCCAATGAGTCGTCGGTGAATTGCCCAGTGTAAGAACTGCTCTCGAATCTAAACCGAATGGGTGTTTAAGCAACTCTCCATCTTCGCCGCGATCACCAATCCCATTGGAGAAGCTTCCCGTGCCGACGCGTCGCTGTTGCGGCGTCGACGCTAGCGCCTACGCGAGTAGTCGATTAAGCGCTTTCGAGACGTGGCAATGGCGTTGTTCCGCGCGGCCCTGACGCAGCTACGGTTACCGTCATGTATCTGGGCGTCGTTCTGAACCCGCTCGCGCGCAAGAACCGTGCCGGCGCCGATGATCGTTGCGCTCGATTCCGCCACATCGTCGGCCCCTGGGGTGAGGTGCATGAGTCTCGGTCCCTCGACGATCTCGGCGAGATCGTGGCCCGGCTCCTGCCCCGGGCCAGCCATCTGGTCAGCGACGGCGGCGACGGCACACTGCACTGGTTGATCAACCAGGTTCGCGACCAGGTCGCCGATCCGCAACGCTGGCCGGCGTTCGTGCCTGCTCGCGCAGGCACTATCGATTTCGTGGCGCGTAAGGCGCGAGTGCGCGGACGAGCCGACTCGATCCTGAGCGCCCTCGCCGCCGCCGCGAAGTTAGATCAACCGCCGCCCGAAGTACAGCTCGACACTTTGCAAATCGACGGCCGATCGGTCGACGGAGCGCCGTTCCACCGCCTCGGTTTCGCGCTGGCGGCCGGCGGCATCGGTTGCCGCTTCTTCGATCAGTACTACGAAGCTCCGAATCCCGGCCGGGCCACCATCATCAAAATCATCGCACGCACGATCGCTGACATGGCCGCCTCCGCAATGCGTCCAGGACGCGCGAGCCGGCCAGACCTGTTCCGACCGACATCCGCCACGGTGGTGATCGACGGCGAAGAGGTACCGACGCGCATGCACAACGCGTTGCATGCCGGCGCATTCGACCTGAACCTGGGCGGGGTGCTGCGGGTCTTCCCGCAGGCGCGCGAACCGGGCGTGCTGCAATTCCAAGCCGGTGAGATGTCGCCCGCGACGATCATTGCGCAGCTGCCCGCACTGGTCCTCGGTAGGCCCGTCCGAGGTGACCAGCTGCGCGACACCGTCGGCCGGAAAATGACGATCACGGTCGAAAATACAGACGAGCCGTTGTCGCCGATCATCGACGGAGAGCGGTTCACTGGCCTGCACCAGCTCGTAGTCAGTCTCGGACCACGTGTGCGTATCGCGCGCCCGACTGGTCACGGGGCGCCGCGCAATTCCCGAACATGATTGGGGTTTTGCGTTACCGTGAGGCCTGTAATCGACTGTGTCAGCATCGGAGAATGGCCGACGTTCAGTTGAGACTAACTGTGATCGGGTTGACGTGATCACGCCGGAGTCAAAGCGCTCATCGCGCTGGTTAGGACGACGGTATCTGTTTCGCATTGGGCGAGTTCGTATTCCGAGCTTCGCGGCACTGCTGTACCTGGGCTTTTCGGTCGGGGTGGTGTTGGGCGGGTACGAAACCGGGCTTGACTACCCGCGCTTCACGGCATCCGCGCTCATCCTCCTGGTAGCTGCGCTGATTGGTTCCCGCATCTGGTACCTGATCGGTCATCTGAAATTTCTTGCCGGCCGTACCGGTACCGTGCGCGTGCAAGATGCTGGTGCCGGACTCTACGGCGGCTTGGTGCTCAGCTTTGCGGTTTCTTGGCCGGTGCTGCGCCTCACGGGTTTGGAGTTCTGGCGATTCTGGGACGGTGCGGCCATACTTTTGCTGGTCGGGATGGCCGTCACGCGTATCGGTTGCCTGATGAACGGTTGTTGCTCCGGACGAGAAACCCATGGCCCCTTCGGGTTGTGGCTGCCTGACGACCGCGGCGAATGGAAGCGCCGCTATCCGACACAACTCTTTGAATCGGCTTGGTCGGCCACGATTCTGATCGTCGGAGTGCTGTTATACGAGCCATCCGATCGACCGGGCTTGTTGTTTCTCGGCTCGGCCGCAGCGTATGGAATTGGCCGGATCGGTCTGGAGCTGCTGCGCGCAGACGCCACGAGCACCGCGCTGCCGACACGTATCAATGTGGCGTTCTCAGGCATGCTGGCGGTGGTCTCAATCGCTGCCTTTGTACTGAAATTGCGGTAACGCCCGGACCCGACCGTTCACCGCGTCAAAGGTCAAAGGAAGTTGCACGACCGGCACATTGGCGTCTAATGTCGACGCTCGTGCGTCTTCTCGAGCGTGCCGTAGTAGCCAGCACCCGCAGCGGGGTCTGATCCAGACCGACCCCCCGCTGTGGGTCGGAAGCTACTGCCTTCGGTCGCTCCTGCTGACTAGAGAAGACCGGCACAATGACTCTTTCAATTCCGAAACTGGACTCGACGAGTGTCCCGGCGCGCCAATGCGTCGCCACCGCATGGTTCGGCCACCACTTCGGCGCGGCATTGCCCCGCGGTCTGCGGGAGCAGGCTGACGAGCTGTCCTGGGAGAGCTTCGTCGCGACCTACGGTCACACTGCCGGTCCGCTGCGGCTAGGACACTGGGAGTGCATCGATACCGAGCGGCCCGCGGCGCGGCTTGGCCCACAAGCGCGGAACTTCCGGGCCGTGATCGCCGACGGCGATCGCATCAGCACGTCGACCGCTGCCGCCAGCGGGCCGATCGCGGCCCTCACCGCGATGCTGCACGAGCGTGGGATCACGGTCGAGATCGCGAAGTTCCATCAGATGCGATCAGGCGGGTGCACCGCCACATTCATCTGCGGCAGCAACGGCACCCGCGCGGAGTGGGCGATGGGCTGGTCGGACGATCCGACGCAGTCGGCGTTGTGTGCGGTGATCGCATGCGCAAATCGGCTGCTCGACTGACGCGCCGAAATCGACGGCAGCGCGAAAAAGTGTGGACCGATATCGCCAGCGTCGATTTCGGCGGATATGCGGGGCCACCGCACACGATCAGAGCGGGCGCAGCACAATCGGCATGCCATCCTTCGGCACGGGCATGCCTCCGTAGTCCCATACGGCCTTGTATCCCGGGCGGGGAAGTTCGAGCCGATATCTGCGCAACAGGCGGTGAAGGATGGTCTTGATCTCCAACTGCCCGAACACCATCCCGATGCACTTGTGCGCGCCGCCGCCGAACGGCGTGAACGCGTAGCGGTGCCGCTTGTGCTCGTTGCGTGGCTCGGTGAATCGCTCCGGGTCGAATTTCAGGGGGTCCGTCCACAATTCCGGCAGACGATGGTTCATCCCGGGATATGCGATGACGTTGGTGCCCTTAGGCACGTAGTAGCCCAGCAGATCGGTGTCGCGCACCGTTTGCCGCATTGCCCATTGGACGGGCGTGACCAGCCGGATCGACTCGTTCATCACCAGGTCGAGCGACTCCAGCTTCTCCAGCGATTCGATGTCGAGCGGCCCGTCTCCGAGCCGGTCCGATTCGTCGCGGCAGCGCTCCTGCCACTCCGGGTGGGCTGACAGGTGGTAGGCCATCGTCGTCGCGGTCGACGTCGAGGTGTCGTGCGCGGCCATCATCAGGAAAATCATGTGGTTGACGATGTCCTCGTCGGAGAACTTGTTACCGTCCTCGTCCTCGGTTTGACACAGCACCGACAGAAGGTCGTTGCCGTCCTTCCCGCGTTGTTCCTTGACTCGCTCGCGGAAGTAATTCTCCAGCAGTTCGCGGGCCTTCAGGCCCCGCCACCAGGTGAATGGGGGAACGCTGGTGCGGATGATCGCGTTGCCTGCGCGCGTGGTGATAGCGAACGCATTGTTCACCTTAGTCACGAGCTCGCGGTCGGTGCCCGGCTCGTGGCCCATGAACACCATCGATGCGATGTCGAGGGTCAGCTCCTTCATCGCCGGATAAAGAAGGAAGCGCCCATCGTTGACCACCCAGTCGCTGGCAACCACTTGCGAGACGACCTTGTCCATCTGCTCGACATAGCTGACCAACCGGGAACGGACGAAAGCCTCCTGCATGATCCGCCGGTGGAACATGTGCTCGTCGAAGTCGAGGAGCATCAGCCCGCGGTGAAAGAACGGCCCGATCACCGGAACCCAGCCCTGCTGCGAGTAGTCCTTGTTGCGGTTGGAGTAGATGACCTGCGCGGCGTCAGGGCCCAGCGCCGCGACGCCCGGCAGTACCGGCGAGTCCCCGAATACGACCGGCCCCTTGGTCTGGTAGAGGAACATCAGATAGTCCGGACCGCCGCGCAACATCTCGATGATGTGCCCGATGACCGGCAGTCCAGCGTCGCCGAGGACCGGCTTGAGCCCGCTGCCCGGCGGCGGGTCGGCGAGTTTGTGCTCCGGGAATTCGGTGTTCAGCAGCTTCCGTTCGACAAGACCCATGCCGGGGAAGTTATTGATCGACGGGGTGAGCCGGCGTCGCGCCTGGTCCAGCAGATAGTGCGGGGTGCTGATGGTGGCGGTCATAGGCGCTCCTTTGCGAGCCCGGGACAGGTGACAGGGATCACTGATCAATACCTTCGAGAAAAACTTGACGCCTGTCAAGTTTGCTTTTTGGGCGGCGTGGTGCAAGGTCAGGGGGTGAGCAGCCACCCCGCGAATCCGGAGCCGGGCATACGACGGCGTGGCGATAAACAGCGCCAAGCGATCCTGCAAGCGGTGCGTGAACTGCTGCAGGAGAAGCCATTTGCGGAACTGTCAGTCAGCACCATCAGCCTCCGAGCCGGGGTGGCCAGATCCGGTTTCTACTTTTACTTCGACTCCAAGTACGCGGTGCTGGCCCAGCTCCTGGCCGAGGCCGCGGAAGAGCTCGAAGAGCTCACGCAGTATTTCGCCCCCCGCCAGCCGGGCGAGTCGCCAGAGCAGTTCGCCAAGCGGATGGTCGGCAGCGCCGCGGCTGTCTACGCGCACAACGACCCGGTGATGACCGCCTGCAACGAGGCCCGTCACACCGACATGGAGATCGGCAACATCCTCGATCAGCAGTTCGAGGTGGTGCTGCGCCAGATCGTTGCCATCGTCGAGGCCGAGATGAAGGCCGGAACCGCGCACCCGATAAGCGACGACCTCCCCACACTGATTCGTACCCTGGCGGGCACCACCGCGCTGATGCTGACCGGCGACCCCGTCCTGGTCGGCCCCGACGGTGATCGGGAGCGCCGCGTGCGGGTGCTCGAGCAGTTGTGGCTGCACGCGCTCTGGGGCGGGCGTCCGTAGGCAACTCGTAACCGCCGGTATCGTCACGGCCATGGCGCAGAGGGCATCCGGGCGGTATTTCGCAGGGAAGCGGTGCTTTGTCACCGGCGCGGCCAGCGGCATAGGCCGCGCCACCGCGCTGCGGCTGGCCGCCCACGGTGCCGAGCTCTATCTGACTGACCGCGACCGGGACGGTCTCGAGCTAACCGTGGCCGACGCCCGCGCGCTGGGCGCACAGGTACCTGAGCATCGGGCTCTGGATATCGCCGACTATCAGCAGGTGGCGGCGTTCGCCGCCGATATTCATGGCAAACATCCGAGCATGGATGTCGTGCTGAACATCGCCGGGGTGGCGGCCTGGGGCACCGTCGACCGGCTGACCCATGAGCAGTGGAGCAAGATGATCGCGATCAACCTGATGGGTCCGATCCACGTCATCGAGACGTTCGTCCCGCCGATGGTGGCTGCCGGCCGGGGTGGGCATTTGGCCAATGTGTCGTCGGCGGCCGGGCTGGTCGCGCTGCCGTGGCATGCCGCCTACAGCGCCAGCAAGTACGGATTACGCGGCCTGTCGGAGGTGCTGCGCTTCGACCTGGCCCGGCACCGCATCGGGGTGTCGGTCGTGGTTCCGGGCGCGGTGAAGACCCCGCTGGTCAACACCGTCGAGATCGCCGGCGTGGATCGTGAGGACCCCAGGGTCGCCCGCTGGATAAACCGCTTCACCGGTCATGCGGTGTCACCGGAAAAGGCAGCCGAGAAAATTTTGTCCGGAGTCGCAAAGAACCGGTACCTGATCTACACGTCGGCCGACATCTGGGCGCTGTACGCGTTCAAACGGCTGGCGTGGTGGCCTTACAGCGTGGCGATGCGCCAGGTCAACCTGGTATTCACGCGCGCACTTCGGCCCAGCCCGGTGCAACTAGTCCGGCATGGCCAGTTCGAGGCGCACCCCGAGTAACCGGACCGGCCGGTCGAGCTCGAACAGGTCCAGGACGCGCAGGGCGGTAGCGACGATGGTGTCGCGAGCGGTGGTGGGCGCATCCAGCTTGCGAATCTTGGTGCGGGTGTAGAACGTAGCGGTTCGCACGGTAACCGCCACCCGGGTAACGATCCGCCCCGACACCAACACGTCGGCCAATACTTGCTGGGCCAATTCTGTTACTGCCGAATTCATTTCGACTCGGTCGGTGAGGTCGCGCGGAAAGGTGATGACGTGGCTGCGCGAGCGCGGAATCCATGGCTCGGCACTGACGTGGGTGTCACCGCCGCCCTTGGCGAGCAGCAGCAGCCACAGACCGGTGCGCGGGCCGAATGTGGCCGTCAGCAGCTCCGCGTCGGTGTGGGCGAGTTCCCATACCGTGGTAATCCTCAGGACCGCAAGCTTTTTGGCTGTCTTGGGACCCACGCCCCACAGTGCGTCGACCGGACGGTCACCCATCAGCGTCATCCAGTTCGCATCGGTGAGCACACAGATGCCGGCTGGTTTCGCGAAGCCGGTGGCGACCTTGGCGCGCTGCTTGTTGTCGCTGATTCCCACCGAGCAGGACAGCCCGGTTTCCGACGAGATGACGGTGCGGATCTGTTCTGCGAGATCGATGGGATCCTCCGCCGTCACCGCGACATAGGCCTCGTCCCAGCCCCACACTTCGATCGGGTGTCCCAAGTCGCGCAACAACCCCATCACGTGTTCGGACGCCGCGTCATAGGCCGCCGGATCCGAGGGCAAGAACGTCGCGCCGGGGCAGCGGCGGGCGGCGGCCCGTAACGGCATGCCGGCGTGTACACCGAATTCGCGAGCCTCATACGACGCACAGGTGACGACTTTGCGCGGCTCGGTTGGATCACCGCTGCCCCCGACAATGACCGGCATCCCAGCCAGTTCAGGGTGACGGCGCAATTCCACCGATGCCAAAAATTGGTCGAGGTCGACATGCAGGACCCAGCTCGGTGTGGACGGGCTCGGGCATGGGCGGGATTCGTCACCTTCCACACAGCTTGCGCGCCAGGCTTTCCCAGGCATCGCCCAATGTCTGCAGAGTGTGGCCGCCTTCGCCGAGTTGATGCTCGACGTAATCGACGTCGAGCAGTGCCAGCAGCGCGTCGATCTGGGCATCGAGGTCACCGGTGGTATGTGCCGCCTGCAGCAGCACCCGTACGTGCGTGCGTTGCACCATGGCCGGCGCGTTGTAACGACTCTGCGGATCGCGGTTGACCGCCGACAGCAGCTCGTGGTGGGCATGGACGAAGCCGATCCGCTCGCGGCCGAACGCCACCAGCCGATCCAGCGGTGGCGCGTCGGGGCCCAGTGGTGGCGGACCGAACAGAAATGCTTGCTGGCTGACTCGTTCATCCTCGTCGAGCAACACCATCATCAGGCCGGCCCGGCTGCCGAAGCGCCGGAACAACGTGCCTTTGCCGAGTCCCGCGGCCGCGGCGATGTCGTCCATGGTCACGGCGTCGGCGCCGCGTTCGGCGACCAGGCGACGGGCCGCGTCCAGTAGGAGGGCGCGATTGCGCGCCGCGTCCCCCCGCTCTTGGTGGGCCACTTGTGGGGCGCACACAGGCAACTCGCCCAGTCGCTCGGCACCGCTCACACCTGCACTCTAACGTGGATGGAATAAAGCGGACCATAGTCCGGTTTTGGAGTGGGAAGATGTAGACCAACAACCGAAGGGAATTGAACGGTGCCAGAGAACATCAAGGTTTTGGCGTTGGTGGGAAGCCTGCGTGCGGCGTCGGTCAACCGCAAGATCGCCGAACTGGCGGCGACGGTTGCTCCAGAGGGCATCACTGTCACGCTGTTCGAAGGGCTGGGAGAGCTGCCGTTCTACAACGAGGAAATCGACCCGGCGGTAAACAGTGACGTGCAGCGTGAGCCCGCCACGGTAACCGCGCTGCGTGCCGCAGCCTCCGACGCGGATGCCGCGCTGGTGGTCACCCCGGAATACAACGGCAGCATTCCGGCGGTCGTCAAGAACGCGATCGACTGGCTATCTCGCCCCTTCGGCAATGGCGCGTTGAAGGACAAGCCGTTGGCGGTCATCGGCGGGTCCCTGGGCCGGTACGGCGGGGTTTGGGCACACGACGAGACCCGCAAGTCATTCGGAATCGCCGGTGCACGGGTGGTCGAGACCATCAAACTGTCGGTGCCGTTCCTAACCCTGGAGGGCAAGGCTCCCGCGGAGCACGCCGAGCTCTCGGAGAATGTGCGTGACATCGTCGGCAAGCTCGCCGCC
The DNA here is from genome assembly GCA_963784665.1 of uncultured Actinomycetota bacterium. Classification (GTDB taxonomy): domain Bacteria; phylum Actinomycetota; class Actinomycetes; order Mycobacteriales; family Mycobacteriaceae; genus Mycobacterium. Next base: position 103,898 of record CAWASA010000017.1, read on the forward strand.
GAGATCAGCTGAATTTGGCGGTACCTAACAAGCCGCTCATCGACGACCAGCCACTTCGTCAGAAGTGAATAGCCAAAGCCGCCAGCCGCTGCTGGCGGCTTTGCTAGCTGTGGGCAGGTCCACCGCTGGCGGCGGCGCTGTCGGTGGTCGGTGATATACCGATGGGCATAGGAGCCTCCGGCACAGTGTGTGATCTGCGACACGCCGAGCGGGCGTCTAGGACAGCGCTTACGACCAGGGAATTTCAGAAATGTTATTCAGAAGATGTTGTATCTCGAGATCTCGTCAGCCACTAGGTGTAGTGTTTCGAGGACCGGCAGATCCCAGGATCACCAAGCCAGGCGGGCCTGGTGAACCTCCCGGAATCGGCTTGAAGATGTCGAACGCCAGGCCGTTCGACCTGACAGCCGCACAACGGGAATCTGGGGGCTTGACGGACCGCTGAACGTAGCGAAGACGCAGTACCCAAGCAGTTGCCAGTCGGTAAGTTTTCCACTTCCGCAAAGGAGCGGCATTCCATGAGCATCACCGTGTACACCAAGCCGGCATGTGTGCAGTGCAGCGCCACCTACAAGGCTTTGGACAAGCAGGGCATCGCCTATGAGAAGGTCGACATCACGCTGGACTCCGAGGCGCGTGACTACGTGATGGCGCTGGGCTATCTACAGGCCCCGGTGGTGGTGGCAGGAAACGACCACTGGTCGGGTTTCCGGCCCGATCGCATCAAGGGGCTCGCCGGTGCCGAGCTGAGCGCGTAGCGCAGCGGACGATAAGTAAGGAAGTTGCGGTGCAGTCGCGCAGCCTGGTCTATTTCTCCAGCGTGTCGGAGAACACCCACCGCTTCGTGCAGAAGCTGGGTGTTCCCGCCACGCGGATACCGCTGCATGGCCGTATCGAGGTCGACGAGCCGTACGTTCTGGTACTGCCCACCTACGGCGGCGGCCGGGCTAACCCAGACCTCAATGCCGGTGGCTACGTCCCCAAACAAGTCGTCGCCTTTTTGAACAACGAGCAAAACCGGTCGTTGATCCGCGGCGTCATCGCGGCAGGCAACAACAACTTCGGCGCCGAATTCGCCTATGCGGGCAATGTGGTCTCGCGCAAATGCGGCGTTCCCTACCTTTACCGCTTCGAACTGATGGGAACCCCGGACGACGTGGATGCCGTCCGCACGGGCTTAGCCAATTTCTGGGCTGACTTCTGGAAGGAACAGACGTGCCACCAACCGTCACTGCAGAGCCTGTAACCTCCGGCGCGCACTCCCATTTTTCCGGGGGCCCGGCCGAACTTGATTACCATGCGCTGAACGCGATGCTGAATCTGTACGACGCAGACGGCAAAATCCAGTTCGACAAGGACGTGCTCGCGGCGCGCGAGTACTTCCTGCAGCACGTCAACCAGAACACGGTGTTCTTCCACAATCAGGACGAGAAGCTCGACTACCTGATCCGCGAGAACTACTACGAGCGTGAGGTTCTCGACCAGTATTCGCGCAACTTCGTCAAGACGCTGTTAGACCGTGCCTACGCCAAGAAGTTCCGGTTCCCGACGTTCCTCGGCGCGTTCAAGTACTACACCTCCTACACGCTGAAGACGTTTGACGGGAAGCGCTACCTGGAGCGCTTCGAGGACCGCGTCTGCATGGTCGCGCTCACGTTGGCGGACGGCGACACCGGACTGGCTGAGAGGCTGGTCGACGAGATCATCGACGGCCGGTTCCAGCCGGCCACCCCGACATTTTTGAACTCGGGCAAAAAGCAGCGCGGCGAACCGGTGAGCTGCTTCTTGCTGCGCATCGAGGACAACATGGAGTCGATCGGGCGGTCGATCAACTCCGCACTGCAGCTGTCCAAGCGGGGCGGGGGAGTTGCGCTGCTGCTGAGCAACATTCGCGAGCACGGTGCACCGATCAAGAACATCGAGAACCAGTCCTCGGGTGTCATCCCGATCATGAAGCTGCTCGAGGATTCGTTCTCCTATGCCAATCAGCTGGGGGCGCGCCAAGGCGCCGGTGCGGTGTATCTGAACGCTCACCACCCCGACATCTACCGCTTCCTGGACACCAAGCGGGAGAACGCCGACGAGAAGATCCGGATCAAGACTCTCAGCCTTGGCGTGGTGATTCCCGACATCACCTTCGAGCTGGCCAAGAAGAACGAGGACATGTACCTGTTCTCGCCCTACGACGTCGAGCGGGTCTACGGCGTGCCGTTCGCCGACATCTCGGTGACCGAGAAGTACTACGAGATGGTCGACGACGCGCGCATCCGCAAGACCAAGATCAAGGCGCGGGAGTTCTTCCAGACGCTGGCCGAGCTGCAGTTCGAGTCCGGCTACCCGTACATCATGTTCGAAGACACGGTGAATCGAGCCAATCCGATCGAGGGCAAGATCACTCACTCCAACCTGTGCTCGGAAATCCTGCAGGTGTCCACACCGTCGCTCTTCAACGAAGACTTGTCGTATGCCAAAGTGGGCAAAGACATTTCGTGCAACCTGGGTTCGTTGAACATCGCCAAGACGATGGACTCGCCGGACTTCGCCCAGACAATCGAGGTGGCGATCCGCGGGCTGACGGCGGTGAGCGACCAGACGCGCATCACCTCGGTGCCCTCAATCGAGCAGGGCAACAACGACTCTCACGCGATCGGGCTCGGGCAGATGAACCTGCACGGCTACCTGGCCCGTGAGAGCATCTTCTACGGTTCCGAAGAAGGCATCGACTTCACCAACATCTACTTCTACACGGTGCTCTACCACGCGCTGCGGGCCTCCAACCGCATCGCGATCGAACGCGGTACGCATTTCAAGGGTTTCGAGCGGTCCAAGTACGCGTCGGGGGAGTTCTTCGACAAGTACACCGAGCAGGCTTGGGAGCCGGCGACCGAGAAGGTGCGACAGCTTTTCGCCGATGCAAAGATCCGCATCCCAACCCAGGACGACTGGCGACGGCTCAAGGACTCGGTGCAAACACACGGCATCTACAACCAGAACCTGCAGGCGGTGCCGCCGACCGGGTCGATCTCCTACATCAACCACTCGACGTCGTCGATCCACCCGATCGTGTCCAAGGTCGAGATCCGCAAGGAAGGCAAGATTGGTCGCGTCTACTACCCGGCGCCCTACATGACCAACGACAACCTGGAGTACTACCAGGACGCTTACGAGATCGGTTACGAGAAGATCATCGACACCTACGCCGCGGCCACCCAGCACGTGGACCAAGGGCTTTCGCTGACATTGTTCTTCAAGGACACGGCCACCACCCGCGACGTGAACAAGGCGCAGATCTACGCCTGGCGCAAGGGAATCAAGACGCTGTACTACATCCGGCTGCGCCAAATGGCGCTCGAGGGAACCGAGGTCGAAGGCTGCGTGTCCTGCATGCTGTGAACGCTTGCGTCGAGCAGTCTGCCCAGGTCAGCGGCCGCAAAGGGGTATGGTGCTTGACGTGGTGAGAATCCCGCGACCCCACCCCAGCGTCAAGCCCGGGGTGAAGGTCGACGCGCGCAGCGAACGCTGGCGCGAACACCGCAAAAAGGTCCGCGGCGAAATAGTCGATGCGGCGTTCCGCGCCATCGATCGCCTGGGGCCCGAGTTGAGTGTGCGAGAGATCGCCGAAGAGGCCGGCACCGCCAAGCCGAAGATCTACCGGCATTTTCACGACAAGTCCGATCTGTTCCAGGCGATCGGGGAGCGTCTGCGCGACATGTTGTGGGCGGCGATCTTCCCGTCGATCGACCTGAAAACCGATTCGGCCCGCGAGGTGATCCGGCGCAGCGTCGAGGAGTACGTCACCCTCGTCGACAAGCATCCCAACGTGCTGCGAGTCTTCATCCAGGGCCGCTCCGCGGGTACCCCTCAGTCGACCGTCCAGATCCTCAACGAGGGCCGCGGGATCACCTTGGCCATGGCCGACATGTTCGACAACGAGCTGCGCGAGATGGAGCTCGACCACGCGGCGATCGAACTCGCCGCGCACGCGGCCTTCGGATCGGCGGCGTCGGCCACCGAGTGGTGGTTGGGTCCCGAACCCGACAGCCCGCGGCGCATGCCGCGCGAGCAGTTCGTCGCGCATCTGACGACCATCATGATGGGGGTCATCGTCGGTACCGCGGAGACGCTCGGCATTGCGATGGATCCTGACCGGCCCATCCACGACGTGGTGCCCAGCAAGCCCGCTGTGAGCTGAGCAACACGCGGCGTTGACATCGCCGCGACCATCGATAACACTCGTCCCAATCGATACCCTGGGTACCGGGTACCTGTGTCGGCCGGGTGCCGACGGCCGAAGATGCCAGCTAACGTCGACCTGATACAGGCCTTGATAGAAAGACCGACCGACCGTGACCGATGTCGTGACACAAGCCGAGACCAACCTTGAGCCGGGGCCCGAGGCCCACCGACCGGTGCATACTCGCGCCGTCATCATCGGGACGGGGTTCTCCGGTCTGGGGATGGCCATCAAGCTGCAGCAGCAGGGTGTGGACTTCGTCATCCTGGAGAAGGCCGATGACATCGGCGGCACCTGGCGGGACAACAGTTACCCCGGCTGCGCCTGCGACATCCCGTCGCACCTGTACTCGTTTTCTTTCGAGCCCAAGCCGGACTGGAAGAACCTGTTCTCCTACCAGCAAGAGATCTGGGATTACCTCAAGGGCGTCACCGAGAAATACGGCCTGCGCCGCTATATCGTGTTCAACTCGCTGGTCGACCGCGGCCACTGGGACGACGACGAACACCGATGGCATGTGTTCACCACCGACGGGCGAGAGTACGTCGCCCAGTTCCTGATCTCGGGTGCCGGTGCATTGCACATCCCGTCCGTCCCCGACATCGAAGGCCGCGACGAATTTCGTGGCCCCGCTTTCCATTCCGCGCAATGGGACCACACCGTCGACCTGACCGGCAAACGGGTGGCGGTGATCGGCACCGGCGCCAGCGCGATCCAGATCGTGCCCGAGATCGTCGGGCAGGTCGCCGAACTTCAGCTCTACCAACGCACTCCGGCGTGGGTGGTGCCGCGTACCAACGAAACACTCCCGCCGGCGCTGCGCCGCGCTCTGGAGAACATCCCCGGGCTGCGAGCTCTGCTGCGCCTCGGAATCTACTGGGCGCAGGAGGCATTGGCCTTCGGCATGACCAAGCGGCCGGACATGCTGAGGTTCATCGAGGCCTACGCCAAGTGGAACATTCGCCGCTCGATCAAGGATCGCGAGCTACGTCGCAAGCTGACCCCGCACTATCGCATCGGCTGCAAGCGAATTCTGAACTCCTCCACCTACTATGGCGCGATCGCGGACCCGAAGACCGAACTGGTCACCGACCGGATCGCCCGGATCACGCCCAACGGGATCGTCACCGCCGACGGCATGCAGCGGCAGGTCGATGTGATCGTCTACGCCACCGGCTTTCACGTGACCGACTCCTACACCTACGTCCAGATCAAGGGCCTGCACGGCGAGGACCTCGTGGACCGCTGGAACCGCGAGGGCATCGGCGCGCATCGCGGGATCACCGTCGCCGACGTACCCAACCTTTTCTTCCTGCTGGGGCCCAACACCGGGTTGGGACACAACTCGGTGGTGTTCATGATCGAATCCCAGATCCACTACGTCGCCGACGCGATCGCAACCTGCGATCGGTTGGGCGCGCAGGCGCTGGCTCCGACGCGTGCCGCACAGGACAGCTTCAACGACGAGCTGCAACGCAAGCTGGCCCACTCGGTGTGGAACAGCGGCGGGTGTAGCAGCTGGTATCTCGACGAGCACGGCAGAAACACCGTGCTCTGGGGCGGTTACACCTGGCAGTATTGGAGGGCGACCCGCTCGGTCAAACCCGCCGAGTACCAGTTCTACGGAGTGGGCACCGGTGCATCTGCCGAGCCCGCGTCGCTGGCTGCAGCGAACTAGCCGGCCGGGACTGGACGACACGCGAACACAACGTGTTGTGTTGCACCGGCTTGTCGTACCCCAGGGGTAGTGTTTGAGTTCTGAGTACCGCAGGCAAACCGTCTGGTGAAGTGGGGTTCTGGTGACCGAAAATATGAAGCTGATTGACCGCGTTTCGGCGATCAACTGGAACCGGCTACAGGACGACAAGGACGCCGAGGTCTGGGACCGGCTGACCGGAAACTTCTGGCTGCCCGAGAAGGTCCCGGTGTCCAACGACCTCCCGTCGTGGGGAACGCTGACCGCCAGCGAGAAACAGCTGACGATGCGGGTGTTCACCGGACTGACGCTGCTGGACACCATCCAGGGCACGGTCGGGGCGGTCAGCCTGATTCCTGATGCGCTGACCCCGCACGAGGAAGCCGTCTACACCAACATCGCGTTCATGGAGTCGGTGCACGCCAAGAGCTACAGCTCGATCTTCTCCACGCTGTGCTCGACCGCTGAGATCGACGACGCCTTCCGCTGGTCGGAGGAGAACGTCAACCTGCAGCGCAAAGCCGAGATCGTCATGCAGTACTACCGCGGCGACGAACCGCTCAAGCGCAAAGTGGCCTCCACACTGCTGGAAAGTTTCCTTTTCTACTCCGGGTTCTACCTGCCGATGTACTGGTCGAGCCGGGCCAAGCTGACCAATACCGCTGACATGATCCGACTGATCATCCGTGACGAAGCCGTGCATGGTTACTACATCGGCTACAAATTCCAGCGCGGCCTGGCGCTGGTCGATGAGGCCAAGCGTGCCGAACTGAAGGACTACACCTACGAACTGCTCTTCGAGCTCTACGACAACGAGGTCGAGTACACCCAGGATCTCTACGATGAGGTCGGGCTGACCGAAGACGTCAAGAAGTTCCTGCGCTACAACGCGAACAAGGCGCTGATGAACCTCGGCTACGAGGCGCTGTTTCCCCGCGACGAGACCGACGTGAACCCGGCCATCCTGTCGGCGCTGTCACCCAACGCCGACGAGAACCACGACTTCTTCTCCGGCTCGGGCTCGTCGTACGTGATCGGCAAGGCCGTCGTCACCGAGGACGAGGACTGGGACTTCTAGCACTCGGGTCGGCTAAACAGCCCTTCGTGTAGGCGGCGGCACCCAGGTTTGCAAGACTTTACGGCCGATCAATTGGCAGCCGTGAGTATGCGCCAATTGCTTTGCGGCAGTAGTGAATTCCTGGTTGCTCACCACAATGCTCCGCGTGCACCCATGGTGGCGTGAGCCGGAGACCACCTGCTGAACGGCCGCGACGCCGACCGATTTGCCGTAGCGCTTGCACTGGACCGCCACGCATTGGCCGTCCTTTTCGGCGATCAGGTCGACACCGTAGTCCCCGACCGGCGGGGTGAACCTGACCCGCCAGCCCGCCCGGCCCAAGCGTGCAGCGACATAGCCCTCAAATTCGACCCCGTCCATGGCGTCAATGGCCCTCATGGTGGTGTTGGCCCGCCCCCCGCGCGGCCACCGACGTTTGGTTGACCACCCCACAAGCACCTCGAATAACAAGACCAAGTAAAAGGCCATAAAACCCGCACCGGGACTGTGGTCGATGACGCCGACGAACAGCCCGAAGGCGAGTGGGATGACCAAGAGGGTCTTGCTCATACGAGGGCCGGCTCTCGCGCGCCTGGGAAACTCCTGTTGACGGCGGGAATTGCCGAGGACACCCTGTGCACGCCTTGATGGTAGGTATGGGCAACGACAAGCCCGGTCGTCAGCGAGGACCGGGACTGGGACTTCTAAGCGGTGATGAACGGCATGTGAATTGTGGGCATGGTGCGACGCCGCGGTGGCGCCGGTGATGCCGCTGCCATGACACTGTTGGGGTGACGAATACCCCCTCCTCGCACGCCGACCATCACCACCATTTCTGCCGTTCAGTCTTGCGCTGGCTGCGGGCCGGCTATCCCGAGGGCGTCCCCGGCCCCGACCGGGTGCCGTTGCTGGCGCTGCTGCGCAGCACGCCGCTGACCGAAGAACAGATCCGGGAAGTTGTGCGCGAAATGACCATGGAAGGATCCCCGGCGATTGCCGACCACGTCATCGACCGCGACGAGATCGCCGAATTCATCTCCGACATGACCCACTACGACGCAGGACCGGAAAACGTCATCCGGGTGGCGGCTACGTTGGCGGCCGCCGGATGGCCGCTGGCCGGTATCGACGTCAGCGAAGTCATCCCCGGTGATGACGACGCGGAGGCAGCCGAAATGGCGGCACGAGGTTCCGCCCCCCAAGAACCCTCAGAGGTCGCCTCATAGCTTCGAGATGTCGATGACGAAGCGGTAGCGCACGTCGCTGGCCAGTACGCGCTCGTAGGCTTCGTTGATGTAATCCGGTTCGATCAGCTCGATTTCGGGCGTCACGCCATGCTCGGCGCAGAAGTTCAGCATCTCCTGGGTTTCGGCGATCCCGCCGATGTTCGACCCGGACAGGCTGCGTCGCGCCAAAGCCAGCGGGAACGCGGGCACCTCCATGGGGTGCTCGGGGATGCCCAGTTCGACGAGCGTGCCGTCGACGTCGAGCAGGTTCAGGTAGTCGCCGAGATTCAGATTGGCCGAGACGGTGTTCAGAATCAGATCGAAGCTGCCGCGCAACTTGCGGAAGGTGTCGGGGTCCGAGGTTGCGTAGTAGTTGGTCGCGCCCAGCCGCAGCCCGTCTTCCATCTTCTTCAGCGATTGGGACAGCACAATCACATCGGCGCCCATCGCCGCGCCCAGCTTGACGCCCATGTGGCCCAGCCCGCCCAGACCGATGATCGCCAGCCGCGTGCTTTCCCCGGCGTTCCAGTGCCGCAGCGGGGAAAAGAGCGTGATACCCGCGCACAGCAGCGGCGCTGCAGCGTCCAACGGCAGCGAGTCGGGGATACGCACGACGAAGTTCTCGTCGACGACGATCGCTTGGCTGTAGCCGCCCTGCGTCGGCTGGCCGCCTTTGTCGATCGAGTTGTAGGTGAAGGTGGCGCCCGGTTTGCAGTACTGCTCGAGCCCGGCCAGGCAGCTGCTGCATTCACCGCAGGAGTTCACCATGCAGCCCACCCCGACGTGGTCGCCCACCTGGTGTTTGGTGACCTCGGAGCCCATCGCGGTCACCACGCCGGCGATCTCATGGCCGGGTACTACCGGGTAATTCGGTTGGCCCCACTCGGCTTTGACGGTGTGGATGTCGGAGTGGCAGATGCCGGTGAACTTGATCTCGATCACCACGTCATGTGGTCCCGGTTCACGACGGTTAATGGTGGTCTTGGTCAGCGGTTCGGTAGCCGCCGTGGCGGCATACGCCGAAACAGTGCTCATAGATATCCCTCTTCGATATGGTCGCGTGAGAAAAAGCTTAGTTAAGGTAACGGTCTATGGCCAATCGGTGCGGCTGTGACCCGTTAATCAGCTTAGGACCGTCCGGTTCGCCACAGTGCATGTCGGAGGCGGCGGGTTAGCGGCCGCCTAGTTGATCGGGGCGTTGACCCAGCGCAGGTCATCGACGATGCCGCGGGCCGCGACCAATCCCGCGCCGGTCTGCCATACCTCGTCATTGACCACGAAGACCCGGTTGTCGTGCGTTGCGGACAGCTTGCGCCACGGGTCGCTGTCCAGAACGGTGGCGGCGCGCTGGGCAGCCGCCGGCGACGCGCATGACACGTAGACGATGTCGGCGTCGGCTGCTGAGAAATCCACCAGATCCGGCGACTCGGCAAGGTCGGCGTCGGTGGCGCCGATCTCGAGGTAAGCCTTGTCGGTGAAACGTTGGGACGCCGGCCGGTCCACCCCGACAGCGGTGAGCACGCTGGCCGGGAAGTTGTTCAACCCGTACACCCGGATGGTGTTTGTGGTCAGCTGCACGATGGACGCCTGGTAGTGAGTCGCGTCATGCTTGGCGCCGATCTCGGTGGCCCGCTGCGAGAAGCCGCTGATCAAAGCGTCCACAGCAGCGCTGCGTGCCGTGGCGGCACCGACGCCACGCAAGTTGTCTTCCCAGGCCGTCCCGGGTGCCGCCGTGAACACCGTCGGCGCGATCGCCGCCAGCTGCGGATACAACTTAGGTGTTAATCCTTGCGATCCCAGGATCAGATCAGGGTGGGCCGCCGCGATGCCACTCAGGTCAGGGTTGGTGCGGGTACCGACAGCGGGCAGGCCGTGCACCGCGCTGCCCAGGTAGGAAGGCTGACTCGACGAGCCGTCCGGCAATGCCGCGGCGACCACCCGCGACTGCAGCCCAAGCGCGCACAGGGCGTCGAGCTGGTCGCCGGAGAGGACCACGATGCGCCGGGGCTCCGCGGGTACCTGCACCACGTCCGGATTGACTCCGGCCGCGTTGTGGGCCTGTCGTGTCGGCGGCCCCGGATCGGCCGCGGCGGCATCCCGCGCGCACGACTCGTCCGACCGGCGGTCGTTGCCCAGCACTCCGGCCCCGGCGACTTGGGTGGTGGGGGTGACCAGGGATGGGGTCGACGCCTTGGTGCCGGACTTTCCGGATCCGCAGCCGCTGGACGCCACGACGACCGCCGCCGCCAGAGCGGTGGTCGCCAGCAGCCGCGTGGGCCCGAGCACGCCGGAAAGCACGCGTCCGACGCTAACATCCGGCCAGCTCGGAAGCGGCCCCCCGGCAGGACACGTACCGGCACGCCACAACCGCTGAGGCATTTACGACAGTTTGTAGGACCAGCCCTGACGTCGACGTGATCGGCGGCTAAGATTCCTGTCATTACTGATTCTGGGCCCCTGTCCGATCCGGATGTTTGGAGAAGCTGTTGACAGCCGAAGCGCCCCCGTTGGGAGAACTCGAGGCCGTTCGCCCGTACCCGGCCCGGATGGGTCCCAAAGGGAACCTCGTCTACAAACTGGTCACCACCACCGATCACAAGATGATCGGCATCATGTACACCGTCACCTGCTTCGTCTTCTTCTTCATCGGCGGGCTGATGGCGCTGCTGATGCGGACCGAGCTGGCTGCGCCGGGACTGCAGTTCTTGTCGAACGAACAGTACAACCAGCTGTTCACCATGCACGGCACGATCATGCTGCTGCTGTACGCCACCCCGATCGTGTTCGGTTTCGCCAACCTGGTGTTGCCGCTGCAGATCGGCGCGCCCGACGTGGCGTTTCCGCGGCTGAACGCTTTTTCGTTCTGGCTGTTCTTGTTCGGCGGACTGACCGCGGCGGCCGGCTTCATCGTTCCGGGCGGGGCCGCCGACTTCGGCTGGACGGCCTACACGCCGCTGTCTGACGCCGTCCACTCACCCGGCGCGGGGGGTGACCTGTGGATCACGGGCCTGATCGTCGCGGGTCTGGGCACCATCCTGGGCGCGGTCAACATGATCACCACCGTGGTGTGCATGCGCGCCCCCGGGATGACGATGTTCCGGATGCCGATCTTTACCTGGAACATCCTCGTCACGTCGATCCTGATCTTGATCGCGTTCCCGATCCTGACCGCGGCGTTGTTCGGGTTGGCCGCCGACCGCCACCTGGGGGCCCATGTCTACGACGCGTCCAACGGCGGAGTCCTGTTGTGGCAGCACCTGTTCTGGTTCTTCGGCCATCCCGAGGTCTACATCATCGCGTTGCCGTTCTTCGGGATCGTCACCGAGATCTTCCCGGTGTTTTCCCGCAAGCCGGTCTTCGGTTACACCACATTGGTTTACGCCACGCTGTCGATCGCCGCTTTGTCGGTCGCGGTGTGGGCGCACCACATGTTCGCCACCGGAGCCGTTCTGCTGCCGTTCTTTTCGTTCATGACGTACTTGATCGCAGTGCCGACCGGAATCAAGTTCTTCAACTGGATCGGCACAATGTGGAAAGGCCAGTTGACTTTCGAAACGCCGATGCTGTTTTCGGTGGGCTTTTTGGTGACCTTCCTGCTGGGCGGCCTGACCGGGGTGATACTGGCCAGCCCACCGCTGGACTTCCACGTCACCGACACCTACTTCGTGGTTGCGCACTTCCACTACGTGCTGTTCGGGACCATCGTGTTCGCCACGTTCGCGGGGGTCTACTTCTGGTTCCCGAAGATGACCGGCCGGCTGCTCGACGAGAGGCTGGGCAAGCTGCACTTCTGGTTGACCCTCATCGGCTTTCACACCACATTTTTGGTGCAGCACTGGTTGGGGGACATGGGTATGCCGCGCCGCTACGCCGATTACCTGTCTACGGACGGGTTCCAGCCGTACAACGTCGTCTCCACGATCGGCGCCTTCATCCTGGGCGCGTCGATGTTCCCGTTCGTCTGGAACGTCTTCAAGAGCTGGCGCTACGGCGAGGTCGTGACCGTCGACGACCCGTGGGGCTACGGTAATTCGCTGGAGTGGGCGACCAGCTGCCCGCCGCCGCGGCACAACTTCACCGAGCTGCCCCGGATCCGTTCGGAGCGGCCGGCATTCGAGTTGCACTACCCGCACATGGTGGAACGGCTTCGCGCCGAGGCGCACGTGGGCAGGGCTCACGGCCCTGAGAGCGGCGACGTCACCCGTGCCGACGACGTCAGCGTTCGCGGCTAATGGACTGTCTCGGCGGCAATCTCGGGTGAGCACACCACCTAAGGTGTCGGTGCTGATCACCGTCACCGGCGTGGATCAGCCAGGCGTGACATCGGCGCTCTTCGAGGTGCTGTCGCGGCACGGAGTCGAGCTGCTCAATGTCGAGCAGGTGGTGATCCGACGCCGGCTGACACTCGGTGTGCTGGTGTGCTGCCGCCCGGAAGTCGCCGACGGTGCCGCATTGCGACACGATGTCGAGGCGGCCCTCCATCGGGTCGGTCTGGACGTGACGATCGAGCGCAGCGACGACGTGCCGATCATCCGGGAACCGTCAACTCACACCATTTTCGTGCTGGGGCGGCCGATTACCGCCAGGGCGTTCAGTGCGGTGGCCCGCGAGGTGGCAGCGCTGGGCGTCAATATCGACCTCATCCGCGGTGTCTCCGATTACCCGGTGACCGGCCTGGAGTTGCGGGTTTCGGTGCCGCCGGGAGCCGATGGCCCGCTGCGGACCGTTCTGAACCAAGTCTCCTGCGACGAGGGCGTCGACGTGGCAGTCGAGGACTACAGCCTGGAACGGCGGGCCAAGCGGCTCGTCGTGTTCGACGTGGACTCGACACTGGTGCAGGGCGAGGCCATCGAGATGCTGGCAGCCCGGGCGGGCGCGCAGGGATCGGTCGCCGCGATCACCGAGGCGGCGATGCGTGGTGAGCTGGATTTCGCGCAGTCGCTTCAGCAACGGGTGGCGACCCTGGCGGGCCTGCCCGCGACCGTGATCGACGAGGTCGCCGGTCAGCTGGAATTGATGCCCGGCGCCCGCACTACGCTGCGGACGCTGCGGCGGCTGGGCTTTCGCTGCGGCGTGGTCTCCGGAGGGTTCCGGCGAATCATCGAACCGTTGGCAGAGGAGCTGATGCTGGACTTCGTCGCCGCCAACGAGCTCGAGATCGTCGACGGCAGACTCACCGGCCGGGTCGTCGGCCCGATCATCGACCGGGCCGGGAAGGCCAAGGCGTTGCGGGAATTCGCGCAGCAGGCCGGGGTGCCGATGGAGCAGACCGTCGCCGTCGGTGACGGCGCCAACGACATCGACATGCTGGCAGCGGCCGGCCTGGGTGTTGCGTTCAACGCCAAGCCGGCATTGCGTGAGGTTGCCGATGCGTCGTTGAGCCACCCTTATCTGGATACGGTGCTGTTTCTCCTGGGTGTGACACGCGGCGAGATCGAGGCTGCCGACGCGAGCGACGGAGAGGTGCGCCGCGTGGAAATACCTTCCGACCCGTAGCGACCGCAAGCGCGGCGAAGCCGGGCGCAGCGGGTTGCACGTATCCGACTAGGTTGGCCGCGCAGGCCCCGGCGGGCGCTGCCGTCGCAAGACCCGACAGCCGTCACCCCGTCGCGGTACGGCACGATGATCGGGTGCCCGAAACCGGCCCGGAAAGCGGCTTTCAAACCGGCCTCGTAACTGGCCTCGAAACCGGCCCCGACACTGGAGTAGCCGCGGCCGACCCGGATCTGCTGATCGATTTCAGGGGTGTGTCGCTGCGCCGTGGTGGGCGTGTCCTCGTCGGGCCGCTTGATTGGGCGGTCGAACTCGATGAGCGTTGGGTGATCATCGGCCCCAACGGAGCCGGCAAGACATCGCTGCTGCGTATCGCCGCGGCGGCTGAGCATCCCTCGTCGGGTGTCGCCTTTGTGCTCGGCGAGCGGCTGGGCCGGATCGACGTTTCTGAGTTGCGTTCGCGGATCGGGCTGAGTTCGTCGGCTCTGGCGCAGCGCGTGCCCGACGACGAGAAGGTGCGCGACCTTGTTGTCTCGGCCGGCTACGCGGTGCTGGGCCGGTGGCGGGAGCGCTACGAGGACCTCGACTACCGCCGGGCGATCGACATGCTGGAGAGCCTCGGGGCCGAGCACCTCGCGGACCGTAGCTACGGGACGCTGTCAGAAGGTGAGCGTAAGCGGGTGCTGATCGCTCGCGCTTTGATGACCGATCCGGAACTGCTGCTGCTCGATGAACCCGCCGCCGGCCTGGACCTGGGCGGCCGCGAGGAGTTGGTGGCGCGGCTGACCGACCTGGCCGCGGACCCGGACGCGCCCGCGCTGGTGCTGGTCACCCATCATGTCGAAGAGATCCCGCCCGGCTTCAGCCATTGCATGCTGCTGGCGGAAGGTCAGGTGGTCGCCGCCGGGTTGCTGCCCGACGTGCTGACGGCCGAGAACCTGTCCACTGCGTTCGGCCAAGCGATCGCCCTGGAAGTTGTCGACGGGCGTTATTTCGCGCGGCGCGTGCGCACCCGCGCTGCCCATCGGAGGGCTCATGACCGCACCACATGATCAGCCCCCGCTGGTACCTCCTCTTGTTCCGAGGCCCGCCGCGACCGTGATGTTGGTACGCGACACGGAGGCCGGCTCAGAGGCCGGCTTGGCCATCTTCTTGATGCGCAGGCACTCACAAATGGAATTTGCCGCGGGGGTGATGGTGTTTCCCGGCGGCGGCGTCGACGACCGCGACCGCAACGCCGATATCGCGTGGGCCGGCCCGCCGCCGCAGTGGTGGGCGCAGCGGTTCGGCGTCGAACCCGACCTTGCTGAGGAGCTGGTCTGCGCTGCCGCCCGCGAGACCTTCGAGGAATCGGGCGTGCTGTTCGCCGGTCCGGCCGACGACCCGAACGGCATCGTCGGCGATGCTTCGGTGTACAGCGACTCCCGCCTCGCGCTGGCCAACGGCACGCTGTCCTTCGCAGACTTCCTGCGCCGCGAAAAGCTGGTTTTGCGATCCGACTTGCTGCGGCCGTGGGCCAACTGGGTCACCCCCGAGGCCGAGCGCACCCGCCGTTATGACACCTATTTCTTTGTGGGGGCCCTGCCGGAGGGTCAGCGCGCCGACGGTGAGAACACCGAATCCGACCACGCCGGCTGGACGACGCCGCAGGCCGCTGTCGACGACTTCGCGGCTGGTCGCAACTTCCTGCTGCCGCCGACGTGGACACAGCTGGATTCGCTGGCCGGCCGCACCGTCGCGGAAGTGCTGGCCGTCGAGCGTCAGATCGTCACGGTGCAGCCGCACCTGGAGATCCAGGGCGACAACTGGGTGTTCGAGTTCTTCGATTCCGATCGCTACCACCAGGCACGAAAATCGGGCGGGATGGGGTGGCAGCTTTGAGCGAATTCGTGAGCGTCGTGGTCAGCGACGGCTCGCAGGACGCCGGCCTGGCCATGTTGCTGTTGTCGCGACCGCCGACCAACGCAATGACCCGCCAGCTCTACCGGGAGATCGTGGCCGCAGCCGCCGAGCTGGGCCGGCGCGACGACGTGGCCGCAGTGATCCTGTTCGGTGGCCACGAAATCTTCTCCGCCGGCGACGACATGCCCGAACTGCGGACACTGACCGCGCCGGAAGCCGACATCGCGGCCCGGGTTCGGCAGGAAGCCGTCGACGCCGTGGCCGACATCCCTAAGCCGACCGTCGCCGCGATCACCGGGTACGCGCTGGGTGCCGGCCTCACGCTCGCCCTGGCCGCCGATTGGCGGGTCAGTGGTGACAACGTGAAGTTCGGGGCAACCGAGATCCTGGCCGGCCTGATCCCCGGCGGCGGCGGAATGGCCCGCCTGACTCGCGTGGCCGGGGCGAGCAAGGCCAAGGAGCTGGTGTTCAGCGGGCGCTTCTTCGACGCCGAGGAGGCGCTGGCGCTGGGCCTGATCGACGACATGGTGGCCCCGGACGACGTGTACGACGTCGCCGCGGCGTGGGCACGCCGCTTTCTCGACGGCCCGGCACACGCGCTGGCCGCCGCCAAGGCGGGTATCAACGACATGTTCGACCTGGAGCCGGCCGAGCGACTCGCTGCCGAACGACGCCGTTACGTCGAGGTGTTCGCCGCTGGTCACAGCGGTGCGCGGCCAGATTGTCCGCCTCGCCCCCGCGAGCGGGTGGGGGCACCTCCCTCTGGGGGCGTACCCCCACCTCGGGCCGCGAACCGGCCCGCATCGTCGCCGGACGCAAACGCGGATCCCGGCGGCGGTTAGGCTGCCGTCATGACGACGAGTTCGACCGACGCCGTTCCCAACCCCCATGCCACGGCCGAGCAGGTGGAAGCGGCCCGGCATGACAGCAAGCTCGCCCAGGTGCTCTACCACGACTGGGAAGCGGAGTCCTACGACGAGAAGTGGTCGATCTCTTACGACCAGCGCTGCGTCGACTACGCCCGGGACTGCTTCGACGCCATCGTGCCCGACGAGGTCCTTCGCGAGCTGCCCTACGACCGTGCCCTCGAACTCGGCTGCGGGACAGGGTTCTTCCTGCTCAATCTGATCCAGGCCGGTGTTGCTCGGCGCGGGTCGGTCACCGACCTGTCACCCGGCATGGTCAAGGTCGCCACCCGTAACGGGCAATCGCTCGGGCTGGACATCGACGGCCGGGTGGCCGACGCCGAGGGCATCCCCTACGAAGACAACACCTTCGACTTGGTGGTCGGGCACGCCGTGCTGCATCACATTCCCGATGTCGAGCTTTCGCTGCGGGAGGCGATCCGGGTGCTGCGGCCGGGCGGCCGGTTCGTCTTCGCCGGCGAGCCGACCTCCGCCGGCGACGCATACGCCCGCACGCTGTCCACGCTGACCTGGCGAGTCGTCACCAACGCCACGAGGCTGCCCGGCCTGAGCGGCTGGCGCCGTCCGCAGGCCGAGCTCGACGAATCCTCGCGTGCCGCGGCGCTGGAGGCGCTCGTCGACCTGCACACCTTTGCGCCGCGCGACCTGGAGCGGATGGCCACCAACGCCGGCGCGGTCGAAGTGCGGACCGCGACCGTGGAATTCACTGCCGCGATGCTGGGCTGGCCGCTGCGCACCTTTGAATGCGCGGTGCCGCCCGAGCGCCTGGGCTGGGGCTGGGCGAAGTTCGCATTCAACAGCTGGAAGGCACTGAGCTGGGCGGACGCCAACGTGTGGCGGCACGTGGCGCCGAAGGGCTGGTTCTACAACGCGATGGTCACCGGGGTCAAACCCTCCTGAGCGTCGGGCTCACCTTCAGCACGGACGACGTCGGCTACCTGCGGTCAGAATCGGGTGCTGCAGCGCTGGCAGCGGTCGCCGAACTCGAGCTGACGGACAATACCCGGATTGCCGATATCGCCGCGGCGCGTGCCCGATTCGGCGACCGGGCAGCGGTGCTGGTGGAGACGACGCTGCTGCGCCGGCGCGCAGCCGACAAGCTGCGCGAGCTGGGCCCCGAATTCAGGGTGTCGAACTGGCTGTTCACCGATGAGGCGTTGCAGCAAGCCACTGCGGCACCGGTGGCTCTGCACCGGGCCACGCGGCTGGCCGATGCTGGAGTTGTCGTGCACGATGCGACCTGTTCGATCGGCACCGAATTGGCCGCGCTGCGCGGGTCGGGGGTCGCAGCGATAGGGAGCGACATCGACGCGGTGCGGCTGGCGATGGCGCGCCACAACCTGGGGGCGGCGACCGGCCTCTGCCGTGCCGACGCGCTGCACCCGGTGACCCGCGACGCGGTGGTGGTCGTCGACCCGGCGCGCCGGCAAGGCGGGCTGCGGCGCTTCACTATCGACGGCTACCAGCCCGGGTTGGGCCAGTTGATCGACACCTACCGTCGCCGGGATCTCGTCGTAAAGTGCGCTCCCGGAATAAATTTCGATCAAGTACGACGGCTCGGTTTCGACGGCGAGATCGAGGTGACCTCATACCGCGGTTCGGTCCGGGAAGCATGCCTGTGGTCGGCCGGATTGGCTCAGCCGGGTGTCCGCCGACGGGCGAATGTCCTTGATCGCGATGAACAGATTACCGACACCGAACCGGACGACTGCCCGGCCCGGCCGGCCGGGCGATGGATCGTCGACCCCGACGGCGCCGTGGTCCGGGCCGGGCTGGTGCGCCACTACGGCGCGCGGCACGGCCTGTGGCAACTCGACCCGGACATCGCCTACTTGTCGGGGGATCGGCTGCCGTCGGGGATCCGGGGTTTCGAGGTGCTCGAGCAGTTCGTGTTCGACGAGCGACGGCTCCGGCAGGCATTGTCGGCGCTGGACTGCGGGGCGCTGGAGGTCCTGGTCCGCGGTGTGCAGGTCGACCCTGACGCGCTGCGGCGACGGATGCGGCTGCGCGGCAGCCGATCCCTGACGGCGGTCATCACCCGCATCGGCTCCGGGGCTGCCGGTCGCGCAGAGGTGTTCGTTTGCCGCCCGTCGCGATAGTGCCGGGTACGCTGGCTGCCGTCACTCTTCTGAGCCCCCAGCCTGTTTAGCCTGCGAGGACAATTCGACGATGCGTTATCTGATAGCGGCCGCGGTGCTGGTACCGGCGGTCCTGCTGGGCTGGCCGGCGGCCGCCGCGCCCCCTTCTTGTGCCGGCTTGGGCGGCACGATCGAAGCCGGGCAGATATGCCATGTGCGCGCCACCGGCCCGACCTACATGCTCAACATGACCTTTCCCGCTGACTATCCCGATGAACAGGCGCTGACCGACTACATCACGCAAAACCGCGACGGGTTCGTCAACGTCGCACAGAGCTCCGGGGGGCGCGATCAGCCCTACCAAATGGAGGCCACCACCGAACAACACACCTCCGGTCAGCCGCCGCACAACACCCGCAGCGTTGTGCTCGAGTTCTTCCAGGACCTCGGCGGAGCGCATCCGTCCATCTGGTACAAAGCATTCAACTACAACCTCGGGACAAAGCAGCCCATCACCTTCGACAATCTGTTCGCGCCAGGCACTACGCCGCTGGACAGCATCTTCCCGATCGTCCAGCGCGACTTGGAACGGCAAACCCCGCTGGGGGCAACCATTTTCCCCTCGACCGGGCTTGACCCGTCGCACTACCAGAACTTTGCCATCACCGACGATCAGCTGATCTTCTACTTCGCCCCCGGTGAAATGCTGCCGGCGTTTGCCGGCCCGGCCCAAGCCCAGGTGCCCCGCAACGCGATCCCGCCGCTGGCTATCTGACGACCGGTCTAGGCCGGCGCGAACCCATAAACCTGGCCGTCGCTGGTGGCGGCCACCACGCGGCGATCGGTGCCGACCGACACCCCGACGGGATATCCACTCGCCGCAGGAAGCGGATAACTGCCCAGCGTGTGGCCATTGCCCGGATCGAAGGCCAGCACCGACATACCCGACGCGCCGTTGGCCGGCGGCCCGCCGATGACCGTGTAGCCGACGCCTTTGCCGGCCAGGCTCGACGACGACAGCGGGACGACGTCATCGCGGCGCCAGACCTGATCGGCGTGATCAGCCGCATCCTTGAACGCCACCAGCCGGGTGTCGGGGCCGCCGCCCGACACGATCAATCCCTGCGGGGTGACCGCGGGCGGCGTCTGCGCCAAAAATCCCAGCGGCGCCGACCACTTCACTTTCCCGTCGGTGGCGTGCAGTGCCCACAGTCGTTGGTCGCGGCCATTGACGTAGACCGTTGACCCGTCGGCGGACAGCACCGGGCTGGCAATGATGCCGGCGCTCACCGCGTCGCTGGTCCACTCCCGGACCAGCAGCGGCGTCTGCCCCGGGTGATACTTCAGCTCCACTAGCCCCGCGGCCGGGGCACCCGGCTGCCAGACACCCAGCACCACCGTCCCGTTGACCGCCGAGAAGGCGGGGGCGCCGGCAATCGGGCAGCCCGACCGGGCCGGCGCGCAATCGGCCAATCCGCGTGTCGCATCGGTGGGGTCGATGCCCTCCACCAGATCCAGCGGGCTGCCGACCACCTTGCCGCGGTGGGCGTCGAAAACCAGCACCTGTCCCAGGTGCGTGGTGACGAGCAGTTGGCCGTGTCCTAGAAACCGCGGGGTGCCGGGCATCCCGATCACCGGCTGTCGCCACCGCGTCCACTGTGTCACCGGGAAAGACAGGAATGCGCCCGGCTGGCCGACGTAAAGGTTGTCGAAGCCGTCGAGCAATGGACCTGCGAAGCCGCCGCCCTGGACCAATCGGACACACCAGCGCTGCCGGCCGTTGTCATTGTTCTCCCACTCCATCAGCGAACATCCGGCAGGGGTCTGCGCATTCAAGGCGAGATAACCACGTTCGCTCAGCGCCGGCCCCGCCGCCAGGCTTCCTTTGACCGAACGCGTCCATTTCAGCGACAGCTTCGTTGCGCCGATCGTCGTGGTGTAGCTGCTGTTGGAAGCGTCGCCGTACTGCGCGGGCCAGCCTTGCGCGGGAGACGCGTCCACCCATGAGTCGGTGTTGCCGCAGCCGCCGATCCCGACCATGAGAACAGCCATGAGCACCGCAGACGACCAACGCCGAAGCCCACGCGGGAGATGTCGGGCAAGCACCTCGGGTTTCCAAATCCTTCTTCCCACGCGGGTCGCTCAAGGCAGGCCCGGCCGTTCGGCATGAGCAGCGATCGAGTACAGGTGAGGGTAACCCGTGCCGGCTCGGCTAGGCTTTCGGCCCATGACGAGCATGTGGGGTGCTCCGCTCCATCGCCGCTGGCGCGGGTCAATGCTGCGGGACCCACGCCAGGCCAAGTTCCTCACGCTGGCATCGCTGAGGTGGGCGTTGAGGAATCGCGCGTACACGCCGTGGTATTTGGTGCGGTATTGGCGGCTGCTGAAGTTCAAGCTGGCCAACCCGCACATCATCACCCGCGGTATGGTCTTTCTCGGCAAGGGTGTCGAGATCCACTCAACGCCTGAATTGGCGCAGCTGGAGATCGGCCGCTGGGTGCACATCGGGGACAAGAACACCATCCGGGCGCACGAGGGCTCGCTGCGGTTCGGTGACAAGGTGGTGCTGGGCCGTGACAACGTCATCAACTGCTATCTCGACATCGAGATCGGCGATTCGGTCCTGATGGCCGACTGGTGCTACATCTGCGATTTCGACCACCGCATGGACGACATCAACCTTCCGATCAAGGATCAGGGCATCCTCAAGTCCCCGGTGCGGATAGGGCCGGACACCTGGGTCGGAGTGAAGGTGACGGTACTGCGGGGCACCACCATCGGACGGGGCTGCGTGCTGGGGTCCCACGCGGTGGTCCGCGGCGTCATCCCTGACTACTCGATCGCGGTCGGCGCACCGGCCAAGGTGGTCAAGAACCGGCAGCTGTCCTGGGAGAGCTCGGCCGCGCAGCGCGCTGAACTGGCCGCCGCATTGGCCGATATCGAGCGCAAGAAGGCGTCCCGCTAGCCAGTTGGTTCGGGGTGGTCGTCGACCTTGAAATCGAAGTTGACGTCGCCGCCGTCGACGTTGGTGACGGTCACCGCTATGCCGTACTTGTCGCTGCCGTCGGTGAGTTGACATCTTAGCGTCGCGCCTTCGACACCCTTCAAATTGTCGGGGCAGGTCACCGCATCCGGTCTCCTGCCCACCTGCTGGGCCAGCCTGTCGCTGATCACGCTGGCAACCTGCTTCTTGTCGACCGTCTCCACCATGTCGAACTTGACGTTGCTGCCCTCGACGCTGGTCACCGTGACATTGACGTTGAAGGTCTGGTTTTTGACCTTCATCTCGCAATTCAGCTGCGCCCCGACCTTTGCCGGCAGGTCATTCGGGCATGTCACCGAATCGGGTTTGTTGCCCGCGGCGTCGGTCAACTTGGAGGTGATCTGGCTGGCGACGTCGCTCTTGCTCACCGAGTGCGACGTTGTGACCGAACATGAACAACCGGTAGCGGTGGCCACCAGCGCCACCGCAGCGCCGGAAATCAGCAATGTCCGAGCGGTCATTTGAGCCATAGCGCCTCCCGAGGGCGTA
Source organism: uncultured Actinomycetota bacterium (assembly GCA_963784665.1). GTDB lineage: Bacteria > Actinomycetota > Actinomycetes > Mycobacteriales > Mycobacteriaceae > Mycobacterium. The sequence goes on from CAWASA010000017.1 coordinate 126,042, forward strand.
TCTGACAACTGTGAATCGGCTGATAATTACATGCCAAACAGCTTCGGGTAGGCGAATCGATTAAACATCTCGCCAGAGGCATCCGACGACCTGGAGTTTGCCGGTCAAAGGTAGGTCAGATGCTGTGATATCGACGCAGCGCTTCGCTGCGCTCGGCTCCATGGTCGACGATCGGGGGCGGGTATCCGGCTGGCCGTTCACCTTTTCGCAGATGCACGTCCTGTGCCGAGCCCAGCTCGGGCACCCAGCGCCGGATGTAATCCCCCGAAGGATCGAACTTCTCGCCCTGCTTGTCGGGGTTGAACACCCGGAAATAGGGCGCAGCATCGGTGCCGCAGCCCGCGCACCACTGCCACCCGTGCTGGTTGTTGGCCATGTCGCCGTCCACGAGTTGATCCAGAAACCATTCGGCGCCCCACTGCCATGGCAGATGAAGGTCTTTGACCAGAAACGAGGCGACGATCATTCGCACCCGGTTGTGCATGAAGCCGGTTTCACGCAGTTGGCGCATCCCGGCATCCACCAGCGGAAACCCGGTTTCGCCGGCTTTCCAGGACTCGAAGCGGCGTTTCGCTTCGGTGCCGGTGTCGGTCTGGATGGCATCGAATTGCCTGTTCCAGTTGCGCCACGCACTATCCGGGCGCTGATACAGCACGTCGGCGTAAAAGTCGCGAAATGCCAACTCGCGCAAGTACGCCTGCGCCCCGCCGCGTCGTGGGTTCAGGTCGGCGACAATGGTGCGAGGGTGGATGGTGCCGAACTTCAGGTGCGCCGACATTCGGCTGGTGCCCTCGAGGTCAGGCCGGTTGCGATCCTGCTCGTAGCGGTCCAGCCCGTCGTCGACGAACGCGCCCCATCCCAAAAGCGCCGCCCGCTCACCGGCAGCGATGTCGAGTCTGGCCCCGGGGTCGGGAATCTCGCACTGTCCGATACTGACCTGCGCCGGATCGAGCCAGCGCGCGGACTCGGGACCCGATCGCGCCGGTGGCCGCCAACCAACCTCACGCCACTTGCGCAGAAACGGTGTGAACACCTGGTAGGGGGCGCCGTCTTGTTTGGTGACGCGGCCGGGCGAAACCAGATAAGGCGAGCCTGTCGCCACCAGCGGCACCGAACCCAGTGCCGCGCGCACCCGTTCGTCGCGGTGCCGCCCGAACGGCGCGAAATCGTGTGATATGTGCACCGACGATGCGCTGATTTCCTTGGCAATGCGGGGAATCCGCTCTGCTGGCCGTCCGCGGGTCACCAGGAGCCGGCCACCCAAATCATCACGCAGTTGCCGCAGTGAGTCACCCAGATACTGCAGGCGGCGCCGGCCCGATGACGCCTCCAGGCGCGGATCGAGCACGAAGCAGGCGAGCACGTCCTCGTTGTCGGCTGCGGCGGCAAGGGCCGGGTGATCGTGCAACCGCAGGTCGCGACGAAACCACAACAACGCCGAATTCATCGCTGCTTCAGCGGTTGAGCCACCAGACGTGGGCGGCCAGGACGGTCGCGAAGGCGCACCACAACGGGTACGCAGACAGGGCCAATCCGGCCCGCCGGTCGGCTTGCGCGGCCCGACGTGCGAGGTCGGCGCTGCTGGCCGTCAGCACCGCGGCGCCGACCGCGGACGCACCGAGCTTGTGGTACCGAAAGAAGAGCCAACTCCACCCGGCGTTGAGGAGCAGGTTCACGCTCAGCGCCGCGGCGTAGCGCCGTGCCTCATCGTGCTGTCCCGCTGTACGAAACCGGTCGATGGTGACCGCGGACGTGGCTGCGATGTCGCCGTAGAGAGTGGTCCACGCCACCGGGAAGGCAGCGTTGGGCGGCTGGTAGGGCGGCTTGCGAAGCCGCGCATACCACGCAGGGATACCTTTTGAACTCGCGATGCTTCCGCTGCCGGCAGCTACGGCCACCGCGACGGTGGTCGCGGCCAGTATTGACCTGTTCATGGTGTGCTCCGTTCTTGTTGGGCCAAAGCGGTTCGTTCCTGAACAGCTCCGGTGTGGGTAGGGTCGGTGGGCCACCAGATGCGGTCACCGATGAGGGCGAACAGCGCGGGGATGACCAGTGTGCGCACGACGAAGGTGTCGAGCAGGATTCCCAGCCCGACGATGATGCCCAGTTGGGTCAGCACGATCAACGGCAACACTCCCAGTACGCAGAATACCGCTGCCAAAACTATTCCGGCACTGGTGATTACGCCGCCGGTAGCCGCCACCGCGCGGATCATGCCATCGCGCGCGCCATGGTGTGCAGCCTCCTCGCGAGCGCGGGTGACCAGAAAGATGGTGTAGTCCACTCCCAGGGCGGCCAGAAACAGGAAGGCGAACAGCGGGGTGCTGTTGTCCAGCGCCGGGAACCCGAAGAGGTGCATGCTGGCCCAGCCGCCCATGCCCAGCGCAGCCAGCGCGCCGAGAATCGTTGCAGCCAGCAGGGTCGGCGGCGCAAGCGCCGATCGCAGCAGCACATAGAGGACGACCAGGATTACGAACAGGATCGCCGGTATCAGCACCAGCCGGTCATGCGCTGCGGCGTGGCGGATGTCCAGCGCTTGTGCGTCGGCCCCGCCCACCAGCGCGCCGGAGTCGACGGAGTGGGTCGAATCACGCAGCGCCGCAATGGCATTGAAGGCCTGGCCGGACGACGGCGGGGCATCGACCACCGCCGACCACTTCGTCAACCCGGACGCCGACCGGCCGGACTCGGTCACCGAGACCACACCGGGGGTGGCTCCGATGGCCTGCTGCAGGTGTGACGCCTCGGCGGTGGAGCCGATGACCAGTGTGGGGTTGGTCAGGCCGGCCGGAAAATGCGCGGCCACAATGTCGTAACCAGACACCGAATCTGCGCGAACCCTGAACTGCTCGGTCTGCGACAAACCGATCCGGGTACCCAGCAGGCCGGTGGCAAGGGCCGCCAGAACCGCGATCGCGACCGCCGCGACCAGCGCGGGACGCCCGCCAACCCACGCCGCAACCCGGTGCCAGGCACCGGAATCCAGGGTTGCGCCGTCCTCGGGGCGGGGGATGAAGGGCCAAAACAGTCGCCTTCCGCACACCGCCAGCAGCGGCGGCAGCACCACCAGAACCGACACCGCGGCGACAACGAGTCCGCACGCCGCCAGGGCACCCAGACTGCGCGTGCTTGGGGTCGAGGCGAACAGCAAAGTGAGCAATGCCAGCACCACGGTGGCATTACTGGCGACGATCGCCGGGCCGGCCAGGCGCACCGCCCGGCGCAGGGCTTCTCGATTTCCGGAGCGGTGCTCGGGCCGGCGCCGAAGCTCTTGCCGATACCGGGAAATCAGCAGCAGCGCGTAATTGGTGCCTGCACCGAAAACCAGCACGCTGGTGATCCCGGAGGTGGCGCCGTCGAAACTCAGCCCGGTGAGCGAGGCCACCGCGGTGCCCACCGCCGCCGCGACCCGATCGGCGAATCCGATTACCAACAGCGGGACCAGCCACAGCACCGGGGAGCGGTAGGTGGCGATCAGAAGCAACGCCACCACCGACGCCGTTACCGCCAGCAAGGTGACGTTGGCGCCTGCGAACGCGTTGGCGATGTCGGCGCCGAACGCTGGCCCCCCGGTGACATGGGCCTGCAAAGCCGTCGGCAGGCCGGTATCGGCGGCCTTGCGCAGCGCGGCGACCGCGTCGCCCAGTGCCAGCCCCGACAGGTCGGCACTGATGGGCACCACCCCGATGGCCGCCTTGCCGTCGGTCGACACCAGCGCCGGTGCCGCGTTGACGGCCGCATCGCGTCCCGCGACGTCCTGCATCCGGTCGCGGGCTGCTTGCGCGGCGGTGACGTCGGTAGAGTCCAGCACCGTGCCGTCGGCGCGGCTGACCACCACAATCAGCGGAGCCCGGTCGCCCCCGGGGAACCTACGGGCCAGGGCGTCGACCTTCGCCGAATCCGATCCGGCAGGAACCGACTGCGGCGCCTGGCCTGCCGCCGCGTTCGCCCCGATGAGCACCATGAAGCCGATGCCTAGCAGGACCGTGCCCAATCCGATTAGCCACGAACGTCGGCCCGTCACAGCGGCGGCCACGCCATCCCACACCACGCATCAAGTATTTCAGTTTGTTAAACATTAATCAACTGAAATGAACGGGCCGCTGATCCATCTGGCCGCTCGTTGGCGGGGGAGGCCGCGCGTGCGCGGCGGTAGGCAACAAGAGGCAGTATGGACATTATGAATGTCAGGCGGCCCCCAACCTTGCACATCACCGGCGAGGGCGTGGCGGCAGCTCGGTTCCGGCCGAAGTTCGTCGCGCCGGGGTACCTGCTTTGACCACTGAGCCCGGCCCGATGAAAAACCGCAAGCGGCGGCACATCGACGTGTGCCTTAGTGAGCAGGTGAGCTACGAGGGTCTGAGTACCGGGCTGGACCGCTATCTGTTGCCGTACAACGCGTGCACGCAGACCAGCCTGAGTGGCATCGACTTATCCACTAGGTTCTTCGGTGCGAACCTGAGGTGTCCGATACTTATCGGTGCGATGACCGGGGGCGCCGAGTTGTCGGGGACGATCAACCGGAATTTGGCCGCAGCCGCTCAACAACTGGGCATCGGTATGATGCTCGGCTCTCAGCGGATCATGCTGGACAGTGCGCTGGGGGAACGGGCCGCTGCCAGCTTCACCGTTCGTGACGTGGCCCCAGATGTCTTGTTATTCGGCAACATCGGATTGTCTCAGTTTACCGGGGCGACCGTGCGTGATCTTTCGAAGGCCCTCGATCGGGTGGGTGCCGATGCGCTGGCGGTGCATACAAATCCCTTGCAGGAAGCGATCCAGCACAACGGCGACACCGACTTCTCCGGCTCGCTGGCCAGGCTGCGAGAGGCGGCCGACGCAATAGACTATCCGGTGCTACTGAAGGAGGTTGGCCACGGGATCGGCCGCGCGGCCGTCGCGGAACTCGTTGGGGCCGAGGGTGAATTGCCGGTGACGGGAATCGACGTTGCGGGCGCCGGCGGCACCTCGTGGTCGCGGGTCGAGCAGTTCGTCCGCTACGGCGAACTGCGCTACCCGCACCTGGCTGATTGGGGCATTCCGACTGCGCAGGCGATCGTGGAGGTCCGTGAGGTGCTGCCAAAGATCCCGTTGGTGGCTTCCGGTGGTATTCGCACCGGCATGGACGCGGCCAAGGCGATCGCGTTGGGTGCCGATGTCGTGGCGGTGGCCCGACCGCTACTGTCGGCCGCGATCGAATCCTCCGCTGCCGTTGTCGATTGGCTGCAGCCGTTCATCGACGAGCTTCGGGTCTGCCTGCACGGCTGTGGCGCCGCAAATCTTTCAGAGCTGCGCGATGTCGATGTCATGCCCATCCAGTAGATGCGCGCGACATGGCTGTGATCTTGGCGTACGGCTCGCCGGCCCTGGGGCATCTGCTGCCAGTCGGCGCGTTGCTAAGGGAGCTCGCCCAGCGGGGCCATGACGTTCATGTGCGGACAATGTCGGCTGGTGTCGCGACGATGCGCACGGTCGGCGTGCATGCCGAGCCCGTCGACCCGAGAATCGAGGCGATTGTCGGAGACGATTGGCGCGCCCGAAACGCGCTGGAAGTGTTGAAGTTATCGATCGACGTGCTGTGCCGGCGAGCGGTGCTCGAAGTACACGACTTGCGGCGTGCGGTGGACGCGGTCCGGCCGGATGCGGTCATCGTAGACGCGAACTGCTGGGGCGCCATGTCGGCAGCCGACGCCGGAGATACGCCTTGGCTGGTATTTTCGCCGTTCACCCCGTATCTGCGCTCGCGCGGAGTGCCGCCATTCGGTCCAGGGCTGCGGCCCCTGCCGGGCATTGTCGGCGATATCCGTGACACCTCGGTGCGTCCGTTTGTCCGGCACCTTTTCGACCGCCCGATGCTGCCACGGGTCAACGCTATTCGCGTTGAGCTGGGAGTGTCTCAGGTTACGTCTGTGGACGACTTCTTGCGGCGGGCGCCGCTGCTGTTGGCCGTCGGCGGCGAGCCTTTCGAGTATCGGCATCCTGGATGGGGCGATTTGGTGCACCACATCGGCGCATGCGTATTCGAGCCCATGCCGACGAGGACGCCAGACTGGGTCGCCGCCATCGACCGGCCAGTGGTGCTGGTGAACACTTCCTCGATCAGGCAGCCCGATGCGGCTCTGGGGCGGATTGCGTTGCAGGCTTTAGCCGATGAGGCGGTGCATGTCGTGGCGACATTTCCGGCGGGTATACCTCCGGACTTGCCGCGGCCATCTAACGCAACCGTGTGCCAATTCGTGTCCCACTCGGCCATACTCGACCGGGCAAGCTGCGCCATCACGCACGGGGGGATGGGAACGACGCTGAAAGCCCTCGACCGCGGCGTGCCCGTCTGCGTAGTGCCTTTCGCGCGGGACCAGGCAGAAGTCGCCCGGCGCGTCGAGGTCGCCCACTGCGGCACCCGCCTGGCAGCGAAAAAACTCACCGTGGCACGGCTGAGGGCCAAGGTGCGCAAGGCAATGACAATGGCTGACGGCGCACGTCGAGTGGCGGCTGGTTTCGCCGCGACCGGAGGCGTGGCCCGAGGGGCTGACTTGATCGAGCAACGTGTGCTTGGCTCTGCAGCCGACCGGCCGATTCGATAAGGCCAGGTGCTTGCCGGTTTTACCGCACCGCACGGCGTCGGCCCCTGGCCGTGGCGCGCTTGGGGTCGGTCGCTGACGGTTTGGAGCTTCGCACGGCGAGGTGGGATTCGAATGTGGACATCGCTTCGATCATCGCCGTGAAAACCCGGTGTGCCGCAGCCAAATCACGATCCGACAGATCAGCGAGGGCGCAGCGGAGTTCGGCACCAAGGGGATTGAAAAAAGAGCGAGCCAACGCCATGCCGGATTTCTCGTAGCGAAGCAGCGACTTGCGCCGGTCTTCCGGGTCAGGTTCGCGTCGGATATGGCCGGCGTCGATCATGCGATCGACAAGGTAGGTGATCGCAGCGGGCGATACATCCATGCGCTGTCGCAACTGAGCCAGCGTCAACGGTGTTCCGGCCGTCTCGGCGACCATGATGTGCAGTAAGGCGTGAAAGTCGCTGCCGCTGACGTCGTGTTGGCGCGCGAAGTGCCGGCCTATGCGGTCAGATTGCGCTGTGATTGCCCGCATGTCGGCCGACATCAACTTCTCTAGTTCGGCTCGGTCTGGTCGCCGATCAGCAGCGCCGCGCCTGGTCACTTACCCGCATCCTTCTTAGAAGATACGCCGACCAGGGTATCGGCGACCGCTACCTGAGGTCGGCGAACTCCAATCGGCGTTTCTCATTTGTAGCCCAGGGTAGGCGAACACGCCGAGCGTGATGGCCGCAGAGTCGGCCCCAGCCGCGAGTGAGTGCACGTGCTAATCCGAATCAGTGGGTATGCAGGCTGGCATTAACCTTTTATCGGCGGTCGATGCCAGAACGGTCGGTAACCTTTAGCCGACGGCATCGCCGGCCAGTACTTGCCGCGGCGATGGGGGTGTTACCCGCGGGGCGTCATCACGAGTGCTGCGCCGCGACGATCACCGCGGTGCTTGCCCGACAAAGGTTTTGATCCCGGCACCGCTGGGTAGGTCAAAGCGGCCTGAGGTTCTTCTTGGCCGCCCGGCGGAGCTGGATCATCCGCGCCGCGCCGACCGCCACAGTGGTAGTGGCGCCGGCGACGGCGGCCAACAAGTAGCCCACTCCCACCGGCAAGCTCCAATCAAATACGAGGAAGTGCGCGGTTATCGATTCGGTGTTCTGGGCGACGAAAATGAGCAAGATAATGAGGATCGCCAGGCCGACGACAAGCGCCCACCACGCCGCCGCCAGCCGCGTGAACGACGAACGGGTTGTCCGTGCGGTCGTGACGCTTGAGAGCGGAGGTTGGGGCGGAACGGGTTGCTCAGTGTTCATGCTGGTGACTAGCCGTTGACGTGGCCAGCCAAACACCGGTGTGTGCCTTGAGCCGAACCGCTTCTGCGCTGCGTTGATCCCTGAACAGGTGCTCCCTGTCATTGTTTGAACGGATGGGCCCGGGGTATATGCCGTGCGATGAGGCTTAAAGAGGCGTCACAGCGCGTTCGACGCGGTCAGCAGAAAGTGCTGCGCCTTGAACGACGTTTGTGGTTTGCGCAGTTAGCTTTCTGGCCGGCGGCGGTCCTGATCTCGGTTGCCGCTTGGGCGTTGTGGCAAGGCAGGTCTCGCGGGCGTCAATCTGACACCGTGCCGGCTATTAGAGATTCACCGGACCCGCACCCGCTTGGTCAGCCGGTCGTCGACGTAAGTCAGCCATGAGGGCTTGAGATCACCCGACCGCGGACTGGTGGCCGCTTTCGTGGCGAATACTTCGTGCCGCGAATACGCCCCATGAGATGGCGGCCGCGACAAACGCCAGTGCCTGTGCGACACCGGTGCGCCCAGACGGAAAGAGAAGACCCGCAACATAGCGGTCGACGAATCCCGTCGGCAGTGGATCCATATTCGCGCGACGGCGCGCCCAGGATTCCAGCGATGTCAATGGACACGGAAGTTTCAGTCCGATGACCGCGACGCCCCAGGCAACGGCCGGGACATGCAGCACAATGGTCCGTGGCCAGCGCAGCGCGAGAAAGCCCCCGCTCGGCACATAGACGAGGTACGCGAAATGCACACCAACGGTTACAACGACGGCAGGGAAATAGCTTTTCTTCACGGCTGGGCCATACTCGGGTGCGGACGCGACCCAACGATTGTTCCACGCTCGCAATGAGCTGGCCCCGGCCAAGTCACCCGAGACCGGCACGTACCTGGTAGCGGCGCTCGGCGTAGGCAAGGTCGTCGCGCCAGAGTCTGGTGGCCGCATAGCGCATGAATGGTGCGATCAGTGGCGCCACCCGAGATGCCCGCTTAAACCCGGGACGGTCCGAATGCGCGATGGTGGCTTCCAGCACGGTGGTGCGGGGACGACCATCGGAGCTTAAACCTATTGGTGTGGCGTGGGTTTCGACGGTGCTGCCGGTTCCCTCGCCGTCCACGATGCGCATCACGACGGTGCGTGCCTCCGGGCAACTGAACTCCGCGACGACGGGAACGCCCAGACGGCCGATCCGGAAGGTCACCGCGACCAAGAAGTGATCGGCCTGTTCGGTGGGCGTGGCGAGCACCTCGATCCGGGTGAACGAGTATGGGTGAAACCATGCGCCGTGCCAGGGATCAAGTCGGTTGGCGATGATGTCGGTCGGCTCGCACACGCCGGCCATGCGGGTGACGGCAGCCAAGTTGTCGCCCGTCGGCCTGGCCGGAATCACCGGCTCCTCCAGTGGTGCCTCACCCCCCAGTTTGTCGAGCCGCACCCATACCAGGGTGCCGTCGTCGTGGCTGGGCAACGGGCTCCAGCCCAATTCGCGCGCATGGCCGTCTAGGGTCAGCCCGTGCCATCGGCAAATCAACGTGCCGCGGTGCACGGTCCCGGTGGCGAGGTCGGCCCCCAGGTGGGGGCAACTACGTGGACCGACGCAAAGTCGGCGCTGCTCGTCGCGCCAGGCGACGACATTGACACCGGCAACACGCGTGCCGAACGGCTGCCCGGAACGCACTTCACGGCTGGCGGCGAACGCGTACCAATTGCCGGTGGGTTTGTGCTGGGATCGTTCCAGCGCGGCTTCAATGATGGCAGGTTGCGCGTCGCGATATGTCGGGCGCTGATCGGCCCATGACATACGCGGGATCACTTGCAGCGGCAAGTCTTTAGGCCCCCCTAAAGGCCACAGTTGTTGCAGCTGTTCGCGGATATTCATCGTCGACTGGATCTTTCGCGGGTGGCAAGCCATCGCAGCAGTGGTGACCGGCCTTGGGTGGGTACGGTGGCCAACGGGTGCCCGGCCAGTCCCCATCGTCTCAACAATTGATTGGCGGCGCACCAGCCGGTGGTGGCGGCGCGCTCCATGAGTGCCACAGGCAGGTCGATGCGGATAGCGTCGCCGGCCAACAGCAGACCGGGCTGGGGCGTAACCACTGCGGGCCGGCGCGAGTAGGACCCGGGCGCAAAAAGCGGGCAGTCGCTGCGATGCAGCAACCGCTCGCAAACGACGTGCGCCGCCGCGGTTTCCGGATATACCTCGTGTAGTTGGCGTAGCGCACCCGCGCGGGACGGCGCAGAATCAAGGGCATAGGAGTGCAATTCAACAACGGAACCACCGTGCGCTCCGGCCCACTCGCCGGCTTCGCGTTCATAGCGCTCCAACACGCTGATGTTGTCAAGTGGCTCATGACCGGCGGTGCCCAGAAACGCCGACCGCTGCGGTGCGACGGGGCGGTCGAGCCATAACCGATGTACGGCAAACGGTGGCGCGGTGCGCAGCTGTGCTATCTGTGCCCGCCATGTGTCGGTGCCCAGGCTGGTCGATGCCGCGACGATCCGCTGTAAGCCGGCGACGTCGGTGGCCAGCACCACGGCGTCTGCGTCCAGGTGTTCGTCGGAGTCGGTCTGCACCCGGAACGGTTTCGCCGAACTCGTGTCGACGCGCAGCGCATTGGTGCCGAGCCGAAACCGCACATCCCGACCTTCGAGGTAGCGGCGTAACGGCTCCCAGAGGGCGCTGTCGTAGTTCGCGGAGGGGACATCGAAGATGAGCCCTTCGGCCGAGCCCAGAAAGTAGATGTGGAACATGGTCGCCAGCTCGGCGGCGGACAGCTTCGACGGGTCGGCGAAGAAGCTGCGGGAAAACACCTCGAATGCCAGATGCCGTGCGGCCTCCGGAAAACGAATGCTTTTCAAAAATGTCTCGGCGTCGACGTGGTCGAGCCGCTGATAGATGTCGGGCACCGACACCGCGGCCAGTGGCGCGGCTGCGCGCGCGTCGATATGGATGAAGTCGCGAAGCCGAAATGTCGGACTGCGCGCCGCGAAGACCAGGGCGTTCCAGGGCGGGGTGCGCGGAAGCCCGCGGAAGCTGTCGCGCCGGCCTGCGCCGTCGATGAGCGGATAGTCGTCGATGGGCGTCAGCATGCGCAGTTGCGGATCGATTCGCTTCAGCAGGGCCCGCAGGTTGTAGTACTGCCGGAAGAACGCGTGGAAGCCGCGATTCATCGCGAGGTCAACCCCGTCATGGTGTTCGGTCCAGCCGCCCACCCGACCACCGAGGTAGTGCTCGCGTTCAATGACCTCGACGGCGACGCCGCGTTCAGCCAGTCCAGTGGCGGCGGTCAGCCCCGCGATGCCACCGCCCACGACGACCGCCCGCGGCCGCGACAGCAGCGCGTAGGCACCCGGCAATCCCGTTGGTGCAGGCAGTATTTGGCGTCGGCGATCGGTCATTACGGCGCATCTGCTAAGAAGGTGTGCACGATGTTGGCTTCCCAGCCGGGCATCGTTTCGCTGTGCACTGCGGTGAAGCCGGCGTCAGCAAGGCGCGCCCGGAACTGCGCTGCGCCGTCGAACGCCAGCACGCTGCGCCACAAGTAGCGATACAGCGCGATGTCACGGGTGCGCCACCACCCGGCGGGGATGATGATTCCCCAGCACACGGCGTGCCAGACGCGGGTAGCAGCACGCGAGTCGCGTACCGAATATTCGTGCACGGCCAGGGTGCCGCCGGGCCGCAGCAGCATGCGAAATTTCCGCAATTGGTTGTCCCGGTCGGCTAGGTTGCGTATCAGGTACGCGGCCAGGATGCCGTCGAACGGTCCGGTGATGCCGTGCTCGGCCAGCTGCTCGACGGGAGTGTGCACGAACCGCACCGATGGGGGCCAGTCCTTCGCGAGCGCCGCGTCGAGCATTCCCCGCGACGCGTCGACAGCAACGATCTCGGCTTCTGGTGCGATGGCCAGTAGTGCCGCTGTCGACGCGCCAGTGCCGCATCCGGCGTCAAGCAGCCGTAAGCCCTTGCCACGGGATTGGATTCGCATGCGGCGGGCCGAAAGAACAAGATGCTCATGGTAACCGGGGTTGGCGTCGACCAGCCGATCGTATGCCGCGGCACCGGCGTCGAACGCAGCCGCCAGGTTGCCGGGGTGCAAGCCGATTTCACCGACGCGCACGTTGCCGTTCCCACAGCAGCAGCACCGCGGTGGCCAGAGCGAAGCCGAATAAGAAGTCCTCGATCGGGATGTCGAAGGGGAACCGCAGGCCGGTGGTCTGACGCTCGTCATAGATGACGACGGGCGAGCTGCGTTTGGTCAGCCACCCGTCCACCGGAATCTGGAAGCCGAGCACGATCAGCATCGACAGCCAGTAGGCCGGTCGCCGGAACAGTCCGGTACGCAGCACCGCCAATTCCAATACGTACACGGTCACAACCGCGGCGGCGGCCGGCACCGTGTAGCCCAGACCGGTCATCGGCGGCTGACCCTTTCCAGGATGGTGCTCACGGCGTTGTAGGTCAGCAGTGCGCACACCGGAATGACCACGAAGAACAAGACTTCTTCGATCGGCACCCGAAACGGGATGCTCAGGCCGGCGATGTAGGCGCCGTTGTAAGTCCACACGTGCGCGGCGATCGCTATCTCATCCCAGATCAAAAATGCTGCGGCCACCGGGAGGACCGCCCTGATGAGCCGCCGCCACTGGCGGTAGACACCGGGACCGAACAACTCCAGGGGCGCGGTGATCGCCAGGCATGCAGCCAGGACCAACAGGTATTGCCACCGATCGGTCATGCCGCCCCCGATTTTCGAGGATCAGTAACACTCCGCGGGCTGTTGCGGGCCCGCCACGACCGTATCAGTCCGGCACCGGCGACCTGCAGTCGTCGAGCCTTACCGACGGTGGCCCGGTGGGTGAACACCGCGAAGTCGCTTGCCTCGATGCGGTCCAGGATTTCCGAATACAGCGTCGCCGCGGTGGCCACGCAGGGCCGGGAGCGGGGCGCAAGCAAGGCGATTCCGGCCGCGGCGAACCGATAAGTCTGCCGGGTGATTTCGTGCTGCGCCGCCAGCGCCTCCCGTACCCGCGGATCGGTACGGCGGTTCAGATGACACCCCATCAACAGATCCCGATCGACTCCGTGAGCGGCGAGCTCGTCGGCCGGCAGGTAGATGCGTTGTCGCTGCAGATCTTCGTCGACGTCGCGCAAGAAATTCGTGAGCTGAAACGCCCTGCCGAGTGCTGCGGCGTACGGTGCAGCCTCCTCGACAGGGGCCACGGTGCCCAGTATCGGAAGCACTTGCAGCCCGATCGCTTCGGCGGAGCCGCGCATGTAGAGGTTGAGCGCGTCGCGGTTCGGATAGTCGGTGATCGTGAGATCCATCCGCATCGACGCCAGAAAGTCATCGAACAGCTCGGTGCTGATCTCATACCGGCGGACGGTGTGGGTAACCGCCGCGAGTACGGGCTCGTCGCGGTGATCACCGCCGGCGAAAAACCGGTCAGCCAGTTGCTGCAGACGTTCGGCCCGGATCTCGGTGCCCACCCGCGGATCAAGATCATCAAGGATGTCGTCGGCGTAGCGGGCAAAGCCGTACAGCGCGTGCACGGGTGGACGTTGGTCCGGCGCCAGCAGCCGGGTGGCCAGAAAGAAGGTACGGCCGTGCGCGGCGTTGAGTTCGCGGCAGCGGCGGTACGCGTCGCGCAGACGCGGATCGTCGATTCCGGCTGCGTCCAGCTCGCTGCGGATCATGAAAACCTGGCTTTCGTGTCGATATGGGTCGCCCTCCGGTGGGTGATGCCCGTGATGCGGTCTGCGGCCAGCCGCCCGGAGATCAGCGTGGTCGGGACACCGACACCGGGCACTGTGGACGACCCGGCCAGCACCGCGTTGTCGATGCCGCGCACCATATTGGCCGGCCGGAACGGACCCGTCTGGCCGAAGGTGTGGGCCAGCGCGAATGGGCTGCCGGCCGCCATGCCCTGACGCGCCCAGTCAGCGGGTGTGACCACGTCCAGCACCGTCGCGTCGTCACGCAACCCAGGCAGCAGCCGGTCTTGCACGGTGTCAATGACCTTGGCTACGTACGCATCGCCGACGCGGGCCCAGTCGATAGTGCCGCGATCGAGGTTGGGTGCCGGGGCAAGTACGTACAGCAGATCGTGCCCGGCAGGAGCCAGCGCCGGGTCACTGGCGGTGGGGCGGGTGACCAGTAACGACGGATCTCCCATGAGTTGCCCGTCGCGGATGATGTCGGTGAAGGTCTGATCCCATGCCTCACCGAACAGTATCGTGTGATGCGCCGTCTGGGACGCAACGTTGCGACAACCTATGTGGGCCACGACCGCCGACGGTGACGGCCGCAGCGGCAAGGCACGACGCGGTTTGCGGCCCAGCAGTGCATAGGTTTGCGGCAGTTCCGTGGTCAGCACCACGGCGTCGCAGGCAATGCGCGCGGAGTCGTCTGTTCGCACGGCGTTGATCCGCCCGCCGCTGCTTTCGAGCCCGGTAACCGTCGCGTTGTAGCGGAATTGAACACCTGCCTCGACGGCCGCGGCGGCCAGTGCGTCGGGCAGCGCGCGTACACCGCCGCGGGGGAACACCACTCCCGAAATCGTGTCCATGTAGGCGATAACCGCGTACACGGCCAGAGCGTCGCGCGGGGCCACGCCCGCATACAGCGATTGGAAGGTGAAGACCCGCTGTAGCCGTGGGTCGCTGATATAGCGGTTGATCATGCGATCCCACTTGCGGAATCCCCCGATCGCGGCCAGCTGCGCCAATTGCGGGGTGAGCAGTGACAGCGGGGAATCGAAGTTGGCCCCGATGAACCCGTCGAACTCGGTGCGGTACAAGCGCGTCAGCCACTCGCGCAGCCGCCGGTAGCCCGCTGCCTGCCCGGAGCCCGCGAACTCTTCAACGGCGGCGGCCATCCGATCCGGATCACTGTGCACGTCCAGCGCGCTGCCGTCGGCGAACACGGCGCGGTAGGCCGGGTCGAGCGGCAGTAGCTCCAGACGGCCAGACCGAGTTTGGCCTACGGCCGCCAATGTCTCGTCGATGATGTCCGGCATGGTGAGCACCGTCGGCCCGGTGTCGACCCGGTAACCGTCGATGTCGAGCCGGCCGGCCCGTCCTCCCGGCCACGCGTGCCGCTCTACCACCGTGACCGCGCGCCCCCGACCGGCCAGGTGCAGCGCCGCGGAAAGGCCCGCCAGGCCGGCGCCGATCACCACCACGTGATCGGTGTTCCCCGCGACGGTCTTCATGGTCAACAGTCTCCCAAGCTCGTACTGGTCATTCGGCGCGATCCGTGCATGCTGCTGCCATGGTGGTCAGCGCGGCGCGAACGGCCTCGTCGATCCCCATGTCGCTGACAACGTTGCACGCGGATGCGACGCGGTCGCTGATCATCTCTTCGATCAACTGCACCGCCCCTGTCGCGACGATCAACGCCGTCCACCGGTCGAGCGCGCCGTCGTCGAGGACTTCGCCGTTCATCAATTCTTTGAGTTCCTGGCGGGCCTGCGGGTCGGCCAGCTGGTAGGCGGCAACCACGACGCTAGTCGCCTTGTGTTCGAGCAAATCCCCACCATTGGGTTTGCCCGTTGTTGCCGGCGAGCCGAACACGCCCAGCACGTCGTCGCGCAGCTGAAACGCTTCGCCGACCGCGGTGCCGTAGCGGCCGAGCTGTGACAAGGTCTGATCGTCGCAGCCGGCCATCGCCGCACCGATTTCCAGCGGCCGGCGCACGGTGTAATTACCCGACTTGCGCCGCGCCACATCCAGCACGGCCTCCAACGACGGCAGGTGGCGGACATCGTTGGTCAAGTCGGCGAACTGACCCACCGCCAGCTCGGTGCGCATCGCGTCATAGCGCGGCCACGCCCGCTGCAGCCGCTCGCGCTCGACACCGCTTTCGCGCAGCATCTGCTCGGCCCAAATCAGGCACAGGTCGCCCAGCAGGATGGCGGCTGATTCGCCGAACCGGCGCGCCGAGCCCGATAACCCGCGTTCGCGGTGCCAACGGGCGAATTGGAGGTGTGCCGCCGGCCGGCCCCGCCGTTGCGCTGAACCGTCCATGACATCGTCTTGCAGGAGCGCGAAGGCGTGCATCAACTCGAAACTGGCCGCGGCCCGCAACGCGGCCGTGCTCGGCGCCGCACCGCATAGCCACCCCAGGTACACGAACGTCGACCGCAGGCATTTGCCGTCGGAGGCGAACTCCGCCAAGATGTCGCCGACCGCATCGATGCCTGTCTCTTCGAGCTCAGCGGCACGGCGCGCGGCGACGAACTCGGCAACCTCGGCGAGTACGGTCCCTCGTACGTCCGACCGCCAAACGCAGAACTCATCAGCGTCCGGCCGGGCCGCGGCCATGGGCAGCGCTGCCGTGGCGGGCACTAACGACAAAGCGGGAATCTTGCCCATGGGCTCCCTCCCTGATGGGTTGGCATCTCAGGCTTGAGCGGCTCAGATTGGCGTGGTCATGCCCGCCGGTGGAGCGCACAAAAAGCGCAACACCGGCGCGAACGCCCGCTTTGACCGGCCCCTCATCACCGGCAACGACGTACCCGTCACCTAGGTTCAATAACTTAAACATTAATTTAATGAAAGTCATGGGAGCGCGCCAGCCGAATGCGGCTGGGGTGGTCGGGGCGGCGCCCTGCGCTCGAAGCGCGCCGCAGCGGCAAGGCTGCCGCCACCCCGTGATCGCGAATTTCAACAAATTAAACATTAACGAACTGAAATGATCCGTCATTGGGCGATATGCTGCACATTGTTATGGACGCTGATGAGCAGGTCTCCGGTCGGGACACCCTGGAGTCGCTGATCTCGGCCGACCTGCGGGAGATAGCGACCGAGTCCGACCAGATCGGCCGGCTGTTCGCGGTGTCGCATGACCTGCGGTCCAACGATTTTCGTGCCCTGCTGCACATCATGGTGGCCGAAACCG
The DNA here is from genome assembly GCA_963784665.1 of uncultured Actinomycetota bacterium. Taxonomy (GTDB): domain Bacteria; phylum Actinomycetota; class Actinomycetes; order Mycobacteriales; family Mycobacteriaceae; genus Mycobacterium. The sequence goes on from CAWASA010000017.1 coordinate 142,795, forward strand.
CGGGACAGCCGATGACCTCGGGTGACCTCAGCCACCGGATGGGCCTGTCCGGTTCGGCTATCACCTACCTGGTGGATCGGCTGACCGGTGCCGGTCACATTCGCCGCGACTCCCACCCCGCCGACCGCCGAAAAGTCATCCTGCGTCATGGCCAATCCGGTCTGGCCACCGCCCAATCGTTCTTCGGCCCGCTGGGTGCGCACACGCGGGTCGCGCTCGAAGGCCTATCCGACGCCGACTTGGTGGCAGCGCATCGTGTCCTCGCCGCGCTGATCGACGCGATGCGCCGGTTTCAGGGCGAATTGGCCAGCCCCTGGCCATGATCCATGCGCCGTGCTGGCAGAGCCGCAAGCTGATTCCGTACCTGCCCGTCAGTCACGGCAGTGTGGTGATCGTGCCGGCCGTCAACAGCCCGGTGTAGTAGCTCCCGCCGGGGTAAAAGTCGGGTGTGATCGTTCCAGCGATCATGTCGGTGATCCAGCCCTGCGTCAGGCCCCATACCGCCGCGACGTTTGCGGGTTGCGGACAAGTGCACACCAGGTTCTCATAGAACGGCGACGACGGACCGAGCGCGTCGCCGTGAGCGCCGGTCGTGATTTTCACGCCATAGAAGGGACGGTTCGGCAGATACCGTTCGATTGCTTTTGTGCCGCTTTGGAAGTCGTTACAAAGAATTCTTGGCGATGCCGTTGCGTAGATCGGCAGGGCGGTGCCGGCCAGACCCGTCAGCGCGTCTTCGGTGTTGGAACCGATAAACGACTTCACGCCGTCTTCGCTGACGATACCGCGCATCTGTGCGAACGTAGCCGGGTAGGTACTACGCAGCCGATTGGCGACGTATTCGACAGCCTCCACGCCGGCTGAATGCCCAATAAAAACCAGCCGGTTGGGTAACGGCGTCACCGGCCGCCCTACCTTGGCCGCAGCCCTGCTGTAGGAGGCCGCCAAGGCGCCATTTGGATCATCTTTGTGGGCAAAGACATCGGCGATGTTATCGAGGAAGCCGGTGTTGTTACCGAGGTTCTCCACAGTGCAGCCGAAGAGGTTTACGGTGGCCAGGGTGGTCGCGATGACGAGATAACCACGGTTGGCGAGCATGGGGGCAAATGCTGACCATACGTGCTTGTCTTCGACGAAGCCGTGCTGCAGCCAGACCAATCCCGATGGCTCTGCGCTCGGAAAATACCACGCCGTCGGTACCGCATGGGTGAAGTGCGCGCATGCGACGGCGGTCGTGGTGTCCGCTACCGTGGACTCGGCTCGGGCTTGGCGCGGGGCGAGCACTATTTCGGCCACCGTAACGATGCTCATCATCGCCGCGATTAGTCGACGAGCACATCGGGCGGTTGCATTTACGGCCACGGAGAAATTGAACCAGCGAGGTACCCGAATTCGCCGTTATCACGCCCAAACACAAATTGTGTCGCTTGGACGTGTGTTCGTTCGATTCGCGCGGGGCATAGTCGGTTCTTTATGCGTGACAAATGGACGCTGGACCGCCCCTCACGCTGTCCCGCAATGAGATTGCGGTGCCGGTAACGCGGTCGCTCAGTCGTTGAGGCTGCGCCCGAGTAGGTGCCGCAAAGCCTGATTGAGGTCAGGTTGGCGAAACCGGTGCCCGGCTGCAGTGAGCTTGTGCGGAATCACTCGTTGACTGGCGCAAGCCAATTCGCGGGCGCCCTGGTCGCCGAGCAATAACCGGGGCCCCAACGACGGCACCGGCAATACCGCGGGCCGATGCAACACCCGGGCCAGGGTATGGGTGTACTCGCTATTTCGGACGGGTTGCGGGGCAACAGCGTTCACCGGTCCTGACAGTGCGGTGTCCCACAAAGCGCGGTGGTACACGTCGACCAGATCGTCGATCCCGATCCAGGACAGCCATTGCCGGCCGTCGCCCAGCCGACCACCCAATCCCGCACTGAACAGCGGACGCATCAGCTTTAAAGTGCCGCCGCGAGGGGATTGCACGATGCCCGTGCGCACCCGCACCACCCGGACGCCGGCCTGCTCCGCGGGCGCAGTCGCGTCCTCCCACTCGGCCACGACTTCTGCCAGAAACCCGTCACCGCGATCGCTGTCCTCAGTGAGGATTTCATCGCCACGGTCGTATCCGTAGTACCCGATCGCCGAAGCCGAGATCAGTACGGCGGGCTGCGGATTGGTGCGGCCCAGCAGTTGCGCCAGTCGGCGGGTCGGGCCGATTCTGCTGTCGCGGATCGCATGTCGGTGGTGGTCGGTGAACCGTCCGGCGATCGAGGCGCCCGCCAAATGGATAACCGCGTCAACCCCCGCCAAGAGCTCCGGGTCGGGGTCATCGGGGTTCCACCGTCGCTCATCGTCGTCTTGTGCGGTTCGGCGGAGCAGCTGGATGACGCGATGGCCGCCGGTCCGCAGAAATGCGGTCAACGCCGAACCGACCAGCCCCGACGATCCGGTGACCGCGACGGTCGCTGCCGCCAGACCGTTCTCGGCCGCCAGCCGGTGGGCAGCTAAATCGTCGGCGAGCTGCCGGTGCCGGTAGGCGAACATGGGCCGCAACAACGACCCGGGTACCGGTGTGTCGACCCGGTCGATGACCCTGGTCCGGTTGTCCCCGACGTCTTCGAACTCGTGGGTGTGCCGCCACCGTACGGCGATCCGTGCCGGCAGCGTGGCCAGCCCGTCGCTGCCGATGGTGTCGACGAAACGCCGCGGCGGGTCGTAGCAGTCCGGTTGGTGCACCGCGACCCAGCGCAGGCCCCCAGGAAGCGCGAGCGTGGCACGCCCGTCCTTGAGCGAGGCGGCCTCGGTGACCAACCGCATCGGCTGCCACGGTGGTGAGAGTCGGTTGAACGCACCCGGTCTTGCGTACCAGGCGAAGACGTCGGCGATCGGCGCATCGACCACGCTCGAATATTCCAGTCCCATCACTCGACGTTAACGCCCAGGCCCGAGGATGTGTCGAGCCGTCATAGGTAAGAGTGCTTGCATGAGTGTTCGAACCGGAATTCAGTCCCTGCTCGACACCGCGCTCGATCGGACGATCGTGCCCGGTTACAGTCGCATCGGCTATCGGCTTCGCCACTTGGGATGGGCGGACGACCCAGAGCCGGGAGCGCTGAGCGGCCGGACCGCCCTCGTCACCGGGGCAAACCGCGGTATCGGCAAGGCGATTGCGGCGGGCCTGGCCCGGCTTGGCGCGACCGTCTTGCTCACCGTTCGCGACCGAAGGAACGGCGAGCAGGCCTGGCAGGAGATCGTCGCGGCCGACCCGGAAGCCGACGTGCGGGTAGAGGTGTGCGACGTGTCAGACCTCACCGCCGTCCGCGCGTTCGCCGCCGACCTGAGCAGCCGGATTTCGACGCTGGACGTGCTGATCCACAACGCCGGCGTGCTGCCGGCCGCCCGAGCCGAGACCCGCGACGGGCACGAGGTCACCTTGGCCACCCATGTGCTCGGTCCGGTGTTGTTGACCGAGTTGCTGCTGCCCATCCTGGCCACCTCCAGCGATCCGCGGGTGATCCTGATGTCCTCGGGCGGGATGTATACCCAATCGCTGCCGGTCAACGACCCCGAATACCGTCACGGGCGATACCGCGGTGCTACCGCTTACGCGCGAACGAAACGAATTCAGGTCGCGCTCACGCCAATCCTCGCGCGACGCTGGGCGTCTCAGCACGTCCGCGTCTACTGCACGCACCCCGGCTGGGCCGACACCCCTGGGGTGGCCGCGTCACTTCCGGCTTTCCGGACACTCACCGGGCCGATACTGCGCACACCGGAAGAGGGCGCCGACACCGCCTTATGGCTCGCCGCGACCCAACCCGCACCGCCGACCGGCCGCTTCTGGCACGATCGGCGGCACCGACCGGAGCACTATCTGCCGTTGACCAGGTCCGGCGATCGCGACCGGCAGCGCGTGTGGCGCTACTGCGCCGACGCGATCGGTATCGAAAACCCTTAACAGCTAACGGTCCGGCAACGCGTGCTCGATGATGGGCAGCCGTGGCTGCGGCTGGCGCTCGGCGCGCTTGGCCGCCAGATACACCTGTGCGGTCTCCGCGGCCACTGTCTTCCAGTCGAAGTCTGACGTGAGCCGCTCACGGGCGGCGCGGGCGCGCCGCTGCGCGGCGTCCGGATCGTCGAGCACGCTGCGTACCGCCGAGGCCAGCCGCGCCACATCGCGGGGCGGACACGACACTCCGGTCTGGCCGTTGATCACTGCCTCGCCCAGACCGCCGATGTTCGACGTCACCAGCGGAGTACCGGCCGCGGCGGCCTCCAAAGCGACGATCCCGAACGGCTCGTAGTGGCTGGGTAGCACCGCGGCATCGGCCCGATGCAGTACCGCTAGCAGCTCGGCATGATCAAGCTGCCCGACGAAACGGATTGCCTTGAGTACCCGGTGTTTACGGGCCTGGTCGATGAGCCACTCCTGCTGGGTGCCCTCCCCGGCGATGGTCAGGGTGGTACCCGGGTGCGTGCGCCTGATCCGCGGCAGCGCGGCAATGACGTCGTGCACACCCTTCTCGTACTCCAGGCGCCCGAGGTAGAGCAGTTCGGCGGGCCCGGTGCGCGGCCGCCGGGCCGCGAACGGCCACCGCGCCGCGTCAATACCGTTGCGGATCACCGTGATCTCGCCCAGGCCGGGACCGAAAAGTTCGGTGATCTCGTCCGCCATCGACGCCGAACACGTGATCAACGAATCGGATTCGCGCACCAGCCACGACTCGATCGCGTGCACCTGGTGGCTGATTGCTCCGGAGACCCAGCCCGAATGCCGGCCGGCTTCCGTCGCGTGGATCGTGGAAACCATTGGCACATCGTAGAATTGGGCGAGCGCAATCGCCGGGTGGGCGACCAGCCAGTCGTGCGCGTGCACGACGTCGGGACGCCACGGCCAGTTGGTGCCACGTTTCTTCAGCGATAGCCCCGCGCGGACCATGGAATGGCCCATCGCCAGCGTCCACGCCATCATGTCGCTGCCGAAGCTGAATTCGTGCGGGTCGTGTGCGGCCGCGATCACCCGAACGCCGTCGACGACCTCGTCGGACGACGGGTGCGTGCTGGGATCGGTGCCCGAGGGACGGCGCGACAACACGACGACCTCGTGACCGGCCGCGGCCAGCGCGGTCGACAGGTGATGCACGTGGCGACCCAGCCCGCCGATCACGACCGGCGGGTACTCCCACGACACCATGAGGATCCTCACGTCCACCCCTTTTGTCGCCGAGACTGCGCCCACGGCGCGGAGTTGCGGCCGAACCACGCGCTGGCCGCAGGATCGACGCCACCACCGCAGACTCGCGTGCTGGCCAGCGCCGCGATTGGCTGGTTCGTCATCGCGGCAGCCTGCGCGCGTCCAGGGCGCCGAACAGTCCGTCGGCGAGGTTCCACCCGTCAGCCAGCCGTTGCGCGGTGTCGCGCCGGCCCGACGCCAGCGCGCCGGCGATTTCGCGGGTGGCGTGGGCATGCAGGTGAGCACGGTAGCGGGCGTAGTCGCCGGCCGAGTCCTTACTCACCATGAACGGCCAGTCGCTGGACACGGTGAGCAGGGTCTCGCGCAGGATTTGATCGGCGACGCGGTCGCGGGGGAGCGGCCCGTCCAGCGACGCCGTCTGCGACAGTGCCTTGTCGACCGTGGTCAGTGCGGTGTCGACCACTTCGGTGTTGAGCTGGACCAGGTCGGCCACCTTGTCACCGGCCCACACCTGCCAGTCCTTACCCGAACCCCACGAGCTGGGCGGCAAGGCGACCGCGTCACCGACGAATCCGTTGGCGATCGCGTCGCCCAGCGTGCCCACCCGCACGCCGGCCGCGGGCAAGGCCCGCAGCACCCGCTGCAGCCACGTTGGGCCCTCGTACCACCAGTGGCCGAACAGCTCGGTATCGAACGCGGCGACCACGTGAGCGGGCCGCCCGATGCGCTCGGACTCGGACAGGAGCCGGCTACGGACCACGTCGACAAAGTCGGCGACATGGATGTCGACCGTGCGGTCGGCGCGCTCGGGATCGTAGGGCGCCTTGGCCTCTGAGGGCACATTGCGGCCGGTCACCCTGGCCGGCTTGAGCCCGGTGAGATGGTCATAGGTGTGGAAGTCACGGTAGGCGGCATGCCCGGGGTAGCCGGATTTCGGCGACCACACCCGGTAGCTGACCTGCAAGTCGCGCCCGAACGCGACCACGTCGGTGTCGCCGACGGGGCGGCCCAGCGCGGTGTCGCCGTGCAGCGACGGGCCGTCGACCATGAAGTGCGTGACTCCCGCGGCGGCATAATCGCGTTCCATGCCAGGGGCGTAGGCGCATTCGGGCGCCCAGATGCCGGTGGGAGTGTGGGCCACCCGCAGCTGCGCGTCGGCCAGGCCTTCGCGCAGCGCGAACTCGCGCAGCCGCGGCGCGAGCAGCGGCTGGAACGGGTGGGCCAGCGGGCCGCCGAGCAACTCCACCGTGCCGGCGTCGATCAGGCCGCGCAGCAGCGGGCTGCCACCGTGCCGCCATAGGGTGGCGAAGTCGTCGAGGGCCCGGTCCGCCTCGGCGCACTCGCGAATCCCGAAGGCCCGCAACGCTTCCGGTGTGCACGACTGGTAGCCGGCTGACTTCGATCCAAGCGACCGCGCACTGGCGGCCGCGGTGGCTTCAGCCGCCCGCAGCCGCCAGTTGGCCAGCCAGTGCTGCATACCGTCGAGGCAATACGGGTCGTCGAGCTGGGCGTTCACCACCGGAGTGACGCCGAGCGTGATCAGCCCCTGGCGATCCTCGTCGGCCAACCTGTTCAGCACCCGCGTCAGCGGCAGATAGGCCGCCGCCCAGGATTGGTAGAGCCACTCCTCGCCGACCGGCCAGCGGCCATGGTGGGCCAGCCACGGCAGGTGCGTGTGGAGAACCAGGGTGAACAGGCCGGGAACCTGGCCTTGCCTTGAATTCACTGTGCTCACGGCGCTACCGCGATCGCGATCAGATCGAGACTCTCATCTATGTCATGGCCGGCGCTGGCATCTAAGCCGCTCGCGACCCCGCTTTCCACAAGGTCGAAGTCGTCGGTGGTGACCGCGGAGACGTCTGCCGCCAACTCGGGCGACCAGGGCGCATCGGCCACCGCACGCGCGATCTGCGCGTCAATGATGGATCCGCCGTGGCGCGCATCCATTTCCCGCAGCCGCGGTCCGTGGAACAAGCCGCTGATCGACACCTGGCCGAAACCCGCGTCGACCAGCAGCGCCGTCAGCTCGTCGGCGTTGAGTTCCCGGGTGTGGAAGGGGTTGATCGGGGTGTCGCGACCCGGTGAGAAGGTGATCCGGTTGGGCGTGGACACCATCAGCAGCCCTTCGGGACGCAGCACCCGGGCACACTCGGCCACGAACTGCGCCTGGTCCCAGAGGTGCTCGATGACCTGGAAGTTCACCACGACATCCACCGACGCGTCGGGCAGCGGCAACTTGGCCAGGTTCGCCTGCATGACGTCCACGCTGGGGTAGCGGCTACGGACGTGAGCCACCGCGGCCTCGTCGTAGTCCACCGCGACGACCCGGCGGGCGACGCCGGCGATCAGATCGGCACCGTAACCTTCGCCACAACCGGCCTCGAGCACGTCGGCGCCCGCGCAGCGCGCTGCCAATCGCTGGTAGACCACCTGATGGCGGCGAAACCAGTAGTTCTCGATGTCCAGATCCGGGATGGTGCGCTCGCCCGTCAGCATCAACACCGCGTCAGCCACCGGCGAGGTATCGCCGCGGATGTGCCGGGGAACGTCGGGGACAAGTGCGCTCATTGCTAGGCAGGCTAACGCGAAGTGTCGGATTCGCGAACCGGGGAAGTGGGCACCCCCGCGTGGAGGGGGCAGACGGGCCGCCAGAACCTGCACTACGACCCGCTATGGTGTGAAGGCAGACCGCACAAAGTTACCGAGTAGTAACACGCTGTGCGTGCGAAACGTACCGAGGTCCCGCAGTCGACCGCTGCGGGACTCCTTCGAGGAGGACAAACCACACTCATGACGAATATCGTGGTCCTGATCAAGCAGGTCCCAGACACCTGGTCGGAGCGCAAGCTGACTGACGGCGATTTCACGCTGGACCGCGAAGCCGCCGACGCCGTGCTGGATGAGATCAACGAGCGCGCTGTCGAGGAGGCGCTGCAGATTCGGGAGAAGGAAGCCGCCGACGGCGTCGAGGGGTCGGTGACCGTGCTGACCGCCGGCCCCGAGCGCGCCACCGAGGCGATCCGCAAGGCCCTCTCGATGGGCGCCGACAAGGCCGTCCACCTCAAGGACGACGGCATGCACGGCTCGTGTGTCGTGCAAACTGCCTGGGCGCTGGCGCGGGCGTTGGGCACCATCGAGGGCACCGAGCTGGTTATCGCCGGTAACGAGTCCACCGATGGCTCCGGCGGCGCGGTGCCGGCCATCATCGCCGAGTACCTGGGTCTTCCGCAGCTCACCCACCTGCGCAAATTGTCCCTCGAGGGCGGCAAGGTCACCGGCGAGCGCGAGACGGACGACGGCGTCTTCACCCTCGAGGCCACCCTGCCCGCGGTGGTCAGCGTCACCGAGAAGATCAACGAGCCGCGTTTCCCCTCCTTCAAAGGCATCATGGCCGCCAAGAAGAAAGAGGTGACGGTGCTGACCCTGGGCGAGATCGGGGTCGAAAGCGACGAGGTCGGGCTGGCCAACGCCGGGTCGACCGTGGTCACGTCGACCCCCAAGCCTCCCAAGACCGCGGGTGAGAAGGTCACCGACGAGGGTGAAGGCGGCAATCAGGTCGCGCAGTACCTGGTGAGCCAGAAGATCATCTAGTCGAGCACGCCACCCAGACCATCCCAGAGACGAGAAGAGCGATATAACCCATGGCTGAAGTATTGGTGCTCGTCGAGCACGCTGAAGGCGCGCTGAAGAAGGTCAGCGCCGAATTGATCACTGCCGCCCGGGTGCTGGGCGAACCGGCCGCCGTCGTGGTCGGTGCGCCGGGCACGGCCGCGCCGCTGCTAGACGGGCTGAAGGAGGCCGGCGCCGCCAAGATCTACGTCGCCGAGTCCGACACCGTCGACAACTACTTGATCACCCCTGTCGTGGACGTGCTGGCCGCGCTGGCCGAATCGAACTCTCCGGCCGCGGTGTTGCTGGCCGCCACCGCCGACGGCAAGGAGATCGCGGGCCGGCTCGCAGCCCGGATCGGATCCGGGCTGCTGGTCGACGTGGTCGAGGTCAAGGAGGGCGCCAAGGCCGTGCACTCCATCTTTGGTGGCGCGTTCACCGTCGAGGCGCAGGCCAACGGCGACACCCCGGTGATCACAGTGCGGGCGGGCGCCGTCGACGCGGAGCCGGCCGCGGGCGCCGGTGAGCAGGTCACCGTGGAGGTGCCGGCTCCCGCCGAGAACGCCACCAAGATCACCGCCCGCGAGCCCGCGGTTGCCGGTGACCGCCCAGAGTTGACCGAGGCCACCATCGTGGTCTCCGGTGGCCGCGGCGTTGGCAGCGCGGAGAACTTCAGCGTGGTGGAGGCGCTGGCTGACTCGCTGGGCGCGGCCGTCGGGGCGTCACGCGCCGCGGTCGACTCCGGCTACTACCCCGGCCAGTTCCAGGTCGGCCAGACCGGCAAGACGGTGTCGCCCCAGCTCTACGTCGCGCTGGGCATCTCCGGGGCGATCCAGCACCGCGCGGGCATGCAGACGTCCAAGACCATCGTCGCGGTCAACAAAGACGAAGAGGCGCCCATCTTCGAGGTCGCCGACTACGGCGTGGTGGGCGACCTGTTCAAGGTCGCTCCGCAGCTGACCGACGCCATCAAAGCCCGCAAGGGCTGACGCCCGCCTGATCCGCAGCTAACGGCCCCGCAGGCTACCTGCGGGGCCGTTAGCTTTTCGCGACATTTCGTCATCTGACGTGCACCGACACGTCACAGCGCCGATGCCGATTAGCTCACCGGCTGCGCCACGTTGTTTCTTATGAGGATTGCTTCTGTCCTGATACCCAGTGACAAGCCGGACGGGGCGGCGACCAGCTTGCCCGCCGGACCAGGCTACTCGCTGTTGTTGTCCACCGATCCCAGCATGATCGAGGCGGCGCAGCGACTCCGGTACGACGTCTTCAGCAGCACACCCGGCTTCGCACTGCCGGCAGTCGACGAGGAACAGCGCGACGTCGACAGGTTCGACGAGTACTGCGACCACCTGCTGGTCCGCGATGACGGCACGGGCGAGCTGGTGGGTTGTTATCGGATGCTGGCGCCGGCGGGTGCCATCGCGGCCGGCGGGCTCTACACCGCGACAGAATTCGACATTCGCGCGTTCGACCCGTTGAGGCCGTCGTTGGTCGAGATGGGACGCGCCGTGGTGCGGGAAGGTCATCGCAACGGTGGCGTAGTCCTGTTGATGTGGGCGGGCATTCTGGCCTACCTGGACCGCTACGACTACGACTACGTGACTGGATGTGTGTCGGTACCCATCGGCGGCGAATCCGGCGACCCGGATGTTGGGGCCCCGGGCAGTCAGCTCCGGGGCGTCCGTGACTTCATCCTGAGCCGCCATGCCGCGCCGCCGCAGTACCGGGTACATCCACACCGGCCCGTTGTCGTCGACGGGAAGGCCATTGACGACATTCCCCCGCCTCGGCGGCCGTCGGTTCCGGCGCTGATGCGCGGCTATCTGCGGCTGGGCGCCCAGGTTTGCGGTGAGCCGGCACACGACCCGGACTTCGGTGTCGGGGATTTCTGCGTGCTGCTGGACAAGCGGCGCGCCGATACCCGATATCTGAGACGACTGCGGTCGGTGTCGGCGGCCTCTGAAATGGCCGCTGAAATGGCCTCTGAAAAGGCGGGCGACGCTCGATGAACGCCCCCGCGGTCACCGGACACTCCTGGCTACCGCGCGCATCGTGCGATGCCGGCTGTGTGGGCGTGGGCGACGCAGTTGTGTCGCGGCCGCTGTTGGTGGCGCTGCGGGTAACGCTTCGCGTCATGCTCGCCCTGCTGCTGGCGCCCGGGATGCCGCTGCTGGCGGTGCCACTGCCGGGCCGGACGCGGGTTCAGCGCATCTATTGCCGGCTGGTGTTGCGCTGTTTCGGTATCCGGATCACGGTGACGGGCAGCCCTATTCGCAACCTGCGCGGAGTCCTTGTCGTCAGCGGCCACATGTCCTGGTTGGACGTCTTCGCCATCGGTTCGCTGTTGCCCGGGTCGTTCGTCGCCCGTGCCGATATGTTCGCCGGGCCCGCGACCGGGATCGTGGCTCGCATCCTGAAGATCATCCCAATCGAGCGGGCCAGCCTGCGACGGTTGCCCGGGGTGGTCGACACCGTCGCCCGCCGGCTGCGCGCCGGCCAGACGGTCGTGTGCTTCCCGGAGGGCACCACCTGGTGCGGTGTGGCGTCAGGACCGTTCTACCCGGCGATGTTCCAGGCCGCGATCGACGCCGGGCGGCCGGTACAACCACTTCGACTCACCTATCACCACGTCGACGGCAGCGTGTCCACCACGCCGGCCTACGTCGGGGACGACACCTTGCTGCGGTCAATCGGCCGGCTGCTCGCCGTGCGGCGCACGCTGGCGCGGGTGCACGTCGAATCTCTGCAGCTGCCTGGCACCGATCGGCGAGCCTTGGCCAGCCGCTGCCAGTCCGCAGTGGGTGTGGGAGCGTCCCGGCACCCTGGTCACGGGCACGTGCTGGTGGCCTGAGCGGTCCGGCCTGCCGGTATCGTGGGGCGCGTCATGGTCTACCTGGATCACGCCGCCACCACCCCGATGCATGCCGCCGCCGTCGAGGCGATGACGGGCGTGCTCGGCACCATCGGCAACGCCTCCTCGCTGCACACCAGCGGCCGGACCGCACGTCGGCGGATCGAGGAATCCCGCGAGCTGATCGCGGACAAACTGGGCGCGCGTCCGTCAGAGGTCATCTTCACCGCGGGCGGCACCGAGAGCGACAACCTGGCCATCAAGGGCATCTATTGGGCCCGCCGCGACGCCGAGCCGCGCTACCGGCGCATTGTCACCAGTGAAGTGGAACACCACGCCGTGCTGGACTCGGTGAACTGGCTCGTTGAACACGAAGGCGCCGAGGTGACCTGGCTGCCCACCGCCGCCGACGGATCGGTGTCGGCGGCCGCGCTCCGGGAGGCGCTGCAGAGCCACGACGATGTCGCGCTGGTGTCGGTGATGTGGGCCAACAATGAAGTCGGCACCGTCATGCCGACCGCCGAACTCGCAGCCGTCGCGGCCGGATTCGGAGTCCCGATGCACAGCGATGCCATTCAGGCGGTGGGTCAGCTGCGCGTCGACTTCGCCGCCAGCGGGCTGTCAGCGATGAGCGTGGCCGCGCACAAGTTCGGCGGTCCTCCGGCTGTGGGCGCCCTGCTGCTACGTCGCGACGTCACTTGTGTACCGCTGTTGCACGGCGGCGGGCAGGAGCGCGACATTCGCTCGGGCACTGCCGATGTCGCCGGTGCTGTCGGAATGGCAACGGCGGCCCGAATCTCGGTGGAGGGACTCGAGGCCAACAGCGCGCGGCTGCGAGTGCTGCGAGATCGCCTGGTCGACGGGGTACTGGCCGACATCGAGGACGTCAGCCTCAACGGTGCCCGCGACTCCCTGCGACTTCCGGGCAACGCGCACTTCACCTTCCGCGGCTGTGAAGGCGATGCGTTATTGATGCTGTTGGACGCCAACGGAATCGAGTGTTCGACTGGATCGGCCTGCACCGCCGGTGTCGCGCAACCGTCGCATGTGTTGATCGCGATGGGCGCCGACCCGACCAGCGCACGCGGATCTTTGCGACTCTCGTTGGGACACACCAGTGTCGACGCCGACGTCGATGCGGTGTTGCAGGTGCTGCCGGGCGCGGTGGACCGCGCCCGTCGGGCTGCGCTGGCCGCTGCGGGGGCTTCCTAAGTGAAAGTTCTCGCTGCCATGAGTGGCGGCGTCGACTCGTCAGTCGCCGCCGCTCGTATGGTCGATGCCGGACACGACGTGGTGGGTGTGCACCTGGCGCTGTCAACCGCACCTGGCACGTTGCGCACCGGCTCGCGGGGCTGCTGCTCGAAAGAAGATGCTTCAGATGCGCGCCGCGTCGCTGATGTGCTCGGAATCCCCTTCTATATCTGGGATTTCGCGGAGAAGTTCAAAGCAGACGTGATCGACGACTTCGTCTCGTCGTATGCCCGCGGCGAAACACCCAACCCCTGCGTGCGATGCAATCAGCGAATTAAGTTCTCGGCGTTATCGGCGAAAGCGCTTGCGCTGGGCTTCGACAGGGTGGCCACCGGCCACTACGCCCGGTTGTCCGGCGGGCGGCTGCGCCGGGCTGTCGATCGGGACAAGGATCAGTCCTACGTGCTGGCCGTGCTCACCGCCGAGCAGTTGCGCCACGCCGCGTTCCCGATCGGGGACACTCCCAAGCCGCAGATTCGTGCCGAGGCTGCCCGTCGCGGCCTGGCGGTCGCCGAGAAGCCGGACAGTCACGACATCTGCTTCATTCCGTCCGGTGATACCCGAGCTTTTCTGGGCGAGCGCATCGGGGTTCGCCGCGGCACCGTGGTCAATGCGGACGGTACGGTGCTCGCCGAGCACGACGGGGTGCACGGGTTCACCATTGGCCAACGCAAAGGCCTGGGCATCGCCGGGCCAGGACCCGACGGCCGTCCGCGCTATGTGACGGCGATCGATGCCGAGACCGCGACCGTGCAGGTAGGCGAGGCGGACGATCTCGATGTGCATGAGCTGGTCGGACGGGCGCCGATCTTCACCGGGGGCGTGGCGCCCTGCGGTCCGGTGGAGTGTGCGGTTCAGGTGCGGGCACACGGTGAAATGGTCAGTGCGGTAGCCGAATTGATCGGCGGTGAGCTCGTCGTGCGGTTGCGTGCTCCACTTCGCGGTGTAGCGCCTGGCCAGACCCTGGTGCTGTACCGTCCTGATTCCGACGGTGACGAGGTGCTCGGCAGCGCCACCATCGCGGGCACGTCGCGATAATCCCACCGTCCCTCCCAGCCTTGCTTACGGTCGCAGCGTGTAATGATCGCTTTGTGTATGGATCTCGATCCGGCCGGCGCGGGAAAATTGATCGAACCACTCCAAGAGGGGCCGTTGGGGCATCCGTGCAAGGTGATCCGCCAGGAGAAAGCGGATGATCCGCATCCGATTCTCGTCCGAATCGGGAAACGACAACTCATACGGAACTGGGTGCTTTTCATAATTCGCGTTCAACGCGTGCAGTGCGATCTCGATGTCTTCCGAGGTGTGGTAGGGCATTTCGCCGCCCAATGACTCGAAGCCGGCGATCGAGAATTCGACGAGCACGTTGGTCCGCGCGGCGATGGCGACCAGCAAGACGCCCGTTGGGGCCAGAGCGGCAACGAGCTGGCTCAAAGTACCTTGAAGATCGGGCACGTAGTAGAAGACGTGGTTGGCCAGCACGATGTCGAAGCGTCTGTCGAGGGTGATCGGCAACGCCGACGATTCGACGAGGGGCGAAGCGGTAAAGCGGGCCAGGCGGGCGACTGCTTCGCGCCGCACGGATTCCGCTGGTTCCACGAGCGTCAGCCGCAATCGCTCGGGTGGCCAGCCGGTGTGTTCGAGAAATCGCACTGTGAAGGTCCCCGAACCGCAGCCGAAATCAAGCAAATTCACGATTCGATCCGCCGGCTTGATGGTCGCTACATGTACCTGGTACGCACGAGCGTCTTCCTGCGCCTGGGTCGCGTGCTGCTCGAAGAACGCGTATTCACTGGCGATCTCGCCAAAATCTTTCGCTGGGTTCTTGCTCATCAGGAGTGTGTCTCCGCTGTTCATCCATCCTTTGACCACACGATCGACTGGAACGCCGCGGCGCGAGTCCCGATCGATATCATCGCAGCGTTCTTCGGACGCGATTGTTGCGGGCATCAGCGCGACGCACGTTCGCCGCGCAGAGCTACCTCGGTATGTTTGCGGCGATGTTCGTCATCACGATGTCAGACACCGATTGCGCAAAGCCGCAGAAGGTGACTTCCAGCATGGCCACCGACAGCACCCGATAGTCGCGTCCGCAGCCGTCGGGCCGCACGTGCAACGAATTGGCGTCGGCATTCCAGTCGCCGACATAGAGCTGGCCGGCGGAGCCGTCTGCACAGTCCCCGACGGTGGTGACCAAGGCGTCGAAAGCGCGCCGGGCAGCGGTCGCATCTCGATAGGCGGCGGCGCCCTCGGAGATCAGCGCGCCGTCGGGCGGGTCTTGAAAGGTGGTCTTGTGGAACTCTTCGACATCGGGCCCGAACGTCGCCGTGTCGGCGTAGATGAACTTGCATTCCCGCGGCGCGGTGTCGGCGAGGGCATCGATGTCCACCGGGTTGGTCCCGTCCATCGAGGGAATGATCGTCAGGTGCTCGCCGGCGCCGGTGATCGCGCGCATCCGTGACTGATCCAGCAGGATCGCATCGACACTGACACCCTGCACAGCCCTGCGGGTGGCGCCGAATCCTGGCAGGGCCGTGCCGTCAACCACCCGGGTGCATGCCGCCGTCAGCACCACTGCCCCGCACAACAGCAGCGGCCGCGTCAATCTCGCCATCTGCGACACCATTTCGCACCCTTCTTGCCGTCGAACCTACCCGTGCAGCCGCGTGGCAGACACCCCTGGCGACCGGCGCGCGATGTGGCGTCGAATACGGTTGCCGGATGAGTGTTTTCGCGACGGCTAGCGGAGTCGGCTCGTGGCCCGGTATCACCGCCCGCGAGGCCGCCGAGGTCGTTGTCGGTGAATTGGCGGAAGCGCTGGCCCACATCGTCGAGCTACCCGCCCGAGGAGTAGGCGCTGACATGCTCGGCCGGGCCGGCGCACTGCTGATCGATGTGGCCATCGACACCGTGCCGCGCGGCTACCGCATTGCCGCTCGGCCCGGCGCGGTCACACGCCGCGCCGTCAGCCTCCTCGACGAGGACGCCGACGCACTGGAAGAGGCCTGGGAGGCGGCCGGCCTGCGTGGTGGCGGTCGCGTCGTCAAGGTCCAGGCTCCCGGGCCGATCACGCTGGCCGCCGAGCTCGAGCTGGCCAACGGCCACCGGGCGATCACCGACTCCGGTGCGGTGCGCGACCTGGCGGCATCGCTGGCCGAAGGTGTTGCCACGCACCGCACGGCGCTGGCCCGGCGACTCGAGACACCGGTGGTGGTGCAGTTCGACGAGCCGTCGCTGGCGACAGCATTGGGCGGACGGCTGACCGGTGTGACCGCGCTGAGCTCGGTGGCGCCGCTCGACGAGGCGGTGGCCGGCACCCTGCTCGACACCTGCGTCGCCACAGTAGGCGGTGAGGTGCTGCTGCACAGCTGCGCTCCAGAAATACCGTGGAGCCTGTTGCAACGCAGCATGATTAGCGCCGTCTCGGTGGATGCGGGCACGCTGAGCGCAGCGGATCTGGACGATATCGCCGCATTCGTGGAGTCGGGTCGCACCGTCATGCTGGGAGTGGTCGCGGCCGGCGCCCCGCAGCGCCGGCCTTCAGCAGAAGAGGTGGCTGCCGCAGTGGTCGCGGTGACCGATCGCCTCGGTTTCGGCCGCGCGGTGCTGCGCGATCGCATCGGCGTCACCCCGGCGTGCGGGCTGGCCGGCGCAACGCCCCAGTGGGCCCGGACCGCCATCCAGCTCGCCCGCAAGGCGGCCGCTGCGTTCGCGGAGGACCCAGAAACCATCCGATAGGCAATCAAATGGTTGCATTTCCGGGCCGTAGTGTGGTGGACTGATATGCAACCAGGAGGTTGCATATGAAGATTGAGAAGCGCGTTTTGCTGCGCGCGCCGCTGGAGCGGGTATGGCGGGCCGTCAGCGACGCGGAGGAGTTCGGCCGCTGGTTCGGCGTCCGCTTCGATGGGCCGTTTGTCGCCGGAACTTCCGTCACTGCGGCGATCAGTCCCACCACGGTCGACGACGAGGTCGCCAAGCGTCAGGAGCCGCACGCCGGGGTGAAGAGCACCTGGCAGATCGTCGCCATCGAGCCGCAGCGGCGGTTCGCCTATCGCTGGCATCCATTCGCCGTCGACCCGGAAGTCGACTATGACCAGGAGCCGACCACGCTGGTCGAGTTCACCCTGTCGGAGACGCCCGATGGCGTGTTGCTCACCATCACCGAATCCGGTTTCGAGGCCATACCCCAAGCACGCCGCTCGTCGGCGTTCGAGGCCAACGCCGAAGGCTGGGCGATGCAGGCCGGTCTGGTGCGTGGGTATCTGGAGGACACCCGGGTATGAGCGGACGTGTCGCCGTGGACGCGCCGCTGTGCCCCTTTTTCAGTGCGCTCGGTGATCCGAACCGGCTGCGCATCATCGTGCGGCTCTGCGATCTGGGCCCGAGCTCGACATCGCAGGTCACCAGCGTCATTCCGGTCACTCGGCAGGCGGCCAGCAAGCACCTGCAGCTGCTGGAATCCGCCGGGCTGGTCGCCAGTAGCCGGCGGGGTCGCGAGCGCGTATGGACGGTGCAGACCGAAGCGTTGGCCCGGGCCAGTGACTACCTCACGCAGTTGTCGCGCCGGTGGGATGCGGCGGTGGATCGGCTGCGGGCATACGTGGAGGGCTGAGTCGGCGGGCGAGCGCACCGGAGTCCGTGTCGGCGTCCTCGGATAGCCTGCCAGGGTGAGCTCAGCAGAAGCTGATCCGGTACCGCCCGAGGTTCGGCGGCAGTGGCAGGAACTGGCGGATGAAGTTCGTGGACACCAGTTCCGCTACTACATCAAGGACGCTCCTGTCGTCTCCGACGCGGAATTCGACAAGATGTTCAACGAGCTTGTCGCGCTGGAGGATCGTTACCCTGAGCTGCGGGTCCCGGATTCCCCGACGCAGCTTGTCGGTGGGGCGGGCTTTGCCACCGACTTCACCGAGGCCGAGCACCTCGAGCGAATGCTAAGCCTCGACGACGTGTTCGACCGCGACGAGCTGGTCGCCTGGACTCATCGCGTCGAGAACGAGATCGGCCGCGATCCGCACTACTTGTGCGAACTCAAGATCGACGGAGTGGCGTTGTCGCTGGTGTACCGCGACGGTCGGCTGGAACGCGCCGCCACGCGCGGCGATGGCCGAGTCGGCGAGGACGTGACACTTAATGCGCGCACGATTGACGATGTTCCCGAACGGCTCAGTGCCAGTGACCATTTCCCGATTCCTGCCGTGCTCGAGGTGCGTGGCGAGGTCTTTTTTCTGCTCGCCGATTTCGAGGCGCTCAACGCCAGCCTGGTTGAGGAGGGCAAGGCGCCGTTCGCCAATCCACGTAATAGCGCGGCCGGGTCGCTGCGCCAGAAAAACCCGGCTGTCACGGCGCGGCGCAGGCTGCGGATGACCTGCCACGGCATCGGCCGCACCGAAGGGTTCGCGCCTAAGACTCTGCACGAGGCCTACACCGCGCTGAATGCCTGGGGGCTGCCGGTGGCAGCACAGACGGCACGAGTGCATGGGCTTGCTGCCGTGGAGGATCGGATCAGCTACTGGGGCGAGCACCGCTATGACATCGACCACGAAATCGACGGCGTGGTGGTCAAAGTCGACGACTTCGCGTTGCAACGCCGGCTGGGGACGACGTCCCGGGCGCCGCGGTGGGCCGTCGCATACAAGTACCCGCCCCAGGAAGCACAGACCCAGCTGCTCGACATCCGGGTGAATGTCGGGCGCACCGGACGCGTCACGCCGTTCGCGTTGATGACACCGGTGAAGGTGGCCGGGTCGACAGTAGGGCTGGCCACCCTGCACAACGCCAGTGAGGTCAAGCGCAAGGGGGTGCTGATCGGCGACACCGTGATGATCCGCAAAGCCGGCGACGTGATTCCGGAAGTGCTGGGTCCCGTCGTCGACTTGAGGGACGGCTCCGAACGCGAATTCGTCATGCCCACCACGTGTCCCGAGTGCGGGACCACGTTGGCCCCGGCCAAGGAAGGCGATGCCGACATCCGCTGTCCAAATGCCCGGTCCTGTCCGGCGCAACTGCGGGAGCGCGTATTTCACGTCGCCGGTCGCGGGGCACTCGACATCGAGGGGCTCGGTTACGAGGCGGCCATCGCGCTGCTGAAGGCCGGGGTGATCGCCGACGAGGGCGATCTGTTCACCCTCACCGAGGACGACCTGTTGCGCACCGAGCTCTTCCGAACCAAGGCCGGCTCGTTATCCGCCAACGGCAGACGGCTGCTCGACAACCTGGAGAAGGCCAAGAAGGTACCGCTATGGCGGGTACTGGTGGCCCTGTCGATCCGGCATGTCGGGCCGACGGCCGCCCGTGCCCTGGCGACCGAGTTCGGCAGCCTGGACGCGATCATGTCGGCGTCAACCGAGCAGTTGGCCGCGGTTGAGGGTGTCGGACCGACGATTGCCGCCTCGCTCACCGAGTGGTTCAGCGTCGACTGGCATCGCGCCATTGTCGACAAGTGGCGGGACGCCGGGGTGCGGATGGCTGACGCGCGCGACACCAGCGTGCCGCGCATCTGCGAGGGGCTCACGATTGTGGTCACCGGTTCGCTGACCGGGTTTTCCCGCGACGACGCCAAGGAGGCGATCGTCGCGCGTGGCGGAAAGGCCGCCGGTTCGGTGTCGAAGAAGACCGACTACGTCGTGGCCGGCGATTCGCCGGGTTCCAAGTACGACAAGGCGGTCGAGCTGGGGGTGCCCATCCTCGACGAGGACGGGTTTCGCCGGCTGCTCGCAGAGGGACCCGCTGCGAAACCGGCCCCCGAGTAACCGATTGACCGCGTCGGCAACCCGAGCGTGCTTGCGCACCGCCGCGACGGGGTACTCCCGACCACGGGTCGGGGTGTTGGATTGGGGGACTGCCGATGACCGAGGTACAGATACACCATGACGGATATCCGGCGTACCGCCGGAAAGTCCGATTCGACTGGTCGGATACGCCGCTGCACTGGGTTCCCGACGACCCGTTCTCCACGCACGTGATGAACGTGCTGCATTTGCTGCTGCCAGCCGGCGAGCGATGGTTCATCCAAGTCGTCAACGAGGCCGAGCCGATGGTCGACGACCCCGAACTACGCGCGGCCATAAAGCCATTCATTCAGCAGGAGTCCTGGCACGCCTGGGCTCACCAGATGGTGCTCGATCATTTGGCGGAGCAGGGGATCGACACCACGCCCTATACGGACAAGCTGCAGAAGTGGCTGTCCACGCTCGGTGACCAAAAACCCAACTGGCCGAAACGACTGCAACGTTGGTGGCTCTACCGGCGCCTCGCCGACGTCGCGGCCCTCGAGCATTTCACGGCCGTGTTAGGTCAATGGGTGATCCAGAACCGCGGCCTCGATTACGCGGGAACCGACGAGACCATGCTCGACCTGCTGCGCTGGCACGGCGCCGAGGAGATCGAGCATCGCTCGCTGGTGTTCGACGTCTACCAGAACGCGTGCGGCAACTACCCGCTGCGGGCGTTGTCGATGCTGGTGACCATGCCTCAGTTCGTGTTCTGGTGGTTAGTGGGAGTGCGGTACTTGATGGCGCACGACCCGACCATCGACTCCACGCCACGCTGGCGCGACTGGTTGCGCGCCGCCCGCCAGTATCGAGTGCCAGGACCGTGGAAGCTCATCGTGACCGTGCCGGTCCGGTACCTGAGGCCCAGCCACCATCCCAGCACCGAGGCATCCACGCACATGGCGATGGACTACCTGGCGCATTCGCCCGCGGCGCTGGCCGCGCGCGAACGAGAGCAGGAGCGCGAACGGTCCGCGGGAGCCGGCTAGTACGCCGATCCTCGTGGCCGCGGTGGTGTGCCGCGCCCGCGTGGCCACACGCCGGCGCGCCCCCTTCCGCCGCAGCGGCTCTATCGTGGGCGTTATGACCCAGACTGCCGATCGGTCCGCGCAGTTATCACCGTGGTCTCCGCGAGAGGCCGAGTTGCTTGCGGTGACTTTGCGGCTGTTGCAGGAACACGGCTATGACCGATTGACGGTGGAAGCGGTCGCCAGCGCCGCCCGGGCCAGCAAGGCCACGGTGTACCGACGCTGGCCCTCCAAAGCCGAATTGGTGTTGGCCGCCTTCATCGAGGGCGTCCGCCAGGTCGCGGTCCCGCCGGACACGGGCACATTGCGTGGCGATTTGCTGCAGCTGGGGGAGACCATCTGTCAGCAGGGCCGTCAGCACGCCAGCACCATCCGCGCGGTGCTCGTCGAGGTGTCCCGACACCCCGCGCTCAACGACGCCATGCAGCACCAATTCATCGATCAGCGCAAAGCCCTGATCCAGCACGTTCTGCAACAGGCCGTGGATCGGGGTGAGATCGTCGAGGCCGCCATCGTCGATGAACTCTGGGACCTGTTGCCCGGGTACCTCATCTTCCGGTCCATCACGTCCGACCGGCCGCCCACCCGTCGCACGGTGCAAGTTCTCGTCGACGAGGTCATCCTCCCGGGACTCACCCGATTCAGCGGGTAAGCCGCCGATTGCCAACTGGGCAGATTCCAAGAGTTGCGCGCAACCAATGTGTACGCTTGCGTCTCTTGTACAGTACGGTCCAGTACCGTACTGTGAGAGCTGCCGATCACGCTCGAAGCGTCGAGCAGCTGCCTTCGCCCGACAGTGAGCGTTTCGTCCGATCGAAAGGCCTTTGGGTGGAAGGGATTTCGATTGCCAACCTCGTCAGACGGGGGTGGATGCTGCTAGTCGCACTGGTGGTAGTCGCGATGACGGGATTTGCCATCTATCGCCTGCACGGAATCTTCGGGTCGCATAACAGCACTTCGGCCAACGGCGGCATCTCCAATGAGATCGTCCCGTTCAACCCCAAGCAAGTGGTCCTCGAGGTCTTTGGCGCACCGGGCGCCGTGGCAACCATCAACTACCTCGATGTGAACGCTCAGCCGCAGCAAGTCAAAAACGCTCCCCTGCCCTGGTCGTACACGATCACCACCACCCAGCCCGCCGTGCTCGGCAACGTCGTGGCACAGGGCAACGGCGACACCATCGGCTGCCGCATCATCGTCAACGGTGAAGTCAAAGACGAACGCACCGTCAACAAAGTCGACGCCTACACCTTCTGCCTGGACAAATCCGGATGAGCAACGACGAACCCAAGCGGGCTTTTGTACCGCACACCATCCGCCGGCTTTCGGTGCCGATCCTGCTGCTCTGGGTAGCACTCGCCGCCATCACGAACATTGCGGTGCCGCAGCTGGAAGAGGTTGGAAGAACTCACAACGTGGCCCTGAGCTCACCCGATGCGCCGTCGTTCAAGGCGATCAAGCGCATCGGTCACGTGTTCCATGAATTCGACACTGACAGTACGGCCATGATCGTCCTGGAAGGTGATACGCCGCTCGGCGCGGACGCCCACCGCTTTTACGACTCATTGATCCGGAAGCTCGAACAGGACCGCAAGCACGTCGAGCATGTTCAGGACTTCTGGGGTGACACCCTGACCGCAGCGGGATCGCAGAGCACGGACGGCAAGGCCGCCTACGTTCAGGTGAATCTTGCGGGTAATCAAGGCTCGGCGTTGGCCAACGAGTCCGTCGGCGCCGTGCGCGACATCGTCGACCACACGCAACCGCCGACGGGTGTCAAGGCGTATGTCACCGGGCCGGCGCCGCTGATCTCGGATCAGTTCGACGTGGGCAGCAAGGGGACCGCAAAGGTCACCGCGATCACCGTCGGGATGATCACGTTGATGTTGTTCTTCGTCTACCGCTCCGTCCTCACCACGATCCTGGTGCTCTTAACGGTCCTCATCGAGATGGCCGCCGCTCGGGGAATCGTCGCCTTTCTTGGGAACGCCGGGGTAATAGGGCTGTCGACCTACTCGACGAATCTGCTCACGTTGCTGGTGATCGCCGCGGGAACGGACTACGCGATATTTTTCGTCGGCCGCTACCAAGAAGCGCGCGGGGCCGGCGAGGAGCGAGAATCCGCCTTCTACATCATGTATCGCGGAACGGCGCACATCGTCCTGGGTTCGGGCCTGACCGTTGCCGGTGCGGTCTTTTGTCTGAGCTTCACCCGGCTGCCGTATTTCCACAGCCTGGGTATTCCCGCCGCCATCGGTATCCTCGTTGCGCTGCTGGCCTCGCTTACCCTGGGCCCGGCTGTGCTCACTCTGGGAGCCGCGATAGGCATCTTCGACCCGAAGCGCGCGATGAGGATCCGCGGATGGCGGCGGATCGGCACGGCCATCGTCCGCTGGCCCGGACCCGTTCTCGTGGCGGCGTGCGCGTTGGCCCTCGTCGGGCTGATCGCGTTGCCCGGATATAAGACGAGTTATGACACGCGCCCCTACATGCCCGCCAGCGCGCCGGCCAATGTCGGCTACGCGGCCGCCGAGCGGCACTTCTCGCGCGCCCGGCTGGAGCCCGAATTGCTCATGGTCGAAACGGATCATGACATGCGTAACCAGGCCGACATGCTCATCCTGGACCGAGTGGCCAAGGCGGTGTTCCACGTACCGGGCATCGCCCAGGTGCAGGCGATCACCAGGCCCCTGGGAACCCCGCTTGACCACAGTTCGCTCGCCTTTACGATCAGCGCGCAAAGCGCCAACCAGCAGGAAAACCTGACCTATCAGCGAGATCGCGCGAACGACTTACTCAAGCAGGCCGGTGAGCTGGCGAAAACGATCAATATTTTGAAGCAGCAGTACGTTCTGCAGCAAGAACTGGCCGCGACTACTCACAGCGAGGCCCAAAACTTTCACGACACGATCGCCACGATCAAGGACCTCCGGGACAAGGTCGCGAATTTCGACGATTTCTTCCGGCCGATTCGGAGCTACTTCTACTGGGAGAGGCATTGCTTCGACATCCCGGCCTGCTTTGCGATCAGGTCCGTGTTGGACGCCCTGGACGGCATCAACCAGCTCACCGAGAAATTCGAGGACCTCACGGCCACGCTCGACAAACTCGACGCGCTGCAGCCGAAGCTGGTGGCGCTGATACCTTCCCAGATCCAGAGCCAGGAGACCAATCGCGAATTGGCGTTGGCGAACTACGCCACCCAGTCCGGCATTTTCGCCCAGACGGCGGCCGCGATCGAAAACGCGACGGCGCTGGGGCGAGCCTTCGATGCCGCAAAAAACGACGACACCTTCTACCTGCCTCCCGAGGTTTTCGACAACCCCGATTTCAAGCGCGGGCTGAAATTGTTCCTCTCACCTGACGGCAAGGCCGCTCGCATGATCATCACTCATGAAGGTGATCCGGCGACCACCGAGGGAATCTCGCATATCGACCCGATCAAGAAGGCCGCACACGGAGCCTTGAAGGGCACGCCCATGGCCGACGCCCACATCTATCTGGGCGGCACCGCGGCGACCTACTATGACATCCAGGACGCCGCCAAGTACGACCTGATGATCGTGGCATTCGCCGCACTGAGCCTGATCTTGCTGATCATGATGATCATCACGCGAAGCCTGATTGCCGCGCTCGTCATCGTGGGCACCGTAGCCCTCTCGCTGGGCGCCTCGTTCGGGCTGTCCGTGCTGGTCTGGCAGTACATTTTCGGCATTCAGTTGTATTGGGTCGTGCTTGCGCTGGCCGTAATCCTGCTCCTGGCGGTGGGATCCGACTACAACCTGCTGTTGATCTCCCGATTCAAAGAGGAGATCGGCGCCGGACTCAAGACCGGCGTCATCCGCGCGATGGCAGGCTCGGGCTCGGTAGTCACTTCTGCCGGCCTCGTTTTCGCCTTCACCATGTGTGCCTTCGTCTTCAGCGGTTTTCAAGTTCTCGGTCAAATTGGGACGACCATCGGCCTCGGGTTGTTGTTCGACACGCTGATCGTGCGGTCATTCATGACGCCTTCCGTCGCAACGCTTCTCGGGCGCTGGTTCTGGTGGCCCCAGCGGGTGCGCCCCCGTCCGGCCAGCTCGATGCTGCGACCCTATGGGCCGCGTCCGGCCGTTCGTCAGCTGCTGCTGTGGGACGACGACGACCCAGTGGTGACTTCCGGATCGGCTGCAAAGCCTCGTTAATTCAGCGCAGCATGGTGGCCACGATTCCGGCGAGATAACCCAGCCGAGCCACCTCTGATGGCCGGAATTCCGGACCCGGGCGGCCCAGCACCACCGCCGTGTGCGGGTCGCCCAACGGGGCCGCGACCATTGTGGTGTCCATATCGCGCCACGCCTGCGGCACCCACTCGGCGGTATTGTCCAGCGTTGCGGCATGCTCGATCGGCAGCCACGGGGCCGAGTTCGCCTTGGTTTCCGGAGAGCCCGGGCTGCCGGCCAGACGCTTTAGCTCTCCTTTCGCACTGCGGAGCACCGTGCACCAGCTCACGCGCAGCACTATGGGTGCCCCGTCGGCCAGAACCTGGAGCCGGGACGCGTTGTCGGTGGCCGCGGCGACATGGTCGAGAAGTTCCAGCTCGCGGTGCGCTTCCAGCAGGCCGGTATGCGGACGGACGCTGTCCACCCGGACACCGGGGAGCGACTCGGCGGCGGTGATCAACGTGTCGGGCATCGACCCCAGCGGCAGCTCGATGACCAGGTCGTCGATCGCATAACCGGAGCTGCGCTCCACCACGTCGAGCGACAGGATGTCGGCGCCCACCGAACCGAGCGCCACAGCCAGCGAGCCCAGGCTGCCTGGTCGATCGACCAGCGCAATGCGCAACAGATACGACGGCACGGCCAACACTGTTACACAGGTATGCGGGGACGGCATTTCGGCTTGGTCCGATGGGCCAGGCCGGCCCAGCCTGAGTGCCTGCCCCACCTCAGGCCGTTCCGGCCTGCAGGGTCGCCCACGTTAGGCTTTTCGCTCGTGTCTCAAATCTCCCGCGACGAGGTGGCGCACCTGGCCCGGCTGTCCCGGCTGGCGTTGACCGACAGCGAGCTAGACGGCTTCGCCGGCCAACTCGAGGCCATCCTGGCCCACGTCAGCCAGGTGCAGACGGTCGACGTCACCGGCGTCGAACCCACCGGCAACCCACTCAAGGACGTCAACGTCACCCGTCCCGACGAGATCGCGCCCTGCCTCACGCAGCAGGAGGCGCTGGCCGAGGCACCCGAGGCCGTTGATGGCCGGTTCGCCGTCCCCCAGATCCTGGGGGATAGCGAATGACCGAGATCATCCGCTCCGATGCCGCGACGCTCGCCACCAAGATCGCCGCCAAGGAGTTGTCGTCGGTCGAGGTCACCCAGGCGTGCCTGGACCAAATCGAGGCAACCGACGAGCGGTACCGCGCCTTCCTGCATGTGGCGGCCGACGAGGCACTGGCCGCGGCGGCCGTCGTCGACGAGGCGGTGGCCGCAGGGCAACGGCTGCCATCAGCGCTGGCCGGGGTGCCGCTGGCGCTCAAGGACGTCTTCACCACCCTCGACATGCCCACCACCTGCGGGTCCAAGATCCTGCAGGGCTGGCGTTCGCCCTATGACGCCACCGTCACCGCGCGGTTGCGTGCCGCGGGAATCCCGATCCTGGGAAAGACCAACATGGACGAGTTCGCGATGGGCTCGTCGACGGAGAACTCCGCCTACGGCCCCACCCGTAACCCGTGGAACGTCGACCGGGTGCCCGGTGGCTCCGGCGGCGGCAGCGCAGCGGCGCTGGCCGCGTTCCAGGCTCCGCTGGCCATCGGATCCGACACCGGCGGGTCCATCCGGCAGCCGGCCGCGCTGACCGCGACGGTCGGTGTCAAACCCACCTATGGCACCGTGTCCCGCTACGGGCTGGTGGCTTGCGCGTCGTCGCTGGATCAAGGCGGCCCGTGCGCGCGCACCGTACTGGACACCGCACTGCTGCATCAGGTGATCGCCGGGCACGACGCCCGCGACTCCACGTCCGTGGACGCGGCGCCGCCCGATGTCGTGGGCGGCGCCAAAGCCGGCGCCGATGGTGACCTGCGTGGAGTGCGCGTCGGCGTGGTCAAGCAGTTGCGCGGCGAGGGCTACCAGCCGGGAGTGCTGGCGTCGTTTGAGGCAGCGGTCGAGCAGCTGACCACCCTGGGCGCCGAGGTCAGCGAGGTCGACTGCCCGCACTTCGAATACGCGTTGGCCGCCTACTACCTGATCCTGCCGTCGGAGGTGTCGAGCAACCTGGCGCGCTTCGACGCGATGCGCTACGGGCTGCGAGTCGGTGATGACGGCACCCACAGCGCCGAGGAAGTGATGGCATTGACCCGGGCCGCAGGTTTCGGGCCGGAGGTCAAGCGGCGCATCATGATCGGCACCTACGCACTGTCGGCCGGTTACTACGACGCCTACTACAACCAGGCCCAGAAGGTGCGTACCCTGATCGCCCGCGACCTGGACCAGGCCTACCGATCCGTCGACGTTGTGGTGTCGCCCACGACTCCGACCACCGCGTTCCCGCTCGGCGAGAAGGTCGATGATCCGCTGGCGATGTACCTGTTCGACTTGTGCACGCTGCCGCTCAACCTGGCGGGCCACTGCGGCATGTCGGTGCCGTCGGGTCTGTCCCCGGACGACGGCCTGCCGGTCGGGCTGCAGATCATGGCACCCGCGCTGGCCGACGACCGCATTTACCGGGTGGGCGCCGCCTACGAGGCTGCCCGCGGGCCGCTGCCGAGCGCGATCTAGGCCGCGAGAAGACGCAGAATCGCACAGCGAGCGGCTGTTTGATGCGATTGTGCGTCTGCTCGCGGCGCTGGCCTGCCTCGGTGCAAGATAAAGGGCATGCGGATCGGAGTTCTCACCGGAGGCGGCGACTGCCCTGGGCTCAACGCCGTCATCCGGGCGGTGGTGCGTACCTGTGACGCCCGGTACGGCTCGTCGGTGGTCGGATTCCAGGACGGGTGGCGCGGGTTGCTGGAGAACCGGCGCATGCAGCTCAAAAACGACGACCGCAATGACCGGCTGCTGGCCAAGGGTGGAACGATGCTGGGCACCGCCCGCGTACACCCCGACAAACTGCGGGCCGGGCTGAACCAGATCAAACAGACCCTCGACGACAACGGGATCGACGTACTCATCCCCATCGGTGGTGAAGGCACCCTGACGGCCGCACACTGGCTCTCCGATGAAAACGTTCCGGTGGTCGGAGTGCCGAAGACCATCGACAACGACATCGATTGCACCGATGTGACTTTCGGCCACGATACCGCGTTGACCGTAGCCACCGAGGCTATCGACCGGTTGCACAGCACCGCCGAATCGCACCAGCGGGTGATGCTCGTGGAGGTGATGGGCAGACACGCGGGCTGGATCGCATTGAACGCGGGGCTGGCTTCGGGTGCGCATATGACGCTGATCCCCGAGCAGCCCTTCGATGTCGAAGAAGTTTGCCGGCTCGTCAAACGGCGCTTTCAGCGCGGAGACTCGCACTTTATTTGCGTGGTGGCCGAAGGCGCCAAGCCGATCGCTGGCTCAATCACGTTACGAGAAGGCGGAATTGACGAGTTTGGCCATGAGCGTTTCACCGGCGTGGCCGCCCAGCTGGCCGTCGACGTGGAAAAGCGGATCAATAAGGAAGTCCGGGTGACCGTGCTCGGCCACGTCCAGCGGGGCGGTACTCCGACGGCATACGACCGGGTGCTGGCCACCCGGTTCGGCGTCAACGCCGCCGATGCCGCCCACGCCGGGGAATACGGCCAGATGGTGTCGCTGCGGGGGCAGGACATCGGCCGGGTGCCGCTGGCGGATGCCGTACGGCAACTCAAGCTGGTGCCCGAAAGCCGCTACGACGACGCTGCCGCTTTCTTCGGTTAACGGCGACGCGTTCGGCGAACAACGGGTAGCTCCGACCTAACGACTGACTGAATTTGCCGGCGAATTGACCGGCTCTGACGTGTTCGGCGCATATTTGTGGTTTTCGGACCGACTCAAAACGGTTATAACGGGGGGATGAGCCACCGCGGTTCAATTCGCGGAGTCGTTCAGCAGCCCGCTGCGTCGGCGGGGCAGCCGTGCCCGCCGGAGCACCAGCCGCGTTCGCCCAGTTGGCACGCCGACGCCGACCCGGCAGGTGCCACGGAGCCGCGGCCCTACCGCCCGGATGCGTCCGCGTACCGGCAGCCGTCTAGATCGGCTCAGCCTCCGGTCCCAACTGCGCCGTCCCCGCCGTCGCGGGCCCCTGCGCCGTTGCGCCGTGCGCGGCTGCCGGGCGGGATGGCGCTCGACGGGCTCGACCAACAGGACACTGAGGGCTCTTCGAGCTTTAGCTGGCGTGATCTGATCCAACGCGTTACCGGCATTGATCTGGGCCCCGGCAAAGACTCACGATACGAGCAGGATCTTCGCGACCGCATCCGTACGGTCGTGGGCGGCGCATTTCCCATCGCTGTTCTCAACCTCAAAGGCGGTGTCGGCAAGACCGCGGTGGTGGAGGCACTCGGCTCAACCTTCGCCGACGTGCGCCATGACCGGATAGTCGCCCTCGACATCGACGCCGGGGACTTGGCAGAGCGGCACGGTCGCCCAAACCCCCTGAGCTTGGCCGACCTCCTCACCGACGATGTGGTCAGGCAATACACGGATGTACGGGCGCACACCTACATGAACAGCTTCGGCCTGGAAGTGCTCGGTTTGCCGGACTATGCGCACACCGACTGGCGGCTGGAGCATCACGACGTCGTCAAAGCGTTTTCGATCCTGAGGAACCACTATTCGGTGGTGTTGGTGGACTGCGCCAAGGCACTCAATTCCGTTGTGATGGAGGAGGTTTTGCCGGAGTCACGGGCCCTCGTCGTGGTCACCAGCACCTCAATCGATGCGATACGAAAGACCAGGACAACGCTAGACTGGTTGTGCCACAACGGATATCGGCGATTGGTAGAGTCGACTGTACTTGCGATAAACCACGTCGAGCCGGCCAAGGTGGACAATGTGGCCGCCAAGGAACTCGATCAATTGTCCGCTCGCGTCGCCGCCACGGTGGTGCTGCCGTTCGATCGGCATGTACATAAGGGTAAACAGATCGAGCTGGATCGACTGAGCAAGGAAAGCCGGCGCAGCTACCTGGAAATGGCGGCCGTGCTGGCCGACATGGTCCCGGGCAGGAGTAGAGAGTCCGACCGAGCGCAGGCCTCCCGTCCGCCGCCCTCGCGGTCCCCACGGTGCTGACCGGTGGTGACCCGCTGCGGCCGGCTCCGCCGCCCTCGCGGTCACCACGGTGCTGACCGGTGGTGACCCGCTGCGGCCGGCTCCGCCGCCCTCGCGGTCACCACGGTGCTGACCGGTGGTGACCCGCTGCGGCCGGCTCCGCCGCCCTCGCGGTCACCACGGTGCTGACCGGTGGTGACCGGTGGTGACCCGCTGCGGCCGGCTCCGCCGCCCTCGCGGTCACCACTACGATCGACTGCATGAGTGTTGCTGCCGGCGCCGATCTGCTGGACTACGAGGACGTCGTCGCGCGTTTTGATCCGGTGCTCGGCCTTGAGGTGCACGTTGAGCTGTCCACCGCAACCAAAATGTTCTGCGGCTGCTCCACCACGTTCGGCGCCGAACCCAACACGCAGGTGTGCCCAGTATGTCTGGGGCTGCCCGGTTCTCTGCCGGTGCTCAACCGCGCCGCGGTGGAGTCGGCAATTCGAATCGGGCTGGCGCTGAACTGCGAGATCGTGTCGTGGTGTCGCTTCGCCCGGAAGAACTACTTCTACCCGGACATGCCGAAGAATTACCAGATTTCGCAGTACGACGAGCCGATCGCCATCAACGGCTATCTTGACGTGCCGCTAGAAGACGGCACCACGTGGCGCGTGGAGATCGAGCGGGCACACATGGAGGAAGACACCGGCAAGCTGACCCATCTCGGCAGCGAGACCGGCCGTATCCACGGTGCGACCACATCGTTGCTCGACTACAACCGTGCCGGCGTGCCACTGATCGAGATCGTCACCAAGCCGATCGTGGGAACCGGAGCCAAGGCCCCGCAGATCGCCCGGTCCTACGTGACCGCATTACGAGATCTGTTGCGTGCGTTGGATGTCTCAGACGTTCGAATGGATCAGGGCTCGATGCGTTGCGACACCAACGTGTCGCTGAAGCCCATCGGGACGACCGAGTTCGGAACCCGCACCGAGACCAAAAACGTCAACTCGCTGAGAAGTGTCGAAGTCGCTGTGCATTACGAAATGCAGCGCCAGGGCGCGGTCCTGGCTTCCGGCGGCCGGATTACTCAGGAGACCAGGCACTTTCACGAGGCCGGGTACACCAGCCCGGGCCGCACCAAAGAAACAGCCCAGGATTACCGCTATTTCCCCGAGCCCGACCTCGAACCCGTTGCCCCAAGCCGCGAGTTGGTCGAGCAGTTGCGGCAGACCATCCCCGAGCTGCCGTGGTTGAGCCGCAAGCGCATTCAGGAGGAGTGGGGTGTCTCCGACGAGGTGATGCGAGATCTCGTCAATGCCGGCGCGATCGAATTGGTCACCGCGACCATCGAGCACGGCGCCTCCAGCGAACAGGCGCGCGCATGGTGGGGGAACTTCCTGATGCAAAAAGCCAACGAGGCCAACGTCACGCTGGGCGAGCTGGCCATCACCCCCGCGCAGGTCGCCGCTGTGGTGGCGCTGGTCGACGAGGGCCAGCTCTCCATCAAGCTGGCCCGCCAAGTCGTGGAGGGTGTGCTGGCCGGGGAGGGCGAACCACAGCAGGTGATGACCGCCCGCGGTCTGGCGCTGGTGCGCGACGACTCGGTCACACAGGCCGCTGTCGACGAGGCGCTGGCCGCCAATCCCGATGTGGCCGAAAAGATCCGAGGCGGCAAAGTGGCCGCGGCGGGCGCGATCGTCGGTGCGGTGATGAAGGCCACCCGCGGGCAAGCCGATGCGGCACGGGTGCGCGAACTGGTCCTGGCCGCCTGCGGGCAGGGTTAAGGATTAGTCGCCCCTCGCCGAGGCCGGGGCACGACGCTGAGGCGGCTAGGTCTTGTCGTCGTTGTTGCGCGGGAAGCCGCCGCCCTGCGGGAAGAGCGGGAACACCACGTCATCGAGCTTCTCGGCATCCCCGGCAGTCTTGTTGACCGTTGCGCCCCAGACGTTTCCGTCCGGCGACATCCGCAGCGCCCACGCATGGGCGTGGGTGTCCTTGCGGACGACGTCGGGTTCACCGGTGACCGCGCCCGTCGACGGCGCCAGTCGGACTGCCACCGTCAGCTTGGTGTTGATGAGGTTGACCAGCACGGTCCCGTCCATCGCCGCGCACCCGGCCACGCCCGGTTTGTCCGGCCAGGTCCACACCGTGGAGACCTCCGAGGTCTTGGTGATGCGTTGCAACCGGTCCGCCGTCGGGGTGCGGTCGGCGACATACAGCGAGCCGTCGACGGGATCGATGCACATGCCGCCGCCGGAGCCGACGCCGGACAACGCCGTCGTCGGCGGCGCCTGCCCGATGGTGGTCGGCTGCTCGATGCGCAGTACCTTGCCGGCCAGCGATTTGGGATCGGTGGCCATCGCCGGGTTGCCTGCATCACCGGTCATCACGTCCAGCGTGGTGGGACTGGTGAAGATCAGCGCTCCGGTGTTCCCGGTGGCCCCCTTGGGGATCCCGGTCAGGATGTCTTTCGGGATGTCGCCGTCGGCGATGCGGATGACCCGGTTGTCGGTGGGCGTGCTGATGTAGGCGTACATCAGCCGGTCTTGGTTGTAGGTAGGCGACAGCACGATGTCCATCAGGCCGCCATCACCGGACGGGTCGACCGGGATGACCATCTTCACCTTCGGTTCGGCGCTGACGGAGATCTCCTTGACGGCACCGGTCGTGCGTTCGGCGACCAGCGCGGTTTTGCTGTCGGTGCCCATGATCAGGCCGCTGGTGCTCTCCAGGCATCCCTGCATCACCCCTGGGGCCGGGCAGGCCTTGGGGAAAGGCGTGGGCGGCAACGGCGGCGGCGGAGGAGGCGTCGAGCTGGGCTGGGGTCGAAGTTCCGGGTTAGTGGTGAACGGTTGAGATTGGGCGTCGTTGAACCGTGCGCACCCGCTCGACGCCAGCACTACCGCACAGAGTGCGGCGAGCCCGCGCCGAACTGACCGCCGTAGTCGCATGACCGACAGGCTACGGACAGTGCGGGCACCGCCGCCACAGGCGTGCTTTTGCCCGCCGCCGGACACTCGATCGGGCCATTTTCCGCCTGCGGACAACACCCCGCCCTTTTCGGCTCGAGTTCTCGCTTTCGGGCCTCCCGGACGCACGAGTGAGGCGATTTTGGGCCAATCTGGAGCGGTTTGGCGGACTTACCGCCGAAAGCGCCGCTCAAATCCCCAATTCGGGACTAAATGCCCTTACCCTGACACCCGTGACCAGTCAATCGAATGACGGACATTGGCAGCGGCCCGGTGAATCCCCGGAGCCGACCGCGGGACGTCCCGCCTCGGCGCGTTTGGTAGATCCCGAAGATGATTTGACGCCAGTCGGTTACCCAGGCGACTTCAACCCCAGCACCGGAACCACGACCGTGATCCCCTATAGCGACCCCGCCGCCGTGGGCGCACACGGGGCCGCGGGTTACAACCTGCTCGAGCATCAGGAGCCGTTGCCCTATGTCCAGCCGCAGCCGGCGGCCCGCTACGCGGCCGCCGCCGAGCCTGCCGAAATCGATGCGGACGAACAGCACGGCCGGTTGCACGCCGTGGGCCGGCGCGGAACCCAGCATCTGGGTTTGCTGGTTCTGCGGGTCGGGCTGGGAGTGGTGCTCGGCGCCCACGGGTTGCAGAAGCTGTTTGGCTGGTGGGGCGGCTCGGGGGTGACCGGATTCAAGAACTCACTGTCCGATGTCGGCTACCAGCACGCCGACATTCTCGCCTACGTGAGCGCCGGCGGCGAAACCGTGGCGGGCGTGCTGCTGGTGCTGGGATTCTTCACGCCGGTGGCCGCCGCGGGTGCGCTGGCGTTCCTGATCAACGGCCTGCTGGCCACCATCTCGGCGCGATCGCATTCGCATCCTTTCTCGTTCTTCCTGCCGGAGGGGCAGGAATACCAGATCAC
Source organism: uncultured Actinomycetota bacterium (assembly GCA_963784665.1). GTDB lineage: Bacteria > Actinomycetota > Actinomycetes > Mycobacteriales > Mycobacteriaceae > Mycobacterium. Next base: position 176,589 of record CAWASA010000017.1, read on the forward strand.
GCTGATCGTCCTGGCTGTCGCGGTCATCCTGTGCGGGCCAGGCCGCTACGGTCTCGACGCAGGCCGCGGTTGGGCCCATCGGCCCTTCATCGGGTCGTTCGTAGCCCTGCTGGCCGGCATCTCTGCCGGTATCGCGGTGTGGGTACTGCTCAACGGTGTGAATCCGATCGCCTGAACCGGGCGCCAGGCTCTCACCGGTAGGGGTTGGGAACCCGCCCCGAACTGGCCTCGGTCAGCAGCGGCAGCGTCGCGAAAGTGACCGCAGGCAATCGCAGTTCTTCGCCGCTCTGGAGGCGGGCGCGTGCCCAGGAACCTCGGTGGAAGCGCAGCCCGTCAATGTCATCCCAGCGCACTGTCCGGCTCCCCAGCAGCGTTCGAACGGTCACGCCCTGACCATCGGCAACGGTGCGCAACCGGATGATCATCGCCGACAACACCGCCGGGATCGCAAGCAGTGGCGCGGACGGCGGCCAGAGCATCACCGGTATCAGCAACCCCAGGGTGAAGAACCCAACGGCCAGGTGCGCCATCGACGACACCTTGATCACGACGGGCGTTTGGGGAGACGAATCAGTAGCCACCTGAGCATCATTTCACCCGTCACGCGCAACCAAATTTCCGAGCGCTTCGCACCGGGGATGCCCCTGCCCCACCGTCCCGGTCGGGGCGGCCGACGGCACCGGATTTGACGGCTGAGCTGTGCGAAGACTACCGTCGGTCGCTATGGATACCGCCGGACAGCCCGGGATGCTCGTAGTAATTAGTCAGCGCGTTGGTGCCTGACTAGCACTTCAGCATGTGAAGCGATCCGGCACCAACGCGCAACCCTCGTGCAGCAGCTGAGCTGACGGGGGTTTTTTCTTGCCCACAGCGAGACTCCCAGAGTGAGTAAGGACTAAACACAGTGAGCGCTCCCACCAGGCCGCACGCCCCGCAGACACAGCGTGCCGCCGACATCGCCTCCGACGCGGTGCAGCCCACCGCGAAGTCTCCGGCGGCCAAGCCGAAACGTGTCGGTCCCGAGCAACTTACCGGCGCCCAGTCGGTGATCCGGTCGCTGGAGGAACTCGACGTCGAAGTCATCTTCGGAATTCCGGGCGGCGCTGTACTGCCGGTTTATGATCCGCTCTTCGACTCGAAAAAGCTACGCCACGTGCTGGTCCGCCACGAGCAGGGCGCCGGTCACGCCGCCAGTGGCTACGCGCACGCCACCGGCAAGGTCGGTGTATGCATGGCCACGTCGGGTCCCGGCGCCACGAATCTGGTGACCCCGCTGGCCGATGCCCAGATGGATTCAATCCCCGTTGTCGCCATCACCGGCCAGGTTGGTCGCGCGCTGATCGGCACTGACGCCTTTCAGGAGGCCGACATCTCGGGCATCACGATGCCGATTACCAAGCACAACTTCCTGGTCCGCTCGGGTGACGAAATCCCGCAGGTGATCGCCGAGGCGTTCCATATCGCTTCGTCGGGCCGCCCGGGTGCGGTGCTCGTCGATATCCCCAAAGACGTACTGCAGGGCCAGTGCACGTTCAGCTGGCCGCCGCGCATGGAGTTGCCTGGCTACAAACCGAACACCAAACCGCACAACCGTCAGATCCGTGAGGCCGCCAAGCTGATCGGGGCCGCCCGCAAACCCGTGCTTTACGTGGGCGGTGGTGTCATTCGCGGCGAGGCGACCGAGCAGCTGCGCGATTTGGCTGAGCTGACCGGCATCCCCGTGGTCACCACGCTGATGGCGCGCGGTGCATTTCCCGACAGCCATTCCCAGCACCTGGGCATGCCCGGCATGCACGGCACGGTGGCCGCGGTGGCAGCACTGCAGCGCAGCGACTTGCTGATCGCCCTGGGCACCCGCTTCGACGACCGGGTGACCGGAAAGCTCGACACCTTCGCGCCTGAAGCCAAGGTCATCCACGCCGACATCGACCCTGCCGAGATCGGTAAGAACCGGCATGCCGACGTGCCGATCGTCGGCGACGTCAAAGCCGTCATCATCGAGCTGCTAGCGATGCTGCGCCACTATGAGATTCCCGGCAACATCGACATGACCGAATGGTGGGCGTATCTGGACAACGTTCGGTCTACCTACCCGGTGAGCTACGGGCCGCAGAGCGACGGCAGCCTGAGCCCGGAGCACGTGATCTCCACACTGGGCAACATCGCCGGTCCGGACGCCGTGTACGTCGCCGGCGTCGGCCAGCATCAGATGTGGGCGGCGCAGTTCATCTCCTACGAGAAGCCGCGCACCTGGCTCAACTCCGGCGGGCTGGGCACCATGGGGTTCGCCGTTCCGGCGGCCATGGGCGCCAAGATCGCTCGCCCGGACGCGGAGGTGTGGGCGATCGACGGCGATGGCTGTTTCCAGATGACCAACCAGGAGCTGGCCACCTGCGCGATCGAAGGAGCTCCGATCAAAGTGGCGCTGATCAACAACGGCAACCTGGGCATGGTGCGCCAGTGGCAGAGCCTCTTCTATCAGGAGCGCTATTCGCAGACCAACCTGGCAACGCATTCGCATCGCATTCCGGACTTCGTGAAGCTGGCCGAGGCATTGGGTTGCGTCGGATTGCGCTGCGAGCGTGAAGAAGACGTCGTCGACGTGATCAACCAGGCGCGCGCGATCAACGACCGTCCGGTAGTGATCGACTTCATCGTCGGCGCTGACGCGCAAGTGTGGCCGATGGTGGCCGCCGGGACCAGCAATGACGAGATCCAGGCCGCCCGCGGCATTCGCCCGTTGTTCGACGACGAAAGCGAAGGGCACGCCTGATGAACGCGAAGACGCACACCTTGTCGGTGCTGGTCGAAGACAAGCCTGGCGTGCTCGCGCGGGTGGCGGCGCTGTTCTCCCGGCGCGGTTTCAACATCGAGTCGCTGGCGGTGGGTGCCACCGAGCAGAAGGACATGTCGCGGATGACCATTGTGGTCTCCGCCGAGGAGACTCCGCTCGAGCAGATCACCAAGCAGCTCAACAAGCTGATCAACATCATCAAGATCGTCGAGCTGGACGAGGACAACTCGGTGTCCCGGGAGTTGGCGCTGATCAAGGTGCGCGCCGACGCCGGTAGCCGCAGCCAGGTGATCGAAGCGGTGAACCTGTTTCGCGCCAAGGTAATTGACGTATCACCGGACGCGCTGACGATTGAGGCAACCGGTAACCGCGGCAAGATCGAGGCGCTGCTGCGGGTGCTGGAACCTTTCGGTATCCGGGAAATCGTTCAATCAGGAGTGGTGTCGTTGTCCCGCGGTCCGCGCGGTATCGGTACCGCGAAGTAAATTTCGCGCGCTTGAGAAGCCCAACAAAGAAGGAGATAGTGAAGTGGCGAACCCGTCCGGGGAGGCATTGCCGATGTTCTACGACGACGATGCAGACCTGTCGATAATCCAGGGCCGCAAAGTAGGCGTAATCGGATACGGCAGCCAAGGGCACGCGCACTCGCTGAGCCTGCGCGACTCAGGCGTGCAGGTGCGCGTCGGACTGAAGGAGGGTTCGAAGTCGCGGGCCAAGGTCGAAGAGCAGGGCCTGGACGTCGACACCCCCGCCGGGGTCGCCAAGTGGGCCGACGTGATCATGCTGCTGGCGCCCGACACCGCCCAGGCCGAAATCTTCACAAACGACATCGAACCCAATCTGCGGCCTGGTGATGCGCTGTTTTTCGGCCACGGACTCAACATTCACTTCGGGCTGATCAAGCCGCCTTCCGATGTCACCGTCGCGATGGTCGCTCCCAAGGGGCCCGGTCACCTGGTGCGCCGCCAGTTCGTCGACGGCAAGGGCGTGCCCTGCCTGATTGCCGTCGACCAAGACCCGACCGGAGAGGGCGAGGCGCTGGCGTTGTCCTACGCCAAGGCCATCGGCGGCACCCGGGCCGGCGTCATCAAAACGACATTCAAAGACGAGACGGAAACCGACCTGTTTGGTGAGCAAGCCGTATTGTGCGGTGGCACAGAGGAATTGGTGAAAGCCGGTTTCGATGTGATGGTCGAGGCGGGCTATCCGCCGGAGATGGCGTACTTCGAGGTGCTGCACGAGCTCAAGCTCATCGTCGACCTGATGTACGAGGGCGGTATTGCCCGGATGAATTACTCGGTGTCCGATACCGCGGAGTTCGGTGGATATCTCTCGGGTCCGCGAATCATCGACGCCGGCACCAAGGAGCGGATGCGTGAGATCCTGCGCGAGATCCAGGACGGCACCTTCGTCAGGAAGCTGGTCGCCAACATCGAGGGCGGCAACAAGCAACTCGAGGACCTCCGTAAGCAAAATGCCGAGCATCCCATCGAGGTGACCGGCAAGAAGCTGCGCGACCTGATGAGCTGGGTCGACCGGCCGATCACCGAGACCGCCTGACGCGTCCATCGAGATCGACGTTAACGCGTCAGTTTTCGGGGCAAGTCGCCGCGATAACGTCGATGTCGCGGTCATCTACGACGCCAGCCGGTCGGCGACCGAGACCACCCGGCGGGCCAGGTGGTCGAGGGCGTTCTCGGTGGCGTCATCGAATTCGTTGATGTTGTCGTGGGTGGATACCAGGCTCACCCCGTACGGGTTGCCGTCGGCGAACTTCAGCGGGTCTGTGTATCCCGGCGGCACGATGATGCCGCCGAAATGCATCAGCGTGATGTACAGCGTGACCAGGGTGGTTTCCTGACCGCCGTGCAGGGTGTTGGAGGACGTGAAGGCCGCATAAACCTTGTCCGCGAGCTTGCCTTGGGCCCACAGCCCACCCAGCGAGTCGAGGAAGGTGCGCAATTGCGCTGCGGGAGAGCCGAAGCGAGTCGGTGAGCCGAAGATCACCGCGTCGGCCCAGACGATGTCGTCGCCGGTGGCCACCGGAAGATCCTTGGTCGCTTCGTAGTTCGCCGTCCAGGCCGGGTTGTGGGCGAACGATTGGGGGTCGTGGGTTTCGGCGACGTGCCGCAGGCGGACTTCGGCGCCCGCCGACTCGGCCGCGGCAGCGACGCGCTGCGCCATCGCGGTGCCATGACCGGTGGCCGAATAGTAGATGATCGCAACTTTGGACACGGCGTCATCGTAGGCATTGCGGTGTTGAGTCGCGAAATGTATTGGCCCAGTTGCCGCTGCCGCGTGAACCGTGTCAATCACATATGCCACACCGGGCTCAGCAGAAAGGGATCGACAGTTTGCCGCCGTGCAGCGACGGTCCCGCGTGCCGGCTTTGCGTTCAACCGGGCTTGCCGCCGGAAGGCGGGCAGGCAGCATGCCCCCTCCGGCGGAGGCTCCTGTGGCGGATGTGACTTCACGCCAAAGTTCGACTCGGCGAAATCCTGGGTCCGGCCGCGGGCGGGATTCCGCGGCCCAAGGTTGGATCGGCCTCGATCACCTGGACGTTCAAGGCGGGTTACGGCGGTGGTCAGCCCGTTCGCCCCCGCTGCCAACGACGGTGACGTTTACCCGTAAATGACAGCCGATAGGCTGTCCGGGTGAATCTGCCTGTTGTGTTAATCGCCGACAAACTCGCCCAATCAACCGTTGCAGCGCTGGGAGACCAGGTCGAGGTGCGCTGGGTCGACGGCCCCGATCGGGAGAAGCTGCTGGCTGCGGTGGCCGAGGCCGACGCGCTGCTGGTGCGCTCGGCCACCACTGTCGACGCCGAGGTGCTGGCAGCGGCCCCCAAGCTGAAGATCGTCGCCCGCGCCGGTGTTGGGCTGGACAACGTCGACGTGGACGCGGCCACCGAGCGCGGTGTGCTGGTGGTCAACGCACCGACGTCGAATATCCACAGCGCCGCCGAGCACGCATTGGCGCTGCTGCTGGCAGCGGCCCGCGAGATAGCGGCGGCCGATGCTTCGCTGCGCGAACACACCTGGAAGCGGTCGTCCTTTTCGGGTACCGAGATTTTCGGCAAAACCGTCGGCGTGGTGGGGCTGGGCCGGATCGGCCAACTGGTGGCCCAGCGGATCGCGGCCTTCGGCACCCACGTCATCGCCTACGACCCTTATGTATCGCCGGCCCGCGCCGCACAGCTGGGCATCGAACTGCTGCCTCTCGACGACCTGCTTGCCCGCGCCGACTTCATCTCGGTCCATCTGCCGAAGACGCCCGAGACGGCAGGCCTGATCGACAAGGAGGCGCTGGCGAAGACCAAGCCGGGCGTCATCATCGTCAACGCCGCCCGCGGCGGCCTGGTGGACGAGGCGGCGCTGGCCGAAGCGGTGAGCAGCGGCCACGTGCGTGCGGCCGGCCTCGACGTTTTCGGTAAAGAGCCGTGCACCGAGAGCCCACTGTTCGAGCTGCCGCAGGTGGTGGTCACACCGCATCTGGGCGCGTCCACCGCCGAGGCCCAGGACCGGGCCGGCACCGACGTCGCGGAAAGCGTGAAGCTCGCTCTGGCCGGAGAATTCGTTCCCGATGCCGTCAACGTCGGCGGCGGCGTGGTCAACGAAGAGGTGGCGCCCTGGCTCGACCTGGTGCGCAAGCTCGGGGTGCTGGCGGCCACGCTGTCCGACGGGCCACCGGTGTCGTTGTCGGTGCAAGTGCGCGGCGAGCTGGCCTCCGAAGAGGTTGAGGTGCTGAAGCTTTCGGCTCTGCGCGGGCTGTTCTCGGCAGTCATCGAGGGCCCGGTGACCTTCGTCAACGCACCGGCGCTGGCCGCCGAACGCGGCGTCACCGCCGAAATCAACACGGCCTCGGAAAGCCCCAACTATCGCAGTGTCGTCGATGTGCTGGCCGTCGCCCACGACGGTTCGAGCGTCAACGTCGCCGGTACGCTGGCCGGTCCGCAGCAGGTGCAGAAGATCGTGCAGATCAACGGCCGCCACTTTGACCTGCGCGCCGAAGGCACGAACCTGGTGATCAACTATTTCGACCAGCCCGGGGCATTGGGCAAGATCGGCACCTTGCTGGGTGCGGCCGGGGTGAATATTCACGCCGCGCAGTTGTCTGAGGACGTCGAAGGCCCGGCAGCGACGATTCTGCTGCGGTTGAGCCAAGACGTGCCCGGCGATGTGCGGTCGGCGATCGCGGCCGCGGTGGGCGCCAACAAGCTTGAGGTGGTTGATCTGTCGTGAAGCGCTCATGAAACTGGCGATCATCGGCGGCGACGGGATCGGCCCGGAAGTGGTGGCCGAGGCGGTCAAAGTCCTTGATGTGGTGCTGCCCGGTGTACAGAAGACCAGCTACGACTTGGGCGCCCGGCGTTACCATGCCACCGGTGAGCTACTGCCGGACTCGGTGCTTGCCGAGCTGCGGGAGCATGACGCCATTCTGCTCGGGGCCATCGGTGATCCGTCGGTGCCCAGTGGTGTGCTGGAGCGAGGTCTGTTGTTGCGCCTGCGTTTCCAGTTGGATCACCACATCAACTTGCGGCCCGCCCGGCTGTATCCAGGAGTGCGCAGTCCACTCGCAGGAAACCCCGACATCGATTTCGTGGTGGTGCGCGAGGGGACCGAAGGTCCCTACACCGGTACCGGTGGGGCGATACGCGTCGGAACGCCCCACGAAGTAGCCACCGAGGTAAGCCTGAACACCGCCTTCGGGGTGCGTCGAGTGGTGGCCGACGCGTTCGAGCGCGCTCGGCGTCGTCGCAAGCACTTGACGCTGGTGCACAAGACCAACGTGCTGACATTCGCGGGGCAGCTCTGGTCGCGCATCGTGGCCGAAGTCGGTGAGGAATATTCCGACGTCGAGGTTGCGTATCAACACGTCGATGCTGCCACCATCTTCCTGGTCACCGACCCGGGTCGCTTTGACGTGATCGTCACCGACAACTTGTTCGGCGACGTCATCACCGACTTGGCCGCGGCGGTGTGCGGCGGAATTGGCTTGGCCGCCAGTGGAAATATCGACGCCACCGGGACCAATCCTTCGATGTTCGAGCCCGTGCACGGTAGTGCTCCCGATATCGCCGGTCAGGGCATTGCCGATCCGACCGCGGCGATCATGTCGGTGGCCCTGCTGCTCGCCCATCTCGGCGAGGACGATGCGGCCGCTAGAGTGGACCGGGCCGTTGCGACTTATCTGGCAACGCGTGGGAACGAACAGCTCGCCACCAGCGAAGTCGGCGAACGGATTGTCGCCGCGCTCTAGTTTCCAAACCGGGTGGGAGCAACCGGGCCGGCACCAACGGCACCGCTGCCAGTGGGAACAATCCGCATAGCGCCCACGCCGGCGGATATTTCGCGGCGGTGATCAAGACACCGAACAGCGGGGCTCCCGCGGCCGCCATCACACGCTGGGTGGTGTTCTGGATGCCTAATGCACGTCCGCTCCAGAACGGCCCGGCGAATTCGGTGATCGCGGTTGCCTCCAACCCGTTGTCGAGCACCGCGATCACCGAGATGGCGACCATGAGCGGGACCTCATATGGCGAATTCAGATGATCGGCGATGGCCAGCAGGAAGAGGGTCAAAGCGGCGAAGGCGGCGATGATGCGGACCGGTCGCATTCGTGAGCCGACCCGGTCAGACCAGCGGCCGACCGTAATGCGGCCGAGCGCGCCAAGCAGCTGCGACAGGGTGACCAAACCGCCGGCGGCTGCGATCGACCAGTTGTGGTTGTTCATCAGCCAAACCAGCATGAACGTCACAGTCACCGTCTGCGGCATCATCAGCAGGCCGGCTACCGCGTGGATTCGCCACAGCACGGACGACCCGCTGTACGGGCTGGCCAGTTCCTCGTCGGTGGCTGCCTTGCGGGATTTCCGCGGCGGGTCGACGATGCCGATCGCGCTGGCCACTGCGGCCACCGTGCACACCAGCGCCGGAAACATCAGCCCCGCACGCGGGCCGCGTTCGGCCAACTCAGGCATGACCAACGCGCCTATCGCGATTCCCAGCGGTTGCGCGGTCTGGCGGATTCCCATTGCCAGGCCGCGTTGGTGCGGCGGGAACCAGGCGGAGACCAGCCGGCCGCCGGCGGCGTTGCAACTGGCTGCGGCCATCCCACCGAGGAAAAGATAGGCACCGACCATGACCATTGAATGGACCGATGCCGCGGCGTAGGTCGCAGCCGCAGTGAGTGCCGAGCCCACGGTCAGCACGATCCGCTCGCCGACACGGTCGAGCACGTAGCCCCAGAGCACCAGTGTGCCGACCATGCCCCAGCTCGGCATCGACGACAACAGACTGGCTTCGGTCAGCTGGATCCCGCGATGGCTCTCTAGTGAAGGGATTAGCAAGGCAATGCCATTGATGAAGAGGAAGGAACTTGCCGTAACGAACAGCGAGATGATCATGATCGACCAGCGCCCGCCGGTGCTGAGTTGGCCCGTAGTGCTCGGGTCCGTCGGCATCGGCCCATGCTTGCATACGCGTCGGAGGCTTGTCCGGTTGATTGTCGGGTGATGCCCGGCTGCGCCGGGCGCTGCGCACCGTCACTAGGCTCAACCGAATGCGCCTTGGTCGAATCGCCAGCCCGGACGGCGTCGCCTTCGTCAGCATCGAAGGCGAGCTGGACGACCCTGGCGGAATGACGGTCCGTGAGATCGCCGAGCACCCGTTCGGTACGCCGAATTTCACTGGCAGGTCATGGCCACTGGCCGATGTCCGGCTGCTGGCTCCCATGCTGGCCGGCAAGGTGGTTTGCGTCGGTAAAAACTACGCCGATCACATCGCAGAGATGAGCGCCCTGACCGGCCCAGCACCGGCGGACCCGGTGATATTCCTCAAGCCCAATACGGCGATCATCGGGCCGAATGTACCGATCCGGTTGCCCGCCAACGCATCACCTGTGCACTTCGAGGGCGAGTTGGCGGTCGTCATCGGCCGGCCCTGCAAGGACGTTCCGGCCGCCCAGGCCGCTGACAAAATCCTCGGCTACACCATCGGGAACGACGTGTCGGCACGCGATCAACAAAAGGCCGATGGCCAATGGACTCGGGCCAAAGGACACGACACCTTCTGCCCGGCCGGGCCGTGGATCGTCACCGATGTCGACCCGGCGGATCTGGAATTGCGCACCGAGGTCAATGGTGAAATAAAGCAACACAGCCGCACCTCGCTGATGATTCACGACGTCGGCGCCATCGTGGAGTGGATCTCGGCCGTGATGACCTTGCTGCCCGGGGATCTCATCCTCACCGGAACACCGGCAGGTGTCGGTCCCATTGAAGATGGTGACACCGTCTCCATCACCATCGAGGGTATCGGCACCCTCACCAATCCCGTGGTCCGTAAAGGAAAGTCGTGACTGCAGCAGGCCCTCAAACAGGAACTGTCCGGGTACGGTTCTGCCCGTCGCCCACCGGCACCCCACACGTCGGGATGGTCCGCACTGCGCTGTTCAATTGGGCCTATGCCCGACACACCGGCGGCACCTTCGTCTTTCGCATCGAGGACACCGACGCCGAACGCGACAGCGAGGAAAGCTATCTGGCGTTGCTCCACGCACTGCGCTGGCTTCACCTGAACTGGGACGAAGGACCCGAGGTCGGCGGGCCCTACGGCCCGTACCGGCAATCGGAGCGCAAGCAGATCTACCGTGAAGTGGTGGCCAAGCTGCTCGATGCGGGCGAGGCCTACCACGCTTTTTCGACGCCGGAGGAGGTCGAGGCGCGTCATATCGCCGCGGGCCGTAACCCCAAGCTGGGCTACGACAACTTCGACCGGGAGCTGACCGATGCGCAGCGTTCAGCATTCCTCGCGGAAGGCCGCAAGCCGGTGGTGCGGCTGCGAATGCCCGGCGAAGACCTCAGCTGGGACGACCTGGTGCGTGGGCCCACCACCTTTGCCGCAGGCAGCGTGCCCGATTTCGCGTTGACCCGCGCTAGTGGAGATCCGTTGTACACCTTGGTCAACCCGTGTGACGACGCCCTGATGAAGATCACCCATGTGTTGCGTGGCGAGGACCTGCTGCCGTCGACTCCGCGCCAGCTTGCGCTGTATCAGGCGCTGATCCGGATCGGCGTCGCCGAGCGTATTCCGGAGTTCGCTCACCTTCCAACGGTATTGGGGGAGGGAACCAAAAAACTGTCGAAACGCGACCCGCAGTCGAATCTCTTCCACCACCGCGACCGCGGCTTCATCCCCGAGGGGCTGCTGAATTACCTTGCGTTGCTCGGCTGGGCAATCGCCGACGATCATGACCTGTTCAGTCTCGATGAAATGGTGGCTGCTTTCGACGTTGTCGACGTCAACTCCAACCCGGCCCGGTTCGACCAGAAGAAGGCCGACGCGCTCAACGCCGAGCACATCCGGATGCTCGACGCGGACGACTTCACCGCCAGACTGCGCGACTACTTGCACGCACACGGCCGTCACCTGGAGCTGGATGATGCCGGATTCGCCGCTGCGGCACGGCTGGTGCAGACCCGCATCGTGGTTCTCGGTGACGCATGGGACCTGTTGAAGTTCCTCAACGACGACGAATACGCGATCGACCCCAAGGCCGCCGCCAAGGAGCTGGATCCTGACGGGGGCGCGGTCCTCGATGCCACGCTGGCCGCGCTGGACAGCGTGGCGGACTGGACGGCGGAGCAGATCGAGGCCGCTCTCAAGGCCGCGCTCATCGAGGGTCTGGCGCTGAAACCGCGTAAGGCGTTCGGTCCGATCCGGGTCGCCGCCACCGGAACAACGGTCAGCCCGCCGTTGTTCGAATCGCTGGAGTTGCTCGGCCGCGACCGCAGCCTGCGCCGGTTGCGAAGCGCGCGCGAACCGGTCGGTTAAGAGGCCAAGCCAACGCGTGCGGGATACCGGGGCGAGTCTTTGGTAGTCTGCACGTCGGCCGACAACGGCTGGCAGCGGCGGCCTCGAAGAAGCTTGTTACAGTCCGCAAGGGGCGCTGACCAGCGGTTTTAGGCAGCCAATGGGGTATGGTGTAATTGGCAACACAGCTGATTCTGGTTCAGCCATTCTAGGTTCGAGTCCTGGTACCCCAGCAAAATCTCTTCGCTGCAAGCGATTAGGTGGGCTTACCGGGGTGAGCTATGCTGGCAGCTCGGATCGGTTCTGGCCCCGTCGTCTAGCGGCCTAGGACGCCGCCCTCTCACGGCGGTAGCGTGGGTTCGAATCCCATCGGGGCTACAAGACCATCTACCGGACCGCCTGCCCGTGGTTATTTACCGGTCGCCAGAGCGGCCGGTGCGGTCGACCCGGCCACCGGCATGTGCGGCAACCCGAGCTTGCGGTGATCCCACGAGCGGGCGCGGCGGGCGACAATGCGTACGCCGACCCGCTTGTTCATCATTTGGTCGACCATGGGCTTCATCTCATCGCTGTAGGGACCGGTGTAGCGCTCCCACACGCTGACCCCCACCCGGTGCAGAGCGCCGGGATCTTCGATGATTTCCGCGACACCTTCAAAGGACACCCCGCGCAGCGTGTCGTAGGTGTGGCCGCCCTCGATCAGGAAGCTCACCCGTGGATCCCGCCGGAGGTTGACCGCCTTCTGCGACTTGGCCTTGGTCTCCAGCCAGATTTCGCCGTCGACCACGGCGTACCACATCGCGGTCAAGTGAGGCTGGCCATCGGGGCCAACGGTGGCCAGCGTGCCGGTCCGGCTCTTGACGACGAAATCGGCGATCTCGTCTTCGGACATGACGATGCTCGCGCGCTGATTGGTTCCCATGGCGTCAGTCTGTCAGGCGGTCGCTGGCCACGCGTCGTCGACTCGGCTCGAGTGTGCGGTCACGGCTTTGGGCGTGCGCTGAGGGCGAGGAATGCGCGATTCTGCCGCCCTGGACGCACAGTCGACGCCCAGAGCGCACAGTCGACGGGCGCGAGGGGCGAGTGCCCTAGAGCCGACGGGTGAGTGCGTCGGCCGCGGACAGGAGATCGGCGGCCCAGCGCGCCCCCGGACGCCGGCCGATACGGTCGATGGGTCCCGACACCGATATGGCGGCGATGACGACACCGCGGCCATCGCGCACCGGCGCCGACACGCTCGCTACCCCCGGCTCGCGCTCGGCCACGCTTTGCGCCCAACCGCGCCGCCGTACCTCGGCCAGTGTTCGCTCGGTGAATTTCGCCGTCGGTAACACGGCTTTTTGGGTGGCCGCGTCGCTATGGGCCAGTAGCACTTTGGCCCCCGAACCTGCCGTCATGGGCAAGCGTGCCCCGACCGGAACGGTATCGCGAAGGCCCGCAGCCGGTTCCAAAGCGGCCACGCAGACCCGTGTCGTCCCCTCGCGCCGGTACAGCTGCACGCTTTCACCGGTGGTCTCGCGCAATACGGGGAGCACCGCCGCGCCGGCGGCCAGCAGCGGATCGTTGACATGGGCCGCGAGCTCGGTGACCGCGGGGCCCAGACGCCAACGCCCTTCATCGTCGCGGCCCAGCAGGCGATGGACTTCAAGGGCAGCCGCCAGCCGGTACGCGGTGGCTCTGGGCAATGCGGTTCGTTCACACAGTTCGGCTAATCCGCATGGGGATTCCGCGATCGTATGCAGTACCCCCACGGCTTTGTCCAGGACGCCGATACCGCTATGCTGTCTCATAAAGAGATACTAGCGTCTCGCATTCTGAGATCAGCCTGAATCCATCGGCGAGCCGCGAATGACGGAAATCGAGGCGAGTTCGACATGGGATTCGACAGGAAAGCGGCCGGGCCCGGCAATCCGCGCAAACCGCGCACACTGGCCGAAAAGGTTTGGGACGACCACGTCGTGGTATCCGGTGGCGGCTCTGAACAAGCAGGGGCGCCCGACTTGATCTACATCGATCTGCACTTGGTGCACGAGGTCACGAGCCCGCAGGCTTTCGACGGCCTACGCCTGGCCGACCGGCCGGTGCGGCGCCCCGACTTGACGCTGGCCACCGAGGATCACAACGTGCCCACCATCGACATCGACAAGCCGATCGCTGACCCGGTGTCGCGCACCCAGGTCGAGACGTTGCGGCGAAACTGCGCCGAATTCGGTGTCCGGCTCTACCCCATGGGGGATATCGAGCAGGGCATCGTGCATGTCGTCGGGCCGCAATTGGGTCTGACCCAACCGGGAATGACGGTCGTCTGTGGCGACAGTCATACCTCGACGCATGGCGCATTCGGCGCACTGGCCATGGGGATTGGCACCTCGGAGGTCGAGCACGTGCTGGCCACCCAGACGTTGCCGCTGCGGCCTTTCAAGACGATGGCGGTCAATGTCGAGGGGCAGTTGCCCGCCGGCGTGTCGGCTAAAGACACCATCCTTGCGTTGATCGCCAAGATCGGTACCGGCGGCGGGCAGGGGCACGTCATCGAATACCGCGGCAGTGCCATCGAATCGCTGTCGATGGAAGGCCGGATGACGATCTGCAACATGAGCATCGAAGCCGGCGCCAGGGCGGGCATGGTGGCTCCGGACGAGACGACTTACGAATTCCTGCGCGACCGCCCGCACGCGCCCAGGGGCGAGCAATGGGACGCGGCAATGCGGTATTGGCAGCAGCTGCGCACCGATGATGGAGCCGTCTTCGACACCGAGGTCTATCTCGATGCAACGTCGTTGAGCCCGTTCGTCACCTGGGGAACCAACCCCGGGCAGGGTGTGCCGCTGGCCGCGGCCGTGCCAGATCCCGAGCTGATGACCGACGATGCCGATCGGCAGGCCGCCGAGAAAGCGTTGGCCTACATGGGCCTTCGACCGGGAACGCCGATGCGCGATATCGCGGTCGACGCCGTGTTCGTGGGCTCTTGTACCAACGGTCGTATTGAAGATCTTCGGGTGGTTGCCGACGTGTTGCGCGGTCGCAAGGTGGCTCCGGGGATGCGGATGCTCGTCGTGCCGGGTTCCATGCGGGTGCGCGCGCAGGCCGAAGCCGAAGGGCTGGGCGAGATTTTCACCGCCGCGGGCGCGGAGTGGCGCCAGGCGGGCTGCTCGATGTGCCTGGGCATGAACCCCGACCAGCTCGCGCCGGGAGAACGGTGTGCGGCGACCTCCAACCGCAACTTCGAAGGGCGCCAGGGCAAAGGCGGCCGCACACATTTGGTGTCTCCGGCCGTTGCCGCCGCGACGGCGGTTCGCGGCACACTGTCCGCCCCGGCCGATTTGCGCTGACCTAATTCGATTGAAGGGATGAGCATGGAAGCATTTCACGCCCACACCGGTATCGGTGTGCCGCTGCGGCGCTCCAATGTCGATACCGATCAGATCATTCCGGCGGTGTATTTGAAGCGGGTCACCCGAACCGGTTTCGCGGACGGTTTGTTCGCCAGCTGGCGGTCGGATCCTTCATTCGTGCTAAACCTCAGCCCCTTCGACCGGGGCTCAGTTCTAGTCGCGGGACCCGATTTCGGGACCGGCTCGTCGCGTGAGCATGCGGTGTGGGCGCTCATGGACTACGGGTTCCGGGTGGTCATCTCGTCTCGATTTGGTGACATTTTCCGGGGCAACGCCGGCAAGGCCGGGCTCCTGGCGGCCGAAGTTTCCCAAGACGGCGTGGAACTTCTTTGGAAGCTCATCGAGCAGAGTCCAGGTCTGGAAATCACTGCCAATCTTCAAGATCGAAATATCACCGCGGGAACGGCGGTGCTGCCGTTCAACATTGACGACTATACCGCGTGGCGATTGCTCGAAGGACTCGACGATATAGCCCTTACGCTGCGGAAACTCGACAAAATCGAGTCATTCGAGGCGGCGTATCCGGACTGGAAACCGCGCACTCTGCCAGCCTCCTGAACAGCCGACTGGGACGGAATTTCTTCTCGCTCACCTAAGTAAACCGGGCCGATTTTCAAGTCCCGCCACCGGTCAAGGGCGGCAAGCAGATTCCGAAAATGCCAAACGTCGGGCCCTGAAATTGCGCGTGGCTCTTGGAAATTTGCTAGGTGAGGGTTTACCGTGTCCACTAGTTGGTTCAAATCGAGGACCACTAGCTTCGGAGGGATGGATGAACAAGGCAGAGCTCATTGATGTGCTCACACAGAAATTGAACACGGATCGTCGGCAGGCAACCGCCGCCGTCGAAAATGTCGTCGACACCATTGTGCGTGCGGTGCACAAGGGTGACAGCGTCACCATTACCGGGTTCGGTGTGTTCGAACAGCGGCGCCGCGCAGCGCGCGTGGCCCGCAATCCGCGTACCGGCGAGACCGTGAAGGTGAGGCCGACGTCCGTCCCCGCGTTCCGTCCCGGTGCCCAATTCAAAGCGGTTGTGTCTGGCGCACAGCGTCTCCCGTCGGACGGCCCCGCCGTCAAGCGTGGTGTCGTAGCAGGCGCAGCCAAGAAGACCGCGGCGAAGAAGGCTCCCGCCAAGAAGGCTCCCGCCAAGAAGGCCGCGGCGAAGAAGGCTCCGGTCAAGAAGGCCGCGGTGAAGAAGGCTCCGGTCAAAAAGGCTCGCGGTCAAAAAGGCTCCGGTCAAAAAGGCCGCGGTGAAGAAGGCTCCGGTCAAAAAGGCTCCGGTCAAAAAGGCTCGCGGTCAAAAAGGCTCCGGTCAAAAAGGCCGCGGTGAAGAAGGCCGCGACCAAGGCTCCGGCGAAGAAGGCTGTGGCAAAGAGGCCGGCCAGCAAGGCTCCTGCCAAGAAGGCGGCCGCGCGTCGCGGCCGCAAGTAGGGCAGTAGGTAGTTCTACACGCAATACCCTTCGGGTGCAGCGATGCTCCCGAAGGGTATTCGCGTGTTAGGCCCGCACGTTGGCGGAGAGCGCGCCCCCGATGTGGTCGGCCGCCACCAGTCGGCCGGCTGACAGCGAGAGCACCCACGTACTGCCCTTGTGGTTGCGGGATTTGTCAGAGGGTATTCCATCGCGTTCACACCACCACGCGATCAAGTCTGGGATCACCTTGCCCTGTGTGCAGATAACCGGTGTCCCGTCCTGCTCGGCGATACGCAGCATCCGGTGCCGGGCGCGTTTGGTGTTCTTGGCGTAGGACTCTTCGGTCAGGGCGGGCTCGTTGTGCACGGTCACACCCAATTCCTCAGCGAGCGGTTCTACCGTCTGGTGGCAGCGGACGCGGTCGGCCGCATACACGTCGGAGGCGCCGAAGGCCAGCAGCTGTGGAACCAGTGCCTCCGCCTGCGCACGTCCCCGCTTGTCCAGCGGACGTTTTGCGTCATCGCCGGAGAAACGTGACTTCCGGCCGGCGGTCCCGTGGCGGACCACCAGTACGGTATGCGTGTCGGCGGGCTTTTTGGCGAAGTGGCGCAACATCTTTCGATCTTGTGCGTAGTTGAGTTTTTGCATCGCGTCGGTGACCGGCAGCCAGACCAGCTCATCGACTTCGTTCCCCGGTGTGAATTCCCCGCCGGTGCTGCGCGCCACCCAGTAGTAGACCTTCTTGACGCCCACCTCGATCGGGTAACTCACCTTGTCGAGCCGTCTGCCGAGGATGGCGTGGTGCCCTGTCTCCTCGAAGACTTCCCGCACTGCGGCTACGGCTGCCGTCTCGCCCGGGTCCACTTTACCCTTGGGCAGCGACCAGTCGTCGTAACGGGGGCGGTGGATCACGGCGATTTCGACGTCCGGCTGGGCCGAAGCGGCACTGTCCGGTCGCCACAAGACCGCTCCGGCCGCATACACGATTCGGCTTCCCGAGCGCCGAGCGGTGGACGAGTTCTGGGTCGGCACGTCAACTCCTGCAGGTCAATTCGGTCAGGGCTTGCGCGCACGATCGTGGATGCGGCCTGAGAAACAACCGGAAATCACCAACAGTCTTAAGGGCTGCGGTGCCGCTCCATCAACGATACTTGGTGGTCGCGTACGGTGTGGCCCTCCTGTGGTGACGCTGTCCACTGGCCGTCGGCCCGGAGCTCCCAGCACCGGGTGGACGGATCCAGCGCGGATTCGAACAATGCATCCAGCTGTGCGGTGAGCCTGGGGTCCTTGACCTGAACCAGCACCTCGACGCGCCGATCGAGATTGCGGTGCATCATGTCGGCGCTGCCAATCCAGAATTCGTTGATGTTGCCGAAATGCACGATCCGCGAGTGCTCGAGGAAGCGGCCGAGAATCGAGCGCACGAAGATGTTTTCGGAGAAGCCCTCCGCGCCCGGGCGCAGCGCGCAGATGCCGCGCACCACCACCTCGACTCGGACACCCGCCTGCGACGCGCGATACAGCGCATCGATGACCTGCTCGTCGACAAGAGCATTCATCTTGAGGCGGATCCGCCCTCCGCCGCGTTCGCGGTGTGCGGCAACCTCGCGCTCGACGCGTTCGATGATGCCCGTGCGAATTCCGTACGGGGCCACCAAGAGGTTGCGGTAGGACAACTTGCGCGAATAGCCGGTGAGCGAATTGAACAAGTCGGTCAGGTCGGCGCCGATTTCGGGGGCCGCGGTCAGCAGGCCGACGTCCTCATACAGCCGGGCCGTCTTGCTGTTGTAGTTGCCGGTCCCGATGTGGCAGTACCTCCGAATCGCCGAACCTTCGCGGCGCACCACCAGACAAGTCTTGCAGTGTGTCTTGAGGCCAACGAGCCCGTAGACCACATGCACGCCGGCTCGCTCGAGTTCGCGCGCCCATTGGATGTTGGCCTGCTCGTCGAAGCGTGCCTTGATCTCGACCAGTGCCACCGCTTGCTTTCCGGCCTCGGCGGCTTGGATCAGCGCCCGAACTATCGGCGAGTCACCGGATGTGCGGTAGAGCGTCTGTTTGATCGCCAGCACGTTGGGGTCGGCGGCGGCCTGCTCGATGAATCGCTGCACGCTGGTGGAGAACGAGTCATACGGATGGTGCACCAGCACATCGCCTTCGCGCAGCGTCGCGAAAATGCTCTTGGGCGTTTCCCGGTCGGCGAAGGCGGGGTGGGTGTCCGGAACGAATGCCGGGTCTTTGAGCGCTGGACGGTCCAGCCCGTAGACCTGCCACAGCGATGAAAGATCGAGGAGGCCGGGTACTTCGATGACGTCACCGGGATGCACGTCGAGTTCCCGCAGCAGCAACTCGAGCATGCTTTCGGTCATGTCGTCGGCGATCTCGAGTCTTACTGGCGGACCGAACCGCCTGCGCGCCAATTCCCGTTCCAGCGCCTGCAGCAAGTCTTCGTCGCGGTCTTCTTCAACCTCCATGTCGGCGTTGCGGGTAATGCGGAAGGCGTGATGTTCGACGATTTCCATTCCGGGAAATAGCGCCGGAAGGAAGGCTGCGATCAGTTCTTCCATCGGCAAGTAGCGGACCACGGCCTGCCCTTCGGCGCCGTCGCCACCGCCAGGACCTTCGAGTTCGACGAAGCGATCGACGTTGTTGGGCACCTTGACTCGGGCGAAGTGCTGGCCGCCGTCCTCGGGTTGTCTCACCGTGACCGCCAGGTTCAAGCTCAAACCGCTGACGAACGGGAATGGGTGCGCCGGGTCGACGGCCAGCGGTGTCAGGACGGGAAAGACTTGTTCGCTGAAATAAGTCGACAGTTCTTCCCGCTCAGCCTGATCCAGATCGGCCCATGTGACGATATAGATGCCTTCCTCAGCGAGCGCCGGTCGCACCGAATCGAGGAATACCCGCGCGTGCCGGGTCGCGATCCGCTGAGTCTGCTCGCCGATGAGGACCAATTGCTCACGCGGCGTCAGACCGTCGGCAGAGCGGACCGACAACCCCATCTCGTCGCGGCGCTTGAGCCCAGCCACCCGCACCATGTAGAACTCGTCGAGGTTAGACGCGAAGATCGCCAGAAACTTGGCTCGCTCCAACAATGGCAACGAGTTATCGTCGGCCAGCGCCAGCACGCGGGCGTTGAAGTCTAGCCAGCTCAGTTCCCGGTTGAGGTAACGGTCTTCTGGCAGGTCGGTGATCGCGGCCGGAGTCGCAGCGGGTGGTGCTGCCAGGGCCGCGTCGCCGGGATGCCACAAATTCTCGTCGGGTCGCGCCTCAGCTTCGATTTCAGTCACCATGCGATCATCGCTCATCACGCGGTGCTGCTGCTAGCACTCAACGGACATCCGTTCGCCGTTGGGATGGCGTTCACCCCGTGGACAAGTTTGCTGAGTCGCTGCCGAAGTCAATGCTGTGCGATGGCCCGCGCGGTCGCTGCTCCGACGCCGAGGCGACGCGCGGCAGCCAGGTCGGCGGGAGTGTCGACATCACATCGCAGGCCGGGCCACGCGCCCGTGAGTTCGATCGCGCCTGAACGGCGGTGGCGCGCCGATGAATCGGACCCGAACTGCGGATCGAGCGGGGTTCCGAACGCGAAGAGTGCGGCGGTTCCCGTTGCCGGCCGGTCAGCGACGAAGCTGCGTCGGTGATGCCGTGCGGCGGCGATCGCCTCCGCCAGCTCCTGGGATTGCAACGCCGGCAAATCACCCTGCAGCACAACGATATTGGGGAATGAATCGGCAACCGCTCGTTCCGCGGCGGCGATTGCGTGGTTGAGTGGGTCACGATGACCCTCGGGCGTGGGGTCGGCCAGCACATCAGCTCCGAGCTCGGCTGCCGCAGCGGCCGCGGCTTCGTCGGGCGTGATGACCGCGATCGAGCCCAGTGACCCAACGCGTCCCGCGGCGGTCAGGGTGTCGACCAACATAGCCAGCACCACGCTCTCCCGGGTGCGCGCCGAGAACACCGGTGCCAGCCTGGTCTTGGCGGCGGCCAACCGCTTGACGGCGATGATCAAGGCCACATCACCTGTACCGCCACCCGCACCGTCGGCCTGTGTGCCGCTCATAAGGTGCCATCCTGCCAGCGACGCTTTGCCCATCGCTCGCGAGCTGGGGGCACTCCCCCGCGAGCGGGTGGGCCCCGCTCCGCTGGGGAGTACCCCCGCCCGCTTGCGGGGGACATCCTGGCCAGCGTGACGCCCGAACCGTCGCTGATCTAGGGTGTAGCGGCTGCAGGTGCCGCTTTGAATACCGAATACAACGACATTCCGAATACGACGACATGCCCGAGGCGACAGACGGGGGTGATAAATGGCCAGCACATCGGGCGCCGTTGCCATCATGGGCGCCGGTGCGTGGGGCACGGCGTTGGCCAAGGTGCTCGTCGACGCCGGGGGACCAGAAGCAGAGGTCACACTGTGGGCCCGGCGATCTGACCTCGCCGAGCGGATCAACGCCACCCGATATAACTCCGAGTATCTGCCCGGCACGTTGCTGCCACCGGGCGTCCGCGCCACCGCCGATGCCGAAGAGGCGCTCGGCGGCGCCTCGACGGTGCTGCTGGGGGTGCCCGCGCAGACGATGCGGACCAATCTTGAGCGGTGGGAGCCGTTGCTGGCCGACGGCGCGACTCTGGTCAGTCTGGCCAAGGGCATCGAGCTGGGCACCCTCATGCGGATGAGTCAGGTCGTCGTTTCCGTGACGGGCGTAGACCCGGCTCAGGTCGCTGTGATCTCGGGCCCGAACTTAGCCAGTGAGATCGCCGAATGCCAGCCCGCCGCCACAGTCGTCGCCTGCAGCGACTCGGGCCGCGCTGTTGCCGTGCAACGCATGCTGAACAGCGGGTACTTCCGCCCCTACACCAACAGCGATGTGGTCGGCACCGAGATCGGCGGAGCTTGCAAAAACGTCATCGCACTTGCGTGCGGGATGGCGGCCGGCGTCGGGCTCGGCGAAAACACCGCGGCGGCGATCATCACCCGGGGCCTGGCGGAGATCATGCGGCTAGGGATAGCGCTCGGCGCCAAAGGCGCGACGCTGGCCGGGCTGGCCGGTGTGGGTGACCTGGTGGCCACGTGTACGTCGCCGTACTCGCGCAACCGCTCGCTGGGCGAGCGTCTGGGCCGAGGCACAACTATCGAGTCGGCGCTGCACGGCACCCCAGATGGCGGCGACGGGCACGTCGTCGAGGGCGTGACGTCGTGCCAGTCGGTGCTGGCGCTGGCGTCCAGTTACGACGTCGAAATGCCACTTACCGACGCCGTGCACCGGGTCTGTCACAAGGGACTCTCGGTGGACGAAGCGATGGCGCTGCTGCTGGGCCGTAGCACCAAACCCGAATGACCTCCGGCTGGGCAACCAGTGACGAGAAAACCCCAGCTAGGGGCCGGCACCCGACCTGAGGGCCTACTAACCGGTAGCCTCTTTAAGTTGTGGATGCCAGCGACCGCACGACACAGCACCGCGGGTCACCGGGTGAGCGGGTGCGTGTCGCCGTCGTCTTCGGCGGGCGAAGCAACGAGCACGCCATCTCGTGCGTGTCTGCGGGCAGTATTCTGCGCAACCTCGACCCTGCGCGTTTCGACGTGGTCGCGATCGGCATCACCCCGGAAGGTTCGTGGGTGCTCACCGACGGTGACCCGGATGCGCTGGCGATCACCAACCGGCAGCTGCCCGAGGTGACCGCTGAATCGGGCACCGCACTGGCCCTGCCGGCGGATCCGCGCCGCAGCGGCCAGTTGGTCTCTCTCCCGCCCGGTGCCAGTGAGGTCTTGGCGTCCGTCGACGTGGTGTTTCCGGTTCTGCACGGCCCCTACGGAGAGGACGGCACGATCCAGGGCCTCCTGGAACTCGCCGGTGTGCCCTATGTCGGGGCTGGTGTGTTCGCCAGTGCCGCCGGTATGGACAAGGAGTTCACCAAGAAGCTGCTCGCCGCCGAGGGACTGCCGACCGGCGCGCACGCGGTGCTGCGCCCGTCGCGGTCGACCCTGCAACCCGAGGAGTGCGAGCGGCTGGGTCTGCCGGTGTTCGTCAAACCCGCACGGGGCGGCTCTTCGATCGGCGTCAGCCGGGTGTCGAGTTGGGACCAGCTGGCTGCCGCTGTTGCGCATGCCCGCCGGCACGATCCGAAAGTGATCGTCGAGGCGGCGATCAGCGGCCGTGAGCTGGAGTGCGGCGTGCTCGAAATGCCCGACGGGACAGTGGAAGCCAGCACATTGGGGGAGATCCGGGTGGCCGGGGTGCGGGGACGTGAGGATTCGTTCTACGACTTCGCGACCAAATACCTCGACGAGGCAGCCGAATTGGACGTGCCCGCAAAGGTTGACGACGACATCGCCGACGCCCTGCGCCAACTGGCGATCCGGGCGTTCAAGGCCATCGACTGCCAGGGTTTGGCCCGGGTCGATTTCTTCCTCACCGACGACGGGCCGGTACTCAACGAAATCAATACGATGCCGGGATTCACCACCATCTCGATGTACCCAAGGATGTGGGCGGCCAGCGGCGTGGACTATCCCACCCTGCTGGCGACCATGGTCGAGACGGCATTGGCGCGCGGCGTGGGTCTGCGTTAACGGGCCGCCCCGGGGTTGATGGGCACCGCCGGGATGGTGCGGTCGATCACCTCTGAGAGCTGCTGGATCGGCGTCGGGCCCGATCCGGATGGCAGCGTGAGCGCCACATACACCGGCCGATCGACCGTGTACCAGGTGGATCTGCCTGCGTCACCGGCGGATTGCTGTTCGGAGCGCATCTGGAACCACTGCACCCGATCGACGATCTGGATCGCAGACCCCACCACAAACTCGCCGGGGCGGTCCAGTCCGCAGCGCAGCACCACCGGCTCGCTGTCCGGTCCGGTGCCCCAGGCGGTCGCGCCTTCGGGCGCCGGTTGCGCGACGGGAGCGCGCTGATAGTCCCCGAGCCGCTGCGGCAGCGCCTCGGCCAGTGCCCGGCACGCGGCACTACCGGCTTGCGGCGCCGGAACGGCGGGAATGGCAACCGGTTGTGGCGGCGCCTGGCGGGTCGCCGCGATGACCAGGATTACCCCGATCGCCACGACGGTCAGTGCAACCGCGGCGATGATGACCGCACGCGGCGGTCCTGTGTCGGCATCCGAACCGGCATCCGAGTCGGTTGTCACCGCCCGGGCACCTCCTGTCTCAGGGCACGACTGCCCCGCTCCATCCTCGGGCCGCAAACGGCCCGCATCGTCGCAGGGCTCTACACTGGCGCGGGCCGCCCGTGCGTGCAGGGACCCAACTTACTCCCAGGTCGGGCGACCGTATTGTGGCTCTCACATAGCCGGGACGCGCCGGAGGAGGTGGCGTGCGCGACCATACATCAGGGGCATCGGGTGAGTCCCCGACGTTGCAACAGCTCGGTGAGTTCGCCGTAATCGATCGGTTGGTGCGGGGCCGCCGACAGCCGCCTGCGGTCGTGCTCGGCCCGGGCGACGACGCGGCGGTGGTGTCTGCCGGAGATGGTCGCGCCGTGGTATCGACCGACATGCTCGTGCAGGGCCGGCACTTCCGGCTGGACTGGTCGACGCCTCACGACGTCGGCCGTAAGGCGATGGCCCAGAACGCCGCGGATATCGAGGCGATGGGCGCTCGGCCCACGGCTTTCGTGGTCGGCTTCGGCGCGCCCGGTGACACCCCAGCGGCGGACGTGGACGCACTGATCGACGGAATGTGGGACGAGGCGCAGCGCGTCGGCGCCGGCATCGCAGGCGGCGATTTGGTCAGCTGCCCGCAGTGGGTGGTGTCGGTGACGGTGCTGGGCGACCTGGACGGGCGCGCGCCGGTGTTGCGGTCTGGCGCGAAAGCCGGCTCGGTGATCGCCGTTGCCGGTGACCTGGGGCGCTCGGCCGCTGGGCTGTCATTGTGGGGCAAAGGGATTCAGGGCTTCGACCAGCTGCGGCGTCGGCATCTGGTCCCCGAGCCGCCCTATGGCCAGGGAGCGGCGGCCGCGGCCGCGGGTGCGCAAGCGATGATCGACGTCTCCGACGGTCTGGTCGCCGACCTTCGCCATGTCGCCGAGGCGTCCGGGGTGGGTATGGATTTGTCCGCGGCGGCGCT
Source organism: uncultured Actinomycetota bacterium (assembly GCA_963784665.1). Lineage (GTDB taxonomy): Bacteria > Actinomycetota > Actinomycetes > Mycobacteriales > Mycobacteriaceae > Mycobacterium. The sequence continues at coordinate 201,081 of CAWASA010000017.1, forward strand.
GGCCGCAGACCACGATGCGCTTACCGCGGCCGCCGCCGCCGTGGGCGCCGCCGCCTGGCCGTGGGTGCTTGGCGGCGGTGAAGACCATGCCCTGGTGGCCTGTTTCGACGGTCCTGCACCGGCCGGGTGGCGCGTCATCGGGCGGGTGCTCGACGGGCCGGCCCGAGTACTTGTCGACGGCCAAGAGTGGAGCGGCTACGCCGGGTGGCAGTCGTATGAGGGTTAGCCCGGGCGGCGATGCGGGCCGTGGACGGCCCGAGGTGGGGGCACTCCCCAACCAACGGTGGGGCCCCACCCGCGTCGCGGGGGAGAGTGGGGCAGTCGATTAGGGTGGCGCGGTGACCGTCTACGCGTTGAGGAAAGGGCTGCGATGACGGCGCGACCGTTGAGTGAACTCGTCGAGCAGGGTTGGGCGACCGCGCTGGAGCCAGTGGCCGACCAGGTCGCCCAGATGGGGCAGTTCTTGCGTGCCGAGATCGCGGCCGGACGCAGATATCTACCGGCGGGTCCGAACGTATTGCGTGCCTTCACTTTTCCGTTCGACAACGTCCGGGTCCTGATCGTCGGACAAGACCCGTACCCGACCCCGGGACACGCTGTGGGCCTGAGCTTTTCGGTGCCGTCGGATCTGCGTCCGCTGCCCCGCAGTCTGGCCAACATCTTCGATGAGTACACCGCCGACCTGGGCCATCCGCAGCCCTCATGCGGCGACCTGACGCCGTGGGCGGAGCGCGGTGTGCTCCTGCTGAACAGGGTGCTTACGGTGCGTCCCAGTAACCCGGCGTCGCATCGGGGCAAGGGCTGGGAAGTGGTCACCGAGCGCGCGATCCGTGCGCTGGCCGCGCGCTCGCAACCGATGGTGGCGATCCTGTGGGGCCGTGACGCATCCGCGCTCAAACCCATTCTGGCCGAAGGTGATTGCGTTGCGATCGAGTCGCCACACCCATCGCCGCTGTCGGCTTCTCGGGGTTTCTTTGGCTCGCGTCCGTTCAGCCGCGCCAACGAGCTACTCGCGGAAATGGGTGCGGACCCAATCGATTGGCGGCTGTCCTGACCGAGATGATGGCGCTGCGGGCACATCGCCGGGGCGGGCCGGAGCAGTTGGTCGTCGAGCACGCGCCCGTACCGGCCCCTGCCGCCGGCGAAGTTTTGGTGGCCGTACATGCAGGCGCCATCACGTTCGATGAGTTGACGTGGGAGGAGACGTGGACGCAGGACGGCGTCAGCCGGACTCCGGTCATCCCGTCGCATGAAGTGTCGGGCGTTGTTTGTGAGGCTGCTTCAGAAGTAACGGATCTCGTGCCCGGCGACGAGGTGTACGGACTGATCAGGTTCGACCGTGATGGTGCCGCAGCCGATTTCGTCGCGGTCCCTGCGGCCGACCTGGCCACCAAGCCGTCGACGGTGTCGCATACTGTCGCCGCTGCCTTGCCGCTGGCCGGTCTGACCGCTCTGCAGGCCCTGGTCGACCACGCCGCCGTGCGACCCGGAGAGGCCGTGCTGGTGCACGGCGGTGCAGGCGGTGTGGGGGCTTTGACGGTGCAATTGGCTGCGATCCTCGGCGCGCGTGTCACCGCGACCGTTCGCAGCGACGCCGGCAAGCTGGTCCGGGGATTCGGTGCTGGGCGGGTGATTGACGTCCGCACTGAAGCTTTCGATGAAAGCGGTGCCATTTACGACGTTGTTGTCGACACCGTCGGCGGTGAGGTGTTGGACCGCTCCTTCGGGGTGCTCCGCCGTGGCGGACGGCTGATCACCCTGTCTGCGCCGGCGCCGGCAGGCAGAGCCGCCGAATACGGTGTCACGGCAACGTTCTTCATTGTCACTCCCAATCGAAACCAGCTGACCGAGCTCGCTGCGCTCGTCGATAGCGGCCGGCTGCGCGTGCAAATCGCAGCGACCTTTCCCCTCGACAGGGGTCGGGAAGCATTCGAAAGTGGTCAGCGACCAGGCCGGCGCGCGGGCAAGACCGTCATCGTCGTCCGGGATTGACGGCGAGTTGCCCGTCTCTCAGTGACATTGAGAAACATGTTTTCGCTTGCCGATTTGTCGCTCCAAGGGCGCTCTAAACATCGGTCCGACGGTAGACCAGCACGTGGTCTTCCTCGACGAGTAAAGACGAGTGAGCTCGGCGGCGAGATCCTCAGTCGTGGGTGCTCAAACGGCGGCCTGCACTTCGGGCTGGTCGGCGCCAGCCGTCAGCCGCGGACGACCTTGCCGGCCTTGATGCAGGACGTGCAGACGTTGAGGCGCTGCTTGTTACCGCCCGGCCGGGTTACGGCGTGCACCGTCTGGACGTTGGGGTCCCACCGGCGGTTGGTGCGGCGGTGGGAGTGCGACACCGACTTGCCGAAGCCGGGGCCTTTCCCGCAGATGTCGCACACAGCGGCCATTGTTCAAGCTCCTCAAATCTCAGGGGTCCGGCAATCTGGCCGGGACAGCCCAAGGTTGACCCGGGCCCACCCAGGATACCGACTGTCGCGGCAACCACCAAAACGATCACCAGTGCTGTCGCCCCCTCTGGCTAGGCTCAATGGGCCGGTTCGCCCCCGCCGGCGGGTGGTGGTCACGGGCAGCCGTCGCCCGCGTCGCCGAGCTACGCTGGCGCCCACCGGGTGCTGGCGCGGAGGGAGGTGGGTCACACTGGGCACTTCTCATACGTCGCAGGATCGTCTGCTGGACGCGATCACCCTGCGGGACTGGGCGCACACCGCTGTCAGCGACCTGATCACCCACATCGACGAGATCAACCGGCTCAACGTCTTCCCGGTCGCCGATTCCGATACCGGCGCCAACATGCTGTTCACGATGCGCTCTGCGCTGGCAGAGGCGAACGTGAGCGCCAACTCCGACGCCGGCTCAGCGTGCGTCGCCCGGGCCGCGGCAGCCCTGTCAGCCGGTGCGCTGAACGGCGCCCGCGGCAATTCCGGCGTGATCTTGTCCCAGATCCTGCGCGGGATCGCCGACGTCACGGCGACCGCGGCGGCCGACACCTGCGGTGAACTGCCTCACATCGAAGCCGTCGTCCTCGGCGCCGCCTTGCAGCGCGGCGTGGACCTGGTCATTTCGTCGATGGGTGGTGAGGAGGTTCCGGGGACCATCGTCTCGGTGTTGCGGGCCGCCGCCAATGCCGTCCAGGAGTGCGCCCGGGGCGAGGAAGGGCTAACCCCGGCGATCGTCGCTGCGGGTGATGCTGCGGTTGTCGCGCTGGAGAAGACTCCCGAGCAGCTCAACGTGCTCGCTGACGCCGGTGCCGTGGACGCCGGCGGGCGGGGCCTGCTGGTCCTGCTGGACGCCCTGCGCTCGACCATTACCGGGCAGGCGCCCGCCCGCACGGTATACGAGCTGTCGCCGCGGGCGGCCCAGCCAGAAGTCCCGGCCGAACGTCCGTCGCCGCAATTCGAAGTGATGTACCGGCTGGACGGTTGCGGTCCCGCGGCCGCGGACGCGCTGCGGGACCGGCTGGGGGAGCTTGGTGATTCCGTGGCCATCGCGGCCGCCTCGACGGCTCAGGGCACGTACTCGGTGCACGTGCACACCGACGACGCCGGCGCCGCCGTCGAAGCTGGACTGGTGGCCGGGCGGCCAAGTCGTATCGTGATCTCGGCCCTGAGCTCCGGGACCACCGGGCTGCCGGCGGGCGGCTGGACGCGGGAACGGGCGGTGCTGGCCGTCGTCGACGGTGATGGTGCCGCCGAGCTGTTCGCTGGCGAAGGGGCCTGCGTCCTGCAACCCGATCCGGTCCTGAGCGGTCCAGGCACCAACATCAGTGCCCACCAGCTGATGCGGGCAGTGGTCGACACCGGCGCCGCCCAGGTGATGGTGCTGCCCAACGGCTATGTGGCGGCCGAGGAGCTGGTGGCCGGGTGCACCGCGGCCATCGGCTGGGGCATCGACGTGGTGCCGATACCGACGGGGTCGATGGTCCAGGGCCTTGCCGCGCTGGCCGTGCACGAAACCGAACGGCCGGCCGTCGACGACGGCTACACCATGGCCCGCGCCGCCGGCGCGGCCCGGCACGGATCGGTGCGTATCGCCACCGAGAGCGCGTTGACTTGGGCGGGTCGCTGTCAACCCGGCGACGGCCTGGGTATCGCGGGGGACGAGGTACTGATCGTGGCCGCCGATGCGATCGGGGCAGCGATCGGCCTGCTCGATCTGCTGCTGGCTTCGGGCGGCGACCTGGTGACGGTGCTGGTAGGCGCAGGCATCGAGACCGATGACCCCGATATAGATGCCGCCGCGATCAACGACATTCTGGAAGAACACATGCACGACAACCACCCGGGGACCGAGCTGGTGACCTATCGCACCGGCCATCGCGGTGACGTGCTGCTGATCGGGGTCGAGTAGCCGTGGTGTCGCTCAGCGACCGGCTGGACTACATCGTCGGCGCCAAAGCCGCCGACCCGCTCGATGAAGTCTTCGGCATCCGCACCGTCGACGACCTCCTGCGCCACTATCCGCGCAGCTACACGGAGGGCGCTTCCCGCTGGGGCGCCGACGGCGAGCGGCCGGCAGCGGGTGAGCACATCACCATCGTCGACACGATCGCTGACACGGAGTCTTTCCCGATGAAGAAGAACCGGAAGAAGATGTGTCTGCGCATCACCGTCGGTTCCGGCCGCAGCAAGGTGACCGCGACCTTCTTCAACGCGAACTACATCATGAAGGACCTCACCAAGGGCACCAAGGTGATGCTCTCCGGGGAGGTCGGGTTCTTCAAGAACGTCATGCAGCTCACGCACCCGGCGTATCTCATCCTCGACTCGCCGAGCGGCAAGAACATCGGCACCCGGTCACTGAAAAACATCGCCATCGCCTCGAAAGCCACCACCGGCGAGGTGCAGATGTCGGCGTTTCAGCGCCGCTTCTTCCCGATCTATCCGGCCAGCACCAAGGTGCAGAGCTGGGACATCTTCGGCTGCGTGCGTCAAGTGCTCGATGTCCTCGACCCGGTGGACGATCCGTTGCCCGCTGACCTGTGCGCTGCGCATGGTTTGATTTCCGAAGACCAGGCGCTGCGCGACATCCATCTTGCCGAAAGCGAATCGGCGCGGCAGCGGGCACGCGAGCGCCTGACCTTCGACGAAGCCGTCGGCCTGCAGTGGGCGCTGGTGGTGCGCCGGAACAGTGAGTTGTCGGAATCGGGGCCTCCGGCACCGCCCCGGGCCGACGGTCTGGCGGCGCAACTGCTGCGGCGGTTGCCGTTCGAGTTGACGGCAGGGCAGCGCGATGTGCTCGACGTGTTCTCGGAGGAACTATCGGCCACCCGGCCGATGAACCGCCTACTGCAAGGCGAGGTCGGGTCGGGCAAGACAATCGTCGCCGTGCTGGCCATGCTGCAGTTGGTCGACGCGGGTTACCAGTGCGCGCTGTTGGCTCCAACGGAAGTCCTTGCAGCACAACATGTTCAGTCGATCCGCGACGTGCTTGGCCCGTTCGGCATGGGCGGGCAGCTAGGCGGTGCAGAGAACGCCACCCGCGTCGCGCTGCTCAGCGGTTCGATGACGGCGGCACAGAAGAAGCAAGTCCGGGCCGAGGTTGCAAGTGGTCAGGTGGGGATAGTGGTCGGCACCCACGCGCTGCTGCAGGACGCGGTGGAATTCCACAACCTGGGCATGGTGGTGGTCGACGAGCAGCACCGGTTCGGCGTCGAGCAGCGAGACCAGTTGCGTGCCAAGGCTCCTGCGGGCGTCACACCGCATCTGCTGGTAATGACGGCGACGCCGATACCGCGTACGGTTGCGCTGACCGTCTACGGCGACCTGGAAACCTCGACGCTGCGCGAACTTCCGCGCGGACGCCAGCCGATCACCACCAACGTCATCTTCGTCAAGGACAAGCCTGCGTGGCTCCAGCGCGCCTGGCAGCGCATCATCGAGGAAGTCGCCGAGGGCCGGCAGGCGTACGTGGTTGCGCCGCGGATCGACGAAACGGATGATCCTCAGAAGGGCTCAGACGAAGGCGAGCAAGCGGCCCGGCCTTCGGCGACCGCCGAGGGTCTTTTTGCCCGTCTGCGTTCGGGTGAGCTGGCGAATGTGCGGCTGGGACTGATGCACGGACGGTTGTCCGCCGACGAAAAGGACGCCGCGATGGCGGCGTTTCGAGCCGGTGAAATCGATGTGCTGGTGTGCACCACCGTCATCGAGGTGGGGGTGGATGTCCCCAACGCCACCGTCATGCTGGTGATGGATGCCGACCGGTTCGGAATCAGCCAATTGCATCAGCTGCGGGGCCGTATCGGCCGCGGCCGTCATCCCGGCCTGTGCCTGCTGGCCAGCTGGGTTTCGCCAGGGTCGCCGGCGGGTCAGCGGCTTTCTGCCGTCGCCGAAACCATGGACGGGTTTGCGCTCGCCGATCTGGACCTCAAGGAGCGCCGGGAGGGAGACGTCCTGGGGCGCAACCAGTCCGGCCGTGCGATCAATCTGAAACTGCTCTCGCTGGCCGACCACCGTGACGTCATCGAGGCGGCCCGCGACTTCTGCCTCCGCGCCTACGCGCGGGACCCCGCTAAGGCCGGATTGGCTTTGCTGGCAGCACCATTCACCAACACCGACCGCATCGAATACCTGGACAAGTCGTGACCGCCAGCGACGATGCAGTGGGGGTACCACCCGCTTGCGGGGGACGAAGCGATGAGGTGGGGGCACCACCCGCTTGCGGGGGAGAGCGGCGCTTGTGAACCGCAAAGTGCTGCTGTGGTTGTCGGTGGCTGCGGTGCTCGCCTTGGTGGTGGCCTACCAAACAGTGGGATCATCGGCGACCAGGCACGCCGACGAATACGCCGCGCGCGCTGATGTTCCGACGGTGCAGCCCGGTACCGACGTGCTCGCGGGTATCGCCGTGCTGCCGCTGCGGCTCCATCGCTATGACTACCGTCGGGCGGCGTTCGGCGACGCTTGGACCGACGATAACGACGCACCCGGCGGGCACAACGGCTGCGACACCCGGGACGATATTCTCAACCGTGATCTTGTCGACAAGACGTATGTGTCGATCAAGCGGTGTCCGGACGCCGTGGCCACCGGTACCCTGCACGATCCGTACACCAACAAAACCATCGCCTTTGCGCGCGGCGCCAGGATCGGCGAATCGGTCCAAATCGACCACATCGTCCCGCTTGCCTACGCCTGGGACATGGGTGCCGATGGCTGGCCGGATCCCGAGCGGCTGCGTTTCGCCAACGATCCGGCCAACTTGCTGGCCGTCGACGGGCAGGCCAATCAGGACAAGGGCGATTCGCCGCCGGCGCAGTGGATGCCGCCGAACACCGCGTTCGCATGTCAATACGCCATGCAGTTCATCGCCGTGCTACGCGGTTATTCGTTGCCGGTGGACCAGGCGTCGTCGGGCGTTCTGCGACAGGCCGCAGCGACCTGCCCAACGGGGTAGGTCAGGCGTCGTAAGTCTTCGGGTCCGGGCGCAACCGGGTGCCGTCGTTGAGCCCGTTGATCGCATCCATGTGCTCGGCGGCCAACTCGAAATCAAAGACATCTAGGTTGGCGGCGATGTGCTCGGCTTTGGCCGACCGGAAGACAACCGCATTACCCAGTTGCAGGTTCCACCGGAGCAGCACCTGCGCGGGAGTCTTGCCGTATTCGCCGGCAACCGAAGTCACCGTCGGGTTGTCCATCAACTTGCCCAGAGCCAGCGGTGTATGGGACTGGGTCACGACGTTGTGCTGCGCGTCTGTTTTGCGCATCTCGGTCTGGTTGAGCAGCGGGTGCAGTTCGATCTGGTTGACCGCCGGCGTGACGAAAGTCAGGTCGATGACGTTCGACAAATATTCTTCAGTGAAGTTGGAGACGCCGATGGAGCGGGCATGTCCTTCTCCGCGGGACTGGATCAGCCCGCCGAAGGAGTCCACATATTTGCCCACCGAGGGGGCCGGCCAGTGAATCAGGTAGAGGTCGACGTAGTCCAGGCCGAGCCGCTCCAAGCTGGCGCTGCAGGCCGCCGGGGCCTTGCTGAAACCGTGGTCGGGGGTGGCCAGCTTGCTGGTGACGAACAGCTCGGCGCGGGGAATCCCGGAGGCCGCGATCGCGCGGCCGACGGCGGCTTCATTGCCGTAGGCCGCAGCGGTATCGATGAGGCGGCAACCGATCTCCAGGGCTGCCGACACCGCGCGTTCGGTCTCGTCGTCCGATAAATCCGCGACGCCCAGCCCAAGCGCGGGCATCGTGTTTTCGTCATTGAGAGCTATCGAGGGTACGGCAGCGCCGGACTCGCCAGTCAACGTCATTCACCTGCCTGTGAAATTGAAGGTTCGTGGATCCGGACCGAGCCGGGTTCCGTCATCCAGCGAGGAGATCGACGCCATTTCGTCGACGCTGAGTTCGAAATCGAACACGTCGAAGTTGCTCGCAATCCGTGAGGGGTTAACCGACTTGTGGATCACGATATTACCGAGTTGGATATGCCACCTAATCAACACCTGGGCAGGTGTCCGCCCGCGTCCTTCGGCGACCGCGGTGACCGTCGGATGATTCAGCAGCGCTCCCTGCCCCAGAGGGGCCCAGGCCTCCGTCGCGATGCCGCGTTGGGCGTGCACCTCCCGCAATTCCTGCTGCGGGAATCGCGGATGCAGCTCGATCTGATTGACCGCGGGGACGATGCCGGTGCCATCGATGAGGACGGTGAGGTGCTCGGGCTCGAAATTGTTGACCCCGATGGACCGGATCCGGCCCTGATCGCGCAGGTGGGCAAATGCCTTGAAGGTATCGACGAACTTGTTGAGTGCGGGCTGCGGCCAGTGGATCAGGTAGAGATCGAGATAGTCGAGCCCGAGCCGCTCCATGCTGGCCTGAAACATAGGGGAACGCCGCCAGCGTGCTGGCTCGCCCTCATCCGGGCCCTGGTCTGCATTCCACAATTTGGTCACCACGTACAGTTGGTCGCGCGGCACACCGGAATTGGCAACCGCTCACCCGGTCTCCCGCTCGTTGCGGTAGGCCGCGGCGGTGTCGATATGCCGGTAACCGACGCGCAGCGCGGCACTGACCGCCTGCTCGGTGTCCGCCGGCGGGACTTGGAACACCCCGAGTCCCACGGTGGGGATGGGATTACCGTCATTGAGCGTGACCACGCTTTTTTCAAGGGAGCTGCCCATGACCAAGAGTCTGCCAGGCGCGCCGGACCTCCACCTTGGAGTAAAACGCACACCCATGCGGTGGACCAGTCGCATGCAGGGCACGGTCACCACCATCGGCGTCAAGGTCATACCGTGGATTCCGACCGCCGCCAAGCGGGCGCTGTTGGGTGGTCGTTCGGTCATCATCGACGGCAATACGCTGGATCCCACACTTCAGCTGATGCTGTCGGGTTTGCGCGCCGTCGGCATCGACGGTCTGGTCGTCGACGACGACCCGGCTGCATCCCGCGCTCAGATGCACGAGACGTGTGTGCAACTTCCCGGTCCGCAAATTCACGTCGAAGTGGACGACCTATCGCTACCCGGGCCGGCCGGTGAAATCCCGGCGCGGCACTACCGACCGGCCAACGGTGGGACCGCGCCCTTGCTGGTCTTCTACCACGGCGGTGGCTGGGCGATCGGCGACCTGGACACCGCTGACGCGCTGTGCCGGTTGACGTGCCGGGACGCCGGCATCCACGTGTTGTCGATCGACTACCGGCTGGCCCCCGAGCATCCGGCCCCGGCCGCAGTCGAGGATGCCTATGCCGCCTTTCAGTGGGCCTACGAGCACGCCGGGGAACTCGGCGCGACGCCCGGGCGGGTTGCCGTCGGCGGAGACAGTGCGGGCGGCAACCTGGCCGCCGTCGTCTGCCAACTGGCGCGCGACGAGGGCGGCCCAGCCCCCGTGCTGCAGTGGCTGATCTACCCGCGGACCGACCACACGGCGCAGACCCGGTCACTGAGCCTGTTCGCCCGCGGCTTCTTGCTGACCAAACGGGACATCGATTGGTTCGAATCGCAATACCTGCGGCGTTCGAGCGTCGACCGGACAGATCCGCGGGTATCGCCGCTGCTGGCCGAGTCGCTGTCCGGGCTGGCGCCCGCGTTGATCGCGGTCGCGGGCTTCGACCCATTGCGCGACGAAGGCGAGAGCTATGCGGCCGCGCTGCGGGCCGCCGGGACTGCGGTGGACCTGCGGTCGATGGGTTCGCTGACCCACGGCTTCGTCAACCTGTTTCAGCTAGGTGGCGGCAGCGCTGCCGGGACCAACGAGCTGATTTCGGCCCTGCGTGCGCACCTGAGCCGGGTCTGATTTGTTGAGCGGTTGCCGCCGGTAATCTAGAGGCGCCCTCGTCCGACTACCGGACAAGCCCGACCACCGAAGGATCAGCGAGCCTGTGGCCGACAAACCAAAACGTCCCCCGCGATTCGATGTGAAGTCTGGGGGCAACTCCGGCCGACTGATCCAGATCGGCGGTACCGCGCTCATCGTGATCTTCTTGGTCGCGCTCGTCTCCTACATCGTGACGACGCATCACAAGAAGAGTGGCACCACCGGCGCGGGCGATACGGTGCGGGTGACGTCGAGCAAGCTGGTTACCCAGCCCGGAAACAGCAACCCCAAGGCCGTGGTCTCGTTCTACGAGGACTTTCTGTGCCCGGCCTGCGGTGATTTCGAGCGGACGTTCGGGCCGACGGTGTCCAAGCTCATCGACATCGGCGCCATTGCGGCCGACTACTCCATGGTGTCGATTCTCGACAGCCCGAAGAGCCAGAACTATTCGTCACGGGCGGGTGCGGCGGCCTTGTGCGTCGCCGATGAGTCCCTCGATGCCTTCCGCCGTTTCCACTCCGCGCTGTTCAGTTCCGACATCCAGCCCAACGAACGCGGCACCAGCTTCCCGGACAACGCGAGGTTGATCGAACTCGCCCGCGAGGCCGGCGTCGTCGGCAAGGTCCCGGACTGCATCAACAGCGGCAAGTACCTATCCAAGGTGACCGGTGAGGCGGCGGCCGCCCATATCAACGCGACTCCGACCATCAAGATCAACGGCGAGGATTACGACCGTTCAACGCCCGATGCGCTGGTCAGCAAGATCAAACAGATTGTGGGCGATGTGCCGGGCATAGAGACCGCTGTCACCCCCGCGCCGTCGTGACCATCCCGGTGTCAGCACAACCTACCCAGCACGCCGGCGACCTGACACCGGATTCGCGTTCCGTAGCTGCGCCCAGCGCATGGTGGGTGCTGATCGCCGGTGCGATCGGCTTGGCTGCCGCGATGACGTTGACGGTGGAAAAGATCCAACTTCTGCTCAACCCGTCATATGTGCCGTCGTGCAATATCAACCCCATCGTCGCCTGCGGCTCGGTGATGGTCACACCGCAGGCGTCGATCCTCGGTTTTCCCAACCCGCTGCTCGGCATCGTGGGCTTCACCGTGGTGCTCGTCACCGGGGTGCTTGCGGTAGCGAAAGTGTCGCTGCCGCAGTGGTATTGGGCCGGGCTGGCGGTCGGGCTCCTGATTGGTGCGGTGTTCGTGCACTGGCTCATCTTTCAGAGCCTGTATCGCATCGGGGCGTTGTGCCCGTACTGCATGGTGGTCTGGGCGGCCACCATCTCGCTGCTGGTCGTGATCGCGTCCATCGTGTTCCGCCCAATGCTCGAACGCCGGGAAGCTGGCCGGGAAGCTGGCTGGGTAACTGGCACAGCACGGGTGCTTTACCAATGGCGGTGGTCGATCACCGTGCTGTGGTTCACCGCGGTGTCTCTGCTGATCATGGTGCGGTTCTGGAACTATTGGTCGACGCTTCTCTAGGTGTCTCACAGTGACTCGGATCATCGGCGGTGTCGCCGGGGGCCGGCGCATCGCCGTTCCGCCGCGGGGTACCAGGCCAACCACCGATCGAGTACGCGAGTCGCTTTTCAACATCGTGATCGCGCGGCTCGATCTGACCGGCCTGGCGGTGCTGGATCTCTACGCCGGTTCGGGGGCGCTGGGATTGGAGGCGCTGTCGCGCGGAGCGGCCTCCGCGCTATTCGTGGAGTCGGACCAACGCACCGCGGCCGTCCTGGCACGCAACGTCGAAGCCCTGGGTCTGACCGGTGCGACGCTGCGCCGGGGCGCGGTGGCAGCCGTCCTGGCGGCCGGGACCGCGTCGCCGGTGGACCTGGTACTGGCCGACCCGCCCTACGACGTCGAGGCCGCCGAGGTTGACGCTGCGCTGGCCGCTTTGACCACCCGCGGCTGGGTGCGCGAGGGAACCATCGCGGTGGTGGAGCGTGCGGCCGCCAGCGCGGTGCTGACCTGGCCGGCGGGCTGGTCCCGGTGGCCGCAGCGTGTTTACGGCGACACCCGTTTGGAGCTCGCCGAACGGCTCTGATCACCGTGTACCGTCATCCGTCATGACCGCCGGCGACGATGCAGTGGGGGCACGCCCCCACAAGTGGGTGGGGTCCCCGCTCCGCAGGGGAATACCCCCACCCGCTTGCGGGGGAGAGCGGCGCAGATGAGCGGCGCGGTATGCCCAGGGTCGTTTGACCCGGTGACGTTGGGCCACATCGACGTCTTCGAACGCGCCTCGGCCCAGTTCGACGAGGTCGTGGTTGCGATCATGACCAATCCCGCCAAAGAGGGCATGTTCCACCTCGACGAGCGGATCGCGATGATCGAGGAGTCGACGACACACCTGGCTAACTTGCGGGTGGAGGCGGGACAAGGTCTGGTGGTCGACTTCGTCAGGTCGCGTGGGATGACCGCCATCGTGAAGGGTCTGCGCACTGGCACCGACTTCGAATACGAGCTGCAGATGGCGCAGATGAACAAGCACATTGCCGGCGTCGACACCTTTTTCGTCGCGACGGCGCCGCGGTATTCGTTCGTGTCGTCGTCGCTGGCCAAAGAAGTCGCGACGCTCGGCGGTGACGTGTCGGCGCTACTACCGGAACCGGTCAACCGCCGAATACGCGAGAAGCTTTCCGGCCGTCCCTGAAATCGGCAACGGGGGTGCCGCCCGATCCGCTTCAAAAGTGTTCTGCCGCAACACACCCAAGAAGCCGGGTCAAGCGCGAGTACCCGACCACGGAGCGGACACGCGATGGATTCAAGTCGTGTGTTGGCGGCGAGGGGACAGCTGGTGAAATACATCGCGGCGGAAGAGGTGTTCTCCATTCCCGGAGTCGCCGATCCGATGCACCAGTTATCTTCGCGGGCAACATCTTACGCTGAGGAGTGGCAGCGCAAGTTTCCCGACTTCACCCAGTACCGACCGCCGGAAATGGACGCGGCCGGCAAACTACTGTGGCGCAAGTGATATCAACTACTGAACGGCAGCGTGACCACCGCGGTTAGGGGTGCTGCTCGCTGTGATCGTGTTGGTCTTCCCCCGCGTCAGGGGAGCCGCCCATCATGCGCACCATAGGAAGTCCACCCGTCGTAATGAACCGGGCGATCAGCATTGCCGCGATAAGGAGGAAGGCGATATTGAGCCAGGTGGTGTAGTTCCATGAGATTGCCGCCTGCATGACCGTGGCGTTGCGCTGATTTGGAATGAGATTAGTTGTGCCGAATACTAATTCGACCAGATATCCGGCGGCGACCATCGCCGCGTAGAAGGTGCCCAGCAGCGTCACCATCATCCTGGTGCCGTAGTACTTACGGTAGATATTCAAGATCGGCAGGATCAGCAGGTCGGCGTAAATGAATGCGATTACACCGCCGAAGCTGATGCCCCCATTCCACAGGACCGCGGCCAGTGGCACGTTGCCGATTGAGCAGACGAAGGACACGATCGCCACGATGGGTCCCACGATCGGTCCCCACAACGCCGACCAGCCCGGGTGGTCGGCTAAAAAGAAGCTCTGCCAAAACTTTTCGGGCACCCACGCAGCGATCGCACCTGCGATCAACAGGCCAATAACGAGGTCGCGCAGAATCGCCAACCACTCCATCACGAACACGTGCGAAACCGAGGTGAAGCCCTCCGCGGAAAAGAGCCTCCGCCAAAACGAGCCTTCCCCTTTGATGGACATGTCCATGGCGGCATGGCCTTCCATCGAGCCGGCGATTCCCCGCTCGGCCTGCTCATGTGCGGCCTCGATAAGCCTGGAACGCACGAACAACCGGAACAAGACGGCGAGCACCACGATCATCAGCGGGCCGCCGACGAACTCCGCTGCGGTGAATTGCCAGCCCATCAGTAGAGCCAGGATGATGCCCAGCTCCACCACGAGGTTGGTGGAACCGATCTCGAACGCCATAGCGGCGGTGAAATTGGCACCCTTGCGGAACAGCGATCGGGCCAAAGCCACCGCGGCATACGAGCATGACGACGAGGCCGCTCCCAGTCCGGCCGCCACCGCCAGGGTGCGCGGCCGATCGTCGCCCAGTAGGGCCACGATCGTCGAGCGTCGCACGACCGCCTGCACCACCGCCGACAGGGCAAAGCCCAGGATCAGGGCCCACAGGATTTCCCACGTCATCGACCCGGCCAGCGCCAAGGCATGGCCGACCGCTGCTAGCATTGTCACTGGCGCCCTCCGCTTCGGTCGCACAAATGCGGCGATTATCACCCATGGCCTGAGCGGCCGCGTCGTTGGCGAACCTATACCCAGTGGGGGTATAGGTCAAGCGCCCAGTAATCGTCGGTTATGGGGGTCCTGGCTGCGGTGGGCCCTAGAATGACTGCAAAAAAGACGGAATCTCGCTGAGTTGTGTGCAAACCTCGGGCTGCGCACCCCCGGCATCGATGCGGGACCGGGCAAAGACGACGGCCAGAACGTCGCGCGGCGGTAGGGCCCGCGGTTAAGGCGTGAACGAGATCTCCCTGAGTCTCAAATATTGGTATCGGGCAAATGCCCGACACACCGGCCTGGCCACCGCTGTCACAGACGTAACACCAGGCACACTGGTAACAACAACGACGCCAGGAGGGTATGGCCGTGTATCGAGTTTTTGAAGCGCTGGACGAATTGAGCGCCATTGTCGAAGAGGCCCGTGGCGTTCCGATGACGGCTGGTTGTGTGGTGCCCCGCGGCGATGTGCTGGAGCTGGTCGACGACATCAAAGACGCGATCCCCGGCGAGCTGGATGACGCCCAGGATGTGCTCGACGCGCGTGATTCGATGCTGCAAGACGCCAAGGCGCACGCCGAATCCATGGTGTCCTCGGCGACCACCGAGTCGGAGTCGATGCTCAACCATGCGCGTGCGGAGGCTGACCGGCTCCTTTCCGACGCGAAATCGCAGGCCGATCGGATGGTGAGTGAGGCGCGCCAGCACAGCGAGCGGATGGTTGGCGAGGCTCGCGAGGAGTCGATTCGCATCGCCACGGCGGCGAAACGCGAGTACGAAGCCAGCGTCGGCCGCGCTCAAGCCGAAGCCGACCGGCTGATCGAAAACGGCAACATCTCCTACGAGAAGGCCGTACAAGAGGGCATCAAGGAGCAGCAGCGCCTGGTGTCACAGAACGAGGTGGTGCAGGCTGCCACTTCGGAAGCCACGCGGCTCATCGACACGGCGCATGCCGAGGCCGACCGCCTGCGTGGTGAATGTGACATCTACGTCGACAACAAGCTCGCCGAGTTCGAGGAATTCCTCAACGGCACGCTCCGTTCCGTGGGACGCGGCCGCCACCAACTCCGAACGGCAGCCGGTACGCACGACTACGCGACGCGCTAGCGCTGCAGCGTCCGCCCGTTCGCAGCGCGATCTCCACGGTGGACGGCGGCCGCGCCCTGGCATTATGCGATCGGCGCCGTAGGATTTCCTCTATGACGCGGCAGCACAGCACTACGGCGCAGCGCCATCCGACCTCGCCGATGACGGTTGACATCACACGCCTCGGGCGACGCCCGGGAGCGATGGTTACCCTGCATGAGACCGTTCCCAGCCCGTCGCGCATCGGACTGGACTTGATCGGGATCGACCCGGGTGCTCCGTTGGAACTGGAATTGCGGATCCAGTCGGTTTCCGAAGGCGTGCTGGTCACCGGCACGGTGACTGCTCCGACCGTCGGCGAATGCGCCCGCTGCCTGACCCCGGTCAACGGACGCGTGCAAGTCGATTTGACGGAACTGTTTGCGTACCCGGACAGCACAACAGTGGCGACCACCGAGGAAGACGAGGTCGGCCGCATCGTCGACGACACCATCGATCTCGAGCAGTCCATCATTGACGCCGTAGGACTGGAACTCCCGTTCTCGCCCCTGTGCACGCCCGATTGCCCGGGATTGTGCCCCGAATGCGGTGTTTCCCTCGCGGCTGAGCCCGACCATCACCATGACCGCATCGACCCGCGGTGGGCCAAGCTGGCTGGCATGTTCTCTCCAGAGTCGGACACCTCGCGGGATAAGCGGTGAATTCCCGGCAGGTTCTGCTGGGTGCGCTCGGGGTCGAGCTGCCCGATGAGCTGCTCTCGCTGGCATTGACACACCGCAGCTACGCCTACGAACACGGCGGGCTGCCGACCAATGAGCGTCTGGAATTTCTCGGCGACGCCGTCCTGGGTCTGACCATCACCGACGAGCTCTACCATCGCCATCCCGACCGTTCGGAAGGAGACCTGGCCAAGTTGCGGGCCAGCGTGGTCAACACCCAGGCGTTGGCAGACGTCGCGCGAAACCTGACCGAAGGGGGTCTTGGCGTTCACTTGTTGCTGGGGCGGGGCGAAGCGAACACCGGTGGTGCCGACAAGTCAAGCATCCTGGCCGACGGCATGGAATCGCTGCTGGGCGCGATCTACCTCGCGCACGGGATCGAGACCGCGCGTGAGGCGATCCTGCGGTTATTCGCAGCACTGCTGGACGCCGCGCCCACGCTGGGAGCCGGGCTGGACTGGAAGACCAGTTTGCAGGAGCTGACCGCGGCTCGCGGCATGGGAGCGCCGTCCTATGTGGTTACCTCCACCGGCCCAGACCACGACAAGGAATTCACCGCGGTCGTCGTCGTGATGGACACCGAATACGGGTCGGGTGTGGGCCGCTCCAAGAAGGAGGCCGAGCAGAAGGCCGCCGCAGCAACCTGGAAAGCGCTGGAAGTGCTGGACACCGCGGGGAAAACGTCCGTCTAGATGCCTGAACTGCCCGAAGTCGAGGTGGTGCGCCGCGGCTTGCAGGCCCAGGCGGTGGGTAAAACGATCACGGCGGTTCGGGTGCATCACCCCCGCGCGGTGCGCCGCCACGAGGCCGGGCCCGCCGACCTGACGGCGCGACTGCTCGGCGCGCGGATCACCGGCACCGATCGGCGCGGCAAGTACCTGTGGCTGACGCTGGACGCCGGGGAAGGTGATCCGGACACCGCACTCGTAGTTCACCTCGGGATGAGCGGGCAGATGCTGCTGGGGGAGGTGCCGCGCGCCGACCACGTCAGGATCTCGGCGCTGCTCGACGACGGGACCGTGCTGAGCTTCGCCGACCAACGCACCTTCGGCGGGTGGATGCTGGCCGATCTGGTGAGCGTGGACGGCAGCGTGGTGCCGGTCCCCGTCGCTCACCTCGCGCGCGACCTGCTGGACCCGCGGTTCGATGCCGACGCGGTCGTGAAACTTCTGCGGGGCAAGCATTCCGAGCTCAAGCGGCAGCTTCTCGATCAGCAGGTGGTGTCGGGGATCGGCAACATCTACGCCGACGAGGCGCTCTGGCGGGCCAAGGTGCACGGCGCACGGATCGCCGCCACCCTGAGCCGCGGACAACTGGCCGCAGTCCTGGACGCGGCCGCCGACGTGATGCGCGATGCGCTGGCGAAGGGCGGGACCTCGTTCGATTCGCTGTATGTCAACGTCAACGGCGAATCCGGTTACTTCGACCGCTCGCTGGACGCCTATGGCCGCGAAGGCGAAAGCTGCCGTCGCTGCGGCGCGGTGATGCGCCGGGAGAAGTTCATGAACCGTTCGTCGTTCTACTGCCCCAAGTGTCAGCCGCGGCCGCGGGCATTGAGTGTGCGCTAAGGGCTTTGGGTGTGCGCCTACGGTGACGACACGCCGAGCCGCGCTGCCCACGACGCACACTCGATGTTGTTTAGTGGTGGACTTAAGGGCAATCGAAGATGTCGCGGCGCACGGTTCCCGGTGACCCCGATGCCGCGCGAGCGTGCCACCGGTAAGTACCACCTGGTCGTCTGGATGCGCGTGGAATGCGACGACGGTAGCCATGGGATGCAGTATGCCCGCCAACGCAGGCCTCGAGATCGACGTAGGCGTGGTGTCTCTCGAACTTTTCCGCGCTGCCGTCGATCTCGGTGCACAGTCGGCCCGGTAGAAAGAAGCCATGACCGAACTGTGGGTGGAACGCACCGGAACTCGCCGCTACACGGGATCCAGCTCCCGTGGCGCGCAGGTACTCATCGGCTCGGAGGACGTCGACGGCGTGTTCACCCCCGGCGAGCTGCTCAAGATCGCGCTCGCCGCGTGCAGCGGGATGTCGAGCGACCAGCCGCTGGCCCGCCGGCTCGGCGACGACTACAAAGCGGTGATCAAGGTGTCCGGCGTCGCCGATCGTGAGCAGGAACGCTATCCGCTGCTCGAGGAGACCCTAGAGCTGGACCTGTCCGCATTGGCCCAGGACGACAAGGCACGCCTGCTGCTTGTGGTCAACCGGGCCGTCGACCAGGTCTGCACCGTCGGGCGCACGCTCAAGTCCGGTACCACCGTCAACTTCGAGGTCGCCTTGAAAAAAATCAATGTCGGATCCTGACGTCCGGCTCACCGCCTGGGTGCACGGGAGGGTCCAGGGGGTTGGTTTTCGCTGGTGGACGCGCTGCCGGGCGCTGGAGCTGGGCCTGACGGGTTACGCGGCCAACCAGGCCGACCGGCGCGTGCTGGTGGTCGCCCAGGGACCGCGCGAGGCCTGCGAGAAACTGCTGCAGCTGCTGGGCGGCGGCGCTTCGTGGTCTTCCAGGCCGGGTCGCGTTGACAAGGTGGTCACCGACTGGTCGCAGCCACACGAGCAGTTCTTCGGCTTCGTCGAGCGCTAAGCGCGCTAGTCTGGCACGTCGTGTACCTCAAGAGTCTGACGCTGAAGGGCTTCAAGTCCTTCGCATCGCCGACGACTCTGCGTTTTGAGCCCGGCATCACCGCCGTGGTCGGGCCCAACGGCTCCGGTAAATCCAACGTCGTTGACGCCTTGGCCTGGGTCATGGGCGAGCAGGGAGCAAAGACGCTGCGCGGCGGAAAGATGGAAGACGTCATCTTCGCCGGCACCTCGTCGCGCGCCCCGCTGGGCCGTGCCGAAGTCACCGTCACCATCGACAATTCCGACAACGCGCTGCCCATCGAATACTCCGAGGTGTCCATCACGCGCAGGATGTTCCGCGACGGCGCCAGTGAATACGAAATCAACGGCAGCAGTTGCCGTTTGATGGATGTTCAGGAGCTGCTGAGCGACTCCGGAATAGGCCGTGAGATGCACGTCATCGTGGGGCAGGGCAAGCTCGACGAGATCTTGCAGTCGCGACCGGAGGACCGCCGCGCGTTCATCGAAGAAGCCGCCGGCGTGCTCAAGCATCGCAAGCGCAAGGAAAAAGCCCTGCGCAAACTCGAGGCGATGTCGGCGAACCTGGCCCGGCTCAGCGACCTGACCACCGAACTGCGCCGCCAGCTCAAACCGTTGGGCCGTCAGGCCGAGGTGGCCCGTCGCGCCCAGACCATCCAGGCTGATTTGCGCGACGCCCGGTTGCGGCTGGCCGCCGACGACTTGGTGGGCCGGCAGGGGCAGCGCGACGCCATCTTCGAGGCCGAGACCGCGATGCGCCGCGAGCACGATGAGGCCGCCTCCCGGCTGGCGCTGGCCTCCGAGGAGCTGACCGCGCATGAGACGGCGCTGGCCGAACTCTCGGTTCGGGCCGAGTCGGTGCAGCACACCTGGTTCGGGCTGTCCGCACTGGCCGAACGGGTGGCTGCGACGGTGCGCATCGCCAGCGAACGCGCTCACCATCTCGATGCCGAGCCGGTCGCAACCAGCGACACCGAACCCGACGCACTGGAAGCCGAGGCCGAGCGGGTGGCCGCCACCGAGCAGCAGCTGCTTGCGGAACTGGCCGCAGCGCGCACCCGGCTGGATGCCGCCCGCGCCGCATTGGCCGACCGCGAGCGCGAAGCCGCCGAGGCCGATCGAGCCCATCTGGCGGCGGTCCGCGCGGAGGCGGACCGGCGTGAGGGCCTGGCGCGGTTGACCGGTCAGGTGGAGACCATGCGGGCGCGCGTCGAATCGATCGATGACAGCGTTGCGCGCCTATCCGAGCGCATCGAACACGCCGCCACTCGCGCGCAGCAGACCCAGGCGGAATTCGAAACCGTGCAGGGACGTGTCGGTGAACTGGATCAGGGCGAGGTGGGCCTTGACGAGCACCACGAACGGACCGTGGCCGCGTTGCGGTTGGCCGACGAACGCGTAGCCGAACTGCAGTCTGCCGAGCGGGACGCCGAACGCCAAGTGGCGTCGTTGCGAGCCCGCATCGACGCGCTGTCGGTGGGGCTGGAGCGTAAGGACGGCGCGGCCTGGCTCACGCAACACCACAGTGGCACAGGGCTTTTCGGGCCGCTCGCCAAGTTGGTCAAGGTCCGGTTCGGCTACGAAGCGGCGCTGGCCGCGGTGCTGGGGTCAGCGGCCGACGCACTGGCCGCCGAAAGCTTCGGCGCGGTCCGGTCCGCGGTCGCCGCCCTCAAGCAAGCCGACGGAGGCCGCGCGGCGCTGGTGTTGGGCGACTGGCCGGCCGACCATCACGCGCCGCATGACGCCCTGCCCGGCGGCGCGCTCTGGGCGCTTGACTTGATCGACGCGCCCGCGCGGCTGCGCGGCGCCATGATGGCCATGCTTTCGGGTGTCGCGGTCGTCAACGACCTGGACCAAGCGCTGGAGCTGGTGGCGGCGCGTCCGCAGTTGCGCGCGGTGACGCTCGACGGCGATCTGGTGGGCGCCGGCTGGGTGAGCGGCGGTTCTGACCGCAAGCTGTCCACCCTGGAGGTCACCTCGGAAATCGACAAGGCCTCTGGCGAGCTCGCGGCCGCGGAAGCGCAGGTCGCTCAACTGAGCGCGGCGTTATCCGGCGCACTGACCGAGCAGGCTGCCCGTCAGGATTCGGCGGAACAGGCGTTGGCCGCGCTCAACGAATCCGACACCGCGATCTCGGCGATGTACGAGCAGCTGGGCCGGCTCGGGCAGGAGGCCCGGACGGCCGACGAAGAGTGGAGCAGGTTGCTGCGGCAGCGCGAGGAGGCAGAAGCGGGGCGCGCGCAGACCGTCGAAGAGGTCACAGAACTTGAAACCCGGCTGCGCAATGCCCAGGAAACCCAGCAGGTGCGGGCGGAAGAACCCAGTCATGCAGAGGTCCGCCAGCAGATCGCCGCTGCCGCCGATAGCGCCCGTGGCGTCGAGGTGGAGGCCCGGCTCTCGGTGCGGACCGCTGAGGAGCGCGCCAACGCGGTGCGCGGGCGAGCGGATTCATTGCGCCGTGCGGCGGCCGCCGAACGCGAAGCACGGTTGCGGGCCCGGCAAGCGCGCGAGGCACGACTGCGTGCGGCCGCGGTGGCGGCGGCGGTGGCCGACACCGGGCGGCTACTGGCGCAGCGTTTGGACCGAGTGGTCGGCTCGGCGTCCAAGATCCGCGACGCGCTGGTCACCGAACGCCGGGAGCGTTCGGTGGCGATGGCGGCGGTGCGCGACGAGGTGAACGCATTAAGCGCCCGGGTGGCCGCCCTCACCGACTCGCTGCACCGCGACGAGGTGGCCAACGCCCAGGCGGCGCTACGAATCGAGCAGCTCGAGCAGATGGTGCTGGAGCAGTTCGGTATGGCGCCGACCGACTTGATCGCCGAGTATGGTCCGCACGTTGCGCTACCGCCCACCGAGCTCGAGCTGGCCGAATTCGAGCAGGCCCGGGAACGTGGCGAGCAGGTGATCGCACCCGCGCCGATGCCGTATGACCGGGCCACCCAGGAGCGGCGGGCCAAGCGGGCCGATCGTGAGCTCGCCGAACTGGGCAGGGTCAATCCGTTGGCGTTGGAGGAGTTCGCTGCGCTGGAGGAACGCTATAACTTCTTGTCTACCCAGCTCGAGGACGTCAAGGCCGCCCGCAAGGGCCTGCTCGACGTCATCGCGGACGTCGACGCCCGCATCTTGCAGGTGTTCAAGGACGCGTTTGCCGACGTGGAACGCGAATTCCGGGACGTGTTCACAGCACTTTTTCCCGGTGGCGAAGGCCGGCTGCGGCTGACCGATCCGGATGACATGCTCACCACCGGCATTGAGGTGGAGGCTCGTCCGCCCGGCAAGAAGATCACGCGGCTTTCTCTGCTGTCCGGCGGCGAGAAGGCGCTGACGGCGGTGGCGATGCTGGTGGCGATCTTCCGGGCCCGTCCGTCGCCGTTCTACATCATGGACGAGGTGGAGGCCGCCCTTGACGACACGAACCTGCGCCGCCTGATTGGCCTGTTCGAACAGCTGCGGGCCCAGTCGCAGATCATCATCATCACGCACCAGAAGCCGACGATGGAGGTCGCTGACGCGCTTTACGGCGTAACCATGCAGGACGACGGCATCACCGCGGTGATCTCGCAGCGGATGCGCGGTCAGCAGGTGGAGCAACTGGTCTCTCAGTCCTCCTAGGGTCCTGAGCGCGGGTAGCGGCTGCCGCTGACTGGCCCGCGTGGTGCCCCTGGAAGAATGTCAGCGTGTCACAAGGTCTTTGGATCGCCATCGCGGTCGTCGCCGTCCTGGTTGTCATCGCCGCGCTGGTCCTGGGTCTGGTGCGTTACCGCCGGCGACGGGTCAGCTTCTCGGCCCCGCCCCAACCCGGCGCAATCGACCGTTCCGGCGGTTACAGCGCGTCATCGGGTATCACCTTCAGCCAGACCGCGCCGGCCGACCGGATCGACACCACCGGACTGCCCGGGGTAGGCGACGACGCGACCGTTCCTCGGGACACGCCGCGGCGCACCATCGCCGAGGTTGAACTTCCCGAACCCGAGACCCTCAAGCCGCCGCCCCCCAACCTTCAAGCCCCGCCGGCCCCGGAGGCTTCGCCGGCCCTCGAGATCGAGGCCATCGCGCCACCCGAAGGCCGACTGGAGCGACTCCGCGGCCGGCTGGCCAGATCGCAGAATGCGCTGGGGCGCAGCGTGCTGGGCTTGATCGGCGGCGGCGACCTGGACGAAGACGCCTGGCAGGACGTCGAGGACACCCTGCTGATCGCCGACCTTGGCCCGGTGGTCACCGAATCGGTGATTTCGCAGCTGCGGAGCCGACTGGCCGGTAGCGATGTGCGCACCGAGGCGGACGCGAAGGCCGTGCTGCGCGACGTGCTGATCAAAGAGCTGCAGCCCGGGATGGACCGCTCGATCCGCGCCCTGCCGCACGCCGACCATCCCGCGGTGTTGCTGATCGTCGGCGTGAACGGCACCGGCAAAACCACCACCGTCGGCAAATTGGCGCGGGTGCTGGTGGCCGACGGACGACGCGTCGTGCTGGGCGCCGCCGACACCTTCCGGGCCGCGGCGGCTGATCAGCTGCAGACCTGGGCGGCCCGGGTGGGCGCGGAGGTGGTGTGCGGGGAGGAAGGCGCTGATCCGGCATCGGTGGCATTCGATGCCGTCGACAAGGGCATCGCCTCGGGCGCCGACGTGGTGCTCATCGACACGGCAGGCCGGCTGCACACCAAGGTCGGGTTGATGGACGAACTCGACAAAGTCAAGCGCGTGGTAACCCGGCGCGCCGCGGTCGACGAGGTGTTGCTAGTGCTCGACGCCACTATCGGGCAGAACGGGCTGGCGCAGGCCCGGGTGTTCGCCGACGTCGTCGACATCACCGGCGCGGTGCTGACCAAGCTGGACGGAACGGCCAAGGGCGGCATCGTCTTCCGTGTCCAACAAGAACTTGGCGTGCCGGTGAAACTGGTCGGACTCGGTGAAGGTCCTGACGATCTGGCGCCGTTCGAGCCGGCCGCTTTCGTCGACGCGCTGCTCGGCTGAAACCCCTTACACATCGAGCGGGACGTTAATCCCGCCGAAACATGGCGGCCCCACTGCCGAAACAACGATTGCGCAAGGTTCTGGATCAGGTCATCAGGCGCATGTCTGACGGCCAATAGTGGGCCGACCGGAGGTGATAGCGAGTGACATACCCGATACTGGGCCAGCCCGATACCGGCGATACCGCCTGGATGCTGGCGAGTTCCGCACTAGTGCTGTTGATGACGCCGGGTCTGGCGTTCTTCTACGGCGGTATGGTGCGCGTCAGAAGCGTGCTGAACATGCTCATGATGAGCATCAGCGCGATGGGCGTTGTCACCGTGCTGTGGGTGCTTTACGGCTACTCGATTGCGTTCGGGAACGACGTCGGCAACGTCATGGGAAACCCCACCGAATACTGGGGCCTGAAGGGTCTCATCGGTGTCAACGCCGTGGCCGCCGATCCGAGCAAGGGCACCGCGGCGATAGACATCCCGCTGGCAGGAACCTTGCCCGCCATCGTGTTCGTGGCATTCCAGCTGATGTTCGCGATCATCACGGTCGCGCTGATCTCCGGGGCGGTGTCCGACCGGCTGAAGTTCGGCGCCTGGCTGGTGTTCGCGGGCCTGTGGGCGACGTTCGTCTACTTCCCGGTCGCGCACTGGGTCTTCGCCTTCGACGGTTTCGCCTCCGAGCACGGCGGCTGGATCGCCAACAAGCTGCACGCGATCGACTTCGCCGGCGGGACCGCGGTCCACATCAACTCCGGTGTGGCCGGCTTGATGCTGGCGATCGTCCTCGGCAGGCGCCGCGGCTGGCCCACGACGCTGTTCCGGCCGCACAACCTGCCGTTCGTCATGCTCGGTGCGGGCTTGCTGTGGTTTGGCTGGTATGGATTCAACGCCGGATCGGCAACCAGCTCCAACGGTGTGGCCGGGTCGACCTTCATGACCACCACGGTCGCGACGGCCACGGGCATGCTCGCCTGGATGCTCACCGAGCGAATCCGCGACGGCAAGGCCACGACGCTGGGAGCGGCGTCGGGCATCGTCGCGGGCCTGGTCGCCATCACGCCGTCCTGCTCGTCGGTCAACGTGCTGGGCGCCTTGGGGGTCGGCTTGGTGGCCGGCGTTGTGTGCGCGCTGGCGGTCGGACTGAAATTCAAGCTCGGCTTCGATGACTCGCTCGACGTGGTCGGGGTGCACCTGGTCGGCGGTCTGGCGGGCACGCTGCTGGTGGGTCTGCTTGCCGCCCCGGAAGCCCCGGCCATCAACGGTGTCACGGGCGTGTCCAAGGGATTGTTCTACGGCGGCGGCTGGGCTCAACTGGAGCGGCAAGCGGTCGGCGCTTTCAGTGTTCTCATCTACTCTGGCGTCGTCACGCTTATCCTGGCTTTGATTCTGAAATACACCATGGGGCTGCGTCTCAATCCTGAGGCAGAAGCCGACGGTATCGATGAGTCTGAGCACGCTGAAAGCGGGTACGATTTCGCAGTCGTCACCGGTTCGCTGCTGCCTCCCCGGGTGGCCGTGGAGGACACACGTAACGGCCTGGAGGAGGAGCGAGTGAGCGACAAAGTGGAGGCGGAGCAGTCATGAAGCTGGTCACCGCGATCGTAAAGCCCTTCACCCTCGACGACGTCAAGACCAGCCTCGAGGACGCGGGCGTCCTGGGGATGACGGTCAGCGAAATCCAG
This sequence comes from uncultured Actinomycetota bacterium, assembly GCA_963784665.1. Lineage (GTDB taxonomy): Bacteria > Actinomycetota > Actinomycetes > Mycobacteriales > Mycobacteriaceae > Mycobacterium. The sequence goes on from CAWASA010000017.1 coordinate 226,632, forward strand.
GGCTACGGACGGCAGAAGGGCCACACCGAGGTTTACCGGGGTGCTGAATACTCGGTGGACTTCGTGCCGAAGGTGCGGATCGAGGTCGTCGTCGACGACTCCATCGTCGACAAAGTCGTGGACAGCATCGTCCGGGCGGCGCGCACCGGCAAGATCGGTGATGGGAAAGTCTGGGTCAGCCCCGTGGAAACCATCGTGCGAGTACGCACCGGTGAACGCGGAACCGATGCGTTGTGAGACTAGCCATCAATTGCTGATCCAACCCGGGCGGCCCGGGAGGGCATGAAACCGAACCGGCCCGACCCGTCCGGGGAGATACCGGGGACAGGAAGCGCCTGCGGGGCAAGCGATTTGGCTGCCTCGCGGCGCCGACTGCTGTCAGAAGGTCGGGAACTGGATGCGGCCGCGCTGCGCCAAGCATGTCTGGATCTGTACGAGTCTTGGTTGAAAGCCAAAGCGGCCGAAATCGGGATCACGGACACCAGTGGCTTCGCCATTGTCGGAGTGGGCGGCCTCGGCCGTCGTGAACTGCTGCCGTACTCGGACCTGGATTTGGTGCTGGTGCACGACGGCAAACCGGCCGATGTGCTGGGGCAGGTCGCCGATCGGCTGTGGTATCCCCTGTGGGACGCCAACATTCGGCTTGACCACAGCGTGCGCACGGTCAGCGAGGCGGTGAGCATCGCCAGTTCCGACATGACGGCCGCCCTGGGCTTGTTGGATGCACGCCACATCGCCGGGGACGCGCAGCTGTCGGCGGAGCTGATCGACGGGGTGCGACGACAGTGGCGCACCGGAATTCGTTCCCGAATGGGCGAGCTCGTGGAAAAGACGTATGCCCGCTGGCTGCGTTGTGGCCGGATTGCGCAACGGGCCGAGCCGGATCTGAAATCGGGTCGCGGCGGCCTTCGCGACGTCCAATTGCTGGACGCGCTGGGGTTGGCCCAGCTCATCGATCGCCACGGCATGGACAACCCCGACATGCCCGGGGGTTCACTGGACGTCGCGTATCGCAGCTTGCTCGACGTGCGCACCGAACTGCACCTGGTTTCGGGCCGCGGACGCGATCAGCTGCTCGCCCAGTTCGCCGACGAGATCAGCGCCACGTTGGGCGTCGGGGACCGATTCGACTTGGCGCGCATGCTGTCGAACGCCGGCCGCACCATTGCGTACCACGCTGAAACCGGGCTGCGGACCGCTGAAAACGCGTTGCCGCGGCGAGGCATTTCGGCCTTGGTGCGGCGGCCGAAGCGGCGCCCCCTGAACGAAGGTGTCGTCGAGTATGCCGGGGAAATCGTGCTCGCCCGCGAGGCTGCGCCCGGCCGCGACGCCGGTCTGGTGCTACGAGTGGCCGCTGCGTCGGCCGACACGGGATTGCCGATCGGCGCCGGTACGCTGAGTCGCTTGGCCGCCAGCGCCCCTGAGATGCCAATCCCTTGGCCGCGCGAGGCATTGGACGATTTTCTGGTGGTGCTGTCCGCCGGCCCCACCGCAGTAGCGACGATCGAAGCGCTCGACCGTACCGGGCTATGGGGCCGGTTGTTGCCGGAATGGGACGCGATCCGCGACCTGCCGCCCCGTGATGTCGCGCACAAGTGGACGGTGGACCGTCATGTGGTCGAGACGGCTGTCAAAGCGGCGCCGCTGTCCACTCGCGTGGCCCGACCCGATTTGCTGGCGCTCGGCGCGCTGCTGCACGACATCGGCAAAGGCCGGGGTGTTGACCACAGTGTGCTCGGGGCTGAGCTGGCCCTTGAGATCGGCCCCAGGCTGGGGGTCTCGCCGCCGGACGTCGACCTACTCTCGAAGCTGGTCCGCCATCACTTGCTGCTGCCGGTGGTGGCCACCCGAAGCGACTTGAAAGACCCCAAAACTATTAAGGGCGTATCGGAAGCTCTGGGCGGCGATCCGCAATTGCTGGAGGTCTTGCACGCGCTGACCGAGGCGGACTCCAAGGCCACCGGCCCCGGGGTGTGGAGCGAATGGAAGGCGTCCCTGATCGAGGACCTGGTCCGTCGCTGCCGGATGGTGATGGCGGGTGAGCCACTGCCGCAAGCGGAACCCACTGCGCCGCAGTACCTTTCGGTAGCAGCCGACCACGGGGTGCATGTCGAGATCAAGCCCGGCGACAGCGAGCGCATGCAGGTGGTGATGGTTGCGCCGGACCAGCGGGCATTGGTGTCGAAAGCCGCGGCAGTGCTTGCGCTGAACTCGCTGCGAATCCATTCGGCGACGGCCAACACCCACGAGGGTTACGCAAGCACCGAATTCGTGGTGTCGCCGCTGTTTGGTTCACCGCCCGAAGCAGGCCTGCTGCGCCAGCAGTTCACCGGTGCCCTTAATGGCGACGTCGACGTCCTCGGCACGCTGGAGAAGCGCGACAGCGACGCTGTCAGCGCGGCGACCGCACGGGCCGGCGAGATCCAGGTCGGGGTTCCCGTCATGCGGTCGACCGCCCCGCCGCGCATCCTGTGGCTCGACACTGCCTCTCCCGGGCACTTGATTCTCGAAGTCCGCGCCATGGACCGGGTGGGTTTGCTCGCGCTGCTGACCAGGGCGCTGGAGCGGGCGGGAGCAGACATCGTCTGGGCGAAGGTCAACACCTTCGGATCAACGGCCGCCGACGTCTTCTGTGTGACGGTGCCGGCCGGGGATGGCGAGCAAGGCGCGCGAGCCGCCGTCGAGCAGCACCTGCTGGCCGTGTTGGGCGGTCCCGCGGTCGAAGTGCTCGAGGAGCCCGTCGGCGACTAGGGCGCGGCCCTCAGCAGTGCTCCGAGTTGAGCTGCCGCAAGGCATCGATGCGTGCCCTGAGCTGGTCGCGGGTCGCAGCGGCTGTCGGCGGCCCGCCGCAGCGGCGCCGGAGTTCGCTGTGGATCCAGCCGTGCGGCTTGCCGGTGCGGTGGTGGGCTATCGAGACGAGGGTGTTGAGTTCCCGGCGCAGTTCGCGCAGCTGGCCGTGCATGGAGAAGGGCGACATCGGCGTCACCTGAGCGGCGGCCCGCTTTTGCAGCTGCTCGTCTTGGCGTCGGTGCAGTAGGGCGCGCATCTGATCGGCATCGAGCAACCCGGGGATACCCAGGTAGTCGGCCTCCTCGTCGCTGCCGGCCGGCGTGGCAGTGCCGAACGATGATCCATCAAAGATGACCTGATCCAGTTCGGCGTCGGCGCCCAATGAGGTGAAGGCGCTTTCTGTTTCGCTCTTCTCGGTTTGCGTCCGGGTGGCGGGATCGCCATCGAGAGGATCGTCGGCTGCGCGGTGCGGTTGACCGAGTACATGGTTGCGCAGGGCCTCCAACTCGCTGGCAAGCTGCAGCAGGTTAGGCACCGACGGCACGAAGATGCTGGCCGTTTCACCCGGCCGCCGCGACCGCACGAATCGCCCGACGGCCTGTGCGAAGAACAGTGGCGTCGAAGCGCTGGTGGCGTAGATTCCGACCGACAGCCGGGGCACGTCGACGCCTTCGGAGACCATGCGCACCGCGACCAGCCACCGGGTGGTGCTCCCGGCGAATTCGCTGATGCGCGCCGACGATCCGGGGTCGTCGGACAACACCACCGTCGGCGCCTCCGAGGTCACCTTCCTCAGCAGGGCGGCGTACGCCCGGGCCGCGGTGCGATCGGAGGCAATGATCATGCCGCCGGCATCGGGTACGTGCTTGCGCAGCTGGCGTAACCGCTCGTCGGCAGCCGCGATCACCGCGGGCATCCATTCGCCGGCGGGGTCCAGCGCTGTCCGCCACGCCCGCGCGGTCTGCTCGGCAGACAGCGGCTCGCCCAATCGTGCGGTGTGCTCTTCGCCGGCGCTGTCCCGCCAGCGCGCCTGACCGGAGTAGGCGAGGAACACCACCGGCCGGACCACTCCGTCGGCAAGAGCTTCGGCGTAGCCGTAGGTGTGGTCGGCTTGCGAACGCAGCACCCCGTCGGCGCCGGACTCGTAGGCGACGAACGGGATCGGGCTGTCGTCGCTGCGAAATGGCGTGCCCGTCAAGGCAAGCCGGCGCGTGGCCTCGCTGAAGCCTTCGCGGATCGCCTCGCCCCAGGTCTTGGCGTCACCGCCGTGATGTATCTCATCGAAGATGACCAGGGTTTTGCGCTGCTCGGTGCGCACCCGGTGCAGCGTCGGATGCGAGGCGACCTGAGCATAGGTGACCATCACGCCGTGATACTCCGGCGAGGCCTGGGGGCTGGTGTTGGAAAACCTCGGGTCCAGGGCAAGACCGTGCCGCCCCGCGGCCTGCGCCCACTGAACCTTGAGGTGCTCGGTGGGCACCACGACTGTGATGTGCTCGACGGCGCGCTGGCTGAGCAGTTCGGCCGCCACGCGCAGCGCGAACGCTGTTTTGCCCGATCCCGGGGTTGCCACGGCCAGGAAATCGCGCGGTTGGCCGGCGAGGTACTTCACCAGCGCTTTGCGCTGCCAGCCCCGCAACGGCCGGTTGCCACTGTGGTCGCCGTGCCCGCTGTCGACGCGCGGCGATTCCGTGCCGCTGACCGATTGCATCGACACAGCTCCCCCCGTAGTTGCTCTTCGGCCCGGCCAGCTCGGTTAAGTGGCGGCTGTGAAATCTAGCACGCCAACGGTTTTCGGCGCAGGAGCGACTCGAGCCCGACTATCGCGCTTGGCTCGCCAGGTCGCGGGCTTGTAGCCACGCGTGGACCCGTCCGGCGACGTCAGCCCATCCCGGTTCGAGCATCATGTTGTGGCCCGTGCCGGGAAAGAATTCCGGCTCGGTCCGGTATGCCCGCGCCGTGGCGCGCACCTCGGCGTGGGTCACCAAACCGTCCTGCTCGGCGCCGAGCACCAACATCGGGGTGCTCACGCGTTTGGGTCTGGCGCGGCGGACCAGCGGGTCGATCAGGGATGCGCGGACGGCTTCCGGTTGCAGGCTCGCCGTGCACGATTCCACGACGTCGTCTGGTGTGTGTGCGGAGAAGAGGTGCTCGCGGACCAGGGGCACGGTACCGATAAACCCGGCCAAGTTGCCGACCGGCAGCGACCGCAGCGAGATCCACGGGTGGCGGGTCCACACCCGTAGGGCCAGCCCGAGCACGCCCTGCGGCGGCACGGACGCCAGCAGGACGGCCGCTGGCGCGGTGTGGTTTTCCAGGTATCGCTGCACGACGAAGCCGCCCAGGGAATGGGCGATCAGCACCGGGTGGCCGCCCAGGTCGTCGGCGGTGGTGCGGACGTCGTCGACGAAGTCAGCCATCGAACATGCGTGAAACCACTTTCCGGCGGGACTGGCGCCGTGCCCGCGCAGGCTGATGGCGACCGCGCGATAGCCCGCATCGGCAAAGAAGTCCAGGAAGTTGTTCCAGCAGGACGCGGAATGCCAACCGCCGTGGACGAAAAGCAGCGGCACCGGATGCGCATCACTGCAGGACCCTTTGTCGATCACCTCGAGCATGAGCCTGACCTTTGCTGTAGCCGCCCGGGTCGTCAAGCCTTCCTGACCTGGCGAACGTTCGGCCAGCTTCACGTTCGTCAACGAACGTGCGGCCAGCTTCACGCTCGCGCTCGGTGAGCTGCCGCGCCCGGCGGAGACACCGGACAGCCGCTCTTGCGATGCCACTAGGCTGGCGGGGTGTTTGAATCGCTGTCTGACCGATTGACCGGTGCCCTACAGGGACTACGCGGCAAGGGTCGACTGACCGACGCCGATATCGAGGCCACCACCCGCGAAATCCGGCTGGCGCTGCTGGAAGCCGACGTTTCGTTGCCGGTGGTGCGGGCATTCGTCGGCCGGATCAAAGACCGCGCCAAGGGCGCCGAGGTCTCCGGTGCCCTCAACCCGGCGCAACAGGTCGTCAAGATCGTCAACGAGGAGCTCATCGGCATCCTGGGGGGCGAGACCCGCCAGCTGTCGTTCGCCAAAACGCCGCCGACCGTCGTGATGCTCGCCGGCCTGCAGGGTTCGGGTAAGACCACACTGGCCGGCAAATTGGCCGCATGGCTTCGCGGCCAAGGACACACGCCGCTGCTGGTGGCCTGCGACCTGCAGCGGCCTGCCGCGGTGAACCAGCTGCAAGTCGTCGGTCAGCGTGCCGGGGTTCCGGTGTTCGCGCCGCATCCCGGTGCCCCTTTACCTGGGGGGCCCGAGTCCGGCCCGGGTGACCCCGTCGCCGTCGCGACCGCGGGGCTTGCCGAGGCCCGCACCAAACACTTCGACGTCGTCATCGTGGACACCGCCGGGCGGCTGGGCATCGACGAAGAGCTGATGGCCCAGGCCGCGGCCATCCGCGCGGCCATCAATCCCGACGAAGTCCTGTTCGTTCTGGACGCGATGATCGGTCAGGACGCCGTCACCACCGCCGAGGCGTTCAACCAGGGCGTCGGCGTCACCGGTGTGGTGCTGACCAAGCTCGACGGTGACGCCCGCGGCGGCGCTGCGTTATCGGTCCGCGAGGTGACCGGTGTCCCAATCCTTTTCGCCTCCACCGGCGAGAAGCTGGAGGACTTCGACGTCTTCCACCCCGACCGGATGGCCAGCCGGATCCTGGGCATGGGGGATGTGCTGAGCCTGATCGAACAGGCCGAGCAGGTCTTCGACGCCGAACAGGCCGAGGCCGCCGCCGCCAAGATCGGCACCGGCGAGCTGACGCTGGAGGATTTCCTGGAACAGATGCTGGCCATCCGCAAGATGGGTCCGATCGGCAACCTGTTGGGCATGTTGCCCGGGGCCGGTCAGATGAAAGAGGCTCTGGCCCAGGTCGACGACACGCAACTCGACCGCTTGCAGGCCATCATCCGCGGCATGACGCCGCAAGAGCGGGCCGACCCGAAGATCATCAATGCGTCCCGGCGGCTGCGCATCGCCAACGGTTCGGGTGTCGCGGTGTCCGAGGTCAATCAGCTGGTCGACCGTTTCTTCGAGGCCCGCAAGATGATGTCGTCAATGCTCGGCGGCATGGGCATCCCCGGTTTGGGCCGCAAGTCCGCGACGCGAAAGTCGAAGGGAGCGAAAGGCAAGGCCGGAAAGAAAGGCAAGAAGGGGGCCCGGGGTCCGACGCCACCTAAAGTCCGGAACCCCCTCGGTCCGGGCATTCCGGGCATGCCGGGCATGCCGGCAGGATTCCCCGACCTGTCTCAGATGCCCGAAGGCCTCAACGAGCTGCCGCCCGGGCTGGGCGACTTCGACCTGTCCCAACTGAAGTTCCCGGGCAAGAAGTAGCCGCATCGTGCGCATGCACGTGCGAGGTCTAAGGCTGCCCAATGAGACCGAGCTCCAGGCGTGGATCGTCGACGGCCGCATCAGCATGGAACCGGTCGCCGGGGCCGACACGGTTTTTGACGGCGGCTGGATTTTGCCGGGGCTGGTGGATGCGCATTGTCACGTCGGGCTGGGCGATCACGGCGAGATCCCACTCGACGAGGCGATCGCCCAAGCCGAGACCGAGCGCGATGTCGGCGCGCTGTTGCTGCGTGATTGCGGAGCACCGACCGACACCCGCAGCCTCGACGAGCGCGCCGATCTGCCCCGCATCATCCGGGCCGGAAAGCATCTGGCCAGACCCAAGCGTTACTCACCGGGCCTTTCGCGCGAGCTCGAAGACGAATCGCAGCTGCCGGCAGCAGTGGCCGAGGAAGCGCTGCGCGGCGACGGCTGGGTCAAGCTGGTCGGCGATTGGATCGACCGCGGCGTCGGCGATCTGGCGCCGCTGTGGTCCGACGAGGTGCTCAAGGCCGCGATCGACACGGCGCACGCGCACGGCGCCCGGGTCACGGCCCACGTCTTCGGCGAGGACGCCCTGCCCGGGCTGATCAACGCCGGCATCGACTGCATCGAGCACGGCACCGGGCTCACCGACGACACCATCACCCTGATGCTCGAGCACGGAACGGCGTTGGTCCCCACGCTGATCAATATCGAGAACTTCCCGGGCATCGCCGAAGCCGCTTCGCGCTATCCCACCTACGCGGCGCACATGCGCGACCTGTATGCCCGCTGCTACGGGAGGATGGCGGCGGCGCGTGATGCGGGCGTGCCAGTGTACGCCGGCAGCGATGCCGGCAGCATGGTCGCACACGGTCGGATCGCCGACGAGGTCGAGGCTCTCAAGGGCATCGGGATGAGCCCAACCGAGGCGTTGGGCGCAGCGTGCTGGGATGCGCGTCGCTGGCTGGGCCGGCCCGGGCTGGATCACAGGGCGTCGGCTGACCTGTTGTGCTACTCGCAGGACCCGCGGTCGGGTGCCGCGGTGCTGAACCGCCCCGATCTGGTAATACTGCGCGGCAAGATTTTTCGTCCCCAGGGACTAGCCAGGTACTAGCCAGGCGCCGCGCCGCCCAGACCGATAGGATCGGGGAATGGCGTTGCCTAGCGGCGCGACGTTTGCCGGTTACGTTGTCGCCCGAAGGCTGGGTGCTGGAGTGACGGGTGAGGTGTACCTCGTCCAAGATCCCCGATCGGTGCGTTGGCGGGCGCTGAAAGTTCTCTCGCACACGATGTCGGCGGACCACGAATTTCGCCGGCGATTTCAGGCGGAGACCCCGATCGCGGCAAGTCTGTATCACCCGCACATCGTCGAGGTGCATGACCGCGGCGAGTTCGAGGGCCAGCTGTACGTCGCGATGGAATACGTCGAAGGCACCAACGCCGCGCACCTCATGGCCGATCGATTCCCGGCGGTTTCACCGGCGCCAGAGGTGCTTGCCATGGTGACCGCCATCGCCGGCGCTCTTGACTACGCGCACCGCCGAGGACTGCCACATCGCGATGTCAAACCCGCCAACGTTTTGTTGACGGGTCGGGGTGCAGGCGAACAGCGAATTCTGTTGGCTGACTTCGGCATAGCGCGGGAACTCGGTGAAATCATCGGGACCGACGGGACACATGTCCCGGTCGGCACGGTTGCCTACGCCGCGCCCGAACAGTTGATGGGCGCCGACATCGACGGGCGCGCCGACCAGTACGCGTTGGCGGCTACCGCATTTCACCTGTTGACCGGTGCGCCGCCGGTTGAGCATGCCAACCCGGGTGCTGCGCTGCGCCAACTTCGCCACGGTGCGCCGGCAAGGCTCAGCGACCAGCGCCCGGAACTGGCACGCCTTGACGGTGTGTTCTCCAAAGCGCTTGCCAAAAGACCCGCCGACCGGTTCGAAACCTGTCGCGACTTCGCCGAAGCGGCAAACGAACAGGCGGGCGTCGCAATCGTCGATCGCAGCCCCCAGACGGTGCGTGTCGTCGACTACCCGGCCTTCGCGTGGTCCGAAACCGCCGACACGTACAGAACCGAGTCGCCACCTCGGCCCAGACCCGACGCTGCGAAGCCCCAGACGGGCGGAACGAGGCTCCAGCCGGCGGCAGCGGCGTTGTCGCGGCGGCCGGACAACTTCTCCACTGCAAGCGCCGCGCCGACAACACTGGGAAGACAAGCCCCAACGACCTTGCCAGTGAGACGCAGGCCGCGGCAGATCGTGCGACGGATCGCAGCGGCGGTGCTCATGGTCGGGGTGCTGGCGCTCGGCGTCGTGATCGGGCGCAAAACCGAATCGACGTCCGGTCACGCCGCCAGCCCCGCACCGGCCCCATCGGCTCGGGCCGCCGCACCGACGGCCGCCGCGCCCGTCCCACTCGACGGCAGTTACCGCCTCAAGGTGGAACGCACAAAGCAGACGTACAACTACGTTGCCGACCCGCAGTCGCCGGACGTCAAAACCTGGTGGGTGTTCCGCTCGTCGTGCACCCCGGCGGCATGCACCGCTGCCGCCACCCGGCTCGACGACAACGACCACATGCAGGCGATGTCACCGGGTGGCGGTTGGATCTTCATGGAGTTCACGGACGGCCAATGGCGGTCTCATCCCGAAGACATCAAATTCCCGTGCGTCGGACCCAATGGTTCGGCAGCGACTCAGGCCACGACGTTGGTGCTGTCGCTGCGACCGCAGCCGCATGGCGACTTCGTCGGCGAAGAGACCGTCACCGTGCAAACCAACGAATGCGGCCAGCGGTCAGCCGTGATGCGCGTTCCCGCGGTGCTCAGTCGTAGTGGCGATGCGCCGCCGTCCGTCACGGTGCCGGATCCGGCGACGATCATCGAGAATCCCATGTCGCCTACCACGACGCCGTCGGGACCCCATCGCTGATCGGGGATGCTGACCAGCACTTTTGCAGTCGTCTGCGCATCCCACAAGGAAAGATTGCGAGTGATTACTATCTATGTTACGGTTCGTGGCAACCAAACGACTGGAGGAAACAGTGACCTACGACGTGATCATCCGCGACGGATTGTGGTTCGACGGCACCGGCGGCGCGCCGCAGACGCGTACGCTCGGCATCCGCGACGGCGTGGTGGCCACCGTATCCGACGGGCCGCTCGACGAGACCGATTGCCCCGAGGTGATCGACGCGGCTGGCAAGTGGATCGTGCCCGGCTTCATCGACGTGCACACCCATTACGACGCCGAGGTGCTGCTGGACCCGGGACTGCGCGAGTCGGTGCGCCACGGTGTCACCACGGTCTTGCTGGGCAACTGCTCGTTGTCGACGGTCTACGCCAGTTCCCAGGACGCCGCCGATCTGTTCAGCCGGGTGGAGGCGGTGCCGCGCGAATACGTCTACGGCGCTTTGAACTCCAACCGAACATGGTCGACGGCGGCGGAATACATCGAGGCGATCGACGCCCTGCCGCTCGGGCCTAACGTCGGCTCGCTGCTGGGTCATTCGGATCTGCGGACTGCGGTGCTCGGACTTGATCGCGCCACCGACGCGACGGTCAAGCCCACCGACGCCGAACTGGAGAAGATGGCGGCATTGTTGGACGAGGCGCTCGAGGCCGGGGTCCTCGGCATGTCCGGCATGGACGCGGCAATCGACAAGCTCGACGGTGACCGCTTCCGTTCGCGTGCGCTGCCGTCCACCTTCGCGACGTGGCGTGAGCGGCGCAGGCTGATCAAGGTGTTGCGCAAGCGCGGCCGGATTCTGCAGAGCGCACCGGATGTCGAAAACGTTGCGTCGGCGCTGCTGTTCTTCTTGGCCAGCAGCCGGATACTCAACCGTCGCAAGGGAGTTCGGATGAGCATGCTGGTGTCCGCCGATGCCAAGTCGATGCCCATTGCCGTGTACGTCTTCGGGCTTGGCACCCGCCTGCTGAACAAGCTGCTTGGCTCCAGCGTGCGATTCCAGCATCTGCCCGTGCCCTTCGAGTTGTACTCCGACGGAATCGACCTGCCGGTCTTCGAAGAGTTCGGTGCCGGGACGGCGGCGCTGCATCTGCGCGACCAGTTGGAGCGCAACGAGTTACTGGCCGACGAGTCCTACCGGCGGCGATTCCGCCGGGAGTTCGACCGCATCAAACTTGGGCCGTCGCTGTGGCACCGCGACTTCCACGACGCGGTCATCGTCGAGTGCCCCGACAAGTCGTTGATCGGCAAGAGTTTCGGCGCGATCGCCGACGAGCGCGGGCTGCACCCGCTCGACGCGTTCCTCGATGTGCTCGTCGAAAACGGTGAGCGCAATGTCCGGTGGACAACCATCGTGGCCAACCACCGGACCAAGCAGCTCAACAAACTCGCCGCCGAGCCGAGCATCCACATGGGCTTCTCCGATGCCGGCGCACACCTACGCAACATGGCCTTCTACAACTTCCCGTTGCGGATGCTCAAGCGCACCCGGGATGCCTATCGGGCCGGCACGCCGTTCCTGTCCACCCAGCGGGCGGTGCATCGCCTGACCGGCGAATTGGCGGAGTGGTTCGGCATCGACGCCGGCACGTTGCGCAAGGGCGACCGGGCGGACTTCGTGGTGATCGACCCGGCCGGCCTCAACGAATCGGTCGACGGCTACTACGAGGAAGAGGTCCCGTTCTACGGTGGCTTGCGCCGCATGGTCAACCGCAATGACGAGGCGGTGATCGCGACCGGCGTGGGCGGCGCCGTGGTCTTCCGTAATGGCCAATTCCGCGAAGGCTACGGCCAGACCGTGAAGTCGGGCCGGTACCTGCGGGCAGGCCGGCACGTGCAGCCGGTCCAGCCGTCAGCTGCGCTGAGTGTTGGCGCCTGAGATGGCCAGAACCCAGCAGCAACGCCGCGAGGAGACCGTCGGTCGGCTCCTCGAGGCTTGCATCGCCACCATTGTCGAGGTCGGATACGCCCGGGCATCCGCTGCCGTGATCACCAAGCGCGCAGGGGTGTCCGTGGGCGCTTTATTCCGTCACTTCGAGACGATGAGCGATTTCATGGCGGCGACGGCATCCGAAGTGCTGCGCCGCCAGCTGGAGTCATTCACCAAGCAAGTCACTGACATACCAGCGATACCGGCCGACCGGCCGGCGCTGGAAGCGGCGCTGACGATTTTGCGGGACATCACCAGCAGCCCCACGAATGCGGTGCTGTACGAACTGATGATCGCTGGCCGCACCGACGAGAAGCTCAACGCCCATCTGCGCGACGCGCTCGGGCCGTACACCGCGAAGATCTACGAGGCCGCGCGCGCACTGCCCGGGGCGGAGAGCTTCGGCGAGGAGAACTTTCCGGTTCTGGTGGCTGTGTTGACCAACGTGTTCGACGGAGCCGCGTTGGTGCGAGGGGTGCTGCCAGATCCGGATATCGAGGAGCGACGGATTGCGTTGCTGACGGCGCTGATAACCGGGGTGATGCCCGATGAGGGTTCCTGAGACGGCGGGATTACAGCGAGCCGATGCTGGACTGTGGGCTGAGCGCGAAACCCCAGTCGAACAGGGTGGCGGCCTGGTCCCAGTACGACGGTCCGCCCTCCTTCACCAGCCCGTACATCATGGCGATCACCAACCGGCGGCCACCGCGCGCAGCGGCGCCGACGAAGGTCTTGCGGGCCGCGTTGGTGAAGCCGGTCTTGCCGCCGATCGCGCCGGGGTAGCGCTGTAACAGTTCGTCCTGGTTGGTGATCGGGTGATCGCCGTTATCACCGGGGAACATCGCCGAAGGTTCGGCGGTGATCTGCGCGAACACCGGATTGGCCAGCGCAGCCCGGAAGATGACCGACAGATCGTGTGCTGTCGACCATCCGGAGCCGCCGGGCCCGTCCAGACCGGACGGAGTCACCGCGTGCGTGTTGGCGGCGCCCAGTGCGGCAGCTTTGGCGTTCATCTTGGCGACCGTGACGTCCGAGCCGCCCAGCATGTGTGCCAGCGTGTTGGCGGCGTCGTTACCCGAGACCAGCAGCAGGGCATCGAGGAGTTGGCGCGCGGTATAGGTGCGGCCCGGTTTGATGCCGACACAGTTGCACTCGACCTGGGTGTCTGCGGCGTCGGCGACGACCGTGGAGTCCAGGCTGACCTGGTCCAGGGCCACCAACGCCAGCAGCACCTTGATGGTGCTCGCGGGCGGGTGAGTCACATTCTGGTCGCGGCCGGCCAGCACCTGACCACTGTCGAGATCGGCCACGATCCAGGTCTGGGCCGGGCCGTCTGGGATCGGCACCGAGCCGATGGGTTGCACGCCGGCGTCGGCCCAGGAAGTGGTGGCTGTGGCCACGCTGACGCTGGCACCGCAGGTACCGACCGCGAGCAGAGCGGCGACGGCGGCCATGAGCTTCCGCATGGGCGCAAAGTCTAACTTCCGGGTCCACGTGGCGCCTATTTCTCCCCCCGGCCGACGAGGGCTCTTCGCTGTCAACTGGCTACATCACGGGCACCAGGGAGGGACTGGGCAGAAAGGGAGGGTCGGCAGCGGCAGGTAGGAAGTTTGAGTGGGCACGGGCCCCGGCGGAGGTGGCTGCTTAAACGGAACCGAAGACCAAGAGTAGAAGGTACCGGTGCCGATGTCGTGAACGCCGGCGTAGTCCCAGAAATAGTCGTGGCAGACACTCGCGTCCCATGGAATGGGTCTGCCTGCCGGATCGGGGTCGCCTGGGCACCACCGCATGCAGGATTTCCCGCTCGGGCAGCCCCCAGGGTCGGCTCGGGCGAAACGTTCGGCCAGCCCCACACCGGCCAGACCCAAACCACCCCACACCAACAGGGTGGTTGCTAGCCCTGCCATTCCTGCTTTCATAAACCTGGGATTGTCCTCCGCTGCAGCCCCGGATTTACTGGGAAGACGCGGAAATCGCGGCGTCCGGTTCATGTTGGCTCCTTCGTTGCTGGCTGTCCCCGGTTGGGGCCGTTCGCGAAGGTAAGAGCGAGCACCAGGCCTGATTCGGACGACTTTTCCGGCTTTGGCCGTGACCCCGGGGCGGTCTGCAGCAAGTGGACACCGCCGGCACTGATACCGATCCCAACATCAGGACCGTGGGCCGCGGTGTTGAATCGATGCATGTTGAGCCTGACCGAAATTTCCGACCGCCTGGAGATCCAGCAGCTGCTGGTGGACTACTCCACCGCCATTGACCAGCGCCGCTTCGACGATCTGGACAAGGTGTTCACGCCCGACGCCTATATCGACTACCGAGCGCTGGGAGGCATCGACGGACGGTACCCCGAGGTTAAGGAGTGGCTGGCCCAGGTGCTGCCGAGCTTTCCGGTGTATGCGCACATGCTCGGCAACTTCTCCGTGCGTATCGACGGAGACACCGCGTCGTCGCGGGTGATCTGCTTCAACCCCATGGTGCTGCCAGGCGACTCACCCAGTAACAAAGAGCAGGTGCTGTTCTGCGGGTTGTGGTACGACGACGAGTTCGTGCGCACACCCGAGGGCTGGCGGATGACCCGCCGGGTGGAAACGAAGGTCTTCCAGAAAGTGATGTGAGCCGGTCAGGCTAATTTCCGGTCAATTTCTTCAGCAGGCCCCGTTCTGGCACAATAGGCGGCTGTCCGCCGCGCGACCCGCCCTAACGGGGTGCTTGCCCGGCTGGTCATACACGCGAGGCAAAACCGGATCCGGGCATCCCGCCCTGGTCGCTGAATTGCAGCGTGACACACAGGAGAAATCGCGTACCCATGGCTGTGAAGATCAAGCTCACTCGGCTTGGCAAAATCCGCAATCCCCAATACCGCATTGCCGTCGCCGACGCACGGACTCGGCGCGACGGCCGCTCAATCGAGGTCATCGGCCGCTACCACCCGAAGGAAGACCCGAGCCTCATCGAGATCAACTCCGAGCGCGCCCAGTACTGGCTCTCCGTGGGTGCTCAGCCCACCGAACCCGTCCTCAAGCTCCTGAAGATCACCGGCGACTGGCAGAAATTCAAAGGTCTTCCCGGCGCCGAGGGCCGCTTGAAAGTGTCCCCGGCCAAACCCAGCAAGCTCGAGTTGTTCAACGCCGCGTTGGCCGCCGCCGAGGGCGGTCCCACCACCGAGGCCACGAAACCGAAGAAGAAGGCCCCGGCCAAGAAGGCCGCCAAAGCTGCCGCGTCCGAACCGCAAGCCGCTACTGAAGCCGCTGACGAGACTGCAACCGAAGCCGCGAAGGCCGAAGCGCCGGCCGAGGGCGGCGAGCAGTCCGAGCCTGCGACCGAAAGCTGACCGCGGCGATGAATACGGCCGTGGTCGACGCAGTCGAGCATCTGGTCCGCGGGATCGTGGACAATCCCGACGAGGTTCGGGTGGACATGGTGACCAGCCGGCGTGGGCGGACTGTGGAAGTGCACGTTCATCCCGACGACCTGGGCAAGGTGATCGGCCGCGGGGGCCGCACCGCGACCGCGTTGCGCACGCTGGTCGCCGGTATCGGTGGCCGCGGTATCCGCGTCGACGTGGTGGACACCGACCAGTAGCGGAGCGCTGCTCATGGAACTCCCTTGGAGTTGACCGTCGGGCGCGTCGTGAAAGCGCACGGCATCGGCGGCGAGTTGGTCGTGGAAATCCGCACCGACGATCCCGCCGCCCGGTTCGCGTCGGGTACTACGTTGCGCGCCAAGCAGTCGCGCAGCGGTGGGGAACGCAGCTATGTCGTCGAGAGTGCCCGCGAACACGGTGAGCGGCTGCTGGTGCGATTGGCCGGGGTGGACGACCGTGACGCCGCCGGCGCGTTGCGTGGCAGTTTGTTCGTCGTCGACTCCGCTGACTTGCCGCCGATCGATGAGCCGGACACCTACTACGACCACCAACTCGAAGGCCTGCAGGTCCGGACGACGACAGGCCAGGAAGTCGGCGTCGTCACCGAGGTACTGCACACTGCCGCGGGGGAGTTGTTGGCGGTGCGCCGTTCTGCCGCTGAGGGCGACACCGGGGAAAGTGAAGTGTTGGTGCCGTTCGTCAGTGCGATCGTCACGTCGGTGTCGCTGGACGAGGGCACCGTCGAAGTCGACCCACCCGAGGGCCTGCTGGATCTGGGGTAGCAGGGGTACATCGATATGAGAATTGACGTCGTCACGATTTTCCCGGAATACCTGGAGCCGCTGCGGCAATCGTTGCCGGGCAAAGCGATTCAGTCGGGTCTGGTCGACTTGCAGGTGCATGACCTGCGGCGGTGGACGCATGACGTGCACCGCTCGGTCGACGATGCGCCGTACGGGGGTGGCCCGGGGATGGTGATGAAGGCACCGGTGTGGGGCGAAGCGCTGGATGAAATCTGCTCAGGCGAAACACTTTTGGTTGTTCCCACCCCTGCCGGTGCATTGTTCACGCAGGCTACCGCTCAGCGCTGGAGCGCCGAGACACATCTGGTGCTCGCGTGCGGTCGCTACGAGGGCATCGACCAGCGCGTCATCGACGATGCCGCTCGACGGATGCGGGTCGAAGAAGTCTCGATCGGCGACTACGTCTTACCGGGTGGGGAGTCGGCGGCCGTGGTGATGATCGAAGCCGTGCTGCGGCTGCTCGACGGAGTTCTCGGCAATCCTGCGTCGCACCGCGAGGATTCGCACTCGCCGGCCCTGGACCGGCTTTTAGAGGGACCCAGCTATACCCGGCCGCCGCGCTGGCGGGGGCTCGATGTCCCCGACATTTTGTTGTCGGGTGACCATGCGCGAATTGCCGCATGGCGTAGCGAGGTTTCGCTGCAGCGGACCCGCGAACGCCGCCCGGAGCTGCTGGACGAGCCGGGCAATTGAAATAAAGCCCGCGCCGAGCGGGGGCGTCAGATCCGGCCGTTCGGAAATATCGTCTTGACAGCCCGGGTGATCGTTTCTCGCGCCGTGGCGTCATCAGAGGGCTGCAGCGACTGGACCACCATGATGTAGCGACGGTCCGCACCTATCACCCCGGTCGACAGATGCATCCAGTCGCTGCCGATACAGCACATCCAGCCCTGCTTGACCGCCACAGGGTCGGCGTACAGGCCCTCCGGGATGCCGAACCGCTGCGGGTAGCCGTCGATCCCGTTGGGGGTGGACTGGGCCAGGTCGTTGACGATGATCTTGGCCTGCTCGGCCGGTAGCCCTCCGGATCCGTCGAGCAGCATCTCGTAGTAGCGGATGAGGTCGGTCACCGAGCTGATGGTGTTCCACCAGCGCCCGTCACTGGGCGGGGTCGTTGACGTGAGTCCGTATCGGGTGGCGACCTCGGTGATGATGGAAGTTCCGCCGTTTTGGTCCCAGAACTTCTCGGCGGCGCCGTCGTCGGATGACTGCAACATGATGTCCAGGGCCTGGCGGTCGTCCGCGCTCAGCGCGGTCTTCCCCTGGGATTCATGCAGCAGCAGATCGTCGGCGATGAAGAGCTTGGCCACTGATGCGGTGCCGACGATCTGGCCGTTGCCGTTGGAGATCAGCTGGTGGGTGGCGCGGTCGAGAATGGCTACCGACAGGGTGGCGCCGCTGGCGGCGGCCTCGTCGGTAGCCTGCCGGACGCGTACCCGCAGTTGCTCGAAGCCTGTGCTCGGCAGTGTCTGAGGCAGCTGCGACGGCGTGATCACCTCACGCATCAGTTCAGCCAGCGGCGGTGATGGCTGGGAGGAAAGCGGTAACGGCTGGGAGGAGACCAGACCGCGCGCCGGATATACCGGGAGCCGGTATACGTTTGCCTGCACCTTCGCCTCGCACCCGGCAGCGACCACCAACGCCGCCACCGCCGTGGCGGTGACCAGTGTCAGCGGCCGTACTCGCATTCCTCTCCTCCGACGTGAGAACGTGCATGAGCGCGTTTCGACTTCAGTCATATGTACCATTCACCAGCGTCTTCGGCCTGCCGCGAACCGCGCCGACGCCTGTGATTTTCACGGCATGCGGACCGTCTGGCACAATTGACCAGTTGTCTCCAGCGGTTCTCGGCCGGCCGGGCCGCTTCCGCCTGCTGCGAGACAAGCCAGGAAGCCCGAAACCATCGGCTTGGTGGCCGCCTCACACCCGCGTGTGGGCAGCCGCCGCAAGCCGCGACCTCAAGGAAGTGTCTTCTCACATGAACCGGCTGGACTTCGTCGACCAAGCGTCGCTGCGCGACGACATCCCGGTTTTCGGCCCGGGCGACACCATCAACGTGCACGTCAAGGTCATCGAGGGCGCCAAGGAACGTATCCAGGTGTTCAAGGGCGCGGTGATCCGTCGGCAGGGCGGAGGCATCCGCGAGACGTTCACCGTGCGCAAGGAGAGCTATGGGGTCGGCGTCGAGCGGACCTTCCCGGTGCATTCGCCGAACATCGACCATATCGAGGTGGTGACCCGTGGCGATGTCCGCCGCGCCAAGCTTTACTACCTACGTGAACTTCGCGGCAAGAAGGCCAGGATCAAGGAGAAGCGCTGAGCTGGGACGCCTTGGCGGCACTTCCGGTTCGCCTGACCGGTTTTGGGGGCGGTTCACTCGCCGGTTTATGGGGCCACAAACTGTTCTGGCTACGCTGATCCCGTGACCGATACCACGGACTCACCTGAACCCCAGTCCGACGCTGGTCAATCAGAGCCGAAGGTTTCTACCCGCAACCCGGATACGGCGCCCGACACCGAAGCCCCGAAGGCGCCTGAGCCGGGCGAACCGGGAAAACCTGAGCGCACGAAGCGATCCGCGCTGCGGGAATTCGCGCTTCTGGCGGTCATTGCGGTGGCGCTCTACTACGTCATGTTGACGTTCGTGGCGCGGCCGTACCTGATTCCGTCGGAATCCATGGAGCCCACACTGCACGGGTGCACGGGCTGCGTCGGCGACCGAATCATGGTGGACAAGGTCAGCTACCGCTTCGGCTCACCGCATCCCGGTGATGTCATCGTCTTCAAGGGACCGCCGTCGTGGAATCTCGGATACAAGTCGATCCGTTCGAACAACACCGCGCTGCGCTGGGCACAAAACGCGCTGTCGTTCATTGGTTTCGTGCCTCCCGACGAGAACGACCTGGTCAAGCGGGTCATCGCGGTCGGAGGACAGACCATGCAATGCCGGGCCGATACCGGATTGACGGTCAACGGCAAACCGCTCAAGGAGCCTTACCTGAATTCGGCGACCATGATGGCTGACCCGTCGGTGTACCCATGCCTGGGCAGTGAGTTCGGGCCGGTTACCGTCCCGCCGGGACGGCTGTGGGTGATGGGTGACAACCGGACGCACTCGGCAGACTCGCGCGCCCACTGCACCAGCGTCCCGGCCGAGGCGCTCAAGGGCGTGCTGTGCACCGGCGATCCGATGTCGGGGACCGTGCCGGTGTCCAATGTCATCGGCAAGGCCAGGTTCATCGTGTGGCCGCCGTCGCGATGGGGCGGCGTGGATTCGGTGAACCCACAGCAGAATCAGTAGCCATGTCCACGACGTGGCCGCCGCGGACGGTGATCCGTAAGTCGACAGGGTTGCGCACCCTGGAATCGGCGTTGTACCGCAGCGGGTTGGGACCGGTGGCCGGGGTGGACGAGGTCGGCCGCGGTGCCTGCGCGGGTCCGCTGGTGGTGGCAGCCTGTGTGCTCGGACCGGGAAGACTGGAAAGCCTTGCCGCGCTTGATGATTCGAAAAAGCTCACTGAGAACGTGCGAGAGAAGTTGTTCCCCCTGATTCGCCGTTACGCGCTGGCCTACCACGTGGTGTTCATACCGCCGGCTGAAGTGGACCGGCGCGGCGTGCATGTGGCCAATATCGAAGGCATGCGCCGTGCCGTGGCCGGCTTGTCGGTACGGCCCGGTTATGTGCTGAGCGACGGCTTCCGGGTGCCTGGACTGCCGGTGCCGTCGCTGCCGGTGATCGGTGGCGATGCGGCGGCGGCGTGTATCGCTGCGGCGAGTGTGCTGGCGAAGGTCAGCCGGGACCGGTTGATGGTCGCCATGGACGCCGATCACCCCGGTTACGGTTTCGCCGAGCACAAGGGCTACAGCACACCAGCGCACAGCATGGCGCTGACGCAGCTGGGCCCCTGCCGCGAGCACCGCTATTCGTTCATCAACGTCCGGCGCGTGGCGACTGGGTCGGATGCCCGGGTGGTGGCCGAATGCAAAGCGGACCCTCCGCTCGAGCGTGACGGATATCGGTGAGGAAAGATGGAACCCAGGCTTCCCACCCGGGCACGGTGCGGGATGGCGGGGAAATTGTCAGGGAGAAGGACGTCTGAGCAGATGAGTGCCGAGGATCTCGAAAAGTACGAAACCGAGATGGAGCTCTCGCTGTACCGCGAATACAAGGACATCGTCGGCCAGTTCAGCTACGTCGTGGAAACCGAGCGGCGCTTCTACCTGGCTAACAGCGTCGAATTGATGCCACGCAACGCCGACGGCGAGGTGTACTTCGAGCTGCGACTGTCCGACGCCTGGGTGTGGGACATGTACCGGCCGGCGCGGTTCGTCAAGCAGGTACGGGTGATCACCTTCAAGGACGTCAACATCGAAGAGGTCGAGAAGCCCGAGCTGCGGCTGCCGGAATAGCCTGGAATAGCCGAAGCTATGCGTTCGGCGGAAGCTGATTCTCGCCGGGGGAGGGCAGTTGACCGCGCTTTTCGATGACCGCCCGCGCCACGTCGGCCAGCTTGATGTTCAGGGCCTGGGAGTGGTGCCGCAGCAGGTCGAACGCCTGCTCTTCGGCCATGTCGTGCAGCAGCATCAACATGCCGACCGCCTTGCCGATTTCGCGGTTGCTGAGCAGTCCTCTCCGAAGGCTGGTGGCATCTTCACCCTTGGCGACCGCGTTGATGGCCACGCTGGCGAACGCAGCCAGCACCGCCGCCCGTCCGGCGGACTCGGCGTCGAACATGTTGGGACTGTCGCTGAATAGGTTGAGGGCAGCCCCTTTGCGCTTATCGACCAGAAGCCGAAACCCCATGGCCCCGCGCACGGGTGTCTCTGCGACCAAGACGGATGCGAGCTGCGGCCAATGCGATGGCGTGGTGAGGTCCGTGTCGATCTGGGGAGTTTCTTCCTCGATCGCGTCGATGCATGGACCGTCGTTGACACGCCGTTCGATCTCGTCAATTTGCTGCGCGAGCCGGTCGCTGGCGCCGACAGTGACGTAACGGTCGTTGTCGCGTACCAACAGGCTGGCGTGGTCGCAGCCGCGGACGGTCAGGGTGGCAGCGATGCAGATAGCCGAATACATCTCGTTGGCGTTCGAGCCTTGATAAATGATCTCGGCCAGGGCGGCGAAAACCGTCGCCGGGTCAGCTTTCTCCCCGCCAGGCATCGGTCGGTCCGGCCCGGTAGTCGGTTCGCCTGCCATGTCCTGCCTCATTTCTCGCGGTGTCGGCAGCTTGACCCGCGTTCAATCGCCGTAGATTATCGGTCGCCGATACGAGCCTCACACGCTGTCTGCCAGGTTTGCCGGTTATCAGCGCATTTCAGGTGCGGGCATCCCGCAGCCGTAACTGGAGCGTACGTCCGTCGCCGGACCAATCACGGGCGAGAAAAAGCACCCGCTGACGATTACGGGTACCCACACATCAACCGCCCGCCGGACGAACGCTGCACCCGGCAGTGGGACGCCGTCGCGTGGTGACTTTGACCACCGTGGTTTTCGGCGCGGCGCGAGAGGGAACCTCCCTGGAATGGGAATTACCGTCGCAGTGACCGGACCAACTGGAGAGATCGGTATCTCGGCGGTGACGGCATTAGAGCGTGAGCCCGCTGTGGAAGCCATCGTCGGGATGGCGCGTCGGCCGTTTGACCCGTCTTCACGCGGCTGGGTGAAGACCACCTACCAGCAAGGCGACATCCTCGACCGCGAGGCTGTCGACGCATTGGTGGCACAGGCCGACGTGGTGATCCACCTGGCGTTCATCATCATGGGCTCGCGTGAAGAGAGCGCACGCATCAATCTGCAGGGCACGCGAAACGTGTTCGAGGCAACGGTGGCCGCCGAGCGGCCACGGCGTCTGGTGTACACCTCGTCGGTGGCGGCGTACGGCTACCACTCCGACAACCCCGTTCCGCTGACCGAGGACGTCCCGACACGGGGCTCCGCTGAGCATTACTACTCCGCGCAGAAGGCGGCATGTGAGGCACTGCTCGCCGACATCACCAAAGATTCGCCGCTCGAGGTATTCGTTTTGCGGCCGTGTATCGTCGCCGGGCCCAAGGCGACCGCCTTAGCCGACGCGATGCCGTGGAACCAGCTGCCCGGCCCGCTACGCGCGGTGACCAAGGCACTGCCGATATTGAAGCCGGTCGTGCCGGATCCGGGGTTCCCATTGCAGCTGGTTCACCACGACGACGTTGCGGCCGCGATCGCGCTGGCCGCCACCGCTCCGGCACCGCCGGGTGCATACAACATTGCCGGTGACGGGCTAGTGACGGTGGCAGATGTGGCCAGGGCGCTCGGTGGCCGACCGGTACGGGTTCCCGCCGTTGCTGCTTCGGCCGCGTCGGCGGCGATTTCGCACCTGCCGTTCGTTCCTTCCATGCTGGAATGGCTGCATGTGGCGCGGACGTCGGTGGTGATGGACACCACCAAGGCGCGGACCCAACTCGGCTGGCAACCTCTCCATTCCTCGGCGGAAACGCTGGCAGCGCTGGCTTCGGCAGTGTGACGCAGGTCATACCGCGCTGTGCCCGCTGCTACCCCACGCGAGCCCCTGTAATTTGATTTCGTGGGTCTTCAACGCTCAGCCGCGTCTCGCGACATCCTTGCCGACTACGACGAGCACGCGATAACAATTACGCCGCCTAAACACGAGGCGGCAGGCATGCGAGCGGTGATGGTCTCCCTACAGCGGGGGCTGGAGCAGATGGGCGCGCTACGCACCGCGGCGGCACTGGCTCGGCTGAATCAGCGCAACGGCTTCGACTGCCCCGGCTGCGCGTGGCCGGAGGAGCACGGCGGACGCAAGGCTGCCGAGTTTTGCGAGAACGGCGCCAAGGCCGTCGCCGGGGAGGCCACCAAGCGCACCGTTACGCCGGAGTTCTTCGCCCGGCATTCGATATCCGAGATGTCGGCCAAGCCCGAGTACTGGCTTTCTCAGCAGGGCCGCCTCGCCCACCCGATGGTGTTGCGGCCCGGTGACGACCACTACCGGCCGATCAGCTGGGATGCCGCCTACCAGCTGATCGCCGGCCAGCTCAACGCGCTGGACAGCCCAGATGCGGCCGTGTTCTACACATCGGGTCGCACTAGCAACGAAGCCGCGTTCTGCTACCAGCTGCTGGTCCGCTGCTTCGGCACGAACAACCTGCCCGACTGCTCCAACATGTGCCACGAATCGTCGGGCTCGGCGCTGACCGAGTCGATCGGCATCGGAAAGGGGTCGGTCACCGTCGACGACGTCGAGCATGCCGACCTGATCGTCATCGCCGGACAAAACCCGGGCACCAATCACCCGCGCATGCTGTCCGTACTGGAGAAGGCAAAGGCCAACGGCGCCAAGATCATTGCGGTGAACCCGCTACCTGAGGCCGGGTTGATCCGGTTCAAAGACCCGCAGAAGGCGAACGGGCTGGTGGGGCACGGCATCCCGGTCGCCGACGAATTTGTGCAGATCCGCATCGGTGGGGACATGGCGTTGTTCGCCGGGCTGGGAAGGTTGTTGCTCGAGGCCGACGAGCGCGCCCCAGGCACCGTGATCGACCAGGCATTCGTCGACGAACACTGTGCCGGGTTCGACGAGTATCGGCGCCACACCCGGCAGGTCGACATCGATACCGTGCTCGCCGCCACCGGCATCCAACGGCAGCAACTTGAGCGCGTTGCCGCTATGTTGATGGCGTCGCAGCGCACGGTCGTCTGCTGGGCAATGGGCCTGACCCAGCACAGCCACGCGGTCGCCACCATCGGCGAGGCCACCAATCTGCTGCTCCTGCGCGGCATGATCGGCAAGCCGGGCGCGGGAGTGTGCCCGGTGCGCGGGCATTCCAACGTGCAAGGTGACCGCACGATGGGGATCTGGGAGAAGATGCCCGAGCAGTTCCTGGCGTCGCTGGATCGTGAATTCGGCATCGCCAGTCCCCGCAAGCACGGCTACGACACCGTGGCAGCGATCCGCGCCATGCGTGACGGGCGGGCCACGGTCTTCATGGGCATGGGTGGCAACTTCGCGTCGGCCACCCCCGACACCGCCGTCACCGAGGCGGCCTTGCGCAGCTGCGCGCTGACCGTGCAGATTTCGACCAAGCTCAACCGCAGCCACCTCGTGCACGGCGGCACGGCGCTGATTCTGCCTACGCTGGGCCGCACCGACCGCGACCTCCGCAGCGGACGGAAACAGGTGGTTTCGGTTGAGGATTCGATGTCGATGGTGCATCTGTCGCGCGGCAGCCTGCATCCGCCCAGCGACCAGGTACGTAGTGAGGTGGAAATCGTCTGCCAGTTGGCTCGTACCCTGCTCGGCGCACAACATCCGGTGCCGTGGGAGCGGTTCGCAGGTGACTACGACACCATCCGCGACGCGATCGCCGCGGTGGTCCCCGGCTGCATAGACTACAACCGCAAGGTGCGTCAGCCGGATGGATTCCAGCTTCCGCACCCGCCGCGCGATGCACGCGAATTCCGCACCAGCACAGGCAGAGCCAACTTCGCAATCAATCCGCTGCAGTGGGTGCCGGTGCCGCCCGGCCGGCTGGTGCTGCAGACACTGCGCAGCCACGACCAGTACAACACCACGATCTATGGGCTCGATGACCGTTATCGCGGGGTGAAGGGTGGCCGGCGCGTGGTGTTTGTCAACCCGGCGGACATCGAGACGCTGGGCCTGACGGCGGGCGAGCGTGTCGACTTGGTGTCGGAGTGGACCGACGCAGATAGCCGCCTGCAGGAGCGGCGCGCAAAGGACTTCCTGGTGGTGGCCTATTCGACCCCGGTCGGCAATGCCGCGGCTTACTACCCGGAGACCAATCCGCTTGTTCCACTTGATCACACCGCGGCCAAATCGAACACCCCGGTGTCGAAAGCGATCATCATCAGGGTGGAGCCGGCCTCGCTTGCGGTGGCCCCCGGCGACGGTGAAATTGCCTAGTGGGTCACGTAACGGCGCGTTGGCGGGTAAAGCATCTCACCGCCCAGAAATCGATCACCCGCCCGGAAACCCTGGTCGTCGAGGAGCCTTTGGAAATCCGCGTCAACGGCGTGCCGGTCACCGTGACTATGCGAACGCCTGGCTCGGATATCGAACTCGCCCAAGGCTTTCTGCTCACTGAAGGGGTTATCGCGGGCCGCGACGACGTGCTGACCATCCGCTACTGCGGCGGGCGCGGCGATAATGGCGCAAATACCTACAACGTTCTCGATGTGACGTTGGCCGCCGGCGTCAAGACGCCCACTCTCGATGTCACCCGTAACTTCTACACCACCTCGTCGTGTGGGGTCTGCGGTAAGGCGTCGCTGGAAGCCGTGCGGCTGACCGGGTGCTTCTCACCCGGTGCGGATCCCGCCACCGTCGCGGCGGCCACACTCAAGGCAATGCCCGACCAACTCCGCGCCGCGCAAAAGGTTTTCGACAGCACCGGCGGGTTGCACGCCGCGGCGCTGTTCACGGTAGACGGCACGATGCTCGCGGTGCGCGAGGACGTCGGCAGGCACAACGCGGTCGACAAGGTCATCGGGTGGGCGCTGGAGCACCAGCGGGTACCGCTGGCTGCCTCGGTGCTGCTCGTCAGCGGGCGCGCATCGTTCGAGTTGGCGCAAAAAGCCGTGATGGCCGGGATTCCGGTACTGGCCGCCGTGTCCGCGCCGTCGTCGCTGGCCGTTTCTTTGGCCGAGGAGTCCGGGATAACGCTGGTGGCATTCCTGCGGGAGGACTCGATGAACATCTACAGCAGGACGGACCGGATCACCTAGCCGCACACTCGGCTGTGGATAGACATGCCACTGGGGATAACCGGTCGCCGCGCAGCCCGCACGTGCCGATGGTGGCCTGCCTTGTCGGGCCCACCGCGCAGCGTGGGTGGCATGACGACCCAAAAGACTATGACTCGAGTCCAGCTGGGAGCGATGGGTGAAGCGCTCGCCGTGGATCACCTGACGAGGATGGGGTTGCGGATCGTGCACCGCAACTGGCGCTGCCGCTATGGCGAGCTCGACGTGATCGCCTGCGACGATGCCACCCGCACGGTGGTGTTTGTCGAGGTCAAGACCCGTACCGGCGATGGCTATGGAGGGCTGGCGCATGCCGTCACCGAGCGTAAAGTTCGCCGGCTGCGCCGGTTGGCCGGGCTGTGGCTGGCCGGCCAAGACGGGCGCTGGGCCGCAGTCCGCATCGACGTGATCGGTGTGCGGATCGGGCGCCGCCGGGCCCCCGAAATCACTCACCTGCAAGGGGTCGGCTGATGGCGCTGGGTCGCGCGTTCTCCGTCGCGGTGCGCGGAGTGGACGGTGAAATCGTGGAAATCGAAGCCGACATCACCTCGGGACTGCCGGGCGTGCATTTGGTGGGCCTGCCCGACGCCGCCCTGCAGGAGTCCCGCGACCGGGTCCGAGCCGCGGTCGCCAATTGCGGGAACAGCTGGCCGATGGCGCGGCTCACGCTCGCGCTGTCGCCGGCGACGCTGCCGAAAATGGGATCGGTCTACGACATAGCTTTGGCCGCGGCCGTGCTTTCCGCGCAGCGAAAGAAGCCGTGGGACCGTCTGGAGAAAACGGTGCTACTCGGCGAGCTGTCGCTGGACGCGCGGGTGCGGCCGGTGCGCGGCGTGCTGCCCGCCGTGCTGGCCGCCAAACGCGACGGCTGGCCGGCCGTCGTTGTCCCGGTGGACAACTTGGCCGAGGCCAGCCTGGTCGACGGCATCGACGTCTGGGGGGTGCGCACCCTGGGACAGTTGCAGAACTGGCTCAGCGGGTCCGCCGCCTTGGACAACAGCATCGGCGCGAAAGCCACCGCCCCGGAGCCGTCAGCGGATCTGGCCGACGTGGTCGGGCAGGCGCAAGCGCGGTTCGCCGTCGAGGTGGCCGCCGCCGGGGCCCATCACCTCATGCTGACCGGGCCGCCGGGAGTGGGCAAAACGATGCTCGCCCGACGCCTTCCGGGATTGCTGCCGCCGTTGTCGGACAGTGAGTCACTGGAGGTCACCGCGATTCACTCGGTGGCCGGCCTGCTCTCGGGGGACACGCCTCTGATCACCGGGCCGCCGTTCGTGGCACCACATCACAGTTCCAGCGTCGCAGCGCTCGTCGGCGGGGGGTCGGGGATGGCTCGCCCGGGCGCTGTGAGCCGAGCGCATCGCGGAGTGCTCTTCCTCGACGAATGCGCCGAGATCAGCGTCAGTGTGCTGGAAGCATTGCGAACACCGTTGGAGGACGGCGAAATTCGTCTTGCCCGGCGCGATGGGGTGGCCTGTTACCCCGCCCGATTCCAGCTGGTGCTGGCCGCCAACTTATGCCCGTGCGCGCCTGCTGATCCGCAGGACTGCATCTGTGCGGCGGCGGCCAAGCGCCGCTACCTCGGCAAGCTGTCCGGGCCTTTTCTGGATCGGGTGGACCTTCGGGTGCAGATGCATCCGGTGCGGGCAGGGGCATTTTCGGATGCCGACGGCGAGCCGACGGCACAGGTGCGTCACCGGGTGGCGCTGGCCCGTGACGCGGCTGCTCAGCGTTGGCGACCACACGGATTCCGCACCAATGCCGAAGTCAGTGGGGCGCTGTTGCGGCGGAAATTCCGTCCCAGCAACGCCGCGATGGCCCCGCTGCGCGCGGCGCTGGACCGTGGGCTGCTCAGCATCCGTGGCCTGGATCGCACACTACGGGTCGCGTGGAGTTTGGCTGACTTGGCCGGCCGGACCTCGCCCGGGCTGGAAGAGGTGGCCGCTGCGCTGAGCTTCCGGCAACCGGGAGCGCAGCGATGAGCACCGAGCCCAGGCGGCCGCTCCGGCTCAGTAGTGCGGCTATTGAGCGTGGCGACCGCTGGCCACAGTTGTCAGCAGTGCCATCCAGTCGGTGTGCCCGCCCCGGAGCAATATCACGGCGGTCAAAAGAATGGCGAGCGCCCGGGCGAATTGCGCCAGTGCACGACCGCCTTCGTTCCGCTGTTGGATCTGACGCAACGCGACGAACGCGAAAATGCCGCTCATGATCGAGATCGGGAGGGCGTACCAGCCGAACAGGCTGAGGACGAACGCTGCGACTGCCCACACGTTGGTCGGGCGGGCCGGTACGGCGAGCGTAGTGGGCTGGCTGGTCATAATTGCTTGCTCCTGTTGTTGCCGGCCATCGCGTGCCGGCGATCTGGGGTTGACGAGAACACGTTCGCGGACGGCGCTGCGCGGATCCTTGGCGAATTCTTGGAACGGTTTGGCGTTGTTTGGACTTTGGCTGACTTGGCCAGTCGGACCTCGCCCAGGGCTCGACGAAGTTGCCGCCGCGCTCAGCTTCCGTCAACCGGGAGCGCAGCGATGACGACAGCGGTCGACGATCGCGCATTACGGGCGTGGGCTTACCTGTCCCGGGTGGCCGAACCGCCCTGTGCGGAACTTGCCGCCCTGGTGCAATGCGTTGGCCCGGTGGAGGCGGCCGACCGGGTTCGGCGCGGCCTGGTCGATGATGACCTGGCGCGACACACCGAGGCCAGGCGCGAAATAGACCGGGCCGCAGACGATCTCGAGCTGCTCGTGCGCCGCGGCGGGCGATTGATAACCCCTGACGGCGACGAGTGGCCGGCGCTCGCATTCGCCGCATTTGGCGCTGCTGCAATCAGGCCTCGCGGCGGGCCGCCGATGGTTTTGTGGGCGCTGGGTCCCGAACGCCTCGACGAGGTGGCGCAACGTGCGGCCGCCGTCGTCGGAACCCGGGCTGCGACGGCCTATGGCGAACATGTGGCGGCCGACCTGGCGGCCGGGCTGGCCGAGCGCGACGTCGCGGTCGTCTCCGGTGGCGCCTACGGCATCGACGGTGCTGCGCACCGCGCGGCGCTGGCCTGCGACGGAGTCACCGTGGCAGTCCTCGCCGGTGGGCTCGACATCCCTTATCCGGCTGGGCATTCGGCACTGCTGCACCGCATCGGCCAGTACGGGCTACTGTTCACTGAATACCCGCCGGGTGTACGCCCGGCCCGGCACCGGTTCCTGACCCGCAATCGTCTGGTGGCCGCCGTCGCGGGGGCAGCGGTGGTGGTGGAAGCCGGCCTGCGCAGCGGCGCCGCGAATACCGCCGCCTGGGCGCGGGCATTGGGCCGGGTGGTGGGCGCGGTGCCCGGACCCGTGACATCGTCGGCGTCGGCGGGTTGTCATGCGCTGCTGCGCAACGGCGCGGAGCTGGTCACCCGAGCCGACGACATTGTCGAGTTTGTCGGTCGCATCGGTGAGCTGGCGCCCGAAGAACCGCGGCCTGCCACGGCGTTCGACGGGCTGAGTGAGGCCGAGCGTCAGGTCTACGAGGCGTTGCCGGGCCGCGGCGCTGCCACGGTCGACGAGATCGCGGTCGCATCGGCGCTGGTGCCCGAGCAGGTGCTGGGGCCGTTGGCGATCCTTGAGGTGGCTGGGTTGGTGCAGCGCCACGACGGGCGGTGGCGAATCGTCCGCGCGAATGCCGGCCAAGCTGCGGCGACGGAGCGGGTCGTATAGTCGACGGGGGGTCGGGTCTGGACAGGAGGATAAGTGGCAGGTCGACCTCTGCAAACCTTCGAAGTCGTCGGTAGCCAACAACTCGCACCACACATGGTCCGGGTAGTGCTTGGGAGCAGTGATTTCGACACCTTCGTGCCCAGCACGTTCACCGACTCTTACGTCAAGCTGGTTTTCGTCGCAGACGATATCGACGTGGCCGGGTTGCCTCGGCCGTTGACCCTGGACAGCTTCGCCGACCTGCCCCCCGAGAAGAAGCCTTCAGTTCGGACCATGACGGTTCGTTATGTCGACGTTGTGGCCCGCGAGATCGCGGTGGACGTCGTGGTGCACGGTGAGCACGGGGTAGCAGGTCCGTGGGCGGCTGCGGCCCAACCTGGCCAGCCGATGTATCTCATGGGGCCCGGCGGCGCCTACACCCCCGACCCCGCCGCCGATTGGCATCTGTTGGCCGGTGACGAATCCGCGCTCCCGGCCATCGCCGCCGCGCTGGAAGCCTTGCCCCCCAACGCCACCGGCAAGGCGTTCATCGAAGTAGCCGGCCATGAAGACGAAATCCCGTTGACCGCACCGGAGTCCGTCGAGGTGAGCTGGGTTTATCGTGGTGGCCGGGCCGATCTGGTTCCCGAGGACCGTGCCGGCGATCACGCGCCGTTGATCGAGGCTGTCACGACCACCCCGTGGCTACCAGGGCAGGTGCACGTCTTCATCCACGGGGAAGCGCAAGCCGTGATGCACAACTTGCGGCCCTACATCCGCAACGAGCGCGGTGTGGACGCGAAATCGGCGTCGTCGATCTCTGGTTACTGGCGGCGCGGACGCACCGAAGAGACGTTCCGGCAGTGGAAGAAAGAATTGGCTGAGGCAGAGGCCGGGGCTCGGTAGGGCCGGCTGGCATTCTGATCGCATGGCATTCTCACCTCATTTCGGGGACTACCAGATCGAGATCTACTTCCAGGGCCTGGCCGGAGTGGTGCCATCGCTGCCGATGGCCTTCGCGGAACTCGAGGCCAAGGCCGCTACGGCACTGCCGCCGTCGGTGTGGTCATACGTCGCAGGCGGGGCCGGCGACGAGCGCACGCAGCGGGCCAACTGCGAGGCTTTCGAGCGGTGGGGTCTGATCCCGCGGATGTTCGTCGGCGCCGCACAACGCGACCTGTCCGTTGAATTGTTCGGCTTGACCTTGCCGGCCCCGCTGTTCATGGCGCCGATCGGCGTCATCGGGCTGTGTGCCCAAGACGGTCACGGCGATTTGGCCACCGCACGCGCGGCCGCCGGAACCGGCGTTGCGATGGTGGCCTCCACCTTGTCTGTTGACCCGATGGAAGAGGTCGCCGCCGCGCTGGGCGATACACCCGGGTTCTTCCAGCTGTACACGCCGACCGACCGCGAGCTGGCCGCCAGCCTGGTGCATCGCGCCGAAGCGGCAGGATTCAAGGGCATCGTCGTCACCCTCGACACCTGGGTCACGGGCTGGCGCCCGCGCGACTTGAGCACGTCGAACTTCCCCCAGCTGCGCGGACACTGCCTGAGCAACTACACCAGCGATCCGGTCTTCCGCGCCAGCCTGCAACGCCCGCCGGAGGAAGACCCGCAAGGCGCGGTGCTGCGCTGGGCGCAAGTCTTCGGATCGCCGCTGACCTGGGACGACCTGGGCTGGCTGCGCTCACTGACCGCTCTGCCGCTGCTCGTGAAGGGCATCTGCCACCCCGACGACGCCCGGCGCGCCAAGGATGGCGGCCTCGACGGCATCTATTGCTCCAACCACGGCGGCCGGCAAGCCAACGGCGGCCTAGCCGCCATTGATTGCCTGCCGGCGGTGGTCGAGGCGGCCGACGGTCTGCCGGTGTTGTTCGACTCGGGGATCCGCAGCGGCGCCGATGTGATCAAGGCGCTCGCGCTGGGCGCGACCGCGGTGGGTGTGGGCCGCCCATACGCGTACGGCTTGGCGCTGGGCGGTGTCGACGGCGTCGTGCACGTGCTGCGCGCGATGCTTGCCGAAGCCGATCTGATCATGGCCGTCGACGGATATCCCACGCTCAAAGATCTCACCCCGGACACACTTCGGCGCGTCGACTGACAAACGCCGCGTTGTGTCTGCGAGCGTGGGGGAGTGCCGGACAGCGAACCGATCCTCGACGAGTTCGACGAGTACCTGGCGCTGCAATGCGGTCGTTCGGCGCACACTCGTCGGGCCTATCTGGGCGACCTGCGGGCGCTGTTCAATTTTCTCGCCGGACGCGGATCCGGTCTCGACGGCCTGAGCCTGCCG
This sequence comes from uncultured Actinomycetota bacterium, assembly GCA_963784665.1. Lineage (GTDB taxonomy): Bacteria > Actinomycetota > Actinomycetes > Mycobacteriales > Mycobacteriaceae > Mycobacterium. The sequence goes on from CAWASA010000017.1 coordinate 258,579, forward strand.
GTCCTGCGGTCGTGGCTGGCCGCGGGGGCCGGCGCCGGCTCGGCCCGTACCACGCTGGCGCGTCGCACCTCGGCGGTCAAGGCATTCACCGCGTGGGCGGCGCGGCGCGGCCTGCTGGCCACCGATCCCGCCGCGCGGCTACAAGTGCCGAAGGCGCACCGCACACTGCCGGCGGTGCTGCGCCAGGATCAGGCACTTCAGGCCATGGCAGCCGCGAAATCTGGTGCCGAGCAAGGTGATCCGCTGGCTCTGCGGGACCGGCTGATCGTCGAGATGTTATATGCCACTGGTATCCGGGTGAGCGAGCTGTGCGGCCTGGACATCGACGATGTGGACACTCGCCTTCGGCTGGTGCGTGTCCTGGGTAAGGGCAACAAGCAGCGCACCGTGCCGTTTGGGGTGCCGGCCGCCGAGGCGTTGCACGCCTGGTTGACAGACGGGCGTCCCGCACTGGTCACCGCGGAATCCGGGCCGGCGCTGCTGCTGGGCTTGCGGGGCCGGCGGCTCGACGTGCGGCAGGCACGCACTGTCGTACATCAGACCGTCGCCGCGGTGGGCGGCGCGCCCGACATGGGGCCGCACGGGCTGCGGCACAGTGCCGCCACCCATCTGCTCGAAGGCGGGGCCGACCTGCGGGTCGTCCAGGAGTTGCTCGGTCATTCCAGTCTGGCGACCACCCAGCTGTACACCCATGTCGCGGTCTCCCGGCTGCGGGCGGTGCACGATCAGGCCCACCCGCGGGCATGAACGACTAGCCCGGCCTCAGCGATTCAGCGGTTTGAGCCGGATCGGGGTGGATTTCAGCAGGCCCAGCGGATCGACATAGTGGGCGGCCGACGCCGGACCCCACATCGCGCCCCAGTGCAAGCACGCCGCGCTCTGACAGCCGGGGTGCCCGGCCACCAGCTCGCCGATCACCGTCCTCGCGGTCACCGACTGACCGGCCCGCACGGCCGCTCGCACCGGCTCATAGCTGGTATGCAAACCGCCGGGGTGGGCCAGCGACACGACCGGCCGTCCGGCCAGCAGCCCGGCGAACACGACGGTGGCGCTGCCCGCGGCGTACACCGGCTGACCAGGGGTGCCGGGCAGGTCCACACCCCGGTGCCCGGGCTTCCAGTCGGGCGACGGCGCGTCGAATTCCCGGGTGACAGCCGGCGGCGGGCGCAACGGCCAATCCAGCCGGACTTCGTCCGCAACCGCCGGTGTTGCGCTGACCAGGCCCACGCTCAGCATCAGCGCTACCCACCGCACGCATTCAGTTCATCGCGGCACGGACGACGAAGCCAGCCACGTCCGCCGGTTCTGTGCACGAAGACGCCGCTTTGGGGAAGGGTGGAAAAACGACCAGCTGAGTCGGTGTAAACTGCTGCTCGCAGCTCGTTCGCGGGCTGACTTCGCGTGCCTGCACCGCGGCTCCGTTTCTCAAGGAGTTCGCACCGCATGCCGAGCGGTCCCGTAACAGGGTTCGGCATCGCAGCAGGCGCCAGGGCCCGGCTTCACCCGATGCCGGGCGACAACCGACACATGAAAGCTGGGCGTAGCCATGGCCGTCGTGACCATGAAACAGCTGCTTGACAGCGGCACTCACTTCGGGCACCAGACCCGTCGTTGGAATCCCAAGATGAAGCGGTTCATTTTCACCGACCGCAACGGCATCTACATCATTGACCTGCAGCAGACACTGACCTTCATCGACAAGGCGTACGAGTTCGTCAAGGAGACCGTCGCCCACGGAGGCACGGTGCTCTTCGTCGGTACCAAGAAGCAGGCGCAGGAATCCGTCGCGGCCGAAGCGACCCGGGTAGGGATGCCCTATGTGAACCAGCGCTGGCTGGGCGGCATGCTGACCAACTTCGCCACCGTGCACAAGCGGCTGCAGCGTCTCAAGGAGCTCGAGGCGATGGAGCAGACCGGTGGCTTCGAAGGTCGCACCAAGAAAGAAATCCTCGGCCTGACCCGCGAGAAGAACAAGCTCGAGCGCAGCCTGGGCGGTATCCGTGACATGGCCAAGGTGCCGTCGGCGGTCTGGGTCGTCGACACGAACAAAGAGCACATCGCGGTTGGCGAGGCCCGCAAACTCGGTATCCCGGTGATCGCGATCCTCGACACCAACTGCGACCCCGATGAGGTCGACTACCCGATTCCCGGCAACGACGACGCGATCCGTTCGGCCGCGCTGCTGACCAAGGTGATTGCCTCCGCGGTTGCCGAGGGCCTGCAAGCCCGCGCCGGACTGGGCCGCGGTGACGGAAAGCCCGAGGCGGAGGCCGCCGAGCCGCTCGCCGAGTGGGAGCAGGAGTTGTTGGCCTCGGCAACAACTCCGGTGACCGCCACCGCTGCCCCCGCTGCTCCCAACGACGTCGCTGCGGGCACAACCGAATCAACCCCCACGGAAGGCTGATATGGCGAACTTCACCGCTGCCGACGTCAAGCGGCTTCGGGAACTGACCGGTGCCGGCATGCTCGACTGCAAGAACGCGCTGGCCGAAAGCGACGGTGACTTCGACAAGGCCGTCGAGGCGCTCCGGATCAAGGGCGCCAAAGACGTCGGCAAGCGTGCCGAGCGGGCCACGGCGGAAGGATTGGTCGCGGCCAAGGAAGGCGCGCTCATCGAGCTGAATTGCGAGACCGACTTCGTCGCCAAGAACGCGGAGTTTCAGGCGCTTGCCGATCAGATCGTGGCAGCGGCCGTGTCCTCGAAGGCCTCCGAGGTGGACGCCCTCAACGCTTCTCCTGTTGGGGGAGCAGCGGCGGGAACGACCGTCGAGCAGGCAATCGGCGAGCTGTCGGCCAAGATCGGCGAGAAGTTGGAATTGCGCCGCGTCGCGAACTTCGACGGCACCGTCGAGACCTACTTGCACCGGCGGTCGGCCGACCTGCCACCGGCGGTGGGCGTGCTGGTGCAGTACGAGGGCTCAAACGCCGAAGCGGCACATGCGGTCGCCCTGCAGATCGCCGCGCTCAAGGCGCGTTATCTGTCCCGCGACGAGGTGTCCGAGGATGTCGTGGCCAGTGAACGCCGCATCGCCGAGGAAACTGCCAAGGCGGAGGGCAAGCCGGAGCAGGCGCTCCCCAAGATCGTCGAGGGCCGGCTGAACGGCTTCTTCAAGGATGCGGTGCTGCTGGAGCAGCCGTCGGTGTCCGACAACAAGAAGACGGTCAAGGCCCTGCTCGACGAGGCCGGCGTGAAGGTGACGCGGTTCGTTCGCTTCGAAGTGGGCCAGGCTTAACCAACGCGAGCGGGCGGGCTAGCGTCGTCGCTATGCAACGTGTGCACGCTTTCGGGGACGACGCCCTCGGTGACCTGGACGCGGTCGGCCTGGCCGACGCCATACGAGCCGGTTGGGTCAGCAGGGACGAGGTAATCGAGGCCGCGATCGCCCGCACCGAGGCCGTCGACCCGGTTCTCAACGGCTTGGCGTATGCGTCCTTTCAGCAGGCTCGAGCCGCCGCGTCGGCCACCCCCGCGAAGGGCTTTTCCCCCTTTTTCAGTGGCGTCCCGACGCTTGTCAAGGACAACGTCGACATCGCCGGCCAGCCGACGATGCATGGCACCGACGCGTGGACGCCCTGGAATGCCACCTCCGACAGCGAGTTCACCCGGCTGTACCTGGCCACCGGGCTGACGTCCGTGGGTAAGACGCAGTTGTCGGAGTTCGGGTTCAGCGCGTCCGCCGAACATCCCCGAATCGGGCCTGTCCGCAACCCGTGGAACACCGACTACAGCGCCGGCGCATCGTCGTCGGGATCGGGGGCGTTCGTCGCCGCCGGTGTGGTGCCCATCGCACACGCCAACGACGGTGGCGGTTCGATCCGTATCCCGGCCTCCTGCAACGGGCTTGTCGGGCTCAAGCCGTCGCGTGGACGGTTGCCACTGGACCTGAGACTGCGGCGACTGCCGGTGGGCATTGTCACCAACGGGGTGGTGACCCGTTCGGTGCGTGATACCGCGGCGTTCTATCGGGAGGCCGAGCGCATCTGGCGTAACCCCAAGTTGGCGCCGATCGGCGACGTCACCGGGCCCGGCAGGCGGCGGCTGCGGATTGCCGTGGTGGCCCGTTCGGTCCAGCGAGAGTGCAGTCCCCAAGTGCGAGAGCTGACGCTGAAGTCGGCCGGGCTCCTCGAGGAACTGGGCCACCGCGTCGAACATGTCGATGAGCCCCCGGTGCCGGCCAGTTTCGTCGACGATTTCGTGCTGTATTGGGGATTCCTGGCTCTGGCGCAGATACGCACCGGGCGACACATGTTCGGCAAGACCTTCGACCGCAACCGGCTGGACAGCCTGACGCGTGGTCTGGAGCGAAACACCGGGCGCAACATCCACCGGCTCCCGCTGGCGATCATGCGCCTGCGCAGCGTGCGGAGGCGCACCGCGCAGTTCTTTGGCACCTACGATGCTCTGCTCACGCCGACCCTCGCCGACGAGACGCCCCGCATCGGGTATCTGGCTCCCACCGACTATCACCAGGTCATCGATCGGCTGATCGATTGGGTCTCGTTCACTCCGCTGCAGAACGTCACCGGCGAGCCGGCGATTTCGCTGCCGTTGGCCCAATCCACTGAGGGCATGCCCGTGGGGATGATGCTTTCGGCCGATCTCGGGCGGGAAGCGCTGTTGCTGGAGCTGGCCTATGAACTCGAAGAGGCGCGGCCGTGGGCCCGGATCCACGCCTGAAAAGTGATCGTCAGTCGGACCCGAGCTTCTCGAGCATTCGTTTGAACTCGCGCTGCTGCGCTCCGGTCAGCTTGGCCAGGATCCGAGCATCAGCGTCGCGGACCGCGGCTTCTGCGCGCTTCAGCAGAGCGCGGCCCTGACCGGTCAGCGTGGCCGGTAGCGCCCGTCCCGAGGACACCGTCGTTGGCCGCGTCACCGCCCCAATGTCTTCCAGCTTGCGCAGCACCGTGTTCATCGCCTGCGGTGTGACGTTGGTGTGCCGCGACAACTCGGCGCTGGACAGTCCCGGCGACATCGAAAGAATGCGCAGGCAAACAAATTCGGGCAGTGTCAGGCCGAGCGGGCCCAACACGGCGGAAACCTCCGGTCGCAGAACGGAAACCACCCGGTAGAGCAGGTAACCAAGCGGAGCGTCTTCGGCGTGAACCATGTCAATGATATTGACATATATCAGTCGTCTCGATGTGCACATTCGACGGTTTCGGCCGTATATCGAATCAGGCCGCGAAGGTTGCTCGCTGCTAGTTGTCCACCAAGACGGTGATTGCCAGGCACTCAAAGAGGTAACCGACCGACGTTGAAACTTTTTTCACTGCATTGGTTAACGAGGGGGTTTGATGCCGAAGACGACGAAAGGCGGCACGCCGAAAAAGGACGAATTGCCGAGCACGTTGCAGCGTTCCAACGCTAAAGCGCAACGTACGTTCGCGAAAACTCATGACTCGGCCGCCGATGAGTATGGCAGCGAGGAGCGTGCCCACCGGGTGGCTTACTCCGCCCTCAAGCACAGTTTCGAAAAAGTCGCCGATCACTGGGAGCCCAAAGAAAAGAAGGGTCCTTCCGACGAGCGGGCGAAAAGCGGTGGCCCACAAGCTTCCGGCCCGTCGGCGGAGGGTGTCGACGCCAACGCAAGCAAAAAGCACCTGCTCGACCTGGCGCGCCGGCTCGATATCCACGGCAGGTCGACGATGAACAAGGCGGAGTTGATCGAGGCGATCATGAAGCAAAACCGCCGGGCCAGGGGCCGCTGAGACGTTGATGCCGGCGGGTGCCGGCCCACGGGGCACAATGTCGCTACCCGCGCTCGTCATGTCGTGCGCCCCTCAACACGGTTTAGACCCCCGGTTGCCGGGCATCCCGACAGCCATGGTCGCGTCTACCACCGCTCAGCAACTTCGCCAGTGTCTCAACGACGTGGACTTTCCGGCGAACAAACAGGATTTGCTTGATGCCGCCGATCGCAATGGCTGCGACGAGGAGACTCGCCGTGCGTTGCGGGCGATTCCGCCTGAGACCTTCACGAACGTCTCGCAGGTCACCGCGTCGGTCACCTTCGCCGACGACGACGCCATCCATGACGGCGACAAGGCCGCGGCGCGTCGCTCACACACGAAGCCGGGGCGCGCTGAAACCGCCAAGGACATTGCCACCGAAAGCCCGATTGTCGATGAGTTAGGCAAGAACCGGGGCTCCTGAGTGAGAAACAACGCTTTTCAGCACTCGGCGCCAGAGCACACCCCGCTTCCGTTGACACTCCGGACGGACGAGTACCGTGCGCTCGAAGATTAACCCGCCCAAGAACATTGGCTACCCGCTTATCGGTCAGTAAAGCTGAGTAGAAGAGTCAAGTCAGCCGACGTCCTACTGCTCGGGGTAATCAATGTTGGATCCCTGCGATTCCTAACCGGCCGTAGGCACATCCGGATCGTCGTCGGCCAGCGGCTCCGGATCCCGCCATTCCTCGATGCGGCTGGACCTATTCCCGCGCACGGTGCCGCTCAATTCGTGCTTCAATTCATCGTCTTCGCGTGGACTGTGCTTGGCGCTTCCGCGTTCCATCGAAGGCCCCCTGGTCTCGTGGTTTGCGGCTCGTCGTTGCGGTGGCAGACGATCTCGCCGGTCAAGCCCACCCGCTGCGGCTACCCCTTCGGACGCCAACTAATCACCGGTTTTGAGGCGTTCGTGATTCTCGTGGCGCCGTTAGGGCAGTGGTGGCAATGATGCAAATGTTAATCTTGTGGCGCGAAAGGCGCTGTGGCACAAAACAACACCGGTGCCGTTATCGCAGGTAACCCGCCCGCTGCGGTCATTTGCGGTCTATCAGTGGTTTAACGCCGCTGCCAAAAGGTTATGCGAACGTCGTGTGCTTATCGCCCCACGTTGGAGCGATTGTTCGACACGAAAGGAATATCATGAAGGTCACCACAACCGCTGTAAAGAGCGCTATTGCTGCCGGGGGCATAGCGGCCGCAAGCGTTTTGGCGGCAGCAACCGCTTCCGCCGCGCCGCCCAACATCCAGGGATTCGGCACCAGCGAACAGCTCAAGGACGGGCCCCTGATCACCGACTACACCGTGAGCAACCTGCAGCCGAGCAACGCCTCGATTCCCGGCTACACCCCTAAGGGAACGCTCTACCAGGCGGACATCACCGCCAGGTCAGACGGCGGAGTCGTTACCCCCATGGTTAACGACTTCATTGCCCGCGGGCCCAACGGTCAGAACTATCGGGTGATCGACAAGGTTCAGGCCCCGAATGGCCTTAACCCGGCGCCGATCCCGCAGGGCAGTGAATCGACCGGCACCTTGTACTTCGACGTGACCGGCGCACCGCCGAATGGCGTCGCCTACAACGACGGAATGCAAGACATTCTGATCTGGACGTCGAACGTGCCGGGGGCCTCGGCGCCTGGCGCACCGAACGCAAGTCCGGCACCGGGTGCACCGCCTAGCCCGTCGGCACACACCTAATCCGGTTGCAAATATCTCCCCGCGCCACGCCGAGTGGCGCGGGGAGGTTTGCGTATGCGGGAATCCTGCGCGGCTGAATGGGGTACCCGGTGGATATGACCGATACCGATCACAGGCCAGCGGAAGTACGTGAACAGGCGCAGCAACACGCCGACCAAGCGCGAGCGTCCATGCAAGCCAAGCGAGATAAGCAGGACGGCGGGCTCAGCGGCTGGGTCGCAGAGCGCGCCGGCAGGTGGGATCTCAGCGGTCAGGATGAGACGACGCTGCAGCGCCAAAAGTTTTTCTGGAATGTGCTGGTGGACTATTGGTTCCGCATGGAGATCGACGGCTGGGAGAACATCCCGGAGCCGCCGGCGCTGCTGGTGGGGATTCACTCGGGCGCCCCGTTTGTGTGGGACGCCTGGACCGTCGGTCTGCAATGGTGGCGACGCTTTGGCCAGGACCGCCCGTTGCACGGTACGGCGCACGACGCGTTGATGGCCATCCCGATCTTCGGGCGTTACTTCCGGTCGATGGGCGTGCTACCGGCCGCCCCGGACGCGATTGCCACGGCTTTGGCGGAGGGGCGTGACGTGGCGCTGTGGCCCGGCGGAGAAGTGGACTCGCTGCGTCCGTGGACTGAGCGTGATCGCGCCAACCTCGCGGGTCGAAAGGGCTTTGTGAGAATGGCGATTCGCGCCGGCGTGCCGATCGTGCCGATCGCGACCGTCGGCGGCGCCGACGCCATGCCGGTGCTGATCCGCGGCGACCGGCTGGCGAAGGTCTTACAGCTGGACCGCCTATTGCGGCTCAAAGTGTTCCCGCTGGCGATCTCACTACCCTGGGGAATTGCGCCGGCGGCGCTTCCGCAGCTGCCGTTGCCGGCCAAGATCAGGACCCGGTTCATGCCCGCCGTCGAGCTCAATTGCGATGCCGCGCGTGCAGACGACGACCAATACGTCGACCGCAAGTACCACGAGGTCGAGGCGGCCATCCAGAAAGGTATGGATGCGCTGGCGCGCAAGCGCGCATTCCCGCTCTTCGGCTGATTTGATGCTGATTGGACGCTGATTGGACAGGGAGACCCTCTGCGCTACCCAAAACCCTTGCTGCGCAAAGGAAGTCGATTTCTCAATGTGCTGAAAGAGGGGCTCGTCGGTAAGTTCCGGGGAAAGTCGGTGGGCCCGGCCCGTTTTCACGGACCGGACCCATCCTTCCCAACAAGCTACTGGTTGGACTTCTGGCGCTCCTCGGCTGCCTCAGCGCCACCGCGCGCTGCCTCAGCCTGAGCTTCTTTCTTCGCCGCGTCGCGTTGGGCTTCCGCCTTGTCCTGCTGGGCCTGGCCCTCACGAGTGAGGTCGTCCCGACCAGCCACCGCGCCAACGGCTTCCTTGACCTTGCCCTTGACGTCCTCGACGACGCCCTTCACGGCTTCTGCAGGTCCCGAGTTGTTGTCCGCCATGGAATAGTTCCTCCTCGTTGGCGTACGTTTTTGAGCGATTCTCGCTCAGTGCCAATCGTCGCTGCGATCGGTCCGGTCATACGGCGAGGCATGGTCCTTATTCTCAAGACCGTGGTTATCCCGCCGCGTTGGCGCGGATTCCCCTTGTCGCCCATCGCTCAAACATTTGATACCGGAACGAAGCAGTGCCGGCGTCGGTGTGGATATTACCCGCGCCGGTCGGCTCCAGAATCCGTCCACGTCTGGCAAATGCGCAGATAACGCACCCGCCCACGCCAGGTTGTGCTGCGATGAGGCAGGATGTGAAGGGCCGTTCCGGATGAGATCGCCCGGGATGGCACTCTCATGCGAGGAGTCTGATGACGGAGCCGACGAACACCAGCTACGGCGTACCGGCATCTGCACCGGAGAATGGACTAGCTTCCGGCCAGCCGGCGAGCCGGTCCAAGTACTCGAGGGTGCTGCTCAAGCTTGGTGGCGAAATGTTTGGCGGCGGTCAGGTCGGGTTGGATCCCGATGTCGTGGCGCAGGTGGCCCGCCAGATTGCCGAGGTGGTCCGCGACGGTGTCCAGGTCGCGGTCGTGATCGGCGGCGGCAACTTCTTCCGTGGCGCGCAGCTTCAGCAGCGCGGTATGGAACGCACCCGTTCCGACTACATGGGCATGCTGGGCACCGTCATGAACAGCCTCGCGCTACAGGACTTCCTGGAAAAGGAAGGCATCGTCACCCGAGTCCAAACTGCGATCACCATGGGCCAGGTCGCCGAGCCCTACCTGCCGCTGCGTGCAGTACGCCACCTGGAGAAGGGCCGGGTGGTGATCTTCGGGGCCGGCATGGGACTGCCATACTTCTCTACCGACACCACGGCCGCGCAGCGGGCACTCGAGATCGGCGCGGAGGTGGTCTTGATGGCCAAGGCGGTCGATGGTGTGTTTTCCGAAGATCCGCGGCAGAATCCCAAGGCCGAGCTGATTACCGCCATCAGTCATCGGGAGGTCATCGACCGTGGGCTACGCGTGGCCGACGCCACCGCATTCAGCCTGTGTATGGACAATGGCATGCCGATCCTGGTGTTCAACTTGCTGACCAATGGCAATATCGCCCGCGCGGTCGCCGGTGAGAAGATCGGGACACTGGTCACCACTTAGGGGAAGACGCGATGATCCGCGCTTGCGATGATGCAGAGAGGGCACGCCCCCACAAGTGGGAGGTGCCCCCACCCGCTTGCGGGGGACGTAGCGATGAAGAGGAGCGGCGAAAATGATCGACGAGGCTCTCTTCGATGCAGAAGAGAAAATGGAGAAGGCCGTAGCGGTGGCCCGTGACGACTTGTCAACCATTCGAACCGGCCGCGCCAACCCGGGCATGTTTTCCCGGATCGTGATCGACTACTACGGCACCAACACCCCTATCACGCAGCTGTCCAGCATCAACGTGCCCGAGGCGCGACTTGTTGTCATCAAGCCCTACGAAGCCAGTCAGCTGCACGCCATCGAAACGGCGATTCGCAACTCCGACCTGGGAGTGAATCCCACCAATGACGGCACCCTCATCCGGGTGGCGGTACCGCAGCTCACCGAGGAGCGCCGCCGGGAGCTGGTCAAACAGGCCAAGGGCAAGGGGGAGGACGCGAAGGTCTCGGTGCGCAATATCCGCCGCAAAGCGATGGAAGAGCTGCACCGAATCCGTAAGGACGGCGAGGCCGGTGAGGATGAGGTCGGCCGCGCGGAAAAGGATTTGGACAAGACGACCCATCAGTACGTCACCCAGATCGAAGAGTTGGTCAAGCACAAAGAAGGCGAGCTGCTGGAGGTCTAGCGGCCGCTCAGCAACCATGTCCGTGGCAACTACCGGCGCAGGTGACCCGCCCGATGAGCCGGCGCGCGACGCCAAGAAAACTATCCAGCAGCCGGCGAACAGGGCGTCCCGGGCGGGACGCGATCTGCCCGCCGCGATCGTGGTCGGCGCAAGCATTGGCGCCGTTCTCATCGCAACGCTGGTGTTCGCTCCGCGCTACTGGGTGGTCCTCGTCGCCGCGGCCATTTTCGTTGCCACCCATGAGGTGGTGCGGCGGCTGCGCGAAGCCGGATATCTCATTCCGGTCATCCCGCTGCTGGTCGGTGGGCAGGTCACCGTCTGGCTGACCTGGCCGTTCCACGCCGCCGGCGCGTTGGCCGGCTTCGGCGCCACCGTGGTGATCTGCATGTTCTGGCGGTTGTTTATGCAGGACAACAGCAAACGGCCCGAGCCGTTCGTCGGTTCACCGTCGGCAAACTACCTGCGGGACGCATCCGCCACCATCTTCCTGGCCGCGTGGGTCCCGCTGTTCGCCTCCTTCGCCGCATTGCTGGTCTACCCGAAAGACGGCGCTGGACGGGTGTTCTGCCTGATGGTCACGGTCGTCGCCTCCGACGTGGGTGGCTACGCCGTGGGGGTGCTGTTCGGCAAGCATCCGATGGTTCCCGCGATCAGCCCGAAGAAGTCCTGGGAGGGGTTCGCCGGTTCGTTGGTCTTGGGGATCACCGCGGCGACCCTGGCCGCGACGTTCCTGGCCGACAAATCACCCTGGGTCGGTGCACTGCTCGGTGTTGTCCTTGTGCTCACCACCACGCTTGGCGATCTGGTGGAGTCCCAGGTCAAGCGCGACCTCGGGATCAAAGACATGGGTCGCCTGCTCCCCGGCCATGGTGGGCTGATGGACCGGCTGGACGGCGTACTCCCATCGGCGGTCGCGGCCTGGACGGTGCTGACACTGGTGCCCTGACCTGGCCCATACTGGGCATGTCATGGTCCAAAAGTTGATCTTCTCCGAGCCTCGCCCGAGCAAGCCGCCGCGGCACTTGGCCGACCTCGACGCGGCGGGCTGCGCATCGGCCGTCGCGGAGCTGGGCTTGCCGGCGTTTCGCGCCAAGCAGCTCGCACACCAGTACTATGGCCGGCTGATCGCCGATCCGCGCCAAATGACCGATCTTCCTGCCGGGGTGCGTGAGCTGATCGCCGAAACGATGTTCCCGAACCTGCTCACCGTTGCCACCGAAGTGACCTGTGATGCCGGCCAGACTCGAAAGACCTTGTGGCGGGCTCTCGATGGCACCGCTCTCGAGTCAGTGCTGATGCGCTACCCGCAACGCAATACGGTGTGCATTTCGTCGCAGGCCGGCTGCGGAATGGCTTGTCCGTTCTGCGCGACCGGTCAGGGCGGATTGAGCCGCAACCTGTCGACCGCCGAGATCCTCGAACAGGTGCGCGCCGCTGCCGCGGCGCTGCGTGATGACTTCGGCGATCGGCTGTCCAACGTGGTGTTCATGGGCATGGGGGAGCCGCTGGCGAACTACGTCAGGGTGCTCGCCGCGGTGCGGCGCATCATCGCCCCACCACCGCACGGTTTCGGTATTTCGGCCCGCTCGGTGACGGTGTCCACGGTGGGTCTGGTTCCGGCGATCCGCAAACTTGCCAACGAACGGCTCGCGGTGACTCTGGCGCTGTCGTTGCATGCGCCCGACGACGAACTGCGAGACACGCTGGTCCCGGTCAACACCCGGTGGAAGATCGCCGAGGCTCTTGATGCCGCCCGTTATTACGCCGATGTGACCGGTCGGCGGGTATCGATCGAGTATGCATTGATCCGCGAGGTCAACGACCAACCGTGGCGGGCCGACCTGCTCGGTCAGCGGCTGCACCGTGCCCTCGGGCCGTTCGTGCACGTGAACCTGATCCCGCTCAACCCGACGCCGGGCAGCGATTGGGATGCCAGCCCCAAGGTGGTCGAGCGGGAGTTCGTCCGGCGGGTCCGGTCTCACGGGGTGTCATGCACGGTGCGCGACACCCGCGGCCGCGAGATCAGCGCCGCCTGTGGACAGCTGGCCGCCGGAGGCGGGTAGCTGGAGCGCAGGCGAATCGGTAGGGGCCTGTGGACAGCTGGCCGCCGGAGGCGGGTAGCTGGAGCGTAGGCGAATCGGTAGGGGCCTGTGGACAGCTGGCCGCCGGAGGCGGGTAGCTCCCCTTAGGGCAGAGCCGGCGTGCTGAACTAGACGGGCGGCTATCACGTCTTGTAAGACGTAACTCCAGCAAATGAGGTATGCCATGACTATTGGTTTGTCAGCCCGGTTCAAATCGTTTGCCGCGGCTCTGGTCGCGGTCGCTCTGATATTTGGCCTGGGCAATGCATCACGCGCGCAGGCCGCTGACGATCGTCTGCAGTTCACCGGAACCACCCTCAGCGGCTCGCAGTTCAACGGCGCCAGCCTGCAGGGAAAGCCGGCGGTGTTGTGGTTCTGGACCCCGTGGTGCCCGTTCTGCAACGCTGAAGCTCCTGGTGTAAGCGAGGTGGCGGCCGCCAATCCGGGCGTCACCTTTGTCGGCATCGCGGCGCACTCCGATGTTGGTGCAATGCAGAACTTCGTCTCCAAGTACAACCTGAACTTCACCAACCTCAACGATGCCGACGGCTCGATCTGGGCCCGCTACAACGTGCCCTGGCAGCCTGCGTACGTGTTCTATCGGGCGGACGGCAGCTCGACCTTCGTCAACAACCCCACCTCGGCGATGTCTCAGCAGGAGCTGTCCGGCCGGGTCGCCGCGCTGACGTCCTAACCTCGTGGGTCAGGGTCTCGTCGGTCTGGCTTTCGCCGCCGGATTGGTGGCTGCGCTGAACCCGTGTGGGTTTGCCATGCTGCCCGCGTACCTACTTCTGGTGGTACGCGGGCAGCGGTCCGGCGAACGGCCGGCGGCGCCGCCGGGTTTGGCATCGGTCGGACGGGCATTGGCAGCCACGATCGGGATGGCGCTCGGCTTTTTGACGGTGTTCGGCTTTTTCGGCGCGCTGACCATCTCGGCGGCCACAACCGTACAGCGCTACCTGCCGTACGCAACGGTGGTCATCGGCGTTGTGCTTGTCGCACTCGGGGTTTGGCTGCTGTCGGGTCGGCAGCTGTCGGCACTGACGCCTCGGCCCCTCGGAGTGCGATGGGTTCCGAGTGTGCGGGTGGGCTCCATGTACGGGTATGGCGTCAGCTATGCGATCGCCTCGCTGTCGTGCACCATCGGGCCGTTCCTTGCGGTCACCGCCGCCGGCGTGCGGAGTGGATCGGTTGTCACAGGGGTGTCGATCTATCTTGCCTATGTCGCGGGGCTGACCTTGGTCGTCGGCGTACTGGCCATCGCCGCGGCGACGGCGTCCTCGGCCATGGCCGACCGGTTACGGCGAATCTTGCCGTTCGTCAACCGGATCAGTGGCGCGCTGCTGGTGGTGGTTGGACTGTACGTGGCCTATTACGGCGGCTATGAGCTGCGTCTTTTCAATACCAGGACGAACCCCCGGGACGCGGTGATCACCGCAGCCGGTCGGGTGCAAGGCGTGCTGGCCGGCTGGGTGCACCAACATGGTTTTTTGCCGTGGGTCGTGGCGTTATTCGTGCTGGTGGTCGGCGCACTCGCCAGCACCTGGTACCGACGGGCGCAACGCTAGCACGCCCTCTGACACCACCCCGCGCACCGTTGCGCCATTTGTAACGACACCAAAGTGATGTCATCATGACACTATGGATCTGCAGCCGTATGTCGACGCCGTCCGTAACGAGTTGAGCATGGCCGCGGCGGCAGCCGGCGACGAAGCGCAGGGCCTGGCCGACCGGCTGAGCGCTCCACTGGAATCAGCGATGCGGCTGGCATTACTGGAAGCCCTGTCGGCCGCCGCCGAGGAGATCACCCGCGAGCTGGCGCCTCGGTCCGTGGAGGTCCGGCTCAGGGGCCGCGACCCGGAGTTCATCGTCGACACTCCGCTCAATGAAGCCAATGATGACGAAGCGTTTGTCGCCCAGTATGACGACGAAGGCGGCACCTGGCGCGTCACCCTGCGCCTTCCCGCGGGATTGCGGTCAGCGGTCGAGGCAGCCGCCCGCCGTGACGGGGCGTCGTTGAACTCCTGGCTGGTGCGCGCGGCCGCGGTGGCCAGTCAAGGGGCCAGTCAAGGGGCCATCAAGTCCGAGGCCGGCCGCTCCGCCCGAAGCTCCGGCCACCGCGTAACCGGCTGGGTGCGCTGACAACCCAAAGGAGACCAAAAGATGCCGACATTTGACACCCCCCACCCGATCGCCGTGCGGATCGAAGCCGGGGGTGGTTCGATCCGTCTCGTCGCTACCGGCCGTGCCGACACCGTCGTGCAGGTGCGGCCTCATGACGAATCACGGAGCTCCGACGTCTGGGCTGCCGAGCACACCCGCGTGCTCTTCCGCGACGGCAAACTGGTCGTTTTAGCCGCCAAACGTGGCGTACCATCCTTCGGGGGCGGCGCCATCGACCTCGAGATCGCGCTGCCGTCACGGTCGCGGCTGCACGTGTCGTTGGCATCGGCTGACCTGCGTGCCGAAGGAGAATTCGCCGACTTCAGATTCGCGGGGGCCAGTGGCGATGTCGAGGTCGACTCGGTGACGGGAAGGATCAAGGCAGCGAATGCCTCTGGGTCGTTCACCGCGCGTGCGGTGGAGGGCAGCGCTTCGTTTGCAACCGCTTCGGGCGACGTGACGATCGGGAACCTCGACGGTGATCTGAAATTCAAGAGCGCCAGCGCCTCGCTTTCCGTCGAACGGCTCCGCGGCCAAGTGAGGTCGCGGACTGCGTCGGGATCGGTGCACGTCGCAGCGGCAGTTTCAGGCGGCGTGTCAGCCCATACCAGCAGCGGGGATGTCGCGGTCGGCGTCGCCGAGGGCACCGCAGTGCGGCTGGATATCCTCACCGGATCCGGTGTGGTCGCCAACACCTTGCAGCCGTCGGAAGGTCCCGAGCCAGGTGACGAAACCTTCCTCCTGCAAGTGCGCACCAGCTCCGGCGGTGTCGACGTTCACCGCGCGCATCCGGCCGAGCGGGTAGCGGCTACCTGATCCAGCCGCGCCGACGGCCCCACAAGTCGCGGACCAGAGCAAAAAGCACCAGTGCGGCAAACCCGATCAAAAACCAGTTCTCGATGTGGCCGACGTGATTGCCTTTCAGCATCGCCAACAGGAACCCGAAGGTGATCAGGCCGACAATGTGCCAGGTGCGGTGATTGATTCTGCTCCAACCCCACGCTGCCGACGGCACCTCAGCGGTGTCGACGCCGGTGAAGTGCTCCACCTCGGTACTGGCCACGGCGAATCCCTTTCGGATCGGATGGGCTTCTCAAGTGGAGATTCTGGCACACATGCTGCCAGGACCCGCCGGGTTGGTCGCGGCGACCGGCCGGCACTCCACCGCAAGCGGGGACCCGCGCAAGTACGGCGTGGCCCGCATCGTGGCTCGAAAGGTCGGCGGGCGGCACAATGAGTGAGTGACCAACCCGACGACCGAGGGGCAAACCGAGGGCCGCCTGCGCGTGCTGGTGCTCGGCAGTACCGGTTCAATCGGTACTCAGGCGCTCGAGGTCATCGCGGCGAATCCGGACCGCTTTCAGGTGGTCGGGCTAGCCGCGGGAGGCGCGAATCCGGACACGTTGATGCGGCAGCGCACCCAGACCGGAGTCACTAATATCGCCATCGCGGACGAGCGCGCGGCACAGATGGTCGGCCAAGAATTCGGGGACGTCCCCTTCCGTGGACCCGAAGCGGTCACCCGACTCGTCCAGGAAACCGAAGCCGACGTCGTCCTCAATGCGCTGGTGGGAGCGTTGGGCCTGCGGCCCACGTTGGCTGCGCTGGAATCAGGGGCCCGGCTGGCGCTGGCCAACAAGGAATCGTTGGTCGCCGGCGGTCCGCTGGTGTTGCGGGCGGCGCGGCCGGGTCAGATCGTGCCGGTCGACTCCGAACACTCCGCGCTCGCTCAGTGCCTGCGCGGCGGCGCCCCCGACGAAGTCGCCAAGCTGGTGCTGACCGCCTCCGGCGGGCCGTTTCGCGGCTGGTCCGCCGCCGAGCTCGAGAGCGTCACCCCCGAGCAGGCCGGCGCCCACCCGACCTGGTCAATGGGCCCGATGAACACGCTGAACTCGGCGTCGCTGGTCAACAAAGGGCTTGAGCTCATCGAAACCCACCTGTTATTCGGCATTCCCTACGACCGCATCGAGGTGGTCGTACATCCCCAGTCAATCGTTCATTCGATGGTTACCTTCATCGACGGCTCGACCATCGCGCAGGCCAGTCCCCCGGATATGAAGCTGCCCATTTCTTTGGCGCTGGGCTGGCCACACCGGGTGCCCGGTGTGGCCGCATCCTGCGACTTCAGCACCGCCTCTAGCTGGGAATTCGAGCCGCTGGACACCGACGTTTTCCCCGCCGTCGAGCTGGCGCGGCATGCCGGCCAGACCGGCGGCTGCATGACCGCCGTCTACAACGCCGCCAACGAAGAAGCAGCCGCAGCCTTCCTCGAAGGCCGGATCGGCTTCCCCGCCATCGTCAGAACCATCGCCGACGTGCTGCACGCCGCCGACCAATGGGCGGTTTCACCCGCTAACGTGGATGAGGTATTAGACGCACAACGCTGGGCACGTGAGCGGGCGCAGCGCGCTGTTGCAGATGCCAGCCCCGACAAGGTCTCCGGATTGGTTTGAGAAAGGTCCTAACAGCCTGATGATGTTTGTTATCGGCATTGTGCTGTTCGCCCTTGCCATCCTGATCTCGGTGGCCCTGCACGAGTGTGGGCACATGTGGGTCGCTCGCGCTACCGGCATGAAAGTGCGTCGCTATTTCGTCGGCTTTGGCCCCACGCTGTGGTCGACCCGGCGCGGCGAAACGGAGTACGGCGTCAAAGCCGTTCCACTGGGCGGGTTCTGCGATATCGCCGGTATGACCTCGGTCGAGGAACTGACTCCCGACGAAACCGATCGAGCGATGTACAAGCAGGCGACCTGGAAGCGAGCCGCGGTGTTGTTCGCGGGGCCGGGCATGAACTTCGTTATCTGCCTGGTGCTGATCTATGGGATCGCGCTGGTCTGGGGACTGCCGAACCTGCACCCTCCGACCAGGGCCGTGGTCGGCGAAACTGCTTGTGTCGCACCGGAAGTGACTCCCGGTAAGGTCGGGAACTGTACTGGGCCCGGGCCGGCGGCGCTCGCCGGAATTCGCCCCGGCGACGTCGTGGTCAAGGTCGGTGACACCCCGGTGGCCACCTTCGAGGACATGGCCGCTGCGGTCCGCAAGTTGCACGGCACCGTTCCGGTCGTCGTCGAGCGTGACGGCACCACGATCACCACCTATGTCGACGTCACGCCGACCCAACGGTTCCTGACTAATGGGGCCAATGGGCAGGGCAGTCAACCGCAACCCTCGACGGTCGGTGCCATCGGCGTCGGCGCCATCAGACTCGCACCCGCGCACTACGGCGTGCTCTCTGCGGTACCGGCCACCTTTGCCTTCGCGACAGACCTGACAGTCGAGGTGGGCAAGGCGCTCGTCACCATCCCGACGAAGGTCGGTGCGCTGGTGCAGGCCATCGGCGGCGGACAGCGTGACCCGCAGACGCCGATGAGCGTGGTCGGCGCCAGCATCATCGGCGGCGACACCGTCGACCATGGGCTTTGGGTGGCGTTCTGGTTCTTCTTGGCCCAGTTGAACCTCATTCTGGGTGCGATCAACCTGGTGCCGCTGCTGCCCTTCGATGGCGGTCACATCGCCATCGCGGTGTTCGAAAAGATCCGCAACCTGATCCGGTCCGCCCGTGGCATGGTCGCGGCTGCGCCGGTGAACTATCTCAAACTGATGCCTGCGACATACGTCGTGTTGGTGTTCGTGGTCGGCTACATGCTGCTGACCGTGACCGCTGATCTGGTCAATCCGATCAGGCTCTTCCAATAACGAACCGAAGGAATCAACAACAGTGACCGTTGGCCTGGGCATGCCGGACGCCCCGGCGCCCACGCTTGCCCCCCGACGTAGAACGCGCCAACTGATGGTCAGCGACGTCGGGGTCGGCAGCGACTATCCGATCTCGGTGCAGTCGATGTGCACCACCAAGACCCATGACGTCAACTCGACGTTGCAGCAAATCGCCGAGTTGACCGCGGCTGGCTGCGACATCGTCCGGGTGGCCTGCCCGCGCCAAGAGGACGCCGACGCGCTGGCCGAGATCGCCCGGCACAGCCAGATCCCGGTGATCGCCGACATCCACTTCCAGCCGAAGTACATCTTCGCCGCCATCGACGCCGGGTGTGCCGCGGTGCGGGTGAACCCCGGCAACATCAAGGAGTTCGACGGCCGGGTCGCCGAGGTCGCCAAGGCCGCCGGCGAGGCCGGTATCCCGATCCGCATCGGCGTCAACGCCGGCTCGCTGGACAAGCGGTTCATGCAGAAGTACGGCAAGGCCACGCCGGAGGCGCTGGTCGAATCGGCGCTGTGGGAGGCCTCGCTGTTCGAGGAGCACGGCTTTGGCGACGTCAAGATCAGCGTCAAGCACAACGACCCGGTGGTGATGGTCACCGCCTACGAGCAGCTGGCAGCCCGGTGCGACTATCCGCTGCACCTCGGCGTCACCGAGGCCGGTCCGGCTTTCCAGGGCACCATCAAGTCCGCGGTCGCCTTCGGCGCACTGCTGTCCCGGGGCATCGGCGACACCATTCGGGTGTCGCTGTCGGCGCCACCGGTCGAGGAAGTCAAGGTCGGCAATCAGATTCTCGAGTCGCTGAACCTGCGGCCGCGTTCACTCGAGATCGTGTCCTGCCCCTCGTGCGGTCGAGCCCAGGTCGACGTCTACACGTTGGCCAACGAGGTCACCGCCGGCCTGGAGGGTCTCGATGTGCCGCTGCGGGTCGCCGTGATGGGGTGCGTCGTGAACGGTCCGGGCGAGGCCCGTGAGGCCGACCTGGGCGTTGCATCGGGAAATGGCAAGGGCCAGATCTTTGTTCGCGGCGAAGTGATCAAGACCGTGCCCGAATCTCAGATCGTCGAAACGCTGATCGAGGAGGCCATGCGGCTCGCCTCCGAAATGGAGGGGGCAATGGGACCCGAAGCGAACAGCGCGGGAAGCGCCGATCACGGTCCGGGCACAACACCCAGCGGTTCGCCTATTGTCACCGTAAGCTGATAGGGGCCAGCCCTTTTACTGGTCCTCGGTTCGTACCACAGAGAGTTCGCCAGATGTCGGCTCCGCCCATCTTCCGCCTTGTCGGCGAGCGACGGGTGTCTGTGGTGCGCGACGCCACCTCGGTATGGCGGGTATTCGGCGACGATCCGGTCGGGTCGTGCATGGTCGCGGCCCGCGTGGCTGACCACGGCGTTGACCCCAATTCGATTGGCGGGGAACTGTGGACTCTCCGGGGTGCGGATGAGTCGCTGTGCTTCGCCGGTGCCAACCTGATCCCGCTGCGCGGCGCGCCGGCTGACCTGAATGCTTTCGCCGACGAGGCGATGAGCGGGACACGGCGCTGTTCATCGCTCGTCGGTAGGGCCGACCTGGTGATGCCGATGTGGGAGCGCCTCGAGTCGGCTTGGGGTCCGGCCCGTGATGTCCGCGACCACCAGCCGCTGTTGGCACTATCCAGCCATCCGAGCTGCGACATCGACCCCGCGGTGCGCCAAGTCCGACCGGACGAGCTGGACGCCTACCTGGTGGCTGCCGTGGACATGTTCATCGGCGAAGTGGGCGTCGACCCCCGGGTCGGTGACGGTGGTCGCGGCTACCGACGGCGGGTCGCCAGCCTCATCTCGGCCGGTCGCGCCTGGGCCCGTTTCGAGCACGGCCAGGTCGTCTTCAAAGCCGAAGTCGGCTCGCAGTCTCCGGCGGTCGGTCAGATCCAAGGGGTCTGGGTGCACCCGGAGTGGCGGGGCCTGGGCCTGGGCACTGCCGGCACCGCAACGGTGGCCGCCGTGATCGTGGGCACCGGGCGGACCGCCAGCCTGTACGTGAACAGCTTCAATACGGTGGCACGTGCCGCATACGCCCGAGTTGGCTTCGCCGAACTCGGCAACTTTGCGACGGTGCTGCTGGATTAGCTCGGCGGCCCGCGCCTCTGCGATATCACGATCGGGTCTCGGTGTGTCGACCCCGCTGTTGAAGCCTCAGTTCTTAACATCAGCCAGGATGGCAACAAAATGCTCAGTGGCATCAATAACCTCAACAGCCGCGGGTGTGCTTCTCGTTGCGGTCATCGCGCTGTCGGGATGCACGCCGCGGCCAGACGGCCCGGCTCCGGCTGCCGAGAAGTTCTTCGCCGCCCTGGCGATCGGAGATACCGCGACGGCCGCCGAACTCAGCGACAGCCCCAATGAGGCCCGCGAGGCGCTCAACGCGGCTTGGGCCGGACTGCAGGCGACCCACCTCGATGCGCAGATTCTCAACTCCAAGTACGCCGAGGACACCGGCACGGTCGGCTATCGCTTCACCTGGCATCTGCCCAAGAACCGGACTTGGAGCTATGACGGCCAGCTGAAGATGGCGCGCGACGAGGGTCGCTGGGAGGTTCGATGGACCACCACCGGGCTGCACCCCAAACTGGGCGAGCATCAAACGTTCGCGTTGCGGGCCGATGCACCGCGACGCGCCTCGGTGAACGAAACCGGAGGCAGCGATGTGCTGGTACCGGGCTACCTGTATCACTACACACTGGACGCCACTCAAGCTGGGCCCGCCCTGATCGGGACGGCGCACGCGGTGGTGGACGTCCTTCACCCGTTCAATGACACGCTGAATGATCCGCAGCTGCTCGCCGAACAAGCCAGCTCGGCGACCCGGCCGGTGGACCTGGTGACACTGCACCCTGACGACAACGACAATGTCTTCCCGGCGATTGGCAGGCTGCCGGGCATCGTCATCACACCCCAGCCCGAGATTCTGCCGACCGACCCGCATTTCGCCCCGGCGGTCATCTCCGAAGTGAAAAAAGCCGTGGTCGACCAGCTCGACGGCGATCCGGGCTGGCGGGTGGTCAGCGTCAACCAGAACGGTGTCGAGGTCGAAGTGCTGCACGAGGTCCAGGCGTCGCCGGCGCCGTCGATCTCGATCACGCTGGACCGGGCGGTGCAGAACGCCGCCCAGCACGCGGTGGACACGCGCGGCGGCAAAGCAATGATCGTCGTGATCAAGCCGTCGACCGGGGAAATCCTCGCCATCGCGCAGAACGGGGGCGCCGACGCCGAGGGCCCGCTGGCCACCACCGGCCTGTTCCCGCCCGGGTCGACCTTCAAGATGGTCACCGCCGGCGCCGCCGTGGATCGCGACATGGCCACGCCCAACACGATGCTGGGCTGCCCGGGCCACATCGACATCGGTCACCGAACCATCCCCAATTACGGCGGCTTCGATCTCGGCGTGGTCCCGATGTCGCGCGCCTTCGCCAGTTCCTGCAACACCACCTTCGCCGAGCTGAGCAGCAGGATGCCGCCCCGCGGGCTGACGCAGGCGGCCAGCAGGTACGGAATCGGGCTGGACTACCAGGTCGATGGCATCACCACCGTCACCGGGTCGGTGCCGCCCACGGTGGACCTCGCCGAGCGCACCGAAGACGGCTTCGGCCAGGGCAAGGTGCTGACCAGTCCGTTCGGCATGGCCCTGGTGGCGGCGACGGTCGCCGCCGGCAAGACCCCGGTGCCGCAGCTGATCGCCGGGCGGCCGACGGCGGTCTCCGGCGACACCACGCCGATCAGCCCCAAGATGGTCGACGCCCTGCGGCCGATGATGCGGCTGGTGGTGACCAACGGGACCGGCAAGGAGATCGCCGGCTGCGGGGCGGTCTACGGGAAGACCGGTGAGGCCGAGTTCCCGGGCGGATCGCATTCCTGGTTCGCCGGGTACCGCGGCGACCTGGCCTTCGCCTCGCTGATCGTCGGGGGCGGCAGCTCGGAGTACGCGGTCCGGATGACCAAGGTGATGTTCGAATCGCTGCCGCCCGACTTCCTGGCCTAGGGCCGATTCTCCCGTCCCGACCGCCTGGTTCCTGACAGCGGTAAGTTGCGAGGGTATGCCCAGGTTGGGCAAAGCCCACCCGGTTTAGGGCCGGTTGGTAGAGCGTCAGGAAAGGCCATGACTGAGACCGGTGGAGAAATGGTGGCGTTACGGGTCTCGGACGCCGACCGGAACGGCACGATGCGGCGATTGCACAACGCTGTCGCGCTCGGGCTGATCGATATCGACGAGTTCGAGCAGCGATCGTCACAAGTGTCCTACGCACGCACCCGCGGCGAGTTGGACGGGCTGGTCGGTGATCTGCCCGGGCCCGGCGCCATCGTCACGTCAGCGGCGGACCGGGTGGAACTGCGTGGCTGGGCCGGCTCGTTGAAGCGCCACGGAGAATGGACGGTACCGAGCCGTCTGGCGCTGGTACGCCGACTGGGCTCAGTTGAACTCGACCTCACCAAGGCCCGATTCGCGGGGCCGGTGGTGGTCATCGAACTCGACATGAGATTCGGCTCGGTGGAGATCCGGTTGCCGGATGGCGCCAGCGCCTCGATCGACGACGTCGAGGTCTACGTGGGCAGTGCCAGCGACCGCCGCAAAGACGCACCGGGCGAAGGAAGGCCGCATGTCGTGTTGACCGGTCGGGTGGTGTGCGGCTCGGTGATCATTCGCGGACCGCGCCGCTCGCTTCTGCGCCGCCAGCGGGCCTGATCGCGCCTTCCGCCACCGCACGGCCCGCATCGTCGCGGGGTGGGCGCGGTTAACATGGCGGCATGCCCGCTCGCACCGCGCTTTCCCCCGGAGTGTTATCCCCGACTCTGCCGGTGCCCAGCCGCATCCCGCGTCCGGAATACGTCGGTAAGCCGACGGCCCAAGAGGGCAGCGAGCCGTGGGTGCAGACACCAGAGGTTATCGAGAAAATGCGCGTCGCCGGCCGGATCGCGGCCGGCGCCCTGGCTGAGGCGGGCAAAGCGGTCGCACCTGGGGTGACGACCGACGAACTGGACCGGATCGCCCACGAGTACATGATCGACCACGGCGCCTACCCGTCAACCCTGGGTTACAAGGGATTCCCGAAGTCGTGCTGTACGTCGCTCAATGAGGTCATCTGCCATGGAATCCCTGACTCGACGGTGATCGCCGACGGTGACATCGTCAACATCGATGTCACGGCGTATATCGACGGTGTGCACGGCGACACCAACGCGACTTTCCTGGCCGGCGATGTCTCAGAGGAGCACCGGCTGCTCGTGGAACGAACCCGAGAGGCGACGATGCGGGCGATCAACGCCGTCAAACCGGGGCGTGCGCTGTCGGTCATTGGTCGCGTCATCGAGTCGTATGCAAATCGGTTCGGGTACACCGTGGTTCGTGACTTCACCGGTCACGGTGTGGGTACCACGTTTCACAATGGCTTGGTCGTGCTGCACTACGATCAGCCGTCCGTGACGACAATCCTGCAGCCGGGAATGACGTTCACCATCGAA
Source organism: uncultured Actinomycetota bacterium (assembly GCA_963784665.1). Taxonomy (GTDB): domain Bacteria; phylum Actinomycetota; class Actinomycetes; order Mycobacteriales; family Mycobacteriaceae; genus Mycobacterium. The sequence goes on from CAWASA010000017.1 coordinate 282,729, forward strand.
CCGATGATCAACCTCGGCGGTCTGGACTACGAAATCTGGGACGACGGCTGGACGGTGGTTACCAAGGACCGTAAGTGGACCGCCCAGTTCGAGCACACCCTGCTGGTCACCGATACCGGCGTCGAAATCCTCACGCTGCCATGAGGTTTCCGGCAAGCCTGTGAGCGGGGCTCTGCTGGTTGCCGGCACCAGCTCCGACGCCGGGAAATCGGTGGTGGTAGCGGGTCTGTGCCGGCTGTTGGCGCGCCGCGGGGTTCGGGTGGCGCCGTTCAAGGCGCAGAACATGTCGAACAACTCTGTGGTCACCGTCGAAGGCGGCGAGATCGGCCGGGCCCAGGCGATCCAGGCGCGGGCGGCGGGGTTGGACCCCAGCGTTCGATTCAACCCGATCCTGCTCAAACCGGGCAGTGACCGGACGTCACAGTTGGTGATCCGGGGCCAGGTCGCCGACTCGGTCACGGCGACTGGCTATGTGCGGCATCGGGACCGGCTCGCCGGCATCGTCGTCGACGAATTGTCTTGCCTGCGTGACGAGTTCGATGCGGTGATCTGTGAGGGGGCCGGTTCGCCGGCCGAAATCAACTTGCGTCCCACGGATTTAGCCAACATGGGATTGGCCAGGGTCGCGAATTTGCCGGTGGTCTTGGTGGGTGACATCGATCGCGGCGGTCTGCTTGCTCATCTGTTCGGGACGGTCGCGGTGCTCGAGCCCGACGACCAGGCGCTCATCGCCGGCTTCGTCGTCAACAAGTTCCGCGGTGACCCCGCACTGCTGGAACCCGGGCTGCAGCAACTGCAAGCCATGACCGGCCGTCCGACCTACGGAGTGCTGCCCTACGCCGACGACCTCTGGCTGGACGCCGAGGACTCGCTGTCGGTGGTCGCCCACCGCGTGGTCGGAACGCCGGCGGCACCACGTGGCAGCGAGTGGCTGCGGGTGGCCGCGGTCCGGTTGCCCCGGATCTCCAACTCCACCGACGTCGAGGCGCTGGCATGCGAGCCGGGCGTATTGGTGCGCTGGATCAGCGACCCCGCCGACGTGGCGGACACCGACCTGATCGTGATTCCGGGCTCCAAAGCCACCGTCGCGGACCTGTCCTGGCTGCGCGATCGCGGCCTGGCCGGCGCGATCGCCGATCACGCCCGGGCCGGCAAGCCGGTGCTGGGTATCTGCGGGGGCTTCCAGATGCTGTGCCGGCGCATCGATGACACGGTGGAATCCCGGATCGGGGAAGTCACCGGGCTCGGCCTGTTGAACGCCGACATCGTCTTCAGCGCGGCTAAGACTTTGCGTCGCTGGCAGCAGCCGCTCGCCGGATATGAAATCCATCATGGCCGGCTATCTCGGTGTGCTGAGGAAAGCTGGTTCGGCCTGGAGGGTGAGCAAGACTCCGCGCCGCACGGCATCGTGCGCGGGGCCGTCTTCGGTACTCATTGGCACGGACTGCTCGACAACGACGACTTCCGTCGCGCGTGGCTCACCCGTGTCGCCGATGCGGCCGGCCGACGCGGCTTCGTTGTCGCTGACACCAACGTCGCCGCGCGACGCGATGCCCAACTGGATCTGATCGCTGATTTGCTGGCTTCTCATCTCGACGTCGACGCCGTCCTCGGCCTGCTCGACGGTCCGCCGCCGCGACGACCGCATGTCGCAATTGAGCTGCGGCCGTAGGACAGGCTGGCAGCGTCCCGACAGGACTACGGTGGGCCCACAGATGTGGAGGAATCGCCGCGCACGCAGGCCTGTTGGCTGTAGCTTGCGTAGGTGCCCTCGATGATGACCACGCTCGACGGCTTTCCCGTCCCAGTAGGTGTGGCAGGTCCGGAGAAGGGCGTCGTCGTCGCCATACTGGGTGACGAGCAGCGTGCACCCGCCGCCTATGACGCGGTGTGTGAGCGCCTGCACACCGCATCGCTTCGGACGGTCGTTATCGGCCTTGATCCGCGCCTGACTCCCAATTTGGTGGTCGGCATCCTCGACGCGTTGGGAATCGGTTGGGCCGTGGTGGTCGGCGACCGCGCCGGTGGCGACCTTGCCTGGAAACTGGCGGCAACCAGGCTGGGCCGGTTCGTCGGTCTGGTGGTGATCGACCGTGGGCATCCGCGGGTGGCCGATCGCGATGGCCTGGTTCGCGACGGACACTGCCCGCCGGTGGAGATCGGCACGACCGTGCTGGTCAGCTCTCCGGCCTCTCGGACGGTGGCCCGGGACAGCCAGCGGTTCGTTTATGCCGAATACCGGGTGGTGCAGCTTGGACGGCGCACGGTACAGGAGTCGACTGCACAGCTGGCCGCCGAGATCGTATTGCGCACCAGCACCTGGTAGGCCTGGTTGACTAGCGGTCATGGCTCGCCGGGAAAATGCTGTGACCGATCCGATGTTGTCGTTGGCCGCGCTGGAACAACTCGTGGGCATCGGCGAGGTGGACACCGTCATCGCGGCGTTCGCCGACATGCAGGGCAGGCTCGTGGGCAAGCGGGTGGCCGCGCGGCTCTTTGTCGATGAAGTGGCCGCCCACGGTGCCGAGTGCTGCAGCTATCTGCTCGCCGTCGACGTCGACATGAACACGGTGAGCGGCTACGCGATGTCGAGCTGGGACACCGGCTACGGCGACATGGTGATGAGGCCGGATCTGTCCACCCTTCGCCTCATTCCCTGGCTGCCCAACACAGCTCTGGTGATGGCCGATCTGGGTTGGGTTGACGGCAGCGCGGTTGCCGTGTCACCCCGCGCCATTCTGCGCGGCCAGCTCGACCGACTGGGCGAGCGCGGACTGGTCGCCGATGTCGCTACCGAGCTGGAATTCATCGTGTTCGACCAGCCGTATCGCCAGGCGTTTTCCAGCGGGTACCGCGGGCTGACCCCGGCCAGCGACTACAACATCGACTACGCGATCTCGGCGTCGTCGCGGATGGAGCCGCTGCTGCGCGACATCCGGCAGGGAATGCAGGGTGCAGGACTGCAATTCGAGGCCGTCAAAGGTGAATGCAACAAGGGTCAGCAAGAGATCGGATTCCGTTACAACGAGGCCCTGGTCACCTGCGACAACCATGCCATCTACAAGAACGGCGCCAAAGAAATCGCCGACCAGCACGGCAAGAGTCTGACGTTCATGGCGAAATACGATGAGCGGGAAGGCAACAGCTGCCACATCCATCTCTCGCTGCGGGATAAGGACGGCTCGGCGGTGTTCGCCGACAGCAGCGGGCAGCACGGCATGTCGCCGACGTTTTGCAGTTTCGTCGCCGGATCGCTGGCCACCTTGTGCGAACTCACCCTGTTCTATGCGCCGAACATCAACTCCTACAAGCGATTTGCAGATGGCAGCTTTGCGCCCACGGCAGTGGCCTGGGGACTGGACAACCGCACCTGCGCTCTGCGGGTGGTCGGCCACGGGCGTAACACCCGGGTCGAGTGCCGGGTTCCCGGCGGCGACGTCAACCCCTACTTGGCGGTGGCGGCGTTGATCGCCGGGGGGCTGTACGGTATCGAAAGGGGACTGGAGCTGCCCGAGCCGTGCGCGGGCAACGCGTATGAGGCGACCGGCGTCGAGCGGCTGCCCACCACGCTGGCCGAGGCGGCGGCGTTGTTCGGCGAGTCGGCGCTGGCCCGGGAGGCCTTCGGCGACGACGTTGTCGCGCATTACCTGAACAACGCTCGCGTCGAGTTGGCGGCGTTCAACGCGGCGGTCACCGACTGGGAAAGGATACGTGGTTTTGAACGCCTCTAGACCGGTACCAGTGGTCGGCTTGACCACCTACCTCGATCAGGCGCAGACGGGCGTTTGGGATGTCATGGCCGGCTTCCTGCCGGCCAACTACTTTCAGGGCATCACCATGGCCGGCGGTATCGCGGTGCTGCTGCCCCCACAGCCGGTCGACCCCGACGTTGCCAACCGGGTGCTCGACAGCCTGGACGGTCTGGTGATCACCGGCGGCAAGGACATCGATCCCGCCGTCTACGGCCAGCAGCCACAGCCGGACACCGACGAGCCGGGGGCGGTGCGTGACGCCTGGGAGTTCGCGCTGCTGCAGGGTGCACTGCAGCGGGGGCTACCGGTGCTGGGTATCTGCCGCGGCGCCCAGGCGCTCAATGTTGCGTTCGGCGGGACGCTGCATCAGCATCTGCCCGAGATCATCGGTCACAGCGGACATCGGGCAGGCAACGCGATCTTCACGTCGTTGCCGGTGCGCACGGTAGCCGGCACGCGGCTGGCCACCCTACTGGGGGAGTCGGTTGAGGCGAGGTGTTACCACCACCAGGCAGTCGCGAAAGTTGGCGAGGGTCTGGTCGTCAGTGCGTGGGACGCCGACGGGGTGGTCGAGGCGCTGGAGGTACCGGGGGACCGGTTCGTGCTTGCCGTGCAATGGCATCCGGAGGAACAACTGGACGATCTGCGGCTGTTCTCGGCGATCGTCGAGGCGGCGCGGTCATATGCAGGACGCATGAGCTGAAGATGAGCGCAGTCGACCTGATCAATCCCGCGACCGAGGAAGTGCTGCGGTCGATCGACCACCTCGATGCCGCCGCGGTCGACGACGCGGTGCAGCGTGCGCGGGCGGCCCAGCGGCGCTGGGCGGCGTTGTCGCCGGCGCAACGAGCAGCGGGCCTGCGGGCATTCGCCGCCGTCGTCGAGGCCAACACCGACGAACTGGCCGCACTGGAGGTAGCCAATTCCGGGCACCCGATCGCGTCGGCCGAATGGGAAGCCGGCCATGTCCGCGACGTGTTGGCGTTTTATGCCGCTAGTCCGGAACGCTTGTCGGGCAAGCAGATTCCCGTCACCGGGGGACTCGACGTCACCTTCAACGAACCGCTGGGCGTGGTCGGGGTGATCACGCCGTGGAACTTCCCGATGATGATCGCGTCCTGGGGCATCGCGCCTGCACTGGCTGCGGGCAATGCGGTGCTGGTCAAACCCGCCGAGTGGACACCGCTGACCACGATCCGGCTCGGTGAGTTGGCGGTGGAAGCCGGACTGGATGAAGATCTGCTGCAGGTACTGCCGGGACAGGGCGCGGTGGTCGGGGAGCGGTTCGTCACTCATCCTGACATTCGCAAGGTCGTGTTCACCGGGTCCACCGAAGTCGGCAAGAAAGTGATGGCCGGCGCTGCCGCGCAGGTGAAACGGGTGACGCTGGAATTGGGCGGCAAGAGCGCCAACATCGTCTTCTCCGACTGCGACCTGGAGCGTGCCGCGGCGTCCGCGCCGGCCGGGGTGTTCGACAACGCCGGACAAGACTGCTGCGCTCGCAGCCGGATCCTGGTGCAGCGCAACGTTTATGACCGGTTTATGGAGCTGCTCGAGCCGGCGGTGCGCAGCATCGTCGTCGGGGACCCCCGATCCCGTGACACCGAGATGGGTCCGCTGGTGTCGGCCGCGCACCGCGACAAGGTGGCCTCCTATGTGCCCGCCGGCGCCCCCGTCGCAATCCGCGGCATGGCGCCGACCGGCTGCGGATTCTGGTTTCCACCAACGGTTCTGACTCCACAGCGCACCGACCGCGCCGTCACCGACGAGATCTTCGGTCCGGTCGTCACCGTGCTGGCCTTCGACGACGAGCACGACGCCATCACGCTGGCCAACGACACCGCCTACGGCCTCTCGGGATCGATCTGGACCGACGACCTGTCCCGCGCGCTGCGGGTGTCGCGGGCGGTCGAATCCGGCAATCTCTCGGTGAATTCACACTCGTCGGTCCGTTACAACACACCTTTCGGCGGTTTCAAGCAATCGGGACTGGGCCGTGAGCTCGGCCCCGATGCGCCGCTGCATTTCACCGAGACCAAGAACGTTTTCATCGCGATCAAGGAGGTACCGTGATGGACCTCACCCGACGGCTGGCGGGCCGCGTGGCAGTCATCACCGGCGGCGGCAGCGGCATCGGATTGGCCGCAGGACGGCGGATGCATGCCGAAGGCGCGAGGATCGTCGTGGGTGACATCGACTGCGACGCCGGTGCCGCGGCGGCCGACGAGCTGTCGGGATTGTTTGTGCCAACCGACGTTTCCGACGAGAACGCGGTCAACACGCTGTTCGACACCGTGGCCGAATCCTACGGCTGCATCGACGTTGCGTTCAACAACGCCGGCATCTCACCACCCGAGGATGACCTGATCGAAAACACCGGACTTCAGGCGTGGCAACGAGTCCAAGACGTCAACCTCAAATCGGTGTACCTGTGCTGCCGGGCGGCGCTGCGGCACATGGTCCCCGCGCAGAAGGGCTCGATCATCAACACGGCGTCGTTCGTCGCGGTGCTGGGGTCGGCGACGTCGCAAATCTCCTACACCGCCTCCAAGGGCGGAGTCTTGGCCATGTCACGGGAACTGGGGGTGCAATTCGCCCGCCAGGGCATCCGGGTCAACGCACTGTGCCCGGGTCCGGTCAACACCCCGCTGCTGCAAGAGCTTTTCGCCAAAGATCCGCAGCGAGCCGCTCGCCGGCTGGTGCACGTGCCGGTGGGCCGCTTCGCCGAGCCCGACGAAATCGCCGCTGCCGTAGCATTTTTGGCCAGCGATGACGCGTCTTTCATCACCGCTTCGACGTTTTTGGTCGACGGCGGCATTAGCTCGGCCTATGTCACGCCTGTCTGACCGCGATACTCGTGAACCGCAACAGGGTCACAGTGGCGGCTCGCTGACTTCGATCAAACGGATCGGCTCGCAGACCCAGCCGCGATTCAGCTCCCCGGTAACCGGGCTCGGAGTCGTAGCTGTTGTCCAGGCCCGCGGTACCGACAACGTCCCGATCGACGTCCCTCGACCCAAACCCGCAGTGATCACCGCGCCGCCGGCGCGACCCGGCTTCGGGAAGAGTGATCGCAACGCCGCTGCCTTGTTGAGGGAGTTCAGGTGGCTGATCGCGAAGCCCGACGGCGCGGACAGTGAACTGAGTTTTGACAGAGACGATGTGACCGGCGAAAGGGACGCATCGAACGTCGTCAGCGGTGAAAACGAAAGCGCCTGCAGGGCTTCGGGGATCGCCGACATGACCTGGGAGCCAGCGGATATCACGTCCGGGGCGGCTGTCAGCGCCCACGACGTTCGGATGCCGGCAGCATCTTGGCCAGCGGGTCCCGCGGTTGCCGGTGGCGGGGTGAACGCTGTCACCGCCGAGGCGTCGGCGGCGGCGCCGGCATAGGCGTACAAGGCGTCGGTATCCTGGGCCCACATCTGTTCGTATTCGGCGTCGGTGTCCGCGATTGCCGGACCGGTTTGTCCCAGGCAGTTCGTCGAGACCAGGGACATCCGCTGCGCACGGTTGGCATCGATCACCGCTGGGGACACCATCGCCGCCAGCGCCGACTCATAGGCCCTCGCGACGGACCTGGCCCGGGTGGCCGCCTGCTCAGCTTGTGTGCCAACGGTGTTCAGCCATTCGATATGGGGTGCCGCGGCTTGAGCCATCGCCATCGCCGCGGGGCGCCGCCATGGCTGCGCCACTTTCGACGTCACCGAACTGTAGTCCGCCGCCATTTCGTACAGCCGCGCGGCCAGGCCATCCCATGCTGTGGCGGCGGAGATCATCGATTCGGATCCGGGACCTGTATACATTCGGCCGGAGTTGATTTCCGGCGGTAGCGTCGCGAAATGCATTGTTATCTCTGCCTAACCACGGTGGTATGGGTTGTTCGAGAAAACATGGACTTTTCCATGAAGACATAGACGTCGGGGTTACAGACCTATTTGTTGACGGAATGCGTCGCGCAGCTTCGCCCGCGCTACGGCAGCATGCCCACGCGGATCGGACTGCAGCCGAGTCAGACGCGGGGACAGCCTGCCGCTGAGCTATCAGCAGCGCGTGACGCAGATCCGGGTCAAGATGCCTTGGTCGGCAAAGGGAGCCGTGGGTGCACCGGAGTGGGCGCCGCACGGTTGAAGTACCAACGGGCGCAACGATACCGGCAATGTCGACCGCACCCAGTGTGGTGACAAGCGGGCCCACGTTGGCGGCCGATCGTGTGTCATCCACATGCTGTGGAACGGCTTCTTGTTTGTCGGTCCAGAGCCCGAAGAGCCATGAACGACATAGCTCGCGGCTTGGGAGCGACCGTGAAGGTGCACGTGGTCGGCATGCCCGCCGACGTCCGGGGCCCCCTGTGACCAGGCGGCCGGCTCCGGCAGCACAGCCGCGGCAAACTTCGGCCGCAACGCCGAACCTGCAACGAGGGCAACGAATAGGCTGAGCGCGGCGACAACTGCGATGGCCGACTGCCATCGTCGAGTTCCGCCAGCGCCCCGAAGACCCACAGTGGCCCGACTGTACAACACGACCCTTGGCCAACAACCCCTGCGAGCTGTGAAAACGATCAAAGTCCGGTGTGTATTCGCCGCAGAGTGCTGCAGCTATTTATGCGCTTACCCAACGGCCCAGCGCTTCGGGGGCACTGTGGAACTTGGCGGTGACAGAGCTTGCTGTCCGGGCGGAGCCAGGTTTGCGGTACGGACAATGCCCCCAATCGACATGCCGCGGTCCCAACCCGCCGTACCTGCCAGTTAACGGCGGCAAACTCACGCTCCACCGAGGACGGCCCTTTACCGAGGATGCAAGCGTCGTCGCAGACGGCACGCGCTAGCCCAAATAACCCCGTCCAAGGCGTGAAATTTCGAGATCAACCGGGGGCGACAACAATCACCGGTTAGGTGCAGAAGATCACGAAACACCGACCTCTGCCCGATTGTCCTCAGGATTGGCGCCGCGCTGCGATTGTAAGCCGGGCGGGAGCAAATGGATTGGGACCAGTGGCACCGCCGCCAATGGGAACAACCCACAAAGCGCCCAGGCCGTTGGATATTCGGCCGCCATGATCAGTGCACCGAAGAGCGGAGGTCCGGTGGCGGCCATCAGCCGCTGGGTGGTGTTCTGTACGCCTAGCGCGCGTCCGCTCCAAAACGGCCCGGCGAACTCGGTGATCGCGGTGGCCTCCAAACCATTGTCGAGAACCGCGATCACCGAAATGGCGACCATGAGCAACACGTCGTATCGCGAACCGGTGTTGTCGGTGAGGGCAAGCAGGAACAAGGTCAGGGCGGCGGCGATGGCGATTGTGCGGACCGGTCGCATTCGCGAGCCGACGCGATCGGACCAGCGGCCGACCGCGATTCGGCCCAGCGCACCCAGTACTTGGGAGAGGGTGACTAAACCTCCAGCTGCCGCCACCGACCAGCCATGGTGATCCATCAGCCAGACGAGCATGAATGTCACGGTCACCGTCTGCGGTATCATCAGCAGGCCGGCAACCGCGTGGATTCGCCACAGCGCCAACGACCCGCGATACGGACTGGCGAGTTCCTCCTCCGTGGCTGTCTTGCGGGATTTCCGTGGCGGGTCGACGATTCCGATCGCGCTGGCCACTGCCGCCACCGTGCATACCACCGCGAGGAACATCAGTCCCGAATGGACGCCACGTTCGGCCAGCTCGGGTATCACCAGCGCGCCCAACGTAATTCCCAGCGGTTGCGCGGTCTGGCGAATGCCCATCGCCATGCCGCGCTGGTGCGGGGGAAACCAAGCGGACACCAGCCGCCCGCCGGCAGCGTTGCAACTGGCGGCGGCCATGCCGCCGAGGAACAGATAGACACCCATCAACAGCATCGAATGGGCCGACGCCGCGGCGTAGGCCGCCACCGCGGTGAGTGCCGAGCCTGCCGTCAAAACGGTCCGCTCGCCGACGCGGTCCAGTACGTAGCCCCACAGAACCAGCGTGACCACCATGCCGCAACTGGGCATCGACGACAACAGGGTGGCTTCGGTCAGCGGAATGCCGCGACGAGCCTCTAGTGAAGGGATCAGGAAAGCAACGCCATTGATGAAAAGGAACGAACTTGCCGTTACCCCCAACGAGATGATCATGATCGACCAACGGGCACCTGCGCCGAATTGGAACATCATGGTGTCCGGTTCCTTCAGCATGCACCCATATTGGCACAGCATTTGCCGGTAGCAGGCGTCGCGACGGGCGTAAGAGCGATGTAACTTATTGAATGCTAAGGTAACTCCTAACTGGTGGTTGGCATTCGAGCACGGATCTGATTTCTTGTGCGCTGCGAAATATGCTGAACGCCTTGAATTCTGGGACCGCAGTGTGAGTTTTCAGGTCATGTTCTGGCGGCACCGAGAGTACACACGATTCACACGTAGAATATAGCGGATTCTTAAGACACACTGGGATGATTTGGCTCTAAATGGGCTGCAACGAAAGCACTTAACGGCAATCCTCGTGCGAGTCACGGAGGTACCGGACCGACAGCGCCTTGCGGCCTAGCCTTTCGGACCGATCTGTCGGCGACACCGGCCAGCGCGCCGTGGGTGCTGCCGGCGTTCTGACCAAGCCACGGTTGCTTGTCTAGCCACCGCTTGTTCCAGGCCAGATGGCTACTCGCAAATCCGCTGAAGCGATCTTAGCGTTTTCTCAGCTTGGCTGCCGTAGACATGGAGGAGACACCCCGCCACGCTGTGGCGCCGGTGCGACGGGCAGTCCATCGATGTGCTTCGCGATCACCGTGGTTATTGTCGGTCAGCCGATCCGCGGTTGTTCGGTCGAAATAGCGGGCACTCCCACCCATACAACGAGACCGGAAGATCACCACCTGATGAATGACGTTACGAAACAGGCGCTGACCAAGGTGCCGGCGGTCACCCTGGGCTTTTGGGTCATCAAGATCTTGGCGACAACGCTGGGCGAGACGGGCGGAGACACCGTCACGATGACACTGAATTGGGGCTACTTGGCCGGAGTTGCGCTTTTCGGCGTCGCGTTGGTCGGACTGGTTGCCGCGCAGATCTGGGCCAAGCGTTTCCACCCGACTTTGTACTGGGCGACGATCGTGGCCTCGACGACCTTCGGCACAACGTTGGCCGATTTCGCTGACCGATCACTGGGGATCGGCTACACGGGTGGATCGCTTCTGCTTCTTGGTTGCCTCGTGGCTACCTTGGGGCTTTGGCGTTGGTCGCAGGGAACAGTATCGGTGAGCACCGTCTCGACGCCGAAGGTAGAGGCGTTCTACTGGGCAACCATCACGTTCTCGCAGACGCTGGGCACCGCGCTCGGCGATTGGCTCGCCGACACTCGCGGATTTGGTTACGAACGAGGCGCGTTGGTATTCAGCGCGGCTCTCGTCGCGGTTGTAGCCCTCTATTACTGGACCGGTGTGTCGCGGGTCGCCTTGTTTTGGGTCGCCTTCATACTGACGCGGCCTCTGGGCGCAACCGTGGGGGACTTCGTTGATAAGCCAGTCGCCGACGGCGGCCTGGCTTTGAGCCGTCCGCTGGCCTCGGCGGTCATCGCGGCCATAATCGTCGCGTTGGTCATTGTCGTGCCACAGCGACCAGGACGTCACCCCGGCCAGCCGGAAGGCCGTACAGCGGCAGAAGCCCAATAGTTGGCGCAACGCCGGGAACTCACAGTGCTGCAACTGCAACAGCGTCAATGACTCGTCAGCCACCAGGCAACCTTTGAAAACCCCTAAAGTATTACGATTTCATCCCCAATCATCCTGCTGCAGGCGAGCGGGGAACCACGCTAGAGCGTAGCTCGAACCGGGACGCGGCAGGACCGCCGACACCGCGGCCCGCCATGTTCGCCAGCGGCATCAGGGGCAAGCCGGCCGGCCCAACTCCCGCCGATCCAGTGAACGGCGCGGCGGTCCAGCCGGCGCTCGGCAGCTCCGCGGCCACAGGGCTCGTCGCCGGTACCGTTAGCCAGGCATGCGGCACCGACAACGCCCCGATCGAAACCCCGCGGCCCAGACCCGCCGAAAGCGCGGCACCGCTACCACCGGCGCCCAGTCCCGGCAGTGCCCCTAACACGCGTGCACCCGGATCGACCCCGCGTGCCAGCCCCGATTCCACCGCCTTAGCCGCCGCGACCGGCGCGGTTACGGCCTTCGATGCCGACAGCGCCTGGTTCAGGAATGTCATGGGATACGTCGCAAATTTCGCCGGTCCCGTCAAAGTATTGAATTTCGACATCAACGACGATAGTGAGGTGAGGCCCGTACCCGATGATGTGGATGTCGGCGCCGAGGCGAGTCCCTGAAGTGCTTGGGGCAGCGTCGAGATCAGTTGAGACCCGTTCGACACGATCTCTTGCGCCTGCGTCCCAGCCGAGGTGCCGGTTGTTTGTCCCACGGCAGCGCCTTGACGGGCCAACCCTGCTGCATCGGTCGTTGCCGGCGGCTGGCTGAACGAGGTCAGCGTCGAGGCGGCCGCCGACGCACCGGCGTAGCCGTACATGACGGCGGCATCCTGGGCCCACATCTGGTCATACTCGGCCTCGATGGCAGCGATTGCCGGACTGTTTTGACCCAGGACATTCGTCGCGATCAGCACCATCAGCCGTGCGCGGTTAGCGGCGATCACGGGCGGTGGCACCGTAGCCGCGAACGCCGCCTCATAGGCTCCGGCGGCGGCCCCGGCCTGGGTGGCCGCTTGTTCGGCCTGGCCGGCGGTGGTGCTTAGCCACACCGCGTAGCGTGCCGCGGACTGGGCCATTGACGTCGCCGCAGGGCCCGCCCATGCGCCCGCCAGTCCCGAAATCACCGAACCGTAAGCCGCTGCCACGGCGTACAGCTCAGTGCCCAGCTCATCCCAGGCCGCCGCGGCGACCATCATCGATCCCGATCCTGGACCGCTATACAATCGCGCCGAGTTGACTTCCGGTGGTAAAGCGCCGTAGTCCATCGTTACCTCTCCTCAGGAGCGGGTGGGCGGGCGGCTTGTGTTCCGAATGCGGCCGTGTGAGTGGCGAATTCGACAGTGCAATAGAACATGAGAACTTTCCTTAAAACATGTTTGTACGGTTCGGTTCGCCGACAGCGTTAACCCACACTGCGGCGCTGATTACTCGCCGGCGTTTCAAAGCCGATTACGACTGCTGCGATTGCGTTTTCGTATGAACCAGACGCGGCAGCTGATGCGGACTAACTGTTCACCAGCCTCAAAGGGCACAGCGAAACAGCACAATCAGCTGGTGCTAACCGATCAGCAACGGGCGACGCAGAGCTGGTGCAAAAGTTCTTGGCCGTCCCGGGGGGTGGCAAGCGCACGGGAATGCGGCGCGCCCGGCTGGTACTTCGAAGTGGTCAGGGAAGAAGGCGTTGGCAACCACCATTCTGGTGGCGCCGAGCGCGACCAGGTCGGCGGCCGATCGCGTTTGATCCCAGCGGTTTTGAATGACTTCTGATTGGTGGCCGACGGGCCGTCGTGGCCACCGTGACTCGCGGGTTGGGGGCTGGCGTCGAAATGCGCCTGGCTGATATCGACGGAGATATCTATCACGTCCTGTGACGCGGCCACCGGTTGTGGCGCGGCGGACCCGGATCGCACCGCCCAACTTCCAACGAGGGCGCTCAACAGGCACAGCCCAGCCACGATGGCAATGAGCGATCGCCACCGTGAAGGCTTACCCGCGTCGCGGAAAATCACAGTGGTTCAACTCTACAGCGGCGACGACTAGTCAGCATCGCAAGAATGCTTTGAATACGATTAGAGGAATGGCCATCTCAGCCGCAGTGGCTGCGCCGTGAAAGCCTATGAGGCGAGCGGTTTCCGGGGGCTCGTGGCCGGTTGCCAGCACGGCCGCATCGCCGGTGCACACGACGACGATATCGCCGATCCGCGCCAGGTGTCTTGGATCGACCGGTCCGAACATTCCCGTGGCCACTGCCTGCTCGCGGCTATAGACGTTGGCCCAGCCGTCCAGCGCCTCGCTCCAGGCGGCCTGCACATCGGCCGCTGCGCCCGGCTCGGTGTGCAGGTAGCGCACCCGTGGCTCGCCGGCAACCACCCGTACCCCCTCGCCCAGCCGTGGGTCGGTGTCGAGGTCGACGCGATTCTTCGGTGGAACGTTGAGGCCGCCGTGGTCGGCGGTCACCAGCAGTGCCGCGTTCGGGGGCAGCATCTCGACCAGAAGGGTGAGCAGCGCATCGACAGCGGCCGCCGCCGCGTGCCAGTGGGGCGAACCGATACCGAAAACATGGGCCGCGGTGTCCAGTTCAGCGGTGTAGCCGTAGACCAGCCCCGGCGCTGAGAGCAGCTCGTCGGCCACCTGCTGGGCGTAGTCGTCGGCCATCTGGGTCGGGCGAAACTCGGCGCCGCGATACGCCGCGTCGGTCAGCCCACTGCCCAGGAACGGTGCCGGTAGCACGGCGCGCGCACTGATGCCGGCTTGGTTCAGCCGCTCGAACCAGGTCGGTAACGGCTGCCACACGGCGTGCGGTGGGTCGTCGCGCCACCGGATGTGGTTGATCACCCGATCGGTGCCGGGGACGTTGAGCGTGAAGCCCAGGATTCCGTGCTCGCCGGGCTGCGCGCCGGTGCCCAGGGATACCAGGCTGGTCGGCGTGGTGGACGGGAAGGTGCAGACGAGTTGGGTTAGCCGCCCGGTGGCACCGGCCAGCACGGAGGCGAGCAGCGGTGCACTGCAGGCCATCTCCGGAAGCAGGTGCCAGCCCATTCCGTCCACCAGCACGACCGCGACGCGATCGACCTGATCAGCGTCAACCGCGTCCGCCAAAGCCAGCCTGTCGACAGCGCCCGGGGCCCCGAGCAGCGCGGCCGCGGCGGGCAGCACGTCGCGGATCGAACCGGGCACGGAGTCAGTTTCGCAGGTCAGTCTGGCACGACGCTAGACGCGGGCCAGCCGTTGACTGGTCACCCGCAGCTGCCGGTCCGTGCTGTCGGCGAGCGCGCGGGCCTGCTGCGGTGACAACCGGCCGCACAGCCGGCCCCAGTGCACCGCGACCCGGTCACCGCCGACCACATCGGGCACCGCGCTGTACCCATCAGCCCAGACGTCGAGCACACACGCCGACGGTTCAGACAGACCAAGCGCCTGACCATCCCAGACCAGCCGCTGGCACAACACCTCAACCCGGTCACCAGATCGAGAAAGTACCGTCGCGGACGTGATTCGGCAGTTGTCCAGCACGCTCAACGGATGTTCGTCGATCCCTCTATTTCCTGGGCCCAGAAACCGGGTCCACGGATACACGCCGAACACGTGGAAACAGTGATTGCCGGCGGCCTCGCATGCCAGGTCCGCCGTGAGGTGCGACCAGTAATGGCCCGCCTGCGGCCCAATGATCGCCAGCAGCGCGTCGAAGAAGTCTTGTGGGTCCACTTCGGCACCGACGCCGCCGCCGAGCCAATACGAATCGACAAGCCGATAATCCAGCGGGTCAGCGATTCCGGTCAGCTTGGACAGCACCCGCAAGTATGGCCAGGCCCCGGAAAACCTCGTCGCCGCCCTGCGCACCTCGTCGACCGAACCGTCACGCAGGGTGGCTCCCAGTGGGGGACCGCAATAGCCCAGCGCGTTGGGCGCATAGGCGTAGCGGGCGAACATCTCGGCGCCGCGGTTGTCCGGGTGGGCCAACGTTTACACCCGCCCGGACTGCCCCACGAGCTTGACGGCGTCGCGGTGCATACGGCCGAAGTTGTAGTAGGCCGCACATGCCCCCTCGGGGGACACCATGCACGTCCCGATCGGGGTCTCCGGGGTGCACGCGGTGCCGAAAACCTTGCATTCCCAGGGCTTGAGCACACCCTTGAGCACCTCGCCACACTGGCAGGCTTTCGGGTCGGCGACCCGCACGCCGGGCATCGCGAACCGCAGTTCGGCGTCGAATTCCGCGAAATCGTCGTGCAGCCGCAGCGCACTTTGCGAGATGAATCCCAAACCGCGCCATTCGAAGTGTGGACGTAGCGCAAACACCTTGCCCATCAGTGCCAATGCGGCCGGGTTGCCGTGTTCGGGCACCACGCGCTTGTACTGGTTCTCCACTTCGCATCGGCCCTCGCGGATCTGACGCAGCAGCATCGCGACCGACGCCAAAATATCCAGCGGCTCGAATCCGGCTACCACCAACGGCTTTCGGTACACCTCCGGCACGAACCGGTATGGCCGGTTGCCCACCACGGTCGACACGTGTCCGGGACCGATGAAACCCGACAGCCGCAAGTCCGGCGACTCCAGGATGGCCTTGATCGGCGGCACGATCGTGACGTGGTTGCAGAACACGCTGAAATTGGGCATGCCCAAATCGCGTGCCCGCACCAGCGTCACCGCGGTCGACGGAGCGGTGGTCTCGAAACCGATAGCGAAGAACACCACGTGCTTGTCGGGGTTGTCGGTCGCGATCTTCAGCGCGTCCAGCGGAGAATAGACGAACCGCACGTCGGCTCCCCGCGCCTTGGCGTCCAGCAAGCTGCCGGACGATCCGGGCACCCGCATCATGTCGCCGAAGCAGGTGAAGATCACCTCAGGCTGGCCGGCCAGCCACATCGCGTCGTCGATGCGGCCCATCGGGATCACGCAGACCGGGCACCCGGGCCCGTGCACCAGTTCGACATTGTCGGGCAGCAGGTGTTCGATGCCGTGCCGGTAAATGGTGTGCGTGTGCCCGCCGCACACCTCCATGAACTTGAACACTTCGCTATCGCCGGCCAGGTGCTCGATGGCCACCAGCAGTTTGCGCGCTGCTGCCGGATCACGGAATTCGTCAACGAATTTCATGACGGTCCTTCCTTGTCAGACAATCGCCGACGAATCGAAAGCTTCCATTTCGGTGGTGTAGGCGTCCCCGAGCTTCTTGATGGCCGCCAGGGTGAGCAACGCCTCGGTTTCGTCGATCTTGGCCATCGCGAACCCGACGTGGACCAATACCCAGTCGTCGGGCCCGGGCATGTCGTCTTCCAACAGCCGTACGCTGATCGAGCGCTGCACGCCGCTGACGTCGACCTTCGCCAAATAGTTGGCAGGATCGGTGATCTCAACGATTCGACCCGGAATTCCAAGACACATCTGCAGTTATCTCCCATCTTTAGCAGATTCGCGGCAACGGATCCCCGACGAGCATGTCGACGATCCGGGTGCCGCCGAACCCGGTGCGCAGCACCACGCTTTCGGCCGGTTCGGTGACGATCTCCCCGACCTCGGCCGCATCGGCGCCCAACGGATGCGACCGTAACGCGGCCAGCCCGGCCTGCGCCTCCTCCGGCGCGACGACGGCGACGAACTTGCCCTCGTTGGCGACGTAAAGCGGATCGATGCCGAGCAATTCGCACGCCCCATTGACCATGGGCGCCACGGGTAGGTGCTCCTCATCCAGCAGCACCCCAAGGCCGCAGGCCTGCGCCAGTTCGTTGCACACGGTGCCCACCCCGCCCCTCGTCGCATCACGTAGCCACCGGGTGGACGGGGCAGCGGTCATCAGCAGTTCCACCAACGGGCTCACCGAAGCGGTGTCAGAAGCGATATCGGCCTCGATAGCCAAATCGCCCCGGGCGAGCATGACCGCCATGCCGTGCTCGCCCATCGATCCCGACAACAGCACCTTGTCGCCGGTCCGCACCGCCTGCGCCGACAGCGTGCGGCCCGCGGGAACGACACCGGCTCCGGTGGTGGTGACAAACATGCCGTCGGCCGCGCCCTTGGGCACCACCTTGGTGTCGCCGGTGACGATCTGCACACCCGCGGCCGCGGCAGCCGCGGCCATGTCGGCGACGATCTCTTTCAATTCGGTGATCGGGAAACCTTCTTCGAGCACAAACGCCGCCGAAATCCACGACGGCACAGCCCCGGCCATGGCGAGGTCGTTGCAGGTGCCGTGGACGGCGAGTTCACCGATAGAGCCACCGGGGAAACGCCTGGGCTGCACCACAAATGAATCCGTGGACATAGCCAGGCGTTCACCGCTGGGCAGGGTGAGGATCGCCCCGTCGCCCAGCGACTCCAGTAGCGGGTTGCGAAACGCCTCCAGGAACACCGCGTCCACCAATGCCGCCGACGCCTTCCCGCCCGCCCCATGCGCCAGGGTCACATGGTCATCGAGTAACCGGGGACGACGCCTGCGGAACGACTCGATCCGTTCGATCACCTCGCCTTCGGCGAACCGTGGCCCCGACGACAGGTAGTCGCCTGCTGACTTGCTCATGCGGCCCCCAAACCTTGATCACCGGAACGCTCGTGGACTGCCAACCACAGCTGGTAGCCCAACAGCGCTTGGGATTCCTGAATCCGGTGCACGCTTTGCGAGCGAACGACGAAGCAGGCGTCCACATTCGGGCTGTTCGCGAACGCTCCGCCGTCGTAGCCGGCGAAGCCGATGGTGTACAGACCGCGCCGGCGTGCCTCCGCCAGTGCTGTGAGCAGATTGGGCGAATTGCCGCTGGTGGACATGGCGAGCGCGATGTCGCCGGTTTTCGCGCGGGCGATCAACTGGCGGGCGAATACCAGCTCGAACCCTACGTCGTTGCCCAGTGCGGTCAGGATCGCTTGATCGGCGGTCAACGCCCACGCCGGTAGGGGCTTGCCGAGTGGCGGCCGGGCGAACAGGCGGGCCAAAGTGGTGGAATCGGTGCAGCTGCCGCCGTTTCCGAAGGTGAACATCCGTCCGCCTGCCGCGAAGCGACGGGCCATCTCGGTGGCTGCCTCCTCCAGCAGGTCGGCGTTGGCTTTCAGCGTGGAGCGCCGCAGTGCCAGGCTTTCGGCTGCTTTTGCATGCGCCGAGGCGGCCAGGTCGGCGAGCAGCGATTTGGGATCGTCTTCCTCGGCGTCGATGAACGGGTACAAGAAGTTGGTCGGCTCGTCACGCATCAGACGTCCTCCACTTTGCTGATCGCCGTGCCGGCGTGCACCAGCACCAGCTCGCCGACGGCGACCGGGTCGACAAGCGTCGTGACCACGTTCTCGACACCGCGCGCGGTGCGCACCGTGGCCATTCCCGGGGCCTGGCCGTCGACAGCGGCCGTCACCACCTCACCCAGCCGACCCTCGTCGCTGCAAGTGACACAGACTTCTTCGCTGCGCTCAGGCTTGAGCAAGCCGGAGTGCTCGAAACAAACGTGCGTCAGCTCCCACAGCAGGTGATAGAACAGCACGAAGCCACCTGTGGCGGGTACTCGCGGGTCGGGGTCGTCGAGCCATAGCACGTGATCGGCCATACCGGCCCCGGGTCGTTCGCCGCTGCCGATCCAGATCGTGGTGGCGCCCCAGGCCGGGCCGCGGCGCATCACCGAGCGGACTTGCGCGTTGTCCGCGCCGGAGACCGCGACTACGATGTCGCCGGGCTGCACCGAAACCCGTACCAGATCCACCAAGTCGGGTCCGGTCAGCGCGACCGCCGGCAACGCCCGTTTGCCCATGATTACCGGATGCACGAACTCGACCGCGATATGGAGCGCATGCGGTTCCCATGACGGCGCGATGGACCACATGGTGGCACCCGCGGAGAATCGCTTGGCCAGTGTGAATGCGGTGGCGGCGAGGTCTTCGGCCAGCTCGGCGCCGAGCCCGCGATCGATGGCGGTGGTGGTCATGAGTCATCCCTCCTCGCGCGCGGTCAGCAGTGAGATCGCGGCCTGGCCCAAGGCTAGTCCACCGTCGTTCGGCGGAACGGTGTGGTGAGTCAGCACCTCAAACCCGGCCAGCTGCAACCTTTTACGGCAAGACCGCAGTAACAGCACGTTCTGGAACACCCCGCCGGTGAGGCCAACCAGCCGAACCGCGCCGGCCACCTGACCGACTACCTGCGCGACGGCAACCGTGACCGCACGATGAAACGCTGCGGCCAGCAGCGCTGGTTGGGTGCCGGCGTACAGGGCCGAGACCATCGCTTGCACCATGGGGGCGGGGTCGATCACCGCGTCGGCCCGCACCGCCAGGGGCAGCGACGGCCCGGCGGTATCGCCCGCCGACTCCGCCAGCGCCTCGAGCTCGATGGCGGCCTGGCCCTCGTAGTCGATCCGGTGGCGCAGGCCGAGCAGAGAGGCGACGGCGTCGAACAGTCGGCCCATGCTGGAACAGGGCACACATCCGGTCCCGCTCTCCAATTGCGAACGGGTGAGCCGCAATTCGTCTGGAGTTGCCGCGGCGACCGGTGCCAGATCGGGGGTCCAGTCGATGTCGGCCATCCACAACTGGGACAGTGCCATCCGCCACGGATTACGCACCGCGGCATCACCGCCGGGCAGCGGGACCGGTAACAGGTGGCCGGCGCGGACGAAACGGTGGCTGTCGGTTCCGAGCGTGAGAATCTCGCCGCCCCAGATGGTCTGGTCGCAGCCATAACCGGTGCCGTCGAAGGACACGCCGACGATGGGTTCGCCGATGCGTCCGTGCTCGGCCAGCAGCGAGACCACATGCGCGTGGTGGTGCTGAACCAGATCCAGCGGCCGATCGCCCGCCTGGCGCTCCGCCCAGCTTCGCGTGTGATACCCCGGGTGCAGGTCGGCGGCCAATCGCACCGGCGCGCCACGTATGTCGCTGAGCTGACGGACTGCGCGCTCGAACGCGCGCAGCGTCTCCCAGGTGGCCATGTCGCCGATGTGGCCCGACATGTAGGCGCGCGAGCCGTCGGTAAGGCAGAAGGTGTTCTTCAGCTCCCCGCCCACGGCCAGCACGGCCGGGGCGGTGCGCCCCGAAAGCCCCAAGTCGACCGGTAGCGGCGCATAGCCGCGGGACCGGCGGATCGGCAGTTCGGAGGCCCTTTCGTGGTCTCTGACGACGCGCACCACCGAATCGTCGCAGGGCACATGGATCGGCCGGTCGTGGTCGAGGAGCGCATCGCACAGCACTGGAAGTCTCTGTGCGACATCGTCATCGGTGAAGCAGATAGGTTCGTCGGAACGGTTGGCGCTCGTCAGCACGAGCGCGTCGGGCACCTGCTCGGCCGCGCCGGGCACGGGTGCCAGCAGCAGGTGATGAATGGGGGAGTACGGCAGCATGAGCCCGAGCAGCGGGCTGCCGGGCGCGACAGTCTCGGCGACCGGCGCGTCGGGGCGCCGTCGCAACAGCACGATCGGACGGGCGGGGCTCGAGAGCACCGCGGCCTCGGTGGCGTCGATGTACGCGTAGCGGCGCGCGACATCCAGATCGCGCACCAGCATGGCGAAGGGTTTGGCGCCGCGGGCTTTTCGTGCCCGCAGCGCGGCGACCGCCGTGCCGTCGTCGACCGCGCAGGCTAGGTGGTAACCGCCGATTCCCTTGACGGCGACCACCGCACCCGCGGCCAGCTCGCGCTGGGTGGCCGCGAGCGCGGCATCCGAGCCGCGTACCTGCCCGGCCTGCGACCAGAACCACAGCGACGGCCCGCAATCGGGGCAGGCGATCGGCTGCGCGTGGAACCGCCGATCCGCCGGATCGTGGTATTCGGCGGCGCATCGCTCGCACATGGCGAATGCCGACATGGTGGTGTTCGGGCGGTCGTACGGCAACTCGCGGATGATGGTGAACCGCGGCCCGCAGTTGGTACAGGTCACGAACGGGTGCCGGTAACGCCGGTCCCGCGGGTCGAACAGCTCGGCGAGACAGTCCTCGCACACCGCGATGTCGGCGGGAATCGGCGTCTTAGCACCCGTGATTGTCTGGCTCGAGACGATCCGGAACTCACGTTCGCACGCCGTGTCGGCAGCGGCCTCGGCAACCAAGACGGCACTGATCCGCGCCAGCGGAGGGGCCTCTGCGCGTAGCCGCCGGGCGAATTCGTCCACGCGTGCACGTTCGCCCTGCACCTCGAGGAAGACCGCACCCGAATCATTACCGACGAATCCGGCCAGGCCGAGCTCGCTGGCGATTCGGTGCACGAACGGACGAAAGCCGACCCCCTGAACAACACCGGTCACGGTGAAGTGCTGGCGCACGTCGTCGGAGCGCAGCATCAGGGGGGACTCGGTCATCTCAACCGCCCCCCGGACCGGCCGCCGGATCGGTGCGGCCCCGGCCCATCAACTCGAGACCCGCCATCGCCTGTTCGGCCCCGGCACGGTCGGTCTTTTCGACGGCAAAGCCCATGTGAATGATTATCCAGTCACCGGGCGCGAATGTCTCTTCCGGCAACATGCCGATGTTGACCTTGCGCGGCTCGCCGGTGACGTCGACCAGTGCAAGCTGTCCCTCGTAGCCGTCCAACATCCGGATCACCTGACCGGGTATACCCAGGCACATGGCTCAGCACTCCTCTCGCAACGGTGCCGGCAACCTCGCAGGAGTGGGAGTTTGCAACGCCGCGACGATCTCCTCCACCGCCCGCACGGCCCAGGGAACGGATTTGGCCACGGGTTCGGTGAGGCCGATGCCTTCCTCGATGCTGCCCGCCTCACACCCGACGACGACCGTGTAGGGCGGACGGCCCCCTAACGCCCGCAAACTGGCGAACACCGCGGCCGGATCCATGCTGTGCGCGTCCATACCGGCTGTGCCGGAACCCGATTCATGGTCGGCGATAAGGTCTTCGTCGTCGGCCTGGAAAACGTGTAACACACCCGGGTTGCCGCGGCTGGGTACTGTGTCCACGAGCACCAGCGCGTCCCATTCCTCGAGCAGGTCGTAGGCCAGGTGCATGCCTCGGATGCCGTAGTCGATGACGCGCACGCTGGGATCGTCCTGGTCGAGCTCGGCGTTGCGGACCACTTCCGAACCGAATCCGTCGTCGCCCAGGAAGATGTTGCCGATCCCGGCTACCAAAATGCGTGCTGTCATGTGGCCGCCCGGTGGGCTACATCCGCCTCAGTTTCAGGTACCGGCGGGCGTCCGGCAGGGATGCCACTCCCAGCGCAAGCGCTACCGCGAACACCACTGCCATGATGGCCACGAATATCCAACCTAAAACTTCCATGTCGAACTCCTTCACGGGTTTGATGGGCTGTGTTGTGCTTCCAATGGCTCGACTTCGTCGGGGGAGAAGTACAGGTAGCGGCCGTACCAGTCGTGCAGGTCGGCGGCAGGGTCGTCGTCGACCACGACCCCGATGTGCTTGTTGCCCTCGACGTCCTCATGCACCGACGTGACCCGGGCGGTCTTGCCGGCGACGAAGATGTCCTGTGCGTCGGCGTTGCGTCTCGGTCGTAATCGGACCTGGCTGCCCCGGGCTACCCGGACCCCGTTCACCAGCACCGCATCGATTTCGGGCCGGACGGCGTTGTCGGCCAACGGATCCCACCAGTCCACTCCCTCAGGAATCTCGGGTACCAGGTCAACGACTGCGTGCGGATCACGCAGCACACCGTGCAGGCGCGCCATGGCCTCGGGCGACATGGCGTCACACTGGTCGATGATCTGCGCCGCCCGCGGATCGGTGGCCCGGGCCTGCGCCTTCTCCTCATCCGTCATCGTCATCACACGCAGGGTGAGGATCTCGTCGATCTCGGTGCAGTCATACAGGGCGGTGTTGCTCTGTTCGGCAACCTCTGGGTGGTCATAGAGAATGATCGGCGAGATCAGCAGCATGTCGTGGGTGCCGGGCGGACCGGCCAGCACCGGGAAGCAGCGGTGCCGGCTACACCGCGACACCGCGTCGGTCGCGGCCGGCGGCGGGTCAAGCAGCGAAACAAACTGTCCTCCAATAACTTCAGCGATAATATGGGTCCCGATCATGGATCGGGCAATAGCGTCGTTCTTGTCGCTTGCAGCTGCACCGACGTTGCTGACCCGTACCGAGACCCGGCGCAGGTCGCCGTCCGGCTCGCTGGCAACCGTCAGTACGCCGCGCACATCCCGGCGTTCGCGGACCAGACGACCGCCGTCGAGCAGTTCAATGTCGGTTGCCGCGTCTGCCGTCACCGGCAACGGCGGCATCGTCGCGGGTTGATCGTCGAACGCAAAGGGACCGAAGGAGATTTCACATTCCACCGCCTCGTCCCAGGTCAGCCACGACCCGGCCGGGGTGATCAGCTTGTCGGCGGGCTCGAATTCGGCGACTGTGCCTTCCTGGAGCTCGCGCTCAGCCCGGCGGTGCTGCAATTGCAGGAACCGCACCACCAGGGTTATCGCCTGGGCCCCGTCGACCAGAAACTCCGCCGCAAGGGTGTCGTCCTCACCCAGGCCGGCCTCCGCGGCCCCGGGCGGGCCCAAAACCCCAAACTGCCAACGCGATTGATTCTTGCTTGACGTCCCCCGGTACGGGTAGAGCAGATAGCCCTCGTACAGCACCGCGTCGGCGACGGCGCGGGCCCGGTCCCAACTCGAGGTCTTGGATACAGTCACTGTGCCGCCTCGCGATCGGCCGTGGCGTCTAAGAGCGCAGTGACTGCGTGGTCGAGGTCGAGCAGCCCTTGTGCCGATTTGTAGCCGGCCAGCGCGGCGATGGTTTCGTGACTCAGCCGCACCCAGCCGCTGTTCGGGTAGTGCTGGGCGATCAGATCCCGCCAGGCCGCGACCGGCATGTCGTAGCGGTATTCGCAGTCCCACGGCACCTGTTGGACCGAGAATCCGCGTTCAGCCTTGACGAAAATGGTTCCGCTGAAAAGGAACTGGAGAGGTACCGCGCCGTCGCGCAGCGCGTGCAGGTATTTGGCGGCGGCGACCTCGAAGTCGTAGGTGCAGTCCAGCGAAAGCGCCACCGTCGTGTTACCGGTGAATCCCGGCACCATTGCGGTGCAATGCTGCCATAGGAAAGTGCGTTGGGTCCTCGCCCAGCGTTCGCGGGATCCGAACAAGTCGATCAGCCCGGCTGCTTCGTCATCGGAGTAGGAACGTCGCAGCGGCTCGATCCGGACCTGGCACCGCAGGGCGATTGCGTGCACCGGGTCATCGCCACCGGCGGCAACCCCGACGCGAGCGGTGAGGACCGGGCTGACGGTGTACGGTTCGGGCGTCACGTCGAAAACCGTGAAGTTCACGTCCACCGGCTGGTCGGTCATTGCGGCGTCCCTGGGAGTGTTGCCGAGGCTCGGGCGGCGATCTGCGCGAAGAAGCCGTCGATGAATTGCCGTGCCTGCTGGCCGCCGTCAAAACCTCGCCACAGCATGCGCAAGCCTCCGACGAATTCATAGCACGCGTCGATCGGAACCAAATAGCTTTGCGGGTGAGACGATTCGCCCGCTGCGGGACTGTCGGCCTCGGGGACCCGGACCAGCAGCGCCTCCACATCATCGACCAGCAGGCTCACGCGCGAGTCCGCGCCGCTGATGGCGTCCCAAACCTCCAGGTCCAGCTCGGACTCGGTAGCCCCGGCCGGGCCAGGATAGAAGGCGACGGTGCGCCCGAGAGCCGAGTTGACGAAGAAGAAGGCGACGCCGACCGGGATCTGCATTGTCTCCCAAGCGCGGCGGTCCAGCGCGAAGTCGGGGAACCACAGATACCGGTCCGGCACGGCGCGGTAGCGCAGTTCGGCGTTGCCATCGGTGAACAGCAGATAGCAGGCACGGCAGACGCACATGAGCTGCCGCCCAGCCACATTGACCACATGCTGGTGTTCGTCGGCGATCAACTCCGCGCACATCTCACACCGTTCGCCAGCCGGCTCGGGTGCCGGCCGGTTGCTTCTGATGCGCGTAAGGACCTCGTAAGGACTCGTCATACCGGGGCGCCCATCACTTCGGACCGCAATGCCAACGACAGCACGCCATCACGGCTCAGCAGCGGGAGAGGATCGAGGTGAGCCTCGTCTGGAACGTTCAGGCGCGCACCCGCGTGCACGATGTCGAACTGCGATTGACAGCGCGGGCAGCGCAGCCGCGCGTCCTGCAATTCGGCACCGGCCAGCGTGTCGTCGCACACCGGGCAGTGATCCTGATAGGCGAACACCTGATCGTCGACCCGGCATGCCAGCAGAGTAGTTCCGCCGACCTGAAAACCCGCGACCTCGCCGGGCTGCAACTCGGCCAGCTCGGGCATCGGGTGCCAAACGGTCGGGCCGTGGCCGTTCGGGGAGTCATTCGAATGCAGCTGGGCCAGTAGCGATTCGGCGGGGATCACGTTGGTGGCGGTGGTCGGCTCGGCCGCCACCACCTCAATCGAGGAGATCTCCGGTGCGGCCGCCCGGACGGCGTCCTCGACCGCCAGCTCCAGCGTCACCGCCGACGACGGGCAGCTCTTGCAGCTGCCTTTGAATGCCAGCAGCACTCGCTGGCCGTCGGGTCCATCGGTGACCTCCAACAGATCGACGTCCCCGCCATGCGAGCCCAGGTAGGGCCGCACCCGGTCCAGGGCGTCGGATACCCGGCGGTGCACATCATGCGGGTGCAGGCCGTGAACCAGGAGCAGGCTGGCCACCAGGTCGTCGGTGGCCAGCCGCTCGGCTAGGCCGGTCTCTAGGTCGGGATCTCCGGCTAACTGGATGATCCGTTCCAGCCCGGCTCCGTACAGCCCGACTACCTCGCGGACCAACTGCTGGGCGCGTTCATACGCGGCCGACCCGCTTGCCGCGCAGGAATCCAGCAGTGTCTGGATCCGATCGCCCGCTGTACGCCACTGCGCTTCCCTTTCTGCAGTCCTCGCGGGTCCTTCCGGGCGATCCGCCATGCGTCACTCCCCGACGGGTGACTGCGTTGGCGTGTGCAGTCTGTCCAGGGATTTGCCCTTCCCCAGATACATGTGCACACCACAGGGCAGGCATGGATCGAAGCTGCGCACCGTGCGCATGACGTCGATGCCCTTGAAGTTCTCCCGGTCGTTCTCCTCGAAGATCGGTTGACCCTGGACCGCATCCTCGTAGGGGCCCGGTGTGCCGTAGCTGTCGCGCGGGTTGGCGTTCCACGGCGTGGGTGGGTACGGGTGATAGTTGGCGATCTTGCCGTCCCGAATCACCAGGTGGTGGCTCAGCACCCCGCGCACCGCCTCGGTGAAGCCGCAACCGATGGCCTCGTCGGGCACCTCGAAGCGCTCCCATGTCTTGGTGCGCCCGGCACGGATCTCGGCCAATGCCTTCTCCGCGAAGTGCAGCGCGCATGCCGCCGCGTAGGCCTGGAAGTAGGTGCGCGCCCGATCGCGTTCGATCGTGTTGCTGCCGTACTTGGGGACCTTCCACTCGAACTCGACCGGACCCTTCAGAGCGGTCTTGGGCAGGTTGATCTTGACGCTGTTGCCGGTCGCCTTGACATAGCCGATGTCGACCAGACCGGCCAGTGCGGTCGCCCACAGCCGGGCCAGCGGACCGCCGCCGGTGTCCAGCGCCAGGTGGTCCTTGCCGTCGAACCAGCGTGGTGACATCACCCAGCTGTATTTGCCGCCGTCCATGTCCCGCTTCTGCGGATGCGGATTGGTGTGCTGGTTCCACGGGTGGCGCCGGTCCACCGTGTTGCCCAGCGGATCGGTCTTGACGAACATCTCCTGCTCGGTCCAGTCGTCGTAATACGAGCTGCCCAACAGGATCCGGATCCCGAGATTGATGTCCACCAGCGAGTGGGTGACCAGCTTGCCGTCGACGACCACGCCCGGGGTGACGAACATCGCGTTACCCCAACGCTCCATGTCCTTGTACTCGAAGTTGCACACCTCGGGGTCTTGGAAGGAGCCCCAGCAGCCGAGCAGGGTGCGGCGTAGCCCGACCTTCTCGTAACCCGGCAGCGCCTCGTAGAAGAAGTCGAAAAGGTCGTCGTGCATGGGCACGACCTTCTTCATGAACTCGACGTAGCGCATCAGCCGCGTCATGTAGTCGGTCATCAGCTGCACGGTCGCCACGGTGCCGACCCCGCCGGGGTACAGCGTGGACGGGTGCACGTGGCGGCCCTCCATGAGGCAGAACATCTCTCGCGTCCAGCGGCTGACCACAAGGGCCTCCCGGTAGAACTCGCCACTGAACGGGTTGAGCGAGCGCATGATGTCGGCGATCGTCTTGTACCCGTGCGCATCGGCGTGCGGAGCCAAGGTGTTTTCGGCCTTGGCAAGCACACCCGGGTTGGTCTCGGCGACCATCTTCTCGCAGAAGTCAACGCCGACCAGGTTCTCTTGGAAGATGTTGTGGTCGAACATGTATTCCGCGGCCTCGCCGAGGTTGACGATCCATTCGCCGAGGTGTGGCGGCTTGACCCCGTAGGCCATGTTCTGCGCGTAACAGGAACAGGTGGCGTGGTTGTCACCGCAGATACCGCAGATGCGGCTGGTGATGAAGTGGGCGTCGCGGGGATCCTTGCCCTTCATGAAAATCGAGTAGCCACGGAAGATCGACGAGGTGCTGTGGCACTCGACGACCTCCCGGTTCTCGAAGTCGATCTTGGTGTAGATGCCGAGGCTGCCCACAATCCTGGTGATCGGATCCCAGGCCATTTCGACGAGCTGGCCGGGTTCCCGCTTGGCAGTGGTCGGCTCGGGGACGATAGTTGTCATTCGAAGTCGCTCCGTGTGAGATGAGAGTGAAGTGCTGTGATCTACTGGGGACCTACCAGGTGCGGCGGGCTCCGGTGGTGAGTTGGGTACCTGTGTGGCGCCAGCGAGGCTCCTTGTCGAGAGTGCGCGCCGTGATACCCCTCAGGTTGCGAATCACGGTTCCGTACAGACCTGACGCGGTGCTCGAGAGCTTGCCGCCCGGCGGCTCGTCCATGAACGGCATGAACTTGTCCGGGAAGCCCGGCATCGTGCACCCGATGCAGATGCCGCCCACGTTGGGGCACCCGCCGACACCGTTGATCCACCCGCGCTTGGGCACGTTGCACTTGACGACAGGGCCCCAACAGCCAAGTTTGACAATGCATTTCGGTGATCCGTACTCGGTCGCGAAGTCACCCTGCTCGTAGTAGCCGGCTCGGTCGCAGCCTTCGTGCACGGTAGCCCCGAACAACCACTTTGGGCGCAGCGCTTCGTCGAGCGGGATCATCGGCGCCTGGCCGGTTGCCATGTAGAGCAGGTAGGTCAGCGTCTCTGCCAGGTTGTCCGGGTGGATCGGGCAGCCGGGTACACAGACAATGGGGATGCCGGCCTTGCTCTTCCAATCCCAGCCGAGGTAGTCGGGCACACCCATCGCCCCGGTCGGGTTGCCGGCCATCGCGTGGATGCCGCCGTAGGTGGCGCAGGTCCCGACCGCGACGACCGCGGTGGCCTTGGGCGCCAGCCGGTCGAGCCACTCGCTGGTGGTCATCGGCTGGCCGGTTGCCGGGTCGTTGCCGAACCCGCACCAGTAGCCCTCCTCCTTGATCTTCTCGTTGGGAATGGATCCTTCGACGACGAGCACGAAGGGTTCCAATTCGCCGCGATCAGCTTTGAAGAACCACGCGAGGAAGTCGTCCGCCCCTCCGCTGGGTCCGCATTCGAAGTCGATCAATGGCCAGTGCACGGCGACTTTCGGGAGGCCGGGGAGGGCTCCGAGTGCGATCTCCTCGACGCTGGGCTGGGTGGCGGCAGTCAACGCCACCGAATCGCCGTCACAACTGAGCCCTGCATTAATCCATAGAACGTGGATCAATGTTTCTTCGGCTTTGACTGCTGCTTCTGTTGGCATGCTGCAGCTTTCCGGAGCCGGGCTGAGGCTCCTACGCTGCCGGAGTCGACCGTCGGCCCACTTGCGCAGCGCTGTTTCTGGGTCTACTCCCGACGTCGAGCGTTGTCAACGGCTCCCGCTTTTCGGGCAAGTAGACACATGCTGCATACCCGTGGCATTGGGGTCGACCGTGCTGCGATAAGGGATTTCAGTGTTCGACCGCGATCGTGATAAATCAGTGAGCCCGGCTAATTACTGGCGTTTCTTGCCTTGATGAATCGCGATTGTCATGCAAGTCATTTGCATGTTTAGAGTGCAAATCATCTGAATGTGTTCAGGCCTGCGCGTGTCCGGCGAATCGTCGTAGCCACCCGAACCAAGCGCCCATACCGGCTCCGGTGCGCGCGCTGACCGGCAGGATGGTCGCTGTCGCATTGACTTCGCGAACATGCGCGATGTACGTGTCGACGTCGACGTCGAGGTGGGGCACCAAGTCGACCTTGTTGAGCAGCACCACATCCACCGATCGGAACATCACCGGATACTTCAGCGGCTTGTCCTCGCCCTCGGTCACGGAGTACACCATGGCCTTGGCGTGCTCACCGACGTCGAACTCCGCCGGGCAGACGAGGTTACCGACGTTTTCGATGATCACCAGGTCCAAACCGGGAAGGTCGAGGCCCGGCAGTGCACGGTTGACCATGGGCGCATCGAGATGGCATTCGCCGCCAAACCCATTGCTGGTATTGAGCAGTGACACCTGGGCGCCGCGACCGCTGAGCTTAGCCGCATCCAGATCGGTGGCGATGTCGCCTTCGATCACACCGATCGCGAACTCACCGGCGAGTTCGTCAAGCGTTGCCTGCAGGACGGTCGTTTTGCCCGACCCCGGTGAGCTCATCAGGTTGAGGGTCCGGATCCCGTGGCTCTCGAACGCCGCCCGGTTGGCATCGGCGAGCATGTCGTTCTCCGCGAAGATCGCCTCCAACACGTCGATACGCTGCTTGCCTGTCTGGTAGCGACTGTGATCGCGTCATGGTCATGGTCATGGTCATGGTCATGGTCATGGTCATGGGAATCGTGCTCGTGAGTGTGCGCCGTCCCGTCGTCGTGTCGATGAAATCTACCCACGGTCAAATCGATTCATAGTGAACGCCTTTCGCGACGCGCCGGTCGGTCCTTTCATGAGACGTCCAACGACGTCACCAGGAATTCATTGCCGCGTAGCACCTCGACGTCGGGACTGTCGCACTGCGGACACCAGATCGACCAGGCGGACGTGATCTCCGATCGCCGGCCACACTGACGGCAGCGCACCTCGGCACTGACACACTCGAGTTCCAGCTCGGCGTCCGGCATGTCCTCGGCGTCCCGGACGAGTGTCCAGCAAAACGACAGCGATTCCGGTACCACCTGACGAAGAGCGCCGACCCGCACGCGTACCACATCGACGTGCCGACCGTCGGCATGCGTCTTGACCACACCGGCGATGGCTTCGCACAGCGACAGCTCATGCATCGCTATCACCGGCGTCCGCTGGCAGACCGACGACTCTGCCAAGCGCTGGGGAGCCCATGAGCACTTTTCTACACCCGAATGACGGTCATCGGTGAACCTGACGGCGGGCATGTGAGTCATCCGGGCGCCGTATCGTCGGCATGCAAGTGCCCGAACGGGCTACGTCGCGGTTTCGGCCCGGAGATGGGAGGACGTCCACTTGTCTTCGATACGCCCGTAACGCCAGACCAGCAGAGCCACCGCCCAGGTGATGACGAACATGCCGACGACGAAATAGCCGACGGCGTTGAGGTCCAGCCCGCTGATCCAGTTCCAGAACGCGCCCCGCCAGCCGAACTGGTCGGCGAACAACCCGAGGAGTTCGACGCTGCCGATCAGCAGGGCGACGGCCACCGACAGCCCGGTGATGGTGATGTTGTAGTACATCTTGCGCACCGGATTGGAAAAAGCCCAGCCGTAGGCGAAGTTCATGAACGAGCCGTCAATGGTGTCCAGCAGGCACATGCCCGCGGTGAACAGCACGGGCAGACACAGGATGGCGTACCACGGCAGCCCGGCGGCCGCGCTGGTGCCCGCCAGCACCAGCAGCGCGATCTCGGTGGCGGTGTCGAAACCCAGCCCGAACAACAACCCGACGGGGTAGGAGTGCCAGGACTTGGTGATCGACTTGGTGAAGCGGCCGAGAAACCGGTTCATCAGTCCCCGATTGTCCAACTGTTCTTCCAGTTCGGCTCCGTCTTTTTCCGGGTCGTACTCGCCGCGGCGCAGCCGCGCGAACACTCGCAGGATGCCGACCAGGATGATGACGTTGAGGATGGCGATCACATAAAGGAACACACCCGAGACGCTGGTGCCGATCAGGCCGGTGTAGTGGTGCAGGGTCGAGGAGTCGTCCTCGACCGGGCCGACGATCGTTTTGACCCCGGTCACCAGCAATGCCGCCAGCCCGAAGACCACCGTGGAGTGGCCCAGCGAGAAGAAAAATCCGACGGCAAGGGGCCGCTGCCCATCGTTCATGAGCTTGCGGGTGGTGTTGTCGATGGCGGCGATGTGGTCGGCGTCGAACGCGTGGCGCATACCCAGGGTGTAAGCCGTCAGCCCGATGCCGATGCCAAATGCCTTGCCGCCCAAGCTGAATTGCGCCGGCGCCACAAGAAACACCAGCATGAACCAGCCGACCACATGTAGTGCGACGATCACCGCCAGCATCGATGCGAGTCGCCACCACTCCGCTGGCGCCAAGGCGCTGTGAAGTTTGGTCATCCATGACCGCCGCCAGTCGGGCTCAGTACTGGCCACTGGGGTCCTTCCGGGTCCTTCCAACATCGGGCAGGCAACGACCGGCCCGACTCTAAGTGGCATGGCCGGCTTGATGCAAGTGGATTGCAGGAACCCCCAGCCGACTTGGGCCGAAAACTGGCCATCCCGGCTATCGGGCGCGACACTGAACGGATGACGCCCAAGCCGTCGGTACTGGACCCGTCCGTCAGCGCGCGGATCGGTGATTTTCTGCGCGACCGCGGGCTGCGGCGGATGGCCTCGCGGATCCAGGTGCTGGCGGTGCTCGAGCCGGTCAATGGGCACTTACCGGTAGCGGAGATCCACCAGCGGGTGCGGGCATGTCTGCCGCCCGGCACCCAAGCGCCTGACGTGGCGACCATCTACCGCACTGTGACCACCCTGGTCGATCAGGGGGTGCTGCACGCGCTGACCCTCGACGGCGGTCTCGCGACCTACGGGATGGCCACCGCGCCGCACCACCACGCGGTATGCACGAAATGTGGCGCGATCATCGAGGTACCGGCCCGGCAGCTGAGTTCGGCCCTCGAGCACGCGATGGCGGGCAGTTCGTTCGCGCTGTCGGAGGCAGCCGGGCTGACGCTGCACGGCCTGTGCCCGCAGTGCCAGGACGACAAGCGCGATCCGCGGCCGCTTAAACGCTCAGGACGCTGACGTCAGTACAGGCTCAGTAACGCGTTCTCGACCACCTCGGGCAGCGCCGGATGAATCCAGTACTGGCCGCGGGCCATTTCTGGGGCGGTGAGTCCGAAGCTCATCGCCTGGATCAGCGGCTGGATGATCGACGATGCCTGGTGGCCCATGATGTGCGCGCCCAGTAGGCATCCGCTGTTGCGTTCGGCGATGAGCTTGACGATCCCGGTGGTGTCCTCCATCGCCCAACCGTAGGCGACGTCGCTGTAGTTCTGTATTGCAACGGAGATGTCGAATCCCCGTGCAATCGCTTGGTTTTCGGTCAGCCCCACCGCGGCCAGCTGGGGATCGGTGAATACCGCTGCCGGTACGAATCGGTGGTCGGTGACCGCCATCGACTCGGTGTCGTCCCAGTCGCAGAGCAGATTGTGCTGCACGACGCGGGCCTCGTGGTTGGCGACATGCTTGAGCTGATACGGCGACGAGACGTCGCCTAGCGCGAAAACGCCGCGCGCCGAGGTTCGTTGGTATTCGTCGACCACCACGCGGCAATTCTCGACATCGACCCCGGCCTGTTCGGCGTCCAGACGATCGGCGTTGGAGACTCGGCCGGTCGCGACCAGCAGCAGGTCAGCGTTCAGCGTGGAACCGTCATCAAGCCGCAGCGCGACGCCGGACCCGCGGTTGGTGCCGCCCACCACGTTGCGGTGGGTGCGCAGTTCCCATTTGGTCGCGGCGATGCGGGTGAACCGTTCGCAGATGGTGTCGTCGCAGTGACGCAGCAGGCAGCTACCCCGTATCACGAGCGTCACCCGTACGCCGAGTGCGGAGAAGACGTGTGCGAATTCGGCTGCCACAAAACCACTTCCGACGATCACGATATGCTTCGGCAACTCAGGGATCCGCATGATGGTGTCGCTGGTGTGATAGTCGAGGCCGGAGGCGAGGATCGCGGGCGGAATCACCGGCCGCGATCCTGCCGCGATCACCACCTGATCGGCGGTGAATTCGTCACCAGCGTCCGTGCGCAACAGATAGCGCCCGTCAAATTGAACGGACCCGAACCGGGTGTGCTGGGAATACACGTCGATATTGGGCACCGAACGCCGATAACCTTCGCCGGCGAGCGCGATCGGATCAATCCGTCCGAAGACGCGTGAGACGATGTCGTCCCACCGCACTCGGTCGATGTGGGCGTCGACGCCGTACCGCGCCGCACCCCGGATTTCCTCGGCGACTCCGGCGGCGTAGACGAACATCTTCGTCGGGATACACCCGACGTTGAGGCAGGTACCACCGAACGTGCCCTGCTCGCAGAGCGCTATCCGCTTGCCGGCATAGCGATCGTCGAGAATGCTGTTGCCCGAACCCGTTCCGATGATCGCGATGTCATAGGTTTCCATTGTTTTCGGCCCGTCACCCTTTATCCGAAGACACCGCGGCATCGGTGCTGCCGGTGCTGAGGTAGTGATCCAGCCAGCGGTCCAGGTGGCGGTAGGCCATCTGGCGTGGCTGCGGCAGCGACAGGAACACGTCGTGTTTGGCGTCGGCCACCGGAACCATGGTGGTGCGATTCCCAATGCAACCGGCCCATTTGGCGATTTGGGTGACGTCGAGAACCGCGTCGCCGCAGTGCATCGCCGTCGGGTCGGTGCCTTCGGGCACGCTGTGATCCGACCGCAAGATCAGGTTCGGCACACCGACGTCGAGCCCGCGATGCAGCCGAGCCTGGCCGCGGCGGATGGCGTGCAGCCAGCCGAAGGTGATCGGGAAGCCACCTACGGGTTTCCACTGCAGATTGTAGTCGAATTCACCGTGATAGTCGCGGTGCAGGGTGGTGCCGTAACCGCCCGCTTCCGGCGTCCGGGCCACGCCCTTGGACCGCACCCGAGACAGGCCGGCGAGCACCGTCGAGGTCACCGTATGGCGCAGAATGGCCGGCCCGTGCACATCCAGAAAGGGGCTGTTGAGCACCAAGCCGCCAACGCCGGCGTGCGCTGCCGCATCGCGCCGACGCAACCGGTCCAGCCATAACGACACGATGAGCCCGCCGGCGGAATGTCCGTACACCAGAACCTTGACCGGATGGCCGGGACGGGCCTGCGCGCTGACGGCGGACAGGGCCTGTTCGAGTTCGGTGTCGTAGTGAGCCAGGTCGGTGACGAAGTGGGGTGTCTGGCCGTCGCGCCGCGACCGGCCGCACTTGTGCAGGTCCAGCGCATAGAAGCCAAAGCCGCGCTCCGCGAAGTGGTCGGCCAGGCCGGTGTGGAAGAAGTAGTCGGTGTAGCCGTGCACCGCCAGGACCGCGTGATCGGCGCCGGTGGGCTCGCCGCGCCGGATCAGGGTTGCGACGATGTCGCCCTCGCCGGCCGGGTCGGACCCCAGCGGCATAGTGCGCTGCCAATAACCGGGCAGGACATCGGGCACCCAGCCAGTCACGACGCCAGCTTAAAGCTTTTGCTGGTCACGGGGAGGCGCATGCCGTTTGTGCCGCAATTGCCTCGGGATAACCTGGGCACAGTCGAGGGAAGGACCAACGATCCGGTGTCGTCGCTAGCCAGAACCGCACGAACGGACGTCGTGCTGGTGGGCGCGGGCATCATGAGCGCCACGCTGGGTGCGTTGCTACGCCGGCTGCAGCCGGATTGGTCGATCACTGTAATCGAGCGGCTGGACGCCGTCGGCGCCGAAAGTAGCGGCCCCTGGAACAACGCCGGCACCGGGCACTCCGCGCTGTGCGAACTGAACTACACACCGGAGAACCCCGACGGCTCCATCGACATCACCAAAGCGGTGCGCATCAACGAGCAATTCCAGGTGACCCGCCAGTTCTGGGCGTACGCCATCGAGAACGGCATCCTGACCGACCGCAGCTTCCTCAATCCGATCCCGCATGTCAGCTTCGTGCACGGGGCGCAGCGCGTCGATTATCTGCGGCGACGGCAGCAGGCACTGGCGGGTAACCCACTGTTCGCCGGCATTGAATTGATCGACGACCCCGACGCGTTCGCCCGCCGGCTGCCTTTCATGGCCGCTAAACGTGACTTCTCCGAGCCGACTGCGCTCAACTGGGCGTCCAATGGCACCGACGTCGACTTCGGCGCACTGTCCAGACAGCTCATCGGCTTTTGCGTGCAGGGGAGCGCTACCGCGCTGTTCGGTCACGAGGTCCGCAACCTGACCCGCCAATCGGACGGCAGCTGGACGCTGCTGGTCAGCAATCGCCGCACCGGCGAAAGGCGCCGGCTGAACGCCAAATTCGTCTTTGTCGGGGCCGGTGGTGACGCGCTGCGGCTGCTGCAGAAGTCCGGAATCGAAGAGGTCAAAGGCTTCGCCGGCTTCCCGATTGGCGGCCGGTTCCTGCGCGCCGCGAACCCGGCGCTCACCGCCGCGCACCGGGCCAAGGTGTACGGAGTTCCAGCGCCGGGAGCCCCACCGCTCGGTGCGCTGCATCTGGACCTTCGGTTCGTCAACGGCAAGTCGTGGCTGGTGTTCGGACCGTTCGCGGGCTGGTCGCCGAAGTTCTTGAAACACGGCCACTTCACCGATCTGCCTCGCTCGGTCAAGCCGGACAACCTGTTGTCGATGCTCGGTGTCGGGATCACCCAGATGAAGTTGGTCAACTACCTGATCAACCAACTGGGGCTCTCGGAACCAGACCGGCGCCACGCACTACGCGAATTCGCCCCCAGTGCAGTGGATTCAGACTGGGAACTGACAGTGGCCGGTCAGCGTGTCCAGGTGATCCGGCGGGACAAACGCAAAGGTGGGGTGCTCGACTTCAGCACCACCGTGTTGGGGTCCGCTGATGGCAGCATTGCCGGACTACTGGGAGGCTCCCCGGGAGCATCGACGGCTGTGGCGGCGATGCTCGACGTGCTGGAGCGATGCTTTACCAACCGCTATCGGTCCTGGCTGCCCACCCTCAAGGAGATGGTGCCGTCGTGGGGGGTCGAGCTGTCTCGTGAGCCCGCGTTGTTCGACGAGGTGTGGTCATGGGGCACCAAGGTACTGCAGTTGGAGTCGACGGGGTCTGATTCGCCTCCGCACGCCGTCCCCCGCAAGCGGGTGGTGCCCCCAACGCGGCCCGCATCGTCGCCGGCAGCGGTGCAGTCATGAGCGAAGCGCTGCGCCGCTCCTGGGCCAAAGACCTTGACGCCCAAACCCTTTACCAGCTGCTCAAGCTGCGGGTAGAAGTGTTCGTCGTCGAACAGGCCTGCCCGTACCCGGAGCTGGATGGACGCGATCTGCTCGCCGAAACCCGGCATTTCTGGTTGGAAACGCCCGACGGCGACGTGATCTGCACGCTGCGGTTGATGGAGGAGCATGCCGGAGGTGAGAAGGCATTCCGGATCGGCCGGTTGTGCACCAAACGCAGCGCACGCGGCCAGGGCCACACCACCCGGCTGCTGCGCGCCGCGTTGGCCGAAGTCGGCGACTACCCGTGCCGGATCGACGCGCAGACTTATCTCGCCGACATGTATGCCCAGCATGGGTTTGTCCGCGACGGTGACGATTTCGTCGACGACGGCATTCCGCATGTGCCGATGCTGCGGCCCGGCTCCGGTCTGACGGAGCTGCCGTGAAGCCGTACCCGTTCAGCGCCATCGTCGGACACGATCAACTGCGGCTTGCGCTGCTGTTGTGCGCCGTGCGACCGGAGATCGGTGGTGCGCTCATCCGCGGCGAAAAAGGCACCGCCAAGTCGACTGCCGTGCGCGGCCTCGCGGCGTTGCTGTCCGACGCGACCGGGAACGGCGGTGCCGGTTCGGGAGCCGGCCTGGTTGAGATGCCGCTCGGCGCAACCGAAGACCGGGTGATCGGTTCGCTGGACCTGCAGCGGGTGCTGCGTGACGGTGAGCATGCGTTTTCACCGGGACTGTTGGCCCGCGCGCACGGCGGCGTGCTCTATGTCGACGAGGTCAACTTGCTGCACGATCATCTGGTCGACGTGCTGCTCGATGCCGCAGCCATGGGGTGGGTACACATCGAACGCGACGGCATCTCGCATTCGCACGAGGCCCGGTTCGTGCTGATCGGCACCATGAATCCGGAGGAGGGCGAACTGCGGCCCCAACTGCTGGACCGATTCGGTCTCACCGTCGACGTGCACGCATCGCGTGATGTCGACGTGCGGATGCAGGTCATCCGGCAGCGGATGGCCTACGAGGCTGATCCCGACGCGTTCGCCGAGCGCTATGCCGACGCCGACGCCGAGCTGGCCCGGCGAATCGCCGCGGCGCGCGCGCTGGTCGACGATGTGGTGTTGCCGGACAACGAATTACGGCGCATTGCCGCGGTGTGCGCCGCTTTTGACGTTGATGGGATGCGGGCCGATCTGGTGGTGGCCCGCGCCGCCGCCGCGCACGCCGCCTGGCGCGGCGCCTCGTGCATTGAGGAGCAGGACATCCGGGTGGCGGCCGAATTGGCTCTGCCGCACCGGCGCCGCCGCGACCCGTTCGACGATCCCGGAATCGACCGCGACCAACTGGATGCCGCGTTGGCGCAAGCCGGTAGCGATCCGGAACCCGATCCCGACCCACCGGACGGCGGTCAGCCAACCGACGGCGAACACGACCTGCCGCAGCAGGATTCGCAGTCGACGACACGCTCTGCGCGTCCGCAGCAGCCCACACCCAGCGCGCCGCCGTCGAAAACCTTTCACACCCGGGCGCTGACCGTTCCGGGCGTTGGCGCCGGCGCGCCCGGACGACGGTCGCGGGCCCGCAACGCCACCGGCAGCGTCATTGCGGCTACCGACGGCAACGACACGAGTTCCGGCGCGCATGGACTGCACCTGTTCGCGACCCTGCTGTCAGCCGCCGAGCACGCCGGGGCCGGGCCGTTGCGGCCACGGCCGAACGATGTGCGACGGGCCATCCGCGAGGGACGCGAAGGCAATCTGGTCATCTTCGTCGTCGACGCGTCGGGTTCAATGGCCGCGCGAGATCGCATGGCCGCGGTCAGCGGCGCCACGCTGTCACTGCTGCGCGACGCCTACCAGCG
Organism: uncultured Actinomycetota bacterium; assembly: GCA_963784665.1. GTDB lineage: Bacteria > Actinomycetota > Actinomycetes > Mycobacteriales > Mycobacteriaceae > Mycobacterium. The sequence continues at coordinate 321,325 of CAWASA010000017.1, forward strand.
CCGTGACAAGGTCGCCGTGATCACTTTTCGTCAGCGCGAGGCGCGGCTGTTGCTGCCGCCGACATCGTCAGCCCACATCGCCGGTCGGCGACTGGCTCGATTCGACACCGGTGGCAAGACCCCGCTGGCTGAAGGTCTGCTGGCCGCGCATCAGCTGATCATCCGGGAGAAGGCGCGCGACCGTGCCCGACGTTCCCTCGTGGTGGTGCTCACCGACGGCCGGGCCACCGGCGGGCCGGATCCGTTGGGCCGCAGTCGAGCTGCGGCGGCCCGGCTGGTCGCCGAAGGTGCCGCCGCGGTGGTCGTGGACTGCGAAACGTCTTATGTGCGGCTGGGGCTGGCCGAGCAACTGGCCAGCCACCTCGGCGCGCCGACCGTGCGGCTCGAGCAGTTGCGCGCTGATTCTCTGACGCGTGCCGTGCGCAACGTGGCCTGAGCCGGCCGACCAGAGCGGAAAGGGCAAGCGCTTATGCCACAGGGAATCCCACTGCAAGTGCCTGACGATGGCCTTACCACCCGGGCTCGGCGTAACACGCCAGTGCTGGCGATACACACCGGTGCCGGGAAGGGGAAGTCGACAGCAGCATTCGGAATGGCGTTGCGAGCGTGGAATGCCGGACTCGATGTCGCGGTGTTCCAGTTCGTCAAGAGCGCCAAGTGGAAAGTGGGCGAGGAGGCGGCTTTCGCTCAACTCGGCCAATTGCACCAACAGCACAGGATCGGTGGGCCCGTCGAATGGCACAAAATGGGTGCGGGCTGGTCCTGGACGCGCAAGTCGCGTAAGACGGGCGGCGAACTCGATCATGCCGCCGCAGCCGCCGATGGCTGGGCAGAGATTTCCCGTCGGCTGGCCGCGCAGCGTCACGACTTCTATGTGCTGGACGAGTTCACTTATCCGCTGAAATGGGGCTGGGTGGACGTCGACGAAGTGGTGGATGTGTTGCTGGCGCGGCCCGGTCACCAGCATGTGGTCATCACCGGACGCGATGCCCCGCAGCGGTTGGTCCAGGCCGCCGACCTGGTCACCGAGATGGCCAAGGTCAAGCACCCGATGGATGTGGGCCGCAAGGGTCAGAAGGGGATCGAATGGTGAGTGTCCCCGCGGTCGTCGTCGCCGCACCCGCGTCGGGAAGCGGAAAGACCACGGTAGCAACGGGTTTGATCGGTGCTTTACGACAGGCAGGCCACACCGTAGCCCCATTCAAGGTCGGCCCGGACTTCATCGACCCGGGCTACCACGGTCTGGTCGCCGGGCGGCCCGGCCGCAACCTCGACCCGGTATTGGTCGGAGAGGGCCTCATTGGCCCGCTGTACGGCCACGGCGCCGGTGGCGCGGACATCGCGGTGATCGAAGGGGTGATGGGACTGTTCGACGGGCGGATCGGGTTTTCCGCAACCACCCCGGTGGCGGGCTCCACCGCTCACGTCGCCGGCCTGCTGGGCGCGCCGGTAATCCTGGTGGTCGATGCACGTGGTCAGAGCCACAGCATCGGCGCACTCTTGCACGGCTTTTCAACGTTCGACACCGCAACCCGGGTCGCCGGGGTGATCCTGAACCGGGTCGGCTCGACACGACATGAGCAAGTGCTGCGACAGGCATGCGAGCAGGCCGGCGTCCCAGTGCTGGGCGCCATTCCGCGCAGTGCTGAATTGGAGCTGCCGACAAGGTATCTGGGCCTCGTTACTGCTGTTGAGTACGGGCGACGCGCGCGACTCGCGGTCGAGGCGATGACCGCCCTGGTCGCTCGCCACGTCGACTTGGCCGCTATTGTTGCGGCCGCCGGGAGCCGGGCCCCGGATCCGCCGTGGGATCCCGCGGCGGCTGTGGGAAAGACCGTCGGTCTGCGTACCGCCCACGCCACTGTCGCAATGGCAGCCGGGAAGGCATTCAGCTTCGGCTACGCCGAACATGCCGAGCTGCTCCGGGCCGCTGGTGCCGACGTGGTCGAGTTCGACCCGCTCATCGACCCGTTGCCCGACGGGACGGATGCGGTCCTGTTGCCCGGTGGCTTTCCCGAACAGTTCACCGCGGAGCTTTCGGCTAATGACGTCGTCCGCCGACAAATCAACGAGCTGGCGGCCGCCGGGGCGCCGATACATGCCGAATGCGCGGGGCTGATCTATCTGGCCTCCGAACTCGACGGCTACCCGATGTGCGGAGTGCTGGCCGGATCGGCACGGTTCACTCCGCACCTCACGTTGGCATACCGCGACGCCGTCGCCGTGGCCGATTCGCCGCTGTACTCCGTCGGCCAGCGGGTGGTCGGGCATGAATTTCACCGAACCACAGTCACATTCGCCGACAGCTACCAGCCCGCATGGATGTATCAGGTCCCCGAAGCGGATCACGGGAGCGATTCCGTGCGCGACGGCGTCGTGCACTCCGGCGTACATGCGTCGTACCTGCACACCCATCCGGCCGCAACCCCGGACGCTGTGGTGCGCTTCGTCGCACACGCAGCCGCCCGCACGCCTTAGTCGGCGAGCGTTACATTGGCGGCGCCAAACACGCCCGTGGTCCTCGCCACTAAGCTTGGCGAGTGACCGAGAGCGCCTACCTCGTTGGATTGCGGCTGGCAGGCAAGAAGGTCGTCGTCGTCGGCGGGGGCACGGTTGCCCAGCGGCGGTTACCGTTGCTCATCGCCAGCGGCGCAAACGTCCACGTCATCTCCCGTAGCGCCACCCCCGCGGTCGAGGCGATGAGCGGAATCACTTTGTTATTGCGTGAATACCGTGACGGCGACCTCGACGGTGCCTGGTATGCGATCGCGGCCACTGACGACCCGCAGGTGAACGCAGCCGTGGTCGCCGAGGCGGAACGCCGTCGAATCTTCTGCGTCCGCGCCGACATCGCTGTCGAAGGGACCGCGGTAACGCCGGCGTCCTTCAGCTATGCCGGGTTGTCGGTCGGGGTGCTGGCCGGCGGCGAGCACCGCCGGTCGGCCGCGATCCGGTCGGCCATCCGTGAGGCGTTGCAGACCGGGGTCATCACCCCGGAAAGCTCCGTAAACTCGGTGAGCCCCGACGTCGTACGCGGTGGGGTAGCGCTGGTCGGCGGCGGCCCCGGCGATCCTGAACTGATCACCGTGCGCGGCCGCCGTCTGCTCGCCCAGGCCGACGTGGTGGTCGCCGACCGGCTGGCGCCACCCGAGCTGCTCGCCGAGCTGGCGCCGCACGTGGAAGTCATCGACGCCGCCAAGATCCCGTACGGGCGGGCCATGGCCCAGGAAGCGATCAACAACATCATGATCGACCGGGCCCGATCCGGGAGCTTTGTGGTCCGCCTCAAAGGCGGGGACCCGTTCGTATTCGCGCGCGGCTACGAAGAAGTTCTGGCCTGCCTGGACGCCGGAATCCCGGTAACGGTCGTGCCGGGTGTGACGAGTGCCATAGGTGTGCCCGCCTTGGCCGGCGTTCCAGTCACCCATCGGGCGGTAAATCACGAGTTTGTGGTGGTCAGCGGCCATCTTGCGCCCGGTCATCCCGAATCGTTAGTGAATTGGGATGCACTGGCTGCGATGTCGGGCACCATTGTTTTGCTGATGGCGGTCGAACGCATCGAACTTTTCGTCGACGTACTCCTAAAAGGTGGCCGACCTGCGGATACGCCGGTGCTGGTGGTTCAACATGGAACGACGGCGGCTCAACAGACTTTGCGGTCTACGCTTGCCGACACGCCCGAAAAGATTCGCGCCGAAGGTATCCGACCTCCCGCGATCATTGTTATCGGGGCCGTGGCGGCTTTCGGGGTTTAAACGGTTCTTAAGATTACTGTAAGGTAACCCTTTATGACGGCTCTCAACGACTCAGAGCGCGCAGTCCAGAACTGGACGTCCGCACGCCCCGATCGTCCGGCCCCGATGCGCCCGGCGGAGACCGCCCCAACACGTATCAGCAAGTATTACCCCGCGTGGCTGCCCTCTCGGCGCTTCATCGCAGCCGTCGTCGCCATCGGTGGTATGCAGCTGCTCGCGACCATGGACAGCACCGTCGCCATCGTCGCGCTTCCCAAGATTCAAAACGAGTTGAGCCTGTCCGACGCCGGCCGTAGCTGGGTGATCACCGCATATGTGCTCACCTTCGGCGGGCTGATGCTGCTGGGCGGCCGTCTCGGCGACACCATCGGGCGCAAGCGCACTTTCATCGTTGGCGTCGCGCTGTTCACCATCTCCTCCGTGCTGTGCGCGGTCGCCTGGGACGAGGTGACCTTGGTCATCGCCCGGCTGTCGCAGGGTGTTGGGTCTGCCATTGCTTCGCCGACGGGGCTGGCACTGGTAGCGACCACCTTCCCCAAGGGCCCGGCGCGTAACGCGGCGACGGCCGTGTTCGCCGCGATGACCGCAATCGGTTCGGTGATGGGCCTGGTGGTTGGCGGAGCGCTGACCGAGGTGTCGTGGCGGCTGGCGTTCCTGGTGAACGTGCCGATCGGCCTGGTGATGATCTACCTGGCCCGCACCGCGCTGCGGGAGACCAATAGGGAACGGATGAAGCTCGACGCGACCGGGGCCATGCTGGCCACGTTGGCTTGCACCGCTGCTGTTTTCGCCTTCTCGATGGGTCCGGAAAAAGGCTGGATTTCGGTCACCACCATCGGTTCGGCTTTGGTGGCGTTGGCAGCCGCTATTGCTTTCGCCGTCGTGGAACGGACCGCTGAAAACCCCGTCGTACCGTTCCACCTGTTCCGTGACCCCAACCGGCTGTTCACGTTCATCGCGATCTTCCTGGCCGGTGGCGTCATGTTCAGCCTGACCGTGTGCATCGGCCTGTACGTGCAGGACATTCTGGGCTACAGCGCGCTGCGCGCGGGCGTCGGCTTCATCCCGTTTGTCATAGCGATGGGGGTCGGCCTGGGTTTGTCCTCCCAGCTGGTGTCGCGGTTCTCACCACGCGTGGTGACCATCGGCGGCGGAATTCTGCTTTTCTGGGCGATGCTCTACGGCTGGGCGTTCATGAGCCGCGGCGTTCCCTACTTCCCGAATCTGGTGGCGCCCATCGTGATCGGCGGGATCGGCATCGGCATGGCCGTCGTCCCGCTGACACTCTCGGCGATCGCTGGCGTGGGTTTCGATCAGATCGGCCCGGTATCGGCGATCACGCTGATGCTGCAGAGCCTGGGCGGGCCGCTGGTGCTGGCCGTCATCCAGGCGGTGATCACCTCGCGCACGCTGTACCTGGGCGGCACTACCGGCCCGGTGAAGTTCATGAACGACACGCAGTTGCATGCCCTGGACCATGGCTATACCTACGGCCTGCTGTGGGTGGCCGGAGCGGCCGTCATCGTCGGTGGGGCGGCGTTGTTCATCCGTTACACCCCCGAGCAGGTTGCTCACGCGCAAGAGGTCAAGGACGCGATCGACGCCGGGGAGCTCTAGCTCCTGCCGTTCGGGCTGCTGAGGCCTGCGAAACTGCGCAGCGCCAACCAATGACGAACCGTCACCGGGCTTGTCTGGTGGCGACCCACTAGGCTGGCCCGCTGTGATCACCCGGATGTCCGAGCTGTTCCTGCGCACGTTGCGTGATGATCCGGCTGACGCCGAAGTGCCCAGCCACAAACTACTGATCCGGGCAGGGTACGTTCGGCCCGTCGCGCCCGGGCTGTACAGCTGGCTGCCGCTGGGGTTGCGGGTGCTGCGCAAGATCGAAAGTGTCGTCCGCGAGGAGATGAACGCGATCGGCGGGCAGGAGATCCTGTTCCCTGCGCTGCTGCCGCGTGCACCATATGAGGCGACGAACCGGTGGACCGAGTACGGCGAGAGCGTGTTTCGGCTGCAGGACCGCCGCGGCAACGACTACCTGCTCGGCCCCACTCACGAAGAGATCTTCACCCTGACGGTGAAGGGGGAGTACAGCTCCTACAAGGATTTTCCGCTGGTGCTGTACCAGATTCAGAACAAATACCGTGACGAGGCGCGGCCGCGGGCCGGGATCCTGCGTGTCCGAGAGTTCCTGATGAAGGACTCCTACTCCTTCGATATCGACGACGCCGGCCTCAAGGCCGCCTATCGCGCGCATCGAGAGGCGTATCAGCGCATCCTGGGGCGGCTCAAGGTGCGCTACGTCATCGTGTCCGCGGTGTCGGGCGCGATGGGCGGCAGCGCCTCCGAGGAGTTCTTGGCCGAGAGCCCCGTGGGCGAGGACACATTCGTCCGCTGCCTGGAGTCCGGTTACGCAGCCAACGTCGAGGCGGTCGTCACCGCCCGCCCGGAGGCGCAGCCCGCAGAGGTCGTGGCCGGGCTGCCCGAGGCGATGGTCTACGACACCGGCGACACCCCGACGATCGCCACCCTGGTGGAGTGGGCCAACACGGCGGATCTGGGTCGCACCGTCACCGCGTCGGACACTTTGAAGAACGTCTTACTCAAAGTTCGCCAGCCCGGCGGAGACTGGGAGCTGCTGGCCATCGGGCTACCAGGCGACCGCGAGGTCGACGGCAAGAGGCTGGGCGCGGCGCTGGAACCGGCCGATTACGCGTTGCTCGACGACGATGACTTCGCCAGCTATCCGTTTCTGGTGAAGGGTTATATCGGACCGAAAGCATTGCGGGACAATGGTGTTCGCTACCTTGTCGACCCCCGGGTGGTCGATGGCACCAGCTGGATCACCGGAGCCGACCAGCCCGGCCGCCATGTCGTCGGACTGGTGGCGGGCCGGGATTTCACCGCCGACGGCACCATTGAGGCCGCCGAGGTGCGCGACGGTGATCCATCTCCCGACGGCGCCGGCCCGCTGGTATCGGCGCGCGGTATCGAGGTCGCGCACATTTTTCAGCTCGGCCGAAAATACACGGATGCCTTCGCCGCCGACGTGCTCGGCGAAGACGGCAAACCGGTGCGGCTGACCATGGGCTCCTACGGCCTCGGGGTGTCGCGGATGGTGGCCGTCATCGCCGAGCAGCACCACGACGAGCTGGGCCTGCGCTGGCCGTCAGCGGTCGCGCCGTTCGACCTTCATCTGCTGATCGCCAACAAAGACGGACGGGCTCGCACCGGAGCCACTGCGCTGGCCGCCGACCTCGATCGGTTGGGTGTCGAAGTGCTGCTCGACGACCGCCAGGCTTCCCCCGGCGTGAAGTTCAAGGACGCCGAATTACTGGGTATGCCCTCGATCGTCGTGGTGGGGCGGGGCTGGGCGGACGGTGTGGTCGAGCTTCGCGACCGTTTTAGCGGACAAACTCGCGAGCTGGCTGTCGGCGCATCGTTGGCCACCGACATCGCGGCGGCTCTGAACGGTTAGCGGCCGACAAGCCGGGCGCTATTCGTTGCCGCCCGGGAAACTCGTACTGATCGGCCAGGCGCCCAGCACTCGGTTCCATCTGGCGGCCATGACCGCGCTTTGCGTCAGGGCCGTCGAGGCGAACGAACGGTCTTCGGCCGTCTCTGCGTGCTCGATGACGGCGCGCCAAGCCGTCGCGCCGTCGTTCTCCATCCGCGCGGCCAGGCGCGCAGCATCCGCCGCGCTGCCCACCAGCATGGGCAGCTGATAGCCGGCGGCGGCGACCGGTGCGGTGACCTTGCGGGCGGCCAGCATGGCGATGACGTCGTCGCGGCGTTGGCGGTGCTGATTGAAGGCTTCCACCACCAAGTCGTTGACGCTGGGGGGCGATAGCGCGGACACGATGCCATAGCCGTAAATGGTCGAGTGTTCGATGGCCAGCGCGTCGCACAGCGCCGCGTTGTCGGCGTCTTTGCCGGAGGTCATATCGACGGGCCCCCGGGCACCAGCGCAACCGTGTAAGACGCGGTGCAGGAAGCGGCGATGGATGCCAGTAGCCCCGCACGGTAGCCCGACGACGTGGCCACCAGGCGACTGGCGCTCTCGGCGGATGTGCGCAGCGCGTCCATCACGTCGGAGAGCGGCGGTGGTGGCGGTGGCGGCGGTGGTGGCGCCCCCGGCGCGGCCGGGCTGGGGCTGGTCGTTTCGCTCGATGAGGAGGTGAGCTTGCCGGCAGCCCGGGAGATTTCCGTGGACAGGGCACGCGCGTGCGCGGCGCGTTGGCTGGCAACCACCGTCAGAGCGGCAGCGATCTGCGGCGGATTACCGACGGCCGCGGCGGCGGCACCGGCGAGCGCACTGTCGTGTCTGGCCTGGTCTAACGGCCCCAGCAGTTCTTCGACGGGTGGGGGCTTGGGCGGGGGCTCGCCACAGGCGGACACCACCACCCCGAGCGCAGCGAGAGCCACGCCACCGGCGAGCACCCCCCGCCTGCTGGTGACGGGTACTGCGCTAGACACAAACACATCCTGCCATCGGCGCGGAGGTAGGCACGATGCGAGGACGCGATCATGCCGACATACGCGATTCCTGGCGTATCGTTGATAGCTGGCTCTCGCGGAACGGCAGCTGTTGCTTCCGCAGAGACACCGGAGCCGCCCGCAAAACAAAGTGGGCGGCGACATCCTCCAGATGACCGGACAACTCAAGATGAGGAGCTCGCCGTGACCACCGGGCTACCTTCGCAGACGCAGGTGATCGAGCTACTCGGTGGAGAGTTTGCGCGCGCGGGCTATGAGATCGAAGACGTGGTCATCGACACCCGGACGCGCCCGCCGCGGATTACGGTGATCGCCGACGGTGACAACGCCCTTGACCTGGATACGATAGCCACTCTGTCGCGTTCGGCATCGGCTTTGCTGGACGGCCTGGACAGCGCCCGGGATCGCTATGTGCTCGAGGTCAGTTCGCCCGGTGTGGACCGCCCTCTGACAGGCGAGAAACACTTCCGCCGCGCCCGTGGTCGCAAGGTCGAAATTGTGTTGTCGGACGGGTCGAAGCTGACCGGCCGCGTCGGAGAGACGCGCGATGACACGATCGCGCTGGTGGTTCGCGAAGGCCGGGACTGGACGGTGCGCCAGATCCCGCTCACGGGCATCGTCAAAGCTGTTGTCCAGGTGGAATTTTCGCCCCCGGCCCAGATCGAGCTGGAACTGGCTGAGTTGACCGGGGTGGCTCGGGCCGCTGGGACGGAGGCCGGAGCATGAACATCGACATGGGCGCGCTACACGCGATCGAGGTGGATCGGGGCATCTCGGTCAATGAGCTGCTCGAGACGATCAAGTCCGCGCTCCTCACCGCCTACCGGCACACCGAAGGTCACCAGACCGACGCGCATATCGACATCGACCGCAAGACCGGTGTCGTGCGGGTGATCGCCCGTGAGACCGATGAGGACGGCAACGTCATCAGTGAATGGGACGACACTCCCGAAGGCTTTGGCCGCATCGCCGCTACGACCGCACGTCAGGTCATGCTGCAGCGATTTCGGGACGCTGAAAACGAGCGCACCTACGGCGAATTCTCCACCCGCGAGGGAGAGATCGTCGCGGGCGTCATTCAGCGTGACAGCCGGGCTAACGCGCGTGGTCTGGTCGTAGTCCGGATGGGCTCTGAAACCAAGGCCTCCGAGGGCGTGATCCCGGCAGCCGAGCAGGTTCCCGGCGAAAGTTACGAGCACGGCAACCGGGTGCGCTGCTATGTGGTCGGTGTGACCCGCGGGTCCCGTGAGCCGCTCATCACGCTGTCGAGGACCCACCCCAACCTGGTGCGCAAGTTGTTCTCCCTGGAAGTGCCCGAAATCGCCGACGGTTCGGTCGAGATCGTGGCGGTGGCCCGGGAGGCCGGCCATCGCTCCAAGATTGCGGTGCGGTCGAACGTTCCCGGCCTGAACGCGAAAGGTGCCTGCATCGGTCCGATGGGGCAGCGGGTCCGCAACGTGATGAGCGAGCTCTCCGGGGAGAAAATCGACATCATCGACTACGACGAAGACCCGTCCCGTTTCGTCGCCAACGCGTTGTCGCCGGCGAAGGTGGTCTCCGTGTCGATCATCGACGAGGCTGCCCGGGCCGCCCGGGTAGTGGTGCCCGACTTTCAGTTGTCGCTGGCCATCGGTAAGGAGGGCCAGAACGCGCGGTTGGCCGCCCGACTCACCGGGTGGCGTATTGACATCCGCGGGGATTCACCGGGTAGTTCCGAGGCGCATTCTGAGAGCCAGTCCGAACACGGTGCCACCCACGGAATGGCGCACGACCGCTAGCCCGGCGACGATGCAGACGACTTTGCCGTCGCAGGTTCGCGCCCTGGACATCGCGGCGCATCCTCGGGTGGTTCTGACCATCGATTGAGTGACGCTAGACTGAGCCGTGATCCAGCGTGAGCCTTCGGCCCCCCAAACCAACCGGGCGCACAGACACGCGGGTGGACCTGTGCGTACGTGCGTGGGGTGCCGAAAGCGAGAGTTGGCAGTCGAACTGCTTCGAGTGGTGGCTGTGTCGACCGGGAACGGCGAATATGCCGTGATCGTTGACACAGGAGGTAGCCAGCCGGGGCGGGGTGCATGGCTGCATCCCGTACCGCAGTGCGCGCAACAGGCGATTCGGCGGCTTGCTTTCACCAAAGCGCTGCGCATCACCGGTTCACCGGACACATCCGCGGTGGTCGAGCACATAGAGTTTCTAGGTGCGCCCGATCGTCCCGGCAACAGAACAGGTAGCAAAGAACATGAGCACACCGTGAAGTCCCGATGACAATGCGTCATAGCTAAACCCGAGGCGCGGCCCTACGACTGTCGCCTCATAGACAGGAGATGTAGTGGCAGGTAAGGCCCGCGTACACGAGTTGGCAAAGGAACTCGGTGTCACCAGCAAGGAAGTTCTCGCCCGGCTGAATGAACAGGGCGAATTCGTTAAATCCGCATCGTCGACGGTAGAGGCACCGGTGGCTCGCCGGCTACGCGAGTCCTTCGGAGGCGGTAAGCCGGCCGCTGAGGCCTCTGCAAAAGCCTCTGCCAAGGCTCCCGCCAAGGGCCCGGACAAAACACTCGACAAATCCCTTGATCGAGCCCTCGACAAGGCGATCAGCAAGGCCGGCGGAAACGGCGAAGCGACTAGCACGCCCGCCAAGCCCGCAGGCGGAGCGACAACCGCTGCCGCCCAGGCTGCTGCTGCGCCCGCAGAAGCACCCGCGCCGCCGGGACCGGTACCCGGACGGCCATCGGCGCCGTCCCCCGGGCAGCCAAAAACGCCCCCTCCCGGGCAGCCGCCCAGCCAGCCCCACAGCCAGCCTGGGCCGCACCCCGGTATGACGCCAGGCCCGCGTCCCGGTCCGATGCCCAAGCCTGGCGTTCGTACTCCACGCGTCGGCAATAACCCGTTCTCGTCGGCGCAACCCGTCGACCGGCCTATCCCGCGTCCGCCGGCGCCCCGCCCCGGAGCCGCCAGGCCTGGGGCACCACGCCCGGGCGCTTCGCCCGGCAGCATGCCACCCCGTCCCGGTGGTGCGGGTGCGCAGGGCCGCCCGGCGCGACCCGGCGCTCCGCGACCCGGGGGTGGCCGGCCCGGTGGGCCCGGCGGCGGCCGCTCGGACGCGGGCGGCGGTAACTACCGCGGCGGTGGGGGCGGGGGAGTCGGCGCCGCTCCCGGCGGCTCCGGAGGTTTTCGGGGCCGTCCCGGTGGCGGAGGTGGCGGCGGTGGCCGTCCCGGCCAGCGCGGCGGCGCCGCCGGCGCGTTCGGGCGTCCCGGCGGTGCGCCCCGGCGCGGCCGCAAGTCCAAGCGGCAGAAGCGCCAGGAATACGACTCGATGCAGGCGCCCGTCGTCGGTGGCGTGCGGCTACCGCACGGCAACGGTGAGACGATCCGGTTGGCGCGTGGCGCTTCGCTGTCGGACTTCGCCGAGAAGATCGATGCCAACCCGGCCGCGCTGGTGCAGGCATTGTTCAACCTCGGCGAGATGGTGACGGCCACGCAATCGGTCGGTGACGAGACGCTCGAGCTGCTGGGCAGCGAGATGAACTACAACGTCCAGGTCGTCAGCCCGGAGGACGAAGACCGCGAGCTGCTGGAATCCTTCGACCTGACCTACGGCGAAGACGAAGGTACCGAGGAAGACCTACAGACCCGTCCGCCGGTGGTGACCGTGATGGGTCACGTCGACCACGGTAAGACCCGGCTGCTGGACACTATCCGTAAGGCCAACGTCCGCGAGGCCGAAGCCGGCGGCATCACCCAGCACATCGGCGCCTACCAGGTGTCCGTCGACCTCGACGGCACCGAGCGGCCGATCACCTTCATCGACACCCCGGGTCACGAGGCGTTCACCGCCATGCGGGCCCGCGGCGCGAAGGCCACCGACATCGCCATCCTGGTGGTCGCCGCCGACGACGGTGTGATGCCGCAGACGGTGGAGGCCATCAACCACGCGCAGGCGGCCGACGTGCCAATCGTGGTGGCGGTCAACAAGATTGACAAGGAGGGCGCCGACCCTGCCAAGATTCGTGCCCAGCTCACCGAATATGGGCTGGTGGCCGAAGATTTCGGCGGCGACACGATGTTCGTCGACATCTCGGCGAAGGAAGGCACCAATATCGAGGCGCTGGAAGAGGCTGTACTGCTGACCGCTGACGCTGCTCTGGACCTGCGGGCCAATCCCGACATGGAGGCTCAGGGTGTGGCGATCGAGGCGCACCTGGACCGCGGTCGCGGACCGGTCGCTACCGTGCTGGTGCAGCGCGGCACGCTGCACGTCGGCGACTCGGTGGTGGCCGGTGACGCCTACGGTCGTGTCCGCCGCATGGTCGACGAGCACGGCGACGACGTGGAGGAGGCGCTGCCGTCGCGGCCGGTGCAGGTCATCGGCTTCACGTCGGTACCCGGCGCCGGTGACAACTTCCTGGTCGTCGACGAGGACCGCATCGCCCGCCAAATCGCGGACCGGCGCAGCGCCCGCAAGCGCAACGCGCTGGCGGCGCGTTCTCGCAAACGGATCAGCCTGGAGGATCTGGACTCGGCGCTCAAGGAAACCAGCCAGCTGAACCTGATCCTCAAGGGCGACAACGCGGGTACCGTCGAGGCCCTCGAGGAGGCCCTGATGGGCATCCAGGTCGACGACGAGGTGGAATTGCGCGTCATCGACCGCGGCGTCGGTGGCATCACCGAAACCAACGTCAACCTGGCGTCGGCTTCGGACGCGGTGATCATCGGCTTCAACGTGCGCGCCGAAGGCAAAGCGACGGAGCTGGCCAACCGCGAAGGTGTGGAAATCCGCTACTACTCGGTCATCTACCAGGCGATCGACGACATCGAGAAGGCCCTGCGCGGCATGCTCAAGCCGATCTACGAGGAGGTCCAGCTGGGTCGTGCCGAAATCCGGGCACTGTTCCGTTCCTCGAAGGTCGGCATCATCGCCGGCTGCCTGATCACCTCCGGTGTGGTGCGCCGCAACGCGAAGGCTCGGCTGTTGCGAGACAACATCGTTGTCACCAACAACCTCACCGTGACCTCGTTGCGACGGGAAAAGGACGACGTGACCGAAGTCCGCGAGGGCTTCGAATGCGGTATGACGCTGGGCTACTCCGACATCAAGGAAGGCGACGTCATCGAGTCCTACGAGCTGGTCGAAAAGGAGCGCGCCTGATGGCTGACCCGGCCCGGGCGCGCCGGCTGGCCAAACGGATCAACACGATCGTCGCCTCGGCGATCGAGTTTGAGATCAAGGATCCGGGGCTGGACGGAGTGACCATCGTCGACGCGAAGGTGACTGCCGACCTGCACGATGCGACGGTGTTCTACACGGTGATGGGACGCACGCTGGACGACGAGCCGGACTACGCCGCTGCCGCGGCCGCGTTGGAACGGGCCAAAGGTGCGCTGCGCACCAAGGTCGGGGCGGGCACCGGTGTGCGCTTCACTCCCACGCTGACCTTCACCCGGGACACGACGTTCGACAACGTGCATCGGATGGACGAGCTGCTGGCTCGTGCTCGCGCCGCAGACGCCGATCTGGCGCGGGTTCGCTCCGGTGCCAGGCCGGCCGGCGAAGCCGATCCATACCGTGACAGCGGGTCGGTCGCGGAACCGACCGGACCAGGCATTCGGACCAGCGATGCGATCGACGTGGGCGAACCACCCGCCCGGGGGGGAGAAACCGGTGACGGCGATCGACGCGAAGACTGAGCTGGCCGGTGCCCCGGGTGCCGGGGCACGCGTCGACGCCCTGGGTGCGGTCGGGCTGCTCTCGGGTGCTGCGACGATCGCGGTGGTCGCTCATGTCCATCCGGACGCCGACACCATCGGCGCGGGCCTGGCACTGGCTTTGGTGCTGGATAAGTGCGGCAAGCATGTCGAGGTCAGTTTCGCCGCCCCGGCGACACTGCCGGAGTCGCTGGCCTCATTGCCCGGGTGCCACTTGCTGGTCAGCCCCGATGTGATGCGTCGCGACGTCGATTTGGTTGTGACTGTTGACGTTCCGAGTGTCAAGCGGCTCGGTGGGTTGAGTGATTTAGCGGGTCCCGGCCGGCAGCTGCTCGTCATTGACCACCACGCGTCCAACGACATGTTCGGCACCGCCAACTTCATCGACCTGTCAGCGGATTCCACCACGATGATGATTGCCGAACTGCTTGACACGTGGGGCAAGCCAATCGACCCAGAGGTCGCGCATTGCATCTATGCCGGACTGACGACCGACACCGGATCCTTCCGCTGGGCCAGTGCCCGCGCTCTTCGGCTGGCGGCTCGGCTGGTCGAGATCGGCGTGGACAACGCTGCGATCAGCCGAACGCTGATGGATAGCCATCCATTCGGCTGGCTGCCGCTGCTGTCGCGCGTACTGGGCTCGGCGCAATTGCTGCCCGACGCGGTCGGCGGTCGCGGGCTGGTCTACGCGGTCGTCGACAATCGGGACTGGATCAGGTCACGCCCGGAAGAAGTCGAAAGCATCGTCGATATCGTGCGTACCACTCAGCAGGCCGAGGTGGCGGCGGTCTTCAAAGAGGTCGACCCGCAGCAGTGGTCGGTGTCGATGCGGGCCAAGGCGGACGTGGATTTGGCGGCGGTCGCCTCCGCGTTCGGCGGTGGTGGCCACCGGCTGGCCGCCGGCTACTCGACCACCGGCTCGATCGACGACGCTGTGGCGTCGCTGCTGACGGCCCTGGGCTGATCGCCGCGGTTTCTCTAAAACGCCCGGCTACCTGAGTGCTGCAGCACGAATCCGTGGTCTCCGCTGGTGGTGTCCAGACAGGCGACGAGATTGTCAGCCCCAACGGCGCATGTCACGTTCAGGTAGGACAATTTCTGGCCCGCGCCCAGCAACTTGCCGCCAGACGGCAAGGTGGGTGGGTTGCCATCGCATCCGCCATAGGACATGCGGCTTAATTGGTAGCCGGGTCCCTTGAAGTTCACTGAACCCACTACGCAATCGCCCGGCCGTGGGCGGCCGCTGCCGAGAAAGGGAACGTCGTCCATGCCTGGCATGTCTCCGCTGCACTTGATGTCCTGCGACGGTTGCGGCGCGGGCGCTGGCCCGCCATAGAAGTCGCACACCAGGGAGTAGGGGGCGGAGAAGCTTATCCGGGCGGAGGTGCCCGGGCCGGAAGTCGTGACGTAGCCGTCCGCCGGGACAGCAGTGAAACCGTCGAGATTGGGAAATCCCGGTGGCGGCTGCGCGGCTGCCTGCGGTGCGGACCCCGCGATCGCAGCCGCCGCTGCCAGAGTGAGCCCGGCGAGGGTCCGGTTGAGGGCGATGACCGCGCGCATCGACTCCTCCTGCGCTGGTGAATTTTTTCGTGTGGCTGGTGGGATCGTATTGGTTGGCCGGGATCGACGCGGGCAGACGGCCGTAGTTAACGCACCTGCGCCCGCCCGCGTTGCAGGACCGCTTCGCGGTTGGCGGCGATGTCGTCGCCGCTGGTCCGGAATTGTCTGGCCGCCATCGCTTCCAGCCATAACCCCGCGCTGGTCTGCGACT
This sequence comes from uncultured Actinomycetota bacterium, assembly GCA_963784665.1. Taxonomy (GTDB): domain Bacteria; phylum Actinomycetota; class Actinomycetes; order Mycobacteriales; family Mycobacteriaceae; genus Mycobacterium. The sequence goes on from CAWASA010000017.1 coordinate 337,060, forward strand.
CGTCGATCCGGTGATAGGACGCCAGCAACGCTCGCACCGCGTTCTGATTGTTGCCGACGATCGACGTCGCCACCTGGCGAGTGGCGGTCAACAGTTGGTCGTGCGGCACCACCTCGCTCACCAGCCCGGCGCGCAGCGCGTCGGCTGCAGACAGGTAGTCGCCGGTGAGGCTCATGCGCCGGGCCAATCCGATGCCCACCTTCTGCGGTAACCGCACGCTCAACCCCCAGGTGGGCAACAGGCCCACCCGGGCGTGAGTGTCGGCGAAGCGGGCATTCTCCGAAGCGATGAGGATGTCGCAGTACAGTGCCAGCTCGAGCCCGCCGGTGACGGCGGCGCCGTTGATCGCGCCGATCACTGGCTTGGTCATCGGTGGCCACCGCGGCGAGATGTCCGGAAGTGCCGATTGATCACCCAGCTCCTTGAGATCCAGCCCCGCGCAGAACACCGGATCGGTGCCGGTGAGGATGACGACGTCAACGTCGTCGTCGGCCTCGGCGTCGGTCAGGGCCGAAAAAAACCGATCCCGCAACGCCGAGGACAGCGCATTGCGAGACTGGGGTCGGTTCAGGGTCAGGGTGCGCACCCGCTCGTCGGTGTCGATCAGCAGGATCTCGTCGCTCATCACCTCACCGTAGCCAGTCGCCTAAGCGGGCAAGTGGGCCGCCTTGCTGCGGCCGATGTGACCAGACGCGGAGTCGCCAAAAGGCGCTTATCGTTAGGGGCATGTGCCGGAACATCACCGAACTGCGCGGTTTACAGCCAGCGGCCACAGCCGGGGAGGTCGCGGCGGCGGCGCGCCAGTATATGCGCAAGGTCAGCGGCATCACCCACCCTTCGACAGCCAACGTCGAAGCGTTCGAGGCTGCGGTTGCCGAGGTCACGGAGACGACGACACGGCTGCTGGGGGCTCTGCCGCCGCGCCGCCAGCCCCCTAAGACCGTCCCACCGTTGCGTCGGCCCGAGGTGGCCGCCCGGCTGGCGGGCGCGAAATGACATCAACGGCAACGATGCCCGCGCTGAAGGAGTGGAGCGCGGTGGTGCACGCGCTGCTGGACGGGCGCCAGCGGGTGCTGCTGCGTAAGGGCGGCATCGGTGAGAAGCGATTCGAGTTGGCGGCCCGCGAGTTCTTGCTGTTCCCGACGGTCGCGCACAGCCATGCCGAGCGCGTCCGACTCGAGCATCGGGATTTGCTGGAACCCGGGGCGGCCGACAGCGCCGAAGGCCACTTGGTGCTGCGTGCCGCTGTGAAAGTTGTTGCCGCAGAGCAAGTTAACCGGCCGGACGGTCTTTCGGCAATCGAGGATCTGCACATCTGGACCGCGGAATCGGTGCGCGCCGACCGGCTCGATTTCCGCCCCAAGCACAAACTGGCCGTGTTGGTGGTGTCGGTGATCCCCTTAGCCGAGCCGGTGCGAATTACTCGCATTCCCGAGTACGCGGGCTGCAAAAGTTGGGTGGAGCTCCCCGTGCGGGCGCCATTGGCACCGCCGGTGCACGACGACGTTGCGCTAGACGAGGTCGCTGTCCGGGTCCGCGACGCGGTCAGCTGACATATCAATGGCACCGACGGGAAGCAGCAGTCGGGAGCGTCCGTAGTGCACGGTGTGGGTGGCCGGCTTGGACTGCCGGGCGCTCAGCACTGGTTCTTCGGTGCCGAGATTGCGCGCGTAGCGCGGGAACCAGCCGCCGGCGATCAGGACGCGGATGCGTGAGCCGGCCCTGAAGCGGTGCGCAATCCCGTCGAGTTCGACGCGGACGGTCCCTCTTACGGTCTGGGTCGCGGCGCCCAACCGTCGGTAGCCGTCGCTGACGTTTCGGGACCGGCCTTTGGTGTCGACTTCGCTCACCCGGACGAACAGGTCGACTTGGGGATTGTCCGAGCTGTGCGTCAGCTCGACGACCGGATTTCCGCAGACGCACAGATCGTGGGTGAGGGTGAAGCTGGTGAAGGCGAGCACATCGTCGCGTAATGCGAGCCGGCTGTCGTCGCGGTAACCGCCGTTCGGGGACAGCAGTGGGCCGCCGATGGCGGGTGTCGGGTCGGCGGGGTTGTAGACAAATGTCGCCGGTGCTAATCCCGTCAGGTCCGTCGGCGCGGTCTCGCCCAGGTGGCCGCCGTGCCGTAAATACAGCGCGCGCTCGGTGGTGGCGGGCGGCCAGTCGGGCAGGTTGTGCCAGGCTTGACCCTTGTCCAAGCCGGTGACGTAGACGTGGACCCGGCTGGGGCGGCGCGGGGCGGGCGCGCCGCCCAGATGGGTGTCCAGCCAATCCAACGACTCCCGGACACAGGTGGCCACCCCTGTGGTGAGCAGCTGGGTGTGCGTCCAGGGCCCCATGGTGAGCGCGACGTCGACGCCCCGGCTGCGCAGATGCCCGTACTGCTGCAGCGTCTGCCTCAGAAATATGTCTTGCCATCCACCCACCAGCAGCACCGGCACCTGCACGCGGTCCAGCGCCTCGCCGCAGCGCAGGGAACTCCAGAACGGATCGTTCGGGTCAGTGTGTTCGACCCACGATTCGAACCACGGCGCGCCCGTGCCGAGCAGTGCCCGGGCCGCGTCGCCCATCGGCACCGCACCGGCCGCCTGCGCCACTTTGCGCCGGGCCTGCAACTGGCGGATCCCGGCCCGGATGCGCACCGGGTCCTCCTGGTGGGAAACCGTGTCGCTCCAGCCCAAGAAGTCGTTGATCGCGAAGGAGCCGGTGCCCCACACCGAGGCGTTGAAATCGTGCGGACCCACGGTGATGACCGCCGCGGCGAGTTCGGGCGGGGGGTCCTGCAAGAGGGCCCACTGGGTAAATCCCAGGTACGACAGTCCGATGGTGGCGAACCGACCGGTGAACCAGGGCTGTTCGCGCAGCCACACGACTGTGTCGGCGCCATCGGCGGCCTCGTTGACCATCGGCTCGAAGATCCCGCCCGATCCGAACGTTCCGCGCACGCTCTGCAGTACGACGTGGTAGCCGCGGGCCGCATACAACGAGCCGAATACCAGCGAGAACGGAAACTGACGTCCATAGGGTCCGCGGACCAGCAAAGTACCGGCGGTGGCGGCGGTCGACGGCGCGTAGTGATCGGCCACCAGGTGGACCCCGTCGCGCATCGGCACTTGGACGCGATCCACGGTGTAATCGGTGGTCGCCGGCGGCAGACCCAGCAGCCGCCCAACAGCTTTGCCGCCGAGGTGTCGCAAAGTGTGCAACCTGGGCTGTGCGGGGCGGGTCGAGGTCGTACTCACGGTCCCCAGGTTAAGACCCCGGTCAGAACTTGTAGTACGGAACGAGGTCGTTGGCGCGCTGCAGGTTGGTGGACATGCAGTCGACGTTGGGGTCGGAGTAGACGGTCGAGAAGTACAGCGCCTGCTGGAGCACCCCGTAGCCGGTTTTGAACGCGACCATGCAGGAGTAATACCAGTAGCTGTTGTGATACGTCGGCTTCAGCACCCAGTACTGCGCGGCGCGATGGCCCTGGATCGTGGTCTCGACGGCATCAGGGGGCAGGGTTTGCTCATAGGTGCGCCAAATGATGGGTTCGACGGCCACCTGATAGTTACCGGCGTCGAAGTGGCAGCGCAGCCCGTCCTCGTGCTCGGGCGGTGTGAACGCCAAACCGAGCCGCTGTATGGCATCGAACGGGATGTCCTCGCACGCGTCGAACGGGCGTGGGTCAGTGGTCGCCACGATTGGGCTCTTCATGGTGGTTTCCATCGGCTCGGCAGTCGACCGCAGCTCGACGGACCCGCCCCCGCTCGGCGCGGGCGGCGCGCTGTGCCAGCCCACGGTGCCCCCGACGACCGCGGTGACCAGCGCAGCAAACGCCCCCATCAGACGCACATTGGCGAACACGACACCCCCTACGCCTCGGCGGTCCCTTGCCCGGGAGTGTACAAGTCGCGTGCGCGCCGTCACAGGGAAACCTGAACTTGTTCTAATTCGCCGTGAACCGCCTTCACCGGGCTCTGCGCCGCGGGCGTGAAGAGGGCTTGTTGGGTTCGGGTCGTTAGGGTGGTTATTCGTGGGTTGGCAAAATTCGGGGCAGGAATCGGGGAACGGGAGGGAGCCGACGCTGTGGGCGGTTTCCGACCTGCACACCGGTCACCTCGGTAATAAACCGGTCACCGAATCGCTGCACCCGTCGTCGCCGGACGATTGGTTGATCGTTGCCGGCGATGTCGCCGAACGCACCGACGAGATTCGTTGGGCGCTTGACCTGCTGCGGCGGCGGTTCGCCAAGGTGATTTGGGTGCCAGGTAACCACGAGCTGTGGACCACCAACCGTGACCCCATGCAGATCTTCGGCAGGGCGCGCTACGAGTACCTGGTCAATATGTGCGACGAGATGGGCGTGGTCACGCCCGAGCATCCGTTCCCGGTGTGGACCGAGCGCGGCGGCCCGGCCACGATCGTGCCGATGTTCCTGCTCTACGACTACACCTTCTTGCCGGAGGGCGCGGCGAGCAAAGCCGAAGGCATGACCATCGCGCGGCAGCGCAACGTGGTGGCCACCGACGAGTTCCTGCTCTCGCCGGAGCCATACCCGACTCGTGAGGCTTGGTGTCGCGAACGGCTCGCGGGCACCCGCGCCCGTCTCGAACAGCTCGACTGGATGACGCCGACCGTCCTCGTCAACCATTTCCCGCTGGTCCGAGAACCCTGCGACGCGTTGTTTTACCCGGAATTCTCGTTGTGGTGTGGCACCACCAAGACCGCCGACTGGCACACCCGCTACAACGCTGCGTGTTCGGTCTACGGTCATCTACACATCCCGCGAACCACCTGGTATGACGAGGTGCGCTTTGAGGAAGTGTCGGTGGGTTACCCGCGGGAGTGGCGCCGCCGCAAGCCGCACAGCTGGCTACGTCAGGTGTTGCCGGATCCCCAGTACGCGCCCGGCTACCTCAATGACTTCGGCGGTCACTTCGTGATCACCCCCGAGATGCGCCAACAGGCTGCACAGTTCCGGGAACGGTTGCGGCAGCGGCAGTCACGATGACAGGGGGCCTGCTGGTCTCCTCGGTGCTGCCCGGGTCCGTGGTTGATCTGGCGTACTCGGAGTTGTATTCCGACCCGCCCGGCCTCGCCCCGTTGCCCGAAGAGGAGCCGTTGATCGCCAAGTCGGTCGTCAAGCGGCGCAATGAGTTCGTCACCGTCCGTCACTGCGCCCGGATCGCGTTAGGCCAGCTCGGCGTGCCGCCGGTGCCGATCCTCAAGGGCGACAAGGGAGAACCCTGCTGGCCCGACGGTGTGGTGGGCAGCCTCACCCACTGCACGGGCTACCGCGGTGCGGTGGTGGGGCGCACCGGCACGGTGCGCTCGGTGGGCATCGACGCCGAACCGCACGACGTGTTGCCGCATGGCGTGCTGGACGCGATCAGCCTGCCGGAGGAACGCAGCGAAGTCCCCCGGAAAATGCCAGCAGGCCTGCATTGGGACCGAATCTTGTTCTGCGCCAAGGAGGCGACGTACAAGGCTTGGTTTCCGCTGACTAAAAGGTGGCTGGGTTTTGAGGACGCCCACATCACCTTCGAGGCCGACAGCCCAGGTTCGCCAGTGGGCGGTTTCGTTTCCCGGATCCTGATCGATCCGAAGGCGCTGTGCGGTCCGCCATTGACCGCGCTGAGGGGCCGTTGGTCGGTCGACCGCGGACTGGTGCTGACCGCGATCGTGCTTTGACGTCCTCCACCGGCTCAAGCCGGTGGATTCCAACCCCGTCGCCTACGCAGCAGGAGAACAGCGTTGAGGTTCACGGTTCGCGGACCGGCTAGCGCCGAGGTCTCCCCGTGCTGTCACCGCCCGTCCGGCGGCGATGTTGCGTGCGGCGTTGACGTCCGCATTGCACGGGCCCGCACCGCAGACGACGCACTGGAAAACCGCTTGGCTCTTGCGGTTTGCTGGCGCCACGTGCCCGCAGTGGGAGCATCGTTGCGACGTGTAAGCTGCTGGAACGAGTTCAAGCCGCCCCAGAGCCTTATGCTTCAACCGGGCAACCAGCAGTCCCCACCCTTGGCGGCTGATCTCACGGTTGAGGCCTCGTTTCTGCGCGACGTGGGTGCCCGAGCATTCACCAGTCCCGCGCGCCGATCGGGTCATAGCACGCAAATTCAAGTCCTCGACGCGGATGGTGTCGAAGCGGCGCGCCAAATCGGTGGTGGTCTTCTCCACCCAGTCACGACGGCGATCTGTTTCGCGGGCGCGCAACCTCGCAATCGCCAGCTTCGTTCGTGCTCGCCTGTTAGATCCGCGCCGCGCCCGGGCCAGATGCCGCTGCAATCTGTGAAGTCGCTTGGTTTCACCAGCACCAAGGCCAGGAACACGCAGCAACTCCCCGCTGGACAGAGCAACCGATACCGCCACGCCGCGATCAACACCAACAACGCTGCCATCACCGGGTCCCGGGACAGAGTCGGGGATGGCGGCAAAAGCGATGTGCCACCGCCCCGATCGATCGAAAGTGACTCGATAAGACTTCACGGTGTTGGCTATGTTGCGGGTCCACCGGAACCGCACCGAACCGACCTTCGGTATCCATACCTGCCCATAGCGGCGGCTCAGCCGCTTGATGTGGCGCAGTTTGAATCCGACCTGCCGGAATCCTTCATGCTTGCCGGCTTTACGCCACGTCGGGCGACGGTGGGTGCCGTTGAAAAAGTTGCGCATTGCCTGCGCGAAGTCCCGCAACGCCTGCTGCTGCACAGTCTGCGGCCCGGCTGCCAACCAGTCGTATTCGGCGCGGGCCGCGGTCAACTGGGCACACTGCTCGTTGTAACCGGGCGCCTGGCGGCCTGGCTGCCAGTGCTGCTGCTGCTCGACGGCCAGATTCCACACAAACCGGGCATGACGACAGTGTTCCGCCAGCCCTGCCGCCTGCTCAGGGCTGGGGAGCAACCGAAACCTGGACATGTCAACAACCTAGGCGGGACCACCGACAACCTGCCGAAAGGAGGGAGGCGGCGTTTCCTCTCCCGGCTAAAGCCGGGGGTTTCCACGCCGCAAATCTGATGACAGCAAGCCCGCAAGGTCCGGACACCGGTCCCGGCATCGTGGTAGTCGACAAGCCGGCCGGAATGACCAGCCACGACGTCGTGGCGCGCTGTCGCCGTATCTTTGCCACCCGCAGGGTGGGACACGCGGGGACGCTGGACCCGATTGCGACCGGCGTGCTGGTGATCGGTGTTGACCGCGCCACCAAGATCCTTGGCCTGTTGACGGCGGCCTCGAAGTCGTATGCCGCCACGATCCGTCTGGGCCAAACCACTTCCACCGACGACGCCGACGGTGAACTGCTGTGCGGCGTCTCAGCTGAGGGCCTGACGGTCGAGGCGATTGCCGCTGCGGTGGCCGGGCTGCGCGGCGACATCGACCAGGTGCCGTCGGCGGTCAGCGCGATCAAGGTGGACGGCCGGCGTGCGTATCGGTTGGTTCGCGAGGGCCACGCCGTCGAGCTCAAGGCCCGGCCGGTACACATCGACAGGTTCGAGATGTTGGCCGTTCGGTCCGGAGGCCAGGACGTCCAGGGCGTCATCGATGTTGATGTCGACGTCGACTGCTCGTCGGGAACCTATATCCGTGCGCTGGCCCGCGATCTCGGCGCTGCGCTTTCAGTGGGCGGCCATCTGACATCGTTGCGGCGTACCCGCGTCGGCCGCTTTGGCCTAGACCAGGCATGCTCGCTCGACGCCCTGGCGGAGCGGCCCCAATTGACCTGGACCCTCGATGAGGCGTGCCTGCTGATGTTTCCGCGCCGCGAGCTCACCGCCGAGGAGGCCGAAGCAACCAGCAACGGCCGGCCACTTTCGCCGGCCGGTATCGACGGCGTCTATGCCGCCAGCGACGCCGACGGCCGGGTAATCGCACTGCTGCGCGACGAGGGCCCGCGGACCAAATCGGTAGTGGTGATCCGGCCCGCGACGCTGGAGGAATAAGGTGGAACCCGGCATCTACGCGGCCTACGGCATTCGCCGACGGGCCGCTTCCTCAGCCCGTCTGGAAGGGGCGCGCTATGTCCGACAAGGTTTACGTCATCGGCGTTGGCATGACGAAATTCGAGAAACCGGGCCGCCGCGAGGGCTGGGACTATCCGGACATGGCGCGGGAGTCGGGGACCAACGCCCTGCGGGACGCCGGTATCGACTACCGCGAGGTGCAGCAGGGCTACGTCGGCTATGTCGCGGGTGATTCGACCTGCGGGCAGCGGGCGCTCTACGAGCTGGGCATGACCGGAATTCCGATCGTCAACGTCAACAACAACTGCTCAACCGGCTCGACGGCGCTTTTCTTGGCGGCACAGGCCATTCGCGGCGGGATCGTCGACTGCGCTATCGCGCTCGGCTTTGAGAAGATGCAACCCGGCTCGCTGGGAGGTGGCGCCCAAGACCGCGAATCGCCGATGGCCAGACACGTCAAGGCGATGGCCGAGATCGACGAGTTCGCAATGCCCGTCGCACCGTGGATGTTCGGCGCCGCCGGCCGCGAACACATGAAGCACTACGGCACTACCGCAGAACATTTCGCCAAGATCGGCTGCAAGAATCACAAGCACTCCGTCAACAATCCGTACGCGCAGTTCCAGGAGTCCTACACACTCGATGACATCTTGGCGTCGCGGATGATCTCCGACCCGCTGACCAAGCTGCAGTGCTCGCCAACCTCGGATGGTTCGGGCGCGGCGATCCTGGCCTCGGAGGCATTCGTCGACAGCCGCGGGTTGGCCGGCCAAGCGGTGGAGATCGTCGGTCAGGCCATGACGACGGACTTCGCGTCGACCTTCGACGGAAGCGCCAAAAACCTCATCGGCGATGACATGAATGTGCAGGCGGCACAAAGCGTTTACGACCAATCCGGACTGGGCCCCGAGGATTTCCAGGTCATCGAACTGCACGACTGCTTCTCGGCCAACGAGCTGCTGCTCTATGAGGCGCTGGGTTTGTGCGGCCCGGGTGAGGCGGCCAAGCTGATCGACAACGGCGACACGACTTACGGCGGACGTTGGGTGGTCAACCCATCCGGCGGCCTGATCTCCAAGGGGCACCCGCTGGGAGCGACCGGGCTGGCGCAGTGCGCCGAACTGACCTGGCAGCTGCGGGGCGCCGCGGACAAACGTCAAGTCGACAAGGTCAGTGCCGCACTGCAACACAACATCGGGCTGGGCGGCGCGGCCGTCGTCACCGCCTACCAGCGCGCCGAACGCTGAACCGCGCACGGCCCGGGGAGCACTATGATCGAGTGGTCCGACACCGATCTGATGATTCGCGATACGGTTCGTCAGTTCATCGACAAGGAGATTCGTCCGCAGCTGGATGAATTGGAAACCGGCGCAATGCCGCCCTATCCGATCGCGCGCAGGCTGTTCAGCCAGTTCGGTCTCGACGTGATGGCCGCCGAATCGGTCAAATCGATGCTGGATCGGGAGCGGGCCGAGCAGGACGGCGCCGCCGTGGACGAAAAGCAAGGCAGCCCAGATGGTTTCGGCGGACTCGGTGCTCAGGCGTCCATGGTTGCGGTGCTGGTGTCCGAACTCGCCGGGGTCAGCATCGGGTTGCTGAGCACCGTGTCGGTGAGCCTTGGCCTTGGCGCGGCGACCATCATGAGCCGCGGCACGCTGGCGCAGAAAGAACGTTGGTTGCCTGAGCTGATGACGCTGGAAAAGATCGCGGCCTGGGCCATCACCGAGCCGGACTCCGGCTCGGATGCGTTCGGCGGCATGAAGACCTACGTCAAGCGCGACGGCGAGGACTACATCCTCAACGGGCAGAAGACGTTCATCACCAACGGGCCCTACGCCGACGTGCTAGTGGTCTACGCCAAACTCGATGATGGTGACCCATCGGTGGACAAACGGAACCGGCCGGTGCTGATCTTCGTGCTCGACGCGGGCATGCCGGGTCTGACGCAGGGCAAGCCGTTCAAGAAGATGGGCATGATGTCCTCGCCGACGGGTGAATTGTTTTTCGACAACGTGCGACTGACCCCGGACCGCCTGCTCGGGGAGACCCTGGATCACGCCGGTGGGGACGGCCGTGAGAGTGCCCGCGCCAATTTTGCTGCCGAACGCCTGGGGATCGCGATGATGGCATTGGGCATCATCAACGAATGTCACCGCCTGTGCGTGGATTACGCAAAGGCCCGCACGCTGTGGGGCAAGAACATCGGGCATTTCCAACTGATCCAGCTCAAGCTGGCCAAAATGGAAATCGCCCGAATCAATGTGCAGAACATGGTTTTTCAGATGATCGAGCGTGCCGGAGCCGGGAAAGCGCCGACACTGGCCGAGGCATCGGCGATCAAGCTGTACTCGTCAGAGGCGGCCACCGACGTCGCGATGGAGGCCGTACAGCTGTTCGGCGGCAACGGCTATATGGCCGAGTACCGGGTGGAGCAGCTGGCCCGCGACGCGAAGTCGCTGATGATCTACGCCGGCAGCAACGAGGTTCAGGTCACCCACATCGCCAAGGGCCTGTTGGGCTAGGCCTGTTGGCGGCGACCCGCTGCGCCCGGCTTCGCCGCGCTTGCGATCGCCGCTAGGGCTGTTGGCGGCGACCCGCTGCGCCCGGCTTCGCCGCGCTTGCGATCGCCGCTAGGGCTGTTGGCGGCGACCCGCTGCGCCCGGCTTCGCCGCGCTTGCGATCGCCGCTAGGGCTGTTGGCGGCGACCCGCTGCGCCCGGCTTCGCCGCGCTTGCGATCGCCGCTAGCCCACGACCCAGATCGCTCGAGCGGCCGGGCTGCCCAGATCGACGGTGGTCTCGCCGTCGGCGGATTCGATCGCCACCGAGACCATGCCGGCGAATTCGCGTCGGGTCAGCACCCGCAGCCGAGAGTCGAGGTTGATCCCGACGCCTGCGAAGTAGCGCAGCATCTGCGGGTCGGCATCAGAGATACGGGCCACCGTTCCGGTGTCTCCGTCGTCGCATGCCCAGAGCTGACGTGCCGGCGGGGTAGGCACTTGCCCGTCCGAGGCCGGGATCGGGTCACCATGCGGGTCGCGCTGCGGGAACCCCAGCTTGGCGTCGATGCGGGCCACCAGACGATCCGACACCGCGTGTTCGAGCACCTCAGCCTCGTCGTGGACCTCGTCCCAGGCGTAGCCGAGCTCTTCGACCAGGAAAGTCTCCAACAGCCGATGCCGGCGCACCATCTCCAGCGCCGCCCGCCGCCCCGCCTCGGTCAAGGTCACTGCGCCATACTTCTCGTGGTCGACGAGGCCTTGCTCGGCGAGTTTGCGGATCGACTCCGAGGCCGTGCTGGCCGACACCCCGATCTTCTCGGCCAGCATCTTGGTGCTGACCTTTTCCATCGACCATTCCTGGGCATTCCAGATGACCTTCAGATAGTCCTGGCCGACCGCGGTGAGACCGCCACGCTCTTCGTCAGCCCTCACAACGAGAAAGTTTAGGCAACCCAAGCCCGATCCGGCGTGCTCCCCGACACCCGGGGCGGCTACGGCCGCTATCGCGCACTCCGGATCTCCCGGCGGACCACCGGGGGTCGTAGGCTTGCGATCGTGCAGCGGTGGCGCGGCCAAGACGAAATCCCCACGGACTGGGGCAGATGTGTGCTCACCATCGGGGTGTTCGACGGTGTACATCGTGGGCACGCCGAACTGATCGCGCATGCGGTGAAAGCCGGGCGCGCGCGCAACGTGCCGAGCGTGTTGATGACGTTCGACCCGCACCCCATGGAAGTGGTCTATCCAGGCAGTCATCCCGCTCAGCTGACAACGCTGACGCGACGCGCCGAGCTCGTCGAAGAGTTGGGCATCGACGTCTTCCTGGTGATGCCGTTCACCAGCGATTTCATGAAACTCACGCCGGACCGCTACGTCCACGAGCTGCTGGTGGAAAACCTGCATGTGGTGGAGGTCGTGGTGGGTGAAAACTTCACCTTCGGCAAGAAGGCGGCCGGCAGCGTCGAGACCCTGCGACGTGCCGGTGAGCGATTCGGTTTCGCGGTGGAGTCGATGTCACTGCTGTCCGAACACCACAGCAACGAGACCGTGACGTTCTCCTCCACCTACATCCGGTCCTGCGTGGACGCCGGTGACGTGGTGGCGGCCACCGACGCGCTGGGCCGCCCGCATCGCGTCGAAGGTGTTGTGGTCCGGGGTCACGGGCGAGGCGCCGAGTTGGGCTTTCCCACCGCCAACGTGGCACCGCCGATGTATTCGGCCATCCCGGCCGACGGCGTGTATGCCGCCTGGTTCACCGTGCTCGGGCATGGACCCGTGACCGGCACCGTCGTTCCGGGTGAGCGCTACCAGGCGGCAGTGTCCGTCGGCACCAACCCGACCTTCTCCGGACGTACCCGCACCGTCGAGGCGTTCGTCCTGGACACCACCGCCGACCTCTACGGACAGTATGTGGCGCTGGACTTCGTCGCACGCATCCGCGGACAGCGCAAATTCGACTCGGTGCGAGATCTCGTCACCGCGATGGGTAACGACACCGACCGGGCGCGTGTCCTGCTGTCTGCGGGCTAAGCACCCGTCGACGATTCGGAGCGGGCAGCGCCCGGCTGCTAAACTGCCGGGCGACATCGGCGCGTGCTGCGGTTCGCGGTGGCCGCGCCTGAATTGCATGATCGCGGACCAATTGATGGAGATATTTCGTGGCGCTGACAGCCGAGCAGAAAAAAGACATCCTGAACACCTACGGCCTGCATGACACCGACACCGGATCCCCGGAGGCGCAGGTCGCCCTGCTGACCAAGCGCATCGCCGACCTGACCGAGCACCTGAAGGTGCACAAGCACGACCACCACTCGCGTCGGGGACTGCTGCTGCTGGTCGGGCGGCGGCGCCGGCTCCTCAAATATGTGGCCCAGATCGATGTGGCGCGGTACCGCTCGCTCGTTGAGCGGCTCGGTCTGCGTCGCTGATCTGGGCAGCCAGGTCCGCAAATTTCGAGTCCTGCCAGAAGGCCAAGTTCGCCCGTGTAGAGTAAGGGCGTTCTGGGCCGGTTCGGTCCGAGCAAACGGTGCGGCCGCGCAGATCCGCGCGTGCCGTTCCAGCGTGTCACAACGGGAGCAGCCCAGTCTGCATCGGGCGGTCTTCGGTAGTGGCTGCCGGGCTCTCCGGATCTGGGGCAGGTCGGCCGCTTCGATCGACGGCCGTAGCCGTATTCAGACTTTGCACGTCAGGAAGCTCTCAGGGTTGGCTCGCAGGCCCGTCGGGGCCGGTGAGCAGCCCTGTGAACCCTCTCCCGGTTGCGCGTGACGACGCGAAAAAGCCGAATACCAGAGAGGCCGTACGGACGTCATGTCTGTAGCTGAAATTGAACAGGGCGTGTACGAGGCGACCGCCACAATCGACAACGGGAGCTTCGGCACCCGCACCATCCGTTTTGAGACCGGCCGGTTGGCCCAGCAGGCCGCCGGCGCGGTGGTCGCGTACCTCGACGACGAGAACATGCTGTTGTCGGCGACCACCGTCAGCAAGAACCCCAAGGAGCACTTCGACTTCTTCCCGCTGACCGTCGATGTCGAGGAGCGGATGTATGCCGCCGGCCGCATCCCCGGTTCGTTCTTCCGTCGTGAGGGCCGACCGTCCACCGACGCGATCCTGACCTGCCGGCTTACCGACCGGCCGCTGCGCCCGTCGTTCGTCGACGGCCTGCGCAACGAGATCCAGGTTGTGGTGACGATCCTGAGCCTGGATCCCAACGATCTCTACGACGTGCTGGCGATCAACGCCGCGTCGGCGTCCACCCAGCTGGGCGGTTTGCCGTTCTCCGGGCCCATCGGGGCTGTGCGGGTGGCGCTCATCGACGGCACCTGGGTTGCTTTCCCCACCGTCGAGCTGCTCGAGCGGGCCGTGTTCGACATGGTGATCGCCGGCCGTATCGTTGGTGAGCACGAGGGCAAACCTGATGTCGCGATCATGATGGTCGAAGCCGAGGCCACCGAGAACGTCATCGCGCTCGTCGAGGGCGGTGCCCAGGCGCCGACGGAGAGCGTGGTGGCCGAGGGCCTCGAGGCGGCCAAGCCGTTCATCGCCGCGCTGTGCACCGCGCAGCAGGAGCTTGCCGACGCGGCCGCTAAGCCGACCGGCGACTACCCGGTGTTCCCCGAATACGGCGAAGACGTGTACTACTCGGTGTCCTCGGTGGCCACCGACGAGCTGGCCGCCGCTTTGACCATCGGCGGCAAGGCGGAACGCGACCAGCGCACCGACGAGATCAAGGCCCAGCTGCTCGAGCGGCTCGCCGACACCTACCCGGGCCGCGAGAAGGAGGTCAGCGCCGCCTTCCGCGCGCTGACCAAGAAGCTGGTCCGGCAGCGCATCCTCACCGACCATTTCCGCATCGACGGCCGGGGCATCACCGACATCCGCGCGCTGTCGGCTGAGGTTGCCGTGGTTCCACGCGCGCACGGCAGCGCCCTGTTCGAACGCGGCGAGACCCAGATCCTCGGCGTGACCACCCTCGACATGGTCAAGATGGCCCAGCAGATCGACTCGCTCGGGCCGGAAACGTCCAAGCGCTACATGCACCACTACAACTTCCCGCCGTTCTCCACCGGCGAGACCGGCCGGGTCGGCTCGCCCAAGCGGCGTGAGATCGGGCACGGCGCGCTGGCCGAGCGGGCCCTGATTCCGGTGCTGCCCAGCGTCGAGGAATTCCCGTACGCCATCCGTCAGGTGTCCGAAGCGCTGGGCTCCAACGGGTCGACCTCGATGGGATCGGTCTGCGCGTCCACGCTGGCCCTGCTCAACGCCGGAGTGCCGCTGAAGGCGCCGGTGGCCGGCATCGCTATGGGCCTGGTTTCCGACGACGTCGAGGTCGAGGGCGGGGGCACCGAGCGCCGCTTTGTGACCCTGACCGACATCCTGGGCGCCGAAGACGCGTTTGGCGACATGGACTTCAAGTGCGCCGGCACCAAGGACTTCGTCACCGCCCTGCAGCTGGACACCAAGCTCGACGGGATCCCGTCGCAGGTGCTCGCGGGCGCGCTCGAGCAGGCCAAGGACGCGCGGCTGACCATCCTGGAGGTCATGGCCGAGGCCATCGACTCACCCGACGAGATGAGCCCGTACGCGCCGCGGGTGACCACCATCAAGGTGCCGGTGGACAAGATCGGTGAGGTCATCGGTCCCAAGGGCAAGGTCATCAACTCCATCACCGAGGAGACCGGCGCGCAGATCTCCATCGAGGACGACGGCACCGTGTTCGTCGGCGCCACCGACGGGCCCTCGGCGCAGGCCGCGATCGACCGGATCAACGCCATCGCCAACCCGCAACTGCCGACGGTTGGTGAGCGATTCCTCGGCACCGTGGTCAAGACAACGGATTTCGGTGCGTTCGTGTCTTTGCTGCCCGGTCGTGACGGTCTGGTGCACATCTCCAAATTGGGCAAGGGCAAGCGCATCGCCAAGGTCGAGGACGTGGTGAACGTCGGCGACAAGCTGAGGGTCGAGATCGCCGATATCGACAAACGCGGCAAGATCTCCTTGGTCCTGGTGGCCGAAGAGGACTCAGCAGATTCGGCCCCTGAAGCTCCTGCCGATGCCGGGCCTCCTCAGGCGGCCGCTCCTGCCGATGCCGCGACGGCCAGCAGCTGACGTATCGGCCGGGCCGCGTCCCGGTCGAGCCGGCGCCCTGCGCCGGGGCAAGCAGATCGCCGAGGCGGAAACGGAACACCGAGCCGCAGTGCGCCGCACCACACTGCCGGGTGGCCTGCGGGTGGTCACCGAGTACCTGCCGTCGGTGCGCTCTGCGTCGGTCGGGGTTTGGGTCGGTGTCGGATCGCGTGACGAGGGTGCCACCGTGGCCGGCGCGGCGCACTTTCTCGAGCATCTGCTGTTCAAGTCGACCCCGAACCGTACGGCTGTGGATATCGCGCAGGCGATGGACGCCGTCGGGGGAGAGCTGAACGCGTTCACCGCCAAGGAGCACACCTGCTATTACGCGCACGTGCTCGACAGCGATCTGGAGCTGGCCGTCGAGCTGGTCGCCGATGTGGTGCTCAACGGTCGCTGCGCCACCGAGGATGTCGAGCTGGAACGCGACGTCGTCCTCGAAGAGATCGCGATGCGCGACGACGACCCCGAGGACGCCCTGGGGGACATGTTCCTGGCGGCGATGTTCGGTGACCACCCGGTTGGCCGCCCGGTGATCGGCACCGCGCAGTCCGTGTCGTCGATGACACGGACCCAACTGCACTCGTTTCATGTGCGGCGCTACACGCCAGAACGCATGGTGGTCGCGCTGGCCGGCAATGTCGACCACGACGAGGTGGTCGCCTTGGTGCGCGAACACTTCGGGGCGCATCTGGTTCGCGGACGGCAACCCATTGCTCCGCGCAAGGGTGCCGGGCGGGTGACCGGCCGGACCGGATTGGCGCTGGGCAACCGGGACGCCGAGCAGACCCACGTGTCGTTGGGCGTACGCACTCCCGGGCGCAACTGGGAGCATCGCTGGGCGCTATCGGTGCTGCACACCGCACTGGGCGGCGGCCTGAGCTCGAGGCTGTTCCAGCAGGTTCGAGAATTGCGCGGGCTGGCCTACTCGGTCTACTCGACGGTGGATATCTTCGCCGACAGCGGTGCGCTGTCGGTGTATGCCGCCTGCCAGCCCGAGCGTTTCGCCGACGTCATGCAGGTGACCAGCCAGGTACTCCAATCGGTGGCCCGCGACGGCATCACCGAGTCGGAATGCCGCATCGCCAAGGGCTCGTTGCGCGGCGGGCTCGTCCTCGGCCTGGAAGATTCCAGCTCCCGGATGAGCCGCCTGGGCCGCAGCGAATTGAACTATGGCAAACACCGCAGCATCGAGCACACCTTGCAGCAGATCGACGAGGTGACCGTAGAGGAGGTCAACGCGGTCGCCCGCCGGTTGCTGAGGCAGCGCTACGGCGCTGCCGTTCTGGGTCCGTATGCCTCGAAACGATCACTGCCCCAACAACTTCGGGCGATGGTACATTAGCTCCGATGGTACTGGGCTTTTGGGACATCATGGTGCCCATCGTGGGTGCGCCGATGGCCGGCGGACCCGGCACCCCGACGTTAGCCGCAGCGGTGTCCAACGCGGGTGGGCTCGGCTTCGTTCCCGGCGGCTACCTGAGTGCGGAGCGGTTCGCCGAGGACATCGCCGCGGCGCGCACGGCCACCACCGGCCCGCTGGGCGTCAACTTGTTCGTCCCCCAACCCAGTGTCGCCGACTGGGTACAGCTGGACTACTACGCAGAAGAACTCGAAGAGATCGCCGACCACTACCAAGTCGAGGTCGGTCATCCGCATTTCGGTGACGACGACGACTGGGAGCGCAAGCTCGAGGTGGTCGCCGACGTACGGCCCGAGCTGGTGTCTTTCACCTTCGGCGTGCCGTCGCCGGATGTCATTCACCGGTTAGGAGCGCTGGGACTGTTGGTGATGGTCACGGTGACGTCGGCCTACGAGGCCGGGGTGGCCGTCGCCGCCGGGGCGGACAGCCTGGTGGTGCAGGGCCCCAATGCCGGCGGACACCGTGGCACGTTCGCACCGGACATGGAGCCCGGTAGCGAGTCGCTGCGGGATCTGATCGATCAGATTCATCGGGCGCACCGCGACGTCCCGATCATCGCGGCCGGTGGACTGGGCAACGCCGAGGACGTCGCAGGTGTACTGCGCCGGGGAGCGGTGGCAGCACAGGTCGGCACGGCGCTACTGCTCAGCGACGAAGCCGGCACCAGCCGCGCGCATCGCACTGCTATGAACAATCAACTCTTCGGCAAAACCATCGTCACGCGTGCGTTCTCGGGTCGGTATGCGCGCGGTCTGGAGAACGAGTTCATTCGTCTGCTCGATAACGTTGCCCCGCTGGGGTATCCGGAGGTCAACCAAATGACGTTGCCGATACGGCAGGCGGCGGCCGACTTGGAGGACCCGAACGGAATGAACCTCTGGGCGGGGACGTCCTTCCGGGAAGCTCGCCCCGGGCCGGTGGCCGACATCATCGCTGATCTCGCGGCGATCGACTAGCGCCCGTGCCACTGTCGCGTCGGCGGATGCTGTCGGCCGCTTTGACCGCATCAGCGCTCACCGCTTGCGGGCGCGCTCCCGCCGCCCCCGGTCCGGACCCGTCAGGGGTGTCGGACCGGCTCGACGCATGCGAGCGCCAGTACAACGCCGACATAGGGCTTTTCGCCACGGACATCGGAACGGGGCGCAGCCTGGCGCGTCGCGACGGCGACCGGTTTGCGATGTGCTCGACCTTCAAGGCCTACGCCGCGGCACGGGTGCTACAGAAGGCACAGCGCGGCGAATTAGATTTGCAGCAAGCTGTTTTCATCGACCCTGGGGCGGTGCTTCCCGATTCACCGGTGACGGCGCCGCAGGCCGGTAACTCCATGCCGCTGGCGCAACTGTGTGTGGCCGCGCTGCAGCGCAGCGACAACGCCGCCGCCAACCTGCTGTTGCAGGCGATTGGCGGGCCGCCGGCTATCACCGAATTCGCTCGCTCCATCGGCGACGACCGCACCAGGCTGGACCGGTGGGAGATCGACCTGAACACTGCGATACCCGACGATCCGCGCGATACCAGTACTCCACGGGCGTTGGGGCTCGGAATCCAAAGTCTGCTCACCGGAACGGTTCTCGGCGAACCGCAGCGCCGTCAGCTGGAGGATTGGATGCGCGGCAACGTGACCTCTACCGTGCGGGCGGGTCTGCCGCCCGGATGGACCACCGCGGACAAGACCGGCACCGGGGACTACGGCAGCACCAACGACATCGGCATCGCCTACGGACCAAACGGGCAGCGGGTGCTGGTGTCGCTGATGACGCGCTCGCAGTCGCCGAACCCAGACGCCGAGCCGCTGCAGCCGCTCATCGCCGACGTGACCAGATCAGTGCTGCCATGGCTGACGGGGCAGGGCTGAGCTTCACGCCAATATGCTCGCCGGATCGGTAAACGGCAGACCCAGGTCGGTGGCCACCTGTTCGGATAGCAGTGCGCCGTCGTGCGTCGAAAGACCTTTTGCCAGAGCGTGATCCGACCGGCACGCCGCCCGCCAACCGTGGTCGGCGAGTTGGAGCACATACGGCATGGTCGCGTTGGTCAGCGCCACGGTCGATGTCTTCGGCACCGCGCTGGGCATGTTCGCCACGCAGTAGAACAGTGTGTCATGCACGGCGAAAGTCGGGTTATCGTGAGTGGTCGGCCGGGAATCCTCGAAGCAGCCGCCCTGGTCGATGGAGATATCCACTAGCACCGCACCTGGCTTCATTTGCGCAACAAGTGAATTCGAGACAAGCTTGGGAGCTTTGGCGCCAGGCACCAAAACGGCTCCGATCAGCAGGTCGGCACGCGTGACGGTGCCTTCGAGCTCGTATGCCGACGAGTAGCGCGTGCGGATTTGGCCACCGAACTCCGCGTCGAGTAGCCGAAGCTTGTTGATGTTGAGGTCCATGACGGTCACGGTCGCGCCCATGCCGTCGGCTATCCGGGCAGCGTTGTAGCCGGCTGTGCCGGCGCCGACCACCACGACGTCGGCGGGTTTGACGCCCGGCACCCCGCCCATCAGCACGCCGCGCCCGCCGTGGGTGCGCATCAGGTGATAGGCCCCGACCTGCGCGGAGAGCCGGCCGGCGACCTCGCTCATCGGGGCCAGCAACGGAAGTGCGTCGTCAGCGGTCTGGACGGTCTCATAGGCGATTGATGTTGTCCCAGAAGCCAATAGCGCTTCGGCGCAAGCGCGCGAAGCGGCCAAATGCAGATATGTGAACAGAACTTGGCGGTGCCGCAAAAGGACATATTCGGCCGGTATCGGCTCCTTGACCTTGAGCAGCAGGTCGGCGTCGGCCCATACCTGTTCGGCCGTGCTGGCCAGTTGGGCGCCCGCCGCCTTGAACTCCGCGTCGGCGATGGACGACCCGTCGCCGGCACCGGCCTGGATGAGCACCTCGTGGCCGCGGCGCGTCAGTTCGGCGACGCCGGCCGGGGTGATGGCCACTCTGAACTCGTTTTCTTTGGTCTCGGTCGGTACGCCGACGCGCATGCTCACCCCTTGCTTTGGAGATTCATCTTCAAGTGTGAAGAAAGTTCCGATAGGCCGCAATCAACATGCAGGCCATCGAGCAGGGCGACATCCGCCCCCGGCGACAGCTGCAAGGCCAGCTGCACCGATATAGACCGGCGGGATGCGGTTGCTGGCTATGATCGGCGGATGACCGACCCGTGTGTCACGGCCACCGTGCGGATCGACGCCAGCCCCGACGTGGTGTATCGGCTCATCACCGACCTGCCCACACTGGCTTCGCTGGCCGAGGAGGCGGTGGCGATGGACTGGCGCACGGGTAATGCGGTTAGCCCCGGGGCGGTGTTCACCGGCCACAACGAAAACGGCGGCCGGCGCTGGAGTACCAAGTGCACGGTCACCGACGCGGAACCTGGTCGCGCTTTCGCGTTCGACGTGCGGCACTCCGGCCTTCCGATTGCACGCTGGCAATACGACATCGTCGCCGCCGATGGCGGCTGCCGGGTCACCGAGAGCACCTGGGACCGCAGGCCCGGCTGGTTCCGCAAGCTCGCCGGCAAGGCCACCGGCGTCAGCGATCGAGTAGCCGCCAACACCGAGCACATCCGGCTCACCCTGCAGCGCCTCAAGCAGCGCGCCGAGGCGGGGTAGCGAAGCGGACCTGTGCGATGACACGACGCGATCCGGCCGTAGCCATTGTGGGAGCGGGCATGTCCGGCCTGTGCGTCGCAATCGCATTGCTGCGCAGCGGAATCAGCAATGTCACCATCTACGAGAAGGCCGGCGAGGTAGGCGGCACCTGGCGCGACAACACCTATCCCGGTTTGACCTGCGACGTACCGTCGCGGGTATACCAGTACACCTTCGCCAGGAACCCCAACTGGACGCATATCTTCTCGCCCGGCGGCGAGATCCAGGCCTACTTTCACGGCATCGCCGACCAATTCGCGCTGAGGGACCGGATCCGGTTCAACACCGAAATCGTCAGCGCCCGATTCGAGGATGGCCGCTGGGTGCTGCGCACGGAGGCCGGAGCAGAGTCCAAGGTGGACTTCTTGATCTCGGCCGCCGGCGTGCTGCATCACCCCCGAATGCCGTCGATCCCCGGTTTGGACGACTTCGGTGGCGATGTCTTTCACTCGGCGCGCTGGGATCATTCCGCCCCGCTGCGGGGCCGGCGTATCGCGGTGATCGGCAACGGGTCCACCGGCGTCCAGCTCGTCTGCGGCCTGGCCGGCGTGGCGGGCAAGCTCTCGTTGTTCCAGCGCACCGCGCAGTGGATAGTCCGCGTGCCCAACCCGCGGTACTCCAGGCTTGCCGGCATTACCCACCAGCGGATTCCGTGGCTTGATCGCTTTGCCTACCGGGCATACAGCCTTGCTTTCGACACCTTCGCTGTCGCATTGACCAAACCGGGCCTGCGGCGAAAGTGGATGGCAGCGCTGTGCCGCGCCAGCCTTCGCAAAGTGCGCGACCCCGAATTGCGTGCAGCACTGACTCCCGATTACCAGCCGATGTGCAAGCGGTTGGTGATATCGGGCGGCTTTTACCGCGCCATCCAGCGCGACGACGTCGAACTGGTCACCAGCCGTATCGACCACGTGGAACGTCGGGGCATCGTCACCGACGACGGCGTCCTGCACGAGGTGGACATCATCGTGCTGGCCACCGGATTCGACACCCATGCGTTCTTTCGGCCGATGCAGCTGACCGGCCGGGACGGGATCACTGCCGACGACGTGTGGAGCGACGGACCGCGGGCGTACCAAACCGTTGCCATGCCGGATTTCCCCAACTTTTTCATGATGCTGGGGCCACACAGCCCGGTCGGAAACCTCGCGCTCACATCCGTGGCCGAATCGCAGGCCGATCACATACTGCGGTGGATCCAGCGTTGGCGCCGCGGCGAATTCGACACCGTGGAGCCGACATCGTCGGCGACCGAGAGTTTCAACGCCGAGCTGCGTGCGGCGATGCCCGACACCGTGTGGACCACCGGATGCGACAGCTGGTACCTGAACAAAGATGGTGTGCCCGAGGTTTGGCCGTTCACGCCGGCCAAACATCGCGCCATGCTGGCAAACACAGATGCCGGGCAGTACGACTTGCGCCGGCACTCCACCGCTGGTTGACCGCTGGGTTCTTCCCGCCCGCGGGGCGGCGTAACTATACTTGCCAGCGCTTGATGTCACGGAGGCGACATTCGACAGATCGGTGTAAACACCGAGGTAGGGGGCCATGATGCGCACCGTCGACGACCAGGCAGCGGGTCCGCATGACGCATCGTTAGACCACGAGCGGCTCGTCCTCGAGGCGCGCGATGTCGAATTCGACTGGGCAAAGTTGCCATTCCACTATGTGCCCGGCGAGCCGTTTGCCACCCACGTGCTCAATGTCTTGCACCTGCTCCTGCCCGCGGGCGAAGAGTTTTTCGTCGAGGTGTTCAAGAAGACCTTGCCGTTGATCAAGGATGATCAGCTGCGGCTGGATGTGCAGGGGTTCATCGGCCAGGAGGCCGTGCATTCGCAAGCGCACTCGGGGGTACTGGCCCACTTCGCCGCGCAGGGTGTCGACGTGACTCCGTACACCGATCAGATCAGGTGGCTGTTCGAAAAGCTGCTGGGGCCCCGTCCCGGGTGGAGCCTGCGGCGACAGCACAGCTGGCTGCTGGAGCAGGTTTCTTTCGTCTCGGCGATCGAGCATTACACCGCCATTTTGGGTGAGTGGATTCTCAACTCACCGGCACACGACGGGATCGGTACCGATCCGGTGATGCTGGACATGCTCCGGTGGCACGGCGCCGAAGAAGTCGAGCACAAGGCGGTGGCCTTCGACACCATGAAGCATCTGCGGGCCGGGTACTGGCGGCAAGTGCGCGCCCAGCTGGTCGTCACGCCGGCGATGCTGATGTTGTGGCTTCGTGGAGTGGGGTTCATGTACTCGCTGGATCCATATCTGCCGCCGGGGGCCAAGCCGCGCTGGCGGGATTACTTCAAGGCGGCACGCCGCGGTTTGGTGCCCGGGCCGCTGCGGTTCGTGCGGGCGGTTGGTAACTACTACCGGCCGGGTTTTCACCCATCGCAACTCGGCGGGCTAGGGCTGGCGGTCGACTACCTGGCCGTCTCACCTGCCGCGCGCGCGTCGCACTGACCTATGACCACCACGTCGAGCGTCACCGCCAGTGACGGCGTCACCTTGGCTGTGCACCGGTACACCGAAATCGACCGGCAGCGCCCCACCATCTTGGCTATTCACGGCTTCCCCGATAACCACCACGTCTGGGACGGCGTAGCCCAGGAAACAACCGCACTCGGTGAGCGCTACAACTTTGTGGCCTACGACGTGCGCGGAGCCGGTGAATCCTCCCGTCCGGCAAAACGATCCGGATACGCATTTGCGCAGCTGGTCTCCGACATCGGTGTGGTGATCGACAGCCTGGGTGTCGAGCAGATCCACTTGCTGGGCCACGACTGGGGCTCGATCCAAGCCTGGGCGGCGGTGACCGACGAATCGGTGATGGGCAAAGTCGCCTCGTTCACGTCGATTTCGGGCCCGCACTTGCAGTACGCGGGCACATTTTTGCGGTCGGCGCGCACGCCCCGGGCCGTGGCCCAGGTCGCCAGGCAGCTGATGGCGTCGGGGTACATCGGCTTTTTTCTGTGTCCTGGTGTGCCGGAACTGGCGTTTCGCTTGAGGATCGGCGTGAAAGTCGTTGAAGCTCTTGAACGCATCGGCCGATCGAGTACTCGTAGCCAACGCCACGAGACATTGCGGTCCATCGCCGACTATGTCAACGGACTCAACCTGTATCGGGAGAACATGCCCGCGCCGCTGGTGTCTCCCGGGCCGCAGCTGCCCAAGACCACGGTCGCGGTCCAGGTGCTGGTGCCGCGCAGGGATATCTTCGTGACGCCCGCGCTGCAACGGTTCACCGGCGCAATCCCCGCCGGCGCCAGGGTGATCCAGATTGAGGGCGGGCACTGGGTGGTGACGTCGCGTCCGGACGTCATTGCCCGGCTGACCGCCGAGTGGGTCGATCGCAACGTCGGCGGCGCGGCCGGCGCGAGCGCGTCGGTGGTGCGACGGCGGACCGCGGGAGGTGCGAGGCAAACTTGCGCTGGTCACCGGAGGGGGCGCAGGCATTGGCAGGGCCACCGCGGTGGAACTGGCCCGTCACGGCGCCCGCAAGGTGGTGATCGTCGACCGTGATCTCGCCGCAGCCAACGAAACTGCGGATGCCGTGCGCGCGGCGTGCGCCGAGGCCGCGGTCTACCAGGTCGATGTCAGCGACGAGAGCCGCGATGAATGACCTTGCCGCCCAAGTACTTAACGAGCACGGCGTGGTGGACATCCTGGTGAACAACGCCGGCATCGGGATGGCGGGCCGGTTTCTGGAGACGAGCTCGGCGAACTGGGAAGACATCATGGCGGTCAACGTCCGTGGCGTCATTTCCGGCAGCAGAGCCTTCGGGGCGCAGATGGTCGAGCGTGGCGAGGGCGGAACCATCATCAATGTGGCGTCGGCGGCGGCGTACTTACCGTCGAAATCCATGGTGGCCTATAGCACTACGAAGGCGGCCGTGCTGGCGTTGAGCGAATCGTTGCGGGCCGACTTCGCCGACGAGGGCATTACCGTCACGGCCGTGTGCCCGGGATTCGTCAACACCAACATCGCCAAGAGCACCGTCTACGCGGGGATGACCGCCGAAGAGCAGGAGCGGGCCCGGGAGAAGGCTGATGCGGCGTACCGGCGTCGCAACTTCACCCCGGAAGCGACCGCAAAGGCGATCGTTAAGGCCGTCGAGACCGGCCCGGCCGTGCTGCCGATCGCCGCCGAGTCCTGGATCGGCTACGCGATGCGGCGCATCAGCCCGTCGACGATTCGATTGTTCGCGCGCTTCGACATTCGGCAAAAGTAGGAAAACTCACCGTGCCGGAGAGCATCTGGGCCAGCAGACCTGCCGACTTGTACGGTCGGCGCGACCGCGACCGCTTCGGCGCGCTGTTGTGGGGCATCCGCGTGGTGTTCGGGGGGGTCGCCTCGGCCTCGCGGTGGGAGCCGTCGCGGGTGAAGCCGGTGCGGCGGGCACAACGTGCGGTGATCACCCAGCGGGAGCTCGTTGCGCCTGACGTGGTCGCCTTGACACTGGCCGACCCGGATGGCGGATTGCTCCCGGCTTGGTCGCCGGGCGGGCATATCGACGTCCGGTTGCCTTCCGGCCGACGCCGGCAGTACTCGCTGTGCGGTCCACCGGAGCGGCGCACGGACTATCGCATCGCCATCCGCAGGATCGCCGACGGGGGCGGCGGCTCTATTGAGATGCACGAGGCTTTCGACGTGGGTGACAGCCTGGTGTTCGAGGGCCCGCGCAACGCGTTCTATCTCGGCACGGCCGAGCATGACGTTCTGTTTGTGATCGGCGGCATCGGGGTGACGCCCATTCTGCCGATGATCCAGGTGGCTGCGCAGCGCGGAATCAACTGGCGTGCAATCTATGCCGGCCGCAGCCGTGAGTACATGCCGTTGCTTGACGAACTGGTGTCGGTGGCCCCGGATCGGGTGACCGTCTGGGCCGACGACGAGCACGGCCGCTTCGCCACCGTTGATGACCTGCTGGCCCAGGCCGGTCCTACGACGGCCGTTTACGTGTGCGGGCCGAGCGCCATGCTGGAAGCGGTGCGCGTGGCCCGTGACGAGCACGCCTGCGCGCCAATGCATTACGAGCGGTTCAGTCCGGCGCCGGTCGTTGACGGAGTTTCTTTCGAGGTCGAACTCGCGCGGTCGCAGGACGTGCTCAGCGTTCCGGCGAATCGGTCGGCGCTTGACGTCATGCTCGATCGGGACCCGACGACTCCCTACTCGTGCCGGCAAGGGTTCTGCGGGACGTGCAAGGTCAAAGTGCTTGCCGGCCAGGTCGATCACCGTGGCCGGGTTGCTGTGGGCGATGACGACATGCTGGTCTGCGTGTCGCGGGCGAACGGCTACCGGGTCGTCATCGACGCTTGACGGATAGGGCAACAGGACGGCGCTCAGCCCTGGGGCGCTGATCGATAAAGCCGGTAGCCTACGTGAGGCACAGCCACACCGGGCAGTGGCGTCCAAATGTAGGTGCGGCCATCGAGTTGGAAGTTATTCTCCTCGTAGAATTCGCGCGCCTTGCGGTTCTTTTCTGCACACCACAAAATCACGTCACCCGCGGGGTTCGAGCGCAAAGCCTTGTTGAGCAGGCGGCCACCGATGCCGAGCCCCTGGCTTTCCTCTGCTGTGTAGAGGGCTTCGATTTGCAGGTGATTAGCGTTGGCGGCGTCCGGTCCGAAGACGGTCATGCCGAGTGTCTTGCCGCCGGACTCGGCAATCCACATACTCCACCCGGGCCGATTCAGCTCTTGTGGGTAGCTCACCGTGGCCCACCATTTCGGCGTAGCGATCACGTCGAGCAGGTAATCCGCCACAATTCCGGTCCAGGACTGTCGCCAAACCGGATAGTGCATCTCCGCGACCTTCGCGAAATCGGCCGGCTTAGCTTCACGGATCCGGATTTCGACGGACTTCACCTCAGCACCTCCGTTCAAGATAGAGGGCCAGCGCGTTGGTCAGAGCCCGCCGCGCCATCTCGAGGTCGGCGTACGAGCCCAGCTGGCGCTCCGATACCAGGCCGCGCATCGCGCCGGGGATGAGGGCGGCCACCTCGCGCACCCGGTCCGGGTCGACGTCCAGACCGGCAAAGGCGTTCTGGCAGGTCTCCAGCCAGCTCTTGCCCCAGGAGAACAGCTCGGCGGCAGTGCGCGGGTAGAGGCGTTCCAGCTCGTCGGGGTCCCGGGGCAGCGCCGCCCGCAGGTTTTCGATCGCGCGTGAATCCGGCGATGCCAAGCCGCGGTAGAGGGTGTCGATGATCGCGCCGACACGCTCGCGCAGGGGCGCGTCCGGTGAGACCGGCGTCGACAGTGTCGAGAATGTCGCGGCGCGGCGCTCGGCGGTGCGGTGCAGCACCGCCGCCCAGAAACCGTCGGTGTCGCCGAACTGGTACTGCACCGCGCCCCAGGTGGCGCCGATCTCCTTGGCGATGCGATTGGCCGACACCGAGCCCGGCTCGCCGGAGGCCAGCGACTTCAGCGCGGCCTCGAGCATGCTCTCGCGGGTGGCGTGGCCACGCCGGTTGGGGCGTCGGCCCGCGATTCCGGCGCCGGTGAGCTGCCGCGTCATCTTGCGAGTCTATCGGCCCGGCCGTATGTTTCATAGAGGGGACTGTGATTCTTCGCCTGGGCCGCCTATCATTCCTATGCAAGGAGGGCATCTCACATGGTTAAGCCGCCGTTGTCGATGAAACCGACCGGATGGTTCCAGGTCGCCTGGTCCGACGAAATCGGCATTGGCGACGTCCACACCATGAAGTACTTCGACCAGGAGATGGTCGCCTGGCGGGCTGAGTCCGGCCAGCTCACCGTGATGAACGCCTACTGCGAGCACCTTGGTGCGCACCTGGGTTACGGCGGCCAAGTGGTCGGCGAGGTACTGCAGTGCCCATTCCACGGGTGGCAGTGGAGCCAGCAGGGGCGCAACGTCCGCATCCCTTACCAGGATCGGCCCAACCGCGGCAGGCGGATCCGCACCTACCCCGTGGTGGAACGCAACGAGTCGGTCTACGTCTGGCATGACGTCGAGCGTCGCGAGCCGTATTTCGATGCGCCGGACGTGTTCGGAGCATTCCGAGACGGCAGCAGCGCGGACGACTACTACCCGCAGCAGCGGTTGTACCGGGAGCGTTTGGAACTGCACCCGCAGTTCGTCCTGGAAAATGGGGTGGACTTCGCGCACTTCAAGTACGTGCACAACACCCCGATCGTGCCGGTGTTCACCCGCCACGACTTCGGCGACGCGGTGTCCTACGTCGACTTCACCATCACGTTCGAAGGTGACGACGGCCAGAAGATCGAGGACATCAACAGCGGCGTAAACGCAGTCAACGGCGGTCTGGGAGTCGCGGTGACCAAGAGTTGGGGCATGGTGGACAACCGCACCATCTCGGCGATTACCCCGGTGGACGAGTCCACCTCCGATGTCCGGTTCATGGTTTACATCGGCCGGGCGCCGGGCAAGGATCCGGCCCGGGCCGAACTCAAGGCGCAGGAATTCGGGCAGGAAGTAGTCCGGCAGTTCAAGCAGGACATCGAAATCTGGCGGCACCAGCGCTACTCGGACCCACCCGCGCTGGCCACCGACGAGTACGAGGGCTTCACTGCGATTCGTAAGTGGGCCAAGCAGTTCTATCCCGATGGCATCGGCGGCAGTGCCGCCGAAGTGTACGCAGCATCCCAGAAAGGCTGAACGGAATGAACGCACCAGCTCGACCGATCCGCGTTTTTCAAGTGGCAACCGGAAACGTCGGCAAGGAGATGATCAAGCGGATCGCTACGCAGCCTGACCTGGAGCTCATTGGCGTGCACTGCTATTCGCCCGAGAAGGTCGGTAAGGACACGGGCGAACTCGCCGCCCTGGGTCCCAACGGCGTGAAGGCCACAGGCACCGTCGAGGAGATCATCGCGGCCAGGCCGGACGTGCTCACCTTCCATGGGGTGTTCCCCGACGAGGACCTCTACGTCAAAGTGCTTGAGGCGGGAATCGATATCGTCACCACCGCCGACTGGATCACCGGGTGGCACCGCGACAAGAATCACCCGCACCCGTCGGGCAAGCCGGTGACCCAGCTCTTGCAGGAGGCCTGTGAGAAGGGCGGCGTGTCGTTCTACGGCACCGGAATGAACCCCGGCCTGAACCAGATCCTCGGCGTGGTCTGCTCGGCCGACGTCGCCGAGATCGAGAACATCACCACCATCGAGTCCGTCGACGTGTCGTGCCACCACTCGAAGGACACCTGGATCGAGGTGGGCTACGGCCAGCCGGTCGACGACCCGGAAATCCCGTCGAAGCTGGAGAAGTACACCCGCGTCTTCGCCGACAGCGTGCTCATGATGGCCGACTGCTTCGATCTGCCGCTCGACGAGGTCAAGTTCAGCTACGAGCTCGGCGCTTGTACCAAGGACGTCGACCTGGGCTGGTACACGCTGCCCGAGGGCTCGCTGGGCGGCAACTACCTCAAGTATCAGGGCATGGTGGCCGGGGTTCCGCGGGTCGAGACGCACCTGGAATGGCAGATGACTCCGCACACCGACCCGAGCTGGAACATCAAGGGCTGCTACATCACTCAGATCAAAGGCGATCCGTGCGTCTATAACAAGCACATGATCTTTCCCAAGCCCGGCGTGGACCTGTCCAATCCGGACAACTTCGCCTCCATCGGCATGACCGTGACCGGCATGCCCGCGCTCAACTCGATCAAGTCGGTAGTGGCGGCACCGCCCGGAATCATCACCAGCGCCGACCTGCCGCTGCGCGGGTTCGCTGGGCGGTTCAAGAAGTAAAGCGCGCGTCAAGGGGCATCAAGGGTCTTCGTCGTCGTCGAAGAGGCGTTCCGGATGATGATAGTCGTTGGTGCGCACGCCGCGGTCCAACTCCGGCGGCGGGATCCACTCGGTGCGCCCATTGGGAAGTTTCCTTGTGCACCAACCATTTTCAACCAGCTTGTGATTGGGTTCGCAGGTGAAGGTGAGCCTGTCGGCATCGGTCAGGCCACCGGCGGCCCACTCGTCGACATGGTGGACTTGGCACCAATACCCCGGTACGTCGCAACCCGGGTGCGTGCAGCCGCGGTCCTTCGCATAAAGGACTATGCGCTGATCCGGTGATGCAATTCGGCGCGACCGACCGAGATACAGTGGGCGAGCGGAGTGCTCGTCGAACACGGCCAGATAGTGGTAGGCGTGGCGGGCCATCCGGATGACATCGCGCATCGGCAGCAGCGTTCCGCCGCCGGTGACCGCCCGGCCGGTGCCTGACGTCAGTTCCTGCAGCGTGGCAGTAACAATGACGGTAACCGGCAATCCGTTGTGCAGACCAAGTTTTGGATCGCCGAGCTGGTCGCGAACCAACGCGTTTAGCGCATCGTGTTGCCGCTGAGCATGACTACGCAAGTCTCTACTCGCGGAATCCTCACTGGGCTCGGCTTCCACACAAGGGATTTGATCGTCCGGATTGCACATGCCAGGCGCGGCGAATCGCGCCAGCCAAGCATCCAGATTGGCGCGCAATTCCGGTGATGCGAACAGCTTTCCGATGCTCATCCCGTCGGCCCGCTGACCACACCAGGTGAAGCCGCGCTGACGCGCACGGTCGGCGTCGGAGAATTTCCCGTCGGGGTTCAGCCGCAGCGCGCACCGATGCGCCGCTCTTTCCAGCTGATCGGGCCGCAATTCCGTTGCCTGTTGAGCCAAAAAGATTTCGGCTTTTTCCACACTATCGACGGGTATGGCGTCCGGAAGGTCGCGGACGAACGTCTGAATCACCCTCAGGTGTTGACCATCGAGCAGGCCTTCTCGCCACACCTGGGCGGTGGCCGGTAACTCCGGCGGCAACTTCTGGCCGGTGAGTGTCAAGCGTGGAGAAAGCTGTTTGGCGTCTCGAAGCCGCCGGCAGGCCTCGGCGCAGCTGATCCGCAACCAGTCGGCAACCACTTTGTGGACCGGGCCACCGACGTTTGCCGGATCCTCTTTCGCCAGGCCCGCGATAACGTCGTGACTCACCGCAATCTGTCGTCGACGAGAGGTTTCCATCCGCTCCAGCGCTCGCAGCCGGACGGCAGGACTCAGGGCGTCGAACTTCAGCCGGCGGATCGCTGCTTCGGCGGCGTCGAGCGCGTCAAAAGCGGCAGCCACCTCCGGCGGGACCTTGATCGAACCCATGTTCGAATTGTATTGCGTGGCACTGACACCGACCACCACGAAGGCGACCGCTGTGGACGAACACCGAACTGTGGACAAAGCCGATCCGACGCCCCGGCTAGGGTGAAGACCATGCGGGTAGGCGTGCTGGGAGCCAAAGGCAAAGTCGGATCGACGATGGTGGCGGCCGTGCAGGCCGCCGAGGATCTGACCCTGTCCGCCGAGGTGGATGCCGGAGATTCGCTGAGCCTGCTGACCGAGGGCAACACCGAGGTGGTCATCGACTTCACCCATCCCGAGGTGGTGATGGGCAATCTGGAGTTCCTTATCGGTAACGGAATTCACGCCGTCGTCGGTACCACCGGCTTCACCGCCGAGCGCCTGGAGCAGGTGGAGTCGTGGCTGGCCGGCAAGCCCGACACATCGGTGCTGATCGCGCCGAACTTCGCGATCGGGGCGGTGTTGTCGATGCATTTCGCCAAGCAGGCCGCGCCCTTCTTCGACTCGGCGGAGGTCATCGAGCTGCATCACCCGCATAAGGCCGACGCCCCGTCGGGCACCGCGGCTCGTACCGCGAAGTTGATTGCCGAGGCCCGAAAAGGGTTGCCGCCCAACCCGGATGCCACCAGCACCAGCCTGCCCGGTGCTCGCGGTGCCGACGTGGACGGCATCCCGGTGCATTCGGTGCGGCTGGCCGGACTGGTCGCCCACCAAGAGATCCTGTTCGGCACCGAGGGGGAGACGTTGACCATCCGTCATGACAGCTTGGACCGCACCTCCTTTGTGCCGGGCGTGTTGTTGGCCGTGCGGCGCATCAAGGAACGCCCCGGTCTCACGGTGGGCATTGAGCCTCTGCTCAACCTGCAATGAACGGCGCAATGAACGACAGCGCGCGCGCCCTGCGCATCCAGATGCTCATCGCGTTCATGTGCGTTGCGATGCTGGCGTACTTCGTGCTGCTGGGCCGGATGGCCATTGCGATGATCGCCTCGGGCCGGCCCGCTGCCGTGGGCCTTGGACTGGCGGTATTGATCATGCCCGTCATCGGGGTGTGGACGATGGTCGCCACTCTGCGGGCCGGATTCGCGCACCAGAAGCTGGCTCGTCTGATCGCGGCAGACGGAATGGAACTCGACACCAGCGCGCTGCCGCGGCGGCCATCCGGGCGTATTGAGCGAGATGCGGCCGATGCGCTGTTCGCCACCGTGCGTTCCGAGG
The DNA here is from genome assembly GCA_963784665.1 of uncultured Actinomycetota bacterium. Lineage (GTDB taxonomy): Bacteria > Actinomycetota > Actinomycetes > Mycobacteriales > Mycobacteriaceae > Mycobacterium. The sequence goes on from CAWASA010000017.1 coordinate 369,002, forward strand.
TGGAAGACGACCCGGACGACTGGCGCCGCTGGTACCGGCTGGCCCGTGCCTACGACTATGCGGGTGATCGTCGCCGCGCGCGGGAAGCCATGAAGACGGCCCTGGAACTACACGGGGCGTTACAAGGGCGATGCAGGGGCGCGGATGGCTAAGACGCTGTTGGTGGTGCACCACACGCCGTCTCCGTCTACCCGTGAGTTGCTGGAGGCGGTGCTCGCCGGGGCCAACGATCCCGAAATCGACGGCGTCGACGTTGTTTCCCGGCCGGCGCTTGCCGCCACCCTCCCGGACATGCTCGACGCCGACGGCTACCTGTTCGGCACCACCGCCAACTTCGGCTACATGTCTGGCGCGCTCAAGCACTTCTTCGACACCGTCTACTACCCGAGCCTCGACCACGTGTCGGGCCGACCCTACGGCTTGTGGGTGCACGGCAACAACGACACCGTCGGCGCCGCGGCCGCCGTCGGCAAGTTGGCGACAGGGCTGTCGCTGAACCAAGCCGCCGACGTGCTGGAGGTCGTCGGAGCCGTGGACGCCGCGGTCCGCGAGCGGGCCTACGAGCTGGGCGGCACGCTCGCGGCCACGCTGATGGAGTGATGGCTCTCAGGCACTGACGGGAATCGCCACGTCCAGTGCAGTGCCGCCGCCGGGCGGGCTGGAAATCTCCATGTGCCCGCCCAGTGCTTCGACTCGGTCTATCAAGCCGATGAGTCCAGATCCGTTGCTGCTGTCGGCTCCCCCGACGCCATCATCGCGTATCGAGAGGACCAGGTCCGGCCCGTTGATCCGGGCGTCGATATCGATCTCTGAGGCGTGCGCATGTCGGGTAACGTTCGTAATAGCTTCGGCCACAACGTAATACGCTGCAACTTCGGCTGACTCGGATATTCTCCCCTCCAGTTCGAGGCGAACCGTGACCGGAATGGTGCAACGGCGGGCAAGCATCTTGAGCGCCGGACCGAGACCCCCTCTGGACAAGATTGCGGGATGGATGCCCCGCGCCAGCTCTTGGAGATCAGCCGATGCCGCGCTCAGACCGTCCACAGCATCGGAGATTTGCTCTTTCAGCGAACCCAATTCTGGCGGCATCCCAGCTTCGATGGAGCGTAGTTGAAGTGCAAGCGACACCAGCCGTTGTTGTGCGCCGTCGTGCAGATCGCGCTCCAGGCGGCGTCGGGCGTCATCGGCGGCCGTGACGATGCGCGCTCGGGAGGCGGTGAGTGCCGCGTGGGCTTCGGCGTTGGCGATGGCGGTAGCAACGAGTTGGGTGAACTCACCCACCCGCTGCTCGGCGTCGGGGGGCAGTGGCTCGGCTGAGGAACCGACAACCGCAACGCCCCACAGCCGGCTTTGGACGACAATCGGCGCTCCCGCGCCGCCACGTAATCCGAGACGGCGAATCAGTGCCGCCGCGTCACCAAGTGCCGTGTCATGACTATCCATTCGAACGGGTCGACTGGAATCGGCCACCATGGCGGCTATGTTTTCGCCTTCCAGGGTCACCCGGGCGCCGACGGGCATTGGCTCCGTCTGCACGGGGTCGTCGCGGGCCGCGACAAGCGTTGCGGTGCCATCGAATTCGTAGCGCCAGAGCGATGCGTTGGCAATGCCGAGGCATCTCGCCAACTCATGCGCCACGGCTGGGAAGATCTCGGACGCTGGGACTCCGCTCGCGACCAGCGTCGCGACCCGGCGCAGCGCGCCTTGTTGCTCGGCGAGAACCCCGAGCTCTTCACGGCTAGCCTCGGCTTCCTGCCTACGCTCTTCGGCGTCCGCCGCACGCGTTCGTGCGATGCGGGCCAAGAGGTGCGCGACCAACGCGACCATCACGAAGATGAAGATGACCACCCAGTCCTGAATCTGGATTAGCGCCGTGCCGAAATCTGGCCAGCTACGGAAGTAGTTAAAAGCAAGGGCGCTCAGCACCGCGATGGTAGCCGCAAGTCGGGCGCCCCAGCCTGTTGCGACGATCAGAACGCCGATCAGGTAGAGCACGCCGAAGGCATTGTCCGGGGCAAGCGTCTTGAGCAGCAGCATGATTGCCGTCTCCACCGCAATGCAGGCAGCGGCGACCGCGAGCCCCAGTGGCAGGGGTAATGGCTCCCGTGAGAGCAGCATCGGGTGAGCCTGTGGCCGCGGCTTAGCTTTTGTCACCAGTCAGCGAGCCTCCAGGAAGGTGATGACCGCACGAACGCGTCGGTGATCGTCGGGCGTCTCGTGTAGCTCCAATTTGGTCATGATGCTGCGAACGTGCTTTTCGACGGTGCCTTCGGTCACCCACAACCGGCGGGCGATACCAGCATTTGAGCGTCCTTCCGCCATCAGGGCGAGCACTTCTTTTTCTCGTGGGCTCAGCGCGGCGAGCGGATCGTCGCGCTTGCGCGCGTCCACCAACTCCTGAACCAGAGCGGGGTCGATCACACACCCGCCGCCGGCGATGCGGCCAAGCGTGTCGAGGAAGTCGCCGACATCGGTGACCCGGGTCTTCAGTAAGTAACCGAGACCACGCCCGCTGGCCAGGAGCTGCATCGCATGTTCAACGTCCACATGCGCCGACAGAATGACCAGCCCGATCTCCGGCATCTCTTGCCGGATGATCAGCGCGGCATCGAGTCCGTCGGTGGTGCCGGTCGGCGGCATCCGAATGTCGACGATCGCCAGCTCGGGCCTTTCGGCACGGACCAAGTCAACAAGGCTCGTAGCCTCACCGACCTGACCAACCACGTCATAGCCCGAGCGAGCCAGCAGGCTGGCCAGTCCTTCGCGCAGTAGCACGTCGTCGTCGGCGACGACGACCCGCACACCTGCCTGCGCTGGCTGCACCTCGACACCGATCCTTTCGCACGACCTCCACCGGCAGTGCCGAGCGTAATTGCAGCTAGCAGGTATTGCCGCAGTCAGGGTGGCGGTCCCTGAAGACGGGTGTCAGCACTGACGACATAAACCGCTTAGGGCGCGAGTCTGGGTCCATGGCGACGACCACAGTTTCATCGATCGGTGGCGGGCAGCATGCCAGTACGGTGGGCCGCAGGGATTTGGCCAGGTACGTGGTCCACTTGGCCGGGACGTTCGCCCTCAACGCTGCCGTGCTGGTGGCGGGCGTTCGGCTCACCGGATTGAGTTGGTCGGAGCTGTGTTTCTTGGTGCTGCCACCGATGATGGCCGGCTCCGGGGCCGTTCTCACGTTCTTTGCCCTCAACTGGATGGCCCTCCGGTCAGAAGTGGCCGCCGCCGATTCGCCGCCGGGACACGCGGATGTCGTTTATCACCGCTAACCCGCCACCGGCGGGCGCTGCCGTTGTCGCCCAAGCTGTCGGGGCCCCGACGGCCGTCCTGGTGAAGGTGATCACCAGGATGTTCGTCAGCGTTGCAATCGCTCTCAGCACCTGCGTCGGCGGAGCAGCACCGGCCAGCGCCGACCCGAACCCGTTCAGCACCCTCAGCTGTAGCTGCCAGGAGACAGCTCCAGCCGGCAGCCCGATTCCGAGGGAAGAGATAGATCGGGCGATCGGGGAGGGTCTCTCGGCCTGGTTGCCAGGACTACCGAACCGACCCAGCCCAGCCAACCCCGGCCGTTCTCAGTCGGCCAAGTAATCGCCTGTTCAATCCGCCGCGCCCGGTCCTCGTCGTTGCGGCCAACGACCGGCGCATGTCGTCGTGATCTCCAATGTGTTGCTGCTGAAGCGGGCTCCTGAAAGTAGCCTCTTCTACGAAACCGACCGACTTGGAGCTCTGATGCGAGGCCGCCTACTACGCTCACATCCGAGACGTCTCAGCCGCCGTCCCAACGTGGAGTCGGCATTAAGCCCGAACCGGTTCGTGGGTCGGGACCTGACGATTTTTAGTGACGGAGGACTTGGACGTGACGCAGCCGAGTAAGGTGATCGAAATTTCCCGCGGCCACAACCCCTTTCCGACGACGGGTGTGTCCCGGGATGCCGACGGCGTGCCCCGCTACGACGATTTGCCGGCCACGTTGCTGGACATGCTCGCCGGACAGGTCGACATCCGCCCGGACAGCGAGGCCGTAATCGAATTGGGCGCAGGCCGATTGACCTATCGGCAGCTGTGGGACCGCGCGTCGCGGGTCGCCGGTGGGCTGCGCGCAGCCGGTCTGCAACCCGGCGGCCGTGTCGCGGTGCGCTACCCCGCGGGAATCAACTGGGTGCTGGCTTTTTGGGGCACCGTGATGGCTGGTGGCGTTGCGGTGGCGGTCAATACGCGCTCTGCCCAACCCGAGGTCGAGTTCGTGCTGTCCGACTCAGGGGCGCAGGTGGATCTGCGGGCAGACATTCCGCTGCCGGACGGTCAACCGTACGTGACCGAGCGACTCAGCCCTACGGACACAGCCGCGCTGTTCTACACCTCGGGCACCACCGGTCACCCGAAGGGTGTGCCGACCACCCACGAGGCCTTCCTGACCAATACCGAGAACGCGCTGCGGTGTCTCGGGCAGCCAAGGGATCTGGGTGAGGAGCTGCGCACCCTCATCTCGGTGCCGCTCTTCCACGTGACGGGTTGCAACTCACAGCTTTTGGCGGCCACTCGTCTCGGGGGCGCATCGGTGATCATGCCGGCGTTGAACCTGGACGAGTTGATCGCCACACTGCCCGAAGAGCGGATCTCGCTCATGGTCACCGTGCCCGCGATCTATTCTTTGTTATTGCGGCACAGCAACTTTGCCGCTGTAGATGTTTCCGGTGTCCGCTGGGTAGGCTACGGCGGTGCACCGATTGCCCCGTCGTTGGTGCGGTCGGTGAAGGAGTCGTTTCCGCACGCCACGGTGTTCAACGGCTACGGTATGACCGAGACGGCCTCGCTGATGACCGTGCTGCCCGACCGCGATGCCCTCGAACACGCCGACTCGGTCGGGTATGCGGTCCCCTCGGTGGATCTCGGCGTGATCCCCTTCAACACTGACGAGCCGAGCGAGGGCGAGTTGGTGGTACGCGGCGCCAACGTGACTGCCGGCTACTGGAACCGGCCGGAGGCCACCGTAGCGACGATCGTGGGCGGCTGGTTGCACACCGGCGACGTGGTGCGGGTCGACGACGCGGGTCGGGTGCACATCATCGACCGGCTCAAGGACATCATCAACCGCGGTGGTGAGAACGTCTCCAGCGTCGAGGTAGAAGCCGTGTTGCTGGCGGCGCCCAATGTCGCGGACGCCTGTGTGCTGGCGGTTCCCGACGACGTCATGGGAGAGAAAGTCGGCGCGGTGCTGTTCGGCGGTCAAGACCAGATCGACGTGCCGTCGGTGCTGGACCACTGCCGCGCGCAGCTCGCCGACTTCAAGGTTCCGCAATACGTCACGGTGGTAGACGGTGCGCTGCCACGCAACGCAGGTGGCAAGCTGCTCAAGAGCAAACTCCGGGAGCGGGTGCAGTGGGGCGGCCCACTGCGATGAGCGCGACGGTGCTGATCGCCAACCGCGGTGAGATCGCGCTTAGAATCATCCGCACGGCAATCGAACTGGGCATGCGAACGGTCGCGGTCTACGCCGAAGACGATGCCGAGAGCCCGCATCTGCACGCGGCTGACGAAGCGATCGGCCTCCCCGGCACCGGCCCGAAAGCCTACCTGGACCAGCCCGCCATGCTCGCAGCGGCCAAAAGCTCCGGCGCCCACCTGATCCACCCCGGCTACGGGTTCCTCAGCGAAAACGCCGAATTCGCCCGCGCCTGTACCGCCGCCGGGTACACGTTCGTCGGGACCAGGCGCCGACGTGCTCGAGATGGTGGGCAACAAGTCGTCGGCCCGCGGTGCAGCCGTTGCCGCCGGGATACCTGTGCTGCCCGCGACGGACGGGCCGAGCAGTATCGCGGACATCAAGGCATTCTTCGCGGCGCAGGACGGCGGCATCATGATCAAAGCGCTCGCCGGGGGCGGCGGCCGGGGAATGCGCAAGGTGCACAGCGCCGATCAGATCGACAACGCCTACCAGCAGTGCGCGGCGGAGGCACAACTCGGCTTCGGTGATCCGGCGCTGTTCGCCGAGGCGCTGCTCGACGACGCGCGCCACATAGAGGTGCAGGTCGTCGCCGCGCCGGCCGGACACCCAACGCACGCGTTGGCTCTCGGTGACCGAGACTGCAGCATCCAACGGCACTACCAGAAGCTCGTCGAAATCGCGCCCGCCCAAGGGCTTTCGGATAACTTGCGCCGGAACCTACACCAGGCTGCGGCCCGGTTGTGCGCGAGGGTCGGCATGCGCGGGCTGGCCACTGTCGAATTTCTGGTCTCGGGTGAGAAATTCGTCTTCCTCGAGGTCAACCCGCGAATCCAAGTGGAGCACACGGTCACCGAGGAAACCACCGGGGCCGACTTGGTGGCTGTCCAGCTGGCTATCGCCGGCGGAGCGTCCTATTACCAGCTGGGGCTCCCGGCCGGAATCGCTTCTGACGGAACCGAAGTCATCGGTGAGCCGACCGCGCATCGGGGTATCGCGATTCAGGGCCGGGTCAACATGGAAACCCTTGCCGCCGATGGCTCCGTGGTGCCTGCGGCAGGCACCCTGACGGTGTTCTCGCCGCCAAGCGGCCCGGGAGTACGCGTCGACACCTATGGCCGGCCAGGGCTGGTCGCTAGCCCACAATACGACTCACTGCTGGCCAAGGTCATCACCCATGTGCACGGGTCGTCCTTCCCGGCGGCGGTGCGCAAGACACTGACCGCCCTGAGCGAGTTCAGTATCGATGGCGTGGGCACTAACGTCGGTTTGTTACGAGAGCTGCTGTCCGACAGCCAGTTCCAGTCAGGCTGGGTGACGACGGGGTTTCTTGACGAGAAACTCCCCGAGTTGGCGGCTGCAGCGCTGTCTCACCTGCACGACGTGCGTATCGCGACGGTCGAGCTCCACCCGGGGGAGGAAGTACTGCGCACACAATTGGCCGGCACCGTGGTCGAGGTGGCACCCGAAGGCGCTGAATTCGGTGCCGGCGGCCAACTGGTCATCCTCGAGGCGATGAAGATGCAGCATGTACTCGTCGCGCCGGACGCAGTGCGGACCGTCCGCATTTTGGTGACGCCCGGCCAGGTCGTCGGAACCGGAGACCCGTTGTTGATCTTCACCCGCACGGAGGCCGGCGCCGACGGCGAGAACTCGACGGCCGCAGTAGACCTGGACCGGCCACGCGCCGACCTCGACGAGGTTGCCCACCGGCATTTACTCACTCGTGACGAGGGCCGTCACGCCGCTGTCGTCAAGCGGCACAAGCAGGCTCGCCGTACCGCCCGCGAGAACATCGCCGACCTGGTCGATGCCGACAGCTTCGTCGAATATGGCGCGTTGGCCGTCGCCGCGCAGCGCAGCCGGCGCTCGGAAGAGGACCTGATCGCCAACACCCCGGCCGACGGCTTGGTCGCCGGCCTGGCCACGATCGGCGCGGACCGTTTCGGGCGACCAGCGGCCGAGGCCGTCGTGGTGTCCTACGACTACACCGTGCTGGCCGGAACACAGGGCATGCGCAACCACGCCAAAACCGACCGCGTCTTCGATCTCGCCGCGCGAAGACAGCTGCCGGTGGTGCTGTTCGCCGAGGGCGGCGGTGGCCGGCCCGGCGACACCGACGTCGGCGGCGCAGCCGGGCTGGACGTGCCGACCTTCCGAATGCTGGCGGGGCTGCGCGGCCGCGTGCCGCTGGTGTCGATCGTCTCGGGCCGTTGCTTCGCCGGCAATGCCGCGCTGGCCGGGGTGTGTGACGTGATCATCGCGACCCCGGACGCCAACATCGGAATGGGCGGACCGGCAATGATCGAGGGCGGCGGGCTGGGGGTGTACCCGCCGGAGGCGATCGGGCCGATCGAGGTGCAGCGGAAAAACGGTGTGGTCAGCCTGGTCGCCCGCGACGAGGCACATGCTGTGTCGCTGGCCAAGCGGTATCTGTCGTACTTCCAGGGCGGCCTGGACGAGTGGGAGGCGCCAGATCCGCGGCTGGCCCGACATGTGGTCCCGCAGAACCGGTTACGCGCCTACGACGTACATCGGGCGATCGAGGCGATCATCGACGTCGGCTCCATCCTGGAGCTGCGGCCCGACTACGGCGTTGGGATCGTCACCGCGCTGGTTCGCGTCGAGGGTGTGGCATATGGGTTGATTGCCAGCAGCACTCACCATCTGGGCGGCGCGATCGACGCCGAGGCGGCCGACAAGGTCGGCGACTTCTTCACATTGTGTGAGTCGTTTCGGTTGCCGGTGATCTCGCTATGCGACACCCCCGGCTTCATGGTCGGGCCGGACGCGGAAAAAGAGGCAGCGGTTCGCCGGTTCGGCCAGATGTTCGTCCTGGGCGCGCGGCTCACGGTGCCGCTCGGAATGATCATCTTGCGTAAGGGTTATGGACTGGGGGCGATGGCGATGGCCGGCGGTTCGTTCCGTGCACCGCAGTTCACCATCGCCTGGCCGACCGGTGAGATCGGCGGCATGGGCCTGGAAGGGGCGGTGCGCCTTGGGTTCAGCAAGGAGCTAGCCGCCGTAGCCGACCCGGTCGAACGACAGAGCCTCTTCGACCGCCTCGTGGCGGCGGCCTACGAGCACGGGAAGGCGCTGCGCTCGGCCACCACGTTCGAGCTTGACGACGTCATCGACCCCGCAGCCTCCCGGGCCTGGATTACCAGGCTGCCGGGGAGTCTGAGAGGTCGAACTGGTTAGGCGCGACCGGAGCCGCAGCCGACGCCCGGCAGGCATCCGGTGCCACCCGGTACGCCACCGGGGCCGGCGAACTGTCCTCCGGAGCCGCAACCGACGCCCGGGACGCAGCCATGGCCGCCAGGACCGCCGCCGGGGCCGCCGTTCTGGCCTCCCGAGCCGCAGTTGCCGTTGACATCGCAGCCGCCGCCACCCGGGTCGTCCTTGAAGACCACGTGCGTAGGAGCTGCGGTGACCGTCGCTGAGGCAGGCACAAAAGCCCCCGTTGCGGCCGTCGGCGCGACGGCGACCGCCGCAGCAGATGCCCCGGCCACCAGCAGTGTTTTCATGAGGGTTAATTTCGCTAACATGCCTGTCGTTTACCACGTACACATGTGTATAAACATCGCGCTGAAAAACGGGCCAAACCGACGCCCGCCGCAGGCCGAGTCCGGCTACAACACAACAGAAGGCATACCACTATGACCTCACTGGATCTGACCGGCCGCACCGCGATTATCACCGGTGCCTCGCGCGGAATCGGTTTGGCGATCGCTCAACAACTGGCAGCCGCGGGGGCCAATGTGGTGCTCACCGCCCGCAAGCAGGAGGCCGCCGAGGAGGCCGCGGCGCAGGTGGGGGAGCGGGCCCTCGGCGTCGGCGCTCACGCGGTCGACGAAGACGCCGCGCGGCGCTGCGTCGACCTCGCGTGCGAGCGCTTCGGCAGCGTGGACATCCTGGTCAACAACGCGGGAACCAATCCGGCATACGGTCCGCTGATCGACCAGGATCACGCCCGGTTCACCAAGATCTTCGACGTCAACCTGTGGGCGCCGCTGCTGTGGACCTCACTCGTCGTCAAGTCGTGGATGGGCGAGCACGGCGGTTCGGTCATCAACACCGCCTCCATTGGCGGCATGCACCAGTCGCCGGCGATGGGTATGTACAACGCCACCAAGGCTGCGCTGATCCACGTCACCAAGCAACTGGCGCTCGAACTTTCCCCGGGCATCCGGGTCAATGCCGTCTGTCCCGGCGTGGTTCGCACCAGGCTGGCCGAGGCGCTGTGGAAGGACCACGAGGACCCGCTGGCGTCGTCGATAGCGCTCGGGCGCATCGGCGAGCCGATCGATGTGGCCGCGGCGGTCGCCTTCCTGGTCTCTGATGCGGCGAGCTGGATCACCGGCGAGACGATGATCATCGACGGGGGTCTACTGCTCGGTGCCGCGCAGGGCTTCCGCGCTCAACCGGGCGGCAAGCAATGAGCGCCATAGACACAGCCGGCCTGGACGCGCGGGTGCGGGCACTGTTGGACGAGCACGACCCCGCGACCAGCGACCCGCGGGAATTTCTCGGCGCCCAGTACGACGCGGGGCTGGCTTGGGTACACCTGCCGCCGGGCTTCGGTGGGCTGGATCTGCCGCGGACTGCCCAGGAGCGGGTCGACGCCCAGCTGGCCGCCGCGGGCGCGCCGGTGGGCGGCACCGTGAAGAACTTCATCGGAATGGGTATGGCCGCACCGACCATCGCGGCGTTCGGGACCGACGAGCAGAAGCGAAAGTTCCTGCGTCCGTTGTTCACCGGTGAGCACGTCTACTGCCAGTTGTTCAGCGAACCGGGTGCGGGATCGGATCTGGCAGGGGCGGCCACCCGCGCGGTCCGCGACGGTGACGAGTGGATTGTCAACGGGCAGAAGGTGTGGACGTCGATGGCCCAGCACGCGCAGATGGCCATCCTGGTCGCTCGCACCGACCCGACGGTGCCCAAACACGCCGGCCTGACCTACTTTCTCTGCGACATGACGCAACCGGGTGTGGAAGTCCGGCCGCTGCGCCAGATCACGGGCGAGGCCGAGTTCAACGAGGTGTTCCTCACCGACGTCCGGGTGCCCGATGCGAACCGGCTCGGACCGGAGGGCGGCGGCTGGCGAGTTGCGACCACCACCCTCAACAACGAGCGGGTCGCGATCGGTTCTCGTCCCGGGGCTCCCCGGGAGGGCGGGCTCATCGGCAAGGTCACCGAAGCCTGGCGAAACGAGCCTGCGCTGCGCAACCCTGCGATGCACGACGAGCTGATGCGGCTGTGGATCGATGCAGAGGTTCTTCGGCTGGCCGGTGAACGGCTGCGACAGCAGGCAGTCGCGGGTCAGCCCGGACCCGAAGGCGCCGGCATGAAGGTGGCTTTCGCCAATCTGGCACAAGCGATCTCGGGTTTCGACATCGAGCTGCACGCCGAGTCCGGGCTGCATTACGACGACTGGGCTATGCGCAGAACGGAAGTCGTCGATCTGATCGGACGCGAGCCCGGATACCGCTACCTGCGGGCGCGCGGCAACTCGATTGAGGGCGGCACCTCGGAGATCTTGCGTAACACGATTTCCGAGCGGATTCTTGGCCTGCCGGGCGAACACCGCGTTGACAAAGACGTCGCCTGGAAGGACCTAGACCGATGAGCCTCAAGAGCGCGCGCACCGGCGACTTGCTGTACTCCGACACCGAGGAGGCATTGCGGGACAGCGTTCGCCAGTTCTTCGCCGACCGCTGCCCACCCGAATCGGTGGCGCATGCCTATGACCCAGCGCCGCAAGACTTTTCAGGTGTCTGGCGGACGCTTGCCGCCGAGCTGGGAGTGGCCGGGTTGCTGGTTCCCGAGTCGCTGGGCGGTGCCGGTGCGGGTGCCCGTGAGGCCGCTGTCGTCATGGAGGAGATCGGCCGGTCCGTCGCACCGGTGCCGTTTTTGTCCAGCGCGATCCTGGCCACGGTCGCGCTGCTGCGAGCCGGTGACACCGAGACGGTGTCGGCGCTGGCGCAGGGCGAGCTGACCGCGGCTTTAGTGGTGCCGCTCTCGACAGCGCCGGGCGATCCGGTGGTAGGGGTGAGCAGCGGCGCCGACGGATTGCGCGGATCGGTCACCAGCGTCGCCGGTGCCGGTGAAGCCGACGTGCTGGTGGTGCCGGTTGCCGGCGCGGACGGACCCGAGTTGCATACCGTTTCCCGGACCGCGGCCGGCGTGCAGGTGTCACCGGTGCTGGCGCTGGATATGACGAGACCCCTTGCGAATGTGCTGTTTTCGGGGTCAGAGTCATCCCGCGTCGGGCCGGCGAACGGGCCGATCGATGAGGCGCTGCTGACGGGGGCGGCTCTGCTCGCGTCCGAGCAACTCGGACTGGCGCAGTGGTGCTTCGACACCACGCTGCACTATGCCAAGCAGCGCAAGCAGTTCGGCCGCGCGATCGGTTCGTACCAGGCGATCAAGCACCGGTTGGCGGATATGTGGTTTGAGGTCAGCGCGGCCACGGCGGCGGCCCGCTACGCCGCCGACACGTGCGCTCGGGGCGATGAAGACGCAAGAATCGCGGCGGCCATCGCTCAGGCTTACTGCGGCGGCATCGCTGTGCACGCCGCCGAAGAGTGCATACAGCTACACGGCGGCATCGGCATGACGTGGGAGTATCCGGCGCACTTGTACCTCAAGCGGGCCAAGAGCGACCAGTTGGCCTTTGGCACCGCATACCGTCACCGCGCCCGATTGGCCGAGTTGGTGGACCTGCCCTCGAACTAGGTGAGTAGTGATTTCCGGCGACGCACCGAATAGCGCTCGCAACGATTTTTAGGCCAGGGCTGGCTGGACAGGTGAAGGCCCTCGCACTCCGCTAACGCCGCTACCTTAACCCCGTAGCGCCGAACCGAAGAGATCCGTCATCGCCGCCCAATGCCGCTCGGCGGCGGCCGGGTCGTAGGGCGCGTTGTCTGGGACCGCGAACCCGTGGGCCGCCGAGTACCACTCGATGGTGTGGGCCACACCGGCCGCTGTCAGCGCCTTGTCAAGCTGTTCGGCATGATCGGCCGTAAACGACGCGTCGTTCTCGGCGCCACCCACATAAACCGTGGCGCTCATCCGGTCGGCCAACAGGTGCGGGCTGTCCGCGGCGTCGGTCACCAGGCCGCCGCCGTGGAAGGACGCTGCGGCCGCGACGCGGTCGGGTACCCGGCCGGCGACCATCAGCGACATCCGCCCACCCATGCAGTAGCCGCACACGCCGAATCGCTCGCCGGACACTTCGGGGCGTGCGGCCAGGTAGTCGAAGAAGGCGCCGGCGTCACTGGCCGCCTTGTCCCCAGTGATGCTGCCGATCATCGAAAACAGCCGCCGACGCTCTTGCTGGTCGCCGAATACGGTCGCCATGTCGAACGGGGCCCAGTCGCCGCTGCGGTAGTACACATCCGGAAGCAGCACGGCGTAGCCGAATCCGGCCAGTTTCGCGGCCATCTGTTCGAAGGTGCCGCGCACCCCGCCGGCGTCGGGATACATGACCACGCCGGGCCAGGGGCCGGACCCCTCGGGGATGAACAACTCGACGGTACAGGCGCCGTCGGGAGTGGTGATGCTGTCAGTGATTTTCGGCATGGCATCCGTTCTACTCCTGAGGTCTGGGCGTAAATTCATCGGCGCCGACCCGCCGCGCCCGGCTTCGCCGCGCTTGCGGTCGGCGCTAAGTCATCGGCGCCGACCCGCCGCGCCCGGCTTCGCCGCGCTTGCGGTCGGCGCTAAGCTGACCGCGTGCCGATCCCGACGCCCTACGAGGACCTGCTGCACCTGGTGCTCGAGCGGGGTGCGGCTAAACCCGACCGCACCGGAACCGGGACCCGCAGCCTGTTCGGCCAGCAGTTGCGCTACGACCTGTCGGCCGGCTTCCCGCTGCTGACCACCAAGAAGGTGCATTTAAAGTCGGTGGTCTACGAGTTGCTGTGGTTCTTGCGTGGTGATTCCAACGTCAGCTGGCTGCAGGAGCACGGAGTCACCATCTGGGACGAATGGGCCAGCAGCACAGGTGATCTCGGGCCGGTATATGGCGTGCAGTGGCGGTCCTGGCCGACGCCGACGGGGGAGCACATCGACCAGATCAGCGCTGCGGTGGATTTGCTGCGCACCGACCCGAATTCGCGGCGCATCATCGTGTCGGCCTGGAACGTCGGCGAAATCCCGCAGATGGCGCTGCCACCGTGCCACGCGTTCTTCCAGTTCTACGTGGCCGACGGGCGGCTGAGCTGCCAGCTCTACCAGCGCAGCGCCGACCTGTTTCTCGGTGTGCCGTTCAATATCGCCAGCTACGCGCTGCTCACTCACATGATGGCCGCCCAGGCCGGTCTAGCGGTCGGCGAGTTCGTCTGGACGGGCGGCGACTGCCACATCTACGACAACCACGTCGAGCAGGTGCAGCTGCAACTGAGCCGGGAGCCACGGCCGTACCCCGAACTGTATCTGGCGCAAAGGGATTCGATCTTCGACTACATCTACGACGACGTTGTCGTGAAAAACTACGATCCGCACCCGGCGATCAAAGCCCCAGTCGCTGTATGACGCGCGCCGGCGACGATGATGCCGGCTCGGATAGCTTCCAAGCCGGGATCGAGGAGCGGCGCGTATGACGGAAGTGGGCCTGGTCTGGGCTCAGTCGACGTCCGGTGTCATCGGCCGCGGCGGCGACATCCCGTGGCGGGTGCCCGAAGACCTGGCCCGGTTCAAACAGGTGACCATCGGGCACACGGTCGTCATGGGCCGGCGGACTTGGGAGTCGTTGCCGGCCAGGGTTCGGCCGCTGCCGGGCCGCAGAAATGTCGTACTCTCCCGCCAAACTGACTTCGTGGCCGACGGAGCGCAGGTGGTCGATTCACTGGAACATGCCCTGACCGAGCCGGAGACGTGGGTCATCGGTGGCGCGCAGATCTATCAGCTCGCGCTGCCCCAGGCCACCCGATGCGAAGTCACCGAAGTCGAGATCGATCTGCCGCGCGACGACGACGACGCTCTGGCCCCGGTGCTCGACGAGACCTGGCTGGGTGAGACGGGGGAGTGGCGCCTCAGCCGTTCGGGGCTGCGGTACCGGTTTCACAGCTACCAGCGGTCATGAGCGCTCGTGTCCGCAACGGCATGACCTGACATACTCGACTCGGGGATTGGTCTCACCGGGCCTACAGTCGTTTCCAGAAGGGGGAATTGGCAGTGATAACCGAACCCATAAAGACGTTCTCTCGCACCTTCAGGGGCTACGATCCGGCTGCGGTTGATGCCTACATCGAGGTGTTGACCACCAAGCAGCAGCTGCTGCTCGACGACGTCGAGAGCCTGAGGGCCCGGCTGGAGGAATCCGGCAATGAAGCAGCCGCGCTGCGGAAGGAGGTCGCCGTCCTCACCGACACCTCACCCTCGCCCCACGCGATGCAACAACGGATGGCGAAGATGCTGCGGCGTGCGGTCGACGAGGTTTCCGAGATGCAGGCCGAGGCGCGGGCCGAAGCAGAGGCGCTGATCGCGGCGGCGCAGGCCGAGGCCGAGGCCGAGCAGCGAAAGCACGAGGAGCTGTTGGCGGACCTGGGCGCGCAGCGAAAAGCCCTGGAAGCCGAGTGTGAGGAAACCAAGAAAAAGCTCGACGCCGAACTGGCCGGCATGCGCGCTGAAACCCAATCGGCGATCGATGAGGCGTGGCAGGATGCCCGGCGGGCGGTGGACGAGGCGAGCCAGCAGCGAATCGAGATCCTGGAGCAACTGATGGGCGTATACCGCGACCTTGAAGCGGTTCCGGCCGCTCTTGACTCGGCATACCAAGAACGAAAGAATCCGCCGGAGGCGAGCCCGGAAACGAGCACCGTGGTGCCGGTGGACCAGAAAATCAGCACGGGGTGAGCTCGCGGTAGCCTCGCCGCTGAGGGCACCCGAAAGGACCGGTATTCTCGGCGCCGTGTCGACCCGGAGCCGTAGGCTGCCCGCCGCGCAGGCCCGGCGGATAGCCGTTGCGGCCCAAGGATTTAGCGAGCCCCAACCGGCTGGCCCGATCACCCGCGCGCATCTGAAGCGGCTGATATCCCGGATCCAAGTGCTGCAACTGGATTCGGTGTCGGTAGCGGTCCGTGCCCATTACGCGCCCGTGTTCAGTCGGCTGGGCCCATACGACCGCGACGTGCTGGACCGCGCCGCCTGGTCTCACAGCGTGCGCTCGCCGCGGCTGCTGGTGGAGTACTGGGCGCACGAGGCCGCTTTGATGTCGGTCGACGACTGGTCACTGCTGCGCTGGCGGATGCGCCAGTACCGACACGGGCACTTTCTTCTAGGACGCACATTGCGCCAACCCCGAAACTGGCGCTGACTCGGTCAAACGCGACCACAGAGCTAGTCCGCCGATAACGTCCGAGAGTAGTAGGTAGGGTCAGGTGACTGAAGCTCATGCCATACCGCCAGAACTGGCCGACAAGGAACAGCACGTGAGCCAAGAGGACAACGACCAGACGTCTGACGACGTCACCAGGGAAACTACCCCCGCTTTCCGCGAGGATTTGCTAGGCGAGCTCGACGCTTCCGCCGCCGCTGAGGCGGAGGTGTGGGAAGTCGAAGAGTTGTCGAACGGCTCGGCGCTGCTTGTCGTGAAGCGCGGCCCCAACGCCGGGGCGCGGTTCCTGCTGGATCAGTCCGTCACATCCGCTGGTCGGCATCCCGGCAGCGACATCTTCCTCGACGACGTCACCGTCAGCCGTCGGCACGCCGAGTTCCGAAGGGAAAACGGCGAATTCCGGGTCGTCGACCTCGACAGCCTCAACGGGACCTATCTCAATCGTGAACCGGTGCAGTCGGCTGTGCTGGCCAGCGGCGACGAGATCCATATCGGCAAGTTCCGTCTGGTGTTCCTAACCAGGCCCACGACAGGTTGACACCGAGGGCCTGACGTCAGGTGAGGCACGGTCGCTGGGGCACCCATATCGTCAAGGCCAACCCGCGGCTCGCCGAGGACATCGTCGCCGCCGTCGCCGAACTGGGGCCCAGCACCGCCGGGCAGATCGAAGCTTATTTGGCGGCCGAGCCGCGCAAGGAAGTGGAGCCGTGGTGGGGGGGCCGCAGCGACACCAAGTGGGTGGCCGAGGCGCTGTTCGCTTCCGGCGTGCTCACCACGGCCACCCGGGTGGGTTTCGCTCGCCATTACGACCTGGTGGAAAGGGTGCTTCCGGTGAGCGTGCTCGCCCGCGAAGTCGACGACGACGAGGCAATCCGCGAGCTCGTGCTGCGGGCCGCCACCGCGCTGGGCGTGGGCACCGAGGCCGACATCCGCGACTACTTCCGGCTGTCGGCCGGGCAGGCCAAGCCGGCTCTCGCTGACCTGGTGGCAGCCGGAGAGATCGAGCGCGTCCAGGTCGACGGCTGGCCCGCGCCGGCGTATCTGCGGTCCGGCCGGACCGTGCCGCGCCTGGACCGCGGCACCGCGCTGCTGTGTCCGTTCGACCCGTTGATCTTTTTCCGGCCGCGGGTGGAGCGGCTGTTCGGCTTTCACTACCGCATCGAGATCTACACCCCGCCGGCCAAACGCCACTACGGCTACTACGTGTGGCCGCTGCTGCTGGACGGGCATCTGGTCGCGCGAGTCGACCTCAAGGCCGACCGCGCCCGCGACACGCTGCGTGTCGTAGGCGCGTTCGGTGAGCCGGACATACCACGAGCGCGCGTTGCCGCCGCGCTGGCCGGCGAACTGGAGTCCATGGCGTCATGGCTGGGCCTGGGTGGGTTCAGCGTGTCCGGCCGCGGCGACCTGACCGGGGAGCTGCGCGCGGCTGCCAAGCGGGCCAGCTGATGACACACCTGTCAACGACGAAACCGTCAACGATGAAAGAGCTCAAAGACACGCTCTGGAAGGCGGCGAACAAGCTGCGCGGGTCCCTGTCGGCCAGCCAGTACAAGGACGTCATCCTCGGCCTGGTGTTCCTGAAATACGTCTCCGACGCCCGCGATGATCGGGGCGTCTTCGTAGCGCCTCCAAGTGCACGCTGGGAGTTCTTGTCCGACAAGGCAAAAGCCGACATCGGTCGGCTCATCGATGACGCAATGGATGCCGTCATGACGGCGAATCCCGCGCTGGCCGCAACGCTGCCGCGGCTCTACGAAGACCTTGATCAGCGCCGGCTTGGTGAGCTGGTGCAGCTGCTCGACGGCGCGCGATTCAGCGGGCAGGGCAGCCGGCGTGCCCGGGACCTGATGGGCGAGGTGTACGAGTACTTTCTGGGCAATTTCGCTCGCGCGGAAGGAAGGCGGGGCGGCGAATTCTTCACCCCGCCCAGCGTCGTGCGGGTGATCGTCGAGGTCCTCGAACCGTCAAGCGGGCGGGTGTATGACCCGTGCTGCGGCTCGGGCGGGATGTTCGTGCAGACCGAGAACTTCATCGCCGAACACGATGGCGATCCGAAAGATGTCTCGATTTACGGACAGGAAAGCGTCGAGCAGACCTGGCGAATGGCGAAAATGAACCTCGCCATCCACGGCATCAACAACGCGGGCTTGGGCACGCGGTGCGGCGACACCTTCGTCAACGACCAGCACTCCGGTGTGCAGATGGACTACGTGATGGCCAATCCGCCATTCAACATCAAGGATTGGGCCCGCGACGAACAAGACCCGCGCTGGCGTTTCGGTGTCCCGCCTGCCGGCAACGCCAACTACGCCTGGATCCAGCACATCCTGTCCAAACTGGCCCCAGCCGGGAAGGCCGGTGTGGTGATGGCGAACGGTTCGATGTCGTCAAACACGGCCGGGGAAGGTGACATTCGCGCGCGGATCGTCGAGGCGGACCTGGTGTCGTGCATGGTCGCGCTGCCCGCACAACTGTTTCGCAGCACCGGAATCCCGGCATGCCTGTGGTTTTTCGATATGGACAAGGCTGCGGGCGTCGACCGGTCCGGACAGGTGCTGTTCGTCGACGCTCGCCGGCTCGGCTGCCTGGTGAACCGCGCCGAGCGCGTCCTGACGAACGACGACGTCGTCCGTATCGGCGACACCTATCGCGCGTGGCGCGGATCCGAATCGGCCGCGGCCAAAGACCGTACCTACCAAGATGTTCCGGGATTTTGCAATTCCGTGTCGCTGGACGACATCAGAGCGGCGGATTACACGCTTACGCCGGGACGCTATGTCGGCGCTCCTGCCGCTGAGGACCTCGGCGAGCCGGTCGACGAGAAGATCGCGCGGTTGACCAAGGACCTGCTGGCAGCGCTCGACGAATCCGCGCGCTTGGAAAAAGTTGTGCGCCAGCAAGTGGAGCGCCTGCGGTGAAGACCAGACTGGGTGATCATTTCGACTTCAGCAACGGAAGCAGCGTGCCGCGACGAGCGTCAGACGGCCGTTTTCGCGTCTACGGAGCCAACGGGGCGATCGGTTATGCCCCAGAACACAACGCGAGCGGCCCGCTGATCGTCCTTGGGCGCGTTGGATCATATTGTGGCAGCCTGCGATATTGCGATTCCGATGTCTGGGTTACCGAGAACGCACTGGTATGCCGGTCCAAAGACCCGCAAGAAACACGGTATTGGTATTACGCGTTGCAAACCTGCAGGCTGGGCGATCACCGATCCGGATCGGGACAGCCTCTGCTCAATCAGAGAATTCTGCGTGACGTTTCGGTCTGGGCTGTCGCAGCGCCGCAACGCCGGCGGATTGCCGAGCTGCTCGGCGCACTCGACGACAAAATAGCCGGCAATGAACGTGTGATCGAGATTGCTGAGACTTTGATGGTTGCCGCGGCGGAGTCGGTCTCCGATTACGTGCCACTGTCCAGCCTGGCGAGCCGGTCGACGGCATTCCTCAACGTGGGCGAATTCGACGATGTGGTGGCCCACTTCAGCCTTCCGGCGTTCGATGACGGGGCGAAACCACGCGTCGTCAGCGCTGAATCCGTGAAGAGCGGCAAGTTCCTCTTGTCGGAGCCGTGCGTGTTGTTTGCCAAGCTCAATCCCAGAATTCCGCGAATCTGGAATGTGGCGAGTCTGCCGTCAGAAATGGCGTTGGCCAGCACGGAGTTCGTGGTACTGAGGCCGATTGGTGTTGATTCGTCGGCCCTGTGGTCGGCGGTACGGCAACGTGATGTCGCAAACACCTTGCAACGGAAGGTGGCTGGGACCTCGGGGAGCCACCAGCGGATCCAGCCGCGTGAACTGTTCTATGCTCGGGTACGAGATGTGCGCCGTTTGACCAGCGAGGCGGCGCAGACGATTACGAGCCTGGGTGCGCTGTGTCACGCGCGACGGGCCGAATCCACGCGGTTGTCTGCGTTCCGTGACGCGTTGCTGCCGTTGCTGGTGTCCGGCAAGGTCCGGGTCAGGGACGCCGACCGTGCGAACGAGACTCATCGGGCAGACGACCTGTCAAGGCATGTAGTAGCCGCGGATACCGTGGTAACGGTGACGGCCGAGCAGCGCATTCGCGGCTTCCAGGCCGGACAGGACGGCGGCCTCAATGCACCCCGCGTTCATGCCTGAGTCAGTCCAGTCGCCGGCCAACACCAAGTTGTCGTAACCGCTTTCGTCGGGCCGCACGCGATAGCGCTCCGTGCCCGGAACTGACTGCACATAGCGATCCGACGGATCGACGTTCACGCTCACGTGCTGGGTGCCCAGTGCGGCCGGACCCCGTTCGCCGTTGACACCGCTGAGCAGATGCCAGCTGAACCCGTCTTCGCTGACCGCGCGCGGGAAGTACGGCTTGAGGTTTCGGTCGACGAAGTCGGCGGCGTCATCCCGTACCCGCTGCTCGTATCGGCGCAAGTAACCGGTACCGACTTCCGCCGTCGGCCAGGTCGCGTTGAGCGTGCCACAGAAGTAGGCGACGGTGCCGGGCCGATCGTGCTCGGGCCAGTCCTCGCTCCACAGCGTCTGCGGCATCGAAGCCCAGGTCTCGAACGGGCGAAGGTAGGCGCTGATCGTCACAGCCTGTTCATTCCACCCCAGCGACGGCTCGTCCGGGCGAAGCCAGATCTGAAACGCCTGAGTGGCGACCGTGCGGATGCTCGACGTCATCTCCCGCCACTCGACTCGATCCTCGATCAGCTCACCGGCGACGACAGGAAGCATGCCCACGGATACGGCGAGCACCACATGGTCGAAGTCGACGCCGCGGCGCAGGACCCGGGTGTCGGCGTCGGCGTGGTCAGACCAGTAGGTTTCCAGCGAATGCCAACCACCGCAGGGGATTTGTCCGGGTGCGGCAAGCTGGTCGCTCAACGGCATGCTCGGGAACACTGGCAGCCCGCGCACTTTTGTCAACGGTTCGTAGTGGTTGACGCCGTTGGCGAGGTGGACCTGTCGGCCCATCGTGATCGCGTCGATCGCCAGATGCCGGTCGTCGAGGTGCAGGGCGTCGAGACGGTGGAAGAACTCGAACTCGACACCGCGCCGCCGCAACGCCTGGTACAACGGAGCGATAACCACGTCGCCCATTCCCGCGGTCATCTTCCAGAAGATCGCCCCCTTGTATCTGAAGAGAGCCAGGGCGGTCAGGAAGATCGCTTGTCCCGCCCCGAATGACGGCCGCGTGGGGTCGGCATCCTCATAGGCGAAGACGAGGTCGTACAGGCCGCGCACCAACGCGAAGTCCAGCACGTCCGGGTGTGCCCCGTGGCGCAGAAGCCACGCCTGGTAATCCTCGTTGTTGATTGCCCGAAAGCCCCGCGGATCGGTGACCAAGTTGTCGGCGAGGATGCCGCGGATCACCGCGATCATCATCGACAGCAGCTGCCATGACCGCTTGTGGTCGGGCCGGCGCTCGTAGTCGAGTGCGTCGCGCACCGCGTCGACCGCGCCCCCGATCATCCGGGTCAGCGTGGAGCGAGAAGTTTGCGGATCGGCCAGCGCGAGTAGCGCCACGAACGCCGCGTCCGCAACTGCGTCGATCCATCGCGTGGCGGGTGGCGGGTCGGGTGAGGTGGACAGCGTAAGCCCGACAGGCGTTGCCCCGCGCTGAGATTCGGCGAAATCGCGCACCAGCCGCAGGGCGCGGCGGATGAACTCCTCGACCGTCATCTCCCGTCCGGTGGCGTCCGGCTCTCCGGGCAGCCCGTCGTTACGGGTGAAGGTGCCCAGCCACATCAGCCAGTCGCCGCCGAATTCATCCGCCAGACCGAGATTGTCCCCCGGAATCAGCGCCTGGTCCCAGGTCTTGATCGGCGCTGCCGGATCATTTGTGGCCCTGTCGAGTTCGGTGTAGCACTCGCGAAGCAACCCGAACGCGTTCTCGTAATAGCCCAGCCAGATGTGCAGCCCGTGTTCCTCGATCCGCCCGTGTGCGCCGCGGCTGGATGCGGCCTTACCGCCGAGTCGCCAGCCCCGTTGGTAGACGGTGATGGAGTCGAAGCGATCACGCCACCCGGGCTCGCTCAGCCGCCAGGCGGTGCTCAGCCCGGCCATACCGCCGCCGAGGATGGCGACCTTGCCCCCGGGCCGGCTCACCCGAGCAGTGCCCGCGCCCGGACGAGCTCCGGCCAGCCGCTGTCGTCAGGAAAGCGGCTGATCGCGCCTGCCAGTGGGGCTCTCGCGGATTCGCCGTGCAGCTCGAAATGGTCCAGCGCGGCTCGTAATTCGAAGATCGACGCTGCCTGCTCGCGGGCCGTGTCGATGGCGGCGCGCAGGTCTGCAGCACGTGCGTCGACGTCCTTTGTGGTGTGGGCACGCAGGCGCAACAGCTCGGCGCGGTAGAAGTTCACGCCGGTCTCCTGTCCCAATTGCAGCGCGATGTCGAGGCGTTCGCGTGCTTCGTCGGTCCTGCCGGCGGCCGTCAGCAGCCGGGCGAGAACCGCGTCGTAGAACGTCACGAACAGCTTCGCCTCCGCCTGCCGCCAGCCGTTGACGAACAACGTCATGATGTCGATGTGGGGCCGCAACGCCTCCGGGTCGTGCTCCGCGTCGGCCAGTGCGGACAGCGCGCCGACGGCGGCCTGCTGGGTCGCGGCGACCGAGATCCAGAAGTCGAACCCGTGCCGTTTGGCTTGCCGGTTCAGTTCCTCGACGATTTCGGCGGCGCGGTCGAGCTGGCCGGCCTCGATGCGTATCCAGATTTCATAGCAGCGCAGATAGGCATGACTGAACGGCCCTTGCGGGAAGCCGAGCCCGGCCACCCGACAAACGGTTTCGGCGAGTTGCTCCTCGGTGCCGGTGAGATCGCCCTGGACGAACCGCGCGAGCGCCAGGTGCGTATGCATGGACGCGATCGGCTCATTGGGAACAAACCACACCGATTCGTCGGTGAGGTCTTTGCCCGTCACCCCGGCGGTGGCTTCCTCCAGCAGCGCGCGCGCGTCGGCGAAATCCCCGCCATACCAGGCGACCATGCCGAACCCGGCATCGTTCAACCTGTGAAACCAGCGCCGGTCGCCCGAGACCTGCCCGCGTATGGACTCCGACACCTGCAGTGTTCGGCGCAGGTCCCCGCGCGGCAGGTAATACGCCCACAGGGCGGTCAGGGTCGAGAAGAGCTCGGCCTCGCGCAGGTCTGTTCCGGCGAGCCGGAGGCAACGCTCGAAGTCCCTGGCAGCCTGTGGGCTGGCGGTTCCTTCTGCCGCCGAGGCGAGGAAGCCGCGACGAAGGCGCAGCCTTATCTCGCGCCGGTCGCGGACCGGACTCGGGGCCACCCGTTCGATCTGCGCAATGGCACGGGTGAGGCAGGCGCGGGCTTCCTCGAGGGCGCCGCGGCGGCGGGCGTCGTTGGCCGCCTGCTGGTGTGCGTTCGCGGCCTCGTCGAAGCGTTCCGCGTGTTCGTAGTGGAGGGCGACCAAGTGCCAGTCGGGATTGTGCGAGGCGCCGACGAGCACATCGGCCACCCGGCCGTGCAGTGTCCGGCGCACGCTGGGTGGTGGCAGTTCATAGGAGACCTCACGCAGCAGCTCATGCCGAAACCGCCAGCTGTCCATACCCGTCGGCTCGAAGACACGCGCGGCCTTGAGATGGCTGATCGCGTCGTCGAATTCGGATTTGGTCGTCATATCGACGACATTCTGCAGGATGTCGCGGTCGAATTCGCGGCCGATCGTGGCCGCGGCCTCGACGACCTGAATCGTGTTGTCGCTCGCCCGGAGCCGCGCGAACAACGGCTCATAAAGGGCATCGGGGACGCGCGCCCACCGTGCGCCGTCGGTTGGCTGCTCATGCATCTTGGTGACGACTTCTTCGATGTAGAGCGGCACGCCGTCGCAGCGGCGAGCGACTTCGCCGCGCTCGTCGGCGGACAATGTCGGGTCGAGGGCGGTGATCAGTTCGTCGGTTTCCTTGGAGGTCAACGGCGGAAGGTCGAAAACCTTGACAGCAGTTGCCTTTCCAAGTGAGTCGATGTCGCGCGCGGTGAGTACCACGAGTAATCCGCCGGTGTTCGCGCCGAGCAGCGACCCGACAACGTCAAGCGTCGACGGATCGAACCACTGCATATCTTCGGCCAGCACCACCGCGGGGCCGCCTTCCGCGCAGGCAAGCAGATAATGAACGGTGGCCTCGACGATGCGTTTGTACAGCTTGGCGCCCTCGGCGCGCACCGGTTGATAGCCGTGCTCGGCGCCGATGCCCAACACCGGCGCCAACAGCGGTACCGCGGATTCCGGCGCGAGTCCGCGCGCTTGCAGCTCGTCGTTCAGGAGGCTCAACCGCTCCGCCTGCTCGGTTGCGCGCTCGATACCGCACCGCTGCTCGAGCAGAGCGCGAACAGGGTAGAGTCCGGCGTCAGTGTGAAACGGCGATCCGATCAGCGCAAGCACCGGGTTGCCCGACTGTTCGGCCAAATCGGCCGCGACGGTGGCCATCCGGCTTTTGCCCACACCGGCCTCGCCGATGAAGCCGACCCCGGGGCCGGCCAGTGAGCCGCTTTGCGCCGTAGCCCAGCCGGCCCGCAGATATTCCACCTCGCGGTCGCGACCGACCAACGGGCCCAGAGGAATTCGGCTCCGGCTGACGCGTTCGCCGACGACCAGGTGATGGTCGACGGGCTCGTCGATACCTTTGACGGGCTGGGCCGGCCGGGCCTCGAGGTCGAAGTAGTCCCGCACCAGGGGCGCGATCGCGCTGGAGACAACGACACAATCGGGAGGGGCCAGTCCGGAGACCCGGGAGGCGAGGTTGGCGCCCAGCCCGTACACGTCGTCTTGCGCGACGTCGAGATAGACCAGACCCCGATGAACTCCGACGCGCACCGAGATGTCGAAGCCGAACCGCGATCGGACCCGCTCGCTCAGCCTCGTCACGTCACGCGTGATGTCGAGGCCCGTCTGCACCGCTCGCCGCACGTCGTCCTCGTGGGCTTTGGGATGACCGAACACGGCGAGCAGCCCGTCGCCCTTAGTGGAGAACACGTGGCCCTCGTAGCGGTCGACGATGTCGTTGACCTGTTGACGGTAGCGTCCGATCACCGTGCGGTAGGTCTCCGGCTCTATGCGGATAGACAGCGCGGTGGAGTCCACCACGTCGGCGAAAAGAATTGTCATCCGCCGTAATTCGCCGCTGCCGGCCGCCGGTGCGGCGAGTAGGTCCTCGGCATCCCGATTGCCGCTGTCGACGGCCAGGACCCGCTCGGCCAGCGCACTGGCGGTCGTACGGTCACCGCGGTTGATTGCCTGAATGGCGCGGTCAAGCAGTTCGTCGATCGTCTGCGGGGTGTCGAACATGGTCACAGGTCGATGGTGCGGATTACCTCGTCGGCATGCGGGGTGGCGGTCCCAATTTGGGTCAGCCGAATCTCGCCCTTATACGAGCCGCTTCGGAGGTCAGGCCAGTTCACCTTCACCCGAAACTTATTGCGGCCTCGGGGCAGGATCGCAGGCGTAAAAACAACGAACTCGTCTGGGATCACACATGATGGCGCGCCTTCCTTGACGAACGTCTTGGCAACGGAAAGCGCTCTTTCGCAGGCACTGTCGGGGTCGACCTCAATAGTAGCGGACTCGCTGTACTCTTCGTTTGCCTGCGCAAGACAGGGAATCGGAATCATCGGCGGGACCAGCTGGAGGCCCGCGGTCAAGGCGAGATCGACCATTTGATTCGCCGACTTGGCCCACTTTGCGAAGTCGAATGTCCCTTTGGTGATCTCGTCGTTGGCATCCAGCACGATCTTGCCCGCTTCGGCGACGAGACGACGCGACGTTGCGGCGTACCGGGTGGTGCGCTGGCCAGGAGTAGTCGTCACTTGTCACCGCCTTGGGGCGGGTAGCGCAGCCGCTCTAGATAGCGCCAAGGGTCAGTCGCCAGCCTGGCCGCCAAGTCAGTGCTGAAAGTCATCGTCTCGGCGATCGGCGCCACCCCGGATGCCCACTTGGCAGCGATGGCCGCGCTCTTTTCGGCCACGTCGTCGATGCACTCGTTGAGCATCTCGAAGGCCAACTCCACAGCGCGACGACTGGTATTTGCGTCGACAGTCGGCGCCGGCTGCGCAGGGGTGCCTGTGCCCTGCGCCGGCTGCGCCGGGGTGCCTGTGCCCTGCGCGGATCCACTCGCTGACGGCGCCTGCGAAGGGGTCCAGCCCGTCCAGCCCTTCCCGTTGTCCGACTTCCGCTTCTTCACGCCGTCGAGCAGCATGTCGATGCCTTCGTAGCCGTATCCCATCGCGCACGCAAGGACCCCCAACGGAGTCAGTGCCGAGTTGCGGAGGCCGACAACCTTCCTGGTGCGCACCCGCACGCCCGATACGGCCGAATCGCCGGCGGTCGATGTCATCCTGATGAAGCCCTCGTCGACCACGATCTGGCCGTTCCCCTCGGCGCCAGACGGCGGGCTCTCCTCGAGCGCGTAGTTGACCAATGCAGTGGGTGGCTGCTGCTCGTCCCGGTCCTCGCTCTTCCAGTACTTCAGCGGCGTCTTCATCTGCGTTTTCGTAAGCCAACAGGTGGTGCTGACGTGTTCGAGCACCCGACTCCAGCCGTCCGACTCCTCGTCTATCTTTTGCATCGAACAGAAGAAGGTGGACAGACATTTGTCCCAGTTCAGGGGATCGACGACGTTCTTCAACTCGTCGAGTGAGACGTCTCCGCGTTCGAATCCGGTAGTAAGCACAAGGCACGGATGGCCGCGCCGGATCGTCAACGCGGGCCGACACGGCGGCACGAGAGCCACATCAGCGTTGATCAACCTCTGCCGCTCAGCCAACCCCAGGACTTTCGAATAGCCGTCGCGGTTGTTCAGATCGCGCCGCAGGAGGTCAAGGAGATCGCTGTTGTCGGGGCCGCCGGCCACCTGAAGCGTTCGCCAGAACAGCTCATCAAAATCAGCCGGCTGTTCGCCCAACGCACTCTGCAGATGCCAGTCCGGCAGCTGACTGAGTACCCCGATCGCGTATACCATCCGTGACTTCTGAACCGTCGACAGCGGCCTCGGCCCCGGCGGGCCACCCGAAATGGGAGCCGTCGCGACTGCTGTCGCCGTCCCGCCCTGTTCCTGCTCGCCTTGGCTTTGCTGAGCGGGCGTCGCGCCCTGCTCTTGCAGGACGTCCAACGCCGTCCGCAAATTCGGGACGTTTGCCCGCTCGGTGGAGTGAGCGGCACCGTGTCCCAGGAGAAGCAGGAGTTCGTCGTACCAGCCGGCGTTGGCGCCGGTGGTGCCGGGAAGGTAGCGCTCGACGGTGGCCTCGATTTCCGGGTCGCCCGTGCTGACCGCTTGATCGAGTGCCCCGTAAAGCGCCAGCAGAGATTGAGCAGGGGTCGCTGTATCGGTCGTCGCCATTGGGACCTCCACTCCCCGGTTTGCCCAGGTAGCATACCGCCGCCCCGGTCGATCCACATCGTTCTCACAGTGGAATCGCGGAAAACGGAATTGGTTGTTTGGGATCGTCTCGCCGAGTGATTTCGTCCGCGACTCGCGGCAATTGAATGTCAGGGTTTCCTCACGGCGCCGCCCTACGGACATTTGGCGATCTAGCATAGGGAGCTATTTGCGAAACACGGCCAAGTCTCCGGGAGGCAGCGGTGACGAATCGGGGGTTCGGCGACGACGGCACCATTGACGATCTGCCGTGGGCGTCGGTTTTCGATCCGGCCGCGAATGCACGGGCGCTCAGTGCGATTCAGGCCGAAGGGTTTCGGGCCGCCAGCCGGATCGTCGACCGGTTCGTCCGAGCGGTGGGCTCGGACGGCACTGGAAAAATCGCTGGACAAACGACTGCGCCGTCGTCCGGCACCGGGGTAGCCAACGGACACGCCGCGGCCGACCCCAACGGCGTGACCAACGGCAACGACGCCGGCGCGGCGGGCGCGCAGGAATTAGAACGGTTGACCCGGGCGTGGTGGTCGATGGCCGGGCAGTTGCTGCTTCGATCGATGCCCGTCACCGCGCAGGCGGGCGGGCGCCCGGTGAGCCTCGACGTGAACAACGCCGACTCGAAGGATGCCGTGCACCTCGAGGCCGCCGTTGCGGGTTCTGCCAGCGCGGAGGTGTGGCTGCACAACAGGGGGCCCGACGATCGCGCAGACGTCCGTCTGCAATGCAGTGATCTGCTCGGTCACGAGGGCAACGTGATAGGTGCCGATGCGGTGCTCATCGACACCGCCGTCCTACCGATGCCGCGACGGTCCAGTCGCGGTGTGGTGATGACGATCAAGGTGCCGCCGGAGGTTCGGCCCGGCGTCTATCGCGGCACCTTATTGGCAAGCGGTCACCCTGATCTTTGGCTGCCCGTGGTGCTCACCGTCCGACTGCCCGAGAGATGACCAGTACCGCTGACCGCGACCAATCGGTGTCCAGGGTCGATGAGCGCCTGCGTGAGGTTGCCAAGCTGGTGCGACGGGCAATGCTCGACGCTATGCCCGACGGCGAACCCAGCCAGTGGCTCTATGCGCCGATGCGCGCATATCCGTCGCGGCCGGGCAAGGCCTTGCGGCCGGCGCTATGCCTCTCGGCCGGCCGCGCGTTCGGTGCGGACCCAGATGAACTGCTGGGTCTCGCTGTGGCGATCGAGATGCTGCACAACGCATTCCTTGTGCACGACGACATCGCCGACGGCAGCGAAATGCGCCGCGGCAGGCCGACTCTGGCGGCAACGCATGGAATGGCCGCGGCTCTCAACGCGGGCGATGCGTTAGCGGTTACGGCGGGACAGGTGTTGCGGCGGGCGACTCGGCGGCTCGATCGCGACCTTGCCGAACTGGTGTGGGCCGAGTTCGACACGATGGCGATGCGCACACTCGAAGGGCAGGCGACGGAGGTCGGCTGGCAGCTTGACAAAGTCGAGGATCTGGGGCCCGAGGACTACCTGCACCTGATCATGCATAAGACCTGCTGGTACACCACCATCCACCCGCTGCGGGTCGGTGCGATGGTGGGCTCGCGCGGCACGGCGGAGTTAGGTCCGCTGGTGCGGTTCGGTTTTCACTTCGGCGCGGCGTTCCAGATCCGCGACGATCTGCTGAACCTTGTTGGTGACGAACGGATTTACGGCAAGGAGATCCTCGGCGACCTGTACGAGGGCAAGCGGACGCTACCACTGATCCACCTGCTTTCCGTCGCGCAAGGCCGGGATAGGGAAGTAGTGGGGGACTACCTGCGCCGCGGTCGAGCGGAGCGGTCGGCCGACATGGTTTATCGAGTGCGTGCGCTGATGGACAGCTACGGCAGCATCAAGTTCGCCAGCGAATTCGCCGAGGGTATTCTCCTGGTCGCCGAGACGTATTTCGAACATGCTTTCGCGGACGCCAAACCCGGCCCGGACCTCGACTTTTTGAGAGCACTGGTGCCCTACGTGTGGGCGCGGTGGCGATGATCTTGTCGATTGCTGAGGGATTACCTGGCCGCCCACCGATGTTAAACGGCCGTCGCGTGCTGTCGACGAAATTGCCGCATCTAGTGGTGTGTCCTGCAATAAAGTGGCTATAGGTTCGATATGATTTCGGCATGAGACAACCTGTGCCTGCGTTGGAGATGTCGGCAGGACAACGTGAGGTGCTGGAGTCGTTGGCTCGCTCGCAGTCGGGCGCGCATCGGGAGGTGGTGCGGGCCAAGGCGCTGCTGATGGCCGCTGACGGTGTGGCCAACACGGCGATCGGGCGGTCATTGTCGGTGTCGCCGGCGTCGGTGAAGGGCTGGCGGGATCGGTTCAGCGAGGAGGGTTTGGCGAAGCTGGGTCAGGTGCGCAAGGGTCGTGGCCGCAAACCATCGATCCCGCAATCCAAGATCGACGAGATCATCGATCTGACACAGAACTACCGACCCAAGGGTGAAACTCACTGGAGCTGTAGGACGATGGCTGCGGCGGCAGGGGTGTCGAAGTCGACGGTGCAGCTGGTGTGGCACGCGCGGGGGCTAAAACCACATCGGGTGAAGACGTTCAAACTGTCCAACGACCCGCGTTTCGAGGAGAAACTGGTCGATGTCGTCGGGCTGTATATGAACCCGCCCGAGAAGGCGATCGTGCTATGCGCCGACGAGAAGTCCTCGGTGCAGGCATTAGACCGCACGCAGGCGTCGCTGCCGATGGTCAAGGGGCGAGGCGAGACGATGACCCACGACTACAAACGGCACGGCACCACCACCTTGTTCGCTGCACTGGACGTGTTGACCGGCACGGTGATCGGGCAATGCATGCCGCGCCACCGGCATCAGGAGTGGCTGAAGTTCCTCAAGACCATCGACCGCGAGGTGCCCGAAGATCTGGCGATCCACCTGATCTGCGACAACGACGCCACCCACAAACACCAAGACGTCGGCAAGTGGCTGGACAATATCCTCGGTTCCACCTGCATTTCACCCCGACATCCTCATCCTGGTTGAACCTGGCCGAACGCTGGTTCCGCGAATTGACCGACAAAGCATTGCGGCGCGGGGCATTTCATTCCGTTCCCGACCTGATCGCCTCGATCCAGGAATACATCGACTCACACAATGATGCCCCGCGACCCTATGTGTGGACAGCAACCGCCGAATCCATCCTCGCCAAGTCGCCCGCGGACGCATCGCCCTCGAAAGAGTCATAATATACATCCCTGGAAGGGGATTGTCAAGCAGCGGCGGTGTGTCGATGGGCCCATGCCGTGTTTCGGTCGTATCGGGTTCGGGCGTTGAGGCAGCCGTGGAGGACACCGACGAGCCGGTTGGCGACCTGGCGGAGAGCGGCGTTGTGCTTGGTGCCACGGGCGCGAAGCTGGTCGTAGTAGCCGCGGACTTCGGGGTCGTGCAGAATCGCACAGGAGGCCTGTCCCTGCAGGGCGTCGACGAGCCGATTGTTGTGAATGTAGCGGGCGGCGACGATCCGCACCTTCCCGGATTGCCGGGTGATCGGACTGGTCCCCGCATAGTTCTTGCGATCCTTGGAGCTGCGGTAGCGGCCCGGGGCATCCCCGAATTCTGCGAGCACCCGGGCACCAAGGATCGGGCCGAGGCCGGGTTGGCTGAGAATGATTTCAGCGTCCGGGTGCTGGCCAAAATGGGCCTTCACCTCCGTCTCGAGGCGCGTGATCTCCTCGACGATCACCGTTAGTACCGCCACCGATGAACGCACGGACGCGGCATACGCCCGGGTCACCACCGGGGGTTGCCCGAGGTGTTCCCCACGCAGGATCTGTTGAATCTGCGCTGCTTTCGCGTCCTTGTTCCGATGCCCCTTGAGCATCGGAAGGATCTGCCGCGCAGTGAGTTTCGCCGCCAGCTCCGGGGTCGGAGCCTTACCCAGCAGCACCAGCAAGGGGCGGCTGGTCAACGACAGGTCGACCGCGTCACAGACCGTCAGGATCGCGGGGAAGTACTCCCGCAGTGCGGCCCGCAGCCGCAGCATGTGCCGGGTCCGCTCCCAGATCATCGTCTGATGCGCGCGGACCACGACCTTCACCGCCTCGGCGATCTCGGAGTCACCGCCTGCCTCGCGCAGCTGATGGCGACGGGTGCGGACCATGTCCGCGAGCCCATGCGCATCGCCCTTGTCGCTCTTGGCGCCCGAGCTCGACAGGATCTCCCGATGCCGATGCGCCTGCTTCGGGTCCACGCCGAACACCCGGTAGCCCGCAGCGATCAACGCGTTCACCCACGGTCCGCGGTCAGTTTCAATGCATACCAACACATCTGCGGCCTGTCCGTCCTCGGAGAGGAACCGGCCGACGAGCTCACCGAACTCGGTGATGCCGGCCATCCCCTCCGGCAGTCGGGCCCGCCGCAGCACCCGGCCCTGCTCGTCCTGGACCTCCACATCGTGGTGATCTTCTGCCCAATCATCTCCGATGAACAACATCCCAGCACCTCCTAGCCTCGACAATGGGTGTCTGTCGTCCGGCACCCGAGCCTAGGAGGAGTACCCGCGGACTAATGGATCAGTGCTCACACCCCACGAACGAGCGGGGCCGGCACGACATCCCAACAGCGATCGACCTCCTGGCACACCACCGGGGGCACGGTCTTGGCTCAAGGCTCCGAACACGCCCGGTCAGAAGGAGTGCTCACCCGGTAGCGGCTACCAGCGACCAAGTCTGCCGAACACTGCCTCGGCTGGCCTGGCACCTCCCATTAGTCAGGAGAGGTAGACAGCCATATGACAGGCGCGCGAGCAAAGCAATCCAGGGCTGCGGGCTGGGGTTGACGGGTGGGCTCGCCCCCGCAAGCGGGGCCCCACCCCACCCTGCAAGCGGGCGGTACCCCCACCTCGGGCCGTTCCGCCCGCATCGTCGCCCGGCTAGACCCGATTGCCAGCCTCTCCCCGAGAGCGGGCGATATCCCACCTCCCGCCGCTGCGCGGCGCGCATCGTCGCCGGGCTAGGGTGAGCGCCGTGGCCGAGACCGCGCCGCTACGCGTGCAACTGATCGCCAAGACCGAGTTCTTGGCGCCGCCGGACGTGCCGTGGAGCACCGATGCCGACGGTGGCTCCGCGTTGGTGGAGTTCGCTGGCCGGGCCTGCTACCAGAGCTGGTCCAAGCCCAATCCCAGGACCGCGACCAACGCCGGCTACATCAAGCACATCATCGACGTAGGACACTTCTCGGTGCTCGAGCATGCGAGTGTGTCGTTCTACATCACCGGCATCTCGCGATCGTGCACCCACGAGCTGATCCGGCATCGGCATTTTTCCTACTCGCAGCTGTCGCAACGCTACGTGCCGGAGGGGGACTCGCACGTCGTCGTGCCGCCCGGCATGGACGACGATCCCGAACTGCTGGAGATTCTGACCGCGGCCGCTGATGCCAGCCGTGCCACATACACGGAGCTGCTGACCAAGCTGGAAGCCAAGTTCGCTGCGCAACCCAACGCGGTTCTGCGGCGCAAGCAGGCGCGTCAAGCCGCTCGCGCTGTGCTACCCAACGCCACCGAAACCCGCATTGTCGTGACCGGGAACTACCGGGCATGGCGGCACTTCATCGCCATGCGCGCCAGCGAGCACGCC
Source organism: uncultured Actinomycetota bacterium (assembly GCA_963784665.1). Taxonomy (GTDB): domain Bacteria; phylum Actinomycetota; class Actinomycetes; order Mycobacteriales; family Mycobacteriaceae; genus Mycobacterium. Next base: position 401,758 of record CAWASA010000017.1, read on the forward strand.
GACGTGGAAATCCGGCGGCTGGCCATCGAGTGTCTGCGCCAGCTCACCGACGTGGCACCCGCGGTGTTCACCGACTTCGAGATCTCTGCCCTGGCCGACGGCACCGAGGTCGCCACAAGTCCGTTAGCCACCGAAGCCTGAGCCACCGGGTCCTCGCGAGCGTGCGCAGATGTACGGCACCCACGGCGTGTCGCTGGCCAAACACGCGCGCTCGCGCGGGCGCTAAATACCTTGCCGCCGCCAGGTAACCTGAACACCGTGAGCACCGTCGGATTCGACGCCCCGGCACGGTTGGGAACCGTGCTGACCGCGATGGTGACACCGTTTCGCGCCGACGGCTCTCTTGACACAGGCGTCGCGGCGCACCTGGCGAACCACCTGGTAGACGCGGGCTGCGACGGCCTGGTGGTCTCCGGAACCACCGGCGAGTCGCCGACCACCACGGACGACGAGAAACGGGAGTTGCTACGTGTCGTGCTGGAGGCGGTGGGCGACCGGGCCCGAGTCATCGCCGGCGCAGGCACCTATGACACCGCCTACAGCGTCCGGCTGGCCAGGGCCTGCGCGGACGAAGGCGCGCATGGACTTCTGGTGGTCACGCCGTACTATTCGAAGCCACCGCAGAGCGGGCTGATCGCACATTTCACCGCCGTCGCCGACGCGACCGCGCTGCCGGTGCTGCTCTACGACATCCCCGGGCGTTCGGTAGTGCCGATCGAGCCCGACACCCTCTGCGCGTTGGCGTCGCACCCGAACATCGTTGGCGTCAAGGACGCCAAAGCCGATCTGCACAGCGGCGGGCAGATCATTGCCGAAACCGGACTGGCCTACTACTCCGGTGACGATGCGCTGAATCTGCCGTGGCTGGCGATGGGCGCCACCGGCTTCATCAGTGTGATTTCTCATCTGGCCGCAGGTCAGCTCCGAGAATTGTTGTCCGCCTTCGGTTCCGGCGATATCGCCACCGCCCGAAAGATCAACGTCAACCTCGCCCCACTGTCCAATGCGATGAGTCGCCTGGGCGGGGTGACGATGTCGAAGGCGGGACTGCGCCTGCAGGGCATTGACGCGGGCGATCCCCGATTGCCGCAAATGGCGGCAACGCCCGAGCAAATCGATGTGCTGGCCGCCGATATGCGCGCGGCCTCGGTGCTCCGGTGAGCCAAAGGTGAACGAAGAACTCGCCCCTCCAGGTCCTTTGACCACAGGCGGATTGCGGGTCACCGCGCTGGGCGGCATCAACGAAATCGGCCGCAACATGACTGTTTTCGAGCACCTGGGCCGACTGTTGATCATCGACTGCGGGGTGATGTTCCCCACCCATGACGAACCCGGTGTCGACCTGATACTTCCGGATCTGCGCCACATCGAGGAGCGGCTCGACGACATCGAGGCGCTGGTGCTGACCCACGCGCACGAGGACCACATCGGGGGCATCCCGTTCTTGCTGAAGCTGCGGCCCGACATCCCGGTCGTCGGATCGAAGTTCACCCTGGCGCTGGTTGCCGCGAAATGCCGGGAGCACCGCATCAAACCGGTTTTCGTTCAGGTCGCAGAGGGGCAGAGCACCAGGCACGGCGTGTTCGAGTGCGAATACTTCGCCGTCAACCACTCCATCCCCGGCGCGCTGGCCATCGCGGTCCACACCGGCGCGGGAACCGTCTTGCACACCGGTGACATCAAGCTCGACCAGCTCCCCCTCGACGGCCGGCCCACCGACCTACCCGGCATGTCCCGCCTCGGCGACGCCGGTGTGGACCTGTTCCTGTGCGACTCGACCAACTCCGAGATTCCCGGCCTGGGGCCCTCGGAAAGCGAAGTGGGCCCGACGCTGCACCGCCTGATCCGGGGCGCCGACGGCCGCGTCATCGTGGCATGCTTCGCCTCCAATGTCGACCGGGTGCAGCAGATCATCGATGCCGCAGTGGCATTGGGCCGACGGGTGTCGTTCGTCGGGCGATCCATGGTGCGCAACATGGGCATCGCCCGGGAACTCGGATTCCTACGGGTGGCCGATTCGGACGTGATCGACATCGGCGCCGCCGAGATGATGGCACCCGACCAGGTGGTGCTGATCACCACCGGCACTCAGGGCGAGCCGATGTCGGCGTTGTCGCGGATGTCGCGCGGCGAGCACCGCAGCATCACGCTGACCGCGGGTGACCTCATCGTGTTGGCGTCCTCACTGATCCCCGGCAACGAGGAGGCGGTCTACGGGGTAATCGATGCGCTCGCCAAGATCGGAGCTCGCGTCGTCACCAACGCCCAAGCCCGAGTGCATGTTTCAGGCCACGCATACGCCGGTGAGCTGTTGTTCCTGTACAACGGCGTGCGGCCGCGCCACGTCATGCCGGTGCACGGCACCTGGCGGATGCTGCGCGCCAACGCCAAGCTGGCGGCCCGCGCCGGAGTGCCGGAAGAGTCGATCCTGTTGGCCGAGAACGGTGTCAGCGTCGACCTGGTCGCCGGTAAAGCGTCGGTCGCCGGTGCGGTGCCAGTAGGCAAGATGTTCGTCGACGGCCTGATCAACGGCGATGTCGGTGATATCACCTTGGGTGAACGGCTGATTTTGTCGTCGGGCTTCATCGCGGTGACCGTGGTGGTCAAGCGCGGAACCGGGCGTCCGGTTGCCGCGCCACACCTACATTCACGCGGATTCTCCGAAGATCCCAAGGCACTCGAACCCGCCGTGCGCAAGGTCGAGGCGGAGCTGGAATTGCTGGTCGCCGAAAACATCACCGACCCGAGCCGCATCGCCCAAGGCGTGCGCCGCACCGTCGGCAAGTGGGTGGGCGAAGCTTACCGCAGGCAGCCGATGATCGTGCCGACGGTCATCGAGGTCTGACACAACGCGCGAAACTTAAACTGTGGTCATGTATTTCGGCGTTTCGTCGCAGACGTTTAAGTGTCGCGGCGCGGCATCCTAGATCTTCTCCGCGTAGGCCGACCATTCCAGTTGCGAGGCCTTGAGTTTGCGGCCCGTGGGTTCGACATAACGCTGGACAAGTTCATCGGGCCCGGCCTGTTCCACCAGGCGCCAACCGTAATCGCCGATGAACCCGGCAACCTCGTCGGGCTGTAAGCCGAAATGCCACAATTGCCGCCGCTGGCGGACGCTGCGGTAAAGCGTCCGGGTGCCATACCGATTCGTACCGTCGATGAAATCGCGGCGGACGTAGGTGAACACCAAACGGCTACCGGGCGCGGCCGCGCGCAGCCCCTCCAACGTCCGCCGGACAGTCTTTTCGGTGAGGTATTGGGTCACGCCTTCGCAGATGAAAAACGCCCGGTAATCGGTGTGATAGCCATGCTCGGCCAAGGAAGTGAGCAGGTCGTCACGCTCCAAGTCCAACGCCACCAGCCGAACCGAGAGCGGTAACCCACCCAACACTCGTCGGACCGTCTCGGCCTTCCTGGCGATGTTGACCGGCAGGTCTACCTCGAAGACGGGGATGCGGACTTGCCGGGTCAGCAGGTAAGCGCGGGTATCCAATCCGGCGCCGAGGATGACAACGGCGTCGATGTCGCCGAGCGCTTCGCCCAGCTTGTCGCCGATAAAACGCTTGCGGCAGGCCAGATTTGCCCAAAGCCCGCGGCCGGACCACTCCGATCCGCGGATCATCAGGCGGCGTAGCGGCGCCGACCGGGTGGCAGCGACGAGCCAACGCAGTGGGGCCGGCAAAAACAGATCCGCAAGGTCGTCATCGACCAGGCGGCGTCCGGGCGGCTCGTTCTGTTCGATGGCCGCCAACACCATTGGGCCAAAAGCGGTCTGGGCTACAGGATTTCGCGCCATGAGCTACTACTTATTCAGGAATCCCGCATCGACGGGCAAGGTGACGCCGGTGATATACCGAGCTTGGTCGGACACCAGCCATGCCACCGCGTTGGCGATGTCATCGGATTGCAGAACCTGCACCGGCAGGGCGTTACCCATGTCCGGCGGCGAATCGGACTCCGCAACCAGCTGGGCAAGCCAATCCCGGGTGAACTCGTTGTTGATCATCGGGGTGTCGACGCTGGACGGATGTATCGAATTGACCCGGATATTGTGCTTTGCCAGCAGATTGGCGTACACGCGCATCAACCCGACCACGCCGTGCTTGGCGGCTGCATAGCCGATGGAGCCGGCATCGGCGCTGCCGATGCCGGCCAGTCCGGCAGCCGAACTGATCAGCACGATCGATCCGCCGGTGCCCTGAGAGATCATGGTGGGTATGGCGGCCTCCACGGTGTAGTGGACGCCCGTGAGGTTGACGTCGATGACGTCGCGCCAGCCGTCGCCACCGGATTGCATGGGAGCAATACCGGCGTTGGCCACGACGATGTCGAGCCGGCCGAACTCCTCGATGCCCGCCTGCAACGCCGCCGACAGCGCTGCGGCATCGCGTACGTCGCCTTGTTTGGCCACGATGCGAGCGCCGGTGTCTTCGACGAGCTTGACGGTGGCCGCCAGGTCCTCCGGACTGGCCAGTGGATAGGGGACGCTGGCGATCTGTTCGCACAGGTCGACCGCGATGATGCTCGCGCCGTCGGCGGCCAGCCGGACCGCGTGTGCGCGTCCCTGTCCGCGCGCGGCTCCGGTGATGAGCGCGACTTTGCCATCCAGTGGCCGGTCGCTCACCGGCGCAGCTGCCCTTTGTCCGGATCACCCGCCGGAATCGGCTGCAGCATCTTGATGTCCGGCGCTCCGGCCAGGTGCTCGCCGGCGGCCGTGAACATCTTGCTGACCGCAGGCGCGGTGCTATGGGTCTTGAGTGCTTCGGGGTCGGCCCACTGCTCGACGAAGACGAATGTCTCGCCCGTTTGGTGCAGCGAGTACAGCTGGCAGCCAGGTTCGTCGTGCACTTCCTCCACCGCGCGCGTGAGGATGTCGCGGACGGTCTCAACCGATTCGGGTTTGACGGTCAGGGTGGCGACGACGACGACGGGCATGCTAGGGCCTCCTGGGAGCTCCGGGGGATGGGTGACGGGCATGACTTTTGTCACCGGTTGTCACCCTACTCACGCATTGTGGTGATCGTTGTGTCACATGGGCCACAAGCGCGCACCGTTACCAGTGTGGCGGGTGGTGTAGATGATGTCGTTGCGACTACCCTTGCCGTCATGGCTAACAAGACCGTCGCCCGCTCCGGAACTAGAACGAGCAGGTCAAAGGCCACTTCGCGAAGTGGGTCCCGACGTGCGCGGCCGGCGGCACCCCGCAGCAGGGCGCGCCGGCCAGCCAAACGGCGTAATCGTTCGTTGCTGGTGGGCGCCGGGCTGACCTGCGGCCGGGCCCTGCGTGCCACCTGGCTGATGGCGGCAAAGGGCACCGGCGGCGCGGCCCGGTCGATCGGGCGGGCCCGGGATCTCGAGCCGGGACATCGCCGCGACGGAATCGCGCTGATTCTGCTGGGCCTGTCCGTCGTGGTCGCCGCGAGCTCGTGGTTCGACGCCGCCCGGCCGGTCGGCGCGTGGGTCGACGCGTTGTTGCGGACGTTCATCGGCTCGGGTGTCCTGGCGCTCCCGGTCGTCACCGCCGCAGTGGCCGTGGCGCTGATGCGGACCCAGCCCAATCCCGATGTGCGACCCAGGCTGATCCTGGGCGCCAGCTTGATTGCGCTGTCGGTGCTCGGCCTGCGCCATTTGTGGTCCGGTTCGCCGGAAGACCCGGAAGCACGGCGTCGCGCAGCCGGATTCATCGGCTTTGCCATCGGCGGGCCGCTGTCGGACGGGCTGACGGCCTGGATCGCCGCACCGCTGCTGTTCATCGGCGCACTGTTCGGGCTGCTGCTGCTGACCGGGACCACGATCCGCGAGGTGCCCGATGTGGTGCGTGCGATGTTCGGCACCCGGCTGATCCCTGATGACCAGGGCGAGGACGCTTACAAGGACTACGAAGGCGACGACGCTGACACCGAGGAAGTCCTACCCGAGGACTTCTCCGACGGCTACTACGACGCGCCCCTTGACGATGAGCCACCGGCCTGGCCGTCGGCCGGCTCTGCCCTCGCTGACGACGACGTCCCCACGATTCCCGAACCCGCGGTGAGTCGGCGTCGCGGCTCACGCTCGGGAAAGCACGGCACCCAAGCCGTGGACCGGGTCGTCGAGGGCCCCTACACGCTGCCGTCGCTGAACCTGCTGGTGGCCGGCGACCCGCCCAAGAAACGCAGTGCCGCCAACAACCACATGGCCACCGCTATCGGCGAGGTGCTCACCCAATTCAAGGTCGACGCGGCCGTCACCGGCTGTACCCGCGGGCCCACCGTCACCCGTTACGAGGTGGAGCTGGGGCCAGGGGTGAAGGTGGAGAAGATCACCGCGCTGCAGCGCAACATCGCCTACGCGGTGGCCACCGAAAGTGTCCGCATGCTGGCCCCGATCCCCGGCAAGTCCGCCGTGGGCATCGAGGTGCCCAACACCGACCGGGAAATGGTGCGGCTGGCCGACGTGCTCACCGCGCCGTCGACCCGCCGCGACCACCATCCGCTGGTGATCGGGCTCGGCAAGGACATCGAAGGGGATTTCATCTCGGCCAACCTGGCGAAGATGCCCCACCTACTGGTCGCCGGCTCCACCGGGTCCGGCAAGTCCAGCTTCGTCAACTCCATGCTGATCTCGCTGCTGACCCGTGCCACCCCCGAAGAGGTCAGGATGATCCTGATCGACCCGAAGATGGTGGAACTCACGCCGTACGAAGGCATTCCGCATCTGATCACTCCGATCATCACCCAGCCGAAAAAGGCGGCGGCCGCACTGGCGTGGCTGGTCGAGGAGATGGAGCAGCGCTACCAGGACATGCAGGCGTCGCGGGTGCGCCACATCGACGACTTCAACGACAAGGTGTGCTCCGGCGCGATCACGGCGCCACTGGGCAGCCAGCGCGAATACCGGCCCTACCCATACGTCGTTGCGATCGTCGACGAGCTGGCCGACCTGATGATGACCGCACCTCGCGACGTCGAGGACGCCATCGTGCGCATCACCCAGAAAGCCCGTGCCGCAGGCATCCACCTGGTACTGGCCACCCAGCGTCCGTCGGTGGACGTCGTTACCGGGCTCATCAAGACCAACGTGCCCTCCCGGCTGGCGTTTGCGACGTCGTCGCTCATCGACAGCCGGGTGATCCTGGACCAGGCCGGCGCGGAAAAGCTGATCGGCATGGGTGACGGCCTGTTCCTGCCGATGGGCACGAGCAAACCGATCCGTCTGCAGGGCGCTTACATCACCGACGAGGAGATCCAGGCCGTCGTCACCGCCTGCAAAGACCAGGCCGAACCCGAATACACCGAAGGCGTCACCACCGCCAAGCCCACCGGTGAACGCACCGACGTCGACCCGGACATCGGCGACGACATGGATGTGTTCCTGCAAGCCGTCGAGCTGGTGGTGTCCAGCCAGTTCGGTTCCACCTCGATGCTGCAGCGCAAGCTGCGCGTCGGCTTCGCCAAAGCCGGCCGGCTGATGGATCTGATGGAAACCCGCGGCATCGTCGGACCCAGCGAGGGATCCAAAGCACGCGAGGTGCTGGTCAAGCCCGACGAGCTGGCCGCGACGTTGACCGCGATCCGGGGCTCGAACGCGGGATCTGCAAGATCCGACGACAACGGCGGGGAGTAGACCGGCTCGCGGGACTAAAGCACCAGCAGCATCCGGGAGTTGCCGAGAATGTTCGGCTTGACGTAGCTGAGATCCAGGAATTCGGCGACACCAATGTCGTACGAGCGGCACATCTCGTCGAATACCTCGGCGGTGACAGGTGTTCCCTCGATCTCGGTGAACCCGTGCCTGCCGAAGAACTCGGTCTCGAAGGTCAGCACGAATAGCCGCTTGAGCTGCAGCTCGCGGGAGACCTCCAGCAGCCGGTTGACGATCGCGTGGCCGATACCGTGGCCGGTCATCGCCGGGTCGACCGCGACGGTACGGATCTCGCCGAGATCAGACCACATCACGTGAAGCGCCCCGCAACCGATGACTTTGCCCTCGTATTCGGCCACCCAGAACTCCTGGACGGCCTCATAGAGCGTCACGAGGTTCTTTTCCAGCAAAATCCGGCCCGCATAGGTGTCGACGAGGTGCTTGATCGCGGGGACATCAGACGTTCGCGCGCGTCGGATCACCGGCCGATAATCCTGCGAACTTTCGGTCACGGGTAACAGTATCGACATCGGCTACGGCTGCGCTGGTCAACGGTTATTCTGTTGCGGTGTCGGGGCAGCCGCAAACGGGTCCGGCGGTAGGCCGTGCCCATATCGCTAACCTCGCCAATAGCCTTACCTTGTTGCGGCTGGTGCTGGTCCCGGTTTTCCTGCTGGCCTTGTTCGCTGGCGATGGCCGCGAAATCGGCTTCCGCATCGTGGCGTTCGTGATTTTCGCAGTTGCCGCCATCACCGATCGGTTGGACGGATTGCTGGCCCGTAACTACGGCATGGCGACGGAATTCGGCGCGTTCGTCGATCCGATCGCCGACAAGACGCTGGTCGGGTCGGCGCTCATCGGACTGTCGATGCTCGGTGACTTGCCGTGGTGGGTCACGGTGCTGATCATGACCCGCGAAATCGGGGTGACCCTGCTGCGGTTGGCTGTGATTCGCCGCGGCGTCATTCCGGCCAGTTGGGGCGGCAAACTCAAGACCGTGGTGCAGGCTTTGGCGATCGGGTTGTTCGTTCTACCACTGTCGGGACCGTTCCGGGTGGCGGCAGCGGTGCTGATGGGCGCCGCCATCGTGCTCACGGTGGTCACCGGCATCGACTATGTGGTGTCGACCGTTAGGGAAGTTCGCCGAACGACCGGCTGATCGCGGGCTGACCAGGACTGGTCAGGCGCATCCGGACCGAGATTCTGTCGGCGTCGAGCGGGAACCAAGACCACCGCTGCCGGCGTTCACCTAGTGAGCGCTTGCTGAATCGGCTGATTACGTGCTGAGCAGGGCTCACTGGACGAAGGAGAGCAGGATGCCGCCATTGGTGCGCGAAATCGTCGGCGACGTGCTGCGCCAGGCCCGGACGTCACAGGGCCGGACGCTGCGCGAGGTGTCCGATTCAGCGCGGGTGAGCCTCGGGTATCTGTCGGAGGTGGAGCGCGGACGCAAGGAGCCTTCCAGCGAGCTGCTCAACGCGATCTGCGATGCGTTGGAGGTCCCGCTGTCGTCGGTTCTCACCGACGCCGGCGAGCGGATGGCCAGCCAGGAACGCGCGGCCTACAGCACGCCGCCTGGCGGGGCCAGCGGAACCGCCATCGACGCCGGCACCAAGGTCGTCATCCCGCCGGTGGCGTCTTTGGCGGTGGCCTGAGCGCCGGGCCGTACTGGGCCATCGGATCCAGCGCAAGGGGTGGGGCGATCGGCGCCGACCCGTTAAATTGAGCGACAGGGTGAGCGCAGAGCGCAGCTGAGCTCTAACTGAGCCCTATACAAGGGCCTATCCGGGGCCTATCCGGCGTACAAGAAGCGAAGGTGGAGCTAAGTCATGGCCAATCCGTTCGTCAAAGCGTGGAAGTACCTCATGGCGCTGTTCAACGCGAAAATCGACGAGCACGCAGACCCCAAAGTGCAGATTCAGCAGGCCATCGAGGAAGCGCAACGCACGCATCAAGCGCTGACCCAGCAGGCCGCGCAAGTGATCGGCAACCAGCGACAACTCGAGATGCGGCTCAATCGGCAGCTGGCGGACATCGAAAAGCTCCAGGTCAACGTCCGTCAGGCCCTGACATTGGCCGACCAGGCCACTGCCGCCGGTGACGCCGCCAAGGCCGCCGAGTACAACAACGCCGCCGAGGCGTTCGCAGCCCAGCTGGTGACCGCCGAGCAGAGCGTCGAAGACCTCAAGACGCTGCACGACCAGGCGCTTAACGCAGCGGCTCAGGCCAAGAAAGCGGTCGAACAGAACTCGATGGTGCTGCAGCAGAAGATCGCGGAGCGCACCAAGCTGCTCAGCCAGCTCGAGCAGGCGAAGATGCAGGAACAGGTCAGCGCGTCGCTGCGGTCGATGAGCGAGATCGCCGCCCCGGGCAACGTTCCGAGCCTCGACGAGGTACGCGACAAGATCGAACGCCGGTACGCCAACGCGATGGGTTCTGCCGAACTTGCGCAGGGTTCCGTGCAGGGCCGCATGCTCGAGGTCGAGCAGGCCGGTGTGCAGGCGGCCGGTCATTCCCGGCTGGAACAGATCCGCGCCTCGATGCGTGGCGAAGCTTTGCCGACCGGTGGGACACCCGCCACTGAAGCCACTCCCGCTCCCGCCGAGACCACCGGTGGGACGGTTGCCGAGAAACCGTTTGGTCAGTAGCCCGGCGGACGGTCTTTAGATGGCGGTGAAAGCGACGCAGCGCGGGTCTTGGCGCACGTTGCTGCAGCGCGGGTTGGACACCGCCGCCGAGCTTTCCGATCTGGTGGCCCAGAAGATCAGCGTTGCCTCCGATCCGCGGGCGCGACTGCTGCGTCGCCGCCGCCGCGCGCTGCGGTGGGGCCTGATATTCAGCGCGGGGTGTCTGTTCTGGGCAGTGGTGACCGCGCTGCTGGCGGCATGGGGTTGGTTCGCGTTGCTGTTGGAGATCACCGGCCTGATCGCCGTGGTACAGGCGATTCCGGCGACATTGTTGCTGCTGCGCTACCGTTGGCTGCGCTCCGAGCCGCTGCCGGCCCGTCGACCCGCGAACGTGCGTCGGCTGCCACCCCCCGGTTCGGCAGCGCGACCCGCGATGTCCGCGCTGGGCGCCTCCGAACGCGGATTCTTCTCGTTGCTGGGCGTGCTGGAGCGCGGCTCCATGTTGCCGACAGCTGAAATCCGCGAGTTAACCGCGGCGGCCAATAAGACGTCTGCGGCGATGGCGGCTACCGCCACCGAGGTGGTATCGATGGAGCGGGCGGCGCAATATTCCGAATCATCGCGGTCGTACCTGGTACCTACCATCAACGCGTTTACTGCGCAATTGAGTGCCGGCGTTCGTCAGTACAACGAAATGGTCACTGCGGCAGCGCAATTGGTGTCCTCGGCAAATGGCAGTGCTAACAGCGGGTTAGCGGCTTCGCAGCGCTACCGCGACGAGTTGGCTGGGGCTACTGACCGCCTGGTCGGTTGGGCGCAGGCCTTCGACGAACTCGGCGGATTGCCTCGGCGTTAGCCGTGTGTCTGCTGCGGCGCTAAAACGACGCTTTGAGCGAGGGCAGCACCAGCGCCGCCAGACCACGTACGGTGGCCTTGAACATGTCGAAGAAGTCGAAGTAGTCCCGCCACAGCGTGATTCGCCCGTCGTGGACCTCGAACACGCCGCACACCCAGAACTGAAGCCGCAGCGGGCCGAAGATCAGTGCGTCGGTGCGTTCGGTGAGCACCGCCGTCGGCGGCAATTCGGTGGATCTTCACCTCGAAGGCGGCGCGGCCGTCCATCTGCCGAAACAGCTTCATTGCTCTGGCGCGGCCATGAATCGTGGGCAGCCCGACGTTCTCGTAGACGAGGTTGTCGTCCAATGCGGCCTCTGCGGCTCCGTAATCCGCATCCTGCAGGGCGTTGAGGAAGCCCTCGACCGTGCGGGTGTTTGCAATGCCTGTCCCAGTCAGCTCGGTCATGGTTGCCAGCGTAGGCGAGTATGGCGGCCGGGCGCTGTGGCAGGGTAAGGCCGATGCGTGTAGCCGTAATCGCCGGGCCGGATCCCGGGCATTCGTTTCCGGCGATTGCGCTGTGCCAACGCTTCGGCGAAGCGGGCGATCAGCCCACGCTGTTCACCGGCGCCGAGCGGATCGACACCGCCAGCGCCGCCGGCATTGACGCTGCCCCGCTGGACGGGCTCGCGGCCACCGACGACGACCTCGACGCCGGGGCCAGAATCCACCGGCGTGCGGCGCGCATGGCCGTGCTCAACGTGCCGGCGCTACGCGGCCTGGCGCCGGATCTGGTGGTGTCCGACGTCATCACCGCGTGTGGCGGCATGGCTGCCGAGCTGTTGGGAATCCCGTGGGTCGAACTCAACCCGCATCCGCTGTACCTGCCGTCCAAGGGGTTGCCGCCGATAGGCAGTGGACTGGCGCCGGGCAGCGGTATCCGGGGCCGGCTGCGGGATGCCACGATGCGGGCGCTCACTGCGCGATCCTGGCGTGCCGGCCTGCGGCAGCGCGCGACCGTGCGGGTCGAGATCGGATTGCCGGCCCAGGACCCCGGGCCGCTGCGGCGGCTGATCGCCACCCTGCCCGCGTGCGAGCTTCCTCGGCCGGATTGGCCGCCGGAGGCGGTGGTGGTGGGACCGTTGCACTTCGAGCCGACCGATCGGGTGCTGGAAATCCCCGCAGGGTCCGGGCCCGTGGTGGTGGTCGCGCCGTCGACCGCATTGACCGGGGCCGAGGGCTTGGCGGAAGTTGCGCTGGGGTGCCTGAGGCCTGGGGACACGTTGCCGGCGGGGTCACGGCTCGTGGTCTCGCGTCTGGGCGGAGCGGATTTGAGGGTGCCGCCGTGGGCGGTGGTCGGGCTGGGAAGCCAGGCCGAGTTGTTGACGCATGCCGGCGTGGTGATTTGCGGCGGCGGTCACGGGATGGTGGCCAAGACGCTGGTGGCGGGGGTGCCGCTGGTCGTGGTTCCGGGTGGAGGGGATCAGTGGGAGATGGCTAACCGGCTAGTGCGCCAGGGGAGTGCGCGGCTGATTCGGCCGCTGACCGCCGACGCGCTGGTGGCCGCGGTCAACGAGGTGCTGTCCTCGCCCCGCTACCGGGAGGCCGCGCAAACCGCCGCCGCCAGCATCGCCGGCGTCGCCGATCCGGTGCGGGTGTGCCACGAAGCGCTTGCTTTAGCGGGGTAAGTCGCTGGGTATGTTGCTGGCGTGCGGCTAACGGAGTTCCACGAGCGAGTCGTCCTGCGATTCGGCGCTGCGTACGGCTCATCGGTGCTGGTAGACCATGTGCTGACCGGTTTCAACGGCCGGACCGCCGCCCAGGCCATCGAGGACGGCGCCGAGCCCCGCGACGTCTGGCGGGCGTTGTGCGTCGACTTCGACGTGCCCCGCGACCAGTGGTGAGGCGGTCTTCCGGCCTTCCCCCACACTCATCTCCGGTTCAGCCGCGATGTCCGGCGAAAGACGCAATCGCCGGAAACGGACCGCCCGGGGACGCGATAGAACAGGCAGCAGCCATCCCGGCGATCAGGCGGTGCAGGTCGGGCCGCGCCGAAAGCAAAGCTCGGGCGGCGCCCGGCGTGTCCACTTGAATCGAACAGATGTTCGGCTACTGTGGTGAGCGTTCGGGGAGCCACCTTGTCGGTGGCCTTCTCTAGTGTCACGGCCAACCGACCAACACCGGTCACCGAACACACCGACCATAGGAGAGGCACCATGACGCAAGCCCCCGACCGTGAGAAGGCTCTCGAACTGGCGATGGCCCAGATCGAAAAGAGCTACGGTAAAGGCTCGGTGATGCGTCTCGGCGACGAGATGCGTCAGCCCATTTCAGTCATCCCGACCGGATCCATCGCACTGGACGTGGCCTTGGGTATCGGCGGCCTGCCCCGGGGGCGGGTCGTGGAGATCTACGGTCCGGAGTCCTCGGGTAAGACCACCGTCGCACTGCACGCGGTGGCTAACGCCCAGGCCGCCGGCGGCGTCGCGGCGTTCATCGACGCCGAGCACGCCCTGGACCCGGATTACGCCAAAAAGCTCGGCGTGGACACCGATTCCCTGCTGGTCAGTCAACCCGACACCGGTGAACAGGCCCTGGAGATCGCCGACATGCTGATCCGCTCCGGCGCGCTCGACGTCCTGGTCATCGACTCGGTGGCGGCCCTGGTGCCGCGGGCGGAACTCGAAGGCGAGATGGGCGACAGTCATGTCGGACTGCAGGCCCGGCTGATGAGCCAGGCACTGCGGAAAATGACCGGCGCGCTGAACAATTCGGGAACCACGGCGATCTTCATCAACCAGCTCCGAGAAAAGATCGGGGTGATGTTCGGCAGCCCGGAAACCACGACGGGTGGAAAGGCTTTGAAGTTCTACGCATCGGTGCGCTTGGACGTGCGCCGGATCGAGACGCTCAAGGACGGCACCAATGCGGTCGGCAACCGCACCCGGGTCAAGGTCGTCAAAAACAAGGTGTCGCCGCCTTTCAAGCAGGCTGAATTCGACATCCTCTACGGCAGAGGCATCAGCAGGGAGGGTTCGCTGATCGATATGGGTGTGGAGCAGGGCTTCATCCGTAAGTCTGGTTCCTGGTTCACCTACGAGGGCGAGCAGCTCGGCCAGGGTAAGGAGAATGTCCGCAGCTTCCTGATGGAGAACGCCGACATTGCCAACGAGATCGAGAAAAAGATCAAGGAAAAGCTTGGCATTGGCGCGGTCGTGACCGATGACGAAATCCTGCCCGCCCCCGTCGATTTCTGAGCCCTCCCGTGAAGAGCAGGCGCGGGCACTGTGCCTGCGCCTGCTCACCGCGAGATCGCGCACCCGGGCGGAGTTGCGCGGCCAGCTGGCGAAACGCGGCTACGCCGACGACGTCAGCGATCGGGTGCTCGACCGGCTGGCCGCGGCCGGCTTGGTGGATGACACCGACTTCGCCGAACAGTGGGTGCAGTCCCGGCGGGCAAACGCCGGCAAGAGCAAGCGCGCTTTGGCCGCCGAATTGCACACCAAGGGTGTCGACAACGACGTGATCGCCACGGTGCTGGCCGGTATCGACGCCGGTGCCGAGCGAGACCGGGCGCAGCAGCTGGTGCGGGTCAAGCTGCGTCGCGAGACGCTGAGCGAGGACACTAAAGACGACGTGCGAGTGAGTCGCAGGCTGGTGGCGATGCTGGCGCGCCGTGGATACAGCCAAAACCTGGCAAGTGAGGTTGTCCTCGCCGAACTGGCCGCCGAACGGGAGCGCCGGCGAGTCTAGCCAGGTGGGTGCGGCCCAGCGGGACGGCCTCAGACCGGCACGCCGCATGCCCACCGGTCGCCGTACCATGGCCCCGTGACTTCATTGGTGGCAAAAGACGCCTCCAGCGCCTTTGCCGTGGGCGCGTCAAGGCCCGCGGCTGCGTCGGCGTCGGGCCGTACCTACCAAGTCCGCACCTACGGCTGCCAGATGAACGTCCACGATTCCGAGCGGTTGGCGGGCCTGCTGGAAGCGGCCGGCTACCAGCGGGCGGCTCAAGGCACCGACGCCGATGTGGTGGTCTTCAACACCTGCGCTGTCCGCGAGAACGCCGACAACAAGCTCTACGGCAACCTCAGCCACCTGGCTCCGCGCAAGCGCAGCAATCCGCAGATGCAAATCGCGGTCGGTGGCTGCCTGGCCCAAAAAGACCGGGACGCATTGCTGCGCAAGGCGCCGTGGGTCGATGTCGTCTTCGGCACGCACAACATCGGATCGCTGCCCACGCTGCTCGACCGGGCCCGGCACAACAAAGTCGCTCAGGTCGAAATCGCCGAGGCCCTGCAGCAGTTTCCGTCGTCGCTGCCGAGCGCACGCGAATCGGCTTATGCCGCTTGGGTTTCCATCTCAGTCGGGTGCAACAACAGCTGCACTTTCTGCATCGTGCCGTCGTTGCGGGGTAAGGAGGTTGACCGCGGTACGGCGGACATCCTGGCCGAGGTGAGATCACTGGTGAACGACGGCGTACTCGAAGTCACGCTGCTGGGCCAGAACGTCAACGCCTACGGGGTCTCCTTCGCCGACTCGGCGCTACCCCGCGATCGTGGTGCCTTCGCCCGACTGCTGCGGGCCTGCGGTGATATCGACGGTCTGGAACGGGTGCGGTTCACCTCGCCGCATCCGGCCGAATTCACCGACGATGTCATCGAGGCCATGGCGCAGACGCCCAATGTCTGCCCCGCCTTGCATATGCCGCTGCAGTCGGGATCCGACCGGATTCTGCGTGCGATGCGGCGGTCTTACCGCGCCGGGCGCTATCTCGGCATCATCGACCGCGTGCGGGCGGCCATGCCGCACGCGGCTATCACCACCGATCTGATCGTCGGTTTTCCCGGTGAGACCGAAGAAGACTTCGCGGCCACCCTGGACGTGGTGCGAAAGGCCCGGTTCGCGGCCGCGTTCACCTTCCAGTACTCCAAGAGGCCAGGCACCCCGGCCGCTGAACTCGACGGGCAGTTGCCGAAAGCCGTTGTGCAGGAACGCTATGAGCGGCTCGTCGAGCTGCAGGAGCAGATCTCGCTGGAGGGCAATCGCGCGCTGATCGGGCAGACCGTCGAGTTGCTGGTCGCCGCAGGCGAAGGACGCAAGGACACCCGTACGGCGCGCATGACCGGGCGGGCACGCGACGGTCGGCTGGTGCACTTCACCACGAACAAACCCTGGGACAAAAAGGTGCGACCCGGGGACGTCATCACCGCGGTGGTCACCCAGGCCGCCCCGCACCACCTCATCGCAGATGCGGGCATCCTCACGCGTCGGCGCACCCGCGCGGGTGACGCGTACGCCGCCGGGCAGCGCCCGGGCACTATCGGTCTTGGCATGCCCGCTGTCGGGCCGCCCGTCGGCCCCACAGAACCCACAGAACCCCTTGGATGTGTCCCGTGAAAAAGCAGATGAAGAAACAACACACCGACTTCGACGCTCTCCGAACCGAAATTGAGGCCGCAGAACGCCGGGTGGCACGTGGGATCGATCCCGGCCCAAGGGCTTTCATCGTGTCGATCCTGGTGTTCGTGCTGCTGGGATCGTTCATTCTCCCGCACACCGGCGATGTGCGGGGATGGGACGTGCTCTTCAGCAGCCACGGCGCCGGCGCGGCCGCCGTAGCCCTGCCTTCGCGGGTGTTCGCGTGGTTGGCGCTCGTTTTCGGTGTCGGTTTCTCGATGCTGGCGTTGATAGCACGGCGCTGGGCGCTGGCCTGGGTTGCGCTGGCGGGTTCGGCGATCGCCGGTGCGACCGGGCTGTTTGCCATCTGGTCGCGGCAGACCGTGGCCGCAGGGCATCCGGGGCCCGGTGTCGGTCTGATCGTGGCGTGGATCACCGTCATCGGGTTGACGTATCAGTGGGCTCGCGTGGTGTGGTCGCGCACCATCGTGCAACTTGCGGCCGAGGAGCAGCGGCGCCGGGTTGTCGGACAGCAGCAGTCGATGACACTGCTGGACGGCTTGCGAACGAATACTGACACCACGGGCGGACCCGGTCACCCAGACCGGGGCGGCGGTTCGGACAGCCGGACGCCTCCGAGTTCCGAAGACGGCCGTTAGGGTCTGCGCGTCAGCGCCTGAGCGGCTGCTTCGGCCCACTGCTGCCACTGTTCGGCGTTGGCTTTCGCCTCTTCGGCTTCTTTGGTCCGGCCCGCCGCCATTGCCTTGTGGGCCTGCTGTTCGTACTGCTCGGCACGAGTCCGGAACTGCTCGGCTCGAGCCTGCGCCTGTGGATCCGACCAACCCGTGTCGCCGGCATCGCGCACCTTCTTCTCGACCGCGCGCAACCGCCGCTCCAACTCGGCGGACCGTTCCCGCGGCACTTTGCCGATCGCGTCCCACTTTTCAGTGATCGAGCGCAGCGCTGCTCTGGCGGCGTCGTGATTGCTTGTGTCAAGGTTTTCCGCTTCAGCCAGCAGCGCCTCTTTGGCGCTGGCATTGGCCCGTAACTCCGCGTCCTTTCCGGCTGTCGCGGCATTACGAGCTGTGAAGAACAAGTCCTGGGCAGCCTTGAAACGACGCCACAGGGCATCGTCGACCTCCCTGGTCAATCGTCCCGCCGCTTTCCATTCGGTGAGCAGCTTGCGAAATTCCGCGCTGGTGGCGGTCCAGTCTGTCGAACCGGACAACTCTTCGGCCCGCTCGCAGAGCCGTTCCTTGGCCTGGCGGACCCCCGATCGTTCCCGGTCCAGCTCAGCGAAATGGGTTCCCCGTCGCCGGTTGAAGGTTTCCCGGGCCGCGGAATAGCGCTTCCACAGCGCGTCGTCGACCTTTCGGTCCAGCCCGCTGACGGTTTTCCACTCGTCGAGGATTGCGCGCAGCCGGTCGCCGGCGGCCTTCCATTGGGTCGAGTTGGCGGCCAGGTCCTCGGCCTCGGCGGCCAGCGCCTCCTTGCGGGCGGTCTGGGTGGCCCGATGCTCCTCGCGCCGGGAGCGATCCTCGGCGACGGCGGCCTCGGTTTGCTCGACAAGGCTGGTCAACCGCCCGGCGAGCGCGTCGATATCGCCCAGCACGGCTGCCGTCGACAACGTTTCGGCCAGAGCGGATGCCTGGGCTTTGATCTTGCGGGCGTCACCGGTCCCGGACGCCAGCCGCTCCTCCATGAGCGTGATTTCGGTGCTCAGGTCGTCGAATCGCCGGCCGAAGTGGGCAAATGCGGCTTCACGGTCGCCGGCTTGCCAGGAGCCGATGATGCGTTCGCCGGCCGCGCTGATCAGCCATACCGTCCCGTCGTCGTCCACGCGTCCGAACCGGTGTGGATCGCTGGGCGGAGGCGCTGTCACCAGGTGGGCGGCGGGTCGTGCTGTCGGCCGGGGACCGGGACGCGGCCCCGGACGTGGCGCCGGCTGCGAAACCGGCTTGGGTGAATCCTTGGGTGAATCGTGTCCGCGGGGCTCGTCAGCCGTCATGCGCTCGTCACCACTCTTTCGCAACCCGTTCGCGCGGTCAGTCCCGCGCACCTGCCGCGCGTAGCGGCACCATCTGCTGCACCTTTGGGGTTCCCATCGATCCAAACAGGTGCTTAACAGTATTCAAGCAGCACGGCGGGCCGCATGCCGCCACCCTGGTGTTCTCGCCCAGGGTGCGCCGCCGTGCGGTAGCGGAGACGATTAGTAAGGTATTCGCTTGTCGCCCTCCCGACATCGACGGAGAGACCACTTATGGCCAAGGTGGAAATCGCCGCTCTGCTCGCGTTAGGTGCTGCGCTGTGCGTCGCGATCGGCGACGTGCTCCAGCAACGTGCGACGCACCGGGTCACTGACACATCGGTCGGCCACCTCGAATTGTTCGCGACGCTGCTACGCAATCGACGGTGGCGTTGGGGCGCCCTCATCCTCGTAGTGAGCATTGCGTTGCAGGCGGCCGCGCTGGACCAGGGTTCGGTGCTGCTGGTGCAGGCGTTGCTTGTCCTTTCGCTGCTGTTCGCGGTGCCGATCAGCGCGAGGTTGTCCCACCGCGCGGTGACCGGCCGGGAGTGGCTCTGGGCCGTTCTGCTGACCGCGGCGGTCATCGTGATCTTCACTGTCGGCAACCCGCAGGCCGGTGATTCGCGGGCATCGCTGCGGACGTGGGCCGCAGTCGCGGTGGTGCTGGGGCCACTGCTGATCGGATGCGTCGTGGCCGCGCGGATCTGGGGTGGTGCCGTGGCCGCGGTGCTGTTCGCCTTCGTGTCGGGGTCGCTTTGGGGGGTCTTCGCGGTGCTCACCAAAGGAGTCGTCCATCTGCTCGTCGATGGCGGATGGGCGGTGGCCCGGACACTCGAGCTGTATGCCTGGCTACTGGTCGCGCTGGGTGGTTTCGCGTGGGAGCAGTCGGCGTTCCGGGCCGGTGCCCTGACCGCATCGATGCCCACCCTGGAGGTGTCCCAGCCGGTCGTGGCGGCCTTGCTGGGTGTCGTCGTCCTCGGCGAGACGCTGAACACTGGTCACGCCGGGATGGTTGTCCTGGTTGTGGCAGCGTTGGCGATGACAGTGGCTACCGTCGAGCTCGCGCGCGTGGATGCGGTCGCGACACGCAATAGGGTCGATGCGACGCCCGCGGGCGTCGCCGGCCAGCCGGCGTAGTTGCCGCGCGTCGCCAGCGCGTTGGGGCCATGGGGTGTGCGCGGGCACGCATCGAGCGACGCCCGGCAGGCCTTCGTCCGGACTTCATAGAGTTACCACAGCGTTTACATAGCTTGGTGAAGTAACACTTAAACCGTTACCTGCCGGGCGGTCAACACAGGCATGCAGCGTCATAAAGTTGTAGTTGAACTGGTCGCAAACACGACGTGTATATAAGGCTCCCCGGGGGAACGCCTGGTGGGAACATTGGTGAGGTGAGGGGTCGCTCATGTCGAAGGTCGATGTCGCGGCGCTGATCGCGTTGTGTGCAGCGCTGGCTTCCGCGGTCGGCGACGTGATCCGGCAGCGTTCCGCGCAGGAGATCACGGACCAGCAAGTCGGCCATCTCGAGCTGTTCCGCATGTCGTTGTGTGATCGCAAATGGTGGTTGGGTGGCCTGGCGGCGATCGTCAATTACAGTCTGCAGGCCGGGGCCCTGGCATGGGGGTCGGTGGTGTTGGTGACGTCGCTACAGGTGACGGCGCTGCTGTTCGCCCTGCCGATCTATGCGCGGCTTGCCGACCACCGGGTAACCCGCTGGGAGTGGATGTGGGCGGTGGTGCTGGCCGGCGCCCTGGCGGTGGTCATCATCGTCGGTGACCCGGCTGCGGGCCACCAGCGGGCGCCGCTGCAAACGTGGGTCATCGTGGGCCTGGTGATGGTCCCGCTGTTGGTGGCGTGTGTGGTGGCGGCCCGAATCTGGGCCGGTAGCCCGTTCGCGGCCGTGCTGCTTGCGGTGGTGGCGGGTTCGTCGCTGGCGTTATTCGCCGTGCTCACCAAGGGAATCGTCGAGGTAAGTGAGCACAACCTGGTGGGCATGTTCCGTACGCCGGAGTTCGTCCCCTGGATATTGGTGGCGTTGACCGGGATGGTCTTCCAGCAGTCGGCCTTCCGCGCCGGCGCGCTGACCGCCTCCCTACCGACGATGACCATGGCGAAGCCCGTGGTGGCCGGTTTGCTCGGGGTTATCGTGCTGGATGAAACGCTGAATGCCCATGGCCCAATGGTGTTCGTACTGGTCGCGGCTGTGGCGGTGGTGATCGTCGCGACGGTCGCGCTGGCCCGCGGTGAGGCCGCCACTTTGGTTGCTGAGACCGGACGAGACGCCGAAATTAGCACGCCGCACGTGGAGTCGTGCGAGCCCTCCGCGGAGGGCGATGCCGGCCCTTTTAGGGATCCCGTTGTTGCAGCGGACTGCCCGGGCTGAGGTACTTCCCGTGTGGATGAGGCAGGGCGAGGCCAAGTAGTTCGACGCCCCGTCCCGGCCCACGCCCTCGACCGATCGCGCCGCCAAGACGTTAGTTTGGTGGCGTGCTGAGCGCCATTGCGATCGTTCCATCGGCGCCGGTGCTGGTTCCCGAGCTCGCTGGAGCGGCAGCCACAGAGGTGGCCGACCTAGCCGCGGCGGTGCTGGCAGCGGCCGCATTATTGCCGCCGCGGTGGATGGTCATCGGGACGGGCCGAACCGACGACGTGCTGGGTCCTGATGACCCATACTCCATAGGCACTTTCGCGGGTTTCGGCGCGGACGTACGGGTTCAGCTCTCCCCGCGGGCCCGCGACAGCGCTGAGCTGCCGATCGAACTGCCCCTGTGCGCGCTGCTGGGCGCCTGGGTACGGGGCGAGGTTCGGCCCGAAGCCACCGCGCAGGTCCGCGTCTACCGCACCGGCCATGACGCCGACACCGCGCTGGCCCGCGGCAGGCAACTGCGCGCCGAGATCGACCAGCTGCCGGATCCGATCGGTGTCCTGGTCGTGGCCGACGGCGCAAACACCCTGACACCGGCCGCTCCCGGCGGACACGACCCGGGCAACGCCGGCGCGCAACTTGCCCTGGACGACGCGCTGGCAAACGGCGACATCGCCGCCTTGGCCGGGCTGCCGCAGCAAATCCTGGGGCGGGTCGCGTTTCAGGTGCTGGCCGGCTTGGCCGAGCCGGGGCCGCGATCGGCGAAGGAGCTTTACCGGGGAGCGCCCTACGGTGTGGGGTACTTCGCCGGCGCCTGGCAGCCATGAGACCACTCGCGATTATCGGTCCCACCGGCACCGGCAAGTCGCAGCTGGCGCTCGACGTCGTCGAGCGACTCAGCGGCGAGGTGAGTGCGGAGATTGTGAACGCCGACGCGATGCAGCTCTACCGCGGCATGGACATCGGCACCGCCAAGCTCCCCGTCGAACAACGCCGCGGCATCCTGCATCACCAGCTCGACGTCCTGGGCGTCACCGAGACAGCGACCGTCGCCCACTATCAGCACGCCGCCGCCGCGGACATCGAAGCGATCACGGGCCGTGGCGCGGTGCCCATCGTCGTCGGCGGCTCCATGCTCTACATCCAGTCGCTGCTCGACGACTGGTCGTTTCCCGCCACCGATCCCGCCGTGCGGGCCCGCTGGGAGCAGCGGCTCGCCGAGGTCGGGGCGGGCAGACTGCACGCCGAGCTAGCCCGTCGCGACCCTGCCGCGGCCGCGGTCATCCTGCCCACCGACGGCCGGCGCACGGTGCGAGCGCTTGAAGTCGTCGAGCTGACCGGCCGGCCCTTCGCGGCGTCGGCGCCACGCATCGGCACGCCGAGGTGGGAAACCGCCATCATCGGATTGGACTGTGAGACCGCGATTCTCGATGAACGACTGGCCCGGCGCACCGACGCCATGTTCGATCACGGTCTGGTCGACGAGGTGACCACGCTGCTCGACGAAGGCCTGCGCGAAGGCGTCACGGCGTCACGGGCGCTGGGCTATGCCCAGGTGATTGCCGCTCTTGACGCCGGTCGGGAAGCTCCCTTAAGCGAGCAAGCGCTCGATGACGCGCGGCAGCAGACGTACGTGGGAACGCGTCGCTACGTGCGCCGGCAGCGGTCATGGTTTCGCCGCGACCACCGGGTGCACTGGCTGGACGTCGGTGAGGCCGCCACCGCGGCTGACCGTGCCGCCACCATCGACGAGGTCTTGCGTGCCTGGCGCCACGTATCCTGAGCAGGTGATCTTCGCCAAGGGCCACGGCACCCAGAACGACTTCGTGGTGCTGCCGGACGCGGAGGCCAAGCAGCGCCTCACGCCGGCCCGGGTAGCTGCGTTGTGCGACCGGCGGCGCGGATTGGGTGCCGACGGGGTGCTGCGGGTCACCACTGCCGGTGCTGCGCTGTCGGCCGGCGTGCTCGACCGTCTGCCTGACGGCGTGAGCGCAGGCGACTGGTATATGGACTACCGCAACGCTGACGGATCGATCGCCCAGATGTGCGGCAACGGCGCCCGGGTCTTCGCGCACTACCTGCGCGCCAGCGGTTGGGAGGCACGGGACGAATTCGTGGTGGGGTCGGTGGCGGGTCCCCGGCCGATCACCGTGCACCGCGTCGATGCGACCAACGCGGATATCACCGTCGACATGGGCAAGGCCAACACGCTCGGCAGCGGGGGAAAGGCCTTCGAGGTGACAGTCGGTGGCCGGCGGTTTGCCGGCCTGGCGGTGGACGTGGGCAATCCCCATTTGGCCTGTGTCGATCCCGACCTGACCGCCGAAGCGCTGGCAGCGCTGGACGTGGCGGGGCCGGTGAGCTTCGACCACGACCAGTTCCCGGACGGCGTCAACGTCGAAATCCTCACTGCACCAGCCGGTGGGGTGGTGAGGATGCGAGTCCACGAGCGGGGCGTAGGTGAGACCCGCTCGTGTGGCACAGGAACAGTCGCGGCCACGGTAGCCGCGCTGGCCGGTGCCGGTGCGGACACCGGCACCCTCACCGTCTGTGTGCCGGGCGGCGAAGTCGTCGTCACCATCACAGATGCCACCAGCCACTTGCGGGGACCCTCGGTACTGGTCGCTCAGGGGGAAGTCAGCGGGGAATGGTGGCGCGAACAGGAGCGTTAATTCAGGTGCGCGACAGCGATCCGACGTGCATCATTTCTTATTGCTTATGACACATCCCGAATTTCCCAATTACGCCCTGCCAGTTAGGGAGCCAGTTACGGAGCCAAGCACGGGCGAACTCGCCCTCGAAGAACGATCGGCGCTGCGCCGCGTCGCGGGCTTGTCGACCGAACTCACCGACGTATCCGAAGTCGAGTACCGCCAGCTTCGACTCGAGCGGGTGGTTTTGGTCGGCGTGTGGACCGACGGCAGCGCCGCTGACAGCGCGGCCAGCATGGCCGAGCTGGCAGCCCTGGCCGAAACCGCCGGCTCCCAGGTGCTCGAAGGGCTCATCCAGCGCCGCGATAAGCCCGACCCGTCGACCTACATCGGCTCCGGCAAGGCCCAGGAACTACGTGAAGTGGTGCTGGCCACCGGCGCCGACACCGTCATCTGCGACGGTGAACTTTCCCCGGCGCAGCTGACCGCGCTGGAAAAGGCGGTGAAGGTCAAAGTCATCGACCGCACCGCACTGATCCTCGACATCTTCGCCCAGCACGCCACCAGCAGGGAGGGCAAAGCGCAGGTGTCGCTGGCTCAAATGGAGTACATGCTGCCGCGGCTGCGCGGCTGGGGTGAGTCGATGTCACGACAGGCCGGCGGCCGCGCCGGCGGCAGCGGGGGAGGAGTGGGCCTGCGCGGTCCCGGTGAAACCAAGATCGAGACCGACCGGCGTCGCATCCGCGAACGGATGGCCAAGCTGCGCCGCGAGATCAAGGACATGAAACAGGTTCGCGACACTCAGCGGAGCCGCCGGCTGCACAGCGATGTGCCGTCGATCGCCATCGTCGGTTACACCAACGCCGGCAAGTCCAGCCTGCTCAACGCCCTGACCGGGGCGGGGGTACTGGTACAGGATGCGTTGTTCGCCACTTTGGAGCCCACCACCAGGCGCGCCGAATTCTCCGACGGTCGACCGTTCGTGCTCACCGACACCGTGGGGTTCGTCCGGCACCTGCCGACGCAGTTGGTCGAGGCGTTCCGCTCCACGCTGGAGGAAGTCGTCGACGCTGATCTGTTGGTACACGTGGTCGACGGCTCCGACGTCAACCCACTGGCCCAGATCAATGCGGTCCGTGCGGTGGTTTCGGAAGTCGTCGCCGACCATCATGGTGATCCGCCGCCTGAGCTGCTGGTGGTGAACAAGGCCGATGCCGCGAGCGATCTGACGCTGGCCAAGCTTCGTCATGCGCTTCCCGGCGCGGTGTTCGTGTCGGCGCGTACCGGAGACGGTATCGAGGTCTTGCGGCGCCGGGTGACCGAGGTTGCAGTTCCCGCTGATACCGCCGTGGACGTGGTGATCCCTTACCACCGCGGTGACTTGGTGGCCCGGTTGCACGCCGATGGGCGCGTTCAGCAGGAGGAACACAACGCCGACGGCACCCGGATCAAGGCCCGGGTTCCGGTGGCGTTGGCCGGCCGCCTGCGGGAGTTCGCCGCCCGCTGACAGGCCGCGCTGCCCAGCAGTCACCGATGCCGTCGGCGCGACCCGGAGCCGACCCGGCAGCTGCCGACCAACCGTCCGGTTGGTATATGTTGGGCGGCAGAGTCCCAAGTCGCCGGAGGTCATCCATGAGCAGTGCCGTCAAGTATCAGCGCACTCTTTTCGAGCCGGAGCATGAACTGTTCCGTGAGTCCTACCGCGCCTTCCTCGACCGCCACGTGGCGCCCTATCACGACGAATGGGAGAAGGCGAAGATCGTCGACCGCGGCGTGTGGCTCGACGCCGGTAAGCAGGGCTTTCTTGGCATGGCGGTGCCCGAAGAGTACGGCGGCGGAGGCAACCCCGACTTCCGGTACAACACGATCATCACCGAGGAAACCACCGCCGGTCGCTACAGTGGGATCGGGTTCGGCTTGCACAACGACATCGTGGCGCCGTACCTGCAGGCCCTGGCCACCGATGAGCAGAAGCAGCGCTGGTTACCCAAGTTCTGCACCGGGGAGCTGATCACGGCGATCGCGATGACAGAGCCGGGAACCGGCAGCGATTTGCAGGGTATCAAGACCCGCGCGGTCAAGCAGGGCGACCACTATGTGCTCAACGGAGCAAAGACGTTCATCACCAACGGAATCAACGCGGACCTGGTGATCGTGGTAGCGCAGACCGATCCAGACAAGGGTGCGCAAGGCTTCTCTTTGCTCGTTGTCGAACGCGGCATGGAGGGCTTTGAACGCGGCCGCCACCTGGACAAGATCGGCCTGGACGCGCAGGACACGGCCGAGTTGTCGTTCACCGATGTCAAGGTTCCGGCCGAAAACCTCCTGGGTCAGGAGGGTATGGGGTTCATCTACCTCATGCAGAACTTGCCGCAGGAACGGATATCGATCGCTATCATGGCGGCCGCGGCGATGGAGCAGGTCTTAGAACATACTTTGCAATACACCAAGGAGCGCAAGGCATTCGGAAAGCCGATCGGCAGCTTCCAGAACAGCCGCTTCGTACTCGCCGAACTGGCGACAGAAGCGACTGTGGTACGCATGATGGTCGACGAGTTCGTCCGGTTGCACCTGGAGAAGAAGCTGACGGCTGAACAGGCCGCAATGGCCAAGTGGTACTGCACCGAGAAGCAGGTGCACCTGATCGACCGCTGCCTGCAGTTGCACGGTGGCTATGGCTATATGCGCGAATACCCTATTGCCCGTGCCTATCTCGATGCCCGGGTGCAGACCATCTACGGCGGCACGACCGAGATTATGAAGGAGATCATCGGCCGCAGCCTCGGGGTCTAGCCTGCCCAGTGGCAGCCGCGTCGGCCCGCTTTGTTGATGAGCAATTGTGCTGTCCCGCAACGGAGATCGGGATCGACGACCTGTTTTCGGCCAAGCGAGCTGCAGGAGGCATTGATGAGTCGACTTACCGGGCCCGTTGTTCGGGTCGCCAGCGAACTAAATCAGTGCGCGAGATTGGCATTTTGGACCGGGTAGATTGTTGACGAGTTGATGACCTCACGTACCTTCGGCACATGTGCTTCCGGTATGTCGTCTGCGGGGTGACGCATCGTCAAACCGGCGATCACGACGCCGGTGAGCGTCCGGGCACTTGTTCGCGAAGCAGTCGTCGGTCGCGATTCGGCCGTGTTCCGGCATCATTTCGACATCGGCGTGGTATCCGTTTTTGTAATATTCGTGATTTGACTTCGCATTTCTTGTTCGCTGGAGCAAAGTTATGCGAGCCCGGCGGTAATGCGGATCGTAGTGGGGTTGCTGCCCTGCGGTTAAGGTGCGACGCACTCGCCGGGTGGCAGGGTACGGGCATGGCCACAGATAGGGCCATATCCGTGGACTGGGAGGCTTGGTGAACGGGCAGAGAGGTCACATGCGCAAGCTGATCGGGAGCGTGCTGGTCAGCTTGGCGACCACTGCAATGGCCGCCGGATTGCTGGCGCCCGCGGCTTCGGCATCTCCGATAGGCGACGCCGAGGCGGCAATTATGGCCGCGTGGGAGAAGGCCGGTGGCGACACTTCACCGCTCGGCGCGAGGAAGGGCGACGTCTACCCCGTCGGCGACGGTTTCGCCCTGGACTTCGACGGCGGCAAGATGTTCTACACGCCGGCTACCGGTGCCAATTTCATTTACGGGCCGATCCTGGACAAATACGAGTCGCTAGGCGGCCCCGCCGGCAGCGATTTGGGATTCCCGACCATCAACGAAGTGCCGGGCCTCGCCGGTCCGGACAGCCGGGTGAGCACCTTTTCGGCCGGCGACAAGCCGGTGATCTTCTGGACGTCCGTCCACGGCGCCTTCGTCGTGCGCGGCGCGATGAACGCCGCGTGGGACAAGCTCGGCAGCTCGGGCGGCGTTCTCGGTGCCCCGGTCGGGGACGAGACCTACGCGGGCGAGGTTACCTCGCAGAAATTCAGCGGCGGCCAGGTCTCGTGGAACAGGCAAACCAAGGAGTTCACCACCGATCCGGCGGTACTGGCCGACCAACTGAAAGGCTTACAGGTAGCGATCGATCCCGCCGCAGCCATCAACATGGCCTGGCGTGCGGCCGGGGGCTCCAATGGCCCCTTAGGCGCGAAGCAGGGCGCGCAGTACCCCATCGGCGGTGACGGAATTGTCCAGGACTTCGCCGGCGGCAAGGTGTTTTTCAGCCCGGCCACCGGCGCGAACGCCGTCGAGAGCGACATCCTGGCCAAATACGAGTCGCTGGGCGGACCGGTCGGCAGCGACCTGGGTTTCCCCACCGCCAACGAATCCGACGGCGGCATCGCACCTTCTAGTCGGATCTGCACCTTCTCTGCAGCTGACAAGCCGGTGATCTTCTGGACCCCCGACCACGGCGCATTCGTCGTGCGCGGAGTTATGAAGGCCGCGTGGGACAAGCTCCGCGGTGCGAACGGGAAACTGGGCGCACCGGTCGGCGATCAGGCCGTGGACGGCGACGTCGTCTCGCAGCGGTTCACCGGCGGCAAGATCTCTTGGAACCGGGCGCAAAACACGTTCACCACAGATCCGGCCAACCTGGCACCGTTGTTGTCCGGCCTGCAAGTGCCAGGGCAGAACCAGCCAATTGGTTCGGCGATGCCTCCGCACGCCAAGAAGTTCACCTGGCATTGGTGGTGGCTGCTGGCTGCCGCCGTCGCGCTGCTCCTGGTCGTGATGGTGGTGTGGGAGGTGTTGGGATTGCGTCGGCGTCGCCGCGCCCAGAAGAGCGCTGCCTACGAGCCCGACCGCGAACTGGACATCGGCTATGACGCCGCACCTGACCGACGCTGGGGACAGGGCGACGCCGACATTGCCACCGAGCATCTCCCACGCGGCGACTTACACGAACCGGAACATCAACCGCCGCCGGATGACGGGCCCGCCACGCGAGTCAGCTGGCCGCGTGGAGCCGCGCCCGCAAGGGCCTATGGCGGCGAGATGCCGGCCGGATCTGGAGAAGCCGGAGGTCATTTCGAGGGCCAATTAGGGATGGAAGCGGAAAACCCCGACGCGGTGGACACCGACTCCATACCCGTCGTCTCGGAAGCCGTTCTGTCGGAGGCCGGCTATGCCGATGCCGAGACCGACTACGCCGAGGCCGACTACGCCGAGGCTGACTACACCGAGGCTGACTACGCTGCTGCCGCCCCAGAGGCCGACTACCCCGACGCCGCTCCGGAAGGGGCCTACCCCGATGCCGCGCATGAGGCCGGGTACATGGATGCGCAGGTTGATGCCGGCGACGCAGACGCCGGTTATCCGGACGTCGCCGTCCCGCATACCCCTCCAGACAGCAACTTTGCGGGGGACACCCCCGCTGCTCCCGCTCCCGAGGCGGGATATCCGGATGTCGAGTCTTCAGAGGCCGCCGCTCCAGACACTCACGTGTCAGACGCTGTCGCCCCGAGTGCCGTCGCATCCGATGCGGAGCCGAGAACCGGGCGGCACGCAGCCGTGGATGCCGAGGACGTCTCCGAACAGGATCTAGCAGCAGCCGGTGCACTGCCCGGCCCGGCTGGGCGCCCGACAATCCACTTGCCGCTGGACGACCCCTACCAGGCCCCCGACGGATATCCGATCAAGGCAAGCGCTCGCTTCGGCCTGTATTACACGCCGGGCAGCGAGCTCTACCACGACACGCTCGCCGAACTGTGGTTGTCCAGCGAAGAGGTCGCCCAGGCCAACGGCTTCATCAAGGCCGACTGACCGGCGGCGTTGCCGCCGCTAGACCTTGCGGATCACCGTGACGACCTTGCCGAGCACGGTTGCGTCATTGCCGGGTATGGGATCGAACGCCGGGTTGTGCGGCATCAGCCAGACTTGACCGCCCGCGCGCTTGAACGTCTTGACAGTGGCTTCACTGTCGATCATGGCCGCGACGATGTCGCCGTTGTCGGCCACGTTCTGCTGGCGCACCACCACCCAGTCGCCGTCGCAGATCGCGGCCTCGACCATCGAGTCACCGACCACCTTGAGCAGGAAGAGCGTGCCTTCGCCGACCAGCTCACGCGGCAGTGGAAAGACGTCTTCGACAGCTTCTTCGGCAAGGATCGGTCCACCGGCCGCGATGCGCCCGAGAACGGGGACAAAAGTGGGTTCCGGCAAGGCGTCTGAGCCGGCGACTTCGGTGACGGGCGCCACCACCTCGGTGTCCTCGGAACCGCGCACATCCACAGCCCGGGGGCGGTTGGGGTCGCGCCGCAGGTATCCCTTGCGCTCCAGGGTGCGCAGCTGGTGAGCCACTGAGGATGTCGACGTCAGACCAACGGCATCGCCGATTTCCCTGATGCTCGGCGGGTAACCGCGGTTGGTGACCGACGCACGGATGACGTTCAGAATGGTGCGCTGCCGTTCGGTCAGCGGCGAACCCACGGAGTGCAGCCGGCCGCCTGCGCCCGGCGATGAGGTGTCGTTGCTGTCGCTCATGGCACTGAATGTAGCCGCACTGCAGCCAAGAATCAAACGTTTGTTCGACTGGCGTGTCGCCCTACGGGCGCGGCCCCCGCACGGGCCTGCCAGGTCGAAGAATCACAAGCGTGTAACTCTTCGCCAGAGAGGGTATTTGTGCTCCATGCCAGTGGTAGTGACCGACGAACTTGTCGGTGGTGTGGTCTAGCGTTTTGCTCGTCCGACACGCTTCGCTCAAATGTTCGGCATCGAACACACGAGCGACTATAGTCGAACACACGAGCGAGAACTAGTTGACCGGAGGAACACAGATGACAATCGTCCACACGCTCTCGCCGCGTGCCAGCAGCCCTCGGCGCCCGGTCAACGGACCGGTCCAGGGGCTTCGTTACGGCAGGGATGGGCTGACCCGGTCTCGCAGGCCCGGACCGGCAAGACCGGCGGGTGCGCCACCGCGCTACTACGGCACCGGCGTCGCGATGTCCGTCGCGCCTCATCACAGACGTCCAGTTACGTTACTGACGACTATCGGCCTTGCCTTAGCCGCGGGGATGATCACCCTGTGGCTGGGTCTCGTCGCGAATGTGGGACAGATGCTCAACGGCGACTCCGCGAGTTCGGCCGCTCGCGTCCCGGACCGGCTCGCCGTCGTGCGAGTTGAGACAGGGGAGTCTCTTCAGGACGTCGCTCACCGCGTGGCGCCAGATGCGCCGGCGCGCCAGGTCACCGAGCGTATCCGCGAACTCAACGACCTGGGCTCGTCGAGCCTTGTTGCGGGCCAAACCCTGATCGCGCCGGTCGGCTGACGAAGCTGTCGTGCGAAAACCGCTCTACACCAAGACTCCTCGGTTCTCTCGGCGGTGAGCGCGTCCGCTTGGCGGCTGCATTAGCCGCGCAGGTCAGCGCACAGGTACGCTCGGAGTCTGCGGTACCTGGTTGTCAGCACGGCGAAGGAGCGGTCATGCACTGTCCGTTCTGTCGTCATCCCGATTCGCGGGTGATCGACTCGCGAGAAACCGATGAAGGCCAGGCCATCCGGCGCCGTCGATCGTGCCCCGAATGCGGACGACGTTTCACCACGGTGGAAACCGCGGTCTTGGCCGTGGTCAAGCGCAGTGGTGTCACTGAGCCCTTCAGCAGGGAGAAGGTCATCAGCGGAGTCCGCCGGGCATGCCAGGGGCGTCAGGTAGATGACGATGCGCTGAATCTGCTGGCCCAGCAAGTGGAAGACACCGTGCGTGCTGCGGGCTCGCCGGAGGTCCCCAGTCACGAGGTCGGCCTGGCCATCCTGGGGCCGTTGCGCGAGCTTGACGAGGTGGCTTACTTGCGGTTCGCCTCCGTTTACCGCTCCTTCTCGTCCGCGGACGATTTCGAGCGCGAGATCCAGGCGCTGCGCGCGCACCGCGAAGTATCAACTCCGAGCTGACGGGCCGCAGCGCCGAACCCGGCCTGCATCGTAGCCGGGCTAGGCTCGTTTCATGCCCACTGACTTGCATCCCGATCTCGAGGCGCTGGGACCACTGCTCGGGACCTGGGCTGGCCGGGGTGCGGGCAAGTACCCGACGATCCCGCCCTTCGATTATCTCGAGGAAGCCGTGTTCTCCCATGTCGGCAAACCGTTTCTGGCCTACACACAGAGGACCAAGGCGGTAGCCGACGGCAAACCGCTGCACGCCGAGACGGGATATCTTCGCGTGCCGCGGCCGGGTCACGTTGAATTGGTTCTGGCTCACCCGAGCGGCATCACCGAAATCGAAGTGGGCACGTATTCGGTAACCGGTGACCTCATCGAAATCGAGATGTCAACCACCACGATCGGCTTGACCCCGACCGCCAAAGAGGTGACCGCGCTTGGCCGTTCCTTCCGCATCGACGGCGATGAACTTTCGTACTCGGTGCGGATGGGCGCGGTCGGGCAACCTCTGCAGGATCACCTCGCCGCGGTGTTGCACCGGCAGCGCTGAGCTCTCTGCGGGTGCCTTCGGCCGTACTCAGTCCAGATGTGTCACACCGTCGTTGACGACGCGCCCGGCCACCCCTACCCAGCCTTCAGCGTTCCACGTGGTTTCAATGATGGATCCCTTGCCCTGCGTGATGCGCAAGTCGCGGCTGAGGTAGTCGGTGATCCGCATGGCCGCCGATCCGGTCGCTTCGTCTTCCGGCACACCGAGGTTGGCTGCAAACATTCGGGCACGTAGCGATCCGGTAGCCCGATCGGTCCAGGCCCACAGGTAGTGCGCCGTGTCGTCGGGAAAATCGGCCGGGTCGGCAGCGAGCAGGTCCTCGGCTGAATCGAATTCGTGGATGGCAAGTTCAGGTGCCCATTCCGAACGTGCGCTGATACCCGTTCGGTCGCCTTGGGAGCCGACACCGTAGCTCACCTGCACGATGCCCGCCGGCACGTGCAGCGTTTTGATCGGCAAACCGTTCTCCCGCAGCCACCACGACGCCCCTACGGTCGGGTGTCCGGCGAACGGAAGTTCCGTCCGTGGGGTGTAAATGGTGGCCTGCGCTGTGGCCACGCCGGCGGCAGGAAGATCGACGAAAATTGTTTCCCCGTAGCCTAATTGGGCTGCCAGCTGCTGGCGGTCCGCGAGTTCGACCTGGCTGGCATCGACCACGCCGAGCGGATTACCGAAATTCCCGTTTGAATCGGTGAACACGCGCAACACCGCCACGTCGATACCCATGGCCCGACTGTACGACCCCGCACACGGCGGCACCGATGAAGGTCGATCAGGTAGCGCTGCGTTCGTCGGAACCCATGGCGTTCAGAACGGCTACCCGGGTCGGGGCCGGGCCCGTGACGGTCTTCGGGCCCCCGCCGGTGCGGAGCAACTCGCGAAGGGCGGCCTGATCGTATTCGGCCGGCGCGGTGGTGTCGATGAAACGCTCGACGACGTCGATGAAGCGGGCCGGGTCATCGTGAAAAGGAAAGTGGCCGGAGCCTTCGAAGATCTCGAGGCGGGAGCCGGGCATCGCAGCATGCGCCATCGACGCATGATGGACGGGGACGACCACATCTTTCGTGCCCCAGACGATCTGCACCGGGATGGCCTCGGTCAGATAACACCGGTCGAGCATGGTGACGATCTGCCCGCGCCAATCCACCACCGCCCGCAACGTCCGGCTGAATGCCGCGGAGGCCGTCGGTTCCGGCAGGTCATCCAGGATCCGCAGCACGTTTGGCAGGTCGCGGCCCAGGCCGGTGCTTCCCAGGGCCATGCCCACCACGCGCCCAAAGATCTGAACCGCCGGTAACACCAGGGGCAGTCGCAACAATGCGAGCGCTTCGCTGCCCATCGGAAGCGAAGCGCACCGCAAGACGAAGTTGACATCCTTGGTGACGCCGCCGGCACCGACCAGGATCAGCCGCTCGACCAAATGCGGGAACTGGTAAGCAAACTGCATGGCCACGCCGCCGCCCAGCGAATGACCGATTATGGTCACCCGCTCGATGTCGAGCACGCTGAGCAGGTCACGCATCCCGTTTGCGTATGCCGCGACCGAATAGTCGGCGCGTGGTTTGTCGGACTGCCCGTGGCCCAGCAAATCCGGGGCGATCACCGTGAACCGCTGGGCGAGCTTGGCCTGCACGGTATTCCAGGTGGTGGAGTTGTCACCGATGCCGTGGATCAGCAGAATCGCCGGCCCCGAACCGGCGATCCGGTACGCCCGCTTGTAACCATGGATGGTGCGGAACTCCAGCTTGGGTGCTGTCACTTCGCGCACCGGGCGGAGATTGGTCTTACGCTTCCGCTCGGTCATATCGCCAACCTTGGTGGTCGGGCCGGGCTAAGGCCGTTTTGAAAAAGTCAAGCCTGGTCGTCGTCGTCGAACTTCTTCTCTGCCTGCTGGGCTAGGAATCGCTCAAACTCTGCGCCAAGCTCTTCGCCGCTAGGCAGATCCTCGTCGCGAGTTAGTAACGACCTGTTCTCCTGAGCGTCGATGAAGGCATCGTACTGGCGCTCGAGCGCGGCCACCACCTGAGCCACTTCTGCGCTTGCCTCGACCTGCTCGTCGACCTTGGCCCGGATCACTTCTGCCGCTTCGGACAAGGCGGACAGCGGTAGTTTCAGCGACGCGGTCTTGGCAACTTGCTCGAGCAACGCCTGGGCGGCGGCAGGATAGTCGGTCTGCGTCAGGTAGTGCGGGACGTGCACCGTAAACCCGACGACCTCATGACCATGCTGGGCCATTCGGTATTCCAGCAGATTGGATGCGCTGCCAGGAACCTGGATTTCCGAGATCCACGGCTGGAAATCCGCGATCAAATCCGAATTGTTGGAATGCGCGGTCATCGTGATCGGCCGCGTGTGGGGCACCGCCATCGGGACGGTGCCCAGGCCGATGGTCTGACGCACATTGAGGCGCTCGGCCAGTAGGCGTACGGCGGTGATGAAACGCTCCCACTTCAGGTCCGGTTCCATGCCGGCCAGCAACAGAAACGGGGTGCCGACGCTGTCGCGTAACGTGTACAAGCTCAGCTCTGGATCGTCGTAGTGGGTGAAGTGATCGGTCTTGAAGGTCATCAGTGGCCGCCGCGAGCGGTAATCCAGCAATTCGTCGATCGCGAACGACGCGACTAGCTCGGTGTCCAGGGCCGCCGTCAGGTGGGAAGCTGCCAGCCGTATCGCGTGACCGGCGTCGGAAAAGCCCTCCAAAGCGTGCACCAATACCGGGCCGCGGCCGTCCGATGTCGACAACTGGGGCGCCGGGCGCTCAAGCTCATACATGCCGGCCTGCCCTGGCTGGTAGGACTGTTCATCTCGGCCTTGATCGTGGGCCATGGGGATTGCCTCCTATCGCCCCTCCAGGGTGCCCTAACCAGTGTCCCCCAAATCAACTGGCACCAATATCGAACAGCGAACTCAACTTCGCGTTTTGTGTTTAAAACGTGATAACGCTCGAATGTAATCCGCATGGAACATTTCGGGGTGCCGCCTTGGTGCTGCCAGCAAACCGCGTTGGCGCACCGCCACGCGTCGAACTGGGCTTGCCGGCCCACGGTCGGGCATGATGAAAACAATGCGCGTATCGATGGTATTGCTCTGCCCGCTGGTCGGCCTGGCGACGTTAGTGACGTCATGCAGCCGGCCCGTCGGTCATGCGTCGATGCCCAGCGTGTCCCCTCCCAAGACCAGTGCATCGGTGCAGCGGCTCAGCCAGCCCCAGCAGAAGGCGGTCGCGAGTCCGGTCGACCCGGACTGGCGCGTCGGCGCGATCTTCATTGACAGTGGGCCCCTTCACGTTTGCACGGGTTCCGTGGTGCATTCGGCGGGCGGGAACCTGATGATGACCGCGGCGCACTGCCTGGCCGGAGCCTCCCAGATCACCTTTGTTCCCGGTTTCGCCGGCGATGCTGCGCCCGGTCCCGCCGATGTGTGGAAGGCCGACGCCGTCTACCTCGATCCGCGCTGGACTGCCAGCAAGGATCCGCACGCGGATTATGCGATCGCGCGGGTCAGCAACGACGCCAGTGGTTCGGTTGAGTCACGCGTCGGCCTGGCGCTGACATTGGGCACGGCGCCCCCGCCCGGCAGCCGCGTCACCGTGCTGGGGTATCCGGCCGGCGTGGGTGGCTCGCCCGTCGGCTGTCAGGCCAGCACGTCGGTCACCGAGAGTGGGTTTCCCGCAGTGGCGTGCGAAGGGCTGGTGGATGGCACCAGCGGCGCACCATGGGTCAGCGGGACCGCGCTCACCGGGCTGATCGGTGGTTTCGAGCGCGGTGGGTGCGCTGCGGACGTCTCGTACTCGGCACCGTTCGACGCGCAAACCGCGCAGTTACTGGCCCGCGCCGAAGCCGGCGGTCCCGGCGATACCGTGCCGAACGACGTCGACGATTCCTGCTAGTGGCGGAACTGGTTCAGCGCGCGCACTTTGTTCATCACGTCGAGCGCGGCCACCTTGTAGGCCTCGGAGAAGGTGGGGTAGTTGAACACCGCGTCCACCAGGTATTCCACGGTGCCTCCGCACCCCATCACGGCCTGCCCGATGTGCACCATCTCGGTGGCGCTGGTGCCGAAGATGTGCACGCCGAGCACCTTGAGATCCTCGGTGGACACCAGCAGCTTGAGCATGCCGTAGGAGTCGCCGGCGATCTGGCCGCGCGCCAGCTCCCGGTACCGGGCCACCCCTACCTCGTAGGGGATCGCGTTCTTGGTGAGCTCCACCTCGGTCGCGCCGACATAGGAGACTTCGGGGATGGAATAGATGCCGATCGGCTGCAGCTCGGTGATGCCTTCGCACGGTTCGCCGAAAGCGTGGTAGGCGGCCAATCGCCCCTGTTCCATGGAGGTCGCGGCCAGTGCCGGGAAGCCGATGACGTCGCCGACGGCGTAGATGTGTTCCACCTTGGTCTGGAAGTTGTCGTCGACGAAGATCCGCCCGCGGCTCTCAACCTCGAGGCCAGCATTGTGCAGGTCGAGGTGGTCGGTCTGGCCCTGGCGTCCCGCGGAGTACATCACCGTTTCAGCGGGGATCTGCTTGCCGCTGGCCAGCGTGGTGACGGTACCGGCCGAGCCGACGTCGACCGCGGTCACCTCCTCGCCGAACCGGAATGTCACCGCCAAGTCGCGCAGGTGGAATTTCAGCGCCTCGACAACCTCGGGATCGCAGAAGTCCAACATGTCGCTTCGCTTTTCCACGACCGTCACCTTGGTGCCCAACGCGGCGAACATCGAAGCGTATTCGATGCCGATCACACCGGCACCCACCACGACCATCGAGGCCGGCAGCGACTTGAGATCGAGGATCCCGTCGGAGTCCAGCACCCTGTCCTCGTCGAACTCGACCCCGGACGGGCGCGCCGGCCTGGTACCGGTGGCGATGACGATGTACTTGCCGGTGATGGTCAACTTTTCGCGGCGGGTGGGGTCTTCGACAACGACGGTGTGCGGGTCGGCGAACCGCCCGTGCCCCACCAGCAGATCGATGCGGTTGCGCATCAGCTGGTTGCGCACCACATCCACTTCCTTACCGATCACGTGCTGGGTCCGGGCCAGCAGATCGGCCGGGGTGATTCGCTCTTTCACGCGGTAGCTCGCCCCGTACAGCTCGCGCTGGTTCATTCCGGTGAGGTAAAGCACCGCTTCGCGCAACGTCTTTGACGGGATGGTGCCGGTGTTGACGCAAACGCCGCCGAGCATTTGGCCGCGTTCGACGATTGCGACAGACTTACCCAGCTTGGCCGAGGCAATGGCGGCCTTCTGTCCGCCGGGCCCGGAACCGATAACCACCATGTCGTACTCTTGCACCGATCCCATGGGGTAAACAGTAGAGCAGCAGAACTCACAGTGCCGAGTTCGTCCACAGGTGATCGACCCCATCAGCTCACGTGAGCACCGGCTGACGGTGGCGACCGTCAGCGTTGGTGCTCATGACGACGCATCGACCTGACTTTGAACTGAACCGCCCCGGTGCACTGATCGCCGCGCTGCCGGCCGTTCTCGGCTTCGTTCCCGAAAATTCATTGGTATTGGTGTCTTTGGGTGGTGGCGAACTCGGATCGGTAATGCGGGTCGACCTCTCCGAGGAACTCGCCAACCGGGTTGGGCACCTGGCCGACGTCGCAGCCGCGGCCGGCCCCGAGGCCGCGATCGCGGTGGTCGTCGACGCGGACGGCGCGCACTGTCCGAGCTGCAACGAGGAATACCGGCAGCTGTGCACGGCGCTCACAGATGCGTTGTCGCAGCACGACATTGAGCTGTGGGCCGCCCACGTGGTGGATCGGGTAGCCCTTGGCGGGCGCTGGCATTGTGTGGACGGCTGCGGTTCGAGCGGCCTTGTCGACGATCCTTCGGCGTCGCCGCTGGCCGCCGCGGCGGTGCTCGACGGCCGGCGGCTCTACCCGCGACGCGCCGACCTGCAGGCAGTC
The DNA here is from genome assembly GCA_963784665.1 of uncultured Actinomycetota bacterium. Lineage (GTDB taxonomy): Bacteria > Actinomycetota > Actinomycetes > Mycobacteriales > Mycobacteriaceae > Mycobacterium. The sequence continues at coordinate 439,557 of CAWASA010000017.1, forward strand.
ATCGCAGTCGACGACGCGGCGCGCAGCGCTGAGTTGGCCGGCGCGGTCAGCGAACAGGCGGCCGGGCGCCGGGCGGCACATCGCGCGGATGCGCGCGGATGCACCCGCCGCGACGTGGAGAACGCGATGGCCGCCGCCTCCGGTGTCGCGTCCGGCCAATCGCTATCCGACACGGAGCTGGCAAAGCTGGGCTGCGCGCTGAGCGACGGGCAGGTGCGCGACATCCTGTATGCCCTTGCGGTCGGCGAGAATGCCGGGGAAGTCGAGTCGTTGTGGGCGCTACTGGCGCGCACCTTGCCCCCGCCCTGGCGGGTGGAGGCGCTGGTATTGCTGGCCTTCAGCGCCTACGCCCGCGGCGACGGACCGCTTGCCGGGGTGTCCTTGGAGGCCGCCCTGCGTTGCGAGCCCGACCATCGAATGGCCGGCATGCTGGACATGGCATTGCAGTCGGGTCTACGGCCCGAAGACATCCGGGAATTAGCGCTTACCGGCTATCGACTGGCCAAACGACTCGGTGTGCGGCTACCGCCGAGACGGCCGTTCGGCCGCCGGGCGTGCTAGGCAGTGGGGAGCGGGCCGGTCAGACTTTCTCGACCTTGACCGCGTGTGCCATCTCGTGCGGCAGGGTGACGTTCTCGTGGCCCGGGATCACGATGGTCACCCCGCCACCGGTAGGGCTGGTCTCGACTGTCACTCGCGCGTTGGGAACGACACCGGCGTCTTTGAGCCGCGCGATCAGATCGATGTCACCCTGGACATGTTCGGTGAGCTGCCGGACAACCACGGCCACCGGGGGGCCGGCAGGCAACTCGGTCAACCGGACAAGATTGGCCTCGTCCGCGCCAGACTCGGGGCCCACACCCAAGTCCAGAAGACCCGGAATCGGGTTGCCGAACGGGGAGGTGGTCGGGTTGTCGAGCACTTTCACCAGCCGCCGTTCGACATCTTCGCTCATCACGTGCTCCCACCGACATGCCTCGGCGTGCACTTCTTCCCAAGGCAATCCGATGACGTCGACGAGCAATCGTTCGGCGAGGCGGTGCTTGCGCATCACGGCGATGGCCAGCGCACGGCCCTTGTCAGTGAGCTCTAGGTGGCGGTCGCCCGCCACGTGCAGCAATCCGTCGCGCTCCATGCGGGATACGGTCTGGCTGACTGTCGGCCCACTCTGGTCAAGGCGCTCGGCGATGCGGGCACGCAGCGGCGTTACGCCCTCTTCCTCGAGGTCGTAGATGGTCCGCAAGTACATCTCGGTGGTGTCAACGAGGTCGTTCATTCAGCACCTTCCATTGACGCTCAGTCTACTTGGCCAGCTGCGTGAATGGGTGTAACGCGTCCCTGGGAAGCAGTATGCCCGCCGCTGACGCGGCGGGCATACTGTCCTGCTACCTAGCTCTGGCGGGAGGCCTTAGCTCACATCTCAGCTCGCGTACGACCGCAGCCGGTCGGCGCGCTCGCCGTTGCGCAGCTTGGACATCACGTCTCGCTCGATCTGGCGTACCCGCTCGCGGGACAGGCCGAACAGCTTGCCGATCTGATCCAGGGTGCGTGGCTGGCCGTCGTCGAGGCCGAAACGCAACCGGATCACCTGGTGCTCGCGCTCGTCGAGAGTGGCCAGCACGCTGCGGATGTCGGTGTGCAGCAGCTCGGCGATCACCGCGTTCTCCGCGGACATCGCTTCGGCGTCCTCGATGAAATCGCCCAACGGGGCTTCTTCTTCGGAGCCGACCGGCATGTCCAGGCTCACCGGGTCGCGGCTGTGCTCGAGCAAGTCGTTGATCTTGTCGACCGGAATGCCGGATTCGGCGGCAAGTTCCTCGTCGGTGGCTTCGCGTCCTAGGTGCTGGTGCATCTCCCGCTTGATCCGCGCCAGCTTGTTGACCTGCTCAACCAGGTGAACTGGCAGGCGGATGGTGCGGCTCTGGTCGGCCATACCGCGGGTGATGGCCTGACGAATCCACCAGGTGGCATATGTCGAGAACTTGAATCCCTTTGTGTAGTCGAACTTTTCCATCGCGCGGATCAGCCCGAGGTTGCCCTCCTGGATCAGGTCCAGCAATGGCATTCCGCGACCTGTGTACCGCTTGGCCAGCGACACCACCAGGCGCAGGTTCGCTTCCAGCAGGTGACGGCGTGCTGCCTCGCCATCGCGCACAACGGCCTCTAGATCGCGTCTGCGGTTCTCGCCGAGGCGCTTACGGGTTCCCAGCAGATGCTCGGCATAGAGCCCAGCTTCGACGCGCTTCGCCAGTTCAACTTCGCCTGCCGCATTGAGCAACGCCGTCTTACCGATACCGTTCAGATATACGCGCACCAGGTCCGCTGCGGGGCTTTGAGCATCTAGATCGCCGTCAATCCTGCTTGTGGTGGCGTTCGCCATAGCGACCTCCCGATCGGCTTGTAACTATCATTGGGTCTAACGACAGATCAGGCCAGAGAGTTCCCGCCCCTTGCCTATCTCACACGTCTTGACGTGCAGAAATGTGCCCAAGACCTGAGAATGTCCTGAGAAGTCGGACCAGTGGGCGGTCAGCCTCAAGCCTTGGCTGGCCGCGAAATAATCTCAGTCCTCCGGGCCAGGACGCCACTCCGATTGCGGGTGCCGTGGAGGCTCGATCGCCGGCCGCTCGGCGCTGGGGAACAGCGGAGTGTGCCGCCGGGCATCGTCGAAACGCCGAGGCTCGTCCGAGCGGCGCGGTGGGCGGTCGTTGGCGATCAGCACCGCCATCCATGGCAATGGCACCGAGGCCGCAATGATCAACAGTGAGATCAGGCCGTTGTGCCAGGCGCCATACGCCACGGCGGCCAGGATAAGCGCGGGAACTCGGAACGCCATCAGTGTCAGGTACTTACGCACCCGTGCGCGATGCTGCTCCTCATAAGAGGGTGCGGCGGCGGTGATGAGCACCGGCCGGCCCTCATCGTCGAACCCCAAATCGGAGCCGCGCTTCATTTCTCCACTGTCCCACACCCGATCGATTCCGGCACAGGCGCGTTAGAGGGCACAATGTCAGGTATGCAGAGCCAGACGATCGAACGCACCGAGACCGACGAACGCGTCGATGACGGGACCGGCAGCGACACCCCCAAATACTTCCATTACGTCAAGAAGGACAAGATCGCCGAGAGCGCGGTCATGGGCAGCCACGTGGTGGCGTTGTGCGGTGAGGTGTTTCCCGTCACCCGCGCGGCCAAGCCGGGCTCGCCCGTCTGCCCGGAGTGCAAGCAGATCTACGACAGGCTGAAGAAGGCGTGATCAGCTGGGCGGCTCAGCCGTCACAACGTCGGGTTGTCGCGTTGCGGGATTCGATGGGGAGCCCGTCGTCTGCTTGAGCGCAGTCACGCGCGACACGACCCACTTGCGCAACCGGTGGGCATGCGTTGTCGGTGCGGGGAATTCCTCCTGGATGGCGGCATTGAGTTCGGCGCCGAGCATGATCGCGAATCCGCCGAAGAACGCGAACAACAGGAACGCTATGGGCGTGGAGAGCGCGCCGTAGGTGTAGCCGGTGCTGGTGATCCACCTTAAGTAGAACCGCAGGCCCAGCGTGGCGATGACGAACACCGCTGTCGCCAGGATCGCCCCGAAGATCAGCCGATGGGATGGCAGCGGTACCGGCAGTGCGACCCGGTACAAAACCATGACTCCGACCATCAGACCGAGGATCAGTGCCGGGTAATAGCCGTAGCGCAGCACGTTGGCCAAGCTGACCGGGATGTGTTCTTCCACCTTGCGTGGGCCCAGCACCACCAGGGGTGCCGTGGCTACCACACCCACCAGCATCACCACGTAGAGGAACAGCGCGAAGAATCGCTGCCGCACGGGATGGCGCAACGGTGTTTGGTCATGCGCTTCGACCACCGAATCGACGAGCGCCGAGATCGCCGACGATCCCGCCCACAGCGAGATCAGGAAACCCAATGACACCACCTCACCGCGGGCGTTGTTGGCGATGTCACGGATGCTCGGCTCGATGATCTCGTTGACCACACTCGGGGAGAACACGCTGTGGGCCGTCGAAATCAACTGACGTTGGATGCTGGGCAACATGTCGGGGCCGAATAGCGGCGCCACATAGGCCAAGCTGCCCACCATCCCCAGCAACAGCGGCGGGAGTGACAGCGCTGACCAAAAGCCCGCCTGCGCTGACTCAGAGAAGATGGAGTCGTCCCAGCTCTTCGACAGCGTCCGCAGACTGATTCGCCAGATGTGGTGGCGGGACGGCTTTGCGACCTGATCGCTCATTACCAGTCCAGCATTACCGATAACTGCTCACGCACCCCACATTGGCTAAGGGTGAGTTCGGTTACCTAGCTTGCGCTGACCTCCAGCACGGCGGCTAGCTCGGTCAGTTTCGCCTCATGCTGGTTGGCGTGATGCTGGCAGAAGAGAAGCTCAGCTCCGGAAGGCAGCTTGGCGCGGACACGAGCTGCAGCACCGCAGCGGTCGCAGCGGTCTGCTCTAGTGAGCTCGGGAATGGTCAGAGTTGCGTTCATGGCTTCTCCGTTCTTGCTTTTATCCACTTTCTCAGACGTACGGGGTTTTCGCGTTGTTCCCCGATCGTTATCGGGTGTGTCGTTTCTCACGACTTGCTCACGCCCTTTCTCACGCCCTTGCGCGGCCCTTTCTAGGGCTCTTTTAAGGTGACCGACTGTGACCGTCACTCCCGACGTACTGGTGCACCTGTGTGGGGTCGCCGAGTGGTCTCGTGCCCGGACTCGGGGCGCGATTCGCCCCGGAGCCTCCGGTAGTACCCCATTCATCCACCTATCGGCGCCGGAGCAGGTGCATCTGCCGGCGAACCGGCTCTACCGAGGTCGCGATGACCTGGTTCTGTTGCACGTCGACCCGGCGCTGCTGGACTCACCTGTGCGTTGGGAGCCTGGAGTGGCAACGGATCCGGAGTCGATGCTGTTCCCGCATCTGTACGGTCCGCTGCCCCTCCACGCTGTGATCCGAGTCACCGCCTATTCACCGGCGCCTGATGGCACCTTTCCGCCGCTCGCGGAAATGGGGGACACGTCTGCGCAGTCGGCCGGGGACCCTACGTAGGCATCAGCTTCGATCTCCACCAGCAACTCAGGTGAGATCAGTGCGGAGACTTCCACCATGGTGGCCGCGGGACGTATTGCACCGAAAACCTCCGCGTGCACTGCTCCGACCTCGCGCCAGCGGGCAATATCGGTCACGTAGATGCGGGTGCGGACCACGTCGGTGAGTGCCGCGCCCGCCCGTTGGAGTGCAACCTCGATGCGGTGCAAAGCGTCTCGGGTCTGGGACGCGATATCACCGGCAGGCCCGGCACCGGTTGTTCCTGCCACGGCCACATGCGGGCCGACTCGGACGGCGCGCGAGTAACCGACCGTCGATTCGAAGTCGGATTCGCCAGAGACCACTTTGCGGTTGGCAGACATGCAGTCACCGTACGACGGCGGCACAGTCGGTTGCAGCGCGATTCCCCGGGGCGCTGGGGGCTAGCCTGTACCGAGATTGACTTGCCTTGCGCAGCAACAAGTCTGGCGGTTTAGTCCGTTCGCTAGTCGAGGTAGTCGCGCAGGACCTGGGAACGGCTGGGGTGGCGCAGCTTCGACATCGTCTTGGACTCGATCTGGCGGATGCGCTCGCGGGTCACGCCGTAGACCTGCCCAATCTCGTCAAGGGTGCGAGGCTGCCCGTCGGTGAGGCCGAAGCGCAGCCGTACCACGCCGGCCTCGCGCTCTGAGAGGGTCTCCAGCACCGACTGCAGCTGGTCTTGCAGCAAAGTGAACGACACCGCGTCGACAGCCACCACGGCTTCACTGTCTTCGATGAAGTCGCCCAGTTGGCTGTCGCCCTCGTCGCCGATGGTCTGGTCCAACGAGATCGGTTCGCGGGCGTATTGCTGGATCTCGAGCACCTTCTCGGGAGTGATGTCCATTTCTTTGGCCAGCTCCTCAGGTGTGGGCTCGCGACCCAGATCCTGCAGCAGCTCGCGCTGGATGCGGCCCAGCTTGTTGATCACCTCGACCATGTGCACCGGGATACGGATGGTGCGGGCCTGGTCGGCCATGGCGCGGGTGATGGCTTGGCGGATCCACCACGTCGCGTAGGTGGAGAACTTGTAGCCCTTGGTGTAGTCGAATTTCTCGACCGCACGGATCAGGCCCAGGTTCCCTTCCTGGATGAGATCGAGGAACGCCATTCCGCGGCCGGTGTACCGCTTGGCTAGCGAAACCACCAACCGCAGGTTCGCTTCCAGCAAATGGTTCTTTGCGCGGTCGCCGTCCCGGCAGATCCACATCATGTCGCGGCGCTGAGCGGCGGGCAGTTTGTCGCCGCGCTCGGCCATCTCGGTCATTAACTGCGTGGCATACAGGCCGGCTTCGATCCGCTTCGCCAGCTCAACCTCTTCCTCTGCGTTGAGCAGCGCCACCTTGCCGATCTGTTTGAGGTAAGCCCGAACCGAGTCGGCCGAAGCGGTGAGCTCGGCGTCCTTGCGGGCCTGACGCAACGCCTCCGATTCGTCTTCGTCCCAGACGAAATCGCCGGAAGCCTTGTCCTTTTCAGTGGGTTCAGCGATCTCATCGTCCTCATTGGGGGCCGTCTCGCCGGCACCGGGTTTTGCGGCGACTGCGCCGTCCCCGCCCTCGCCGGAGTCGCCTGGGTCGATATCGGCGTCTTCGGCGTCGGGCGCTACGCCGTCCTCCAGATCATCGAGAGTGAGGTCGGTGTCGATGTCGAGATCTTCGGCGGGCTCACTCTCGAGGTCGGGTTCGGCGTCGAGATCCTCGACGGCGTCGTCGGACTCAAGGGTGCCCGGGTCGGCGTCCGGATCCCGCGGAGCGCCTTTGGCAGCAGCCTTTGTTCCGCGGGCGGACGGTGCCTTGGCATCGCCGCTTTTGGCCGAGGAACGGGTCTTCTTCGTGGTGTCGCTTGCCGCGCTGGCCTCGGGTTCCGTCGTGGACTTGGTGGTGGCCCGCGATGCTGCCTTGGCGGCCCGTTTTGCGGGCGCGGGGCCATGGGCGGCCTTTGCCGGCGATCGCTTAGCGGGGGACGGCGGAGACTTCGTGGCGGTGCGTTTCACCGGCTCATCGGTTGCCGGGCTTGCCTTGGTCGCTGCCACTTACACCCCTTCGTTTGGGCTCACTTCCGGTGGGTATGGGCATGGTTAACCGAAAGTGTCTGCTATGTCGATGTCGGCGTTGGTATCAACGTGAGTAGTCGCACGCTGTCGGTCAGGCGTTCGCCGAGGACCATTGTAACGACAGTGCGCGCTCCTACCCCTCTGCCGGGCGAAATTCAGTGCGTCACGTCGGAGGTGGCGGCCATGGCCGCGCCGACTATCCCGGCGGTGTTAAGCAGGGCCGCAGCCACCACCGGGGTGCGGTTTTCAAGCAGCGGCAGCCATTTGTCGGCCTTACGGCTGATGCCGCCGCCCGCGATGAACAAATCCGGCCACACCGCGTTCTCAATGGCCACCAGCACCCTGGTCACCTGCTTGGCCCACTTTTCGTAGCTCCAGTTGTTCATTTCTTTGACCGATGACGCCGCTCGTTGCTCCGCCTCTTTACCGCCGACTTCGAGATGGCCGAACTCGGTGTTGGGTATCAACGTGCCGTTGTGGATGACCGCAGACCCGATTCCCGTGCCGAACGTCAGCAACACAATCAAGCCGGACCGGTTTTTGCCCGCCCCGTAGTGCTGCTCGGCGAGCCCGGCCGCGTCGGCATCGTTGAGAACCGTGACATCCTGGCCGTTCAGCTCAGCGCTGATGATGTCGCGCGCGTTGGTGCCGATCCAGGACTTGTCCACGTTGGCCGCCGTCTGGGCGACGCCGTGGGTGACGACTCCGGGATAGGTCACCCCAAGCGGACCGGTCCATCCGAAAGCATTGACGACCTCGGCGATCGTCTTGGCGACGCTCGAGGGCGTTGCCGGGTGCGGGGTCAACAGCTTAAACCGCTCGCCGATCAACAGTCCGGTGTCCATGTCGACGATGCCGCCTTTGATGCCACTGCCGCCCACGTCGACGCCGAATCCACGACGCTGCGGTGCGCCAACGGCTGTTCCGGTGCCGGGCGTCTCCGTGGTGGAGTCGGTGCTGGTCATCGAATCTCCTCGGCGTGACTAGGCTGTCCGCTCACCTTAGCCCGGCGACGATGCGGGGTTGGGCTATCCGCGGAGCCGTGGCGGCTGTGATGCGATAGACCGGTGACCCGACCTGATGACGAGCCCGCGCGGCTGCGCTCAGTGGCCGAAAGCCTGGCCACCGAGGCCGCCGAGTTTGTGAGGCGTCGCCGCGCCGAGGTGTTCGGCGCCGAAGCGGGTGCCCTGAATGCCCCAGCCAGTGGTGCGGTGCGCTCGAAGAGCACCCCCACCGATCCGGTGACCGTGGTCGACACCGAAACAGAACGGCTGTTGCGAGATCGGCTGGCTCAACTAAGGCCCGGTGACCCGATTCTCGGGGAAGAGGGCGGCGGGCCCGACGATTCGGCAAGCACGCCCACCGACGCGGTCACCTGGGTGCTTGATCCGATCGACGGCACGGTGAATTTCGTTTACGGCATCCCGGCATACGCGGTGTCGGTCGGCGTGCAGGTTAACGGCGTGTCAGTGGCCGGCGCGGTCGCTGACGTCGTCGGCGACCGGGTGTACTCGGCGGCGAGCGGCCTTGGCGCGCATGTCATCGACGAGCAAGGGACACACCCGTTGCGGTGCGCCACCGTCGATGATTTGTCGATGGCGTTGCTGGGCACCGGTTTCGGTTATTCACGGCAGCGCCGCGCGACGCAGGCGGCGTTGTTGGCGCGAATGCTGCCGGTGGTCCGCGATGTTCGTCGCATCGGTTCTGCGGCGCTGGACTTGTGCATGGTCGCGGCGGGCCGGCTGGATGCCTTCTACGAGCACGGGCTGCAGTTGTGGGATTGTGCCGCGGGCGCGCTGATCGCGGCCGAGGCGGGGGCTCGGGTGTTCTTGCCGGCCCAGGAGGTAAACGGGGCCGGATTGGTGGTGGCCGCCGCGCCGGGAATCGCCGACGAGCTGTTGGCGGTCCTGGAGCGGTTCAACGGCCTGGACCCGATCCTGGACTGACCGCGTCAGCAGCTACTCGAGTGAATCTTGGCGAGCAGCGCGGGATCTGACGGCTCGGTGGCGCCGGGTCGCAGGGTGGCGAGCACGGCGTCGATGTCGTCGTTGTGAGCCAGCGCGGTGAAGTCCGTCCCCACCGCGAGGTCGACGGAGTCGTCGGCGCGGTTGTCGTTGAACAGTTCGGTGCACGGCGCCACCAGCCACACCGCGGCCGCGGTGGCTTGCCCGGCCGTACCGAACCGGATTTGGCCTTGGCAGTTCAACCTGGTGCCGGCATAGAGCGGGTCGTTGGCGGCGGTCGGCGCAGCGAATCCCAGATCTTTCATTGCGCCGGCGACGTCGGCGGCTTGTCCGCCACGGCCGCTGGCGTTGAGGACGCGGACCTTGGTGTCGCTGAGTTTGGCGGGTGTGACATCCATCATCGCGGTCCGTGACATTTGCTCACCGAGCTGGGCCGGTGTTGATCCGGCCGGTTTCAGCGGTGGATTGCACACTGCGGCCTCGTGCACCTTCGCCGGTCGAGTCAGCGCAATCGTCCACACCACTGCCGTGACCACTACCAGGAAAACCACCACGACAACGGCGGGCCGGGGATTGCGCCGCCGAAAGGGCCGACCGTGCTTGTCAAAGGCGGTACCCTCGGTGATTTGTGCGACCACAGCTGCACTCTAGCCGCACGCTAAACGCACTGTTCAAAGGCGAACACAAGGGCTGATACAGGAGTGTGACGTAAATCACACCTTAACGCGCGGTGATACGGGCACGAATCGTTTGGTGGATGCGTTCGACGCTGGTACAAAGCGTTGCTTGGGTAACGAGGGCATGTAGAGGGAATAGGGCAGGGGAAGAGATATGCCTACCGACTATGACGCTCCGCGGCGTACCGAGACTGATGACGTCTCGGAAGACTCGCTGGAGGAGCTCAAAGCACGACGGAACGAGGCGGCTTCGGCCGTGGTCGACGTCGACGAATCTGAATCCGCTGAGTCTTTCGAGTTGCCTGGCGCCGACCTGTCTGGTGAAGAGCTGTCGGTTCGCGTCATTCCGAAGCAGGCTGACGAGTTCACCTGCTCGAGCTGCTTTTTGGTGCAACACCGCAGCCGGCTCGCCAGCGAGAAGAACGGCATGATGATCTGTACCGACTGCGCAGCCTGATCGGTCAGCTGCGCAATGCCGATAGCACCCGCTCCGGGTGACGGCAGCTCACCAGCCAGTACGGTGTCGGATCGTCTGGATCATCGAGGACCACCAGGATCATGGGACCGACCCATGCACGATGCAGCACGTAGGCCGCCGGGTCGAGCTGGCGGCCCAAGGCCGCGGACTTGGCAGAGGGCTCTATTGCCGCGGACCGGGCGATCACAGTGACCGGCAGGTGCGCTTCGCCGGCCCACAGTTCCACTCCGCCTGGAACGGTCGAGTTGGCGGTGACCCGGATCTCGATCCGGCCCAGCCACAACAGCGTTCCGGTCGCCACCGCGAACAGTGTTGCGAACGGTAGCCAGGTGGGTCGGGCCGCGACACCGAGGTTGACCTCAAAAGCGACCAGCGCCGCCAGCCCGAAGGCCAGTGGCCACCACCACCAGGGCACCCAAAGTCTTTCGCGATATCGCACGCTGTGCGGCGCGACGCGCGTACCAGACACGCAGTCAAGGGTAGTCTGTGGCCCCGTGTCGACCAGTCTGGCCATTGTCCGCCTTGACCCCGAACTTCCGCTGCCCAGCCGTGCCCACGATGGCGACGCCGGGGTGGATCTCTACAGCGCGGAAGACGTCAAGCTGGACCCCGGGCGACGTGCACTGGTGCGAACGGGCGTCGCGGTCGCCATTCCGTTCGGAATGGTCGGCTTGGTCCACCCGCGCTCGGGATTGGCCGCGCGGGCAGGGCTTTCGATCGTCAACAGCCCGGGCACCATCGATGCGGGCTACCGCGGCGAGATCAAGGTTGCGCTGATCAACCTCGACCCGGTCGAGCCGATCGTGGTGCACCGCGGCGACCGGATCGCCCAGTTGCTGGTGCAGCGGGTCGAGTTGGTCGAGCTGGTCGAGGTGTCGTCGTTCGACGAGGCCGGGCTGGCCGAAACATCCCGTGGCGAAGGTGGTCACGGTTCCTCCGGCGGACATGCGAGTTTGTGACCGCCGGCGACGATGCAGAAGGGAGTCGCGATGAGGTGGGGGTATCGCCCGCTTGCGGGGGAGAGCGGCGCTCATGATGGCATTCGGTAAACGCTCACGCAAAGACGACAGCGAACGCACTCCCGTCGGACCAGCCGGCGAGGAAGCGGAATCAGTGGACGATATCGCGGCGCAAGCTGCCGATGCGCAGGCCGCCGAAGAGTCAGAAGAGCTGGAGGGCCCGTTCGATATCGACGACTTCGACGACCCGTCGGTCGCCGAGCTGGGCAGACTCGACCTGGGCTCGGTACTCATTCCCATGCCGGAAGCCGGCCAGCTGCAGGTCGAGCTGACCGAAACCGGTGTCCCGAGTGCGGTGTGGGTCGTCACACCCAACGGCCGCTTCACCATCGCCGCATACGCAGCACCGAAGACGGCCGGCCTGTGGCGTGAGGTGGCCAGCGAGCTCGCCGAATCGCTGCGCAATGACTCGGCCCAAGTCAGCATCAAGGACGGCCCCTGGGGTCGAGAAGTGGTCGGCACCGCCTCCGGCGTGGTGCGCTTCATCGGGGTTGACGGCTACCGCTGGATGATCCGCTGCGTCATCAACGGCCCGCACGAGACCATGGAAGAGTTGGAGCAGGAGGCGCGAGAAGCGTTGGCGGACACTGTCGTTCGCCGTGGCGATACACCGCTTCCGGTACGGACGCCGTTGACTGTGCAGCTGCCCGAGCCGATGGCGCAGCAGCTGCGGGAAGCCGCGGCCGCGCAGCAGGCCTCACAACAAACCGACGCGCAACAGGCGCTCAACGAGCCGGCCGCACGCCGCAGCGCCGAGGGATCGGCCATGCAGCAGTTGCGCACCACAACCGGCGGCTAGCTTTCGCCTGCGGGCCGAAATCATGGGGCAAATCTTAAAGTTCGGCGAGAGCGGCCAGGCAGGCCGCACCCAGCGCGGCGGGGTCCGTGCCGATCTGGTCCAGCGTCACCGTCCGCAGGGCTGCACGCGGCGCGGCGGTGACCCACTCCACACCGACCTGCAGCGGGTGAATCGGATCGTCGACCGCGGCGGCCACCCCCAGGGGCGCGGCCAGCCGGGTCAACTCGGCGCAGCTGGGTGCAACGTAGGCGGCCGCTTCTTCCATGGCGTCGGGCAATTGTGGCCACTGAGCACGCCACGACCGGGCCAGCTCGTCGGCCAACCATGGTGGGCTGGATGCCCGCATCTGGGTGGTCGTTGCCGCCAATCCGTCGGCACGAAGCTGGGACGCCGAATGCCGCGCCGCCAGAGCCGCTGGTGCTGTTCCAGGGGGCCCTGCCCACGCTGGCAGTGCGGCCAGGACGGCGATGACGTGATCGGGATGGGCCAGCGCCCAGGCGGCCGCGACCGCGGCGCCGATCGAGACACCGCCAACGGCGATCGGACCTTTAAGCGCGGCGGCTTCCAACGCAGAAAGATAGCCGTCGATCAACCGATCCGGCTGGGGCGGCGGGCTCACCAGCAAGGCGCCGACCATGCGCAAGGGGCCGGAAAACGCCCGGTAAACGTAGTCGTCGTCGGACCCCGTCCCGGGCAACAACACCGTCGTGACACCGCGCAGATCGACAGCCACCCCTTGATAGTGCCCCGGCGTTCACCGGCGCTCCAACATCAGGTTTGGTTCGGTTGGCGCCGGGGAACCAAGAGGTCTACGGTGTCCGTTGGCATTGATGGAAGCGACGTAGCTGAATCAGCATTGTCAGGAGTGGCCATGGGGGCCCAAGGTTATCTGCGCCGGCTCACCCGTCGGTTGACGGAGGATCCGGAGCAACGCGACTCCGAGGAGTTGTCCGACAAAGTCGCAAGCACCGGCGCGCAGCGTGTGATCGATTGTGAGCGCGGCCAGGAGGTCACGATGATCGGCACTTTGCGCAGCGTGGAAACGAATGGCAAGGGTTGTTCCGGTGGAGTGCGCGCCGAGTTGTTCGACGGTAGCGACACCGTCACGCTGGTGTGGTTGGGTCAACGCCGCATACCCGGCATCGACTCGGGCCGTACGCTGCGGGTGCGGGGTCGGCTGGGCAAGCTGGAGAACGGGACCAAGGCGATTTACAACCCGCACTACGAGATCCAGCGGTGACCATTCCCGGCAATTTGGGGGCAAGCGCGCGACCACCCCGAGAGTCGGACTCACCGACCGCTAGTCGCATCAGCCCGAAGCGCCTGCTGGCACAGGCGGGCGGGGTGAGTGGTGTCATCTACTCCTCGCTGCCTGTGGTGACCTTTGTGGTGGCTTCGAGCCTGTCCGGTTTGCTTGCTGCAATCGGGTTCGCGCTGGGCGTGGCCGCGCTGGTCTTGCTATGGCGGCTGATTCGGCGGGAATCTCCGCAGCCGGCATTGTCCGGGTTCGCCGGCGTTGCCGGGTGCGCGCTGATTGCCTACATAGTGGGGGAGTCCAAGGGGTACTTCCTGCTGGGCATCTGGATGTCGTTGCTGTGGGCCGTGGTCGTCGCAGTGTCGGTCGTGATCCGCCGCCCCCTGGTCGGCTACGTCTGGAGCTGGGCCAGCGGGCGCGGTCGTGGCTGGCGCGACGTGCGCCGGGCCGTCTATGCATTCGACGTCGCGTCGCTCGCGTGGGTGCTGGTATTCGGGGCCCGGTTCGTGGTGCAGCAGCGTCTCTACGACGCCGACAAGACCGGCTGGCTGGCGCTGGCGCGGATCGGGATGGGTTGGCCGCTCACCGTGCTGGCGGCACTCGCGACGTACGCGGCGATCAAGTCAGCGCAGCGCGCTATGTCCGCAGCGGATGACGCCCTCGTTCAGCTCGAGGCGGATACGATCCGCGACTAGTCGCCAAGCCCGGCTTGACTCGCCGGCAGCAGCAGCTTTTGCAGATCCTCCTCCGCCTCGGCGACCGCGACGAAGAGCAGCTCGTCGCCACCTTCCAGCGGCTCGTCTCCCTCCGGCACGATGACCCGGGGGCCACGCAGGATCGTCACCAACGTGGCATCGCGGGGCAGCTGCAGTCGGCGCACCGGCTTGCCTCCCCACGGCGTGTCGTCGGGCAGGGTGATCTCGACGAGGTTGGCTTGCCCTCTGCGGAATTCCATGAGGCGCACCAGGTCGCCGACGGCGACCGCCTCTTCGATCAGCGAAGCCAGCATGCGCGGCGTGGACACCGCCACATCAACACCCCAGGCGTCGGTGAACAGCCATTCGTTGCGGGGATCGTTGACGCGGGCCACCACCCGGGGTACCGCGAATTCGGTCTTGGCCAACAGGCTTAGCACGACGTTGGCTTTGTCATCGCCGGTTGCAGCCACCACCACGTCGAAATCCTGCAGATGCACCGACTCCAGCAGGCTCAGTTCGCAGGCATCGCCCAGACGCCAGTGCGCGGCGGGGATGGCGTCGACGTCGACGTGCTCGGGGTTGCGCTCGATCAGCGTCACCTCGTGGTCGTTGCCGATGAGTTCGCGAGTGACCGAGCGGCCGACCGCCCCGGCCCCGGCGACAGCTACTTTCATTTGCGCCGCTCTCCCCCACAAGCGGGTGGTACCCCCACAAACCCGGCTGCGCCGGCTTCTTCGTCGTCGGCGGTCTTCATGTGCGCCGCTCCTTAAACCAGTCGCTCGGCTTCATTGAAGGTCTTCACTGGGCGGCAACGCCGCGATGGCTACCGCCTCGGCAACGCGGCCGGATATCGCGGCGACGTAGACCTGATCGCAGGCCTGGATGACCGTTTTTGGTTCCGGCAACACGCCGGCTCCGAACCGGATCAGAAACGCAACCCGGGCGCCGGTGGCCTGCTCCAGATCGGTGACCCGGTGCCCGATCCAGTCCTCGTGCAAGACGACCTCGGCCACCGCGACGGTGCCGGTCGGATCGCGCCATTTGGCGGTCTCAGTCTCCCGGAGCAGCGCGTTGAGCAGGCGATCGGTGGTCCAGGGCACGGTGGCGATCGTGGGAATGCCGAGGCGTTCGTAGACCTCGGCGCGCTTGGCGTCGTAGATCCGGGCGACGACGCGATTGACGCCGAAGGTCTCCCGGGCCAGTCGCGCCGAGATGATGTTGGAGTTGTCTCCGGACGACACCGCGGCGAATGCCTCCGCCTCCTCGATGCCGGCCCTTAGCAGTACATCTCGGTCGAATCCCTGACCCAACACCCGCTCGCCGGCAAACTCCGGGCTGAGCCGGTTGAAGGCGGTGCTGTCGCGATCTATGACCGCGACATCGTGGCCGATTCGGGATAGCCCGTCGGCCACCGAAGAACCCACCCGGCCGCAGCCCATCACTACTACTCGCACTTGAGGTCCTCTCGGCTGCGTCCTGCGCTCTCCATCGGCAACCCCACGTCGGCCAGCCGATTTCGGTCGGCGAACATTCTCGCCTACGAACGCTACCGCTAAACCCGTGTGGGCTTAGTCTTGGCTCTCGTGTCCAAGCTTTCAACCGCCACGCGCCGGTTGTTAATAGGTCAGCCGTTTCGCAGCGACCGGCTGAGCCACACGCTGCTGCCCAAGCGGATCGCCCTGCCGGTGTTCGCCTCCGACGCGATGTCGTCGGTGGCCTACGCCCCCGAGGAAATCTTCCTGATGCTCTCCGTGGCCGGTCTGGCCGCCTACTCCATGGCGCCGTGGATAGCGCTGGCGGTCGCGGCGGTACTGCTCGTCGTGGTATCCAGCTACCGCCAGAACGTGCACGCCTACCCCTCCGGTGGCGGCGACTTCGAAGTCGTGACCACCAATCTCGGCGACACCGCCGGCCTGGTGGTGGCCAGTGCCTTGATGGTGGATTACGTTCTCACCGTTGCGGTCTCGATAGCCTCGGCGATGTCGAACATCGGTTCCGCGATCCCGTTCGTATACGAGCACAAGGTGTTTTTCGCGGTGAGCGCCATCCTGCTGGTGATGTCGCTGAACCTGCGCGGAGTCCGCGAATCGGGTCTGGCCTTCGCCATCCCAACCTATGCGTTCATCGTCGGCGTCACCGCCATGCTGGGCTGGGGGTTGTTCCGAATTTACGTGCTGGGTAACCCGCTGCACGCCGAATCCGCCGGCTTCCAAATGCATTCTGAACACGGAAAGATCGTCGGAATCGCGCTGGTGTTCCTGGTGGCCCGGTCGTTCTCCTCGGGGTGCGCGGCCCTGACCGGTGTGGAGGCGATCAGCAACGGGGTGCCGGCGTTTCAGAAGCCGAAGTCCCGTAACGCCGCAACAACGCTGCTCATGTTGGGCGCCATCGCGGTGACCCTGATGATGGGAATGGTCACGCTGGCCATGCAAACCGGGGTCCAAGTCGTCGATGATCCTGCCACCCAGCTGACCGGCGCCCCGCCCGGCTATCAACAGAAAACGCTGGTCGCCCAACTGGCGCAGACCGTGTTCGGCGGCTTTCATCTGGGGTTCTTGCTGATAGCCGCGGTCACCGCGTTGATATTGGTGTTGGCCGCCAACACCGCGTTCAATGGCTTCCCGGTGCTCGGCTCGGTCCTGGCGCAGCACAGCTATCTGCCGCGCCAGCTGCACACCCGCGGGGACCGGCTGGCGTTCTCCAACGGAATCTTGTTCCTGTCGGCGGCGGCGATCGGGGCGGTGATGGCATTCCGCGCCGAACTCACCGCGCTGATCCAGCTGTACATCGTCGGCGTGTTCATATCGTTCACGCTGAGCCAGATCGGGATGGTCCGGCACTGGACCCGGTTGCTGAGGACGGAGACCGATCCTTCGGCGCGCCGCAAGATGATGCGCTCCCGGGTGGTCAACACAGTCGGCTTGCTGTCCACTGGCACCGTCCTGGTCATTGTTCTGGTCACGAAATTCCTTGCCGGAGCGTGGATCGCGATTGTCGCCATGGGTGCGCTGTTCATCCTGATGAAGATGATCCGCAGGCACTATGACGCCGTTAATCAGGAATTGGCGCAACGGGCCGCAACGCAGGAAAACGAGATGGTCTTGCCCAGCCGCAATCACGCCGTGGTGCTGGTGTCGAAGTTGCACCTTCCGACTTTGCGTGCACTGGCCTACGCGCGAGCAACCCGGCCCGACGCTTTGGAGGCCGTGACGGTCAGCGTCGACGATGCGGAAACCCGCGAGCTGGTACGCAAGTGGGAGGAAAGCGAAATCAGCGTGCCGCTCAAGGTCATCGCCTCGCCGTATCGCGAAATCACCCGTCCGGTCCTGGATTACGTCAAACGGGCCAGAGAGGAGTCACCACGCACCGTGGTCACGGTTTTCATTCCGGAGTATGTGGTGGGTCGCTGGTGGGAGCAGGTGCTGCACAACCAGAGCGCGCTTCGGCTCAAGGGCCGGCTGCTTTTCATGCCGGGCGTGATGGTCACTTCGGTTCCGTGGCAATTGACTTCGTCGGAACGACGCAGGACGTTGCAGCCACGCGTGGCTCCCGGTGACGCCCGTCGGGGGATCTTCGATTGACCAGCGAATCGACCCGCACACCCCACCAGGAGGCGTCTCCTTTCGGGGAACTGACGTTGGTCACCGGCGCCCCGGCGAACGGCGGCAGCTGCGTGGCGCGCCACGAAGGCCGCGTGGTGTTCGTCCGCTACGCGTTACCTGGTGAGCGGGTGCGGGTGCGGGTTACCGCGGACCGCGGGTCCTATTGGCACGCAGAGGTGATCGAGGTGATCGAGCCGGCGGACGACCGGATCGCGTCCTTGTGCCCGATCGCAGGGGTGGACGGTGCCGGGTGTTGCGACCTGGCGTTCGCCGTCCCGGAGGCGGCCCGCAAGCTCAAGGCGCAAGTGGTTGCCAATCAGCTGGAACGGCTGGGTGGACATGGCTGGAGTGGCGAGGCCGAACCGCTCTCGGATGCCGGACCGACCGGTTGGCGCACCAGGGTCCGGCTCGATGTGGGTGCCGACCGTCGCCCCGGCTTTCACCGGTATCACAGCGACGAACTGGTGACCGACTTGCGCTGCGCGCAGTTGCCGGCCGGCATGCTCGACGGACTCACCGAGAATTTATCTAAGGCCGACTTAACGCCGAGCGCCCAGCTGCATGTGGCCGTCGACGACGACGGCGCGCGTCATGTGGTGCGTACCATGCGGCAGGGCAAACGGACAGCGACCAATGTCGTGGAGGGCAGCTACGAGGCAGTGCAGCGACTGGACGGGCGCAGCTGGCATGTGCCGGTGACAGCTTTCTGGCAGGCGCACCGGGACGCGGCCGGGGTGTACAGCAGTCTGGTCGCCGAGTGGGCGCAGCCCAGCGCCGGCATGACTGCCTGGGATCTCTACGGCGGCGCCGGCGTTTTCGCCGCGGCGCTTGGCGATGCGGTCGGGGAGTCCGGACGGGTGTTGACCGTCGACACCTCGCGCGCGGCGACGCGGGCCGCTCGGGCTGCACTGGCTGATCTGCCGCAGGTGGATGTCGTCACCGACTCGGTCCGGCGCGCGCTGACGGTGCAACGAGCGAGCGCCGATGTGGCGGTGCTGGATCCGCCGCGGGCGGGTGCCGGGCGCGAGGTCATCGATCTACTGGCCGCCGCCGGTGTCCCGCGCGTGGTGCACATCGGCTGCGAGGCAGCATCTTTCGCCCGCGATATCGGCCTCTACCTCGGTCATGGCTATACCGTCGAGAAGATCAAAGTATTCGATGCATTCCCGCTGACTCATCACACCGAATGCGTCGCGCTGTTGACCCGCTAATCAGGTAATCGCTGTTGCCAGCGCTCGAGCAACGCCGGGATCTCGTCGAGCATGAAGGCATAGAAATCCCGCATCCGGGCGAGCCGTTGCCGGGCCAGGCTGCCCGATCCGGTCGCCGCGATCCCGGCTTCGGCCGCGGCCTGCATGGCCGATATCACAACGTTCTGGTTGGTGAAAAGGGTCGCCCACGCGTCGTCGCGCAGCCGGTAGTGATCCCTTCGGCTGCCCGGGGCGGGCACCCGCTCGACCAGGCCCACGGACGTCAGCATTTTGATTGCGCCGGAGATCGCACCCGAGCTGGCCTGCAGCCGTTCGGCTAACTCGCCCATCGTCATGCTGGTCCGCTCGGTGAACAGCAGCGTGGCGAGCACGCGGGCGGTCATGCGTTGTAGCCCGTGATTGGCGAGCACGAGTGCGAGCTGCTCGGCTGCGTCACGTTGATCTGCGCGTTCGGTCACCGGCACCTCCTAGCCACCATCAGAGGCTATCGTAATTCTTAGCAATTCTGAGTATTCAGTAATTCCTGAAGGTTCATTAGCCTTAATTGCACGGTGCTGTTCGGCCGCGCCGTGCTACCTGAAGGCTCACCGCGAAGGGGACTCCGAATCCATGCAGAAACTTGCGCCGGCAAGCGTATCCCCGCGAGTCGGACGCGACGTGATCGAGGTTTGTGGGCTTACCTTCACTTACCCGGGGGCCTCCGGGCCGGCGCTGCGCGGCATGGACTTCACCGTCGCTCGCGGCGAGATCTTCGGGTTTCTCGGGCCCAGCGGCGCCGGGAAGTCGACCACTCAGAAGCTGCTGATCGGCTTGCTCCACGGACATGGCGGCCAGGCCGTGGTATTGGGTCGCAACCCGGTGGACTGGGGATCCGACTACTACGAGCGCATCGGGGTGTCGTTCGAGCTGCCCAACCACTACCAGAAACTCACCGGCCTGGAGAACCTGCGCTTCTTCGCGTCCCTCTACGGTGGCGCGACGGCTGACCCGATGCAATTGCTGATGGCACTCGGCCTGGCCGACGACGCTGACACGCGAGTCGGCAAGTACTCCAAGGGCATGCAGATGCGGTTGACGTTCGCCCGGTCCCTGATCAATAACCCTGAGCTGCTGTTCCTCGACGAGCCCACGTCGGGCCTGGATCCGGTGAATGCTCGCACGATCAAGGACATGATCTTGGACCTCAAGGCGCACGGGCGCACCGTATTTCTGACCACACACGACATGGCAACCGCCGACGAGCTATGCGACCGGGTCGCTTTTGTCGTCGACGGAACAATCGTCGCATTGGACACGCCGGCCGAACTGAAGATCGCCCGCAGCAAGCGCCTCGTCCGTGTCGAATATCGCGGCGAGCGCGGTGGTCTCGATGCCGCTGAATTTCCGATGGACTCCTTGGCCGACGACCCGGGGTTTCACGCGTTATTACGCGACCGGCACGTCGAGACCATCCATAGCAGGGAAGCTAGCCTCAACGACGTCTTCGTCGAGATCACTGGCAGGCGGCTGACGTGACCCGGCTGGCGAGTGTGGTGCGGCTCGAGTTGATTCTTCAAGCCCGGCAACGGTTCTTGCACGCCGCAATTTTCTCTGGACTGATTTGGCTGGCGGTGCTGCTGCCGATGTCGCCGGGCTTGCGTCGGGTCGCCGAGCCCTACGTCTTGGCAGGCGACACCACCATCATCGGTTTCTTCTTCATCGGCGGCGCGGTGTTTTTCGGAAGGCAAGAACGCACGCTGAGTGCCGTCATCTGCACCCCGCTGCCGTTCATGGAATACCTCATTGCCAAACTGGCCGTCCTGTTAGGGATTTCGCTGTCGGTCGCAGTAGTGGTGGTCTCCATCTCGCACCGGTCCGCCTACCATCCGGCCCCGATGGTTCTCGGAGTGGTGCTCGGAACGCTGCTGATGCTGCTGGTGGGATTTATCACCTCGCTGCCATTCACCTCGGTCAGTGATTGGTTTCTGATAGCCACGATCCCGCTGGCCGTGATGAACCTGCCGATCCTGTATCTGTCCGGCGTGTGGCCAAACCCGGTGCTGTACCTCTTGCCAACGCAGGGTCCGCTGCTGCTGTTGGGAAGCGCCTTCGACCAGATGAATTTGACGCCGTGGCAAGCCGGGTACGCAGTCGTGTACCCGGTGCTAGTCGTGGCCGGATTGTGCTGGACGGCAAAGGTCTTGTTCGGCCGCTACGTCATCGCCAAGTCTGGCGGGATGTGATGGTGACTACACGGGCGCTGATCGCGTTCGCCCGTAACGACATTCGCGGCACCTATCGAGACCCTCTGCTGGTCATGGTCGTCGTCGCGCCAGTCATCTGGACCGCGGGCGTCGTGGTGCTGACTCCGCGCGTGACCGCACTGCTGGCGCGCCGCAACGGGTTTGACCTCGTTCCGTACTACCCACTGATCCTGACGGCGTTCCTGCTGCTAACCAGCATCATCATCATCGTCGGCGCACTGGCCGGATTCCTGGTACTGGACGAGGTCGACGCCGGGACCCTGACCGCGCTGCGGGTCACCCCGGTGCCGCTGTCAACCTTTTTTGCCTATCGATCGGCCACGGTGCTTCTGGTGACAACGGTCTACGTGGTCGCGACGATGTCGTTCAGCGGTCTGCTGAGACGCGGCCTGGCGCCGGCGTTGATTCCCATCGGACTGCTGGCAGGGCTGTCGGCGGTGGTGACCCTGCTGCTGATCATCGCCGCGGCCAGCAACAAGATTCAAGGTTTGGCCGTGGTGCGCGCCCTGGGCATGCTGATCGCCGGTCTGCCCTGCTTGCCATGGTTCATCCACTCCGGCTGGAACCTGGCATTCGGAGTGTTGCCGCCTTACTGGGCCGCCAAAGCATTCTGGGTCGCCAACGGCAATGGCGCCTGGTGGCCGTACCTTCTCGCCGGGGTCGTCTACAACGTGGCGATCGCCTGGGCATTGTTCGGCCGCTTCCGTGCCAAGTACACGTGAGACCGGTGTCGCCCTCAGCTCATCACGATGTAGCGCAGCCACAAATAGATGGCGGCAAGAACGAAAGAGACCGCGGTGACCACCATGCCCTTGCGGGTGAATTCCCAAAAGGAGATGGGATTGTCGGCGCGCCCGGCGATCCCCAGGACGACGACGTTGGCGCTGGCGCCGACGGCGGTGAGGTTGCCGCCGAAGTCGGTGCCAAGAGCAAGGGCCCACCACAGGACGCCGGGGTTGATGTGGTCGTTCAGGGCTGGGACCAAATCGGCGACGATAGGCGTCATCGTCGCGGCATACGGAACGTTGTTGACGATCCCACTGACCACCAGCGAGACGGAAAGGATCACCATGGTCGCAACCAGGGCGTTGCCGCCGGTCGCGGTAATCGCCAGATGTGCGAGTTGCTTGACGACGCCCGTCTTCACCAGGGCGCCGACCATGATGAACAGGCCGGCGAAGAACAGCAGCGTGTCCCACTCGACACTGGACAAGTACTCGGAATGCTCCAGCCTGGAGATCACGACCAGGATGCCGGCGCCCAACAACGCCACGACGGAAGGCTCCATATGCAGCGCCGAGTGGGCGATGAACGCCGTGAACACCGCCACCAAGACAACGCCGCACTTGATGAGCAGCCCGGGATCGCGAATGGCCTCCTTCTCTTCCAGCGACATGACGTCGGTGACCCGCTCGGGCTCGACGGTGAACGCACCGGGAAACAGCCGCGGCAGCAACACGATCAGGACGGCCATCACGACGATCACGATCGGCGCCAAGTGGACCAGGAAGTCGTTGAATGTCAGGCCGGCCTTGCTGGCGATGATGATGTTGGGCGGGTCGCCGACCAAAGTCGCCGTGCCGCCGATGTTCGATGCGAACGCTTCGGCCATCAGAAACGGCGCCGCGTTGATCGCCAGCCGGTCACACACCAACAGCGTCACCGGGGCGATGAGCAACACCGTGGTGACGTTGTCGAGTAGGGCCGACGCGACCGCGGTGACCAGTACCAGCAGGATCATGACGCGCAGCGGGGAGCCCCGGGCACGTTTGGCTGACCAGATCGCGACGTACTCGAACACACCGGTCTGGCGCAGCACGCTGACGATGATCATCATGCCGAACAGCAAAAAGATGACATCCCAATCGATTCCGGTGTCGTGCGAATAGAAGACGTCATCGGAATTGATGATGGGCAAGGTGATCACGATCGCCGCACCCACCAGCGCCACCAATGTCTTGTTGATGCGATCGCTGGCGATCAGTGCATAGGCGACCACGAACACGGCGATCGCGATGACGCTCATCGATTTTCCTGTTGTTTCGCCCGCAGACCCTCGATCGCCAAATCCGTTGGAATCAACGCTTCAGCGCCGCCCCGAGGACGCGCGATGCCGTGATCACTCCGATCAACCTGCCGTCTTTGACCACCGCGACCAGCGGGCTTCTCAGCCTTGCCATCAGCGCCGCCACCTCGATGATGGTGTCGTCGGCATTGGCCGGCGGTACGTCCACCAGATGGTCCGGCAACACGTCGCGCACCTTCTTGCCGCTTAACTTTTCGGCGCAGCGGTCGGCCATGGATTCGTTGAGCACACCGGCGAGTGAGGGATCGTCTTGGACGTAGCGCGGGACAATGAACCGCACGACCTGGGAGGCGGGTAGCACCGCGTAGGGACATCCCGACGAGTCGATAACCAAGAGCCCGGGCAGGCGGTGTTCGGCGAGCATGCGGGCAGCGTCTATTGCGTCCGCATCAATGCTGACGACCGGAAATTCCTCGGCGATTTGCTCAGCGCGCATAGAGCGACGATACGTCTGCAGGCAGAGGGCGGTGTGTTCGACGTCAAGGCTCACGGCGTACTCCGGAGATCGGGGACAACACGGGACATCATTGCCGACCAGGCTTCCCGGCTCACCGCGGTCTGAGGCTACCAAAGGTGCGGCTCGGGCGATGGATGGCTGAAATCGAAATCCGTCTGACGGGACCACCCAGCGGTCGCTGCGTAGACTATCGGGATGCTGGAACAGATCCGCGGGCCCGCCGATCTACAGCACCTTTCCCAACAGCAGCTCCGCGATCTGGCTGCCGAGATTCGCGAGTTCCTGATCCACAAGGTTGCTGCCACCGGGGGGCATCTGGGGCCCAACCTCGGCGTGGTCGAACTGACGCTGGCGCTGCATCGGGTGTTCGACTCACCGCATGATCCGATCATCTTCGACACCGGTCATCAGGCCTACGTGCACAAGATGCTGACGGGACGCTGCCAGGACTTCGGAAGCTTGCGCAAAAAGGGAGGGCTGTCGGGGTATCCGTCGCGGGCCGAGAGCGAACACGACTGGGTGGAGTCCAGCCACGCCAGCGCCGCGTTGTCGTACGCCGACGGCCTGGCCAAAGCCTTCGAGCTGACCGGTCACCGCAACCGGCACGTGGTCGCGGTGGTAGGTGACGGAGCGCTCACCGGCGGTATGTGCTGGGAGGCGCTCAACAACATTGCCGCTTCGTGCCGTCCGGTGATCATCGTGGTCAATGACAACGGCCGCAGCTACGCGCCGACGATCGGCGGTGTCGCCGACCACCTCGCCACGCTGCGGCTGCAGCCGGCCTACGAGCAAGCCTTGGAGAAGGGCCGCGACGCGTTGCGCGCGATGCCGCTTGTCGGCAAGATCGCCTACCGCTTCATGCACAGCGTCAAAGCCGGCATCAAGGACTCGTTGTCTCCGCAGCTGCTGTTCACCGATCTGGGGCTGAAATACGTGGGCCCGGTTGACGGCCATGACGAACGCGCGGTAGAGATCGCACTGCGCCATGCCCGTGGCTTCGGGCGCCCGGTGATCGTGCATGTCGTTACCCGCAAGGGGATGGGCTATGCGCCGGCTGAAGCCGACGAGGCCGAGCAGATGCACTCCACCGTCCCGATCGACCCCGTCACCGGCCAGGCCACCAAGGTCGCCGGCCCGGGCTGGACGGCGACCTTTTCCGACGCGCTCATCGCCTACGGCACAACGCGCCGCGACATCGTGGCCATCACCGCGGCGATGCCCGGGCCCACCGGGCTGACGGCATTCGGGCAGCGCTTTCCGGATCGGTTGTTCGACGTCGGCATCGCCGAGCAACACGCGATGACGTCGGCCGCCGGGCTGGCGATGGGCGGGATGCACCCGGTGGTGGCCATCTATTCGACGTTCCTCAACCGGGCCTTCGACCAGATCATGATGGATGTGGCGCTGCACAAGCTGCCCGTCACGATGGTGTTGGACCGCGCCGGCATCACGGGTTCGGACGGCGCCAGCCACAACGGCATGTGGGATCTGTCGATGCTGAACATCGTGCCCGGCATCCGGGTCGCCGCGCCCAGGGACGCCACCCGGCTGCGCGAGGAACTCGGTGAGGCGCTCGACATCAACGACGGCCCGACGGCGTTGAGGTTCCCCAAAGGCGATGTGGGCGAAGATATTCCGGCTCTGGAGCGGCGGGCGGGCGTGGATGTGCTCGCGGTACCGGCCAGTGGGTGCAACCACGACGTGCTGCTGGTGGCGGTCGGCGCATTCGCGTCGATGGCATTGGCGGTGGCCAAGCGGCTACACAACCAGGGCATCGGCGTAACGGTGATCGACCCGCGTTGGGTGCTGCCGGTGCCTGAGGCTGTTCTCGAACTGGCGGTGCAGCACAAGCTGGTCGTCACGTGCGAGGACAACGGGGTCAACGGCGGCGTGGGCTCAGCGGTTTCGGCCGCCCTGCGGCGCGCGGAGATCGACGTTCCGTGCCGCGACATCGGACTGCCGCAGGCGTTCTATGAGCACGCCTCGCGAAGTGAGTTGTTGGCCGATCTGGGGCTGACCGATCAGGACGTGGCCCGCCGGGTCACCGGTTGGGTCGCCGCGCTGGGCAGCTCTGTTTCTGAAGCGGAGATCCGCGAGCATCTCGACTAGCGCCATCGTCGAGATCGACGCTCGCGCGCGGCTCACTCGGACTTTTCCGCGCTGCCGTCGATCTCGATGGTGGCCGGCGGCTGCAACGCCTGAGCGAGAGCGGGAACCACGAGTTCTCGCTGCCACGCGCGGGCCTGGCCGGCGCGCAGAAACTCGTCGACAGCCTGGACAGGATCGGGTCGGGTCTCCCAGTCCCAGCACAGCCGTCGCACCAAGTCAGGTGAGGTCAGGTTCTCCGTGGGAATCCCGACCCGCTGCGACACTTTCGCCAGCGCCGTTCGCGCCGCCTCCAGCCGTGCGGCGGCCTCCGGTTTCCGCCTGCTCCACCGCGCCGGCGGCGGCGGCCCGTTCGGCAGCTCGACATCCTCAGGCGGATTCTTGTTTTGCCGGGCCGTCTCCAGCGCCGCCAACCACATCGCGGCGCTGCGACGTTGGTTGCGCCCACCGAATATGGGCAACGCGATGAGGTCCTCGACCGTCTTCGGATTGGCGAGGGCGGCCTCGATGATGGCCGAATCCGGCAGGATCCGGCGCGGCGCGATGTCGCGGCGCTGGGCGATATGGTCGCGCGTCATCCACAATTCGCGCACCGCGGCCAAGCCGCGCTGGTCACGCACCCGATGGATCCCCGACGTCCGTCGCCAACGGTCCCGTCGGGCAAGCGGGGCGGCCTCTCTGGAACCGAAGGTACGCAGATTGTCGAATTCCTGTGCAGCCCAGTCTGTTTTGCTTTGCTGGGCCAGGACATCGGCGATCGCCGCGCGCAGCTCGATGAGAAGTTCCACATCCAGGGCCGCGTAGTTGAGCCACTCCACGGGGAATGGGCGCCTGGACCAGTCGGCCGCGCCATGGCCTTTGGCTAACCCGAAACCCAGGAGCCGCTCGACCATGGCCGCCAGGTTCACCCGGTCGAACCCGGCCAGGCGTCCGGCAAGCTCGGTGTCGTACAGCGCCGGCGGCCGCATGCCGACCTCGGCCAGACAGGGCAGGTCCTGGTCGGCGGAGTGCAGGATCCATTCGTCTTTGCTCAGCACCTCGGCCACCGGCCGCAGCGCGTGCAGCGGGTCACCGCCGTGGCTGACCGGGTCGATGAGCACGGTGCCCGCGCCGGCCCGCCGGATCTGAATCAGGTAGGCCCGGTTGGAGTAGCGGAACCCCGAGGCTCGCTCGGCGTCCACCGCAAACGGTCCGCGCCCCCGGTCCAGGAGTTGTGCGGCCGCCTCGATCTCGCGGATGGTCACCGAGAGATCGGGAATCCCTTCGGCCGGGTGCAGCAGCGGGGTGGCGTCGGCTTCGGTGCTGCCGGGCGCGGTGCTGCCCGGCCCGTGGGCCGACGGTTCGGACATGTCAGGCGCGTGACCGCGAGCCCAGGTCGGTGACGCCGGTCGGCGGCAGCCCCGCGGCGTGTTCCAGCACCTCGCAGAACGCCTCGACGTGGACGCCGACGTCGGGAGTGGTCGCGGTCCACGACGCGCGCAGCTCTAGCTGGTGGGCGCGAGGGGGTCCGGAGATGTCGCCGTAGCGCACCGATGTGGTGGCGGTGACGGTGCCGCCCAGGGCGGTGACATGCTCGGTGCGAGACTCCAGCGCATCGACCAGCCAGCTCCAGGCCACTTCCGGCAGCAGCGGATCGACGGCCTCACTGGGGTCGAGGTCGGCCTGGATGTAAGCGACCAGGCGGATGGTGCCGTCCCAAGCCTCGGCGCCTTCCGGGTCGTACAACAGGATCAACCGGCCAAAGGCGTCGCCTTCGGATCGCTCCGGGACGATCGCCAGGTCGGGATGTTTGACCTCGGCTCCCAGCGCGTAGCTATAGGGCGCCAGGCGCTGCGGCGGTCGGATGGGGCCCAGCTCGATCTCCGGCCGCACGGTGACGCCGTTCATCGCCGCTACCGCCTCGCGGAATGGGGCCGGTTCAGCTGAGGTCACAGGATCCGACGGTAGCCCTATCGGCTGACACGCGGTAACAGGCGCGCCGAGTTGCGCACCCGCTGCGACCAAGCTGTTATCAGGCCTCATCAAAGGGTTATTAAGCCTGCTCAGTGGTGGTTCCGCCGGTGAATCGCGCCGGGCGTTTCTCGCGATGCGCGGCGAGGCCTTCCTGGACGTCGGGGCCACTGAAACTGAGGAATTCCAGGCCGAGCGACGTTTCGAAGGTAGATCCGAACATGCGGTACCAGTAGTTCAGGCTGTGCTTGGTCCAGCGGATGGCGTTTTGCGCGCCTTGTGCCAGATTCTCGGCGAGGCGCGTTGCGGTGGCGAGGACGTCGTCGTCGTCGACGCAGGTCGACACAAGGCCGATGCGCTCGGCTTCTTCGCCGAGCAACGTCTCGCAGGTGAGCAGGTAGTACTTGGCCTTGGCCATGCCGACCAGCAGCGGCCAGCAGATCGCGGCGTGGTCGCCTGCCGCCACGCCGAGCTTGGTATGGCCATCGATGAGTTTCGCGGTCCGGCCCGCCACCGAGATGTCGGCGAGTAAGGCCACCACCAGACCCGCGCCGACGGCTGGTCCCCGGATCGCCGAGACGACGGGCTTGTCGAAATTGACCATGTTGAGCACCAGATCGCGGGCTTCGCGCATGATGCGGATCCGGCCTTCGTAGTCGCCGATGGTTTCCTCGATCAGGTCGAAGCTGCCGCCGGAGGAAAACGCCTTGCCTTCACCGCGGACCAGAACGACGCGCACGGCAGGATCGCGAGCGATCACCGGCCAGATGTCGGCGAGGTCGCGGTGCATCTGCGGCCCGACCGAATTCAGTCCGGGGGCATCGAGAACCAGCGTCAGCACGCCGTTCTCGCCGGGCTCGCAGCGCAGGCTGGGGAACTCGTCGTAACTCACTGCTGGGTGGCTAACTGGCATCCCGGCTCCTGACATTAAGGGTTGCGGTCGTTGATAGTACGCAGCGGTGTGAGGAGCGTCCGGCGTGCCCAGCAGGCCGTCGTGGCAGCATTGAGGCCGATGAGTACTCGTCGCGACCTTCCAGAGTCGCCGTATCTGGCCGCTGTCACCGGTCGCAAACCCAGCCGGGTTCCGGTGTGGTTCATGCGGCAGGCCGGTCGTTCGCTGCCCGAATATCGGGCGCTGCGGGCCCAGCACAACATGCTGGCGGCCTGCTTCGACGCCGAGCTGGTCTGCGAGATCACCCTGCAGCCGGTGCGCCGGCACGAGGTCGACGCCGCGATCTTGTTCTCCGACATCGTGGTGCCGCTGCTCGGCGCCGGCGTGGACCTGGACATCGTCGCAGGCGTCGGGCCGGTCATCGCGTCGCCGGTGCGCACCGCGGCCGACGTCGGCGCGCTGAAACCCCTTGAGCCGCAACGGGTCCAGCCGGTATCCGACGCCGTCACGTTGCTGGTGGCCGCGCTCGGCGACGTCCCGCTGATCGGGTTCGCGGGTGCGCCGTTCACCTTGGCGTCCTACCTGATCGAGGGCGGTCCGAGCCGTCACCACGCCCGCACCAAGGCGATGATGCTGGCCGAACCGGACAGCTGGCATGCGCTGCTGGGAAAGCTGACCGACATCACCGTCGGCTTCCTGCGGGTGCAACTGGAGGCCGGGGTGGACGCCATCCAGGTATTCGACTCGTGGGCGGGGGCCCTGTCGTTGTCCGATTACCGCGCCTACGTGCAACCGCACAGCGCGCGGGTATTCGGCGCGCTGGCCGAGTATGGCGTACCGATGACCCACTTCGGGGTGGGCACCGCCGAACTGCTGGGCGCGATGTCGGCAGCTGGCGCCACGGTGGTGGGCGTGGATTGGCGAACGGCGCTCGCCGATGCGGCGACCCGTGTCGCACCCGGCGCGGCGCTGCAGGGCAACCTCGATCCGGTGGTCCTGCTGGCGGGCTGGCCGGTGGTGGAACGTGCCGCGCGGGCCGTGGTCGACGACGGACGCCGCGCCGTCGACGCGGGTGCGGCCGGTCACGTCTTCAACCTCGGCCACGGGGTGTTGCCGGAGACCGATCCCGGCGTCCTGACCGACCTGGTGTCGCTGGTCCACTCGCTATGACGTCCGGCGACGATGCGGGCCGGGACGCCGGGAGGTGGGGGCACGCCCCCACAAGTGGGAGGTACCCCCACCCGCTTGCGGGGGAGAGCCGGACAATGCGCAACGGCTCGTATTGCATTGTGGGGGGCGGAATCTCGGGCCTCACGGCGGCATACCGGCTCCGTGCGGCGGTCGGCGACGACGCGACCATCACGCTGTTCGACCCCGGCGACCGGCTCGGCGGCATATTGCGCACCGAGCTGGTCGGGGGATTGCCGATGGACCTGGGTGCCGAGGCGTTCGTGCTGCGCCGGCCCGAGATGCCGGCGCTGCTCGCCGAACTGGAGCTGTCGGGGCGCCAACTGGCCTCCACCGGTGCCCGGCCATTGATTTACAGCGAGCGGCAGTTGCACCCGCTACCCGTCGACACGGTCGTCGGGATCCCATCGTCGGCGACTTCGGTGGTGGGATTGGTCGACGAGGCGACGGTCGCGCGCATCAACGCCGAACCCACCCGGCCACTGGGCTGGCAACCGGGCAGCGATCCCGCGGTGGCCGCATTGGTGGGCGACCGGTTCGGCGAGCAGGTCGTGGCCCGATCGGTGGATCCGCTGTTGAGCGGCGTGTATGCGGGCTCTGCGGCGACGATCGGTCTGCGCGCGGCCGCCCCCAGCGTGGCGGCGGCCCTCGACCGCGGCGCCACCAGCCTGACCGACGCGGTCCGCCAAGCGTTGCCGCCGGCCACCGGCGGGCCGGTGTTCGGAGCGCTGGAGGGCGGCTACCAGGTGCTGATCGACGAGCTGGTCGAGCGCAGCGGGCTGCGCTGGGTCCGTGCCGCAGTGCAGCGGCTTGAGCGCGCCGGGGACGGGTGGGCGCTGCTCGATGACACCGGTGCCCGCTGGCACGCCGATGCGGTGATCCTGGCCGTTCGGGCCCCCCGGGTGGCCTCGTTACTCGAGGCCTCAAATGGCCTTGCCCCGCGCAGCTTCGCCGCCGCCGGCCGGATCACCAGCGCATCGTCGGTGGTGGTGGCGCTCGCGGTGCCGGGCAATACCCCGTTTCCGGAGTGTTCCGGTGTGCTGGTGGCCAGCGGGGAGCAGTTGCGGGCCAAGGCGATCACGCTGTCGTCTCGCAAGTGGGGTTCACGGGGGGACACGCAGCTGTTGCGGCTGTCGTTCGGGCGGTTCGGTGACGACGTTGCGGCCAGCACCGCCGACGACGAACTGCTGGCGTGGGCGGCGGGCGACCTGGCCACCGTGTTCGGGCTGGCCGTCGACCCGGTCGATGCCCGCGTCCAGCGCTGGATCGACGCGATGCCGCAGTACGGCCCCGGCCACGCGGATCTGGTCGCCGAGGTACGCGCGGGCCTGCCGCCGACGCTCGCGGTGGCCGGGAGCTACCTCGACGGCATCGGCGTACCGGCGTGCGTCGGCGCGGCCGGCCGAGCGGCTGAGCGCGTCACCAGGGCCGTCGAAGACTTAGACGCGCAAGTGGCACGATAGGTTTCATGGCCAAGCTCGACTCCAAACTGGATTATGCCGCCCTGAATGCGACGCTGCGCTACCTGATGTTTTCGGTGTTCTCCGTGCGGCCGGGCGTGCTCGGCGAACAGCGTGACGCCGTGATCGACGACGCGTCAACCTTTTTCAAGCTGCAGGAGGAGCGCGGCGTCGTGGTGCGCGGCCTCTATGACGTGGCGGGCTTGCGAGCCGACGCCGACTTCATGATCTGGACCCACGCCGACCGCGTCGAAGCGCTGCAAGCGACGTACGCCGATTTCCGGCGCGCCACCACACTGGGGCGGGCCTGCTCGCCGGTGTGGAGCAGTGTGGCGCTGCATCGGCCGGCCGAATTCAACAAGAGCCACATCCCGGCGTTCCTGGCCGGCGAAGAGCCCGGCGCCTACATCTGCGTGTATCCGTTCGTCCGGTCCTACGAGTGGTACCTGCTGCCCGACGAGGAACGCCGCCGGATGCTCGCCGAGCACGGCATGGCCGCCCGCGAATACAAGGACGTCCGCGCCAACACGGTGCCGGCGTTCGCGCTCGGCGACTATGAATGGCTGCTGGCCTTCGAGGCCCCCGAACTGCACCGCATCGTCGACCTGATGCGTGAGCTGCGTGCCACCGACGCCCGTCGGCATACCCGCGCCGAGACGCCGTTTTTCACCGGGCCGCGCGTGCCGGTCGAGCAGTTGGTGAACTCGCTGCCATGAGCCATCCCGACGTAACGGATCCCACCCGCTTCGAGGAGATGTATCGCGACGACCGGATCTCGCATGGGTTGCCGGCCGCCACGCCGTGGGACATCGGCGGTCCGCAGCCGGTGGTCCAGCAGCTGCTGGCACTGGGCGCGATCAAAGGTGAGGTGCTCGACCCGGGCACCGGACCGGGTCACCACGCGATCTACTACGCCTCGAAGGGCTACTCGGCCACCGGCATCGACGGGTCAGCAGCCGCCTTGGAGCGGGCCCGGGAAAACGCGCGGAAGGCCGGGGTGTCGGTCAACTTTGAGCTGGCCGACGCGACGAAGCTGGAGGGGTTGGAGGGCCGGTTCGACACCGTCGTCGATTGCGCCTTCTACCACACCTTCAGCACCGACCCCGACCTACAGAAGTCCTATGTGCAGGCGCTGCGTCGGGCTACCAAGCCCGGAGCGCGGCTGTACATGTTCGAATTCGGTGAGCACAACGTCAACGGCTTCAAGATGCTGCGGTCGCTGTCCGAGGACGACTTTCGTCAAGTGCTGCCGCTCGGCGGCTGGGAGATCACCTACCTGGGAACGACCACCTACCAGGTGAACTTGAGTGTCGAGACGATCGAGATGATGGCCGCGCGGAATCCCGACATGGCTGAGCAGGTCCAGGCCTTGCTGGAACGGTTCCAGGCGATGGAGCCGTGGCTGGTCAACGGCCGGGTGCACGCACCGTTCTGGGAGGTGCACGCGACCCGGGTCGACTGAGTCCGGTTA
The DNA here is from genome assembly GCA_963784665.1 of uncultured Actinomycetota bacterium. Taxonomy (GTDB): domain Bacteria; phylum Actinomycetota; class Actinomycetes; order Mycobacteriales; family Mycobacteriaceae; genus Mycobacterium. The sequence goes on from CAWASA010000017.1 coordinate 472,237, forward strand.
CTTCGCCGGGCCGAGCCCGCGAGAAATAAGCTACGGCGACACTCCTCGGGGCGTGTCTTCGCCAACGTATATGTGTCGCGGAAGGTCGCTCGGCGCTATGCCCCTGTCGGGACCAGGCGGAGCGAGATCGAGTTGATGCAGTAGCGCTGATCCGTCGGCGTCGGATACCCCTCACCGGCGAACACATGGCCCAGGTGGCTGTGGCAGTTCGCGCACAGCACCTCGGTGCGCGTCGTTCCCATCGAATGGTCGGGACGCAGAATCACCGCGTCAGAGCTCGCCGGGTCGAAAAACGACGGCCAGCCGCAGTGCGACTCGAATTTCTCTGTGCTGCGGAACAATTCGGCACCGCAGGCCCGGCACTGATAGACGCCCTCGGTTTTGGTGTCGGTGTACTCACCGATGAAGGGCCGTTCGGTGCCGGCGCGACGCAGCACGTCGAACTCCGCCCGGGTGAGTCTCTGACGCCACTCGTCATCGGTCAGTTGCAGCTTCGGACGTGACAAGTCAGGGGAGGTCATGCGTCCACGCTAGCGCGCTCCCGCTCGGCCGTCAGCCACGCCGGATCAATGCCGCCGTCCAGCCGGTTTTCGGCTTTGGCGTCCAGGTAACGGAAGTACAGCACGGTGAACACGACGATCAGCAGCAGCGACCAGCCGTAGGTGATCTTCAGGTATTGCAGCGCGCGGCCATACCTCATAAATCTGAACAGCAGCCAGTTGTCCAGCGTCATGAAGCCGTAGATCCCCAGCCACGCCGGCCAGTTGCGGATCAGCGAGTTCGGCAGGACCACCGTCATCAGCAATGGGAACAGCATCATCGAGTAGTAGCCCTGGGCCAGCGGCAGCACCAGCCACGACCACAGCAATAGCACGCCCGACGAGCTGGTGAACCAGAACAGCGGGTCGCGGGTGCGGTAGTAGCGGTACAGCAGCCACAGAGCGCCGATCGCAATCAAAGTAAAGAGGATCCGCAGGAAAACGATCAGCCACGTGGGTAGGCCGAAGTACACGCCGTTGCCCTCGATCGAGCTGTTGAAGTAGTCCCGGGTGCCCCCGATGTACGGCAGGGTTTTGGTGAAGAAGTCGATCGGGTGACTGACCAGCGGGAAGGCGACCAGGTTGATCACCACGGGAACCACGATGGCGCTCACCACTGCCCGCCACTGTCGGTTCAGCAGGGGCAGCAACAGGAGCGGGCCCAGCAGGGGCTTGAGTGACAGTGTCAGCCCGATCGCGACGCCGGCCCACCACTGATGGCCGACCCGGCCCGTTTTGGAGCCGTCCAGCAGCCACCGCAAGAACAGCATTTCCGCCAGCAGGACGCAGCCGTTGATGTTGGTGAACACCAGCGTGCTGGTCACCGTCTCGGTGCAGAACATGGCCAGCAGCAGGGCCGGCGCGGCCACTGAGGACAGCGTGAATTTGAACATCCGCAGCAGCAGGTACCAGGCAATCAGGATGGCCACGGTGTTGATCAGGATGAACAGATACCGCGACAGATTAAAGGAAAGATATCCGAACGGCGCCATCAGCAGCGTGCCGCCGGGCGGGTACAGGTAGTGGGGGTCGACGTAGTCGAAGTGCTCGTTGTAGATGTCCAGGCCGTGGCGGAAGTTGTTCACCGCGCGGTAGACCGGTTTGAAATCGTCGGTGATGTTGCCGTTGACGGTGAGCACAATGCTGCGGTGCAGCACCGACATGATGGCCACCGGCCACAACGCCATACGCAATACGACCGCCGCACTGGGTGCGCCGGTGCGGGGACGAACTGCGGTCAGTATCCGATCACGCAAGCCAGTTCGGGTCGAGTCAGCTGCCGTCACCAGCGCACCGTACACCGGGGCTTGGCCCGAAGAATCAGGCGGGACAGTACGTGTCGGTTCCGGGCAGTTTCCCGCTGTTGACATAGCCGATCAGCGGCGGAACCGCGCAGCTCGAATAGATGCTGGCGCCGTGGCCGATGCCTTGCCACATCACCCGCTTGCTGGCCGCGTTGGCGTTGATGATGGTGGCCGCGGTCTGAGCCACGCCCTCGGAACCGACGATCGGGTCATTCTGCACACCCAACAGCAGGACGTCGATCTTCAGAGTTTTCGGCGCCGGGGGCGGCGAACCGGTGGGCCAGTGCACGCATTTCACCAAGTTGAGCGCGGCGACGCTGCCGAATTGGGGATAAAGCTTCCCCCACGCCACGACGAGTTCGCGCACCCGGTCCGGGGTGGGCCGATTGATCGCGTCGCTGCAGGAATTGACGAACCGGCCGTCCGAGTCCTCTGTGGCGTCAGCGTGGTTGATCAAGTTGTTCAGCTGATTGGTGTCGCCGGAGCGGGCGGTCGCCAGCGCGTCGGCCAGCTTCGTGGTGGCGTTGACGCGGCCTCCGGAGGGAAAGCCCAAAGCGACGGTGATGGCGTTGGCCACCTGGGCCACCGACGCTCCGCCGGGCCCCTTACCGGCGCGGGCATCGGCCAGCAGCGCGCTGACGGCCCCTTTCGGATCGGCACCCAGCGCGCAGTTCACCGCGATGCACTGGGCGGCGAACGCGTCCAGTGCCGCCTGCTGACCCTTGACCTGTTGCTCGGCGGCGGCTTCGGCGTTGACGCCCAACGCAACCGGTGAGTCGAGAATCAGGCGGGCGACCTTGTCAGGCCGCGCTGCAGCGTAGGCCAGCGCCACCTGGGCGCCGTTGCCGATGCCGACCAGCGCGACTGCCGGTACGTCCCAGAGGCTGCGCAGTCGTTCGATATCCGAGGCGGCGTGCGCATTGTCGTAGGCGGAGGCGCCCGGCGCGATGGCGTCGGTGCAGTTTGTGGTGGCGGTGTTCGAGACGTCAGACAGGTTGGCGACGGGATCGTCGCCGCTTTGGAATTGCGCCTGGTCGCGCATCTCCTGACGGTCGAAGTTGTCCCGGCAGTCGATCGGGCTGGACATGCCGATGCCGCGACGGTCGACGGCGACGACGGGATGGGTTTGGAGCACGTCGGCGCCCGCCCGGGTAAGCCAGACCGGCAGCTGTGTGGAGGAGGGCAGGTCGGAGCCGGTGGTGAAGACAAGGGGGCCCGCGTCGTGCGGGGTCTTATTCGAGCGGGCGCGGACCACGCCGATGCTCAGGGTGCCGGACCCGCCGTTGACCGGGTCCAGGTCGGCGTCGTAGTTCGCGCAATCCAGCTGGACGCCGGGGGCGGCCGGGACGCCCGCGTCGGTGAACACCCGCGACGTGCAGTCGTGCCACGCCAAGTCGTTCTTGGGTGCAGCGAACTGTGGCGGACCACCGGGGGGCGGCTTGGTGGTGGCCGCTCCTTGCGGTCGGGCGCCGGAATTGGTGGCGAAGCGCGGGTCTGCCGCCAGGCCCGGGACGCAGCCGGCCAGCACCGCGACCACCGCAACCAGGATTGTGGCGAACGTGATCTGCCGACTCATGCCGACCACAGTAGCGGGGGGATGCGCCTGATCAGTCCTTCACGTACCGGGTGTACAGGTAGCCGGCATGGTCGGTCAGGACGTGGGCACAGTGCATCCGGGTCAGCAGCTGGCCCGGGCCGGTCGCGATGCGTGGGGCCAGGCCGCCGACGATATAGGGCGCGATCGTCAGACATAGTTCGTCGAGCATGTCGCGCTGCACCAACGAGCCGAGCAGCGTCGGCCCGCCTTCGGTGAGGATGCGCCGCATTCCGCGAGCGCCGAGGAGCGCCAGGAGGGCGGCCTCGTCGACCTTGCCAGGTTCGCTGCCGGAGCAGTCGACCACCTCGCAGAGGCCGGCGAGCAGACGGCGCGTTTCATCGGCTGCCGCAGTGCAGGTGAGCACCAGTGGTGGCACCTCGGTCCGGGTGAACACGGCCATGTCCCGGTCGAGGCGACCCGACTTGGTGACGATCGCCAATTGCGGGACTTCACTTTGCCCGCGCGCCTGCCGCCGCTGGCGCTGGGCGACGCTCAGCTGCGCGCCGGAATAACCCTCGATCCGCACGGTGCCCGCGCCGACGACGATGACGTCCGCGAGCTCACGCAGCAGGTTGAAGATGAGCCGGTCGCCGGGACCTCCCATTGCGCCGCTGCTGCCGCCGGCGGTGGCCCCGCCGTCCACACTGGCGATGAAATTGGCCCGCACCCAGGTCCCGCTGCGGTGGGGATAGTCATAGAGCTGGGGGAGTTCACCGTCGTCGACTTCGCGTACCGATCCAAGCAGCGTCAGCGGCGTCTCTGAAGTCCCAGTGGCGCCAGAGTCGGGCATGGGTTCGATTGCAGCACGCCGTTACAGTTCCTGCATGCACGGGTCCACCTCTGCGGACGCCTCCGGCCGGATGGCTCACCTGGTGGATCGGCATCCGACCGGGTCGCCGCAGCGGCTGATCGCTCAATTAAGGCCGCCGCCAACATTCGCCGAGGTGAGCTTCGCGACGTATCACCCTGATCCGGCGGAGCCGACGCAAGCTGCCGCCGTCGTGGCGTGTGAAGACTTCTGCCGGCAGGCCGTGGAGCGGTGGGCGGGCCGCCGAAACCTCTTGGGCAGACGCGTAGTGCTGCCCGGCGTCGGGCTGTACCTGGACGGCGGGTTCGGCGTGGGCAAGACTCACCTGCTGGCGTCGGCCTACTACCGGTTGCCCGGCCCGGGACCAGATGGGGCGCCGGATGCGCCGAATCCCAAGGCATTCGCGACATTTGGGGAGCTGACCCAGCTCGCCGGGGTATTCGGCTTCGTCGAGTGCATCGATCTGCTGGCCAATTACACGGCGGTGTGCATTGACGAGTTCGAACTCGACGATCCGGGTAACACCACGCTGATCTCGCGGATGCTCTGGTCACTGGTCGAGCGGGGGGTGTCGGTGGCTGCGACCTCCAACACGCTGCCCGAACAGCTCGGCGAGGGCCGGTTTGCCACCCAGGACTTTCTACGCGAGATCAACACGCTGGCAAGCATTTTCACCACTGTGCGGATCGAGGGACCCGACTACCGGCACCGTAGCCTGCCACCGGCGCCGCAGCCGTTGTCGGACGAGGAAGTGGTTGGGCGTGCCGCGAGCGTCGACGGGGCGACGCTGGACGAATTCGACGCGCTCTGCGCGCACCTGGCCACCATGCACCCGTCGCGGTACCTGACCCTGATCGAGGGTGTGACCGCAGTGTTTATGAGCGGCGTGCACGGTATCGACGACCAGAACGTTGCGCTGAGGCTGGTGTCGTTGACCGATCGATTGTATGACGCCGGTATCCCGGTGGTGGCTTCGGGGGGCCAAGCTGGACACCATCTTCAGCGACGAGATGCTGGCCGGTGGTTATCGAAAGAAGTACCTAAGGGCCATTTCTCGGCTACTGGCGCTGACAGCAGGAGTCAGTGAAGCTCGCGAACCATGACGAAGTCGTTCTCGCGGCCCGCGCCCACTTGAAACGTCCTGGTACCGCTGATCGTAAAGCCGCTCTTGAGGTAGAAGCGTTGTGCGCGTTGGTTTGCCTGGTTGACGCCCAGCCACACGCAGCGGACGCCCCATTCTTCGGCGGTAGCCAGCACACGTTCCATCAGTGCTGTTGCGACCCCGGCGCCGTGGTAGTCGGGCAGTACATACATCTTTGACAGGTCAGCGGCCGGGCGTACTTGAACGCCTCGCTGCAGCTCGGTGACGCCGCGAATGAGCATGGCGTACCCGATAATCCGGCTGTCTTGGTGTGCGGTGAGAATCGCGCGTTGCGGATCGGCCAGATACTCTGCGAAGCGGGCGGCCGACAGGTTGGTGTCGATGAACGACGCGATGTTCTCCGGTGCCATCGAGGGCGGACATGCCAACGGAAATGTGCAGGCGGCAATGGCGGCAAGCTGTTGGATATCGACGGAATTCGTCGTGACGACGTGTACGGCGAGCGTCAGAGGTTCCCCGGAGGTCAAAGATTCCACTGCGCGAGATGGTAGCCCGTCTTCTTGTCCAGCAGGACGACAGTCGAGACCGGGTCGCGGTAGGCGTCCCAATACACTTCGCCGCGCACGATCGCTCCGTTCGGCGCGTTCACGAGCACGTTGTCCAGCGCGTCGGGCGCGTCGGATGGCCGCGGCTTGTAGGCATCGGCGAACGGCGTCACTCCGTCGAAGCTGAAGTTGGTCGCCATGATGAACGGATTCGGCACCCTGACGGCGCGAACGGTCACGTCGGCGCGCTCCACGGTGCTGCCGGGAAAGCTTTTGACCGGAACGCCGCTGCGCGTGTACCCGAATCCCGGCGGCGGGTCGCAGGGTGCCACGCTGCTGACGGTGACGTCGGCGATGTAGGTGCCGGTATCCACCCGCAGCGTGTCACCGATGCGGCCGATCGGCGCGTCGCCGGCCCAGGCGTGGGGAGCGACGACCCCAACAGCGGTGACACTCGCAGCGGCGACGAGGAAGGTGGACAGGACGATCAGCCAGCGGTGCATCTTCGCCACGTCTTTGCCTCCTAGGCACCCTGGAAGGTGACCTTCGCATGATTACACACGCGGTGACGCGAAGGGGAGGGGTTGGACCACCTGGTCAACCGTCTTGGGCAGTGTCCGGGCGGACGCCCTTGCCGCCGCTGAGTGATTCCAGCGCCTTCATCAGATCAGCCTCGACACGGTCCTTGTCGACGCCGCATCGGTGCAGCGGTCCTTCGATGGAAGAGCCGTCTTCAAGCTCCAGCAGCGCCAGCAGCAGGTGTTCGGTGCCGATGTAGTTGTGCCCGAGCCGAAGTGCCTCCCGGAAGGTCAGCTCGAGCACTTTGCGCGCCGGTCCGCTGAACGGGATGAGCTCTGGAGGTTCGTCAGCCGCCCGGAGGGCGGCGATGGAGGTGGTTACGGCGGCGCCGACCGCTTCGGTATCGACCTTTTGGAGACGCAGCAGCACCGTGGCCAGCGCGGCAGGATCACTGAGGAGTCCCAGCAGCAGATGGTCGGGTGTGATCTCGCTGTGGGCGGCTTCATGCGCGGCATTCTGGGCCGCCACAACCGCGTTCCGCGCCCGCGGGGTGAAGCGCCCGAAACCCTGTTCGGAGTCCAGGGTGGTGGGCTCGGCGCGCGGGACGAACCGCTTCTGGACGGCCTGTTTGGTGACGCCCATGCTTTTGCCGATGTCGGTCCAGGACGCTCCGGAACGGCGGGCCCGATCCACGAAGTGCCCGATCAGGTGGTCGGCGACTTCGCCCAGGTGCTCGGCGGCCAAAACGGCATCGGCCAGTTGATCCAGCACGTCGGTGTGCACATGTTTGATGGCGTTGATCAGCTCGTCGAGACGGACCGGGTAGGCGATGCGGGTAGGGTCAGACACATCGTCAATGATAGGTTGACGCTAGGCGGCTGTCGACCGGCGGTTGACAGCAGATTGGTTTGCTGCACGAGATGCGGGCTGACCGGCCTTCTGCCACAATCTGAAATCCATGAAGCTACTGCTAGCTGCGGCATCATTTGCCGCCATCATCGGCATCGCCGTGCCCGCACACGCCGATAGCACCGACGACGGATTTATCGCTTCGCTGCAATCGGCCGGTATTACCTATAGCGACCCGGATAAGGCCATCGACGCGGGCAAATGGGTGTGCGACACGGTGGTCAATCATGGCATGCCGATGCCGGATGTCGTCCACATAATCGAATCCACGAACTCCGCACTGAGTGAGGAGAAAGCCAACAAGTTCGCGGCAATCGCTGCCAGCGCGTACTGCCCGGACACGGTCTCGACCACCACCGTGACGGCTGACAGCACCTCTTAAGCGCCGCCTCCCAGCGGCGGACCGGCGACGGCGACTGTGATCCGCTTTTTACAATCCCGCCCACTAACACGGGGTTAACGAAACCTGTCGTCAACATTTCGCCCTTACCATTTCGGCGACGGACAGCGGCCAGTAGTCGAAAGGAAGCAGGGTTGGACTTCCTTCAGGCGCAGTTCGTCGATCCGCTTAGCAATGTCCTGAATACGCACATCCTCATCTACTTGCTCATCGGCGTGGGCATCTATTTCACGGTGCGCACCCGATTCATCCAGATCCGGTACTTCGGGCGGATGGTTCGCCAGATCCGCAGATCCCACCGCCAAGACGGTGGGATCTCATCTTTTCAAGCCTTCTGCGTTGGCCTTGCCTCCCGGGTAGGCACCGGAAATATCGCCGGCGTCGCTATCGCGCTCACCGTCGGTGGCCCCGGTGCGATCTTTTGGATGTGGGTCGTGGCCACGGTGGGCATGGCGACCGCGGTGATCGAGGCCACCCTTGCCCAGATTTTCAAAGTCCGCTCGGACGACGGTGCCTTCCGGGGTGGGCCGGCGTTTTACATCCAGCGAGGGCTGCGCTCACGGTCAGGCGGAGTCGTCTTTGCCGTGCTGTTGGTGTTCACCTTCTCGACTGCGTTCAACATGGTGGAAACCAACGCGATCAGCGGAGTCCTGAAGTCATCGCATGGCATCGACATCGGTTGGACGACAGTGGCTCTGGCTGTGCTGGCGGCGCCCGTGCTATTCGGCGGGGTGCGCCGGGTCGCCCAATTCGCCGGATCGGTTCTTCCCGTTGTGGCGCTGTTGTATACGGTGTTGGCGCTGGCGATTGTGGCGGTCAACATCACCGAGCTGCCGACGGTGATCAAGGAGATCATCGGCGGGGCATTCGGAATCCGGCAAATGGCAGGCGGTTTCGCGGGCGGTGTACTGGCCGCGATGGTGACCGGGGTCAAGCGAGGCTTGTTTGCCTGCGAGGCCGGGATGGGCAGTTCGCCGAACATTGCCGGCGCTGCGACGGTCTCACACCCGGTGGAACAGGGCCTGATCCAGTCGCTCGCCGTTTTCGTCGACACCATGGTGATATGCACGGCGACGGCGTTCATCGTGCTGCTGTCCGGTCCCGAAACCTACAACCCGGCTCGCTCGGGAGCGATTGCCGGGGCGAGCCTGACGGAGTCGGCGGTCGCCGCCGATCTTGGGTCGTGGACCACCGTTTTGATGACCGCAGTAGTGTTTATCTTCGCGTTCGCCTCGGTGCTCAGCAACTACGTGGTGGCCGAGGCCAATCTGTTCTTCCTGGGTGGGCGGCGCTTGGCAGTCAATGTGCTGAAGGTTGTAACGCTGCTGTCGATCGTGTTCGGGGCGATGTCCAAGCTCACGGTGGTGTGGGCGCTGGCCGATCTGACGATGGCGCTGATGGCCATCGCCAACCTGGTCGCCATCTGCTTGCTGGGAAAGTGGGCGTTCGCGGCGCTGCAGGATTATCACCGCCAAATCGCCGAGGGCAAAGTACCGGTCTTCGTTGCCAGTGAGGCCGGCTTACCCGGTGTTCTCGACGGCGATATTTGGGAAACCCCGGAGCGACGGCAAGTCGGTGCGCTACCCGAGTCGTTACGGACGCGTCGGCCGGTAATGAGATCCTCGAAGATTTCCGAGGCGCCGGCAGCGTAGCGGGCGGCGGACTGGCAAGAGTTCACGTCCCGTTCGGCGGGTGAGATGCATACTCATTGGTACATTTGCAACAATAACCGGGTTATGCGACTTCTACTGATACTGGCCGCGAGCGTCGCCGCCGTGATCGGCCTCGCCGCGCCGGCCTACGCCGACATCGACAACGATCAAGATTTCCTCACCGACCTCCGACAGGCCGGCATCACCTATCAGGATCCCGGCAACGCCATTACAGTTGGCAAGTCGGTGTGTGAGTTACTCGACGATGGACAGTCGGACGCGGAGATCGTGACGCAACTCCGAAACCGCAATCCGGCATTCCAGGGGGCCAGCGCGGCCAAGTTCACGTTCCTCTCGGCCGCCCATTACTGCCCCAAGTACGTGACCGGCGAGGACCGCGGCCCGAAACCGACAGGTGCTGCCGGCAACTAAGCGCCGGCTGATCCAACAGATCTGAGCCAAAACAATCCCCATGGCCATTGCGCTTGGGGCCCTTAACATTTGGACCGACGTGCATTGACCGCGCTTGGGCGCCAACCGGTAGCTTTACGTCGCGCGGGCTTCAATGACGCCGAAGCGCGATGCGGTGTCTACCACGCGGGTCATCTGGAAACCGGCTTGGTCGAGTAGGCGGCGGTACTCGCCGGCGGTGCGTTCGCGACCATTGTTGATGATCAGCATTTCCATGTCGGTCCACTTGGCGGTGGATCCTCCGTCGTCTTCGGGGATGACCGCCTCGACGAGCAGTAATGTGGCGCCGGCGGCCGCGGCCGACCGCACATTCCGCAGGATCTGCACGGACGGGTCGTCGTCCCAGTCATGGATGATGTGCTTGAGGACATAGGCATCGCCACCGGCTGGAACGCTGTCGAAGAATGAGCCTTCGGCAAGCCGAACTCGTTCTGCGACTTGCCATTCCCGCAGCAACGGCATCGCTCCCGCAATCACCTCGGGTAGGTCGTAGAGCACGCCCTGCGCATCGGGTGCCGATGCCAGGATCGCCGCGAGCAGGCGGCCGTGACCGCCGGCGACGTCGATGATTGTGCGGTATGGGGTGAAGTCGTACGCGTCGACAACAGGTCCGATCGCCGCGCTCGACAAGCCCGTCATTGCGTCATTGAAGATCTGCCCGAACTCGGGCTCGCCGCCCATATAGTCGAAAAAGTCCTTGCCGCGCAGCGCCGGAACGATCGAGCTGCCCGTTTTGATCGCGTCGGTGAGTAGGCTCCAATGCTCACGGTGGTGCCGCGAGCCGATGAATCGGGCCATCGCAGCCATCGAAACCGGGGCATCGGAGCGCAACAGTTCGGCCATGGGATTCAGCTCGTAGCGGCCGTCGCCGCGTTGAGCGAATATGCCGGTGCTGATCAAGGCCCGCAGCAGCCGACGCAGCGCGTCAGGGTTGGCCCCGACCTTGCCGGCCAGTTCGTCGATCGATAACGGACCACCCGCAAGCGCGTCGGCGACACCCAAGTCGGCAACCGCAGTGATGCCCTGCGACACCCAGGCGGCGAGTATCAACTCCTGCATTACTTCCGTTGGGGGAGCAGCTTGTCTGTCGGGTGTAGTCATGGTGCGCCTTTGGGGTGGGTGGCAATCGAAACTCACCGGAGTCTCGCATGGATCGCCGAGGAACCGCTGAACCGTCGATTACGTGTCCGTCGCGCGCGAGATTGACGAGGGGCATTAGAAGGCCCACATGGGATCTTTGAAATCAACGTGAATTCCTTCCAACGGCTCAAGGGCTCCGCTATGTTGCGCGAGGCGTCGGCAACGGCGGCCACACCCGGGCCTTGGGTTCAGGCGACTCGCGCCGTCCATGTGAAGCTGTGCATCTCGGGAATTTGTGGCGCCAGCGCAGCACCGACGCGGCGACCGATCTGATCGGCTGCTGCCAGTGGAGTGTCGGGGTTGAGGAAGCCTTCCACCTCGACGCGTAGGGTCCGCCCGGTCCACCGGGCTCGGGCATGGGCATGCGTGACACCGGGAACCGTGGTGGCGACGGCTTCGGCGGTCGTGATGATTTCGGGGTCGACGCCATCGAGCAGGCGGTGAGCGATATCGGCGGTCACCTCCCAGCCGACGTGGCAGATGAATCCGGTGACGACGATCCCGGCGACCGCATCGGCCCATCCCCAGCCGAGCGCCACGCCGATCAGCCCCAACATCGCCCCAGCCGAAGACAACGCGTCCAGCCAGGAATGCTTGGCGTCGGCCACCATGGTCGCGGAACGGATCCGCCGGCCCACTAGCAGCTTGTACCGGGCCACCAGCTGATTGCCTGCGATGCCCACGACCGCCGCCGCGATGCCCCAGCCCACGTAACCAGTGCTGCCATGACGAAGCAACTTCGTGATGCTCTCGAAGCCGGCGACGACAGCGCTGCCCCAAATCACCAAGGCCACGCCGACACCGGCGAGGTCTTCGGCGCGTTCGTAGCCATAGGGATAACGCTCGGTGGGGACTTTGCGGGATGCGCGAAACCCAACGAACACCAGGGCACTGGTCGAGACGTCGGACAAGTTGTGCAGCGCGTCGCCGAGCAGCGCGACCGAGCCAGACAGCAGAGCGATGGCCAATTCGATCAGTCCGGTCAGCGCCAAACCGATGGCACTGACGGCAATAGCCCGGTTGGCCTGCCGACGCTCGCTCGCATCGTCGATTGCGGTATCGAGAGGAAAACTTGCCGCCGGGTCACGGACTCCGCTAATTACGTGCATACGGCAAGCATGCCCGAGCGAGGGGCGGTACCCAACTCCTGAAGCCGCTCGCCCAGATGGCCCAGTCGGTCACTCAGGGGATGCGCCCGACGTTGCAGGACCCATCTTCGAACCTGCCGATCACCTCTCGGGCTTCGCCAATTTCTTCGCTAGGTGATCGAGTGCGGCCTGACGCTTCTTCACCGGGTCCACGACACCATGCGGGCGGTTTTTCTGCGCAACCAGCTTTGGCAGGGCCTCACCCTGAAACTTGGTGTTCGCGTAATGAATTGCGGCATCGATCAATTGGACGTAGCGCTCCGCGTCGTCCTGGGCGCAAGAGCCCTCGATGCGCTGGACATCGTCAAAGTCGGGGGAAGAGTATCTGGCATCGAGACGTTGTTGCGCTACCTGCGTCCCGAAGTAGCCGCGCCAGTCTCGACTTACCCATCCTTTTGTCTTCAGCTCCACTTTGATCCGGTACCCAATGCCCGCTATGAACTTGGGCGCCCCGACGCGCACCACCGGCTGCCATAGATCCGACACCATTTCCCCAGCTCCCCTCGAACTGAAGCCTCCCCCGAATCATGATCCCCACCAGGGTGGCTTCCGCGCTTCGACACGCCCATTACACATAACCGGTATGCGTGATTTGGAAACATCACGTGATCTTCAGCTGCTTAAAGCGGTCGGTGGAACGATTGGGAGCTGGGGGCCGTCATCGCGCATTCAACTGATTGGTGATATCGGTGCCGTTGGTTTTGCCGTCGTAATGGTGGTCGGTCGTATTGCGGCATTGGCCGTACAGCATGATTTGCCCGTAACTGTGGTCGGACGGTACGTAACCCATATTCGCGGTCACGCCGTCCTTGTTCAGTGTTGTGCCGAAGTAGTGCTGTCCCGGCGGAGCGCCTTCGTTCCATCCATGAGCGACCATCGCAGCGCTGACCTGCTGAAAATACGCATCGGGAGCGCCGTGCAAGAGGAAGCTCACCGTGACCTTGCCCATATAGGGCGGATCTCCTTGGTCGTTGCAGGAGGTAAACGAGAATCCGCCGCTCACGCCTTGCAAGTTGGCGGCGGCGACGATCTGTTTGGCTGGCTCGACAACCTGGGCCATGGCCTGATCGTCGGTCAGCGGGTGGGCGGAATCATCCACCGGGTTCGAAGAACCGGCGGAATGTGGTTTAGGTAGCACGAGACCGCATCCTCCTAGCAACATGACGACGACCACTAGCGCGGCAAGTAATCCTTGCCGCGACCACAGGTGCCGGCGCTCAGTGATGGTGTTGGGCATCGAAGAAATGATTATCGGTAATAGATCCCGGTGGGCGGTCCCACTCCGGGTCGACGATGGCCGGTGTGCCGGGTATACCGATGCCGGCCGGACCCAGACCCGGAATGTTGACCTTGCCTAGCTGATAGCGGTGTTGGGCCGTCATGCCGTCGGATTCCAGTGCGTCGCCGTGGCCCGAAACGATGTCAGACATACTGTGCAGGGCCTCGCTTCCGGGATAGTAGTAGTGCGAATGGTCGTGGGGGTTGATGCGATCAGAGCCGGGCACCTCGGCGCGGAAACGCACCGATCCGAACCCGTCGGCGGCGGGATCGATACCCAGGCCGGGGTCGTTTCCCAGCACCTGGCCGGGGATGTCGTCGCCGAAAAAGTGTTTGCTCAGGCCATTCAGCTGCCCGAGCATTCCGACCGGATCGGTGGAGGCGTCTCCCACGAACACATGACCGCCATCAAGGTGAAAGCTTGCGGCGTTGCGAGCCAGGTCGGTTCCAGGGCAGCCCAGGAGCACAGCGTCGTTGGCATGCATGTTGTGCATGGCGAAGGCGTCGGCCACCGTCGTCGAGCCATAAGAGTGGCCCAGCACGGTGACGTGTTCGCCGCCGCCGAGGTGCGTCACCCACAAGCCATTGACGTCCTGCGCCAATGCCTCACTACCGGTCCGGGCGAGCTCTGGTGTGGAAATCCGCTGGACGTCGGAGAAGTCGTTGGGGGCGTCGTAGCCCATCCACGCGATCACCGCCGTGGGGTTATTCGGGTCGGCGAGGTTGGCCTGAGCGAAGAGGTTCAGTGCATCGTCGTGGCCGTCGTGCAGCCAGCCGCCCTTCACGCTGCTGCTGGTGCCGGGCACGATCACCGCGGTGTTCTTCGCGGTGTCCGGGTTGCCGATGGCGATCGCGGCGCGCCCCTTACCGCCGAACGCCAACGGGTCATAAGTGAACAGGTAGGTGGGGAGGGGATGGAGAGGATCGGTACCGGCGTCGTGGTCAAGACCTTGCTTGGTCTCATTGGCGTTCTGGTAGCGGGTGATATCGGTCGCAGACAGTCCGTATTTCGCCGGATCACGCTCCACATCGTCCACCGACACGCCGTAGCGGCTGGCGATGTCACGCACCCGGTTGAGGTCCTGGTTCATTACCGTTGTATTGGCCGAACTGCGCGCGAGAATCGGGACGCCATTGAGATTGCCGATCTGATCGGGGTTCTCGGCGATGAACCGCTGCCGCTGCTCTGGTGTCAGCGATGTCCACCATCGGTGCACATCCTCGGCACTCGTGCCCGGCGGCGGGATCCGATTATTTGCATCGACTTGCTCGAGAATCGTCGGGTCGTAGCCCTCGGTGCGCAAATTGCCCAGTGATTTCTGCAAAGTGGCCGAGTAGCCGTCACGGAGTGACTGCAGCTGACCCAGTGCAGCCTTGGTGTCGCCTATGGCGTCGTCTTCACAGGCAGTGATGAAGCCATTAAGTGCATCCCTGTCCGCCGCGCTGAGGTCGGGATCCTTTTCCATATCGACGGCTTGGCCGATTAAGTCATCGAGCCCCTGCAACTGAGCTTCTAGGTTGGCGATCTTTCCGGCTGCGGCCTTTTGCGCCTCCGCCAAGGCCGCGGCGATGTTTTCCAGGTCGACACCGATCTTGGGCAACTGCAGGGACTGGGCACCCAGCGACTTAGCCACGCGCCGCACTTCGGCGGAGTCGTTGATCGGGTGATCGCCATTCTGGTGGTTCCAGGCCGCGTCGAAGCGGCGGCGGGCTTCCTCGAATGCCGTGTTGGCCTCCGCCGTGCATCGGCCCGCAGCATGAAAGGCTTCCGCCAGGTCAGAAATTTGCCCGGGGCGACCAGCCTGCAGGCTGTTGTTGATGGCCCAGGGGTCGCCGCCGGCTTCGGCGATCAGCGCCGGGATGCTTATGTACCGGAGCTGCACGGCAGTGGCCGCACTTTCGCCTCGGCGGTCTCATCCGTGTCGGTGGACTGCGCGGCAGCTTGATGTGTCCTGATCGCTATGGACAACATCGCCACCCCCTTCACGAGCCGGTGATAACGCTACTACCGCGCGCCTGGTGGCACGGGCCAAGCGCTGGGGCTATTGCCGTTCACCCGTCTATCAGCGCGGTGCGTGGCGTGTGGTCGCACAACGGGCAAGCCGCGCGCCACTAACCGAAGTTCAGCGTGGATCGCCTCGATGTCGCGCATACGAGCACGTTATGACGAATTAGACCTGGATCGCATTTCACCCGTGTGCGTTATTCAAGGCAGCGTGGTGACCTGTGAGCAGTATCGGATCTGGTGCGCGATACTGGGATTGAACCAGTGACCTCTTCCGTGTCAGGGAAGCGCTCTCCCGCTGAGCTAATCGCGCGGGGGGTCAAAAGCTGGAGGTGGAGACGGGAATCGAACCCGTGTGCACGGCTTTGCAGGCCGTTGCCTCACCACTCGGCCACTCCACCGCTGGGATTGATGCACTTGCACCTTCGAGCGGATGACGGGATTCGAACCCGCGACCCTCACCTTGGCAAGGTGATGCGCTACCAACTGCGCTACATCCGCGCGCAACGGACGAGATCGTCGCCCGGTGCGAAGCACGACGATAGTCGACGTGAGCGGGCACATACAAATTTCTTGGTACGAACCGTGTCTAGGCTATCGCGCGACCCCGACAGGTGCATGTGGCCCGTACTGCCGGGGCCGGGCTCGTGCTAATCTTCGACGTCGTTCGCCTCTCGGCGCCGGTCCCGTGGCTCAGTGGGAGAGCGTCCGCTTCACACGCGGAAGGTCGCTGGTTCGATCCCAGCCGGGACCACAACATCTTGGCAGCTTGATCGTGTGCCGACCGTATTGATCTCGCGATCGGCCCAGGTCATTCGCGATATGGTGTCACGACTAGTGAGGTGCACCCTCTTTACTCGCGAGGACAGTGACCGTCGATGGCCGACGTGGATTCAAAGGCGATACAGCAGGATCTGATCGCAGGAGTCGCCGCGGAAGTTGGCTTCGACGGCATCGAGGAGATCGGGCGCGGCGGATTTGGAGTGGTCTACCGCTGCGCTCAGCCTCAGCTGGACCGTTCAGTGGCGGTCAAAGTCCTGACGAACGATCTCGACCCCGACAATCTCGACCGCTTCATCCGCGAGCAGCGCGCGATGGGCCGGCTCTCTGCGCACCCGCATATCGTCACCGTTCTACAGGTCGGCACCACCCTCAGCGGCCGGCCGTTCATCGTGATGCCCTACCACGGCAAGGGTTCACTGTGGGGTCTGGTCAGCGGCCCCGGGCCACTGGACTGGCGCGAGACCCTCAGTATCGGCGTGAAGATCGCCGGTGCGCTGGAGGCGGCCCATCGTGCCGGCATCCTGCACCGCGATGTGAAGCCGGGAAACGTGCTACTGACCGACTACGGGCAACCGCAGTTGACCGATTTCGGCCTCGCCAGGGTCGCCGGCGGTTTTGAGACGCGCGCTGGGGTAGTCATCGGTTCGCCGGCCTTCATCGCGCCCGAACTTCTCGAAGGCGCCACTCCAACAACCGGATCCGATGTCTACTCACTCGGTGCGACGCTTTTCTGCGCGCTGACCGGCCACCCGCCCATGGGACGATCGGTCCCCGAACTCCTAGGCGAGCGCGATGTGCCCGACGACGTCGTCGCCGTCGTCGAACTCGCCATGACCCGCGATCCTTCGAACCGTCCGACAACCGCAGCCGAATACGGCGGGCCGTGCCCAGCATTCCGCATGACGGCAATGGCATCGCCACCATCACAGCCGAGCTGGACACGGCCTCCGGAATCCGCCTGCTCTCGCGAAGCCACGCCGCCGATGAACGCGAAAAGGCCTGTTGGCATGCCCGCGCTCTGCTCGCCGGAATCGATCCGACCGCTCGGCCGCTGGCAGCCCTTCAGGCCCGCCTGCTGCTCGTCGAAACACTCACCGCCGCGGGGCGGGCGGCGGACGCGCAAAACGACATCGCGGTGGTCCGAGCTCTGTGCGCCCAACACGGATTGCCCAGCTGCTCGTCGATGCCGGCCTCGCTTAACGGCCGGCTCGTCAGGCTGGTATATCCGATAAGACGGCAAAAGGACGGTGGACGATGGTAGGCAATCAAGAAGGCATCGGCATGCTGAAACTCGAATGCCCGCAAGGCCATCCGGTGGGCAGGATCCTCAAGGGGGCCCCGCATCAGGCAGTCCAATACGACCCCGGGGCCCAGGTTGGGCCACGCCGGTTCTGGCCGGATGAAGACGAGCAGCCACAATTCAAGACACATTGCAGGTTTTGCGACAAACCGCTGGGAGACGCCACGGCCACGTTGCAGAGCAAGCTCGCCACTTTGGTCGCCGACGAATCCGCGACTACAGAGACAGCCACGCTGCCGTATCTGTAGCGGGGTGTGCGCGGCTGCCCAGATACTGTAAGCGCTACAGTAGCGACCTTGGGGCGCCATGTTGCCAGCGGTGGCGCCGACGTGAGAGGACTCTCAATGAGAAAGTCAAGCCGCGGTCGTGGTGATCGGAGGTGAGTCGGGTTGCCAGGTGCGGTGGTCGCGGATGAGGGCGTAAAGGACGTTGGTGCGGCGTCGCGCCAGGCAGATGGTGGCTTGGATCGACTTCTTACCCTCGTCGCGTTTGGACTGGTAGTAGGCCCGAGATTGCGGGTCGCAGCGGATCGCGGTGAGCGCGGACATGTACATCACTCGGCGCAGCCGGCGGCTGTAGCGCTGCGGTGCGTGCAGGCGTCCAGTGCGTTTACCCGAGTCCCGTGGGACCGGGGCCAGTCCGGCCCAGGCGGCGAGTTGGTCAGCCGAGCCGATCTTGGCAGGGTCGCCGACGGCGGCCAGGAACTCTGCGCCGAGTCGGAAGCCGATGCCGGGCAGGCTGGTGATCACTTCGGCCAGATGGTGGCGGCGAAATCGGCCCTCGATGTCGGCGTCGGTGGCTTTGATGCGGTCATCGAGGGCAATCACCCCCTGTGCCAATTCGGCAACCAGGCTGGCGGCGATATCCTCACCGGGCAGGCGCACCGTTTGTGCCTTGGCGGCAGTAACTGCGGCGTCGGCGATCGAAGCAGCGTTGCGCACCCCGGCATCAGTCAGGATCTTCGTCAACCGCGAAACACCGCTGTTGCGAATGGTTTTCGGGCGCTGGTATCGGGTAAGCAGCACCACCCAGCCGCGATCGGAGGTCAGCGCAGCTACTCGCTCCAAGGCCGGGCACACCGCCACCAACTGCTGACGCAGCCGGTTGATGGTGCGGGTGCGATCCGCGACCAGGTCCGCGCGGTGGGCGGTCAGCATCCGCAGTTCGGTGATCAGGTCATCGTCGGGCGCCAGGACCGGCAGATCGGCCCCACGCATCCGGGATTGATCGGCGATCACCCGGGCGTCTTTGGCGTCAGTCTTGGCCTCCCCGCCGCGATAGACCGCCGAGGCCTGCCACACCGCACGACCCGCCAGGTAACGCACCGGCGTATCGGCAGCAGCCAACACTGTCAACAACAACGCCGCATACACCGTGGTCAGATCGACCGTCCAGGACACCTCGTCAGCCAGCTGGTCAATCTCGGCGACGAGGTCACGGATGGGTTGCTCGTCGTTGACGAGCTTGCGCGACAACACCACCGCACCGGTGGCATCGACCACGCACACCCAGTGATACTCCTTACCGACATCCACACCAGCCCACAACTGGCCCGCTGCCATCGCACCCCTTTTCACTTGTCTGCCAACACGATCCCCACGGACAACCCCGCCAGCATTTCCTTAAACAAGCGATCACATCGCAGATCTCAATCAGCGGCCAGAGAAGTCCAGGCAGGCCGGGCGGCCAGTCCTCTCAAGCCGCACCACCGGGGCCGGCAAGACACATGCAGCCTCACCCGACCCACCCGGGTCACAGCACAACGTAACAACACGAAGTAACTGCACCTACGAACTTAAGGAGTCCCGTGGCGCAGATCCCCCCGACGCCGAACCGCACCCCCCGCCCGCCTGAAGGGGATTGGCTCGGGACGCCGTACCTGACTTTCGAGCGCCAGGGACCGATCGCAGTGTGCACCATCGATCGCCCGGAAGCGCGTAACGCTCTGACACCGGCGATGTACTTCGGGATCCGTTGTGCTGTAGGTCGTCTCAACGAAGACCCGGATCTGGCCGGCTTGCTGATCACCGGAACCGGGGACGTCTTCGCACCGGGCGGGGACATGGGTGGCGGCGGAGGCCCAGATGACTGGATCACCTTCGGTGCCGCGCTGGGCATGGACGTCACGCCGTTCGACGCGGTGCGAACCTCGGGCAAGCCCATTGTCTCCGCGGTCAATGGACTCTGCCAGGGCGGCGGGTTCCAGATCGCGCTGTGCAGCGACCTGTCGGTGGTCAGCGAACGGGCGACCTTCCGCGTGCCCGAGCTGTTCCGCGGCTACGCCGACACCTATTACAGCCAGATGCTCGCCCGTCTGATCGGGCCGGTACGCACCCGCGACCTCATGTTCACCGGACGGGTGCTCACCGCGGCCGAAGCCCTGGACTGGGGTCTGGTCACCAGAGTGGTGCCCCACGAGAGTCTGCTCACCGCAGCGAAAGATCTGCTCGCCCAATGTTGTCGAACCGCCCCACGCGCCCGCGGCGTCATCAAGTCCAGCATCGACAATTATCTGGGCTTGTATGACCGCATCGGCATGACCAGCAGTCTGAGCGACATCGAGGCACGAGAAGGCTTCCGCGCGTTCAAGGAGCGCCGTTCGCCCGATTGGGTGCATCCGGAACTGCGTGTGGAGGGACGCCTGTGAGTCGGCCGGCCTACCAAGTGCCGGTCAGGTCGATCCATTCTCCGTGGGGTGCGACCCGCAGCAGGCCGCCGACTCCGGTCTGATCAAAGGCCGCCAACACACTGATGGCGAGGTCGCGTCGCTGCGCATCCACCGCCATGCTCAGATGCCCCTCGGGCGGTCGCACCAATATGGTTCGCGCAGCGCCGCTTTGAGGATCTTTCCGCTTGCGTTGCGGGGGAGCGACGGCACGAAGTCCACGGTCCGCGGGCATTTGTACCCGGCCAGGTGCCGGCGGCAGAACTCGACGATTTCGCCGGGATCGACCTCGGTGGCGGCCACGACGATCGCCTTGACGGATTCGCCCCAGAAGTCGTGGGGCACGCCGATGACCGCGGCGTCGGCGATCGCGGGATGTTCGATCAGCCCGCTTTCCACCTCGGGGCCGTACACGTTTTCACCGCCGGTGATGATCATGTCCTTGAGCCGGTCTTCGATGTAGACGTAGCCGTCGGCGTCGAGGCGGCCGACGTCGCCGGTACGCACCCACTCGTCGACGGTGATCGTGTCGGCGGTCGCATCGGGCAGATTGAGGTAGCCGCTCATGTTCTGGTTGCTCCGTACCCAGATCTCGCCCTGCTCTCCGATGGGCGGCTCGCTGCTCCTTTCGGGATCGACGATCCGAATTTCGCTGCCCTGCAGGGCTTTTCCGGCCGACAGCCGTAACTGCGGCCGGGCGGAATCGCGGTGGTCGGCGTCGCTCAGGGCCGTGACCGCCCCGCACAGTTCCGTCTGCCCGTACACCTGGACGAAATTCGTCTCGGGCCAGGTGGCGAGCGCTTGCTCCAGCAAGGGCAGCGGCATCGGGGCGGCCCCGTACACGATGTAGCGCAAGCCCGAGATGGTCGCGCTCGCCGCGTCGCCGGCGTCCAGGAACCGCGCGATCACGGGCGGCACGAAGAAAGCGTGTGTCGCGCCGGCCTGCACGGCCCCGATCAGGCTTGCGGCGTCGGGTTCGCGGGTCATGATCGTCGGCACCCCCGCCCTGATGCCGAACAGCGCGTAACCGATGCCGCCGACGTGAAAGAGGGGCATCGCGACGAGGTTCGCGTCCCCCTCGGCGAACGGGAACGCCGGCGCCAGGTTTGCCGAATGGTTGACCAGCGCACGCTGGCTCAACAAGACACCTTTCGGTCGTCCGGTGGTGCCGGAGCTGTAGATCACCAGCGCGGTTTCACTCTCGTCGACCTCTTCGGCGGCCTCCACGGGTGCTGCCGCGGCGAGCAACGATTCGTACTCGTCCTCGTCGCCGCCCACCACCACGATGCGTTCCAGACCGTGGACTCGCGCCGCGCCCGCCTCGACCGCCGCGCGCAACTCGGCGCCGACAAAAAGCACACGTGCACCGCTGTCGTTGAGGACGTGGACAATTTCATCGCCGACCACTCGCCAATTGACGACGGTGGTGACAGCGCCGATTGATGCGGCGGCGAAGAGGATTTCGAGGCAGGCCGGGTGATTCTTGTCCAGGAACGCCACGCACTGGCCGCGTTCCACCCCGGCGTCGCGCAGCGCTCCGGCCGCCCGACGAACCCGGGACGCCCAGTCGGCCCAGGACCATTGCCGGTCGCCGTAGTGAATCGCTATGGCGTCGGGCCGCTGCTGCGCGTGTCGCTCGACGAATCCGGCGAGCGTCTCCGTCGTACGGGTGTCGGCTCCCGGCATGACCCCTCCGCTGATGTGAGTTCGTTCCGGTTCGAGTGTGCACTGAGGGCCTCGGGCGTGCGCGTGGGGCGGGGAATCGGCGAACTTCCTGCCTTGACCGCACAGCCGACGCCTCGAGCGCACACTCGATTCGGCTAGGCAGCCTAAAGACCGTGTGTCACCATGGCTGCGGCATACCCCGATCCGACTCAGAGGGGACCAGACATGGTTGACGCTGACCGTGCCCGTTCACGCACATTCGTCGTCACGGGTGCCGCATCCGGAATCGGCCTGGCCACCGCGCGCCGCTTATTGGCCGAGGGCGGCACCGTCGTCGGCGCCGACCTGGCATCTCCGCCCGACCTGGGGTTCAGTGGGCCCGAGTTCCGGTTCGTTACCGCCGACGTGACCGACGAAGCCGCGATCGCCGCGGTGATGGACGCCGTGCCGGACCGCCTCGACGGGGTCTTCCACGCTGCCGGCGTCGCCGGTGGGGGCCCGGTCCACCTGCTCGACCGGGCCGAATGGAACCGGGTGATCGGCATCAACCTCACCGGGACGTTCTTAGTGGCCAAGGCGGCGCTGGCCAGGATGATCGAGCAGCCGCGGGTCGACGGCGAGCGGGGTTCGATAGTGACCGTCGCCAGCATCGAGGGCCTGGAAGGCACGGCGGGCGGCAGTTCGTACAACGCGGCCAAGGGCGGCGTCGTGCTGCTCACCAAGAACATCGCGCTCGACTACGGACCGAGCGGCATCCGGGCCAACGCCATCTGCCCCGGCTTCATCGAAACGCCGATGGCCCAAAGCGTCTTCGGCATGCCGGGCATGGAGGGCCCGCTGGCATCGATCACCAAGGAGCATGCCCTGCAACGGCTCGGCCGGCCCGAGGAGGTCGCGGCCATGGCGGCATTCCTGCTGTCTCCTGACGCCTCTTTTGTCAGCGGCCAGGCCATTGCGGTCGACGGCGGCTACACCGCCGGCCGCGATCACGGTGTGGTCCAACTCTTCGGCTTTCCCGACTGATACCACTAAGATTCGCCCATGAGCGGTTCAGTCTCTCCTGACGACGCGATCGAGGCGATTCGAGGCGCCGGGGGAGCGCAGCCGGGCCATCGGGCCCTGCACGCGAAAGGCACGCTGTATCGCGGCACGTTCACCGCGGCCGGTGATGCGGTCATGCTCTCGCGCGCAAAGCATCTCGAGGGCTCGACGGTCCCGGTGCTGATCCGCTTCTCCAACGGATCGGGAAACCCCGCGCAGCGTGACAGCTCGCCGGGGGTACGCGGCATGGCAGTGAAATTCACGTTGCCCGACGGGTCCACCACTGACGTGTCGACGCAAACTGCCCGGCTGTTCGTCTCGAGCACACCGGACGGATTCATCGATCTGCTCAAAGCGATGCGGCCCGGCCTGACTACGCCGCTGCGCATGGCCAAATATTTTCTCACCCATCCCCGGGTGCTCGGCGCGTTGCCCGTACTGCGCGACGCCAACCGGGTCCCGGCCAGCTACGCCACCATCGAGTACCACGGCTTGCACGCCTTCCGCTGGGTCGCCGCCGACGGCAGCGCCCGATTCGTTCGCTATCACATGGTCCCGG
Source organism: uncultured Actinomycetota bacterium (assembly GCA_963784665.1). Lineage (GTDB taxonomy): Bacteria > Actinomycetota > Actinomycetes > Mycobacteriales > Mycobacteriaceae > Mycobacterium. The sequence goes on from CAWASA010000017.1 coordinate 495,667, forward strand.
TCGCGGCGGAGAACTATTTGTCGGCAGCAGCCGCTCAGAGCAAGGGCCCGGACTTTCTCACCGATGAGCTGAAAGCGCGCCTCGACAGCGGGCCGGTGCGGTTTGACTTTCGTGTTCAGATTGCCGGTCCCACGGACTCGACGGTCGACCCGTCCGCGCCCTGGCAGAGCACACAGATCGTCACCGTCGGCTCCCTTGAGATCACCGGCCTGGACACCGAGCGCGAGCGCGGTGGCGACATCGTCGTGTTCGACCCGATGCGGGTGACCGATGGCATCGAGCCCTCTGACGATCCAGTCCTTCGGTTCCGAACCCTTGCTTATTCGGCGTCGGTCAAGCTACGTACCGGTGTAGACCGCGGCCCGGAAGCACCTCGGGTCTGACCCGGGAGTGTCGCCTTCCCACCTGGTTTTGATCGCCCTGGCCGGGTTCGGTGCCGGCGTGATCAACGCGCTCGTCGGATCGGGCACGCTGATCACCTTCCCCACGCTGGTCGCCCTCGGCTATCCGCCGGTCACGGCCACCATGTCGAACGCAGTCGGTCTGGTGGCCGGCAGTGTGTCGGGCACCTGGGGTTATCGCGCCGAGCTGAGCGGTCAATGGAATCGGCTACGGTGGCAGCTCCCGGCATCGTTGGCCGGCGCGGTGCTGGGTGCCTTCCTGCTCCTGCACCTGCCCGCGAAGGTGTTCGCCGAAGTCGTGCCGGTGCTATTGATCCTGGCGTTGGTGCTGGTAGTGGCTGGGCCGCGGATCCAGTCGTGGACGGGCCGGCGCGCCGAGGTGGCGGGTCGCGACGCCGAGCACATCACGCCGGCACGGATGGCCGTGCTCGTGTTCGGAACGTTCGCCGTCGGCGTCTACGGCGGCTACTTCACCGCCGCGCAAGGGATCCTGTTGGTCGGCGTGATGGGTGCATTGCTGCCGGAGTCGGTGCAGCGGATGAACGCGGCCAAGAACCTCATGACACTGGTAGTGAATGTGGTTGCGGCGGTTGCCTATACGTTGGTGGCATTCGACCGGATCAGCTGGCCGACGGCCGGGCTGATCGCTGCGGGCTCGCTGATCGGGGGAGTGATCGGGGCGCGTTATGGGCGCCGGTTATCGGGGAACGCTCTGCGTGCCACCATCGTGGTGGTCGGCCTCATCGGGCTGTATCGTTTGGTTACGGTGGCGTGACGAGAGGCCATCTCCTACAACGACATTCGGGGTAGCGGGACGGCGTAAACTCAACTCAGCGTGGCAGCGGCGGATTCCGCGATGACGTCCATCACCTCGCCGCCCTTCCGCCATGCTCGCAGCTGCCGCATCGCCCCGTTGCCCTGCGCGGCGATGCGGTCGAGTTCGTGTGTGACGCGGTCGTATTCACCGAGCGCATCCAGCGCCGGGGACCACGCGTCGAGGGCCGTCATCACCGCGGCTCTGATCAGCGTGGCAAGCAGGACGGTTTCATCGACCGTTGCCGGTATGTCGGCCACTCGGATCTCCACCGTCGGAAAGTTCGCTGACGGGCGCGCGTCCCAATAGATCATGTCTTTATGCACAATCACCCCGGTGTCGACCAGCATGCGCACCGCGCGGTCGCACTCGTCGGGTGAAGCGAAAAAAGGCGGCGCCACGGCCGCAGCCAATTGCTGACATGGATGGCGGCGCCACGGTCGGGTACCTGCACATGCACGTGACATCCGCAGATGCCTTGCTCATGCGCGATCATCCCGAACTCCGCACCGATCCGCCGGTAGCGCGGGGTGTCGGTGACTGGAAACTCATGCGGGGTGGCCGGCGGAAGCCCCGAGGCCAGCAGCTGAACCCCGACGGCCTCAGCGGCCTGCGCTGCGCTGCGCCGCAGCCGGATGAGTTCCTCGCCCAGTTCGGTGCTGGTCGCCGCCACATGAGAGGTGGTTTCGACTTGGCAACTGCTCAGTTCGAGTTGCAGCTTGACGCCCCGGCGCTCGGCCTCTGCGGCCACATCGGTGTTACGTGGAGCCGGTTCACCGGTCCGTGGATCGACGAGGAGAAATTCCTCCTCCGCACCGAAAGTGGGAACATCGCTCATTCAGCCGACTACAGCCGATCAGAGGCCGATCAGAGGCCGATCAGAGCCCCGGATGGGTCACCAGCGAGCGGCCGACGCGAGCGCGGAGTCGGCAGTCGGGTAAATGGGCAACAGACGGCTGAGCCCGCACGCGTCGACAATTCGGGCGACGATCGGCTCGCGGCTCACGAGACGCAATTCGATGCCGCGATCCCGACAGCCTTGCGCCTCGTCGGCCAGTACCGCAAACGCACAGCAGCCCATGAATTCGAGTCCCGTGACATCGACGACGAGGTGGCCGGGCGCGGAAACGACGTTGGCCGCTTCGCTGACCAGCTGGCGCCAGGTGCGCTCATTGCAAGCATCGATCTCGCCGCCCGCATAGATCAGCACCGCCGGGCCGCTGCGATCGGCGGTCGCCCTCAGCGTGCTGTTCGGGTCACCCAGTTCGTAGACCAGCTTCGCGCTGAGCATCAGATGGGTGGTGGACATGGGTTCTGCAATGGCCGAGCTCATGATGGACTCCCTAATTCACCGGCATCGAAGACCCCGGGATGGATGCCCGTCCTGCACTCTGAAGACAGACTGTTCGCAGATGCGAATCTCATTTGTATAACGAGACAGGGCGGTCTGTCTACATGTCACGGCCTAAGAGTATGGTAAGGCTCGCTATGACAACACTCGATGTCGTAACGCCCGCCCCGTCGGCTCGTGAACGTATCCTGACCGCGGCATATGAGCTGTTCAGCCGGCGTGGGATCCGCGCGGTCGGCACCGACGAGGTGATCGAGCGGGCCGGTGTGGCCAGGGCGACCCTTTACCGCCACTTCGCGACGAAAAACGACCTCGTGCTGGCCGTGCTGCAGCGTCGCGAGGAGGTCTGGACGCACGGTTTGATCGAGGAGCAGTCACGGCAGCGCGGCGACACACCCGAAGAGCAGTTGCTGGCGATCTTCGACGTCATGCATGACTGGTTTCAGCTCCGCGACGGTTATGAAGGCTGCTCGTTTATCAATGTGTTGCTCGAGTTGGGGGCGGATCATCCCGCCGGACAAGCCTGCATCGCCCATATCGACCACGTTCGCGACATCGTGCGTCGCCGCGCTTCTGCAGCGGGGCTAAGCGATGTCGAGGAGTTCGCCTCGTCCTGGCACATCTTGATGAAAGGCGCCATCATTCTCGCGGCTGTGGGGGACCTGGACGCCGCGCTACGCGCCCGGAAAATGGCCCGGGCTCTTATCGAAGAGCACTGGCCCGAAGCGGCGGCGGACGCAGGCGTGGCAGTCGGTTAGACCGCGCGGCCGGGCATTTCACACGGCGTCGGCAGTGGTAGTCCCGGTCTTGCGGTAATGCTCGGCCTCGAGTTCGGCGATCGCCCGGGCTGTGCGTTCGCGCAGCAGGATTGCGGCGGCAAGTCCCGCCACGACGGCGATGACCAGTCCGATCCAGGAGAACCGCTCCAGCCAGCGTTCTGCGGCCATCCCGGCGAAATAAACCAGTGCTGTCGTGCCGCCCGCCCAACAGATCGCACCGGAGACGTTGGCCGCCAGGAAACGCGGGTAGTGCATCTTCAAGGCTCCCGCCAGCGGCCCGGCCAATATCCGCAGCAGTGCGATGAAGCGGCCCAAGAAGACCGCCCGAACTCCCCAGCGGCTGAACAACCTTTCGGCGAGCGCGACGTGTCCGGGACCGAAATGTTTCGGAAACCGCCGGCCAAGCCGGTCGAAGAGCGGCATGCCGAACCGCCGCCCGATCGCGTAGCCGATCGAGTCGCCGACCACAGCGCCGATCACCGCGGCAATGCCGACACCGATCGGGTTGATGGCCAGGTTTTCATGCGACGACATCAGCGCCGCGCTGACCAGCATGATCTCGCCGGGAAGGGGAATGCCCAGGCTCTCAATACCGACCACACCGCCGACCACAAGGTAGACCGCGAGTGGCGGAATCGTGTGCAGCAAAGCCTCCACATTCATGCGTCAAGGATGCCTGACCGACGGTCGATCCGCGCCGTAATGTCGACGCTTCAAGTCGGCGCGGCATTCTCCGGTGCACCCGCCGTGCTGATGGCTTCCAACCGCGGACGTTTGGGCTCCCGGCCGTCAGCCGACGACAGGCCGCGCAGACGGCGCCAAATCCACGGGAAGAAACTGCCCTGCGTCCAGCGCAGCTGTTCGTAAGCGCCGCCGGCAAATGATCGCCGCGTGGGACCCTTGCTCGCTTCGGCCCAATCATGGTTACTGCCGGGCAGATTGAGAGCTTCGGCAGCCGCGGCGGCAAACAAGATATGTCCCTTGGTGGAGGCGTGCACGCGATCGATATCCCACGTTTCCAGTTCCCGCATCGAGGCCGCGTGGTACAGGTCGACAAGCCTGAACCCGTGGTGATCGGCGGCCGCGCGGATTGCGCCGTTGATGCGGTTAAGCCGCGCCGACACCAGCCGTCCGAGCGGGAGGAATTGCGCGACGTTCGGGAAGGTCGTCGTCACCACCGTCGCCCCCGATTCGGCCAGCGCGGCGTAGACGGATTCAAGGTCGATAAGGGCAGGGCCGAACGATCGTCCTGGCTGGATGACGTCGTTCATCCCGGCGCACACGGTAATCAGATCCGGCTGCATCGCCAAGGCGTGGGGCACCTGCTCCTGCAGCACGTCGGCTATCCGCTTGCCGCGGATCGCGAGGTTGGCGTATTGCAAGCCCGGAAAGAGCGAATCCACCATTACGGCGAGTCGGTCAGCAAATCCGAGGAGACCGACAGTGTCGTCACCGTCCCATAAGCCCTCGGTCTGACTGTCACCGATGGCGACGTAACGGCGATATCCAGTCTGAATAGCCCCGCGCACGAAGCCGAGAATAGTAGGGATCCGCCACTTTGGTCTCGGGCGGGAGAGTTGCTCGTCGTGTCCGCCTACGCGGGACACATCCGATTGCCGGCGCCTTGGCACACCGAGACTGACCACTGCAACGTGGCCGGTCACGTCGTCTCGTCCGCAACTGGCTACCGTGAATTCATGCAGAAGAAGCGCGAGCGGGCCGCCCAGAACGCGGATGCGCCGGCCGCCGATTCGGTTGCGCCGCAGTATCCGATCGAGTCGGTCGACAATGCGCTCAGGCTGCTGCTGCTGTTGGGCGAACAGCCCCAGATCCGGTTGAGTGAGGCCACCCGTTATCTGGGTGTCGCGTCGTCCACTGCGCATCGGTTGCTGGCGATGCTGGCCTACCGTGGGTTCGTCCGGCAAGACCCGGTATCGAAGGCATACCTGCCCGGTCCGTCGTTGACCGGTGTGGCGTTTGCGATCTTCGGCCGCATCGACATTCAGCGATCGGCCACGCCGATCATGCGCAGCCTCAGCGAGCAGCTACGCGAAACGATTCACGTCGGGATGCTGGACGGGGCCAGCGTCCGGTTTGTGGCCGCTGTGGAGGGCCCGGCCGCGGTTCGGGTTGCGTCTCGGTTGGGACGCACCATGCCGGCGCATTGCACCTCCACGGGCAAGGTCATGTTGGCCCAGTTGTCGCAGCCGGAATTGCATCAGCTGCTGCCGCACGAGCAGTTGGAGCGCATTACCTCTCACTCCATCGGCAGTCGCGCCGAGTTGGAGGCTCAGCTTTCCGGTATCCGCGAGCGGGGCTACGCCATCAATCGTGAGGAGAGCGAGGAAGGCGTCGCGTCGGTTGCCGTGCCCATACCGACACGGGCACCGGGTCTGCGGCTTGCGCTCAACGCCGCCGCACCCCAAAACCGGCTGGACAGCTCCCGGTACTCCGCGGTGGCAGCCGCACTTACCCGGGCGGCCGATGAGATTGGCGATCAACTCGGCTGAGTGCCCAGGCGTGCCACTTCGTGGCGCCAGGCCGCCTCGGCGGTAAACGAAGGCCCCAAGTCCGGTAACTCGTCCCAGTCCGCGTCGTCTATGTCGCGCAGGGTGCCGCCTGCCGCGCGCACGCGCAACGACATCCGGGCAAGCGCGTCGAGGCTGATCGCCTGCAGGACTGCCTGCGGCACGGTGGCGGCGGCGCTGGTGATCCCATGTCCGCGGCAGATCACCACCGGCCGACCACGCATGGCCGCCACCATTTCCTTGCCCAGCGCTGAATTCCGGATCAGCACAGCGCGTTCGTAGACGGGAACGCCTTCGCGTGCGAGCCACGCGCCGGGAATGTCGTAGGCGCCGTAGATAGGCCGGATCGCGATGCCGGCGAGATCGGCGGCGACCACGGCGGCCGGGTGCAGATGCGCGACGGCCCGGTGCCGGGAATCGGCCAGCATGGTTTCGACGTGAATCGGCAGTTCGTTGGGAACGCGGTAGCCGTCGAGTTCACGCGGGGCGCCGGCGTTGCCGTCGAAGGTGATGAGGCGGACGTCGCTGGGCCGGGTGAATGCCACGCCGGCATCGGTGTCGCTTCGGCACCGAATGAGCAGGCGCTCGTCGTCGACCCGCAGGCTCAGGTGACCGAGGATGCCGTCAACCAGGCCGCGGGCCGCCGCGACCCGGCAGCCTTGTGCCACCACGGCACGTTGCTGGTCCAGCCGGTCCGTCATGACCGCGTCGATTTCATGTCGGTGTCGATTTCGGTGTGCCGACGCCGAATCCGCCGTCAGGTCGGATGGTCTCGCCGGTGATCCCGCGGGATCGGTCAGACGCCAAGAACACAAAACTCCACGCGTGGTCTTTCCCGGAGAGCGCGACATTCAGCGGAGTGCGCGCGGCCACATCGCGTGCCCGGTTAGGGGTGTCGTCGAGACGCACGCTGTCGAGCCCCAGGCTGGCAAGACCGCGCAGATCGGTGTTCAGCGTGCCGCCCGGCGCCACCCCGTTGACCCGAATCTGCGGCGCCAGCTCGTGGGCCAGCGCAGCCACCAGCCCGCGCACGGCGAACTTCGACGACACGTACAGCACGCCGCCGCGTCCGGGATAGAACGACGAAGCGGACTCGGTCAAGACGATCGAGGATCCGGTTCCGGCCCGCAACGCGGGGACCGCGGCTTTGACCGACTGCAGATGGCTCAGCACATTGGTCCGGAACATTTCGTCGAACGCGGCGGAAAGGCCGTCGGCGTCGATGTCGACCACCCCCTGGTAGAAGTCGAAGATTCCGACGCAATTGACCAGTATGTCGAGCCCGCCGAACGCATCGACTGCGACGGTGACGGCGCGTTGGTTGGCTTCGCTGGTGACGGCGTCACCTTCGACCACTTGCAGGCCGGGAAGCTGCTCGCGCAAAAGATTGCACTTGTGTTGATCATGCTCGAGCACAGCGATTCTCGCGCCCTCGGCGAGAAAGGTTTCGATGACGGCACGGCCGATTCCGGATCCACCGCCCACGATCAGGGCTCGCTTGGCGTGCAGCCAGTCGGTCATGGTTGAGGTTCTCTCTCATCGGGTTCATCGGGCAGCAGGGGTGCGTGGGAATTGCCGACCATCGTCGCCAGCGTACGGGTGTTCTGCCAGGTCAGCGCCTCGATCTCCAGCGCGTCCAGGGTGATCCACTGACCGGATCTGGGCGCGCTGATCAAAAGGCGCGATCCGTTGCGGGTGTCCACTCGTTGTACTATGACGTCGGTGAATTCGTTTGCGACAGTGAGGGGTTCGCCGACTGCACCGTCCAGTAGCTGCTGCAGCTCGTTATTCACAGGAACACCGCCAGGTTTTGCATCCGTAGCACCGACTCGTCGGCAATGATCTTGCGGCGGGCCAGCTTCCATGGTTTTTGAGGGCCGTCACACAGACGCAGCAGGTCCTCGCGGCCGCAGGACATCAACGCGCTTTCGTTGACGTCGCCCCGGCTCCGGAACAGCAGTTCGGCCGATTCGACCAACAGATGCGCATCATCGTCGCACTCAAATGTGCGCACGTTGGTGATGAAGTGGCGCAGCCGCGACGGTGGATCCTCGGCCCAGGCATGCCCGGTGCGCATCCGCGCGACCCGCTGGCTCAGCGAGTATTTGTCCTCGTCGAAGTGGGCCATTCCCGGGGAGGTGTCGAATCCGGCGCCACGTGCGGTCGTGACGCGAACCGGCATGACGTAGCGAACGTCGTCGGTCAACGTCTGAAGCCACGCCTCATACTGCTGAGCATCCAGCAGGTACGCCTCGTCCACCAGGAACTGATATGCCTGAAGGTGCCGAGTGTCGTTGAACGGCAATGCCTTTCTTGATGTGTTCCCGCTCATGCCGTAACCGCCGCGCCGGTCAAGGCGGGCCGGGGCATCTGAAGATAGTCGGCCCACAAGTTGAGCAACGCGCGCTGGTTGTACTCGTTGTAGCCGACCTGGGCGCGTCCGGGACCGTGAAAAGACTCGGCAGTCAGCGCTTCGACGACCGGCCGGTCGTCGCAGAGCAGGCCCATCCGGCTGTTCAGCAGCAGCTGTCGTGCCATCGAACCGCCAGCGGTGGTCGTCAGCGACACCCAGTTCTCCACGTCGTCTTGTTCGAACATGCCGGTCGAACCGAAGCACATCAAATAGGCCTTGTAGGAGTCTTGTTTGTACTCCCGGGGAGCGGCGGAGTCCACGGCGAACCACGAGCACACCTCGGTCTCATTCTCGCTGATCGGCTGCCACAACCGGATCGAGATGAAGGGCAGCACCTGATCACTGCCCGGCAGCTTTGGCCAGTTGTGCACGAAACTGAGGTTCGGAAAACAGGTCGCGGCTGAAATCATGAAACCGTCCTCGCCGACGACGCGCTGCTGTTGCGGTGTCCAGACGTTTTTGATCCGGCCGATCATGTCGTCGGGGTAGCCGACGTAGCGCATCCGCTCGTCGAAGTTGCCCGGCGGAAGTTTGTAGGTGGTTCCACCGCCGTGGTGGGTCCAATAGGTGGCGCCGTCCTTGCGCTTCTGGGCTCTCGGCTCGCGGAACAGGCCGATGTCGACGATCGACGCGTGCGTGTGCGGTGTGTGGTACATGTCGCCGGCGAAGTTCTCGGCGCCGATCTTCCAGTTCGCCTTGATTCGCCAGCGCTGCGGTCCCCGCAGTTCCAGGCCGCCGGTGCTCTGTTTGGTGTAGAAGTCCAGGTAGAACCTGAAGTCGCCGAGGAAATCCTCGAGCGGTCCGGCGGCGGCGTCCATGCTGATGAACAGCAGACCGTTGTAGCTCGCGAAATTCGGTGCGGGCAGCAGGGTTTGGCCGTCTTTGGCGAACCCCTCTTCGCCTCCGTAGGCCTCCCGGTGGAACGGCAGGCCGGTGAGCCGGCCGTCGTTGCGGTAAGTCCAGCCGTGGTACGGACAGCGGAAGTTGGAGGCGTTTCCCATCTCCGCTCGGCACACTTGCATGCCGCGGTGCAGGCACATATTAAACAAGGCCCGCACATCGCCCTCCGAGTCTCGGGTGATGATGAATGAGTCGTCGAGGACCCGGCGCACCACATAGTCGCCGTCTTGCGGGATCTCGGACTCGTGTGCCACGAACGTCCACGCCCGGCTGAACAGCCGCTCTTTCTCCAGCGCGAACAGTTCCTTGTCGTTGTAGATGTGGGCCGGGATCATCCCTCGGCGGACATTCTCAAAAACAGGGTCGAAAACGCCGTCGAAAGCGTCACGATGAGCTGCCACGGAAACCCCCGTCTCGGAACGCACGCTCTGCCATACAGAGATATCTTCTGCTCAGTAGAATCACCCAGTTTAGGCCCGTGGTCAATCGCCATGGAGCCAACGCCGTCAGGTTCCTACAAGAATCCTTTGTGCTAATTCACAGGCGGCACACAAACAACGATCCCGGGGGCGAGGCTACGGTGGTCACGTTGGGTCTGCCGCGCATGTGAGCGCGAGGTAACCAAGGGGTATTCGTTCGATTTTGCGTGCGTTTCCGTCGTCTGGATCTGCATTCGAGGAAGGGACTGGTGCCATGGTTGGTCGGTCGCGGGATGGCCGATTGCAGCAAATCGGAGCGCGAGCGGTGTCCGCTATCGGGCGTCAAGAGTGGCTGGATCGACCCAGCTATAGGCTTGAACACCTGCTCAGCTTCGTCTACAACGGGCTGGGCGGTGCCCGCAACACCGTCGCCAACGCGCTGCACGGTGTCTGGCTCGGGCATCCGGTTCACCCGCCACTGGCGTCGCTGACCAGCGGAGCGCTCGGCACGACGGTGGCGCTGGATGCGCTCAGCCTGGTGCCGTGCCAGCCCGCCACCGAGGTCCGCGACGAATCGCGGTTTGCTTCCCGCGCTCTCGGACTGGGCATCCTGGCAAGCGTCGGCTCCGCCGTCACCGGCGTCACCGATTGGCAGCACACCCATGAGGAGGACCGCCGCGTGGGCCTGGTGCATGGCCTGGTGAACCTGGCCGCGACCGCGCTCTACGCGCTGTCCTGGTGGGACCGCCGCCACGGCCGCAATCGCCGCGGGATCGCCCTGACTGCCCTGGGCTATGGCATCACCGTTACCGGCAGTTACCTCGGCGGGGCGTTGGTGTTCGAGTCCGGCATCGGAATCGACCAGTCGGGTCCGCGGCTGCGCACCAAAGAACTGGAGGCCCGTGCTGCCCGCGAGCGCGTTGAACGGAAAACCGGTGCGCGTTGAGGTCGACGGGGTCGGACTGGTGGTGTGCCAAACCAAGCCCGGGGAGGTCTCCGCGTTCGGTGAACTCTGCCCGCACCTGGCAGCTCCAATGGCCGACGGCTGGGTGGACCGTGGCCGGCTCGTGTGCCCGTGGCACGGCTCGTGGTTCGCGGCCGAGTCGGGAGAGGTTTTGCGTGGCCCGGCGGCAGCTCCGCTGCCGTGTTACGAGGCGAGGTTGCTCGACGGAATGGTCGAAGTCCGAGGCGAGCCGGAGCCCGCTGTCGGCGGGGCAGCAGGGATCGGAAAAGGAGAAGCTAAGTGAACGCCTATGACGTGTTGAAAGAACACCACATCGTGATCAAGGGTCTGGGCCGCAAGATAAGCGAGGCACCGGTGAATTCCGAAGAGCGGCATGCCCTTTTCGACGACATGCTGATCGAACTCGACATCCACTTCCGCATCGAGGACGACCTGTACTACCCGGCCCTGAAGGACGCCAGCACGCTGATCGCGGTTGCCCACGCCGAGCATCGCCAGGTGGTTGACCAGCTCGCCGTGCTGCTCAAGACTCCGCAGAGCGCGCCCGGCTATGAGGACGAATGGAACTCCTTCAAGACCGTGCTGGAGGCACACGCCGACGAAGAGGAACGCGACCTGATTCCCGCTCCTCCCGAGGTGAAGATCACCGATGCGGAGCTCGAGGAGCTCGGCAACAAGATGGCCGCCAAAATCGACGAATACCGCGGGTCCGCCTTGCACAGAATGCGTACCAGGGGGCGGGCGGCGCTGGTGCGCGCGCTGTAGCGCGACGACACCACCCGGTTGCCGGGGTTGGGTGGGCCATCGAGAGTAGCGTCACGGCTCATGAACCCCGAGTGTGTCGCTTCTCAGGGTGACATCACGGCGGAGATCGCCCGCATCGCAGCGCAATACCACGGCACGGGCGGGGGAGTCGGGCAAGAGGCGCAGCCGCGGCTCAACTACCCGCCCTACCGCAGCAGCATCCTGCGCCATCCAACACAACCGCTGGTGGTGGTTGATCCCGAGCAGGTCGAACGCTGGGCACCGTGCTTCGGCCACCAGGATGTCGACCCGCTCGACGCTGACCTGACGGCCGGCCATCCGGGCGAGCCGATCGGGGAGCGCATCATCGTGACCGGACGGGTCCTCGACGAATCCGGCAGGCCGTTGGCGGGTCAACTGATCGAGATCTGGCAAGCCAACGCCGGCGGTCGCTACCGCCACCAGCGCGACCAACATCCGGCTCCGCTCGACCCCAACTTCACCGGTGCCGGCCGTTGCCTGACGGGGCCGGACGGGACGTATCGTTTCCTGACCATCAAGCCCGGCCCCTACCCGTGGCGCAATCATCACAATGCCTGGCGTCCGGCGCACGTCCACTTCTCGATCTTTGGAACCGCTTTCACGCAACGCCTGGTCACCCAGATGTACTTTCCGGGCGACGCGCTATTCGACTTGGATCCGATCTTCCAGTCAATCCTCGATCCCGCAGCACGCCAACGGTTGATCGCCCGTTATGACCACGACCTCACCGAGCCGGAGTACGCCACCGGATATCGATGGGACATCGTGCTGGCCGGCGGCACTCGAACCTGGAACGAAGGCGAGTATGACTGAATCACCTTGCACGCCAGGGCAAACGGTCGGACCCTTCCTCGACCTCGGATTGCCGTATCCCGGTGCCAGCAGCTTGATCGGTGCCGGCCATCCGCACGCGGTCCGGTTACACGGCACGGTTTACGACGGCGCCGGCGTCGGCGTCCCGGATGCACTGGTCGAACTGTGGCAACCCGACAGTGCCGGCCGCGTTTTGCGGCAGGCCGGCTCGTTGCGGCGCGACACTACGGTGTTCACCGGATGGGGCCGGTCCGCGACCGACACTGCCGGGCATTACGGCTTCACCACGGTGACACCCGGTCCGGCGAGCGCCGGACGGCCGCCGTTCTTCGCTATCACCGTGTTCGCGCGGGGGTTGTTGAACCGGTTGTTCACCCGCGCCTACCTGCCCGCCGGTGACCTGGAGGGTGATCCACTGTTGGCGACCGTCGATCCCGCGCGACGGTCCACCTTGCTGTGTGTCGGCGAAAGTGGCTGCGCACGATACCGGTTCGATATCCACCTGCAGGGCCCGTGCGAGACCGTGTTCCTGGCGTACCGAGATGATGCGCGATGACCAACCTGTTGTGGCCCGGAGACCACCGGGCCGGCCAGCATATGACGGATCAGGCGCTGCTGGACTCGATGGTTGCGGTGGAATCGGCTTGGCTGGGCGCCCTGGCCGCCGCCGGTCTGGCGCCCGCCGATTGTGCATGGGCGGACCTGTCGAAGCTATTAATCCGGGACGACTGTGAGTCGCTCGCGGTTGCCGCCGAAGACGGCGGCAACCCGGTCATCGGCCTGGTCGAACTGCTGCGCCAGCGGGCGGCGCCGGCGATCGCGCCGTGGATCCATCGAGGACTCACCAGCCAGGACGTTCTGGACAGCAGCCTGATGCTCGCCGTGCGCGCCGTCGTCGATGACCTGGCATCGCAGCTCAAGGAGCAGATTTCGACGCTGGCCGAGCTCGCCACACTCCATCGGGCAACGCCCATGGTGGCCCGCACCCTCACCCAGCAGGCGGCACCCACGACGTTCGGCGCGAAGGCGGCCGGCTGGTTGAACGGGATCGTCGACGCCGTTGAGCGGCTGGGCGCGCTGATCACCCCCATCCAGATCGGTGGCGCCGCCGGGACATGGGCGGCCACAACGGAACTGGCGACACTGCTTACCGACGCGGCCGACCCGGCAAAAGTCTCGGCTGACCTCGTGCACACCGTGGCAGCGGTTTTGGGCCTCGATGTGCGATTGCCATGGCATACGACGCGGACACCGGTCACCGCGGGCGCCGACGCCTTCGTCGGCTGCACCGACTGCTGGGGCCGGATCGCCTCAGATATCGTCACTCTGGTTCGCCCGGAGATCGCCGAACTGAGTGAGCCGGCAGGCGAGAACCGCGGCGGATCGTCGTCAATGCCGCACAAGCGAAATCCGGTGTTGTCCATCCTGATACGGCGGGCTGCCATGTCGGCACCGCAATTGGCGGCGACCCTGCACGCCGCCGCCGCGCTGGCCAACGACGAACGGCCCGACGGCGCATGGCATGCCGAATGGGACAACTTGCGCACCTTGGGCCGGCGGACCGTCGTCGCTGGTTCCCAGTGCGGCGAGCTGCTGGCCGGGTTGGCCGTACATTCTGAGAAGATGGCCGAAAACCTCAATGCGGCAGATGTTTTCGGTGAACAACGAGTGATCGCTGAGCTGGCGGGGAAGGCGCCGTCGGCGACCTACTTCGGTGCCGTCGACCGATTGATCGACGAGAGCCTGGACCGCGCTCAGGTGGTGCTCGGTCAGCGGCTGTAAATGCTGGCCAGCCAGATGTGGACCAGCGTGTCGATCGTCCGCAGTTCGGAGATCGCCGGCTCCTCGGCGGTGAACGTCGCAGCCATCACCCGCTCGCTCAACATGTTGAGGGCGACTGACAAATCTTCGGCCGGGACGGTGTCGGGAGCGGCGCCCCGCCTGCGTTCCGCCTTGATCGCCGCCGTGGTGTATGAGATCCACCTCTTCATGAGCGTTGACCACAACTGCCGGACCTCGGGGTTGGTCGCTTTGGCCGCGGCACCGGCCACGGCGACCGCTGGATGCGACCCCGACACCTCGAAGAATGCTTCAATGCGCGCCCGCCACACCCTCGCGGGTTCGCCGGACACGTTGCCGTCCAGCGACCGGAGGGCCGCGTCTGCCTTGCTGTTCATCTGGTCGAGCAGCGAGAGCAACACCGCGTTCTTCGACTGGAAGTAGAAGTAAAAAGTGGGACGGGAGATGCCCGCGCCTCTTGCGAGGTCGTCGACGGAAAAGTCGGCCAGCGGCCGCTCCTGCAGGAGACGCTCGGCGGTGGCCAGGATCGCCTGTTCACGGTCGTCACCCGAGTGATGCGACGAACGGCGGCCTCGGGAGGCGTGCAGGTACTTGGTCCGTGCCGGCAGGTCGGACACGTCCGTTACTTTATGGGCGCGTCGATATATGCCAATGAAACTGTTGATTAAAACCAACAATAATGTCGATTAAAATCGACGCCTTTCCTTGACGGATGTCGGCGCATTTGCGGGTTCAGTCGGTGCCGAAATTCGTTTCGTCACCCGGCGTGCCCGCGCCAACGCCAGGCACTGGCCCGCGCGACGAAGTCGTTTCAGCCGGGTCAAATCGTGCTCATGCACGCCAACCTGCAAACCGTCACCCTCAAAGAGGTCTTCGCCTGATCAGACTGGGCGGGCAGCACAGCGGACGAACGGCCTCGCGAGTTAAGGACTTCCGCCCCTACTGGGCGCCTGTGCGGGAATGGTCGCATCTAAGCATCGGCCGATCAGCTGGCATGACAAGGAGACTGGCGATGACGAGCAACGACGACGGCACCAGCACTTGCCAAATCGACGTGCAGATCGACGAGCACGACGAGCGTACCCGGGCAAAGGCACGGCTGTCTTGGGGAGGGAAGAACCTGGTCGGCGTTGGTTTGGCGCGACTCGATCCGGCTGACGAGCCGGTGGCCACGATCGGCGACGAGCTCGCTATCGCCCGGGCGTTGTCTGATTTGGCGAATCAGCTGTTCGCCCTCACATCCACCGATATCCAAACCAGCACCCACGAATCGGTCACGGGCCTGCACCACTGAACGCCGCGGCAAGGGAAGACGAATCATGAGACAGAGACCCGATTTACCCGATGTTCTCGATGTCGAGGTAACGACACATGGGAAGCTACCCGGTGCCGAGGAATACGCACGGACAAAGCTCGGCGAGCTCGGTCGCCTCACCCACGAACCGGTGCTGCACGCCCACGTCAAGTTGAGTGAGCACGGCGATCCAGCGGTGGCCCGCCGGGTGGTCGCCCAGGCTAACCTCGACGTCAACGGCCGGCTCGTCCGAGCGCAGGTCGAAGGTGTCACCGAGCGGGAAGCAATCGATCGACTCGAGGCACGACTGCGTCATCGACTGGAACGCGCCGCCGAACACTGGGAAGCCAAACGAGGGGGCACCCCTCGGGTTGGTCCGCACGAATGGCGGCACCAGTCCGAGCCCACCCACCGGCCGAATTACTTCCCCCGGCCCGAGAGCGAACGCCGAATCATGCGGCACAAGTCCTACAGCCTGCCGACCTGTACCGTCGAAGAGGCTGCGCTGGACATGGAGTTGCTCGATTACGACTTCCACCTTTTCACCGAGGAGGGCACGCAGCAGGACAGCGTGCTCTATCGCGAAGGACCAGGCGAATACCGCCTCGCACAGGTCAATCCGGAATCTGCAGACAAGCTGGCGCCGTTCGAGATGGCACTGGCCATCAGTCCGCAGCCGGCTCCGCGGCTCACCGTCGAGCAGGCAATCGAACGCATCGGGTTGCTCGGCCTGCCGTTCTTGTTCTTCGTCGATGCCGCCCGCGACCGTGGAAGCGTGTTATATCACCGCTACGACGGCCATTACGGGCTCATCACACCGGCAAGCTGAGCGCCACATCAGGCTGGTAGGCCACCAACGTCGCGGCGGTCTCGGGGCCTAGTGCCCTGGGTGAGTCAGATGGCTGACAAACCAGTCGCGTGCCAGCACGGCCACTTGCTCGAGCGTGCCCGGCTCCTGGAAAACGTGGGTGGCGCCGGGCACCACAGCCACTTCGCATTCGGCCGGGATCGCCGCTTGTGCCTGCCGGTTGAGCGCAAGGACCATCTCGTCACGTCCCCCCACTATCAACAAGGTCGGAGCGTGCACCTCGCGCAGCGAATCGCCGGCAAGATCAGGCCGCCCGCCGCGGGACACCACCGCCGCCACCTTGACACCGGGATGCGCGGCCGCAGCCAGGGCCGCACCGGCACCGGTACTGGCACCGAAGTAACCGACCGGCAACGACGCGGTATCGGGCTGCCCGGCCAGCCAGCCCGTCACATCCAACAACCGGCGGGCGAGCAATGCGATGTCGAAAACGTTGGCGCGGTTGCGTTCTTCCTCGGGCGTCAGGAGGTCGAAGAGCACCGTGGCGAACCCGGCGTGGTTGAGCACCTCGGCGACATATCGATTGCGCGGGCTGTGTCTGCTGCTGCCACTGCCGTGCGCGAATACGACGACCCCCTTGGGGTGCTCGGGAATGGTCAGATGACCGGCCACCGAGACTCGCCCGCTAGGCACCAGGATTTCTTCGTCGCGCAACGGCGGATCGTCGGCGCCGGCGACTGCACGAAACCCGCTGCGTGCGCGGTTGAGTAGGGCAACCACCTCGTCGTCTGAGGTCTGCGCGAAGTTGCGGTATCCCTGGCCGACGGCGAAATACGGCACCGGCGTTTCCAGACACACCACCTCGTCGGCGTACTGGGCGAACTGTCGGGCGGTGTCGGTCGCCCCAATGGGAACGGCCAACACCACCTTGCTCGCGCCCTCCGCGCGGGCTACCTGGCAGGCGGCTTGTGCGGTGGCGCCAGTCGCGATCCCATCGTCGACGATCACCGCGATGCGCCCCGCCAACGGAATCCGTTGCTGGGCACCGCGGAAGTGTTCGGACCGCCGTTGCAGCTCGGCCCACTCCCGGGTTTCGACCGCAGCCGTCTCCTGATCGCTGAGCCGGGTTTCGCGGACCACGGCGTCGCTGATTACCCGCTCACCGCCCTCGCCGATGGCGCCGAAGGCAAGTTCCGGGTGGTAGGGCACTCCTAGTGGTGTGTCCTGGATTTAGCTGACTCTTTCGAGGGCGATGCGTCCGCGGGCGACTTTGGCGAGGATGGATTCGGCGGTTGCTGTCCACACATAGGGTCGCGGGGCATCATTGTGTGAGTCGATGTATTCCTGGATCGAGGCGATCAGGTCGGGAACGGAATGAAATGCCCCGCGCCGCAATGCTTTGTCGGTCAATTCGCGGAACCAGCGTTCGGCCAGGTTCAACCAGGATGAGGATGTCGGGGTGAAATGCAGGTGGAACCGAGGATGATTGTCCAGCCACTTGCCGACGTCTTGGTGTTTGTGGGTGGCGTAGTTGTCGCAGATCAGGTGGATCGCCAGATCTTCGGGCACCTCGCGGTCGATGGTCTTGAGGAACTTCAGCCACTCCTGATGCCGGTGGCGCGGCATGCATTGCCCGATCACCGTGCCGGTCAACACGTCCAGTGCAGCGAACAAGGTGGTGGTGCCGTGCCGTTTGTAGTCGTGGGTCATCGTCTCGCCTCGCCCCTTGACCATCGGCAGCGACGCCTGCGTGCGGTCTAATGCCTGCACCGAGGACTTCTCGTCGGCGCATAGCACGATCGCCTTCTCGGGCGGGTTCATATACAGCCCGACGACATCGACCAGTTTCTCCTCGAAACGCGGGTCGTTGGACAGTTTGAACGTCTTCACCCGATGTGGTTTTAGCCCCCGCGCGTGCCACACCAGCTGCACCGTCGACTTCGACACCCCTGCCGCCGCAGCCATCGTCCTACAGCTCCAGTGAGTTTCACCCTTGGGTCGGTAGTTCTGTGTCAGATCGATGATCTCGTCGATCTTGGATTGCGGGATCGATGGTTTGCGGCCACGACCCTTGCGCACCTGACCCAGCTTCGCCAAACCCTCCTCGCTGAACCGATCCCGCCAGCCCTTCACCGACGCCGGCGACACCGACAATGACCGCCCGATCGCCGTGTTGGCCACACCGTCAGCGGCCATCAGCAGCGCCTTGGCCCGCACCACCTCCCGATGCGCGCCCGACTGCGAGCGAGCCAACGACTCCAGCACCTCACGTTGTCCTGCCGACATCTCCAACGCAGGCACAGGTTGTCTCATGCCGAAATCATATCGAACCTATAGCCACTTTATTGCAGGACACACCACTAGCTTGCGTACCAAAAGCACATCGAGAGGGGCTTGCAGCGCCTTGGCGACCTCGAAGGCCACTGGAACTCCGCCGCGTGGCAGGCCGAGTATCACGACATCTTGACCGCGCAAAAAGCCCATGCGGGAAGCCAATTGCCGTCCAGCATCGGCGCGATCATTGAACTGCCTCATGGGTCAACTCTCCTAGGACTGCGGGCTGGCAAGCCTGTCGGTCGCGACGTACCGCAGCAACGCACCGGCCCCGTCGGCGGGTGCGATCCGGTTATCGGCCCGAACCAATGAGGCGCCGACCGCGATTGCGCTGAACGGCAACGCCTCATCGGCCCTTGCCACACGTTCCACCGGTTCGCCGAGTTCGGACAGCGCGTCAGCATCGGGCGCGATCGTGGTCCGCGCTTTGCCCGTGACCACAGTGGCGTCGCCCTCGTCGCCGACGATCAGCGTGTCGACGTTGCCGTCACGCAGTGCCGCGCATACGGCAGCCAGCCCTTCGGCCGCCAGCCTCGAGCCGCGCCCGATCTCCGCCTCATATCGATCGGCGATGCCGGTCACCTCGTTGCCGCGACGGCGATCGAACTCCGCCGCCGTCAATTCGCGGATATCTTCCTCGTCGATCATCTTGCGGGCTCCGGCGTGTAATTGCGACACCCGTTCGGCAACCCGCTCCGGTAACTCGGGAACCAGGTCTGCAAGCGAACTCACCTCACCGCACAGGAACACCACCTCGGGATCCGCTTCGTCCACCAGTCGCGTGAGCTCGTCGGCGACTGCGCGGCAGTTCATGCGGATGGCTTCGTCGGTCGTGTGCTGGAAGTCGCCCCAACCCTTCCAGCCGGCAGTGGCCGGCTTATGCACCGGGTAGCCGCCACCGTCGACGCTGTGGGAGGTGACCGCACCCCCTTGATACAGCCTCACGTCCGCACCGGCGTGATCAACCGCGGCGAACACGTAGGTCGGTCGGTGCATCTCCCTGTCGATCAACGGCACGACGTACGGGTAATCCGATAGCCGAATCACCGTGGCCGGTGGTGGGCTGATCAGATGCTCGTTGACCAGCACTTGATCGCTGGTCGCGATCACCGCGCGGCCGCGCCGGCCGACGGCGGGTCGATGACGCAGTACGGCTTCCTCGAGCAGGCCGAGGACTTTCGCATCCGCGCCCATGTCCTCGAGCTGCCTGCGGATATCGCGCCATTTCGCCTCGAGCTGCTCGACGGCATCCAGGGTGTCGTGTGAGTCGTCGAAATACACCGAGACAAACGGGCCTTCTGCTTTTGCCAGCCACCTAAGGCGATCTGATTGCATGCCATCCCTCTCCACTGTTTGCGTCTTCTTGTGCCCGCTATTCGCCAACCGTATGAAGGACGAAGGTGACTCCACGAGAGTCGTTAGCCCCCAGACGCGGGTCTTAGGTCCCAGTGCGGAGCAGCCGGGCCCTCCGGCTTCCTGCAGGACCTACGCCGTCATCTAGAGGACTTTGTTCCCTACGTCCGTCGCGTCCGAGTTGCGAACGATGGGAGAGGTGAAACGGCGAACCGAGGGATCCGAGCAGCCACAGACAATCGTCGCGAAGATCCCACTCGGCGACCGGGTGAACGACCTAATCACCAACCCAAATAATTCTGCTGCCTATGCGGCGCTGCGCGACTCGATCGCGGTCATCAGCAGCCTCCAGAAGATCTCGTCCGTGATCCCGGTCGGCGGACATCTGAGGGCTCTGACAATTGGTGGCGACGGCAGCCGGCTGTATGCCACCAACTACGGCGGGTCGGTTTCGGTGATCGACATCTCCGACCACCGAGTCGGACTCATCCCGGGCGCGTGCTGTGTGCAGCAAGTCGACACTGCGGACGGGGCGTTGATCTACGCGGCAGGCAATGCCACGGATGGTGGCTGGGTCTCGGTGATCGGTGAGGAAGGTGCCACGGTCGCTGCCATTGACGGGTTTGACGGCTGCGACATTACCGATCTCGCGGCCGACCCCGACGGCGGGCGGTTATTCGTCGGGCTGTCCCGGCGCAGCGCCTACTACCAGTACGACACCGGTTCGCTCGGCGTTGTCGACACCGTAACCAATGCAGCGATCCACACCATCGACCTGCTCGGCTCGCCCGACACCATCACCGTCAGTCCGGATGGATCGATGATGTACGCGACGCACCGCGACCACCTATGCGTGTCGGCGATCGACCTTGCCTCTTTACGCGTCACACGCATTGACTTGGGCGACAGTCCCATTGGGGTGCGACTCACGCCGGATGGTTTGCAGGCGTATGTGACCAATGGAAGTTCACTGTCGGTTGTCGACACGGTTGCCAACGAGGCGGCGCGAATCGCGGTCGGTGATCTGCCGCGCTGTGTGCGGATCAGTCCCGACGGCAAGTATGCCTACGTCAGCAACTTCGGTGACCGAAGTGTGTCGATCATCGACACCATTACCCAGTGCGTGACCGATACCATCGACGCCGGCGGCCATCCGGAAGCACTGGCGGTGAGCCCCGATGGACACCGGCTTTACGTCGGCGACTATTGGTCCGGCACCGTCACCGTCTTCTCGGTCCAGCCGTAATGTCAACTCATGGCGACTGTTTTCCGCCGACCCGCGTATCGGTTTCATAGAGGGCCGAAAGGCGGTCGGCGAAGTTCTCGATGACTAGCTTGCGGCGAAGTTTCATGCTCGGCGTCAGGTCGCCGGCTTCGATCGAAAGTTCGCGGTCGGCAATGGTGAACGCCTTGATCTGCTCCCAGCGATTCAGTTCGGAGTTCATAGCGTCGATGTATCCGGCGATCAGCTGTTGTGTCTTTTCATCGCGCGCTACCTCCGCGAAGGATTTGCCCGCCAGACCATTCTTGTTGGCCCAGTCGGTGATCGCTTCGGTATCGAGGCTGACCAGCGCCACGCAGTATGGCTTGCCCTCCCCATAGACCACGAGCTCGCTCACGTACGGGCAGAGGCCTTTGAATCTCGCATCGATCGCCGACGGCGCCACGTACTTGCCTTGCGAGGTCTTGAACATATCCTTCTTGCGGTCGGTGATCCGTAGGAATCCGTCGGTGTCGATCTCCCCGATGTCGCCGGTGTGGAACCAACCGTCCTCGTCGAGCGCCTCGGCGGTCGCGTCGGGCAGATCGTGGTAGGCGGTCATCACACCAGGCCCTTTGAGCAAGATCTCGCCGTCGTCGGCGATCTTTACCTCGGTGGCCGGGAACGGCCAGCCGACCGTCCCGAACCGATAAGCGTTGGGGCGGTTGATAAACGATGCCGCCGCGGTTTCGGTCAGCCCGTAGCCCTCGAGCACGATGATGCCTACGGCGTCGAACCACTGCGCGACGTCGCGGTCCAGGGCGGCGGCCGCGGAGACGAAGAATCGCAACCGTCCACCGAACCGCTCCCGGATAGTGGAGAACACCAGCCGGTCGGCCACCTTGTAGGCCAACGACGATGGCAACGAGGGCTTCTTCCCGGCTTGCCGGGCTTCCGACATCTTCAGGCCGACCCCGATTGCCCAGCCGAACATCATTTTCGTGAGCCTGCCCTGCCCGGCAACCATCTCCTCGATGCGGGCATGTGCCTTCTCGAAGATCCGCGGCGCCGCACCCATGATGGTGGGCCGCAGGGTCGCGAGGTTATCGACAATCCTTTCGACGCGGCCGTCGATGGCGGTGGGGAAGCCGATTTGCAGCGGCAGCGCCAGCATCACCTTGCCGAACGAGTGCGCTAGCGGTAGCCACAGAAAGTTCAGGTCGTCAGGGCCGAGGATGCCCAGCGCGTCAATGGCCGCGGCGGTGTACGTCCATGCCCCGTGGGTCAACCGGACGCCCTTGGGTCGCCCGGTGGTGCCGGAAGTGTAGATGAGGCTGGCGAGCTGGCCCGGACCGATGGCTGCGACCCGCTCCTTGATGGCGTTGGGCGAGTCGGCGAGCAGCTGCTTGCCCAACTGCTCCAGTTCGGCGAGGGTGATCACCCAGTCTCCGTCGCCGTTGCCGTCGATGATGACGACCTTGCTCACGTCGGGCAGTTCGGCGCGGTGCTCGAGCAGCTTGTCGAGCTGGGTCTGATTCTCGGCCACCACCACTCGGCTCGCGGAATTGGCGACGATGAATGCGACATCGGTGGCGTTGGTCGTCGGATACACAGTGGTGGTCGCGGCGCCCGCGCACATGACGGCGAAATCGACGAGCACCCACTCGTAGCGCGTCGACGACGCGAGCGCGACCCGATCCTCGGGAGCGATTCCCAGCGAGATCAGCCCCGCGGCAAGGTTGCAGACCCGGTCGCCGACCTGCTGCCAGGTCACGCTCTCCCAGGCGTGGTCTTGTGGGTAGCGAAAAGCCTCCGCATGCGGGGTGGCGGCGACGCGATTGAGGAACATGTGCGCCACCGAAGGCGCGCGATTCTCGATCTTGCTGAAGTCAGGCCTCTCCAGTGAGGCAAGTGGTGTTTTCATGGTCCTAATCCATTGCTGCCGAACCTATTACCGGTGGGGTGGTGAGCCGGTACGCACCTTGGATGTTTCCGGGGGCCGGTGGGTCGGCGATAGTGACGAAAGTCACGCGGCGATCGGCAAACGTCCCCGGTGTACTGCGTCCCCGCTGGCCGCGGCTCTCAGTCGGCCAGGGCTATCTCAATGGACAAGCACTCACCGAGGGCGTGCGCTGCGGCCCAATCGCCGCCACGCACCGCGCGCTCAAGGTCGTCGACCAACGGGCTGTGGACGCCCAGCTCCGCCAACCAGCCGGACACCGTCGCCGTGATCTGGTGAGCGGGAACTCGGGCAATATGTCCGTCGTGTAGGCGATCGGTCAGCTGATAGATCGTGGTCGTCGCAGTGCGCTGCGGCCGATGATGCAACCACTTCGGTGAATTCATCGTCCCCTCCCCCGTTGGCCTCAATGATCCATCCGACCACCGCGGCAGGCCGAGCCGTAGAGGCCAAGAGCACGACTACCGGCATCCTTTAGTCTCGCTTCTGATGTGCCGAAGTCCCACCCCGACAGGGTCCTTTGTCACTGCGCTTACCTACTTACTTCCGCAGTTGATGGCGGCGCCGGTCGCGTACCGTACATCGGGATGGCGCATTGCGCGGGTACTGTTTCGAGGGCACTCCAATACGGAATTGGCGAGATGACTGCTGTAGCAATGGATTCGCAATCGCCGCTGCAGTGGCGTGATTGGGGCTGGCGTGAGCGCCGTCAGCACTGAGGAGTTG
This sequence comes from uncultured Actinomycetota bacterium, assembly GCA_963784665.1. Taxonomy (GTDB): domain Bacteria; phylum Actinomycetota; class Actinomycetes; order Mycobacteriales; family Mycobacteriaceae; genus Mycobacterium. The sequence continues at coordinate 519,311 of CAWASA010000017.1, forward strand.
GCCGCGCTGCCCGTGTTCGCCGATATCCCGGCGCAGGACCTCACGGCATTGGCCAGCTGTCTGGAGCCCTTTCATGCGGCCGCCGGCGAGGTGCTGATGCGGCAGGGTGAACGAGCGGAATCGTTTGCGATCATCGCGTCCGGTCGAGTCGAGGTCAGGCACGTCGGCCCGAAGGGCCAGGTCACGGTCACTCCGCTGTCGCCGGGGACAATTGTCGGCGAAATCGCTTTGCTGCGACACGCACCCCGAACGGCGACCGTGATCGCGAAAGAAGACGTGCGTGGCTACACCGGAGACAACGGCGCTTTCGACTGCATGCTGGCCATTCCGGTCGTCGCCGATTCCATGGTCCGCACCGCACGGCAGCGGTTGGCCGCATACATCGCCCCGATCCCGGTATCGACCAAAGACGGTGCCGCGCTATTGCTGCGCCCGGTCCTGCCAGGTGATGCCGAGCGGTTCAAGAGCGACGGTTCCTTCTCCCGCGAGACTCTGTACCGCCGGTACCAGGGTGGCGCTCCGAGCCAGGGGCGGCTGGCCTACCTGTTCGAGGTCGATTACGTCGACCACTTCGTCTGGGTCGTTATCGACGGCGTGGACGGGCCGGTCATCGCCGACGCCCGCTTCATCCGGGATGAAGACGACCCCGCCTCGGCGGAGGTTGCGCTCACTGTGGCGGACGCCTATCAGGGTCGCGGGATCGGGACACTGCTGCTCGGTGCTCTGGCGGTCGCGGCGCGCGTCGATGGCATCAAGCGGTTTCATGCCCGCGTGTTTTCCGAAAATCCCCCCGCGCGCGCGTTGGGCGACAAGGTGAACGCCCACTGGGAGAACGAGGAACCCGGGGTGGTCACAACGACGGGGGAGATCCCGTATTTCCGTGACGTGCCCCTCGATTACGGCACGCGCCGGCAGATCCGGCAGGTGGCCCGCCAGGTGATCCATGCATTCGACTAGTGACGATAGCCCCGGGCTTTGGTGCCTTTGCGCCCTTACCGATGGAGAGGTGTCCGCGCAGCATGGGACCCGTCCGGGCCATGTGATTCGAGGAGTTGGGCCATGAAGTCGCTCATCGTCTGTGTTTCGACCTCGCACGGCAATACCCGCCGGGTAGCCGACGGGATGGCTGAGGTGCTTGATGCCGAGGTTGTCGAGCCCGAGGCCGTCGACCCCGGAAAGCTCTGCGAATACGATCTTGTCGGCTTCGGGTCCGGCATCTACTACATGACGTTCGACTCGAGGTTACAGAGCTTAATCCGTCGCGTACCCCACGTTGACGGCATCCGCGCGTTCACGTTCTTCACCAGTGGCGCCCGGCAAATCCCGCTGTTGGACTACACCAAACCGGTTCGAAAGCAACTCGCCTCGAAGGGGTTTGAGGTACTTGATTCGTTCTCCTGCCGCGGGTTCGACACGGTTGGGCCGTTCGGGTTCATCGGCGGCATCAACAGGGGACGGCCCAACGACCACGACCTCGAGCGGGCCGCGGCATTCGCCGAACGCCTTCGCAAACGAGTCATGTGCTCCCAAGCCGCTTCATGAGCAATGGCAAACCAAGACTGCGCTCCTCCCGTCCTGACGCTGGTGCGCGGCCTCGTCGCAGAGGTTCACCCTCATGCCGCGTCCTCGGTGACACTTGACAGCCCTTTCGACAACCTGGGTATCGGCAGCCTGGAGCTGGCGGAACTGTTGCTGCGCGTCCAGGACAAATTCGGGGTGGCACTGCCGCCCCACATCCTGGCCAGTGCGGAGACGCCGCGCGACCTCGTAGCGGCCCTCGTACCGGCTCTAGCTCGGGGTCGTCCCGCGGTGCGGGAGGACCGTGGCATGGTTTCCCTTCCGGCCACCGCGCCGGGTGCTCTGGCGCCAGACACTGCGCTTACCCTGAACGACGTCCTGAACTGGCACGTCAGTGCGACCCCGGACCGAACACACATCCGCATCCTCGACGATGCCGGCGGCCCCGTGGACCTGACCTATGCCACGCTGCACCGGGAGGCGGCTGCGGTAGCGGCCGGGTTGATCGCGCACGACGTCATGCCGGGCGAGACGGTCGCCATCATGTTGCCCACCTGCCGGGCGTATTTCGTCACCTTCGCCGGTGTGGTCCTCGCCGGTGCCGTGCCTGTTCCGGTCTACCCGCCGGCCCGCCCTTCCCAGCTGGCGGACCACCTGCGTCGCACCGCCGGCATCCTCACCAACGCTCGTGCCACAATGCTCGTGACCGTGCCCGAGGCCGTTACCCTCGGCCACCTGCTGCGCTCGAACGTCGAAAGCCTGCGTCACGTAGTCGTCCCCGAATCCCTCACTGGCGCAAGCGAAGACATACTTCCAAGACCGCGGCCTGATAACCTCGCACTGGTGCAGTACACCTCGGGCAGCACCGGGCAGCCCAAAGGGGTCGCGCTCACACACTGCAACCTGCTCGCCAACATCCGCGCGATGGGTCAGGCTTCGGCGGCGTCCGGGTCGGACACGTTCGTCAGTTGGCTGCCGCTGTATCACGACATGGGTTTAATCGGTGCCTGGTTCGGCAGCATGTATTTCGGTGTCCCGCTGGTGGTGATGAGCCCGCAGGCGTTTTTGATCCGCCCGTCACGATGGCTCTGGGCGATCCACACTCACCGGGCGACCATGTCGGCCGGCCCGAACTTCGCCTACGAGCTGTGCCTCGCCAAGATCCGCGACGACGAGATCGAAGGACTCGACCTCAGCTCGTGGCGGCTGGCCTACAACGGCGCCGAGCCGGTCAGCGCTGCGACCATCGAGCGGTTCGGTGATCGCTTCGCCCCGTATGGGTTTCGGCGGGAAGCGATGACCCCCGTGTATGGGCTGGCCGAGTCTTCGGTGGGTCTGGCGTTCCCACCGCTGGGCCGCGGTCCGCTCATCGACCGAATCCGCCGAGACCCATTCGTCCGGTCCGGGCGAGCCGAGCCGGCGAAGCCGGGCGCGCCGGAGCTTCGTTTCGTCGCTTGCGGCCAACCCTTGCCCGGCCACGAGGTCCGCATCATCGATGCCGCCGGCAACGAGTTGGGCGATCGCCGGGAAGGTCGCATCGAGTTCCGCGGTCCGTCAGCAACCGCCGGCTATTTCAACAACGCGCCCGCTACGCGTGCACTGTTTCACGACGACTGGCTCGACACGGGCGATCTGGGATATGTGGCCGACGCCGACCTGTACGTCACCGGCCGGATCAAAGACATGATCATCCGGGCCGGCCGCAACCTGCACCCGGCAGAACTGGAAGAAGCGGTCGGCAACCTCAAAGGTGTCCGGAAGGGCTGCGTGGCGGTGTTCGCTTCTCCCGACCCCTCAGGCGGCCCGGAGCGACTCGTCGTCATGGCGGAGACCCGCGCGACCCGTGACGACGCCCGCGACGCTTTACGCTCCGAAATTGCCGCCACCGCAGTGGACCTGCTCGGGGTGGCTCCCGACGATGTGGTCTTGGCGCCACAGCGCACGGTGCTGAAGACGTCGAGCGGCAAGATCCGGCGCGCCGCGAGCCAGCAGATCTACCAGGCCGGGAAGATCGGTGTGCGACCGCATGCGGTGTGGTGGGAATTGGCCCGCCTTCGCCTCCGCGGCGCCGCGCCGTCGCTGCGCCGTGTTGGGCGCGCGGCGGGCGCTGTGGCGTTCGCCGTCTATGCGTGGGTGGTGTACGCGATCCTTGGGTTGTCGGTTGCGGCCTTGCTGCTGCTGCTACCGCGACCGCTGTGGCGCTGGCGGGCAGCCCGGGGAGCGGTCCGACTGCTGGCTCGTCTCACCGGAACGCCGGTCACCGTGCACGGCCTGGACCACCTCCCGGCGGGGACCTGCATCGCGGTGGCCAACCACCCCAGCTGGATCGACCCGCTGGCGCTGGCCTCGATAATGCCTCAGTCGTTTCACTTCGTCGCCGCTGAAGTGCTTGAGCATCAAGGGATCAACGGATTCGTGCTCAGGCGGCTGGGCCACCAGTTCGTCGAACGCCACGAGCGCGAACACGGCCTGGCCGACACCGACCGGCTGAGTGGTTTGGCGCGAGCCGGGCAGTCGCTCGTCATCTTCCCCGAAGGCCGACTGGCGCGTGCCCCCGGCGTGCGGCCTTTCCACATGGGCGCATTCGTGGTGGCTGCCCAAACCGGCGTGCCCGTGGTCCCAGTGGCCATCTGCGGAACCCGGACCATACTGCGGCCAGAGCACCATTTTCCACGACGGGGAGCCGTCGATATCACGGTTGGCGAGCCGATCTGGCCTTCGGGGGCCGACTGGGCTGCGGCAGTCGAACTGCAGCGCACCGCTCGAAACGCCGTCTTAGACCTCTCGGGGGAGCCGGACGTCGAATAGAACCTCGTCACAAAAGGCCGATGGTCAAGCGGTGCCTTGCCGGCAACCGCTCGACCATCGGGTCGTTGAACCGCGACTAGGGCACGGTTCACTCGCTGTGTTTGCCTACCGCCTGGCCGGCGCTGCGCACCACGCTGCGGAAGAACTCGATCCGCCCGGTGACCAACTCCTCGGTTAAGTCCAGGGCGGCGTCGATGACGTTCTTGCGCCGCGCCTCATCGGGGAGGTCTCCACTCACCTGGTCGACGAACTTGCGGACGGCGTCGATGGCCTGCTTACGGCTCGCCTCGACCGATTCGAGCACGTCGTCAGACAGTTCAGCCCAGCGTGACGCGTTCTTTTCCGGTGTCTGTGTCATTGTCAATCTCCTCAAACTTTGTGATATGACGCTGCAAATCCTGTCGCAGCGAACGGCAACCCATGCCGAACCAAACGCTATGACGTCCACGCCACCGACACGAGTGCCTAAAGTCCTTCCTCACCTTTCATTGTCCCGGATCGGCGTCGGGCTCTGGGCTTGCCAGTCAAGGACTTTCGCGGCTGTTCACCGGGACGTAAGTCCCTAACACGTCGGCTCGGGGTGCTGGTAGTTTGCCACCATGGCAGTACCGCCCGGCGACGACGCCCGTCAACACCCGGGGGCTTTGCACGTGAGCCCACCCGGTGTCGCTGGCTTGGGCGACGCTGTCAAACCGTTCACGCACACTGGTCGGTACTTCGCTCAGTCGTGGCGTGATTACCTTGGCCAAGCGCCCGATGAGCTTCCGATCGCACGGCCCACCATTGCGTTGGCGGCACAGGCGTTTCGCGACGAGATCGTCCTGATGGGACTGAAGGCGCGCCGCCCGGTCAGCCGGCCGGAGGAGTTCGAGCGCATCACCCGCGAGGTGGTCGCCGGACTCGAGTTCTACGGGCGCAAAGGATGGCTGGAGAAACCAAAACGCTTTTTCGCTGCGCCTCCGCCGCTTTCAGACGTCACGCTCCGAAAGGTCAAGAGAGGCAGACGCTCCTTTTATCGCATGTTCTTCGAAAGTGGGTACCGGCCGCACCCGGGCGAACCGGGTGCGCAGCGCTGGCTCGGGTACACCGCAAACAACCGCGAGTACGCGCTGTTGCTACGTCACCCACAACCGCGACCCTGGCTGGTGTGTGTGCACGGAACGGAGATGGGCCGGGCTGCGCTCGATCTTGCTCTGTTCCGCGCCTGGAAACTGCATGACGATCTCGGTCTGAACGTCGTCATGCCCGTCCTCCCGATGCACGGGCCCCGGGCTCGCGGCCTCCCGAAGGGCGCGGTGTTTCCGGGAGAGGACGTTCTCGACGACGTGCATGCGACGGCTCAGGCGGTATGGGATATCCGGCGGCTGTTGTCCTGGATACGCCTCCAAGAGCCGGAGTCGCAGATCGGGCTGAACAGTCTTTCGCTGGGCGGCTACATCGCCGCGTTGGTCGCCAGCCTCGAAACCGGCCTGACCTGCGCAATCCTCGGTGTCCCGGTCGCCGAGCTGGTGGGGCTGCTGGGTCGGCACTCCGGCCTCGGTCCCGATGACCCCCGCCGTCAAACGATGACGTTGGCCGAACCCATCGGGCGGATGGTATCGCCACTGTCGCTTAATCCGCTGGTGCCCATGCCGGGCCGTTTCATCTATGCCGGCGTCGCCGACCAGCTCGTACATCCACGTGAGCAAGTGGTCCGCCTCTGGGAGCACTGGGGCAAACCCGAAATCGTGTGGTACCCCGGCGGTCATACCGGCTTCTTCCGCTCGCGGCCGGTGCAGCGGTTCGTCCAGGCCGCGCTGCAGCAGTCAGGGCTCCTGGATGGGACGGTGACGGCACAGCGCGACCGCCCCGCTTAGTATCGGAGGACGAAATGATTCCGCTGGATCCGTTGGACGCGGCGATGATGACCGCGGAGTTGGTGTCCAACCCGATGCATGTCGGCGCGGTGCTGATCATGACGCCGCCCGACGACGCCGGCCCCGACTACATCGACGAACTGCATCGTGAGGCGCTCGCCGGAAACGATTCGATCGATCCGAGGCTGCGCAGATATCCGCATCACGGTGTAGATACCGGTGGCATGTGGGTGTGGCGCGACATGGAGACCGTTGACATGAGCCAACATTGCCAGCGCCGCACCGTGTCTGGGGGAGCTGACGGGTTCTGGCGGCTGATCGGTGAGCTGGATGCGCTTGGCCTCGATCGGTCTCGGCCGATGTGGATGTCGTATCTGATCGACGGCCTCGACGGTGACCGATCCGGGGGCCGGTTCGCCTTCTATATCAAGGTGCATCACACCGTCATCGACGGTGTGGCAGGTTTCCGGATGATCACCGATGCGCTGAGCAGCGATCCCAAACGCCGGTCGATGCCGCCCTTTTATGCCGACCGCCGTCATGAACCCGCGCCGGATCCGGCATCGACCGGGCTGGTGTCGCGTCTGTTCGCACCGCTACGGTCGCTGGCCGGCGCGGCATCGTCGAGCGTAGGGCTGGTCGGGCGAGTCATCACGGGTGAGATATCGACCGTGCTCGACAGCTTGGTCGGGCACACGACCGTGCTGCCTTTCGAAGCGCCCTACACGCGGTTCAACGGTCGGCTCGGGCCCGAGCGTGCGGTCTCCGCGGCCAGCTGCGCGAAGGATCGCATCCAAGCCGTGCAACAAGCCGCGGGGGTGACCGGCAACGAAGTGGTAACCGCCGTGGTGGCCGGGGTTGTGCGGCGCTGGTTGTGTGATCGCGGGGAACTGCCCGAGCTGTCACTGGTGGCCGCCTGCCCTATCACGGTGCGCGATCGCGAGCACGATACGTCAAACGACCAGCACGGCAACCAGTTCGGGCTTTGGCTGTGCCCATTGGGCACCAATCTGGATGACCCGGTGGCCCGACTGGAATTGATCCACCGATCGATGTCGGAAGGAAAACACTGGGTGGCCAAACGCGGAGCGGCGGCATCGCTGCTAACGAACGCCGGAAGTATTGCCGCAACAGTGGTTTTCCCGCTGCTACCGTTCACGCCGAAAATACGTACCGGATACAACCTGCCGATTTCGCATGTTCCCGGTCCTCCTGCCGAAATGTATTGGAACGGCGCGCGTATCGAGGAGATCTACCCGGTGTCAACGGTCTATGACGGTCAGACACTCAACGTGACGACGTGCTCGTACGCCGACCGGGTCGGATTCGGCTACGCCGCGGGCGCCGATGCGGTGCCCGATATCGAGACGCTGATACCACTGACCGAGCAGTGTCTGACCGAGCTCGAATCCGCTGTGGGTGTGTAGCTGAGTACCAGGTTACGATTCTGTGCTAGTCGAAACATGTTGTGTCGCTTGGGATCTGTCGGCGGCTGACTTGCTGCCGTCGCCCGTTTCGGCAGCCGTCGATTGCGCGGGAGCCGCTGGCTGGGTAGCAGCCTCGATGCGGTGGATACCTTTGCGGTCGTAGAACCAGGCGACCACGGCACCGAACACCAGGCCGATCCCGAGCCCGACTACGCCCACGATGATCGCACGGGACAGTCCGGCATCGGCGCGACCGTCAAAGTACAGCAACGCCCTTGACCCCAGGAACGCCTGGCGCATGGGTTCGAATCCGGCCATCCAGCCGAAGAACCTCGGCGTGGCCTCCAGCGGAATGGTGGCTCCGGTATCTGGCAGGCCGACGAAGAGGAAGACGAACAGGCTGATCAGCGTGCCAAAGGATCCGAGGGCCGCGATCAGCGACGTCGACGTGACACCCACCGCGGTGACGACGAAAGCGCCGAACAACCACACCGACAACGGATGTGGCACCGGCATGCCGAGGGTGGATGCTATCCACAGATACACCGCCGATGACGACAGACCCACCAGGACCACCAACGCCCACTCGACCAGCAGCGTTTGCAACCGAGAGACCCGGACCTTGCTGGCCAGCCGGTACCACGGTCCGAACTCTGCCGGCACGTAGCCCAGCAGCGCATCGGTAGTCATGCTCACCACGATGGCGGCGGTGACACCGCCGATTAGCAGCATCAAGGAGAAATAGAAGGCGGAAAGCCCGGTGCCGGTGCCGCTGGGCAGCGGATTGTCGGCAGTGGTCTGGACGTCGATCGGGCTGGTCAGTACCAGGGAGGCACCACCCGGCGGGGCAGTCCCACCATTTAGCTGTTGCAGTAGCGGGGTGAGCAAGGCGGCGGCCTTGGCGTTGACTACCGCCAGCGCCTTGTCCATGGTCTTCCCGGCAATGCTGGCGCCCATGGCGCTGGCTCGCGGGTTGGTCAAAATCGTGATGATCGGCTTGGCCGGTTGTCCGGGCTGCAGCGTAGCCTGCGGCAACGCAACCAGTCGCTGTGTCAGGTCCTGCGGCAACAAGACTTCTGCGTAGACCTTCGCAGTGTCGAGTTGGTGACGTGCGGCATCGGCCGGCAGGACCCGGATGTCGAACTGGTTTTTGTCCATATTCGCGATCAGGCCATCGGTGATGGTCTTGCCCGTCGGCCCGGTGTCCTGGTTGACGATCGCGATCGGGAAATGTCGCAGGTTGGTGGTCGGATTGAGGATGCCGCCGAAATAGAGCATGGCGAACCCGGACAGCAGGGCCAGGGCGATGATGATCGGTGCCACCCAGAATCGCAGCTTGAGCAATGCGTTGCCGTCGGCGGGGCTGGGTGCCTCGTGTTGAGGCTGATGGTCAGACATTGGAACTCCTTTTCCAACGGGTGACGGCTATGCTCCTACGGCCAACCAACAAGGTCTATGGCCGGACTCAGCCAGCTCGGCACCGACACCACGCATCCGCAGTTGTGTTATGGCACTTCGTGTTTGCCGTGGTCATCCGGTGATTCGGGCGCGTCTTCCGACGGCGCGGACCCGGCGGATGGGGCAGGGGCCATTGCCGGCCGCTCCGCGGCGGGCTGTGGAGCCGCCGCAGCGGACGCGGGCGCTGGCACCGCCGCGATCCGGTGGATGCCCTTGCGGTCGTAGATCCACGTCACCAGGGCGCCGAACACCATGCCGATCGCCAGCCCGATCACCGTCAGCGTCAGGGAGCGGCCCAGGCCGGCGTCGAGGCGGCCATCGAAGTACAGCAGCGCTCGGGTGCCGATGAACACCTGGCGCATCGGCTCGAACTTGGCCAGCCAACTGAAGATCTTCGGCTCCGCCTCGAGCGGAATCGTCGCGCCGGTGGACGGCAGGCCCAGGAAGTTGAAGATGAACAGGGCGGTCAGAATGCCCAGCGTTCCCAACGCCGTCATGAAAGATGTGGAGGCGACCCCCACCGCCAACATGATGAAGACACCGAAGAGCCACAGCGCCCACGGGTGGGGCACCGGCATCCCGAAGGCCTTCGCCATCCAGATGTAGACCGCCGAGGAGAACAGCGCCACCACCGCCACCAACATCCACTTGAACAGCAGCGTGCGGAACCACGACACCCGGACCCGATCGGCCAGCCGGTACATCGGTCCGAACTCGGCCGGCGAATAGCCGAGCATCGCCTCGACCAGCATGCTCACCACGAGGGCGCCGGTGACGCCGCCGATCAGCAACATCAGGGTGTAGAAGTAGCTGGACAGTCCGAGTCCGGTGCCGTCGGGCAGCGCGTTGTGCGGCTTGATCTGCAGGTCGAGGGGGTTGGCGAGCACCCATGCGGCGCTGGCACTCAGCGGCTCCCCGCCCGCCGCGGCCGCCGCTTCCGTGAGCTTTTTGCCGGCCTTTTCGTTGTAACCCTCCATCGCCTTCTCCAGGGCGCTTTCGGCGATGCCGGCGCCCATCGCGCTGGCCCGGGGATTGGGCGCGATCGTGATCACCGGCCTATGCAGCTCCCCCGGCTTCGACACGCTCTGCAGCAATCCCACTATTTTCTCGGAGAAGTCCGGCGATATCACCAGCGCGCCGTAGACCCGGCCGGTGTCGAGCTGGCGATTGGCCTCATCGGCGGATACCACCCGGATATCGAATTTGTGGCCTTCTTCGAGTTTCGCTTTGACTCCGTTGACGATCTTTGCACCGGATCCGTCGGCGCCTGCCTTGTCCTCGTTCACGAACACGATCGGCAAGTTGTGGAAGTTATTCTTCGGGTTCAGGCTGCTGCCGAAGAACAGCCACGACAGTCCCGCCAATACGGCAAGCGTGACGACGATCGGGGCCAGCCAGAATCGCACGGTGCGCACCGGATGCGGCACGGCATACGGAGTGGTCTGATGCGCTAGTTGCTGGTCGGACATTAGGGACTCCTTCCTCGGCTAAGCCGAAACGGTATGTGGGTGTTTGTCACCAGGGGGTGGGAAACCTAGTTGGCGACCCGGAAAGGCCGACGGCTTTGCCTGGTGCTCGGCGGCTTCCGTGCAAGGGCGCGGCTGACCAGGCGTGCCATCCCGAGTTCGATACCCCTGGTCAGCTCGTCGACGTCGGGTGTGGCGTCGTAGTCAGCGGTGATGCCGAACACGAGTTCATCGACGTAGCTCAGCATGCTGATCACGGTGCGCAGCTGAATCGCGATGGGCGGTATCGGCAGCAGCTCTTCCACCGGACGCCCCAATACCTGGAGCCGCTGGCGGGGACCCGGCACATTGGTCGCCAGCGTGACGACGCTGCGCTGCGGGAGCCGGGTCAGTAAGCGAAGCGTCCACGCACTCAACGCGAAGGGTAGCTGATTGGTCAGTGTGACAAAGGTATTCGCGGCTTGGCGCTCGCCGCTGTTTTTGAGCCTTTCCAGGCGAGCATGCACAGACTGTAGCCGCTTGACCGGGTCGTGCTCCTCGACCGGCAAGGACGAAAGCATTGCTGAGACCCGAATGTCGGTGCGCTCCATGGCAGTCGGTGAGCGCACCGACACGGGAATCATCGTGCGCAGGGAGTTGCGCCGGGGTTTCTCACCGCGATGCAACAGCATTGTGCGGAAACTGTCGGTGATCGCGGCAAGTGCCACATCATTGAGTGTCACGCCGAATGCCTGGCACACCGTTTCGACTTCTTTCAGCGACACCCGGGCCGCGCTGTAACGGCGCATATTGGTAACCGGGCCGCGCAGCGACGTTCCTGCGGCCGGAGTCATCAGGCCGGTGACGAATTCCGCTGCACCCCAGGCGGTGTGCGCAGCTGTCGCGGTGGTGGCTATCGATGCGCGCCATAGTCCGCCGGCCCACGTGAGCGGGTTACGGCTGAGTCCCGCCTGCAGAACGATAGACGACGGCAGCTCCTTGGCGGCGCGGATATCGCTCGCGAACGTGGCACCCGCACCAGCATCAGCAAAACTGGCTAACATCCGCACGGCGGCGATCCCGTCGGCCAGGCAGTGATGAATCTTTATCAGCGCGGCCCACCGCCCGTCCGGCAGGCCTTCCACGACCCAGCACTCCCACAACGGGTGATCACGATCGAGCCTGCGTTCCATGAGATCGGCGATTAAGCGGAACAATGCGGCGTCGTCGCCCGGCTGCGGCAATGCCGCCCAACGCACGTGATGGGTGATGTCGAAGTTGGCGTCGTCGACCCATTCCGGTGCCGTCAGGTCGAACGCATGTTTATGCACCAGCTGCGTGAGCCGGGGGACGTCGCGTATGCGGTCGGACAGCGTCACGATAAGCCGCTGCTGTTCGGGCATCGGTCCATCGATGATGGCCAGCGTGCCGATCGCCAGACTCAGGTGCCGGTCGGCATCTTCGGCCTCCAGGAAGCTGGCCTCCAGGGTAGTCAGCTGTTCCATTTCCGCTCATCTCCGATCCACGCTGATCGGCAATCACTATCCGCCGTGCGGCACGAGAGTCGATAGTGCCGTAAGTCCCGAAGCGGTGGGGCCGGTCTACCCACCGATAAGGTGATCAATGTCGTGCCGGCTGCGAGGCACGACCCACGTGAACCATGATGCGTTCCAGAACGATATTGGCGAGGTCACCGTTGTCGGCGACACGGGACAGGCCGCGCCGCCGCAGGAACGTGTCGAGGCGTCGATCGGGTGACCAGTCGGCATAAATCGGGCCGAGGTAATGCGATTCCAGGAATTCCGAAGCCAAAGCATCTACGTCAGTATCGGTCAACAACAACGGTGGGTTAGCACCCATAGCTGTCATACTCCTTTGTTCAGCCGGAACCGCCGCAGCCAAGTTACGTCAGACGACGCCATTATTCCGTCACGCGCAGATTGCGGAAAGGGCCCAAAGTCATCACCCCGGAATAGCCAAGCAAGCCGGCGGCATCAGCCGCAGGGAATATCGGCATGGCCGCGAGGACCATTGACCCTGGCGGACAGGCGCATTGTCCACCGAGACTGGCGCAATGGTCAACGTGACAAAGCGGATCACTGAGACGGCGGCGCTGGTCGCGGTGCTGTATGGCGCGCGGCGGTACTACCGCAATTGGGGCGCAACCAAAGCGGAGTGTCAGATGCTGCTGCCCGGCGACGCCTTGGTAGCCGATCCGGCTATTCAGACAACCGAGGCGGTGTACATCGACGCGCCCGTATCTGCGGTCTGGCCCTGGCTGTTGCAGATGGGTCAGGACCGCGGTGGCTTCTACGGTTGCCAAGGGCTGAAAAACATGGTGGGCCTCCGGCATCGCGACGCCGACCGGGTCCACCCGGAATGGCAACGACTTGCGGTGGGGGATGTGGTGCGCCTGGCGCCCGAAGGCTGGATGGGGCTACCAGACGGTGTGACGTTGAGCGTCGCCGAGATCGTGCCCGAAAAGTACATCGTGCTCAATGCCACGCGAGCGGATCAGCGCTGGAACGCGGTGTGGTCGTTCCACCTGCAGCCGCACTGGGAAGACCGGGTCCGGCTCCTCACCCGCGCCAGAATCGCTTTGCGGCACCCGGGAGAAGTATTTGCCATGGAACCGATCAGGCCGGTGCTGGCGCTGAGCACGCGGGGTTTGTTGCTGGGAATCAAGCACCGGGTCGAGCGGCTGGCTCTGACAGAGCCGGCACTGCCTCCTGTTGAAATCAGTTGACACCCTTCGTGAAGCGGGCCGCCTAGACAGTCAACATGCCTTTGTCGTAGTTGGCCTTGAGCCATAGGTGAATCCCGATCGGCCATCGAAATCCTTTTCTCGCTGCGCGCAGGCCGATTGGCCGCCAGCAGAAGGTCCAACGACCCTAGTGCCGGCTACGCCGTCACCCTACTTTCGGGCAAGAGGCGGCGAATCGAGCCGACACGCGCCAACAACTTTGGAGGTTTCCAGATGCGCGATGCGATCCCGCTAGGGCGGATCGCCGGGTTTCCGGTGAAGGTCCACTGGAGCGTGCTGGTCATCCTGTGGTTGTTCACCTGGAGCCTGGCAAGCACGTTACCCGGCACCGTGAAGGGGTACTCGCCCGCGGTCTATTGGCTGGCCGGAGTGTGCGGTGCGCTGGTGCTGCTGGCATCGCTATTGGCCCACGAGCTCGCTCATGCCGTCGTCGCCCGCCGCGTGGGGGTTGGCGTGGGCAGCGTGACGCTGTGGCTGTTCGGCGGTGTGACCACTCTCGGTGGCGAGGCGAAGACGCCCAAAGCGGCCTTTCGGATCGCAATCGCGGGCCCTGCCACCAGCCTTGCGCTGGCGGCCATCTTCGGCGGGCTGGTCGCAGTGCTGCACACCGTGCGGGCTGCCCCCATCGTCATCGGCGTTGCGTCGTGGTTGGCGGTCATCAACCTATTGCTGGGCCTGTTCAACCTGTTACCGGGCGCCCCGTTGGACGGCGGCCGGGTCTTGCGGGCCGTTCTATGGCGCCGCCACGGCGACAGTGTCCGCGCCACCATCGGCGCGGCGCATGCCGGACGAGTCCTCGCATTCATTCTGATTGCGTTGGGACTGGCCGAGTTTGTGGCGGGCGGCCTCGTCGGTGGCGTCTGGTTGGCGTTCATCGGCTGGTTCATCTTCGCGGCCAGTCGCGAGGAAGAGACCCGCGTATCGACCCAACAGCTGTTCGCCGGGGTGCGTGTCGCCGACGCGATGACTGCCCGGCCGCACACCGCCCCCGGATGGATCTCCGTTGACGAATTCATCCATCGTTATGTGCTCGGCGACCGTCACTCGGCCTACCCGGTCACCGACCGGAATGGATCGACCGTAGGTCTGGTGACACTGACACAGCTGCGCGATGTTGCGCCCGGGCGACGCGCGACTACCAGCGTGGGTGACATTGCTCTACCGCTGCACGCGGTGCCGACCGCTGCACCACAGGAGCCGCTGACCGCGCTGCTCGAGCGGATGGCACCGGTTGGTCCCCGCGGCCGGGCTCTGGTGGTGGAGGGCGGCTTGGAAGGCGGCCAGGTCGTCGGCATCATCACGCCGGCCGATGTCGCACGGCTGGTCGACGTTTACCGGCTGGCCCAGCCCGGGCCGGATCTGGCCACTCGTCGTTAGTCAAGCCGAGAGGTATTCCAATGAAACCGATCATCGTTGGCATCGATGGTTCGCAGGCGGCGATCGCGGCCGCGCTCTGGGGTGTCGACGAGGCCATCAGCCGCGCTGTGCCGCTGCGCCTCATCGCGGTTATCAAGCAGATACATCCATCCCCGGACGACTACGACCGCGACCTCGCCCATGCCGAAAAATCGCTTCGCGAAGCACAACTCGCGATTGAGTCCAGCCAAAAGCTCGTCAACGTCGAGACCGAGGTCCCACGCGGTCCGGCCGGACCGGTGCTCGTGGAGGCATCTCGCGATGCCGAGATGATCTGCGTCGGCTCCGTCGGCATCGGGCGCTTCGCCCGTTCGATCTTGGGTTCGACGGCAACCGAGCTCGCCGAGGAGGCGCATTGCCCGGTCGCGGTGATACGCACAGAAGTCGACCTGCCACCGCCCGACATCAACTGGATCGTGGTCCGGATGACCGACGCACCCGACAACGACGCCGTCGTCAAATATGCTGCCTGCGAAGCGAAGTGGCGCAACGCTCCCATGCTCGTGCTCGGAGGCCGACCAGAAGAACTTACCGATCACGCCGACGGCGGGTTCGAGCGTCGGGTCCAGGAATGGGGGCAGCGTCATCCCGAGGTGCGCGTCTACCCGATCACCACCAAGGCAGCCATCGCCCACTTTCTCAGCGCCAACGACGAGCGAGTTCAGCTCGCGGTGCTCAGTGGCGCCGAGGCCGGTCAGCTCGCCGGGCTCGTCGGACCTCACGGACATCCGCTTTTTCGTCATCCCGAATGCTCGGTGCTTGTCGTCCGGCACTAGGTCCGGGCTCGTGCTGACGCCGCCCCGCAGCTCCGGCGCACGCGAGGCTATCCGGTGACCTTCGGCTCTTATGCGTCGCCCACTGCAAAGCAATGATCACCGAGTGCGAAACGAGAAGAGTGGGACGCACGATGTCGCTCACCGGGAGAGCGGTCAGCCGTGAACGGTAATCGGGCGTCCCGGATCTGGGGCTCGATCGCGTTACTCGCAGAGGGTGAAGGGTCATCCATGTCGCCCAAGCATGCATGTCTTGCGTGCGTGGAAGCGGTCGGCGTCAGCGGGGCGGGCCTGATGGTGACGGGCGGCATGAGCTCGTTGGAACCGGTGTACGTCACGGATTCCCGCGTCAGTGAGGTGGAGGAGTTGCAAGCCACCCTGGGCCAGGGACCGGGAACCGATGCGCTGGAGTCGGGCAGGCCAATTCTCGTCGGGGATTTGGCCGCACCGATGAGCATCCGCCGATGGCCAATGTTCGCATCCGAAGTAGGTCGCCTCGGCGTAAGCGGCATGTACAGCCTTCCGCTGGCGCTGGGCGCCATCCGGGTGGGTGTGCTCGATCTTTACGACGACGCCCCTGGTCACCTGAACCAGGAGCAGCTGGTGGACGCCTTGATCTACGCCGACACCGCGCTGCTTCTGGTGCTCGACGCGCAGAGCGGCATCGCCACACCGGTGGACGGTGAGCACGCCGACGGCCAGGGTCCGGTGCTTTGGCACGCCCAGGTTCACCAGGCGGCGGGCATGCTTTCGGCGGAACTCGGCGTCTCGGAACTCGAAGCGTTGGTGCGGCTGCGCGCGTACGCCCACGTCCACAACAAGCGGCTCAACGATGTCGCGCGCTCCGTGGTGGAACGACGGCTGCGATTCTCACCAGACGATGCGAAACCCAGGACAGGCCACGGTGAACGGGAACAGTGATGACCGGCCCAGCCGCAGCGTGCACGCCCAATTCGGCTCAGCGCGCTCGTCCTATGCCAGCGACTCGCGTGCCACGATTACCGGGACCCGCGCCATTTGAGCAACGGTTTCGCCGACTGAGCCCACCAACATTCCGGCGAATCCGCCGCGACCCCGGCTGCCGACCACGACCAGTTGGGCTTCTCCGGACCGCTGGACGAGCTGGCGTGCCGGCTGAGCCTGCACGACGCTACGGCTCACCTGCACGTCGGGATACTGTTCTTGCCAGCCCGCCAACCGCTCGGCTAATACCTCTTCGGCCATTGATTGTGTTGCGGGCCAATCGATTCCGGGCCACTCCGATACGTCTAGATCGCTCCATGCGTGCAGCGCGATCAAGCTGGTGTGGCGGCGCGAGGCCTCATCGAACGCGATCGCGGTCGCCAACTCAGATGCCGGTGAGCCGTCGATGCCGACCAATACCGGCGCCTGACCGACGTCCGGTATGGACGGCTCTTCGTCGTGGACGATCGCGACCGGGCAATGGGCGTGACGGAGCAGGGCCGAACTGACCGAACCGAGCAGCCGGCCGGGCCACCGCCCACTGCCTTGTGCCCCTGCGACGAGCATCTCCGCGTCTTTGGACAAGTCGATCAAGGTGGGAACCGCTCCCGACGCCAAGATTTCGGTGTGGACCCCGGCGGGACCGCCACGCACAGTTGCCTCCTCGATGACCTTGAGCGCACCGTCGACCAGTCGGCGACCGTGATCCTGCTGCCAACGCACCACGCCCGCGGGCATCGGCGTCCGCAGCCATGTCGAAACCTCCGGCGAAACTGCATGCACGAGCGTCAGCGGGATATTCCGCAGCTCGGCGTCGCGTGCTGCCCACTGCACCGCTGCCCTGGCGGCCGGCGAGTCGTCGATGCCTACGACAATTCCCATAGATGCGTTGCGCGATGACATGGCTTGTCCTCTATTCGTTGGCGTATCCGTCGGCCTGTTAGTTCGCTCAGCCGAAGTCGGCTTCAAGCCGCTCATGCACGACCGTATTGATCTGGACGTGTTCGGAGTCAGAGGCGTTTGTCACCAGCCGGACAGGGCACAAGTCCCGGAGGTTGCGGGTGCCGGCCCCTGGCCGGCAGCTATGCCGCGGGTTTGTGGGCGACGATGGCGACGGCGGCCAGCTGCTTACGATGCTTGTGTAACGTGCGGCGCATGGTGAGGACTCGCTTGCGGGCATCACGATGAACGAGCACGTTTTTGGCGAACCGCAGCGCTCCGAGCAGTCCTTCGTCGGCGATCACTCGTCGCGGTTGGAGCAGGGCCATCGGTGCGGTCGCGACGTGGTCGACCACCAGTCCGTGGTCGGCCAGCAATCGTGACCATTCCGCAATGGTCAGCGGTCGCGCGTTCACCTTGATTGCACGGGCCAGCGACTGCCTTATGTCGGTGCTGATTTCCTCTGAGACGGTGTCGGGTGTGAGAGCGAGTTCGTGGATCGCGTAGCGTCCGTGCGGCCGCAGCACTCGCGATGCCTCGGCGACTATGGCGTGCTTGGCCGCATCGCCCTGCATCGTCAGCATCGCCTCTCCGATGACGACATCGCTGCTGGCGGCGGGTAATCCGGTGGCGGCCGCGTCGGCGACCCGCACAGCTCCATTTTCGGCCCCGAGTTCGGTGAGCACGCCGCGAACCGCGTTGGCCGCGTCGGGGTCACTTTCGGCGCCGACGTACGACCGTGGGCCTCGGGCCAGGATTTCTGTGGCGGTGCGGCCCAGGCCCGGCGCCAGCTCGAGCACGTCCGCGTCGGTCAGCTCGGCGCGGGCCAGCAGTGCGCGGGTGAGCTCGGCACCGCCGGGGCGAAGCACGCGTTTACCGAGCCGCGCCAGTAGCCAATGGCCAGCAACGGCGTCGTCGGCGCGGCTCGATGAAGGCAGGGGAGGCCGCGAACCGCCCCGCTGTCCGAGCATCACAATGCCTGCCGCGCAAGGGTTTTGCTGATCCTGATCCGCCAGACGTCGGGACCCTTTTCGAGGTATTCCCACTCGTAGCTGCCTCGGTGATCGGCGTCGAATTCCGCACGCAGGTGTTTGGGGTCGTGGTTGTTCACCAAGACGAACGATTCGCCGACCGACAGTGCGGCGTAGGTCGCGAAGATCGTGGGGTGCTTGTCCGGCTTACGCAGCTGCCGGACGTCAAGCTCGTTGGCGGCCATATGTTCTCCCGCTCTCAGGCTAGTTTTTACAAACCATATTGTGTAAACTCTATCGCATGACGTACGTGATCGGGAAGCCTTGCGTCGACGTGATGGACCGGGCTTGTGTTGACGAATGCCCAGTGGACTGCATCTACGAGGGCGCCCGTTCGCTCTACATCCATCCCGACGAATGCGTCGACTGTGGCGCGTGCGAGCCGGTGTGTCCTGTTGATGCGATCTACTACGAAGACGACCTGCCCGAGGAGCTTAAACCCTACCTGGCCGACAATGAGGCATTCTTTGCCGAAACCCTGCCGGGGCGCGATGCTCCCTTGGGGTCCCCGGGCGGGGCGGCCAAGATCGGTCCACTCGGCGTCGACACACCTCTGGTGGCCGCCCAGCCGAGAACCGCCGATGCTGAAGGAGTGTGAGGGACCCTTGACGTTCCAGGTCACGTCGATCGGGGAATCCGCCAGTCGCCGTCGGGAGGTGCTGCGGGTATTGCGGGCGTCGGCTGATCCGATGAGCATCATCGCGATCGCCGATGTACTGGGCGTGCATCCGAACACCGTCCGCTTCCACCTCGACAGCCTGGTCGGCGATGGGCAAGTGGAGCACGTCGAGCTCGGCCGTAAAGGGCCGGGGCGTCCACCGCTGATGTTCCGCGCGGTCCGGCAGATGGATCGCGGTGGAACGCGGCAATATCGGCTGCTCGCCGAGATCCTGACCATGGCTTTTGCCGCCGAGCGGGATCCGCGCGCCAAGGCCCTGGCCGCGGGACGGGCCTGGGGACGAAAACTGGATTCAACACTGCAGTCGCTGCGCTCAGATGACATCAGCGCCGACGAGGCCATCGACCATTTGGTCGATGTGCTCGACGAGATCGGCTTTGCCCCCGAGCGCCGGGTGAACAACGGGGAGCAACAGGTCGGCCTGCGACACTGCCCGTTTCTGGAACTGGCCGAGAACCGCACCAACGTCGTCTGCCCGGTGCACCTCGGTCTCATGCAAGGGGCCATGGAAACCTGGGGAGTGCCGGTCTCGGTCGACCGGCTCGAAGCGTTCGTCGAGCCGGATCTGTGCCTGGCTCATCTGACGCTGGAGGGAGCGGACGAGTGAGTTCCGGTCCGGCGATCGCCGTTGCGGTCACTTTCGTCTGGCTCGGCATGGTGCTGGCCATCTCATTCCTGGAAGCCCCGCTGAAGTTCCGCGCGCCCAACGTGACGTTGCAGATCGGACTTGGCATCGGGCGCTTGGTCTTTCGTGCGCTCAATACCGCGGAGGTCGGTTTCGCCCTCGTCATCGTGGCGATCGTGGTGGCCGGCCCGACACCGGCGCGCATCGCCGTGGCGTTTTCCGTCGCCGTTGCCGCACTGGCCATCCAGTTGATAGCAGTGCGCCCCCGATTGACCCGCCGTTCCGACAAGGTGCTCGCCGGGGTGGATGCACCGCGCTCCGGAGCTCACTACATGTATGTCGGCTTGGAGGCGGTCAAGGTGGTTGCGTTGCTCGTGACGGGGATACTGCTATTAGCCGGATGATTGCGGGCTACCAAGACCGAAGGACTCACCTTATGGAATCCATCTCGTTGACCAGCCTCGCCTCCGAAAAGCTGGCCGAGGCCAAACAGTCGCACAGCGGGCGGGCCGCGCACACTATCCACGGTGGTCACACCCATGAGCTTCGGCAGACCGTGCTGGCTCTGCTTGCCGGCCATGACCTCGCCGAACACGACAGCCCCGGTGAGGCCACGCTGCAGGTGCTGCAGGGGCACGTGCGCCTGACGACCGGTGGCGACGCTTGGGAAGGCAAGACCGGCGACTATGTCGCGATTCCGGCCGAACGGCACGCCCTGCACGCGGTCGAGGATTCGGTGGTCATGCTGACCGTGCTGAAGACCATTCCGTCGGCGGCTCACTAGCCACCGATGTTATCGACGCCCTGGTCAACGAGTTTCGGGCTGCGGGTACCCATCGTCAACGCGCCGATGGTCGGGGTCGCCGGTGGCCGCCTGGCCGCCGCGGTCGCGCCGCGACCTGGTCACCGGGCCCGGTTTCTACGACGTCGCGCTGCGCGACTTCGGTTTGCTTGTTGGCGCCATCGCGCTGGCTCGCCTGGCGCAGGGCGTGCACAGGGGCAGCATCGGGGGCAGCATCGGGCGCCTTTGACCAGACGGCTCACACCGCGCGCAGGTAGCGCTTGGCGATGACGCGCTGGGCCACCGACACCAGTGGCCCACCGGCCTTGCTCCACCAGGTCGCGGGCCGGGAGAACGCCGACACCTCCGCGAATACCGCGGAGGTGTCGGGGTCGCGGCGTACGACGAAGCGTTCCTCGCCGGACTCCGGATGACCCGGCAGAGTGCCGTAGGCGAACCCGCGAATATCGGGCTCGTCGACGACGTACACCACGCGGCACGGCGCAGGCAGAAAACCCATACGTACCAAAACCACCGCGTCGAGGACGACGACGTCGGAGCTGGCCTGCACCCGCAAGCCGGCTCCGCGCTGCATGCCCCAATGCATGACGGCGTCGGCGGCTTGCTCGAAACGCTGTACCCCGGTGCCGATCTGGGCCTCATGACGAAGGTGGTCGTACCCCGCAGGCAGCTGCCCGGATGCGGTCGCCCCCACCTCCGGGTACGTCAGCGGAAGTTCCTCGAGCGCTGCTAGGTCCACCTGCTCAGCTTGCCATGTCAAGATGCGTAGCTACGTTTCCGGCGTACGGTCGTAGAAGTGACGACACAGAACTCCAAAACTGTTGCAGAAGCATCCGGAACGTTCACACTCGGCGGCGACCTGACCGTCAACCGACTCGGCTTCGGCGCGATGCGGCTGACCGGTAAGGGCGTGTGGGGCCCGCCCGCTGACCGCGACGAGGCCGTCAGAGTGTTGCGGCGTGCCGTCGAACTCGGCGTGAACTTCATCGACACCGCAGACTCCTACGGCCCCTACATCTCCGAGGAGATCATCCACGAGGCGCTGCATCCTTACGACGGTCTGGTGATCGCCACCAAGGCGGGTCTGCTGCGCACCGGTCCGGACATCTGGATCCCGCTCGGTAATCCGAATTACCTGCGCCAGGAATGCGAGATGAGCCTGCGCCGACTCGGCGTCGACACCATCGACCTGTTTCAGCTGCACCGCATCGACTCGAACTTCCCGTTGGCTGACCAGGTGGGCGAACTGCTCACATTGAAGAACGAAGGCAAGGTCCGCCATATCGGCCTGTCCGAGATCGATGTCGATCAACTCGGCGCGGCCCAGCAGGTCACCGAGATCGTGTCGGTGCAGAACATGTACAACCTGGCGGCGCGTGGTGCCGAGCCGCTGTTGGATGCCGCGACCAGCCGGGGCATCGGTTTCATCCCGTGGTTCCCGCTGGCCGCAGGGCCGCTGGCCGCCCCGGACGGGCCGCTGCAGCGCATCGCCGCCGACCACGACGCGACCCCCTCGCAACTGGCGCTGGCCTGGTTGCTGAAACGGTCGCCGGTGATTTTGCCGATTCCGGGTACGTCGCGGGTGGCGCACCTGGAGGAAAACGTCGCCGCCGCCCAGATCACGCTGAGCGACGACGAGTTCGAAACCTTATCGGCCGCCGGGGCTCAGCAGACGGTCTAACCCGCCGCGCGAAGACGCGTTCAGGGGGCAATACGGTGTTGTGGTGGCGGAAGATCAGCAACACCCTGGCGGCGGGTTCAATCCGCCCGAACCGACGACCAAGGGCGGGCCCGACTACGGCAGGTTCATCGACGCCGTGCGCACCTTGCAAGATCACGCCCGTGCCGTCGACGCGCCTGACCAGGTGATCACCGAGGCCGCTGGCCTGCTCGAGAAGGTGTCGCTCTTACTGAGCCCGTTCGACGCCGACGAGTGGGAGTCGCCGTCGGGGCGCCGGATGGACCTGCCGATGCGGGGCAACATCCTCACGGTCCCGATGTCGGCCCGTAAGACTGACGACGGCCGGATCCATGGCTGTGCCCGATTCGCACGCTTTCATCTGGGACGCAACGGCGCCGTGCACGGCGGCGCCTTGGGCCTGCTGTTCGACACCGTGCTCGGGTTGACGTCCTCGGTGCTGACCGGGGGCCCCTACCAGCGCACCGCCTATCTCAAGATCAATTACCGCAGCATCGTGCCGATCGAAAAGGAACTGCAGTTCGACGCGGGAGTCGATCGGGTGGACGGGCGCAAGATCTTCGTGTCGGGCCGGTTGGCCGACGGTGACACCCTGCTGACCGAAGCCGACGCACTGTTTGTGCGGCTTAAGCCTGGCCAGCCCTGACAAACGTCGGCACCGATAGCATGGCAACCACTATTCAGGATTATCAAACCCCTCAAACATGGGAGAACCAACCCGATGAGCGCCCCGCCAGACCACGCCCCAGCAGCCCCGATCCGGGTCCCTGCTGGCACGACCGCGGCCGCCGCGGTCGGTGAGGCGGGGTTGCCGAGGCGGGGCGCGCCCGACGCGATCGTCGTGGTGCGCGACGCCGAAGGCAAGCTGCGCGACTTGAGTTGGGTGCCCGAAGCCGACGCTGACGTCGCGCCGGTAGCGGCCAACACCGACGAAGGTCGCAGTGTCATCCGGCATTCGACCGCGCACGTGTTGGCCCAGGCGGTCCAAGACCTGTTCCCGGAAGCCAAATTGGGGATCGGGCCTCCCATCACCGATGGCTTCTACTACGACTTCGACGTGGCGGAGCCGTTCACGCCGGAGGATTTGGCGGCGCTGGAAAAGCGGATGCGTCAGATCGTCAAAGAGGGACAGCTATTCGAGCGGCGCGTCTACGAGTCCAAAGACCAGGCGCGCAAGGAGCTGACGAACGAGCCCTACAAGCTCGAACTCGTCGACGACAAGTCCGGCGACCCTGATGTCATGGAGGTCGGGGGCGACGAACTCACCGCGTACGACAACCTCAGTCCCCGTACCCGGGAAAGGGTTTGGGGTGACCTGTGCCGGGGACCGCACATCCCGACCACCAAGCACATTCCGGCGTTCAAGCTGACCAGAAGCTCCGCTGCCTACTGGCGGGGTGACCAGGAAAACGCCAGCCTGCAACGCATCTACGGCACCGCGTGGGAATCACAGGAGGCGCTCGACCGCCACCTGGAGCTGATCGCGGAAGCCCAGCGCCGCGACCACCGCAAGCTGGGCGCCGAGCTGGACCTGTTCAGCTTTCCCGACGAAATCGGTTCCGGCCTGGCGGTTTTCCACCCCAGGGGCGGCATCGTGCGCAGGGAGCTGGAGGAGTACTCGCGGCGCAAGCACATCGAGGCGGGGTACGAATTCGTCAACACCCCGCACATCACCAAGGCGCAGCTGTTCCACACCTCGGGCCACTTGGACTGGTACGCCGACGGCATGTTCCCACCGATGCACCTAGACGCCGAGTACAACGACGACGGAACGGTGCGCAAGCCCGGCCAGGACTATTACCTCAAGCCGATGAACTGCCCGATGCACACGCTGATCTTCGCCTCGCGCGGGCGCTCGTATCGCGAACTTCCGTTGCGGTTCTTCGAATTCGGCACGGTGTACCGCTACGAGAAGTCCGGCGTGGTGCACGGGCTGACCCGGGCGCGCGGGTTCACGATGGACGATTCGCACATCTTCTGCACCCACGAGCAGCTGCACGACGAATTGGCGTCGCTGCTGCGGTTCGTGCTCGAACTGCTCGGTGACTACGGATTGGAGGACTTCTACCTGGAGCTCTCCACCAAGGACCCGGAGAAGTTCGTCGGCTCCGAGCAGGTGTGGGAGGAGGCCACCGCCGCGCTGGCCGACGTCGCCCGGGAATCGGGCCTTGAGCTGGTTCCCGATCCCGGCGGTGCGGCGTTCTACGGACCGAAGATCTCGGTGCAGGCCCGGGACGCACTGGGCCGCAGCTGGCAGATGTCGACGATCCAGGTGGACTTCAACTTCCCGGAGCGCTTCGAGCTCGAATACACCGCTCCAGACGGCACCCGACGCCGGCCTGTGATGATCCACCGGGCGTTGTTCGGGTCGATCGAGCGGTTCTTCGGCATTCTCACCGAGCACTACGCAGGGGCGTTCCCGGCATGGCTGGCCCCCGTCCAGGTGGTCGGCATCCCGGTCGCCGATGAGCACGTCGCCTATCTGGAAAGCATTGCCGCCCAACTGAAGTCACACGGAGTACGGGTCGAGGTCGACGACAGCGACGATCGGATGGCCAAGAAGATCGTCCAACACACCAGCCAAAAGGTGCCGTTTATGTTGCTGGCCGGCGACCGCGACGCGCAGGCCGGGGCGGTGAGTTTCCGTTTCGGTGATCGCACGCAGATCAACGGCGTGCCCCGCGAGAGCGCGGTCGATGCCATCGTGAAGTGGATCGCTGATCGCGAGAATGCCGCTCCCACAGCCGAACTGGTGAAAGTAACCGGCGGTGAGTGACAGTGAGTGACGACCAACGCGCCGATCGCGATGACGACACCATCCTCGACAGGGGCGTCGGCGAGCGCGACCACCTGCAGCGGTTATGGACGCCTTACCGGATGACCTATCTGGCCGAAGCGCCGATGAAGCGCGACAACGCCGAATCCGAGCAGCCGTTCACCGACATTCCGCGAATGTCCGACGAGGAGGGCCTGGTTGTCGCCCGCGGCGAACTGGTCTACGTTGTGCTCAACCTCTACCCGTACAACCCCGGGCACTTGATGGTGGTGCCGTATCGGCGGGTTTCCGAGCTCGAGGACCTGACCGATGCGGAGAGCGCGGAATTGATGGGCTTCACCCAGAAGGCGATTCGCGTCATCAAGAACGTATCGCGGCCGCACGGCTTCAACGTCGGCCTGAACTTGGGGACCTCGGCCGGTGGATCGCTGGCCGAGCACCTGCACGTGCACGTTGTGCCGCGCTGGGGTGGCGACGCCAACTTCATCACCATCATCGGCGGGTCCAAGGTCATCCCGCAGTTGCTGCGCGAGACTCGCCAGCTGCTGGCCACCGAGTGGACGAAGCAGTCATGAGTAAGGTGCCGTTCCTGTCCCGGGCGGCGTTCGCGCGGCTCACCACTCCGGCCGCGAGGGCTATGTTGCGGGTCGGCTTGACGCCGGATGCCGTCACGATCGTGGGGACCACCGGGTCTGTGGCCGGGGCGCTGACCCTTTTCCCGATGGGCAAGCTGTTCGCGGGTGGGTGTGTGGTCTCGTTTTTCGTACTGTTCGACATGCTCGACGGGGCGATGGCCCGGGAGCGCGGCGGCGGCACCCGCTTTGGCGCGGTGCTGGACGCTGCATGCGATCGCATCAGCGACGGCGCGGTGTTCTGCGGGCTGTTGTGGTGGATAGCGTTCGGCATGCGGGACCGGCTGCTGGTGGTGGCAACCTTGATATGTCTGGTCACCTCGCAGGTGATTTCCTACATCAAGGCCCGGGCGGAAGCCAGCGGCCTGCGCGGCGACGGCGGCTTCATCGAACGACCGGAACGGCTGATCATCGTGCTCACCGGAGCCGGCGTGTCGGACTTTCCGTTCGTTGCCTGGCCGCCCGCGTTGCCGGTGGCGATGTGGCTGCTGGCGGTGCTCAGCCTGATCACGTGCGCGCAGCGGTTGCACACGGTGCGGACTTCGCCCGGCGCGGCGCAACCGATGCCGCCGAGCGCCGGCGATCACGCGGAGCCGGGTCCGGGGAACCGGGGAACGGGCGAGCCGTGATCGCCACACCGGCGGGCCTGAAAGTGATCGAGGCGCCACGACGCCTGGTGAGCCGTACTGCGACCGACTGGGCCTACGCCGCAGGCTGGATGGCGGTGCGGGCGATGCCGGAATTCGCCGCGCGCACCGCATTCGACACCGGAGCGCGCTATGCGGCGCGCCGCGGCGGGCCCGAGCAGCTGCGCAAGAACTTGGCCCGCGTCATCGGTGTGCCGCCGGCCGGCGTGCCCGACGCGCTGATGCGAGCCTCGTTGGCCTCCTATGCCCGCTACTGGCGCGAGGCGTTCCGCCTGCCGACGATGAATCACCGCGCCCTGGCCCGCCAGCTCGACGACTCGGTCCTGGGGCAAGACAATTTGAATGCGGCGCTGGCCGCGGGCCGCGGCGCCGTACTGGCGTTGCCGCACAGCGGCAACTGGGATGTGAATGGGGTATGGCTGGCGCAGTCCCACGGCACCTTCACCACCGTCGCGGAGCGGCTCAAACCCGAATCGCTGTACCGGCGGTTCATCGCCTACCGCGAAAGCCTCGGCTTCGAAGTGCTGCCGCTGTCCGGCGGCGACCGACCACCCTTCGAGGTGCTCTGCGAGCGGCTGCGGGCCAACGGGGTGGTGTGCCTGATGGCCGAGCGCGACCTGACCCGCACCGGTGTCCAGGTCGACTTCTTCGGTGAACCCACCCGGATGCCCGCGGGCCCGGCGAAGCTCGCGCTCGAGACCGGGGCCGCCCTGCTGCCGGCGCACTGCTGGTTCGAGGACCATGAAGTCCAAGGCTGGGGCTGCGACATGCAAGCGCCGCTAGACTGCAGCAGCGGCTCGGAAACTAATCGAGTCGGTGTCATCACCCAGGCGCTGGCCGATCGGTTCGCCAAGAACATCGCCGTCCACCCCGAGGACTGGCACATGCTGCAGCCGCAGTGGCTGGCCGACCTGTCCACTGAAAGGCGGGCCAAACGGGCCCGGCTGAGGGAACCCTGATGCGGATCGGGATGGTCTGTCCGTACTCGTTCGACGTCCCGGGCGGGGTGCAGTCGCATGTCCTGCAACTGGCCGAGGTGATGCGCGGCCGCGGGCAGGAGGTCAGCGTGCTCGCTCCCGTTTCGCCGCACGCCGCGCTGCCCGACTACGTCGTCTCCGCCGGCAAGGCCGTCCCCATTCCCTACAACGGGTCGATCGCCCGGCTGCGGTTCGGGCCCGCGACCCACCGCAAGGTCAAAAAGTGGCTTGCTGAAGGTGATTTCGACGTCCTGCACCTGCACGAGCCCAATGCGCCGAGCCTGTCGATGCTGGCCCTGAACATCGCCGAGGGTCCCATCGTGGCGACGTTTCACACGTCGACCACCAAATCGCTGACCCTGACGGTCTTCCAGAGCATCCTGCGGCCGATGCACGAAAAGATCGTCGGCCGGATTGCGGTGTCCGACCTGGCCCGCCGCTGGCAGATGGAGGCGCTGGGGACCGACGCGGTGGAGATCCCCAACGGGGTCGACGTCGATTCATTCGCTTCGGCGCCGCGGTTGGACGGATACCCGCGGCCGGGTAAGACGGTGCTGTTCCTGGGCCGCTACGACGAGCCCCGCAAGGGCATGTCCGTGCTGCTCGGCGCGCTGCCTCGGGTGGTCGAGCGCTTTCCAGACGTGCAGCTGCTGATTGTCGGTCGCGGCGACGAGGACGAATTGCGCAGCCAGGCGGCCGGATTGGTGAAACACATGCGTTTCCTGGGCCAGGTCGACGACGCCGGGAAGGCGTCGGCGATGCGCAGTGCCGATGTCTACTGCGCGCCGAATCTTGGCGGCGAGAGTTTCGGCATCGTCTTGGTCGAGGCGATGGCCGCCGGTACCCCGGTGGTGGCCAGCGACCTGGACGCCTTTCGGCGCGTGCTGCGCGACGGTGAGGTTGGGTGCCTGGTGCCGGTCGGCGACGGCGCCGCGCTGGCCGATGCGCTGGTCGCGGTGCTGGAGAATGACGTGCTGCGGGAACGTTACGTGGCGGCCGGTTGCCAAGCCGTCCAGCGCTACGACTGGTCGGTGGTGGCCAGCCAGATCATGCGGGTATACGAGACGGTTGCCGGGTCGGGCGCCAAGGTTCAGGTGGCCAGCTGATGACATGGCTGATCGTCGGCATCACGGTGCTGGTCGCGGTATTGGCGCTGTTGGGCGCCTGGGCTTATCGGACAGCCAACCGGCTGGACCGGCTGCACGTCCGCTACGACCTGTCTTGGCAGGCGCTCGACGGTGCCCTGGCGCGGCGCGCGGTGGTGGCGCGCGCGGTCGCGATCGATGCGTATGGCGGCGCGTCCGAAGGTAGGCGATTGGCGGCGCTGGCCGACGCCGCGGAGGGCGCGCCCCGGCACGCGCGTGAGTCGTGCGAAAACGAGCTCTCGGCCGCACTGGCGATCGTTGATCCAGCATCGCTGCCGTCGGGCCTGATCGCCGAGTTGGCCGACGCCGAGGCCCGGGTGGTGCTGGCCCGCCGATTCCACAACGATGCGGTTCGTGACACCCTGGCACTGCGCGAGCGATTCCTGGTGCGCACCTTTCGGCTCGGTGGAACCGCCGCGTTGCCAAGCTATTTCGAGATCGTGGAGCGGCCCCACGCGTTGGCGCACGGCGACCATGGTGTGCTCAGCCATCGCACTTCGGCGCGCGTGGTGCTACTCGACGACACCGGCTCGGTGCTGCTGCTGTGCGGGTCGGATCCGGCCATCCCCGACGACCATGCGCCGAGATGGTGGTTCACCGTGGGAGGCGAGGTGCGGCGAGGCGAGCGGTTGGCCGAGGCCGCCGCGCGGGAGTTGGCCGAAGAAACCGGCTTACGGGTGACGCCGGCCGACATGGTGGGGCCCGTCTGGCGGCGCGATGAAGTCTTCGAGTTCAACGGCGCACTGATCGACAGCGAGGAGTTCTTCTTCGTCTACCGCACCCGTCGGTTCGAGCTGTCCTGCGCGGGCCGAACCGAGCTGGAACGCCGCTACATCCACGGCCACCGCTGGTGTGATGCTGCTGACATCGCCCAACTCGTCGCCTTGGGCCAGACCGTGTATCCGATGCAGCTATCCGGACTGCTCACCGACGCGGCCGCGCTGGCCGGCGGCCGGGCGCCGGGGCCGCTGCAGTCCATCCGCTGACCGGCGGTAAACGCGCGTGAGGTTGGCCTCACTAGACTGGATCGACGACAGTTGAAGGAGATCAGCAGTGGATACCGCCGCTACATCGAACGGCAGCGGGCGAACCGGAACGGCGCGCATCAAACGCGGCATGGCCGAGATGCTCAAGGGCGGCGTCATCATGGACGTCGTCACCCCCGAACAGGCCCGGATCGCGGAGAGCGCCGGCGCTGTCGCGGTGATGGCGCTGGAACGGGTGCCCGCCGACATCCGCGCCCAGGGCGGGGTATCACGGATGAGCGACCCCGACATCATCGAGGGCATCATCGCCACTGTCACCATCCCGGTGATGGCCAAAGCGCGCATCGGGCATTTCGTCGAGGCACAGATCCTGCAGAGCCTCGGCGTTGACTACATCGACGAATCCGAAGTGCTGACTCCCGCCGACTACACCCATCACATCGACAAGTGGAAGTTCACCGTGCCGTTCGTGTGCGGGGCGACCAATCTCGGTGAGGCGCTGCGGCGCATCAACGAGGGCGCGGCCATGATCCGGTCCAAGGGCGAAGCGGGCACCGGAGACGTCTCCAATGCGACCACGCACATGCGGGCCATCAGCGGCGAGATCCGCCGCCTGACGTCGTTGTCTGAAGACGAGTTGTACGTCGCGGCAAAGGAATTGCAGGCACCCTATGAGCTCGTCGTCGAGGTGGCCCGGGCGGGCAAGCTGCCGGTCACGCTGTTCACCGCGGGCGGTATCGCGACTCCCGCCGACGCGGCGATGATGATGCAGCTCGGCGCCGAGGGCGTCTTCGTCGGCTCGGGCATCTTCAAATCCGGGGACCCGGCACAGCGCGCCGCCGCGATCGTCAAGGCCACCACGTTCTACGACGACCCCGACGTGCTGGCAAAGGTGTCTCGCGGCCTGGGTGAGCCGATGGTGGGCATCAACACCGAGCAGATCGCGCAGCCGGAGCGACTGGCCCAGCGCGGCTGGTAAGAACGTTTCGTGTCGATCGAGCAGATCCTCGATCTCGAGCAACTCGAGGTCAACATCTACCGCGGGCGCGTGTTCAGCCCGGACTCGGGTTATTTTCAGCGCACTTTCGGCGGTCATGTGGCAGGCCAGTCGCTGGTGTCGGCGGTGCGCACCGTCGAGCCCGGACACCTGGTGCACTCGCTGCACGGCTACTTCATCCGGCCCGGAGACGCCAAGGCGCCCACGGTCTTCATCGTCGAACGCCTCCGCGACGGCGGCTCGTTTTGCACCAGGCGGGTCAACGCCATCCAGCACGGCGAAACCATCTTTTCCATGTCGGCGTCGTTCCAGACCGATCAGGAAGGCATCAATCACCAGGACGCCATGCCGGCAGCGCCGCCACCGGATGGGCTGCCGGGGTTGAACTCGATAAAGGTCTTCGACGACGCCGGATTCCGTCAGTTCGAGGAGTGGGACATCCGTATCGTGCCGCAGGATCGCCTGCAGCGGCTGCCCGGCAAAGCCACCCAGCAGCAGGTGTGGTTTCGCCACCGTGATCCGCTGCCCGACGACCCGGTGCTGCACATCTGCGCATTGGCCTACATGAGCGACCTCACGCTGCTGGGATCGGCGCAGGTCACACACCTCGATGAGCGCGAGCACCTCCAGGTGGCGTCGCTGGACCATGCGATGTGGTTCATGCGGGTGTTCCGCGCCGACGAGTGGCTGCTCTACGACCAGTCCTCGCCGTCGGCCTGCGGCGGCCGCTCGCTTTGTCAGGGCAAGATCTTCAACCAGTCCGGCGAAATGGTCGCGGCGGTCATGCAGGAGGGCCTGACCCGCTTCCCCCGCGGATACCTGCCGACTCAACGGTGAGCGCACCGCAGATCGGGGTCTTGGCGCTGCAAGGCGATACCCGCGAGCACCTGGCGGCGCTGCGCGAGGCGGGGGCCGATTCCATGCCGGTGCGCCGGCGCAGCGAGCTCGAGGCGGTCGACGCGCTGGTCATTCCCGGTGGGGAGTCCACCACCATGAGCCACCTGCTGCTCGATCTCGACTTGCTGGAGCCGTTGCGGTGCCGGCTGGCCGACGGGCTGCCGGCGTATGGCGCGTGTGCCGGCATGATCCTGCTGGCCAGCGAGATCCTCGACGCCGGCACGGGCGGGCGGGAGGCACTGCCCCTGCGCGCGATCGATATGACGGTGCGGCGCAATGCTTTTGGACGGCAGGTCGACTCCTTTGAAGGCGATGTCGCGTTCGCGGGTTTCGATGACCCGGTGCGTGCGGTGTTCATCCGGGCGCCCTGGGTCGAGCGGGCCGGTGACGAGGTGCAGGTGCTGGCGCACGCCGCGGGACACATCGTCGCGGTGCGGCAGGGCCCGGTGCTGGCGACCGCGTTTCACCCGGAGATGACCGGTGACCGTCGCATTCACCAGTTGTTCGTCGATATCGTCACCGGTAAACACTGAGATGGGGAACGTGCACACAAGCCGCAGCAGCACCACCGACCGATGGCAATGTGATTCCGGAAAGCGATAGCGGATGCGATATCACTTTCCGGACCGGCATGTCCCGAAGTCTCTGTGACGCCTGGGGGCCCTGAGCCGGATGGGGAGCGCTCGAGCAACCGATCCCGGTCGTCCACGTAGACTCGTCAGTCGAACTTTGCGAGGCAACCGAAGAGGTGCAGAAGAGGTATGTCACACCGATGAGCGGCCATTCCAAGTGGGCCACCACCAAGCACAAGAAGGCCGTCGTCGACGCCCGTCGCGGCAAGATGTTCGCCCGGCTGATCAAGAACATCGAGGTTGCGGCTCGCGTCGGTGGCGGTGACCCAGCGGGCAACCCCACGCTCTACGACGCGATCCAGAAGGCAAAGAAGAGCTCGGTGCCCAACGAAAACATCGAGCGGGCCCGGAAGCGCGGCGGAGGCGAGGAGGCCGGCGGCGCCGACTGGCAAACCATCACCTACGAGGGCTACGCGCCCAACGGCGTGGCGGTGCTGATCGAGTGTCTGACCGACAACCGCAACCGTGCCGCCAGCGAGGTGCGGGTGGCGATGACACGCAACGGCGGGACCATGGCCGATCCCGGGTCGGTGGCTTACCTGTTCTCCCGGAAGGGCGTCGTCACCCTGGAAAAGAACGGCCTGGCCGAAGACGACGTGCTGGCGGCCGTGCTGGACGCGGGCGCTGAGGACGTCAACGACCTCGGCGACAGCTTCGAGATCATCACCGAACCGACTGACCTGGTCGCGGTGCGGACCGCCTTGCAGGACGCCGGCATCGACTACGACTCCGCTGAGGCCAGTTTTCAGCCGTCCGTCAGCGTGCCCGTCGACATCGACGGCGCCCGCAAGGTGTTCAAGCTCGTCGACGCGCTGGAAGACAGCGACGACGTGCAGAATGTCTGGACCAATGTCGATGTTTCTGACGAGGTGTTGGCCGCTCTCGACGAGGAGTGAGGTCGGTTCGCCTAACCGGCGATCACGTGTGCTCGGCGGCCAACTGATCGATTGTTGTCCCCTCGACGAGGCTGTCGAGTGCCGCTGTCATGTCAGGGCATTGGCGTGCGGGGTGGTCGGCGGGGCAATGCAGCGCATGAGTCAAAAACGTCTGGGCTAGCTGCGCTTGCGCGATTACGCGGTTCAACTCGGCGATCTGTTCCTGAACGATTGGGCGCCACGTCCGCTCGGGAGTATCGAGCACAGTGGCCGCGGCCTGCCCTATCGGGATCAGGGCCATGCCGCCATTTGACTTCAACCCCACTTGAACCTGCAAGGTGTAGAGGAACCCAACCAGCGACGCAGTTCCCGAGCGACAAGAGGCGATCAATGACCGAGGTCAATCATCACGCCGACCATGCGGGCTTTGCCGGCGTGACCGGTCTGGTGGCTGGCCTCGGCATGCTCATCATGGGGCGCGGTCACGCACGCCTGGCAGTCGACCTGGCCTCTGTATCGGACACCGACCGTGTCGTCGATATCGGTTGTGGTCCAGGCAATGCGGTGAGAGCCGCTGCCCGGCGGGGTGCGCGGGTCGTCGGTGTTGATCCGGCTCCTGTGATGTTGCGTCTCGCCCGCGCCGTGACGCGCGATCGTTCGAACATCAGCTGGTCCCATGGCAGTGCCGAAGCGCTGCCCGTCACCAATGGTTGGGCAACGGTCGTGTGGTCGCTAAAGACGGTGCACCACTGGAACGACGTCACGGCCGGACTGGCCGAGCTACGACGTGTGCTGGCGTCGTCGGGGCGCTTTCTGGCCATGGAGCGTCGGGTGCAACCGGGGGCCACGGGCTTGGCGAGCCACGGATGGACCGAACAACAGGCGGAGTCCTTCGCGGTGCACTGCCGCGCGGCGGGCTTCGACGGCGTGCGCCTTGACCAGCATCCAGTCGGTCGGGGGGTGGTGTGGGTCGTGGAAGCGGACCAAGCCGCCTAGTCGTACCCGTGGCGCATGTCCTCGACGATGCGCGGATTGTCGAGGGTCGATGGATCCAGCGCGCGCGGGCGGGTGTCGTCGGAGAAGACCGTGGCGGCGTCGAGCACGTGCTGATCAAGGAAGCGCAGCGGGGGCGCGTTGGGCGGCACGGTGGCTTTGGGCGCGATGTCGCCGCGGCGCGCCAGGGCGAAACCCCAGTCACCGAACGTCGGCACATACACGTGGTAGGGCGTCACCGCGTAGCCGGCGGCATGGACCGATGAGATGGTGCGCCAGAACGCCGTCTGCGTCGAGTACGGGCTGCCTGCCTGCACAACCATGAGCCCGTCGGGCGCGAGCACGTGCGCGACCAGTGTGTAGAACTCGGTTGAATACAGTCGGCCCAGCACCGGTGTGTCGGGATCGGGAAGGTCGACGATGACCGCGTCGAAGCCGTCGGAGGGGCTGACGTGAGCGCCGCGCAGCCAGCCCATCGCGTCGTCGATCACCACCTTGACGCGCGGGTTATCCAGCGAGCCACCGTTGGCCTCGTGCATGGTGGCGCGCGCCAGTTCGATCACCGCAGGGTCGAGCTCCACCTGCACGATCTTTCCGACGCCGGGCTGACGCAGCAGTTCGCGGGCCGCCAAGCCGTCGCCGCCGCCCAATACCAGCACCGAACGTGCGCCAGCACCGAGCGCGGGGTAGACCAGGCTTTCCGTGTAGCGGTATTCGTCCCGGGTCGAGAACTGCAAACCCCCGTCGAGGTAGAGGCGCATATCGTTGCCGCGGCGGGTTACCACGATCTCCTGGTAGGCCGAGTGCCGGTAGGCGATGATCGGGTCGGCGTAGAGCCGTTGCCGGCTGGTCGTTTCGATGTCGCGAGCACGCACCAGCAGCGTGGTCAGTAACGCCAGTGCCGCGGCGAGCGCGCACAGCGCCATCACCAGTTGGCGGGCGGAAACGACCTGGCGCAGCAAAAAGATCGACACGATGGCCGCGGCCACGAGGTTGACGATGCCGGTGGCCGCCGCGCCCCGGATCATCCCCAGATGCGGCAGCAGGATGAACGGCCAGACGAGCCCGCCCAGAAATGCGCCGAGATAATCGGCTGCGTTGAGGTTGGCCAGCGTCCGGCCGGCATCGGCGGCTGGGTCTCTATCGGGGCGCACCCGCCCGCGTTGCAGCAGCGTCATCAGCAGTGGCACCTCGGCACCGACCAGTCCACCGATCAGGGCCGTGCTGACCGCCAGCACCCACATCGACTCGTCGTCGATGAATGCGAACACCACGTACAGCGCCGTGGCGGACAAGCCGCCGACAATGGCCAGCAGCACCTCCACCGCGATGAAGGTAATCGCCGCATGCGCCAACAGCGGCTTGACCAGCAGGGCGCCCGCGCCGAGCGCGGCTATGTAGCCCGCGACGATCAGTGACGTGGCGACGATGCCGCCGCCATTCAGGCTCGCCGCCAGCGTCAGCAGCGCGAGTTCGTAAATAATGCCGGACGCCGCGCATGCTGCGACGGCGGCCAGCAGCAGCGACCGCCAGCGCCCCGGAAGCTCCGTCGACCGGACCAGCGCGTGTGGTCGGCGTTCGGTGGACGTCATGATATGGCGGCGGCAATCACTCCTCCCACGGCCACCAGCATGGTGGCAGTGGCGAACGCGGCCGGATGCAACTGCGGATCCTCGACGTGCTCGCGGAAGCGACCCGGTACCGCGATCTGCAGAATGATCAGTGCCATTCCTTGCAGGACCACACCGATGAAGCCAAAGACGGCCACGCCGACGAGCCCCTGACCGAGCTGGCTGTAGCTGCTGGCGATGGCGCTGATGATCACGATGGCGAGCGCGATATACATGGCCGAGGCGAGGACGACGGCGTTCGGGCGTCGGTCGATGAACACCAGTCGGCGAAAATCTCCGGGCGTGAGCACGTCGACCATCAGGAAGCCGGCGATCAGGACGACGACGCCGACGCCGAAGTACAGAACTACGGCGACCACGCCCTGGACGATCGGGTCGAGGTTCACGCTTCCGAAATTGAGGGCGTGGTACATGGTTGTCTCCTTTTGGTCGGGAGTCCGATTAGGCGTTATTTGGTCCCACCCGGGCCGCCGGGGCTACCTCCGCCGCCGCCCGCCGGAGAGCCCGGGGTAAAGCCGGGACCGAGGAAGATGAATCCGCCATGGCTGTACCTGGCGCCCAGGCCTTCGACGCGGATACTGCACGGATACGTGCCGTCGGGGCCGACGATCACGATGCTGCTGCTGTAGCGCAGGTATTGGCTGTCGCCATTGGCAGCGCGCGCTGCGGGGGCCTGATAGTTGGCGAGCGTGTCGGCCACCTGCTTGGGGGATCCCGTGCAGACGTAGCGCGTTCCGTCTGCATCGCGGGAGTATTCACGGTAGTGGGACGCGATGTACGAGCCGATATCCTTGTGCAGCAACAATATTCCGGGGATCAGGCAAGCGACGGCGGCGACCGCCAGTCCGCCCGCAATCAAAAACAGGCGGTTGCGGCTCATGGATGCCACCGACTCGTCGTGTGGACCACCATCCCGCCCGACCCCGCCGGGTACAGGTGCCAGGTCTGCCAACGCCACCCGTTGCCGTCGGGTTCAGCGGCCAGCGCAGTCAGCGCGGCCTCATCGCCGGGGAACGTGCCGCCGAGCCATTCTTTTCCCTGCGCACAACGTTCACGAAGTTGGCGCGCGATTCGGCGGAACGTCGCCTCGTCGTAGGTGTGGGTATTGGATTCCAGGTAGTAGCCGGGCGCGTCAGTTCGCTTCGGCAGATCGACTCCGAGGCTGCGGGCCGTACAGGAGACCTGCTCGGAAAACCGGCCCGAGGTGTGCTCGACGGTGACGACATGCGACGCGCCCAGGACTCCGAGCAGCAGCGCACCGCCGTCGGGGTGGTCCAGGAGACAGGTGGCCAGTGGCGGTGGTGCGGGCGCGTTGAGCGCGAGTCCGAGCTTCGTCCCGGACACGTCCGCCGGGGTCACGGCGAGATGATGAAGTGGCACCGACCTAAAACCTTCGCGTCCTACGGGGAGGAGGGCGGAGGCGCTGGGTAGACGGTGAGTTCTCCGGTCAGCACAGGCTTGCCCGTCGACACCTCCCACGGCATGTCCGGGGCCCAGCGCTCGAACGAGAGCAGCGCGGTCTCGTCGGAATTGGTGCAATCGATGAATTCCATCTCACCGCCTGCCGGCAGGCCGGTGGTGCCTTCGGTGGTGTAGGAGGCGCGACCGCGTTCTGACTCGTGAAACGTCACACCGTCGACGACGTACTGGTCGCCAGGTTGCAACGTAAGGTCTTTGCGGCTCACCCACATTGCCAGCTCAAGGCGCCCGTCGTCCTCTTCGACGCTGAACCAGATCGGCTGGTCGCCGCCTTCCAGCAGATGTTCCCACCACACGAACGGGCCCTCCCGGTACGTCACCGATCCGCGTACCACGTAGTCCACGCCGCCGTAGCTGACGATGGCACCGGGACCGAGTTGCCGGGGCCCGAATTCCGGCATCGCATTAAACGAGAGTGGATCCTGACGTCCGCCCGGCTGG
This sequence comes from uncultured Actinomycetota bacterium, assembly GCA_963784665.1. Classification (GTDB taxonomy): domain Bacteria; phylum Actinomycetota; class Actinomycetes; order Mycobacteriales; family Mycobacteriaceae; genus Mycobacterium. Next base: position 556,622 of record CAWASA010000017.1, read on the forward strand.
GCCGGTTTCTTGGGACGCCGCAAAGCCACGACGAGCACCACGATGGAAGCGATGAAAAGCGCGGCGGCGAGCAGGATCAGCAGTGTGCCCACTGGAACCCTTCCGCCACCCCGTCCGCCATTGTGCGGGTAAACCTAACAGCCTTTTGCCGGGTCCGCCCGCGGAACGGCGTTGATTCCGGGGACGCTACGTTCGCAGCGTGTCCTGCCCGCCGACGTCGGTCCCGCCCGTTAGGCTATCGAACGATTGTTCGGTACTAGGTGGGAGCGGGTATGCGCGTAATGGGCATCGATCCCGGACTGACCCGATGCGGGCTGTCGATCGTCGAAAGCGGGCGCGGGCGAACTGTCGTCGCGCTGGACGTCGACGTGGTGCGTACCCGGTCGGATGCACCGCTGCCCGAGCGGTTGCTGGCTATCAGTGATGCCGTCGAGCATTGGCTGGCCACCCATCACCCGGACGTCGTGGCCATCGAGCGGGTGTTCTCCCAAATGAATGTGACGACGGTGATGGGCACGGCACAAGCCGGTGGCGTCGTCGCGTTGGCGGCAGCCAAGCGCGGCATCGACGTCCACTTCCATACCCCCAGCGAGGTCAAAGCCGCAGTCACCGGCAACGGCGCCGCCGACAAGGCACAGGTCACCGCAATGATCACCAGAATCCTTGAGCTGCAAGCCAAACCGACACCGGCCGACGCCGCCGACGCGCTGGCTTTGGCAATCTGCCATTGCTGGCGAGCGCCGATGATCGCCAGGATGGCTGAGGCTACTAAGAAGGCCGAGGCGCTGGCCGCGCAGCAACGGCAGGCATACCTGGCGAAGTTGAAGGCCGCCCGATGATCGCCTCGGTGCGCGGTGAGGTGCTCGAGGTGGCACTGGATCATGTGGTGATCGAGGCCGCCGGTGTCGGCTACCGGGTGAATGCGACGCCGTCGACGCTGGCGACACTGCGGTCGGGGAGCGAGGCCCGGCTGATAACTGCGATGGTCGTGCGCGAGGATTCGATGACGTTGTACGGGTTTCCCGACGCCGAGACCCGCGATCTGTTTCTGACGCTGCTGTCGGTGTCGGGAGTCGGGCCCCGGCTGGCCATGGCGACACTGGCCGTACACGACGCCGCGGCGCTGCGGCTGGCGCTGCACGACAGCGATGTCGTCGCGCTGACCCGGGTGCCCGGAATCGGCAAACGCGGCGCCGAACGGATGGTGCTGGAGTTGCGTGACAAGGTCGGCGGCGGCGCAGCGGGCGCGCCTGGAGGCCTGCCCGCGGGCGCTGCTCTTAATGGCCACGCGGTGCGAGGTCCGGTGGTGGAAGCCCTGGTCGGGCTCGGATTTGCCGCCAAGCAGGCGGAAGAAGCCACCGACAAGGTGCTGGCCACCGAACAGGACGCGACGACGTCCGGCGCTCTGCGGGCCGCCCTGTCCTTGCTGGGTAAGTCCCGATGACCGACCGCGATTCTTCGGAGGACTATCCCGATCGCGACCTCTCGCCGGCGCTGACGGTCGGCGAGGGCGATATCGACGTCAGCCTGCGGCCCCGCTCCCTGGGGGAGTTCATCGGCCAGCCGCGGGTGCGCGAGCAGCTGCAGCTGGTCATCGAAGGGGCCAAAAACCGCGGCGGCACACCGGATCACATTCTGCTGTCCGGTCCGCCGGGGCTGGGCAAGACGTCGCTGGCCATGATCATCGCGGCCGAGCTGGGAACCTCGTTGCGGGTGACGTCGGGGCCTGCGCTGGAGCGTGCCGGCGATTTGGCCGCAATGCTGTCCAACCTGGTCGAGCACGATGTGCTGTTCATCGACGAAATCCACCGCATCGCGCGGCCCGCCGAAGAGATGCTCTATCTGGCGATGGAAGACTTCCGGGTCGACGTGGTGGTGGGCAAAGGTCCCGGGGCGACGTCGATTCCCCTGGAGGTTGCTCCCTTCACCCTGGTCGGCGCCACCACCCGGTCCGGCGCGCTGACCGGCCCGCTGCGCGATCGGTTCGGTTTCACCGCGCACATGGATTTCTACGAGCCCGCCGAGCTGGAGCGGGTGCTGGCCCGTTCCGCCGGGATTCTGGGTATCGAGCTTGGTGCTGAGGCCGCCACGGAAATCGCCCGGCGCTCGCGCGGTACGCCACGGATCGCCAACCGGCTATTGCGCCGGGTCCGGGACTTCGCCGAGGTGCGCGCCGACGGGGTGATCACCCGCGACGTGGCCAAATCCGCGCTAGAGGTCTACGACGTCGACGAACTGGGATTGGACCGGCTGGACCGGGCGGTGCTGTCAGCACTGACCCGCAGCTTCGGTGGCGGTCCGGTCGGGGTGTCGACGCTGGCGGTGGCGGTGGGCGAAGAGGCGGCCACCGTAGAGGAGGTGTGTGAGCCCTTCCTGGTCCGCGCCGGTATGGTCGCCCGTACCCCGCGGGGCCGGGTGGCCACCGCGCAGGCGTGGACGCACCTGGGCATGACTCCGCCGGCCGGAGCCACCCGGCTTGGGCAACCTGGGCTGTTCGACTAGTGGCGATCGCGAGCGCGGCGAGCCGGGCGAAGCGGGTCGCCACCATCAGATCTAGGAGGACGCGATGATCGTCGCGGGGTTGGTATTTGCCGCACTGGCCGCGTTATTGCACCTCTACATCTTCACCATGGAGTCGCTGACCTGGACCTCGCCGCGCACCCGCGCCGCATTCGGCACGACGGCCGAGGAAGCCGAAACCACCCGGCTGCTCGCCTTCAACCAGGGCTTCTACAACCTGTTCTTGGCGATCATTACCGGGATCGGCATCGTCGGGATCGCCATGGGACACAACGCCGTTGGAGCGGCGCTGATTTTCGCCGGCGTCGGATCCATGGCCGCGGCCGCGGTGGTGCTGCTGATGTCGGCACCGGACAAGGTGCGCGCCGCGTTGACCCAGGGCACTTTTCCGGTGATCGCCATCGTGCTGCTGGTAGTCGGCCTCATGGCGTAGCGGATCGGCTCACCAGAGACACCCAACCGCCACAGTGAGTGCGCATCCGATATCGCGTTGCGCCACTTGGCGCCAAGAGCAAGATCGGGTGCTCCCGCGTGTTACCACGCACCGACACCGAGGACGTTACATCTTCATGCTCTTTGGGTACTCATTTGACACCGGTCTATTCGGTATCTATCGAGGAGATGTTGTCATGAAACGCGCGAAAAACGACGGCCCCGGCAGGCTGCGGATGCCACGCTCCCGCGGCGCGGTGAGCGGTTTACTGTTGATCGTTTTGGGTGCTTGGGGTGCGCTGATACCGTTCATCGGTCCGTACTTCAATTTCGCCTATACGCCTGGACAGCAATGGGTTTGGACCGCGGTCCGCGGCTGGCTTGAGGTGCTCCCGGGAATCGCCACTGTGGCCGGTGGCGTGCTGCTGATCGGTTCCAGGGATCGCGTCAGCGCGATATTCGGCGGTTGGCTCGCGGTCCTCGGCGGCGCATGGTTCGTGGTTGGACCTGCGTTTGCCCCGGTGCTGCACATTGGCGCCGTCGGCGATCCAGTTGCCTCAACTGAAGGCAAGCGCGCCTTGCTCGAGGTGTCGTATTTCTCCGGTCTGGGTGCGCTGATCGTCTTCCTGGGCGGGGCTGTCTTGGCGCGCCTGGCCGTTCGGCTGGCACGCGATGTCCAGCCCCTGGAATCCCCAGAACCCAAAGCACCCGCAGCGCCCGCGGAACCTGTGGAATCGGTATCGGTCCCCGAGACGCCGCCGGAGCCGTCCTCGGGTGCGCAAACCGAGCCGCGGGTGAACCGAGTCGAGTCGTCGGACACTGAGGCGCGGCACGGTCTGGGCGGCCTTTTCCGCCGGCACCGCGCCGGCGCGTCGGTCGGCCACCCCCAGTAGTCGTCGCCCGCGACAAGGCCGATCGCCAGCGCAAAGCGACGATCGGCCTTGCCAGTTGCCGTTATTGGGCTCAACGGGCAGACCGTTGGCGATCGTTGCGGGCATCGGTTGTCATGGGACACAACGCCGTTGGAGCAGCGTTCATTTTCGCCGGCGTCGGATCCATGGCCGCGGCCGCGGTGGTGCTGCTGTTGTCCGCACCGGATAAGGTGCGGGCGGCGCTAACGCAGGGGATCTTTCCGGTAATCGCTATCGTGCTGCTGCTGCTCGGCCTCAACTCGTAACTCCAGCCCCGCAAGCCCCAGCGGCCACACCTAACGCGGCTTCAAATGCCGGGCTGGTTACTTCTCGGCGTCGCCGGGTACCCCCCCGAAGCCGGAAAAGGGCCCGGTATTTATCGAGGAGATGTCATGAAATACGCAGAATACGACCAACCCCGCGGGCTGAGTATGCCGCGCTCGCGCGGCGCGGTCAGCGGATTGGTCCTGGTCATCTTGGGTGCTTGGGGGGCGTTGGTGCCGTTCGTCGGTCCACACTTCAATTTCGCGTACACGCCTGATCGTGACTGGGCATGGACCACGGCCCGGGGCTGGCTGGAGGTACTTCCCGGAGCCGCCACCGTAGTGGGCGGTCTGTTATTGATCGTTGCCGGAAACCGCGTCAGTGCGATGCTGGGCGGCTGGCTGGCAGTCCTGGCCGGCGCATGGTTCGTCGTCGGCGGCCAGGTCGCTCCGCTGTTGGGAATCGGGTCCGCCGGCGATCCGGTCGCCGCAACCGACCGCAAGCGGGCTGTGCTCGAGATTTCGTATTTCTCCGGTCTGGGCGCGCTGATCGTCTTCGTGGGTGGGTTGGCGTTGGCACGCACGGCCGTACGGCTGGCGCGTGATGTGCAACCCCTGGGGTCCGCGGAACCCGCAGCATCGGTGGCGGCCGCCGAGCCGTACCGCGATCCGGCGTACGAGCCGTCGCCCGCGGTGTCATCGGGCGCGGTGACCAAGCCACGCGTAACGCCTTCGGATGCGGAGCCGAAGCGAGGGTGGCGTCGTAACCGCGCAGACGCGGGTGCGGAGTCCGGCGCGGCATATCTGCGCTGGCCGCATCCTCAGCAGTAATTCGCACACACGAGAAAGCCGATCGCCGGCCCGGTCACCGGGCTGACTATCGTTCTGACCTCAGAGCAGTCCGAGCAGCTGCAGGTCGGTGATGTACTTGACGATGATCGGCGCCGCGACATGCGGAATATCTTTGTCGGGCCCGATTTTCGCCTCCTGCACCGCGGCGCGGAACTTCTCGGTCGGTGCCATCGATCCGTGGAGCGGCTTCTCCGGGTTGTGGTAGTTGTGTAACAGCGGCAGTAGCGAGTACTGGCGCTGCCGCTCCGGCAGGGCCCGCAGCGATGTCTCGAACCGCTGCAACCAGTCCCGGTAGTCGCCGATGCGCTCGATCGAATATCCGGCCTCGATCAACCAGTCGATGTACTCGTCGAGGCCGATGCCGTCGTCGTACGGGTTCATCACGTGGTACGCCTGGTAGGCGGCGCCGTTCTCTAGCACCTGGGTCCCCAAGGTGGAGATCGCCGCGGCGATGAACTCGACCGGAAGGCCGTCGTAGTGCGCACGCTGCCGGTTGCCGTCGGCGTCCAGCTCGTAGAACGAGCGGGGGGCGATACCGGTGGCGACCAGGCTCAGCATCAGCCGGGTGAACATGTCCGGCAAGTTGAGCTGTCCCGCATAGGTGATGTCGGCCAGGATCATGTCGCACCGGAACACCGCGACCGGCAGACCGCACAGGTCGTGTGCCTCGCGCAGCAGCACCTCGCCGGCCCACTTGCTGTTGCCGTAGCCGTTGGCGTAGTTGTCGTTGATCTGGCGGGTCGGGCTGATCACCCGGATGTCGGCGTCCTCAACGAACTTCGACGGCTTGATCTGGTCGCCCACCCCGATCGTCGACACGTAGGTGTACGGCTTCAGCTTTGTCGCGAGCGCGATCCGGATCAGTTCAGCGGTGCCCAGCGCGTTGGGGCCGAACAGTTCGCTGTACGGCAGGACGTGGTTGACCAGGGCCGCGGGATCGAGGATGAGATCGACCGTGTCGGCCAGCCGCTGCCAGGTCTGCGGGTCCAGGCCGAGGTTGGCCTCGCCCTTGTCGCCGGCGATGACCTCCAGATGGTCGGTTGCCAGTTCCCGGTAGTGCGCCAGCAGCTTCGCGTCACCGCTGTCGAAGGTCTTGTCCAGCCGGGCCCGGGCCTCTTCGTCGGACTTGGCCCGCGCCAGGCAGATCACCTTGCCGTCGACCATGTCCATCCGCTCGAGCCATTCCAGCGCCAGGTAGCGGCCCAGGAAGCCGGTCGCGCCGGTCAACAACACGGTCCGCACCTCGGCGGTCGGCTGCGGCAGGTTGGGTGCGGCAGCCAGCGTCGCCTCGTCGAGGAACTTGTCCAGCGTGAGGTCACTGGCGTGCACCTTCGTCGCATTCCGACCGTGCACGGCAGCGAAACTTGGCCGCTTGGTTCCTTGGCGCTCGCCCTCGATGTAGTCGGCGATGGCCCGCAGGTCGTTGGCCGGGCTGACGATGACGCCCACCGGCACGTCGATGTCGAAGATCTCGCGTAGCAGGTTGCCGAATGTCAACGCGGACAACGAGTCTCCGCCCAGGTCGGTGAAATGGGCTTCAGGGGACAGCTCAGTGGTCGCCGTGCCCAGCATCGCAGCCGCAGCCCGGCTGACCGTTTGCAGCACCGGCGCGTCAGCGCCGCTGCGGCGCAGTTCGCTCAACTCGTTGGCCTGTCCTTCGGCCAGCTCGGCGTAGAGCTGCTCCAGCCGTTCGCCGTAGTGCTGCTTCAGCTTCGGCCAGGCCAGCTTGCGGATCCCGGTCAGCAGACCATTCTCCAGGCTGAACGGTGTGGTCTCGAGGATGAAGTCGCGCGGCACCTCATAGGACTGCAGGTCGGCCTCTTTCGCGACGTCTTGCAGCGAATCGGCAATCAGCGGCTTGAGCGTCTCGAGGTCCCAGACATTGCAGTTGGCCAGCGCGTCTTCGGTCGGCACCACAACAGCCAGCAGGTAGGGATGTGCGCTGTTGCCGTAGACGTAGATCTGGCGGATCAGCGGGCTGTTGCCGAACACCGCCTCGAGCTTCGCGAGGGTGACGAACTCGCCCTGCGCGAGCTTCAACACGTTGTTGCGGCGATCGACATACACGAGCCGGTCGGTACCGACCTCGGCGACGACGTCGCCGGTCCGGTAGTAGCCGTCGGCGTCGAACACGTTCGCGGTGATCTCGGGCCGCTTGTAGTAGCCGGGGAACATGTTCTCGGTCCGCAGCAGCAATTCGCCGCGCGGATACGGCCGGTCGGTGCTGAAGTAGCCCAGATCCGGAACGTCGACCAGCTTGTAGTCGATGACCGGCGGACGCTGCACTTCGCCGTCGAACAAGACCATCCCGGCCTCGGTCGAGCCGTAGCCGTCCAACAGATGCATCTCGAGCAGAGACTCGACCCAGTCCCTCAACTCCGGGGAGGTGGGGGCCGAGCCGGTCATCGCGAAAATGAACCGCCCGCCCAGCAGGTAGTGTCGCTGCTCGTCCAAGACCTCGGCCTCGACGGCCCGGCGCTCGGCCGGATCGCCTGCGTCCGACACCCGCCGCGCGACCTGGCGCTGGAATTCGCCGAACAGCGTCTCCCAGATTCGCGGGACGAAGTTCAACTCGGTGGGCCGCACCAGCTCGAGGTCCTCCAGCAGCGTCGACAGGTCACTGCGGGCCGCGAAGTAGGCGGTGCCGCCATTGCCGAGCGTCCCGTACAGGATTCCGCGTCCCATGACGTGGCTCATCGGCATGAAGTTGAGGGTGATCGACGCGGCGCTCGGCCCGAACCAGTTCCTGTCCGACCTGCAGTACATCTTGCCGACGTTGCGCTGCGGATACATCGCACCTTTGGGTGCGCCGGTGCTGCCGGAGGTGTAGATCAGCAGGGCCAGCGAGTCGCCAGAGGCCCCCGGGTCGGGCGCCGCGACCGGGGTGTCCCGCGACCCCTTTCCGCGCTCGCGGACGTCGGCCAGGGTCTCCACAACCACTGCGGTGTCTGCCAGCCGCGTACGGGCGGCTTCCAGGGCCTCGCGCTGGTCGTCGACCTCGGGGTGGTAGTCGAAGACGACGACCTTGGCCGGCGCAGGGCCGCTGAGGACCAACTCGACGGTATCGGGCAGCTGATTCACGCTCGCGGCGATCAAGCTGGGCTCGGTCTCGGCAACGATCGGCTGCAGCTGGGTGATCGCCGCACTGGTCTGCAGCGGAACCGACACCGCGCCGATCGTGCCCAGCGCCATGTCGATGGTGGTGTAGTCCACGCTGTTGAAGCCCAGCACGCAGACCCGGTCGCCGGCCCGCACCGAGTCGCTGGTCAGGGCGCGGCCCAGCGCTGCGACCCGGTCGCCGAGCTCACGGTAGGTGATGGTCTCAAAGCGGGGGAGTAGTTCCAGCTCGGTGCGCCCGGTCGCCGAGTCCTTGACGAACTCCACCGCGCGCTGCCCCAGTGCCGCCCGGTCCGCATAACCCTCCAGCACGGTCCGGATGATCTGCGGCAGCCGCAGCCCCGGCTGCTCAAGGGCCGCGGCGACCGCCGGGTCCGGCCGGGTGGCGGCGAACTGTGGGTCGTTGGCGGAGAGGTCCTCGACGCGGCGGGCCAGCCGCTCGTCATGAGTGGTAGTCGACATAACGGTTCCCTTGCGAATGAAAGCCAGTGAATGCAACGGCGCTAAAGCGCTGACGGATAGAACGTTAGCTAAAGTAACGGTATTCCTCTACTGTCGGGCCCCAACCGATTGATGTGAGATTTCCCACGCGGGGGCGGACGTCCGATTTCCCAGGTCTAGAGGTCGCCCAGCAGCCCGGCCAGGATGTCGAGGCCTTCTGTCAGCAGCTCGTCGCTGATGGTCAGCGGGGGCAGCAGCCGGATGATGTTGCCGGACATGCCACAGGTCAACACGACCACTCCGGCCGCATGGGCTGCGGTGGCGAGCTTCTCGGTCAGTTCCGCGTCGGGGTCGGCGGTTCCCGACTTCACCAGCTCTACGGCGATCATGGCACCGCGACCACGGACGTCGCCGATCCGGTCGTCGCCGGCCTGCAGACGCAGCAGCGGTTCCGTCATCAGTCGTTCCAGCTGCTGGGCTCGCTCGATCAAGCCGTCGCTTTCGATCGTCGCGATGGTGGCCAGCGCCGCCGCACAAGCGACCGGGTTGCCGCCGAAGGTGCCGCCCAGGCCGCCCACATGCGAGGCGTCCATGATCTCGGCCGAGCCGGTGACCGCCGACAACGGCAGTCCATCGGCGATGCCTTTGGCGGTGCAGATCAGGTCGGGCTCGATGCCCTCGTGCTCGCAGGCGAACATCGCGCCGGTGCGCGCAAACCCGGTTTGCACCTCGTCGGCGACGAACACCACACCGTTCTTGCGGCACCAGTCCAGCAGGGCGGGCAGGAAGCCCTCGGCCGGAACGATGAATCCGCCTTCGCCGGCAATCGGCTCGATGATGACGGCCGCCAGGCTGTCGGCGCCGACCTGAGTGTCCATGACGGTGATGGCCCGGGCGGCGGCTTTTTCCCCGTCGGTGGCCAACTCCTTGTCGATCAGGCCGTCCCGATAGGGGTAGGACAGCGGCGCCCGATAGATCTCGGGTGCGAACGGACCGAAGCCGCTCTTGTAGGGCATGGACTTGGCGGTCAGCGCCATGGCCAGGTTGGTGCGTCCGTGGTAGGCGTGGTTGAACGCCACCACCGCGGGTTTGCGGGTATAGGAACGCGCGATCTTGACGGCGTTCTCGACCGCCTCGGCGCCGGAGTTGAACAACACCGAGCGCTTCTCGCCGGAGCCCGGGGTAATCCGGTTGAGCTCTTCGGCGACGGCGACGTACTGCTCGTACGGCGTCACCATGAAGCAGGTATGGGTGAAGTCGGCCACCTGCGCGCGCACCGCTTCCACAACCCGGGGCGACGAATTGCCAATCGTGGTTACCGCGATGCCGGAAGCCAGGTCGATAAGCCGGTTGCCGTCGACGTCCTCGATAATGCCTCCGCCGGCGCGCGCCACGAACACCGGCAAGGAAACGTTCACTCCCCGCGGCACCGCCGCGACCCGACGTTTGGTCAGTTCCAGCGAAGCGGGACCTGGGATTTCGGTGACCAGTTGCCGACTTTGCTCAAGGCTGGCCACGACATCCTCCTCACCGCGGCGCGCCTGTCACGTCGCGGTCAAAGCCTATCCGGTCTGGAGTCAGCGGGCGGCCCGCAGACCGTCGCGGTCAGGTGCGACCTGCGCTGCTGGCACACTGGCCGTTACGAGGTGCGCGACCTCTGGGTCGGCCTGGCACGACCCCCGGAATATCAAGACGAAAGACAGGCGCGTCCATGGAGAGTTTGATCTTGTTCTTGCCGTTCCTGCTCATCATGGGCGGGTTCATGTACTTCGCGTCACGTCGCCAGCGGCGCGCGATGCAAGCCACCATCGATCTGCAGGAGTCATTGCGACCCGGTGACCAGGTGCACACCACTTCCGGGCTGGAAGCCACGATCGTCGCGATCGCAGAAGACACCGTCGACCTCGAGATCGCGCCCGGCGTGGTGACCACGTGGATCAAGCTGGCTGTCCGCGACCGGATCCTGCCCGAAGACGACGACCTTGCCGAAGAAGACTCCGACGAACTCGAGGAGTCATCCGGCTCCCCCGACGAGAGCCGGATGACCAAGGATTCCTGACCGACACGTAGGCTCTGTCGGGGGTAAGAACCGATTCTCGAGGAGATAGAAGAACGTGGCATCGTCTTCGGCGCCGGTGCACCCTGCCCGCTACCTGTCGGTTTTCTTGTTGTTGCTCGTCGGTGTTTATCTGCTGGTCTTTCTCACGGGGGACAAGCGAGCCGCTCCCAAGCTCGGCATCGACCTGCAGGGCGGCACTCGCGTCACGTTGACCGCACGCACGCCGGACGGTTCAGCACCGAGCCGGGAGGCGTTGGCGCAGGCGCAGCAGATCATCAGTGCGCGGGTCAACGGGCTTGGCGTCTCCGGTTCAGAGGTTGTTGTCGACGGCGACAACCTCGTCATCACCGTGCCCGGGAACGACGGCAACGAGGCGCGCAACCTGGGCCAGACCGCAAGGCTGTACATCCGGCCGGTGCTCAACTCGATGCCGGCCCAGAGCGGTGAACCCAAGCCCGCGCCCCGTCAGCCTGCCGGGACGCCGCCCGGGGCTCCGCCTGGCCCGGGTGGGCCGGCGCCCGGTCAACCGGCGCCGACGGGCGAACCGGCTCCTGTTCCCCCCGGGGCGGTCCCGCCGCCGGCCGCACCGGGTCCGACGGGCCAGCCCGCACCGCAACCGCGGCCCTACCCGCAGGAGCCGCCGCCAACGCCCAGCCCCCCGCCTCCCGCGCCGGCACCTGCCCCCGGTGCGCCGGCGGAGGGGTCGCCGCCGGCCGATCAGCCGGCGCCGCCCGATCCGCGCAAGGATCTCGCCGACCGCATCGCCTATGAGAAGAAGTGGCGGCAGAGCACCCGTCAGGGCATTCAGTTCCTCGCCCTGCAGTTTCAGGCGACCCGCTGCGATAAAGAGGACATTCTGGCCGGCAACGACGATCCGAACCTGCCCCTGGTGACCTGCTCGACCGACCATAAGGTGGCGTATCTACTGGCGCCGTCGATCATCAGCGGCGACCAGATTGAAAACGCCACGTCGGGCATGAACCAGCGCGGCATCGGTTACGTCGTCGATCTGCAATTCAAGCCCGCCGGGGCCAACACCTGGGCTGACTTCACCGCCGCCCATATCGGTACCCAGACCGCCTTCACCCTGGACTCCCAAGTCGTCAGCGCTCCACTGATCCAGGAAGCCATCCCCGGCGGCCGGACCCAGATCACCGGTGGAGACCCGCCGTTCACCGCCGCAACCGCACGCCAGCTGGCCAACGTCCTCAAATACGGGTCGCTGCCGCTGTCCTTCCAATCGTCAGAAGCCCAAACCGTGTCAGCGACATTGGGATTGACCTCGTTGCGAGCGGGTCTGATCGCGGGTTCGATCGGCTTGGTCTTGGTGTTGCTGTATTCGTTGCTGTACTACCGGGCACTGGGGTTGCTTACGGCATTGTCGTTGACTGCTTCCGGCGCAATGGTTTTCGCGATCCTGGTGCTCCTCGGTCGATATATCAACTACACCCTGGACCTGGCCGGTATCGCGGGTTTGATCATCGGTATCGGTACCACCGCCGACTCGTTTGTGGTGTTCTTCGAACGCATCAAAGACGAGATCCGGGAAGGCCGTTCGTTCCGGTCAGCGGTGCCGCGAGGCTGGGTGCGGGCGCGCAAGACCATCGTGTCGGGCAACGCCGTCACCTTCCTGGCCGCCGCGGTGCTGTACTTCCTGGCGATCGGCCAGGTGAAGGGATTTGCCTTCACGCTGGGCCTCACCACGATCCTCGACCTGGTGGTGGTGTTCTTGGTGACCTGGCCGCTGCTGTACCTGGCCTCCAAGTCCCCGACGCTGGCCAAGCCTGCCTACAACGGCCTGGGAGCTGTTCAGCAGGTCGCCCGCGAACGCCGGGCTTCGTCGCATGTGAAGACGGGACAGGGATAACGCGATGGCCTCCTCCAAGGACGCGACCGAGATCACCGAATCCTCCGACGGTGCGGTGGAGCTGACCGACAGCGCCACCCAACTGCCGCGTCATAGCTTCCTCTCCCGGCTCTATACCGGCACCGGGGCGTTCGAGGTGGTCGGACGGCGCCGATTGTGGTTCGGCATCAGCGGCGCGATCGTCGCGGTCGCGATCGTCAGCATCGTCCTGCGGGGCTTCACCTTCGGGATTGACTTCAAGGGCGGCACCACGGTGTCATTCCCGCGCGGTAGCGCGCAGACCTCGCAGGTGACCGAGGTTTTCAAAAAGACTATCGGCACCGACCCCGAATCGGTGGTCATCGTCGGAAACGGCGCTTCAGCGACGGTGCAGATTCGCTCCGAAACGCTGTCCAACGACAAGACGAGCAAGCTGCGCAACGCCTTGTTCGACGCTTTTCAACCCAAAGGCACCGACGGTAAACCCAGTAAGCAGGCCATCAGTGACTCGGCGGTGTCGGAGACCTGGGGCGACCAGATCACCACGAAAGCGCTCATCGCGCTGGTGGTGTTCCTGTCGCTGGTCAGCCTGTACATCACGGTGCGCTACGAGCGTTACATGACGCTTGCCGCGATCGCGGCGATGTTCTTCGACCTGACCGTCACCGCCGGCGTGTACTCGCTAGTGGGCTTTGAAGTCACACCGGCCACAGTCATCGGTCTGCTGACGATCCTCGGTTTCTCGCTCTACGACACCGTCATCGTCTTCGACAAGGTCGAGGAGAACACGCACGGCTTCCAGCACACCACCCGGCGCACTTTCGCCGAGCAGGCCAACCTGGCGATCAACCAGACGTTCATGCGCTCGATCAACACCAGCCTGATCGGGGTGCTGCCGGTGGTGGCGTTGATGGTGGTGGCGGTGTGGCTGCTGGGCGTCGGAACCCTGAAGGACCTGGCGCTGGTGCAGCTGATCGGCATCATGATCGGCACCTACTCGTCGATCTTCTTCGCCACCCCCTTGCTGGTCACCATGCGTGAACGCACGGAACTGGTGCGCACCCACACCCGCCGGGTCATCAGACGGCGCCGCCCCGATTCGTCGCCAGAGCAAGCGGAATCATCCGGTGACGAATCGGACTCGCAGACACGGCCGGAGACCACGGAGGCCGCGACCCTACCGTCTGAGAAGGCCACCGCATCCGGCAAGCCCGCACCGAACAAACCGGCGCCGGGTGCACGTCCGGTGCGGCCGACCGGGACCCGGCGTCCAACCGGCAAGCGAAACGCCGGCCGGCGGTAGTCACCATGGCCACCAGGTATCGGCGAACTGGGGGCAATGTTGTCTTGGCCGCGATGCTTGCGGCGGCGTTCACGCTGAGCGGATGTTCCGGTAGTGCCGCCTCGCAGATCGATTATGTGGTCGACGGCCCGCTGGTCACCTACAACACCAACACCGTCGTCGGTGCCGCATCGGCCGGAGCTCAGGCGTTTGCCCGCACGCTCACCGGCTTCAGCTATCACGGCCCGGCGGGACAGGTGGTGGCCGACCGTGACTTCGGCACCATCTCGGTTGTGGGCGGTGCGCCATTGGTGCTGGACTACCAAATCGCCGACAACGCCGTATATTCCGACGGCAAGCCAGTGACCTGCGACGACATGGTGCTCGCCTGGGCGGCCCAGTCCGGTCGTTTTCCCGAGTTCGACGCCGCCACCCAGGCCGGTTACGTCGACATCGCCAACATCGAGTGCATGCCGGGGCAAAAGAAGGCCCGCGTGTCCTTCATCCCGGACCGCGGCGTCGTCGACTACAACCAGCTGTTCACCGCGACGTCGATGATGCCGTCACACGTCATCGCCGACCAGCTCAACGTCGACGTGACCGCGGCGTTGCTGAGCAACAACGCGCCGGTGGTGCAACAGATCGCCAAGCTGTGGAATACCGTGTGGGACCTCAAACCGGGCCTCAAACCAGACATTCTCCTCAAGCGTTTCCCGTCGTCGGGTCCGTACAAGATCGAATCCATCCTGGACGGCGGCGCGGTGGTGCTCGTGGCCAACGACCGGTGGTGGGGCCCCAAGGCGATCACCAAGCGGATAACCGTATGGCCGCAAGGACCCGACATTCAGGACCGCGTCAACAACCGGAGCGTCGACGTGGTTGACGTCGCGGCGGGTTCCTCGGGAGCGCTGGCCACTCCGGATAACTACGAGCGCACCGAATCGCCGTCGGCCGGCATCGAGCAGCTGATCTTTGCGCCGCAAGGGCCGCTTGCGCAGGCCAAGGCCCGACGCGCGTTCGCACTGTGTACGCCGCGCGACACGATCGCGCACGACGCGGGGGTACCGCTCGCCAATTCACGTCTGGACCCGGCCAGCGACGATGCCGTCGCAGCGGGTGACGGCGCAGCCGAGGCCGGCCAGTTCAGCAAGGCCGATCCCGGCGCCGCCCGCGATGCGCTGGGCGGTGCACCCATGACGGTGCGGATCGGCTACCACGGGCCTAATGCGCGGCTTGCGGTCACCGTCGGGGTCATCACCAAATCGTGCGCCGCGGCCGGCATTACCGTCTCCAACGTCACCCTGGACACCTCGGGTCCGCAAGCGCTCAAGGACGGAAAGATCGACGTGCTGGTGGCCAGCACCGGTGGAGCCACCGGCAGCGGCTCGACGGGGTCGTCGGCGATGGACGCTTACGACCTGCACAGCGGCAACGGCAATAACCTGTCCAAGTACGCAAATCCCCAGATCGACGGCATAATCGGCGCGCTGGCAGTATCGGCCGACCCTAGTGAGCGGATGAGGCTGCTGGGAGAGGGCGCCCCGGTACTCTGGGGCGATATGCCGACTTTGCCCCTATACCGACAGCAGCGCACGCTGGTGATGTCGAAAAAGATGTATGCCGTGAGCAAGAACCGGACTCGTTGGGGCGTGGGCTGGAACATGGACCGCTGGGCGCTAATCCAATGACCAGTGTCAGCGGGGCTGCCCCCGTGGCCGACCTCATTGCATCGCTGACTCGGGATGTGGCCGACTTCCCGAAGCCGGGGGTCCAGTTCAAGGACCTCACGCCGTTGTTTGCCGACCGGGAGGCGATGACGGCGATCATCGACGCGTTGGCCGACATCGCGTCCAGTGCCGATCTGGTGGCCGGCATCGACTCCCGAGGGTTCCTGGTGGCAGCCGCCGTCGCCGACCGGTTGCACACCGGGGTGCTGGCCATTCGTAAGGGCGGCAAGTTGCCGCCGCCGGTATACACCGAGCAGTATGACCTTGAGTACGGCAGTGCCACCCTGGAAATCCCTGCTGATGGCCTCGACCTGCGTGGACGCAACGTCGCGCTCATCGACGACGTGCTGGCCACCGGCGGCACCCTCGCCGCGGCGGCCCGGCTGATCGAGCGCAGCGGGGCCAACGTTATCGCGGCGGCGGTGGTCGTGGAACTCACCACGCTGGGTGGTCGCGAAGCGATCGCGCCGTTGCCGGTGCACAGCTTGAGCCGCGCCTAGCTCCGCGACTTAGCCGGGGCAGTCAAAGTGAGCGATATCCTGAGGTCGGAGGTGACCAACGTGGCGGACGATCAGAGCACGGCGCAGGCTCTTAAGACGCCTGCGGAGTCGCCGCCGGTCGTAGAGCCGGTTGTAGAACTCGTTACCGAGACACCGGAGCCGCCGGTCGAGACCCTGAAGACTCCCAGCAGCGCGTCTCGCCGGGTCCGGGCCAGGCTGGCCCGACGGATGACCGCGCAGCGCAGCACTCTCAATCCGGTGCTGGAACCGCTGGTGGCGGTGCACCGGGAGATCTATCCCAAGGCGAACCTGTCGTTGCTGCAGCGAGCCTTCGAGGTCGCCGACGAGAGACATGCCACTCAGTTGCGCCACTCCGGTGATCCCTACATCACCCACCCGCTGGCGGTCGCCACCATTCTGGCCGAATTGGGCATGGACACCACCACTTTGGTGGCCGCGCTATTGCACGACACCGTTGAGGACACCGGGTACACGCTCGAGGCACTGTCCGAGGAATTCGGCGAGGAGGTCGGCCATCTCGTCGACGGCGTGACCAAGCTGGACCGGGTGGTGCTGGGCAGCGCCGCCGAAGGCGAGACCATCCGCAAGATGATCACCGCGATGGCCCGCGATCCCCGGGTGCTGGTGATCAAGGTCGCCGACCGGCTGCACAACATGCGCACCATGCGCTTCCTGCCGCCGGAAAAACAGGCACGCAAAGCCCGTGAGACGTTGGAAGTGATTGCGCCCCTTGCGCACCGGCTGGGTATGGCCAGCGTCAAGTGGGAACTGGAAGACTTGTCGTTCGCGATCCTGCACCCCAAGAAGTACGACGAGATCGTTCGGCTGGTCGCCGGCCGCGCGCCTTCCCGGGACACCTACCTGGCCAAGGTCCGTGCCGAGATCGTCAACACCCTGGGCGCGTCGAAGATCAAAGCGACGGTAGAGGGCCGGCCCAAGCACTACTGGTCGATCTACCAGAAGATGATCGTCAAGGGCCGCGACTTCGACGACATCCACGACCTGGTCGGTATCCGCATCCTTGCCGACGAGATCCGGGACTGCTATGCCGCCGTCGGCGTCGTGCACTCGCTGTGGCAGCCGATGGCGGGACGGTTCAAGGATTACATCGCCCAACCCAGATTCGGTGTGTACCAGTCGTTGCACACCACGGTCGTGGGGCCGGAGGGCAAGCCGCTGGAAATCCAGATCCGCACCCGCGATATGCACCGCACCGCCGAATACGGTATCGCCGCGCACTGGCGCTACAAGGAAGCCAAGGGCCGCAACGGCGTTCCGCATCCCCACACCGCCGCCGAGATCGACGACATGGCGTGGATGCGTCAGCTGCTGGACTGGCAACGGGAGGCCGCCGACCCCGGCGAGTTCTTGGAGTCATTGCGCTACGACCTTGCGGTCCAAGAGCTTTTCGTCTTCACCCCCAAGGGCGATGTCATCACACTGCCGACCGGCTCGACACCGGTGGACTTCGCCTACGCGGTGCACACCGAGGTCGGCCACCGCTGCATCGGCGCCAGGGTCAACGGGCGGCTGGTGGCGCTGGAACGCAAGCTGGAAAACGGGGAAGTCGTCGAGGTTTTCACGTCCAAGGCGCCCAATGCCGGGCCGTCACGGGATTGGCAACAGTTCGTGGTGTCGCCGCGCGCCAAGGCGAAGATCCGGCAGTGGTTCGCCAAGGAGCGGCGTGAGGAGGCGCTGGAGGCCGGCAAGGAGGCGATGGCCCGCGAGGTGCGTCGGGGCGGACTTCCGTTGCAGCGCTTGGTGAATGGCGAGTCCATGGCGGCGGTGGCCCGCGAACTGCATTACGCGGACGTGTCCACGCTCTACACCGCGATCGGTGAGGGGCACGTGTCCGCGCGGCACGCTGTGCAGCGGCTGCTGGCCGAGCTCGGCGGTATTGACCAGGCCGAAGAGGAGCTCGCCGAGCGGTCCACGCCGACAACCATGCTGCGGCGCCCGCGCAGCAACGACGACGTCGGGGTCTCGGTCCCCGGCGCTCCGGGCGTGCTGACCAAGCTGGCCAAATGCTGCACCCCGGTGCCGGGTGATCAAATCATGGGGTTCGTCACCCGCGGCGGCGGAGTGAGCGTGCACCGCACCGACTGCACCAACGCCGCGTCGCTGCAGCAGCAGGCCGAACGCATCATCGAGGTGCTGTGGGCGCCGTCGGCGTCGTCGGTGTTTCTGGTGGCCATTCAGGTGGAGGCGCTCGACCGGCACCGGTTGCTGTCGGACGTCACGCGTGTGCTGGCCGACGAGAAGGTCAACATCCTGTCAGCGTCGGTCACCACTTCTGGTGACCGGGTCGCGATCAGCCGGTTCACCTTCGAGATGGGTGACCCTAAGCATCTTGGGCATTTGCTCAACGTCGTGCGCAACGTCGAAGGCGTTTACGACGTCTACCGAGTGACGTCCGCTGCCTAACCCAGTCGCACCGAGTTGATCCTGACCGCGCTGGCAGGAGGACCGCTCTGACGGTTGCCCGCAACACCGGCCCGGGCGATCTTGTCTAGGGTCTCCAGCCCTGCCTGGTCGATCGTGCCGAACACCGTGCTCTGAGGCTCCATTTCGGAATCGTGGTAAATCAAGACTAACTGGCTGCCGTTGGTGTTGGGTCCCTCGGTGGCCATGACCAGGCTCCCGCGCGAGTACAGCACAGTCGCCCTGAGCGCGGGATCACCGGCCGGGTACTGGTTGGTGGGGTATTCGTCGTTGAACTGCCCCACCCATCGACCATAAGCTGTCGAGAGCGCAAGCCGGGTGATTGCCAGCAATCGGTGGTGGTGTTGCGCCGCTTGGGTTTAGTCGAGCAATAGCGACGTGATGGTGACTTCGGCAGCAGGTGGCCCATCGTCACCGCCGCCGGCGACGCCGGCCTTGGCGATCTTGTCCAGCGTCGCCAGTCCGTCAGCCTGAATAGTGCCGAAGACGGTGTATAGGGGCGGCAGCTGGGAGTCCTGGTAGACCATGAAGAACTGGCTGCCGTTGGTGCCCGGCCCGGCGTTGGCCATGGCCAGGGTGCCGCGCGGGTAGAGGACGGGGTCCTGCAGCTTGGGGTCGTTCGGCGGGTACTGGTCGGTCGGGTACTCGTTGCCGAATTGATAGCCGGGACCGCCCGTGCCGTCGCCCTTGGGGTCGCCGCATTGCAGGACGCCCAGTCCCGGCGAGGTGGTCAGCCGGTGGCATTTGGTGTTGTTGAAGTAGCCCTGGCCGATCAGGCTGGCGAAACTGTTGACCGTGCAGGGCGATTCATTGTTGGCCAGCATCAGCCCCATGCGGCCTTGATTGGTCACCATGCTGGCGCTCACCTGGGCCGGATCGGTCGGCACTTTGCCGGTCCGCGGCGGCTTGACGGACTTGGCGGCCGGTTCCGGTGACGCCGGGTACTGGCAGTTGGCGCCCAGATCGGCCGACGGTTTGAACGGCGGCAACGGCGGAACGGGACCCGTCTGCGGAGTCGTAGGCGCCGTGGTCTCCGGGGGGCTGCTGCTGGTGGTTGTCGTTGCTGCGGTGTTGCTCTTGTGCTCGTGCTTGGTGTTGATGACCGCGATCACAACCGCGGCAATCACGGCCACAGCCAGAATCGAACCCGCAGCGATCACCAGGATCCGGCGTCTTTTAGCTTGCTTCGCACGGCGCTCCAGCTGCCGTTCGAGCTTGCGTTTGGCGGTGGCACGTCGCTGTTCATTGGTCGGCACGGCCGGTACGCCTCCATGATCGG
Source organism: uncultured Actinomycetota bacterium (assembly GCA_963784665.1). Taxonomy (GTDB): domain Bacteria; phylum Actinomycetota; class Actinomycetes; order Mycobacteriales; family Mycobacteriaceae; genus Mycobacterium. Next base: position 576,314 of record CAWASA010000017.1, read on the forward strand.
TGAGTCGGGGCCCGAGGTAGCCAGCTCAGGCTAATGTGGGCGCCGCGACCCGTGTCAAGTGGGCCCCGTGGGAAACTGGGAACCGTGTTGATCACGGGGTTTCCCGCCGGGGTGTTGCAGTGCAATTGTTATGTGCTGGCCGAACGGCCGGGAACAGACGCTGTCATCGTGGATCCGGGGCAGCGTGTGATGGCCCCGCTGCGGCGAATCCTGGACAAAAATCGGCTGACCCCGGCCGCGGTGTTGCTGACCCACGGGCACATCGACCACATGTGGTCCGCGCAGAAGGTTTCCGACACCTACGGTTGTCCGACCTACATTCATCCCGAGGACCGGTTCATGCTGAAAGACCCGATCTACGGCCTGGGCCCGCGTCTGGCGCAGATGGTGGCGGGTGCTTTCTTTCGTGAGCCCAAGCAGGTGGTCGAGCTGGACCGCGACGGCGACAAGATCGACCTGGGCAGTGTGACCGTCAACGTCGATCACACGCCCGGGCACACTCGCGGGTCGGTAGTCTTCCGGGTGCTTCAGGCGAGCACGGACGGGAAAGACGTCGTCTTCACCGGTGACACTCTGTTCGAGCGCTCGGTGGGGCGCACCGACCTGTTCGGCGGCAGCGGCCGCGACTTGCTCACGTCGATCATCGACAAGCTCCTGGTGCTCGACGACAAAACCGTGGTATTGCCCGGGCACGGTAACTCCACCACCATCGGCGCCGAGCGGCGTTTCAATCCCTTCCTCGAAGGCCTGAGCCCGTGACGGATTTCTCGGCGTTCTCGGGGCCCAAGGGGGTACCGGACTACGTCCCGCCGGACTCGGCGCAGTTCGTGGCTGTGCGCTCTCGCCTGCTCGGCGCCGCCCGCCGGGCCGGTTACGGCGATGTCGAGTTGCCCATCTTCGAAGACACCGCCTTGTTCGCACGCGGTGTGGGTGAATCCACCGATGTGGTGTCCAAGGAGATGTACACGTTCGCCGACCGTGGTGACCGCTCGGTGACGCTGCGGCCGGAGGGGACCGCCGGGGTGGTGCGCGCGGTGATCGAACACGGCCTGGACCGCGGCGCGCTGCCGGTGAAACTCTGTTACGCGGGACCGTTTTTCCGCTATGAGCGTCCTCAGGCCGGCCGCTATCGCCAGCTGCAGCAAGTCGGCGTGGAGGCGATCGGCGTCGACGACCCGGCCCTGGACGCCGAGGTGATCGCCATCGCCGATGCCGGCTTCCGCTCGCTGGGGCTCGACGGGTTCCGGCTCGAAATCACGTCTCTAGGAGATGAGAGCTGCCGCCCACAATACCGGGAATTGTTGCAGGAGTTCCTCTTTCAGCTCGACCTCGACGAGGACACCCGAAGGCGGGCCGAAATCAACCCGCTACGGGTCCTCGACGACAAACGACCCGGGATGCGCGCCCTGACGTCCGACGCGCCGGTGCTGCTCGATCACTTGTCCGATGTCGCCAAGCAACACTTCGACACCGTGCTGGCTCACCTGGATGCGCTCGGCGTGCCGTACGTCATCAACCCGCGAATGGTGCGCGGGCTGGATTACTACACCAAGACCACCTTCGAGTTCGTGCACGACGGTCTGGGCGCGCAATCCGGCATCGGCGGCGGCGGCCGCTACGACGGCCTTATGCACCAGCTCGGCGGACAAGACTTGTCCGGCATAGGATTTGGGCTTGGGGTGGACAGGACCCTGCTGGCGCTGCGCGCCGAGGGCAAAACCGTGGGGGAGACCACGCGCTGCGACGTGTTCGGTGTGCCACTCAGCGATCAGGCCAAGCTAGAGCTGGCGGTGCTGGCCGCGCAGCTGCGTGCCTCCGGTGTCCGCGTCGACATGGCCTACGGTGACCGTGGACTCAAGGGTGCGATGCGCGCGGCCGACCGTTCCGGTGCCCGTTTCGCACTGGTGGTGGGTGACCGTGATCTCGAGTCCGGGACAGTCGGGGTCAAGGATCTCGCGACAGGCGAGCAGGTTTCGGTGCCGGTGGATTCGGTTGTCGCCGAGGTGGTTTCGAAGCTGGGACGCTCAGCTGTGCGTGTGCGCTAACCGGTTGGGCCCCGTATCCGCCCCCACTTGACCGCCAGCCTTACAGGCCTTCCAGCTACGCCGCCGGTTATCCACAGCCGACGACCCTGCCAAAAGTTTGAGTCAGTCCGTGTTGCCTCACGTCAAGATGCGCGCGAGGGTGGTTTCGTTGCCTCATGTGATTGTGCGCGCTTGGGGACTCGGGCCCGGGTGGCGGGTTGGGACTTGCTGGTGGTCATTTTGTGAAGCTGTGCGGTCAGGGCCTGGATCTGACGCTGGGTGGCCGCGGGGTTGATCAGAGCGTGGGTTCGGGCGAGAGCGGCTATGCGGTCGACAGTGGTGTCGGGGTGATTGATGGCGCGGTGGAATGGGGTGGTCGCGGTGTCGTATTTCTTGGTCACCTTGGCGCCGTCACGGACCTTGGATATCAGCTTCTGCTGTGGGTAGAAGTAGTTGGTCAACTGGGACTGAAGCTGCCAGATTTCGTTGAGTAGCAACAGTTCTGGAGCGGTGTCGTAGCGGTGGTAGCCGACAACTGTGCGGACCACTGCCCAGTTTTTCTGCTCGACGTGGCAGCCGTCGTTCTTGTTTGTCGGCCGCGCGCGGGTGAAGGTGATCTTGCGGTTTCTGCACCAGATGAACAGATAGACGTTGATGAACTCAGCTCCGTTGTCAAAAGCGCACAGGTTCGGCCGAACCTATGTCAGGTGGCACCTGATGTTCACAGGTCGGGTATGCGTGTGGGGTCGACGGTGTCGGCGAGGTAGTGCAGGACCGCACCGCGGCGGATGCCGAACGCGGCGGCGACCAGCACCGGATCCATGGTGGTGACCAGCTGCGCGAGCCGGGTGGTTCGCAGGGCCTGAACCCTGACCTGGGCGGGGGCGAGGATCATGTTGAGGTAGTCGAGCGACACCTGCTTGCCGACGGTCTTGCTCTTCTGGTTGACCAACAGCCAAGGGCCGCTGCTGTGCTGGTGGTCTCGGTGGTGCAGGCAGCGACGGAGCGCGGTTGTGGTGGCTGGGTCGAGCGGGGTCTGGTGCGGCCGGCCGCTGAGCGCGACGCTGACGCCGGTGAGGTCGATGTCGTTGACGCGCAACGCCCGCAGCTCGGCGCCGGAGGCACCATGCAGCAGTCCGAGCAGGCCGATGACCGGCTCGTGCGGGTGCAGGGCGCTGGTGTCGACGGTCCATCGGTGAAACAGCTCGCGTTGGCGGGTCGGTTCGAGGACGTGGCCGTGGAATGGCATGTTGGAGCTGGCGTTGAGCCGTCGCGTGGGGTCGACGAGGATGTGCCGGTGCTGGCGGGCGAACCGGAAGAAGCTCTTCAGCGCGTGCAGCTGGCGTGCCCGGTTGCTCGGGTTGGCGATGGTGGCGAGGAACGCTTCGATGTCGCCGGCGCCGACGAGGGTCCAGTCGGTGACGGCGGGCCGGTGGACGCTCAGGTAGCGGGCGAGGTCGCGGATGGCGGCGAGGTTGATTTCGAGGGTGCGGTCGGAGCGGGGTTTGGTACCGGAGCGTCGTGTCCGCTGCCTGGACTGCAGCTGGTGAGCATCAAAGGCTGTTGTCAGGGAACGAAACTGGTCGGGAACCTCGGCGATGCGGCGGGCGCGGCGGTCGGAAGCGGCCTGGGCGGTGGTGTCGAGCGCAAGTGCCAGCCCGGACTCGACGAAATAGGTTTCCAGCGCCCGCGCCAGCTCCCCGACAGCGGGACCGGGGTTTCTAACCGCTTCCAGGACCGTGGTGGGGCTCACGGTTGGGATCCGGTCGAGGGCTGCGGCGAGCCGATGCTGCATTGAGATTGCGCGGGTGGCCGCCACCCGCGCGGCGAGGAATTCGCCGAACCCGGCCCACCACTGCGGTTCCGGATCTAGCTGGGCGGCCAGCTTTTCCGCGCATCGATGCACGATCGCCGGATCGTTTTGGTAGCACCGCGAACACAGGCCACGCGCCTGATACGGACGCTGCTGACCACACCTGGCGCAGGTCACGACGCGACGCGGGTAACTCACAGCGGCGGCATGGAACGCCCCGACCGCGGCTGGGCCGCCGCTCGGGTGGTCACGGCCGGCGGCGCAGGCGCGGCGGCGACCGGAGTCGTGTCGATGTCAAGCAGGTCGTTGGGGGTGCACTCCAGCGCGGTGCACAGCGCCGCGAGCGTCTCGAGCTTGAGCTGGGCGGGTTGCTTGGTCAACAGTGCCGACACCGACGCCGCCGACAGGTGCAGGCCGGCTTTCTCGGCCAACAGCCGACGCAGCTGTGCACCGGTCCAGACCTCACGTTGCGCGGCGGCCATCCGCAGCCGCCAGGCAGCCTTCATCGCGGTTCCTCCTCGAGCGCGGTCAAAGTGGCCGAGACGGCGCGGCGGTAGGCGTCCTCGATGAAAGTGGCCGACGGGCGGACATACCCCATCGTGGTTCCGACCTGCCAGTGACCCAAAAGCTGTTGTATCGCAACAAGATCCATCCCTCGTTCATAGTTGTGGGTGGCGCAGGCCCGGCGCATCGCATGCGGGCTGAACCGCTCGGGCGCCAGGACCTGCTCGAGGTCGAGCAGATGCGCCAGCCGGTTGCGGACGCTGCCGCGATGCAGCCGATCCCCGGACTGGTCCGGGAACAACACTGGCCCGGCCACGAGCCGCGACCGCACGTCGGCCAGATACCACTTCAGGATCAGATCCAGCCCGTCCAGCATCGGCACCCACCGCGGCCGCGGTCCAGAACCCTTGGCGGCCTTGCCGTAACGCACGTGGATCTTGCCGAACGGCCCGCGATCGAAATACAGGTCGGCGACGTCGAGCATCACCGCCTCCTCGGTCCGCAACCCCGCGTGATACAGCGTGCGGAACAGCGCATAGTCACGGCCGGCCGCAGCAAAGACCCGTGCGGTGGCGATCCGCTCACGCAGGAACGCGAAGAACGCGTCCATCCGCTGTGGGGTCGGCGGCGGCGCCACCTCCGGAGAGTCGTTGCCGACGTGGCGGGCGGCGTTGAACTCGTCGACCGGGTCGACTAGCCGCACCCCGAACAGTGCCTCGATCTCAGCGGCTTTGCGCGCCAACAGGAATGTAAAGAACCCCTTGAAAATCGACACATACCCGCGCCGGGTCGACGACGCCATTCCGACCGCCGCCAGCTCGCCCACCACCCGGTCGATGTCCTCACACGTCACCTCCCAAGCGGGTCGTCCGCACGCGGCCAGAAACCGCTCCAAGGCGGCGGCGCCGTTGTCGATGGTCAGCGTGGAAAACCCGCGCGCTGCCTGCGACGCCTGGTAGTCCTCGATGCAACGCACCTGATAAGCGCCCGGATCCGGTGGGGCGGCCACCGCCGCTGGCGCCGAAGCGACCAGGCGAAGACCGGCTCCGTCCACCGCATACCTCCGTCGTGCCTTGATTGTTCAGGTAGCACCTGACTATTCAGGAGACGGCCTGAAGAATCAACAACCCCTGCGGTGTGTCGTTGCCGCTGGCAGCAGGGCCTATTCGTCGTCGGAAAGGGGTATCAAATCCAGCTGAGTCCACCCCCAGGATCGGGAACGGCACCTTGTTGGCGATGCTTTCCAAGCCGCCCAGGACGCATTTGGCCTCTTTGCTGGGCACTGAGCGGTTCTCGGTCCAACCAGTGGCGACGTCAGTGACCGTGAGCGTGAATGCGAACGGGCCGATGGTGTTTCCGCCGTCGTGGGAGACCAGATCGATCTCAACGAAGCCCGGCTTAGCGTCGTCCCAGTCTGCCCAGGTGCGTATTGGGATCTGACTTCTCAGCAGCGATCCGGGCTTGGTGGCGCGACGCCCCTTGAGCTGACGTTTGGCTCGTTCACCTGCCAGGCGACGATCGATGGTGGCCGCCGACATCGACACCAGGAGTTCTGCGGTGTCCTCGTCGATGACCAGTTCGCCGAAGTGCCCTAACACTGCCACTAGTTCGTTCAACATCGGCGCCAGTCGCTTGCCTGCCGGCATCCCCAGTACCAGCCAGCACGTCGTAAGTGCAGCAATCACATCCGGCCCGTAGATCGGGGGACGCGGACTTCGCCTCGGCGCTACCACCTTGGGCTGCAGCGCAGCCTTGAGCGCTTTGCGGGCATGGTTACGGTGCCACCCCGTGTTGGCGCACAACTCGTCCAGAATCCTGCTCTTGACTCGCCTATCCGCCACCACGTAGCGGATCGCGGTCATCTCGGTCACAGCCCTGCGCTCGGCCAACGTCAATCCCATCGTCTGGGCCTACCGAGACCCCCACTGATCGCTCAGGTAGGCACGCCGCACGCGCGCATTTTCAATGAGGCAACGAATAGTCACTGAGCGCGCATAAAAGGCGATTCAACGCGAGTCCAGACTGCTATGCTCGAACGCATGTTCGATAAACGGCTTCACGAGTATTGGGAGCCTCCGCAAACAGAGCGGTCGCGGGCGCTGGTGAATCGTATGTGCGCGTCGTGGCGGGCGGAGGCCCAAGCCGCCGCGGATCGGTTGGATGCGATCGGGGAGTTGTTCGAGCTGCGCCGCGCCGAGCGCGGTGAGCAGCAGGACTGGGCGGTGGATACCTGGGCGGCCGTAGGTGCCGAAGTGGCCGCGGCGTTCCGGATCAGTCTGGCGATGGCGGGCAGCTATATGCGCTACGCCTTGGCGATGCGCGAGCGCCTGCCACAACTCGCGGCGGTGTTTCGCGCTGGCGACATTGATTACCGGCTGTTTCAGACGCTCGTGTATCGCACCGATTTGATCACTGACTGTGACGTGTTGGCGGCCGTGGATGCCGAGCTGGCGGTGTGGGTGCCGCGGTGGCCGTCTATGACGCAGGGGCGGCTGGCCGGGCAGGTCGACAAGATCGTGGCGAAAGCTGACGCGGATGCGGTGCGGCGGCATCAGCAGCGCCACGCGGATCGGGAGATCTGGATTGGCGATGTCGAGGGCGGGATGTCGCAGATCCACGGCAGCCTGCTCAGCCCGGATGGGCATGCGCTGGACAAGCGGTTAACGGCGCTGGCGGCCACCGTGTGTGAGCACGACCCCCGTAGCTGTGAGCAGCGCCGCGCTGATGCCCTGGGGGCGCTGGCGGGCGGGGCGGAGCGGCTGGGCTGCCGCTGCGGGCGCCCCGAATGTGCGGCCGGGACGCGGCCGGCGGCCTCGCCGGTGGTGATTCATGTGATCGCCGAGCAGGCCACCCTCGAGGGCCGCGGTTCAGCCCCGGCATCCGAGGTGAGCGCCGACGGGCTCATCAGCCCGGAACTTGTTCAGGAACTGGCCGCCTCCGCCAAGCTGGTGCCGCTAATCCATCCCGGCGATGACGCGCCCGAGCCCGGATATGTGCCATCGAAAGCGCTGGCTGATTTCGTGCGCTGCCGGGACCTGACCTGCCGCTGGCCCGGCTGCGACAGACCAGCGTCAGACTGCGATTTGGACCATACGATTCCGTATGCCGACGGTGGACCCACCCATGCGTCCAACCTCAAGTGCTATTGCCGGACCCATCATTTGGTCAAAACATTCTGGGGCTGGCGCGACCAGCAGCTGGCCGACGGGACGCTGATTTTGAACTCCCCGGCGGGGCGCACCCATGTCACCACCCCGGGCAGCGCGCTGCTGTTTCCCAGTTTGTGCCGTTCCACCGGCGCGATCCCGGCCCCCGAAGCCGACCCGCCCGCCGATTACTGCGGCCAGCGCAGCGCGATGATGCCCACCCGGCGCCGCACCCGCGCCCAAAACCGGGCCCACCGCGTCGCCGCCGAGCGCCAGCACAATCAAATGGCACGTGAAGCCCGCCAAAAGCACTCGGAGACTTGCTATTTCGGACCACGTGATGCCACCGGTGACGGGGAGCCGCCGCCCTTTTAGCGAATGACTTGACTAGCCATCGAACTAATGTTCGAATAGGTGTATGCGCTGGGCTAGCCAGGCCGTTGCGGTCAACGGGAAGCCCGTTGAGGACGGGGCACTACCAGGACTGCAGCGGATCGGCTTCGTCCGAAGCGTGCGCGCTCCGCAGTTCGAGGGAATCACCTTTCATGAGGTGCTGTGCAAGTCTGCGCTCAACAAAGTTCCAAACGCGGCGGCACTGCCATTTCGATACACCGTCAACGGCTACCGCGGCTGCTCGCACGGCTGTCGTTATTGCTTCGCTCGGCCCACGCACGAGTACCTGGACTTCAACTGCGGCACCGACTTCGACAGTCAGGTGGTCGTCAAGACCAATGTCGCCGAGGTGCTGCGCCATGAGTTGCGCCGGCCGTCGTGGCAGCGCGAGGCCGTCGCTCTGGGCACCAACACCGATCCCTACCAACGTGCCGAGGGACGCTACGTGCTAATGCCGGGCATCATCGGTGCCCTCGCCGAATCCGGTACGCCGCTGTCAATCCTGACCAAAGGCACACTGCTGCGGCGCGACCTGCCAGTGATTGCCGATGCGGCTCACCAGGTCCCGGTGTCGGTCGCGGTATCGCTGGCGGTCGGCGATGCGGAGTTGCACAGGGACGTCGAGCCCGGAACGCCCACCCCGCAGGCACGTCTTGGGCTCATCACCGCAATCCGCGACGCCGGGCTGGACTGTCATGTGATGGTCGCGCCGGTGCTGCCGCACCTCACCGATTCCGTCGAGCACCTCGATCGGCTGCTTGGCCAGATCGCGACGGCCGGCGCCACCGGCGTCACGGTTTTCGGCCTCCATCTGCGCAGCTCGACGCGCGGCTGGTTCATGTCCTGGCTCGCCCGTTCGCATCCCGAACTGGTCGGCCGCTATCGCGAGTTGTACCGCCGCGGTGCCTACCTGCCGGCGAGCTACCGCGGGATGTTGCGCGAACGTGCCGCACCGCTGATCGCGAAGTACCGGCTGGCCGGCGACAACCGCCCGTTTCTGCAAGCCGCCTCAGCAGCCACCGCGCCGGAACCCAGCCAGCCGACACTGTTTTGAGCTAGCGGGGCTGATCGCCGCGCGGCTTGGTAAGCGTGAATTGGTCCACCACGGTAACTTCGCCGAACGGCCCGCTCAATGCGTAATGCGTCGCCTTGATCGATGTGTTGCCGCCTGGTTGACCCGGGTCGACGTCGAAAGCCGCGAAGCCGTAAGGGTTGTCACGGTCGCGAAACGCCGACCACGGCGCATCCTCCATGACGTAGATCGGTGCCTTGCGCCCGATCGCGGGATCGAATGCGCCGACTCCGGTCAACACGCGGCAGCGAGAATCAGGGAAAAAGAATCCGTTGGTCGGCGCGGATGTGCCGCCCCCACCGATGACAAGGTGCACTGTTCCGCGGGTCGCGTCGATAAGGTCGTTGCGCGTGTCGACGGGTATCGGCGTTCGAGTGTCGGTGCCCAGTGTTCCGCGCAGCGGATGTGACCGCTCGTAGTGGTGCTCGTGACCGCACACCACCAGATCGACTCGGTACTGGTCGAACAAGGGCAGCCATTCCTCGCGGATGCCGAGGTCGGCTCCGTTAGCGCGGTCGGCGGTGGAGATCGCCGTCTGATGCATGCAGACGACGACCCAGTCGATATTCGGATCGCTCTGCGCGGCAGCGAGTTCGGCTGCAAGCCAGCGCTTTTGCTCTCCGCCCGAGTAGCCGTGTATGTAAAAGTTGCCGCCGTCCTGGAAGGCCACGTCGTCGTTGTTGAGGCTGATCACCCGCACCGAACCGGCGGTGAACGAGTACCACAGGCCACGAAGTTCCTGGCCGGCGCCTGAATCGGGCACCGCAAAGTAGGTTTGATAGGCGCCGTAACCGACTGGCCCGTTGCCTAATTCATTCTCGTGATTGCCCGCCGCCGGCATCCACGGCCGGTAACGCGCCGAACGGGTGTTGTTCTCAAACCAGGCCGACCAGGTCCGGATCCGGTCCTGGGCCAGGTTGGCGTAGCACAGGTCGCCGTTGACCAGGTTGAACAACGGGCCGATGCGCTCGATCGCCAGTGTGGTGTCGGCGGCGGCAGGCGAGCCGATGTTGTCGGTGCCGTACCTGCCGTCGGGCAACCGGGCCTTTGTCGGAGTGGACTGATCACCGAAGCTGGTGAAGCGCAACTGTTTTCGTCCCGATGGCGCGGTCCGCACCGTTCCTTGCTCCGGCTCCGCGCCGTCGTGCACTGCGGCGTACACATAATCGGTGTCCGGCATCAGATTCGTCAGGCGAGCGTGGTTGACGCGAACTTCGATGTTGGACTTGGCGTCCCGGTACGTGCGGGTTTCGGCCGCTACGGTGCGCCCGAAGCCGGACGCCGGCGTGCCCACCATGACCCGCGGGTTGCGGACGGCCTCGGTGGTGTGCCAGGACACCACCACCTCAGTGCCGGCGTCCTTCCCGAATTGCAGATGCAGACCGACCACCGGCGCTGCGCCGTTGCGATCCGGCTGGTACCAGGCAGCGGGGCCCCGGTGGAGCGAGTGTTGAGACCACAGCAACGCGGCTCCACCCCCTATGCCCGTCCCGAGAACAGTCGACACCGCGCCGGTAGCCAGTAACCTGCGGCGGCTGATGCCTGGGGCAGGGTCGTGGCTCATCCATGCTTCATACCTGAGCGGGGCAACCGTAGGCATATCTACCGGTAAACGGCCGTTTCGAAATCCCGGGCGCTGAGCCTAGTGGCGGTGCGGCTCAAGCAATACTGCCTGGCCGGTAGACGGAGGGCACGCTGCCAGCCATTCCCGGGTAGTCGCATGCGACCGCTCGATAAGCGTTGCTGCGTGCGAGAAGTCCGCTCCTGACGTCGCGACCGGACACAGCGGTCGGATGACGTGCAGTTCGACCTCTTGCTCGAAGCGAGTCACATCGACGGCAAGCCGATGATTGACGGTCATGGTCAGGGCGTGCAATGCCATCGTCAGCGCGGTCTGTGGTGAGGCGGGTAGGTCGCACGAGTAGCCAGTTGGCAACACCCAGACTCGGTCGGCGCCGAGCGCGACAGCGTGTGACAGCGGGGTGTTGTTCACGACACCGCCGTCCATCAGATCGCGCCCGTTGATGTTCACCGGCGGGAAGATGCCGGGGATGGCAGCGCTGGCCGCGATCGCATCAACTGCATCTCCTGACGACAGCAGAACGTCGGTACCCGAGATCACGTCGGTGGCCACCACATGGAAGGGGATCGGTGCATCCTCGAGTCGGGCGAACTCGAGTTGGTCGGTGAGGAGGCGCCGCAAACCACTGTTGGGTACCAGGTGCGAACTTCGGCCAAGGAAGCCTAGGAGCCCGGAAATCGGGTGGGTAGGGAATATGTCTTTGCGCGACAGCGACAGCCACAGCTCGGCTAGTGCGTCTATTCCGCTGGCATCGGGTCGCGACGCGATCCACCCGCCGTTGACCGCTCCGACGGACGTACCGACGATCAGGTCTGGCGTAATCCCTTGTTCGGCCAGGCCGCGCAGCATCCCCACCTGGATCGCACCGAGGCTGGCGCCGCCGGACAACACAAAGGCCGTTGTCATGTAGAGGCGCAGGCCAGTGTGGGAATTTGGCCTGCTTCGACCAGTGCGCCGGCGAAGTTGACCATGGTCGTGGTGAGCACACCTGCATAGTAAGGACATTTGCCGCCAAGGCTGTGATGTGGCGGCTCAAACTCTCGTGCAGGCTTCGCTGCGCCGAGGCAAGAGCCGGCGGTAACGAATCCGGTAGCGTTTCCGATATGAGGAACGTGCGAAAAGTGACCATCGGGGTCTCTGTGGCTGGGTGCCTGGCGACGTTTGCGGCAACCCTGGGGCTGGCTGTCACGCCCGCGACCTCATTTGCGGACCCGGCGGGCCATCAGGTGACCTACACGATCACCACCACAGGGAATCTGACCGGCAACGTCCGGTACATGAACACCGATCCGCCCAGCCAGGCGGCCTATGACGCCAACTCGTCGCAGTACATGAACACCGTACAGACGGCCTTCACCGCCGGGCAGCCGCTGGTTTACACCACCACACTGGCGAACCCGAACCAGTGGGCGATCGTCACCGCCAGTGGCGGGTGTCACTGGCCGGACTGCGGCTCGGGAGCCACTCCCGAACTCCGCTGTGAGATCGCCGTCGACGGCCAGGTGGTGGTGACACAGAACGCCACCACCGGGGTCACCTGCTCGACACGGCGCTGGTGATCGGGCGGCAGGGCCTAGCCGAGGTTCGTGGAGGCAAAGGTGTCGCACTTGTTCGGGTCACCGGTCTGGTACCCGACGGTGAACCACTTCTGCCGTTGCGCGGCGGAACCGTGCGTCCACGACTCGGGGTTCACGCGCCCGGTCGTTTCCTTCTGGATGCGGTCATCGCCCACCGACGCCGCGGCCGATAGCGCGTCCTGAATGTCCTTGTCGCTCAACGGCTCGAGGTACGGCACGCCTGTGCTCTTCTGCTTCACCGTCGACGCGTAGTGCGCCCAGATGCCGGCGTAGCAGTCCGCCTGTAATTCCGTGCGCACGCCGTTTCCTCCAGCGCCCTGCGCCCCCTGCTGGGAGCGGCCCAGCAGGCCCTGCAGTTGTTGCACGTGGTGGCCGTATTCATGAGCCACCACATACTCCTGCGCGAACGGTCCACCGCTGGAACCGAATTTATCGACCAGCTCCTGGAAGAAATCGGTGTCGAAATACGCCGTCTGGTCCACCGGGCAGTAGAACGGCCCTACCGCGGTGGTGGCGGGTCCACAGCCGGTGTCCACCGAACCGGTGAACAAGCGCACATGCGGGCGGGTGTAATCGGGCATCAGCTGATGCCACACCGCGTCCACGGAATTGCCGGTGGCTATCACGCGGCATTGCACGTACTTGTTGGCATCGGCCCCGGTCTTGCACTGGCTCAGATCGAAACCGGGCGCCACGTCGCGGCTGTCCATCGGCTGCTGGCTCACAACGCCGCCAGGATCGACGCCAAGAAACATCGCGACCACGACGATCAGCAGCCCGCCGATGCCGCCGCCGAGAGCCATCCGCATCCCGCCCCCACCGGAGGAAGATGCGGTGCTGGTGTCGATCTGCATACCCTCGTTGAAGGTCATCGCTCGCTCCTGAACTGGCCCTGAGATCTGGCCCGGCGGGCTACCCGGGCGGAACCAGCCTAGCGCTGCCCGGTCGCGGCGAACCGGGGTCGGTCAGCACCTTGTTCCCGTCGACGCGCTCGCAGGGGAACATGGCTCGAATCTATCCAGGGCCGTCGCTGGCCGCGGCCAACAGCGGCACCACCACGTCGCTGATCGGCGTCGCCAGGCCGTGAGCGCGGGCCTTGCGGACGATCACCCCGTTGCGGATGTCCCACTCCAGCCGCCGGTGATTTTCCCGGTCGGCCAGGATCGAAGTGCCCATGTCTTCCGGCGCCCGGCGGAAGAGGTCGACCATCTGCTCGACCACGGCGTCGTCCAACCGCGCCCCCTCGGCTCGTGCAACCGCGAGACATTCGGCGACGTAACGGCGCGACAGTGCGGCGACGTCGTCGCGGCGGAACATGCCGGACCGCCGCCCCGCCAGCGCCATGAATCCGGCCAGCGCGTTGGCGAGCAGCTTGCGCCAAGCGGCCGTGATGATGTCGGGGTCGCAGTCCACCCGGCAGCCGGCGCCGCGCAGCAGCTCGGCGATCGTCTGCGCCGAGCGCCCGCTGGGCAGCACCAGCGCCGCTTCCCCGCGCAGCCGCACCCAGCCTTCGGGCTGAGTCTCGGCCGAATACCACACGATCCCGGGGACCACAGGCGACGACGGGCAGTGCGGCTGCACCTGCTCGACTTGTTCAACACCGTTCTGCAGCACGGCGACGATGGTGTGTTCCTCGCACAGCCGGGTCAGCCAGCCGCTCGCGTCATCGTTCTGAGTGGCTTTGACTGCCAGCACCAGAACATCGACCGGCCCGGTGACCTCACTGGGATCGGTGTGCACAGGACCGGGGACCACGATCGGATCTGCGCCGTCGGGCCGCAATTCGATGCTGTCGCGGGCAGTGTGACCGCACACCAGTACCGAATGCCCGGCCTTGTATAGCAGCGCGCCGACCGTCGTGCCGACGGCCCCGGGACCAACGAGCGCAATCTTGCAAACAACGTCTGTGGCGATAGGACCGAAATTACCTCCTCTAGACTGGTCACTCGTTCAAACCGCGTCAAAGGGAGTATTTGTGCTGCGCAGCCACGCCGCTGGTTCGCTACGGAATCGCGACGCCGGCCAGCAGGTGACGTTGGCCGGTTGGGTGGCTCGCCGCCGCGACCACGGCGGCGTCATCTTCATCGATCTGCGCGACGCCTCCGGCACCGCACAGGTGGTGTTCCGCAATCCCGAGGTGCTGGCCCAGGCGCACCGGCTGCGCGCCGAGTTCTGCCTCGCGGTCTCCGGTGTCGTCGAGGTCCGCCCGGAAGGCAACGCCAACCCGGAGATCGCCACCGGCGACGTCGAGGTCAACGTCGCCTCGCTGACCGTGCTGGGTGAGAGCGCGCCACTGCCGTTTCAGCTCGACGAGCCCGCCGGCGAGGAGCTGCGGCTGAAGTACCGTTACCTCGACCTGCGGCGCGACGGCCCGGCTGCGGCAATGCGCTTGCGCTCCAAGGTGAATGCCGCGGCGCGTTCGGTGCTGGCTCGGCACGACTTCGTCGAGATCGAGACGCCGACGATCACCCGCTCGACGCCGGAAGGGGCGCGCGACTTCCTGGTGCCGGCCCGGCTGCACCCCGGTTCCTTCTACGCCCTGCCGCAGAGCCCACAGCTGTTCAAGCAGTTGCTGATGGTGGCCGGGATGGAGCGCTACTACCAAATCGCCCGCTGCTACCGCGACGAGGATTTCCGCGCCGACCGGCAGCCCGAGTTCACCCAGCTCGACATTGAGATGAGCTTCATCGACGCCGAGGACATCATCGCGATCTCCGAGGAGATCCTGACCGCGTTGTGGGCGTTGATCGGCTACCAGCTTCCGACACCCATCCCGCGGATCAGCTACGCCGAGGCCATGCGCCGCTTCGGCTCGGACAAACCCGATATGCGGTTCGGGTTGGAGCTGGTCGAGTGCACAGAGTTCTTCAAAGACACCACGTTTCGCGTCTTCCAGGCGCCGTATGTCGGTGCGTTGGTGATGCCCGGCGGGGCGTCGCAGCCGCGTCGCACGCTGGACGGCTGGCAGGAGTGGGCCAAGCAGCGCGGACACCGGGGACTGGCCTACGTGCTGGTCGGCGACGAGTCATCTGGGGGCACGCTGGGTGGTCCGGTGGCCAAGAACCTCAGCGACGCCGAACGCGCTCGCCTGGCTGCGCACGTGGGGGCCCGGCCCGGGGATTGCATCTTCTTCTCAGCGGGCCCGCCGAAGTCGTCGCGGGCCCTGCTGGGGGCAGCCCGCAATGAGATCGCCAACCGGCTCAACCTGATTGATCCCGACGCGTGGGCGTTCGTCTGGGTGGTGGACCCGCCGCTATTCGAGCCCGCCGACGAGGCGACCGCCGCCGGGGATGTGGCCGTCGGCTCTGGGGCGTGGACGGCGGTGCATCACGCGTTCACCTCGCCCAAGCCCGAGCACGAGGACGTAATTGAGAGCGATCCCGGCGGCGTGCTGGCCGATGCGTACGACATCGTCTGTAATGGCCACGAAATCGGTGGTGGTTCGATTCGTATCCATCGGCGCGACATTCAGGAACGGGTGTTCGCGGTGATGGGTCTGGACAAGGCCGAAGCCGAAGAGAAGTTCGGATTCCTGTTGGAAGCGTTCACCTTTGGTGCTCCGCCACACGGTGGAATCGCGTTCGGCTGGGATCGGACCGTCGCGCTGCTGGCCGGGATGGACTCGATCCGTGAGGTGATCGCGTTCCCGAAGACGGGCGGCGGCGTCGACCCGCTCACCGACGCGCCTGCGCCGATTACCGCCCAGCAGCGCAAGGAGTCCGGAATAGATGCCAGGCCCGAACGGGTTGAGCAGGCATGACCGAACAGACCCCCGATACCGAGACGATCAACGCGTTCAACAAGAACATCATCGACGAGTTCCGGGGCAACGACGGCAAGGTAGGCGGCCAATTCGCCAACGCTGACTTGCTGTTGCTCACCACGACCGGCGCCAAGTCCGGCCAACCCAGGGTGTCGCCGCTGGCCTATTTCCGCATCGACGGCAAGCTGATCATCATCGGCTCCTTTGCCGGCGCCCCTGTCAGTCCCGGCTGGGTGCACAACCTGCGGGCCAATCCGGAGGCCCACGTCGAGGTCGGCACCGACGCGTTCGACGTGACGGGGCGGGAGCTGCCCGCCGAGGAGCGCGACGAGCTCTTCGGAAAAGTCGCCGCCGCGGCGCCGGGTTTCGCCGAGTACCAGTCCAAGACCAGCCGGGTCATTCCGTTGTTCGAACTGCGGCCGGCCTAGCTGGCCGAGCAATGCCGCGTGCGGTGGAGTAAGCAAGCCTCATGAGCACTTCGCTGGCGACGGTGCGATCTTCGGCGCTTGCGGCTTTCAAACGGCTGCGTGGCAGGTCGTTCACGCTCGTGCAGACCTCCGTCGCGGCTGGCCTGGCCTGGTATCTCGCGCATGATGTGCTCGGCCATCCTCAGCCGTTCTTCGCGCCCATCGCCGCCGCGGTCTGCTTGTCGATCAGCAACGTGCTGCGCGCGCAACGCGCCGTCCAGATGATGATCGGCGTGACCCTGGGCATCGGTGTCGGCGCCCTGGTGCAGGGGGTGCTCGGGCCCGGGGCCATCTCCATCGGCGTCGCCGCGCTGATCGCGCTGTCGGTCGCGGTTTTGATCGGGCAGGGCTTCATCGGACAATGGATGGTGTTCGCCAACCGGACCGTCGTGTCATCGATCCTGGTGCTGGCGCTGTATCGCAGCGGCGTCGGTTGGGAACGCATCTACGACGCCCTCATTGGTGGTTGCCTGGCCATCGTGTTCGCCGTTTTGCTGTTCCCGGCCGACCCGCTGAAGGTGTTGCGCCGTGCACGCATCGGGGTGCTAAGGGTCCTGCAAGGTGTGCTGTCGCGCACCGCGGACGTCGCCACGGGACGAGAAGTGTCCGGGCCCGACTGGCCGCTGTCGGTCGTCGACCGGGTGCACGAACAGCTGAGCGGGCTGATCGGGGCCCGCGCCACTGCCCGTCATGTGGTGCGGATTTCGCCGCGGCGATGGGGAATGCGGGACTCGGTCCAGGCCGCTGATCGCCAGGCCGTGCACGTTGCCCTGCTGGCGGGCTCGGTGCTGCAGCTGGCTCGTGCGGTCGCGCCCGCCGGCCCTCCCGCTGTTGATGGCTGCTGCCACCGGCTTGCGCACCCCGTGTAGGCCGTGCTGATCGACCTCTCGGCCGCCACAGCCCTCGCCGACTCGGATCCGGCCGGGGCGTGCGCCTATACCGCCCCCGTGCGCCGCCATGCGTCGACGCTGGAATTAGATGCCCGCGAGAGAACCGAGGTGGTGCTCGCCGACGTCGCCCGGGCCTGCGTCGATGACCTCCAACGGGTGATCGACTTGCGCCAGGTTTGAAGCCAGGTTTGACTGGTTCACATCGAGTCGGCCAGGAACTCCTGGACCAGTTTCTTCGGCGCCTGCGTCAGCCATGCCTCGGTGATCAGGTCCTCGAGGTCACGGACCGCGATCTCGGCCAGTTCGACCAGCACCGCCGGGTAGCCGTCGAAATGCGGGGTGGTGAAATAGACGGTCGGCTCGTCGGCGATCAACGCGAACTTGACCCCCTCGTCGGACACCCGAACACCGAGGATGTCGCCGCCCGGTGGCTCCGACCCGCTGCGCACCAGCGCTTCGCGTTCGGACGGGCGCAAGGGGCGCTCCCACGCCAGCAACTTCTTGCCGACCCGCCAGTCATGCGGTGACGGCTCCGAGGTGAGTGCCAGCTCACCAACGATGCGGGCGACGTCGTCCCACGTGGCCACGTCTTGATTGTGCTCCCGCTATGGCGCGCTTGGCGCCGTATTGGCAAACGGTCGACTCACCGGACGGCATCGGCCGATCTGTGATGTGATCAGCTTTGTGCCCGAAGCTGAGGCCACTGAGGCCACTGTCGCCCGCCGCCATCGAGTCACCCACCGCACCGAGTACCGGTATTCCGACACTGTGACCAGCTCCTATGGCCGCGGTTTTCTCACGCCACGGGACTCGTTGCGCCAGCGTTGTATCGCGCACCGGCTGGACATCGAGCCTGCCCCCACCGACAGCTCCACCAGCCGCGACGTCTACGGCAATATCAGCTCTTATTTCCACGTCACCGAGCCGCACCGCACCTTGATGGTCACCAGCGACTCCATCGTGGACGTGTATCCGCCGGCGCCGGGGCGGTACACCAGCGGGCCGGCGGTACTACCGTGGGAGGCCGCCCGCCCGACCGGGCGCAACGGAGCGCTCGCGACCGAATTCACCCTGGATTTGAATCCGCCCGAGATCACCGATGAAGTGCGTCAGTACGCGGCACCCAGTTTCGCGCCGGAGCGCCCGCTGGTCGAGGTGTTGCGCGATCTCGCGTCGCGGATTTTCACCGACTTCACCTACCGCTCAGGGTCGACGACGATTTCCACCGGAGTCAATGAGGTTCTGGCGGCCCGGGAAGGGGTATGCCAGGACTTTGCAAGGCTGGCGATCGCCTGCCTGCGAGCCAACGGTCTCGCGGCCAGCTACGTGTCCGGTTATCTGGCCACCAACCCGCCACCCGGAAAGGATCGGATGATCGGCATCGACGCCACCCATGCCTGGGCTGCGGTGTGGACTCCTGCCGAACCCGGTCACTTCGAGTGGCTGGGGCTTGATCCCACCAACGACCAGATGGCCGACGAGCGCTACATCATCGTGGGCCGCGGCCGCGACTACGCGGACGTGCCGCCGCTGCGCGGCATCATCTACACCAACTCAGAACACAGCGTGATCGACGTCGCCGTCGACGTGGTGCCTTACGAAGGCGACGTGCTGCATGCGTGACTTCCACTGTCCCAACTGCGGCCAGCGCCTGACCTTTGAGAACTCCGAGTGCCTGTCGTGCGGCAGCGCGCTGGGGTTTTCCCTCAACCAGATGGCCCTGCTGGTGATTGCCGAGGGCGACGAGGGCGAGCATGCCGGCGCCGTGGACGCCGACGCCTACCAGCTGTGCGCCAATCTTTACCTCGCCGAATGCAATTGGCTGGTCCCCAAGGATCATCCCGGCGGACTGTGCGAATCATGCTCGCTGACGACCGTGCGGCCCAACGATGCCGACACCGCCGGCCTGGCGGAGTTCGCCCGGGCCGAGGCGGCCAAGCGGCGGCTGATCTCCGAGCTGCACGAGCTGAAGCTGCCGATCGTCGGGCGCGACCAGGATCCTGACCACGGATTGGCCTTCCGCCTGCTGTCCAGCGCGCACGAGGACGTGATGACCGGACACGAGAACGGGTTCATCACACTGGATTTGGCCGAGGGCGACGACGTGCACCGCGAGCAGCTGCGGGTCGAGATGGACGAGCCGTACCGCACCCTGTTGGGGCACTTCCGGCACGAGATCGGGCATTACTACTTCTACCGGCTGATCGCCCCGTCAAGCGAGTACCTGGCACAGTACAACGAGCTGTTCGGCGATCCCAACACCGACTACTCCGAGGCACTGGATCGCCACTACCGTGACGGCGCGCCCGAGGGCTGGCAGGAAAAATTCGTGTCGTCGTATGCCACCATGCATCCCGCCGAGGACTGGGCCGAGACGTTCGCCCACTACCTGCACATCCGCGACACCCTGGACACCTCGGCGTGGTGCGGTCTGGCGCCGGCGTCGGCGACCTTCGACCGGCCGGCCCTGGGCCCCAGCGCTTTTCAGACGATCATCGACATGTGGCTGCCGTTGTCATGGTCGCTGAACATGGTGAACCGGTCGATGGGCCACGACGACTTGTACCCGTTCGTGCTGCCGGTCGTGGTGCTGGAGAAGATGAAGTTCATCCACACCGTGGTCGACGAGGTGACGTCGGAGTCGAGGGGATCTGCAGCAATCGCCGGCTGAGCCAGGCTAGGCCGAAGTTAAGTGGTTTGGGCGGGTGTTTTTTGTGTTTTACCTGGGGGTTTGGGTGTTTTCGGGGTGGGTGTTCTGTCGACGGTGGCCTTAGGTGAGGGTGAGTGGGATCGGGGCTGCGAGGAGGTCGAAGACGCGGCGTTGGGTGTCGGTGGGGGTGCTCAGGGTCGCCACGATGGGTCCGTGGGTGCCGTAGCGGATGTCGTTGCGGGTCAGGGTGGATAGGTGTGCGAGCAGGCTCTGGTAGGAGCGTGCGATGTGGCCGTTTGGGGTGGTTTTGTGGGTGGCTTTGCGGTGCGCGCCGGGTGACCTGACGGCGGGTGCGACGGGATCTGTTCGGGTGGCCGGGTTTTCGTCGGTGAAGGTCAGCGGCGCGAGAGCGTGGCGCAGGTGCCAGGTGAGGTAGGCGGCGAGGAAGCAGATCAGCACGTGTGCGCGGACTCGGTCGTCGAGGTGGTGGTGGATGGGGCGCAGGTCCAGGTCGATGGTTTTGAGGGACCGGAAGTCGCGTTCGACGCGGGAGAGGTTTTTGTAGGCGCTGATGACGGCGGCGGTGTCGAGTTCGTCGGCGGCGATGGTGGTGCGCAGCAGGTAGATGCCGTCCAGGGCGGTTTCGGTGTCGATGCTGGTCTGGTTGCGGGTGATGGTGAGGCTGGTGTTGGTAATGGCCAGCTGGAAGTGTTTGGCCATCTTGTATTTTCCCAGCACGGCGCCGACCCGGAGCCCGATCTTGTCGGCGCCGGACAGCCGCCCGGCGTGCACCGAGGCCAGGATCGGGGCCAGGGTGTTCTCGGTGGCGGTGAGCAGTGCGTTTCTCTTGCGGGCGCGTTCGTCGGCCAGGGCGGGGTTGCGGCAGGCGATGAGCCGTTCCCCGGGGTAGTCGGGGTGGCTGATTTCGGCGAAGTTGACGGTGTCGAACAGCGACATTTGCAGGGGCCCGTCATCGGCGGCCAGCGCGGCGATCTGCGGGGCCCGCAGCGCGGTCAGCCAGCCGATCCCGCCCAGCTCGACCAGGGCGGCGATGCGGGCGGCGGTGATCATGCCGCGGTCGCCGACCATCACCATGTTGGTCAGCGCGAAGGTTTCTTTGACCGCGGTGACCGCTGCGGTGAAGGCGGTCGGGTCGGCGGTGTTACCGGGAAACACCCGGATCGCGACCGGACGCCCGTCGGGGTCGGTGAGCAACCCGTACTCGATCTGCTCACAGCCCTTCTTGCCGTCGCGGGAGTAGCCGCGGGCGGCCAGCTCACAGTGTCGCCCGGTCACCCAGGAGGAGGAAAGGTCGAACATCGCGATCCGCGACGGGTTCACCGCCGGGCCCAGATGCTTTTTGGCCAGCCGTTTTTCGATGTCGTCTTGGCGGGTCAACAACCAGTCCATCGCCGAATACACCTCGTCGGTGTGGATCCCGCCGACCTCCAGGTCGGGGCCCAGGGTGGTGTCTGACCACCAGCCGATGGTGGCCAGTTTCGAGGCCGGGACCACCGCGCGGGCCAGGATCAGGGCCATCGCCACCTGCCGGGCCCGGCACGGCGGCCCCAGCAACCCCGGCAAGCCCAGCTGTTTGGCCATCACCGCGGTCGCAGCGAGATGTCCATGAGGGCGCGAGCACTCCACCGTCGCGATCGAGGCCACCGAGGCCAGCGACTCGCCGGCCAGCACCGCCTTGACCGCGGCGATCGCCGCGGGCGGCAATGCGGACAGATTCGCCAGCGTCTCGTTGCGGACGGTGCCGTTATCCCGGAACGATCGGCGCAGCAGAAACGATTCGTACACCCGCTCGACACCATCTTTCCCGGTGTACTTGCGTCGCTGCACGGCAACATGAACAGCACCAGAACCCTTGGCCACAAACCGATTCTACCGCACAACCCTCACGAACCCGACACAATTAGTGACTACAAATTATGGCGTGTCGGCGAGATCGCCCCAGCTCAACCACCACAATCATCGAAGAACCCGACTTAACTTCGGGCTAGGCGGGCATGACCCGTCGTTCGTCGGGACCCCAGAGTGGCTGCATGCCGCCGGGCAACGCCAGCTGTGTGGTGGTGATGACTTCGGCCAGATCGCGCAGTTCGTCATGGACCGAACCGAGCAGGTCCGCCAACTCCGCACGGCGTCCGTCGGCGCTGACCGCTTCCAGCTCGGCGGGATGCGACCGGCGCAAGAGGGTACTGATCTCGTCCACTAGCCGCTCCGGACGTGACGACCCCGACGAGCCGGGCAAGTCCTTGAGGTTGGTCCGCAGCCGCTCCACTTGATACAGCAATGATCGCGGGTTCTGCGCGTCGAACAGCATCAGCTCGGCCACGGCGGCAACACTGACGTTGCCCACCGTGCGGCGCCGGTAGATGACCGAGGATTCACACGCCACCAGCGTCGACTCGATGATCGTTTGTTCGGCGGCAGCGCCGCGGACAGCGGTCAGCGTGGACTGCAGCAGCGCGGTCAGCCACAGGCTGCGTTCGATGCGTTTGCCGATGTCCATCATCGTCCAGCCCACGTCACGCACCATCGACTCCCCGGCCACCCCTGAGAGTGTCAGCATCCCGGCCAAGGTCTGCGCCTGAGCCGATGCGAGCAAGGCGTCGGCCGCGGCGAGCGAGTCCGGCGGGTCAGACTGCAGGGCAAGCGCGCGTTCCACCCCGGCCAGCACCATCCACGTGTCGTTGGACAATTGGTCGCGCACCGCCCTGGCGCCCAGTGCCAAACGTTCCACCGACTGCACGAGGGATCCGGGCCGGTCCGGATCCACGGTCAGTGACCAGAGCGTCGAGGGAGCGACGGCGATCATCTCTGCATGGTCGCCGTCGGCTCCGATGTCGGTCCCGGTGAGCCGGCCCAGCGCGGCCATCAGCGCCGGCACGCACTCGCTTTCTTCGGTGTCTTGGTGATGCCGGTAGACGTGGAATCTGTCGCGGGTGACGATCAGCAGCCGCGCCATGTTCTCGGCGCGCTCGCCATAGCGGCCGATCCAGAACAGGTCGGACAGCACACGTGGCGAGCTGACGGCCCAGGTGCCCGCGGCGGTCTTCGTCGGCGGCGCAGGCGATGGAACACTCACCGCCTCGGCTCGCGCACGCTCGGTTGGACGCACCCAGATATCTTTTGCCGCAACGGTTTTCAACGTATATGCAGCGGGTCCGGGCGCCAGCACATAGCCGACGCCGCCGATCATCGGCGCATAGCCGCCGCGTTGGGCAACGGTGAACAACCGCATGCCGACGCCGGCCGACGACAACACACCGGCATGGTCGCTGGGCGCCGACGAGAACTGCGGCAGCTCCTGGCCAACCCACTGCCACGGCATGTTCTCGATACGGGTGGCCAGTTGCGCCAGCTGCTGAGACGAAAGTGTCGGTCCGACAAGGGTCTTCCCGCCGACAGTGGACTTCACCAAGAGCGACGAGAGATTCGCCAGCAGGTGTGAGCGTTCGCTGGCGATGCCGCCCCAGTAGACCGGCGCGGTGCGCAGCAGCGGGGTTTCCCCGAGCAGGCGCTTGGCCAGCTCGGGCAGGAAACGCAACAGCCCGGGATTTTCCAGAATGCCGCTGCCCAGCGTGTTGACGACGGTCACCGCCCCGCGGTGTTGTGCCTCCACCAAACCGACCACCCCGAGCTTGGAATCGGCGCGTAGATCCAGCGGGTCGGTGTAGTCGGCGTCGACCCGGCGAAGAACGACGTCAACGCGTTTCAGGGTGCCCAGCGAGCGCATAAACAACTTGCCGTCGCGCACCACCAAATCCCCGCTTTCCACCAACGGGAAACCCAGGAGGGTCGCGAGATACGCCTGATCGAACGCAGTTTCTGAGTAGATGCCCGGGGTGAGCACGACCACCACAGGGTCCTGGGCGACGTCGGGTGCCGCGTCGATCAGCGCCAGCCGCAGTGCTTGGGCGAACGGTGTCGTGGGTCGCGGCGCAATCCGTTCATACAGGTCGGGGATCGAGTGCGCGACGACGCGCCGGTCGGCCAGCGCATAGCCGGCGCCCGAGGGTGCCTGTGTCCAGTCGGCGTTGACCGCAAAGGTGCCGTCCGGTAGTCGGCTGACGTCACAGGCGTGCATGAAAAGCTGGTGGTGTCCAGGCACTTCGATTCCGTTGGCGGCGCGCACATAACCGGGATGGGCGAACAGCAGCTCCGGTGGAAGGACGCCTTCGGTGAGCAGGCTGCGGGGCCCGTACAGGTCCGCGAGCACGGCGTCGAGCAGGCGTGACCGCTGCACCAGCCCGGCTTCCAGCGCGTCCCAATCCGCCGCGGACAGCACGATGGGTAGCGTGTCGAGGCTCCAGGGCCTCGGCTCCGGGCCGTGATCGACCTCGGTATAGGTGATGCCGTCGCTGTCGATCAGGCTGTGCACCACCGAACGCAGCCGGTCCAGCCCAATCCTGCCGCGCTCCGCGATGGCGTCGGCCAGCTCGCCCCAGGTCGGCCGCACGTTCCCGTCGTGGTCAACGAATTCGTCGTAGCCGATTGCCGGGCCGTGACGCAGGTCGAAGAGTGCTTCCTGGGCGCGCGCGGCCCGGTACCCGGCCAGGATGCGGTCGGCGTCGTAGCGGTCGTCGTAGCTGCCGCCAGTGGTCGCCGAGGCTCCACCGGTGCCGAATGTCATTTCCGCAAACGCCATTACTGCTGCACGGTACGCACGCGTCGCAGGTCAAGGATGCCCGGCGCGCCGATGTCGGTGAATATCCGCACCTGCTTCTCCCGGATGTCGGACAGGTCGAGCTTGCCCGGGGTGAAGCCGGTTGCCTCGAAGCGGCGAGCGCGGCGGGCCTCGGCCTCAACGGCGTTGACGGGCGGGTGGTCGTAGGCCCGCCCGCCGGGATGGGCGACGTGGTAGGTGCAGCCGCCGCGCGACGTTCCGGTGGTCAGGTCGATCAACTCGAACTGCAGCGGGCCGTCGGCCGAGATGGTCGGGTGCAGCGCGCTCGGCGGCTGCCAGGCCTTGAACCGCACCCCGCCCACATGGATGTCGGGATTGTCGGTGGCCAGCAACGGCACCGGATAGCCGTTGCAGGTCATCACGTAGCGGTGGCGGTCAGCTCCGATGATGCGGACCTGGATGCGCTCGACCGACGAGTCGACGTAGCGGGCGGTGCCCGTCGCGGTGGACTCCTCGCCGAGGGTGTTCCACGGCTCGATCGCCCCGCGCAGCTCGATCTCGACGCCGTCGAACACCGCGGTGCCGATGCGTGGGAAACGGAATTCGGTGAACGGGTCCAGCCAGCTGGTCTCGAAGGCGATACCGTGCGCGCGCAGGTCGGCCGCTACGTCGGCAATGTCATGAATCAAGAAGTGCGGCAACAGGTATCGTCCATGCAGGTTGGCGCCGTGGCGAATCAGCGGGGCGCGCAGCGGTTCCTCCCAAAACCACGCCACCAGCGAGCGCACCAACAGCGATTGCACCATCGCCATGCGCAGATGCGGGGGCATCTCGAATCCGCGCAACTCCAGCAGGCCGAGCCTGCCCCGGGGGCTGTCGGGGCTGTAGAGCTTGTCGATACAGAACTCGGCGCGATGGGTGTTGCCGGTGATATCGGTGAGCAGGTGTCGCAGTGCGCGGTCGATCACCCACGGTTTGGCTGTTATCTCTCCGGGGCGCACCCCGGCGCCGCCTAAACGGGCGATCTCAGCGAACGCGATCTCGAGTTCGTAGAGAGCCCCGGCGCGGCCTTCGTCGACCCGTGGCGCCTGCGAGGTGGTGCCGACGAATCGCCCGGCGAACAGGTACGACAGCGACGGGTGCCGCTGCCAGTACGTCAGCAGCGAGACCAGCAGGTCCGGACGGCGCAGCAGCGGTGAGTCCGCGGGCGTGATGCCGCCGAGCGTGATGTGGTTGCCGCCACCGGTGCCGCCGTGAGCGCCGTCGACGGAGAACGACTCCGTAGACAACCGGGCCAAGCGCGCCTGCCCGTACAGCGTTTCCAGCTGCTGAGTTTGTTCGGCGAAACTGGCGGTGGGCGCGACGTTGACTTCGATGACACCTGGGTCGGGGGTGATTGTCGTCGACTTCAGCCGTGGGTCCGGTGGGGGATCATAGCCCTCGATCACGACCGGGCAGTCGGCCTTGACCGCCCCGGCCTCGACTCGGGTAACGAGGTCAACAAAGTGTTCGAGGGCCTCGGTCGGCGGTATGAAGATGTACAGCAGCCCGTCTCGCACCTCGGCGACCATCGCGGTCGGCGGCGAGGTCTCGGGATCCTCCAGCACCGCGCCGCCAGTGTCCGACTCCGCCGACAGCTCGTGCCCCACGGTCAACGGGTCGACCTCGAACGACGGGCGCGGCGGCTTCCAGCTGATCGAATCCAACGGCAGCCGCAGACCCGCCGGAGAATCCCCGGCAAGCAGCACGATGCGGCCGCGGCGCAGCCGCCAGTTGGCGCTGGCCCAGCCCACGTCGTCTTCGCGGCGGTGCAGCGGCAGCACGAATGCCGCTGGGGCCGTGATGGATTCGTCCAGGCGCGCCACCAGCGCGGCGCGGCCGGGGCCGGAGTCGTCCGCGAGGTCGTCTGCCGGGTCCACCGGGTCGCCGTCGGGCATGCGCACTTTGGCTGCCAGCCGGGACAGCGGGTCCTCGTAGGCGGCCCGCACCTGCGAGAGCGGCAGCCCCAGGCCGTCGGCGATCCCGGCGAGCACCTGGAACGCCGCCTCGTTATCCACTGGACTGGTCGGCTCGCTGCCCCAAGGGTCGGCCAGCAGCGCGTCGTCGGTCCACAGTCCTCGCCCGTCGGTGCGCCAATAGAGGGCAATCTGCCAGCGCGGCAACGGTTCTCCCGGATACCAGCGGCCCTGCCCGCGCTGGATCAGCCCGTTCGGCGCCCACACCGCCTTCAGGCGGGCGGCCAGATCGGATGCGCGCTGCCGCTTATGCGGGCCGTCGGCGGCTGTGGTCCACTCCTCGGCGACCTGATTATCGACCGACACGAACGTCGGCTCGCCGCCGATGGTCAGCCGAACGTCGCCGGCGGCCAGTCGCTCGTCGACGCGCTGGCCGACCTCGCAGATGGTCTGCCACGCCTGGTCGGTATAGGGCAGCGTGACGCGCGGGTCTTCGTGGACGCGGGTGACGGTGTTGGCGAACTCCAGCACTGCTTCGCAGGGTTCGGTGCCGCCGCTGATCGGTGCGGCGGACGCCGGGTGCGGCGTGGCCGCCAGCGGGATGTGGCCCTCGCCGGCGAACAGCCCCGACGTGGGGTCCAGCCCGATCCAGCCCGCGCCGGGGATATACACCTCGGCCCAGGCATGCAGGTCGGTGAAGTCGGCGGCGGGTCCCGACGGCCCGTCGAGCGCCTCGACGTCGGATGCCAGCTGGACCAGATAGCCGGACACGAATCGGGCGGCCAGCCCCAACTGGCGCAGGATCGACACCAGCAGCCACGCCGAGTCCCGACACGAGCCGACCCCGGTGCGCAGCGTGTAATCCGGGGTCTGGACCCCGGATTCCATCCGCAGGCTGTAAGCGACGTCGGCGTTGATCGCGCGGTTGAGCCCGACCAGCACGTCGATGGTGCGAGTGCTGTCGGGCACCGAGAAGTTACGTATCCATGCCTGCACGAGTTCGCCGGGGCCCGACCCTTCGTCGTCTTCGTCGACGGGCCGCAAGTACGGCTTTAAGTCGTCGGCCAGCGCCTTGGGGTAGGTCAACCCGCCGGAAGGCCATGTCTCGGCCCAGTCCTCGATAAAGAAGTCGAACGGGTTGATCACCTTCAGGTCGGCGATGAGCCCGACGGTGATGGTCAGTCGCCGCATGGGATTCGGAAACACCAGCCGGGCAAGGAAGTTACCCACCGCATCCTGTTGCCAGTTGATGAAGTGCTCGTGCGGCTCGATGCGCAACGAGTAGGCCTCGATGGGCGTGCGGCAGTGCGGTGCCGGGCGGAGCCGCACGACGTGCGGGTACGCCCGGACCAGCCGGTCAAAGGTGTAGCTGGTGCGGTGCTCCAACGCAACTTTGATGCTCATTACTGCTGATCTCATCACAAGCGCCACAAGGCCGCAGCGCACGCAATTACTCCCCGAGTGCCGTTGTGGCGTCGAGGGCGCAGAGACTCAGGCCGGGGCGCTATGCGGGCGGCAGTCCCGGTGGGTAGCCCGGCCGCTCCAGCGGGACGACCTGGCCGCCGGAAAGCTTGCGATAGGTGTAGATCAGGATGAGCGCGGCGAAGGGGGCCGCCACCAGCAGGCCGACGCCGCAAGCCAGTGCGCCGACGAGGATCGCCGCGAACTGCACCAGCCAAGACAGCAGCGCCCCGCCAATGTTCGACGAGACGGTCGAGAAGCTGGTCGTCAGCGCTTTGATGGCCGACAGTGATCGATCGATGACGAGCGGGACGGTGAACATGGCGAAAAAACCAAAGATGAGGCCAGGGATGAAGCACAAGACAGACAAGGCTGCGCTGATCACCCCGAGCAACAGAGCGGCGAGGATTACCATGCCTAGGTTGCGTGGCCCGAAGAACGACCCGATGGTTACCGGCCTTCCGTCGGCGATGTCAAGGCACCCCGTCACGAGTCCTGCTTCGGCGAAGATTGCCACCGCGTAAAAAGCGACGTAGGCGATGACCATGAAGGCCCACGAGGCGGGACCCAGATTCGCCATTTCCCACCTGGAGTAACCATCAGCGCTGGTGATGGTGGTGCTGGGATTGACGATGAACATGAGGGCGTAGATCGCAGCGAGCACCACCCCATAGACAAGACTGGCAACAACGAGCGCCACCGCGTTCGCAGTGAACTTTTTCCACGACCAGCTGATCGCGTCACCGATGTTGAACACGGGCTTGGGCTGGCCGCCGTAGCCGGGCTGCGGCGGCCAGCCAGGCGGGGGTGCGCCATACCCAGGCGGCGGGCCGGGCGGTGGTGGAGGCGGGACACCGTAGCCCGGCGGCGGGAACCCGCCAGGCGGTGGGCCATACCCGGGAGGCTGTGGGGGCGGTGCACCGTATCCGGGCGGCGGTGCACCGTAGCCGGGCGGGGGGGTTCCGTAGCCGGGCGGCGGTGGGTAGCCAGGAGGGTTCTGGTTGCCGCCATGGGGTTCGGAAGGGGTGCCTGGGTATTCGGGAGGCTGGCTCATGTCCGTCCTAGCTGTTGATTCAACTCTGTGGGCACGCGCACGGAACTTGGCAAACCGGAACTTAGCAAATATGTAGCCCAGGCGCGCGGATTGCCAGGTGTGGCCCGGGGTCGGCGCACCTGTCGGCTTCGGCGTGGTATGCCTAAAGCCGTGTCCGACGGTCTGTTTGACCTGCCCGGCACGCCGCAGACAAGCAACCATGGCCTGGGCGTGTCGGCCGGTGCACCGCTGGCGGTCCGCATGCGTCCGGCCTCCCTGGACGAGGTGGTCGGGCAGGGCCACTTGCTGGCGCCCGGATCGCCGCTGCGCCGCCTGGTCGAGGGCTCGGGCGTGGCGTCGGCCGTTTTGTACGGCCCGCCAGGGAGCGGCAAGACAACGCTGGCTGCGCTGATCTCACAGTCGACCGGCCGCCGGTTCGAGGCACTGTCGGCGTTGTCGGCTGGTGTCAAAGACGTACGGGCTGTCATCGACAATGCGCGGAATGCGCTCCTTCGCGGCGAGCAGACGGTGCTGTTCATCGACGAAGTGCACCGATTCTCCAAGACGCAGCAGGATGCCCTGCTATCGGCAGTGGAGAACCGGGTGGTGTTGCTGGTGGCGGCGACCACCGAGAACCCGTCGTTTTCGGTGGTGGCGCCGCTGCTGTCACGCTCGCTGATCCTGCAGTTGCGGCCGCTGACGCCCGAAGACATCCGTGCCGTGGTACAGCGCGCGATCGATGATCCGCGTGGACTGGGCGGGCAGGTCACGGTGGCGCCCGAGGCCGTCGACCTGCTGGTGCGATTGGCCGCCGGCGATGCCCGGCGCGCCCTGACCGCGCTGGAGGTCGCCGCAGAAGCGGTACAAGGCGAGCAGGTCACCGTCGAGGCCATCGAACAGTCCCTGGACAAAGCCGCGGTGCGCTACGACCGCGACGGCGACCAGCACTACGACGTCATCAGCGCCTTCATCAAGTCGGTGCGCGGCTCCGACGTCGATGCGGCGTTGCACTACCTGGCCCGCATGCTCGTCGCCGGGGAGGATCCACGGTTCCTTGCGCGCCGGCTGATGATCCTGGCCAGCGAGGACATCGGCATGGCCGACCCGACCGCGCTACAGGTCGCGGTTGCCGCTGCGCAGACGGTGGCGCTGATCGGCATGCCCGAGGCCCAGCTGACGCTGGCGCATGCCACCATCCATCTGGCCACCGCGCCGAAGTCGAACGCCGTCACCACCGCGTTGGCGGCCGCGATGGACGACATCAAGGCGGGCAGAGCCGGTCTCGTGCCGTCCCATCTGCGCGACGGGCACTATTCCGGTGCGGCGGCGCTGGGTAACGCGCAGGGCTACAAATACTCTCACGATGATCCGGACGGCGTTGTCGCCCAACAATATCCGCCGGATGAGCTGGTGGGCGTGGACTACTATCGGCCCAGCGGCCACGGCGCTGAGCGCGAAATGGCCGGCCGGCTGGACCGGCTGCGGGCGATCATCCGCAAGAAACGGGGACGGACATGAAAACCTTCACAGACGAGGAGATGGGCCAACTGCTGCCCGCCGCCAAGCCCTATAGCGTCGTCATCCTCAGGCAGGGGCCACGATTCGGCGCCGAAACGGCTCCGGCGATCGTCTGGGAACACGGTCGGCGCAACTTCGGGCTGCGCGACGACGGCGTGCTCGCGGTGGTCTTGCCGGTCACCGACGATTCCGACGTCTGCGGTATCGGGGTGTTCGCGGCAACGGTCGACGACACCACCGCCATCATGGCCGGCGATCCCGGAGTGGCGGCGGGAGTCTTCACCTACCAGGTGCACCCGTGCCGCGGCTTCCCCGGGGACGCGCTGCCGTGAGTCTCAGACCAGCTCGGGTACCCGCAGGTGGGCGATCGCGAGCTCGAATTCGGCCACATCGACTACCTCGGCGCCCAGGTCCCGGACGCGCCTGCTGCGCAGCTCGGTCGCCCGGTCGCGGTTGCGGGCCATCGCGTCCATGCTGTCGAACGTCGAGCAGGACACCGCCCGCCGGCATGCGGGGTAGTCGACCATCAGGCTGGCGCTGCAGAACCCGTCGAGGTTCTCCATCTCGGGGAGCACCGAGGTCCGGTAGAAGTCCAGGGATCGGCTGAGCTGATCCGGCACCACTTTGAGCCAGGTGGCCCGCACGCAGGCCCCCGGGCGGGAGTGGTGATCGCGGTGCAGCAAAGCGATCTCCCATTCCTCGACTCGCGCGCTGCCGTCGAACATCAGGGCGGCCCGGTCACGAATGGGGGCAACCCGCTCGGCGCTGGCGCGCATCGCCTCTACGGTCGCCCAGGAGCTGGTGGCGATACACGTGCCGGACTGCCGGTCGACCAACAGCGACAGTCCGACACACCCCTCGATCTCCTGGCACGCGGGCATGACGACATCGCGGACGTGCGCAATTCCGATGTCGACGGACAAGGGTTGCGCCTGGATGGTGGTAGAGCGTGCGTACACGATCGACCCCTCCTATGTCGGGGCAGCGCCCCGGTGGCGCCACCGGTCCCACCAGATACCTTCCTCCTGCCGGTAACCCGCCGCAACGTCTTTTGGGGGTGTGGCCGCGCTCACAATCGATTGGCTGGTTTTTAGCAGGCTCCGTGGCTCCACCGTAGGCTTGTCCGGGTGCATACCGATGTGCTGGATGTGGACACCTCCCGTCGCTGCATCGTCGATCTGACCGATGCCGTGCGCGGGTTCTGCTGGTCGCAGGGAGACGGCTTGTGCAACGTGTTCGTTCCGCACGCGACGGCAGGGGTCGCCATCATCGAGACGGGTGCCGGCTCCGACGACGACCTGGTCGACACGCTGGAACGGCTGTTGCCACGCGACGACCGTTATCGGCACGCGCATGGCTCTCAGGGCCACGGCGCCGACCACGTGTTGCCGGCGCTCGTCGCGCCGTCGGTGACGGTGCCGGTCTCGCGCGGTGACTTGCTGCTGGGCACCTGGCAAAGCATCGTTCTGGTCGACCTGAACCGGGACAATCCACGACGCTCGGTTCGGTTGAGCTTTCTGGACGGTTAGCGGCCCGGTACCGGACGGCAACAGGGCAGGTATGACCTGGCGAATAGGCTGGGAATAGACGTCGGAGCAAAAGGAAGAAGCGGACTCAAAGTGCAGACACACGAGATCAGGAAGCGGTTTCTTGATCATTTCGTGAAGGCGGGCCACACCGAGGTGCCGAGCGCGTCGGTGATCCTCGATGACCCCAACCTGCTGTTCGTCAACGCGGGGATGGTCCAGTTCGTGCCGTACTTCTTAGGCGCGCGCACACCTCCGTACCGGACCGCCACCAGCATCCAGAAGTGCATCCGCACGCCCGATATCGACGAGGTGGGTATCACCACCCGGCACAACACGTTCTTTCAGATGGCCGGCAATTTCTCGTTCGGCGACTATTTCAAGCGTGAAGCCATCCAACTGGCATGGACCCTGCTGACCAACAGCGTTGCGGACGGCGGCTACGGCTTAGACCCCGAGCGAATCTGGACGACGGTCTATTTCGACGACGACGAGGCCGTGCGGCTGTGGCAGGAGATCGCCGGGCTGCCGCCCGAGCGGATCCAGCGCCGCGGCATGGAAGACAACTACTGGTCCATGGGCATCCCGGGACCGTGCGGCCCGTCATCGGAGATCTACTACGACCGCGGAGCGGAGTTCGGCGTCGGCGGCGGCCCGGTAGCCAATGAAGACCGCTACGTCGAGCTGTGGAACCTGGTGTTCATGCAAAGCGCACGCGGCGAAGGCACGGGCAAAACCGACTTCGAGATCCTCGGGCCGTTGCCCCGCAAGAACATCGACACCGGCATGGGCGTGGAGCGGGTCGCGTTCGTGCTGCAGGACGTGCACAACGTTTACGAAACGGATCTCCTGCGGCCGGTCATCGATGCCGTCGCGGCGCGTGCACCGCGTGGGTATGACCTAGGAGATAAAAAAGGCAACCACCAAGACGACGTGCGCTACCGGATCATCGCCGACCACAGCCGCACCGCGGCGATCCTGATCGGCGACGGCGTCACTCCCGGCAACGACGGACGCGGCTACGTGCTGCGCCGGCTGCTGCGCCGGGTGATCCGTTCAGCCAAGCTGCTCGACGTCGAGGGCCCCATCGTCGGCGACCTGATGGCCACCGTGCGTGACGCGATGGGCCCGTCCTATCCCGAACTCGTCGCCGATTTCGACCGGATCAGGCGCATCGCCGTCGCCGAGGAGACCGCGTTCAATCGCACCCTGGTGTCGGGCTCGAGGCTGTTCGACGAGGTGGCCGGTGCCACCAAGGCAGTCGGCGCCACCGCGATCTCCGGTTCGGATGCCTTCACCCTGCACGACACCTACGGCTTCCCGATCGAGCTCACTTTAGAGATGGCCTCCGAGGCCGGCCTGCAGGTCGACGAAATCGGCTTCCGGGAACTGATGGCCGAACAACGCCGTCGTGCCAAGGCCGACGCCGCCGCGCGCAAACACGCCCATGCCGACCTGACCGCTTACCGTGAGCTGGTCGACGCCGGCCCCACCGAGTTCACCGGTTTCGACGAATTGACCTCCGAGGCAAAGATTTTGGGCATCTTCGTCGACGGCAAGCGGGTCCCGGTGGTCACGCACGGTACCAACGGGGCCCATCGAGTCGAACTTGTGCTGGACCGCACCCCGCTCTACGCCGAGTCGGGTGGGCAGATCGCCGATGTGGGGACCATCAGCGGAACCGGAGCCGGCGAGAGCGCCCGCGCGGCCGTCACCGATGTCCAGAAGGTCGCCAAAACCCTTTGGGTGCACCGGGTTAACGTGGAATCCGGAGAATTCGTGGAGGGCGACACCGTCGTCGCGGCGGTCGACCCGGAATGGCGCCGGGGCGCCACCCAAGGGCACTCGGGTACCCACATGGTGCACGCCGCGCTTCGGCAAGTGCTGGGGCCCAACGCCGTTCAGGCGGGGTCGCTGAACCGTCCGGGCTACTTGCGTTTCGACTTCAACTGGCAGGGGCCACTGACCCAAGAGCAGCGCACCCAGATCGAAGAGGTGACCAACGAGGCCGTGCAGGCCGACTTCGAGGTGCACACGTTCACCGAGCGACTCGACAAAGCCAAGGCGATGGGGGCGATAGCGCTCTTCGGCGAGAGCTATCCCGACGAAGTGCGGGTCGTGGAGATCGGCGGGCCGTTTTCGCTGGAGCTCTGCGGCGGAACGCATGTGCATAACTCGGCTCAGATCGGGCCGGTGACCCTCCTGGGCGAATCGTCGATCGGTTCCGGGGTCCGCCGGGTGGAGGCCTACGTCGGGCTGGACTCCTTCCGCCACCTGGCCAAGGAGCGGGCGCTGATGGCCGGGCTGGCGTCGTCGCTGAAGGTGCCATCCGAAGAGGTGCCGTCCCGGGTGGCCGGTCTGGTGGACCGGCTCAAAGCCGCGGAGAAGGAACTCGAACGCGCCCGGCTGGCGAGCGCGCGAGCAGCTGCGACCAATGCTGCAGCGGGCGCGGAGCGTATCGGTAACGTCCGTGTGGTGGCGCAACGGATGTCCGGCGGGATGACGGCAGCCGACCTGCGCTCCCTGGTCGGCGATATTCGCCGAAAATTGGGCAGCGACCCCGCGGTGGTCGCACTGATCTCAGAAGCTGAAGGCGGAACCGTGCCGTATGCGGTCGCCGCCAATCCAGCCGCCCAAGATCTCGGAATCCGCGCCAACGACCTGGTCAAACAGCTGGCCGCGACGGTCGACGGCCGCGGCGGTGGTAAGGCGGACCTGGCGCAGGGTTCCGGGAAGGATCCGACCGGCATCGACGCGGCGCTCGACGCGGTACGCGCGCAGATAGCGCGGGTCGGTTGAGTGGGCGCAACACAACACCGGTTGCCCGACCGGCCCGGCGACCCCGATCAGGACCCCGGCCGGGGACGACGGCTAGGCATCGACGTGGGCAGCGTGCGCATCGGCGTGGCCTGCAGCGACCCCGACGGCATCCTGGCCACCCCGGTGGAAACGGTGCGCCGTGAGCGTTCCGGCAGGCACGTGCGGCGACTGGCCGAGCTGGCTGCCGAACTTCAGGCGGTCGAGGTGATCGTCGGGTTGCCGCGGACACTGGCCGACCGCACCGGCCCTTCGGCGATTGACGCCATTGAACTGGCCCAGGCGCTGGCCCAGCGCGTTGCCCCCACACCGGTCCGGCTGGCCGACGAGCGGTTGACCACCGTCAGCGCGCAGCGATCATTGCGCGCGGCCGGTGTACGGGCCAAGGAGCAGCGGGCGGTGATCGACCAGGCGGCGGCGGTGGCGATCCTGCAGAGCTGGCTCGATCAACGTCGCGCGGCGATGACTGGAGAGCTCACCGATGGTTGACAGCGCACGACGCCAACGGGCCGAGCCCGAGGTGGTCGGGCGGACCCGACACAGGGTGAGTCGCGTCGAGAAGAATCGGTCCCAGCGGGGGCGTCGACGCCGACGCTTCGCCGGCAGAATCGCCCTCGCACTGATCGTCGTGCTCGTGTTGGCGGTCGTTTTCGTCGGCGCCAAGCTCTGGCATACCGTGTTCGGTTCCGGGGACGACTACACCGGCACCGGCAAGCGCGACATCGTGATCCAGATACAA
Organism: uncultured Actinomycetota bacterium; assembly: GCA_963784665.1. Taxonomy (GTDB): domain Bacteria; phylum Actinomycetota; class Actinomycetes; order Mycobacteriales; family Mycobacteriaceae; genus Mycobacterium. Next base: position 611,883 of record CAWASA010000017.1, read on the forward strand.
GCCGGTGACTCGACCACCATGGTCGGGGAGACGCTGCACGACCAGGGCGTGGTTCGCACCGTCCGGGCATTCGTCAACGCCGCGCACGGCAACAGCAAGATCGACTCGATCCAGCCCGGCTTCTACCGAATGCGCACCGAAATCCCGGCGGCCAATGCCGTCGCGCGGCTGGCCGACCCGAACAACCGGGTGGGGCGGCTGGTCATCCCAGAGGGCCGCCAGCTCGACGACACTACCGACATGAAGACCAATAAGGTGAATCCTGGCATCTTCACACTGATCTCCCTTGCCACCTGCGTGGATCTCGACGGCAACCGGCGCTGCGTCCCGGTGGAGGACCTGCGCGCGGCAGCGACCAACAGCACACCCGCGGTGTTGTCGGTGCCGCCGTGGGCCGTCGAACCGGTCACCGAGCTGGGCAAGGACCATCACCGGATCGAGGGGCTCGTCGCGCCGGGGACCTTCAATGTCGACCCCTCGGGCTCAGCCGATGCCATCTTGGCGAGCCTCATCAGCGCCGGGGCCGTGGAGTACGTGAAGTCCGGGTTGGTGGACACCGCGGAGGCCATGGACTTGTCGCCCTACGACATCCTGGTGGTGGCGTCGCTGGTGCAGCAAGAATCCAATTCGCAGGACTTCCCGAAGGTGGCGCAGGTCATCTACAACCGCCTGCACGCTCACCACACACTGGAATTCGACTCAACCGTCAACTATCCGCTGGACCGCCGGGAGGTGGCCACCAGCGATGCCGACCGTGCCCAGAAGACGCCGTGGAACACCTACGTGTCTCAAGGACTGCCCGCCACCGCGATTTGTTCGCCCGGCGTGGATGCGCTGCGTGCTGCCGAGCATCCCGAGCCGGGTGACTGGCTGTACTTCGTCACCATCGATGCCCAGGGGACGACGCTGTTCACCAGGGATTATCAGCAGCATTTGGCCAATATCGAGCTGGCTAAGCGCAACGGTGTCCTCGACTCCGCGCGCTGAGCCGGCCAGCGCGGGTCCCCGAAAAGCGGGTGTGCTCGGCAAGCCGATCGCCCATTCGAAGTCCCCGCAACTACACCTGGCCGCCTACTGCGCGCTGGGCCTGCACGACTGGACCTACGAGCGTATCGAGTGCGGCGCCGAGGAGTTGCCGGCCGTGGTCGGCGGATTCGGGCCCGAGTGGGTCGGTGTGTCGGTGACCATGCCGGGCAAGTTCGCCGCCCTGCGGTTCGCCGACGAGCGCACCGAACGTGCGGAGCAGGTTGGGTCGGCCAACACCCTGGTACGCACTCCGGCGGGGTGGCGGGCCGACAACACCGACATCGATGGGGTTACGGGGGCGTTGGGTTCCGCGTCTGGACGGGCGCTGGTCTGCGGATCGGGCGGCACTGCGCCCGCGGCCATCGTGGGTTTGGCCGAACTCGGCGTCACCGCCATCAGCGTCGTGGCGCGCGATCCGCAGAAGGCGACCCGGTTGGTGGACCTTGGGACGCGAATCGGGGTGGCGACGCGGTTCTGTGGTCTGGATAGCGACGAGTTGGCCGGGCAGGTGGCGGGCGCGGAGGTGCTGGTCAGCACCATCCCGGCGAACGTGGCGTCGCGGTACGCCGACACCTTCGCCACGATCCCGGTGCTGCTCGATGCCGTCTACGACCCGTGGCCCACGCCGCTGGCCGCCGCGGTCGCCGCCGCCGGCGGCCGAGTGATCAGCGGTTTGCAGATGCTCCTCCATCAGGCGTTTGCCCAGGTGGAGCAGTTCACCGGGCTGCCCGCACCGCGAGAGGCGATGACTTGCGCATTGGGGGCCTCGCCGTAAGAGTGCCGCTGCATGCCGATAGCGCTGGCTTTCCTGATGGCAGGTGTCGTACTGGTCTGGCTGACGGTGCTGAGCTGCTACGACATCCGCCAACGCCGGTTACCGAATCTGCTGACGCTGCCCGGGGCCGGTGTGATCCTGCTGGCGGCCGCGTTGGCCGGGGACGGATTGCCCGCCCTGGCCGGGGCGGCGGCATTGACCGGGATATATCTGCTGGTGCACCTGACGGCCCCGACGGCGATGGGGGCCGGCGATGTCAAGCTGGCCATCGGTCTGGGTGGGCTGGTCGGGTGCTTCGGCGTCGAGGCGTGGTTTCTGGCTGCGCTGGCCGCGCCGTTGCTGACGGGGGTGTGCGGTCTGGTTGCCCGGCTTTTTGGCGGCGCTCGCGCCGCCACCGTGCCGCACGGTCCCTCGATGTGTGTGGCCACCGCCGCCGCGGCGGGGTTGGCCCTGCTGAGTTGAGCACACGGTCGGTTGAGCTCATGGGAAGATAGCCGGGTGTTGCGCTGGATCACCGCCGGGGAGTCGCATGGCCGCGCGTTGGTGGCCATGGTCGACGGCATGGTCGCCGGTGTGGAGGTTACGTCGACCGAGATCGCCGAACAGTTGGCCCGCCGCCGGCTCGGTTACGGCCGCGGCGCCCGGATGGCGTTCGAGCGCGACGCGGTGACCGTGCTTTCCGGGGTGCGCCACGGCGTCACCCTGGGTGGGCCCATCGCCATCGAGATCGGCAACACCGAATGGCCGAAGTGGGAAACCGTGATGGCCGCGGACCCGGTCGACCCCGCGGAGTTAGCCGGTAGCGCGCGCAATGCCCCGCTCACCAGGCCGCGGCCCGGCCATGCCGATTACGCGGGCATGCTCAAGTACGGTTTCGACGACGCCCGGCCCGTCCTGGAGCGGGCCAGCGCCCGTGAGACCGCCGCCCGCGTCGCGGCGGGGACCGTCGCGCGGTCGTTTCTGCGTCAGGCACTCGGTGTCGAGGTGCTCTCCCACATCATCGCGATCGGCCCGTCGGCGCCCTACGACGGTCCGCCGCCACGGCCCGAAGACCTGCCCGCGATCGACGCCAGCCCGGTGCGCGCATATGACGAGCAGGCTGAAAAATCGATGATCGCCGAGATCGAAGCGGCCAAAAAAGACGGCGACACGCTCGGCGGCGTGGTGGAGGTCGTGGCGCTGGGCCTGCCGGTCGGGTTGGGATCGTTCACCAGTGGCGACAACCGGCTCGACAGCCAGCTCGCCGCCGCCGTCATGGGCATACAGGCGATCAAGGGCGTAGAGATCGGCGACGGTTTCGAGACGGCGCGCCGACGTGGCAGCCGCGCCCACGACGAGATGTACCCGGGGGCCGACGGCGTGGTTCGCTCGACCAACCGCGCAGGCGGGCTCGAAGGCGGCATGACCAACGGTCAGCCGCTGCGGGTGCGCGCCGCGATGAAGCCCATTTCCACCGTGCCGCGGGCGCTTGCCACCGTCGACATGGCGACCGGTGACGAGGCCGTCGCCATCCACCAGCGCTCCGACGTGTGCGCGGTGCCTGCCGCCGGAGTGGTGGTCGAGGCCATGGTGGCGCTGGTACTGGCCCGCGCGGCGCTGGAGAAGTTCGGCGGCGATTCGCTGACCGAAACCCGTCGCAACATCGAGGCGTACCAGCATGCGGTCGCCGACCGGGAATCGCCGGCCGCGCGGGCCCGGGTTTTCGGGGGGTAGCGCGCTGATGGCACCCAAAGCGGTACTGGTGGGGTTGCCCGGGTCCGGCAAGTCCACCATCGGGCGGCGGCTGTCCAAGGCACTCGGGGTCGGCTTCCTCGACACTGATGTGGCGATCGAGCAGCAGACCGGCCGCAGCATCGCCGACATCTTCGCCACCGACGGAGAGAAGGAGTTCCGCCGCATCGAGGAAGACGTGGTGCGCGCCGCATTGGCTGACCATGACGGTGTTGTGTCGCTCGGCGGTGGCGCTGTCACCAGCCCGGGGGTACGCGAGGCGCTCGCCGGCCACACCGTCATCTACTTGGAGATCAGCGCCAGCCAAGGTGTGCGGCGGACCGGCGGCAAAACCGTGCGGCCGCTGCTTACCGGGCCCGATCGCGCCGACAAATTCCGCGCGCTGATGGCGCAACGGGTTCCGTTGTACCGGCGCGTGGCGACCATCCGGGTCGACACCAACCACCGCAATCCCGGGGCGGTGGTCCGCTACATCGTCGCGCGGCTGCAGGCGCCTGCTGGGGCCGCCACATGAGCCGCGCCGGCGACGATGCAGAGCGAAGCGATGAGGAGGAGCGGCGCTCGTGACCGATGACACCGCACCGGTCACCGTGACGGTGGCCGTCGACCCGCCGTACCCGGTGGTCATCGGCACGGGCCTGTTGAATGAGCTGGAGGAACTACTTTCCAGTCGGCATCGGGTGGCGATCGTGCACCAACCGGTATTGGCGCAAACCGCCGAGGTGATCCGAAGCCACTTGGCCGACAAGGGTGTTGACGCGCACCGCATCGAAATCCCCGACGCCGAAGCCGGTAAGGACCTTCCTGTCGCGGGATTCATCTGGGAAGTGTTGGGCCGCATCGGGATCGGCCGCAAAGATGCGTTGGTCAGCCTCGGCGGCGGCGCGGCCACCGACGTCGCGGGTTTCGCGGCGGCCACCTGGCTGCGCGGCGTTTCGATCGTGCATGTGCCCACCACCTTGCTCGGGATGGTCGACGCGGCCGTCGGCGGCAAGACCGGTATCAACACCGAGGCGGGCAAGAACCTGGTCGGTGCGTTTCATCAGCCACTCGCGGTCCTGGTCGACCTGGCGACTCTGGAAACGCTGCCGCACAACGAGCTCGTCTCGGGGATGGCGGAAGTGGTCAAGGCCGGGTTCATTGCCGACCCGGTGATTCTTGACCTCATCGAGGCTGATCCACAGGCCGCGATGGACCCGGCAGGTGAGGTGCTGCCGGAACTCATCCGGCGCGCGATCGCCGTCAAGGCAGAGGTCGTCGCCGCCGACGAGAAGGAGTCCGAGCTGCGCGAGATCTTGAATTACGGCCACACTTTGGGGCATGCGATCGAGCGCCGCGAGGGCTACCAGTGGCGGCACGGCGCCGCGGTGTCGGTCGGCCTGGTGTTCGCCGCGGAGCTGGCCAGACTCGCCGGCCGGCTCGACGACGCCACCGCCCAGCGTCACCGCACCATCCTGTCGGCGCTTGGCCTGCCGGTCAGCTACGACGCCGACGCGTTACCGCAGTTGTTGGAATACATGGGTCAAGACAAGAAATCCCGGGCCGGTGTGCTCCGGTTCGTGGTTCTTGACGGACTGGCCAAGCCGGGCCGGTTGGCCGGACCCGACCCGTCGCTGCTGGCGGCTGCTTACGCGGGGCTTGACCCGGAACCCGGTGCCTCATGACGGTGACCGTAAACGTCATCAACGGGCCGAACCTGGGCCGACTCGGCCGGCGGGAACCCGACGTGTACGGGGATACCACGCATGACCAGCTGGCCGCGCTGATCGAGCGTGAGGCCGCGGCACTCGGACTCAACGCTGTTGTGCGGCAAAGTGACAACGAGGCTCAACTGCTGGACTGGATTCATTCGGCCGCCGATGCGGGGGAGCCGGTGATCCTCAACGCCGGCGGCCTCACTCACACATCGGTGGCACTGCGCGATGCGTGCGCTGAGTTGCGTGCACCTCTGATCGAGGTGCACATCTCCAATGTGCATGCGCGCGAAGAGTTTCGGCGCCACTCCTACATCAGCCCGGTCGCGACCGGGGTGATCGTCGGGTTAGGAGTCCAGGGCTATCTGCTCGCCCTGCGCTATCTGGCCCGCTACCTGGCCGCAGCCCCCAACGCTGACGGCTAATCCTTCTCCGGATCCGAGCCCGGCTTGGCGTGCTTCGAGTCGGTGTCCGTACGGATCACCTCGGTTTTCGCGTCGTCGTCGGTCGTGGCGATCGTTTCGGTGGGTGTCTCGCGCTCGGCCGTAGCCACGGCCGCTCTCCGTTCCTCGGGCTGGGCCGCTGGGATCTCACCGGTCGGAGTGTCATCGCCGCGAACGGCGGTGAACACGTCGGTGTCACCTTCCCGCTCCTGCTTGACGCCAAGGCCGTGGTGTTTCTCCGGCGTCTTCTCGAACTGCCGGTCCACCCGCCAGCGGCCGACGGTCACACCGATAATTCCGGGCAGGAAAACGATGAGAAGAGCAGTGAAGGCCGCGAAGGTCGTCACCTCGTTGATCAGGCCCCCGGTGTAAAGCCCCTTGTACACCAGGGCGATGAGCCAAGAGACCGCGCCACTGAGGACACCCGCCACCAGGCCGGCCAGCAGCCAGGTCATCGCCAGATCGCCGCGGCGATCCGGATCCGGACTGGCCGTGGCGTCGGCCCGACCGTCGATCACCCCCCACACGGCCACGCCGATGACGAACAGAAGCAGCAGCACCACGCTTATCAGCCCGGCCTGCGTTTGCCACGCGTTGATCAACGCACCTTGAAACAAGCGGACGACGACCATGACCGCCGCGAACACCAATCCGCGCAGCATCCAGGTTCTCATGGGCCCTCAGCCTAGCGAGTACCGTCAAGGGTCGTGACACATTCGCAGCGTCGAGACAATCTGAAAGCGCAAATCGGTGCCGGTGGGCTGGACGCGATGCTGGTCACCGACCTGATCAACGTGCGCTATCTGTCGGGTTTTACCGGGTCGAACGGCGCGTTGCTGGTGTTCGCCGATGATCGCGGCCCCGTGCTGGCCACCGATGGCCGCTACCGAACCCAGGCCGCGGAGCAGGCGCCGGGGCTTGAGGTCGCCATCGAACGAGCCCTCGGGCGCTACCTGGTCGGTCGGGCCGCCGAGGGCGGGGTGCGCAAGCTGGGCTTCGAAAGCAATGTGGTCACCGTCGACGGCTTCGACGCGCTGACCAGTGAGCTCGACGAGCGCAAGGCGGCCACCGAGCTGGTGCGGGCCGCCGGAACCGTTGAGGCGTTGCGTGAGGTCAAAGACGCCGGCGAGGTGGCGCTGCTGCGGCTGGCTTGCGAGGCCGCCGACGCCGCATTGACCGATCTGGTGGCACGTGGCGGCGTGCGGCCCGGGCGCACCGAACGTGAGGTGGGCCGGGAGCTGGAGGCCCTGATGCTCGACCACGGCGCCGATGCGATTTCGTTCGAGACGATCGTGGCCGCCGGGCCGAATTCGGCGATCCCGCACCACCGCCCGACCGACGCGGTGCTGGCGAAGGGCGATTTCGTCAAGATCGACTTCGGTGCGCTGGTCGCCGGCTACCACTCCGACATGACCCGCACGTTCGTGCTCGGCAAGGCCGCTGACTGGCAACTCGAGATCTATGAGCTGGTCGCCGAGGCGCAGCGGGGTGGCCGGGAGGCGCTGCGGCCGGGCGCTGTTCTGCGCGATGTGGACGCCGCAGCGCGTCAGGTGATCGTCGACGCGGGCTACGGCGAGCAGTTCAGCCACGGTTTGGGGCATGGCGTGGGCCTGCAGATCCACGAAGCACCGGGAATCGGGGCCACATCCACCGGCACGCTGCTTGCCGGCTCCGCGGTGACCGTGGAGCCCGGCGTCTACTTACCCGGCCGCGGCGGTGTCCGCATCGAGGACACGCTGGTCGTTTCTGACGAAACCCACAGGCAGACCCCCGAATTGCTGACCAAGTTCCCCAAGGAACTGACCGCCCTCACCTAGCCAACGCTCCACACCGATCAGGGGCGTGCTGCCGGCGCGCCGGCCCGTAGCCAACGGGTGCGATCAACTCGGCGGCGTATTGCTGAACCCGGGCGCGGGTAAGCTCCAACGGGTGCCCGTTCCCCTCGCACCACCCAAGTACTGAGCATCCGCTAGGAGATAACCGACCGTGGCAACGACTGCCGACTTCAAGAACGGACTGGTGCTGGCGATCGACGGCCAGCTGTGGCAGATCGTCGAGTTCCAGCACGTCAAGCCGGGCAAGGGCCCGGCCTTCGTACGCACCAAGCTGAAGAACGTGCTCTCCGGCAAGGTCGTCGACAAAACGTACAACGCCGGGGTGAAAGTGGAGACCGCCACCGTCGACCGGCGCGACACCACCTACCTGTACCGCGACGGCTCCGACTTCGTGTTCATGGACAGCCAGGACTACGAGCAGCACCCGCTGCCGGAGTCGCTGGTCGGCGACGCCGCGCGATTCCTGCTGGAGGGCATGCCGGTGCAGGTGGCGTTCCACAACGGGGCGCCGCTGTACCTCGAATTGCCGGTGTCGGTTGAAATCGAGGTCACCCACACCGAGCCGGGTCTGCAGGGGGACCGGTCCAGCGCGGGCACCAAGCCCGCCACTCTTCAGACCGGTGCGCAGATTCAGGTGCCGTTGTTCATCAACACGGGGGACAAGCTGAAGGTGGACTCGCGCGACGGTAGCTACCTGGGACGTGTAAACGCGTGAGCGGACCGCATCCTGACCCTAAACCGGCCAGGACGGGCAGGGCTGTCAAAGGACGGCATCAGGCCCGCAAGCGTGTCGTGGACCTGATGTTCGAGGCCGAGGCCCGCGGACTGAGCCCGGCCGAGGTCGTCGATGTTCGTACCGCGCTGGCCGAAGCGAATCCGGATGTGGCGTCCCTGCACCCGTATACGGCCGCGGCCGCTCGCGGAGTGGGTGAGCACGCCGCACACATCGACGACCTCATCAGCTCTCATCTGCAGGGCTGGACGCTGGACCGGCTGCCCGCCGTGGACCGTGCCATTCTGCGGGTCGCGGTGTGGGAGTTGCTCTATGCCGACGACGTGCCAGAACCCGTCGCCGTCGACGAGGCCGTACAGCTGGCCAAGGAGCTGTCCACCGACGACTCGCCGGGCTTCGTCAATGGAGTGCTGGGCCAGGTCATGCTGGTGACGCCGCAGATCCGGGCGGCCGCCCAGGCGGTCCGAGGCGCGGCGGGTTCGGGCGCCGCGGGCACCCCGGAGGAACACGGACCGCCGCAGTCATGACCCGGTTAGAGCTGCGCGTTGTCGTCGCGGGCTTGTTGGCTGCGACGGTGGTGTTGGGCGCCGTCGTGTGCGCCGCCTATGGGCTGACCATCGTCGCGTCGGCGATCTCGATTTACGCGCTGGGGGTCGGCGCCTGGCTGTACCACTGCGTCGAACGCCTGATAATGGCCCGCCGCATCAGCACGGTTCGCTCGGCGGCCAAGCCGCTGCAGCCGCTGCTGCCGGTGATGGCCGCGATCATGGGCCTGACGCAGGCCGTGGTGAGATCGCTGAGCGACGTCACCGAGTTGCCGGCGCGCCGCTGGGAGCTTCCCGTGCTGCGGTGGGTGGACACTACTCGCGGTAATCGGCGCATTGTGGACAGCGACGACGAGCTGGATCGCTGATCGACCTGACGCGAAATGATCACGTGCGCAGCGGAGCGGGGTCACAATACGAGCTGCACTGACGGCGGCAATCCGCAGCAGAAGAACAGGTGACGTCATGACTCGATACACCACCCAACCGCGACGACTCCGGGTCTCCGCGCTGGCGGCAGTAGCCAACCCGTCGTACACGCGACTGGACACGTGGAACCTGCTCGACGACGCATGCCGTCACCTCGCCGAGGTCGACCTCGCCGGGCTGGACAAAACCCACGACGTGGCCCGGGTGAAGCGCCTGATGGACCGCATCGGCGCCTACGAGCGGTACTGGCTGTACCCGGGTGCGGAGAATCTGGCGACCTTCCACGCTCACCTCGACATGCTTTCGACGGTGCGGCTCGCCGAGGAGGTGTCGCTGGCCGTGCGCCTGCTGTCCGAATATGGCGACCGCGCAGGGCTGTTCGACACGTCCGCGCCGTTGGCCGACCAGGAGCTGGTGGCCCAAGCCAAACAGCAGCAGTTCTATACCGTGCTGCTCGCCGACGATGCCCCGACCACGGCTCCCGACTGCCTGGCCGAGTGCCTGCGGGCGCTGCGCAACCCGTCCGACGATGTGCAGTACGAGCTGCTCGTCGTGGGGAGTATCGAGGACGCCATCACCGCGGTCGCGCTGAACGGCGAGATTCAGGCGGCGATCATCCGGCATGACCTGCCGCTGCGGTCCCGCGACCGGGTGCCGTTGATGAACACGCTGCTGGGTGCTGCCGGCGACGACGTGGTGGCGACCGATACCCAGGACTGGGTCGAATGCGCCGAATGGATCAGGGAGCTGCGGCCACACATCGACCTTTATCTGCTCACCGACGAGTCGATTGCTGCGGAGACCGAGGACGAACCCGACGTCTACGATCGCACGTTCTACCGGCTCAACGATGTCACCGACCTGAACAGCACCGTGCTCGCGGGCTTGCGGAACCGTTTCGCCACACCGTTTTTCGACGCCCTGCGTGCCTACGCGGCGGCTCCGGTCGGCCAATTCCACGCGCTTCCCGTCGCGCGGGGCGCCAGCATCTTCAACTCCAAGTCCCTGCAAGACATGGGCGAGTTCTACGGCCGCAACATCTTCATGGCCGAGACATCGACCACCTCCGGGGGGCTGGACTCGCTGCTGGATCCGCACGGCAACATCAAGAAAGCGATGGACAAAGCGGCGGTGACCTGGAACGCCGATCACACCTACTTCGTCACCAACGGAACGTCAACTGCCAACAAAATCGTCGTACAGGCCCTGACCCGCCCGGGCGACATCGTTCTCATCGATCGCAACTGCCACAAGTCCCACCACTATGGTCTGGTACTGGCCGGTGCGTACCCGCTGTACCTGGACGCCTATCCGCTGCCGCAGTACGCGATCTACGGAGCGGTATCGCTGCACACGATCAAGAAGGCGCTGCTCGACCTCGAGGCCGCCGGACAGCTGCACCGGGTGCGCATGCTGCTGCTCACCAACTGCACCTTCGACGGCGTCGTCTACAACCCCCGGCAGGTGATGGAGGAGGTGCTGGCGATCAAGCCGGACATCTGCTTCCTGTGGGACGAGGCGTGGTACGCGTTTGCCACTGCCGTGCCGTGGGCCCGGCAGCGCACCGCAATGGTGTCGGCCGAGCGTCTCGAGCAGATGCTGGCGTCTCGGGAATACGCTGCGGAATACCGGAATTGGTGTGCGTCGATGGAGGGAATCGATCGGTCGGAGTGGGTTAATCACCGGCTGCTTCCCGACCCCGCTCGCGCGCGGGTCCGCGTGTACGCGACGCATTCCACTCACAAGTCGCTGTCGGCGTTTCGGCAGGCGTCGATGATCCACGTTCGCGACCAGGATTTCAAAGCGCTTACCCGCGACTCGTTCGCTGAGGCGTTCCTGACCCACACCTCGACGTCGCCGAACCAGCAACTCCTGGCATCGCTGGACCTGGCGCGCCGGCAGGTCGACATCGAAGGGTTCGAGCTGGTCCGCAACGTCTACAACATGGCGCTGATCTTCCGTCACCGCGTCCGCAAAGACCGGCTGATCAGCAAGTGGTTCCGGATCCTTGACGAGTCCGACCTAGTGCCCGACGAGTACCGGGCCTCGTCGGTCAGCTCGTACCGTCAGGTCAGGCAGGGCGCGCTGGCCGAGTGGAATGAGGCGTGGCGGTCTGACCAGTTCGTGTTGGACGCGACGCGGGTCACCTTGTTCGTCGGCGATACCGGGATGAACGGTTACGACTTCCGCGAGAAGATCCTGATGGAGCGATTCGGCATCCAGATCAACAAGACGTCGATCAACAGCGTGTTGTTGATCTTCACGATCGGCGTCACGTGGTCAAGCGTGCATTATCTGCTCGACGTACTGCGCAGAGTGGCAACGGATTTCGACCGCAGCGAAAAGGCGGCCAGTGTGGCCGACCGGGCATTGCAGCAGCGCCACGTCGAGGAGATCACCGAAGACCTGCCGCACCTGCCCGACTTCAGCGAGTTCGATGTTGCCTTCCGTCCCGTCGATGCGTGCACCTTCGGCGACATGCGGGCGGCCTTCTATGCCGGCTACGAAGAGTGCGACCGCGAGCATGTGTTGATCGGCATGGCCGGGCGACGGCTGGCCGAAGGCAAGACCCTGGTGTCCACCACGTTCGTGGTGCCTTACCCGCCCGGTTTCCCGGTACTGGTCCCAGGGCAGGTGGTCTCCAAGGAGATCATCTACTTCCTCGCCCAGCTCGACGTCAAAGAAATCCACGGATACAACCCCGATCTCGGGTTGTCGGTCTTCACCGAGGCTGCGCTGGCGCGAATGGCGGCCCAACGGAACGCGGCGATGGCCGCGGTGGGTTCTGCGTTCCCACCCTTCGAGTTGCCGTCGGATGCCTCTGCTTTGAACGGGGCCCTCAATGGTGACGGCGCCGTGGAGGCGGTTGCCGAAGAGGCCTGACGGTTAGGGCGCAGTCACCGCAGGGTTTTCGCGTAGAGCAGGCTGTCGTGTGGTTCGGGCCCCATGGTCGGGTAGACGGCGTGGCGCGCCAGCCGTCCCTCCAGCACGAAGCCGGCGCGCTCCAGCAGTCGCGCGGATCGCTCGTTGTCGACACTGCACGTGGCCCAGACGCGATACACCTCCCGATCGGCATCGAGCGCAGCCAGCAGCAAGTCGAGCACCTCGGACATCAAGCCTTTGCCCCACCACCGTCGACCCAGGCAGTAACCGATCTCGACCGAATGCGGCACCGGGCGCCGGCAGCTGGTCAGCCCGATCACCTCGCCGCTGTGCCGCAGCTCGATGACCCAGCTCCGCTCGTCGTCGCTGGCATTGAGTTTTTCGGTGATCACCCGCCGCGTTGCCGCCACGTCGGGATGCGGTGCCCACAGCAGATACTTGGTGACCTCGGGATCGCGGGCGACCCTCTGGAAAAGTGCGCCGGCGTCGTCGAATACGGGCGGGCGCAGCAGCAGCCGCGGCCCGGTGATGCGGTCAGGCGGGTAATCGACCACGTCAGAGGCCGAGCGCGCGATAGGTGTTGCGGACAAACCTGGGTTGCGCTGTGCGGAGTTTGGCCAGCGACGTGTTACCGGCGACAGCCGTGGCCGCGTCCACGGTCAGATCAGGCAGGTTCTGGATCAGATACAGGATGATCAGGTCTGCGGTCGGGTCGGCCTGCCACCACGTTCCGTAGGCGCCGGGCCAGCTGAACGTGCCGAGTCCGCCGGGCCCGAACAGCGGCGTGCTCTTGGCCGGATCGGTCACCACCGACAAGTTCAACCCGAAACCGCGGCCGACCCAATACGGCGCCCCCAGGAAGTTGTGCCGCTTCTGCTCGTCGGTGAGCCGGTCGGTCCGCATGAGACGGACGGACTCGGGGGACAGCACCCGCACGCCATCGACCGTTCCGTCGCCGAGCAGCATCCGCACGAACCGCAGGTAGTCGTCGGCAGTCGACCACAACCCTCCGCCGGCGTTGCAGAACGAGGGCGGCTTGACGTGCGGCGGACCCATCACGCCATGGTGCAGCCGGTTCTGCTCGTCGAGCCGGTACATGGTCGCGGCACGCCGGCGCGCTTCGGGGGAGACGAAAAATCCGGTGTCGGTCATGCCCGCCGGACCCAGCACCCTTTCCTCGAGAACCTGGTAGAACGGCTTGTCCTCGACGCGGGATGCGATGACTCCCAGCAGATCTATGGCGTGGCTGTAGGTGACGCGGTCGCCGGGTTGATGCACCAGCGGCAGCTTGGACAGCTCGGTGAGCCACGCGTCCGGGCCTTGGTGGAATGGCAGCCGCAGATAGGCCTTCGCGATCGGCCCGGACACCGAGAACCCGTAGGCCAGGCCGCTGGTGTGGGTGAGCAGATCCTCGATGAGGATGGCTCGCAGGGCCGGATGTGTTCGGTCCAGCGGACCATGGGGGTCGTTCAGCACCCGCACGTCGGCCAACTCCGGCGCCCAGCGCGTGACCGGCTCTTTGAGCGTCAGCTTGCCCTCGTCGACCAAGCTCATCACCGCCGCGACCGTGACCGGCTTGGTCATCGACGCGATCCGAAACAGCGTGTCTCGTTGCATCGGCAGGCCCGCGTCGACGTCGCGGCAGCCGATCTCGTTGACCTGCAGCACTTCTCCGCGCTGCCAGACCACCGTCACCGCACCGGCGAGCAGGCCGGCGTCGCACACTTCGCGGATGGAGCCCTGATTGACGTCGAGATTCACGCGGTTCAGGTTAGCGGCAGCGCTGACCGCTTCGGCTAGCGCCGCTGGGCGCGGACGTACCAGAACGCCATTTCGACGTGCGTGCCGTCCACGTCACGGCCGATCGTGGCGGGCTCCAGGGATTCGATATCCCAGCCCGCGCCGCCGAGGACATCGCGCAGCGTCTGCTCGGATACCGCGGGCCGGGGCCACTCCTCGTTAGGCGGGTTGGCGTCGGAGAAGCAACTGATCAATAGCGTGGCGCCCGGCCTCGTGGCCCGGTGTACCGCGGCGGCGTAGCTGCGCTTGCCGTCGTCGTCGAGGCAGTGGAACATGCCGCTGTCGATGACGGTGTCGAAGGCGTCGGTGTAGCCCTCGAGTTTGGTGGAGTCGGCCACCGCGAACGTCACGTCCACCCCGGCGTCATGTGCCCGCCGCTCGGCGGTGATCAGTGCGGTCGGCGAGATGTCCAGCCCGGTCACGGTGTACCCGTTCTTGGCCAGGTAGACGGCGTTGTCGCCGAGCCCGCAGCCGACGTCGAGAACATCACCGTGGACCCAGCCGCCGTCATACCACGCGATGACATTCTCCTTGGGCGCCTTGGTATCCCATGGTGGTGTGGTCATCGGCGGGATACCTTCGCCGGGGCTCTCACCGCGGTAAAGGGCGTCGAAGTCCATGCGCTGCAATCCGGAGAATCCTGAAGACGAAGTCGAGCCTGTCATCTTCGCCAGGGTAGCGCGGTCCGCCTAGGCGGCGTGAAGTTCGGCGAATGCGACGCGAATCCTGGTTTCCACTTGACTGACGAATATCTCGGGCGGCCCGGGTGCCGGTGGCGCGCCGGACTGGTAGCGCATCCCGGTCGGTGTCGTGAATTCTGCTGTGTGCCGGGCGGTTTCGTCCATTGTTGTGGTGACACGCCAACCGGCTACTTCCTTGACGTAGTTACAGCGCTCACACAATCCGAGCCCGTTTTCGGCGGTGGTCGGCCCGCCGCGATGATGCGGCTGGGCGTGGTCGCGGTGGCGGACCGGGGCATCACAGTACGGGGTGCGACAGCCCTGATCCCGCAACCCGATAAAACTGGCCAGCGCCTTCGGGAAGCAGCGCGACCGCGACTCGATGGTGACCAAGGCCCCGGAGCGGGGATGACGATAGAGCCGGCGCAGCGTGGCTCGCGACCGGGCATCTGTGACTGCGTCACTCACCAGGTGGCGGGCCACGGCTGCAGGGATCGGGCCATACCCATCGACCACCGCGGCAGTGTCGTCGTTGCCCAGCAGCGTCTCGTCGGAGATGACCAGGTTGACAGCAACCGGTTGGGCCACTTCGGCGGGCCGTCCGGCGACGCGCTCGACTAGCGTGTCAGCCATCACCTGGCCACGTGTGCGGTCATCGAATGTGGTGTCGGCGGCCCGTTTGAGCGCCGCATAGACCGACACGCCTTGGGCGACGGGAAGTAACGCCGTCACCCAGGTCATGGTGTCGGGGGCCGGCCGAATTGTCACCGTGCGCTCGGATTCGGCCTTGGCGGAGCGATCCACCACCGCCTGCGCATTGAGCCGGTAGGCGATTGCCCGGGCCGCTGCGGTGACCCGCGCGTCACCCATCCCGTTCAACTTCGACCCGTCGGCGCACAGCTCCGAGTCCAATGCGCGGCGATCTTCGATGTCCAAGCAAGCCGATTCGCGCACAATCAGCGTGGCCCGCCATTCCGACAATCGCCCGGCCTCCAGCGCAGCGAGCGTGTGAGGCATCTCGTATACCAAGGCCTTCGCGAATCCCAGATGCCTCCCACCCCGAGCCGGAGAATCCTGTCGTGCCAGCGCAATCTCACTGGCCACTCCGCGGCCCCGCTGAGCCGCCAGCACTCCGGCATTGGCCTCAGTCGAGCGTCGCAGCGCATCCAGCGCCGCGGCGGCCCGCGCCTGACCGGCGGCGGCCGCCGACTTAGCCCGCTCCAACTCGGCGATCCGCGCTATCAGCGTGGCCTCATCGGCATGTGGATCCACCGCTCCGAGCGCCCTCAAATCGAACATACTTGCGATGCTAGACGGCGCCACCGACACGTTGGCCCCGGCGTGAGTCAGCACCGACCCGGAGTGCTACGCTGCCGAGCAGTCGACATCCTTTAACGATCCGTCCGGCGAGGCGGAGAAGGAGGTCAAGTTTCGTATGGGTGCTGTGGGTGACACCGGCTTAGGCAGCGAATCCCGAGAATTGATGTCGGCGGCCGACGTGGGTCGCACCATTTCCCGTATCGCACATCAGATCATCGAAAAGACCGCGCTGGACGGTCCCGACGCACCACGGGTGGTGCTGCTGGGTATCCCGACCCGCGGCGTCACCCTGGCCAAGCGTCTGGCCACCAACATCGGCGAATACAGCGGGGTCGACGTCGCGCGCGGTGCCCTTGATATCACGCTGTACCGGGACGATCTGATGCAAAAGCCGCCGCGGCCTTTGGAGGCCACGTCGATTCCGGCCGGCGGCATCGACGACGCGTTGGTGATCCTCGTCGACGATGTGCTGTACTCCGGGCGCTCGGTGCGCTCCGCCCTGGACGCGCTGCGCGACGTGGGGCGGCCGCGGGCGGTGCAACTGGCGGTGCTGGTCGACCGTGGCCACCGCGAATTGCCGCTGCGCGCCGATTACGTGGGCAAGAACGTGCCCACCTCGCGCAGCGAGAGCGTGCACGTCCTGCTGAGCGAGCATGACGATCGCGACCGCGTGGTGATCTCGCGATGACCCGCCATCTTCTGGCCGCCGGCGATTTGAGCCGCGACGAGGCCACCGCCATCCTCGACGACGCGGACCGGTTCGCCCAAGCTCTGGTGGGCCGCGAGATCAAGAAGCTGCCGACGCTGCGCGGCCGCACCGTGATCACTATGTTCTACGAAAACTCGACCCGCACCCGGGTGTCGTTCGAGGTGGCCGGCAAGTGGATGAGCGCCGACGTGATCAACGTCAGCGCTTCCGGATCGTCGGTGGGCAAGGGCGAGTCACTGCGCGACACCGCACTGACGTTGCGGGCGGCCGGTGCCGACGCGCTGATCATCCGGCATCCGGCGTCCGGGGCCGCGCATCTGCTTGCGGAGTGGACCTCCGTTGAGCACGACGGCCCGTCGGTCATCAATGCCGGGGACGGCACCCACGAGCATCCAACGCAGGCGCTGCTGGATGCGCTGACCATCCGCCAGCGCCTCGGCAGCATCGAAGGTCGGCGCATCGTGATCGTCGGCGACATCCTGCACAGCCGGGTCGCCCGCTCCAACGTCATGCTGCTGGGAACCCTGGGTGCTGAGGTGGTCCTGGTCGCACCGCCGACGCTGCTGCCGGTCGGGGTCGACGGCTGGCCGGTCACCGTGTCGAACGACTTCGACGCCGAACTGCCCGCCGCCGACGCGGTGCTGATGCTGCGGGTGCAGGCCGAGCGGATGAATGGCGGGTTCTTCCCGTCGGTGCGCGAGTATTCATCCCTCTACGGGCTTTCGGAGCGCCGCCAGGCGATGCTTCCCGGCCATGCCGTGGTGCTGCACCCGGGACCCATGCTGCGCGGCATGGAGATCGCGTCGTCGGTGGCCGACTCATCGCAATCGGCTGTGCTGCAGCAGGTTTCCAACGGTGTGCACGTGCGGATGGCGGTGCTGTTCCACGTGCTGATCGGCACCGAATCGGCTGGAAAAGAGGGTGCGGCATGAGTGTGCTGCTGCGCGGGGTCCGGTTGTACGGCGAAGGCGACCGTGTCGACGTACTGGTCGGCAGTCCCGGCCAGGAAGGCCAGATCGCTGAAATCGGCCCGGGTCTTGCGATCCCCGAGTATGCGGACGTCATTGACGCTACCGGTCACGTGCTGCTGCCCGGGCTGGTTGACTTGCACACCCACCTGCGCGAACCCGGCCGCGAATATGCCGAGGATATCGAAACCGGTTCGGCGGCAGCAGCTTTGGGTGGTTATACCGCAGTGTTCGCGATGGCCAACACCAATCCGGTCGCCGACAGCCCGGTGGTCACCGACCACGTCTGGCACCGTGGCCAGCAGGTCGGCCTGGTTGACGTGCATCCCGTCGGTGCCGTCACCGTCGGGCTGGCCGGCACGGAGCTCACCGAGATGGGCATGATGGCGGCCGGCGCCGCGCAGGTGCGGATGTTCTCCGACGACGGCATCTGCGTGCACGACCCGCTGGTGATGCGCCGGGCCCTGGAGTACGCCACCGGCCTAGGCGTGCTCATCGCCCAGCACGCTGAAGAGCCCAGGCTGACCGTCGGCGCCGTCGCCCACGAAGGGCCCACCGCTGCCAGGCTGGGACTTTCGGGATGGCCCAGGGCCGCCGAGGAATCCATCGTCGCCCGTGACGCGCTGCTGGCGCGCGACGCCGGCGCCCGGGTGCACGTCTGCCATGCCTCCACCGCGGGCACCGTCGAGATTCTGAAATGGGCTAAGGGGCAAGGTATTTCGATCACGGCCG
This sequence comes from uncultured Actinomycetota bacterium, assembly GCA_963784665.1. Classification (GTDB taxonomy): domain Bacteria; phylum Actinomycetota; class Actinomycetes; order Mycobacteriales; family Mycobacteriaceae; genus Mycobacterium. Next base: position 630,186 of record CAWASA010000017.1, read on the forward strand.
AGGTTACGCCGCATCACCTGATGCTGGACGACAGCAGATTGGCCAGCTACGACGGGGTGAATCGAGTTAACCCGCCGCTGCGCGAGGCCTCCGATGCCGCGGCGCTGCGGGAGGCGCTGGCCGAGGGGATCATCGACTGTGTGGCCACCGACCATGCCCCGCACGCCGAGCACGAGAAGTGCGTCGAGTTCTCCGCGGCGCGTACCGGTATGCTGGGTTTGCAGACGGCGCTGTCGGTCGTGGTGCAGACGATGGTGACGCCAGGACTGTTGACCTGGCGCGATGTCGCCCGGGTGATGAGTGAGAATCCCGCGCGCATTGTCGGATTGCCCGATCACGGCCGGCCGCTGGAGGTGGGGGAGCCGGCCAACCTGACGGTGGTCGACCCGGAGGCCACCTGGACTGTTGCGGGGTCCGGTCTGGCCAGCCGCTCAGCCAACACGCCATACGAGTCAATGATCCTGCCCGCCACCGTGATTGCGACCCTGCTGCGCGGGAAGGTCACCGCTCGAGACGGGAAGTGCCCGGCATGAATTCAGGCACGTTAGTGGGGTCGCTGATCTTCGCGGCCGTGCTTGTGGTGGTGATCGCGGTGGTGATCCAGTTGATGATGCGCGGTTGGCGGCGCCGCGCGGAGCGGCTGGCGGAGCTGATCGGCAACCTGCCTAACTTCCCCGGCGAGGTGGGCGCGGCGACCACCACTATCCGCGGCGTCTACGTCGGCAGTACGCTGTCGCCGGCCTGGAACGACCGGGTCACCGCCGGTGATCTCGGGTACCGCAGCAAGGCGGTGCTGACCCGCTATCCCGAAGGAATCTTGCTGGAACGCATCCGCGCCACCCCGATTTGGATTCCGCGGGAAGCGATTACCGCCGTCCGCACCGAACGCGGTATGGCCGGCAAGGTCGCCGCCCGCAATTCGATACTGGCGATCCGATGGCGGCTGCCGTCGGGCGTCGAGATCGACACCGGGTTTCGGGCGAACGACCGCAGCGAATACGACCGCTGGCTGGAGGAGGCCGCGTGAGCAAAGCCTTACTGGTACTCGAAGACGGCCGCGTTTTTACCGGAACTCCGTTCGGCAAAAGGGGCCAAACGCTTGGCGAGGCAGTGTTTTCCACCGGCATGTCCGGCTATCAGGAGACGCTGACCGATCCCAGCTATCACCGGCAAATCGTGGTGGCCACCGCGCCGCAGATCGGCAACACCGGCTGGAACGCTGAGGACGCCGAGAGCCGCGGCGACAAGATCTGGGTCGCCGGCTACGCGGTGCGCGACCCGTCCCCGCGTGCCTCCAACTGGCGCGCCACCGGCACCCTGGAGGACGAGCTGGTACGCCAGCACATCGTCGGGATCGCCGGCATCGACACCCGGGCACTCGTGCGGCATCTACGCAGCCGCGGCTCGATGAAGGCGGGGGTGTTCTCCGGCGATGCGCTCGCCGATCCCTTAGACGTCACTGCGTTGCTGGAGCGGGTGCAATGCCAGCAGTCCATGCTGGGCGCCGATCTCGCCGGGGAGGTCAGCACTCCAGAGACCTACATCGTGGAACCTGAAGGGCCGCAGCGCTTTACCGTGGCCGCGCTGGACCTGGGAATCAAGACCAACACCCCGCGTAATTTCGCCCGGCGCGGCATTCGCAGCCATGTGCTGCCGTCGTCGGCGACCTTCGAGCAGATCGCTGAAATCAAGCCGGACGGCGTGTTCTTGTCCAACGGCCCCGGTGACCCCGCTACCGCCGACCACGTCGTCGCGGTCACCCGCGAGGTGCTGGGCGCCGGAATCCCCTTGTTCGGAATCTGTTTCGGCAATCAGATCCTGGGCCGAGCGCTGGGCCTGTCCACCTACAAGATGGTCTTCGGTCATCGCGGCATCAACGTCCCGGTCATCGACCACGCCACCGGGCGGGTCGCGGTGACCGCACAAAACCACGGCTTCGCGCTGGAAGGGGAAGCAGGCCAGTGCTTCGACACGTCGTTCGGCTCGGCGGTCGTCAGCCACACCTGCGCCAACGACGGAGTCGTCGAAGGCGTCAAACTCGCGGATGGGCGGGCGTTTTCGGTGCAATACCACCCAGAGGCCGCAGCCGGGCCGCACGATGCCGAGTACCTGTTCGACCAATTCATCGAGCTGATGGCAGGGGAGAAACGCTAGTGCCGCGTCGCACCGACTTGCGTCACGTGCTGGTGATCGGCTCGGGTCCGATCGTGATCGGGCAGGCCTGCGAGTTCGACTACTCGGGCACCCAGGCCTGCCGGGTGCTGCGCGCCGAGGGGCTGCAGGTCAGCCTGGTCAACTCCAATCCGGCCACCATCATGACCGATCCCGAGTATGCCGACTTCACCTATGTGGAGCCCATCACCCCGGCATTCGTCGAGCGGGTGATCGCCCAGCAGGCCGAGCGCGGCAACAAGATCGACGCTCTGCTGGCCACCCTGGGCGGGCAGACCGCGCTCAACACCGCGGTTGCGCTCTACGAGAGCGGCGTGCTGGCGCGCTACGACGTCGAACTCATAGGTGCCGATTTCGACGCCATCCAGCGTGGCGAGGACCGCCAGCGGTTCAAGGACATCGTCGCCAAGGTCGGCGGTGAATCCGCCCGCAGCCGAGTGTGTTTCACAATGAACGAGGTCCGCGAGACGGTCGAAGAGCTCGGCCTGCCGGTGGTTGTGCGGCCCAGCTTCACCATGGGTGGGCTCGGTTCGGGGATGGCGCATTCTGCCGAGGAGGTCGACCGGATGGCCGGCGCCGGGCTGGCGGCCTCGCCCAGCGCCAACGTGCTCATCGAGGAATCGATCTACGGCTGGAAGGAGTTCGAACTCGAGCTGATGCGCGACGGCCACGACAACGTGGTAGTGGTGTGCTCCATCGAGAACGTCGACCCGATGGGCGTGCACACCGGTGACTCGGTCACCGTCGCGCCGGCTATGACGCTGACCGACCGGGAATACCAGCGGATGCGCGATCTGGGCATCGCGATCCTGCGTGAGGTCGGCGTGGCTACCGGCGGCTGCAACATCCAGTTCGCGGTCGATCCGCGGGACGGCCGGCTGATCGTCGTCGAGATGAACCCGCGGGTCTCGCGGTCAAGTGCCTTGGCTTCCAAGGCCACCGGTTTTCCCATCGCGAAGATCGCCGCCAAGCTCGCCATCGGTTACACGCTCGATGAGATCCTCAACGACATCACCAAGGAAACGCCGGCCTGCTTCGAACCCACCTTGGACTATGTCGTGGTCAAGGCGCCGCGGTTCGCGTTCGAGAAATTCCCGGGCGCCGATCCCACCCTGACAACCACGATGAAATCGGTCGGGGAGGCAATGTCGTTGGGCCGGAACTTCATCGAGGCACTCGGCAAGGTGATGCGGTCCCTGGAGACGGACCGCGCCGGCTTCTGGACGAAGCCTGACCCGCACGGTGATGTCGAAGAGGTGCTGATCCGGCTGCAGACCCCGACCGAAGGTCGGCTCTATGACATCGAACTGGCGCTGCGGCTGGGCGCTTCGATCGAAAAGGTCGCACAGGCCTGCGGCGTCGATCCCTGGTTCGTCGCGCAGATCGGCGAGCTGGTGAAGCTGCGTGCCGAGCTGGCCGCGGCCCCGGTGCTCGATGCGGACTTACTGCGGCGCGGTAAGCACAATGGGTTGTCGGACCGCCAGATCGCGGCGCTGCGACCCGAATTGGCCGGCGAGAACGGGGTGCGGTCGTTGCGCGAGCGGCTGGGCATCCATCCGGTGTACAAGACGGTGGACACCTGCGCGGCGGAGTTCGAGGCCACGACGCCCTACCACTACAGCAGCTATGAACTCGACCCGGCCGCGGAGACCGAGGTCGCCTCACAGACCGAGAAGCCCAAGGTCCTGATCCTCGGGTCGGGACCGAACCGGATCGGCCAGGGTATCGAGTTCGACTACAGCTGTGTGCATGCGGCAACCACGCTGTCGCAGGCCGGTTTTGAGACGGTGATGGTCAACTGCAACCCGGAGACGGTGTCCACCGACTACGACACCGCCGACCGGCTGTACTTCGAGCCGCTGACGTTCGAGGATGTCCTGGAGGTGTTTCACGCCGAATCCCAGTCCGGGATCGGCGGTCCCGGCGTCGTCGGCGTCATCGTGCAACTCGGCGGCCAGACCCCGCTCGGGTTGGCACAACGGCTCTTCGATGCCGGCGTTCCGATTGTCGGCACCCCGCCCGAAGCCATCGATCTGGCCGAGGACCGCGGCGCCTTCGGCGACTTGCTGAATGCCGCAAGCCTGCCCGCTCCGCGTTACGGGATGGCGACGACTTTCGCGCAGGCTCGCCGGATCGCCGATGAGATCGGTTACCCGGTGCTGGTGCGGCCGTCGTACGTGCTGGGCGGCCGTGGCATGGAGATCGTGTATGACGAGGAGACGCTGAAGGACTACATCACCCGCGCCACCGAGCTCTCGCCCGAGCATCCGGTGCTCGTCGACCGCTTCCTCGAGGACGCGGTGGAGATCGACGTCGACGCGCTGTGCGACGGCACCGAGGTCTATATCGGCGGCATCATGGAGCACATCGAGGAGGCCGGCATCCACTCCGGCGACTCGGCGTGCGCACTGCCGCCGGTCACGCTGGGCCGCAGCGACATCGAGAAGGTGCGCCGTGCGACGGAGGCCATCGCACACGGCATCGGCGTGGTGGGGCTGCTCAACGTCCAGTACGCCCTGAAAGACGACGTGCTCTACGTCTTGGAGGCCAACCCGCGCGCCAGCCGCACGGTGCCATTCGTCTCCAAAGCCACCGCGATCCCGCTCGCTAAGGCGTGTGCCCGGATCATGCTGGGGGCCACCATTTCCCAGCTTCGTGACGAAGGAATGCTGGCGGCCAGCGGCGACGGTGCCCACGCGGCCCAGAACGCCCCGATCGCGGTCAAGGAGGCGGTGTTGCCATTTCACCGCTTCCGCCGCGCCGACGGGGCCGCCATCGATTCACTGCTCGGCCCGGAGATGAAATCCACCGGCGAGGTGATGGGGATCGACCGCGACTTCGGCAGCGCCTTCGCCAAGAGCCAAACCGCCGCCTACGGGTCGTTGCCGGCCGGCGGCACCGTATTCGTCTCGGTCGCCAACCGGGACAAGCGGTCACTGGTGTTTCCGGTCAAGCGGCTGGCCGACCTTGGATTTCGCGTCCTTGCCACCGAGGGCACCGCGGAAATGTTGCGCCGCAACGGGATTCCCTGTGACGAGGTTCGCAAGCACTTCGAGCCGCCGCAGCCGGGCCGGCCCGCTACATCCGCGGTCGACGCGATCAAGGCCGGTGAAGTCGACATGGTGATCAACACGCCCTACGGCAACTCCGGTCCACGCATCGACGGTTACGAAATCCGGTCGGCTGCGGTATCCGTCAACATCCCCTGCGTCACGACAGTGCAGGGAGCCTCGGCCGCCGTCCAGGGCATCGAAGCGGGCATCCGCGGCGACATCGATGTGCGGTGCCTGCAAGAACTGCACAGCCAGATAGGCCAGGGCAGCGTGCCTGATAAAGGGGCCTCGTGACCGGGTTCGGCGTCCGGCTGGCCGAGGCGAAATCGCACCGCGGGCCGCTGTGTCTGGGCATCGACCCGCATCCGGAGCTGCTGCGCGCATGGGACTTGCCCACCACCGCCGACGGGCTGGCCGCGTTCTGCGACATCTGTGTGGAGGCGTTTTCCGGTTTCGCTGTCGTCAAACCACAAGTGGCGTTCTTCGAGGCCTACGGCGCCGCCGGATTCGCGGTGCTCGAACGCACCATCGCCGCGTTGCGTTCGGCTGGAGTGCTGGTACTGGCCGACGCCAAGCGGGGTGACATCGGGTCGACGATGGCGGCCTACGCCACTGCCTGGGCGGGTGATTCGCCGCTGGCCGCCGACGCCGTGACGGCCTCGCCGTATCTAGGGTTCGGCTCGCTGCGGCCACTGCTGGAAGCCGCCGCCGCACATGACCGGGGGGTCTTCGTGCTGGCGGCGACGTCCAACCCGGAGGGCGCGACCGTGCAGCGTGCCGCTTTCGACGGTCGTACGGTGGCCCAGCTGATCGTCGACCAGGCGGCGGTGATCAATCGGTCCGCGAATCCGGGGCAGCCTGGGTCCGTCGGGGTGGTGGTGGGGGCAACGGTTTTTGAGGCGCCCGATCTCAGCGCGCTGGGTGGCCCGGTGTTGGTGCCCGGGCTCGGTGTGCAGGGTGGGCGGCCCAAGGCGCTCGGCGGCCTGGGCGGAGCGGCGCCCGGTCAGCTGCTGCCCGCGGTGGCGCGTGAGGTGCTGCGGGCCGGACCGGGCGTGTCGGAGCTGCGGGCGGCCGGCGAACGGATGCTGGACGCTGTCGCCTACCTGACGGCTTGAGTAGACGGCGCTTCAGTCCGAGGCTATGGCCGTACTGGGCCTGGCGGTTTCGACGATGACGGTGGTGGCCTTGACGACGGCCACCGCGACGCTGCCCGGCTGCAGTTTCAACTCCTCCGCAGCCGCGGTGCTCATCAGCGAAACAACGGTGAAGGGACCGCACTGCATCTCGACCTGCGTCATCACCTTGTCGCTGATGACCCTGGTGACCAGGCCGACGAACCGGTTGCGAGCCGAGCTGCCGATGCTGAGCGGATCCGGCGGTGGGGCGGGCGCGTTGGTGCGGGAAAATTCGGCCAGATCCTCGCTGGCGATAACTTTGCGGCCGGCCGCGTCGAGATTGACCGTCAGCGTGCCTTGATTGATCCAGCGTCGGACGGTGTCGTCGCTGACTCCCAGCAGCTCAGCCGCCTGACGTATCCGCAGGTTCGGCACTGCAAGATCGTAACCGATGGGTGTTTGGCTGAAGCCCCTCTGAGCAATCGGCAGCGAACCGCCACCACGGTTGGACGGCGACGGCGCAACCAGATGACCTGCCCTGACCGGCGGCGCGACACGCGCGACACGCCAGAAAGAAATCGGTGATCCGCCGCACGCCCCCTTGCGGCTGTCCGCTGCCCGATTCGCAGCGGCCTCGCAGCTGTGCCCAGCGCGGGTCCGCACGTCTAAAATAGCTGGTAGAAGGCTCGCGCCGGGGCGGTGAGAGGAGCATGCCGCCATCGAGACGGCGCCATGCATCGCCGTCATCAGCAATGCCCGGCGGACCGCTTTGCGCGGCCACACGCCGGGCTCACGCTGCGAGTTTGCCCCCTTAACCAGGGGGCCGGGTTAGATTTCGTCAGGAGGCCTGAGTACGGTCGTCTCCGCTGGCTGAAGTACCCGGCAGAGACAAAAAGAGATCGATCTCAAGATTGATCAGATACGGAGGAATCGTGGCCCTTCCCCAGTTGACCGACGAGCAGCGCGCGGCCGCGTTGGAGAAGGCGGCTGCCGCACGTCGAGCGCGAGCAGAGCTCAAGGACCGGCTCAAGCGTGGTGGCACCAACCTCACTCAGGTGCTCAAGGACGCCGAAACCAATGAAGTCCTGGGCAAGATGAAGGTATCTGCGCTGCTCGAGGCCTTGCCGAAGGTGGGCAAGGTCAAGGCGCAGGAGATTATGACCGAGCTGGAGATCGCCCCGACCCGCCGCCTGCGCGGCCTGGGCGATCGGCAGCGCAAGGCCCTGCTGGAAAAGTTCGGCTCCGCTTAGCCCGCCGACGATGCAGGCCGGAAGGCCTGAGCAGAAGGCGAGCAATCCGGCCCCGCCGGCCGGTGGCCGCACCGGCCCTGGAGCGCCAGTGAGCGCTGGCGGGGGACCGGACGTCGAGCACGGGTCACGTCCCAAGCCAACAGGTAAGGGGCGTGTCGTCGTGCTGTCCGGTCCCTCAGCGGTCGGCAAGTCAACCGTGGTCCGGTGTCTGCGCGAGCGGATCCCGAACCTGCATTTCAGCGTCTCGGCCACGACGCGGGCGCCGCGGCCTGACGAGGTCGATGGCGTCGACTATCACTTCGTCAGTCCCGCCCGCTTCCAGCAACTCATCGACGAGGGTGCGCTGCTGGAGTGGGCCGAGATCCACGGGGGACTGCACCGATCGGGCACCCTGGCCGAGCCGGTCCGGGCCGCCACCGCGTCCGGATTCCCGGTGCTCATCGAGGTTGACTTGGCCGGGGCCAGGGCGGTGAAAAAAGCGATGCCCGAGGCCATTACCGTGTTTCTGGCGCCGCCCAGTTGGGAAGACCTGAAGGCCAGACTCGTCGGTCGCGGCACCGAGACACCGGAGGCAATACGGCGCCGCCTCGAGACCGCCCGCATCGAAATGGCAGCCCAAGACGACTTCGACGAGGTCGTGGTCAACAGTCAATTGGAGTCTGCATGCGCCGAATTGGTATCCTTGCTGGTGAAAACTGCACCGGGTCCGGCATGACCCCAGATCAGCATCAAGTTCCAAGCCGTTTTTGCACCGCTCTAATCCGCCAGGAGAAAGACTTACGTGAGTACTCCGCAGTCCGACGCGCCGCTGGCCGTCGTCCCCGCCGTCGACCAGTTCGATCCGTCGGCAGGGGGACAGGGCGCCTACGACACCCCGCTGGGCATCACCAACCCGCCCATCGACGAGCTGCTCGACCGCGTCTCGAGCAAATACGCCCTGGTGATTTACGCCGCCAAGCGGGCCCGGCAGATCAACGACTACTACAACCAACTCGGCGAGGGCATCCTCGAATACGTTGGGCCGCTGGTCGAGCCCGGGCTTCAGGAAAAGCCGCTGTCCATCGCGTTGCGCGAGATCCACGCAGACCTGCTCGAGCACACCGAGGGCGAGTAACAGGGCAGGGCCGGGCGCGCTGTGGACCGCAAGCGGATCGTTGTCGGCGTCTCCGGAGGCATCGCCGCCTACAAGGCATGCACCGTTGTTCGTCAGCTCTCTGAGGCCGGTCACCTGGTCCGGGTCATCCCCACCGAATCCGCACTGCGTTTTGTTGGAGCCGCCACCTTCGAGGCGCTCTCCGGCCAGCCGGTGCGCACCGGCGTCTTTCAGGACGTCCCCGATGTGCCGCATGTCCAGATCGGCCAGCAGGCCGACCTGGTGGTGGTGGCGCCGGCCACCGCAGACCTGCTGGCAAGGGCAGTAGCCGGCCGGGCCGACGACCTGCTGACCGCGACCCTGCTGACGGCCCGCTGCCCGGTGATGTACGCGCCGGCGATGCACACCGAGATGTGGTTGCACCCGGCCACCGTCGACAATGTGGCCACCCTGCGCCGCCGGGGAGCAGTGGTGCTGGAACCGGCATTCGGGCGGCTCACCGGCGCCGACAGCGGCGCAGGCCGACTGCCCGAAGCCGAGGAAATCACCACGCTGGCCCATCTGCTCCTGGATCGCCACGACGCGCTGCCCTACGACCTAGCCGGCTGCAAGCTGCTGGTGACCGCCGGCGGCACCCGCGAACCGATCGATCCGGTGCGCTTCGTCGGCAACCGGAGCTCCGGCAAGCAGGGCTACGCGCTGGCACGGGTCGCCGTTCAGCGCGGTGCCGAGGTCACGCTGATCGCCGGGCACACCGCCGGACTGATCGACCCGGCCGGCGTCGAAGTCGTGAACGTCAGTTCGGCGGAGCAACTCGGCGATGCCGTGTCCAAGCACGCCCCCGCAGCAGATGTGCTGGTGATGGCGGCGGCAGTCGCCGATTTCCGGCCCGCGCAGGTTGCCGCGGCGAAGATCAAAAAGGGTGTCGATAACCAGGCCGAACCGCCGACGATCGAACTGGTGCGCAACGACGACGTGCTGGCCGGCGTGGTGCGGGCGCGCGCCCACGGCGAGTTGCCCAACATGCGTGCCATCGTCGGGTTCGCCGCCGAGACCGGCGACGCCAACGGTGACGTGCTGTTTCACGCCCGCGCGAAACTGCGGCGCAAGGGCTGTGACCTATTGGTCGTCAACGCGGTGGGCGACGGCAGGGCATTTGAGGTGGACAACAACGACGGTTGGCTGCTGGCGTCCGACGGCACTGAGTCGGCGTTACAGCACGGCTCCAAGACGCTGATGGCCAGTCGTATCGTTGATGCGATCGTCACGTTTCTGCACGGCGACAGCGGGTAACGGTCTGCTTCTGTACGGCGCCTGGACAGGTGCTGGATGGTCCCTTGCTCGCATGGACGGACTGAGGCTTGATGCCAGAGGATATAATTCGGCTAACTAATTAATGGGAAGGATTGGCATTGTGAGCGAAAAGGGTCGCCTGTTTACCAGTGAGTCGGTGACCGAGGGGCACCCCGACAAAATCTGTGACGCGATCAGCGACTCGGTCCTGGACGCCCTGCTGGCGGACGATCCCCGCTCACGTGTAGCGGTCGAGACTCTGGTGACCACCGGGCAGGTGCACGTGGTGGGTGAAGTCACCACGACAGCGAAAGAGGCCTTCGCCGACATCACCAACACGGTCCGCAGGCGGATCCTCGAGATCGGCTACGACTCGTCGGACAAAGGCTTCGACGGGTTGTCGTGCGGGGTGAACATCGGCATCGGCGCCCAATCGCCCGACATCGCTCAAGGGGTCAATACCGCCCACGAGGCTCGGGTCGAGGGCGCGGCGGACCCGCTGGACTCCCAGGGCGCCGGTGACCAGGGCCTGATGTTCGGGTACGCGATCAACGACACCCCGGAACTGATGCCGCTACCCATCGCGCTGGCCCACCGCCTGTCGCGGCGGCTGACCGAGGTCCGCAAGAACGGTGTGCTGCCGTATCTCCGTCCGGACGGCAAGACGCAGGTCACCATCGGTTATGAGGACAACGTTCCGGTCCGGCTGGACACCGTGGTCATCTCCACCCAGCACGCGGCCGACATCGACCTGGAGCACACTCTCACCCCCGACATCCGGGAAAAGGTGCTCAACACCGTGCTCGACGATCTGGCACACGAGACGCTGGACACGTCGTCGACGCGGTTGCTGATCAACCCGACCGGCAAGTTCGTCCTCGGCGGCCCGATGGGTGACGCGGGACTGACCGGCCGCAAGATCATCGTCGACACCTACGGCGGCTGGGCCCGACACGGCGGCGGAGCCTTCTCCGGCAAGGATCCGTCCAAGGTGGACCGGTCAGCGGCGTACGCGATGCGCTGGGTGGCAAAAAACATCGTTGCCGCGGGGCTGGCGGAGCGGGTGGAGGTCCAGGTGGCGTATGCCATCGGCAAAGCCGCGCCCGTTGGCTTGTTTGTCGAGACCTTCGGCACCGAGGCGGTCGATCCGATCAAGATCGAGAAGGCCATCGGGGACGTGTTCGATCTGCGGCCGGGTGCCATCATCCGCGATCTGGACCTGCTGCGCCCGATCTACGCGCAGACGGCCGCCTACGGGCACTTTGGCCGCACCGACATCGAACTGCCATGGGAGCAGCTCAACAAGGTCGACGACCTCAAGCGCGCCGTCTAGGCAGCGGGTGGTCGGAGTCCAGCGCGGGCAGTCGATCGATGCTTCGCCGGTTGCGGTCGGCGAGACGAGCGAATTTGTCATCGGTTGCCTTGCCGTGATGCGCGTCGAGCACCGGCCGTTCGTCGACCAGTTCGTAGTAGGGCACCGCGAATCCGCAGGCGTCGGCGATCCGCTCGACGTCAACGACGATGACGGTACGGATGCCTGCACGCTGATCCCCGAAATGCGGGATGACGTCTTTGAATTCGGCGTTGTCCGGTCGAATGACCCGCCCGGTGCCGAACAGCCGCAAGATCCGCGAGTTGCGCGTGAACGAGCAGAACATGATGGTGATCCTGCCGTTGTCACGCAGGTGGGCGATCGTTTCCGCACCGCTGCCGAACAGATCCAGATAGGCGACGGTGTGGTCGTCGAGCACCGCAAAAGTGTCGCGATATCCCTTGGGGGAGAGGTTGATTCGTCCGCCTTTGGAGGGGGCAGTGGCAACGAAGAAGACGGCCTGCTCGCCGATGAAGTCGCGGAGCGAATCATCGATACTTGGAAATTCTTTCGACACGTGTCGAGCGTAGCGTTAGCCGGTGAATCGGTAGTCGTTGAGATCGAACCGCCGACTGCGCCAATACGCCTCGACCGTGGTGGCGGGGCGTAGCGGCACGTCGCCGTTCTTGTCGAAGTAGTAGCTGTTGGCCAACCGGCAACTGTCCTGCCAGAACACCTGCCGGTGCCGCTTGCGCATCATCTCGGCGAAGTACCGGGCGTTGGCTTCCTCGGTCACCTCGACGCGCGTCGCGGAGGCGCGCCGGGCTTGTTTCAGGCACCGCACAATGTGGCGGGTCTGTGTCTCGATGAGCGCAAAATACGAAGAGCCGACGTAGCCGTACGGGCCGAACACGCTGAACAGGTTCGGAAAACCGGGAATACTGACGCCCTCGTAGGCCTGCAACCGGTGCTCATCCCAGAACCGGCTCAAGGACTTACCGCCACTTCCGGTGACCGCGAACGTCGGGACGTTGTCGGTGTCCATCACCTTGAAGCCGGTGGCCAATAGCAGCACGTCGACCTCGTGGGCGTCGCCGTCCGTGGTCGCCACCGCCGAGGGCGTGATCTTGTCGATCGGCTCGGTGACCAGCCGTACGTTGTCGCGATTGAAGGTGGCCAGGTAGCCATTATGGAAGCCGGGACGTTTACAGCCGACGGCGTACCGTGGCGTGAGTTGTTCGCGCACCGTCGGATCGTGGACCTGTCGACGCAGATACGCACGTCCCGCTGAATCCATCCTCCTGGCGAGCGGAAACACCGTGAAGTAGTGCGCTGAGATCGGGAAGGTGGCTTCCACGAAGGCCTGGCTGAGCAGCCGCTGGATCGCTTTACCGCCGGGGATCCGCATCGCCCAGCGGGCCGGTGCCGGCAGCGGGACGTCGAACTTGGGGAAGCACCATATCGGGGTGCGCTGAAATACGGTGAGGTGTTTGGCAATTGGCGCGATCTCGGGGATGACCTGCACGGCCGAGGCCCCGGTGCCGATGACGCCGACGCGCTTGCCGGTCAGGTCCTGGCTGTGATCCCACCGCGCGGTGTGCATGGTGATGCCGGCGAAGGAGTCCACGCCGTCGATGTCGGGCAACTTAGGAACCGTGAGCACGCCGCTCGCGCTGATCAAGAACCTGGCGGTGACTTCTCCCCCGCAAGCGGGAGGTGCCCCCACTCCGGGGTCGGTCTGCACCCGCCACAGGGCGTGCTCGTCGTCGAACTCGGCGGTGAGCACCTTGGTGTTGAACCGAATTCGCGATCGGATGCCGTATTTGTCCACGCAGTGTTCGGCATACGCCTTCAGCTCACGGCCCGGTGCGTAGGTTCGCGACCAGTACGGGCTCTGCTCGAAGGAGAACTGATAGGAGAATGACGGGATATCCACGGCGATACCGGGATAGGTGTTCCAGTGCCAGGTCCCGCCAACGCCGTCGGCGGCTTCGACCAACAGGTAATTGGGCAGTCCCGCCTCGTCGAGCCTGATCGCGGTGCCGATCCCGGAGAATCCGGCGCCGACGATCAGTGCGTGGTAGTCGGGGGTGATGTTCATTGGTGCGTGCCTAGGAGTGCAGCGCTTTTTTCAGCGCGGCCAGCCCGCGGCTGGTGGCCTCAGCGGCTGCGGGTATCACCAGGGCGAAGCTGACGTAACCGTGCACCAGGGTGGGTTCGTTGCTCAATTCTGCGGGCACACCCGCGGCTTCGAGCAGTTCGGCGTAGCGGGTCCCGTCGTCGCGCAGCGGATCATGTTCCGCGGTTCCGATGTAGGCGGGCGGCAAACCGGACAAATCGTCCGCATTTGCCGGAGCCAGCGTTTTGGGCAAGGACTTTGGATCGGTGATATCGAGGTCGGGCAGGTACCAGGAAAGGAAGGCGTCGATGACGTCACGGTCCAAGATCGGTGCGTAGGCGTTCTCGGTGTACGACGGCAGCGACAGATCGGCAGTGACCGTCGGGTACCACAGCAACTGGAAGCGCAGTGCGGGTCCGCCACTATGAGCATTGTCGCGGGCCAGGTGCGCCATCACCGCAGCGAGGTTGGCGCCCGCCGAGTCGCCGGCCACCGCGATCCGGTTCGGGTCACCGCCCAGCTCGGCGGCGTTCTGGGCGACCCATTGCAACGCGGCCCAGCAGTCGTTGACCCCGGCCGGGAACGGATGCTCGGGGGCCAGCCGGTAGTCGACAGACACCACGATGGCCTCGGCGCCGACGGCGTGCGCACGGGCGACGGGGTCGTGGGTGTCCAGGTCGCCGAGGGAGAATCCGCCGCCGTGGTAGAAGACGACGACGGGCAGGGGCCGATCGGCCTTATCGTCGCCGGCCGGCCAGTAGATGCGAACGGGAATGCCGGTGAGCTCACCGTGACCGATCGTCCGGTCCTCGATCCGCAGCTCCGGAAGCATCTCCGGAGGAACCTTGAGCAGCCGGAGCCTCGAGCGTGCGACCTCGACGCCGTCGGCGGCGCTGAAGGTCATCGGAAACGCGTCGAGCAACGTCTTGAACGTCGGATCGATGCCTGGTCGGGCGATGGTCGGCTCCGTCATGGGTTCACCGTACGCCCCGGATTTACCTGCGCAGCCCGGTTCGCAGAGCTGCGAGCCCGCGATCCAGCGCGGCGGTGGCCGCGGGCACCACACCGGCGTAGCCGAGGTAGCCGTGCACCAGCGTCTCGGCGTTGTGCACTCGGGCGGGGACGCCGGCGGCGGCCAGCAGTTCGCCGTAGCGGATGCCGTCGTCGCGTAGCGGGTCGTGACCGGCGACGGCGATGTAGGCCGGCGCCAGGTCGGCGAAGTCTTTCGCCCGCCCCGGCGCCAAGTCCGGCGGCGGGTCGGACAGGTCGACTTCGCCTGCGTACCAACGGGAGAACGCGGCGACGGCCTTGGTGTCGAGGATCGGCGCGGCGGCGTTTTCGGTGAAGGAGGGCAGCGACGAATCCCACAGCGTGGAGGGATACCACAACAGCTGAAAGACCAGGGCCGGTCCGCCCTTATCGACGCTGTCACGGGCGCGCCGCGCCATCACGGCGGCGATGGTTCCACCGGCCGAATCCCCGGCGACAGCCATCCGGGTGGTCTCGGCGCCAATCTCACGACCGTGCTCGGCTACCCAAAGTGTTGCGGCCCAAGCGTCTTCGACGGCAGCGGGGTAGGGATGCTCGGGCGCCAGCCGGTAGTCGACGGATACCACGATCGCATCAGCGCCGACCGCATGCTGGCGAGCTGAGCCGTCGTGGGTGTCGAGGTCCCCTACGACGAAGCCGCCGCCGTGGAAATACACTACGACGGGCGGCGCGGCGGTCTCGGCGTTACCAGCGGAATAGCTTGGCGGCCAATAGATTCGGATGCCGATGGCGCCTGCCGGTCCCGGGATGGCGCGGTCCTCGACCCGCAGCTCGGGATGCAGCGGCCGGCGCGGCAAGTCGTGGAACCGTTGGCGCGCCGCGTCGATGCCATCATCGGTGGATAGCCGGAACGGAACCGCATCCAGTACCTTCAGCAGGATGGGGTCGATAGCGGGTTTCTCGTCGGCTATGTTGTCCAAGCTGGGCATGCAGGTACCGTACGCACCTCGTCTGGTGTCCGGCGCCTGGGTAGTGGCCGGCTGGGCGGCCCTCGGCTACGGCGTGTACTTGACTTTGCTGGCGGTAGGCTCGCCGCCGGGAACGGAGCTGACCGGGCACTGGGTGCTGCAGCCGCCATTCAAGGCATCGATGGCGTTATTGCTGACCGCCGCCGCGGTTGGGCATCCCATCGTCCGCGAGCGGCGGTGGCTGATGCCGGCGCTGCTGCTGTCGGCCACCGGCGACTGGGCGTTGGCGATCCCCTGGTGGACGCTGTCTTTTGTCGTGGGGCTGGCGGCGTTTCTGTTGGCTCACTTGTGTTTCGTGGCCGCACTGCTTCCGCTCGCTTTGAGAGCACGCCCGTCGACGCTGCGTATCGCTGCCGTCGTCCTGATGTGTCTGGCGACTATCGCGCTGCTGGCATGGTTCTGGCCCCACCTGGGCCGTGACAAGCTTTCGGTGACGGTCTACATCGTCGTGCTGACCGCAATGGTGTGTACGGCACTAGTGGCGCGACTGCCCACGATCTGGACGGCAGTGGGGGCACTATGTTTCGCGGCGTCCGACTCGATGATCGCCGTCGGCCGCTTCATCCTGGGCAACGAGGCGTTGGCCGTACCTATCTGGTGGTCGTACGCCGCGGCCGAGATCCTGATTACGGCGGGATTCTTCTTCGGCCGAGAGGAATCCGCTGACGCGCCTGCGCCTGCCGGAAACTGATTGTCAGTGGTCGCCGTTACAGTGTGACCCGGACGGTAAAGATTGTGGGCAGCAACGTATTTCGGGGTCGGGGAACACCGTGACTCCTCCCGCGCGCATGCCCGTCGAGGTGGAACCGATCGCCCGGGTGCTGCCGATGCTGTCGGTGCCGCACCTGGACCGGGAGTTCGACTACTTGGTGTCGACC
This sequence comes from uncultured Actinomycetota bacterium, assembly GCA_963784665.1. Lineage (GTDB taxonomy): Bacteria > Actinomycetota > Actinomycetes > Mycobacteriales > Mycobacteriaceae > Mycobacterium. The sequence goes on from CAWASA010000017.1 coordinate 646,489, forward strand.
GAGCAATCCGATGATGCCCAACCGGGGGTGCGGGTGCGGGTGCGGTTCCACGGCCGCCTGGTCGACGGGTTTGTGCTGGAACGCCGCAACGACACCGACCACACCGGCAAGCTGGGCTGGCTCGATCGCGTCGTGTCTGCCGAACCGGTACTCACCGCGGAAATCCGGCGCTTGGTCGATGCGGTGGCGGCGCACTACGCCGGGACCCGGCCGGATGTGTTGCGTCTGGCGGTGCCGCCCCGGCACGCCAGGGTGGAGCGGGAACCCGCAGCGATCCCGGCTTCAGCGGGCCCGTTGATCGGGGCGCCCGTCGACCCAGCGGGCTGGGAGGTTTACGGCCGGGGCGCCCAGTTCCTGGCCGCCCTGGCCGAGTCTCGGGGCGCGCGGGCCGTCTGGCAGGCGCTACCGGGGGAGTTGTGGGCGGACCGATTCGCCGAGGCCGCTGCGCAAACCATCCGGACCGGACGGGCGGTACTGGCGATCGTGCCCGATCAGCGCGACCTGGACACGCTGTGGGGGGCCGCGACCGCCCGGGTCGATGAGGGCAGCGTCGTGGCACTGTCGGCGGGCCTCGGGCCGGCTGCACGTTACCGGCGGTGGCTTGCGGCGCTGCGGGGCACGGCACGGTTGGTGATCGGCACCCGCAGTGCAGTCTTCGCGCCGCTGAGTGACTTGGGGCTGGTCATGGTTTGGGCCGACGCCGACGACACCCTGTCCGAGCCGCGGGCACCGTACCCGCATGCCCGGGAGGTGGCGATGTTGCGCGCGCATCAGGCGCGCTGTGCGGCGCTGATCGGTGGCTACGCGCGGACCGCGGAAGCGCACGCATTGGTGCGCAGCGGATGGGCGCACGACATCGTCGCGGCACGGCCGGTGGTGCGTGCCCGCACTCCGCGGGTGATCGCTCTCGACGACAGCGGCTATGCCGACGAACGCGACCCGGCGGCGCGCACCGCTCGCATTCCGTCCATCGCGCTGCGCGCCGCCCGCTCGTCGCTACAGGCCGGAGCACCGGTGCTCGTGCAGGTGCCGCGGCGCGGGTACGTCCCGTCGCTGGCTTGTGCGCGCTGCCGCACTATCGCCCGTTGCCGGCACTGCACGGGCCCGCTGTCGTTGCAGGAGCGGGGCCCGGCTTTGGTCTGCCGCTGGTGCGGCCGGATCGACCCGACGCGACGGTGCGTGCGCTGCGGGTCGGATGCGGTGCGCGCCGTGGTCGTCGGGGCCCGGCGCACTGCCGAAGAGCTCGGACGCGCATTTCCGGGTACGGCGGTGATCACCTCGTCCGGCGATGGCATCGTGCCGGAGGTCGCCGCCGGCCCGGCCCTGGTCGTCGCCACCCCGGGGGCCGAACCCCGCGCGTCAGGCGGCTATGGGACAGCGTTGCTGTTGGATACCTGGGCGCTGCTGGGCCGGCAAGACCTGCGCGCCGCCGAGGATGCGCTGTGGCGCTGGATGACTGCGGCCGCCCTGGTGCGTGCCCGCGGCGACGGCGGGGTGGTGATGGTGGTGGCCGAATCATCAATTCCCACGGTGCAATCGTTGATCCGCTGGGATCCGGTCGGCCATGCGGAGGCCGAATTGACGGCTCGAACCGAAGTCGGCCTGCCGCCCAGCGTGCACATGGCGGCCATCGACGGCACCGCCGACGCGGTGGCGGCCCTGCTCGAGGAGGCTCGGCTACCCGACCATGAAACGTTCCAAGCCGACCTGCTGGGCCCGGTGGATCTGCCGCCGGGCGTGCGCCGCCCCGCGGGGACCCCTGCCGGCGTACCGGTGACCAGAATGCTGGTGCGCGTCCCTCGTGAGCAGGGCCTGGCGCTGGCAGCGGCGCTGCGTCGTGGCGTGAGCGTCCTCAGTGCCCGGCAAACCCACGACCCGTCCCGGGTGCAGATCGACCCCCTACATATTGGATAGCCCCACGGATCGTGGACCGAGGCGATAGTATGCGTGGGAAATATTCTTAAGCCGCCGATAGCCCGGAGAAGATCCGGAGGAGGGGCGAGATGGCAGCGAACAACACGACGTCCGCTGACGAGTCACTGGATGTGATCACCGATGCCTTACTGACGGCTTCCCGTTTGTTGGTGGCCATATCGGCTCACTCAATTGGGCAAGTCGACGAGACCATCACCATTTCGCAGTTCCGAACCCTGGTGATCTTGTCCAATCGCGGTCCGGTCAACCTGGCCACGCTGGCTGGTCTGCTTGGTGTGCAGCCGTCGGCCACCGGCCGGATGGTCGACCGACTCGTCGCCGCGGGGCTGATCGACCGTCTACCGCACCCGACTTCTCGGCGGGAACTCCTCGCCGCGCTGACCAAGCGGGGACGTGAGGTCGTTCGTCAAGTCACCGCGTACCGGCGTGCCGAAATCGCTGGCATCGTGGAGAAGATGCCGTCGGCGGAGCGCCACGGCCTGGTGCGGGCCCTAACGGCGTTCACCGCCGCCGGCGGCGAGCCCGATGTGCACTTGGACGCGGATATCGATTTGTAGCCGCCTCCTAGTCGTCGGGCCTGGCTCATCGTTTTTCTGCAGTGACCAGAAGGTACTCCCAGTGCATGACGTCGCCGGCCAGGTGTTGCTGCGCGAGTTCGACAAGTTGGGCGTCGAGCTCGGCGGCCAATACCCGATTGTGGCCGATGTTCGCGTAGGCCTCGATCGTCGGGCCGTAGTGGTTCTTGAAGTAGGTGTGCACGGCCTCGGCGCTGTCGAACCGGTTCACCTCCAACATGCCGCGCACCGTTGTGACGCGGCCGACGCGGTCGCCGAGCAGCCCGGTGATATAGCCTGCACGTCCCCATAACGCCGCCGGTGGCACGGCTTGCGACAGGCTCGGCCGGTATGGCCGGATGGTGGCAAGCATCCGGCCGAAAAATCCTTCCGGGGTCCAACTGATCAGGCCGAGCGTCCCGCCCGGCCGGCAGACTCGGACCAGTTCGTCGGCGGCGCGCTGCTGGTCTGGCGCGAACTGCACGCCGATTGCGGAGATGACGACGTCGAACTCGCCGTCGCCGAAAGGGAGCGCATGCGCGTTGGCTTCTCGGTAGTCGATGGTCAATCCCCGTGCCGCGGCTCTGGCTTGCGACCGTTGCAGGAGCTCGGGTGTGAGGTCGGCGGAAACGACGGCGGCGCCCGTCGCGGCGGCCGGAAGCGAGATGTTGCCCGAGCCGGCGGCGACGTCGAGTACTCGAATGTCCGGTCCGATGCCCGTGGCGGCGACGAGGACCGGGCCCAGCGGGGCCATCACTTCCTCGGCCATCAGGGCGTAGTCACCCAGCGCCCATACCGTGCGATGCGTCGCCGCCAGCATGTGGTCGTCGTGGCGGATGGTGGTGTCGAGAGTCATCAGACCTCCTAAAAGGTAAGGAAAAGGCTGCTCACTCGACTCCGTTGTCGCTAGCACAGCAGTGCGGTTCAAGCCGTCCAACTATAACTGCAAGAAACAGTATGCATGAGAAATAATATACGCGCGCAAGTTGGGGCCGAAATTCGGCCATGTCCGGCGGTGATCCGATGCTTTCTAGACTGTGCCGGTGCGTCTCGTCTTCGCCGGCACCCCCGAACCCGCGTTGCCCTCGCTGCGTCGCCTCGTCGACTCATCGCGTCACGAGGTGATCGCCGTACTGACCCGACCCGACGCCGCCGCCGGCCGGCGCGGCAAGCCGGAGCCGTCACCCGTGGCCCGCGAAGCGCTCGACCGTGGCATCCCCGTGCTGCGGCCAGCGCGGCCCAACTCGGAGGAGTTCGTCGCCGAACTTTTGGAGTTGGCACCGGACTGTTGCGCGGTGGTGGCCTATGGTGCGCTGCTGCGCGACGCCCTGCTCGCGGTGCCCCCGCATGGGTGGATCAACCTGCATTTCTCGTTGCTTCCCGCCTGGCGCGGCGCGGCGCCGGTGCAGGCCGCGATCGCCGCAGGAGACACGATCACCGGGGCGACGACGTTCGAGATCGAGCCGAGCCTGGACTCGGGCCCGATTTACGGGGTGGTGACCGAGACGATCCGGCCGACCGATACTGCCGGCGAACTGCTTGAGCGACTGGCACTTTCGGGTGCGGCGCTGCTGTCGGCCACACTGGACGGTATCGCCGACGAAACGTTGACGCCTCGACCGCAACCGGCTGAGGGAGTCAGCATCGCGCCGAAAATCACCGTCGAGCAGGCCCGGGTGCGCTGGGACCTGCCCGCCCTGGTCGTGGAGCGTCGCATCCGCGCCGTTACCCCCAACCCGGGCGCCTGGACGCTCATCGGGGATCTGCGAATCAAACTCGGACCGGTGCAGATCGACGGCAGCCCCGAGTTCCCCAGCCCACCAAAGCCCTCGGCGCCCGGTGATATTCACATCGACCGCAAGAGCGTATGGATCGGCACCGGCTCGGAGCCGGTACGGCTGGGCCAAATTCAGCCGCCCGGGAAGAAATTCATGAACGCTATCGACTGGGCGCGGGGCGCCCGGCTCGACTCCGCGGCACGGGCAACATGAGTCAAAGGAAACCGCCGCGGCCGCAGAACCGGGGACGCGGGCCGCGTCGCCGGCCGCTAGACCCGGCGCGTGCCGCCGCCTTCGAGGTGCTGCGGGCGGTCAGCGAGCGCGATGCCTACGCGAACCTGGCCCTGCCCGCGGTGCTGCGCGAACGCGGCATCAGCGGCCGCGACGCAGCGTTCGCCACGGAGCTGACCTACGGCACCTGCCGGACCCGGGGCCTGCTCGACGCCGTCATCGGTGCTGCCGCGGGACGCTCGCCGGAATTCATCAATCCGGTGCTGCTCGACCTGCTGCGGCTCGGCACGTACCAGCTGCTGCGCACCCGGGTCGACGCGTACGCCGCGGTATCCACGACAGTCGAACAGGCCGGAATCGAATTCGACTCGGCGCGAGCGGGTTTCGTCAACGGCGTGCTGCGAACCATCGCCGCACGAGACGAGAAGTCCTGGGTCGACGAGCTGGCGCCCGACCCGTCGCGAGATCCGATCGGGCATGCCGCGTTCGTGCACGCACACCCACGCTGGATCGCCCAGGCTTTCGCCGATGCGCTGGGCGCGGCCGCGACAGAGCTCGACGCCGTTCTGGCCGCCGACGACGAACGGCCTCAGGTGCACCTGGCGGCCCGCCCGGGAGTGCTGACCGCCGCCGAACTGGCCGATGCAGTGGGTGGCACGGTCGGCCGTTATTCGCCGTTTGCGGTCTACCTGCCGGGCGGGGATCCCGGGCAGCTGGCACCCGTGCGCCACGGCGCGGCACTGGTCCAGGACGAGGGCAGCCAGCTGGTGGCCCGCGCGCTGACGCTCGCACCGGTCGACGACGACACCGGACGGTGGCTGGACCTGTGCGCCGGGCCGGGCGGTAAGACCGCGCTACTGGCCGCGCTGGGCTTGGATCAGCACCGGGCATCCGGCGCTCGGGTCACGGCGGTGGAGCCGTCGCCGCGGCGCGCCGACCTGGTGGCCGAGAACACCCGCGGTCTGCCGGTTGATGTGCTGCGGGTCGACGGGCGGGAGACCGGTCTCGAGCCGAACTTCGACCGGGTGCTCGTCGACGCGCCCTGTACCGGGCTGGGCGCGTTGCGCCGTCGGCCGGAGGCCCGGTGGCGGCGTCAGCCGAGCGACGTGCCTGCGCTGACCAAGTTGCAGCGCGAGCTGCTGGCCGCCGCGATCGCGCTGACCCGGCCCGGCGGTGTGGTGCTATATGCGACCTGTTCGCCTCACCTCGCCGAAACCGTCGGGGTGGTCGCCGACGCGCTGCGCCGTCATCCGGTGTGCGCGCTGGACACCCGGCCGCTGTTCGAGTCCGTCGGAGAACTGGGGGACGGGCCCTACGTCCAGCTCTGGCCACATCGGCATGGCACCGACGCCATGTTCGCCGCCGCGCTGCGTCGCCTGGCGTGAACCGTCCCGCGCGGCTCAGTAGTCTGGCGCACATGTCTGGCTACACCGGTAGGCCGCTGATCGCGCCGTCGATCTTGTCCGCTGATTTCGCCCGGCTCGCCGACGCAAGCGGCCGCCGTGGCCGGCGCCGACTGGTTACACATCGATGTGATGGACAACCACTTCGTGCCGAATCTGACCATCGGCCTGCCGGTGGTGGAGAGTCTGCTGGCCGCCATCGACCATTCCGATGGATTGCCATTTGATGATCGAGAATCCCGACCGGTGGGCGCCCCCGTACGCCGAAGCGGGCGCCTACAACGTCACCTTCCACGCGGAGGCGACCGACAATCCGGTCGGGGTGGCCCGCGATATCCGCGCGGCCGGCGCCAAAGCCGGGATCAGCGTCAAGCCGAAGACCCCGCTGGAGCCGTACCTGGAAATCCTGCCGCACTTCGACACCTTGCTCATCATGTCGGTCGAGCCCGGTTTCGGCGGCCAGAGCTTCATCCCCGAAGTGCTGAGCAAGGTCCGTACCGCGCGCAAGCTGATCGACGCGGGGGAGTTGACGATTCTGGTCGAAATCGACGGCGGCATCAACGAAGACACCATCGAGCAGGCCGCCGAAGCCGGCGTCGACTGCTTTGTCGCCGGGTCGGCCGTTTACGGCGCCGAAGACCCGGAGGCCGCGGTAGCGGCATTACGGCAACAGGCCGCGGCCGCGTCACCGCATTTACGCCGATGACGCTTCAGTCGGTCAACAGCCTTGACGCCGCGATGAGGTTGGCGATCGACCAGTCCTATCAGGTCAAGGGCTCTACCTATCCGAACCCGCCGGTCGGAGCGGTCATCGTGGACCGCGAGGGCCGGGTTGTCGGCGTCGGCGCCACGGGGCCGGCCGGTAGCGACCACGCCGAGGTGGTGGCGCTGCGCAGGGCCGGCGGATTGGCGGCCGGCGGGACCGCGGTGGTCACCCTCGAGCCGTGCAACCACTACGGCAAAACTCCGCCCTGCGTGAACGCCCTTCTCGAAGCGAAGGTGGGGACGGTGGTTTACGGCGTTCCCGACCCGAACCCGACGGCCGCCGGTGGCGCGGCCCGGCTGACGGCAGCGGGCGTGCAGGTGAGGTCCGGTGTGCTGGCCGATGAAGTGGCCGCCGGACCGCTGCGGGAGTGGCTACACAAGCAACGGACCGGGCTGCCACACGTGACGTGGAAATACGCCAGCAGCGTCGATGGCCGCAGCGCTGCCGCCGACGGCTCCAGCCAGTGGATTTCCAGTGAGGCCTCACGGTTAGACCTACATCGTCGCCGCGCAATTGCCGATGCGATCGTGGTCGGCACCGGTACCGTGCTGGCCGACGACCCTGCGTTGACCGCGCGGCTGCCCGACGGGTCCCTGGCCGAGCGGCAACCACTGCGGGTGGTGGTGGGGATGCGCGAAATTCCGCCCGAAGCAAAGGTTCTCGACGACGATTCGCGGACCATGGTGATTCGCACGCACGATCCCATGGAGGTGATCAAGGCGGTTTCAGACCGCACCGACGTACTGCTGGAGGGTGGCCCCACCCTTGCCGGTGCCTTCTTGCGGGCCGGGGCGGTCGACCGCATCCTGGCCTACGTCGCGCCGATCCTGCTGGGTGGGCCGGTCACCGCGGTCGACGATGTGGGGGTGCCCACCATCGCGCGGGCGTTGCGCTGGCAGTTCGACGGAATCGACCGGGCCGGCCCGGATCTGGTGCTCAGCCTGGTACCGCGCAGCGGCTAGCGCTCACCCAGCGCGACGGCCTGCTGTTCGGGGACTTCCGGTTCTTCGGCGTGTTCTCTACGGCTGCTGACCAGCAGACCCAGCAGCGCTCCGACTACGCAGACGACGGCGGTGACCTTGAATATGTCGCCGTACATCATCGAGAACGCTTTCAGGTACATCGTCGCCTGGGCGGCCAGGCGTTCCATCAGGGTGGCGTTCGGAGGGATCTTGGCGGACAGCCCCGCCACGATCTGGTTGAACCGGTACAGACCCCACGCGCTGAGCGCGGCCACACCGATCAGCATGCCCGTCATCCGGGCCACTACGACGGCCGCCGAGGCGATGCCATGTTGCGCAGCCGGGACAACCCGCAGGGCGGCCGAGGTCAGCGGCCCGATCACCAGGCCAAGTCCGAAACCGGCCACCAGCAGGTCGGCGTGCATCACGGGCACGGTGAACACGCCGAAGATGTTGTGGCGCTGGCTCAACAGATCGATCTGCCAGTGCGAAATCAGCCAATAACCGTAGGCGGCGATGAGCAGCCCGATGAAGGTCATCGCACGGTCGCCGGTCCGGGTCGCGATCCAGCCGCCCAGCACGGCCCCGATCGGCAGCGCGATAAGGAACCACAGCAGTAGCCCGGCCGCCTGCGCCTGGTCCATTTCCAGCACGCCCTGGCCGAACAACTCCACGTTGACCAGGGTCACCATCAGGGCCGCGCCCGCTGCCACCGATGCGCCGAGCGCGGCAAGGAAGGGCCGAAAGTGCACACCCGCCGGATCGATCAGCCGGGTGCGCGAATAGCGCTCCCAAACCAAGAACGCCGCCGCGGCAACGATCGCCGCGATCACCAGCGGCAACCCGTAGCTCGGCAACACATGTTTGCCGTCGGGCTGGGGGTTGTACAGCCCGATCACGGCGAGACCCAGCGCGACGGCGAGCAGCACACCACCGACCAGGTCGATCTTCTCGGGCGCGTCCGTGCGTTCGTGCGACGGCAGGCTGAACTGGATCATCGCCATCGCGATCAAGGTCAGTGGGACGTTGATCCAGAACACGTATCGCCAATCGTGGAACAAAAAGACGATGAAGATCCCGTACAGCGGGCCCAGCACGCTGCCGAGCTCCTGCGCGGCGCCGATACCGCCCAGCACACCGGCGCGGTTGCGTTGTGCCCACAAATCGGCGCCCAGGGCGAGCGTGACCGGCAACAGCGCGCCGCTGGCTACACCCTGGATGGTGCGGCCGGCGATCAGCAGGTGAAAATCGCCGAACTGTCCGGCCAGCGCGGTGACCACCGAGCCGACGATGAACAGCGCCAGGCTGACCTGCAGCAGCAGTTTGCGGCCGAACCGGTCGGAAGCCCGGCCCAAGCAGTGGCATGGCAGCGATGTAGCCCAGCAGGTACATCGTGACGATCCAGGTGATCCGCTGCAATTGGTTAATCGGGATATGAACGTCGTTCATGATGTCGCGCATGATCGTGACGACGACATAGGCGTCCAAGGCGCCCAGCAGTACCGCCAGACTGCCCGCGCTGATCGCGACTCGGCGTCCGGTTTGCGTGCTCATTGGGTTACCGGAGGCTTAGTGACCTGGACTGGCGCGCCCCAGTTCGACACGGTGATCTGGACGGAATTGCCCGAACTCTTTTGCACGTTGGCCTGAACCAGCTGATGATCACCCGTTTCCTGAATCCACACAGTGCTCGGCACCGGCTGCGTCGCGTTGAACGGCGGGGCGATCTTGTTCACCGCATCCGCTGACACATTTCCGCTGATGCGGATCGTGCTCTGCCCGTTGATGGTGTCGCGGCCCTCGGCCTTGGCATTGCTGAAGTTCGCCAGCACGTTAGCCAGGCCGGTATCCGGGTTCAGGAGCACCGAGACGTCGTAGATGTCGGAGGCCTTACCGAAGTCGCTCCATTTGCTCGGCGTGAGGGTGGCATAAAGATTTCCGTCGACGACCACGAAGTTGGCGTCGATATCAGATCCGCCGAGTGTGATCGTGGCGTTGCCCGACGCGGCGGTGGCCGGTGTGGTGGTGATGTCGCCGGTCAGCGTCTTGATGGGCAGCCCGGGAATCTTGCCCTTCACGGAAAGCACGAGATGCGCGCTCTTGACGTTCTTGGTGGTGTCGGCCGACTGCTTGACCAAGGTCGTGGCGTCGGGTAACGGTGCACCGCTCTGCTTCGAGCCCGACGAGCAGCCGGCGATCAAGGCGGTGGCGAGGGTCAGGGATGCGAGGACGGCCGATAGACGGCGGCGGGTCTGCATACCCAGCATCGTAGAGGGTGCCGGTGACCGGCTTCGAAAACACAGGGGCGGACGCGGGGCCCGGGTGTCCGTCGAACAAGGGTGCCTTGGCCTGCTCACCAGCCGGGCAGGGGCCGATTAGCCTGGTGGCATGTTCACCGGAATTGTCGAGGAACTCGGAGAAGTGACCGGCCGCGACGTCCTCGCCGATGCGGCGCGGCTGACCATCCGCGGACCCGTCGTGACCGCCGACGCCGGCCACGGCGATTCGATTGCCGTCAACGGCGTGTGCCTGACCGTCGTCGAGCTGCTGCCCGACGGCCAATTCACCGCCGACGTGATGGCCGAGACGCTAAACCGGTCCAACCTGGGCGATCTGCAGGTCGGCAGCCGGGTAAACCTCGAGCGCGCCGCGGCCGTCAACAGCCGGCTCGGCGGGCACATCGTGCAGGGACACGTAGACGGGACCGGCCAGGTGGTGGCCCGGGCCCCCTCCGAGCACTGGGAGGTGGTACGGATCGAGGTCCCCGCAGCGGTGGCCCGCTACGTCGTCGAGAAGGGGTCGATCACCGTCGACGGGATTTCCCTGACGGTTTCCGGGCTCGGCGCCGGACCGCGGGACTGGTTCGAGGTCTCGCTGATTCCGACAACCCGGGAGCTGACCACCTTGGGTCGTGCTCCGGTGGGAACCCAGGTGAACCTCGAAGTCGACGTGATCGCCAAGTACGTTGAACGGCTCCTGCAGACGGCGCCCACCCAGAGCTAAGGCACCGTCAAAAAAGCCGCGGCAATAACCGCCGTGCCGCCGTGGTTCATACTGAATGCAACCCGTGGGCTCCTGAGGTGGGCCCTTACGACAGCAAGGCAGCAAAGATGACGAGGTTGGACTCCGTCGAGAGGGCGGTTGCCGACATTGCGGCCGGTAAGGCCGTCGTCGTCATCGATGACGAAGAGCGCGAGAACGAAGGCGACCTGATCTTCGCCGCGGAAAAGGCGACACCGGAGATGGTGGCCTTCATGGTCCGCTACACGTCCGGATACCTGTGTGTGCCGCTGGACGGCGCGATCTGCGACCGGCTGGGCCTACTGCCGATGTATGCGGTGAACCAGGACAAGCATGGGACCGCCTACACGGTCACCGTTGATGCAAGACATGGTGTAGGCACGGGGATTTCGGCTTCCGATCGGGCTACCACCATGCGGTTATTGGCCGATCCCACCAGCGTCGCCGACGATTTCACCCGCCCCGGACACGTGGTTCCGTTGCGCGCCAAGGACGGTGGCGTGTTGCGCCGCCCCGGCCACACCGAAGCCGCCGTTGATCTGGCCCGGATGGCGGGTCTGCAACCCGCGGGCGCGATTTGCGAGATCGTCAGCCAAAAGGACGAAGGCTCGATGGCTCAGACCGATGAATTGCGGGTCTTTGCCGACGAGCACGACCTTGCACTGATCACCATCGCCGATCTGATCGAGTGGCGACGCAAACACGAAAAACACATCGAGCGGATCGCCGAAGCCCGAATTCCGACGCGTCATGGAGAGTTTCGCGCCATCGGCTACGCCAGCATCTACGAGGACGTCGAACACGTGGCACTGGTTCGCGGCGAGATAGCCGGGCCAAACGCCGACGGTGACGACGTGTTGGTTCGCGTGCACTCCGAGTGCTTGACCGGTGACGTGTTCGGTTCCCGTCGCTGCGACTGCGGGCCCCAGCTCGATGCGGCAATGGCGATGGTCGCACGGGAGGGGCGCGGCGTGGTGCTCTACATGCGCGGCCACGAGGGCCGCGGCATCGGGCTGATGCACAAACTACAGGCCTACCAGCTGCAGGACGCAGGCGCCGATACCGTCGACGCCAACCTCAAACTCGGATTACCGGCCGATGCAAGGGATTACGGAATCGGCGCGCAGATCCTCGTCGACCTCGGGGTCCGCTCGATGCGGCTACTGACCAACAACCCGGCCAAGCGGGTCGGGCTGGACGGATACGGCCTGCACATCATCGAGCGCATGCCCCTTCCGGTGCGGGCCAATGCGGAGAACATCCGCTACCTGATGACCAAGCGTGACAAGATGGGCCACGACCTGGTCGGGCTGGACGACTTTCACGAATCCGTCCACTTGCCAGGCGAATTCGGCGGTGCGTTGTGAGCGGTGGCGACGATGAGGTGGGGGCACCGCCCGCTTGCGGGGGAGAGTGGCGCCCGTGAGCGGTGGTGCCGGTGTGCCGGAGATACCGGTGCTCGACGCGTCCGGTGTTCGGCTCGGTATCGTGGCGAGCACCTGGCACGGCGAAATCTGCGATGCGCTACTGGCGGGCGCCCGCAAAGTAGCTGCGGAGTCGGGCATCGACAGCCCGACGGTGGTCCGCGTGCTCGGCGCGATCGAGATCCCCGTGGTGGCGCAGGAGCTTGCCCGCAACCATGATGCCGTCATCGCCTTGGGTGTCGTGATCCGAGGCGAGACACCGCATTTCGGTTATGTCTGCGATACGGTAACCCAGGGCCTGACCCGGGTCGCACTGGACGCGTCGACGCCGGTTGCCAACGGGGTGCTGACGACCAACACTGAGGAACAGGCGCTGGATCGTGCCGGGCTTCCGACGTCGGCCGAGGACAAGGGGGCCCAGGCGGCCGGGGCAGCCCTGACCGCCGCGCTGACCCTGCGTGAGCTGCGCGCTCGGTCGTGACCTTGCCGCCCAACCGCGACGTCTGGGATGTCGAACTGCGTGCTCACCGGACACCGTTGTTCGCCTACGCCGCAGCGTTTGTCATCGCCGCCGTGCACATCGTGGTGGGCTTCCTGCTCAAGGCCAGGTCCAGCGGGGTGATCTTCCAGACTGCAGACCAGGTGGCGATGGCCCTTCTCGGTCTGGTCATTGCCGGGTTCGTGCTGCTGTTTGCGCGGCCCCGGCTTCGGGTGGGGCCGACCGGGATGTCGGTGCGTAATCTGTTGGGGGACAGGATAATCGGATGGCCGGATGTTGTCGGTGTGTCGTTTCCGGTCGGTAGCCGCTGGGCGCGTATCGACCTGCCCGACGACGAGTACATTCCGGTGATGGCGATCCAGGCCGTCGACAAGGACCGCGCGGTGGACGCCATGGACACGGTGCGGTCGCTCTTTGCGCGGTATCGGCCGGACCTAGGCACACGCTGACAGCACAATGCGGGTCTTCTCCCCGGCGGCGATCTTCGGCCGCCGCGACCCGTCGCCATCCTCACGACCCTTTCAGCCAGGCCGGCCGTTATCCGGCGACCTTACAAAAAGTCAGTCCGTGTTGCCTCACGTCAAGATGCGCGCGAGGGTGGTTTCGTTGCCTCATGTGATTGTGCGCGCTTGGGGACTCGGGCCCGGGTGGCGGGTTGGGACTTGCTGGTGGTCATTTTGTGAAGCTGTGCGGTCAGGGCCTGGATCTGACGCTGGGTGGCCGCGGGGTTGATCAGAGCGTGGGTTCGGGCGAGAGCGGCTATGCGGTCGACAGTGGTGTCGGGGTGATTGATGGCGCGGTGGAATGGGGTGGTCGCGGTGTCGTATTTCTTGGTCACCTTGGCGCCGTCACGGACCTTGGATATCAGCTTCTGCTGTGGGTAGAAGTAGTTGGTCAACTGGGACTGAAGCTGCCAGATTTCGTTGATTAGCAACAGTTCTGGAGCGGTGTCGTAGCGGTGGTAGCCGACAACTGTGCGGACCACTGCCCAGTTTTTCTGCTCGACGTGGCAGCCGTCGTTCTTGTTTGTCGGCCGCGCGCGGGTGAAGGTGATCTTGCGGTTTCTGCACCAGATGAACAGATAGACGTTGATGAACTCAGCTCCGTTGTCAAAAGCGCACAGGTTCGGCCGAACCTATGTCAGGTGGCACCTGATGTTCACAGGTCGGGTATGCGTGTGGGGTCGACGGTGTCGGCGAGGTAGTGCAGGACCGCACCGCGGCGGATGCCGAACGCGGCGGCGACCAGCACCGGATCCATGGTGGTGACCAGCTGCGCGAGCCGGGTGGTTCGCAGGGCCTGAACCCTGACCTGGGCGGGGGCGAGGATCATGTTGAGGTAGTCGAGCGACACCTGCTTGCCGACGGTCTTGCTCTTCTGGTTGACCAACAGCCAAGGGCCGCTGCTGTGCTGGTGGTCTCGGTGGTGCAGGCAGCGACGGAGCGCGGTTGTGGTGGCTGGGTCGAGCGGGGTCTGGTGCGGCCGGCCGCTGAGCGCGACGCTGACGCCGGTGAGGTCGATGTCGTTGACGCGCAACGCCCGCAGCTCGGCGCCGGAGGCACCATGCAGCAGTCCGAGCAGGCCGATGACCGGCTCGTGCGGGTGCAGGGCGCTGGTGTCGACGGTCCATCGGTGAAACAGCTCGCGTTGGCGGGTCGGTTCGAGGACGTGGCCGTGGAATGGCATGTTGGAGCTGGCGTTGAGCCGTCGCGTGGGGTCGACGAGGATGTGCCGGTGCTGGCGGGCGAACCGGAAGAAGCTCTTCAGCGCGTGCAGCTGGCGTGCCCGGTTGCTCGGGTTGGCGATGGTGGCGAGGAACGCTTCGATGTCGCCGGCGCCGACGAGGGTCCAGTCGGTGACGGCGGGCCGGTGGACGCTCAGGTAGCGGGCGAGGTCGCGGATGGCGGCGAGGTTGATTTCGAGGGTGCGGTCGGAGCGGGGTTTGGTACCGGAGCGTCGTGTCCGCTGCCTGGACTGCAGCTGGTGAGCATCAAAGGCTGTTGTCAGGGAACGAAACTGGTCGGGAACCTCGGCGATGCGGCGGGCGCGGCGGTCGGAAGCGGCCTGGGCGGTGGTGTCGAGCGCAAGTGCCAGCCCGGACTCGACGAAATAGGTTTCCAGCGCCCGCGCCAGCTCCCCGACAGCGGGACCGGGGTTTCTAACCGCTTCCAGGACCGTGGTGGGGCTCACGGTTGGGATCCGGTCGAGGGCTGCGGCGAGCCGATGCTGCATTGAGATTGCGCGGGTGGCCGCCACCCGCGCGGCGAGGAATTCGCCGAACCCGGCCCACCACTGCGGTTCCGGATCTAGCTGGGCGGCCAGCTTTTCCGCGCATCGATGCACGATCGCCGGATCGTTTTGGTAGCACCGCGAACACAGGCCACGCGCCTGATACGGACGCTGCTGACCACACCTGGCGCAGGTCACGACGCGACGCGGGTAACTCACAGCGGCGGCATGGAACGCCCCGACCGCGGCTGGGCCGCCGCTCGGGTGGTCACGGCCGGCGGCGCAGGCGCGGCGGCGACCGGAGTCGTGTCGATGTCAAGCAGGTCGTTGGGGGTGCACTCCAGCGCGGTGCACAGCGCCGCGAGCGTCTCGAGCTTGAGCTGGGCGGGTTGCTTGGTCAACAGTGCCGACACCGACGCCGCCGACAGGTGCAGGCCGGCTTTCTCGGCCAACAGCCGACGCAGCTGTGCACCGGTCCAGACCTCACGTTGCGCGGCGGCCATCCGCAGCCGCCAGGCAGCCTTCATCGCGGTTCCTCCTCGAGCGCGGTCAAAGTGGCCGAGACGGCGCGGCGGTAGGCGTCCTCGATGAAAGTGGCCGACGGGCGGACATACCCCATCGTGGTTCCGACCTGCCAGTGACCCAAAAGCTGTTGTATCGCAACAAGATCCATCCCTCGTTCATAGTTGTGGGTGGCGCAGGCCCGGCGCATCGCATGCGGGCTGAACCGCTCGGGCGCCAGGACCTGCTCGAGGTCGAGCAGATGCGCCAGCCGGTTGCGGACGCTGCCGCGATGCAGCCGATCCCCGGACTGGTCCGGGAACAACACTGGCCCGGCCACGAGCCGCGACCGCACGTCGGCCAGATACCACTTCAGGATCAGATCCAGCCCGTCCAGCATCGGCACCCACCGCGGCCGCGGTCCAGAACCCTTGGCGGCCTTGCCGTAACGCACGTGGATCTTGCCGAACGGCCCGCGATCGAAATACAGGTCGGCGACGTCGAGCATCACCGCCTCCTCGGTCCGCAACCCCGCGTGATACAGCGTGCGGAACAGCGCATAGTCACGGCCGGCCGCAGCAAAGACCCGTGCGGTGGCGATCCGCTCACGCAGGAACGCGAAGAACGCGTCCATCCGCTGTGGGGTCGGCGGCGGCGCCACCTCCGGAGAGTCGTTGCCGACGTGGCGGGCGGCGTTGAACTCGTCGACCGGGTCGACTAGCCGCACCCCGAACAGTGCCTCGATCTCAGCGGCTTTGCGCGCCAACAGGAATGTAAAGAACCCCTTGAAAATCGACACATACCCGCGCCGGGTCGACGACGCCATTCCGACCGCCGCCAGCTCGCCCACCACCCGGTCGATGTCCTCACACGTCACCTCCCAAGCGGGTCGTCCGCACGCGGCCAGAAACCGCTCCAAGGCGGCGGCGCCGTTGTCGATGGTCAGCGTGGAAAACCCGCGCGCTGCCTGCGACGCCTGGTAGTCCTCGATGCAACGCACCTGATAAGCGCCCGGATCCGGTGGGGCGGCCACCGCCGCTGGCGCCGAAGCGACCAGGCGAAGACCGGCTCCGTCCACCGCATACCTCCGTCGTGCCTTGATTGTTCAGGTAGCACCTGACTATTCAGGAGACGGCCTGAAGAATCAACAACCCCTGCGGTGTGTCGTTGCCGCTGGCAGCAGGGCCTATTCGTCGTCGGAAAGGGGTATCAAATCCAGCTGAGTCCACCCCCAGGATCGGGAACGGCACCTTGTTGGCGATGCTTTCCAAGCCGCCCAGGACGCATTTGGCCTCTTTGCTGGGCACTGAGCGGTTCTCGGTCCAACCAGTGGCGACGTCAGTGACCGTGAGCGTGAATGCGAACGGGCCGATGGTGTTTCCGCCGTCGTGGGAGACCAGATCGATCTCAACGAAGCCCGGCTTAGCGTCGTCCCAGTCTGCCCAGGTGCGTATTGGGATCTGACTTCTCAGCAGCGATCCGGGCTTGGTGGCGCGACGCCCCTTGAGCTGACGTTTGGCTCGTTCACCTGCCAGGCGACGATCGATGGTGGCCGCCGACATCGACACCAGGAGTTCTGCGGTGTCCTCGTCGATGACCAGTTCGCCGAAGTGCCCTAACACTGCCACTAGTTCGTTCAACATCGGCGCCAGTCGCTTGCCTGCCGGCATCCCCAGTACCAGCCAGCACGTCGTAAGTGCAGCAATCACATCCGGCCCGTAGATCGGGGGACGCGGACTTCGCCTCGGCGCTACCACCTTGGGCTGCAGCGCAGCCTTGAGCGCTTTGCGGGCATGGTTACGGTGCCACCCCGTGTTGGCGCACAACTCGTCCAGAATCCTGCTCTTGACTCGCCTATCCGCCACCACGTAGCGGATCGCGGTCATCTCGGTCACAGCCCTGCGCTCGGCCAACGTCAATCCCATCGTCTGGGCCTACCGAGACCCCCACTGATCGCTCAGGTAGGCACGCCGCACGCGCGCATTTTCAATGAGGCAACGAATAGTCACTGAGCGCGCATAAAAAGCGATTCAACGCGAGTCCCCTTCTGCTATACTCGAACACATGTTCGAATTCTGGTACGCGTCGCGGCCAACCCCGGAGTCCGCGGCGCTGCTGGGGCGGGTGCGCGATGCCGGACGGGCTGAAGCGCAGGCCGCCGCTGAGCGGTTGGCGGCGATTGGTGATTTGTTGGTGCTGCGCTGCCGCGACACCGGGGAGCGGGCGGACTGGGCGACAGACACCTGGGAGGCAGTCGCCGCGCAGGTGTCCGCCGCGCTGCGTTGCAGTGTGGCGATGGGCTCGAGCTATTTGCACTACGCAATGGCGATGCGGGATCGGCTGCCGGAGGTCGGAAAGGCGTTCCAGGGCGGCGACATCGACTATCGCGCATTCCAGACGATCGTGTTTCGCACCGATTTGATCACCGACCCCGATGCGCTGGAGCGGGTGGATGTCCAACTGGCGGTACTGCTGTCGCGGTGTCCTTCGATAACGCGCGGCAGGCTGGCCGCCGCGATAGATCAAGTGGTGGCCGAGGTCGATCGCGACGCGGTCCGCCGGGCCGCCGAGGTTGCCAAAGGTCGTTACGTCGAGATCGACACCACCGACTCCGGCATGGCGGCGGTGACCGGAAATGTTTTGGCCACTGATGGGAAAGCCCTCGATCGCCGGCTCGACGAGTTGGCAGGCTGTGTCTGCGACGCCGATCCGCGCACGCGCGAGCAGCGTCGCGCCGATGCGCTGGGGGCGCTGGCCGCCGGCACCGACCGGCTGGTGTGTGGCTGCGGATCGGCCGGCTGCAGCGCGGCGGAGCCGGCGCGAAAGCGCAATGTGGTAATTCACGTGATCGCCGACCAGGCCAGTGTCGAGGGCACCGGAACGACGCCCGGTGTGCTACCCGGAGCAGAGGGTCTTATCCCAGCCGAGCTCGTCGCCGAGCTGGCGAAGTCGGCCAGGCTGCAACCGCTGATCCGGCCGGGCGATATCCCCGAGCCGGGGTACACCCCCTCGGCCAAGCTTGCCGAATTCGTGCGGTGCCGGGATCTGACCTGCCGGGCGCCGGGTTGCGACCAGCCGGCGGAGGAATGCGACTTGGACCATACCGTCGCTTACCGCGATGGCGGCCGCACTCATCCCTCGAACCTGAAGTGCCTTTGTCGAAAACATCAATTAATGAAGACTTTCGACGTCGGGCGGAACTGGTAGAAGGATCGCCAGCAGCTCACCGACGGCTCGGGGAAGTGGTGGTCCTCTAGGGGCCAACGACCCCGATCCCAGGGACCCAAGCCCCTTGTTCCCACGTGCAAATAGGCGAACGCTCAATCCAACGGAAACGCTCAATCCAACGGAGTAGAACTCTGCTTCATCAACGGGGGAGTGAGACTTCAATGCGTGTCTTGCGGATAATCGGGCTTTTGCCGCTGCTCTTGGCGATGATCGTGCTCGGCAGCGGTGTGTCCGCCGCAGGTCCTGGGACCGCGACACTCACCATGGCGAAGACTTGGATCAAGGTCCAAGACCCAAGTCACCCTGAATGGGCCCGGAGTTACATGTGCGAGTTTTGGATCGACAATCCAAGCAAGGATGGGATCAGGGTTGACATCCAGTGGGATGAGCCGGGCTTCGATCACGTGGGCGGCCCGGCAGGCAAGTACAGCGGGACGACCATCCACGACACCGGCGGCAATTTGGTGAATTCGCCGGTGAGTGAGATCACCATTCGCGGCACGAACACCACGACCAACAACATCGATTTCGAAGTGACCGTGCCGATGCCCGGAACATGGCCCTAGGCCAGCCCTAGCTGGGATCGTTCGCGGCCGATCGTGCGGCGGCAAGAGCCGCGGTGCGACCGGGAATCTAGTTTCCTCCCACCTGCCAACGGCATTTACCGTGCCTCAGCGACTGGTATCGTGTCGGCCGGTCTTGCACGACCACACTGCGCTGGTGCCGGCGTCGCCGCGCTGATGTCGATTTAAAACGTACTTCGCACATTCGGTATCACCACCTGTTGAAAACTTTCTGGGGCTGGCGCGACAAGCAGCTACCCGATGGCACGCTGATCTGGGTTCTTCCCGACGGACACACCTACGTGACCACTCCGGGCAGCGCGCTGCTATTCCCGAACTTGTGCGCGCCCACCGGTGAACTGCCGCCCGTCCTGCCCACCTCCGACGCTCACTGCGGGAACCGCGACGCGCGGATGCCCACTCGCACCCGCACTCGCAGCCAAAACCGCGCGAACCGCATCAACGCAGAACGCAGGCGCAACCGGCTCAGCCGCCAAGCCGCCGAAGCTGCCCAAGCCGCCGCAACCGTCGCGAAAGACACGCAGGCCTTGCCGCCCGATCCCGACGAGCCACCGCCCTTCTAGCGGCTACTAGCCTGGATGCGTGCCAGATCCCGCGACGTATCGTCCCGCGCCCGGGTCCATTCCGGTCGAGCCGGGGGTCTACCGATTCCGGGACCCGCACGGGCGAGTCATCTATGTCGGCAAGGCCAAGAGCCTGCGCAGCCGGTTGACGTCATACTTCGCCGACGTCGCCAACTTGCACCCGCGGACCCGGCAGATGGTGACCACCGCGGCCAAGGTCGAGTGGACGGTGGTCAACACCGAAGTCGAGGCGCTACAGCTGGAGTACAACTGGATCAAAGAGTTCGATCCACGTTTCAATGTCCGCTACCGCGACGACAAGTCCTACCCGGTGCTGGCGGTCACCCTCAATGAGGAGTTTCCCCGGCTGATGGTGTATCGCGGCCCGCGGCGCAAGGGTGTGCGGTATTTCGGGCCCTACTCGCACGCGTGGGCCATTCGGGAAACGCTGGATCTGCTTACCCGGGTGTTCCCGGCGCGCACCTGTTCGGCGGGAGTGTTCAAGCGGCACAAGCAGATCGACCGTCCTTGTCTGCTCGGCTACATCGACAAATGCTCGGCGCCGTGTGTCGGCAGGGTCAGCGCCGAACAGCATCGCCAAATCGTGGCAGACTTCTGCGACTTCCTGTCCGGCAAGACCGATCGGTTTGCCCGCGAGCTGGAACAGCAGATGAACGCCGCCGCCGGGCGACTCGATTTCGAGCGGGCCGCGCGGCTGCGTGACGACCTGTCCGCGCTGAAGCGGGCCATGGAGAAGCAGGCAGTGGTGCTCGGCGACGGCACCGACGCTGACCTCGTTGCCTTCGCCGACGACGAGCTCGAAGCGGCGGTGCAGGTGTTCCATGTTCGCGGCGGCCGGGTTCGCGGCCAGCGCGGCTGGATCGTCGAAAAGTCCGCAGACCCCGGTGATTCCGGCGAAGAACAGTTGGTTGAGCAGTTCCTGACACAATTCTACGGCGAGCAGGCCGAACTGGACGGTGCCGCCGACGAATCCACTAACCCGGTGCCCCGCGAGGTGCTGGTTCCCTGTCTACCGTCCAATGCCGACGAGTTGGCCAGCTGGCTGTCCGGTTTGCGCGGCTCACGGGTCGCACTGCGAGTGCCACGGCGCGGGGACAAGCGCGCGCTGGCCGAAACCGTTCAGCGCAACGCGAAAGAAGCACTGCAGCAACACAAACTGAAGCGGGCCGGCGATTTCAACGCCAGATCCGCTGCGCTGCAGAATATTCAAGAGACCCTTGGCCTGCCTGAAGCGCCACTGCGCATCGAATGCGTTGATGTCAGCCACGTGCAGGGCACCGATGTAGTGGGCTCGTTGGTGGTGTTCGAGGACGGCCTGCCCCGCAAATCGGACTACCGCCACTTCGGGATCCGGGAAGCTGCCGGACAGGGACGTTCTGACGACGTCGCCTCCATCGCCGAGGTGACCCGCCGCCGGTTCCTACGTCACCTGAGCGACCAGAACGACCCGAATATGCTCTCGGCGGAAGGGAAATCGCGTCGGTTCGCCTATCCGCCGAATCTGTATGTCGTCGACGGTGGTGCGCCGCAAGTCAACGCAGCCAGCGCGGTGCTCGACGAGCTCGGTATCACCGATGTCGCGGTGATCGGCTTGGCCAAGCGGCTGGAAGAAGTGTGGGTGCCGTCCGAGCCCGATCCCATCATCATGCCGCGCAACAGCGAGGGGCTTTATCTGCTGCAACGGGTCCGCGACGAGGCGCATAGGTTCGCGATCACCTACCATCGCAGCAAACGATCCAGGCGAATGACCGCATCGGTGCTGGATTCGGTGCCAGGATTGGGAGAACATCGTCGCAAGGCGCTGGTAACCCATTTCGGATCGATAGCCCGCCTCAAGGAGGCCACCGTCGACCAGATCACCGCTGTTCCGGGTATCGGTGTGGCCACCGCCACCGCCGTTCTGGAGGCGCTGCGACCTGAGCAACCCGGAGCCGCGCAATGACGGGTCAGGGTGAGTTGGCCGAGGGCCACCCGGCGGACGCCACAGCCGGTATCGATGTCGTTCTGGTGACCGGTTTGTCGGGGGCCGGGCGGGGTACTGCGGCCAAGGTGCTCGAGGACCTCGGCTGGTATGTGGCCGACAACCTGCCACCCGAGCTGATCACCCGGATGGTCGACTTCGGGCTGGCGGCGGGGTCGCGGATCACCCAGCTGGCGGTGGTGATGGACGTGCGGTCGCGCGGGTTCACCGGCGATCTGGACTCGGTGCGCACCGAGCTGGCCACCCGCAACATCACCCCGCGCGTGGTGTTCATGGAGGCATCCGACGACGTGCTGGTGCGCCGCTACGAACAGAATCGCCGCAGCCACCCGCTGCAGGGGGATCAGACCTTGGCCGAGGGCATTGCCGCTGAGCGCAGGATGCTGGCTCCGGTTCGCGCCACCGCCGACCTGATCATCGACACGTCGACACTGTCGGTGCGGGGCCTACGGGAGAGCATCGAGCGTGCATTCGGCGGCGACGCCGGCGCTTCCACCAGCGTCACCCTCGAGTCTTTCGGCTTCAAGTACGGCCTGCCGATGGACGCCGACATGGTGATGGACGTGCGATTTCTGCCGAACCCGCACTGGGTCGACGAGTTGCGTCCCCTCACCGGACAACATCCCGCGGTCCGTGACTATGTGTTAAGCCAGCCTGGCGCGGCCGAGTTTCTCGACGCTTACCATCGATTGCTGTCTCTGGTTGTCGACGGCTACGGGCGGGAGGGCAAGCGCTATATGACGGTCGCCATCGGCTGCACCGGCGGTAAGCATCGCAGCGTCGCGATCGCCGAGGCATTGATGCAGCTCCTGAGGGCCAATGCCCAACTGTCGGTGCGCGCGTTGCACCGGGATCTGGGTCGCGAATGAACCCACCAACCAACCGAGGCATCGTTGCGCTGGGCGGCGGACACGGCTTGTACGCAACCCTGTCTGCCGCCCGTCGGCTGACTCCCTACGTCACCGCTGTGGTGACCGTTGCCGACGACGGTGGATCTTCCGGCCGGCTGCGCAACGAACTGGACGTGGTGCCCCCAGGTGATTTGCGAATGGCTTTGGCGGCGTTGGCATCTGACAGTCCACACGGGCGACTGTGGGCGACCATACTGCAGCACCGATTTGGCGGCAGCGGCGCACTGGCCGGACATCCGATCGGCAACCTGCTGCTTGCGGGCCTGTCCGAGGTGCTGGCCGATCCGGTGGCCGCCCTCGACGAACTCGGACGCATCCTCGGCGTCAAAGGCAGGGTGCTGCCCATGTGCCCGATCGCGCTGCAGATCGAGGCCGACGTGTCCGGTCTGGAGACTGACCCGCGGATTTTCCGGCTGATCCGCGGCCAGGTGGCGATCGCGACCACACCGGGCAAGGTCCGGCGGGTGCGGCTGCTTCCCGCCGACCCCCCGGCGACAAGGCAGGCCGTCGACGCCATCATGGCCGCTGACCTGGTGGTCCTGGGTCCCGGGTCGTGGTTCACCAGCGTGATCCCGCATGTGCTGGTGCCGGGGCTGGCGGCGGCGCTGCAGGCCACCACTGCCCGCCGTGCCCTGGTGCTCAATTTGGTCGCCGAGCCGGGGGAGACGGCCGGTTTCTCGGTGGAGCGCCATCTGCACGTGCTGGCCCAGCATGCGCCGGGATTCACCGTGCACGACATCATCATCGACGCCGAACGGGTGCCCAGTGAGCGGGAACGGGAGCAACTGCGCCGCACCGCAACGTCGCTACAGGCCGAGGTCCACTTCGCCGACGTGGCCAGACCTGGTACACCTTTACATGATCCAGGCAAGCTCGCGGCGGCCTTGGACGGGGTCCGAGCGGGCCACAGCGGCCCGGGAGCGCCTCCGGTCACGGCCACCGCAGATATCCGGGTCGACGGTGAAAGTCCACCGACCGGTGGCAACGGACCGGCTGGCAGCCGACCAAGGGGTGACGACGCGTGGCGATGACGACCGAAGTCAAGGACGAGCTGAGCCGCTTGGTAGTGAAATCGGTCAGTGCGCGCAGAGCGGAAGTCACGTCCCTGCTGAGGTTTGCCGGCGGGTTGCACATCGTGGGTGGCCGGGTGGTCGTCGAGGCCGAGGTGGACTTGGGCAACATCGCGCGGCGGCTCCGCAAGGACATTTTTGACCTCTACGGATACAACGCGGTGGTGCATGTCTTGTCGGCCAGCGGGATTCGCAAGAGCACCCGGTACGTGCTGCGGGTGGCCAACGACGGCGAGGCGCTGGCACGCCAGACCGGCCTGCTCGACAACCGGGGGCGTCCGGTGCGCGGTCTGCCGGCCCAGGTCGTCGGCGGCGGTATCGCCGACGCCGAAGCCGCGTGGCGGGGCGCTTTTTTGGCGCACGGGTCGCTGACCGAGCCGGGACGTTCGTCGGCGTTGGAAGTCAGCTGCCCCGGCCCGGAGGCCGCGCTGGCGTTGGTGGGTGCGGCGCGCCGGCTGGGGGTAAGCGCCAAGGCTCGCGAAGTGCGTGGTGCCGATCGGGTGGTGGTGCGCGACGGCGAGGCGATCGGTGCCCTCTTGACCCGGATGGGCGCCCAGGACACCCGGCTGATCTGGGAGGAGCGCCGGATGCGGCGCGAGGTGCGGGCGACGGCCAACCGGCTCGCCAATTTCGACGATGCCAATCTGCGCCGTTCGGCACGGGCCGCGGTCGCGGCTGCCGCCCGGGTGGAGCGGGCGCTGGAGATCCTCGGCGACACGGTGCCTGATCATCTGGCTTCGGCCGGCAAACTGCGCGTCGAGCACCGCCAGGCGTCGCTGGAGGAGCTGGGCCGGCTCGCCGACCCTCCAATGACGAAAGACGCTGTGGCAGGCCGTATTCGGCGGCTGTTGTCGATGGCCGATCGCAAAGCCAAGGTCGAAGGCATCCCCGACACCGAGTCGGCGGTGACGCCGGACTTGCTGGAGGATGCCTGACCGGCCGCGAGTTTGTCGGCCATAGCACCGCGTACCAAGCGGGCGGGGGCTACGGTCGGGGCATGAAGCGGCTTTCGAGTGTTGATGCGGCGTTTTGGTCAGCAGAAACTGCGGGCTGGCATATGCATGTGGGTGCGTTGGCGATCTGTGATCCCAGCGGTGCGCCCGAGTACAGCTTTCAGCGACTGCGCGAATTGATCATCGAGCGACTGCCGGAGCTGCCGCAGTTGCGGTGGCGCGTCACCGGGGCGCCGCTCGGGCTGGACCGGCCGTGGTTCGTCGAGGACGAGGAACTCGACATTGACTTCCACGTCCGTCGCATCGGCGTTCCGGCGCCCGGTGGGCGCCGCGAGCTCGAGGAGCTCGTTGGCCGGCTGATGTCCTACAAGCTGGACCGCTCCCGACCACTGTGGGAACTGTGGGTCATCGAGGGCGTCGAGGGCGGCCGCATCGCGACGCTGACCAAGATGCACCACGCCATCGTCGACGGGGTCTCCGGCGCCGGGTTGGGCGAAATCCTGCTGGACGTCACGCCGGAACCTCGGCCGGCGCAACAGGAGACGGTCGGATCGCTGGTGGGATTCCAGCTTCCGGGCCTGGAGCGACGCGCGGTCGGCGCACTCATCAACGTCGGAGTCATGACCCCTTTCCGCATCGCCCGACTCGTGGAGCAGACGTTGCGCCAGCAGATCGCCACTTTGGGCATGAGCAGCAGGCCGCCGCGATACTTCGAAGCGCCCAAGACCCGGTTCAACGCGTCGGTGTCGCCGCACCGTCGGATCAGCGGCTGCCGCATCGAGTTGGCCCGGGCCAAGGCCGTCAAGGACGCTTTCGGTGTGAAGCTCAACGACGTCGTGCTCGCGGTCGTGGCCGGTGCCGCGCGCGAGTATTTGCAGAAACGTGGTGAGCTGCCGTGGAAACCACTCATTGCGCAGATCCCCGTCTCAACTCGTACCGACCAGACGATGAGCGAAGTCGGCAACAAGATCAGCTCGATGACCGCATCGCTTGCCACTGACGTCGAAGACCCCGCCGAGCGGCTGCGGGTCATCCACGAAAGTACCCAGAGCGCCAAGTTGATGGCCAAGGCGCTGTCGGCGCATCAGATCATGGGACTTACCGAGACCACACCCCCCGGGCTGCTGCAGCTGGCCGCGCGTGCGTATACGGCTAGTGGGCTGTCGCGAAGCCTGGCGCCCATCAACCTCGTCGTCTCCAATGTCCCGGGTCCGCAGTTCCCGTTGTACATGGCCGGCGCCAAACTGGACTCGCTGGTGCCGCTGGGGCCACCGGTCATGGACGTCGCCCTGAACATCACCTGCTTCTCCTACCAGGATTACCTGGACTTCGGTTTTGTGACGACGCCCGAGGTGGCCAACGACATCGATGACATGGCCGATCGCATCGAACCGGCGCTGACCGAACTCGAGAACGCCGCGGCGCTGGGGTAAGCGGCTAGTCGCGGCCCAGATAGCTCGTCGCGTAGACCCAGGACAAGAACCGGGCCACCGCCTCCGCGGATTGATGCGCGCGCGGGGAACCGAAGATGTCGAAAGCGTGTTGGGCGTTGGGCAATTCGGCGTAGGCGACGGGGGACTTCGACACCGCCCGTAGTGCGTCGACGAACTCTTGCCCTTCGCCGACCGGAATGAGGGAATCGTCTTGGCCGTGCAAGACGAAGAACGGTGGCGCGTCAGCCCGCAGCTGTTGGATTGGCGAAGCGTCGATGAAGACGTCTCGGTGCGTGCTGAGTTTCTTTTTCACTACGAACTGTTCGAGCAGCCCGACGAATTCGCGACGGCCCTCACCGTGGGTGGAATACCAGTCGTAGCGCCCGTATAAGGGCACGGCGGCGACCACCGATGTGTCGGCGTCTTCGAAGCCCGGCTGAAACGTGGGGTCGTTGGCGGTCAGTGCCGCCAAAGCAGCCAGATGGCCACCGGCGGACCCGCCGCTGATCGCGACGAAATTCGGGTCCCCGCCGTAACCCGCGATGTGCTTTTTGATCCAGAACAGCGCCCGTTTGACGTCGACGATGTGGTCGGGCCAGGTGTGCACCGGAGAGACCCGGTAGTTCATCGATACGCACACCCAGCCGCGGGCAACCAGGTGGCTCATCAACGGGTAGGCCTGCGGACGGCGCCACCCGATTACCCAGGCGCCGCCGGGGACTTGCAGCAACACTGGCGCCTTGCCGTCGCGCGGCAGGTCGCGGCGGCGCCAGATGTCGGCCAGGTTCGCGCGGCCGTGCGGACCGTAGGACACGATGTTGGTCTTCTCGACGAAACGCCGCCGCGCCACCGTGGTGCGCAGCGGAAGGTCGCGTCGTCCGATGCGCGTTGGGGTCGTCGGCAGGGCGTTCAGCGCCTCGGCGTAGTCCTGTCCCAGCTGTTCGCGCAGCCCCGCCTCCAGCACCGGGCCCGGGGTGGTGATGCCCCGGTAGCGGATCACTGCGAGGATCGCCCAAGATGCGGCCGTGAGGGCCAGCGCCGCCTTTCCCTTCGGACCGGCGAAGTGGCCGCGCCGCCCGCGCCGCACCGCGTCCAGCAGCGAGGCCGACAAGTACAGGCCCGGCACCTCCGACGTCGGCCAGCCGAACCAGAACACCAGGACCGTGCTGTAGCCCTTGCGGGCGAGGGGGCGTAATCCGTTGGCGGCGTTGATGAATTCGACTGCCGCGCGTGCCAGCGGTCTGGGGCGCCGCAGGAGCCGTCGAAAACCCCGCATCAGCCGCTGACCCGTGATCGCAGTTCGTTGCGCAGGATCTTGCCGGTGTTGCCGCGGGGGAGTTCGTCCACGACGGCTATGTCGCGGGGCACCTTGTAGTTGGCCAGGTTCTCCCGAACGTGCTGCTTGAGGGTGTCGGGGGTGGCCGATCCGCCCGGGCCCAGCACCACGAACGCCGCCAGCCGCTGGCCGTACTGCTCGTCATCCACGCCGATCACCGCCGCCTCCGCCACGTCGGGGTGTGCTGTCAGTGTCTTCTCCACTTCGATCGGGTAGACGTTTTCGCCGCCGGAGACGATCATCTCGTCATCGCGGCCGACGACGAACAGCCGGCCCTCCTTGTCCAGGTAGCCCATGTCGCCCGACGACATGAACCCGGCGTGGAAGTCCTTTGTGGTGCCCGATGTGTAGCCGTCGAACTGAGTGTCGTTGCGGACGTAGATAGTGCCGACCTCGCCGGTGGGAACCGCATTGAATTCTTTGTCCAAGATGCGGATTTCGGTCCCGCCCGCGGGCCGGCCCGCGGTGTCGGGGGCGGCTCGTAGGTCCTGCGGTGTCGCGGTGGCGATCATGCCCGCCTCGGTGGCGTTGTAGTTGTTGTAGATCACGTCGCCGAACTGGTCCATGAACGCGATGACAACATCGGGTCGCATCCGCGAGCCAGATGCCGCGGCAAACCGTAAGGACTTGCCGCTGTAGCGGTTTCGTATCTCCTCGGGCAGTTCCATGATGCGGTCGAACATCACCGGCACCACGGCCAGGCCCGTCGCCTGGTGGCGGTCGATGAGGTCCAGGGTCGCCTCCGGGTCGAATTTGCGCCGGGTGACCACCGTGCAGGCCATGGACGCGGCGAACACCAACTGCGAAAAACCCCATGCATGAAACATGGGCGCCACGATCACTACGGTCTCCTCGGCCCGCCACGGCGTGCGGTCCAGGATCGCCTTGAGCGTGCCGATTCCAGCGTTGCCGCCAGACTGGTTGGCGCCCTTCGGTGTTCCGGTGGTGCCGGAGGTCAGCAGGATCATCCTGCCCTTGCGGCCGGTGCGCCGGGGCTGTTGCCCGGCGTGGTCGGCGATGAGTTTCTCGACGGTGAGTTCGTGCTGTCCGTCGGTCCACGCCACGATGCGGGTGGCGTCGGGCTTGTCGGCCAGCGCGCGGTCCACCGTCGCGGTGAACTCCTCGTCGTAAATGACGGTGTCGACCCCTTCGCGGTTGACCACGTCGGCGAGCGCCGGCCCGGCGAACGACGTGTTGAGTAGCACGATGTCGGCGCCGATCCGGTTGGCGGCCACCAACGCCTCGACGAAACCGCGATGATTGCGGCACATGATCCCGATGACCTTCGGCTGGCCCGAAGGCAACTCTTGCAACGCTGCGGCCAACGCGCTGATCCGCTCGTCGAGCTGCCGCCAGGTCAGCGTGCCCAGTTCGTCGATCAGGCCCGGACGGTCCGGGCAGCGCTGCGCCGCGCCGGCGAAACCTACGGTGATGCCCATGCCTTCGCGACGCATGGCCGCAGCCATCTTCAGATAGCGGTCGGGTCGCATCGGCGCGATCATTCCGGCGCGTCTCAGGGTTGCGATGACGCCGAGGGCCTGGCTGATACGGGATGCCATGCTCAGCCCAGAATGGGGAAACGGCGCTTGGCGGCGAGCTCTTTGAGGGCCTGCTGCATCACCGACCGCACGTACTCGTCGACCTCGTCGACGTCCGGGTCGTCGCCGAACTGCGCGGCGATGTCGATCGGTTCCAGCACCTGCGTCACGAGCTTGGTGGGCAGCGGGAGATTGGGCGGGATCACGGCGCTGAATCCGAACGGGAAGCCGAACGACAGCGGCAGAATGGCGCTCCGCAACAAGCGCTTCACCCCCAGCCGCTCGGCCAGCCACGTGCCGCGGGACAGGTAGAGCTGGGTCTCCTGGCCGCCGATGGACACCGCGGGCACGATGGGCACGCCGGCTTCGATCGCCGTCCTGACATATCCCTTGCGGCCGTCGAAGTCGATGACGTTCTCAGACAAGGTGGGCCGGTATGCGTCGTAGTCCCCGCCGGGGAAGACGATCACCACGCCGCCGGACCGCAAGGCTTTCGCCGCATTCTCCCGGTTGGCCCGGATGTAACCGGAACGCCGGAAAAGGGAGCCGGTAGGGCCGGTCATGAGGATGTCGTGGCTCAGCGTGTAGACCGGCCGGTCGTAACCGAACTTTTCGTAGAAGTCGACGCTGAAGACCGGGACGTCCATCGGGAACATGCCGCCGGAATGGTTACCGACCACCAGCGCTCCGCCGGGCGGGAAGGAATCCAGGCCATGCACCTCCGACCGGAAGTACGCCTTCAAGACCGGCCGCATCAGAGCCATCAGGCGCTGGGTCAGGACGGGGTCGAATTTGCCGATGTCCCCGAAATCTCGGCTATCGCTGTCGGTCACGTTCCTCCCTTGACGCTCCGGCGAGGCTGCGTTGCCGCGTCGAGTCCCTCGATGGTAGCGAGCGGGCGCGGGGCCGCGGTCCCGGTGTTTCCCCTTCATCGTCCGCGCATATGGTGCCGCTCGGATACGGCGCGCTATTGTTACCCAGCCCAACGCCAACCCCAGGTGAAAGAGACGAGATGAGCCTCGGTTTGTCCGACGAGCGTGACGCACGCTCAGGGGCTGCACGCAGGCCGACTAGCGCTCGTGACCGGCGCTCGCGTCGCGCCCACAGCGGCACGATTCGGCCCGCCAATGACGTCGATCCCGTCGCAGCTCTGCCGGATACGGCGGATCATCGCCAGGCCGACTACTTCGTGCGTCTGCTCACTCAACGTCGCCGTCTCATCGACCACCGAATCGATGAATATGAGAAGGCGATCGCCACTTCGGAAGCCAACGGCGACGTCGATGCCGCCGACAGCTTCCGGCGCATGACGTGTGTCGAAGAACGGGATCGGCAGACTCTGGACGGTCTGATCGAACGGCTGCGCCGGCGATTTCCCCGTCGGGCCCCGGATGAATTTTCCGCAATGTCTCCGCGGACGCATTTCGTCGTCCGGTAGATAGCGTACGCAAGGGACGAATCAACTTTTAGGGCAACGCTTTTCATTGCCGAGTCACCGGCTGGGAAATCAGGACGCCCAAAATCGACACACCCGCAGTGCGGTGCCGATACATTTTATTGGCCAGCTGGTTTCTCCGACAGGAACGAGGCCGTCCATGGGATTCATGACTCCGGAGCTTCCAGACGTCGATCGCGACACCTGGCAGACTCAGTCACGAGCAACGCGGCTGCAAGTCGTGACCCGGCATTGGGTCGAACACGGCTTCGGGACGCCGTATGGGGCCTATTTGCTGTACCTGATCAAGATCGCGCTGTATGTCGCCGCCCCCGCCGCGATCATCTCGTTGACCCCCGGACTGGGTGGACTCGGCCGCATCGGCGACTGGTGGACGCAACCGATCGTGTACCAGAAGGTCATCATCTTCACGCTGCTGTTCGAGGTCTTGGGTTTCGGCTGTGGATCCGGCCCGCTCACCGGGCGGTTCACGCCACCGATCGGTGGATTCCTTTATTGGTTGCGGCCCAACACCATTCGGCTTCCTGCCTGGCCGGGCAAGGTCCCGTTCACCGGTGGTGATAATCGCACCTTTTTCGACGTCGCTCTCTATGCCATCGTGTTGATCGGCGGATTATGGGCGCTGTTGTCGCCCGGTCACGGCGGGTCGGTCTCCGCCACCGGCGATGTGGGTCTGATCAACCCCGTCGTGGTGCTGCCGACCATCGTCGCCCTGGCGGTGCTCGGCCTGCGCGACAAAACCATCTTTCTTGCCGCCCGCGGCGAGCACTATTGGCTGAAACTGATCGTGTTCTTCTTCCCGTTCACCGATCAGATCTCGGCTTTCAAGATCATCATGCTGGGCTTGTGGTGGGGGGCGGCGACCTCCAAGCTCAACCACCATTTCCCGTACGTCGTGTCGGTGATGACGAGCAACAACGCGTTGCTGCGGAGCAGGTTGTTCACTCCGTTGAAGCACCTGCTCTATCTTGATCCCGTCAACGATCTGCGCCCGTCATGGTTGCCGAAGGTCATGGCCCATGTCGGCGGAACCACGGCCGAATTTTTGGTCCCGGGCGTGCTTGTCTTCGTTGCCGACGGTCAACCGTGGCGGTGGTTCCTGATCGGGTTCATGGTGATCTTCCACCTGAACATCATTTCCAACCTCCCGATGGGAGTGCCGTTGGAGTGGAACGTGTTCTTCATCTTCTCGCTGTTCTACCTGTTCGGGCACTACGGCGGGATCCACGCCGTCGACCTGCAATCACCGCTGCTGCTGGCCATCTTGATCGTCGCGCTTGCTGTGGTGCCGATCGCGGGAAACCTGTTTCCCAAAAAGATTTCGTTTCTGCCCGCGATGCGCTACTACGCCGGCAACTGGGCTACTAGCCTGTGGTGCTTCCGCGCGGGCGCCGAGGACAAGATCGAGGCCAACGTCGTCAAAAGCTCTGCGCTCGTCGTCAACCAGCTGGCCAAGCTCTACGACGCGGCCACTGCAGAAATCATGAGCGACAAGGCGGCGGCGTTCCGGGCGATGCACACTCATGGCAGGGCGCTCAATGGGTTGTTGCCCCGAGCGATCGATGACGAAGCTGACTACAGCGTCCGCGAAGGCGAACTCGTTGCGGGGCCGCTGGTCGGGTGGAACTTCGGCGAAGGGCATTTGCACAACGAGCAACTCCTGGAGGCGGTGCAGCGGCGCTGCCACTTCGAGGAGGGCGAGGTCCGCGTCATCATCCTGGAAGGCCAGCCGATCCAGACCCAACGGCAGTGGTATCGCATCGCCGACGCCAAGACCGGCTTGATCGAGGAAGGCTACGTTGACGTCAAGGACATGCTGAGCCGCAACCCGTGGCCCGAGCCCGGCGACCGGTTCCCCGTGCACGTCACGGCTCAACGCAGCACCCGATGACCACGGCGGTGGTGGTCGGTGCCGGGCCCAACGGTCTGGCCGCGGCGATCCGCCTTGCCTCCGACGGTGTCGACGTGCAGGTGCTGGAGGCTCGCGACACGATCGGTGGGGGAGCGCGCTCCGGTGAGCTCACGATGCCCGGAGTCATCCACGACCACTGCTCGGCGTTCCATCCCTTGGGCATCGGTTCGCCGTTCTGGAAACAGATCGACCTGCAACGCTACGGGCTGGCGTGGAAGTGGCCGGAGATCGACTGTGCGCACCCGCTCGACGACGGCACCGCCGGCGTGCTGTATCAGTCGATCGATCAAACCACGGCCCGGATGGGGCCGGACGCCACCCGTTGGCGGCGTGCGATAGGGGACCTTGCCGCGGGATTCGATGCTTTGGCCCAAGATTTGCTTCGCCCGGTGCTCAACATTCCGCATCACCCCATTCGTCTGGCCGCCTTCGGGCCGCGCGCGCTGCTACCGGCCACCACGATGGCCCGGTGGTTTCGCACTGAGCAGGCGCGTGCATTGTTCGGCGGCGCGGCCGCGCACGTCTACAGTCGGCTGGACCGGCCGCTCACCGCATCTCTTGGGTTGATGATCCTGGCCAGCGGGCACCGCTACGGCTGGCCCGTCGCACAAGGGGGGTCGGGTTCGATCACCCAAGCCCTGGCCGCTGCCCTGAATGAGCACGGCGGCAGCGTGACCACGGGAGTGACCGTCGCCAGTCGCAAAGACATCCCCGATGCCGACATCGTGATGCTCGACCTC
Source organism: uncultured Actinomycetota bacterium (assembly GCA_963784665.1). Classification (GTDB taxonomy): domain Bacteria; phylum Actinomycetota; class Actinomycetes; order Mycobacteriales; family Mycobacteriaceae; genus Mycobacterium. Next base: position 679,518 of record CAWASA010000017.1, read on the forward strand.
AGCCCGGCGGGCGCGCTCGGGATTTATGGCGATGTCATGCCCGGCCGGATCGCGCGGTCCTATCGGCGCTACCGTGAAGGGGCGTCGGCGTTCAAGGTCGACTTCGCCATCGAGGGCCACATCCCGTGGACGAACCCCGACTGTGGGCGCGCGGGCACCGTCCATCTCGGCGGCACGTTCGCGGAGATCGCGGACACCGAACGCCAACGCGCACAAGGCAAGATGGCGCAACGGCCCTTTGTGCTCGTCGGGCAGCAGTACCTGGCCGACCCATCCCGGTCAGCGGGCGACATCAATCCCATATGGGCTTACGCGCACGTGCCGTTCGGCTACACCGGCGACGCTAGCGCGGCCGTCGTCGACCAGATAGAGCGGTTCGCCCCCGGATTCCGCGACCGCGTCGTCGCAACCGTCAGCAAGGGCACTGCCGAGTTACAGGCTTACAACCCCAACTTCATCGGCGGCGACATCATCGGTGGCGCCAACGACGGTCTCCAGGTCATCTTCCGCCCGCGGGTCGCCGTCAATCCTTACGTGACCGGCGTGCCAGGTGTCTATCTCTGTTCACAGTCCACGCCGCCAGGAGCCGGCATCCACGGCCTGTGTGGCTACTACGCCGCCGAGTCAGCGCTGCGGTGGCTCCGGAAGCAACGCCGCGGCTGACGTCCACACTCTTACCGGCGCGGCAACGGCGCCTGCTGCTGATCTAGGCTGACGGCGAGCGCTATCAGCGGACACTATCAGCGGACATAGGAAAGACAGGGAGAGACAAGTGACGGTCCGAGTAGGCATCAACGGCTTCGGTCGAATCGGGCGCAACTTCTACCGGGCCTTGCTGGCTCAACAGGAGCAGGGCCAGGCCAGTTCGGGGGCCGACATCGAGGTGGTCGCAGTCAATGACATCACCGACAACAACACGCTGGCGCACCTGCTGAAATTCGACTCCATCCTGGGCCGGCTGCCCTACGACGTCAGCCTCCAAGGCCAGGACACCATCGTCGTGGGCGACCACAAAATCAAGGCGCTCGAGGTCAGGGAGGGCCCGGCGGCGATGCCGTGGAGCGACCTGGGCGTCGATGTCGTCGTCGAATCCACCGGGCTGTTCACCAACGCGGCCAAGGCCAAAGGACACCTAGAGGCCGGCGCTAAGAAAGTGATCATCTCCGCGCCCGCCACCGATCCCGACATCACCATCGTCCTGGGCGTCAACGACGACAAGTACGACGGCAGTCAGAACATCATCTCCAACGCCTCGTGCACGACGAACTGCCTTGCGCCGCTGGCCAAAGTGCTGCACGACGAGTTCGGCATCGTCAGGGGCCTGATGACCACCATCCACGCCTACACCCAGGATCAGAACCTGCAGGACGGACCGCACAAGGACCTGCGTCGCGCGCGCGCCGCCGCGCTGAACATCGTGCCGACCTCCACCGGTGCTGCCAAGGCGATCGGCCTGGTGATGCCCGAGTTGAAGGGCAAGCTCGACGGTTATGCGCTGCGGGTGCCGATTCCCACCGGGTCGGTCACCGACCTGACCGCCGACCTGTCCAAATCCGCCAGCGTCGAGGAGATCAACGCGGCATTCAAGGCCGCCGCCGAGGGCAGGCTCAAGGGCATTCTGAAGTACTACGACGCGCCGATCGTCTCCAGCGACATCGTCACCGATCCGCACAGTTCGATCTTCGATTCCGGCCTGACCAAGGTGATCGACAACCAGGCCAAGGTGGTGTCCTGGTACGACAACGAGTGGGGCTACTCCAACCGCCTCATTGATCTGGTCGCCCTGGTCGGCAAGTCGCTGTAACCGTGTCTGTTCCAACGCTTGACGACCTTCTGGCCGAAGGGGTTTCGGGTCGGGGTGTGCTGGTTCGCTCCGATCTGAACGTGCCGCTCGATGACGGCGCCATCACCGATCCCGGCCGGATCACCGCGTCGGCACCGACGTTGCGGGCGCTTGTCGAGGCCGGTGCGAAGGTGGTGATCGCGGCACACCTGGGTCGCCCCAAAAATGGGCCCGACCCCAAGTTGTCGCTGGCACCGGTCGCTGCGGCGCTGGGCGACCAGCTGGGCCGGCACGTGCAATTGGCCGGTGACGTCGTCGGCGCCGACGCACTGGCCCGTGCTGAGGGGCTCACGGACGGCGACATCCTGCTGCTGGAGAACGTCCGCTTCGACCCGCGCGAAACCAGCAAGGAGGACGGCGAGCGACTCGCGCTGGCCCGGGAACTGGTTGAATTAGTCGGGCCAACAGGGGCTTTCGTCTCCGACGGTTTCGGAGTGGTGCACCGCAAGCAGGCCTCGGTGTACGACGTGGCCACGCTGCTGCCGCACTACGCCGGCACGCTGGTGGCCGGGGAGATACGGGTACTCGAGCAATTGACCAGCTCGACCCAACGGCCCTATGCGGTGGTACTCGGCGGGTCGAAAGTGTCTGACAAGCTGGGCGTCATCGAACAGCTCGCCACCAATGCCGACAGCATCGTGGTCGGTGGCGGCATGTGTTTCACATTTCTTGCCGCACAGGGCTTTTCGGTCGGCAAGTCGTTGTTGGAAAACGACATGATCGATACTTGTCGCCGGCTGTTGGACACCCATCACGACGTCCTTCGCCTGCCAGTCGACATCGTGGTGGCGGAGAAGTTCGCCGCCGACTCCCCGTCGGAGATCGTCGCCGCCGACGCGATCCCGGACGATCGGATCGGCCTGGATATCGGACCGGGATCGGTCGAGCGGTTCACGACGTTGCTGTCCAACGCCGGGACCGTCTTCTGGAACGGCCCGATGGGCGTGTTCGAGTTCCCGGCGTTCGCCGCGGGCACCAAGGGTGTCGCCGAGGCGATCGCCGCAGCGACCGGCAAGGGTGCATTCAGCGTGGTGGGCGGCGGTGACTCCGCGGCCGCGGTGCGCGCCCTCGGCATCCCGGAGGGTGACTTCTCGCACATATCCACCGGCGGTGGCGCGTCGCTGGAATACCTGGAGGGCAAGACGCTCCCAGGCATCGAGGTACTGGGCCGGCCCCAGCCCAGTTAAGCCAAGTAAAGGAGACTCGTGAGCCGCAAGCCTCTGATCGCCGGCAACTGGAAGATGAACCTCAATCACTTCGAGGCGATCGCGCTGGTGCAAAAGATCGCGTTCGCGTTGCCGGACAAGTATTACGACAAGGTCGACGTCACGGTTCTGCCGCCGTTCACCGACCTGCGCAGCGTGCAAACCCTGGTCGATGGCGACAAGCTGCGGCTGACCTACGGTGGCCAGGACCTGTCCCAGCACGACTCGGGTGCCTACACCGGTGACATCAGTGGAACCTTCCTGGCCAAGCTGGGGTGCACCTTCGTCGTGGTCGGGCACTCCGAACGGCGCACCTACCACAACGAGGATGACGCGCTGGTGGCCGCCAAGGCCGCCGCTGCGCTCAAGCACGAATTGACCCCGATCATCTGCATCGGCGAGCACCTCGACGTCCGCGAGGCGGGGGATCACATCGCTCACAATGTCGAACAGCTGCGTGGCTCATTGGCCGGGCTCTCCGCCGAGCAGATCGCCACGGTCGTCATCGCCTATGAGCCCGTGTGGGCGATCGGCACCGGACGGGTGGCCAGCGCTGCCGACGCCCAGGAGGTGTGCGCGGCGATCCGCAAGGAATTGGGCACGCTGGCATCGCCACAGGTCGCCGACGCCGTGCGGGTACTCTACGGCGGCTCGGTGACCGCCAAGAACATCGGCGACATCATCGCCCGCGACGATATCGACGGGGCTTTGGTCGGGGGGGCGTCATTGGATGGTGAGCAGTTCGCGACGCTGGCGGCGATCGCTGCCGGTGGGCCGCTGCCGTAAGACCATGGCCTGACCGGTAGGCTTTCGGGCATGGAGTTTGCCCTGCGGATCACCCTGGTGGTCACCAGCGTGCTGGTGGTGTTGCTGGTGCTGCTGCACCGCGCCAAGGGTGGCGGCCTGTCGACGCTGTTCGGCGGCGGTGTGCAGTCCAGCCTGTCCGGGTCGACGGTGGTGGAGAAAAACCTGGACCGCTTGACGCTGTTCATCACCGGCATCTGGCTGGTGAGCATCATCGGTGTGGAGTTATTGATCAAGTACCGCTGACGCGCTGACCTGTCGGCGGGCGGATGACGCGATCCGCACCGATACTGGGACGCATGGTCGAGGTTTCTGACACCGTGCTGGAACCGATTGGTGCCGTCCAGCGAACCCTGGTCGGTCGCGAGGCGACGGAGCCGATGCGTGCCGACATCAGGCTGCTGGGCACCATCCTGGGCGACACGGTGCGCGAGCAGAACGGGCACGAGGTATTCGACCTGGTGGAACGTGCCCGGGTGGAATCGTTTCGGGTGCGCCGCTCGGAGATCGATCGGGCCGAAATGGCGCGCATGTTTGACGGCATCGACATCCACCGGGCAATCCCGGTCATCCGGGCGTTCAGCCACTTCGCGCTGTTGGCCAACGTGGCCGAAGACATCCACCGGGAGCGCCGACGCGCGTTTCACGTGGCCGCCGGCGAGCCACCGCAGGACAGCAGCCTAGCCGCGACCTACGCGAAACTCGACCTGGCACAACTGGATTCGACCACGGTAGCCGACGCGCTCAAGGGTGCCCTGGTCTCCCCGGTGATCACCGCCCACCCCACCGAGACCCGGCGTCGCACCGTCTTCGTCACCCAGCACCGGATCACTGAATTGATGCGGCTGCACGCGGAGGGGCACACGGAAACCGACGATGGCCGCAACATCGAACTCGAGTTGCGCCGCCAGGTCCTCACGCTGTGGCAGACCGCGCTGATCCGGTTGTCCCGGCTGCAGATCACCGACGAGATCGAGGTGGGCCTGCGGTATTACCCCGCCGCGTTGTTCAAGGTGATTCCCCAGATCAATGCCGAGGTCAGGGATGCGCTGCGGGCCCGCTGGCCCGACACCGATCTGCTGTCCGGACCGATCCTGCAACCCGGCTCCTGGATCGGCGGTGACCGCGACGGAAACCCGAACGTCACGGACGACGTGGTGCGGATGGCCACCGGCCGGGCCGCCTTCACCGCGCTGTCGCACTACCTGGCCGAACTCACCGCTCTCGAGCACGAGCTGACCATGTCGGCACGGCTGGTCCCGGTCACGCCGGAGCTGGCCGCGCTGGCCGAGGGCTGCCAGGAGAAAGCCCGCGCCGACGAGCCGTACCGGCGGGCATTGCGGGTCATCCGCGGTCGGCTCACCGCGACCGCCGCCGAGATCTTGGACCGGCAACCGCAGCACGAGCTTGACCTGGGCTTGCCGCCGTATGCCGCCCCGGCAGAACTGCAGGGCGATCTCGACACGATTGATGAGTCACTGCGCACCCACGGGAGTGCGCTGTTGGCCGAGGATCGACTGGCCCTGCTACGAGAAAGCGTGCGCGCCTTCGGTTTTCATCTGTGCGGCCTTGACATGCGGCAAAACTCCGACGTGCACGAAGAAGTGGTGGGCGAGCTGTTGGCGTGGGCCGGGGTGCACCCGGACTACAGTGCGTTGCCCGAAGACGAGCGGGTCGCGCTGCTGGCGGGCGAACTGAGCACCCGCCGTCCACTGGTCGGTGACGGTGCGCAATTGTCCGAGCCGGCCCGCAAAGAGCTCGACGTCTTGCGCGCCGCCGCGCACGCCGTCGAGCGCTACGGTCCCGCCGCCGTACCCAACTATGTCATCTCGATGTGCCGCTCAGTCTCTGACGTCTTGGAGGCCGCGATCCTGCTGAAAGAGGCCGGCCTGCTGGATGCCTCCGGGTCAGAACCGTACTGTCCGGTGCCCATCTCACCGCTCTTCGAGACGATCGACGATCTGCACAACGGCGCAGCGATCCTGCACGCGATGCTGGAACTTCCCCTCTACCGGGCGATTGTCGCCACCCAGGGCGAATCTCAAGAAGTGATGCTCGGCTACTCCGACTCCAACAAGGACGGCGGGTACCTGGCCGCCAACTGGGCGGTCTACCGCGCCGAGCTGGCCCTGGTCGAAGTGGCCCGCAAAACCGGAATCCGGTTGCGGCTCTTCCACGGTCGTGGCGGTACCGTCGGCCGCGGTGGCGGCCCAAGCTACCAAGCCATCCTGGCGCAACCACCGGGAGCGGTGAACGGCTCGCTACGGCTCACCGAGCAAGGCGAGGTGATCGCCGCCAAGTACGCCGAACCCCAGACGGCGCGACGCAATCTGGAAAGCTTGCTGGCCGCCACACTCGAATCCACGCTGCTGGATGTCGAAGGCCTGGGCGAGGCCGCAGAGCCGGCCTACGCGGTGCTCGACGAAGTGGCCACCCTCGCCCGGCGCGCTTACGCCGAATTAGTCCACGACACACCGGGTTTCGTGGAATACTTCATGGCTTCCACACCGGTCAGCGAGATCGGCTCGCTGAACATAGGAAGCCGGCCGACATCACGCAAACCCACCGCGTCGATCACCGACCTGCGCGCCATCCCGTGGGTGCTGGCCTGGAGCCAGTCGCGGGTGATGCTCCCGGGTTGGTACGGCACCGGGTCCGCGTTCGAGCAGTGGATCGCGGCGGGCCCCGAAAGTGAAGCCGAACGCGTGAAAATACTGCACGAGCTGTACCAGCGGTGGCCCTTCTTTGCCAGCGTGCTGTCGAACATGGCACAGGTGCTGGCCAAAAGCGATCTCGGCCTAGCGGCCCACTACGCCGAGCTGGTGGCCGACGAAGAATTGCGGCGCAGGGTATTCGACAAAATCGTCGACGAGCACCGGCGAACCATCGCCATGCACAAGCTCATCACTGGTCAAGACAACCTGCTGGCCGACAACCCGGCGCTGGCACGTTCGGTGTTCAACCGCTTCCCGTATCTGGAGCCGCTGAATCACCTGCAGGTGGAGTTGCTCCGCCGCTACCGCTCCGGCGATGACGACGAATTGGTGCAGCGTGGCATTCTGCTGACGATGAACGGGCTGGCGAGCGCGCTGCGGAACAGCGGGTAGTGGGCTAGCGCGCAGTACGGTTCCGCAGCCGGCCCAGCATGCCGCGCACGGCGTGCTCGGTGGCCGACAGCGGAGACATCATCGTCTCACCCACCTTCACCATGTCGTCGATCCGATCGACGATGGCCTCCACCGGCGCGACCAGCACGATCAGCCGCTTGGCGAGGTCGTCCAGGCTGGACAGCGTGCCGTCCAGGTGATCCAGGCCGCTTTCCAGGCGCTCCACCGTGGCGTTCAAGGCCGAAAGGGAACTGCTCAGCTCTGCCATGGTTTTGCTCAGGCTGTCGAGGACGTCTTCGACCTGCTCCACCGTCTTGTCGGCGTTCAACGCAGCCTGGGTGAGGGTCTTGATCCGGCTTCGCTCCTGGCCGCTGCGCACGGTTTTGTCTGCCATGACGGCCATTATGACCCGGACGGAACCGTAATAGACCCCCGCGCATGCGGCAAACCGCTCTGGCGAATCCCTCCCACGTTCAGTCGTCTCGAATGTGACCACGCCTGTTACCCGCGGAAGTACCAACGACGCGGTGGACCGAGACAATACGTGGGCCAATCTATCGGCGTGCTGGCCGTGAAATGCGAGAATGGTCGCGTGAGTGATGGGCGCGTGCGGTACGCGCGCAACGGGGATGTCCGGCTGGCGTACCGCGAGCTCGGCGATGGTGACACCACGCTCGTTTGGATCCCCGGTTGGTTCAGCAACGTGGAGATGTACGACGACCCCGCTAGCCCGTTCACCGCCGTCATCGAACAACTGGCTGAAGTCATGCGGGTCATCGTGTGGGACAAACGCGGCACGGGCCTTTCAGATCCGGCCACCCACGTCCCCCGCTCGACGAGCGCATGGATGATCTCCATGCCGTTCTCGATGCTGTCGAGGTCGATCGTCCGGCTCTTTTCGGCATGTCCGAGGGTGGCCCGATGAGCCTTCTGTTTGCGGTGACCTACCCAGAACGGGTCCAGTCACTGGTGATGTACGGCACGATGGCGCGGTTCTCTCAGGAATCGCCCGACCATCCATGGGGATTTACCGCCGAAGAGAAGGCCGTTCATCTGGAAGACATCGAAAGTCATTGGGGTGAAGGGGCGTTGGCTGAGGTGTTCTTTGGCGCGATTGCCGACATACCAGGATTTCGCGACCTCTATGGGCGGTATCAACGGACAAGCGCCAGTCCGACGATGGCGTCGTGGCTGTGGCAGGCGCTCTTGGAGATAGATGTTCGCGGCGTTCTAGGTTCCATCCGCGCCCCGTCTCTGGTCCTGGCGCGGCCGGGGGACCAAATGGCTCCGATTGACGGCGTTGCGGCGTTGGCCGCTGCAATTCCTGGAGCCGAGTTCAAGACACTGGCGCCAGGGCCGCACGGGCTGATCGATGACACGCTGGGTTCGGCCATCCTCGACTTCGTGACCGGCAGGCCGAGTGTTGCCGTCGACGAACGAGTGCTCAAGACGGTGCTGTTCACCGACATCGTCAGCTCCACCGAACTGCTCGGCGCTCGTGGTGATGCGCGGTGGCGACAGCAGCTGGACGCGCATGACAAGCTGGTCGACAGTGTTCTGATGAAGTACAGCGGCAGTCGCGTCAAGCACACAGGTGACGGCGTGTTCGCGCTGTTCGACGGCCCCACCAAGGCGGCCCGCTGCGGGCTCGAACTCACGCCTGCATTGGCTTCGCGCGGCATTTCCATTCGCGCCGGTATTCACGTGGGCGAATGCGAGCGGCGCGGCGACGAGTGGAGCGGCATGGCGGTGCACATCGGTGCCCGGATAGGCGCGATGGCCGGACCCGACGAAGTGCTCACGAGTCGCACCGTGCGCGATCTTTCAGCGGGGTCAGGGCTGCGCTTTGAAAGCCTCGGTCTCCGGCACCTCAAGGGTCTTGCCGAGGAAACGGAAATTTTCCGCGTCACTACACAAACAGGCGTTCCGCTCTAACCCCGAAGCCGAATAACGTTGGTGGGGCCGTGCTTTGGGGCCGGCCACGTGCTGAGGCTGCTACCCCAGATGTCACGGCTCTTCGGCGCGTCGCGCGCTGGGCTAGCGTGATCACGAGGCGACGATGCCGGCTATCGCGAACATCGAGATCGTTACTGCGCTTTGTCGAGATCTTTGGCTGCAGAGGTGGATGAAGTGGGCCGAGGCGATACCTTTACGGCGGCCGGGGGCCGGCGGCCGCGTATCGAAATAGACGAGATACGAGGGTCTCAAAACTTCGTGTCGGAGATGGCATGGCCATATGACGGACATCACCGAGCAGCGGTGACACGATACTGACGTGGACGATGGCGCGGAAGCTCGCGGCGGCGCACTGACGGCGGCGGGACTCTCCTGTGGGTCATGCGGCAGCCAGTTGGGCGCGGCGGCCAAGTTCTGTAGTGAGTGCGGCACGCCACTCACACATGCCACCCAGTCGGCCGAGTACAAGCAGGTGACGCTGCTATTCGCCGACGTTGTGCAATCGATGGACATCGCCGCTGCAGTAGGACCCGAACGGCTACGCGAGATCATGGCCGAGTTAGTCGAGGCTGCGTCGGCGATTGTGAATCGCTTCGGCGGGACCGTCAACCAGTTCACCGGCGACGGGCTCATGGCGATATTCGGCGCACCAGTGGCTCTGGAAGACCATGCCTTCCGCGCGTGTCTGGCCGCGCTGGGTATCCAGGGCGAGGTCGAGCGGCTGGCGGTTGACCTCGAGCGGCGCGATGGAATTGAACTGAAGCTTCGGGTCGGCCTGAACTCGGGTACCGTCATTGCCGGCGAAATCGGCGCGGGCTCATTCGGTTACACCGCAATCGGCGCACAGGTCGGCATGGCCCAGCGAATGGAATCGGTGGCTCCTCGCGGCGGTGTGATGCTCAGCGAGTCGACGGCCCGACTTGTGGAGAACGCCGCCGTCCTCGGTGACGTCGAACTCGTCCAAATAAAGGGTGCCGACGAGCCGGCGCGTGCCCGACAGCTGCTGGTCATCGGCGAAGACCGTCCGACGCGCCGCACGGAGTCGGCTTTGGTCGGACGCAGCTGGGAACTCAACACGATTACTGCGATCCTGGACGAAGCCACCGGCGGCGCCGGCTGCATCGTCACAGTCGTCGGGCCACCGGGCATCGGTAAGAGTCGACTGCTCCGGGAATCTGTCGCGTTCGCCGCCGGCCGCGGGGTGGAGGTGATCACCACCTATTGCGAGTCGCACACTCGCGACATCCCGTTTCATGCGGTCGCCCGGCTGTTGCGCGCGGCCCAGGGAATCAACGATCTCGACACCGTCGCGGCCCGGAGTCGCATACGCGACCAATTCCCTGACGCCGATCCCGAAGACCTTGTTCTGCTCAACGATCTGCTGGGCATCCGAGACTCCACGAGTGCGCTGCCCGATGTCGCCCCAGACGCTCGGCGGCGGCGGCTGACGGCGCTGATCAACTCCGCTTCGCTGGCCCGCCCGGACCCCGCGGTGTACGTAATCGACGATGTGCACTGGATCGATGAGGCCAGCGAATCGATGCTGGCTGACTTCCTGACGCTAGTCCCCCTGATCCCGGCGCTGACGCTGATCACCTACCGGCCCGAGTACCGAGGCGCATTGAGCCAGATGCCTGGCGCGCAGACGATCGCGCTGCGGCCGTTGAGCGACGTGCAGGCTGCGACGCTGACCGCCCAGTTGATGGGCACGGATCCAACGCTCAGCGACCTCGCCACTCGGGTGGCCGAACGCGCGGGCGGCAACCCGTTTTTCGCTGAGGAGATGGTGCGCGACCTGGCAGAGCGCGGTGTACTTCAGGGCAAGCCCGGTGCTTACTCCTTGCGTGGTGACGCCGACGAGGCCGACGTGCCAGCCACCCTGCACGCCGCCATCGGGGCCCGCATCGATCGCCTTGATCCCCTCGCCAAGCGAACGCTGAATGCCGCGGCGGTCATCGGGTCTCGATTCGACGCCGATCTGTTGGCCTCATTGGTCGATGACCCCGACCTGGCTCCCCTTATTGCAGCAGAACTCGTCGACCAGGTGAGTTTCAGCCCGCGCGTACAGTATGCGTTCCGGCACCCACTGATCCGCGCTGTCGCGAACGAATCTCAACTCAAATCCGACCGCGCACAACTACACCGGAGCCTGGCGTCGATGATCCAGGATCGCGATTCTGAAGCGGCCGACGCGAACGCAGCCATGATCGCGGAGCACTTCGAGGCCGCTGGCGACCTGCGCGCAGCCTTCGAATGGCACATGCGTTCAGGATCTTGGGTGAACTACCGCGACAACAATGCGGCTGCGAGGAGCTGGCAAAGAGCACAACAAGTCGCCGATCGCCTCCCAGACGATGACCCAGATCGCCTGGCAATGCGCATAGCGCCCCGAATCCTGCTGTGCGCGACCGGGTTTCGGGTGAGCGGCAGCGGGTTTTCGTCTGGCTTCGACGAACTTCGTGATCTGTGCCTCGCCGCTGGTGATCAGCGGTCACTGGCTATCGCGATGTCCGGGCCAGTCATGGAGACATACTTCAATGCGCGCCGACGTGAGGCCTCCGCCCTCGCCGCCGAACAAGTCCGTCTGCTCGAATCGATCGGCGATCCAACGTTGACGCTGGGGCTGATCACCGCCGCAATATCGACCAAGCATGAAACTGCCGAAATGCATGAGGTTCTGCGGTTGTCGGAGCACGCGATTGATCTCGCCGGCGGTGATGCCACCAAAGGCGGGAAAATCGCGACGAGTTCTCCGTTGGCACTCGCGATCTCCTTCCGGAGCCTCGCCCGCTGGTGCCTCGGTATCACCGGCTGGCGCGACGACTTCCAACAAGCGGTTGAGATGGTCAAGACTGCAGAGCCGGTGACACGCGGTGGGGTGATGTATTACACGCACACCATGGCGATCTTGCACGGTGTGCTCCGACCCGACGAGGCCACCGTGCACGAGATGGCCGAAATTCTGTCGAAGGCGGAACAAACCGGTGAGGACGTCGCACTTGGACTGGCCAAATCCAATGTGGCCTTCGCCCTGTTACATCGAGGTAGCGATTCACGCGCATACGCGTTAGAACTGCTCGCGCAAGTTCGAGACATCGCCATGCGGCAGCGCTACTCGAGAACCGCAATCCCGATGATCGATACCTTCGTCGCGCAAGACCGGGCGCTGCGATGTGACCTGGACGGAGCCATCGAACTTGCGAGAGCGGTAGTGGGAGAAGAGATCGACGGCGGCGGCGCGATATTTGTCCCGATGGCAACCAACGTCCTTGTCGAAGCCTTACTGCGGCGGGGTATCGACGGAGATATCCAGGAAGCGCAGCGGGCGATTGACCGATTGGCCACGGTGGAGATCGAACCGGGTATTGTCCTGTACGACATCTGGACGCTGCGAATGCGGACACTGCTCGCCCAAGCCCAGGGCGAGGACGCGATATACCGAGATTATCGAGACCGCTACCGCGATATGGCGAGAACGCTTGGCTTCGAGGGCCATATCGCCTGGGCCGAGGCGATGCCATGACGGCGGTCGCTCGTTGCGCGGGCGCTATTTGGCGCCGCGGCTGAACCGACCGTTTAGATCGAGGGCTCCGGCGCACTGGCCGGGGCTGCTCGGTCGACGACTGCTGGCTTTCGGCCCAAAGTTTGGCCGCCGGTTCGGTGCCTCGACAGCGCGTACGGCGGCCGGAACCTGGTGTGCTCGTGCTCGCCGGTGGAGGCGTTCGCCTGACGGTGCTAGGCCGACGGTACCGGTTCGCCTCGCGCAGCGAAGAATTCAATCTTGAGCGGACTTGAGCGCGGCGGATTAGGGTCGCGCAACAGCGACACCGCGTTCTGCGCGCTGGCCGCGTCAGGCTGATGCACCCAGCAGCTGCGCTCGATGAAGTTGCCGTCGGGGTCGTGGGTGTAGATCGAGATTGCCATGCCGTGGTCGACGCGCATCACGTCCAAGCCATGTGTAAGCCAACGGTCCTGCGCCGCATCGAGGGTCGGCAGGTCGTCGGCGCCAAATGCGATGTGGTTTACCCAGTTCGGCAGGCCGAGGCCGCGCGAGATGGCGAGATCCATGCCGATGTAGCGATCGCCGTGCAGCTCAAACAGGGCGAGCAGCGACCCGTCTCCGGTATCGTAGAAGAGGTGCGGAGAATCTGAGCTGGTTCAGATCAAAGGTGCCGACGCGCCGGTGCCCGCCCGCCGGCTGTTGAGCATGGGAGAACAGCACCGCGGGATCAGTCGTTCTGAGTCGAAGTTGGTCGGTCGGCGGTTGGAGATGTCCGCCGTCGAGAGCTTGTTGGACCGTGTACTGGACGGGCACTGCGCGGTGGTGGGCGTGGTCGGCCCACCTGGCATCGGTAAGAGCCGTCTGGTGCGCGAGGTCTCTGAATTGGCAGCTTCCCGTGGTGTCGAGGTCTTTACCTCCTTCTGTGAGTCGCACACCAGCCAGGTCCCCTTCCATGTCGTGGCGCGGCTGTTGCGGGCGACTACCGGCGTCGAAGGTCTTGACGGTCAGACCGCCCGCGACCGAGTGCGCGAAGGGGTTGCTGGGGCAGACCCGGAGGATGTGCTGCTGCTGGATGATCTGTTGGGCATCTCCGACCCTGCTGCGCCGTCGCCGAGCATCGATCCGGATGCCCGTCGGCGGCGGTTGACCGCGCTGGTCAATGCGGCGACATTGGCCCGGGAAACCCCGGCAGTCTACGTCGTTGAGGACGCTCACTGGATCGATGAGGTCAGCGAGTCCATGCTGGTTGATTTCCTCATGGTGATCCAGCAGACGCCGTCGCTGGTGTTGGTCAGCTACCGACCCGAGTATGAGGGTGCACTCACGAGAGTGCATGGTGCACAGGCGATAGCCCTTGGGCCGCTGAGTGATTTAGAGCTAGCAGCACTGGTTTCAGAGTTGCTCGGACAAGACCCCTCAGTTGGTGCACTTGGCCAGACGATTGCCGAGCGGGCTGATGGTAACCCGTTCTTCGCCGAGGAAATCGTGCGTGAGCTCGCTGAGCGTGGTGTGCTGCAAGGGAAGTCGGGCGCGTACATCTCGACTGCAGAGGGTGTTGAGGTGAGTATGCCCGCGACCTTGCAAGCGACTATCGCTGCGCGCATCGACCGGCTCGATCCGAAAGCGAAACGCACCCTGAGCGCAGCGGCGGTCATCGGCTCAAAATTCAACCGGGATCTCCTGGAAACGTTGGGCATTGAACCCGTGATTGAGGACCTGGTGTGGGCCCAGCTCATCGATCAGATCGGGTCCACCCGGCAGCCCGAGTACGTGTTCCACCATCCGCTGATTCGGACAGTGGCCTACGAATCACAGCTCAGATCGGATCGCGCCGAGCTGCACCGGCGCATTGCGGCCGCGATCGAATCACGTGATCCGGCAGCGGCCGATGAAAATGCCGCCTTGATTGCCGAGCATCTGGAGGCGGCCGGTGATGGTCACGCCGCTTACGGCTGGCACATGCGGGCTGCAACCTGGGCGACCAACCGTGACATCGCCGCGGCATGGCTGAGTTGGGAGCGTGCCCGAACGATCGCTGACGCCTTATCCGCCGATGACCCCGACCGAGCGGCGATGCGCATTGCCCCGCGCACCATGTTGTGTGGGATCGCCTTTCGAGTCCATGAACCTGTGGCCGGTGACCGCTTTGATGAGTTGCGGGAGTTGTGCGCCGCCGCCGGAGATAAGGCCTCACTGGCCATCGCCATGGCGGGGTTGTTGATGGATCACGCGCTTCAGGACCGGCGGCGCGAGGCCTCGCAGCTGGCATCGGAGGCCATGGCCCTCATCGAGTCGATCGGCGATCCCACCTTGACGGTGGGGCTGTCCGCCGCCCCTATCTACGCCAAGGGTGAGAACGCCGAATATTCTGATGTGTTGCGGTGGTCGCAGAGAGTGATCGACCTGGCCGACGGCGACCCGGCTAAAGGTAACTTCATTATCGGATCTCCCTTA
>CAWASA010000018.1:0-49067 GCA_963784665.1 uncultured Actinomycetota bacterium
CGGTGCTGGCGACGGCTTGACCACCGGCAGCGACGATCTCACGCACCACATCGTCGGCCGGACCGGCGTCGGTGCCGTCACCCGTGAGGCCGCCCCCCGGATCGTTGACGACAACCTTCGCCCCCTGAGACGCGAGCAGCAAGGCGTAGGAGCGGCCGAGCCCTCGGCCACCCCCCGTGAGACCGCCACCCTGCCGTCGAATCCCAAGTCAGCCATCTATGCTCGCCAAGACCAGACCGTCGAGGTCGCCTTTTGCACGCCATTCCTTGAGCAAGTCGTCGAACGCGTAGAAGCCTGGCATGTAGGGATCGCCGATGGCCGAGCGGATGCCCTCGCCGCCACCGCCGCCCTCGTTGTTGTAATAGCCGGGCGTGCAGGACACCGCGAATTCCGTATTGTCCATCGAGGTTTCGCGGATCGTCTTGACCCAGTTGTCTTGGGCTTCCTGGCTCGGCTCGACGGTCGTCGCGCGGCGCGCTATTGCCTCGGAAATGATGTAGGCGATGTGTTCGGCCTGTTGCTCGAGCATCGCGGTGGTGTTGCCCGCCACGCCGCCCTGAATGAAGCCGGTGAAGAACTGGTTGGGGAAGCCCCGGCTGGTCATCCCATGGAGCGACTTGTAGCTGTCGCGCCAGTGATCGAAGAGCGACAGGCCGTCGCGGCCCTCGATCACGTCGACCGCGACCGGCGGCTGATGCCGTGGAGATTTCGAAACCGCTGGCGAAGATGACGCAGTCCACGGCGTACTCAACGCCGTTGGCGACGAACCCGTTCTCGGTGAGCCGTTCCACGCCTTTGGATTCCGATACGTCAACCAGTGTGACGTTGGGGCGGTTGAACGCCGGAGGTATTCGTCGTTGCTGAAGGGCCGCTTGCACATGAACCGGTAGTACGGTTTGAGCGCTTCGGCGGTCGCCGGGTCCTCGACGAGCTCCCCGACGCGGCGCCGCAGCCGCTCCATCATCTGGTAGTCCTCTTCTTCACGCATCGCCATGATCTGCTCGATCGTCAGTGAAGCGGGATCCTCGGCGGCCGCGACCCGCGCGGTCAGGTTGCGCCCGATCTCGGTCCAGAAATCGCAGACCATATCGGGCTCGCCGAGCACCAACATTCCCCCAGCGGTGACCAGCGGTGGAAGTTGGGCTTGCGTTTCTCCTGCCAGCCGGGCTGCAGGGAAGCCGCCCACTTCGGGTCGGTCGGCTCGTTGGCCCGCAGGTCCACCGATGAGGGCGTGCGCTGAAAGACATAGAGGTGCTGGGCGTCTCGGCCCAGGTGCGGAACCAGCTGCACGCCGGTCGCACCGGTACCCACCAGCGCCACGCGCTTGTCATACAGCTTGTCCAGTCCGCCGCGGCATCCCCGCCCGTGTAGTCGTAATCCCAGCGAGCCGAATGGAACATGTGTCCCTTGAAGTCCTTGATACCCGGTATGCCGGGCAGCTTCGGCCGGTTGAACGAGCCCTGTGCCATCACCACGAACCGGGCACGAATGTCGTCACCGCGGTTGGTGCTCAACCGCCAGCGCTTGATCGTCTCATCCCAGCGCGCCGCGCGAACCTGGGTGGAGAGGATGGCGCCGTCGTAAAGCCCGAAATGCTTGGCGATGCGACGGCAGTGCCCATAGATCTCGGCACCGTCGGCGAACTTCTTCGACGGAAGGTAGTTGAGTTCTTCCAGCATCGGGATATAGCAGTATGCGTCGTTGTCGCACTGGATGCCGGGGAAACGATTCCAGTACCAGACGCCGCCGAAGTCCCCGCCCATCTCGATGATGTGCACGTCTTCGACGCCGGCTTTCTTGAGGTAGGCGCCCGCCAGCAGCCCGGTGATGCCGCCGCCGAGCACGGCCACGTCGATGTTCTCGTCGATCGGCGTGCGCGGCGTCACCGGCGTGTGGGGATCGACCTCGGCGAATTCTGCGAAGTCGTCCTTGAGTTCCAAGTACTGCTTCGAGCCCTCCGGGCGCAGTCGCTTATCGCGCTCGTGCAGATACTTCTTTCGCAGCGCGTCGATATCGATGTCGTCCGGCGTCTGCGTCGGTCCGCATTTATCGAACATGGTCATCTATCTCAAAGCTCCTGCGGTTCGCCGGTACCCATGTACTTCGACAGTTGGTAATGGAGGTTGACGGTGCTGCGCTCTCGATAGGGATTGGGCTTGGTGCCCGGGAAGCCCAGGGACTTCATGCCCTGCTGCACTGCCGCCATGTTGGAGAAGTCCTGCGGCAAAACCGACCGCCACCGGGGGTCACCGACCGGTGTGTATTCCCACTCCGCCTGCGGCTCTTGGCCTTTCGGGTACAGCTCGAACACCGATACCTCGAAAATGCACTTGTCGGGGTTGTAGCTGGGGTGCGGCCGCGCGCCGTAGCACAGCGCGCTGGTCAGGCCCTGCCCGATCTGGAAGTTCGGGAAGATCTGCCATGCGGTGCCGGCCTGTCCGAGGATGTCGGGCGGAATCGTCGGCCAGACCACGCCGCGGGCTTCGTCGTCTCGGCGCGCGGACGCCAGCCAGTGCTCGAGAACCTTGTCGGCCGGTGTGCCCTCGGGCAATTCGTCGACTAGCCGCTTGGCGGCGTTCACCAGCGTCTGCGTGGTGGTGGCGTTGGTCTCCTCCATCGTGTACACCTGCATCTCCGCGGTCGACACACGCGGATCGGCGCCAATGCCGAGACGGATCTTGGACTTGGTGGCCTCTAGATCCTCTGGAGCGTCGTAGCCGATGTTGCTGTGTTTGCCCTGCGCCTTGGCCCAGCCCTTGAATTCGCCGAACTTGTTGAACTCCGGATGCGTTGTGTAGACGTGGTAGGTCTCGTTGAAGGCCTCCAGCGCGACCTTCCAGTTGCAATCGAAGGACAGCCACTTGCGCCATTTGCAGCGCATGTTCTCAAGGCCGAACGGGTCGAGAATCTTCGCGGCGGGAAACAGGTAGTCGGCCAGCGGCTCGCAGTCGGGGTCCATGTTGATCCACAACCAGCCGCCCCAGGTGTCGACCTTGACCGGCCGAAGGTGGGTGTTGTCGGGAGTCAGCGCTCCCCGCCAGTCGTCTTGCTCGCGGATGTGGGTGCACGCCCCGTCCAGGCCGTATGTCCAGCCGTGGAAGCCGCACACGAACGACTTGCGGGCGCGGCCACAGGCGTTCTTCGCGCCCTGCGGTGTATCGATCAGCCGGCGGCCGCGGTGCATGCAGACATTGTGGTGCGCGTGAAATTCGTTGCTGGCCAGTGCGTACCACGATGATCGAGTCGTCAAGGATGTCGTAGGTCAGGTAACTGCCCACCTCGGGCAGCTCTTCGACGCGGCCAACCTGCTGCCAGACTTTTCGCCACAGCTTGTCGCGCTCGGCGCGCGCGTAGTTCTCGCTGATGTACGCCTCGACACCGATCGTCATCGGTTTCGATAGTTCCTCGGCCGCTGCGGAATTCACGTCTTTGGCTAGATCGGTCATCACATCCTCCTAATCGCCGCGCGGAAGGATTCGTCTTTGAGAAACAAGGAGGTGTTGTCGGCGCCGAGATGGCTCCATTTGAGGTCGAGGCCACCGTCGACGAGCAGCGTCTGGCCAGTGATGTAGCTCGACAAGTCCGAGAGCAGGAAGAGGATCGCGCCGGCCTGCTCCTCGGGCCGGCCGCGCCGACCCATAGCGATCGCCTGCCGATCGCGGTCCGGGTCCTCGTCGACATAGGTGCGCGAAGCCGCGGTCTCGGTGACGCCCGGCGCCACGGCATTCACCCGGATTCCTGCCAACGCCAGCTCAAGCGCCATTGTCCGGGTCATCGCCGTGATCGCAGCCTTGGCGGTCCCGTAGGCGATGTGAAATGGCGCGCTGTTCATACCGCTGATGGAGGAGATGGACACGATCGACCCGGGCCGCTGCAGCGCGACGAGTTCGGCCGCCACGGCCCGGCTCATGAAGAACGCCGTCTCCAGGTTGTCGGTGAAGATCTTGCGCCAGTCGCTGCGCGTCACCCGGGTTGACGGCATCCACGTTGAGGGCTCAGCGCCGCCGGCCACATTGACCAGACCGTAGAGGCTGCCGTCGGCACGCCGCGCGTGGTCGATCACCACCGCGATGCCCTCGTCGGTGGAGGCGTCGGCCGCAACGGGCACCACCGCCAGGCCTTGTTGCGCCAGCGGAACGACGTGCTCGTCGAGGTTTTCCTTCGAGCGGCTCACCGCGATCACGGTGGCCCCCGCCTGGGCGGCCATCGCCGTCAGGGTCGTTCCGATCCCACCGCCGCCGGCACCGGAAACCACCACGATGCGACCGTCGAGCCCGAGGAGATCCTCCATGACCTGCTTTCCCTGCCCGGGACAACGCTAGCCACAAACAACGCCGCAACGGGATGTAGCGCTAAATTTGTCCGGACAACATATTAGGTTCTATTCCTTGGAGAACACTATTCCCATCGGCTGACTCCACTGTCAAGGTCGGGCGGGGCGTCGTGGAAGCTATTGTCTGGACTAAGAGGACTTGATAACGTCCAGCCCAAACAGCCGACGGGAAGGATCTCGGCGACACCATGGCCATCGTGGCGAAGCCATCGCGGTATGACTCCTCGATTTCCGAGGCTCACCCGGTCAAAGTCGCCGAAGGCTGGCGACTCCAGCGGGTGACCGCTCCGAGCCGCCTGTTCGGCGCCAACGGCCTGCGCACCGGCCCGGACGGACGCGTGTACATCGCGCAGGTGACCGGCAGTCAGATCAGCGCACTGGATCACCGCACCGGGCACCTGGAAACCTTCAGCGCCAAGGGGGGCGAGATCGTGGCGCCCGACGACGTCGCATTCGACGCGAGCGGCAACCTCTACGCGACCGAGGTCATGGACGGCCGGGTCAGCATGCTCGACACCGGCGGCCGCACCCGGGTGCTGCGCGACGACGTTCCGTCAGCCAACGGCATCACCTTTCATCGAGACCGGTTGTTCATCGGTGAATGCCGCGAGGGCGGGCGCCTGCTGGAGTTCGACCTGGCCGGCGGGCCGCCGCGGGTGTTGCTGGAAAGCGCGCCCTCACCGAATGCCATGGAAGTCGGCCCGGACGGCCTGCTGTATTTCCCGGTGATGGGTGCCAACGAGATCTGGCGCGTCGATCCCGACGGCGGCGAACCGCAGTGCGTCGCGGGCGATCTCGGTGTGCCCGACTCGGTCAAGTTCGACCCGCAGGGCTACATCGTCTCGACTCAGGTGGCAAGCGGGCAGGTGCTGCGCATCGATCCGCGCAACGGCGAACAGCGGCTGCTGGCACAGCTGAGTCCGGGGCTGGACAACTGCACCTTCGTCGGCGACCGGGTGCTGGTATCCAACTTCACCGGCGAGATCACTGAGATTGCGCCGGACGGCGAGACGCGAACAGTGCTGCCCGGTGGGCTGAACTGGCCGCTGGATCTGACCGTGGGTCACGACGGGCAGCTCTACATCGCCGACGGCACGTACTTCTATGTCGCCCTGCCTGATGGGTCGTTGCAGACCGTGGGGATGTTGTTCAGCCCCGGCTATCCCGGATTCCTGCGCGGCGTCGCGTCGACCGGGCCCGGCGAGTTCGTCGTCACGACCTCAGGTGGCCAAGTCAGCCGCTACCGGCCGGCGGCGAGCGAAACCGAGGTGCTGGCAGACGGTTTCGACCAGCTCTACGGCGTCGCGGTCAGTCCTAACGGTGTGGTCGTTGCCGAATTGGGCACCGGACGGGTGCTGTCGTTGCGGTCGGGCAACATCGAGGTGCTGGCCACCGACCTGCGTGAGCCGGTCGGCGTCGCGATAGGCGCAGAAGGGACATGCCTGGTGGCGCTGGCCGGCGCCGGACGGGTGGTCGAGGTGAACGGATCGGAAATCGACACCGCGGTCGCCGACCTACAACGCCCACAAGGCATTTGCGTGCACGACGGTGTGCTCTACATCGTCGACGCCGGCGCCAAGGAGTTGATCGCGTTCGATATGAACACCAAGGTTCGGCAGACCATCGCGTCGGGGTTAGCGGTCGGCCCCCCGCCAGGTGTGGTGCCCAAGCCGCTGAAAGGTATGCCGCCGTTTTCCGGTCCGCAGGGCCCCTTCGCCGGCATCGCTGCCGCGGCCGACGGGACGCTCTACGTCTCGGCCGACGGCGACGGCAGCATACTGGCATTGCGCCGATCGCGGGACGGCCGCTGATGTCTCAAGCCATCTCGAGCGACCACCGCTATCTACAGATCGCGCGCACGCTGCGTAAAGAGATCGTCGACGGCGTGTATCCGGTCGGCTCGCAGCTACCGACCGAACACCAATTGTGTGAGCGATTCGCGGTCAGCCGCTACACCGTGCGCGAAGCGCTACGCCGGCTGCGCGAGGACAACCTCGTCGCGTCGCGGCCCCGGGCGGGCACCCGTGTGGTTCCCCGGCCAGCGTCCAGTTCCTATGCGCAGGACACGATGTCGATCGACGACCTGCTCGCGTTCGCGGCCGGCGCGCAGCTGAACATCGAGTCCAACGAGATGGTGGCGATCGACGACGAACTCGCCGCTCGGACCGGGCTGGACGCCGGCACACAGTGGCTATCCGTGTGCGGCTACCGGCAAGCCGAAGGCGCGTCGGTGCCCCTGTGCCGAACGGAGTACTACATAAACCGCGATTTCGCCGCGGTCGGCAGGCTGCTGCAACGCCACACCGGCCCGATTTTTCCGTTGATCGAGGACCTGTTCGGTGTGAGCATCGCCGAGTTGCGCCAGGAAATCGCCGCGGTGCTGCTCCCCCCCGAGCTGGCCGACGGCCTCGGAGTCGCGGCGGGCACGGCAGCGCTGCAGATGCGGCGCACCTATAAGACCTCTGATAGCGAGGTCGCTCAGGTAACGATCAACACTCACCTGTCGTCGAGCTTTCGGTATGCGATGACCATGCGCCGCGTGAATGATTAGGCCGGTTGAGGTGATAGCCCGGGCCCACCAAGACGCGGCACACGCGGCAGAGGCATACCGGCGCGGAGTGTGGGTTCACACCACGCTGGCCGATTCACTGCGCGCGGCCGCGGAGAGCTCACCACAGCGAACGGTGTTGGTGGACGCGGACACTCGGCTGGACTGCGCCATGCTATACACCCAGGCCACCGGGTTGGCGAACGCCCTGCTGGCACGCATGCCAACCGGCAGCGTCGTGTCATTCATGCTGCCGAACTGGCACGAGGCCGCCGTCATCTATCTGGCCGCGACGCTGGGCGGGATGGTGGTGAACCCGATCCTGCCGTCGCTGCGCGACCACGACCTGCGCTTCATCCTCGAAGACGTCGAAACCGCGATGATCTTCGTCCCGCACCAGTTCGGCAATCATGACTACGCGGCGATGCTCGAACGCGTGACCGCCGCGATGAGCCCAGCCCCCGAAGTGGTGGTGCTGCGCGGCGAATCCGGTTCGCACACACCGTATCCGGCGTTGCTGGGGCTTGAACCTGATGCCAGGAGGCTGCCAGCCCTGGATCCCGACGCCGTACGGATGGTCCTGTACACGTCAGGCACCACCGGCCGCCCGAAAGGCGTGCTGCACAGTCACAATTCGATACATGCGCTGATCTGTCAGATCCGCGACCAGTGGAACGTCGAGCCAGGCGACACGTTCCTGGTTCCGTCGCCCATCGCCCACATCGGCGGGTCGATATACGCGTTCGAATGCCCGCTGCTACTGGGCACGACCGCGGTACTCATGGACCGGTGGGATCCGTCGGTAGCGGTGGCACTGATGAACAGTGAACGCTGCACCCACATGGCCGGGGCGACACCGTTTCTGCAGCAGCTGCTGTCCGCCGCCGAACGCGCCGACAGTCGCCTGCCCGACTTGAAGGTATTTATCTGCGGCGGCGCCTCGATGTCGCCGTCGCTGATCCGGCGCGCCGCCCAATATTTCGACCGAGCGGTAGTAACCCGTGTGTATGGCTGCACGGAAGTGCCCGTCGCGACCGTCGGCGCACCCGGGCGAGACGAAGCCGACCGAGCCGCGGACACCGACGGACGGGCCGGCATCGCCGAGATCAAACTCGTCGCCCACGCGGCCGCACCGGCCGGTGACGGTGAAATCTGTGTTCGCGGCCCGCAGATGCTGCTGGGCTACCGACATCCCGAAGACGATGCCGATTCATTTGATGCCTCGGGGTTTTTCCGCACCGGGGATCTCGGGCGCTGGGTCGATGACCAATACCTCGTCGTGACCGGCCGAGCCAAGGACGTCATCATCCGCAACGGCGAGAACATCTCGGCCAAGGAAGTCGAGGACCTGCTCGCCGACCACCCCGGCATCGCCGAAATCGCGGTCGTCGGGCTGCCCGACGATCGAACCGGAGAACGGGCGTGTGCGGTGATCGTGCCCGCTGGCGAGCCGAGGCCGGATGTCGCCAACCTGCTCGCGCTGCTGCAAAGGAAGGGCGTCGCGAAATTCAAGGCTCCGGAACAGGTGGTCATCTGGGATGCGCTGCCCAAGAATGACGCGGGCAAGGTCCTCAAACATCAGATCAGAGCGGTACTGACAAAGGATGGGTGAGATGCAGGTCGCAATTGTCACGGGCGCAACCAGCGGCATCGGTCTGGGATGCGCAAAGAGACTCGCCGAGATGGGTATGGCCATCCTCGGCACGGGCCGCGACGAGGACCGACTGGCCGAGCTGCAAAAGTCCATCGACGACCCGGCGCGGGTCGCGACTCTGGCCGTCGACCTGACCCATGACGAAGCGCCGCGACGCATCGTCGACCTCGCCGTCGACCGGTGGGGTCACGTCGATTTCCTGATCAACAACGCCGGAGTCGGCAACCCCAAACCGCTACACGAAACAGACGACGAAACACTCGACTACTTCCTGGGTTTGATGTTGCGGGCGCCGTTCAGGCTCGCGCGCGATGTGCTGCCGCACATGGGACCCGGATCGGCCATCATCAACATCACGTCGACTTTCGCCGTCGTCGGCGGGCTTCGCGGCGGCGCCTACTCCGCGGCCAAAGGCGGGCTGACCGCGCTGACCACCCACATCGCCTGCCAGTACGGCGCCTCCGGCATCCGCTGTAACGCCGTCGCGCCCGGTGTGACGGTAACGCCGATGGTCGAGAAGCGCTTGGAGGACGAGCGGTTCCGCAAGATCAACACCGAGATGACGCCGCATCAGCGGTTGGGCACCATCGATGACATCGCCAGCACCGTCGCGTTCTTGTGTTCGCCGGGTGCGAGTTTCATCAATGGGCAGACGATCGTCGTCGACGGCGGCTGGAGTTCGACCAGGTATTTGTCCGAGTTCGCGCTGACATCGGAGTGGATCGCGCGGTGAACCCGGGCCACGATCCGGCAGTGATGCGGCTTTCGCCCGCCGCGTTTGTGCGCACTACGCTCCCGCTGAACCTGTCGGGCCTGGCTGAGCTGGATACCGGTCGATACCACTCGATCTGGCTGCCCGATCACATGGTGAGTTTTTGGCCCGATGCACTGTGGACGCCGGAGTTCACCGACCTCGCAACGTCATCGCCATCGCCGCATCGCCACCTCGACGGCATGGCGGTCGCCGCGGCCGCGGCCGTGCTGACCGATACCGTGCTGCTGGCCACCAGTGTTGTGGACACGGTGCGCCGCCACCCCGCGATGCTGGCCCAAAGCGCGCTGACCGTCGACCATCTGTCCCGCGGGCGATTCATCCTGGGCCTGGGCAGCGGTGAGAGCGAAAACATCCTGCCCTACGGTTTCGACTTCGCCCGACCCGTCAGCCGCTTCGAGGAAGCGTTAAAGGTCATCCGCCTGCTCTGGGACAGCGACGGGCCGGTGGACTTCGAGGGGCGGTTCTACCGGTTGAATCATGCCCGGCTGGACACCGAGCCCTACGAGGGGCGCTTCCCGCCGATCTGGATCGGCGCCAGCGGGCCACGGATGCTCGACATCGTCGGGCGTTACGCCGACGGCTGGTGGCCGGCCGGGGCATGGACCCCCGACCACTACGCTGAGATGCTCAGCGCGGTAAGACAATCGGCCGAACGGGCGGGCCGCGACCCGATGGCGATCACACCGTGCTATGTGCAGGTTTGCCTGATCGGTGAAGACGACGACGCGATCGACCGGATCATCCGCGCTCCGCTGGTGACTTCCTTCTTGCTGCAGGTATCGGCGGAAGTCCTGCGCCGCTTCGGCTTTGACCATCCGATGGGAGATGACTGGGGCGGGTTCCATGACATCGACCCGACGACGCTGACGCGTGAACGGATTGTCGACTTCCTGGGCCGCGTCGAGCCCGAAGCGATTCGGGCGGTCGTGCCGCACGGCACACCACAACAGGTTGCCCGGATCGTCAAGTCGTATGTGGATGCCGGGCTCCGCGTTCCCAAGATCCTGGATTACGGTGCGATGGCCGGACTGGACTTCAGCGCCGCATCGGCAGCCAATGTGCGCAAGACAGAGGACGAACTGTTGACTTTGTGTGGAGGTCAACCATGACGGCGCGACTCGATGCGAACGCGATGCTTGCCCGCGCCCAGGCCGAGGCGGGACTGGACGACTATGGCGATCCGACACTGCCGGAACGGTTTTGCTTGGCCGTCGACCACTTGAACGGTATCGGCATGGACGCCAACGGCATTGAACAAGCAGAAGGTGTCTGTCATTGGCTGCTGACGTCGCGGCTCGAGTTCATCGAGGACCGCAACCGCTATCCGATCGCCGCCGAGGTGATCGATCACCCGATGTTTGTGACGGGAGAGCCGCGCTCGGGTACCACGCTCATGCACGCGCTGATGTCGGTGGACCCGCACGCACGTGCGCTGCGCTTCTGGGAGGTGATGTACCCGTCGCCGCCTCCCGGCCTTACCCGCCCGGACGACCCCCGCCGGGCCCGGGCCGACGCCGACTGGCGTGAGATCAACGCGAAGATGCCCAAGTGGCTGCTCAGCCACCCCTACAACGACATGCTCGGTGACGGTCTCCCCGAAGATGAGCGCACCTGGGCCTTCGACTTTCGGGTAATGACTCCGACCGCGTGGTGGCGGGTGCCCATGCAGACGCTGGTGGCCGGTCTGCCGACGGACTCGGTCGCGCAGTACCGTCTGCACAAGGCAATGCTGCAGCAGTTCCAGCACGGCAGGCCTCGAAAATACTGGGTTCTGAAGGGTTTTCACGGCTGTCGCCTCGAGGAGTTCTTCGACACTTATCCCGACGCGAACCTGCTGTGGTTGCATCGCGATCCGGTTCAGGTCGCGGCGTCGCGCACCATGATGATGGCCGACATCCTCGACGGCATCGTCGGTCCGATCGATCTCGCGGTCGAGGCGAAGAAGCATCTCGGGATGACCCGAGCCAGCATCGCCAACACCATGACCAACCCGATGGTGGACGACCCGCGGATCCTGCACATCCCCTATACCGACTTCATCGCAGACCCGGTCGCGACCGTCGGCCGCTACTACGCTTTTTGCGGGCGGACCCTCACCAGCGAGACCGAGGCGTCGATGCGTGATTACTTGGCCCACAACCGCGGCGACCGCTACGGGAAGTTCCGGTACTCCACCAGCTTGCTGACCGACATCGGTGAGAACCTCGAAGACCTGCACGCTGAATTCGCGCCCTTCCGTGAGCGGTTCGGAGTCAGCATCGAAAAACGTGATTGAGATGCTCATGCACGAAAGGCTGTCGGTCCACAATGTGACGTTCCTCGGGGCGGATCCCGCCGAGCTGCACAGCCATTGGACAGCCCTTGGCCTGCGACACCTGAGCGTCCTCGATGCGCAACTTCTCGACCCCAACTTCGTGCGCCTGCTTCAACACGAGGATTACGCGGTCGAGGCGGTCTACCACCTGTTCGGCGCCGGTCGGTTGTCGGCGGACGCACAGTCGGTGCACGCCGCACGCGCAGACTTGTCCCGGCTGATCGATGCCGCCGCGGCGACGGGTGCGCGGTGCATCTACATGCTCACCGGCGGCCGCAGTGGTCTCACCTGGGAGCAGGCAGCCGAGCGGTTTTGTCGCGCGATCGAGCCATGCGTGCAAGAGGCAGAGCAGGCCGGCGTCAGCCTGGCCATCGAGAACGCGTCCAGCCTCTACGCCGACATCCATCTCGCTCACAGCCTGCGTGACACGATCACCCTCGCCGAGCTGGCGGGACTTGGCATCTGCATCGACCTGTTTCACTGCTGGGCCGAAGCCGATCTCGCGGGCCTGCTACGGCTGGCGCTTCCGCGGACACAACTGATCCAGTTGAGTGATTACGTGCTGGGAGACCGGGCTCTACCGGCCCGCGCGGTACCCGGTGACGGCGCGATTCCGATCGAATCCTTCGTGGCTCAGGCGTTGGCTGACGGCTATCGGTTCGGTTTCGACCTGGAATTGCTCGGGCCACGCATCGATGCGGAGGGCAGGTTGGCGGCGGCCGGGCGAGCGTGCGCGACGGTGAGCGCGATGCTCGACAGGCTCGGTCGCTGAGAAAAGGAGAGGTGCAGTGGCTTTCGGTGATGGGGCAGATGACGCAGCACTCGATCGCGCATGGAGCGAGTTCTGCGAGCGATTGAAAGCCGCTGGCAAGCAGGCGTTCAAAGATTTCAACGCGACCTCTGGCTTGCAGCGTGCCGACGCGTTTCGCTTTCTTACCCAGAACCTTGGGCAGGCCTTTGATCTGGGCCTCGAAACCCGCGACACCCGCTATCCGATGATTCACGCTTTCTGCAACCCGACCCGCAAACTAGGGGGAGACTGCGCTGATTTCACCTACCAACAGGTCTGGATTGACGGCGAATCGACGTACCGCATCACCGGAACCCGCGGCACGGCCGCATTTTTCAACATCACCGTGCAGGGTGCGCGTCCGGACGGTCCGCACGTCCTGCATGAGCCATTCGGCGACGTGCCGGAGGTGAACCTGTTCGGCCACCAACTCCGCGTTGAGACGGACGGCAGTTTCGAGCTGTACATCGGTGGTCCCGAGCGCGGGCCGAACTGGCTACCGACCACCGCGGGTTCGCGCAAGCTGTTCATCCGCCAAGGCTTCGACCGCTGGGACGAGCGTCCTGCGCGGATGCGGATCGAGCGCGTCGACATGACCTCGCCGAAACCGCTGCCGACTCCCGACGCCGTGGTCGCGGCCATGCGCTGGGCGGGTGATTTCGTCACCGGGCTCATGAGCGACTGGCCTGAGTTCCCGTTCACCTACGGCGGCGTCGACAGTGAGCATCCGAATCGGTTCCCTCGCCTGGACGCATCCGAGGGAGACGGCAAACGTGGCCGAACCGCTGCCAACATGTACTGGGAACTAGGGCCTGAGGAAGCTCTCATCATCGAGTTCGACGCCCACGAGGGCTTGTGGATGATCACGAACATGGGGGCGTACTTCACCAGCATGGACTTCCTCTACCGGCCGGTAAGCTACACCCCGAGCCGCGCATCGGTCGACAATGACGGCAAAGTCAGACTGATTCTGGCCCACCAGGACCCGGGCTTCCACAACTGGATCGACACCCAAGGATTTGAACGCGGGAACCTCACCTACCGCCATATGCTCGCGGGTCAGCCTGCGACACTGACGACCCGGCTCGCCAAGCATGCGGAACTCGCACATGCGTTACCCGCAGAAACCGCGCGAGTCACAAGCGCCGAACGTACCGCCTTGATGTGGGAGCGCTTCAATGGTGTCCGTAACCGATTTCCGCTCTGATACACCGCTATAGGCGCGCGTGTCTTCCGGGTATCCCGGCAGTGCCGCAACTAGGCTTGCTGCGATCAAGAGGAGGGGCAGCGACGTATCGGCATCAACCATGGCGCCGGGCGAGACGGTGGTCAGGGCGCGCTAACAGCGGACACTGAGCCGGGCGGGAGGTACCCCGCACCGGCGCCTTCTGCTCGGCGGCCGCGATGGGTTGCTCCGGTGCGCCGCGTCGGCCGGCTCGCAATCTGGGATCAACCGGAACGACGCAGCGGCATTCCGGCGCTGGACGGGCTTCGCGCGATCGCGGTCGCGCTGGTGCTCGTCGGGCATGGCGGCGTCCCCGGCGTGGGCGGCGGCTTCATCGGCGTCGACATCTTCTTCGTCCTCAGTGGATTCCTGATCACCTCGCTGCTGCTGGACGAGCTCCGGCGCACCGGTCGCATCGGGCTGACCGGCTTTTGGATTCGGCGGGCGCGACGGCTGCTGCCGGCATTGGTGTTGATGGTGCTCACCGTGGGCGCGGCCCGCGAACTTCTCCCCAGTCAGTCGCTCACCGGGTTACGCAACGACGCGATCGCCGCCTTCCTGTGGGTCGCGAATTGGCGATTCGTGGCCCAAAAGACGGACTACTTCACCCAAGGCGCCCCGCCGTCGCCGCTTCAGCACACCTGGTCGCTCGGGGTGGAGGAGCAGTATTACTTCGTCTGGCCGGTCCTGCTGATCGCGGTGACCCTGCTGTTGGCCGCGCGGGCCAGGCGCTACTTCAGACGGGCCACTGTGGGCGGGGTGCGGTTCGCCACATTTTTGATCGCCACCGTCGGCGCACTGGTTTCCGCGGCGGTAGCCATCGTCCTTGCCTCCGACACCACGCGGGACCGGATATATTTCGGCACCGACACCCGCGCGCAGGCGTTGTTGACCGGCGCCGCGGCGGCGGCTCTGCTGGTTAGGGATTGGCCGTCGATGAACCGTGGCTGGTGCCTGATCGGGAGCCGGTGGGGACGACGGGTCGCCCGCTTTCTGCCGCTGCTGGGCCTGGCGGGGCTGGCGGCGGCGACCCACTTCGCGACGGGCGGTGCCGGCGAGTTCCGCCACGGCCTGCTGATCGGGGTCGCAGTCGCGTCCGTCATCGTGGTCGCCCCCGTGGCGATGGAGCAGCGCGGAGCCATCGCCCGCATCCTGGCGCTGCCTCCCTTGGTGTGGCTGGGCACCATCTCATACGGCGTGTATCTGTGGCACTGGCCAATCTTTCTGGCCCTCAACGGTGAACGCACGGGATGGTCCGGGCTGCCGCTGTTCGCCGCCCGGTGTGCCGCCACCGTGGCAGTCGCCGCCGCGTCATGGTGGCTGATCGAACAACCGATCCGCCGTTGGCGGCCGGCGCGGGTGCCGTTGTTGCCGCTGGCGGCGGCCACCGTGGCGAGCGCCGCCGCGGTGACGCTACTGGTGATTCCGGTGGGAAACGGGCCCGGCTTGCGCGAGGGCCTGCCGCCGGGCGTGTCGGCGGTCGCCGCGGTCTCTCCAGCGCCGCCGGGTGGCAGCCACCCCGCACCTCGCGATCCCCAGCGGCCGTTCACGGTTTCGGTGTTCGGCGATTCGATCGGGTGGACCTGGATGCACTACCTCCCGCCGACGCCCGGGTTCGCGTTCCTCGACCACACCGTCATCGGCTGCAGCCTGGTGCGTGGCACACCGTATCGGTATATCGGCCAAACCCTCGAGCAGAGACCGGAATGCGACGGCTGGCCCATCAGATGGTCGGCGCAGATCGGCCAGGACCAGCCGGATGTCGCGCTGTTGATCATCGGCCGTTGGGAGACGGTCGATCGTGTCAACGAGGGCCAATGGACCCATATCGGCGATCCGACCTTCGACGCCTACCTCAACGGGGAGTTGCAGCGAGCATTGAACATCCTGAGCGCCACCGGTGTTCATGTGGTGGTGGCGACCGCGCCCTACAGCCGGGGCGGCGAAAAGCCGGACGGTCGCTTGTATCCGGAGGACCAACCCGATCGCGTCAATCTCTGGAATACCATGCTTCGCAAAACGGTTGCCCAACACCCGAATGTCCAGATTGTCGACCTGAACAAAAAGCTATGCCCGGACGGGGTTTACACCGCCAAGGTCGACGGCATCAAGGTGCGCAGCGACGGCGTCCATCTCACCCCGGAAGGGGTGAAATGGCTGACGCCGTGGCTCGAGGAATCCCTGAGATAGCCTTTAATCGCCTGTGCGACAGCTGATCTCCATGCTGTCACTCTCCCGGACGAGGAAGTTGAAGCTGACGTACCCGTTGTCCGGGTTACGCACGCGGTCGAGGTAGGGCCGGGTGTCCGCGGCATTGGCGTTGTCGGCGACGATCAGCGCGCCCGTCGACAGGCGCGGTTCGAGCAACTCGATCACCGGTAGATAGAGGTCCTTCCACCCGTCGAGCAGGACGAACTCAACGGGTCCGTCGAGGTTGTCCAGCGTGGTCAGCGCGTCTCCCTCGAAGATGGTGATCACGTCATCCAAACTGGTCTCGGCGAATGTCTGCTTGGCTGCAGCGATTTTGGGGGCGCTGAGCTCGGTGGTCACCACTCGGCCGGTGCCGTTGTCGCGCACCGCCGACGCCAGATGGACGGCGGAGATTCCGAAAGACATACCGAATTCGACGACCGTCGTCGGCCGGGTCGCGCGCACCAGCGCATACAGCAGGCGGCCGGCTTCCGGCGTCACCGGGATGTAAAACCCGCTCATGGCGTCGGCGCGCTCCTGCGCGCTCATCGGGCGGTCGAAATCACCGTGCCGCTCCCGCAACAGCGACATCTGGTTTTTCGTTTCGGGGTACATCCGGTCGAGCACCGTCGCGACCTTGGGCTCCTGCAAAGTATTGGCCATGCCATTGAGGGTAGGCCTCGAGAGCGGATGGGCCGACGGTGGATCGTGCCGGAGAACCCTGGTGCTCGTTGGTTAACACAAACCAACGTAGGGGTTGCGTAAACGAGTTTGACGAGCACCAGGTGGCAGTGCAAGATGGATCTGCAAGCACCTCGGTAGGTGAGGCGTCTGCATGGATACAGGCCACTGACCCCGAACGTCGAGAGACGCCCCGGGTCAGGACAGCTCTTCCCGGACCCAAGGGTTGAGCCCAAGTGGCTTCTGGGCGATGTCCCGGATACGCCGTGCAGTGCCGAAGCTCCGACGAGAGGGGTGTGATCGGCGGTCCGCCGCCGGTCATTTCGTGCCTCTTCCCGTTCGGGTGAATGTGGTGACACCCGCGTGTGTCTTGGCCGTGAGGAGGTGAGGGCGAGATGAGTCCCAGCGATAGTCCCTATGCGAAATCCGTCTTGTCCCGATCCGGTTCCGGCATTTCTTCTGCCGCTTGAGCTTTCTCGGACATTCCGGTAGTTCGTGCGCGTTTAACATCCGCGAGCTGCCATTCATGCCCGGGTGCCCATGAAACGAGCCGATCGGACTTCCGGCAGGAGAAAATCATGGCTTTTGTTGTTACACACCGTCTTTCCGGCCTCACGAAGGGGTGCGGACGGTCGCTGGTGCGTTCGGGCCGGCTGCTGACCAGCAAGTTGCACGTACGTAGCACGCTGACCCCGCAGGAGCGGGCCAACCTGTATGTCTCACGGATGCCGATTGCGGTAGTCACGGCCTCGCTCGGCGGACATCCGTCGGACCGTGCGGGCAACCACCGGTGACTCGTTCCGCTGAGCGCGCGTTCGGCGCCGCGAACACGTCTCCCTGACCCGCGCCCGAACTTGTTCAGATAGCGAGAGTCCAATGACTTCGATCTCCACTCGCGGTGGCCTCCGCAGCTCGCTGCTCAGCCCGACCGCCGCCGCGGCCCCGAATCCGACCCCCGATGTGTCGGGCGAGGCCGCGTTGGATTCCGCGCACACCGGCGACATCGTCGGTGCGTTCGGCCGTATCCGGCGTGACGGCGGTGGTGCGTTCAGCGGTCGCTGGCGGCGCCTGCGGACACTGATGGTCATCACCGGTCCCGGACTGATTGTGATGGTGGGCGACAACGATGCCGGCGGCGTAGCGACCTACGCGCAGGCGGGACAGAACTACGGGATGGGCCTGTTGTGGACGCTGACCATGCTGATCCCCGTGCTGTACGTGAAC
Source organism: uncultured Actinomycetota bacterium (assembly GCA_963784665.1). Taxonomy (GTDB): domain Bacteria; phylum Actinomycetota; class Actinomycetes; order Mycobacteriales; family Mycobacteriaceae; genus Mycobacterium. The sequence goes on from CAWASA010000018.1 coordinate 17,735, forward strand.
CAGGAAATGGTGCTGCGGCTGGGTGCGGTCGCGCGGGTAGGTCACGCGCGGCTGATCTTCGAGCGTTTCGGCAAGTTCTGGGGTGCTTTCAGCGTGGGCGATCTCTTGATCCTCAATGCGTTGACGATCGTCACCGAATTCATCGGTGTGTCACTGGCGCTCGGCTTCTTGGGCTGCCCGAAAATCATCGCAATTCCGTCCGCTGCGGTGTTGCTGTTCGCCGTGGTAGCCGGGGGCTCGTTCCGCCGCTGGGAGGGACTGATGTTCCTGCTGATCGCGGTTAACGTGCTGATCATCCCGATGGTGCTGCTGGTGCATCCCACCCTGAAAGGAACGGCCGGCGGGCTGATGCCGCAGTTCCCGGGTGGGCTCAACTCCACCGTGCTGTTGTTGGTCGTCGCGATCGTGGGCACCACGGTGGCGCCGTGGCAGTTGTTCTTTCAGCAGTCCAACGTAGTGGACAAGCGCATCACTGCACGCTGGATTTCTACGCGCGAGCCGATTTGGTCATCGGAATCGTCGTGGTCATGGCCGGGGCGACGGCTCTGATGGCGGTAACCGCGTTCGGATTGGCCGGCACCACTGACATTGGCAACTTCACCGACGCCGGTGCGGTCGCATCCAGCCTGTCCAGGCACCTCGGCAACATCGTGGGAGTGTCGTTCGCGATCATCCTGCTGGACGCATCGCTGATCGGGGCCAACGCCATTGGGCTGGCCACCACCTATGCGATCGGTGACGCGATGGGCAGGCGGCACTCACTGCATTGGAAGATAAGCGAGGCTCCACTGTTCTACGGCGGGTACGCGCTACTCCTTGCGGTATCAGCCGCGGTCGCCTTCAGCCCGGACCATATCCTCGGCCTGGTGACCCAAGGCGTGCAGGCACTGGCCGGTGTCCTGCTGCCCTCGGCCACCGTATTCCTGGTCTTGCTTTGCAACGACCGGGCGGTTCTGGGCCCGTGGGTAAACACCTTGCGGCAGAACGTCGTCGCATGGGCCATCGTGTGGTCTCTGGTGCTGCTGTCGCTTGCCCTCACTGCGACCACCTTCTTCCCCGGCCTGTCCACAGGCACCATCGAGGCCGGGCTTGCGGGCGGTGCAGCGGTCGGCATCGTCGGCGGTGCCGTCGCGATGATCGCCGGCCGGCGGGATCGTGACCGGCGCGACGCGGAAGCCATCGTGAAAACTCCCGGAGGTGGTCTGGACCCGGACCGGGCCAGCTGGCAGACCCCCAACCTCGCCATGCTTCCTCGGCCCACGATGTCGCTGATGCGCCGGGCGGGCCTGTTCACCCTGCGTGGCTATCTGGTCGTGGCCGTCGTGTTCGTCATCGTCAAAACCGTTGAGACCGGCATAGTCCAAACAGCCAGCTCATGGTGAATCGTTGGGTAGCAGAACCACTTTGCCGTGAGTGTGCCGCCGTTCCAGCAGCTCGAAGGCGTCAGCGACCTGGTCAAGAGGAAAGGTCGCGGCGATGTCGAAATCGATGGCGCCGGTCGCGACCAGGTCGGCGATTTCGGCGAGCGCCTCTGGTGTCGACGCATCCATGCTGCCCTCGGTCTTGGCGCCGACTTCGCCGGCCTTCTGAAACGAGATGATGGTGTCGATCCGCTCGGGTGCCACACCGAGATCCACAGCGAGATCGATGTAGTCCGGTCCGAACAAGTCGATGAACGCGTCGATTCCGTCCGGCGCCGCTTCCCGAAGCCGTTCAGCCAGCCCGTCACCATAGTTGATCGGGATGGCGCCCTGGGCGCGCAACCAGTCGGCATTGCCAGGCCCTGCAATGCCAAGTACTCGGGCGTCCCGTAGAACCAGAAGTTGCACGACAAGGCTGCCAACTCCGCCCGCCGCCGCCGAGACGGCGACCGTTTCGCCCGGCTGAGGTGCTACCGCTCGGACAGCCGCGTAGGCCGTCACACCGACCACGTAGAGCGAACCCGCTACCTCCCAACTCAATTCGGCGGGTTTGCGGATCAACTGACCCACCGGGACCACAGTGTGGGTCGCGTGGCTGGACCGGCGCAAGCTGAACCCAAGGACCTCGTCGCCGACGAAGAATTCAGTGACCCCGGGTCCCACAGCGGTCACGACGCCGGCGAGGTCGCTGCCCTCACCAGACGGAAACGTGGCGGGAAACATCTCATGCATGGCTCCGACTCGGATGCCGGCCTCGCCGGGGTTTATCCCGGCGGCGCGAACTTCGACCACGACCTCACCCGGCCCGGGCGACGGCATATCAATGTCCGCCACGTACAACACCTCGCGGCCTCCGTAACGGTCGAACCGTACCGCGCGTGCTGCTGTAGCCGTCATCGTGATCTCCTCACCCCGCGAATATCCCGTTCCCCGACGCCAGCATAGGCCGGAAATTGGTACGTCTCCGCGGGCATGCGGGCGTATGTTCATAGGCGCTGTCCGGGCCCCACCAGTATTTCGTGGCGGCGCCAGGCGCCACGGCGAAACTCGTGTATGGATGACCGGAAGGAACGCCCATGGAGGTTGCTCGGATCAGTCTGGCCGGTTTGGCCGTCGCCACCCTTGCGGTCGGCAGTGCGATCACCGGTTGCGGGAGCAGTAACAAAGCCTCGTCGTCGTCGCCGGCAACATCCTCGAGCTCGGCCACTTCATCGACCAGTTCGAGCGCGGTGTCGAGCCCGTCGCCGGGACAACCCACCGACTACGGCGCTTTGCTGATCAAGCCCAGCGACATCGGCGGAGATCTCACCGCTCCCCAACCGCCCGTGCTGAATCCCAATAATGCGCCTGGGGTTGCGCAGCTGTTCGCCAACGCCGACAACAGCCGCCGAATCGGGGACACCATCTTGATCGTCGCTGATCCGGCGACGGCAGCGGCCGGATTGGAGAACACCAAAACCAATTACGCGGGGAAGGTCAGCGGTACGTGGCAGCCGGTTGATGTCGGTTCCCACGGGGCAATGATTTCCGGTACTTCTCCGGACAACTCCCAAGCGGTGACGGTGTTGTTGTTCACCGAGGGCAAGGCGCTCGTCAACCTGGAATTCGACAGCGCGCCCAACGATCCGATCGATCCCGGTGTCGCGACGGATATCGGCCGCAAGCAGGACGCCGCGATCAAGAACGGGTTGCCCAGCTAGCCCGGCCGCGGCTACACCAAGCCCAACAACTGCAGATCAGAGACATACTTGTCGATCAGAGCTGCCGACAGATGTGGAATATCTTTGTCTGCACCGATTTTGGCCATCTGCACTGCGCTGCGGAAGACATCCGTCGGAGCCGGCGCGCCCCGCAGCGGCTTCTCCGGTTTCCGGTAAGCATCCAGCAACGGCAGAACTGAGTGCTGACGCTGCCTGTCGGGCAAGGCCCGAAGCGCCGTGGCGAAGCGTCCGAGCCATTCGTCATAGTCGTCGATGCGCCGAATGTCGTTGCCGGCGGCAATCAGCCAGTCTACGAACACGTCCAGGGAAATACCGTCGTCGTGCGGGTTCATCACGTCGAACGAACGGTAAGTCGCAGCAGCCTCATCGGCCGTTGCTATCTGCTCGCCAAGCGTAGTGACCGATTCGGCCACGAAGTCGGCGGGCAGCCCGTCATAATGGGCATCCACCCTATTGTCCGGGTCAGAGGGTTCGTAGAAAGACCACGGCGCGATGCCAGTCACCAGCAAGCTGAACACCAAACGGGTGAACGCATCTGGCACGTTCAGCTGTCCCGCGTAGCGGCTGTGGGCGAGGATCATGTCGGATCGGAAAACAGCGACCGGCAGGCCGCACAGGTCGTGCGCCTCACGCAGCAGCACCTCGCCCGCCCACTTGCTGTTCGCGTATCCGTTGGCGTAGTTGGCGTCGATGGGACGAACCGGGCTGATCATCCGGATATCACCGTCTTCGGCGAAGTTGGCCGGCTGGACGGACATAGCGACCGCGACGGTCGACAGATAGGTGATCGGTTTGATGCGGGTAGTGATCGCCAGGCGGATCAGTTCGGCGGTGCCAACGACGTTGGGGCCGAACAATTGACCGTAGGGCAGGACGTGGTTGACCAGCGCTGCCGGGTGGACGATCAGATCTACTCTCTGGGCCAGCCTCTCCCAAGTGGCTTGGTCCAGGCCGAGATTCGGCTCACCGATGTCACCGGTGATGACCTCGAGATGGTCAACCGCCAGGTCGCGGAACCGTTGGACCAATTGCGGATCCCCGCTGTGGTAAACGCTCTTCCAGCCGCTTGGCTGCCGCTTGGGCGTCTGTGCCGCGCACAATGCAGATGATTTGTCCGTCGGTCTCAGCGAGCCGCTCCAGCCATTCCAGGCAAAGGAAGCGGCCCAGGTAGCCGTTGGCTCCGGTCAGCAGGATCGTGTGCGGTGTACCGGCGGCCCGCGGCAGGGCCGGGGCTTCGGTCAAGGTCTTCGCGTCGATGAACTTCTCCAGCGTGAGGTCCGCCGCGCGGACCTCCGTTGCGTCACGCCCGTGCACCGTCGCGAACGACGGCCGCTGGGCGCCTGAGCTGCGTTCTGATTCAACGTATTCCGCCAGCTGGCGCAGATCGGTCGCCGGACCGATGATCACCCCTACCGGCACCTCAACGTCGAAGATGTCATGCAGCAGGTTGGAGAACGTCAACGCCGACAGGGAGTCGCCGCCGAGTTCAATGAAAAGGGCGTCGGGTTCCGGCGCGCCACCGGCCAGGCCTAGCAGCGCCTCGGCCGCGCGCGTCAGCGTGTCGACGACCGGGCGGTCTGCCGCCCCCTCGCGCAGCGCACGCAGCTCGCTCACCCGGTTGGCGGCCAGGTCGACATACAATTGCTCGAGTCGATCGGCGTAGTGCTCTTTGAGTTTCGGCCGTAGCAACTTGCCCACCCCGGAGAGCAGGCCGTTGTCTTCGCTGAACGGTTCGGACTCGACCAGAAAGTCGACAGGCACCTCGTAGGACTGCAGCTCGGCGAGTTTTGCTGACTGGCGCAGTGATTCGCTCAGGGCAGCGTTAAGCCCGTCGGGATCGTCAGCGAACCTTTCCAGCGCGTCGGCGGTCGGGACGACGATGGCCAGCAGATATGGGCGTTCGCTGTTGCCGTAGACGAAGATTTGGCGGACCAGGGCTGCGCTGGCGAACACGGCTTCCAGGCGCGCGACGGCCACGAACTCGCCCTGGGCCAACTTCAACACGTTGTTGCGCCGGTCGACATCGGCAAGTCGATCCGGTTCAAACTCGGCCATCACATCACCGGTCCGGTAATAGCCGTCGGGATCGAAGGCATTGACGGTGACATCCGGCCGCTTGAAGTACCCAGGCGTGGCAGTCAGCGACTTCACCAGCAGCTCGCCGCGCGGGTAAGGCTTGTCGGTAATGAAGTAGCCCAGCTCCGGAACGTCGACGAGCTTATAGTCCAGAACCGGAGGGCGGATGATCCACCCGTCCTTGGTCACCATTCCGACCTCGGTCAAGCCGTAGCCGTCGAGCACATGCACATCCAGGCATGTCTCGACGAAACTTCTCATCTCCGCTGCCAGTGGCGCTGTGCCACAGAAGGCGGTGACGATGCGCCCACCAAGGACCTGTTCGCGCAGCTCGGCTTGCGCCTGCGCCTCGGCGGACCCGGTGTCGGCGCCGAGGGCGACTCGCCGATCAACGGCGCTTTGGTAGCGCTGGTACAGCATTTCTGCCACCCGGGGCACCAACCCCATCTCGGTGGGGCGCACCAGATTCCAGTCTTCGAACAACGTCGACAGGTCGCTCTCCGGCACGAAGTAACTGGTGCCGCCCGCTTGGAACGACGTCGACAGCGGTATTCGACCACCGAGGTGATTGAGCGGCATGAAGTTAGCGTTGAACACGGGCGTGTCTGCAAAGTCGGGCATCAGCTCGTTGGTCCACACCTTGCAGACCATCCGCTCGGTGTACATGGCGCCCTTGGGCAATCCGGTGCTGCCCGATGTGTACATGATCATGGCGAGTCGCTGATCGGTTCCGCCGGTGTACATCGGCTCGGGCGGCAGGGTGCGACCGCGCTCGATCACCTCGTCGAGCGTCTCGATGGTCACCGCCATGCCGGCGGCCGCCAGCTTCGCCCGCGCGCGTGCCAGAGTCTCGCGCTGATCGTCGATCGTTGGCTGGTAGTCGAAAACCACCAAGCGCCGCAACGATGTGCCCCCAGCGCCGCTTCGACAGCAAGGTCGAGATAACCGGCGCCCGCCACGAGTACCCGTGGCTCGACCTCGGCGATGATTGGCCGCAATCGTGACGCCGCCGCGTTGTGCTGCAGCGGTACCGCCACCAGCCCGAGATAGCCGCATACCAGGTCGACAGTCAGATACTCGGGACTCGCGAAACCGACAGTGGCGACGAAGTCTCCGGGCGCCACGGGATTCGTCGCATCGTGTCGCCACGCGCTGGCGATCGCGCCCACGTTGGCCCATAGCTCGCGGTACGTCATGGTGTCGAACCGGGGCAGCAGCTGCGCGATGGTGCGGCCGGTCGCGGGATCGGTTGTCAGCGAACGTGCCCGCCAGCCCAACGCGGGGCGATCCGCGTAGCCGTGTACGAACATTTCCAGGATCTGGGGGAGTCGAAGATTCAGTTGGCGCGCCGCCTCCTGGAGCGAAAGATCTGGCGTGGCGTTTTGGAACTGGTCGTCGCCGGCGTACAGCTGGCGGATGCGTTGGGCTACTCGCTGCCGTGCTGCGCCGCCGGGGCCTGCGGGGGTACCGCTCTCGCGCTTCGCATCACCGGTCATTCCCAGCCTCCCGCTCAGATCACTTGTCCACCGAGAACTCACCGCCGCGGGCCAGTCTTCCTTTCAACTGTTGTGATGGTCGTCACAGCTGCTCTGTACGCGCCGGATCTCAGTCGGCTCGTGATTTGCCGGTGCAGGAAACCGTTAGGACACGACCTGGATTGGGTCGCCGACGTTCACCTGGTTGAAATACCACGCGGCGTTGTCGGGGCTGAGGTTGATGCATCCGTGACTGACGTTGGCGTAGCCCTGGGAGTCCACCGACCATGGGGCCGAGTGCACGTAAACACCGCTCCAGGTGACGCGGACCGCGTACGAAGCGGTGATCTTGTATCCCTCGGGTGAACTCAGCGGGATACCGATGGTCCGCGAGTCCATCACCACGGTGCGCTCCTTCGACAAAGCGGTGAAGTTGCCGGTCGGTGTCGGGCGGGCGGGCTTACCCATTGACGCCGGCATGGTACGGAGCACTTCTCCGTTTCTGCTGACGGTGAAGGTGTGTGCGGAGATGCTGGCAACACCGAGCAACTCGTCACCGGTGTCGAAGCCCGTCGTCAGGGCCTGCACACCCACCGAGACGTGGCTATGCGCGGGCCAATAGTGATTCGGAACCCACTGCACGACATTGTGCTCGACCCAATCGAAGTGTCCGGGCATATTGCTCGGGGACGTGACGTGGATGGACCGTTCGGCGGCAACGCGATCGGTGACCGGCGCAGTGAACGTCACGACGACAGGGTGCGCCACGCCCACCAGCGCGCCATCAGCCGGCAAAACCGCGGCAACCCCGGGGACCGGTTCGGGTATCGGGACCGCAGCCACGCTGCGAGTGCCGCTTCCGAACGCGCCTATGACCGTGATCGCCACCATAACGACTAGATAACGACCCACTCGACGCATGGCGCCCACCCTTCGAAATGGTGCGATCAACACAACGATATTCTACTGGCTGACCCGCTATTACCGTTTTCAGCAAACGTTGGGCGGTTCACCAGTCGCCACAATAACGCTCCGATCACCGGTTGAGTTCGATCCGGTCACGGGGCAGAACCAGGGAGGAGCGAACATGACCTTAGAGGACCGCTACACGCGTCCATTGGCGGGCTCGGCCGCTCTGGTGCTGATCGACATGCAGCGCGTTTTCTATGCCGATGATGCTCCGATGCGGGTTGAGGATACGAGTGCGGTTCGCAGATCGCTGCAGAGCTATTGCCCAATGTTGTTGTCCTGGAACATAAATTGCTGCTGGCCGGTGGTTTGCAGCAGGTCCGAACTGCTGAGTACCTGATGTACAAGCCAAGGTGGGATGCCTTCTACGACACCAAGCTTGACCTGCATCTGCGTGAAAGTTGCACCAATACACTGGTTTTCGCTGGCTATAACTTCCCGAACTGCCCTCGGACGTCGATCTATGAGGCATCGAACGCGACTTCCGGAGTGTACTGGTGACCGACGCGATCTCAGGGCTGTATGAGCGGGGGATTGAAGAGTGCCGTGCTATCGGAGTGGACGTCCGAGACTTATCGGCGACACTGGATTGGCTGGCGTGCTAGCAACGCGTTAGCCTCAGCGAATCGGTGCCCGAAGGCCGAGGAGGTGCGGGTGCTCTTCCGTCAATTGGAGTACTTCGTCGCGGTCGCTTCCGAACGGCACTTCGCCCGGGCGGCCGAGAAGTGCTACGTTTCCCAACCCGCGCTATCCTCCGCGATCGCCAAACTCGAACGAGAGCTGAACGTCACGCTGATCAATCGTGGACACAGCTTCGAGGGCCTCACGCCCGAAGGGGAGCGGTTGGTGGTGTGGGCCAGGCGGATTCTTGCCGAACACGATGCATTCAAGGCCGAGGTTCACGCCGTGCGATCGGGTATCACCGGAACGCTTCGGCTGGGCACGGTTCCAACCGCCTCGACGACAGCGTCCCTGGTGCTCTCGGCGTTTTGTTCGGCGCACCCGTTGGCGCAGGTGCAGATCCTTTCCCGGCTGGCTGCCACCGAACTCTACCGACGTCTGCGCGAGTTTGAACTGGATGCCGCCATAGTGCACGCGGCGCCTGATGACGGTCACGACATGAACCTGGTGCCGCTGTATGAGGAGCGTTACGTGCTGCTGTCGCCCGCGGACATGTTGCCCTCTGGTGCGGCGACGCTGACGTGGCCGGACGCCGCGCAGTTGCCACTGGCCTTGCTCACCACCGATATGCGGGACCGCCAGATCATTGACAAGGCATTCGCCGACCATGCCATCACCGTCACTCCGCAAGTTGAAACTGATTCCGTCGCTTCGCTGTTCGCGCAGGTCGCCGCGGGGAACTGGGCATGCATCGTGCCACACACCTGGCTGTGGACATCGCCGCTGAGCGCGGAGATCCGCGCGGTGGAAATGGTCGATCCAGTGCTCAAAGCCGACATCGCGCTCGCCACCAACTCCGCCGGGCCGGGATCACCAGTCGCCCGTGCACTCGCCGCATCCGCGCAACAGCTGTCGCTGAATGAGTTCTTCGACGCGCAGCTACTGGGAATCACGCACCGGCGCTGACCGTAGCCGGCGGCGACGCTGCTGCGCTGGTCGGGTTCAGGCTCGCCAGATGCCCGCTTTCCACCCCGGCTGCCGGGTCGAGCTCGCAGTCGATGATCGATGGTCCGTTAGAGCCAATCGCTTCGCCCAGTGCCGACCGCAGCTCGGACGGTGTGGTGACGTGATATCCCTTGCCGCCGAACGCCTGTGCTATCAGCTCGTGATGCGCCCGCGCATTCAGCACGGTGGGCGCCGGATCGTTCCCCGTTGGCGCTTCGTCGCCGCGATAGACGCCGCCATTGTTGAGGATGACGACCGTCACCGGCAGTCGGTAGCGGCAGATGGTCTCGATTTCCATTCCGCTGAAGCCGAATGCGCTGTCCCCCTCGATCGCGACCACAGGTTTGCCGGTTTCGACGGCGGCGGCGATGGCGTAGCCCATACCGATACCCATCACGCCCCAGGTTCCCGTGTCGAGCCGGTGTCGCGGTGCCTCCATGTCGATGACATTACGGGCCAGGTCCAGCGCGTTAGCCCCCTCGTTGACCACATAGACATCCGGGTTCTCCTGCAGCACAGAACGAATGGCGCCGAGGGCGTTGTAAAACCGCATGGGATACGGATCTTCGGCCAGGCGCTCACGCATTTTGGCATCGTTGCGTGCTGTGCGATCGGCCAGCTCGTTGGTCCATTCCGCGGGTGCTGCCATCGGATGGGCGGTCACGCCGTCACATAGCGCCGACATCACCGAGCCGATGTCCCCGACCAGCGGCGCCGCGATCGGCTGGTTGCTGTCGAGCTCCGACGCCGCGATATCGACTTGCACGAACTTGGCATCTGCGGACCATTGCGGGGATTCTCCGTGCCCGAGTAGCCAGTTCAGCCGCGCGCCGACGAGCAAGATCGCGTCGGCGCGCGCCACGGCCAGCGAGCGCGCGGCCGCGGCGGACTGCGGATGGGAGTCAGGCAGCAGCCCTTTGGCCATTGACATCGGCAGGAAAGGAATTCCGGTGGCCTCCAAGAACGTTCGGATCTCACCGTCGGCTTGCGAATATGCTGCGCCTTTGCCGAGGACGATCAACGGTCGCCGTGCTTGCGCGAGCACCTGCAGTGCCCGATCGACCGCTTCCTTCGCCGGGAGCTGCCGGGGAGCAGGGTCGACAACGCGCCAGACGGTGTCTGCGGCGGCGGATGCGTCCATGGCTTGACCCAGAACGTCACCGGGGATATCGAGGTAAACGCCGCCCGGCCGGCCGGAGACCGCCGTGCGAATGGCGCGCGCGACGCCGCGCCCGATGTCCTCGATCCGGCTGATCCGGTAGGCGGCCTTCGCGAACGGCCGCGCGGCGGTGAGCTGGTCGAGCTCGCCGTAGTCGCCTCGCTGCAAATCCACCATCGCTCGATTGCTCGAACCCGAGATCTGGATCATCGGGAAGCAATTCGTCGTCGCGTTCGCCAGCGCGGCCAGGCCGTTGAGAAAACCGGGCGCCGACACCGTCAGGCACACGCCCGGCCGACGGGTAAGAAACCCGGCAGCCGCCGCGGCGTTACCGGCCGAGGTCTCCTGCCGAAAGCCGATGTAGCGAATTCCCGACGCCTGCGCGACGCGGGCGAGGTCGGTGATCGGGATGCCGACGACACCGTAAATGGTGTCGACGTCGTTGGCCTTGAGCGCGTCCACCACAAGGTGGAAGCCGTCGACCAAACGCGTCGATTCCTGCCCTTGGCTGGGAGATGCCGAAACTGTGGTCATGGTGGCGACTCCTCGTGTGGATTGTGGTCGGCGGGCCGATCCGCCCGCACCGTGCAGTATTACCTCAGTGACCACTGTGGTCTTGGTGCCAGCGGCTGTCCAAGACTAAGCCGCTATGCAGCGATCAACGCGGTCTATCGACGGCAGCTCAGCGCCGGTACTGCCGGTTCAATAGTCAACAGTTATCGGTCGTGAGTGGATCAGTATTGGACGAACAGGGGGTAGCTCGGCATGGTGCGAGCAAGAGCTTTCACTGGCGACGGAAGGAGTGCGGCGATGAGGACTGACTCGATCACAAGCAACGAGGTTGTGGGGTCGGCGGAATCTGCGAGCCCGCGCATCGCCGATCTGGTCGAGGTGGCGGCACGCCGATCTCCGGAGGCACCGGCGCTTGTCGTCACCTCCGATCGCATACCGGTCAGCTACGTCGACCTACTGCGCCTGGTAGATGAGCTGGCCGGACAGCTGAAGCGTGGTGGCCTACTGCCGGGTGATCGGATCGCGCTGCGTGCCGGGAGCAACGCCGAATTCGTTGTCGCGTTGTTGGCGGCGTCGCGAGCGGATCTGATCGTGGTCCCGCTGGATCCGGCCTTGCCCGTCAGCGAGCAGTGCGCCCGCAGCGAGGCGGCGGGCGCACGAGTGGTGCTCGTCGACGGCGTTAAACCTGGGGGTCCTGGCGACAACGACGAACCGGCCTTGCGGTGGTGGCCGCTCGCGGTGACCGCCAGCCGTGACGGTCGTGGTTTGGCGGTCAACCTGGACGCCGCCACGGCACCGAGGGAGGACTTTTCGACCCCAGAGGGGCTACGCGACGACGACGCGATGATCATGTTCACCGGCGGAACCACAGGGGTGCCGAAGATGGTCCCGTGGACTCGCAAGAACATCGCCGGCTCAGTGCGGGCCATCATCGCCGGATACGAGCTCGGTCCGCGGGATGCGACGGTCGCGGTGATGCCGCTCTACCACGGTCACGGTCTGCTCGCCGCGTTGCTGGCGACCCTGGTGTCTGGCGGAACGGTGTTGCTGCCCGCGCGGGGGCGGTTCTCGGCTCACACCTTCTGGGACGACATCCACGCCGTTGCGGCCACCTGGTACACCGCGGTCCCGACGATTCACCAAATCTTGTTGGAGCGGGCCAAAACCGACCAGCCGGGAAGCGAACGAGCCGCTTTGCGTTTCATCCGCAGTTGCAGCGCCCCGCTCACCGCCGAAACGGCGCAGGCGCTGCAAGACACGTTCTCGGCACCGGTGGTATGTGCTTTCGGCATGACCGAGGCCACCCACCAGGTTGCCACGACTCCTATCGGAGGCATCGATCACAACGAAAACCCGGCTGCCACACAGGGTCTCGTCGGCCGCTCAACCGGGCCGGAAATCCGGATCAGCGGGTCGGACGGACGGCCCGCGCCCGCGGATGCCGTCGGGGAGGTGTGGCTGCATGGTCTCACCGTGGTGCGCGGTTACCTTGGCGATCCGGCGATCACGGCCGCCAACTTCACCGACGGATGGCTGCGCACCGGTGACTTGGGATCACTGTCAGCGGCCGGCGACCTGAGGATCCGCGGCCGGATCAAGGAACTCATCAACCGGGGCGGCGAAAAGATTTCGCCGGAGCACGTCGAGGGCATTTTGGCCAGCCATCCCGACGTGCTGGAGGTGGCCGTGTTCGGCGTGCCGGACAAGATGTACGGCGAGACAGTGGCCGCGGTGATTGTGCCCCGCGGATCCGCCGCGCCGAGTCCGGCTGAGCTTGCGTCGTTCTGCCGCGAGCGGCTGGCGCCGTTTGAGGTGCCGGCCAGCTTCCGGGAAGCGAGCGCGTTGCCGCACACCGCAAAAGGCTCGCTGGACCGTCGCGCTGTGGCCGAACAGTTCGGCGGTGAGGCGTAACGGCCAGCTGCGTGAAAGCCGTTTAGACGGTGGCCTTCACCCGGGCGGCTGCGGATTCCGGCATGGGTTCGTAGCGGGCAAACGAACGGGTGAATGACGCGGCCCCATGCGCCAGTGAGCGCAAGTCAATTGCGTAGCGCGTCAATTCGACCTGGGGCACCTCGGCTTTGACTACGGTGCGCGCGTTACCCGCGGTGTCGGTACCGAGCACTCGGCCGCGGCGACCCGAGAGGTCGCCCATCACCGCACCGACGAAGTCGTCGGGCACCAGCACCGAGATTTCGTCGATGGGTTCCAGCAGAGCCACCTTCGTCGCCACTGCCGCCTCCCGCAACGCCAACGCACCCGCCATTTGGAAGGCGAAGTCCGACGAGTCGACGCTGTGGGCTTTGCCGTCGAGCAGGGTGACCCGGATGTCGACCACTGGATAGCCGGCGTGCACTCCCTTTTCCATCTGCGCACGCACACCCTTCTCCACACTCGGAATGAATTGCCGCGGCACTGCTCCGCCGACCACTTTGTCGACGAACTCGAATCCGGAGCCTTCCGGCAGCGGTTCCACTTCGATATCGCACACGGCGTACTGGCCGTGCCCGCCGGACTGCTTGATGTGGCGGCCGTGGCCTTTTGCTTTGCCGCCGAAGGTTTCTCGCAACGGGACGCGGAGTTCCACTGTGTCGACCGTAATGCCGTACCGATTGGCCAACGCGTCGAGGACAACGCCGGCATGGGCCTCGCCCATACACCAGAGCACGATCTGGTGGGTCTCCTGGTTCTGCTCGATCCGCAGTGTGGGGTCTTCGGCGGCCAGCCGCCCGAGCCCCACCGACAATTTGTCTTCGTCGGTCTTGGCATGCGCCGCAATTGCGACCGGCAGCAGGGGCTCGGGCATTGTCCAAGGTTTCAGTACCAGCGGCTCTGACTTGTCCGAGAGCGTGTCGCCTGTTTCGGCGCGGCTCAGCTTGCCGATCGCGCAGATGTCGCCCGCCACCACGGCCGGGGCGGGGCGCTGCTGCTTGCCGAGCGGGAAGGACAGGACCCCGATACGTTCGTCTTCGTCGTGGTCGGGGTGCGTATTCCCATTCCCGTTGGTCGCGCCGAAGAACGACGCAAAATGGCCCGACACGTGAACCGTCGTGTCGGGCCCGATGGTCCCGGAAAACACCCGGACCAAGCTGACCCTGCCGACGTAGGGGTCTGACGTCGTCTTCACCACCTCCGCGAGCAACGGCGCGTCAGCGTCACAAACCAGGGTTGCGTGTGGAGAGCCTTGCGGCGTAAAGACCTCCGGTAGTGGGTGTTCCATGGGAGACGGGAATCCGCGCGTGGCCACCTCCAGCAGTTCCAGGGTGCCAACGCCGGTGCTGCTGCACACGGGAATCACCGGGAAGAAGGACCCGCGGGCAACGGCTCTCTCCAAGTCCTGGATGAGCACTGACTCGTCGATGGACTCGCCGCCGAGATAACGGTCCATCAGTGACTCGTCCTCTGATTCCTCAATGATTCCTTCGATCAGGGTGCCGCGCGCATCCTCGATCCGCTCGGCGTCCGATGGGTCCGGCGGGTGCATGGTCCGCTTACCGCCGGCGTACTGGTAGCGCGTCTGCGATAGCAGCCCGATCAGGCCCTCGCAGGATGGCAGGCCGGTCGGCAGATAAAGTGGTAAGACCTTGTCGCCGAACGCGTTCTGTGCGGCGGCCAGTGCCTCCTGGTAGTTCGCGCGGGCGTGGTCGAGTTTGGTGATCACCACAGCGCGGGGCATGCTGACCTGGCTGCATTCCTGCCACAGCGATTTGGTCGGCTCGTCGACGCCTTCGTTCGCGGCGATCACGAACAGCGCGCAGTCCGCGGCGCGCAACCCGGCTCGCAACTCGCCGACGAAGTCGGCGTATCCGGGTGTGTCGACGAGGTTGACCTTGATGCCGTCGTGTGACAAGGAGGCCACGGCAACGCCCACCGATCGCTGTTGCCGGATCTCGGCCTCGTCGTAGTCGCAGACTGTGCTGCCGTCCGCGACTGAGCCCGCTCTGGTCAGCACCCCCGCGGCAACCAGCAGGGTTTCGACGAGGGTGGTCTTGCCGCCCCCCGAGGGCCCTACCAGAACCACATTGCGAATGTCGCCGGGCCCGTTCGGGGCAGGAGCGTTTCCCGCGCCCTGGGAAGTATTCGTCCTGTCCGCCATGACTTTCCTCCAAGTTTCCCAGGCCGCGCCCCGCTGTACACCTACCTAGCTACCATTCACCCAACTACCGCCCATCACAAGACCGCCGGGCCGGATCGATGGATCTGCGAAGCGAGGCGGTGAACGTTTTGCGTGGTCACACGGTGGGCGGAGGTGCGGCCCGGGTTGGTTCGGGTGGAATCGGTGGAACGGCCGGCCCCGGAGAGTCAGATCCTTTGGTGCTCGGCCGAACACGGTGGATTGCGACGCGGACCAGGAACCATGCCGCGCAGGCGATGGTCACGATGACAAAGCTTGGTGGCAGATCGAACATGGCCGACACGCCGAGCCCCAGCCAGACCGACGCTGTGCTGATGACCGTCGAGATGAGCATGGCGAAGCCGGGCCTGGCCGTCAGCATGATGGCGGTCGCGGCGGGGGTGACGACGAGGGCGAAGAGCAGCAAGCTTCCGACGGCTTGGATAGCCATCGTCACCGCGAGCCCCAGCAGGGCCATGAAAATGATCGACAGTCCCCGGGCGGGTACGCCTTTGGCCTCGGCAACTTGAAAGTTGATCGACGCGAACAGCAATGGACGATAGATAACGCCGATGCTCAGAGCCAGAAGTATCAACAGGCCCGCGAAGCCGACAAGCTGTTCGCGCGAGATCGCCAGGAGGTTTCCGAACAGGATGTTCGTCATGGTGCCGGATGCCTTGGTGGCCAGCGAGTTGAAGAACAGCGCCAGGCCGATGGCCATTGCCAAGACTGTGCCGGTGGCGACATCGCGCTCGGCGGCCCGTTTGCCCAGCGCGCCGATGACGACCGCGCCGCCCACGCAGAAGACCCCGAGGCCGAACGCGACGGGCAGACCGACCAACACCGCTCCCGTCGCGCCCGGCAGGCCGATGTGTGCCAGCGCGTGCGCCGCGAACGCAGTGTTGCGGATAACGACGAAGTAGCCGATGAGGCCGGCGGCGAGCGCCACGATGGTCCCGCCCAGCAGCGCATCGCGCATGAACGGAGACGTCAAGATCGGCCACCAATCTCCCTGATAGCCCACGGCGACCAGACGTGTCGTCATACGACGCTCCTGATGTAGAGCTCTCCGTGCGGGCAGTGGGCGACTTCGATCGGGGTGCCATAGATGTGACTGAGCAACGCGTCGTCGAGCACGCTGTTGATGGTGTCGTAATGCGCGTGACCGTCAAGCAGATAGATCGCACTGTCGAGCAGGTTCAGCACGGGATTCAGATCGTGGGCGACGACGAGGATCGTGACGTGCCTGTCGTGGTGCAGGCGCTGAAGTAGCTCGACGATCTCGCGCTGACTGCGTAGATCCAGGGAGGCCAGCGGCTCGTCGAGCATCAGCAGCTTGGGCCGCGCAACCAGCGCCTCGGCGATCGCGACTCGCTGGCGTTGTCCGCCGGACAATTGCGAAAGGCGTTTGGCGGCGAATTCCGTAGCGCGCATCGACTGCAGGGCTTCCCCGACGCGGCGACGTTGCGCAGCAGTGGTGCGCCCGAAGGCCCACCGGTATCCGTTCAGCCCGAGCATTACCGCGTCGGCGGCCCGGATTGCGTGATCAGAGCGGAGGGCGTAATTCTGCGGCAGGTAGCCGATCGAGTGGTTGTCCTCGCCCGGACGCTTGCCGAGCACCCGGATGTGTCCCGAGGTGACGGGGATCAGTCCCAGAATCATCTGCAAAAGAGTGCTTTTACCTGCTCCATTCGCTCCGATAACGGCGACCACTCCGCCAGACGGCACCTCGAAGGTCGCCTCCGACCAGAGCAGCCGTCCGCCGCGCACAACGCTGACATCGTCGAAGGCCAGCGCAGTGGAATCCGGGTCAGGCGGGGACACCGAGCGCCTTGGCCAAGTTGTCGAGCTGGTCGACCTGCCAACTCTGGAACGAGACCGCCCCTGGCGGCAGCGTCTCGGTAACTGCAACGATCGGCACGCCAGATCGCTGCGCAGTCCCGCGGATCTTCTCCGGCACCGCCCCCTGGGTTTGGATGTTGAAGATCAGCACATCGACCTGACGGTGAGCGAGCACTGCGCGGAATGCCTCAATGTCAGCCGGTGACGGATCAGTCTCGTTTGTGATGGCTCGTTGGTAGCCTTCGGGGGTTTTGTCGACCAAGCCGAGCGCCGCGGCCATGTAGTCGAAGACGCTCTCGGTCGCGGCATACGATTTGCCCGACGCCTCTTTCTTGATCTTGGCGATGAGATCCGTGTAGGGCTTGAGCCCGGCGCTGAACGCCGACCGCCGGCCGGCGAAATAGTCGGCCGCCGAGGGAGACAACTTGCTCAACGCGGCGGCTAACGCGTCAGCGACCGCGGTGACCGCCGGAGGGCTGTACCACAGATGCGGGTTGGCGCCGCTGGGAGTTTTGGTCACCGCGGCGGCGCTGACGACAGGGGCATTAGGAGCCGTGGCGGCGGCCAACTTCGTGGCCCATGCGTCGTAACCCGCGCCATTGATCACGACGAGCCTTGCATGGGAAAAGGAATTGGCGTTGGAAGGGGAGGGCTCGTAGTCGTGCGGGTCAACCGACGAACTCGCCAGTGCCGTCGTCACCTTGGCGCAGTTGCCGCCAAGCGTCGAGACGATGTCGCCCCACTGAGACACGCTGACTGCCACCTCGACCGGAGCGGTTGGGCACGGCGGCGCAGTCGATGTGCTGGAATCAGACGATTTGCCGGGCTTCGTGGAACACCCCGTCAGCACCAGCACAACCCCGAGGGCGATTGTGAAGGCAGACCGAAGTGTGCGCAGGTAGACGAGTACACGCCGACAGTCAAGCATCACACGAGAACGGTAACCGTTACCGACTGAAGAGTCGCGCTGCTTTTCGATGCGTGCACGCCGGGCGCTCAGGGGCGCCAGCTGGACCACCGGCGCACCGCGACCGCGATTACCGGACCGTTCAACGGAACCGATTGGTACTGAGGGTATTTCGCGCGCAGCAGCCGGTATCCGATATCCATAGTTTCGCCGTCCGTATGGACAGTGGCGACACCGTCGACTCGCACCCACCACAACTGCGTCCAGTCGTCGGCGTAGTGGTCGACGAGCAGGCTCACTTGTGGGTTGCTTTCGATGTTGGCTAAGCGGCGCAGCCGTTTCGTTGTTTTGGGTTTCGCGTCGACGGCGGTGTACACAACGTCATGGCCGTCCGGGGAGTCATCGGCGACCGCGAATACCACCGGCACCAGGTGCGGTGTGCCGTCGGGCGTGATGGTGGCCAGTCGGGCTACGGAGGACCGTGTGAACCTGGTCTTAGGGTCGAATTCGCCCACCGTGTCAGCTTAGGGCGCCGGGCCGTTCCGGCCCGCTCGGAAGGTTTGGGGTCGCCGCGCTAGGTTAACCGCATGCTGGCGGAGACGCAGATCGCAAACCTCCTTTATCGGTACGCCGAATGCATTGATACCGGGGACCTGGCGGGGGCGGCCGCGCTCTTCGAGCACGCTCGCATCAGGGTCGGTCCGGACGACACCATCGACGCGGTCCGGCTGCTGGGGATCTGGAGATCGCTCATCGTGCTCCATGCCGATGGGACACCCCGCACCAAGCATGTGACGACCAATCCGATCATCGAGGTCGACGAGGACGCCGGCACCGCGATTTGTCGCAGCTACTACACGGTGCTTCAACAAACCGAGGAGTCCCCGCTGCAGACCATAGTCGCCGGGCGTTATCACGACCGCTTTGAGCGTGTCCAGGGCCGCTGGCGGTTCTCCTACCGCGACCTCACACTCATCGACATGGTCGGCGATATCAGCCGTCATCTCACTCATCCCATAGCGCCGACACCGGCGGTGTGAGCAAGGACCCGCAGGAAAAGGCGCCGATCAAAACGTGCCCGCTGCCGTGAATAGCTACCTGCATTACGGTTATATACATAAAGTCGTGCTGCCCAGATCCGGAGGCCGGGACAGTTCTGACGTTTACCGCAAGCAGGAAGGTGACGGGATGAGCAAATCGCACTACCGCTCGGTCTGGTGGTCATGGTTGGTCAGTGTGCTGACTGTGGTCGGACTGGGCCTCGGCACGGTGCCGGCATCCGCCACAACTTTCGGGCCGTCCACCCTGGCGCTCGACCGGTTCAGCGACCGGCCCCAGGTACCGCTCGACCCCGCGGCATTGGTTGGCCAAGTCGGGCCGCAAGTGGTCAACATCAGCACGAAGTTCGCTTACAACAACGCGGTGGGGGCCGGAACCGGCATCGTCATCGATCCCGGCGGAGTCGTGCTGACCAACAACCACGTGATCTCGGGCGCGACGGACATCAGCGCATTCGACGTCGGCAACGGGCAGACGTACGCCGTCGACGTGATCGGCTATGACCGGAAGCAAGACATCGCCGTGGTGCAACTTCGTGGCGCGGCCGGGCTTCCGACCGCCGCAATCGGTGGCGGGGTCTCGGTCGGTGAGCCGGTCGTCGCTATGGGCAACGCCGGTGGCCAGGGTGGAACACCCAGCGCGGTGGCCGGCAAGGTTGTCGCGCTCAACCAGACCGTCTCGGCAACTGACACCCTGACCGGCGCTGACGAGTCGCTGGGCGGGCTGATCCAGGCCGACACGCCGATCAGGCCCGGCGACTCGGGCGGTCCCCTGGTTAACAACAACGGGCAGGTAATCGGCGTGAACACCGCGGCCACTGACAATTACAAGATGTCGGGCGGGCAGGGCTTCGCCATCCCGATCGGTTGGGCGATGGGGGTCGCCGGGCAGATCAGGTCCGGTGTCGGATCGAACACGGTGCATATCGGCCCCACCGCATTCCTTGGCCTGGGCGTGACGGACAGCAACGGCAACGGCGCGCGGGTCGAACGTGTGGTCGGTACCGGCCCCGCCGCGGCCGCCGGAATCTCCGCCGGCGACGTCATCACCGGGGTCGACAATGTCCCGGTCAACGGGGCCACCTCGATGACGGATGTGCTCATCCCGCATCACCCCGGGGACACGATCGCAGTGCACTACCGCGCTGATGGGGGCGGCGACCGCACCGCGAACGTGACGTTAGCGGAGGGACCCCCGGCCTGATATCCACTCGGATGCTGCCTAGCCGCCGGCTAATTCGCTTGCCGCCAGGCGTGATTCGTCCCATATGTGCGGGCGTGATTCCGAACGTCGCGCCTCGGGTACCCGTGGCATCGTGGATTTGATGAACGACGCACGAGACGCTGTCGAGCACCATCCCGAGGGGGGCAGTCACGTCCAGGATGGCGTGGTTGAGCACCCGAATGCCGAGGATTTCCGCAATGCCGCCGCACTGCCCGCCGACCCGACCTGGTTCAAGCACGCCGTCTTCTACGAGGTGCTGGTTCGGGCGTTCTACGACGCCAGCGCAGACGGCGTCGGCGACTTGCGTGGCCTGCTGGAGCGCCTGGACTACTTGCAGTGGCTCGGCATCGACTGCATCTGGCTGCCTCCGTTCTACGACTCACCGCTGCGGGACGGTGGCTATGACATCCGGGACTTCTACAAGGTGCTGCCCGAATTCGGCACCGTCGACGATTTCGTCGCGCTGCTCGACGCCGCTCACCAGCGGGGTATCCGGATCATCACCGACCTGGTGATGAATCACACCTCGGACTCGCACCCGTGGTTCCAGGAGTCGCGCCATGATCCCGACGGGCCGTATGCCGATTACTACGTGTGGAGCGACACCAGTCAGAAGTACGCCGACGCCCGGATCATCTTCGTCGACACCGAAGAGTCGAACTGGACCTTCGATCCGGTCCGCCGCCAGTTCTACTGGCACCGGTTCTTTTCGCACCAGCCGGACCTCAACTACGAGAACCCGGCCGTGCAGGAGGCGATGATCGACGTCATTCGCTTCTGGCTCGGACTCGGGATCGACGGGTTTCGCCTCGATGCGGTGCCCTATCTGTTCGAGCGAGAGAGCACCAACTGCGAGAACCTGCCCGAGACCCACTCCTTCCTCAAGCGCGTCCGCAAAGTCGTCGACGACGAATTTCCGGGCCGGGTGCTGCTGGCCGAGGCCAACCAATGGCCGAGCGATGTCGTCGAATACTTCGGCGACCCCAGCACCGGCGGCGACGAATGCCACATGGCATTCCACTTCCCGCTCATGCCGCGCATCTTCATGGCGGTCCGCCGGGAGTCCCGTTTTCCGATCTCGGAGATCCTGGCCCAGACGCCCGACATCCCCGATATGGCTCAGTGGGGAATCTTCCTGCGCAACCATGACGAGTTGACGCTGGAAATGGTCACCGACGACGAACGCGACTACATGTATTCCGAGTACGCCAAGGATCCGCGGATGAAGGCGAACGTCGGAATCCGTCGCCGGCTGGCTCCACTGCTGGACAACGACCGCAACCAGATCGAGTTGTTCACCGCGCTGCTGCTCTCGCTGCCCGGCTCGCCGGTCCTGTACTACGGCGATGAAATCGGCATGGGCGACGTGATCTGGTTGGGGGATCGCGACGGCGTGCGCACCCCGATGCAGTGGACACCGGACCGCAACGCCGGCTTCTCCACCGCAAACCCGGGCCGACTGTACCTACCGCCCAGCCAGGACCCGGTCTACGGCTACCAGGCCGTCAACGTGGAGGCCCAACGTGACACTTCGACGTCCCTGCTCAACTTCACCCGCACGATGTTGGCGGTGCGCCGCCGGCACGACGCGTTCGCCGTCGGCTCATTCGAGGAATTAGGAGGGTCGAATCCGTCGGTGCTGGCATTCGTGCGCCAAGCGGCAGATGATGGCGACACTGTGCTGTGCGTCAACAACCTCTCGCGGTTCCCGCAGCCCATCGAACTGAACCTGCAGCATTGGAGCGGCTGGACGCCGATCGAGCTGACCGGGCAGGTGGAATTTCCACGCATCGGCCACCTGCCCTACCTGCTGACACTGCCGGGACACGGGTTCTACTGGTTCCAGTTGTCCGCATCTGAGGAGAACGCATGACCGCGCCGGCGACGATGCAAAGCGAAGCGATGTGGGGGTACCACCCGCTTGCGGGGGAGAGGAGCGGCGCCCATGACTCTGCCAGCCAAGCTGCCTTGGTTTGAGTGGCTCCCACAGCAACGGTGGTACGCCGGACGCAACCGGCAACTGACCGCCGCCGAGGCCGGCGTCGTCATCCCACTTCGCGACGATCTGGACCTGGTGCTGGTCGACGCCGACTACACCGATGGTTCGTCGGAGCGCTACCAGGTGATCGTCAGATGGGATTCCGCGCCGGTCTCCGAGTACAGCACGGTGGCCACGATCGGCGCCGCCGGCGACCGGACCGGCTTCGACGCCCTGTACGACAGCGATGCGCCGCAATTTCTGCTCTCATTGATCAACTCATCAGCCGTCCGCGGTTCGTCCGGCACCGACGTGACGTTTGCCAAGGAACCAGACGTCGAGCTGCCGTTGGAGGCGATGCCGCACGTCTCCGACGCCGAGCAGAGCAACACCAGCGTGATCTTCGACAGAGACGCGATCTTCAAGGTGTTTCGTCGGGTCAGCAGCGGCGTCAACCCCGATATCGAACTGAACCGGGTACTCGGCCGCGCCGGTAACCCGCACGTGGCCCGGCTGCTCGGTACCTACCAGATGGCCGGGTCGGACGACACGGCCGATACGGCGTGGCCCCTGGGCATGGTGACCGAGTTCGCGTCCAATGCCGCTGAAGGATGGGCAATGGCCAGCGCCAGCGTCCGTGACCTGTTCGCGGAGGGTGACCTGTATGCCTACGAAGTAGGCGGCGACTTCGCCGGCGAGTCCTGCCGGCTTGGTGAAGCCGTTGCGTCCGTGCACGCCACGCTGGCCGAGTCCCTGGGAACGGCACAGGCAGCCTTCCCGGTAGACAGCGTGCTGGCCCGGCTGTCGGCGACCGTCGCCAAGGTCCCTGAACTGACGGACTACGCGGCAACGATCGAAGAGCGCTTCCAGAAGCTTGCGGGCGAGATGATCACGGTTCAGCGAGTGCACGGTGATCTGCACCTGGGACAGGTGCTGCGCACCCCGGAGAGCTGGCTGCTGATCGACTTTGAAGGCGAGCCGGGGCAGCCGCTTGACGAACGCCGGGCGCCGGATTCACCGTTGCGTGACGTGGCCGGTGTTTTGCGGTCCTTCGAGTACGCCGCTTACGGGCCACTGGTGGACCAGGCAGCCGACAAGCAGCTGGCCGCCCGCGCCCGTGAATGGGTGGAGCGCAACCGCACCGCGTTCTGCGACGGCTATGCGGCGGCTTCGGGAATCGATCCGCGCGATTCGGCGCAGCTGCTGGCCGCCTACGAACTCGACAAGGCCGTCTATGAGGCCGGCTATGAGGCGCGGCACCGGCCCGGATGGTTGCCGATCCCGCTGCGCTCCATCGCCCGGCTCACCACGGCCTAGGTGTAGGACCTCGGCGCGGACTGCCGGTGTCTGAAAGCATGTTCGTGTGGCGAGTGAGGTTTTCAATAGCGAGTCGCGGTTGTCGTGGGTGCTGGCCGGGCTGGCGGGTGTGCTGGGGGCGACCGCATTCACCCACTCCGCGGGGTACTTCGTGACCTTCATGACCGGGAACGCGCAACGCGCTGCGCTCGGATACTTCCGGGGCGATGTGTTGCTCTCGGTCACCGCGGGGCTGCTGATTGTGTGCTTCGTCGCCGGCGTGGTCGTTGCGTCAGTGTGCAGGCGCCATTTCTGGGTGGCCCATCCGCACGGCCCTACCGTGCTCACGACCTTCTGCCTGGTGGCGGCCACCACGCTCGATATCGTCATAGGCCGGTGGAACCAGAACTTGCTCGAGTTCACGCCAATTCTGTTTGTAGTCTTCGGAATTGGCGCTCTGAACACGTCGTTTGTTAAAGACGGTGAGGTTTCCATTCCGCTCAGCTATGTGACCGGCACGCTGGTGAAGATGGGGCAGGGCATCGAACGCCATATCGCGGGCGGAAAGGCGGCGGACTGGCTCGGCTACTTCCTGCTATTCGCCAGCTTCGTTTTGGGCGCCACGTTGGGCGGCGCTATCAGTTTGGTCGTCAGCGGCGACCAGATGCTGGTGGTCGCTTCAGCCATGTGCGCGTTGACGACCGGCTATACCTACTTCCACTCCGACCGCCGCGCGCTGCTCGACTAGCCCGTCACAAAATGCATCGGCAGCAGCGCTGACCGGTGCGCTGCTGCCGATGCTGCCTTTTGGGGTTTCAGGCGGTCCTAGGCGGCGTTATTGCTGCCGAGGAGCACCTGCTGGATGTCGGGCTTCATGGCAACCAGCTGTTGATTCCAGTAGGGCCACGAGTGTGTCCCATTGGCCGGAAAGTTGAACACCCCGTTGCGACCACCGGCGGCCGCGTAGGTGTTCTGGAACTGCTGGTTGGTGCGTAGCGTGAGGCCTTCCAGGAACTTCGCCGGCATGTTGTCGCCGCCAAGGTCGCTCGGTGTGCCGTTACCGCAGTAGACCCAGATCCGGGTGTTGTTGGCGACCAGCCGCGGAATCTGGACCGTCGGGTCGTTGCGCTTCCACGCGGGGTCGGTGGACGGACCCCACATGCTGTTGGCGTTGTAACCGCCCGAGTCGCTCATCGCCAAACCGATCAGCGTCGGCCACCAGCCCTCAGACGGGTTGAGGAAGCCCGACAGCGAAGCGGCATAGGGGAACTGCTGCGGGTAGTACGCGGCCAGGATCATCGCGGAGCCGCCTGACATCGACAGCCCCACCGCGGCATTGCCGGTCGGCGAAATCTGCTTGTTGGCCTGCAGCCAGGTGGGCATCTCCTGGGTGAGGAACGTCTCCCACTTGTAGGTGTAGTTCTGACCGTTGCCCTGCGACGGCTGGTACCAGTTGCTGTAGAAGCTGGACTGGCCGCCGACGGGCATGATCACCGAGAGACCTGACTGGTAGTACTCCTCGAAGGCCGGGGTGTTGATGTCCCAACCGTTGTAGTCTTCCTGTGCCCGCAGGCCGTCGAGTAAGTAGACCGCGTGCGGTCCATCTCCCTGGAACTGAACTTTGATGTTGCGGCCCATCGACGGTGATGGCACCTCCAGGTATTCCACCGGAAGCCCCGGCTTAGAGAACGCCCCCGCGGTAGCGGAGCCGCCGGCAGCACCGACAAGACCCGACAACAGGGCAGCCCCCATAGCCGCGATCGCCAGCCGGCGCGGCATGGTTGCCGCTGCGCCACGCATCTTTTCAACGAACGTCATAGCTCCTACCCATCCCAACTTTCATCTGCCGCATGAAGCGGTGGAATCTGTTCTCCGGGAGTGAAACACAGCGGAGGGGCGTAATTCGTTTGTCGCGGCCGGGGTGGCACATCGCGGTTAGCTAACGATTGAGAGTCGGCCTGGAATCGTTGCGTTCAGGTCACGATTGGCTCTCGGAACCATGCGGCCCGCTTGCAATGCGATAGCGCATGCGCTATCGCATTGGCATCCACGGCCTAGGCGACCAAGCGGCGCAAAAGCGTTGATGCCGTCGCGATTCCGATCACCGCCGCCACCACCAGCCCGACAATGTCCACCGGGTTGAAGGGGGTGCCGATCAACAGCGCCCGCAGGGCGTTGACCTCGTAACTGAGCGGATTGACTTTGCTCAACACGTGCAGCCACGCGGGCATCACGTCGACCGGGTACAGCGCGTTGGAAGCGAAGAACAACGGCATCGTGATGGCTTGGCCAATCCCCATCAGGCGGTCTCGACTGCGCACCAGGCCGGCCAGCGTCATCGACAGGCAGGCGAAGAACGCGGCACCGAGCATGACGATCGCCATCGCCGCCAGGATCCGCAGTGGATTGACCGTCAGGCCGACATCCATCAGATACGCCAGCACCATCACGCCGACAACCTGGGCGACCGATCGCACGCCGGCCGCAAAGGCCTTGCCGGTGATCAGCGCCGACGCAGGCGCCGGTGTCACCATGAGTTTGGCGAGGACGCCGGCGTCCCGATCCCAAATGATCTGTATCCCATAGAAGATCGAGATGAACAGCGCCGACTGGGCGATGATTCCCGGCGCCAGAAAGGCCAGATACGACACCGATCCGGTTGCGATGACGTGTAAGTGGCTGAACGTGGTACCGAAGATCAACAGCCACAGCGCTGGCTGCACCATCCGGGTGACGAGTTCGGTCCGGTCGGCCGAATGTGAAGTCGATGTTTACGTGAGCACGAGCCTGATGAAGACAGACACCTCACGCAGAAAAGAGGATCAGGCCGAGCCATGGTGCCTGCACTCCGATGCCGACAACCCCAAACTCAATCTGCGGGTGGTGGCTGAGGCGGCATGGGCTGCTATCAAGTCCGGTAGCCCTGGCCACCACCATGTGTACGTTCCGCTGGCAGATCCGCTTTCTTTTCGGCGACCCCGAGGAAGGAAATACCTGGATTGCGCTAGCTGCCTGTGCCGAGGCGCTGAAGCACGGAGGGGAGGTCGGCATTCTCGACTTCGATCACAATGGGCCGGAATCGACTGCCGCCAATCTGCTCGCACTGGGAGCGCCCTATAACGTGCTGCGCGACCAGGAGCGGTTCCGCTACATCGAACCGGAGGACATGGTCGAAACGCTGCTGGTGGTCACCGATTTCAAGGACTGGAAACCCGACATGGTGCTGGCCGATTCCATGACGGAGCTATTGGTCCTGCTGGGCAAGTCCAGCAACTCCGGGGACGAGTACCTGGAAGCCAACCGGATGGTGTTGCAGCCCATGGCCGATGCCGGTGCTGCGGCAATAGGGATTGACCATCCGGCCAAGAATATGACTTCCCGCATGATGGGACCGACTGGCAGCCCTGCCAAACGCGCAGCGATAGGGAGTGTTTCACTGCGGGTCAAGCGGTGCCGACAGTTCATTCCTGGCAAGGGTGGATCGGCGTGGCTCTACATCAATAAAGACCGGCCAGGCGGTATCCGTGCCCATTGCCCACCGGCTGAAGGCACAGGTGAGCAGAGGGCCGGGACATTCATCATGGAGCCACCCGACGTGGGCGGCGGGATGAGCTGGCGCATCATCGCTCCACGCCGCGATCAGGAAGGCCTGACCGATCAGCAGGCCGAATACCTGCAAGCCGCCACCGAGATCGGCGACTGGTTCACCCTCAAAGACATCGCGGCACGGGTCACCCGGCATGACGAGCCGTCAAATCCCGAGAAAGAACAGGCCAGGAGGGCATGTGAGGCGCTGACCAATAAGGAAGCCCCTTTGTTGGAGTGCGATCCGGGTGGGAAAGGCAGCCAACCAGCGCGGTATCGGGTGGCTGAATCAAATCACGGTGGCCCTGACGAGGAGGAGTGCTGACCAAAACACGGGGAAATCACAAAATCACGCTGACAGCCCATTTGTGCAGGTCAGGAAATCACGGTGCAAATCACGGAATCACGCTCGCACACACCAGGGGTAAATCACGGCGTCATACACACCGTTAGGTGTGTGGACGTGATTTCCACGAGACCCTCCTCGTCTGCGTGATCATCTGAACGAACCAACATCACCCCCACCCTGTGCCTTAAAACGAATACCGCCGCCCCGCATGATTTTTGGATTGTTCTGTAAATGATGAGAAGAAAGGAACCCGATGAGCACAACGGAGTCCATCGCCATCAACGCCTGCACCGGGCACAGGCTTAAGGTCTGCCCACCGCAGCGGTGATCAAGGTCGGGCCGTTGCAGCGCTATCGGTGGCTTGATCGCGACTGCGGCACTCGCGATGTCGCTATCCGCTGCCCCTACCGCCGTGGTGTGCATCATCATGGATGGCTCGAAGGCGACCCAGAGCCGGGCAACCGTGTCGCACACTGCATTGACGCGCCCCTTCCTGGTGGATACCACATCCCGACCCCCGGCCCACATATCCGAATCCCCGGCATCTGCGATCACCCCACTAAGACCACGGGCATGAACTGCACAAGGCCGGTGAGATCGGAGGGCACGCCTTGTCGCCTTCACCGAGATAGAAAACCGGTTGAGTAACAACATCTTTCCAAGAAGTATGAAAAGCCACGACCTACAACGCTTTCCAAATTATAGAGCCGCAGAAACGAATTCCCGGTGGATAGAGAGGAGGAGATGACCGATGGGAAGAACTTTCCGCAACCAGATTCTCCTGGTCAAGCAACTTGAAACGCCTTACCCACACGCCCCTCAGGAGGTGTGACCACCCTTTGGGCAGGCGACTTTTCGGCCTTCGCCGTTCAAAGTGAGACTTGTGGTGAGATGGTTTTCAGGAACGCTAGCGTCTTCTATAGGGATAAGCAGCCCCTTTCTTGGTGCATCCCAAAGCATCCCAAGAGCAGAGAGCGTGACTTCCTCTGGGAAGGCAATGGGAACATGAGTGTGGAGAGGATGTGAAAAACCCATGGCCACCACCGATTTGGTTATCCCGGTGACCCTGCACTGCGAAGTCCGATTCCTGGTCAACCGCATTACCGAGGCTGAGATCCCTGGCATTGACGGCGAGGTGACCTACCGGTCTGCCGCGCCATTCGCGGACACGTACAGCCGCCGTCGGTCACGATGCTGGGGCTGGAGGTTATGGCGTTGGCTCATCCGCCGTAGGGGAACTTGGGCCTGACTATACACTCAACCCAGCATTGGTTAGGAGGATTCGGGATTGGGGTTGATTCGGCAGTTTTCTAGTGCGGTGGCGGGGATGGTGTACCGGCCCACCGACGCTATCGCCGACGAGTATCACAGGTGGTATTTCGGGACGCTGACGTGGCGCACCACTTCGTGGATGGGGGTGATCTGCTGGAAATCCGTCAGTGATATGTGGAACTACCAAGAGATTCTGTGCGAGCTGCAACCGTCGCTGGTGGTGGAGTTCGGCAGCTATCGGGGCGGGTCGGCGCTGTTTTTCGCCGGGGTCATGCGCCAAACGGGCGCCCGTTCAAAGTGTTTTCGGTGGACATCTCCCACAAACATCTCGACCCCAAAGCCACCCAGGACAGCGACATTGTGTTCATGGAGTCGTCGTCGACCGCATCTGCGGTGGCCGACACGATCCGGGAACTCAGAGAGCGGTGTCCGGGTAGGGTGTTCGCCATCCTCGACAGCGACCACTCCTGTGAGCATGTACTCGCCGAAATGGAGTCATTGCGGCCGCTGCTCACGGGTGGGGATTATCTGGTGGTGGAGGACTCCAACGTCAACGGCCACCCCGTCCGGCCGGGGTCCGGTCCGGGACCGTTTGAGGCTATTGAAGCGTACGAGGCCCAACACCCCGACGACTACCAGCATGATCGGGGGCGTGAGCACAAGTTTGGGTGGACGTTCGCCACCAACGGATTTCTCATACGGAAATGACGGCGAACCTGTGGGGATCGGTGGTGGCGCTGTCGCTCCTGGCGGCGCTGAACCCGATCCCGCATTGACCGTGACGAGGTCCGCTATCCCTGCAGGGGCACCTGGCCCCAGTTCCGGGGCCGCGTGGGCACCGTCGTGGAAGTCAACGCCGACCGGAAAACGCCCCCACCTGACGGAGTGGGGGTGATCTTTTCCAGCGTGAGACCTCGCAGGGATAGGCCCGGCACCCACAGTTGGTCCGGGAGCGATTCGATCACCTGGTTCAAGCTCCACGAGGTCAGTGTGATAGGCCGCCTAAGCCCCGCTGACGGCCCTCAGATGCCCTGAGAATCAAGATCTCCCATCCCCCGGTGTAATCCCGGATGGGGGTCAGGAGCAGGCTCAGCTTCTCCAGCGTTCACCCGGTCAGCCTGTCGGGAGTAATGGGAGTCACGCCATTGCGCCGAAGGCTGCGGATCACTAATCGAGCCGCGCTCAGCACTCATGGTGTCCTCCGTTTTGCCTGGGTCCACCGTATCTGCGTGCCAAGCGTGCTGAGCGCTGGGCTGAGCGCTGGAAATACCCGGCAGTGCGCCAGATTTTCACGGGATCGGATCTCTCCACCCACGCACAACCACAGTCGCAGCCGTCGGCATGAGTGGAGAGGTCTGCCATCACCTGACGGACCAGATCCATGGTGATGGGCTGATCCCCCGCTGCCCGATAGACCATCATGCCGATAAGATGACGCCAGGGGCCATATCCCACTGGGAGAGCATAGGGGCCTGGCTGTGACTACGCACGAATAACACATGTACCGCGCTGATAGCCTAAGCAGGTTGAACAGGCCCATGAACAGCGCTTATGCAGGGATAGGTAGCTGTTACTTTTCGAGGCGATGCAGGGCTACGTCGGTCAGGGCTCCGTCGTCGACGCTCGCGGTCATATAGGTGCAGAACGGTTGTCGGCGCCGATCCGTCGGCGAGCCTGGATTGAGCAGGCGCAAGCCGGTTTGTGTCGTCGTATCCCATGGGATGTGGCTGTGTCCGAACACCAGGACCTGGCTGTCCGGATACAGCCGCGACATCCGGGCTTCGCGGCCGGGCGAAGCGCCGGTCTCGTGCACGACCGTGAACCGAACGCCCGCCAACACCACGTCCGCTGTTTCGGGCAGCCGCGCACGCAATGCGGGACCGTCATTATTTCCCCAGCATGCAACCAGCCGGTCCGCCCTGGTCTCTAGTTTCTCGAGCAATTCGGGCGCTACCCAGTCGCCGGCGTGGACGACCACATCTGCCGCCGTGACCTCGTCCCATACCTGCGCGGGCAGGTCGCGCGCCCGTGTTGGGACGTGGGTATCGGCAATCAGCAGCAGCCTCACAGACCCATCTTGCGCTCGTGGCGCCGGACATCAGCCTTCTGAGGGGAGCCTCGTTGAATGACGCGAGACGCCCCCGTCCGAGGACGATCAGATCCGGCGCTATTGTTACCACCCGGAGCCAAGGAGATACCGAATGCGCACCTTCGAATCAGTAGCCGACCTTGCTGCGGCCGCGGGCGAGACTCTCGGGCACAGCGACTGGGTGACCATCACCCAGGAAGATGTCAACCTGTTTGCCGACGCGACCGGCGATCACCAGTGGATCCACGTCGACCCCGAACGGGCGGCTGCCGGTCCCTTCGGCGGGACTATCGCCCACGGTTTCATGACCCTGGCTTTACTGCCCCGCCTGCAGCACCAGATCTACACCGTCAACGGCATCAAGCTCGCAATCAACTACGGGCTCAATAAGGTTCGCTTCCCAGCGCCGGTGCCGGTCGGCTCGCGAGTGCGTGCGCAGACATCGTTGGTCAGTGTCGACGACCTCGGGAACGGTGCTGTGCAGGGGATCATGTCGACCACCGTCGAGATCGACGGGTCCCCCAAGCCGGCGTGTGTGGCCGAAAGCATCGTTCGCTACATTTCCTGACGGGCCGCCCCACACCGCGAAACATAAACCGCTGCTACATTTTCCGGCGTGTCGTCGCTGACGTTTATATGTTGCGAACGCAGGCCGGCGTAC
>CAWASA010000019.1:0-106988 GCA_963784665.1 uncultured Actinomycetota bacterium
GTGGACGAGACACCGCTCCACCGGCCGGGCCGGAGCTGGTCAGTGCACGGTCGATGGAGGCAGTGCACCGGTTGGTGGTTGCCGCAAAGCGCGACCCGAACGTGGTTCGTCTGTTGGCTGAACCGGGGGAGCGCCTCGGCAAGCTGGCCGTGGAGGCGCCGGACTTCCACGCCGCGGTGCTGACCGAGCTCGCGCTGATCGGACATCGTGGCCCGGCAGAGCTCGAGATGCGGTCGACCAGCTATGCCGATGATCCTGAGTTGCTGATCCGGATGGTGACCAGAGCGATGAGCGCGCCTCCGGCCGGCGAGCCGCAGCATCCGAGGATTCCGTTGCGGGCCAAGCCCGTAGCGTTGCTGGCCGTACGGCAACTCCGCGATCGCGAAGTCCGCCGCGACAAAATGGTGCGGGCCAACTGGGTGCTGCGTCGCCTGCTGCGGGAATATGGGCGCCGGTTGGCCAAGGCCGGTGTCGTCGACACCCCCGAGGACGTGTTCTACCTCTTGGTCGATGAACTCGACGCGCTCCCGGCAGACGTGTCGGGGCTGGTGACGCGGCGCCGTGCCGAGCAGCGCAGGCTCGTCGGCGTCGTTCCGCCGCCCGTGTTCAGCGGGAGCTGGGAACCCGCCGTTACCTCGTCGCCGGCGCTGGCCAGCGGGGACACCCTGCGCGGCGTCGGCGTCTGCGGGGGACGGGTACGCGGTCGGGTGCGGATCGTGCGGCCCGAGACCATTGACGACCTGCAACCCGGCGAGATCCTTGTCGCAGAGGTCACCGACGTCGGGTATACCGCCGCGTTCTGCTACGCCGCGGCCGTGGTGACCGAGCTGGGCGGCCCGATGTCACATGCGGCCGTGGTGGCCCGCGAGTTCGGCGTCCCGTGCGTGGTGGACGTTCAGGGGGCCACCCGATGCTTGCCGCCGGGTGCGCTTGTTGAGGTCGACGGCACTTCGGGTGAAATTCATGTGGTTGCACTGGCGTCCGAAGACAACCCGCCACTGCCGGCAAACGGTCGCAGCCACTGAAGTGCTAACGTCTCCGCCAAATCCTCAGAGGGGCCAGCTGTTCGGCTCAGATGCATAACGAAACGCGGGCGCCGGGGGCAGCGGCTGCCGCTCGTCGGTCGATATCGCGTCGAGGATCAGGGCGACGTAGCGTCTCCAGCCATCGGTGTTCGAATCCATCGTCGACAGCACGCTATAGAGCATCGCGATCAGGCGCGGAAGGTCGTCGGCGACCAAATCGGCACGGACAACGCCGGCCTGCTGGCCTCGGCGGACGAGATCGTCAAGCGCCTCATTGAGCGAGTCCGAGATATCGGCGGTCAGCGATCCGGCCCGGTGCGCCGCGGTCAATAGGTTCTGCTCGCGAGCGCCTAGTGATATCGCCGCTTCGATCAGCCGCGCGAGGCCGCGCAGCGGGTCGTCACTGTGGCGGGCGTCCTCGATTGTCGGCGTGAGATCCTCGGCGATGCTTTGATCCAGGGCAGCCCGGACCAGGCCAGCCTTGGTCGGAAACCTGCGGTAGAGGGTTCGCTCACCGACACCTGCGCGGCGCGCGACCGCCTCCACCGGTGCATCGGGCCCCAACTCGCCGTAGACGTCCCGCGCGGCGCGCAGAATGCGCTCAACGTTGCGGGCCGCGTCCGCTCGCAACGGCCGGTCTTCAACCATTGTCATTGTGACAGCGTAACTGACAGTTGACTGCCAGTAGTGTGCGGTTCTACGCTCGTGTAAATGGCAGCCACCTGACACTTAATGGGAAACATCGCTGATGTCAATGATTTCCGAGACTTCCGGTTCCTGCTCCGAGACGGACCTTCCGGTCATACCTGTCCCGCGCGCTGCGCACTGCCCACTTCATCCCCCGGCTGAGTTCGTGAACTGGCGGAAGGAGCCCGGGCTGCGACGGGCGATGTACCACGGCCAGCCGGCCTGGGTGGTGAGCCGCTACCAGGACATCAGAGCAGCGCTGCTCGATGAGCGCCTGTCCGCGGACACCATCCCGGCCTCTTTGAAGCCGGCGAGCGCTGACAGCACAACACCGGTGATGTTCGCACGGATCGACGACCCCGAGCATCACCGGTTGCGGCGCATGATCACGCGTGACTTCACATTCCGGCGTTGCGAAGCGATGCGGCCCCAGATTCACGAACTAGTCGACCATCATCTCGATGAAATGATCCGCAACGGTGCGCCCGCCGACCTGGTCCGGGACTTCGGCTTGCCGGTGCCGTCGTTGGTGATCGCGTTGCTACTGGGTGTGCCGTCCGAAGACCTGGGGCTTTTCCAGCACCACTCCACCGTTGGACTGCAGACGAGCACCACCGACGAGGAGCGAGCGGCATCCTTCGCGGCAATGTATGTCTATATCCAGGAGTTGGTGGATCGCAGGGAGCACGCTCCCGGCGATGACTTAATCAGCCGTCTTGTCACCGGCTATGTCTCGACCGGTCAGCTCGCCCGTGAGACCGCGGCCATGACAGCTGTGGTCATGATGCTGGCCGGCCACGAAACCAGCGCGAACATGATTTCGCTGGGAACGGTTGCGCTGCTGCAGCATCCCGATGTTTTCGAGCGGCTCGGCCAAAAGGACGATCCTGCCCTCATCGCCAACATCGTCGAAGAGCTCATGCGCTATCTCAGCATTGTGCACAGCCAGGTGGATCGTGTGGCGACCGAAGACTTCACCCTCGGCGGTCAGTTGATCCGCGCCGGGGATATGGTCTTAATGAATCTCCCCGCCGGAAACTGGGACACCGAATTCGTCGACAATCCAGAGGCCCTCGACATCGAACGAAACACCCGCGGGCATCTGGGTTTTGGCTACGGCGTACACCAATGCATCGGCCAGAACCTCGCTCGTGTCGAGATGCAGGTCGCGTTCGCCACACTGGCGCGGCGCCTACCCGGGCTGAAATTGGCGGTATCGCCGGATGAGCTGCGGTTCAAGGAAGCCGACATCTACGGCATGCAAGAGCTGCCGGTCAGCTGGTGACCAACGAGCTGCGATTTGACGAGCAGGTTGCCGTGATCACCGGCGCCGGCGGAGGTTTGGGCAAGCAGTACGCCCTGCTGCTTGCGTCACGCGGCGCGCGCATCGTGGTCAATGACACGGGTGGCTCGGTGACCGGGGCTGGCACCAACGGCGAGGCCGCAAACACCGCAGCAGAGGAGATCCGCGAGCAGGGCGGTGAGGCCGTTGCCGACAGCCACAGCGTCACGAGTCCCCAAGGCGGGAAGGCGATTATCGACACCGCCCTTCGCGCGTGGGGACGAGTGGACATCGTGATCAACAACGCAGGCATTGTCCGCGACGCGCCGTTCGGGGAGATGACGGCCGATCGGCTCGAGCCTCTTGTGGATGTGCACTTGAAGGGCGCGTTCTACGTGACCACACCAGCCTGGAAAGCCATGCGCGAGCGAGGGTATGGCCGGGTAGTCAACACCTGCTCAGCCGCCGGAATCCTTGGCGCCGAACGCATGAGCAATTACGGCGCGGCCAAGACAGGATTGATCGGCTTCACTCGCGTTCTGGCCGCCGAGGGAGCCGACCACAATATCAAGGTCAATGCGATCGCCCCCATCGCTTACACGCGGATGCTGGCGCACTCTGTCGACGCCGTCGGCCAGCCGGACGATGCGTCGGCACAGGCGGTACTGGATGACCTTGTGAGCCAATACCTTCAGAAACTGGACCCAGCGCTGGTGGCTCCGGTGGTGGCCTTCCTGACGCACCAGGACTGTCCCGTTTCCGGCGAGATCTACACGGTGGGCGCAGGACATGTATCGCGGTTCTTCATCGGCAGGACAAAGGGTTTCTACAGTCCAGCGCTGTCCATCGAGGATGTGCGTGATCATCTCGCAGAGATCCGCGACGAAGCCGGCTACACCGTGCCCGGCGGACCCGCCGACGAGATGAGCGAGCTCTTCGCGACGATCATGGCGAACCCACCCGACTAAAAGGTCATGTGGGCTTTCGCAACCGGCGCCGGATCAGGCCAACGACGACCACGATGCCGCACAGCAGGAGAGCGATGAGCAACGACTGGAGGCCGCCGATCGCGACGTCGTTGGCGTCGTACGAGCTGGCATCGCCGACACATTGGAAGCTCACGCTGGTCCCCGACTGGCCTGGCTTGTAGCTGTAGTGCGAGGTGTTGTACGCCAGCTGGTAGGGGCGGCTGCACACGATCGGGCTCATCCACAGCACGCTCGACGGGAGCACTGCGATCAGTGCAGCCGCGCCGCCGACGCAGATGCCGATAGCACCGCCGATCATCCCGACAATCGTCCCGAAACGATCGGCCCCAGCGCGCTTGCCTCGCGGCCGTTGGGGGCGATACCCGGATTGACGCCGCCCATTACCCGCCGCGTCGCCGTAGTCCGGTGTGTCGCCTTGCCCTGGATACACGACCGAGTGCCCTACTTTGATCGTCACGGTGCCGTGTTGTACCGCGTCGTCGATCTGCTCCTGCGACAAACCCGCCTGCGCCGCGGCGCGCATCAATGCCTCTCGATGCTGTGCCATCTCGGGCCCCGAAGGCCCGCTGGGTCCAGTAGGCTCGCCGGACCGCAAGCCTTCCCATAAGGCCTGCGCGTACCGGAGAGCGTGATCATCGGCCGGCTCCGCAACGTCATCCTGGCCAGTGGCCGCCTTTGCCTGGGCCAGTTGACGTTCCAGCTCAGCGATGCGCTTTTGCGCGGCCGGCTGATGTTCCAGCTCGGCGATGCGCTTTTCGGGATCGTCGGAGTCCATCGGCAAATGGTCGCACGTCGAAACTGCTGGTGCAGCAAATCTAGAGGGGATGACATGAGCAGGACGTCAGCAGCTGAACGCTATTCCGACGCCATCGGGTGGCGGCACCGACCGCAGGCAACCGAACGACTCGATGCCGTCGGGGCGCAATCGCGCCGCCGACTGGTGTGCATAGTTGACGCAATACAGGCCGGCTTGATCAGCGCGACAACGGTAGTCGCCGAATGACAGCGAATCCCCGTTCGCCAGTTCCGGCCCGTTGCCGTTGATGAACGGTCCCGGATCGGCGCGCGACGATCCGATCTGCAGTTTCATCCCGTCGAAGTCGACCCAACCGCCTTTCCACTCGCCGTAGGCGGTCGCGGGCGGTGGCGGGGGATTTGTCAGGTTCACCAGACAGGCCAATGCGCTGCCTGTGTGTTTGGAATCAGTCAGGCAAGAGACTTTGCCGGCCATTGCGGTGAAGGCGATGTCATCACCGAGTGGCGTGGTCGCGCCTTCGCGCGTGGCGTTGTGATAGTGGCTTGGATCGACGGGGTGGCCTGCCTCGATCCACCCGATGACGTCGGAGATCGAGCTACCGGCGGCCGGCGCGGTGGACGGCGCCGGCGGTTTGCTCCCCGACGGGGCAGTGGACGTCCCCGGGGACGTTCCGGTGGTGGTCTGCGTTTGCTCGGAGTGGCCGCCGACCGTGTGTGAGCACCCGGCAACCAGTAACGACGCTGCGATCAGCGCGGCGATCCGCATTACGTCAGGCTAACCGCTGCGCTGAAGAATTAAGGCGCTGCGCGCGCGTTACGCCGGTCATGTCGGCTACCGTCGGGTTATGCATCAGCGCACCGTCCGCGCACGCACGACCATCGGCACTGTCGAAGGCTTCACCCGCGACGGCGTACACCGCTGGCGATCCATCCCGTATGCCCGGCCGCCGGTGGGACCCCTGCGATTCCGGGCGCCGCAGCCGCCCCTGCCGTGGTCGGGTGTGCGGCACTGCCACGGCTTTGCCAACTGCGCACCGCAGCAGCGTCGCTACACCATGC
Source organism: uncultured Actinomycetota bacterium (assembly GCA_963784665.1). Classification (GTDB taxonomy): domain Bacteria; phylum Actinomycetota; class Actinomycetes; order Mycobacteriales; family Mycobacteriaceae; genus Mycobacterium. The sequence continues at coordinate 5,799 of CAWASA010000019.1, forward strand.
TCGGTGTCGGCCGCTACCAGCCTATGAGCGAGGACTGTCTCACCCTCAACGTCGTCACGCCCGAGGTCGCCGCCGAGGAACCGTTGCCGGTCATGGTCTTCATCCACGGCGGTGGGTACTTCCTGGGCAGCTCGGCAACACCGCTGTACGACGGTGCGGCATTGGCCCGCCGGGGTTGTGTGTACGTATCGGTGAACTACCGGCTGGGCGCGCTGGGGTGTCTGGATCTGTCGTCGTTGTCATCTAAGTCTGGGCCGGACATCCCCATCGACAGCAACTTGTACCTGCGCGATCTGGTGCTGGCGTTGCAGTGGGTGCGGGACAACATCGCGGAATTTGGCGGTAATCCCGACAAAGTCACGATCTTCGGGGAGAGCGCAGGTGCGTGCATCACCTCCACGTTGTTGGCGGTGCCCGCCGCCGAAGGGCTGTTCGCCCGGGCGATATCGGAAAGCCCGGCCTCGGGCATGGTGCGGTCGAAAGAGGTCGCTGCCGAGTTCGCGAACCGCTTCGCCAGCCTGCTCGGGGCGCGCAAGCAGGACGCCGCCAATGCGCTGATGCAGGTGTCCGCGGCCCAACTGGTGGAAACCCAACACCGATTGATCGAGCAGGGCATGCAGGACAGGTTGAACGCCTTCCCGATTGGTCCCGTCCTTGGCGACGACATCCTGCCGATGGATCCGGTCGAGGCGATGCGGTGCGGGCGGGCGCATCGGGTACCTCTCATCGTGGGAACCAATGCCGAAGAGGGGCGGTTGTTCACTCGCTTCCTGACCATGCTGCCGACCAATGAATCGATGGTCGAAGAATTGCTTGCCGATACGGAACCGGATGCACGCGAACGCATTACGGCCGCTTATCCGGATTATCCCGAGCGGACGGCGTGCATCCAGCTCGGCGGCGACTTCGCGTTCAGTTCGGCGGCCTGGCAGATCGCCGAGGCCCACGGCACGCACGCGCCCACCTACCTCTACCGGTACGACTACGCCCCGCGCACGCTGCGCTGGTCAGGTTTCGGCGCTACGCATGCCACCGAGTTGTTGGCGGTTTTCGACATCTATCGCACCCGATTCGGCGCGCTGCTGACCGCTGCAGCCGATCGGCGTGCCGCGCTGCGAGTCAGTAACCAGGTGCAGCGGCGTTGGCGAGCCTTCAGCCACACCGGGGTGCCGGGCGACGACTGGCCTGCCTACAGCGCCGACGACCGCGCGGTCATGATCTTCGATCGCAAAAGCCGCATCGAGTTCGATCCGCACCCGCATCGCCGGATGGCATGGGACGGCTTCTCATTGGCGCCTTGACCTGGCACGCTGACCTTCATGCACGCCGACACCGAGCAAGTCATCGAACGACCCAGTGACCTCACGGCCTCCTGGTTGACCGCGGCGATCGGCACCGGTCCTATCGCCGATTTCACCGTAGAGCGCATCGGCACCGGTCAGATGAGCGAGTGCTACCGCATCCGGCTCGGGTACGCCGACGCCGCCTCGAATGGTCCGGAGTCGGTGGTGCTGAAGGTCGCGGCCACCGACCCGGTGAGTCGGCAAACCGGGCTGGCTCTTGGCCTCTACGAGCGCGAGGTCCGCTTCTACGGCGACATAGCGCCACGCCTGGGCGGTCCGATAGCACCCTGCTACCACGCCGCGGTCGATACCGTGACGGGGGTGTTCGATCTATTGCTGGGCGATGCCGGACCAGCGGTCGTCGGCGACGAAATCGCCGGTGCCACAATCGAACAGGCCCGCCTGGCTGTCGTCGAGTTGGGACGGTTGCACGGCCCGCTGCTTGGCGACACCTGGCTGGCCGAAGCGTCGTGGCTGAACCGTGAGTCGCCGCTCAACCTGGGGGCACCTCCCGCTCGCGGGGGAGCGATGATCGCCCCGTTGTACGCCGGGTTCATCGACCGTTACGCCGACCAGATCGCGCCGGAGCACCGCATCGTGTGTGAACGGCTGGTGGCCGCGTTTGACGGCTACCTGGCGCAGGAAGGGGAGCCGGACCGGATTCAGGGCCTGGTGCATGGCGACTACCGACTGGACAACATGTTGTTCGGCACCGCCGGGGCCGATCGCGCCTTGACAGTGGTTGACTGGCAGACGGTTTCCTGGGGTCCGGCCCTGACCGACCTGTCGTACTTCCTCGGCTGCGCGCTGCCGACGCAGGATCGTCGGGAGCACTACGACGCATTGCTGCGGGCTTACCATGAGGCGCTGGGGCCGGCGGCGCCCATCACCCTCGCCGATGTCGCCGAAGGTGTCCGCAGGCAAAGCTTTTTCGGGGTGATGATGGCGATCGTCTCCTCGATGCTGGTAGAGCGCACCGAGCGCGGCGACCGCATGTTCATGACCATGCTGCAACGGCACTGCGACCATGTGCTCGATACCGACGCGTTGGCGACGCTGCCCCTTGCGGTGACGCCGGAGCCGCTGCGACCCTCGGCGGAGGACGAACTCGCGCACGACCCGACCGCCGAACCGCTGTGGAGCGAGAGCTGGTATGCCGACTTCGTCGATGCGGCACAGGGATTGGGCGGCTGGTTCCGCATTGGCCTGATCGCCAACCAGCAGACGGCGTGGGTTCACGCACTGCTGTGCGGCCCCGACATGCCGACGGTGGCTGTCGTCGATGCGCACGTCCCGCTGCCGGCGGACCCGTGGGTGTTGCGCACTAACGCCTTCGAAATCGGCCACTCCGCCAGCGTGCCGCTGCAAACCTACCGCGTCGACGTGCGTGCGCGGGGCCAGGCGTACCCGGACCCGTCGGCTTTGTTGCGCGGTGAGCCGGGCACCCCTGTCGAGATGACGATGAATTTGGTGTGGGCCACCGACGGCATTCCCTATAAATACCGGCTGACGACGCGTTATGAGATTCCCTGCACCGTCTCGGGCACCGTCACCGTCAGGGATACCAAGGACACCAGCTACTGCGTCGACTCGGTTCCCGGGCAGCGCGATCACTCCTGGGGTGTGCGCGACTGGTGGAGCATGGACTGGATATGGAGCGCGCTGCACCTCGACGATGGCACCCATTTGCACGGCGTGAACATTCGAATTCCGGGCGCACCAGCCTTTGGTGTCGGCTACGTTCAGGGCGCCGACGGCAAGGTCACCGAGCTGCAGACCATCGCCTCGCGAGAGTCCTTCGGCGCCAACGGGTTACCGCTGAACGCGACATTAATGCTCAACCCTGGTGAGATCACCGCGGACGTCGACATGCGCGGTCATGCACCGGTTTGCCTAACCGCCGCCGATGGACGAGTGAGCCAGTTCCCGCGGGCCTGGGCCGCCATCAGCACATCGGACGGCCGCAGCGGCGTCGGTTGGCTGGAATGGAACCGCAACCTCCCCGAACAGAACGGGTAAGGGTGCCTGCACCCATTGTGGTGATGGGCGTCTCCGGATCGGGCAAGTCGACGGTAGGGGCCGCGCTCGGGCAACGCTTGCGGGTTCCCTTCGTGGACGCTGACACCCTGCATCCGCCGGCCAACATCGCCAAGATGGCGGCCGGTGAACCGCTCAACGACGACGATCGCTATCCCTGGCTGGAGAAGGTCGGCGAGTGGCTGGACGGCCACGGCGACGGCGGTGTGGTGAGTTGTTCGGCGCTCAAACGGAAATACCGCGACCAACTGCGCGCGCACTGCCCGCATGTCGAGTTCCTGCACCTTGACGGTGCACCGGAACTCATCAGCAGCCGGCTGGCCGCCAGGACCGGCCACTTCATGCCGGCTGCGCTGCTCCGGTCGCAATTCGACACGTTGGAACCTCTGAGCGCGGATGAGGCCGGTGTCACCGTCGATATCGGGCAAGACGTCGAGGCGATCATTGACACCGTCCTGGCAGGCTCAGCGGCGCGGCAGCACAAAGGCACCTGAGTCGTGTACGAGACGGTAGTCGCGCTCATCGTGGCTCTGCACTTTGCCTTCATCGGTTACGTCGTCGTCGGCGGTTTTGTCGCGCTGCGCTGGCGACGCACGATGTGGCTGCATGTGCCGGCGGTGATCTGGGGGATCGCCATCGGCGCCAAGCAGGTGGACTGCCCGTTGACCTGGGTCGAGCGCTGGGCTCGCGCCAAGGCCGGGATGGCGCCGCTGCCGCCGAACGGATTCATCGCCCACTACATCACCGGGGTGATCTACCCCGCCGGTTGGATGGCCGCGGTCCAGCTCGCCGCGTTCGCCGTGGTCGCAGCCTCATGGACGCTGTATTTCCGGCGCGACATCGCTTGGCTCCGACGCGAGCGCGCGACTACCAGGGGCGCTTGCGACGACGAGTCTTGACCTGCCCACCGACTCGTTCGCGTGCGGCGTCGGCCAGGTGGCCGCCGCGCTGGCGGGCGGATTCGGCGAGCTCCTCCCCGCGCACCCGGGCGGTGCCGGCCAGTTTTTCGCCGCGTTTGCGTGCCTTTTCTGCCAGCGGTGCGCTCTTTTCGGCCGCCGTGCTGGCCAGTTTTTCGCCACGCTTGCGGGCGGTTTCGGCGTATGGCGCGCCTCGCTCTGCTGCGGTGCTGGCCAGTTCGCGGCCGCGTTCGGCGCCGATCTGCAGACCGTGCACGATCTTCTCGCCCAGCTCTGAAAAATCGGTGTCAAACGCCGCGTCGTCAGATCCCGGCAGCGCCGACGACACCCTCTCAGAGAGCCGCTCGGCGGCTCGGCGGCCGCGCCAGCCCAGTGAGGGCTTGCCCGCGGTGTCGGCGGACGCAATTAACAGTCCACCCACGAGGCTGAGGTCGGTGAGAAACTGCTGACGTTTCTGGGCTTTGGCCTGCGGGTCGCTTTCATTCCAGAACGAGTGCGCCCCGAGGTTGGCCGGTACCACCGTCAGCGCGAGGGCAGCCGAAGCGACACGGGGGAGCTTGCCAGTGGCAAGCAGCAGGCCGCCCCCGATTTGAACGGCCGCGTTGATTTGCGCAACGGTCTCGGGGTCGTTCGGAATACTGCCGCCCACCGGATCAGGCAGCGCCTGCAGGCCGCCCACCGCGGGCGCCGCGGCTTCGGCCGCCGATTTGGGGTTGAGCAGCGAGTTGACTCCTTGGCCGATGAACGCCGCTGATAGCAGGGGCCGCGCTATTCTCCTGATCACCATGGCCGGTGGATTACCCGGCTGATTGTCGAACAAACCGTCCTGCCTATAACTCCAGCTAAAGCGGTATAGCGGCCAGCGACGATAGGGTGGAGCGCGTGCGAGCGTTGATCATCGTCGACGTGCAAAACGACTTCTGCGAGGGCGGCCCGGTGCCGGTGACCGGGGGCGCCGCCCTAGCGTCCGCGATCAACGACTATTTGGCCGGTACGCCGGGCTACGAGCATGTGGTAGCGACTCAGGACTTCCACATCGATCCGGGTGACCATTTCTCTGACCGGCCGGATTATTCATCGTCCTGGCCGCCGCACTGCGTTGCCGGAAGCTCGGGCGCCGATTTCCGTCCCGATCTTGATGCCAGCCGAATCGAGGCCGTGTTCCGCAAGGGCGCCTATAGCGCGGCGTACAGCGGCTTTGAGGGCGTCGACGAGAACGGGACGCCGCTACTGGAGTGGTTGCGGCAGCGGGGGGCCGACCGGGTCGACGTAGTAGGCATTGCCACCGACCATTGCGTCCGGCGGACCGCCGAGGACGCGGCGCGGGCCGGCTTGACCACCAGGGTGCTGGTGGACCTGACCGCGGCTGTGGCGGCGGATTCGGCCGCAGCAGCGCTGGCCGAGATGCGAACCGCCGGCATCGAGCTGGTCGGGGGGCCGTGATGGTGGTGCCACTGGATCGGGAGCATCTGCTCGCCGCTGTAGAGCGCTCACCGCAGGCGGCCGCTGCGCACGATCGGGCCGCATGGGTGGCGCTGTTCACCAGCGACGGCCGAATCGAGGACCCCGTCGGCTCACGGCCGCATGTGGGGCATGCGCAGATCGGCCGCTTTTACGACACGTTCATTGGTCCGCGTGACATCAAGTTCCACCGTGATCTCGATATCGTCTTCGGCACTGTGGTTCTGCGTGATCTCGAGCTCGAGGTTGCGATGGGTTCGGCCGTGACGATGTACATTCCCGCGTTCCTGCGCTACGACCTCCGAGAAGCTAACGGCGAGTGGCGCATTGCCGAACTGCGGGCCTATTGGGAGTTGCCGGCGATGATGCTGCAGTTCCTACGAACCGGTTCGCGCGCAGTGTCGCCCGCCCTGCAACTGTCGCGAGGGTTGCTCGGCAATCACGGATTGCGAGGGGCCGCAGGTTTCATGACCGGCTTTCGGCGGGCGGGTACCCGGCACAAGAAGCTGGTGGAGACGTTCCTCGAGCTCTCCGCTTCTCGTGTGCTGTCACCAACTGCCCCAATAACTTTGGGTGACAACGACCCACTTGATCTGGCTGAACTCGTCGAGCAACTCGACGGGGTCAGCTGGACCAAGATGATCAGCGCGGGCCCCACGGTCACCGTTTCGCTCAGATCGGGTCACGGTCGCGGCATCATGTTCGCCGATGTGGCCTGGCGAGGCAACGCTATCAACGAGATCCGCTACTTTGCCGCCTGAGCGTTCCGCTCTGTCCCCACGGTGGTCGAAGTTTGCCCGCATCGGATGAGCCGATGTATTGCCGTCCACGTGATAGTGCCGTAGAAATAGCTGTCACTGAATGGAGGCGAACGATGGGTGTGGTGCGGCTCTTTGGTCTCGGAGTGGCGTTCACCGCCGCGCTGACTGTTACAACAGCCTGCGGCAGCGGCGAAAAATCTGCCTCGTCGAGCTCGTCGAGGACGTCGTCTTCAGCGGCGTCGTCGAGTTCACCGGCATCGACCACGTCGAGCGCGCCGTCGTCGGGTGTTGCACCACTGGGCGACTACACGTACCTGCTGCTCCAGGCGAGCGACGTCGGCGCTGATGCCACCGCTACGGGGCCGCCGATGCAGAATCCCGGCGGTGTGGCCGGAGCGGCGGTGACGTTAGGTAATCCCGACCGCTCGCGCACTATCGACGACCTCGTCGTCGTCTTCACCGATCCAACGATCGCCGCCCAGCAGGCCAAAGAGCGCGCGCAATCGTTCGGCAAATACGTCACGGGCGCCCCACAGCCATTCGAGATCGGGACGAACGGACTGATCGCGGTGGGCACGTCGCCTGACAATTCAAAAGCGGTGACTTATGTGACATTCGCCGAGGGAAGGGTGGGCGTCGACTTGGAGTTCGACAGCGCACCCAACGATCCCGCTCCGCAGGACGTCGTGCTCGACATCGCCCGCAGACAAGACGCGATCGTCAAGGACAAATTGCCCAGCTAGCACAGCTCACGTGCACGGGGCCGGTTCAGTGCACAACCATCAGCGCCAGCGATGCCGCGGACAGGCACAAGTAGGCACCGGGGAACGCGACGTTGTACAGAACGTGGGCTCTTAGGTGCGTCACAACTGCACCGACGAAGAACAGAACCAGGCCGGCGGCAGCCGCAATTCCTAAGGCTGGTGGGCCCAGCAGGCCGACGATGAGCCCGACGGCCCCGGCCAGTTTTACCGCCCCCAGTGCCGGTAACCATGAACGCGGCACGCCGACCTTGGCCGAGTTCGCCAGGACGAATTCGGCGGGGACGAGGTCGGCTACGGCGATTGCGGCGGTGATGGTCGCGGTAGTCAGCGTGATCACGACGTAGGCGATATTCATGTGGGTCAATCCGTTGTCGTGCAGCTGTTTCCGTCGCGGCGAGCCGGATGGCCGCAGAGCACACTACGGCGCACAATCGATAGCGTCATGACGCTGGTCTCCTTTGCAACAGTGAGTTCGACGGATGCGGTCATCTTCTTGACGACTCCCGTGCAGAAAAGGTGACCCATGAGCGCAAAAGACCTCGTGGATCTCGCGCAACGTTTCGACGCGGATCGACGACACCTGAGATCGGTCGCGTTCCAGCTGCTGGGCTCGATAGCCGACGCTGACGACGCGGTGCAGTCAGCGTGGCTGAAGGCCAGCCGCGCGGATTTCGACGCCATTGACAACATCGACAACCTCACCGGCTGGTTTACGACCATCACCGCCCACGAGGCGTTCGACCAGCTCCGAGTGCGCAAGCGGCGTGGCGAGCAACCGCTCGTCACGCCCGACGAACTGGACCGGCTTGCCGAGACCGCGTCCGCACCGGCGGACGAGGACGCGCTGCTCGCGGAGTCGGTGAGCAGCGCGCTGCTCGTCGTCCTCGATCGGCTCTCACCGGCGCAACGCGTTGCTTTCGTGCTGCATGACGTTTTCGCGATGGCGTTCGAGAACATCGCCGGTCTGTTGAACCGGTCATCGGACGCCGCGAAGAAGCTGGCAAGCCGGGCCCGTGAGCGACTGCGCGCCGACTCGGCCGCCCAGCCCCGCCGTGCCACAGAACACCTCGAGATCGTGGAAGCGTTTCTGGCGGCGTCCCGCGGCGGTGATATCGCCACTTTGCTCGAGCTGCTGGCTCCCGGCGTGGTACGCAAGGTTGATCGGGCGCTGGTTCCGAAGGACGTGCCCACCGAGTTGCGTGGGGCGAGGGAGGTCGCCGAGGAGACTCGTCGATTCGCCCAGCGTGCCCGCGCCGGTGCTGTGATGATCATCGACGGAGTCCCGGGCATCGTGATCGCCCCACGAGGGCGCGCGCAGGCTCTGTTGCTGATCGGCGTCGGAGCCGATAATCGCATCCACACGATCGACATCACCGGCGATGCCGAACGCATCCGTCGGGCCGTGCTGGCACTGCCGCGTTGGTCATTGCAGGAACACCACAGCCCTATCGGGTACGAAGGACATCGAACACAGCCGGCGGGGCGGCCGGCAACGGGCCAAGATCGGGAGCACCATGCTGGATAAGCCGTTCGGACGGCGCAGCCTGTTGCGGGGTGCCGGTGCGCTCACCGCGGCATCGCTGGCATCATGGGCCGCCGGCTGTGCTCCCGACGACGACGCGCTGACCTTCTTTTTCGCGGCCAATCCGGACGAGGCCGATGCCCGGATCCGCATCGTCGACGAGTTCTGCCGCCGCCATCCCGAAATCAAGGTGCGGGCGGTGTTGTCCGGGCCAGGCGTGATGCAACAGCTATCGACGTTTTGTGCTGGCGGCAAGTGCCCAGATGTGTTGATGACGTGGGAATTGACCTACGCCGAACTGGCCGACCGTGGGGTATTGCTGGATCTCAACACCTTGCTGGCGCGGGACAAAGTGCTCGCCGAGGAGCTCAAGTCGGACAGCATCGCGGCCCTCTATGAAACCTTCACGTTCAACGGAGGACAGTACGCATTTCCGGAGCAATGGTCCGGGAACTACTTGTTCTACAACAAGCGGCTTTTCGCCGACGCCGGGGTGCCGCACCCCCCGGCGACGTGGGAACAGCCGTGGAGTTTCACCGAATTCCTGGACACAGCCCGCGCTCTCACCAAGTGGGATGGATCGGGGCGGGCCACACAGTGGGGTTTCGTCAACACCTGGGTGTCGTACTACTCGGCGGGGCTCTTCGCCATGAACAACGGCGTGCCGTGGTCCAGCCCGCTGACGAACCCGACGCACTTCAATTTCGATAACGACGCATTCATCGAGGCGGTGCAGTTCTACGCCGACCTGGCCAACAGGTACAAGGTCGCGCCCAACGCATCCGAGGCGCAGTCGATGTCCACACCCAATCTCTTCGCGGTGGGCCGGGCAGCGATCGCGATGGGCGGCCACTGGCGGTACCAGACCTTCATCCGGGCCGAGGGCCTTGATTTCGACGTCGCTCCATTGCCGGTAGGGCCGGCGCTGCCGAAGGGACATGCTGCCTGCTCCGATATAGGCGCCACCGGACTGGCCATCTCAGCGAGCAGTCCACGCAAGGAGCAGGCCTGGGAATTCGTGAAGTTCGCGACCGGCCCGGTCGGCCAGGCGTTGATTGGTGAATCGTGCCTTTTCGTGCCGGTGCTGCGGTCTGCGCTCAGCTCAGGCGGTTTCGCCAAAGCGCACCACAGGCTCGGCAACCTCGGCGTGCTCACCGAAGGGCCGGGGTATTCAGCAGGCCTGCCGATCACCCCGGCCTGGGAGAAGATCAATGCCCTGATGGACCGCAACTTCGGGCCCGTGCTGCGCGGATCCCGGCCGGCGACATCGCTGGCCGGGATGTCGCGTCCCGTCGACGAAGTGCTGCGCAGTCCATGACCTGGGTCGACGCAGCCACCGCGACCAGCGACGGTGGAGGGGCAGCCGCAAAGAGCCCGAAAAACTCGAGCGCTTCACGTCGACGTGCGTGGGCAGGTCGCTTGTTCGTCGCGCCCAACCTGGCCGCGGTCGCAGTGTTCATGCTGTTTCCCCTCGGATTCTCGCTGTACATGAGCTTTCAGAATTGGGATGTGTTCAGACCGCCGAAGTTTGTGGGTCTGAAGAACTTCGGAGAGCTTTTCACCTCTGACCCACTGTTTCTCATCGCGATCCGCAACACCGTGATTTTCACCCTTGGGACCGTCGTGCCGACCGTCTTCATCAGCCTCATCGTCGCCGGTGTGCTGAACCGGAAAGTCAAGGGCATCGGCATCTTCCGAACCATCGTCTTTCTGCCGTTGGCCATCTCCTCGGTGGTGATGGCCGTCGTGTGGCAGTTCGTATTCAATACGGACAACGGGCTGTTGAACCTCATTCTGGGCTGGATCGGGATCCGCCCGATTCCGTGGCTGGTCGAACCGAGATGGGCCATGGCCTCGCTATGTCTTGTCAGCGTATGGCGCAGCGTGCCTTTCGCCACTGTCGTGTTGTTGGCCGCGATGCAAGGGGTTCCGGAAACCGTTTACGAGGCGGCCAAAATCGACGGTGCCGGAGAGATAAGGCAATTCCTATCCATCACCGTGCCGTTAATCCGCGGGTCGATATCGTTCGTGGTCGTCATCTCGGTCATCCACGCCTTCCAGGCGTTCGACATGGTGTACGTGCTCAACGGCCCCAACGGCGGACCGGAATCCGCAACGTATGTCTTGGGCATCATGCTGTTCCAGCATGCGTTTTCGTTCCTGGAATTCGGTTATGCGTCCGCGTTGGCCTGGGTGATGTTCGCCATCTTGTTGGTATTGACCGTGCTGCAGTTGCGACTCACGCATCGGCGTTCCTGGGAGACTTCCCGTGGGCTTAGGTGATCGTCCGAAGGGCCCCGAAGGCAAGGTAAAGCGCACTATCTTTCGTGCTGGCATCATCTACGCCGCGCTGACGGGCATCGCATGGTGCGCGCTGTTCCCGATTGTCTGGGCGGTGTCGGGTTCGTTGAAGACGGAAGGCGAGATCAGCGAGCCCAGGCTCCTGCCGGCCCACCCGCGGTGGTCCAACTACACCGACGTGTTCACGCTCATGCCGTTCTGGCGGATGTTCTTCAACACCGTGCTGTATGCCGGATGCGTCACCGCCGGACAGGTCTTCTTTTGCTCGTTGGCCGGATATGCCTTTGCAAGACTTGAATTTCGGGGCCGCGATGCACTGTTCGTCTTGTATTTGGGTACGTTGATGGTGCCGTTGACCGTGACGGTGATCCCGCAGTTCATCCTGATGCGGACCGTGGGGTGGGTTGACACTCCGTGGGCGATGATCGTGCCGGGTTTGTTCGGTAGCGCTTTCGGCACCTACCTCATGCGGCAGTTCTTCCGTACTCTCCCGACGGATCTGGAGGAAGCGGCGATACTCGATGGCTGCTCGCCGTGGCAGGTCTATTGGCGGATCCTGCTGCCTCACGCAAGGCCTGCGGTGATGGTGCTTGGCGTGCTCACCTGGGTCAACGTGTGGAACGACTTTCTGTGGCCGCTGTTGATGATTCAACGCAACAACCTGGCCACGCTGACTCTGGGCCTGGTCCGGATGCGTGGCGAATATGTTGCCCGCTGGCCGGTCTTGATGGCAACCTCGATGCTGATCATGCTGCCGCTGGTTATCATCTACGCGATCGCGCAACGCGCGTTTGTCCGCGGTATCGCCGTCACCGGGCTGGGCGGGTAATCGTGGCCTCGGTGGCTTTCGAGCAGGCGACGCGGCGCTACCCGGGCGCAGATCGCCCGGCTTTGGACAGCCTGGATCTCGTTGTCGGTGATGGCGAGTTCGTCGTTCTGGTGGGACCATCCGGATGCGGCAAGACGACGTCGCTGCGAATGGTGGCCGGACTCGAAACGCTGGACTGCGGACGTATCCAGATCGGGGACCGCGACGTCACCAACGTCGATCCCAAGGATCGTGACGTCGCGATGGTGTTTCAAAATTATGCCCTGTACCCGCACATGACGGTCGCGCAGAATATGGGCTTTGCGTTGAAGATCGGCAGAACACCGAAGCCCGAAATCCGCGACCGGGTATTGGCCGCAGCGAAACTTCTTGACCTGCAACCCTACCTCGATCGCAAACCTAAGGACCTCTCCGGTGGACAACGCCAGCGGGTGGCGATGGGGCGAGCGATCGTGCGCCGTCCGCAGGTGTTCCTGATGGACGAACCGCTGTCCAATCTCGACGCCAAACTGCGGGTGCAGACCCGTAACCAGATCGCGGCACTGCAACGGCGACTGGGCACCACCACTGTTTACGTCACCCACGACCAAGTCGAGGCCATGACGATGGGTGACCGCGTCGCCGTGCTGTGCGACGGCGTGCTGCAACAGTACGCGCCGCCTCGTGAGCTCTACCGAAACCCTGGCAACGTGTTCGTCGCGGGTTTCATCGGATCGCCGGCGATGAACCTGTTCAACCTTCCCATAGTGGATTCATCGGTGTCGCTGGGGGATTGGCTCATCCCGCTACCTCGCGAGATCGCCAGTTCCGCAAGTGAGGTCGTCGTTGGGGTTCGTCCCGAACATTTCGAGCTGGGCGGCCTCGGTGTCGAGATTGAGGTTGACGTGGTTGAGGAGCTGGGGGCAGATGCCTATCTGTATGGCCGAATCACAGGCTCCGGCAATGTAATCGATCAGCCCGTCGTGGCGCGCTCCGACGGGCGGCATCCACCGCAGAAGGGCAGCCGGGTACGCCTGCATCCAGAACGCGGACACCTGCATTTCTTCGGCACAGACGGCCACCGAATTTCTTGAGCCTTTCCTGAGCCTCCTTCGAGCACGGTTTCGGCGTGCCGTGCACCCGCAGTCCGCCCTGATACGGCTATGGTGGCGGCCGTGAGCACTGCGCGTGCCGACCTGGTGTGCGAAGGCGGCGGCGTCCGGGGTATCGGACTGGTCGGAGCGGTAGACGCGCTGGCCCAAGCCGGCTACCGGTTTCCCCGCGTCGCTGGTAGCAGCGCGGGCGCGATCGTCGCGTCGCTGGTGGCGGCACTGCAGGTTGCCGGTGAACCGCTGAGCCGGCTCGCAGAAGTGATGCGCACCATCGACTACCGAAAGTTCCTTGACCGCAATCTGATCGGACGGGTGCCGCTGATCGGCGGGGGACTGTCGTTGTTGGTGTCGGACGGCGTCTATCGAGGGGCGTACCTCCAACAGCTGCTGAGCGGTCTGCTGCGTGACCTGGGGGTGCGTACTTTTGGCGACTTGCGCACCGGCGAAGAGCCCGAGCAGTTCGCCTGGTCGCTGGTCGTGACGGCCAGTGACCTGTCACGACGCCGACTGGTGCGCATCCCATGGGACCTCAGCTCCTATGGCGTCGACCCGGACGAATTCCCGGTGGCACGCGCCGTGCACGCGTCGTCGGCGATTCCGTATGTGTTCGAGCCGGTGCGGGTAGGCGGTGCTACCTGGGTGGACGGCGGGTTGCTGTCGGACTTCCCGGTGGAGCTGTTCGACCGGCCCGATGCTCAGCCGCAATGGCCGACATTCGGGATCCGGTTGTCGGCGCGTCCCGGCATCCCGCCCACCCATCCGGTACATGGGCCAGTGTCATTGGGAATAGCGGCGATAGAGACACTGGTGAGCAATCAGGACAACGCCTATATCGATGACCCGTGCACCGTTCGGCGCACCATCTTCGTGCCCGCCGACGAGGTGAGTCCGATCGATTTCGACATCACCGCCGAGCAACGCGACGCCCTCTATCAACGCGGATTGCAGGCGGGCCAACAGTTTTTGCAGACATGGAATTACGCGAATTTTCTCGCTGCCTGCGGCGGCCCGATTAGACCGCCGTCTTGAGCGGTCGGAGTTGTCTGTCCGGCGATGCTCGTCGACGCTTAGCCGCGCGTGCATCCGATCGCGTCGAGTCGCCGTTGGACTCGGGCGATGTCATCTTGTGAGGGCATTTCGTTGGTGATGCGGGTTATCGCCACCGCGACATCGGCGGTGCTTACCGGCCCACGCAGATGCATAACGAGTTCGCTTGTTATGGTGTTGATCTCGTCGTTAGAGACGCGCCGACGCGATAGGGCTATCAGCGGCGCGTAACCAGTAGTCGGCATGCCGGTGGGGTAGCCGGCCCGCACAAATGCGACAATGCTCGATACCCAATGGGCCAGGTCCATACGTCCACCTCGCTAACCGCCGCAGGTTGACCGCAAGCGGCAGTTTTCACTGCGACTAGCAACGTAGCACCAGTCATGTCATCAGCTAGCTAACGCCACACAGTTACTCGCGTATTTTTTACAGATTGGTTGTCGGCCAGCACCATGAGCGAATTTCGCAACGATGTTCCGCGCTGCTGGCGCGCCGTAACCGTGTTTCGCCGCAACGCTTCCTAGTATTGCCGGGTGGTTGATCGCTATGGAACCGATGTTCTTTCCGCGGGCCGGCGCAAGCCCCGCTCGACCGAGCACCCGGCCGAGCTGGGCATGGTGGTCGAGGACGTAGAGACCGGCTATGTCGGCGCGGTGGTGCGAGTGGAATTCGGTCGCGTCTACTTGGAAAATCGGCACGGCCACACCCGTGGCTTCCCCTTGGGTCCTGGGTATTTGCTCGAGGGCCGCCCGGCGATCCTCACTGCGCCGCGCCGCCCGGCGCCTACTGCCGCGGGGCGGACGGCATCGGGCTCGGTCGCAGTGTCAGGTGCCCGTGCCCGGGTCGCCCGCGCCAGCCGAATCTATGTTGAGGGCCGCCACGACGCCGAACTCATCGCGCAGGTGTGGGGCGAGGACCTGCGGATCGAGGGTGTTGTCGTCGAGCACCTCGGTGGCGTAGACGACCTGGTGGACATCGTCGCGGAGTTCGCACCCGGTCCGGGCCGCCGGCTCGGCGTGCTCGTCGACCACCTCGTCGCAGGTTCAAAGGAGGCGCGGATCGCCGATGCGGTGCGACGGGGACCGGGCGGTCCTGACACTCTGGTCGCCGGTCATCCCTACGTCGACATTTGGCAGGCTGTGAAGCCGCAACGGCTTGACCTGGCCGCCTGGCCGAAAGTGCCGCGGGACATGGAATGGAAGCACGGGGTGTGTCAGGCCCTCGGCTTGCCGCACGCCGACCAGGCGGACATCGCCACGGCCTGGCGGCACATCCGTTCGCGGGTGCGCGACTGGAACGATCTCGAGCCGGAACTGATCAGCCGGGTCGAAGAACTCATCGACTTCGTGACGCAACCGGTTGGCCCCTGAGCATCTGGTGCACCTGCGGCTTCACGACAACGGCGCTGTTCATCTCGTACCAAAAAGATCCGCGGGATTGTATTTTCTCCAGAAGTCGGATTTCTCGGTCGTCCCTTGTTGCTCAACCTGTTCCACCCCACAGCACCGCACGGCGGGATTAGCCGGGGGTCCGGCGAACACGGCCTGCTCACCAACATCGGCATCACCAGCGTGGGCAATCTGATTGGCGGCACGCTGTTCGTGGCGTTATCGTTTTGGATTATCGCGCAGCTGCAACGCCGCCAGATCTAGCCGACCCCACAACACCGCCGTCTGCACCGGCTGCCTGAGCGCGGTGACGGCCAAGCGCGGTCTCGTGTCCACGCGCGTCCCCTCACCGGACGGCGGGGTTGCCGCGGACCTACGCGCGCATGGCCAGCTGGTGAAGGCGGGTTACAACGGTCCCAACTGGGCCGGCGAAAGTCCTCTGTCCTTGACGGTTAGGGACTAAAGCCTCACGACCGATGACCCCACTCGTTTATAACGTCGGTAATGACGGAGGGAGAAAGAAATGTCAGCACCCGCTGAACACCGCGGCATCGTCGTCGCAGCCGACGGCTCGCCAGCATCCAATTACGCCGCGGCATGGGCGGCCCGTGACGCGGCAATGAGAAACATTCCACTGACCGTCGTGCACGCGGTGGCGACCCCCACCACGACCTGGCCGCCGGTTCCGTACCCGGACTCTTTAGCGGTGCGGCTGGAAGACGAAGGCAAAAAGGCCATTATGCACGCGATCAAGATCGCCGAGGAGGCGATGCCGGCGGGCCACACGGTCACTATCAAGCGGGAGTTGGTGTATTCCAACCCGGCGGTGGCCCTGATCAAGATGTCTGACGAGGCAGAGATGATCGTGGTGGGCACCTCCGGACGAGGATTGCTGGCCCGCGGCGTGCTCGGTTCGGTCAGTTCGACCGTGGTGCGGCACGCGAATTGTCCGGTCGCGGTTATCCACAATGAAGACCTGCCGGACCAGGGGCACGCTCCCGTCCTGGCGGGAATCGACGGCTCGCCGGCTTCTGAACTGGCGACGGCGCTCGCATTCGACGAAGCCTCTCGCCGCGGT
This sequence comes from uncultured Actinomycetota bacterium, assembly GCA_963784665.1. Classification (GTDB taxonomy): domain Bacteria; phylum Actinomycetota; class Actinomycetes; order Mycobacteriales; family Mycobacteriaceae; genus Mycobacterium. Next base: position 22,338 of record CAWASA010000019.1, read on the forward strand.
GTCGATCTGGTGGCCTTGCACGCATGGAGTGACGTCGAGGTGAGCGAACTTACGGAATCAGACTGGCCGGCGCTGGAAGGGGAAGCGGAACGTCGTCTCGCTGAAAGTCTGGCGGGCTGGGAAGAGCGCTATCCCGACGTGACGGTGCGCCGAGTCGTCGTGCGCGACCGGCCAGCACATCAGCTTGTCGAAAAGGCAGAATCTGCGCAGCTTGTCGTTGTGGGCAGTCACGGCCGAGGTGGTCTAACCGGCATGCTGTTGGGCTCGGTCAGCAATGCAGTCCTGCATTCCGTCCGGATACCTGTGATCGTCGCCCGGCCGTCGTCAGCGTCTGCGTGAACCCTTCACCGGCCGTGAAGGACGGTGGTTGTCCACGCGCATAGCGCAGCAACACCGCGTCCGGCGCGCGCGACGGTTCGGTCCGGTCGCACCAAAGCAGCACGGGCGCGCCCCCGGCGTAACCAGGTTTCGAGTGCGCTGCCAGGTTCGGCAACCAGGACCGCGACTCCGCGCCCCCGCAGCGATGCATCGGCGGCAGCACCCGGGCTACTCGTGGTGATCAGCGCGAAACCCCTTCCGACCACGTCGTCGAGCCGTCGACCATCGGGCAGCAGGGGATTCGGGCACAGCGTGCCGGCGAGCCGGCGCGGCCCAAGCGATTTGCACACCAGCGCAGAAGAATGCAGCGCCGGCGTGGTGGAGTCGACGACCTTGTCACGTAGACCCGGAATCAGTCGCAGCCGGGGCAGCACCACGCGGCGCGCCAAATTACCCACGTTGCCGCCGCCGGTCATCGCCCGGCCGACAGCCAGCGCCAGCCGGATCATGTGCCGGGTGTGCGGCTTTCGTTCCTGCTCGTAACTGTCGAGAACGTCTGCTGCGAGCGTCCCATTGTGGACTCCGGCGATCTTCCACGCGAGGTTGGCCGCATCCCGCACTCCTGCTCCCATACCCTGGCCGATGAACGGGGGAGTGAGATGCGCCGCGTCGCCCAGGATGAAGATGTTCCCGCAGCGCCAGCGGTGGGCTAGCTGCGCGCGGAATGTGTACTCGGTGACGCGCAACAGTGTCAGGTCGCTGAAGACCACATGCTCGGTCCAAGGCGCGATCAATGGTTGCAAGGCGTCCAAGGTGCCAAAGTCGTCAGCAGTTTCGCCGGCCAGCAACTGGAACTCCCATCGATAGCGGGCCGGTCCGATGCGCATGTATGTTCCCGCGCGGACGGGGTCGCACACTTGGTGTACGCCGTCCCACTGGTGCAGGTCGGAATCGGTGCCGACGTCGACGACCAGCCAGCGTTGCTGGAAGTTCAAATCACGCATAGCTGAGCCTATTTGGGTGCGCACCAAGCTGTTGGCGCCATCGCAGCCCAGTACGTAGTCGGCGTCAACCTGGCGAACGAGACCGTCGGAGCGGTCGGTGAAGGTGACGCGTACGCAGCTTCTGCTGGCCGTCACGTCGGTGACCTCGGCGTCGCCGCGTAACTGGGCGTTCGGGTAGCGCTTGAGGTTTGCGCGTAGTAGGGCCTCCAATTCCGGTTGGTCGAACATGTTGGCTTGCGGGAAGCCGTTCGGACTGCGAGAGGGGTCGCGGTTGAACTCAGCAAGCACCCGAAATTGGTTGTCCAACAATCGCAAGCCGAGCGTGGGCCGTGAAATTGTGGCGAACTCGTCAGCCATGCGGAGGCGGGCGATCACGCGGTAGATTTCGTCGTCCAGGTGCACGGCACGTGGCTGCGGGTACACACCGTGCCAGCGGTCGAGGAGCAGACAATCCACACCGTACTGCGCCAGAAGCGTGGCGGCGGTGATGCCGGTGGGTCCGGCGCCGACTATGACGATCGGAAAGCGCTGAATAGCCTTATCAGTCACGCGAATCGGACTGCAGTGCGCTGCGTTCCAAGATCGATAACCCCGTCGTCGGTGGCCACCGAAGCCACCACGATGTCGCCGCGCTGCAGGTATTTCGGGTTGTTGGCCTGACGCGAGAAAAACATCTTCCACTTGAGGGCCGGAGGCAACAGGTTACCGATGATCTGCACCGGCTTCGGCGGTGCGGTCAGCGCGGTGCCGGCCGGAGTGCCGGTGAGCACCAGGTCGCCCGGGGCGAGCTCCTGGAACTGGGTGAGTGACTGCAGCGCCTGCAGTGGCCGATACAGCATGTCTGGATCGACGAGCGCGTTTTGCCGCTCGTGGCCATTGACGCTCAGGCGCAGCCGCAGATCGCCGAACCGCTTGAGCTCATCGGCGCTCAGCAGTACCAACTCCGGACCGACCGGGGTGAACGTCGGATACGACTTGGCCTCGTAGAACTGGGTCTGCGGAAGTTGGATGTCACGTGCAGAGACGTCGTTGGTGACGACCAGTCCAGCGATCAACTCGGCCAAGTTGGCGTCGGAAATGCCGGTGCCGACTGGAATTGCGCGTCCGATTACCAGCCCGATCTCCACCTCGTAGTCGAGTAGCTGGACGTGTGGGGGTTTGAGGATGTCGTCGAATGGGCCACTGATCGACGCCGAGGCCTTGCGGAAGAAGGTCAGCGGAACCGATGCCGGGTCCATACCCGCGTCTTTGACGTGCGACTCGAAGTTGGTCATCTGAGCTATCACTCGGCACGGCCTGGTCACCGGTGAGATCAATTTCAGACTGTCGACGGCGACTGCGTCGGCACCGGTGGCGGCAGCCTCGATAGCGGTCCGGTCGGCCAGCAGCGCAGCGGTGGTGGTGGCGGTGGTGTCGATCTTCACGGCGCCGTCGGGGGTTTTGAGCCACCAGGCGTCGGCGGTGTGCAGCACGGAAACGGTCATGAGGTGGGTACTTTCAGTAGGCCGACCAAGCGGCTGATATCGAATTCGTTGCTTGCCCGCAGCGCGGTGATCATCGAAACCACCTCGTGGCGAGCGGCTTTCAGGCCGGTCCCAAGGAAGTCTCTGGTCGCCGGAGGTCCCCACTGGGCCAACCCGGACGCGGTGAAGGGCGCCCAGCCGGGTTCGAGCGTGTTGTCGAACAGGTCGCCATCGGTGAAGTGCTCAAACAGGTAGCCATCGGGATCGCGCCAATAGTCGAAAATCTGACTGCCCTGGATGTGCCTGCCGATTCCCCAGGACCGACAATAGCCTCGCTCCCTGAGGTATTCGCCGCCGACGGCCAGAGCGTCGAGATCGCCGACCTGATACGCCGAGTGCACGTAACGGTTGGCCGGACCCAGCGCCATCGCCAGTGTGTGGTGGTCGGCAGGTGTCGAACCTCGATCGCAGCGGATAAAGCTCATGGTCGGACCTCGTTCGCGCTGGCCGGGAAAGTACAGGAAGTCACTGACGATCATCCCGAGGTTGTCCAGATACCAGTTCAGCGCCTCGAGGTACTTCGTTGACTGCACGACCACGTGGCCTAGGCGCTGCACCCGCGCGGGCACGCGAGGGGGACGCTGGCTGGTGTTGGTGCGGCGCACATCGTGTCCGAAATTGAAAATGTGGGGCTGCTGGGCCGGCAGTTCCGGAAGTTCATGCATGCCGGCGACTACGCGCACCGACATGCCGCTGGGGTCGATCAGCTCGACTGAGAGCCCGCCGATGCTTTCCGGCAGCGGACGCGCGGGTGCACCGACGTGATCGGCTAGCCGCAGCACGTCGATCTCGTCGCAAGCCCGAAATGCCACACCGGTGAATCGGCGCTGCTGCCCGCGGCGCAGTACCACACATGGTGCGCCCGCCTGGGTGCCGCGCAACTGGAGTTCGCCCGGGCGGTGCTGTGCGGTCTGGAAGCCGAACGCCCGCGCGAACGCCTCGGCGCGCGTCAGGTCCGACTTCTCGAACTCCAGCCACGCGATGTCGAGGACCTTGATCACCGGATCTGGGGACCGGCCGGGGTGCTCGCCCGGTAGCGCACCCTGCTGGTTATGCGAGTCCCCACGGGCTTTTGTCAGATGCATGGACCATCTCCCAACTAAGTGACGAAATCGTCACATACGAGGCAACCTTCAGTCAAGGTTTCTGACGAAATCCTCATAAGTGATGCATACTTCTTGAGATGAGCGCGACGTTAGAGCCGCCCAACCGCTTGGAGCGGCGCAAACAGCGCACCAGAGCGGCGCTGGTCAAGGCCGCGCAGCGGTTGATCGCCGATGGAAAGGTCAGCGTGCCGGTCTTGGAGATCACCCAGGCCGCCGACGTCGGAATGGGGTCTTTCTACAACCACTTCGACAGCAAGGAGCAGTTGTTCGAAGCCGCGGTCGCCGATGTACTCGACGCCTACGGGGCGATGTTGGACCGGCTCACCGAGTCGCTCGAAGACCCCGCCGAAACGTTTGCCACCAGTTTCCGGCTGACTGGCCGGCTGTTCCGTCGGCGCCCGCAAGAGAGCCAGATTTTGTTGGCCAACGGCCCGGCGCTGTTGTCGTCGGCACACGGCTTAGCGCCCCGCGCACTGCGGGATATCAAAGCCGGCGTCGAGGCCGGGAGATTCCAGGTCGACGACCCCGAACTTGCCCTCGCCATGGCCGGTGGTGCACTGCTGGGGCTGGGAAACCTGTTGCGTGACGACCCCGATCGCGACGACGCGCGAGCTTCCGACACCGTCACCGAAAACGTTTTGCGACTGTTCGGGCTCAGCGCCGACGAGGCGCACGCAGTTTGCCAACAGCCGCTGCCGGACCTCGACTGGGGTCGGCCGGATTCCGCTCGATAAGGCGTCAGCGATTTCGCGTGTCGGTCGACCACAGGGTCGTGCAGCCTGGGCATTGCAGGTTGACCCGCGTTGCTTGATTGCTCAACAAGTACTGCCAATGCGCACCGCAATTGCGATCGCTGCGGCACTCCACGCAGGCGCTGCGCCCCCACTCGCAGTGCGGGCAAGGCAGCCAGGCGCGCCGGGAAGCGTCGGCGTGCGGGTCAATCGGCATGGTAACCGTCACAGTAAGCCCTTCATGCAAGTTAGGTTAGCCTACCCTATAAGATAAATGCAAAAGCTACGATGACGACTGATCAGGCGAAGGTCTTCACGCTTGAGCCAACGGTTGGTGGGCAACGATGACCGGCACGTGGGCCAACAGCATTACTGCCGCGCTGACCGAGCCCAACAACATGCCGGCCAAGCCGCCGCCACGACGATTGCCGACGACCACCAGCTGAGCCGACTTCGAGGTTTCTACGAGCTGGCGGGCCCGATCATCGCGCGCGATGATCTTGCGGCGGCATTGCGGTACGGGCTGCTACCGGCAATTCATCCAGTCCGTGGCGCAGGATCAACCGACTGTCGGCTGACCTGCCTCGGGCGCAACGCCACCAGGACCACGCCGGCGGCAAAGACGACCGCGGTCAGCCACGAGAAACGCCCGTCTGGTGCGAAGCCTGCCTGGGCCACCAAGTGCAGGCCAGCGGCCGCCAGGAGAGCACCGGTCAGCATGACCACCTCGCCCCAGCGGTCGTTGAGCGGCATGCCGAGCATGGGCAGCGGGGCCGCGAAGAAGCGCCGCTGCCACCACAGCACAATCATCTCGACCGCGGTCACCAGGCTGAGGATGACGATCCACTCCAGCCGGACCAGCCACCATGCCGCTGTTCCCTCGTGCGGTTGCGGTATCAGTCCTGCCGGGTAGGCGACGATCGCGACGATCACGACCGGCATCATGTGCCACAGGTAAAGAGCCATCACGTTGGCGTTGGCTGTGGACAGCACGCGCTGCACACGGCGGGTGCGCAGGGCCCGGTTGAGGGCCGGCGCCACTGCCACCGCCAGGCCGGCCTGCGTGCATCCGTATGCCAGCATCGCCACCGTGGGGGGAGTCGTGTTCTCTATCGCTTGGCCGGGAACACCGATCATGCTGACCGGGTAGGGTCCGAGTCGGATCAGCAGCGCCAGCACGACGGCCGACCCGGCAGCGAGCAGTATGGGTTTGCGGCCGGCTAACAGCCCGCCGCGCCAAGCGATTCCGAGCTGATAGAGCAGGCCCCAGCACAGCAGGTAGTTCAGCCCGCCGACGTAGGGCACATGGCCAGCGAGCGAGGCGACGTCGACCACCACAACCCCCGCCGCCAGCGCGACCGGCACCATGAGACCCCAACGGCGTTGTGCCGCAATCGCAACGGGCGTCAGCGAGACCACCACGACGTAGACGGCCAGGAACCACAGATGCATGGCCACCGCCCAACCCGCGTACTCCAGCACGGAACCGGGCACGCCCCGGGCTTGCAGTAGCACCACGACCACCGACACCAGCACGACGTACACCGCAGTCGGCCCCAGCACCCGGGCCAGCCGATGCCGAATCCAGGCCTGTCGCGAGAAACTGTCGTCGTCGCGTCGATGCGTCCACGACACCGCGCCGGCGTAGCCGGCCACCAAGAAAAACACCGGAACCGCCTGGAAAATCCAGGTCAGCCACTGCGTCCAGGGCATGTCGAGCAGCGGGTTCTCCCGGCCGAAATGTCCGTTGTGGTAAGTCACGGAACCGGCCAGCCAGTGGCCCAGCACGATGAGGACCACACCCGATACGCGGTAGAAGTCGACCGCCAGATTGCGGACCGGTCGTGCGGTTTTTGCGTCGTCCATCAGATCGCCGGAAGGTCGATGCGGTGCACGCCGGCAACGGTACCCGTCCATTGCCGTAAAGTCGCTCGGCGCACAATGACCCCATGAAATCCGCTCACCTCGCCGATCTAGAGGTCGGCCGCCTTGGTCTGGGTGCGATGGGTATGTCAGTGGCCTACGCCGGCGCCGGCACTGATGACGCCGAAGCGATCCGCACCATTCATCGCGCCATCGACCTGGGCGTCACGCTGATCGACACCGCCGAGGCCTATGGCCCCTACATCAACGAAGAACTCGTCGCCCGCGCCCTGCAGGGCCGACGAGATCAGGTGGTGTTGGCAACAAAATTCGGCCTGATCTCACACACCGGCCGCAGTGGTCTCGACAGTAGTCCCGCCAATATCCGTATCGCCGTGGACGGTTCGCTGCAAAGGCTCGCGACCGACCGCATTGATCTCTGCTACCAGCACCGCCTCGACCGCGAGACTCCGATTGAAGACACGATCGGAGCGTTGGCCGAGCTGGTCGCGGCCGGAAAGATCCGGCACATTGGCCTTTCCGAAGTCGGCGTCAACACCATTCGCCGCGCTCACGCGGTGCATCCGATCACGGCCGTGCAATCGGAGTACTCACTATGGACACGAGATCCCGAAGACGCAGCGTTGACCGTACTGCGCGAACTGGGAATCGGGTTTGTCGCCTACTCGCCGTTGGGCCGTGGTTTCCTCACCGGCGCAATCCGCTCCACTGATGAGATTCCCGACAGCGACTACCGCAGGACCAATCCACGGTTCTTTGACGAGAACTTCCAGCACAACCTCAGATGCGCAGACGAATTGCGGGACATCAGTGCTGACGTGGGCGCCACTCCGGCTCAAGTCGCACTGGCTTGGCTGCTGGCGAAAGGTTCTGACATCGTGCCGATTCCGGGAACGAAACGTGTCGCGCGCCTTGAGGAAAACGCCGGTGCCGATTCCGTTGAGCTGGCCCCCGGTCAACTGGCCAGACTTGACCAACTCACCCCACCCGTTGGAGGGCACCACGCCGAAGCGCAAATGGCATGGATCGACCGTTAAGGCAGGTGGTTATGGATTCGGCGGGCGCCCAGAAGAAATTGGTGATCGGGGCCAGTGGCTTTCTGGGGTCACACGTCACACGGCAGCTTGTCGCTGCGGGCGCCGATGTGCGAGTCATGTTGCGCCGTACCAGTTCCACCAAAGGGATCGACGATCTCGATGTCGAGCGCTGTTATGGGGATGTGTTTGATGACGCTGCCTTGCGGGCGGCGATGGCAGGCTGCGACGTTGTCTACTACTGCGTCGTCGATGCCCGGATGTGGCTGCGTGACCCGGCGCCCTTGTTCCGCACGAATGTCGAGGGCCTGCGGCACGTTCTTGATGCGGCCCTGGACGCCGACTTGAAGAAGTTCGTATACACCAGTACCACGGGCGCTTTGGGAATCAGCGACACCAAGCCGGTCACCGAAGACGATCCCCACAACTGGGACCAGGGTGGCGCGTATATCGCTGCTCGGGTAGCTGGCGAAGACCTGCTGATGTCGTACGCCCATGGCAAGGGGCTGCCCGGGGTCGCGATGTGCATATCCACCACCTATGGGCCCGGAGACTGGGCGCCGACTCCACACGGCTCCCTGATCGCCCTTGTCGCCAAGGGACGGTTTCCGTTCAATTTCGGCTACTCGGCCGAAGTGGTCGGCATCGAAGATGCCGCCAGGGCCATGCTTTTTGCTGCAGAACGTGGACGAAACGGCGAACGCTACATCATCTCGGACAGGTACATGAGTATCCGTGAGTTGCACGGGATCGCCGCCACCGCCGTTGGCAGACGGCCACCGCGCATCGGCATCCCGATGCCGGTGCTCCGTGCCGGTGCGCGCGTCAACGACGTGTTGGCGCGACTGTTCCGCCGGGACCTCCCATTCGCCTACGTGGGAATGCGAATGGCCGAGTTGATGTCGCCTCTCGACCACAGCAAGGCCGAACGCGAACTCGGATGGACACCCGAACCGGTCGAAGACTCGATCCGCAAAGCCGCCGTCTTTTTCGCGTCACGGCCCTAGTCGCGTCACGGCGCTAGTCGGCAGCGGCCAGCGCCGCGGTGCCATATTTCTTTGCGATCAGCGTCCACGGGTCCGCGTATGGGCCGCGTCCCTCAAGCCGGCGCTGCAGGATCAGGGCGGCACGCAGGACAGGCCGCAAGATCGGGCCCAGGGCCCGCAACACGATGCGTTGGTGGCCTTGCGATTCGGCGATCCAGGCCAGGGTCTGGTCCCAGTCGTGCTCTTGGAAGTCGAGCAGCGCCTGTGCTTCGGTGGTGTCGAACCAGCCGGTGAAGCTCCAGCCCCGGTCGTCGCCGGGGTCACCGGGCAGGCTGGCGGAGGGGCCCAGGCGACCCAGGCCGACGGCGGTCATCAGGTCGTCCTCGAAGTCGCGCTGCAGAAGCACATATGACTCGTTACCGCCGATGAGCAGTGCCTTGCCCGCGATTGTGGCTTCGCGATCGACGCCGTTGGCGAATGCCAGCACCACGTCACGCACGTCTACCATGTGTATGCGGTTGTCGCTCGGCATCGAGCGCATCAAAACCAGGTAGTCACCGCTGATGCTGGACTGAGTGTCCGGCGAGATGACCCCGCCGAGCCGGAAGAGCGCGTACGGCAGGCCGCTCGCGCGGATCGCCGCCTCGGCCAGCACCTTGTCCTGGCCGTACTGGTCGATGGGGTTAACCGGGGTGTCCGGGGTGATCCGCTCCGGGTGGCGATACGGGTTACGCGATCCGTACACGGCGGCGCTCGATGCCATGAGGAACAGCGGCGGATGGGGCAGTGCCGTGGCCGCCGCCAAGAGATTCTCGGTACCACCCACGTTGATCCTTCTGGCCAGCCCAGGGTTGCGATACGACAGCGGTGAAAGGATGGCGGCGAGGTGAATGATCGCACCGGGCCGATGGGCCGTGAGTAGATCGTGCACCGCATCGGAATCAAGCAGATCGCTGTAGGCCGCAATCAACGTTCCCGGGTGCGCACCGGCGGACAGTTCTTTTTCGGCGATGACGTTTGTGTCAGTACGCAGATCCATCGCGATGACGGTTCGTCCCCGCTCGAGCAGGATCTGTGTGCATCGCTTACCGACTTGTCCGAACGCGCCGGTAATCAGAATGGTGTTGACGGTCATGGGAGCGTCCCTACTTCATCACCCGGCCGGCGATTTTGCCGATCGCACCGCGGATTCGGTCGGAGATGTAGATCGAGAACACCGGAGTGACGATGTCCTCCCGAAGCCGGGTTAGCTTGGAGCTCTTGATAAGCCACTGTCCGGCGACGTTCTCGTAGGTCTCGTGGTAGTGGCCGTAGCCGACCAAGGTCACCCCGGGCCCGAATCGGACGACATCTTGCAGCGCCCATATCCCGCGTGCTGTCGTCGCCGACGTCAGCTCGATTTCAGGTGTGTGTACCTGGTGGGCGGTGGCCTGTGCTGGGCGTCCGAGGGCTCGTCGCGTGAACGCCACGAAGTCGTCGGCACCGACGATCACCTTGCCGCCGGCCTCGGCCGTGTCGCTGGCGAAGTCGTCGGTGAAAAGCGCTCGCCATGCCCCCCAGTCCTTGGTGTCGAGGTACCGACAGTAGCGGGCTTTGAGCTGCTTTATCGACTCGATTGCCAGCAGGGTAGTGGCGTCATTGTCAGCGACTAGTTCGCGCGCGCGCTCAGTCATTCCAGTTGGACTCTTCTCGATCGGCGCTTCTTCAAGACCCCACAGCGTGACATCTCACCCGGGAAGTGTAAACGAGTCGCCGTCCGCCAGCCGGGGTCAGGGCGCCGAGCCGCTATGGTCACGAATATTCGTGCTGCGAGGAACGGATGTGGCAGATCTGACTAACTACATTCCTTCTACATTCCTTGTGTACGGCCGGCAAGCGATAACGCTCGTGAAAGTGACCACCACCATGACCAGCTCAAAGAACGACAAGGAGGGGAACTCTCCCTCGCGGCTGATAGACGCCAGAATCAAGGAGCTGGGGGACTGGCGCGGCGAAATGCTGGCTCGCATCAGAAAACTCATCAAGGAGGCCGATCCCGACGTGGTCGAGGAGTGGAAGTGGAGAGGAGTACCGGTGTGGTATCACGCCGGCATGATCTGCACCGGTGAGACGCACAAGAAGGTCGTGAAGATGACTTTCGCCAAGGGCGCCTCGCTGGAGGACCCCGCAGGCCTGTTCAACGCCAGCCTCGACGGCAACACCAGGCGCGCCATCGACTTCCATGAGGGTGACAAGATCGACGACAAGGCCCTGAAGGCGCTCATCCGCGCCGCGGTGAAGCTGAACCCTTCTTAAGACGTCGGCCTGTACAGCTGTTCAGCTGTGCTGTACAGTCGCCCAGCACAAGCTCAACGCTCGAACAGCACTGTTGCGGTGGGAGGCCATCGGCGATGAGGCGCAGACGAATTCGATGCCACCGGTGAGCGCTGAGACCGTCGACGAGTTCGTATCCTCGCCGGCGGCGTGCCATTCAACCAGGCGCGGCGGAGCAACGCCGCGAAAGGCGGTGACATTGAGCGACCAACTTCGTGACATCCGAGAATTGACCCACGACTCCGACGCTTACCGGGACGAACTGTTCCGACGCTGGACCGGTCTGCTCAGTTACCGCTACATCGGCCGCAAGCACTCGTCGATGAACCTCGGCGAGACCGACGACACCGTCATCATCCGCCGGGACATGCGTAACGAAGCCGGTGGAATCATGGTGGCGCCGTTGGCGATCTCCTCGCCGGAGGGATGCCAGACCGACATGGTCGCCGTGCCCAATCCCGTCATCGCGTCGGTACAAATCCTCGACCCCGGCTACGACGTCAGCAGGATCGAGATCGTCGGGTCCGGCATCGTGCACCAGGGCCGCACCATGGGCTACGGGCGATGCAAGATTGTGGACGCCGACAACCCCGACCGGGTGATCGCCTTCAATGAGGGCCAGGGAGCCATCATCGGCGTCCCGCCGGAAGGCCTTGACAGGATGGATGTTTCGGGCACTGAGCTGGTGATCGAGGACTCTCCCGATCTACCGCCGCTGTGGAAAGCTTTCGGTGCCAGCAAGCGCGGCGACGGCCATTGGGTACTGCCTGCGCTGAGCGCTGAACTCGCTTCGCCGGATGCCGCCCTGCACATCGGACCTCAACACGTCCTCCTCGAGACCGCGGCGACCGACCTTGCTGCCGATATCGCTGGAACCAGGAAGCTGCAGGTAACCAGCTGGCACGTCATGTTCATGTCACGCGGCAAGACGGGTCCCTTCCGGGTGGAGGGCACCGCGCACATTGGCGGATCAGGAGGCGAGCCTGGACGCGTCGGCGTGCGGATGCTGCTACACGACGAGGGAAACGGGGACAAGGCCATCACCTCCGCCGCGGCGATCTTCGACATTGTGCGGTGACCCGGACTCTGGTCATACATCTGTCTGCGTCTGTATGGTGCTAGAGACGCACACGACAGGAGAAACGCAGTGGCCGAACGGTTGGCGAAGAAGGTCGCGCTGATAAGTGGCGGTGCCCGGGGGATGGGCGCATCGCACGTGAGAACGCTGGTGGCCGAGGGGGCCATGGTCGTCTTCGGCGACATCCTCGACGACGAGGGGAAGGCTGTCGCGGCAGAGCTCGGCGACGCAGTTCGCTATGTGCATCTAGACGTCACGAAACCCGAGCAATGGGGAACCGCCGTAACCACAGCCATCAGCGAATTCGGCGGCATCGACGTGCTGGTGAACAACGCCGGCATTCTCAACATCGGCACCCTCGAGGACTACGAGCTCGCTGAGTGGCAGCGGATCCTCGACGTCAACCTGACGGGCGTGTTCCTCGGCATCCGCGCCGTGGTGAAACCCATGAAGGAAGCAGGACGAGGATCGATCATCAACATCTCCTCGATCGAAGGGATGGCCGGCACTATCGCCTGCCACGGTTACACCGCAAGCAAGTTCGCTGTGCGAGGGTTGACGAAATCGGCGGCATTGGAACTGGGCCCGAATGGAATCCGAGTGAATTCGATCCATCCGGGGCTGATCAGAACGCCGATGACCCAATGGGTGCCCGAGGACATTTTCCAGACCGCGTTGGGTCGGGCCGCCGACCCCCGGGAGGTTTCGAACCTCGTGGTCTATCTGGCCAGCGATGAGTCGAGTTATTCGACGGGCTCTGAGTTCGTCGTGGACGGTGGCACCACCGCCGGGCTGGGACACAAGGACTTTTCCGCGGTCGACGTCGACCAGCAGCCGGAGTGGGTCACCTAATCTGCGTCAACCCACCTCGAGACTGCGCCCAGTGCTACGGCATGGGCCACGAGGACACGCGCGGCCCAGGCTCGACGCCCTCAGCGCAGAGTCGATGCTGTCAGCGCACAGCCGTCACCGATTCACTTTTCGTGGCCGGCTTCTCACTTGGCGCAGGCCAGGGTGAAGGAACCGGGCGCTGCCGCACTCGTTGTGGCCACCAGAACCACTTGCCCAGCAGCGCGGCAATGGATGGCGTCATCAGCGACCTGACAATCAGTGTGTCGAAGAGCAGGCCCAGACCGATGGTCGTGCCGACCTGACCTATGACGGTCAGCTCACTGACCGCCATGGTCATCATCGTGAAGGCGAACACCAGCCCCGCCGAGGTGACGACCGAGCCGGTGCCGCCCATTGAACGGATGATTCCCGTGTTCAAGCCGGCGTGGATCTCCTCCTTGAACCGCGCCACCAGGAGCAGGTTGTAGTCGGCGCCGACGGCGAGCAGGATGATGACCGACATCGCGAGCACCATCCAGTGCAGTTCGATGCCGATCAGGTGCTGCCAGATCAGCACCGAGAGGCCGAAAGACGCCCCCAGCGAGAGCAAGACGGTGCCCACGATGACCGCCGACGCGACGACGCCTCGTGTGATGAGCAGCATGATGATGAAAATCAGGCACAGCGCAGCGATTCCGGCGATCAACAAGTCATAGGTGTTGCCGTCACTGAGGTCTTTGTAGATTGACGCGGTGCCCGCGAGATAGATCTTCGAGCCCTCCAGCGGCGTGCCCTTGAGCGCTTCGTAAGCGGCCTTCTTGATTGCAGCGATGTGCGAAATGCCTTCCTGCGACATCGGATCGCCGTCATGGCTGATGATGAAGCGCACGGCATGGCCGTCGGGGGAGATGAAATTCTTCATGCCCTTTTTGAACTCGGCATTGTTGAAGGTTTCCGGCGGCAGGTAGAACGAGTCGTCGTTCTTCGATGCGTCGAACGCCTTACCCATGGCGTTCGAATTCTTCTGCGCCTCGTTCTGCTGATCCTGCAGGCCCTTCTGCGTCGAATACATGGTCAGCATCGTCGTCTTCATGGCCTCCATGTTCTGGATCATGCTGGGCATCAGCGCCACCATCTGGGGCATCAGAGTGTCGAGATGATCCATGATGGGCAGCAGGCTCTGGATGTCGTCGGTCATCGTATCGATGCCGTCCAGGCCGTCGAAGACCGAGCGAAGCGACCAGCACACCGGGATGTCGTAGCAGTGCTTCTCCCAGTAGAGGTAGCTGCGGATCGGCCGGAAGAAGTCCTCGAAATCGGCCATGTGCTGCCGCAGTTCGTCGATGTCGATGGTCATGTCGTGCATCTTTTTGACCATCTGATGCATGTCGTTGGCCATTTGCGCGGTGATGCTGGACATCTTGACCATGCTGTCGATGGTCGTCTGCATCATGTCGGCCTGTTTGAGCATGTCGGCCAGCTGGTCTTCCTGGTACTTCTGGTTCATCTGCTGGGTGACGCCTTGCATGCTGATTTGAAAAGGGATTGAGGTGTGCTCAATCGGCGTGCCCTCAGGCCGGGTGATGGCTTGCACGCGGGCGATCCCCGGCACCCGGAAGACCGTCTTGGCGATTTTGTCGATGACCAGGAAGTCCGCGGAGTTGCGCAGATCGTGGTCGCTTTCGATCATCAGCACTTCAGGATTCATCCGCGCCTGCGAGAAGTGCCGATCCGCGGCCGCGTAACCCTCGTTCGCCGGCAAATCGGCGGGCAGGTAATTGCGGTCGTTGTAGTTGGTGCGGTACCCGGGCAGGGTCAGCAGGCCGACAAGTGCCACCCCAATCGTCATGATCAGAATGGGGCCGGGCCACCGGACCACTAGAGCGCCCACTTTGCGCCACCCGCGAATCCGTTGCGCGCGCCTGGGTTCGAGTGTCTTGCGGAAACGCGATACCACCGAAATGACCGCAGGGCCAAGCGTCAACGCTGCCGCGACGACGACCACCATGCCGATGGCCAACGGGATACCCAGGGTCTGGAAATACGGCAGGTTGGTGAAGTGGAGGGAAAACGTTGCGCCGGCGATGGTCAACCCCGACCCGAGCACGACGTGTGCCGTGCCCTTGAACATGGTGTAGTACGCGTCTTCTCGGGACTCGCCGACAGCCCGGGCTTCCTGATATCGGCCTATCAAAAAGATCGCATAGTCGGTGGCGGCCGCGATCGCCAACGTGACCAACAAGTTCGTGGCGAACGTGGAAAGCCCGATGATCTTGTAGTAGCCCAGGAAAGCGACCATTCCACGCGCGGCCGACAGCTCGAGCACCACCATCACCAATGTGAGCAACACCGTGATGATCGAGCGATAGACCAACAGCAGCATCACGATGATCACCGTGAAGGTGGCCGTTGTGATGACTTGCAGGCTGCGGTCGCCGGCCACGTGCTGATCCGCTGACAGCGCCGCGGGCCCGGTGACGTAGGCCTTCACCCCGTTGGGTGCGGGCACACTTTTGACGATGCTCTGCACCGACTCGACCGATTCGTTGGCCAGTGCCTCGCCCTGGTTACCGGCCAGGTAGACCTGGACGTAGGCGGCCTTGCCGTCGTTGCTCTGTGCCCCCGCCCCGGTAAGGGGATCGCTCCACATATCCTGAACGTGTTCGACGTGTTTGGTGTCGGCGTCGAGCTTTTTGACGATCTGGTCGTAGTAGGCGTGGGCATCGGCGCCCAGCGGGTTTTGGCCCTCGAGAACAATCATCACCGAGCTGTTGGACTTGTACTCGTTGAACACCGCGCCCATGCGCTTGGTCGCGACCACCGACTGCGCATCGTCGGGGGCCATCGACACCGAGCGCATCTTCCCGACCTCGTCCAGCTGGGGAACGACCACGTTGAGCACCGCGATGATCGCGATCCAGCCCAGGATGATGGGTACGGCGAACGTTCGGATGATGCGCGGGATCTTGTCCCGCACTGGTTCTTGGGCGACGGGGATGGTGTCGGTGCGGGCGTCGTCGACGTTTGTGCTCATGCTGATTTCACCAAGCAGAAGGTCAGGGCGTGCACGCCGTTGATTATTTTCTCGTCCTTGACTTCGTTATCGATGGTGATGCGGCAACCGAGGTAGTCACCGTCGCTCTGCGCCGAGAGGTTCGGGAAGACCGAGGGGGCGGTGGTGCTGAGCACCAGCGTCCACGGCAGCGGCGCATCGTCGACCCGCTTCGGGTCGGCACTCAGATCCAGGTAGTTCACGTTGGCGTGACTGGCCGAGCCGAAGACCTCGTATTTGACGACCTTGGGCTTGAACGGCTTGGAATCATCCAGCCGTGGGCTTGTCATGACGCCGGTGTCGTGGGCGCCGAAGAACGTCTTGACGCGGACCACGGCAAAGCCACCGACCACGATGACCGCCGTAATCAACAGCGGCAACCACGCTGTGCGGACAACCTTCGATATCTGCACCTAGGTGCTGTCCTTCCTCGTCGCGCAAACGGTGGGTGGTCGTCTTCCGGCGTGACTCTAGGCGAGGTCGTGGTTGGCGTTAACTGTCTGCGCTACAGGGGTTTTCGTCCGCGATCGGCAGGCGCGGCGACGTCGCCCGAGCACGCCAGAGAATGCTCGCTGCGTTATCGACACCTGCTCCGCATCGCCGATGGGCCACCGCGCACCGCCGCCAGAGCATAGTTCATCATCTGCACTTTTTGCAGATTATGCAACTTGCGTGCCTGGGTGTTTCCGATCACTTCGTAAAAATGCTATTGACCAGTGCGGCAGCGCGCTCCACATAGGGCATCGGCGTGTCCTCGGCATCCTCCGGCTCGCTACTGGACCAGCGCTCGATACCGGAACGCACTGCGGTCAACGCCAGCGCGGCGATCAAAGCGGGTATCTCGTCGTCGGGCCGCATCGCCTGGCGGCGGGCAACGATGTCGGTCAAGTGAGTCTGAAACCGCTCCAGTTCGGCGAGGAACGCCGCTAACACAGCGGGGGTCGTTTTGGCGAGTTCCAGCATGCCGACGGCCTGTTCGCGTGCCGGGGGCACGTCACGGAGATGGTGCGCCGCCAGCGTGATCAGCTCTGCCAGCACCACCGAATATGGGGCGGGCCCGGCCGCGACGAAATCCGCGACCAGCTCGGGAGGTATGTCAGAGGGGCCGTAGGCGATCGCGGATTCCTTGTTGGGGAAGTAGTTGAAGAAGGTTCGCGGTGAAATTCCGGCCTCGATACAGATCTCTTCGATGGTCACCCGGTCGAAGCCGCGTTCGCGGGCCAGGCCCACGGCGGCATCGCGGATGTCCACACTGGTCTGGCGGCGGCGGCGCTCGCGCAGGCCGATCTGATTCGCCATAACCTCAATAATTGCACGTTACGCAAACATTGCAGTCAACTAATCACGAATCCCGTCAAGCCACAGCTGCCTCGTGCGACGGCGTTCAGCGATTCAAGGCGAGGCCGTCCCGCAGGTGGTCGCACTGGCTGGCGAAGAAATTCACTGAAACCGGCGCCTTCTCCACAATCTGGTCAAACGCGTGGAAGGCTCCGGGGACGATCTCCTGGTGCACATTGACACCCGCCTCGCGCAGGCGGCGTCCGTACTCCAAGCACTCCTGGTAAAAACAGGTCCAGCGTTCCGACGCCGATCCAGGCCCGCGGCAGGCCGGATAAATCTTCCCGACGCGCCGGGGCCGCCTCTTTAGCGTCCGCCCCGTTCAGGTCCCACTGCCATGCCAGTTGGTTGTCGCTTTCGGTCCACATGAGGCGCTTGGGGCCATTGCGGTTTGCGCCCGTACGATCGTCGAGCATCGGATACACCAGCATCTGGAAGGCGAGTTTGACGTCTTCGCGATCGTGCGCCCGTTGCGCTATTGCTGCCGCGAACTGCCCTCCGGCACTGGCTCCCCCAACCGCGACCCGATCAGGGTCCACCCAGGACTGTCGTGCCAGCCACAGCAGCGCCGCATAACAGTCTTCGACCGGTATTGGGTAGGGATGTTCGGGAGCCAACCGATATTCCACCGCCGCGACCGCGGTATCGGTGAGGTGGGAAAGCTTGCGCAGATACTTGTCGTCCTGAGCGGCGTTACCCATCAGCGTGCCGCCGCCGTGAATCCATAACAGCGCGCGCGCCCGGTCAGGAAGCCCCGCCGGGCGATGCAGGCGAACGATGACGTGCTGGTTAACCCTGGCAACCGGTATGTTGCGGAGCCGCCCCGCGCTACCCATGAGGTGCATGAGTGCCCGCTGGACTCTGTACCCGCGATGCAACGCGTATCCGCGAGGCAGCAATCGGGCTACCTTGCGTAGACCCGGATCCACCCCCTTCGGTGAGGTGAAGTCGCTGTGGGGGACAGTGTTGGGCATCGAGTGGTGTGTAGTTCCTTCGCGTCGGCGGGCACACTGACCATACAGGCTGCCGATAACGTCCACACGCAGGTCAGACCGCATTCGCCGGACTTCGATTGATCAGGACGCGAAGAGGGTATTCGGTGCCGTGCCTTCGCCCTTGACCAAGATCATTAGCGTCCTTGATCCCCGCACCGGCGATACCGTCACGCAGGTGCCCGTCACTGAACCGTCCGACTGCGACGACGCGGTCCGGCGCGCCGCCGATGCTGCCGACGCCTGGGCGCGCACCCCGCCCGCCGAACGGGCCGCCGCCGTAGCGGCCGCAGCGGCCGACGTCCGCGCCGCCGCCGATATAACTGGCTGTTTTCTCCGCACTGGGCGACCCCGCGTACTTTTGCGTCGGCTAGCAGCTTGCGGTGTGACCTTTCACGCCTGACCGAGGACTTTCGGCCCCTGTGCCCCGAGCTGGGTTGGTGCGAGGGTCGCTGATTATCTGCCCGAAGTGTCCAAGCGGTCGGGCTGTGGCTCTACAAGCCAGGCTTGAGCCGTCGCCTCTAGACAGCTGTGTGCGCAAGAGGCGAACTACAGGGCAGCGGTGGTTTAGGCCAGCCGCGGGCCCGGCGGCTGCGGAAAGGATGCCCGATGACCGATTTGCGGATCGTCTCCGGTAGTGCCAACCCAGGTTTGGCCAGTGCGGTCGCCAACCATTTGGGCGTCGAGTGCAATGGCGCCATATTAGAGCGATACCCCGACGGGGAGCTACGCCCCATCGTCGAAAGCGTTTGCGGCGCGGATGTTTACATCATTGAACCTACGGCGCCGCCGGTCAACGACCACATCATCGAATTGTTGCTGCTGCTCGACGCGTGCCGTCGGGCCCGAGCCACCAGGGTGACCGCGGTGGTGCCCTACTTCGGCTATGCGCGCCAGGATCGACGCACCGCGGCCGGGCAGGCTCTGGGTGGGGCAGTGGTCGCCGACGCGATCGCCGCCGCGGGAGCGGACCGGCTCGTCGTCGTCGATCCACACACCCCCAGCCTGGAAGCGCAGCTTCGAATTCCAGTTGAAACACTCAGCGCAGTTGCGACCCTCTCCGGTGAGCTGCCACAAGGAGCGGTGGTCGTCGCCCCGGATTTGGGCGCGGTCAAACTCGCCGAACGGTACGCGACTGTCCTGGATGGCTCGGTTGCGATCGTGCGCAAACAACGTGAAAGTGGCTCAGCCGTCAGCGCATTGGACGTCGCCGGCGACGTACGGGGCCGGCCGGTCGTGATCATCGATGACATGATCAGTACCGGAGCGACTATTGAAGCCGCGGTCGAATTGCTGCGTGCGCGCGGTGCCGCGCCAGGCATCGTCGTGGCCGCCACCCATGGTCTGTTGGTCCATGCCGCAGCCAGCCGCCTGCATGAGCTTGAATTGGGTAGCGTGCTCGTCACCGACACCGTCGCCATCAAGACCGCGGGAACCTTTATCCGCGTGTGCTCGATCGCGGCGACGCTGGCCGACGCTATCGCGCGCTTGCACGCCGATAAGCCGATTCGCCAACCAATCGCTTCGCCGCCGTGACGGAGATGCATTGGGCGCAGCCATTTTCAGCGGTCACTGCTGCTGCCGTCGCGTGTCGAGTTAGGGTTAGCCATGGCCGTCAGCGATGAGCCGGTGACCATCCTCGGTGAGGATGAGTGCTGGGAGCTGTTGTCCAGCGTGGCGCTGGGTCGATTGGTGACATGCGCGGGCTCGCGCGCGGAAATCTTTCCCGTTAACTTCGTCGTCCAGCGCCCCACGGTGCTGTTCAGGACGGCTGAGGGCACCAAGCTGTCGAGCGTGGTCGTCAACAATCACGTGGTATTCGAAGCCGACGGCTACTTACTCGCAGAAGGCTGGAGCGTGATTGTTCAGGGCACTGCCGATGTGTTGTCGACCAGCGCGGAGATCAATGAGGCGGAGCGGGCTGGCCTGCAGCCATGGGTGGCAACGCTGAAACTCCGCTATGTGCGTATCCACGCCTCAACCATTAGCGGCCGACGATTCCGTTTCGGTCCCGAACCCGATCGCGAAGACACTTTCGCCTAACCGCTCTGCGGCGCCCCGAGTAGGCAACCACCACCACTCACGCTGCCGAAGTCCTCCGAGGATGCCTGCGGCTGCGCAGTGACATGACCTCGAGTAGATCGTCGGGTCGCGATGCGACGCGAATCTCGAATCGACGGCTGGTGTGCTCGATGGTCGCGCGGAGCCATTCGGCGTCGGCCTGCGAGGCTCGTTCGAGTTGCATCCGCCGCACGCGCAGCGGAATCATCCGCAGCGAGATCAGTTCACCGCTGGCCGGATCGGTGGAAATCAAATACAGCAGTCTGAGGTCGCTGCGGAACGATTCGTGCCCGCCGATGCCTTCGTAGTCGTCGATGACGTCACCGCAGCCGTACAGAATCGGTTTGCCGCGGTATATCTCGATCGGCCTGGGATGGTGCGAGGAGTGTCCGTGAATGATGTCGATGCCGGCATCAATCAGCCGATGCGCGAACGCGGTTTCGCTCGGCGCTATCCCATAGCCCCAATTGGATCCCCAATGCACCGAGACGATGGTGACATCGCCGTCGCGTTTGTGTGCCAGCACCGCTGCCGTCACCTCGTCGGCCGCGTCCCGCAGTGACGGATCGCGGATCAGCCACACCCCGGGCTGGGCGTGGCGCGCTGCCCAAGACTCGGGAACGCCGGCCGATTTCATCGCCAGCGAGCCGACGAGCACTGGGTGCTCATCGTGCGGGCTGACCACCGCCGGGCGGCGTGCGGTGAGCACATCGGCTCCCGCACCGACAGCCTGGATCCCCGCCCCGCTAAGAGCCGCTACGGTATCGGTCAGACCCTGGTAGCCGAAATCGAGAATGTGGTTGTTGGCCAGGGCGCAGACGTCGGGCCGGAGCGCCGTCAGCGCCGGCAAGTTATCCGGGTGCATCCGGTAGCACACCGGCTTGTGGTCTGCGAATTCACCGTCGGCGGTGATCGTTGTCTCGAGGTTGATCAGACGGACGTTGGGGGCGACGTCGTCAAGGAGCGCAAGCACCTCGCCCCAGGGCCAGCTCCACTCCACGGGCCGCGGAATCGCTCCGTTGGCGTGCTCGGCGAGCCGGACGTATCCCCGCGCATCACGCAGGTACGGCTCGCGCAACTCCGGTTCGCCGGAATGGGACAGGATCTGATCGACGCCACGCCCGAGCATGACGTCACCACCCAGCACCACCGTCACCGCATCGGAACCATCGGCCATGCCCGATCACCGCCGCTCACAATCAATCGCCGACATGAACGCCGCTACCTTCGCACCCGGCCAACCGGGCGGCGAGGGGCCGAACGTCCTCAAGACTGCGCCTTATGTCACATTGCCCGGCGGCACCGCTGGTTAGCGAGTACCAGGCGAATGGTCGAGCTGCGCGATCGGTGCTTCGGGACACCGGCAAACTTCCCGAAAGGCTGGGCCGTTCGGTGATGTCCGCCGGTTAATGCTCTTAGCGCTTCAGCGTCTCGGCCGCACTACGCGCAACGGTGCGCAAGAACTCGATCCGCGCCGCCGAAAGTTCCTCGGCCAGGTCGAGCGCGGCGTCAATAACGGTCTTGCGCCGCGCGGGATCCACCAGCGCGGGAGTCGCCTGTTCCAGGGCGGTAATGAACTTGCGTACAGCCTCGATGGCGGCCTTGCGTCCGGCTTCGACCGACTCGAGGACGTCGTCGGACAACCCTGCCGCTCGCTGTACGACGGTCTTCTGTGGGGTCTCCGTCATAATGGCTCCTCAGTGCCCTGCTGCCAGCTAGTTGCCTTGACCCGATCGAGGCTATTGGATATCCGGCATAAGTGACGAAAGTCCTTGAACCAAGGGTTCATTGCTTGTTGGGCTTCCGGTAATACTCACCGACCGGGCGCATGAATTCGCGACCCCACAGGCAGCGGTCAGGAGGCTTTGGTCCCGACGGGAGTGGCCCTAGGACCCTTCGGTACGGCGACCCTTCACGCCACACTCAGAAAATGACGCAGTTCGACGATCGTGGCAATGCTGAGCGTCTGTTGGCCCGACGGCTGGGTTCGTTGCGCGGCAACGGAAGATTGTTCGACGACCGTGTCGACGCGGGACGGCAGCTGGCCAAGCACTTGGAATCGTTCCGCGGCAAGGACATCGTCGTGCTGGGGCTGCCGCGCGGCGGGGTCCCGGTGGCCTTCGAAGTCGCCAAGGCGCTGCGGGCGCCGCTGGATGTGCTTGTGGTGCGCAAGTTGGGGGTGCCGTTTCAGCCCGAACTGGCTTTCGGGGCCATCGGTGAGGGCGGGGTGCGGGTGATCAATGAGTCCGTCGTGCGGGAAATTCTTTTGTCCGAGAAGGATATGGCCGGCGTCGAAGCCAAGCAGCGGGCTGAGGTAGCGCGCCGGTCGGAACGTTTCCGTGCTGGCCATGACCGGATCTCTTTAGCTGGGCGTGTCGCGGTGATCGTCGATGACGGGGTCGCGACGGGCGCGACCGCCAAGGCCGCTTGCGAGGTGGCTCGTGCCCAGGGCGCGAGCCGGGTCGTGTTGGCGGTACCGATCGGCGCAGCCGATATCGCCGAGACGTTCACCGGATACGCCGACGAGGTGGTCTGCTTATGCACGCCTGCGTTCTTTTTCGCCGTCGGTCAGGGATACCGCAACTTCACCCAGACCGCCGACGATGAGGTGGTCGCACTGCTCGATCGTGCCCGCGAGGGCTATCGAGAGCCCGCAGCCGCCGGCACCCCCGGCGACCCGCCACTGCGTGATGAAGAAATCCGGGTGAGCGCCGGGCCAGTCTCGGTGGCCGGACATCTGACGATCCCCGAGCACCCGGTCGGAATCGTGGTTTTCGCGCACGGCAGCGGAAGCAGCCGCCACAGCCCCCGCAACCGCTATGTGGCTGAGGTCTTGCACGGGGCGGGCCTTGCCACGCTGCTCTTCGACCTGCTGACACCCGACGAGGAACTCAACCGCACCAACGTCTTTGACATCGAGTTGTTGGCACGGCGGCTAGTTGACGTCACCGGTTGGCTGGCGTCCCAGCCCGATACCGCCAAGCTGCCACTCGGCTACTTCGGTGCCAGCACTGGCGCCGGCGCGGCCCTGACCGCCGCTGCTGATCCGCAGGTAAACGTGGCAGCGGTGGTATCGCGCGGCGGCCGGCCCGATTTGGCGGGCTCGGCGCTGACCAAGGTTCGCGCGCCGACACTGCTGATCGTGGGCGGCCGCGATGACGTGGTGCTGGAACTGAATCGACGGGCCCAGGCCATGGTGCCCGGCGAGTGCGAGCTCACCGTCGTTCCCGGCGCCACCCACCTCTTCGAAGAACCCGGTACGCTCGAGCAGGTCGCGGGGCTCGCCCGCGACTGGTTCATCGACCACCTGAGCCCAGTGGGTGCGACCACAAACCACTAATGGCCGCGAAAGCCTTGGCGCACAATATATAAGGTCATCGACTGTGCCGCACACAGGGATTGCGGATCGGAGCCTGGGCGCCGCTGACAGATGACCCTGCGGATGGCCACGCGCCGAAGCACCAGCCAGTTAACCGATTTCGGCGCGGAGCCCTTCATGCCGCTGTTCCAGCTCGCTGCTCACCCCGGTGAAGAGGTCATGTGCGTCCACGCTGACGCCTTTGAGTTTGACCCTGAGTGCGCCCGGCTTCTTAGCAACGACGATGCTGCTGGTCGGACGCAACGGGTACTCGTTCGAGGTTGCCGACGCACTGGCCCTGACCTCTGTCATCAACTCATATCCGTGATCATCCCTGAGCCTGTCCGCCACGGCCGTCACGAGTTCCCGTTCGAGTTCCGTGACATCGACTGTCTCTGGCAGGGTCACCGTCAGGCTCGTCACGTGCGCGACGCTACCAGTTTGCGGGGCTGGGCGATCCGGACCGGCGCAATTGTTTGCGAGCTAGGAAGCGGGGGACCGAGCGCATAGGCGCGTGGATCGCCGGTCCAACGTCGTCGGCTGAAAGGACGAATGACCCTAGGCGGCCAGCGCCACCGTCTTTATGTTTGGACTGCCCGGAAGCCGAATACCGCGGCATGATCACGATTCAGGAGCCCACGATGACCACGGCCCGCAACATCGACACCTTGGCTAGCAAGTCATGAGTACCCCCTATGGTGGCACTGGTCCGGCGGCAGGCGAATACAGCGGCGAGGACGACAATCAGCTTCAGCCAGAGGACACTCTTATCGACCGCGGTATCGACGACATGCTCGACGAGGGGTATTCGCCGCCCGAGCGACCGTATGGAAGTGGCGCGTTTGGCCCGTCGGAAACCATGGACCAGATGCTTGCGGAGGAAGAGCCAGATCCGGCGTCGCGAATCAACGTCTTGCTCGATGAAGCTGAGCGGCAACGCTCCGACGAATCCGAGCACGAAACCGAATTTCCGGAGCGAGGTGAGGTTGGCTGTGCGCGAGCAGGTCGACTTGTCGCGCCGGACCTGGGATTTGGCGAAGACGCTGAGGCAGAGTTGGTCGCTGAGGACGTCGGGATCAGCGGAGGCGCAGCATCTGCCGAGGAAGCCGCGGTTCACATCATCGAAGACGAAGAGTAGCGAACGGGTAAGTCCGCCTGTTGGCTGGACGGGGCCAGGTGTCGCCACTCTAGGCCCGTAACAGGAGACCTTGCAGCGACGTGCATTTCAAAGGGCAAATCCGGTGTGCAACGGCGCCTAGTGTCTTGAGTCGTTAATTTCAATCTAGTTGTTAGACTGGGTTGTGCCGACGCCTCATGCCGCCAAGATTGTGTTGTCCGCTGATGAGCGGGTCGAGTTGGAGGGTTGGGCGCGGCGACGAACGAGTGCGGCCGGTCTGGCTATGCGGGCACGAATTGTGTTGGCGGCCGCCGATGGTGAGTCCAACACTGAGCTCGCGCAGCAGCTGGAGTTGTCGATCACGACCGTACGGCGCTGGCGCAACCGGTTCGCCGAGCAGCGCTTGGACGGATTAGTCGACGAACCACGTCCGGGCCGGCCGCGGGTGGTCGGCGATGACCGGATCGAGGCGCTGATCGCCGCCACTTTGGAGACCACCCCGCCGAATGCCACGCACTGGTCGACGCGCTCGATGGCATCTCACTTGGGGTTGTCGCAGTCGATGGTGTCGCGGGTCTGGCGCGCGTTCGGACTGGCTCCGCACAAACAGGATTCGTGGAAGTTATCCAAGGATCCGTTGTTCGTGGCCAAGGTCCGCGACGTCGTCGGACTGTACCTCGATCCGCCCGAGCGCGCGCTGGTGTTGTGCGTGGATGAGAAAACCCAGATCCAGGCCTTGAATCGCACCCAACCGGTGTTCCCGATGTTGCCTGGCACTCCGGCCCGGGCCAGCCATGATTACGTCCGCCACGGCACCTCGAGCTTGTATGCCGCCCTGGATCTGACGACCGGAAAGGTCATCGGTGCTCTGCACTCGCGTCACCGGGCCACCGAGTTCCTGGCGTTCCTCCGCAAGATCGACACCGAAGTTCCCGCAGACCTCGACGTGCACCTGGTCCTGGACAACGCCTCCACCCACAAGACACCGGCGGTAAAACGTTGGCTGACAGCACATCCGCGCTTCGTCTTGCACTTCACCCCGACCAGCTCGTCGTGGCTCAACCTCGTCGAACGGTGGTTCTCGGAGCTGACGACCAAGAAACTGCGCCGCGGCACCCACACCTCGGTGCGCCAGCTCAACGCTGACATCCGCGCCTGGATCAACACCTGGAACGACAATCCCCGCCCCTACGTCTGGACCAAGACCGCCGACCAAATCCTCGAATCCATCGGCAACTACTGCCGACGAATTAATGACTCAGGACACTAGCCGCGGTTGGTTGAGCCCGCCACCCGGAGCGCTATTGACGGACAGCAGCCACGCGGAGGCCCTTGGCCGGAGCACAATTGAGGCTGTGCAGCATTACCGGCCCTGAGCCGCATTGGAGGAGCTTGCGGCAAGACGTCGCCGGAATTCGGGAAGGTATCGGTCGGCGGTAGACGAATCCATGGCGGGGCAGATTGCGTGGAGGCGCGATCGGGCAGCGTTGTACGCGGTGAATTTCGGAAAATTATTCCGACGTGACCATCATGTCCGCCAGGCTCTTGTTGACGGCGTCGACTAACGGTTTCAGATCCGCTGGTACGGAGCGCCAACCGCCTGTCGTCAACCGCAGACTTCGGGCCAGCTTGCATGCCAGACTCCTGGCATGACATTCGAAGTGAAACACTCGGACGGTCCCGCCGACGACTACGGCGACGAAGACACGTACGAATTCCTGAATGATGGCGTCCTCAAGGTTCGGGTGTCGTCTACCGGAAAGACGTACTACTTCCCGGCGGGTGTGTGGAAGACGCTGATCGCAGGAGACGGGCACGAACCCGGCCTGAGGCTCGCGCCATAGCAGCCACGCCGCTGATCTCACCTCACGCATACCCCCGAAGGGTGTGTAGCGGAGATTGCGCCTGACCGAATGGCAGTCGATATCCCGCAACCGCTGACTTTGGGTTCGCCTTCACGCCATACTCCCGACATGGCTTTCACGGTGTGGCTCGCTAGTGAAGAGGATCCCGAGGAGTGCGGGGACGGCGATGTATACGAGTTCCTTACCGGAGGTGTACTCGTGGTTCGCTGCGTAAGTCCCGCCGCTGGTCAGACTACTACCAGCCCACCATGTGGATACATGTGGCCGCCGAACCGAACCACAGGCCCGGGGAACCTGCGAATCAGTCCATAGGACCCGATTTCGACTAGACCCACACACTGAACCTGCCGGGCCTGGCGGTGCACCGGGTCTCACCGCGTGACTTCGACCACACCGACACGCTCGTCGCCGACGCCTACGAAGCCGCACGCACGTTCCTCGAGTTTCTACACGTCGATGGGCCTGGCCTCTACGGCTCACCCTCGGGACCCCACCACCTCTACGTCCGTCGCCTGCATCGGTGGCGCGCTCGGATCGGCAGGTCCAACGTCGCGCAACAGCGGTCTGGATTCCTTCCTCACCAGGCACCATTCGTCGCTTTCCCGTGAACACGACACCGACCGCGGTGATTGGGGACCAAATGCCCTCGGGCGGGGGCTTCCGACTCTGCCGACGCACGTCGGCGCTTTGTAGTGTTGGCGCGCGCCAAAAGAAATGCGCAACGCGAACATATTCGCGTCATGCCGTCTGGCTCGTGTCGGAATGCCTCGCAACGGGTCGAAGAAAAACCAGGAGGCCTAAATATGCAACCAGAACGCTTCGAATCACTGGTGAGCGTGCGTCGTCCGTTCGTGTCGATCTACATCGACGACTCGCGTAATAGCGCGGACGCCGAGGCCCAGCTGGACGCGAAGTGGCACGATGTTCGAAGACATCTCGCCGACCGAGGCGTGGACGAGGACATCATTGTCACGCTCGAGCGCGCCGTCCTGCACAGCGAACCGGCCGTGGGTCGACAGGGCCGCGGGGTGATTGCCGCCGGTGACCAAGTGTTGATCAACGAGCATCTCGTCGGCCCACCGTCGGCCACGGTGCTTCGCGTGTCGGATTACCCGTACATCGTGCCCCTGGCGGAGCTCGGCATGTGGCGCCCGACGTACGTATTTGCTGCCGTCGACCATGCCGGCGCCGATATCACCCTGCACCAGGGCCACATGGTCCGGTCGGAGACCGTCGACGGCGGCGGCTATCCCGTGAACAAGCCAGCCACCGCCGGGTGGAAAGGCTGGGGCGACTTCCAGCATTCGACCGAAGAAGCCATCCGCATGAACGAGCGCGTGGTCGTCGACCGCCTCACCGAGCTGGTGGATGAAACGGGCGCTGAAGTGGTGTTCGTGTGCGGCGAGGTCCGCGGGCGCACCGATGTGGTTTCGGCGCTGCCCGAACGCGTGGCGGCGCGGGTGTGCCAACTGCACGCCGGAGCACTGGGCAGGCGCATCGGCGAGGACGAGATCAGCGACCTGATCGATGTGGAGTTCGAGCGGCGCCGACGCACCGAAATCGCGGATATCGCCCAGCGGTTCCAATCCGAGATCGGACGCCGATCCGGGCTGGCGGCCGAAGGGCTGACAGCGGTGTGCGCGGCGCTGCGGGCCGGCGACGTCGACACGCTGATCGTTGGTGAGCTCGGCGACGCCACGCTCGTCACGGGCGAAGAGCTCACCACCGTCGCACCCGACGCCGATGCGCTCTCCGAACTGGGCGAAGCGCCGGTTCGGGTGGTGAGGGCCGATGAGGCGCTGCCGTTCGTCGCGATCACGATTCGCGCATCGGTGGTCCGGGTCGACGAGCGCATCGCACCCGCCGATGGGATCGGCGCCCTGCTGCGATACGCCCCAACCGGCGTGCTCGGCGACAGTGCAGCACCAAGCCGATCGGTCGCCCCTTAGCAGCTGTGGTTGGTATCAGCTGCAGAACCGACCAGCTTGCCAGGCCGACGCGGCTGGTCAGCCTGGCCAAACGCCCGATCATGACGCGCGGACGGTGGAATCGGGCCGCTGGCCTCCTCGGCGCATGTCACATAGCTGCGGGCGTCCGCCATAGGCTCCCGCAACGTGGAATCTCCCGGGTGGGGCAATATCTGGTCGACGCCACGACCTGTCATGACATCGCCGCACAGAAAGATCGTTCGGCCAAGGCCAGACTGGGCGATGGGTTCGCCCGCCGATCGTGACGAACAAGCGACCGTCGCATGGATGCGAGTTGTCGCCAGCTACAAAACCCATCCGACCGAACTACCTGTCGAATCACCGCGACACTGCTCGCCCCCGTCATTGGTTATTACCAGTTTGGCCGTTATGGCTCGTTCAGCGATGCCATGTCGTCAATAAACGACCGTTGTGTCGCGAGCGAATTGGATTCCCAGGCCGGCCAGAAGACACTATCGGTGGCACGGTGCGTGGTCGACCGGTAGAGACAAAGTTCCATCCCGATGGTCGTTCGTCGCTTGGGAGTGATCCCGCATCGGGCGATCTCGCTCCAGCTGTGGGCGTTGACGTGAGCGTGGTTAACCGGTTTGGGCAACACCTTTCGGCTTGCTCAATGAGGCTGGGAGACGGTGCGGTGGCGCACAGCGGACCGGTCGTCGGCGAGTCGGCGTCCCTTTGCGAGGAATCGGCGGAGCCGGTCCAGCGGCCAGGTGTTGATCACTTCGTCGGCTGATACCCAGCCACGCTGCGCGACGGCGACACAGTAACGGATGTAGTCGAGATGAGGCACTGCGTGGGCGTCGGTGTCGATCGCGAAGACAACGCCATGCTCGCGGGCACGGCGCACGAGTTCGTCGTTGAGGTCCAACCGGTCGGGAAAGGCGTTGATTTCTAGGGCGGTATGGGTACGCGCGGCCGCTGCGAACACGGCATCGACGTCGAAGTCGCTCGTCAGCGGGCGAAAGACCTCGTTCTCGGGACTTCCGACCACAAACACGCGGGACTTCCGACTCCGGGCATCTCGCCATCGCGCCAGTAGCCTCAAGGGTCCCGATGAGACGACGCGGGGGACACTCTGATTATGAAGATGTGGATACAAGTTCAAGGCCATGATGAGGATGACGAATATTCGGATGCCGCCACCTATGAAATTCTCACGGGCGGTGTGCTAAAGGTCACCAGCGGAGACGATATTCATCTCTACAGTCCGGCGCACTGGCAAGAGGTATTGATTGATACGCGCCGAGCAAATGAGCGTGACATGCAAGTCCAACAAGTGGACGAAGATCTCAAATGGCAATAATGGCCACAGCGCAACAGCAGCCCGGAGAACATGAAGCGGGCGAGACCATCACAATACGTCACGGTGACGAAACTATTGTGCGGGAAGCCATTTCCCTAGCGTCCTGCGGTGCGGGTGAGTGGGTCTCGTGCCAGACGGCCGCCGCAATTAAGTCCGCATTGAAAGCCTGTTCCCGCGAGACAGAAACACGCGGAAGCTGGAAAGCATCTCTATGTTCAGAGGCGCAATTGGTGCGGGCGATGCCCAGATTACGAATGGCGAAGGCAAGCTGCCGATAATTGGAGTCTCCGGTGGATCGCAGCATTCCGTCACAGTGACGGTTTCATGACACCCGGAGGGCAGAAGGGCGGGCTGGCAATCCGGGCATCGCTACATGCGAACGTGGGCCGGCCGTCACTGCGCCGGCCGGCAAGTGACATGACGCGGCGATCGCATCGAGGTCAGCATTGGCGCACTCTGGTCGTTGATCACGTCAGCGATCCATCGGAATAGGAAGAAGTCCTGCATATCCTGCGAAGGACATGGTCGGTCGGTGCGAGTGTGCAGAAACCCAGCCTGATATACCAGGGCTCGCATTGTGCCGATAAGCGACATTATGTCAAGTTAATTCCTCCGTTTTCATCAGATGAATCAACCTCTGCACCACTCACGTGGGTGGATCGGCGTCTGCGACGAAAGAGCGGTCCGTTTTCACCGATCAGGGCGCCGCACGGTGGTGCGGGGCCCGGCACATGCTTCTCGGCGCACTCGGCGTCGAGGGTCCGACATCCCGCGCCATCCACTAGAAGGAGTATCGCCATGAGTATCAGCCTGACCTGCGGTCCGTCCGGCGCTGTCATCACCGGGGACACCGAAGAGGAGCTGGTGCGCAACGTGCAAGCCCACGCCCGTGCACACGAGAACACCGAACTGTCCGGCGAGCGCATCCTCGCCCAGATCCGCGGTCGGCACCCCCAGCGGCCCATCGACGCGGCGGCCTGGGCCGCGATGACCGCGCCGAGCGCCGCGCAAAAGCTGTGCGACACCAGCGACATGGTGATCGTGCACCGCATGTTTCGCCGCGAATGCGCCCTGCTGCCCCAACTCGTCGCCGCAGTCGCTGGCGGCGACCTCGCCCGGGCCCGCACCGTGGCCGGGCATGCCCGCGAAGTACTCGACATGCTCCATCACCACCACGTGGGCGAGGACGAACTGCTCTGGCCCAGGCTGTCGGCGCGGACCCGGTTCCACAACGATCTGCTCGCCCGCATGGATAGCCAGCATCAGGGCCTCGCGGTGCTGCTCGAGCACGCCGCGCCAGCGCTCACCGCGTGGCAGGACGCGCCCACCGCGCCCACCAGCACGGCACTCACCACGCTGCTGGAACAGCTCTCGACGGGGCTCAACGAGCACTTCGACGAGGAAGAAGCGGCGGTCCTGCCGATCGTGGAACGCGTCATCACCGCCGCCGAATACCAGGAGGTGGGCCAACGGGGACTGGTGTCGATACCCTTGACACGGCGCCTGGTCGTGCTGGGCTACCTCCTCGAAGGTGTCACCCCGCAGGAACGAACCGACTTCCTGGCCGCTATCCCCGCACCCGCCCGACTGGCCTACCGCCTCATCGGAGCACGCCAACACCGCCACGAGACCACCCGTCTGCGCGGTCCGCTCCACCCCTGAACAGACCAC
The DNA here is from genome assembly GCA_963784665.1 of uncultured Actinomycetota bacterium. Taxonomy (GTDB): domain Bacteria; phylum Actinomycetota; class Actinomycetes; order Mycobacteriales; family Mycobacteriaceae; genus Mycobacterium. The sequence goes on from CAWASA010000019.1 coordinate 53,891, forward strand.
GGTCCCGGATCAACGGCCTGGTGAGAACCGGCCCGTCCTACCGGCTCCGCGACCGCTGACCGTCAACCAATGAGAAAACGAGAGTAGAGAGTAGAAGGAGAGAGTTGATGAGCTTTGACACCCCCCACGGCACCCGCGGTGCCCGCCAGCCCGGCGGGAAGCTGATGGCCTGGATGAACGCCTGGAACATGAACCGGATCCGCGGCAACGCCACCAAGGTGATGGGCATGCAGGCGCTGGTCCTGACCACCGTCGGCGCCAAGAGCGGCACCCCACGCCACACCCCGGTCGCCTACTTCCCCGACGGCGCCGACAGCTGGCTGATCGTCGCGTCCGCGAACGGGGCCGCCAAGAACCCCGCCTGGTACTACAACCTGGCCGCGCACCCCGACACCGTGCAGATCCAGATCGCCGGGCGGACCATCGCGGTCAGCGCCGAGCAGCTGCACGGCAACGCCCGCCAGCACGCGTGGCGCCACATCACCAGCACCGCAGACCGTTTCGCGAAATACGAGCAGAAAACCGACCGCGAACTGCCGGTCATCCGCCTGCGAACCCAACCCAACCCCAAGCCCTAGGTCCAGCACGCCAGCACCGCAGCACGTCCCCAGTTCGTTCGCAACGACTAACCCCCCGCACCGAAAGGCAAACCCAAGTCCCTAGCCATCACCGGAGCCACCGGACAGCTCGGCCGTCTCGTCGTCGAACAGCTACTGGCGGCCGGCACACCGCCGGACACGATCGTGGCGACCCGCCGCGATACCAATAAACTCACCGCCCTTGCGGACGACGGGGTGACGGTGCGTCGCGCCGACTTCGCCGACCCCAGCACCCTGACCGACGCTTTCGCCGGCGCCGCGACGCTGCTGCTCGTCTCGACGGCAACGGTCGGTCAGCGGTTCAACAACCACCGCCACGCCATCGACTCGGCACGCGAGGCCGGGGTATCGCTGATCGCCTACACCAGCATCCTGAATGCCTCGACGGCGCGGATGCGCCTGGCCGAGGAGCACCGGCGCACCGAGGAGTAGCTGCTGGGTCGGTGCCGCTCCCATCCACAGATCTTGACAATTGCTCTCGCGCTCCTGGGCGAGATGCGACTTTAGCCGGTCTTCGTCAAAGTAAAAGAATCGGCCGGCGCTTCGCACCCGGCGCCTTGACCGTTTGGGATTCCGCTTACTTCGCCGGTAAGCGTTACGGGATCCCACGACCACGTCTGTATCGCACCAGAGAGCTGGCCGTCCAAGCAGAATGTGCCGTCTGGCCGGTCAACCGTCATAGTCCAACGACCGTCCACCAGCTGCGCATCGCCGCCCCATCCTCTTGAGCTGGCGACGTGCGCGATGCAATCCGTGGGGCCACATGTCGAAGTAGCGATCCACGTGGTTAGGGCTCCGGGCTCACCGCTATTGTCCAGCGAATACGTACCGTTGAACGGCTCGCCCGTGCACGCAGGGCTCGGTAGACCCACAGCTGTGGCAGCGAAGATGAGGGTTGCGGTCAGACCCCAAGCGATCGTCATGATGTTTCGCCTTCTAGCCGGCAGCTAAGTCTACCGACAGGGCGTCCGACCTGCACGACGCTTAAGCGCCCCCGGTCGGTGAGTTGGTCACCCGAATCCTCGCGGCCCGCAAGGCCGCACGCGAGAACGTCCCCTTCGTACCTGGTTCCTCAGCGCCGGTGGCAAAATTGCGGCGCCTGCCATGCCGCCTACCTCACCGATCGAGAGACCGACCAACTGCGGCTGCCGGCAGGCGCGGCCCAACCGCACTCCCCCACCACACCGGCGCGTATCACGAGCGAATACGACGGAAACGAATATGGAGGGTTACCAGTAACCACGCCATGTTCCCTAACTGTCTGTGCGACAACAGCTTTCGGGATGCCACCTATGACGAAGTTTACAGTGCGAGCGATTTCTAATACGGTTCACATCAACGGATTTCGATGCCGCCGGGCCTGCTCAGTTCCGAGTTTGATGTTTCATCGTGTTAATCGAGCTAGTCGATACCCAAGAGGGTGGTTCGGGGTGGTTGGGCAAGCGCCGCTCCCCCGGCGGGGGATTCGTGAGGGGGACCCGTTTTGTGGTCCAGTCGCTATGCGGCTTGGGGTTGGTGTGTCTCGGAGCGGTCGAGCCTCAGTGCGCAGTCGCCTCTAGGTGCAAGAATATTGCCCGTTAAGCAGACAATTCGACGGTGGCGAGTAGGAACCGGTCAGCACGCCTCTTAGACCACCTGTGGCTGAACCACCGGGTGCAATGATGCGATTCCAATTCGCGGGGGTGAGAACATAGTGCGTGCCAGATTGTGCAAGGGTGCTATTCCACGTGTGCGAGACGGATTCTCCCATCGGCAAGTCGAATTCAAGCTTCCAATCGGTTAGCGGCACGGTGCTCGAGTTGGTGATGGTGAAGTGGGCGATGAAACCGGTCTGCCACGTCGATGTCACCGACAACGTCGCCGTGGCCGCAGCCGCATGAGCTACGGGGGTGATGGCGAGTCCGAGGATGGCAACTATCAATGCCGACACGATTACGTGAAGCGCTGTGCGCCAGCGCTTCACGTAATTGTCCAGTCCGGCCATAGCAGCCAACACTAAAGCCAAACAGGCGATATCGGCCCTCGCATCGCGGGTAAGCTGCAGTACCTTTGCTCAACTGAAACCGTCATGAGATTTTAGCCTCGATCCACCCTGAACCATGTATCGGCCCGGCCGAACGCGAACTTGCGGACGGGGAAAGCCAGAATGCCAGCCTCATCGGGGGCGCCGAGTCGTTCAGCCGCCAGCAAACGAGCGGTCTCGCGCACCACCCCTAGGGCGCGGCCGGCCGGTATCGCAACATCGACCGCACTCCCCCGTCAGCGCCGCTCACGGTTCCACGGCGACCGCATGAGCAGGAATACGGCGGAATCGAATATGGCGGGTTACCAGTAAAGTACAGCATTATTGCAGCGATGAACTTCGGATCCTATTGGCTTCTGCACCAAAGACTTTGCGCTAGCCTAGTGACGTCGACGTGCTACAGGTCCAGCACAATCCGCAGGGCCGCGTCGACGCGGCGCATATCTTCGAAGCTCAGAAAACCCACGCTGTCGCCGAGCCGACCGGGATCGATTGCCGCGGTTTGTTCAGCCAGCACGCGCGTGACACGGCCGTCGATCTCAAGCTCGGGCCGAAAGCTTGCGGCTCGGGCCGAGGTGGATGTCGGCGCTACGAGCCATGTCGATAACGGCAGCTGGTCGGATTGGACCACGACGGCATATCGCGAGCCGGACTGCTCGTGACGGCGGGTACGACGTGGAGCGTGGAGCCGGAAGACCTCACCACGCACGCAGCGTCTCCATGTCGCGAAGCACCTGCATGGCCTCGGTGCGGTCTGCCTCGTCCGCAGCGAGCTCCTCCGCTTCAGCGCGAATCGCTGCGGCAGCCTTTCGGCGCGCGGCCTCGATAAGGGCTGCCCGAACCGCCGTAGATATCGGTGTCCCGTCCCTGGTCAATAAAGCAAGCGCCCGAGATGCATCCTCGTCGGGTCGAAAGGTGATCGTGTCAGCCATGTACGTAGCGTACTACAAACTGTAAGACATCTGCTCGCTTGCGGCCACGCTGCCGTGAATACGCGGAAAACGAATATGCAGGGTTACCAGTTGGGTGTGCCGTTTTCAGCAGAGGGTTTACCAGTAAGAATTCCGAGACCTGGCTTGAGTTATCGCGATGGAGACGGCGGGACCAACTCCGCGTGTATCGTGCGACCGAACTTGAACCGCATGAGGCGGTGAGCCGACGGCACCAGCACGCCATGCAAGAAGGGATACTTCTGCCGCAGCAGGCGTCCCGCCTGCCGGTATTCGGCGCCGTCTAGCAGGCGCACGCTGCCAGGTTGCGCGGGTCCCGTCGGCTTGCCCGATGCTGTAGCCGGGCCGAATTCGACGCGCGGGTTACGTCGAATCCGGCGGACTTTGATCGCCCGCTCGAAACTGCGGAAGTAAGCGCGATTGCCATCCACGGCAATGCTGACCGGGCTGGAGCCGGGCGTGCCGTCCTTGCGAAACGTTGTGAGCCTGATGGTTTTCTGCCGCACGAATGGCGCCAGCGTCTGACTGGTTGTGGTGGCAACGGTGCCCAGAACGTAGCCGAGCTGGCGTAGCCGCAGTGCGAACGCCACTAACAGCGCCACCGATACCCCGCCGAGCAGCCATGCTTGTGCGACCGAACCACCCTGGTCGAGGTCCATCACGTGGTTCACCGTGTGTACGGTGTTCGCCACCAAAAATCCTGCGAGCGCGGTGGCCAACGCGTCCGCCCAGATCAGCGCAAGCAACAGCGTGACGCCCAGACCTAACTGGAACGCCCCGGCATCGTGCAGGAAGTGTTGGTGCGCTTGAAATTTGACGACATCGGCGAAGGAAGTCGGATCAATCAGGCACCAAATGCCAACCCCACCGGTGGCCGCGCCCGCAAGCGCTGTGACAGTGACGAGGTAGACCCGCGCCAGCGCGCTCAAGCCATAGCCATTCATCGTGCGGCCCTCTCCCATGATGCTTGTTTTTTCTTCGTACTTGCTAGACGCGTTCCGGCGCCGATTTGTGACATCACGACCGACGGTTCCCCCGACGGATGGGTTGTTTACGGTCGAAGCCCGACACGCTCACGTCGGCCCAGCGGCGTTTTTGCGGGTGACCAAACAACGATGTGGTGCGATTCGACTGTCTACCGATGAATTCCGGGCGCGCTGCCAGTCATACCTTGCAAGTTGGACAAATCGATAGCAAAGGTGTGGATTCCATGTCTAATGCCCTGCCGCCAATCGTCGATCACCAGACCTGGCGCGCCGCGCTCGACGAACTGCGCAAGCGCGAGAAGGCAGCCACCCGCGAACTGGACGCGATCGCCGCTCAGCGCCGCCGCCTGCCGATGGTCGAGTTGCCCGATTACACTCTGATCGGCGCTGACGGGCCCACCCGCCTGGTCGACGTGTTCGACGGCCGCTCGCAGCTCATCGTCTACCACCACATGTGGTCCGACGGTGCGGAGTGGCAGTGCAGCGGGTGCACGGGCTTCACGTCGCAGTTCACCCGACTGGAGTTCCTCAACAGCTACGACGCCCGCTTCGTCATCGTTACCAATGGACCGATCGACGAGGCACTCGCCTACAAACAGAAGGTCGGCAACCGGATGGAGTGGTACTCGACGTCGGAGAGCCCATTCGGCGCCGACATGTACGCACCCCCCGGCGGGGGCTTCGCGGTGAACGTGTTCCTGCGCGACGGTGACGCCGTGTACCGCACCTGGCACACGAACGGCCGTGGCACCGAGCAGCTCAGCCACACGTTCGCGCTGATCGACATCCTGCCGTGGGGCCGCCAGGAGGAATGGCTCGATTCGCCTGAAGGTTGGCCCTCGCGCCCCACATACTCTGGGTGGCTCGACTCCCCCGATATCGCCCGCGTCTACGGACCCAAGGACAATGCATGACCGCGACCACCGAACGTTACGTAGTCACCCGCACCATCGCCGCTACCCCGGGAGAGATCTTCGCCGTCCTGGCCGACCCGTCCCACCACCAGAACACCGAGCCCGGTGACTGGGTCCGCGACGCAGTGGATACCGCACCAATCACGGGCGCAGGACAGATGTTCGCGATGAACATGTTCCTCGAACAGGCCGGTGGTCACTACATCACGTACAACCTGGTCACTGTGTTCGACCAGGACCATGCCATCGGGTGGATGCCGGGCGGGCTCGACGAAGCGGGCAATCATTCCCCCGGCGGTTGGTTCTGGCGCTACGACCTCGCCCCGAACGGGGACCGCACGGACGTGACCCTCACCTACGACTGGACCGCCACACCGCAGGAATTCCGCAACCGGGTCGGCGAGATGCCCCTGTTCCGCGAGGACTACCTGGCCGCGTCGCTGGCGACCCTAGAGAGATCGGTCGCGGGCTAATCAGTTCCTCAAGGCCGAGGGAAACGAATATGCAGATGTACCGGGATAACGACCCCCTTTTCACGATGGCTGTACAGAAGCGAAAAGCAAACAGTTTAGGTAAAATCCGCGTTAGGCTCCCCGATGTCACCGCCACATCGCGCATCAGGGGCTCGCTATGAAGTTAGACGCGCAGGGACTTGGGAAAGACGCCCGTCGGCTACGCGAATTCACCGCATTCGACAAGTTTTCGGATGATGAGCTGGAGCGTCTCGTCCAAGCAGCACATCACACTTCGCGGTCCGTGCCGTGGCCGCTGATTCGTGAGCAGACTCCGTCGGACGCCTGCTTCATCCTGCTCAGCGGGGAGGTGGGGGTGTACGTCGGTCAGGACCGCATTGCCGTGTTGGGGCCAGGCGAGGTGATCGGCGAGTCTGCGCTCCGCCGTGGGAAATTGCGTTCTGCGACCGTAACGACGATCGGGCCGGCCGAGGTGCTGCGTATCGAGCGCGATGATCTCGCCCGCTTGCTCGACGAGATGCCCGCATTGCGTGAAACCATGGACGAGACTGCCTCGCAACACGTGCCTGTCGCGCAGCCGCCGAAGCCGAAACCGACACGCTCCAAGGTAAACGCCTCGGTGCCGATGGAGTTGGTCGAACGGTTCGAGCAGGCCGCCGACATCGCCGGTGTGGGCGTCGCGGGCGCGCTCGAGGATGCACTCACCCAGTGGATCGAACGGAACAGCACACCGGAGCCGTCAGGAACCGACTCGCGACCATAGGCGACGAGTTACTGCGGGTGGGTTGCCAGGTAGTCCGCGACCGGGATCGGTGACGTCGCGGCGTAACCGATGGGTAGCAACACGTCGCCCGCCGTCGTGTAGCAGTAGACGTCCCACCGGTAGTAGCTGGCGAACACAGCGGGATCGGCGGCGAGCAGCGCCGCGTATTGGTTGACCGCGCGCACGTATTCGTTCGCGTGGTTGTATCCGTAGATGGCGTGATCTCGATCGTTGGCAAAGCCATGAGCGGCGAGGTAGCGCCCCGCTGCCAGGATGCTGTCGCGGGGTGAGTGGATATCGCCGCCCTCCGCGTAGCTGGCGAACGTCGAGGGCAAGAACTGCATGGGCCCCTGCGCGCCGGCGGTGCTTACGCCGATGATGCTGCCGAAGCGGGTCTCGATGAGGTTGATCGCGGCCAGGTAGTTCCAGCCGACGCCGGATTCCGACTCCGCCTGGTGGTAGTAGCTCAGCAGCTCGTCGGCCGGAGCCGGTGGCTCGACGAGCCACGCAGGCAGCGTGTCTCTCACGGGCGTCATCGCGGTGAGCTGCCGACGGGCGTCGACATTGCGGTCGTAGACATCGAGTAACGACGGCGGGATTCGCGGTCGCGTAGTTGCATCCCATTCGGGGTGTCGCCCGATGGCGCGATAGGCCGCCTGCTGGCGGTGCGCCGCAGTCACCAGCGCCGCCTCCCCCGTCGACGGTTGACGCAGCGCGAGCTCATCAGCGACAAGGTCGTCGGCCAGCTGCGCGGGGTCCGACGCCAGGTGAGGCTGCGCGCCATCAGGCGTGCTCGGCGCGTCGGCCAGCATTGTGATTGAGGCGAGCTCTGCGGCGGCCACTGCCGTCGTAGATGTCGACGCAATTGACTCCGTTGAGCCGACGAGTGCGAACATGATCGCGCCGAGGACAAGCGGCGCGGCGCACGGTATCGCGCGGACGCTCGCAACGGCCAGCTCGAGCCACGAAGCGACTACACGGTTACGCCTCACTGTGTTCACCTCCGTCGATTGCCTGAATTCCTGCGGCTGCGGCTCAGTGGACCGCAGCGAGTCTTTCGCGTCGGCCTCAGGCCTCGGGGCCCTCTGCCGGCGGCCAGTGCGAGCCTGGCGACGCATCGCCGGGCTCATCGAAATCGCCACGGGCCAGCGGCACCCACCGCTCGCTCGGCGCAGGCTGCTTGGACGACGGGAAGTCACGTAGCTTGCCCGACGGCTTGGCGTCCCACTTGGCGAAGGTCAGCGGGGTCTGCAGCCAGCAGTGCAGCAGGCTGTACGTCGCCTCGAGCGAATCCAGGTGGGTGCGCTCCCAGCCGTGGCTGCCGTCGACCCCGAAGCCGACTAGTGCTGCCCGGGTGCCAGCGCCCGCCTCGATCGCCGCGGCGGCGTCGGAACGGTAGTAGCGGAACACGTCCCGCACGCACGCAATGCCCCGCTCCTCGGCGAGCCGGCACAGCTTCCTGGTCAGGTGATAGTCGAACGCGCCGTGCAGATCGGCCATCGGGATGGTCACACCGTCCTCGATGGAGTGCTGGCCGGGCGCGCACACCGCGTTGTCCACCGAGACCAGCTCGGCGACGTCCGCAGGCAAGCCGTGACTGGCTCCGTGGCCGACTTCCTCGGTGATGGTGACCATGATCATGGTGCGGTGCGGCAGCACCACCTTGTTTTCGGCGAAGTTCTTGGCCAGTGCGAGTGCGATCGCGACGCCCGCCTTCCCGTCGAGGTGACGGGAAACGATGAAGCCGTCCGCCGTGAGCTCGGGACTGGTGATGAACGCGACAAAATCACCGATCTTCAGGCCGAGACGGACCAGGTCCTCCCGAGAGGACACCTTGCGGTCGACGCGGACCTCGACGTGCTCCCAGTCGGTGGGCTGGGTGTCGATGTCATGGCCGAACGCGTGCCCACTGGCCTTAAGCGGCAAGATCGTGCCGGTGATGAACTCCTCGGGGTCGTCGGCGAAGATCCGCACGCGGGCGCCCGCGGCGAACCGGGCCGAGAAGGTGCCGACCGGAATCAGCTCGAGACGGCCGTTTTCCTTGAGCCCACGCACCATGCAGCCGATGGTGTCCGCGTGAACCACCAGTGCCCGGTCGGTGGTCGCCGACTCACCCCGGAGTTCGGCCGTCAGCGCCCCGCGGCGGGTCAGCAAGAACGGCACGCCGAAGTCATCAAAGATGTCGCCGACCAGCTGCATCACCGCGTCGGTGCGCCCGGACGGGCTTGGGGTCTGCAGCAGCGCAAGCAGCGTGTCGATCATCCACGCGCGGTCGGCCTCGGCCATGGCCGCGGGTTGGCGCACAGTGTCTCCCTTCGCGTCGTCTGGAACCGCGTTCAACCTACCGCGTGGTCGGGCTGATGGACCGGCGCAGGCTGGCAGTCCACTAACCGCCGGTTCCGCTGATGTGTCACCCTCTCGTTCACGCGCCCCTCGACGGAAGAACATGGCTCACCTATTGCACGTCGCCGCGTGTGTATCTAGGCGCTACAATCGTTACAGATTGCTACAGAAGCGAGAGATCGATGGCTAACACTGCCGACCGGGTCACCCGGTTCGCTGCTGACTTGGTGGATAGCGCCGCGGCCGAGGGCGCACGGCAGAGCCGCTCGGCCAAGCAGCAACTCGATCACTGGGCACGGGTGGGGCGCGCAGTATCGAGCCAGCACACCGCTTCCCGCCGACGGGTGGAGGCAGCGCTGGCCGGAGACTTGCAGCTACGCGAGCTCACTGTTGAAGAAGGCGTCGTCTTCAACGCCGAGATCGCTGCGGCGATCCAAGAAAACCTCGCGCAGTCCAACTACGGCGACCTGCTGGCCAAGCGTGGCGTCACGACCGTCGCGCTCAACGAGGCGGGTGAGATCGTTGAATATCGGCCCGACGGCCGTTCGGTCGTCTTGACGGCCAACCGCCGACGCGCACGACGCGGAAAGTGAACGCCCTGCCCGATGAACCGGCTCGACTTGGTCGTTGGACCCAACGGAGCCGGTAAATCGACCTTCGTCGAACTCACGCTCGCGCCTCTGCTGCCCGCAAGCGTCTTCGTCAACGCTGACGAGATCGCCAGGCATCGTTGGCCCGCCGACCCGTCGGCACACGCCTATGAGGCCGCCCGGATAGCGGCCGAAACCAGGACCAGACTCATCGAACTGCGCCGATCCTTCATCGCCGAAACCGTGTTCTCTCACCCCTCCAAGCTTGAGCTGATAGACACCGCACACGCCGCGGGCTACACCGTCGTACTGCACGTGCTGCTCGTCCCTGAAGAGTTAGCGGTGCAGCGGGTCAAGCATAGAGTCAACGCCGGCGGACACGATGTACCCGAGGACAAGATCCGCCAACGCTTCCAACGTCTTTGGGCGCTGGTCGTCACAGCGATCACCCGCTGCGACTCCGCCACTGTCTTCGACAACAGTGCACTCAAAGGTCCCCGTATCGTTGCTCAGATGAGTGGCGGCCATTTGATCGGCGAATCAAGCTGGCCGGCGTGGGCACCGCACCTATTGTCATCGCGTTGGCCGGCATAGTGCGTAACTTTTCGTGATTTCCTAGGCCGCATCAGGCTGTCCGAACCAGGTGGTGAGCGCGTCATGCAGCTTCAGGTCGGTTAGCTCCCCGACCCAGGCGACATATCCGTCGGGTCGAATTAACACGGCACTGGGAGCTGTGACTACGCCAAGTACCGGAAGCTCCCAAGGGCCAACGCGTTTCGCGTCCACCAATTGAACCCGATCGCCCCACAGCGCGATGTCGAAGCCGCCGGGCTCAGCGAGGTTGAGCAGCACCGGCCGGGCATCGTGCAGCAGGGTGAATACCCGCAGCGGGCCTTCGTCGGTGAACAGATCCAGATCGGGCATGCGTCGGCCGAGCAGCGGGTGTCCCTCCCCTAGGTCGTAATGGATGTCCAGACCGGACATCATCGCGGCGAAGCGTTTGCGAGGCTCGTCCATGCTGAGCAGTTCGGACATGGTGTCGCGCAAGGCTTTAGTGCGGTTGTCTGGACGAAGAAGCGCCATCTGCGCCACCGCGTTGCGCAGCACGCGCGCGGCGACTGGGTGCCGTTCGGCATGGTAGGTGTCGAGGAGGCTGTCGGGCGACATCCCATTGACCACCTGTGCCAGCTTCCACCCCAGGTTCACCGCGTCCTGCACACCGGTGTTGAGGCCCTGCCCACCGACCGGGTGATGCACATGCGCGGCATCGCCGGCCAGTAGGACCCGTCTGTCGCGATAGGCCGCGGCCTGCCGCGCCATATCAGTGAACCTGGAAATCCAGGCGGGACTGTGGATCCCGTAGTCCGTCCCGTACACGGCGATGAGCGCCTCGCTCAAATCGCGCAGGGTGGGGTCGCCGGTGGGTCCAACATGCCGCTCAGTCACCATGACCCGCACCGGCCCTCCATCCTCCAACCTGCTGAGCGAATGGACGCCGAGGGTGTCATGGCGGATACCCCATTCCGGCGGGTTGTCCGTCTCCAAGCCCAATTCGACCTCGGCGAGCAGGTAGCTCGTGGTCGGATCCCACCCCGGGAACTCGATGCCGGCTGCTTTACGGATCACACTGCGTCCTCCGTCGCACCCGACGAGATACTCCGCCCGAACGGACTGGCCGTCGGACAGCTCGACATCGACGCCGGTGCCGTCTTGGGCGATGCTCACCACCTCACGTCCGCGATAGACTCGCACGCCCAGCTCCTCGACCCAATCGGCCAGTATTCGCTCAATGTGGTTCTGCCACAGCGCGAGCCCGTAGGGATGCCGGGTGGGAAAGTCGCTGATGTCCAGACGAATCTGCGAGAACCCCGCGACCTGCGCCACCTCTCCCTGGGACAGGAACCGCTCGGCGATTCCACGCTGATCGAGAAGCTCGATGGTGCGTGAATGCAACCCGCCCGCCCGCGAGCCGATCAGCTCCTGGCTGGCGCGCCGCTCGACGATGACAACGTCGACCCGTGCCAATGCCAACTCACCCGCCAACATCAGCCCGGTCGGACCTCCCCCGGCAACCACCACCGCATGGTCGGCTATCGGTTCGATGTCCCCGCGCGACTTATCCGGTGCCGATAACACGTCCGCGTTGCAACCCCCTATTCAGTGAGTTCTGGCTTCGGCCAGCCATTTTGCGGCATGACCCGGGTCTTGCCGCAAGCCCCCCAGTGCCGTATATGTTGAGAGTGGGAAGCCAGTTGTGCCCGAGCGAAGGCGTCACTCCCCTTGCGGCTGCCCCGCCGTCACCGGTGGGTACCGCGCAGTAAGCCTTGATCGACCGGCCCGGGCTGCCAGGTTCATGAGAGGGCACACTCTCCCTTGCTGTCATCACTGCAAAGCTCTGCATTCGAATATGCGTTGGCGCAACACAATTCGGCTGTGGAGGTAGATAATTAGCTGGTCAAGTGTTCGACAGATCCGGGACCGCCGGCTTGCAGCGGCCTCAGGGCGTCAGATTGGGGCAGATTTGCTTGAGCCAACCCGTGATTAGGTCCCTGTTGGCGTCGATGTCCGGGTCGTTGGGCTGCGCGCCGACAGTGGTGACGAAATGCTCGATCGCGGCCTTCACTGGGTCGGGCGGACCGTACTTCTCCAGCGTGTCGGCGAACCTGCGCGCATCCTCGGGTTTCTGGGCCACCATCAAATTGTCTTTGGTGAAGGAGATGTCCAGGCAGGTGGATTGGTCGAATGACCCGCCTTGCGTAGCGGAGGAGGGTGGCGTTGTTGGTTGCGGCGAGGCCGGTGTCGGCGAGCTCGAGGATGGCGTCTGCCGTGACGTCGAGCCCGACGGCGATTTGCCGGTCGAGCAGCCCGCTGTGATGACGGCGATGGCCACCATCCCCGCGACCATACTTTGGTTCAGCCTCACCGGACACTCCTTTGCCCCCGGGGATCTTTCGTGCTGTAGGCACCATACCGGCAATCTCACCTGCCAGACGCGGATGGAGAAATAGACCAGGAGGTCTAGGAGACGGATTCCATTTCAGAGATCAGGTCAGCGAGGGCAAGAATCCGCAGGGCGTTGCGCACGTGCAGGCTCTCGATCATACGACCGTCGACCGTTACGACACTGTTCCCTGCGGCCTGAGCCTGCTCGTAGGCCGAGACGACCCTGCGGGCATCAGCTAGCTCTTTATGCGAGGGACCAAACAGATCATTTGCTGGACTTATCTGGGAAGGATGTATCAAAGTTTTGCCGTCGAAACCCATTTCGCGGCCTTGTTGCGCCTCGGCTCGGAAACCGACTTCGTCAGTAATGTCGTTGAACACGCCATCCAAGATGCCTTTTCCGGCCGCCCTTGCTCCCAACATCGCCAACGACAACGCAGCTACAACAGGTGCGCGCCCCGGTACGTGCAGTCCGTGCAGATCGTTCACAAGATCGTTGGTGCCGACCACCAATACGGCCAAGCGATCGCTGGCCGAGGCGATCTCCTCCGCTCGTAGGAAGGACCCGGGCGTTTCGATCATCACCCACAGCTGCAAAGACTCCGGCGCACCGAGCGTGTCGAGCACAGCGGCCAGCGATTGAACGTGCTCACCTTTCTCGACCTTCGGCACAAGCACTCCGTGGGCGGCCGAAGCGGCCACGGCGGCCAAATCGTCGTCGTGCCAGTAGGTGCCTACGCCGTTGATGCGCACCACTATCTCGCGGGGCCGGTAACTACCCGACGAGATCGCGTCGCACACCTTCGTCCTTGAATCGGCTTTGGCGACGGGTCCAACGGCATCCTCGAGGTCGAAGATCAACACGTCTGCCGGCAGCGTTTTCCCCTTCTCCAGTGCGCGGGCGTTGTTGCCGGGCAGGTAAAGGGCAGATCGGCGGGGGCGCACTGTCGGTGCCATGATGTTTCGCTTTCTGTCGTCAAGCTCAGCGGGGAGATACCGCCGGGTGCATTGCGGTGTGGATGGTGCAGCAGGATAGAGGCCACCCACTTCCCCACCGGACAGCTACACGCCTACTATGCCTTTGCCCTGCCTGACGTGCGGCGACCAGCCGACGCCTGTCCCGCCACCCAGTGGAACACCCACGTCCCCGCAATTGCCAGGTTCAACCGCCTACCGTCGGGTATGGGATAGCAGCGGGCGCGTCGACGACGGCCACTGCCCGAAGATCTGAAGTCAATGGAAGCGATATGACAGAACCCGACAAAGACCCACTGAATCGCGCTCAGGAGCTGGAGAGCATCGTCGATCAGCTCGATGAGAAGGTTGCCGGTGAACGCGAAGCGCAAGGCGTTCCCGGCAAACCAAGCGACCGGGAACATGCTGCTAGCCGCGGATCGGAGGACGAACCGCCGGATTGAGAGCTCGGTCGGATACCTCGGCCAAAGGTCTGGGCCGTGACGCGGTTTGCCTTTGAACGCACGGTGTTGTGCGGTTTGGACTTGCGCGTCGGCGGCAATGTCAAAAAGCGGCGCATGTCGGCCCCTACCGGCACGGCCAGTTACTGTTTGGCACGTAGGTATCACCGCGAGTTGGTTTCTGCTGATGAAGTTCGTGCTGGCAAGTTTGGGAAGTCGGGGCGACGTCGAGCCCTTCTCTGCCGTCGGTCGCGAGCTGCTGCGCCGAGGCCACGACGTGCTCCTGGCTGTTCCGTCTAACCTGCTTGGCTTCGTCGAGTCGGCGGGGCTCGCTGCGGTCGCCTATGGACCGGACGCGCAGGAGCTGCGGAAGGCGGATTTCGTCCGCAACTCCTTGACGATTCAGAATCCGCTCAACGTGGCGGTCGAACTTATGGAGCATGTCACCCGGTTGTGGCCGCAGTACGGTATGGCCCTCAAGTCGCTGGCGAATGGGGCCGACCTGCTCATGACGAGCGCGAGCGAGCAGGGGGTCGCCGCCAACGTCGCGGAGTATTACGACATTCCGCTGGCCGCGCTGCACTTCTTCCCGACTCGGGCTTTCGAGCCGGGCGGATCGGATTGGGGCGTAATCAAGGATGTTGAATCCGCCCAACGCCGTGCACTAGGCCTGCCGGAGGCAACCGGACCCTCGACGCAACAAGCGCTGGAGATCCAGGCCTACGACGAGCTCTGCTTTCCCGGGCTGGCAGCCGAATGGGCGGAAGGCGATGTCCGACGACCCTTCGTCGGGTCGCTCACGCTGGAGTTGCCGACAGACAGCGACGACGAGGTCTTGTCGTGGATTGCGGATGGAACGCCGCCGATCTACTTCGGCTTTGGCAGCAACGTGCGTGTCGCATTTGCCGCTCAGGCTGTGGCGACGATCAGCGCGGCGTGTGCCCAGTTAGGCGAGCGGGCGTTGATTTGCTCTGGGGAAAGTGACTTCAGCGACATCCCACATTTCGACCACGTAAAGGTTGTGGACGCGGTGAACCACTCGGCCATCTTTCCGGCTTGCCGCGCGGTCGTCCACCATGGGGGCGCCGGCACCACGGCCGCAGGCATGCGGGCCGGAGTGCCCACATTGATCTTGTGGCTCTGGGTCGATCAGCCGATCTGGGCGGCTGTGGTCGAATGGCTGAAAGTCGGCTCCGGGCGGCGCTTTTCGGGCATCACCCAAGAATCGTTGGTGGCGGATCTGCAGTCCATCCTGATTCCGGAATGTGCTACTCGAGCCCGTGTGGTCGCCGCCCAGATGACCAAATCCGCCGAAAGCGTTGCCAGGACCGCCGATCTCCTGGAAGAGACCGCCCGGCGCGGGCGCCGTGGCTGATCGGCGAAAGCGTGCCGTTGGCATATCGGGGGACGCCAAGGGCCGGGCGAAACTAGGGTGCAGCCATGAGTCTCGTCACCTATGAGCTGGAAGACCACATTGCCACCATCACCCTCAACCGCGCGGAGGCTCGCAACGCCATCAACGGCCCGCTACGCCAGGACCTCAACGCGGCTTGGGATCGCTTCCGCGACGACCTGGACGCTTGGGTGGGGATCCTGACGGCCAACGGCACCGTCTTCTGCGCGGGGGGCGACCTCAAGGACGGCGAAGGCTCGGTCGGCACCTTCGGCGGCACCTTCTGGGAGAAGCCGACAATCAACTCCTTTGAGAGCGGAATGGAGTTGTTCAAGCCGACCATCGCCGCCGTGCACGGTCCGTGTATCGGCTACGGGTTGACCGGGGTGTTGTTCTGCGACTTCGTTATCGCCAGTACCGAGGCAACGTTTTGCTTCCCCGAGGTATCGATCGGGGTGCCCACCATCGTCGGGGCCATTCGACTCCCCCAGCGCGTGGGCTGGGCCAATGCCATGGAGCTGCTTTTGACCGGGAAGCCGATGAGCGCCGCGCGGGCCAAGGAGGTCGGCCTGGTTTGGAAACTGGTCGAACCCGACGAGCTGCAGGCCGAGGCTCGGGCGTGGGCCCGGACCCTCACCGAGGCCGCACCCCTGGCCCAACGGGCGACCAAAGAGGTGGCGTGGCGAACCGCAGACATGGGCTGGATCGAGTCGGTCCGCTTCGGTGAGACCATGCGCAAGGTGGCCGGGGCGACCGAGGATGTGGCCGAAGGTCTTTTGGCGTGGCGCGAGAAGCGCAAGCCCCAGTGGCGGGGCCGTTGATCCACTCGATCGCGCCTTTCTAGCGGAGGTGCGGCGCCTCGGTTGGTAGCCCCGCCGTTGGCTAGCCTCAACCGCCGGCACCGCGTGGCCGGCCATATGTCAGGATTCGGAGATGAGTGCACGCAGCCTTGCTCGCATCATCGGTGTCCCAGTCGTGACGACGTGGGCGCTGATGAGCGTGCCCATCGCCAGTCCTGCCGCTTCTGCCGATCCATGCTCCGACGTCGCGGTGGTCTTCGCTCGCGGCACCCATCAGGACCCTGGCCTCGGTAACGTCGGCCAGGCATTTGTCGACTCGCTCACCTCGCAGGTCAGTGGGCGGTCCGTCGGGGTCTACGCGGTTAACTACCCAGCGAACGACGATTACCACAACAGCGCGACAAGCGGTTCTGACGATGCGAGCGCTCACATCCAGGACACCGTGGCCACCTGCCCGAACACGAAGATTGTGCTTGGTGGATATTCTCAGGGCTCGACGGTGATCGATTTGGCCACGACGACGATGCCGGCCCCAGTGGCGGATCATGTCGCCGCTGTCGCCCTTTTCGGCGAGCCATCCAGTGGATTCTCGACCATGTTGTGGGGCGGCCAGCCGCTGCCGACAATCAACCCGCTGTACGGCTCCAAGACAATCAGCTTGTGCGCTCCCGACGATCCCATTTGCTCCGGAGGCGGCAACATCATTGCGCACGTTTCATATATTTTGTCCGGGATGACAAACCAGGCCGCGACATTCGCGGCTAACAGGCTCAATCAAGGGCCTCCGCGCGTCTAGCAGCACGTCCCCACACGGCTGGTTGCGACTTACCCGGGCCCGACCCGGAGCAAATGTTGATCGTTGGCGCGGGTCGCATGGGCTGGTGCTTAGGTCGTAATTGTGAAATCCCTGATTGCGTTGTCCCGCGATACCGTCGCCGTTCGAATATTGGTTGCCGCGGTGGTTGGAGTTGGAGTCGCTCTTACGGTGGGGAACACGGTCGGCTGGCGATTCGCGCTTGTCGGCTGGGTTGTGACCGCCGGAGTGTATGTGGCGTGGACGCGGCTCATCCTGGGCGGAATGGATGCCGGGCAAACCTGCAAATATGTGACCAGGGAGGACCCCACCCGGTTGGTCGCTGACGTGGTCATCGTGACGGCAAGCGTCGCGAGCCTGGGCGGGGTCGGCTACGTCGTCGCCGCCGGGTCGCACACCGGCACCGGAGCCATAGAAGCCGCGGTTCTTGGCGTCCTGACCGTCGCGGCGTCTTGGTTCGCCGTGCACACGCTTTTCACCGTGCACTACGCGCGGCTCTATTACTCAGACGAACCGGGTGGAATCAACTTCCACGATCCGGAGCAGCCCCGTTTTCGGGATTTCGCGTATGTGGCCTTCACCGTTGGCATGACCTTCCAGGTGTCAGACACCGAGATCGGATTGACATCCATTAGGGCGACGGTATTGCGCCATGCCTTGCTGTCCTATCTCCTCGGCGCGGTTGTCCTGGCAGTCACGATCAATTTGATCGCGGGGCTGGGTTCCAAGCTCTAGTCGACCCGATCACGGCGCGCCCGTCGCTCCGATGCGCCGAGCCAAAGCCGCCCGGCTCACCGGCGGCGTTGTGGAGCTACTCTGGCGGGCATGGCCACCGAGTCCACCATGCTCGCCCTCGGCACCCCCGCTCCGCCGTTCACCTTGCCCGCGCCAGCCACCGGCGGCATGGTCAGCCTCGACGAGCTCACGGGTCCCGCGCTCGTCGTCACCTTCATCTGTAACCACTGCCCATACGTCCAGCACGTCGCCGCCGGCCTCGCCGCGCTCGGTCGGGATCTCGCCGACCAGGGTGTCGCGATGGTGGGTATTTCCAGCAACGACGTCGTCACCTATCCGCAGGACGGACCCGATCAGATGGTCGCCGAAGCCCGCCGTCACGGCTGGACGTTTCCGTACCTCTACGACGAGACTCAAGACGTTGCACGCGCCTTTTCTGCGGCCTGCACGCCGGACACGTTCGTCTTCGACGGCGAGCGTCGACTCGTCTATCGCGGCCAGCTCGACGATTCCCGTCCTGGAAACGATTTGCCCGTGACGGCCGCCGACGTTCGTGCGGCAGTCGATGCGGTGCTCGCAGGGCGGTCGGTCGACCCCGATCAGCGGCCGTCGATCGGTTGCGGCATCAAGTGGCGCTGAGGCAGTTGACGCCGACGGCGCCATAGGGCCCGCCAGCCCATCGACTACCTTCGACGGTATGTCCAAAGCCTCCGGTAATGACCTGATCGACGACGTCGCCCCTGGCGACATAATCGCCGTCGACCGCGGCTCCGGTGAACAGCCCTACAAAGTGGTGTTCAAGGACTCCACCGACGCGGGATACCTCATCACGCTCGAGAACGACGGTGAAACCTTCCAGCTCGACCTGGCGGCCGGCACCACGGTGACGAGGTCCCTCGAGTCCAAGTGGGAATCTGCGCAAAGTCCCACCCCGAATTCAGAAACATAAGACTGCCGATCGAAGGCGGCTCGTGAAGTCCCGCCTCAGCGGCTGACTGGGCGCGCGGCACATCGATTGTGAACCGGAGCAATCTCGGTGATTTCTGTAACGGCCGGCCACGTCAAAGTAGTCTCTCCGCGCGGGGGTCAAGTAGCCGACGGGTAGAAGGGTCGGGGTATGCGACTGGTGGTCGATCTCAACAAGTGCCAGGGCTACGCCCAGTGCGTCCCGCTGGCGCCCGACGTGCTGCAGCTTGTCGGTGAAGAAGCACTCGCCTACGACCCCAACCCCGACGACTCTCAGCGCCGGCGTGTGTTGCGCGCGGCGGCGTCCTGCCCGGTGCAGGCGATCATCCTCGAAGTGGAACCGCCGGCCGATCGGGACACCAAATGAGCGCGGCGTCACTGGTCAGCCAGCTCGTCGACGCGTTCAAGGCCCAGGGCAGGATCGTCATCGTGGGCGCGTCCCTAGCCGGCTTGCGTGCGGCGGAAGCACTGCGGGAGAAGGGTTTTCGCGGCCAACTCACCATCATCGGCGACGAGCCGCACGAGCCCTACGACCGGCCGCCGCTGTCCAAGCAGGTCCTGAAGGGCTGGGTGCCAGCCGACCACACCAAGCTCCCCCGCCTGCGTCCCGTCGATGCGCACTGGCGGCTCGGCGTGGCGGCGGTGGGCCTGGACCGGTCCAACCGCCAGGTGCTGCTGGCCAACGGCGAGCAGGTGGACTACGACCGGCTGCTGATCGCCACTGGGACCAGGGCGCGCCCGTGGTTCAACCCGGAGGAGGCCGCCCTGCGGGGCCTGTTCACCGTGCGCACGTGTGACGACGCGGCCAAGCTGGCCGCCGCGCTCAAGGAGCGACCACGCCGGGTGCTCATCGTCGGCTCGGGTTTCGTCGGATCGGAGATCGCCTCGGTGTGTCGCGACCTCGACCTGCCGGTGACGGTCGCCGAGCGCGGCAGGGCGCCGCTGGTCGGCGCGCTCGGCGGTGTGATCGGCGACATCGCCGCGCAAATGCAGATCGAGGCCGGGGTCGATCTGCGCACCGGCGTGGCGGTGGACGGCCTCAACGGCGACAGTGACGGTCACGTCCGCGCGGCTCGCCTCTCCGACGGCACCGTGCTAGACGTCGACGTGGTGGTGGCCTCGCTGGGCTCGATCCGCAACGTGGAATGGCTCGACGGTGCGCAGTTGGCGAGCGGGTTTTGGGGAGTGGCCTGCGACGCGGGTTGCCGCGCGTTCGATATCAACGGCGTGGTGACCGACAACATCTTCGTCGTCGGTGACGTGGCGCGCGCCCCACACGTGCTCTACGAGTACCAGTTCATGTCTCAAGAGCATTGGGACAACGCTGTTTTCGGCGCCGAGGTGGCGGCCAACAACATGGTCAGTCTGGAGCTGGGGCGGCGGCCGCACCTGCCGCTGCCGTCGTTCTGGTCTGGTCAGTTCGGCGTCAACATCAAAAGCGTTGGGGTGTGCTCGTTTGGTGACGAGATCGTGTTCACCCAGGGCTCTGTCGAGAACCGCCGCTTTGCGGCCGCCTACGGCTATCGGGGCCGCATCGTCGGGGCGGTGACGTTCAACCACGGCAAGTGGCTGCCGTATTACGCGTCGCTGATCGAGCAGTCCGCACCGTTCCCGCCGCCTCCGCCAGGCTATGACCGCCCCGCCATCTACGAGCCGATGCCGGCCCGGTTCCCGGACCCCCGCGAACCGACCGCCATGCCCGACGTAGTGCTGACCGGACACGATCCGACCTCACGCGGTGCCGAATTCCGGCCTCGAAACCGCTGACGCGCCGCTGACGTTAGGAGACCATGATGGACGCCGACACCGCCTGGGCCGAGGCGATGAAGTTCGAGAACCGCCCGAACCCGTACCCGTACTTTGAGGAGCTGCGCAGAACGCCGGTAGCCAAGGTCGCCGACAGGACTTACGTTGTCACCGGCTACCGAGAGTTGCTCGCCTTGGCCCACGATCCGCGGATCAGCTCTGACATCAGCCGCAGCCCTTCGGGTTTCGGCGGCGACAAGCCCGAACCCGAGCCCGGCAGCAAGCACATGCAGGCTTACGGCCGCGAGGCCAGCATCATCGTCTCCGATCCACCCGATCACGACCGGGCCCGCCGACAGGTGATGCGCCACTTCGGGCCGCCCCACTCCCCCGAGCTGATCCCCGGCATGGAACCGTTCGTCATCCAGCTGGCCAACGACCTTCTGGACAAGGTCAAAGCCCGCGGCGCCATCCGCTCGGATGTGGTGGAGGATTTCGCCTACCCGATACCCGTCGCCGTCATCTGCAAGATCCTCGGCGTGCCCATTGAAGACGAGCCGAAGTTTCATGCCTGGATCTTCGACTTCATGATGGGCACCGACCTCGGCCCGGAGGGCGCCACCGAAGAGGGCCGGGCCCTGGCAGAGAAGGGCCGTACCAGCACTGCTGCATTGCTGGCCTATCTGGGTGATCTGGTGCAGAGGTACGCGAAGACCCCCGGCGAAGGCCTGGTGTCCAAGCTGCTGCACGACGGCGGACCCGACGGCCCGATGTCGGTGAAGGAGACGACGTCCAACGCCATGCTGCTGCTGGTCGCCGGGCACGACTCCACGGTCAACACCATCACCAACTGCGTCATGACACTGCTGCGCAATCCAGGCTCCTGGGATCTGGTTCGGCAGCGCCCGGAGCTGATCCCGCGCACCATCGAAGAAGTGCAGCGGCTGCAGTCGGCGGTGCAGTTCTTCCCGAGCCGCAGTGCGACCGCCGACATAGCGATCGGCGGGACCGTGATCCCTGCGGGGTCGGCGGTGCACCTGATCTACGCGGCGGCTAATCGGGATCCGCGGCGGTTCGACAACCCGGATCGCTTCGACCCGCTGCGTGAGGACAACGAGCACTTTGGTTGGGGCGGCGGCATCCACACCTGCATGGGCGGCCCGCTGGCGCGGCTGGAAGTCAACTTGGCGCTGGAGATCTTCCTGCGCCGCGTCGAATCCCCGAAGTTGGTGGTCGACCCGCCGCCCTATCGGCACAACCAGGTGTTCCGAGGGCCGCGGCACTTGTGGGTGGACTTCGCCGCGATTGCGGACTGAGCTTGTCTACAAGTCCAGGGTGACGCGGTCGCCGACGTGGATGACGCCCTCCGCCACTACCGCGAGGTACGCCCCTGCGCAAGGCTGCGCTCCGTGACCGCCTGTGTTCCAACGATTCTCAGCCGCGGGTGTGCGAAGCGCGTGCGGAGCTCGTGGCAGTGGGCCGTGCTCGAGCGTCGGCACCACGCACCGTGATGTGGCCGTCAGCACGTGCAGCCGCGCGTCGCCGACGGCAATGTCCTTGCCGACCCAGTCGTTTTCGGCATATGGCGGGTAGCCCGACGGTGTCGCGATCACCAGGTTCGGTCGATAGCGCAGCGCCTCGACGCCGATGTGCTCAAGAGTGGCCGTTGTGATCGCGTGCAGTGGAGCTTCGTCGGTAAAAGAGTCACCCGGTGTGGACTGAGCAATCTTTAGGATGCGGCCGCTGACCTCGGCGTCTAACCCGAGTTCCAACAGCTTCTCCGGATCCGGGCGTTCGAGCGTTGCGCCATCCGGTCGCTGGCTGACCAGTCGGACCGCCCGTCCCGTCAAGCGCGACAGCAGTTCATCGACGCCGGGGTCATCGGCCGCAATATCTGTCCCGTCGGGCAGCCCGATGCTCACCCGCCCGGCGTTTCCGTTGGCCGTGCACTTCAACAGCCCACGCCATAGCCGGGCCTGCTTGGCGCTAGCCACATGTCCGGTCACGGCGTCGACAAGTGCGAGGCGCCGGTCGCCTTCGGCGCCACGCTCGTCGACGAACATGCTGTCCACTGTTTCGCCGAGCATCGACTTCACTGGGTAGCGAAGCAAGCTCTCCACCCGCATGTGCACCTTCTCCCGGTCAGCAAGTACGACACCTTGCGGATACCACGCCGATCGAGATTATTTCAGCGCAACGGCTCCCGGGCCGTGTCGGCCGACAGCGTGATGCGGAGGACCGCGCGGGGATTTGCGGCGCCAGACCTTCCGAAGTGTGGCGGCGATACCTAGTAAGGAAAGGCAGCTCGCGGCTCGTGCAGTAGTCAGCAATCCGGTGCTGTCGGCAAGTCCCCGAACCGGGAAAACAGGTGACTGGTGACACAACTTCCTCACATCCGCGTTTTGGTCTAGCATTGCGACCTTTAGGAATCGATTTCGAATCGCCAGAAGCTGCCCAGACTGCATAATGGGCTAGGTAGGGGGCTAGCACTTTGCGCTGGTGGGCAGCATATTTTACACCGATCGTCCAGAACTGGTCGGGCCCGTCTACCGCATCGCGTAAGACGCGGCGCAGCGCTTTTGGTGGCCATTCTGCGGGCGGCAAACTCGGTGAAGTCAGCAACGGGAAGGACTGGTTATCCAGTGCGTACAGCAAATGCGTTAAGCCCGTTTCGGGTGCTTCCCGACGCTGGCTCTGAGATCCGAGCTGCCATGCTCGTGTGCGCCCGCCGGGATGCGGCCACCGCCGTGGCCTTTCGGCTCGACATCAGTTAAGGGGCCGACATGGATTTCGCGATGTTCCCACCGGAGGTCAACTCCGGCCGGATGTATATCGGTGCGGGATCGGAGTCGATGGTGGCCGCGGCCGAAGCCTGGGAAGGGTTGGCCTCCGAGCTGCATACGACCGCCATCGCCTATCAATCGGTCATATCAGGTTTGACCGCCGGTCCGTGGCTGGGTCCGTCGTCGGCGGCGATGACGGCTGCGGCCGCGTCCTACGTCAGTTGGCTCAGTAGCGCTGCCACTCAGGCAGAGGAAGCTGCTACGCAGGCCAGGGCCGCGGTCGCGGCCTACGACGAAGCGTTCGCATCGACCGTGCCGCCGCAACTGGTCGCCGCCAACCGCGCTCTGTTCGCGCGGCTGGTCGCGAACAACCTGTTCGGACAGAACACCTCCGCGATCGCGACTACCGAGGCGCAGTACGCCGAGATGTGGGCCCAAGACACCGCAGCGATGTACGGCTACGCGGGTGCGTCGGCATCCGCGACGGCACTGACACCGTTCGTCGCCCCGCGCCAGAACACTGACCCGAGCGGGTCGGCCAAACAAGCGGCCGCCGTCGGCCAGGCCGCCGGCACCTCGGTCGGCAACGTGCAAAACGCCGTTTCGTCGGTCCAGCAAACGTTCTCCGCAGTACCCAGCGCGTTGCAGGGCCTCGCAACCGCGGCGCCGGCGGCCCCTGCAGCCACAAGCCCGCTGAGTACCTTGAGCAACCTCGTTTCCATCTTCGTCGACCTGCCGGCCGGCCTTGCGGGCATCTTCGTCGACGTCCCGCTGAGCACCCTTGGCCTAGTGGCCCTTCCCTTCGACATCGGCGGTTACGGAACCGGTGTTCACACCGATGACATCGTCAGTGGCTGGAACGGGGAACAGAGTTGGCCGGGCACCGGGCCGGCGCCCGTCAAAGAGTTCCCCGCGCCTCTCACCAACCTGCCCCCGGGTACGTTGCCGCCCTCGAGAATGTCGGCCGGTCTGGGCCAGGCCAACACGGTCGGGACTTTGTCGGTGCCGGCGACGTGGACCATCGCCACGCCGATGGTACGTCCCATCTCGTACACACTGCCCGCGTTGCCTGCCCCCACCTCCGGCGTGGCCGAGGAGGGGTCCACGCTGGGGTCGAGCACCACATTCGGCCAGATGGCACTGGCGGGTCTGGCCGGGCGAGCCATAGCCGGCACCTTGGGCACCGGTGCCGGTAAGGATGGCGGCAAAGCCCCCGGAGTCGAACGCGTGCCGGCTGCCGCAGGTGAGGCCAAAACCGCGCAAGCCGGGGCGGCCGACGGTGAAGCCGGGGCGCCGGAGACCACGCCTCGGACGGTGGTCACAGGAGTCGCAGCCGAGCTACGCGAATTCGCCAAGCTCCGCGACGAGGGAATCCTGACCGAGGAAGAGTACACCGAGCAAAAGAACCGACTGCTCGGTCGCTGAACCGCCGTCTGGCGAAATCGCGATTGTCTCAAAGAGAAACGGCCGCAATGGATTTCGGGATGTATCCGCCGGAGGTCAACTCCGGTCGGATGTATGCCGGTCCTGGCTCGGCGCCATTGTCGGCCGCGGCGCAGGCCTGGGCTCAGCTGGCCGACGAGCTGTACACGACGTCCAGTGCGTACGAATCGGTGGTGGCGGGGCTGACTGCCGGACCGTGGTCGGGCCCCGCGTCGGCGTCGATGACGGCTGCGGCCACGCCCTATGTGGAATGGCTGAGCACCACCGCCGCGCAGGCGGAGGAGACTGCTGCCCAAGCAACAGCCGCGGTCGCCGCGTACGAGGCGGCGTTCGCGTCCACGGTGCCGCCACCGGTCATCGCGGCCAACCGCAGCCTGCTGGCGGCGTTGGTGGCGACAAACTTCTTCGGGCAGAACACTCCGGCGATCGCGGCCACCGAGGCGCAGTACGCCGAGATGTGGGCCCAGGACGCCGCGGCGATGTACGCCTATGCCGGTTCGTCGGCAGCGGCGACTGCGCTGACACCGTTGACCTCACCGCGGCAGAACACCACCCCGGGCGGCCCGGCCGGTCAGGCAGCCGCGGTCAGCCGAGCGGTCAGCGCGCCCACCGGCCATGCCCAAGGGATCGTGTCCGGTGTCTCGCAAACATTTTCCGCGGTGCCCGACACGTTGCAGAGCCTGGCGACCGCGGCGCCGGCGGCCTCGTCAGACCCGCTGAAGACGTTGAGCGACCTCATCACGATCTTCGTCAGCGGTCCGTCCAGCGTGGCTACCCTCGGTGTACTCACCCCGCTCGCGATCGTGGCCGGGCCGGTTGATCTTCCCATCGCCGCCGCCGGCACCCTCATAGGTTTCCACACCGATGACATCGTCACCGGGTGGAACGGGCAACAGGTTTGGCCGGCGACCGGGCCGGCGCCCGTCACAGAGTTCCCGGCGACTCTGACGACCCTGAGCCCGGGCACGGTGTCGGCCGGTCTGGCCCAGTCCAACGCCGTCGGGCCATTGTCTGTCCCGCAGGCGTGGACCGTTGCCGCACCGGAGGTGCGCCCCGTCGCGCTGGCGTCGCCCATCATCGGCATCGATTCCGCCGCGGCGGCGCCCTTGGAAGCCGGCTCGAGCACCACGCTCAGCGACATGGGAGCGGCTGGCATGACCGGGCGCGCCATGGGCGGGCCGCCGAGCGGCGGCGGGGATGGCGGCAAGGTGACCGGCCAGCGTGTGGTTGCTCGCTTCAAAAGCGCGGCGGCTGACGGTACCGGTGAACCATCGCACGTCAAGCCCCGGATTGTGGTCACCGGAGTCGCGGCTAAGATTCGCGAGATCACCAAGCTCCGCGATGCGGGACGGCTGACCGCCGAGGAATACGCGAAGCTGAAGAACCACCTGCTCGGGCGCTGAAGCAATGACCCTTGGGCCGGGTTGCAGTAACCGCAGGGATCTGTAGCATGACCGCGACTAATGAGGTTTCACCGATGAAATTCGTCTTGGCAGGCTATGGAAGTCGGGGCGACGTCGAGCCCTGCGCCGCTGTCGGTCGGGAGTTGCTACGCCGAGGTCACGACGTGCGCATGGCGGTCCCGCCTCACAAGCTCGGCTTCGTCGAGTCGGCGGGGCTTGCCGCGGTCGCCTACGGGCCCGACACGCAGCAGCAGATCAACAAGGCCTCGAATTTCGTCCGCCACGTTCAGAATCCGATCAGCGCGTTACCGCAACTTGTGCAGAGTGTTACCCAGGACTGGATGGAGAAGAGCACGACGCTGGCATCGTTAGCAGACGGCGCCGACCTGCTGATGGCCGGCATCAACGAGCAGCGGCTCGCCGCCAACGTAGCGGAGCATTACGGCACGCCGCTGGCTGCCCTGCACTTCTTCCCGGCGCACCTTTAGAACTCGGCCAGTTGCAGACGCACATAACGAAGGTGGCCGAAGGCGTGCAACGCGATGCACTTGGCCTGCCCGAAGCGACCGGACCCTCGACGCGACAAGCGCTGGAGATCCAGGCCTACGACGAGCTCTGCTTGCCCGGACTGGCCGCCAAATGGGCCAAATCGGGGTGCCCACGCCCCTTCGTCGGTGCGTTGACGCTCGAGATGGCGACCGATGCCGACGAGGAGGTCTTGTCGTGGATGGCGGATAGAACGCCGCCGGTCTACTTCGGCTTCGGCAGCACGCCGGTCTCGTCTCCCGCTGAGACAGTCGCCGTGATCAGCGCCGCCTGCACGCAGTTAGGCGAGCGGGCCTTGATTTGCAGCGGTCCGAACGACTTCGCCCACATCCCCCACACCAACGACGTAAAAATTGTCAGCGCGGTCAACCACGCGGCCATCTTTCCCGCTTGTCGCGCGGCCGTCCACCATGGCGGCGCCGGCACCACCGCCGCAGCCATGCGGGCCGGAATCCCCACGCTGATCCTCTGGCTCTGGCTCGATCAGCCGATCTGGGCGGCCGTGGTCGAACAGCTGGAAGTCGGTGTTGGGAGGCCGTTTTCGGCCAGCACCCAAGAGTCGCTGGTAGCCGATCTGCGCTTGATTCTCTCTCCGCGATGCCTCACTCGAGCCCGTGAGGTCGCCACCCAGATGACCACACCCGCCGCTAGCATTGCCCGCGCCGCCGATCTCCTGGAAGACGCCGCGCGGTTGGGACGCTCGGGCTGATCGGCGAAAGGCGGGCCCGCCAGTTCGCCCCATCGTTGGTGCAAAGCGGGTCGGGTCGTGTAAAAGATTCTGGTGGAGGATCCGCCTCTTAGATCTTTCGATCCGTCGATGCTGCGCGAAGCAATGGTCAGGCGCTTGTATCGCCGATCGGTGGCCGAAGGCCAGATCAGGGTTCCGGCCGTTCCCGGCTTGATCGACGAGTACGTCCAGTTGTGTGGCAACATCTGTGCCAGCCTGGGCGTTTGGTACACGGCCGAACAATCTTCTCAGCTCAGGACCGTGCTGGAGGCCGAGTTGGCGAAGGCCTTCAAGGCCTCCCCTCGTTCGGACATCGTCATCTCTTTCAACGCTCCCTTCGGAACGGGCGTGAACTTCCGTGTGAAAGCCGAATGGCGGACGATCGAGGCCGATTACGAACAGTGGGTTGCCTTCCGCCCGCCGCCGCTGTTCGGCACGGAACCGGACGCGCGCGTGTTGGCGCTTGCCTGCGAAGCAGCCGACCCGGGGGCCTGTCGGGTGCTCGATGTCGGCGCAGGAACCGGGCGCAACGCCCTGGCCCTGGCCCGACGCGGCCACCCGGTGGACGCGGTTGAGGTGGCATCGAAGTTCGCCGACGTTCTTCGCGCTGAGGTCGAGCAGGAATCGCTAGGCGTGCGTGTCATCCAGAGCGACGTCTTCACGGCCATGGAGGGTGTCCGCGAGGAGTACCAGCTGATGGTGCTCTCCGAGGTGGTGTCCGACTTCCGGACTACTCACGAGTTGCGCGGCCTGTTTGAACTCGCCGTGGATTGCCTGGCCCCCGGCGGACGGTTGGTTTTCAACACCTTCTTGGCCCGGCCGGGCTACGTCCCCGACAGCGCCGCGATGGAACTGGGTCAGCAGTGCAACAGCATGATCTTCACCCGCGAAGAGGTGACCAGTGCGGCGGCCCAGCTGCCCCTTGAGCTGGTTGCCGACGACTCCGCCTATGAGTACGAGAAGGCCCACTTGCCCGAGGGCGCTTGGCCACCCACGGGATGGTTCGAAGGGTGGGCCAGTGGCGTCGACGTGTTCGACGTCGAGCGTGAGGATTCCCCGATCGAGTTGCGCTGGCTCGTCTACCAGAGGTTGGGCTGAAGCGCGCCGCTATCTGGAGTCGGCGATGGCGGCCTGCAGCGTGCTGGTCACGTCGTCGCGCACCGTCGACGACGGCTTCCTCATGTCGGCTGCTTCAAGTGCAGTGCGAGTGAGGTCGTCGATGAGCTGGTGTTGCTCGGCGGACAAGTCGCGGATACGTGCGCCCTCCATCGCAGCGTGCGCGGTGCGCAGGCGCTCACCGAGGCCTGCCAGGCGCTGCTTGGTGTCCTTGTGCCGGAGTGCGAGCCGGTTGACGATCCACGGTGCTGTCGTAGGTTTGCGAGCTGCGGAAATCCGTTTGGCGGCCGCGGCGGTCAATTTGGTGCGTTTTGCGGTGAAATCCTCGGGCTGCACCCAATACAGACTGTCGAGCTCGTCGTCGGCCATGACGCCATGATCTCTCGCTGGCGGGCAGTGACGGCCAGGTGAGGCAGCCATCGGTTTCAGAACGCACGTCCCGGGATACCTGATGTACAACATAGTCGGCGCTGGGATCTTCGAGCCAGCAAGTGGAAGAGCAGGGATTCGGCAGGTCAATGACGTCCAAGAACAGCGATCAACTCCTGCGCCGGATCCTTGGCACCAGTCGGCCTCGCCGGGTTCTGCTGGCTGTGTTCGTCATCGTCGTCGTGCTGGGCGCCGTACAGATGGCGTCGTCGCCAGGTTGCCCAATCGGCGTGTGCGCGCACCGCAGCGCATCGCCGAAAACGTCTGGGCCGGCGCAGGTAACGATCACGCCCGGGCCTAATGCGCACGGCGTCGACCCCGTCGCGCATGTCACGGTCAAGGCCGATGCGGGGACGCTGACCGATGTTCGCATGGTCAACGAAGGCGGCAAATCGATCCAGGGCGTCATGACTCCGGATAACACCGTCTGGAAGCCCACCGTCCCCCTGGGCTACGGACGCACCTACACGCTGACGGTGACCAGCCGTGGGCCCAATGGCGTTGCGTCCAACCAAGTCTCGTCATTCACCACGCTGCAGCCGTCCAACCAGACCAAGGTTTCGTTTACCACCACGTCAGAGGCCGCACTGCGAGATGGCGGCACCTACGGCGTCGGAACAGTGGTGGTGGCGCACTTCGACGAGCGGATCGGCGACCGGGCCGCCGCCGAGCGACAGCTGACAGTGACCACCAACCCCAAAGTGGAGGGTTCGTGGTTCTGGGTCGACGACCAAAACGCCCATTGGCGACCCGAGCACTACTACGCACCGGGCACGACGGTCACCGCCGAGGCCAAGATTTATGGAATTGCCATGGGCGACGGTTTATTCGGGCAAGCCGATAGCCGAGTGTCGTTCCGGATCGGTGACGCACACACATCCATTGCCGATGACGCCACCAAGCAAGTCAGCGTTTTCGATAACGGAGCTCTGGTCCGTACCATGCCCACCTCCATGGGAATGGGCGGTACCGAAAAGGTCGGGGGCAAGACCATATCCCTATGGACTCCCCCCGGCATCTACACCGTGCTCGACAAGGGCAACCCAGTGGTAATGGATTCCTCGACATTCGGGCTTCCCAAAAATTCCCGCCTCGGGTATCGCGAGACCATCAATTACGCCACCCGGATCAGCACTGACGGCATATACCTGCATGAGCTCGACGCGACCGTGTGGGCTCAGGGCCACCAGGACACATCGCATGGATGCTTGAACCTCAACGCCGACAACGCAAAATGGTTTTACGACTTCTCGGTACCGGGTGACGTGGTCGAGGTCCATAACAGCGGTGGACCGGCGCTGACGCTGGAGCAGAACGGCGACTGGACGCTCAGCTGGGATCAGTGGCGCCAAGGCAGCGCCTTAAAACCCACGCAAAGCCGCTAGCGATCGGGCGTGAGGTCTGCGGTCGGCCAAGGGCCCGCGCCCCGAGGGCCTGTTTGCCGCGTATTTTTTGTGTGCTGTTTCACAATAAAGTCTTGACTGGGTCCAGATAAGTGCGTCATATTGGTGCCGTGTCATCGACGGCCGATTACGCGGAACAGCTGCGGATGGCCGATCTGCGGGTGACCCGGCCAAGGGTCGCCGTGTTGGAGGCGGTGGACGCCCACCCACATGCCGACACCGAAACGATCTTCTCGGCGGTGCGGGTGGGCCTGCCCGATGTTTCCCGCCAGGCCGTGTACGACGTACTCAGTGCGCTGAGCTCGGCGGGTTTGGTTCGGCGCATCCAGCCCTCCGGATCGGTTGCCCGCTACGAGTCACGAGTCGGCGACAACCACCACCACGTCGTATGCCGGTCCTGTGGAGTCATCGCCGACATCGATTGTGCCGTCGGGGAGGCCCCGTGCCTGACCCCGTCGGACGGCAACAACGTACTGGATGGCTTCGTTCTCGACGAGGCCGAGGTCATCTACTGGGGCCTGTGCCCCGATTGTTCGACTGCTGGTTCCTGATCGCAGCCTAAGTCACCCCCTACCGAAAGGAATGCTGTGTCATCCGATAGTTCCCAAAGCCGGCCGCCCCACGAAGACACCAAGACGGCTAGCACCAGCGAAAGCGAAAACCCGGCAATCCCGTCCCCGCAGCCGAAGGCGCATGGCCCCCTGACGATCCGGGACTGGTGGCCAGACCAGATCGACCCGTCGACGCTGCACCCGCATTCCCCCCAGGCCAATCCGCTCGGCGAGGATTTCGACTACGCCAAAGAGTTCGCCAAGCTCGACGTGGAGGCGCTCAAGGCAGACGTGTTCTCGGTGATGACCACCTCGCAGGACTGGTGGCCCGCCGACTACGGCCACTACGGTGGCCTGTTCATCCGGATGAGCTGGCATTCCGCGGGTACCTACCGCATTCACGACGGTCGCGGCGGCGGCGGCCAGGGCATGCAGCGGTTCGCCCCGATCAACAGCTGGCCGGACAACGTGAGCCTGGACAAAGCCCGCCGGCTGCTCTGGCCGGTCAAGAAGAAGTACGGCAACAAGATCTCGTGGGCGGATCTGATCATCTTCGCCGGTAACTGTGCCCTGGAGTCGATGGGGTTCCAGACCTTCGGCTTCGCTTTCGGCCGCGAAGACGTCTGGGAGCCCGAAGAGATCCTGTGGGGCGAAGAGGACACCTGGCTGGGCACCGACAAGCGCTACTCCGGCAAACGGGACCTCGCGCAGCCTTACGGTGCCACCACCATGGGTCTGATCTACGTCAATCCGGAAGGCCCCGAGGGTAAGCCGGATCCGATCGCCGCGGCGGTGGACATCCGCGAAACGTTCGCCCGCATGGCGATGAACGACGAGGAGACCGCCGCACTCATCGTCGGGGGCCACAGCTTCGGCAAGACGCACGGCGCCGGCGGCGGCGATCTGGTCGGTCCCGAGCCCGGAGGCCGCCCCGATCGAACAACAGGGGCTGGGCTGGAAGAGCTCCTACGGCACCGGCAAAGGCAAGGACGCCATCACCAGCGGCCTGGAAGTGGTCTGGACCGCAACTCCGACCAAGTGGGGCAACGGATTCCTGCAGAACCTCTACGGCTATGAGTGGGAGCTGACCAAGAGCCCCGGCGACGCCTGGCAGTTCACCGCCAAGGATGGCGCCGGCGCGGGCACGATCCCCGATCCGTTCGGTGGGGCGGGCCGCGCACCGACGATGCTGGTCACCGACGTGGCGTTGCGGGAGGACCCGATCTACCGCCAGCTCACGCAGCGTTGGCTGGAGCACCCCGAGGAGCTGTCCGAGGCGTTCGCCAAGGCCTGGTACAAGCTGCTGCATCGCGACATGGGGCCGATCAGCCGCTACCTCGGACCATGGATTCCCGAGCCGCAGCTGTGGCAGGACCCGGTACCGGACGTCGACCATGAGCTGGTCGCCGAGCGGGACGTCGCGGCCCTGAAGAGCAAGGTGCTCGAGTCCGGTCTGTCCGTTCCTCAGCTGGTCAAGACGGCTTGGTCGGCGGCGGGCAGCTTCCGTCGTACCGACAAGCGGGGCGGTGCCAACGGTGCGCGGACTGCGCCTCGAGCCGCAGAAGAACTGGGAGGTCAACGAGCCCTCCGAGCTGGACAAGGTTCTCCCGGTGCTGGAGCGGATTCAGCAGGACTTCAACAGCTCGGCGTCGGGTGGCAAGAAGATCTCGTTGGCTGACCTGATCGTGCTGGCTGGGTCGGCGGCGGTTGAGAAGGCGGCTAAGGACGCCGGGTATGAGATCTCGATGCATTTCGCGCCCGGGCGCACCGACGCTTCGCAGGAGAACACCGATGTGGAGTCGTTCGCGGTGCTCGAACCGCGGGCCGACGGGTTCCGCAACTACGTTCGTCCCGGCGAGAAGGCTCCGCTGGAGCACCTGCTGATGGAGCGGGCGTACTTATTGGGTGTGACCGCTCCGGAGATGACAGTGCTCATCGGCGGCCTGCGTGCCCTCGGTGCCAATCACGGCGGCACTAAGCATGGGGTGTTCACCGACCGGTCTGGCGCGTTGACTAACGACTTCTTCGTCAACTTGCTCGACATGGGTACGGAGTGGAAGGCCTCGGAGACTGCGGAGAACGTCTACGAGGGCCACGACCGGTCCACGGGTAATCTCAAGTGGACCGCGACCGCGAATGACCTTGTGGTTGGCTCGAATTCGGTGCTGCGCGCCGTCGCGGAGGTCTACGCACAGGACGACGCCCTGGGGAAGTTCGTTGAGGACTTCGTCGCGGCGTGGGTCAAGGTCATGAACAGCGACCGGTTCGATCTGAAGTAACCGGGACACGTGTTCGGCCTGATGCGGCACCCCGCGAGCCACGCGCTCGCGGGGTGCCGGCTCTCAGAGCGAGCAGCCTTTCTTACTACAACCCTACCCCCCCCCCAGGTCATCGATCGAAATCCCACTGCCCGTAATCTGCCGCGAGGACCTGGTCCACATCGACGTTGATGCCGCCCAGGAGCGGGCCGGGGCTCGACGGGCTGTTGACTATCTCTTGGTAAAGCACCGCCATGGGCTCGCGTTCCCCGTGCGACCAGGACTTCGTCTGCCATGCCCACCGGTGCCCCGCCGTGGTTGAGTGCCCGATGACGCCGTCTTTGATGGCCCACGCACACGCCTGGGAATGCCCATAGATGCCGGTGCGGTCGACGCCCAGGACGGAATTGATCCCTCGAAACCATTGCACGGCAATGCCATTCCAGGTGTTGGCGTCGATATCGTCATCGACGCTGAAGAATATCGGTGCCGAGGCCCCGCCCCCTGCCGCACCATGCAGCCGCAAGGCTGTTTGAGCGTCTGCGACGCCGCCGTCGTATCCGCGGGTGAAATCCGACGGGTCAGGCCACCCCGGTTTGCCGTACTGGAAGTTGCTGACGATTTGAAGACCCGTTGCGCGTAGCGCATCGGCGTAGTCGCGGGTGATGGGCTTTGCCTCGAAGTTGGCGCCGGGCCGCGACTCCGACACGTAATTCACTACTCCGTCATAGCCTGCCGATTTGATTTGATCCGGCGGGATCCGACGCTCGGCAAAATCGATCAGCTTCATGTTGTCGGCTGATGCCTTGGGGCTGCCGGCCGGCGCCCCCAGGCTTAGGAGAACCGGTGTAAAAGCATATTTGAGGACGTCGCGCCTTGACGCCGATCGCTGTCCCCCGGTGTGACCTGGCGAAGCCCAGTCCTGCACCGCGCGATGGTAACAAACCCATACTTGACTACCTCCAAGAACGAAGGCGGCATGGGCTCATCGGCCTGACGCGCTCAAAACCGATGCTCGGCCATTCCCGAGATTCAACGGCCACTTCGCCGCGTCGGTCACGCCGGGGACGTCGTCAGCGCCGCCGGCGTCCAGAAGTAAGACTCTGACCTCGGGACTTTCCGCCAACCGGCGGGCGATCACCGACCCCGACGACCCGGCCCCACATACGACGACGTCGTAACGCGGCTCCAACACAGCATCCATGAATGGCTCCTTGCTCGACCTAGGTATAGTCTCCTATACCTAAATCTCACGCCTGGGCGAGCTGAACGGTTCAATCCCACCGCTTCACCTCTCGCTTGCCATCGGGCTGGACGCCGCCGCCCGTCGCTCACGTGGCCGGCACGATCCCGCCCGGATGCAACTGGCATGATCTTTGCGTGGCGGACATCCGTGAGACCGCCTACGAGCGGGGCGGTGACGTGCAAGCTCGTTGCGCTCGATTAGGTGAGCGAACTATAGTCTGGACACATGTCCAGTTTGCTGTCACGGAGTTCGGGAGCCCGTTGATCGCATGGATTTGGCGCCATTCCGCGGTCGGTTACCAGCAAAGAAGAGTTGAGTATGCGAATTGCCCTGCTGTCCTACCGTAGTAAGACCCATTGCGGCGGACAGGGCGTCTACGTGCGCCATCTCAGCCACGGTTTGGTCGAACTCGGCCACGACGTCGAGGTGTTTTCCGGTCAGCCATATCCGGATCTTCTCGATCCGCGGGTACGGCTCACCGAAGTGCCCAGCCTTGATTTATACCAGGAGCCCGATCCGTTCCGCGTGCCCCGGCCGAGCGAGATTCGCGACTCAATCGACCTGTTAGAACTGCTCACGGTGTGGACCGCGGGTTTTCCCGAACCACGGACGTTCACGTTGCGTGCTGCACGGTTACTGGCGGCCCGGACAGCCGATTTCGATGTCGTCCACGACAACCAGAGTCTGGGAACCGGGTTGCTCACGATCGCCGGCGCGGGGTTGCCGGTGGTGGCCACCGTGCACCACCCCATCACCCGTGATCGGGTGCTCGATCTCGCCGCCGCACGGTGGTGGCGAAAACCGTTGGTGCACCGCTGGTATGGATTCTCCACCATGCAGCAACAGGTGGCGCTTCAGATCCCGGACCTATTGACGGTGTCGTCGTCGTCCGCCGCGGACATCGTCGCCGACTTCGGTGTCTCGCCGGAGCAACTGCACGTGGTGCCGTTGGGGGTGAACACCGACCTGTTCAAACCGGGGTCGCGCTCACGGCAACCGGGCCGACTCATCGCGATCGCCAGCGCCGATACCCCGCTCAAGGGTGTCCGCACCCTGCTTCAGGCGGTCGCCAGGTTACGTACGATCCGAGATCTCGAGTTGCGGCTCGTCGCCAAGGTGGAACCCAACGGTCCAACCCACAAACTCATCGCAGAACTTGGGATCTCCGACATCGTCCATATCACCAGTGGGCTTTCCGACGCCGAGCTGGCCGCATTGTTAGCGTCGGCGGAGGTTGCCTGCATTCCCTCGCTCTACGAAGGGTTTTCGCTGCCCGCGGTGGAAGCCATGGCGAGCGGCACTCCGATCGTCGCGAGTCGGGTGGGTGCGCTGCCTGAAGTCCTGGGGACCGACGGCGCTTGCGCCGAGCTGGTGCCGGCCGCCGATGTGGATGCGCTGACCCGCGCGCTCGGTGAGCTTTTGGACTCGCCGGAAAAGCGTCGCAGTCTGGGCGAGGCGGGAAGAGCGCGCGCAATCAACGTGTTCAGCTGGGCAGCTGTGGCTGCTCAAACTGTGCGGGTCTACGAGCGGGCGATTGCGCGCAGGGCAACCGGTGGAGGCGAAGTCCCATGCTGACAGTCGATTTCGACCGCCTCGGCATCGGGCCGACCAGCAAGGTCATTGACGTGGGTTGTGGAGCAGGTCGGCATGCGTTCGAAGCCTATCGGCGCGGTGCCGATGTCGTCGCTTTCGACCGCGACGCTTCCGAACTGCGTTCGGTAGCGACCATCCTGCGTGCGATGGCCGAAACCGGTGAGGCTCCCGCCGCGGCCTCGGCGAAGGTGGTTCTCGGTGACGCGCTGAGCTTGCCATACGCCGACGAGACATTCGACTGCGTCATCGCGTCCGAAATCCTCGAACACATACCGCAAGACGATGCCGCGATCGCCGAACTGGTCAGGGTGCTGAAGGTCGGTGGCACGCTCGCGGTCAGCGTTCCGCGTTGGCTCCCGGAGCGGGTGTGCTGGTTGCTCTCCGACGAGTACCACAGCAACGAGGGCGGCCACGTGCGCATCTACCGGGCCAGCGAATTGCGGGACAAGATCACGGGCGGCGGAACGGATTTGACGCATACCCATCACGCGCATGCATTGCACTCTCCGTTCTGGTGGTTGAAATGCGCCGTGGGCGTTTCTAATACCGATCATCGTGCGGTGGCCGCGTACCACAAACTCCTGGTGTGGGATCTGATGCAGCGACCGAAGATAACTCAGCTGGCAGAGTCGCTGCTCAACCCGCTGGTGGGCAAGAGCGTGGCGATGTACTTCGTCAAGCAGCAGGCGGCGGAAAGCCGAGCGAGTCTGGGATATTCAGTTGCATCGGTCTAACACGCCGGCGGTTCCGGGCGTCCTTACTCCCGGGCAATGCCGGCAGACCGCGCTGAGTATCGCCGCCGCGCAGGAATCATCGGGAGCCATCCCGTGGTTCGAGGGGGGACATACCGATCCGTGGGATCACGTGGAGTGCGCGATGGCGCTCACCGCGGCGGGCCTGCTGGAGCCGGCGCGGGCTGCGTTCGACTGGAGCCGTCGCACCCAGCGGCCTGACGGCTCCTGGCCCATCCAGTTCCGCGCGGGAACTATCGAAGATGCCAACAGCGACTCCAACTTCTGCGCATACATCGCCACTGGTGTGTGGCACCACGTGCTGGTCACCGGAGACGATTCATTCGCTGCGGAGATGTGGCCGGTGGTGCACAGGGCGATCGATTTCGTCATCGATCTGCAGGTCGGGTACGGCGAGATCTGTTGGGCCAGAGGTGAAGTAGGTCTTGTCCCCGAAGCGCTGCTGACCGGCTGCGCCAGCGTGTTTCACAGCATTCGGTGTGCTCTGGCGCTCGCCGCCCTCGTCGGGGAACCGCAGCCCGAGTGGGAACTGGCGCTGGGCCGACTGGGCCACGCGATCGCGGCCCATCCGGAGGTGTTCACTGAAAAGGACCGCTACTCGATGGACTGGTACTACCCCATCCTCGGTAGTGCGCTGAGAGGTCCGGCGGCCGCCGCGCGAATCAAGCAGCGCTGGGACGACTTTGTGGTCAGTGGTCTTGGGATTCGGTGTGTGGACGACCGGCCCTGGGTGACGGGCGCCGAAACGTGCGAACTGGTGATGTCGCTGGATGCCATCGGCCACCGGTCAGCCGCATATCGGCAGTTTGCCGCGATGCAGCACCTCCGTGAAGAAGACGGCTCCTACTGGACAGGTTTAGTGTTCGCGGACGGGAAACGGTGGCCTGAAGAGCGCACCACCTGGACAGGGGCGGCGATGATCTTGGCGGCCGATGCGCTGTCGAACAGCACGGCGGGCGCTGGGATATTCCGCAGTGACGGGCTGCCGATGGGCCTGCAGACCGACTTCGATTGCGAATGCGTTGTTACCGGTCCGGGCCGGTGATGTCGATCTGCTCGCCCGGCTGACCGCTGACACGTTCGAGCACCCGCAGCGATCCAGCGACCGAAACCTCCCGGAACTGACCGGAATCGATTGCGCGGCAATAGATATAATACGGCGGTCGCCCGCCGTCCCTGGGATCCGGGAATACGTCGTGGATGACCAATGCCCCGCCGACGGCCACCCACTTCGCCCACCCGTCGAAGTCCTGGGTCGCGGCGGCCTCGCTGTGGCCGCCGTCGATGAACAAAAACTGCAGCGGTGACCGCCATGCTCGCGCCACAATCGGTGACTTGCCCACGATGGCGACGACGTGGTCGTCCAGTCCGGCGGCATCCAGCGTGCGACGAAACGTGGGCAGTGTGTCGAACAATCCTGTGACCTCGTCGACCAAAGAGGCGTCATGGTATTCCCAGCCGGCCTGGTGCTCCTCGGAGCCGTGGTGATGGTCGATCGTGCACAGCACGCTGGCCGTTTGTCGCGCCGCTGCGCCGAGCAACAGGGTGGATTTGCCGCAATAGGTGCCAATCTCGACACCGACGCCGCCGTTGAGGTACCGCAGCGCGGCATCGTAAAGCGCGCGCCCTTCATCGGCCGGCATGAAACCCCGCACCTGCTCGGCCAGCGCGAACAGGCGCTCGGTTGAACTGGTGTCGGTGCTGCTCATGAGCCGAACCTATCGGTCGATTTGGTAGCGCCGACAGGGTGGTCGACGTGCCTGCCAGCCAGCCGCTCGCGCTTTCGGAACGAACATGCAGGACTACCAGCTAATCACTGCGCGGAGCTGTTGCGGCGCGATGGCCTTGCCCGATTGAGCTGCGGTGATGCGGGCAGGGTGTATGTGATGGCCCGTTACTCTTCTTGGCCGGGCCACCGACGTCATTGCCAGCCCCGCAGCTGTGGACACTGAATTTGCAATCTGGTCAGCGATTTCAGCGCCATCGCTTTAACATCACGCTGTGCACATTTTGTTTGCCCGTCGGTTGGTCGATCTCGGCCTGGCAGGACTCGTAATGGCAGCCGCGCTGACGTCGGCTGCCGTAATGCTACCGAGCGGGACGCCATTGGCCGCGGGGCCGGCCGCCGCAGCGGATTGCCCCCAGGTGCAGGTTGTCTTCGCCCGCGGCCGAATGGAATCACCGGGAACCGGCGTACTCGGCAGTGCGTTCGTCAACGCTCTCAAATCCAAGGCTGCGAACAAGAACATCGGCCTATACGCCGTGAAGTACCCCGCCGACACGGAGGTCGACGTCGGCGCTAACGACATGAGCCAGCACGTCCAATACATGGTCAACAACTGCCCGAACACCCGGCTGGTGTTGGGTGGCTACTCGCTGGGCGCGGCGGTCACCGACGTGGTGCTCGCGGTGCCCTTCTCCGCCTTCGGGTTCGACAACCCTCTGCCACAGGGCGCCGATCAGCACGTTGCGGCCGTCGCGTTGTTTGGCAACGGAAGCCAGTGGGCGGGTCCGATCACGAACTTCAACCCGGTCTACAACGACAGGACTATCGAGTTGTGCCACGGCGCCGACCCCATCTGCAACCCGGCCGACCCGAACACCTGGCACGACAACTGGCCGCAACACCTCGCTAGGGCCTACATCCAGGCCGGCATGGCCAATCAGGCCGCCGACTTTGTCGCGAGCAAGCTCTAGTCGA
This sequence comes from uncultured Actinomycetota bacterium, assembly GCA_963784665.1. GTDB lineage: Bacteria > Actinomycetota > Actinomycetes > Mycobacteriales > Mycobacteriaceae > Mycobacterium. The sequence goes on from CAWASA010000019.1 coordinate 93,295, forward strand.
TTATGTGTGGCTGCCATCACCGAGGCCGGCGGGACCATTTTCCCGTCGCGGCGGCTTATGTTTTGTAGATGACGCGGTACCAGTGGCGCACGGCCTTATGGCTCGTGTCCGCCTGACCCGTGTCCGTCGCGCTCACCACAGTGATGTCGGTCACGTCGGGATCGTGCGCTTCGATGTAGCGCTCCAACTCGTGGAGGAGCGCGCTATGGGGCTGAGCTGGGTTGGCGAGCGCCTTCGCCCTGTGTGTATGCGGCACAGGAGAATTATGCCGACGCATTCGTTGTCGCGCGGCCTTGGTAGGACCTTGTCCCACAGGACGATTGGCTGCCTACGCGTGCGGCAATTGAGCTAAACGGTTTCGCGGGGGCTTGGGGCAGACACATTGACAGCCGGCCAACGCCGCCGCGCTTATCCGTATGGGTCTGCAAATTCAGTTATCGCGCCGAGGCACACTCGGATCACTCACCTGCACCGAGAAGCTTGCGTCGTTGGCGCGATTACCCTAATTCCGCGGAAACATTCAGGCCGGAGTATCCGTGCCGGTGTACACCTTGAAGTTGCGGACAAGTGGTATGACGTCACTGCCCGATGCGGCAAGCTGCCGGGCGCAGAAAGAAGGATGACGACGCATCGCTTCGCTGCGCTCACGGGCATAACGCTGAGCCGCGACCCACGCCGGATGGGACTGAAGGAAAATAACCGTCGCTCCTGATGTATTCGCCACGATCGGCAACTCCTCTCAGTGCGGCCGGTAAAAGCTACAAAGTGGTTATCGGTTCGTAATCCAGAATGCCCAGCCAATCCTGAGACCAAACCATGCGCCAAGTTGAGAATTAGCCATGAATTCGCCGGAATCTGGAGCCACTACCGCGCCGTCGTCCGTTTCAGGCCGACTGCGATCCGAACTGTAGCGGTGGGCACTGACACAATTCCTGTTTCGACCCCGTAGCGCCTCGGCTGCTATCGTCCCTTGCTTATGCCGGAGATGGATCGCCGCCGCATGATGTTGACGGCCGGAATCGGCGTGCTGGCAGCTGCGCTGCCGGTCCCCGAGGCCCGGGCCTACCCGCCCCGACAAGATGCGCCCGCAGGTCGGGTGCCGGCGCCCGCTGCGCCCAGCGGCCAAACCGGGACCTACATTTTCCAGGACGAATTCGATGGCCCGGCCGGCTCGGCCCCCGATCCGTCGAAGTGGACCGTGGCGAAAGCCCGCGAGCAAATCAAGGATCCGACGTATTGGGAGCGCCCCGAGAACATCGGACAGTACCGAGACGATCGCCGGAACGTATTCCTCGACGGCAAGTCCAACCTCGTCCTGCGTGCTGCGAAAGACGGCCCCACCTACTACAGCGGCAAGGTTCAAAGCCTCTGGCGCGGCGGCGTCGGCCACATCTGGGAAGCCCGGATCAAGCTCAGTTGCCTGACTGCCGGCAGCTGGCCGGCCTACTGGCTGGGTAATGAGGATCAGGGCGAAATCGACGTGCTCGAGTGGTACGGCAACGGCAAATGGCCGTCGGCCACCACCGTCCACGCAAAAGCAAACGGCGGAGAGTGGAAGACCCACAACATCGCGGTCGACAGCGCATGGCACACCTGGCGATGCCAGTGGGATGATGCCGGCATCCGCTTCTGGAAAGACTATGTTGACGGCGCGCAACCGTACTTCGACGTTCCGGCGAGCTCCCTACCGGACTGGCCGTTCAACAACCCCGGCTACACCGTTTTTCCGGTCTTCAACCTTGCGGTTGCCGGTTCCGGTGGTGGGGATCCCGGGCCGGGAACTTATCCCGCGGACATGCTCGTCGACTGGATACGCGTCTGGTAATCGACCACGGCTCAGTGGGCAAGAAGGGCGGCTGCGCTCCAGGCCTTGCTGCCCGGGTGACGCGGGTCCGGCTGCGGCAGCCAGGCGGCCGGGCGCATGAACACCGGTAGGCGATGGAACCGGTGGGCGGCCACAAACAACGATTCCGCTTCTACGGTGCGCCAGCCGAGGTCTTCGAAGTAGGCCAACCCGTTCTCAGGTGCGAACTTGAACGGTGCGTTATGCAGCATGCCGGCCATCTTCTTGTTCATCAGCTTCTTCAGGCCCGGAGCGGCGAAGTCGAGCATCCACCAGGCGACCTGGGGTCGCTTGATTGCTTCGGAAAGTGCGGCGACGTCACGGTCGTCGAGGTACATCAACAGCCCTTCGGTCAGGACGAGCGCTTTGGAAGCGCCGTCCAGCGCGTCGTTGAGGAAGGCGTCTCGCGCCTGTGCGTCGGATAGGTCGACGGCAGCCCGAGTCAACCGGCATCGCGGTACCTGGTCGGCAAGCAGCTGCGTCTTTTCCGCGAGCAACTTCGGCAGATCCGCCTCCACCCACCTGAAATCAGAGGGAAGGTCCAAGCGATAGGGCCGGGTGTCCAAACCGGCAGCGAGGTTCAGCACCCGGTCACAGCCGTCGGCGATCGCTTCGGCAATCGCGTCGTCGATGATCTTGGTGCGCGCGACGAGCCACCAACCATTGCGAGTCGTCCGCGGCACCCGGCGACAATCGCGCGGCCGTGTTCACCGGCGAGACGTTCCGCGAGCGGGTCGCTGAACAGCGCATCGGGACAGGCCGATTCGGTTGCCCGGTGCAATGCCGTCCACCGCGCTGTGTCGGAAACGTGGGTAATCGAGGGCCCGGCACCTGACATACGTGCGTTATAGCATCCGTCGCATTACTGGCCGACGCTCAGTCGCCGGCGAACCAAGCGGTCGTCACCGCGTGGATCTGGGGCGGCGGAAAGTGGGTGGTCGGTGTGCCGAGTTGACCGATTTTGACCGCCCACACCGGCCCTGCCCGGTCGATACAGGTCCCGGGTCCCTGGCTGGAGAGCCCCAGGACCGCCAGGTTCGCGCTGGGGTCGCCGCACCCGTAGGTGCCGACATATCCGTCATCGCGCCCGCCCCACGCGCCGCCGTTGCGTAGCAGGCAACGTGTGCCGTCGTCGAGAACCATCGCGAACGGCTCTGGTATAGCGGTGGGCTGCACAGGCGGAAGCTGACCGCCATAGGTCACGCGATGCAAGCGTTTGTCCCACGGATTGTCCACGCACAACAGTGATCCGGGCGTTGACGGCCAGCAGGTGCCGGCACTGGCCGCGCTCGGCGAGCAGGAGTAGATGTTGGCGGCCACCGCCGACGGCGACGGCGTCGTGCAGTCGGTGACGGCGGCGATGTTGCCTTGCGAAGGTGCCTCTTGGTAACCGTTGATCGGTTGGCCATTCGGCCCGATAGCCACCGTGGTGATCACCTGGGTGGGTGGCGGGTCAGCAAGGGCTGATCCGGCCACGGAGAAAACACCCATCGTCATCACGGCGATCGGCACCGGGGCAACTCGCAACATCACGTCCACCGGAGCTAACTTTCCTCCACAGCGGCCCCTTTTGAAGGGTAGAGGGCAGCATCTCGCATGCCGGGAATTGCAAACCGGATTCGACCCAGGCGGAGGTGCTGTCGCGACTGAGGGCTGACTGGCCCGCGCCGGTTCGGTACGGTGCGCTAATGCCCGATCGAAACCGCCGCTTCCTTCTCCGCAAACGCCCCTCCGGGCGCATCGGCCCGGACACCTTCGAGCTCAGCGAGCAGGCCGTACCCCAGATTGGGGACGGCGAGGCGCTGGTGCGCATCGACTGGATCTCGCTCGACCCGACCAATCGGGCGTGGCTCAACGACACACCGACGTACCTGCCGCCGGTCGGCATCGGCGAGGTCATGCGCGCAGGCGGACTCGGCGAGGTCATCGCGTCGAACAACCCGAATTATCGCGTCGGTCAGACCGTGCAGGGTCTCGTTGGCTGGCAGGAGTACACGGTCGCATCGGACGCGATGCCTTTGTTGCCCGTCGAGGTCGCCGAAGGGGTCTCGCCCAGCGCCTACATGGGCGCGCTCGGGATGACCGGGCTCACCGCGTGGATCGGGATCCGCGACATCGGCAAGCCACAGCCGGGCGAGACGATCGTCGTCTCGGCCGCGGCGGGCGCGGTCGGCTCGGTCGCCGGTCAGCTGGCCAAGGCCGACGGCGCACGTGTCGTCGGGATCGCCGGCGGGCCCGAGAAGTGCGCGCTGTTGACCGACCAGCTCGGCTTCGACGCGGCCGTCGACCACCGTGCCGACGACTGGGCCGCTCAGCTCGCCGCAGCGACGCCTAACGGCATCGATGTCGACTTCGAGAACGTCGGCGGCGACATCATGGACGCTATTTTCGCTCGCCTGAATGTCGGTGCGCGCGTGGCGCTTTGCGGCCTGATCTCGGGTTACAACTCAGCCGACCCGCCGCCAGGACCGCGGGCGTTCGGGAATCTGCTCATCCAACGTGCGACACTGCAGGGCTTCATCGTCCTCGACCACTTCGGCCGCGCGCCCGAGGCAATCGGCGAGATCGCAGGCCTGATCGCCGAGGGCAAGCTCACGCCCCTCGAGACCGTCGTTGAGGGTTTCGAGCAGCTGCCTACCGCGATCAACATGCTGTTCGACGGCAAGAACGTCGGCAAGCTCGTCGTGAAGACATCCGGCTAGTTCGGTGCATCCTTTACCGCGTGCGTCGGTAACAAGTGAACATGATGTGGCTGCGGGAACTCCTTGCCCTCGGCAACAACAGTTTCCTAACTGACAAGGACGTCGTGCATGTCTGAGGATGCCGCTGTCCCGCACCTGCATCGTGGCCTGTCTAACCGCCATATTCAGTTGATCGCGATCGGTGGCGCGATCGGCACCGGTCTCTTCATGGGGTCTGGCCGAACGATCTCCCAGGCCGGTCCGGCGGTACTGCTGGTGTACGGGATCATCGGGTTGTCTTTGTTTTTCGTGCTGCGCGCGATGGGCGAACTGCTGTTGTCGAACCTGAACTACAAGTCGTTTGTCGATTTCGCGGCCGACCTGCTGGGCCCCGCGGCGGGTTTCTTCATCGGGTGGTCCTACTGGTTCGCCTGGATCGTCACCGGTATCGCGGAAGTCGTGGCGATCGCCGGCTACTCGAAGTTCTGGTGGCCCGACTCGCCAGCATGGCTACCAGCGCTCGTCGTGACTGGTCTGATCCTCGTGGTCAACTTGTTCAGCGTGCGCAACTTCGGGGAGATCGAGTTCTGGTTCGCCTTGATCAAGCTCGCCGCGATCCTCTGCTTCATCGTCGTGGGTGTAGTCCTTGTGGTGACAAACTTCGTTTCGCCGCAAGGTCATCGCGCGACGATTGAGAACCTGTGGAACGACGGCGGATTCTTCGCTACGGGGTTCATGGGCATGGTCAGTGGATTCCAGATCGCGTTGTTCGCGTTCGTCGGTGTGGAACTCGTCGGCACCGCGGCGGCCGAAACAGCCAATCCGCGCCGCACGCTCCCCCGCGCGATCAATGCAGTGCCGCTGCGGGTGGCGGTCTTCTACATCGGTGCGCTCTGGGCAATCCTGACCGTCGTCCCTTGGCGACAGTTCGCCAGCGGCCAGTCCCCGTTCGTGATGATGTTCTCCCTGGCCGGACTTGCCACTGCAGCGTCAATCGTCAACTTTGTTGTGATCACGGCGGCCGCCTCTTCAGCCAACTCGGGGGTCTTCTCTACTGGCCGTATGCTTTTCGGCCTGGCAGACGAAGGAAGCGCTCCAGTGCTCTTCCGGCGACTCAACCGCGCCGGTGTGCCGGCGTTCGCCCTGTTTCTCACGGCGGCGCTACTGCTGACCTCCGTCCCGCTGGTCTATGTCGGCGGTTCGGTGATGGGCGCTTTCACGCTCCTGACGACCATTTCGTCTCTGCTGTTCATGTTCGTGTGGGCGATGATTGTCATCAGTTACCTCGTTTACCGTCGTCAGCACGCACAGCGTCATGCCGACTCGACCTACAAGATGCCCGGTGGCGTGGTGACGTGCTGGGGCGTCCTCACCTTCTTCGCGTTCGTGGTCTGGTCGCTCTGCACCCAGCGTGACACCGCGATTGCCTTGGCGTGTTTTCCGTTATGGTTCGTGGTCCTCGCGGCCGGTTGGCTGATTGTCCGACGCTGGCCTGGCCGCGCCGAGAGGTATCGTCAGTTCCAGGCCGAGATGAACCACTCCGTCGAAGAGAACGCCGAGGCAACCACACCCGCCTCTTGACGAGCCTTGCTCCGTAATCGGCCTCAAGCCCTTCTTTCATCAAGGCTGCCTGGCGCACTTGTTGGGATCGGTAGCCAGTCGCACCGTCTGTACTTACCGCAACGACGCCGCCAACGAGGCGGTGCCTCAGGAAAGGAAGTAAGCATGAAAATCGTTCCGACCAGCATCGAAGAACAGATCAGCCGCGTCGATCGGCAGCGGAGTCTCTACATAGGGATCAGCGCCGGCGCGCTCGCGGTCTGGAGCTTCTTCCGGCTGTTCTGGCTGCTTTACATCGGGATGACGTTCGGCTGGTTCTTGGGAGCAATGGTTTTCCAATTTGTGCTGTGGGGCGTCATCGGTGCCGTCGCGGCGGTCGCGGCCATCGGGTTCTTGACCCGCTACACCAAGGGAGCTTGAGTCTGTCGCGCGGCAACGCAAAAGTTCCGAACCTGCTTGAGGTTCGGAACTTTGCCGTTTGGGCACTGGTTGCAGTTGTCCTCAGCGGTTGCCCGGGCCAGCCCAGGATCCGGCAACATGTGCGTAGTCGATTTCGGGCACGGATCTCGGCCGCAAGGCAACGATTCGCGTTGAACCTGCGAGACAAGGCTTACATGGCAGAGCCATTGGGTTTCAGTTATTTCGCCGGCGGCGGTTGGCTGATTCGGCGGGCCGACCGTGATCCAGCGCATCTTGCCCTGTCCGGCGTCGAGGCGGACTTCAAAGCCGAGGGTGTCGCGATAAAGGCGAGGGAGGATTCCGGGTCGTCGTGTGGGAGGAAGCTCGAGTGAATGGTGATGTCCATGGGGCCAGGCTAGGTGCGGCCCAGCGGCAGGAGCTTCTCGATTTCTGATCGGTCTGGTCACCTGTTTAGCGACACACGGCGGCATTCCCGCGAGCGGGTCCACCGACTGGCGCCGGTAGGTGCTGGGCGGCGCAGCGACCAGCTCGGTGAACCGAGTGCTGAAGGTGCCCAACGACGAGCAGCCGACCGCGAAACAGACTTCGGTGACGCTCAGGTCGCTACGCCGCAGTAGCGCCATCGCGCGCTCGATGCGCCGCGTCATCAGATAGGAGTATGGCGACTCGCCGTAAGCGCGCCGGAACTCGCGGATGAGGTGGCCGGCGGACATGTGCACGCCGCGGGCGAGCGCCTCGACGTCCAGCGGCTGCGTATAGTCGCGGTCGATGCGGTCGCGTACGCGTCGTAGCAGCGCGAGGTTGCGCAGGCGCTGCGCTGTGTCGGGTCCGCTGGTCACCTGGGCGATGCTGCCACGTCCGGCTGGTAGTCGGCTATGCCCCTAGGTGCCGACCAGCTCCGGGTGGAACTTGGCCGCCATCCGGCGAATCCCGTCGCGCCAGTCGACCGTGGTGCCGCCGACGAGCTCGTGCATCCGGGTCACGTCAGTGGGATTTCCGCGCAGCGCGTGCGCACTCTCCTCGAATACCGGCTCCTTGCCGACCAGCGAGCCGATGCAGTCACACCACTCCTGAAGGCTGACGGTTTGGTCGCCGCACCAGTTGACCGTGGTCGCCGGTACCGACGCCACCTCAAGCAGCTTCGGGATGGTCGCGATGATGTCGTCCTCGTGAATCGGGTTGTAGCGGGCCGGTCCGCCGGGCGGGACGGGGATAGGGATGCCGGCCAGCATCATCTCCATGTGGTAGTAGGGCCACCCGCCGTTGTCGCCGTAAGGGACGTTGAGCCGGGCGATGGTAGTTGGCACGCCGACAACGCGGGCCATCGACCTGGCGACGACCTCCCCGGCGATCTTGGAGATGGAATAGGTCGGAAATAAAAATTTGTGATTGTCGCCCAGGGCGGCGCGCTCGGTCCGGGGTTCGTCGTCCGGCGGGTCGTAGACGGCGGCTGAGGAACAGTGCAGGAAGGCCTTTGCGCTGCGGCAGTGGGCCACGAGCAGACCGACCGACTCCGCGTTTGCGCCAAGGTCTTTCTCCCAGCTGCCGCTCTTGGCCACTGCCAAGTTGAGGACGTAGTCGAAGTCGTTTGGCAGAGCGGTGAAGTCACCAGCTGCCAGGTCCACGGTCTGGCATCGAATTCCTGCCTTCTCGAGGCCTTCTCGCGCGGCGGGATTGGTGAAGCGGGCGATACCCCACACCTCGTTTTCGGCCGCAAGGGCCCGGGCGATCGGGGTGGCAAGCTGACCTGTCGGACCGGTAATCAGGATCTTTGAGCCGCGCATGGGCTGATGCTAGGTGACCTCCTGCCAAGCTCGTCAGTTTGTCCGCAAAATTGCTTGCCCCGGTCGTACGCCACGACCTAAACAGCGGTGAAGGCCTAGCCGTTGAGGCCGCTAACGCAACCACGAGCACACCGCGACGGATAGGGCTCACAGGGTCGAGCATGCTTTCTTGTTTGGTATGGAGCCCGACTGTCGATGCCCCTTTACCACGATCCTTCCGCTGGTGGACGACGGACATATTGATTTGCCGTGCAACGTCGTCCACGCGACCAGGGTTGACCGACCGACCTCACCTGAGTCATTAGGGCCGATGGTCCCTACCTTCACTGATACCTGTGCGACATTATTCAAGATATGACCGAACCAGCCGGACCTACGGGCGAACCGGCCCGCACAACTGAACAATCCCCGCATCACAACGACAATGAGGGGCTTAGTCGGCTGGGCCAGATTGCGGCAGCAGTCGGCATCGTTGCCGGCGTCGTGTTCGTCGTCGCTCTGGTTTTCTTTACGGGGTTCTTCTTGGGCGGACACCGGGGTGGCTATGGCGGGCCTGACGGGTGGCGCAACACAGGCCAGATGGGTCCGGGTGGAAAGCCGGGCACGTGCCCCATGATGGGTGGCGGCGGAATGATGGGACCCGGCCAAATGGGGCCGGGAGGAATGATGGGCCCGAGTCCGTCGCCAACGACAGTACCCAGCACGCCACGTCCTTAGCTCACTACGGCAAACACAAGATGAAAAGTGAAGGAGGGCGCTATGTCTCGAGGCGCCGGAGAACGCTACAAGTGCGACGAATGTGGAGCGGTGTTGGTTTATGAGAAGCCGTGTCCCTGCACGTCGGAGACGGCGCATTCGGAGGTCTGCTGCAACAAGCAGATGAAACAACTAACCCCGGTGCAGTAGTTCTACCGCTGTGCGCTTGTGGCGCCTTAACCGACTTTGTCGCCGACCGATCTACTAGTTGGTCACTGAACTAGTTGCGCCGCAGAGCTATTCGGGCATCCTGGCGACGATCACCGCAACCAGGCACTGCGCGTGCTGGAGCGTCAACCGGACGGCGTACCGGGGAGACAATTGCTGACGTTTTGAACCACACCTGCGGCCGCCAGGTGGAAAACCGAAGGGATTTCGCAGGCGCTTCACGGGTGCGCTGGCCGGCCGATCGGAGCTCTAGAACTGTTTCATCGTTCATCGCAGCTTGATCTGAAAAGTTACCGTCGGGACATCCCAGTCTCGTTTGCTCGTCGGTTGTTTAGGGGCCGCTCAAATACACAGGAGGGGGGTTGACCCCTGATGATGGACACCTGACTGGACGGGCCGCTGGTCCCGCGGGAAGGATGTCCGTATGTCGGGCAAGCGTAGGAAGTACACCCCGGAGTTTCGGGAGCGGGCTGCCCGCCTGGTGATCGAGACCGGCCATCCGGTGGCTCACGTGGCCGCCGAAATTGGTGTCGGTGAACAAGTGCTGGGGCGTTGGGTGCGCCTCCAACGACAAGCGGCCGCTATTGGCGCTACTGGCGCGGTGCTGGATGTCGATGAACGCGCAGAGTTGGAGCGTCTGCGCCGTGAAAACGCCGAATTGCGTTTAGACCGTGAGTTTTTGAAAAAGCCGCAGCCTTCTTCGTCTCCGAACACGACCGGTAGAGGCCTACCGGGTGATCGAGGCGGAGAAGGCCAACTACAGCATCAAGCGGATGTGCGAGCTGCTGGAAGTGTCACGCTCGGGCTACTACAAGTGGCGTGCCAACCGCGATGGTGGACCGACCCCGGCCCAGCGGGGCCGCGCCGAGTTGGACGCCCAGGTCGCCACGTTCCACGCGGCTTCTGACGGCGTTTACGGCGCCCCACGCACCTGGCCGACTTGCGCACCGCCGGTGAGCGGGTGTCCCGCAAAAAGGTGGCGGCTTCGCTGCGCCGCCAGGGCCTGGCCGGGGATCTCCCCGCGTCGATTCGCGCCGGCCACCACGGTGATCGACCTGGATGCTGCCGTAGCTAAAGACCTGGTGCGGCATCGTTTCGACACCGGGGTGCTCAACCGGGTATGGACCAGCGACATCAAATGCCGACCCTCGAAATATGCCGACAGTGCTTGCGATGGTGCAGGCCAGTGGCAGTGTTGAGGTGCAAAAGGTCGGCATAGTCGCGTAGTCGTGGTCACGCTTCAGGCATGGAATTGTCTGGAGGTGAGGTCCGTGACGAAGAGATCGCCGACGGCCCGGTCGTATCCGGTTCGGGTCCCGCGTGTTCCGGTGGGTCCTTTGGCGCCGATGGTGCTGGGCCAGTGTTCGGAATGGTTGGCCGGGCTGGGTTATTCGCCGGGTTCGGCGGCCGGGGTCGTGAATGTGTTGGAACGGCTGAGCTGGTGGATGCAGCTGGCGGGCGCCGGGGTCGATGACATCGACGAGGATCTGCTCGCCCGGTTCGTCGCAGTCGAGGGATCCCGAGATCTTCCGTGCGTGGCAGTGAAGCAGTGGATTGGCACGGTGCGCAGGTTCTTGACCGCAGCGGGATATCTGAGTGCAGCTGTGGTCCAGTCGGATTCACTCACGCCGGCGCAGACCGCGGTGGCGGACTGGTGTTCGTGGATGCGTGAGCAGCGCGGCTTGGCCGAGAAGACCATCGCGGCCCGTTGTCACTACGCGGCCGGCCTTCTAGATATGTTGATGGCGGCTGACGGATCAGTGCAGTGGCGGCGTCTGGACGCGTCGATCGTCAACGCGTACGTCGCTGAGCGTGGACGCCCTTACGGCATTGTTGCTCGTGCTCACATCGTCGGATCTGTCCGCTGCCTGCTGCGGTGGGCGTTGAGCACCGGCCGCCTCGATCGGGACTTGACCGCCGGGATCCTCAAGCCTGCCGGGACGCGGCGATCGTTGCCGCGGGGTGTGGACGCCGAGCAGGTCGCGGCCTTGCTGGGCGTGTGCGATGCGGCCACCGCGCTCGGGGCAAGGGACCGGGCGCTCGTCATGATCCTGGTGCGGTGTGGCCTGCGCGCTGGCGAAGCCGCCCGCCTGAGGCTCGACGACATCGGCTGGGCAAGTGGATATCTCAGGGTGACCGGCAAGGGCCGCGAGCACTCGTTGCCGATCCCGGTCGATGTGGGCCAGGCATTGGAGGCGTGGTTGCGGCTGCGGCCGCCCGCGCTGGACCGAGCCGTGTTCGTGCGGCTGCGGGCGCCCCGCCAGAAGATGACGACCTCGGGCATCTCGGGGGTCATCGCCCGGTTGTCGGATCTGGCGGGGATCGACCGGATCTACGCGCACCGACTGCGGCACACCGCCGCGATGGACGTGTTGGCCGCAGGTGGCTCCTTGACCGAAGCCAAGGAGCTTCTGGGTCATGCGTTCACCGTCACCACGATGGCCTACGCGAAAGTCGACCTCGCATCGCTGCGCGAGTTGGCCGTCCCGTTCGGGCAGGTGCCGCGATGACGACACTGCGTGAACGACTCGACGAGTACTTGCAGTTGCGCCGGTCTCTCGGGTTTGAGCTCAACGACCTCGAACGGCAGGTCGGCTTGTTCTGCACCTGGCTCCAAGCCCGCGGCCAAACAACGACTTTCACCATCGATGATGCCGTGACCTGGGCGCGGCTCAACCCTGATGCGCACCCCTCATGGTGGGCGACGCGCCTGTCGTTGGTGCGCCGCTTCGCCGCCTACCTCAACGCCAACGATGTCGACGTCCCCGTCATCCCCAGCGGCTTGCTTGCGGCCCGCAAGCCCCGAGCCGTGCCCTTCATCTACAGCCAACAAGACATCGATGCGTTACTTGCCGCCTGCGACACCAAGTTCACCGACGAGCGGATCGCCGCCACCCTACGCACCGTCATCGGTCTGCTCGCCGCCACAGGCCTGCGAATCAGCGAAGCACTGAACCTGCGAGTCCCTGACATCGACCAGCACAACGACCTGCTGATGATCAAGGCCGCGAAGTCGCACGAACGTCTCGTCCCGGTGCACCCGTCGACGACGGCCGCCCTCCTGCAGTACATCGCTTTGCCTGCCCGGATGGCCACACACCCCGACCCCCACGGCCCAGTCTTCGTGACCTCCAAAGGAACCGGATACGTCTACGTGTCATTCCAATCCTTGTTCAAGCGAGTCCGCGACGCTGCCGGGCTCGCCCCGCGCGGCAGGGCACGCCCCCGACTGCACGACCTCAGACACACCTTCGCCACCGCCCACATGACCGTCGCCTACGCCCACGGCGGTGATCCCGATCGGGTGCTGTCGCTGCTGGCCACCTGGCTGGGGCACTCCGACGCCACCCACACCTACTGGTACCTGACCGCGACCGGGGAACTCATGGCCCTGGCCGCCGGCAAGCTCGAACCCATCTCCGAAAGTGAAATACTTTGAACGCCTTGGCCATTAGCCTGCAGAGCTACTTCACGACCTTTGCCCACACCCAGCGCGACCTGTCGGTCAACACCATCGCCTCCTACCGCGACACCTGGCGGATGCTGCTGAAGTACCTGACCGCCACACTCGCGATTCCCGCCGACGCACTCGACTTCAACGCCGTCACCGCCGCGCACGTCACCAGGTTCCTCGACCACCTCGAACACGAACGTGGCAACAGCACCAGAACCCGCAATGCCCGACTCACCGCGATCCGCGCCGTGCTCGGCCGCGCCCTGCCCGACCATCCCGAGCACGCCGCCACCATCACCCAGGTCCTGGCGATCCCACCCAAACGCACAATCAGGCCCGTCATCGAGTTCCTCACCCCCGCAGAGCTCGACGCAATACTGGCCGCACCAGATTCCACTACCTGGACCGGGCGACGCGACCACGCCCTGCTGGCCATGACCGCGCAGACCGGTCTGCGGATCAGCGAGATCTGCTCACTGACCCACGACGACATTCACCTCGGCACCGGCCCGTATATCGCCTGCACCGGCAAAGGGCGCCGCCAACGCATCACCCCGCTGACCAGAGCCACCCTCAGCACCATGACGACCTACCTCGCCGAACGGATGACCCGGCCAGGCTCCGCACTGTTCTGCGGTCCTCACGGACAACCCTTGTCCCGCGACGCACTCGAACATCGCCTTGCCGCACACCTTGCTACTGCGACGACCACCTGTCCCAGCCTCGCCACCAAGCACGTCACGATGCACACCCTGCGGCACACCGCAGCGATGAACCTCCTCGCCGCCGGAGTCGACGTCTCCGTCATCGCGCTATGGCTCGGACACGCCGACACCCACAGCACCGACGCCTACCTCCACGCCGACATGGCCATCAAACAAGCCGCCATCGACCGGACCAGGCCACCCAACGTCAAACCAGGGACCTACCAACCCGAACCCGACATCCTGGCCTGGCTCACCTCGCTTTGACTATGCCGACCATACAACCCCAAAAGCGTTATCGGAGTGCACCATTACTGAAGTCAT
>CAWASA010000020.1:0-49504 GCA_963784665.1 uncultured Actinomycetota bacterium
CGGCCCGCGGCGCCGAGGTGCTTTTCGAACGGCCCCGCGGCCCGGATGCGCTGGACGAGGTCGGCCGGGTGTCGCTGATCGACCTTCCTGACGGGTGTGCGTAGCCGACGCCCGGGCCCGCGAGACTGTGCAGACGTCTCGCGGGCGCGACCGTGCGGTGTCGTCATCGCCTGGATGCGCTGGACCGGGACCGCCGGTCAGTACCCACACGGTGGCCAGCGTGAGGACAACGGCAAACGACGCGAGCGCAATGAGACTCACACGGTGCCTCCATTGAAAGTCTCGCGATAGGCGGACATGGCCGGCAGCGTGGCGGTGAACCGGTCGAGATCCAGGTCGCGCCCCAATGCTTCGAATGCGTGGCGGTTGGATAGGCCAAGGCTCATCAAACGTCCTGGGAAAGCCATCTTGTCAACGGGGACGATGGCGCCACCGAACAAAACCTGCGGGAAGCAAAGCATGGGCAGAGCGAGGGCGGCCTGAGCGGCGTTGTGCACGGCGGCCGAGGCGAGCAGGCCGAGGGCCAGCGCCGAGGTCGCTTCGATGACCATCGTCACGAACAGCAAGGCGTACACGTGCCATCCGGCGGCGGGGAGCCGACCGAGTACCCGCAGCACGGCGAGGAGCACCGCGCTGACTGCGGCCAGCACCGGAAGCAGGGCGGTGACCTTGGACGCCACATAGGCGCCCACACTGAGCCCGGCCAGGCGCTCCCGCCGGAATACGGCGATCTCTCCGACGATCTGGAGCAGACCGTAGGTCAGGCCGAAGAAGAAGCCGTCGAATGCGATCCAGAAAACGATTTGGGCCGGGCCGACGTCGGCCGCGCCAGCTGGATCGAATGCGCCGCGTTTGAACAGCGTCGCCATCATCGCCGTGACCAGCACCGGTGAACCGAGCAGAACTGCCAACGTCAGCCGGTTGCGGAAAAGAACATCAACATTGCGGCGCGTGAGCAGCCACCACTGCCGCACCATGCCCGTGCGCTTGACGCTTGAACGGGTCGCCGGGACGGCCGGCGTAGCCGAGCCGGGCCGGGCTTCTGACTTGTCACGACTATTCGCAAATCGCTCCGCCCAGATCACAGGGGTGTGCTCACCAGCGAGCCGGGCGTAGACGCCGGCGAGATTTTCCACACCGAAATAGCGCCGAGCCTCGGTCGGGCTGCCGCTGAATGCGAGGTGGCCGCCGCGAGCCAGGAACACCACCCGGTCACACCGATCGATGCCCTCCGGCTCATGCGAAGTGAGGACGACTGTTACCCCGCGCTCGCTAAGCGTGCGCAGCAGGCGCATCACGTCGGCCGCGGTCGACGGATCGAGTCCGGAGGTGGGTTCGTCGAGGAAGAAAAGGCGTGGTCGGGTCAGTAGTTCTACGGCGATACTGGCGCGCTTGCGCTGGCCGCCGGACAGCGCACGGACCGGCACCTCGGCCCGATCAGCCAGGTCGAGGTCACGCATGGTCTCCTCGACCACGCGATCGGCCTCGGCCGCCAATGTGCCGGCGGGAAGCCGTAGCCGCGCCGCGTAGCGCAGCGTGCGGCGCAGAGGCATTTCGAGGTGGATGATGTCGTCCTGCGGCACGTAGCCGATACGGGATTCGGCACTGGCTCGGGCACCGCGAACGACGCCTGGCGCTATCGAGTGCGAAACCTCCCCGGCAGACGGTGGCTGCAGTCCCGCGAGGATCTCCAGCAATGTGGTTTTTCCTGCTCCACTGCCGCCGGCGATGGCAACCAACTCGCCTGGTTCTATTGAGAGTGACAGCTCCTGCAGGATTTGCCGTGCGCCGACCCGCCGGCTCACGTTGACAGCATCGACCCGCCCGCCGACCGGCGCTCCGGGCGCCCGACTCGACGAGAGCGCATCGAAACGCTCGATTGCCATTGGTTGAACCGCCAATTCGGTCATGTTGGTAACCTTCCGTGATTCCTGAATCGCATTGTCAGACCTGATCATCGGCCTGTGGCAGCACTGGTTGCATGAGGCGTTTGCCTCAAACTCCAAGAGTCGACGTCAGCCGACGGAAACGGCTCCGCAGGTGGAATGCCAAGCGCGCCAGCGGTTTGAAGACAGCCGGCGACAGAGTGCGTGAGCTGCTGCGGATGACGAGGGAGGCGAATGTCTCAGTGCACGCTGCTATTGGCCGGTAAAGCGTTGCGGCTCTTCATCGTTCCCTCATCGTTCGGTGGCTGCGTCGACCGGAAAGCCCGCCAGACCCCGATCGATTGCCGCGAGACTCGCCTGCGTGCGGTTGTTGACGCCCAACTTTGCATAGACACGCTCGACGTGGTTGCGCGCTGTCTTCTCGGCGATGAACAACTCGGTGGCGATTTCACGGTTCGACCGGCCCTGCGCGACGAGTCGGAGGACTTCGACCTCCCGGGCGGTGAGCCCCGCCGACCAGGACGTCCGCCGCGATGTCCGATGCCCGGCCGCCGCCAAGACGGCTTCCACCGACTCGGCGTCGAGGCGTCCGTCGCGTGCCTCTTGGCGCAGCTGACCGGCAGCATCGCGAGGATCGAGGGCGGCCCGTTGTGGACGTGGCTCGAGAAGTTGGTGATAAGCCACCGCCGCGGCAAGCAACCGGTCGTGCGCAGTCAATTCGGCACCGGCGAGCCCTCGGGGAAAGCCGGACCCGTCGATGCGTTCCTCGTGCTTGGTAGCGACGGACACCACCGACTCCAAGCCTTCGACCCGGCTCAGTATTCGTCCCGTCAGATAGGGGTACATCCGTACCCGCTCCCATTCAGCAGTACTGAGCGGCCCCTTCTTCTCCCAGATCTGATTGGACACGCCTAATCTGCCGAGGCCGTGGACGAGGCCCGCCCGGTACAGACGCGTGATATCCGCCGACGGCATACGCCGGTGTCGGGCCGCTGCGGCCACGAGATCCGCAACGCCCCGCGAGTAGCCCGGAGAACAAGGACACTTGAGATCGACGAAATCCGCCATTGCCCTTAGTAACTCGTCGATCTCTTCCCCATCGAGAGTACGGTCACGATCCGGTGCCTGCGCCAAAGCCGCGGTCCAAACATCTATTTCGAGCAGCCCCTCGGCGATTGCGGCGGCATCACGCACGAACACATCGGCCACGGCCGGGCTGAACTGCGTGCCACGCCGGGACCGGGCGATCTCGACCGCTTGTGCCAGGCCACCCGTCCGCAGGTGCACCTCGATGACGTCGGACAGGTGAACTATGTGGATTTCGAGCGGAATATCGTCCCCGCGAGCGCCGTTCGGCATCCCCCGGCCGTCCCAGCGCTCGAAGATATAGGCCAGCGCCTTTCCGACCTGCTGATCCAGGCCGATCCGATCGGATAGGACCCCGGCAGAAGTGCAATGCGAACTGATGAGGTTGGCAACCTGGTTACGTGCGGTGAGCAGAAAGGCAGCCGAGCGGACGCCGCGCTCCCAGCCCGGCAATCCACGCCCCACGTGACTGACCATAAGACGCAGGAACGGCAGCCCGGCCATATCCACCCCGTAGGTGTCGGCCCGGAAGGCGATGTCGTCGCCGAACAGCGCCGAAAGCTCGTGGGAATCGGCGTGACAACCGATCCAACCCACCAGATTGGCGTAGTACACCGTCGCGCGCTGTTGGGCGTCCAGACCCATCCGCTCGGCGATGCGAGTTGCGATCAGGGAAGACCGAAGCATGTGTTCCATCGGCTGCCCCAGACCGAGGTCGATCGCCAGCGATATGGCCGCCAGCAACTCGGCTTTGCGCAGGCCCTTTGTCGAGCCGTGCAGCGTCCGGGTCGGGTGCACGCCCTCATTCTGCACCTGTATATGACGGTATTGACGCGAATGACAAGGCAATGGGCCCACTACATGTGCCTGAGTCCGATGCCCACCTCGTCGGCCTTTCGGCGGTGCCGCGGTCTCGCAGTCAGACGTCACCGCTCGGTCCTGGTGCCGATATCCATCGTGTAGCACACCGCTGTTCCGTCCAGCACGACGGTGCCGTCGTCCCGGGTGACGGTGGTTCGCAGTTCGGTGATCGGTTTGTCGGTGCGCACCGAGATGACTTCGACGCTGCCCGTGATCGTGTCACCGCAGCGCACCGGTGCCTTGAAGGCCCAATTGACATTCAGAAACACCGTGCCCGGACCCGGCAACTCCTCCGCCACAACGGCATTCAGGATGGCACTGGTGACCCCGCCCTGGACGACGATTTCCCCGAACCGCGACGCCCTGGCCGCCGCTTCGTCGTAGTGCAAAGGGTTGCGGTCGCCGCTGATCTCGGTGAACAGGGCGATGTCGTTGTCACCGACAGTGCGCGAGAGCTGCGCTGTCTGACCGACGAACGGTGTCGTGCGCGTAGAGCGGGTAATCATTGCTTTGCTCCTTGAGTTGGTGGTGGTTGTGCAGGGCCGACATCGCTACGGCACCGAGCAGGGGGCCGGGTGCAAGAAGCAGAAATGCGTATTGCCAACCGATCAGTTCGGCGACGACAGGAACGAGTTGGATGGTGACAACGGTCAACAGGAAACCGGTCGCGGTCTGCGCGGTCAGGGCCGTGCCGACGAACCGGGTGTCCGTCGTCTCGCTGAGCACGGTGGAGAAGACGCCTGAGTCGGCGATGACGGCGGTACCCCACACCAAGAGGAAGATCACGAGAAGCAGCGTCGGGCCGGCGAAGAATAGTGGTGATGCCACGCAGCAGGTTCCGCTGATCACCAGCGCCGCCACCGCCGCTGGAGGGCGACCGAAACGGTCTGACGCCCAACCGCCCAGGAGGCATCCGACGGTCCCTGCGACTCCGATAGCCCCGAATGCGATGAACCCGGTCGACCCAACGGCCGCGTCGCCTCGTGCGGCCCGACCGGCGACGACGAACATCGGCAGCCAGGTCCACAAGGCGTAGAGCTCCCACATGTGCCCGAAATAGCCGAGACTGGCCAGCCGCGGTCCGCGGTCGGTGAGCAGAGCGAGCGCGTAGCGCGGATTCGGGGCGGCCGCGCGGACGGCCAGATGGGGGCCGGGCCGAACCGCCGTGAGGGCGACGACGGCGCCCGCCGCAGTCAGTGCCGCCGCGGCCAGCATCACCGTTCTCCAAGGCAGCGGTCCGAGGCCGGTGATGAGGTGTGGGAGGGCGGAGCCAATGGTCAGTGCTGCCAGCAGAACCCCGAACGTACGGCCTCGATCGGTGGATGCCGACCATGACGCCATCAACTTCATCCCCACCGGATAGACGCCGGCGAGGAACATCCCGGTGAGGAATCTCAACGGGACCGCCGCGGCGAGACCAGAGGCGGAAAGAGCCAGGGCCGCCGTGCAGGCCGCCGCGCCCAAGGCGCTCGCAGCGAGCAGGTGCTGCGGTGTGGTGCGGTCGGCGAGGTTGAAAACCGTCGAGGTGATCGCGCCGGCGACGAATCCGATTTGCACTGACGCGGTCAGCCAGACCGCCGCCGTCGCTCCGATACCCCACTCCGAACGCAGGGTGGGCACGACCGCGGTGGCCGAGAACCACGCGCTCAGTGCCAAAACCTGGACAACCGCGACGAGTGCGCGTTGCCGGTTGGTGCGCGACAGCATCATCGTCCAATTCCGTTCAGGCGGCCGGCATCTGGTCGAGTGCGAGCAGCGCGTCGACTTCGGGCCGCATGGCCTGGCTCAGTTCGCGAAGGTGGCCGCGCAGCTCGTCCAGATCCCAGCGGTAGCTCGCGATGCGTTCGGTGATGTCGAACAGCGGCTCGGACAGTCGGTCTCGGGTGCGCTCGTAGTCGTGGAGGGCGTTGAGCTGTGCCTGCCCGCCGCGGGGTGCGTCGAGCACCGCGCGGGCGAGCAGTTCGGCGTCGCGCAAGGCGTCCGTGATGCCGTGCGCGGTGATCGGGTCCTTGAAATAACCTGCATCACCGACCAACGCCCAGCCCGGGCCGGCGGACGCGCGGATCCAGCCGGGCTGGCCGGGGAAGCCTCGCAACGTGCCGACGGGTGGTGTGTCGGCGATAGAGCGGGCCAGCTCCGGGGTGGCCTCGGCAAGCAGCGACCGGTACGTAGCGTCCAGACCTGCGGACCGCTGTCGGGCGAACCTGTCGCTTGCGCTGCCCGACCAGACGCACGCCAAACCGTCGCCGGTCGGCACCACGCCCGCGGTCACCCCCTGCCGGTACGCCCAGTGGTAGCGATCGCGCGCGAGTCCGGGAAAGTACCCGTACACGATCGCGCCGGACACCGTGCCGCGTCGGCGGAAGGGGGCGTCGACCGCTTGCGCGATCGTCGAGTTCCGCCCGTCGGCGCCGACGGTCAGCGGCGCGGTGGCGCGGAAACGAGTGCCTGTCCCGCGCTCGATGCCCTCGATGCCGCGCACCCTGCCGCCATCGGTGAGCAGGCGGGTCACCCGCGCCGGCGCGCGAACCTCGGCGCCTGCCGTGCGGGCGGCCTCCAGCAGCAGCGCGTCGAGGACGGTTCGGCGGGGGGCGCGCAGCGCCGATATTCCACGGCTCGGGCGGATGTCGACGGTCTCGATGTCGTCGCCGTAAGCGAACTCGGTCGAAACGATGGCTGGAGTGCCCGCGTCGATGACCGCGTCGAGCAGACCCCAGCGGTGCAGTTGCAGCACACCGCCGCGCATGAGCGCATGGGTGGACAGCGTGTCGGAACCTGGCCGGGTCGCCTCGACGACGAGCACCCGCATGCCGCCGCGGGACAGCAGCATTGCGGTGGCCGCACCGGCACACCGGCCGCCGACGACGATCGCGTCATAGTTGTGGTCCATGAGATGCTCCTCAGTTCGAGTCGAGATAGTGGGTGAGGTGTTCGCTCAGGTCCGTCGCATCGGCGGCTGCGCCGTCGATCAAGGTCGACTTGCGGCGGCGCAGGAACGGCATCCCCATCAGGTACAGGCCGGGGCTGGGGGTGATGCCGCCGTCGTGGCGGACATGGCCTTTTCGGTCGAAGACCGGAACGTCGAGCCAGGACAGGTCCGGACGAAATCCGGTGGCCCAGAGAATCGTTCGGACGGCGCCGGAGCGTAGGTCGAGGGTCAGCGGCGCGTGGGCGGGGACGGCGGTCGCTGTGAACCGTCGCGGCGGATCGCCGCCATCCAAGCCCGCTTCGGTCGCCCACGCATCGATGGTGTCGAGCAGCCGTCCGAGTTTGAGGTCGGCCAGCGCGAACATGTTCGGCAACGAGCCGGAGAATTTCGCGATGCCGTCTTCGATGCCGGCCAACCGTCCGACCAACTGCACGCCGAGTTGACTCAGTGAATTCAGGTCGAGGGTGGTTCTCTCGGGTGAACCGACCAGCTGCATCGACGGCAGGTTGCGGGCTCGGATCAGATCGGGTATCTGGTCGTAGCGCTCGTCCAACACTCCCGCCGCGTCCATCCACCACAGGATGTCCTTGCCTCGGTAGGTGCGCGGCATTCGGACGTGTTCCCCGACGGCGAGCGTGACCGGCCGGCCGGAGCGGTGCACTTCCGCGGCAATCTGGATCCCGCTCGCCGAGGCGCCGACGACGAGGACCCCGCCGTCGGGAAGCTGGCTCGGGTTGCGGTAGTCGGCGGGGGTAATCGTGGTGATGCCGGCGGGCACGCCGTCCTGCAGCGCAGGCACCTTGGGAACGGTGCTTGCGCCCGGGGCGAGCACAACCGATCGCGCGTGCCACCAGCCTTGGTCTGTCTGCACCTGGTATCCCCGCTCGTCCTTCCGCACCGATGTGACGGTGGTGTTGGCTCGCACGGGTGCCGCCGACTCCTTCGCGTAGCGCTCGATCAGTTCCACGACGTCGGGTGCCGCGAGGTACCCGTCGGGGTCGTCGCCTCGGTACGCGTAACCCGGTAGCCGAGTCATCCAGTTGGGGGTGAGCAGTCGCAGCGAGTCCCAGCGCTGCGTGCGCCAGGAGTGCGCTACCTCACCGCGTTCCAGCACGACGTGGTCGATCGAACGGTCGGCGAGGCAGCGACTCATGGCCAGTCCGCAGTGCCCGGCACCCACTACGATCGCGGTTGTCTTCAGCATGGCGGGTCTCCTGTTGAAACGTCGCCCGGTCAGGACAGGTCGACGGTGACGGGGGTGGGGTTGGTCAGGATGTCGTAGACGGCCGAGCGTTTCTGCGACTGCGCGACAAGGGCTTTGATCTCGTCGGTCGTGGCGTCGGCGTCGATGGTGTAGGTCACCCTGACCCCGCTGAAACCGTTGCGGACATCGGGGTCCGCGCCGAGGATTCCGTGGATGTCCTCGTCGGCCTCGACGGTGGCCTGCACCGAGCGCAGCTGAATGCCTCGGCGCTGGGCGATCGAGGCGATGCCGGCGGTAAGGCAGCCGCCCAGCGCGACCAACACGTACTCGACCGGAGTGATGCCGTTGTCCTGCGAGGCGAATGCAAGTGGATGGTCGACGTCATAGGTGAACGTCGTCTTGTGTTGTTGCTGCTCGCCGAATCCGTAGAAGGTGTCCACGCTCGAGCGGCTGTGGGTGCCGTTTACCCAGGAAACTCTTGTCCGCCATTGGAACTGGGCGATCTCGGGCGTGTCGGCCAGGGCCTCACGGACGCCGAGCAGAGCTTCGACGTTGACGCCGTTGTCGACGGGGGTCTGGATTGTGGTCATGAACTTCTCCGTTCTTTGGGTGATCGGCCCCGTACGGAAACCGGTCAGGATTGGTCATGCCGCAATGCTCGACCCGGGCGCTCGGCCCGCGCATGAGGCACTTGCCTCAACTTTGCGGCCGAATGACGTTGCGGTGAGTTGGCCTCAATTACGCCGCTTTCTGGGGCGGTTGCCCCATGTGACGCCCTGTTCGTCCGCCCTACCCTTTCCGCATGGTCATCTTTGACGCCGCACGCGAAGCCGCACCCGCGATCGAGCGGAACCACTGGGACAGGGTTCTGACGGAAGGTCACGCGTCTTTGGTCAAGGCGCGACGAGTGTTTCGCTATCTGCCCTCGGCGCCGCGATGCAAGGTATGCAACAACCCGTTCGGCGGCCCTGCCGGTCGTGTTCTTGCCGTTGCCGGGTTCAGCCCGTCGCGCAAGAACCCCAATCTGTGCAGTCGTTGTTGCGATGCGCTTCCCGCAGGCGGTGCTGAGGTGGACATCGCAGTCCTGTTCGCCGACGTTCGAGGTTCCACTGCGCTGGGTCAGCGCGGTGCTGCGACAAACTTCGCCGCGCTGCTCAACCGGTTCTACATCACTGCGACGCAGACCCTTCTGCGGCATGACGCGGTGATCGACAAACTCATCGGCGATGAGGTGATGGCGTTCTTTGTTCGCGGCATCAGCGGTCCGCAGTACCGACGCCGGGCGGTCCTGGCGGGGATGGAGCTGCTCAAAGCGGTCGGTTACGGCAGCGACGGGGGGCCTTGGCTCGAGTTAGGCGTGGCGGTCAATGCCGGCGTCGCGTACGTGGGCAACGTTGGGGGCGCGGTCGTCGACTTCACTGCCCTCGGTGATCCGGTCAACGTCGCGGCGCGTATGCAACAACACGCCGCCGGCGGGGAGTTGCTCGTCGCATCTGGAGTGGCCGATGACCGCATGGCGAGGGCTCAGCGACGTCGACTGAACCTGCGAGGCCACGCGCAGCCGATCGACGCGTTCGTCCTCGGCACGTGAGCCTTCCGATGCTGCCGAAACCGACGAATCTTTCATCATCTCCGGCGGGCAACCTGGGGTTCTGCAACACAGCCGAAACGGCATCCAAAGGAGTGCGGAATTTGCTCATGCACGGATGCTGCGCGCCACCGCTGGGCCGGCGCATGAGGCTGATGCCTCAAATCGCCGGACCGGCCTAACGCCTCTTCGCCGATTTCGGCGGCTTGGGGCCGCGACCTTGCCGCCGCGCGGCTTCCCGCCGCTCGCGCCGGCTTGCGCCAGCAGGGACGCCGGCTGGCGTCTTCTGCGCATCACCGCCGTTGTGCTGGACCTGCGCCGAGCCGTCCTCCGCCGGACCGGAGTAGGTCAGGGCTGGCTCCTCGCTGTCGATCCCCTTGGCCCGCAACGTGCTTGGAGCCTCTTCCCGCACGGCTGTGGCTGTGCCTCCTGTGCCACCTTGCTGCCCGGTAGCCGCGGCGGCCCCTTCCTGCGCTGCGAGTTCCGCCAACCCTTCGGGTGCTTCCAGCGGAGCGACTTGCGGGGCGGGCACCGCCTCGACAGTGACGTTGAACAAGAATCCGACCGACTCTTCTTTCATGCCGTCGAGCATGGCCATGAACATGTCGTAGCCTTCGCGCTGGTACTCCACCAGCGGATCGCGCTGTGCCATCGCCCGCAGCCCGATGCCCTCCTTGAGGTAGTCCATCTCGTAGAGGTGCTCGCGCCACTTGCGGTCAATGATGTTGAGCAGAACGTTACGTTCCAGCTGGCGCATCGCGCCCTCGCCGGCAAGCTCCTCGAGCTCGGCTTCCCTTGCGGCGTAAGCACGTTCGGCGTCGGCGAGCAGTGCCTCGAGCAACTCCTCGGCGGTGAGGTCGTCATGCTCGCTGTCCTGTTCCCGCCGCGTCAGGGAGTCCGGCGTGATGCCCACCGGGTACAGCGTCTTGAGCGCCGTCCACAAGGCATCCAGATCCCAATCCTCGGCGTAGCCTTCGGCGGTCGCGCCGTTGACGTAAGCGGTGACCACGTCGCGGACCATGGCCAACGCCTGCTCTTTGAGGTTCTCACCTTCCAGAATGCGGCGGCGCTCGGCGTAGATCACCTTGCGCTGCTGGTTCATCACCTCGTCGTACTTGAGGACGTTCTTGCGGACCTCGAAGTTCTGCTGCTCTACCTGGGTCTGCGCGCTCTTGATCGCCCGGGTGACCATCTTGGCTTCGATGGGCACGTCGTCGGGCAGGTTCAGCCGATTGAGCATTGCCTCCAGCGCGGCGCCGTTGAACCGGCGCATGAGCTCGTCACCCAACGACAGGTAGAAGCGCGACTCGCCCGGGTCGCCCTGCCGGCCGGAGCGACCGCGCAACTGGTTGTCGATGCGTCGAGACTCATGCCGTTCGGTGCCCAGCACATACAGACCGCCGGCCTCGATCACTTCGGTGGCCTCTTTGCCGGCCTCGTCCTTCACCAGGGGCAGCTCTTGGTGCCAGGCCTCTTCGTACTCGTCGGGTGTCTCCACCGGATCCAGGCCCCGGGCCCGCAGCCGCAGGTCGGTCAGGAAGTCGACGTTGCCGCCCAGCACGATGTCGGTGCCGCGGCCGGCCATGTTGGTGGCGACGGTGATACCGCCACGGCGGCCCGCCTCGGCGATGATGCCGGCCTCCTGCTCGTGGTACTTGGCGTTGAGCACGTTGTGCGGGATGCGACGTTTGGCGAACTGCCGCGACAGATACTCCGAACGCTCCACGCTGGTGGTGCCGATCAGCACCGGCTGGCCCTTTTCATAGCGCTCGGAGACGTCGTCGACCACCGCGATGTATTTGGCTTCCTCGGTCTTATAGATCAGGTCGGACTGGTCGGCGCGGATCATCGGCTTGTTGGTTGGGATGCTGACCACACCGAGCTTGTAGATCTCGTGCAGCTCGGCCGCCTCGGTCTGGGCGGTGCCGGTCATCCCGGCGAGCTTGTCGTAGAGCCGGAAGTAGTTCTGCAGGGTGATCGTGGCCAGCGTCTGGTTCTCGGCCTTGATCTCGACGTGCTCCTTGGCCTCGATCGCCTGGTGCATGCCTTCGTTGTAGCGGCGACCGATCAGCACCCGGCCGGTGAACTCGTCGACGATCAGCACCTCGCCGTCGCGGACGATGTAGTCCTTGTCGCGGTTGAACAGTTCCTTGGCCTTGAGCGCGTTGTTGAGGTAGCTGACCAACGGCGAGTTGGCGGCCTCGTAGAGGTTGTCGATGCCGAGCTGGTCTTCGACGAACTCCACACCCTTTTCGTGCACGCCGACGGTGCGTTTGCGCAGGTCGACCTCGTAGTGCACGTCTTTTTCCATCAGCGGCGCCAACCGGGCGAACTCGGTGTACCAGTTGGAGGCGCCGTCGGCGGGACCGGAGATGATCAGCGGGGTGCGCGCCTCGTCGATCAGGATGGAGTCGACCTCGTCGACGATGGCGAAGTTGTGCCCGCGCTGCACCAGGTCGTCCAGTGAATGCGCCATGTTGTCGCGCAGGTAGTCGAAGCCGAACTCGTTGTTGGTGCCGTAGGTGATGTCGGCGTTGTAGGCCACGCGGCGCTCATCGGGCGTCATCTGCGCGAGGATCACGCCCACGTCCAGGCCGAGGAAGCGGTGCACGCGGCCCATCCACTCGCTGTCGCGTTTGGCCAGGTAGTCGTTGACCGTGACGACGTGCACGCCCTTGCCGCCGATGCCGTTGAGGTAGGCCGGCAACACCGAGGTCAGGGTCTTACCTTCACCCGTCTTCATCTCGGCGACATTGCCGAAGTGCAGCGCCGCCGCACCCATCACCTGCACGTCGAACGGGCGCTGGTCGAGCACCCGCCACGCCGCTTCCCGGGCCACGGCGAAGGCTTGGGGCAGCAGGTCGTCGAGGCTTTCGCCGTCGGCGTGTCGCTTCTTGAACTCATCGGTCTTGGCCCGCAACTCGGCGTCGGTGAGCTTCTCGATGTCGTCGGACAAGGTGGTGACGTAGTCAGCCACCCGCTTGAGACGCTTGAGCATGCGGCCTTCACCAAGGCGCAGCAACTTCGACAGCACAGCTATGTCCCTTGTTGGATGTCAATCTTTGGCATGAGGCGCCATCCATCGTAGGTGACACGCCCGCAAAGCCGGCGAACTTCCGTTCGGTGGAGGGGTGCCCCGCCGGGAGAGCCTGATCAGGAGAGCCTGATCAGGCCGTAATCGTAGGCGTGCCGACGGTAGACGACAGACGGCCGTTCGGTCTGCTTGTCGTGGAACAAGAAGAAGTCGTGTCCGACGAGCTCCATCTCGTAGAGCGCGTCGTCGACCGTCATCGGTGTGGCCGGGTGTTCCTTGGTGCGCACGATCCGTCCGGGCTCGTGGTCTCCAAGATTGCCGTCGTCGGCGCCGTCGTGCTCGACCGGTGGCGTCTCCGGCGTGCTGCGTTTCCTTTTGCGTGGCGGGGCGGCCGCAGTGGCGGCGGCCAGCGAAACCGGGGTCTTGTCGCCGTAGTGGACTTTGCGGCGGTCTTTGACGCGGCGCAGCCGGCTCTCCAGCTTGTCGACCGCGGACTCGAATGCGGCGTAGAAGCTGTCCGCGCAGGCCTCGGCCCGGCTCACCGGCCCACGGCCGCGGGCGGTGATTTCCACGCGTTGACACGACTTGCGCTGACGCCGGTTGGGAGCGTGTTTGAGCTCGACGTCAAAAAGATAGATGGAACGATCGAACCGCTCGAGGCGGGCGAGTTTCTGCGAGACGTAGACGCGGTAGTGATCGGGGATTTCTACGTTGCGGCCCTTGAACACGACTTCGGCGTTGGTTGTCGGTTCGACCTGCCCGTCGGTTTCTGCCGGCGGTTGGTCCAGAATCTGACCGGAATCCACGGATAGCCTTGACATACGTGACAACTCGTTTCTCTTTCACGTCGCACGCGCCCTGCGTGCCGGCTTTCTTGCAGACGCGCCGACGGGGTTAGCGCGGTTGTGGCCGCAGGCTGCCCGCCGGTGCAAGGTGTCGAATACTCACCCCTTCCCGTGAGTGGGGTCTCAACCTGGGAATCGCGACCAGTGAGTCAGACCAGTGAGTCCCGAAGAGTTCCTGCAGGTTGTTCTCGACGTTAGCTCGTGTTCGCGTTACCGTGCCACCAATTTGTCGGACCCGTTTCCAGTTCTTCACATTTCTCGGCAAGTTCATTGGTTTCAGCCGACCTGTAGCGTCAGGCGACCGCGATGGCCAACACCGCTGCGGCCCGGACCCCGGCGGCGCGCAGGATCCGCACCGACTCGCGGACCGTGGCCCCGGTGGTGACGATGTCGTCGACGATCACGACTTCGGTTGGCGGCGGCTGACCGCGCAGCAACACCCGGCCCGCGATGTTGCGCTCGCGGGCGCCCACGCCAAGACCCACCGAGTCGCGGGCCAGCGCCTTCATTCGCAAGGCCGGGGCGACGGTGATGCCCGGGTGCCCAGCCACCGCGGCCCGCGCCAGCCGGGTGACGGGATCACCGCCGCGTCGGCGCGCCGCCGATCCCCGTGTCGGGGCGGGCACGACCGTCAGCGGGGTCTCGAGGATCCCCCAGGTCAACAGCCGGTGCATGCCAATGGCCAGTGCACGCGCCAGCGGCGCAACGAGATCACCGCGACCGTGCTCCTTCAGCGCGAGGATCGCTTGCCGACGGGCGCCGGCGTAGCGCCCGAGTGCGAACACCGGCACGTGCGGGTCGATACGGGGGTTCACCACATGCGGCTGGTCGGCGGCCACCGAAAGCTCCGTCGCGCAGGCGTCACACCAGCGGGTCGACGGCGCCCCGCAGCCGCCGCATTCCAGCGGCAGGATGAGGTCGAGCACGCCTGCCAGTGTGGCGGCCAAGGCTGACATGCTTTACCCAGCGGTTAGCCCGGCATTACCGGTGCCGCTCCGGGCAACGTCAACCCGGAAACGTCCGACCAGCTCTGGCCTTCGGCGGCCGACGCCGAATACTGCAGCACCCCCTGCGAAGCGGCGACGTAGATGGTTGACGGGTTGGCCGCGACCGTCGACACCGGAATCTGCAGACCATGGGCCGGCGCGTCGGAGTTCACCCCGTCGATGTTCACGTAAGACACCGGATGGCTACCGTCGGTACGGGTCACCACGATGTCGTCGCCGGTTCGCCAGGACAACGACACCACCGAATTGCCCAGCCCGAAACCCAGCCGCCGCGGGTACGTCAGGGCGTACTGCCCGGCCTGGGTCTGCTCGACGCTGGCGAGGATCACCTGGCCCCCGATCACCATCGCGGCCCGCGTGCTGTCGCGGGACAGCTGCAAATCTGTGATCGGCCCGGGGAAACGGCTGGCCACTGCGACGGAATCCACCGGAATGCGCGCGGGCTGCCCTGACGCCGTTTCCTGAATCGCCCGCAGCACGTTGTTGCCGTCCACCACCACCCAGACCGCGTCGTCCAGCGACCAGGTGGGCCGCGACAGGTCGTGTCCGTCGGCGGACTGGACCGCCTCGCCGCCAAGATCGCCGATCCACAAGGAGGCAGCCATATCCGGCGCGCCGCGGTGCAGCGTCACCACGGACGCGACCTGCCGTCCGTTACGGGACAGCGCGGCGCCCGTCTGATCACCCATCCGCCCGAAGGCCCCCGGCACCGTCGTGATCCGCTGTCCGTCCAGCGATACCAGTGACCCGTTGACCAGTGCATGCAGTCCGGCACCGGCGCCGTCGGCCACGCCCGGGTCGGTGGCGGCGACATCGGAGGTGGTCCACCCCTCGGCGAACCGGTCGTCCAGCGGTGCGCCGTCGGCGTTGATCACATACGGGCCCCTGATGTCCGCCCTGGCCAGTGTCCAGATGATCTGTGCGGCAAGTAATTGCCTGCTGTGCGGATCGGTGGTGGACAGCTTCTCCAGATCGACGCGCGCGCCGCCGTAACCGCGCCCGATCCCGTTCTTGCCGCCGTCGGCCCGGGTCACCGGTCCGCGCAGCCGCAGCGGTGGAGCGAGCAGATTGCGGACCGTGTGCGCCATCTCGGGCCGGGGTCCGGCTATCAGCTTGGAGATCAGCTCGGTGGGCAACTGATCGTGATCGGGCACCGCGACGTAGCGCGGATCGGGAACCACCGTCTTGCCGGTGGGGTCGGCGAAGTAGAGCGTGTTGCGTTTGTAGGTCGCCTGAAACTGCTGCCAGTCCAGGAAGACCCCGTTGGGCAGGCGGTCGATTCGCCAGCCGCCCGACGTCTTGACCAACTCGATCGGGCCCGGGTCGGGCAGCACTCCCTCAGCCGTTTCGAACACACCGATATCGGACAACGACCCCAGGATGTCTGCCCGCATGTTCGCCGAAACCCGTTCGGCGGCACGGGTTTCGACAAATACCACGTGGTCGATCAGCAGCGCGCTACCGGCGTCGTCCCATGCGTTGGATGCCGACTGGGTGAGGAACTGCCGCGCAGCCAGGTGCCGGTTCGCGGGATCGGCTGTGGCCTTGAGGAATTCGCGCAGCAACACGTCGGGATCCATACCCGGGGCCGGCTTGGGCAGATTCGACGGCGCCGGTCGCTCGACGGTGCCGATGGCTTGCGGGGCCGACGAGCTGGGTACCCCCGCGCAGCCGGCGAGCAACACCGCCAGCAGCAGCAGCCCCAGGAGCCGCCGCATCACCCGCTCCTGTCGGCGTGCTCACGTTGCCGCTGAAGGTCTTTGCGTTCGGGCTCACCAGCTTGCGGGGTCGGTTGCGGCATCGGTTGCGGGATTGGCTTCATCGGCAGCGGGCTGGTGGTCACCTTGTGGCCACGAACCAGGGGAAGCGTCAGCCTGAAGCATGCTCCCTGGCCCGGCTCACCCCATGCCTCCAGCCGGCCTTGGTGCAGTCGCGCGTCCTCGATGCTGATCGCCAGGCCCAGCCCGGTGCCGCCGGAGCGCCGCACCCGCGAGGGGTCCGAGCGCCAGAAGCGGCTGAACACCAGCTTCTCCTCCCCCGGCCGCAGCCCCACCCCGTGATCGCGGACGGTGACGGCGACGGTGTCCTCGTCGGCGCCCATCCGGATCTGCACGGGTTTGTGTTCGGCGTGGTCGATGGCGTTGGCGATCAGATTGCGCAGGATCCGCTCCACCCGGCGCGCGTCGACCTCGGCGATCACTTGTTCGTCGGGCATTTCCACCAGCAGCTCGATACCGGCCTCTTCGGCCAGGTGGCCCACGTTGCCCAGCGCGCTCTGCACCGTGGTGCGCAGGTCGACCGCCTCGACGGACAATTCGGCCACACCGGCGTCGTGCCGGGAGATCTCCAGCAGGTCGTTGAGCAACGTCTCGAACCGGTCCAGCTCGCTGACCATCAGCTCGGTGGACCGGCGCAGCGTGGGGTCGAGGTCGGCGCTGTGGTCGTAGATCAAGTCGGCGGCCATCCGCACGGTGGTCAGCGGGGTGCGGAGTTCGTGGCTGACGTCGGAGGTGAAACGGCGCTGCAGGTTGCCGAATTCCTCGAGCTGGGTGATCTGCCGGGACAGACTCTCGGCCATGTCGTTGAACGACACCGCCAGCCGGGCCATGTCGTCTTCCCCGCGCACCGGCATCCGTTCGGACAGATGCCCCTCGGCGAACCGTTCGGCGATCCGCGACGCCGACCGCACGGGCACCACTACCTGGCGGGAGACCAGCAGCGCGATCCCGGCGAGCAGCACCAGCAGCACGGCGCCGCCGGTGATCATCGTGCCGCGTACCAGCGTGATGGTGGCCTGCTCGTTCTTCAGCGGGAAGATCAGGTACAGCTCCAGGTTGGCCACCTGCGACGACGCCGGCGTACCGACGATCAGTGCCGGCCCCGAGAAGCCGTTGGTGTGCACCGTGGCGTATTGGTAGGCGGCCTGCCCGGCCTTGACGAAGCCGCGCAGCGAATTGGGCACCTGATCAACGGGTCCGGCCGTGCTGGCGGCGCGCGGCCCGTCGCCCGGCACCATCAGCACCGCGTCGAACGCACCGGCCAGCCCGGCGCCCGAGGCCTGGTCGGTTTTCGATGTCAACGTGTTGCGGGCCAGCTGAAGGCTGCTGTCCAGCGAGCGCGTCTCCTCGCCGTTGACGATCCCACCGACGGTGGTACGGGCCCGGTCGATCTGTTCGATGGCGGCCTTGACCTTGACGTCGAGCACACGGTTGGTGACCTGGCTGGTCAGCACGAAGCCGAGCGCCAGGATCACTGTCAATGACAGTCCAAGAGTCAGCGCCACGACTCGCAGCTGCAGCGATCGGCGCCAGGCAACGGCCACGGCTCGACTGAACGCACCGATGCCGCGGGTCATGGGGCCAGAGCGCCCCCAGCGACTTCGAGTGCGTCGTCGCGAGCCCCAGATCACGAGCGCCGTTCTCCCCCGCACGCGGGTGGTACCCCCACCCCATCGCGACGACGTCCCCCGCAAGGGGGCGGTACCCCCACTGCATCGTCGCCGGCGCGGATCACGGGGGTCCGGCCTTGTATCCCACTCCTCGAACGGTCAACACCACGGTCGGGTTTTCAGGGTCTTTCTCAACCTTGGCCCGCAGACGCTGGACGTGCACGTTCACCAAGCGGGTGTCCGCTGGGTGACGGTATCCCCACACCTGTTCGAGCAGCACATCACGAGTAAACACCTGCCGCGGTTTGCGCGCCAACGCGACCAGCAGGTCGAACTCCAGCGGTGTCAGGAAGATCTGCTCGCCGTTGCGGGTGACCTTGTGTGCCGGTACGTCGATCTCGACGTCGGCGATGGACAGCATCTCGGCGGGCTCGTCGTCGTTGCGCCGCAGCCGTGCCCGTACCCGGGCGACGAGTTCCTTGGGCTTGAACGGTTTCATGATGTAGTCGTCAGCGCCGGACTCGAGGCCCAGCACCACGTCCACCGTGTCGGTCTTGGCGGTCAGCATCACGATTGGGACGCCGGTGTCGGCGCGCAGCACCCGACACACGTCGATGCCGTTCATGCCGGGCAACATCAAGTCCAGCAGCACTAGGTCGGGGCGCAATTCGCGCACCGCGGTCAGGGCCTGGGTACCGTCACCGATGACTGCGGTGTCGAAACCCTCCCCACGCAGCACGATGGTGAGCATCTCGGCGAGCGAAGCGTCGTCATCGACGACCAAAATCCTTTGCCTCATGGAGTCCATGGTGTCACCAGATCGGGACAAAATTGGGGCGCCACACGGGCGTTTCTTGGGTCGAGGTGCAAAAACGGATGGAAATACCGTCAAATTCCCTCACTTGGCGGTCCCGGCGCGCTTTCTCCGACGGGCGCAGCGACATCCTTGGCGCCGATCAGAGTGGCGGCAAGCCGGCTCGCATCGACGTCTGCATCGACGACCAGCCAATGTCCGCCCCAGCCCGCGGCGGCCAGCCCGGCGTAGACCGCGCCGGTGCGCTGCTGAAGTTCGTCGTCGCGTTCGTAACTATCGCGCGCCCGGCCCGGCTCGGATTGAGCCCGGCTGCGAGCGCGCTGCCCGGCCAGCTCGGCCGACACAGCGAGCAGCACTTGCCAGTCGGGTTGGGGCAGCCGGAGCCGCTGGTATTCGAGGCGGTGTACCCAGGCCACCGTCGCCCCGGTCGCATCCTCGTGCAGGCGCGCGGCGCTGTAGGCCGCATTGGAAGCGACGTAGCGATCCAGGATCACGACGTCGTGGTTGCGACGCAACCCCTTGATTTCTTCCACCGCCCCGGCGCGGTCGAGCGCGAACAGCATCGCCATCGCATAAACCGACGACGCGAGGTCACCGTGCTCGCCGTGCAGAGCCTCGGCTGCGATGTCGGCAGTCACCGAGTGCCCGTAGCGAGGGAAGGCCAGCGTGGCCACCGACTTCCCGGCTGCTTGGAAAGCCTTGCGCAGACCCTCCGACAGCGTCCGCTTGCCGGCGCCGTCAACCCCTTCGATCGCGATCAGCACGGCGCGAGCCTACCGACCCGGCGAGCGTGAAGCTGGCTGCACGCTCGAGGCCGAACGTGCAGCTGGCCGAACGCTCGGCGGCCACCGGTGGGCTCAGTAGCGGTAGTGGTCCGGTTTGTAGGGTCCTTCGACGTCGACGCCGAGGTATTCGGCCTGCTCCTTGGTTAGCTTGGTCAGCGAGCCGCCCAGTGCCTCGACGTGGATGCGGGCCACCTTCTCGTCGAGGTGCTTGGGCAGCCGGTACACCTCGTTGTCGTACTCGTCGTTTTTGGTCCACAGCTCGATCTGGGCGATCGTCTGGTTGGCGAAGCTGTTGCTCATCACGAACGACGGGTGTCCGGTGGCGTTGCCCAGGTTCAGCAGCCGGCCTTCGGAGAGCACGATTATCGACTTGCCGGACTCGCCGAAGGTCCACAGGTCGACCTGCGGCTTGATGTTGAGCCGTGTCGCCCCGGACCGCTCCAGTGCGGCCATGTCGATCTCGTTGTCGAAGTGGCCGATGTTGCCCAGGATGGCGTGATCCTTCATCGCCTTCATGTGGTCCAGCGAGATGATGTCCTTATTGCCGGTGGCGGTCACCACGATGTCCGCCTCGCCGATGACCTCTTCGACCGTCTTGACGTCGAAGCCCTCCATCAGCGCCTGCAGCGCGTTGATCGGGTCGATCTCGGTGACGGTGACCCGCGCGCCCTGGCCCTTCACCGCCTCCGCGCAGCCCTTACCGACGTCGCCGTAGCCGCAGATCAGGACGTTCTTGCCGCCGATCAGCGCGTCGGTGCCGCGGTTGATGCCGTCGATCAGCGAGTGGCGGGTGCCGTACTTGTTGTCGAACTTGGACTTGGTCACCGAGTCGTTGACGTTGATCGCCGGGAAGGCCAGGTCCCCGGCCGCCGCGAACTGGTACAGGCGCAGCACACCGGTGGTGGTCTCCTCGGTGACGCCCTTGACCGACTCGGCGATCTTGGTCCATTTGCCCTTGTCGGTCTCGAAGCGGTTCCGCAGCAGGTTCAAGAAAACCTTCCACTCCGCGGAGTCGTTTTCCTCGGCGGGCGGCACCACACCGGCCTTTTC
Source organism: uncultured Actinomycetota bacterium (assembly GCA_963784665.1). Classification (GTDB taxonomy): domain Bacteria; phylum Actinomycetota; class Actinomycetes; order Mycobacteriales; family Mycobacteriaceae; genus Mycobacterium. The sequence continues at coordinate 20,478 of CAWASA010000020.1, forward strand.
GTACTGCATACCGCGCAGCACCAGCATGGTGGCGTCGCCGCCGTCGTCGAGAATCATGTTGGCCGGCTTGTCGGCGTCGGGCCAGGTCAGCATCTGCTCGGCGGCCCACCAGTACTCTTCGAGCGTCTCGCCCTTCCATGCGAAGACCGGGACGCCCTGGGGCGCCTCGGGGGTGCCGTGCGGGCCGACGACGACGGCCGCCGCCGCGTGGTCCTGGGTCGAGAAGATGTTGCACGATGCCCAGCGGACTTCGGCGCCCAGCGAGGTCAGGGTCTCGATCAGCACCGCCGTCTGCACGGTCATGTGCAGCGAGCCCGAAATACGGGCGCCCTTGAGAGGCTGCACTTCGGCATATTCACGGCGCAGCGACATCAAGCCGGGCATCTCGTACTCGGCGAGGTCGAGTTCTTTGCGGCCGAACTCCGCTAGCGACAGATCGGCGACCTTGAACTCGATGCCGTTACGAACGTCGGGGGTCAGCGACTTTTCGGTCGTCGTCATACGTGTTTCATCCCTCTCAGGGCTCGCCGGATCCAAGCGGTACTTAGCTTAGGTATGTTCTTCCGCCACTGTAGTCGCCGGTCTGTGCGCCCCTTGGATCAGGGAACGTTCTAGGGAGCCTTGACGACGCCGTGCCGCTCGACGAACGGGGCCATCAACCGGGCCAGATCCGCTGCGACATTGTGGTTGGCCTCGGGTGGCATCGACACATAGCTCAAGCAGAGCCTGACGATGGCACGTGCCAGCACGCCGGCGTCCTCGTCGCTGGTGGCAACCCAACTTTGGGTGAATGCCGCGGTCAGCCGTTCCGACGCGCGGGTGATGATGGGCGCGCTGTCGGTGGTGATGATCTGCAGCAGGTCGGGTTTGGCGACACCGGTCAGCAGCGAGATCACCAACGGGTCCGCTGCCGATTCTGAGAAGAAGTCACGAAAACCCTGCAGGAACGCTTCGTTGATGTCGCCGACGTTGGCGTCCAGGGCGGCATGGACGGTGTCGACCAGGCGATCGGCCAGGCGCAGGGCGTAACCTTGCGCCAGGCCTTGCCGTGAGCCGAACTCGTTGTAAATGGTCTGCCGGCTGATGCCCGCGGCGCGGGCCACGTCCGACAGAGTGATGGCGGACCAGTCCCGGGTCAGCAGCAGGTCCCGCATCGCATCCAGCACCATGTCACGCAGCAGGACTCGCGACGCCTCGGCGTAAGGCATCCGCTTCACAGGCGCGACAATAGTGCTCACGAACGCGCGACCTCCACCATCTCGAAGTCGGACTTGGCCGCGCCGCAGTCGGGGCAACTCCAGTCCGCCGGGATGTCGTCCCAGCGGGTTCCAGGCTCGATGCCGTCTTCCGGCCAGCCCAGCGCCTCGTCGTACTCAAAGCCGCATTGGATGCAGCGGAACAGCTTGTAGTCACTCATCTGTTTGCTCCAATTTGTTCGAAATCGACTTTCTCACGCACCGCGCAATCCGGACAGCACCAGTCCTCGGGAATCGCCTCCCACAACGTGCCCGCTGGAAAGCCTTCCCGGGCATCGCCTTTGGCCTCGTCGTAGATGTAGCTGCAGACGGGGCACCGATAGGCGGCCGTCATGCTGGGGCCTTTTCGGGGGCCCCGTAACGGGCCAGCAGCTTCTCGCGCAAGCGCGGCTGCAGGTTAACCCGGGTGATGTCCCCGTCGTAGTGCGCCAGCACCCGGTGGTCCATCACCTTGCGCCACAGCGGCGGCAAGTACGTCAGCGAGATCATGGATGCATATCCACTCGGCAGGTTGGGCGAGCCCGCCAAACTGCGCAGCGTCTGGTACCGGCGAGTCGGGTTGGCGTGGTGATCGCTGTGCCGCTGCAAGTGGTACAGGAACAGGTTGGTGACGATGTGGTCAGAGTTCCAGCTGTGCACAGGCGCGCAGCGCTCGTAGCGCCCGCCCGAGTTCTTTTGCCGCAGCAGCCCGTAGTGCTCCAGGTAGTTGACGGCCTCCAGCAGGCTGAAGCCGAAGACGGCCTGGATGATCACGAAGGGGATCAGCGCCGGGCCGAAAACCGCGATCAGCACACCCCACAACACCACCGACATCAGCCAGGCATTGAGCACGTCGTTGGACAGATACGTCTTGGGGTTCCAGGGGCTGTTGCCCAGCCGGCGCAGCCGCTGTGCTTCCAGCCGCAACGACGAGCGGAGGCTGCCAAAAACGCTGCGCGGCAGAAACTCCCAGAAAGTCTCCCCGAAGCGGGCCGACGCGGGGTCCTCCGGTGTGGACACCCGGACGTGGTGACCGCGGTTGTGCTCGATGTAGAAATGGCCGTAGCAGGTTTGCGCCAGGGTGATCTTGGACAGCCAGCGCTCCAGCGAATCCTTCTTGTGCCCCATCTCGTGGGCGGTGTTGATGCCAACGCCACCGAGGACGCCGACCGACAGCGCCACACCTAGCTTGCCCGCCCAGCCCAGCGCGCCCTCAAAGCCCAGCCAGCTCAGGTTCGATGCGGTGAACAAGTAGGCGCCCAACACCACGCTGAGGTACTGAAACGGGACGTAGATGTAGGTGCAGTAGCGGTAGTACTTGTCGTTCTCCAGCTGCTCCATCACCTCGTCGGGCGGGTTCTGCCCGTCGGGCCCGAAGCGCACGTCGAGAATCGGCAGCAGGACGTAGAGCAGGATTGGCCCGATCCACAAAGGCACCTGCGCGGCGGCCTGCCAGCCGAGTTGGTTGAGCCCCCAGACCAACGGCAGCATCACGAACAACGCCGTCGGGGCGATCAGTCCCATGAGCCACAAATGGCGCTTCTTATCCCGCCAGACCGGCCCCTCGGATACTTCAGACCCTTGGCTTACCTGTGGTCTCAGTATGGTCATATGCCAAACCTCCTTGTGAGTCACACCACCTTGAGGTTGACAATACCGACCTTTGTGTCCGATGTCTAGACACAAAAGGCTATTTTGTAAAGCGCCGTCTTACGGCACGGCGGTGTTCGAATCGGCTTCAGCTTGGGCAGCCAGCTCGGGCTGCCCGGCGCCACGACGGCCTTGCACGGAGTGCCGGTAGCCATAGCCGACATAGAGCGCCGTTCCCACCACCAGCCAGACACCGAACCGGACCCAGGTCAGCCCGGTGAGGTTCAGCATCAGCCACACACACGCGCTTATCGAGGCGATCGGAAGCCACGGCACCCACGGGGCCCGGAAGCCGCGCTCCAGGTCGGGCCGGGTCCGGCGCAGGACCATAACGCCGGCTGAGACCAGGACAAACGCGAACAACGTGCCGACGTTGACCATCTCCTCGAGCTTGGCTATCGGAAACACCGACGCCGTCGCTGCCACCACCACCGCGACCAGCACGGTGATTCGGACCGGGGTGCCGCGCGAACCGGTCTTGGCCAACTGCCGCGGCAACAGCCCGTCGCGCGCCATCGCGAACAAGACTCGGCACTGGCCGAGCATCAGCACCATCACCACGGTGGTCAATCCCGCCAAAGCCCCGACGGAAATGATTTTGCTGGCCCAGTGGATCCCGTTGGCCGTGAATGCGGTGGCCAGGTTCGCCGGCTTGCCGCCGGGCAGGGTTTTGAGCTGGACGTAGGAAACCATGCCGGACAGCACGATTGCGACCGCGACGTAGAGCACGGTCACGATTGCCAACGACGCCAGGATTCCCCTGGGGACGTCGCGCTGGGGCTGCTTGGTTTCCTCGGCCATGGTGGCGACGATGTCGAATCCGATGAACGCGAAGAAGACGATCGACGCGCCCGCCAGCATGCCGTACCAGCCGTAGTGGCTGCTGTGCGCCCCGGTCAGCAGCGACAGCACCGACTGATTGATGCCTGATGCCTCGTGCCCGGCTTCCGGCTTGGGAATGAACGGCGAGTAGTTGGAGCTCTTGATGTAGAAGGCGCCCACCACCACGACCAACAGCACCACCGACACCTTGATGGCGGTGACCACCGCGGAAAACCGCGACGACAACTTGGTTCCCAAGGCGATTAGGGTCGCTACCCCCGCGACGATCAACAGCGCGCCCCAGTCGAGCTGGACGGCTCCGAAGTTGGTTGTGCCACCGCCGAATCCGAACACCGTACCCAGGTAGCTAGACCAGCCTTTGGACACGACCGCCGCGCCGATCGCCAATTCCAGCAGCAGGTTCCAGCCGATGATCCAGGCAAGGAACTCCCCGAAGGTGGCATAGGAAAAGGTGTAAGCGCTACCCGCCACCGGCAGCGTCGAGGCGAATTCGGCATAACACAATGCCGCCAGCGCGCACGTGCCCGCCGCGATCACAAAGGACACCCAGATCGCCGGGCCGGTGATGTCGCCGGTTGTCGACGCGGTAACCGTGAAGATACCGGCGCCGATCACCACCGCGACCCCGAAAACGACCAGGTCCCACCAGTTCAGCTCCTTACGTAGCCGGGTGTCTGGCTCGTCGGTATCAGCTATCGATTGCTCGACCGACTTCGTGCGCCATCGATTGGCCATCCACCCGCCCTTTCCTCGCTCATTGGACCGCACAGTACTGGGTACTCTGCGGAGATGCCGGATAGCAAAGAAAACACGAGGGACCACGCGGTGGTCATCGGGGCCAGCATCGCCGGTCTGTGCGCCGCACGGGTGCTGTCGGATTCCTATTCCCGGGTGACGGTCTACGAGCGCGACGAGTTGCCGAGCACACCGTCGAACCGGGCGACGGTCCCCCAGGACCGGCATCTACACATGCTGATGGCCCGGGGGGCGGCGGAGTTCGAGAGCCTGTTCCCGGGCGTGCTGGACGACATGGTGGCCGCGGGCGTGCCGATACTGGAGAACCGGCCGGACTGCATTTACCTGGGAGCTGCGGGCCATGTCCTCGGGACGGGACATACCCTGCGCGACGAGTTCACCGCTTATGTGCCCAGCCGCCCGCATCTGGAGTGGCAGTTGCGCAAACGAGTCCAAGACACCGCAAACGTCGAGTTCGTGCGGCGCTCCGTGGCCGAGCCGCAGTTCGACCGGGCGCGCCAGCGGGTTACCGGTGTGCTGTTGGATGCAGAAGGTACCGGTGGGGAGCCAGAATTCGTGGCCGCCGGCCTCGTCGTTGACGCAGCCGGCCGGGGCACCCGGCTGCCGGTGTGGTTGACGCAATGGGGATACCAGCGCCCGGCCGAAGAAACCGTGGACATCGGCATCCACTACGCCACCCACCAGTTCCGCATCCCGCAAGGTCTGATCGCGGAGAAGGTGGTGGTCGCCGGCGCCTCCCACGACCAGTCGCTCGGGCTGGGCATGCTGTGCTACGAGGACGGCACCTGGGTGCTCACCACGTTCGGCGTGGCCGACGCCAAACCGCCCAGGACGTTCCCCGAGATGCTTACGCTGGCCGAACAGCTGCTTCCGGGTCATTTCAACGCCGCCCTGGCGCAGGCCGAACCCCTCGGCGACCCGGCGTTCCACGCCTTTCCGGCCAGCAGATGGCGTCGTTACGACAAGCTGGACCGCTTCCCCGCCGGCATCGTCCCCTTCGGTGATGCCGTCGCCAGCTTCAACCCGACCTTCGGGCAAGGCATGACGATGACGTCGCTGCAGGCGGGTCATCTGCGACGCGCTCTGCAAGTGCCGGACGACCAGCTGGCCGCAGCGCTGAATCGGGCTACGGCCAAGACCACCTATCCGGTGTGGATGATGAACGCCATCGGCGACATCACTTTCCACCACGCCGACGCCAACCGGCCCATCCCCTGGTGGTGGCGACCGACCGGCACGCTGTTCGACCAATTCCTGGGAGCCGCCGAGACGGAACCTGTTCTGGCGGAATGGTTCTTACGCCGATTTTCGCTGCTCGACAGCCTGTACATGATCCCGCCGCCGCGGATAATCGGGCGTGCGATCGCGCACAACCTGCGGCTGTGGCTGGGCGAGCACCGCCGGGCCGTCAGAGAGCGGCGGCAAGCCGTCACAGCCCTACGGTCGCCCTGAACAGCTTGGTGGGTTCCCGCGCGACCAGCCGGATTGGGGCGTCGTCGGCCGCCACCCAGGCGGCCATTCCACGTTTCAGCGTGAGCGACCCGGACTTACCGTGCACCGTCGTCGAACCTTCCGTGCACAACAAGATCTGCGGACCCTCGTGGCTGCACGACGCGTCGACTTCGTGGCCGAGATACTCGCCGTCGAGCGCCAGCAGCGCGACCGCGAACTCGTCGGTCGGGGTCTCATAGATCAGACCGAAGCCCTCGCGGTGGATGTGCGGCCGCAGCTGCGCCTCGGTGCTGGGTGCGAAGTCCAGCACCCGCAGCAACTCGGGCACATCGACGTGCTTGGGGGTCAGACCTCCGCGTAACACGTTGTCGGAGTTGGCCATTACCTCCACTGCGAAACCACGCAGATACGTGTGCAAGTTGCCGGCCGGCACGAAGATCGCCTCACCCGGGGCCAGCGTGATGCAGTTGAGCAACAGCGCCGCCAGCACCCCGGCGTCGCCGGGGTAGCGTTCGCCGAGTTCCAGCACGGTCTTGGCTTCGGACGCAAATTCCGTTGCTCCGGAGCTGACGTACTGGATGGCACCGTCCAGCACGGCTGGCACCAGCACGTCGATATCGGGCTGTGGCGCGGTGATCCACGTGGTGAACAGTGCACGCAGGCCATCCGCGTCGGACTGGTCGTTCAGCAAATCGATGAAGGGGTCGAGGTCGGAGACGGCCAACGCCCGCAGCAGCTCGGTGGTACGCGACGCCTGGCGGAATCCGGCCAGCGCCTCGAACGGCTGCAGGGCCACCAACAACTCGGGTTTGTGAGAAGTATCGCGATAGTTGCGCACCGGCGAGGACAGCGGAATGCCCAGCCGCTCCTCACGCAGGTAACCCTCGGCCGCCTGTTCGGCACTCGGATGGGCCTGCAAGGACAGCGGCTCATCGGCCGCCAGCACCTTGACCAGGAACGGCAACACGTCACCAAACCGGGCGCACGACCCTGGGCCGAGCTGACCCTCCGGGTCGGCGACCAGCGCGTCCAGCAATGAGATTTCGCCGTTCTCGGTTTCCAGCCATGCCGGGTCACCCGGATGTGCGCCGAACCAGAGCTCGGCCTCCGGGTGAGCGGCCGGCACTGGACGTCCGGTGAAGTCGGCGATGGCCGTACGCGATCCCCATGCGTACGTCCGTAAGGCCCCGCGAAGCAGTTCCACTGTTCTATCTATCCCCGCACAAGTCGCATGTAAACCGCGGCCATCTCCAGCCGAACGGCCAATACTGCCAGCTGCTGCACCGCGCCCCCCGCGGCGGCCGACGCGCGCGAACCACCAGGGGAACCCGCGGCGACGGACGCATCGGGCACTTGGGGCACGTCGGGCACATCCTCGGCCGCGACCAGGTAGATATCGTCGAACCCGGCCACCCGCGCGGCCACCACCGTCCGCTCGTCGGCCAAGGTGAGTGCCAGCACGTGCAACCGCTCGGGCAGTGGTCCGTCGATCTGTTCGTCGTGAAAGAGAGCATCCACCGAAGATGTGGCATCCCGGAAACCATCGGACATTCCGGCGCGCAGCGCGGCAACCACGTCCGCCAGTCCGGCGGCGGCGACCACCCGGTGCGCGATCCGCAGCAGGACCGAACTGGCATGCCGGGCCAACGCCAGCGTGGTGGCGCAGTCGCCGGCCAACGCCACCTGGCGATTCGCCATGCGCGTGGCAATTGTCTTGGCCGGATTGGTGAACAGCTCGCGACCGGCGCTGTTGCACAGCGCCTCGGCGTCCAGCTCGTCGGCGAGCAAGGCCAGATCGATGCTCGGTCCTTGCTCCACGGTCTGCAGAACGGCCAGGCCGGCGGCCAGGTACCGACATAATGCGAACTCGTCGGGAACCCGGAGCCGTGGCGCCAGCACCGCCGCCCGGCCCGCGGCGGAATCCCGCAGCGGACCCTCGTTCGGTGCCACCACGACAACCCGCGCACCGCGGCGCACCCCGGTCGCGGCCGCGGTGACCAGCGCGGGATCGCCGGGGTCGTCGCCCGCGACAATCAGCACGTCAAGTGGACCGACCCATTGAGGCGCCTCCCCGGCCAGCGCGATCGGCTCAGCAGCCGCACCACCATACGTCGCAGCCAGCATGGCCCCGGCGGTCTCGGCGGTACCGCGGCCGGCCACCCAGATCACGCTGCGCGGGCGGTTGTCGGCCCGCAGTGAGTCCAGTGCGCCTTCCTGCACCGCGGCGGCAATCGCGCGCACCTGCGCGCCGGCCGACGACGCGGCCCGCAGTAGGCCCTCCCGGTCGGCGCCAAGCAGGCCCTCGGTGTCTTCGAGGTCGATCGCCCGGGTTGCGCTCACGAAGGGGCCTCTGCGGCCGCCGGGTGGGCAGCGATCTCGGCGCTGATTTGGGCAACCACCGCGTCGACATCCTCGGCGCTGCGACCCTCCACATTGAGCCGCAGCAACGGCTCGGTATTGGAACTGCGCAAGTTGAACCAACTGCCGTCGCCCAAGTCGACCGTCACTCCGTCCAGGTGATCGATTGAGTGAATCCGGCTGCCGAAAGACTTCAACACCGCATCCACACAACTCGAGGCGTCCGCCACTTTGAAGTTGATCTCGCCGGACGATTCATAGCGCTGGTAGTCGGCGGTCAACTCCGACAACGGCCGTTGCTGCTCGCCGAGGGCGGCCAGCACATGCAGTGCCGCCAGCATCCCGGAGTCCGCGCCCCAGAAGTCACGGAAGTAGTAGTGCGCTGAATGTTCACCGCCGAAAATGGCACCGGTGTCGGCCATCAGCGCCTTGATATAGGAGTGCCCGACCCGGGAGCGCACCGGTGTGCCGCCGCGCTCGGTGACCAGTTCGGGCACCGCGCGGGACGTGATCACGTTGTGGATGATGGTGGCGCCGATCTCCCGGCCCAGCTCGCGAGCGGCCACCAGGCTGGTCACCGTCGACGGCGACACGGGGCGGCCGCGTTCGTCGACCACGAAGCAGCGGTCGGCGTCCCCGTCGAAGGCCAGCCCGATATCGGCGCCGGTGTCGCGCACATAGGCTTGCAGGTCCACCAGGTTGGCCGGATCGAGTGGGTTGGCCTCGTGATTGGGAAAAGAGCCGTCCAGCTCGAAGTACAGCGGCAACAAGGTGATCGAGTCGATCGGGCCGAGCACCGCGGGCGTGGTGAGGCCGGCCATGCCGTTGCCGGCGTCCACGGCCACCCGCAATGGACGCAACCCGGAAGTGTTCACCAGCGAACGCAGGAATTCTCCGTAGTCGGCCAGCACATCCCGATCGGTGATGGTTCCGGATTGCCCGGCGTAGTGCTCGATCCCGGCGATCACCTGGTCGCTGATGATGCTCAATCCGGTGTCGGCGCCCACCGGTTTAGCGCCGGCGCGGCACAGCTTGATCCCGTTGTAGGCCGCCGGGTTGTGGCTTGCGGTGAACATCGCGCCGGGGCAGTCCAGCAGCCCCGCGGCGAAATAGAGCTGATCGGTGGACGACAAACCGATTCGCACCACGTCCAGGCCCTGGCCGGTTACCCCGGTGGCGAAAGCAGCGGCCAGCGTCGGCGAGCTGTCGCGCATGTCGTAGCCGATCGCCACCTGCCGGGCACCCTCGGCGCGCATGAGCTTGGCGAAAGCTGCCCCCAGATCGGTGACCAGCGGCTCGTCGATCTCTTCGCCGACCAGCCCGCGCACGTCATAAGCCTTGACGACACGATGGACAGTCGCGGCGGGCCGAGACATGCGGGGGCCTCCTGACGCCATGGATTGCTTCGCCTCTTGGCCGTCAGCCTATCGGCCCGGAGGAAACACCGGCTGCCGCGGTGCGCGGGGGCTCCGCGCGGCTAGTCACTGGGATCGGGCAACACCCGCAAGTGCCCGCGGCGGCGTCCGGAACGATGCTCGGGTGGCGCGAGCAGACCGCTGCTGGGCGCGGTGGCCTGGGATCCGGCGTGATGAATGTGCGGATCCGAGAAGCCGTTCAGTGGCGAGCCGGTGCCGCCAACGGGCACCCCCCGGTCCCTGGGGACGCCTTCGCGCACCGCGTCCGCCAGGGCGACCAGGTCGTCCTCGTCGGGATGGGTGGGAAGCGGACCGGCGTGGCGCACGAGATCCCATCCGCGGGGTGCGGTGATCCGGCCGGCATGGCCGACGCACAGATCCCATGAATGCGGTTCCCGCGCGGTAGCGAGTGGACCTATCACTGCCGTCGAGTCCGAGTAGACGAACGTCAGGGTCGCCACGGCATAGTGCGGACACCCGGGCCGGCAACAGCGACGGGGAACGTTCACGACCGAAAGGCTATCGTGCGGAAACGCCGCCGAAGCGCCGGACACGCGCATCCGCTCGACCGGCGATGTCCAACCGTTACCATCGGCCGCGTGGGCGATTCGCGCAGCTCCCCGCAAAGAGATCGGTCTCAGGGCGGATCGGCTTGCCGCCGATCCTCCCGAAGAGGCCGCGATATGCGCGGCCCACTGCTGCCGCCGACGGTGCCGGGATGGCGCAGCCGAGCCGAGCGGTTCGACATGGCAGTGCTGGAAGCCTACGAACCCATCGAGCGGCGCTGGCGGGACCGACTCTCGGAGCTCGACGTGGCGGTCGATGAAATTCCCCGGATCGCCGCCAAAGACCCCGACAGCGTGCAGTGGCCGCCCGAGGTCATCGCCGATGGACCGATCCCGCTGGCGCGATTGATCCCAGCCGGCGTCGACGTCCGCGGTAACGCCACACGGGCACGGATTGTCTTGTTCCGCAAGCCGATTGAGCGACGGGCCAAGGACACCGTCGAACTTGGCGAGTTACTGCACGAGGTACTGGTGGCTCAGGTTGCCATCTACCTGGACGTCGAGCCGTCAGTCATCGACCCGACGATCGACGACGAATAACCAAGTGCCGCGGTCGCGCGTCAGATTATGCCGCGTTTGAGGCGGCGGCGCTCGCGTTCGGAAAGGCCGCCCCAAATGCCGAAGCGCTCGTCATGTTCGAGGGCATACTCCAGGCACTCATGGCGTACCTCGCAACCCAGGCAGATCTTCTTTGCCTCGCGAGTGGAGCCACCCTTTTCAGGAAAGAAGGCCTCGGGATCCGTTTGCGCGCACAGCGCCCGGTCCTGCCATTGGTCAGCGGTCAACGGCAAGGGCTCGGGCTCGAATGCGATTGGCGCATCGGGAACTACAGTCAAGTGCGGCCGGGCAGGCCGGGCCGGTACCGAGTCGATAGTGGTGTGCGGGGTGCTCGCCATAACGCCTCGAAGATGCTCGTAAGACATGCGGTCGTCCGCCTCCTCAGCTTGATTGAGAGGGTGTGAGTGATTTCCACTGTTCTGATGTAACAGACAATTCGAACAAGTGATCGAATCTCGGTCTGCGACACCGGGATCGGCCGGCCAACCGGGAAATGACACTGATGTGATTAGACACGGGTTGATCTGCCTGGTCAAGCACTACGGCGCATTTCCATATCATCTCGTGATCAAATTACGGCGTTTCTGTAGTTTTCGGCCTTCGGCGTGTCCATCACACTGCCCACATCTCTCCCATATGGTCGTCCGAACGGGCCCCGCCACCGCATCGTCGTCGGGCAGTACTGTCAAGCGATGTGAAGGTCACCGTTCTGGTGGGCGGGGTCGGCGGCGCCCGCTTCCTGCTGGGGGTCCAGCAGCTGCTCGGGCTGGGTCAATTCAACACGCAACAGCGCCCAGATACGGAAGCCAGCAGCCACGAGCTAACTGCGATCGTCAACGTCGGCGACGACGCCTGGATCCACGGACTGCGGGTCTGCCCGGATCTGGACACCTGCATGTACACCTTAGGTGGAGGCGTCGACCCAGAGCGAGGGTGGGGTCACCGCGACGAAACCTGGCACGCCAAAGAGGAATTGGCACGCTACGGCATGCAGCCAGACTGGTTCCAACTGGGCGACCGCGATCTGGCCACCCATCTGGTGCGCACCCAGATGCTGCAGGCCGGCTACCCGCTATCGCAGATCACCACGGCGCTGTGCGACCGCTGGCAACCGGGTGCACGCTTGCTGCCGGCCAGCGATGACCGCTGCGAGACGCACGTGGTGATCACCGATCCTGGCGACGACAGCCGGCGGGCCATCCACTTCCAGGAGTGGTGGGTGCGCTACCGGGCCCAGGTGCCCACGCACAGCTTCGCCTTCATCGGCGCCGAAAAGGCCAGCGCCACAACTGAAGCCGTCGCGGCCATTGCCGACACCGACGTCATCTTGCTGGCACCGTCCAACCCGGTGGTGAGTGTCGGCGCCATCCTCGCCGTCCCCGGCATCCGCGGCGCGTTGCGGGCGGCGAGCGCCCCGATCGTCGGCTACTCACCGATCATCGGTGGAAAGCCGTTGCGCGGCATGGCCGATGCCTGCCTCTCCGTGATCGGGGTCGACTCCACCGCGGAGGCGGTCGGCCGGCACTACGGGGCACGCCGTAGCACCGGGATACTGGACTGCTGGCTGGTGCATGAAGGCGACCAGGCCGAAATCGAGGGAGTCGCGGTGCGCTCGATACCGCTGTTGATGACCGACCCGAAGGCGACAGCTGAGATGGTCAGCGCCGGACTGGACCTTGCAGGTGCGGGGGCATGACCGCTTCGGGTTCGGCGAGTCCGGCTCCGCCGGGCGAACACGGCACCGCCGCCGCGATTGAAATCCTGCCCGTCGCCGGGCTTGCAGAATTCCGGCCCGGCGATGATCTGAGCGCGGCCGTCGCCGCGGCAGCGCCGTGGCTGCGCGACGGCGACGTCGTGGTGGTGACCAGCAAGGTGGTGTCCAAATGCGAGGGCCGGCTGGTGCCGGCACCGCAGGATGCCGAGGAGAGGGATCAACTCCGGCGCAAGCTTGTCAACGAGGAAGCGGTGCGCGTGTTGGCACGCAAAGGCCGAACCTTGATCACCGAGAACCGGCTCGGTTTGGTTCAGGCCGCCGCCGGCGTGGACGGATCCAACGTCGGCCGCGACGAACTGGCGCTGCTGCCGGTCGACCCGGACGCCAGCGCCTCGGCGCTGCGCACCGGGCTGCGTGAGCGACTCGGCGTCAACGTCGCCGTGGTCATCACCGACACGATGGGCCGCGCCTGGCGCAACGGACAGATCGACGCGGCAGTGGGCGCGGCCGGTCTGGCTGTGCTGCATAGCTATCTGGGAGCCGTCGATCGATACGGCAACGAGCTGCTCGTCACCGAGATCGCGATCGCCGACGAGGTCGCGGCGGCCGCCGATCTGGTCAAGGGCAAACTGACCGCCATACCGGTGGCTGTGGTGCGCGGCCTCAACCTGCCCAACGACGGCTCAACGGCCCGCCAACTGTTGCGACCGGGCGACGAAGACCTGTTCTGGCTGGGCACCGCCGAAGCCCTCGACATGGGTCGCCGGCAGGCACAGCTGTTGCGCAGATCGGTGCGCCGGTTCGGCGCCGAGCCGGTGCCGCCGGACCTGATCGAAGCCGCCATCGGTGAGGCCCTTACCGCGCCGGCCCCCCACCACACCCGCCCGGTGCGGTTCGTATGGCTGCAGACCCAGGCCACCCGGACCCGGCTGCTGGACCGCATGAAAGACAAGTGGCGCTCAGACCTCGCCGGTGACGGCAGGCCCGCCGACTGGATCGAACGGCGGTTGGCGCGCGGCCAGATCCTCTACGACGCACCCGAAGTCGTCATCCCGTTCCTGGTACCCGACGGCAAGCACACGTATCCCGATGCTGCCCGCACCGATGCCGAGCACACCATGTTCACCGTCGCGGTCGGAGCGGCCGTACAGGCGCTGCTGGTCGCATTGGCGGTGCGGGGACTGGGCAGCTGCTGGATCGGGTCGACGATCTTTGCCGCCGACCTGGTCCGCGCCGAGCTCGAGCTGCCCGCCGACTGGCACCCGTTGGGTGCCATCGCGATCGGCTATGCCCAGGAGCCGACCGGATTGCGCCACCCGGCCGACGTCGCCGGTCTGCTGATTCGCAAATGAGCTTCGCCTTGTGGAGATACTTGAGCCCATGAAAACCTTCGCGGGCAAGGCGGCGGCGTCGGCCGACAAGGTCCGCGGCGGCTACTACACCCCGGCCCCCGTGGCCCGTTTCCTGGCCCGCTGGGTGCGCGAAGCGGGACCGGAGATGGTGGAACCCGCCTGCGGCGACGGCGCAATCCTGCGGGAGTTGGCCAAGCTCAGTGGCCAGATCCACGGTGTGGAACTCATCGCGGCCGAAGCGGTGAAGTCGCGACAGTTCGCGGCCGTCGACGCCGAGAACCTGTTCACCTGGCTGGCCACCACCCGGGCCGGCAGCTGGGACGGGGTCGCGGGCAATCCGCCCTACATCCGCTTCGGCAACTGGGCAGCCGACCAGCGTGATCCGGCGCTGGAACTGATGAGGCGCGAGGGTCTGCGCCCCACCAGACTGACCAATGCCTGGGTCCCCTTCGTCGTGGCGAGCACGACATTGGTGCGCGACGGCGGGCGCGTGGGACTGGTGCTTCCGGCCGAGTTGCTCCAAGTCACCTACGCCGCACAGTTGCGCGAGTTTCTGCTGAGCCGATTCTGTGAGATCACGCTGCTGACGTTCGAGCGATTGGTGTTCGACGGCATCCTGCAGGAAGTCGTCTTGTTCTGCGGCGTCGTCGGGCAAGCCCCCGCTCAGGTCCGCACGGTCCACCTCACCGATGCCGATTCACTCGCCGACGTCGACCTGGACGTCGAGTATCTTCCTTCTGGGCCCGCGCTCTTACACGAAAAAGAGAAGTGGACCAAGTATTTCCTGGACCCCGCCGCGATCCAGCTGCTGCGAACGCTCAAGGGGTCAGCGGCCATGACCCGGCTCGGGTCGATCGCCGACGTGGATGTGGGCATCGTGACCGGCCGCAACAGCTTCTTCACTTTCACCGATGCGCACGCCCACGAACTCGGGCTGATGCCATACTGCGTTCGGCTCGTCTCGCGCAGCGCCCAACTGTCCGGCCTGGTCTACGACAGCGACTGCCGGGCATACGATGTCGCCGCCGGGCACCGGACCTGGTTGCTAGACGCGCCCCCCGACCCGACCGATCCTGCCCTCGTCGCGCACATCGACGCTGGTGAAGCCGCCGGCGTCCACACCGGCTACAAGTGCTCGATCCGCAAGCCGTGGTGGAGCACACCATCGCTGTGGATCCCCGAATTGTTCATGCTGCGCCAGATCCACCTGGCGCCGCGGCTGACCGTCAACGCCGCCGCGGCGACGAGCACGGACACCGTGCATCGGGTCCGGCTTGTCGCGCCGGTCGAACCGGCAGCGCTGGCCGCGGTGTTCCATAACAGCGTGACATTCGCCTTCGCCGAGATCATGGGTCGTAGCTATGGAGGGGGCATCTTGGAGCTGGAACCGCGCGAGGCCGAGCAGCTACCCATTCCCGGGCCAGAATGGGCCGACCCAGAACTTGCCGCTGACGTCGATCTCTTGCTGAAGGCCAACGAAATCGAGAAAGCGCTCGACCTCGTCGACCGCCACGTCCTGATCGACGGGCTCGGGTTGTCGCCGGACGTGGTGGCGGATTGCCGCGCGGCATGGGTTTCGCTTCGGGATCGCCGGACGAAACGGGGATCCCGTTGAGCATTCGACAGTCGGCGATCTCGATCCTCACCGACTGGCAGGCCCCCGATCCGGCCCAGGATTCGCTGCGGCACGCCGTCCTTGCCTTCGTGCACGGCCGTACCGATGCCTGCCGTCGCGAGTGCGTACCGGGCCACGTCAGCGCTTCGGCCCTGGTCCTCGACGACACCGGCAGCCAGGTGCTGTTGACCTTGCACCGGCGCCTGGGCCGCTGGGTGCAACTGGGCGGCCACTGCGACGATGACGACGCCGACATCGTCGCCGCGGCGTTGCGCGAGGCCACCGAGGAATCCGGTGTCGCCGGTCTGCGCATCGCGCCCGAACTGGCCGCGGTGCATGTCCACCCGGTCGTGTGTTCGCTGGGCGTGCCGACTCGCCATCTGGATTTGCAGTTTGTGGCGCATGCGCCGGCCGGCGCGCAGATCGCCATCAGCGACGAGTCCGAGGACTTGCGGTGGTGGCCGGCCGACGCATTGCCGCCCGGTTCGGATCACGCGCTGGCCTACCTGGTCGCCCGGGCGCGCAGTCGTTAGCCACCGAAATCGACGCTGGCCCGGAAAAGTGCGCGAGTAGGCGTCACTCCAGCGTCGATTTCGACGAGGCGAAGCAGGCTCAGACGTCGGACGAGTAGCGGATCCCGCCGTCGGGAATGGAGACGCCCGGCCACACCCGGGCGCCGCGCAGCAGCTCGCAGCGCGCACCGATGTCGGCGCCGTCGCCGATCACACCGTCGCGGATCAGCGCCCGCGGACCGATGCGCACACCGAAGCCGAGGATCGAGCGCTCGATCACACTGCCGGCCTCGACCTTGACGCCGTCGAAAATCACTGCGCCGTCCAGCCGGACGCCGGGGCCGATCTCGGCGCCCCGCCCCACGACCGTGCCGCCGATCAGCACCGCGCCCGGCGACACCGCGGCGCCGTCGTGTACCAACTGCTCGCCGTGGTGACCCTGCAGGGCCGGCGACGGCGCGATCCCGCGCACCAGATCCGACGACCCACGAACGAAGTCCTCGGGGGTGCCCATGTCGCGCCAGTAGGTGGCGTCGACATAGCCGCACACCTTCACGTCGGGATCGGAGAGCAGGGCCGGGAACACCTCGCGTTCGACCGAGACCTCGCGGCCGCGTGGAATCCGGTCGATGATCTCGCGTTTGAAGACATAGCTGCCGGCGTTGATCTGGTCGGTCGGCGGGTCCTGCGTCTTCTCGAGAAAGGCGACGACGCGATCGTTTTCGTCAGTGGACACGCAGCCGAACGCCCGCGGGTCGCCCACCCGCACCAGGTGCAGCGTGACGTCGGCCTCGCGGGTCCGGTGAAAGTCCAGCAGCTGGCCCAGGTCGGCACCGGAGAGCACGTCGCCGTTGAACACCATCACGGTGTCGTGGCGCAACTTGTCGGCGACGTTGGCGATGCCGCCGCCGGTCCCCAACGGTTTCTCTTCGGTCACATACTCGATTTGCAGACCCAACTTCGACCCGTCACCGAACTCCGCCTCGAACACCCCGGCCTCATAGGACGTGCTCAGGATTACGTGCTCGATGCCCGCCGCGGCGATCCGCGACAGCAAATGCGTGAGAAACGGCAGCCCGGCGGTGGGCAGCATGGGCTTGGGCGCCGACAGTGTCAGCGGCCGCAAGCGGGTGCCCTTGCCACCGACTAGGACCACCGCGTCGACTTGGGGGCCTGTCAACGGGTTAGCCAACTCAGTGCCGCCCTTCTGCCGGTTTCGGTCTTCGAGCATTGCGCAGCGCACTGCGCACCATCAGGCGGGAACGCACCGCCAACGAGACCCGGAGCGTCCAGCGAAGCGGAGCGCGCCGCCGGCCAGAATGCCGGTCGGCCAGGAACATATAGGTGCTCTTGTGGTGTGCGGCCAGGTGGCTTGCCGGATCGTGCCCGGTGGAGTGGCCCTTATGGTGCAGCACTTCCGCCGACGGCACATAAACGCTCAGCCAGCCGGCTTTCCCGAGTCGGTCGCCGAGGTCGACGTCTTCCATATACATGAAGTAACGCTCGTCGAACCCGCCGACTTGGCCAAACGCCGACCGGCGAACCAGCAGGCATGACCCCGACAGCCAGCCCACCGGCCGCTCACTGGGCTCGAGCCGCTCCTGGCGGTACGCCGTCGTCCACGGATTGCGCTTCCAGAAGGGCCCGAGGACCGCATGCATGCCGCCGCGGATCAGGCTGGGCAGGTGGCGCGCCGACGGATATACCGACCCGTCGGGATCCCGGATGAGCGGGCCCAGCGCGCCGGCGCACGGCCAGCGGGTGGCGGCGTCCAGCAGAGCGTCGATGCTGCCCGGTCCCCACTGCACATCCGGGTTGGCCACGATCACCCAGTCATCGTCGACGCCGGCGTTTTCAGAGAGCTGCGCGACCCCGCGATTCACCGCGGTGCCATACCCGAGGTTGGCCCCGGTGTGGAACAGCCGCACGTTCGGGTAACGCTCGACCGCCGTCTGCGGGGTTCCATCGGTGGAGCCGTTGTCGGCCAGTAGCACGCGTACCGGGCGTTCGGTGGCCAGCGACAACGAGGCCAGGAAGCGCTCCAGGATGAGGGCCCGGCGAGTAAGTCACCGTCACGACCGGCAGGACGTCAGTCACGCGTAGAGGGTAACGGTCGATCGGCCGCGACATTGCTGCCAGATGCTGTCAGCGCGGCGATAAGCGCAGGGCGCCAGGGCCTCAGTGGCTTCAGGCCCGCCGCGGCGGATTCCCGGCTCGACAGCGCGGTGTAGGCGGGCCGCGGTGCCGGCCGCTGAAACTGCGCGGTGCTGACCGGCCGCACCCGCGCCGGGTCGGCACCGCATTCCTCGAAAACCGCGCGGGCTTGGTCGAATCGGGAGACCGCTCCCTCGTTGGCGGCGTGCAGGACCGGGCCGGGCACGGAAAAGTCGACGACCTGCAGCAGCGCGCCGGCCAAGTCGCCGACGTAGGTCGGTGACCCGATCTGGTCGTCGACCACGTTGATCGGGCCGTCCCCGGCGGCCAGTCGGCGCATGACAGCGACGAAGTCCTTGCCGGTATCGCCGGTGTAGACCCAGGCGGTACGGACGACTATTCCATCCCGGGCCTCAGGCAGCGCCGCCAGCACGGCCTGCTCACCGGCGAGCTTGCTGCGGGCATACACCCCCTGCGGTGCGGGTTCATCGCTGGGCTCGTAGGGGCGGGGCGGGGCGCCCCCGAAGTCGCCGCTGAAGACATAGTCGGTGGAGACGTGGATCAACTGAGCGCCGGCCCGCGCGCAGGCGCGAGCGATATGTTCCGGCCCGGCGGCATTGACCGCGTACGCTCCTGCCTCGTCAGTCTCGGCGCCATCGACGTCGGTGTATGCCGCGCAATTGATCACCACGTCGCCGCGCTCGACGATCCGCTCGGCGGCGGCCGGGTCGGTGATGTCCCACTGCGACGACGTCAGCGCCAGCACATCGCGGCCCTGACCAGCTGCCAGCGCAGCCAAACAGCCGCCCAGCTGCCCACCGGCGCCGGTGATCACGATCCTGCCTGACATGAGTCGAGTTTGGCACGCCCCGGAAAGCTCGGGCCACGCCTAGGGCACGCGGGGGCTCGCTACCCGCGAAGCGTGTGTGTCACAAGTAACCTATTGGGATGCCTGTGCAACGTGTGGTTCGTGTGATTACCACCACGCTGACGGTCGCGGTAGTTCTAGGCACCGGGATCGCGTGGAGCAATGTCCGGTCCTTCGAAGACGGCATCTTTCACATGTCCGCGCCCTCGCTGGGTAAAGGCGGTGACGACGGCGCGATCGACATCTTGCTGGTCGGCCTCGACAGCCGCACCGATGCGCACGGCAACCCCCTGTCCGCCGAGGAACTGGCGACGCTGCGGGCCGGCGACGAAGAAGCCACCAACACCGACACCATCATCCTGGTCCGGATCCCCAACAACGGGAAGTCGGCGACCGCGATCTCGATTCCGCGCGACTCCTACGTCGCGGCCCCCGGCCTGGGCAAGACGAAGATCAACGGCGTCTACGGCGAAACCAGAGAAGCCAAGCGCGTCAGCCTGGTCAAAGCCGGTGACTCCGCCGAGGACGCCGCGGCACGGGGCACCGAGGCCGGCCGCGAGGCCCTGATCAAGACCGTCGCCGACCTCACCGGCGTCACCGTCGATCACTACGCCGAGATCGGGCTGCTCGGTTTCTCGTTGATCAGCGACGCGCTCGGCGGCGTGGACGTCTGCCTCAAAGAACCGGTGTTCGAACCACTTTCGGGCGCCGACTTTCCGGCCGGCCCGCAAAGACTCGATGGCCCCCAGGCGCTCAGCTTCGTCCGCCAGCGCCATGAACTGCCACGCGGTGACCTGGACCGGGTGGTGCGCCAGCAGGTGGTGATGGCCTCACTGGCCCATCGGGTCATCTCCGGCCACACGCTGTCCAGCCCCACCACGCTGAATCGACTGGAATCCGCCGTCCAGCGCTCAGTGGTGCTCTCCTCCGGCTGGAACATCATGGATTTCGTACAGCAATTGCAAAAGCTGGCCGGCGGTAACGTTGCCTTCGCCACCATTCCGGTGCTCGACGGGGCCGGCTGGAGCGACGACGGCATGCAAAGCGTGGTGCGGGTGGATCCGCATCAGGTTGCCGACTGGGTCGGTGGACTGCTGCACGACCAGGATCAGGGCAAGACCGAGGAATTGGCTTACACACCGGCCAAGACCACCGCCAGCGTCGTCAACGACACCGATATCAACGGACTGGCCGCATCGGTGTCAGAAGTGTTGAGCTCCAAAGGGTTTACTGCCGGCACGGTCGGCAACAACGACGGCGGCCACGTCAAGGCCAGCCAAGTGCGGGCCGCCAAGACCGACGACAGGGGCGCACAACAGGTCTCCAAGGAACTGGGCGGGTTGCCGGTCGTCGCCGACGCATCGGTAGCGCCGGGATCGGTGCGTGTGGTGCTGGGCAACGACTACAACGGCCCGGGTTCCGGGCTTTCCGGCGGCGCCTCAATGATGCCCGCCCGGGTGTCCAACGCTGGTTCTGCCACCGACCCGAACGTTCCCGCGCCGTCGCCGATCCTGACCGCTGGTTCCGACAAGCCCGAGTGCATCAACTGAGCACGCTCTCCGGGGCGATCCTGGATCCGATGCTGCGGTCCGACCCGGTCGGCCCGCGCATCACCTACTACGACGATGCCACCGGCGAGCGCATCGAATTGTCAGCGGTGACATTGGCCAACTGGGCCGCCAAGACCGGCAACCTGTTACGCGACGAGCTGGGCGCCGGGCCGGCCAGCCGGGTTGCGATTTTGCTGCCGGCGCATTGGCAGACGGCGGCGGTTTTATTCGGAGTGTGGTGGATTGGCGCGCAAGCGGTGCTCGGGTCGGCGGGCCCAGCCGACCCACTTACGGACCTAGCACTCTGCACCGCCGA
Organism: uncultured Actinomycetota bacterium; assembly: GCA_963784665.1. GTDB lineage: Bacteria > Actinomycetota > Actinomycetes > Mycobacteriales > Mycobacteriaceae > Mycobacterium. The sequence goes on from CAWASA010000020.1 coordinate 41,392, forward strand.
GCGCCTGGGCGAGGCCGACACCCTAGTCGAGCCCGGCGGCGAGGTGGCGGTGCTGTCGCTGGATCCCTTCGGCCGCCCGGCACCCGACCTGCCCGTCGGTGTCACCGACTACGCCACCGCGGTGCGGGTGCACGGCGACCAGATCGTTCCCGAACGCCATCCGGGCCCGGCGCTGGCCGGCCGATCAGTCGACGAGGTCCTGGCCGACTGTCAAAATTCCTCGGCGGCAAGGGGTTTGACCTCGAGCGATCGGGTGCTTTCCAGCGCGTCGTGGTCCGGACCCGCCGAGCTGGTGGACGGTCTGCTGGCGATCATGGCCGTCGGCGCTTCGCTGGTGCAGGTGGCCAATCCCGATCCGTTGATGCTGCCGCGCAGGATCGAGACCGAAAAAGTCACCCGGGTTCTGTGAGTCGGGCGGCTCGGCAGCCGGGCACCGTGATTCATATTGATATCGCAATATTTAGATGTTAACGTCGGCAGGACTTGAACAAAAAGTGTCAGAGGAAGGGTTTTGGTGATGGTGCACGGACTGTTCGGGAGGGCGGCCGCCTGGGTGGCAACCGGGGTGGCCGGCGCGGCCGCTTACGACCTGCTGCGCAAGGCCGTGGCCAAGGCGCCGCTGCATGCGACCGCCGTTTCGGCAGCGGAGCTCGGGTTGCGCGGCACCCGCAAGGCCGAGGAGGCCGCGGAGTCGGCGCGGCTCAAGCTCTCCGACGTGATGGCCGAAGCCCGCGACCGCATCGGCGAAGAGGCGCCCACCCCCGCCGTCGGTAATGGCCACGACCACGACCACTAATCGGTCGTCATGACCCTCGCGATCACTCAAGAAGCCACAACAACCGACGACCCGGCCCTCGCAATCATTTCGGATGCGGCCGGACGGATGCGGGTTTCCGTCGGGTGGGTACGCGGCAACTCCCGGCGTGCTGTGGCGGTCGAAGAGGCCGTCGCCAAGGAAGACGGTGTGCGCGCCGTGCACGCTTACCCGCGCACCGGATCGGTCGTCGTCTGGTATTCACCCCGGCGCGCTGACCGCCCCTCGGTGCTGGCGGCAATCAGCGCCGCCGCAAACGTCGCCGCCGAGTTGATCCCGGCACGCGCGCCGCATTCGTCGGAGATCCGCAACACCGATGTGCTGCGCATGGTCATCGGCGGCGCGGCGCTGGCCTTACTCGGCGTGCGCCGCTACGTGTTCGCACGACCGCCGCTGCTCGGCCCGAACGGCCGGCTGTTCGCCACCGGTGTCACCCTCTTCACCGGCTACCCGTTCCTGCGCGGCGCGCTGCGCTCGTTGCGCTCCGGCCGGGCCGGCACCGATGCGCTGGTCTCGGCCGCCACCGTGGCGAGCCTGGTCTTGCGCGAGAACGTGGTCGCGCTCACCGTGCTATGGCTGCTCAATATCGGCGAGTACCTGCAGGATCTGACCCTGCGCCGGACCCGGCGGGCCATTTCGGAGCTACTGCGCGGCAACCAGGACACGGCATGGATTCGCCTGACCGACGGCCCCGGCGCGGGCACCGAGATCCAGGTGCCGATCGACACGGTGCAGATCGGCGACGAGGTGGTGGTCCACGACCACGTCGCGATACCGGTGGACGGCGAGGCGGTCGATGGCGAAGCGATTGTCAACCAGTCCGCGATCACCGGCGAGAACCTGCCGGTCAGCGTCGTGGTCGGGGCACGCGTGCACGCCGGGTCGGTCGTGGTGCGCGGGCGCTTGGTGGTGCGCGCCCACGCCGTCGGTAACCAAACCGCGATCGGGCGCATCATCACCCGAGTCGAGGAGGCGCAACACGACCGGGCGCCCATCCAGACGGTCGGTGAAAACTTCTCCCGCCGTTTCGTTCCCACCTCGTTCATCGTGTCGGCCATCACCCTGGCGATCACGAAAGACGTGCGCCGCGCGATGACCATGCTGTTGATCGCGTGCCCCTGCGCGGTCGGTTTGGCCACCCCGACCGCCATCAGCGCCGCGATCGGCAACGGTGCGCGCCGCGGCATCCTGATCAAGGGCGGATCCCACCTCGAACAAGCGGGCCGGGTCGACGCGATCGTGTTCGACAAGACCGGGACGCTGACCGTCGGGCGTCCGGTGGTGACCAATATCGTTGCCATGCACAAGGATTGGGAGCCCGAGCAGGTGCTGGCGTATGCGGCCAGCTCGGAGATCCATTCTCGTCATCCGCTCGCCGAAGCGGTGATCCGCTCCACCGAGGAACGCCATATCAGCATCCCGCCGCACGAGGAGTGCGAGGTGCTGGTCGGGCTGGGCATGCGAACCCGGGCCGACGGCAGGACCCTGCTGCTGGGTAGTCCGTCGCTGCTGCGCGCCGAGAAAGTGAGGGTGTCCAAGAAGGCCTCGGTTTGGGTGGACAAGCTGCGACGCCAGGCCGAGACGCCGTTGCTGCTGGCGGTGGACGGCACGCTGGTGGGCCTGATCAGCCTGCGCGATGAAGTGCGGCCCGAGGCGGCCGAGGTGCTGGAGATGTTGCGTGCCAACGGGATTCGCCGGATCGTGATGCTCACCGGCGATCATCCGGAGATCGCCGAGGTCGTCGCCGGCGAACTCGGGATCGACGAGTGGCGTGCCGAGGTATTGCCGGAGGACAAACTCGCGGTGGTGCGCGAGCTGCAGGACGACGGTTTCGTCGTCGGCATGGTCGGCGACGGCGTCAACGACGCCCCCGCACTGGCGGCCGCGGATATCGGGATCGCCATGGGTCTGGCCGGAACGGACGTCGCCGTCGAGACCGCCGACGTGGCGCTGGCCAATGACGATCTGCATCGCCTCCTCGACGTGCGCGACCTGGGCGCCCGGGCGGTCGACGTCATCCGCGAGAACTACGGCATGTCCATCGCCGTCAATGCCGCCGGGCTGATCATCGGCGCGGGCGGGGCGTTGTCTCCGGTGCTGGCCGCGATCCTGCACAACGCGTCGTCAGTGGCGGTGGTGGCCAATAGCTCGCGGCTGATCCGGTACCGGCTGGACTGAGCCCGCGCGTCAACACGCACAGGTGTGGCCGCGCCACGATCGGATGCCTTGCCAGACCGCGACGGCGGCGACGGCAAGGCCGATCGCGGGGTCAAGCCACCACCCGCCGGAGAAGGCGGCGGTGATGGCAAGGCCGACCAGCACCCCGGCGGCCTGGGCGGCGCACAGGTAGTTCTGAGTGCCCTCACCCTCGGTGGCCGCCGAGCCCAGCCGCGCGCCCAGTTTGTGGTTGGCCCAGCCGAGCATCGGCATCAGGAGCAAGGCGACCGCGGTCAACCCGATGCCGATCACCGAGGTCTGGGCATGGTGCTCGTCAGTCAGATCCTGGATGGATTCGGCAGCAATGTAGGGGGCGGTCAGCCAAAACGACACCGCAACGCCGCGCTGTGCGCGCGACTCGGCGGTCTCGGACAGCGTGCGGGCGCCGCTGAAGCGCCACGCCACCATCGCGCTGGCCAGCGCCTCGGAACCGCCGCCAAGCGCCCATCCGGTCAGTGCGATGGATCCGACCGCCAGGCCCTGCCACAGTCCCACGGCGCCCTCGACGAGCAGCACGGACAGGCTCACCCAGGCCAACACGCGCGCCCACCGGGCGCTGGTCTGCCACCCGGCGTCCGGTACGAACGGCGCGGGGTGCGCCAACTCGGCAATCGAGGTCATGCTCTCCATCCGGCGATGGTAGAGGCAGCGCGGCACGATCAGATGCGTCGACACCCTGCCGTGATAACTCCGTGTCAAAGCCCTTGACTGCCAACAGTGAACGCTTGCGCGGTAGGGAGTTATCGGATGACGCTTACCGGCCCTTGTTCTCGTCGGTTTCGATGAGGCCCATAGCGGTACGACGTGCCGCGTCGATCGCCGCTGCCCTGGATTCGCCCTCGTCGGTCATTCCTCGCGAGATCGTGAGCGCTCCGACCATCAACGCCACAATGCTCCACGCCCGCCGTGCCCGATCGGACTCGTCGCCCTCGAGCAGGCTGGCAATGCGCTGGGCAAGCGTGCTGATCTTGCGCTCGTAGGCTTGCTTGACTGATGGTTGCGCTCGCGAAACGTCAGCGCTGAGGGCAGGCATCACGCAGCCTTCGGCCGGATCCGCGCTGTGATCGACGCTGATGTACTCCTCGACAAAGCTCCGCAGGCGGGATCGCCCCTCGGCGCAGGTCACCGCATCGGTATCAGAAACGAACGGCTCGCCGACGAAGGCGTCGATGACGGCCTCGAGCATCGCTTCCTTGGTCGCGAAATTCGAGTAGAACGCACCCGAGGTCACACCCGCCGAGGCGGCAAGGCCATCCACCCCGATCCCCTTGAAGCCAGACGTTTTCAACGAGCGCGCCCCGGCGTGGACGAGTGCCTCGCGTGCTTTGGCCTTTTGGTCCGGTGGATACCTCGTCATCGGAACCCCTAACTCGCGTATTGACGCCCACCGTACCATAGGATAGCGTTCGTTATATAACGATCGCTATCCTATGGATCGTCCGTCTCGACCACCTCACCACCACGAAAGGCGCAACCCATGGCAAGCAAACAGGCAGTCGAATTCGCGAACTTCTTCGCCGACCTCAGCCAACGATCCGCCAACCCCAACTTCGACCTGTCGACGGTCCGCGACGTCGTCGAGACCATGCATCTGGCCACGAAAGAGCCCGAAGGGGTCAGCTATGCCGAGGTCGACGCCGACGGGGTCGAGGCGCTGTGGTGCATTCCGGCCGGCAGCGACTCGGACACAGTTCTGCTGCACAACCACATGGGTGGCAGCGTGCTCACCTCGATGCATTCCGACCGCAAGGCCGCCGCGCACCTCGCGAAAGCCGCCGGCGCGCGCTCGCTCGTACTGAACTTCCGGCGCTCCCCGGAGCACAAATATCCCGCGCAGGTCGACGACGTCGAAACCGCATACCAGTGGCTGCTCGAGCAGGGGTATCAGCCCCACAACATTGCCAGCGTCGGGCATTCGATCGGCGGCTACCTCGCCGTCAACCTCGCGCTGAGACTGCGTGATCGCGGCGCCGCACTTCCCGGCGCCATCCTGTCGATCTCGCCCTTTTGCGATCCCACGCTGTCGGGTGAGTCGATCGAAACCAACGCTGACCGGGACAAGCTGCTCTCGCGTGGGTTGCTGGAGTTCTTCCGGTCCTGCTGGCTCGAGGGAACCGGCGTGGAGTTCAGCGACCCGCAGGTGAATCTGCTCAACGCTGACCTGTCCGGCCTGCCCCCGATCGCGGTGTTCTACGGCGAAGATGAACTGTTCGTCAGCGAGGCAGTCGAATTCGGGATCCGCGCGCAGCGAGCCGGTAATGATGTCATCGTGCGCCCGGTTGCAGCCGGTCAGCACTCCTTCATCATGGGCGCAGGGCGGGTGCCCGAAGTAGATGAGGCGATCACCGCGATGGGCGGCTGGCTGCGCTCGAAACTTCGAATCGACGCTGCCGTTTCCTAGCCAACAGCAGGAGTTGGGGGGTCACCCCCGGAGTCACTGACCACCGGTCCGGCGCCGGGGTCTGGTAACCCGACCCTGGTCTTCGACCGGTTGGCTGTTCAGCAAGCGTTTGAGCACCTTCCCGCCCGCGTTGCGGGGCAGCGCATCGACGAACAGCACATCGCGAGGAACCTTGAAGCGCGCCAACCGATTCCGGACGTAGTCTCTGACATCGCGCTCGGTCAGCGATCCGCCCGGTCGCACCACGATGTAGGCGCGCAGACGCTGCCCGAACTCCTCGTCGCTGACGCCGACGACCGCGACTTCGAGGATGTCGGGATGGTGCGCGAGCGCCTCTTCGACCTCACCCGGATACACGTTCTCGCCGCCGGAGACGATCATCTCGTCGTCACGCCCGTCGATTAACAGCCTGCCGGCCTCATCGAAATGACCGACGTCGCCGGTGGACATCAGGCCCTGGACCGACTCCTTCGTGCCACCACCGGTGTATCCCTCGAAGGCCAGCACGTTGCCGACGAAAATTCGCCCCGGCGTTCCGGGGGGAGCCTCGTGCCGGTCGTCGGTGAAAATCTTGACGACCGACCCAGGCACGACTCCCCCGACGCATCCCGGCTCGACGGCCAGATCGGCGGGCGTGGCGATGGTGGCGTAAGCGACCTCGGTGGATCCGTACATGTTGTAGACCACGGGTCCCAGCGCCTGGCTCGCGCGGGTGGCCAGCGCGGCGCCGAGCTGGGATCCGCCGACGAACACGATGCGCAATGCCGACAAATCGCGCTCGGCGATCGCTTGGAGGCCCAGATCGAGAATGCGCCGCAACATGATCGGCACGACGATCATGGCGCTGGCCCGATGTGCGGCCACGCTGTCCAAGGCCTGCTCGGGATCGAAATGGCGGCGTAGCACCAGCGTCGAGCCCAGCACCATCGCGAACATCGCGTGGCTGAAACCCATCGAATGAAACAGCGGGACACAGCATTCGGTGACTTCTCGGCAGCGAAACGGCGCCTTGCCGAGCAGGCCGCCGACCGGTATCAGTGAGTAGGGCTCCGAGCGCGCGGCACCCTTGGGGACTCCGGTCGTCCCGCTGGTCGAAATGACGATCTTGGGCCGGCCACCGGAGCTGGGCGGCGGGCGCCTGTCACCACGCTCGATCAGCGCATCGAGGGTGTCGGAAGCGGGCGTTTGCGTCTGCGTTGACGTCCAAGCCCGAATCCGGCCCAGCCTCGGGTGGACTTCGGCGACGACGGCGCTGTACTCGTCGTCGTACACGAGGAGGTCGACGCGTTCGCGGGCCACCATGCCGGCGAGTTGCGTGCCGCCGAAGCCGGTGTTGAGCAGCAGGACACCTGCACCGCATTTGCCGGCCGCGTAAACGGCTTCCAGGAAACCTCGGTGGTTACCCGCCAAGATGGCGACGCTGGCACCCGGGCCAAGCCCGCGCCGGCGCCACTCGTTCGCCAACGCGTTCGTCCGCTTGTCCAGATCGCCTGACAAATCCCGACATCGTCTGCACTGTGCTCGTCACACGTCGATGCTGCCGCGAGTTCCGGCCATAGATAAGGGCGCAACGCCACCACCGGCAGGGGTCTTTGGTCACCGTGGGCAGTCGATACCCGTGCCCCGGGATGAGCCGGAGCGCTTGTAGTTATTCTGGCTAACCAGTAGATCGGAAGGGACTATCTCGATGGCGCGCACCGACAACGACACCTGGGACCTGGCGACCAGTGTGGGAGCCACCGCCACCATGGTGGCCGCCGGACGAGCCCGGGCCACGCGCGATGCGCTCATCGACGATCCGTTCGCCGAGCCGCTGGTGCGCGCCGTGGGCGTTGACTTCTTCACCCGGTGGGCCGTCGGCGAACTCGATTCCGCTGACGTCGACGTTCCCGGCGCCCCGTGGGGCATGCAACGCATGACCGACATGCTGGCCGCCCGGACGCGGTATATCGACGCGTTCTTCTCCCAGGCCCAGGAAGACGGGAAGGCCGCGGGCATCCGGCAGGTGGTCCTCTTCGGCCGCCGGTCTCGACGCGCGCGCATACCGGCTGCCCTGGGCGGCGGGCACCACGGTCTTCGAGATCGACCAGCCGCAAGTCATCGAATTCAAGACCACCACCGTTGCCGGGCTCGGCGCCCAGCCCACGGCCGAGGTGCGGCCCGTCCCGATCCACTTGCGCCACGATTGGCCCTCAGCTCTGCGGCAGGCCGGGTTCGACACAGGGCGGCCCGCCGCCTGGGCCGCTGAGGGCCTGCTCGGCTTCCTGCCGGCCGACGCCCAGGATCGGTTGCTGGACAACATCACCGCGCTCAGCGCCGACGGCAGCCGGCTGGTGGCCGAAGTCTTTCTGAATTCGGGCGCCAATCAGCAGGCTTTGAACACCGCCGGCCAGAAGTGGCGCGAGAACGGTCTCGACGTCGAGCTCGACAATCTGGGCTTCCCCGGCGAGCGCAACGACGTCGCGACGTACCTGGAAGACCGCGGCTGGCAGCCGGTGCGCACACCACTGAATCAACTTTTGGCCGACAACGGGTTACCGCTGCAGCCCGACGACCCCGATGCGCCCTTTGGCAGGAACTACTACTGCACCGCGGTGCTGCACAAGCCGGGTTAGAGGAAGGCCCTACATGTCAGACAGCAAGTCCGCCAAGCCACTTGACGGATTCCGGGTACTCCATTT